>CAWIIX010000034.1:0-25866 GCA_963836195.1 uncultured Actinomycetota bacterium | reverse complement strand
ATCTCAGTGATCCCGTTTCACTCGACTGGGACGGGTTCCAGGGGTCTGTTTGGCCGGGCGGGTGAGCGCCAGCCAGCCGACCAGGCCGAGCGGGTAGATGAAGTACCCGAAGCGCTCGTCGGGCCCGAGGGTGAACATGAGGGCCAGCCCGATCGCCAGCCACCAGGCGGCCGCCCGCGGGTGCGCGGCGGACGGATGAGCAGCAGGACGGCCACGGCGATGCCGACCACCAGCAGCAGGACGACCGAGAGGTCGTGGCCGGCCGGGCCGGTGCGCGCCAGCAGGTCGCCTGGGGTCAGGCTCTGGGCCGGGGTGAGGTGGGCGGTCAGGCCGAGCGGGAACAGCACCGTGTTCTGCGTCATCGCGACCGGGTTGGCCAGCATCACCGGCAGCGTGATCGCAAGGAACACCGCGACCGATGTGGCGGTGAACGTCACCGCCGCCCGGGTGCCGTCCCGGTACCTGAGCATCGCGGCCAGCACCGGGATCGCCAGCCACGCGGTCGGCTTCATCGCGCAGGCCAGACCCAGGGCCACCGCGGCGAGCCAGGTCCGTTCGGGAAACTTGAGAATGGCGAGCGCGAGCACCATGAGCGCCAGCACCGGCGGGTCGGTCGTGGTCACCGCCAGGTTGAGCGCGACCGCCGGGCAGGCGGTCGCGATCGCGATCGACCGCAGCAGGCTGCGACGGCAGCCCGCGCAGTCGCGACCGAATGCGGGACGCCGAGGCTCAGCGCCACGGCGAACGCGGCCACCGTGACCAGGACCAGCCAGACCCGCGGGTCCCCCGGCGCCCCCTGCAGCCCGATCGCGCTGGGCAGGCCGAACAGGGCCATGGCGGGCAGATAGGGGTTGTAGGCCAGCCAGGACGAGAGCTGGCCGGACGGCAGGTACGGGTTCCGTCCCTGATCAGGAGCGTCGCGGACCGTTCAATGACGGTCATCCCTGCCGCCAGCTCGCCGCCCTGGGCCATCATCGCCAGCAGCGGCGCCGCCACCGCGAACACGGCGACCAACGCGGCGACGCCCCAGGAGCGCGACCACGGCAAGGCCACCGCCCGATGCAGTAGGCGGGGGCCGCCCACGCCGCCCAGATCACATCCTGGCCCCCGGCCAGGAGCACCACGGCGACCGCGTAGGCCGCGAAGACCCAGTAGGCGGCCATCTCGTAGCGGCGGCCGAACCACGGCTGGTGCGATCTCGCCACCGCGATGAGGTGCGATCCGCTCAACGGGAATGCCTCGGCCTCGATCGTCTCCCCGTTGCTGCTCATACCACCGATCATTCTCGCCGCGTCGAGGTGCCACCATGGCCCTAGCACCACTTGGCGCGTTGTGTTGCGGTTCGCCTGCTGCCCCGTTTGGCTACCCCGCCGCCCGTAGGTAAAACTACATGACGAGGACCCCGCGAATGTTTTTGCCGTCGTGCATGTCGTGGTAGCCCTCGTTGATGCCCTCCAGAGGATAGGTCCTGGTGACCATTCCGTCGAGGTCCAATTGGCGGTTTTTGTACAGGTCCAGCAGCATCGGCACGTCGGCGCGGGAGTTGACCGAGCCGAAGATGCAGCCGACGATCTGCTTCTCCCACTGCGCCAGCCCCGACAGCGCCAGTTGCGGGTGGGTGTCGGTCATCGGGTAGATGTTGGTGACGACGATCCGGCCGCGCTTGGCGGCGAGCGCCAGCACGGCGTCCATCAGGGACGCGTCGCCGGTGCCCATCGTCAGCACCACCACGTCGCACATCCGGCCCCAGGTGACCTCGCGGATCAGGTCGAACGCGGCCGCCACGTCGGTCGAGACGTGGGTCGCGCCGAACCCGAGCGCCGAGGACCGCTTGAACTCGACCGGGTCGATCGCGAAGATGTGCCGCGCCCCGGACAGCCGCGCCCCCTGCACCGCGGCCGAGCCGAGGCCGCCGACGCCGACCACCGCGACCGCGTCGCCCGGGCGGACGCCGCCCGCGTAGACCGACGAGCCCCAGCCGGTGGGCACCCCGCAGCCGGTGAGGCAGGCCGCCTCGGCCGGAATGACGGGTCCACGGCGATGACCGAGGCCTCGTTGACGACCGTGTGCCGGGCGTAGCAGCCGACCAGGCAGGTGATGGTGAGGTCCTGCCCGGCCAGGTTCCGGTGCCGGGAGCCGCCGTCGGAGATCTGCCTGCCGGTCATGATCCCGGCCGCGACGTCGCACAGGTTCTGCCGGCCGCGCACGCAGGACGGGCACCGCCCGCAGTTGGGGATCGAGGAGAAGACGATGTAGTCGCCCGGCTTGGCCAGCGAGACCCCCGGCCCGACGGCCTCGACGTACCCGGCGCCCTCGTGCCCGCCGATCATCGGCCCGGCGAACGGGATGTCGCCGGCCCGATGATGCTCCTCGGAGTGGCACAGCCCGGCGGCGGCCACCCGCACCAGCACCTCCCCGGCCTGCGGCGGGTCGAGCTCGATCTCCTCGACCTTCCAGTCGGTGCCGGCCCTGTACAGCACGGCCGCTTGCGTGCGCATCGTCAGTTTCCCTTACCTGGGCGCTCAGCACTTGAGGTGGTTCCCTGCGTCGATGGGGAGCGTGATGCCGGTGACGTAGCGGGCGGCGTCCGAGGCGAGCCAGACGATCGCGTTGGAGACGTCCACCGCGTCCACCCAGGGGATCGGCAGCAGGTTCATCTCCGCGAACCCCGCCTTCACGTCCTCGCGTCCGGGCGCAAGCAGGTCCGGGCGGAACGCGCGGTACAGGTTCTCGTTCTGGATCATCGGCGTGTCCACGGCGGTCGGGCAGATCGCGTTGACCCGGATGAAGTGCCTGGCGAGCTCGCACGCGAGGGTGTCCTTGAGCGCGAGTACGCCGTTCTTGGCCGCCTTGTAGTCGCCGAGCCCGCCGCCGGCCGTGATCGCCGCGCCGGACGAGGTCAGCACGATCGAGCCGCCGTGGCCGGCCGCGATCATGGGCGGGATCGCCGCCTTGGCGGTGATGAAGGTCCCGGTCAGGGTCACGTCGACGAGCTCGCGGAACTGGTCCACGTCGATGTCCCAGGTGTCCTGCGGCCAGGAGATGATCGCCGCGTTCGCGGCCACGATGTCGAGCCGCCCGCCGAGTTCGGCCAGGCCTGCGTCGAGCACCGACCGCACCGCGGCCAGGTCGCGGATGTCGGCCTTGCGGGCGACGATCCGCCGGTCGAGCGCCTCGACCTCCTTGACCGTCTGCATCAGGTCCGCCTCGGTCGCCAGCGGGTAGCTGAGCCAGTCCGGGGTGGCGCACGCGTCGAGCGCGATGATGTCGGCGCCCTCCTGCGCGAGCCTGATCGCGTGCGAGCGACCCTGCCCGCGCGCCGCCCCGGTGACGAAGGCGACCTTGCCGTCAAGTAGTCCCATAGTTCTCTCCTACGCTCGACAGTTTAGCCGACGGCGACCGCCGGGGGACAGCTTCACTAGGCGGGCTCGAAGTACGGGAGCGTCACTTCGTCGGTGACGGCTTCGAAGCGGACCCGGACCTCCATCCCGGCCCTGACGTCGCCGGGTCGCAGCCGTGATGCCGGTCACGATCCGAGGGCCTTCGGTGAGCTCGACGATGGCGATGACGTAAGGGATGCGGCCGGCCAGGGCGGCGTGCGTCGCGTGCCGGACCACGGTGTAGGTGTAGACGGTCCCGGTGCCGGAGACCTGCTGCCAGCCGAGGTCGGTCGAGTGGCAGTGCGGGCAGCCCGGCAGCGGCGGATGCCAGTCGCTCGCGCAGTTGTTGCAGCGCTGGATGACGAGCTTGCCGTCGCGCGCGTTGTCCCAGTAGGGCCGGGTCAGGTCCGTGGCGGCCGGGATAATCGCCATCGCGGTGCGCTCCTCGCTACCTGGCCAGGATCATGGCGCTGCCGGCGGGCGCGCCGACGAGGGCGATCTCCGGGTCGGCGACCTGGTTGGCGGCCGTGCCGCGAAGCTGCCGGACCGCCTCGAGCACGCCGTTCATGCCGTGCAGGTAGGCCTCGGACAGGTGCCCGCCGTGGGTGTTGACCGGCAGCGGGCTGTCCGGCCCGGTCCCGGTCTCGGTGACGTAGCGCCAGGCCTGGCCGTCGGGGACGAACCCGTAGGACTCCAGCGACCGCAGCGGCATGTACGAGGTCGCGTCGTAGAACTCGGCGACGTCGATGTCCTTCCTGCCCACCCCGGCGTCGGCGAACAGCCGCGCGGCGGTGGCCGGGGGGAACAGCTCGAGGAGCTCGCCGGCGACGTAGATGCCCATCGGCTCGCGGTAGGGGCTGATCGTCTGGGTGGCCGACAGCAGGTACACCGGGTCGTCGCGGAGCGACCGGGCCGTTTCCGCGCTGGTGACCACGTAGGCGCAGGCGCCGTCGTTCTCCAGGCAGAGGTCGAACAGGCGGAGCGGCTCGCTGATCATCCGGGCGTTCCGGTAGTCCTCGGCGTCCATCTTCCGGTCCCGCATCATCGCGTTGGGGTTGTTGTTGGCGTATCGCCGCTGGGTGATGGCGATGGCGCCGAGGGCCTGGGTGAGGTCCTCGTCGGTGAGGCCGTGGACGATGGCGTACCTTCTGGCCCACAGGGCGAACAGCTGGCCGGGCGACATGAGCCCGTACGGCCAGGCGAACGACCGGTTGTCCTCCTCGGGCACCACGACGTGCGCGTTCGGGTCGCGCTGGCGCCCGCGCCGGCGCCGGTTCCGCCCGGGCCTCGGCTGTCGGCCCGGCCGAACCGGCCGCCCTTGGACTGGCTGAGCGCGCGGTAGACGACGACCGTGCTCGCGAGCCTCGCCTTGACCGCGGCGGCGGCGTGCGCGATGACCGCGCCGAGGGCCTCGCCGCCGAGCGGCGACTCGGCGAAGAACGTCAGCTCGCCGATGCCGAGGGCGCGGACCAGCTGCGGTTCGCTGACGGTCTCGAACGGCGGCGCGAAGCGGCACAGGCCGTCCACGTCCTTCGGATCGATCCCGGCGTCGGCCAGGGCGGCCAGGATCGCCTCGATGGCCAGTTCCCAGGCGGTGCCCGGCAGCGCCTTGGCGTACGCGGTCTGCCCGATGCCGACGATCGCGACCTCGCGCCTGATCACGGCGCGCCGTCCGCGCCGTGGCCGAGGGAGGACTCGACCGCCGCGGCGTCGGCGCCGAGCCAGTCCCGCAGCACCTCGGCGGTGTGCTGCCCGGGCTGCGGCGGCGCCGTGACCCGGACCGGGGACCTCGACATCTTCACCGGGTAGGCGGGGATGGTGACCTTGCCCCGGCCGGGGTCGTCGACGGTGACGAAGATGCCGCGCTCGCGCAGGTCGGCGTCGTCCAGGACCTCGGTGGTGGAGCGGAGCGCGCCGGCCGGCACCCCGGCCGCGCCGAGGGCGGCCATCGCCGCCATCTTGTCCATGGTCGCGGTCCAGGCGCGGACGGCCGCGTCGACCTCGGCCTTGTGCTCGCCCCGGCTCGCCATCGTCGCGAAGCGCTCGTCGCCGAGCATGTCCTCGCGGCCCATCAGCTTGGCCATCCGCTCCCACTGCCGGTCGCTGCCCGCGTGGATGTGCACGTAGTCGCTCGGCCCGAACGGCGGGCAGGGGAAGATGTCCGACGGCGCGGTGGTGACGAGGAACGGCGGGCGATTGCCGAACCGCGGGGTGTCCATCTGCCGCTCGATCGGCCACCCGAAGTGGATCCGCATGAACGTCGCCACCTGGTCGGTCATCGCGATCTGCACCCGCTGGCCGAGCCCGTCCCGCTCCCGCTGGTAGAGCGCGGCGAGGATGGCGCCGACGAGCACCATGCCGGTGCCGGTGTCGCCCACGTCGGGGCCGGGCTTCATCGGCAGCCCGTCCGGCTCGCCGGTGATGGCGGACCCGCCGGCGAAGCCCTGCGCGATCGGGTCGAAGCACGGGAAGTCCCGGTACGGCGAGTCCTCGGCGAACCCCTTCACCTGGGCGTAGATCAGGCGCGGGTTCCGCTCGGAGAGGACGTCCCAGGACAGGCCGAGGCGGTCGATCACCCCGGGCGAGAAGTTCTCGACGAAGATGTCGGCCTGGTCGGCGAGGCGCAGCGCCGCCTGCACGCCCGCCTCCGACTTCAGGTCGAGCTCGATGGACTTCTTGGAGGCGTTGTTGAGGTAGAACGCGATGCCGTCGTAGCTGTCCCTGCTGCCCGGCGCGATCACCTTGACGACCTCCGCGCCGAGGAACGCCAGCATCAGCGTGGCCGAGGGGCCCGCGACCTGGTGGGTGAGGTCGAGCACCCGCACCCCGGTGAGCGCGCCCTGCTCTCCCGGCCGAGCGTGCCGCCGTCGCCTGGTCCCGCGCTGGTGTGGTCGCCCATGAGCGCCGACCTCCCTGTCGGTCAACCGCCTGCGACGGCGGCACCGGGTCCTGCGATGCCCTGAACATATATGGGCCGCTAATCACCATTCAACTCCTGTGACGTGATCATTGTTATAAAGACCGCCACCATTTCCTATACGATCATTTGTGTCCGGGGCTCATGGCGGGGCCGTGGACGCGCGTCGGCACAGGTGAGCGGCGCGACCGGACCGACCGCGTTGGCGACCGCCGCACGACCTCGGTTGCGACCGCGACGGATCGTCCCGGCGCCGACGCGGGGCAGCGCGGTCAGTGCGTCGCGCGCCCCTTGGCAGCCGGCGACGCTCCCCTACGCTGAGTCGAAAGGGTGGGCGGTGGTGCAGTGGCAGAGCTGAGCCGCTGGTGCGGCAGATGCGGGACGGGGCTGCGCTCGGGTGCGAGGTTCTGCGCCAAGTGCGGGCAGCGCGTCATCGACGAGCCCCCGGCGGCCGAGGCTCCTGCACCCGGAGCCGGACCTGGACCTGTACCCGGACAGCGGCCAGCACCAGCACCAGCACCAGCACCAGCACCAGCACCAGCACCGGGGAGCATAGCGGGCCGGGTTTCACCGAGGTCGGCCTGCCGAGCGTGGCGCCATTGCCGGGCCGGACTCCCCGCCGCGGAACGAGTGGAGCGATTGGTACAGCGCCACCGAACCTCGCAGCCCGTTCCAGCCCCCGGCCAGTCCGCCGACTGCGAATCAGCAGCTCGCGAGCCCGCCCCCGGTGTACCAGCCGGACGCCCAGCAGCCTCAGCCGTACCAGCCCCCCGGCTACCAGCTGCCGCCGATGCCGTACCCGGGCCCCGGTACCAGCCGCCGTACCGTCCACCGTTCCAGCCGGCTCCGGCCAGCGGCCCGTCCGGGCCAGCCGGCCCGCCTGGGCCCCCGCGCCGCCCGGGAGGCGGTGACCGGCGGTCCCGCGCGCCGCTGTTCTGGTCGGGTCCTGTCCGCCGTGGCGGCGGTCGCGGTGGTGGCGATCGTGCTGCGTGCTGCACCCGTTCAGCCACCACGAGACGATCAACGAGGCCGCCAGCTCCACCAAGACCGACGACCGCCGACGGCCTCGGTCGCCGCGAGCTCGCCGACCGCGTCCGCATCCGCCTCCGCCGTCGCGCCGCCTCGGCGTCCGTGTCCGCGTCCGTCTCATCGGCGGCGGTCACCGAGCGGCAGGCCGCGTCGACCGTCGCCGGGATGCTGGCCAGCAGCGTCACCGATCGCACGGCGATCAACAACGCCTATAACGATGTCTACCGCTGCGGGCCGAACCTGGACGGCGACGCCGCGGTCTTCACCCGCGCGGTCAGCTCCCGGCGGGCGCTGCTCGCCAGCCTGGCGACCATGCAGGGCCGGGCGGCGCTGCCGCCGGCGCTGCTGAGCGACCTCACCGATGGCGTGGCAGGCGTCGATGGCGGCCGACCAGGGCCTCGCGACCTGGGCGCACGATGAGGTCACCCGGGGTTGCGTCGCGGGCGACACGAAGGACCCGGGCTACCGGACCACGATCGCCCCGGACAACGAGGCCACCGAGTACAAGACGGACTTCACCGCCGCGTGGAACCCCATCGCCGCCCACTACGGCCTCACGACCTACCAGCAGGGCCAGCTCTAGACGGCGGCCAGGCCCTGCGGCTGGTCCCCGGTTCAGTGCAGCGCGGTCCAGATCAGCGATGAGAGCCCGTTGATGGTGTCGATGCCGTACTGCTCGGTTGGGTTGCCGGTGCTAAGGACCGAGATGAGGTAGTCGCGCCCGTCGCCGGACACCCAGCCCTCGCTGTTGATCTGCCAGTCGGTGTTGTCGTCGTTCAACGGCAGCCAGCCGTTTTTCAAGGCCACGGTCACGCCGGCCGGAACCCCGCCGCTGACCCCCCACGCCTGGTCGGGGGTCACGTTCTCGAGCAGCGACAGCGCGTACTGGCGCTCGGCCACGGTCAGCAGCGGCCCGGGTTCGACCAGCTGCTTCAGCAGCGAGATCTGGTCGTCGGGGACGGTGGTGGTCAGACCCCAGCCCGGCCAGGGGAAGTCGGCGCAGACCACGCACGCCGACGGCGTCGTCCCGGTCAGGCCGACCCGGTCGTTGTAGGCCGCCAGTCCCGCGGTTCCGCCGGCGGCGTACCAGAGGCTGGTGGCGGCGTCGTTGTCGCTGTCTTCGATCATCTGCTCGGCGAGCCCCTGGTTATCCGACGACAGGCCGGTCCCGTCGCTGGCGCTCAGCAGCGTCTCGAGGATGTCCACCTTCACCACCGACGCCTCGTCCTGCGGGGGTCCGTCCCCGAGCCGCCAGCTCTGCCCGGTGCGGACGTCGTAGACGGCCGCCAGCACCGTCCCCGACCGCCCCGCCAGGTACCCGTCCACCGCCGCCGAGAACGGGTCGGCGGCGCGCTGCGCGTCCACCGACTGCGCGGCCCCCGAGGATGACACGGCGGTCGGCGTCCCGGCACCCGCTGACCCCGCCGACGACGATCCCGCCGGTGACCCGGCCGCCGACGATGACCCCGGAGCCGAGGTGGCCGACCCGGTCGACGACGCCTCCGACTGCCCGCCGCCGGCCGCGCTGGCCAGGCCCGAGACCCCGCCCGACCCGCAAGCCGTGGCCGAGAAGGTCAGCAGCGCGATGCCGACGGCCGCCGAGGCCGCCAGCGCCTGCCGCCCGCCCCACCCGCCAGACGCCACCACGCCTCCTCCACCGACGATGTACCCCGTTGCCGAGCGATCGGCCAAGTCTATTGAGCCACGGCACTCCCCGCCCCAAACGCCCGAGTTGTCATCGACCCCACCAGGGCCCGCCAGGCCATGTCGGCGACGTAGCCGACAGGTTCCCGTTCCTGTCAGCGACGCCATCGACATCGTCTATCGGTGTCGGCGGCGCAGTCGACAGGTAGAGGCCGACGGCGGGCGGGCAGGGCCGCCTGGCTCGGGCACCACGATCGTGTGCCGTTAGGGCGGCCTTTTTTCGGCCGCGGGCGTCAGCGTGTGCCGTTTGGGGGCCTACAGGGGCATTTGTCAGGTGTCCATACGAGGTGTCGTGGTCGGTGCGGGGGTCGGTGGTCAGGGCGGTGATGATGGCGGGGGTGGTCGGGGTGATGGTTGCCCAGATGGTGGCCTGTTTGATGGGGGCGCGGTAGAGGACTTGGATGTCGAAAGCGGCGTAGATCTTGGCCTTGATGTGCTCTGGGGCGTCACCGAACGCGGCGGCGGCGTAGGGCAGTTCGTCGAGTAGGGATGGGTCGTCTTCGGCGGGCGCGCTTGCTTCGATCTGGTCGAGCTCGGCCTGGAGGGTTTTGGCTTCGTCGTAGCGGGCGGTGAACTGGTCGGTGATGCGCTGCCGCATGGCGTCGGCGGCGGGGGTGGCGTCGCTGCCGAGTCGTTCCAGCTGGGTGATGAGCCCGTGCTGGGCGGTCTCGTTCTGGTTGATCTGCCGTTGTAGTTCCTGCGCGCGGGCGTTGTTGCGCTGGTCGTGGTCGTTAGCGGTCGCGGGCAGGATGGCGGCGAGCATGTCGGCGCGGTCGGCGGATAGCAGGGTGGTGATGATCTGGTTGACGGAGGTGTGGATGACGCGCTCTCGGATCGCGGCGCGGACGTGATTCGGGTGCTTGAGCTGGTCGCGGGGGTTGGCCGGGTTGTGGGGGCAGGTGTAGTAGTAGTACTCCTTCCCGGGGGTGCGTCCGGGGTTGGCCTTGCCGGCCATGCGCCGCTGGCACTGGGCGCAGCGGATCCGGGCGCGTAGCGGGTAGTCAGGCCGCCCGTTCTTCCCTTGGTCCTGGTGGTCTTGAACGTTGCCGCGCTGCCGGCCGACGGCCTGGGCGGCTTCCCACAGCTCCATGGTGACGAGTTCGGGGTGCTGGTTGCCGTCGGCGGCCCAGGTCCAGTGCTCGCGGGGCACTGCTTTGACTTTCCGCTGGCCGGGGTTTTTGCCGTCGCCGGCGTTGCGGGTCCGGCCGATGACGATCCGGCCGGTGTACTTGGGGTTGGCCAGGATGCTGTTGACCCCGCCGATCGTCCACGGCTTCCCGTCCCTGGTCGGCGCTCCCTGTCGCTGGAGCCGCTGGGCGATGCCCGCCAAAGATAGCTTCTGGTGGACGCGCCATTCGAAGATGCGGGTGACCCAGGGGCCGCGCTCGGGGTCGGGGACCAGCCGGGCGCGGGTCGCTCCCATGTGACGCTTTCAGCGGGTTGGGGTGGACGCTGCGGTCCTCGGTGTAGCCGTAGGGGGCGGGGCCGGTGTTGTGGCCGCTGATGGCGTACTGCTTGAGGCCTTCCCACATCTGGGCTTTGAGGTTGTATCGGAAGTACTCGGCCATGCCCTGCTTCATGCGGCGGACCAGGATGGTGGATGCCTCGGGGGCGGCGGCGTCGATCGGCTCGTCGGTGGCGAAGATCATCAGCCCGGCCGCGTGGAGCTCCTTCTCGAGCTTGAGCGCGTCGTAGGTGTCGCGCCCGGCCCGCTCGATGTTCTCGCAGATCACCCCAGCGAACGCCGCGCCGCCGGATCTGATCTCGGCCCGCAGGTCGGCCATCCCGCCGTCGCGGGGGATGCCGGCGGCGGCGAACCTGCGCCACGTCCCGGTCTGGCTGCGCTGGTCCAGGTCGGTCCCGCCGGACTCCACGTCCCAGTAGTAGCGGGTGATCACGAATCCCTCGGGCAGTCGTTCCCTTGACAGGCGGAGCTGCTTGGCCAGTGATTCCACGGGGTCTTGCATCTGCACGGTGGAGGTCCGCCCGATGAACGCCATCGGCACGATGCCTACGGGTTCGGTCCCTGCGTGCGCTGCTGTCGTGACCATACGAGCAACTCCCTGATCGCCTGCGCCTGGGCCGCGTCCAGCGTCCCGGCCGCCCTTCTGCCCGCTACCCGGATTTTCGCCCGGACTTTTATCCCGCCCGGCCTTTCACCCTCATTGAAATTGTAGCTGATAATGCGCGCCCCGTCCATTTCCGGCGGTGAATTACTGGGCTGTTCTTCCTGGTCAGGGGAATGTGAATTGCTTTCCATGGTGTGCGTCAATTCATTTCGTGGGTGGGGCCCCCTGACCGGCTTTTGATTGTCCGGGGCCGTCCGGGGCGCGTCGAGGGCGCTGCGCGTCGCCTGCGGCGACGGCGCTTCGCGCCGCCCTGGACTCGTCCCGGCCGTGGTCCCCGGTCCCTGGTCGCCTATCGGATCAGGGGGCGGCGGGGCCGGGCGCGGCGGTGCGGCCTGGCTTGGGCGGCGGCCGGCGCGGCGGGCTCGCGGGGCTGGGGCGGGTGCCGATGCCGGCCTGCCCTGGCTGGCGCTTTTGCCGTTGCCTTGGCCTTGACATCGCGCGGCGGGGCGAGGGCTGGCGCGGGGCGCTGCTTTTCGCGCCCGTGGGTGATCGTCGTTACGACGCTCCGCGTAAATGAGACTCGGCTTTTGCCTTGGGTTTGCGGTCATCGGCCGGGTGGCGGTGCGAGGTCGGCGGGCGCGGTGAACGCCAGCCACAGCGCGCAGCCCGCGATGATCGCGGGCGCGGACGGGCTGCCGGGGATCACGGCCAGGGCGAGCGCCGCGACGGCGGCGGCGGCCAGGGTGCGGGCGGCGAGTCTGAGCGGCCGTCCGTGCCGGGCGCGGGCGGGCAGGATGGCGAGCCGGCGCACCGCGCTGGCTCCGGGCGGGGCGGCGGGCGGCGGGTAGTGGGTGGCGGCGAGGTCGGCGAGGGCCTCGGAGCGTCCCCAGGGGGTGCGGAGCTGGGCGTAGGCGGTGGCGGCGGCGGCGGTGTAGGCGGCGTCGACGGGAAGGCGGCCGGTGATTACCGAACCCTTACGGGCGGTGCCGTCCCGCGATCCGCCGTTGCGGGACGGCACCGCCGTCGGGGCCGCGCGGCGCGCCGGGGGTGGCGGCGGTCGCCGCGCGGGGTCTTCAGGTCCCGGCGGGGGCTGCCCGGCGCGGTCGGGAGGCGGGGTGCCGTACAGGTCGGCGGCGTAGGCGTCGACCAGCGACAGCAGGTCGGCCGGGACGGCGTCGGGGTGGGAGATGATCGCCTCGGCGGCGAGCCGCAGCAGGTTCAGCACGGCGGGGTCCTGGTCGTCCAGGGACGCGGGGGCGGGGATGATCACGGCGGCGGTCCTGTCGGTCGGCGGGCAGGTGTCGGGTGCCGGTGCCGGGCCCGTCGTGGTGGCGGCGCGGTAGGCGTCGTGAGCGCGCAGCAGCTCCCCGCGCGCGCTGAGGGCCCTGTCGGCGTTCTCCCAGAACTGGCGGGACTGCCACAGGCGGCCGGTCTCGGCGTGCCCCACGGTGGTGACCGAGCGGCCGACGAGGGCGGCCAGCTCGGGCTGGGTCAGGCCGGCTGCCCGTCGGCGGGCGGCGAGCGCGGCCGACAGCGCGTCGCCCGGGTCGAGGGCCCGCCCACCGGAGGCGACGCGAAGGCGGGAGTTGGGACTGGGACCCGGCACCAGCGTCCCGTCTTTGAGGAGGGAGCGCAGCGCGCGCCGGCAGGTGAGCTGGGCGAAGCCGGTGGCGCGGGCGAGTTCCGCGCCGCTGGGCGCGGGCCCGCCGGGGCGCAGGGTGCCGGCCGTGATGCCGTCGCGGACGATCGTGGCGGCCTGCGCGTGCTTGGGGAGGGTCATGACGCGGCCAGTCGCGGCGCGGGGCCGTCGGGCGCGGCCGCGGGGGCGGGGAGCGCTGCCCAGACGACTTTCCCGCCGCTGCGGGGGGTGGGCCACCATCCCCAGTTGCGACCGGTGAGGCTGTCGATGATGGTCAGTCCTCGGCCGGTCTCGGCGTCGAGACCAGGGGGGCTGTGCTCGGGCCTGCCTGGGCCGTTGTCCCAGACGATGATTCTGAGTTCATCAGGGCAGCGGTGGATGGCGAAGATGATGGCGGGGAGGGTTCCGGGCGGGGGGATCGCCGCTTTGATGGCGTTGGAGGCGAATTCGGAGGCGATGGCCTCGGCGTCGTCGGTCAGGTGCTGCATGTCCCAGCGGGCGAGGGTGTCGCGGGTTAGGCGGCGGGCTTGGGCGGCGGCAGCGGGCTCGGGTCCGAGGTCGGCGCGGGCGTAGCTGCCTGCGCGGGCCCGGCCGTCGCGGGGTTGCTGGCCGTGGGCGCGCGACGAGGGGACCGCGCTGGCCAGGTCGGCGGCCGGGTTGTGGGTGTGGGCGTGCAGCGGGGCGAAGGAGCGCGTGGCTATGAACCCGGGATCGTCGAGTTTCGCGTAATCGGTCGGCTCGGGCATGTGCCCCCCCTGATTTGCGCTTGCGGCATCTAGTTCGTCCCGCAGCCACCGTGTTTCGAGAAGAACCAGGACGGGTTGCTCACAGACAACGGCGGACCGTGATTCAAAGCATGCTGAGCTCTAGAACGGACCACAACTGGTGTGCAAACATGATTGCTATGGCTGTAAACAATGGCAGCAGTCCTGCAACTCACTTCGGTCGCCAGATGCGCAAGGAACGGCTGGCCCGTGGATGGTCTCTGCGGGAGTTCTCCGCGCGCACGGGGATCAACATCGGTTCAGCGAGCCAGATCGAGAATGGCAAGCGCCCGCCGACCGAGGCCGTGGCGGCCAGGTGCGATGAGGCGTTTCCCGAGCGTAAGGGCTGGTTTGCCGAGTACTACGAAGAGTCGAAGTCGTGGTTGCCTCCGGGTCTTCGATCGTGGGCGGAGCATGAAGACAAGGCGGTTCGGCTGGAGGTCTGGTCCCCCGGCATCGTCCACGGGCTGTTCCAGACGGAGGACTACGCCCGCGTGTTTATCGCCGCGCTCCCCGGCGTCACTGCGGACGTAGTGTCCGCGCGGCTGGCCAGCAGGATGGAGCGGCAGCGCCGCGTGCTCATGCGGGAAGACCCCCCGCAAGCCTCATACGTCGTCGACCACACGGCGCTTTACCGCTGCGTGGGGTCGGCAGAGATCATGGCCGGTCAGATGGACTGCCTTGCCGAGATGGCCTCGATGCCGAACGTCACGATGCAGGTGCTTCCGGCCGTCGCGCATCCGGCGACGGCAAGCGAGCTGATCATCGCCGACAACAACGCGGCGTACGCTGAGCACCTGGCCGCCGGCGGCGTCTACACGGAGGACGAGACGGTTACGCGGCTTGAAAGGATCTTCGCTACCATTCGGGGTGAGAGCTACCGCGTGTCTGAGAGCGTGGCAATCATCAGGAGAGCAGGCGAGGCATGGACGGCTGGCGCAAGTCCAGATACAGCGGGTCTAACGGGTCCTGCGTAGAGACTGCCAGCGGCGAAGGCGTGGTCCTGGTGCGAGACACCACCAACCGCGACGGCGGAACGCTGGCGTTCACGGCGGATGCGTGGCGCGCGTTCGCTGCGGAGCTGAAGCAGCCCTAGCGGCGTCGAGCAACCAAACCCGGGGCGGCCTGCTTAGGTATGTCCCCGTGCCACCCATCCGCCTGCCACCACTGACCGGTCTAGCCGGCGGGTTCTGCTGCTCCTGCACCACTGACCGGGGTAACCCCCGCGTTCTGCTGCTCCTGCACCACTGATGGTTTTGACTTTGACTTTGACTTTGACTTTTTGGGTGGGTGGTGGAGTGGAGTTGTTGTTCCTGACCTCGACTTCTGAGCCGCTAGGCGAGGGAGTTGAGGTCAGTAACGTTTGAGACGGAACGGAGCCACCCACCCGCCCCAGGTAGACCATTAGTTTTCGAATACACGGGGGGCGTACAGCGCCCGGTTTTCGGTGCGCGGGGGTGTCCTGGGTCTGCGTGGGTGGTGTACGGGCGGTGCGCGGCTGGCTGAGGAGTCAAGGGGTTCCCTGTTCAGACGGCCGGGGCGGCGGGCTCGGCGGTGTGCAGTCTCGCGGTGAGGTTGCGGACGGCGGCGAGGCCGTCGGCGCTGTCGGCGGCCTGGGCGATGGCGGCGCGGATGCGGGCGGTTAGCTGGTCGGGTGGTCGTCGGCGATGCGCCCGGCGGTGGTTTCGGCCTTGAGCCATTCGCTGATGGTGTTGAGGAGCTGGGGCAGCCGGTAGGCGGCGGTGGCGAGGCTGGCGGTTAGGGCGGCGATGGTGGCGGGGTCGGTGATGCCGCCCTTGGCGGCGGCGTGGTTGAGGGAGCGGATTGTCTCGGCGGCCAGGTCGGCGGCACCGGCGGTGCTGGCGTCGGAGTAGGGGGCCGACGGCGAGGGCGGCGAGGCTGGGCGGTGAGCTGGGCGGTGGTGACCGGGATGTCGCTGGTTTCGCGCATGGCGGTGGGTTCCCCTCCCCTTAGGGTTGCGGCTCCTGGGGGCGTTTCACCTTGGGCACGGACCCGGGGCCGGGCCCGGTTCGGTGTCCGGGGGCGGCGTCAGCCAGCCGTAAGAATTAGATCGCGCGCGGGCAGGAGCAGCACTCATGATGACTACGCTGATGCTCTCGGAAAACATGGCGCTAGCTGCGCGTTCTCGGGTGGAGCGGATGACGGGAATCGAACCCGCACTGTCAGCTTGGGAACTGGACTGTCATACGTGCTCTGACCACAAGTTGCCTGGTCAGCACCACCATTTACCTGTCCCGCCGTTGTCCGCTCTGCCCCACCGTTTGCCCCTCGATCGGGCACGTGACGGGCACGCACGCCACACGCATGAATTACCCGCGTACGCGCCGATTCCGCGTCCGCCTCCCGAGCACGCAGCCTGTGCAGACCCCCGGGGTCATCACGCACCAGTAGAGGACGGATTGCGCGAGGTCAAGATGCCCAACTACGAGCACGACGAGCACCGATACAACCGTGGCGGCCAGGCCGCAAAGACCTGCCACCACAGCCGCATACTGCCAGTCCGAGAGCCGGTCGAACCATCTATTCACAGACACCCGGGTCCTTCAGGGGCCTCGGGTCGTGTCCGCCCGGCTCCTACAAGATCATCAATACCTGCTGAATGCTGCCACATGTTGGACGGGTTCTGTCAAGTGGCGGCGTAGCCGATCCCAGAGGGACGCCGTAGGCGCTCTTAGGTTCCGGGAGACATCAACGGTTCCCGGTGGCGGTTCGGGGAGCGGTCTTCTCCCTGAACTTCGCCTTTCCGCGCTTGGTTTTCGGCGCGGGTCCGGCGGAGCCGGACGGGGCGGCGGGCGGGGGCTTGCGGGACGGCGGTCAGGGGCAGCCTTCCGTCCCGACCCGGCGGCCGGGGTCCGGCGGGGTCTGGCGGCTGGGCGCTGCGCGGTCCTGGTGCGGCGGCCGACCCGGCGGGCCTTCGGCTCGGGTGACCGGGCTAGCCGCCGGGTTCGGGTTAGAGGTCCACCGTGGTTTCTATCGTCAACTGACGGGGCTTGGCGTGTGGAGACTTGGCGCTTGTCCCTATGCGACCCGAACAGCACACAATGAGCCGTTTGTCCGGTTGACATAATGCGCGTGATGCAGGTGAGGACGTTGTTGCTGCCGTCCCCAGGCCTGGCGGGTCTAGGAGAGGGCTCGTCGGTGGAGAGGTGGCGGACGCGTCGTGCGACTGGTCGGCGGGCCCCTCGGTGGCGGACGCGTCGTGCGACTGGTCGGCGGGCCCTCGGTGGCGGAGGTGGCCGATGCTCCAGGCCTGGCAGGCAGGAAGCCGGCTCGTCGGTGGCGGGGGGCGGGGCTAGGAGCTAGGGGCTAGGGGCTAGGGGCTAGGGGGTCGGGTCGTCGGTGGCGGGGGTGGTGCGGGGGTGGTCGGCGGGGGCGCCCGTGGCGAGTGTGGCGGGGTCGCCGGCGGCGGTCGCGCCGCGCAGCAAGTACGCGGAGTGCAGGAGGTCGGGCTGGGCCTTGAGCTCGGCGGCGGTGCCCGAGTAACGCAGGACGCCGCCCTCCATCACGTGGGCGCTGGTTGCCAGCGACAGCGCGACGGCGGCGAACTGCTCGATCAGGAGCACGCCGATGCCGGAGTCGACCAGGGAGCGGATCACCGGGATCAGCTGGTTGACGATCACCGGGGCGAGGCCGAGCGAGAGCTCGTCGATCAGGATGTAATTAGGCTGGGAGACCAGCGCCTGCGCGAGCACCACCATCTGCTGTTCGCCGCCCGACAGCAGCCGCGCCTGGACGGTGAGCCGCTGGCCAAGCCGGGGGAACAGCTCGAGGGCGCGGGCGCGCCCCTCGGCCGCCGCCTGCTTGGTCAGCGTGTAGGTCGCCACCCGGAGGTTGTCGTCGACCGAGAGGTCGGGCAGCAGACGGCGGCCCTCGGGCACGATCGCCACGCCGGCCGCGCGGATCTTCTCCGGGCGCCTGCCCGCCAGCTCGAGGCCGTCGAGCGAGACCGACCCCGGACGCGGGCGAAGGACCCCGCCGACGGCGAGGACCAGGGATGACTTGCCGGCCCCGTTCGGGCCGAGCAGCGCCGTGACCTGGCCGGCGGGCACGCTGATGGACACGTCCTTGACGACCGGGCGGCCGCCCCGTTCCACGGTGATGCCCGAGAGTTCAAGCGATGCCATAGGGAATCACACCTCCGCCGTGCCAAGGTAGGCGCGCATGACGTGCTCGTCCCGCAGCACCGCCGCGGTCGGCCCGGACGCGATCAGCTTGCCGAAGTCGAGCACCGCCGTCGTCGCGCAGACCGCGGAGACCAGCGCCATGTCGTGATCGACGAGGATGGTGAGCGCCCCGGTCTGCTCCGGGATCGCCCGGATCACGTCGGTGAGGTGCGCGGTCTCCTCGTCGGGGAGGCCGGCGGCGGGCTCGTCGAGCAGGATCAGCCGGGGCTTGCCGGTGACGGCGCGGGCGACCTCGACCAGGCGGCGCTGGCCCGCCGTCAGCGAGCCGACCTTCGCCCACGGGGAGATGCCGCCGCCGACGAACCCGATCGAGTTGAGTACGTCCTCGCGGTGGGCCGCGCCCCGCAGCCGCGAGTGGATCATCGCAACGTTGTCGTAGACGGTCAGGTCGGAGATCGCCTGCTCGGTCTGGAAGGTGCGGCGCACCCCCCAGCGGGCGCGGCGGAAGTGCGTCATCCGCAGCAGGTTCTCGTCGAACGCGGTGACGCTGCCGGACGCCGGGCGGACGAACCCCGACAGCACGTTGAAGAACGTGGTCTTGCCCGCGCCGTTCGGCCCGATGAGCCCGCACACGCCGCGCTCGAACGTCAGGCTCATCCGGTCGAGCGAGGCGACGCCGCCGTACCTGACGGTCAGGTTCTTGACCTCGATCACCCTCCATCACCTCCGGGCACTCCGGCTGCCGCCACCGGTTCAGGCCGTCGCCACAGCCGGCTGATCAGCCGGTACAGCCGCTTCATGTCCTTGGGGAACTGGTCGGCGATGCCGCCCGGCGCGGTGGCGAGCACCTGCATGACGCCGAGGCCGAACAAGATGATCAGCCAGTCGTTGGACACGCCCCAGTTCTGCAGCAGCGCGGGCAGGAACGCCTGCAGGAACGCGGCGATCACGGCGCCGGCCAGGCTGAACGCGCCTCCCATGAGCACGACGGCGAGGAGGCTGATCGAGTTCTGGATCGGGAAGTCGATCGAGAACAGCTCGCGGTCCGCGCCGGCCAGCAGCGCGCCCGCCACGCCGGTGACGAACGCCGACAGCGCGAGGGCCCAGAGCTTGTAGTACGTGGTGTTGATGCCGGCCGCCAGGGCGGCGGGCTCGCTCTGCTTAATCGCCGCCCAGCTCCGGCCCGGCCGGGTCCGCAGGTGCGCGAAGACGAGCAGGAACATGACGATCGCGACGATCACAGAGAACCGGTAGAACGCCGGGTCGGTGCCCGCGTACGACGGCCGCCTGATCTGCGGGATATGGAGCAGCGCGCCGTTGTACCCGGAGAAGCCGCCGCCGCCGTTCGGGAAGTTGAGCGTCGCCGCGACCACGATGACGGCGCCGGACAGCATCAGCGTGATCAGCGCGAAGTACAGGCCGCGGAGCCGGAGCGCCGGCAGCGTGATCAGCGAGCCGATGATCGCCGTGACCAGGCCCGCCTCGATCAGCACGAGGATGTACGGCTGGCTGGTGGCGAACAGCAGCCGTGCGCCGACCCAGGCGCCGATCATGAGCACCGCGAGCTGGCCGAGGGAGTACAGGCCGACCCGGCCGACGAGCAGCCCGAGGCCGAGCGTGACGATGGAGTAGATGGCCACCTGGGTCATCGTGTCGGTGTAGTAGCCCGACATCAGCGGCGGCAGCGCGAAGATGGCGAGCAGCAGCAGCACCGCGATGACCGTGGCCCTGGTCAGCGAGCGGCGGTCGAGTAGCGGGGGGCGGGAGGCGGCGGGCGCCTTGGGCCCGGCGGTATCGATCATCGGCTCACCCCTCCTCACGGGATCGCGTCATGACCTGTCCTCTGGACATGACAAGCAGCGCGATCGCGGCGAGCACGAACGGCGTCATGTCCTGGTAGTTGCTGATCTGGGTGATCGGGGTGATCAGGTCGTGAACGAGCCCGATCACGATCGCCGCCGCGAACGTCACCGGGATCGAGCGGAGCTGGCCGATCAGCGCGGCCGCCAGCGACGAGATCACGACGGTGAAGGTCAGCGTGGTGTCATCGAGGGCGGAGAGGTCGGCCAGCATGATCCCCGCGACGCCTGCCAGCAGCCCGCACCCCAGCCAGGCGGCGGCCTCCACCCGGCGGACCGGCACGCCGAGGGTGGCGGTGATCTCCCGGTCGTTGGCCATTGCCCGCATCGCCGTGCCGAGCTTGGAGAAGCGCAGGAACACGGCGGTGCCGACCGTGATCGCGACGCCGAGCGCGAGCGCTATGACCTGCGTCCAGCTGACCTGGAGCCCTACCACCGTGAACCCGGAGTTGTCGGTCGGGAAGGAGATCGACGGCGACTGGCCGCCGGTCGTCGGCCACGCCAGGTCGATGACCCCGAACAGCACCAGCGCGAGGCCCAGCGTGGAGATGGACTGGACGAGCGGGCCGCGCCCGGCCAGGGCAGGCCCGAAGACCATGCCATAGCCGAGCGTGACGACGCCGCCAAATACGATGCACGTCATCCAGGCCACCCAGCCGGGATTGCCCCCCTGGATGATGGAGTACGCGATGAAGGCCCCCATCGCGCCGACCGCGCCGAACGCGAGGTTGAGCACCCCGGTGGCCCGGTACAGCACGACCAGCCCAACCCCGGACAGGGCGTAGAGCCCGCCCAGGGCCAGGCCGGTCACGATGTAGGGCTGAAATTCCGCCCAACTCGGCATATAACTGTTTTCCCTTGGTTGTGCGCTAGGAGACGGCTGGGCTAGGAGGCCATCGGCGCCGTGCCGGCGACAGCCCGGTAGGCGGCGATCTGCGGGTCGCTGGCGGAGATCAGGGTGCATCCGCCGCCCGTGGAGGCCTGGACGAACTTGCCGTTGTCCGGAGTGACCGTGTAGTCCATGTTGTTCGGGATGTGCAGCGGGTAGGTGCCGTAGGTGTAGCCCTGGCAGAGCATGCCCGTGTTGTAGTTGCTGACCCCCTGGAGCGCGGCGCTGACGGAGGCGATCGTGTACGGGCCGGTGATGCTCTCCAGGGCGTGCGTCGCGATCTCGCCGATCGTGAAGCCCATCTCGGAGAACGAGCCGACGCCGCCGGAGACGTTCGTGCCGTACTGCTTGAGGATGGCGTCGAACAGCTGCGCGGTCGCGCTGGTGTTGCCGTCAAGCGGAAGGAGCTCGGCGTTGACGAACAGCTTGTCGTTCCATTTCGGGCCGAGCGAGGTCGCCAGGAAGTCGGTGTTGCACGGGGTGGAGCAGGCCCAGTACTTGACCCGGTCCTCCAGGTTGAGCTTCTGCGCGGCCTGCAGGATCAGCAGCGCCTCGGGCGGGGTGAAGTTGAGCACCACCGCGCCGGACGGGCCGGCGGCGGTCACCAGCTTCGTCGCGATCGCGTTGGCGCTGGTGATCGGCACGTTCTCGGTGAAGTCCTGGATCGGCACGCCCTTGGCCTTGGCCACCGCGTTCGGGCCGGCCGCGATGTAGGCGGTACCGGGGACGTTCGACTGGTCGAAGGCGATCTTGCTCGCCCCCTGGGCCAGCACGTACTGAACCGCGCCGTCGCTTGAGTAACGCGGCCCCATGTTCACCGAGGCGGTGTTGGGCGTCGAGTAGCACTCGGGGTCGATGCCGGCGCCGAGGGCGTCGATGCCCACGCTCTTCCAGTAGGCCGCGTCCACCGAGCACTCGATGATCGAGCTGTTGCCCATCATGCCGACCACGTGGTCGGTCGTCACCAGCTGCTTGGCCAGCGCGGCGATCTGCGACGGGTTGGTCTGCTCGGTCACCGGGAAGAATTTGATCGGGTGCCCGTTGATGCCGCCGTTGGCGTTGACGCAGGCGAAGTACGCGCCGGTCATGTTCTCGATGTCGCTGAAGTCGGTGCCCGGCTGCTTGGTGTTGATCGCGCCGATGTTGATCGGCGTGCCGGTGGCCGCCACTCCCGGCTTGGTGCCGCAGGACGAGGTGGAGACGGTGCTGGCGGACGAGGAACTCGACGGCGCCGCAGCGGCGGTGCTTGCCGCGGGCGCGCTGGTGGCGGTCGAGGCGGACGTTGTCGAGGAGCTTGAGCTACAGCCGGCGAGGACGCCGAGTGCGACCGCCGCGAGCACGGCGGCTGCCGTGCGCGTCCTCCCGTGGAATGGTCTATTCATGTGCTCTGCCTTCTCTTAACTATCAGAAAAAGTCATTTTCTTCCGAACGGACGCGTTTCTCCGCATTTCGCGTGATGCGCTCCATCCGGGGAGGCAGGCAGAAGAGGCCCCGTTGACCAGCCCACAGGTAAACGGTGCCTCTTTGCACTGCGCTTTGAGATGTATCCATGGGTCCCAGCTATCGAGTGGTTATTCTGGATTATGGATCATGGTGCGGGCGGCGGAGGATGCGTGGCGGAGAACGGTTTCATCACGTTTCCCTCCGATACGCCTCGTCCTGGTGGGGCTGGAGCTAACTACTGGTGACGTTCGCACGGGGCTTGACCGGTAACAACCGCTTCAGACCCCAAACCGATGGGTTACAATTCTGCCGCCGATCACAAAATTTCGCTGTCGATCGCAAACGTTTGCAAGATTGTTGACAAATCTTGGACAAATGCACCCAAATAGCGAACGCCCGGCCGTGCAATTGCACGGCCGGGCGTTGCTGAATTACCCGAATCGGTCGGTCGGCTGGGAGGCTTAACCCAGGCCGGCCTGGGTGCGGAGCTGGTCGGCCTTGTCGGTGCGCTCCCAGGTGAAGGAGTCCCCGCTGCGGCCGAAGTGGCCGTAGGCCGCGGTCGGCTGGTAGACCGGGCGACGCAGCTCCAGGTCGCGCAGGATCGCGCCCGGGCGCAGGTCGAAGTTCTCCTGCACCAGCTCGGCGATGACCTTGGTCGAGATCTTCTCGGTGCCGAAGGTCTCGATCAGCAGCGAGAGCGGCCGGGCGACGCCGATCGCGTACGCCACCTGAACCTCGGCCCGGTCGGCGAGGCCGGCCGCGACGATGTTCTTGGCCACGTAGCGGGCGGCGTAGGCGGCCGAGCGGTCCACCTTGGACGGGTCCTTGCCCGAGAACGCGCCGCCGCCGTGCCTGGCGAACCCGCCGTAGGTGTCGACGATGATCTTCCGGCCGGTCAGACCGGTGTCGCCGACCGGGCCGCCGATCACGAACCGGCCGGTCGGGTTGCAGTAGAACTCGCCCTTGAGCCGGGCCGGGTCGTACAGCTCGGCGGGCAGCACCTGCGTGACGACCTCGTCCCACAGCGCCTCGGGCAGCTTGGACTCCACGCCGTCCTGGTGCTGGGTGGAGATGAGCACCTTCTCGATCTCGACCGGCTTGCCCGCGTCGTCGTAGCGGACCGTGACCTGGGTCTTGCCGTCCGGGCGGAGGTACGGCATCAGCCCGGAGTGACGCACCTCGGACAGCTTCTTCGACATCTTGTGCGCCAGCATGATCGGCATCGGCATGTACTCGGGGGTCTCGTTCGTCGCGTAGCCGAACATCATCCCCTGGTCGCCGGCCCCGATCCGGTCCAGTGGGTCCTCGGAGCCGCCGATCCGTCCCTCGTGGGCGGTGTCCACGCCCTGCGCGATGTCCGGCGACTGCCGGTCCATCGCGACGATCACGCCGACCGCGTTGCCGTCGAAGAAGTACTCGCCGTTGTCGTAGCCGATGTCGGTGACCACCTTGCGCGCGATCGCCTGGTAGTCAATCGTCGACGCGGTGGTGATCTCGCCCGCGACCACGATCAGGCCCGTGGTCAGCAGGGTCTCGCAGGCCACCCGGGAGTACGGGTCGCCGGCCAGGGCCGCGTCAACGACGGCGTCCGAGATCTGGTCGGCGATCTTGTCCGGGTGGCCCTCCGTCACCGACTCGGAAGTGAAGAGGAATCCGCTATCCATTGCTATCTCCTGTTGGCTGGGAGGCACTGTCTCCCGGGGCGGGAGGGGTCAGTTGGTGGTCACCGGGTCGGCAGGCCGAGCTCGGTCCGGACGATTGCCGCGCCAGATACCATAGCGCGAAGTTTGCATCGAGCCACCTCCGGTGCAAGATGTCGCAGGCCACAGTCGGGGTTGACCATGAGCCGACCGGGGTCGACGTACTCGACCGCCCGCCTGATTCGCCCGGCCACCAACTCGGGCGTCTCCACCGCGGGCGACTTAACGTCGATCACGCCGAGACCGAGTTGATACGGCCATCCGTACTCCTTGATCAGGGTGAGATCCTCGAGGCCTTTGCGGGCGAATTCGAGGACCAGCTGGTCAACGTGGGCCGCCAGCACGGCGGGGAACAGGAAGTCGTAATGGCCCTCCCAGGAGGGCCGGGCGTGCCGGTTGCCATAACAGACGTGCAGCGCCCAGGTTACCGGGACGCCGTCGGTGACGATGTTCACCGCCTCCACCGCGAGCTCGGCCTGCTCCGGGTAGCCGGCCAGGAACGGCTCGTCGATCTGCAGGAACCCGGCCCCGGCGGCCGCGAGCGACCTGGCCTCCAGGTTGAGCCGCCGGGCGAGGGCGCGCACCAGGTCGGCCGGGTCCCGGTAGGCGGAGGCACCGGAGATCCGGCGCGACAGCGAGAACGGGCCGGTGAAGGAGAACTTCACCGGCCGGTCGGTCAGCCGCGACGTGAACGCGTAGTCGGCGGCGAGCCCGAGTGACTCCTTGTCGCCGGCCTGCAACTCGGCGGCGACCTCCGCCTCGAGGTAGTCGTAGTAGTCCGTCTTCGCGCGCCGCTCGATGAGCACCCCCGGGATCCGGGCCAGGAAGTAGTCGATGTCGTTGTCCCGCCGCAGCTCGCCGTCGGAGACGATGTCGATGCCTGCCTGTTCCTGGTCCTTGATCGCCGCCTTGATCGCGACCTCGTGGATCTCGGCCAGGTGGGCGGCGCTGATCCGGCGCTGGTAGTACTCGGTCTTGAGCCGCTCAAGCCACTCGGGGACGCTGTACGACCCCACCACGGTCGTGGGGAGGAGATGGCGGAGCAACGGCCCGTTAGCCATGAGGATTGCGCCTTTAGTCTCTGACAGCGGCGGTCAGCGTCTTGACGTGAGAGCCCGGGCGCTGCTTGAACGGGGAGAACCGCACGTCGTAGCCCCGGCGGCTGGCGAGCTGCTGCAGCAGAGGGCCGTTAACCCAGTTGACGACCGAGCCGTCGTACTTGCCCGGGCCGTAGAAACCGGACCGGTACTCCCCCGCGCCGGTGGTGAACAGGTCGTGGCAGACCACCCGGCCGAACGGGTGCAGCAGCGGCAGCGTGTCCGCGAACGACGCGAGGGCGCCGTTGGACACGTGCATCCGGATGTCGCCCTCGGCGATGAGCAGCGAGCGGAGGATCTCCCCGGTCAGCCCGGGCGCGATCGGGTAGGTGTCGAGGCCCTCGAGCGGCACGTACCGCTCGGCCTGGCGGAGCGCCGCCCAGACCGCCTGCCAGAACAGCACCGCCTGCCCGGTGTCGGCGAACTTCTCCGGCACCGACTCGGCCAGCAGTTCCGGGCCGATCCGCAGCAGCCGCTGGGTGAGCTGGGCGAGCTCCGATCGCCGGAGCCCGAACCGGGCGGCGATCTCGTCGGCCGCCGCGCCGGGCACGAACGACCTGGCCTGGACCAGGTAGACCCGGCCGCGGATGGCCGCCACCTCGTCGCTCGGCAGGTTGTCGTAGACGTTGGAGATGTAGACAAGGAACGCCTTCCCGCCAGGAAGCCGACCGTCCCCGACAGCCGGGTCGCGTCGAGGACGAGACCGGACACATGCTCGCCGTGGTGCCGACCTCAGCCCGGGCCCGGTCGAGCACGTGCGCGGAGTAGTCGCCCATCAGGTACTGCAGCCGCCGGTAGTAGTCGCGGCCGTGCCTGCGGTCGAGCTCGACGAACTGATCGAGCCAGGTCGGGCCTGCCCGCCGTTGCCGACGCCGAGCTCGAGCACGTAGAGCTGCTCGGGCAGGGCGCGCCTGCTGGCCAGCTCGTCCCAGATCTTGAACAGGTCGAGGATGGTCTCGGCGGCCGCGCCGCGTTCCGCGCGTCCGACTCGCGCCGGGCAGGGTCTGCTCGTACTCCCGGCCGGTCGCCTTCTCCCAGTCGACGAGCGCCTGCCAGACAGCGCGTGAACCGCCACAGGCAGCTCGCGGACGAGGGCGCCCACGGCTCCAGCCAGACCCGGTTCGGGTTGGTGTCGAGGATCGCGGCGGTCACCTCGGCCGCGACGTCGGTCTCCGGCTGCGCGCAACGGCGCAGGTCGACGGCGAGCTCGCACGCCTCGGCAGCGGCTCCG
>CAWIIX010000033.1:0-1058342 GCA_963836195.1 uncultured Actinomycetota bacterium | reverse complement strand
CCCCGGCCATTGTGGCTGGGTTTTCTTCCTCCGCACGAAAGGGTATCGCGATGTCAAGACTCAGGAACCGCTTGATCCAGGATATGCAGCTCGCTGGGTTGGTTGAAGGGACTCAAGATCAGTATCTCCGCGCTGTTCGCCAACTGACCGCCTACTACATGATTTCACCTGACCATCTCAGTGAGCGGCACGTTGAGAAGTACATCCTTTACGTCCGCGACGAGTTGGGCGTCGCCAGGGGAACGTTTGTTCCACTCTTCTTCGGGCTCAAGTTCTTCTATGTCCAGACGCTGGGCTACGACTGGCCTCTGTTCACGAAAAAAAAATCCGCAAGCCAAGCCGGCAGCGGTTGCCTGACGTCCGCAGTGACGCGGATTGCCGCCGCCTGATCGCCTCGCTCCAAGTGCCCCTGTATCGGGCCTGTTTCACGCTCATCTACGCCTACGGCTTGCGCATTACGGAGGCGGTTACGCTCCCCGTCACCGCGGTCGACTCCCGGCAGATGGTCCTGCACGTCATCGGCAAGCGAAACAAGGAGCGGATTCTCCCGCTGACCGAACCGATCCTCCAGATGCTCCGCGAAGTCTGGAAAACCCACCGCAGCCCGCGGTGGCTCTTTCCTAGCCGGCGACCGGCGACCCATCTCTCCGATGCGACCGCACGAGCCGCGTTCATCAAGGCGCGCGACGCCTGCGGCTTCAGCTCGGATTTCGGACCGCACTCGCTACGTCACAGCTTCGCCACGCACATGCTCGAGCGGGGCGTCGATATCCGCATCATCCAGATCTTGCTCGGACACTCGAGCCTGCGATCCACCGAGATCTACACCCACCTCACCGATCCGTTGCGGGATCAGCTCCGTCACCTCCTCTGTCAGACCACTGATGGCCTCTTCGAGGGAAGGAGGCCCAACGATGGTTGATCCCCACGTTTGCCCTCCGACGGGGAACATCGAATTGGCGGACGTCGTCCGCCAATTCGGTCCCCAATACGCCGCTGAACACGGTGACCGGATGATGCCTTCGCACAAGAAGGCACTTTCCGACATCGCCGCCTGCTGCACGAAAGAGCTGGGGGGACGGCTCTACTGCTGCGACGATTGCCATGACACGTTTTGGAGCTACCACTGCTGCCGGAACCGGGCCTGCCCCAAATGCCATGGAACCCAGGCTCGGCTGTGGCTCCAAGAGCGTCAAGCCGAGTTGCTGCCCTGCGACTATTTTCACGCCGTCGTGACCGTCCCCTCGGAGTTGCACACGGCGTTTTGTCGCAACCAGAAGTTGATGTATGGCCTGCTGATGCAGGTCTCGGCCGCGGCAATCAAGGACCTTTGTGCCGATAAACGACATCTCGGGGCCTTGCCCGGCATGCTGTCGGTGCTCCACACCTGGAATGGCCGCTTGGGCTATCATCCCCATGTGCACTTGCTGATCACCGGCGGTGGGATCACCGCCGATGACCAACACTGGGAGCCGGCGCGGGGAGAGTTCCTCGTGCCGGTCGCTGTCCTTTCCCGCAAGATCGCCGCGCGGTTTCGCGCGGCCCTGGAGGCTGAGGCACCGGCCATTTTCGCCGAGGTCTCCGCCGACGTCTGGCGACGGGAGTGGGTCTCCTTCTGTAAGCACTACGGCCATGGTAATGATGCCGTGTTGACTTATCTGTCACGGTATGTCTTTCGCACGGCCATCACCAACGCACGGATTCTCGACATGGACCAAACCCATGTGACCTTCCGCTGGAAAGACCGCGAGGCGGGTGCGTGGCGCACCGAGCGGCTGCCGGGCGTTGAGTTCCTCAGGCGCTTCCTCCAGCACGTCTTGCCGCGAGGGTTTCACAAGGTCCGATACTACGGGCTCTGGCACCCCTCGAAGCGAGACCAGTCCAACCGTGCCTGGGTGCTTTTGATCCTGGCTACGCCGGCCGACCCCGCCAAGCCGCTGAAAGTCACAAGCCTCTCCGAGCTCTTGAGCCAACTCATGGAACTGACCGATCAAGCCCGTGACGAGATGTTGGACCATGACGCGGAGTCACCACGATGTCCGCACTGTGGCAGTTGCCGGACGCGGTTGCTCGGCGAATATCCCCGGTTGGGGGGGCCGTAGCGACGGGAAAGTAACCTGAAACGCCGATAACGAAACGATTGTACCGTGTTTTCAAGCCCGAAAAGACGCGGTCACGATACCGCTGCGCGCACCGGCAGTGATTTCTCGGTCATTTTCGCGGGCCGGGGCTGATCGAACGGTCTGACCACCCCACACGATCGCCCCGGGCACGCCCGCGCTCCCCCATCCCGCGGCGAATCGCCTCGTCCAATCGACTTTTCTCATCGGCTTCGCGATGAGAAACGATTTCTGTTTCTTCGATCGTGTAGTCGATCTGATCGTGCTAATCATGGCGTCGATGAGTTCGGGCACGCCGGGTCCGTCAGTGCGGTAGGAACCAGTGCCACCCTGGTACTTGCGTCCGTGTGACCAGCCCAGGATTACGCGGCCTGCCATTCGCCCCGGACGACCGGGTGGCCGCCGGTCTCCTCGACCCGGCCGGCCGCGAAGTCGAGCCGGCCGGCGATCCAGTCGGCCGCGCGCCGCATGGTGCTGGGGTCGGCGTCGCGGCTGTTGCTCGGGATCGCCACGTACTCGGCCAGGCGTCCCAGGACGAAGTCGAGGGCCGGAAGCTCCAGGTTGCTCACGGGCGGGCTGCCTCTCTCGCTCGCACCAGGGCGGCGGTGCGGGCCATCTCGTTGGCGACGATCATCAGTCCCTCGTCCACGCCCATGCCCGGCTTGGCCAGCACCTGGGTGGCCTCGCAGGCCATCGCCACGTGCGCGCTGACCTGGGCCGACCGGTCGGTCTCATTGCAGGTGCCGCCGCAGAAGGCCTCCGCCCCGCCGTCGCGGGCCAGCAGCAGCGCCTGCACCGTGCTGTCGATGCCGCCGAGGTCGGGGGTCTTCACGTGGATGACGTCGGCCGCGCCCGCAGCGACGAACGCGCGCACGTCGTCGAGCGTGTTGCACCACTCGTCGACGACGATGCGGACGCCGGAGCCGCGTGCTTTCAGCGCGGCCTTGAGCGTCCGGTAGGTCGCGATCTGGGCCTCGCGCGAGCCCGCGTCGATCGGGTGCTCGATCGCGAGGTCGTAGGGGCGCGCTCGGTTTCCCAGCTCGGCCAGGTAGTCGGCGACGGCGTCTATGTCCGTGTCGATGCCGGCGTCCGCGTCGGCCTTGAACGCGAGTCCGGCGCAGCCGTACAGGTCGAAGTGGAGCCTCGGCCGGTAGCCGGGGGACGGGGCGAGCTCGCCGATCCTGCCGACCAGCCAGCGCAGGTAGTCGGCGAAGATCTCACCGGACGGGCCGAACTTCTCCGGCACGTTGTTGATGAGCCCGTGCGGGAGGACGTCGACGCCCTTGATGATCATCTTCTCGGCGTTGGCGTACCGGTCGTCGCCGGTCTGGGCGTACAGCGGGACCGGGAGCAGCGGGGCGCCGGTGTCGTACTCGTCCCTGATCACCTCGGCCATGGTGATCCTGCGGGCGCGGGCGACGGCCGCGAGCACCGCCTGGCTGACGCCGTAGCGGACGGCGGCGGGCAGCGGGCGGTCGTCGGGCCAGGTGGTCAGCCGGTCGATCCTGGCCGACATGGCGCGGAAGCCCTCGGCCAGGTCGGCGCCGCGCAGGGCGGGCGCGATGACCTGCTCGACGACGGCGGCCGCGTCGGCGGCTGCGAAGAGCGGGTCGCGGCCTCCGGCGCCGCTGTACTGCACCGCTGCGCAGTCGCCGAACTCGACCCCGCCGTCGTCGAGCAGGAGCAGAACCGAGACCGCCTCCCCCGGCTGCCGTACGCGGCGGAAGCCGGGGGTCAGTGGCGGCCCGGTGTAGTCGAAGCCGTCGTGGGCGGCCCCGGCCCGGATCGCCAGCTGGTCGTCGAAGAAGAAGCCGGCCAGGACGGGGACCGCGAGGACGTCGACGATCCGCATCAGGCGGTCGTCGCGGCCGGGCCGGCCGAGCTGGCCGAGTCGGCCGGGAGCGCGGCGACGAACTCGGCCAGCTCGTCCAGGTTGGCGCGGGTGTTGACCCGCCTGCCGTCCTCGATGTCGTGAATGATCTCCGCGACCTTGATGATGATCGGGCCGTTGATGTCGCGCAGCATCTCGTCGATCTCGGTCTTGCGCTTGCGCACCACGAGGTCGCGGTAGATGCCGCTAAATTTCTTGGCGCTGTTGCGGTTGAACGCGGCCAGCCGGTCGAGGGATCCCTCGAGGTCGTCCGGGTCGAAGCCGTCGAAGCACTCGACCTTGACCGGCGCCTGCGCGAGGACCTCCCGGGCGATGGCGATCATGACCGGCCGGTAGCGCGGGTCCTCGAGGTGCTCGGCGATCGTCAGATCGGAGACGGCGCCGGCCCACAGCATCGCGCCGTAGGCCTCCTTGCCCCACAGGTAGCCGAGCACGTTGTCGGTGGCCTGCGCGTACGGCAGCGCGTCCACGAGATCGAGGACCCGCTGGGTGATGCGGCCGCCGTCGAGCTCGCCGACGTGGAAGGCCGCGATGTTGCCCTGCATGATGCGCCCGGGTGCCATCACGTCGGCGCCGACGTTGACGAACGACGAGACGACCCGCTCGCGCCCGACCGCGTCGATGACGACGTCGGCGGTGAGGCCGTTCTGCACGGTCAGCACGTAGCCGCCGGGGGCGAGCCGGTCGCGGAGCAGTTCCGCGGCGGCGCGGGTGTGCAGGCTCTTGACCGCAATGATGGCGCGGTCGATCTGATCAGGGAGTTCGTCGGGGGTGATCGCGCGGGCGGCCACGGTGAACTCGTTGACCGGGCCCTCGATGATCAGCCCGCGCTCGCGGATGGCGGCGACATGAGCCTCGTCCGCGTCGCACAGCGTGATGTCGTGGCCGGCCCGGATCATATGCGCGCCGAGCGTGCCGCCGATCGCGCCGGAACCGATGATGGTGATCTGCACAGGGGTTATCCGATCTTGGCGGCGGGGACGGCGCTGTCGAGGAAGTCGCGCACGGTGGCAAGGAACAGCTCGCGCTCCTCGACCTGCGGCGAGTGGCCGGACTTCTCGAAGATCACCAGCTTCGCGTTCGGCATCAGCGACGCGATGGTCTGCGCGGAGCTGACCGGGGTGACCCAGTCCAGCCGACCGACGGTGACGAGCGTGGGCACCGTGACCGCGGGCAGCTGCGGCTTGAGGTCGTAGTTCGGCTCGTTGTACTTGAAGCACCAGTTGTGGGCCTCGTGCCGGTAGATGCCGGCCTCGACCCGCGCGGCCGAGGCGACCGGGTCGTACTCGTAGTCGTAGAGCGGGATTATCTCCGCCCAGCGCGCCTTGAGGTCCTCGTCGTCGGTGATCCGCCCGGTCCAGTAGCGGTCGAAGTTGTCCCAGTTGATCGCGACGCGGTCCTGGTTGCGGGCGTTCTCGTAGAGGGTGTCCAGGTTGCCCGCGTCGGCGGAGGTGTCGCGGAGCACGATCGCCTGGACGTGCTCGGGGTAGGCCACGGCGTACTCAAGCGCGATGAACCCGCCGTAGGAGCCGCCCGCGACGACGATCTTGTCGGCGCCGATCCACTGGCGCAGGCCGTCGACGTCGGCGGCCCACTGGGCGTGCGAGTACGGCGGGATGCCCTCGCTGTGGCCGCAGCCCCGCGAGTCGAAGACCACGACGCGGAACCGGTCGGACAGCGGGCCGAAGGTGGACTTGGGCTCGGCCAGGGAGCCGATACCGCCGCCGCCGTGGTGGGCGATCAGCACCGGACCGTCCTCGGGGCCCATCACCTCGACGTTCAGCTCGCAGCCGTTGACGGTCACCTTCATGCGCGTGCCTCCGTTATGGTCCAGCGGTCGATCTCGTCATCGAGCAGGGTGAGGGGAATGGCTCCGTTGCGCAGCACCGCGTGATGGAATCGGCGCAGGTCGAACTGCGGCCCGAGCGCGTCGCGGGCGCGCTCGCGCAGCCGGACGATCTCGCGCTTGCCGGTCACGTAGGCGAGTGCCTGACCGGGCCAGGCGATGTACCGGTCGATCTCGTTGCGCACGTTGGCGGGCGTGGTCGCGGTGTGGGAGGTCATGAAGTCGATCGCCTGCTGGCGCGACCAGCCCAGGTGGTGCATGCCGGTGTCGACGACGAGCCGGCAGGCGCGCAGCGCCGCGAAGGACAGCATGCCGAGCCGCGCGACTGGGCTGCTGTACAGGCCGATCTCGTCCGCGAGCCGTTCGGAGTACAGCCCCCAGCCCTCGTTGAACGCGCACAGCTCGACGTCGAGGTGGCGCCGGTAGCGCGGGATGTCGAGCGTCTGCGCGGTCGCCAGCTGCAGGTGGTGCCCGGGCACCGACTCGTGGAACGCGAGCGCCTCGTACTCGTAGCGGTAGCGCTCGCCCGGGTCGGTCGTCAGCAGGCAGTGGGCGCCGGGGCGGCTGCCGTCGGCGGATGGCGGCCGGTAGTACGCGAGGGCTGAGTTGTCCGCGTCGATCGGGTTGATCTCCTCGATGACGCAGTCGGTGATGTCGTACCGCTCGAACCAGGTGTCGCGCGCGGCCTCGGCCCGGTCGAGCGCGTCCTGCGCGGCCGCGACGATCTCCTCGCTGGTGCGGAAGCGCAGCGCCCGGTCCTCGCGCATCCGCGCGGTGATGGTGGCGAAGTCGCTCTCGCCCAGCGCCTGCTGTCCGATCGTCGACCACAGGCCGGCCAGCTCGTCGAGTTCCGCGAGGCCGATCGCGTGGATCTCCCGCGGCGAGAGCGTGGTGGTGGTGTGGCGTGCGACGGAGGCCAGGTAGCCCGCCTCACCGCCGGGGATCTCCCGGATGCCGACGCGGCCGTCCGGGCGGGCGAGCGGCGCCAGGTCGTGGCGCAGGAGCTCGGCCAGCCGCTGCATGGCCGGCCGGATGGTCTCGGTGATGTGGGCGGCGGCCGCCTCGCGCAGTTCCGCCGAGACGGCCGGCTTGAGCAGCGCGTCGTCGGAGACCGGGAGCGCGAGGTACCCCGCCAGCTGGCGGATGGAGTGGTCGACCCCGACGGCGGTCGGGGTGCGGCCGTCGGCCGCCTCGGCCAGATAGCGCTGGCCGAGCGCGTCGAGGGTCGCGCCGATCCTGGACAGGCGGCTGAGGTACCGGTCGGCGGCCTCGAGGGTGGCGACGGTCATGGCGGGCACCGTCTGGAAGATCAGGCCCTGCCGGCTGACGTAGCTCTTGGCCGACGCGTTGGCGGCCCAGAGCGAGTGCTCGGCGTCGGCCCGGGCGCCCTCGACCAGCGCGGTCAGCACCCGCTGATCGACGCGCTCGGCGTCGGACAGGCCGGTCGGGTCGATCTCGCTCACCTGGCGGCCGATGGCCGCCAGGTCCTCAGCGGCGCGTTGGCTCGCCGCCCGGCTCGGGTCGAAGGAGAGCCCGTCGAACTCGTCCACGCCGAGCAGCGTCGCGTTGTACGGGTCGTAGCTGTGCTGGGCGGCGAAGTACGCCTCGCCCAGCCGGGCGAGTTCAGCGGCCGCTGCGGCCGCGGTTTCAGTGTCGGTCATGTCCTGTCCTAGAAGAGCGAGTGCCCGCCGTCGATGGAGATCGTCTGCCCGCTGACCCAGTCGGCGTCCGGCGCGGTGAAGAACAGCACGCCGCGGGCGATGTCGTGCGGCGTCCCGGTCCGGCGGGTCGCGATGTTCTCGAGCAGGGACTGCTGGCCTTCCTCGCCGTAGCTGTCCCACTGCGCCTGGGTGGTCGGGTTCGAGAGCACGAATCCGGGTGCGATGCAGTTGACGGTGACGCCGAACGGCCCCAGCTCGTGTGCCATCTGGCGGGTGAAGCCGATCTGGCCGGCCTTGGCCGAGGTGTAGGCCTGGATGCCGGTGAGGCTGACGCTGCGGCCGGCCCCGGAGGCGATGTTGACGATCCGCCCGTAGCGGGCGGGCTTCATCAGGCGGGCGGCGGCGCGGGTGCAGTTGAACGCGGTGCGCAGGTTCGCGTCAAGGACGGCGTCCCAGGCCGCGTCGGTCAGCTCGTCGATCGGGGTATGCGTCTGCCCCTGGACTCCGCCGGCGTTGTTGACGAGAATATGCAGCTCGCCAAACCCGGCGAAGAACGCGTCCACGGCGGCCGAGTCGCGTAGATCGACGTCGCCCGCGTCGACCCGGTGAACGGTCACGCCCTCCGATTCGAGCAGGTCCGCGATCCCGCGCCCGATGCCCTGGGCGGTGCCGGTGACGACGGCGGCCTGCCCGTCGAGGTGTCCCATGTGTCAGCCTTCTTTCTACTCCTGATGCGGCGTCGCCGTGACGGCGGTCCGGCCGACGCGAAAATCCCGGTAGATGCGCACTGATCGCTCCCAGTCGGCCATCCGCTCGATGGCCGCCTCGCCGAGTTCGTGGAAGACGGCGTCCACCAGGCTCTCGGTGAGCACGAGGAGGGCGGCGAACGAGTCGAACGGAATGCCGTCGACGGCGGCCGGGAGCACGATGTCCGCTTCCTCGGCCGACGGGGAGAGCGACTCGTCGGTGATCAGGATGACGCTGGCGCCCGCGGCCTTCGCCAGCGTGACGACCTCCTTGGCCGCCAACTCGTAGCGGCGCAGGTCATAGACGATCACGACCGAGTCGCGGCCGGCCCGCAGGTACTTCGCGATGTCGGCCCCGAGCGGCTCGTCGGCGTAGTCGACGTTGGGGATCAGCTGGTCAAGCTGCATCGCCAGCAGGCGGGCGACCAACCGCGAGAAGTAGCCGCCGGAGATGACGACGTGCTTCGGTCGCGCGGCCAGCAGGGCGACGGCTCGTTCGATCTCGGCCGGCGGCACCGTGTCCGGCAGCCGCGCGACCAGTCCGGCTCGCTGTTCGACCGCGCGCAGGAAGACGCTGTCGTCGGACGGCACCGCCCGGCGGGCCCGGGCCCGGCTGACCGGGCTCTCGTTCATCGACCGGGTGACCTCGCCCCGCAGGCGTTGCTGAAACTCCGGATAACTGCCGAACCCGAGCCGGTCAAGCAGGCGCAGCACGGTCGGCTTGCTCGTCCCCGCCGCCGCGGCCAGCGCGGCGGTGCTCTCCAGCCCGGCCGCCGGATAGCGGGCGAGCAGGGTGCGCGCCACCTTCCTCTCGGCCGGGGTGAGCTCGTCCATCCGCTGGAAGATCTCGTCACGCAATGGCAGGGCTTCTGCCGAGGTATCCGTCATGTCGTGATCGTAGGTTCCGGGCCGGTGCCGCGGGCGGAGAACATCGCCGGCGAATTGTGGGCCACCACGATCAGGCCGTCGCCGCCGACGGCGATGATGCCCCCGGTGGAACCGCGCTGGGCGAGCTCGGTCTCGATGGTCTCCCGGACCGCCGCGGCGAGGCCTGCGCCGGAGTAGCGGATCCGGGCGGCGATGTCGTAGGCGACGACGCCGCAGATGAACGCCTCGCCGTGGCCGGTGCTCGAGATCGCCACGACGTTGTCGCGGGCGTACACGCCGGCCCCGACGATCGGCGAGTCCCCGACCCGCCCGTCGGCCTGGCCGACCATCCCGCCGGTGGAGGTAGCGGCGGCGACGCGTCCGTCGGCGTCGCGGGCGACCGCGCCGACCGTTCCGTGGCGGGCGGCGACTGCACGGCCGTCAAGCACCCGCTGCAGCTGCTGCTGCCGTGACTCGGTGATGAAATAGCCGCGATCGACCGGCTGGAAGCCATGGCACTCAAGGAACGCGGCGTCCGGGTCCACGATCAGCGCGTGCTCGGTGTGCTCCATCACCGCGCGGGCGAGCAGGACCGGGTTCTTGGCGTGCTTTGAGGCGGCGACGGCGCCCGCGTGCCCGGTGCCCGTCATCACCGACGCGTCGAGCTCGGCGTGACCGGTCGCGGTCAGCGCGGCGCCACGGCCGGCGTTGAACAGCGGGTCGTTCTCCAGTACCTCAACGCTCGCACAGACGGCGTCGAGGGCGCTGCCTCCTGACGCGAGCACCTGCCATCCGGCCGAGTAGGCGGCCCGGAGGCCCTCGTCGTACGGCGCGCGGCCCTCAAGGGAGAGTTCCTCCAGCCGTCCGCCTGCCCCGCCGTGCAGGGCCAGGCTGGGTCCGTCGCTGGGGGCCGCTTCGAAAATCTGCATTGCTATCGATCGTCTTTCTGTCGTCTTCTGCCGTCTTCTGTCACCCGGGACCGGGCGTCAGCGTCCGCCGGCCTGCCGGGTGAGGTACGTGACGGCCACAAACGACTGGTAGACGCTCAGCAGGTTGTCGCCGGCGATCCGGGCCGTGCGCTCGCCGGTCCGTTCGGTGGCGCGCGCCCAGCTGGCGATGTCGGCCATGTCACCGGTCTGGAACTCCATGTCCACCGCCGCCGGGGAGTCGATCACGGGGCTGTGCGCGCTTCCGGCCGCGACCCGGCGGACCGCTTCCTCGGCGCCGGCCCGGATTCAGCCGGCACGACTCGTCCGGATGCAGGTTCAGCGCCGCCGCCCGGGTAATGGACTCCTTGGTGAGCACGCTGACCGCGTCCGGCGCGAACGGCGCCGCCTCCTCGGCGGTCACCCGGTCTCCGGAGACGAAGGCGATCGGGGTGCCGTAGTGCGCCATCGGCAGGGCGTTGATGCCGCTCTCGCCCACGTACTCGCCGTTCACCCGGACACCCGCGAACACCTCGGGGTTATAGGTGTGGGAGAGCGTCGACGGGCGTCCGGAGATCGAGCCGTGATAGCCGACGAGGAAAACAGCGTCGAAGCTTTCGTCGAGCCCCTCGACCATGTACATCGGCTTGTGCCGGCCGGACAGGTAGCTGGCCCGGCCCGCGATCTTGCGCGGGTCGAGGTTGGCCATCCGGCTGTGCGAGTCGTTGACGACGAACTCGGTCGCCCCGCCCGCGGCCGCGCCCTCGATCGCCGCGTTGACTTCATCCTGCAGCAGCGCGCAGCCGAGCGGGTACGCGTCGCTGCCGGGGCGGCACTGGTCCCAGTCGACGATGCCGGCGACGCCCTCCATGTCGCACGAGATCCAGATCTTCATCGTTCCTCCTTCAATTCGGGCCCGCCCCGGTAGGCGGGGAGTTCGGCCGCCAGCAGGCACGCGCTCGCGTGCCCGGGGCCGACCGGCGAAAGGCCGGGATCCTCGGTTCGGCATCGATCGACGGCGACCGGGCAGCGGGGATGGAAGCGGCAGCCGGACGGCACGTTGATCGGGCTGGGCGGCTCGCCATCGACCTCAAACGGATCGGTCACGCTGTCGGCCGACATGCGCGGGATGGAGTCGATCAGCGCCCGCGTGTACGGATGCCGCGGGTTGCTGAAGATCTCGGCCGTGTCGGCCGTCTCGACGATACGCCCCAGGTACATCACCGCCACCCGCTGGCTGAGGTGCTGGACGACCGCGAGGTTGTGCGCCACGAACAGGATGCTCAGGCCCAGTTCGTCCTGCAGGGACCTGAACAGTTCGAGGATGGTCGCCTGGACGGACACGTCGAGGGCGGAGACCGGTTCGTCGGCGACGAGCACGTCGGGTCGGACCGCCAGCGCCCGCGCGATCGCCAGCCGCTGGCGCTGGCCGCCGGAGAACTGGCTCGGGTACGCGGGCAACGCGTCCTCTTGCAGGCCGACCCGGTTGAGCAGCCGGATGCTCTCGGCGCGGACCTCGCCAGGGGGAACGACGCGATGGAGCCGGAGCAGTCCGGCCAGCATCGACCCCACGCTGATCCTCGGGTTGAGCGAGGAGTAGGGATCCTGGAAGACCATCTGCACGCGCCGCGAGCGCTCCCGGCGGGCGGCGCCCTCGGTCAGCCCGAGCTCGTGCAGTTCTCCCCCGGTCGGCTTCAGCGCGCCGACGAGGATCTTCGCCAGCGTCGACTTGCCCGACCCGGATTCACCCACCAGCGCGAGTACCTCACCGCGCCGCAGCTCGAGGTCTACCCCGTCCAGGGCCTTCAGCGACGTCTTCTGGGCGCCGCCGAACCGGCTGAACAGGCCATGCCCGAGCTGGTATTCCTTGCTGATGTTAGCGACGCGCAGCACGGCCTGCTGCCCAGCTGACCTCTGGATGCGCGGTGACGTCCGTCATGCGGTCGCTCCCTGGAAGATGCGCGCGGTTTCGAAGCAGGCCGCCTCGCGCCCCGGCCGCACGTCCGCCAGCCTCGGCCGGGCGGTGGCGCAGTGCTCGACCGCGAAGGCGCAGCGCGGCTCGAACGGGCACCCGTCCGGGCGGTCGGCCAGATTAGGCGGAAAGCCGGTGATCGCGATCAGCTCGCGGTCGGGCTGGTCGAAATCGGGGGCCGAGTCGAGCAGGCCCTTGGTGTACGGGTGCCGCGGATCGGCGAACACGTCCTTGACCCGGCCCCGCTCGACGATCTCGCCCGCGTACATGACGCCAAGCTCCCGGCAGGTCTGGTTGACGACCCCGAGATCGTGGGTGACGAAGACGAGCGCGGTCTGGGTGTCCTCGCACAGCTGCTCGAGCAGGCGGAGCACCTGGAGCTGGACGGTCACGTCAAGGGCGGTGGTCGGCTCATCGCACAGCAGCAGCCGCGGCGAGCAGGACAGTGCCATCGCGATCATGATGCGCTGGCGCAGTCCGCCGGATAGCTCGTGCGGGTAAGCCCGGGCGCGGCGAGCCGGGTCCGGAATGCCGGTCTTGCGCATCATGTCGATGGCGAGGTCCATCGCCGCGGACTTGCTGAGGCCGAGGTTGCGTCGGGGTGACTCGGCGATCTGGTCCCCGACCCGCATCACCGGATTGAGCGCGGTCATCGGTTCCTGGAAAATCATCGCAATCTCCGGGCCGGCCAGGCGCCGGCGCGATTTCGCCGGCATGGTCTGCAGATCCTGGCCGCGGTAGTGGATCGCGCCCGACAGCACGCTGACCCCGGCGGGCAGCAGGTTGGCGATCGCCCGGAGCGTCAGCGACTTCCCGGAACCCGACTCCCCGACGATGCCGAAGCGCTCCCCCTCGGCGACGTCGAAGCTGACGTCATCGACGATGACGGTCGTCGGCCTGCCCTTGCGCCGCACGCCAAGCGACAGGTTACGCACCGAGAGCAGCGGGGTCTCGCTCATATCACTTCCTCCGGTCCGGGCTGAGCAGATCGGACAGCCCGTCGCCGAGCCACGACAGCCCGAGGCTGACGACGACGACGGCGAGGCCGGGGATGGTCGCCTGCTCCCAGTGGGTGGTGATGAACTGCTGCCCGTCCGCGATCATCGATCCCCATTCCGCGGTGGGCGGAGCGATGCCGAGCCCCAGGTAGCCGAGGGTGACGATGGCCATGATGTCCTGCACGATGTCGCTCATCGCGTAGATGATCGCCTGTGACAGGACATTGGGGCCGATGTGGCGGGCCAGCACCTTCAGGTGCGAGAAGCCGCCGAGCCGCGCGGCCATCACGTAGTCCTGCTGTTTCGCGACGAGGACCTCGCCACGGACGATCTTGGCGTAGGACACCCACGACACGGTCGCGATCGCCAGGTAGATGCTCGTCTCGCCGGCTCCGAGCACGAAGACCAGGACGATGACCATCACGTAGAACGGGAACGCGAAGAAGATATCGACCAGGCGCATCACGATCGTGTCGAGCCATCCGCCGAAGTACCCGGCCAGGCCGCCCAGGATCGTTCCGACGACGAACGGGATAAGCACCGCGATGAAGCCGATGCGCAGGTCGACGCGGGTTGACCAGAGCAGGCGGGTGAGCACGTCCCGGCCGAACTGATCGGTGCCCAGCCAGTGGGCGGCGCTCGGCCCCTGGAGCGTCTCCTCGAGGTTCTGCGTGGTCGGCGAGTACGAGGTCAGCAACGGGGCGAAGATCGCGACGAGGATGAGCGCGCCGACGATCACCATCCCGGCCACGAGCGAGCCGTTGCGGTACCAGGGGCGCAGGGAACGAGACCGACCGGGGCGGCCGGCGGCCTTGACCGGTGCGAGCGTCGGGGCGGGGGTGGTCGTCATCGGACTGCCTCCGTGTTAGCTAGGTCGACGCGCGGATCCAGCAGCGTGTACACGATGTCGGTGAGGATGCCGACGACGACCACGAAGAGCGCGACGAACAGCGCGACGCCCTGGATGGTCGGGAAGTCACGGGCGAAGATCGCATTGATCATCAGCGATCCGAGTCCGGGAATCGCGAACACGTGCTCGATGACGAGCGATCCGCCGACCAGGTAGCCGAGGTTGACGCCGACGATGGACACAGTCGGGATCGCCGCGTTGCGGAGCACATGGACGCGGAAGAGCGAGGCGCCGGCGATGCCCTTGGATCGGGCCGTGCCGACGTACTCCGAGCCGAGGACCTGGATGGTCGACGCCCGCAGGCTGCGGATGATCGTCGGGCACATCGAGATGGCAAGGGTGAGCGCCGGCAGGAACAGGTAGTACAGGTGGTCGGTGAAGCTCTGGCCGTAGCCGCCGACCGGGAAGATCTGCAGCCGCACCGCCAGCAGCAGGATCAGCATGATGCCGACCCAGAACTGCGGCATGCCCTGACCGATCAGGGTGTAGGCACGCACCGCCAGGTCACGGGCACGACCGGGCCCGGTCGCGGCCCAGCCGGCCAGGGGGACGCTGATGACCAGCGACAGGACCAGCGCGTAGAGCACCAGGGTGAGGGTGACCGGCACCGCCGAGAACACCAGGCTGACCACCGGCTGCTGGTAGGTCAGCGATTGTCCCAGGTCACCCTGGAACAGGTGCGAGATAAACAGCCAGTACTGGTCCCACAGTGGCTTGTCGAGCCCGAGATGCTTCGAGAGCGCGGCCACGTTGGCCGGAGTCGCGTGATTGCCAAGGATGGCCACGGCCGGGTTGCCTGGCAGCAGGTGCGACATCAGGAAGACGAGAATGCTCACGCCCAATGCCACCGGGATCGCCTGAAGGAGCCGGCCCGGGATGAAGCGCAACCGGTGCAGCATGTACTTCTCCTTGCCGCGGGGCCGGCGGGCGGACCGCCGACCCCGCGTTGCGAGGTGAGCTAACAGACGTCAGCTGGTCTTGTAGACGTCTTCGAGGTGGAAGTTGCCGAGCGGCGTGACGAAGAAGCCGTGGACCTTGTCCGTGGTGGCGTAGGCGTACGGCGGGTAGAACAGGTAGGCCAGGAAGGCGTCCTTCGACGTCTGCTGCTGCAGCTGGGCGTACAGGTCCGCACGCTTGGCCGGGTCGGTCTGCTGCTCGGCCTGCTTGTTGAGGCTGATCACCGAGGCGTTGTCGTAGCTGGTGAAGGCCGACTTGGCGCCGCCGCTCGGGTCGACCGCGAAGGAGGTCCACTCGTCCGGGTCGGGGATGTCCATGGTCCACGCGGAGTAGTCCATCTGGTAGCTGTCGCCCTCCGACGCGGCGTGCGCCGCGGTGGGGTCAAGCTGCTGGATGTTCACCGTGATGCCAAGCGGCTTCAGCTCGGACTGCACGATCTGCGCCACCGTCGACTGGTTGGCGTTACCGGACGCGATCAGCATGGTCGTGGTGAATCCGTGCGGCACCGACGACTGGGCCAGGGCCTTCTTGGCGGCGGCCAGGTCGTAGCTCTCGCCGCCGGCGCCGTCGTAGTACGGCAGGCCCGGCATGAGCAGCGAGTTGGCCGGCTTTCCGTTGCCGAACAGCACCGCGTTGACCAGCGCGTTACGGTCGATCGCGTCCGAGATCGCCTGCCGCACGTGCGCGTCGCTGAACGGCGCCTTCTTCTCGTTGAAGGCGAGGTAGTCGACCTCGGTGGATGGGAAGGCCGTCGCCACGATGCCCGGCGAGCTCTTCAGCGTCGCGAACTGCGACCAGTCGGGGTAGGTGTCGATGTCGGCCTGGTTGCCCTGCAGCTGCAGCTCACGGGTGTTCGCGTCGGGGACGACGTTGAACTCGACGCTGTCCAGGTACGGCTTGCCCGGCTGCCAGTAGTCCGGGTTCTTGACCAGCTTGATGGACTGGCCCTTGGTCCACGACTTCCACTCGAACGGCCCGGTGCCGATCGGGTGGGTGTAGAAGGCGGTCGCGCTCTGGCCGCCGTAGTTGTTCGGGATGATCCCGTTGCTGAACAGCGACAGGTCGGCGATGAACGGAGCCCACGGGTACTTGAGGTCGAACTTCACCGTCGAGGTGTTGACGACGGTGACCTGCTTGATCGCCGCGTTAATGTAGCCCCAGCCATCGGACCCGGTCGCGGTGTCCTGGTCGATGGAGAACTTGACATCGGCCGCGGTCATCGGCTGGCCGTTGGAGAACTTGACGCCGCTGCGCAGCTTGACGGTGTAGGTCTTCTTGTCCGCCGACACCGTGTAGCCGGTGGCCAGCCAGGGCTTGACCGACTTCCCGTCGTTGCTGACGGTGAACAGCGGCTCCATGATCTGCTCCATCACGAAGATCGAGCTGTTGTCGAACGTCGTGGTCTTGTTCATGGAGACGGCGTCGTTGGAGCGGTCGATCACCAGGTTGCCGCCGTCGACCGGCTTTGACGAGCCGCTGGCAGCGGAACCGGCACCAGAACTGGAACCGGATCCGGCGGCGGAGCCGCAGCCCGCGAGGACCAGCGGGACCGCCGCCAGCGCCGCAGCGACTGAGATTCGAAATTTATTCTTCATCAGGTTCCTCGGTTGTCGTGAACGCCGTGGCACTCGACCAGCGGGGAGGGGGCAGGCGCTGCGGCGAGATTTCCGAATCCTAGCCCGTTCGTACCAAATGTTACAAGAGTTCATTTTTTTTGATGTTGTGTGACATATGCAACATACTTTGTTGACCTGTTAGATAGCCTTTGTGGGGCGGGCGAGGCCGAGCAGGAGCCCGTCCGCTCCGACGGCCGGGCTCGAGGTGATGAACAGCGGCACCCCGGGCGCGGGCGCGACGATGGGCGTCGGCGTTCCGCCGATGATCGGCGCGACCGTTCCCAGCAGGTCACCCTCCGCAACCAGGGTGCCGGTCGCCACCGCGGGCTGCCACCAGCCGGCGTCGGTCGTCCGCATCCAGATCCACCCGTCGTGCTCGACCGGGGGGTCGAACGCGACGGCGTCGCCGGACAGCAGCCGCAGCTGGCGAAGCACGTTCCTGAGCCCGCGCAGATGCCGGTCGACGGCGTCGCGGGCGAGGATGCCGCACTCCCCCGACTCGGCCGTGAACGACGGGATGCCGAGATCGGCCGCGGCGGCCGAGGTGCTGCCGGTCACGGTCCGGCCGTCGGACGACTGCCGCACCATGTGCCCGAGACCGTAGGCCAGGGCGAGCTCGCGGGCCCGCCGCTCGACCGGCGAGGCGTCGTAGAAGACGAACGGCTCGAGCGCCTCCGGCAGGTCCCCGGCGTGCAGGTCGATCACGTAGTCGGAGCCCTTGATGAGCTCCTCGGTGACGGCGGCGGCGATCCGCTCGGCCGCGCCGCCGCGGGCGTCGCCGGGGAAGCTGCGGTTGAGGTTGTTCCCGTCGAGGGGGACCACGAACGGGGTGCGCGCCCAGAACGCCGGCAGGTTGATCAGCGGCGCGACGGTGACCGTGCCGGAAAGCTCGGCCGGCCGCAGCTCCGCCAGCAGCTCACGGGCGGCGGCGATCGACGTGTACTCGGTCCCGTGCACGCCGGCGATCACGGTCAGATGCGGTCCGTCGCCCGCCTCGCCGACGACGTTCACGTAGGGAATGCCGAGCACTCCGTGATCGCCGAGGTCGACCCGCAGTTCGCGTGTGTCGATCATCGTTGTCTCCCTCCCGCTGTGGTAGATCGTTACTATATAGGACAATCTCCGACGAACTGTACCGAACGTTACAGCGTTCCTGAGGGGTTGCGGAGGCCGGTGGTCACACCTGAGAATCGGCAAGGTGGAAGTCTCCAGGGATCACGTGGTTCACATCCTGCGCAGGGCCGGATTTCGGGAGGTGGCCGACGAGGCCGAGAAGGAGCTGCCGGTCGCGCTGGACCTCGACGAGGCGATGAACTGGTGCGGGCGTCACGGCGTGCAAGAGAGCGATGTGATCAGCCAGCTCGGCGGCAGCCCGTGAGGCCGCGGGGTCGTTAACGCGGGCGGGATCAGGCCCGGAGGAAGGAGAGCACGGCCAGGACCCGGCGGTGGTCGTCGTCGTCGGGCGGCAGGTCGAGCTTGGTCAGGATGTGCCCGATGTGCTTGCCGACCGCCGCCTCCGAGACGACCAGGGCGCGGGCGACGGCGGCGTTGGAGCGGCCCTCGGCCATCAGCGCGAGCACCTCGCGCTCGCGCGGGCTGAGCCGTTCCAGCGGGTCACGACGGTGCCTGAGCAGCTGCCGGACGACCTCCGGGTCGACCACGGTGCCGCCCGCCGCCACCCGCTGCAGCGCGTCGATGAACTCGGCGACGTCCCCGACCCGGTCCTTGAGCAGGTAGCCGACCCCGGTTCCGTCGCCCGAGTCGAGCAGCTCGCCTGCGTAGGTCTTCTCGATGTACTGGCTGAGCACGAGCACCGCCAGCCCAGGCTGGGTCTTCCGCAGCGCGACCGCGGCCCGCAGCCCCTCGTCGGAGAAGCCCGGCGGCATCCGGACGTCGGTCACCACGATGTCCGGCCGGTGCTCGGCCACCGCCTCGACGAGCTGCGCGGCGTCGGTCGCCTCGGCCACCACCTGGTGCCCGAACCGGGCCAGCAGCGCGGTCAGCCCGACCCGCATCAGCGCGCCGTCCTCGGCCAGCACCACCCGAAGGCTCACGGGCACGGCAGCTCCACTCGCATCGACGTGGGCCCGCCGGTTGGGCTCGACACCGTGACCGTACCGCCCACCACCGCGACCCGGTCGGCCAGCCCGGACAGGCCGCTGCCGCGGCTGACGTCGGCCCCGCCGACGCCATCGTCCCCGATCTCGAGCACCAGCAGGCCGCCCGCCAGCTCGCCGCGGATCCAGGCGCGGCCCGCCTGGCTGTGCTTGGCCACGTTGGCCAGCGCCTCGCAGATCACGAAGTAGGCCGTCGCCTCGACCGCCTGCGGCGGCCTGCGCTCAAGCCGGACGTCTAGGTCGACCGCCGGTCAAGATGCACGACAAGATCGCCCTCCGGGTGGTCCAGAACGCCCAGATCACCCTGGACAACGTGCGCGTGCACGAGGACAACCGGCTGCAGCGGGCCAACTCGTTCCGCGATACCGCCAAGGTGCTCCGCCTCACCCGGGCCGGCGTGGCCTGGCAGGCGACCGGCTGCGCCCGCGGCGCCTACGAGCATGCGCTCGCCTACGCGGGCCAGCGCCAGCAGTTCGGCCGCCCGATCGCCGGCTTCCAGCTCGTCCAGGATCTGCTGGTCCGGATGCTGTCCAACGTCACCGCCTCGGCCTGCCTGTGCGTCCGGCTGTCGCAGCTGCAGGACCAGGGCCAGGCCAAGGACCATCACTCGGCGATGGCGAAGGCCTTCTGCACGGTCCGGATGCGGGAGACCGTCGGCTACGCCCGCGAGCTGCTCGGCGGCAACGGCATCCTGCTCGAGGACCAGGTCGGCCGTTTCGTCGCCGACGCGGAGGCGATCTACTCCTACGAGGGCACCCGCGAGATCAACACCCTCATCGTCGGCCGCGCCATCACCGGTCTGGGCGCGTTTGTCTGACCAGGGTCACGCACGGTCCGTTCGGGAGAAAAGATTTTAGGATTTTGGCGGGGTCTGGCCGGCCAGCTCGTAGGCGAGGTACCAGCCGTTGACGGTGCCGACGCCGTCGACCAGGCTGTAGCCGGCCTGCGCGCTGAAGCCCTTGATGGTGGTGGTCTTGCCGCCCTGGACGAACGTCACGGTGTTGTTGCCCGAGGTGACGGGGACGATCCCGGGGGCCTTCTCGGCTGCGAGCTTGTACAGGGTCGGGTTGATGACGCCGAGGGCGTGCCCGGCCACCTGGTCGGCCAGCGCGACGATGCCGGCGAACTCCGGCGTCGCCTCACTGGTGCCGCAGGACGGGTACCAGCCGGCCGGGGTGTCGGCCTGGGGGAAGCTCTGGTAGGTGAACACCGGGCTGGAGCAGGCCGCGTTCATCGAGACGTCGGGCACCCCGCGGGCGCCGCCGACCACCGGGGCGACGCCGTTCTGGAAGGACGGGCGGGTGAACAGCGCCGACAGTCCGCCGCCGCCCGAACTCGGGCTGGTGCCGCCGCCGATATGCGGGTTATAGGTGTCGTTCCACGCCACCGACCGGTACGCGCCGCCCGTGCCCGCCACCAGCTCGGTGCCGCCGACCCCGGTCACCAGCGGGTCGCTGTCGGGCCAGGAGGTCACCCGGTAGGTGTAGTAGGTCGATCCGTTCAGCTCCACGTCGGCCGCGCCGGTATCGCCGGCCGCGGCGAGGACGGTGGGGCCGTCCTTCTCCCCCGCCGCCCGCTGGTAGGCGGTGCGCAGATGGTAGGCGTTGATCTGGGCGAGGCCGGCGAACGTCTGCTCGGTGGCCTCGAAGCTCTGGCTGATCACGTCGCCGAGGTGGTGCGCGAGCACGTAGTTCTCGGCCTCCACGATCTGCGGGAAGCCGGTCACCCCCTCGGTCTCCGACACCGGCGTCTCGACCAGCAGGATGTTCGCGCCGGGGGCGATCGTGTGCGCGTACTCCACGTCGAGGGTGGTCTCGCCGCCCCAGCCGGTCATGTCGGAGTCGCTGGGGTTCCAGCTCGGGATCTTCCCGTCCGGGGTGATGATCCGGAACGACGGCGGCGCGGGCAGCTTGAACTGCTGGTCGAAGACGGCGAGGTCGCGCGAGATCGTGGGCGAGCCGAACGAGTCGACGATCACGATCGTCTCGCCCTTGCCGGTGACGCCGCGGGCGTACAGCGGGCCGAGATCGTACGCGGTCTCCACCTGCTGCGGGGTCAGGCAGTGGGCGGAGAAGGCCGTCACGCAGTGCGCCTGGGAGGGCGTCGTCACCGCCCCGGTCGGCTGGATCACGCCCGGGGTGGTGACGATCGTGGGCGGGCCGGCCGGTTGCGCCGGGGTCGTCGTGGTGGCGGAGCACCCGGCGACGGCTGTCACCCCGGCGGCCAGCGCGGCGCCCGCCGCCAGCACCGCGATCTTCCCTCTGCGCACAAGCGTCCCTCCAGGTCGGGCCCCGGCGAATCCGCTCGCCGGGGCCACCGCGTCCCGTCAGGAAGGTTACTTGGGCGGGGTCTTGCCTGCGAGTTCGTAGGCGAGGTACCAGGCGTTGACCGTGCCGACTCCGTCGTCGAGGCTGTAGCCGGCCCGGGCCGGGAAGCCCTTGATCGTGTAGGCCTCCTTGTTCTGGACGAACGTCACGGTGTTGTTGCCCGAGGTGACGGGGACGACGCCCGGGGCCTTCTCGGCCGACAGCTTGTACAGGGTCGGGTTGATGACGCCGAGGGCGTGCCCGGCCACCTGGTCGGCCAGCGCGACGATGCCGGCCAACTCCGGCGTCGCCTCACTCGTGCCGCAGGACGGGTACCAGCCGGCCGGGGTGCCTGCCTGCGGGAAGCTCTGGTAGGTGAACACCGGGGCGCTGCAGGAGCCGCTCATCGACACGTCCGGGACACCGCGGGCGGCGCCGACCACGTTCTTGACCCCGTTCTGGTACAAGGGGCGGTTGAACAGCACCGACAGGCCGCCGCCGGTGGCGTACGGAACCGTGCCGTCGCCGAGGTGCTTGTTGTAGGTGTCGTTCCACGCCACCGACGTGAACGTACCGTGCTTGCCCGCCACCAGCTCGGTGCCGCCGACCCCGGTCACCAGCGGGTCGCTGTCGGGCCAGGAGGTGACCCGGTGGGTGTAGTAGGTGGTGCCGTTCAGCTCCACGTCGGCCACCCCGCTGTCGCCGGAGGCGGCCAGCACGGTCGGGCCGTGCTTCTCCGCCGCGGCCGTGATGTAGGCGGAGCGCAGCTTGTCCTGGTCGATTTGCTTGAGGCCGGTGAAGGTCTGCTCGGTGGCGCTGAAGCTCTGGCTGATCACGTCGCCGAGGTGGTGCGCGAGCACGTAGTTCTCGGCCTTGACGATCTGCGGGAAGCCGGTCACGCCCTCGGTCTCCGACACCGGCGTCTCGACCAGCAGGATGTTCGCGCCGGGGGCGATCGTGTGCGCGTACTCCACGTCGAGGGTGGTCTCGCCGCCCCAGCCGGTCATGTCGGAGTCGCTGGAATTCCACTTCGGGATCACCCCCGACGGGGTGATGATCCGGAACGACGGCGGCGCGGGCAGCTTGAACTGCTGGTCGAAGACGGCGAGATCGCGGGAGATCGTGGGCGAGCCGAACGAGTCGACGATCACGATCGTCTCGCCCTTGCCGGTGACGCCGTGGCGATACAGCGGGGGGAGGTTGTACGCGTCCTCGACCTGCCCGGGCGTGAGGCAGTGGTAGTAGCCGTACTTCACGCAGTTCGCCTGCGACGGCGCCGCCAGCACGCTGGTCGGGTGGATCGCGCCGGGCTGGATGGCGACCGTCGGCGCGGATGACGCGGCCGACTTGGTCGCGGCGGATCCGGCCGGCGCGACGGCGGCAACCGCGCCCACCGCCAGCGCGGCTGCGCTCACCGTCAGCGCCGTCAACTTCCCTTTGCGCACGTGTCCCTCCAGGTCAGGTTGGAAACTCGACTCATCGACCATAGAGCACACGTTCATCACTGGACATGGTCGTCAGTGAACATAGACGCCCACTAAGCTAGTCCAGCCGGACGCCGAACCCGGTGACCGCCAGCTTCAGCAGGACCTGGCCCGGTGCCTGCAGCGAGGTCACCTTGGCCGCGCTCAGCTCGGCCAGCTCACGGCGGGCGCTCGCGTAGGGCTCGGGCCCGCTTGCCCGGGCGCGGCTGAGGGCGACGGCGTTGGCCCATACCTTTTCCCTCGCCTCGCGCAGGAAGCGTCCGGTGGCCCGTCGGTTGAGCGGCGCGAGCAGCCGGTCGACGGCCGAGCCGGGGCCGGAGAGGCCGGCCAGCTCGTCGCCCTCGGCGCCGACGCGGGAGGCGAGCACGTCGTCGATCGCCCGGTGGTCGGACTCGCGCCGGGCGAGCAGCACCGGGTCGGCGAACTCCTCGTCGGTGATCACCGCCAGCAGCGCCTGGGGCAGGTCGTAGTTGATGTGAGCGTTCATGCCGAGCAGCACGTGCCGGACCGGAGGCAGCTCGGCCGGGGCGCTGAACGCCACCTCCCAGGGTCCCGGCGGGCGGCGCCCGGCCAGCGCGGCGTCGAGGGCGTCGAGGTACAGATCGGCGAACGCGACGTCCCAGCGCTCGACCCAGGCGGGATCGTCGAAGCCGCCGTCGCGGATTCTGTCGGCGACCGCGATCGTGGTCCGCTGGTACGTCGCGTGGAAGTACCGGCGCTGGTCGCCCGCCGCCTGCAGCGATTCGAGCTGACCCGCCATCCGGGCGATGAGCTCCTCGATCACCCCGTCATTGTGCACGACGGGGTGATCGAGGGGCGCCGTCTTGGTCAGGTGACCGGCGCCGCCTAGGCGATCCGGCCGGCGTAGCGGCGGCGGAAGCCGTCGGTGGTGTTGGCGGTGATCACCACGTCGTAGTAGCCCTCGTGGTTGGTGGGCCAGCTGACGGTCGTGGCGCCGTTGGACCGCACCGTGACCGTCCGGGTGCTGCCCTCGTAGTCGTTCGGGGTCAGGGTGTAGACGATGGCCTGCCTGCCCTCGTTGGCCAGCGTGAGCTCGACCTTCCCGGCCGGCCCGCGCTGCGGGGCGGCGGTGACGACCGGGATCTGGCCGGAGCGCTGGCCGGCCGGCGCGACCGTGCCAGCGAAGCTGGTCAGGAACCCGTCCGGGCCGTGGACGGAGAAGGCGTACTTCCCGGCCGTCAGCGTCGCGTCCCAGACGTACGCCCCACGGGATGAGGGCAGCACGGTGACCGGCGTGGGGGCGGTCGGCAGGAGCGCGTCGGGGTAGACGGCGAAGGAAACGCCAACCCGGCCGGTGTTGGTCAGCCGGGCGGTGACCTGGCTGGCGGCGCGGTCGACGGTCACGTCGGCGAAGGGCTGGTGGAGGGTCGGGCGGTGCGGCCGGGTGCCGGGCTCCTGGGACGGCATCTGCTGGTCGCCCTCGGCCGGGGGGGTCGTGGACCCGCCCGTCAGCTGGGTGAGCGCCCAGGTCTGCTCGAGCGTGGGGATGTTGGACGGAATCGAGAAGTCCGGGTGCTCGAAGTCGAACGCGGCGGTCAGGTCACCGGTCACCGACGCGCGCCACGGGGTGACGTTGGCCGGCTTCACCCCGGTCCAGGCGGCCAGGAACTCGAGCATCGAGGTGTGGTTGTAGACGTTGGAGTCCACATACCCGCCGCGGGTCCACGGCGAGCAGATCAGCATCGGAACGCGGGTCCCGGGGCCGATCGGCAGCCCGTCGATGTACTCGTCGGTGACGGTCGGCTCGGGGATCGGCGGGAGCTGGTGGTCGAAGAACCCGTCGTGCTCGTCGTAGGTGATGAACAGGGCCGTGTTCTTCCACAGCTCGGGGTTGGACATCAGCGTCTGCAGGACCGTGTTGACGTAGTGGGCGCCGTAGTCGGGGGTGTACGAGGGGTGCTCGCAGTAGCCGGCCGGCGCGACGATCCACGAGACCTGCGGGAGGGTGTTGTTCTTGACGTCGCTGATGAACGACGACAGCACGTAGGCCGCGTGGATCTCGCTCAGCGCCGGCGCCCCGGCGTCGGTCTGCCAGGGCGTGACCGCGCCGCGGTCGGCCAGCTCGCTGGTCCCGCCGTTGCGGCTGTTGCTGGTGTTGTACTGCTGGTAGAACCAGAGCGGGTTGTCACCGTAGTCGCCGAGGAAGAAATCGGGGTAGCTGCCGCTGTCGCCGACCTGGTCGTTGGTGTACACCTGCCAGTCGACCCCGGCCTTCTGCAGCAGCTCGGGGTAGGTGGTGACCTCGGCCGTGCCGGCGTCGGAGCCGAAGTCGACCTCGTAGTCGTTCGGGTTGCTGGTCCAGCCGGACGACGTCCCGGTCCAGAAGTACATCCGGTTGGGGCTGGTGGGCCCCATGATCCCCTGGTGGTAACCGTCGCAGATGGTGAAGGCGTCGGCCACGGCGTACTGGAACGGGATCTCGTCCCGGGTGAAGTAGCCCATGGTCTCCTGGGACTTGGCCGCCACCCAGTTGTTCCAGAGCCCGCCGTTGCGCGCCTCGTGGTCGCCGTTCCACGAGTGGTCGAGGTCGCCGTCGACCTGGTCGGTGAGGTTGTAAGGCAGCAGGTACCCGAGGTCGGTGCGAGCCGGGTCGGGCTGCTGGAAGATGCTGGTCCCGTTCTGGTAGGTCAGGGCCTGCTTGTCGCCGAAGCCGCGGACGCCGCTGAGCGTCCCGAAGTAGTGGTCGAAGGAGCGGTTCTCCTGCATGAGGATCACCACGTGCTTCACGTCGGCGATGGTCCCGCTCCAGCCCTTGGGCAGCGACTTGGCCGCCGCCGAGCCGCCGCGGACGCTCGCCTCGGCGATACCGCCGCCGGCGGCGCCCGCGGCCGCTGCCGCGGCGGTGCCGAGCGCGGTGTAGGTGAGGAAACGGCGTCGGGTGACGCCCGGAACGACCGGCTGGCCAGGCTGCCAGGGCGCTCCGGCGCCGTGCGCATGATCGCGTGTGTTGTCCGAGTTAGTCATAAGTTGTTAGTCTGCGCGCCGAAGGCCGCCTCGGGGTGAACACGTCATGTCGGTCTGCGGACGGAAGAACCAAGACGGCATCATTGCCTGATGCCACTTTTTTCCTTTGAGGGCCGGGAGCCCGACGTCAGCCCGTTCGCGTGGATCGCGCCGACCGCGACCCTGGTCGGCGACGTCACGGTGGAGGCCGAGGCCTCGATCTGGTACGGGGCGGTGCTGCGGGCCGACTTCGGCCCGATCGTGGTGCGGCGGGGCGCCAACGTCCAGGACGGGTCCGTTCTGCACGGCGGCCCCGATCCGGTCACCGAGGTCGGCGAGGGGGCGACCGTGGGTCATCTGTGCGTGGTGCACGGCTGCACGATCGGGGCGGAGGCGCTGATCGGCAACGGCGCCACGGTGCTGGACGGCGCCGTCATCGGACGGGGCGCGCTCGTCGCCGCGGGCGCGACCGTGCCGCCCGGCCTGACGATCCCCGACGGCATGCTCGCGGCCGGGGTGCCGGCCAGGATCGTGGGCGACCTGACGCCCGGTGCCCGGATGTGGGTCGAGAACAACCCGGGGACGTACCGGGAGCTCGCCCGCCGTCATGCGGCCAGCGTGCAACTGGTGCCCCCGGTGGCGGGCTAGGCGCAAGGCCGGTCAGTGAACCCGGCCCAATAGCGTCTACTACGCCTTCGGCCCGGCCGGGATCAGTTCCGGGTTGCGCAGGTCGATCCGGCCGGGGCCGGCCAGGAAGACGCCGAAGGCGACGGTCTCCGCGTCGTCTGGGATCGGCGCGGTGACCTCGTGCGTGTTCCAGGCGGCCTCGTTCGCGATGGTGACGATGTGGTTGCTCGGGTCGGCCAGGGCGGCCTGCGCGGTGAAGGGCCCGTGGATGGTCGGCGCGGTCATGACCCGCAGGAACAGCCCGGTGCGGCCGGTCGTGCCGGGAGCGCTGAACTGGCCGCGGAAGGTGATCGTGGTGCCGCGGTAGTCGTCGGCGAAGATCTCCTGGACCAGCCAGGCAAAGCCTTCGGGCTGCGCCGCAGCCGAGGAGAGGATCGCGCTCCCGTGCCCGGCGGCGGCGGCGGTGGCGGTGTAATCCCGCCAGTGGGACTGCAGGGTGTTCTCGGTGAAGCTCCCGCCGAGCGCCCAGTAGTCGAGGCCGGTCGCGAAGGTCAGGTTGCGCGGCTCGTACCGCGGCCGCCGGTCGGCGCTCAGGTCGCGGGCGGTCCGTTCTGGCACGGGGCCGTCCTGGCCCGTCCCGGCGGGCATCGCCAGCCGGTCCATGGCCGCGTCGGCGACCCGGATCGGCGCACCGGAGGCGATGGCCGTCGCCAGCCCGTCGTAGAGGCGCGTGGTGACGTGCTCGGGGCCGTCCGGGGTGGCCAGCTCGATCCGGGCCACGGTCACCTCCGGGCCCAGCTCGTCGACGTTGACCGCGGTCACCCGCGTTCCGGCCGCGCGCAGCAGCCGATCGGTCAGCTCGTCTGAGCCTGGCTGACGACGGTCGTCGGCGAACCGGTGGCTGTCCTCGCCCAGCAGCCAGATCGGCAGCTCCCGGCGGCCCGGGTCATCGGCCAGCACCATGACGTGGGTCGGAAACCGGTCGGGCACGGGACCGTGCGGGATGCGGCGCTCGATGCGCGCGACGTGAACGGTGGTCATGTGCGTCCTCCCTGCGGTGGGAACGAGGTCGGGGCGGTGCTCGGTGAGGTAGGCGCGCAGCCGGAGGCGGGCCTTGTGCAGGCTGGCCCGGGCCGCCCCAGGTGCCTGCGCGACCTGGCCTGCGGGCACGTCGGCGTAGTAGTGCAGGGTGACGGCGCGCCGCTGCCCGGCAGGCAGGCTGGCCACGGCCGCGCGCAGCGCGTCTGCCCGGTCGAGGTCCTCGGCCGAGGGAAGGCCGTCGGCCGACGTCGGCTGCAGCGGCTCGGGCCAGTCCGCCAGCAGGGTGACCGGGGTCCGGCGGTACTGGCTGCGCCAGACGTTGAACACGATGCCGGCCAGCCAGCCAGCGAACCGGTCCGGATCCCGCAGCCGGTCCAGGGCCAGGAACGCCTGCAAGAACGACTCCTGGACGATGTCGTCGGCGTCGCCGGGGCCGGAACCCAGCTGCCGGGCCCGGGCCTGGACCATCGCCTGGTGCCGCTCGACCAGCAGGCGAAACGCCACCGGGTCACCGTCGCGGGCCAGTCGGGCGAGGTCGCCGTCGGGGACGTCCGCGTTCACGCTGTTCCTGCCTCCGGTCCGATGACGCGCAGATTCGGGTGGCGCAGCCCGATCCGGCCGGTGCCGTCGAGCCCGATGCCGAACCGGATGATGTCGGCGTCGGCGGGGATCCGGGCCGTGATCTCATGGCCGGTCCAGTCGGGGCGGCGGCCGGCGATGGTGCGGCCATGGTCCTCGCGGGTGGCCGGCCCTCGCCACCAGTGCCGGAGGATCTCCAGCCGTAGGCCGCCCTGTCCGCTGACGAGATCGCCGCTGAGCTCGCCGCTGACGGTGATGGTGACGGCGCGGTAGTCGTCGGCGTAGACGGCCTGGACCAAGGCGGCCGACCCGGCCGGTCGCGGGACGGTCGAGGACAGGACGGCCGAGGGCCCGTCGGCGACGGCCGCGTAGTCTGACGCGCCCCCCGCCCCCGGCCGGTCCGGCGCGGGGCCGGGCCAGCAGTCCAGGTCCCACCGGTCCAGGCCGTGGGCGAAGTCCAGGTTGCGCGGCTCATAGCGCGGCCGCCCGCGCAGCGTGGCCAGCGGCCAGCGCGGCGGCGGCGGGCTGGATGCGGGCCAGGCGGCGGGCGGCACCCGGCCGAGGAACGGGGTGAGCAGGTCATCGCCCTGCACCGGGACGGCCAGCCGGTCAAGCACGGCGTCGGCCAGTCGGACTGGGGCGCCTGCGGCGACGGCCAGGGCCAGGCCAAGTCCGAGGTCCGCGGTGACCTGGCGGGGCCCGATCGGGCCGCCCAGCCCGATCCGCGCCACCGTGACCTCGGGGCTCAGTTCGGCGGCGGCGGCGTCGGTCAGGTCGATGTCCACCCCGGTGACCCGAGCGCGGCCCGCGCCGAGCAGCCGAATGGCGAGCTCCTGGGGCACGCCGTCGGCGATGATCTGACCGGCGGGTCGTTTCAGCAGGCGCGCGAGGTCGCCGGCTTCCTGCATCCAGATGGGCACGGCCCGGTGGCCCGCGTCGTCGGCGAGCACGACCAGGTAACCCCGGGTGTCGAATCCGCCGTGGGGCAGCCGCCCGGGCCGGGGGTCGACGTGCGCGATTCTGATTGTCGTCACACTCTTCAGTGTCCGCCGCGCCGCCCGGTGTTACCCGCCCGCTCAGGCGGATCCCGGGGGCTTCACCGCGAACGCCGCGATGACCTCGTCGATGGTGGGGAACTCCGGCATGGTCGCGCCGACGTCGGCCGGCATCACGCCCCGCACCAGCGGCCCGACACCGGGGTAGGGGTCGCGCACGTTTTTCAGTGAGCGCGAGATCTCACAGGTTCGCCCGTCCGCGCACCGCAGCTGGTACGCCGTCAGCCGTGGCCTGGATTCCTCGGCGCTCACGTCGTAGACGTTGGTCCAGACCTCGCCGACCTCGGTGACCTCGCTCCAGCGCAGGTAGAGGGCGTCCGCCTGCGGGCCGTCCAGGAACGCGCAGCCCTCGGTGAAGGCGTACAGCCAGACGTGCCGTTTCGGCTCGCGCCGCCGCCAGACGGTGAGACCGAACCAGGCCCCGGTGATGAACGGGGTCGCGCCGAGCAACGGCACCATGCCCGGGACCCCGACGGCGGCGCCCGCGATCAGGACGGGGACCGCCGCCAGCGGAAGCAGGCCCACCGCGTAGGTGCCGCGCCTGACGTCCCCGCCCGCCTGGCCGGTGAAGACCCCGGCCACCTGGCCGCACTCGAGCCGGACGGCCAACTGCTCGGCGTGCGTCAATTGCGCGACGTGACGCTCGGCCTGCCGGTCGACGCGGCGCTGGAAGCCCGCGCGCAGCTTCTGCTCAGCCTCAGGCCGGATCGGCACCGTAACCTCCCAGGCGCTCAGAACTGGACTGTCCCGCGCTACGCGCAGTCTCTCATCTGAGATACGTCCGGGGACGTCGCTTGGTTCTACCGGAAGGCGGGTTAGCCGCCCACCAGCTTGCGGGCGGCGGCGGCGATGTGGTCGGCGTCGATCTCGGCCCAGGCGAGGAGCTCGTCGCCGGTGCCCGAGCCCGGCATCCCGCTCACCGCGAGGCGGGTCAGGTGCAGGCCCTGCTGTCCGGCGCCGAGTAGCGCGTCGGCGACGGCGGCGCCGAGCCCGCCCTCGGGGTGATGGTCTTCCGCGGTCACGATCCGGCCGCCGGTGGCCGCCGCCGCCGCGACCAGCGTCTCGGTGTCCACCGGCTTGACCGAGTAGAGGTCGATGACCCGCGCGGCGATGCCCTCGCCCTGCAGGACGTCGGCCGCCCGCAGCGCCTCGTGCACGGTCACGCCCGCGCCGACCAGGGTGACCCGGTCGTTGCCGCTCGAGCGAACCAGCTTGGAGCCGCCGATGGGGAACTTCTCCCCGGCCGGGTAGAGCCCGGGGAAGCCGCCGCGGGTGGTGCGCAGGTAGCTGATACCCGGCGTCTGGGCCATCGCGTCGACCAGCGCGGCGGTGCTGGTGCCGTCGCTCGGGTACAGCACGGTCGAGCCGTGCACGGCCCGCATCATGGCCAGGTCCTCGAGCGCCATCTGCGACGGGCCGTCCGCCCCGATTTCCACCCCCGCGTGCGAGCCCGCCAGCCGCAGGTCGACGCCGGAGATCGCGCCCATCCGGATGAAGTCGTAGGCGCGGGTGAAGAAGGCGGCGAAGGTGGACGCGAACGCGCGGTACCCGCGCACCGCCAGCCCGGTGGCCGCCGCCACCAGCTGCTGCTCGGCGATGAACATCTCGAAGTAGCGGTCGGGGTAGACGTGCGCGAACTCGTCGGCGAAGGTCGAGTTGCTGACCTCGCCGTCCAGCGCGACCACCTGCGGGTCGCGCGCGCCGAGGGCGACCAGCGCGTCGCCGTAGGCCTTCCTGGTCGCGATCGTCGCGCCGACCTCGTACACCGGCGCCGCTCCGCTCGGCCTGGCCGGCGGGACGGGCGGCTGGGCCACCGTGACCGGCTTGTCCGGAACCGGGCCGGGCTCGGCCGGCTCCGGCTCGGGGCCGCGCAGCACCAGGTTGCGCACGCCGCCGAGTTCGGCGATCGCCCGGTCGGCCATGTCGGGCGGGAACGGCTTGCCGTGCCAGCCGTTCTTGTTCTCCACCTCGGAGAAGCCCTTGCCCTTGATCGTCTTGGCCAGGATCACCGTCGGCTGGCTGCCCGCGCTGTCCCCGGCGAGGGTCATCGCCTTGTCGATGGCGGCGAGGTCGTGCCCGTCGACCGTCAGCACCCGGGCGCCGAACGCCTCCATCCGGCGCGCGTACTCCGGGAGGTCCCAGCCGACGTCGGTCTGGCCGCGCTGGCCGAGCCGGTTGATGTCGGCGATCGCGATCAGGTTCGACAGCTGGTAGTAGGAGGCCTTGTCGAACGCCTCCCAGATGGAGCCCTCGGCCAGCTCGCTGTCCCCGCACAGCACCCAGACCCGGTACGGCAGCCGGTCCAGGTAGCGGCCCGCCAGCGCGACCCCGACGCCATCGGGCAGCCCCTGGCCGAGCGAGCCGGTGGCGACGTCGACCCACGGCAGGATCGGCGTGGGGTGGCCCTCCAGCCGCTGGCCGAAGCGACGGTAGCCGGTCATCAGCTCGTCCTCCGAGACGACCCCGGCCGCCTTGAACACCGAGTACAGCAGCGGGGAGGCGTGGCCCTTGGAGAAGATCAGGTGGTCGTTGACTGGCAGCCGCGGCTGATCCCAGTCGTAGCGCAGGTGCCGGGTCATCAGCACCGCGAGCAGGTCGGCGGCCGACATGCTCGACGTCGGATGACCGGATCCGGCACTGGTCGAGGAGCGGATTGAGTCGACCCGGAGCTGGGCGGCCAGCTCAGCGACCGTGTCGAGGCCGATCGTGGAGGCAGGGTGCGTCGTGGTCATGGGCTGGACTCCCGTCGGGTGCGTTCGGTCAGCTTTAGTTCCATCTGAACACGGTCACCGCCGAACGGCGCAGGCAGGGTCACGCGGGCACGGCTGCCCAGGTAGCCGGCCAGGCAAACCGGAACAAGTCGCCTCCGGCGCTTAATCTGGATGCAAGGCCGGGACAACCATGCGAAGGGACGCTGCGATGGACGGAACACTCGCTGCCGCTGATCTGGAACGACTGCGTAAGGATTTCTCGGCCAGCCCGACCTATCGGCTTGCTCAGAATGCCGTGACCCGGGTGACCGTCGACGACGTCGCCATCAACCGGGAGATCGTCAACAGCATCGACCACTCGCTGTCGACCACGCTGGACGACTGGAAGGTCACCAACCAGGAGAAGAGCGGCCGCTGCTGGCTGTTCGCGGGGCTGAACCTGCTGCGGGTTGGCGTCATGCGCGAGACCGGGCTCAAGGACTTCGAGTTCTCGCAGAACTACGCGATGTTCTGGGACAAACTCGAGCGCGCTAATTACTTCCTCGAGGCCATCATCGAGACCGCGGGCCGCGACGTCGACGACCGCACGGTCGCCTTCCTGCTTGAGACGGTGGCGGGCGACGGCGGCCAGTGGAACATGTTCGCCGCCCTGGTGGCCAAGCACGGCCTGGTTCCCAAGGGCTACATGCCGGAGACGCAGAGCTCGTCGAACACCGGCCGGATGAACTCCATCCTGCGTTATCAGCTTCGCCAGGGCGCGCGGACGGTCCGCGCGGCGATGGCCGACGGCCTCGAGGCCGCCCGCGCCGCCAAGGCCGAGGTGATGCAGGTCGTCTACCGCGTCCTCTGCATCCACCTGGGCACGCCCCCGGAGCGCTTCGACTGGCAGTGGACGGACAAGGACAAGAAGTTCCACCGGGACGGCGTCCTCACCCCCCAGGAGTTCGCCGCCAAGTACGTCGACCTGCCCGTCAGCGACTACGTGTGCCTGGTGAACGACCCCCGGCCGTCCAGCCCGGTCGGCCGGACCTTCACCGTCGAGTATCTCGGCAACGTCATCGGCGGCCCGCCGGTGACCTACCTCAACGTCGACGTGCAGGTCATCAAGGACGTCGCTGCCGCCACCGTGCAGGGCGGCGAGCCGGTCTGGTTCGGCTGCGACGTCGGCCAGATGATGAGCAACGAGTACGCGTTCTGGGATGCCGAGCTGTACGACCTGCCGTCGGTCTACGACGCGTCGTTCGACCTCGACAAGGCGGCCAGGCTCGCCTACCACGAGTCCGCGATGACGCACGCGATGCTCTTCACCGGGGTCGATGTCCTCGACGGGGTGACCCGGCGCTGGCGCGTGGAGAACAGCTGGGGCGCCGAGCGCGGCAAGGACGGCTTCTACACGATGAACGACTCCTGGTTCGGCCAGTACGTGTTCGAGATCGCCGCCCGCAAGAGCGCCCTCCCGGCCGAGCTGCAGAGCGCGCTCGAGGCCGAGCCGATCGTGCTGCCGGCCTGGGACCCGATGGGCGCCCTGGCCCGGTAAGCAGCACCTGCGGTCACCGCCTGAGCGCCGTCCTGGCGCTCAGGCGGCCGGCGTGGAGCAGAGGGAGGTCCACGTCTGAACGGCCGTCCTCGCCCTGGTCGGCCCGGTGGGCGACGACAACGCTGGCGGCGGCCGACGCGCGGGTCGGTGGCGCCTGCTGCCCCGCAGCCGGGTGGTAGACCATCAGCGGGCTGGTCGTCCTGGTCGTCAGCTCGTACCCGGCCGCCATCCGCTCGGCGCCGGACATGAGGCTGATCACACCCGGGGCGACCTGCTGCTCGTGCATGCCCGGCAGGCTGTCGGCCAGCAGCCGGAGCGCCGCGATCAGCGCTTTGGCGGCGCGGCCGGCATCGTCGGTCATCGCAGCCCCGGTCCGTTGCGTCTCATGGCAATAAAAATTCTCCCAGAAGGGGTTTAGCCGAGCCGATCGCCCCGACCCTTACGCCCCAGGGGGGTTCGCCAGCCTCAGGAGCATCTGATATTAGTTAGGTGCGCCCAAAGCGGTCTAGACCATTCGAACCCCCCTGGTCGAGGGTGATCTGCCGCGATGCTGCGCCGAACCCACCTTGAGGTCGCCTGTTACGGCAGGCGTCTGCTGCCGCGTGCCCTGACTCGGCCCGCGGCGTGCCGAACAGCCAAAGGAGAGACGCCGTGATTACCGGGGTCACCGACATCGCGCACATCACCACCAAGCAGGACATGTCCCGGTGGACGAGAGCGCACGCGGATGTGGCGGGAATCACGTGGTCGGTTTTCGCGGGTCCCGGCGGCACCATGATCATCGTCGAGCACACGGAGGACCGCTGCTCCGCGAACCGGGCGGACCCCTCGCCCGACGACGCCGCGCCCGCCGCCGGCCCGGTCGACACGGCCGACGCCTTCCCCGTGAGCGCGTAAACAGCCGTCTGACGACGCCCCGGTTAGACCGGCCTCAACCGGGAATGATTTTCAATAGCGGGTTGTTACAACCGGCATGAGTCGCAGCACCCTTCGTCCCGTCATTAAGCTCAGGTCGACCGCTGGGACTGGCTACGCCTACGTGACCAGCAAGAGCCGCAGGAACGACCCCGACCGCCTCGTCATTCGCAAGTACGACCCGGTCGCCCGTCGTCACGTCGAATTCCGAGAGGAGCGGTAGTCATGAAGCAGGGAATCCACCCGGACTACCACCCGGTCGTGTTCCGCGACCGATCCGCGAACTTCACCTTCCTCACCAGGTCGACGGCCGTCAGCGACCGCACCATCGAGTGGGAGGACGGCAACACCTACCCCGTCGTTGACGTCGAGGTCTCGTCGGCTAGCCACCCGTTCTACACCGGCCAGTCGCGCGTGCTCGACACCGCCGGGCGGGTGGAGCAGTTCCGCCGCCGCTACGGCACCGACGCCAAGGGCGCCAACAGCGCCTGAGCCAACGGCGTCAGCTTTCTCTGGGCCCCCGGGTCGGCACACGCCGACCGGGGGCTTTTTGCTGTCCGGTTACCGGATCGTGGTAGGGCGGGAGGAAGACGTACGGGCCCGCGAGATGTCGTAGACGGCGTCATGGTCGGGGTCGGCGTAACGCCTGATCATCGGGGCATGGGGGGCATGATCGCACGCCCGTGACAAAGGCCGCACTCGGTCGGATTTCCCCCTATCGGGGGTCACCACCGTCACCGTGTGTCAAGGTATAAGGCGACACATCCACCTTTACGAGGCCTTCCCAGCAGGAGCCCGATAGTGCCCCAGATGAACACTGACACGCGAACGTATCGAATCGACTTCGGCCCCGACACGAGGCCGTATCGGAACGAGCTCGATACCGACACGTGGCTGTATCGGAACGGCATCAGCCCCGTCGGGGCCGGGCGGCCGGACTCGGGACCGGGCCGGCCGACGGCCCGGCATCGGAAGCCGCCGTCGAGAAGGATGCGCCGGGCCGCTACCGCGACGGCCATCGTGCTGGCGGGCGGCGGCGCCGCCGTCGGCCTGCTGTACGCGACCGGACCGCAGCCATTGCTCACCGGCGCGGCCGACCAGAACGCGCACACGGTGACCTCGGGCTCCCGGACGGCCGGGGCGGAGGCGGCCACGACCGCCACCCCGGCCGCGGCCGGGCAGCCGGCCGAGGCCTATGTGCCCAGGCACGCCGCCTCGAGCGGGAAGCACGCCGCCATGATCGAGAAGACCGTCACCGCGACGGGACCCACCACGCCGGCGGCCGATCAGCCCGGCGCCGTCGCGCGCACCGTCGTCGGCCTCCTCGCCCGGCACGTCGCCGACGGTCACCCCGGCCCAGCCGACCGCGACCCCGACCGCCTCGGCCCCCGCCTCCACTCCGGCTACTCCCCCGCCGGCCTCGGCCGGCGGGGCGACCTGCACCGACCCGTCGTTCACGACGTCGTCCGATTTCGGCAGCGAAACGCTGGGCGCGTACACGGTCTCCAACGACATGTGGAACGCGGGCGGCGGCGGGATCTCGCAGACCCTGTCCGCCTGCTCCTCGAGCGACTGGTACGTCGACGCCAACGTCGCCGTCGATGACGGCGGCGTGAAGACGTATCCGAACTCGGCCTACAACTTCGCCGACCAGCCCGAGATCAGCTCGCTCTCCACGGTCACCAGCACCTTCGGCTCGTCCCTGCCCGCCAGCGGCCAGTTCGACGCCGCCTACGACATCTGGCTCAACGGCACCGCCGGGACCGGCGGCGACGAGGTCATGATCTGGACCGACAACCAGGGCCAGACCCCGGCCGGCTCGCAGGTGGCGACGGTGACCTTCGACGGCCAGTCCTACGCGGTGTGGCAGGAGGTCGGCGGCCCGATCACCTTCGTCTCCGACACCAACGTGACCGGAGGGGATCTGAACCTGCTGCAGTTCTTCCAGTGGCTGATCAGCCAGGGCTACGAGCCGACCGGCTCCACGCTGAACCAGGTGGCCTTCGGAGCGCAGATCGTGTCCACCAACGCGACGACGGAGACCTTCGGCTTCAGCAACTTCAGCGTGAGCTCGAGCTGACGGCGACTCAGCCGCCGTCGCCGGCGCGGCCCGACTGGAGGTCGCGGCCGAGGTAGCGCATGACGCCGCGCAGCGTGAGCTGGCGCGGCGGACGGCTGGGACTAGACCAAGATCGCGGCGCCTCCCACGACCAGCACGCCGAGGAGTACCACGCGCGCCAGCAGCCACTGTCACCAGCGGTGCCGGCGGCCCGGCGCGCTCATGGCTTGTCACCCTCTGCGGGTACCACCCGGAACACGGGGTACGTCGGCGCGATGGCCGTGAAGTCGGCTACGGGCGCGTGCCGGCTGACCGGGATGTGCGGGCGGCCGCCCGGCACCTTCTGCAGGTAGCGCCGCAGGATCTCCGGGCGCTCGGCCGACGGCACCTCGACGAGATGGCAGTCGATGGCGCGCCCGTGCCTGATAACCGCCTGGCCGCCCGCGGCCCGCACGTTCAGCACCCAGTTGCAGTGCTCGCCGAGCATCGACACCAGGTACCACTGACCAGCCAGGTCCGCCATGCCCAGCGGGAAGCGGACGATCCGGCCGGACCGCCGCCCCGTTACCTCGAGGCTCACCCACCGCCGCGGCCCGAGGCCAAGGCCGAAGACCGTGGCCCACAGCCTCGAGAGACGGCGCGCTCGCACGTCGGCCCGGCCGCCCGCGTACATGGACCGCAGCATGTCGCTGTAGGACATCCGTCTCTTCATGGGCTCCTCCACGTATTCTTGAGATCAGAGCCAGAATATGAAATACGATATTTCGCATCTAGGGTCTAAAGTCCCACGCCCGAACCTCGACACAGGCAGGCAGGTAACAGTGCCAGATCACGCGCAGGCCCCGACCGGCCTCGGGCGCCGCGGGCGGCGCCTCCCCGACGAGGAGCTGCGGCGGCGGATGCTGCGGGCGGCCGTCGCCATGGTGCACGAGGCCGGGCTGACGGTCAGCCTGGACCACATCAGCTTCGAGGACGTCATCCGCGACGCGGATGTCTCGCGCAGCGCCGCCTACCGGCGCTGGCCGTACAAGGACCTGTTCTACGGCGACCTGATCGAGGAGCTGGCCAAGGAGGGCGCGCCGCCGGGGATCGTGCACGCGGAGTCCGCGCTGATCCACCAGGTCGTCAGCGAGTTCCCTGGTGAGCTTGACACGCCTGGGCAACGCCACGAGCTGCTGACCGAGCTCTTCCGCCGGCTCGCGCTGCTGGACTTCCAGGCCCTGGCCGACTCGCCGGAGTGGCAGACGTACATAGCCCTGCAGGCGGCATTCAACTCCATCGCCGACGCTGAGCGACGCGAACGCGTGCGGGCGGCCCTGGCCGCGTCCGAGCGGGAACGCCGAGCCCGCGTCGCGGCGGCCTGGGAACTGCTGGCCGATTTGTTCGGCTACCGGATCCGGCCGGAGACCGGCGTCACCTTCGACATGCTGATCACGCTGGTCGACGCCACCCTGCGAGGGCTCATCATCATGGCCCAGCCGATCCCTTGGATCGCGGGGGCCCTGGTCAGCGCCAGCCCATTCTGCGCGACGACCGGACGCGAGTGGTCGCTGCCGGCCCTGGGCGCGGGCAGCGTGGCGACCGCGTTCCTCGAACCCGACCCCGGGATCAAATGGGACGACGAACGAGTCGCGCGCATCCGCCAGAGTGGGTGAAAGCGGTACCGTCGGGTTTCGTGGCATGGGAATCGGAACGGGCGCGGGCTGTCTTCGAGGCACTGGACGGGGCGTTTGCCGGAGACGGGATCGTCGTCGCCGTGGCGGCTGTCGACACCGGGAGCAGCGGGCCGGCATTCAGTGTGACCGAGGGAATCCCCGAGGACGCGCGGTTCGAAATCGGCTCGATTACCAAGACCATGACGGCGGCCCTGCTGGCCAGTCTGGTCGGGGACGGCGTCCTGGCGCTTGACGACGAGATCGGCCGCTGGCTCGATGCCGGGCCGAATGGGAACATCACGCTGGAGCAGCTGGCGACGCACACGTCGGGGCTGCCGCGGCTCGCGCCCAATCAGCCGACCGACGAGGTTAACCCGTACCGGGATTTCACCGCCAAGTGCGCCGAGGAAGGGCTGCGGGCCGCCGCCAGGACGCCGCACGCCGGACACCTGTACTCGAACTTCGGTTACCAGCTGCTCGGCCTCGTGCTTGAGCGAGCCAGCGGTCAGCGCTACCGGGACCTGCTGGCGGAACGACTGCTCGGGCCGCTCAGGATGACGCGTTCCGGCGTCGGCGGGGCGGGCGGCGGCACCAGGATGACCGGGCACGCGGGCGGCCAGCCGGTCGGACACTGGGATTTCGCGCTGCCGGGACCGGGCGCGGTGGAGGCGACCATCGGCGATCTGGCCCGCTACCTGGCCGCCTGCCTGACGCCGCCCGACGGCCCGCTCGGCACCGCGATCAGACTGTGCCAGCAGCCGCAGGTGCGCATCGGCGGTGAGACCGCGGGCGGGCTCGCCTGGATCATCACCGACGGGCTGCTGTTCCACAACGGAGGGACCGGCGGGTTCACGGCGTCCTTGACGATCGACCAGGGCGCCGGGCACGCAGTCGCCGCGCTGGTGAACACGCACGGCAGCTCGGCCCCGCTGCTCGACGCCGTCGTCCTGGCGGCCGTCAAGGGCAGCGACCCGCGGCTGGCCCGGCCCCGCGACAATGGAGAGACGGCGGGGCCAGAGTGGGACGAGCGAGCCAGCGCGCTGGCGGGCGCGCTCATCGGCGGCGACTTCGCCAGCGTCCACCGGATGCTGCGTCCGGAGGACCAGCCGAAGCTGACCGCCGAGCGCCTCGGCCGGATGTGGCAGTTCGCACTCGGCCGCATCGGCGACCCCGGACCGGTCTCGGTCTCGTGCCGCTCACAGCCCGATGGCGTCGCCGCCCTCATCACGTTCACCGGCAGCAAGGACCCGCTGTCGCTCCTGGTCGGGTTCACCGCGTCCGGCCAGATCGCCATGCTGCGGGTCACCGCTCCCGACGAAGCGCTGCCCTGGTGACGGTGGCGCGGGGCGCTACCCGCTGCTGCTGACGACGCCACCCCTCGATCGTGATAGAAGCGGAGGCGGGGATGCGCGGTCTAGCGGCGGGGGCCGGAGTCCGGTTAGCCTCGTGGTCATGAGCGAGGTTGCGCAGGAGGAGGCGCTTCGCCAGGCCGATGCGCTGGTGGGCGAGGCACTCAGGGACGTGGAAGCTCGCTGCGCGGTGCTGGGGCTCTACATCCACGACGGGGAGAGCTCAAAAACCGCGGCCTGGAACGGGGCGGTTCGCGAACTTCGCGCGCTGCAGGACTACCGCAGCGGGCTGCTGCGCAGGCGCAGCCTGATTCGGGAGGCTCTCGAATGCATCGAGGGCGAGCGCCCGGCGCCGGTGCCGTTGCCGCCGGCCCTGAACCGGGCTGCGGTTCGGACGCAGCAGCAGGTTCAGATCCGGCGACGGCGCTAGCGGCCAGGCGTGGCCGGGCTGCGCGGGAGCCCGGCCGATAAATCCGTTGCGGGCCGGGCTGCCGGTGCCGCACGCTTGCCCTCATGTTCCGGTTCGCCGTCTTCGTCGCCCGCGCGCACGGCCGCGCGGCGGTGACGGCTGCCCTGGCACCGCTGTCGACTTCGGCGTCGTCTTCGCCGCTGTCGTCTTCGCCGCTGTCGTCGGCCGCGCCGACCGCCAACGGCGCCCGACGCTGACCCTCCCCCGTTCGCTTCCCTGACCCGGCGGGGCAGGGTGGCGCATCGCGCAGTGGCAGTCGGCGCGCGGGTCAGCGGATACGGCCAACGAACCAGGAGCAAATCAGTCATGACCAAGCAGGCGTACGTCCGCGACAAGCCGCATCTCAACATCGGCACGATGGGGCACGTGGACCACGGCAAGACCACCCTCACCGCCGCCATCACGAAGGTCCTCGCCGACCTTGGCACCGGCAGCTACGTGCCGTTCGGGCAGATCGACCGCGCGCCGGAGGAGGCCGCGCGGGGGATCACGATCAACATCGCGCACGTCGAGTACGAGACCGCGACCCGGCACTACGCGCACGTGGACATGCCTGGCCACGCCGACTACGTGAAGAACATGATCACCGGCGCGGCGCAGGTCGACGGGGCGGTGCTCGTGGTCTCGGCCCTCGAGGGCGTCATGCCGCAGACCCGGGAGCACGTCGTGCTCGCCCGGCAGCTGGGGGTCTCGCACGTCGTCGTCGCGCTCAACAAGGCCGACGCGGCCGACGAGGAGATCGCGGAGCTGGTCGAGCTCGAGGTCCGCGAGCTGCTGTCCGGCTACGGGTACCCAGGTGAGGAGGTGCCGGTAGTGCGGGTCTCCGGGTTGGCGGCGCTGGCGGGTGAGCAACGGTGGGTGACATCCGTTCTCACCCTCCTCGACGCGGTCGACGCCTACGTGCCGGTCCCCGAGCGCTATGCGGACGCGCCGTTCCTGATGGCGGTGGAGAACGCGCTGACCATCAGCGGCCGGGGCACGGTGGTCACCGGCGCGATCGAGCGCGGCCAGGTGCGGGTCGGCGACCCGGTCGAGCTCATCGGGCTCGTCGCGGCGACCAGGTCCGTCGTCACCAGCGTGGAGACGTTCGGCAAGACGATGGACTCCGCCCAGGCGGGCGACAACGCGGCCCTGCTGCTGCGCGGCGTCGGCCGCCACCAGGTGCGGCGCGGCCAGGTGCTGGCCGCGCCGGGCAGCCTGCGCGCGCACCAGCGCTTCACCGCCGCCCTTCACCTGCTGTCGGCGGCGGAGGGTGGCCGCCGGACGCCGGTGCGCTCGGGCTACAGCCCGCAGTTCTACGTTCGGGCCACGGACGTGTCCGGCGCGCTCAGCCTGGACGGCGCGGGCGGCCCGGCCGAAGCCCTGCCCGGGGAGACGGTGGAGGTCGCGGTCGCGCTCGGCAAGCCGGTGGCGCTCGCCGTCGGCCAGACCTTCGCGGTCCGCGAGGGGGGCCGCACGGTCGGCGCGGGCACGGTCAGGCGGGCTGCCACAGCTCGACCCGGTTGCCCTCGGGATCGGTCACCCAGCCGAACCGGCCGACACCCTCCATGTCCTGCGGTTCGCCGGCCATGTCGGCGCCCTGGGCGCGTAGCTGCGCGAGCATCGCGTCCAGGTCGCGGACCCGGAAGTTGAGCATGACCTGCTGGGCCCGGGACCCGAAGTAGTCGGTCTCGGACTCGAACGTCGCGAACACCGTCGGCCCGTCTTCCTGACGCCAGAGGCCGTTCTCATCGGCGTCGAGGCCGAGGGCATCGCGGTACCAGGCGCCCAGGGCGACCGGGTCGGCGGCGCGCAGGAAGTATCCGCCGATTCCAAGCACACGTTCCATGCCGCCATCTTGCCAGGATGGGTGTCATGGACTGAGGAAAGACGCCCGCGTCCGTTCGATAAAAAAGCTTTTGAATTTCGAACGGAAGCGGGCGCCTCTGGTCGGGTTAGCGCTCCGACCGCAGGACCCGGGTGCGAACCGTCAGATGGCGGACGCGGTCAGATGGCGGACGCGGCCACCAGGCCGTCGAGGACGGCCTCCTCGACCGTGCGGGGGGCGAGGCAGTCGCCGATGCCGACCGCGGGCAGGTCGGCCCCCTCCAGCGTTTCCAGCAGCTCCCCGGCCGGGGACGCGCCGCAGGCCAGCACCAGTCCGGCCACCCCCTCGACCAGCACTGGCTCCTCGGTCAGCACGTGCTGCAGGTAGACCGTGTCGTCGTCGACGCCGTAGGGGCGGACGAGGGGCAGCACGGTGATCCGCTGCCGGGCGACGGCGGCCAGCAGCCGGTCGCGGACGTACTGCTGCAGGCCCTCCCCGGCCGCGTACCCGCCCACCGCCAGCGTCACCTCGTGCCCGGCCGCCGCCAGCAGCCGGGCGGCGCCGAGCCCGACCCAGTCGCCGCGGGAGTCCGCCACCACGATCTTCCCCGCGGGGGCGTGCTGCGGGTGCCGGATCACCTCCCAGGCGTCGGCGATCCACGGGCTGTCGGCGATCTCCAGCGGCGGCCGGTACGGCCGGGCGCCGGTCGCGACGACCACCAGATCGGGACGTTGCGCGCGGACCTCCGGCAGGTCGACGGTCGCGCGCAGGCGGACCGTCACCCCGGCCCTGGCCGCCTCGCGGGACAGGTTGGTGACGGCGCCGCCGAACTCCTCCCGCCCGGGCAGCCGCTCGGCCAGCAGCACCTGCCCGCCGAGCCGGCCGGCGGCCTCGTAGAGGGTGACGTCGTGGCCGCGCTCGGCCGCGACCGCGGCCGCCTTCAGCCCGGCCGGCCCGCCGCCGACGACCATGACCTTCTTCGGCCGGTCGGCCCGGCGCCTGATCCCGTAGAGCCGCTCCCGGCCGGTCTCCGGATGCTGGATGCAGGAGATCGGGAACCCGAGGTGGAAGTGGCCGATGCAGGCCTGGTTGCAGCCGATGCAGGCGCGGATGTCGTCGGTCTGCCCCGCCTTGGCCAGTCCCGGCATCTCCGGGTCGCAGATCATCGCCCTGGTCATCACGCACGCGTCGGCCTGCCCGGCCGCGATGATGTGCTCCGCCTCCTGCGGCTGGTTGATCCTCCCGGCGACCAGCACCGGCACCTGCACCGCCGCGCGGAGCTTGGCCGACAGCGGGGCGACGTAGCCGTTGGCGTTGCTCATGTCGGGGGCGATGTGGTCGGACCCGGCCAGCGAGGCGGAGGTCCCGGTGGTCACGTTCAGGTAGTCCGCGAGCCCTTCCTCGGCCAGCGCCACGCTCGCGGCGAACGCGATGTCGGCCGGCAGCCCCGACGGGTCCCGCTCGTCGAGCGAGATGCGCAATCCGGCCACGAACCCCGGCCCGCAGTGCCGCCTGATCGAGGTGAAGGCCTCCCGCAGGAACCGGAGCCGGTTCTCGGCGGTGCCGCCGTACTCGTCGTCGCGCAGGTTGGCGGCCGGGTTGAGGAACTGCGACGGGAGGTAGCCGTGGCTGGCGACGACCTCGACGCCGTCCAGGCCGGCCCGCTGCAGGCGTTCCGCGGACCGGCCGTAGCCGTCGGCGATCTCGCCGATTTCGGCCAGCCGGAGGGGGCGCGGCATGACCCGGAACCGCTCGGTCGGCACCGCCGACGGGGCGACGGCCACCGTCAGCGTGCCGTCGGCGAGGTCCATGACCTCCCGTCCGGGGTGGAAGAGCTGCCCGAACAGCGCGGTGCCGTGCGGCTTGACCGCCGCCGCCAGCGCGCGGTAGCCGGGGATGCAGGAGTCGTCGGTCGCCATCATGACGTGGCTGGTGTACCGGGCGGTCTGATGGATCCCCGCCACCTGCACCACGATCAGGCCCGCGCCGCCGCGGGCGCGGGCCTCGTGGTAGGCGATGAGCCGGTCGGTGATCTGGCCGTGGTCGGCCATCACGGTGTCATGGCCGGAGGAGACGATGCGGTTGGCGAGGGTGACGTTGCCGATGGCGAGCGGGCTGAACAGCCGGGGGAACATCATGAGGCGCTCGCCGCGGTCACGGTCTCGCTTGACCGCGCGGGGCTCTCGGGATCGTCTTGCCAGAGCCGCCTGCCCCGGAGGCCGAGCTGGACTCGGCGGGTGAAGAAGTAGGAGACGAGGCCGACGACGATCACGCTGAGCGCGATGAGCTGCTCGGTGCCGCCGCCGTAGCCGATGAGCGCGGGGTGGGTGAAGCCGATCACGATCATGAACAGGTTGAAGACCAGCAGCAGGACCGCGATCGGTATCCAGACCGGGGCCAGTCGGATCGGGCGCTCGGCGTCGGGGCTGGTCCTGCGCAGGACCAGGAACCCGCCGAGGGCGAACACGACCGACAGCAGGTAGCCCAGGTTGCTGGCGAAGATGATCCCGGCCACGTTGGAGACGAGGAACAGGATGGCCAGGTTGAACAGCAGGTCGACGGTCATGCCGCGGACCGGCTGGCCCGCCCGGTTGAGCTTGTGCAGCTGGCGCGGGGTGAGCCCGTCGGCCGCCATCCCGTACAGCGCGCGGCCGGAGTCGCTGGTGGCGGAGCCGAGCGCGATGAGCTGGGCGGCGCAGACGATCGCGATCGCGGCCCCGCCGAAGCCGCTGCCGAGGACCTTGGTGACGAGGGTGGCGAAGAACCCGACCGGGTTGGCGGCGATCGCGCTCTCGCCGACGGCGGCCGGGAAGATCGTGGTGGACAGGCCCACCACCACGACCATCAGCAGGGCCGAGCTGCGCAGCGCCCGGGCGACGTCGGTCTTCGGATTGCGGTACTCGGGGGTGAAGGTGGCGGCGATCTCGGTCCCGTAGGAGGTCCACGATGCGACGAATCCCCAGGTCAGCAGCGTGACGATGATCGTCCATGGACCGTGGCCGGCGGTGAAGTGCAGGCTTCCGTGCAGGTCGCCGGCCGCGATCGGACCGATGATGCACACCCCGGCCAGGATCGCCAGCGCGGCCGCGATGACCACGTTGGTGGCGATGACGAGCCTGAGGCCGGACACGTTGATCAGGTAGACGAGGATGACGACGCCGGCCGCGATCCAGGTCGGCAGCCCGACGTGGTTGCCGAGGACGGTAAGCGTGCCGGTGTCGGCCGGGAACCACTGCGCCTGCACCAGGTCGCCGATGACCAGCGAGACGACCGCCAGGGTGAGCGACCAGCCCGCCCAGTAGCCCCAGCCGAGAATGCCGCCGAGCGGCGCGAAGTAGCGGCCACAGATGCGGCTGGCGTAGACGGCGATGCCACCGGAGGCTTCGGGGAAGATCCCGGCCAGCTCGGAGTAGATGAAGTTCTGCAGCAGCGCGATCACGCTGGTCCCGAGCCAGACCGCGAGGGCGCCCCAGGCGCCGAGCGCGCCGATCTCGTAGCCGACCAGGGTGAGGCCGCTCATCGGGATGACGAGGGCCAGCCAGAAGCCGCCCTTCCAGGTCAGCGTCTGGCGGAGGCCAGGGGTGGGTTCTGTCACGAGGTCTCCCAGGGGTGTTGCGCGTCACTGCGCGGCACGCTTTGGAGGATGTTAATACCGTAATATTAAAAAAGACAAGGCCTCGGGACCCGACAATCCTGCCCCCGGACCCGACAATGTTGAGGTGCCCTTGGAAGTCAGCCGGCCGTCCGGCCGCCCACCGCTGCCACCCGGCGAACTCGCCCGCCGCAAGCGGGCGATCCTCGAAGCCACGCTGCGGCTGGTGGCCGCCCAGGGGGCGGCCACGGTGCGGCTGCGGGACGTCGCCCGCTCCTCGGGCGTGTCCGTCGGCTCGCTCCAGTACTACTTCGACTCGCGCGACCAGCTCATCCGCGAGGCCTTCGACCAGCACGCCCGCGATGTCGTCGAGCTCGTCGCGCGGGCGGGGGACGCGTCGGCGGCGCCGCCGGCCCGGCTCGCGGCCGTCATCGAGGCGGCCGTGCTCCGCCCCGACCTGCGCCTGTCGGCCGCGCTGTGGATGGAGTTCGTCACCGCGGGCCTGCACGACGACGAGCTCCGGGCGCTGCTGGCGGGCGCCTACGAGGCCTGGCGGGACCTGCTGGCCGAGGTGGTGCGGGCCGGGACCTTGACCGGGGATTTCCGGCCCCGGCTGCCGGCCGAGGCGGTGGTGGCGTGCCTGGTCGCGCTCATCGACGGCTTCGAGCTCGCGGTCGCGATCGACGTGGCCGACGCGACCCCGACCGCCATCGCGGAGAAGATCAAGGACGCGGCGACGGCGCTGCTCACCGCCTCGTAGTCTGGCCCGGTGGCCATGCTCAACAAGGACACGACCCTGTGCATCTCGCTGGCGGGGCGGCCGTCCAACATCGGGACCCGATTCCACAATTTCCTGTACGGAGAGCTCGGGCTGAACTTCGTCTACAAGGCGTTCACGACCGGCGACATCGAGGCGGCGATCGGCGGCGTCCGGGCGCTCGGCATCCGCGGCTGCTCGGTGTCGATGCCGTTCAAGGAGGCGGTGATCCCGCTGGTGGAGGAGCTGACCCCGTCCGCCACGGCGATCGATTCGGTCAACACCATCGTCAACGACGACGGCCGCCTGACCGCGTACAACACCGACTACGAGGCGGTCACCGAGCTCATCGGACGGCACGCGCTCGACCCGGCCGCGCCGGTGCTGCTGCGCGGCTCGGGCGGGATGGCCAAGGCGGTCGTGGCCGCGTTCCGGCAGGCGGGCTTCTCTGACCTCACCGTGCTCGCCCGCAACGCGGCGGCCGGGCGGGCGCTGGCGGACAAGTACGGCTACCGCTGGGCGCAGGACGACCCGCCGGCGGCGGACGCGATCATCGTCAACGTGACCCCGCTCGGCATGACCGGGCCCGAGGCCGACGCCCTTGCGTTCCCGCCGCCGCAGATCGAGGCCGCCCGGGCCGTCTTCGACGTCGTCGCCTCGCCGGCCGAGACGCCGCTCATCCGCGCCGCCCGCGCGGCGGGCCGCCCGGTCATCACCGGCGCCGAGGTGATCGCGCTGCAGGCCGCCCGCCAGTTCGAGCTCTACACCGGGGTGAGCATCACCGCCGAGCAGGTCGCGCGGGCGTCCGCGTTCTCCCGCGAGAGCTAGGCGTTGCCGCCTTTAGCCTCCACTCCTTGAGCCTCCCCTCCCCCGGGCGTCCCCGGGCCCCAGCGGTCCTGCGCCCAGTCCCGCAGCCAGGCGTCGTGGAACCAGCGCCCGAACAGCTGGGCGCCGTAGAGGACCCAACCGACCCCGATCAGCCACGACTGCACGATCAGGACGGTGCCGAGCGCGCCGTAGCTGACCGCGTTCCTGACGATCAGCGGCTCGAAGACCAGGGCGGAGAACGCCCGCAGGCCGGCCAGGCCGACCAGCGTTGCCGCCGCCCCCGGCATCGCCGCCAGATAGCTCACCCGGCCGTTGACCAGGAAGCGCAGCCCCCACCAGAAGAAGGCGACCCCGAGCACCACCGCCACCGACACCCGGCCGGCCAGCTCAGCCGCCCCGGCGTGCGTCACCGTGCCGACGGTGGCGTCCGCGTAGATGTAGCCGATGAGCCCGGCCACCCAGACCGCCTGACGCCAGATCTTGTGCCATGGCCCGGCGGGCAGGCCCCAGATCCGCTCGAACCCGGCCTGCACGGTGCCCGCGAACGAGACCCCGGCGACGCAGAGCACCACGGCGCTGAACACGCTCGTCGTCCCCAGCACCCGGGCCGGGGCCGAGAACAGCCGGGTCACCGCGTCGGCGGAGGAACCGGTCAGGTCCATGCCGTAGATCACCCACCCGGCCAGGCCCGTGTGCGGGGCGCGGCCGGTGGCGGCGACCAGAATCAGCAGCGGGATGAACGTCAGCGTGGCGAGCGCCGCGAACCCCAGGGCCCGCTGCATGAGCTCGAACTCCTTGCCGCTCCGGTAGAGATCCCGGAACCGGAGGTCGCGCCAGAGCCGGTCGGCAAAGCGGAGCGCCGCTCGGCGCATCATCGGGCCCGGGTTCGATCGTCGCGTCATCACGCACCCCTTCGGCCGGGCTCGTCGGCGGCCGGCGGAGCCGACCGCTGGTGGGAACTAACAGTGCAGGAACAGTAACAATTTGTAGATATCCGCTCGCAGCGAGGATGCCTGTCGGGCCTGCCGCCGGGTACTACGTTGGGCCAGAGGCCCGGCACGCTCCGGGGCGCTGCCTGGAAGGGGGAACATGCCGCAAGAGTGGGTGGAAGTGAATATCGTGCCGGCGGTGCCGGACCAGCCGGAGAGGCTGCTGGTGGGCGTGATCGACCCGTTGGTGCATGACGCGTTCGCGGATCGGCTGGACGCGTGGTTCTTCGAGTGGTTCCAGGAGCCGCAGGAGCACCATCTCCGGCTCCGGCTCCGGTGGCGTGACCTGGCCGACTCTGACGCCGATGGCGATGAGCTGTTCGCCCACCTGGACCGGGCGCGGGCCGAGGGCCTGCTCGGGCGGTGGTGGGAGGGGAACGACGGCCGGATCGGCGAGGTCTACGAGGGCGAGGCCGGCGCCTACGGCGACCTCTGGGAGCTCTCCTACCGGGACTGGAACAGCAGCTGCGAGCTCGTCCTGGCGATGGCTCGGGAGGACCCGGATAACCGGCTGTCCGAGGCGCGGCAGCGCGAGTGGAACAGCCGGGCGCACCTGCACTCCAACCGGATGGGCTGGAACTACTACGTCGAGGCGCTCATCAGCCTCGCCAACGCCCGCTTCTACCTGGCCGAGTCGGGCAAGAGCGGCGCGGCGCTGGCCGCCTTCGTCGCCCCGATCGACGGGCGCATCGACCAGCTGATCAACGAGATCGTGGCGGGCCCGGCCGACAACCTGTCGTTACCGGGGGGCGGGGCCGAAGAGGGCGCGGTGGGCGAGGTCCTCGTTGTGGGCCAGGTGCTCGTCGAGGGCACGGGCGGCGATCTCGGGGTCGCGCTTGCGGAGCTGGTCGACCAGCAGCTGGTGCGCCTCGCGCCGTCGGTCGTGCTCGGTCGGGTCCGGGTCGAGCAGGCCGAAGCCGATCCGCACGTAGCGCTCGCTGGCGCGCTCGCTCATGATCAGGATGCGCAGGTCCCAGGCCGAGGCGGCGGGCGCCAGCAGCGCCAGGTGGAACGCGCGGTGGTCGTCGTAGATGTCGTCCATGCTCCGCTCGGCCCCGCCGAATTCCGCCGCGGCCTGGTGGAGCCGGTCGAGCTCGGCCTCCTCGAGCAGCCGGACGCTGCGGCGGGCGAGGTCGGGCTCGAGCAGCCGGCGGACGCGGTAGATGGCGTGGAACTCGTCGAGGTCGAGCGGGGCCACGGTCGCGCTGCGGCCCGGGGGGTTCACCACCAGGCCCTCCGACTCGAGCACGCGGAGCGCGTCGCGGACCGGGATGAAGCTGACCGCGAGCTGGTCGGCGAGCCGGCGCAGGGACAGGCTCTGCCCGGGCGGGAGGGCGCCGGCCAGGATCGAGCGGCGGACCTCGTTCGTCACCTGCTCCGACAGCGACCGGCTCTCGATGGGACGGACCGATCCGGAACTGGCCGAGGCGATCGCCATGTCCGCTCCCCTTCGCTCGATGATGCTGGAGCGACGATATCAAAAATATCAATCCTTGACTGTTATCACATATCAGGCCTATCGTGTGACCCACAGCACGCCTGGCAGCGGAGCCGGAGGAGATCGATCATGTCCACGCCCAAGTTCGCCCATAACGTCTTCCAGACCGCCAACCACGAGGCGATGCGCGACTGGTACTGCACCGTGCTCGACGCCCACGTGGTGTACGAGGACGCCACCTTGACGTTCCTCACCTTCGACGACGAGCACCACCGGGTCGCGCTGCTGCACCCGCCGGTCGAGTTCCAGCCCAAGACCGCCGTCACCGCCTCGCTGCACCACTCGGCCTACACCTTCGACAGCATCGACGCGCTGCTCGAGCGCTACGTGATGCTGCGCGACGCCGGGATCACCCCGGCCGTGTGCATCGCCCACGGGGTCACCACCTCGATGTACTACCAGGACCCGGACCGCAACTTCGTGGAGCTGCAGATCGACCGGTTCGCCGAGCCGGACCAGGCCACCGGCTACATGCTCGGCGCCGAGTACGCGGCCGACTCGGTCGGCCCCGCCTTCGACCCCGAGGAGTTGCTGGCCGCCCGGCGGGCGGGCGCGAGCGTCGAGGAGCTGTCGGACCGGGCCTGGGCGCTCAAGGCGGACCTGCCCAACCCGCTCGGCGTGCTGATGGGCGGCTGACGTGGCCGATGCGGCTGACGTGGCCGACGGTTCCTGCCTGATCTGCTCGATGGAGGAGTCCGACCCGGCCGGGCGGGTGTTCCTCGACGAGCTGTGGGCGGCCGAGGTGGCGCCGGGGTACGAGGTCCCGGGCTGGTTCTTCCTGCGCGCCCGCCGCCACGCGGAGAGGCTGACCGGCCTGGACGAGGAGGAGACGGCGGCCTTCGGCCGTCGCGCGCACGATCTGGTCAGCGCGGTCGAGCGGGTCACCGGCGCGCCCGCCGTCTACCTGCTCTCCTTCGGAGAGAACTTCCGGCACTTCCACGCCCTGGTCGCCGCGCGGGGCGACCAGGTGCCGCCGGAGACGCGCGGGTGGGCGCTGTTGCAGCTGCTGGCCGGGGGCCGCGACGTCCCGGCCGCGCAGGCGGTGGCCGGGGATGTCAGGCTTGCCTATGAGGAGATCGTCCGCGGCCGCGAGCACGCCGCCGTCGGTTAGCCTCGGCTCATCGCACATCCGAACGAAGGAACACCCATGATTTCGAGCGCCCATCCCACCGCCGCGGCCCCCCGCCCTGCGTACGACGAGGGCGTGCTGCGCGCTATCGCGCAGCGGGTGCTGTGGCTGTCGGCGGCGATCGTCGACGCGGCCAACGCCGGCCGCCCGAACAGCTCGGGGGTCAAGGTCGGCGGCCACCAGGCGTCGAGCGCCTCGATGGTCGACATCATGACCGCGCTCTGGTTCGCCGAGCTCACGCCGCTGGACCGGGTCTCGGTCAAGCCGCACGCCTCCCCGGTGCTGCACGCCGTCAACTACCTGCTCGGCGACCTCGACGAGGCCTACCTGCCGACCCTGCGGGCCAAGGGCGGGCTGCAGTCCTACCCCTCCCGGCTGAAGGACCCCGACACGGTCGACTTCTCGACCGGCTCGGTCGGCATCGGCGCGACCGCGGCCCTGTGGGCGGCGGTCGCGCACCGGTACGTCGCCTCCCAGTTCCCCGGCTCCCCGTCCGCGGGCCGCTTCATCAGCCTGCTGGGCGACGCCGAGCTTGACGAGGGCGCGATCTGGGAGGCGGTCGCCGACCCGGCCGTGGCCCAGCTGGGGGAACTGCTGTGGGTGGTGGACCTGAACCGGCAGTCGCTGGACCGGGTCGTCCCCGACATCCAGATCGAGCGGCTGCAGGGCATGTTCGCGGCGGCCGGCTGGCAGGTGCTGACGATCAAGTGGGGACGCCTGATCAGCGGGCTGTTCCAGCGCGAGGGCGGCCAGGAGCTGCGCGCGCGGCTTGAGACGATGCCGAACGAGGAGTACCAGCGCATGCTGCGGGTGCGCCCGGCCGAGATCGCCGACCGCATCATCGGCGCCCACGGCAGCGACCAGCTCCGCGCCCTGCTCGCCGGCATCGACCCGGCCGAGCTGGCGGCCGCGATCCGCGATCTCGGCGGGCATGACCTCGGGCTGCTGGTCGACACCTTCCGCGGGGTCGATTCGCACCGGCCCACGATCGTCTTCGCGTACACGATCAAGGGCCGCGGGCTGCCGACCGAGGGGCACCCGAACAACCACTCGGCGCTGCTGACCGCCGCCCAGATGCAGGCGCTGGCGGCGGCCTCGGGGGTGGACCCGGCCCGGCCGTGGCAGCGGTTCGACCCCGGCTCGCCAGCCGGCCGGCTGTGCGAGGACCGCGCACGGCAGCTGCGCCGGGACCCGGTCGCGCTGCCGCGCCCGATCAGCGTCCCAGCCGAGCTCGGCCACCCGCACCGCAAGCCGGTCTCCACCCAGGCCGCCCTGGGCCGCTTCCTGGCCGACCTCGCGCACGACGCCCCGGAGGCGGCCGCGCGGGTGGTCACCTGCAGCCCCGACGTCGCCTCGTCGACCAACCTCGGCGGCTGGATCAACAAGACCGGGGTGTGGTCGGTGCGGGACCGGCACGACTGGTTCGCCGACGACTCCGAGCGAGTGCTGCGGTGGCGCGAGGTCAGCAACGGCCAGCACATCGAGCTCGGCATCGCCGAGGTCAACCTGGTGTCGCTGCTCGGCGAGCTCGGCGCGACCTGGTCCCGGTGGGGCGAGCGCCTGATTCCGATCGCGACGCTGTACGACCCGTTCGTCTCCCGAGCGCTCGAGCCCTGGTCGTACGGCATCTACTCGGGCGGCCAGTCGATCCTGGTCGGCACCCCGTCCGGCGTCACCCTGGCGCCCGAGGGCGGCGCGCACCAGTCGGTCACCACCCCGTCGATCGGCCTCGAGCAGCCCGGCTGCATCGCCTGGGAGCCCGCCTTCGCCCAGGACCTCGAGTGGTGCCTGCTGCACGCGATGGAGCGGGTCGGCGTGCCCGGCGGCACGTCGTCGTACTTCCGGCTGAGCACCCGCCCGATCGACCCCGCGCTGGCCCAGGTGCCGGCCGAACCGGCGCTGGTCGAGCGGCGTCGGCAGCAGGCCCGGGCGGGCGGCTACCGGCTGCCGGCGGCGCACGCGTTGGCTGCGGAGGACGTCACGCTGGTCGGCGTGGGCGCGATCATGCCCGAGGTCGTCGCCGCCGCGAACGCGCTCGGCCAGGCCGCCGTGAACGCGGGCGTCGTGTGCCTGACCAGCCCGGACCTCGTCTTCCGTTCGTTCCAGCAGCGCGGGCGGCGGGAGCCCGGGGTGGGCGGCAACGTGGTCGACGAGCTGTTCCCCGCCAGCCACCCGGCGCCGCTGGTCACCGTGCTTGACGGCCATCCGCACACGCTCGCCTTCCTGGCCGGCGCGCGGGGCGACCGGATCCGCTGCCTCGGTGTCAGCGACTTCGGGCAGTCCTCCGGCCTCGACGACGCCTACCGCATCCACCACATCGACACCGGCTCGATCGTCGACGCGGCTATGACCCTGGTCGGTCGGTAGCCGGATGACACGGCCGTCCAGCGCGGAGCCGTCCGGCCGGGGGCCGTCGAGTGTCGAGGCGGCGCGCATTCGCGACACGCCGGTACTGATCGCCGGGGGCGGCCCGGTCGGCCTGGCGCTGGCGGTCGAGCTTGGCCTGCGGGGAGTCGAGTGCGTGGTGGTCGAGCCCCGGCCGCAGCCGACCCGGCTGCGGCCGCGGGCCAAGACGCTCAACGCGCGCACGATGGAGCACGCGCGCCGCTGGGGTCTGGCCGGACGGCTGCGGGCGGCCGCGCCGCTGCCGGTCTCCTGGTCGCAGGACGTCTCCTTCTGCACGTCCTTCCTCGGCCGGGAGATCACCCGGTTCACCGGGGTGCTCGGGCTCGCGGACGACGGCGACTCGCCCGAGCGCGGTCAGCAGATGCCGCAGTACGTGCTCGAGGAGGTGCTGCGCGAGGTCGTGACCGAGCTGCCGACGGTGGACCTGCGGCTGGGCTGGCGGCTGCGGAGCCTGGACACAGCCAGGCCGAGTGACGGGGACGGGGACGGGGGTGGCGGTGACGGACCCGTGCGCGCCACCCTGCTCGACCCGGCCGGGAACGCGATCCCGGTGACGGCCGAGTACGTGGTCGGAGCGGACGGCGCCCGCAGCGTCGTCCGCGAGCAGATCGGCGCCCAGTACGTCGGGGCGACGGCGCTGCGGCCCAACACCGGCCTGGTGTTTCGCAGCCGGGAGCTCGCCCGCGTCGTCCCGCACCCGCCCGCCGTGCAGACCTGGCTGCTCAACCGGCAGACGCCGGGGATGATGGGGCCGATCGACCGCGACGGCCTGTGGTGGCTAATCGCGTTCGGGGTCGACGGCCGGTCGGCCGATTTCAACCCCGCGCGGCTGATCGGCGGGGCGCTCGGACGCGAACTCCCGGTCGAGGTGGTCAGCACCGACCCGTGGACGGCGCGGATGGAGCTGGTGGACCGGTGCCGGAGCGGGCGGGTGTTCCTGGTCGGCGACGCCGCCCACCTCAACCCCCCGTTCGGCGGCCACGGCCTCAACACCGGCATCGGCGACGCGGTCGATCTGGGCTGGAAGCTCGCGGCGGTACTGGCCGGATGGGGCGGTCCGGGGCTGCTCGACTCGTACGAGGCCGAACGCCGGCCGTTGCACCGGCGGGTGATCGACGAGGCCACCGCGAACATGGCGACATTGGCGCCGGAACTGCTCGACGACGGCCTCGACCGGCCCGGCCCCGACGGCGACCGCGCCCGGTCGGCCGCCGCCCGCCGGATCGAGCAGACCAAGCGGGCCGAGTACTTCAGCACCGACCTGGTCCTCCGCCACCGCTACGCGGACTCCCCCGTCCTGCAGGCAGCGCCGGTTGCGCCCGAAGCCGGGGCCGATTGCGCCGTCCCGGGGGGCCGCCTCCCCCATCAGTGGGTATCTGCCCAGGCATCCACGCTCGACCTGGTCACCGGCGCGCACGCGATCCTGGCGGCCGACGGGGGCATGGCGGCGCGGGCGGGCCGCGCCGCCGCGGCGGCCGGGCTGCCGGTCACCGTGACCACGCTCGAACCGGCGCTGATGCGGCGACTGGGCGCTGAGCTGATCGTCGTGCGGCCCGACCAGGTGGTGGCGGCGGTCTGGCCCGCCCCCGGACCAGATCAACCAGCCGAGACCGAATTCCTCGACACGACCGTGGCCATGCTCGGCGGCCGACAGGGAGCGGAGACCACGTGGACAAGATCGCGCTGACCAACGTGCGGGTGTTCGACGGACGGGGGCTGCTCGAGCCCGCGACCGTCGTCATCGACGGCGACCGGATCGGGACCGACCCGGCCGGGGCGGCGACGTTCGACGGCGACGGCCGGGTGCTGCTGCCCGGGCTGATCGACTGCCACATCCACCTCACCGACGAGGCGACGCTGGCGGCGCTGGCCCGCAACGGCGTCACCACCGGGCTTGACATGGGCACCTGGCCGTCGGAGCTGATCGCGTCGCTGCGCGGCCGCCCCGGCGTGACCGACATCCGGTCGAGCGGCACCGGCGCCACCCACCCGGCCAGCGCGCACGCCAAGCGGATGGGGCGGGGGCAGGGCCTGGTGGCCGACCCCGACGAGGCCAAGGCGTACGTCGCCCAGCGGGTGGCCGAGGGCGTCGACTACATCAAGATCATCGTCGATCCGCCCGGCTTCGACGAGGCCACCGTCCGGGCCCTGGTCGAGGCCGCCCACGCCCACGGCCTGCGCACGATCGCCCACGCCGCCAACTCCGGCGCGGTGCTGCTGGCGCAGGCGGCCGGCGTGGACGTGCTCACCCACGCGCCGATCGACCGGCCGCTGTCGGACGACGAGGCGCGCGTGACCCGGGCGGGCGGGCAGGTCATCGTGCCGACCCTGACGATGATGGAGGCGATCGTCGCCCGGCTGGCCGGGGTCGCGCCGGTCTCCTACGACGCCGCCCGCGCCACCGTCGGGCGGTGGCACCGGGCGGGCGTCACGATCCTGGCCGGAACCGACGCCAACCAGGCGCCGTCCGCGCCCGCGTCGCCGCCATACGGCACCAGCCTCCACCACGAGCTGGAGCTGCTGGTGGACGCGGGCCTGTCCGCGTTCGAGGCGCTGTGGTCGGCCACGGGCGGCGCCGCCCAGCAGTTCGGGCTGGCCGACCGCGGGGTCATTGCCCCCGGCAAGCGGGCCGACCTGGTGCTCATCGACGACGATCCCGCCCAGGACATCAGCGCGATCGGCAACATCACCGCGGTGTGGTGCGGCGGCCGGCCGGTCGCCGGCGTGCCGGCCGGGACCGGAGAGGCGTGATGAGGCTCGTCACGATCGAGGAGCACGTGCTCAACCCGGCCATCGCGCACCGGAACGCCAAGCGGTTGATGCCCGGGCTCGCGTAGCGGGCTTGGGAGAGGACGAGGTCGGTGTTAGAGCCTGTCGGCTACAGGATCGGGGTTACGGCCCGTCGCCTACGCCAGCGACACGAGATCCTCGGTCCGGCCGCCGGGCAATGGCACACTGTTCTCACGGTCACCACGTGCACCAAGCCGGAGCGGACATACAGGTCATCGTGTGCATTTCGGGTCGTATAGACCCCTAAAAGGAACACAATGACGACTTTGGGCGGAAAACGCCGCACCCAATAGCACACGATCATTGCTTCCGCCGGGCCAGATCCTCGGCATTCGCCACACCCGCCTCATGATCCCCAGGTGGGGCCTCGTCGGAGTGGGTGGGGCTTCGTCCGGCGTGGGTGGTGGCCTCGTGGCTTAGGGGGATCACGGTCTTGGGCGGGCGCGGCCGCGGGCGAGGAGCCAGCCGGCGGCGGCTGGGAAGAGGGCGGCCGACAGCAGGCCGGCTGCGACCAGGGAGGCCGACGTGGCCGGGCTGAGCTTCCCGGTCTGCTGGCCGATGACCGTCGCCACGATGACGAACGTCAGCGAGGTGGCCTGCAGCAGGCCGGCTGCGGCGGCCCGGCGGCGGCCGACCGCGCGGACGTAGAGCAGCGCGGGCACGCCCCGGGCGACTAGCAGCGCGAGCAGGAACAGCGGGACCTCCGCGAGCGCCCCCGGCTGCTTTTCGAGGCCTTTGAGTTGGAAGGCGACGCCGGTGGCGACGAAGAAGATGGGGATCAGGAAGCCGAACCCGATCCCGTCCAGCTTGATCAGGAACTCCTTGTTCGGCTCGCCCCGCGAGCTCTCGACGATCCGGACCAGCAGCCCGGCCGCGAACGAGCCGAGGATCGACGCGAAGCCGAACCGGTAGGCCAGCAGCCCGCACGCGAGCGCCAGCGTCAGCGCCGCCCGCAGCCGAAGCTGGCCGCTGCGCGCCTCGAGCCGGTCGAGCATCCGGTCGAGCCGGTGCAGCCGGCGGACCCGGGACACCGCCAGCCCGATCAGCGCCAGCAGGGCGAGGAAGACCACCAGCGACACGATCTTGTCGGCTGGCGTCTCCGAGTCGGCCGAGAACAACAGCGACAGCAGCAGGATGGGGACCAGCTCGGCGACCGCGGAGGCGGTCATGATCAGCTGGCCGAACTCGGTCGACCCCTCCCCCGCGTCCTTGAGCAGCGGCAGCAGCAACCCGGCGGACGTCGACATGAAGATGATCGCGAGCAGGACCGGCTCGGTTTCCGGCCCCGGCAGCCAGAACAGCACCGCGCAGAGCACCGCCAGCGCGACCGAGCAACCGAACGCGATCCCCGCCAGCCGGGTGAGCGGGCCGCGGAGCCGATCGACGTCGATCTCAAGCCCGGCCAGGAACAGCAGGATGCCGAGGCCGAGGTCGCTCAGCACCTCGACCGGCGCGTCGATCCGGGCCCAGTTGAGGACCGACGGCCCGACCACGATGCCGCCCAGCACCATCAGCACCGCGCCCGGGACCGGCAGCCGGGGCAGCAGCCCGAGCACGACCGGGACCAGGACCGAGATGCCGGCGACGATCAGCAGGCTGTTGAACGAGATCGAAACCATAAAATCAAATCTCATCGCGAACGGTCGCGGCGTCCCCGCCCGGGCTGACGTCTCCCTCGACGGTGGCGGGCGCGGTCAGCGACAGCACCACCACGCCGCCGCACATGACCACGAACCCGGCCGCCGCCGCGGCCAACAGGGGCGGGTTGAGCACGAAGTACTCGCCGAACAGCCAGACGCTGAGCGCGATGCTGACGATCGGGTCGGTGATCGTCAGCAGCGGCTGCGACACCCGCAGCGGCCCGCTCTGCAGGGCGGCCTGCTCGATGACCACGCCCGCCGCTCCGCCCACCGCCACCGCGTAGACCGGCCAGTTGGCGAACAGGCCGGACAGGCCGGCCCGGGCGAGGTCATCGGTCGCTGACTTGATGAACGTCGCCTCCAGCGCCCAGGTGATCCCCCCGGCCAGGCCGTACAGGGCCGCCCGGCGCGACGGCGAGCCGCCCTTGGCCAGGAAGATCAGCGACCCGACGACGGCGACGTAGGCCGCCACCACCGCCGCCCAGTGGCCGCCGGTCGGGCCCGAGTGGCCGCCGCGTGGCTCGGCCGCGACGATGAAGACGGCCAGCCCCGCGCAGGTCGCCGCGGCCCCTCCCCAGGCGGCCCAGGCGATCTCCTGGTGCACGAATACCTGCCGCAGCGCCAGCGCCATGACCAGCTCGGTGACGAGCAGCGGCTGGACGACGGAGAGCTGGCCGAGTTGCAGGGCCACCGCCTGGAACCCGAACGCGCCCACCTGCGCGGCCGACCCGGCCAGCCACCGGGGGTTGCGCAGCAGGTAGCCGACCAGCCGGAACCCGCTCGGGCGGTCCGGGTCGGCCGTGCTCGCGACGTGCCGCGTCAGCACGCTGACCGCGTTGCACAGCGCGGCCAGCAACGCGAAGACGATCGCTCCCACCCGCGCCGGTCAGCCCCCTCCCCCGCCGCTCGTGACTACAGACGATAACCGTACCGCACGTTCTGTAGCTGAATAGTGACCCAGATCATATGTAGTTGACCCGTCAACGAACAATCCCATTCGGCCCATCGCCCGTACTTCTACCGACAGTGATTTACGCGAGGCCGGAGCGGGAGACCGCGCCGGATGGGAGATGACAGAGATGGGCAAGTCCACATTCAGCGCCGCGTCCAAGCGGACCAAGCTCTTCGTGGGGGTCGGCGGAGCGGTGGCGGCGGCGGCGACGGTAGCGGCGTGCAGCAGCGCCGCCAGCACCAGCGCCGCAGCCCCGGCGGCCTCGCCGGCCGGGTCGTCGCCGGCCGCGTCGTCGCCGGCCGCGGCGTCGCCCGCGGGCGCCGGCGCGAGCTCGTCCGGGCGGCACGGTCATCACGACCGCGAAGTCATCGGCGGGCACGGTCCTGACCAACGGTTCGGGCAAGGCGGTGTACCTGTGGATGAAGGACACCGGTGACATGTCCAACTGCAACGGGGCCTGCGCCGGGGCGTGGCCGCCGGTGACCACCACCGGCACCGCGACCGCGTCCGGCAGCGCCAAGGCGAGCGACATCGGCACGATCACCCGCTCCGACGGCACCAAGCAGGTCACCTACGACGGCCACCCGCTGTACTACTTCTCCGGCGACTCCGGCCCCGGCACCGCCAGCGGGCAGGGCAGCGACGGGTTCGGCGCCAAGTGGTGGCTGGTCACCCCGACCGGCAGCGACGTCACCGCCTCGGTGAGCACGTTCACCGCGGCCGCGCCCGGCGCCGCCCCGGCCGCCCCGGCCGCTCCGGCCGCCCCCGCCTCGTCCCCGGCGTCGTCCAGCGCCGGCGGCAGCTGGTCCTGAGCCCGGGATTAGGTGACACCGCGATGACCGAGTTCCCCGCCCGGATGCCGGGTAGCGGAGCTGACCGGACCCGGCCCGAGGGAGGCGCCCTGTCGTCACCCCTCGGGCCGGCCAGGCCGCTCGGCCCGTGGGCGCTGGCCGGGGTGGCGGTCGCGTCGTTCGGCGGCCCGCTGGCGCTGGCGGCGCTCAACGCGCCGCTGATCGCCGGCGGCGCCATCTCCTCGGCCGGGCTCTCGATGGTGCTGGCCGCCGCCGCGTTCGGTTTCCCGCTCGCGGTCTGGTTCGGTTACGCGCGGCACATCAGCAGCTCGGGCGGCCTGTACGCGTTCACCGAGGCGGCTGCGGGCCGCCGGGTGGCGCTGGTCCAGGCGTGCGTGTGGGCGTTCAGCTACCTGCTGTACGTCGTCTACACGACCGCCCAGATCGTCTACGACCTGCTGCCGGCCGTGCTGCCGGGCGAGCGGCGGTACCAGACCGTCCTCGAGGTCGCGATCCCGGTCGTGCTGGCCGGGGTGATGATCGCCGGCCGCCGGGTCGCCCTGCTCGTCATCGGGCTGATCGCGGTGGGCCAGCTCGCGCTGGCGGCGACGCTTTCCGGGGTGACCCTGGCCAACGTGAGCACGCCCGCGAGCAGCTTCGGGACGTCCGCGCCGGCCGGGTCGCTGGCCATCGCGGGCGGCCAGACCGCGCTGCTGTACATCTGCGGCAGCCTGCCGTTCTTCCTCGGCGGGGAGCTCGGCGGGAACATTCGGCAGCAGTTCACCACCATGCGGCGCGGCGTCGTCGGCGCCTACCTGGCGACCGCGGTCGTGATCATCGCCGCCGTCGCGCCGCTGGCGGCCGATCCGGCCCTGGCCGCGACCGAGATCCCGGGCATGGCGGTGGCGGAGCGATTCGTCGGCCACGGCTTCGCGGTCACGGTCGGGATCGGCATTGCGGCCAGCACGGCGGCGGTCATCCTGATCGAGTACCTGGCGCTGAGCAGGCTGACCGTCGCGGTGACGGCGTGGCCGCTGCGCCGGGTCATCCTCGGGATCGGCCTCCTCATGGTCGCCGTCGGCCCGCTGATGCTCATCAACCCGGACCAGATCTACGACGACCTGGTCACGCCGTCGCTGTTCGCGCTCTGGCTCAGCCAGCTCATCACGTTCGCGGTCTACCCGCGGTTCGTCGCCCGGCATGGCGGCCGGCTGGGCCGGCCGTGGCGCTGGCGGCGGGAGCGAGCGCGCTGGCCGTCTACGGCCTGTGGACGACCATCCAGACCACGTCCATTTCGTTCTGAACGCCGTGACACGCCTTAGGAGGCGTCATGCTCAACCCGACATCCATCATCCGGTTCCTGCTCCGCGGGCCCAGCGCGCTCGAGTCCCGGGCCGCCCGCTTGGCCGTCCTCGCGCTGGCCGCGACCGGCGCGGCCTTCCTGGTCTGGTCGGCCGTGATCCACCTGATGCTGTGGGGCGACGGCTACAGCGACATCAGCATCATCGGACCGCTCTTCCTCGCCCAGGGCATCGGCTCCATCGTCCTCGCGGTCGCCATCGTCGCCTTCCGGCGACTGGCGCTGCTGGCGGCCGGGGCGGTGGCGGGCGCCGCCACCGCCGTCGGGCTGCTGCTCACCGCCCACGGGGGGCTGTTCGGCTACACCGAGAGCCTGTCGGTCCCGTACGCGACGCTGTCCCTCGCGGTCGAGTTCACCGCCGCCTTCGTGCTGCTGCTGGCGACCGGGCTGCTCGCGCTGGCCGCGCACACAAGGACGGCCGACAGCACTCGCCGGGAGTACGCGCAGCCGGGTCGGTTTCGGACGGTAGGGCGCTAGGCGCCGACCGCTACGGCGCCGGGCAGCGGCCGCTGAACTGCCCGTCGACCACGACCTTGAGCGCCCCCGGGCGCAGGCTGGCCGGCAGCGCGCCCAGGTCGGGCCAGGTTGGCTGGACCGGCGGGCAGACGGCGGACAGCGGCTGCACGGCCGGGACCGGAACCGCCGCCGGCGCGGGGAACCCGCCCCCGTGATGAGCGGACGCCGTCACCGCGATCACGATCGCGGCCGCGGCGGCGGCCGCGATCGAGGCGGCCGCGCCGAGCGCGCGCAGGCGGCGAGACGGCGGGCGCGGCTCGCCTTTCGGTCCGAAACCGATCTCGTCCACGGGAGACCACCCGCCTTCGCTACGGCAATGTCGCACCATAGTGGCGCAAATTATCCATAACGGGCAAGCAGTGGCAAAGTCCCCCCGGGGTCGAGGGTCATGGAGCTGACCTGCGAAGCCACGCGACCGTTCGGGAAAATCCTGAATTTGAACTTTTTCTTACGGCCGCAGCAGGACCTTGCCGCCGGCGTGACCGGTGAGGCTGAGCTCCATCGCCGCGCGCCAGTCCTCGAGCGGGAAGGCGCGGGCGATCGGCACCGTGAACGTGCCGTCGGCCGCCCGCTGCGCGAACTCGGGGAAGGCCTCGAAGCGGTGGCTGAGCAGGTCCGGGGCCTCGGAGAAGGTGTCGCGGGCGCCGAGCTCGCGAGCGGCCTCGACGTCGGAGATCGTGAGGACGCGCCGGGGGTCGCCGCCGGCGATCTCGACCAGGCCGGGCAGCGCGCCGCCGACCGGGGCGGTGTCGAGGACGAGGTCGACCGGGCCGTCGCTGATCGCCTTCACCCGCTGCACCACGCCGTCGCCGTAGGAGGTGACGGCGGCGCCGAGCTCGCGCAGCAGGCGGGCGTAGGTGGGGCCGGCGGTGGCGATCACCCGCAGGCCGCGCACGAGCGCGATCTGCACGGCGGCGAAGCCGATGGTGCCGCCGGCCCCGTTGATGAGGATGGTCCGGCCGGGTGTGAGGCCGAGCGCGGTGAGGTGCAGGTAGGCGGTGTCGAGGGCCATCGGCAGGGCCGCCGCCGCGGTGAGGTCGAGGCCGTCGGGAACGGCGAACCAGTGGTCCATGATCGCGCGGTCGGACGCGCCCGCCGACGGGCAGTTAGCCCAGTCGGCGGTGCCGAAGACGCGGTCGCCGAGGGCGACGCCGGTGACGCCGTCGCCGATGGCGTCGACGGTGCCGGCGACGTCGCACCCGATGCCGCGGGGCAGCTGCCCGGGGAACAGGCCCCGGCACAGCGCCCAGTCGGCCGGGGCGAGGCCGCACGCGTGCACGCTGACGCGGACGCGGCCCGGTCCGGGGGCGGGCACCGCCGTCTGTTCGAGTCGGAGGACGTCGCCCGGCTCGCCGTAGGCGTGGAAGCGGACGGTGCGCATGGTGTCAGTCATCGAGGTCCTTGCGAAAAGAGGTTAAGCTGACTCAAGCGGATCGTGTTCCGCTTACATCGGCAACGATAGCACAAGTGGAGCGTGATCCGTTTTGACTGACGTCGACGCCCGGACGCTGCGCGCGGACGCGTCCCGCAACCGGGACGGGCTGCTCGCGGCGGCCACCCGCGCCTTCGCGTCGTCGGACGCCGAGCCGTCGATGCGCGCCATCGCCCGCGAGGCCGGGGTCGGGATCGCCACCCTCTACCGCCACTTCCCGACCCGCGAGTCACTGGTCGACGCCGTCTACCACGACCAGGTCGAGCGGCTCACCGTCGGCGCCCGCGAGCTGCTCGGGCAGTTCGCGCCGGCCGAGGCGATGCGCCGCTGGATGGACCTGTTCGGCGACTGGCTGATGACCAAGCACGGCATGATCAACACGCTGCTGGCGATGATCGAGTCGGGCGAGATCGCGCTCGCCCAGACCCGGGCCGAGCTGCTGGACGTCATCACCAGCATCCTCGAGGCCGGCCGGGCGGCGGGCGACCTCCGCGCCGACGTCACCGCCGAGGACGTCGCCGCCAGCCTGCTCGGCATCTTCACCGTGGCCGGGAAGCCCGGACAGCGCCCGCAGGCCGACCGGCTGCTGAACCTGCTCATGGACGGCCTCAGACCGAGCGGCCGGTGAACATCACCCGCCGGGGATGATGCCGTGACCGGCCTTCCGGCCTGATCCTCGTCTGGCTGTGCGCCCTCGAAAGCTAATCGCAGCCAGAGGAGGACTGTGGTGAACCTGCTGCTCGAAAGGCTCGCAGGGCTGGCAGCCAAGAAACACTGGATCTTCATCGTCGCCTGGGTCATCGTCCTCGGCGGAGCGCTGGGCCTGTCCCGCGCCTTCGGCGGGGAGTACGTCAACAACTACACGATCTCCGGCAGCAACTCCGCGACCGGCCTCAACGTGCTGAACAGCACCTTTCCGCAGCAGGGCGGATACGGCGGGCAGATCGTCTTCCACGCCAACAGCGGCACGATCGCGGCGCAGCAGTCGGCCGTCAACCAGTCGGTCACCAACGTGTCCAAACTGCCCGACGTGATCAAGGCAGTCAGCCCGTTCGCCTCATCCAACAGCGGCCTGGTGTCCACGGACGGCACGATCGCGTACGCCAGCGTCTCCTGGAGCGTGAACCCGAGCTCGCTCGACGTCAGCTACCTGGACGAGCTGAACAACGCGACCGCGCCCGCGACCAAGGCGGGCCTGCAGGTGGCGTACGGGGCCGGGGCGGGCCAGATCGGGCAGCAGACCAAGGACCTCACGTCCGAGGTCATCGGGCTGGGGTGCGCCCTGGTGCTGCTGCTGATCATGTTCGGCTCGCTCATCGCGGCCGGCATTCCGCTGCTGGCGGCGATCTTCAGCGTGGTCACCGGGCTCTCCCTGCTCGCGCTGATCGCGCGGCTGGTCACGTTCCCGACCACCGGGCCGACCATCGCCACCCTGCTCGGACTCGGGGTCGCGGTCGACTACGGGCTCTTCCTGGTCGCCCGGCACCGGGAGCAGCTGGACAACGGGATGGGGGTCGTCGCGTCGATCCGGCGCGCCGCGGGCACGTCGGGCGCCGCGATCGTGATCGCGGGCAGCACCGTCGCCGTCTCCGTGCTCGGCCTGTACATCTCCGGGGTCGGCTTCGTCGGGTCGCTCGGCCTCGCGGCCGCGATCGTCGTCGTGGTCACGATGATCTCGGCCCTGACGCTGCTGCCGGCGCTGATGGGGCTGGCCCGGCAGACGATCCGGGCGCTGACCGCCCGGGTCCGCGCCCACAAGGCCGGGCTGAGCGCCCGCCAGCAGGCCGCGCAGACCGCCGCCGTCACCCAGCAGCAGCACGAGCGCAGCGCGTTCGCCCGGTGGGGGCGGATGGTGAGCGACCGGCCGTGGCCGTGGGCGGTGCTGAGCGTGGCCGTGCTCGTGGTGCTGGCGATTCCGCTGTTCTCGATCACGCTGGGCCAGCCGGACAACGGGACCAACCCCACCTCGCAGAGCAACCGGCAGGCCTACGACCTGATCTCGCAGGGGTTCGGGGTCGGCGTGAACGGGCCGCTGACCGTCGTTGTCAAGCTGCCGAACCAGTCGAGCTCGGCCAACAGCTCGCTGCTGTCGACCATGCAGTCCGACATCAGCAAGACGGCGGGCGTCGCGTCGGTCACCCCGGCGTCGATCAATTCCTCCGGCACCACCGCCGTGTTCAACGTCATCCCGACCACCCGGCCGCAGGCCACCCAGACCACCGCCCTGGTCGACACGCTGCGGACCGACGTGCTGCCGAAGGAGCACGCGACCAGCTACGTCACCGGCACGACGGCGGGCGCGGTCGACTTCACCAACAAGATCACCAGCCGCCTGCTGTGGCTGATCATCGCCGTTGTCGCGATCTCGTTCCTGCTGCTGACGGCGGCGTTCCGGTCGATCGTGATCGCCGTCAAGGCCGCCGTCCTCAACATCTTGTCGATCGGCGCGGCGTACGGCGTGATCGTCGCGATCTTCCAGTGGGGGTGGGGGAAGGGAGCGATCGGCCTGCAGTCGACGCTGCCGATCCCGGCCTACGTGCCGATGCTGGTGTTCTGCATCGTGTTCGGTCTGTCGATGGACTACGAGGTCTTCCTGCTGTCGCGGGTGCACGAGGCCTGGCTGGCGACCGGCGACGCGCACCGCAGCGTGGCGATCGGGATCGGCGCGACCGCCCGGGTGATCACGACGGCGGCCCTCATCATGATCGTCGTCTTCACCAGCTTCGTGATCAATCCCAACCCGACGGTGAAGATGCTCGCCCTCGGGATGGCGTTCGCGGTGCTGATCGACGCGTCCCTGGTGCGGATGATCCTCGTGCCCGCGATCATGTCGCTGCTTGGCGCCCGCGCCTGGTGGCTGCCGCGGTGGCTGGCGCCGCTGGTGCCCAACCTGCAGCTCGAGGGGGAGCTAGCCGGCGAGCCTGACCCGGACCGGCAGCGAGCCCAGTGAGCGCGTCATGTTGTTGAGCGCGAGCCTCGGCTGGCCGATGATCTCGAACCGCTCGACCCGCCGGGCCAGCGCCTCGATGATCGCGAACCCCTCGAACTTGGCCAGGCCCTGACCGGGGCAGCTGTGGATGCCGTACCCGAAGGCGATGTGATCGGCGTTGTCACGGGTGACGTCGAACCGATCGGGATCGGCGTACTTGCGCTCGTCGCGGTTCGACGAAGCGTACGACACCAGCACTCGACGGCCGGGCTCGATCGACAGCCCGCCGGCCGAATACGCCCGCCTGGTGGTGCGGCCGAACCAGGGCACCGGCGATTCGAGGCGGATGGCCTCGGCGAAGGCGCACGGGATCAGGCTCGGGTCCGCCCGGACGAGGTCCCACTGGTCCGGGTGCTGCGCGAACAGCCAGATCGAGCTGCCGATGGCGCTGACGGTGGTGTCCAGCGACGGGATGGCGTAGGCGGCCAGGAGATGCTCGACGGACTCGACCGGGATGTCGCCCCGCGCGGCGGCCTCGTGAATGGAGGTGGCGAACCCGCCGGGAATCATGGCATCGGCCGTGCACTTCTCGGCCAGCCAGGTGAACATCTCGGCCGCTTCGGGGAAGGCGGCCGCGCCTCGGGGGTTGGCGGGGCCCATCGCGTTGAAGGTGGCGCCGCCCCAGTGCAGCAGCTTGTCGCGCCCTTCGAGCGGGAACCCGAGCGCGTCAAGGACGGCGGTGACCGGGAACACGCGGGCGAGGTCGGTCATCGCATCGAACTCGGTCCGCACCAGGAGGCGCTCGATGAACTCGTCGGCCTTGCGGTCGATGCCCGCCCGCATGTCGTTCAGCGCCCGCGGCGCCATCCGGGAGGAGATGACGGTCCGCAGCTTCGTGTGGTGGGGCGGGTCGGAGTTGATGATCGTCCCCGCCATCGCCTGGTTGACCGGGTGGTTGAGCCCGACCCCGTCCGACGACGAGAACGTCTCCCAGTCGTCAAGCGCCGCCCGCACCTGCTCGTAGCGGGTCAGCGCGAACATGCCGAGCTTGTCGAGGTAGACGATCGGCGCGAGGTCGCGCAGGCGCTTGTACAGCGGGTACGGGTTCGTGAGGGCTTCATCGGAGAACAGATCGATGTCGCTGTGCGGGATTGCCGTTTCGAGGGGTCTGGTCATTGCTGATCCTTTCGTTGCTATGCGAGCGATGACGTGAGGGCCCGGAGCTTCCGGATCGGCAGCCGATGGTTGACCGCGGCCACGGTGGCGCCCTGACCGCCGTTCCAGCGGAACAAGCCCGCCCCGGCGGCGAGATCGCCCGCCAGCGTCTCGATCCGGCCGGCCGCCGGAATCGGGCCGGCGATGGTGATCGCGAGCCCGAACGCCTCGGTCCAGAAGTACGGCCGAGGCTGGTATGGCGTCGCCGCGCGTCCCCGCGCCACGGCTTCCCCGGCCACCCGCGCCTGGTCGATGGCCGCGTTCCAGAACGGCGTCCGGTTGGCGATCCCCTGCCTGGTCCTCATCCGGGCCACGTCACCGACGGCGAAGATGTGCGGCGCGGCGGCGCAGTGCTGGTCGACGACAATCCCGCGGTCACGTTCGATCGCCGTATCCGCGAGCCACTCAAGGTTGGGATCGTCACCGACCGCGGTCAGCACGATGTCGGCCTCCCGGCGGCCGGCCGAGCTGCGCACCACGCGCAGCTCGTGCTGCCCGGGTGGCACCGCCACCGGCCCGTCCACCCGGGTCAGCCGCAGTCCGGCCGCGAGGGCGCGCCGGGTCACGAGCTCGGCCAGGTCGTCGCCGAGCTGCGGCACCAGCCTCGACCCGAGCGTGAGCACCTCGGTTCTGAGCCCGGCCTCGACGCAGGCCGAGGCGACCTCGGTTCCGACGAAGCCGCCGCCGATGATGAGCACGGAGGTGGCCGAGCGCAGGGACTGGCGGAGCGCGACCGCGTCATCGAGGGACCGCAGCGTGCGCTCGGCGCAGGGGCTGTTGTCCGGCGCCCCGGTCAGGTCGCCGAGGGTCCGGGCCCGCGCGCCGGTCGCGATCACCAGCTCCGAGTACTCGAGCCAGTCGCCGTCCGACAGGCCGACGCGTCGGCGCTCGGCGTCCAGGGCGGTGGCGGTGACACCGGGTCGAGTCTCGGCCTCGGCGTCGATCGGCGGGAGCCGGACGGTCTCGGCCGACTGATGTCCGCGCAGCAGCGCCTTCGACAGGGCGGGCCTGGTGTAGGGCGGATGGGCTTCGGCGCCGACGAGGGTGATCCGCCCGTCGAACCCGGCGATCCGCGCGGACTCGGCCGCGGTGACCCCGGCGATCGACGCGCCGACCACCACCAGGTGGGAGCGGCTCACCGGCTCAGCAGGATCGCGGCGACGGGACAGACCCGGGCGCCGGCCGAGGCGTCGTCCTCGAGTTCCGGCGGGACGTCGGTGAAGAGCAGCTCGACGTCTTCGTTGCCGGTCTCGGGCAGCCGGTACACGCGGGGGCCCGCCTCTTCGCAGAGCCCGTAACCTTCGCAGCGGCCTGCCTGAAGTGACAGCTTCATCCCTTGCGCTCCTCCCGACGAGCCGTGGGTCTCGCTCGCGTGAGGAGGCTAGCCACGGGGGCGTTAACCAACGCGAAACCGCCTGTGAATCCAGGTTCACCCGGCCCGATCGGGCTCGGCTCACCCCGTTCCTTGCCATGGTCGGTACCGGCGCACCGGGCGCCACTGACCCGAGAGGACGACCTGTGCTGCGAACGGGCAAGCAATACCTGGAAACGCTCGACGACGGCCGCGTGGTGTGGGTCGGCGACGAGAAGATCGACAACATCGCCACCCATCCGAAGACCCGCGACTACGCCCAGCGCATCGCTGACTTCTACGACCTGCACCACCGGCCCGACCTGACCGACGTCATGACCTTCGTCGACGACGACGGGGAGCGGCGCTCGATGATGTGGTTCCGGCACGCGAACAAGGACGAGCTGCGGCGCAAGCGCCGTTACCTGGAGACGGTGATCCGCGAGCTCGACGGCGGGGCGGCGCCGCGAACGCCGGACGTCAACAACTACCCGCTGCTCACCTACGTGGACGATCCTGAGCCGTGGAGCGAGCAGGCGCTCGGCACCGGGGGACGCGACCTCACGGCGGGGATCCTCCAGTTCTGGGACCTGATGGTCGCGGGCGACCTGAACGCCGCGCCGGCCTTCGTCGACCCGCAGGCGGACCGGTCCCGGGAGTCGGCGCAGGCCGAGTCGCCCGCCCTGCGAGTCGTGCAGACGCGGGAGGACGGCATCGTCGTGCGCGGGGTGAAGGCGATCGCGACCGGCGCGCCGTTCGCCGACTTCATCCACATCGGCGTGTTCTTCCGGCCGGGCATCCCCAGCGAGCAGATCATCTTCGGCGCCGTCCCGGTCAACGCCCCCGGCGTCACCATGGTCTGCCGGGAAAGCACGGTGAAGGAAGGGCAGCACGAGGAGCACCCGCTGGCCGCCAAGGGCGACGAGCTTGACACCGTGATCCTGTTCGACGACGTGTTCATCCCGTGGAACCGGGTCTTCCACATCGGCAACCCGAAGCACGCCTCGCTGTACCCGCAGCGCGTCTTCGACTGGCTGCACTACCAGGCGCTCGTTCGCCAGCAGGTGCGGGCCGAGGTGATGCTCGGCCTGGCGCTGCTGATCACCGAGCACGTGGGCACCTATCAGCTGCCACCGGTGCAGGCCCGGCTGGCGCAGCTGGTGGGCTTCCACCAGACGATGCGCGCCCACGTGATCGCCTGCGAGGAGGACGGGTTCACCACTCCGGGCGGCCTGTACAAGCCGAGCGTGCTGCTGTTCGACTTCGGCCGGGCGCATTACATCGAGCACGTGCCGCGGATGGTCAACGAGCTGATCGACCTGGCCGGACGGTCGGCGCTGATCTTCCCGACCGAGCAGCAGTGGAACCAGCCCGAGCTGCGCCGGTGGCTCGAGCCGCTGCAGACCGGCCCGGTCGGCCGGCCGCACGACCGGCTCAAGATCAGCCGGGTCATCCGGGACATGTTCCTGTCGGACTGGGGCGACCGGATCACCGTGTTCGAGAACTTCAACGGGACCCCGCTGCTGGCGGTCCGGATGCTGACCATGGCCCGGGCCGAGATGTCGCCCACGGGGCCGATGACCGACCTCGCGCGCAAGATCTGCGGCATCGAGCCGGCCATCGAGGACGCGTCGCCCACGGGCTACACCGACCAGGCGGTCTACGCCCGCCGGCAGGACGCGCGAACCGGCTGACCGTTCCGCGTCGCCTCACCGGCGACAGCGAGCGGCCCGGGGCCGCCGGGTGGCTCTCCACCCGGCGGCCCCGCCTGGCCGGCGGCGGAAACGGCCGCAGCGCGGGCGACGGCGTCGGCCCGGTCGTGCGCGCCGAGCTTGCGGAACACCGACCGGACCTGCGTTTTCACCGTGTTATGGGAAACGTGCAGCTCGGCCGCGATCTCTCGCAGGGTAAGCGGCCCGGACAGGGCACGCAGCACCGCGCGTTCCCGGTCGGACAGCGCGGTCGGCCAGAGATCGAGAATTCCGCCGGACCCCTGCTCCTCGAACAACGCCGCCAAGGTCGGGCCGGAGGGCAGCCCGGCGAGCGCGCCGCGGGCCTGCGCACGGGCACGCCGCGCCCGCTGAGCGTCCCCCCGGGCGCTGAAGGAACCGGCCAGGAGGAGGCACGCGAACGCCTCGGCGTGCGGGGCGGGGGGTTCGGCGTCGTCGCCCGCGGTCCACGGAATGGCCGCGTGGCCCGCGTCTGACGTCGCCGCCAGGTAGGCGCGGGCGATGACGGGAGCCGGGGACCGCGCTGGCTCCCGTTCGTGCAACGCGACCGCCTCCGAGGCCGACCGGAACGCCGCCGCGGGCTGGCCGGTCAGCAGCAGCGCGGCGGTGCCCCCGTCCAGCGCCCGGACGGCGACGTCCTGGTAGCCGATCCCGGCTGCTTGCGTCGCGGCCGCCGCGAGCCGGCCGGCGGCGTCGGCCGCCCGCCCGTCCCATACGTGGGCGGCGCCGAGGGCGGCGTCGGCCAGGGCCAGCCACCACCGCCTGGCCTCCTCCGGCCGGCTGGGACCGTCCGGCCGGCTGGGACCGATTGCGGACGTGGCGTCGCGCTGGGCCGCGGCGAGGTCGCCGCGCTGTAGTGCCAGCCACGCCCGGACCGCCAGCGCCGGGCGGTCGTCTTCGCCTGCGAGCGCCGCGGGGTCGGCGGCTGCGGCGGCGGCTGTGAGGCGGGCGGCTGCGCGGCTGGGGTTGCCGCAGGCCAGTTCGGCGGCTGCGGCGACGGCGGCGGCGGTCGCGTCGCCTCCGGCGGCGGCCGCCGGCAGCCGGTCGATCCGTGCGAGCAGGGTCCGCGGGTGGGTCGCGGGCCAGGCCTCGACGGCCGCCCGCAGCGCGATCTTGGGCAGCCCGGCCAGGCGGGCATGCTCGTAGGCGACGTCCGGCTCGCCCTCTCGGCGCAGGCGTTCCGCCGCTCGTGCGTGCAGTCCGGGCACCAGGCCGGGTTGCTCGGCCGACAGTACCGAGCCGAGCACCTGCCGCAGCACCGGATGACAGCGCAGGCCCGACCCCGCCCGCCGGAGCAGCAGCGACGACGCGGCCAGCGCGGCCAGTGTCTCGCCCGCGTCACCGATCCCGGTCACCTCGGCGCAGCGATCGGCCGTCAGCTCATCGAGCACGCTGCTGTGCAGGAGCAGCCGGCGTTGCCGGGAGGTGACGCATTCGAGCACCTCGGCCCGGAAGAAGTCCTCGACCGAACGGAGCGGATGCGACAGCCGGGCGCCGGCGGGCTGGCTGCGCAGGGCCAGGCCTGCCAGCCGCACACCCGTCGCCCAGCCGTCGAACTCATCCCGCACCGCTGACGCCTCGGCCGCCCCGACCGGGCGACGGGCGGTGGCGGCGAGGAGCCGCCGCGTCTCGGCCAGGTCGAACCGGAGGTCGTCCTCGTCGAACTCGGCCAGCCGCGCGGCCGCGCGCAGGGCGGCGACGGGACCGTTCGGCGGCCGAGCCGTCGACAGCACGACCCGGACGGAGTCCGGGATCCGACGGACGAACTCATGGAGCGTCGCCCTGGTCGTCGGGTGGTCGACGGCGTCCAGCCGGTCGAGCACCAGAACCAGCGGGCCCCCCGAGGCCAGCGCGTTGAGCAGTTCGGGGATGATCTCGGTGAACAGCGTCGTCTGGTCGTCGAGCAGCGCCGCCGGGGCGGACGGGACGCCGGCGCAACAGGCCCGGGCCGATTCGAGCATCGCCGACCAGACGCCCGCCGGGGAGTCGTCGTGACCGCTCAGGCTGACCCACGCGCAGCGCCCGCGGTCGGCCCACGGTGTCACCCACTGCGCCAGCAGGACCGTCTTCCCGGCGCCGCGAGGCGCGGCCACCACGATCACCGGCTCGCGGACCGCGTCGAGCCGGGCCAGCAGCCGCGCCCGGCGCACGTCGTCCGGGTGCGCGACCGGAGGCCGCAGCCGCGTCCGGACGACGACCGCCGATTGAGCGCGCAGGGCGGTCACATCGCCGACGCGAACTGCCAGTCGAAGGCGTCCCTGGCGTGGGCGGCCGGGTCGCAAAGGCGGCCGAACGAGCTCGCGAAGTACACCAGCGGGCTCGTGCCGGGGACGTGATCGCAGCTGAGCACGGAGCCGACGACGATCGTGTGGTCGCCGCCCGGCAGCGTCCCGCCGACGGCGCAGACGAAGTGCGCGATCGCGTCGACGAGAACCGGGGTGCCGCTGTCGGCGCGCAGCGCGACGCCGGCGAACTTGTCCCTCCGGCGGGTCGCAAAGCGGGTCGCGAGGTGCTGCTGGCCCTCGCCGAGAACATTGACCGCGAAATGCCCCGACTCGACGATCGCCTGGCAGGTGGGGAGCTTGGACCCGATGCAGACGAGCAGCTGCAGCGGATCCATCGACAGCGAGGCGACCGCGCTCGCGGTCATGCCGGCCGGGCCGTCCGCCGTCCGGGTGGTGATCACGGCGACCCCGGTGGTGAACCGGGAGATGGCCTGACGGAACCGCGGGCCGACATCCGCCGGGTCAGCCGGCACGGGAAGAAGCTTCGGGCCGTCCATCACTACCTCCAGGAGAGCGCGCCGATGACGATCGGATCTGCGGCCACTGTGCCACGGGCCCCGTTACCGGCTGGGAAATCGTCGCGGTCACGCCCGCAGCCGCGTCACCAGCAAGTGCACCTGGGCCGAGGGCGGGACGGCGAGCTCGCGCATGGTCGCCACGTAGCGCTGGTAGAGCGCGAGCACCTGATCATCGTTGCCGCTGGCCTGGGCGAGGGTGATCCGCAGCAGCCACGCCTGCTCCCGGTAGGGATCGAGGCGCAGCACGGCGTCGGCGTTGACGATCGCCTCCCGGTACCGGCCGAGCCGGGACGCGACCTTGGCCAGGTCCAGCCGCGCGTGCAGGACCCGCTCGTCGAGCTCGGCCCGCCTGGCCTCCACCCAGTCGCCGGCCAGGCCGTGGAGGTAGGGCCCGCGCTCGGTCCGGGCCAGCGCCGCCGTCAACGTGTCCGCCCGCGCCTCCCCGTCCTGGTGGCCCGCCTGCGCGAACGCCGCCAGCACCTCGGTCGCGCTGCTGCTGACGAGCCCCGGCCCGGAAAGGCAGAACCGGTCCCCGCGCAGGGCGGGCGTCAGGTCGTCCGGCAGCACCTCACGAAGGCGGTACAGCGCCTGCCGCAGATAGCTGCGGACGGCCGATTCGTTGTCCGAGTCGAACAGCGCCGCCAGCAGCTGCGCCCGGCTCGCCTCATGATCGGGGCTCGCCAGGAGGTACGCGAGCAGCTCGACGCTCTTGCGCAGCCGGGGCGTCACGGTCTCCCCGTCCAGCCGCAGCTCCGGCTGGCCGAGATCCTCGAGCATCAGCCGCGGGATCCGGCCGGCGGCGGTGATGCGACGGTCATTGGCAAGCGACGCGGTCAGCTCGCGCCACGGCGACAGCGGGCTCGATTCGGTATCGGCGCCGCGCAGCGCCACCGCGGGTACGTCCGACAGCGCGGTGACCAGCAGATGGAACGAGCCCCGCTGCTGCGCCACGCTGATCGCCAGCGCCGCCGACTCGTCCGAGGCGTCCTCCTCACCGAGCCGCCAGTGAGCTTCGGCCAGATAGCAGGCGGCGGTGGGGATCTCGAGCATCCGGTCGGCCTGGCGCATGCTCTGCACGCACCGATGCAGCACGTCGCGGGCTTCGGTGTCGCGGTGCCGGAGCAGGAACGCGAGCCCCCGCCAGAGCCAGGCGAGCTCGCGGGTGAAGGCGTGCCTGCCCGCCCCGCTCGCCTCGGCCTCGTCCAGGGCGCGATGCGCGGCCTCCGGGTCATGATGCAGGCGCAGGCATACCTTCGCCTCCATCAGCTGCAGCTGAACTCGGTAGATCTGCGATCCGGTCGTCGCCACCAGCTCGCGGCTGTGCCGCAGCGCCCGCCACGCGTCCTCACCGCGACCCAGGTCGAGCATGAGCTCCACCGCGTCGAGCGAGTTCAGCCACAGCGGCTGCGCATCCGCCCGGTGCGCCTCGTAGAGCGCCATCGCCTGCTCGATCCGCCCGGTGGCGCGCAGCCCGGCGATGACCCAGGGGACGCCGAGTATTCGGCGCCACGGGCCGTCACCGCCCGGATCGTCGAGCCCGGCCAGCCGCCCGCGCAGGAATGCCAACCGCATCAGCAGCCCGTCGAGCGGTCCCGGGTGGTTCGTCGCGAACACCGGGAAGGCAGGTGGCTGCTCATCGCGGCTGAGCGCGATCATGGTGAAGGCGATGTCCCGGGGCCGCCCCGGCGGCAGCAGGTCGGCCACCTGCTCGGCGTCGGCCGTCCGCCCCGCGTGCCAGAGGCACCAGGTCAACAGCACCAGGGCCTCGCCAGAGCCGTCCGGGTCGTCGGCCGCCAGCTCGGCCGCCCAGCGATGACCGTGCCGAACGAACAGGTCGACGCCCCGCCCGGCCTGTTCGAGGGCGAAGGCGACCCGCAGCACGATCGCGCCGATCCGCGGGCTCAGCGAGCGCGCGGACGTCTGCAGCTGGTCGAGCCACTGCGCGGCCGGCCCGAAGTCCATCCGCTCAATTAGCTGCGGGAGCACCTCGGCCGCCTGTGCCCACGCCTCGTCGACCGCGCCGACGCCGAGAAAGGCGTGCACGGCCTCTTCCTGCTCGCCCCGACGGACCAGCAGCCGGGCGTGCCGCAGGCGCAGCCGCTTCACCTCAGCCGGGTCCTCCTCCGCCAGCAGCGTCTGCAGATGGTCACGGAGCTGGGGGCTGATAATCAGCGTCCGGTCGTCGGGCCAGGTCGCGGGGAGGTGCCGGCGTCGCAACGACGCCATGATCCGAGGCGCGTCCTCGAGGCCGAGCGTGAGCGCGTCGTCGACGGTCACCTCGTCAAGCAGGCTGGTGCCGATCAGGAATCGGCGCTCCGGTTCGGGCAGCCCGGACAGGACGTGCGCGGTGAGGTAGTCGCGGAGCCGGAACGGCGCATCGGCGGCCGCGCCGTCGGCGAACAGCACCCCCGCCACCCAGCCGCCGGTAACGCGCAGCGTCTCCGCCGCGTCCGCGGTCGGCCGGCCGGATAGCCGGGCCGCCTCCGCGGCCTCCCTGAGGTCGAGGACGAGCTCAGGGCCGGTCAGCTCGGCGACTCGGTTCAGCTCGCCGGTCGAGCCGGTGTCGAGCGGCAGGGCGGTCCGGGAAATGAGGACGATCCCGACGTCCGCCGGGGCATAGCGGGTGAGCGCCGACAGCACCGTGAGCGCCTGCTCACTGTCGATGATCCGCTCGGCGTTGTCGCAGACCAGCACCAATCCGGTGCCGTGGAGGCTCTCGGCCAGCAGGCCGGTCGCCTCCCCGATCAAGATCCCGGCCGCCAGCGCCTCGGTCGCCACCGCGCTCGCCTCGGGCGCGTGCGGCGTTACCGCCGCCTCGATATAGAGCAGCAGGCGCCCGGCGGCCGATTCGGTGCCGTCGAGCGACAGCCAGGCCACCGGCCGGCCGAGGTCCCGCAGGGCCATCGCGACGGCGGTGGTCTTACCCGACCCGGCGGCGGCGTAGACGGCGAGCACGTTGCCGTGCCGTAGGTGCGATCGAATCCGGCTGGTCACCCGGTCGCGCTCGACCATGCGGCCGCCGAGAACCGGCGGCGCCAGCTTCCTGCGGATGACGGCGCGCGGACCTGGCCGCGGCGATGCGCTCGCTTCCAACGGTGCCACCGAATGCGCCCCCATCCGTCAGATCCTGCTCAGGAACGACACCTCGGCCGATCTGGCCGACGATCGCCGCCCCAGCTCGATCACCCCGTCACCGGACACGGTCAGGCAGGCGGTCGTGCCGTCGACGGTCGCCGCGTAGCGGCCGGGGCGCGGGATCGCCAGCGCGGAGTTGACCTTCAGGCGGCCGTTCGACAGCGCTCGGGCGGGCAGCGTGTGCGGACGGCCGAGCAGCCGTCTGGCTGCCTCGACGTCACCGGCGGCGAGGAGATCCCGGATCCGCGATGACGAGACCACGTCCCCCTCGATCGTCGCCATCGGCGCCACGGTGGTGACGAACCGCCGATCCTGCGCGAGCGCGCCGGCATCGCCCGCGGCCCGCGCGCCGAACCGGAAATCGGCTCCGACGGACACCGAAACCGCACCGAGCCGCCGGACGATCAGCTCATCAACGAACGTCGCGGCGTCCAGGGCCGCCCATTCGCGGTCGAACGCGATGACCACGATCTCCCGCACGCCCAGGTCGGCGATCCGGCGGCGCTTGCCCGCCGCGTCGGTCAGCAGGCGCGGGACGCCGCCGGGGGCGAGCACCGCTCGCGGATGCGGATCGAAGGTCAGCACGGTGTCGCAGCCGGCGATCACCCGCGCGTGGCCCAGATGGACGCCGTCGAAGGTGCCGATCGCCACCGAACGCATGATTGTCAGCGTGCGGTGCGGTAGAAATCGGCGGCCGTGACGGTGACGGGCACGCCGAGTTCGGCTGCGACCGCGGGGATGGCGGCGGCCCCGATGGCGAGGTCGGCCTGGCCGTCGGTGGTGTAGTGCGGCGCGATGAACGCCTTGTAATGGGCCCGGGCCTCGTCGGCGGTGTGCTGGCCGTGGAACGCCCGCATGTGCCGCACGGTGGTGTCGGGATCGTTCTGGATCACCTGCAGGGCGCGCCGGTGGGCGCGCACGACGGCCTGGACGGCGGGGTCGTCCGGCTGGGTGTAGGTGGGGTCGATCGCCACCCCCACGGTGGGGATCCGGAAATGGTCGCCGACCCAGGCCAGCATTCGCCAGCCGTACTCGGCCGCGAGCGCCTCCGGGGCCATCGTGCTGCCGACGTAGGCGGCGTCGATCTCGCCGTCGCGCAACTGGCGCAGGTACAGGCCGTAGTCGCCGGGCGACTGGACGACGAGGTTGACGTCGCGGTCCGGGTCCAGGCCGGCCTGCCGCAGCACGATGCGGGCGAAGCAGCCGGGCGCGGTGTGCCCGGGGTGCACCGCCAGCCGCCGTCCGGCCAGATCCGACAGCGAGGTCACGTCGCGGCGGGCGAGGAACCAGAACAGCGGCCGGTGGGTGTTGACGGTGAGCCCGACCCAGGGGATGCCGCCGGTCAACCGGGACAGCAGGGCGCGGCCGAGGCCGATGCAGGCGCCACGGCGGAGCCGCTCCACGTCCCAGTCGCACCCGTCGCGCAGCGCGACGCGCACGCCCTCGTCGGCGTAGAAGTCCTCCTGGTCGGCGATGTAGGCGACCAGCTCCTCGTGCAGGCCCCGCCCGACGTAGGCAAGATCAATGGAGTGCATGAGCTTCTCTCCTTAGTACATGGACATTCCGCCGTTGACCGCGGCGGTGGTACCGGTGATGAAGGCGTTGCCCTCGCTGGCGTAGAAGGCGATCACCTCAGCGACGTCTCCCGGGCGGGCCAGGCGGCCCAGCGGGGTGGCGGCGATCTGCCGCTGCCTGAGCTCCTCGTTGAGCACGTGCGAGATGCCGGTATCGGACACCGGGCCGGGCTCGACGACGTTAACCGTGATGCCCCGGGGGCCCAGTTCCTGGGCGAGGAACCGGGCGAACTGCACCAGCGCGGCCTTGGAGGTGCCCAGCGTGATGAAGCCCGGCCGGGGCTGGCGGCTGAGGACGGCGCTGAGGTAGATGAGCCGTCCCCAGCCCTGCTCGGTCATGGCGGGGAGCACGGCCTTGGTCATCACGAACGCGGCCCGCATCTCGTCGTCGAGCTTGCCGCCGAGCTCTTCCCAGGTCATGTCCGCGAACGGCTTGATCGCGTAGGGCGTGAGCGCGTTCCCCACCAGCACGTCGACGCCGCCCCAGGCCGCTGCGACGCGCTCGACCATGGCCCCGACCGCGGCCGCGTCGCGCACGTCGGCCTGGATGGCCATGGCCTGGCCGCCGGCCGCCCCGATGTCGGCCACGACCGCCTCGGCCGCCTCGCGGCTACGGAGGTAGTTGACCACCACTCGCAGTCCCGCGCGCGGCCAGCAGGCGCGCGGTTGCCGCCCCGATTCCGCTGCTGGCCCCGGTCACCAATGCCACCCTGCCGGCGGCTGTGCTGTCTGTCACGGCACTAACGATCAGACCACGGAGTACATTTGCCAAGCTGCTGATGCCAATAGATGGCATTGCCCTCAGCTATTGTCAAAGCTCACACGCGTGTAAGAGCGGCCAGGATCCGGTGCCATGAGCGCTCAGGTCGGCGGCGATCTCACCGATCTTCGCCCGGACCCACGCCAGCGCCGGGTCCGTGGTCCGGTGCGGACTCCACCACAGCGCCTGGATGAGCGGCGGGATCGACAGCGGTGGCTCCAGCACGCGGATGTCCGCCGTGCGCCGAAGCAGCGGCACCGCCCGTTCGAGCACCATCGTGATCAGATCGGTTCCCTGCAGCAGCGTCGGCGCGAGCAGGAAGCTCTGCACGATGAACTCGACCCGCCGCGGCAGCCCGGCCCGGGCCAGGTAGGTGTCGACGGTGGCGCCGGGCAGGTGCGCCGCGGTCGAGTACACGACGTGGCCGAGCTGCAGGTACGTCTGCAGGCTGAGCGCGTCACCGACCTGGCTGTTGCCCGCCCAGACGCAGCACAGCCACCGATCGGCGAACAGCCGCTGCGAGGCCAGCGAGGCGCCCTCCATGATCTCGGTCGGCTCGATGACGAGGTCGGCCTCGCCGTCGCGGAGCATCCGCGCGGGATCGGCCGAGCGGGGCCTGATCTGGATCGTAACGCCGGGCGCCTCCGCCGACAGGCGGCGGACCAGCGGTCCGATCAGCAGCAGCACGCTGTAGTCGGAACAGCCGACCGTGACCGTGCACTCGTCGGCACCAGGGTCGAAGCCGACCCGCGAGTCCAGGGCGCGCTGGATGATGTCGAGCGCCTCCCGGACCGGCTGCACGAGCGCTTCCGCGCGTGACGTCGCCACCAGCGCCGTTCCCTCGCGAACGAGCAGCGGGTCGTCGAACAGCTTCCGCAGCCGGGCCAGCGCGCTGCTCATGCCGGGTTGGCTGAGCCCGACCCGGGTGGCGGCGCGGGTGACGTTCCGCTCGGCGAGCAAGGCGTCGAGCGCAACGAGCAGGTTGAGGTCGACGCTTCCCAGGTTCATGAGCTGTAACAATAACGCCGATCAATACATCTCATTGACACCACCAGCTTGGCAAATATCGTTGGCAGTCGGATCGTTGGTGCTGTGACGCACAGCAAAATCACGAGCGAGGTACCCGTTCTGGTCGTCGGCGGCAGCCTGGTCGGACTGTCGGCGGCGCTGTTCCTCGCCCAGCAGGGCGTTGACGTCCTGACGGTCGAGCGCCACCCAGGCACCGCCATCCACCCCCGGGCGGGACACCTGCACCTGCGCACGCTCGAGCTGATGCGCTCGGTCGGGCTCGAGCTGCCGCTGGAGCGGCTCTCGGCCGAGCGGTACTTCCCTAACGGCGGCGTCAACGAGGTCCGCACCCTGCGCGAAGGCGAGATCGCGGCCTTCATCGCCAACCTCAATGAGGGAGTAGCCGAGTTCAGTCCCTCCCGCCGGATGTTCGTCGCCCAGGATGCGCTGGAGCCGCTGCTGCGCGATCGCGCCGAGGGCCTCGGGGCGAGGCTGCGCTACAACGCCGAGGTCGTTTCCCTGGAGCAGGACGACGACGGCGTCACCGCCACCATCAGAGACGGCGCGACCGGCGCGGTCGAGGAGGTTCGGAGCCGGTACGTCGTCGCCGCCGACGGCAACCGCAGCCCGGTCCGCGGCCGGCTCGGGATCGGGCTGCGCGGACATGGCCAGCTCTCCCGGAGCGCGACGATCTACTTCCGGGCCGACTGCCGCGAGTTCCTGGCCGGGACCGAACTCGGCGTCATCTACGTAACCAACCCGGCCGTGCGCGGCTTCTTCCGATTCGAGCGAACCGGGACGTCGGGATTCCTCGTCGTCAACACGCTCGGCGATCCCACCGCGGCTGCCACCCTGGACGTCACCCGGGAGCTCACCACCGAGCGGGCGGCCCGGCTTGTCCAGGCCGCCATCGGGGTGCCCGATTTCCCGGTCCAGATCGACGACGTCGCGGAGTGGGTGGCCACCGCCGACGTGGCCGAGCGCTACCAGGCGGGCCGGATCTTCCTGGCCGGCGACGCGGCCCACGTGGTGCCGCCCAACGGGGGGTTCGGCGGCAACACCGGCATTCACGACGCGCACAATCTCGCCTGGAAGCTCGCGCTGGTCGTGCACGGCACGGCCGAACGGGCGCTGCTTGAGAGCTACGACGCCGAGCGTCGGCCGGTTGGCGAGCTGACGATCGACCAGGCCCACGCGCGGTGGCTGCACCGGGTCACGCCCGAGGTGATGCCGGCCGAAGTCCCGGAGCTGGTGGACGAGTTCAGCATGGAGATCGGGTACCGCTACCGCTCGGCCGCGATCCTGCCCGATCCCGACCCGACCGATGATGACGCGCTGGTCGGGCACCCGCGCAAGGCGCTCGGGCAGCCGGGCAGCCGCGCACCACACGTGGAGCTCGCCCCTGGCCGGTCCACCCTCGACCTGTTCGGGCTGGGCTTCGTCCTGCTGACCGGGGATTCGGGTCGGCGCTGGCACGAGGCGGCAGCGGCAGCGGCCCGGGCCGGGCTGCCGGTGATGGCGCCGCTGGCCGGGATCGCGTCCGACGGCATCGAGGACGCCTACGGTATCGGCCCGGCCGGCGCCTCGCTCGTCCGTCCGGACGGCTTCGTCGGCTGGCGCAGCCGCGGCGCAGCGCCGGATCCGGCCGCCGAGCTCCGCCGGGCGCTGGCCAGGCTGCTGGCGCGCTGAGACTCCTGCGGCCCGATCACCGCCGCATTTAAGACGAGGAGGGAGACCGAATGATGATCGAGCAGAAGCTCGAGCTCGGGGACGAGCTTGACCGAGCAGGTCGCGGCGAGCCCTTACGCGCACCCGGTTCCGGTCACCCGCGGCGTTGTCGTCCGGCTGCTGCAGGCGGCGTGGGCGGGCGAACCTCCGGCGGCCGGGTAACCGCTCCCCCGGCGGCCGACGGCCGCGGTTCCGGCCTTCGGCCGTGCTGGCCGGCACGGCGCCGAGGAACGGGTGCGGGTGCGCCGACCGGTTCTCCTTGCCCGGGCGCACCGGCACGGCGGGTCGTCGGCCGCGCCCCCGGCCAGCGCCGGGGTGCCGGGGTTCTGGGCGCCCGCGTCCTGCGCGAGCACCGCCTTGGTCGTGCTCGGCGCGACGCCCGGCGCGAACAGCTGCCCGGAGGCGCCGAGCGCCAGCGCCGCCGCCGCGACGACGGCCGTGGCGGCGGCCGCGATGCGATACCACCGTCTGACCCGACCCGTCACCGGCGTCCCCCTCGATAGTCGACCTGTACCGGAGACCCCGGCACCGTCGGCCGATAACGGAAACCGCGCGAGTATCTTGAGTCGCGTAGGGCAGCGCTGGCGTCGGCGGCTGGGGGTCGGAAACGTGCCGAAACTGGCGGATCTTTTCCGCGCGCATTACCTCGCCGACGGGGTCGACTTCGACTCGATCCGGGTCCACCATTCCGACACTGCGGGCGCCGACGGCGACCTAGCGTGCCGGGCGCTCGGCGCGCGGGCGTTCACGGTCGGGACCGACATCTACTTCGCGGCCGGAGAATTCCGGCCGCACACCCGCGACGGCCTCTGGCTGCTGGCGCACGAGGTCGCTCACGTGGCGCAGCAGTGTGCGGGCCTGGTCGGAGCGGCTCGTCCGGGTGCTGATTCGGCGCTGACGGTGCTGCCGGCCGGGACGGCGGAAGAGCGCGCCGCCGACAGGGCCGCCGACGCGCTGATCGCGGGGCGTCGCGTCACCTTCGGGGCGTCGGACCTCGGGGCCGGGGTTGGGGCCGGGGGTGACCGGCGGCCGGTGCTGCAGCGGTACATGGCGTGGGAGCACTCGATGCTCGGGGACCTCGATCCCGCGCTGGTCCGGGCGGCGGCCGACGGGGACGCGGGGCCGGTGGCCGGTTACCGCGACCTACTGGCCGAGCTCGGGCGGGCGCCCCGGCAGGCGGACGAGAAACGGCTGCGGGCCGCGCACCCGGCGGTTGACCCGGTGCGACTGCGCGGCAGCGGCCTGGTGGTGACCCTCGGGGAGCTGAACGTGCTCCCCGACTACCTGGGACGCCCGGAAGACATCGAGTCCGCCCCGCTGTCGTTCGTCGGGCCGCTGATCCAGTCGGTCCGGAGCTGGAGCATCGCCGAGCTGGCCCGGCCGGCCGGGGTCCGGGGCGTCCTCGGCCCGTGGCCGGCGCTGCCCCGGCCGCTGCCGGGGTCGCTGCGCTATCCGCTGCTCGGCCCGCTGGCCGAGACCGCGGAGATAGCGGCGGTGAGCGCGCTCGGCCGGCGGCACGGGTTCGAGCCGGCCACACGGTACTCGGCGGTGCTGGCGCGCAACTCCGGCCACTTCGCCCCGTTCTCCTGGTACCGCTGGCTCTCGTTCCACCACGCGGCCCGGGAGCTCATCGCGCGTTCAGCCGCTGAGACCGGCACCGAACGGGAGGCCCTGCGACTGCGGGCGCGGACCTGGGCCGGCTACGCCGACCATTTCCTGCAGGACTCCTTCGCCGCCGGGCACCTCATTAACAAGACGCTGGTGATCCAGTGGTACATCGAGTGGCTGGCCGCGTCGGGCGTGTCCTATCCCGGCCGCGACGTCCTCGACGCGCTGACGGTGGCGCGGCAGCCGCTGCTGCACGGCCCCGGGTACTACGACCGGGCGGCCGCCCGGGCCCGGGCGCTGGCTGGGGGGACCGCCGCGCCGGGGCCGGCCCGTGACGCGCAGGACGTGGCCGACGCGGGCACGCCGGAGGAGCGGATCGCGGCCAGCGGCGTGGTCGGCGATTCCGACGCCGAGCGGCGTGCCGCCTACGCGGCCTACCTGGCGATGCTGGGTAGCGGAACCGTCCAGCTGGCGGTGAAGGTCGCTCATGAGTACCTCAATGCGCACTCGCTCGTCGTATCGGCCGGGCCGGCCGGCCCGCGGTTCCGGCTCAACGGGGACCACACGCTGCTGGCCGGCCCGGCCGGGGCGCTGCGGGCGGCGGAGGCGGCCGCAGCGTCCCGCCGGGCGATCGCGGAGCTGCTGCGGGACGGCGAGACCGCGGTGGACAGCTGGGATATCTTCGACTGCTTCCCCGACCACGTCGAGCACGGCGGCCGGCTGCTCTCGCTTCCGCAATGGCACCGCGAGGGGCTTCGGCCCCTATGCGTCGAGCTCTTCGAACGGCGCTCGACGCGGGCGCTCCGCAGCCTCATGTCGGGCGCGTTCGGGCAACGGGTGCTGCCCACCAGCGACGCGCTGGAGTGAGACCGGTGAGCGAGGGTTCGCCCCCCGGGGTGTCGGCGCCGGACCCGGATGCCGGTCCGTGTCGCGCTCAACCCGGCCAGGTTCGCCGGCCGATTTCCCAGATCAGCCCGTCCCCGACAGCACCGGCAGCCGGTCTAGCCGGCGTCGGCCGCGAGGAGCTCACGCCGCCACCGGGCGAAACGGTGGCGCATATCAGAGACCAGGCCCGGATCCGCCCGGTACTCGGCGAATGCGGCGTCGGTGATCTGCGTCAGGGCCCCGAGCGCCTCGGCGAACAGCAGCCGGTCAAAACCATGGTCGGCCTCTGCGGCGAGTTCCAGCAGTTGGTCCCGCGTATACCGGCCGCTCATGACGGCGGCGTCCACATCCAGGAAGTCGCGCGGCAGCGCGCGCCCGAACAGAGCGCAGACCTTGTTCGCGACGGCGTCATCGGAATGCAGGACGGGCCCGAGGGCAAGCTGAACGGGTTCATGGGCACGCCAGTCAACGGCCAGCTCAACCTTCTCCTCAGCGCCGCCTTCTAGGCTGGTCAGGGTCAGCCGGGTGAACGTCTCGGCGCTCATGATCACCGACACCTTGTACCCGGCATCCTCGAGCGCGGCGACGACGGCGGCAATCAGCTCAGGGAACTCCCCGCGGTGCTGCCAGCCGGTGAACAGGTCGACATCGCCGCTCGGCCGGTCGCCCATCCCGTGGGCGGAGACCGCGTACCCGCCCGGCAGCGCCAGCCCGTACCGTGCACCTGCCGCGAGGGCGATCCGCGCGATACTCTCGTGCCGGGGTTCCATCGCTTACGCGGTCGCGGTGATGTGGCTGATCTCCGCCAGCACGGGGAACCGCTGCTCCCACGCCCGGCGGAGCTGGGTCGGAAGCCACAGCAGCGCCCACAGCCGCCGCAGGACCCACTCATCCAGATACGCGTACAGGTCCTGCGGGCTGGCCGCCTCGATCAGCACGGCACGGTAGAGATCAACCACCCTGCCCGGCGCATCGAGGTCATAGACCGCGTTCCCCGACCAGTCCAGGTGCGACGGCAGGTGAACGGTGCCAGAAGAAGGGCCCATGCGCCCCCGGTCTTAGGCCCTGACGACGATCTTCTGGCCGGCGTGCAGTCCCTTCTCGAGGTAGCGGTGCGACTCGGCGATGTCGTCAAGGGAGAACACGGTGGCGACGGCGGGCAGCAGTGCGCCGAGGCGCACGCCGGCGTTCAGGAAGGCCGCCATGCGCTTCACCACGACCGGGTCAAGGGTGTGCTCGAAGCTCCGGTAGCGGAAGATCGTGAGCGTCGCGCTGGCCGGGAAGGGCGTTGGCCGGGGGTCGAGGAAGCCCGCGGCGACCAGTGTCCCGCCGGGGCGGGCCGCCTGCACGAGATCCTGCTGGCCGGGGCCCATGACGAGGTCGAGGATGATGTCGGCGCCGGCCCCGCCGGTGTGCCGGCGGACGGCCGCGGCGACGTCCGCCTGGTCGGTGGCGACGACCGCAGCGGCGCCGGCCGCGAGCAGGTCGCCGGTGTTCGCCGAGTGTCGGGTGACGGCGATAGGCACAGCGCCGATCTGGTTGGCGATCTGCATCGCCGCCCGGCCGACGCCGCCGGACGCGGCCGTGATGAGGACGCAGTCGCCGGGCCGCATCTTCGCCTTCTCGACGAGCGCGCCGTAGGCGGTGGAGTACCCGACCCAGATCGCCGCCGCCTCCGTGATTCCGAGACCGGCCGGCCGGGCGATGATCCGGCTGGCGGGGACCGTGGTGTACTCGGCGTAGCTGCCCCGTGCGCTCGGATCCGGAATCGCCGTGAGAATGACCGGATCGCCGATCTCCAGCCCGGTGATGTCGGGGCCGAGCGCGTCGACGACGCCCGTTCCCTCGATGCCGAGCCGCGCGTGGGGCAAGGGGACGGGTGCGGGCGAGGCGCCGGAACGCATCATCTGGTCGAGCGGGTTGACGGCGAACGCCTCGATCCTGACCCGAACCTCCCCCGCTGCAGGCTCGACGACCGGCTCCTCGACGACGTGCATGACATCCGGCCCGCCGAACTCGTCGAACACAACGACTCGTGACATGGTGACTCCTCCGCATCGATGCTGGCTTGCTTCTCGCGGACGACGTTACGGAGCCGTTGGTTACCTCCTGGTACCTTCGATTTCATGCAGAACGCGGCTGGGCCGGCCTTCCTCGCCGACTGCCCCACGCGGCTGGCGGTCGAGATCATCGCCGACAAGTGGGCGGTGCTGGTGCTGTTCGGGCTCAGCCAGCAGCCCCGAAGGCACGGTGAGCTGGTCGACCTTATCGGCGGCATCTCGCGCAAGGTCCTCACCCAGACGCTGCGCCGCCTCCAGCAGTACGGCCTGGTCGAACGTCATGCCGAAGCGCCACGGCGGGTCGAGTACAGCCTCACCGACCTCGGCCAAACCCTGGTCGAGCCGATCGAGGTGCTGACGAACTGGGCGAGGGACTACGGCGGGGCCATCGTCGACTTCCAGGAGGCGGTCGAAGCCGCTACCGCTGCTGGTGCTCGCGCGTGGCCTGGTCACGACGGAGGGTCCGGGGCCTGAGGGGAAGCGCAGGCCGGGCAGTTGCGCGCTTCGATGACGTCAACGTCGAGGTGGAGGTAGACCGGTACTCATCGAGGTGCCAGGGCGTCACGATGAGATTCCAGCGATCTGACCCGTGGGTCAACTTATCCGGTGGGAACTAGCGCGTGATGGGCTGGTAGTAGAGCAGGACGTTGCCAGAGGTGAATTGCTGAGTCTTGAGCAGTTTGAGGCTGGTCTTGCCTGCTCCTGCGAACAGGGACCGGCCCTGGCCCAGGATGACCGGACTCACCAGGATCCGCAGCTCGTCGAGCAGGCCCGTGTGCAGCAGCCCGGCGGTCAGCGTCGAGCTGCCCGGGATCACGATGTCCTTGCCGGGTTGCCGCTTGAGCTTGGCCAGTTCCTCTTCGGCGTGGTTGCTTATGATCTGCGTGCCGGCCCAGGTGGCCTGCGGCAGGGTCCGCGAGATGACGATCTTGGGGGTGGTGTTCATCGCCGTCGCGACGTCCGGGTCGGACTCCTGGCCGGCGGTCGTGGGCCAGAAGGCTGCCATGAGCTCGTAGGTCACCCGGCCGAACACCAGCGTGCCGGCCTCGCGGAGCTGCGCCAGCGCGAACTGGCTGAACTCCTCGTCGATGGTCTGCCAGTCCAGGGCCTGGGCCGGGTCGGCGTGGTAGCCGTCGGCGCTGGTGATCATGAACGAGAACATCTTCCGCACGGGTCCTCCGGTGTGATCGCTTCATGCCGCTGACCGTGTAGACGGTCCCGGAGTCCCGGGGTCATCGCCGGGCGGCGGCATTACGGCCTGGCAGCGGAGGGACACGGCAGAGCCCTCGTCGACTTCCAGGAGCCAGCGGAAGCCGCGACTACCGGACCAGCGCACTCAGTTCGCTCCACGGAACCTTGATACGGACGGGGACCTCGAGCACGCTCAGCTCATCTTCCGGCCCTAGCGTTCGCAGTAGCCGGTATGCCCCGACAGCGTGATCGAGCACGTAGACATCGATCGAGGCCACCCGGTTATCGGAGATCCACACCAGCCAGTAGAAGGGGATGCCCGCCGAGGCGTACTCACCCATTTTCTCGACCCGATCGGTCTTGTCGCTTCCAGGCGACACAACTTCAACGATCACGCGGATGAATGAGGCCGGAAGCGGGCGGACGTCGTCGGGGGCGCAGTTGCGCAATGCCAGATCCGGCCGCCGAATCGTTGCCGTGGGAACTTCCCAGAGGATGACGTCGAAGTCATTGCTCACGTCTAGGCAGGAGCCCGGATGCAGCGCGACGTAATCAGCGGCGGCCGAGTCGAGTACGGTCGCCAGACGCCGGGCCGCCGCCTGGTGAGTACGTCGCGGCGCCTCGCACCTAACCGCCTGCCCGTTAACCACCTCTACTTGGCGGCAGAACTCTTCGGGGAGCTCTCGCCAGATTTCGACGGTGATCGGCTCAGGCTGGAGGTTCTCCGGAGTCGCCCAATCACGGATGGCGCCCATAGCCCTCCTCCTCTGGTGGCCTGCCCGCGTGGGTCCCGCGTGGCATGTTCAGGGTAGTGGCGGTCTTCCATCGCGGACTAGCGGGACGACGTTGGTCGGGGAAAGTTCGAGGCCTCACGGTGGGCGATGCCGTACGTCCGGCCTGCGCGGAGGAATTCGATTCCCAGAGCGGCGAAGGGCAGCGCGGGGTAAATGCCGGTCACGGTCCGTTCGAGATCGTTCGAGATGATGGCTTTGATCTGCCTTGAGTAACCGGTCAGAGGCCCTCGCGGTGGGCGATCGCGGCGGCCTCGGTGCGGTTGGTGACGGCCAGCTTGGCGAGGATGTTGGAGACGTGGACGCTGGCGGTCTTGGGCGAGATGAACAGCTCCGTGCCGATCTGACGGTTGGACTGGCCCCGGGCGAGCAGCCGGAGCACGTCGCGCTCGCGGTCGGTGAGTGATTCGGTCAGGTACCCGGTGCCCGTGTCCGCGGCCCGGCCGACGGCAACCGGGCCGGGGTCGAGGCGGGCGCGCCGGGCGAGGGCGTCGAGGGCGGCGGAGAGCGGGGCGGCGCCCAGTTCCGTGGCGGTGGCGGCGGCTGCGCGCCAGATCGGCCGCGCCTCCTCGGTCCGGCCCGCCTCGATGAGCGCCTCGGCCAGCCGCCACTGGGTCCGGGCGGTCTCGTAGACGTAGCGCGGGCCGAACGCGGTGAGCACGGCCTGCCAGGCCTCGGGGGGGTTCTTCCCTGATGCCCGACCGTACTCGGCCTCGGCCCGGGCCAGCCAGCCTCGGCCCTCGGAGCCGAGCACCGCCTTCGGCAGCGCCGGATAGCGGGCACCCTCGCGCGCGATATCGAGCAGTTTCTCGGCGCTGGCGAGCTCGGCCGCCTCGGCGTCGACGTTCCCGGCCAGGCGGGCGGCGACCGCGCGGTCGGCCCGGGCGGCCAGCGCGACGGCGGCCGGGCGGAGCGCCGATGGCTTATAGGAGTGCCGCGTGTTGCCGCGGATCGCCGCCTCGGCGTGCGCCAGCGCCAGCTCGGTATCGCCGCGCCACAGCGCCCGCTCGGCCAGCAGGCCGCGGGCCAGGTAACCGACGAAGCCGTCGGCCCAGAACGGTTCGAGCCAGGTCCGGCGCTCCTCGGCCGCTGGGTTGTCCCTGGCCACGTCGAGGAAGAGCGCCATCGCCGACAGCACCGCCTCGGGCGGGCTGGTGACCCGGACCGGGAAGCCGTCGGCCAGCCGTTGGGCGTGGTCCCACTGGCCGGCCAGGAAGCGGGCCTGGAAAAGCAGGTGGCGCAGGTCAAGGCCGTAGGGCGCGAGGCCGAGCCCTTCATCATCGGCGCGGCGCACGCCCCGCTCGGCGATGCGCGCCGCCTCGGCCAGCTCGCCCCGGGCCTGGTGCTCGAGGGCGAGGTAGAACGTCGCCCGCAGCTCCACCTGGAACATCCGGGTTCCTTCGGCCTGCTCGAGGGCGGCGGCGAACATCTGGCTGGCCTCGTCGGTGTCGCCCTCGCGGTCGCTCACCTGGCCCAGCGTGGTCAGCGCCTCGGCCGCTACCCAGCGCCCCGTCGCCAGTCGGCGGCGACGCGCGCCCGCTCCGCCCACTCGCGGGCCGACGCGTTGTCGCCGGCGACCATCAGCGTCAGCGCGTAGGTCGCCATCGCGCGGGCCAGGTACCAGGTGGGCGGCTCGGCCGGAGTCTGCCGTACGGTCTCGCCGGCCACCCGCAAGGCCTCGGCCGAGGCGTCGCTGTTCTCCGTCTCCAGCAGGAAGAACGCCAGCCGCTCGCCGATCTGGCTGCGCAGCTCGGGGTCGTCGTCGCCCGCCGTGAGGTCGGCCCGGGGCTCGGCCAGCGCCAACCAGGTCCGCCGGAGCAGGTGCACCGCGCGGGGCACCTGGCCGGCCGCGAACGCGGTCGCGGCCGACCGCAGGGCGAGCCTGCCCCGGCTCATCCCCGCGATCGCGGCCGCGTCGTCCACCCGGTCCCACAGCGACAGCGCCTGGTCGTAGTGCCGGTGGGCCTCGGTCGGCGCGCCGAGGCGTCGTGCCTCGTCCCCGGCCCGGATCGAGGCGGAGAACGCCCCCGGCACGTCGTGGCTGGCCAGGCTGTGATGGGCGAGCTCGGCGGCCGCGCCGGGCACGTCCGCGAGCAGCGCCGCCAGCTGCCCGTGGAGCCTGGTCCGCTCCCCCGGCAGCAGGTCGCTGTAGACCGCCTCGCGCAGCAGCGCATGCCGGAAGGCGTAGCCGTCAGAGCCGTCGGGCACCAGCAGCTGGTTCGCGACCGCCTCGCGCACGGCCTCGTCGTAGGCCGCGTCGGGCAGGCCGGAGGCGGCCCGGACCAGTTCGTCGCCCGACCGTCGCCCGGCCACCGCCGCCGCCCGGAGCACCTGCTGGGCGGCGTCCGACACGCGTTCGACCCGGGACATCAGCAGCGCGGCGAGGCCCGACGGGAGCGCGGGCCCGTTCGTGGCGCCGACGGCGGTGTCCGACAGCGCGGCCAGCAGTTCCTCGGCGTAGTAGGCGTTGCCCTCGGAGCTGGCCACGATCCGGTTGACGATGGCGGCCGACAACTGCCCGGGTGCGCCGGAAATGGAGAACAGGAGCTCGGTCAGCGCCGACGGGGAGAGCGGGCCGAGCTGCACGGAGATCACCGAGGGGAGCCTGAGCAGGTCGGCCAGCACCGGCCGGAGCGGGTGGCGGCGGTGCAGGTCGTCGGTGCGGTAGGTGCCGATGATGGCGACGCGCTCGCCGTGCAGCATCCGGAGCAGGAACGTGAGCAGGTCGCGGGTGGAGGCGTCGGCCCAGTGCAGGTCCTCGAGGACAAGCAGCACCGGGGCGCGGGCGGAAAGCTCGGCCAGCAGGCCGAGCACGGTGCCGAACATCTGCTGGCGGGTCAGCGCGGCCCGGTCGGTCTCGGGGTCGCCGCCCCCGCCGCCGTCCGGCAGCAGCCGGGCCAGCACCGGGCGCGCCTTCACGGCCGCCTCTACCTCCGGCGACGCGGTTCGGATCGCGTCCGCGAACGGGAGATACGGCACACTGTCGCCGATCTCCGCGCACTGGCCGCACAGCACGGTGAACCCGCCGCTGGCGGCGAGCGCGGTCACCTCGCTGACCAGCCGGGACTTGCCCACCCCGGCGTCGCCGCCGATCAGAGCGGCGACGGCGCCGGAGGCGGCGTCATCGAGCAGGGCGCGGAGCCGGGCGAGTTCCGCGCTTCGGCCTACCAGAGGGGTCGCCATGCTAACGATTATCCCAGCTTGGGACCGATGCCCCGAATCAATTAGCGGGCCTCGTACCGTTCGCGGCGAACGGTGGCGCTGCGGCCCCTGATGCCGGCCTGCCGGAGGGCCGCGACCACGTCGTCGGCGGCCGACTCGGGCACCTCAACCAGCGAGAACTTGTCGGCGATCTCGATGCTGCCGATGTCCCGCCCGTTGAGGTAGGACTTGCCGGTGATGGCGCCGACCAGGTCCTGCGGCCGGACTCCGGCCGCACGGCCGGTCCCGACGAACAGCCGGGTCGTGCCCGCGGTCGGGCCGCGGCCACGCCGCGGGCCCCGGCCGTTCGCCCGGAACGACTCGCGCCCGTTGGCGTTGCGAGCGCCGCCGCCGCGCCGGTCATCGGACAGCAGCTCGACCTCGGGCAGCTCCTCTTCGTCCCGCGGGGATCCGGTTGCCTCGTGGGCGAGCTTGACCGCGGCGAGCGCCACCTTGTAGAGGTCGAACTCCGTGCTGAGCGGCTCGACCACGGCCTGGAAGGCGTCAAGGTCGGCGCCGTCGGCCAGGATCTCGCGGAGCGCGGCCCCGGTCAGCTCCAGCCGCCTGGCCCGCAGGTCGGCGACGGTGGGCAGCTTCTCGATCGTGATCGGCTGCTTGGTCACCCGCTCGATGACCTTGAGCATCCGGTGCTCGCGCGGCTCGACCAGGGTGATGGCGGTGCCCTCGCGGCCGGCCCGGCCGACGCGCCCGATGCGGTGCACGTACGACTCCGGCGCGCTGGGCACGTCGTAGTTCACCACGTGCGTGAGCTGGTCGATGTCGAGCCCGCGGGCGGCCACGTCGGTCGCCACGAGCAGGTTAATGGTCTGGTTGCGGAGCCTGTTCATCACCCGGTCGCGGTGATGCTGGTCCATGCCGCCGTGCAGTGCCTCGGCGCGGTAGCCGCGGCCGTTCAGGGACTCGGTCAGCTGGTCGACCTCGTCCCTGGTGCGGCAGAACACGACGGTGGCGGTCGGGGTCTCGAGGTCGAGCACGCGGCCGAGCGCGGCCGCCTTGTGCCCGCGGGGCACGACGTAGGCGGTCTGCCGCACCAGGAGGACGTCGTTGGCGGCTGACTCCTGGCGGCCGAGCTCGACCCGGGCTGGGTTGCGCAGGTGGCGGCGGACCATGCCGTTGATCCGCGGCGGCATGGTGGCCGAGAACAACGCGGTCTGCCTGGTCTCGGGGGTGTTGCCGAGGATCTCCTCGATGTCGTCGGCGAAGCCCATGTCGAGCATCTCGTCGGCCTCGTCAAGCACGACCGTCGCCAGGCCGCTCAGCTTCAGCGTGCCTCGGTTGATGTGGTCGATCGCGCGTCCCGGGGTCGCCACCACGACGTCGACGCCGCGTCGGAGCGGCCCGAGCTGACGGCCGATCGGCTCGCCGCCGTAGACCGCAAGCACCCGCGCCCCCATGTCGCGCGAGTAGCTGTTCATCGCCTCGGCGACCTGCACCGCGAGCTCGCGGGTGGGGACCAGCACCAGCGCCAGCGGCTCCGGCCCGCCGCCTTCGGCGAGGATCCGCTGGAGGATCGGAAGCGCGAAGGCGGCCGTCTTCCCCGTCCCCGTCGCCGCCTGCCCGACCAGGTCACGGCCCTCCAGCAGGGGCGGGATCGCCGCCAGCTGGATCGGCGTTGGCTCCTCATAACCGAGGCCGGAGAGCGCACGGCACAGCTCCGGGGCCAGCATCAGATCAGCGAAGCCGCGCGCCGCGCCGTCATTCCTCTCCCGGCCGTTACCTTCGGTCACGAACGAACCATCTTGCTCAACAAGCACGTTTCCTACTCCCACACTGGTTTCTGCCCTCGGCCACGCCGTCACGGCGCGACCCGGCCTGGGGCTCATCCAGCGCGGCGGTGACTTACTCGTCACTTGCTACGTCGCAGTCAAGGCGCTGACATCGAGCTCGGCCGCCGTCGCCGCGGATTGCCGTGGCGACGGACATGACGCGGGCCGACGCCATCGGATGGGTCGGCCCACTACTAACTATTGTGCCCTCAATCTCGGAATTGGGGGCACAGAAGACAACTACGACCACAGGCTACAGCCGATCGCGCGACCAGTTCATTCCCGCCCCCTGTCTTCTCTTACATCTCAACCGAGGTCGGCGCGTCGAGCATGGCGAGCGCGAGGTCGGTCAGGACCAGCGTGAACGGCGCCAGCGGGGCGGCGCCGTCACCGCCGGCCTCGGTGTCGCGCTCCCAGCCGGCCAGGCCGCTGGTCAGGAACCGGACGGTCAGCGCGACCCGGTCCACAGCCTCCGATTCCGGCGCCAACCCGGGCAAGCTCAACGCCGCGATCTCGCACACCGACGCGCGGACCACGGCCGGACCGATCACGTTCAACGCGCTCACGCACACCGCGACCACGGCCTACGACGTCACCGGGTGAGCCGGGCGAGCGGAGGTGGGACCACGCGACCGTTCGACATCAAAGTCTTTTTCTTTTCAGTAGTACCAGGGGAACTGCTGCCAGTCGGGCTGGCGCTTCTCGAGGAAGGCGTCCCTGCCCTCGGCGGCCTCGTCGGTCATGTAGGCGAGCCGGGTGGCCTCGCCCGCGAACAGCTGCTGGCCGACCAGGCCGTCGTCGATGGCGTTGAACGCGTACTTGAGCATCCGCTGCGAGGTGGGGCTCTTGCCGTTGATCTTCGCCGCCCACTCGAGCGCGACGGCTTCCAGCTCCGCGTGCGGCACCACCGCGTTGACGGTGCCCATCTGGTAGCCCTTCTCGGCGTCGTAGGTGTCGCCGAGGAAGAAGATCTCGCGGGCGAACTTCTGGCCGACCTGGCGGGCCAGGTAGGCCGAGCCGAATCCGCCGTCGAAGCTGGCGACGTCGGCGTCGGTCTGCTTGAACCGCGCGTGCTCGCGGCTGGCGAGGGTCAGGTCGCAGACGACGTGCAGGCTGTGCCCGCCGCCCGCCGCCCAGCCGGGCACGACGCAGATGACGACCTTCGGCATGAACCGGATGAGCCGTTGCACCTCGAGGATGTGCAGCCGTCCGCTGCGGGCGGGGTCGATGGTCGCGCTCGTCTCGCCTTCGGCATAGCGGTAACCGTCCCGGCCGCGGATCCGCTGGTCGCCGCCGGAGCAGAAGGCCCACCCGCCGTCCTTCGGCGAGGGGCCGTTGCCGGTCAGCAGCACGCACCCCACGTCGGAGGACATCCGGGCGTGGTCAAGCGCGGTGTACAGCTCGTCCACGGTGTGCGGGCGGAACGCGTTGCGGATCTCGGGCCGGTTGAACGCCACTCGGACCGTGCCGGAGTCCACCGCGCGGTGGTAGGTGATGTCGGTGAAGGAGAAGCCGCTGACCGCGCGCCAGCGCTCGGGATCGAAGATCTCAGAAACCATGGCCACCATTGTGGCCGACCCCGGGCGGTTACCCCGAGGCCCCCCGGCGGGCCGCCCGGGCAACGGTGCGGCCGCGCAGGGCGTGGGAGACCTCGGCCAGGGAGTTGACGGCGAAATGCGCTCCGGTGGTCAGCCCCGGCGGCGTGTACGCGGTGCTGACGGCGATCGTGTACATGCCCGCCCGGCTGGCGGCGGTCACGCCGGGCGGCGAGTCCTCGAAGACGACGCAGCGGGCGGGCTGGGCGCGCAGCTGGCGCGCGGCCAGCAGGTAGATCTCGGGATCCGGCTTGGCCCTGGCCACCATGTCGCCCGCGACGACGCGATCGAAATAGCGGAGGAGGCCGATCGCGTGCAGGCAGGTCTTGACCCACGCGGAGCGCGAGGACGACGCCACCGCGAGCGGCAGCCCGCAGTCGGTCAGCCAGTCGAGCAGGTCGACGGCGCCCGGAGCGGCCACCGCGTGCAGCCGGTACTCGGCGAGAACGAGGTGGTCGAAGCGTCTGAGGTAGTGCTCGTGGGGCCGGCCGAGATCGCGCGTCGTTCGCAGGTCACGCCAGAGGTCCTCGTCGGTCAGGCCGAGGTAGCGGGTGTATTCCGCCACCGACAGCGGCGGCTGGCCGTCCTCGAGCAGCACGGCGTTCGCCGCGTGGTGGTGCAGCGGCTCGGAGTCCACCAGGACGCCGTCCAGGTCGAAGATCACCGCCTGCGGAGCCGATCCCGATGACCGGCGCAGGGGCTGCGGCCGGGTGCCGGCGGGCGCGGTCACCGGCCACCACCCCCGCCTGGCCGGAGTCCGCTGCTCGGCGTGGTCAGCCTGCTCAGCGCGAACGCGCTGGCCTCGGTGTCGCTTCCGGCCTCGTCCTTCGGCAGCTGGGTGACCAGCGGCGGTTCGAGGGCGTAGGCCCGCAGCCGCTTGGGGTAGAGCGACCGGATGTCTTCGCGCGGGTGATCCATGTAGAGGGCGGGGATCAGCTCGTCGACCGGGATCAGGGCGCGCTCGAAACCGCAGTCGAGCAGCGCGCGGAGCCCGGACGGGCTGAGCACGTAGCCGTACGTGCAGTAGCTGTAGCCGGGGCGCACGATGCCGGCCGTGACCGGGCGATCCTCGCCGTCGAGCGCCCACCGCCCCAGGTAGATCAGGTCCCAGCGCGGGTCGATGGCCGACAGCCGCGCCAGCCGGGCCTGAGCCGTTCGGCGCAGTGCCGGTGAGCACGGCGTCGTCCTCCAGGATCAGCGCCGGGTCGGCGCCGTCGGCGGCGGCCCGCTGCCAGCACATCCAGTGGCTGATGGCGCAGCCGATCTCCCGAGCTTCAGCGGCCGACTCCACCACGGGTTGTCGCTGGGGATCTCCCAGGGGTAGAGCCCGAAGCCGGGCAGGTCATCGGGGTCGATCGCCTGCCCGTCCATCGGGCCGTCCCACTCCGAGGTGAACTGGACGTCCCACGCTGCCGGGAGCGCGCGCTCCATCCGCGCGCGCCGGTCGGCGCGCCGCTTCAGGTTGACGACGTACGTCTTCAGGGGCTGGCCGGTCATGCCGCGTGCCTCCTCGTCAGCAGGGTGTCTTGCAGCTCGGCGATGACGGCGTCGAGCTGGTTGACCAGGAAGTCGAGCTCGCCGCGGGTGACGCTCAGCGGCGGGGCGATGAAGAACACGTTCCCGGCCCGGCCGAGGAGACCGTGCCGTTCCATCAGCAGGCTCGCTCGGCGGGCAAGCCCGGCCTCCTTCGGGAAGGGCTCCTTGGTCGCGCGGTTGGCGACGATCTCGATCGCGGCGATGAGGCCGAGCCCGCCGCGTATCTGCCCGACGATCGAGTGGCGGTAAAGCTTCTGCAGACGGCCGAACAGGTAGCCGCCCATGTCGGCCGCGTTCCGGACCAGGAGCTCGCGCTCGAGAATGTCCAGGTTCGCGAGCCCGGCCGCGCACGACACCGGGTTCCCGCCGAAGGTGATGCGGTGATCGAAGGCGGCCCCGGCCGGGCCGGTGAACGCGTCGGCGACGTGCTTGGTCGCGATGGCGGCCCCGATTGGCACGTAGCCGCTGGTCAGAGCCTTGGCGACAACGGTGATGTCCGGCCCGACCCCCCAGTGCTCGGTGGCGAACATCCGGCCGGTGCGGCCGAACCCGGTGATCACCTCATCGCAGATGAGCAGGACGCCGTAGCGATCGCAGATCTCGCGCACCATCGGCCAGTACTCGGGGTGCGGGATGTGCACGCCGGCCGAGGCGGAGACCGGCTCGCCGATCACGGCGGCCACGGTGTCGGGCCCTTCGTTGAGTATCGCCCGCTCGATCTCCCGCGCGCATTCGATGTCGCCCCGGCCGTCGGTCCGCCCGAACGGGTTCCGGTACTGGTCCGGCCCCTGGACGCGCACCCCGCCGTACGGGAGCGGTCCGTACTCGGCGCCGTTGTTGGCTCCGCCGCCGCCCAGGCTGAGGGCTCCGTGGGTCGCGCCGTGATAGGAGCCGCGCCGGCTGATGAACTTGTAGCGCCCGGCCTCACCACGGTTGCGATGGAACTTCTTCGCCATCTTCATCGCGGTCTCGACCGCCTCGGAACCGCCGCTGGTGAAGAACACGCGCGAGGCCGGATCGGGCGCCAGCGCGGCGACCCGGGCGGCGAGCCGCAGCGTGGTCGGGTGCACGCTGCCGTCGGGCGCGTACCCGAGCTCGCAGATCTGCGCGTGCACCGCGTCGGCGACCTCGCGGCGGCCGTGCCCGATGTTGGCGAGCCACATGCCGGACAGGGTGTCGAAGTAGCGGCTGCCCTCGTGGTCGTACACCCAGACCCCGTCGCCGCGGGTCACGATCTTCACCGCGCCCGGCGACGAGAGGTCGCCGGCCGGGCGGGCGTGCGGCCAGAAGTGGGCCTCGCCCAGCTCCACCAGCTCCGGGGTGACCGCCGACGCCGCCGGCCCGACCGCGACCGGTTGATCGTCGGGCAGGTCGTCGTCTTCCGCCTTCTCGGCCGGCGCCGCGCTGCGCTGCTGGAAGGTCCAGGCGGGGCGGGCGGGCTCGTCGTAGTCGTGGGCGGCGGATGGGTCCAGCGTTGAGCGCATGGTCGTGCTCCCTTTTACCGTTGTGCGCGAAGTTGTTCATGATCACTGCATGTGAAAGTTTTCACAAGCTCGGCTGGCCGACGCCGGTGTTGTTTGATCATGAGATCGCCGTACCTCTCCAGCCCTGAGGGGGGCTGTCACACCCGTTCTAACACCGGGAATGGACTGCAGTCACCACGGCCTAACGGAAATCATGCGTTTCCCTAACAGACGAGCAGATTCACCCAGATCGGTGCCCGCGCTGGCCGCCCAGGATGCGGGCAGCGAGCCCGATCACCGTGCGTTTACGCTTGGGTCCGCGGTACGCCGACGACGACGTCGACGCCCGGTGAGATTCAGCTTTGGCTGGGGCAGACGCGACGGACCGTTCGGACCAATGGATTTTGTTTCTGGAGGTAATGCGGTGATCGAGCGGTACGTGCTTGGCCTCGACGAGATCGACCGGACGCAGGGCGCGCTCGTCGGCGGCAAGGGCGCGAACCTGGGCGAGCTCACCCGGATACCGGGCATTCGCGTCCCGGCCGGCTTCTGCGTGACAACGGACGCGTTTCGCCGCATCATGGCCGCGCCCGTGCTCGATGAACGGCTCGATCGGCTCTCGCGGCTCGACCCGGACGACCGGCAGGCGGTCAGCGCGGTCAGCGCCGAGATCCGCCGGGCGGTCGAGGGGATCGTCATCCCCGACGATCTGGCGGCGGCGATCACCCGGTCGACCACCCGGCTCGGCGAGCGGGCGGCCTGCGCCGTCCGATCGAGCGCGACGGCGGAGGACCTGCCGACGGCCTCCTTCGCGGGCCAGCAGGACACGTACCTGAACGTCGTCGGGCCGGCCGAGATCCTCGCCCATGTCAGCCGGTGCTGGGCGTCGCTGTTCACCGAGCGGGCGGTGGCCTACCGGCTGCGGAACGGCTTCGACGACCGGAAGGTCCAGATGGCCGTGGTCGTCCAGCAGATGGTGTTCCCGCAGGCGGCGGGCGTCCTGTTCACGGCCGACCCGGTGACCTCCAACCGGAAGGTCGTCTCGATCGAGGCCAGCTTCGGCCTCGGCGAGGCGCTGGTCGCCGGCCGGGTGATCCCGGACTTGTACCAGGTGCGCGACGGCGACGTCGTCGCCAGGGAGATCGCCAGCAAACAGCGGGCGGCGCTGACCGATGCGGAGGTCGTTCGGCTCGCGGAGCTGGGCCGGCGGATCGAGGCGCACTTCGGCCAGCCTCAGGACGTCGAGTGGTGCCTGGCCGACGATGAGTTTCAGATCGTCCAGAGCCGGCCGATCACCACGCTGTTCCCGGTGCCCGTGACCGGCGACCGGGAGAACCACGTCTACCTGTCCGTCGGGCACCAGCAGATGATGACCGACGCGATGAAGCCCCTCGGCCTGTCGGTGTGGCAGCTGACGACGCCGCGGCCGATGGCCGAGGTCGCCGGGCGGCTGTTCGTCGACGTCACCCAGCCGCTGGGCTCGGCGGCGGCCCGGGCGGGCCTGCTGGAGACGATGGGAAGACACGATCCGCTGACGCGGGACGCGCTGCAGACCGTCATCGACCGCAGTGACTTCATCGTGACCGTCGCGGACGAGGGCGCCCCGGACGAGCGCGCCGCGGCCAGGACTCCGGGCGGGGGCGAGCCCACCCCGATCGAGACCGATCCGGCGATCGTGACCGAGCTTATCGCGCACAGCCAGGCGTCCATCGCCGGGTTGAAGCGCGACATCGCGACGAAGTCCGGGCCAGCGCTGCTCGACTTCATCCTGGCTGACTTCCAGGAGCTGCGGCGGATCCTGTTCGATCGGCGCAGCCACCAGGTGTTCATGTCGGCGATGGAGGCCAGCTGGCAGCTCAACGACTGGCTGGAGGAGCTGCTGGGCGAGAAGAACGCGGTCGACGTGCTCACGCAGTCCGTCCCCAACAACGTCACCTCGGAGATGGGGCTGGCGCTGCTGGACGTCGCGGATGTGATCCGGCCGCATCCGGACGTGGTCTCCTTCCTCGAGCAGGTCACCGGCGAAGATTTCCTCGACCAGCTGCCGGCGCTGGACGGCGGGCGCGAGGTTCGCGACGCCATCGTGGCCTACCTCGACCAGTACGGGATGCGCTGCGTCGGCGAGATCGACATCACCCGGCCGCGGTGGAGCGAGCGCCCGAGCACGCTGGTGCCGCTGATTCTCGGCAACGTCAGGAACTTCGAGCCGGGCGCGGCCGGGCAGCGCCTGGAGCAAGGCCGGCGGAATGCCGCCGAGAAAGAGCGGGAGGTGCTTACCCGGTTGCGGGCGCTGCCGGACGGAGAGCAGAAGGCCGAGCGGGCCAAGCAGATGATCGACCGCATCCGGACCTTTATCGGGTACCGGGAGTATCCCAAGTACGGGATGATCAGCCGCTACTTCGTCTACAAGCAGGCGTTGCTGGCTGAGGCCGATCGGCTGGTGCGGGCCGGGGTGCTGCGCGACCGGGAGGACATCTTCTACCTCACGCTCCAGGAATTCCGCGACGTGGTGCGCACCAACCGGGTCGACGAGCAGCTCATCGCGGCGCGCAAGGAGGCGTTCCGCGCGTATGAGGCGCTCACGCCGCCCCGGGTGCTCACCTCCGACGGCGAGGCGGTCAGCGGGGCGTACCGGCGCGACGACGCCCCGGCCGGCGCGCTGACCGGGCTGCCCGTCTCGGCCGGGACCGTCGAGGGACGGGCGCGGGTCATCCTCGACCCGGCCGCGGCCGATCTCGAACCGGGCGACATCCTCGTCACCGCCTACACCGACCCCAGCTGGACGCCTGCCTTCGTCGCCATCAGGGCGCTGGTGACCGAGGTCGGCGGGCTGATGACGCACGGCGCGGTGATCGCCCGGGAGTACGGCCTGCCCGCCGTCGTGGGGGTGCAGCACGCGACCCGGCTGATCCGCGACGGACAGCGGATTCGGGTGAACGGAACCGACGGCTATGTCGAGATCTTGGGCTGAGCTGGAGGGTCCCGGCGGCGACGGGCAGCCCGTGCATGCTGGTGTCTTACGTGCCCGGCGGACCGATGACGGCCACCACCCGACCGCCCAATTACGGGCGCGGCCAGGCCAGCCGGCCGGCAAGATCGACCGCTTTGAGCCAACTCCGGCCGGCAATGTAGGCTCCGCAACATGCGCGAGCTAATTGACGGCCTGGTCCAGTCTGCCCAGAGCAACGGTATGGAGCTCTACGGCGTGCATGTGTACCGCCGGGGAGAGGAGCCGGTCGAGAGGCGGCTCCGCTCGGACGACAGGGAGAACCTGTGGTCGGTGTCGAAGACGTTCGTGTCGGTCGCGCTCGGCATCGCCGAAGCCGAGGGCCGCCTCGCCCTCGACGACCGCGCGCTCAAGTACTACCCGGAGCTGAAAGGAACCGCCGCCCCGGGCCTGGAGCAGGTCACGCTCCGCCATCTGTTGACGATGACATCAGGGAGCCCGCATTCCTGGTTCGCCGACGAGCCGGTCGTGGTCCCCGACCTGGCGGCGGACTTTTTCGCGACCCCCCTCGCGCACGAGCCTGGCAGCTACTTCAGCTACACCGGCATCGGGCCGTACGTGGCGGCCCGCGCGCTGCGCGCCGCGACCGGCGCCAGCGTCCGCGACTACCTGATGCCGAGGGTCTTCGGCCCGCTCGCCATCCACAATCCCCAGTGGCACACCTGCCCCCTCGGCCACCCGGTGGCGGAGAGCGACCTGTTCCTGCGCACGTCCGAGCTGGCCCGCTTCGGCAGGCTGCTGCTGGACGGTGGCCGCCACGAGGGCCGCCAGCTGGTCCCCGCCGGGTACTGCGCGCGGATCGCCGCCGAAAGCGTCGCCACGGTCAACGACCCCGAGGACCAGGAGTTCCGCCTGGCGCCCGGCTACGGCCTCGGCGCCTGGTGCGGCCCCGGCGACGGCACGTTCACCATGGCGGGCCGCCACGGCCAGCTCTGCATCGTCTCCCCGCCCCGTGAGGCGGTGGTCACGATCACCGCCCACGTAGAGCAGGGCTCCGCCCGCACCTCGATCACGACCCTGGTCACCGAGGAGCTACTCAACCGCCTGTAGAACTAGCGCCACCGGTGCCAGCTTCGGCTCATTAGCTGATCAGTGGATCTGCGCGAATGCTGTGGCGAGCGGCTCGAGCACGGCCGGGTGAGCGGCGGCCGCAGGTACACGATGGCCAGGTCCGCTCCCGCCTCGGCCAGTGCCGCGGCCTGGTCGTGCTTGCCGGTCGGGCCAGCAGGGCTGACACCTCGTCCGGGGTCAGCGGCTGCGGCGGATAGGTGGTCATGACGCCCCCTCACGAAAGACCGGGCCGTCAATGACCTCGGCGCTGACATGCACGCGCAGCGGCGTGCCAGCGGGCTTCGGCTTCTCGTCCTGGTCAGGCAGGAGGACCGGCGCGATCGTGAACTCCAGCCACCCGCCAGGGCATTCCATCTCGATCACGTGCGACTCGGTGACTACGGTGACCGGCTGGGTAAGCGTGCCTGTCTCCGGGTCGAATGAAGCTGCTGATCCTGACATGATTCCCCCTCGCGGCCCCGTCCCAGCGCCAACTCAGCACATACCCGTTCAGTGGTGTTTCTGTCCCGCTGCCACAGGCCCCGACGCGGATCAAATTGATCATGGGATGATCCTTTGTTCGATTCGTGTCGGCTACGCCACCGACAGGGGATCGGGGCCGGGGAGAGTCAGCAGGGACCGTTCGATAAAAACGGGTTTGATCTGCCTTGGATCCTTGCGGCTAGCGTAGGACGGCGCGCACGGCCAGAAAGGGCTCGGTGGGGACGATCGGCTGGGCCTGGACGTCCGCGAAGCCCGCCTCGGCCAGGTCGGCCTCTATTTCCCCGTCGCGGGGCAGGGCCGCCGCGCCCGCCTGGCAGGCGAGCATGAAGTTGAGGTGGGCGGCCGCGACCGAGCCCGGCGCGGCCAGCGTGGTGACGATGAGGTGGCCGGGCGGGGTCAGCAAGCGCGCGAGCCTGCGGTAGAGCGCGGCCCGTTCCCCGCGCGGGAAGTAGTAGATGTTGTTGAGCAGCAGGATGAGGTCATCGCCGCGCCGGCCTCCGGGGTCCAGGTGCGGACGTCCCCGGCCTGCATCCGGATGCGGCCGTCCAGGCCCGCGGCGCGGACTTCGGCCCGCGCGGCGTCGATCACCGCCGGGGCCAGGTCGATGCCATCGACCAGGACCTGCGGGCTTAGGTTGGCTACGATCCGGGCGTACACGCCGGTGCCGCAGCCGACGTCCAGGACCCGGGCGGGCCTGGTCTGGGCCATGACGCTGGTCAGGTACGTCTCGATGAACGGCGTCGCGGCCAGCGACACCCGGGCGATGTCGTCGGCGTGGTCGTCCAGGTCGGCCCGGCCCCGGCCGGGCGCCGAGACCAGCAGGCCGCCCAGGTCGGCGTAGCAGCCGGCCTGGTAGTCGAGCATCGAGCGGTAGTGGGCGTTCAGCATGGTGTCCCCGCCCGCGATGGCCCGGGCCCGGATCCCGCGCAGCCGGTACCGGCCCGCGCGCGGGGCGATCTCGCCCAGCTCGGTGCCGACCTCCAGCCACGCCTGGAGCCGCTCGGGCCGGGTGCAGCCGATCCTCGCGGCGATCTCCGCGAGGGTGGCCCCGCCGGCCAGCACGTCCAGCAGGCCAGTCCGGATGGCGGAGGCCAGGAACAGCGACCTGACCAGGGCCCGGCTGTCAGCGATGGCCAGCGCCCGGGCGGGCGCGTGACCGGCCCGGACGGTCCGCAGCAGGCCGCCGAGCTGGACGCCCCGGCGGCTCATCAGCGCACCCGGGCCGGGGCGCGCAGGCCGAAGGCCCGCTGGCTGAGCCACCGCACGGCCCGGGTCGGGGCGCTGCAGTGCGCCGACGGCGGGAACGCGGCGGTGTCCATGGCGGGCACGAACAGCTCACCGCGGTTGCTCGCGTACATGTAGATCGGGTAGGAGACAGCGGAGAGGCCGCGTAGCAGCGGGGAGGAATGAGCGCCGCGCAGCTGCTGGCGCAGCGGGGCCTGCGGACCGTCGACTGCGGGCGGCCCGGGCTCCAGGCCGAACCAGTGGCAGGCCTGGGCGACGATGGGCGCCCGCCGGGGGTCGTCGATACCCAGGTCGGCCAGCACGGCCGCGTCCACCGCGAGCGCGTCGGCCCCGGCGTAAAGGTAGCGGACCTGGGCCGGGCGATGGCATCCCATCACCCCGAACGGGCCGTCGGCGACCGGCGCCCAGGCGTCCACGAGCGCGAAGTGGGGCGGCGCCACGTCCAGCAGCATCATGGTGGCGGACCGGAAGTCCACGGCGCGGCCGGCGTAGAAGCTCTCGTCGATCGCGCCGGTGCTTCCCTCCAGCGTGGACAGGCTCAGGTGAGCGAACTCGGTCGGGTCGGTGCGCAGCTTCGGCATCACGATGCGCAGGTCGGCGTCCAGCCAGGTGCCGCTGATCGTCTTCTGGACGAAGCCCCGGTCGAACACCCAGGGCCGCATGTCGGCGCCGATGTCCACGATCCGGTAGGCCGGCGAGTCGAAGCCGAAGTACCGGGCCACCGAGGCGACGGATCGACCGGAGAACAAGTTGCCGTACACCGTCGGCGCCTCCAGCACGGCCACGTCGGCCACGCCGTGCCGCCGCAGGTACCGGGCCAGCAGGTCGACCAGCTCGGGGTCGTTGATGTTGGAGCGGTCGGCGCGGTCGTAGCCGAGCATGAACGACACCCGGATGGCGGCCGACCGGGCCCGCCCGGCCAGCCGGCCCAGGCCCGCCCGGTCCAGGCACTCGAACAGGACCGCGGGCTTGTCGGCGTCGGCCCGGCCGCCGCGCACCACCACCGGCGCCCCCGTGCCGAACGACCGCTGGTCCTCGTCCGGGCCCGGCCCCGGCCCCGGCCTTTGGGCGGCCGGGATGAACCAAGGGCTGATCCGGGCCAGCCGCGCGGCCAGGTCGTCGGCCGACACGCCGTCGGCCAGCCGGTCGCCGGTCGTGATGACCTCGGTCAGCACCCGGAAGGCCTCGGCGTGCCGTTCCTCGTCGGCCCGGATCCGGTCGAACGCCACCCGTTCCTCCGGCGACCGGGCCACCTCCACCAGGCGGCGGTACGCGAACTCGGCGCTGGCCTCGAGGGCCACGTTCAGCGCGCAGTACTTGTGGAAGGTCTGGTAGCGCAGCTCACTGGCCAGGGCCGGGGGCATCCGACGGGCCGTCTTGGCCGCGGCCACCAGCACGCCCGCCGCCCCGGTCCGCAGCGGGGCCGACCGGGCCATCCGGTTGGTGGCCGTCGACGAGGTCCACCCCGACAGCGCGCCCTGCACCTGACGGCCGTAGACGACCAGCGAGGACGCCAGCCCGCAGGCCTCAAGCAGCAGCCCGCGGGTGAACTCCGCGTGCAGCTGCTCGTCCTTCCAGATCCACACCAGGGTCTGCCGGATCAGCGCCCGCGCCTGGTCCCCGACCTTGAGTTCCGCGACCCGCCCGGCCACCGCCTCTTCGCGGTAGGCCACGGCGACGATCTGCTCCCGTTCCAGCGCCAGCAGCAGCAGCTTGGAACGCTCGGCCTCCGGCAGGCCCGCGCACTCCCGGCGCCACCGTCCCAGCTGCACGCCGACGTCCTCGATTAGCACAGCCTCAAGATCGGCCACGTGATAGGTATGTCCGCAGGTGAGACTCTCTAACTTCTGTTACGGGAGCAGGGTACATTGGGAGCGCCTGAGAGCGAGCGTGGGCAGGATCGTAAGCATCGCGGATTTAGAGCGCGATTAATCGGTCCGGCGCTTGGCTGCGACCTGGCTGCATTTACCGGATGAATGTGCGCAAACGCCAGCGAACATGCGCGTGCAATTTGCACGCGTTGCCCCGTACGGCCTGATCAGCTACCGCCACCGGGAAGCCGACCACAGACTCGATGCCAAATCGTTATTCTCCTTGAGAATTGCGGCTTCAGAGACCTCGAGAATGCTCGGCTTTCCTATTTCTGAGCCGAATTCTGGAAATCACGTGCTAACGAGGCGAATCTTACGCAGCCACATTCCCCTAGACTTATTGCCAATTGCGTCATCCGGTATCCCCGCAGGTCATGCTGGGGGCCGCTCCTTCCACAGAGCGACCCCCAGCCTCGCCGCCTGCCAGCTTTCCAGCCCATCCGTTCCGTCGAAACGAGCTTGCGGCAGCACAGCCGACCCGGCCGGGCTACCTAGGCAATCAGGCGCTTCACGAATCTTGCGCTAAATAGGGAGAATTAGCAAGGGCAGCTCATGACCTGATCGGCCGGTGCCGTCCAGCACTGTTCAGAACTGTCCGGACAGGACGTTCCAGTGCAGATAAGCGGGCTGGAGAACGTAAAAGAACGAAATGCGGGGTGTGCGGTGGTTAGGCAGGCCTTGGCGTGATAGCCGAGGAAATCTGTGATTTGCGCCTCACTCGCCGCACACCGGGAGTACCGTCCCAGACCAAGATGGCAAGTTTGCCCCACCAGAACGCTTCCACACGGGGTGACCAGTTTGTCCGCTTTCCAGCCCATCCGTTCCGTCGAAACAGTTTAGGCAGGAGAACCATGAATGCTCAAGTGTCCTCCCTTAACGGAGAGACAAGCCAGGCCCAGTCAGACTCTGCGCGCACCGGTCGTCACGCGCGGCCGGTCAACTCTTCCGGCGCCGCGACGCCGGACATCTACCGCAACCGCAGCCAAGACCGGATCAAGGTAGCTGACCGGACCCTGCGGGACGCCTATGCCCGCGTCCGCGCCGCGGGAGCCGACTCCGATATCGTCAGCACCGCATTCGGCATCGCCCGGGACGCCCTCACCGAGGCCCACCAGGTCGTTTACGAGGCACGCAAAGAGCTCATCGTCGTGCATCACGAGTATGACGAGCTCAACCGCAGGCTTGAGAACCTGAGCCGGAGCCGCTACTACCCGGTGACCGCCGCTCCCATAGTCCCCGACGCCCCGGGCCTGAGCCTCTGCCCCGACCCCGGCACCGCGCATACGCCCGCCGAGTTCATGGACGCCTTGCGCACTTACCGCATCTGGGCAGGCGAACCGTCCTACCGCGTCATGGAGAACGTCATCAGGAACCAGTGCACCCGGCACTTCGCCTCTTCTACCCTCCATGCAGCGCTCGCCGGCAGCGAGCTTCCCGCCCTGCCGCTCGTGCAGGCGGTCGTCGTCGCGTGCGGCGGAAGCGACGCGCACCAGCAGATGTTCAGCTCCGCTTGGCGGAGGCTCACCCTGGCCCGGGCGGATGACGCTGACTAGCGGGGCGCACAACGAGCGGCAGAGGGCAGTTCTGCACCATGAACGTATCAGGGAACGCTCACGGTCCCGAGCAAGGTGACGACGAGCCATTCGAGAAACGCGAAATCGAGCGGGCCACGAAGTCAGCCAAGATTTTTATTAGCTACAGACGCGCAGATGCCAGTTGGCCTGCACGCTGGCTGACTGACAAATTGGTAGATCAGTTCGGTCCTGGCGTGGTATTTCAGGACGTGGACTCGATCCGACCGGGAGACGACTTCGCGGCAGAGATCGTGGCTGCGGTAGGGGCCTGTTCGGTGCTGCTCGCGGTGATAGGACCCCGATGGCTGACAGTGGAGGGTGATGGCGGACGACGAATAGATGACCCGCAGGACTGGGTGCGGCTGGAGATCGAGACGGCCCTCAGCCGCGAGATCCGAGTCATCCCGGTTCTGGTTGACGAGGCCACGATGCCATCGGCTTGCGAACTGCCGCCGAGCCTGCAAAGCCTGGCCGGCAAGCAACCGGTCGTGCTGAACCCCGTCAGCCTTGATATCCGCAGTCTTGTATCAGTACTGGAAAACGCCATCACACCGACGGGCGTGTAGAGGATCGGCAGCCGTACCAGCCCACTCGGCTAGCTTTAGGTAATGGTGACGCCGCCATCCACCGCGAGCACCTGTCCCGTCACGTAGCCGCCGGCGCCGCTGGCGAGGAAGACCACCGCCGCCGCGAGTTCCTCCGGATCGCCGAAGCGGCCCGCGAGCACCCGCGGGAGCATCCCCGCGAGGTATTCCTCCGGATAGGCGTCCGTCATCTCCGACTCGAAAAAGCCCGGCGCGAGGGCGTTGACGCGGATGCCCTTACGTCCGGTCCACTGCGCGGCGAGGTCTCGGGTCAGGCCGATGAGGCCGGCCTTGCTGGCCGTGTAGGCGGCCTGCGGCAGCCCGGCGGTGGTGATCCCCAGGACGCTGCTGACGTTGATAATGCTGCTGCCGGGCCGCATAACGCGTCCGGCCGCCTGCGCCATCCAGTAGCAGCCGTTCAGGTTGACTTCGATGACGGAGCGGAACTGCTCCGGGGTTTCGCGGCTGGCCGGAACGGCGGTGCCGACGCCGGCGTTGTTGACGAGGACGTCGACCCGACCGAATTCGGCCAGGGCGGCCTCGACCAGACCCTGGCAGTCTTCTGGCCGGGTGACGTCGGTGGCGACCGCGATCGCGCGGCGCCCGGTCTTCTCGACGAGGGCGCGTGTCTCGGCCAGCCGGTCGGCGCGTCGGGCGCCGAGGGCGAGATCAGCGCCGGCCTCCGCCAGGGCCTGGGCGAAGGCGACCCCGAGGCCGGAGGACGCCCCGGTAACGATGGCGACTTTGTCATCGAGGCGGAATCGGTCCAGGACGGACATGGTTTCTCCGAATCGGTGGAAGTTGACCATCAGTCTGCCGCATCGCGGGCCGTTGCCCCTCGGATCGGCCGCGTCTCTTCCGGAGCGCCCCAACGCGGCGTTCGCGGCGATCTGGCACTAGCTCAGTCGCAGGACGCCTGGCTACAGTTGAGAGAGCGTTACTGTGGTGGCCGCGGGAAGGTGGGCACGTGCCGGGCGACCTGTATGACGTTCTCGGCCTGCCCGGCACAGCGTCCGAGGCGGAGATCAGGCGCGCGTTCCACGCCCTGGCCAAGAGGTACCACCCCGATGTCAACCCCGGCCGTCCCGATGCGGCGCGCAGGTTCGTCGAGGTGGGGAACGCGGCGGAAACGCTCCTTGACCCCAGTCGGCGCGCCCGCTATGACGAGTCCCGGACGCCGCGCGTCACCGCCCACCCCCCGGCCGGCGCGCCGAAGCCGCCGCCGCCGACACGGGCCCCCACGACACCCCGGCCGGCTGCGCCCGAGCCGGCCAGTCAGCGTCCCGATGGCCCCGGCGGGATGGCCGGGAAAGCCGTCGCGGCGGCCGTTGCCCTGCTCGTGGCCGTCGCCTTCTGGATCGGCTGGCATACAAGCACCTCCGCAAGGCAGAAGGACGACGCCATGCCCACCAACGGGACCGTGGTCTGGAAGACGGCCGGCTTTGGCCTCGGCGACGGCTGGGGCATCAACCTCGCCGGCAACGGCGCACGCATCCAGATCGTCCCCGGGACGAGCACCGACATCGAGTTCGCCGACGGGTACGTCGCGTCGGCCGGGCAGATCGCGCTGCTGCCGCACGGCGAGGCCGCTACGTACCAGCACTGCGTACGCGCAGTCGAGCACGCAGCCAGCCAGCCCTCTCCGCTCGGTCAGATCAAGGCGGCCTCCGGCAGCAGCCTGTGCGCGTCCGGCAGCGGCGGTGACCTCGCCGCCATCCAGGTCACCCATGACGGCGGGTCCAGCCTCACCGCCACCATCACGGTCTGGGAGTACGTTTAAGCCCTTGCCAGGACCAGGCGGTTCGCGCGGTGTGGCTCGCGTTTCTGGTCCGTCGGGCCGCAGGCGAGATGCGGCTGAGGTTACGCAGGAACCGCGCGTCCGTTCGGTGACGCGCCGTTGAGGAAGTCCTCCATCGGAAGCGTCGCCGCGCCATACGTGACCGCTTCGGGCCCGACCTGGCCGAGTTCGATCGACGCGGCGGCGAACAGATGCCGCAGCGAGTTCCGCCGCGCCGACTCTCGAATGGCGGGCAGCAACCGGCCGCCCAGGAGCAGGCCGGCCCAGCCGCCGAGGATCACCCGCTCCGGGTTGAACAGGTTGATCAGGCTGCCGATGCCGACGCCCAGGTACTCCGCGGTCTTCGCCAGGACGGCGTCCGCAGCGGGCGACGAATCGGCCGCCGCGATGAGCTCCGCCAGCATCGACTCCTCGCCCCCCGCGGACGGAGCCGCCGGGCTGCCATACCGGTCGAGGATGGCCTCGGCGCCCACGTACGCCTCCAGGCAGCCGGCCGATCCGCACCGGCAGCGCCTGCCATCCACGACCACGACCGTGTGACCCCACTCGGTTGCGCGTGAGACCGTCCCCTGGCAGGTGGTGCATTGGGTGATCAGGGACGCGCCCACTCCGGATCCGATCAGCACCACGGCAGTGTTCCGCGTGCCGCGTCCAGCGCCGGCCCACATCTCGGCCTGGCCCATTGTCCTGGTGCCGTTCTCAACCCGCAACGGCAGGGCTGTGTGCTCCCGCAGCAGCCGCTCCAGCGGCACCGCGTCCCATCGGTAAGCCTGGCAGTGCACGAGGACCTCGGGGTCCTGCTCGACGATCCCCGGAACACCGATTCCCACGCCGAGGACCGCTGCCGGGTCGATTCCCCCCTCGGCGAGCACCGCAGTCAAGCCGGACGCGACGTTCTTGACGACCTCGTCCACCTCGTGTTGGGCCGGGGTGAGTGGATAAACCGCTTTCGCGCGCTCGGTCATCGCCAGGTCAAACAGACCGACGCGTATCCGGGTCTCACTGATATCGACACCGATTACATAGCCGTAGTCGGGGTCGATGTCGAGCAGCACGCGCGGCCGCCCTCCGTCGGAGCTCTCCCACCCGACCTCGGTGACAATGCCCTCATCGAGGAGATCTCGGACGACGTTCGCGACCGAAGTCACGCTCAGTCCGGTTGCGGCGCTGAGATCCTGGCGGCTACTTGGACGGCTAAAATACAGCGACGAGAGGACGACAGCCCTGTTCTCGCGCCGAAGGTCCAGCACCGTGCCGCGCCGTCGATGCTGCATCGCCCCCCTAAATTCCAATTTTGAAACCAAAGTACCTCACAAAACGAGCGTGAACGTAGCGCCGTGCCAGTTCCTCAGCCGGGGATCAGGCTCGCTCGGCGAGATGGGGCGACAGGGGTGGAAGCCGCGGGAGTGACCCCCTCGTGTCATTTGACGGATCCCGCAGTGAGACCGGTGACGAGGAAACGCTGCATGAGCAGGAATCCGGCGACCACCGGAATGCTGACGACGATCGACGCGGCCATGATCTGGTTCCAGTAGACGTCGTTCTGCGTGGAGTAGTCCCGCAGCCCGACGGCCAGCGTCCGGGTGGTGTCGTTCGTCATCACGGATGCGAACAGCACTTCGCCCCACGCGGTCATGAACGCGTAGATCGCCACCGTGATGATGCCGGGGATCGCCGCCGGGATCACCACGCGGAACAACGCGCGAAGCGGTCCGCAGCCATCGACCCACGCGGCTTCGTCGAGGCCGCGTGGAATCGAGTCGAAGTAGCCGACCAGCAGCCAGATGGAGAACGGCAGCGAGAACGTCAGGTAGGTGATGATGAGCCCGGTCCGCGAGCCGAGCAGCGTAATCCCGGTCGCGTTCCCGATCGAGACGAAGATCAGGAACAGCGGGAGCAGGAACAAGATCCCCGGGAACATCTGAGTGGACAGCACAACCAGCGTGAACACCCGGCGACCGCGAAATCGGTAGCGGCTGACCGCGTACGCGGCGAACGTGGCGACCAGAACCGACAACGCGGCGGCGCTGGTGCACACGATCAGCGAGTTGACGAAGTACTGCGCCAGCGGAACGGTCTGCCACATCTGGATGTACGAGCTGAACGTGATCGGCGACGGGATCCAGCGGAACGTGCCGGTCACGTCCTGCAGCGGCTTCAGTGAGCTGCTGACCATCACGTAGAGCGGCAGCAGGGCGAAGACCGTCAGCACGGTGAGCACGATCCGGCGGGTCCAGATGAAACTCCGCGGCGGCGCCATCGGCGCTCGCCTGGCCGCTGCCTTCCGGCCTGGGCTATGCATGGCGACGCCTCGACGTGAGCAGCAGATAGCCGCCGGAAACCACCAGCAGGAACAGCAGCAGCAGCACGGACATCGCTGAGCCTTCCCCGAAGTTCCAGGTGAGGAACGACGCGTTGTAGATATGCATCGAGATGACGTCGGCGGGCGGCGGCGCGCCATTGCCGAACAGCACGTACGGCGTCGTGAAGTCGTTGAAGGTCCAGAGGAACAGCACCAGGACGAGCACCTGGTTGACCGGCCGCAACGACGGCATGGTGATGAGCCGGATCTGCTGCCTGACCCCTGCCCCGTCGATCGCCGCGGCCTCGTAGAGCTCGCGCGGGATGGACTGCAGCCCCGCCATGACCACCAGGAACGCGAACGGCCAGTTCCGCCACACCGACACCGTCACCAGCGCGATGAAGCTGTTGTCGCCGAGCAGCCAGAAGGTTGGGCTGCTGGTTAGGCCGAGCTCGTTGTGCAGCACGTAGTTGATCAGGCCGTTGTTGTACTGAAACATGAACGCCCACGTGATGACCGACGTGTAGGCCGGCAGCGCGTACGGCGTCAGGAAGATGGCCCGGAGCAGGCCGCGGCCGCGGAACGCGTCCTGAGCGAGTATCGCCGCGGCACACCCGAGCAGCCAGGAGAGGCTGACCGCGATCGCGGTGAACGCGCAGGTGACGACGAACGAATGCAGTAGTGCCTGACCGATGGCGCCGTTGAAGTCGACCACGATTCGGTAGTTGCCGAGGCCGGCCCACGGCGCGTGCACCCACTGGGTCAGGTAGAGCTGGGTCAGCGCCTTGAAGCTGATGAGCACACCCACGACCATCGGCACCAGGTGGACGAGCAGCTCGAAGAGCAGCGCCGGCAGCAGCAGCAGGTAAGGCAGGCCGATCCGGCGAAGCCGGCCCGGCCCGCGACGACGTGCGGTGACCCGATGACCGCCCCCGCCCGCCCGGGCGCGGGTACGCGCCGGGTGGGCGGGGGCAGGGGTTGGTGTGCTGGCTGGTGCCAACGCTTATCCCGTCATCTGCTGCTGCGCGCTGGAGAGCTGCTGCTCCACCGTCTGCGCGCTGACCGGGCCGGACACAGCGTCCGCGAACAGGTTCTTCACCGCGGTACCGACGAGCTGCTCGAACTGCGACTCTCCGGCAACCTGTGGCATCGCCACCGCGCTGGTGGCGAGGACGCTCTTGAGCACGGACAGTTCCGGTGTGGCGAACGCCGGGTTCTGCTGCGCGGCGCTGACCGGCGGGATGGACCCGTACTCCTTGGACAGGATCGTCTGCTCGGTCGGGCTCGTCATGAACTCGACGAACTTCTCCGCGGCAGAAAGGTTATGCGTGTCCTTGAAGATGGCCATGTTGATGCCGGCCACCATCGAGTCGACGTTGGCGCCCTGCCCGGGAGCGCCGGACTGGACCGGCACCGGGGCGACCCCGTACTGGCTCGTTGACATGCCGTGGGCCTTCAGGTTGGCGCCGGCCGCCTGCCACATCAGCATGGCGGCCTTGCCGCTGGCGAAGTCGGAGACGGACTGGTTCTGGTCGTACTCCGCGTCCCCGGGGGACGCGATCTTTTCCGTCCCCATCAGGTTGACGAACTGCTGGACGCCTTGCACGCATCCGGGCAGTGTGAACGTCGGTGCGCCTGACGGGCTGAAGAAGCTGCAGCCATGCTGCTGGGCGAAGATGAACGCGTTGTGGATGTTCTCGGGGATGCTGCCACCCTCGAGGGCCAGGCCGTAGACGCCGCCGTGGGTGAGCTTCTTGCCGTCGGCGATCAGATCGGCCCAGGTGACCGGCGGCCCGGCGATGCCGGCCTGCTGGAACAGCGCCTTGTTGTAATACAGTGCGTAGGCGACCGAGTACAGCGGAACCGCGGCCGGCGGCTTCCCCGCCGCCCCGGTGGAGCCGACAGCCGAGGCCACGAACTTGCTCTCGCCGCCGATGGCAGCGAAGTTCGGGGTGGTCCACGGCAGGAGGGCGCCGGTGGCCTGAAGCGAGGCCGACCAGGTGTTGCCGATGTTGACCACGTCAGGTCCTTGGCCGGAGGCGGTGGCGGCGGTGATGCGGTTCAGCAGGTCGGGCCAGCCGATCACCTCCAGCTTCACCTTGACGCCGGTCTGCTTGGTGAACTTCGCCAGCTCCGGGTTGAGCACCGTGTAGTCGTCGGCGATGCTGCTGCCCTGGTCGCTCGCCCAGTAGGTGATAGTCGCGCCTGCTGCGGTGCTCGTACTCGTGCTAGCGCTCGTGCTGCTGCCGCAGCCCGCGACCGTGGCGGCTAGTGCCGCCGCTATTGCGAACATGGCGATGGGGGAAGGTCGCGGCACGATCCTCACGCTCCCTGTCTGTGGTTTCTTCGGTTCACTACTAGCTCCCGTTGACTTGGAATTCGTAGACGGAGAAGACGCTGGGCCAGCGCGCGGACAGGCTGGCGTCGGTGAACCCGAACGGATGATCCATCGATGCACCTCCGCTGTGCGGCAACCCTGCGCCGTTGCAACGCAGCCCCATGGAATCGCGATTTCACCCTTATTTCAAGCCTTCTTCTAAGTTACGCATGCGTAGCCATGGCCGACCGCTAGCTAACACCGTGAACGGCCCACCAGCGTCTCCGCTCGCCCTGCGGGGCCATGAACTTCGCAGTATCGGCCTGGTTCAGGCCAAATTTTCACAATTTTTTAACGGTTCGCGACTCGAGAGGGACCGGTAAGGCCGGCTTAATATCCACCTTGACTGAAGTCTTGGTTTAAGTAGGACTGACACCAGTCCTGCTTCGTGACCTGTGCGCTGGAAAGGCGGCCGGTGGAAGACGTCATCGCAGATACTTTCGAGGCCCGCTCAGCAGGCGTGACTCACTCCATGAGCCACGACAACTCCGTGAGCCAGGGCGCCCGATCATCGCAGCCGGGCAAGGGATGCCTGCGCCCGCAGACGAACGCGTGCCGAACCGCGGTCGACCTTTCCGGCCTGTGGACGCTCCGGTTCGGCCGCGGGAACTGGCAGGACGGCATCCAAGACGGCGTCCCGGTCGGGGTTCCCGGTTCGTGGAATGACCAGTTGCCTGGCGCCCGGGACGAGTTCGGCCCGGCCTGGTATGAGCGGCGCTTCGAGGCGCCGCCGCTGATCGGCCGGGAGGCCGCAATCCGGTTCGGGTCTGTCTGCTACGCCGCGCAGGTATGGCTCAACGGCAAGTGGCTCGGTGGGCACGAAGGCGGTCATCTGCCGTTCGCGGTGCCCTGTACCAACGCGCTCGCCGATGGCGAGAACGTCCTCGTCGTGCGGGTCGACGGCCAGCTCGGGAGGGATCGAGTACCGCCTGGCCTGGTCCCGCCCGCTCAGACCCATGGCCGTATTTTTCACCCCGACACGGCCTTCGACTTCTTTCCCTACGCCGGCATTCACCGTCGAACGGAGCTGGTCATCACGCCGAGGGACGGCATCCGGGATCTGCGGGTGGACACCGTGGGCGACGGCGACGGAGCGGTTTTCTCCGTCACGCTCGATGCTGGCGACGGCGACATCGCGCTCTCCCTGGACGGTGAACCGATCGCGTCGCCGCACCGCGTCGGCAGCGCCGACCTGTGGTCGCCGACGAGTCCGCGGCTGCATCTGCTGGAAGCCGACCTGTACCGCGGCGGTGTGCTTGTCGACCGGTACGTGCTGCGCTGCGGGATACGGACACTCGACGTCGCGGGTGACAAACTGCTGCTCAACGGCGCGCCCGTCCGCCTTCGGGGCTTCGCGCGCCACGAGGACTTCCCCGTTCTCGGACGCGGCGTGAGTCCCGCGCTCGCCGCGCGTGACCTCCACCTTATGCGCCAGCTCGGCGCGAACTCGTTCCGCACCGCGCACTATCCGTGCGACGAGGAGACACTCGACCTCGCCGACCAACTCGGGCTGATGGTCATCGCGGAAACCCCGGCTGTGGCGCTGTACTTCGGCGACGAAAACGACCAACGACGGCAGGAACTCTCGCTGACGTTCCTGGCCGAGATGATCGCACGCGACCGCAACCGCGCCAGCGTCATCAGCTGGTCGGTCGCGAACGAGCCGCGGATGAATCACCCCGCGGCGGCCGCAGCGCTGCACGAACTGTGCGACGCGGCGCGCTCGCTCGACGGGACCCGTCCGGTCGGTTATGCGACGGATCTGCCCGACGAACCGGGAACCGAGGCCGCCGACATCGTTTTCGTCAACAGCTATCCCGGGTGGTACACGCATCCAGGGCAACTTGACGTCGCCGAGTCTGTGCTCGCCGCCAGGCTCGACCGCGTCCACAATCGCTATCGCAAGCCCATCGTGATGACCGAGTTCGGGGCGGACGCCATTCCCGGCGTTCACACGGACCCGCCGTCCATGTGGACCGAGGAATACCAGGCCGAACTTATCGAGCGCTTCCTGCGCGTGGCAGCCGAGCGGGACTTCGTCGTCGGCGCTCACGTCTGGGCGTTCGCAGACTTCGCCACCGCGCAAGCGGATCACCGGCCGCAGTCCCTCAATTTCAAGGGGGTCTTCACCCGCGACCGCCAGCCCAAGCTCGCCGCCCGGCGGCTGCGTGAACTGTGGCGGGCGAACGCGGAAGGCTAGCGCGACGACCGCCCCGATCATCGCACCTGGTAAACCCGCGCCCGGTTTCGGTAGTGGTACGAACGCACGTCGAGAAGGCCCGCCAGCCGGACGATCCCCCTATTCCCACGCCAGTATCCGTCGATGGCCCGCCCAGTGAGCGGCTAACCGGGTCGCGCGTGAGTTATAAAATCCGCCATTCCGGCCCAGGCGCCGTCGTGGCGGGGTCCGTTCGCTGGCTGAATCTCGTGGCCGGTTCCGGACAGATCCGTTGCCTCTCGCCTAGTCCGGAGGTTTGCTTTTGTTGATTGAGACGTTTCAATGCCTTCGGCGCTGTATTGGGCCGCGGTCAAGGGAACGCCAGCCGTGTCTTTAGCCCCCACCAAAGGCAGGTATCACATGATGGCGAGGCAACGCCGCCGGGCGTCTTCATCGCATCCGTCCGGTCCCCCAGAAGATCCGCGTAGACATCGGCTGCGAGCCGCCGTCGCGGGCGTGTTCTCCCTCGCCCTCGTGGTGTTCACGCTCACCGGCGCCGCGACGGCCACCGCTCTGGCGTCCCAGCAGGCGGCATCCGCAGGCTCGGCGACGCCGGTCGTCGGCTCGCTGACCACCGACCAGACGACCAACCCGCTGGGGATCGACGACAGCCAGCCGCAGCTCGGCTGGGTCATCACCTCGGCCGCGCGCGGGGTCTCCCAGAGCTCGTACCAGCTCCGCGTCGCCGAGAACGAAAACGACCTGGTAAGCGGCAAGGACCTGCTGTGGGACTCGGGCACCGTCACGTCCTCGCAGTCGTTCGACGTACCCTACGGCGGGCCAGCGCTCGCGTCCCAGGACCGCTACTACTGGCAGGTCCGCGTGCAGGACAACCACGGGACGCTCTCGGCGTGGAGCACGCCCGCGTGGTTCGAGACCGCGTTCCTTGACCCCAGCAAGTTCCTGGGGAGCTGGATCACCAGCCCCACGCCGTCGGGCGGTGCCGAGCTGCTGTTCCGCAAGGATTTCACGCTGGCGAGCGGGCAGAGGCAACCCGGCGATCACCAAGGCGCGGCTGTACATCGCGGGCCTCAGCTACCCCTACATGTACATCAACGGGCACTCGGTGACCAGCAGCGTGCTGAACACGGACTTCACCATGTTCAACAAGACCGTGGACTACTCCAGCTACGATGTCACGAAGCTGGTGCGCGCGGGGTCTGACTCGCTCGCGGTGAGCCTCGGCAACGGCTTCTACGCCGGCGGTGCCGACGACTACCCGTCCAGCGGCGAGCCCTGGCAGGCGGCGGTGCCCACGCTGAAGCTCGAGCTCCAGGTATGGTACGCCGACGGCACCTCGACGCAGGTGCTGAGCGACGACTCCTGGAAGGTCACCACCGGCCCCACGACCGAGAACTCGCCGGCCGCCGAGACATACGACGCGCAGCCTGGCGAAGCCGGGGTGGAACCAGCCCGCCTACAACGACAGCGGCTGGGCCTGCCGCCTCGGTGCTGCCAGCGGCGAGCACGATCCCCTCGTACTCCGCGACGTCGAGCTCGCCAGCCGCGGACTGGCTGTGGAACACCCCCAACGCGGCCACCACCACCGCCAGCGCGGGCACCATCTACCTGCGCAAGGACTTCACCGTCACCGACCCGTCCACCATCTCCAGCGCCATCCTCCGGTCAACGGCGACGACGGCGAGACCGACCTTCGTCAACGGAACCCTGGTCACCAGCTCAGCCGCCACCGCGAACAACGACTGGCAGACCTCCCAGGTCGCCAACGTCAAGTCGCTGCTCGTCCCGGGCAACAACGTGATCGCGGTCGAGGGCCTCAACGTCTCCGCGAACGCCAGCGGCATCATCGCCGCGCTCCAGCTCAACTCAACGCAGTCAGGACGGCGCCGACGACAATCGTCACCGACGGGAGCTGGCTGGCCCTGCCGGGCATCCCCGCCAGCCCGCCCGACGGCTGGAACACCGCCAGCTTCGACGACTCCTCCTGGCCCGCCGCCAACGTCCTCGGCGCCTACGGCATCGCCCCCTGGGGTACCGGCATCGCGAGCCCGGTGACCGCGCCCGCCGGGGTGCTCCGGGCCAGCCTGATCCCGCCGGTCGAGGAGACCTCGACGATCAAGCCGGTGAAGGTCACCGGCCAGGCCGGCGTGACCGAGGCGGTTCCCTCTTACTCCGGGACGCCGACCGCGGACTGGATCTGGAACACCCCCAACGCGGCCTCCTCCACCGCCAGCGCGGGCACCATCTACCTGCGCAAGGACTTCACCGTCACCGACCCGTCCACCATCTCCAGCGCCATCCTCCGGATCAACGGCGACGACGGCGAGACCGCCTTCGTCAACGGAACCCAGGTCACCACCTCGGGCACGGCGAGCGACGACTGGCAGACCTCCGAGGTCGCCAACGTCGCGTCGCTGCTCGTCGCGGGCAACAACGTGATCGCGGTCGAGGGCCTCAACCCCTCCCAGACCGCCAGCGGCATCATCGCCGCGCTCCAGCTCAACTCAACGCAGTCAGGAACGGCGCCGACGACAATCGTCACCGACGGGAGCTGGCTGGCCCTGCCCGGCGTCCCCGCCAGCCCGCCCGACGGCTGGAACACCGCCAGCTTCGACGACTCCTCCTGGCCCGCCGCCGACCGTCCTCGGTCCCTACGGCATCGGCCCCTGGGACACCAACATCCTGACCCCGACGGGCCCCTCCAAGACCTACACTTCGGGATCACCACCTCCGGGTGGACGCGGATCACGATGCAGGGAACGGCCGGCACCGAGGTCGACATCGAGTACTCCGAGAAGCTCAACTCGGACGGGACGGTGCAGAGCGAGGGCAACGGCAGCACGGGCCAGACCGACACCTACATCATCAAGGGCGGCGGTCCCGAGACGTACGAGCCGAAGTACGGCTGGAAGGGCTACCGAGTACGTCGAGGTGACGACGAGCCCGTCCACGCCTGGGCGGCGCGCCGCCGCCGCTGCCGGACATCCTGTCGGTCACCGGCGTGATCGCGCACACGGCGCTGGCCACAGTCGGGCAACTTCACCAGCTCCAGCAAGCTGCTGAACGAGTACCAGACCGCGCAGGCGAACACCATCCTCAACAACCAGTACTCCTACGGCAGCGACACCCCGGTGTACGAGAAGGGCGGCTGGACCAACGACAACGGCGACTACTCGGACTCGGAGATGGATAACTTCGACGCCGAGTCCTACTACGACGAACATGATGCAGAACTTCGACGACTCGCAGGACTCCGGCGGGCAACATCGGGGTCCTCGTGCCCACGCCGCCCGGCGACGACAACGTCGACCCGCTGTGGGGCGGCTCGTTCCTGCTCATCGAGTACAACATGTACAAGCAACTACGACAATCTCGCCGATAATCCGCCGCGACTACGACAACATGGCGGCCTACGTGGATGACCTGGATGGCCAGATCGCGTCAAGCGGCTACATCTACCAGGGCACGACGTACGGCGACTGGTCGGTGCCCAGCAACGGCAACCCGCCCTCCAGCGAGATGCTGGGCAGCATGTTCCTCTACCGCGAGACCGAAGACCTGTCCCTCATGGCCGCGGCCATCGGCAACACCTCCGGTGCGAGCAAGTACGCCAGCCTCGCGGCGGACATCCGCACGGCCGTCAACAACGAGTTCTACGACGCCGCCGACAGTGAGTACCGCGACCCGCTCGGGCTTAACTCCCACGCGCTACGGCGGGCCGAATGGCGTCATCACCTCCACCGCCTACGACCAGACGGCGAACGTATTCGGCCTCGCGTTCGGCCTGGCACCGGACGGGGACCAGCAGGCGATCGCGGAGGGCCTAGCCGCCAACGTCACCGCCGACGGGAACCACCTGGCCACCGGGGCCAACGGGTCGAAGTACATCCTCCCGATGCTGACCGACTACGGATACGGCGACCTCGCCTACCTGGCCGCCACCAACCCGACCGCTCCCGGCTGGGGGCAGTGGTTCCTGCAGTGCGGCGCCACCACCATGTGGGAGGCGTGGGAGGACTCGTCCTGCGACACCGCCCGCTCGCGCGACCACGCGTTCATGGGAACGGTGGACGACTGGTTGTTCTCCGGCATCGCCGGGATCTCGTCCACGTCACCCGCGTTCCGCACGGTCTCGATCGACCCCACGCCGGGCGGGGGCCTCACCCGCGCGTCGGCTTACGAGACCACGCCGCTTGGACGGGTGAGCTCGGCCTGGACCGAATCGGGGACGAGCTTCGCCCTGACGGTCCAGGTTCCCGTCGGCTCGACGGCGTCGGTGTGCGTCCCGGCTGCCACCGCGCAGTCGGTGATGGAAAGCGGAGTCCCCGCCGCCAGCGCGCGCGACGTGACCGTGACCGGTATGCAGGCCTCCTGCCTGCGGGTCCAGGTCGGGTCGGGCACCTACCAGTTCCGCTCGACAGTGTCCTGACCCTCCCCTAAGAGGTCATAGCGGCCCGCCGTCGGTCACTGACGGCGGGCCGCTGTGACTCACCAGCTTCGCGGCGCGGTGAAGCTATCGTCGATGGCTTGACACCGAGGAACTAGCCCCTGTCTCGTCCCCGCGGGTCAGCGCTACCGAACGTCCAGCCCGGTGACCGTCCACCCGATCAGCATCCGCTGGATCTCGCTCGTGCCCTCGAAGATCGTGAAGATCTTGGCGACGCGGTCTACGGTGCGGTATCCATGGACTGTGGCTCGCCCGCGGCCTGTGCCCGCTCGGTGACGCTCGCCCGCGACCGGCCGGGTAGCGCGACGACCACCAGCACGAAGCCGACCGCGGCTACCCCGCCAGCGACCACGCAGCCGTAGCCGAGGCCGTGCAGGAACGCCTGCACGGCGGCGGCGTCAAGTCCTCGCGCCACACTTGGCAGGCCGGCCCCGCGCAGTTGCTGAGCGGCGACCGCGGCGCCCCCGACCGACCCCCTCGCGGTGGCGACGACGCTGGCCGGCAGGCCCGGCGGCAGCGTCGCAACCAGCCTGCTGGCGTACGCCGAGGAAGCGACGCTGCCGATGACCGCTACCCCCAGCGTGCCGCCGAACAACCGGGCCGATCCGTTGACGGCCGAGGCGAGGCCCGCCTTCTCCACCGGGACCGCGGCCAGCGCCTCCTCGGCTGTCGGCGCCTGCGTCAGCCCGAGCCCGGCGCCGAGCACCACCTCCTGGGCCACCAGGATGGTGTACGAGGTGGCCGGCGACTCCCGCGATGTCCAGAACATAGCCAGCCCGAACAGGGCGAGGCCGGCGCCGACGATGACCTTGTTGCCGAGGCGGACTGCCAGCCGGGTGCCTGCTACCGAGGTCACCACGACCGCGGCGGCCAGCGGCAGCAGCCGCACACCGGTGCTCAGCGGGCTGTACGTCTTCACGACCTGGAAGTACTGGGTCATCAGGAAGATGAAGCCGAGCAGGGCGAACAGCGCCATCGCCACCGCGCCGCAGGCCGCGCTGAAACGAGGGTTGCGGAAGAGGCTAACGTCGATCATGGGGTGCGCCGACCGCGCTTCGGCGACCGCCATGAGGGCAAGCACAGCGACGCCGCCGACAATGACCGCGGCGGTGGAGGCCGAGCCCCAGCCCCAGCGCGGCGCCTCGATCACGCCGAACACGAGCAGGCCCATCCCGGCGCCGGACAGGACAAGCCCGAGCCAGTCGACCGGCGGTGTGGCCGGATCGCGCGAGGTCGGCACGGCGGCCGCCACGCCCAGAGCGACACCGGCGGCGAGCAGCGCCAACGCCGCGAAGATGCTCCCCCACCAGAAGCGCTCGAGCAGCCAGCCGCCCGCGATCGGGCCGATCGCCACCCCGCCTCCGGCGCAGGCGCCCCACAGCCCGATCGCGCGGGCCCGCTCGCCCCGTCCGGTGAACACGCTCGTGATCAGCGACAGCGTGGACGGGTAGATCATCGCCGCGCCCACGCCCATCGCGGCGCGCGCGCCGATTAGCCCGCCCGCCGAGCCTGCCTGCGACCCGGCCAGGCTGGCCGCGCCGAACACCGCGATTCCGGCCAGCAGCATGCCCTTGCGACCCAGGCGGTCCGAGAGGCTCCCCGCCGCGAGCACGAGCGCGCCGAACGTGAGGCTGTAGGCATCCACCACCCACTGCAGGTCGCTCGTCGTCGCCCCCGTCTGCCGGACCAGGTCAGGCAGGGCAACGGTGACGATCGTGGTATCGACATTGAGGATCAGCGCCCCCAGGCAGAGCGCCGCGAGCGCGGCGCTCTTGCTGCCGAGCGGGTGGCGCGCCGACCGGCCGGGTTCCGCGGTCATAGCCCGGTCACGGCCGCGGGCTGGTCGCCGGGAACGACCCGGATGCCGAGGCCGACCACATGGTAGATGCGCCGGCCATCCACCCACAGCCAGCCGTCGGCGAGAGCATACCGGCCGCGGTCGTCGTCGCCCGCCGCGGTGATCTCAAGCTCGACGGTGAGCCGGCCGTCGGTCGGCTGGATCTGGCCGCGGTACTTCCAGGTCAGCGGGTGGCCGGTCATGATCGGCTCGAATCGCGAGCCGCCCAAACCGGCCGGGGGGTGCGGGGGGTCCTCCCCCTGCGGGCTAGCAGAGCCCACCGTCGCGCCGCGCTCCAGCAAGTACCACTGGAGCAACTGGCACATCGCCTCGACGCCAAGCGAGCCGGGCATGACCGGGTCCTGGAAGAAGTGCGCGCGGAAGAACCACTGGCCGGGGTCGAGGTCCTTCTCGGCCCGCAGCCGCCCGAGGCCCGCCGCCCCGCCTTCTGGCCAGTAGCCGGTGATCCGGTCGAGCATCATCAGCATCGGCCCGGCCTGGCTCGCGCGGCGCGCGGGGTCGGGATGGTAGAGCGCGGGGGCGTGCTCGCACGGCTGCGTCAGGCGCTCGCGTTCGGCCGGCGACGGGGGCAGGCCGGGCTGCTGCTCGAAGGCCGTGGTAAGGAAGTACCCGAAGACGGCGGTACCCGCCAGCAGCGGCTCGCCGTCAGCGTGGCACTCGATCCGGAAGGTCTCGATGATCATGCCGGCGGCCCGGGACACGCTGGCGAGCTCGGCTCGGGAGCGCACGACGCGCGTGCCCGGCCGCACTTCGCGCAGCACCCGGACGTCGCCGTCGAGGTTGCGGAACAGCAGTTCCGCGTCGATCTGGACCGGGCTGCCGACGTAGCACCCGAGCCATCCGCAGGGCTGCAGGGCGACCTCCATCAGGGCGGCGGCCGGCATGGAGCGCTCGGCGTTGTCGGCGAAATACCAGGCTTCGTCGGGCACGTCGTACTCCGCGATGACCGCGCTGCCGACCGCCATTGCCCTGGTACGGGCCCTCGACCGCGACGACCCTGCTCATGAAGTGGTACGGCGGCCCCGGCAGGCGTGGTCCGCGCCGCGCGCCGACGAACGCCTCGGCCATCGGCCCGAGCCCGTCCGTAGGCTTGCCCCAGGCGCAGGCCAGCAGCGACGCGTAGCCAAGCGGCAGCCCGTCGACCTCGGCGATCGGCTCGGCGTCACGGTGCCCGGCGAGGCCGCCAAGCTGCTGGAGCGCTACCGGCTGGGCCGTCGGCTGGACCGCAGGCGGGCCGAGATGCCGCCAGTGCTCAAGCGGCCAGTCCGGCACCAGCCGCACCGCGCAGTCCGCGACGTGCAGTGCCTTGACGCCGTCGACGGTGACCAGTACGTCGGCGATGACGGTCGGGAACGGGCCAGCCGATACCTCGGAGACGAAGACCTCGTAGGTCAGCTGCTTGCTGTCCGGGGTGACCTGACCGCGGCAGCGCATGCGCGCGGTGAGCTCAGGTACCGGCTCGAATCGCCAGCCGTCACGGGTGATGGTGTCACCGCGGGCGGCCAGGAAGAACGAGACGGCTTGCAAACAGCCCTCGGACATGAGGGTGCCGGGCATGCACGGGTCGTTGTGAAAGTGACCATCGAAGTACCAGTCGTCCCGGCTGACGGGCGTCTCGGCCCTGAGATAGCCGCGACCCCACGGCCCGCCGGACGGATCGAAGACCGGGATCTCGTTGAGCAGACGCAGCCGCCCCGATCCGATGCGCGGGGTACGCACGTGGGCGCGGGTCGCCTCCCAGCCGGGACCGAAGCACAGGTCGGGACGGCCGTGGCCGAGGGCACCGATCGCGTCGGAGTCGAAGGCGGAGCGCGTGCAGCGGACCGTCGGCGGATCCAGCGGCGCGTCCGGCGGCGGGCTGACGGCGGCCGCGTCCCAGAGGACGCCGCCCGTATCGGCGAGTTCGGCGTCGTTGAAGAACCCCGCTTGGCCGTCCCGCACGGTGAGCAGCAGCGTGCCGGCGGCGTGGCAGTCGTACTCGAAGAAGAACAGCCGGATCGGGCCGTGCACGACGTGCCCGGTGACGCGGATCTCGAAGGAGAGCGTCTGGCCGGGCCCCGGTGGCGCGGCGTGAAAGGTCACATCGCTGCCGAGCAGGCGGTAGACCCGCTCGCCGCGGTTGCGCAGGTCGGCCCCCAGCCAGCTGATCAGCAGCAGGTCGGCCTGGCCGGCTTCGACGACCAGGCCGGGGGGCATGCGGCCCGCGGGGTCGAGGTACCAGGCGTCGGCCCGCACGTCAGTCTCGGTCCAGATGCTGCCCTGGCCGAGCGAGCCCGGCGCGGCGTCGATCCCGACCACCCGGTCGGCGAGCAGCAGGGGCGGTCCCGGCATCCGGGTCTGGCGCACGTCGGCATCCTGGACGGCGAACATCGGGCCGAACAGATCGGAGAACCGGCCCGAGGCGAGGTGCTCGAGCTGGGCGCGGTCGAAGCGAGGACCGGGGCGCCCGGTCGTCGGCGCTGTGATGACCGGCGTGACCGCCGGTCCGGCGGCGGGCGCGGGGACGGCGGCGTGGGTGACCGCGCGGACAACTGGCGGTCCCTGGCCGGCCGCCGCGGCGACGAGCTTCGCAGCGGAGGCACGTCCGGACAGGAAGCGGGTGTGCGCGGCGGTCTGGAGGTCCAGGTACTGCTTGTGCGCGGCGATGATGGAGGCGTGCCCGGCTGACACCGCCGCCAGCGGGGACGCCGTCGTCAGCGGGGAGGCCGTCGTCAGCGGGGAGGCCGGTTGCGGCTGCGGCACCGGGCGGTCGGACACGAGCGGCCGGTGGCCGCTTGGCCTGGGGGCGAGGTCCGGGGCGCGCTCCATCAGGGTGTATTCAGACGCCGGGTGTTGAGAAGCTGAGAGCAAAGAAGCAGAGGTAACGGAAGCTGAGCACCCTGGTGCCGCCTGTTCGAGCATCGGTGCGGGCAGGCGCCTCGGCAGGCTGATCGTCGCTCCCCCGTTCGACCGAGGCCGGGCGGGAGGCGCCGCCAGATAGGCCGCCAGCGCATCGCGGCGTACCGCGACGCCCGCGGCGGCTAGCTCCGCGACCGCGGCCGACAACGACCACAGGCCCTGGTCGCGCACCGTGTCCAGGGCCACCGCGACGTGCTCGCGGTCGCCCAGGATGCGGTGAATCCAATTCGTGCACTGCGCGGCCGGTCCCTGCTCGATGAACACCCGGACGCCGTCCTGCCAGGCACGCTCGATCACGGCGGGGAAGTCAACCGGGGACAGCATCTGCTCGGTGATCGCATCCGCGGCCGTCCGCTCGGTCGGGTGGTACCAATCACCGGTCGCACCGCGGTAGAACCGGATTCCTGGCACGCTCGTCGTCGGGCGGCGATGCAGGGCGTGCCAGCGGTCGCGCACATCGACCAGTTCGGGAGCGTGCGCCACCAGGTCGTACTGGATCCGGATGCGGGAGGCCGAGCCGAAACGTTCGACGAAGGCCGCGCAGGCCTGCTCCTCCCCGGCCACCACGCAGGTTCCTGGAGCGCAGACCGCCGTCAGGTGGACGGCCCGCTCGCTGGCGACCATGGCCCTGACCTGCTCAGGATCAGCCGCGAGGAGGTAGCCGGCCCACCGCTCGCCCGCGATGCCATGGCGAGCCCAGAACCGGCGCACGGCGCGCAGTCCGCCGCCCAGGTCGTGCGTGAACAGCCCGCTGGCACGCGCGTCGGCGGACATGGCGGTCACGTCGTTCCAGACTCCGAGCGCTACCAGGGCCGCCGATTCCCCGGATGAGTATCCGATCGCGGCCTGCGGCTCGAGGCCGAGCACCTCGCGGGTGATCCGGGTGTGCAGGCGCGCGATGAAGCCCACGGCGAGGATCTGGTCGAGGGAATCGTTGGGCCTCTCGCGGCCCTCGTGGATCCAGGAGACCAGGGCGGCCTCGTCCAGGCCATCGGCCAGCGGGGCGAAGGCGAGCGCGAGGTCGGACCCCATGCCCGGGTAGAAGGCTGAGCCTTTGGTGTAGACGAATGCTGTCTCGCCGCTGACCGGGATCTCACGAAAGGCCACGCCCGGCGGACGCAAGGCGTCGCCGTCGAGCCACGCGCGGGCGGCGGACAGTTGGTCGGCCAGGTGCTCGGGGTCACGCGCGAGGACGACGAGCCGGGCCGGGCCGGTGTCGCTCTCGCGGCCGCCGGTAACGGCGGCCAGCACGTCGGATCGGGTCGCACCCGAGTAGATGTGCAGCCGGGGCACCGGACCGGGTGCCCAGGGGGCGGCGTCGGCGGCGCGGAGGCGGACGTGCGCGGGCGGAGCGCCGAGCACCGGGGTGACGACGTCGGCGGTGGGCGCGGCCAGGCGGGGCCGCGCGCGCTGCCGGCCGCCGGCCGGGCGCGGTGCCGGAGCGCGAGTCCGGCAGCGGCCACGTTGAGCAGGCCGCGGGCGGCGTGCGGGGCGCCGAAGAGGTCGACCGGGAAGCGTTCGGCGGGCGCGGATCGGCCTGGTTCGGCGTCGATGAGCGCAATGATCTGGTCGCCGTCGCGTCGCGCGTCGTCGAGGCGTTTGAGCACGAGGACGACGGCCGCGTCGGTTGGGTTCGCGCTGAGGCCGAGTTCCCCGGCGGCGGCCCGGTGCACGGGCTCGTCGGCTAGGTCGACCGCGCCGACCAGCGCGGCATCGACTTCCCTGGCCCGCAGGGCTCGTGCCGCCAGCTCCAGGGCCGCGATCCCGGAGGCTTCCTCGGCGCACACGGCGAAGCCGGGGCCTGCCAGACCCAGCTGTCCGCCGATGCGGTTGGCGGCGATGTTCGCCATCGCGCCCAGGACGCGGGCGGCGGTCAGCGGTGGGCTGAACCCGTCCCCTGCCACCTCACCGGCTCTTGATTCACGGTGCGACAGCCAGGCGTTGAGACGTCGGCGGGCGTTGACCCGGGCGGTCTCCGGGTCGCAGCCCATTCCGATGAGGACGGCCGTGCGCTCTGGGGGTAGTTCGATCCCAGCTGCGGCTTCGCGGGCTGCTTCCAGCACCAGCACCTGCTGTCCGAGCGTCTCGCCGAGATCGCGCGGCGGGTAGCGCAAGCCGTCGAGCGCGACCTCGATGTCGGGCGCGGGCTGGTCGGGGACCTGTCCGCTGAGAAGCGCGTCCCGCAGCGCGTCGGCACCCATGCCGCCGACTCGAGCGCCGATGGCGACGATCGCGATTTCGGCCGGTGCCGGGTGCCCGTTGGCCGCTCCGTGTCCGGGTACCGCGACGCTGAACGTCCCCGGGGCGCCGTCGAAAGCCTCGATGACGAGATGGGCGTTATTGCCGCCGAACCCGAAGGCGCTGATCGCCGCGCGTCGCCGCCGTCCCGCCCACGATTCGTTCGCGGTCAGGAGGCGCAGCGGGCCGTCGCGGAGCTCGTCGATGGGATCGGCGACGTCAGCCGTCGCCGGGAACGTTCCATGGTCGATCGCGGAGAGAAGTTTGAGCAAGCCCGCCGCACCCGAGGCGGTCAGCAGGTGACCCACGTTCGACTTCACCGAGCCGACGGGCAGTGGGTCCTGTCGTCCGCCGAAGAGGCGGGCGGTCGACCGAGCCTCGACCGCATCGCCGATCGGTGTGCCGGTGGCGTGGCACTCCAGCAGTTCCACCGTCTCCGGGCCGAATCCCGCCTGTTCGTAGGCCGCGCGCATGGCGCGGGTCTGGCCTTCTTCAGCGGGCAGGAGGAACCCGCCGGTACGCCCGTCGTTCGATAGCCCGACGCCGCGCACGACGCCGAGGACCGGAACGCCCACGGCCACCGCGTCGCCGAGCCGCATAAGCGCGAGGAGGGCCACGCCCTCGGCCGGGACGAGTCCGTCGGCTCCGCGCTGGAACGGCCTGCTGCGGCCGGACGGGCTCAGCGCGCCAAGAACCTCGAATCCGGAATGGATGATCAGCCCGTCGCAGCCGCTCACCGCGCCAGCGAGCATGAGGTCGGCCGTCCCGTCGTGCAGCCGGTCACAGGCGATCTTGGCCGCGTACAGCGCGGAGGCGCAGGCAGCGTCGAGGGCGAGCGATCCGCCGCGCAGGCCCAGGGCGTTCGCCGCCGTGTGCGCCCACATTCCCGAGCAGAAGCGCGCGCGGGCGTCGGCCGCGCTTGGCACCACGGGGAGGGCGGCCCGCAGGTCCGGTCGGTCGGCCAGCCAGATCCGTTCGGCGTACGCGGCCAGGCTCCGGCTCGGATACCCGAGGTTGCCGAGGATGAGCCCGGTCCGGGCCGGACGCGCATGGTCGCCTGCCTCGCGCAGCGCGGCCCGGCCCGCGTGCAGCACCCACTGCAGCGCCGGATCGTACGCCGCGACCTGCTCGGCGTCGACATCGAAGCCTTCGGGATCGAAGACCTCGGCGAAGCCCCTGACCAGGCCTGCCGTCGCCATCGCGCCTGGTGGAGATGCGGTGCCGGCGCCGAGCGCGGTGGGCGGCAGACGCCACTCCTCGGGCCGCACCGCATCCAGGCTGACCCGGCCGGAGGCGATGTTGTCCCAGAACTGCCCGGGACTCAGCGCCCCGGGCAGCACGCACCCGCGGCCGACGACGGCGATCGGCTCGAAGCCCGGCCCGTCCGGGCCGGCGCTGCTGGCTCCGGCGGGGACGACCCTCCCGATCCCCCCCGGAAAACCGCTCATGTGGGACGCGCCCGCCCGACGGCGGCGGCCACCGCATCCGGGCCCGCGCCGCGCGCCTCGTACGCTGACTCGATGTCGGGGCGGCGGATGAGGGTGACGCCGAGCAGTTCGGTCCTGACCTCTCCGTCGGAGTCGAGTAGCGCGATGTCGCAGCGGGTCTGGTCGGCGGCGGCGGCGGCACCGTGCACGAGACAGCGCAGCGTCCCTGGGGCCGGTCCGGCGCGATGAACGCGGAGCGTGTCCATGCCCATCGGCAGCGTCGCGTCGCCGGTGGCGTGCCTGGCCCAGAGGACCGCCGTCTGCAGCGCGCCGTCGATCGCGGCCGGGTCCGTCCACCAGGGACCGCCGGGCCAGCCGATCGCGCGCACCCCGACAATGCTCGCCTCGGCACCGCGGCGGGACAGGCCCTCCACCCGTCGCAGCACCTGGAAGTCGGGACCGTGGAACAGGACCGGGGTGTCGTATACGGACTCGGTGAAGGGTTCGCCCGGTGCGTTGAGCGTGGTCCACCGCCCCGGCGGCGCGTTCGGCGCGACGAGACGTGCCCGGTAGTGGACGGTGCCGGTCGCTGAGGTCAGCCGGAGATCGAGTGCGGCTGGGTCGCGACTGGCCCCGGTGCCGTCGATGGTGAACCGGTGTCCGCGAACCGCCAGGTCGGGAAGTTCGATCCGGTTCAGCACCCGGAGGTCGGACAGGAAGCTCGAGCGGTCGGGGTAGCGCGAGCGTCCGGCCGAGGCGAACCACTCCACCGCCATCGCCAGCGGGAGCACCGGTACGCCGGCCGGGGCGTGATCGGTCAGGAAGCCATGCGTGCGCGCATTGACGGTCGCCTCGACGACCGCTCGTGGGGGCGCAGGCGCGAGGATATCATCGTCGCCCTCAGCCGCGGCGGCGAGCAGTACGTGGGCGGTGCCGTCGGCCGTGCCCAGCTCCTCGACGAAAGCCTGCGCGCCCGCCGCGAGCGGGATGAGCGGTACGCCGAGGCTGGTGAAGTAGGCGGCGTGGGACGCGGTGACCATGCCCGCTTCCCACGGACCCCAGCCGAGCGCGCGGACTCGGCACGACGGTCGCCGCTGGCGCTCGGCGTACGCTACCTGGTTGAGAACTTCATTCGCCATCGCGTAGTCGCACTGCCCGGGGTTGCCGTAGCGCGCCGCGACCGACGAGAAGAGGCACAGCAGTTCCAGCGGGTCGGATGCGGTCGCTTCGAGCAGGGCACGCAGGCCCGCGACCTTGGTCGCGTAGACCCGGTCGAACTGGTCGTCGGTCTTGCCCGCGATGCGCTTGTCGGCGATGACTCCGGCCCCGTGGATGAGCCCGGTGATCGGTCCCCATTCCTCGCGCAGGCGGGCCATCTCGCGGCGCACTGCCGCGCAGTCGGTGATGTCGAGCGCGGCGTAGCGCACGGTGGCGCCGGCCCGCTCAAGATCGGCCAGCGTCGCGCGCACCTCCCGCTGGGCAAGGATGGCGCGAGCCTGGGCGGCCAGTTCGGCCGGGGCGTCATGGGCGCCCGGCCGTTCAGCCAGCAGCCGGGTCAGCGCGGGCTGATCCCGGGCGGCGGCCAGGAACTCCGGTTCGTCGGCAAGCATGGTGCGTCCGATGAGCAGCACCCGTGGCTGGCACGCCGAGGCGAGGGAGATCAGTCCGGCCGCGGTGACACCGCGGGCGCCGCCGGAGACCACGAGGACCGGGGCGCGGGGCAGCTCGAGCGCGGATGCCGGCCCGCGCACGCTGTCGGCCAGAGTCCAGCGGGTACCGTCGGCGCGCAGGCCGACGTCGAGGGTGCTCCCGCCCGCCAGCAGCTCGTCGACGATCGCCGCCGCTACCTCCGCGTTATCGCGGTCGCCGCGCTGACAGTCGATGGCCTTGACCGCGGCCAACCGCCACTCCTTGGCCGCGGTCCTGGTGAGCGCCGCGATACCGCCGAGCCAGGCGCGCTGCGGATCGGGGTCTTTCAGACCGAAGCAGCCGCCGGTGTCCTGCACGGTCACGAACACACCGCCGCGTTCCTCCATGCTGGCCGCCACCGTGCGAGCGGTCTGGAAAGCGGCTCGGCTGACCGACTCGGCCTGCTCAGGGTCCGACACGGGCGCCAGGCCGCTCAGCAGGATCACGCCCCACGCATCGCGGCCGGGCAGGTCCCCGACCGTGGCCGCGATGCCATGCGCGTCGAGCCGCGCGACCACGTCCGGCGCGAGTCCGCTGCCGCCGTCGACGACGGTGATCGGCCCGTCCGCCAGACCCGCCAACGCCAGCCCACACGCGGGAGCGGAGCTCGGCCTAACCGCCATTCGGCGGACCACCACCGGGGGGCTCTGCCCTCCAGTGGTCTCGGCGACGGCCGGCGCCGCGCTGCCATCGGTGGCCCTGCGCATGACCTCGTCCAGCGTGCGCGCCTCGAAGAGCTGAGCCATCAGCGGCGAGTCGGTCGCCGGCAGGTCCTCGGCGCGCTCGCGGACCGCCGCGAAGATCTCGACCTTCTTGATCGAGTCGATGCCGAGGTCGGTCTCCAGGTCCATGGCCCCGTTGAGCATGTCCACCGGGTAGCCGGTCTTGTCGGCGACGACGGACAGCAGCAGCGCCAAGCTCACCGGCTCGGTGGCCGCCGCGGACTCAGTGGGCGCTGGGTCGCGGCGGTGCTGTGGCGGGGCCGGCGGTTCAGGAACCGGTGGCGGGACGGCCTGCGCCGGGGGCGCCGGGGGCATGGCGACGGGTGCCAGGGGCATGGGAACGAGGGCCGGGGCCTGCTGCGGCAGCGGCGGCGGCTGCCCGGTGAACGCGGCGAACGTGTTCTCGGCCAGCTGGAGGAAGGCCTGGTGGGAGTCGGCGAGGACGCGCTGGAAGTGCATGTGCGCCTCGGCGGTCTGGCGCTGCATCTCCTGCACGGCGGCCAGCCACTGGGCGGTGGGGTCGGACTCGGTCATGGGGGCGGCGGGCTCCAGAAGAGTCGGTGCGGGAGGGGCAGGCGCGGGCGATGTTGGCGGCGCCGGCTTCGGCGCTGAAGGCAGAGTGTGCGCGGTCGGCGGGGTGTGCGCGGTAGGCGGGGTGTAGCCCGTTCCGTTGATGCGGACCGACATTCGCGGCGGGGATGCGGGTGGCGCCGGCTGCCAGTCCCGCGACAGCCTCGCCAGATCCATCGGCACGCCACGCAGCGCCAGACGGCCGACGGCTTCGTGCCAGGCGGTCACCCCGTCGCGGCCGCGCTTGTCCAGGCTGACCGCCACGTGATCGCGGTCGCCGAGGATCGCCCCGATCAGTCCGGTGAGCGCGGATCCGGCCCCGGCCTCGATGAACGTGCGCACGCCGTCGGCATAGAGCGCTTCGATCTGGTCAAGGAACCGGACCGGCGCCGCCAGGTGCTCGGCCAGCCTGCGGCGGATCGCGTCGGGCTCCGCCGGGTAAACCGTCGCGTCGGCGTTGCCGTACACATCGATACGCGGCGCGGTCGGCTCGAGCGTCTCCAGAAATTCGCGCAGCGGCCCCACGGCGCTGCCCGCGAGCGGGCTATGGAACGCGGCCGACACCGCCAGGCGGCGCGCGGCCAGGCCGGCCGCGGACAGCCGCCCGTGCAGCGCCTCGATCGCCTGCACGGTCCCCGAGACGACGGTCTGCCGCGGCGCGTTAATGTTCGCGAGCCACAGGTCAGCGAGGCCAGATTCCTCGATCGCCGACGCGGCTGCGTCCGCATCCACGCTGACCGCGAGCATCGTGCCTGGCTCGGCGTTGATCTGCGCCAGCAGTTCGCCTCGGCGCCGGGCCAAGCGCAGCAGGCTCTCGGCGTCCATGGCTCCGGCCGCGTGCAGTGCGACCAACTCGCCGAGGCTGTGGCCTACCGCGCAGTCGGGCTCGACGCCGATCGACTCAAGCAGCGCGAGCAGGGACAGGCTGTGAGCGGCCAGCGCCGGCTGCGCCCAACGCGTATCGGTCAGCTGACGTTCCTGCGCCGCGCGCTGCTCATCCGTGAAGACGGGCGCCGGGAACACGATGTCGCCGAGCGCCCGCCCGTCCGCATCGAGGCTGGCCGCGAAGTCCCAGACGTTCTGTGCCGCCGGGAAGGCCATGGCAATATCGCCGCCCATCCCGGTGTACTGCGACCCCTGCCCGGGGAAGACAAACGCGACTCGGCCCGGGTCGGCGGCGCCGCGGTCGTAGAAGACGCCACCGGGAAGGGCGAACGGCGCGTCGGGCTGCCGGCCGATCATCGCCTCGGCGCGGTCGAGCTTCTCGCGCAGATCGTCGGCGTCGGTGGCGACCACCGCCAGCCGGCACGGATGGCGGTGGTCGAAAGCGCGCTGCGATTCGACCGCCAGCTCGGCCAGGATGGGGGCCGAGCGGTCGCGGCCGCCGCCGGGCAGGCGCGCGCGCAGGTCCTGAGGCGAGTCGCCGCTGACAAGGACAAGTTCGCTCGCGGCGGCTCTGACACGCTCGGCCGAGTGTCCACCTGACGCATCGCCCTCGCCGTACTCCTCGAGCGCCACGTGGTAGTTCGCGCCGCCGAAGCCGAAGCTCGAGACCGACGCCCGGCGCGCGTGATCCGCGCGACGCGTCCAGGGGCGCGCGGCGGTGTTCAGGTAAAAGGGGCTGCCCTCGATGCCGAGGCCGGGATTGGGTTTCCGCACCTTAATAGTCGGCGGAAGCACCCGCTGGTGCAGCGCGAGCACGGCCTTAATCAGTCCCGCGGCTCCGGCCGCGGCCTTCGTGTGGCCGATCTGGGATTTGAGGGTGCCCAGCGCGCACCACCCGCCGTCCGGCCGTCCGGTCTCGGCGAAGACCTGCCGTAGGGACTTGAATTCGGCGGCGTCCCCGGCGCGGGTCGCGGTCCCGTGCGCCTCCACCAGCTCCACCGTGTCCGGCCCGTACCCGGCGGTCTCGTACGCGCGCCGCAGGGCTCGCACCTGGCCTGCGGCCATCGGCGCGTAGATGGCACCGCCCCTACCGTCGGAGGAGGTCCCGAGCCCGCGGATCACCGCGTAGATCCGGTCGCCGTCCCGCTCGGCGGCGTCCAGTCGCCGCAGCCCCAGCATCGCCAGTCCCTCGCCGAGCAGCGTGCCGTCGGCGTCGTCGGAGAACGGGCGAGCATCGCCGGTCGGGGACAGCGCGGGAGTCTTGCTGAAGCAGACGTACATCAGAGGGTTGTTGGTCACGTCCACGCCGCCGGTGACGACCAGGTCCGCTTTGCCCAGCGCCAGCTCGTTCACCCCGGCCGATACCGCCGCGAGTGAGCTGGCGCAGGCGGCGTCGACGGTGCAGTTGGTGCCGTGCAGGTCGAGGCGGTTCGCGATCCGCCCGGCCACCACGTTGGAGAGCAGGCCAGGGAAGGAATCCTCCTGCCACGGCACGTACTGCGCGGCGATCCGGTCGCAGACCTGCTTTGCCTGGGCTTCCTCGATCCCCTGCTCGCGAAGGGCTTTGAGCCACAGCGGACGCTGAATGCGCGCGTCCATGGTGCCGACTCGGCTGAGGGTGGAGCTCCCGAGGATCACGCTGACGCGTTCGCGATCCAGCGGCGCGGCCAGGTTCCGACCGAGATCGGCCAGCAGCGCGTCGGCAACGCTCAGGGCGAGCAACTGGGCCGGATCGACGGCCGCGAGAGTCGAGGGCGGCAAGCCGTGGGCGAGGGGATCGAACTCGATGTCGGGCAAGAAGGCACCGCGGCGGCTGTAGGTGGTGTCCGGCGTCGAGGGGTCGGGGTCGTAGAACTCCTCAGACGGCCAGCGACCTGGCGGCACCTCGGTGACCAGGTCGCGGCCAGTGACGATGTTGTGCCAGAACTCCGCTGTGTCGCGGGCCCCGGGCATCAGGGCGGCGATTCCCACGACGGCGATCGGTACGTGGTCCGGACGACCGTCGGATGCCATATTCCCCCTTCGGTTGCGAGATGGACGCGGGCCGCTCAGCGCAGCCGGCGCGGAACGAACGTGAAAGCCTGCGGCGGGACCGCCACCCCGTACGTGCGTGCCTGGTGGGCCCGGGTGACAACGGCGGCGCCCTCAAGCAGGTTGAGCGCGATCTGCGTGACGCTGCGCTCGCCGGGTTCGGCCAGGAAGCTGCCGGCCGTCCACCGGTTGAACGCGCCGATGGCGGGCCCGGCCCAGAGTTGGTAGTCGGTCCGCCGCGTGGTGTCGCCCTCGACCGCCCAGCGACTGGAGTTTCCCAGGTACCAGCGGAAGATCAGCGCCATCCGGTGCCTGGCATCCTCCGCCGCCCGCGCGAGTTGAGCCGGGTCCCGCTGCTCCCAGAAGCTGACCGTCTGCGCCCAGACCTCATCAAGGCCGGCGTGCAGGATGTCTCGTTCCAGCATGCCCCGCACGTCCGCGGGAAGCCCCTCGATCGAGGGGTACTCGCGGTAGATCTCGTACAGCCGGCCGGCCCGCGGGCCGAACATCGTGCCCCGGCGGAGCACCTGGACCTGGACGCCCAGCTCAAACATGTCCGCGGCCGGTGCCATCATCACATCCGCGAGATCCGCCTGTGCCAGCAGCGCGCGGGCGTCGTCCGACACGCCCGACTCGACCGCCAGCTGGTTCACCGACCCGGTCAGCACGTAGGCGGCCCCGAGCGCGAACGCGCCGGCCACGGCCTGCGGGCTGCCGAGGCCGCCGGCAGCGCCGACCCTGATGCGACGCTGGTATCCGTGCCGGGCGGCGATCGCGTCGCGAAGCGCCAGGATCGCGGGCAGCATCGCGCCAAGCGGCTGGTTGTCGGTATGGCCACCGCTGTCCGCCTCGACCGTCACGTCCTCCGCGACCGGAACCTGCGCGGCCAGGCGCGCCTCGTCCTGGGTGAGCTGGCCGCGGGCAACCAGGGCGGCGAGCAGGCCGGCTGGAGCAGGCGACATGAACTTCTCGGCAACCTCGGGTCTGGACACCTTCGCGAAGATCCGCACCGGCCGCACGATCCGGCCGGCCGGGTCGAGCCGCAGCCCGGCCCCCGCGCACCGGGCCAACGGCGGCGTGATGTCCATGTACGCCGAGGCCGAGATGATCGGGGCATCGCTGCGCAGCAGCAGATCGGCCGTGCGCTCCTCAAGCGCGGGCTCGGCCGGCGAATTTATCAGGTTGACGCCCCATCCGCGGTTGCCGCCAAGCGTCCGGCTGAGCTCGTGAACCGCGCGTTCGACGGTCGTGAGGTCAAGCCCGGCCGCGCCGAAGAAGGCCAGCATCTCGGCCCGGGCCATTTCGATCACCATCCCCGTGGTGGCGATGCCCCGCGCCATCTCGCCCGCCACGTACGGGAAGCGAACCCCGTGCGCCGCACCGAATTCGCGATCTCCGAGCCATTCCGGGTACAGCGGAGGCAGCGTGCCCAGCCGGGGGCAGTCCACTCCGCCGGGGTCGGTCACCTGGCTCGCAAGCACCAAGCCGCGCGGTCCGCCATCGGGCGCGCCGACGATGCGCACCGACTCACGCACCTGTTGCAGGCACAGGGCGATCTGATTGGCCTCGAAGGCATCGTCCGTCGATGCTCCGCCTTCCAACAGGTTTACAGGTGACACACCAGCCTGCCCCTTTCCCGATGGCAACGGGTGAACAGAACCTGCCTCGCTCCGACGCTAACCCTGATCGATTATTGCCCGCCCGACGGGCGCAGGCAATGGATTAAACATAATGCAAACCAATAGGAACGACGGGAAACAATGGGCACAGATTAGATAATCGACAATACAGACACGAGAAACTGGCCGCGTCGACCTACTTTTAACGACGCGTGGCCGCAGGCCAACGGCTTCGCGGCCGACCCGGCGGGCAAGACGCTGGGGACCGCGGCCGCGCAGGCGATCCAGCGCAATGTGCTGTCGGTCGCCCGCGATGTCACCGCCCAGGACGCGATCGCCCTGCTGTGCCCGCTGCTCCCGGTCGGCGGAAGGCCCGCTCCCCCCAGGATCGGCGCGGGCGCGGACGCCGCCGACGGCTGGGCGTAACTGGAGCAGCGGGACTCGGCCTGGAGCATCGCCCTGGTCCTGGAAGACGGCCTGGCCATCGGCGTGATCAGCCGAGACATGAGCCTCGGCCACCCGGCCGCAGATCTCGCTTAGGAGCACGAGGTCTCACCCTCCGGCAAGGCGCGCTGTCTTCTCCAGCCGGTCCTCTTACACTGGCTGCATGAGCGCGATGCGTGAGGAACTGCATCACCTAGTGGACGGGCTTCCCGAAGCGGAGGTTCGGCCGTTCTTGAGCTGATCCGGGGCCGGGCTGACGCCGCTCACGGCGTACGGGACCTTCGGTTCTTCGCGTCCTTCGAGTCTGATCCGGATCTGGCGGAGAGGTCAGAGGAGATCCTGCGGGCGGAACTCGGCCGCTGACATGCTGCTGTGCGATACAGGCGTCCTGCTCGCCGCTGGCAATATGAAGGACCACCATCACGCCGCGCGCCTGGCCCTGATGCGCGCCGCCGAGGGACCGCTCCTCGTTCCGTCTCCTGTCCTAGGCGAGATCGGCTACCTACTCCAGTCACCGTCGGGAGCGGCCAGGGCGGCGAGCCCGGTGAGCGCGTACACGACGTCGGCGCGGGTCGCCTCCTCCTCGAAGCCCTGCCGGGACACCACGAGGTCGATCGCCGTAAGCGCGAGCGTCACTACGTCGTAGGCACCGTCAGCCCAGTCGCGGCGCCGGACTGCCTGCGCGGCCTCGATGACCGGCCGTACCGCAGGAACGCAGCCACACGCGTCGGAAATGACTCCTCATACACGCTCAGGCCACCGGGCCGCCCTCCGGGAAGAACCCCAAGCACGGCCCGGGAGTTCAACATTGCGTACTGTAGCGCGAAGCTCCCGCACCCCGCCGAAGGGAAATTACAGGGACGATTTGGGCAAACCCAACACGAGAAGGGGCCGCTCCACTCTCGGGTGGAACGGCCCGCCTTCCCTGGTCAACGATAGGTATTATCTGCTCGCCGGGGGCGGAGCTTGGCCTACCGAACATCCAGCCCGGTGATCGTCCGGCCGATCAGCATCCGCTGGATCTCGGACGTGCCCTTGAAGATGGTGAAGATAGTGGACTAAGGGGCAGTTTACGCAGGTAAGCGGCCTGTATGGTCCCGTAGTATTAGCACGGATTCAGCGCCGGCTGTCCGAGGTACGACGGTTTCCGTTTGGCCCTTGTCCGTTCAGGGACGCACGCCGGAGACGGCACCGTGAACCTAGCCGATGCCCCGTCGCGCCGACACGGCGGGCCGCGAAGGTCGTGATCCACCCCGCTCCGACGGACCCGGTGGCCCGCACGCCGGTGGACCTCCGTTGCGAGGACGAGGAGCGCATCTCCCAGTTATTTGACGGCGTGTGGAATCCTGGTCGCTGCCCCCCTCCTGCACGGTCTCGGCGTCGATGAGGATGGTCGCGTAGACCAGGCCGCGGCGCAGCGCGAAGTCGTCGATGCCCCACAGCACCGTCGGCGCCCGCGGTGCCGGCCCCCGCGAGCCCCGCCGCGAGCGGCAGCTAGCCATCTCGAAGATCACCACCGACTGGAATACCTTCTTCAGCTCCGCCACCCCGGCCAGTAAACGCGTGAAACTGGTGCAGAATGGCTCACTGTTCGCGTCGTCGATCAAGGTCTTTGCGTCCAGCCCGCTCGCGGCAGCGGTGACGTCAGTTGACTCCGTCACGCTGAGCTCAGTCACCGAGGCAAGGTCGAGTGCAACCTCTCGGCGATAGGAACCACGCCGCCCACCCGCGCAACCGGGGCCTCGGTCCTACAAGGGAGCACCTGGTGGGCGACAATGTCGTCTGCGCCCGCTGACTTGAGCCAAGAGCGCGGGCCCGGCGGTTATGGTGCCCGCGGCATGCAACTCGGCTGGCTGAGTGTCCATGTACCAGCGCGCGTTCGCCTCCCGGTTCATAAGCCGATGGGCGGCCGACACCCGTCCGCGGCGGCGTCCCAGAGAGCCTCTTCCAGGCTCGCGAAGCTGGGGATCATCCGGTCAATGCCCGTGAGCGCGAAAACGCGCCGGACGATGAGTGCGTCGGAGACTGCCAGCAGCATCTCGCGGCCCTCCTCCAGCGCACGCAAGTGCGCGGCGGCCAGGACATGGCTGGCGGACGCATCACAGAACCGGGTTCGGGTCATGTCGACTACGAACCGCTTGTGACAGTTGCTGGCCGCGTCAAGCAGAGCCAACCGCAGGCCGGCGGAGTTGGTCACATCGATTTCCCTAGGGACCTCCACGACCGGCACGCCCCGGGCCACCGCAACGCGAAACCTGGCCTCGGTCATATCTGCACCTCCACCGCCCGCTAGCACGGCTACTGACTGCGTGCCCAGGCACCCGTCCAGCGCCGCAGTTGCGGGAGACGCGGACGAGGGCTAGGCGCGCAGTACTCAGGATCGGTCGCCGGAAGGATGGCTGTCAATATTAACGTGAGAAAAACCTCGTGTTATTTCTATCGCGAGATGTATAATCAGGATACATGAGCAAACCCGACAGTCCCAAGGGGAGCTGGACCCTGCTAACTGGGCATGGGCGTGTCCTGGTGGAGATCACCCGCAACCCCGGAGCCCGGATCCGGGACATCGCAGCCGTCGTCGAGCTCACCGAGCGCACCGTCCAGGCCATCGTGGCCGACCTGGAAGCCGCGGGCTATCTCACCCGCACCCGCGCCGGGCGCCGGACCATATATGTTGTCAACCAGGACGGTTTGTTCCGGCACCCCGCTCAGGACGGGCACCGGGTCGGCCCGTTTCTCGCGCTACTGTCTGCGGCCGGCGACATCGGCCGCCCCAAGCCTGGCAATGGGCGCAGCTCGGATGAACTGAGCAGGCCCTATCCGTAGGGCTCGACTTGCTTGGCAGGGATCGCCAGGATGCGGCCGCTTACTTACGGACGTTGACCGGGTTCCAGTCGCCAGATATGGTCCGAACCCGTGAACATAGGCGTCCCGTGCCCCAGCTAGGCGCTGCGTGCCGCGAGACCCGCGACGAATGTGTGACCGCCGCTTCGGCGCTGACCGGACTGCTACAGGTGGCGGCCAACTCGGGACCGGGACCGGATGCTTACCCGCGCCGGGTGACGGTAGCTGCCTTATAGCCTGGGCGGCCGCTCGGGCTACGTACACAGGCCCGGTGACGGAGGCGGGGCATATGGCACTGGACCTCTCGTTCGACGCGTGCACTCTATCGCGCCTGCGTAAGGCGGTATTCGACGAGGCTGCCGGGGCGGGGATGCCTAATCACCGGGCGGCCGATGTTGTGATCGCCGTCCATGAATTGGCCGCCAACGCGGTGCGCCACGGCGCAGGCGGAGGGCTGCTGACGATGAGGATCCAGGCAGGCCGATTGCGCTGCCGGGTCAGCGATACAGGCCCCGAACGCATCGATGGGAACGCTTTCAGGACCGTCGCTACCGGGCAGCCGTGGCCTGTCCTCAGTGGCCATGGATTGTGGCTTGTCCGGGAGACGGCCGACGAGGTCACGCTGGCATCCGGGCCGGATGGCTGCTCAGTGACCGCGCTGTTCCGGCTCTCCGGTTAGCCTGGCTCCCAGCAGCCGGTACCTGGGTGCGCTCACTACCGCCCGCCAGCTCCGGGCGCTGCTCATCTGCCCGTTCACCGGCCAGACGCTAACCACGCTGATCTGCTCGGAGAACACACCGGACCTGCTCGCGCTCACCAAAATCATGCAGTCCGGCCAGGTCAGGGCCAGTCATACGCGAGGGAGGGCAGTCCAGGCCGCGGATCTTCCTGCGCATTCCCCGGCCTACGGGCCGGCTCACCCCAGTCTCTCTGACCAGGAAATCTAGTTGGTCCGTTGCGCATAATCGGCTCTGTCAGGAGACAACGAGACCGTTGCTAGGACCACGGCGCAGCACAAAGGGCGTGATTTCCTCGGCATCTACCTGAATGACCACCTGGCCGGCGCGACCGGCGGCGTCGGGCTGGCCCGGCGGATGGTGGCAGCGGCCGACCCTGGATCGGAGTCCGCGAGAGTCCTGAGCACGCTCGTGGCTGAGATCACCCAGGACCGCGTCGCGCTGATCAAGATCATGGGCACGCTCGGCATCCCGGTCCGCGGCTACAAGGTGTTCGCGGGGGGCCGGCGAGAAGGCGGGACGGGTGAAGCTCAACGGCCACCTGCTGACCAGGTCCCGCTCAGCGAACTTGAGGAGACGGAACTCCTTCGGCTCGGCGTGGAGGGCAAGGCCGCCGGATGGCGGTCGCTCCGCTCGCTGAGCGGGACAGCGGGCTGGACGCGGACCGGCTCGACGATCTCCTCGCGTGCGGAACGCCAGTCGGACACGCTCGAGACCCTCCGGGTCGGGATCGCGGAACGGGTTCCCGCCCCACGGCAGGAGGAACGACATGAGGCTCTCACTTGCCGCCGTGAGTACCGCAGGCTGTCGCGGCGCTGGCGGCCTATCGTCGGCAACGTCCCACCAGAACCGGCCAATTCAGCAGGCTCCTAGCCAGTAGCCATGAACGCAGCCGCCTCCTCATGGTGGACCAGGAAGCGCTCGGCGACCGCCGATCGTCTCTAGAAGCGCCGCCACGCCACCGGCTGTGCCGGAATTGAAGACAGCCGGTGGCGGCGTCCGCACCAGGCCGCAGCGGTTATTGGTCGCGGCCGGTGGCCGCGTCCCGGAGCCGGTCCGCGACCGCGACCGCGGGGCCCGCGGTCTTGAGCAGCCCCGGCGACGGCGGGGTGTGCGGGTGCGGCCGGGTCGGGGCGGTCTTCTTCCCGTCCTCCAGCTTGCGCCCCAGCTCGTTGGCCTGCTCGGCGGACAAGACCGTCCGCAGGCGCGGCCACACGGTCGTCTCCTCGAACGCGATGTGCTCGCGTCCCGCCCCGATGAACTGGGCGAGCAGGCTCTCGAACTCCGGCTCGTGCGGTGCCAGCTTGTCCAGCCGGTCCAGGACGGTCTTGGCTTCCTGCTCCTGGGCCTGGGCCTGGTCGGCCAGGTCGTCGCCGTTGGTCAGCGCGTCGCGCACGGCGGGCCAGAAGTACATCTCCTCGACCGCCTCGTGCTTGGACTCCTCGATGACGAGCTGCTGCACCATCTTCTTGCGCAGCGCGAGCTGGTCGCGATCCGCCCCGGCGGCCGCGGCCGGCCCGCGCTCGAGCTCGGCCACCATCTGCTTGACTTCCTCATGGTCTTTCGCCAAGACCTCGAATGCGCTTGCCATGATGCCTCCCGTTTACTTGGCTACGGCTTTGCTGACCTCGTTCGGGCCGTCGTACTCCCGGTCGGGTACGTCCCCGAGCACGGCCAGGGTCTCCTGGCCGGCGTTGTTGCCCTTAGCGTGCCTGATGCGCTGGTCCTTGGTGGCGGGGTAGCTTACGCCGCCGAGGGCCTTCTGCACCTCGATGAACTCAGCCTGTGCCATGTTGGTTTTCCTCCTTCGCCGTGTCGGCTGACCGTCGCCCGCTGCCCAGCGCGGCCGACGTCAAACAGAGCTGTGCGCGCCAGCGCCCAGCTGGCTCACGGCCGCCGTCCTGGGCGCGCCAGGAACTCTGACCCACGTCACGTCATCGCGACGGCATTCGGGCCCCGGCCAGTGCCACGGCCGTTGCCAGGCCGAGGCGGGCGGCCCGGGTCAGGGCGTCAGGTAGCGGCCGGGCTGGTCGGGCTGCCACTCCATCAGGACGGCGCAGGCGTCGTCGCTCAGCCGGCCGTGCTGGCAGCTGAGGATCGGAACGCGGTGCCATCAGGCGCCCGGCCTTCCGTCACGCCATCGGTGTAGAGCAGCAGCCGGTCCCCCGGTCCAGCTTTCCGTGCAGGCCGGCGCGGAGAAAGCGTGCCGCCCGATCCGCTGCCTTTGCGGGCATGGAAGCGGGCCAGGCCCAGCGGCGGGCGAGCGGTGCGGGAGAGTTCCCTGACGGTCCGGTTGTCGCGGATCAGCAGCGGCGGCGGGTGCCCGCAGGGAACCCAGGCGAACAGTCCGGTAAGCAGATTCCATCGGGATCGCGGTTATCGGCACCGCCCTGTTCGGGTCGGGCTCCGGGGGCCGCGAGCAGGTCCGGAGGCACGGCTGGGAAAGCGGTGCCGACGCTGGTGCACTCGGCGCAGACCGCGACGCTGGTCAACCTGTGCTTCATCGCCCTCGCCCTCGCGTGCGCCTTCGGCCTGCCGGCCAGGCTGGCCGGCCAGAACCAGGAACCGGAGGCCGAGGCCGCATCGGGCGAGGGCGAGCGGCAGGCACCGCGAGCCGCGCGGTCAGGGGCGGACGTGCCGTCCTGACGAACGACAACCGGGCCCGCGCGAGACGGCGGTGCCCGGAACATGTTAGGCACGGCCCGCCACGGGTAACCGCGCCGTGCTGGCAGTTAACGGAACGGACGAGGAGGCACGACGTGAACGGATCAGCGACCGCGATCTGGATCATCTGCGCGGTTGCCGTCGCCGGGCTCGCCATCTGGCTGATCGGCGTGGCGCGGGCGGCGCGGAAACCGTACCCGGAGCACCCGCAGGGGCAGCGGCTCCGCAGTACTGTCCAGGGCGGGCTGCACGTCAGCGACGGCGGCCGGAGCGTGGCGCCGCGCCGCGACGAGCCGGTGGTGCCCGGGGAAGCCCCCGCCGGGGACTCACTTCACCCGGGCGGGGAAGACGCCGCAGATGACCAGGATGCCGGCAGCGGATCCGGGCACCGCCGGCAGGCCTCGGCAATCCCGCCGGATTAGCACTGCACCGAGTCACTCGGCATTAGCCAACGACGTCTACGGAAGGATCTCCCTGATGGCACACGAACTGAGCGGCCTGCGGGTCGCGTTTCTCACCTCGAACGAGGGCGTGGAGCAGGCGGAGCTGACCGCTCCGTGGCAGGCGGTCACCGACGCCGGCGGAAGGCCCGAGCTCATCGCCCCCGAGGCGGGCGAGGTTCAGGCGTTCAACCACCTCGACAAGGGCGACGCCTTCCCGGTCGACCGCACCCTCCGCGAAGCTGACCAGGGCGACTACGACGCGCTCGTGATCCCCGGCGGCGTCGCCAACAGCGACTTCCTGCGCACCGTGCCCGCAGCCGTAAGCTTCGTCCAGCGGCACTTCGCGGCGGGCAAGCCCGCCGCCGTCATCTGCCACGGCCCCTGGGTCCTGGTCGAGGCCGGCCTTGTCCGCGATCGGACGCTCACCTCCTGGCCGAGCCTGAAAACCGACATCAAGAACGCGGGCGGCACCTGGATCGACAGCGAGGTCCAGATCTGCCCGGCGGGGCCGAACACCCTGGTGACCAGCCGTAAGCCCGACGACCTGCCGGCCTTCTGCGCCACGTTCACCCAGGTGTTCTCGCGCCAGTCCCAGTCGGCCTGACCTGAGGAGAAGCCCCTCCCGGCGGCAAGGACGCCGCCGCCGGGAGGACCGCCACTCGGTGGGCGCGCGGCCGAGGATTTACAGTCACCTGCGGTCCGTTCGGGATGACTGATTTTGATTTCGTGAACAGGCTGCAAGCGACTCTTCCACCACTGGTCCCATCCCGTCAGGTGGACAGCTGGCTGACGGCAAACCCTGCTGCGGGGCCGAGCAGGTCAATCAGGTGGCGGAAACTGGACGCGCCAGGGCTGCGGCGGCGTCGGCCGCGCGGAAAAGATGGCTGTCATCAGCGTTCCTTTCAGCGGCCGAGCTGCTCGATCTTGTCCTTGAACAAGGTGGTGGCGATCGCCGCCTTGTGCGGCTGCCCCTTCAGGAAGGCCTGGGCGAATTTCTTGGCCTGGTCGTAGGAGACCTTGCCGGGCAGCGGCGGTTCGTTCGGGTCGACGTCGATGTCTACGATCGCCGGCCCGTTGAAGGCCAGCGCGTCCCTGACCGCCGCCTCGACCTTCTTCGGGTTGTCGACCTTGGCGCCGTAGCCGCCGCAGGCGGTGGCCCAGGCGGCGAAATCGGCCACCGGCTGCGGGAAGCGGACGCCGTGCTCGGGGTAGCCGAGCACCATCTGCTCCCACAGGATCTGCCCGAGCGAGTTGTTGTTGTTGATGATCACCTTGATCGGCAGGCCCGCCCGGACCGCGGTCAGGAACTCGGCCATCAGCATCGCGAAGCCGCCGTCGCCGACGTAGGCGATCACCTGCCGGCCCGGGAAAGCGTGCTGAATCCCCATCGCGTATGGCAGCCCCGGGGCCATCGTCGCCAGGTTGCCCGACAGGTAGAACTGGCGGCCGCCGCGGATCGTCCAGTGCCGGGCGGCCCAGGTCGCGATCGTTCCGCTGTCGCAGGTGAGAACGGCGTCGTCGGCCGCCAGATCGTCGATCACCGCCACCGGGTACTGCGGGGCGATCGGCGAGCGCTTGGGGTTCTCCAGGTCCTCCATGTCCGACCGCCACCCGGCCATCGCCTTCTGGTACTTCGCCAGGTGCCCCCGGTCGGCCTTGCGGGTCAGCAGCGGGATCAGCGCCTGCAGGCTCTCCCTCGCGTCCCCGATCACCGGCACCTCGGTCGGCATCCGGACCCCGGCCCGCACCGGGTCCGCCTCGATCTGCACCACCCGGGCCTTGCCCGGCTGGGGCAGGTGCTGCGTATAGGGGAAGTTCGTACCGATCATGAACAGCGTGTCGCAGTCCTCGACCAGCTCCTCGCCGGGACGGGTCCCGAGCAGGCCGATCCCGCCCACGGCGTAGTCCGAGTCATCGGGGATCACCGCCTTGCCCGGCAGCGTCTTGATGACCGGGGCGCCGAGCCGGTCGGCCACCGCCAGCACCTCGGCCCGGGCGTGCAGCGCCCCGGCCCCGGCCAGGATCGCGACCTTCTCCCCCTCGTTCAGGACCCGGGCCGCCGCCTCCAGGTCTTCCATCCGGGCGCCCCCCGGCGGCGCCAGGTAGACCGGCGCGGTGGCCGGCGGCCGGGCCGGCGCCACATGCTGGTACGGGTCCGCGTCGGCGTCCGCCACCTGCACGTCGTTGGGAAGGCTCAGGTGCGCGACACCGCGCCGGGCCAGCGCCGTCCTGATCGCGATGTCGACCACGCCGGGTAGCTGCGCCGGGTTGTCGACGACGAGGTTGTACTCGGCCAGATCCGCGTACAGCCGATCGGCGTGCACCTCCTGCTGGTAACCGGTGCCGAGCACCGAGGTCTCCTGCATGCCGGTGATCGCCAGCACCGGCACATGGTCCAGCTTCGCGTCATACAGGCCGTTCATCAGGTGGATGGCCCCGGGACCGGACGTGGCCAGGCAGACTCCGAGCCTCCCGGTCGCCTTCGCGTACGCCGTGGCCATGAACGCCGCGGCCTCCTCGTGATGCACCAGGAAGAACCGGACCCGGTCCGAGTGCCGCCGCAGGCCCTCCATGATTCCGTTGATGCCGTCGCCGGGCAACCCGAAAACAGTATCGACCCCCCAGTCAGCCAGCCGCTCGATCAGCACATCCGACGCTATCTTCGCCATCACCGCTCCCTCAGCGCAGAAACCGCCCTTCACCGGGCCCCTCGGGCCGGCCGCTACCCGGCGCCCTTGACCGCAAACCACGCTTCTCAGGCCGGCCGGTGCCAGGCGGGGCACGAGTCAGGCGCGCGCCAGCAGCTGTCGCGCCAGGTGGATTAGGGCAGCCCATCATGGGTAATCCGGTCGCGACCAATTCACGCGGCTGGTGGAGGGAGCAATCGTCATGGCCACTGAGAAGCAGAAGGAAGCCGCCCGGCAGAACATCGGCAAGGCGCGGCAGGCGCAAAGCGCCAGGGCGCACGGCAAGGACGTTCCCCGTCGAAGCGAGGGCCTGAGCACGGCGGACAAGGACAAGCTGGCCGACCAGAAATTCGCGTTCCCGGAAGAACGAAAGGAGCCGCTCACCGACGCCCGGCACGTGCGCAACGCGATCGCGCGTTTCGACCAGGTGGAGGGCGTCAGCGACGCGGAGCGGGACAAGGCGTGGAAACGGATCCTGTCCGCGGCGAAGCGCTTCGACGTCGAAGTTTCCGAATCCGACTGGCGCGACCTGGCCAAGGGCGGCAAGGACCGCAAGCGCTAGGTCTGCGCCCCCGCTGCGTTTGATCGCGCATCCGGTGGTTAGACGGCCTGCGGCCCGGCGCAGGCAACCGGCCGGCGAAAGGGTCTCGAACAGGAGGAGAGTTCTGTGGCGCAGAAAGTAAGGGAGATCATGACCGCGGCGCCCGTGGCGCTGCGTCCCAGCCAGCCGCTGACCGAGGCCGGGCGCGCGATGCGCGAGCAGGGGGTCGGGTCCGTCCTTGTGGTCGATAACGGCCAGCTCAAGGGCCTGGTCACCGACCGCGACATCGTGGTGCGGGCCGTGGCCGACGGCCGTGATCCCGGCAAGACGACGATCGCGGAGGTATGCAGCCCGGACCTGGTCACGGCCGCGCCTGACGACGACGCCGACACCGCGGTGCGGCGGATGCGCGAGCACGGCGTCCGCCGCGTCCCCGTCGTGCAGGACGGCCGCCCGGTCGGGGTGCTGTCGCTGGGCGACCTGGCGATCGAGCGCGACGAGCGGTCGGCGCTCGCGGACATCAGCGCCGAGGCGCCGAACACCTAGCGCCTGGCCGGCCAGCGCGCGACGCCGGGCCCGGCCGTTACCGGAGGTATCTCATGAGCCTAGGCCCCGGCATGCCCGGGCGGCGCTTCGCCGGTGTATCGGAGCACCGCCCGGGTAGCGGCCGGGCATGACACGCTACGGATACTTCCTGTCATCGGAGGAGTACGACCCGGCCAGCCTGATCCGGCAGGCGAAAATGGCGGAACAGGCCGGGTTCGAGGCACTGTGGATCTCCGATCACTTCCACCCCTGGCTCGATGAGCAAGGGAACTCGAGCTTCGTCTGGTCCGTGATCGGGGCGATCTCTCAGGTCACCACCTTGCCGATCACCACCGCCGTGACCTGCCCGACCACGAGGATCCACCCGGCGATCATCGCGCAGGCGGCCGCGACCGCGGGCCTGCTGACCGAGGGCAGGTTCAACCTCGGGGTGGGCACCGGCGAGGCGCTGAACGAGCACGTCACCGGCCAGCCCTGGCCCGCGGCCGAAGTGCGCAGGGAAATGCTCGAGGAAGCCGTGAGCATCATCGCCGAGCTCTTCGCCGGCGGCCAGGTCACCCATCACGGCAAGCACTACATGGTGGAAACGGCACGGCTCTACTCCCGGCCGGCGCAGCCGCCGCCCATCTACGTGTCGGGGTTCGGCGAGCAGTCGGCCGAACTGGCCGCGCGCATCGCCGACGGCTACATCTGCATCGGCCCGGAGGCCGACCTGGTCAAGGCCTTCCGCGACCAGGGCGGCGGCTCCAAGCCGGTCCAGGGCGGCCTCAAGGGCTGCTGGGCCCCGGACGCCGCCCAGGCGCGCGCGACCCTGCGGCAGCTATGGCCGAGCGACTTTATACCCGGCGAGTCGGCGCAGCTGCTGCCGACGCCGCGGCACTTCGGCCAGCTGGCGTCGCTCGTCACCGACGACCTGATCACGGCGCCGCAGGCCCGGACCCCAAGCCGTATCTGGAGACGCTCAGCTCGTTTGAGCAGGCCGGCTTCGACGACGTCTACCTGCAGCAGGTCGGCGGCAACCTCGAAGGCGCCTTCGAGTTCTTCGCCACCCAGGTGCTGCCACGGGCCCGAGGCAACTGACCGGTCATCATCGTTCTTCGCCCAGCCGCCGAGATGGCGCCAAGCCCGGCCGGATGCAACCGCCGGCAGCGTCGGCACACTGAAGCGCTCCCGTTTAGTGGTTGCGGAGCGCCTTGACCAGTTCCGCCTTGCTCATCGTGGAGCGGCCCTTGATGCCGATCTCCCTGGCCCGCTTGACCAGGTCCCGCTTGCTCCAGTCGGCATAGGACGGGCTCTTGCCGCCCTTGCGGCCAACCGCGCTCTTCGAGCTGGCCGCCGCGGCGTTGGCGATACGCGCGGACTTCTCCTTGCTCTCGCCCTTCTTCCGCAGCTCCCGGTAGGTTTCCTCGTCCTTGATCTGCGCTCGTGCCATGGGTTACCTCCTCGGTCCCGGCTCCCGGATCCTCTGTCCGCTGTGCACGCTCGAAACCAAGAGCGGCTGCCTCGGCTCAGGTCAGCGACCCTGAGCCCAGTCTTGTACGGCCAGCAGGGCCTCTTGCCGGACCTCTTCCCGGTCGGCGTCTTCGCGGATCGACCGGCGCTCGGCCGGAAGCGCGAGCTCGGTGTAGAAGGCAAGGTCCTGGAAGTCGTACCCCGCCAGGTCGCGGCTCGTCGCCGCGAACACGACCCGGGGGACGGACGCCCAGTAGCAGGCGGCCAGGCACATCGGGCACGGCTCGCTGCTGCTGTACAGCACGCAGTCCTCGAGCCCATGACGGCCCAGCGCACTCCCGGCCGCGCGCAGCGCCATGATCTCCGCGTGGGCGCTGGGGTCCCGCAGCTCCACCACCTGGTTAAAACCCCGCCCGAGGACCCCGCTCTGCCCGACCACGACAGCCCCGAACGGCCACCGGCGCGGATCATCACGGTAACTCCGCGACAACTCCACAGCCATCCGCAGGTACCGTCGGTCGTCCTCATCAAGTTCTCCGGACATGGCAGCCAGCTCCCAATCACGACAGCAACATCGGCAGAAACCTCTGGTACCCCGGCAAGGCCCTGCTATCCGTCTGACCGCCCAGCGTGACCTCGGCTCACGCTGCCTCGGCTTGGCCATGCGTCACGGCGCGCATGGTTCGCCTGGCCTGGGTAGCTGCGCGGCGTGATCGCTGGGCTGCAGCGGGAGGAGTCGGAGCGCTATGACGGCCGATGTCGTGGTGGCCGGGCAGCTGGCCCGAGATCTGGTGCTGGTGGTGGACTACGTGCCGGAGGCCGGGCAGTCCCGCCCGGTGCGCGCTGGAGCAGGCCAGCCTCGACGGCATCGACGTGCTCCGGCGTCGAGCGACTGCTGGAGGCGATCGCGGCCACCGGCCGGGAGGTGGAGGCGGTCGCGCTTAATGCCGGCGTCGGCAACGGCGGCGCGTTCATCGACGTGCCGCTGGCGGACGAGGAGCGCCTGATCGACCTGAACATCGGCTCCACCGTGCACCTGGCCAAGCGCATCATGCCGGACATGGCGTCCCGACCGACACCGAGTTCTTCGAGCGGGCCGGCAGGGAGGGGACCGCCGTTGATTCGTCCGGCAAGGACGACCCGGCCGACGTGGCCAGGGACGGGTTCGAGGCGCTGGTGGCCGGCAAAAGCCAGGTAGTCGCGAGAGCGGCCAAGAACAAGGTCCAGGCGGCCGCCGCGAAGCTCCTATCCGACCAGACCAGGGCCGCGACGCACGCCCGGATGACCAAGCCGGAGGGAGAGTGAGCGCATGCGCCCGCTGACCTGGCAGGGAAACGAGCAGGTTGAGGTCACCGATGTGCGGGCTGGGGACCGGGTGGTGGTCCCGTTCAGCATCTCCTGCGGGCACTGCTGGATGTGCAGGCGCGGCCTGTTCGCCCAGTGCGAGACCACCCAGGGCGCAGCCAGGGCAAGGGCGCGGCCCTGTTCGGGTACACCTCGCTCTACGGGTCGGTGCCCGGCGGCCAGGCGCAGTACCTGCGAGTTCCGCAGGCCCAGTTCCGGCCGGTCAAGGTCCCGGCCGGCGTCCCCGACGAGCAGTACCTGTACCTGTCGGACATCCTGCCCACGGCCTACCAGGCCGTGGTCTACGCCGACGTCCCGGCCGGCGGCACGCTGGCCGGGCTCGGCCTGGGGCCGGTCGGGCAGATGTCGGTGCGGATCGCCCGTCACCTCGGCGTGGAGCGCGTGATCGGGGTGGACCCGGTGCACGAGCGGCGGGCGGCCGCCGAGCGGTTCGGCGCGGGGGACCTCGACCCGGACGCGCTCGACAGCGACGGCCGCGACCCGCTCGGGGGCCGGCAGCCTGGCAGGCGGCCTGGCTTACGGCAACCGGGACTGGCACAGCGCGGTCGAGGGGTGGGGCGGCCCGCGACCGGGATCGTGGGCAGAGGTGTCAGCCGCCACGCCTGGGGTAGCTTGCCCGCTCGTGCGGCACGGCGATGCCGCAACGACCTGGAAAACGATGCCCGGGGAGGCGCCATGGCTAAGCTCGATATCGATCCTGTCCTGGAGCAGCTTGTGCACGCGGTCAACGAATCCGGCCAGGCCCGGGTCCCGATCAGCGTCGCCGCTCACGGCACCCTGGTGAGCGGGGTCCTCATCGCTCAGGAGGCCTACTTCAGTGAGCTGGCCGAAGGCAGCCCGCTACTCAGCGCGCTGCAGCCGGCCTCGGGCCTGCTCGGCAAGGAATACGCCAAGGATGTCGACGCCGGGACAGCCCGCCACCTCCACATCCGCGCGGACGCCGGGGAGCAAGGGCTGTGGCGGCTGAGCCTGGCGGCCGTCGACGGGTGGAAGCTGGGAGCCCTCGATGCCGGCCCAGACGGGGATAAGGGGCCGTTCGCGCGGCTGCTCAGCGCTTGACCTGAATGGATCGCGCGGGCATCGTGGTAGCCGCCACCCGCGAGCTGTTCGGAGCCGGCTACCACCGGGCCCGAGCTCACGCTGGGGTGGCTTCCAGCTTCCTGAGGTAGTGGCCGAAGCCGTCCGGGGCGCGGGAATCGCGCCGGGCCGACGTGACGACCGGCAGCGCGCGGGTCCGCAGCACCCGGCAGCCACCTGCGGCCAGCGCCTCGACGAGCGCGTGGTCCTCGGCTGTGGGCAGGGCCGGGAACCCCCCGGCCCGCAGGTAGGCGGAGGCGCGGAATCCGAGGTTGGCGCCGTGCACATGGGGGTGCTGGTCGGCTCTGGTGCGGGAGGCCTCGTCGGGATCGCAGGGCTGGTCGTGTTTGTAGCGCTCGCGGAACAACGATCGCGTCTGCGCGGTGTGGCCGGACCAGTCGGCCACCCGGATGGTGCCGACGATCGCGTCCCAGCCCTGGCCGGCGTAACCTGCCTGCTGGCTGAGCCAGCGATCGGGGACGAGCGTGTCGGCGTCGGTCGTCGCCAGCCATACGCTGGCCGGGTCCAGGTGACCGGTCAGCCGCAGTACCTCGCGTGCTCCCGCACAGCGGGCGGCGCCGGCGCTGCGGGCGCTGATCGTGACGACCGAGGCGCCGCCTCGCCGCGCCGCCTCGGCAGTCCGGTCGATGCATGTGTCGGCAACTACGACGAGGTGCAACGGTGTGCCCGGCAGCGCCTGGGCCGGATCTCGTGAACCTCGTCACCGGCCCGCGGGTGATCGGGAGCGTGGTGCCGCCAGTGCACGGCCCCGGCCGCGGCCTTGCGCGCGACCCGGCCGTCCGCCTCATGGTCGGGGTGCATGTCATGGTCCCACCGGGCGAGGCACAGATCGAAACCGTCAACCAGCGGAGCCAGCGCAGGTAGACCTTCAGGTCTGCGACCGCGCGGGAGTGCGCCTCGTCGTGGCCGGGGGTCGGCGTCAATCTCGTCCGCTGCCTGGCTGAGCGCGGCCCACGCCGTGCGGAGCGCGAGGTCGACCGCCCCCAGATGCGCGAGCGCGTGCGGGCCGACGTCACGCTTGGACGCGGTGGACAGCAGGTCCTGCGCCACCCCCGCGTGCTCCGCGGTACCAGCAGGCCGCCCCTCCGCCGTGGCTGAATCCGGGTCTGTTTGTGTACGCGTCGGGTGGTCCCACCGGGACCGCCGCCTCTCCCGGGAAGCCGACGTCGAGCGTGTCGCTGCCCGCCACGCCAGTGGCGGGCCAGCTGTCCGGATTCGGCTCAAGCAGCCCGGTGGAGACGGCGAACAGCCGCGCCCCGTCGCCGACCGCCGCCCGTGACCAAACGTCCGTGCAGGTCCTGGCGCGTGCCCTTCGGCCAGCCTGGCCAGCGACAGGTCCTCCCCGGCCAGGTCTGCGAATGCGGCCCACCGTTCCCTGGTCGCGCCTGAACCGGGTAGCGGGAGATTCAGCCTCCCCAATTCAACTGCAGCGGCGAATGCCGCGGCGCTCCGCTGCCAGGCGGCCTGTCCCTGTCAACGCCTTGCCGCCGATTGTCCGCGCGATCCGCAATGCCTCACGTGTGCCGAGGGCCCGTCATGCGCCGTGCAGGTCAACGAGGTCGTCGGCGTGCTCTTCCTCGTCGGCGAGGATGTCTTCGAGGAGCCTGCGGGTAGTGGGGTCGGCGTCGCCGAGCCAGCGGATGATCTCCTGGTAGGTGGTGATGACGATGCGCTCGGCGGTCAGGTTGTCGCGCAGCATCCCCTCCAGGTCCCCGTCGGCGAACGTCTCGTAGGTGGTGTGCGCCCGCTCGGCGATCGTCGCCGGGTCGAAGTCGGGGTCGCCGCCGAGCTAGCTGATCCGCTCCGCCGCCCGCATCGCATGACCCCGTTCGGACTCGGCGTGCTCGGTGAGCTCGCCGGCGACCTGCGCGCGGTTGATGCCGGTGGCGGAGATGGCGTGGCGGGTGTAGCGCATCCAGCACACGATCTCGCGGTGATGTCGGTGGTGAAGCTGCCTGCTGGCATGACGGAACCCCCGAGTCGAGTCAATTGGTGGAGATCCCAGTTACCCGTGACCGTGCCGCTCACACCTGCCGTCGCGAAGGATTGCTACTAGCGGGATGTCATGGCCGTCGGTGTGCTTGAGCACTGTTTTCGTGAGCCGACGCTGGCGCATTCTCGGTGCCCGGGTACCCAGCGACGACCTAACAGTCCCGTCACCTGCTGTGTTGCTCGACGAGTTCGCTCATTTTTTGTCCTCGAGCTCCGAGCGAACAGATTGGGTGAGCTCGTCCCAGGAGTCGGCGAACTTCTGGATGCCCTCGTCCTCGAGTACCTGGAAGACATCGTCGAGGTCGACGCCGGCATCGGCCACGGCCTTCATGACCTGCGCCGCCTCGTCGTAGGGGCGCTGGATGGGAGTGCCTGGGCGGCCGTGATCGGCGTAGGACTTCAAGGTCTTCTCCGGCATGGTGTTCACCGTGTCCGGCGCGATGAGGCCGCTGACGTAGAGGGTGTCGGGGTAGTCCTGGTTCTTCACGCCGGTCGAGGCCCACAGCGGGCGCTGCGTGCTGGCGCCCTGCGCTTCCAGCGCCCGCCACCGGCCGGAGGAGAAGACCTCCTCGTATGCCTGGTAGGCCAGTTGGGCGTTCGCCAGCGCGGCCTTGCCCTTGAGGGAGGGGTCCGCGCCCGCCTTTTCCAGGCGCCGGTCGATCTCGGTGTCGACGCGGGAGACGAAGAAGGACGCCACCGACTCGATCCCGGTCAGCGACCCGCCATCCCGCACGCGCTGCTCCAGCCCCAACAGGTAGGCGTCCATGACCGCCTGGTACCGCCGGATACTGAAGATGAGAGTCACGTTGACGCTGATGCCCCGGGCGATGGACGAGGTGATCGCGGCCAGCCCCTCCCGCGTCGCCGGGATCTTGATGAACAGGTTGGGCCGGTCGACCAGCCACCACAGGTGAGCCGCCTCCGCCGCGGTGGCGTCAGTGTCGTGCGCCATCTCCGGGGCCACCTCCAGCGAGACCCGGCCGTCGCGGCCGGTGCGCCGCGCCACCGGGGCGAGCAGATCGCAGGCGTCGCGGACGTCAGCGGCGGTGATGGTCCGCAGCGCCTCCCCCACGCTGATCTTGCGGACCGCCATCGCGTGCACCTGGTCGTCGTAGGCGTCGGAGGCGCTGATCGCGGCGGCGAAGATGGTCGGGTTCGTGGTGACGCCCACGACGGAGTAGTCGTCGACCAGTGACTGCAGGTCGCCGCTGCGGATGCGGTCGCGGGAGAGGTCGTCGAGCCAGACGGCGACCCCGGCTTCCGACAACTCGGCCAGCTTCTCGTTCGGTGCCATGAAAGTGCCTTCCGGGTTTGGAGACGGGAAAGGGGCCCCCCCTGTCGCCCAGCGCCTTCGCGAAGTCGCCGGGGTGTCGTAGATGGCGATGGCGCCAGCGTCGCGGAGCTCGTCGTCACCGAAGCCGCCGGAACGGACGACGATCGCCGGCATCCCGGCTCTTTTCGCCGCCTCGACGTGCCACACCGAGTCGCCGACCAGCACGCTCGACACGCCCGGCGGCGCGCCCAGCTTCTCCGGCGCCACCTGCAGCAGGTCTGGCGCCGGCTTGGACGCTTGACGTCGGCGCTGCTCGTCCAGTCATCGGCGATGCCGCGGGCGTCCAGCTTGTCCAGGAACACATCCACGTGCCGCTGCTGAGCGGAGCTGGCCAGCACGAGCCGGTGCCCGCGCTCCTCGACAGCTGCGAGCAGCTCGCACCAGACGGCGTCCCGTCAATGTCAAGGACGGCAACGATGGGGTCTGGCATCTCCGGCCACTACCCGCCAACCCCGTGCCCAACCGCGCGGTCATCCGCAAAGCCAGGCCGGCGGATCTCGCCGAGCGCTCCGACGAGATCTTGCGCGAGGAGTTCGCCAAGCGCGCCGTGGCCGCGGCGGACTCTTCGCGAAGGGACGGGCTCTCAGGCAGTTGGCGGCACCGGAACGGCGGCAGAGACCGGGGCAGAGCGCCGGTGCCCTAGGAAAAGCAAGCCGTAAGCGAGCGTGAGACTCCCGCAGGCGAGGAGCGCACCGTTGAGGCCGAGGCTGCTGACGAGTGCCGGGCCGCAGGTGAGCCCGCCGCGATGCCCGCGACGGCGGCGGGGACTGCCAGCCCATAGGCGCGCGGCCAGTCTTACGACGACGCCGACGGCCCGGAAAGCCAGGCCGTCAGTTCGCCGTCGGCGTGAGGAGCGCGGACGGGAGGATGCCGGCACGAGGGAGTGTAGGTGTGAGTGACCACATCGCCGTGCGCGTTTAGCCGGTCCCGGACGCGGTAGTCCCCCGCAGCAGCGAGAAAGGGAGGATCGACCACTCCATGGGTGTCCGGACCTGGGTTGAAGGCTGGCCGGCGTACCGGCAGGCCAGCGGAGCCGACCGGCTGGGCCGCGGCGCCGCGGCCAAGAGCGCGGCCACCTCGGCGCTGACCGCGCGCACCGCGAGCGCCGACAAGGTCGTGAAGTCGGTGTGCCCATACTGCGCGGTGGGGTGCGGGCAGGACGTCTACGTGAAGGACGACAAAGTCGTCCAGATCGAGGGGGACCCCGACTCGCCGGTGTCCCGCGGGCGGCTCTGCCCCAAGGGGTCGGCGAGCCTGCAGCTGACCACCGGGTCGGCCCGCGAGTACGGGGTGCTTTACCGGCGGCCGCACGGCACCGAGTGGGAGACGCTGCCGCTGGACCGGGCGATGGACATGATCGCCGACCGGGTGATCTCGGCCCGCCGTCACGGCTGGCAGTGGGACGCGGACGGCAAGCGGGTCCGGCGGACCCTCGGGTTCGCGTCGCTGGGCGGCGCGACGCTCGACAACGAGGAAAACTACCTGATCAAGAAGCTGTTCACCGCGCTCGGGGCGATCCAGATCGAGAACCAGGCCCGTATTTGACACTCCGCCACTGTCCCCGGTCTGGGGACTTCGTTCGGGCGCGGCGGCGCCACCACCGCCCAGCAGGACCTGCAGAACGCCGACTGCATCGTCATCGAGGGCTCCAACATGGCCGAATGCCACCCGGTCGGATTCCAGTGGGTGATGGAGGCCAAGGCCCGCGGCGCCACGGTGATCCACATCGACCCGCGCTACACCCGCACCAGCGCGGTGGCCGACCTGCACGTGCCGCTGCGGGCGGGGTCCGACATCGTGCTGCTCGGGGGCCTGATCAACTACGTGCTGAGCAGCGGGAAGTTTTTCCGCGAGTACGTCGTGAACTACACCAACGCGGCCACCATCATCAGCGAGGACTTCCGGGATACCGAGGATCTGGACGGGTTGTTCTCCGGCTTCGACCCTGAGCAGCAGTCCTATGACCCGGGCAGCTGGTCCTACGAGGGCGCCGAGGTGCAGGCCTCGTCGGGCGAGCGCGACAAAGAGTACGACGACCGGGACGGGTCCGCCTCGTCCTCGTCCCTCCTCGCCCTCCTCAGTCAGCGCGGCCGGGCGGGGCGAGGCGCACGGGTCGGGCGGCGCGCACGTCCCCCAGCCCAAGACCGACCCGACGCTGCAGCACCCGCGGTGCGTATTCCAGATCCTCAAGCGGCACTACGCGCGCTACACCGCCGACATGGTGGAGCGGGCGTGCGGGATCGCGCAGCCGCACTTCCTGCGGGTCTGCGAGCTGATCACGGCGAACTCGGGCCGGGACCGGACTACCGCCTGGGTCTACAGCGTCGGCTGGACCCAGCACACGGTCGGCGTGCAGTGCGTCAGGGGCGCGTCGATCCTGCAGGCGCTGCTGGGCAACATCGGCCGGCCGGGCGGCGGGATCCTGGCGCTGCGCGGGCACGCGTCCATCCAGGGATCCACCGACATCCCTACCCTGTTCGACCTGCTGCCGGGCTACATCCCGATGCCGCACGCGCATACCAACGAGAACCTGAACGCGTTCATCGCGGCGGAGGGCACCGACAAGGGGTTCTGGGCGAACATGAGCGCTTACACCATCAGCCTGCTCAAGGCGTGGTGGGGCCCTAACGCGACCGGCGAGAACGACTTCTGCTTCGACTACCTGCCCCGGCTGACCGGCAGCCACTCCACCTACGAGACCGTGATGGCACAGCTGGCCGGGGACTGCAAGGGGTACTTCCTGCTCGGGGAGAACCCGGCGGTCGGGTCGGCCAACGGAAAGCTGCAGCGGCTGGGCATGGCCAAGCTGGACTGGCTGGTGGTGCGTGACTTCTCGCTGATCGAGTCGGCCACTTTCTGGAAGGACGGCCCGGAGATCGACAGCGGCGAGCTGCGGACGCAGGACATCGGCACCGAGGTGTTCTTCGTGCCCGCCGCCGCGCACACCGAGAAGAGCGGCAGCTTCACCAACACCCAGCGGATGCTGCAGTGGCATCACGCGGCGGTCGAGCCGACCGGAGACGCGCGCAGCGATCTGTGGTTCGCCTACCACCTGGGCCGCCTGATCCGGCAGAAGCTGGCCAGGTCCACACGACGAGATGGACCGCCCGGTGCTCGACCTGACCTGGGCCTACCCGACTTGAAGGGGAGCAGGACGAGCCGTCGGCGGAGGCGGTACTGGCCGAGATCAACGGCTGGGACGGCGACGGCAAGCCGCTGTCGGCCTACACCGAGCTGAAAGACGACGGCAGCACCGCGTGCGGCTGCTGGATCTACGCCGGCGTGTACGCCGACGGCGTTAACCAGGCCGACCGCCGCAAGCCCGGACGGGAGCAGAACTGGATCGCCGCCGAATGGGGCTGGGCGTGGCCGGCCAACCGGCGCATCCTCTACAACCGCGCCTCCGCCGACCCGGATGGCAAACCGTGGAGCGAGCGCAAGGCCCTCGTCTGGTGGGACGCCGGGCAGGGCAGGTGGACCGGGCACGACGTCCCCGACTTCGTCCCCGACAAGGCGCCCGACTACCAGCCGCCCGACGGCGCGACCGGCCCCGCGGCGCTGGCGGGCATCGACCCGTTCATCATGCAGGCAGACGGCAAGGCGTGGCTCTACGCGCCGGCCGGCCTGGTCGACGGGCCGCTGCCCGCCCATTACGAGCCGCAGGACTCCCCGGTGGCGAACCCGCTGTACGCCCAGCAGCGAAACCCGGTCAGGCAGGCCAAGCCGTTCAGGCACCCGGGCAACCGCTTCCAGCCGAGCGGCGATTCGCCCGGCTCCGAGGTATTCCCGTACGTGGCCACCACTTACCGGCTGACCGAGCACCATACCGCGGGCGGGATGAGCCGCTGGCTGCCCTACCTGTCGGAGCTGCAGCCCGAGTTCTTCTGCGAGGTGTCCCCCGAACTGGCAGCCGAGCGCGGGCTCGATCATCTTGGCTGGGCCACGATCGTCACCGCGCGCAACGCAGTGGAGGCCAGGGTTCTCGTCACCTCCCGGATCCGGCCGCTGACCATTGGGGGCCGGACGCTGCACCAGGTCGGGCTGCCCTACCACTGGGGCTGGGCGGGCTACAGCACCGGCGACTCGGCCAACGACCTGATCGAGGTCAGCCTCGACCCGAACACGCATATCCAGGAGACGAAGGCGTTCGCGTGCGACATCCGGCCCGGCCGGCGCCCGACCGGGGCGGCCCGGCCCGCGCTTGTCCGGCAGTACCAGGAACGAGCCGGGATCACCGAGCAGACAGGAACGGAACCGTGACCGCGATCGACGTGCAGATCAGCCGGCGGCCGGATGACCGGCCAGACGGCATGGACACTTACCCAGGCGATCAGCCGCGGATGGGCTTCTTCACCGACACTTCGGTTTGCATCGGCTGCAAGGCCTGCGAGGTGGCCTGCAAGGAGTGGAACCGCGTTCCTGAGGACGGGCTCGCTCTCACCGGCATGTCCTATGACAACTCGGTGGGACTCGGCGCCGACACCTGGCGGCATGTGGCGTTCATCGAGCAGGAACGCCCGGTGACCGTCACCGGCGGTGACGGCGCCGACGGAGGCGCAGCGGCGGGCGAGGGGGGCGCCGCGGCCCGGACCGGGGAATGCGCTGGCTGATGTCGTCGGATGTCTGCAAGCACTGCACGCACGCCGCCTGCCTGGACGTCTGCCCGACCGGGGCGCTGATGCGGACCGAGTTCGGCACCGTGGTCGTCCAGGAGGACGTGTGCAACGGCTGCGGTTACTGCATCCCCGCCTGCCCCTACGGGGTGATCGACCAGCGTAAGGAGGACGGCCGGGCCTGGAAGTGCACCCTGTGCTACGACCGGCTGGGGACCGGGATGGAGCCGGCCTGCGCGAAGGCCTGCCCGACCGATTCCATCCAGTTCGGGACGGTCGACGAACTGCGCGAACGCGCGGCCGAGCGCGTGGAACGGCTGCACGAGGCCGGCGAGACCAGCGCACGGCTCTACGGGAACGAGCCCGGCGACGGCGTGGGCGGGGCTGGAGCCTTCTTCCTGCTGCTCGACGAGCCTGAGGTCTACGGGCTGCCACCCGACCCGGTGGTGACCACGCGAGATCTCCCCTCGATGTGGCGCCATGCCGCCGCGGCGGCTGCGGCCATCGCCGGCCTGGCCGCCGCCGCGTTCGCCGCTGAAACGCTGGGCCAACGCGTCGGGCTGGGGAAACTTCTTGAGCGAGGGAACCTCGGGTCCGGGAGGCACCGATGAGCGAGGCCGAGGCCACCCGGCCGGGCCTGCGCGGGCAGCGGGCGGGCGGGGAGGCGGTGCCCGGACAGGGAAAGCGCGCGGCTCCCGGCCGGTCCGACGGCGGCAGCAGGCGGTGGCGGGGCGGGCGGCGGGGTGAACGGCCGATGGTGCCGAAGGCCGAGTTCACCTCCTACTACGGCAAGCCCGTGCTCAACGCGCCGGTCTGGGAGGCGCGCGACATCGCCGGCTACTTCTTCCTCGGCGGCCTCGCCGGCGGGTCGTCGCTGCTGGCCGCGGGCGCCGACCTTACGGGCCGGCCGGAGCTGAGCCGTGTCGCGAAGACCGGTGCGGCCGCCGCGATCACGCTGTCCCTGGCCGCGCTCGTCCACGACCTGGGCCGCCCGGCCCGGTTCGTCAACATGATGCGGGTCTTCAAAGTCACCTCGCCCATGAGCGTCGGCACCTGGCTGCTCGGCGGCTACGCCCCGGCCGCCGGGGTGGCCGCCGTCACCGCGCTCACCGGGCGGCTGCCGCGGGTGGGCAGCGCCGCCACCGCCGGAGCGGCGCTGCTCGGCCCGGCCGTCGCCGCGTACACCGCCGTGCTGGTCGCCGACACCGCCGTGCCGTCCTGGCACGACGGGTACCGGGAGATGCCGTTCGTCTTCACCGGGTCAGCCGCGATGGCGGCCGGCGGGCTCGGCCTGCTCGCCGGGCCGGCCCGCCGAGTCCGGGCCGGCCCGGAACCTGGCACTGCTCGGCGCGGTCATGGAGGCAGCCGCCCTGGAGCGGATGACCCGCCGCATGGGGATGACCGGCGAGCCGTACCAGGCCGGCCGCGGCGGCGCGTACGTGCGAGTCGGCCAGATCCTGGCCGCCGCCGGGTCCGCGGGAGCGATCCTGGCGGGAACCCCGGCGCTGCCCGCGGGCCTGCCGCGCCGGGTCGCCGCCGCAGTCTCCGGCGCCGCTCTGCTCGGCGCGTCGGCCGCCACCCGCTGGGGCGTCTTCCACGCTGGGATGGCCTCGGCCCGCGACCCGAGATACACCGTCGTCCCGCAGCGGCAGCGGCTCACCGAGCGCGCCCGGGCCAGGCAGGCGGAGCCCGGGTCGTGAGGTAGCCGAAGTCATCGCCCGGATCGCCCGCGAGGGAACTGGGAGGCGCTCGCGGGGGCTGGCCGGGAAGGCGTCACGGAGGCGGACCGCCCCTCGTCGGCGGTCTCCTCCAGGTCGAAGAACCGGTCGCTGCAGCGCACGCCCGCAACAGTGAAGGCGTGCGGGACGGCTCTGGAGCGTGCCCCCAGTGGCGCAGCTCGGCGCGGGCAAGGCGAGCGCTGCTCGGCCATGCCGTAGCGTTCGGCGTGGATGGCATGCCAGCCGAGCAGACCGTCCTCTCCCGTCATCGCGGCCATCGCGGCGACGGCATGGCGCAGCCACGCGAGCAGCGGATCGGCCGCAGCTGGTCCAGGACCTTTACCGTGGAGCCGTTCGCAGGTAACTCACCGCCAGCTTCTCGCCGTAATGCGGCAGACCCGGGATATGCAATGCAGCCTGGGAAATGTGCGGGAAATTCGCGCGCTTTGCCTCGGCGACCCAGCAGGACCATATCTTGATGACGCCACGACCGCACTCATCATCACGTTATCAGGATCATTCCTCAGTACGGGGTGAGTATTTCCGCTTCGAGCCACGCTTCGGCGCATTCTCTTGCGAGGCTTGCGATTATGACACTACGATGTGCCGATGCGGACGGCATCGAATTCGCCGTCTTCTACACCAAGCTCCACAATCGGCTGCTCCGCCCGCTCATGGCGAAGGATCGCCAGCGGGCAATCGGGAGGACGAGTGATTACGAGCAGGGCTACGCGAATGCTGAGCTTGGCGATGGTCTGCCTGATTGGCACGGCTTGTGGCACCGCCGTTCATAGCACTGATACTGCCACCCCGAACGCGACAGGCCTGCCGGGCACCCCCTCGGCCCCCTCCACTGCGATAAGCACGCCGCGCAGCCCATCGCGGTCGTCCACGAGCCGCCCGCCAGTGGTGGTCATCCTGATGGAAAACGAAGAATCCAGCAGCGTCGTGGGGAATGCGCGGCGCCCCCTACATCAGCAAGACCCTGATCCCGTCCGGGACGCTGTACACCAACTACTATGCGGTCAGCCACCCGAGCCTACCCAATTACCTCGCCCTTACTGTGGGCAATACATGCGGCAAGGACGGGACCGACACGGTGACCCCGCTGTGTACCGAGCCATCAATCTGGACTCAGATGAGCGCGGCCGGGATCATCGCCCGGGAGTGGGCTGAAAACGAATCCGCTAACTGCTCCTACACAAGCGACGGGACCGGGCTGTACGCCCAACGGCATGACTCCTATGCCATAGTTGCTGATGCTGGGGCCTTGTCGACCTGTGGGGACCTGACCACCGGGACTGGCTCGCCATCCCCTGGCCTGGCGCCACTAGATGCCGCCCTGGCCTCCGCGAGCCCGCCTGCTTACTCCTTCGTTACCCCGAACCTGTGCGATGACATGCACAGCTGTCCCATCCGCTCAGGGGATTTGTGGCTGTCGGCCAATGTCCCTGGGCTGCTGCGAGCCGGGGTGGACGTCATAGTCACCTTCGATGAGGGGACGAGTAATACCAAAGGCGGTGGCCAGGTGATGACCGTGGAAGCTGGGCCGGGAGTGACCGCAGGTGCGAAGAATGGCACACTGTATACTCACTACGGCCTGCTGGCAGGGATCGAGAAGCACTTCGGCCTGCCACCGCTGTCGAACGCGCGGACCGCGATGCCGCTTCCCATCGGTGGCTCGGCAAGCTCCAGCCCGAATCCGTTACCGGGCTTGCTGCCGTCCGTGTCCCAGGAGTGCTCCGGACTGGGGTGGCCTACGCGTGCGGGTCGGCGCCAGGGTCGCCGCCCGAGACGCGGGTGGCGAGCCTGGGAAGGTAGGTCTCCCACGCTACGCGGTGGGCGTCTCGCAGCTCGGGGCCAGGCAGGTCGTCGTGCCGGAGGGTGAGGCGGGTGCCGCCGTCCGCATCCTGCAATGTGACCGTGACGCGCGTGCTGCCAGCTGGCATCGCGGTGGCGCTGGTCGCCTCGGCCTGTTCGTGCTTGACGTGCCGTGCGGCCTCCTCGTCGGCGAAACCCCAGGTGAAGATGACCAAATGCGGCGCCTCGACCTGGAGGAACGTCCCGGCGGCCGCGAATCCGTCGGACATGTGCACGCGGTAGATGCCGCCGGGTTCCGGTTCAAGCTTCGCTTCGCTGCCCATCCAGTACACGTAGCGGGCCGGGTCGGTGAAGTAGGGGAAGACGTCCTGGGGTGGCGCCGCGATGCGCATGGTCACTTCGACGGGCGCAATCTCTGTCATGAACGGTCTCCGGTCGTGTCCAGCCAGTTGTCGAAACTGTCATCGTGGCTGGCCAGCTCGCAGATCTCGACGGCGCCGCCCTGCGATAGGAGCGGGCAGCCGCGCGCCAGCGCGGCGGCGGCGTCGAGGTTGCCGGCCCGGATAAGCGAATATCCGCCTAGCGTGCTGTCGGCCACGCTGGCACCCAGCGCCGTCGCGGAGAACCCGGGGTTGCCGCGGTCCTTGAGGCGGGCGCCCAGCTTGCGCTGCCAAGTCGCCCAGGCGTCGAAGGTGCCAGCTGATGGCGCGTAGTCTGCTGGTGCCCGGAAGGTGAACAGGTATGCGGACACGGGTGGGCTCCTTTGGGTCGTCGGTTGTCGGTCAGCGGTATAGACACCGGGCCGGCCCTCAACTGGGCGGGATTGCGGGTACGGTGTCGTCTTTGGCACCGCTTAGCGTGGACGGGACTGCCCTGGCAGGGCCTGACCGGCGACGTCGACGGCATCATCGCCGCGCGATGACCCGCTTCGGCGATAGCGCGCTGCCTCGTTTCGGCCTTCCCAGTTAGCAGCCCGGCCGGTGTCTGTTCCCGCTTCGCCAGGGTGAACATCCAGGGCCGGAGTCACCACGCGTCCGTTCGGGATAAAAGATTTTGTGAAAATAACTGTCGCGGCCTGTCGATAAGCGGCAGTCTGCGCCGTGGGTAGGGGGAATCATGACAACGGGAGGCTAGTGATGAAGTATGCACTGCTTATCTACACGGAGACGAGCGGCGAGGAATACCACCGGATCACGACCGGGCTACGGCAGCCCGGGGCTGCGCAGGGGCCGTGGACTGACTACACGCGGGCGGCCCGCGAGGCGGGGGTGCTCGCCGGGGCCGAGCAGCTCGCGCACTCAGAGACGGCGACCAGCGTACGGCACACCGACGGCCCGCCGCTGATCACGGACGGGCCTTATCTGGAGACCAAAGAGCACCTGCTCGGGTTCTACCTGGTTGACGTCGACGACCTGGACGCGGCACTCGACTGGGCGCGGCAGATGCCGGTGCGCCCCGGGCAGACGGTCGAGGTGCGGGCGGTGCTGTCGGGGATGCCATGGCAGCAGGCCCTGACCGAGTAAACGGGATCGAGCACGCGTTCCGCGAGGAATGGGGCGCGGTCGTCGCGACGCTCGCGCGGCGGCTCGGCGACCTGCAGGCGGCCGAGGACGCGACGGCCGAGGCGTTCGCCGCAGCCTCGGTCGCCTGGGCACGCGATGGCGTGCCGCCCAATCCAGGCGGCTGGCTGACCGTGACCGCGTGGCGGAAGGCGGTCGACGCCTACCGCGCCAGCGGGCGGTCGACTGCGGTCGACCCCACGACACTGAACGAGGTCACGGAACAGCCGGAGGAGACCGTCATGCCAGAACCACTGGGCGACGACCGGCTCGGGCTTGTGTTCGCCTGCTGTCATCCGGCGCTCGCGGTCGAGGCCCGGGTGGCGCTCACCCTGCGGTTCGTCGCGGGACTGACGACCAGGGACATCGCGGCGGCCTTCGTCGTGCCCGAGGCGACGCTGGCGCAGCGGCTTGTCCGAGCCAAGCGGAAGATCCGCGAGACCGGGATCCGGTTCACCATCCCGTCCTCCCCCGCCCACCTGGCCGAGCGGCTCAGCTCGGTCCGCATGGTCGTCTACCTGGTGTTCAACGAGGGGTTCGCCGCGTCGGCCGGTGCCGCGCTCGTCAGGGACGACCTGTGCGACGAGGCGATCTGGCTGGGGCGGCTGCTGCGCTCGCTGCTGCCCGCCGACCCGGAGACGGGCGGGCTGCTCGCGCTCATGCTGCTGCATTCCTCGCGCCGGGCCGCCCGGCTGGCCCCCGACGGGCGGCCGGTGCCCCTGGCCGAGCAGGACCGTGCGCTGTGGAACCGCACGCTGATCGAGGAAGGCTCACGCGTCCTCGACGACGCGCTTGCGCTGCATTCGCCTGGGCCGTACCAGCTGCAGGCGGCGATCGCGGCACTGCACGCGTCCGCCGGTTCCTACGAGTCCACCGACTGGCCGCAGATCGCGCTGCTCTACCGCGCGCTTGCGCGCCTCGACCCGTCGCCGGTCGTCGAGGTCAACCGTGCGGTTGCGGTCGGGATGGCGGACGGACCGCTGGCCGGACTCGCCGTGCTCGCGCCCGTGCTGGCATCCGGGGCGCTGTCGCAGTACGCCCCGCTGCACGCCGCCCACGGGTTTCTCCTGGACAAAGCCGGTGATCCCGAACGGGCGCGTGGTGCCTGGAGCCGGGCAGCCGAGACGTCGGGCAACGCGGCGCTGCGCGATGAGCTGCTGCGCCGCCATGAGATTGACTGATTCATTTATTCCGCGATTTTGCGCCGGGGCTGTCGATTCTGAGCCCGGAGTCCCGTAGGTCTGGCATGGAACACATGTCATCGGTATCTCCGGCCCCGGTCACCGTCACCGGATCACGGTCGGCGGCGGGCGCACGAGTCGCGTCGCCCGGCCTAGTTCTGCTGCTCACTTCGGTCGCGTTCTTCATGGTGTCGCTCGACGCCCTGGTCGTCGTGACCGCCCTGCCCGCTATCCATCGCTCCATCGGCGGCGCGATTGGCACCCTGGAATGGTCCGTCAACGCTTACGGGCTCACCTTCGCAGCCGGGATCATCATCGCCGCGGCGCTCGGCGAACGGCTCGGGCGACGCCGGGTCTACATAGCCGGCCTCGCGGTATTCACGCTCGCCTCGGCGGCGTGCGGGGTGGCACCGAACGCGGGCCTGCTCATCGTGGCCCGCGCGGTCCAGGGCCTCGGCGCGGCCGCGGTGACGCCGCTGGCCCTGACGCTCCTCGCCGCGGCGTTCCCGGCGGCGCGGCGAGGAGCCGCGGTCGGGATCTTCGGCGGGATCAGCGGCCTTGCCGTCGCCGGCGGCCCGCTCGTCGGCGGCGCGGTCACCCAGGGACTCAACTGGCACTGGATCTTCTGGATCAACGTGCCGATCGGCGTGTTCGCCGTGCTCGGGTCGGCGCTGTTCCTGCCCTCCGGGCAGACAGCCGGATCTGCTGATCCGGCGTCCACGGGAGCGGAGGCTGCCTCGAAGCATGCTTCCTCGCGGATTGACGTGCCGGGTGCCGTGCTCGTCGCGGTCGGCTCGGCCCTGCTCATCTGGGGTCTCGTGCGGGTCGGCGGGTCAGGCCTTGGCGACCTTCCCGGGCTGCTCGGGCTCGCTGCCGGGCTCGCGCTGCTCACCGGGTTCGTGGCCTGGGAACGGCGGGCGGTGTCGCCCATGCTGCCACTGCGGCTCTTCCGCAGCCGGACGTTCGCGGCGGCCAACCTCGCGGGGTTCATGTCGTTCGGTGCGATCATCTCCGCGGCCTTCCTCACCGCGCAGTACTTCCAGGTTGGCCTCGGCTATTCGCCGCTGGCGACCGGGCTGCGGCTGCTGCCGTGGACGGCGACTCCCATGCTGGTCGCTCCCGTCGCCGGGGCACTCGCCGACCGGATCGGCACCCGGCCGCTCCTGGTCACTGGGCTTGTCTTGCAGGCAGGCGGCCTTGCCTGGGTTGCCGCGCTCGCGTCCGCCGGGCCGACTGGCTACGGGCTTTACGTGGTGCCCTTCCTCATGGCGGGAGTCGGAATCTCGATGGCGATCCCCTCCGTGCCAACCGCCGCGCTCGGCGCGGTGTCACCCGCCGACGTCGGGCAGGCCTCCGGGGTGATCAACACGATGCAGCGGTTCGGCGGCGCCTTCGGGATCGCCCTGGTGAGCGCCATATTCGCGGCCCACGGCCACCTCGGGTCCGCGGCCTCGTTCACCGCCGGGTACCGGCCCGCCATGCTGGGCTCCGCGGGGCTCTCGCTGGTCGGCGCGGTCGTGGCAATCGGAATCGCGCGGCGACGGGTCGCGTCACCGGCCCGGCCAGCCCCGGCGGAAGCCGGCGGAGTGCCAGTGTCAGCCGCCCCCGAGATCGCCAGGTAACGGAGCCATCCATGCTAAGTGCGCGTTCAGGCCGCTCTTCCGGCCCGAACGCGCACTTGGCACAACCCGCTAGGGCTGGGCGACCGCCGCCAGGCCGTCTGGCGCGGCGGCCGGCGCCACCGCTGCCGCGGAAGCGGGCACTCGCAGCGCTCGTGCTAGCCGCGCCGGCAGCCACCAGTTCGCCCGCCCGAACAGCGCCACCATGGCCGGGACGAGCAGGCACCGCACCACCACGGCGTCGACCAGGATGCCGGCGCCGAGGCCGGTGGCCAGGATCTTCAGGTCGGTCTGCGACGAGGTGGACATGGAGACGAAGCTCAGCATCAGGATCGCAGCCGCGCTGGTGACCAGCCGCCCGGTCCGCCCGAGCCCGGAGACCACGGCTGACCGCGCCGATCCGGTGGCGTCGTACTCCTCCCTGATGCGGGACAGGATGAACACCTCGTAGTCCATCGACAGGCCGAACAGGAACGCGAACACCATCAGCGGCACCCACATCGTGATCGCCCCGGTCGCCGGCACCCCGAACACCGCCATCGAGCCGTGCCCGTCCTGGAACACCCAGGTCAGCACCCCGTACGCGGCGGCCAGCGAGATCAGGTTGAACACGACGGCCTTCGCCGCGAGCAGCACCGACCGGAACGCCCGCGCGAGCAGCAGGAACGTGGCGATCGCGATCAGGATGAGCATCAGCGGGAAGTCGCCGTACACCGCGTGGTCGAAGTCGATCAGCGACGCGCCGTCCCCGCCCACCCCGATCACGCCCGGGCTGCCGACGAGCGTGTGCTCCAGGCCAGAGGTAGCGGCCTGCCCGGCCGGCACCGACGACTCCGCGACCGGAAGCACGGTCACGATCGACGTCCCGTCCCGCGTGTAGTCGGCCGTACCGGGCGCCACGGCCGCGTACACGCCGGCCAGACCCGCCGCCCGAGCGGCCACCGAAGGCGCGGCCGAAGCAGACGTCAGCACCTCCGCAGGCGTGATCACCCCGGACGGCACACCGCCGGACGTCAAGACAGCCAGCGCGTCGTGCGCCGGACCCGCGGTCGCCTCCGCAGAACTCCCAGGCTCGCCCAGGTGCAGCGACAGCGCCGGCGCCATCAGCAGCCCCATGATCGCCAGCCCGGCCACCGCCGCCGCCCACTTGTGCCGGTACACCAGCGACGCCCACGCAGAGAACACCCGCGACGGCTTCCGCTCGGTCCGCAGCCGCGGCCAGTCAAGCCGCGGCCCGATCGACGCCAGGATAACCGGCAGCAGGGTCGTCGCGACGGCCACTGAAACCAGCGGCACCAGCACTCCCCCGTACCCGACGCTGCGCAGCATCGGCACCGGCAGCACGATCATCGACAGCAGCCCGATCGCCACCGTCAGTCCGGAGAACACGACGGCCCGCCCGGCGTGCTGCATCGCAGCGGCCACAGCGTCATCGTTGGACGCACCGGAAGTGCGCTCCTCACGCCACCGCGAAACCACGAGCAGCGAGTAGTCGATTGCCACACCGAGCCCGATCAGCGCGATCAGGAACTCCACGATCTGGCTGATCCCGGTGATCTCGGTCAGGCCGCCGACGATCAGGAACGTCGCGAACACCGACACCCCGCCGACCAGCAGCGGCAGGAACGCGAGGAAGCTGCCGAACACGAGCGCCAGGATCACCAGCGCACCGATGGCCCCGATCATCGCCTCAGTCATGAGCCCGGTCCCGCCCGACGACGGTTTTCCGTTGGCGAGCAGCGCCGAGCCAGTCAGCCCGAAGTGCCACCCGGCGGGCAGCGCCGACTCGGCCGCCCGCGTGATCGCCGGCGACAGGTCAGGCCCGGCGAACCCGGTCGCCGGCGGGGTGTAGACCAGCGCGAACGTGCTCCGCCCGTCCGAAGTGATAAACCGCCGGTCGTGCGTCACATCAAAATCAGTCATCCGAACGGACCCGGCCGACTGTTTAATCGCATCGAACACCCGCCCGGTTTGGGAAGCGATCGCCGGGTTGCTCACCCGCTCGCCCGGCGCGACGGTAAGCACCGCCACGTACGGGGCCTGCGAGCCGCCGTTCCCGTACTCCGCCACGATCTGGCTATTCACCTTGTACGCCTGGCCCGGCATCGAGAAGTCATTGGTCAGGCGGTGCGTGGTCCCGGCGACGGTCATCACGCCGGCCAGGGTCACCGCCAGCCACAACAGCGCGACTAGCGCCTTGTGGCGGAGAACGAAACGCGTCAGGGCTGGCATGGGAGCCTCCCGGTCACTGCCCGCGGCGGGATTTCCGACCGTGGTGTGCACCAGCGTGCTTCGCCGGCCCGTACTCGCTCGTCCGACGCCAGTTGTCAGTTGCCGGTCCCCGGCATACTCCCGGCGGAGTATGCCGCAACCTGCTCAAGGAGGATGGCATCGCGATCACCGGCGGCCTACGCTGCGGACATGACTACTGCGCGGTGGGCGCCGACCTGGCTGGCGCGGTCATGGCGGTCCGGTCTCCTGCCAGACCGGCGGCGGGCCAGCCTGCGGCCGTCCGCCAAGGACGCAGGCTGGCAGCCCCCGCTGCGTGACGTCGCGACCGCCCTGGCCGGGACGGTGATCGTGCTCGTGGCCGCGTACAGCGAGGCTCACCCCACCGACCCGGGCCGCTATTTCACCGGCGGCCATCACCTGCCGCACACGCCGGCCGCCGCCTTCTTGCTCATCCTGGTGGCCGGACTCGCACTCATCTGGCGGCACCGCTTCCCGCTGCCTGTGCTCGCCGTCTCCACCGCCGCCGTCGTCGCGTTCAGCCTGCTCGGCTACGTCAACGGCGCTGCTCTGCTGCTGCCCGCGGCCGCCATCTGGGCGCTCGCGTGCGCCAGGCCGATCCGGGAGTCCGTCGCCTGGGCGGTTGCCCTCACCGTGGTACTGATGGCCGCGACCGCGGCGAACAACCCGCTCGGGCCGACCGGCGGTGGCGTGATCATGATAGCCCCCGACGTCGCGGTGGCGTTGTTTGGCGGGATCGCGGTCGCCAACCGCCGCGCCTACGTCGAATCGCTCCGCGACCGCGCCGAGCGCAACGCCCGTCGGCAGGTTGACGAGGAGCGGCTGCGGATCGCCCGTGAGCTGCACGACGTGGTCGCGCACACCATGGCCACGATCAACGTGCAGGCCAGCGCCGCCGCCCAGCTGCTGACCGATCGCCCGGAGCAGGCCGCCGAGTCGCTCACCGCCATCAGAGCGGCGAGCAAGGACGGTCTGCGCGAGCTGCGCGCCATACTCAACGTCCTGCGGCACGTCGACGAGGGCGCCGACTCAACCCAGCCGGCCCCCGGCCTGGCCCGGCTGGACGCGCTGGCGGCCGGCGTCAGGCAGGCCGGCCTGCCGGTGACCGTGACCGTCGCTGGGCAGCCGCGCCCGCTGCCGGCCGTCGCCGATCTGGCCGCCTTCCGCATCATCCAGGAGGCGCTGACGAACTCCATCAGGCACGCCGGGCCCGCCGCCGCCGCGGTGGCGGTCAGCTACGGCGACGACTGCTTGCTGGTGGAGGTCACGGACGACGGAGGCGGAGCAACGGTCCGTTCGGGGAAAAATGGCGAGGCCACCAGCGCGGACGGTCTGCCGCTGGGTGGCAGCTCGGGGCACGGCCTGCGCGGAATCCGGGAGCGGGCCGCCGCGGCGGGCGGCACCGTCGAAATCGGGCCAGCCCAGGCGGGCGGCTTCCGCGTCGCCGCCAGGTTCCCCGGAGCGCACCAGTGATCCGGGTGGTGCTCGCTGACGACCAGGCGCTGATCCGGGCCGGCTTCCGCGTCCTGCTCGAGGCCGCCGAGGACATCGACGTGGTCGGCGAGGCGGTCAACGGCGAGCAGGCGGTGGACCTGGCGCGGCGGGAGCGAGCCGACGTCGTTCTGATGGACATCCGGATGCCGGGCGTCGACGGGCTCGAAGCCACCAGGCAGATCGCCGCCGACGATGACCTCGCCGGGGTGAAGGTGCTCATCTTGACCACCTTCGAGTCCGACGAAAACGTCTACCACGCGCTTCGGGTCGGTGCCAGCGGCTTCCTGGTGAAGGACACAGAGCCGGAGGACCTGATCCGCGCCGTCCGCGTGGTGGCAGGCGGCGACGCCCTGCTCTCCCCGAGCGTGACGCGCCGCCTGATCACCACCCTGGCCGCCCAGCACGCCGCGGCTCATCAGCTGCCCGGCCAGGCGCCTTCCGCCCATGCCCGGCAGCTGTCCCGCCTGACCGAGCGCGAGCGCGAGGTGCTAGTCCTGGTCGCGGAGGGCCTGTCCAACGAAGAACTCGCGCGCCGCCTCTTCCTCAGCCCGCTGACCACCAAGACCCACGTCAGCCGCATCCTCACCAAGCTCGCGGCCCGCGACCGCGCCCAGCTGGTGGTCATCGCCTACGAGAGCGGCCTCGTCACCCCCGGATCAGCGACCTTCACCGCCTAATGCGTGCGCTCCGCAGAGGTATCACCCCAGGTGCGTAAAGGAATTACTTGAAGTAATCAAATGCCGGGCGGGTACGCCCGGAAGTCCAGGTGGCCCAACTCGCCGGCGTGGCCCTGGGCGCGGCGGGCGTCGAGGTGCCATGCCGCGCCGCCGGTCAGACCAGGCCGTGCTGGTAGGCGGCGACGACGGCCTGGACCCGGTCACGCAGGTCGAGTTTGGTGAGCAGGCGTGAGACGTGGGTCTTCACGGTCGCCTCGCTGACCACTAGCAGCGCGGCGATCTCAGCGTTGGTCATGCCTTGCGCGATGAGGCGCAGTACCTGGGTCTCCCGGTCACTGAGGGCGTCGAATCGGGGCGGCGCTTCGGGGGTGGTGAGCGCGGGCAGCACTCGCCTGATGAGGTTGCGGGTAATGGCGGGGTCGAGCAGCGCCTCACCGCCGGCGACGACGCGGACCGCGTGGATAAGCTGCTCTGGTGTGGCGTCTTTGAGCAGGAAGCCGCTGGCCCCAGCGCGTAGTGCCTGGGCGACGTAGTCGTCGGTCCCGAAGGTGGTCAGTACGAGGATCTTGCAGCCACGCAGTTGGCGGGTGGCGGTGATGCCGTCGATACCGGGCATCTGGATGTCCATCATTATCACGTCGGGGTTAAGCTCGCGGGCTTGCGCCACGGCGCTGGTGCCGGTGCCTGCTTCACCGACCACGGTGATGTCGGGCTGCGCGCCGAGGATCATGGCGAATCCCTGGCGCATAAGCGGCTGGTCGTCGGCGATGAGGACGCGGATCATGGTCTCTCCTGGAAGAGAAGCGTGGCGCGCAGGGCATACCCGCCGCCGGGTACGGGACCGGCGAAGACCTCGCCGCCGAATAGCGCGCTGCGGCGGCGTATCCCGTCCAGGCCGTGGCCGCCCGAGCCCAGCCCGGCGACCGGAACCACGGATGGCGGGCCATTGGTGACCCGCAGATCAAGGAGCCGCTCGTTCCCGCGGACCTGGACGCGGGTGGGCACCTGCCCGGCATGTTTGACCACGTTGGTGAGGGCCTCCTGGACGATCCGGTAGGCGGTGATGCCCGCGGTGCGCGGCGGTGGTGCGCTCACGTCGAGGTCGAGATGGAGCGGCAGTCCGCCCGCGCGCAGCCGGTCGCACAGCCCGTACAGATCGTCCAGGCCAGGTGGCGGCCCCAGCCCGCTTACGTTGTCATCTCGGTCGCCGTCGTCGAGGGGGCTCAGCACGTCGACGAGGCGCCGCATCTCGGTCATCGCCTCCCGTCCGCCGTCGATCATGCTGGTCAGGACAGCATGGGTCGGGTGGCCGTCGGGCAGCGCGCTGCGTACGGCGCCGGCCTGCACGACGAGCAGGCTGACGTGGTGTCCGATGGCGTCGTGGAGTTCCCGGGCGATCCAAACGCGTTCAGCCAGGACGGCCTGGTCGGCCAGCAGCAGCCGTTCCCGCTCCGCCTGCTCGGCCCGTTCTGACACCGCGGCGAGTGCCTTGCGGTGTTCGCCGGCGTACAACCCGATCGTCGCCGCGATGAGCAGCACCGCCGCCAGCACCGCGAACTCGGCCGGCGCCCGGGTGCGGCCGGCCAGCTCTCCAGCGCTATAGCAGGCGAACGCCGCCAGGGCCACCCCCAGCGATGACCCGCCACGTGGAGACTGCCGCGACGGTGTAGAGGGCGACGGCGGGCAGCAGCGGCCCGATGATGGTACGGTCCGCGGCCGCCGCCGCAACCGCGCCGAAGACGACGACGACAGCGAGCACAGGGAGCGGATGCCGGCGGCGTACTGTCAGCGCCGCCACGCCGACCAGCTCACCCGCCGTAGCCGTCGCCGCCCGGGCCGGGCTCCCGCCGCTGCGGACCGCGAAGAGGCCTCCGGCCACCACGAGTACGGCGAACGCGCCGGCGAACGCGAGGTCGCCGGCGCTTCGCCACGAGAACCGCCGCATCGATCAGGCGTCCCGGCGTGCGGTCTGCCACGCTCCCGCCAGCAGGGCCGCGGCGGCCCAGACGAACAGCACGAGGGCGGCGGTCCACACCGATATCGGCACCACGTAGGCACCGCCGACCGACACCGGAACCAGCCTGTCCTCGGCCGCGATAGACAGCAACTCACGCAGCGAGCCGAGGCCAGTGGCGTGTTCCATCATCCGGGCCACGGCCAGGGTCCAGCAGAGCAGCAGCCCGATCGTGATGCTGCGGGAGGACAGCAGTGACGACAAGCCCACGGCCAGCACCGTCGTGACGCCGATGGTGACGGCGACCGCGAGTCCGCACTGCGCCAGCACAGCGGCCGACGGCGCCGGTCCGGCGCCCGCGAAGACGAGGGCGCCGATCGCCGTGATGGCGAAGGACGCCGCGGCCAAGACGCCGGCCACCGCGAGCGCGGCGGGTACCCGCACCGCGAACAGCGCAATCCGGGACCGGCCGGTGGATGCCAGGTCGCGAAAGACCCCTGCCGCGGTGTCGCCACCCCCGGCGGCAGTGCCGATCATCACCGCGGCGACACCCCCCAGATAGCTCACCAGCATCATCGCGTTGGCGAGGCCGTGCGGTCCGCCAGCCGGACCGTGGTGCGCCGGGTCGGCGGCGTGCTGAATCGCGCCCAGCCCGTAGAACGCGATCTGGCCGCCGACGAACAGCGTCACCGACCAGGCCATCAACGCACGCCGACGGTACAGCTTGAGCAGCTCCGCCGCCGTCATCCGGGCGAACGTGTCCATAGTGGTCCCTTCCTTGCTGACGTAGCCGACGTCGGTGCCGTTCATCGGGTTGCCTCCAGACGCGAGGTGATCTCCAGGAAACGCTCCTCGAGGGTGGCGCGGACGGGTTCGAGCCGCTCCACCGAGATCCCAGCCTCCACCAGCCACCGGTTCACCGCGGCGGCCGTGACGCCCGGGCCCGGGGTCACCCGCAGCACCCCGGGAGATTCAGCGCTCAGCCCGCTGCCAGCCTGTCGGCCTTCCAGCACCGCCGCCGCCCGGGACGTGTCGTCGCAGCCGATCAGGATCTGCCTGCCGCCATCGGCGATCTCCGATATCGGACCCAGGGCGATCAGCTTTCCCCGGTCGAGGATGGCGACCGCGTCGCACGTCTTTTCCACCTCGTCCAGCAGGTGAGAGCTGACCACCACGGTCCGGCCTTCGTCGACCAGCGACCGGATCATGTGCCGCATCTCCAGGATCCCGGCGGGGTCGAGCCCGTTCATCGGCTCATCCAGGATCAGCAACCGAGGGTCGCTGAGCAGGCACCTAGCGATACCCAGCCGCTGCCGCATGCCCAGAGAGTAACCGCCGACCCGATCACCGGCCCGGTCGGCCAGCCCGACCCGCTCCAGCATGGCCTCCACCCGGCGCGGCGCCTCGGGACCGCGGACCGCCGCGGCGACCCGCAGGCTCTCACGTCCGGTCAGGTACGGGTGGAAGCGGGGCTCCTCGACGATCGCGCCGACCATGGACAGCGCCCTGCTCCGAGCGGCGGGCATGGGCATTCCCAGCAGGTGAACGGTGCCGGACGTGACCGAGGTAAGCCCCAGCACCATCCGGATCAACGTGGTCTTTCCCGCGCCGTTGGGCCCGAGCAGCCCGTATGCGCAGCCGCCCGGCACCCGCAGGTCCAGACCGGCCACCGCGATCCGGTCCCGGAATCGTTTGGTCAGTCCTGCGGTCTCGATGACCGCCCCACTGCCTGTTGCGCCGTACGGCGCCGCTGTCATGTTCATGCCGGGAACGCTAGTCTCGCCGCGTCCACCGCCCATCAGGCACGAGACTGAACCGCCCTGTCATCCTCCGGCGTACGGCACCGACACATCCATCCAGAGGATGACAGGGCGGCTTGGCACTAGTGAAGAAGCGGATATGTAGCCTGGGCATAGGCTCGCTCGCATGACCGCCGCCAACCCGCCACGTACCAAGCGCGCGCTGCTGCTGATCGACTTCCAGCGGGACTTCCTGGCCGACGACGGCCGGATGCCCGTGGCCCGTAACCAAGTAGAGCCCGTGCTGGCAGCCACGCGAGCCGCTGTCGAGCAGGCGCGAACCAACGGCGACCTGATCGTAAAGATCGGCAATGAGTTCCGCCGCGGTGACCGGATCGGCAACGTGCTGCGCCGCCACGCGGCGGTCGCGGGGAGCACCGGGACCACGTGGGACAGCCGGGCTGATGCTCATGGAGCCGTGTACCTGGCGAAGTGGAAGGGAAGCGCGTACTGCAATCCGGTGCTGCAGGAGTTGCTGGCGCGCGAGGGCGTCGGGCACGCGACGCTCTGCGGCCTCTACGCACGGGCGTGCGTCACCGCGACGGCTAGGGCAGCCCTCGCCACCGGGCTACGGGTCAGCGTCCTGCGCGACGCGGTGGCTTGCCGGTCGGATGCCTCGCGCGAGGCGGCTCTTCGCCGACTGGCCCGGCGGGGTGTCGAACTAGCTGACGCGATCCCCGGGCAGCGCAACTAAAAGGCGGCCGGTGGCCCGGCAGATCGCCGCCGGGCACGCCAGCTCCACGGTGACGATCGGCTACCCGCCGTTCATCGGGATCTTCACCGCCGGCGGCAGCCAGACCAGCCCGCTGGCCCAGGAGGAGCAGGACGGGTTCGGCGGGTTCGGCGGGTTCAACGGCTTCGGCGCCCCCGCAGCCACCCCGTCCTGCTACACCAGCAACACCGACCTGACCGTCCCGTCGGCTGTCGCCCGGCGGGTCGGTTATCACCGCGGTCAACGGCACGGCGGTCACCTCACCCGACGACCTGACCGGCATCCTGGCCGGGTTCCGGCCCGGCACGACGATCTCGGTGACCTGGACCAGCCCGACGGGAAAGCAGGACACCAGCACCCTGCACCTGACCGCAGGACCGCCCCAGTGACCAGCCGGTGACCGCTGCCCGCCGGATTCCCGGGGGCAGCGGTCACCTTGCATCACGGTCCTGGGCGGGAGCCGTTCACCGGCGGGTGCTGCGTGAGGGCGTGCGGCGGCCCGGCTTGCCGTTTCCGCCGGCCCGCTCGCGCAGCACGGCCAGCTCGGCTTGCAGACGGCTGGTCTCTTCCTGCAGTTCCAGCACGCGCCGGATGCCGGCCAGGTTCAGCCCGTCGGCGGTCAGCGCGCAGATCTCCTGGAGCCGGCCGACGTCGCGGCGGGAGTACCGGCGGGTCCCGCCGGCGCTGCGCGCCGGGTCGACCAGCCCTTCCCGCTCGTAGATCCGCAGCGTCTGCGGGTGCAGCCCGGCCAGCTCGGCCGCGACCGAGATGCTGAACAGCCCCCGGTCCAGGTCCGCCCACCCGGGATTCACCACGGCCAGCCCCGGCCGCCGGCCAGGTACCGCGCCGCCAGCGACAGCCAGCCAGACCATGTCATCCTCCGCCGTCCGCAGGCCCGCCGCCGGCGCCTCCCCCGAGACTTCCACCCAGACCGGGCCGGCCCGCAGCGGCGGCTCAGGCACCCGCCCGGCCCGCCGCACGGCGACCGGTGCGGCGGAGCCGCAGGGCCGTCCGGCCGGCGCCCCGGCTGCCGGGCCTTCAGGCGCGGCAGGTCCTGGCTGGTTCCCGAGCGACCGGTCGTAGGCGGCGCGCCGGGCCGGGTCGCCCAGCACCTGGTAGGCCTCGGCCAGGGCGCGGAACCGGGCCGGGGCGTCGGCATCACACGGTCGGCGGTCCGGGTGCTCCGCTGGCGCCCGCCGCCGCCATGCCTGCGTGATCTCCCCGCCGGAGGTTTCCCGGGGCACCCCGAGCAGCTGGTAAAGGTCCGGGACCCGGTCCTTCTTGCCCCGCCGATGCCATGACCATCACTTCCCTTCCTCCTGGCCCGCCCGTAGGCCATCCTTCCCCCAGTATGTGGCATGAGAAAATCTAAGTCGAGTCTTGTCAGATATCTGATGCCGGTGGTAAATAAATCTTGTGAGCGTGACACGACCCGACACGGCAAGGAGGCACCGATCATGCTCATGCGCACCGACCCGTTCCGCGAACTGGACCGGATCACCCAGCAGGTCTTCGGCACCACGGCCCGGCCGGCCGCGATGCCGATGGACGCCTACCGGCAGGGCGACGAGTTCTTCGTCCACTTCGACCTGCCCGGCGTCAACCCGGACTCGATCAGCCTGACCGTCGAGCAGAACGTGCTCACCGTCCGCGCCGAGCGCGCCCCGGCCCAGCCCGACGGCGCCGAACTGCTGATCGCCGAACGGCCCTACGGCACCTACACCCGGCAGGTCTTCCTCGGCGAGACCCTCGACGCCGACAGGGTCGCGGCCGACTACGCCGCGGGCGTGCTCACCCTGACCATCCCGGTCCGCGAAGCCGCCAAGCCGCGCAACATCCGGGTCACCAGCAGCGACCAGAAGCAGGCCGTCAACGCGTGACTTCCCCGGCGCGCTCCCGAGCTTCCGCCGACGCACCCGCAGCACGAAACTGTTGGGGACCGCGCCGGACTGCGGACTACACGGAGGCCGGGCGGTGCGGCGCGGTCCAGCGGGCGCGGTCACGGAGTTACTTCCGGAGGGAAGGCCGGGCCTTCACGGTGGAGGCTGCCTCCAACGGGATTCGCAGCAGATTACCTCTGCCTCGAAAATCCAAAAATCTATAGTGACCGGAGTAGACATCCGGAAGTTTGGTGGGTACAGTTTCTCGCGTAGACCAGAGAGACAATAGGGCCCGGCAGGGACGAACTGCGGGCAGCAGCAACGTTAGCTAGCAGTATCTCGGTGAAGGCGTCGGCTGCGGGCGCGCGCACCGGGAAGTTCGGCAGCGACTGATCCCAGAGGGAAGAACGGAGGAGCCAGGCACCGTCAGGATCGCCCGGGCGGGACTCTTGAGCCCGGGTACCGCAGGACATCGATAGTGAGGTGGTCTCCGGTCAAGCAACCGCGATCCCCGCACTCCCGGCAGCATCTCGGCCGGGTCTGCGGAAACAGAAGGCCGACGCAATATCAGGGTCGGCCGATGGTGTAGCAAGTTCCTTCGGGGCCCTGGCGCTGTACGGTGCCAGGGCCCCTCCACGCGTTACCGAGAGGCGCGATGACCGCAGGCGACTCCTACGACCGGATCGACGACGACGACTACCCCGCCTACACGATGGGCCGGGCCGCCGAGCTACTCGGCGCCACCCAGGGCTTCCTCCGTGCCATCGGCGAGGCCGGCCTGATCACCCCGCTCCGTTCCGAGGGCGGCCACCGCCGCTACTCCCGATACCAGCTGCGCATCGCGGCCCGCGCCCGGGAACTTGTCGACCACGGGACCCCCATCGAGGCCGCCTGCCGCATCGTCATCCTCGAAGACCAGCTCGAAGAGGCCCTGCGCATCAACGCCGAGTACCGCGCCGCCGAATCCGCGAACCCGCCGACCGCGCCCTGAGACGGCCAGGGCCGTAATCCCCCGGAGCTTCGCGGCTGCCGCCCACGCAGGCCGCGGTTCCCGAGGCAGCCGCAGAAGCGGAGCCGGCCGCCCGCTCCTCCGCCTCCTCGGCCGCCGCGCCTCCCGCAGCCCAGACGAGCGCGCCTTTCGTGGGGCCGCCCGCTCCCGACGCGGCCTGCTTCGCCGCGCGGAAGGCCGAGCAGACCTTGCAAGCGCGGCAGGGCAAGGACCAAAGCAGCCAGTCCGCCATCGACCGGGACTTCACGAACTTCGCCAACGCACTCAATGCCGCCGCACGGCAAGCGACGCACCCGGCCGCAGCCAAGGCGATGACCGCACTGGCTGGCGACTACACCGCCCTGGTCGCATCGCAAAACGGCGCGGCGCAGCTTCCAAGCGTGGCTACGATGCAAAGCGACGGCGCCGCCTTCGAAAAGGCTTGCGCTTAATCCTCTTACGCGCATACGGGCATACGCGAAGTCCGCCGGGATCGCACGACCCCGGCGGACGGTTGACCTGGCCTGCTGCCCGGACCGGAGGCCGGTCCGGGCAGCAAGTTCGCGGGTCAGGTGCAGGGGGTGCCGTTGATCGCGAACGACGTCGGGTTGGCGTGGTTGCTGGTCCACGTGCCTTGGAAGCCGTCAGTGACGCTGCCGCCCGGCGCGATGGTGCCGTTGTAACTGGCGTTGGTGAGGGTTGCGTTCGCCCCGGTCTGGGAGAAGCCACCGTTGAAGTTGGCGGTGATCTTTTCGTCGCCAGGCCAGGTGAAGGTCAGCGACCACGAGTTGATCGTGGTCGTCCCGGTATTGGCGATGGTCACCTGGGCGGTGAAGCCGTTGGGGTTAGCGTTCCAGGCGCTGTTCAGGGTGTAGGTGACATGGCACGCACCGCCCCCGCTGGCCGGGTTGATGGTCCAGGTGAAGGCGGCTGTCCCCTTCGCCCCGGTGGTGTCGGTGACGGTCACGGTGACGCTGAAGGTTGCTGCCGTGGTCGGGGTGCCGGAGATCAGCCCGGTCGAGGAGCCGATCGCCAGGCCCGCAGGCAGGCCGGCGGCGCTGTAGGTGAGGGTCTGCCCAGTGGCGGAGTCCGTTGCCTGGATCTGCAGGCTGGCGGCGGTGCCGACGGTGCCGGTCTGGTTGCCTGGGTTGGTCACCGTGACGGTATTAGTGCCTTGCGGGTTGATGGTCCAGGTGAAGGCGGCTGTCCCCTTCCCCCCGGTCGTGTCGGTGACGGTCACGGTGACGCTGGAGGTTGCTGCCGTGGTCGGGGTGCCGGAGATCAGCCCGGTCGAGGAGCCGATCGCCAGGCCCGCAGGCAGGCCGGCGGCGCTGTAGGTGAGGGTCTGCCCGGCCGCCGAGTCGGTCGCCTGGATCTGCAGGCTGGCGGCGGTGCCGACGGTGCCGGTCTGGTTGGCCGGCGGGGTGACCGTGATGACGTTGCCGGTGCCCTTCGGGCTGATGCTCCAGCTGAGGTTGACCGAGGACGCTCCGCTGCCGTCGTTGGCGGTCAGGGTGGTGAGGTAGGTGCCCGCCGTGGTCGGGGTGCCGGTGATCGCGCCGGTGGTGGCGCTGAGCGACAGGCCGAACGGCAGGTCGGTGGCACTGTAGGTGAGTGTTCTGCCGGTGGCCGTGTCGGACGCCTGGACCTGCAGGGTCTCAGCGGTGCCGACGGTGCCGGTCTGGGTGCCTGGGTTGGTGACCGTGACCGTGGGGGTGGCGCTGGCCGGCGGGGACACGTTCGGGAACAGGAAGGCGAACGAGTCGAACGCCGTCGCGATGTCCGCCTCCGCCCAGAATCGGTGGTAGTTGAACACCGGGGCGGCCCCGCCGTTAAGGTAGTTCTGCACCTCGGGGTAGTTCGCCACGCTGGTGTACCACGGGCGGATGGACAAGAAGGTGTTGTCGGCGGAGGTCATCGGGGTGCTGCCGAGGCTGGGGTAGCTCCCGGACCAGCCGGACGGGATGAACAGGCCCTCGAAGTTGGTGGTGTTGAAGGCCGAGTTGAAGTTGCTGTAGTCGGTCCTGGTCTCCGGCGCCGAGAAGCCGAGGCTGTCGCCGTAGAACTGGTGGATGACGTCGATGATGTTCTGCGCGGCAGTTTCCGCGGTGGTGTCACCGGACTTGGCCGCGTAGTACATGTACGCCTTGGCCAGCGAGGCGGCCACGCCTATGTCGCCCGAGCATCCTCCGGTCACTGTGACGTGCAGGCCCGGGTTGGCCGGCGGCTGCGCCGTGCTCGAGGTGCCGGTCGTGAAGCTCCCGGCCGGCTGGCCGCTCCAGTTGAGCTGCCCGGGCTCGCAGATCGCCCCGGTGGTCGTGTTGACCGTGACGACCGACTCGGCCCACGACACCCACTTCTGCAGGATCGCCTTGGCCTGGGCGTTGCCGGTCACGTAGTAGTACTCCGCAACCCGCTCCATCGGCCAGGCCTGGTAGCCGAACCACTGGTTGGACGGCGGGTTGTGGTACACGGGCTCGAAGTCGTAGTACATGCCGTCGAAGGTGGGGTCACCGGCCGGCGGCTTGCCCGCGTCGCCGTAGTTGCCGCCCCAGTTGTTGGTGACGCCGCCGGCGATCGCGCCCTCGTTGGACTGCAGCCACTGCATCAGGTTGAGCTGCGTCGTCAGGCTGGTCCCCCAGTCGGCCTTGGCCGACGGGGACAGCGGGATCAGGCTGGTGGTGTTGCTCAGCGCGAACGCCGCCAGCGGGTTCTGGTATCCCTCGTGGATCTCGGTGCCGCTGATCCGCCAGGACCAGGCGCCGGTGGTGGAACCGCCGAAGGCGTAGTACCAGGACAGCAGGTAGGTTGCCTCGTTGGCCTTGGACGTGCCGGCCGGGCACGCCACCGAGCCGACCTGGCTGCAGTTGGCGCTGATCTGCTTGAAGTACTTGTCGTACATCGAGTACCGCACGTAGTCGCCGAGCTTGGCCGCGCTGGCCAGTGTGGACGAGAGCTGCGACTGGTTGCCCTGCGCGGTGGCGTACTGCAGGGCCCAGTACGCGGCCTGGATCATGCGCGCGTCGGCGTCCGGCGCGTCGGTGTACTTGTACTGGGCGGCGAAGCTGCCGCCGCCGTTGTTGAACAGTGCGAGGTAGCCGGATCCGCTCTCGCCCTTCGACAGGTTGTCCCAGTCGGGCTGGTCGACCGTGTCCCAGACCGACTCCTCGGCGCCGCGCTGGAATGTGTTGATGTAGCTTGGCGTGGAGGTCCCGTCTTCCTGCTGGCCGAAGCCGTACCGGTTGTCGGTGTCCATGATCCACATGGGCGTGTCGAGGGTGCAGCTGCCGTAGGTGGAGGTCAGCTCGGCGGACAGCGGGTCCGATCCGACCGGGACCGAGGAGTTGAGGGCCACCGGGTAGCTGGCCGGGGACGCCGCTTCCGGCCCGTACGTCGCCGGGGAGGACGCGTTGTAGGCGCTGCACCCGGGCTGGTTGGCCGCGTTCGGGACGTCGTATTGCATCGTGACGGACCAGGCGTTGTTGAACGCGGTCCAGTCGCCGCTGACCCGGCCGAAGTCGGCCGTCAGCCACAGCCAGTAGCTGAAGGTCTCCGAGGTGGTCTCGTGACCGTAGTCGGGGGCCTCCACGATGAGTTGCTCGACCGAGTGATACGGGATGCCCTTGGGGCTGAAGTAACCGTTGCTTGAGTTCGTGAGCTGGTTGTAAAGGTTGAGGAACCACTGGTCATATCCGGTAGCGGCCGGCGCGGCGGTGACTGCCACCGAGGCGCTCCCCAGCCCGGCCGCTGACGCGGTGATGGTCGAGTGGCTGCCGGCCTTGGTCTGCGCCGCGGCCACGGTGACCGGCTGCGGCTGGTTCCAGTTCGACGGCGTGAAGGTGAGCGCCTGGCCCTTGGACACCTTGGTCCCGGTGCCGGCGTCGCTCAGGTGCACCGTGACCGGGCTGCTCGGCGCCGTGGACAGCTTGACGGCGAACGACGCACTGTGGCCCTTGGCGATCGTGAGCGAGGACTGGGCTGTCAGCACGCTAGGCTTCACGACCCGGATGGCCACCGGGTCCGAGGTCGTGCTTCCCTGCTTGTTGTAGGTGACTGCGGTCACCGAGTAGTCCCCCGCTGGCACGTGATTCCACGACACAGTCCACGGCGCCGACTTGGCCTCGCCCACCAGGACGTTGTTGGTCAGGCTGGTGCTCGCGAAGAACTTGATGGCGGTCACCGGAGCGCTGCTCAGCCCGTCCTTGACGGCGTCGCTAACCAGGAGGGGAGCCGCCGACAGCTTGATGCTTGAACCGGGAGCGAACACCTGGCCCGGCGCCGGGCTGGTGACCGGCGCGCCGGCAGGCGGCCCGTTGTTCGTCTTACTGACTGACGCCCGCGCGGCCCCGGCAGGATGAGAAGGGGCGGCCGCTGCAGTGCCAGAGGCAAGCAGCGCGCCAACCAGCAGGCCGGATGCGGCCAAGGCGCTGACTAGCGTCCGCAGACGAGTTCGACGTCTGGTCATCTGATCTCCTCGGGTCGGTGGAGGAAGCGACGATGGCGGTGGTGCCCGCCATCAGCAGACCGGAAAGAGCCTTCTCACCCTGGGAAGCAGCGTAAGCTCGGCGCCCGGCGGTAAGAAGAACCGGCGCGTAACACAGCCGTCGGCCCAGGAAGACGCGTGAAAGTTCCATTTCGCGATAGCGTTCCTGCCTCCGGCTTTGACATGTGGCGACATCCTTAATTGACCGCTTCAGCCGACGGGCCTAGCGTCCGAGAGGCTCCCGGAAGGCGCCTTCCCACCCTGGTCGTTGCCTTCAAAGCCTCCTGGCCGGACCGCATCGTGATCTGCGCGTCCGTGGCCGTGGCGTGCCCCGGCCGTACAGCAACGCCGGTCAGGCTAGCGAACGTCCAGCCCGGTGATCGTCCGGCCGATCAGCATCCGCTGGATTTCCGACATGCCCTCGAAGATCGTAAGATGCTAGCGGTAAGGGCAGTTTGCGCAGGTCAGCGCTCTGATGGGGGTTCGTGGTATCAGCAGGTGGCCCGCGACTGGGGGCACCCGTTCCCGCGCCTGCCGCACCAGAGCGAGGCCAACCGCCGGACCCGCTGGATGTTGGGGGCGTTCGAGCAGCTCCGGGTCGTCCTGGCGCCCGGCTCCCGGAAGACGACTGCCGGCAGATCGACACCAGCGCCCTGCCGGTCAAGCACCCGTCCCGGGTCCGCGGCCCGGACCAGTGGACCGGCCCCGGCAACGACCTGGCCGCCTGGTTCGGCCGCGACGCCGCCCTTGCCGAGTGGTTCTACGGCTTCCGATTCGCCGTCAAGACCGACTTGGGCAGCCGGATCGTCCGCGCCTGGAGCATCGAGGCCTGCTCTTCCACCCCGACCAGGTCATCCGACAGCTCCTCGATCCGGGTGCGCAGCCGGTCCGCCTCGGCCCGGGCCGCCCCGCCGCTTCTTGCCACTCTGCCCGCGACGGCGGGCGGCCTGGGGCCAGGCCGGATGACAGTGACGCCGGCCTGGCCCGGAGGGTTCGAACTGTTGCCGCAATAGTGATCAGCAGTGAGTGATACCGCCTCGTAGTGATCACGGGGTGCGCGGCCTTCGCGGAGCCGGGAAAGAAAACTTCTGGAGGGGCTGCCCTGGTGGCCTGGTGGCGGTGGAATGTCGTACCTGCCCGTCATGATGATGACGTGGGACGGGTCGGGTTCCCGGGGTTCGCGAAGAAGGGCCGCGACCGGGACCGGGTGACGTTCACCACCGGCGCGATCCGGGTCGAGCCCGGCCGCCGCCACGTGTCCCTGCCCAGGATCGGGACCGTCCGGGTGCACGAGAACACCCGGCGGCTCGAGCGGCTCCTGGCGAAAGGGCGGGCGCGGATCCTCGCGGTCACGGTGTCACGGAAGGGCGCCAGGCTGGTGGCGGCGTTCCGGGTCCTGGTCCAGCGCCCCCAGCAGGCGGGCGTGGCCCGCCCGAACTCCAGGGTCGGGGTCGACGTGGGAGTGCGGGTGCTCGCCACCGTCGCCGGCAGCGCAGGCCAGGTGATCGAGCGGGTGCCGAACCCGCGCCCGCTGGAAGCCGCCCTGAGGGAACTGCGGCAGCTGTGCCGCGAGCGGTCCCGGCGCACCCGGGGCTCGCGCCGCCACGCCGAGACCAGCCGGAGGATCTCCCGGCTGCAGCGCCGGGTCGCCGACATCCGCGGCTGCCACATCCACCGCCTGACCGCCAGCCTCGCCAAGACCCACGGCGAGATCGTGGTCGAGGGACTGGACGCGGCCGGGATGCTACGGCAGAAGGGCCTGACCGGAGCCCGCGCCAGACGGCGCGGCCTGTCGGACTCCGCCCTCGGCGAGACCCGCCGCCAGCTCGGCTACAAGACCGGCTGGTACGGCTCCCGGCTCGTGATCGCCGACCGGTTCTACCCGTCGTCGAAGACCTGCCACGCCTGCGGGCACGTCCAGGACATCGGGTGGGCCGGGCACTGGACCTGCGCCCAGTGCGGGACCGCCCATCAGCGGGACGACAACGCCGCCGTCAACCTCGCGCGTTACGAGCCGCCCTGCGCGGGCGATAGCGCCGTCGGCCCAGTCAGGGCCGCCGTCAAGCGCCGAGCCGACCGTAAGACCGGGCCCCGCCCGGCAGGTGGCACTGAAGCGCGGAAGGGACGCAGCCGCACGGCTGCCGAACAACCCCGAGACGGGGTGCCGGCGTGATGAGCACTATCGCTCACTCAACGGCAACGGTTAGTTGTTACTGCAGATAGCCCCGTTCAGGTGGAAGGCGGCGGGGGCTGGCGTCTGCCCGGAGTCCGAGCCGGTGAACCCGAAGTTCACCGTGCCGCCGCTGGCGTCGATCGTTGTGTTGTAGCTGGCGTTGGCCACGGTCACTGCGGTGCCGGACTGGGTCTCCGTGCCGTTCCACAACTGGGTGATCGCCTCGCCCGAGTTCGGCCAGGTCCAGGTCAGCTGCCAGCCGTTCACCGCGCTGGCGGCCTCGTCGGTGATCGTCACACTGGCCTGGAACCCACCGGGCCAGCTGCCGGTCTGCGCGTAATGCACGGCGCAGTTGGCGTTGGCCGGGGGTGGCACGGTGAAGGTGATCGGCGGCGACGGCAGCGATGGGTTGCCGTGGCTGTCGACCGCGACCACGTCGTAGGTGTAGCTGTTCCCGATGGTCAGGCCGGTCAGCGAGACGCTGGTCCCGGTCGTCGTGGTGACCAGCGTGCTGCCGAAGTAGACCTGGTAGTTCGCGACCGGGTAGGTACCGGCGACGGACGCGGGCCAGGTCAGCGTCGCGGTCCCGGTGTCGTTGCCCGAGGTGCTCGACGAAAGGCCGGACGCGACCGGCTGGCCGGGCGCGCCGGGCGAGGTGACGCCAGTGCCGCCGGACCCAGGGATGTGCACGACCGTCAGCGAGTACGGCGCGACGGTGGCTGACGTCGCCGAGCCGGAGGCGCTGGTGATCGTTGTCGCGTTGTTGGCCAGGGTGTAGACGGTGGGAGTGCCGGACGGCGAGAAGCCGGAGTAGCCGAGGCTGACGGTGTAGGAGTTGGACGGGTCCTCGTTGTCGATCAGCACGTTGAGGTTGCCTGCCGCGTCGCGGACGGAGTGCACTTTCAGCAACGCCTGGCTGCTGCTCGAGTTGACCATCGTGGAGCCAGGAGCGGCGAGCTTGGACAGCATCTCGATGCCGTAGTAAGGCGCGAACGGGGTGTCCACGGCGGGCTCGGTGGTGCCGCCGTAGTTGGTGTTGTTGGAGAAGATCCCCTGGTCACCGTAGTCGGTGGCGCCGTTGACGGTGCTGACCGTGCCCTCTCCGTTGTGCTCGTTCCACCAGTCGACGCTGGTGACACCGTTTTCCAGCCAGGTCATGTCCATGTCGGCGGCGAACAGCGCGGCGGGCTGGGTGTCCAGGTCGAGGGTGGAGTTGGTCTCCGTGACCAGGATCGGGATGCTGGCCGGGTTGGCGATGCCGGCGTACTGGCTGAGCTCGCTGTGCAGGGTGGAGACGATCCCAGCGATGTCGGAGGGGTCAGTGAGCATGCCCGCGGTGTTCGATCCGCCCGGGTAGTAGTGCACGATCACGCACTGGGTGCCCGACTTCAGAGTGGTCAGGACGGTCTGGTTCCAGCTTTGCGGGTACTCGGAGTTGGTCACGTTGTCCGGCCAGAACCCGGGGGTCGTGAGGATGGCGCAGACCTTGGCGTTGGCGTCGGCGGCGTGCATGGCGGAGGCGAAGCTTGCGACGTTCGCGGCGTACTCGGCTGGGCCGCAGTTATAGGTCTGGGACGGCTCGCTGCCCACGGTGACCAGCGGGCCGTTCAGGCTGGTGTGACAGTGAGAGTCGGTTTCCCAGTTGGCGCCGTAGGTTCCGTTGCCGTATACCTCGTTGCCGACTTCCCAGTAGGAGACGCCGTCGCTGGCACTCGCCGCGCTCTGCACCCAGGCGGCCGCGAGGGCGGGAGTTCCCGTGCCATAGTTGACGGTGATGATCGGCTGGGCGCCGACCGCGTTGGCGGTGGCCATGAAGCTGCTGAAGCCGGTGTTAGGCGCGACGAAGCCGCCTGCCGCTGCGGTCTGGGTCTGCCAGTTGTAGATGTCGGAGTACGAGCCGCCGGGGTAGCGCATCGCGGTGACGCCCGCCGCCTTCAGCAACGGCGGGATGGCGGCATCGTTCATGTCGCTGTCATACACCGCGGTGTTCACCCCGATCCCGTGCGCGGGCACGGAGCCGAGACCGGCCGTGGCGTTCACGGTGACCGACGCGGTCAGGGTGGCCGCATGGGCCGGAACGGCGACGGAAGCGATTCCAATCGCCCCCAGCCCTAGCAGCGATGAGAAGAACAGGACACGCCGTTGCATCGTGGCCTCCGATAACTCCGGGTTGACGGTGCCGCTCACGGTAGGTTTCGCCGGATAAACCGGTCAACTTCTCGGTCGCGGGGCGCCTGCCGAACTGCGGCGGCAGCGGACCTCGCCATGAAATTCTCATGAAACGCGGATCCAGAGACGGAAGCGCTTTCATGGCGACGTGCGCTCGGCGGGCGTTCCTGAACACGGTTGGAGGCCTAGGCCCTGGGAGCTAGAGCACACCTTGATTGCGGCCCTGGACCTGTCGCCTCAATCTTCAGGGCAACCAGCACATCCGCTTCCACCAAGTTCTGACGGATGTGCGTGCATGGTGCGTTGCGCAAGCCAGAGAACTGCCTGCCCTGCCAAATCCCGGTGTTGCCGGTCGATAAGCAGCTGCGCCACCTGGCCAGCGGGGCGAGCACGGCAGGGTCAGCCCAGTGCGGACTCGAGCGGGCGACCTGCAGTCGCAGCATGGCGATCTCGCGCCGAACATTACCCGGCGCGGCGAGAGTTGGATCGCCGAGTACGACGCCGGGGTCCCCAAGCGCGCTGGCCGGGTAGCGAATCGGGCCGGTTAAGACGGCAGGCCGGGTCAGGCGGTTGGCCACCGACTGAACCGGCCTGCCAGGCACCCCTAAGAGCAGGAGGCGCCATTCAGGGCGAAGCTGGTCGGCAACGTGTCATTGCTAGTCCAGGTGCCCTGGAAGCCGACGGACACGGAGCCGCCCGGCGCGATGTTGCCGTTGTAGCTGGCGTTGGTCAGGGTCGCGTTCTCACCAGTCTGGCTGAAGCCGCCGTTGAAGTTGCTGGTGATCTTCTGGTCGCCAGGGAAGGTGAAGGTTAGCGACCAGCTGGAGATCGCGGCCGAGCCGGTGTTGCCGATCACGACCTGCGCGGTGAAGCCGCCGGCCCACTGGCTGCTGCGGGTGTAGGTCACGTGGCAAGTGCCGCCACCGGTGTTGCTGACCGTCCAGGTGAAGCTCGCCGAGCCGGACGCTCCGGTGCCGTCCCTGGCGGTCACGGTCACCGAGGACGTGCCTTGTGCGGTGGGCGTGCCGCTGATCAGGCCGCTTGAGGCGTTGACCGACAGGCCCGCAGGCAGCCCGGTGGCGCTGTAGGTCAGGGCCTGGCCGGAGCCGGAGTCGGTCGCGTTGATCTGCACGCTGGCCGCGGTGCCGACCGTGCTGGTCTGGTTACCGGGGTTGGTCACCGTGACTGTGTTGCCCTGCGACTGGTTGTTTAGGCCGAAGAACGCGATCGCGTCGGCTTCCATCCCCGTGCCCTCGATCGGGAGTACGTGGCCGGCGCTGGCGATGCTGATGCCCTCCACCGGCGGGTTGCTCGTGCTGCCGTACATCGTCTCGGTCCAGCCCGACATCGGAGTAGTGGTAGAGACTGGGGTCGAGCTGACTCCGGTCACGTTCGTCCACTGCAGGATTTCCTGACCGAAGTTGTTGTAGTTAAGCGTTCCGTCCGCGGTGCCGTGCCACAGCTGCATCCGCGGCCGAGGCCCGCTATAGCCGGGGTCGGCCGTGTTGCGGACCAGATCGCCCCATTGCTGCGCGGTCATGCTGACCTGGCCGTTCGCGCAGGCGGAGTTCCAGCCGTCGACGGTGCCGGTGAAGAAGCAGTGATAAGGGACGCCCATGAACGCCGCGCCGGCCTTGAATACGTCCGGGTAGTCGGCCAGCAGAACGTTCGTCATCATCGCGCCGGATGAGGCACCGGTGACGTACACCTGGCTCGCGTTGCCGTTGAAGTGCTGCTCGGCGTAGGTGATCATCGACATGATCCCGACCGGGTCGCTGCCGCCGTTCCTGGTCAGCGCCTGGGTGGAGGAGACGTCCCAGCACTGGCCGCTCCTGTTCGCATCCGGGTAGATGACGATGAACCCGTACTGGTCGGCCAGTGAGGCGAACGCCGTGCTTCCGAAGAAACCGGGCCCGGTGCCGGTGCACTGGTGCAGGGCCACCAAGATGGGCGGATTGGCCCGGACGTTGTTCGGCACGTAGATGTACATCTTGTTGTTGGACGGGTTGTTTCCGAAGTTCGTCACCTGCACGAGCGAGGCAGCCTTCGCAGCGGGCGCCCCGGATATGACCGCCATCAGTAGCCCGGCCGCCGTCAGCGTGGCCACGCAGGCGGCGAGCAGCGCTCTCAGCCATCTCTTCATGCTCTGCCCTGTCCCTTCCTTGGGTACTTCGCATCCCTTCGGCTTCGAGCCGGAGCAATGCAGCGAGGTCCCGAAATTGTTTCGGATCTTCTCGGCTTTGTTTCCCCGTTATTACACCCCTCGGTTACCTCGATGGCCAGAGGAGCGCGGTCGCAATTTGCCGCGCTTTGCGCGTTTCCACTAACGTGCAATTGCGCCGGATCGCGCCAGCAGGGCGAATAGACCCGCGCGCGGAACTGCCTCGGGGATGGGGGCGAGGCGGGGCCGGATTGAAAATTTCAATTCCCCTTTCCGAAAACTATCGGGTCTCGCGCCGCGTGGAGTCAACGGCGCTTTGTGGATTAGTCCTCCGTTTCTAGCTGACCTGGCGCGGCTGCCCAGTGATCCGGTCTTACGGGCTGGACCTGCTGCGGTGGTTCAGGTTCCTGTGGGCCGCGGGGGTCGGATGGGAGGGCGACGCACGCGGAGGCACATGACTTCTCGACATCCACCTCATCCTGGCGACGCAACGGCCCTCCGGGGTGGGTCGGCTGACATCCGCCAACACCAACCTGCGGATCTCGCTGCGGGTGACAGTCGCGGCCGACAGCGCCGATGTGATCGGTGCTTCCGACGCTGCGACGATCCCTCAGTCTCATCCGGGGAGGGCCTACGTACGGCTCGGTCATGCCTCGCTCGTGCCGTTCCAGGCGGGGCGGGTCGGCGGTTGCCCCGTACGGCGTGTACGGGTGGGCCGCAGTCGACGCACGGGGAAGGCTGCGTCACACGAGTCGGGAGACGGTTGAGATAGCGGGGAACCACGCGTCCGTTCGAGCTGACGTTCTTGATTTCCCAGAGCGGATGCGGGTGACGGGCGGGTCCGGGTCCGGCGCCCCCTCATCCGCTCAGGTCAGCCACTTCCTGGGTGTTCTAGGCGGGGTTGCTGGCGTCGATGTCGATCGCGACGGTGTAGCGGTGCTGGCCGCTCGGGGTGACCGTCTCCACCTCGTAGGCGCGGACCGGGAACTGCGGGTTGGAGTGCGGGATCGGCCTGTTGATGCCGATGCCGTAGGTGAGCACGCCCTCGAAGTCGCCGCCGAGGGCGTAGCCGGCCATCCGCTGGTAGCCGATGCGCGGGGCGGGCTGGGAGATGACCGAAGACCGCGTCCCGTCTGCGGTGTGCGCCTGGGCCCGGGTGAAGACGATCTTCAGCACGTCCTGGCCGTCGAGCGGGATGACCTTGCCGCTTGGGTCGCCGATCAGCGTGCTGGCGAACTCGAACCGGTAGCCGGGGAAGGCGGTGGTGAAGGTGAACGACATCCGGTTGAACGGCCGCTCGCCGGGCCCGCCAGGGTGGCTGCCGACGCTGATCTGGACCAGCTCGGGCACCGGCGGCACCGTGAAGGCGTGGGTGACGCGCCCGGGCGTAGCGCCGTCGTTCGGCCAGTGCCACGGGTAGGCGAGCCGGGATGACAGGACCTGGGCGGACTGAGCCGGCGTGGGAGTGCCCGAACTCGGCTGGCCGGGTGCCGGAGTCTGGCTGGGCACCGGGGACCGGCTGGGCGCGGCCGCGGAGGTGCTGGCGGACGGCGATGGCCTCGTGGCGGGCTGGCCTGGCTGACCGCCGCATGCGGCGGTCAGCGCCAGCAGACCAGCGAATATGAGCGTTACCGCGGCAGCGGTTGTGCGCGAGAGTTTCATGGCAGCCTCCGAGCTGAGGCACGGCCACCCCGGGCCGTTCCTTCTCAGTCCAGCCTGACGCCGGCCGGTGTGCCGCGATAGGTAAGAACGACCCGGGCTGATCGCCAGAGGACCCCAGGATCGCCCGCGCGGTGGTGAGCCGCGCGCGGCCCGATACGGAAATCGACTCCACAGGTTGCGAGCCCGCGCGACGGGGCGGAAGCTCCAAGGACCCACTTGACAAGCGATAGAAGCGGAGGCAAAGACACGAATGACCCGACAGGCGGTGCGTCCGGGTCGTAGGCGCCGAAGAAGACCTGCTCGCCGCGCGAGTGCAGCCGCGCCGCGCGAGCTCGTCGAACTCCCTCGGCCGGCCGACTTCCGCGTACTCTGACGATTCGCTGAGGAAACCCCTCTTACGCATCAGAGGTTGTTTCCATATCGTTGCCTACCGTGAACCTGGACGCCCGCGCATCGACTAGCCGAGCCGACGCCGCCGTGGACGGCAACGCCCGTCTTACCGCCGTGAACACCGCGGTGCTTTTGGGACTGGCGGTGAGCGGTCAATGAGCCGGTCCCGTTCGCAGCGCAGGCCCTCGCGGCCGCCCGCGTCCGCTCCGCCTCCGCCCCAGCCCGCGCCTGGTTCGCTGAGCCCTGACTTGCTGGGCCGGGCGCTGCTTCCGCTGCGGGCCTTCCTCGGCTTCACGTTCTGCTTCGCAGGGCTTCAGAAGCTGGCCAATCCCGGGTTCTTCCAGGCCGGTAATCCCGGGTCGATCCAGGCACAGCTGGCAGGCGCGGCCCGGCGCAGCCCCATCCACACGCTGATCTCGCCGCTGACCCATCTCGCGGTCCCGCTCGGCCTCCTCATCGCGCTCGCCGAGCTCGCCATCGGCCTCGGCACCCTGCTCGGGCTGTGGCAGCGGCTGGCCGCGGCGGGTGGCGTCGCGCTGTCCCTGATGTTGTTCCTGACGGTCAGCTTCCACGCTTCGCCGTACTACACCGGCGCGGACATCGTGTTCGCGTTCGCATGGACGCCGCTGCTGCTAGCGGGCAGCGGCCCGCTCCTGTCCGCCGACGCGGCGATCGCGGCCCGGGCGCGTGCGCGGCGAGGCTCTCGACGGATGAGCGCGGAGGAAGCTAGCCGCCGGGAGGTCGTGCTGAAGGGGACCGTGACGGCTGCGGCGGCGGTCACCGGCCTGATCCTGGGCGGTATGGCGGCCGGCTTGGGCCGGCTGGCCGGCGGCACAAAGCGCAACGCCGGCACCGCGCAGTTGTCCCCGGCCCAGTCGGCGTCCGCGCCGAGCACGGCACCCGGCTCCAGCGCTCCCGGCGGGGCTGGCGACAGTCATCCGGCTGGCACCGCGATCGGACCCGCCAAGGATGTCCCGGCCGGCGGCGCCGCGTCGTTCACCGATCCCCGCACCGGCGACCCCTCGATCGTGATCCAGGCCACGGCCGGCAAGTTCGTGGCCTTCGACGCGGTGTGCCCGCATGCCGGCTGCACGGTCGAATACGACCAGTCCTCCGCTCTCATCATCTGCCCGTGTCACGGCTCGCAGTTCAACGCCGCCACCGGCGCAGTCGAAGTTGGCCCTGCCGCCAACGGCCTAAACCCCATCACGATCGCCAAGGGCAGCAACGGCCAGCTCTACGTCACATGAACCCCGCGCTCGGGGCGCCAGTCGCAGCCTTCGCCGGAAGGCGGAGGCTAACGACTGAACTCCACCGCGCTTCCCGGCGATCCGGCGGGCGGTCCGCGGACCGGGTCCGGGTCGTGACGGCCGCGGACCGGTTCGTCGCCGGCGAAAGCCAGCGCCGTCGTGCACTGGATCGAGGACGGCGTTCCCGCCCCCACGAGGAATCTTCGGCCGGGTGACCCCCCAGCAGAAACAGGCGATGGTGACAGCCCTGCAGGCCCGCGGGCACACGGTGGCGATGACCAGCGACGGCGTCAACGACGTGCTGGCACTCAAGCTCGCCATCCCGGCCGGCGCCATCATCGCCGCGGCGGCATTCACCGCCTACGCCCTGGCCCGCGCGGACGGCCTCCCGCTGGTGCAGCAGCGCACCGCCGCGACCCTGGTCACCCTCATCCTGAGCCTGTGCGTGCTAGTCCTGCTGGCCGTTCCGCTTACCTGGCGCCGGATCGTGCTAGTCGGCTCCGTGGTGGCCGTCTTCGCCGTACTGTTCCCGCTGTCCGCGGTGCGCCGCTTCTACGAGCTGCAGCTGCCCCGCAGCGGGCTCGCCGCCACGCTGGCCGTCGCAGCAGCCGGCACCGCCGCGCTGGCCGGCTTTCTGGGTTCTGTCCCGCCGACGCGGCCGGAGCTCGCTGGGAGGGGATGCCCCGTGCGGGCCGGGCTGACCGCTGGCCGCCCGCTCCAGAGTTGGAGCCGGAGGCCAGCGGGCTTGCGTGGCATGCTCAGCGTTGAGCGGGTGCTGCGGGCGGTAGAGGCAGACGCGCAGCGCGGCCTCAGCTCAGCGGAAGCGACGTCGCGGGCCGGCCGGTTCGGCCCCAACATGCAGGCCGCGGGCAGGGCAGGGCAGAGCCGGGCTGGCTCCCGTTCATCCCCCAGTAGTCCGACATCCAGATCGTCCTGCTCACAGCAGCCTGTCGCAGGTACAGGCGCTTAGGCGGGACGGGACCTTGGGCCCGGCGTGCCGAAGCGCGGCGCAGGCGGGTCAGATGCCAGCGGCTCCGATGAGGGAGCCGATGCCGTAGGTCACGTCCATGGCGATCGCGCCGCCGAGCACGTTGCTCGCGATCGCCGGGCCCCGCGGTGCCCGGCCGAGCGCGGCGCTCGCCGCCCCGGTCCCCACGAGCGCGGCGAGCACCGCGGTGAACGTGACGGCGATACGCGCCGGCCCGGGACCAGCGTGATCGCCAGCAGCGGCATCACTGCGCCGGCGATGAACGACAGGAGGCTCGCGACGGCGGCGTGACCCGGGCGTATCGCGGCGTAGCCGAGGCGCTCAGGCCGCTGGCCGGCTGGTGTCCGCGGTGTCGCCGAGCGACAGGTAGGTCTCGTCTTCCTGTGCCGTGTGCAGCCGCAGGATGGCGTGCAGGCCGTACAGGAGGCCGCGCAGTTCCGCGACGTCGGTGTCGTCGGGCTCCCGGTCGCCGATGTCGTCGGCGAGGCGCCCGAGCCGCGCTATCTGGACGGCGATCTCGGCGTGCGCCCTGCTCATCGGGGCGGTGGGGTCCACTCCGCCGAGCACCCGGTTCAGCGCCGGGTACAGGTCAGACTCCTCGGCGTGCTCGTGCGGCCATACCTCGCTGGTGAGCAGCTCGCACGCGCGGCGGACCCGGGCCATCGCGCCGGGCTCGGCCAGCGTCTCCGCGACCGTCCGGAGCTGGTCGATGTCCGCCCGGATCGCCTCGTGCTCGGCGCGGAACCGCCGGGTGAGGCCGGTGTCGGCGGCCGTCAGCCGGACCTCGGGCGCGGCCGGGCGGAGGGCGCGGAGCGCGTTCAGTATCACCGCGACGTCGATGGCCTCCTGCAGCAGCGCGCCCCACACCGCGGGCAGCAGCCCGGCGGCCGCGAAGGCCATGGCGGCCAGCGACATGCCCATGCCGGCCAGCACGCTCTGCAGGGCGATCCGCCGGGTACGCCGGGCCAGTACCGCCACCTCGCCGAGGCGGCCGATCTGGTCGACGGTGAGGACCGCGTCCGCCGCTTGCGACGACGCGGTGGAACCCCTGGCTCCCATGGCGATCCCCACGTCGGCCAGGGCCAGCGCGGGGGCGTCGTTGATCCCGTCGCCCGTCATGATCACGGCTGCCAGGCGCTGCTCACGGCGCACCACGTCCAGTTTGGCCTCCGGGGTGAGCTCCGCGATCACCTCGTCGACGCCGGTGAGCGCTCCGACGGCGTCGGCTGCTTCGGCGCGGTCGCCGGTCGCCAGCACGATCCGGCTGATCCCGCCCTGGCGCAGCGCCCGGATGGTCTGCCGCGCATCGGGGCGGATCCGGTCCTCAAGCAGCAGCACACCAGCGGGCCGGCCGTCGACGGCGGCGAACACCGTCAGCGCGCCGTCCAGCCGGCCCCGGCGGCGCGCGGCCCGGACCCACGGCTCGGTTTCCGCGGCGCCCGCCCACCCGGCGCGCCCCAGCCTGACCACGCGGCCCCCGACGGTGCCGGTGATGCCCTGCCCCGCTACCTCCGTCACGGCGGCCGGCTGGCTCATCCGGCTGCCGCGGTCGGCCGCTGCCCGCACGACCGCGGCCGCCAGCACGTGCCCCGACACCTGGTCCAGCGACGCGGCCAGGCGCAGGATCTCCTCACGGTCCAGGCCACCGGTCCCGGCCGGGATGATCGCGGTCACCTCCGGCTGCCCGATGGTGAGCGTCCCGGTCTTGTCCAGCACCAGGGTGGCGCAACTGGCGAGGCGTTCGAGCACGCCCCCGCTCTTTACCACCACGCCGCGCCGGGCGGCCGCCGACAGCCCGGAGACCAGGGCGACCGGCGCGGCCAGGATCAGCGGGCACGGCGTCGCGACCACGAGAACCGCGACGGCCCTGGCCGCCCCGCCGAGCGCCCACGCGAACCCGGCCACGGCGAGGGTCAGCGGCAGGAACCACATGGCGTACCGGTCCGCGAGCCGGACGAACGGCGCCTGCGAGTTCTCCGCCTCGCTCACCAGCCGCACGATGCCCGCGTAGGTGCTTTCCGCGGCGGTCCCGCCAGCCCGCAGGCTGAACGGGCCGCCAGCGTTCACCACCCCGCTCGCCACCGGTTCGCCCGGGAGCCGTTCGGCGGGCCGGACCTCGCCGGTCAGGGCGGACTCATCGAGGACGGCGACGCCCGCCGCCACTACGCCGTCCACGGGAACCACGTCACCGGGCGCTACCAGCACCATGTCGCCGGCCGCGATCTCCGCAAGCGGCACCACTTCCACCCGGTCGCCGCGCGACCGGCGCGCGGTCCGGGGCGCCCGGTCAAGCAGCGCGCCCAGGTCATGCCTGGCGCGCAGAGCCGCCCATGCCTCCAGGGTCCGGCCGCTGGTCAGCATGACGCTGATCACCGCAGCCGCCAGCAGCTCACGGACGGCTACCGCGCCCGCCAGTCCGAGCAGCGCGATCACGTCCACGCCGAGGCGGCCGCGACGGAAGATCCGGTGGCCGCCAGCGGGCACAACTCATGACCGCCACCGGGCAACTCCTAATGTCCCTTGACAGCCCCCGACGCGGGGGCAGCCTGTGAGGTGCCAGAACTGCGCTGAGGCCTGTGAGGACCTAACCCCCCACCCAGAAAGTCCGCAGGGACTACGCACTGGCCCGGTGCGCCAGCGACATCGATACCCCGTGCGCATGAGCGGGACCCGCTCTCTGGCGGGGTCCGCAAAGCATCGCTGCGGGCGGATATCAAGGGACGTGAACGTCCTTCCCGCTGAGGCCACGCGGCCGTCGAGTGCAGCTGGCCGCGGAACCGGGCAACGATATGGCTGCCGGCGGGCGCGGGGTGGCGGGAGGGGCGGATGGTGACCGGGACGCTGACTCGCCCGGCTTCGTCCTTGGGGGCGGCGGAAGCGTCAGGGCAAGCCAGGCAGTGCTCCGGGCACTGGCCGAGCAGCGCGTCGTGGCCGACCTGGTCGTGGGCAGCTCAGTCGGGGCCCTGAACGGTGCCGTTGTCGCCCTTGACCCGGCCGGCGCCGCCGATTGCCTCGCGTATTCCTGGCTCACGTGACCCGTGACTTGGTGTTCCCCGGTGGCCCCCTGGCCCAGGCGCCGAAGCTGCGGCGTACCCGCGCGCACCTGTTCCCCAGCTCAGGCCTGATCACCGCGTTCCGCCCAAGCCTGGCAACATCATCAGCGGCACGGTTTTCTCGCGGCCGCCTTCGAACCCGAGAACCCGCACGCGCGCTCCTACCTCTAACCCCCGCGCGCGAGCGTTATGTGCCCGGGATGTGCCCTAGTAGCGTATGCGACCGTCCGTTCACAAGGAGGCTCGGCGGATCCGCAGACGTCCGCAGCAGGCCATCTGAGCAGGCCTCAAGGCAGCCTAGCCGCTCCTGGCGTTTAGGCTCATCACTTGGTTTCCGTTGCCGTTGTTAGTTGTTAGCGCGGCGTTAGCCGCTCGGCGGCTTCTTCTGACTGCGCGTGTCAGCGGCCTGGGCAAGTGGCAGACCGCTGTGTGGTGCTCCCCCGGTGCAGGCGGCAATCGCCTTCTCCCTATAATCCCAGACGTAACGGACGTACCGGGCATAACAGGAGATATCAGAATGAACAGGAAGGTTGTCAGGTGGGTCGGCCTCGTGGTTGCCGCCTTGGTCATCGTCGCGTTGGCGGAGCACCTCTGAGGAAGTTCACCCGCGTCTCAGGTCAGCAAGTACTACCGCGATGGATACAGCGCGGGCGGCAAGTTCAGCGACGGGGGCGGCGATAACGTGACCACCAACGTCTACTGCACGGACTTGTGGAACCAGGACGTCAACGGCACGGGCGAGTCAGCCAACTGGGAAGGCCATCCGCTAGAAGACTACGATTCCGGACGCGGCCAGGCGTGATGGTAACGAGCAGGAGAACTGTACCTCGGCGGCCCGTGGCGGTACTTCAGACTCCCCCGTGCCCGGGAAGCCAGCGGGCATTGGCTCGGGACGAGGTCTAAAACCCTGATCGTTCTAGTAGCGGGCGGGGATCATTTACGGGCAGCCTGCAAGACGACGCGACGCGCACCACCACCAGGGCGCCGCGGTGTGCGACGGGGCGGAACCCGACCTCGGGCTGCGGCCGCAGCCGGGACATGGTGCCCGATACGCGCCCAGATCAGCCCGCCCGGCAGCATCGTTCCAGTATGGAGTCGCCATGTTCTTTCGTCTGCTAATAAACAGGGCGAACTGTGACGCGCTCCGCCTGGAGCTGCTGGCGCATTCAGAAACGGCTGGCGAACTGCTGCGCACGCGGGCGCTGCTCGACGATACCCAGCGTCGCCTGGAAGCGGCTGAGCGGCTACTCGCCCAGACGTCCCGCCGGCGCTCCAGCTTGTCTTTCGCCGTCACTGCCCCATCTGATCTATGAAGACCCAAAGATGTCCCATCGCTGGAGCCGCCATTGCCAGCTTGAACACCCAAGAAGCGTGCGGGCAGTTCCGTAAGCAATTCCATTGAGGAATGGCATCGGAACCCACAAAGTCTGAAACTGGCCACTGGTAATCTGTGCCCACTCTAGGTCGGTCGATCTTGTTCCGGTGTGAATAATCCCTTGATCAGCACAAGACACATCGAACGCTTCAGAATCGCCGGGTTCGATTGAATCGGAAATGCTGCCTTGAGCAGGGTCATCTGTTAGAGGAACCGACTCGCCATATGGAAGTAGTCTTGAGGGATACATCACTTCTCCGCCATAATAGAACGACGCGATGGGAGGTGCCGAATAGGCACGGACAACCAGCAGAAGAGACATAGCACAGAAGACTGCAAGCACAGACGCGGCTATCTTTCTTTTGTTCCGCCATGCAGCCCAAACAAGGAATGCGAAAAGCGCAGGTCCCAGGACACTTAGCCGCGAAAAGCTGACATCTGTCAGGAACGAGGCCAAGGAGACCAGAAGACCGAGCGCTGAGAGCAGGGCCGTGCCCTGCGGTGCTGCGAGCCAATTCAGCACTCCGGCTATCGCAGTGCTCGGCGTTACGATGGTCGACTGGCTTTCACCATCCGATCGCGGGTGGTCAATGGATCGCATGGGTTGGCCGATAGCCTGTTCGTAGGTCGTTACTTGACGCCGGGCATTCTTCCTTGGACTACTTTTTTTCTGCCCCATACCCTTAGAGCGCCCCATCGTCACCGCCCACTATTGGTCTGCACCAGGACCTTACCTTCCTTCAATAAAAGCTGTCCTCCAACTTGGAAGGCCTGACCCGGCTCGGTGCCACTGCGTTGCCTGTCGGGGCTGTGCCCTAGCCTCACACTACGCAGCTTGCTGCATAGCAGCTGCGCAATCAAGGGCGGGCTGACCGTGGTTGGCACGCCGTGCCGCGCCGAGTCGGCCCGACAGGACCGCACGCCCGGCGCGCGTTCGGCGAGCACGGCGGCCGGAGCGCCGTCGTCTTGATCCCTCTATGGCCGCATTCGGCAGCCCAGCACATCTCCTCTGCACGTAGCCTCCGACATAGAAGGTGACGGTTCCACAGACCGCTCCCTTTGCCCCTGAACACGAATGGCCACCCCAACGCGAAACCTACAGCAGAAGGCCCGCCGAACGGGATGATCTGTTAGCCGAGACCGGCGGCGACTCAGCCGATCTTCTCACGCGCAGAATCGGCGATCGGGGTGCCGCACTCCGATGGGACGCCTTCGCCGGTCGTCGCTTGGACTGGCATTTCCTGGCGAGCCGTCCTGGACCGGCCGCTATCGCGGGTGGCGGGCCAGGCGGCGGTTGCGGGTGCTGGCGTGCGCCGGTCAGGTCTGCTGGTAGATGACGGCGCTGATGGCGCACGGGTCGCACCACAGCAGGTAGCAGATGCCCTCGGAGTACCAGAGGTCCGCGATGGCGATCTGGCCGGCTGCGCTCATCGTCCGCGTGCAGCCGGGGCAGGCAGGGTAACTGGCGTCCTGGATCCAGGTTGGCTCGCCGCCGGCGCGGTGCAGGTTCTCCCGGTCGTTTGACAGCGCCCAGTCCTGCTGCCGCCAGCGATCGTCGAGCCGGACGAGCTCGACCGGGGTCTGCGGGATAAACCAGCCCTCGACCGGTTCCAGCTCGCGGCCACGGTCGCTGCGGGGGCGGTCCGCGAGCGGCTCGGGTGTCCCGTCCCGGGCGTGGCGGGCGTACCCGACATCGGTGGACGTGCCACATAGCGGGCACCAGGCGAACTCGACCCGCTCGCGGGAGGTGATGCCGAGGCTGGCGGGCACCGGGTCCAGCCGCAGCAGTCGGTGCAGCCGCTGCCCGCAGGCCGGGCACGTCTGGTCGAGGAAGCCGCTGGTGAGATGCTGCCGGCCCGAGTCGGCATTCATCGGCCAGCTCGGCTGGCGGCGGCGCAGCGGATTCCGGGACGCCCACTGATCGAGGACCTCCTGGGGGAAGGCCAGGTGCCAGACGGCCGTGGCGTGCAGCCGCCGGAGCCCGCCGTCAGCGTCGCGCCCGAACCCCACCTCGGCCAGCTGCCCGTCGTCGGCCGGGAGCCGGGCCAGGACTTCCGGGCGGCGGGTCTGCAGCAGGCAGCGAACCGCGAAGCCCGCGTCCGGCCCGCTCGGATCGCCGGCCACCTCGAGCAGCCGGGCGGCCTCGGCGTCGTCCGCGGCCCGCCACGGCCAGCTCGCATAGTAGGAATCCCGGTTCGGCCTGATGTCCCACAAGGCCCGCAGGTGCGCGGTCAGCGCCCCGGGCTGGTGCGCCGATACGTAGGCGATGACCTCATCGGCGGCCTCGTTGCCCCCGTCGCCCCGCGCCCGGGCCGCCTCGCGGGCCAGCTGCCGCAGGCTCGCTGCGGGCAGCCGGTCGCAGACCGGCCCGATGTACCAGTGGAACCGCGGGTTCTCACTGATCATCCGCGACGCGACACCGGACAAGAGCCGCGGCTCCTCCAGCGCGGCCAGCCGCGCCGATACCTCCCGGGACCGTCGGATGTCACCAGTCCGAGCCGTCAGGAGCGCGTACCAGTCATCAACCTCAGCGCCCGCCACGACGCAACTGTAGGTCCGCCGGGCGGCATCCCGCGCCGATCAGCCTCAGCGCAGCCGCCGGACAACACGAACTGAAGCCAACGAGATGCACCGCCGGCTGAGCCGACGGCCCGCAAAGCCGAACGACTGTTATGCACCCAGAAAATCAGCAGCGGCCCGAATCGCACGCGAGCACCGATTGGACGATCTGGCGCGAATGCCGTTTGGTTGCCAGCGTGTCCTCCCGGGCGCCGAACCGGATGATCGGCGCGGCTGGCGGAGCCCGCTCGTCGGCCGAGAGGACGGCGACGCTCACGCTGGCGGGGTGGCTGGGGCCCGCGGGCGCGTTCCCCGCCCGCTTGGCCGGAAAGCGGCATTTCGTCCCTTCCGGCTGTCTCCCGCCTCGCCGGCCACGATCGTCGTCCCGATGCCACCTGGTGCGGGCTGGCCGCGGACATGCCGGCCGTGAGCGGGTCCGCGCAGCGTGAGCTGGCAGCGGCTTGCGAGCCCGGGCCATGGGTACCTCCCGGTTCTGTCGGCCAAGAAATGCAGCGCGGGCGTCCGCATGAGAACGGTTCCTGGATCCACGACTCAGGTTGGATTGATGTGTGCTTGCTGGTGCTGGGGATTCCGCTTTCGTGGCAAAGCCAGGACCTGAAGGAAGACATATCTTGTCGTTCGCGTAAAAGAGATATATCTTGATTGTGTCGGGCGACCGCCGCATGCACGAGTAACGATGCCGGCCAGAGCTGCTCGTCCCGGAAGTAGGTGGCCATTATGCCGGCCCGGACGGAGCACATGAGGTTGCCGGTCAGTTGGATGCTGGCGGTGTGCTGCGCGGCGGCGGCTCTGGCGGGATGCGGGTCTTCTGGCAGCGGCCCGGACGTGCTGGCTGCGCCCGTGCAGGTCGTCCGCACCGCTGACGGGACGGTCGCGTACCGCGAGCTGGGCAGCGGGCCCGCGCTGCTGCTCATTATGGGAGCGGGTGCATCCATGGACGGCTGGCCGCCGAGTATGGTCGATGCCCTGGCCGCCCATCACGAGGTCGTGGTCTTCGACAACGCCGGGGTCGGCCGGACCTCTGCGGTCTCGGCGCCGGCTTCGCTGAGCGTCACAGCCATGACCAGCCAGGCGAGCGCCCTGATCTCCGCGCTCGGGCTACGCCGCCCGGCGGTGCTCGGATGGTCAATGGGGGGGATGATCGCGCAGGCCCTGGCTGTCAGCCATCCGGCCCAGGTAAGCCGGCTTATCCTGGCCGCTACCGCAGTCGGGACCGGGAAGGCAGTGCCCCTCCCGCCCTTCGCCACCGTGCCCGGCGTGAACTCCGAGCAGCTCGTGGCCGCGCTCTTCCCGAAGGATCAAGCCGCCGCAGTCACGGCTTACCTCAGTACCATCCAGCAGTACCCAGGCTTCTACGGGGAATCCGCCGCCACATTTCACGCCCAGTACCTCGCAGCTGAGCGATGGCTGGCAGGACAGGACGCAGCGGGCCACCTGGCGGGAGATATCCGCGTCCCCACCCTGGTTGCCGAGGGAACCCTGGATCAGTTCATTGTGGCGGCCAACGCCCGGCAGCTAGCCGGAAGCGTGCCCGGCGCGAAGCTGCTGCTCTTTCCCGATGCCGGCCACGCCTTCTTGTTCCAGGACCGAGCGACGTTTACCCGAGACGTCGAGGAATTCATGGGCTGAAAAACCGGACAAGCTCAGGCGCGCATCAAACCCGGCGAGTTCCAAGCCGTCTCGCAGTCGTGACGACGCGGAACAAGGCGTTCTGTGCAATCCGATCGCACAAGACGCTCACTCGATGCTCGGCCCATAGTCGGCGATCGGCGCGCACTGCACGTGCGCGCCAGGCTCGGCGAGCCCCGTGGTCAAAGCGGCCATGGAACGACTCGGAGACGGTGTAGTTAACCGCATGCATGAGACCGTCGCTGCGCTCTGAACGGTGTGCCGCGTGCCCTCGTTCGGTGCGGCGCCATTCCCTCAACGGCCCTGGCCGCAGTCGGCCACCGGACGAAATCGCGCGGCCGAATCCGATCCGCACTATACCATTTGGTCTAGACCAATTTTGTGATTGGTCTAGACCAAATGGATTCAGGTATCAGCACGGATTCAGCACGCGGTCCGGAAACGACGGGAAATAACCGGCATGTTTCGGACAATGCGGACACGAGACGGAGCGACCCCAGTTCTGAGTCGGGCGAGCCGCCTCCCGGGTACATGGTGGGTATATCCGCAGGTCAGACTACCGAACATCCAGCCCGGTGACCGTCCGGCCGATCAGCATCCGCTGGATTTCCGACGTGCCCTCGAAGATCGTGAAGATCTTCGCGTCCCGGTGCCAGCGCTCGACTGGGTACTCGCGGGTGTAGCCGTTGCCGCCGAGGATCTGGATCGCCTGCTCGGTCACCCGGACCGCGGTCTCCCCCGCGACCAGCTTGGACATCGACCCCTCGGCCCGCTCGAACGGCTTGCCCGCCCGCGCCATCCAGGCCGCCCGCCAGGTCAGCAGCCGGGCCGCGTCGACCGAGGCCGCCATGTCGGCGAGCTGGAACGCCACCCCCTGGTTCTGCCCGATCGGCCGGCCGAACTGCACCCGGGTCCGCGCGTACTCGGTCGCGAACTCGGTCGCCGCCCGCGCGACCCCGACCGCCATCGCCGCGACCGACGGCCGCGACGCCTCGAACGTCTTCATCGCCGCCTGGTCGCCGCCGCGGCCGCCCTCGCGGATCCGGGCCAGCCGGTGGTCGAGCTTCTCCTTGCCGCCGACCAGGCAGCGTCCGGGGACCCGGACGTCGTCGAGGATGACCTCGGCCGTGTGCGAGGCCCTGATGCCGTGCTTGCGGAACTTCTGCCCCATCGACAGCCCTGGCGTCGCCGGCGGCACGATAAACGTGGCCTGACCGCGCGAGCCGAGCGACGGCTCGACCGAGGCGACGACGACGTGCACGTTGGCGATGCCGCCGTTGCTGGCCCACGTCTTCACGCCGTTGATGACCCATTCGTCGGTCTTCTCGTCGTAGACCGCCCGGGTGCGGATCGCGGCCACGTCACTGCCCGCGTCCGGCTCCGATGAGCAGAACGCGCCCAGCTTGACGTCGTCGGGCGTCCCGAACAGCTGCGGCAGCCACTCCCCCACCTGCTCGGGCGTCCCGCTTGAGACGACCGCGATCCCGGCCAGCCCGCTGGCCACGAGCGACAGCCCGATGCCGGCGTCGCCCCAGAACAGCTCCTCGAACGCCACCGGGATGCCGAGCCCGGACTCCTCGAAAAACTGCGCGGCGAGGAAGTCGAGCGAGTACAGCCCGATCTTCGCCGCCTCCTGCAGGATCGGCCACGGGACCTGCTCGCGCTCGTCCCATTCGGCGGCGGCGGGGCGGATCACCGACGCCGCGAAATCGTGCACCCAATCGCGCATCTCGCGCAGGTCGCTGCTTAGTTCAAGGGAGAATCCTGCCGCGGGGTCGCTCATGCTACCCGACAGTAACATAACCGCCGAAGGTTGCGATGAAGGGCAGGCGGATACTGGATGAAGCGGACCAATCGGGTGAATCGCTTACCGGCGGCCGACCTGGCGGCGGCCCGACCGGAGCCGACCTTGACGTCGAACCGAGGGACCTACGGCCCGTGCGCGGAGCGCTCCCGAGGCGGATACTTGGAGGGGAAGAACCACACGGGTGTCGAGGCCGAGGAGGGATCAGGATGCGAAAGCTGGCGACGGATCGCGACGGGCTTGAGGTACTGCACCTCGGAGACTGTTTTCAGCTCCTTCAGTCGGCTTCGGTCGGGCGGATCGGTTTTCAGTGCGGCGGCGAGGTGCTCATCCTTCCGGTGAACTTCATGGTGGACGGGCAGGACGTGGTGTTCAGGACGGGGATCGGGTCCAAGTTGTCGAGCATCGAAGTCGGTCACTACGTCGGGTTCGAGGTCGACTCGTTCGACCCGGCCGCGAAGGGCGGATGGTCGGTCCTGGTTCGCGGGCTGGCCGAGGTCGAGCCGGAAGAGGCGAGCGCGCGGCTCGACCGAATCGGCCTGGAATCGTGGGGCGGGGCGGCCGAAAACCGGGAATGGGTGCGGATCAGGCCCACCTCGATCACCGGACGGCGGATCCCGTCGCCCGAGGCCGACGCCGAGGACTAGGTTTCCGCGGCCGCCACTTCCTCGTGGGCGGCGCGGTAGGCCTCGACCGTCTGCAGCTTGTGCCAGCGGGCGTAGCGCTCGATCTCGGCCGGGTCGCCGGCCTCGAGCAGCCCGATGAGATGCTCGTGCTCGGCGACGGCGCGCTTCGACCGTTCCGGCAGGTAAGTGAACATCGTGTCGCGGATCCGGTCCAGCCGCTGGTTGGTCTGCTCGAGGAGCTCGAGCAGGTAGGCGTTGGGGCAGCGGGCGATGATGACCGCGTGCAGGCGGCGGTTGAGCCTGCTGAACTTCGTCATGTCGCCCTCGGCGGCGATCTGCTCCATCTCCGCCGCCAGCTTGCGGACCTTGGCGAAGTCGGCCGGGCGCAGGTGCGGCGCGGCCTCGGCGGTGGCCGCGCCCTCCAGGATCGCCACCGCGACCATCTGCTGCTCCCAGGCGGTGGCGTCGAGCGGTGCGACGATCGCGCCGACGTTGGGCTGGAACTTCACCCAGCCTTCGGCCTCGAGGCGGCGGAGCGCCTCGCGCACCGGGATCGCGCTCACGCCGAGCTCGCGGGCGAGCGCGTCGATGTTCAGCCGGGCCTGCGGGCCGAACGCGCCGGAGTGAATCCGGTCGCGCAGAACGGTGTACGTCCGCTCCTGTTTGTTCACACCATTGAGCGTAGTGGGGCTGGAACGCCGTCGCGGATTCTTGCTGTTATCTGATGGTTTCGGCGCGTTAGGGCGGGAAGCCGACGAACGTCGCGAGCTGCGCGACCGCGTGCGCGAAGAGGGCGTCGGCGGGCTCGAACGAGCCCACGAACTGGCCGAACAGCTCCCAGCTGATCATGCCGAACAGCTGCGTCCAGGCGATCACCGCGCGCACAACCATCTCGGGCGCGACCGGCGACTCCATCGCCGCCGAGAGCACCGCCGCCTGCTCGGCCAGCCCGGGGGTCAGCGCGTCGGCGGCGGCGCCGGGGCCCGCGTGGGCGCCGGCGTCGTCACCGAGCTCGCCCGCCTCGGTCGCGGTCGCCAGCACGCCCGCGAGCGCGAGCGGCACCCGCGCGGCCGGGCCGATCGTCGCCTCCGGGGCGCGGTAGCCGGGGACCGGGGAGCCGTAGATCAGCGCGTACTCGTGCGGGTGGTCCATCGCCCAGCCGCGGATGGCGTGACAGGCGGCCAGCCACCGGTCGCGTCCCCAGGATTCATCGGGCTTCTCGTCGGCGATGGCCTGCTCGGCCGCCTCGCCGACGGCGTCATAGGCGTCGATGATCAGCGCCGTCAGCAGGTCATCGCGGCTGGGGAAGTAGCGGTAGACCGCAGAGGAGGCCATCCCGAGCTCGCGGGCGACGGCGCGCAGCGAGATCCCGTCCGCGCCGGTGGCGGCGAGCTGACGGCGGGCCCCCTCCTTGATCTCGCGGGTCAGCTCGGCCCGGGCGCGCTCGCGGGCGGTGCGCGGCGCGTTCTGCGTGGCGGTCATGACCGGCCTCCCTCCCTCACAATATAGAGATCACCTGACCAAAACGAGAGCACTGCTCTTGACACGGGCCACTGTTCTGGTGTTCACTGATCTTAATCGAGAGCAGCGATCTCGCACAGTGATCCGGAGGAAGAAAAATGAACGCCACCGACACCCGCTACATCAAGCCGGGGACCGCGACCCTCATCTTCAACGCGACCGTCGCCCGGCTCACCCGGATGGGCATCAGCGTCTACGGCTCGCGCGTGCTGGCGGTTCGCGGCCGCTCGTCCGGCGAATGGCGGACCACCCCGGTCAACCCGCTGACGCTGACCGACGGCACCCGCTATCTGGTCGCCCCGCGCGGCAACGCCCAGTGGGTCAGGAACCTGCGCGTCATCGGCACCGGCGAGCTGCGCGTCGGCCGGCGGACCGAGCCGTTCCGCGCGACCGAGGTCAAGGACGACGACAAGCCCGCCATCCTGCGCGAGTACCTGAAGCGCTGGAAGTTTGAGGTCGGCGTGTTCTTCGACGGGGTGGACGCCAAGGCCCCGACCGAGAAGCTGCGCGAGATCGCCCCGGGCTACCCGGTCTTCCGCATCGAGCCAGCCGAGCGTTAGGCCACGCCGAAGTCGGCCGCCAGCTTGTCCATCAGCGCGTCGGCCCGCTCGTCGACGACCTGCCAGGCGGGGTGGGCCAGGTACCAGTCCGCGATCTCCCGCGCCCCCTGCTCGAACGGCACCACCGCGTGCCAGCCGGGCACCACCGACCGCACCTTGGAGTTGTCGAAAATGACCGAGTGCGCCTTGTCTCCCAGCAGCCCGGCCCCCCATTCGGGGTCGGCGGCGGCGATCGCGTCCGACGGCACGTGCACGATGGTCGGCTCCACGCCGAGCGCGGCGCCGAGCGCGCGGGTGATCTGGTCCCAGGTGAGCACGTCGTCGGACGTGATCTGGAACGCCTCGCCGACCGTCCGCGGGTGCCCGAGCAGCGGCACGAACGCGCGCGCGAAGTCGGTGTTGTGCGTCACCGTCCACAGCGACGTCCCGTCGCCGTGCACGATCACCGGCTTGCCGGCCAGCATCCGGGCGAGCGGCGTCCACCCGCCCGACAGCACGGTCTTGGTCGCGTCGTAGGTGTGCGACGGCCGCACGATCGTCGCCGGGAACCCGGTCGCCCGGTACTCGCGCGACCAGCAGATCCTCGCACGCGATCTTGTCCCGCGAGTACTGCCAGTACGGGTTCCGCAGCGGGGTCGACTCCGTGATCGGCAGCCGGGACGGCGGCTTCTGGTACGCCGACGCGGTCGAGATGAACACGTACTGCCCGGTCCGGCCGGCGAACAGGTCGATGTCGGCCTGCACGTGCTCCGGGGGCGAAGGCGACAAAGTCAACCACCGAGTCAAAGTCAAGACCGTCAACCGCCGCCCGAACGGACCCGGCGTCCCGTGCATCCGCCCGCAGCTCCCGGACCCCGGCCGGCAACGGCCGGTCGGCTGACTGCCCCCGGTTAAGCACGAACACCTCGACGTCGCGCGCGACCGCCTCCCGCACGCACGCCGACGAGATAACCCCGGTACCGCCGATGAAAAGAACCCTGAGCCTGCTCACGCCCCCAGCCTAGGACCTCGCCGCCCCCATACCGCCACATCTCGCCCCAGTAGCGTCCTCCTGAGCGTTCGCCACGGACCGCCCGGATGGCGCCCCCCGGCGCTTCTTGCTGTTATCCCGGACGGGTCGCGCGCCCGGCGTCCGGCGCCCTGCCGAGTCGCCCAGCCAGCGCCTGCGGCGCTTCTTGCTGTTATCCGCCCTACGCGGCTCGGACTCCGAAAGCGCCGGGGCAAGTCCGCCCCCGCGTTTGGCGCAACGGGCCGCAACGCCACCTAAGCGTATGGCGCAACGGGCCACAGCGCTCCATGACCGTTGGCGCTGTGGCTCTCCGCACCCGACCTCCTGGCGCAACGGGCATCAGCGCCAATGCCTGATAAGCGCAACGGGCCACAGCGCCAATGCCGATGTGGCGGCGGCAACCGCGGTAGGCGGTCGGCCCGGTTAGGACCGGCGACGGGCTAGGTCGAGGCCCGCTCGGCTCGGGCCTGGGTGAGGTCGGCGCGGGCGCCGAGGGTGGTTGGGTGGGTGGCGCCGAGACCGTGCTCTAGTCCGGGGAGCGCCCTCTCGTACTGCGCAATTGCCTCGTTCAAGCTGCCTGATTGGCGGTAGCAGCGAGCCAGGCCGCAGCGGGCAGACAGGGTCTCCGGGTGCTGGCCGCCCAGGAGGCGCTCGTAGTCGGCGACCACCCGCTCATACAGCGGCACCACCTCACCGGCTCGCCCCAACTCCAGGAGGACCGTTGCCAGGTTGACCCGCGATCGGAGCGCATCGGGGTGATCGACCCAAGGACGCGCTCGCGGTCGGCCACGGATTTCGCTTGTTCGCTGACAGCATCGCCCAGCCGCCCCGCCTCCAGTACGCGACGCGAGGTTGTTGCGCGACGCCAGCGTGCCGCGGTGATCAGCGCCGAGGACGCGCTCTCGGTCGGCCACGGTGCGCTGGAGCAGCTCGATGGCCTGCTCCGCCCGACCCGCCTGATCGTAGACCGCGCCGAGGTTGTTTCTGCACGTCAGCGTCTCGGGGTCGTCCGGCCCTGACAGGCGCTCGCGATCGGCGAGGGCGCGCTCGTACTGCGCGATGGCGTCGTCGAGCCGGCCCGCCGCACGGTAGGCGTAGCCGAGGCTGTTCCTGATCGACAGCGTGGCGGGATGCGACTCGCCGAGCGCCGTCTCGCAGTCGGCCAGCAGCGGCTCGGCGATGCCGACGGCCTGGGTGACCGCGTCGCCGGCCAGGTTCAGGTACGCGACCGCCCAGGTTCGCAGGTTGAGGAGGCGGACGGACAGTGCCTCGGTCATGGCAGGGTCAGGCCCGCGGTAGGCGGGACTGGACGAGACATGCCCAGTCAAGGCGGCCACATGCTGCGCGAATACCCGGACCTTGGCCCGGTTGAAGCGGGGCTCCCCCAGCGCTGCCTGCGCGGCGCCGACCAGCATGCACGCTCGCGCGGCGAGGAGGAACCCGCCGCCCGGGCGCTGCTCGGCTCGCTCCCGGACCGCGCGCATGGTCAGCCGGTGAACGACCAGGGTGTCGTCTCCGCCGAAGGTCAGCAGCGACGCGTCCGCCAGTCGGCCAATCGCCTCGTCGACCGCCGCATCGTCGATCACCGCATCGCCGATCGCAGGCGGGACCGATGTCGCTGCACGCGGCGACGGTGCGTCTGCCGCCACGTCCGTCGCAGCCGCGGTCGCCTCGGTGAAGACGCCGGCCGACGGGCCGAGGTAGAGCAGCTCGCGGGAGACGCCCTGCGGGGAGAGCAGGGAGATGACGTCGAGCAGGTGGCCCGCCAGGCCGTTCGGGTCGGCGCTGGTGACGGCGTCGACGGACAGGCCGATCGCCTCGGCGACGCCGCGCGGGTAGGGGTCGCCCTTCGCCCGGGTGAGGTATTTCTCGGTTGGGTAGGCACGCACCCGGTCGAGGTAGACCAGGTAGGTCAGATGCTGGGCGGCGATGACGGCGGCTGCCTGGGCGAGCGCGAGCGGGAGGTGGCCGAGCTCCTCGGCCAGGTCGGCGGCGCCTTCCTGGTCGCTGCGGCCGGTCCTTTCGGCCAGGAAGCCGAGGGACTCCGGTTCGGTGAAGACGTCCACCGACAGGGGGGCTGCCGAGACCTGCCGTGCTGATGTCGGTGCTGGTGATCACGGCCTGCGCGTGGCCCGCCGAGGGCAGGTAGGGCCGCACCGCGTCGGGGTCGGTGACGTTGTCGAAGACGACCAGGCAGCGGTCGCCGTCGGCCTCGAGCCGGTTGCGGACCTCGGCCCCGACGATCTCCAGGGCCACGCCCGGCAGGTCCATACCAAGCCGGGCGGCCACCACGGCCAGGCCGTTGAGGATCGCGGGCGTGTCCTCCGCTCCGACCCAGGCAACCAGGCGCCAGCCGGCGTCGATGCGCTCTCGGGCGTAGGCGGCGGCGAGCTGGGTCTTGCCGACGCCGCGCATCCCGGTGATCGCGCGGACGACCGGAGCGCCGGGCCCGGCCGACCGGAGCTCGGCCATCAGGTCCGCGCGGGGCCGGAAGGCCGGCGGCGCCTGCGGGACGGTCCCGGCCACGACCGGACCGCGCGGCTGCTCCTCGGTGAAGAGGTTGACCTGAATGCCGTGGTCGCCGATGTAGACGCCGCGGCCGCCGCTGACGGTCACGTTGTATCGGCCGACGGCCTCACCGCCGGTCACGTCGTCATTCCCACGGCCGGATTGCCGCTACCCGCCGAAGTTGTTGAACTGCACGTTGCCGTCGCCGACCTGGACTCCCCGGGAGTTCGCCACCGTCACGTTGTACTTGCCGGCTCGCGCGCCCACACTGTCGACGAGTTCCATCAGCGACTTGGCCGCCGCCACGAGGTCGGCGTCGCCCGCCGCCCCCGCCTCGGTCAGCTCGGCGGTCAGCAGGCTCTCCCACTTCTGCGGGGAGGCCTGGTGCCGGTCGAGCGCCAGCTCGCCGTCCGGCTGACCCGCGACCCGTTTCCTCGCCAGCCCGCGCAGCTTCGCGTAGGCGGTCTGGATGGCCGCCTTCGTCGCGTCCTTCACCGTGTCCAGCCCGCCGGCGGTCGCGCCGGCCGCGAGCGCCGTCACGATCAGCGTTATCGGATCCATCCGCCCACCCACCCGTCTCGTCATCCCGATTCTATGGAAGACGTTAGAGATTAGCTGGGACTCACGGTCCGTTCGAGATGACTGGTTGTGGGGTTCTAGAATTTTTGCAGAGACCCCGGGTAGAGGAGATTGTTTCTTATGTCCACAGGTACGGCTTATGCGGGATATTCGACCCGGGACCAGACGGCGACGCTGTTCGGGCAGACGATGGGGCTGGTGGCGCTGACGGCGGCGGTGTTCGCGCTGGGGGCGTACGCGGGGCGGCACCTGTCGGAGGGCGCGGCGATCGTCGCCTGGATCGGCGCTTTCGTGGTGCTGATGATCATGAACTTCGCGGCCCGCAAGTCGGCCGGGCTCGCGACCGGGCTGCTGGTGGTGTTCGGGATCCTGCTCGGGGTGGCGGCGGCGCCGACGCTCTACTGGTACGCGTCGACCGACCCGCAGATCCTGTGGCAGTCGGGCGGGGCGACGGCGCTGTTCATCGCGGTGTTCGGCGCGATCGGGTACACGACGCGGCGGGACCTGTCGGTGATCATCCGGTTTGCGTTCTTCGCGCTGATCGCGCTGCTGATCTTCGGGATCGCGGCGATCTTCATTCACATCCCGCACGGGTCGCTGATCTACGCGATCCTCGGGCTGGTGATCTTCGCCGCGCTGACGATGGGCGACTTCCAGCGGCTGCGCCGGTCCAAGGACATCAGCTCGGCCCCGCTGATGGCGGCGTCCATCTTCCTCGACGCGCTGAACGTGTTCCTGTTCTTCCTGCGGATCTTCGGCGGCGGCCGGGACTGAGCTAGTCAGGCCGGAGACAGCCGCGGCCCAAATGATGACCTTTACTCGTTATCGGGATGAATCAGAAGTCGACGGGTGCGTCGAGGCGCTGCGGGGCGTCTACGAGACCAGCGGGTATCCGACCAACTGGCCCGCCGACCCGGCCGGGTGGCTCCGCCCGGCCGGGATCCTCCGGGCTTGGGTGGCGACAACCGAGGACGTGCCGGTCGCCGGCCATGTGATCCTGATGCAGCCGTTGCCTGGGGAGCGTTCGGCCGAGGTGAGCCGGCTCTTCGTGGTTCCGGCCGCCCGCCGCCAGGGCGTCGCGTCGGTCCTGCTCGAAACCGTGATGGGCGCGGCCACCGCGAATGACCTGGATCTCTTCCTCGACGTGACGGACCACCTGCGGGACGCCCGGGCGCTTTATCAGCGAGTCGGTTTCCGTTTGACGAGCACGACGGAGGCGGACTGGACGACGCCGGACGGCGGTCCGGTTACGCTGCACCGGTACGCCTGGAACCGCTGGGGATTAACTCTTCCGGGCGTAGCTGGAGCGGAGGCGGGTTTCCGCGACCGGGCCGGCGGCCAGGTGGTCGAGGCCGAGGAGGGCGGCGCCGGTGACCGGGGGGGCGTCGACGACGCGGACGACGGCGGTCGGGGCTCTTTCGGCCAGGCGCCGGGTGATTGCGTCGGTGAGCAGCGGGTTCCTGGCCTCGAGGACGCCGCCGCCGAGCACGACCGGTGTTTGCGGGGTTTCGGCCAGGTCCAGGCGGTTGATCGCGGTGACCGCCATCGTGACGATCTCCTCGGCCTGCCGTTCGATCAGGCTGAGCGCCGCCGGGTCGCCTGCCTGGGCGGTCGCGAACACGACCGCGGGCAGCCGGAGCAGGTCGTCTTCGCCGAGTTTGTCGAGGTGGAAGGCGACCACCACCTCGTGCATGGACGGCAGCCGGTAGAACGCGGGGACGGCCGCGCGCAGCTCGGTCGGCTCTCCCCGGCCGTCCTCGGCCCGGATCGCGTGCCAGACGGCGGCCCGTCCCAGGCCGAGGCCGCCGCCCCAGTCGCCGCTGAGCGTGCCGAAGGCGAGGAAGCGGGTGGTGCGGCCGTCCGGCCCGACGCCGACGCAGTTGATGCCGGCGCCGCAGGTGACGGCGATGCCCCACGGGGGTTCGCCCGCGCCCGGAGTCAGGCCGGCCCGGAGCACGGCGAAGGTGTCGTTGGCGACCGCCGCGGTCTGGGTCCAGCCGTGCCGCAGGATCGCGGCCGTCAGCATGGCCTCTTCCTCGGGCAGGTCGGCGCCGGCCAGGCAGGCCGACGTGTGCCGGGCGACCAGGCCGTCACCGGCCGGGCGGCCGAGCCGGGCGGCGACGGCTCGGACGATCTCGCCGAGCCGTCGCATCGCCTCCTCGAGGCCGAAGTCCTCGTGGCTGACGCCGGGTCCGCGCAGCGACGCCAGCACCGTGCCGTCGTCGGCGACCAGCGCGACGTCGGTCTTGCTGTTGCCGCCGTCGATCGCGAGCACGGCCGGGAGCGGGCTATCGCGGTTATCAGTCACGTCAGTCACGCCCGGACGACGCCCCCATCGAGAACGCGAACAGCGAGATCGCCGTGTAGTCGTCGGCCGGCTCGACCGACGGCCACGACAGCACGTTGTCCTCGTAGGCCGCCGACTTGTTGGTGAAGGCCGAGAACGATCCGGCCGAGCACGCCCGCATGCCGCTCACGGTACCGAGCCCGACGAAGTTGGCGGGGCTGCTCGGCCCGTCGGTGACCGCGCCGAGCTGGATATCCCCGTGCCCGGTGAGCGAGCCCGCCAGGTTGGCGATCTCGCTCTGCATGCAGTGCGGGTAGGTGGTTCCCGCGCCGACCACGAACGAGGACCCCCACGCGTTCGCGCCGAGCGCGAAGTTGAGCTGCTGCTGAGCGAACGCCTGGTAGCGGTCGGAGCCGCCGGCCTGCTGGTAGAGCCGGTCGGTGACGTAGAGGCCGAACGCGTGCGGGGCGGCGTCGGACGAGCCGAGGTCGGTGCCGAGCGCGAACGGGTCGCCCTTGGCCCACGTCTCGCCGACCTGGAGCTGCTTGCCCAGGTCATTGACGAGCGCTGCGGGTGCGATCGCGGGAGTCATGTGGGCCGCGCGCATCGCCTGCAGCAGCTCCGATTCGGCGATCGCGCCGGTGTCGTAGAGGTTCAGCGTGTCCGAGCCGGCCGGGTGACCCTGCGCGATGTACGCCTTCGCCCAGGTGGCCGCCGTGGCGAGGTCGGCCCGCAGCTGCGACCGGGGCACCCCGAGCCGCTCGTCGGCGAGCGCGATCTCGGTCGCGCCCCACAGCATGTCGCTCTTCCATTCGGTGCCGGGGTAGTAGTCGTTCGGGTAGGCGGTCACGATCTGCCCGACGTTGGTCGTCTTGGCGTCGGCGTAGACCGAGCGGGCCAGTCGGAGGTCGTGCTTGGCGCCGCCGCCGTGCGCGAGCTGGGCGCCGAGGGCGAAGTCGGCCGCGTACCGCCCGGCCAGGTCCGGGCTGACCTTCTGGCCGGGCGGGGCCGCCTCGAACACCGGCCGGTACTTGACGTAGTAGGCGGTCGGGCCGGGGTTGCCGCCCTTGGCCACGTCGAGCAGGTCCTCCTGCTGGGGCAGGAACCAGAAGTTGTAGTCGCCCTGGATCGTGTTCGAGGCGTTGCCGTTGCCGATCCCGACCTGCAGGTAGAGGACCTTCTGGGTCGGGTTCCAGAGCTTGGTGATCCACTGCAGGCCGAACTCCGCCTCCGGCTTCAGGGTCGCGTACTGGCCGGCGTTGTCGCGGGCCGCGATCAGCATCAGCGCGTCGGTGTAGCTGGCGGTGTAGCCGAACTTCTCGTAGCCACCGCCGGCGTCGAACCAGCCGCCGGACACGTTGACCGGGCCGCCGACCTTCTTCAGCGTGCCGAGCAGGTTGTCGTTGTCGTCGTAGCGCGGGGCGGCGTAGACGTTCGCCTTCTCGTCGGTGAGGTTGGCGGGCTCCCGGCTGAGGACGTTGTGCTCGACATCGGCCCCGTCGCGTTCCGAGGTGAAGTAGCGGACGGCGTTGTCGACCAGCGGAGCGTAGAGGGCGGTTCCGCGGCCGATCTTGAAGGTGGGCGACGCTGTTGTTCCGACCCGCACCTGGTAGCTGCCGCAGCGGTGCAGGCCGGAGAACGTCAGCAGGTAGACCGCCTGGTAGCCGGCGTTCCAGCCGCCGACGTCGTCGCGGGAGACGCCGCGGTAGACGACCTTGCCGTTGGCGTCGGTGATGGTGAAGGGGACGCTGGCGACTTTGGCGGGCAGCATCAGGTAGGCGGTCTTCTGGGCGGTTGGCTGGTAGCCGACCTGGTTGAGGCGGATCTCGGGGGCGGCCGGCTGCTTGCGGCGGCCGGCTTGGCCGAGGCTGGTGGGGAGGATGCCAGGGCCGAGGAGGCGGCGGGCACGGCCAGGGTGGCGAGAGTTGTCAGTGCGGCGAGTGTGATTCCGGTGCGGCGCATCATGGTGCTGCTCCTTCAGGCCCAGGAAAGGAATTGCGCGTTCTCGGCGATCAGCCGGTCGGCCATCCGGCCGGCCACGTCGTACTGCCCGACCAGCGGGTGCGCGAGCAGAGCGGCGGCGACGCGCGAGCGGCCGCCCCGCAGCGCCGCGTCGATGGCCAGCTCCTCGTACGCCGACACGTGCGCGATCAGGCCGCGGAACAGCGGCGCTATCGGCGCGACCGGCACCGACGCCGGCCCGGCGGCGCTGATCGTGGCGGGTACCTCGATGACCGCGTCGTCGGACAGGAACGGCAGCGTGCCGACGTTGCGCACGTTCACCACCTGCTCCGCGCCGCCGCTACCACCGGGGTCGTCGCCGAACAGCGACGCGATCAGCGCGACGGCCGCCTCCGAGTAGAACGCCCCGCCGCGCTTGCCGAGCAGCTCGGGCTTGGTGTCGAGATCCGGGTCGGCGTACAGCTCCATGAGCTCGCGCTCGATCGCGGCCACCTCCGCCGCCCGGCTCGGCCGCGCCCGCTCCTCGCCCACCACCTCGTCGTGGAAGTAGAAATAGCGCAGGTAGTAGGAGGGGACGACGCCCAGGTCGTGCAGCACCGACAGCGGCATGCCGGCGTGGTCCGCGATCTCGTCGCCGTGCGCGGTCAGCAGCTCGGGCAGCAGCTCCTTCCCGTCCACCTGCACGCCGCGCAGCCAGGTGAGGTGGTTCAGGCCCGCGTGGTCGAGCGAGACCCGGGCGGGGTCGGTGCCGAGCACCGACGCGAAGTACCGCTGCAGCCCGATTGCGACGTTGCACAGCCCGACCGCCCGGTGGCCCGCGTCGAGCAGCGCGCGGGTGACGATGCCGACCGGGTTGGTGAAGTCGATGATCCACGCGCCGGGCAGGGCGCGACGGCGCGCCTGCTCGGCGATGTCCAACACCAGGGGCACGGTCCGCAGCGCCTTGGCCAGGCCGCCGGCCCCGGTCGTTTCCTGCCCGACGCAGTCGTAGTCGAGCGGCCAGGTCTCGTCCCGGTTGCGCGCCGCCTGGCCGCCGACCCGCAGCTGGATCAGCACCGCGGCGGCGCCGTCGAGGGCGTCGTCGAGGTTGTCGGTCCAGCGGACGACGGCCGGATGCCCGTGCCTGCGCATGATCCGGGCCGAGACCGGGCCGACCGCGTTGAGGCGCACCTGGTCGGGGTCGACCAGGACCAGCTCGGTCACCCAGGGGGCGAGCCGGCCGAGCCCGTCCGCCAGCTCCGGCGTGTAGGTCGAGCCGCCGCCAACTACCGTGATCTTCATGATGTGAAGGCCTTCACTTCCGCACCTGACTGAGCGACATGGCAGGCGACCTCGCGGCCGCCGGCCAAGGTCAGCTCGGGGGTCACATTCCCGCATTTATCGATGGCGATCGGGCACCGGAACCGGAACCGGCAGCCCGGGGTCGGGTCGATCACCTTCGGCGGCTCGCCGATGTCGGTCTCGGCGTCCACCGACAGCGCCGCCCGCGGGTCGGGGACGGCGGAGACCAGCAGCTGGGTATAGGGGTGGCGCGGGTCGGCCAGCACCTCCTCGATCGGCCCGGACTCGGCGATCTGGCCGGCGTACATCACGATCAGCCGGTCGGCAACGTACCGCGCGCTGGCGATGTCGTGGGTGATGTAGAGGATGGACACGCCCATCGTGTCGCGCAGCGACGCCATCAGGTTGAGCAGGCCGATCCTGATCGACACGTCGAGCATCGACACCGGCTCGTCGGCCAGGATCAGCCGCGCGCGGCCGGCCAGCGCCTGGGCGAAGCCGACCCGCTGCCGCTGGCCTCCGCTCAGCTCGTACGGGTACCGCTCGAGCATGCCGGCGTCCAGCCCGACCACCTCGAACACCCGGGCGGCCTCGGCCTGGCGCTCCTTGGCCGACAGGTCGGGTCGGTGCAGCTTGAGGCTGCGGAGCAGGCCGTGCGAGACCCGGAAGACCGGGTTGATCGAGGCGAACGGGTCCTGGAAGACCATCGGCACCTCGCTGCTGTAGCGCAGCCGCGCCCGCCGCGAGCGCATCGCCGACAGCGGGGTGCCCGGGTCTTCCTCGCCCTGGGAGAAGTAGATCTGTCCGCTCGTCGGCTGGTACACCCGGGCGAGCAGCCGCGCGATGGTCGACTTGCCGCTGCCGCTCTCCCCCGCCAGCGCGACGATCTCACGCTCGCCGATCTGGAAGTTCACGTCGTCGACGGCGTGCAGGGTCCGCTTGGACAGCGCCCCGCCGATCTTGAAATGCCTGGTCAGGTGTTCGGCCCGCAGCAGTGGCGTGGTCATCGGGCACGCTCCTCTCCTCGGTGTAGCGCAGGCAGCGCACCAGCGTCCCTACCTTGTCGTTAAGCTCGGGCGCAACCTCTGCGCACGGCTCGTAGACCACTGGGCAGCGCAAATGGAACCGGCATCCGGTCGGGATGACCGACAGGTCGGGCGGGCTGCCGGGGATGCCCTTGAGCGGGACCCGGGGGCCGCGGATCGACGGGAAGGCCTCGAGCAGGCCGCGGGTGTAGGGGTGCAGCGGCTCGTCGAAGACCCGGCGGGTCGGGCCGAGCTCGGCCACCTGGCCCGCGTACATCACCATCAGCCGGTCGGAGAAGTGGCTGACCAGCGACATGTCGTGGGTGACGAAGACGATCGCGAACCCGAGGAGGCGCTGCAGCTCCTTGATCTGCACCATCAGCGAGCGCTGGGCCACCACGTCGAGCGCGGAGGTGGGCTCGTCCATGATCACCAGGTCCGGGGTGAACAGCAGCGCCATCGCGATCATCGCGCGCTGCCGCATGCCGCCCGACAGCTGGTGCGGGTAGCTGCGCAGGTGCGCCTGGTCGATGCCGACCATCCGCAGGACCTCGGCCGACCTGGTCCCGATCTCGTCCCGCGACGTCGTCCCGTGGGCCCGCATCGCGTCCCGGAACTGCGCCCCGATCGACTTGACGGGGTTCAGGGCGTTCATCGCGCTCTGCATGACGACCGACATGTCGCGCCAGCGGACCGACGACAGCTGTCGGTCGGTCAGCCCGACCAGGTTGCCGCCCTTGAACGAGACGCTGCCGGCCGTGATCCGGGCCGGCGGCGACAGCAGCTGGGCGATGGCGAACAGCAGGGTGGACTTCCCGCAGCCGGACTCGCCGACGATGCCGAGGAACTCGCCCCGGTCGAGGGTGAAGGACACGTTGTCGACCGCGCGCACGTCGGCCCGGTCGAGGACGTAGTCGACGGACAGCCCGCTGACCTCAAGCAGCATGGCGCTCCCCTTGTTCGACAGATGGCTGCTGGACCGGCCGTTGCCTGGCCGGCCGCGGTTTGAGCGAACGCCGTCTGACCGGGCGCAGGGCCGGGTTTCCGATCTCGTCGAAGGCGTAGTTAAGCAGGGCGAAGGCGGCGCCGAGGGCGGCGATGCAGGCGCCCGGCGCCAGCGCCCACATGGCCTGGCCGGTCTGCAGGGCCGCGTTGTTCTCGGCCCAGTAGAGCATCGTCCCCCAGCTGACCGTGTTCGGGTCGCCGAGGCCGATGAACTGCAGGCTGGAGGCGAACAGCACCGCGTACAGGGCGTTGGTGAGGAAGCTGGCCACGATGAGCGAGGTCATCGTGGGGATGACCTCCACCACGATGATGTAGATCTTCCGCTCGCCGCGGACCCGGGCCGCCTCCAGGAAGTCCCGGCTGCGCAGCGTGAGCGCCTGCGCCCGGAGTTGCCGGGCGGTGTAGGACCAGCTGGTGGCGGTGATGACGACGATCAGCACGAGCGTGCCGCCGCCGTGCGCGTAGCCCGCGATCACGATCAGCAGCGGGAACAGCGGGATGACGAGCAGCACGTCGGTGATGACGCTGAGCGAGCCGTCCCACAGGCCGCCGAGGTAGGCGGCGGCGACGCCGACCAGCACCGCGATCGCGGTCGTGGCCAGCCCGACGATGACCGCGATGGTCATGACGTTCCTGGTCCCCCAGACCAGCTGGGCCCACATGTCCTGCCCGTAGGCGGTGGTGCCGAGCAGGTGGGCGGACGTCAGGCCCAGGTGCGGCTGATAGGCGTCGAGGGTCGGGCTGTCGTGCGCGATCACGCCAGGGAAGAGGGCGACCAGGATGAAGAAGCCGAGCAGGATGGCGCCTGCGGTCGCCTTCCGGTTCGACCGCACCGCGCGGCCGATCCGGCTCAGCGCCTGGCTGCTCGGCAGCCGCCGGTTCTGTACTGCTGTTGCCTGAACGGCCATGTCACCTCGCCTCCCTGGTGCGCGGGTCGAGCAGTGCGGTCGCCAGGTCGGCGATCAGGATCGCGACCAGCACCGCGACGGTGATGAGGAGGAACAGCGCCTGCATCAGCGGGTAGTCCTCGCCCTGCACCGCCTGGAGCAGCATGAACCCGACCCCGGGGTAGTTGAAGACGTACTCGATCAAGATCGCGCCGCTGACCACGAACCCGAGCGACATCGCGAAGCCGGTGAGGTTGGGCAGGATCGCGTTGCGAGCGGCGTAGTCGATCATGACCCGCCAGCCAGGCAGGCCCTTGGCCCGGGCCATCCGCACGTAGTCCTCGGCCAGCGTGGTGATCATCGTGTTGCGCATGGTCAGGATCCAGGTGCCGATCGTGGTGATCAGCAGCGAAAGCGCGGGCAGGAGGGCGTGCGAGAGCACGTCCTGGAAGAACGTCAGGTTCAGCCCCGGGGTGTCGGTCGCCACGTAGTAGCCGTCCACGTAGGGCAGCCAGTGCAGGTTGATGCCGAAGACCAGCACCAGCACCATGCCGACCCAGAAGTAGGGAACGGCCGAGGCGATCACGAACACCGGCGGCAGCACGCTGTCCAGCCGTCCGCCCCGGCGCCAGGCGGCGACGATGCCGAGCCCGGTGCCGAGGACGAACGCGAGCACGGTGGTGATCCCGACCAGGCCAAGCGTCCACCAGATCGCGCTGCTGATCACCGAGTCGACCGAGGCCGGGTAGAAGTCGAGGGACGTCCCGAAGTTCCCGGTCACGATCTGGTGCAGGTAGTCGACGTACTGGACTGGCAGGCTCTTGTGGGTGTTAACCCCGAAGAGGATCTCCAGCGCGTTCAGCGACTGCGGGGTGAGGTTCCCGTGGAACTTGCCCAGCATGGCCAGGGCCGGGTTCCCGGGCATCAGCCGCGGTAGCAGGAAGTTGAATGTCAGCGCCGCCCAGAGCGTCAGGAGAAAGAACCCCAGGCGGCGCAACACGTATCTCATCTATACAGATCCAGGCCTACTTGGGCTGCAGGTGCAGCAGCACCTGCTCCATGTCCGGGTACGCGTACGCGGACGGCTGGGCGTACGGGTCGGAGGCGGTCGGCCACCCGCTGAAGGACGCGGTGTCGTACTGGTACCAGTCGACCGCCTCGACCACCGGGATGATCGGCACATCGGTGACCATGACCTGCTGGATCTGGTTCATGATCGACTGCTGGGTCGCGGTCGAGGTGGTGGCGGCGTAGGCGTTGAGCAGGGCCTCGGTCGACGCGCTGCTGTAGCGCTCGTAGTTGGTGGCCGCCACCTTGCCGACGGGGGCGGTGTCGGCCGAGTTCAGCCAGTTGTTGAGCTCGTAGTACGGGCTCGGGCCGAACGTCTGCTGGTCGTAGAAGGCGAGTTGGTACTTGCCGTAGTACAGATCGGCGTCGAAGTCGGTGTTGGTGAGGTTGTCCGGGGTCACGATGATCCCGACGGCCTTGAGGTCCTGGGCGATGACCTGCATGTCCGCGACCCAGTCGGAGTAGTCGCCGATGTTGATGACCGTGAACGAGAGCTGCTGGCCCTTGGCGTTGGTCATGACGCCGGCCGAGTTCATCTTGTAGCCGGCCTGCTCCAGGAGCGACTTCGCCTTGGCCGGGTCGTACGAGTTGCCGATCTGCGCGACCAGCGAGCTGTCCTCGGTGCTGGAGAACGTCGGGGTGACGATGCCGGTCTGGTTGGCCGGGGGCTCGTAGCCGGACTCGCCGAGGGAGGAGACCCGCGACCGGTTGATCGCGTACGAGATGGCCTGGCGCACCTTCGGGTTGCTCAGCAGCGGGTTGGTCAGGTTCGGCACGATCGACACGTTCACCGTCGGCGGGAACCAGTAGTGGAAGTCCGGGCTCTTCGCGGTGTAGAACGACCCGATGCTCGGGATGTACTGCGCTCCCCACTGGGCCTGGCCGTTGGCGAGCTCGTCGTTGGCGGTGTTGTTGCTGGTGAACGCCGGGTACTCGATCTTCTTGACCTTCGGCTCGCCGGCCTGCCAGTAGTTCGGGTTGGCGGTGTAGGTGATGTTGGCGGAGGTGCAGGGGTTCACCTCGTAGGGGCCGGTGCCGACCGGGTGGGTGTCGGGGTAGGCGACCGGGTTGGCGACCTTCGACCAGATGGCCTGGGACACGATCGGCACCTGGTCGGCGATGTAGTAGAACCACGGCACGGCGGGGGCGCTGAAGTCCATCGTGACCTGGTCGGTGCCGGTCGCGGTGACGCTGGACAGGACCGACCAGACGCCGGGGAGGTCGAGGGCCGGGTACTTCTTGAGCAGGTTGAACGTGTACGCCACGTCGTTGGCGGTCAGCGGGGTGCCGTTGCTGAACTTGACGCCCGAGCGGATTGTGAACGTGAGCGACTTGTCCCCCGCGCCCCAGCTGTAGGAGGACGCGAGCATGGGCGTGACCTTGCCGTCCTGCAGCGGGTTGACGTAGTCGAGCGTCTCGTAGACGAACCCGACCGACAGCAGCGTGTCGGAGCCGTTGAACGGGCTGAAGTCGCAGGTCCAGAGGGCGCCGTTCTCGTTCGAGATCGTCAGGGTGGCGGTCTTGGCGGCGGTGCCGCCGCCGCTTGACCCGCCTGAGCCCGCGCCTGCCGAGCAGGCGGCCAGCGCCCCGGCGAGCGTGACCGCGGCGAGCATCGTCCCTGCCTTGATGAGTCGTCTCATAGCGTTAGTCCTTCGCGTGTGTGCATGTTGTGCGTGACACCGTCGTCCGCCTGAGCTGCTTCAATTGCGTCCACGGCTAGTGCGAGCGCCCCCATCAGGGGCGCGTCGAAGGGGAAGTCGGCCAGTACCAGCTCGGGCCGGTAGGGAGCGGCCGAGTTAAGGGCCGCATCGAGCTGCGGCCGGATCCGGCCCCAGGATCTGGTCATGCCGCCGCCGACGGCGATCCTGACCGGGTCGATGCAGATGGCGAGGTTCACCACGTGGAAGGCGAGCTCGGTGATGAACGTGTCGGCCACGGCCGCGAGCGAGGTGCCCTCCTCGGCCGCGAACGCCTCGGCGGCGGGCCGCCCGGCCAGCCGGGCCAGCGCCCGGCCGCTGACCGCCTCCTCCAGCGGCACGTAGCCGGCGTAACCGACGTCGGATAGCCGCCGGAGGTTGTAGCCGATCTCCCCGGCCGCCCCGTTCGCGCCCGCCAGCACCCGGCCGCCGGCGACGATCGCCGCCGCCAGCCCGGTGCCGAGGTTCAAGTACACCCCGGGGTCGACGCCGGCCAGCGCCCCCCAGCGCGCCTCGGCCAGCGCGGCCGCCTTGACGTCGGTCGCCATCGTGACCGGCGTCCCTTCGAACGCCTCGCGCAGATCGCGCCCCATCGCGAGGTCCTCCCAGCCGTCGATGGCGGGGGCGAGCGCCACGCCGTCTTCTGACGGGATGCCGAACGTGGAGACGCCCACGCCGGCCAGCGGCCGGTCGATCGCGGTCTCGGCCAGCAGGGCCCGGGCGGCGCGGACACCGCGGTCGAAGGCCGCGCGGGCGCCGCCTTCGGGCTCGGCGTCGATGACGCGCGTCGCCAGCCGCCGGCCCGACAGGTCGCAGACCGCAGTCGCGATCTTGGTGCCGCCGTAGTCGATGCCAAGCACGACCGGGGGCGGCGGGGAGGTCTCGCTAGGCTGTGACCTCATTGGGAGGAAGTCCATGTATATCTACCATTTCGCAGGTTGTTAGGATAGTAACCTAACTAACCCGGGACGCAAGGTCCTTGGCGGTTACCGTCATGTAACGGAGGCGACTGTGACGACCGAGCTGTCGGCGGCGCGACCCCCGCTCATCAGAGCGATGAATGAGCAGCTGCTGCTCGGCCACATTCGCGCGTTCGGGCCGTGCTCGCGGGCCGACCTGGCCCGCATCTCCGGGCTGTCCAAGCCGACGGTGTCGCTGGCGCTGGCGAACGTCGAGCGGGCCGGGCTGGTGCGGATCGCGGGCCAGCGCACCGGGGTTCCCGGACGCACGGCCCAGCTGTACGAGGTCAGGCCGGAGGCCGGGTTCGTGCTCGGCCTCGACATCGGCCTGAAGTACCTGCGCGGCGCCGTCGCCGACCTCGCCGGGGAGGTCAGGATCAGGGACTCCCGCAAGGTCGGGGCGACCAGCGTCCGCGGCCGCCTGGCCGAGCTGGTCGAGCTGGCGGACGACCTGTGCGCCCGGGCGGGCACGTCCAGGCGGGCGGTGACGCAGACCGTGATCGGCACTCCCGGCGTCTACGATCCGAAGCGCAACGCGATCGCGCTGACCGGGGGGCTGGCCGGCTGGGACCGGCCGGCCGCGCTGGTGGGCCTGCGCGAGGCGTTCGGGTCGTCGCTGGCGCTTGAGAACGACGTTGACGCGGCGGCGCTGGCCGAGCGGACCCACGGCTACGGGCGCGACCGCGAGAGCTTCGCCTTCGTGCACGTCGGCACCGGCATCGGCATGGGGCTGGTGCTCGGCGGCCGGCTGCACCGCGGCGTGCACGGGGTCGCGGGCGAGATCGCGTTCATGCCGCTGTCCGACGAGGAGTCCAGCGAGGCGAGGCGCCGGGGGCCGCTCGAGGCCGCCGCGGCCGCGTCCGGCATCGTCCGCGCCGCCCGCACCGCCGGGATGCGGGGGGCGGTGTCGGCCCGCAGCGTGTTCGCCGCCGCCGCCCGCGGCGACGAGCGGGCGGTCGCGGTCGTCGCGGCGGAAGCCAGGCTGGTCGCCCGGGCCATCTGCTGCGTGATCACCGTGGTCGACCCCGAGCTGATCGTGCTCGGGGGCGGAATCGGCCAGGCGCCCGGCTTCGCCGCGACGGTGACGTCGGCGCTGAGCGACATGACTCCGGTGCGGCCGGAGGTGAAGGTCAGCGCGCTCGGCTCGGACGTGGTGGTCGACGGCTGCCTGGCCGAGGGGGCGTCGCTGGCGTGGAACCAGCTCACCTCCGGTCCCCTCGGCCACGCGGCGATGTGACGAGCGGCCATCGGACACGACGGGACTAGTGCGTCGCGGTGACCTTGGACAGGCCAGCCGGCGCGTCGGGGTTCAGGCCCCGGCGCAGCGACGACGCGAGGGCGAACTGCTGACCGCGGACGGTGGCGAGGATCGGCGCGGTGATCTCGCTGAGCCCGGCGGGCAGCGGAAGCTCCGCGTTCGGGCCGGATCCGCAGACCGCGAACGGGACGCCCTGAGGTAGCCGGTGTAGTCGACGTCGGCCTGGTATCTGGTGCACGCTGGGCGCGGCCAGCCCGGCGGGCCGGCCGGAGGCCATCTCGATCAGGTAACGACCGCAGACGGCCACGCTGTCCGGCGACCCTCGGGCGAGCAGAACGGTCCCCGCGTGCGCGCTCGGCAGCACGGCCCGCACCTGCTCGCGGTCGGCGGTGTGGCGGGCGACGAGGCGGCCGAGGACCTCGGGCTGCTCGGCTAGTTCGGCTGCCATCAGGGTGCCCGCAGCAGGGTGCCATCGGCCATCGGCTGCGACTTTACGTCCACCACGGGCGGTTTACTACACTTCTGCGGTGACTACTGCCACTGAGATCGCCGTGGACGACCCGCGCAAGGCGGACGTACGGGCGCTGCTTGAACGACATCTGACGTTCTGCCTGTCGGAAACGCCGCCGGAGCACAGCTTCGCGCTCGACGTCGATGCGCTGGCCCAGCCGGGCGTCGCGTTCTTCACCTATCGCGACACGGACGGCACGGTCCTCGGCATGGGGGCGATCAAGGAGCTCGACCCAGGGCACGCAGAGATCAAGTCGATGCACACCGCCGCCGAGGCCCGGGGGCGCGGCGTGGGGCGGGCAGTGCTCGACCACCTGCTTTCTGAGGCGCGGTCGCGGGGATACCAGCGGGTGTCGCTCGAGACCGGGACCACGCCGGGCTTCACGGCGGCGCGGGCGATGTACGTCAGTCGCGGCTTCGTGCCCGCCGAGCCGTTCGCCCACTATTTCCGCACCGGGGACAATACGTTTTACACGCTCACCCTCGCGCAGGAAAAATAAGTCAAACCCATCATCTCGAACGGTCCCGTCTGGACGTACCTGGTCCCAGCGCGAACCCGGAGTGCCTGGCCGCGTCCGGGCGGGCATCCCGCGTCACTCTGTGGTGCTGTCAGGCTGGGCGCGAAGTCCGTCGAGAGTGAACTGGAGGGTGCGGCGCCAGCCGTCGTCTCCTGCCGGGCGGTCGCGGACGAGGTAGGCGTTGACCGAGAAAATGCGCGCGAGGTCGCCGGCGGAGAAGCCGGTCCGGAGCGTGCCGCAGGACTGGGCGTCGCGGATGAGCTCGGCGCCGAAGGCCAGTGACTGGTCGCAGACCGCCCGCAGGTCGGGCGCGTCCGGGTAGCGGCGGGAGAAGACGTCGTTGAAGACGGGGTCCGCGGCCTGCTCCTCGCACATCCCCTGCACGAAGGCGGCGAACCGGCCCCATGCCGTGCCCTGCCCGGCGGCGCGGTCGATGACCGCTCGCAGCCAGCCGGCCGCGACGTCCGCGACCACCGCGTCGAGCAGCCCCTCCCTGCCGCCGAAGCGGTTGTAGATGGTGCCCGCGCGCACGCCGGCGCTGCGGGCGATGTCCTCCAGGGGAACGTCAAGCCCGTCCCGGGCGAAGGCCTCCGCCGCAGCCTCCATCACTTTCTCTACGTTACGGCGCGCGTCCGCGCGCAGGGGCCGTTCCCCGGCCAGTCCCTCTCCGCTGCTCATGCAGGCAACCCCATTATCTTGACATGCCATCAACTTAAGCTAGGCTCGCCACTGTCCAGATAAATTGATGGTACCTCAAATTAGGAGTTCCCACGTGAGCGTCATTGTCACCGGCGCCAGCGGCCAGCTCGGCCGCCTGGTCATCGGTCATCTGCTCGCCACCGTCCCGGCCTCCGAGGTCACCGCGGTGGTCCGTGATCCCGCCAAGGCCGGCGACCTCGCCGCCCGGGGAGTCGCCCTCGCCGTCGCGGACTACAACTCCCCGGAGTCGTTCGACGGGCTGCTGCGGGCCGGCGACCGGGTGCTGCTGATCTCGGGTAGCGAGATGCACCTGGACCGGGTCGCCCAGCACAAGGCGGTCCTCGGCGCCGCCGTCAAGGCAGGCGTCGCGCTGTTCGCCTACACCAGCGTCCTCGGCCTCCAGGGCGGCCCGGTCAACGACGACCATCGCGCCACCGAGGACGTCATCCGCGCCTCCGGGGTCCCGTACAGTCTGCTGCGCAACGGCCTGTACCACGAGATGGCCACGATGAACATCCCGGCCGCGCTGGAGCGCGGCGCGCTGGTCCGCGCCGCAGGCGACGGCCGGCTCGCCTCGGCATCACGCGCCGACTACGCCGCAGCGGCCGCCGCCGTCCTGGCCTCCGGCGGCCACGAGGACACCGTCTACGAGCTATCCGGCGACACCGCGTGGAGCTTCGCCGAGTTCGCCGCCGAGGTCAGCACGCAGTCCGGGCGGCACGTTCCCTACCATGCCGTCACCGGCGAGGTGTACGCGGCAATGCTGTCCGGCGCCGGGCTGCCCGACCCGCTCCCGCACCTCATGGCCGGCATCGACGCCTCCATTGCCGCCGGGGAGCTCGCCCTCACCACCGGCGACCTATCCCGCCTGGCCGGCCGCCCACCACCCCGGTAGCGGACGCGATCGCCGCCGCCCTGGCCGGGTAAGGCGACCCGGCGATGCTGCACATCGACATCTGGGACGGGCTTCGCCTGCCCCGCCTGCTACCTGGCCAAGCCCCGCATCGACCAGGCGATCGCCGCCTCGGGGCACGCGGACGCGATCACCGTCACCTACCGCTCCCTCGAGCTGTTCCCCGACGCCGGCGCCGAGCCTTTCGACTCCTTCGAGCACGTCCTGCACTACCAGGCGGGTCAGCGCGGTCCCGCCGGTGGTCAGCGTGAAGCCGATGCACAGTGTCCCCTCGGGCTGCCGGACGGCCGTGCGGGCGTCATCGAGGGCGGCCACCAGCTGCTGGTGGGCTGGCCGCCAGCCATCGCCCAGGCGCACGCCGAGGGGAGCGAGCCGGACCCGGCGGGTGGTCCGGTCAAACAGCGCGCCGCCGACCTCCCGCTCCAGCGCCGCTATCAGCCGGCTCACCGGGCTCCTGCTGACCACGAGCGGCGGGCCGCGGCACGACCTGGCCCGATTCGGGATGGAGAAGACCGGGGTCACCCCGCGGCAGGCCGACCTGATGATCGCGGCGGGGGGTCGACGGCGTGGGCGACAGGGGGATTGAGGGTCAGCGGTCGGCGGGGGTTCCGTGGGGCTGGACTGCCTGGTAATCGGCGGTGATGCGGGACGGGGGGATCGAGGTGGGGAAGGTCATCACGCGGCCGGAGTCGCGCTCGATCACGCGGGTGGGGGCGTCGCGGCGTCCGGGCTTGGCTCGCTCGGTGATCAGCCAGCCGGCCTCGAACTCGGTCAGGTCCCAGCCGCGCTTGGGGTCGCCCGGCGGGACGCCGCAGACGTGGAAGGCGATCGCCGCCGCCTGATCCTGGGTGATCACCGCGCTAGGGGCGGGCGGCCTGGTCGGCCGCCATGGCCAGTAGCTCGGCCGCGTGGGCCTGGCCGAACTCGGATCCCTCCATGCCCGCGAGCATGCGCGACAGCTCGCGAACGCGGGCCTCGTGGTCCAGCCGGATCACGCTGGTGCTGGTGATCGAGCCGTCGCTGGACTTGGCGACCACCAGGTGGTTGTCGGCGAACGCGGCCACCTGGGGCAGATGGGTGACGACAATGACCTGGGCGAGCCGGGCGAGCTTGGCCAGCCGGCGGCCGATCTCGACCGCGGCCTTGCCGCCGACGCCTGCGTCCACCTCGTCGAACACGAACGTGGGGACCGGGTCGGCGCCGGCGAAGACGACCTCGATCGCGAGCATCACCCGGGACAGCTCGCCGCCGGAGGCGCCCTTGTGCAGCGCGAGCGACGGGGCGCCGGGGTTGGAGGCGAGCCGGATCTCGACGTCGTCGATGCCGTGCGGGCCGGGCTCGTCGAGCGGGGTGAGCACGACCGAGATCCGCGCGTGGGGCATCGCCAGCGCGGTCAGCTCGGCGGTCACGTCGGCCGCGAACCGCTCCCCCGCGTCGGTCCTGAGCTGGGTCAGCCGGGCGGCCAGCTCGGCCACGTGCGCCGCCAGCTCCGCCTCCTCGGCGGTGAGGGCGGCGATCCGCTCGTCGTCGTTGTCGAGCTCGCCGACCCGGCCGGCCGCGCGGCGGCCCCAGTCGAGCACGACGTCGATCTCGTCCGGCTCCCGGGCCGGCTCGGCGTCGTCGTCTTTAACCCAGTCGCCCGGATCGATGGGGGCGGGGGCGCCGTTGATGTGCGCGGAGACGCCGCCCGGTCCGTACAGGCGGATGATGCGGCTGAGGGCGGCCCGGCGCTCCTGCACGGCGGCCAGCCGGGCCGGGTCGGCGTCCAGTGACTGCACATAGGACGCGAGCTCGCCGGCCACCTCCGACAGCAGGTAGGTCGCCTCCGACAGCCGCTCGGCCACCCCGTCGATCTCGGCGTCGTGGCGGCGGACCGCGTCCAGCGCCCGCCTGGCCTGGCTGAGCAGGGTCACCGCGTCGGCGCCCTCGCTGGCCGCGGTCGGGTCGCCGAGCAGCGCCTCGTGGGCGGTGGTGGCGGCGGCGTGCAGCGCGTCGGCGTTGGCCAGCCGCTCTTCCTCGGCCCGGAGGGCCGCAGCCTCGCCCGCGACCGGGTTGAGCTTCTCGATCTCGGTCAGCCCGGCCCGGAGCTCGGCCGCCTGCTCGGCGCGGGCGCGGGCCTGGGTGGTGATCTCGGTCAGCTCGGCCTTCGCCTTGCGGTGCCCGTTGTAAGCGCGTTGGTAGTCCGCGAGGACCTCGGCCAGCACCGCGCCCGCGAACTTGTCGAGCGATTCCCGCTGGCGTCCGGGCTTCAGCAGCTGCTGCTGGTCGGACTGGCCGTGCACGGCGACGAGGTCGTCGGCCAGGTAGGTGAGCAGCGAGACCGGCACCGAGCGGCCGCCGGCGAACGCGCGCGACCGCCCCTCCCCCGACACCGACCTGGTCAGCACCAGCGTGCCGTCCTCGTCGAGGTCGCCGCCGGCCTCCTCGACCTGCTGCGCGACCTTGCCGCTGGGATCGGTCCGCAGGCGTCCCTCGACCGAGGCGCGCTGCGCCCCCGGCCGCACCCGGGCCGGGTCGGCGCGGCCGCCGAAGAGCAGGCCGAGGCCGGTCACCACCATCGTCTTGCCCGCGCCGGTCTCGCCGGTGAGCGCGGTGAATCCGGGCGAGAGCTCGAGCAGCGCGTCCTCGATGACTCCGAGCCCGGTGATGCGCACTTCCTCAAGCATGACCGGCGCGTCTCCTTCCCGAGCTTCCCGCCATCGGCAACCCCGACTCTACCGTGACGTCTGGCGCCGGCGCGGCAATCCGCGGGCGTGAAAAGCTGAGATCGTTTCGCTTACATGTTTGCATTAATTGTCGCATGCCCGGCGCGTTCGATTCGCCATGCGATTGGATCGTGTCGCGTGTCGTCGGCCGACCAGGCGAAGCAACGGACCGTTCGATAAAACGGGGTTGATTTTTCAGTGCATTCGCGGCAGCTGGAGCGGGCCGGGGACCAGCAGCCACGCCCCGAGCGCGAGGGCCGCGAACGCGACCAGCAGGAACAGGCCGACCCAGACGCCGCCGGGCACGCTCGTCAGCCCGGCCAGCTGGTCGGCGTCGGACTCGGGGGCGCGGCCCTGCCAGACGACGGCGCCGGGCCGGACCGGCCGGCCGCGGGACCGCCGCCCGCGGCGGCGGGAGCGCTGCAGTTCGACGATCGGCCGCACCCCGCCAAGCAGCAGGAACCAGGCCGCCGCGTACCCGAAGCCGGCCTGCACCCGCGCCGTCGCCAGCCACGTCACCGCGACCACGGCCGCCGCCGTGACCAGCACCGCCAGCGCGCCGTAGGCGTTGCGGATCACCAGCAGCGTCGCCGCCAGCAGCACCAGCAGCAGCCACAGGAGCAGGACGACATGGTGGACGGCCAGCAGGCAGGCGGCCCCGGCCCCGAGCAGCGGCGGGGTCACGTACCCGGCCATCGTGGTCAGCACCAGCCCGGGCCCGTCCGGCCTGCCGCGGGACCGGGTCTCGCCCGAGGTGTCGGAGTGCAGCCGTATCCCCTGCAGCCGCCGCCCGGCCAGCACCGAGACGAGGGCGTGCCCGCCCTCGTGCGCGATCGTGATCGCGTTCCTGGTCAGGTGCCAGAACCAGCCGTTGACCACCGCGATCAGCGCGACGACCCCGCTCACGGCGACGAGCCAGTCCGGCGGCGCGGGCTGCGTGCCCGTCACCCGGTCCCAGAGATGCTGCAGTACCGTCAATACCGGCATACCGGACAGGCTAGTCGACCGAGCTCAACGACCGGGGCGACTCACCACGGCTCGGCCGCGAGTGCCTCGATGCCGTGCGCCAGCGCGTGCTCGCGCTGCGCGCCGTAGCCGACCAGCAGCGCCGGGGGCGCGGAGCAGCGCTCGGCCCAGTGCCAGGTCGCGTTCTCGAGCTGCACGTCGTGCTTGGCCGCGAGCGTCGCGACCTGGTCGGGGTCGTGCCCGTCGGGCAGCCGCAGCAGCAGGTGGAGCCCGGCCGAGTCGCCGCTCGGCCGCACCTCCGGCAGGTGCCGGTCGAGCACCGCCAGCACGCGGTCGCGGCGGGTGCGGTAGATGGGGCGGACCCGGCGCAGGTGCCGGGCGAAGCCGCCGCTGTCGAGGAAGCGGGCGAGGGTGAGCTGCCCGAGCGCCTCGGCCGCGAAGTCCTCAAGCAGCCGGACCCGGATGATCTCGCCCGCCAGCTCGGGCGGGGCGACCAGCCAGCCGAGCCGCAGGGCGGGGCTGAGGACCTTGCTGGCGCTGCCGCCGTAGACGACGCGGTCGGGGTCGAGGCCCTGCAGCGCGCCCACCGGCAGCCGGTCGTAGCGGAGCTCGGCGTCGTAGTCGTCCTCGATCACCAGCGCCCCGGATCTGCGCGCCCACTCCAGCAGCGAGACCCGCCGGTCGGCCGAGAGCGCGACCCCGCTCGGGTAGGAGTGGGCGGGCGACAGCAGCACCGCCGACACGTCAAGGCCGGCCAGCAGGGACGTCTGGATGCCCTCGTCGTCGACCGGGACCGGGACCCACTCGAGCCCGGCCGCCTCGATGATCCGGCGGTGGAACAGGAAGCACGGGTCTTCGACGGCGATGCGGGTGACGCCGCGCCGGCCCAGCGCCCGGCACAGCAGCATCAGGCCCTGCGAGAAGCCGCCGCAGATCACCACCTGGTCGGGGGTGGCGCGGACGCCGCGGACGCGGCCGAGGTAGGCGGTAAGCGCGGCCCGGAGCTCGAGCTCGCCGCGCGGCGGCGGGTAGAGCAGCTGCATGTCGGGCAGGTCCTGGAGCGCCTCGCGGTAGTGCCGGAGCCACTCGTTGCGCGGGAACAGGGCCGGATCGGGCAGCCCGCTCCTGGAGATCTTGCCGTCGTGGCCGAGCGGCAGCGGCCAGTAGGGCGAGTCGCCCGGCCCGGCCGACGCCTGGCGGGTGTCGAAGCCGGGCGCCCTGACCCGGGTGCCGGAGCCCTGGCGGGCCTCCAGGTAGCCCTCGATGACGAGCTGCTCGTAGGCGCCGACGACGAGCGAGCGGGACAGGCCGAGCTCGGCCGCGAGGACCCGCGACGGCGGCAGCACGGTACCGGGTGCGAGCGTCTTGCGGGCGATGGCCTGGCGCAGGCCGCGCTCGAGCTGGGCGCGGAGGGTCCGGGGGCGGGAACGGTCGAGCTCCACCAGCAGGTCGGCGGGGAATTCGTCGTCTGCGTAATTGGTCTGAGTACCGGTCGTCAATTGGATCTTCCTATCCAGGCCATTATTCATAGCCTAGCCGTATAGCTCAACGTCGATCGCGAGGGGGGACGATGCCGGACGACAGCGCGCCGAGCGCCGGCCGGGTGCTCGTGCTCGGCGGTCAGGGGGTGCTCGGGACGGCGATCGCGGGGGCGTTCGGCGCGGCGGGCTGGACCAGCATCAGGGCCGGCCGGCGGCCCGACCCCGGGGCCGACTTCCGGCGGGTGGACCTCGACCAGCCTGACACCCTCGAGCGGGCGGTTGACGACATCGACCTCATCGTCAGCACCGTGCCCGACGAGCGGCTGGTAGCCGAGCGGATGGTGCTGACGCGCGGCGGGGTGCTCATTAACGTGTCGGCGATGGCCGCGCGAGCGGTAGCGCGGCTGCGCCGGGTGGCGGGCGAGCCGCGCGGGACGGTGCTGATGAACGCGGGCATCGCCCCCGGCCTGACCAACCTCCTCGCCGCCGACCTGCTCGCCCGTCATCCGGAGGCGGACGAGGTCGAGCTCGTCTTCACCGTCTCGGCCAAGAGCGCGGTCGGGCCGGCCGGCAGCCGGTTCGCGCACCGGGCGCTGACGACTGAGTCTCGGCATCAGACCACCGTGGTGCCGCTGCCGGAGCCGTTCGGACGGCGCCGCTGCGTCGGCTTCGCCGAGGCCGACAACGGCTGGCTCGGGGCGGTGGCGGACGGCCGGGCGGTCAGCCCGTACCTCTGCATCAGCGAGCACCGGGTGCACAGCGCCCTGCTCGCGTTCAACTCGGCCGGGATCATCGCCCGGCTGCCGCGGTCCGCCTTCGCCAGCGCGACCGGCTCGGCCGCGGGTGCGGCCGGGGCCGAGCCGGTCGCGCACTGGGTCGCGGTCCGCCGCCGGGGCGCCTGCCTGGCCGCGCGGACCCTGCGCTGCCGGGGCGACTACCGGTCGGCGGCGGCGGGCACGGTGCTGTTCGGCCGGTCGCTGGCGGCCGGCTTGCAGGCCGGCTCCGGGCCGGCCGGGGTGCTGGTGCCCGAGGAGACCTTCACCATCGGCGAGCTCCGGTCCGCGCTGGCCGAGTCGGACATCGTGGTGGTCGACGAGCAGGAGCAGTAGCGTTCTCTTCAACGAAAAGGGGGTGCTGCGATGGGCGGGTTCTCGAAGTCGCGACTGGGCCGGGTGGCCGACCTGCTGACGGGGGCGGTCCAGCGCGGGGATTCGGCCGAGGTGGTGGCGCTGCTGTCGCGCGGCGGCGAGACGCACCTGGAGACGGCGGGCGGGGCCGAGCCGGACACAATCTTCCGCATCGCCTCGATGTCGAAGCCGGTCGCCGCCGTCGCCGCGCTCATCCTGGTGGAGGAGTGCGCGCTCCGGCTCGACGACCCGGTCGACGAGTTCCTGCCCGAGCTCGCCTCCCGGCGGGTGCTGATCCGGGTGGACGGCCCGCTCGACGACACCGTGCCCGCCGAGCGGCCGATCACGCTGCGGGACCTGCTGACGTTCCAGGCCGGGATCGGCTTCGGGCACGGCATGTTCGGACCGCCGGGGTCGGTGCCGTTCATGGACGCGCTCAACACGCTGCGGGGCGGCATGCCCCAGCCGACCGCGGTCGCCGAGCCGGACGAGTGGATGCGCCGGCTGGGCGAGCTGCCGCTTGCTCACCAGCCGGGCGCCCGGTGGCTCTACAACACCGGCTCGGACATCCTCGGGGTGCTGGTCGCGCGGGCCGCCGGCCAGCCGTTCGGGGACTTCCTGCAGGAACGGATCTTCGCGCCGCTGGGGATGACCGACACCGGGTTCTGGGTTCCGCCGGACGCGATCGACCGGCTGCCGCCCCAGTACACCAGGGACGACAGCGGCGCGGTCGTCGTCTACGACCCGCCCGACGGGCAGTGGGCCACTCCCCCGGCGTTCCCGTCCGGCGCGGGCGGGCTGGTCTCCACCGCCCCCGATTACTTCGCGTTCGCGTCGATGCTGATGGGCGGCGGCGTTCACCGCGGGGTCAGGATCCTGTCGCGGCCGTCGGTCACGCTGATGACGTCCGACCAGCTGCCGGCCGCGGTGAAGGCGGTCTCCGGGATCGCGCCGGGCGACTTCGACGCCATGGGCTGGGGGTTCGGCGTGTCGGTGGTGACCCGCCGGACGCAGGTCTACCACTCGGCGGGGACCTACGGCTGGAACGGCGGGCTGGGCACCACCTGGGCCAACGACCCGACCGAGAACCTGACGCTGATCCTGCTCACCCAGCACGCATTCACCTCGCACCTGGGCCCCGTCCTCCTCGGCGACTTCTCGACCACGGCCTATCAGGCCCTCGATGACTGACGATCTGCGCTTGCCCTGAGTTCCCGATGACCTCTTTTTGGCATTTCGAGAACGTTGCGCTTCCCGTAGCATCGCTGTGTCACGGGCTTCCGCTAGGAGCCGTTCGTCGTTCAGATCGCTGCAGGAGTTGTCGGGACGACGCGAAACCCAGCCGTTCGTACACCGGCACTGCCTTGCGACCGGAGTGGACCGTCACGCGAAGGGAGCCGAGGCGCGTCGCATGCTCCGTGGCGGCCTCCACGAGGGCCGAGCCGATCCCCTGGCCTCGCTCCTCCGGCATGACGAAGACGCTCTGGATGTCCGCGGATAGCCGACCTGTCGCTCCAGGTCTCGGCACCCGAGGGACGAGCGGTGAGAGTAGCCACGACGTCGAGTCGATGAGCCCGGCCCGCTAACAACGTGACGGGAGCCGGCTCTTCGGCATCGCGGATCGCGTCCTCGGCCGCGGCGATGACGTCGGCCTCGCCCGATATTTCCTCCAGGCTGCGGCCCGCGGGCTCAGGCAGGACGAGGGTCAGCAACGCGCCGAGGACCGATATGCCGGCGGTGAGCAGGAGCGTGCCGCGCAGCCCGAGCGAGTGCTGGAGGACGGGGAAGAGGAACACGCCGATGAACGCGCCCAGTTTCCCGACACCGGCCGAGATGCCGTGCCCGGTGGCACGGAACCGGGTGGGGAACAGTTCGCCGGGCAGGACGAAGGTCGTGACGTTCGGGCCGAACTCGGTGAAGAAGTAGCTGATGCCGTAGGCCAGCAGGAAGGGGACCACCGCTGTGGTCATGCCGGGGACGAGGCCGATCACGGCGAAGCAGGCGCCCATCATGATGAAGCCGACGAGCTGTAGTCTGCGGTGGCCGATCCGGTCCATCCGCCAGACCGCGAGCGCGTAGCCGGGCACCGCGGCTACGGCGAAAATCGCGAGCTGGGTGGCGATCGTCGTGGTCTGGGAGGCGTGCGGCGTGATGAGGGCGATGATCTGCGGGGTGGAGATCGTGTTGCCGTAGTAGGCGTAGTCGAGCAGGAACCAGCAGCCTGCCGTCCCGGCGAGCAGAACCAGGAGTCTGCGGCTGGCCAGGAATGACCGCAGGCCAGCGGCGCCCTGGGCGGGCGCGCTTGTCTCGGTCTCCGGTTTGCGGCCGACCCGGGCCTGGTAGCGCGGAGGCTCGGGCATCTTGCGGCGCAGCCAGACGGCTGCGGCCGCGGGGATCGCGCCCAGGCCGAGCAGGAGCCGCCAGGTGAGGGCCGGGCCGACGCCGCCGCCGAGCAAGGCGAGCGCGATCACCGGGCCGACGATGAGCCCGACCGCCTGGGCGGAGAAGACCAGCCCGACCATCCGCCCCCGGTTCCTGCCGTCGGCATACTCGCTCATCAGGACGGCGCTGACCGGGTAGTCGCCGCCGACGCCGAAGCCGAGCAGGAACCGGAACGCGATCAGGACGGCCAGGGACGGGGCCAGCGCTGACCCGACCGCCGCGATCACCATCAGCGCGGCCGACATCCAGTACACCCGGGTCCGGCCGATGATGTCGGCGACCCGGCCGAACACCAGCGCGCCCAGGAAGGCCGCCCCGAGCATGACCGCATTGAGCAGCGCGAGCTGGTCCGTGCCGAGATGCCACTGGGTCTTCAGCAGGGTGGACACGATGCCGATCACGAACAGGTCGTAGGCATCGGTGAAGAATCCCATCCCCGACACCAGCAGGGCGCGCCTGCGGAGTCGCGGCAGCGCCGCCTCGTGAGGCGATCCGGCCAGCGATGGGGTCCGGCTCTCAGACACTGGCATTCCCGTCATCTCGCGTAAAAGCTGCCGGTCGGTGCGACGTCCGGCCGGGTAGCTCACGTCACCCGCGCCGCTCAAGTTACGCAGCCCGTGAAACTCTCCGCCGACCTACAGATGAACGGAATATGAACGAAATATGTCCCTTAGTCGAATTAGGCAGCATCCGCGCCTGCCGTGGCCCGCGCCGCGCGGCTTGCCGAGCGCGACATCGCCCGGGCCTTCGCCCGCCGCTCCAAGTTCCTCGCCCAGGCCGCCGGCCTCGTCGGCCGCAGCTTCTAGCCGAAGATCAGTAGGCCAGGTAGCGGAATGCCTATTCCGCTACGGTATGCTGTACCGGAATAATGATTCCGGTTTGACTGGAGGGCCTGGCATGGAGATCGCGCGCCGATCGAACTATCGGGTGACGTTCGCGACACTGGTGATCGGCATCGGCGCGTTCTCGCTCCTGCAGTCGATGGTGATCCCGGTCCTGAGCACGATTCAGGCCGAGCTGCACACCTCGCAGAGCGCGGTGACCTGGGTGCTCACCGCCTACTTGCTGTCGGCCTCGGTGATGACCCCGATCCTGGGCCGGGTCGGGGACATCTACGGCAAGAAGTGGGTCTTCGTGGCCACGCTGGTCGCCCTCGCGGTCGGCTCGGTGCTGGCGGCGGTGGCGCCCAACCTCGCGGTGATGATCATCGCGCGGGCGATTCAAGGGCTGGCGGGCGGGATGCTGCCGGTGGGCTTCGGCATTATCCGCGACGAGTTCCCGGCCGACAAGGTGGCCGGGACCGTCGGCGTCCTAGCGGCGCTGCTCGCGGTCGGCGGCAGCCTCGGCATCGTGCTGGCGGGGCCGATCGTGAACGCGCTCAACTGGCGCTGGCTGTTCTGGCTGCCGGCCATCGTCACGGTGATCGCGACCGTCGCGGCGGTGCTGCTCGTCCCGCAGTCCCCCGTGCGGAGCCCGGGCACGATCAGCTGGCTGCCAGCCGTCCTGATGTCCGGCTGGCTGGTGCTCCTGCTGGTGCCGCTGAGCGAGGCGTCGGACTGGGGCTGGGGCTCCGCCACGGTGCTAGGGATGCTGGCCGGAGCGGTGGTCCTCGCCGCCGTCTGGGTCTGGTCCGAGCTGCGGGCGACCTCCCCGCTGATCGACATGAAGATGATGCGGCTGCCGGCGGTGTGGACCAACAACCTGGTCGCGCTGCTGATCGGCGTCGGCCTGTACGCGATGTTCGCGTTCCTGCCCGAGTTCGTGCAGACCCCGTCCTCGGCCGGCTACGGGTTCGGCGCCAGCATCACCAGCTCGGGCCTCATGCTGCTGCCCTCGGGGGTCACCATGTTCGCGGCGGGCCTGTACGCCGGCTCGCTCACCCGGCGCTACGGCGGCAAGGTGCTGGTGGTCGCGGGCTGCCTGATCGGCTGCGCGTCGATGACGATGTTCGCCTTCGCGCACTCGCAAGAGTGGGAGATCTACGTCGCCACCGGCATCCTCGGCGTCGGCTTCGGGCTGGCCTTCTCGGCGATGTCGGCCAACGTCGTGTCCGCCGTCCCGGCCGAGCAGACCGGCGCTGCCACCGGTATGAACGCCAACATCCGGACGATCGGCGGCAGCATCGGCGCCGCCGTGATGGCCAGCATCGTGACCGCCAAGCTGGAGCCTTCCGGGCTGCCGACCGGATCGGGCTACACGACCGGGTTCGGCGTTATGGCCGCCGTCCTGGTGGTGGCGGCGCTGGCCGGCGCGCTCATCCCGTCGCAGCGCAGGCCCGGCCGGGCGGCCAACGACAAGGCGGCCGTCGGTACGCTGGCCATGGCCGGTGACGCGGTGACCGCCGAGAGCGCCGCCGGGGAGACGGTGACCAGCGAGCGGGGCGAATGAGGGAGGGCCGGTGGGCAGCGAGCCGGTGACCAGTGACCCGGCCGGGATCTCGTCCCCACCGGGGCGGCGGGACGCGGTCCGCAACTACCACCGGGTCCTCAACGCGGCCCGCGAGGTGCTCGGCGAGTCCGGCGCCGACGCCAGCATGGAGGAGATCGCGGCCCGGGCCGGGGTCGGCGTGGGCACCGTGTACCGGCGCTTCGCCAACAAGGACGCGCTGATCGACGAGCTCGTCCGGCTGTCCATGGCCGAGGCGCTGGCCGAGGCCAGGCTGGCGCTCGCGCGCCCGGGCGGCGAGGGTCTCGAGCGGTTCCTGCGCGGGCTCGGGGCGCTGTTCGCCGCGCACGCCAAGTACGCGCACCTGCTGCTCGAGCGGAGTTCCGACAGCGCCGACGCCCGCGAGATCCGCGCCGCGGTCCAGGAGCTCACCAGCCGCGCGCTGGCCGCCGGCACGCTCAACCCGGGCGTGACCGTCGGCGACGTGATGTCGCTGGTCTGGGGGATGCGCGGGCTGACCGAGACCGCCGACGAGGTCGCGCCGGGCACCTGGCAGCGCTTCCTCGACATCCACCTGGCCGGCCTGCGCGCGCCCGGCCCGCTCAGCGCCACGCCGTCGATGTCGGCCGGACAGCTGGCGGAACTGCTCCCCCACCCTTAGCGGAGCCGCCGTGAGCGCCGCGATCCGAGGCTCTCCGGTCACAGCAGCCGCGCAAACCGTGCGGCGTCACAGGGTCGCCTCCTTCCGTCCCCCATGATCAGGAAGGCTTTTATTATCACGTAGGATAATTGTCCTATAGGCACATAAATCCTTCGCGATAATAAAATGCTTCGCGATCATCACGGCGAACATGCGGTACGCGGGTAGTAGTGGTGACACCGATTCCAATGAGACATATGGGATCGCGCAGTTGCCCCCTATCCACGATCAATTTCTTGTGTGTCACGGTTTGCGCTCGTACAATTACGATGAGTGTCGACCGAGGCGGTGGCGTGGTCAATCCCCGGAATATGGCGGTTCTGATCCGCAATCGCGTGACCAATCAGTTTGAGGCGAAAGACGTAGCGGAGATACGGACCACGGGCCAGCAAGTCGAAATCGTATTCACCAATAGTGAGATACGCTATCCGTTCGCGCGGGATCGGGTGATGATTCTCCGTCATCCTCAACGGAGAGCACTGGCGGAAGGCGAATGCGCAGAAGTAGACGGGAACATCTGGAGAACTGCGACCGAAGTCCTGACCTTCCCCAGCGCCGATACGGGATGGTCTCGAGTCTTCTACAGCAAGCAGGCCGGCGAAGGTTATAGCACCTACCCGGCTTCTCGGGTCCGCGTCGTCACTTCTGCAACTCAGTCTCAGAAGGTTGCCGGTCCGCTGCGCTACTGGGGCGCCGTCGTATCCGGGCTTCCCCGGGACGATCCGCTGCGACGCGGATACGACACGCTCGACTTCGTCCACCCGGAGAGCGTGCTCACAGCTTTCCTGAACGGTACGCCGATCGAGTCGCGGGCCCTGGACATCAGTCCCATTTTTCCGTTTCGCTGCAACCTCAGCCAGCGCGCGGCGGTGGAGAAGGCGCTGACCAGTTCGATGTCGGTCATCGAGGGACCGCCGGGGACCGGGAAGACCGAGACGATCCTGAACCTGATCGCCAACATCGTCGCGGTGCAGCACAAGACGGTCGGCATTGTCTCGTTCGGCAACACCGCCGTCGACAATGTCCGGGACAAACTCGATGAGCTTGGCTTCGCGCATATGATCGCGAACCTCGGGCGTAAGGAAAAGCGCGAGGCATTTTTCGCGGGGCAGGCCGCCCGTAACAGCCAGGTCGCGCAGTTGCTGGCCCACCCGCAGGAACGGCCGGACCCGGGGCAGCTGACTGAACTGGACCGACGCCTGCGCGGGCTGCAGAGCGCCGAGCGCACCCGCGCCGAGCGACGGCAGGAACTCGACGCCTACCAACTGGAGTTGCGGCACTTTGACGAGCATCTGCGCCGGGATGAGCTCCCCGATCTGGAAGGTCTTACGCTGCTGAACCGCTCGGCCGGCCAGATTCTCGACTACCTGGCCGAGAGCGAGGCGGAGCTGGCCGGCCTGCGGCCGGGGCCGCTACGGCGGATAAGGAAGTACTTCAGGTACGGGTCAGTGCGGGCGCTTGACCCGACTGACACCGACGTCGTGCTCCGACTGCAACTGGAGTACTACAAGAAGCGCATCGCCGAGCTTAAGTCGGACATCAACCGGCTCGAGGGCGAGCTCAAGCGAGCGGATTTCAACCAGCTCTGCCAGCAGCATCAGCAGCTGTCGGTTCAGTTCCTGTCGGCCGAGCTCGCGACGCGGTACCAGGAGTCCTCGGGTACCCGTTACGAGGCGAACTCCTATCGACTGGGTAAGACGTTCAGAGCGTTCATCCGGGACTACCCGGCGCTGCTCAGCACCTGTCATTCGCTCCGGGGCAGCATCGCCGCCGGGCATCTGCTCGACTACCTCATCATCGATGAGGCCTCGCAGCTCAACCTCCCGCTGGCCGGGCTGGCGATGTCGTGTGCCCGCAACGTCGTCGTGGTCGGGGATCAGCGGCAGTTGCCGCCGATCCCGATTGACGCCGCCAACGGGCTGGTGCCGCCCGCGCCCACCTATAACTGCCAGCACAACCTGCTGGCCGGGCTGTCCGACGTATACGGGGCCGGTCTTCCGCGCACGCTGCTGTGCGAACACTACCGGTGCGACCCGGCCATCATCGGGTTCTGCAACAAGAAGTTCTACGACGGCGAGCTCATCCCGTACACCAGCACTAGCACCAGCAACGACGGAGAGCGGCCCGTGATCGTCGTGCGCACGGCCGAGGGCAACCACATGCGGCAGCACCGCGAAGGGGGACGCTCGAACCAGCGCGAGATCGACGTCATCGTCGAGGAAGTCATCCCGCAGTACTGCCGAGGGATTCCGGAAGCCGACATCGGTATCATCGCGCCCTACCGGCACCAGGCGGACAAGGCCGCTCACGTACTCGATCGGATCCAGGCCGATACCGTCCACAAATTTCAGGGCAGGCAGCAGCGGGTGATCATCTTGTCGACCGTCCTGGACGAGAGCTGGCGCGGCCGTACCGGCCTCCCGTTCGCCGACGATCCCCAACTGGTCAACGTCGCCGTCTCGCGCGCAATTCAACGATTCATCCTGGTGACCAACTCCGACATGCTGCCCCGCAGCCGCCACATCCGGGACCTGGTCGGCTATATCCGCTACCAGCGCCCTGGTGAAGAGGTGCCCGAGAGCACGGTGATCTCCGTGTTCGACTTGCTCTACCGCGACTACTCACGCCGACTCGAACCGCTCGCCGCCCGGCTGCGGAGGGAGCTGAGATACCCGTCCGAGGACATCATCTGGACCGTGTTGCACGAGATCCTCGCCGAGCAGCGCTACGCGCACCTGACCGTGAGCTGTCAAGTGCTGCTGCAGCACCTACTGCCCGATCTCAGCGGGCTGACCCCCGAGCAGACGGCCTACGTGAAACATCGGGCGTCGGTTGACTTCGTCGTCTACAACCGGGTCACCAACCAGCCGCTGCTGGCCATCGAGGTCGACGGCTTCGCCTTCCACGAGAACAAGCCGGACCAGCTGGTTCGGGACGCGGACAAGGACGAAATCCTGCGCACGCACCAGATGCCCCTGCTCCGGCTGCGGACGACCGAAAGCGGAGAGTACCGGCGCATTCGGCAGGAGCTTGACAAGGCCGAAGCGCACTGGGCTGGCCTGTCCACCCGATGAGAGGCGCGGTTGCGGCGCGGGCGCAGGGGCGGTCCGTTCGAAATGACGGGTTTGGTTTTGGTTTGTGGCCGGGGAGTTCGCGGCGCGGGCCGGTGAGATAGCGTGGCGGGCATGGCCAGCGAAAATTCGACCAGGCTTGCGGTGCTGATCGACGCCGACAACGCGCAGCCGTCGATCACCGAGGGGCTGCTCGCCGAGGTTGCCAAGTACGGCACCGCGCACGTCAAGCGGGCGTACGGCGACTGGACGGCGCCGCAGCTGAGGGGGTGGAAGGACCAACTGCTGTCGCAGTCCATCCAGCCGATCCAGCAGTTCGCCTACACCAGGGGCAAGAACGCGACCGACGCGGCGATGGTGATCGACGCGATGGACCTGCTCTACTCGGGGCGGTTCGACGGGTTCTGCATCGTGTCAAGCGACAGTGACTTCACCCGGCTCGCCGCCCGGCTGCGGGAGTCCGCGCTGACCGTGTACGGGTTCGGGGAGCGGAAGACCCCCAAGCCGTTCGTCGCCGCGTGCGACAAGTTCATCTACATCGAGAACCTGACCTTCGACGACAGCGACGACGACGAGAATGACGCCGCCCCCGCTCCGGGCGCCTCGGTCCGGGCGCCCCGGCGCAAGCCGGCCACGGCGGCTGAGCTCAAGAACGACGTCTCGCTGGTGACGTTCCTGCGTAATGCGCTCGAGGCGGCGTCGGACGACGACGGCTGGGCCCCGCTGGCCGGAGTCGGGAACATCATCACCAACCAGCGACCGGACTTCGACCCTCGGAGCTACGGGTACCGGAAGCTGAGCGACCTGATCACCGCGACCACGCTGTTCGAGACCGACCGCCGCAGCCCGGGCGACGGGAAGCAGCCGATCATCTACGCCCGGCTCAAGCGCCGCCGCTCGCCCGCCAAGCGGACCACCACGCAGACCTCCACCCGGAGCACCACCCGGGCCACCGCCAAGACCGTCGCGCCGCTCAAGGCGTTACGCCGCCGTCCCGCTTCCACTGACGGTCAGCAGCCGCTGCGCGGCGGCGGCGAGCTCGAGCAGGGCCAGGTCACCGTCGCGGCGCCCGGCGAGTTGCAGCCCCACCGGGAGACCGCGGACCGGCACGGGAATCGACACGGCCGGATGGCCGGTCAGGTTGTACGGGCCGGTGAAGCGGCCCTCGGCGTTGTCGTCGCCGACACCGAACGGCGGGTCCTGCTCGGGCGCGCAGTAGCCGACGGTCGGCCCGGCGAGTGCATCGACGCCGGCCAGCGTCTCCTCGACCGCCGCCGACAGCTCGGCCTGGGCCGCCCGGGCGCTCGCGTACTGCTCCGGCGTGACCACGGCGCCGTACGCCAGCAGGGCGCGCGTTCCCTCGGCGTCCTGGCTGGTGTCCCGGCCCGCGTGGGACGCGACCGCCTCGCGGGCGACGATGACGGTCAGCGCCTCCTCCCAGCGCTGCGGTTCCTCCAGCCACGGGGGCTTGACCTCGCGCAGCTGCCAGCCAGCGGCCGCGAGCCGGTCGAGCGCGGCCCGCACCGCCTCGCGCACCTCCGGCGTCACGGACGGGTCGGCGAGCTGGGCCGACAGCACGCCGATGACCGGAACGCCGACAGCGGGCGGGGCCGGCCGGGGGTCCGCGATGGCTTGCAGCAGGGCAATGCTGTCGGCGGCCGTCGCGGTGAGCGTCCCCGCGTGGTCCAGGCTCGGCGACAGCGGGAACACCCCGTCCGTCGGTACGAGGCCGTACGTCGGCTTGAGGCCCACGACGCCGCAGTAGGCGGCGGGGATGCGGATCGAGCCGCCGGTGTCGGTGCCGATCGCCAGGTCGCAGACGCCCGCGGCGACCAGCGCGGCCGACCCGCCCGATGAGCCGCCCGAGGTCCGGGCCGGATCGCGCGGGTTACGGGTGTCCCCGACCCGGGGGTTGGCGAAGCCGGCGGCGAACTCCAGGCACTGCGCGGTGGCGAACACCTCCGCGCCCGCCGCGCGGAGCCGGCCGACCAGCGCTGCGTCCTCGGTCGCAGGCGCGTTACTGGTCGCCGGGCTGCCGCACCTGGTCGGCAGCCCGGCGACCGCGATGATGTCCTTGACCACGACGGGCCGCCCGGACAGGGGACCCGCCGCAGCCCGGCGCGGCGCGCCTGCGACCGAGACCACGGCGTTGAGCGGGCGTCCCAGCCGGTCGAGCCGCTCGTAGGCGGCGAGCAGGTCCAGGTTCTCCTGGCAGCAGGTCCTCGTTCCCGCCTCGATCGCGGCGATCAGCTCTGCGATCCGCCTGATCAGGAATCCGCGGAGCGGGCCGAGGATCGCCTCGGTTTCGGTCTTGCGGCGGCGGATTGCCAGGTCGCGGTAGATCCCCGAGTGCGACTTGGCCGACCGCCGGTTGAAGTCCGCGAGCCGCGGCAGCGATCCCGGCAGGTCGTCCGGGTCGAATCCGTCAAGCGGCAACGGCCGCACCGGCGCCTGCCGGAGCACTTCCCTGGCGACCGCGAGGAGCAGCGGGTGGTAGGCGGGGTCGTCGAACACCTCGTGGATCGCCAGGTCGCTGACGGCGGTCGCGAACAGCGTCGCGCCGTAGGCCTCCTTGCCCCAGACGAACCCCATGACCTCCGTCGTCGCCTCCGCGTCGGCGATATCGGCGGCCAGCGCGTGGATCCGCGCGGACGGGGTCCCGTCGATCTCCCCGATCTTGAAGGTGCCCCGGTTGCCGCGCATCACCACGCCCGGCGCGACCACGTCGGCACCGAAATTGACGCACGCCTGGACCACCCGGCCTGATCCCGCCGCGGCGGCCAGCGCGGGCGAGGGCAGCCCGTTCTGCAGCGAGACGACGAACGCCTCGCCCGCGAGCCGGCCGGCGAGCAGCGCGGCGGCAGCGGCCGTGTGGTGCTGCTTGCAGGCCACCAGGACCGGGAAGTCGATCCTGTCGGGCAGTGCGCCCGGGCCGATCGCGTGCGGGCGGGCGGTGAACTGCTCGACCGGCCCTTCGATGCGCAGCCCGTCGGCATTGATCGCCGCGACCACCGCCGGGTCGGCGTCGCAGGCCAGGACCTCGTGGCCGTCCCGGACGAGTCCGGCCGCGACGGTCCCGCCGATTGCCCCGCAGCCAAGCACTAGGTATCTCACGGGCGAAACATTAGAGGGCTGAGGTTACATGATGGTTAAAGCAGGCGTTGGGTCTCGTTCTATCGCAAAACGGCCTCTACAGTGTTGGGCAAAGGTTTGCGCAAACCTTTGCCCAACCGCTTCGGCACAGGGCCGTGCCATCTTCTCGCGTCTTCTCGCATCGTCGCCTTTGCGCGACTCTCACGTCCTTCCTCTTTGCGACGAATCCGTCGCTCCGAATTTCACCGGAGCTGCTCGTGAGGCACAGACCAGTCCTGACCATGGCCCTCACCGTCGGCTGCGCCCTCGTGGCGCTGGCCGGCTGCGGGTCAAGCGCTTCCTCGCCCGCAGGAGGCACCCCTAGTAGTTCCGCCAGCGCCGGCACGCCGGTCACGGGCGGGAACCTCGTCTTCGCCAACCCCCAGGATGCGCAGTCGCTCGATGAGTCGACTGTCTTCGACAACAACTCGATCTGGATCCTCGAGCAGATCACCCAGCCGCTGTTCACCGTCACGAACAACGGCAAGGGCGTCATGCCGTGGCTCGCGACCGGCTACACCGAGTCGAAGAACGGGCTGGCGTACACCGTCTCGCTGCGGAAGGGGGTCAAGTTCTCCACTGGCGCCCCCATGACGTCCAAGGACGTGCAGTTCAGCCTGGAGCAGACGATGGCCGCCTCCCAGGGCTGGGGCTACATCGACTCCGCCATCAAGTCGGTGGACGCGCCGTCCACCGACACGGTGGTGATCAACCTGAAGTACAAGTGGGCGCCCATCCTGGCCGACCTGGCGCTGTTCGCCAACGGCGTCGTGCCCGACAACTACGGCGGTAAGTCCGCGACCGCGTTTTACCAGGCCCCGATCGGCACCGGCCCGTTCAAGTTCGACTACTGGCACAAGGGCAGCGCGCTCAAGCTCATCAAGAACACCAACTACTGGCAGCCGGGCAAGCCCTACCTGGACAGCGTGACCTGGACCGATGTGCCAAACGACAACACCCGGCAGCTGCAGGTAACCAGCGGCCAGGCCCAGATCGACCAGTATCCGGCTTGGTCGACGGTGTCCACGCTGAAATCCACGCCGTCGGTGGCGTTGAGCCTGTTCCCCTCGACCGAGACGACTTACCTGGCCTTCAACGAGAAAGTCGCGCCGTTCCAGGACGTGAACGTGCGGCGGGCGATCTCGTACGCGATCGACCGCAGCGCGCTGGTGAAGGCGGTGCTGTTCGGCAACGGGCAGTCGGCCAACTCGATCTTCCCGCCCCAGCTGGCGTACTACGACTCCAACAGCGGGGGCCTGCAGTACAGCCTGGCGGACGCCAAGGCCGCGCTGGCTAAGTCCAGCGCGCCGAAGGGGTTCACCACCACCCTGCTGCTGCCCTCGGGCAATTCCGACTACGCCACGATCGCCACGATCGTGCAGTCCGAGCTCAAGCCGCTCGGCATCAACGTGCAGATCCAGCAACAGGACCCCAACACCGCGAACGAGAACTTCCAGAGCGGCAAGTACGACATGACGTTCTCGCTGTGGACGATGGACATCCCCGATCCCGACGAACTCGCCACCTTCGCGCTCGACCCGACGGCCGGCTCGAAGTCGTTCTTCACCTTCTACGACAACCCGACTGTGGTGAAGGCGGTCCACGCGGCCGAGGTGACGACGGATACCGCGGCGCGTCAGACCGACTACAACACCGCGCAGACGCTGGCCGCGCAGGACGCCTTCATGGCGTTCCTGTACTACTCGCCATACCAGTACGTGGAGTCGTCGAACGTGCACGGCTTCCTCGTCACGCCGCTCGGCAACTACCACATGGAGGACGTCTGGCTGAGCGCGGGCTCCAGCTAACCGGATTCGCCCCGTGACTTCGCGGTCGGTCGTGGAGGGCGCTCCAGACAGCGCCCTCCGCGGCCGGCCGACCCCACCAACCCGAGTGAGGTCTTTATGGGCCGGATGAGCTTCGTCCTCCGGCGGCTGGTACTGCTCGTGCCGACCGCCGTGGGCGTCACGATCATCACGTTCTTCATGGTCCACCTAATCCCCGGCAACCCTGCCGTCACCATCCTCGGCCAGCGCGCCAACCCCAGCACCGTCGCCGCCCTGGACCGCCAGCTCGGCCTGAGCCAGCCTCTCCTCGAGCAGTACTGGCTGTTCATCGACCGGCTGTTCCACGGCAACCTGGGCCAGAGCCTGTACTACCAAGTGCCGGTCTCGAGCCTGATCACCAGCCATCTGCCGCCCACGCTATGGTTGCTGTGCTACGCAGCGGTTATCGCCGTCGTCATCAGCGTGCCGCTGGCCACGCTGGCCGCCAGCCGCAAGGACGCGGTCCGCGACCACATCATCCGCATCGTGCCGCTGTTCGGCCTGGGCCTGCCGGCCTTCTGGTTCGGCCTGATCCTGCAGACCTGGCTGGGCGAGAAGCTCAAGCTGTTCCCGGTCACCGGCTACGGGTCGGGCTTCACCGGCCACCTGCAGTCGATGTTCCTGCCCGCCCTGACCGTGGCGGTCGCACTGTGCCCGGTGCTGATCCGCAGTCTCCGGGCCAGCATGCTCGGCGTGCTCGGGGCCGAGTTCGTCACCACCGCCCGGGCCAAGGGCGTGCCCACCCCGCGACTGCTGGTCCGGCACGTGCTCCGAAACGCCGTCATCCCCGCGGTGACCGTGCTCGGCATCAATATCGGCTACCTCATCGGCGGCACCCTCATCGTGGAGCAGGTCTTCGCCATCCCTGGCATCGGCAGCCTGATGATCAACGCCATCTTCGACCGCGACTTCACCGTCATCCAGTCGGTCGCCCTCATCTACGGAGTGCTGGTGGTGCTGGTCAACCTGCTCACCGACGTCGCCTACGTCGCACTCGACCCGAGAGTGAGGTTTGACGCATGAGCGCAGTAACAGCCGACCCCGCGCCGGCACCGGCACCGGCACCGGCCGCCGCGCGCATCCGGGCGCGGCGTGCCCGCTGGTACCGCCAGCCGACCCTGATGGCGGGCCTGGTGCTGCTGGCGATCATCGTGTTCATGTGCTACGCCGCACCCCTGCTGACCTCGTTCAACCCCGACACCCAGAACCTGGAGCAGCCGCTGCTTGCCCTCGGGCAGGCCGGGCACCTGCTCGGCACCGACCAGGAGGGCCGAGACACCTGGGCCCGGCTGCTCTACGGCGGCCAGGTTGACCTGCGCGTCGCCGGGCTCGCAGTGCTCTTCCCGTTCATCCTCGGCATCATCGTCGGCAGCCTGGCCGGCTACTTTGGCGGCTGGGTCGACGCCATCATCATGCGCATCGTCGACATCGTCGTCGCCTTCCCCTTCTTCGTCCTGGTCATCGCGCTGGTGTTCGTCCTCGGCACCGGCGAGAAGAGCATCTACATCGCCATCACCGCCGTCGGCTGGGTCTCCTACGCCCGCATTACCCGCGGCGAGATCACCGTCGCGAAGAGGCAGGAGTACGTGCTCGCCGCCCAGTCCGGCGGCCTGTCCAGCCTGCGCATCATCACCCGGCACCTGCTGCCCAACGTGATCACGCAGTCGATCGTCTACGCGATGTCCGATATCGTCCAGGACATCCTCGCCATCGTCACCCTCAGCTACCTGGGGCTGGGCATCCAGCCCCCCACACCAGACTGGGGCACCATGATCGCTGGCGGGCAGAACTTCCTCACGACCCAGTGGTGGCTGACTACCATCCCTGGCCTCGCAGTCGTGATCACCGGCGTGGCACTGTCGCTGATCGGTGACGGGCTCGCCGACCTCCTCCGGTCGGGCGCGTCATGAGCGCCCCCCTACAGCTTGAGGTCAGCGACCTGCGCGTAGAGATCGCCGGCCACCAGGGCGTCGTCCGCCCCATCGACGGGGTCTCGCTCGAGATCGCGCCGGGCGAGGCCGTCGGCCTCGTCGGCGAGTCCGGCTCGGGCAAGAGCATGACCCTCAAGGCGATCCTCGGCCTGCTTCCGCCGGATGCGAAGGTGACCACGGGCTCGGTTGTCTTCGACGGGACCGACCTGACGCGGCTGCCGCAGTCCCGGCTGAATAAGATCCGCGGCCGGCGGATCGCGATGATATTCCAGGAGCCGATGAGCGCGCTCAACCCGGTCATGCGGGTGGGTAACCAGATCGCCGAGGGGCCCCGCGTCCACCTCGGTATGAGCCGCGCCCAGTCGGTGCAGCGCGCCATGGATCTCATGCGTCGCGTCGGTATCCCCGAGCCGGAGCGACGGTTCCGAGCGTTCCCACACGAGTTCTCGGGCGGGATGCGGCAGCGTGTCATGATCGCGATGGCGCTGTCCTGCGACCCGGAGCTGATCCTGTGCGACGAGCCCACCACCGCGCTGGACGTGACGATCCAGGACCAGATCCTCCGGCTGCTCGCACAGCTGTGCGACGAGTCGGGCACCAGCCTGATGTTCGTCACCCACGACCTGCCCGTGGTCGCGCAGGTCTGCCACAAGGTCGCCGTCATGTACGCCGGGCGGATCGTCGAGCGCGGCACCGTGCGGGAGGTCTTCACCCGGCCGACGCACCCCTACACGCTGGGCCTGCTGCGGTCGGCGCCCGATGTCGACCATCCCGGCCAGTCCCTGGAACCCATCCCGGGCTCGCCGCCGAGCCTGACCAGCCCCCCGTCCGGCTGCCGGTTTCACCCCCGCTGCAAGTTCGCCGAAGACGACTGTAAGGCCAGCGACCCGCCGCTGCGCCTGCTCGAGGGTGACCGCGCCACCGCGTGCCTGCACTATGAACGGTGCCTGGACCAGATAGGAACCGACCGATGAGCGAGCAGGACATCCTGGAGGCGGCAGGCATCGAGGTGAGCTTCTCCGTCGGTTCGTCACTCGCCGCCCGGCTGCGTCACCAGCAGCACCTGCTGCACGCCGTGGATGGCATCGACCTGACCGTCCGCCGGGGCGAGGCACTCGCCCTGGTCGGCGAGTCCGGCTCGGGCAAGTCGACGCTGGCCCGGGCGATCGCCGGCATCCAGCGCGCTAACCGCGGCCAGATCAAGCTGGACGGCAAGGTGCTGCCCGCTCGCCGCCGGTCCCGTGCCGATCAGCGCCGGATTCAGATGGTGTTCCAGGATCCGTACTCGTCGCTCAACCCCCGGCTGACCGTCGGCGGCATCCTGCACGAGCTGCTGCGGGTGCACCACGTGGTGCCACGGAACGAGGTCGAGTCCCACACCCGGCAACTGCTGCGGATGGTCGGGCTGCCCGAGGACGCGATACACGCCCTGCCCCGGCAGTTCTCCGGCGGCCAGCGCCAGCGCGTCGCTATCGCCCGGGCGATCGCGCTGCGGCCGGAGCTGCTCGTGGCGGACGAGCCGGTCTCCGCCCTCGACGTGAGCGTGCAGGCCACGATCTTGAACCTGCTGGAGGAACTGCAGGGCGAGCTCGGCCTGACCCTGCTATTCATCTCGCACAACCTGGCCGTCGTCCGGCACCTGTGCGACCGGGTCGCGGTCATGTACCTGGGCCGGATCATCGAGGTAGCGCCGACCGAGGAACTGTTCCGCAATCCGCGGCACCCGTACACCGCTGGCCTGCTCGCCGCCATTCCCCGGATGGAGCCCAGGGACGCGAACGACACGCCCGCGGTGCAGGGCGACCCGCCGAGCCCGCTGCGCCTGCCGACCGGCTGCCGGTTCCGCACCCGGTGCCCGATGGCGCAGCAGATCTGTGCCGAGCAGGACCCGGCCCTGGCCACATCGAGCGCGGACCCCGAGCACAGCGCGGCCTGTCACTTCGCCTGGACCATGGAAACCGCGAACGCACCGGAAGCCGTGTGACCGAGCGGGCACCCAGCCGACAGCACGAGCCTGCGGGCAGGCGCCGGGTGGTCCGGCTGGTCGACATCGCCACCGCCGTCGGCGTGCACCCTTCCACCGTGTCGCGCGTGCTCAACGGGGAGGTCGGCCACTCGCTGCGGCCGGAGACGGTCGAGCGCATCCTGACCGAGGCCCGTGCCCGCGGCTACCGGCCGAACGCGCTGGCCCGGGCACTGCGCCAGCACCGCACCGGTGCGCTCACCTTCGTCGTTCCGATGCTGCGCAACCCGATCTGGGTCCGGCTGCAGCGCGGCGCCCTGCTGCGCGCCGCCGAGCGCGGCTACGTCGTCATGATTATGGAGGAGCCGATGGAGGACCCTAAGCCGCCCGGCGCTTACAGCTACCTCATCTCCGAGAGCCGCGCCGACGGGCTGCTGCTCGCTACCGCGCTCCGCGGCGGCAAGGGCACCGACGCCAAGCCCGATGAGGCGTTGAGCGCCGTCCCGCACGTGTATGTCAACCGGCGCGGTCCCGACCAGGGCAACGACGTCGTCATGGACGAGGCGGGTGCCGTCCGGCTGTTCCTTGACCACGTGGCTGGCCTTGGCCACCGCAGCGTGCTGCTCATTGACGGTCGGCGTGAGGTGGACACCGTGCACCGCCGGGCCGCCGCGACCCGGCGGCACTGCGCCGCCCTCGGTCTGACTGCCGTCATCAGGCACGTGGACGCGACTGAGGCGGGCGGCTATGCCGTGATCCGGCGCCTGCTGGCGGGCGGCCCGCTGCCGACGGCCATCGGCATCGGCAGCATCGAGCAGGTGTACGGGGTGCTGGCCGCCCTTCGGGACGCGCGTATCGCCGTGCCCGGCGCGGTCTCCCTGGTCAGCTTGGACGAGGATGAGTCCCTCGCCTACCTTGACGTGCCGGTCACCAGCATCTGCATGCCCCTGGCCGAGCTCGGATCGGCGGCCGTCGACGCGCTGATCGCCAGGATCGACGGCTCCGGCGGGTCCGATGTCCTGATCAGCGAGCCGATGTCCCTGGTCTCCCGCGGGTCGGTCGGCCCGCCGCCCGCGAAGGTCCAGCACCGCTTAACCCCCACCAACTGGAACTGCGGGTCAGCGGGGGCCACCAGAAACCGGGTGGCATCGCACCCGATGAGAGAACGGAGCGCGTAAGCATGTCACTGGCAGGCAGGGTCGCGGTGGTTACCGGCGGCGCCCACGGGATCGGCGCCGCGATCGCGGACGCCCTGGCCGCGGACGGGGCAAAGGTGCACCGGGTCGACAAGCAGCCCACCGCCCTTGACGGGTCCGCGCTGACGGCCGCGGACCTCACCGACCCGTCGGCCGTCAATGACGTCTTCACCGCCGTGGGCCCGGTGGACATCCTGGTCAACACCGCCGGCGGGGTGGTCGGCCAGGTCGGCCGCCCGCTGGAGGAGGTGTCGGTGGAGGCCTGGCAGGCGGTGGTCAACGCGAACCTGACGACCATGTTCCTCTGCACCCGGGCGGCCGTGCCCGCGATGAAAGAGCGTGGGTGGGGACGGATCATCAACATCTCGTCGGGGGCCGGGCTGACCGTCAGCAAGACCGGCATCCAGGCCTACGCCAGCGCCAAGGCGGGCCAGCTCGGCTTCACCCGGCAGATGGCGCATGAGCTCGGCCCCTACGGGATCACCGTCAACTGCATCGCGCCCGGCTTTATCCTGTCCAACCCGACCACGCAGCTGCAGTGGGACGGGTACGGACCGGACGGGCAGCGGGCGCTGGTCGACGGGATCGCGATGCGCAGGATCGGCCAGCCCGCCGACATCGCCAACGGCGTGTGCTTCTTCGCCTCGGCGCAGTCAGGCTGGGTGACCGGCCAGATCATCGCGATCGACGGCGGGAGCGCGTTCCTGTGACGGCGGCAGCTGGCCGCGGAAAGGACCTTGCGATGACAGGCGATGACTACCGTGCTTACTCCTACCTGCCAGCAGGAACGCTGCCCGAGTTCGACCTGACTCCGGAATTCGGCCGGGTGCCGCCGTACCAGGGTGCGCCGCTGACGGACGAGCAGTCGCGGCGGTCGGCCGCGCTGCTGCGCGACAGCCTGGTCATCAGCCTGCACGACCACCCGGTCAGGTTCCCCGCCGACATGGGCGAGACGCCGGCCTACAACCGGACAGGGAGGCAGCACGCCGCGTACGCCGGTATGCGCGCCTCTGGGGTGGATGTCATCTTCGACAACCTGATGGACGGGACCGCGTGCGTCACCGGCAGCGCACCGTGGCGGTGGAACGACGTCGTCACCGACCTCGGCATGCGGCTGGCCGACCTCGCCCACGCGCCCGGGTTCGACCTGATCAAGACGGTCGCCGACATCGACGCGGCTCGCGCCGCGGGCACCGTCGGGCTGGTATTCGGTCTGGAAGCGGCGACGCCGATCGAGAACGAACTCGACCGGCTCGACGTCCTCTACGGCTTGGGCATCCGGCAGATCGGGATCGCCTACTCCGACGCGAACACCCTGGGCAGCGGGCTGAGCGAGCCAACCGACGGGGGCCTGACCGCGTTTGGCCACCGGGCGGTGATCCGGATGAACCAACTGGGGCTCGCCATCGACCTGTCGCACTCTTCCGACCGGACGGCGCTTGATACCTGCGCGCAGTCCGGCAAACCGGTTCTCATCACGCACGCCGGGGCGCGCGGGGTGTGGGACACGGCACGGATGAAGCCTGACGCGGTGCTGCGGGCGGTTGCCGAGACGGGCGGGGTGATCGGCATCTCGGCCGCCCCGCACACCACGCTGTCGCACCCGCACCCCCGGCACACCCTCGAGTCGGTCATGGACCACTTTCTGTTCTGCGTGGACCTGGTAGGACTCGATCACGTCGCGTTCGGCCCCGACACCCTCTACGGGGATCACGTGGCGTTGCACCGCACGTTCGCCCACCTGCTCAGCCTGTCCCGGATGGGCGGCCCATCGTACGAACCGGTTGAGTACGTGGACGGCCTGGAGAACCCTACGGAGAACTTCGCCAACATCTGCGACTGGCTGGTGGGACACGGCTTCTCGGACGCCGAGGTCCAGCAGGTGCTCGGCGACAACATCTACCGGGCTCTAGGGGAGATCTGGATCTAGCCCGCGCCGCGGCCCGCCCGGACGCCACCTGCCACCTGCCACCTGCCGCAGGACGTTGAGTTCCGAATCGCACGACAGAAAGGCGATCGCTATGGACACTTTCGAAGTCGCGCCGCCCGAAGAAGGACCGAGCCTGGCACTGCACGGCGGGGCCGGCGGCCGCGTGGAGGAGCTGACCCTCGCCGCCCGCGCGCCGTACGCGCAGGGGCTGCTCACCGCCTATCGGGCCGGATGGCAGATGCTCGCATCCGGAGGCAGCGCCCTCGACGCCGTGTGCGCGAGCGTGGAAGTACTTGAGAACGACCCGCTGTTCAACGCCGGCCGAGGCGCCGCGCTGACCGCGACGGGACACGCCGAGCTCGACGCATCGGTGATGACGGGAGCCGGATGTGCGGGCGCGGTCGCCGCGTCCAAGCACGCCAGGAACCCGGTCCGGGTCGCCCGCACCGTGATGGAGCGCACCGACCACGTCCTCATCGTCGACCCTGACGTCGCGTTCCTTGAGCGCTACGGACTTGAAGTGGTCGAGCGCGACTACTTCATCACCGAGCCGCGCAAGCAGCAGCTGGACCACATAATGGACGGCCGTGCGATCGCCGCCCGCCACGGAACGGTCGGCGCGGTGGCCCGCGATGCCGGCGGTCGCGTCGCCGCCGCCACGTCCACCGGCGGGATGGCCGGCCAGGCCGATGGGCGCGTCGGAGACACCCCCATCGTCGGCGCGGGCGTATACGCCCGCGACAATGTCGTGGCGATTTCGTGTACCGGACACGGCGAGGCCTTCATCCGCGGCGTCATTGCGTACGACGTCGCCGCCCGGATCCGCTACGCCGACGCGAATCTCGCCGAGGCGGTCCGAGGCACCTTTGAGCATGAACTCGCCCAGCGCGGCTCCACCGGAGGCCTCGTCGCCGTCGGCGGCGATGGCCGCATCTTCGTGGCACACAATTCGCCGGCCATGTTCTCCGCACGCGGTACCGGTCCCGAACCGGCGCTTACGCCAATGGAGGCGTTAGGCGGCCGTACGGCGTGACCACCGGATCCTCTCGTCTGGAACGACACTCGCACGGGGAAGTTGGATCTGTTCGCCGCCGCGGTGCACCCATGAAGCGAGGCGGGATGCTATACCGAGTCGATCCACCGGGCGACCCGCGCGGCCTCGCGGTCCATGAGGCCGGGGTCGCGGAAGGTGTTCGCCAGCAGCGCGGTGCCCTGGTACCGGGCGATGAGCTCGATGGCGAGATCGCGGCCGTCGGAGCGGCCCATGGCCCGGAACTGCCGCGCGGCCCAGTCGACCGGGACTCTCATCAGCTCCGCCGCAATCCCCGGGCCGTCGGCACGCTTGTCCAGCTCCGTGCAGAGCGAGCCGCTCGGGCAGCCGTACTGCGCGATCAGCTCGCTCTGTTGCGACAGTCCGGCGAACACCGCCTTCAGCCGATCCCGAGGCGTGGCGTGCGCGCCCTCGATCGCGGCCAGCATCGCCCGTGCCTCGCTCAGTTGCGTCTCGACAACGGCGCGCACGATGTCGTTCTTGGTCTTGAAGTAGTAGTAGACGTTGCCGAGGGGCACGCCGGCCGCCTGGGCGATGTCCGCCAGCGTCGTGGACTCGACGCCCTGCTGGTGCACCATCTGGCAGGCGGCGGCGACCAGCCGCGCCCGCTTGCCCGTCGGCGCCGAGTCAGTCGTCGCGCTGGCCAGATCTGAGTTAGTCATCTTGCTGAGAAGTATAGACCTCCGCGTCCATGCCGAGTAAGTTAGCTAACTGACTGATTACATAATTACATGAGAGGTCAACCAGATATGACGGCACCACCGGTCGCGACGTCGTCTTTCCTCGCCACCCGCCGGGGACGGCTCGTGCTCGTCTTCCTCTGCGCGGTCGGGTTCCTCGACTTCCTCGACACCTCGATCGTCAACGTCGCGCTCCCGTCCATCCAGCGTGACCTGCACTTCTCCACCCAGAACCTGCAGTGGGTGGTCAGCGGCTACATCGTCACCTACGGCGGCTTCCTGCTGCTCGGCGGCCGGATCGCCGATCTGCTCGGGCGACGGCGGACGCTGGTGGCGGGCACCGCCCTGTTCGGCCTCGCCTCGCTGGCCGCGGGTCTCGCCCCGAACGCGGGGACGCTGGTCGGCGCGCGGCTCGCGCAGGGGCTTGGGGCCGCGCTGATGTCGCCGGCCGCGCTCTCCCTGCTCACCACCAGCTTCAGCTACGGCACCGACCGGGTGAAGGCGCTCGGCGCCTGGGGCGCCGTCGGCGGCCTCTCGTCGGTCATCGGGGTCTTCCTCGGCGGCGTGATAGCGGCCGGGCCGGGCTGGCGGTGGGTTTTCTTCGTGAACCTGCCCGTGTGCGCGGTGGTCCTGACCGCCGCGTTCCGGCTGATCGACGGGAGTCAGCCCGGTCCGTTCGGACGAAAGGAATTTGATTTTTCCACCTTCGACACGGTGGGCGCGATCCTGGGCACCGCCGGGATGCTGCTGCTGATCTTCGGGCTGGTGCGGGCGCCCGACAACGGCTGGGGGGCGGCCACGACGATCGGCGAGCTCGCGGGCGCGGGGGTGCTGCTGATCGCGTTCGCCGTGAATGAGGCACGGGCGGCGAACCCGCTGGTGCCACTGCCGATCTTCCGCATCCGCGGGCTGGGCGCGGCCGACGCCGTGCAGGTGCTGGCGATGGCCGGGTTCTATTCGGTGTTCTTCTTCGTCACCCTGTACCTGCAGAACGTGCTCGGCTTCTCTCCCACCCGCGCTGGCGTCGCTTACGTCCCGGTCGCGCTGCTGGTCACGGTTTCCGCGATCATCGGATCGGCGTTGATCACCCGGCTCGGGAGCCGGCCGCTGATCGTGGCGGGCGCGCTGATCGCGGCGGGCGGGGTGTTCTGGCTGTCCCGTATCCCCGCGCACGGCTCCTACTTGACCGACGTGCTTCCCGGCATGATGGTCATGGCGCTGGGGCTCGGTGGCGTGTTCGTCGGAGTGCAGACCGCCGCCAACGCCGGCGTGCCGCCGTCGCTGGCGGGGCTGGCGAGCGCCCTCATCAACGCGTCCTTCCAGGTCGGCGCCGCGCTCGGGCTGGCCGTGCTGTCGGCCGTGGCCACCTCGCGGACCCGTTCGCTGCTGGCCGCGCACGCGACGCCAGCGGTGGCCCTCTCCTCCGGGTTCCACCGGGCGCTGCTGGTCGGCAGCGTCTTCCTGGTCGCCGCGGCGGTGATCGGGCTGCGGGCGGCGAACACCCGGGGCGAGCCGACGGGCGAGATCCCTCCGGGCACCGACGTGGCCGAGGATCAGGCGGCCGTGCGGCGAGTGTAGAGGCGGGACGCGCAACCGTGTCCATCCTGGTCCGGACGGCCAACTACGCGCACCCGTCGTCCCTGCGGTACGTCGCTGAGTCGACAGGCTGCGCGTCGTCGGCGACATGGCCACCCGCACGGGCGGTGGGCAGCAACGGCGCCGGTACTGTCGGCCGCTTCTCCAGCATCAGGAACACGCTCGGCCCGAAGTGAATGGCGGCCAGCGGCCGTTGCACCGCGCGTTCCGCGGCCAGCAGCACGCGCTGCGGGACGAGCAAATTGGCCAGCGGGTGCCGGAAGCTGGAAGCCGACAGGGTCTCCAGGACCTCGAGCCCGACCGCGGCGAGTTGCCTGGTGATGGTGCGCGGGTGGTGGTTGACATAGGGAGCGCTGCCCCGGCGCCTCGCGTGCGCCGAGTTGGCCGCCTCAACGACGGCGTGCCCGCCCGGCCGCAGGACGCGCGCGAGTTCCGCAAGCTCGTTCGCGGGGTCGGGCAGGTGGTGCAGCACCCGGACCATGATCGCGAGGTCGATGCTGCCGTCGTCGAACGGCAGCTTGGCGGCCTCGGCGAGTCTCCGCTCGAAGGGCTGGCCGGGGAAGATCTCCCGCGACAGGTCGAGCTGCTGGGTGCTCGGGTCGACCAGGGTGACCCGGTCCGCGTACTCAGTGAGGACCGCGGAAAGCCGGCCGAAACCGCCGCCGATGTCCGCCGCGTGCTGGTAGTGGTTTCCGGACAGCAGCCGGCGAAGCGCGAGCAGCTCAGCCGGGTGCTCGTTGTCGATGGCGGGGTCACGCCCAGCGCGACTTTCTGTGGTCACGACCGGCCAGTTACCCATCGACGCGCTGCGGTACGCACCATAGCGACATAAATCTCACTCATAGTCATCAAGATTGACTCTTTGTGGTCAGGGGTACGTCGCCGCGTGCCCGCTCAGGCTGCGGTGCGGCGGGCATAGAGCCGGGACGCGCAGGCGAAGGAGATGACCAGGATGGCGGCGCAGTAGAGGCCGGCCAGCAGAGCCTCGTGGCCGACGGAGGCGCCGGTCGAGGTGCGGCCCATCCAGAGCCCGCGCATGGTCTCGATCACCGGCGTGAACGGCTGGTTGGCGGCGATCGGGCGCAGCACCGCGGGCAGCGTGCGGGCGGGGACGAACGCGGTCGACAGGTACGGGATGAACATCAGCCCGAAGGTGGCGCCGGTCGCCGCCTCCGGGCTCCTGACGAGCAGGCCGAAGGCGGCCGCGAGCCACGACATGGCCAGGATGAACGCGACGATCATGGCGGCGGCGGCGAGCCACCTGACCGGCGAGTCGGTCGGACGCCAGCCGACGCCGAGGCCGACCCCGATCACCAGCGCGGTCGCGAGCAGGTTGCGGGCCAGGCTGGCGACGATGTGCCCGGCCAGCACCGACGAGGCGTGGATGGGCATCGACCGGAACCGGTCGACGATGCCGCTGCTCATGTCGGTCGCCACCACGACCGCGGTGGTGCCCGCGCCGAAGGCGGCGCAGAGCACGATCAGGCCGGGGACGACGTAGTTGACGTACTTGCCGCCGGTGTTGAGGTCGCCGCCGAAGATGTAGACGAACAGCAGCATCAAGATGATCGGCAGCATCAGCGCGGTGAAGAACGCCTCCGGGTCGCGGAGCGAGCGGCGCAGGCAGCGGGTGATCATCACGCTGGTGTCGCTGAGGGCGTAGGCGGCGGTGCTCATCGGGCGCTCGCCTTCTCGGTCTCGTTGTGGGTCAGGTTCATGAACACGTCGTCGAGGCTGGGGCGATCGACCGACACCCGCGCGGCGGGCGCGCCCGCGGCCTGGAGCCGGCCGAGCAGGCGGTAGACGGAGGCGGCGGAGCCGTCGGTGCCGACCTCGACGGTGCGCAGCCGCTCGTCGGCGCCGATGGCGTCGACCTCGCGGAGGGCGCGCTTGTAGTCGCCCGGGTCGGCGAACTGCAGACGCACGACCTCACCGCGCAGGCTCGACTTGAGCTCGTCGGCGCTGCCCTCGGCGACGATCCGGCCGTGGTCGAGCATCGCGATCCGGTCCGCCAGCACGTCCGCCTCGGCCAGGTACTGGGTGGTGAGCAGGACCGTCACGCCCTCGTCGGCGAGCTTCCTGACCGTCCCCCACAGCTGCTCCCGGCTGCGCGGGTCAAGGCCGGTCGTCGGCTCGTCGAGGAAGAGCAGCGCGGGCCGGACGATCATGCTGATGGCGAGGTCGAGCCGCCGGCGCATGCCGCCCGAGTAGGTCTTCACCCGGCGGTCGCGGGCGTCGTCGAGGCCGAATTCGGCCAGCAGCGCGGCGCTGCGGGCGGCTGCCTCGCGGGGCTTTAGGTGGAGCAGTCGGGCCATCATCTTGAGGTTCTCGTCGCCGGTGAGCATGTCGTCGACGGCGGCGTACTGGCCGGTGAGGCTGATCGACCTTCTGACCCCGACCGGGTCGGTGAGCAGGTCACGGCCGGCCACCGAGGCGGTGCCGGCGTCCGGGCGGATCAGGGTGGCGAGGATCCGGACGAGGGTCGTCTTGCCGGCGCCGTTGGGTCCGAGCAGGGCGAAGATCGATCCGGACTCGACCGCGAGGTCGACGCCGTCGAGGACCAGCTTGCTTGTTTTGCCGCCGCCGAAGGATTTGCGGATGCCCTCGGCCTTAACTGTGTATGACATACGCGTAACGTATATCCCATACGCAGTTTAGGCAAGCGATGGCGGAGGAGTACCGTACGGGCATATGGAAAAAGCGCAGCTGCCGGCCGGCCTTGACCTGCTGTGGGGCCGTCGCGAGGCGGGGAAGCGCGGGCCGCGGCCGGGGCTGTCGGCTGACGCGATCGTCGACGCCGCCATCCGGCTGGCCGACGCCGAGGGCCTCGAGGGCGTGTCGATGGCGCGGGTCGCGGCCAAGCTCGGCTTCACCACGATGTCGCTCTACCGGTACGTCGCCAGCAAGGAGGAGCTCCTCCAGCTGATGTGGAACGGCAGCGCCCGCGGTTCCGAGGGCCTGGTGCTCGAGGGCGACGGGTGGCGGGCGCGGCTGCGGATGTGGGCGATCGTGCAGCGGGACATGCTCGACCGGCATCCGTGGCTCACCCAGATGCCGATGGCGGCGCCGCCGATGGCGCCGAACTCGATGATCTTCGTCGAACGCGGGCTCGAGGCGATGGACGGGACTCCCCTGGCGGACGCCGACAAGCTCCGGTTCATCGGCCTGATCAGCTCGTACACGCTGAGCGAGGCGCGGATGGCGAATGACGCGCTACGGGCGGCGCGGGACGCGGCGGCCGCGGGCGGCGAGGCCGCGCCCCCGTGGACCTATGACGCGCTGCTGCGGGAACTGGCGGACGAGGCGACCTACCCTCGGCTGTACAAGATCGCGTGGACGCCGCCGGCCGGCTCCGGCGAGGGCGGCTCGGGTGGGCCGCCGTCGGAGCGCGAGGAGTTCCTGTTCGGGATCGAGCGGATCCTGGACGGCATCCAGGCGTACATGGACCGGGCGGGGTCCTAACTCGGCCGGGCCGTTCCAGGACCAGTGCGGGATCTTCAGGTCGGCCGGGACGTCGGTGTCGTTGGGGTGGGAGAGCGCGACGACGTCGACCGACCGGTCGATGTAGGCGCGGATGGCGGCGCGGAACTCGGGGTCGGCGGGCCAGCCGGAGTCGTCGGCCGCTTGCATGAAACAGTCGGCGAAGCGGCGGCCGAGGTCGCTCATGTCCCCGTTGCCCGCGTGCAGTAGCACCAGGGCGGTCTGGTCGCCGCCGTACTCCCCCGAGTACGTGGGCGGGCCGCCCATCGCCTCGGCCAGGTAGGCGGCCAGCCGCTCGACGTGCAGCGGGTTCTGGCCCGGATGCGAGAACGGGTGGTTCAGCTCCGGGTCGGCCAGGCAGCGGGCGTGCAGCGCGGCGGCGAAGGGCGCGAACGCCTCCGCACCGCCGGCGAACTCGTACAGCGTTGGTCGCATGGGTCGAGTTTAGGAGTCAGTCGGGCTGGCGGTAGAGCGGCACGCCGTCGTCTTCGCTGCGCGCGGCGGCTGGCGGCGTCTCCTGCTGGACCCCGCGGTTGAGGCCGCGCAGCGCCACCAGGGCGGCGATCCCCATGATGATCGCCATCCCGTACAGCACCACCTCGATCGCGCTGGCGAAGTCGGCCCGGATGAACTGCGGGATGGTGGCCGTGCTGCTGCTGCCGGTGCCCTGGAGCTGGGCGAGCTTCGACGCCTCGGCCGCGGCGGCCGGGCCGGGCATCCCCCGGCTGGTGAGCGAGGAGGTGATCTCGGACCGGAACCGGTTGATGAGGACCGTGCCGAGGATGGCGAAGCCGAGGCTGGCGCCGTAGTTGCGGACGGTCTGGGTGATGCCGGTGGCCTCACCGTAGGAGAAGCGGGAGGCCCGGTTGATCGCGTCGGTGTTCGACTGGCCGAGCATCAGGCCCATGCCGGCCCCGGCGATGATGATGTAGGGCGTCAGCGATCCGGCGTTCAGGCTGGTGACCTTGCCCGCCCAGAGCGCGAACCCGATCGTCGCGATGACGCAGCCGAGCACCACCGGCCGCTTGGCCCCGGCCCGGTCCAGCATCCGCCCGCCGATCTGGGCGAAGACCACGAAGCCGATGAAGAAGTACAGGATGGCGAGGCTGGACGTGGTCGCCTTCTGCCCGAGCGAGATCTGGCCGTAGGTGCTGGCGAAGAAGAACACCGGGATGAACGCCATCGACGCGACCCCGAGGACGACGTTCTGCACGTCGAACGTCCGGTTCTCGAAGATGCGCACGTTGATCAGCGGCGACTCGGTCTGCCGCTCGACGATGGCGAACACCACCAGCAGCACCACCCCGACGGCGATGCTGATCCAGATCCACGGGTTGCCCCAGCCCCACAGGGCCGACTGCTGGAAGCCGAACACGCTCAGCCCGACCCCGCCCACGATCAGCGCTAGGCCGCGGTAGTCGATCGGGGCGGGGTGGCGCTCGTTGGGCGGCTTGGACACGGCGATCAGGATCAGCGCGATCACCGCGACCGGGATGTTGATCCAGAAGATCGCCCGCCAGGTCCACTCGATCAGGTACCCGCCGGCGATCGGGCCGATCGCGGTCAGCCCGCCGGCGATGCCGAAGAACAGGGCCAGCGCCCGGCCGCGGGAGCGGAGGTCGAAGGTCTGCACCACGATCGCGATCGCGGCCGGGAACATGAGCGCGCCGCCGAGGCCCTGGACCGCCCGGAAGATGATCAGCCACGCCTCGGCCCCGCTGCCGCGCGGGGTGGCGCCGCACAGCGCCGACGCGGCCGCGAAGATGATCACGCCGAGCACGACCATCCGCCGGTGGCCGACGATGTCGCCCAGCCGGCCGCCGAAGGCGAACAGGGCCGCCAGCGTCAGCAGGTAGGCGTTGATCGCCCACTGGATGCCGCTCGACGACAGGCCGAGGTCCTTCTGAATCGTGGTCGCGGCGATGGAGACGATCGTCTGGTCGATGAACGTCATCGCCACGGCGAAGATCATCGCGGCCAGGATCAGGCTCCGCGACCCGCCGCCGGTGGCGCTGCCGGTGCTCATGGTGGTCCCTCCGTGGATCGCCTTCCGCCGTCCCGCTGCAGTTATGCCCCGGCCGCGGGCAGGTCCTGCACCTCCTTTTTAGTGAGGCTCAGCCTGATGCCCTGGTCGAACCCGGTGATCTTCTCGAACGGGATCGCGACCTCCTTGCGGCCCCACAGGTGCCCCTCGCCGAGCAGCACGTGGGTCACCCGGCCGCTGAGCGGGTCGATGCGGAACGCGTGCAGCTGGCCGATGTCGCCGTCGGTGGCGCGCACGTGATCGCCGCCGTGCTCCTCGACCCCGCCCGGCGGGATGACGTCGACCGTCTCCCGCTCCGGGATCCGCGGGATGTCACCGCCCTCCGCGACCGGCTCGCCGGTCCCGCGCCAGCCCGGGGGGAGCAGCTGAACCGGCACGGTCTGCCCGACCGCGAACTCGGCCAGGGTCTCCTCGGCCGCGTCCAGGTTCATGAACTCCGCCTCGGTGCAGCCGAGCCGGAGCTTGCCCGGCGCCGCGCGGACGTCGTTGTCGTCGGTGTCGGCCTCGGCCTCGGCGAGGTTGAGCGGGACGAGCCGGGCGAGACCGGACCGGCCTTCTGGCTCGACCACGAGGTGGGTCACCACGGCGGCGACCGGGTCGATCACCGCGGCCCGCACCTCGCCCCGGTAGCCGTCGCTGCCAACCGTGATGGCGCCGATCCTGAGCAGCGTTATCAACCAGTCACCTCGTTGAGCTTGCCGGTCGCGACGTCAAAGACGAAGCCGCGGATGTCGTCCTTGTACGGAATATACGGGCTGGCGAGGATGCGGGCCCGGGATTGGCGGACATCCTCCTCGACGTCGGTGAACGCCTCCACCGCCCACGGCGGCCGCAGCCCGGTGTCGTCCTCGATGCTCTGCTTGAACGAGTCATCGGTGACGTTCAGCATGCCGCAGGCGGTGTGGTGGATGAGGATGATCTCGCTCGTGCCGAGCAGCCGCTGGCTGATCGCCAGCGACCTGATCACGTCGTCCGTCACCACCCCGCCGGCGTTCCTGATCACGTGCGCCTCGCCGTTGGCGAGGCCGAGCAGCTCGGAGATCGCGAGCCGCGCGTCCATGCACGCGACCACCGCCACGTGGCGCGACGGACGAGCGGACATCGGGTCCGAGTACCGCTGCGCGTAGGCGGCGTTGTTGTGCAGGTACTCATCGGCGACGCTCACTGCGGTTTCCTCCCGGGTGCATGACGGTGGCGCCGGCCCGGTGGGCACCGCGGCCGGCGCTTAGGTCTTACCCGGTGGGACCGGTTAACACGACCTCGTTGAGCTTGCCGGTCGCCACGTCGAAGACGAAGCCTCGCACCTGGTCCTTGTGCGGGATGAACGGGCTCCCCTTGATCCGCGCGATCGACTGGAAAAGGGGGTCGGCGCACGGCCATATGTCGGTCACACTGGGAGAAGTAGGACGAGGAGGCTCTTGTGACGGCTGTGGACAGCGTTGCGCCGGTGAAACCGCTGCTGCGGGGGTGGATGCACCTGGTCTGGTTCGAGGCCTGCCTCGTGCTCGGGACCCTGGCGCTCGTCCACACGCACGGCGCCCTGCGGGTCACCGGGCTGGCCATCTTCGTGGCCAGCGTCAGCCTGATGTTCGGGGTCAGCGCGTTTTACCACCGCGGCAATTGGAGCGAGACGTGGCGGGTCCGGCTGCAGCGGGTCGACCACGCGATGATCTTCCTGCTGATCGCCGGCACCGCCACCCCCGCGTTCCTGATCGCCTCGCACGGGGTCTTCCGGATCGCCTGCCTGGCCGCGCTGTGGGGGCTGACGCTGGCGGCGGGCGCGATCCACATGGTCTGGATGAACGCGCCCGAGCTGCTGGTCGGCTCGACCTTCGTGGCCCTCGGCTGGGCGGGCGGCCTGGCGATCCCCGCAGTCTGGGTGCACTCGGGCGTGGCGGCAGGCCTCCTGCTCCTCGTCGGCGGCCTGCTGTACACGGCCGGGGCGCTGTCGTACCGGTTCCGCTGGCCCAACCCCAACCCGGCCGTGTTCGGCTACCACGAGGTCTTCCACGTCTACGTGTGCGCCGCCGCGACCTGCCAGTTCACCGCGATCGCGGTGTTCATCGCCTGACTTACTCGACCGCGTGACGCACGACTTCCGCGCTGCGTCCGCGCGGCAGCAGGAACGTAAGCGCGGCCGCTATGAGGAGCACCGCCACGTCCACCCAGGCGACCACGGTCAGCCCGGTGACGAAGCTGGCCCGGCTGGGCGCGCTCCCGATCACCTCGTAGAAGACGGCGCCGATGACCGCGACGCCGCTCGCGATCGAGAACTGCTGGGTGGTGGTGAGCACGCCGGCCGCCGCCCCCGCCTGCTCCGGGCGGACGTGCGAGAGCACGGCGCTCATCAGCGACGGCACCATCAGGCCCTGGCCGATCCCGATCAGGGCGGTCCCCGGCGCCGTCTCCCAGCCGGTCAGCTGGCCGCCGAAATGCACGGCGGTGAAAGCGAGCACGAGGGCGCCGAGGATGGCCGCGACCGCGCCCAGGGTGATCGAGCGCGGCCCGAGCCGGGCCGCCACCTTCGGGCCGAGGAGCGTCATCGCGATGAACGTCAGGGCGAGCGGCAGGTTGACGATCCCCGCGTGCAGCGGCGACAGCCCGAGGCCCGACTGGAGCAGCAGCGTCAGCACGAACATGAAGCTGCCGAAGAAGAACAGCGACGCGAAGTTCAGCAGCAGCCCGGCCGAGAACGCCCGGTCGCGGAAGAGCGCCAGGTTCAGCAGCGGCTCGCCGCCATTGCGGGTGAGCCGGCGTTCCCAGGCGAGGGTGGCCCCGAGCACCGGCAGCGCCAGCGCGAGCGAGATCCAGGTCCAGACCGGCCAGCCCTCGTCGCGGCCGAGCGTCAGCGGCACCAGCGCGAGCGCGAGCCCGCCGGAGACGCCGACCGCGCCGAGGGGGTCAAGCCGCGGCTTGCGCAGCCCGGTCGCCTTCGGCACGACGACGGCGGCGACGATTAGCGCGATGACGCCGACCGGCACGTTCACGAGGAAGATGGCCCGCCAGCCGAGGCCGAAGATGTTGGCCTGGATCAGTCCGCCGCCGAGGATCTGCCCGGACACGAAGCCCAGCCCCATGGTGGCGCCGTAGAAGCCAAGCGCCCGGCTCCGTTCCCGCGCGGGGAAGGTCGCCGTGATCAGCGCGACCACCTGCGGGACCATCACCGCGCCGGTGAGCCCCTGGACCAGCCGGAACACGACGAGCACCCCGGCCGACGGGGCGAGCCCGCACGCCAGCGAGGCGAGCCCGAACGTCACCACGCCGATCATGAACAGCCGCTTGTACCCGAACAGGTCGCCCAGCCGGCCACCGGTGACCATCCCGCTGGCGTACATGAACGCGTAGCCGCCGACGATGAGCTGCAGCGCCGCGTCGCTGACGTGCAGGTCGCGCTGGAGCGAGGGGGCGGCGACGTTGACCGCCCAGATATCGAAGCCGGCCATGAACATCGCGATCAGGATGACCGGCAGCATCGCCCACCGCCGGGGATAGCCGTCCGATCCCGTTGCCTGGCCCGGGGCCGCCATGCCTGCCTGTATGCGCGCTGTGGGTGTGGGCGCAGTCAAGATCCAGCCTCCGAAGTTCGATCCCCATCAAAGTTTGATCTATATCGAACTGTACGACAGGTATCGAACTTCCCGCAACTTAGATTATGCTCTAAGGCGTGATGGATGATGTGGTCGAGCCGGCGGCGGAGGACCTCCAGTTGCCGCGCGTGCTCGCCGCCCTAGCCGAGCCCAACCGCCTGGCGACCGTGCAGTACGTGGCGCGCAGCGGCGAGTCCTGCTGCTCCGAGGTCATCGCCGAGGCCGGGCTGGCGATGACCAAGTCGACCTTCTCCCACCACCTGCGGATCCTGCGCGAGGCGGGCGTCCTCACCAAGCGCATCCAGGGCACCAAGGGCTACACGAAGGTGCGCAAGGACGATCTGGACCGCCGCTTCCCCGGCCTGATCGACGCCATCATCGACGCGGAAAATCAAGATCTTCCCATCGAACGGTCGCGTGGCTCCGCCTCAGCCGCCACACCCACCTGACCAGGGCCAATCCTTCTTTCCGGCATCTTCCGGGTGTAATGTATAATTGTAGTTAAACGGATGCGCTGGGTAATTCGGGGGAAATGCCTGGTGCGCGATGAGAATTGCCAACGTTGCCGTCCCCCTCGGGGTGACGCTGCTCGGTGGGGCACTGCTCGGCGTCGCGGCGTGCGGGTCGCCCGGGACGGTGACGGTCGGGGTGGCGCCGCCGTCCGCCAGCCACTCGGCGACCGCGGCGCCCCGGTCGTCCGCGCCGGCGCCCGCTGTCACCAAGACCGTGACGATGACGCCGACCGCCGCGCCGACGACGGCCGCCCCCGCCGCCCCCGCCGCGCCCGCGACGACCGCCGCGCCCGCCGCTCCGGCGCCGCCGCCGGCGGCCGACCCGAACGTCAGCCAGCCCTGGGCGGTCGTCTCCGCCTACTACGGCGACATCGAATCGGGCGACTACGCGGGCGCGTGGGCGCTCCTCAACTCCGGCATGACCACCGGCCAGACCTACCAGCAGTTCGTCGACGGCTTCTCCTGCACCGGATCGCAGGCGCTGACCGAGAACTGGCAATCGGGCGACCAAGTCAACTTCGACCTCGCCGCGACCGACAACTGCACCGGCGCGGTCCAGGACTTCTCCGGGACCGACACCGTCCAGGGCGGCCTGATCGTCGCCGCCGACGTCAGCCAGGTCGGCTGACGGCTAGCTGCTGCGGCCGCGCCAGCCCTTGACCGGAAGGCCGAACTTGGCCACCAGGCGGCCGGTGAACTCCCCCCTCGGGTCGCCGTGGACCCGGGCGAGCAGCACCGGCAGCGTGCCCCGGCGGACCTCGATCCGCGCCCCGGCCGGCAGCCTGATCTTGCGGCGGCCGTCGCACCACATGACGGCGTGGTCGCCCTCGTGGGAGCCGACCTCGCCGCGTCCGTCCACCAGCTCGACGGCGATGACCGAACGGGGCGACACCACGATCGGCCGGGCGAACAGCGCGTGCGCGGCCAGCGGCACCATCAGCAGCGCCTCGACCTCGGGCCAGACCACCGGGCCGCCGGCCGAGAACGCGTACGCGGTCGAGCCGGTCGGCGTCGCGCAGACCACGCCGTCGCAGCCCCAGCGCGACAGCGGCCGTCCGTCGACCTCGAGGATGACCTCGATCACCCGCTCCCGGGCGGCCTTCTCGACCGACACCTCATTGAGCGCCCAGCCCCGGGCGAGCTCGGTGCCGTCGGACGAGACGACCACCTCGAGGGTCATCCGCTCCTCGACCCGGTAGTCGCCCGCCACCAGGTGGTCCACCGTCTCGGTGAGCCCGTCCGGCTCGGCCTCGGCCAGGAAGCCCACGTGACCGAGGTTCACGCCGATCAGCGGGGTGCCGGTCGGCCGGGCGAGCTCGGCCGCGCGCAGCAGCGAGCCGTCGCCGCCGAGCACGATCACGAGCTCCGCGCCCTCCGCCGCGGCCGGCCCGGCGGGCAGCACGTCGGCGCCGGAGCAGGCCAGGGCGGGCGCCTCCTCCTCGGTCACCCGGACCGCCACACCGGCCGCCGTGAGCTGGTTGATGGCCTGCCGCGCACTGCTCAGCGCATTCTCCCGGCCGGTGTGCGCGAGCACCAGCATCGTCCGCTTGGTTTCACCCATCGTGAGCAACTTACCGTTCCCGGCGGGCCGAACTTACTGCGGGCCGGACTCGATCGCCTCCCGCAGGGCGGTCTCGTCGAGCGCGGGCGCGCCGGCCCGGAACCAGACGAAGTACTCCACGTTGCCCGACGGGCCGGGGAGCGGGCTCGCGGTGACGCCGAGCACGCCGAGGCCGAGCGACGCGGCCGCCGCGGCGACGGTCCGCACCGCGTCGGCCCGGTCCTGCTGCGAGCGCACCACGCCGCCGGCGCCGACCCGGCCCCGGCCCACCTCGAACTGCGGCTTCACCATCAGCGCGAAGTCGGCGCCAGGGGCGGCGCAGGCGACCAGCGCGGGCAGCACCAGGGTGAGCGAGATGAACGAGAGATCGGCCACCACGACCTCGGGCGGCGGCGCGACCTGGGCCGGCTCGAGCGCGCGGACGTTGACCCGGTCGAGCACGGTCACCCGCTCGTCGGTCCGCAGCGACCAGGCGAGCTGGCCGTAGCCCACGTCCGCCGCCACCACATGGGCCGCCCCCGCCCGCAGCAGCACGTCGGTGAACCCGCCGGTCGAGGCGCCCGCGTCGAGGCAGCGCTTGCCCGCGACCGACAGCCCGGTGAACGCCGCCAGCGCGCCCGCCAGCTTGTGCCCGCCGCGGGAGACGTACTTGGCGGCGCCGTCGGCGTCGCCGTCCCCGGCCACCGTCACCGGCGTGTCCCTGGTTACCTGGGTAGCCGACTTGGACGCGGTCTGCCCCGCGATCGCGACCCGGCCCGCCGCGATCAGCTCCGCCGCCTGCTCACGGGAACGGGCGAGACCGCGCCGGACCAGCTCCGAGTCGAGCCTGGCCCTAGCCGGCATAGCGGGGCCCGGATCCGCCGAGCACGCCCTGCTCGCCGGGTCGGCCGGGCTGTCCCGGGCGCGGCTGGGCGCCAGCGGCGGCCTGGCCGCCACGGCCGGCCTCGCCGAGCTCGCCGAGGATCTCGCGCAGCCGGTCGTGCACCTCCTCGAGGACCGCGGGCCGCTCGTCGAGGTCGATCTGGTCGAGGTCGGAGAGCCCTTCGATGGCCTGGTCGACCCGGGCGTCCCCGGTGGGGGCGAGAGCCGGGCGCGTTCGTTCTTCGTCCATCTTTTTTCCTTCCCCGTGGCTCCGGATAACCAGCGCGGTGCCAGCAGTGCGCTAACCTCCCGCGTGAACGGTACCGCCGATTGACGAGCGAGGCGCACACATGAACTCGGCCGAAGAGTGCCGCGAGGCACTGCAGAAGCTAGCGGGCCGGCTGGCCGAGCTCAGCCCGGCCGACCGGGAGCAGTATTTCGGCAACCGCTCGATCAGCGTGACCATCCCCGATCTCGGCGTCACCTACGCGACCAAGCTCGGCACCGGCGACGACCCGGTCCACGAGGTGCTGCCGGGCGACCCCCCGGCCGACATCCGGCTGACCGCCAACAGCGACGAGGTGGTGGCGCTGGCCCAGCAGCCGATGAACATCGCTCGGAGCTGGATGACCGGCAGGATCAGGATCGAGGCGTCGATGAAGGACCTCTTCCGCCTCCGCCGCCTACTGTAAGGCTTCCGGTTCTCCTTTTACGGCTTCGCGCTGAGCGCTTCTTGCTGTTATCTGAAGTGGAGCGCTCATCGTTGCAGCCCTGTGGGCCACGGGCCCGCTAGATGTGGCCCGGTGGGCCCCACGGCCACTTCGGTTGTGGCCCGGTGGGCCCCGCGGCCACAACCGGGGGTCGGCGGGCTCGGCGGGCTCGGCGTGCTCGGCGGCGCCGTCGCGCCTGCGGTGCTTCTTGCTGTTATCCGGTGCGTCATCGTGATCGCGAAGGATTTATGTACTTATACGATATTTATTCTTCGTCATGATGAAATCCTTCGCGATAATCGAACTGAGATGCAAGCAGTCGCCCTGGGCTAGGCGCCTGGAGGTGCGGGTGTTGCGCCGAGGGGCTGGAGCGCTCGGCTGGGCCGTCGCGCGCACGGCGCTTCTTGCTGTTATCTCGGGTGGGGTTTACCGCGGGTCACGGCCTGCCATGATTGGGGCTATGGGAGAGCTGATCTTGCTGCGCCACGGGGAGACCGAGTGGTCACGGGATGGCCAGGCATACCGGACGGACGGACGTCCCGCTGACTCCGAAGGGGATTTCCGGGGCGGCGGCGCTGGCGCCGATGGTGCAGCGGCGGGTGGCGGGACAGCCGATCGTGGCGGTGTTCACCAGCCCGGCCCAGCGGGCGGTGCGGACGGCGGAGCTGGCCGGGCTCGGCGCCCCCGGCGCCGGTGGCTTTGACGGCGGGCCCGCGCCCAAGCAGGACCCGGACCTGTGGGAATGGGACTACGGGGGCTACGAGGGCGTCACCACGGCCGAGATCCAGCGGGACCGGCCGGGCTGGTTCCTGTGGCGGGACGGCGTCATCCCGGGCGACGCCCAGCACCCCGGGGAGAGCGTGACCCAGGTCGGCGAGCGGGTCGACCGGGTGCTCAAGCGGGTGGCGGCGCTGCTGCCGGAGGGCGATGTCGTCATCGTCGCGCACGGCCACGTGCTGCGGGTGCTGACCGCCCGCTGGCTCGGGCTGCCGCCCGACGGCGGCCGGCTGTTCAGGCTCGACACCGGCACCGTCAGCACCCTCGGCCACGAGCACGCCGAGCCGGTGGTGGTGACCTGGAACGTTCCCTCGAGCGAGTGACGGCAGCGAGCTCAGGGGGCGGGGGCGCGCGGGGCCGGGGCGGCGGGCACTTCGCGGCGCCGGGTTTCCTCGGAGATCCAGGTCAGGAACGAGGACGAGCCCTCGACGAACGCGGTCGCGAGGATCTCCGGCTCGTCGTAGCTGTGCTGCTCGACCAGGAACGCGGCCAGCTCCTCATAGCGGTCGGCCGGGAGCTTGAAGAAGACGAACCACTCCTCGGCCCGCTCGATCTCGTCGTTCCACCAGTAGGTGGAGGCGACCGGGCCCGCCACCTGGCTGCAGGCAGCCAGCCGCGCGGCGACCGCCGCCCGCGCCAGCTCCATCGCCTCGGCCCGCGAGTCGGTCGTCGTCTGCACCTGCAGGTATTCGCCGGCCGCCGGGCGGTCAGCACCGTTTACCGCCATGCCACCTGATCGTACGCCTGCCGGCCACGAGTACGCTTGCCCGCCATGGAGCTCATCCACTCAGGCAAGGTCCGCGACGTCTACGCGGACGGAAATGACCTACTGCTCGTCGCCTCGGATCGGGTCTCCATCTACGACGTGATCCTGCCGACGCCGGTGCCGGGCAAGGGCGGGGTGCTGACCCAGCTCTCCCTCTGGTGGTTCGAGCGGCTGACCGACATCGTGCCCAACCACGTGATCTCGGCGACCGACGTGCCCGCCGCGTGGGCCGGGCGGGCGATCCGCTGCCAGCGGCTGGACATGGTGCCGGTCGAGTGCATCGCCCGCGGCTACCTGTCGGGCCTCGGGCTGGTCTCCTACAACGAGACCGGCGCGGTGTCGGGCGTGCCGCTCCCGGAGGGGCTGGTGGAGGCGTCGAAGCTGCCCGAGCCGGTGTTCACCCCGACCACCAAGGCGGCGGCCGGCCACGATGAGCCGATGACCTACGACGAGGTCGTCGAGCTGGTCGGCGCGGACATGGCGGCCGAGCTCAAGCGGATCACGCTCGCGGTCTACCGGCGCGGGGCGGAGCTGGCGGCCGAGCGCGGCATCATCGTGGCCGACACCAAGCTCGAGTTCGGCACCGACAAAGACGGCGCGCTGGTGCTGGCGGACGAGGTGCTCACCCCGGACTCGTCCCGGTACTGGCCCGCGGACGAGTACCAGCCCGGGCACCCGCAGTACTCCTACGACAAGCAGTACCTGCGCGACTGGTCCACCTCGATCGGCTGGAACCGCAAGGAGCCCGGCCCCGAGGTGCCGCCCGACGTGATCGCCAACGTCACCGAGCGCTACGAGGCGCTCTACGAGAGGATCACCGGGGCCTGACTGCCCGTGGGAGCGGCGAGCGGGACGGTGGCGGCGAAGGCACGCGACCGTTCGGGATAAAGCTTCTGGCTTTTAAATATCGCAGGCCGCAGCCCGGCAGCCGGTAACATTCGGGCATCGACGCTCGGCACGCACGTGCTGAGGTCATTGCCCGGGGAGGCGACAGCGGTGGTATCTCAGGCGAACAGGCTTGCCGACGTCCGGTACGACATTCGCGGACCGGTGCTGCGGCGAGCTCGCGAGCTTGAGGCGGCCGGCCAGGAGATCATCAAGCTGAACATCGGCAACCCCGCGCCATTCGGCCTGTTTACCCCGGACGCGGTGTTGTCGCAGGTGACGTCCTCCATCGCCGACTCGCAGGGGTACAGCGACGCGCGCGGGATCGCGCCCGCCCGCGAGGCCGTCGCGAGCTACTACCGGCGGCGGCTCGGCGTCGCCGACGCGACCGCCGACGACGTCTTCCTCGGCAACGGCGTCTCCGAGCTGATCGTGATGACGCTGCAGGCGCTGCTCAACCCGGGCGACGAGGTGCTCGTCCCCGCCCCCGACTACCCGCTGTGGACCGGGGCGGTCTCGCTCTGCGGGGGCCGCGCGCTGCACTACCGGTGCGCCGAGGAGCTCGACTGGAACCCCGACGTCGAGCACGTCGCCTCGCTGGTGACCGAGCGCACCCGCGCGCTCGTGATCATCAACCCCAACAACCCGACCGGCGCGGTCTACTCGCGCGAGACCCTCGAGCAGCTGCTCGACATCGCCCGCCGCAACAACCTGCTGGTGCTGACCGACGAGATCTACGACCAGATCGTGTACGACGGCGCCGTGCACCACTGCGCGGCGTCGCTCGCGCCCGATATCCCCATCTTCTCGCTCGGCGGCATGTCCAAGACCTACCGGCTGGCCGGGTTCCGCTCCGGCTGGCTGGTGGTCTGCGGCCCGAAGGCGCCGATCGCCGAGTACCTCGAGGGCCTCGAGCTGCTCGCCAACATGCGGATGTGCCCGAACGTCCCGGCCCAGCACGCCATCCCGGCCGCGCTCGACGGCGGAATCGACATCAGGCCGCTGCTGGCGCCCGGCGGCCGGCTCCGCGACCAGCGCGACCACGCCTGGAACCTGCTGACGGCGATTCCCGGAGTGGACTGCTATCAGCCGGCCGGCGCGCTCTACCTGTTCCCCCGGCTCGACCCCGAGGTGCACAAGATCGTCGACGACCAGCGGATGTGCATCGACCTGCTGGAGCAGCAGCACCTGCTGCTGACCCACGGAACCGGGTTCAACCTGCCGTCGACCGACCACATCCGGGTCGTGTTCCTGGCGCCAGTGGAGACGCTGACCGAGGCGATCGGCCGCCTGGGCGAATTCCTCGCCGGGTACCGCCAGTAAGCTGCTGGTGGGTCGTCAGGCGGCCTCCGGTCCGCGGGAAGGGCAGAGCCCACGCGACCAGCGGTTCGACTCGACCCCGCTCGGCTGGGCGCGGTATTTCGGCCGGCCGGCGCTGATCAAGCTGCTCGAACCAGTCACGCAACCGGACACGACGGTCACGGACAGGGCAGAATGACGCGTATGGCGACTCATCTGGCGCTGTTGCGGGGGATCAACCTCGGCGGCAGGAACAAGGTGGCGATGGCCGATCTGCGGGAGGTCGTGGCGAGGCTCGGTCACGCCGACGTGTCGACCTACATCCAGAGCGGGAACGTCCTGTTCACCGCCGACCCCGCCGATACCGAGACGTCCGCCCTGGCGGCGGCGCTGGCGGAGGCGATCACGGGCACGCTCGGCGTCAGCGCGCCGGTGGTCGTGGTCTCGCGCGACGAGCTGGCCGAGGTCATCGCCGCCAACCCGTTCCCGGACGAGGCGGACCCCAAGCGGGTGCACGCGGTGCTGCTGAGCGCCGCGCCCGGGGCCGAGGCGGCCGCCAGGATCGACGAGGCGCTGGCCCGGTCGACCGCCAAGGGCGCCCGCGACGAGCTCGCCATCGTCGCCCGGACGCTATACCTGCACACGCCGGACGGCTTCGGCAACAGCGAGCTGGCGGCGGCGGTGCTGCGGATCGTCACCTCGCCGCGGGCGGGGGTGACCGGCACCGCCAGGAACTGGGCGACGATGACCAAGCTGCTTGAGCTGTGCGGGGACCGGTAGAGTCAGCCGCGTGAGCAGAGCGGTTCTTGTGACGGGCGGGTCGCGCGGTATCGGGGCGGCGATCGCGCGGGCGTTCGCCCAGCGCGGGGACCGGGTGGCGGTGCACTGCCGGGACGCGCTCGCGGTGGCCGAGGTGGTGCGGGACTCGCTCAGCGGAGACGGGCATATCGTCGTGCGGGCCGACCTGGAGGTCCCGGCCGAGGTGCGGGCGATGGTCGACGCGGCCGCGGCCGGCCTCGACGGGCTCGACGTGCTGGTCAACAACGCCGGGATCTACCTGGACCATCCCGTGCTCGGCACCTCGTACGAGGAGTGGCAGGCCGCCTGGCAGGCCACCCTCGGGGTCAACCTGGTCGGCGCGGCCAACGTCACCTGGTGCGCGGTGCAGCACATGACCGCGTCCGGGCAGCGGGGCGGGCGGATCGTCAACGTGGGGTCGCGGGGCGCGTTCCGGGGCGAGCCAACCCACCCGGCCTACGGGGCGAGCAAGGCCGGGCTGCACGCCTTCGGCCAGTCGCTGGCGGTGGCGCTGGCGCCGCACGGGATCACCGTGGCGTCGGTCGCCCCGGGATTCGTCGCGACCGACATGACCACGGAACTGCTGGCGTCGCCGGCCGGCGACGTCATCCGCGCGCAGTCGCCGTTCGGCCGGGTGGCGACGGTCGAGGACATCGCGGCCGCGGTCGTGTACCTCGCGTCGCCGGAAGCGGAGTGGGTCAGCGGGGCCGTATTGGACTTGAACGGCGCTTCCTACCTCCGTTAGCGTCGGCGGGGTGGATGATTACGTGCTCGCCCAGGTCAACATCGGACGACTGCTGGCGCCGATCGAGAGCCCGCTGATCGCGGATTTCGTGGCCGCCCTGGATGAGGTGAACGCGGTCGCGGACGCGGCCCCCGGGTTCGTCTGGCGGCTGCAGACCGAAGACGGGGACGCGACCGCCGTGCGCGGGTTCGAGCGGGACGCAGCGGGAGCCGCCGGCGGCGTCATCATCAACATGTCCGTCTGGGAGTCGGTCGAGGCGCTGGCCGCGTACGCCTACGGCGCCGAGCACATCGCGGTGCTGCGGCGGCGGCGGGAGTGGTTCGAGCGGATGACGCACGCGCACCTGGTGCTGTGGTGGATACCGCGCGGGCACATCCCGACCGTGCGCGAGGCCGAGGACCGCCTTGACCACCTGCGCGCGCACGGCCCGACCGCCCAGGCGTTCACGCTCAGGCGGCACTTCCCGGCGCCGGGCGAGGCCGACCGCGCGGCGATCCGCAGTCCGGACGGCTGGGCCTGCCCGGTCTAGCCGGTTGCGAGCGCGGTCAGCCGCTCGGTCGAGACGCAGGAGATGAGGCAGCGTTCCTTGGCGTCGTTCAGCAGCCGGGCGGTCCAGTCGGTGAAGCCGCCGTCGCCCACCTCCTGCCAGTCGCCGTCGGCTTCCACGTCGATCCGTATCGCACCGCGTTCGTAGTAGCCGCGGGCCCGCTCCCGGCCGGGGTCCTCGTCGACCGCCACTCCCCGGGGCAGCGGCCGCAGAGCGGGGAGCACGGTGTCGCGCATCCGCTCGTGCAGCGGCGGGAAGCCGAACACGGTGTACCGCACGGCGGCCCGGCCGCCGGGCAGCAGGTCCGCCAGCGCGCGGGCCCAGAACCGCAGGTGGGTGGTGAGCATGGCCGCCTCGGTCCGGGCCGATCCGCGATCGCGGGCGCTGGTGACGAGGGCGAACAGCCGGAAGTGCTGGAACAGCCCCGGCGCGTCGAACGGCTGACCGCGCAGCACCCGGTGACAGGACGCCAGGCTCACGATCGGCGCCCCGGTCCGCTGCCTGCGCGACGCCGCCTCGAGCGCGAGCACGTTGGTGGGGTCGCTGACGACCTCGCTGCCGCGGGTGGTCGAGATCACCCGGTCCTGGCTGACCGGGCCCAACGCCGAGCAGGTCCCGAGCGGCGCCACCGGTGACAGGTCGACGCCCGCGAACTGGTCCGGCAGCAGCTCCCACAGCCGCGCCTCCAGCGGCCAGACCAGGCGCGGGTCGCACACGTCGGGCTGCACGTAGCGGTCCTGCCGCCAGCGCTGCATCAGCCGGGCCGGGGTGACCGCGGCCGCCCGGCTGCGGCTCACGTCGATCAGCGCGGCCTGCAGGTCGGCCGGGCCCAGCCCGTGTTCGAGGGCCGCCCGGGGGCCGTCCCCGAGCTGCCCCCAGACCCGCTTGGATATCGCAGACTCCGCCCTCTCGGCCATGCCGGCAGTCTGGCAGACGGCGAGCTGGCGTCGCCAGCCGATAATCTCGGGTGGTGAGCGAGGGTGACAGCGCGGACGTGCCAGCGGTCGGGGCGATATGAGTTCCTGTTCACCGGCGTGCCGCTCAACGTGGCCGGCGCGGTCGGCTCCCCCGCTAATGCAGTTGCGATCTTGTAAATACCGCCCGATAGACTCCGAAAGCTAGCGATCTACGCCGAAATCGTTAGGACGGGGCATGGCCAACGGGACCGGTACCGGGGCAGGCGCTACTGGCGCACCAATAGGCGGCGCGTTCGCGGCGCTTGCGCGCTTCGTCGTCCGCAACCCGTGGAAGGTGATCGCGGGCTGGATCGTGGTCGCGTTCATCGTGATCGCCACCGCGCCGGCGCTGCCGACGACCTCCAACGAGTCGAGCTTCCTGCCCAGCAGCTACGAGTCCATCCGCGCGCAGACGCTGCAGTCGCAGGCGTTCCCGCAGCAGGGGCACGTCACCGCCGACGCGTCCATCATCGTGTTCTCCCGGCCCGACGGCGGGCCGCTGACCGCGGCCGACCAGGCGTCGGTGGCGCGAGTGACGGCCGAGCTGAACGCCAGGCACATCCCGAACATCCTCGCCGTCACCCTCGGGGTGACGTCGTCCAACAAGCTGGTGCAGACGGCCTACGTGGCGATGGACAACAGCGTCGTCAACGGCAGCGGCAGCGCGGCGGGCGACGCGATCAAGGTGCTGCGGGCCGACATCAAGCCGCTGATGACCGGGACCGGCCTCAACGAGGGCGTCACGGGCTCGGCCGCGCAGGCGCTCGACAGCACCCAGTCGGGCAACAAGGCGCTGGCCATCGTCGGCGCGGCGACGTTTCTCCTCATCCTGATCCTGCTGCTTGTCATCTTCCGCGCGCCGATCATCGCGATCATGCCGCTGATCCTGATCGGCATCGCCTACGAGGTCGCGCTCGGCCTCATCTCCGACGTCAACCAGGCCCTGAACCTCAACTCGACCGCCCAGGACAGCACGATCCTGCTGGTGGTGCTGTTCGGGATCGGGACCGACTACTTCCTGTTCCTGATGTTCCGCTACCGGGAACGGCTGCGTCTCGGCGACGACAAGAAGGAGGCGATGGTCCAGTCGGTCACCCGGGTGGGCGAGGTCATCGCCTCGGCCGCCTGCGTGGTCATCGCGGCCTTCCTGGCGCTGACGCTGTCGTCGCTGAGCATCTTCCGGTCGCTCGGCCCGACCCTCGCCATCGCGGTCGCGGTCACCCTCGTCGCCGCCCTCACGCTGATCCCGGCGGTCGTGTCGCTGATCGGCACGGCCGTGTTCTGGCCCTCGAAGGCGTGGCAGCGGGAGCCCAACGGAGCCGCGTTCACCGCGATCGGCGGCGCCCTCGGCCGACGGCCGGCCGTGTTCGCGACCGCCTCCGGCCTGGTGCTGATCCTGCTGGCGCTGGGGGCGCTGTCGCTCAAGCCGACGTTCGACCTGTCCTCGGCCGGCATCCCGTCCACCGCCGAGTCGCAGACCGCGCTGGTCACGCTGGAGAAGGGCTTCCCGCCGGGCGAGACCGGGCCGACTCAGGTCTACCTGCACGCGTCGTCCGGCGCGCTGACGACGGCCGAGGTGACCTCGTATGCGGGCAAGCTGAGGGCGATGCCCGGCGTGGGCGCGGTCGCGGCGCCGGTGACGAGCAAGGACGGGGCGACGGCGGAGTACAACGTGTACCTGGCGCAGGGCCCGGAGTCCACCGCGGCGGTCAACCTGGTCCAGAACCAGCTCCGGCCCGACGCCCACGCGGCCGCCCCGCCGGGAACCGAGGCGCTGGTCGGCGGGATCACGGCGGTCTACGCGGACATCCAGAAGGCGCTCAACCGCGACTACGAGGTGGTGTTCCCGGTCGCGGCGCTGATCATCTTGATCATCCTCGGCCTGCTGCTGCGCAGCCTGGTCGCCCCCTGGTACCTGATGGTCTCGGTCGGGCTCGGGTTCGCCGCGACCCTGGGCGCGACGGTGCTGGTGTTCCAGAGCCTGGCCGGGCAGGCGGGGCTGGTGTTCATCTTGCCGATGTACATGTACTTGTTCGTGGTCGCGCTCGGCACCGACTACAACATCCTCATGATCGCCCGGGTCCGCGAGGAGATCAGGGAGGGCGCGACGCCGCGGGTGGCGGCGGCGCACGCGCTCGCGCAGGCCGGCCCGGCGATCGCGTCGGCCGGGCTGATCCTGGCGGGCACGTTCGGCTCGCTCACGCTGGCCGGGAACCAGGTGCTGACCCAGGTCGGCTTCGCGGTCGCGGCCGGCATCGCGCTGGCGGCCTTCGTGATGGCGATGTTCTTCTCCCCCAGCCTGACCGCGCTCATCGGGCGGCGGGCCTGGTGGCCGGGGCACTCGGGCGGTTACGAACGTTACGAACGTTACGACCAGCGCAGCGGCAGCGAGTCGACGTTGTAGATGCCCTCGATGCCGCCGAGCACCGGGTCGCCCGCCAGCGCGAGGTCGGGCATCCGCGGGGCGAGGAAGGTGAGCGCCTCCTCGAGCTCGGCCCGGGCGAGGTTGACGCCGAGGCAGAAGTGCGCGCCCGCGCCGAAGGTGTAGAGCTTGCCGTCGCGGTCGGCGGCGATGTCGAACGCCTCGCCGCCTGGTGTCTCCCGGTTGGCCCGTTCCGCGCAGACCGCGACGATCGTGCCCGCGGGGAAGAGCACGCCCCGGTGCTCGATGTCCTCGAGCACGATCCTGGCGGTGAACGGCGCGATCGGCTCGAACCGGAGCGCCTCCTGGACGGCCCGCTTGACGTAGGTGTCGGGGTCGGCGGCCAGCAGCGCCCACTGCTCGGGGTGCTCGGCGAACAGCCGCAGCGCCTGCGAGAGCTGGCTCTGGGTGGTGTCCACTCCCCCGGCGAGCAGGTTCAGCACCAGGTTCACGCACTCGTCGTGGGTCAGCCGGTCGCCCTGCTCCTCGGCTGCCAGTAGGGTGCTGATCAGGTCCGGCCCCGGGGTCGAGCGGCGCTCCTCGAGCAGGGTGGTCACGTACTCGTGGGCCTCGACGACCGCCCGCTCGATGTCCGGGATCTGGGTGGACAGGGCGGCGATGTCGAACTGCCGCTGCACCATGCTCGACCAGTGCTGGAGCCGGTCGGCGTCGGCCACCGGGGCGCCGAGGACGGCGGCGATGGTCCGGGACGGGTAGGGCTTGGCGATCGCGGCCACGAATTCGGCGCCGGTCGCGCCGTCCAGATCGCTCCAGAGCTGGGCCAGGAACTCGCGCATGGCCGGGCGCCAGCGGTCGGCCGCCTTCGGCGTGAACGCGTGCCCGATCAACGACCGCAGCCGCCGGTGCTTGTCACCGGTCAGATTGAGGATGTTGTTCTCGACGTTCTCGTGCAGCGGCCCGTCGGTGATGCCGAACAGCTCGGCGATCTGCCGCCCGGGGAACGTCGTCTGCCTTGCCCGCAGGAAGAAGTCGCCCGACTCGCCGTCGAGCACGATGTACGCCAGCGGCGAGTGGGCCAGCCAGTTCCGCTCACGGGCGGCGGCGAGCAGCTCGTGATACGTGTCCGGCCCGAACCCGGGCTGGTTGTAGTCGATCTCGGGCAGGTCAAGCTCGGTGACGACGGTCATGCTGCGCGATGCTACTCCCGGGTAGGCGACTGCGCGAGGGGGCTTTTTTTGCCGCGGCCGACCGGGTGGAGACGGCGGCCTCCACCCGGCCTCCACCCGTGCGCCGGCGCGGATTCCGTGGTCCCGGCGCTACCGTAGGGACGTGCTTAGCTTGATGACCGCGCGCTGGGAGAGCACCCGCCGCGGACCGGCCACCGCCGCCCAGAACCCGCCGGCGGTGATCGGCTTCGTCCGGCTCCTGGTGCTGGTGGTGATGCTGGGCACGGTCCCGCTCGCGTCGCCGCACCCGGGCCTGACCGGTGCCCGCAGCATCGCCATCCTCGTCTGCCTGGTGGTCTGCGCGGCCGCCTGGATCGTCTGGCTGCGGGCCGGCTGCCGGTACACGCTGCTGGTCACCGCGTTGACGGTGATGGCGGTGGCGGGCGGCACGCTGGCCGGGCTGTCCCCGTTCAGCACCGCCATCGCGGTCGGCTGCGTGGTCACCTCTTCGGCCGGCATCCGGCTGTCGACCGAGGCCTCGCTCACCCTCACCGCCGCGACCGTCGCGGCCTTCCTGATCGCGGGCTTCACGGTCGCCGCGCCGGCCGAGACGCTGGCCGGCTACCCGGCCGCGCTGATCGGGCTGTGGGCGTTCGGACTGACCCGCCGCGCCTACCTGCTCCGCGCCGAGGAGGCCGAGGAGGCGCTGGAACAGGCCCGCCGGGCGCACGCGGCCGAGAACCAGGCCGCCGCGCTGGCCGAGCGGGCGCGGATCGCCCGCGAGATCCACGACGTGCTCGCGCACTCCCTGGCCGCCGTGTCGGTCAACCTGCAGGCGGCCGAGGGCCTGCTCGGCGAACTGCCCGCCGACTCGCGCCGGTCCGAGGTGGTCAAGGCGATCGAGTGCATCGAACGGGCGGTGGCGTTCACCCGCGACGGCATGACCGAGACCCGGCGGGCGATCATGGCGCTGCACGAGGGCGAGGACACGGCCGCCGGACCGGCCCCGACCCGGCTGGTGGCCGAGCTGCGAAAGCTGACCGAGGAGCACCGGGCCGATGGCGACGCGGTTATCGACCTCGAGCTGATCGGCGAGCCGCGCCCGGTCGGGGCCGAGGGGGCGCTGACCGCGTACCGGACCGCTCAGGAGGCGCTGACCAACGCGCGCAAGCACGCGCCCGGAGAGCCGGTCACCGTCGGCCTGACGTTCGCCTCGGCCGCGCTCGAGGTGCGGGTCGTCAACCCGCTGCCGGCCGCCGACGACGCGGGGCCGCTGGCCCACACCGGGGCCGGCGTACGGGCTGACCGGGCTGCGGGAACGGGCCGCGCTGGCCGGAGGCACGCTCACCGCGGGCCCGGAGGATGGACAATGGAGCGTGCACCTGAGGATTCCCGCGTGACCGATACCGACACCCCGGTCAGCGTCGTCGTCGTCGACGACCAGTCAGCGGTCCGCGAGGGCCTGGTGCTGCTGCTCGGCACGCTGACCGGGGTGACCGTGGCGGGCCAGGCCGCGGACGGCGACGCGGCCGTCGCCCTCGTCGCCGCCACCAGCCCCCAGGTCGTGCTGATGGACCTGAACATGCCCGGCTGCGACGGCGTCACCGCGACCCGCCGGATCACCGCCGACCACCCAACGACCCGGGTCGTCGTGCTCACCACCTACGCCGACGACGAGTCGATCATCGGGGCGCTGCAGGCCGGGGCGCTCGGCTATCTGACCAAGGACGCCACCCGGGCCGAGATCGGGCGGGCGATCATGGCCGCCGCCGACGGCCAGGCGGTGCTCGACCCCGGCGTCCAGCGACGGCTGCTGTCGGCCGCCACCCGGACGCCAACGTCCGCTCCGGCGACCGCCTCGTCGGGTGATTCCGGCGGCGTCGACGACCTGACGCCGCGCGAGGCCGATGTGCTGCGGCTGATCGCGGCCGGCCAGTCCAACCGGGAGATCGCCAGAACCCTCTACGTCAGCGAGGCGACGGTGAAGACTCACGTCAACCGCATCTTCGCCAAGACCGGTTCCCGCGACCGCGTGCAGGCGATGCGTTACGCCTATACCCACGGCTACGCCACGCCTAGTTAGGCAAACCGATTCCAGGGCCGCCGAAATGTCGGGGGCCACCTGCCGTTCGGCGGGGCGGTTCAGGTGGTTTCGAGTTGCACAAGACAGAACGGGTGTCCGGCCGGGTCGGCGTAGACCCGGTAGGTTTCGTCGTCGAGCACGACACGTTCCCCGAGCGGGACCGCCCCCAAGGCGCGCACCCGCTGCTCGGCGATCTCGAGGTCGTCGACCCGCACATCCAGGTGAAGCTGCTGCGGTGGCCCCTGGTCCGGCCAGCCGGGCGGGCGGTAATCGGCGATCTGCTGGAACACCAGGCGTCGTCGGCCGTCGGAGGCGTCCTCCGCGATGTCGACCGCCTCGGCGGTCTCCTGCACCCGCACCCAGCCGAGGACGGCCGCCCAGAACCGGGCGGAGATGTCGGCGTCCGGGACGTCCACGACGATGTTCATCAGCTGGCCGACAGGGCTGTCCATTGGGGGAATCGTAGCAATGCGCACCGGTTAAAACTGCTGCAGGGGCAGCCGGGTCCGCTGGAATGTCAGTCGTCGTCCTTATAATCAAACACATGAGCGATAAAATGTTGATTGATGATCAAACTTTGAACACCGATCCGATCCCGGTGGAGCAGCTGGAAGCGCGGATCTGCGAGCTGGCGGGACACTTGACTGCAGCGACGTGCCGGTTTCTTGAGCTGGTGGCTGACTTCGACGCCCGCGAGGGGTGGGCGTCCTGGGAAATGCCGTCGTGCGCGGCGTGGCTGTCGTGGAAGTGCCAGATCGCGCCGGGCACCGCCCGCGAGCACGTCCGGGTCGCCCGGGCGCTGCCGGAGCTGCCGCTGATCCGGGCCGAGTTCGCCGCCGCCCGGCTGTCCTACGCCAAGGTCCGGGCGCTGACCCGGATCGCCGACGCGGACAACGAGGCCGACCTGGCCCAGATGGCCCTGCCGATGACGGGCGGGCAGCTGGAGCGGTTCGCGCGCGCCCACCGCCGGGTCACCGACGCGGACGGCGCCCGGGCCCGGTCACGGCGGCTGCTGCGCTGGGGATGGGTGGACGACCACGAGTTCTCCTTCCGCGGCCAGCTCCCGCCCGAGCAGGCCGCCGTCGTGCTGCAGGCGCTGCGGGCCGCCCTGGACGACCTCGAGCATCCCCACATCGACCACGGCGACGGCGACGTTTCCGCGGAAACGCGGGCGGAGGCGATGACCCGCCGTGACGAGCGGGACGGCACCGCCTGGGACCAGCCGCTGCCGCCGCCGCGACGCAAGGAGGACACCGAGAGCCTCGCCGACGCGCTCGTTGGGATCTGCGCCGACTACCTCGCCGGGCGCGCCGCCCGGGCCGACAACCCCGACACCTACCAGGTCATCATTCACGCCGGGACGGCCGCCGTGGCCGGCCCGCAGCATCCCGGCGACGTTCCCGCGGAAACGCGCAAGGCGCTCGCCGCCCTGGTCGAGACGCTCCCGCTGCTGACCTTCCCGGAAAGCCACCCCGCCTGGCCCCTGCGCTGCCACCTCGAAGACGGCGCCGCGATCAGCCCGGCCACCCTGCAGATGATCGCCTGCAATGCCACCATCAGCGCCATGCTCCACGACGCGGACGGCAACGTGCTCAACGTCGGCCGCCGCACCCGCAAGCTGTCTGCGGCCCTCCGGCGGGCGGTTCGGGAGCGGGACCGGCACCGGTGCCGGTACCCCGGCTGCGACTCCCGCCGCGTCGACGCTCATCACATCCGGTATTGGTCCAACGGCGGCGAGACCAAGCTCGGCAACTTGATCTCGCTCTGCAAGGCGCATCATCACCTCGTCCACGACCAGGGCATCATCATCGCCGCCACCAGCGGCGGGTTCACGTTCCGGCTCCCCGACGGCGCGCGGCTATCGAACAGCCCGCCGTTCCCGGCCGGCCGCCCGGACGCGATCACCGAATGCCATGGGGCCGCGATCACCCCGACCACCATCGTGTCACCGCACTCGGGCGGCCGCCTCGACCTCAACATGGCCGTCTGGGTCGCCATTACTAACGCCGAGGTCCGCGCCAAGCGCCGCCAGCAGGTAGCGCAAGCCGCTTAGACGCAGTTAGGCAAACCGATTCTTTAAAGGCCGAAACGAATGCCACACTGTTCGTCGGTCATAAACGGGGTCGAAAGGGTATAAGCGTGCACATCGGTAGATTTCTCCTGGTTCTAGCTTGCGTGGGCGGCACGGTCCTTGCGGCCGGCTGCGGCACCGAGCACGCTCAGGCCGGAGGCGGCCAGCCGGCCGACCTCGCCGCCGCGGTCAGCCGGACCCAGGATCAGACCGCTCGGATCGCCGCCACCGTCGCGACCCAGATGCAGGGCATGACGGTGTCGTTCACGGAGGCCGGCGTGTACGACTTCGCCCACTCCCGCGGCATGATCTCCATGCAGAGCCCGCTGGCCATGACCGAGCTCTTCCTCCCGCCGACGACGTACCTCAAGCTGCCCACAGATCTCACCGGGGACGGCGGCGGGTCCGCCGGAAGCGCGCTGCCGAAGGGGAAGACCTGGATCGCGGTGCCCGACAGCGCCCTCGGCGATCCGGCCGACTCGCTGCTCGGATCCCCCGAGGACGGCGCCGATCCGGCTGACCTGCTGGCGGCGCTGACGGCCGCCTCCAGCAGCGTGCGAAGGCTCGGCCCGAGCGTCGTCCGGGGCGTGCCGGTGACGGGCTATGCGCTCACGATCGACTCGGCGAAGGCCGCCGCGATCCCCGGCGCCGACCGGGCTAATGTCGAGGCCATGCTCAAGAGCTTCGGCGGGACCGAGATCCCGGTCGACGTCTGGGTCGACGGCCAGAACCTGGTGCGGCGGGAGGAGCTGACGCTTGCCCTGCCCGGCGGGTCGGGTGCGCCGGCCGGCGCCAAGCTCACGCTGACGACCGACTTCTACGATTTCGGGGTACCGGTCCGGGTCTCGGCCCCGCCCGCAGCCCAGGTCGCCCAGGAGGGGCAGGCCTTCAAGGCACTCGGCTCGAGCGTGTCCACCGCCACCGGCAGCTCTCCGGCGGTCGCCCCGCCGCCGGCGTTGGGCACGCTGACCCCGGACCAGGCGACCGCCGCCGAGCAGGCGGTGACGGCGTTCTGGGCCGCGCTCGGCAGCAACAACACCGCGGCGGTGACGGCGACGGTGCTGCCCGCGCAGCGGTCGTGCGTTCAGTCGTCGCTGGGCAGCGGCGCTCCCACCATCACCGTGTCCGACCTGCACATCACGTCGGCGGAGCCCGCGGGGAACACCGGCGCGACCGTCCGCTTCACGGTCAAGGCGGAGGCGAGCCTCGACGGGCAGGATCTCCCCGTCCTTCCCGAGGGGTCGGGGAGCGCGCAGTGGCTGGCGACGACCGAGGTGGCCGGCCACTGGTACGTCGACATTGAGAACAGCACCGCCCTCGCCTTCGGCGGCGGCTGCTCCTAAGGGAGCGAGCGTTTTAGGCGAGGATGGTCCAGCTATGCGGCGGGACCGTCCGGGGGTCGGCGGGGACGTGGCCGGGGTCGGGGACCTCGGCCACCGTCAGGCCGGTGGCGTCGACGGCGAACTCGACCGGTTCGTCGCCGACGTTGAGCAGCAGCAGTACGCGCTGGCCGGGCTCGGCGCCGGATACCCGCAGGGCCATCGCCGAGTCGGTCAGCTGCTCGGCGGCGGTCCGCGCGCGGACCAGCCAGGGGTGGCGGCGGCGGAAGCCGATGAGGCGCTGGTGCAGGCGGTAGTAGCGCCAGCCGTCGGGGGCGAGCTCGGACGGCGACGAGGGGAAGGCGGGGCGGATCGCGTCGTCGCCGCCCGCGCGGTGCTCCTTGAGGCCGCGGAAGCCCTGCTCGTCGCCGTAGTAGACGCTGGGCACGCCGCCGATGCACATCAGCACCGCCACCGCGTGCCCGAAGTGCCGGTCGTCGGTCAGCTGGGTGGCGAGCCGGGTGACGTCGTGGTTGCCGACGAAGGTCTGCGCCAGCTCGCCGTCGAGGAACGAGTTGTGCCGGCCGAGGGCGTGGTCGAGCTCGAAGAAGTTGCGGTCGTTGAGTGAGGACCAGATGGCCTTCCACACCTCGTACTGGGTGATCGAGTCCAGGCCGGCCTTGTTCGCGTAGGCGGCGTAGTCGCCGTGGATCATCTCGCCCAGGAACCACGCGTCCGGGAACGACTCGCGGACGGCGGGGATGGTCTTGGCCCAGAACGCGGGCGGGACCGCGTAGGCGGCGTCGAGCCGCCAGCCGCCCGCGCCGCGGCCGAGCCAGTGGCTCATCACCTCGATCACGTAGCCGAGCACGGCGGGCTCGTCGTGGTCGAGCTCGACGAGCTGGTCGTGGCCCTCGAACACCGCGTAGCCGCCGTCGGCGGCGCGGGAGAACCAGCGCGCGGCGGGCGACGCCGGGCCGCTGTGCAGCGCCGCCTGGAACGGCGGGAACCGCCGCCCGACGTGGTTGAACACGCCATCCAGGATCAGCCGCAGCCCGCGCTGGTCGGCTGCGCCCACGAGGGCGTCGAAGTCGCTCTCGTCGCCCAGCCTGGCATCGATCCTGAAGTGGTCGGTGGTGTCGTACCCGTGGCTCTCCGACGCGAAGATCGGCCCGAGCAGGAGGCCGTTGCAGCCGAGCTCGATGGCGTAGTCCAGCCACCGCTCGAGCTGCCCCAGCCGGTGCCTGGCCGGCTCGCCGTCGGACAGCGCCGTTCGCTCCGCGCCGGTGAAGCCGAGCGGATACACCTGCCACAGAATGGCGTGATCACCCCAGGTCGTCACTCTCTCAACGGTACCGGCTCCGCTGGGTCACCGCGCGGATTCGGCCCGCGAGGAGGTTAAAAGCCGGTTACCGGCCCGCCGCGAGCGCCTCGGCGATCGCGCTGACGGCGGCGAGGGTGGCCCGGCGGCGGCGCGCGTTGACCGGGTCCGGCCAGCTCGACAGCTTCACCACCACGGTCTCGGTGGGGACGTGGACGACGATGTGCTGGCCGTGAATGCCGGCCGCGTTGAACTGCGGGAGCTCGGGGTGGGTGACCCACCAGCAGTTGCGGTAGTGCGCGCCGCGCGGGTAGCCGTCCGCGCCGTCGCCGCGGGCGAACGCGGCCGGGCCGTCGAGGGCGCCCGCGACGGTGTCGTCGAGCCACGCGGCGGGCACCACCTGACGCCCTGGCGCGGCTGTTCCGCGCTGCAGGGCGAGCTGGCCGATCCGGCCGGCGTCGCGCAGGGTGGCGCTGATGCCCCCGTCGGCCAGCGTGTTGCCGCGTGGGTCGACGGTGATCTCGGCGTCGCGCTCGGCCCCCATCGGCTGCCAGAGCTCGCTCGCCACCAGGTCGGGGAAGCGCTCGTCGGCCGCCCGCTCCAGTACCCAGGCGAGCACGTCGACCAGGATCGACCGGTAGCGGAAGGGGCCGCCGTGCTCCCCGTCGTTGCCGAGGCTGGCGAAGTACTCGAGCGCGTCGCCCGGGCGCGGCCGCCCGTCGTCAGGCGACCAACGGTAGACGCGGTCGCTGACCGCGATCTCGGCGTCCGGATCGCGGTAGTCCTCGCCGTATTTGGTGCCGGTGCGCATGTCAAGCAGCTGCTGGACGGTCGCGCCGCGAAAGGAGGTGGCCTTCAGCTCCGGGACGATGCTGTCGACGGTCGCGGTCACGTCGAGCGCGCCGCGGCCGGCCAGCGCGCCCGCCACGAGGCCGGTGATGGACTTGGAGACCGACATGAGCAGATGCGGCGTGCCGGGGCGGAGGCCGTTGCGGTACTGCTCGGTGACGATCGCGCCCCGATGGAGGACGAGGAAGCCGTCGGTGTAGGTGTCGTCGAGCAGCCCGCCCACGGTCAGCTCGCTCTGCTCGGTCGCGAACCTGATGTCGCTGAGCTCGCGCTCGTCCCGTTCGAATTCCCACACCGGGGCGTCGCCGCGTGGGATTGCGGCGGTCGGGATAAGCTCGCGGACGTGCTGAAATGCCCACCGGTTATAAGGGGGCCGCTGCCAGTTCTCCAGCGTGACGAGCCGTCCCGCCGTAAACGGCGGTGCTCCGACCATCAGCCGCAACTCGTCACTTTCTGGTTCCATGCTGGCAGTCATCCGAACAAAATAGCAGCAAATAGATCGCCGTAGAACTCCGGGCGCATGCGGTGCCCATCGAATTCCCTCCGGTAGCGGAAATCCGATTGGGCTGATAAGCCTCGTGGTGTAACCTCGGCTCGTGACTGGCCTGCAGTTCACCGCTGCGCTCGTGAACTCTCTCGCGTGGCCCGCCGCCGTGATGATCGTGGCGGTAGTTCTCCGTAAAGAGCTCCGCGATGCCTTTCGACGGGTGCTGCATCTGCGATTCCCCGGCGGCGAGGCGACGTTCGCCCCGCTAGAGCGTTACCAGGCGGGTCTCGCGGCCACGGCTGGGGACCTCGACGCACCGAGGGACACGGCCGAGGTCGGACCGCAGGCGACCGAGTTCGGCGCGCTCGAGGAACTGGCCGACTGGGCGCCGGCGCAGGCGATCATCTATGCCTGGGGACTGCTCGAGTACCAGCTCAATGCGGCCTCGGATCGGGTTGCCCCCAACCAGCCGCATGGCTGGCCGCAGGTGGCGTTGAATCTGAAGCGGCTGGACAAATGGCCACTGCTCTTCCCCGCGATCGCAGAACTGCGACGACTGCGTGACTACACGGCCGAATCCGGCTTCCCGCCGTCGACCGCCGACGCGGTCCGCTACGTGTCGCTGGCCCAAGACTTGGTGACAACGTTGCGGACTGCGGCTGTATCGCGCGACGGAGACGACGAAGGCGAAGTCATGGCGAAGATGCAGGCGGTGACGCGGAGTGAGTGAAATCCCCGGGGCGGATGCGGCGGTCGGTCATGATCCCTCGCGACTGCGGGAACGTCAGCTAGAGCTGACGCTCGCGACCGACCGGCGAATCATCGATCACAGGAATACACTCGCGGACACACTCCAGTTCATCGTCACGCAGACTCAGAAGATACTGAATGCTTTGCACGTGGACATCCTGTTCGAGTACGCGGACGGGCTGCGGAATGAGATCTCAGCGGACCGGACATCGATCGGGCACTTCGTTCCGATTGAGAACTCGATCACCGGGCTCGTGCTGTCCACCCATCGGCCCGTCCTTATGAACGACATCCAGAGCGACCCGCTGCTGCGAGAGAGGTACTTCCCGCGCGCGGAAATGGACCCGGATGAGCGCGCACCGCAGCTTAGTCTTGTCGCCGCCGAACTCACCCTCGATGGCGACGCGATCGGCGTCATCAACGTCGAGGCGCCACCCGACGTGCAGTTCGACCAGTCGCATCTCGATTTCGTCGAGGCCGTGGCGGGGCAGATTTCGATGGCGGTCAGCCACGCGGCGCTCTTCGACGAGGACAACTTCAGGAACGCCACCGACCGGCTGCTGATCGAGGCCACCAGATATGACAGCGACATGGTCATGCGCCAGGTTCTTGACCATATTCTGAACGCCCTGAACTCGCTGGCCTTCGTGAAGCCGGACGCCGCGGAAATTCTCTTCGCGGACCCCCAGGACGGCGATTCCCTGGTCGTCGCGTACAGCACGAACAACGCGGACATCGGGGTTCGGGTTGATATCGGCACCAGCGTCTGCGGCGAGGCATTTCATGAAGGCAGAGCCGTTGTGCTGCAGCGCGCCCTCGATCGCCCGGATTACCGGCCCATCATCGACGGCATGCGGTGCGAGATGGCCATCCCGATCACCTTCGGTGGCGGCAGCAACCGGTTCCCGATCGGCGTGCTCAACCTCGAGAGCTCGCGGGAGAACGCCTTCAGCAACGTCGGGCAGGCACTGGCCGAGCGGTTCTCCCGGCGGGTGGTCAACGCCATCGCCATGACGAAAATACGGGCCGACATCGACAGCGAGCTGCAAGATCAGCTCATGGTCCTGGCGGCGGATCAGGTACTCAACGCCGTGCACCGGATCAACAACCACGTCGGCTCGATCCGGGCGATCGTGGCCGAGCTCCTCGAGGACCTCGATTCGTCCGAGCCACCCGACAACGACGACCTGGCGGCCCGGCTCCAGCGAGTCCAGACCGACGCCGAGCACACCCTGGAGATCCCCGGTGAGCTGCGCAGGAGGATAGGAACGCTGCGGGAGGCGGCGGAAGTGAACGAGCAGGTGGAGATCGGCCTGTCGTCCGTGCGGATCCCGCAGTACATCGACCTGGTCACGGACCTCGCACCCGGCCTGCCCAACATCCCGTGCACGGCGCTCGACCTTGTCGTGGAGAACCTGCTTCTCAACGCCGTCAAAGCGATGCAGAACCGACCTGGGCCGCTGTACGTAACGACCTGGCTGGATGAGCGCCTGCCCAGGGAGCCGTTCATCGTCGTCACTGTCAGGGACGCCGGGGTCGGGATGACCAGGCAGGAGCTGGACGGCCTGTTCGAGCCGCGTCAGACGAGCCGCCGAGGCAGCGGGCTCGGGTTCGGCATGGTGTGGGTCCGGGGCTGGGTTCGCCGCACCCAGGGACTCATCGACATCGACTCCGAGCCGGGGTCGGGCACCACCGTGAACATCCGCTTCCAGATCGACCCGCAGCTAATCGATCGAACCTCCGAGGAAGGCAATGCGCCGTGAAGGCACCCACGAGAGCGCTTATCGTCGAGGACACCGAGAATTGGGTGTACCTCTTCGACCGAGCCGCGCGTCGAGCCGGCGCCTCCGAGGTCGTGGCGTGCGGGACGCTGCCCGAGGCCAGGGAAGCGCTACGGTCGGCCCGGTTTGACGTCGCGATCTTGGATATCGGCCTCGACCCCCATGACGACCAGAACTCGGACGGCATCAGTGTGCTTGAGGCGATCCGCCAGGTAGACGGCCTCGGCACCCGGTGCATTATCGTCACCGGGTGGCAGGGCGGCGACCGGCTGGACCTGGCGTCCTTCGCCCAGCAGAAGTTCGGCGTCGACTGGGCCTTCATGAAGGAGAACTACGAGGCGCGCTCGGTGATCGCCAAGCTGACTGAGCTGCTCGAGCAGGCGCCCGCGCGACGCCTGGCGCAGACGACGCCGATGGCCAACCTGGGCGCGAGCATGGAACCGTTCCTGTTCGAGGCTCAACTGCTCGAAGCGCTCTCCCCCCAGGGCGGCATCCAGACGCTCTACTCGCTGGCGTCGGGGCTTCTCGGTTCCGTGATCCCACTGCTGGCCAGCCAGCCCAGGAAGCCCATGCAGAAGGGCCCTGACGGGACCTGCGTGGGCGTGTACTGGAGCCGGAGCCTGTCCGCCGCGGTCGCGGTGGGGTTGGCTCGGGCCGCCAGCTGGCCGGACGAAGAGGGCCCGGTGCCGGCCAGCGTGCGGCACCTGGTACCCGAGGGCGTTACGCCGGACTTCATGGAAGCCGTCCGGGAACGGAACGTCCAGGGCCGACTGTGGGAACTTCCGGAACTTGACAGGAACTCATTTCCGGGGTAAGTGCTAAACTGTCAGCAGAACGGGCATCCTCTTAAGATCGCTCATTCGGCGTCCGAGAAAGGACCGTGATGGCAACCGCCATCAACTCCGCGGAGACCTGCGTGCTGGACCCGCTAGCCAGCCGCCGCTTTTATGTGCACGAGGCCAGCCTCGGCTTCCTCATCGCAGCTCAGCCTTCGATTTTCGAAGAGGTCGCGTACGCCCTCGCTCTGTCCGGCGCGAGCCGCGCGCTTGATCAGGCGGACGAAGACTGGGAAATGTTTCCGTCCACCGGCCCCAAGCTTTCGCTCACGCAAAGTGCCGCGAATCTCCACAAGCTGGCCGCTGACGCGCTCCGCACTTCTTTCCAGTGCATCGTCCAACTCGACCCGCAGCAATTCGGCGCCACCGAGCTGTTGCTCGGGCCGAACGAGCAGATCAACGCGTGGTGCTACGAGGACGGGTACCTCACCTACGCCACCGATGAGAACGCCGCCGCGATCATGTACGCCGAGACCGGCAGCCTGCGCGAGCTGCGGAGCAAGATCAGGCGCTCGCCTGATTTCGACCCCGCCCTGCAGATGATCAGCGGGCAGAGCCTCTTCCTCTTCGACCAACGGGTGAAGACCGGTTCCAAGACGGCGCTGACGTACCGGAAGCAGGCAGCGCGGCTGCTGCGCAATTCGCCGACCGCGGTCATCGCGCCGGAACTCATCAAGCGGGTTGAGGCAGCGGTGGCCGACGCACTGGTCGGGTGCGTCAGCCCGACGGCGGTGACGTTCGACGCGGATTCCGTACTCGAGACGTGCCAGCGCCGGGCCGACCTGATGGTCCGCACGCTGCTGCGCGCGATGCCGTAAGCGGCTTGTAGGGTCGGGCTGTGCCCGACGAGCTGAATGATCCCTTTGCCACCGCGGCGCTGCGCGGCCGGGTGCTCGACGCCTGGGCGGCGTCGCCCGCGCGGTTCCGCGAGGACGCCAACGCCGAGGAGGACTACGCGCTCGGCGGCTACCGGGACCGGGTCGTGGTGGAGCTGGCGCAGAACGCCGCCGACGCGGCCGCGCGGGCGGGAGTGCCGGGCCGACTGCGGCTGACGCTCCGCGACGGGACGCTCGTCGCCTCCAACACCGGGGCGCCGCTGGACGCGGCCGGGGTGGAGGCCCTGTCGACGTTGCGCGCCTCGAGCAAGCGCGACCAAGGCGCGGACGCGGGGCCGGCGACGGTCGGGCGGTTCGGGGTCGGGTTCGCGGCGGTGGTCGCGGTCACCGACTCACCGCGCATCCACTCGGCGACGGGGTCGGTCGGGTGGTCCAGGCAACGGACCGGGCTGCTGGTGGCCGGGGTGCCGGCGCTGGCGGGCGAGCTTGAGGCGCGCGGCGGGCATGTGCCGGTGCTGCGGCTTCCCTTCGACGATGATGACCGGGCGGACGAGCTGCCGCCGGACGGCTTCACGACCTCGGTCGAGCTCCCGCTGCGCGACGCCGCCGCCGTCGGGCTGGTCGCGCGGCTGCTGGCCGAGACGGGGCCCGCCCTGCTGCTGGCGCTGCCGGCGCTGGCCGAGATCGTGATCGAGACCGGCCCGGGGAGCCGGGTGCTGACCGCGGTACGGGCCGACGACATGGTCGACGATCACGGAACGGCGGCGTGGTCAGCCGGTGGCGGGTGGCGGCCGACGGCGGCGTGCTCGATCCGGCGCTGCTGGCGGACCGGCCGGCCGAGGAACGCGCCCGCACCGCCTGGTCGGTCCGCTGGGCGGTACCGGTCGACGGCGGCGGTGCGCCGATCGCGCTGCCGGACGACGGGGTGAGCGCCGTCGTGCACGCGCCGACGCCGACCGACGAGCCGCTCGGGTGGCCGGCCCTGCTGCTGGCGTCGTTCCCGCTCAGCCCCGACCGGCGCCATGTCGCGCCCGGGCCGCTGACCGAGTTCCTGGTCGAACGGGCGGCCGACGTCTACGCCGGGATGCTGCCCGGGCTCGCGCCCGGGCCCGGCCTGCTCGACCTGGTGCCGGGACCGGTCGGGCGGGCGGAACTGGACGCGCGGCTGGCCGGCTCGATCGTGGACCGGCTGCCGGACGTGGCGTTCCTCCCGGGCGTCGATACAGGGCGGATCCGGCCGCGCGACGCGGTGCTGCTGGCGGGCGGCACCCCGGCGCTGGCCGACTGGCTCGCCCCGGTGCTGCCGGGCCTGGTCGCCGGTCCGGCCAGGCACCCGGCGCTGGCCGTGCTCGGGGTGCGACGGCTGCCGCTGGCCGAGCTGGCCGACCTGCTGGCCGCCCTCGACCGGGAGCCGGCCTGGTGGCGGGGGCTGTACGCGGCGCTGGCCGACGCCCCGGCCGAGGAGCTGGCCGAGCTCGGCGCGCTGCCGGTGCCGCTGGCGGACGGCCGGCTGGTGCGCGGCCCGCGCGGGCTGCTGCTGCCGGGCAGCGGCCTCGATCATCCGGACCGGCTGGCGGTGCTCGGGCTGCGAGTGGTGGCCCCCGAGGCTGCGCACCCGCTGCTGGTCCGGCTGGGCGGGTTCGAGGCGACGCCGCGAACGGTCCTCGAGGACGCCGCCACCCGCGCCGCCGTCGCCGCCTCCTACGACGCCGCAGTTGAGGCCGGCTACGACGACGACCGGCCCGAGCGGGTCGCCGACGCGGTGCTCGGACTGGTGGCGGCGCTGGACGCCGAGCCGGGCGATTTCCCGTACCTGGCCGACCTCGCGCTCCCAGGCGACGACGGCGACTGGTACCCGGCGGGCGAGCTGCTGCTGCCGGGCTCTCGGCTGGCCGAGGTGATCGCGGCCGACTCCGCGTTCGGCACCGTCGACCAGGCGACGGTCGGCCGCTACGGCGCCCGGGCGCTAGAGGCGGCGGGCGTACTGTCCTCGTTTGGGCTGATCACGGCGGAGGACGTCGAGCTCGATGAGTCCGCCGTCGACCTGGACCTGGACGGCGTCGAGGACTGGGCGGCCGACTCGGTCGCGGTGCTGGGCGAGTCGGGGCTACCGCCGGTCGCGCTCGAGGTCACGGCCGTCCGCGACCTCGACCTGGTCGACCCCGAGCGCTGGCCGCGCGCGCTGCAGCTACTGCTGCGTCCCCCGCTCCGCGGCGGCCGTGCTCGACCGGACCCGGGTCCGGCTGGGCGACGGCCGCCACGCCGACGTGCCGTCCTACACCGCCTGGTGGCTGCGACGGAACCTGGTGCTCGACGGTCACCGCCCGGGCGACCTGCGCGGCCCTGACTCCGACCCGCTGCTGGCCGGCCTGTACGACCCGGTCGGGGCCGCACCGGGCGATGACCCGATCGGCCGCCAGCTGGCCGACCCCGTCGTCGCCCGCGCGCTCGGCGTCCGCACCTCGCTGGCGGATCTACTGGGCGAGCCCGGCGGCCGCGACGAGCTGCTGACGCGACTGGCGGACCCGGCCCGCATGGTCTCCCGCCCCCAGTTGCGTGCCCTGTGGGCGGCGCTGGCGACCGCTGACGCCGTCGCGCCGGACACGGTCACGCCGAACGACTGGGTGCGCGCCGTCCGGGGCGACCAGATCGTGCTGGCCGCCGCCGACGACGTGCTCGTCCTCGACGCCCCCGACCTGTGGCCGCTGCTGGCCGACCAGCCCCTCGTGCTCGCCCCGTACCAGCTGGCGGCGCGGCTGGCCGACGTGCTCGACCTGCCGCTGGCGTCGGAGGAGATCGCGGGCTCGCTCGATTCGCCCGGCCAGCGCCGCCCGGTCCCCTCGATCGTCGCCGCCGTGGTGCCGGACGCCCCGTCGCACTACCAGGCGCATGACAAGCTCACCGTCGACGGTATCGCGCTGCCTTGGCGCTACCTTGACGGCGAGATCCACGCTGCCTCCCCGGCCGGCCTCGGCTGCGCGCTCGCCTGGCGGGCCGGCCAGTGGCCGCTCCGTCATCTGCTCACCGCCCTGCTCGCCGACCCTGACAGCGCGCCTCGGGTGCTGGCCGACGCGGACCTCGATCCCTTCTGACGCCCGCCGCCGGAGGACGCGCGGCGGGGTGGATAGAGACGGCCGGGACCGTTCGGGATGATGGGTTGAGTCTTTGAATTTTGATGTCAGTGGCCGCTCTAGCCGGTCGGGACCGAGCCCGACGCGACCGCCTGGCCGGCGTCGTCGTAGGCGGTCCAGCGGGAGTCGGCCTGCTGGGACGAGCTGAGCGGTACGCCCCAGAACTTCTGCCGGCCGACCGCGGTCGCCTCCGCCCGCACGGTGCTGCCGTCCTTGAGCGTGATCACCAGGTAGGACACCGAATCGGCGGCCGTCCCCACGACCCAGGAGTCCGAGCCGCCGGCCCAGCCGGTCGCGGGCCGCTGCGAGCCGAGGCAGTCGACGTCGTGACCGACGGTGAGGCAGGTTCCCCACGGGCCGAGGTACGCGGTCACGCGCCACGGCTTTCCTTGGACCGTCCCGGACCCGAACGTCCCGGTCAGCCGGGGGGGCAGGGCCTGGCCGGGACGGAGCCAGGCCTCGAAGCTGGGGAGGAGCCCGTCGGGCGGGGTGAAGGGGATGGCGGTCGCGATCGCCCCGCTGCGCGAGTACGCGGTCACGCTGTCGACTTGCATCGATTCGGGACTGGCGAACGCCACGTATCGCGACCCGTCGACCTCGGCCGGGTGCAGGGTGAGGATCGCGCCGTCGGACAGCTCGACCCGGGCCGACACGACGTCCTTCCAGACCTCGCCGAAAGTGATGTTGAACGGGACCGGGCTGCCGTCGCTGCCTTCGCCCTCGAAGCTGATCGGAGCGGCGGCGGATGGCTGTCCCTGATCTCCGCTGCACGCGATAATCGACATGCCGTTGCCCTCGAACGCGCAGTTGTTCGCGCTCGACGATGTGACGGTGACACTCCAGGGCGCATTGCCGATCAGGCCGGATCCGATCAGGCCAGCCCGCGAATGGGGCCCGGGCGGGTTCACCGTGACCCGGATGTGGTTCGTGGTCGGGGCAGGCAGCGCCTGCTGGCGGGTGAGCGCGGGGACGCCGACGACCGCGGCGACGACGACCGCGACGGCCCCGGCAACCAGGCCGGCCCGCCTCCGGTTCTTGATCTTCCGGCCGGTCAGCATGGCTGCCTCCACCGGGGCGGCGCCCGGCTCAACCGCGGCGAGGGCGGTGGTCAGGTCCTTGTGCAGGTCGCTCACTGGAGTTCTCCCTCCATGAGTTCGGCGCTGCCGCGCAAGGCGGCCAGCGCGCGGGACGCCTGGCTCTTGACGGTGCCGACCGAGCAGTTCGAGCGCGGCGGCGGTCTCGGCCTCGGACATGTCCATCCAGAAGCGCAGCACGATCACCGCGCGCTGGCGCGGGCCGAGCCTGCGCAGCGCCTTCAGCAGCGCGTCGCTGTCGCCGAGGGCGTCCGCCGGCCGGCTGCGGCCGGTGGTTCAGGCACCGCGTCGACCAGGTTCTCGGCCACCCGGCGCCTGCGGAACCGGCTGTGGTTCTCGTTGATCACAATCCGCCGGACGTAGGCGTCAGGGTCGCCCGTCCGCGCGACCCGCGCCCACGACGCGTAGGCGCGGGCGAAGGCCGCCTGGGCGACGTCCTCCGCGTGCCCCAGGTCCCCGGTCAGCCCGTAGGCCAGCCGCACCATCGCGGGCCAGCGCCCGCGCATGAACTCCCGGAACTGCTCGTCCGACTCCACGCTCACGACCCACCTCCTCGCCCGCACAGACAACCGTCTGCGGCCGCGAGGTTGCATGCAGGGTCAAACTTAACGATCGATGAGACGGCGGTCGGCGTCGTCGCCCAGCAGGGCGTGGGAGAACTTGGCCAGGACCTGGTCGAGCTCGGCGTGCTGCTCGGCCGACCAGCCGCCGAGCTGGTTCTCCATCCACTGGCGCTGGGCGTCGCAGAGCTTGTCGGCCGTCAGCCGCCCGGCCTCGGTGATCGCCAGCACGCCGTCGGCGCCCCGGGTGATGAGGCCGCGATCGACCAGCAGCTGCGCCGCCGGGTGGCCCTCCTCCATGGTCACGCCTGCCTGCCGCGCCAGTTCGGGGCCGGGCGTCGCCCCCTGGCGGGCCAGCTTGGTCAGCAGCCAGCTGGCCCCGCCGGACAGGTCGAGGCCGGCCGCGCGGGCGAGCTTGGCGTAGCCGAAGCGGCGCAGCTCGACCGCGCTCAGCCGCGACATGACCCGCTCCACCTCCTCGGCCGAGGTCCGCTGGGTGGGCGCCGCGCCGATCGCCTCGCCGAGGTCGGCGGCGCCGGACGAGGCGCGCGCCTGCTGCGCCGTCGCCGTGCGCAGCGGCACTTCGCGCAGGAACCAGGCGAGCACGAACGCGACCAGCGCGATCGGCGCGGCGGTGAGGAACACCGGGTGCAGCGCGTCACTGTAGGCCTGCAGGATGAGCTGCCGCAGGTCGGCCGGGAGCCTCTTCAGCTCGCTGGCGCTGGCGGTGACGGAGGCGGCGCTCAAGCCGGGCGGCAGCGTCCGCCCGTGCAGCGCCGCCGCCAGCTTTCCCGCGAGCTGGTTGGTGAAGATCGCGCCGAACACCGAGACGCCGAAGGCGCCGCCGATCGTGCGGAAGAACGTCACCCCCGACGTCGCCGCGCCGAGGTCGGCGTAGGACGCCGTGTTCTGGACCGCGATCACCAGCACCTGCAGGGTCAGGCCGAGGCCGGCCCCGAGGATGAAGAAGTAGACGTTCATCAGCGGCGTCGGGGTGGTCGGGCTCAGCGTGGCCAGCAGGAACAGCGCGATTGTCAGCAGCGCGGTGCCGACGATCGGGAACACCTTGTAACGGCCGGTTCGTGCGATCAGCTGCCCGCTGCCGATCGACGTGAGCAGCAGCCCGAGCACCATCGGGAGCAGGTACACGCCGGAGATGGTGGGCGAGACGCCGTGCACCACCTGCAGGAAGAGCGGCAGGTAGGAGAGCGCGCCGAACATCGCGAACCCGGCCGCCAGCCCGATGGCCGAGGCGATGACGAAGACGCGGTTGCGGAACAGCCGCAGCGGCAGCACCGCCTCCGGCGCCCGCCGGGCCGACAGGTACCACGCGAACAGCAGCACCACCGAGCCGGCGAACAGCCCGATGATCACCGGCGACGACCACGCGTAGGTGGTGCCGCCCCAGGAGGTCGCCAGGACCACGGCGGTGGCGAACGCGGCCAGCAGGGCGGCGCCGAGGTAGTCGATCGTGTGGTGCTGCCTGCTGGCGGTGCGCGGCAGCACGATCGCGATCACCACCAGCGCGACCGCGCCGATCGGGAGGTTGACGTAGAACACCCAGCGCCAGCTCAGGTTGTCGACGAAGAACCCGCCGAGGAGCGGCCCGACCACGCTCGCGACCCCGAACACGGCGCCGAAGGCGCCCTGGTACTTGCCGCGCTCGCGAGCCGGGACGATGTCGCCGATGATCGCCTGGGTCAGCACGATCAGCCCGCCGCCGCCGACGCCCTGCAGGGCGCGGAACGCGATCAGCTCGCCGATGCTCCGGGCCTGGCCGCAGAGCGCGGAGCCGATCAGGAAGATCACGATCGCGGTGAGGAACAGGTACTTGCGCCCGTACTGGTCGCCGAGCTTCCCCCACACCTGGGTGGTGGCGGTGGACGCGAGGATGTAGGCGGTGACCACCCAGGACAGGTGCGAGAGGCCGCCGAGGTCATTGACGATGGTCGGCAGCGCGGTGGAGACGATCGTCTGATCGAGCGACGCCAGCAGCAGCGCGAGCATGAGCGCGGCGTAGATGGCGATCAGGCGCTGACCATGCTCCTCGGAGGCCGGCTGCGCGTCCGCGGTGGCGGTTACCCCCGATTCGCCAGGTGTTGTCACGAACAGTCGATACCCGCTCCGGGGCGGTTTAGGGGTGCTCGCGCTTCCACAGGTAGATCATCGTGGTGACGATGGCGACGAAGATGATCGCCGAGATCAGGTAATCCGTCATGCCTGCGAATGCTACGCATCCTGGGTTTCAGGCTCGTGTGCTCAGGTTTCACGCTCGTTTCGTGTCCGGCCTTTTCTAAAAGGCCAGTTTCGCCGCGATCGCCAGCATCGTCGCGGCGATCAGCAGGTCGAGGACCTGCCAGGCGCGCGGGGTGGTGAGCAGCGGGGCGGCGAAGCGGGCGCCGAACCCGAGGCAGAAAAACCACAGCGTGCTCGCGACCAGCGCCCCGACCGCGAACCACCACCGGTCGACCGGGCCGCGGGAGTTCGCGATCGAGCCCAGCAGGACCATCGTGTCGATATAGACGTGCGGGTTCAGCCAGGTCAGCGCCAGTATCCGGCGGAGCGTGGACGCGAGGCCGGGCTGACCGGGGCCGCCGTTTCCGTCGGGCGTCGCCGCCAGCGCCGACGGGCGCCGCGCCCGCCAGGCCGAGGACAGGCCGTACCAGACGAGGAACGCGACCCCGAACCAGCGGACGGCCTGCAGCGCCCAGTCGGCGTGCTGGACGATCGCGCCGATCCCGGCCACCCCGGCCAGGATGAGCGTGACGTCGGACAGGATGCACACGGTCACGATCGCGCCGACCCGGGCCCGGCGGAGCCCCTGGCGCAGCACGAAGGCGTTCTGCGCGCCGATCGCGACGATGAGCGAGAGGCCGGTGAGCAGCCCGGTGACGGAGGCGTTGAGCATGATGCCGACGCTAGGGGGTCCCGGAGATGAAGGCAAACGAAAGCTTCTAATGATCCTTTAGCTGTGCTTCACTTGCCTGATGGACCTCAACCCCGGGCAGCTCGAGGCGCTGGTGGCGATCGCCGATCACGGCAGCTTCGACGCGGCCGCCCGACGGCTGCACATCACGCCGAGCGCGGTCAGCCAGCGGATCCGCGCGCTCGAGGGCGCGACCGGCCAGGTGCTGATCAGCCGGGGAACGCCGTGCCGGCCGACCCCGCACGGCGAATGGCTGGTGCGGCTGGGACGGCAGACGCGGCTGCTGTACGACGAGGCGAGCCAGGCGCTGACCGAGGCCTCCGCGGTCGAGCTGCCGGTGGCCGTCAACGCCGACTCGCTGACCGTCTGGTTCCATGAGGTGCTGGCCGAGGTCGCGCGATGGGACGGCGTCGCGCTCCGGCTGCACGTGGAGGACGAGATGCACTCGGCCGAGCTGCTGCGCAGCGGGGAGGTGCTGGCCGCGGTCACCAGCGACCCGGCCCCCGTCCAGGGCTGCAGCGCCCGGCCGCTGGGGGCGCTGCGCTACCTGCCCGCGGCCGCGCCCTGGTTCGCGGACCGGTGGCGACGCGGCGGCTCCCCCGACTGGGCGGCGATGCCGACCGTCATCTTCGGCGCCAAGGACGATCTGCAGTACCGGATGCTCCGCCGCCACGGCGTCGGCGGAACGCCGCCGGTCGTCCACCAGGTTCCCGCCACTTCCGACTTCTACCAGGCGGTCCGGGTCGGCCTGGGCTGGGGGATGCTCCCCCAGACGCACGCCGACGCCGACCTGGCGGCCGGCCACCTCGCGCTGCTGTCGCCGGACGTGATCGACGTGCCGCTGTACTGGCAGCGCTGGCGCCTCGACTCCCCCCGGCTGACCGCCCTCACTAACGCCGTGCAAACCGCCGCCGACCGGCATCTGACTTCGAACCGGTTCGCGCCCGCCCGAAGTTGCGCGGAGGGAAGCTCGACGACACTGGAGTGTGACTGAGCCGAGGTGCGCCCGTTTTGCCTGGCTGCGGGTGACCTTGCTCAGCGGCGGCATCGTCGCGGCGGCGATGGCGGTGACGTCGTGCGCCGCATCGGCCGGCCTCCAGGCAACCGCCGGAGCGCCTGCCCATGCGAGTCAGGCACGCGACCGGGCCAGGGCCGTGCGGATCCGGATGGTCGCGGTTCGCGATCAGTTCACCGCCTGCGAGCAGCGGATTGAGCGCGCGCACGGTCACGTTCCGGTGATGGCCATCGTCGGCGCGTCGTTCACGGCCGGGGTCGGGCCCGGTAATCGCGCCCTGTCATGGGCCGCCGACCTGGCCAGGCACCTGCACTGGGACGCGGCCATCTACGGCGACGCCGGGGCCGGCTACGTGCAGAGCGGGACCTACGGGGCTGGACCGATGACACGACTGCTCGGCGCCGAGCACCTGTCCGGCCTGTCCCCCGCGCTGGTCATCGTCCAGGCCGGCTACGACGACGTGTACGTGCCGGCTGGCCTCGAGCGGCAGCAGGTCGCCGCGGACCATCGAGCTGATCCGGGCCGAGGCCCCGCACGCCGCGATCGGGCTGGTCACCGTCTTCACCAGCCCGGCCCGCACGGTCCCGGCCCGGTTCTACCGGACGGACAGCGCGATCGTGGCGGCGGCCAGGGCGGCCGACCCGAACGCGATCATCATGGACCCGCTCACCGGGCGGTGGCAGTACCAGCACGCCGACGGCCATCTGCATCCGACCGCGGCGGGCGACGCCTGGATCGCGGGGAAGGTCGGCGCGATCCTGCACGAGCACGGCATCGCCGGCCAGCCGCCGACGGCCGGCGCGGCCGCCCCGATCGTCTGCGACGCCGGCGTGGCCGGCACTGTCCCGGCAGCCCAGTGCCGGACAGCGACGCCCGGGCCTAGGCCCTAGGCGGGCGTCCAGCTGGCGTTGGCACCCGACAGCACGAGGCACGGGCGGGCGCCCGGCACCTGGCCGGCCAGCCAGGCGGCGAAGACGGTGGCGGCGGCCGGCTCGACCGCCAGCCGGAAGTCCTCCCACAGCCGGTCGCGGGCGGCGATGATCTCCTTGTCGCTGACCAGCGCGAGGCCGACCGGATTGGCCCGGTAGGCGGCGAGCGCGAGGTCGCCGATCCTGGCCGCCCCGAGGGCGGAGGCGGCCACCGAGTCCGCGCCGACGTCGACCGGCTCGCCTGCCTCGACCGCCGCGTGCAGGGTGGGGCAGCCCTCCGGCTCGACACCGACGACTACGGCCGGGTGTCCGATCGCGGCGAGCCCGCCGCTGACGCCGGCCAGCAGACCGCCGCCGCCGACGGGGACGGCCACCACGTCGCAGTCGGGCAGATCCGCCACGATCTCGGCCGCCAGCGTGCCCTGGCCCGCGACCACGGCCGGGTCATCGTACGCGTGCACGTAGAAGCGGCCCTGGCCGCCCGCGAACTCACGGGCGGCGCGCTCCGCGTCGGCGTACACGCGACCGGTCTTCACCACCTCCGCCCCGGCCGCGACGATCCTCGACGCCTTGATGTCCGGCACGGTGGCGGGGACGTAGACGGTCGCGGGAACGTTCAGCCAGCGGGCGGCGGTGGCGACGCCGAGCCCGTGGTTACCGCCGGACGCGGTGACCACCGACGTGTCCTGGTGCCCGCTTTCGCGCCGGGCCAGCAGCGCGTTGAGGGCGCCGCGAATCTTGAAGACGCCCGCCGCCTGCAGGTGCTCAAGCTTCAGGCCGACCTCACGGCCGTCGACGCGCGCGGTCAGCAGCGGGGTTCGGCGGACGTAGGGGGCGATCCGCCGGGCGGCGGCGGCGAAGTCCTCGGGCGAGACACGGGGCGGAGCGGGGTGAGCAGCGTTCTCGGGCATGCCTCAAGCCTGGCACAGACCCTCACAGTTCGCTGTCGGCGTCGTCCCGCGGCGGCGACGACGGAAGTACTTGTCGTCCTGCGCGATATCCTCGACGTCGGCGGCGGCGGCCGCCTTGATCCGGTCCGAGCGCCGCCTGCTGAAGCTGGTGCTGCGCAAGCTGCCGGGTGAGCTGGACCGGGCTGCGATGCGCGAGGGCGTAGAAGATGAGCGCGATCACCACCACGGCAACGATGACGAGCACGACGATCCCGCTACCGCTCATGTCACACTCCGCGATCTAGTACGCAGCCGGGTCCGTAACTCCTTATTAGACGCGATCCCGGCTCTCCCGCATAGGGCGGCGTGTCAGTGAAGTGGGCGAGCAGGGCGTCGGTGACCGGTCCGGGCCGCTCGTAGTGGGCGAAGTGCGCGGCGCCCTCGATGACGGTCAGCCGGGCGCCGGGGATCGCCTGGGCGGTGGCGGCCCCGATCGAGGGCGGCGCGGCGACGTCCTCCGCGCCGGACAGCACGAGCGTCGGCGCCTGCACCGACGGCAGCAGCGGGCGCAGGTCGAGCGCCGCGATGGCCTCGCCGCAGCCGGCGTAGCCCTCGGGCGTGGTCGCCGTCAGCATGTCGGTCACGGTCTGCACGGCGGCGGGCTCGCGGGCCATGAACGCCGGGGTGAACCAGCGCGGTACCACCATGGCCCGCCAGCGGCGCCATGCCCTCGGCGCGGACCAGGGCGGCCCGGTCGTGCCACGCCTGCGGGCTCGGCAGCGCGGTCAGGGCCGCGCAGCAGACCGCGAGGGAGGTGATCCGCTCCGGGGCCGTCGCCGCCAGCCAGATGCCGGTCATCCCGCCGAGCGAGACGCCCGCGTAGGCGAACCGCTCGATGCCGTGGGCGTCGGCGAGCGCGAGCACGTCGCCGCCGAGGTCGGCGATCGTGTACGGGCCGGGCGGGGCGGGTGACTGGGCGCCGGGCTGCGCCGTGGCCGCGTGCCTCGTAGCGCAGCACTCGGAAATAGCGCGACAACACGGGCAGTTGGTGCGCCCAGACGTCGCGGTTGGTGCCGATGGGGTTCCCGAGCATCAGCACCGGAGCATCTGGCGGCCCGTCGAACGACGAGACCAGCGTCACCGCGGGCATGGGTCTCCCGCTTACAGGTCGAAGAAGACGGTCTCGTTCGGGCCCTGCATGTAGATGTCGAACCGGAGCAGGCCGTCGCCGCCGGGGACCGCGATCAGCGTCGCCCGGCGGTCCGCCGGGACCACCTCGAGCACCGGGTCGGCGGCGTTCGCGGCGTCCTCGTCGGGGAAGTAGATCCTGGTCACCGACCGGTCGAGCATGCCCCGGGAGAACACCGACACGTCGATGTGCGGGGCCTCGGTCCGGCCGTCGCCGAACGGGAGCGGGCCGGGCTTGAGCGTGACGATCTTGAACGAGCCGTCGTGGTTGGTCTTGCACCGGCCGAAGCCGCGGAACGCCAGGTCGCCGTCGACGATCGGGCCGCGGGGGTCGTCGGGGTGCGCGAACCGGCCGTTCGGGTCCGCCTGCCAGGTCTCGATCAGGCCGTCGGGGATCGCGGCGCCCGCGCCGTCGTACAGCCGGCCGAGGATCGTGATCGCGCCGGGAGTGTCCGCCGGGACGACGTAGGGCCCTTCCGGCCACGGCAGCCGCATCGAGAAATACGGTCCGACGGTCTGCGACGGGGTCAGCAGCTCGCTCATGCGTGGGGCTCCTCAAAGACGGACTGGTTGCGGCCGCGCAGCACGATGTCGAACCGGTACGCCAGGGCCCACTCGGGCTGGGTGTCCTCGATGGAGAACTCGGCCACCATCCGCAGCTTCGACTTCTCGTCCGGCACCGAGTTGTAGATCGGGTCGTAGGCAGCAGCGGGTCGCCCGGGAAGTACATCTGGGTGACCAGGCGCTGGGTGAACGCGCGGCCGAAGAGGCTGTAGTGGATGTGCGCGGGCCGCCAGGCGTTGTAGTGGTTGCCCCACGGGTACGAGCCGGGCTGGATGGTGATGAACCGGTACCGGCCGCCCTGGTCGGTGATCGCGCGGCCGACGCCGGTGAAGTTCGGGTCGAGCGGGGCGGGGTGGTGCTCGCGGCTGTGCCGGTAACGGCCGGCCGCGTTGGTCTGCCAGATCTCGACCAGCGTGTCCGGCACCGGGCGGCCGTCGGAGTCGCGCACCTGGCCGAAGACGATGATCCGCTGGCCCTGCGGCTCCCCCGCGTGCTGGGTGGTGAGGTCCGCGTCCTGCATGGTGATCAGCTCGTCGCCGAGCAGCGGGCCGGTCACCTCGGTGAGCCGGTGCGGGAGCAGCACCAGCGGCTGCTTCGGGTGCCGGAGCGCGGTCGACTTGTAGCCGGGCGAGTCGAGCGGCGGGTGATTGCCCGGCTCGGGCCTCATGTACTCGGGCAAGGCCAGCTTGCCGGAGTCCGGGACGATGAGTCCCTGTTCTGACACTGTCACGGTGGTCTCACTCCTTCAGCCAGTTAACCCGACGATATATCCGCCGCGCCCGCCTATGCCGCCTAGGGTACAGATGTTCGCATGTCGGACAAACGCGATCGTGCCGCGCCCCAAACCCGCGGCTAGCGCGACTGGGCCCGAGCACAAGGCGGCTCGCCCGCTTCTAGGCTCTCGGCGGCTTGCTCCGCCTGGTACTCGTCGATCGCGCGGTTGGCGACGGCGAAGGCGCGGTTCGCGACCGGGACGCCCGCGTACAGGCCGACCTGGAGCAGCACCTCGCGGATCTCGTCGGCGGTCAGGCCGTTGCGCAGGGCGGCCTTCGTGTGCATGGCCAGCTCGTCCTCGTGCTGCAGGGCGGCGAGCACGGTCAGCGTGACGATGGAGCGCTGCGGCCTGCTGAGGCCGGGGCGGGACCAGATCTCGCCCCAGGCGTAGCGGGTGATCCAGTCCTGGAACGGGGCGGTGAACTCGGTCGTGTTGGCCACCGCCCGGTCCACGTGGGCGTCGCCGAGCACCTCCCGCCGGACCGCCATGCCCTGCTCGGCGCGCTCTTCGTCGTTCATTGGCTCACTCGCTCCGCTCGTCGCTTCTTGCTGTTATCTGGCATGATGGGCGGCCAGGGCGGCGGCGATGAACGCGTCGGCCGCGCCGAGGTACCCGGCCGGGTTCAGGGCCCGCTCGATCTCCGCCGCCGAAATCCCGGCCTGGGCGAGCTTGTCGGCGACATCCGGCGTTGCCAGCAGCACGTCGCGGAGCGGGACGCCGGAGCTCGCGGCCCGCGCGGCGGCGGTCGCGACCAGGTCGTGCGCCTGCGGGGCGCCGAGGGAGTCGCGCAGCAGGGTGGTGACCCGCTCGGCCATCGGCAGGCCGCCCGCCGCGGCGAGGTTGCCGGCCATCCGGGCGGTGTCGACGGTCAGGTTCTCGAGCAGATCGCGCGCCCAGACGGAGGCGGAGACGGCGAGCTCGAGCAGGTGGCTGAACGGCTGCCATTCGGCGTGCCAGGCGCCGGCCGCGCGCTGATGCTCCTGCTCGGCGCTGGCCACGAGGGTCGCCAGCAGGCCGCCGGCCTGCCGCGCGCAGCCGAGGATGGCGATCGCGGCGACCGGGTTGCTCTTGTTGGGCATGGCCGAGGAGCCGCCGCGGCGCGGGCTCGAACTGGTGGTCGCGGTACGCCGGCGCCCCCTCGCTGACCTCGGCGACCTCGGTCTGCGCGAGCAGCGTGACGTCCCGCGCGATCTTGGACAGGGCGGCGGTCACCCGGGTCAGCGCGACCGCGACGTCGATGAGCCGCAGCCGCTCGGTGTGCCACGGCAGCGGCGGGTCGGCCAGCCCGAGTTCCTCCGCCATCAGCGATTTCACCGCCGCGCCGGACGAGCCGAGCGAGGCCAGCGTGCCCGCCGCGCCGCCGAACTGGACCGCGAGCCGGGTCTCGCGCACGGACGCCAGCCCGTCGAGGGCGCCGTCGAGCCCGGCCAGCCAGCCCGCCGTGACCAGGCCGAAGGTAACCGGCACGGCCTGCTGCAGCAGCGTCCGCCCGATCATCAGCGACCCCCGGTGCGCGTCGGCCAGCCGCGCGACCACCGCCGCCGCACCCGAGAGCGCATCGGCGGCCGCGTCGATGGCGTCGCGGGCCAGCACCATCGCCGCCGTGTCCATGATGTCCTGGCTGGTCGCGCCCCGGTGCACGGCCGCCTTGGCGGCCGGGTCGGGCACCAGCAGGGTCAGCGCCCGCGCCAGCCCGGGCACCGGGTTGCCGGTGAGCTCCGACGACCGGCTGAGCTCGGCGAGGTCGAAGTCGCCCGGCCGGGCGGCCGCCGCGGTCACGGCCGCCCCGGCCCCGGGCGGCGCCAGCCCGGCCCGCTCGAGCGCGCGGGCGAGCGCCGACTCGGCCGCCAGCATGGCCCGCAGCCAGGCGCCGTCGTCGGCGACCGGCCCGCCACGCATGAACACGCCGCCGAAGATTCCGACCTCGGGCACGTCGCTTCCGTCCCTTCGTTGCCGATCCGCCGTTCTAATCAGGCGTCTGTGGATGTTATCGTCCGATCATGACCGCGCTCCCCGTTGGCGGCCCTGAGCTGCCGCAACGCCGTAACCTTGTCACCGAGATCCCAGGACCCGTCTCCCGCACCCTGATGGAGCGCCGCAACTCCACCGTCGCCCGCGGCGTTTCGACCACGCTGCCGGTCTTCATCACCGCGGCCGGCGGCGGGGTGATGCTCGACGCCGACGGCAACTCGCTGATCGACTTCGGCTCCGGCATCGCCGTCGCGTCGGTCGGCAACGCGGCCGATGCCGTCGTCAGCCGGGTGCAGGACCAGGTCGCGCAGTTCACCCACACCTGCTTCATGGTGACCCCGTACGAGGGGTACGTGGAGGTCTGCGAGGAACTCGCGCGCCGCACGCCGGGCACCCACGAGAAGCGCTCGGCGCTGTTCAACTCGGGCGCGGAGGCGGTCGAGAACGCGGTGAAGATCGCCCGCCACTACACCGGACGGACGGCCGTGGTCGCGTTCGATCACGCCTACCACGGCCGCACCAACCTGGCGATGGCGCTGACCGCCAAGAACATGCCCTACAAGCAGGGCTTCGGCCCGTTCGCGGGCGAGGTCTACCGGGTGCCGATGGCCTACCCGCTGCGCTGGCCGGGCGGCCCCGAGGCGTGCAAGGCCGAGGCGCTCGAGACGATCAAGACGCTGATCCACACGCAGGTCGGCGAGGACAACGTCGCCGCCGTGATCCTCGAGCCGATCCAGGGCGAGGGCGGCTTCATCGTGCCGCCGGAGGGGTTCATCGCCGCCTTGGCCGAGTTCTGCCAGGAGCACGGCATCGTCTTCATCGCCGACGAGATCCAGTCCGGCTTCTGCCGCACCGGCGACTGGTTCGCGTGCGAGCACGAGGGCGTCGTCCCCGACCTGATCACCACCGCCAAGGGCATCGCCGGCGGCCTTCCGCTGGCGGCGGTGACCGGCCGGGCCGAGATCATGGACGCGGTTCACTCGGGCGGACTGGGCGGCACCTACGGCGGCAACCCGGTCGCGTGCGCGGCCGCCCTCGGCGCGATCGAGACCATGGCGACCCAGGACCTGCCGGGCAAGGCCCGGCGGATCGGCGAGATCATGATGCCCCGGTTGCAGAAGCTGGCCGAGACCTACCCGACCATCGCCGAGGTGCGCGGCCGCGGCGCGATGATCGCGATCGAGCTGACCAAGCCCGGCACCCTGGAGCCCGCCCCGGCGACCGCCGCCGCTGTCGCCGCCGCGTGCCACAAGCAGGGGCTGATCGTGCTCACCTGCGGCACCTTCGGCAACGTGCTGCGGTTCCTGCCCCCGCTCGTCATCGGCGAGGACCTCCTGGAGGAGGGCCTCGACATCATCGAGAACGCCTTCGCCGCCCTGTAAGGGCCGCCTGGCCTGGCATGTCTTAGTAGCGGATGGCGATTTCGGTGGCGTCGTCGGCGAACTGGGCCGGGTTGCCGAGGGTGATGGCCTCGCCCGCCGCGATGCGGCGGGCGGACCAGGCCACGGCGGCGGCGTCGAGGAGGTCGTTTTCGGCTGCGCCGGCGATCCTGGCGGGCAGGGTGAGGCCGGCCCGGACGAGGAGTTCCCGGCGGATGACGAGGCCGGGCTGGGTGTGCTTGCTCTGCTGGAGCGGCGCGGCCGCGAGGGCGGCGAAGGCGAGCTCGGGGTGCACTTCGAAGAGGCTCGCGGGCGATGTGCGCCGGTATTGGTCGGCCTCGAGGAGCCTGCCGCGCAGGCCCCACGTCTGCGCGGACAGGCCCTTGCCGGTGAGCTCGCGGCACACGCGGTTCGCGTCGGCGTAGCTGGGCTGCTGCCAGACCGGGCGGGGCGGGATCGCGAACACGGTGACGCCGCGGCGGCCGAGCGCCCGCCGGGCGAGCGCGTCGGCGTCGCGCCAGCCGTCGGCGAGCAGGCCAAGCGGCATGTCGATGCCGACCACGCCGGTCAGCGACAGACCGTCCAGCGTCGGGGACACGGCGACGCTCGCCGTCACGGGCGCGCACGACTCCCCCGTGGCGGCGGGCGGAAGCGTGACCGCAACCCATCCGGTAGCGCACGCATCCAGTCCGGTTACGGAGTCATCGCGCCTTGTCACGGAATGACGGTAACGGGTCTAGGTCGGCTTCGGGTTCCGGGCGGTGACGGCCGTCATTGTGTTCCATTTGGGACACCGTTTCGGCACTTTGACCGTCATTGTGTGCTAAATGGGGCAGCCCGGCGACCCGAACTGCACACGCTGAGGCCCGAACGCCGGCCAGGTGCAGCCAGAGTCGCCTGTGGGACGTGTGGTGCCGGTGTGAACGCGCCCTTGGCCGTTGGTGGAGCCAAGAGTGGATTTAGCGGGAAATATCTCGATGGTAAATGGCAAATTGTTGCCGTTGGCAATTCCGGGGTGTGCGAATTCGGTGGTGGCAAGTGGGTGGCAGCGGTGGGGGTTTCGGGGGTGGTGGGGTGGGGTGGGGTTAGGGCTGGACGCCGTTTAGGTAGCGGAGGACGGCGAGGACGCGGCGGTGGTCGCGTTCGCCGGGGGCTAGGCCGAGTTTGGTGAAAATGTTGTTTATGTGCTTTTCGACCGCGCCGCCGCCGACGACCAGGGCGGCGGCGATGGCGGCGTTGGAGCGGCCCTCGGCCATCAGCGCGAGGACCTCGCGCTCGCGGGGGGTGAGGTCGCCGAGGGGGTGGCGGCTGCGGGCGAGGAGCTGGGCGACGACCTCGGGGTCGAGGGCGCTGCCGCCGTCGGCGACCCGCTGGAGGGCGTCGAGGAACTCGGTGACGTCGGCCACGCGGTCCTTGAGCAGGTAGCCGACGCCGCGGGCGCGGCCGGCGATGAGCTCGGTCGCGTACTGCTCCTCGACCCACTGGGAGAGCACAAGCACGCCGACGTCGGGCCAGCGGTCGCGGACGACCAGCGCCGCCCGGAGGCCCTCGTCGGTGAAGGTGGGCGGCATCCGCACGTCGATCACGGCCGCGTCGGGCTGGTCGGCGGCGACCGCGCGCAGGAACCGCTCGGCGTCGGGCTCGGCCGCCACGACCTCGTGGCCGGCCTCCTCGAGGAGGCGGGTCAGCCCCTCCCGGAGCAGCACCGAGTCCTCGGCGATGGCTACCCGCATGGGAGCACCGCCGAGATCATCGTGGGGCCGCCGGACGGGGACTCGACCGAGAGCTCGCCGTCGACGCCGCTGACCCGGTCGGCCAGGCCGGACAGGCCGGCCCCGTGCGGGTCGGCCCCGCCGATGCCGTCGTCGCTGACCAGCACCGTCAGCGTGCCGGGGAAGCCGTGGCCCTCGACCACGACGTTGACGTGGCTGGCGCGGGAGTGCTTGGCCACGTTGGTGAGCGCCTCCGCGACCATGAAGTACGCGACCGCCTCGACGGCCGGCTTGGGCCTGACCGGCACCTCGACGTGCACGTCGACCGGGATCGGGCAGAGCGCGGCGAGGCCGGACAGGGCGGGGTCGAGGCCGCGCTCGGTCAGGATCGGCGGGTGCACGCCGCGGACCAGGTTCCGCAGCTCGGTCAGGGCCGCCTTGGCCTCGATGTGCGCCTGGTCGAGGAGAAGCCGGGCGCCCTCCGGGTCGTCGCCGAACTTCGCCTTGGCCCGGCCGAGTTCCATCGCCAGCGCCACCAGGCGCTGCTGGGCGCCGTCGTGCAGGTCGCGCTCGATCCGCCGGCGCTCGTCCTCGGCCGCGTCGACCACCCGCTCGCGGCTGATCTCGAGCTCGGTGACCCGGGCGGCCAAGTCCGACGGGGGCGACAGCAGCCACCGGGTCAGGGCGGCGTCGGCACCGGCGAGGCTGCGGGACACCCGCGGCGCGGAGGCGAACAGCAGCGCGCCACCGGTGGCCGCAGCCGCTCGTCCCAGCGGGCCGCGCTGCGCGGCCCGGCGGCGCCGGGCGTCCCGGCCGCGGCGTGCGTCGCCGGTCTCGCCGTCCTCCCGGGCGGGCAGCGGGTTCGTCCAGAGGTAGAACGGCAGCGTGAGCGGGAGCGTGGCCAGGCCCACGGCCCAGAAGGCGACCACGATCGGGAACAGCAGCGCGCTGGCGAGCAGCCGCGGCAGCGGGTAGCAGATCTTGCCCCAGGTGGCGCGGCCGGTGAACGCGGCCAGGCTCGGGATCACGGCCCAGCGGTAGCGGCGGCGGGGGTCGACCGGCCAGGGCGGCACCTCCCGTCCGGCCATGCCCGCGAACCGGGAGCGCTCGAGCGCCGCCACGCCGTCGGTATAGCGGAGGGTGAGGCCGAGGATCGGCAGGCCGGACCCGCCGATCGGGGTCAGCACCGACCCGACGGTGACGCCCGCCAGCACCAGGGGGAACGACAGCGTTCCGACGAGCAGCCCGATCAGCTGGTGCAGGACCGCGAGCCCGGTCCGCGACGGCAGCTGGCCGGGAGCGGGCCGCTGGTCGGGAGCGGGCCGCAGGTCCTGAGTGACCGACTGCGGGTCCCGAGCGCGTTGCATATTGATGACGCTAGGCCATAATCGCCGTGGCCGGCCATAAGCCGCACCCCCGAAAGCGTGGTTAGGCAAACCCCACCATCGGCTGGGGAGGTTCCACCATGGCCCCGCGCCCCCGTTGCGGCGGAGTCTGAGGCACATGAACCTTGCGCCTGCGGGCGGGAAACGCCCCATCGTGGAACGAATAGCGGGCTGGTCGATTCGGCACCGCGTGATCGTCGTCATCAGCTGGCTGCTGATCGTCGTGGCCGCATTCGCGGTCGGACAGCAGCTCGGCACCAGCAACACCAACAGCTACGATCCCGGCCAGGCCGGCCGGGCCGAGCGGATACTGAACGAGCCGTCCGTGCAGCAGCCGGACGGCGAGGCGGTGCTGGTCCAGGGCCGATCGGCCGGCCAGACCTTCGCTAACGACCCGGAGCTGCGGCAGACCGTGCGCCAGGTCGCCGCGGCGCTCAAGAAACTGCCTAACACCGCCGCCGACATCCGGTCGCCGTTCACCAGCACCGGCCTCGTCAACGGCCGGTCGGCGCTGGTCACGTTCAACGTCGCGGGCAAACCGGGCAACGATGACACCGCCGTGGTGCCCGCGCTGAACGCGGTGGCGGCGATCCAGGCCCGCCATCCGGACCTGACCGTCGCCGAGGCCGGGGGCGCCAGCGGCGATCGGATGGCCAGCGCGATGATCGGCCAGGACTTCAGGACCGCCGCGGTCACCTCGCTGCCGATCACGCTGGTGCTGCTGCTGATCGTGTTCGGCGCGCTGATCGCGGCCGGCATCCCGCTGCTGCTGGCGGGCACCGCGGTGATCGCCGCGATCTCGCTGCTCTCGATCCCCAGCCGGATCGTGCCGATCGACGGCACCACGTCGGCGATCGTGCTGCTGGTGGGGATGGCGGTCGGGATCGACTACTCGCTGTTCTACCTGCGCCGGGTCCGCGAGGAACGCGCGGCGGGCCGCGACACCAAGGAGGCGCTGCACGTCGCGGCGGCCACCTCGGGCCGGGCCATCGCGGTGTCCGCGCTGACCGTGATGATCTCGCTGGCCGGATTGTTCCTGACCGGGATCGACGTGTTCTCCGGGGTGGCGATCGGCACCATCCTCGTCGTCGGCGTGTCCGTGCTCGGCTCGCTGACGTTCCTGCCCGCGCTGCTGTCGCTGCTCGGCACCGCGACCGACCGGGCCCGGATCCCGTTCCTCGGCCGGCGCCGGGCCGCCGCCCGCCCGTCCAAGCTCTGGGGCCTGGTCGTCCGCGCGGTGGTGCGCCACCCGCTGGCGCTGGGCGGGCTGGCGGCGGTCGCGCTGCTGGCGCTGGCGACGCCGCTGCTCGGCCTGCACCTGGAGAACCCGGACCTGCATGCGTTCCCCAACACGGTGCCGGTGGTGCGCACCGAGGAGGCGATCGGGCAGGCCTTCCCCGGCGGCCCGGAGCCGGCCGAGGTGGTCGTGACCGGCGACAACCTGAGCGGCGCAGGGGTCAGCCACGCCATCACCGCCCTGCACGCGCAGGTCGCGGCGACCCACGGGGCGATCAGGGAGCCGATCACGACGCAGCTGTTCGGGGCCGGCCAGCCCGCAACCGACCAGGTGCTGGTCATCTCGGTCCCGCTGAACGGCAACGGCACCAACGCGACCAGTGTCAACGCGCTGAACACGCTCGACACGCGGGCGCTGCCCGCCACGCTGGGCAAGGTGCCGGGGGTCAGCTACGTGGTCGGCGGTGACACCGCCAGGAACGCCGACTTCGACGCGCAGCTGGACAGCCGGACGCCGCTGGTCTTCGCGTTCGTCCTCGGGCTGGCGTTCCTGCTGCTGATGGTCAGCTTCCGGTCGGTCGCGATCCCGGCCCTGTCGATCGCACTCAACCTGCTCTCGGTGGGCGCCGCCTACGGCATCATGACCTGGATCTTCCAGGACGGCCACCTGCAGGGGCTGCTCGGCTTCTCCTCCTACGGCGGGATCACGCCGTGGCTGCCGCTGTTCATGTTCGTGCTGCTGTTCGGGCTGAGCATGGACTACCACGTGTTCATCCTCAGCCGGATCAGGGAGCTGCGGCTGCGCGGCGCGTCCGCCAAGACGGCGGTCACCGACGGGATCACGTCAAGCGCGGGGGTGGTGACGAGCGCGGCCGTGATCATGGTGGCGGTGTTCTCGATCTTCGCCTCGCTGTCGGAGATCGAGTTCAAGGTGTTCGGCGTCGCGATGGCGGTCGCCGTGCTCATCGACGCGACCGTGGTCCGGGGCGTGCTGCTCCCGGCCGGGCTGGCGCTGCTCGGCGACCGGGCCTGGGCGATGCCCGGCCGGCCCCGGAACCGGGGCGGGGCGCGGCCGCTGGGGGTGGAATCAGGGTCCGTTCGGGAAAATCAGAATTTGACCTTGGATGATATTGGTCGCGGCCTCGGATAAGAATTGATCCGTGACGACTCGGACGGAGCACAACGGGGCGGTGACGGCGCCGGAGCTGACCGTGTCCTCGCTCACGGTCAGGTTCAGCACGGTCACCGCCCTGTCCGACGTGAACCTGACGGTGCGGGCGGGCGAGGTGGTGGCGCTGGCCGGGGAGAACGGGGCCGGGAAGACCACGCTGATCCGGTCGGTGGCGGGCGACGTCGCGCCGGTGTCGGGCTCGATCCGGGTCGGCGGGCGGCCGGTTGCCCCCGTTCCCGCAGCTGCCGCCAAGCTGGGGGTCAGGATCGTCTGGCAGGATCTCGCGCTGACCGAGAACCTCGACGTGGCGTCGAACGTGATGCTCGGCAACGAGCGGCGCTGGCACATGTTCTCCGACGTCGCACTGCACAAGGAGGCGGGGCGGCTGTTCGCGAAGCTCGGCATCCCGCTGCGGGACACCACGCTGCCGATCAGGGCACTGTCGGGCGGCCAGCGGCAGATGGTGGCGGTCGCCCGGGCGATGGCCCACAACCCCCGGCTGCTGCTGCTCGACGAGCCGACCGCCTCGCTCGGCATGCAGGAGGCGGCGCTGGTCGAGCGGCTCATCACCCGGCTCCGCGAGCAGGGCACCACGATCCTGCTGTCCTGCCACGACACCGGGCTGATGTTCCGGCTGTCGGACCGGATCGTGGTCCTGCGGCACGGGCGGGTGGTCACCGAGGTCACCACCGACGAGGTGCGCCCGGACGACGTGATGGCGCTGATCGCGGGCCAGGCGGTCGACTCCTCGGCCCGCCGCCAGCTCACCCGGCTGCACGGGCTGACCGGGCGGCTGGTCTCGTCCGACCCGTCCTCGAGCCTGTCGCTGATCTTGTCCGCGCTCGGCGCCGCCCTCGGCAGCGAGCGGCTCTGCATCCACCTGGTCGACGAGGGGCAGCTGACCAGGACCGCGTCCTTCGGGGTGCCGGAGCGGCTGCTCGACGCGTGGGCGCGGCTGCCGTTCGGGGCGGCGGGCGGCCCGGTCGGGCTGGCGGCCGAGCGGCAGGCGCCGGTCATCGAGGACAACATCAAGGCCGTCGCGGGGTCGTGGCGGGGCTTCGGCGACCTGGCCCGGTCGGCCAAGGTCGCCAGCTCCTGGTCGGTGCCGGTGCTCGGCCCGGGCGGGCTGCTCGGGGTCATCACCGTGTTCCGGGCGATGCCGGGCAAGCCCCGCCGCGACGACCTTGACCTGGCCGCGCTCTACGCCGGCTACGCCGCCAGCGCGATCGACCGCGACCGGCTGCTTGACCAGGTGACGGCGCGCAACCGGGTGCTCGAGACGATCAGGGAGATCCTGCAGACCCTGGCGAGCGCGGTGCCGGTCGCGGCCGGCCTGTCGGTCGCGCTGCAGGCGCTGCGGCGCAGCCTCGGGGCCGACGAGGCGGCGCTGGCGACCGCGGCGGCCGACGGCTCGCTCACGGTGCGGGCCTATTCCGGGGACGGCGACGACGACGACGTTCCGGCCGTGACGATGACGGCCGCCCGGGCGGCGCTCGACGGCAGCGGGCCGGACGGGGTGGCCACCGGGGTCGCCGGGACGGGCCGGTACCAGTGGGTGACGTTCGCCGCCCCGGCCGGGCGGAGCGTGCTGCTCACCTCGTGGGCGGACGGGGAGCGCCAGGACGAGGCGACCGACCTGCTCGAGGACGCCGCCCACTCGCTGCGGATGGCGCTCGAGCGGGAACGGGCGCTGGTCGCGCACCAGGAGGCGATGGCGCTGCGGCACTCGCGCGAGCTGCAGCAGACGTTCCTGCGCAGGCTCAGCCACGAGCTGCGGACCCCGCTGACCGCGATCACCGGCTACGCGACGTCGCTGCTGCAGCAGGACGTGACCTGGGACGCCGCCTCCGAGCAGCGATTCCTGTCCCGCATCGCGGCCGAGTCGGCCCGGCTCGGCCGCCTCGTCAACGACCTGCTCGACTTCTCCGCGATCGAGTCGGGCGTGTTCCGGCTGCAGGGCGACTGGTGCGACATCCCGCTGGTGCTCGACGCCGCCATCGCGGTGCTGCCGCCCGAGGCCGGGTCGCTGGTGGAGGTCAAGGCGGCGCCCGGCCTGCCCGCGATCTGGGCCGACCACGACCGGCTCGAGCAGGTCTTCGTGAACCTGGTCGGCAACGCCCTGACCCACAACCCGCCGCAGACCCGGGTGGTGGTCACCGCCCAGGCGGCCGGACACGAAAACGTCACCGTCCGGGTCGCCGATGACGGCGACGGGCTGCCGCCGGAGCTGGCCCGCGCCGTCACCGAGGCGGCCCGCGGCCGCGACCCGCGCTGGCACGAGGTGCTGGCGGCGGGCATCGTGCGGCCGGCCAGGGCCCGGGCCGGGGCCGGGCTCGGGCTGTCCATCGCCGCCGGTATCGTGGCCGCTCATCGGGGCAGAATCGAGCTGCAGCCAACCGACTGCGGCACGTCCTTCCTGATCACCCTGCCCGTGGAGAAGCCCTCGTGAGTCAAGAGCCCGAGTTCACCGTGCCGACCCGGGTGCTCATCGTCGAGGACGACCCGAACATCGTCGACCTGATCCGGTCCAACCTGGCCGTGCGCGGGTTCGACACGCTGGTGTCGACCGACGGCACCAAGGCGCTGTCGATGCTGGAAACCGAGCAGCCGGACATGGTGCTGCTCGACCTGATGCTGCCCGAGGTCGACGGGTTCGAGCTCTGCCGTCAGATCCGCGAGCGGTCCCCGGTCGCGATCATCGTGGTGTCGGCCCGCGGCGGCGAGCGGGACAAGGTGACCGCGCTCAACATGGGCGCCGACGACTACATGACCAAGCCGTTCGGCATCGAGGAACTGCTCGCGCGGATCCTGGCCACGCTCCGCCGGACCCGGCCGGCCGAGGGGGTGGTCGAGGCCACCCCGTCGGTCATCGCGATCGGCGAGATCGAGATCGACCTGGCGGGCCAGGTCGTGCGGGTGGCGGGCGAGCAGGTGCACCTCACCCCGACCGAGTTCGCGCTGCTGCGCGAGCTGGCGCTGAACCGGGGCAAGCTGCTGTCGCGGGCGCACCTGCTGCGCCGGGTGTGGGGACGCGGGTACGAGACCGAAACCGAGTACGTCCGGGTCTACATCCGGCGGCTGCGGGCCAAGCTCGAGCGGCCGGGCGGGCCGGCCCTGATCCTGACCCAGCCCCGGGCCGGCTACCGGATCGCGGTCGACTAGCACGACACCCGGCGGAAGCGCGCTATCAGGGGCTGTTACCTTAAGTGACGGTGATGTATCGTATCGTAAGCACATGGGGACAAGGAGGTTAACGCGCGGAGAACGAATAGGTCACAGAATGGTCTCGAAGAGTACCGCGACCGCCGAACGGCCATCCGTGTATTAACTCTTTTTTAACGTCTTTACGAACGCGTTAACGGGAACGTTTCTCGTGACGGTCTTACGATTTCCGCCAGAAGCGCCCGGTCAAAAAAGAGATCGGGTCATACGGATCTGGTCTCGCACATGCCCGGCTGGCATGTCGACTCAATAAGCGAGGTACACCGTTGTATTCCGTATCAGGAAAGAGAGCGGGCCTGACGGCCGCCGCCGTCTCGGCGGCGCTGCTCATCGCGGCCTGCAGCAGCAGCAGCTCTAGCTCGAGCTCGGCGCCGTCGTCGACCACGCCGTCCTCGAGCGCGAGCTCGACCGGCGGCAGCTCGACCGTGCCGCAGATCTCCTACACCGGCCTGACCAACAACTTCTCGGCGATGGCGAGCCTGAAGTCGATCGCGGCGGCAGGCAAGGGCAACGTCACGGTCATCCTTCCGGACACCGTCTCCTCGACTCGGTACGTCGAGTTCGACGCGCCGTACCTGAAGGACGCGTTCGCCGCGGCCGGCCTGTCCTCGTCCGACTACACGGTCGAGAACGCGCTCGGCCAGGACGCGACCCAGCTCTCGATGGCCCAGTCCGCCATCACCAAGGGCGCCACCGTGCTGGTCGTCGACCCGCTCGACTCCGGCGTCGGCGCGCACATCGAGTCCATCGCCAAGGCGGCCGGCGTCGCCGTCATCGACTACGACCGGCTCACCCTCGGCGGCAGCCGCAGCTACTACGTCAGCTTCAACAACGTTCTGGTCGGCACCCTGCTCGGCCAGGGCCTGGTGTCCTGCGTCTCCGCCTGGGGCGTCAAGAACCCGCAGGTCACCGTCATGCGCGGCGCCCCCACGGACAACAACGCGACGCTGTTCGCGGACGGCTACGACGCGGTGCTCAAGCCGCTGTTCGCCTCGGGCAAGTGGGTCGACGTCTCCAACCCGGCCGGGACCTGGACGCCTGACGTGGCCGTGAGCGAGTTCACGCAGACGTACACCGCGCACAAGAACATCAACGCGGCGCTGATCCCGAACGACGAGAACGGCGCGCCGATCATCCACTACCTGCAGGGTCAGGGCATCAAGGCCAAGACCTTCCCGACCACCGGCCAGGACGCCACGCTGACCGGCCTCGACAACGTGCTGGCGGGCTACCAGTGCGGCACCGTCTACAAGCCGATCTACGAGGAGGCGCAGGCCGCCGCCGCGCTCGCGATCTTCGTGCGCGACAAGGTCACCCCGCCGACCACCCTGGTTAACGGCCAGACCCTGGACTCGACGACCAAGACCGAGGTCCCCTCGGTTCTGCTCAAGCCGGAGTGGGTAACCACGGCCAACATGAACTCCACCGTCATCGCGGACAAGTTCGTGCCGGCCTCGCAGCTGTGCGCGGGCTCCTTCGCGGCCGACTGCACCGCGGCTGGCATCACCGGCTGATCTAGGTAACACTCCGCGTTCGGGGTGCGGGCGGCTCGCCGCCCGCACCCCGAGCCAGGTCACAGTGTCCGATCAGGCACGATATCGTCATACGATCGGTCACGTGGCTGTAACGAACGCTTACATGCTGACGCCATGCCGCAGAACTTAGGCAGTGCAACGAAAGCGCAAGGTCCGAACAGATATGACGACGAACGACGCTGAGCCGCTCCTGCGGTTGAGCGGCATCGGGAAGAACTTTGGCCCGGTGACCGCGCTGAGTGACATCGACCTCGACATCCCGCCTGGACAGGTCACCGCCCTTGTCGGAGACAACGGCGCGGGCAAGTCGACCCTGATCAAGACGGTCTCGGGCATCTTCGAGCCGTCTCACGGGCAGATGTTCTGGCAGGGGAAGAGAGTTAACTTCCACACACCCAAGGATGCGACCAACACCGGGATCGCAACCGTGTACCAGGACCTCGCGCTCTGTGACAACCTCGACATCGTGCAGAACATGCTCCTCGGCCACGAGGTGCGCAGCCGAGACGGGCTGCTGAACGAGATCGCCATGGAGCAGACGGCCAAGAAGACGCTGGCGGACCTGAAGGTCACCACGGTCCGCAACATCCGCCAGCCCGTCGGCTCGCTGTCCGGCGGCCAGCGGCAGTCGGTCGCGGTGGCCAAGGCGGTCATGCTCGACGCCAAGCTCGTGGTCATGGACGAGCCGACGGCGGCGCTCGGCGTCACCCAGACCGCGCTCATCCTCGAGCTCATCGGGCGCCTGTCGGCCCGCGGCATCGCGGTGCTGCTCATCTCGCACAACCTGACCGACGTGTTCCAGGTCGCGGACCGGCTCGCCGTCCTCTACCTCGGGCGCCTGGTCTCCAGCGGGCCGTTGTCGGACTACACGACCGATTCCGCTGTGCACTGGATGACCACCGGCACCGGCGTGACCGCCACGAACGGCTCGACGCCGAACAGGGAGGGCTGAGCCTTGACCTCTGTGAATCAAGAACCCCCGAAGCAAGACCCGCCCGACCTGATCACGTCGCCCGACGCGTCGGCGGACCTGCTCGCCAACTCGCTGAGCGATTACGTCCGCATTGTCTCCCGGCGGATCCGCTCAGGCGAGAGCGGCGCGCTCCCCGTCATCATCGGCCTGATCGTCGTCATCATCTACTTCCAGGCCAGGAACTCGCTGTTCCTCTCGCCGCTCAACCTGGTGAACCTGCTGGCGCAGTCGTCGTTCATCATCACCCTGGGCATGGCGGAGATCTTCGTGCTGCTGCTCGGCGACATCGACCTGGCGGCCGGCTTCACCGCCGCCTGCGGCGCGGTGGTGGCGCTGTGGATGCTGGCCCTCGGCGACCCGTGGTGGGCGGCGGTCCTTGTCGCGCTCGCGGGCTGCGCCGCCTACGGAGCGCTCCAAGGGTTCATCATCGCCTGGCTCAGGATCCCATCGTTCGTGGTGACGCTGGCCGGCCAGCTCGCCCTGTCCGGCGTGCTCCTGGTCTTGATCAACTCGGCCGGCAACATCGGCAACGGCGGCGTGATCGCGCTGCAAAACTCGGTCGTCAACGACATTGAGAACGGCCACCTCAGCCCGGCCGCCACCTGGATCGTGATGATCGCCGTCACGGTGGTGACCGGGGTGGTCATTTTCTACGGCGACTTCCGCCGTCGTTCGGCCGGCCTGGTCGCCCCGCCGGTCTCGGTCTCGCTGCTCAAGGCCGGGGCGATCGTCGGCGCCGGCATCCTCGTCGCGTGGGTCGCGAACATCAACCGTGGCCGGGCGCTTACGGTCATCCAGGGCATGCCATGGGGCGTGCTCGTGGTGCTCGCGATCCTCTTCGCTTGGACTGTGCTGCTTGGCCGCACTAAGTTCGGCCGGTACATCTACGCGATCGGCGGCAGTGCCGAGGCGGCCCGCCGGGCCGGTATCAACATCGTCAAGATCCGCACGCTCGCGTTCATGCTGTGCGGGCTGACCGCGGGCATGACCGGCATCATCTACGCGTCCTACCTGGGCTCGATCTCCACCGACGTCAACGGCGGCCAGAACGTGCTGAACGCCGTCGCGGCGGCGGTCATCGGCGGCACCAGCCTCTTCGGCGGGCGCGGCAAGATGTTCCACGCCGTCATCGGCGGCCTGGTGGTCGGCGTTATCTACAACGGGCTCGAGCTACTCGGCCTGTCGGCGTCGGCCCAGCTCATCTGGACCGCGCTGGTGCTGCTGGCGGCGGTCATCGTCGACCGGGTTACCCGCCGGGGCTCGAACGCCTGAGGCTGATTCGGTTGGTCTTATCCGCTTCGCGCGCCTGGCGCCCGTGAATGGTTAACTTGATTGTTAACCATTCACGGGCGCTTGGCGTAGGAGGCGGGAGGGAGATAATTGAGCGTGGCTGAGCGGCGGGGGCGGAGACCCGCGAGATCGGGTGGGCTGCGGGTGGCCGTCCACCGGCAGGTGCGGCTGGGCGGCGCCGAGCTCGTCCCCGATATCGATCGAACGGACGCGTGGTTGCTGTTCGTGGACGGCGTCCCGCAGAGCGGGGTCGACCTCGGCGGACCCGTCGTACCTGGAGTTCGAGTACATCCGCCGGATGGGGCACGTCGTCGACCTGGCGTTCCCGCCCGGCGCGCCGGTGCACGTGCTGCACCTGGGCGGCGGGGCGCTGACGCTCCCCCGCTACATCGCGCACACCCGGCCGGGATCGCGGCAGCTGGTGGCCGAGGTCGACGACGCGCTGACCGAGCTGGTCCGGGCGGCGCTGCCGCTGCCGTCGGGGCACCGGATCCGGGTCCGGGCGGCGGACGCCCGCGCGGTCGTCGAGTCGGTCCGGCCCGGCAGCTACGACCTGGTGATCGCCGACGTGTTCGCCGGGGCGGTGACGCCGCCGCGGCTGACCACGGCCGAGTTCGCCGCCGCGACGGCGCGGGCGCTGCGGCCGGGCGGGGTGTACGCGGTGAACGTCGCCGCCGGGCCGCCGCTCGACTCGGCCCGGTCGGCGGTGGCCACGGTCCGTTCCGCTTACGGGCAGACGTGCATGATCGCGGAGGCGAGCGTGCTCAAGGGGCGACGGCGGGGGAACCTGGTGATGGTCGGCAGCGACCCGTCGCTGCCGCTGCCGATGACGGGGCTGTCGCGGGCGTGCGCCTCCGATCCGTTCCCTGCGCGGGTGGTGACCGGCGATGAGCTGGGGCGTTTCGTCTCCGGGGCGCCGGTGGTGACGGACGCGGCGGTGACCGCTAACACGCCAGCGTCGGATGAGATCTCTCCGCAGCCAACGAACTGGTAACTCGCCCGATTCGCCGTATTCGGGGGGTCTTGTTCTTCTAACCTGGGGCCATGGACTTGCCCCCCTCTGGCTGGTATCCCGACCCTTACGGAACGCCCGACCTGCTCCGCTGGTGGGACGGGTTGAACTGGACCCGGCACACGCACCCGGGTGTGGGCGGGCGCGTGGCGGACACCGCCGGCGGCGGTGGGGCGGCGGCGGGCGAGGCCTCGGGTAACGGGGCTTCCGGTGGCGGGGCGTTGGGCGGCGGGCAGCACCGGGCGGTGGAGGCGACGACCGTGCAGCCGGCGGCCGGGCAGTCGGGCTCTGGGCAGTCGGGCTCTGGGCAGCTGGGCGGCGGCTGGGGGGCGCGCGACCGGGTGATCGGGGACTGGGCCGGCACCGACTGGCCCACCGGCGAGCAGCTGGCCACGACCAAGCCGCCGAAGGGGCCGCGGACCGAGCCGCAGCCGGCCCTGCCGGAGACCTCGGTCCAGGCGTCGGTGCAGTCTTCGGCCCAGGCGACCAGGTACCAGCCGGCCGTGCAGGCGACGACGTACCAGGCCGCCGTGCAGCCGAACGGCGTCGCCCCGACCGCCGTCCAGGCGCCGGTGCAGCCGACGGTCGCCGACGGCTGGGGGGCCACGTCGGTGCTGCCCAACGGCGGGCAGCCGACCGGCGGGCAGCCGGGCGGCGGGCAGCCGGGCGGCGGGGTCGGCGCGGACGGCACGCAGGTGCTGTTCCTCGGCGGCGACGCCTGGCAGGTGCCGGGCGGGCCGGACGGCCAGGCCAACCTGTACGGGTACCAGGAGGCGCAGCGGCGCCGGCGGCTCTGGCTGATCGGCGGGATCGGCGCGGGCACGGCGGTCGCGATCGCGATCATCGTGGTCGTCGCCAACAGCGTGGGCGGCTCCCCGGCGAACACGGCCGCGGACCAGACGCAGGTGTCGACGCCGCCCTCCCCCACCGCGCCCGCCAGCCTGGCGGCGTCGCCGAGCGTGGCCGCGTCGCCGACCGCCTCGGTCACGCCGCCCGCCTCGGTGCTGTCCGACGGGCAGTCGGGCCTGTCCTACTCGCAGCTCGCCAGTCCCTGGACGGCGGGCTGCCCGACCGGCCTGGACGGCGCGTTCCCGTGGACCGCGGGCGAGTCCGCGATCGCCGGGCAGATCAACGGCGGGCAGAACCCCTGGTACGGCGAGGCGTGCTCGGGGCCGCTGCCGGCCCAGTACAACTACACGGGCGCGTCTGACCTGGAGAACACCGCCACCAACGTGGCGTCGACGCTCGGCAACGCCTACTACACCGCGCTCGCCCACAGCTCGGCACCGGTGCTGAGCCAGCCGGTCTCGGTCAGCGGCCACCCCGGCTGGGAGATCGAGTACCAGCTCACCTACACCAACGCGGCCGCCCAGGGCGCCACCTGGACGACCGAGGAGGGCGCGGTGGTGGTGACGGACACCGGCGCCGGGAATACCCCGGTGGTGTTCTTCGCGTCGGTCCCGAACACGCTCGGGACGACGACGGTGGACTCGCTCGTCTCTTCGCTGCAGCTCACGGTGGTGCCGAACCCGAGTGGGGGCGCTAACGGCGGGTCCCCGGCGCCGGGCGGCTCGCCCGGCGCCTGACCACTTCGAACCGGCTAGCCGAGCCAGCAGCACCAGTGGCGCGCGGTTTACCCTTAGCGGAGACGCCGGGGGGTTCTTCATGGCTCATTCGAATCGCGACGCGACCGTCGAAGAAGAGTTTGAGCGCGTGCTCCATGATCGCTTGCTGCGAACGGTGTTCCAGCCGATCGTGAGGGTCGAGTCGGGGGCGGTGGTCGGGTACGAGGGTTTGATCCGTGGCCCGGCCGGGTCCAGCTTGGAGTCGCCGGACGCGTTGATCAAGGAGGCGTACCGGCAGAACCGCATGGTGGAGCTCGACTGGGTCGCGCGCGCCTCGGCGAGCCGCGCCGCTCTTGCGGCCCGCCTGGCACCGGACGATTTGCTGTTCCTCAACATCGAGCCGATAGCACTGGCTTCGAACTGTCCGCCCGATCTTCAGCCGGATATCGAGGAGGCGTTCGGCACGTTCCGTATCGTCCTCGAGATCACCGAACGGTCACTAGACCACGATCCACGTGCCCTATTCGAAGGCATCGACCGGCAGCGGCCGACCGCTGCCGGCCTGGCCCTGGACGATGTCGGCGCGAATGTCAGAGCAATGTCCATGCTTCCGGTTATCCGGCCAGACGTCATCAAGCTCGACTTGAAGGTGACTCAGAGTGCCCCGAGCCGTGAGGCGATGAGGGTCCTCCACTTTGCCTACGAGGAGGCCGAGCGAACGGGCGCCACCATCCTCGCCGAAGGCGTCGAAACCAAGCGACACGACGAGGTGGTCCGTGCGCTAGGGGCTCCGCTGGCGCAGGGGTGGCTCTACGGGAAGCCAACCGACGATCCCACGCCCACCGGACAGCACGAGGCCCATATGTCGCTCGGGGCCGAGCTGGGACTGGGGGATGTGCGCTCGCCGTTTGAGGTGCTGGGCGGGAACATGATCAGTCGCGCGCCCCGTGACCTATTGCTCGCTCTAGCCGATGAGGTCTTCCGTCATGGGATGCATCTCCAGCCTCCCGCACTCCTGCTGGTGCTCGTCCCTGACTCCGAAGCGCTAACCAAGCAGCAGCTGCGCGCTTTGAGCGAGATGGGCCACCGCCAAGCAATCACTGGCGTGATCGGCTCGGGCATGCCGCCCGAGCCGGCGCCCGGGGTGCGAGGTTCACAAAAACCCGACCCGGCGCTTGACGGGCAGTACGCGGTCATCGCGCTCAGCCCGGGCACGGCCGTCGCGGTGCTGGCGCGACAGACACATTCGACCCAACCCGACTTCTACTTCGGCGTCATCCACGACCGCCCGCGGATCACGACCGCCGCCCGCTGCCTGCTGCGGCAGCTGGGGCCGCCGCCTGCCAACGGCTGAGGGGATGCCGTTGCCGTCCTAGGAGTTGACCGGGAAGCCCAGGTTGACGCCGCCGTGGGACGGGTCGAGCCAGCGCGAGGTGACGACCTTGCCCCGGGTGTAGAAGTGGACGCCCTCGGTGCCGTGCACGTGGGTGTCGCCGAACAGGCTGGCCTTCCAGCCGCCGAAGGAGTAGTACGCCATCGGCACCGGGATCGGCACGTTGACGCCGACCATGCCGATCTCGGCCTCGGACACGAACCGCCTGGCGGCGCCGCCGTCGTTGGTGAAGATCGCCACGCCGTTGCCGTAGGGGCTGTTGTTCACGAGGTCGACCGCGCTGGCGTAGCTGTCGGCGCGGATGACCGAGAGGACCGGGCCGAAGATCTCGTCTCGGTAGGCATCCATCTGCGGTGTCACGTGGTCGAGCAGCGACGGGCCGAGCCAGAAGCCGTCTTTGTTGTCGCCCTCCGCGACGTCGAGGACGGGGTGGGCGCGGCCGTCGATCTCGAGGGTCGCGCCCTGCTCGACGCCGCTGGTCAGGTACAACGCGACCTTGTCCCGGTGGACCTTGGTGACCAGCGGGCCCATCTCGGACCGCTCGTCGTCGCCGGGGCCGACGGTGAGCTTGCTCACCCGGTCCTTGATCTTGGCGACGAGCTCGTCGCCGATCGGGTCGACCGCGACGAGGGCGGAGATCGCCATGCACCGCTCCCCCGCGCTGCCGAACCCGGCGTTGACGGCCGCGTCGGCGGCGAGGTCGAGGTCGGCGTCGGGCAGGACGATCATGTGGTTCTTGGCGCCGCCGAGGGCCTGCACGCGTTTGCCGCTTTGCGTGCCGGTTTCGTAGACGTATCGGGCGATCGGGGTGGAGCCGACGAAGCTGACCGCGGCGATGTCGGGGTGCTCGAGGATGGCGTCGACCGCGACCTTGTCGCCGTGGACGACGTTGAACACGCCGTCGGGCAGGCCCGCCTCGGCCCAGAGGCGGGCGAGGAGGAGGGACGCGGACGGGTCCTTCTCCGACGGCTTGAGGATGAAGGCGTTCCCGGTCGCGATCGCCACCGGGAACATCCACATCGGGACCATGGCGGGGAAGTTGAACGGGGTGATGCCGGCCACCACGCCGAGGGGTTGCCTGATGCTGTAGGAATCGACGCCGGTGGAGACGTTCTCCGAGAACCCGCCCTTGAGCAGGTGCGGGATGCCGCAGGCGAACTCGACTACCTCGAGGCCTCTTGCTACCTCTCCGGCCGCGTCGGATGCGACCTTGCCGTGCTCGTCGGTGATGAGCTTCGCCAGCTCGGTGGCGTGGTTCTTGACCAGCTCGCGGAACGCGAACAGGACGGTGGCGCGCTTGGACGAGCGAGACGCGGCCCCAGGTCTTGGCCGCTTCTTTAGCTATCTTGACGGCCTGGTCGACGTCCTGGCTGCTGGCGAAGTCGACGGTGCCGCTGATGTGGCCGGTGGCGGGGTTGTAGATGTCGCCCCGGCGCTCGGCTTCGCCGGTCCAGGGCTTGCCGCCGATCCAGTGGGTGACGTGCTTCTGCGGGGTGTCTGTTGCCATTGAATTAGGCCCCTGCTCCCGCGTTGACCGCGCGGAGCGCGTCTGTGAGGAGGCCGAGGCCCTCGCGGGCCTCGTCCTGGGTGAGCGTGAGCGGCGGGGCCATCCGTAGCGTGGCGCCGTGGAGCCCGCCCTTGCCGACGAGCAGGCCGCGCTCCTTGGTCGCCTCGAGCGCCTGGCCGGCCAGCTGCGGGCTGGGCGCGCCGGAGGCGGGGTCGGCCAGGTCGACGGCGAACATGAGGCCCTTGCCGCGCACGTCGGCGACGGTCTTGAGCTCGTTGGCCGCCTCCTTGAGGCCGGCGATGATGATCTCGCCGCACGCCTGCGCGTTGGCCTGCAGGTCGTGGCTGAGCACGTAGTCGAGGGTGGCGTTGGCGGCGGTGGTGGAGATCGGGTTGCCGCCGAAGGTGGAGATGCCGTTGCCGCGGATCCCGTCGAGCAGGTCGCCCCGGCCGACCACGCCGCCGATCGCGAACCCGTTGGCCAGGCCCTTGGCGAACGTCATGAAGTCGGGGGTGACGTCGTGCGCCTGGATGCCCCAGAAGTGCTCGCCGGTGCGGCCCCAGCCGGTCTGCACCTCGTCGGAGATGAGCAGGATGCCGTGCTCGTCGAGGACTTCCTTGTACGCCTTGAACAGGCCGTCGGGCGCCATCGTGAACCCGCCGACGCCCTGGATCGGCTCGGCGATCAGCGCGCCGACGTCCTGGGGGTTGATCGCGGCCTGCAGCAGCGCCTTCAGATCGGCGACGCAGGCGTCGATGTACTCGGCGTCGGAGAGGTTGCGGAACTGCGGCAGCGTCTTGTCGGTGCCGTGCAGGTAGTGGGTGCCGAACGGGTCGTTGCTTGTCGCCTTCCAGACCGCGTTGCCGGTGATCGCGACGGTGCCGAACGTGCGGCCATGGTAGGAGTTCCGCATCGCGAGGACCTGGTTGGCCTTGCGGGCGGTGAGCGCGGCGGTGAGCGCGGTCTCGTTGGCCTCGGAGCCCGAGTTGGTGAAGAACACCTTGGCGTCCGGGATGCCGGAGAGCTTCGCGATCTTCTCCGCCAGCTCGACCTGGCTGCGGATCAGGTACAGCGTCGAGGTGTGCTCGATGCCTGTCGCGAGCTGCCGCTCGACCGCCTCGCGGACCTCGGCCACGTCGTAGCCAAGCATGTTGGTCAGGATCCCGGCGAAGAAGTCCAGGTACGTGTGGCCCTGACTGTCGGTGACGCGGCAGCCCTTGCCGCTGACGATCTCGATCGGCTCGTTGTAGTAGACGCCGACCCAGTTCGGGATGACCGCGCGCTGGCGGGCGAGGAGATCAGACATAGTCCCAGTCTGCCCCTGGTTGCCGACGGGATACAGATGCGACCTGTTACGGATTTCCGGGGTGCGTTTTACATGTTGTAAAGTCAGCCTGGTGTTGATCACGCTTCGTGAGGTTTTGTCGTTGGACGTCGTCCGACGCGGCCTCCCCGTGGTGGTGGCCGGAGCGGACCGGCTGGACGTGCCGGTGCGGTGGGTGCACGCGGTTGAGGTCACCGACGACGTGGCGCGGTTGTTGCGCGGCGGCGAGCTGATCTTGTCGACCGGGATCGCGCTGCCCGAGTCGGATGAGGCGCTGGCTTCGTATGTCGCCGAGCTCGCCGCAGCCGGGGTGGCGGGGTTGGCGATTGAGCTCGGGCGTCGGTATTCGGTATCGCTACCGGCCGCTTTGGTGTCCGCGGCGGCCGCATCTGGGGTGGTGCTGATTGAGTTCCGGGCCGAGGTCGCGTTTGTCGAGCTGACCGAGGCGGTGCATACGCGGATCTTTGAGGCGCGGGCGCAGTTGCCGGATCAGCGGTTGCGGGGGCTGTTGTATCAGCTGCGGGACGATCCTCGGGTGCGGGCGTTCGCTGACCGGGAGCTTGGGGCGTTGGTGAACTATGACGCGGTGCATGGGACGCGGCTGGTGGCGGATCTGGCTGCGTTTCTGGAGGCCGGGGGGAACAAGGCGGTGGCGGCGTCGCGGGCGCATATGGCGCGGCCTACGTTTTACCAGCGGCTGCGGGTGATCGAGGCGGTGCTGGGGGTGTCGCTGGCGGATGCGGAGTCGCGGGCATCGCTGCATGTGGCGCTGTTGGCCCTGCGGCCTGAGCGGCGCGACCGTGTCTAGATTGACGCGCCGCGCCCGCGTGGCGCACGCCTAACCCTTAACAAGAGACGGCTATATTAAGGGTTAGCGAACAACCTTTAATATGGAGGGGCCATGGCAAGGGTTATCAGTAGTCAGTGGCCCGGCAACCCGTTTGCCCCGTACCGCCAGGGACGCATGCCATGCCGCTATGAAGCGTACGTCCCTGACTTGCTCACCGGGAGACCCATCAGGCTGGACGGTGACGTTGCCGCGGACGTGACGGAGGCCGAGGCAGCCATTAGTGGGCTGAACTCAGAGGCGTTCGCGCTCGCCGACACGGAGGCGCTAGCCAGACTCTTGCTGCGCGCCGAGTCAGTCGCTTCGTCCAGAATCGAGGGCCTCGAGGTGGGGGCGCGGAAGCTGCTGCGCGCAGAGGCAGCGCATGCGGCAGGAGAGGCAAGCACAGACGTCACCGCCAACGAGGTTCTCAGGAACATCGCAGCCATGAACGCCGGCGTGCAAGCTGTCGGCCCTGGTGACGAGATCACACTGGACGTGCTGCTCGCGTTCCACGACGGTTTGATGGCGGCTGCTCCGGGCGAGGTCGGCGCGGGGACGCTGCGGACTAAGCAGAACTGGATCGGCGGCAGCGATTACAACCCGTGTACTGCGGCTTTCGTCCCGCCGCCGCCAGAGTACGTTCCAGAGCTAATGGCTGATCTCTGCTCGTTCTGCAACGAAGACCTCCTGCCCGCCGTAGCGCAGGCCGCGCTCGCACACGCTCAGTTCGAGACGATCCACCCGTTTGCCGACGGGAACGGCCGGACGGGGCGCGGGCTGATCCAGCTCGTGCTGCGGCGCCGCGGGCTCGCGAGCCGGATACTCCCCCCGGTCTCTCTCGTCCTCGCAACGTGGGCCAAGGATTACCTCGCAGGTCTGACCGCCACTCGCTACCTGGGTCCGGCTACCGGGGACGCCGCCCATGAGGGACTCAACCTGTGGATCGGCAGGTTTGCAGGCGCCTGCGTCCGAGCGGTGCAGGACGCGGCGTCCTTCGAGGAGCGAATACAGGAGATGGAGGGCGAGTGGCGTGCTCGGCTCGGCCAAGTGCGCGCCGGCTCCGGAACCGACCTGCTGCTGCGCGCGCTCCCTGGGGCTCCGATCGTTACGGTGGCGAGTGCCGCTGCGCTGATCGACCGCTCCTTCCCGACGGTCAACGATGCAATCGCCCGTCTCACCGAGGCAGGCGTGCTCAAGCAGATCACTATCGGAAGGCGCAACCGGGCCTTCGAGGCGAAGGAAGTCATCGACGGCCTTCACATCGTTGGAACGACAACTCGCCAGCCCTGAGGGCGATACCCGCAGTTCTCCGCCGACTAGGCCTGTCACGCCGCGACCGCCGAAGCTGGACTGAGGACCGACCGGACCAACGGTTGTCGCCGAGATCGCCGCTGCCCGGGCGGAAAGGCTGGCGATTGAGCTTGAGCGGCGGCCCACGTTCTGCGTCGCTGCATGTGGCGCTGTTGGCCCTTCAGCCTGAGCGGCGCGACCGCGCTTAGGCCGCACGCGACAGGATCGTGTGCTGCAGGGCTGGCTGCAAACCGGGCGGGCGGCCGCCTGGCGGGCAGCGGTGCCAAGTTGCCGATTTAGAGGACGCAGCAAATGCGCTCAGATCGCGGATGAGTCCGCCTGGGAGGCAAGATGGACGGAAACCCGCCGAACTGGAGCCTGAGCCTGCAGGCAGCCCGTGAGCTGAGCGAAGCCGCCAGGTGCCCTTTACCCGCCAGAGCGTTCTCGAGTGGATCCCGCGGCGGTACCCTCGCAACGCCCACGAGCGCAACAGCCTTGACCCGATCTTCCAGGGAATGGTGCGGAACGCGCGGGGCGGTCCGCCGAGCGTCAGCGGCACGCCCTTTCGCTCCGTTGGCCACGGACAATACCTAATCGGCTGGCAAAACTAGTCACCAGTGTCCACGGGTTTTGGGTCCGTCGCCCTGCTGGGGACTGTTCATCAAACGAGATAGTCCCGATTTGCGTGCGCGCCTGCGTGTGAACAAGCACAATTCACTCATGCGCGGGTACGTCGGGGTGACGGACGGGGACTGGTATCGATTTCTGGCGGATCGGCGGGAGGTCCTGGGCGAGGTCAATTTCTGGCGGCCGGGCGGTGGGCGCGGGTTTCATGCGGTGGCGGAGGGCGAGCCTTTCTTCTTCAAGACGCATGCTCCGGACAATCGGGTCGTGGGCGGCGGTTTCTTCGGCGGCTTCGCTCCGTTGCGGGTGTCGGAGGCCTGGGACCTGCTCGGTGAGGCCAACGGGGTTGCCAGCCTCGAGGCGATGATCCGGCGGATCGCGCACTATCGGCGGGAACCGATCGCAGCTGGAGAAGACCCGGAGATTGGCTGCATCTTCGTCAGGGATGTGACGTTCTTCCCCGATGACCTTACTTTCGAGGCGCCGCCGGAGTTCGCTCCGAGCATCGTGCAGGGCAAGTCCTATGACATGGGAGACCCCCAGTACTCCCGCTACTTCGGCGACCTGATGCAAATGGTGCTCGGGGTGGCGGTCGAGTTCGATCTCAGTCGGCCGTGGCACCGGTCCGGGCCGGTGTTCGGGGACCCGCGGCTGACGCCTTATCGGCTCGGGCAGCAGGCATTCAAGGCGGTGGTGGCGAACACCTACCAGTGGCGCTGCGCCATCACCGGGTCAAGGATCCGCCCGGCGCTGCAAGCGGCGCACATCCTGCCGGTTAAGGCTGCCCAGGGCGGCGAGCACCGCATCGACAACGGTCTACTGCTCCGCTCCGACGTGCACGTGATGTTCGACCACGGCTACCTGAGCGTCGACCCGTCCTACCGGCTGCGGGTCAGCCCGAGACTGCGCAGCGAGTTCGGCAATGGCGATTCGTTCTACGCTAAGGCTGGGGAGGTAATCACGCTGCCAGAGCGGCGAGCGGACCGGCCGAATTCGGATTTCCTGCAGTGGCACCTCGACACCGTATTCAGAGCTGCTTGAGTCGACCCAGGTAAAAGGACTCAAAGGCGCCTTGATTGTCGCACGATAGATCATGGGCGTGAGCTCGAGGCTCGCGGCGATGTCGGTGATCTTGTAGAACTCGGGGGGCGTGGCCGAGGTCGGTCATGCGATAGATCGAGTACGCCACTGAGGGATCGGCCGCGGGACGAGAGCTACTGAAGTTCTTGTTCGACGACCAGGAGAGCGCACTGGAGACCGACTTGTCGGTTGCGAGCTTGGCGTTCGAGATAGACCCTGCGGCATGGCCGGGCCATTCTCAACGAGGTCTTCTGGTTCGAGCCGCTGGCGGTGCTCGGCAAGATTACCGCTCCGACCTTGCTGGTGCAGGGGACGAAGGACACCTTCCCGCCAGTGGAGGATTCCCGGGCGGCGGCGCCTCTCCTCACGGCAGAGCAGCAGTTGGTGGAGATCGAGGGCAGCCAGCACGGCTTCGCCGTCCACGACGATCCGCAGTATCTGAACCCGCAGCGCCAGGCGTGGCAGGCGCTCGTGCTCGAGACGATAGCGGAGTGGATCACCGGAGCTCGTAAGCACGGCTTTCTTCAGTGCCAGCGGACATGGGCGGCTGCTCCAGGGGCGAGTGCCCGGACCACGTCGCCGAGAAGCCTCATGGTCCGCTCGGAGCTGGTTTCACATGCCGCGGTGACCACCGCGAGGCCCACGGCCGCTGCCTCGTCCGGCTCGCCGGACACCGCTAAGGCGACCAACCGCTGAGCGCTGAAGAGCCGACGTCCCGCTTAGACAGGGTGACGCTGGACAGCACCTGGCCGAAAAGCCGTGCCCCCTTGGCGGGCTTGCCTGCTTCGGTGTAGCAGGTTGCCCGCCGCCGCAGCAGCGTGTCCATGGTTAGAGCGCAGCCGCCGAGCTCACTGCCGAGGCGGTCGGCTTAGGCTGCGGGACTGACGGCGGCCGGGCGGAGAGCGCTGGCCCCGTCCAGGACGATGACCGTGCCGGGGGCGGTGACGGTCCGGGGCGCGCTGCCGCCGCAGGCTGTAGCGCGCGGGCGGCGTGGGAGGCAGAGCGGTACGGTGGCCGACGTGACACTGGACGACCTGGCGGAGCGGCTGCAGGAATTCGCGGCCGCACGCGCGTGGGAGCAATTTCACACACCGAAGAATCTGGCGATGGCGCTCGCGGGCGAGGTGGGCGAGCTCGTTGCCGAGCTGCAGTGGCTAACTCCCGAGGAAGCGGAGCAGGTCATGGCCGATCCGGAGGCAGCCGCGCGGATGCGAGCGGAACTGGCCGACGTCACCATCTACCTGGTCAGGCTGGCCGATGTGCTTGGCGTCGATCTGATTGAGGCGGCGCGGGTCAAGCTCATGGAAAGCGAGCGCCGCTACAACGTTGAGACCTATCGCGGGTCCACGCGCAAGGCTCCGCCATTGTCCTGAGCGTCCAGGCAGTTGGGAGTAATCTGCTTTCTGCTAGGGATTGCGGCCCGACAGGCTTCCGCTGGTTCTTGCTGATCGCGGACATGCCCCCACCCGCACGAGTTCTTCGTGCTGCCTGGGGACAATGTGACGGCGTTCAGGGTTTCGGCCGCGAGTTTGGCTGGCTCACCCATGGAACGACAGCTGGCTGGGATCATCGCTGATCATCTGCGCATGACGACGGGACAATCGCCGTCGGAATCCGAGCGGAAGTCGTGGCGGCGCAGCCTCCCGGTGTTGGTGCGGGACCTCATCGAGGCCGGCCTCGGTAACGTCGAGATGCTGATCGAGTACCAGCTCCCGCTGACCAGCAGGCGGGCCGACGTTGTGCTGGCGGGGGTTGACCGGCGCACCGGCGGCGACGCGTATGTGGTGGTGGAGCTCAAGCAGTGGAGCCAGGCGGAGCTGTTCGAGGACAGCGAGCGGCTCGTCCTGGTCTCGGGAATGCACCGTGAGGTCACGCATCCCCTCGTCCAGGTGCAGGGCTACTGCGAGTACATCTCCGGCTTCGTCGCCAGCCTGTGCGGCGATGAATCTGCGGTGCGCGGCGTCGCTTACTTGCATAACGCGGTCGACCTCGATGTGGAAGACCTGTTCGAACTCAGCACGAGCGAGAGGACGCGGCTCTTCACCAAGAGCCGACGAGCAGCCTTTCTCGACTATCTGCGTGATCAGTTCGCGCCGGAACCGGGGGCCGGCGCGGCCGACCGGCTGCTGGCGAGCGCCGCCCGGCCGTCCAAGCAGCTCATGAAGCTGGCGGCGAGCGAGATCAAGGATCGCGAGCAGTTCGTCCTGCTCGATGAGCAACAGTTGGCCTTCGACATCGTGTGGCACGCGGTCGAGAGGGCCAGGCGTTCGAACGCCAAGGAGGTCGTGGTCATCACCGGCGGCCCTGGCAGCGGGAAGAGCGTGATCGCGCTGTCGCTGCTCGGCGAGCTGAACCGGCAGGGCTACAGCGCTTTGCACGCCACCGGCTCTCGGTCCTTTACCCAGACGATGAGACAGGTGGCGGGACGCGGCTCGCCCCGCGTTAAAGAACTGTTCAAATACTTCAACAGCTTCATGGCCGCTCAGCCGAACGATATCGAGGTGCTGATCTGCGATGAAGCGCACCGGATCAGGGAGACGTCCGCTAATCGCTATACCAGCGCCGCGCACAGAACCGGGCGAAGCCAGATCGACGAGCTCATCGCCGCCGCCCGGGTACCCGTGTTCCTGCTCGACGAGCACCAGGTTGTGAAGCCGGGCGAAGTCGGAACGGTGGAGGCCATCAAGTCACAGGCGTCGTCGTTGGGGTTCCGCGTCCGCCACGTTCAGCTCAACGACCAGTTCCGGTGCGGCGGCAGCAGGAAATACGAACGATGGGTGCTGGGCCTGCTCGGCCTGGAAGCCGACGGCCCCGAGGCGTGGGCTGGCGACGACCACTTCGAGGTCATGCTGGCCGATTCCCCGTGGGAGATGGAGAGCATCCTGCGGGGCAAGATGACGGAAGGCTTTTCGGCCCGAGTGTCGGCCGGATACTGCTGGCCTTGGAGCAATCCAGACCGCGACGGCCGGCTGGTGAGCGATGTGCGCATCGGCGACTGGGCGAAGCCGTGGAATGTGAAGGGCGACCGAGCCGTCGGCACGGCTCCGCCCAGCGCGCTCTGGGCGACCATGGAGGGCGGCTTCGACCAGGTCGGCTGCGTGTACACCGCCCAGGGGTTCGAATACGACTGGTCGGGCGTGATTATCGGTCCGGACCTGATCGCCCGCCACGGCCGGACGATCACCGTACGGGACGCCAACAAGGACCCCGAATTCAGGAAGCGGTCTGTTACCGACCTGCAGTATGAACGGCACATTCGGAACATCTACAAGGTCCTGCTGACCCGAGGAATGATGGGGACGGTCATCTACGCGGTCGACCCTCAGACGCGCGAATTCCTCGCGGAACTGGTCGAAACCATGATGTCACCGATGGCAGGTGTACCGGGGTCGTGAGATCTGCCATGCCCGCCGGCTCGTGGTGGGCGTGGACGCTGGCGGGGGACGCGGAGGGCAGGGTCCGTTCGAGATGATGGATTTGCGGGTTTGACTTGGGTTGTTGCCTAGGTTGCCCGCAGCAGCAGGGCGTGCTGCACCCCGATGATGGTGATCGCGCCCAGGATGCCGCCGCGAGCGATCATCTCCGGTGTCTCCTCGAGCGGGACCTACCGGACTTCAGCTGTCTCGTCCGCGTCCGGCCACCCGACGAATTCGAGGCCGTGCGGGCGCCAACCCGTTTCTTCCTCTACCTTGCGGCCCGCCGAGGTGCGCCGTCATCCATCTAGCCGCCTGGCAGCTCGCAGGCCCACCTGTCCACGATGAACCGGTGGCGTCGCATCAGCCGCAGCCGCTCCCCCGACATCGGCCAGGCTCACTCGGATGCGAGGGGGCTTTCATGGTCGGCAGTCGACTGGGGGCTGGGTGGTTAGGAATTTTGTCGTTGACGGCCCACTTGGGCGGGAAGAATAGGCGGACCGCCTCGGTGGCGGGCGTGAAGCGGGCCTTGATTCGTTTGCGGGCGCTGGCCAGTTCGGGGGCGGCTTCGCGGCAGTATTTATCGGTTTCGCAGAACAAGCCCTGGCAGTCGATGGCGTGCAGGGGTCGTCCCCACAGCCCGCCGAACGGCAGGCCAAGCCGCGCGAGCTCTTCGTCTTGTCGTTCGGTCATCCACAGCACGATCTCGGCCGGGGTGTAGTCGCCGGGATCTTCGAAGCATTTCTTCATGCCGCGCAGGGCGCCCGGGCCGGGCTGGGTGAAGTCGTTTTCGCTGAAGTCGGTTAGGGCGGAGTAGTTGAGGTCGATGGCGGTCTGGTAGGACATGAAATCGCCCATCAGCGGGTAGCCGTGCAGGAGCTTGTAGACCTCGCGCAGCGACTTGGCTTCCAGCAGTCTTGCGCCGAGCTGGTCGTGCAGGAACATGTGCTTGAACAGCTCGACGTGGTTGCGGTGCTTGCTGGTCTGGCCGTAGGCGTCGGTCGCGCAAAGGATGAACGCCCCGGTGTAGAGGCCGCCGTTGCGCTCGCGCGCCTGGTCAAGCGCACGGCCGAAGGAGCCGTTGGCCAGGTCGTCCAGCGTCGGGTAGCGGCCGAGGATGTCCCGAACGGTTTCCCAGGTGGCGGTCTTGCTGAAGGTGCGGAACGCGATGATCTGGAACAGCCGGTCCTCGTCGGTGCACGGCTCTCCGTGGTAGCAGACATCGCGGATCATGTACTGCGACACCCGGTCGGCGGCGCGGAAGACGTTGCAGAACTTGAACTCGCGCAGGATCGGGTCGCTGGTCCACGGCCCGGGCTCGCCCGTGAGGCGGCGCTCGAAGATGCGCTGCCGCTCAGAGGCGTAGTACCAGTACAGGTCATAGATCCGGGGCCGAGGCGCGGGCGGGCGCTTCACCGGCCGACCTGCTGCCGGTAGAACACACCGGTTCCATGCAGATTGAACCAGCGTGGGTCGTCGACCAGCGTCTGCGCGGCGATCCGCTCGCCGAGGGTGTAGCGGAACTGGTCGGCGGCGGTGAAGTGGTCGAAGACGATCGCGCCGCCCGGGACGGTGCGCTCGCGCACCACTTCCAGGGCAGCGCTGGCAGGGGTGTAGTTGTCGGTGTCGATGAAGGTGAGCACCAGGTCTTCCCCTTCCAGCCTCCGGCAGGTTTTCGCGATGTCCCCGGCGACGATCTCGATGTTCCGTCCGTCAAGATAGCGCCGCACGGCCGCCTCGTCGGTGAAGACGCAGCCGGGGTGGTCGTACATGTCCAGCGGGGAGCGGCGGGGCGGGAACCCGCCGAAGGTGTCGAACCCGATGACCGGCCAGGTGACGCCTAGCCGTTCGATCACGCGGGACAGGAACATGGTGGTGCCGCCCTTGAACATGCCGAACTCGGCCACTGCCCCGGATAGGCCGAGGCGGGCAGCGTTAGTTAGGCACTGGTACAGGTGGATCAGCGAGTGCGGGTAGCCGTTGGCCAGCGATGGCACCAGAAGCTGCGCCCGCTCTTGATCGAACGCGCGGTCGCGGAACGCGAGGTGCCCGTACCCGGCGACAACCACGTTCGGCGTGCCGACGATGTGCGGCAGCGCGGCCAGCAGCAGATCTTCCTTCTCCGCGTCGGCCGCGACCACCAGCACCCGGTGCTCTGCCTCGCTGAGCGCGGCGAGCGGGCGCACCGGCACCGTCAGGAGCGACTCCGACCTGCCGCTTCCCTGTTGCGTGTAGATGGCGGTCACGGCCATCCATGCCCAGCTCGTCGCGGATGTGGTCGCGGAATTCCCCGGTCAGCATGACGAGCAGGCCGCCGGGAGGGGTGTACGCCCTGAACCTCAGCAGCGTGACCGCCGTGTCATGCGCGATCTGGAGGGCCTCAGGGGGCATTTCACTCAGAGAGCGCATCCTTCTTACCCCTTCACGCGGCGGCCTGGAGTCCGGTCGAGGGTGAAATTGACCCGACTGGTCCCATGCTGCACGGCCAACGGCCACGATCGGAACGGACTTGCGGCAACTTGCGAGGAAATTAGTCGAGGTCCGCAATCGCCTTCGAGATCAGCCCGCGCGCCTCCGCCCCGTATACAGCAAGCCTGGCGAGATGGTCGAACGCCCGGAGATAAACGACGACCTCACCCGGAACGGTGACGGTGACCTGGGCGGACAGGAGCTCGACGTGGACACGAGCGTCATCGAAGACGGTAAACGCCTCGACAGTCCACATAGGGCGCTCCAGGACGCTGAAGGGGATGACACCCAGTCTCAGGTTGGGCAGCGCGGTGACGCTGAGCAGGTGCCCGAGCTGAGCCGACATAGCTTCGCCGTCACCGACCCCATACCGGAGCACAGCCTCTTCCATCACGATCGTGAAGCGCCTGTTCCCGCTGCCGAGGATGCGGTTCCTGTTCATCCGGGCGGTAACGGCGTCCTCAACATCATCAGGGGTTCCCCGGAACGTGGTGATCGCCGACATAAGGGCCTTCGCATAGCCCGGTGTCTGGACCAGCCCGGGCATGACCGTGCTCACGTAGATCTTGAACGCTGTCGTGCGCTCGTATAGCGGCCGCCGGGCTTCCTGAACATGCCTGAGCCCTGTCCGGTTGACGCGCCGCCATTCGGTATACGCCGAGTCGGCGGCGCGGGACGCGGCGATGAGGTCAACTGCCTGACCGGCGGCGTTGCAGACATCACACCAGATACGGATATCGTCCTCGCTCGGCGCCTGCTTAGCCGACTCGATGCGGCTTGTCTTCGCCTCATGCCAGCCTGCGTTCGACGATAGGGCACGGGCGGTCAGCCGCGCGTCCAGACGGATATCACGCAGCCAGTCGGCCAGTTCCTGACGGGCACGCTGAACGCTGGAAGACGGTGAGACTCCCATCCAGGTTCACGAGGGCCTGTAGTCGCCGTGCGGGATGGCGCAGTCCCAGACGGCTTCGAAGGCGCCGACGCAGGAGCGAATGACCTCGGGGTCGTCTGACAGCTCGTGCCCCAGGAACGTCCCGTCACCGGCGAAGTAGCCGAAGCGGGTCAGGATCCCATCGAAGATCCAGAAGTCGCACAGCGGCACGAGCAGGCCCGGAGCACTCTGCCGTGGGAGCCAGCGGACCTCTTCCCCGGCCGAGACGTTGACCTCGCCGGTAATAGCGTGCTCAAAGCGGATGTAGTCGGCCAAGGGCTCCGAGACGACCCGGGCACGCCGGAACAGGATGCCCCTGGCGGCGTGCTCGCGGACCAGTGCGGACCAGGCCGGGTTGGCAGGGACTGGGATGGGCTTTCCAGCCAGCCAATCGAGGAACCGCTCATCGCCAGGCGTATAAGCGTCCCGCGTCTCCAGATGAACTGCTGAGCGCGTCGTCGCCGCGATCAGCTCGCTGAACGGCGGCACTTGGGCCATTAAGCGCCTCCAAGATGATCGCCCGCATCCGGGCCGGGAGCCTCACAAGGCTCTCATTGTCCGCGATGGGGCTGTGCTTCCCCGACTCGGCCAGCATCTTCGGATCGGTGACTGCCCATCCCTGGAAGAGAAGATCTCCGGTCTCTTCTTCGAGGAACAGGGCAGGACAGTTGTCGCCGTCCGTCTCCGGGTCGATTGCCAGGAACCTTAGCGCCACGGTGACCTCCTAGGGTCGGGAAGTTGCGCTTACTTGCACTACATCCGAGAGTGACTGGTCGCGCTCATTCCGTCAAGGCTTGCCACAACACCGTGTGAGCGGATTACCGGAGGGCGGTGAGCTCTTGGAGGCGGGAGCCGATCACCGAGACGCCGGGGCGCGGCTCGTGTTCGTAGTACCAGGGTTTCCGGCGTCGAAGCAGTGCTTCGCCGTGGTCGGCCCAGGTGAAGCCGGGCTTGCGGAGCACCTTGCGGAATACTGCGTCGGCCGTCTCGGCGTGGGTGACGGCCAGGCGGCGGATCGGCAGCGGGCCGACGGAATCCGATTCGAGGTATCCGCGCAGCACGTCCGAGTACCGCTTGTCCGCCGCCAACGCCGGGTTGGCGAACAGCTCGCGGAGCATCCCGTAGTCGTTGTAGAAGTTGAGGCCGTCGATCTCGTCGTAGACGAGGCCGATCGTGTCGGCGTCGGCGAGCTCGGCTGGCCATTCGACGGGGGGCAGATCCGTGTCGGGGCCACGCCGCGGCTTCCGGCGTTCGGGGCGCGCCGCGAGCACGGCTTGCCGTCGGTGCCGGTAGTAGGCGTCGAGCCGTTCCGCCGCTTCGGCCGGTGACAGGACCAGCTCGTCGCTACCGAAGAACTCGATGAACGCGGTCCTGTCCTCCCGCATCTGCTTCCAGCCCTGCTCGATCTTCTCCGGGTTGCGGAAGACCAGTTCGGGCTGTGTCGTCGCAAGCTGGAGCGCGACCTGCGCGATCTGCGCCGCGCCGGACTTGGGGAAAGCCGTCATGTACCCCGAGACCAGCCAGGCGCCCGGTACCGGGCTGATAGGCACCAGGCGCGCATAGAGGAACCCGCCCTTGGGCAGCCGACGGAAGGCAGCCGGGCCCATGTTGGAGTACGTGCGGTACTCCAGGTCATCGAGCAGGTTCAGCAGGACGATCGCGGTCTGGTCCTTGCGGCGGATCTCGAAGACCCCCTCGACCGGATCGCGCCAGCTGCGCACCATGTCGCGGTCGGCCGCACTCAGGTCGGGCCTGCTGGCCAGGAACTGATCCAGGACGGTCTTCCCGTTCGGCAGACGGTGCTGGAGCGCGAACCGGTCGACGAGGCCGGCCGCATCGCCCTCGTCGAGTATTTCGCCGGGGCTCACGGACTTCTGCATGAATCGCGTCAGGTGCCGTGTTAGCGGCGGACCGCATACAAAATCGACCAGGGCACCCTTCAGTTCTGCGCTGCGCTCGATGAGGGACTCAAGCGACGGCTGGGCGTCGCTGTGGTTCGTGGGTGTCATCTGACTCGCTCGTTCTCGATGTCTCAGGGGACCGGGATGTCCAGGCGCCGGCCGGTTGCGTCCTCCTCACGCTGGAGGTCCAGGTGCGCTCCCACGGGGCGGCCCTGTCATCGTTGCGACTGCCCGCTCAGCTCCTTGGATCAGAAGCGTAGGGGAATGCGGTTAGCCGCTGCCCGGCAACGCGATAGGCGGGCATCCGGTGCCGCCAATTTTCGCCTAAAACCGTGTGGCCCCGCTGGTAAGTCCGGCGAGCCAGTTGAGGACGAGTTCAGGGAAGATGCGGCTGGGAGGGGTGGTGTTCCTGCTGGTAAGAGAGTGCTGGCGGATCATGTCGTCACGGTGGAATAGCTGCCGGTTACTCATTACGATGTTGTACTGGAAGCAGTAGGAGGGATAAGTAGTGCGCCGATATTGACAGCAATCTTGGCCGTGGCGCCCCTGGGACAGGTGGTTGCCCTCGGCGTTTACCGCCCTGATCTGGCTGCTGTCACTCCGGTTCGCACCTTCCTGGAAAAAGAGTCCACGCTGCGTGGTAGCAAGGCCTACCGTGTCAGCGCCGAGCGCGACGACTTCGCTACTGCCCTTGAGCAGCTGGCGACCCTGCCGTGACGCTTACTCGCCGATCATCACCCGCACGCCTCCGTGGTCACCGGACGACCCGCAGCCGCCCGAACTCGAACGCCGGAACGGCACGCTCAAAACGGTCTACGTAAGAGTGCCTGCCGGGCCAGACGACACCTGACCCTGAATGAGGAAACCACGATGATCACCGCAGGCACCCGGCTTGGTGCTTCCCATGACACCCTCATGACCATCCTGCGCGACGCACCCGAGCTGCGCGACGGACCCGAACTCGACCAAATCCTCGAACTGCTCCGCGAGCGGCGGTCAATGGACCTGTCCGACCTCGCCCCGGCCGAGCAGGCAACACTGATCTCTGGCCGCTCCCAGGAACTCCTGCCGTCCGTCAGCGACCTGGCGTCACGACTGGCCACGGCCGACGCCGAGGGGCGCAAGCTGATTGTCAAGTTCGGGATCGACCCGACCGCCGCCGACGTGCACGTCGGCCACGCGGTGCCGATGATCATCGCCAGCCGGTTGCAGCGGATGGGGCACCAGGTCGTCTTCATCGTCGGTGACATCACTGCCAAGATCGGCGACCCCTCTGGGCGGACCGCCGACCGGCCGCCGCTGACCGGCGACGACATCCGCGGCAACATGGCGACCTACCGCGACCAGGTGACCCCGTTCTTCGACTTCACCCGCGCTGACTTCCGCTACAACAGCGAGTGGCTCGCGCCCATCACCCTGCCGGAGTTCATCGGCGTGCTGGAGAAGCTGCCCGTCGCCGCCTCCCTGCAGCGCGACGACTTCCGCACCAGGCTCGCCGCCGGCAGCGGCCTGACTATGGCCGAGCTGGTCTACTCCGTCGTCATGGCCCTGGACTCGGTCAAGATCACCGCCGACATCGAACTCGGCGGGCTGGACCAGCTGCTGAACATGCAGATGTGCCGCCGGGTCATGGAAAACGCCGGGCAGCAGCCCGAGGTCGTCATCGCCACCGGACTGATCGAGGGCACCGACGGCACCGGCACCAAGATGAGCAAGAGCAAGGGCAACTACGTCGGCCTCGCCTTCGAGCCGAAAGAAGTGTTCGGCAAGCTCATGTCCGCGGCCGATCGGCTGATGCCCTCCTACCTGCGTGCCCTGACCGAGCTGCTCGACCCCGAGATCGACCTCCTCATGAAGCTTATGGCCGACCGGAAGATCCACCCGATGGGCGTCAAGACCCTGCTCGCCTCCGACGTGACAGCCGCCGTCCACGGCATCGACCAGGCCAAGGCAGCCCGGATCGGGTTCACCGCGCAGTTCTCCGTCAAGCGGTTCTCCGATACCCCAGACCTGCCCGTGGTCACGCTGGCCGAGCATGCCGACTCGACAGTAGCGGAGCTGTTTGTCAAGGTCACCGGGCTTGTGCCCAGCCTAGGTCAGGTGCGGCGGGTCGCCGCGGGCGGCGGGCTGCGCCTGGTCACTGAAGTGCCCGGCAAAGAACAGGAAGCAACCTCGCTCACGGAGGCCGACGCGGCCGCCACCCTGGGAAGCTTGCTGAAAGCGCACGAGGCGGTCACCAGTCAGCCCGGGGCGCGGAATTTCCTCAAATGCGGCCGATCTCTGATAGAGACCATATGAGCCGTGTTCCGGTTCCTGCACTAGCGGGGGTGGAGCTGGGCGGCGATCGCCGAGGCAACCGACATCGGCGAGCAGCGGGTCCAGGAGATCGCGAGCGGCAAGCGCCGCGTCGAGAACTACGACGTCTACGTCTGCGTCGCCGTCGGCCTGAACATCCCCCGCGACTACCTCGGCGTCGGGCTGCGGCCGCCAGGCCAGCGAAACCAATCGCGAACGCATCAGCGGCCTTGATGAGAGTGTCGGCGCGGCCAGGGTCACCTCGATCGGCTTCTCGACGACGAGATGCTTTCCGGCGGCAGCGGCTTGGATCCCCACGTCCGCGGCGCTTGGCTAAGGGTGCGCGCTTTTTGCCGCGTGGGCTTTGGCCATGACGTAGTTGATGTAGGAGCGGGCGTCGCCGCGGGTGGTTACCGCAGCGTGCCTCGTCTGCGCTTCGTCTCGCTCTTGGGGTGTCGAGGCGAGTTCGAGGTCGGTCTTCAGCAGGATTTGCAGGAAGCCGGGGAGGCTGCCCGATTCCGGGATGGGTTCGCTGAGGCTGGCTTGTGCCGTTTGCGGGTCGATCGCCGCGCGGAGGGTTGGTGGAGCCGGATAGTTCAGTCTGGTGGGCGCGTCGGTGCGTGGGTGCGGTTCGGTGAACAGGGGCGTCACGTCGTTTGCGGCCGCGTCGCGCGCGGTGAGGGGCGGCAGGCCGAAGAGTCGCTCGATGGTGGCGGGGACGGATGAGTGGTCGTAGACCGTATGGTCGACGGTGTGCGGCGCGATCCACGGCGAGACCACCACGGCCGGGACCCGTACCCCGAGCTGGGCGAAGGTGAAGCCCCATTGGTTGTAGGTGCTGGGGCTGCCGTCGTCGGGCGGGGTGGCCGCGGGCGGTGCGACCGAGTCGTAGAAGCCGCCGTGCTCGTCGTAGGTGATGATCAGCAGGCTGGTGTCCCACACCGGTGAGTTGCGGATGGCCTCGTACACCGCCTTGATGAGGCCTTCGCCGCCGTAAACGTCGTCCATCGGGTGCTGGGAGGAACCGCCCCGGTAGCTGCTGGTGATGTCGCCGTAGTTCGGCTCGACGAACGTGTACTGGCAGGTGTAAGGGCTCTGCAGGTCGGCGGCGAAGTGGGTGAGTGAGTTTGTGTCGAGCAGGGTGACGCCCTTGAGCGCCGATACTTGCGGGATCGCGCCGAAGACGGAGCCGTCCTGCGGGTCGTCGCTGTAGACGTCGGTGTCGTCGTTGTAGATCCGCCAGGTGAGCCCGGCCCGCGACGCCGCGTCGAAGATGCTGCCGCGGGGGTAGGCGAAGCCGAGCCCGGGAGTTTCCCACCCGACCATCTGGGTCTGGGTGGGGCTGTGGTCCAGGCCGGCCGACGAGGCGCCGTGGACGAAGAACCGGTTGGGCCAGGTCGGGCCGGGCAGCGACGAGAACCAGTGGTCGCAGATAGCGAACTCGGTCGCCAGCTGGTAGATGACGGGCAGCTGGGCTTTGGATTCGAAGCCGAGCATGATCTTGCCGATGTCGGCGCTCGCGGGCGGCGTTCCTTCTGTTGTGGTGGTGGCGTAGTTGGCGGCGAACCCGGAGAGGTTGATGGTCGGGTAGGGGCCGCCGGGCGGGTAACTCGCGTCCGGGCCGCCCAGTTGCTTGACGACGTCCTGGAACTCGTGGCCGGGGTCGGTTGGCATCGCCGTCGGCGCGGGGCTGCCGACCGGGTAGGTGACATCTTGGTAGGCGTTGCTGTCGGCGGGCGTGGCGTGAGTGATGCCCGGGATGCCGGACTGGCCGAAGAGGTTGTCGAAGGAGCGGTTCTCCAGCATCAGCACGAAGACGTTGGTGATCTTCGAGAACTCGCCGAGCCTGGTCATCCCGTCGGTGCATCCGCCGGAGGCCAGGTTGATGTCGAAGCTGCTGGCGCTGACGGCGAAGGTGAGGTTCTGGTCGACGTCCGCGCTTTGCAGCTGGCATTCCTTCCAGTGGGGGAAGGGAGTTGTGCCTGAGTTCTGGTAGATGCCCGGCGTCGATCCGCCTTCGACGGCGATGATGACCGACCACCAGTCGAGGATGCCGTAGGAGCCCCATCCGGTCTCGAACCGGACGGTCATCGGGCCGACGGTCTCCCCCGGGCTTGCGGTCCAGCTTCCGTTCTGGGTGCCGTCCGGGTCGTTCTGGTGGAAGAGCTTGATGTGGGCCGTGCCGTCGCTGGTGTTGGTGATGTAGACGTTGGCTTCGTGTTGAGTTGCCATAGCTGGGGCTCACGCGTCCAATCGGATGGTGACGCCGGAACGGTCTAGCCATCGGTTGATGTCGAGCAGGAACGCGATGGGCGTCGTGCTGCTCGGCTGGATGGCCATGAAGCCGGTCAGGCGGGGGTCGCGTGCGTACGCTTCTGCGAGCTGGTTGTGGTCGACCAGGTCGAATAGCGGCGCGCTTGGTTTTTGCAACAGGTTGCGTAGCTGCTCGTCGATCGCGCGCTCGTAGGCCTGGTCGGCGGCGCCGGGGTAGATGCTCTTGCGACGGTTCAGCAGGTCGGGCGGGAGGAGGCCGGCCGCGGCGGTGCGGAGCAGGCCCTTCTCGATTCCCCCGGCTTCCTTCATGGCCCACGGGACGTTCCAGACGTACTCGACCAGGCGGTGGTCGGTGAACGGCACCCGGACCTCCAGGCCGCAGGCCATGCTCAGCCGGTCCTTGCGATCGAGCAGGAGCGGCAGCCAGCGGGTGAGGCCGAGGTAGAGGACCTCGCGTACTCGGCGGTCGTCCGGGCTCTCTCCTGCCAGCCTTGGTACCTCTTTTACCGCTTGGGCGTAGCGGTCGGCGGCGTACTCGTCCAGGCGGATCGCCGCGCGCACCTGTTCGGTCAGCAGTGGTGCCCATGAGCCGCGGTAGGCCCACGGGAATGTGGGCGCCGCGAGCAGCGCGGGGGCGTGGTACCACGGGTAGCCGCCGAAGACCTCGTCGGCCGACTCCCCCGACAGCGCGACCGTCGACTGCTGGCGGATCTCCTGGGACAGCAGGTACATCGACACCCACATGTCGCCCATGGTGGGCAGGTCGTGCGCTGTTAGGGGCGCCCACTGGGCTTCGACGAGATCGTCGGCGGTCAGCAGGACGGTGCCGTGCCTGCTGCCGATGTGCTCGGCGGCGGCACGCGCGAACGGCTCGTCGTGGCTGGGACGGAGCTGGTCCGGGGTGAACGCGTCGGCGCTGCCGGCGAAGTCGACCGAGAACGTGGCGAGCTTGGTCCGGTCGCGCCGGAGCAGGCTGTCGGCCGCCAGCGCGGAGACGACGCTTGAGTCGAGGCCGCCGGACAGCAGGCTGCACAGCGGCACGTCGGCGACGGTCTGGCGGTGCACGATGTCGGTGAGGAGGTCGCGGACTTTCTCGGCCGTGGCCGGGAGGTCGTCGGTGTGGTCGCGCGCCTCGAGGGTCCAGTACGTCGACGTCTTTAGGCCGAGGCGACCAACCTGGACGATCGTGCCGGGGCGGACCTGGGACAGGCCCCGGTAGACGCCGTGGCCGGGCGTCGCGGTGCCGACCTGGGCGAACAGCTCGGCCAGGCCTTCGGCGTCGATCTCGGGGCGGAAGTCGGGGTGGGCCAGGATCGCCTTCGGCTCGGAACCGAACAGGACGCCGTCGGGCAGCTTCGCGTAGTAGAGCGGCTTCACGCCGAGTCGGTCCCGGGCCAGCAGCAGTTCCTGGCGCTGGCCGTCCCAGATGGCGAACGCGAACATGCCGTTCAGCCTGGTCACGCACTCCGTGCCCCATTGCAGGTACGCGCGGAGGACGACTTCGGTGTCTGAGCGGGTGCGGAAGTGGTGGCCTCGGGCGGTCAGCTCGCTGCGGAGCTCGGTGAAGTTGTAGACCTCGCCGCTGAAGGTGAGCACGACCTGGTTCTCGTCCTCGACCTCGGGTTCGGCCTTGGCCGAGCCGGGGAGGGCGGCCCGCATCGGCTGCTCGCCGCCTTCGAGGTCGATGACCGACAGCCTTCGGTGGCCGATGGCCGCGTGGGCGGAGCACCATATGCCGCCTGCGTCCGGCCCTCGGTTGACCATCGTCGAGGTCATCGCCTCGATCACGGGCCGCTCCGGCCTTAGGTCACGCCTGAAGTCCACCCATCCAGTGATCCCGCACACGATGCTCGTCTCCCTTTCGCTCCTGGACGGCCATGTGTGGCGAGCGTATTTCGAGCGGGTTAAGCGCTCATTACGTGCCGATTGAGCGAGGTACCAACGGGCTCAGTGGATGGCGGTGCCGGGCCGGGCGCCTGGCGTGGCGGCGGCGAGCCATGCCCGGATCTGGTCGTGATGGGCAGACCACGCCGCCCACGTCGCTGTGGCCATGTCGGAGATGAGGCCGGCCCGGTCTTGTCCGGCGGCGTCCGCGAGGTTGCGCACGGTCAGCTGGTAAGCGTCGGGCCTGGGCGCGAGCAGGGAGTACTCGCGGTGAGTCCAGGTGCCGATCATTTGCCGCAGCCGTGTGCCGGGGATGCCCTGCTCCAGGGATGCGCACAGGCTCATCAGGTGGACTGCGACGGACTGGCGATTGCGCCGGTCGGGGTTGGCGGCGTGCTGGACTGCGTACGAGTCGACCAGGTGCTGAATCAGCGTCGGCGCGTCGTCGGCGGTCAGGGAGGCTTTCCAGTCCTCGAGCCCGCAGTACAGCATCCAGCATCCTGGGGAGGCGTGCATGTAGGCGTGGACCGGGCCGGTCACATCGGGGACCATCGCTCCGCAGCCGGAGCACCTGACTTCGCTCACGACCGTACGATAGCGGCCCGGTACGGATCAGGCGGGGTACCGCTTCGGTTCTTGCACGTAGACGCGGCCGGCCGGGGTCTGCCACCGGTGCCAGCCCGGCTTCGGCTGGGTGACGCTCCAGCCGCGCGACTGTTTCACCTGGTGGCAGGCGCGACTGCGGGCGCCCGCGTTACACGCGCACGTTTTCCCGCCCTGGTCATACGGCAGGGCATGTTCAAAATCCGAGTCTCGCGCATGCCGGTTGCATGGTGGAAACGTACACGTGCCGTCTCTGATCTGGACAAGGTGCCGGAGCCGGTCGCTCGGCTGGTAGCCGTGTGTCTCGTATCTGTGGTCACATCCGAAGACCGGTACCGGGTCCAGGCGCACGGTGAGCTCGCGCCCGCCTGGCAGGACGAGCGTCCAGGTGCCGAATCCGTCTGGGGTTCCGGGTCTGCCGCGCGGGGTGCGCGGGGTGAGGGACCAGGGGCCAGTGTGACTGGCGGGGCGGCTGGACAGGCTGGGGAGGGTGGCGGCGGGGATGGTCAGGTTCAGCCGGGCGGGCAGCGCGACCGGGGATGCTGCCGGGCGTGCCTGGCGCGTTGTCCGGGCCGGGCGGGCGCAGCCGTGGGCGATGGCATATCCCTCGGGGCTGGTGGCGGTCACGCATACCTCGGTGCGCGGGCTTGCCGCTGCGGCGGCGGCCAGATCCCTGGCCAGCGCCGGGTCGAGCAGGCCGAAGCCGTGGAGCTCGCCCGGCCGCTCGGCCAGCCCGAGCAGCGTCGCCAGCGGCACGATCAGATCGGCCGGGCGCCGCTCGCGCGCCTGCCCGGTCGGCGGCACGCCGGGCCGAGGGTCCAGACCGCCGGAACCTCCGGAACCGCCGGAGCCGGGTTCGCCGCCATCGCCGCCGTCGTCGGGGCGGGCATCGTCGTCGGGGTCATCGTCGTCATCGTCCTCATCGGCTTGTCCGCTGCCGTCGAGATCCTCGTCTTCATGGGTCACGCAGCTGCCGTCGCACTCGGAGCACGGGCAGTCGCCCGGGTTCGCCGGGGCGTCCGGGTCGCAGTGCGCGTCGTCGTTAGCGGGCTCGGCTTGTTCTGATCCTGCATGAGCGGCTGCCCACGCAGCCGCGCTGTCCGTCAGGTCGTCTTGCTGTTCCGCGGCCGCGATCCGCTTCGCGGCCGACACGCCGTTGATGAGGTCGAGATAGGCGTGGGCGCGCAGCACGTCCATCGGGGTATCGCCGAACGCCTCCGACTCCTGGTACTCCTCGGCGCGGGCGTTCACGGCGGCCATCGCGGCGAGGGCCTCGTCGGGCGGCAGGTCGCGGCCGGACAGGCCGGCGGTGCCGGCCTGCTCGCGGAAGAAGGAGACCCGGGCGTAGTTCTTCTGCGCGTGCTCCCGGCGCCGCTCGGCCAGCCCCGGATCCACCGTCAGGGCCGCCTGTTCGGCCAGCCGCAGCACCTGGGTGAAGGTCTTGCCCGCCAGCTGATCGGCGATTAGGGCTTCGGCGGCGGCGGCGTCGGGGTCGGTCAGCTGCTCGAAGGTCTCGGCCACGGCCCTGGCCTTCGCGCTGGTGAGCGTCCCGTCATCCAGCCGTGCGCCGATGCGAGGCAACCGCGCCTCCAGCTGCCACGCGAGCGACGCGATGCTCTCGGCCGACTGGGTCGAGCAGGCCAGCGCGCCCGACAGCTCGTAGCGCAGCGACCGGGACCATGTTTCCGGCAGGTCGCCGTGGTCGCTCCCGGGCGACGGCGGGGCCTCGGCCCGCATGATCTCGCGGACCATGCCGAGCTTGCCGCCCGCGGCCCACGACTCGACCGCCGCCCACGCCCGCAGCAGGCCGACCCGCTCGTCGCCGGTGGCGCCCGGGCACCGCCGCCTCGGCCCTGACAGCTCGTCAACCAGCAGGGCCATCCGGCCCGAAGGAGCCGGGCCCTCGCGCGAGTCGTCCCACGCGAACTGCGCCAGCCGCGGGTCGGGACCCAGCGGGGCCGGATTCGGGACCGGACTGCCGGAGGCCGGGGGCGTCGGCTCGGGATCGCGGTCCCGGCCCGCGCCCTCCCCGTCCTCCTGCCCCGGCTGCCCGTCCATCGTGATCTCCGTTCGATGATGATCATCGTGAATCTCTCTTAGTCGAATATTACTCCGATTCAATGTCGTTTTGCTGCCGTAGATGCTTACCTAAGAGATACACTTTGCTAACCCCGGCGCGATTCGACCGACCCAGCCGACCATTGATGACCAACGGGGTCCCGGGTGGGATGCTGGTAGCTCGCGTGCTGCCCGGTGGACGAGTGCGGTGCGATCTCGCAGTCGGCGGGAGGGCTCCGTCATTCTCGGCGGGATCTCGGCCAGTGACGCGGTGCTTTTGCTGGCTGCTGGGTGGCCCAGCCGAGGGTCTCCGGCCGGCGCGCTCCGTGTGGTGGTCGCGATCGTCGGCCTCGGGCTTGCCGTCGACTTGAGGCTTAGTTCTTGGCGGTGAGCAGGCTGCTGGCTCTCCTTGGTGGCCCCCTAGAGCACTGTCACGGGTGGGAGGTCGAGGAGGCGGCGGTTGCCGTCCATGCCGTGACTCAGTGCCGACGCGACGTCCTCGTGAGGAGCGCCGAGCTGGATCGCGCTGACCTCCGCCAGCTGCTGGTAGTGCTGTTGGCCGAGCTCGACCTCGAGTGCGCTGAGGTACTCCTCCAGGTGGGCTGGGGTGCGGGGCCCGACGATGGGAGTCATCGAGGTCTGTGCGTCTGCGGCGCGGCGGCGCAGCCAGGCAAGCGAGACCTGAGCCGGTGTGGTCTCGAGCTCGTCTGCGATGGCGAGGACGGCGTCGAGTACGGCGGTGCGCTGGGTGGTGGCCTCGCCGCTGGCTCCCCGGGTGGTGAGGCGGCCTTGCTCGCCGCGGCGGTACTTGCCGGTCAGCAGCCCTCCTGCGAGCGGGGAGTACAAGAGGACACCGAGCCCGTGGGCCTCGGCCATCGGAAGCAGTTCCCGCTCGGCGGAGCGCTCGGCCAGGCTGTACTCGGCCTGGATGCCGGCCAGCGGCGTGAGCCCGCTCAGGTCCGCCCGTGCGGCGGCGCCCGCGACTCGCCACGCCGGGAAGTTCGACAGCCCGCCGTAGCGAATCTTGCCGGCCCGGATGAGGTCCTCGAGCCCGGCCAGGATCTCCGTCATCGGCGTGATCCCGTCGGGGAAGTGGGGCATGAAGACGTCCACGTAATCGGTGTTCAAGCGGCGCAGGCTCTCTTCCAGCGACCGGATCATAGTCTTGCGACTGTTGCCCGTCGTCCCGGGACGGACCTGGGGCTGCCTGCTGCCGCCGTACTTCGTGATGACCGCGAAGTCGTCGCGCTCGCGGCCCAGGAGCTCGCCGAGGACCCTCTCGGCTTCCCCGTTCTGGTAAATGTTCGAGACATCGAACGTCGTGCCGCCGGCGGCGACATAAGCCTCGAAGATCGCCCTGGAACCCTCTAGCCCAGCTGCGCTCGGAGCCGAGCCGAAGTTGGCCGTGCCGAGCACGTACTCCGAAAGCCGCAGGCCGGTCAGCCGTCCGAAGGTCTGATAACGCATGAGTGCCTCCCAGGGCGCGGGCTACGGGATACAGTCATGAACGGTACCATCAAAAACGAATGGTCGTTCTTTTATGCCCAGAGTCAGCCAGGCCCATCTCGACGCGCGCCGAGCCCAGATCATCGACGCCGCGCGCGCCCGCTTCGCCAGCCACGGCTTCGCCCGTACATCCATGACCGACCTCGTCGAGGCCTCCGGGCTCTCCACCGGGGCGATCTACCGGTACTTCACCAGCAAGGACGAAATCGTCACCGCCATCTGCGAGCAGGGGAGCCAGGCATTCCCCGCCGAGCTCACCGCCCTGGCGGTCCAGGAGTTCCTCGAGCACGTCCGCGTGATGGCCCGCGAGGAAGGCCATGCCCGGCTGGTCGCTCAGATCTATGCCGAGGCCGCCATCTCCCCTCCGCTCGCAGCCCTCGTCCAGCAGCAGCTCACAGACCTGCGAGACGCAGTCGCAGCCCTTCTACCCGACCGGCAACCAGCAGACGCCGCCCGAATCGCCGAAGCGTTCGCGGCTCTCTGCCAGGGCTACAGCCAGCAACTCGCCGTTCGCGGCGACATCGACCCAGCACCATTCACCACCGCACTCATGGCGATCATCGGCTCTTAGCAGAGACTGGCTGCCAGACGACCAGCCAGCTGGACCGACGTGGAGCTCATCGGCATCGGTGGCTGTGGGGCGGCAGCTGACGTCCGGCCCGGATGGTGGAGACTGCTGACGGTGGACGCGGAGGGCAGGGTCCGTTCGAGATGATGGATTTGCGGGTTTGACTTGGCTGTTGCCTAGACTGGCCATCGATGGCGGACGTTGAGGAATTGCTCAGCCGACGGCTAGGGCCGGCTTTCGATGCTGTGGCCGGCGAGTCGGTGAGCCCGGCCGTCCGCCGCTCCCAGCATGCGGATTTTCAGGCCGACGGCGCCCTGGCGCTTGGCCGCAAGCTGGGAATCAGCCCGCGGGAGGCGGCGGAGCAGGTCCTGCGGCAGGCCGACCTGAGCGATCTGTGCTCTCGCGTGGAGGTTACCGGGCCGGGTTTCATCAGCCTGACGCTGGCGGATGAGGTGGTGGGCGGCCTGGTGGCAGAGATCGCCGGAGATGACCGGCTTGGCTCCCCGCTGACCGACGCGCCGGAGACCGTCACGGTTGACTACTCGGCCCCGAACGCCGCTAAGGAGATGCACGTCGGCCACCTGCGGTCGACGATCATCGGTGACGCCGTGGTCCGGATCCTGCATTGGCGCGGGCATACCGTGATCCGCCAGAACCACATCGGCGAATGGGGCACGCCGCTCGGGATGCTGATCGAGCGATGCGTGCGCTGGACTCGCTCTCGGTACTGCCGAGCGATCCGGGGGCGGCGATCGAGGCCGGGTGGCCTCGGCCTGCTCCTTGGGCTTGAATTCTCATCGGCTAGCGTGGAAACCGATCGGCCTGCTTAGAAACTGGTGAGTGCCATGACCGATGCTGGGGATCGCGGTGGAGGTCTGCCCGGCGGCAGCGGCGCCGCGGGCGACCAGCAGCGCGGGCACCCTAGCGGCGGCCACCCCGGCGGTGCTCACCCGGGCAGCGGGCCCGCTTCCGGAGCCGACAGATCCGACCCGAGCAGGCGGCGCGAGCCTTACCAGGACCTGCTGGACCCTCGGGGTCCGATGAGCATGCCGAAAATCGTGAGCCGCGCGGCGAACAGCCTCGGGCGCGGGCAGCATGATGGGGGCAACGTCGCGGCGGGGATTTACGTACTGTCGGTTCTCGCGATCATCATCGGGCTCGGGATCCTCTTCATCGTCGGCGGGCCTCGGTAAGGAGAATCCAGGCCCGGGTGGTCCAACCGGCGGCCTCAGCTGAGCTGCGGCGCGACCTCGGCGGCGACCCACTCCATCGCCTTTTCCACGTGCTCGGCCGCGATCGGCAGCCACAGTGTGCAGGTGGTCAGGCCGGACTCGGCTAGACGCCCGAGGTCATCGACGACACTCGCCGCCGTGGCCGCGTCGCCGCCGAGCGGCCGTCCTGGCGCAGACGTGACCGCGGGGATGCCCGGCGGGGTCAGGAAGGCCGCTGCGGCGAGCGTGAGGTGCTCCGCCTTTCCCGCACCGTCGTCGAGCTCATGCAGGCGGCGTCGCACGGCGGTGAGTTCGGCGGCGCTGACGCCGGTCCCGTACCAGCCATCGCCGAAGCGGAGGGCACGGCGTAGGGCGGGGTCACTGTGGCCGCCGATCCAGAGCGGCGGGCCTGCCGGGGTGACGGGGGGAACGCCGAGGTGCGCGCCGCGCAGCGTCGTGAACCGCCCGTCGAACTCGGCCGGGCGCTGTGACCACAGGGCCTTGGCGGCGGCGAGGTGGTCGTCGGTGCGGGCGCCGCGTTCCTGGCTTCTGACACCCAGCGCGCCGAACTCTTCCGGGTTCCAGCCGGTGCCGACGCCGAGGATGAGGCGGCCGCCGGAGACGACGTCGAGGGTGGCCGCCTGGTTGGCGAGCACGAGCGCCGGATAGTAGGGCGCGACGAGCACGGAGGTAAGCAGCCGCAGTCGCCGCGTCGCGGCCGACACCGCCGAGAGCAGCACGAGCGGGTCTGCGTCGAGGCCGAAACCGCTGTCGAGCAGGCGGTTTCCCACCGCCACGTGATCGAAGCCGAGATCCTCGGCGTGGCTGGCGGCGCGGAGCGCCGCTGTTGCGTCCGCACGCGGCCAGCGCGGCTGAAGGGAGACGCCAAGGCGCAGCGTGGACATGGGAAACCTTTCAGTCGGCGATTCTGGTGTCGCGGGCGAGCTTTTCCCAGGAGCGGATGTCGGCGCCGGTGCGGTCGAGATGGCTGAGGATCGCATCGACGGCGTCGTCCCCCAGCGGCAGGCGCAGCGGGGTGCTTGGAGCGGCGAGGGCGGTGAGGATGGCGGTCGCTGCCTTGGCCGGGTCTCCGGGCTGGGTGCCGGCGCTTTCCTCGATCATCTGCCGCGTCCGGCCGGCGGTGGCGGCGTACTCGGGCATGGGCTCGCTGGCACTGGCGCTGCCGAACAACCCGGTGCGAAACGCGCCCGGCTCCACGATCAGCACCTTAATCCCGAGCGGGCCGACCTCGTCCGCGAGTGCCTCCGACAGGCCCTCGAGGGCGAACTTGGTGGCGCTGTAGGCGCCGAACCCGGCGAACGAGAGCTGGCCGCCCATGCTGCTGATCTGCACGATCGCCCCCGACCGGCGGGACCGCATGTGCGGGAGCACCGCCCGGGTCAGCGCGACGGGCCCGAACAGGTGGACCTCGAACAGGTCGCGCAGCTCGGCGTCGGTCGTCTCCTCGGCTGCTCCGACGTGCGTGCGCCCGGCGTTGTTGACCAGCACGTCGATGCGGCCGTGGCGGTCGATAACATCCTGGACGGTCGCGTCGATCGCGGCGGCGTCGGTCACGTCAAGCGGCAGCACGTCGACCTGGCCGTGGTGCGCGGCCGCCAGATCGTCTAGGGCCGTGACCCGGCGGGCGGTCGCGACGACGACGTCCCCGGCGGCGACGGCGGCCTCGGCGATCGCCCGGCCGAAGCCGCTGTTCGCCCCGGTGATCAGCCAGACCTTGTTCATCCTGTCCTCCTACGGCTTGCCTTGCCTGCACCGGGCGGTGCGCCCGTCGGTACCGACTCTGCCCGCCGCCTTGGTGGCCCGTCCAAGACCTGATGTGATAACTGATGGTTATGGACGTGCACGGGCGGGACCTGCGCTACTTCGTCGCAGTGGCCGAGGAGCTGCATTTCACCCGCGCGGCTGAGCGGCTGTTCATCTCCCAGCCGGCGTTGAGCAAGCAGATTCAGGATGCTGGAACGGCAGCTGGGCGCGCCGCTGTTCGACCGCGGCCGCGACGGCGTCCAGCTGACGCCGGTCGGCGAGGCGCTGCTGCCGCACGCCCTCGAGGTGCTGGACGCCTGGGACCGCGGCTGGGCGGCCGCCGAGCAGGCCAAGAGCAGGCAGGCGGCGACGCTGGTGGCGGGGATGAGCACCAGCCCGGGACGCGGCGGCCTGGTGGCCGCGATCAGGTCCCGGTTCACCGCCCTGCAGCCGGCCGCGACCGTGCAACTGCGTCAGTCGAGATGGGGCGACCCGACGGCGGGGCTCGCCGACGGCGCGGTCGATGTGGCCTTCGTCTGGCTCCCGCTGCCGGAACCCGATCGCTACCAGTGGGTCGTGGTGGCGGAAGAGCCACGCCTAGTCGCGATGGCCGACGGCCACCCGTTCGCCAGCAAGGACACCATCGAGGTGGCCGACCTGCTCGACGAGCCATTCCTCGCCCTGCCGCCAAGCGCCGGGCCGCTTCGGGACTACTGGCTGGCCACCGATGCCCGCGGCGGCCGGCCACCGCGCATCGGCGCCGAGGTCGCCAGCACCGAGGAGACCTACGAGGCGCTGGCCGACGGCCGCGGCGTCTGCCTGCTGGCGGCGGGCAACGCGCGCCTGATCACCCTCGGCGGCGTCACCACCCGGCCCGTCAACGGCCTGTCACTCGCCACGCTGGCCCTTGCCTGGCGCCGCGACGACAGCCGCCCGCTCGTCCTCGACTACGCCCGGGCCAGCCGCCAGGCCACCCGCCGCTGAGCCCTCCTCCGCCGCGTGCCATCAGGAACTACTCATGCTGGTGCCGGCCATGTGGGGCGAGCGTATTACGGGCGGGTTAAGTGCCTATTGGGTGCCGATTGAGCGTGATGGCAACAGGCTCATCAGGTGCACTGCGACGGACTGGCGATTGCGCCGGTCGGGGTTGGCCGCGTGCTTGACCGCGTCGTGTCGTGTCCCCTACCGCGTTCGGGCTGGTCCCGACAAGGGCCGGGTGACACGGGGCGTCGGGGACTTGCCGGCAGTCGGCGATACGCGCGACGGCGTGCCGAGATGGCCCTCGAGTTCCCGCCGCCACCACGGCGTCTCCACGAAACCGCGGCGCACAGTGAGCAGTTCCATACTCGCCTGCCAGCCCTGTACGCCGTCGAGCGTGGCTAGGGTTTCGGTGAGGAAACCGAAGAGCGCGTCTTTGCTCGGCTGGATCATTTCGCACAGCAGCGAGCTGCTGCTGAGCGTGGCGGCGACGAACCGGACCCCGGCGAACGCCGTCAACCGTTCCGACACCTCGCGCAGCTTACGCGGCTCGACGCTGATGTCCAGCAGGACTTCAGAAGTGAAACCGAGCGCCGAGGCGGGCGCTAGCGTGACCACCGTGATGCAGCCGCGGCCGAGCATTGCCTCGAACCTGCGGCGCACGGTGGTCTCGTCCATGCCCACCTGGCTCGCGACGCCAGCGAAGCCGGCCCGGCCGTCCGCCCGCATCACCTCGACGATCCGCCGGTCGGCGTCGTCCAGGTGGCTGGCATCGCACGTGTGCGGGTCGGCCACGGTCACGCTGCAGGTCTCGCCGACAAGGAGCTGCCAGGTCCAGTCCTGCGCAACCTTGTACTCGTGCACGATCAGGTCGGTCTCGCACCATTCGACGCCGTCGATCTCCTGGATTTCCGAGATCAGTTGTCCGATAACGGACTTTCCGGTGTCGACGCATACCTCGGCGGCGATGTCGTACCGTCCAGTGACAAGGGCGAGGAAGCGGATGTCAGGGCGCCGGGCCAGCGCCTCGGCGACACGCCCCTGCATGCCCGACCGGCACACCATCCGCAGGAAGAACATGGAGCTGTGTCCTGGGTGCGTCGTCGTCGGGACGACGGCGACCTGTACCGTGCTATCGGCGAGCAGCCGCTGCCCGCGGCGCGACACCGTGGCCACCGACGTGCCGCAGCGCTTGGCGATGTCGGTCCAGCTGGCCCGGCCCTCCGCCCGCAGGCAGGCGATGATCCGCTTGTCGAGGTCGTCGAAGGTGAATGCGAGAGGCTCGGCCGACCGCCCGCGGGGCTGTGCCGCCGGGGCCTCCTCCGCTGAACTCATCGGCTAACGGCCCCGGCCAGGAAGCGGCGGACCACTGAAAGCCACTCGTTACGCTCCTCGATCTGCGGTGAGTGTCCAGACTTCTCGAATATTGCCAGCTCTGAACCCTCGATGTTTGCGGCGAGCTCCTCACTCGCCTCAACCGGCGTGATCCAGTCGTGCCGGCCGACGGTGATCAAAGTAGGGCACTTGATCTGACCGAGTTTACCTGTCACATCGTAATGCGGCAGGTTAGTGCCGAAGGCATAGTTATGCGTGGCGTAATGGTAAAGGGTGGTATCCGCGCGTTCATCCACTTTCGCGGGGTCATAATCGTAGTCGTAGAGCGGCAGGATGGCCCGCCAGCAGGCCCGGAAATCGTCATTGTCGCGGACCTGCCCGGTGAAGCTGCGGTCGAACATCTCCATGTCGATGGTCGTTCGGTCGGTGCTTTCCGCGCGGTGCCGTGCCTGCGTCCTGAATCGGTCGGCCGCCGCGGTGTCCCGCAGCACCAGCGCGGCCACCCGCTCGGGATAGCGCAGCGTGTACTCCAGCGACAGGAATCCGCCGTAGGAGCCGCCGGCCATGATGATCTTGTCCGCGCCAGCCCACTCGCGCAGGGCGTCGATGTCGGCGGTCCACTGCTCGTGTGAGTACGGCGGCGTGTCGCTGCTCTCGCCACTGCCCCGCGCGTCGAAGACGATCACCCGGTACGTGTCGGCGAGCGCACCGAAACCTGATTTTGGTTCCGCCCGCGACCCTAGGCCCGGCGCGCCGTGATGCGCTATCAGCACGGGAGCGTTCTCGTCACCGAGCACTTCCACTTCGAGTTCCGCGCCATTGACGGGAAGCCGCATTGCTATTCCTCCGCTGGTGATGTCGCTAAAGGGCGATGACGATGTCATCGAGGTCTTTCGGGTAAGCGGTCAGCGGCTCGCCGCCGCGCTCGCCCACGAGGACGCTGTCGGAGATCCGGAATCCCCCGAGGCCGGGCACGTACAGGCCAGGCTCATCGGAGACGATCATGGCTTGGGCGAGCACGGAATCGTCTCCGTCCTCAAGCCACGGCGGCTCGTGGATGTTCAGGCCGATGCCGTGGCCCTGCCGGTGCCGCAGGTACTGCGCCAGGCCGGCGCCGCGGATCACGTCCAGGCATTCGGCGTTCACGTCGCAGCAACGGCGCCCTGCGCGCAGTCCGGCCAGGCCGGTGCGCTGGGCCGCCAGCACGGTGCTGTAGAAGCGGGCCTGCTCCTCATCGGGCGCTCCGATAAAGAAGGTGCGCTCGCATTCGACGTGCCGCCCGCCGACGCCGGCGCCGAGCGAGAGCATGAACGGCTCGCCGGGCGCCACCCTGCGGCCGGAGGGCCGGGCGTGCGGGCGGGCGCTGTTCGGCCCCGAGTACACGAGCCCGCCCGCCATGTGCGGAACCGCCACCACGTCGTCGTGCTCGGCGTACATGACCGTCGTGCCAGCCTCGGACACCAGCGTGGCGAGTTCCGCCTCGGTCGGCAGCTCGCGGCGCTCGCGCACCGCCAGCTCCACGCATGCCCGGCCGGCCTCGAGCATCAGGTCGGCGATCCTCGCGGCCTCGCGGTGCAGCGCGATCTCCTCGGGCCGCTTGACCAGCCGGGCAGCCTGCACGGCGTCGGTCCTTGCGAACGCCGCGGCCGGGAACGCGGACCGCATCGCGGCCAGCCGCCCGGTCGTCGTCGCGTCGCCGTACCCGACGGGACCGCTGTTTGCCGCGGTGACTGAAGCGGCGAGCACGGTGAACGGCGGGCGCACGCCGGGGAACTCGGGATAGCTGACGATCTCGGCGGCGGCCCGCTGGTGCTCCGCGTACTCCCGCTCCAGTTCGGGCACCAGCAGCGTCGCGGACGCGGCGCTGCTGTCGAGCCAGACCGCGACGGGCCGCTCCGTGGGGAAGTGGAAGAAACCAGTGAGATAGGCGATGTCGTCGGGGTCGTCGAACATCCCCGCCGTCAGGCCCGCCGCTGCCAGTCGGCTCCTGACGTCGTCTTGGACCGTGCCGAAGAACGCCGCGGGCAGTCGCTGCGCGAATGACATGTCGGTCACTCCTTCCGGGAATGCGGGTCGCGGGCGTCGTTGTAGGCAATGGAGATGAGCGTGGCCGACATGACGAGCAGGAGGATCGCCAGCGACGGGAACAGGGCAGTCCACCAGGCGCTCTGCAGCGCGCCGGCCTGTTCGGCGTTGTAGAGGATCAGCCCCCAGGACCAGGTGCTGGGATCGCCGAGGCCGAGGAAGGCCAGGCTCGCGGCGGTCAGCACCGCCCGCGACGCGGTGAGCACGACCGAGACCACGATTACCGGCGCGACGGCGGGGATAACGTGCTTGCGGATGATGCGGAGGTTGGAGTTGCCCGTCACCCGCGCCGCGTCGATGTACGGCAGCCGAACGACCGCCAACGCCTGGGAGCGCACCACCCTGCTCACTTCTGGCCAGGAGAAGAAGGCGATGACCAGGACCGTGGTCTGCAGGCTCGGGCCGGCCAGCGCGGCCACGAGGATCATCAGCGGCAGCACGGGCAGCGACAGGCAGATGTCGACCAGCATGCCGGTGAACGTGTCGACGCGCGGGAAGTACGCGCCGATGACCGCGATGGCCACGCCGATGACGACGGCGAGAGCACTGGCGGCGGCGCCCACGATCAGGCTGTCCCGCGTTCCCCAGATCACCTCGTTGAAGATGTTAAGCCCGAGGTTGTCGGTGCCGAACAGGTGCGCCGCGGACGGCGCCGCCAGGATGGACGTGCCCGATCCGGTGGGATACGCGCAGATCATCGGCGCGAATATCCCGATCGCGATGAACGCTGCCATCACGACCAGCGCGACGACGGCCACCGGGTTGCGGTAGAACGCGCGCCAGGTCCGCATGCCCGGGCTCAAGCCCGCGGCGGTGACGGTCTCGGCTACGGGGTCCGCCGGGTTGATGATCGCCGTCATGACGTCTGCACCCTCGGGTCGAGCAGGCCGTAGGCAAGGTCGGTGAGAAAGTTGGCCGCCACGACCGAGACCGCGAGCAGCAGGAAGGCGCCCTGGAGCACCGGGTAGTCCTGCTGGGTGACCGCGGTGTAGATGCCGCGGGCGATGCCCGGGTAGGCGTAGATGGTCTCGGTGAGCACGGCGCCGCCGACGAGGAAGCCGAGTTGCAGGCCGACCAGGGTTGTCACCGGCAACAGCGCGTTCCGCAGGGCATGTTTCCACACCACGGAGCGTTCCCGCGCGCCCTTGGACCGTGCCAGATCGGCGTAGTCCTCGCGCAGCGCGCCGATCAGCGTGGAGCGCAGCGTGAAGACGTAGCCGCCGATCTGCACCAGGACCAGGCTGAACGCCGGGAGCACGAGGTGCTCGATGACGCTGAGGTACCAGGCCATCCCGTAGACGCCATCGGTATACGCGCCCCCGATCGGCAGCCAGCGCAGCCATACGCCGAAGACGAACAGCAGCAGGATGCCCACGCTCGGCACGAATAGCGACCCGGACGCGACGCTCATCATCTGCAGGCCGCGATCGACCAGACTGCCCTGACGGCGCGCCGCCGCCACCCCAAGCGGCACGCCGATGAGCAGGGTGAGGACCAGGGACGAGCCCATCAGCAGCAGTGTCCACGGCAGCTCCTGGCCGAGCACCGTCGTGACATTCTCGTTGTCCGCGAACGAGACGCCGAGGTTGCCATGCAGGAGCTGTCCCAGGTACTTGACGTATTGCACCACCAGCGGCTGGTTGAGTCCGTACTCGCGCAGCATGTCGGTGCGCAGTGCTGCGGGCATATCCGGGCTGGCCACGGCCAGCGCCGGGTTGCCGGGCAGCAGTCGCAGCAGGAGGAACGTGACGGTCACGGCGAACCAGACCGTCACGATCCCGCGCAGCAGCCGCCGTCCGGCGAACCCCGCGAATGGCGGAAGAGACACCGACATGGGTCAGCCCGTGTTCCTGACGTTGGCCAGCGACTGCGGGTTGATAATCGACAGCAGCTGGCTGGGCTCGACCTTCCAGCCCGTCCACCCTGTCTTGTAGGCGACCGCCGGGTTCTGCATGAACAGGACGTTGTCGTAGACCTCATCCTGAACGAGCTGGGCTGCCTGGTGCGTCAGGGAAACCTGCTGCGCCATGGTAGGCGCCGTGGCGGCCTTTGCCAGGAGGCCATTCAGCTGCGTGTTGTCGGCGAACGTGTAGTTATCGGCGCCCTTCGGCTCGAACGCGAGCTCCATCCCGATGACGGGGTTGTCCTCGATCGAGAACGAGCTGGCGTAGATGTCGAAGCCACCCGACTCTCCGGCCGCGAGGAAGGTGTTGCGTTCCTCTCCCTTGAGGTTGATCGTGATGCCGGCCTGCGCCGCCTCGGACCGGATCAGCGGGACCATCCCCGAGGTCACCGGGTCCTGCAGCGAGTAGACGAGGGTGAACGACAGCGGGAACTGGCCGGCCGAATTCGGCTTGTACCCAGCCTGTTCGAGCAGCTTGCGGGACAGCGACGGGTCGAAGCTGTACTCCGTCAGCGACGGGTCGACCCACTGCTTGAGCACCGGGGCGATAGGCACGCCGCCTGTCGTCACGCCCTCGCCGTCCAGCGCGACCTGCCGCAGTGTCGCGTCATCGACGGCGTGCGCCAGGGCCTGACGCACAAGCACGTTGTTCAGCGGCGTGTGCTTCACGTTGTAGGTGAGGAAGTTGTAGCCGAGGCCGGGCACGCTCTGCACCGTGATGCCTGGTGTCTTCTCCAGCACCGGCACCTGCGACGGCGGAAGGGTGTTGGCGACCACATCGACGGCCCCCGACTTCAGGGCCAGCAGCTCGGTGTTGACGTCCGGGTAGACCTGGAAGACGACTTTGGCCAACGTCGGCTTGCCGCCAGGCGCGAATGGGTACGGCGTCACCCGGTCCAGCGTGTAGCTCTGGCCCCGCACCGCGCTGACTAGCTTGTACGGTCCCGCGCTGACCCAGTTTGAGGTCGGGACATATTTCCCGATATTCCCTGCTTTGTCCCAGATGTGCATGGGGACGATCGGCATCCAGAAGCCGATCTCGGGGATCAGCGTGGAGTCCGGGTGGCTGAGGGTGAGCTCGACGTGCGTGGGCGAGGTCGCCTTCGCCGACTTCAGGTTGCCGATGAAGCCAGTGACAACGCCCGGCGGCTGGTACTTGATGATCGCGTTGAGCTCCCACGCGACGTCCGCCGCGGTCAGCGGGACCCCGTCGGACCACTTCATGCCAGTGCGGATGTCGAAGTACCCCTGCGTCGGCGAGGTGTATCCCCAGCTCGTCGCCACCGCCGGCACCTTGGACCCGTTCGCGTCCATCGACATCAGCGCCGGGTACATCAGATCGTTGATCCAGAAGTCGGTCGTGCTGTCGCCGATCAGCGGGTTGTAGTTGTCGATGTCGGTCGTGGTGGCGATGATCATCGTGTCGTTCGAGGCACCCGATCCGCTTGAGCCGCCGCCCGATGCGGCCGGGGCCGCACGGCGCGCAAGCCGCCAGGGCGAGCAGTGCGGCCGCCGCCCCGGCCGCGCCAAGCCCCCGTCTGCTGAGGCCGAGTCTGCCGAGTCTCATGCCCATACCTCCTCGAGGACGCGCAGGATGTTGCCTCCGACGACCATCCGGATCTCGTCGTCGGAGTAGTCGTGCTTGACGAGCCAGCCGATGATGTTCCAGAAGCACTCGGCCGGGTTCTCCAGGCCGTCGACGTAGGCGACCTTCTCGAACTCCACGGTGGAGTGCACCTGCTGGATGGACAGGTTCTTGGCGAATGCCTCGTGCAACCCCACATGGTCGCCGAACAGCGTGTCCGGCCCGAAAGCAACGTGCTCGATGCCGAGCACGTCCACGCAGTGCGTGAAGTGATCCATAACGGACTCGATGCTGTGCAGCGGATGGTCGCTGGACAGGGATGTGTGCGGCGCGGCCTCGATGCCGAGCACGCCGCCGCGTTCGGCGCAGGCCTTCAGGATCGCGTCCGGTTTCATCCGGGAGGTCGGCCACACCTCGCGAGATCCGCAGTGCGTGACGAAGATCGGCTTGGTGGACGCCTTGATGACGTCCATTGACGTCCGGTCCCCGGAGTGTGAGATGTCGATGGCCAGGCCGAGCTTGTTCATCCGGGCGACAGCCCGCTCGCCGAAATAGGTCAGGCCGCCGTCACCGCGCTCCTTCAGCCCCGAGCCGAGCGTGTTGGCCTCGGAGTAGGCGATCCCGATCTGCCGGACGCCGAACCCGTACAGCACATCGAGCCGGTCCACCTCGTTCTCGATCATCGTCGCGGCCTCCAGGCCGAAGACGTGGGCGAGGCGGCCGGTCTCGTGCGCGTGCCTGATGTCCTTGACGGACTCGGCCTTGATCACGAAGTCCTGATGCGCCAGGTCGGCCATCCGGACGCCGAGGTCGAACAGGACGTCGTTGTACTTCCAGCCGGCGTCGCTGGAGATGCAGCAGGTGCCGTCCATGCCGTTGTCGAACACAGCGGTCATCCCGGATCGGGACAGCCCCTCGTAGCCGGTGGGTTCCCGGCCGGTGCGGATGTGGTCGCGCAGCTCGTCCTTCAGGTTCTCGGGGAACACCTGCGGGTGGTCGTGCAGCGAGATCACGATCTCCTCGGTGAGGAGGCGGCGCGTGCGATCCTCCTGCGCGCTCGTCAACTCCAGCCCCAGATAGGCGGGCACGCGTCCGATCTGCTTGGCCCAAGCTCGGGCCGGGTAGTCCACGCCCTCCTCCAGGTAGGCGTAGGCGGTGTAACCGGTGTAACGCTCGGCGGGGTTCAGCACTGCAAGTCTCCTTCTTCCGTGACGGCGGTAATCTTGCTAAATTCCGGCATAGATGTCAAGATTCAGAACAGATCCGGCAAGTACGGACTATGGATGCAATTTTCCGGTAACACACTTGAAACGCAGGACGGTGACCATGGCAAACGTGGAGGAGTCATGACAGTGACTGAGCCGCACCCGTCCACCGGACGGGACGACGGCATCGTGCCTGCCTTGCGGGTAACCGGTCTGACCGTGGATTTCCCGCGCCGAGGCGGCGTCGTGCACGCCGTGCGCGGCGTCGACTTGACGGTTCGGCGTGGTGAGACACTCGCGCTGCTCGGCGAGTCGGGCTCGGGCAAGTCCATGACCGCCCGGGCGGTCATGGGCCTGGTGCCGCCCTCGGCTCAGGTCGGCGCCGAGGTCATCGAGGTCGACGGTGCCGATGTGCTGCACGCGGGTCCCGGCGAGCTCCGCCGACTGCGCGGCGAGAAGATGGCCATGGTCTTCCAGGATCCGCTGTCCGCGCTCAACCCGGTGCTGTCGGTGGGCAGCCAGGTCGGCGAGCAATTCCGGCTCCATCGGGGCATGGGCCGCCGCCAGGCCCGGGCGGAAGCGGAACGGCTGCTCGCCGAGGTTGGCATCCCCGATCCCGGCAGCCGGGTACGGGCCTTCCCGCATCAGTGCTCGGGCGGCATGCGCCAGCGCATCCTGATCGCCCTCGCTATCGCCTTGCGTCCGGGGCTGCTGATCGCCGACGAGCCGACAACCGCGCTCGACGTGACCGTGCAGGCGCAGATCCTCGACCTGCTGCGCTCGCTGCAGCGTGAGATGGACCTGGCGATCCTGCTCATCACCCACGACCTGGGCGTGGTCTGCGAGGTCGCCGACCACGTCGCCGTCATGTACGCGGGACGTGTTGTCGAGGCGGGGCCGGCCGACCAGGTACTGTCCCGGCCCGCCCACCCGTACACCCGCGCGCTGCTGGACTCAGTCCCCCAGGCGCACTCCGGGAACGAACTGCCGGTGATCGGGGGTAGCCCGCCGCCCGCCGATCAGATCCTGCCAGGCTGCTCGTTCGCGCCGCGCTGCCGTTTCGCCGTCGACCGTTGCCGTACGGTGCCGCCTGTTCCTGAAACCGTCACTCCGGGGCGTATGGCCGCGTGCCACCGCGCGCAGGAGGTGCTTCGTGGCCAGTGAGGACCGCATGACTAGCGAGGGCACGGCGTCCGGCGGGGTGCTGGTCGCGTCCAGCCTGTCCAAGACGTTCAGCACGGGGCGGACCGGCGGCCGACGGGCACGGGTCAGCGCGGTGGACGACATCAGCATCACATTGGGCCGGGGCGAGTCGGTCGGCCTTGTCGGCGAATCGGGCTGCGGCAAGACGACACTGGCCCGGATGCTCGTCGGCCTGGAACAGCCGGACTCCGGCACGGTCACCTTGGACGGACAGGAACTGAGCAGATTGCGCGGCCACCAGCGGCGGGCGGCGCGACGGCGGATCCAGATGATCTTCCAGGACCCCTACCTGTCGCTCAACCCGCGGCTCACTATCGGCGAGCTGATCGCCGAACCGCTGATCGTGCACAAGCTGGCGGCTACCAAGGCAGAGCGCACGGAGAAGGTGGCCGCCCTGCTCCAGCGCGTCGGCCTGAGCCCGGACATGATGAACCGATACCCGCACAACTTCTCCGGCGGGCAGCGGCAACGGATTGGCATTGCCCGCGCGCTTGCCGCCGAGCCGGAGGTTATCATCTGCGACGAGCCGGTCAGCGCCCTGGATCTGTCGGTTCGCGCGCAGATCCTCAACCTGCTCCGCGGCCTGCAGCAGCAGGCTGGCATCACACTCCTGTTCATCTCCCACGACCTGTCCGTCGTGCGCCACGTATGCGACCGCACGGCAGTCATGTACCTGGGCCGGATCGTCGAGCAGGGTCCGGTGGAGCAGGTGCACGACCGGCCAGCGCACCCCTACACGCAGGCGCTGCTGTCAGCGGTGCCGATTGTCGACCCGACCGCTCGCGGCGCCTTGTCCCGGCGGATCCTGCTGCCCGGCGACCCGCCGAGCCCCTCCTCGCCGCCGTCAGGCTGCCGTTTCCGCACCCGGTGCCGCCTGGCTTCCGACGCGTGCAGCGCCCAGCGTCCGCCGCTGCGGCCCTTCGACGGCGAGGATGTCACTGAAAGCGTCGTGGCGTGCCACCACGTGGACCTGGCAGCAGTCCGCTAAGTAAGAATGACATCGGGCTGATCCAGGCTGGACGACGCCCTGCGCGGCAAGCGGACCGTCTTCCGGATCGCTAAGCCGGTCGTCCGGGTGGAGCTCATCGGCATCGATCGGCTGTACGAAGGCAGCTGACGTCCAGCTCGGCTGGTGAGAGGGTGCTGGCTGTGGACGCGGAGGGCAGGGTCCGTTCGAGATGACGGATTTGCGGGTTTGACTTTCGGTTTTCTGCGGTGGAGCCGCGGCTATGATCCGGATCAGGCGGGGGTATCGCTTTGGTTCTTGCGTGTAGACGCGGCCGGACGGGGTCTCCCACCGGTGCCATCTCGGCGGTGGTTGCGTGACGGTCCTGCCAGGTGATTGCTTGACCTGGTGGCAGGCGCGGCTGCGTGCGCCCGCTCAACAGCCGAGGCCGAGATCGAGACACGTCGCAGCGTCGGCGGCGCCCCGGACTTCATCTCGCTCTACAGTGCGGACGCGCTTTGATCAGGGACTAGCTGCGCCGGTATCGGAGGTAGACGACCTGCGAGAAGGTCTGCGTCTCGATGAGTTCGAGGTCGAGTCTCTTCGGCAGTGGAGGGAAGTACGGGGTACCGCCTCCCAGCACGACGGGACTTACGAACAGCCGGTACTCATCGATGAGGTCTTTCTCGGCCAGGGACGCGGCGAGCCCGGCACCGCCGACGGACACGATGCCGACGCCGGGCTGGTTCTTCAGTTCGGCGACCTCGTCAGCGACACCCCTGCGCGCCAGCCGGGCGTTGCCTTCCACCGTCGTCAGGCTGGTTGAGAACACCACCTTCGGGATGGCCGTCCAGATGCGGGCGAATTCGAGTTCCCGTGGGTCGGTGCGGGTCTGCTCGGCCGTCTCCCAGCCCAGCATGTCTTCGTAGAGCCCTCGCCCGGACAAGTGCCCGGTGAGTTCGCGGGTCTGCTCGTTGTGGAACCGCAGCAGTTCCTCGTCAGGCGCTGCCCAGTCGATGGCGCCGTCCGGTCCAGCGATGTGACCGTCCAGCGACACGGACATGGAGTAGATCAACGTTGGCATTAGGTCTCCTCGCTCGGTGCGTCCTCGATCACCGGCGAGGGCGCGGTCTGCGTTAGGAACCGACTGTAAGCTTCCCGAGGTATGACCGTCCCTGCCGATTCGGCCAAAGATCAGTTTCAAACGGCCACCACTGGCTTGGTGGACCTGCGGGACAATAGCCGCTGGGCGGGGGGCAGCCTCAGGTACGAGGGCGGCGAGCAGCTAGTCACTGGCTGGCACTTTCACGACGTGCACGAGATCGAGTACGCCTGTCACGGGATGGTGGAAGTCGAGACGGAGGCCGGACACTACCTGCTTCCACCACACCAGGCCGCGTGGATCCCGGCGGGCCTGCGCCATAAGACGACGTTGAACGCTGGTGTGCAGACCCTCGCGGTGCTCTTTGAGCCAGGTCTCGTTCCGACGGGCGGAGATCGGGTTCGGATCATTGCCGTCTCCGCACTGCTTCGCGAGATGATGCTCTACTCGGTGCGATGGCCGATCTCGCGTACCGAGTCAGGAGCAGAAGCAGACTCGTTCTTTCAGGCCCTCGGTTATGTGGTCGCGGACGCACTGGACGACGAGATGCCATTGAACCTGCCGGTCCCGGCCGATCCTGTTGTCAGCGCGGCCACCGACTACACCCGTGCTCACCTAGACCGCGTCACGGTCAGTGACGTGACACGCGCGGTCGGCGTGTCGGAACGAACTCTGCGCCGTATCTTCCGCGCCCACTTGGGCATGTCGTGGCGAAGCTACCTGCTCCGTGCCCGTGTGCTTCGTTCCATGGCGATGCTGGCCCAGCCCGACCGTACCGTTCTCGAGGTCTCGATCGCCGTGGGCTTCGACGACGCCGGGGCGTTCGCCCGGTCCTTCGCCAGACACTGCGGGGAGACCCCCTCCGCCTATAAACGACGAATCAGCGGAGCACCTTGAATCGCCTGCGGCTTCCGCAACTGCCTGTGGCTGCTGTTGGCCGGACGGTGAACGCATCAAAGCCTATTTTCCGCCCCCGGGAGGCGGTGGTCACCCAGGCCGACGCGCTCGGCACCCGGATCGTGGATGATCCCGGGCAGGCCTTTTGAAGTGGCGCCTTCGCGTGGCTCAGGCCGCGCGGGCGTCGTGTGCCTCGCGGTTGGCGAGCACGTCGTCCATGTGCCTGCTGTACGCCGATGAGGAGCCTCGGCGGTGTGCCGAGCGCGGTCCGGCCGACCGAGATCACCTGCCGAGAGCACGAACACGGCCACCAGCTGGATATCGTCGTGACCGATGACCCGAGCCCGGCCGGCCGCATCAGCGCGATCGGGGAGGCCAAGGCGACCACCGCCCCCGTCGGCCTGGACCGGCTTCGACGGCTTGAGCACCTGCGCGGCCTGCTGCCAAGCCAGCGCGTCGACCAGCCGCAAGCTCCTGCTGTTCAGCCGGACCGGCTTCACCGCAGGCGTAGCCGACGAGGCTATCGTCCGCCCCGACGTGGAGCTCATCGGCGTCGATCGGCTGTACGGCGGCAGCTGACGTCCCCGCGCGGCTGGTGGAGGCTGCTGACGGTGGGCGCGGAGGGCAGGGTCCGTTCGAGATGACGGATTTGCGGGTTTGAGTTGGCATGGCTGGAGAGGTCTGCGCTCTTCACCCCGCGCTGCCCGTTGGTGGTCATCGAGGGCGACCCGTGCGGGGCTTGCGGTAGCAGGCGCAATGGTTTATCGTTTTTCGATAATACCGATAAACGATAAGGGGTGTGCGGTGAGGGGTGCTCGTTGGGTTACGGCCGACAGCGTGGAGGGTCGGCGGCGGCTGGTGCAGCCGCTTGGCGGCATCGTCTTGTTCATCGGCGTGCTGGCGTTGGTGGCGTTGCTGTTCGCGGGTATCGGCACGGTTACCGGAAGCGGGGCGGGGACCGTGCTGCCGTTGAGTTACCCGGCGGGCGGCTGGCAACCGGTGTGCGCGGACGCGAACATCAACGGGATGAGCTTCAACGGCGACGGCCCGACACTGGTCGGCGCGCCCGGGACGACCTCGGTGGGCGGCACGTCCAACCCGATGTCGGTGTGCGTCATGAACGCGACGGGCGTCCAGCGGGCGCTCGCCTACCTGGGCAGCGCGCCGACAACCCTGTTCAAGCTGGCGGTCTTCGTCCTGGTCGCGTGGCTGCTGCTCGTCGCGCGCAGGGAGGGGCCGTTCTCGCCGCGGGTCCACCGGATGCTCATGGTTCTCGGCTGGCTCGTCATCGGGGGTTCCGCAGTCGCGTCGGTCGCCCATGACATCGCGGGCGCTTACTTCCTCGCGTCGGCGGTGACCGTCCCGGTGCCGGTGAAAGACGACGTGCTTAGCGCGCTGTACGATGGCGCGCTGGGCGCGCCCGTGCTGGCGGGCTGCGCAGTGCTTACCCTCGCGCGCATCATGCGGGCAGGCTCGCTCATGCGCGACGACCTCGAAGGCACGGTGTAATGCCCCGTAAGCGGGCGACGAACACGGCGGACGACGTCGACAGCGAGCAGGCGATCGAGGTCCACCTGGACACCTTGCTCGCCGAACGCAGTATGACGCTGACCGAACTGTCGGAGCTCGTCGGCATCACCCTCGTGAACCTGTCCGTGCTCAAGAACGGGCACGCCCGCGCCATCCGGTTCAGCACCCTGGCCGCCATCTGCGACGCCCTTGAGTGCCAGCCAGGTGACGTCCTGACCTGGCGTGGCGCGGGCGGGAGCCGGTGAGGCCCGGACGGCGTCCGGGCGGTGTGACGAGATCACTCCGCCTGATCAGCCTGTGCGCCGGACAGGGCGGGAACGTGATCGGCGCGCTGACCGGGCATCCGCGCCGGGACGACGTGCGCGCCCGGCTGGTGGAGCTGGACGAGCGCAACGTCGCGCTCGCGCGGCAGGCAGCGCAGGCGGCCGGGCTGCACGCCGTCGAGGTGCTGCAGGCCGACGCCGGGATCACCGATGCCTGCGCCGGCGCGTTACCCGCCCAGATCGTGGTCGCCTGCGGCATCTTCGGCAACATCACCGACAGCGACATCCAGACCAGCCTGCGTGCCTGGGTGACTTCCGTTTCCGTCGGCGTCCAGTCCCGCCACCGGGCAGTCCCGGGCGGCAGCACCGGGCTGAGCCCAAGAACGCGAAGACTTTTCGCAACGTGAAGACTTTTAGCTCGCATAGCGCGAATTTCTTTCGCCGTAATAAAAAGCTTCGCGATCCTGGGCGGCAACCGGTCCGCCCGCCTGATCACCCGGCGCGTATATCCTAAATGTGTTAGAACCCACTATTATGACGCAATAGGAAAGAATGAGAAGATGGCAACGATAAGACTTCTGGCCAATGGGGCGGAGGCAGGGTCCGTTCGAGATAATGGGTTTGCGGGTTTGACTTGTCATTGGCTTTTGGGTTGCAGGCCCGTTCACTGGTGCGTCAGGTGAGGCGACGTATCGTGGTGGTCGATAGCTCAGCCTGCTCTTCGGGGGTGTGGCGGTGGAGGACATCCTCAGCCAAGGCGGGGACCGCGAGCCCAGCCCGTGGCCGCGTCGGCTCGCGGTGATCGGCGGGGCCCTCCTGGCGGTGGTTGCGAGCGTCGTCTACTTCGGCCTCGGGCACCATCGGCTTTCCCTCGCCGCTGCTCCCTCGACGACCGTCAGCGCCAGCGCAGCCGAACCGGATGGGATCGGCGGGGCTGACCTGCCGTGGGATGGCAGCCTGCGGCTTCCGGTCGCGGGGACGCAGCCGACTTGGTTCTCGCCCGCGACGGGGCGTTCCGTGCCGATCGGCGGGCTGCCGCCAGACAGCGCCGGGTACCAGTTCACCCGGGCCGCTGCGGGGTGGGTGGTGCGGGCTGGTTCTGGCGGCGAGCTCGCAAGCGGTGAGCCCGTGGTGCCGTCGCTGCCGGTGTGGTTCCTCGCCGACGGTGCTAAGTCGGCGACCCGGGTCGGGACGGCGAATCAGGTCACGCCTGCCGCCGCCGTCGGCGCGGTGTGGCTGACCAGTTATCCGGCGACGGCCGATCCGGATACGGCGGTGCGGATGGCGCGGGAGGTCAGCGTCGACGGGGTGCCGATAGGGGCGTCGGTCAGGCTTCCGGCTGGGTATTCGATCTACCGGGCGACCGACCGCGGGCTGCTGCTGGCACCGGTCAGCCAGCGGTCGGGGTCTCAGGCCTACAAACTCTGGAACCCGGCTGTCCCGACGGCCAGCCGCACGTTCGACGCGGTGATCGCGGCGAGCCCGGCCGAGATCGCCTGGATGCCGACGTGCGTCGAAACGTGCCGAGTCCAGCTGCTGGACCTGGTAACTGGCAGGCGGACGGTGGTCGAACTGCCCGCAGGGGGTTTCGCAGCCAGCGCCGCGTTCAGCCCGAGCGGGGGTTTGCTCGCGCTCCAGGTGATGTCCGACGACGGCAGCGAGGCGTCCGCGCAACTCGAGGTCGCATCTGTGGCCAGCGGTCGGCTGACGGCGCTGACAGGAACTACGATCGTCGGCGATACCGTCGTGGACTTCGGCTGGCCGACCAGCGGGGACAGTCTGGTTGCGGAGTTCATCTTCCCGGCCACGGTGCAAGTGGCGGCCTGGCATCCCGGTGCCACCGGGCTGGCGGTGGCGGTCGTCCGGTCGGGGCAGGAGCAGGCGTCGCTGGTCGTCGGCTAGCGCGGGACGGGCCGCCGCTCCGCCACCCATCGTCAGGTGTCCTGGTCGAAGCCCTCGAAACGGCCAACAAGGCGGCTGCTCCTCTGGCCGGGGCAGGCGGTGTCGTCCTGGCGGTCTGCGGTGTCCTCGCCGCGGTCCTGCCTAAGCACCTGTTCGGGGCCTTCGGTTCACCGCTGGCGTGGCGGACGAGGCTGTCGTCCGCCCCGACGTGGAGCTCATCAGCATCGATCGCCTGTACGGGGGCAGCTGACGTCCAGCGCGGCTGGTGGACGCTGCTGGCGGTGGGCGCGGAGGGCACGGTCCGTTCGAGATGACGGATTTGCGGGTTGATCCACCGAGTGAACGGCGGCGACCGGGCCCCGGCATGATGGGGGCATGACTTTGCAGCTTGCCTGGGAGGAGCCGGAGGCCGGGCCGTGGCGGGCCGAGTCGGTGTCTGCCGTGATCGAAGCTCTTATGCGGCGTGGCCCGGGCCGGGTCGTGTCTGGCCGTCCGGTCATTCTGGCAGTGGACGGGCGCAGCAACGCGGGCAAGACCACGCTGGCGGGGCGGATCTGCGAAGCGGTGCCCGGCTCGGCTGTTGTGCACACCGATGCCATCGCGTGGGAGCATTCTCGGTTCGGCTGGTCGGATCTGCTGGTTGAAGGGATCTTGGTGCCCGTCCGCCAGGGTCGGGGGGTCAGTTTTCGGCCGCCGCGGTGGGCCGAGCACGGGCGGGAGGGATCCATCGACGTCCCTGCTGGGTGTCCGTTGCTGGTGGTTGAGGGCGACGGGGCCGGGCGGCGGGAGGTCGGGGAGCTGATCGACGCGTTGATCTGGGTGCAGTCCGACGAGAGGGAGGTTGCACGGCGGGCTTGGGCCCGTGCGGCGCAAGCGGACGCGATCGACGGGGCCAACAGGCCCGCGGACGGGTCGCCTCCGGACGACGCCGGGTGGATGGCTGAGGAGGTGCCGTTCAACACTGCGCAGCGGACCTGGGAACGTGCCGACCTCATCGTCTGCGGAACCCCGCAGATTCCCTTCGACCCGGCCACCGAGATCGTCGTGACGGAACCACGGGCGCGACAGTAGATGCGGCCGCAACGCTGACCGCGACCCCGGCGCACGACAGGGCCGGGTCGGCTATCCGCTGTAGCAGGCGGGAGCAGGCGCGCTCCCGAGTTGGCTCATTTAGTGCGCAACGTACGCTGGATTACACGGCTGGGGGTTCATGTAGGGGTTCGTAGCCAGGTGCCGCGCGGTTTCCCGGTGTTCTGTTGTCGCGGTGCCCGCTGCGGCCTGCTTTACCGGAGCGGTTCAGCCGACGCTGCCAGCAGCCGGGCGACCGATCCGGCGACGACCAGGGCGTACCCGGCGGCCATCCGCGGCCTGCGCCGCTGCACGGCCCGGGCCACCCAGGGGACAGTGATCACGGCGGCCGGGGCTTCGCCGGCGATCGCGAGCACCGTCAGCCGCCGCGGCCAGCGCAGGCCCCACCACACGCCGAGGACCATCCCCACGACAGTGGCAGCAGGTTTGAACAGGGGGTGGCCCACGACAGTGGCAGCAAGTTTGAACAGGGGGTCGGACCGCGATAGGCGCCGCGCCGCGGGTGTCTGCGTCCCGGCGGCGGCCGGGGCCTTAGGGCCAGGCTCGCGCAGCACCCCCTCCCTTTGCAGCCGCTGGATGTTCTGTTGCATGTTCTCTCGCACCTCGGCCGGGGTCGGCGCTTCCGTGCCCAGGCCCCACGCCACCAGCCCGTAGCCAGCAGCGCTCGTCCACGCGGCCAGGGCCCGCCGCCGGCGCCCGGCGGCCCAGTGCCCGGCCCCCACGGCGGCCCGGGTAACAACCGGGACGACCGGGCCCACCCATCCGAGCACCCCCGAGGGCCTGGCCCCATCCAGAAGGGGCAAGGCCACCGGCAGCACCTGGGCCCAGCTGTCATCACGCGCCATCCCGGCATTGTCGCCCAGGCGACGCGTGCGTGCCAAGCTCCCGGGCTGCCGCTACCCCGGCGTCGCCGCCCGGCGGGGGCAGGGCGGCGCCGACGCTCAGTTCCGGCCGCAAGTCGTGTCCTAGTTCTGGCCGGGGGCTGGCGCGGGGTTCGGGTGGCAGCCGCAGCTTTCCCTGATGATGAGCTCGGTGGGGAGGAGCTCGGCCCGGGGCGGCAGGGCCGGGTCGGCTATCCGCTGCAGCAGGCGGGAGCAGGCACGCTCGCCGAGCAGCCGCATCGGCTGGCGGATTGTGGTCAGTGGCGGCGCGAGCAGGGCGCTGAGGCGCATGTCGTCGAAGCCGACCACGGCGATGTCAGCCGGGACCCGTATCCCGGCCGCCTGCAGCTCGCGCATGGCCCCGATCGCCATCTGGTCATTGCCGCAGATGATCGCGTCCGGCAGCTCCCGTCGCGGCCCGGTCAGGAGCTCGCGCACTGCCAGCTGGCCGCTGATGGCAGCGAACCGGCCCTCGAAGGACCCGGCCACGGTCGCCCCCGGGTGCTCGGCCACCGCCTCCTCGAACGCGCTGCGCCGTTCCCGCGCGTCCGGCGCTTCCGCCGGGCCCGCGATGTAGAACAGCCTCGTCCTGCCGTGCCGCTCGACTACATGGGAGACGGCCGCCTTCGTGCCCAAGCGGTTATCGGCGCCGATGACGTCGGCGTGCGGCATGTCAGGATGGGCGGCGATCAGCGCGATCGGGACGCGCGCCGCAAGCAGGGCCAGCTGCTCCGGGCCGACGATGCCCTCGGCGATGATCATGCCGTCGACCTTGGAGGAGATCTTCTGCATCCGCTGGTACGCGCCCGCCGGATCGGCCGCGCGCAGGAAGGAGATCAGCACTGACCAGCCGAGATCGCCCAGCGAGCGCTCAACGCCGCGCAGCACCTCCTCGATGAACAAGAAGCCCTCGCGCTCGACATCGGTTTCCGGGCCGCGGCTTTCGACGGCTACCAGCCCGATCACTTCCTTGCGACGCTGAGCCAGGCTCTGCGCCGCGCCGTCGGGGACGTAGCCGAGCGCCTCGATAACCTCAAGCACGCGCCGCCGGGTGGACAGGCGGACCCGGTCCTGGCCGTGCACCACCCGCGAGACCGTGGCCGTGGAGACGCCGGCCTCGCGTGCCACGTCGTAGAGCGTGGAGGCCGGGGAACTGCCAGGCCCGCCCGGCCGGTAGCTTTCCATGCGCGCCTCCCGAACCCTACTGTAGGCAGGTCTTGAGCCGGCGCCTACGCGGCGCCTTACCGGTTCGCTGACGGCCCCTACCCGATGCTGGGTCAGAATCGGTGGTGTGGCGAATGTTCCTGACATTGCAGTGGTGCCGCATGGCCAGCGTGAGATTCCGGCCGAAGGCGTGCTGGAGCTGTATCGGGCGCAGGGCTGGTGGCCGGAGCGCACGGCGGAGCAGGTCCGTGCTGTGCTGCGGGTGGCACCGGCTGTTGGTGCGTGGCACGGCCAGGACCTCATCGGGTTCGCCCGGGCGGTGACTGACGGCGTCCTGCGCGCGTATGTGGAGGATGTGATCGTCTCCCCGGAGTGGCGTGGTATCGGGGTCGGGCGGGCGCTGCTGGCTGGGCTGATGGAGCAGCTCGAGCCGACTCCCGTTGTGACGCTGTTCTGTTCCGCGGATCTCGTCCCTCATTACGAGGCCAGTTCTTTCAGGAGGACCCGGCAGGTTGTTATGCACCGGGTCGATGCCGGTTAGCCGGACTCGCCTTCTAGGGCGTCGAGGTCGCGTTCGGCGTAGAGGCGGTGCTGCCATTCCTCGTTGAGGATGGCGCGCAGGCAGCGGCGGACCGGGAAGCTCTCCGGTTCCGGGTAACCCGGTTCGGTGACCGGCCGGGTCACGCCGGCGAGTTCCTCGTCGGTGAGGACGGCCAGTACCGACCGGACGGTGGCCATCCGGTCGGCGCGCAGGGCCAGGACCTGGTCCAGGGACGGGCGGGCGTCCCGGTCGCGCGGGACGCTGGGCTCGTCGGGCATTTCGTCGTGCGGCAGGTCCAGCGAATCCCACGGGGACGGCTGGCCGAGGACGGCGCGGTTCACCCAGGCGTCGGTGGCGAAGACCAGGTGGCGCAGCGTCTCGATGAACGACCACTCGCCGTTGACCCGCTCGTGCAGCAACTCGGGGTCCAGCCGGCGGGCCCGGGTCACGGTCTGCGGCCACAGCCCTTCCAGCACCTCCCAGGCCTCCCGGTACCCAGCGGCGTCGGACGGGCGCATCTTGGCTCGGCCGGGATAGCGGCGGTCGAGTTCGGCCTCGACCAGCGGGGCGACGTCGACGCCGTTGATCGTGAGGTGCTTGATCTGGCCGCTGATGTCCACGTCGACCAGGTCCGCGCCGCGGATCGTGACCCCGGTCAGGTCGACCAGGCGGAAGCGCGCGCCGGTGAGGTCGACGTTGTGGAAGTCGGCGCCGGTCAGGTAGACGTCCTCGAACCGGGCTCCGGACAGGTTCTCGTGGATGAAGTCGGCCATGCCAGCAGCCTGCCACGAACGTGTGGCGCCCGACCCCGGCGGGAGTGTTCCGGGTCGCTGGGGCCAGATTGTAGAAGTGAGCGCACTGTGGCCAGGTGCGCTATATGGTCTTGCACATCGAATTGCCCGGACGCGACGGGAGGCAGAGGCTTGCTAACCCCGCCGCGCCATCCGCCCGAAGTCGGTAGTCAGGCTCCAGCACAGCAGCAGCAGGCTCCCGTGCAGCGCCTGTCGTTCGCGGGTCGCGCCGTCGGGATTATTCGCCAGCTGTTCCCGGAGTCCGCGGAGCCGGCGCCGCGGCGCATGCCGCGCAGCCTGTCCGTTGTCCTCCAGGTCACCGCGGTCTTCCTCGGGGCGCTCGTGATGCTGGTGCGAGTGCCGGGCAAGTACCCGGCCTGGGACGGCCTCTACGCCGAGGATTTCAGCGTCTTCCTGGTGCAGGCGCTGCAGCACCCCTGGCACCTGCTGATCGCGGACGGGGGGTACATCGAGCTCGTCCCGCGGCTGATCGCGCAGTTCGCGTCGTATCTGCCGCTGCGTGACGCGGCCGCCGCCTTCGCGATCAGCGGGGCGCTCGTCACGGCCGGATGCGGGCTGTTCATCTTCCACGCGAGCGCGGGGCACGTCCGCTCCCCGGTACTGCGATTCGTGCTCGCCCTCGCCGTCGTGCTGTTGCCGGTCGCGCTGCTGGAGATCGCCGACAGCGGCGTCGGCACTCCCTGGTACCTGATGTTCGCGCTGTTCTGGGCCGTGCTGTGGCGGCCGAGGACGCGCGGGGGGTTGGCCGGCGCGGCCGCCGTGGGGTTCTTCACGGCCGCTTCCACCACGATGAGCATCGTCTTCGCGCCGTTGCTGCTGGCCCGCGTCATCGCCTTCCCCCGCAGGCGCGAGCACGCGGTGACCGCGGGCTGGACTGCGGGCTGCCTGCTGCAGGTGCCTGACATCGTCAGCAACTTGACCAGCGCCCACTCCCGGGCGGGTGACCCGGCATCACTCCGCCACGTCCTCGCCTTCTACGGGCATGACGTCCTGCTGCCCGCGCTCGGCTGGCACCTGGCCTGGCGGCTTCAGTCGTTCGCCGGGCGAGACGGCGCGACGTTGATCATCGGCGGAATCGTCACGGTCGTCTTCCTTGCGGCTCTGATCACGCAGCGCGGGCCGGCCCGGGTGTTCGTGGTGGCGTCCCTGATCACCGGTTTCCTGTTCACCGCGTTCGGCGCGGGCCTGTCGTCATGGGTGACGACATCTCGGGTCATGGAGACAGGCGAGCCCGGTTCCCGGTACACGACGCTTCCCATCTTCCTCATTGACGCCGCCGTGATCGTGGCGGTCGACTCGTTTATCCGCCACAAGCAGCGCCGGCTGCAGATCGTCGCCGCGGTCACGGCCCTGGTTATGGTCCTGTCGGTCGGCTGGGTGACCGACTTCCGGTACCAGGGCTGGCGGAGCTCGGCGAACGACTGGCCGCCGATCGCGACCGCGTGGTTGCACGCCTGCGAGCACAAGCCGGACGGCGTCATCCTTGAACTGACCGGGGGCACGGTCAGGACGGCAATCCCGTGCGCGAGCCTTCGCCGCTTATGCCCGCCGCCGGTTTGGCACTGGCGGCGGCATCCGCGCTTGCCTCGGCCGGAGCTGGCTGAAACCACGTAGGCCGCGCCCGGTCGGAGCTGCTGGACGGTGGGCGCGGAGGGCACGGTCCGTTCGAGCTGATGGTTGTGCGGGGTTGACTTCGGCTTGGCTTGATGGCCGGGCCCGCGACGGGCCCCCGGTGAGGAGGGCCCGTCGCGGAGCGCGGGTCAGTACTTGAACTGCTGGATCTGGCTCCCGTCACCGGAGATGACCCACCCGGTGCGCGTGGCCGGATCGAGCTGCATCGGCTCGTTGTCTATGTCCACACCAGGGTCGATGCGCGAATACGCCGGATCTGGGTCGAACTGGCCTCCCCAGAAGCCGAGGACGAAGTTGAAGCCCGAGACCGTGGACACGGTCGTCCCGGTGGTTAGGTCGACGACGTCAGCCTGACTGGTCGCGTTGTTGTCTCCAAGCTTGGTTGATGATGAGTAAGGCAGTAGGGCTAGATGGTGCGTCGAGTCGATGGCGAGGCCGATCGATGCCGGCGCTGGGCGTACCGCCAGTGGGTCGAGGGCATTCAGGGTGTCGCCGGCGAACCCTGAGAGGGTCACGGTCGAGGGGAGGAACCGGTTGAAACTCGAATGAGTGGTGTCCTCATACACCTGGTTGGTGCTCGCATCAACGTCGAGCCCGCCCACGCAGAGACCGGTCGCACCCGGGGTAATCACGCTCGAGTCCAGGTTCACTGAGATGAGCGCGCTCGGGGCGGCGGCGGCGGTGCACGGGCCGTCCGTGTGGGAAAGGTAGACCAGGCCGGTCGTCTGGTTCAGGGCGATGCCGCGGTACCACCCGGCGGGCACCGCCGACGTGTCGACGTCGATCGGCGTGCCGACCGATCCAGTGGCGAGGGTCAGCGGCAGCACGATGTCGGCGCCGTCGCTGGTCCGGTGGGCCAAAATTGCGGCCCGGTGGCGGATCGTGTCGACCCGGCCGCCATACACGGTGTACTGGCAGCCGGTGGAGACAGAGCTCACCAGTTTCAGGGTGAGCGTGTCGTAGGTCTGCAACGACGGCGGGTTAGCCGTTGAGCACGGCTGGTCGTACGGACCCCAGTTCACCCAGTGCAGTACCAGGAGCCTGTGTATACCCGGGTCGATGCCGATGATTTGGTAGCCGGTCTGGTAGGTCGTTGAGGGGTCGCTGGCGAAGGTTCCGCCGTAGGTGCCGGTCGAGGCGTTGTATGCCAGCAGGGACTCCCCGCCCGTCGTCGGGTCGAAGACCGAGACCGCCGACGTGCCGCCTGGCTGTATGGCGAAGCTGGCGACCTCACCACCACCAGGTGCCAGGCCGGTGTCGAAGGTCAGCATCGAGGTAGGCGACGCCTGCCCGATCACCGTTCCGTTGCGGTCGGTCGGGAGCACCCGGATGTTGTAGTGCAGCGAAGCGGCGAGCCCGAGCTTCACCGCATCGAGGGCGACGGTGCCGCTGCTTGAGGGCAGCCGCTGGTAGACGACGGAGCCGGTGTCCACCCCGTCGTGGTCACGGACCGTGCCATTGGCGTTGGTCACCGTGTTGAGCGAGTTGTAGACGGTGGGTGCGGCGGGGGCGGAAACCTCGACGATGGCGCCGGCCGCGCCGGGTACGCCGCGCACGTTGTAGTTCAGCTTGAAGCCGGGCGCGGTCTCCGGAATCTCCAGGAGGTGCCCGAACTGGCCACTCCCCGCGGCCGCCAGGGTGGGTGCTGCCGGGCGTTGCGCCGGTGACCCGCCGCTGACCAGGATCGGGGTGAACTCGCTGTACACCGGGTCGGTGCCGCCTCCCGGCGCCCTGGCTGTTCCCGTGATGAGGCCGATGCCGTAGATGCCGCCACCACCGTCGAACGCGGCGGCTGGGATCGTCACGTCACCGGTCAAGCCGGTCACCGGGACCCTATAGGCGGCGGTGAACAGCGGCGCCGCCGCCGGGCTCCAGTGTCCGACCGTCGACACGACCAGCGTGGGTGAGCTGACGTTCTGCACGCCGGTGAGGTCATAGTGCACCGTCACCGGGTGGCCGGCCTGCACCGTCGCGGGCGCGACCGGAGCGAGCGCCTCGAGGTAGGTCCCGTCGGTAGGACCGAACGTGAGCGGCTGCTGCGCCGAGGCGAGCACCCGTCCTCCTGCGGAGCGGACCTCGAAGGTGAGCTGGATGGTCCGGTTGGCGGTCGACGCGAGCGGGAACCCGGCCGCGCCCAGCATCTGCTCCGGGGTAAGCCGGATCGCCGGCACCTGGGAGTGGAAGTCGTGACCACCGATGCTCAGCACGTAGTCCGGTTTCGTGCCGTTGGGCAGGCCGGTCACGTCCGCGCCGATGGTGACCGGCCCGTTCAGTCCTTCAAGCGTTTGAATCACGCCGTTGCTCTGGTAGCTCTGGTCGGTCAGGCTGATCAGATTCGGATCGGTGTACTCGATGAATTCGCCGCCGAGCGCGCCGATCTCCTGCCGGTGGGCGACCGAGAGCCGGACGATGCTGGTGGATGACCCGCCCTGCGGCTGTTGGTGCGCGTTACCGAGGACCGCGCTGACGGCTGCGGTGATGTCGATCTGGCGGCCGACGTTGAGCGACTGGTCGATCTGCGGTGGAGTGGCGACCTGACGGCCGGTCTTCTCCAGCAGCGAGCGCACGTCCTGCGGGCTCATCGACTGTCCGGTGAGCCTGGCTGCCTGCAGCACGATCGCGGCCGCGGCCGCGGTCATCGGCGCCGACGCCGAGGTTCCGCCGGTCAGTACCGGTGTGACCTCCTGCGGTGTCCCCTGGTTGCCCCCCGGAGGGGCGTGCTCGAAGGAAACGATCCCGTCGCTGGGTGCGGAGACGTTGATCCGGCTGCCGAACCCGGAGGAGAAGTTCCCGGCCCCGTCGGTGCGGGTGGTCGCGAACGTCGGGTTGGTCGACAGCGGCCCGCCGGCCTGCGGTGAAACCGCCATGATGTCGTCCAGGGTGCTGCCGCCGACGGCGATCGCACCGCTGTCGAGCGCCTCGCTCGGCGTGGTCGAGTACTGGTCGTCGTTGATGTTGGTGGTCGCACGCGGGTTACGGGTGACGTTAGTGGGAGTGCTGCCGCCGTCGGGGCCGACCGCGGCCGGGGTGTACAGCCGGGTACCGTCGTTGGCCGCGATGGTCACGACGATGTGGTACCGCTGGACGATCGACGCGATCACCGTCTGCAGGACCGGGTCGTCTTCCAGGTAGCGGCTCGGGAATCCGGACGCGTCGGTGCCGAAGCCGAGGCTCGCGGTGATGACGTTGGGGCGCGGGTTCTGCTGGGCGGCGGCAAGCAACGCGACCGCGATCTGGTCGTAAGTCGGCTCCGACGGCACCACAAGGCGGTACTGCGCGCCCGGGGCGATGCCGAGCAGGTCGGTCAGGCCGCTGCCAACCGCCGAGGGGCGCTGCAGGTTGTGCGGTAGCGGTGCCATCACGCCGAAATCGAGCATCACCTCCCCCAGCGAGGGATCCTGGCCCTCGGTCGAGCCGAGCGGGTCCAGTTGGCCTTTGGGATCCGCGACATAGGTCGGGATTAGCGGCATGGACGGCAGGTCCAGGTAGCGCTGACCGTTCTGAATGATCGTCGTCGGGCCGTTTGCCTGCACGTACTGGTCGCCGGCGTCGGCCATGGACTGGTCGGTCAGGTCGCCGAGCGACACGTTGGTGATTACCTCACCCGTGCCTGGCAACTGTCCGAACCTCTTCTCCAGCAAGCTGTAGGCGCCCATCGCGTCCACGCCGCCGGCGTTGAGGTAGCTCTGCGCCGAGTCGGCCAGGCCGAAGTTGGTCGGAAGGGCCTCTCCGGGGGCGGCCGACGAGGCCTTGTCCGCCCGCATGGTGCGCGCCGCGGCTTGGGCGTCGTTGATCAGGGCGGTCGGCAGCGGTGACGGCGGCGTCGACATGGTCGTGACCTGCAGGTCCGGCAGAGCCGAGCTCACGCCGGGGGTGGCGCCGAGGATTTTCGCTGCCGCGTCCGCGTTACCGCTTTTGAGGTTTACCAGGACGATCTTCGACAGGTCGAGCGCTGAGGTGCCGAGACGGCTGCGGGCGCTGGCAGTCAGCTGAGCGGCATCGGTAGCCGACAGATCGGGGAACATCGGCTGCACGGACACCGCCCCGACCTTGGCTAGCGCCGAGTTCACGCTGGCGTTCGTGGTGACCGGGGCGCGGGTGCCGAGGGCCTCCCTGCCCACCAGCGGCGCCCCGGTGACCGTTGTCGCCCCGGAGAGGACGGCCACCACGTCGGTGGGCGCTTTCTGGTACGGCGACTGGGCGAACGCCGTCCGGACCTGGTCATCGCTCGGCCCCGACAACGGGCCGAGCCCGGAACTACCCTGCGGGATCATCAACTTCTTGATGCCGAGAACGGTGCCCTGAGCGGAAGTAAGGGTGGCGGTGCCATCCGGGGCAACGCTGATGGTTTCCCCGCCGGGCATTGGCACCTTCCTGGTGCCGTCCGACTGCTGCTGCCCGGCGGGGACGGAGGACGGTCCGGTGGCAGCCCGCGCGGCGAAAGCGGGGCCGGCCAGGACGGTGCCGATGGTGGTGGCGGTGACGAGCGGAACGAGCAAGGCGCGGAACGCTGTTCTGCGTGTGCGGAGCACGGCGCCCCTTTCACTTTTGGGGGATATTGGGAACAACGTTGCAGTACATCGATATGTGGCGCAAGATAGCCACCGTGACCAATAGGCGCCACGTGGCGGATAATCGCCATTATCAGCAAACCCTCAATGCCATCGGCATCCCGCCGGTGGATGGCCAGATCTACACTTCACTGATCAGGCATCCGCGGACGACAGCCACCGACCTGGCAGAACACTGCGGACTCTCCACCCAGCAGGTGGCCAGAGGACTGGCGCGGCTGACGGTCAGCGGCATCGCCAGCCGTGTTCCCGGCCGACCCGCCCGGTACCTCGCCACAGCACCCGACGTCGCACTCGGCGAACTCGCGGCTGCCAAGGCGGCGGAAATCAGGAGCACTGCGGCGACGATCACGGAGCTGATGGAGGTGTTCCGCGAAGCATCTCGATACGCTCACCCGGCTGAGCTGGTCGAGGTCGTCACCGGCGCCGACAACATCAGCAACCGGGTCGCCCGGCTCCACGAGGACGCGCGCGAGCAGATCTGCTTTTTCGACAGACCGCCTTATGTCGACTCCCCCGGCGGCAACCACGCCAACGAGCACCGCCGGCTGACCGACGGAATCCGATATCGCGTCATCTACGACCGGGACGCGATCGCCATTCCTGGCCGGCTACACGGCGACATTCTGGTCAGCAGCGCCCAGGGCGAGCAGTCGCGAGTCCGGCCCAGCCTGCCGATCAAGATGCTCATGGCCGACGAGCAGTTGGCGGTTATCCCCATAGCCTCCTCACCCCACGTTGTCGACGCCGCGTACGTCATCCATCCGTCGGCGCTGCTCGATGCGCTCGTGACGTTGTTCGAGGCGGAGTGGAACCGGGCCGTGCCGTTGGCCAAGGTGATCGGCCACGGCGAACCGGAAGGGACCGAAGACGCCGAAACGGGAACCCTGCTGACCCTCCTGGCGGCCGGTCAGACCGACGCCGGCATAGCCAGGGCTCTCGGATGGAGCCCCCGGACGACCCAACGTCGGATCCAGCGGCTCATGCGAAACCTGAATGCGACAACCCGGTTCCAAGCCGGGCTGAACGCGAAAGAGCGCGGCTTGCTCTAACTAGCGGGAGAGCACCTTGCGGTAGCGGACCTCGGTGATGTCAAAGCCGCGGCTGCCGTCGGTCTTGATCGCACCGTCTTCCGCCCACCCCGCAAGGGCATAGAACCGGCGCGCCTGGTCGTTGGTGTCCAGCACCCACAAGATCGCGTCGGTGTAGCCGAGCCGGGCTAGTTCCGCGACCGCCCCGGCCATCAGCTCGCGCCCGGCGCCTGTGCCCCATGCGCCCGGGTCCACGTAGATGGCGAAGACCTCGCCGGTCCGGCGCGGATCGGTGTCGTGGTCCTGCGAGGGACCAAACGACGCGAACCCGGTGATGCCGCCGCCGGCCGCTACCGCGGCAAGGACCCCGCCCCGTGACGGCTCGGTCTCTGCCATGATGCGCCGCCACGCCTGCGCGCGGACGGCCGGGTCGAGCCTGTCGAGGTAATCCTGGGGCATCTTTCCCCGGTAGGCAGACTGCCACGACCGGACGTGGGCCAAGCCGATGCCTCCGGTGTCCGCAAGGGTCGCCGGGCGGATGTATGCAGCAGGCATGCGGCTATTGTTCTCCGCGCCGGCCCGGAGGTGCCACCTGTTTGTTGCCGTTCAGACGAAGCGGCTCTAATGACAAGTCACCGGCGGTGTAGCTGATGATCGCGACGATCTGGTCAGCTGCCGGCGAGGAGGCGGCCGAGCCATGAGCGGCGGGCTTCACGGGCGGCCTGGCTGATCCTGGCCTCGGGGACGACCATGTCGAAGACGTGGAAGCCGCCGGACCAGACGTGCAATTCGGCCTCGCCGCCGGCCTGCCAGATCCTGGTGGCGTAGGCAATGCCCTCGTCGCGCAGGGACTCGGCCGAGCCTACGTCGATGTAGGCGGGCGGCAGGCCGGACAGGTCAGTGGCGCGGGCGGGCGCAGGTGAGTTCTGACCGCACGCCCCGAATTGACCCCGCTCCGGAACGCCCTGCCCGGCCAGCCGCCGCGCTTTCGTGGCAAGCTGCCCAGGTGACCGACTTCACCGACAAGAACCTGTCCGGCGCCCGGTTCGAGAACGTCAACCTGACCGGCGCCGACTTCCACCGTGTCGACCTCACCGGTGCACGCTTCCGCCTGGTCGACCTGACCCGGGTCACGATCAGCGGAGCGAACCTGGTGGACGTGGACATCAGTGGCCAGATCGCCAACGTGCGGATGAACGGGGTCGACGTCGTGCCCCTGATGGAGGCCGAACTCGACCGCCGCTACCCCGACCGGGCCAAGATGCGCCCGGGCAACGCCGCCGGGTACCGCGAGGCCTGGGACGTGCTTGAGCGGCTGTGGCAGCAGACCGTGGCCCGGGCCCGCCAGATGGACCCCGAACTCCTGCACCGGCGGGTCAACGGCGAGTGGTCGTTCATCGAGACGCTGCGCCACCTGGTCTTCGCCACCGACCTCTTGGTGAATCGCGCCATCCTGGGGCAGCCCTCGCCCTGGGATCCGCTGGACCTGCCGGCCGATGAACGGCCGGACGAGCCCGGCATTCCGCGCGACCGGGACGCCCGGCCGTCCCTGGACCAGGTGCTGGCCCTGCGCGCCGACCGGATGGCGACCGTCCGCGACGTGCTGGCCAGCCTCACCGACGAGCAGCTCGCGGGTATGACCCAGCCGGTCACCGGGCCCGGCTACCCCGAGCCGGAGAGCTTTCCGGTCTTCCGCTGCCTGCGGGCCATCCTCAACGAGGAATGGCAGCACCGCCTCTACGCCGAACGCGACCTCGACGCCCTGGAACGCCAACCCGGCTGACCGGCTTGGACCGGGTGCGAACCGGCACGCCCGGGCCGCCCCTGCACCCCGCACTTGGCGGTCGGGAGGCATGATCGATGGTGGCGAGGAGTGACCGCGCTACGTGTCTACGTCCGCGCGACATGAACAGTGGCGCGTGATCAGGAGAGGCGGTGCCGATGGCGGCCGGACCGGGGCCGGAGCCGCCTGACGGGAGCACCGCGGCCGGGGCGCTGGCGGGCCGTGCCTGGCTTGCGGCGCTGCCTGATGAGCTCGCGGCGCAACGGCGTGTCATGGCCCGCCTGGCCGACCGGTGCGAGACCTGGCCGCTGGCGATGTCGCTGCTGGTCGGGTGCTCGCCGGGCCGCGGCGCGGCCGACGCGTATTCCGACATCGACGCCGCGCTTGGCGTCGACGCCCCCCGGGGCCAGGCCGGCGCTGCGATGATAGGAACCGCGGAGGCGATGGTGGCGGCGGCCCTGCCGGAGTTGGGCCCGCTCGTCGACGTGCTGCGGCACCGTACCGGGCCCGACAGCCAGCACGTCCGGCGGAACTTCGCCCAGTTCGCTGACGGCACCCAGCTCGACTTGGCGGTCGTGGCCGAGGCCGAGATCGAGACACGTCGCCGCGCCGGCGGCGCCCCAGACCTCCCGACCTGACACTTCCAACCGGCCAGGCCTGCAGCGCCTACTACCAAGTCTCAATCAGGCGGTTCGCGATCGCTGCCAGCGCTCGCATCCGGTAGGCATGGGGGCCCCGGTCGTAGCGCATGGTGGTGCGCGGGTCGGCGTGCGGGCCGACCTACTTGGCGATACCGGCGCGGCGGGCCACGCGGCGGACCATTGCCACGCGTACGGCATGAAAGACCTGGTGCGGGGTCTGCATCTGAGCATTTACCAGGCCCTCGGTGGGTGTTCGCCGACGATGACGCGCGGGTGTTCGGATGTTGTCAACCTCCCTCGGCCGGGGAGGGAATCCCTCTCGCGAGTGATGGAACGACCGGTAGCGGTCGGGTTCTTTAGAAACACGACCGCCGAACGCACCGACCTCGAAGGAGCCAGCATGACGACGACGACCGAGGTAAGGTCTGCCGACCGGCTTCGCGCGGCCTGGGCAGGAGCGCATCGCCCGGTGCCCGGAGTTCCCCGCTGGGCGCGGATCGCCGCCTACGCTGTGCCGTGCACCGTGTTCCCGTCCAGCTTGTGGCGGATCGCGGTGTGCACGTTCCATGTGCCGATCGGGCGCGGCGCCATTGGCTCCGGCACGGCCCCGTCCGGGGTGCCGGGCGTTCCGCTCGAGCTGTACGTGATCGTGCTGTCCATCGTCTCTGAGCTGCTCGCATTCACTGCGGTCGGACTGGTCTCCGCATGGGGCGAGACGTTCCCGCGATGGATTCCCGTGCTGCGCGGGCGCGGAGTGCCCGCACTTGCTGGCGTCGTTCCCGCTGCCCTCGGTGCGGTGGTGTTGACGCTGCTGTGGACCTGGGTGGCGGTCAGTTTCTCGCTCGGGATGCGCATCGACGGTGGCCCGCTCACGAGCAACTCCGTGCTGAGTTTCGATGACTGGAAGGGCCTGGTCGCGGTCATCGCGTACGCACCGCTGGTGTTGTGGGGACCGCTGTTGGGCGCGGTGACGATCAGCTACTGGAAGCGCCGCCGTATCTGACCTCGCAATCCCCGGCCGCCGGCGATTAACCGCGATTGGCGCTAACCGGGCCTCTTCGGTGGCAGTGTAGGGATGGTGAGGAGTGTGCTGCGGTCGCTGTCGGTTCTGCTGCTGGCGGCGCAGTCTTACCTGCGAGTGGTGTTCGTGCTGGTCGGCGCGGCGTTGGCGCTGGCCGTGGGTATCGCCGGCTTCACGGTGCTGTCCTTGGCATCGATGGCCGGAGCTCCGCCGTGGGCGGTGGCGCTGATCGGTGTCGTGCTCGTCGGCGGCCCGCTGATGGTGGGTGCGGTCCCGGCGGTGCGGCAGATCGAGGGCGCGGCGGTGCAAGCGCTGCTCGTTGTTCAGTTCCGGGACGGGCCCCCGGGTGCTGCAGTGCGCTGGTCGCAGCGGTGGCGAACGCTGGCATGGTTCCTCCTGCACCTGATGAGTGGAGCTCTCGTTGTCGCCGGCGTTATCGGGCTAATTGGGTTGGCCGGCAGCTGGTGGACGATCCCTGCGGCGGCGGCGACAGTACTCGGCACGCTATTTCTCGGCCGACTGCTGGCAGCGCTCGCGCCAAGGCTGCTCGGGCCGTCCTACGCCGAGCGGCTGGAGCGGCTGGAGGCCGACGCCGCCCGCGCGAACGAACGTAATCGGCTTGCTCGCGAGATCCACGACAGTATCGGACACGCTCTGTCGTTGGTGACCGTGCAGGCCTCAGCCGGGCGGAAGGTGATCGGACACGACCCCGCCTTCGCCGAGGAGGCGCTCGGGACGATCGAAACGATCTCGCGCCGGGCGGTGGCAGACCTGGACCACATGCTCGGCTTGCTACGCGAGGAGAGGCCAAGCAGCGCGCCGCCCGCGCCCGCGCCGAACCTGGGCTACCTCGGCGGGCTTATCACCGCCGCCCGGTCGGCTGGGCTGACCGTCGAGCCGACCGTATCGGGTGACCTGTCCCGGCTGCCCGTGCTGGTCAGCCAGGAGGCCTACCGGATCGTGCAGGAGGGGCTGACCAACGCGCTGAAGTACTCCGCCGACGGTACGGCGGAGCTGAGAATAGCGCTAAACAGCGGCACCCTCGAAATACGACTGACCAACACGGCCGTAGGCACGCGCGCCACGCGCGCCGGTCGCGGGCTGCGGGGCATCGACGAGCGCGCCGCGGCACTCGGCGGCACCACCACTGCCAGCGAAGACGGCGGCCGCTGGACGCTTTCGGTCGGGCTGCCGGCGGGGACGTTGTAGCGGTGAACGCCATCCAGGTGCTGCTGGTCGACGACGAGCCGCTGGTCCGCAGCGGCCTGCGGGCGATCGTCGAATCCGAACCGGACATCACAGTGGTCGGCGAGGCCGACGACGGCGCGACGGCGGTCTCGCAAGCACGACGCACACATCCCGACATCGTCTTGATGGATGTCCGGATGCCGCGTGTCGACGGGATCGCGGCTACCCGGCTGCTCGGCCAGTTCGACGGCGGCGGACCAGCGGTCATCGTGGTGACCACCTTCGAGAACGACGACTACGTCTACGACGCGCTGCGGGCCGGGGCCCGCGGGTTCCTGCTCAAACGCTCCGCCGCGGAGGACTTCGTCAACGCCATCCGCACCGTGCACAAAGGCGAGTCGCTGCTCTTCCCCGCTGCCATACGCCGGCTAGTCGCTCACCGCGGCGGCCAGGGCGGCGAAGGACTGGCCAAGGCTAACCTGACCGACCGGGAGGAAGAGGTGCTGCGCCTGGTCGCGCAGGGCCTGTCCAACGCCGAGATCGCGGGCGAACTGGTCCTCGGGCTGGAGACCGTGAAGACCCACGTGCGCAACGTACTGGCAAAACTAGGTGTCCGAGACCGCGTCCAAGCGGTCATCACCGCCTATGAAAGCGGCTTCATCCGCTGACCATGTAAGCCAATGACCCGGCACGCATCCGGCGCGCACGGTCACCGCGCCGTAGAAACGCTCCACCTGACAGCACCGCTGATACGGACAATCAGCGGCCATCACCGCCACGTCAAGCTCGCTTCGATCAGATGGCACCCGCGCGGTCATTCTGCTCGTTCTCATGATCAGCGGAGAGCATGTGCCAAGTGCCGTGCGACCAGAACGGGACACTCACGCCGCGATCGATACCACGGCGTGGCAGCCCGGCGCCTTATCGGTTTCATGTGCGAGGCGACTCGTAGCGCATCACGCTTGCGGGCAACCCCGCCGTACCACCGAGTAATTGTCGATACCTCTGCGTCTTCATCGAAGCGATCATGGTGAAGATCCGCGGCGGCCAGGTCGACGGTCGGGCTGCGGCACACACAGATCGCCCAGCTCTGCACACCTGAAGTGATGATCGCCGAGGCCCGGCGGATCCCTACAGGTGGATCCGGCGTGTTGGTGGCGATCGGCGGGAATCGTCTGACGGATGCCTGCCGTCCTGTTCCCGAGGCTGTTTACCATGGCAGGCATGAGCGTGGACTCGGGCGGCCTCTGGGACGCGGTCGTCGATGTCATGCTCGCCGCCGGGCACGTGCGTGCAGCGCGCTCCCGGTACGGCGACAAGCCCGCCCTCTTGGCGGGCAGCCGGGAGATCGCCCACCTGGAGCAGGACGGAGCGATCGACCTGCGGATCACGCGAGCCGGCTGGGCGCGGGCCAGGCAGGACTTCGCCGCCGATCCCGCCGTACTGCACGACCCCGGACGACGGGACTGGATCGAGCTGCGCCCCAAACACGCATCCGACCTTGACCGGCTCACCCCGCTCCTGGCCATCACCGCGGCAGCAAACGCGCGACCCACAGCACGTTCGGCCAACCGCCGGACGTTACCCCTACCGATGGCCCAGATCGCCGAATATTTGCATGCGGCGGTTGTGCAGATCGTTCGGTTGTCTGCGTGCAGATCATCTAGTTATGGCGCCCCGCCGCCAGATTCGCGGGCCTGCACATCGTGCGCTGCGAGCAGCCCACCAGCCCCCAAGCGCCGCGTGACGCTCCCGCCGATGTGCGCATTATCAGGCCTTTCGGCCTGCCGAATCATGCCTTTCGCCCCTACCGATGCGCCTTCGTATTGCGCATGATGCCATCATTACTGATCCGCGACGCGCTCGGGTGTCGGCACTCGGGGTTAGGCGAACCGCGTTCGCGGACACGTTCGATGCCGTGGAGGTGCTGACCGTGTGACCCAAGGACAGAAATGCACGCCAATTCCAGAGGGCCTTTGCCGAGGGTGCGACCCTGGACGAACTGGAGGAGCACATCGCATTCCTGCGCTCCTTCGGCGCCCTAGACGACGCCCATCCCAGGATCGGTGTCCAGGACGACTATGAAGTCACGATGATGATCTGCGTTGTGCAGCGGTCCGCGCCAGTCCTAACTGCGTCGTAATCCCACCTTGCGTGCTTTGCTGGTGCGCCGGGGCCGAGATTAGCCGCGCCCGGGCTGGTGCGCGCTTTGAACGAGGCAAGGCATGCGCCGAGCGGGCCATGCCCCGTGACCGCCGTGACCGTTACCTGCGGCGATCCGACGTTCATGGCCCGCGAGAGCGAGTAGCCGGGTTCTGGTTCGGCCCTCCGACCTGCCGGAGAACCGAACTCCCGGTAAATCGCTGAACCCAGTACGTCCCGGTAAAAGCGACGGCCCCGGTCCGAGTGGTCTGGGGCCTCTCCTCACGTCCTCCGGTTCCCTCCGGGCCTCCTCCGGTTTCCCGTTTGCCCGCCGGGCCCATCCCCTTCGCCCGCCTTCCCCTGGTTTCCCTTCGTCCGGCGTTCTCCGGTTCGTCCCTTCGGCCTTGATCAGTGCTGCGAGTGCCCGAGACCGCGGCGCTTCGCGCTGAGGTTCCCCGGCAAATCCGCCCTGTCATGAAACCGGCCTAAATGTAACGATGGAGGCGAATCCGAATGGATTGCTTAGGTTAATTCCAGCCTATCCATTGGGCGGGATCGGATACGCCATCGAGGGGTAGCCCACCGCTTCCTGCCGCCATAATATTGCGCCGTCGCACTTCAAAGGCGGGGCGAAAGAGCAGTCTGCGCGCCCGCGAAAAACCCGACCTTTCAGGACAGGGCAAAGAAAATGAGACTAATCAGGGGAATTATTGCAGCGTCAGGGCTGCTCGGACTGGGCGTTGCCGGATCCATAGCCGTCTCCGGGAGCGCGACCGCAGTCGCTGCCGGAGACGGCCACGGATCCGGGGATGGTCATCGGTACGGATATGTGTACGTGAACGACAATACGACCGGCACCAACACCATCGCCGGCTTCCTCCGACACCCCGACGGCAGCCTGACTCCGCTGCCCGGCTCGCCGTTCCCGGCCGGCGGTGCCGGCACGGGGTCGGGCATCGGATCGCAGGGCGCGCTCCAGCAGACCGGCGACGGCCGGTACCTGCTGGCCGTCGACGCCGGCAGCAATCAGGTGTCAGTGCTGACGATTGGGTCCGGCGGTGGGCTGAGCCTGGCCGGCAGCCCGGTTTCCTCTGGCGGGACCATGCCCGTCAGCATCGCCGTGCACCGGAGCCTCGTCTACGTCGCCAACGCCAGCGGCACCCCGAACTTCAACGGCTTCACGATCAACTCGAAGGGAGCGCTGACACCTCTTGCCGGCTCCACGGTCACCCTGCCCTCCGGATCGTTGCCCGGCGACGTCCTGTTCAACGCCACTGGCGCCGTGCTCGCGGGAACGCTGGTCGACAGCTCGCAGATCGTCACGTTCACTGTCGGGTCCGGCGGCCTGCTGACGCCCGCGCCAGGATCGCCGTTCCCGGCCCAGGCCACCGGCCCCTTCGGCAGTGAGTTCCGGCCCACGAACCCGAGCCAGCTGTTCGTCTCCAACGCACATGCCGGAGCCAACCTAGGTACCGTCTCGGCCTTCAGCGTGGCAGCCGACGGCACGCTGACGTCCATCGGAGCCTCCCCGTTCGCCGACCTGCAGACCGCGCCTTGCTGGGTCGAGATCACGCGCGACGGACGCTTCCTCTTCACCGTCAACACGGCAGTTCCCAGCATCTCCAGCTATGCGATCAGCCCCGGCGGCTCGCTGCGCCTGCTGGGCAGCACCGTGTTCAACTTCCCGACCGGCCTGGCGCCTGAGGACGCCCGGCTCAGCCCGGACGGCACAAGCCTCTATGTCGTCGACACCGGAGCCGGCAAGGTGAGCGGGTTCAAGGTCCGCGGCGGCAGCCTGACCGAGCTGCCATCCTCGCCGACATCTCTGCCGGCGGGCTCAGCGCCGTTCGGCATCGTCGTCACCGGGCCATCGAGGTAGCACTGACGGCGCTTGGGGCGGCAGCGCGAACTGACAGCGAAGGACATTGCCAGTAATGCGCTGCCGTCCCACCGGGTGCTTGGCGGCTGCCTCAACAAAGGCAGCCGCGGCGCCCTGCACCGATTCAGAGATCCAGATCATCCGTCGTCCATGGTTAGCACGAACGGATCGTCCAACTCATCGGTCTCCCGCAGAAATCCCGTACCATCAACGCATCAACGCTCCGGGATGACAATTCGGCGAGCGCTGCCCTCTCGTCCTCGCATCCCGAGACCCCCTGCACGGGGGGCGGCAAGTGGGCCAGACGAGTAAGCGCCGCTTCGACAGTGCGGACAACGACCAGCTGGGAAAGAGCTCTTTACACATCCTCGGCAAGACGCCCGATCATGCCTTCAAGCCGCAGCCCCTGCAGGTGCGTTACATCGTCGTTGAGCTGGGAGGCCAGCGGGAACAGCGGCCCGCCTCTTGATCCTTGGACGAGGATCTCCTTCAGGATGTGACCGGTTAGGGTCTCCGCTACTACTCCGGCGGGTATTCCCAGCGCATCCTCCGACGAGAAATCTGGCTCGGTGGTGATGTCACCGTCACCCAGCACAGCCAGTTGAGTGGCGATGCCCGCCCGCAGAGATTCCAGCACCGTCGCATGCTCGGCCAGCGGCGTGTCTGGCATCGGCTCGGCGAATACCTCGCTGACCACCATGGCCGACTGATCCGCCTTCTCGTCATCCTCAGCGCACGGCTCCTTGGCGGTGAGCTGGACGGCCGCCGTGGCCGCGGAGCGCAGTGCACGCTCCTGCTCAGTCCCGAGGATCAGCGTGGTCAGCTTCTTGCGGCTCGCATCGGCGAGCAAGCCGACGAGCCACGCTCCCAGATCATCAGCGACAAACGGCACGCCGCCATTGTCCTAGCTCTTCTGCGAATCCGAAACCAGACGTCTGTGTGGGGCGAAGCACCAAGGCCTGGTTGCACTGCGGTGTCGATTGTCTACGGTGTCAGGCGGGCCCTACGGCATCGACGCATGCGCGAATGACGTCGGCCTCCCGGTCAGCGCGGCGCGCAGATCATCCAACTCGGGCACGCCCGGTTGGAATGCTCCGACGACCGGCAGCCATGCATAACGGCGGTTCGCGCGCCTACCTCAGGCGAAGAGTGATGTCCGGTGATGGGCGGGACGCCTCCGGACGGTCACCGATGGCCGCCGGTGGGCGGGTTACTTGCGACCGCCAGCAGTCGGCTTCGCTGTGATCGGCCGCCGCTGAAAGGGTGCGGCATGGCCGGGCACGCAAAGGAATACGACGTGGTCGGTCAGGGAGCACGCCTGTCTGGTGCTCCAGCCAGGCGGGCCGTGGTTGCCGGCCTGGTCAGCGGCCGATCTCCTCGGGATGGATGACCTCGTGCGCGTTACGGCCACCGTCGGGAACGGCCAACGGGGTGAGCGCGTGCCGCACCGTTGCCGCCAGCCACAATGCGAGCGTGGCCACGACCAGTATCGCAAGCGCAGCTGTGCTCGCGGTGATCAGCGCGGTCACCCCGGCGACGAGCGCGATGGCGCCGAGTACGCTGGCGGAGCTCGTGTAGGCTCGTGCCCGCCTGTCCTGGTACTGCTCGGCTGCGGCGCTCATGGCGCAGCCGCCTACGGTACCTAGGACCAGCACGGCGGCTGCGGTGCCGCGGGCACTGGAGATCAGCCACGCGGTGGTTGAGTTGAGGAACGCGACATAAATGACGACGATGGCCGCCATGAACACTGTGGAGACCGCGTCTTTCCAAGTCAGCCTCATTGCTGACACCCCCTCTTCCGGACCAGCCGGAAACGCCGCTATCAGCATTAGCGTCTACCCCGGCAGGGCACCGGCGTAAGAGCCGAAGGTCAGCACCGCAGGAGGCCGAAGCCCTGCCAGAGGCCGTCCAGGAGCGGGGCCTGTCCGCCACAATTGCGGATGCGGGGCCCTGAAGCGGCAATCTTGAACGACTACAGTGCGTAACTCAGCAGAACCCCGATCCGAGCGCCGGATCGCCGACTCTGTCCCTCCTAACAGCCGTCCAGGTGGACTATGCACCGCGCACAGAGGGTCCAGTTCTGGCTCACGTGGTCGGCTCATTGAGCCCTCGTGGCGGCATTTGCGGATGTTCGCGCTGCCGAACGCGATGGTGTGCGGTGCCGCTCTCAGCCACCTGATGGCCGGAAGTGGCGCAGGATACGGCTAGCGTAGTAGGTCTCCCAAGGTTCGCCTGGTGCCTCGGCCGTGTATTGCTTGTCGAGGCTGACAAGCAGGTAGGTCAGCTCGCTTCGCACTGGCTTGCCGTCCAGCAGGTCCGGTAGCTCCGACAGGTTGATGAGCCACCAGGCATACCAGGAAGCCCAGTCGTCGTCGGCTCCGTCGACGATCCGGAAAACGCGATGGTGGGTCTCGCCCGCCTCATGCAGCAAGGCGCAGATCTGCTCCAGTGTGTCCGTCACGTGATTCCCCCTCGCCGCTGGCAGCGGCCTCAAGTTCATCATGGCCGCTCAGGCCAGCCGGTAACCCGAACCGCAGTTACGCTGCGCTTCCCGCGGCTGATGCGCATAGGCGGGGCCTGGCTGAGGCAACTCACCGGCACGAGCCGCGCGCCTTGGGGCAGACCTGTGGTCGGCGAGGCCAGATCGGCCCGATCTGCGCGCTTCATCTGATCAGCGTCGTGTGTCTCGTAGCCCGGCCATAACGGCGGTTACGTGTGCGCCTCCATCAGGGACCACTGTCACACCGGGTAAGAGAGCTAGCCACCATTAGGGAGCTCGGCATGGCCGCCGCCGCTGGGCAGATCCAGCTGGCCGTCGTCCGGCCTGAGTTGGGCCGTCCTAGTGCGCAGCTAGGCAAGACCAACCTCGAATGAGATGCGGACATTAGTAGCGCCGCTGGGATCTTCATGGCCGCCTGCGCTGCTGCCACCCTGGTGTCTTGCTCCGCGCGCGACTACTGCAACCAGCGCGCCGTGCTTTGGCGATCGCGGCTGTTCCCGGAGAGCTGTCATGCGGCGCATGCAATGATGATCACGTCTGACAATGTGTCTATGGACGTCTCCGAACTGCTTCGCCGCGCAGCGGATCTTGTCCCGCCCGGTGCCAGCAGCAACGCTGGTCTTTCCGCCGACGACGTCCGCGACTACCTTCGTGAGCACGAGTGGGACGTCGCCCTCGGCATCCTGCAGGACTTCGACGGCATCCAATGGCAGACCGTCGAGTTCTGGGAACTTCTCGCCGACGCCGCTCAGCAAATGTTCCTCAGGAGCGATGCGGCTTGGTGCCAGTGGCGGGGAGGGGAGACTCTCCACGGCATCATCAGGGCAGACCTACAGCTCGTCGCGCCAAGCGATGGCGGTCGTCGCACGCCGGTCCCGGGGACTGGACAACTGCGACCGATGTGGGGCCTCTGCCACCCCAGCCCGGAGAGCGGCGCTGATCTACACGTCGCCATAATCTGGGTTGAGTCCGCTCCCGACATTAGCCCGGGAGGACGGGGCGCCATCAGACTTGCCCCACTCACGCCGGCGAACTGGCGCCACCTGACACCCGGCGACGTGATCACCATGCACGAGCGCCGACCTGCGTCCGGCACCGCCACGATCACAGAGATCCAGCATCCGCGGTCGCCGAACAGGAGATAGCGCTCGCCGGTCGACCGCCAGTGCCGACGGCGGTACGAGAAGTACCGGCTCCGCGGCGGGTCGCCGACGAAGGCGGCTCTGTAGAAGTGGCGGCTGGTAGCGTCGCCACGTGCCTCTACTCGCCTCGATCCCGCCCGTGACGAGCAGCTCCGGCGGCTGCGGGACGCCCACCCGGTATTCCGCATCCAGTCCGCGGACGCTCACGCCGACGGCGGAACGGTGCAGGTGACGTTCACGTTCACGGTTGGCGGCCGGACTTTTCGCCCGTCGGTGGAGTTCTCCGGCCTGCGCCCGGACGAGGCAGCGCGCGTGACCGACCCGGCCGCGCAGCGGATCATCCGGGCCCTGGCCATCGTGGAGGCCGCCTCCTACTGGAAGGCGACCGTCTCCCCCGTCATCGAGATCGGGATCGGTGCCGCCGACCCGGCCGAGATCGCGTGGTGGGAGAAGTTCTGGATCCCGGCGATGGGCGAGTTCCTCTACCGCAACGGTGTCGATTTCACCGCGCCCGGCTTCCTGCGCATCGCTGCCGCGCCGGGTCTGCCCACCGGAGACCTGACTCCCTTGGGCAGCCAGGTGAGCGCAGCCCGGCCGCTGGTGATGTTCTCCGGCGGCAAGGATTCCCTGGCGCTCACGTACGCGCTCAAGGACGGCCCGGTCGACTTCCTCCTCTACAACCCCACCCAGTCGCAGCGGACGCTCGCCCGGTCGCTGGCCGACGGCGGGCGGATCACGGAAGCTCACCGATCGATGCTGCCCGAGCTGCTGTCGATGAACGACACGGGCGAGTTCCTGAACGGGCACACGCCCTACTCGGCGTACCTGGCGCTGGCAGCGATGCTGACCGGGTATCTGCGGGGCAACGATGTGATCGTTGCTGGTAACTCACGAAGCGACGACGAGCCGAACGTCTCGGAGTACCGCGGGCGGCCGGTGAACCACCAGTGGACCAAGAGCGCCGAGTACGAGCAAGCCCTGCAGGAGTACGCGGCCCGCTGGCTGCCCGGTGGCCCGTCCTATTGTTCGCCACTGCGCCCTTTGTACGAGCTCCAGATCATCCGCTCCCTCGCGCCGCACATGGACGAGTACTTCCAGACCCAGAGCTGCAACAAGCTCAAGGGCCGCGGCTGGTGCCTCCAGTGCGCGAAATGCGCGTGGGTATTCCTCGCGACGACCGCCCTGATCGGACGCGAGACTGCCATTGCCAAGGCAGGCGGCGACATGCTCGCCAACCCGGAGTTGTCCGGCCTTTACCTCGCGATGGCCGGACTGGATGGCGATAAGCCCTTTGAGTGCACCGGCACTGAGAGCGAGGTCCGCTCCGCGATCGTCGCCGCTGCCCAACTGGACGGCGGCCTGTCCGCTCTCGAAGCGTGCCTGCGTGACCCCGCCGTCCCCGGCACCCGCACCCTCGAAGCCCTCCTCAAGGACTGGGGGCAGGACGACCTCATGCCGATGGCACTGAGGGAACGGGTCCGCTCGGCGTTACCAAATTGGACGATGGCCTTTGGGCCCGCGCTAGCAGGGGTGGTCGATTAGGTTCCCGCCGTAGCCCATCAAGTTGAGCAGGAGGCTGTAGACGCAGCTGAACGCATCGTTCTCTGGGTCGTCTCCGGCCCGCAGGCGCGCGGCGAGATGGGTGGCGCCAAGCACCGGGCTGTATACGGTGGGCCCCAGGTCGAGCCCGGAGACATAAGGACCGCCGGGGGTGCGGCGGCGGCGGACGTGGGCGGCCGATCGGGCGTCTTGTTCGACCTCGTCTGAGACGACCTGGCTGACGGCGTCGTCGGTTGCGCCATGGACGGCGAGAGCCAGGCCGAGCGCCGTGCGAAGCGGCGGCTCGGAACGGGTGAACCAGTCCCGTATGCGCGGCGTGACGGCTGCCGCCCGTTCCGGGAACGCCAGCGATACCGCGACCAGCGCCATATCCAGGCCCGCATCAGCGGTTCCCCACAGGCCGAGGAGCTGTCCGATGCTGGACCGGATCCCGTCGCGAACCGCGTGGGCGGTGCCGGCCGGCGCGAAAGGCTCGTCATCGCCCAACGACAGGAAGGCCAGCTCGGTGGTCAGCTGCGCCGGCCACGGCGTCGCCGCATCCAGCGCCAGCTGGCAGAGAAAGGGCGCTGCCGACGCGGTGGCGGGGTAGACCGTGCCTTGGTGCTGCAGCACGGTCTCGCCAATCTGCTCCCAGGCCCACTTCACCTCGGCCGGGTCAGGTGACCCGAGGCGCAGCACGATGTCGCGGACGATCTCTCCCGACTCGTAGGTGCTTCGCAGAGCGGACCAGTTTACGGCGTTGACCGCCGAAACGAACGCTGATCCGGGCATGCAGCAATCCTGGCCGAACGCCGGCACCGTGTCCAGGGAGTGCCGGCCGCCAAGCAGGCCCGTCGTGCGGCGACCACCGACGGACGACTGAAGCGCCAACCGCATGGCGGCAGATCGGCACTACGCCGCAGTCGCCTCCGCAGGCATGACCGGACGCCATATGCACCGGGTTCAAGCGGGTCAGCCGGAGACGGGATCTGCCTTGTCAGCGGAGGCGTCGCGCGTGTAGCGGATCATTTCAATTCCGCCGACGTCGGTGAGGGTGCTCGTCTGGGTGAAGCCGGCGGCTTCGGCGACGCGCCTGGAGGCGTGGTTGTCGATGGCGATGTTCGCTTCCAGGCGGGTGACGTCGATCGAGGCCGCGTAGTGGACGAGCAGGGCCAGGGCGTTGCGCGCGTATCCACGGCCTCGCTGGCCCGCGTGGGTCCAGTAGGACACTTCCCCGGTGCCGTCGGGGCCGATGCGCAGCTCGCAGCCGCCGACGAGGGCGCCCGATCGTGGCTCACGGGCCGCGAACGCCCTGACCGGGCCGTCGTCGTGCCAGTTCTCTGCCCAGTTCGCGTAGGCGTCCCGAACCGTTTCCTCCGTCGAGCACGCCGGCCACCAGCCGAAGCGGCGCGCGGTTTCCGTGTCCTCGCCGGCGGCGTGCTCCGCGGCCTCGTTGTCGACGTGCGCGTTGAGGATGATGCGGTCACTGCGCAGTTCGGGAACTTCCGCCATCTGGCTATGGTGCAGCGCCCGCCTGCGGTCCGCACGGGGTTTTGGCCGGGCCGCCGTTCTCCAGCGCGGCGACCGCGCCCGCCGCCACCGCGTCCACCCTCCTCGGGCGCGGTTGGGGGCTGGCCGTGGGCGCGGAGGGCACGGTCCGTTCGAGATGATGGGTTGGCGGGTTTGACTTGTGGGTGTCGGGGTTAGGTGTCGCGGTCGAAGCCCTGCTCGATGGCGTAGCGGGTCAGCTCGACCCGGTTGTGGAGATGCAGTTTGCCGAGGGAGTTCTGGACGTGGTTCTGCACGGTCCGGTGCGACACGACGAGCCGTTCCGCGATCTGCTTGTAGGAGAGGCCCTTGGCGACCAGGCGCAATACCTCGGTCTCGCGGGCGGTGAGGCGGGGGGTGTCGGCGGGCGGGGCGGGCACGGCGGCCAGCCGGCGGTACTCCCCAGCACGAGGCCGGCCGTGCCGACGGTGAACACCGGCTCGCCGGCGGCGGTGCGCGCGACCGCTTTGATGAGGTCGGCGGGCTTGGCGGATTTGACCAGGTAGCCGAGGGCGCCGGCCTTGAGCGCGTCGAGCACGTCCTGCTGGTCCCCGCTGGCCGACAGCATCAGCACGCGGACGGTCGGGTCGATGGCGACCAGGCGGCGAACGACCTCTACCCCCGAGAGATCTGGCAGCGTGAGGTCGAGGATGACGACATCGGGCCTTGCGGCCGGCGCGACGCGGATCGCCTGGGCTCCTTCGCCGATCACCGCCGTCACGTCGTAGCCGGCCTCGGCCAGGTCGCGGGCGACTGCTTCCCTCCAGATGGGATGGTCGTCTACCACCATCACGCGCACCGGGATGGCCGGTTCGATGTCCGCGGCTTCGACGTTCACCGGCGGGCCTGCGGCGCGCGGGGTATCCAGAACTCGACCTCGGTGCCCTGACCCGGGCGGGTGTCGATGGTCGTCGTTCCGCCGCAGTCGGCGATCCGGCCGCGCATCGACTGGGCGATCCCCAGGCGGCCCGCCTCGGCGGCCTCGGCCGGGCGCTCGGGCGGGAAGCCGACGCCGTCGTCGCGGACGGTGACGCGAACGCCGTCGCGTTCTTCCTCGAGGAGGATCCAGGCGCAGGCATCGGGGCCGGCGTGCCTGCGGACGTTGTCGAGGGCGGCCTTGACCGCCGCGACCACCTCCTCGGCGACGGCGGACGGCAGCTGCACCGGCTGGGCGGGGGTGGCGACCTCGACCGCCGGGCCGGTCAGCGCCTGCAGCGGACCGCGTAGGTCGGTGGCCGCGCTGGCATGGCCGGCGTTGCCGGCGTCGTTGGCTTCGCTGGCGAGCAGGGAGCGCAGCGCGACCTCCTGCTGCCCGGCCAGCGCGGCGAGCGCGCCGGCGTGCCCGCCGAGGTCCTGCCCTTCGCGCTGGACCAGCGCCAGCACCTGCAGCACGCCGTCGTGGATCGAGCGGCCGAGGCGGTCCCGCTCGGCGGCGGCCGACTCCCGCCTGATCTGCTCGGCGTGCTTGCGTTCGGCGCTGCGAGCGGTCAGCAGCCGCGCCAGGCCGAGGCCGCTGATCGCCAGGCCGGCCACCAGGAACAGAAAGGCGGACGGGATTACGTCGTACGGCGTCCCGGCCGGGCCGGACTCCTGGGTCACCTGGACGGCCTGCAGGCCGCCGACCGCGAGGACCCCGACCAGCGGGCCGAGCACGACCGGCAGGGCGCCGTGGGCGGCCAGCGCCGGGGCGGTCGCGCCGGTTACCGCGCCGGCGACGGCCGCGCAGAGGATGAGGATCGCCGCCGCGGGGATCGCGACGTGCTGGGCGACCAGCTTCTCCGGGTCCTCGGTGGTCGCGTCGTAGGCGATGAACAGAGTCAGCGCGGTGAGCACGGCGAGGGCGGCCGCGACCGGGACGCGCCAGCGGACGCCGGCGATCAGCGCGCCGAGCGCCACCCCCGACAACGCGGCCAGCAAGCGCAGCGGATCATCGGCGGGCAGCGCCTCGAACGCGATGGTGGCCGGCAGCACCGTCGCGATCTGGGCCACGGCGGCGGTGAGGGTCCCGGCCAGCGCCCATCGGCCGGCCACCAGCGCCAGCACGGCCACCGCGACCACGGCGACCACGCCAATCGCGTCGCCGTACGCGTCCTTGTGCCGGTACAGCGTGTACCAGGTGGTCCCGAGCAGGCTCGCCATCTCCGTCATGGTGAGCAGCGCCAGCAGGAACGGCACGAGCACGGCCAGCGCGCCCGCCACGATCAGGCGAGCTCGTCGGCCTGGTCGGCCGCCGGCCGGGCCGACGGCCTCCGGGTCACCCTTCCGGTAGTGCCGGATCGCGGGGACGAGCGCGACCAGGCCTGCGGCGAGCAGCGCGGTGTGCCAGGCGGCGGGGTGGTGGGAACCGAGCTCCCAGCTGAACCCGGCCATCATCGCGGAACCCGTCAGCCGGGCGCCGAGGGCCAGCGCCACCACGACCGCGCTCCAGGCGAGCGAGACGCGATACAGGCCCTGGGCGCAGGCCAGCACCGCGATGATCGCGAGGATGTAGGCGAAGGTGGGCAGCATCGTGAGGACGTACCCGACCGCCCACGGATACCCGGTGTTGAAGATCCACTCATCGATAACGCCGGGCACGGCCATCAGCCCGGCCGCCGTGAGCAGGTACGGCCACCATCGGACCAGGCAGAGCCCGACCGCTGTGACGGCCACCGGCGCCGCCATGAACAGCAGGCCCTGCCAGCCGTCGATCCCCTGCAGGGACACGCCCGGAGCGAAGTCGGCGGCAAAAGGGTTGGCAAGGAACGGCGGTACCTGGGACTGCTCCGGCGGCGACGCGGCCACGACGAGGAAGAGGCAGCCGGCCGCGGCGGCCAGCGCGAGCGGCAGCCACCGCAAGGCCGGGACGGTAGGGCGAGCGGACGTGAACCGGGCCGCCATCACGCTCATGGCCGGAATCATCCCGCATCTTCCAGGATCGCGCAGGGCCCTGGCGTGACTGACGCCCCGGGATTCGGCCGACGCGGCGGGCGGCCGTCCGGCCGGTACTCGAAGTGCCACCACTCGTTGTCGTACACGCGGTAGAGGTGGTGCCTCGGCCCGTGTTGCTCGAGCCAGCGGGCGCCTTCGAACGGCCGGACGTCGAGCGCGATGCCGGCCACGTGGCTCGACTCGTGCGGCGGCAGCGTCCAGTTCCTGGCTCGCGTGATCGAGCCGGTTTTGCGCACCGCGTTGGCGAACAGGCGGGCCTGGGCGTGCGCGTCGCGGTAGCCGTCGGTCAGGCCGATCAGCTCGCCGTGGTGCCATAGCGCCTCGGTCCGCGCGGCTTCGAAGGCAGCCCGGGTGGCCGGGGTGAGGCCGTCTAGGTTCTCGGCCGGGAAGCGCGTCGCCAGCGCCCACTGGCAGGCGGTGTGGCGGGCTTTGCGCGGCGCCCTTGCGAACGCCAACGGGAGCAAGGCGACCGAGAGCAGCCTTGTGGCCAGGCGGTAGAGGCGGTCGCGGCGACGGGTCGTCCGGCGGCGCGGGCGCGGCGTCTCGGTAAGCAGCACCGGAACAAGTTCGCACGCGGACCACGTCCCGGGCCTGAGTGCGCGTACTCAGAAGGCGGTCTGGGTAGGTCTGGTGGTGCGCAGTCGTCGCGGCCTTAGTCGCCGGCAGCAGCGGCCACCGCACGGACTGACTGCCTGCCAGGCATAGGGCAACTGGAGATCACCGGTGACTCGGGACTCCAGCGCTGACGCGTGCGTAACGGTCAGCGCCGCGCAGAGACCGCCTCTCGCGCCGCGCAGGGCGGCGCCCAACGCCGCCCGTACGGTCGACTGCAAGGCGGACTCGTCAGCGTCGTTCCGCACCCAGACAGGGGTCGCCATAGCGCAGGGAGAAAGGCTGACAACCAGGGAGAAACGAGGGGAAAGACATGATTGCATCACATGACAGGCTGAAAATACCCAACCGTCGCCGGCGGGGGCTGCTGGTGGTCCCGGCTGTCGCGGCAGGCCTTGCGGCCCTGGCCGCGTGCAGCTCTAGCAGCAGCTCATCGAGCAGTGCGCCCAGCAGCGCGCCGGCCACCAGTGCGCCAGCCACCAGCGCGCCAGCCACCAGCAGCGCGGCGGCGGGCGGCGGGTCCACCTCCGGCGCCGCTGCGGCGACCGCCGAGGGCCTGAAGACCGCGAGTATCGGCGGCGTGACCGTCCTGACGAACGCCAAGGGCTTCACGCTCTACTCGTTCGCGCCCGACACGGCCACCAAGTCGGCGTGCAGCGGGGCGTGCGCGACGGCCTGGCCGCCGCAGCCGGCGACCGCGACGGTCACGAGCCCGTACACCTCGATCAAGCGACCCGACGGCACGACCCAGCTCGTCTTCAGCGGGCACCCGCTTTACACTTTCACCGGCGACACCGCCCCCGGGACTGCCAGCGGTAACGGTGTCAACGCGTTCGGCGGACTGTGGCACGAAGTGCCTGCCTCCGGTGCCGCAGCGCCGGCCAGCAGTGCCTCGGCGGGCTCCGGCGGCGGAGGCTACTAGCGGCGATGACACGACGGGACAGCTGGCTGCAGATCATCCTGCGCGTGGCGGGGTCGGGTCTGCTGATCGCGACCGCGGCGATCCATCTGGACCTGTACCTGACCGGCTACCGGACGATCCCGACGATCGGCTGGCTGTTCCTGCTGCAGGTGATCGCCGCCTTCGCCCTCGGGCTGGCGGTACTCGTCATCCCCAGTCGGCTCGTCATCCCCAGCCGGCTCGCTGCCGCTGCGGGAGCGGGCTTCGCGCTGGCCACGCTCGGCGGGTACCTGCTGTCGATCTGGATCGGATTGTTTGGGTTCAAGGAGGTCCGCACGACGGCCGGCATTGTGGCGGGCGTTGTGGAGGTGGTGGCCTTCGCGGTGCTGGCCGCGCTCGTGCTCGCTCCGGTTCCGGAGGCGGGCGCGGCGGGGGCCCCGGCGGCGTCGCCGGGATTCCCCGGTCAGATCACAGAGCCGGTCGCCCGGACGGCCCGGGTGGCGGCCGCGGCGCTGGGGGTCGCGGCGGTGGTGCTGCTCGGGGTCGCGGTTGGCAACGCGGCCGGGTCGGCACCAGTCGCCGCCAGCGCCGATACGGTCCTGAAGACCGGGACGATCGACGGGACGACGGTCGTGACCAACGGCAAGGGCTTCACGCTCTACTCGTTCGCGCCCGACACACCGACCACGTCGAAGTGCTACGGAACCTGCGCTGCCTACTGGCCTCCGGTGATCGGCACCTCCTCGGCCGGTTCGGGCCTGCCGGGGAAGACCGGCACGATCAAGCGGACCGACGGCTCGACCCAGCTCACCTACGACGGGCACCCGCTGTACACCTACATCGGCGACACGGCTCCCGGTCAGGCCTCAGGCAACCACGTCAACCTGAACGGCGGACTGTGGCTCGAGGTGCCCGCCTCCCCGTGACGGCGCTCGCTGGTCATCACGGCCGAGCTGATCGGGCGATCGCGGTGGCGGCCCTTCGCTGGCGCGCGTTGGTGAATTTGGCGGGCTCGAGGGTGGCCTGGATTCCCAGTCCGTCGATCGCTCCTGCGATCAGGTCGACCGTCGTGCGCCGGTCGGCCGGGGTGTCGTGGGGGCGTGCTTGCCGGATGAGCTTGCCCAGCAGGCCGCGCCACTCGGCGTAGCGGCGTTGTTGTTCTTGTCGGAGCCGCTCTTCGGCGGCGGCGCGGCCCCAGAACGCCAGCCACACCTTCCACTCGAGCTGCCGGTCTTGGTCCATGGGGAGCGCGTCGAGGATGACCGCGAGCAAGACGGCCTCGATGTCGGCTCCGCCGAGGTGGCGGATCATGCGCTGGCCGGCCCGGCTGTGCACCTCGCGCAACGCGGCGACGAGCATGTCGTCTTTGGTGTCGAAGTAGTGCGTTACCAGCCCGGTGGTGCACCCGGCGGCCTGGGCGATCCGCCGGACGGTCGCGGCCTCGAGACCTTCGTCAGCGATGACGCGCCACGCGGCGTCGACGAGCTCGGCTCTGCGCGCGGCGTGATCGACGACCTTCGGCATGGGGGCCAGTCTACTGTTTGCGTAACAAGTGTTGCGCGAAGCTTGGCGGTCTGGGGCAGGATACATAACGTGTGTTGCGCAAAAACCCCGGCCATCGGCGGCGGCTGTGGTGGTACGTCGGGCGCGCTTCCTTCGTCATTCCCCTTGACGACTGCGCGCCGGTGCCCGGATCCGACCGCGTCACGGTCACTTTCCTGGACGGAGGGCTGCCGCGGATCGTGGCGCTCGATCCCGCCACCGACGTCTCGGGAGGCGAGATCCCCATCTCGGCCTCCATTCCCGGCGGCGCCGCCTGCCTGCCGGTCACTGCGAGCCCTCGGGCGTGTCGCCCGCAAGAACCGGCCGGTACTCGCCTGTTGGGCTCAGGACACCCACAGGTAAACGGGTGGGTACCCGAGCCTCCCAGAATCGCAAATCAAACCCGTTTTATCGAACGGTCCCGGCTGACTCTATCCTCCCACTATTAACCGTCGATGGCGTAGCCGACAGAAATCGAAAAAATGATCATGAGTTTTTATTTGATTAACATAGGCCGAACGGGTAATCTGTAGGCAGAGGCAGGCAGCCCGCGCGACTAAGACGCCAGGCGCATCCGCGGTGGCCGCCCAGCACACCAGCCGCCGCGCAGAATCCAGCGGGAGGGGGTGGTTCATGATGTGCACGCCAGACGGGGCGGGATGCGCCCTGGCCGCCCCCGGCCGGGCGTTCGCCAGCGTCGACGACGCGCTGCGGGTCGGCGAGGCCCTCGGCGCGTACCTCAACTCCCCGGCCGCCACTGACCTCGACGGACCCGCCCGGGGCGAGGCGCTGGAGCGGCTCGGGGTGATCGCCTCGCTGCTCGGCGCGGCCCACAACGGCCTGCTGCGGCGGTTCGACGCCGATTACGGGCACGACGCCGACGGGTACGCCACCAGCTGCCGCCTGGCTCGCGGCCAGGAACCGGCTCGGGCCCAAGGACGCCAGGGCCGCCGTCCGGCAGATGCGCCTCCTCGCCCGCCACCCGTCGCTCGACACCGCGACGGCCACCGGGGCGCTCACGATCTCGTGGGCGAAGGAGATCGCCGGCTGGACCGGCCGCATCGACCACGACGAACTTCAGGCCGAGGCCGACAAGATCCTCGTCGAGGCCGCCGCCGCCGGGGCGGACCTCGACGACCTCAAGCTCATCGCCCAGGCCGCCTACGAGGCCTGGCGCGCCCAGGAGCCCGACCCGGACGAGGACCCCCGCGGGCGGGGATTCGGCGACCGGTACCTGTACCTCGAGACGACGATGGACGGGGCGGGGCGCATCCGGGGCGACCTGACCCCCGAGTGCGCGGCCGCCGTCACCGCGGTCATCGAGGCGCTCGGCAAGAGCCGCGGGCCGGAGGACTTCCGCACCGCCGGGCAGCGCTACCACGACGCCCTCCAGGAGGCCTGCGAGCTCCTCATCCGCGCGAAAATGGTCCCCGATCGGGCCGGCGCCGACACCCGCGTCGACGTCACCATCCCCCTCCGCGACCTGCTCGCCATGGACGGCGCGTCCGTGATCGAGGACACCTGGCTCCGGGCGAGGGCCGGGGAGCACGGCTACCTGGCGGGCAAGGACGCCGAGGCGATCTCCTGCGATGCCCTCATCGTCCCGGTCGTGACCGGCGCCCCCGACTGGGACCTCATCGGCGAGATGATCGGCCTGGTGACCGAGGCCTACAGCCACGCCGGCGGCGCGCCGGGGACCCCGCTGCCGCCCGAGGCGTGGGAGGCCCTGCAGTACGCCCTCGCAAGGCGCGCCATCCGGTTCGTGTCCGGCCCCGGCGCCCTCGCCTCGGCGCTGCGCCGCAGCCTCCTCGGTAAGCCGCTGAACAGCAAGAGCGCGATCCTCGACATCGGCTACGCCGATACCATCCCCGACTACATCCGCAAGGCCGTCATCGCCCGCGACAAGGGCTGCGCCTGGCCCGGCTGCAACCGAAGGCCCGCAAGCTGCGACGTCCACCACGTGAAGCACAAACGGCACGGCGGCAAGACCAGCAGCGTCGATTGCGTGATGTTGTGCCAGTTTCATCACGACGTCTGCGTGCACCGGATGGGCTGGAACCTCGAGCTCCTGCCCGACGGATCCACCCGCGCCACCAGCCCCGACGGCAAAACAATCCTCCGCAGCCACGGACCACCCCCCGCAACTCAACCCACCGGCTGACACCCCCCGCCCTCAACCCGACGCCCGCGACCGGAAAAGCACCACCCCGGCCGCGGGCGCCAGCACGCCCCGACACCGCCAGCCACCCTCGAGACCCGGCGACAAACCGTAACTACCGGCCTTGCCCACGTCGGACCCCAGACCGCTGAGCCCTCCTATTCGTACGCCGTCGGGTCGTCGCCGAGACCGTTAGGCTCCGATGATGTGCGCCTGCAGCCCGTCCAGCGACAACTCGCACTGACGCCCGCCGCGCAGGGACCCGACCTGCTACCCGGGTCCCCTCCGGACACGGCATTGAGGAGTCTCGTGGAACAGCGCATCGCCTGGGAAGACCTGCCCACGCAGCTCAAGGAGGCGATCGAGGCCCGCACCGGGCCGATCAGCGGCGCCCGCACCATGACCGCCGGGCAGAACTCGCCGCTCGCCGCCGTCATCGGCACGCCGGAAGGACAGGTCTTCGTGAAGGGCCTGCCGTCGGGGCACCGGAAGGTCACGACGCAGGACCGCGAAGCTGCGGTATCCCCGCTTGTCACCGCGGTATCCCCGGCTCTGCTGTGGCACTTCGACGATGTCGGGTGGAACGTCTTGGGCTATCGGTACGCCCCAGGCCGGCATGCCGATTACCGCACGGGATCCCCCGACCTAGACCAGCTCGTTCAGCTCATGACCGTCCTCGGCGATATCGAAGTGCCCGCTGATCCCGGCCCACTTAAGCGCGCCGAAGACCGGTGGAAACCCTACGTCGAAGATCCCGTCGACGCCGTGGTCTTTGCCGGGCATGCGCTTACCCACACCGACTGGGCGCCGGACAACGTGCTCATCGCGCCCGGCCGAGCCTGGCTGATCGACTGGGCCTGGCCGACCCTCGGCGCCGCCTGGATCGACCCCGCCTGCTGGCTACTGCGCCTCATGGCCGCCGGCGGCCACACTGCCGTCGAGGCTGAACGACAGGCCGCCCGCCTTCCCGCGTTCGCCGATGCGGACCCAGCTCACATCTCCCTATTCGCTGACGCCAGCGCCCGCTTGTGGGAAGAGATCGCCCAAGCGAACCAGAGCGCTTGGACGAGGAGGATGGCTCAGTCAGCACGAGACTGGTCCGCACATCGCCATCGGCGTTCCCGTTGAAGAGAGGCTGCCCCACAGAATGACGGTCAGGCGGCAGGGTCGCCGTTCTCCAGCGCGGCGACACTGCCCGCCGCCACCGCGTCCAGGCACGACGCCACCCGCCGCGCCAGCAGCGGCCTCACCAACCCCGCGACCTCATCCCGGGCGACGAACGCGAACTCAGAAAGCTCCCCGTCCGCGAGCACGATTTCCCCGATCTCCGCCTCGGACAAGACGCCACCGTCGTAGACCACGACCAGGCCCTCAGGGCGCTGCGGGCGCGAGGGAACCCAGTCAACGGCGAGCACACGCCCCGGCGGCCGGTCCAGCCCGAGTTCCTCGGCGACCTCCCGGCGGCACGCGGCGTGCGGCGACTCCTCCGCCTCGACGGCCCCGCCGGGAAGGTCCCACGTCTCCTTGTAAACCGGGTTCACCAGGAGCACCCGGCCCTCACCGTCCCGGAAGAACGCGGTCGCCGCCATCCGCTTGCGCGCCAGCGACGCCACGTACTGATCCGGCGGCAGCATGGAATGCCCACTCACACCCCGAAACACTAGCCGCCAGAATTTCAATATCCGGAAGAATGCTTGGTAAGCGAAGCTCGCTACGAAGGGAGCAGGCTAATGAGCCGCCACATCCAGGTCACCTTCGACGCCCACGACCCGCAGGCGCTGTCGTCCTTCTGGCGCGATGCACTGGGCTACGTTCATCCGGGGCCGCCCGGGGTTGATCTGCCCCAGGGCGCTGACCCGCTGGCAGCGTGGGACGACTTCCTCGATCGGGTCGGCGTACCGGAGGAGCAGCGCAACACGAGATCGGCCCTCGAGGATCCGGATGGGCACGGGCCGCGGCTGTTCTTCCAGCAGGTGCCAGAGGGCAAGGTCACCAAGAACCGCATCCACCTCGACGTCCGCGCGGCTCCCGGACTGCAGGGACAGGAGCGGATGGCGGCGCTGGAGACCGAGTGCGGCCGGCTCGTCGCGCTGGGGGCGACGCGGGTACGCCGCTACGAACCCGCTCCCCCGATGAGCGCCGGCTTCATCGTGATGAGCGACCCCGAGGGCAACGAGTTCTGCCTGGACTGAGGACGAAACGGCCGCTGGCGCCCGAGGCTGTGGACGAGCCGACGGTCGCGTACTGCCTCGAGGCGCTGGGGCTGTCGCGGGTCAGCAGGACGACCTGCAACGCGCCACAGCGTACGAGGAGGCGGCGGCCCGGGGCCGATCCTTCTTGGCGAATGCTCACGGTAGAGGTGGAGGACACGGTCCGTTCGAGCAGACCGTTGTGTGGCCAAAGCCGGATCACTTGTTCGACCGGGACGTCGAGTGGGCGGAGCTGTCGGAGTTCGCAAGCTCGGATGAGCTCGGGGCGACGCTCGGGCTTGTCTACGGGCGGCGGCAGGGCAGGACGCTACTGCTCGAGCTGCTGGCGCTGGAGACCGGCGGGTTCATGTTCGGGGCGCCGCAGCAGACCGAGGCGCAGAACCTGGCCGATCTGGGAGCGGCGTACGCGGCGTACCGGGGGCTTGGTGTGGATCAGCTCCGACGGCTTGAGCACCTGCGAGGCCTGCTGCCAAGCCAGCGCGTCGACCAGCCGCCGAAGCTCCTGCTGTTCAGCCGGGCTGGCTTCACCGCAGGCGTGGCCGATGAGGCTGTCGTCCGCCCCGGCGTGGAGCTCATCGGCATTGATCGGCTGTACGACGGCGGCTGACTTCAAGCGTGGCTCAAGACAACGTCGCGTTCCGCTATAAGTCCTCGCTGCTACGGCGCGCTCACCCGCCGATCTCGTCAGAAGTTCAGGTATTTCATGTACCTGCCTCGTACCGCAGGCCACTCATCGCCCAGCCTGATAGGCAGCGCCGGCAGGCGCGCCGTGATCTCGTCTGGCTCCAGAGGCGGGCTGATGCGCAGGGCGACGTTAGATGTATCCACGGTCGCCGCCCTATCGACGCCATAAACCTCGCGTATGCGTTCGACTTTTCCATCAATGATGATGGCCAGGGCTTTCAAATTGGGTGCTCGCCAATCCGCGACAGGCCATATCATGCGGTCTGCAGCAAACTGGACATCCTCGCCCTGGCCGGTTTCTCCGAACAGGCGGTCATTCAGGTCGCTCCAGACGCGCCCTGTCCTCCGCCAGACCATCAGAACGTAGTTCGGTCCTGCCTGCTCGGCGTCCAGGGTCGGCTGGGCCATTTCGGACATCGTAGAGAGCTGCGCCGGCGTGGATGGCACTGCGGCATTCCTGGCAAATACAAAGGCAGCCGAGTGGTCGTCAGCCCGCTGATTGGGGCGAGGCAGGCCTTTGGAGTTGAGTCGGTTGCGCAGGTGCGGGTAGATTCCGCCAAGTGTCAGGCCGCTAGGACCATCGGGGATTCCGTCGCGGGTCAGCAGGTCTAGCAGTTCGCCGGTGAATGCAGTGCGCGGGGCACCTCCGGTGTCGGACGAGGCGTTGGCGAGTTCGTCGGCGGCGGTGAGAGTATAAGTGCCAGGGGCCTCGCTAAGATCCGCGAGTTGTGCCTGGTCGGCAGAGCCCAGGCCTAGGGCGCGCCCGGAGAAGCAGGAGTCCAGGATGACGATCCTGGTGGTGGCGGTAGTGCCGCTGTACAGCATTCTCCTGATCTTGCTGTACTCCAAGCCGGTCGCGTCCCGGGCGGAGTCGTCCGTGTCGGAGATGGCCAGGCACAGTTCGCCCTGCTCGGACACGACGCCGTGGCCAGCGAAGTACAGCAGCAGCACTCCTGTGGTAGAACGCGCCAGCCGTAGCAACTGGAGAAGGAGTCGACTGGCGTTGGTAGGGTCGATTATCTTGCTGACCTGTTCCTCCCGCCAACCGCACAACCCGGATTCGACCAGCAACTCGTACATGCCATCGACATTGTTGCCGACGGCAGGGTAAGACAAGTAATTGACGTCCTGGTAATTGGGTACGCCGATCAGGACCGCCCGGGAGCCGGGCGGGATGATGGGTTCAGTCCTCATCGGGGTCAAGTAGGATGTCGCGGATCAGCTTCAGTGCCTCAGAGTTCGTGTCTTGAGCGATCAGCGTCCAGGTGCGCTTCTTAGAGGTCTCAGTAATCTCAACGGTAACGTCCGGCCGCCGGGTCTCTAGCCATCTGTTAAGGGACGCGCTAAGAGCGACGCCGAGCCCACCGGAGCCAACCGCGACCGTGAGCATCTCGACTACGCCAGAGCCGAGCTTCCCGTCTGCGGGCGGACCCGACACCTGGCGGACCCGACCGCGGAAGTCGCGGCTGCCGTTCAGGTAGTCGGCCAGCGCGACATAGTCGTCGACCGTCCCGCCATAGACGCGGATTTGCAGATCCACCGCCTGCACCTCTCGATCCGTTGTTCGGGAATCGGCTGTCAGCGCAAGGCCAAGCCGACAGCCCAGGTCTAAGCTGGTCTGAAAAGAATCATTTCAGAAAATAACCGTCTCGCCTAGCGAATCCGAAACATCGATGGTTGAGGCGCTCTCCCGGACCGCCTCCGCCGGATCGCCCGCCAGTCAGGGCAAGACGATCGGCATCCATTGGCCAATGGCCCCCGGATCGGAATTAAATATGGCTTGATACATCTTTCCATCAGCGGTAGCCGCAATTATCGCGCCACACCCAGGCATCAGATGACAGGCTGCAATAGCCGTGACAACACCCGCCGGCGCCACAATAGTCTCCGGAGCAAGCAGTGCAGTATACTCCCCGATTGGAGAAACTTTACCGCCATCATACTCGCGCCCGCGAGGCCCCTTGACGATCGCACCCCACGTAATCTCCCCATTGCTATTTAGCGAAAAGAGCTCAACTCGATTTGACTCTAGGGCGACGCATGCGATTGCTTCAACCTCAAGCCTTCCCCCGAATATAGTGAGCTCCGACCACTCTTCGCCGAATTGCCCACCCTTCCACGCCCATCCTCCTTCCCCTACAGCCACTAGGACTGGCGAGGAAACCTTACGCAACTCCAGGTCAGACTTACCTCCGTCCCCATAGCTTGCGCACGCGTCAATCGCGGAAACTCGCCCTATCCCAGGACTTCTCACGGGGCCCGCAGTAGACCAAACAAATCCTTCCCGGTCAAGAAAATAGATGCAGCGAGTCGCCGATTGAAAATTACCAGAAGCTTCACTTCCTCTTGGCGGCAAAGCAATTCCTGCAGCCGATCCGCACGCAGGGATACCATGAATGAAAAGAGCCCAGCCGCCCTCAGCACTTCGAAGGTACATGTCGTCTCCGAGCGTAGCCGCGACATCGACAATGTGACCCGAAACGCTAGCACCCATAGCGCTGACTGCGCCCAGTTGCGCGAGCCCGGAATCCCACGCATTAACCCATGTCGTAGAATCGTCGTAAATTTTTCCAAAATATGAGCGAAGGCTACCATCGCCTGCGAGTACGAGCAATTCCACCTGGAAATAGCCAGTCGATGGCGACCAGTCGCGAATCGACAGGCATCTAATATGTTTCGCCCCCGCCGGAGGCGGTTGCGATGAGGTCAGCGGCACTGCGGCGTTGCGGGCGAACACGAAGGCCGCCGCTTGGTCATCCGCGCGCTGATTAGGGCGCGGCAGCCCCCTGGAGCCGAGTCGCCTGCGCAGGCGCGGGTAGATCTCGCCGAGTGTCAGGCCGGCGGGGCCGCCGGGGATTCCGTCGCGAGTCAGCAGGTCTAGCAGCTCACCGGTAAATGCGGTGCGAGGGGCGCACCCAGTGCCGAGCGACGCGTCGGCGAAGTCGTCAGCGGCGGTGAGCGTATAGGTGCCGGGGGCCTCGCTAAGGTCCGCGAGCTGCGCTTGGTCGGCGGAGCCGAGGCCGATGGCCCGCCCGGAGTAGCAGCAGTCCAAGATTACGATCCTGGTTGTGGCGGTGGTGCCGGTGTGTAGCATCCTCTTGATCTTGGTGTACTCCAGGCCGGTCGCGTCCGGGGCGGAGTGGTCGGTGTCAGAGACGGCCAGGCAGAGTTCGCCCTGGTCAGACAGGACGCCGTGGCCGACGAAGTACAGGAGCAGCACACCTGTGGTCTCCTCCGCCAGCCGTCGCAGCCGGAGCAGGAGCCGCCCGGCGTTAGCCGGGTTGACGATCTTGCTGACCTGTTCCTCCCGCCAGCCGCAGAACCCGGATTCAATCAGCAACTCGTACATGCCATCCACGCTGTTGGCGATCGCCGGGTGGGACGAGTACTTGACATCCTGGTAGTCGGGCACCCCGATCAGGACCGCCCGGGAACCGGTCGGGATGACGGGTTCTCTGCTCACCGGCACCACTGCTCGCCCCTCCCGGTCGGCGTCCGGAACCGGTCGCCAGTGCGGGGCCGGACCGGCCGCTTGGATGGAAACTGGCCTGAAGAGAATCGTTTCAGGAAATAGGCGGCGCGTGGAGCGAACCCGAAATGTCGACGGCTGGAGTCTCGGCCACAAATGCTGTCGGGTATGCGGTTGGCCTAACCCGCAAGCACGCTCGGTACCTGGTGATCCCAGTGAGAAGAGGCGGCTGAGCGGTGGACGCGGAGGGCACGGTCCGTTCGAGATGACGGGTTTGCGGGTTTGATTTGGCTTGCTGCTTTTACGCGGTCGGGCGGGATGCGGCGAGCGGGCGGCGGGGCGGGGCCAAGGGCTCGGGGGCGCGGGCGGAGCGGCGGGCCAGGAGCAGCGCCGCGACGGTCGCCACGAGCAGGGTGAGCGCGAGCATGGCGGCGATCACGCCGACCGAGGGCATGACCGCGATGCCCCAGCCGAGGCCGCTGGCCTGGCCTTGGGCGTTGACCAGGAGTGGCGCCACCGCCAGGCCGCCGGCGGTGCCGAGCAACGCGCCGAAGGCGGTCAGGATCGTGGTGTTGACGACGAGGGTGGCCATGACCTGGCGCGGGGTGAGGCCGATGGCGGCGAGGACCTCGGCCTCGTGGAGGTGGTCGCCGAGGCCGACGGCGGTCGCGGTCAGGAGGTTGGCCAGGCCGATGATGGCGAGGGCGACGATCGCGATGACGATGACGACCTTGAGCACACCGAGTCCGTCGGCGGGGTTGGCGGCCTGCTGGACCTGGAGGCGGCCGCCGGAGATCCGCAGCAACTGCTGGCGGGCGGCGGCCGGGTCGGTGCCGGGCTTGAGGGCGAGGCTGTAGAACTGAGGCTGGTCGGCGGCGCCGTTGAAGGAGAGGGCGTCGAGGCCGAAGTCGAGGACGTCGCCGTTGTTGGCGGGGTCGAGGGTACGGCCGACGATGTGGAAGATCATCGGGACGCCGTCGACGGTGACCTCGATCCAGTCGCCGACGTTGTAGTGCAGCAGGTCGAGCAGGCCCTGGCCGGCGACCGCCTCGTTGTAGGAGTTGAACATCGCGCCCTGGGCGACGTCAAACGGATAGGGCACGGCCGAGGTGCCCATCGCGCGGGCGGTGAAGGTCGCGGTCGCGCCCGGCAGCAGGGTGTCGAACTCGGCCCCGGGGTAGTCGGCCGCGATCTGCGGGTCGCGGGCGAGCTGGGCCTGCTCGGCGTGGATGGACTCGCTGCCCGGGTAGACGGTGAGCGCGGCCGCGAGGTCGATCCGGCCGGGGTCGCTGGTGAACCCGTCGAGGGTGGTCCAGCAGGTCATCGCGATCGTGATCATGGCCATGGGGATCGCGACCCCGACGATCGTGAGCGCGGCCGGGAGCCGGCGGGTGAAGGCGTCGCGGGCGCCGAGGACGAGCGGGACCGGCAGCCTGACCAGCAGGCCGATCCGGGCCAGGCGGGACAGCCGGCCCCGGGGCGGGGTGGAGGCGACGGCGGCAACCGGCGAGACCCGGCCCGCCCGCCAGGCCGGGACGGCGGCGGCGACCGCCACCGTCGCGACCGTGACCGCCGCGGCGAGCGCCATCCACGGCGCGGGCAGCGGGGCGAGGGCGACCGGGATGCCGTCCGGCGGGCCGATGAACGCGGGCGTCCTGATCGCCGTCCACGCCACCGCCAGGCCGAGCGCGGAGGCGGCGACGCCGAGCGCGGTCTGCTCGATCAGCAGCGCCCAGACGACCTGGCCGGGGGTGAAGCCGAGCGCGCCGAGCATGGCGATGTCACGCCGCTGGACCAGCACCCGGCTGGCGGTCACGTTGGCGATCGCGTACAGCGCCGCGATCAGCGCGATGATGCCGAACAGCCCCAGCAGCAGGCCGAGCAGCCGGTCGTTGCCCGCCATCGACGCGTCGACCTGCTGGGAGGTGACGACCTGCTCGACCGGGGACGCCTCGGTGGTGGTGTGGTAGGCGTTGTAGACCTCCTGCACGACCTGCCCGATGGCGTTGGCGGACGGATTGGCCACGCGCAGGCCGACGACCTCCTCGGTCTCGCTCGGGACCTTCTCCACCTGCTGCAGGGTGGCGGGCAGGACCCAGATCAGGCCCGGGGTCGACTGCGGGTAGAAGTCCTGGTCGGCGGTGTAGGCGAGGCCGACCACGGTGATCGTGGCGGTGTTGCCGTCGACGCCGGCGACCTTGACCCGCATCCCCACGCCGAGGTGCTCGGCGGCCGCGAACGAGGCCTCGAGCACCGCCCCGGCCGGGCCGGCTGGGTTGTCTTTGGCTGGGTTGTCTTTGGCTGGGTTGACTTTGGCCGGGCTGTCGCTCGCGCGGAGCCAGCGGCCCTCGGTGACCAGCGGCGCGGACATGGCGGGCTCGGTCGGGCGCATCGCCCGCAGCTCGACCGGGGACTCGGTCGCGCCCAGCTCGAGCGTGGCCGAGGCGATCGTCGACGGGGTGCCGACCCGGGTCACCCCGGGCAGGGCGTCGAGCTTGGCCAGGTCGGTCCCGTAGCCGAAGCGGATCATCACATTGGCCCCGCGGGTGCGGGCGAACAGGCCCTGCCACGGGTTGGTCGTCCCCTCGAGCAGCATCGCCGCCAGCAGCAGGGCGGCGACCACCCCGGCGACGACGGCGACGGTGAGGATGGCCTGGACCCGGCGCGCGCGCAGGTCGGCCCGGACCCAGCGCAGGGTCGCGTGCGGCGCGGTCAGGCTCAGCCTGGGGGGCACGTCCCGGTCCCCGGTTACCCGAAGGACCAGTCGTCGGCGACCATCCCGTCGTACAGGTTGATCACCCGGTCGGCGTTGCTGGCGACCCGCGCGTCGTGGGTGACGAGCAGGATCGCCTGCCCCTCGGCGTGCGTGCGGCGCAGCAGCCGGAGCACGTCGCGGGTGTTGCCGCTGTCCAGGTTGCCGGTCGGCTCGTCCGCCAGCAGCAGGCTGGGGTGGTGGGCGAGGGCGCGCGCGAGCGCGACCCGCTGCTGCTCGCCGCCGGACAGCCGGGCCGGGGCGGCCCGGGCCTTGTCGGTCAGGCCGAGGTCGTCGAGGAGCTCCTCGCGGCGCTTGCGGGCCTGCCGGGCGGACACGCCGGACAGGATCGCGGGCAGCTCGACGTTGTCGGCGACGGTCATCGTCGACAGCAGGTTGGCGGTCTGGAAGACGTAGCCGATGTGCCGTCGCCGCTGGATCGCCCAGTCGCGCTTGGAGAGCGCGTCCACCCGCTGGCCCCGCAGCCAGATCTCGCCGCTGGTGGCGGCCGCGAGCCCGCCGATGACGTGCAGCAGGGTGGACTTGCCGGACCCGGACGGGCCCATCACGGCGACGAACTCGCCGAACGCGAGCTCGATGTCGACCCCGCGCAGCGCCTCCACGCAGAGGCCGTCGGCGCGGTACTCCTTGACCAGCTTGCGGGTTCGCAGCATGACCGGGGCCGGGGCCGGGGCTGGCCCGGTCACACGAGCTCCTCCTGGCAGCGTTCGAGCCAGTCGAGGTCGGCCTGCAGGTGCAGCCGGGTCCCTTCGACCAGCAGCCGGGCGGCGGTGTCCTGCCGGCCCGCGCTGTCCTGGAGGTCGTTGAGTCCGCGCATCAGCCGATAGTAGTGGTGGCGCTGCTTGTTGATGAGGTCCATCTGGTCGGCCAGGCCCGCCCGGGGCGCGAGGATCAGCTTGGCGAAGAACTCGTCGCGGACCCGGGGCCCGTCGCTCGGCTCCTCCACCCACGCGGCGACCACGTCGCGGCCGGCCGGGGTCAGCTCGTAGACGCGCTTGTTGGGCCGGGTGGTCTGCTCCACGTCCTGGCTGCGGACCAGGCCGTTGGCCTCCAGGCGCTTGAGCGTGACGTAGATCTGGCCGATGTTGGGCGAGGCGTAGGCGGCGCCGAACGTCTGCTCAAGGGCGAGCTTCAGCTCGTACCCGTGAGCGGGCTCCTTTGCCAGCAGTGCCAGCAGCGGCTGCCGCACGATCGATGCCACCTCTTCCGAGAAGCCCCGCGCGGTGCCACTGACCGCGACACATCCATCATCTCCAAATAATATCCGCATACCTAACATCTAGGTATAGGTCGTTGACATCTGGATTACATCGGTGCATAACAAGCATGTATGACATAGCTGTACCGATGCTGTACCGACCGACCTGTGATGCGGAGGCGCAATGGCGCGCTTGACCGGGGCACTCGCGGCGGCCGCCGCCTGCCTGGCGGTCACCGTCGCCGCCGCCGTCTCGCTGGCCGGCTGCGCCCCGGCCTCGGGCGCGGCGTCCACCGCGTCCGGCGGATCGTCCTCGCTGACCAACGGCATCGGCCCGATCACGTTCGCGATCGGCTCCGATGATATCTCCTGGCTGACCCCGGTGCTCAACGCCTGGAACGCGCAGCCACCCCGGCCAGCGGGTCACCCCGCTGTACCTCCCCGAGGCGGCCAACGACCAGCTCGCGCAGCTGGTCGCCAACTTGCAAGCCAAATCCGACGCCTACGACGTCATCGACCTGGACGTGGTGTGGACGGCCGAGTTCGCCTCGGCGGGCTGGATCATCCCGCTGCCGGCCGGCAAGTTCCCGCTGGGGGACTTCCTGCCGCCGGCCGTCGCCACCGCCGAGTACCGGGGCCGCCTGTACGCGATCCCCTATTACAGCAACGCCGACCTGCTCTACTACCGCTCCGACATCCTCGCCCAGGCGCACCAGAAGCCGCCCACGACCTGGGCGCAGCTGCAGTCGCTGGCCACCAAGGTGGCCCCCAAGTACCACCTGTCGGGCTACGCGGCCACGCTCGCGCCGTACGAGGGCCTGACCGTCAACTTCGCCGAGTCGGTCCAGTCGGCGGGCGGGTCGATCCTCTCCCCCGACGGCACCCAGGTCACGGTCGACTCGCCGCCGGCCGTCACCGGACTCGATTTCCTGGTCAACGGGCTCCGCCAGGGGTGGATCCCGACCGCCGACCTCGGCTACGAGGAGGTCTCGGCCCAGCAGGCGTTCGAGGCGGGCAAGTTCCTGTTCCTCAACGACTGGCCCGACGTCTACGCGGCCGCCAGCAAGCCCGGTCCCGGCAACACCGTGGTCGGCAAGTTCGGCGTGGTCGCGCTGCCCGGCCCGGACCGCCCCGGGTCGAGCTCGCTCGGCGGCGCCAACCTCGCGATCAGCGCCTACTCACAGCACCAGCAGACCGCGCTCGACTTCATCTCCTACCTCACCGACCTGTCCAACGAGACCGCGATGCTCACCAGCGGCGGGTTCCCGCCGGTCTGGAAGCAGATCTACAGCGACCCCAGCCTGCGCAGGCAGTTCCCCTACCTGCCGGTCCTCGAGCAGGCGATCGACTCCGCCCAGCCGCGCCCGGTCAGCGCCGACTACGACCAAGCCAGCCTCGTCATCTCCAGCGCCGTCCAAGCGGCGCTGCGGATGCGGGAGACACCCCAGCAGGCGCTATCGCAGATGGCGTCCCAGCTGGCTCAGATCATCCAGTGAGAAGCGAAATTCCGCCCCGATCATAGGGCGGCAATCCCAGGAGGAAATATGTCTCGAAGACGAGAAGGCGCGGCCTACATTCGGCGCGGCGGCGTGGGCGTCGCGCTGACGGCGGCCGGCGTTCTGGCGCTGGCGGCGTGCGGCTCAAGCGGGGGCAGCAGCACGTCGACCAGCGGTCTCGGCTCCAGCACGAGCTCGTCGACCGCCGTCGCCGCGCCGACGAGCTCGGCCAGCGGCTCGGCCACGTCGGGCAGCATCGTCTGGTCGGCCAGCCCGCTGACCGGCACCGGCGCGAACGACGCCAGGACCGTGCTCATCAACGCGTTCGAGAAGCAGTACCCGAATATTCACGTGTCGCTGGTGTCCGCGCCGACCGACACCGACACCAACCGGGCCACGCTGGCCACCACGATCTCGGGCGGCTCGTCCACGCCCGACGTGTTCATGGGCGACGTGATCTGGCCCGCCCAGTTCGGCGCGCACCAGCTCGCCCTCCCGCTCTCTGACTACCTGCCCGCCAGCTACTGGAGCAAGTTCGCGCCGGGGCTGGTGCAGGGCGCCACCTACCAGGGCAAGGTCTACGGCTCCCCGCTGTTCGAGGACCAGGGCTTCCTCTACTACCGCAAGGACCTGCTGGCCAAGGCGCACCTGCCGGTGCCGACGACCTGGCAGCAGCTCGAGACCGACTCGGTGAAGCTGGTCCACTCCGGGGCCGTGAAGTACGGGTTCGTCTGGGAGGGCGACTCCTACGAGGGCCTGACCTGCGACTTCATGGAGTACCTGGCGGACGCGGGCGGCTCCGTGACCAACAACAGCTTCACCCAGGCGACGCTCAACTCCCCCGCCTCGGTCACGGCCATCACGTTCATGCGGTCCCTGATCACCTCGGGCGCCAGCCCGGCCGCGGTGACCACGTTCCAGGAGCCGCAGGCCATGAACACCTTCGGTGACGGCAACGCCGCGTTCCTGCGCAACTGGGACTACGCCTACAGCGCCGCCACCACCGCGTCAAGCGGCGGCAAGCTCACGGCCAGCCAGGTCGGCGTGGCCCCGCTGCCCACCTTCGCGGGCCAGACGTACCCCGGTTACTCCAACATCGGTGGCTGGAACCTGTACATCAACCCGCACAGCAGCCACACCGCGGCCGACCTGACCTTCCTCCAGTGGATGTCCAGCCCCGCCGCCCAGGACATCCTGTCCGAGCGGTACGGGTTCATCTCGACCGTGACCGCCGTGCGGTCGGACCCCGCCGTCATCGGCTCGAACCCGGTGTTCGCGGTCGTGCCGAAGACCAAGCTGATCCCGCGGCCGGCCGGCACGCCGCAGTACCCGGCGCTGTCGACCGCGATCTACCAGAACGTGAACGGCGCCCTGGCCGGGTCGGCGTCGCCTGCCTCGGCCGCCTCGGCCGCCCAGTCGGCCGCCAGCACCGCCCTGTCCAGCACCTCAAGCGGCGGACTGTAACCGCCGCGCACTGAGCGGGCCGGGAGCCGCGATGCGGCTCCCGGCCCGCCCGGGCACCTGCCCACCTTTTTCTTAGCCCGCCCTAGCCCGCCCTTGCCCGTTCTTATCCGCCGTCGGCGGTGGAGGACTCATGAACGCATACCCAAACCCCATCCCGCCCGCGGCGGTGGAGGACCCATGACCGCGCTGTCCCCGGATGTCGCTGACCAGATCGTGAGCGAGCCGAAGCTGGTCGGCCGCCCCGATGTGAACAGAAAACGGCTGGCCCGGATGGGCTGGATCTTCACCGCGCCCGCGCTGATCGTCATCGCCGCGGTCACGATCTTCCCGATCGTGTACTCGATCGTGATGAGCCTGAACAACGTGGTCGTGACCGGCAACGGCTTCAGCCTCGACGGCTTCACCTTCAGCAACTACAACCTGCTGCTGAACTCCTCACTGTGGCGCAACGCGCTGATCTTCACCCTCTACTACACGGCCGTCACCGTGGTGGTCGAGCTGGTCATCGGGACCTGCATCGCGCTGGTGCTCGAGCGCCTGACGGCCGGCCGCGGCTGGATGATGGCGCTGCTGCTCATTCCGTGGTCGATGATCACGGTCATCAACGCCGAGCTGTGGGCCGACATCTACAACGGCACCTACGGCGTCGCCGACTACATCATCAACGCCCTCGGGCTGGGCAGCCCGGTCATCCTCGGCACCCCCACCCCGGCCATCATCGGCCTGATGATCGCCGACATCTGGAAGACCACGCCGTTCGTGGCCATCATCGTGCTGGCCGGCCTGGTCATGCTGCCCGGGGACGTCTACGAGGCGGCCGAGATGGACGGCGCGTCCGGCTGGTACACGTTCTGGCACATCACCCTGCCGCTGCTGCGGCCGACGATCGCGCTCGCGGTCATGTTCCGGATCCTGCAGGCGTTCGGTCTGTTCGACCTGCCGTACGTGATGACCGGCGGCGGTCCCGGCACCGCGACCACGTCGCTGGCCGTGCTGGCCTATGACGCGCTGTTCAAGAATCTCGCGTTCGGGCCCGGCGCCGCCGTCGCGGTCAGCGCCGCGCTGCTAGTGCTGCTCGGCTGCCTGGCCACCCTGCGGGTGTTCCGGGCTCAGGTCGGACAGGAAGGAACCTGACATGCGCAACCGCAAGCGCGTCGGCTGGCACCGGTACATCAACGGCGTCAACATCGCCGTGCTGGTCACCGTGCTCTTCATCGTCATCCCGCTGTACTGGCTGATCGCCAGCAGCTTCAAGGCCCCGAACTCGGTCGGCAACAGCCCGCCCTCGCTCGGACCCACCCCGTTCAGCGGGGGAAACTACAGCAACGCGTTCGTCGGCTACGACTTCGGGATCTACTTCAGGAACTCGGTCATCGTCTGCGTCATCGCGACCGCGCTGGTGCTCATCCTCGGCACCCTGGCCGGCTACGCGCTCGGCCGGCTGCCGATGCGGGGCAAGTTCCCCACGCTGGTGATCCTGCTCATGATCTCGGTCTTCCCCGAGGTCGCGGTCATCGCTCCGCTGTACCTGCTGATGCGCAACCTGCACCTGCTGAACACCTACCCGGGTCTCATCATCCCGTACACCGCGTTCTTCCTGCCGTTCGCGATCTGGATCCTGCGGAACTACTTCCTCGGCATCCCCAGGGAGATGGAGGAAACCGGCCGGATCGACGGCGCCAGCCCGCTCCGCACCGTCTGGACGATCGTCCTCCCGCAGGCGCTGCCGGGCCTGTTCACCGCGGGCATCTTCACCTTCACCGCCTGCTGGACCGAGTTCCTAATGGCGCTCACCTTCGACAGCTCCAACAACTACCGGACGATCCCGGTCGGCATCGCCGAATTCGGCGGGAACTTCCAGGTTCCCTACGGGACCATCTTCGCCGCCAGCGTGGTGGCGGTGGTGCCGATCGGAGTTCTGGTCTTCATCTTCCGCAAGTTCGTCATCTCCGGCCTGACCTCGGGCGCGGTGAAGGGATGAACAGTTTCCGCGATCTCCTTCCCCCTGCCCCGACCGCCGCCCCCCACCAGGAGACATCATGGCCCCGGTAAGCCTCGAGAAGATCAACAAGGTCTACGAGAACGGCTTCCACGCCGTCAAGGACCTCAGCGTCAACATCGCCGACGGCGAGTTCATGGTGCTGGTCGGGCCGTCCGGCTGCGGCAAGACCACCGCGCTGCGGATGGTGGCCGGGCTGGAGGACATCACCAGCGGCATCCTCCTCATCGGCGGCAAGGAGGCCAACGACGAGACGCCCAAGCAGCGCGACATCGCGATGGTCTTCCAGAACTACGCGCTGTACCCGCACATGACGGTGGCGGAGAACATCGGCTTCGCGCTGAAGCTCCGCAAGCTGCCCAAGGACCAGCTCCGGGCCAAGGTCAACGAGGCCGCCGAGATCCTCGGCCTGACCGACTGGCTGGACCGCAAGCCGGGGCAGCTGTCCGGCGGCCAGCGGCAGCGGGTGGCGATGGGCCGGGCCATCGTCCGCGAGCCGTCGGTCTTCCTGATGGACGAGCCGCTGTCCAACCTGGACGCGAAGCTGCGCGTGCAGATGCGGGCCGAGGTGCAGCGCATCCAGCGGCGGATCGGCGTCTCCACCATCTACGTCACCCACGACCAGGTCGAGGCGATGACGATGGGCGACCGGGTCACCGTCCTGCGCGAGGGGGTGCTGCAGCAGGTGGACACCCCGCAGGTGCTCTACGACAACCCGGACAACATCTTCGTGGCCGCGTTCATCGGCTCGCCGTCGATGAACCTGTATGACGCCATCCTCGGCGCGGACGCGCGGTCGCTCAAGCTCGGCTCGCAGGAAATCGACGTGCCGGAATCGGTGCTGCTCGCGCGCCCGGCCTTGCGCGGTTACAACGGCAAGAAGGTCGTGGTCGGACTGCGGCCCGAGCACCTGCCCGCGGAGAGCGACACCGCCACCGGGCCGAAGCTGGTCGGCGACGTGGAGCTCATCGAGGCGCTCGGCTCGGAGCAGGTGGTGCACTTCACCATCGACGCCAACCGGGTGCTGGCCGAAGGCGCGGTCGACAAGGACGAGGCGGCGGCGGTCAAGCACGGCGAGGGCGTCGCCCGCATCGGCCCCAAGGTCCCGGTCAAGGTCGGCGACAAGCTCACCTTCGCGGTCAGCATCGACGACATGAAGTTCTTCGACGACACGACCGGGCTGGCCATCCGCGGGTGAGGTTCGTCTTCAGCCCGCCCGCCGACGAGGCGGCGGGCCTGCTGACCCTGCCCTTCGGTGAGCCGCTGGAGAAATGGGAGGACGCGCGGCTGGTCGAGATCCGCCAGCGGGGGCTATCGCGGCACGTGGTCCGCTTCGTCGCCGAGGGCGGTGAGCTCTACGCGCTCAAGGCCCTGAGCGAGCGGCTGGCCCGGCGCGAGTACCGCCTGCTGCGCGCGCTGGCCGAGCTCAACGTGCCCGCGGTCGAGGTCGTCGGCATCGTCGTCGACCGCGGGCCGGACCTGGACGCGATCCTGGTGACCAGGTTCCTCGAGTACTCGACGACGTACCGCGCGCTGTTCTCCAGCCCGCGCGTCGGGCAGCCGACCGACCGGCTGCTCGACGCGCTGGTGGAGCTGCTGGTGCGGCTGCACCTGTCCGGGTTCTTCTGGGGCGACTGCTCGCTGTCGAACACGCTGTTCCGCTACGACGCGGGCACGCTCGGGGCCTACCTGGTCGACGCGGAGACCAGCGAGCAGCATCCGGTGCTGACCGACGGGCAGCGGAACTGGGACGTCGAGCTGGCGGTCGAGCGGGTCAGCGGCGAGCTCATGGACCTGCAGGCGGGCGAGCTGCTGCCGCCCGACATCGACCCGCTGGAGACCGGCGAGGAAATTCAGCACCGGTACGAGGCGCTGTGGGAGGAGCTGACCCGCGAGGAGACGCTGCGGCCGACCGAGCAGCGCCACCGGATCGCCAAGCGCCTGCGCCGGCTCAACGACCTCGGGTTCGACGCCGACGAGCTGGAGCTGATCAGCACGCCCGAGGGCAGCCAGCTGCGGATCCGGACCAAGGTGGCCGAGGCTGGGCAGCACAGCGCGCAGCTGTTCCGGCAGACCGGCATCAGCGCCGACGAGCATCAGGCCCGCCGGCTGCTCAACGACATCGCCAGCTTCCGCGGCTACCTCGAGCAGCGGAGCCTCGCGCCGGTGTCGGAGACGGTCGCCGCGCACCGCTGGCTCGAGGAGGTCTACGACCCGGTGGTGGAGGCGATCCCGGTCGGGCTGCGCGGTCGGCTGGCGCCGCCGGAGATCTTCCACGAGATCCTCGAGCACCGCTGGTACCTGTCCGAGCAGGCGGGCCGCGACGTCGGGACCACCGCGGCGGCCGCGTCGTACTTCGAGACGGTGCTGCCGGACGCGCCCGACCCGCTCACGAGCGGGACCGACGACACCGGCGAGTTCAGCCGCATTCTCGGCCCGTAACCGGGACGGATTAGTCGCTCTTCGACCAACCATCGCGCCAAGGTCGTTATCGTGGGTTCGTGCTTGGGTCCTGGGTAACGTCTTCTGTTCTCGCCAAGGTCGGCTACGCGGCGGCCTGTCTGACCGCCGCGGTCGTGATCGTGGTGTCCGGGTATGCGCACAACGTGGTCAGCCTGACCAACCAGATCGAGGGCGGCGCTTCGATCGGCAGCAGCCCGTCCGTCGGCGCGATGAACATCCTGCTGATGGGCCTGGAGAGCCGCACCGACTTCGCCGGCAACACGCTCAGCTCGGCGCAGCTCACGCAGACGCACTCGGGCAGTAATCAGCCCGGCGGCAACTTGGGTTCGCAGGACACCGACACGCTGATCCTCATCCACGTCTTCGCCGGCGGGCAGAAGGCGATCGGCTACTCCATCCCCCGCGACGACGTCGTCAACTACCCGCATACGAGCGACGGGGTCACCGAGGGGAAGATCGACGGGGCCTACGCCTACGCGTACACCCAGTACGTGAGCGACAACGTCGGGAAGATGGGCAAGAACGCCCTGTACCAGGGGGCCAACGCGGCCGGGCAGGTGCTCCAGGTCCAGACGGTGGAGTCGGTCACCGGCGTGCACATCGACCACTTCGTCGTGTCGAACATCTACGGCTTCGAGCTGATCGCCTCCGAGCTCGGCGGCCTGCAGGTCTGCCTCAAGCCGGCCCCGGCCTCGATCGAGCCGGACGGGTTCGGGTACGGGGGAAACCTGGTCGACCTGCCGTTCCCTGGCGCCAACTTCAAGCTGGCCAGCAACTCGGGCTTCAACGCCCCCAAGTACGACGGCTACAACCTGAAGAAGGGCGGCGCGCAGTACCTGCACCTGTCGGCCCCGCAGTCGCTGGCGTTCGTCCGCGCCCGGGACTCGCTGCCCGGGGTTGACATCGGCCGCACCCACCGGCAGCAGGCGGCCATCGACTACATCATCTACGACCTCAAGAACCACAGCATCCTGACCGACCCGACCGTGGTCTCCAGCCTGCTGACCGGCGCGAGCTCGTACCTCAAGACCGACAGCGGCTTCAGCCTGCTCGACTTCGCGCCCGAGATGAAGTCGCTGACCGGCTCGAACCTGGCCCTGGCGACGCTGCCCGACGCGGCCGTGAACAACATCTACATTCCCGCGTTCGGGAACCACCTGCAGGACGCGAACTACATCTACGTGCCGGACATCCAGCGGATGGTCAACGCCGGGTTCTACGGGGCGGCGGCGGTCAAGCCGACCAAGGCGGTGACCGTGGACGTCTACAACGGCAGCGGCGCTTCTGGGCTGGCCGGGAACGCCAAGCAGGCCTTCGCCAGCCAGGGCTACACGACCGGCAAGGCCGACAACGCCGCCGCCCAGTCGCAGCCGGTGCAGGACCAGTCCCAGGTCTTCTACGGCGCGGGGGCGGCGGCGGACGCGGCCAGCATCGCCGACCAGGTCGGGGCCATGACCGCCGGCGGGGCGCTGGGCGCGACCGCGCTGCCGTCGCTGCCGGCCGGGCACGTCGAGGTGCTGCTCGGCTCGGCCGTCACCGTCCTGCCGGCCGGACTGGAGACCTTCGGCGGGTCTACCGTCACCGCCCAGGACTTCAGCGCCGCCGCCCGGCAGGACAACCTGCCCGCCAGCGAGCAGCCCCCGGCCTCGGGCACGGCCGGCACCCAGTCGGTGAGCTCCGCGCTGGCCGGCGCGCGCACCCAGACGCCGGCCGACCGGGCGACGCCGACGGCCGGCAAGCCGAAGGCCGCGAGCACCACCCCGGCCAGCGACAACCAGGCGGTCCCGGCGGGCGCCCGCTTCGGCATTCCGTGCGTGTACTAAAAGATCAAACCCGGTTATCCCGAACGGTCGCGTGCTTCGCGTTCTCCCGCCTGCTCGGGCCTACGGCATGTCTAAAAAGTATGAGTCAGCCCAGTTCATCGACATGGAGGGTCATCACCCTTAGGGCTATGACCATCATCGCGGGGACTTTTTAGACACGCCGTAGCGGCGGCGCCAGACCGCCGACTCCCACGGCGCGAGCGCGAGCTCCGGCAGCTGCGGCTGCGGCTGCGGCCCGGATCGGTCGGGATGGCTCGCCAGCACGACCTCGGCGTCCGCCCAGCCGGCGTCGAGCGGCAGCGTCACGCTGACCGGGTCGGCCGAGAAGTTGGCCGCCACCAGCAGCTCGGCCTCCCGGCCGCGACGGAGGAATGCCCAGATGGCCGGGTGCTCGGGCAGCAGCAGCGCGAACGCGCCGTCGGTGACGACCGGGTCGGCGTGCCGGAGCGCGATGAGCTGCCGGTAGTGCTCGAACACGGAGTCGTCGCGGCCGACCTGGTCGGCCGCGTTGACGTCGACGTAATCGGGGTTGACGGCGATCCAGGGGGTGCCGGCGGTGAAGCCGGCCTGGGCCGACGCGTCCCACTGGACCGGGGTGCGGCCCTGGTCGCGGCTCATCCGGGCCATCGCCTGCAGCAGCGCCGCCAGGTCGACGTCGGTGTCACCGCGCTCGGCCGCCTCGGCGTAGAACCGGAGCGCCTGGATGTCGCGGTAATCGGCGATGTCGGCGAACGGCGCGTTGGCCATCCCGAGCTCGTCGCCCTGGTACACGTAGGGGGTCCCCTGGTGCAGGTGCAGGATCGTCGCCAGGGCCTTGGCCGAGGCCGCCCGGTACTTGCCGTCGTCGCCGAACCGCGACAGCGAGCGCGGCTGGTCGTGGTTGCCGAAGTAGAGCGAGTTCCAGCCCCGCCCGGCCAGGCCCGCCTGCCAGGCGGCCATCGACGCCTTGAGGTCGGGCAGCGTCACCGGGAGGAGGTCGTATTTGTGCGCGCCCTGATCGAGCCGGACGTGCTCGAACTGGAAGACCATGTCCAGCTCGCGCCGTTCCGGCGCGGTGAACAGGGCCGCCTGCTCGATCGTGACGTCGGGCATCTCCCCCACCGTGAGCAGGTGACCGGGGCGGTCGGCGAACACCTCGCGGTGCATCTCCTGCAGGAACTCGTGGTTGCGGGGGCCGCAGACGAAGTGCTGATCACCGGGCCCGTACAGCGAGCCGAGCCGGGGGGTGGTGTCCGGCAGGGACGTGTCCTTGCTGATCATGTTGATGACGTCCATCCGGAAGCCGTCCACGCCGCGGTCGAGCCACCACCGCATGATCGCGTAGACGGCCTGCCGGACGTCCGGGTGCTCCCAGTTCAGGTCGGGCTGCTTGGCCGAGAAGATGTGCAGGTAGTACTGGCCGGTCTGCTCGTCCCAGGTCCAGGTCGGCCCGGAGAAGTGCGACTCCCAGTTGGTCGGCTCCGCTCCCGGCGTGCCCGGGGTCGCGCCCGGGCGCGGATCACGCCACCAGTACCAGTCGCGCTTGGGGTTGTCGCGGCTTGACCGCGACTCGATGAACCACGGGTGCTCGTCCGAGGTGTGGTTGACGACCAGGTCCATGATCAGCCGCATGCCCCGGGTGTGCAGCTCGGCGATCAGCTCGTCCAGGTCGGCGAGGGTGCCGAACAGCGGGTCGATGTCCTGGTAGTCGCTGATGTCGTAGCCGTTGTCGTCCATCGGCGACCGGTAGACCGGGGACAGCCAGACCACGTCCACGCCGAGGCGTTGCAGGTAGTCGAGGCGGCCGAGCACGCCCCGGAGGTCACCGACGCCGTCAGCGTCGGCGTCGGCGAAGCTGCGGGGGTAGATCTGGTAGACCACCCAGCGACGCCAGTCGGCGGGCGAATGGGGGCGAAGCAACGGTCCGTTCGACATATAAGGATTTTGACTTTTCGTTGTTGATCACGCCAGCCGGGCGGGGAAGCCGCCGGTCGCGATCGGGCCCCAGCGGGTGGGGGTGATGCGGAGCAGGGACTTGCCCTGGTCGATCATCGCCTGCCGGTACTCGGCCCAGTCCGGGTGCTCGCCCGAGATCGAGCGGAAGTAGTCGACCAGCGGCTCGACCGCGTCGGGGATGTCGAGCACCTCGGCCGTGCCGTCGACCTGGACCCAGGCGCCGCCGAAGTCGTCGGACAGGAACAGCACGCTGACCTGGTCCGGGTCGCGGCGGGCGTTTTTCGTTTTCGCGCGCTCGGGGTAGGTCGCGATGACGATCCGGCCTTCGTCGTCGACGCCGCAGCTGACCGGCGACGCCTGCGGGCGGCCGTCCGCGCGGGTGGTGATCACGATCGCGTGGTGCCGCGGCTTGATGAACTCGATGAGCTCGTCTCGGTTGGCGACCGTGTTGGTCGCGATTGTCCTGGCCATTTTTTAACCCTAGCGGGGGGCGACCGCGGTGCCGGCGCGGAGGGAGGGGATGTCGGGGACGCCGGCCAGGATCATCAGGGTTCTGAGCTCGCTTGTGAGCAGCTCGATGGTGCGGCGGACGCCGTGCTCGCCCGCCGCGGCGAGACCGTAGGCGGCGAGCCGGCCGATGACCACGGCCGACGCGCCGAGGGCGAGCGCGAGGAAGACGTCGGCGCCGGTGCGGACGCCGCTGTCGAGCAGCAGCGGGACCCGTCCGTCGACGGCCTGGGCGATCCCCGGGAGCGCGTCGAGGCTGGCCGGGGCGGGGTCGACCTGGCGGCCGCCGTGGTTGGAGACCAGGATCGCGGACGCGCCCGCGTTGACGGCTTCTCGTGCCGATTCGGGCGTGAGGATGCCCTTGGCGATCCACGGCAGGTGGTGGCGGGCGGTCGCCTCGGCCAGCTGGTCCCAGGTCCAGTCGGGGATGATCCCGCCGCCGAAGGTCGACGCCACGTTCGGCTCGCCGTCGTCGGTGACGTTGCCGAACCAGACCCCGGGGTCGAAGCGGAAGCGGGCCATCTTGTTCCTGACCCGCCAGCCCATCGTCGCGCAGTCGACGGTCACGCAGAGCGCGTCGTAGCCCGCGTTCTTGATCCGCGTGGCGACCGGGTCGAACGACTCGAACGGGTGCAGCTGCCCGATCCGCGCCGCCGCCGGGGCGGCCGCCGCGACCTCCTCGTAGGAGAAGCTGCCGACCTCGGGCACGATCGACGCGATGCCGCAGGCGGCGTTGGCGCGGGCGACCGCCAGGTGCCCTTCGGCCGCGAACAGCGCGTCGCCGCCGAACGGGGCGGTGAGGACCGGCACCGACAGCGGGATGCCGAGGAACTCGGTGTTCGTCTTGGGGTCGTTGACGCCGCTCATCGGCTTGGGCTTGATCACGTGCCGGGTGAACGCCTCGCGGTTGGCTGTGAGGGTCTGCTCGGTGCCGGCGCCGCTCTCCAGGTAGACCGCCACGTCGTGCGGCAGGTTCCGCATGGCCGCCGTGTGGATCTCGTCCAGGGTCAGGAACTCCCCATTGGTCGGGGACACCGCGCTCGCCGTCACGGAACGCACCCTACCGGCCATGTCCGTATATGGCATAATTGCAGGTCAGCGCGCTCTCGAATGTCAGTGGCAACGGCTATGTTCGTCGCATGATCCGATCGACCGTGAGATCAGGCGTGGGGGAAAGTCAAAACCCCGGCGGCGTACCCGCGAACGGGGCAGGGGCGACCGGGGTCTTCGTGGTCAGTCTAGCGGAGGGCCCGCGGTGAGGCCAGACGAGCTGCTCACGCTCGAGCAGCGGATCTCGGCCGAGCGGTTCGCCCCGTACCGGGCCGCGACCGGCGACGACGTCGAGCGGGCGCTGCGGCGCTACGAGCGCAACACCGAGATCTCGGCCGCGTTCTGGGCGGTGCTGAGCGATCTGGAGATCGTCGTGCGGAACGCGATGCACGAGCGGCTCTGTTTGTGGTCGCTGGGCGCCTACGGCCGGCCCGACTGGTACGTCAACCGGGGGCGAATCTTCACCGCGCAGACCGTCAGCGACATCGCGGTCGCTCGGCGGCACGCGGCCGGCTACGGGCGGGCGGAGAGCCCCGGCCGGATCGTGGCCGAGCTCCCGTTCGGGTTCTGGCGGTTCCTGCTCTCCAGCCGCTACGAGCGCACGCTGTGGCTGCCGTGTCTGCGCGACGCGTTCCCGGGAATCCGGGGACGGGGGATGCGCCGCGACGTTCATGATGCGATGCGCGATCTGCACCTGCTCCGTAACCGCATCGCGCATCATGAGCCGATCCACAACCGGCCGCTGCTGGAGTTGCACGCGGTCGCGCTGACGACGGCCGGGTGGATCTGCCCGACGACGCGGCGCTGGATCGCCGCCCGGTCGCGGGTGCCCGCCCTGCTGGCAGCGGAAAATGATTCCGACGCCGGCCGATGGGGCTGGTAACGTCCGCTGGTGATGCATCGGGGAGACGGGTGAGCTGGTCGGCGCTGTGGCCGGACACGTCGCCGTTGCGCGGGCCGGGGGCGCGGGGGTTCCGCGCGGTCTTCCTCAGCCGGACGGTCGTGTACCTCGGGTCGCAGGCGGCCGAGGTCGCGCTGCTGGTGCAGGCCAAGCAGCTGACCGGATCGCCGCTGGTGGTCGGCACGCTGGGGCTGGCCGAGCTGGTGCCGCTGGTCGTGTTCGGGCTCTACGGGGGCGTGCTCGCGGACCGGTTCGACCGGCGGGCGCTGATGCGCTGGTGCGAGCCGGGGCTGGCGGTGTGCGCTTTGTTGCTGGCTGTGAACGCGTTGCTGCCGCACCCGCTGCTGTGGCCGCTGTACGTGGTGGCGGCGCTGATGATGGCGTTCGCGTCGCTGCAGCGGCCCGCGTTCGAGGCGGCGACGCCGCGGATCGTGCCGCGGCCGCAGCTGACGGCGGCGGCCGCGATCTTGTCGCTGTCGGTGAACGCGAGCGTGCTGCTGGGGTCGTCGCTGGGCGGGGTGCTCGCGGTCGCGCCGGGGCCGTGGCTGGTGTACGCGCTCGACGCGGCCGGCTTCGCGGTCTCGTTTTTCCTGCTGAGCTGGGGGGTGCCGGCGCTGCCGCCGGTGGTTGCTGACGGGGACGGTTCCGGTTCCGGTTCCGGTTCCGGTTCTGGTTCCGGTTCTGGTTCCGATGAAGAGCTGGCGGTATCGGACGGGCCGTTGCTGCGCGAGATCCTGGTCGGGCTCCGGTACGCGGTCGGGCGCAAGGACCTGCTCGGCTCTTACCTGGCCGATCTGGCCGCGATGGTCTTCGCCTACCCGAACGCGATGCTGCCGTTTCTCGCGGTCATCCTGCACGCACCGTGGTCGACCGGGCTGATGTTCGCCGCCCCCTCGGCGGGCGCGCTGGTCGTCTCGGCCACCAGCGGCTGGATGCCCCGGGTCCGCCGCCACGGCCTGGCCATCGCGATCGCCGCCGCTTGTTGGGGGCTTTCCATGGGGATGGTGGGGCTGGCGCCGTCGGTCTGGGTCGCGCTGGTCTTCCTGGCGGTGGCGGGCGGGGCGGACGAGTGCAGCGGCGTCTTCCGCGACGCGATGTGGAAGCAGTCGATCCCGGACCAGCTCCGCGGCCGGATGGCCGGCATCGAGCTGCTGTCTTACGCGGCCGGCCCGCCGGCCGGGCAGCTCCGCTCGGGCGCGGTCGCCGCCGTGACCGGCCCGCGCTTCTCCCTCACCTCGGGCGGGCTCGCGTGCGTGGCCGCGGTGGGCGGCGTCCTGGTTGCGCTTCCCGCCTTCCGGCGTTACATCGGCCCGTCCGCGACCGCCTTCCCGCCGGCGCCGCCGGCTGACGCGTCGCCGGGCGCCGTCTCGTCGGACGCTGTCTCGTCGGGCGCTGTCTCGTCGGACGCTGTCTCGTCGGACGCGACGCTCGCGGGTTGAACCGCGCTTCGCGCTTCTTGCTGTTATCTAGCGGGCGGGTACTGCGGGAGACTCGGGAGGCCACACGGCGCCGAGCACGCGGGCCGGCCAGCCGTCGGGGATGCCGTCGACGGTCACGTAGCGGCCGTAGAAGGAGCCGATGAGCATGCTCGTGAGCGCATCGAGGTCGGCCGACTCGGGGAGGTCGCCAGCCGCCAGCGCCTGCCGGAGCAACGCCCGGCGCGGCTCGACCAGGCGGGTCTTGAACAGCCGGAGCAGTTCGGGGTGGCGCTCCTCTTCGACGAGCAGTGAGCCGAGGATGGCCAGCGCGGGGGTCGCATCCAGTGGTACACCGGCGTCTCCCCCGACGGCACGATGGCGGCAATCAGCGTCTGGGATTCCGAAGACCACGCCAAGCAGATGGACAACCTCGAGGAGATGGTCGTCACCGCTCGCGGCGAGGTGGCGGCCCTGGTCGGCGCCTACACCGGCTCAATCGTCAACTACCCGATCAGCTGGAACATCTGACCTCGCGCACGCGTCGACGGGCAGGATGAACGAATGACTGTTAACTGGACCCGGGTGCTGCTCGAGCAGTTCGACGTGGAGTGGAATCTGGCTCATGGGCCCACGCTGGAGACGCTGACCGACGAGGAGTACCTGTGGGAGCCCGTTCCCGGCTGCTGGAGCGTCCGCCCGACCGGACCCGGCGGCCGCGGCGAGCTCGAGCAGACGTACCCGGATCCCGACCCGGCGCCGGTGACGACGATCGCCTGGCGGCTCTCGCACCTGGCGGTGGGCGTTTTCGGGCTCCGCGTCTCCCACCACTTCGGCGACGGCTCCCTCACCCCGCAGAACGCCGAGCGGCCGCTGACAGCCAAGGAGGGCGTCGCCTACTTCAACGAGCAGGCCCAGCAGTGGCGCTCGCACGTCGAGCGGCTGGGCGAGGAGGGACTGGCCCGCCCCATCGGCGAGCCGGAAGCGCACCTCAACGCGCCCATGGCCGCACTCGTCCTCCACGTCAACCGAGAAGCTCTCCACCACCTCGCCGAGGTCTCCCTCCTCCGCGACCTCTACCGACGCTCGCCGGGGTAGGCTCACGGGTTCGTGAGCATCGTGAGACGGCTCGTGTACGTGTCGGGAGCACCGGGGTCGGGGAAGTCGTCCCTGGCCGAACCGCTGGCGGCGGAACTCGGGTACGCACTGCTTGGCAAGGACATCATCAAGGAGACGCTGCACTCCGTCCTCGGCCCGCCCGACCTCGACCGGGCCAGGTCGCGGGAGCTGGGCGCCGCGTCGATGGAGCTCCTGTGGGACCTGGCGGCGCGCTCGCCCCAGGTGCTGATCGAGGCGAACTTCCGCCCGTACAGCGACTACGAGCGCAACCGGCTGACCGCCCTCGGCGGCGCCCAGGTCGAGGTCCACTGCGCCTGCCCGCCCGAGCTGGCGGTCGCCCGCTACAACGCCCGTCCGCGCCACCCGGTCCACGTCCAAACGACCATAACGCCCGACTACCTAACGGAATGGGACCGCCCGGTGGGCATCGGCGCCCTCGTAACGGTAGACACAACCGCGCCGTTCGACGTCCCAGCCGTGGCGGCCCAGGTCCGCTCCTTGCTGTTATCCGATAGCCGGGGCCAATCGCCCCGGCCTCGGGCCGACATCGTGTGCCGTTTGAGCTGACCAAGCGGCCCCAAATCCGTGAGCGTGTGCTGTTCGGGTCGCCGGCTGCCCCCAACTTCCCACGATCATGGCTTACGCCCGCGACGCTGTGACCAGCGAGATTAGAGGAGCGCGAGGGGCGATGGCCGACGACCGGCGAAGGCGGAGCTGCCGACTGGGTTGGGGTTTTGGACGTCGGCGTTGGGGTCTCCCCGGTGACCCTTGAGGCCGCCTGTGACCTTGCCCTGGCCGTTGACCTTGACCTGACTTGGCTCACGTTTGCGGATAAGCGGGTGGCGCGTCGCGTTGACCTGCTAATTCTCGGGTTTTCGTGAGCGGATTTGCGCACTAACGATGGCCCGTGGAGTGGGCCGGTGCCGTAAGCGGACGCGTTCCCGTAGGCCGCCGACGAGGTGCCCGTTAGACGGGTCCCTTTCCGGCGGCCCCCGGGCCGAACCGGACGTGCCCGTTTCCCGGCATCCGAGTTCTCCCGGCTATACCTGGGATACAAGCGGCGCATTACGGCTTGCGGGCTAGTACGCCGTGAACCGGGATGATCTGGTCATACCGAGGGTCGTCCTGTCCGGGGCGCCATTCAGTGATGGGGACCAGGCCGGGCGGGACTAGGTCAAGACCCGCTACCAGGCGGGCGACCTCCGCGCGGGAGCGGAGCGTGATCGGCTGTGCCGACAACTGGTTCCACCGGCGGATGCCGGCGGCCAGCGCCGGGTCCAGATCGCTTGCCTGGTGATAGAGGCTGACGTAGCTTCCGGACGGAACAGCGGCGGCCAGCGCTGATACCGCGGCCGCGGCCGCGTCGGTGTCGGCGATGAAGGCCAGTGTGGACGTGGACAGCAACATGACCGCGACCGGCTCGCTCAAGTCCAACGTCGCCCGCACACCCGCCACCATCGCGCTGGGGTCGCCAATGTGCGCGTCGACGTAGCCGACCGCCCCCTCGGGTGAGGATCTGGCCAGCGCCCGGGTGTGGGTGAGCACCATCGGGTCATCGTCCACGTAAACGACCCGGCATTTGGGCTCTAGGGACTGCGCGACCTCGTGCGTCCGGCTTGATGTGGCCAGGCCCGCCCCGACGTCCAGGAACTGCCTGACGCCCGCCTCTGCCACCAGGTACGACACAACCCGGCGATGAAAGGCCCGGGCTGCAGGCACAATGACGCGGACGACGGGCGCCACGGCGATCATCATCCGCGCCGCAGCGCGGTCGGCCTCGAAGTTGTCCCGTCCGCCGTCGAGGAAATCAGCTGCCCGCGCCGGGCTAGCCACCGTCGTGTCGATCAGCGGCGCCTTGGCGCGTCGCGTGGAATCCTGGAGCCAGTTGTCCGCCATCCGGAACGCTTCCCCTCAAGCCCTCATGTCAGTCCGCCTTCCCCGTCCCCGCCCGGTTACGCAGCTATGGCGCTTCCATTTTGGCGCTACCTGGGCGGCTGCATTTGGCTCCGCCTGCGGGAACGGGTGGCACCTTGAATCGGACCACCTATCCTCCCTCGCTGTCTCAGCGTGGCCGACGCGCGCCGCAGGTCAAGGTCGTACGTCCTCGTTCGCTACTGGTCAATCAGGAAATTCGTCCGCACCCGCCGCCGCTGCGCACGATTCACATCCAGGCCGGCCAGCACGTCATCACCGTAGCCGACCCCATCCCCGACGACGTCCGATAAGCCCTCGACGCCGTCAACCCCGGCTGACTTGTGCACTAAATTGTGCCAACTTAGGCCAAATGGGCATCAGCGCCCTCGTAACGGTAGATACAACCGCGCCGGTCGACGTCCCAGCCGTGGCGGCCCAGGTCCGCTCGTTGCTGTTATCCGATAGGCGGGGCCAATCGCCCCGGCCTCGGGCCGACATCGTGTGCCGTTTGAGCTGACCAAGCGGCCCCAAATCCGTGAGCGTGTGCTGTTCAGGTCGCCGGCTGCCCCCAACTTCCCACGATCATGGCTTACGCCCGCGACGCTGTGACCAGCGAGATCAGAGGGCCCCGTGGGGCGATGGTCAGGTTGGGACGAGGTCGGAGTGGCAGAGATCTGGGGTGGGGTTCTGGCCTTCGGGTTGGGGTTCTGGCCTTCGGGTTGGGGTTCTGGCCTTCGGGTTGGGGTTCTGGCTTCAGGTTGGGGTTCCGGGTGGGGGTTTTGGACCCGGGTAGGGCTTCTGGCCGCTGGGTTGGGGTTTTGGACGTCGGCGTTGAGGTCTCCCCGGTGGAGGTGAGGGCAGGGCCGTGGGGGGATTCCCTCGCGGCCTTCCGCAGGAGAGCCGCGAGGAATCTGCCCCCGCGGCCCGGCCCGACCCTTTAGCCCGCCGTTGACCTTGACCTTGACACCTTGACCTTGACTTGGCCGTTGACCTTGACTTGGCCGTTGACCTTGACTTTGCGCCCATGGCTTTGCGGGTACAACGCAAAGAAGCCGACCCCGTTAGGGGCCGGCTTCTTTGTGAAGTGATGTGCGGCGGTGTCCTACTCTCCCGCGAGGCCTCCCTCGCAGTACCATCGGCGCTGAGGGGCTTAACTTCCGGGTTCGGGATGGGACCGGGTGTTTCCCCCTCGCTATGGCCGCCGCAACTCTATGGAAATATCAGCCTTGATGGCTCCCGGCCGTATTCCGGGAACCGCATAGTGGACGCGAAGCTCGCATGGAGCGACTGTAAGTGTGTGTCAAGCCCTCGGTCTGTTAGTACCGGTCAGCTGAGCGCCTCGCGGCGCTTGCACTTCCGGCCTATCAACCCAGTCGTCTGGCTGGGGACCTTACCCACTCGTGGTGGTGGGAGACCTTATCTTGAGGCGGGCTTCCCGCTTAGATGCTTTCAGCGGTTATCCCTTCCCGACGTAGCCAACCAGCCGTGCTCCTGGCGGAACAACTGGCACACCAGAGGTCAGTCCGTCCCGGTCCTCTCGTACTAGGGACAGCCCCTCTCAAGTCTCCTGCGCGCGCAGCGGATAGGGACCGAACTGTCTCACGACGTTCTAAACCCAGCTCGCGTACCGCTTTAATAGGCGAACAGCCTAACCCTTGGGACCTGCTCCAGCCCCAGGATGCGACGAGCCGACATCGAGGTGCCAAACCATGCCGTCGATATGGACTCTTGGGCAAGATCAGCCTGTTATCCCCGGGGTACCTTTTAGCCGTTGAGCGACGCCGCTTCCACAAGCCGACGCCGGATCACTAGTCCCAGCTTTCGCTCCTGCTCGACATGTCTGTCTCACAGTCAAGCACCCTTGTGCACTTGCACTCGGCACCCGGTTGCCGACCGGGCTGAGGGTACCTTTGGGCGCCTCCGTTACCTTTTGGGAGGCAACCGCCCCAGTTAAACTACCCGCCATGCACTGTCCCTGACCCGGATCACGGGCCCAGGTTAGACACCCAGAACGACCAGAGCGGTATTTCACCAGCGACTCCACGGGCACTAGCGTGCCCGCTTCCCAGTCTCCCGCCTATCCTACACAAGCCGTCCCGAGCACCAATGCAAAGCTGCAGTAAAGGTCCCGGGGTCTTTCCGTCCTGCTGCGCGTAACGAGCATCTTTACTCGTAGTGCAATTTCGCCGGGCCCGCGGTTGAGACAGCGGGGAAGTCGTTACGCCATTCGTGCAGGTCGGAACTTACCCGACAAGGAATTTCGCTACCTTAGGATGGTTATAGTTACCACCGCCGTTTACCGGCGCTTAAGTTCTGAGCTTCGCCCCGAAGAGCTGACCCGTCCCCTTAACGTTCCGGCACCGGGCAGGCGTCAGTCCGTATACATCGCCTTGCGGCTTGGCACGGACCTGTGTTTTTAGTAAACAGTCGCTTCCCCCTGGCCTCTGCGCCCCCACCTAGCTCAGACCGCATGGGTCATCACCGGGTGTGGGCCCCCTTATCCCTAAGTTACGGGGGCAATTTGCCTAGTTCCTTAACCGCGGTTCACCCGATCGCCTCGGCATTCTCTGCCTGACCACCTGCGTCGGTTTAGGGTACGGGCCGCGCGCGTCCTCGGCGCGAAGATTTTCTCGGCAGCATGGCATCACTCACTTCCCCTTGCGGGTCGGCATCAGATCTCAGGCACAAGGTCCGCGGATTTGCCTGCGGACCGCCCTACGTCCTTACCCCGGGACAACCACCGCCCGGTAGAGCTAGCCTCTTGCGTCTCTCCTACGCCTCGCCTACTACCCAATCGGGCCGAGCCGCCTCACGCCCCTAAGGGCGATCCGCGGCTCTTAGCATCATGGTTTCAGCCTGGACGGCCGCGCGCGGGTACGGGAATATCAACCCGTTATCCATCGGCTACGCCTGTCGGCCTCGTCTTAGGCCCCGACTTACCCTGGGCGGATTAGCCTGCCCCAGGAACCCTTGGTCAATCGGCGGACGAGCTTCTCACTCGTCTTTCGCTACTCATGCCTGCATTCTCACTCATGCAGCCTCCACAGCTAGATCACTCTGCTGCTTCGCGGGCTGCATGACGCTCTCCTACCCATCCGCGCTCACGCGCGAATGTCGCGGCTTCGGCGGCGTGCTTGAGCCCCGTTACATTGTCGGCGCGGAATCACTTGACCAGTGAGCTATTACGCACTCTTTCAAGGGTGGCTGCTTCTAAGCCAACCTCCTGGTTGTCATCGCAACTCCACATCCTTTCCCACTTAGCACGCGCTTAGGGGCCTTAGCCGGCGATCTGGGTTGTTTCCCTCTCGACCACGAACCTTATCGCCCGCAGTCTCACTGCCGCGCTCTGGCTTCACCGGCATTCGGAGTTCGGCTGAATTCAGTAAGCTTGTGGGCCCCCTAGTCCAACCGGTAGCTCTACCTCCGGGAAGGAACACGCGACGCTGCACCTAAATGCATTTCGGAGAGAACCAGCTATCACGGAGTTTGATTGGCCTTTCACCCCTACGCACAGGTCATCCCCCAGGTTTTCAACCCTGGTGGGTTCGGGCCTCCACGCGGTCTTACCCGCGCTTCACCCTGCCCATGCGTAGATCACCCCGCTTCGGGTCTACAGCACGCGACTCAGACGCCCTATTCAGACTCGGTTTCCCTACGGCTACCCCACACGGGTTAACCTCGCCACGCACCGTAACTCGCAGGCTCATTCTTCAAAAGGCACGCGGTCACCCCCCGAAAGGAGCTCCCACGGCTTGTAGGCACACGGTTTCAGGCACTATTTCACGACCCCTCACCGGGGTGCTTTTCATCTTTCCCTCACGGTACTAGTCCACTATCGGTCACCAGGGAGTATTTAGGCTTGCCAAGTGGTCTTGGCAGATTCACACGGGATTTCACGGGCCCCGTGCTACTCGGGAACACGCCAAGGAGTCCCGCGAGGTTTCGCGTACGGGACTGTCACCCGCTACGGCGCAGCCTTTCCAGACGCTTCCGCTACCCACGACGATTTGTAACTCCCCGCCAGTCCGGCAGAACTGGCCAGGCGGTCCCACAACCCCCACCACGCAACGCCCGCCGGCTATCACACGTGACAGGTTTAGCCTCTTCCCCGTTCGCTCACCACTACTAGGGGAATCGCTTTTGCTTTCTCTTCCTGCGGGTACTGAGATGTTTCACTTCCCCGCGTTACCACCAGCCGCCCTATGCATTCAGGCGGAGGCGACCGTCCATGACGACGGCCGGGTTTCCCCATTCGGACACCCTCGGATCACAGCCCGGTTGCCGGCTCCCCGAGGATTATCGCAGGCTCCAACGTCCTTCATCGGCTCCTGGTACCAAGACATCCACCGTGTGCCCTTATAAACTTGACACTAGGCACTACATGCAATTTTCTGCAGAAAACAGAAGATGCTCGCGTCCACTATGCAGTTCTCAAGATACGGACGGAACCATGCCTCAGGGCCCCCCATCCGGGAGGCCCGTCCGCAGGCCGTACGAGTCAGCGCCCGTCAAAAGCGGCTGCCTCCTCAGGACCCAACAGTGTGCCCGGACCCACGTCCGCAGCCCTCGTTCCGCAGCCCCCCGAAGGGAGAGCGTACTAACCGGGCCGCTCAGCAAGTAACCGAATAGCCAGTGCTCCACTAGAAAGCATGGACGCCCAGCCACGCATTCGCGACCTGAGGGCGCCGGTGCTCCTTAGAAAGGAGGTGATCCAGCCGCACCTTCCGGTACGGCTACCTTGTTACGACTTCGTCCCAATCGCCGACCCCACCTTCGACAGCTCCCTCCCTTACGGGTTAGGCCGCCGGCTTCGGGTGTTGCCAACTTTCGTGACGTGACGGGCGGTGTGTACAAGGCCCGGGAACGTATTCACCGCGGCGTTGCTGATCCGCGATTACTAGCGACTCCAGCTTCACGGGGCCGAGTTGCAGACCCCGATCCGAACTGAGACCGGCTTTCCGGGATTCGCTTAACCTCGCGGTCTCGCAGCCCTCTGTACCGGCCATTGTAGCATGTTTGCAGCCCAAGACATAAGGGGCATGATGACTTGACGTCATCCCCACCTTCCTCCGAGTTGACCCCGGCAGTCTCCCATGAGTCCCCGGCATGACCCGCTGGCAACATAGGACGAGGGTTGCGCTCGTTGCGGGACTTAACCCAACATCTCACGACACGAGCTGACGACAGCCATGCACCACCTGTGACCGACCCCGAAGGACACCACATCTCTGCGGCTTTTCCGGCCATGTCAAACCTTGGTAAGGTTCTTCGCGTTGCGTCGAATTAAGCAACATGCTCCGCCGCTTGTGCGGGCCCCCGTCAATTCCTTTGAGTTTTAGCCTTGCGGCCGTACTCCCCAGGCGGGGCGCTTAATGCGTTAGCTGCGGCACAGAGCCCGTGGAAGGGCCCCACACCTAGCGCCCAACGTTTACGGCGTGGACTACCAGGGTATCTAATCCTGTTTGCTCCCCACGCTTTCGCTCCTCAGCGTCAGAACAGGCCCAGAGAACCGCCTTCGCCACCGGTGTTCCTCCCGATATCTGCGCATTTCACCGCTACACCGGGAATTCCGTTCTCCCCTGCCTGCCTCTAGCCAGCCCGTATCCACTGCAGGCCCGGGGTTAAGCCCCAGGATTTCACAGCGGACGCGACAGGCCGCCTACGAGCTCTTTACGCCCAATAATTCCGGACAACGCTTGCGCCCTACGTATTACCGCGGCTGCTGGCACGTAGTTAGCCGGCGCTTCTTCCCCAGGTACCGTCTGGATTCGCTCCTGGTGAAAGGGGTTTACAACCCGAAGGCCTTCATCCCCCACGCGGCGTCGCTGCGTCAGGCTTCCGCCCATTGCGCAATATTCCCCACTGCTGCCTCCCGTAGGAGTCTGGGCCGTGTCTCAGTCCCAGTGTGGCCGGTCGCCCTCTCAGGCCGGCTACCCGTCGTCGCCTTGGTGGGCCGTTACCCCGCCAACAAGCTGATAGGCCGCGAGCCCCTCCCCGGCCGAAAAAACTTTCCACCCCCAACCATGCGGAAGGAAGTGAATGTCCGGTATTAATCCCCGTTTCCGGAGGCTATCCCAGAGCCAGGGGCAGGTTGCTCACGTGTTACTCACCCGTTCGCCGCTCGAGTACCCCGAAGGGCCTTTCCGCTCGACTTGCATGTGTTAAGCACGCCGCCAGCGTTCGTCCTGAGCCAGGATCAAACTCTCCGTTGAATGACTAGCACCAGACCGCCGCGAAGGACCCTCGGAAACCAGCTACCCAACCATGAGCGATCTCCTCGCTATGATTTCCGCGGAACCAGACCCAAAGGCCCGATCCCGACGGGGGTAGTACATCTTTTAATGCACTGGCTTTTAGCACACTGTTGAGTTCTCAAGAAACAGACGCACACCATCGCGAGACTCTCATCTCGCATCCGGGGCTAATCTCTTTATTTCGTTTTCAGTCACCGTCGCGGTGACTTCTTTAATTTACCCGGGATGTTCTTTCCGGTCAAATCGGCGGTTCCGATCAAATCGGAGCCGATCTAGCTTTTTAAGAACTTCCCTGAGCCATAGCGTACCGGCCTTTTAGAGTGGTGCGACACGCGCACATAACTCAGTCGAGGCTTTCTGCCGGTGGCTCCCCGGGTCCGGGCGCCTTGCGGCGTCCCTCCCCCTCGGGGCAAGTTGAACCTTACGGGTCCAGCCCACCTACGTCAAATCGTTCCTGAGATCCTTTCATGCCCGCGTCGCGGGGGTCCCAAACCCGCGAACCCCCGCGACATCGGCGGAGACCTGGGCTAGGAGTCGAACCCCAGCCCCACGCGATCCGCCGGAGAGATTCTCGGTCCGGCTACGAGTCGAACCCCAGCCCAACGCGGTCTAGCAAGCGCAGCCAGGCGTCGCGCCGCCCCTCGTTCTCGTCCGCTCGCGCGATCGACGCCCTGGTCAGCTGGATGACCCCGGATCGGACGGGCTCCGGCGGGAAGGGGATCGGCTTGGACCTGACCAGAGCCAGCCGGGTCCGTTCGGAATCACGGTTTTCGATCTTGTCAAGCAGCACCTGCGCGCCGAACCTGGTCGCACCGACCCCGAGGCCGGTGTAGCCGGCCACATAGCCCAGGCGGCCGCCGTAGGCGCTGCCGAAGAACGCGCAGAACCGGCTGCAGGTGTCGATGACCCCGCCCCACGCGTGCGTGAACGACACCCCCTCCAGTTGCGGGAAGGCGGTGAAGAAGTGCTCCGCCAGCTTGCCGAAGGTCGCGGGCGACTGCGCGTGCTCGTCGCTGATCCGGCCCCCGTTGTAATAGACCGCGTCGTAACCGCCCCAGAGCATTCGGTTATCGCGGGTCATCCGGAAGTAGTGGAACTGATTGCTCATGTCGCCCGCCCCGCGCGGGCCGTTCCAGCCCAGCGCGGCCAGTTGCGCGTCCGACAGCGGCTCCGTCATCAGCGCGTAGTCCCACACCGGGACCACGTAGGCGCCGATCCGGCGCAGCAGCGAACGGCCGAAGACCCCGGCGCCGAGGATGACCTTCCCGGCCCGGACCGACCCGTACGGCGTGGTCAGCGTCAGCCCGGTGCCGCCGGGGGTGATCGAGCGGACCGGCGTCTGCTCGTAGATCCGCACCCCCGCCTCCAGGCAGGCGCGGCGCAGCCCCCAGGCGAGCCTGCCCGGCTCGACCAGCGCGTTGCCGGTGGTGAATTTGAGGCCGCCGACGAGCGCCGGCGAGTTGAGCTCGCGGCGGATCTGCTCGGCGTCGAGCACCTCGACGTCATGGCCGAGCTGCGCGCGCGGCCGTCGCCTCTTCCTGCGCCCCCTCGAGCTGCCAGGGGGCGGTGGCGACGCTGAGCTCTCCGGTCAGCTGGAAGTCGCAGTCGATGTCGTGGGAGGCGATCGTCTCGCCGATCTCGCGCAGGTTCTGCTCGCCGAGCTTCTCCAGCAGCGGCATCTCTTCCGGGAACCGCTCGAGGCCGTTGCCGATGCCGTGCGTGAGGCTGGCCGAGCAGAAGCCGCCGTTGCGGCCGGACGCCGCCCAGCCGACGGTGCGCGCCTCCAGCAGCACCACGTCGCGGGAGGGGTCGCGCTCCTTGGCCAGCAGCGCCGTCCAGAGGCCGGTGAACCCGCCGCCGACCACCGCCAGCTCGGTCGTTACGTGCTCGGCGAGCGCGGGGAGGGGCTCGGGCGCGTCCGGCTGGTCGAGCCAGAACGGCGTTGGGGCGGCGTGCGCGAGGGACTTCCCGACTGCCGCGGGAAGACGGGGGCTTGCCCCGCTACGCACCACGGATATCGGCCTGACATGACTCGATGGGCTGCGAAGTGTTCATGACCCGACTTTCGCATACTCCCGGCCGGGGGATAGAACATGGGGCATGCGCATCTGTGTGGTCGGGGCCGGGTCGATCGGCGGGGTCATCGCGTCCGGGCTGGCGGGGGTCGACGGCGTTACCGCGTCGGTGCTGGCGCGGGGCGAGACGCTGCGCGCGATCAGGGCGGACGGGCTGCGGGTGCGAATGCCGGACGGGTCGGAGCGGTCGGTGGCGGGGCTGGCGAGCGCCGCGACCGACGCGGCCGGCGAGCTCGGCCTGCAGGACGTGGTCGTCGTCGCGGTCAAGGCGCAGTCGATGGGGTCGGTCGCCGCGTCGATCGGGCCGCTGCTCGGACCGTCCACCGCGGTGCTGTCGACGCTGAACGGGGTGCCGTGGTGGTTCCTCGACGGGTTCGGCGGCCCGGCCGCGGACGCGCACCTGGACAGCGTCGACCCCGGCGGCAAGATCGCGGCGGCGCTGCCCGCCGCCCGGGTGATCGGCGGCACCGTGCACCTGTCGGCGGCGTCGCCCGCCCCCGGGGTGGTGCACTGGCGGGCGGGGAACGGGCTGATCATCGGGGAGCTCTCGGGCGGGTCCGACTCGCCCCGGCTGACCGCGCTGGCGGACGCGCTGCGGGCGGGCGGCTTTGACATCACCGTCTCCGACCGGATCAGGGACGACGTCTGGTACAAGCTCTGGGGCAACCTGACCCTGAACCCGATCTGCGCGATCACCGGGGCGACGACCGGGCCGGCCCTCGACGACGACCTGGTCCGCGAGTTCCTGTCGGCCGCGATGCTGGAGGCGCGCGAGATCGGCGGCCGGATCGGCTGCCCGATCGCGCAGACGCCGCAGGACCGGCACGCGGTCACCCGCAAGCTGGGCGACTTCACCCCGTCGATGCTGCAGGACGCCCGGGCCGGGCGGCCGCTCGAGCTCGACGCGCTGACCGGCGCGGTCCGCGAGCTCGGCGCCCTCACCGGGGTGCCAACGCCGTACGTGGACGCGCTGCACGGGCTGGCCCGGTTGTACGCGCGGGCGCACGCCCCGTCGCCGCGGTGAGCTTGACCCCCTAGCGGCGACGGCGGCCGGGGGCGCCGTCGATAGCCTGGCGCCGTGGCTACCTGGATCGTTATGGATACCTCGTTCGGATCGGGCCTGCGGGTCGCGGTGAAGGACATCATCGACATGGCCGGGCTGCCGACGACCGCGGGCTGCCTCGCCGTCGCCGACACCGCCGAGCCGGCCCGCCGGGACGCCACCTGCCTGGCGGGGCTGCGGGCCGCGATCGGGCGCGGCGAGGCGCGCTTCGTCGGCAAGACCAACCTGCACGAGCTGGCCTACGGGATCACCGGGGTCAACGAGGCCTTCGGCACCCCGGTCAACCCGCTCGACCCCCGGCGGGTGCCCGGCGGCTCGTCGAGCGGCTCGGCCACCGCGGTCGCCGCGGGCGAGGCGGACGTCGCCTACGGGACCGACACCGGCGGCTCGATTCGGATCCCGGCCGCGTGCTGCGGGATCGCCGGGCTGAAGACCACCTGGGGCCGGATCAGCCTGGACGGCGTCCGGCCGCTGGCGCCGAGCCTGGACACGGTGGGGCCGATGGCGGCCGACGTCGGCGGCCTGATCACGGGGATGGCGCTGCTCGAGCCCGGGTTCAGCGTGGCCGCCGACGCGCCGCGGACCGTCGGCCGGCTGGCGATCGAGGCCGACCCGGTCGTCGACGCGGCGGTCGATGACGCGCTCCGCGCGGCCGGGTTCGCGATCCAGCGGATCACGGTCCCCGAGCTCCAGGACGTCATCGCGGCATCGGCGGCGCTGCTCGACGCGCAGGCGTGGGCGACCAACGCCGACCTGTTCGCGCGCGCGGGCGACCGCATCGGCGGTAACGTGCGCGACCGGCTGCTGGCGGCGAGCACGATCACCGACGCGCGGCTGAGCGCCGCCCGCACGATGAACACCCGCTGGAAGGCCGCCCTCGACGTCATCTGGGGCCGGGTCGAGCTGCTGGCGGTGCCCACCCTGCTCGGGTTCCCGCCGCTGATTGACGAGGCGCAGACGATCTTCGGGATCCGGGGCGTGACCACGCCGGTGAACGCGGCCGGGCTGCCCGCGCTGACGCTGCCGGTGCCCGCCGCGGGCGGGCCGCGGGCCGCCAACGGGCCGCTGCCCGCCAGCGTCCAGCTGATCGGGCCGGTCAACAGCGAGGACCGGCTGCTGGCGGCCGGCCTGGCGCTGGAGCAGGCGGTGCGATAGAAACGCCCCCGGGACGGCCGAGGCCGAACCCGGGGGCGGTCGGGATCGCTGGTTAGGCCGAGACGAGGTCGCAGACGAAGATCAGGGTCTCCCCCGGCTTAATCGCGCCGGGGGCGCCGCGGTCGCCGTAGGCGAGGCCCGGCGGGATGACCAGCTTGCGGCGGCCGCCGACCTTCATGCCCTGCACGCCCTGGTCCCAGCCGGCGATGACCTGGCCGACCCCGAGCTTGAAGCGCAGCGGCTCGCCCCGGTTCCAGCTCGCGTCGAACTCCTCGCCGGAGGAGAAGGAGACGCCAACGTAATGCACGTCAACGGTGTCCCCGGGGCCGGCGACCTTCCCGTCGCCCTCCCAGACGTCGGTGATCTCAAGGTCCTTGGGCGGCGCGCCCTCGGGAAAGTCGATCTCTGGCTTGTTGATGTCCATGCACCCAGCCTAGCGGCGAGCAAAGATCAAACCCGTGATCTCGAACGGACCCGTGTTTCTCGTCACCCGCCAGGCCTGCGGGCGCTAGCCGCGCGGGAGGCCAGCCGGCCGGGTGTCAGCCGACCGTGTACTTGGTCGTCCAGGTGCGGCCCGCGTTGCTGGTCGCCTCGACGTCGAAGGCGCTGGTCTTGAGGTTCTCGCCGACGACCCAGCCCTGGTCCCGGCTGAGGAACGCGGCCGCCATGGGCTCGTTGATCGCGCCCACGTCGCCCTCCTTGGTGAGGACGGAGCCGTTGTCGGAGGCGAGCATGACCGGCGCGACGCCGTAGCCGAGCGGCGGGGTGTAGCCGACGAACGCGGCGCTCCCCGAGTCGATCGCGCTGAACGGGCCCGGGTAGGAACCGGGGCCCTCCGGCAGCTTGACGGCCGGCCGCAGCGCGGTCTCGGTGAACTGCTCCTCGATCACGCCGTGCCACTGGCGGCCGTCCTGGCTGTCGTAGGCGAGGTACGGGGCGTGGCCCGTCGCCGCACCCTGGCCGAGGAAGAGCGCCCACAGGCCGCTGGCGCCCGCGCACTGGATCTCCGGGGTGTCGGCGGGCGTCGTCGGGTTGCCCGACGACGCCGGCTCGGTCAGCGCGAGCGTCCAGTGGCCGCCGCCGTCGGTGGTCCGCCAGATGCGGGCGGGGGTGCCGAGGTAGCCGTCGTCGGCGTTGCCGAAGCAGACGCTCTGCGGGTCGGCCGGCGCGCTCGTGACCGGTGACCAGGTCGAGCCGCCGTCGGTGGTGCGCAGCAGCGAGCCGCCGAGGGCGGTCGTGTACTGCCCGCCGGGTGCCTGCCCGCCCGCGGCTGCGGCCGCGATCGCGTAGCCGAGGGCGGGCGAGACGAAGTGGACCGAGCTGAGCTCGCCCTGGCACGGCTCCGCCAGCGCGCTCCAGCTGGCGCCGCCGTCGGTGGTGCGCAGCAGCGCGCCACCGCCCGCCGCCCAGCCGTGCTGGCCGTCGATGAAGTCCACCTGGTCGAGATCGGCCGTGCCCGCGTACTGCCGGGTCCAGCTGGCGCCGCCGTCGCTGGTGGCCATGATGCGGCCCGCCCCCGCGACCCAGCCGTGGCCGGAGTCGGTGAACTGGACGGCCGCCAGCGCCGGGGGCTGGCCGGTCCCTGGTCCGGAGCCGGGTGGGGTCGTCGCGGTGGCCGAGGCGCCGCCGGCGGCGCAGGATGCGGACGACGTCGTCCCGGGCGAGCTCGCGGAGCTGGCGGAATTCGGCGTCGAGCCGGTGCCGGCACTCCTGGCCGCCGATGTTCCCGCGGGCAGGCTCGACCCGGTCGCGGCCGATCCTGATGACGTGGCGGCGCAGCCCGCGGCCGAGCCCGCGACGGCGAGGACGGTCAGCGCCGAGGCCGCCGCGCGGCGCGCGCGGGGCGGCGGGGCCGTGGACCCGAATGTCTGGTTTGCGCGTGCGCTCAAGGGCATCTCTTTCGTCACGTTTCAGATGACGCTCTACCCGCTGGCACGGTTGTATCGCGTTCCGAGTGTGCGGCCTTGGGGGTGACTGGGGTTTTATTGGGTGGTGAACTACGCACCATACTAGCCGAACGCATAGGTATGACTACGTTCGGTAGCTGAACGGCTCTGATCCTTGGGGGCACCGGCAACCAGGTCGGCGCGTCCGTCGCGGTCACCGATTACTAGAGTGGCGGAATGCCCCATCTGCTCCATTTGGACTCCTCGGCCGACGTGGAGCGCTCGCGTTCCAGGGCCATCACCGCCACCTTCGCCGCGGCCTGGCGCGAGCACGGCGCGCGCTACTCGGTCAGCTACCGGGACCTGCACCGCGACCCGCTGCCGCACCTGGCCGAGGCGGCGCTGCACTGGCCGCCGCGACTGCGGCCGGACGGCGCCGCGCCGCCGGCCGCCGCCGAGGCGCTCCAGCAGGAGCTGATCGACGAGCTGACCGCGGCCGACGTGCTGCTGGTGGGCGCGCCGCTGTACAACTACTCGCTGCCGTCGAGCCTCAAGGCGTGGATCGACCACATCCACGTCCCCGGGGTCACCGCGCCGTTCGACGTCCCCACCCAGCCACTGGCGGGGCGCCCGGCGGTCATCGTGAGCGCCCAGGGAGCGTCCTATGATGCGCACACGCCGACCGAGGGGTGGGACCACGCCGTCCCGGTGCTCGATCTCATCCTCGGCACCTCGCTCGGGATGACGCTCACCGTCATCACCACCAGCCTCACCCTCGCGGAGACCGTCCCCGCCCTGGCCGACCAGCGCGACCGCAGCCGGGCCGAACTGGCCCGGGCGCACGAGCTGGCCACCGCCACCGCCAGGCGGCTAGCGGTTCCCGGCGCCGTTCCTGGCGCCGCCACCGGCGCTGGCGCCGGCGCCGAATAGCACCGCTTGTTGCTGTTATCGCGGCAGGCGCCGCGTCTGCCGACCTGACGGCTATCCCATCGACAGGTTCGGGGACCTGTCGCCGACGCCATCGACCTGGCCTATTGGTGGCCTATTGGTGTCGCTGGCGCAGGCGACAGGTCGCGCTTCGGGTCGATGGGGTAGCTGACAGGTGCGGGCGCGGGGCGGAGGTGGTGGGTGCGCGGGGCGTGGGGCGCGTGGGGGTGGGGCTAGGTGGATGGGGGGGCTGGGGGTCCGGGGTTGGCCTGGCAGACGGTGACGGCGGCGGGGAAGACTTCCTCGCCGCCGTCAGCTCGGGTGACTACCAGGACCGGGGTGAGGCCGGTGTCGAGCTGCTCGCGTTCGGCCTCGGTCGGCATCCGGGCGGTTACCTGGTCGCCGGCCGACAGGCCGATCACCTGCAGCATCGGCACCGCGACGACGAAGGTGCCCTTGCCCGCGCGGGTCACCACCAGGCCCGCCTCGCGCAGCTGGTCGACCGCGTGCTGGTAAGTGACGCGGGTGACGCCCCGGCTGGCCTGCATCTCGTTGCCTGAGGGCAGCTGCGCGCCTACCTGCAGCTCTCCCTGGATGATCTGGTCTCGGAGCAGCCGAGCGATCTGCAGGTATACCGGTTCGCCGGAGTCGTAGTCGATCTGCACCCGGTGTCTCCATCCCTTCGCACCGTGGGTCCCAAAAAAAATTATAGAGCAAGTGGCATAGGTGTGTAGACACCTATGCCCATAGACCGCTATCGTTAGCAACGCGCAGGGTGACCGGTTGGTAACTGTACTAGCTGGCCGCTAAGCGCGGCGCGACACTGGCATTCAGGGGGGGTTTGCCAGTTGTGCCCGGCGGATTGAGGGGTTCGCCGAGGCAACGCGCGGCCATCCCTGGTCCACTTCCCGGTTGCTCGCTGTCGGACCGGGGATGGCCCTTCCCCCTCGGTGTGACCGGGAGGCGCCCACGCGGGGGCGGGCGCTTCCCGGTCACACCGAGAGGTTGACCGAACTTGCTGAATGCACCTGGGGGGGTGCCGAGCCACCCGCAGCGCGCCTGTCCACCCACGGACGCGCTGCGGGTCAGCTTGCTTCGAAGGACGCGCGCGGGCCGAGCAGCTCGGCCCGGAACTGGGCGATCGACGCGGCCGCGTCGAGCGCCTCGCGGTAGGCGTCGGCCGACTCGGCCAGCAGCCCCGACAGCCGCAGCAGGTAACCGCGGATGCCGGGCAGGAGCTGATAGCGGACGGCCAGCGGCGGCGTTCCGCCCACGGTCGGGTGCCGTCCGTCGTCCGGCCCGGCCGTCTTCTGATCCGGCGGCTCGGTCACGATCAGCAGGCCCGCCTCGGGGCTGTCGGCGCCGCCGACCGCGAGCGACTGGCACGGGATCGACCGACGCGAACGAGTCCTTCCGCGCGAGCTGTCCGAACAGCAGGGAGATGCGCCACCAGTCGGTCTCCGCGTGCGATCGGCGCGCTGTCGTGGCAGGCGGCGATCTCGGCCCGGAGCTGGAACGGGCCGGACCGGCCCGCCCGCGCGGCCCGGTCGGCCAGCGCGAGGCCGTCGGCGATCTCGGCCCGGTTCCAGCGCGACCGGTCCTGGGCGAACAGCGGGACGAACTCGCGCTGATGCCGGCGGGCGCCGCGCCGGGCGTCGTGCAGCAGCATCAGCGACAGCAGCCCGGTCGCCTCCGGCTCGCCCGGCATCAGGTCGACCAGCACCCGGCCGAGCCGCAGCGCCTCGTCGAGCAGCGACTCGTGGACGGGGCCGTCGGCCCCGATTCCCCCGTACCCCGCGTTGAACATCAGGTAGAGGACGTGCAGGACGGCCGGCAGCCGCATCGGCAGATCCTGCTTAAGCGGCAGCAGCGGGGCGCCCACCCGCCGCAGCCGCTGCTTGGCCCGGAACAGCCGTTGCCGCATCGTCCGCTCGCTGACCAGGAACGCGTCCGCGATCTCGGCCGCCGACAGGGACGTCAGGCTGGACAGGCTGAGCGCGACCTGCGCCTCGATCGGCAGCGCCGGGTGCGCGCAGGCGAACATCATCTCCAGCCGGTCGTCGGCGATGACCTCGGCGTCGGTCACCAGGTCGGGCGGCTCGCGGGCCGCCTCCCGGGCGATCAGCCTGAGCTTCTCCGCCTCCACCAGCGCGCGCCTGGCCCGGTCCATGGCCCGGTTCCTGGCCGTGGTCATGAGCCACGCCATCGGCTTTCCGGGCACGCCGTCAACCGGCCACCGGACCAGAGCGCGCGCGAAGGCGTCCTGAACACAATCCTCGGCGAGTTCCCTGTCCCCGGTCAGCCGGGTCAGGGTCACCGCGATGTGATCCCAGGCGTCAGCGGAGACGGCCGCGAGCTGCTCCGCTACGGATGCGTCGCCGTCTGTCACGGGCCACTTGGCCGTGATGCGAGTTCGATTACCTCCTCAAGCTGCTCGCCGTCAATGATGTCGAAACCGCATATCTGTCCATATGTACGGGCATAGGGACCATCGGTGATCGTTACATCTCGGCCGCGAAATTCCAGCGTGGCTGCCATCGCGGGCTGCGGGCTGCCCACGACCAGGATCCCGTGCCGTTCTGCGGCCTCGCCGCGTGGCGCGGGGATAGTTGTCGTCTCCAGTTCGACGCGGTCGTCGTCGACCGAACCCTCGGCGCAGACCAAGAGCAGGTACTGCATGATCGCCTCCGTAGCCAACCTTGTTCACGCGGTCAGAAAGAGACCCCAGTGAGGCCCCATAGTGACTAGACGAACAAAGACACGTGCCTACTACGCAATCCCAGGAAATAATTTAGATGCCTGACCTGCCATGCAGCCCCATAGTAATGTCTGAGTCACAGAACGGCGGGGTATAAGGGATACCTTAGGGACCAAGGTCCCGAACCACGCAGGCAAGCAGAATGGTGACGCAATTAACCTGGTCCCGTTTGGTGCTGATCGAATTTGGTCCTTTTAATTTTCGTTATTTTTGTTTTTCGAAAAATTTGCTAGGCGCCGATGAAGGACATGACGTGCTTGATCCGCGTGTAGTCCTCGAAGCCGTACATGGACAGGTCCTTGCCGTAGCCGGAGTGCTTGAAGCCCCCGTGCGGCATCTCGGCGATGAACGGGATGTGGGTATTGATCCAGACCACCCCGAAATCCAGCCGCCGGGAGACGCGCATCGCCCGGCCGTGGTCCCGCGTCCAGACGCTCGAGCCGAGCCCGTAGTCGACCCCGTTGGCCCAGCGGACGGCCTGATCCTCGTCGGCGAACCGCTGGACGGTGATCACCGGGCCGAACACCTCGTCCTGGATCAGCTCGTCGTCCTGCCCGAGGCCGGAGACGACGGTCGGCTCGAACAGGTAGCCCGGGCCGGGGACCGGGTGACCGCCCGCGTGCACGGTCGCGTGGTCCGGCAGCCGGTCGAGGAAGCCGGCCACCCGGGCGAGCTGGCCGGCGCTGTTGAGCGGGCCGTAGCACGCGTCGGCGACGTCGAGGCCGCCGGTCGTGGTCGACCTGGCCTGCTCGGCCAGCGCCTCGGTGAGGTCGGCGGCGATGCCGGGCGCGGCCAGCACGCGGGTGGCGGCGGTGCAGTCCTGGCCGGCGTTGTAGTAGCCGGCCGCGGCGATCCCCTTGGCCGCCGCGGCCACGTCGGCGTCGTCGAAGACGATGACCGGGGCCTTGCCGCCGAGCTCGAGGTGGACCCGCTTGACGCCGTCGGCGGCGGTGCGCGCGACCTCCCTCCCGGCCCGGACCGACCCGGTGATCGAGGCCATCGCGGGGATGTCGTGGGCGATCATCGCCCGGCCGGTGCCCCGGTCGCCGCACAGGACGTTGAACACGCCGGGCGGGAAGAACTCGGCCGCGACCTCGGCCAGCAGCAGGCTCGAGACCGGCGTGGTGTCGGACGGCTTGAGCACGACCGTGTTGCCCGCGGCGAGCGCGGGCGCGATCTTCCAGACGGCCATCATGAGCGGGTAGTTCCACGGCGTGACCTGCGCGCAGACGCCGATCGGCTCGCGCCGGATCATGGACGTGTGGTCGCGCAGGTACTCGCCCGCGCTGCGGCCCTCGAGGATCCTGGCGGCGCCGGCGAAGAACCGAAGCTGGTCCACGCTCGGCGGCAGCTCGTCGGTGACGGCGAGCGCGACCGGCTTGCCGGTGTTGCGGGTCTCGGCCGCGACGAACTCGTCCGCGCGCCGCTCGACCGCGTCGGCGAACCGCAGCATCGCCCGCGAGCGCTCCGCCGGGGTCGAGTCGCGCCAGCTCTCGAACGCGGTGGCGGCGGCCCGCAGCGCCTCGTCGACGTCGGCCGCGGTCGACACCGGGGCGTGCGCGTAGGCGGCGCCGGTGCTCGGGTCGATGACCTCGCTGTAGCCGCCCTCGCATGGGTCGGTGTACTTGCCGTTGACGAAGTTGCGCAAGCGTGCCTGTGTCATCCCAGCCTCCCGTGGTGCCGGTCAGTGTCCGACCGTGCGTGCCGAGCTTGGCAAAGCCAGACGGCCGCTACAAGTGATTCCGTGGATTTTTGCACATTTGTCTTCGAAATCAGTTGACATCTGGGCCCTCCGTGGCAAGCATGAATGTACTCAAGCTAGCGGCAGAAGGACGTGATCGGATGGCCCACGGCCCGCGCGGCGGTCCGGTCGGCACGGCGGTGCTCGACGATATTTCCAAGCGGATCATCGAGCAGCTGCAGGCCGACGGGCGCCAGTCGTACGCGGCGATCGGGAAGGCGGTCGGGCTTTCCGAGGCCGCCGTCCGGCAGCGCGTGCAGCGGCTGCACGAGACCGGCGTCATGCAGATCGTGGCGGTCACCGACCCGCTGCGGCTCGGCTTCCGGCGGCAGGCGATGATCGGGCTGCGGTGCGAGGGCGACCTCGAGAAGGTCGCCGACGACCTCGCGGCGATGGAAGAGATCGACTACGTGGTGCTCACGGCCGGCTCGTTCGACCTGCTGCTCGAGGTGGTGTGCGAGGACGACGACCACCTGCTGGAGATTCTGAGCCGGGTGCGCGGGGTGCCGTCCGTCACCTCGACCGAGACATTTGTCTATCTCAAGCTGCGCAAGCAGACCTACACATGGGGAACGCGATGACCTTCACTCCCGAACAGCTGCAGGACGCGGCCAAGCAGCACCTGTGGATGCACTTCACCCGGATGTCGACCTACAACGACTCCGATGTGCCGGTGATCGTGCGCGGCTCCGGTCCGTACGTCTACGACGACAAGGGCAAGCGGTACCTCGACGGCCTCGCGGGGCTGTTCGTCTCGATGGTCGGGCACGGCCGCACCGAGCTGGCCGAGGCCGCCGCCAAGCAGGCGTCCGAGCTGGCCTACTTCCCGCTCTGGTCCTACGCGCACCCGTCGGCGGTCGAGCTCGCCGCGCGGCTGGCCGAGCTCGCCCCGGGCGACCTGAACAAGGTGTTCTTCACCACCTCGGGCTCCGAGGCGGTCGAGTCGGCCTGGAAGCTGGCCAAGGCGTACTTCAAGCACACGGGCGAGCCGACCAGGTACAAGGTGCTGAGCCGCGAGTACGCGTACCACGGCACGTCGATGGGCGCGCTCGCGGTCACCGGCCTGTCCGCGATCAAGCACGACTTCGAGCCGCTGCCGGCCGGCGGCGTCCGGGTGCCGAACACCAACATCTACCGGGCGCCCGACTTCGCCGCGCAGTGGTCGGAAGAGCAGTTCGGCGTGTGGGCGGCCGACGAGATCGAGCGGGCGATCCTGCGCGAGGACCCGGAGTCGGTCGCGGCCGTCTTCCTCGAGCCGGTGCAGAACTCGGGCGGCTGCTTCACGCCCCCGGCCGGCTACTTCCAGCGGGTGCGGGAGATCTGCGACAAGTACGGCGTGCTGCTGGTGTCGGACGAGGTGATCTGCGCGTTCGGCCGGCTCGGCTACTACTTCGGCTCGACCAGGTACAACTACCAGCCGGACATCATCACCTTCGCCAAGGGCGTCACCTCCGGGTACTCGCCGCTCGGGGGCATGATCGTCCGCGACCAGCTGATGGAGCCGTTCACTCAGGGGACCGCGACCTTCCTGCACGGCATCACGTTCGCGGGCCACCCGGTCTCGGCCGCGGTCGCGCTGGCCAACCTGGACGTGTTCGAGCGGGACAACCTGCTCGGCAACGTGCGGGAGAACGAGGACGGGTTCCGGTCCACCCTGGACAAGCTGTCCGACCTGCCGATCGTCGGCGACATCCGCGGGGCCGGCTACTTCTACGGGATCGAGCTGGTCAAGGACAAGGCGACCAAGGAGACGTTCGACGACGACGAGTCCGAGCGGCTGCTGCGCGGCTACCTGTCGCACGCGCTATTCGACGCGGGGCTGGTCTGCCGGGCCGACGACCGCGGCGACCCGGTGATCCAGCTCGCCCCGCCGCTGATCTGCACCCAGGAGCACTTCGACGAGATCGAGCAGATCCTCCGCTCGGTCCTGACCGAGGCCTGGTCGAGGCTTTAAATTCGCATTCCAAAGTCTCAGTCGGTATTGGGTGTACCTGCCGTTGCTATTTGACGGCAGGTACACCCAATCTTTTTGATTGCGTTGTACGATGCCCCGGTAATCAGCCGATGACCGACGGGAGTCGGGGCTGGGCCGCACGACACGAGGGGCATCGTGGCCGCGCTGACGATGGGCCAGCAGAGGGACAACCTGCCGCCCGAGGTGACCCGCTTCATCGGCCGACGGCGGGAGGTGCCGGCCATCATCGCCGCCATCGACCACCACCGGCTGGTCACCCTGCGCGGGGCGGGCGGGGTCGGCAAGACCCGGCTCGCGCTGCGGGTGGCGCGCGAGATCAGGGACACCTTCGCCGACGGGAGCTGGCTGGTCGAGCTGTCGGCGCTGCGCGACTACGAGCTGCTGCCGGGCGCGGTGGCGGCCGCGCTCGGGCTGCCCGACGAGGCGGCCCGCGACCCGCTCGAGGCGCTGGCCGCGAACCTCGCCGAACGCGAGCTGCTGCTGGTCCTCGACACCTGCGAGCACCTGGTGGAGGGCTGCGGCAGCCTCGCCCGCACGCTGCTGGCGGCCGCGCCCGGGCTGCGCATCCTCACCACCAGCCGGGAGCCGCTGGGCGTCCCGGCCGAGCACGCGCTGCTGATCAGCCCGCTCGAGCTGCCCGCGGCAGGCTGGTCGCGGCCGACCGGGGACGGGGCGGCCGAGGCGGACGCGGTCGCGCTGTTCGTCGACCGGGCCCAGGCGGCCGTCCCCGAGTTCGCGCTGAGCGCGGCCAACACGCTGACCGTGGCCGAGCTCTGCCGGCGGCTCGACGGCATACCGCTCGCGCTCGAGCTGGCGGCGGTCCGGCTGCGCGGCATGCCCGCCGACGAGATCCTCACCCGGCTGACCGACCGGTTCCGCATCCTCGGGGCCGCCCGCACCGCCACCGGCCGGCACCGGACGCTGCGCGCCGCGATCGCCTGGAGCTATGACCTGTGCACCCCGGCCGAGCAGCGGCTGTGGGCCGAGCTTTCGGTCTTCCCGGCCGGCTTCGGGCGGGCGGCGGCCGAGCGCGTCTGCGGCCGTGGCACCCGCAAGACCCTGATCCGGCTGGTCGAGAAGTCGGTCGTGCAGTACGGCGACGCCAACCGCCGCTACCAGCTGCTCGACACGATGCGGGAGTTCGGCGCGGAGCGGCTCGCGCAGACCGCCGCCGAGACCGGCGCCGACATCATCGGACAGCTCCGGGTCAGGCACCGCGACTACTACCTTGACCTGGCGGCGGAGGCGGTTGCCGGGAGCGTCGGCGCCGAGCAGACCAGGTGGCTGGCCCGGCTCGGGGCCGAGACCGACAACCTGCGGGCCGCCCTTGACTTCTCGTTCGCGACGCCGGGGCAGCAGGGCGCGGGGCTGCGGCTGACCACGCTGCTGCGACCCTATTGGCACATGGTCGGGCAGTTCACCGAGGGCAGGAGCTGGCACAACCTGGCGGTCGCGGTCAACCCGGGGTCGCCGGAGAACGCCTGGGCGGTGTTCGGGGCCGGCGTCCTCGCGGTGCCGCAGGGCGACCTGACCACGGGCGCGGCGCTGCTCGAGCGCGCCGCCGCGCTCGCCGCCGCGGGCGGCGACGAGAACCTGGCTGCGTGCGTCAGTGACGCCCAGGGCATCGTCGCCTTCAACGGCGGGGACCTGGAGACCGCGCGGGCCAGGTACGAGGAGGCGCTCGCGAGCTACCAGCGGATCGGGTTCGGCGACCCGCTGGCGCTCGTCACCTACTCCCGGCTCGCGTCGGTCTGCCTGCTGACCGCCGAGCTCGACCGCGCGGTCCAGCTGTGCGAGGAGTGCCTGCGCCGGTGCGACGCGACCGGGGAGCAGTGGGCGCGCGGCGGCGCGCTGTACGTGCGGGGCGCGACCCGCTGGCTATCCGGCGACACCACCGGGGCCATCGAGGACTGCCTGGCCTGCCTGCGCATCGTGGAGTCGGTCAACGACCTGCACACGATCGCGATGTCCTTCGACCTGCTCTCGGTCTGCCGGGTGGCGACGGCCGAGTTCGAGCTCGCGGCCGTCCTGCACGGCGCCGGCGACGCGCTGTGGACCCTGCTCAACGCGCCGGTGCTGATGGGGCCTGACTACGCCGAGATCCGCAAGGGCGCGGCCGACACCGCCCGGGCCGCGCTGGGCGGCGAGCGGTTCGATGAGCTGCTCAGCCGCGGCCTGGCGATGCACCTGGCCGACGCGCTGGCGATGGCCAAGGGCGAGACGCCCGCCGACGGCGTCCTCGGCGAGTCGGCCGGCTCGGCCGCCAGGCAGCTCACCCGGCGCGAGAAGGAGATCGCGGCCCTGGTCGCGGCCGGGCTCGGCAACCGGGAGATCGCCGCCCGGCTGTTCCTGTCCAAGCGGACCGTGGACTCCCACATGGAGCACATCTTCACCAAGCTCGGCTTGTCCTCGCGAACCCAGCTGGCGAGCTGGGTGCTCGGTCAGCGCCAGGGCCGGTAGCAGGCTCTTTTCCCGGTGACGATCGCGCCGCGCTGGCCGGCCTTCCTCCTTCGCCACCAATATTCATCCAGAACTAGCGCCGCTACCTTCCCGCCCGTCACCGGACGTTTACCGGCGGGCGGCAAAGTCTCCGCATGTCAGATGACGCGGAGCCCGCCTTGTCCAGGCGGCAGCTGCTCGCTGCGGGCACGACCGGGCTGATCGGCACCGCCGCGGTGCCGCCGGCTGCGGGGGCGGGCCGCCGTCGGACCGGGGCGGCCGACGGCACACCGGAGCAGGTCCACCTCACCTGGGGGGACGACCCGGCCAGATCGGTCGTGGTGTCGTGGGCGTCCCCCGGCCGGTCGCTGGCACCGCGGGTCAGGATCGGGCAGCGGGTGATCCCCGCCGTCGAGCGCGGCTACGCCGACCCGCGCGGCGGCGAGGTCGCCTGGACGTATCACGCCCCGGTGGACGGACTGCGGCCGGGCGCGACCTACGGGTACGCGGTCACCGCCGACAACGACCGCAACGCGGCCGACCCGTTCAGCGCCACCTTCCGGACCGCGCCCGAGGGGCGGGCGGCGTTCCGCTTCACCAGCTTCGGCGACCTGACCGCGGCGGACCCGGCCGGGCCGGGCGGGTCGAGCCGGTCGGCCTACGCGGTCGGCGCGGTGGAGAGCTTCCAGCCGCTTTTCCACCTGCTCAACGGGGACCTGGCCGACGCCGACCCGAGCCCGCCGGCCGGGTCGCAGGCGGCGCGCGACTTCGCCAACAACCTCCAAGCCTCGGCCGCGAACCGGCCGTGGCTGCCGGTGCCGGGCGGTCACGGGACCGAGCCCGACGCGCGGGACCGGGCCCTCGGGTCCTACCTGGCCCGGTACTCGCTGCCCGGCAACGGAGTGACCGGGTTCGAGGGACGGTGGTACGAGTTCCGGATCGGCACGGCCGCGTTCCTCTGCCTCAGCGGCGACGACGTGCGGCACGGCTACTCGGGCGGCGCGCAGACGCGCTGGCTGGAGGCGGCCCTCGCCGCCGCCCGGCGGGACGCCTCGATCGACTGGGTCGTGATCCAGCTCCACCAGTGCGCCTGCCCGCCCGCGCCGTCCTCGGCGTCATTCCCGGCTGCCGCCGCCGGCGCCGACCTCGGCCTCAGTGAGCAGTGGCTACCGCTATTCGACCGGTACGAGGTCGACCTGGTCCTGTGCGGGCACGGCCGGGGGTACGAGCGCTCGTTTCCGGTCCGCGGCTTCGACTCGGCCGCCGCCCTCCGTCCGCACCCGGTCACGACCATCGACAGCGGGGTGTTCGACACCAGCCAGGGCACGGTCTACCTGGTGCTCGGCGGGGGCGGCGAGGCGGGCGGCGACGAGGCGGGCGGCGACGAGGCGGGCGACGGCGAGGCGGGCGACGGCGGTCGGGACGCGGCCTGGTCGGCGCGGCGCGACAGCGCGACCGGCTACGGCGTCGCGGTCTTCGACGTCAATCCCGGGGCCGAGGCCGGCGCGCAGACCTCGATCACCGTCAGCTACTACCACGCGGTCGACGCCGGCCTCGGCGCCGATCCCGGCTCCGATCCCGGCGACGGCGGGCCGGGCGACGACTACGCCCTCTTCGACACCGTCACCCTGGTCAGGCCGCGATCGGACGGGCGCCGCTGGCACCCGAAGGAACCGGTCGCGTCGAACCTCGCGTGAGGCGCAGATATCCGGGCCGGCGTTCTCGTCGGGGGCGGGCCGGTCTTGTACGGTCAAGTTCATGGCTGCAGTAGAAATTGTGGTGGTTGGCGCGGGTGTGGTCGGTTTGACCACCGCCATCTCGCTGGCCGAGGCCGGGCTGTCGACGCGGGTGGTGGCGGCGGAACCGCCGTCGGTGGTCACCTCGGTGGCGGCGGGGGCCATCTGGGGTCCGGTGCGCTGCGGGCCCGATGACCGGTGCTACGCCTGGGCCCGGACGGGCCTGCAGGTGCTCGGCGCGCTGGCGGACGAGCCGTCGGCCGGGGTGCATCAGGCCCACGGGACCGAGGTGGCGCAGACGGCGGCGTCGCCGCCGGCCTGGGCGCACCTCCTGCCCGACCTGCGGCTGCTGGCCGCCGCCGAGCTGCCGGCCGGGTTCTCGTCCGGATGGGCGTACACCGCGCCCGCGGTCAGCATGCCGGTTTACCTCGAGTACCTGCTGAGCCGGTACGCAGGCCTGGGCGGGAGCGTCGAGTACGCCACGGTGCCGTCGCTGGCGTCGGTCGACGCGCCGGTGGTGGTGAACTGCACCGGGATCGGCGCCCGGTCGCTGGTGCCGGACGAGTCGGTGGTGCCGGTCCGGGGGCAGATCGTGGTGGTGGAGAACCCGGGCATCTCCGAGTTCTACATCGACCACGGGGCCGAGGACACCCCGGACTACGTGTACGCGTTCCCGCACGGCGACGTGGTCATCCTCGGCGGGACGGCCGAGGAGGGGGCGTCCGACTGGGCGCCGCGACCCGAGGTCTCGGCGCGGATCATGCGGGACTGCGCGGCCGCCTTCCCCGCCCTGCTCGGCGCGCGGGTGGTGACCGAGCGGGTCGGCCTGCGGCCCTGCCGGCCCGAGGTGCGGCTGGAGGCGGAGGCGCTGTCGGGCGGGCGGGTTCTGTGGCACAACTACGGCCACGGCGGCGCGGGCGTCACCCTGTCCTGGGGCTGCGCCGGCGAGCTGACCGACGCCGTGCTGGCCGGTCCGACGTCGGTGTAAGTGGTCCGGGATCTACGGTGCAGGGCGGGCGTAGGCTGTTAGTGCGACCGCATCCCACTGCCGGGACCGCCGCCACGACGGCCAGCACATCCGCCCCGCCAAGCCGCGCACTGCCAGACGGCAGCGGAGAGGATCACGCAATGACAGTGAACAGGCCTTCCACCACCGCACCCGGCCATCCCGGCCTGCTCGGCCCGCCCGGCCCGCCCGGCGGGGCCGGTCAGGAGTCAAGCACGCACCGCTGCCACGAGCTAGCCCGCACCGAGCGAGGCTGGGAACGGTGTCACCGCGACGAGCACACCGCGGACGACCGCCATCACGTGCGTGACCGGTCCTGGTTGTCGACGGTGAGCTCGCCGCTGCTGCAGCTCGGCCAGCCATGTACCGGCGCCTGCCGGTGGCCGGATCAGGTGCAGCCCTACCGGGGGACGCCTACCGGGGGACGGCCACGGGCGGCATTACTGAAACAAAGCCCGGCCGGCCGCTGATGGGTTCATCAGCGGCCGGAACGCGGAGCAACGGTCCGTTCGATCAGACGATTTTGATCTTTTGCTCTTAGGGGACGTTGGGGCGGGCGGGGGTGGTCTCCTGCGCGGGCATGACGTTGCTGGTGGGGAGCGGGTAGTCGATGCCGACGTCGAGGGTGCCGGTGAGGGCGTTGAGCACCGCCTCCTCGATCACGGTGGCGTTCCCGACCAGCGAGGTGGCCGGCAGCGCCGGGACCGCCGTCACCGGGGCGGCGGTGAGGTTCAGCGCGCCGGTGAAGTCGCCGGTGACCGACCGCCGCCAGGCGGTCAGGTTCGGCACGGTGACGCCGAACCTGGTCTCGATCAGGCGCAGCACTGACGTGTGATCGAGGGTGCCCGAGTACTTGTAGCCGCCGGCGCTGAAGGGGGAGATGACCAGGGCCGGGGTCCGGAAGCCGAGACCGATCGGGCCGGCGATGCCGTCGGCCGAACTCGGCAGCGTGCCGGTCAGGTACTCGCCGGCGGTGCCGGCCGCCGGGACGGGCGGCGCGACGTGGTCGAAGAAGCCGCCGTTCTCGTCGTAGTCGACGATGAACACGGTCTGCGCCCAGACGCCGGGGTTGGAGACGAGGATGTTCAGGATCTGCTGGACCAGGTACTCGCCCCACTCCGGCGGCGCGGCCGGGTGCTCGCACTCGGCCAGCGGCGGGAGGATCCACGACACGCTGGGCAGGCCGCCGCTCTTCACGTCGCTCTGGAAGGTGCCGGGGAAGGTCGGGGTGATGCCCTTGGCGATCAGCTCGAGGTCGGTGAGGCTGAACGGGTCGCTGAAGTGCTTGAAGTACGGCAGCACGTCGAGGCCGAGGCGGCCGGTCGGGTCACCGTAGACCTTCCAGCTCACCCCGGCCTTCAGCAGCGCCTCGGGCATCGTCTCCCAGTTGAGCGTGCCGGTCATCGCCAGCCGGTCGGAGGCGGTGGTGATGACCGGGCCGCCCGCCGCGCCGGCCGGGTCGATCCAGGCCGAGAACGCCATCAGCCGGTTCGGGTCGGTCGGGCCGAGGACCGAGCAGTGGTAGCCGTCGCAGATCGTGAACGCGTCGGCCAGGGCGTGGTAGAACGGCAGCTCGCTGCGGGTGAAGTAGCCCATGGTGACCGGGCCGTTGGCGGTGCCGTCGGTCGCCAGGTGCGAGGTGATGAAGTGGTTCATCGCCCCGCCGTTCCAGCTGTTGTGCTGGCCGCCCCAGCTGTGGTCGATGTCGTTGGTGTCGTACCCGTTCTCGGTCGGCGGGTTGTTCTGCAGGTTGAACGGCTGGGTGTAGCCGGCCGCGGTGACCCCGACGCCGGGCTCGTAGCCGTACTGGTCGAAGACGCCCGGGAGCGCGTTCGGGTCGGAGAAGCCGGCCACCCCCGACAGGGTGCCGAAGTAGTGGTCGAAGCTGCGGTTCTCCTGCATCAGGACCACGATGTGCTTGACGTCGCTCAGCGACGCGGCGCCGCTGGCGCTGGCGGCGGTGATCTTGTCAAGCAGCCGCGCCTGGTCGTCGGTGATCTTGCCGGAGGAACGGGCCCGGCCGACCGCGGCGGCGCCGACGGCGGCGGCCCCGCCGACCATGAACATGCGCCTGCTGGTCCCGTTTCCGTCCCCGTCCGGCGTCGCCGCCGGCTTGTCCTGCTCGCTCACGCTGGTTACCTCCTACAGCCGGTTGGCTTCGGTCGGACCGAGCGTAACGGCGGCACGCGGCCGAAGGCTGGCTTGTGACTGGCCGGTAGATAACACACCAATGACCTAGAGGAGAACAGAACCAGCCAGTTTCTGCCAGTTTCTGGGGCTTAGCTGCCGTCGCGGAGGTTGGCGGGGGCGCCGGCCCGGAAGCTGATCGAGTCAAACGTCGCGGTGCAGCCGGGGCCGGTCGGCGACTGGGCGAGGAAGCCGACCCGGGCGCCCGACGTCTCGCCCAGGCTGAAGTAGCGCAGCAGCTGCCAGTAGGCGCCGTCTTCTGAGGCGTGGAACGCCCACGCCCGGCCGGACCTGGTGACCCGGAGCCAGAGCGGGCCGCCCGCGGTCGCGAACGAGTTGCTGTCGTCGGAGATGCCGTGGGTGACCACGGTCACCGCGGTCGGGCGGCGCTGCGGTGAGAACTCGTAGCAGAGCTTCGCATAGCGGCGATCGGACAGGTAGACCAGCAGCACGCCGGCGTCGAAGGCCTCGCCGAAGTTGACCGTGACCCGGGCCGCGAACGTGAAGTCCTGGTCGTTGGGGAGCCCGGTCAGCCGGCCGGCGTCCGGGCGCGCGCCCTCGTCGCCCGCCGGGTCGATGAACATGTCCGACTTCGGCCCGCTGGTCAGCACCAGCGTCGCCCCCGCGACGACCGCCGCGCAGGCCGGGGTGCCGGTGGGCTCGAGGGGGAAGGGGAGGCCGGGCAGATACAAATCGGTCACGCGTGGAAGTCTCCCACACCCTCGGGCCGTAAGCCTGGTTACGGCGACGGGCTAGGGTCTTAGACCATGGATATCGGATTCGGGGCACCGGTGTCGGGGGCGTGGGCGACGCCGCGGAACCTGACCGAGTTTGCCCGGCGGGCGGAGCGGCTCGGCTACCGGTCGCTGTGGACCTTCCAGCGGCTGCTGGCGCCGGCGTCGGCGGCGCTGGCGCCGGTGTACCGGTCGGTGCTCGACCCGCTGGTCTCGCTCGGCTACCTGGCCGCCGCGACCTCGTCGATCAGGCTCGGGGTGGCCGTCGTCAACCACCCGTTCGCGTCGCCGCTGCTGCTGGCGAAGCAGGCCGCCACCGTCGACGTGCTCTCCGGCGGGCGGCTTGACCTCGGCATCGGCAACGGCTGGCTGGCGGAGGAGTTCACCGGGTCGGGCGCGGCGCTGGCCGGGCGGGGGGCGCGGGCGGAGGAGTACGTCGCCGCGCTGCGGGCGCTGTGGTCGACCGACCGGGGGTACCACGGGTCGTTCTACGAGATCCCGCCGGGGCGCCAGGATCCGCCGCCGGTGCAGCGGCCGGGGCCGCCGGTCCTGCTCGGCGGCATGTCCGAGGCGGCGATGGAGCGGGCCGGGCGGGTCGGCGACGGGTGGATCACCGCGTCCAACGCCGACCTGTCCAAGATCGCCGAGTTCGCCAAGGTGGTCCAGAACGCGGCCACCGGGGCCGGGCGCGGGCCCGCCCGGATCGTCTGCCGCGGGGTGGTCCGGCCGGGGTCGCCGGCCGTTTCTAAGCGCACCGGCCGGCGGCACCTGCTGTCGGGGTCGTACGAGCAGATCCGGGAGGACGTCGGCTGGCTCGACTCGTGCGGGGTGACCGAGGTGTTCTACGACCTGAACTTCGACCCGCAGGTAGGCGACCCGTCGGTCGACGAGGGCAAGGCGGTGCTGCGGGCGAGCGAGATCCTCGAGGCCCTCGCCCCGGATGCCCGGCTCTAGCGCGGGCGGAGATATTCTCAGGCTATGGAGAAAGTGGAGCGGACAGACGCGGAGTGGCGCGAGCAGCTGTCACCGCAGGAGTACGAGGTGCTGCGCAAGGCCGGCACCGAGCGGGCGTTCACCGGCGAGTACACCGACACCGAGACGACCGGCGTCTACAAGTGCCGCGCGTGCGGGGCGGAGCTGTTCCGGTCCGACACGAAGTTCCACTCGGGCTGCGGGTGGCCGTCGTTTTACCAGCCGGTCGAGGGCGACGCGGTCACGCTGATCGAGGACCGGTCGTTCGGGACCGTCCGCACCGAGGCGCGCTGCGCGCGGTGCGACTCCCACCTCGGGCACGTCTTCACCGGCGAGGGGTTCGGGACGCCGACCGACGAGCGCTGGTGCATTAACTCGGTCTCGCTGACGCTCGAGCCGAAGGAAGCCGCGAAGTAGCTTTGCTGGGCTAGTCGCCGCCGCTCTCGTAGCGGCGGTTGCGCTTGGTCTGGGCGCGGCGGCGCTTGCCCTCAAGGCGGCGCTCGCGGGAACCCCGCGTCGGCTTGGTCGGGACCCGGGGCGGCGGGGGCGGCGCGATCGCCTCGCGCAGCAGCGTCGCCAGCCGGGCCCGGGCCGCCTCGCGGTTCATCAGCTGGCTCCGCTCGCCCTCGGCGGCGACGGTGATAACCCCGTCCGCCAGCCGGGCCCGGAGGCGCGCGAGGGCGCGGTCGCGCTCCCGCTCGGGCAGGACGGTCGAGCGGGCGACGTCGAACGAGAGCTCGACCCGGCTGTCGGTGGTGTTGACCGACTGGCCGCCGGGTCCGGAGGAGCGGGAGAACCGCTCGCGCAGCTCGCCGGCCGGGATCACCAGCCAGCTGTTCACCCGTAGATCGTCGGCCATGCCATTAAGGATGGCCGACGCCGCTGGCTGGATTGCGCAATCTGGTGCTTTCTGTCGGAAACGTCCATGGTTGAACAGCGGGAACGGATCGCCGTCGATCCCGAATTGTGATCTAGGCCCGCAACCGGACGTGGTCGCGGCACCGTCCAAGGGGCATGCTGAACCGAAGTTCTAGGCGCGCCCGCCGCCCGGCGGGGGCTGCCCTCATCACCATCGCGACGCTGGCGGCGCTGACTGCGCTGGCCGGCTGCTCAAGCGGCGCCAGCAGTAGCAGCGCCATGTCGGCCCCGGCCAGCGCCGCGAACGGCGCCGGCGCCGCCCTGGCCCCCAGCGCCGCTGCCAGCGCGGCCGGCCCCGCTGCCGGCAACTCCGCGTCCGGCAGCGCGTTCGCCGGCCCGAACAGCGCCCATTCCAGCGGCGTGAGCGGCGGTCAGGCCGGCGCGGCGCAGGACACCTCCGCCCGCTACGCTCCCGACGACCAGCAGCTCATCTACACTGCCCAGCTCACGGTGCGGGCGAAGAACGTCGGCGCCGCGCTGTCGACGGCGACGTCGATCGTGACCGCGGCCGGCGGCTACGTCTCGGCCGAGAACAGCAGCGGCGCGGGGGCCGGCCAGCCCGCCTCGAGCGCGATCGCGACCGTCACGCTGAAGATCCCGGCCGCCGTGTACCCGGCCACGCTGGCCCGGCTGACCGGAGCCGGGCTCGGCGCCCAGCTCTCGCTGCAGCAGCAGGCGCAGGACGTAACCCAGCAGGTCGCGGACGTGAGCAGCCTGGTCGCCTCCGACCAGGCGGCCATCAGCCAGCTGCGGGCGCTGCTCAAGGACGCCGGGAGCGTCGGCGACCTGCTCAGCGTGCAGGACCAGATCAACGCCGAGACGTCCAATCTGGAGTCGATGCTGGCGCAGCAGCAGGCGCTGAACCACCAGACCGCCTACGCGACGGTGACGCTCACCCTGGTCGGGCCGAAGGCCGTCGTCAAGGCGAAGCCGAAGCAGAAGCCGGCCCCGCCGCCGGGGCTCGCGAGCGGGCTGACGGGCGGCTGGCGGGCGTTCCGGCTGACCATCGACTGGCTGCTGGCGTTCATCGGCGCGGTCGCGCCGTTCGCCGCCGTCGTCGCGGTGATCGGGGGCGCCGTGTGGTGGGCCCGCCGCCGGGTCACGCACCGGGGGCGGACTCCCGCTGACGGCCAGACGTCCCCGAGCGGGTCGGGGCCGTGATGGCAGGCGCCGCTATGAGGCGTAGGGCTTGAACATGGTGAGCAGGTTTTTCCGGTAGATGAGGACGATGTAGTTTCCGATCCGGTGGGTGGCGGCCGGCCGGCCGAAGTACCCCTCGAATGCGGAGGCCGGGTACTGCCGGTGCAGCTGGGCGACCACGAACGTGGCGTCGTGCCGCGACGGGTCGTACCAGAACTTGCTGGCCTCATAGCCGGGCAGGGCGAGGCCGCCGCCCTTGCTGAGGTCGATGTCGTGGATCATGACCTTGTCGTGCGCCTGCACGGTGGCGGAGTCGGCGTCCCAGTACCCGGCGAGGCCGTACTGGAGGTGGTGCGCCTCCAGCCAGGCGGTGAGCTTGGTCGTGGCCGGGACGTCGAGCGGCTGGGTGGCGGCGGAGGCCAGCGGCAGCACCGCGACGACTGCGGTCAGGGCGACCGCCGCGACCGCCACCAGCGCGCGGGTGATCCGGGCGGGCACGAGCGCGCGCGCCGCGAGCACCGCACCGGACGGCAGCACCACGGCGAGCTCGTGGGCGTTGCCCGGTGTCGCCAGCACCGAGACCGAGTACAGGCCGACGATGCAGACGATCCCGACCGACAGCAGCTGCTCGGCCCGGCTCGCCCCGCGCCAGGCCCACGCCACCCGGGCCAGGCCGTAGATCGCGGCCAGCAGGCAGGCGAGCCCGAGTGCCTCGCCCAGGCGGCCGTGCATGGTGGTCCGGCTGTCGATCGCGCCGAACAGGATGCGCAGGTTATGCCAGGTGATCCCGGCCTGATGGGGCCACTGGCGGACGGGAGCGATCTTCGTCTTCGGCGACACCACCCAGAACCCGCCGAGGGCGGTGACCACCGCGCGGGCCAGCATCCCGAGCGGCACCGAGGCGACCGCGGCGACGACGAACGCCGTGTCGGGCGAGCGGAGCCTGCGCGCCGCCAGCGCGCGGGCGCCGCAGACCGCAGCGATCGACGGCACCGCGACGTAGGTCACGGTGGAATCGCTGAACTCGCCCGCGCACAACAGCACGCACAGCAGCGGCGCGGTGAACCGTCGCTCGGCCACCCGGTCAATCAGCAGGAACGACCCGAGGATAAAGGCGGAGGTGCCCATGTGGTCGGGTTCCTCGAGCCCGTAGCGCATGGACTGGAGGGTGAGCAGCGGCGCCGCGAGCACGATGACGACCACCGCGCAGCGGACCGCCGTGGCCGAACCTCGGCTGCCGGTCACCGCCACGACCGCCGCCAGGACGGTGACGATCAGGTAGGTGAGCGCGGAGCCGGCGTGGGTGGCGAAGTTGCCGAGCCCGAATACCGCCTCGGTGAGCGCGTTCACCGGCAGCTCGAGGAAGTAGAAGTTGGCGTCGCCGATCAGCCAGCCGTGCAGCAGCAGGTGACCGTGGAGCAGGTCCCAGGCTTGCAGCGAGTTGTTGGCGCCGTCGGAATCCACGAACGAGCTGCGCGAGATCCGCAGGTACAGCGCGCCCAGCGCCACGATGCCGCCGACCCAGGCCGCCGCCGCCAGCCAGCGCTGCGCCGTCGGGCGGGTCGGCCGGACCCCCCGGTTGACGGGCGGACTGGGGAGAGTCGGCGGTGCCTGCGTATCGGCCATGTCAGGACCACCTTGCTCTTCACCCACGATGAACTTGCTCTTCGCCCGCGCTGAAACTGACGCGTACGAGGGCGTAATTTACCAAATCCAGTGTTTCTTCGTGCAAGGTTCTGCGCGGGGGCGTCGGCTCCGCCGGTTCCGGCGGGATGGCGGGGTCCGCCGCCCGGCCCGGCGGGGTCAGGCGAGGGCGGCGACGAGCCAGCTTCCTAGTCCGCCTCCTTGCCTGACGAACGTGGGCGAGCGATGCCCTTGGATCTAAGCGTCACGGCCATCGTTGCTATGCCGGCCGCGAGATCGGACACATCGGCGATCGTCGCGCTCGCGGGATCCTCATCCGAGATCTCGCCGAACACACGCGCCGCGTACGATCCGAGTCCCCGAGTGACGAAACGGATGTTCTCCGCCTTCATTCGCGCCACCCGCGCCAGCACCTCGTCCCGTTGGGAGCCAAGGTCGCCGTCGCCGAAGATCGCAACGACCCGATCGCCGGTGAAACCGTCGAGAACGCGGTGGCAGTGGATCAGTCCCGGGAGCAGGTTCGTGCCTCCTCGGATCCAGGCGGCGTCGAGTACGCCGGCGGCCGCCAGGCCATCCGAGGTCGGCTCGGCCACGGCGACGACGCCGTGATCCCAGAGGATGACGCCGATCTTGTAGTGAGCGGCGACCGCCTCGGTGACGAATTGCCTTGCCCCTTGGACTGCCTGAACCAGCGGCGCGCCGGTCATCGAGCCGCTGACGTCGATGCACAGCATCACGGTGCCGCCGAAGCGCTCCTGCACGGCGCTTAGATGAGCACCAGGGGGGATCTGGGTGAGGCCTGGGGCGGTGAAGGAGCGCCGAATCCAGGTCGGGGACACGGCCGGCTGGTCGGTCACCGGGTCAGGCCATACTGCTTAAGGCTGGTTGCCATGTCGGCTATCCCTTCGGCGAGATCCGCGACGTTGTCGATCGAGGCACTCCCGGGCGCCTCGTCAGAGATCGCGCCGAACTCGCGTGCCGCGTACGAGCCCAGCCCGCGAGTAACGAAGCGAATGTTCTCCGCCTTCATTTGGGTGACCTTGACCAGCACCGGCGCCTTCGGGGTGAGGTCGCCATCGCCGAAAAGCGCGACGACGCGGTCCCCGGCGAACCGGTCCAGGACCTGGTGGCAGTGATTGAGCGCGAGAAACAGGTCGTTACCGCCCCGGGCGTGGGTTACCGGGGCGAGTAGCGCCAGTGCCGCTCTCCCATCCGAGGTCGGCTCACAGACGTTCTCAACCTGGTCGTTCCACAGCATGACGCCGACCTTGTAGTGCGCGGCGATGGCCTCGGCGACGAACTGCTGCGCGCCGCGTACCGCCTCGAGGATCGGGGCCCCGTCCATGGAACCGCTGACGTCGAGACAGAGCATCACCGTGCCGCCGAAACGAGCTTGCAGGCTCGACAGCTGCGGGCCCGCGGGAATCTGGGTCAGCCCGGGTGCGCTGAAGACGCGCCGGATCCAGCTCGCCACGCCGTTACCCGCGGACCTTGGCCAGCCCGACCAGCCTGGTCAGCCGCGCGGTCTCGGCGCCGTCGACCACGCCCTCGACGTAGGCCTCAAGCCGGAGCTCCCGGCCGGATCGCGGCTCGTGGGCGATGACGGTGAGGCGGCCGTCGACCGCGATCAGCACCTTGATCCGTATCAACGAGCCGGCGGGCAGCGTACCGATCCCGGTCAGCTCGCCGTCGAGGACGCGGCGGTTGTGCCCTACCTCGGGCGAGGGGGCCGGCCCGGCCTGCTCGTATACCTGGACGCGGACCGACTCCTGATTCTCCAGGATGGTGCCGAACCGTTCCTCGGTCCGCGTGATCGGAAGCGGGGTGTTGGCCACCACCAGGTGCTCGACGAAGGACCGCTTTCCTGACGGGTCGAAGCTGTCCTCGACCAGGATGCCAACCGCGCGCGGCGTCACCGGAACCACTTGACCGACGCGCTCCGCTCCGCCGCTGGCACTGGCCTGAGCGCTGCCGCGGGCACGAGCCCTGAGCGCGCTCAGCTGGGTGCTTTTCACCAGGTGGTGGGCGCGCAGGGCGGCGCCCTTAGCCACCGCCAGGTCCGGGTCGGTCAACCGGGGCGTCTTGCCGAGCAGCTCCGTCAGCCGTGGCGCGAGCATCGGGATGCGGCTGGATCCGCCGACCATGATGACCTCGTCGATGCCGGCCCCGGCGTCCAGTCCGGCCGCGCCCAGGACCCGGCCGATGATCTCTGCGGTCGTGTCGAACAGGTCGCCGCAGGCGGCCTCCAGGTCCGCCCGGGTAACGGTGACCGAGGTTCGGCTGGTCGGCGTGCGCACCATGACCTGGCGGGAGACCCGCGCGCTGAGGTCCTTCTTGGCTGCCTCGGTCTCCAGCACCAGTTCGGCGAGCGTCGTCCGGTCCTCGGTGATCGCGTCGAGTTCGTCGACCGAGAGCTGTTCCCCGAGCCGGGCGAGGATGACATCGAACAGCCGCTGGTCGACGTCAGCTCCCCCGAGCGACGAATGCCCGTCGGTTGCCAGCACTTGAACCGCCCCATTGGCGATGCGCAGCACCGTGGTGTCGAATGTGCCTCCACCGAGGTCGTAGACGAGAACGGTTCGGTTTCCGCCCGCGGCCAGGCCGTAGTGCGTCGCCGCCGCGACCGGTTCGTCGAGCAGCTCAAGCACGTCGAGCCCGGCGATGACGCCGGCCTGGTACGTGGCCTCGCGCTCGGCCAGACCGAAATAGGCCGGGACCGTGATGACGGCGCTGACCTTCGCGCCGCCGGGCGTGGTCGTCTCGGTCGCGGCGCCGACGAGCTGCCGCAGGATGAGCGCGGAAATCGACTCCGGGGTGTGCTGCTGCCCGCGGATCAGCAGCGGGAACTCGGTCCCCATGGACCGCTTGATCAGCTGCACCCCGTTCTCCGGGTCCACCGCGGCCGCCTGTACGGCTTCCTCGCCGATCACGGCGGTGCCGTCCGGCTCGAAGTAGACCACCGAGGGGGTGATCTCACCGCCGCTGGCGTTCGGCAGGACCGTGACCGTCCCGTCGTCGGCCACCGTGGCCACCACCGAGTTGGTTGTTCCCAGGTCGATCCCGACGACGTGCCGAACGCCGCCGGTCATCCGCTGATCCGGTCGAGGTGCAGCCCATGCGAGACCGGCTGCGCTGCCCGGTGCAAGACCACGAGCGGGCCGTATCCGGCGAACCCGAGGCCGATCGAGAGCAGGATCAGCGCGGTGAAGGCGACGGTGATGGAGCGGTAGGTGACAACGTGCGGCGGCGTTCTCATGAGCGTGCCCCCGCGTGCCTGCCCGGGACCGTCCGGGCCGGGCGCCCCCCGCCACCCGGCCCGGCCGCATCCCCGGCGCCGGCCGCCCGGGCGGCGGGGGCGCCCGCAGACAGGTCGGGGTCCGGGGGCAGCCTGACGCCGTGCGCCGTCAGCAGCCAGCGCAGCGGCCGGCCGGGGTCGTTCGGGTCGCCCGGCGGCACCGCCTGCGAGGCCACGGTGAAGAACCTGACTTCGGCGAAGTCGCGGCGGGCGGACATGACCAGGTTGTGCAGGCCGTTATCCCAGAGCCACTGCGCGAGCGCTTCGGAGTCGGCGGGAAGCTCCAGCCCGGCCCGGCGCAGCAGGTCGTCTTTGGAGACGACAACCGCGAGCCGCCCAGCGCTCGCGGGCACTCCGCCGTCCCGCAGCCGAGACGCCACCTCGTCGTAGGTCAGCTGCGGGTCGCCGGCCGCGGCGTGCGCGCGCAGCACCTCGGGCGCTGTGCTACCGCCGAGCCGCTTGGTGACGGCTTCGATGGAGAACGGGTCAAGGATGTAGACCAGCCCCTGGCCGTCGTCAAGAAACCTGAGCGCGTCCGGGCGCCGGGCGCTGCGGAAGTGCTCCCCGGCCGCGTCGAACAGGTGGACCAGTTCCGACGGCCGCCCGGCGCCCAGCCGGAGCGTCAGCGAGACCTCGCCGTTGGTGGAGGTCTTGGCGGTCTCCCGTCCGGATCTGATGACGCCGAGGCCGAAGTCCGCCTGCTCCTGGGAGTCCTTGTCGGGGAACGTCACCGCGAGCCCGGCTTCCGCGGCGGTGACCGTCAGGCTGTTGAGCGAGGCATACAGAAACCGGGTCTTCCCGGCGGAGATGTCGCCGAACACCGGAACGCGGATATCCCTGACCGCGCCCGCGCCGACCGCAAGCGGCGATCCGCACCGCTGGCAGACCGGGGTTACCCGCCACGCTGCCCGGGACGCAAGCATCGGCAGGTGCGTGCCGCACGTACAGCGCCGGAACAGCACACCCAGCCGCCCGGGCCGAACGTCGTGGTGCGGCCGCAGGCACGTGGGGCACTGATAGGCCGGCCACGCCGTTACGTGAAAGCAGCGCATGCAGGCGGCATCGGTGCGCAATCGCGACCGCCGCACGCGCTCGGCCGAGCGCAGCAACGCCGCGGCGGGAACTAGTACCACCCGGCTGGCGCCCGTGGACACGATGGTGACCAGCGCGTACACCAGGTAACAGCACCAGCTGGTGAGGGAGGCGAGCGCCAAGAAGCAGATCATGACGACCGGGATGGGGAAGAGTACCCACAAGCCCTTGCCATCGCGATTGAACCACCGCACGGGCCGCCAGATCGCGGTGTTGTTCGCGGCGACGTTCCGCCGTACCCGGGCCACATCTGCCCGCGACTGCCGGAACGGGTAGAGCGGCCAGGCGATGTCCGGCGCGAACTCACCCGGGCCGGGCGGGTGCGCCGCCTTCTGCTCGGTCTGATCGGCCGTCGGGGACACGAGGTCGGGATCGTTGACGAGCGCCCGCGCCAGCGCGACGGCGAAGATCACGATGCCAACCGCGATCGCGCAGCCGAGCGCCCCTGCCAGCGGGTACGTGTAGTAGTAATCCTGCGCTCCACTCACGACCGCCCGCCGTCCTTGTTGCGCCATAGGTTGATCCGTGCACGGCCCGCTTCCTGCGCGAACACGCTTTCCCAGAGGTCCCGCTTGGCCGGTCCGGCCTGGCGAGCGACCTCGTCGTACCACGCGTCGAACTGTTCCGTGGGCAGTGTCCGCGCGAAGCCGCGGACGACGGCGGCCAGCTGATCACGGCGCCGATCCGGCAGCTGCCCGTAGGCCAGGCAGTGCACACACCAGAGTCCGTCGCTGACCAGGTCCCTGCTGCCGAGCGTGCGGCCCCACCGCTCCACCAGCAACCGGGGAACCGGTGATTTCAATGCGGCCAGCACAAACGCGCCCAGCTGCGGATGAGCGGACTCAAGGCAGGCGTCGAGCACCTGGTCAAGCCGCGCCTGGACGACCTCGGAGGAGGCCTGGCAGAGCACATCGAGGGTGCCGTCCAGGTACCCGACGTCTTTACGGGCTCTGTCGTCGCGGGCCCGGCGGGCAAAGCTCCGGACGCATTTGTCAGCCTCAAGCAGGTCGGCCAGGGTGCGCGACGGCGGCGCCTTGCCCTGCTTGTCCAGCCGCGCCAGCAGGTCAAGCAGCGCTGGGGAAGGTTTCTCCGACATGGTCGCCAGCTGCTCGGCCGCGCGCGAAGCGATCGTCGGCTCGATCGTGAGCGAGTCCGGCAGTTCAGTCAGCAGCGTGACGGCCACCTCGACGTCGACGGCGTTCCATTCCACCAGTGCCCGCTGGAAAGCAGCAGCTGCCGTGACGGCGGCCCCCGCCGCCGTTGATTTCGACTGATCCGTTATCTTGGCGAGGAGCCTGAGCAAGCGCTCCAGGTGTCTCTCCCGGGCGCCCTCGGCGATCAGCGACGCCTGGATATGACAGTCGAGCGGGTCGGTCAGGTCGTCGCGGTCGCCGAAGTAGCGGTTCACCCGCCGGACCGTTTCCCTGACGGACAGTGGACCGTCGGCCCGGGCCCGGTCGCGGAGCAGATCGTGCGCGCGGTCGAGAATCTCCGCGCGCAGCGCCCACTGCTCGGGATGGTACGCGCCAGGGCGGCTCAGCCAAGCCGTCACGAAGAGGTCGAGTCGGTCCCGCAGCCCGGCTAGGTCAGGCGAGATGCCGTGCCGGCGGCCCAGGCCGAACAGCAGGTCCGTCTGCTGGTCGGAGGCGAGCAGGATGGCGGAGGACAGTTCGCTCTCGGCGTCCCGGTAGGCGCTGGCATCGAGGGGCGCCGCCGGCAGCACCTCCGCCACCGGTACCTTGCCCCGCCCGTGGCGGATCTCGCCGAGCTCGGCCGTGAGTAGCTGCAGGCGCACCGCCGCCTGATCGACGGACAACCGCTTGGCCGCTACCGCACCGTCGATCCAGCGCAGGACCGTCGGGTCGGGCCCGGCGCCGAGGATCAGGGCCGCCGCTGCCGGACCGTGCTCCTGGAGCAGCTCGGGCGGAGCGCCGGACAGCCACCGGGACAACGCGTCAGGCTCCGTCACCGGGTCGTCCGGCCTGGTCACCGCCCAGGCCGTGAGCATGGCGTCATGACCGCCTAGGCGCTGTCGGGGATCGCCGAGGACGTCGGCCAATTCGACCGCGTCGACCACGTCGTAGGGGTCGCCGTCGGCGGTGAACTTCCCGGTGAAGAACGCCGCCCGTTCGCTGACCGCTCCCTCATCCGCGGCGCCCGTCCTGGCGTCAACGACGAAGGCGCCGCCGTCGCGCCCCGGCACGATCTGCGGGAACAGGGCAGCCGGGGCGGCTGCTACCCGGTGCTCGGTGCGCAGCGGAATCGAGCTGAACACCTTGAACGAGACGCCGAGGGCGAGTCTGGCAGGCAGCAGCAACGTCGCGGCGGCAACCCAGGTCACGGCCTCGTCGGGACCGTCGGAAACGATCACCACCCGCTGGCCGACTGGATCCTCGAGTACCGTCAACAGCCGGGCGAGTATGGTTGCGCGCTCCGGCTGGGCACGTGCCCAGCCGGCCACGGCGTCCACCGTCAGCGGGCCCGTCTCCAGGTCGGCCGCGTCGAACTGAGGGCATTCCTTCTCCGGCCACGCCGCCTCCCGCCAGAGCGGTGACTGCCACAGCTGGGCCGGCCGGACCGCACCGTAGAGGTCGCCGTCCCTGGTCAACAGGCAGTCGGTGAGATGGTTGCCGTCGCGTCCGCCGGCCGCCTCTTTCCCGACATAGCGGCCTTGCCCCGTACCGTAGCCTTCGCCGTGGGCGTGCGCGATGCCGAGCGGGTACTCCCCGATCGGAAGCCGCTGGTTCAGCCACGGGACCTGCACCTCGTACAGCAGCGAGCCGACCGCCAGTTTTGACTGCGCCGAGTCCACGCCGGTCGATTGGGCCTGCACTTGGAATCCGCTGCCAGCGCCCCTCCCGGCCCCCGGAAGGCAGTCGGTGTACAGCAGCCGGTCGAAGGCCTCGGTGGTCATGCCGTCCGCACCGTCCGAGACTTGGACAGCAGCCAGAGGACCGGGTCCTCAACGCGGTGCGGCCGCACCCCGCCGGCCGCCACCGTGAAGTTCTCGTAGTCCGGTTCGGCGCCGAGCGCCGATACGCCGAAGTAGCGGTGGTCCGAGTAGTTGAGCCGCACGTGGGTGTCGACGTCCTGCGCGTTCCACTGGTGCATCAGGGCCAGCATGTTCTCGTGCACCGCCTGGCCGTCGGCGTTGTCGTAGGCGGGCACCGCCGGAGCGGTCGTCATCAGCGGGTTGCCCCGGTCGAGGGTCGGGAAGAACGCGTCGATCTTGGTGAACACCACGGCGATGGGAATGTTGATCTTCTGCTTCTTCTTCAGGTTGTGCTCGACCCGGAGCATCTCGGTGATGTTGGCCACCACGTCGAGCGGCACGTCCTCCTCGACCTGGATCGCCGCGTCCGGCAGGTTGAGCATGGCCCGCGCGCCCGGCAGAGCGAATGGGTCAAGCACCACGATCAGGCCGTCGCAGACCGACAGGTACTGCAGGGTGAACGCGGTCGCTACCGCGTTCAGGTCCTCTCCCGCCGCGTCGACGAACGAGAGCATCGTGGACTTGATGGAGGTGCGGCCCATGATCCCGGGGGTCTCCTGCCGCCAGCGCAGCAGCACCGGCGACGAGTGCTGCCGCGCGCTGGTTCCGAGGGCGCTGGTGGGAGGAGGCAAGGTGCCCCCCTTGAACAGCGGAGTCTCCCGGTTGGCCTGGTAGTCGCTCACGCCCTGGTGCCCGTCGGGGTTGTCGGTGGCCAGCCGGATGTCGGCCTGGTAGCGCTTCCCGACGGTGTCCCGCAGCCGCTTGACCAGGACGGTCATCAGGACCGTCTTACCGCTGTTCTTCGCGCCGACCAGGCCGATCATCGGGCTCTTGGATTCAGCGAAGTCCGAGGGCAGCGTGGTGTGGCAATCCGGGCAGGCCCGCAGGTTTGTCCGGCCCCCGCACGTCGGGCACTTGGCGGGGCCGTTCACCCCCTCGGGCGGCGGGAACGAGCAGTACGTCTCCAAGGTGGACTTGGTCAGCTGCTCGCGCGTCTTGTCGACCTCTTTCTTGCACTCGGCCGAACCCCGGCCGAGGCACTGGTACCACAGGCGCGAGACGTCGATCCGGTGGAAGCAGAACGGGCAGACCGCTGTCTGGGCCACTAGGTCTCCTTAAGGCTGGTGATAGGGGGGTCAATGAGCCGGCCCGGCCCGGCCGCGACGAAGCACCGAACCCAGAACGGCTTCCTGATGGAACTCGGGACAGCGGCCTTGAACTCTTCGGGAGTGCCCGGTCGGGGCGCTAGCTGGACGTCGAGGATCGGCACGCCATCGGAGGCGCTGATCGGCATCACCGGCCCCTGGCGGGCGACCATCACCACCCGGACCCCGGAACAGGGCTGCTCGGCAGTGAAGACCACCTTCTTCTTCCGCCCGCCGAGCGGGCCGATCGACGGCCCGACGTTCGACACCGAATAACGGATCGGGGTGTCCGCGGTGCTGGTGATCTCCGCCGACACCGGCGGCGACGTGAACGTTGTCCCGGCGACCGCGATCACCGCGCGGACCTCGATATGGCACGGCCCCTTACCCAGCGGGACGCGGAAGCCGCCGGTCGAGCGGTACTGGCCCTGGTCGACCTGCCGGACGTCCTCCTCACCGTCGACCCGCCAGCTGACCTCGGCGATCTGCGCGTTCGCGGGCCACTGCCATGACACCGTGGCGTAGTCGGCGAACGACGTCACGGTGAGGTGCCGCACTGGGTCGGTCACCGCGACCGTGGCGGGCCTGCCCACGACGATCCCGGCCCCGCCGAACGAGAACGGGATCAGCCGGTGGATCCCGGGCGCGAGTTCCGCCTCGAACCCGGTTTCCCGCCCCGCCGGTGCGACGGTCCCGGTCACCTCGGGGCCGACCGCCTTCATCTCGTCGAGCGAGACGGTTTTCCCGAATGGGAGCGTGAGTTCCCGTTGGGCCCGCACGATCTTCACGTCCGAGTTATCGATCGGAACCCAGGTAATCCGCACCCGGATGGCGCCGTCCGCGCCGACGGGGCGGGCCCTCAGGGTGGAGACTGGCCGAGCCTGGGCGCGAGGGACAGCGGTGATCTGCTCGGTTGCCGAGCGCAGCTCGGCGCCGTCCGGTCCCCGGTAGACCGCCGTCACCTCGAAGTTCTGCGGCTGCCCCTCGGTCAGCCCGGACACCTGACAGCCGCTGCCGGACACGCGCACCGGCGTCGGCGTGCCGCCCGGCGCGGTCCTGGCCACCCGCACCTCGGCGTCTGGATGCGCCGTCCAGCGCAGCGCTACCGTCGCGTTGCCGACCTCGAACGACAGGTCGGAGACAGGGGGCAGCGGCGTAATCGACGCGGTGGCCGGCCGCGAGCTCGGCCGATCGCCGCCGAGCGCGAAGACCGCGTACTGCAATGGCCGCGCCACCGGGGCGTGGGTGTCATCACACGTGTCGCCGCGGTCATGGAACACCGGCTCGCCTTCCGACGGCGCGCCGATCGGGCGCCCCTGCGGGGTCCGCCGGACCGCGTAGACGGTGTCCGGGTCGTGCCCGGCCGCGGGCCGCCAGAACAACCGGATCTGCCTGCCCTCCACCGCCGCACGCAGGTCGGCGGGCGGTGGAAGCGGGACGGCGGCGAGCTCCGTCGCGGCGTCCTCCGCGCTGATCCGCGCCGCGTCCTTGAGCAAGGCGGCGGCGCGCGCCTCGTCCCGCGCGACGAGCGCCGCCTTCGCGGCCGTCATCAGCTGGTCGAGTTGCCGCTGCGCGGCGTCGATCTGCTGCAGCGCCTCGGCGCGCGCACCCGCCTCGGGCGGCAGTGACATCGCGGCGGCCCGCGCCTCGCGCAATCGTCCGGCCGAGAGCAGGTCTGGCACCTTGTTCGCCGGGCCGCCGGACCCGCCGCCCCGCTCGGCGACCAGAACCGCGACGATGGCGGCGTCACGGGCTTCGAGCCCGGACTCGCGCAGTTGCCTCGCCGCGAGGTCAATGGACACCCCGGTTGAGGACTGCGCGATCGTCACCATGTGGTAGAGCGCGACGTCCCGCAGGTCCACCCCGGCCCGCAGGGCGCCGCTGAGCATCGTCAGCGCCTTGCGCCGGGCGTCCTCGGTCGCCGAGATGCCAAGCTTCTCGGCCGCCGCGCGCTGTGCCTCCACCGCGACCGCGTCCAGCCGCTTGCGCGGGTCGGCCAGGCACTCGTACCGTTCAACCAGGCGGAACGGGCCGCTGCCGGGGTGCACCAGCTCCGGCACTGACGGCACCGCGCACTCGGCCATCGCCTTGGCCAGCGCGTCGAAGTTGCCGATGAGCCCGCTCTCGGGGAGGATCACGCCGTCGATGACGGCCAGCCCGGCCCGCTGCGCCGCCTGGTTCGCCTGCGCCGTTGTCAGGCCGAGCCTGCCGCCGAACTGGCCGAGCATGTCCGACGTGACGACGCCCAGCGTCTGGAAGCGCCGCCGCAGGTCGTCGGCCATGACCGCGATGGACTTCTCCGCGGTCTGCTGCGCGTCGGACTGGCGCTCCTGCCACCAGGCGCGGGTCTCCATCTTGGCGCCATGCTCGGCCCTCAGCCGCTCATCCTCGGCCCGGCACAGCTTCGCCACCTGGGCGAACCCGGTTTTGCCGGTGTAGACCTTGTTCCAGTACGCGCGCACCGCCCTGACCTGCTTGGCGACCTCCGCGTCGCTGGCGGGCAGCGTGATCGCATAACGCGCCATCAGGTCGCCCGGGGCGCCCCGGGCGCCCCGGTGCCTTTTGAGGAATTCCTCGCGGTATTCCGCCTCGTCGAATTCGAGCATGTCCGCTACGACGTGCCGATGGTCAGGCCGCGGTGGATGACCTTCGCGTCTTCGACCTGCTCGGCCGAGAGCACGCTGATCCGAACGTTCATCTCCAGCTCCTTACCGCTGGTGGGCTCGGTGGCGCGCAGCTTGACGGTGCCTTCCGCGTCGACGCCGATCTCGATGTTGACCGGTGAGCCGGCGGGCAACCGGAAGGCCTGGAGCCCCTCGATCAGGCCCGCGTCGTCGACCCGGTGATTGCCGGTCAGCTCGCTGCTCGGGGAGGCGCCTGCCTGCTCCCAGATCTCGATCTCCACCCCGGGCTGGTTCGCGACCACGGTGTTGGCCTCGAGCGCCCGCGGGGGGGCCACGGGCAGCTGGGTCTGCGCGTCGATGAGGTGCTCGATGTAGGACGCACCATCGGGGTCGTCCTCCCAGCCCGGCCTGGTCGTGTCGAGCAGCTTGACACCGATGGCCTTGGGCAGCACGTTGACCACGGTGCGCCCGGCGAGGGCGCGGACCTTGTCCTCGTCGATGCCGGTCAGGTCGGCCACCTGCTGCACGGCCTCGTCGGTCACCGGACCGGAGTATCCGAGCCCGGCCCCCCGCCCGGCGGTGTGCGGGTCGCCGTCCGCAGCGTCGTCGGGCTCGATGAACCGGACGGTCTGCCCGGCGGCGTACAGCGCCGCGCCCTTGGCGACCGCAAGGTCGGGGTCGGTCAGCCGGGGCTCCCAGCGGAACTCCTTGCGCAGCCGCTCGGCGACCGCGGGCATCCGTGATGATCCGCCGACCAGCAGCAGCTCGCTGATCTGGTCGCGGACGCCGGGGTACCGCTGCTCCGCCTCGTCCAGGGTCTGCCGGGTGATCCGGATCGTTTCCTCGAGCAGCTCAGCGGTCATCTCCTCGAACTGCTGGCGGGTGACGGTCACGCTGGCGGCCGTCCCGCCGTAACGCCGGATGACCTTCTTGCTCTCGGCCTTGGACAGGTCCTTCTTGACCTGCTCGGTGATGTTGCGCAGCTCCTGCAGCTCCTGCTCGTCGTCGCGGGCCGAGTCATCACCCCACTGCTGGGTGAGCTGGTCCAGGAGGTAGTCGAAGAGCTTCTCGTCCCAGTCGGCGCCGCCGAGCCGGTGGTTGCCGCCCACCGCGAGCACCTCCACCGAAGCGTCGGTCATCTTGATCAGGCTGATGTCGAAGGTGCCGCCGCCGAGGTCGTAAACGAGGAACGTGGTGCCGTCGGCAGATCCTGAGACGCCGTAGTGCAGCGCCGCCGCGACCGGCTCGGGGACGATCCCGATGACCGTGAGCCCCGCGATCTCCCCGGCCGACCTGGTGGCGTCCTTCTCCAACAGCCCGAAGTAGGCCGGCACGGTGATCACTACCTCACTGACCGGCCGGCCGGTGTCGGTCTCGGCGTCCGCAGCCAGCGCGCTCAGGATCAGTGCGGAGACCGACGGCGGGGTGTACTCCTTGCCGAAGAACTCCCGGCGCCACTCGCGGTCGCCCATCTCCCGCTTGATCAGCGATACGACCTGGTCGGGGAATACCCCCGCCGTCTCCTTGGCCACCCGTCCGACGACGATGTTGTCCGCGCTCTCGAAGTACACCACTGACGGCGTCGTGTCCTGGCCGTCGCTGTTACGGCTGACGGCCGGCTTGCCCGTCTCGTCGATGAAGCTGACCACCGAATAGGTGGTGCCGAGGTCGATGCCGTAGATGCCGTGCTGTGGCTCGCTCACTGATCTCCTCCCGTGGCCTTCGCGGCCGCGAATACGGTGACTTCGGCCGGGGCGATCGGGCTGTTCGCCTCGACGTCCAGGTAACCGACCCGCCGGACGGCGGCGATGTGCCCGGCCAGCGCCGGGTCGTCCGTCGGCTCGCCGCCGACCCGGCGGTGCAGTCGCGGGTCGAACCGCTCGCCGTCGTCAGGGGCGTAAGTGACGACGCCGTTGCTGTCCAGCGTGAGCTCGATCGTCTCGGCGTAGGAGCGCAGCAGGTCGGCCGCCTTGACCGCATCGAAGTCGGCCGGCAGCGCGGCGGACTGGGAAAGCAGGTCGCCGCGGAGCCGGCAGAGGTCCGCCAGCAGCGGCCGGAGCAGGCCCCGCCGTTCACCGCGGCGGAGGACCTCGAGTTCGGACCGCAGCAGGTCGATGACGCTCTCCCGCTGCTCCGCGCGGGCGTGGTAGCGCCTCGACTGGCCCGCGACCTCACTGAGAGTCGCGGAGATCTCGGTGAGCAGCACCGTCTCCGGACCGGGGGAACTGTTCGCGGCCGCCGCTTCGCTTTCAGCGGGGCTCTCCGCAGCCGGGGCATCTGTATCGTCCGCGCTGCTGGCGGCGGTGTCAGAGTCGCTCGCCGACGCCCCGGTTTCCTCTTCGGCCGTGATTTCCTCGGCGGATTGAAGGTTATTGATTGAATTAGTTTCCAACGTCACGCTGCTATCGCCCCCTATACATGTTTATCAGCTGGTGTACGAGCTTAGGTCGTCTATCAGTCACAATTCAACGATATTCCGGAAGCTCTGATTTCTCGGATATTGGGTCATATCGGACATTATCCGGCATGACGGGCCAGGGACGGCTCCGACAGTGCATTGTCCCGCAGCAGAGCGCCCACCGCTTCCCGCTCTCCTGCTCCCCCGTGGCGCCGCCCCTGGCCCGCGGTACTGGTTTCTAGCCGCGCGCACCGATGGCGGGCAAGGCCCAGACCGGGTTCCTGGCTGAACCACCGCAAACCGGAAAACCCACTAGAATAAGAAAGTGCAGTTCAAGCGGTCCGAGCCGGGTAATTTCCGGAAAACGTCTGATGTCGTTGGCTAGGTGCCCGAGGCAAGCTACTGGAGGGTTAAGCGGGGAGCAATGGGACGACCTGAGGAGCCTTTGGACCGGGACGGCTCGCCGCTGCGGGAATTCGCCTTCTGGCTCCGTGACCTGCGCAAGCGCTCGGGACTCACGTACGAGCGACTGGCCGGCCGCGCTCACTACGCCATCAGCACGGTGCAGGAGGCGGCAGCCGGCCGGCGACTGCCGACGCTCCGCGTCACCCTGGCGTACGTGGCCGCCTGTGGCGGCGACCAGACGGCGTGGCGGGAGTACTGGACGCGTGTCAGCCGGATGCTCGACGCGACCGCCCCGGAAGGAGTCAGCAGGTCAGTCTCGCCGCCGTGGCTGGACGGCGCGGCGGCCGCCGTGACGGCCACTGACGCGCCCGCGGCCGCCGCCCGCGGCGAGCAGAACTGGTTCACCGAGTCCTTCACCGCCCTGGTGCGCGCCGACATCGACCCGGTCGAGGTGCTCCAGCGCAAGACGATCGTCGCCACCGCCGACGGGGTCGCTCAGATCACCGCGTCGGTCAACGTCCCCCGCCATCCCGACGCGCTTGACCAGCCCGTCGGCCTGGAGTCTGAGCTGCTGTACGGCGGCTCGCTCGAACTGCGCCAGCAGCCGCATGACAGCTTCTTCGCGAACGTCATCGTGCTGCCCCGGCCGTTGGACGCAAACGAGCGCCACGAGTACTCCCTCCGGCTTCGAATGCCCCCCGGCCAGCGGATGGCCTCGCATTTCCTGCACGTTCCGTTCGGCCGCAGCGATCGTTTCGAGCTGCGGGTGAGGTTCGACCCGCAGCGGCTGCCACGGACCGTTTGGTTGCTGCGTGACGCGCCGACGGCCATGATCTACCAGCCTGAGCCGGCGGCGGAGACGATGGTCCCCGACCGGTTCGGCGAGGTTCAGGCGAGCTTCCGTGATATGCGGCCCGGCCTTGGCTACGGGGTCCGCTGGCGCGAAAACGACCAGATACCGACCACGCGGTGACCGGCTGAGCGGACGCCGCCGGCGCTCTGCTTGAGTCATGGAAGATCACATCTAACCGGGTCCGCTCGCCAGCGCTGCACCCGTGAGCCCCGCGACGATGGCGTTCGCGGCGGTGCGCTGGTGGGTGATGAAATGAATTTGCCAGGAGCCGTCGGCGCGCATCTCGCGCTCGGCCGCGGCCCATATCCAGGTGAAGCTAACCGCGGGCGACAGCCCGCCGCGGCCCGCGCCAAGCAGCGGGAAACCCAGCGACGTCAGCCGCGGCCGGAACTGGTCACGCTCGGCTCGCGCCGCCGCGAACGTGGCGTGCACGGCCTGGCTGATCGAGGTGGGCTCGACGTCGTACTCGTTGGTGCCGGGACGCGGGGAGGCGACGGCCGCGTGGTAGATCCGCCGGATGCCCTGCCCGGCGAGCACTCCGGCGGAGGTCGCGGCCACGGTGCCCGCGCTCACCGGCAGGCCGCGGCGGCCGTTCGACGTCATCCAGGCCTGCAACTCCGCGGCCACCGGGTCGTCCACGATCGTCCCGTCGGCCCCGCGGTGCGCGGCGGCACGGCGCAGCGCGGCGGAGACCGACGCCTTGTACGGCTGCGGGAGCTCGAGGTAGACGTTGGTCGGCGCCACGATCACGTCGATGTCGCGCACCAGCTCGACCGGCTCTACGTGCACGACGACAGGAAACGAGGTGTCCCCGGTGCCGTACTGCAGGCGTATCTCGCTCGCCAGCTCGGCCGCTCCCGCTGTCATCCGGGCGGCGCCGGCGACGGGCTGGCACAGCTCAAGGATCTCCTCCGCCAGCTGCTCGATGACCACTCGCTCGTGGTGCTTGCGGAAGCGCTCGACGCTGACGCGGTACGCGTCGGCCGCACGGCGGCGACGGTCGGCAGCCGGGCTGTCGCGCGCGCCCGGATTCAGCCCGAACGTCTGCGCCGCGGCGGCGGCCAGCGGGCCGTCGCCGAGGTTGGCAACCGCGGCCCGCAGCAGCGCCACGATCGCCCGCGGGCCGGTTTCCCCAGGCGGGACGGCCGACGCCCGGTCCGCCGCCAGCCGCAACGCGGGCAGCTCGGTATGCCGGATCCGGACGAGGCCGCGTTCACGCAGCAGCCTGAGGTCGGCGACGATATCCTCGACCGACATATGGCTGTCCGGTACGGGGTGATCTGGCAGTCGATCGCTCTGCCCGGAACCGCATGTCGGCTGCTCGGTCACAACCCAGAGCATGCCCGGATCACAGCGGCGCCGCAACCGGCCGCGAAGCGGGTGAGACCGCGGCAACCGAAAGCGCACTGGTTAGACGCGAGGGGAGGAATGGTCGTCATGGCACTTGCATTAACCGCTTGCCGGATCGCGAGCGTGCGCCGGGCGCTGCGCGCTGCGTCGTCCGCCGCCGAGTGCCTCCTCGCACTCGGCGCGATGGTGGAGGTGGCGTGCGAACTGTGCGATGACGACCCGGGCGGGACCGGCGCGGCCCGTGCCCGGCGCCTGCTCGATGAGGCGATTGGGTACCTGCGCGCGGCGTCAGTGGCACTGCCGGCCGGCGGCCAGGATCATCGCGAAGTCCTTTACTGGCTGTCGCGCGCCTGCCTCCGTCGTGACGAAACTGTGGGCCTGTTGCCGGATGCCGACGATGCGATCGTGTGCCTGCGTCGGCTGCTTGCTGCCTTGTCGGCGGCCGGGGAGACGGACCGCACGGAGGTCGAGGCGCTGCTCGCGGACGCGCTGCTGGCCAGGGGGGTCAGGGTGGACGGGCATGCCGCCGACGTCGATGAGGCGGGGCGGCTGATGACTTCGGTGCTCGCCGCGCTGCCCCCTGAGCATCCGGGGCGCCGTCATGTGACGGCCGCGCTTGCCCTAGTGCTCGGGTTCCGCTACATCGGGTTCGGTGGAACGGATGCGGACCGTGACGCGGCGAACGAGTACGCCGTGGCGACGCTGGCCAGCCCGGGCGAGCCGGATGAATCGGACGATCCGGCGGCGACCGCGCATCTCGTGCTCGCCTGGACGGTGCTGGTCCGCCAGCACACCGCAGAGCAGCGGTCGACCATGCTGAAGCAGGCGGAGGTAGAAGCCGCCCGGTTCGACGCTGAGGCCGCTGCCCGGCTGCTCGGAGCCTACGACGAGACGCTGATCTCGGCCGCTGACGCCGAGACCGCCATCGGCCACCTGCGGCGGATTCCCCCCGACTCCGGCAGCACATTCACGCGCAACAGTGTCTCTATGCTGTGGGGCCTCGCCCAGCTCGCCCTGATGCAGGCGGGCACCGAGGTCTCGGACGGCGGCGAGGTCGCCCAGAGCCTGGGCTCCCTGGCGGCCGATCCGGAGACCGCGGAAACCGACCGCGGTGAACTGCTCGCCATCCGCGCCGCCCTGCTGGCGGGACAGTCCGAGACGGGGGCAACCAGCGCACTCGGCGATGCGGTGGCCGGGCTGCCGCCCGGCCATCTGCTGCGGTCGCCGGTCCTCAGTACACTCACCGCGGTGCTCAGAGGCCAGGTGGACCAGACCGGGTCCGCAGACGACCTCAGCGCACGGCTTGACGAGGTAGCGGCGGTGCTCGACCGCTTGCCGCACGACGACCCCGAGGCGGCCCACGCGATGATCCTGCTGGGCTCGCACACCTTGAACGCGAGCATTTCGAATAGGACCATCCTGCAGCAAGATGGCCTCTTCGCCCAGTTCGAGCGGCTCGCCTCCGACCTGGCCCCGGGCGACCCGCTGGTGCCCCTGGCCGAGTTCATGGTCTGGTCCGCCCGGCACATGCAGGCGCGCCTGGCGCACGAAGCGGAACGCGCCGATGCCGCGCTCGGGGAGATGATCCGGCGCACCGACCTGGTGCCCGCCGGGCATATGGCACGGCCGTTCGTGCTGTCCGCGGTCGCGGTCGCCTACATAGAGCGCCACTCGATCAACGGCGAGCTGCGCAACCTAGACCTGGCGGACAAGGCCATCAATGAGGCTATCGCCGAGGCCGCCTCCGGTGGGCCGTCCGCAGTAAGCACCGCGATGCACGGGCACCTGCTCTATATACGCGGCCACCTGAAGGCGGTGCGGGCCGTATACAACCCGAGCCTGCCGCGCGTGAACGAGGCGATCAAGGACCTGGAGAGAGCCAAGGCGGAGTTCGGCCCGGCCGAGTCAAGTCGGCTCGGGTTGTTCACCTCGCTCGGTACCGCCCAGCTTCTGCAAGAGCAGCTCACAGCGCCGTCCGGGCCGGGCATGACGCTGTCCCCGGCGGCCAGCGACATGTTCGACCGGCTGCTCGCGGAGGCCGAGCGCGCCGGGCCCGACAGTCTCGAGTACCCGATGCTCGCCGCGCAGGCAGCCGGCGGACTGATCCTGCGCGGACTCGCGGCGGGCGACGTCACCCTCATCGACCAGGCGATCGTGCTGCAGGCCGGTGTCTGCGCCATCCCTAGCCTTGGGTTGCGTGAACGCCCCCGCACGCTGGAAATGCACGGGCGCGCGCTGCTCACCCGGTACTCCATGACCCGGGATCCGCGCGACCTGAATAACGCGATCGCCCGCCTTGGGGACGCGCGGCGAGCGGCCGGGCAGGAGCCAGGAAACCCGCACACGGACAGCGTGCTCCAGGCGCTTGCGGAAGCTTACCGGTCCAGGGGAAACCAGGCCCTCGGTGACGTGGACCAAGCAGTCCGGATCGGGCTTGAGGGGCTGCGTGAGCGCGCCGGGAACGTGCTGCTGCAGGACAGCGACGACAATGCACTGGACGCAGCCCGAGTGGCAACCAACGACGCCACCGAGATGGCCCGCTGGTTCCTGGCCCGCGGCCGGGAAGACGCCGCAGTGGGCGCGATCGAACTCGGCCGGGGCATGGTGCTGCACGCGGCGACGTCGGGAAGCGGTGTCGCGGAGGCGCTGGCGGCGGCGGGATACCCGGAGCTGGCCGTGAAGTGGACCGAGCAGGCGACGCGGCCAGGCGGACCGCTGCCGGACGGCTACACGGTGCCGCCACAAGATGATGATCTTCGCTTCCGTGCCATGCTCGCGCTCAAAGGGACTCCGGCGGAGACCGGGCTGCTTTCCCCGCCGACGGTCGCCGACATCGCGGCAACCCTGGCGAGCCGCGGCGTCGACGCGCTCGTCTACCTGCTGCCGCACGATGACGGCGGGCACGGTACTGCGGTCCTGGTCGACCAGGCGGGGACCGTCAGTTGGCTGCCGCTGTTCCGGCTGCGCGGGGGCACCGGAACCCCGGTCGCCGAGTTCCTGCGCACCCGACGGGCCGTGGAGCGGGCGGCTGAGGAGGCTAGCGAGGCGCCCATTCCGGTGAGCGCTATCGCGGCGACGGCTCGCGCCGCGGCCCTGGCGGCCAGCACGGCGGCGGAGGCTGTCATCGAAGCCGCCAGGGCCGACTGGCTCAATGCGCTCGACGCCGTCTGCGACTGGGCCTGGCAGGCCGCCATCGGCCCGCTGCTGCGGACTCTCGCCAAGCGCGCCGACGGAAGTTCGGCGCCCGGCGCGGGAGATCCGCGCCGCATTGTGCTCGTGCCCGAGGGAGAACTGGGCCTCATTCCCTGGCACGCGGCCCGGCGCCCGGCCGTCGATGGCCCGGCTAGCGACGGCTCCCCGCGCTATGACTACGCGTGCCGGCAGGCGGTCATCTCCTACGCTTCCTCCGCGCGCCAGTTCATCGACGCCGCCCGGCGTCCGGCCCGCCGGTGGGCGCAGGCGCCGGTGCTGATCTCCGACGGCGAGTTCTCGGCCTTCTGCGCCATAGCCGCAGTGGCTCATTTGCATACCGCGCACTACGCCAGCGGCGCCGTTTTCGGATCCGCGCGCTACCGCCTGGCGGATCCCGAGGTCCCCGGCGCGGCGACGGCCGGCCCAGACGACCTGCTCGAGGCGCTACCGCACGGTGCGCATCCGGGCGCGTCAATCCTGCACTTTGGCTCCCACGGGCGGGTGAGCGTGCCGGTACTTCGGTCGAACCTCCGGCTCGGCGCGGATCCGCGGGGCGGAGAGGTCACCGTGTCCGTCTCCGACATTCTCCGGCAGGTGCGGACCGGGCAGGCGCAGGGGAACGGCGGCGGGCTGGTCGTTCTCGCGTCCTGCCTTACCGACGTCACAGAAGCGGACTACGACGAGGCGCTTTCGCTGGCAACCGCCTTCCTCGCCGCCGGCAGCGTCGGCGTCGTCGCCGCCCGGTGGAGCGTTCCCGACGCGGAGACGGCGTTGTTTATGGCGGCGTTCCACCGCTTCCTCAACGACGGATACGCCGATCCGGCGCGCGCCCTGCGGGAGGCCCAGCTGTGGATGCTGAACCCGGACCGGGAGGTGCCCGTGAGCTGGCCGAAGGAGCTCCGTGATGAGGCAGGACAGGACGGGAAACCGGCTGGACCCAGCCTGACAAGTGCCGAGGCGTGGGCGGGTTTCACTTACCAGGGTCGATAAGGGAAGACGAGGGAAGCAGCATGGAGTTCGGAATCGATCTGGGCACCACCCAGTCATGCATCGCGTATGCCGACGAGACGGGCAGCCCGGTGATCATCAAGAGCGCGCTCGGCGAGGACACGACGCCGTCCGCGGTGTTCTTCGAGTCACGGCAGAACGTGGTCGTCGGCCGGGCCGCGCGCGAGGAGGCATTGCTGGCCCCTGACCTCGTCGCGCAGCTGGTGAAGCGCGACATGGGGACGAACGTGTCCTACGACTTTCACGGCGAGCGCCACACCCCGGAGTCGGTGTCCGCGCTTATTCTGCGCGAGCTCGCCCGCCTCGCCGCCGGGCAGACCGGGCAGGAGGTCAGGGACGTTGTGATCACCGTCCCGGCCTACTTCGGCATCGCCGAGCGGGAGGCCACCCGACGGGCGGGCGAGCTGGCCGGGCTCGATGTGCTCGACGTGCTCGATGAGCCGGTCGCGGCCGCCGTGCACTACCAGGCGACGCACGGGCCGGCCGAGGAGCCGAAGCACGCCCTGGTGTATGACCTCGGCGGCGGCACGTTCGACACAACAGTCATCCGGCTGGAGGGCGACGACATCAACGTGGTCCGCACCGACGGGGACGCCAGGCTCGGCGGTACGGACTGGGACCAGGCGATCGCCGGGTACCTGCTCAGCCGGGTTGCCGCGGAGCACCCGGAGCTGCGGCCCGAACAGAACCCGCAGTTCATGCAGGACCTGCGGATCGACGCCGAGCGGCTAAAGAAGGAGCTGAGCTCGGTCCAGACGCGGCGGCACCGGATGCGGCTCGATGGGACGACGACCGTAGTGGAGCTCACCCGGCGCGACGTTGAGGATCTCACCGCCGGGCTGCTTGACCGCACGGTCGCGGTGATTGACCGCGCCATCGCCGCCGCGCGCGCCAAAGGCGTCACCCGTTTCGACGACGTGCTGCTCGTTGGCGGCATGTCCCGTTTCCCCGCCGTCGCCCGGGCGCTGAAGGAGCGCCTCGGAGTGGAGGCCCGGCTGCACGAGCCGGAACTAGCGGTCGCCAAGGGCGCAGCGCTCTTCGCCCGGGCGCGGCGGGCTCGCCCGGGCGCGTCCTCCGGCTCATCGCCCTCGCCCGCGCCGGAGATCAGCCGGCTCGCCGCCGCCAAGGTGGCCGCCGTGGTGCCGCGCGCTTTCGGCGTCAAGGCCGTCGACCCGCGGGATCCGCTCGCCCAGACCGACCCGCTGCACGCCAAGCAGATAATCCTGCACCTCCTCCCGGCCAACACTCCGCTGCCCGCGGACACCGGGCCGTACCCCTTCGCGACCGCGGTCGATAACCAACGGACGCTTGGCATTGAGGTCTGGGAGCAGGCCGGCCCGAAGAGTCGGAAGAACTCGCCGACAACAGCAAGGTCGGCGACGGCCTCCTGCGCAACCTTCCGGCCCGGCTGCCCCCGGGAACGCCCTTTCAGATCACCTTCTTCATGTCGGAGACCGGGCTGCTCACGGTGCATGCGAGCGAACCGCGTTCCGGCCGCGAGGTGCGGTTCGACCTGCAGATAGGCGGCCTTGACAGTGCCCGTTTGGACCAGGCGCGGCGCTCGGTCGCGAGCTACCGGGTCAGGGGGTAGGCCGATGACCGTCGAGGACGCCATGGCGTCGCTCACCGAGCATTGGGACGACGTCATCTCCCGGCTAGACCCCGAGCGCGGGCAAGAGCTGCGGAACCTGATCGAGGAGATCGGCGGCGAGGACCATACCGGCGCGGTTATCCGGATCACGCAGCTGCTGGTCGGGGAGCTGCCACCCGAGCACCCGGTCCGGCGCGCACTGGCTAAGGGTTACCTGTACACCAGAGCACAGCCCGACTGGCCGGTACTCCGGCAGGACCTGCGCGCCGCCGCGGGAGCGGTGCTGGCGGGAACGCCATACGCCGGGCCGGGCAACGGCCAGGATGATGACCCGCCCGGCTTGGCCGCTGACGCCGCGGAAACCCCCGAGGGCATCCTGGCCGAGGTCACCGCGCGACTGCTGCGCGCGCCCGCGCTGAGCGAGGAGGACGTCCGGCTGCGCGGCGCCGACCCTGACGATCCCGGCCTGCTCCGACTTGATCGCCCCGACGGCGACCAGCAGTGGCCAAGCTTCCAGTTCGCGCCGGATGGCAGCCCGCTGAGTATCGTCCGCACCGTCAACACCATGCTCGGCGCCGAGACTGACCCACTGGGCGTGGCCGACTGGTGGCTGGGCGCCAATCCATGGCTCGACGGGCAGCCGAGCGAGCTGATCGGGGACGTTCCCGATGAGGTCCTGCTGCGCGCGGCCCGCGCCGTTATCGAGGAGGTCTGACGTGCCGATCGCGGAACCCCCGGCCCGCTTCGACGGGCAGCCGAATCGCTACCTGCTCAGACGCGGGAGCTGCCTGTGGCGGGTGAACTCGCGGCCGTACAGCCCCCGGTCCTTCAAATCCACGCCAGCAGGACCGACGGCCGGCGCCCGGTTCGACGGCTCAGCCGACGATCCGTACGCGTTCTACTACGCGGGCCTGGAGGAGAAGACCGCTCTGGCCGAGACTCTGCTCCGCAACCTGGTCCCCGACGAGCGCGGTAAGCGGCTGGTGCCCCGCGCAGCCCTGGCCGCGCGTCAGATCTCGGGCCTCACGCTGACCAGGGACCTGAACCTGATCAACCTGATCAGCGGGGAGGACCTCGCCTCGATCGGCCAGGATGCCTGGCTGGTGACTAGCCAGGGTCCCGATTACGAATACACGAGAAAGTGGGCTCACTGGCTCAGGCAGCAGGCAGCGTGGGCGCACGGCTTCATCTGGGACTCGCTGCGCAACCGCACCGGACTGGCCGTCGTGCTCTTCGGCGACCGCTGCGAAAACGAGTTCGGCCCGGGCTACGAGCGCATCCTGCTGCACGAGGTAACCGAGCTCACCGTCGATCTAGACAGTAAGGATGGCATCGCCTGGCTCAACGACGCCCTCAAGAACTACCGCGTCACGATCGCACCGCCGCGCGGCCGCCTCCCCTGGACGCATGGTCGGCCGGGCGGCACCAGCTAGGCGAGGGCGGCGACGAGCTCGGCGACGGGCTTGCGGCGGCCGGTGTAGAACGGGATCTCGACCCGGGTGTGCCGCCGCGCGTCCGCGCCCCGCAGGTGGCGCATCAGGTCGACGATCCGGTACAGCTCGTCGGCCTCGAACGCCAGCATCCACTCGTAGTCGCCCAGCGCGAAGCTCGACACCGTGTTGGCCCGCACGTCCGGGTACTCCCTGGCCATCATGCCGTGCTCGGCCAGCATCCGGCGCCGCTCGGACTCGTCGATCAGGTACCACTCGTAGTCCCTGACGAAGGGGTAGACGCAGACGTAGTTCTTCGGCTCCTCCCCGGCCAGGAAGGCGGGGATGTGGCTCTTGTTGAACTCGGCCGGCCGGTGCAGCGCCATCGCGCTCCACACCGGCTCGGACGCCCGCCCGAGCTTGGTGCGCCGGAAGTTGACGTACATCTCCTGCAGCTCGTCGCTGGTCGGGGCCACCCACCAGAGCATGTAGTCGGCGTCGGCGCGCATCCCCTGCAGGTCGTAGCAGCCGCGGGTGACGATGCCCTTGCCGTTGGCCTGGTCGAGCAGGCCGGTCAGCTCGGTCGCGGCGTCGACGCGGTTGGCGTCGAGCACGTCGCGGTCGGTCACCGTGAACACGGCCCACATGGTGTACCGGATCAGCTCGTTGAGCTCTCGCGCCTTGAGCCGCTGCTTCTCGTCCGCCGTGTCAGTCATAGTCAGAATCCTAGTTTGATCGAACGGCCGGCTGCTCCGCCTGGCCCGGTGATGTGGCTCTCAGGTGGGCGAGCACCTGGCCGGCGGCCTGGCGGCCAGTGGCTATGCAGGCCGGGATGCCGACCCCGTCGTAGGCGGCGCCGGCGATGGCGAGGCCGGGCTGCTCGCTGATGGCCCGCCTGATGCGGGCGACCCGGTCCAGGTGGCCGACGTTGTACTGGGGCAGGCCGCCGCCCCAGCGGGTGACCCGGTTGGCGACCGGCTTGGCGGTCAGCCCGATCGACTCGGCCAGCTCGGCGGCGGCGAGGGCGGCCAGGTCGGCGTCGTCGCGCTGCAGGACCGCGACGTCGCCGCTGCGGCCGACCGAGCAGCGGACAATGTGCACCGGGTTGGCGGGATCGGCCGCCTGCGCCAGGTGCGGCCACTTGATCGTGGAGAAGGTGGCGGCCTTCACCGCCCGGCCGTCGACCGCGGGCACGAGGTAGCCGCTGCGCTGCTGGGCGGGGAAGTCCCCGGCCCGGAAGGCCAGCGTGATGATCGCCATCGACGCGTACGGGATCTGGGCCAGCTGCGCCGCCGCCCCGGCGGCGGACCCCTTCAGCAGCCGGGCGGCGGGGGCGGCCGGGGTGGCGAGGATCACCGCGTCGGCGTCCAGGTACTCGGGGTCGGCGGCGGATCCGATCGTGAGCCGCCAGCCCGACGCCGTACGGGTCAGCTCGCGGACCATCGCGTTGACGCGAACGTCGGCGCCCGAGGCCTTGGCCACGGACTCCGGCAGCGCGCCGAGCCCAGTGGTGAGGGTGACGAAGATCGGCGTCGGCTTCTTGCTGTTATCCGGATCGGGGGCAGGGGTGGTCGCCGGGGCGGGGGTGGTCGCCGGGGTGGGGGTGGTCGCCGGGGTGGGGGTGGTCGCCGGGGTCCGGGCGGCGGCCGCGGTCGGGGGGACGGCCGCAGTCGGGGGCAGCAGGGCGGCGGCGGCCTCGGTCAGCGTCGGATGGGTGCGCGCGGACGCGGCCAGCGGGGCGAGGGTGGCCTGGAAAGACAGGTCCTCGGAGCGGCCGGCGTAGACGCCGCCGAGCAGCGGGTCGACCAGCCGGTCGACGACCTCGACGCCGAGCCGGGCGCCGATGTACGCGGTGACCGAGGTGTCCGCTCCCCCGGCCGACGGCGCCGACTCGGCCCGGGCGCGGGCGACGCCCTCGGCCGAGACCACCCCGGTCGCGGCCAGCTCGTCGATGTCGGCCGGGACGCCCATGAACTGCCTGCGGGGCAGCGGGCGCATCGCGCCCCGGGTGTAGATCGCGGACGAGGTGACGCCGGCTGGCACCAGGTCGGCGACGAGACCCGTCGCCTCGATGAGCGCGACGCCCTCCGGCCGGCGGGCGAGCAGCGCCTCGGCGCCCTCGTCCATCGAGACCCCGGCGACGTCCGAGGCCGACAGCTTGCCGCCCAGTCGCGGTGACCCTTCGAGGACCGTGACCCTGACCGGCTCGTCGCGGAGGTAGAAGGCGGCCGCCAGCCCGGCGATCCCGCCGCCGATGACCACAACGTGCGGGGTTGTCCCTGTCGTCATAGTCATCAAGCCTGCCACAGCGGCCGGGTGCCAGGAACGGTCAGACCAGCGCCTTGGCGTCGAGCAGGGAACGGACGACGGGAAAGTCCCAGCCACCGCCGACGGCGGCGCCGCCGTTGATCGCGTTGATGGCGCTGACGGCGTCGACCCCGTCGCGGGTGATCTGGATGGGGCGGACGCCGACCGCCTCGGCGCCGACGCAGTACGTCGGCTGGTCGTCGATGAACACCGCGTCGGCGGCGGCGACGCCGAGGTCGGCCAGCGCGGTCACGTAGATCTCGGGCGACGGCTTGGCCGAGCCGACCTCGCACGACAGCACCACCGCGTCCACCAGCGGCACGACCCCGAGGTGCTCGAGCAGCCTGCGGGTGCTGTCGCCGCAGTTGCTGACCAGCGCGATCGCAATCCCCTGGGAACGCAGCCAGGCGAGGAACGGGACGGTGTCGTCGAACAGCCGGGTGTGGGCGCGGGAGAACTCCGCGTCACGCCGCACGAGGTCGTCGACCAGCCCGTCGGCCGGCTCGATGCCGAGGCCGCGGACGGCCTGGTCGTAGGCGGCGGCGGTGCTCAGCTTGCCCCGGTCCCGGTCGAGCCGGGTTTTCTCCAGCTCGGCCAGCCAGTCCTCGACGCTGACGCCGAGCGAATCGGCCAGCGCCGTGACCCGTTCGACGAAGACGGACCGGAAGATCGTGTCGTACACGTCGATCAGGCAGGCGCGGGCCGCGGCGGTCACGGCTGCCTCAGCCGGGCGCGCAGCTGCGCGGTCTCGTCGGCGGTGAAGCCGTTGTCGGCCAGCCACTTCGGCAGGCCGCCGTAGCGGACGTCGAGCTGCTCGAGGAACGCCCGCATGGTCTCCGCCCGCGCCTCGTGCGCGCGGACCGGCTTGGTGCTCACGCTGCCGCCGTACATCTTGGTGCGGTTCAGCCGCTCGATGATCGCCTCGATGCGCTCATTGGTGGCCACGTAGTCGGCCACGATGACCTCGGGCTCGACCCCGGCGATGGTGAGCGCGAGCGCGACGACCACGCCGGTCCGGTCCTTGCCGGCGGCGCAGTGCACGATGGCCGCCCCGGGGGCGGTGACGATCGAGCGCAGCGCGCCCACCACCTCCTCGGGCCGGTTCTCCAGGTAGCCGAGGTAGTGCCCGCACATCAGGTCGTCCGGGTACCGCTCGGCGTCCTCCTGCTGGGCGGTCAGCAGCAGCGCGGCCGCGACCGTGTCGGAGGCGTCGAGGAACTCCTTCAGCACCGGGTGGTGCGCGTGCTGGACGCCGTCGACCGCGTCGAGCGGGGCCGGCCCCTCCATCATCAGCTCCCGGGTCGAGCGCAGGTCCACCACCGTCGTCACGCCGATCTCGTCGACCAGCAGCGCGATGTCGCCAGGGGTCAGCTCCTGGAGGTTCTCCGAGCGGAGCAGCCTGCGGTACACGGTCTCGCCGCCGTCAACGGTGGGCGTCCCGCCCACGTCGCGGACATTGACTGCGCCCTCTAGATCGATCCACGCCATGTCCTTATTGTCCCATTCGCCGTCTGGTGTCACACGCCGGGTCGGGGAAACCCCCGGTGAATTGTCTCCTACTGCTCGCCCAGGTAGGCGAGGACGGCGAGGACACGGCGGTTGTCGTCGTCGGACGGCTGCAGGTTGAGCTTGGTGAAGATCGCGGCGGTGTGCTTGGCGATGGCGCGCTCGGTGACGAACAGCCGCTGGGCGACGGCGGCGTTGGAGCGGCCCTCGGCCATCTGCTCGAGGACCTCGCGCTCGCGCGGGCTCAGCCGGGCGATCGGGCTCTGGGTGCCGACGTTGCGGGCCAGCAGCCGGGCGATGACCTCCGGGTCCATCACCGTGCCGCCGTCGGCGACCCGCTTGACCGCGTCGGTGAACTGACCGCCGTCAAGCACCCGGTCCTTGAGCAGGTAGCCGACGGCGCCCGCGCCGTCGGCGAGCAGTTCGCGGGCGTAGAGCTGCTCGACGTACTGGGAGAGCACCAGCACCGGCAGCCCGGGCAGCTCGCGGCGGGCCTGCAGCGCCGCCCGCAGTCCCTCGTCGGTGAACGTCGGCGGCAGCCGGACGTCGACCACCGCGACGTCGGGCCGGCTCGCGCGCACCTCAGTGAGCAGGCCGTCGCCGTTGTCGACGGCGGCCGCGACCTCGAACCCGTACGCCTCAAGCAGCCGGATCAGGCCGTCGCGGAGCAGGAACTGGTCCTCGGCTATGACAACGCGCACGGGATTTCCATGGTGATCAGCGTCGGGCCGCCGGCCGGGCTGCTGATGGCGAGCACGCCGTCGAAGGCGGCGATCCGGCGCTCGACGCCGCGCAGGCCGGTGCCCCGGCCGGGGGCGGCGCCGCCGGCGCCGTCGTCGCGGACGCTGATCCGCAGCGCCCCCAGCGAGTACCGCAGGTCGATCTCGGTCGACTCGGCGGCGGCGTGCTTGGCCACGTTGGCGAGCAGCTCGCTGACCGCGAAGTAGGCGGCCGACTCGACCGGCGCGGGCGCCCGGCCGTCGAGCGAGCCGGTCACCCGGGCGCGGGCGGGGCTGTCGAGGGCGAGCGCGCGGACCGCCTCGGCCAGGCCGCGGTCGGCCAGCACCGGCGGGTGCACGCCGCGCACGAGGTCGCGCAGCTCGGCCAGCGCCTTGGCGGACGCGTCGCGGGCCTCGATCAGCAGCGAGCGGGCGGCCACCGGGTCGGTGTCGATCAGCCGCCCGGCGGCGTCGAGCGTGAGGCCCATCGCGACCAGCCTGGCCTGGGCGCCGTCGTGCAGGTCGCGCTCGATCCGGCGCAGTTCGGCCGCGCCGGTGTCGAGCGACTCCTGCCGGGTCTGGGCCAGGTAGGCCACCCGCTGCTCGAGCACCCGGTGCTCCGATGGCGCGAGCACCAGCCGGGCGAGGCCGCCGTAGGCGCGCAGCGTCCACGGCGCGGCCGACACCCCCGCCGCCGCGAGCACCGCGCCGAGTCCGCGGTCAAAGCCGTTGCGGTGGTAGTCGAAACCGTGCCGGTTAAGGCTGAGGAACGCCGCCGCGCCGACCACCACGAGCGCGATTGGGGCGAGCAGGAGGACGGTGCCGACGATGGCGTTCACCGCCAGCCAGCACAGGTCCTTCCAGGTCCCCGGATCGCCGAGCAGCCACCCCATCTGCTGCCGATACCTCAGCCGGGCGGCCCTCAGCCCGCCGCCGGGCACCGCCGTGTCCAGGGGTGACGGATGGTAGGCGGCGGCGATCGGCACCCCGCACCAGCGCGCCGACAGGCGCCTGGTCTGGTTCGCGACCAAGCGCGCGCCGAGCAGCGCTCGCGGCAGGATGAAGAGGCAGCACGCTAGGCCGACGAGCAAGTTCGGCAGGACCTGGCCGGGCTGGCCGGCGTCGTGGCTCAGCGCGTACCGCTGCCGCGACAGGTCATCGATGAGCTGGACCAGGCTAAATGCGCCGAGCAGGACCGGCCCGACCGCGACCGCCAGCAGCACCGCCCCGGCCAGCGTCAGCCCGAAGTAGCCGAGCGACCGAACCGGCGCGAGCAGGACCGCGAGGAGCCGGCCAGAAGCGTCCCGCCGCCGGCCGGGCCACCCGTCGGACCGGCCGAGGCCGACGGGTCCGGGGTGGCTGGCGTCGCCGCTGGCTGGGAGCACCGGTCCGTTCATCGGCAATCCTCGTCTTTCCTGGCAGAGCGATCGTTGACAGCTCCAGTCTCAGCGGCGGCGGGGCGGCCTCACAGTGACGCCTGACACCCAAATCGGGGTGTACCTAGGTCCACCCGGGAGATGCCGTTCAGCCGTATATCGGGGGTGACCGTCCGCTTCCTAGCGTAACCAATCATGAACGTCATCGAATCGACCGCGCTCGGCAAGCGGTACCGCCGCGCCTGGGCCCTGCGCGACTGCACGCTCGACATTCCCGGCGGCCATATCGTCGCCCTGGTCGGCCCGAACGGGGCCGGCAAGACCACCCTGCTCACCATGGCGGTCGGCCTGACCAGGCCCACCGAGGGCGGCGTGACCGTGCTCGGCGGCATCCCGGCGGGCTCGCCGGACGCGCTCGAGGGGATCGCCTTCGTCGCCCAGGATGCGCCGCTGTACCGGAACCTGCCGGTCGCGGACATGCTCCGGGTGGCCCGCCGCCTGAACCGCTGCTGGGACCAGCGCTACGCCGACGACCGGCTGGAACGGCTCGGCATCCCGCCCCGGCAGAAGGTCGGCGAGCTCTCCGGCGGGCAGAAGGCGCAGCTCGCGCTCACGATCGCGCTGGCCCGCCGGCCGGGCCTGCTGGTGCTCGACGAGCCTCTGGCCGCGCTCGACCCGGTGGCGCGGGACGACTTCATGGCCTCGGTCGTCGAGGCGGCCCGCGAGGACGACATCTCGGTCGTGCTCTCCTCGCACGTGCTGGCCGAGCTCGAGCGGGTCGCCACCTACCTGATCGTGCTGGCCCGGGGCCAGGTGCAGGTGGCCGGCTCGGTCAGGGACCTGCTCACGTCCCAGGGGGCCGGGCTCGAGGAGATCGCCCTGCGCCACCTGCGGGCGAGCGTCGGATCGACATCAGGAACGGACACGCGGCGATGAGCACGGGAACCACGACCGCCAGCCCCAAGACGACCGCCGCCCGGCGACCGGTGCCGTGGACGAGCGTCGGCTGGGTGACGCTGCGGCAGCGGCGCGGCGCCATGATCGGCGTGTCGGTGCTGCTCGGGCTCATCGCGGTGTACCTGCTGGTGATGGCCATCATCCAGAACAACGCGTACGCGGCCGTGACCGCCTGCCACCCGGCCGCCGCGGTCAAGTGCCAGCAGCTCGCGCAGGACTTCTCGTCGACCTACTGGGGCGGCCACAGCTCGTCGCTGCAGAGCGGCGGCGCGCAGACGGTCTCCACGCTGATGTTCGTGGTGCCGGTGCTGCTCGGCGCGTTCGTGGGCGCGCCGCTGATCTCCCGCGAGCTGGACACCGGCACGTTCCGGTTCGCCTGGACCCAGGGCGCGGGGCGGACCCGCTGGGCGATCTCGACCCTGGTCCTGCCCGCGCTGCTGCTGACCGCCGTGACCGGGGCGTTCACCGCCCTGTGGTGGTGGTACTTCCGGCCGTTCCTGGCCGACGGGCAGGTCAGCGAGTTCCTGCCGCTCGCGTTCGGGCTGCTCGGGGTGGCGTTCGCCGCCTGGACGCTGTTCGCGTACGCGCTGGCGGCGTTCACCGGGACCCTGCTGCGCCGGACGATCCCGGCGATGGCGGTCACGCTGATCGTCTACATCGTCCTCGCGATCGCGGCCGCGACCGCGATCAGGCCGCACTACGCGGCCCCGGTGACCGAGCCGGGCTGGAATCAGGGCGGCGGAGCCGGCTGGGTCATCAGCAGCTGGATCGAGGCGCCCAACGGGCAGCACGTCAGCCAGGCCGCCGTCAACAGCCTGGCCCCGGCCAGCGTGCAGAACTCGCAGAGCTCGGACGCGTTCACTAACTGGCTGACCAACCACGGCTACACGATGTGGCAGTCGGTCCAGCCGGACTCGCGGTTCTGGCAGTTCCAGCTGATCGAGGGCGGCTGGCTGCTGGCGGTCAGCGCGCTCCTTATCGCGGGAGCAGTCTGGCTCATCCGACGGCGCGGGGCGTAAGGCTCCAGCCCCAGGCCCGCCACCGGATGGGAGCGCCGGATCCGGCCCCCTCGCGGCTGTGGCGGGCCTCCCGCGTCTCGATCCTGACCTTCCTGACGAGGCGGGCGTGGTCGGCGCGGCGACGGGCTTCATCGGTGCGGTCGACCGCGATGTCCGTCGTCCGCCAGTGGGCGCCTGGACAACGTGTGCCAGCAGTGGGACATCGCGCCGGCGCCCTAAACGGAACGAGGTTGCCCGATGCCGTCCGCTTGCCCCGCGGGCGGCATCGAGCCTGGCGGACTGGGTGGAACCAGGGTCCGTTCGATAGACGGATTTTGATCTTTTTGACCGTCAGGCGCGGGCGGTGGAGGCCTCGTGGACGAGGTCGGCGAGCCGGGCCAGCATGTCCGGGTTGGTCTCCGGGAGGACGCCGTGGCCGAGGTTGAAGATGTGCCCCGGCAGCGTCCGGCCGCGGTCGAGGATGGCGCGGGCGCGGGGCTCGATCACGTCCCAGGGGGCGAGCAGCACCGACGGGTCCAGGTTGCCCTGGATCGCCTTGCCCGGGCCGACCCGCCGGGCGCCCTCGTCGACCGGGATCCGCCAGTCGACCCCGACCACGTCCGCGCCGGCCTCGCCGAGCAGGCCCAGCAGCTCGCCGGTGCCGACGCCGAAGTGGATCCTCGGCACCCCCGACGGCGCCAGCGCGGCGAAGATCCGCCGGGTGTGCGGCAGGATCGCGTGCCGGTAGTCCTCGGGCGAGACCACGCCGACCCAGGAGTCGAACAGCTGCACCGCCGACGCCCCCGCCGCCACCTGCACCTGCAGGAACGAGATGGCGATGGCCGCCAGCCGCCCCATCAGCGCGTGCCAGAGCTCCGGGTCGCCGTACATCAGCGCCTTGGTCCGGTCGTGATTCTTGGACGGACCGCCCTCGATCAGGTACGACGCCAGCGTGAAGGGGCCGCCCGCGAAGCCGATCAGCGGCTTGCCGCCGAGCTCGGCGGTCAGCGCCTTGACCGACTCGGTGATGTAGGGGACGTCGTCGGGCGTCAGGTCGCGCAGCCGCGCGAGGTCGGACATGGCCCGAATCGGGCTGTCGACGACCGGGCCGACGCCCGGCTTGATCTCCACGTCCACGCCGACCGCCTTCAGCGGCACCACGATGTCGCTGAACAGGACGGCCGCGTCGACGTCGTAGCGGCGCATCGGCTGCAGGGTGATCTCGGTGACCAAGTCCGGCCGGGTGCACGACTCGAGCATCGCGGTGCCCGCGCGCACCTTCTTGTACTCGGGGAGCGAGCGGCCGGCCTGGCGCATGAACCACACCGGGGTATACGGCACCGGCTCCCGCCTGCAGGCGCGGAGAAAGGGCGAATTCGTCAGGGGCTGGTTCACTCGGAGTATCCTCTCATACCCGATTGCGGCGTCAGCTACCCGCCTCGGCGACACGCCGGGCGAGATCCGCCGAAATCGCACCCGCACATGCCAAGATCCAGGTGAAGTCTCGCCATGTACCGCACGGTCATTTCAGAGATTCCAGTGATTTTAGTGGGCCGAGAAGTGTAGGGGGCCATCGCGATGACGCAGCCGCTCGGGAACTGTCCCGATTGTGGTGCCGACGAGCCATTCGAGCAGGTCCACGCGGGTGTGTGCCCCGACGTGGCCGGCGAGTGCCCGGAGTGGGCGTGCACGGCCTGCGGGGCCGGCGTCATCATGGGCATCGTCATCGGCTCCCTGCCCGACGTCGAGGTCGCGCCCGAGCATTCCGTCCGTGCCGCGTAACCGCACCTCAGGGCCGCTTAACGGCCGCCCGGGCACCGGCCGCTGGCCGGCACGACGTACGCTCAGGCCATGAGGTTGGCTGAGACGCCCGCGCCGCTGCGGGCAGGCGGACAGGCGGATGCCGTCCCCGCTGGCCATCACCGAACGGCGGCCGCGGGCCGCGACGACCCGGCTCCGGGGCTGGGCTCGCAGACGGGCGATCCGGTCTTCGACGCCGCCGTGGCGGCCCTCGAGGCGGGCCGCGACGCGGTCGCCTCGGTCCGGGATGACCTCGAGTTCGAGGGGTGGCCGGCCCTCAAGCGGCTCGCGCCGCACGCGGTCGCGCTGGCCGCCACCGCCTTCCGCGACGGCGAGGAGGCGGGCGAGGGCAAGCTCATGCTGCTGTATGACCCGGCCGGCCAGGACGGCTGGACCGGGACCTTCCGGATCGTGATCCAGGTCCAGGCCGACGTGGAAGAGGAGATGGCGGCCGACCCGCTGCTGGGCGAGGTCGGCTGGTCCTGGCTGACCGACGCCCTCGACCTGCACGCGCCCGGCTACGCGGCCCCGAGCGGCACCGTCACCCGGGTGATCACCGAGGGCTACGGGGCGAAGGCCGACGATGTTCCTGCCACCGGGTTCGAGCTGCGGGCCTCCTGGTGCCCCGGCGACGACGGGTCCGAGCTTGGAGGCGAGGCCGGGATCGGGGGCTCGCTTGAGGTCGGGGCCTCGCTTGGGGCCGAGCTTGCGGGTGAGATCGGCGGGGCGGTGGCCGCCTGGTGCGAGCTGCTGGCGTCGGCGGCCGGGCTGCCCGCGGCGGGCACGCTCGCGATCGGCAGCCGGGGCGGGCGAGCGCGGGCGGGCGGGCCCGGACGCGGGCCTGGCGTCGGTTCCGGTTCGGGTTCGGGTGGGCGGCGGCGCGGATGACGGCGGCGAGCGAGGAATCTGAGGAGCAGACGCCGGACGCGGTGGCGCTGTCGGCGGACGCCGACGACTTTGCGGCTGACGACTCCGTGGACGACGGCTCCGTGGACGACGGCTCCGTGGCTGACGGTTCTGTGGCTGACGGTTCGGTGGCTGACGGTTCTGTGGCTGACGGGGTGGCGGACGGCGAGGCGGCGGGCGACGAGAAGCCGGAGCGGGAGGTCATCGACCTGCTGGAGCCGCGCGAGGGGCTGCCGCCGGTGATCGCGACGCCCGAGGATCTCGCCGTCGCGGTGGAACGGCTCGCGGCCGGGACCGGGCCGGTCGCGGTGGACGCCGAGCGGGCCTCCGGTTACCGCTACGGGCAGCGGGCCTACCTGGTCCAGCTGCGCCGGGCCGGCGCCGGGACGGTGCTGATCGACCCGATCGGCGCCCCCGACCTGTCCGGCCTGGACGCGGCGCTGGCTGATGTCGAGGCCGTCCTGCACGCCGCGTCGCAGGACCTGCCGTGCCTGGCCGAGATCGGCTACCGGCCGAGGGAGCTGTTTGATACCGAGCTGGCGGGGCGGCTGCTTGGCTACCCGCGGGTGGCGCTCGGCACCATGCTCGACGAGGTGCTCGGCTTCCGGCTGGCCAAGGAGCATTCGGCCGCCGACTGGTCGATCCGGCCGCTGCCGACCGAGATGCTCAAGTACGCGGCGCTCGACGTGGAGATTCTCACCGAGCTGCGCGACGCGCTAGCGGACCAGCTCGACGCCGAGGGCAAGACCGAGTGGGCGCGGCAGGAATTCGCCGCGATCGCGGCCGCTCCCCCGGCGCCGCCGCGGGTCGATCCGTGGCGGCGCACCTCGGGCATCCACAAGGTGCGCACCCGGCGTTCGCTCGCCGTCGTCCGCGAGCTCTGGCAGGAGCGCGACGAGGTGGCCCGCGAGGCCGACCTGTCGCCCCGCCGGGTGCTCGCCGACCAGGCGATCATCGAGGCGGCCCGGGCCGAGGCGGGCAAGGTGCCGCCGACCGGCCGCCCGCAACTCGACCGGATCAACGGCTTCCACGCGCGGAACGCCCGCAGGCACTCGGCCCGCTGGCAGGCGGCGGTGCTGCGCGCCCGCGCACTCGACGAGGGCGAGCTACCCGAGGTGGCCGGCGCCACCGCGACCGGCGGTCCGCCGCCCGCGCACCGCTGGGCCGAACGCGACCCGGCCGCGGCGGCCAGGCTCGCGGCCGGCCGGGAGGCGGTCAGCGCGCTCGCGACCGCGAACCGGCTGCCGGCCGAGAACCTGCTCCCCCCGGACGCGCTGCGCCGGCTGGCCTGGGAGCCGCCCGCTCCCGCGACCGCGGAGGCGATCACTGCGACCCTGACCGGCTTCGGCGCCCGCCCCTGGCAGGCGGAGCTGACGGCCGGCCCGCTCGCCGAGGCGTTCGCGGCGGCGACGGAGGCGGCGGCGGGTTAGGGGTGCTCACCACCATCGCCGCCGCCGTTGCCAGCGCGCCCCAGCCTGCGCTGCCGGGGTTCTTGGAGGCACTGGCGTCGCCGCTTGAGCACTACGGGCTGTGGGCGATCTTCTTTCTCGTGCTGGTGGAGGATTTCGGGATCCCGGTGCCGGGCGAGACCGTGATCATCGCCGCCTCCATCTACGCCGGCTCCGGCCGGCTGAACGTGGTCGCGGTCGGCCTGGTCGCGTTCTTCGCGGCCGTGTTCGGCGACAACATCGGATACGGGATCGGCCGGTTCGGCGGGCGCCGGGTAGTGGACCGGTGGGGCAAGTACGTGTTCCTCACCCCGGAACGGCTGGATAAGGCGGAGGAATTCTTCGACCGCCAGGGCGCCAAGATCATCACCATCGCGCGCTTCATCGAGGGGCTCCGGCAGGCCAACGGGATCATCGCCGGCATCACCAAGATGCACTGGCTCCGCTTCATCGCCTACAACGCGCTCGGCGCCGCGCTCTGGGTCGGCACCTGGGTGAGCATCGGCTACTTCGCCGGCCAGCACATCAACACGATCTACAGCGTCATCACCCGGTACTCGCTGTACGTCGCGATTGCGGCGGTGGTGGTGATCGTCGGCTTGATCGCGCGCCACGTCGTGCGCAGGCGACGGCAGGCGGTCCGGCCGGCTCGGTCGGTTGGGTCGGCCGACCCGGCCGAGTCGGTTGGGTCGGCCGACCCGGCCGAGTCGGGCGGGACGGGCGGTGACTCTGTTGTCGGCGAGGGCACCGGCAACGGCGAGAACACCGGCGACGGCGAGGCTGCCGGGGACGGCGAGGCTGCCGGCGCTCAGGGCGCCGAAGCCCCCGCCGCTACCGACGCCGCTGATGGCAGGAGAGAAGAAGCGCCGGCCGAGGATGCCGATGAGGTAGGGGAACCTGGTGCGGCCGACGGAACCGAGGCCAACGGGAGGCCTGAGCTATCCGCCGAATCCAACGACGCCGCCCCGACCAACGCCGCCCACATGAGCGATGACCACGCGGGCGACGCCGATGACGGCGCGGAGTCTGGATCCGCCGGCAAGGCCTAGTGGCCGAAGCCGCGGCATTCTCAGGCGAGCCTGCGGTCTACTTTTTACTGTTATCCCTTGGCTGGACGGGCGTCAGGATTATTGTGCGACGAAACGCCCGGAAAACGTATTGAAACGTCGCACAATAACTCGTGCGCCTGCGGCTTTTTGCTGTTATCTGGGCTGATCAGGGTTCGGTGAGGTCGTAACGGTCGGCGGAAATTAGGCGGGGGGCTGAGGGGGCGTGTGGGTCGCTGGTTTCGCGGGTGAGCGCGGTGGGCCGGGCGGCGGAGGAGTCAGGGGCGAGGACCGGGGCGGCGAGTAGTTCGGGAGAGCTGGCGGCGGTGCTGGGCGGGGTGGCGGCGTCGTGAGGAGGTGGGGTGGCGGCGGTGCCGGGCGCTGGGGCGGCGGTGCCGGGCGCGGGGGCGGCGGGGCGGGGTGAGCGGGCGTGGGCACCGGTGTGGGCGCGGGCCCGGAACCAGCGACGCCAGGCGGGGAGCTGCTGGTCGGGCGGGGCGGCGGGTGCGGATGGTGCGGCGGGTGACGACTGGGTCGCGGGTGAGGGTGGGGTCGCCGGGGACGAATGGGGTGAGGGAGGTGGGGGGAGGGTTAGGTTCAGGACCCAGAAGCCGGAGGTGGGGAGGGGGTCGTCCCAGTCCTTGGGGAGCTCGGGGAATGCCTTGAGGCCGACGTCGGCCAGGGGGCTGCCGGGGGCGGCGTCCGACGGGGGCTGGGCGTGGCCGAGAGCGGACAGGGCGGCGGCCTGGAGGACGGGGATGTTCTCCCGGTGAGCGCAGAAGATCGTGGGCTCGCCCGCCGTGATGGCCTCGGACAGGAGGGCGGCAATGGACGGCTGAGAGTCAGCCGGGACCGTTCGGGATGACTGGTGGTGAATGTAGAGGGAGGGCTCTTCCCGCAGCTCGGCGCCGGAGAGCTCCGCGAACGGGCGGAGGGTTTCCACGCAGCGGGCGGCGGGCGAGGTGATGAGCCGGGCGCGGGGGCCGAAGCACGCGAGCAGCTCGGCCAGGGCCTTGGCGTCGGCGCGGCCGGCGTCGTCGAGCGGGCGGCGGTCGTCGCCGCGCTTCCAGTTCGACTTGGCCACCGCGCGGGCGTGCCGCAGCAGGATCACCGGAACGGTCTGCGCGGGCAGCCGGGCGAAGTCGGCCAGCACCCCGTGATCGTGGCGGTAGCTGACCCGCTCGACCGCGTGGTCGGCGTCCGCCCACTCGATCCTGTCCACCTCGTCGTTGGGGATCGCGCGTTCGTCGAGCGAGGTGACCGCCGCCGACCAGTAGTGCACCCGCTTGGGGCGGCCGCCCACGTTGTAGCGGATCGAGGCGAGGCGGCGGCCGAGAGCCAGGTGCGCCCCGCCCTCTTCGAGCACCTCGCGGACGGCGGTGACCGGGAGCGGCTCGCCCGGCTCGACCTTGCCCTTGGGCAGCGACCAGTCGTCGTACTTCTTCCTGTGCACGAGGAGGATCTCCGGCTTGCCATTAGGCCCCGGCCGCCAGGCGACCGCGCCGGCCGCCTTGATCAGCTTGGACTCGGGCTTGCTGCTAGCCATCAGAGACGCGTCCTCGGCTCTTATCCATGATCAGGAACTCCTGGACGTCGGTCAGCGGTGTGCCGTCGACGTCGCGGGCGTGTCTGGTCCAGGTGCCGTCGCCGTCGAGCCACCAGGACGACGTGCGGTCGTCCATGCCCATCGCGATCAGCTCACGAAGCTTAGCGCTGTGTCCGGGGTCGTCCACAAGCACCAGGGACTCCACCCGTCGATCCAGGTTCCTGTGCATCATGTCGGCGCTGCCGAGGAAGATCTCGCTGCGGGCTTCCGGGTCGGGGTCGCCGGTGCCGAAGGCGTAGATGCGCGAGTGCTCGAGGAACCGGCCGAGCACGCTGCGGACCCGGATCGTCTCCGACAGTCCGGGCACGCCCGGCTTGAGCGCGCACATGCCGCGGATCCACAGGTCGACTTCCACCCCGGCCTGCGAGGCCAGGTAGAGCGCGTCGATGACCGCCTCGTCGACGACCGCGTTGCACTTGAACGCGATCTTGGCGGGCCGGCCCGCCCGGGCCAGCTCCGCCTGCGCGTCGATCCGACTCACGATCCCGGTCCGCAGCGCCTCGGGGGCGACGAGCAGCCGGCGGTAGTCGATCTTCCTGCTGTACCCGGTGAGGTGGTTGAACAGGTCGGTGACGTCCTCGCCGACCGTCGGGTCGGAGGTGAGCAGGCCGAAGTCCTCGTAGAGGCGGGCCGTCGTCGGGTGGTAGTTGCCGGTGCCGATGTGGCAGTAGCGCCGCAGGGTGCCGTCGGGCGCCTGCCGGACGATGAGCATCAGCTTGGCGTGCGTCTTCCAGCCGACGAAGCCGTAGACCACGTGGCAGCCGGCCTCCTCCAGCTTGCGCGCCCAGGTGATGTTCGCCTTCTCGTCGAAGCGGGCCTTGATCTCCACCACCACCACGACCTGCTTGCCCGCCTCGGCCGCGTCGATCAGCGCGTCCACGATCGGCGACTGCCCGCTGGTCCGGTACAGGGTCTGCTTGATCGCCAGCACCCGAGGGTCCGCCGCCGCCTCCTCGACCAGCCGCTGCACGGTCGTGGTGAACGAGTCGTACGGGTGGTGCACGAGCACGTCCCGCTCGTCGAGCGTGTCGAAGATCGGGGCGTCGGTCGGGACCGCCTTGGTGTTCGGCACGAACGGCGGGTACTTGAGCGCCGCGATCGACAGGTCCGCGATCGCGTTCAGACCGGTCAGGTCCAGCGGCCAGGGCAGCCGGTTGATCGCGTTCTCATCGACGCTGAGCTCCTTGGCCAGCCGGCAGACCACGTCCTGCGACATGTCCTGCTCGACCTCGAGCCGGACGGCGGGCTCGAATCGCCGCTTGACCAGCTCGCGCTCCATCGCCTGGAGCAGGTTCTCGGTGACGTCCTCGTCGACCTCGAGCTCGCGGACCCGGGTGACGCGGAAGACGTAGGTCTCGACGATGTCCATGCCGCCGAAGAGCTGGCCTAGATGGGCCGCGATCACGTCCTCGATCGGTACATAGCGGTACTGGCCGACGTTGAAGAACCGCGGCAGCAGCGGCGGCACCTTGACCCGGGCGAACATGGAGACGCCCTCCTCCGGGTCGACGAGGGTGACCGCGAGGTTGAGCGACAGCCCGGAGATGAACGGGAACGGGTGCGCCGGGTCGACCACCAGCGGCGTCAGCACCGGGTAGACGCTCTTCTTGAACAGCTCGGTCAGGCCCGCGCGTTCGTCGCCGGTGAGCTCCTTCCAGCGCAGGATCTCGATGCCGTGGCTGGTGAGGGCGGGCTTGATCTGGTCCGCGAAGACGGCCGCGTGCCTGCTCGCCAGCAGGCCGGCCTTGGTCAGGGTGTTCTCAAGGAGCTGCTCCGAGGTCCAGCCGATGGCGTTCTGGACCGGGAAGCCTGCGGCCAGCCTCCGCACCAGTCCGGCGATCCTGACCTGGAAGAACTCGTCGAAGTTGGAGGCGAAGATGGCGAGGAAGCGGACGCGCTCGAGCAGGGGGATTTGGTCGTCCTCCGCCAGTTCGAGGACGCGCTGGTTGAACTGGACCCAGCTGTACTCCCGGTCGAGGTACCGGTCGGCGGGCAGATCGTGACTCATGATCCCCATTGTCCCCTTGCTTGCTCGCGCCGAAAACGGGTCCGGCTGGGCAGCGTGCTACGTATGATCTTTAAGCGAGCCACCCGCGTCCGACCAACCACCTTCGGCAACGGTGGCTACATCATGTAGCGGAGTTGTCTATAATCCCTACATGATTGGTGGCGATAGGAGCGACGTGCTGATTCCCCGTCCGATCGACGCAACGATCGCGATCCCGGCTCCTGGCGCCGGCCGCGGCTACTGGGCCGGCGGCCCGTCCGCGGTAGCCGCCGACGGCGGCTGCTACCTCGCCTGCCGGCTGCGCCGCCCGATCGGCAGCGGCCGCGGCTATGCGGTGGCGATCGCGTTCTCCCCCGACGGCGTGCATTTCGACGAGCCGCTCAAGGTCATCACCTCCGGCGAAGCGGACACCGAGTCGCTCGAGCGCCCGGAGCTCGTCCAGCTCCCTGACGGCGGCTGGCGGCTGTACCTGAGCTGCGCCACCACCACGACCAAGCACTGGCGGGTCGAGGTCATCGACGCTGCCCACCCGGCCGAGTTCGACGTGCGCACTCGCGAGGTCGTGCTGCCGGGCGACCCGCGCAAGCGGGCAGTCAAGGACCCGGTCATCCAGCGGCACGACGGCCAGTGGCACATGTGGGCGACCATCCACCCGCTGGCCGACCCGGACGAGACCGACCAGATGAGCACCGAGTACGCCACCAGCGCGGACGGGCTCGACTGGACCTGGCAGGGCACCGCGCTGGCGGGCCGGCCGGGCGAGTGGGACTCCCGCGGCACCCGGGTCGCCGCCGTTCGCTTCGGCCCGGACCAGGTGGTCGCCTACTACGACGGGCGGGCGAGCGCGGCCGAGAACTACGAGGAGCGAACCGGCATCGCGGTCGGCACCGACCCGGCCGCGCTGGTCGCGACGTCGGCCCCGGGGGGCGGCCCGGATGCGTTCTCGCCCTGGTCGGGCGGCGCCCTGCGCTACCTCGACCTGGTGGACCTGCCGGACGGGCGGACCCGGATGTACTACGAGCTGGCCCAGCCCGACGGGTCGCACGCGCTGGTGACGGAGCTGAGGTAACTTACTCGGGGTCGTCCCCCGGGGGGAATTCTGAAATCCGTTTTTGGCCTGGCCCTTGCCGACCGGGCGGGCGCCGACTAGGCCGCCGGAGCGGTCGCGGGGCGCCAGCCAGTCGCTGAAGTCCTCGCCAAGGACGCTCTCGAGGAGCCGGACGTCGTCGGCGAAGGCCGGCAGCAACTCCTGCCGCTGCTCCCAGCCGAGCGGCTGCCGCTCGCGCGCGTCGCGCTGCAGGAGCCGCTCGAGCCGGTGGGTGGCCGCGGTCGCGGCCGACCCGGGGAGCAGGCGGCCGGCGGCGTCGCTGGCGCGCATGCCGAGCGAGACGGCGCGGTGGGCCAGCGTGCGCTCCGGGTGCGCGGTGACGTTCTCGCGGGGGATCTCGGTCAGCAGCCCGGTCTCGACCCCGAGGAACGCGCAGATCTTGTCGAGGGTGGCGGCCGGATCGTCGATCAGCAGCCGGTAACGCAGGACCAGCACCTGCTCGCGCGGGAACAGCGTGAACGCGTGCGCGAGCTGCTCGCCGTACCGGCCGAGCCCCTTATAGTGCCAGAAGGACGCCCAGCCGGCCGCGATCCGCTGCTCCTCCTCGGCGCAGGCGCGGACGAAGTCGCCGATCGGCTCCAGGCCGGCCGACCACAGGTGGGTCCAGTTGGAGTGCGCGCGCTCGACTGGGTCGCGGAGGATCACGATGAGCTTGACGGCCGGGATCGTCTGCCGGATCCGCGCCATCGCGGCCGGGTCGTAGAGGTAGAGGGGCGTGGCCTCGCCGGCCAGCGTTCCGGCCGGGGCGGCGTCGAACAGCGCCTCGTACCGGTCCCGCTGCCAGACGTGCTCGCGGTAGGTGAGCGCGTCACCCGGGCCGCCCTTGGTCGGGGGCGGGCCGTCGGTGAGGAAGAACTTCGGCTCCTTGATCGGCGACAGGAACAGGCCGGGGTGGCGGGCAAGCGCCGCGTGCAGCGCCGTGGTCCCCGATTTGGGAACGCCGGCTACCACGAAGTCAGGCAGCGCCATCGCCTCTCCTTTGCCGCCGAGGGGTGCTTGAGGTGTGCTTGGGGTGTGCTTGAGGTGTGCTTCCTGCATTTACTACTTTTTTGGTGATATTAATCAGGATATTCGCGCGCGGTCAACTCGCCCGACCGTCCTACCCCGCAGGAGGGCGGGCATCCACCCGATCGGAAACGTCGTGAGGCGTTGCGAGGCTGGCACGGACCGGTTATTCGGGGCGATTGCGGGCATGGTTCGCCGCCACTACCCCCCGACGAGCGGTCACTGGATTCCGGAAGAGAGCCCGGAGCTCCTGCTGCCGTTTTACGGCTAGACGGGCTGACCTGACCCGGTCTGGCCTGGTCCGGCCTGGCCTGGTCCGGGCTGGCCTGGTCCGGGCTGACCGCTGGCAACCTGGGCGAGCTGGATGAGCTGCAGCAGCGCGTCGCACCAGCGCTCGTCGGACGGGCGGGCGTCGAACTGCCCGAGGCACTCGTTAGCCGCGTCGAGGACGGCGGTGAAGATCGCGTTGTCGAGCGCGAACTGGGCGTCGTCGGCCTCGTCAAGCTGGCCGGCCGCGCCGGTCTCGCCGGATCTGACGGCCTCGGCGGCGCCACCGCCCGGGGCGCGCATCAGCGCCGCGCGGTGCCGGTCGAGGATGTCCGCGGCGCGTCGCGCCATCGCCAGCCCCAGGATCTCGGCTAGCAGCAGGTGCTGCATGCCCGGTTGCATTCCCGGAGCGCCGCCCCAGTCCCCCATGACAAAATCCCCTCCGCCGGACATCCCGGTGGGGAAACGAGCCTCCGCCGGGTCGCGAAACCGAGCCATCCGGTTCCGCTATGTAAATCAATAATGCCGAGGGGTAATGACATTCTTACGGATAGTGACGTCCAACCGCAAGATCGCGAAAGTAACGTAACCAATACGCCTGGGGTAACCGGCGGTGGGAGGGTGTCCGCCGGATCTTCCCCGGGTGCCGGGGGCGGCCGTTTCTGCGCTGTCTGCGCCCGTTATCCCCGGACGTTCTTGCTGTCAGCGATCAGCTGCTGCAGGGACTGGCCGTTGATGGAGGCGCCGTTCTTGGCGATCCAGTCCTCGGTGATCAGGCCGATCGCCTGACCGATGTTGGTCACCGCCCAGGCCTGGTTGATCTTCTGCTCGACGCCCCAGGTGATGACGGTCTGGTCGTCGCCGATGCCGGTCACGCCGAAGGCGCTGTACTGCAGCACGACGCAGTGGTCGATGCCGTTGGGCCCGACGTTGGCGGCGGCCTTGGGCAGCGTCCACGGCAGCCCCTCGCTGAACTGGTGGTCCGCGCCGTCGCTCACGGCCACCCCGAGGTAGACCCCGCCGAAGGTGTTAGCGATCTGCTTGAGCAGCCCCAGGTTGGTGTAGCCGCCGATGGCGAAGTATCCGGCGAGCTTGTGGACCTTGCCGGTGATGTCGGCCAGCCCGGTGGTGACCATGTACTGGCAGACGGCCTGGAGCATGCAGCCGTTATCGGTCGCGGGGTCGCCGAGCACGTAGCCGCCCACCGCCTCGTACATGCCGAGGATCGCTTCGTCGGTGAACATCACCCCGCCGGGAACGTCGCCGCTGAACGCGGTGACCGCCGCCAGGAAGTGCCCGATGCCCGCGCAGGTGCAGTCGCCGACCCCGGTGGAGGCGATCGCCGGCGGCGCCGCCGGGTCCGGGCCGTTGGCGTACATCGGCCAGGCCTTGACCTTCGACTCGCGATCGATGATGCCGGGCGCGGCGGGCAGGCCGCCGGCCAGCGAGCTGACGTCGATGTAATCCTCGAGCCTCGGTATGACGACCCGCGGATCAGGAGGAATTGCACCCTTTTTGAATGACCCGGCCATTGTCTGCCTCCGTACGCACTTCATCCCCGTGACCCGAGCCGCCCGGGCCCTGATGCACATCAAACAACGCGAACGGGGTCGTCGGCAAGCGGAATGTGAACAAACGAAAGCGGAGTGTGGCGGCATCCGATTCTGTCCGAGAACGGACGGGACCAGGTCTTCTGGTGAGTCTGGTGAGTCTTAAAGTCCGGTTTTCGGCGGCGCGATGGATCCGGTCGCTGAGGGCGATGGGTGAGGTCGCTGAGGAGGGGTTAGGTCGCCGAGTAGGTGTAGACGTTACCGCCCGAGTCGACCGCGGTGCAGAAGTCGGCCGCGGTGCACGAAATGGCGGTGAGCTTATTGCTGTGGTGGACGAAGACCCCCCGGGCCCAGCTGCCATCGGAGTACGTGTAGCCGTCGAGGCCGCCGGTCGCCACGCAGGCGGACGCGGTCGCGCAGGAGACCGACGTCAGGTGCACCGGGCCGCCGTCAGCGGTGGCCAGCGGGCCGGACGGCGACCACTTGCCGCCCGAGTACGCGTACGGGGCGGCCATGCCGGAGGCCATGCAGAAGCCGGCCGTGGGGCACGACACCCCGGTCATCCCGGTGGGGGCGAGCCGCTGGGGCGCCGACCACGAGCTGCCCGAGTAGGTAAAGGCATTTCCGGTCGAATCGACGACGGCGCAGAACCCGGCCGACGCGCACGAGACCGCGGTCAACTTGTTGGTGCTCTCGACCAGGACCCCTTTATCCCAGCTCCCGCCGGAGAACTTAAAGGCGTGCATGTTCCCGGTCGCGATGCAGAAGGTCGCCGAGGCGCAGGAGACCGACGTCAGGTGAGCGGGTTTGCCGTTGACGCCAAACAGCTCGGTCGGCGACGACCACTTGCCGCCCGCGTACGTGTACAGGGCGCTGCCGTTGCTGGTGGCCACGCAGAAGCCGGCCGACGGGCAGGACACCCAGGACAGTCCGTTGCTGCTGAGCGCCCGCGCCGGGGACCACGAGCCACCCGAGTAGGTGAAGGCGTTCCCGCCGGGATCGACGGCGGCGCAGAAGTCGGCCGACGCGCAGGAAACCGAGGCCAGGCCGTCGACGGTATCGATCCGCTGGCCGCCCGACCAGCTGGCGGTCGTGTGATGGCCGCCGAGCTGGCTGACGGCGAGGCCGATCGCAAGGCCGACCACCACGACCGCCGCCACCGCGATGGCGCCGATCCGTCGCCCGGACCAGCGGCTTCGGGGCGGCCGACCTGACTTCGGCGGCTGGCTTGACCCCGGCGGCCCGCCTGACCCCGGCGGCCCCGTGCGCGATCCCGGCGGCCAGCTCGACCCCGACGGCCCGCCCGAACCCGGCGGCCAGCTCGACCCCGACGGCCGGCCGGACTCGGGCGGCCAGGTCGAACCCGACGGCCGGCCCGGCTCCGGCAGATGGGCGGTCATCGGGGCCGTGTCGTGCGGCGCCTGCGCTGCGGTCGTCTCCGTCCGCAGCCAGCCGACCGAGGGCCTGGTCCCGCCCAGGTGCTCAACGAGATCGCGGGTGGTCGGCCGTTGTTCCGGGTCCGCCGCCATGCACGGCTCGACCAGCGCCCGCACCTGCGGGGGAACGCCGTCCAGGCTCGGCCCCTGATGGGCCACCCGGTAGAGCAGCTCGGCCTGCGTGCCGTCGCCGTAGGGCCCCCGGGCGGTGGCGGCGAAGACCAGCACCGAGGCCAGGCTGAACACGTCGCTGGGCGGCCCCACCGCCTGGCCGATGGCCTGTTCGGGCGACATGTAGGCGAGGGTGCCCATGAGCACGCCGGTGCCCGTCAGCGTGCTCGCCCCGGCCACCCGGGCGATGCCGAAGTCGATCACCCGCGGCCCGTCGTAGGCAAGCAGCACGTTGTCCGGCTTGAGGTCACGGTGCACCAGGCCGGCCGCGTGAATCGCGTCGAGCGCCTCCGCCAGGCCGGCCGCGAGGGCGAGGACCGAGCTCTCGGCCAGCGGGCCCTGGACCGCCACCGCCTCGCGGAGCGTCGGGCCGGAAATGTACTCGGTCGCCAGCCAGAGTTCCTCGCCGTCGGTGTCCGCGTCGACCACCCGGGCGGTGAACTTGCCGCCGACTTTTCGCGCCGCGCTCACCTCGCGGCCGAATCGTTCGCGGAACTCGGGATCTTCGGCCAGATCGGGCTTGATCACCTTGGCCGCGACCCGCTCGCCGTCTGGCCCCTGGCCGAGGTACACCCGGCCGAATCCGCCGTTGCCGAGCACGCCGAGCAGCTTGAACGGGCCGACGTTGGCCGGATCCCACGACTTCAACCCCTCTAGCAAAACGATCCCCGCCCTCACGCTCGCTGGTCAGCGAGAATGCCAGAGAGGTACCCACAAGGAAGCGATATTAAGGATAAAGCCCGGGAACCCGTCCGTCATAGTGAAGATTAACTGAAGAATTTCGCGCGGGCAGCGCCCACCGGCGGGCGGTCCTACCCGCGGGCGGCGGACCAGACGGCGTCGCGGTGCGGGAGCTTGACCCGGTCACCCCGGCCGAGGGAGCGGGCCAGCTCCTCCTCGGCGGCGGAGACGCGGAGCCAGGCCTCGTAGGTGACATGGTCGACGCCGCGGGCGGCCAGCAGCTCGGCCAGCGCCCACGCCTCCGACGCGACCTCGGCCGCGGCCTCGGCCCCGGCGGCGTCCTCGGCCGCCCCGGCCGCATCGGCCAACCCGACGGCGGTATCGACGGCGGCGTCGGCCAGGTCGGCCGCGGCGGCGGCGTTGGCGGTCTCGGCAGCCTTAGCGGCGCCGGCCGAATCGGGCATCCGGAGCAGGCCGGGGCGGGGCAGCGCGGTCTCGCCCGGGGCCGGGCCGCCCGCCAGGTCCGCCAGCAGGGACTGGACGGTCTCGGCCGCGTCGGCCTTGTTGGTGCCGATCACGCCGGTCGGGCCGCGCTTGAGCCAGCCCGCCACGTACTCGCCCGGCAACGGCTCGCCGGTCTCCGACAGCACCCGCCCGGCCGCGTTGGGCACGGTGTGCGACTTCGGGTCGAACGGGACGCCGGGCAGCGGCACCGACTGGTAGCCGACGCTGCGCAGCACCATCTGCACGTCGATGGTCTCGAACTCGCCGGTGCCCTCGAACTCGCCGCTCTCGTTCAGCCGGGTTCGCTCGAGCCGGAGGCCGCCGACCGTGCCGTCGGCGGACTTCTCGATCTCGACCGGGCGGAGCCAGAAGCGCAGCCGAAGCTTGCGCCCCGCCGCGGCGGCGTCGTCGGCGGCGCCGCTCCAGCCGGCCATCGCGACCAGGTTGCCGCGGACACGGCGGTCGGACGCGGCCAGCGTGGCCGACTCGCCCGAGCGGTCGAAGCCGCCCTCGAGGTCGAACTCGTCGGCCGGGACCGAGACCTCGACCCCGGCCAGCTCGCCCAGCTCGCGCAGCTCCTTGGTGGTGAACTTGGCCTGGGCGGGGCCGCGGCGGCCGATCACGTGCACCTCGCGGACGCGGGAGGCGCGCAGCGCATCCATCACCGGCTCGGGGATGTCGGTCGCCTCGAGCTCGGCCGGCTCCCGGGCGAGGATGCGGGCCACGTCGACGGCCACGTTGCCGACGCCGATCACCGCGACCGACTCGGCGTCGAGGGTGAACGCGCCCGGGTCGACGTCCGGGTGGCCGCAGTACCAGTTGACGAAGTCGGTCGCCGCGTAGCTGCCGGGCAGGTCCTCGCCGTCGATGCCGAGGCGGCGGTCGCGCATCGCGCCGGTCGCGTACACCACCGCGTCGTAGGCGGCGAGGAGCTCCTCGCGGGTGACGTCGACGCCGAGCGACACCCCGCCCACGAACCGGACGTCGGGCGACTCGAGCACCCGGCGCAGGTAGTTCGCGACCGACTTGATCGACTTGTGGTCGGGCGCGACCCCGTACCGGACCAGGCCGTACGGGGTCGGCAGGCGGTCGATCACGTCCACCTTGAGCGTGACCGGAACGGGCAGCAGCGCCGCCTGCTTGATCAGCGCCTCGGCGGTGTAGAGCCCGGCTGGACCGGACCCGACGACGGCAACTCGCAGCATGACGCCCAAGTTACTCGGGAAGCCGCTCCTGCGTCGATGACTGTTCCCTCACAGGAGATTCGGAAGGGTCGGCCGCGGCCGGGGTGCGGCGGGCGACCGCCTCGGTCAGCCGCCGGGCCAGGTGCTGCGGGGTGAGCCCGGCCGCCTCGAGGATCTCGCCCCGGCTGGCGTGGGCGAGGAACTCCTGGTTGAGCCCGAAGGTCTTCACCGGGGTGTCCACGTCGGCGTCGCGCAGCAGCCGCGCGACCGCGTCGCCGAAACCGCCCGACCGGCCGTTGTCCTCGACCACCGCGACCAGCCGGTGCTGCTGGGCGGCGGCGATGACCGCCTGGTCCACCGGCATCACCCAGCGCGGGTCGACCACGGTCACGCCGATGCCGTGGTCGTTCAGCCGCTTGGCGACGTCCACGCAGGTGACCGCCATCGGGCCGGCCCCTAGCAGCAGGACGTCGCGGCCCTGCTCGGGGCCGGGCTGGGCGAGCACGTCCATCCCGCCGAGCTTGCCGACCGCCTCGGCCTCGACGCCGACGGCGCCCTTGGGCCAGCGCACCACGGTCGGTCCGTCGCTGACCTCGACCGCCTCGTTGACCAGCTCGGCGACCCGGCTCCCGTCGCGCGGCGCGGCCACCCGCAGGCCCGGGACGACCTGCAGGATCGAGCCGTCCCACATGCCGTTGTGGCTGGCGCCGTCCGGTCCGGTGACGCCCGCCCGGTCGAGGGTCACCGTGACCGGCAGCTTGTGCAGCGCCACGTCCATCAGCAGCTGGTCGAACGCCCGGTTCAGGAACGTCGCGTAGATCGAGACGACCGGGTGCATGCCCGCCATCGCCAGGCCGGCCGCCATCGTCATCGCGTGCTGCTCGGCGATGCCGACGTCGTAGACCCGGTCCGGGTAGGCGGCCTTGAATGGCGCCAGGCCGACCGGGTGCAGCATCGCGGCGGTGACCCCGACGATGTCGGGGCGGCGGCCGCCGATCGCGACCATCTCGTCGGCGAACACGTCGGTCCAGGACTTCGCGGGCGCGGCCGGCTTGGCCGGGGTCGACGTCGCGACCGGGGCGGCCGGGACCTGGTGGAGGCAGTCCTCCTCGTTCTGCTCGGCCAGCTCGTAGCCGAACCCCTTGCGGGTGATCACGTGCACCAGCACCGGACGGCCGTACTCGGCCGCCTGGCGGAGCGCGTGCTCGACCGTCGCCTCGTCGTGGCCGTCGACCGGGCCGATGTACTTGATGCCGAGGTCCTCGAACAGCACCTGCGGCTGGAGGAAGTCCTTGAGGCCCTTCTTGGCCCCGTGCAGCGCGCCGAAGAGCGGGTTGCCGACGATCGGGGTGGACGTCACCGTGGTCTTGATCAGGTCCAGGACCTGCTCGTAGCGCTGGTTGACGCGGATCGTGGACAGGTGGCTGGCGAGGCCGCCGATCGTCGGCTGGTACGAGCGGCCGTTGTCGTTGACAACGATGACAAGCCGGGAGTCCCGGGCGACGGCGATGTTGTTCAGCGCCTCCCAGGCCATGCCGCCGGTCAGCGCGCCGTCGCCGATCACCGCGACCACGGTCCGGTCGTGCTCGCCCCGCAGCCGGTAGGCCTTGGCCATCCCGTCCGCGTACGACAGCGACGTGGAGGCGTGCGAGTTCTCCACCAGGTCGTGCTCGGACTCCGCCCGGCTGGGGTAGCCGGACAGGCCGCCGGTCTGGCGCAGCGTGTGGAATTCGGCCAGGCGGCCGGTCAGCAGCTTGTGCACGTAGGACTGGTGGCCGGTGTCGAAGATCAGCTTGTCCTTGGGCGAGTCGAACACCCGGTGCATGGCCATGGTCAGCTCGACCACACCGAGGTTCGGGCCGAGATGACCACTCGTCCTCGTCACGGACTCCACCAGGACATCGCGGATCTCGCTAGCCAGGATGGCGAGCTGATCCTGGGTGAGTCCCTTGAGGTCCTGCGGGCCGTTGATGTGCTCAAGATAGGTCACGGCACGCTCCCCTTGATGCGGCTTTCCAGCTGGATTACCCGATACTAGTGGTGCGTAGTCGGCGCGGTCGTGCCAGTGCGCTGAGATAACCGACACGCGTGTCATGGCCGGGCGGGGACCGGACGGGTTTCACGGGATCAGAATCAGCTTCCCGGTGGTGCGCCGGGCGGCCAGGTCCTCGTGCGCCTGCGGGGCGTGGGCCAGGGAGTATTCGAGGCCGATGCGGACGTTGAGCTGCCCGCTGGCGACCGCGCTGAGCACGTCGCCCGCCCGCCACAGCAACTCGGCCCGGTCGGCGGTGTAGTCGGCCAGCGTGGGGCGGGTAAGGAACAGGGAGCCGCCGCTGTTCAGCCGCTGCGGGTCGAACGGCGGGACCTGGCCGCTCGACCCGCCGTACAGCGCCATCAGGCCGCGCGGGCGGAGCGCGCCCAGGCTGGCGTCGAAGGTGTCCTTGCCCACGCCGTCGTAGACGACGTCGGCGCCGCGGCCGTTGGTGACCCGGTCGACCACCGCCCCGAACTCGCCGTAGCCGGTCACGTAGTCGGCGCCGGCCTGCTCGGCCAGCTCGGCCTTGGGCCCGCCCGAGGTGGTGGCGATCACGGTGCCGCCGAGCGTCTTGATCATCTGGGTCAGCAAAAGGCCGACCCCGCCCGCGGCCGCGTGCACGACCGCGACCGTCCCCGGCTTGACCTCGAAGGTCGAGCGGCACAGGTAGTGCGCGGTCATGCCCTGCAGCATGACCGCGGCGGCGGCGGTCAGGTCGGTGCCGACGGGCACCGGGACGGTCATCGCCGCGTCGACCACGACCCGCTCGGCGTAGCTGCCGGCGGCGTCGTGCCACGCCACCCGGTCGCCCACCGCGACGTCGGTGACGCCCTCCCCCACCGCGACGACGGTGCCGGCCCCCTCGCTGCCGGGCACGTACGGCAGCGGCTGCTTGTACACGCCGGAGCGCCGGTAGATGTCGATGAAGTTGACTCCGGCCGCGGCGGCCTCGACCACGACCTGGCCGGGGCCTGGCTCCGGGTCGGGGTGCTCCTCGGCGTGCACGAGGACCTCGGGCCCGCCGGTCTCGTTGACGACTATCGCCCGCATGACATCACGTCCTTCGCTCGGCCGGTGTTAGGAACTAACTATCACGCACGGCGGCCGGCGTGGGGTGGCGGGTCATGGGCGGGAGGGAGTCATGCAGGGTCCGTTCGGGAAAATCAAAGACTTTGACTTCGAACGGCCGCACAGTTCCCCTCCCCCGAGCCACGATGCCGGGCACGCGTGGCGACCCCCTCCCGGCCCATCACTGTGCCAAGTGCGTGTTTGGGCTCACTCTTGCCGGCCCAAACGCGCACTTGGTGCCGCTGGGGCATCGGCCGAGGGGGCGGTCGAGGGGGCGGCCGAGGGGGCGGCGGCGAGGGGGCGGCGGGCGGGGCGGCGGGCGAGGGGGCGGCGGCGGCCGGGGCGGCGGGCGAGGGGGCGGCGGCGGCCGGGGCGGCGGGCGAGGGGGCGGCGGCGGCCGGGGCGGCGGGCGAGGGGGCGGCGGCGGGCGGGGCGGCGGGCGAGGGGGCGGCGGGCGGCGGGCGGTCGGTGAGCCGCTTGCCGAGGGCGGCGGTGGCGCGGTCGTGGAGGCGGGCGAGGGCGACGGCCGGGCCCTTGCCGGTCGAGGTGCCGGTGATGCCGTCCGGGTTCTGGACGGCGGTCAGCACCAGCGCGAGGCCGGCCACGATCGCCTGGTAGCTGCCGATGTTGAGGTGCAGGTTGAGGAAGGTGACGAAGAGGCCGGCGGCGGAGAACATGATGCCGGCGACGACCGCGCCGGCGATCCGGCCGACGCCGGCCACGAACACGATCGCGAGCAGCCCGATCGAGGTGAACGCGGCGAAGCTGTCGGCCGTCAGCTCGCCCTGCATGTAGCCGGTGAGCGCGCCGCCGATGCCGGCGATGAACGCGGCCAACCCGAACGCGAGCAGCTTGCCCTGGGCGACGTTGATGCCGACCGAGCCCGCGGCGCGCTCGTTGGACCTGATCGCCAGCAGCATCCGCCCGGTCGGGCCGAGCCGCAGCCGGGCCACCAGCAGCCCGAGGAGGGTGACGACGACGAGCACGAGCACGCCGAAGACGACCCGGCTGGTGGCGCTGCCGGAGCTGATCGCCAGGTTCAGGCCGGGGAGCTTCGGTTGCGGGATGGGCAGGCCGCCGGTACCGCCGGTGAAGCTCTCGACCGTGAACAGCACCGCGTCGAGGGCGGAGGCGAAGCCGAGCGTGACCACGGCCAGGTTCACGCCCCGCAGCCGGAGCGCGGGCAGGCCAATGACCAGTCCGACCGGGACCGCGCAGAGCCCGGCCAGGATCAGCGACCAGGGGAAGCCGATACCCCAGTCGGCCGAGATGTGCCCGAGCATGAAGCCGCCGATGCCCGCCAGCGACATCTGGGCGAGCGAGACCTGGCCGACGTAGCCGGTCAGCACCACGACCGACAACGCGACCGCGGTGACGGTGAGCGAGGAGATGAACGCGAATCGCAGGACGTTGTCCAGCGTGAGCAGCAGGATCAGGCCGATCACGAAGCAGACGGCGGCGGTCCGGAGCGGGGCGCGGGGCAGGCCGACCGAGGGGTTGCGGTCGGCCGTCTCGCCGCCGCGGGCGAGCACCGAGCGGGCCCGCACCGCCATCACCACGATGATGACGACGAACGGGAGCGAGTCCGGCAGCCCCTGCTGCGGCAGCCAGGCGAAGACCGAGACGAGCTTGTCGATCTCGGACTGGGCGCAGCCGATCAGCAGGCCCGCCAGCGCGGTGACCCAGAACGACTGGATCCGGCCGATCAGCGCGGCCGCCAGGGCGGGCACCACGAACAGCGTGTAGGAGGTCGGGTCGAGGCTGGAGATCGGGGCGATGAGGATGCCCGCCACCCCCGCCAGCACGGTCGCGATGACCCAGTTCTGCCCGGCGATGCGGGTGGCGGAGATGCCGGTCAGCGCGGCGCCCTTGTCGTTCTCGGCCCCCGCCCGGGTGGCGAGGCCGAACCGGGTGTACCGGTAGACGAGCGCGAGCGCGACCGAGATCACCACCACCAGGCCGGTGAAGTACAGCCGGTCCTCGGGGAACGTGATCCCGGCCAGCGACAGCCCGGAGCTGGGGAAGATCGGGTTGGTGGTGACCGGCTCGGTGCTGTAGTTGAGCACCGCGATCGCCTGCAGGGTGAGCATGACGCCGACCGACGCGCAGACCCGGGTGAGCGGGGAGGCGCTCTGCAGCGGCCGGTAGACGATCACGTACAGCAGCAGCCCGAGGACCGCCGCGTAGACCAGCGAGATGACGACGGCGAGCCCGGTGCTGAGCCCGGTGCCGCCGTTGAGCGAGATCTGGTGCGGCAGCAGCACCAGCGGCAGCTCGAGCTCGCCGAAGCTGCGGAGGTTGACGAAGACGTAGGCGATGAACATCGCCACCGCGCCGTGCGCGAAGTCGACCACGCCAGCGCTGCGGTACTTGAGGACGAGTCCCTGGCCGAGGATGGCGTAGGTCGCCCCCGAGCCGAGGCCGAGGATCAGGAAGAGCAGGTAGCTGGACATGGCGTCTCGTTCAGGTCTCGTGGTGGGACGTACGGGGGCGCCGCCGCCCGGAACGCGGGCGGCGGCGCGATCATCAGCCGCTGATGCCGGGGAAGTAGCCCTTGGAGGTGGTCCAGTCGGTCGACGACGGCTGCGTGAGGGCGCCGTTCTCGATCTGGTTCATCAGGTAGTTGTCGTTGCAGATGGCGGTGGCGCCCTTGAGCGCCTGGCCGTTGCAGGTGTAGGGGTGCGACAGGAAGTTGCTGTGAGTGCCGGTCTTGAACGCGGCCAGGATCTCGGCCGTCGTCGGGGTGCCCTTGATCGTGGCCAGCACCTGCTGGACGTTCATGACGGTGGCGAAGCCGGCCGTGGAGATCGAGTCGACCAGCGTGCCCGGCGCGGCGTACTGCTTCATCGCCGCCATGAACAGCTGCGCCTGGGCGCTGCCGCCGCTCTGCAGCTGGAACGGCGAGGCGATGTACATGCCGTTGGCGCCGCCCGCGGCGGCGGTGATCACCGGCGGCGCGCCGCACGGGTCGATGCCCATGATCTTGCCGCTGTAGCCGACCGACTTGAGCGCCTTGAGCACGTTGCCGCAGCCGTTGGGGACGTCGACGTAGGCGAGCTGGGCGCCGCTGCCCTCGACCAGCGCGGCCTGCGGGCTCGGGTCGGGCGAAGTCGGCGACAGCGGGACGTCGGTGACCTTGGTGACGCCGGCCGCCTTCAGCGTCGGGGTGATCTGCGGCAGGATCGACTCGCCCTGGGCGTTGCTGAAGTAGATGATGGCGACGCTGGTGACGCCGAGCTTCTTGCCCGCGTAGACGGCGGCGGCGGCGTTGTCGCCGACGCTGACCGACCAGAACTGGATCGAGTTGGCGGCGGTCTCCGGCACCGGGGTGAACGGGATGCCGCCCAGGTAGGCCAGGTTGGCGTGGGCGTAGATGGGGATGGAGGCGGGCGCGCCGACGTCGGCCGCGCCCAGGATCGCGATCGGGTGGTCGGCCACCAGCTGGTTCGCGCAGCGGGCGGCGGTGGCCGGGGTGCCGTCGCCGATGCAGCTGTCGATCTGGATCGGGTGCCCGTTGATGCCGTCGAGGTAGTTGTTGACGTAGTCGACGGCGGCGATCGACCCCTGGCGCGCCTCGGGGAAGGTGACCGCGCCGGTCTCGTCGTTGATCATGCCGAACACGTAGGGGGTGCCGGTCGCCTTGTGCGGGGTGCCGAACCCGGAGCCGGCCGCGGCGGCGGTGGCGCTGCCGGTCGCGCCGGTTGACGCGGCGCTGGCGGGGGCGCTGGCGCTGCCGGGGGTGCTTGGGCTGGTTGAACCGCTTGAGCTGCTTGAGCTGCAGCCGGCGGCGGTGAGCGCGAGCACGGCGATGGCGGCCGCGCCAATCGGTCTGAGGTGCTTCATGCGTATCTCTTCCCTCACTCGTTATCTCGTTTTGTTGTCGCTGGTCGTTGCTGGTTGGCGCCGGGTCAGGCGGCGGTCTCGCCGAGGTAGCTCGCGGCCAGCAGGTCCTGCCGCTGGCTGAGCTCGGCGGCGCTGCCCTCGAGGCTGATCCGGCCGTGGGTGAGGATGTAGGCGCGATCGGAGATCTCCAGCGCCAGCGCGACGTGCTGCTCGACGAAGAGCACGCTGGTGCCGAATTCGGTCGCCACCCGGCGCAGGATCGGCAGCAGCCGCTCGACGATCACCGGGGCGAGGCCGAGGCTCATCTCGTCGACCAGCAGCAGGCCCGGCCGGGTGACGAGGGCGCGGCCGACCGCCAGCATCTGCTGCTCGCCGCCGGACAGCAGGCCGGCCTTGCGGTTGAGGCACTTGCGGAGCTCGGGGAGCATCGCCAGCAGCTCGTCCTCGCGGGCGGTGGCGCCGCGGCCGCCCGCCAGCCGGCGCCCGCCCGCCAGCCGCAGGTGCTCGCGGACGGTGAGGCCGGGGAACAGCGCCCGGCCCTCGGGGACGAGGGCGAGCCCGGTGCGGGCGAGGGCGTGCGCGGGCTTTCCGCCGACGCTGTGGCCGGACAGCTCGACCGTGCCGTTGATCGGGCGGTGCAGGCCCGCGATCGTCTCCAGCGTCGTGGTCTTGCCCGCCCCGTTGGGGCCGAGCAGGGCCACCACCTCGCCCGGGCGGACCTGGAGGCTGAGCTCGCGGACGACCGGGATGCCCCGGTAGCCGGCGAACAGGTTCGTGACGACCAGGGTCTGGCCGGGGCCGGCGGTTTCGTCGCTCGACGCGGGTTTGTCGCTAGACACGGTTTTGTCGCTCGACGCGGGTTTGTCGCTAGACACGGTGCCCTCCCAGGTAGGCCTCGATCACGCGGGGATCGTCGCGGATCTCGGCCGGGGTCCCGGCCGCGATCCGGCGTCCGAAGTCGAGGACCATGAGCTGATCGCAGACGGACAGGACCAGGCCCATGTCGTGGTCGATGAGGAAGATCGTGACCCCGTGCTCGGCCGGCAGGGCCCGCAGCCGCTCGCCCAGCTCCTGGCTCTCGTCGGTGTCGAGGCCGGCCGCGGGCTCGTCGAGCAGCACCAGCCGGGGACGCCGGGCGAGCGCCCGGCCGATGCCGACGAGCTTGCGGTTGCCGAGCGAGATCTGCCCGGGGTAGCGGGCGGCGACGTCGTGCAGGCCGCAGACCTCGATGGCCCAGTCGACGCTGGACCGGTCCACCGGGCGCCGGGGCAGGAACAGGTCGCGGAGGGTCGAGCCGACGGTCACGTGCTCGCTGGCCACCAGCAGGTTCTCCTCGACCGTGAGGTCGTCGAAGAGCTCGACCGACTGGAACGTCCGGGCCAGGCCCAGCCGGGCCCGCCGGTACGGGCGGAGCGCCCCGATGTCCCGGCCGTCGAAGACGATCCGCCCGGCCGCCTGCCTGGTGTAGCCGGTGAGCGCGTCGACCATGGAGGTCTTGCCCGCGCCGTTCGGCCCGATGAGCCCGAAGATCGTGCCCTCGGTGATCTGCAGGTCGACGTCGGAGACGGCGACGACGCCCCCGTAGGTCACGCGCAACCCGGCGACGTCAAGCAGTGGCTGCCTGGGCCGCCTGCTGACCGGCTCTGGTCCCGATCCTGGCTCTGGTTCTGGTGCGCGCGGTTCGCTCACGGTGCTCCTTAACTTTCACACTATGAAAGTCGCTTTCATTAAATTCAAGTTACGAGTCGTGACCCCGGTTGTCCACCCCTGAGATGTCACGAATTGGCGGCACCGGCTGGGCTGCCGCGGTTGGCTGGCTTACTCGCTCCAGGAGCGTTCCAGGCCCTTGACCAGCGCGACCATGCAGTCGTGGAGGGGCGTGGGCACACCGACCCGGCGGCCCTCGGCGGCGATCCCGCCGTTGAGCGCGTCGATCTCGGTTTTCCGGCGTTTGTGCACGTCCTGGAGCATGCTCGGCTGGTGGTCGTAGGCCTCGTCGATGGCCTCGGCGATGGCCTCGCGCGGGTGGCGGGTGAGCGCGATCCCGGCCTTGTCGCAGACCGCCAGGGCTTCCGCGATCAGGGCGTTGACCTGAGGGCGGAGCCCGGGGTCGGTGCACACGCGGCCGACCGTCAGGCCGGTCAGCGCGGACAGGGGGCTGGTGGCGGAGTTGAAAACGACTTTCGTCCATTGCGGGCCCCGGGCGTCGGCGAGCGCGTAGGTGGTGAGGCCGCCGTCGGTGAGCAGCCGGGCGAGGCGCTCTACCTCCTGCATCGCCGCCGGGCGGGGCTCGAACGGGCCGAACCAGGAGTCGCCGGGGGCGTCGTAGCTGACCACGCCGGGCGCGATGACGGCCCCGGCCGTGATGATGGCGCCGCGGATGACCCGCGGCACCAGCTCGGCGATGACCTCCTCGTTGCCAAGGCCGTTCTGCAGGCTGACCACGGCCGCGTTGGCAAGGGCCTCGCACGCGCCGGCGACGGCCGCGCGGGTGTGCGGCGCCTTGGTCGCGACGAGGCCGAAGTCGCAGTCGGGGAGGTCGCGCCCGTCGGTTGTGGCGTGCACGGTCGCGGTGAAGTCGGCCAGCCCGGTGACTCGGAGCCCGTCGCGGGCGATCGCGTCCATGTGCGCGGCCCAGGGGTCGACGACCCAGACCTCGACCTCCGGGGAGCGGGCGAGGTGGGCCGCGTACAGGCTGCCGATCGCGCCGCAGCCGATAACCGCCACCCGGAGCGGGTCGGCGCCGCTCACGACCGGCCCAGGGCCGCGCGCGCGATCTCGCGGCAGATCTCGGGGTCGACCCCGCCGACGCCGAGGCCGGCCACCAGGCGGCCGTCGTCGCGGAGCGGCAGCCCGCCGGGCAGGCCGAGGACGGGTGGTGTCAGCAGCGCCGCGACGGCCTCCGCGGGCCCGAATCGCTGGCTCAGGTCACCGCTTTCGCAGTCGAACAGCGCCGCCGCCCCCGCGACGGCCTGGGCGATCGCGGGCGCGGCGGCAGGTCCGCCGTCCATCAGGTCCTGCTGGATCGGGTCGCCGCCGCGGTCGACGACCGCGACCGCGATCGTGACGCCTCGGCCCGCTGCTTCGCTGATGACGTTATCGGCCAGCCTTCGCGCCCAGTCGAGCTCGGCCTGGCGGCTGGCCGGCGGCGCGGCGGCCATGCCCAGGCTGGCGGCCGGGTCGATCACCAGGTCGCCGAAGCGCAGCTCCCAGCGCTTGCCGTCGTCCCCGTGCTGCCCCTCGTAGGCGATCTGGAGCGCGTAGGCGATCAGCAGGTCCTCCGGGTTGGCGGGCCTGCCGTCGGCGCTGACCGCGCGCGGGTCGACGTCGGGCGGGAAGAACGGGCTCACGGTGGCGCCGGAGGCCGCGATGCCGGCCACGACCACGCCGTCGGCGTTCCTGACGGGGAGGCCGCCGGCGCCGGGGAACAGCGCCTCCGGTGAGGCCGCCGCGAACCCGGCCGCGACCGGCGGGGCGATCGTCGTCATCCGGTGCAGGTGCTCGGCGCTCGGGATCTGCTGGGTGGCCGAGATCCAGGCCTTCGACCGCGCTCGCGTCATCCCGCCGGGGCCGCCCGCGTCCATCCGGGACGCGGTGAGCAGGGTGCCGCTCGCGCCGACGACGGCGACCGCGCCGCGCAGCCCGAGCTGCTCGGCCTTGTCGACCGCGCGCTGGATGAGCGCGCGGGCCTGAGTGAGGCCGAGGTCGCTCGGATGGCGCGGTCTCGATGGCTGCGCGCCGGTTGGCTGCGCACCGGTTGGCTGCGCACCGGTTGGCTGGGTGCCCGTTGGCTCGGTCACGCGCCCACCATGTTGTAGCCGCCGTCCGCCACCATGTACCCGCCGGTCATGTGGGCGGCGTCGTCGGTCGCCAGGAACAGGGCGGTGCCCGCGACCTCGGCCGGGCCCGGGATCCGGCCCATCGGGGTGAGCGACCGGAGCTGGTCGGCCCGGCCGGACTGCCAGTCCTTGCGGCCGAGGGTCGCCTCGGTCTCGATGAACCCGGGGGCGAAGACGTTGACCCGGACCGTCGGCGCGAAGGCGTGGGCGTACGACTTGGTCACCCCGAGCAGCCCGTACTTGGCCGCCGCGTACTGCGGCGCCCGGGCGCTGCCGCGGACGATGACGGTCGACCCGATGTTCACGATCGCCCCGTGGCCCTGCTCCAGCATCCGCGAGCCGAACTCGTGCACGCAGAGCATCGTGCCCTTGATGTCGACGGTCAGGACGTGGTCGATCGACTCCTCGGTGATGTCGCGCCACGACATCTGCTCGCGGGCCACGTCGCCGACGTTGTTCACCAGCGCGTCGACGCCGTCGAGCTGGTCGAAGGCGGCGTCGGCGAGGGCCTTGATCTGATCCCAGTCGACGATGTCGGCCTGCAGCAGCACCGGGGTGCTGCCCGCGGCCGCGACTCGCTCGGCCGTCCGCTTGGCCCCGTCGATGGAGCTGCGGTAGTGCACGCCGACGGCCCGGGCGCCCTCCTGGGCGGCGCGGACGGCGATCTCGGCGCCGAAGCCGGTGCCGGCGCCGGTGACGACAACCGACCGGCCCTCGAAACGGCGCGGTACGGGAACGGGTGCGAGGGGCACGTGATGTCCTTCCTGGTGGTTGGCTGGCAAGGCGGTCAGACGAGCGTCCGGCCGCCGTCGATGTAGAGGACCTGGCCGGTGATGAAGCGCGCGCGGTCGGAGGCGAGGAACGTGACCGCGTCGGCGACCTCGTCCGGGCGGCCGAGCCGCCCGGCCGGGACCAGCGACTCGAGGCTCTCCCGGTGATTGCCGGCGTCCAGATAGTCCTTGGTCAGGTCGGTTTCGATGTAGCCGGGGGCGACCGCGTTGACGGTGACGCCGTGCGCCGCCCACTCCCGCGCCATCACCCGGAGCAGCTGGTTCATCCCCCCCTTGGTCGCCGCGTAGGGCGCGTGGTCGGCGTGCGCGAGCAGTCCGGAGACCGAGGACACGAAGACCATCCGGCCGTATCGCTGGCTGACCATGAGCCGACCGACGGCGCGGCCGAGCCAGTACGCGGTCGAGAGGTTCAGGCGGACGGTCTCCTCCCAGTCGGCGTCGTCGAGGTCGAGCACCGGCTTGCGCACGTTCCGTCCGACGGCGTGCAGGAAGACCTGCGGGGTGCCCGCCAGCCCGACCGCCTCGTCGACCGCCGCGCGGCACGCCTGCGCCGAGCGGAGGTCGGCGACCAGCGGCCTGACGTCGCCGCCGGCCTCCTTGGCGGCCCGCGTGACCGCGTTCAGGCGGTCTTCGTTCACATCGACCAGCGCGACGCGCGCACCGCGGGCGGCCAGGCTCAGCGCGCTCGCCCGGCCGAGGCCCCCGGCGCCGAAGACCAGGGCTGATCGCCCTTCCAGCGTGAGCCAGTCCTGCATGGGGCCTATCTTTCCGGATCAGATTCTCGTACAATGAAAGTAACTTTCACATTAACGTAGCCGACCCTCCGGGCGGCTGTCTAGCCCGGCGCTCCCCAGAAACCGGGCCGGATCCCAGCACCGAGGAGGAGGCCACCATGCCTCGCCGCACCGCCAGCTCACCGTCGGGCGAGCTCCCCGAGGTCACGGCGACGGAGGTCGCGCAGCGGCCCGAGTACCGGGTGGAGGCCCTCGCCAAGGGGCTGCGCATCCTCTCGCTGTTCGACGAGAAGCGCCCGTCCTGGCGGGTCAGCGACCTCGCGGCGGCCGCCGGGCTGCCGATGCCGACGGTCTACCGCGCGGTGATGACGCTGGCGGCCGAGGGCTACCTCGATCCGCTGCCCGATGGCGGCTACCGGCCGGGGGTGCGCACGCTGACGCTCGGCACGGCGGCGCTGCGCAGCCTCGACCTCGTCGCGATCGCGACGCCCAAGCTCCAGCAGCTGGCCTCGCGCACCGGCGAGACCGTGAACCTGGCCGTCCTGAGCGGGGACCGGGTGCTGTACCTGGTCCGGCTGCGCAACTCCGATCTGGTGACCGCGAACATCCAGGTCGGCTCCACCCTGCCCGCCGTGCACACCTCGATCGGCAAGCTCCTGCTGTCCTACCTGGACGAGGCCGACCTGGCCGGGCGGATCACCGACGCGTCGTTCGCAGCCAACTCGGGGCCCAACGCCAAGCTGTCGCTGGCCGAGCTCCGGGGCGAGCTCCGCACGGTGCGCGACCAGGGCTGGGCGATGCAGGACGAGGAACTGGCGTACGGGCTCAGGTCGGTCGCGGCGCCGATCACCGGCCCCAACGGCCGGGTGCTGGCGGGCGTCAACCTCGCCGTTCAGGCCCGCGACTGGTCCTCGCAGCGGATCGTCCGTGAGCTGCGGCCCGCCGTGCTCGCGACTTGCGCCGAGATCTCCGGGCTGCTGACCGACTCCTGACCCCCTTGACAGCCCGCCACCGGCGGCACAATTATGTCTAATGAAAGTCACTTTCATAGAATGAGAGTTGGTTGCTGCGATGAAGCTGGTCACGTTCAACGCCGGCCGGGTCGGCCGGCTGGAGGGCGAGGTCGTCGTCGAGCTCGGCTGCGCCTCGACCCGGGAGTGGTTCGAGCGCGGCGGCCAGGTCGGCGAGACGGGCGAGCGGCTGCCGGTCGCCGATGTCCGGCTGCGGGCGCCGATCGTGCCGAAGAAGTTCTTCCACACGGCGGGCAACTTCGCCGACCACCACAAGGAGCTGCAGGCGGTCGACTGGTCGCACCCGGTGCACAAGGGGATCGTGTTCTTCCAGAACGTGGACGCGATCATCGGCCCCGACGACGCGATCGTCTACCCCGAGGGGTTGACGAAGGAACTCGACTACGAGCTTGAGCTCGCGATCGTCATCGGCCGCGGCGGCAAGTTCTTCGGGCCGGATGAGGCGGCCGACTACATCGCCGGGTACACCGTCTTCAATGACATCACCGCCCGCGACATCCAGCGCCGGGAGATGCAGTCCGGCGTGTTCTCGTTCTCCAAGGCGATCGACACCTTCTGCCCGATCGGCCCGTGGATCGTCACCGCCGACGAGGTGCCGGACGTCCACGCGCTGGCGATGGAGTTGCGGGTCAACGGCGAGGTCAGGCAGCGGGGCAACACCGGCCAGATGCTCATCTCGATCCCGCACCTGGTCGCGTATCACTCGGCCCAGGGCTACTCGGCCGGGGACATCCTGACCACCGGGACGATCTCGGGTGTCGCGGCGGTGCAGCCCAACCCGTTCGACTTCTACCTCCGGCCCGGCGACCGCATCGAGGCGGAGATCGAGGGCGTCGGCGTGCTCCGCAACCACGTGGTGCCGTGGAGCGCCGCCCACGACACTCCCCCGTACACGACCGACCTCTACTCCTCGACCAGCTGACCGGTGGCAGCATCGGCAGCGCCGGCGGCGGCGCCGCGCGCCCTCCACCACGTCGGCTACTGGGTCGATGACCTGGCCGCGGCCCAGGCGCGCTGGCGCAGCGAGCTCGGCGTCGGCCCGTTCCAGGTGATCGAGCACGTGCCGTTCGACTCGTTCGCGCTCGCGCCCGCGCTCGCGCCCGCCCTCGCGCCCGCCCTCGCGCCTGTCCTTGCCGACGGCGACCGGGGTGAGATCGTGTTCGACCACTCGGCCGCCTTCGCCGCGTGGGGGCCGGTGGTGGTGGAACTCGATCAGGTCCACGCGATCGATGACCGCCTCGCGGCCGCCTACGGCGTCGTCCCCGGCGCCGTCAGCCACGTCTCTTGGCTGGTGCCGGACGTGGCCGAGGAGAGCGCGCGGCTGGCCGGGCTGGGCTGCGCGCTGATCAACACCGCCCGGTCCGGCCCGGTCTCGGTCGCCTGGCACCACGGCGGGGCGCTGTTCCCGCACCCGATCGAGCTCCACCAGCGCAACGACGTTATGGCGGGCATGCAGGATCGGCTGTGCGCGCTGCGCGCCGACGAGGGCCGCTGACGTGACGCCCGCAGCTGACCACCGGCCCGCCGCCGGGGCACCGGAAATCAGCGCCGCCGCCGTGGTCCAGCGCCGTCTGTGGGGCACCGACCCGAGGGCGTGGGCGGAGCTGGCCGAGGCGCACAACCGGCCGCTATTCGAGGCGGTGCTCGACGCCGCGGGCGTCGGACCGGGCACGTCCGTGCTCGACGTTGGCTGCGGGGCCGGGCTCACGCTGCTGCTCGCGGCGCAGCGCGGGGCGGCGCCGAGCGGCCTGGACGTGAGCCCGGGCTTGCTCGGCGTGGCCCGCGAGCGGGTGCCCGAGGCCGACCTGCGCGACGGCGACATGGAGTCGCTGCCGTTCCCCGACGCCGCGTTCGACGCGGTCGTCGGCGTCAACGCCTTCCAGTTCGCGGGCGATCCGCGGCTGGCGCTGCGGGAGGCGGCGCGGGTCACCCGCCCGGGCGGGCGCGTGATCGCCAGCCTGTTCGCGGCGCCCGAGCGTTCCCAGGGAACGGCCGCGCATGAGGCCATGAGCGCCCTCATCCCGCCCGGCCAGTCCGGCGATCACGCCCCGTACGCGCTGTCGGCCCCCGGCAACCTCGAGTCCGCGCTGGCGGACGCCGGCCTGCGGGTCGACGAGGCCGGCGAGGTCGTGTGCCGTTGGCGCTACCTCTGCCTGGAGGACGCGTTCCGCGCCCTTCGCTGCTCCGCCGGAGGCGCCCGGGCGGCGGAGGCGGCGGGCGAGGACGCGGTCCGCGTAGCCCTCGGTCCCGTCCTCGCCCGCTTTCAGGCGCCGATTACCGGCGTTGTCACGATGGAGAACACGTTCCGCTGGGTGGCCGCGAACCGGCCCTAACACCCGGTGGCGCGCCTTGCGGCGGTCACCTGCCCGGTTATGCCTTACAGCGGGCGGACGTTCTCCGCCTGCGGGCCCTTCTGCCCCTGGGTCGTGTCGAACTCGACCTTCTGGTTCTCATCCAGCGACCGGTAGCCCGAGCTCGCGATCGCCGAGAAGTGCACGAACACGTCCGCCGTGCCGTCGTCAGGGGCGATGAAGCCAAACCCCTTATCGGCGTTGAACCACTTCACTGTGCCTGTAGCCATACTGTTCCACGTCCTCTATCAGCCATACCATGACGCGATTTCGCCGCGTCGATGGTGAGCCTACCCGCCCCGGCACCCTTTGGATGCGGCTCCGCGCGATCCCGGCGCGGCGGGAGGTGCGGATCGCGCTGCCGGCGTCAGTGTTGCGGAGCCGGGCGGCGGATGTGGGCGGCGGCCAGGTCGCGCAGGCTGACCACGCCTCGGACTTCTCGGCCGTCGAGCACGGGCAGGTGCCGGAAGCCGTGCAGAAGCATGAGCTGGGTGGCGTCCTCGACGGTGGTATCGGGCGACGCTGGTTCCGGGTCCCTCGTCATCCACGCGGACACCGGCGACCTGGTCAGGTCGCTGCCGGACGCCACCGCCCGCAGCACGTCCCGCTCGGTGAGAATGCCGGCCAGGAAGCGGCCCTGCATGATCAGCGCCGATCCGACCTTCCGGCCGATCATCGCGGCGGCGGCGTCCGCCACCGGGTCATCGGGGCCGACGGCGACCACGCGGGTGGTCATCAGGTCGCGGAGGGTCAGTCCGGGGCGGGGATCGTCAGCCACTTTCGCCTACCTCGTCCAATTCTGGGTCTGCGGGCGGCGCGGACGGGCCGGACATCTCCTCGGACAGCATGCGCCAGAGCGACCCGGTCCAGGCGGAAACCTGCGGCCAGCGCATCCAGAACAGCTGCAGGGTTGTCTCGTCGAACTCGATCTGCGCCCGCTCGGGGGAGATCGCGTCGGTGAAGTCCTCGAACTGATGGAGGAGTTCGAGGAAGCGGTCTGCGTTAGCTTCCATGTGATTACCTTCGGCCTGGCGACGGACGGCGGGCGGGCGGGAGCGGCGGCCGGTAGCGGCTGATCGCGCCGAGTGCGGTGTCCATACCCCGTGAGAACACGGCCGAAAAGCAGGCAAGCCAGACGATGCCACCCATCCGCGCCGTGATCGAGGGCGTCCGCCCGGTCCTCTCGTCGCGCGAACCGGGCCCGGCGGCCGCCCGGGTCCTAGTCAGCCCACTTGATAGCCGCGCGACGATGGGCGGCCACGTAGCCGTTGTCGGCGAACCAGCGGGCAGATTGCCTGATCGCCTCGCGGGCCGGCCGCGAGGTGTAGCCGATCTCCGCGCGGGCGCGCTCGTCCTTGAAGATCATCTTGGCTGCGGACATCCGCGCGCCCTCGAGCGGCACGTGCGGTTCCCTGCGCAGCAGGCGGCCCTCAATCAGGGTCGAAGCGGCGCCGGCCGCCAGGATCAGCCTTCGCGGGACCTGCAGCCGCGGCATCGGCAGGCCGGTGTAATCGGCCAGCGTCTGCAGAATCGCCCGCATCGACAGGTTCTCACCGCCGAGGATGTAGCTCCGGCCCGTGCCTCCCCGTTCCAGCGCCGCGATGTGGCCCAGCGCCAGGTCATCGACGTGGGCGACGTTCATGGCGGTATCGGCGAACGCGGGCATCTTCCCGTTGAGGAAATCGAGCGCGACCTTGCCGGTCGGCGTCGGCCGGGTGTCACCGGGCCCCAGCGGAAAGGTGGGCAGGACGATGCACAGGTCCTGCCCCTGGGCGCAGGCCCGGAGCACCTCGTGCTCGGCGGCGTACTTGGATCCTTTGTACGAACCGTACAGATGCGCGATGTGGGCGTAGCGCGTCTCGTCAGCCGACTCCGCCACCGGCTTGCCGCCCGCCCCCAGGACCCCGACGGTGGAGGTGAACACCAGCCGCTCGCACGCCGCGGCCCGGGCCGCGTCGAGCACGTTGAGGGTCCCGCCGACGTTGACGTCGTAGAAGATCCGCGGGTCGCGCGCCCAGAAGCGGTAGATCGCGGCCAGGTGAAAGACGAAGCGGGCGCCCGCGCAGGCGGCGCGGACCGCGGCGACGTCGCGGATGTCCGCCACCGCGCGCTCGGCGACGATGCCCTCGAGGTTGCGGTCGTTCGCGCCCGGTTCGACCACGGCGACGATCGTGGCCCCGCGGGCCTGCACGGCCCGGGCCACGGCCGATCCGATGAAGCCGGCGGCGCCGGTGATGACCACCCGGTCCCCCGGCTCGATCGTGACCGGGCCGGTCACCGGACCGTCAGGGCGAGCTGACGGCCGGCCGTCGGGCGCTGGAGGATCCATCACACGGCCATTGTGCGCCTCGGCGGCCGTCAACGGCTTTCATGACGCCGATCACGCTAAACCCGGCTCATCCGGGCGTATCGAATCGGTCGCCTGCTAGAGGTCGAGCCCCAGGGTGAAGGTGGGCTTGGGCGACGTCTCGGCCAGCCGGTGCTCATCGCCGAGGCGGCGGATGGCGGTTCCGGTGGCGAGGAACTCGGTGGCGTGCTCGCCCCACACGTGGTTGCTGACCGCGACGTTCACCCCGACGATGCCCGAGGCCCTCCCCTGGGTCGCCTCGGCCTGCATCCGGGTGAGCGCGAGCTCGCGGGCGTCGTAGATGCCCTGGGTGAAGATCACCATTTCCTGGTTCTGGCCCGCCTGCCGCAGCGACTGCATCGCCGACTGATGCGCGATGTGGTAGACGCAGGTCCCGAGCACGAACGCCACCGGCACGGCGCCGGCCGCCAGCAGCCGGAAGAAATCCTGGGCCGACAGGTCGGAGGTGAACGCCCGGCCGTCCGGCGCGCGGTGGGCGCCTCCCGTGCCGGCGCCGCCGGCGCCCATCGCGCGCACGGCGGTCCCGGTGGCGATGAACTCGAGGACGTCCTGACCCCACACGTAGCTCTGCATGCGCAACTCGACGCCGACGATGCCGTCGGCGCCGAGGTGCTCGGCCTCGGCCTGCATCCGGCTCATGGCCAGTTCCCTGGCGTTGTACATCGCCTGGGTCAGCACCTGCAGTTCCTGGTTCTGCCCCCATCGGCCGACCTGCAGGCCGATGTGGTAAATCGACGACCCGACCACGAAGCCAAGCGGCTCGAACCCGGCCTCGCCGAGCAGCACGTACTCCGAGACCGACAGGTCGGAGGTGAAAACGCCGGCCGGGACCGCGCCCGCGGTGTGGGCCAGGCGGCCCGCCGCGGCCTCCGGCTCCCAGTTGGCGGCGCCGTCGGTCGGCTTGTTGCTGAAAAGCGGCATGCGACTCTCCTCTGCCCAGATTTGCTCGGGGATTGAGATAGCACGCGAAGCCTACTCGCGGGCGATCTGTCGCCCGCCGCGGACGGGGCCTGCCGGTCGGAAGGCTCCTCTGGTTCCTGTGCCTGGTTCTACGGTCTCGCTCCGGGGTCCGGCATCGCGCCTTGGTGCCCCCGGGCCGCCCCCGGTCCGTACCGCCGCGGTTACTTGAGGACGCGGCGGTACTGTCCGTGCACGCGGGGGGCGGTGCCGCCCATGCGACGGGAGATCTCGCGGCTGGCGCCGAGCAGGGGCTCGAGGAGCCGGTCGATGAGCTGCTCGCTGGCGTACTCGGCGCTCGGGACGGCCACGTTGACCGCGGCCGCCACGGTGTCGCCAGCCTGCCTGATCGGGGCCGCGATCGAGCTGAGCCCGGGGATGGCCTCGTCCCGCTGGACCAGGTAGCCGTCTTGGCGGGCCAGCTCGAGCTGCGCGCTCAGCGCGTCGACGGTGGTGACCGCCTGCGGGCCCCAGGTGCCGCGGAACGACTCGGCGGTGACCCGCTGGGCGAGCTCGTCGGCGCTGAGGTAGGCGAGGATCGTCTTGCCGATGGAGCTGAACACGGCCGGGACGGTCGAGCCGACGCGAAGGTTCGCGGCCACCAGCGTGTCGCGGCGGGGTATGCGCGCCACGAACAGGACCTGGTCGCCGTACAGGACCCCGAGGTTGACCGTCTCGCCGGTCTCGGCCGCCAGGTCGCGCAGCACCGGCTCCGATATCTGCACCAGGTCGAGGCCCTGCATGGCGGCGAACCCGAGGACGAGCACGCCGGTGCCCGGGCGGACCATGCCGTCGACCGTCCGCTCCAGGTAGCCTTCCTCGGTCAGGGTGGCGACCAGCCGGAAAACCGTCGGCATCGGTATGCCGCTGAGCTCGACGAGGTCCTTGACGTGCAGGGCGGGCCGTTCGGCGGTGAAATAGGAGAGCAGCCGCAGGCCCTTGGCCAGCGCCTCAACCCGGTAGGAGCGGGCCGGCCGGTCCTGGCCCTCGGCCGCTTGATCAGTCACATGGCGCATGATATCGGTGCGCGCGATTATCAGCGCCGATAGCCGCCCGGCTAGGCGATGGCGAACCGGGCGGCGGCGTTGCCGCTGAGGATCGCGGTCAGGTCGGCGGCGGGCTGGCCGGCCGCGGCGGCGCGCTCGACCGGGTCGGTGACGCCCATGTCGAAGGGGTAGTTGGTGCCGAGCATCACCTTGTCCGAACTGACCACCTCGGCCCAGGCGCACCCGGACCGGGCCACCACCCCGAGCACGCCTGGCTGCGGCGCACGCTGACCGAGGCGGCCGCGTCGCTGCCGCCGGTGGCTAGCTCGCGGCCGGGACCCTCGCCGCGGCCCGCCTCGCCGCTGCGCGTCGGGTGAACCGCAGGCCGCCGTCGTTGATCCGCCGGTACCGCAGTGCCAGCAGGTCGAGGGGATAGTTCATGCGCACGCGCCATGGTCCCCGGGAACCCGACTTCGGGAACTCGTGGATCGCGCGCTGTACGTAGCCGGACTGAAAGTCCAGCATCGGCCGTTCGCCCACGGCCGGGTCGTCGTTGACCGGGACGCACTGGTCGTAGCCGTGGGCGTCCATGTAGCGCAGCAGCCGGACCGCGTACTCGCTGACCAGGTCGGCCTTGAGCGTCCAGGACGAGTTCGTGTAGCCGAAGGTGAAGGTGAGGTTGGGCACGCCCGACAGCATCGTGCCTTTGTAGATCATCGTGTTCGCCAGCGTGACGTCGCTCCCGTCGACGGCGAGCTGCATGCCGCCGAGCGCCAGCAGCCGCAGCCCGGTCGCCGTGACGACGATGTCGGCCTCGAGCTCGGCCCCCGACGCCAGCCGGATCCCGGTCTCGGTGAACTCGGCGATCTGATCGGTGACCACGTCGGCCCGGCCGCTGCGGATGGCGGCGAAGAAATCACCGTCCGGCGCCAGGCACATGCGCTGGTCCCACGGGTTGTAGCGCGGGGTGAAGTGGGTGTCGACGTCGTAGCCGGGCGGCAGCTGCGCGATCGCCGCCTTTCTCAGCAGAGCCTTCACCGCCTCGGGGCGACGCTGGCTGAGCTGGTAGAACCAGGTGCCGAGGGCGACGTTCTTCCAGCGGGTGACCGCGTAGCCGCCGCGGGTGCCGAGCCTCTTGGTGAGCTTCGCGCCGAGCTGGTCCCTGGCCGGCCGGGCGGCGATGTAAGTGGGCGAGCGCTGCAGCATCGTCACGTGCTCGGCCCGGTCGGTCAGCGCCGGGACCAGGGTGACGGCCGTGGCCCCGCTGCCGATCACGACGATCCTCTTGCCCGCGTAGTCGAGGTCCTCCGGCCACTGCTGCGGGTGGATGACGGTGCCGCCGAACCGCTCGATGCCAGGGAAGCTGGGGCTGTGGCCGACGTCGTAGCGGTAGTAGCCGCTGCAGACGAACAGGAAGCTCGCCGTCAGCCGGACCGGCTCGCCGTCGTTTACCGCGTCGATGGTCCAGCGGGCGTCCTCGGTCGACCAGGCCGCGCGCTCGACCCGGTGCCGGTACCGGATGTGCTGGTCGATGCCGGCCTCGGTGGCCGCGTCGCGGACGTAGCGCAGGATCGACGGCCCGTCGGTGATCGCCTTGTCCTGCGTCCACGGGCGAAACCGGTAGCCGAGCGTGTGCATGTCGGAGTCGGATCGCACGCCCGGATAGCGGAACAGATCCCACGTTCCGCCCAGCGCGTCCCGCGCTTCGAGGATCGTGTAGGTGCGCCGCGGAAAGGCCGCCTGGAGGTGGTGGGCAGCCCCGATGCCGGACAGGCCCGCGCCGACGATCAGCACGTCGACGTGCTCGGTCATGGTGGTCACTGCCGAACTGTAGGTCAGCCGAGGTCAGCAAGCCAAGAGCTATCACCGATTTTTTCGCACGGGCAGTGCCGATACCAGTCATCGGAACGGCCGATGGCCGTGCAATCGCTGAGCGTGCTGCAGCGGGCGCTCACGGGCGGGGACCCCGGCGTGGAGCTCGGGGGCGGCTAACCCGGGATCAGGCTGGGTACTTGGTCGGCTGGAAGGCGAGCAGGAGCCAGCGCTCGCCCTCGCGCACCCAGACCGACAGCGTCTTGTTGTTCAGCACCCGCATCTGCCCGTCAAGTCGCACCTCTCCGCGCATGTCGCCGAAGACGAGGGCGCAGTCGCCGTGCACCAGGAGGCCGGACTCCGGATGGCTGATCGGGCCGTATTTGAAGTAGCCGTTCGACAGCTTCTCCAGGTAGCTCTGCTTGGTGTCGGTCTTGGTATCCGAGTGCGTGTACACGAAGTCGGCGGCGAACAGGTCGTCGAGCGCGGCAACGTCGCCGTCGGTTATCGCCTGGTAGCGCCGGTCCTCCAGCGCCCTGATCTGGTCCGCAACGTCCTCGTGTGCCGTCATGACGCCTATCCTGCCCCCGCCGGTCTCCCCGGGCAAACGCCGGCCTGGTCAGACGGCGTAGTGCTTGGGGCCTTGGGGGTAGGTGCGGCCGCGGGGGTGGTCCACTGGTGGAATCCGGGTTGGGGCTGGGTGACGCTCCCGCCCGGTAGCAGCTTGACGCGGCGTGCAGTTCAGGGTTGGCCTTCGGCTCGCTTCTTGCTGTTATCAGCGTTTTCTGGCGATGTCCGGATTATCGTGCGACAAAACATTCGGATAACGTATTGAAACGTCGCACAATAATTTTCGCACTCAGCACTTTGTGCTGTTATCCACCTGAGGGTGGCGTTCGGGGCCGGCGGCGCTGGCGACGGTCTCCGCACGTCGCCAGACCCCGGGATGTCCACGCCGCCGAACCGCTCGACCGCCGCATCCACCCACGCCTGCGCGCCGTCGCGACCGCTCAGGTTCACCGGCGCGATGGCGGCCATCTCGCTGCCGGCCTGGTCACCAGGGCGACGGTCTCCTCGCTGGCCGACTCGTCAGGTCGCAGCCGAAGACCGCAGCGCCCTGGGCCGAGACTCGATCGCGGCCGCCCGGCCCATGCCGCGCGCCCTGCCGCTGATGAGCGCGACCGTTATCCGGCTGGAGATTCCCGGCGAACCGGTATAGACGTAACGTCCACCGCGGGGCGACCTTGCGATCATCGGCCGGACTTGCATACGTGACTAGTCATCCACGCAACGTATATGTCACTCTAGGCAAGTCACTCCTCACGGGTTGCAATGGCCCGGCTGAGCAGACGCGGTGACAGATGCTGCGACACGCCCACGAACGGAGAGCCATGCGGGCCACATCCTGCGTACTCATAGGGACGATCGCGCTGGCAGGAGTGCTCGCCTGTGCCCCGCAGCTATCGCCGACCGTGGCGAATGCCGACGGACGGCAGAGCGTCGCCAGCTCGGTTCAGCCCGCCAACGAGGTCACCGAATCGCAGAACTTGTCCCGCGACGGCTGGGACAGCGGCGAGCCGGCCCTGTCCCCGACCGCGGTGGCGGCGAAGAGCTTCGGCCAGATCTTCGACACGCGGGTCAACGGGCAGGTATTCGCGCAGCCGCTGAGCGTGGGCAACAGTGTGCTTGTCGCCACTGAGAACGATTATGTCTACAGCATCAACCGCAACACGGGCGCGGTGAACTGGTCGAGGCAGCTTGGCTCGCCGTACGCGGCTGCCGCGGAACACTGCGCGCAGACGCCGGTCGTCTTGCCGTACATCGGCGTCACCAGCGCTCCCGTCTACGACCCGAGCACGGGAACGCTGTACGTGAGCGGGATGCTCAGCGGCCCGCCCGGGGACGACAGTCACCTGTCAACCCGAAGCCCGACGTACGATCTGTTCGCGCTCAATGAGACGACCGGCGCTATTAAATGGCGCAAGCAGATCGCGGGCTCGCCGGCCAACAACTCCCACCTCACGTTCACCGCCTCCGTGCAGATGCAGCGGACGGGCTTGCTGCTGCTCCACGGCTCGGTCTATATAGGCTTTGGCGCGCTGTGCCCCGACGGGGCCCCGGACCACCAGTACGTCGGCTACATCGCCGGGGTCAACACGACCACCCGGGCGCAGACGCTGTGGACCGACCAGCCGGGCGCCACCTCCGCCTCGTTCCAGTACGGCGGGATCTGGCAGGGCGGCGGCGGCCTGGTCTCGGACGGGACGAGCATCTACTTCGCGACCGCGAACGGCACCGCTCCGCCGCTGGGGACACCGGGCAGTGCCGCGCCGACGGTCGGCCACCTCGCGCAGTCCATGGTCAGGCTTAGCGTCGAGGGCAACGGCTCGCTGCGGGCGACCAGCTTCTTCTCCCCCGGCGACGCGGACAGGATGACGGCGGCTGACCATGACTTCGGGTCCGGCGGCCCGATCTTGCTGCCGTTCGGCACGAAGGACTATCCGCACCTGTTCGTCACGGCCGACAAGGAGGCCGTGCTCTATCTGCTGAACGAGTCCAGCCTCGGCGGCCGCAGCAGTTCGGCGACCGGAAGCACCGCCGTCTCCACCAGCTTGCCCAGCCTTGTCCGCGACCCCGGCGCCAGCGGCGGCGTTCTTCACGGACTGTGGGGCCATATGGCGGCCTTCGCGGGCGCCGGCCGGACTGGCCCCGTCGACTTCATCTACTACGAGGGCACCGGCTGGGGCGGCACGGACAACATGTACGTCCTCAACTTCGATGCCACCAACCCAGCCAAGCCGGTACTGGAGAACATCGGCGCTACATCCCAGACTTTCGGCTTCTCCTCCGGGTCTCCTGTCGTCACGTCCAGCGGCGCGGCTCCCGCCTCCGCCGTCGTCTGGGAGGTCCACGCGGACAGCGACACCGGGGCGGGCGGCTCGCTCGACGCGTTCTACGCGCTGCCCGACAAGAGCGTCCTGCCGGAGCTACGGTCCCTTCCCATCGGCGCCGCGTCCCAGTTCTCGGTCCCGGCGACCGGCAACGGCCGTGTCTACGTGGGCGCCAGGAACGACGGCACCGCGGCTACGACGGGAAGCCATGCCGCGGCCTGTCCGACCGACTTCCAGTCGGTCAGCTACACCCGTACCGACAGCGCGTGCGTAGGTGAAGTGCGCGGGTTCGGAATACGCAGCTAGCCGGGTCCTCCGGCTACCGCTATCGGTGTCGGCGTCTCCTGGTTCATGGGCTCACGGGCGGCTCACGAGCGCGAGCGTGGCCGAACGGCGCAGGGTGGTCCCGCCGACCGCGTCGACCGCCGCGACGATCCGGTCGTGAAGCTCGGCTCGCCTGTCGGCGGGCATGCCGTTGACGGCCGCGCCCGCGCCGTGGCTCAGCGTGAAGCGCCAGAAGGTCGCGCCGTCGGGGACGGCGATCGCGATCTCCAGCGTCTGCCGGCTGACATCGGCGAACCCGGCCCGGGCGAGCAGCTCCTCTGGGTCCGCGTCGTTGGGCCGGTAGCCGGACCCGGCGACCTGGTACTTCCGGTAGTCGAGGAAGAGCTCCTGGAGCGGGTCCGGCCACGGGTCGGGCGAGCCGTCGGCCCGGCCGGGGATCGTGAAGGCGAACTGGCCGCCCGGCCGCAGGACCCGCCGGACCTCGGCCACGGCCGCGACCGGGTCGGGCAGGATGTGCATGACGAAGCCCGCCACAACCAGGTCGAAGGTCGAGTCGGGGAAGTCGAGCGCGGCTGCGTCCATCAGATGGCTCTCGACCGCCGGGAGATCGCGCGCGAGCAGTTCGACCATCTGCGGCGCGGCGTCGACCGCGACCATCCGGCCGGCCCGCCCGGCGAGCTCCCTGCTCAGCGCGCCGCGCCCGGCCGCGAGGTCAAGGGCCTGGGCGTCGGGCGGAAGGTCGAGCGCGTCGGCGACCTGCCGGGCAAAGCTCGCGAAGAACGGGACCACCTGGTCGTACACGTCCGCGACGCCGTCGAAGTATTCGGCCACCGGGTTTGTCGTCATGACGCCACCGTGCCAGGCGATTCCCGGTTACGCCACTCGTTTCGTATCGCGGACGGATGGAGAGCGGTCACGGTCCGTTCGAAATCAAGGACTTTGATCTTTTATGCGGTGGGGGTCGCCGGGGCGGAGATCCTGGCCAGGGCGGGGAGGATGGCGGGGGCGGCGGCGGCGCCGGACGGGGCGGTGTTGGCGGGGAGCTCCAGGCGGATGGCCTCCAGGTGGGAGGTCAGGCCGGCCGAGGGGCCCGCGCTGCCGGCCACCGGGACCGTCACCCCGGCCAGGACGTCGTCGGTGCGGGGGGCGGACCGGGTGAGCACGTCGCCGAACGCGGGGGCGGCGGCGTCGCGGGCGGTCAGCGGCTGAAGCCCCCAGCGCTGTTCGACGGTCGCGAGGATCGACGTGTGGTCGAGCGGGGTGGAGCCGGCCGGCACCCGGTAGACGGTGCCCGGCGCGATCAGCGGCGAGATCAGCACGGTCGGGACCCGGACGCCGAAGCGGTTGAAGGTGAAGTCGTAGGCCGCCTCGACGGCGCTGTCGGGCGGGGTCGCGCCCCACGGCGGCGGCACGTGATCGAAGCAGCCGCCGTGCTCGTCGTAGGTGAGCACGAGCAGCGTCTGGGCCCAGCCCGGACCCGACCGGAGCGCCTCGTAGACGTCGTGGATGAGCTGCTCGCCGAGGGCCACGTTGTAGTTCGGGTGCTGGCTGTTGCCGGTCGACGGCCAGCTCGGCTCGAGGAACGTGTAGTTCGGCAGGGTGCCCGCCGCGGCGGCGGCCTGGAAGTCGCTGAACAGGCCGATCGCGCCGCCGCTGGCGGTGGCGACGTCGGTGAACGTGTCGGCGGTGAGCGGGCGCTGGTTGTAGCCGTAGATGCCCCAGGTCCGGCCGGCCTTGCCGAGCGCGCCGAAGATGGACGGGGCCGAGAACTTCTTGGTGTTGTCGTCGACCTGGCCCATGCTGGTGCCCGCGCAGGTGAACGCGCGGTTGGGCATGGTCTCGGTCGGCACCGATGCGAACCAGTGGTCGCAGACCGCGTACCCGGTCGCCAGCGCCGACAGCACCGGCAGCGCGGCCGGGGTGTAGCAGCCCATGATCTCGCTCGCGGTGGTGCCCGGCAGCACCGACCAGCCGGGGTCCGTCGACTGCCAGCCGAGCGTATAGGCGTAGTCGGTGACGAAACCGGTCATCGGGGCCGGGGTCCCGGTCGCGGGGGCGGCGGTGGATCCGTAGAGCTGGCTGTTGGTCGCCTTGTAGCCCTCGCCGGGGTCGCCTCCGGGCATGAAGTAGGCGTTCGGGGTCGACGGGGTGATCTGGTAGACGCTGACCGTGCCGCCCTTGCCGTCCGGGTTCTGCTCGGCGCCGGTCAGGCCCTCGAACGGCTGGCCGGACGGGGAGACGTTGCCCTGGGCGGTGTAGAGGTAGCCGAGCATGTGGTCGAACGAGCGATTTTCCAGCATCAGGACCACGACGTGGTTGATCGCGGCGAGGTTGCCGGTGCCGCTTACGGTGCCGTTCCCGTTTCCAGTGCCCTCGGACATCGGCGCGCCCTTCCCCGTTCAGTTGTCCCCGGCGGGCCGGCGTTCCCGCGCCGACCCGCTGACAACGTTACCGGGGGCGCTGCTAGCGGGAGGCGGCTTTGTGCGCGGCCGTTCTGGCCGCCTTGGAGACCTGCTTGTCCGGGTGGTGGCGGCCGAGGTGGTTGAGCACGTCCTCGGCGTCCGGGTGGGCGCTGCGCGCCATCGCGTCGAACAGCGGCACCTCCTGGCCGACCGGAACCGCCTCGCGGAAGCTGACCGCCAGGTCGTCCGGGTCCGGGTACTCGTCGTCGCAGGCCAGCGCCAGCAGGTCGGTGGCGATCCAGGCGAGGTCGTCGGGGCCGAGCTCGAGCTCCGACGGCACGTCGCCCGCCCCGCTGATGTCGTCGACGCCCGCCAGCGACAGCAGCGCGACCTTGGCGTAGCCGCGGAGCGACTCGACCGCCAGGCTCTCGCGGAGGGCCGGCTCGGCCGGGGCGCCGATCGCGGTGACGACGGCGATCGCGAGCATCCGCTCGCCCGGGTGACCCTCGGCGGCGAGCTCGAGCAGTTCCCTGGCGGCCGGGTCGTCGCCGCGGGACTCCACCCACGCCTGCGCCTCGGCCTCGAACTCGGCGTCGGTGACGCCCTCGGCCATCGCCAGCAGCTCGCCGCCGGTGAGTTCGGCCGCGGTCGGCGGCAGCAGCGGGATGTCCACCCCGGCCTCGACCAGCTGCTCGTGCAGCGCGGCCAGGGCCAGCGGGGTGAGCCGGATGACGTCGTCGCCGGAGGTGATCGCGAGCACCGTCTGCAGCTTGTCCAGCAGCAGCCGGGCGGGGTCGCCGTACTCCTCTTCCCAGCGCTCGCGGGCCTCGGCCAGCTCGTCGCTGAGCTCCTCGTCGTCATCGGGGTCGGCGCCGGATGCGTTCTCCCACAGCACCTCGGTGAATTCCTCGCCGGTGAGGCCTTCCCGGCGGGCGAGGAAGAGCAGGATGGCGATCGCCATCCCCTGGCCGGTGAAGTTGAACTCCTGGTCGTCGCCCTCGTCCTCGTCCTCGTCCTCGTCGAAGTCGGGCTCCGGGCCGTAGAGCTCGAGCGTCTCGCCGAGCACGGCGGCCATGGTCGACGACCAGGCGGCGAAGACCGACTCGTCGTCGCCGGAGGCCCAGTCGTCGGCGGTCTCGCCCTGCAGCACCCGGTCCTCGTCATCGGGGTCGAACAGGAGCCATTCCACGCCGAGCGCGTACTCCCACAGGAAGTCGAAGTCCTCGGGGGTGACGCCGAGCGCGGCGACGACTTCGGCCTGGTCGTCCGGGGTTAGGTCGCCGTCCTCGTCCACCTCCTTGCCGTCCTTGCCGACCCAGGCGGCGAGAGCTGCGAGCTGGGCCATGAGGGGGGCCCGACGGGCCTCGGCCGCGAGTTCGGGCAGCGGCAGCAAGCGGATCGGCGGCAGCGCGTCGGGCAGGCCGAGCGCCTCCTTGATGTCGATGTCCTCGTACTCGAAGTCATCGGCGACACCGTGGGAGTTGACGTGGTCGTGGTCGTGGGCCATGGGTCGAGCCTATCGGCCTGCGGGCGGGCGCGGTACGCGGCGGGGGCGCTACTAAACCTAACGCCTGCGGCAACCGTTAACGTGTTTGCTAACGGTTGCCGCAGGCGTTGTTGTTTCCGTGTGATTGCTCGCGTTACTGCGCGGCGAGAAGCGAGCGCAGCACGTACTGCATGATGCCGCCGTGCCGGTAGTAGTCGGCCTCGCCGGGGGTGTCGATCCGCACGGTGGCGGTGAAGCGCTTGCCGTCGGCGGTCACCGTGACCTCGTTCGGCACGGTCCCGGTGTTGAGCTCTTCGATGCCGGTGATGTCGAAGACCTCCAGGCCGGTGAGTCCGAGGGACTCGGCGCTCTCGCCCTCCTTGAACTGGAGCGGGAGCACGCCCATGCCGATCAGGTTGGAGCGGTGGATGCGCTCGAACGACTCGACCAGCACGGCGCGGACGCCGAGCAGGGCGGTGCCCTTGGCCGCCCAGTCGCGGGAGGAGCCCGAGCCGTACTCCTTGCCGCCGATGACGATGAGCGGCGTGTTTTCGGCTATGTAAGCGCGGGAGGCGTCGTAGATCGACATCTCCGCGCCGTCCTTCTTGGTGACGCCGCCCTCGGTCCCCGGCGCAAGCTGGTTGCGGAGCCGGATGTTGGCGAACGTGCCGCGGATCATCACCTCGTGGTTACCGCGGCGGGAGCCGTAGGAGTTGAAGTCTTTCCGCTCGATGCCGTGCTCGGTCAGGTACTCCCCGGCCGGGGCGGTGGCCTTGATCGCGCCGGCCGGCGAGATGTGGTCGGTGGTGACCGAGTCGCCGAGCTTGGCCAGGACCTTGGCGCCGTGGATGTCGGTGACCGGCGCGGGCTCGGCCGGCATGCCGTCGAAGTACGGCGGCCGGGCGACGTAGGTGGACGTGGGCGCCCACTCGAAGGTGTCGCCGGTCGGCACTTCGAGGCCGCGCCAGTTGTCGTCGCCGTTGAAGACGTCGGCGTAGTCGGTGGTGAACATGTCGGCCGCGACGGACGAGGCGACGACGGTCTGCACTTCCTCCGGCGACGGCCAGATGTCGGTCAGGAAGACCGGCTTGCCCTCCTGGTCGGTGCCGAGCGGCTCGTGGTCGAGGTCGATGTCCATCGTCCCGGCGAGGGCGTAGGCGACGACGAGAGGCGGGGACGCGAGGTAGTTCATCTTCACGTCCGGGTTGATCCGGCCCTCGAAGTTGCGGTTGCCACTTAGGACGCTGACGACGGTGAGGTCGTTGTCGTTGACCGCCTCGCTGATCGTGGTCGGCAGCGGGCCGGAGTTGCCGATGCAGGTAGTGCAGCCGTAGCCGACGAGGTTGAACCCGAGCTTGTCCAGGTACGGGATGAGCCCGGCGCGCTCGTAGTAGTCCATGACGACCTTGGAGCCGGGGGCGAGGGTCGTCTTCACCCAGGGCTTACGGCTGAGGCCCTTCTCGACCGCCTTCTTGGCGAGCAGGGCGGCGCCGATCATCACGAACGGATTGGAGGTGTTCGTGCAGGAGGTGATCGCGGCGATCACGACGTGGCCGTGGTCGAGGGTGGTCTCGCTGCCGTCCTCGAGGGTGACCCTGACCTCGTGGGTGGGCCTGACGTCTTCCTGCTCGCCCGGGTCGGAGGCGGGGAAGCTGCCGTTGCCGTCGCCGCCGGTGTAGGTCGGCAGCGCGTCCCTGAACGCGGTCTTGGCGTTGGTCAGCTCGATCTTGTCCTGCGGGCGCTTGGGGCCGGCGATGCTCGGCACGACCGTGCCCAGGTCGAGGGTGAGCTGCTCGGAGAACCGCGGCTCCTGGCTCGGATCGTGCCAGAGGCCCTGGGCCTTGGCGTACTTCTCGACCAGGTCGCGCTCGTCTTCGGTTCGACCGGTCAGCGTGAGGTACTCGATCGTCGCCTGGTCGATCGGGAAGATCGCGCAGGTGGAGCCGAACTCGGGCGACATGTTTCCGATCGTGGCCCGGTTCGCGACCGGGACCTTGGCGACGCCGTCGCCGTAGAACTCGACGAACTTGCCGACGACCCCGTGCCTGCGGAGCATCTGGGTGATCGTCAGCACCAGGTCGGTGGCGGTGGTGGCGGCCGGCAGTTCGCCGGTGAGGCGGAAGCCGACGACGCGCGGGATCAGCATCGAGATCGGCTGGCCGAGCATGGCCGCCTCGGCCTCGATGCCGCCGACGCCCCAGCCGAGAATACCGAGGCCGTTCTCCATCGTGGTGTGGCTGTCGGTGCCGACGCAGGTGTCGGGGTAGGCCTGGTTCTGCTGGTTGGTCATGACGACGCGGGCGAGGTGCTCGATGTTCACCTGGTGCACGATGCCGGTGCCGGGCGGGACGACGCGGAAGTCGTCGAACGCGCTCTGGCCCCAGCGCAGGAACTGGAAGCGCTCGCGGTTGCGGTGGAACTCAAGCGCCACGTTCTTGTCGAAGGCGTCCGGGGTGCCGAAGATGTCGGCCACCACCGAGTGGTCGATGACCAGCTCGGCCGGGATGAGCGGGTTGATCTTGGTCGGGTCGCCGCCCAGTTGCTGCATGGCTTCCCGCATCGCCGCGAGGTCGACGACGGCCGGCACGCCGGTGAGGTCCTGCAGGATCACCCGGGCCGGGGTGAACTGGATCTCGGTGTCCGGCTGCGCGTCCTTATCCCAGTTGGCGAGCGCGGTGATGTGCTCCTTGGTGATGTTCTTGCCGTCTTCGTTGCGGAGCAGGTTCTCGAGCAGGACCTTCAGGCTGTACGGGAGGGTCGCGCTGCCAGGGACCGCGTCCAGGCGGTATATCTCGTGCGTTGCGCCGCCCGCCTCAAGCGTCGCGCGGCTGCCGAAGCTGTTCGCAGTCATCGTTGGTTGAGCCTCCTCGCCCAGTCATGCTCGTGTTCGTACGTCTTGTTCTTCGTCTTGTGCTTCGCGTCTTGGTGCTGCTTGCTTCACGCGTCTGCGGTGTCCCCCGGGTGCTAAACCTACAGTATCTCGATATCAAGGTACTTCGCGCGGGGGTCCGGCAAACGGTCGGGGCGCGGTTGCGTGCCTGGCTTCGCGCTTCTTGCTGTTATCTGAGGATGCGTCGAGCTTCTTGCTGTTATTAGGCGTTGGGGCGGTTTTCTTCGGCCAGGCGCTCGTGCAGGGCGCGGCTGGCGTCGGCCATGATGGGCTGGACGCCGAGGTCGGTGAGCATCTCGGCGGCGGCCGCCATCTCGTGACCGCGGCGGACGGCGTGCCGCCGGGTCCCGGTGACGATCCGCTCGACGGTGGTGGCGTCGGCGGCGGACAGTTCCTGGCCGATGTGCGGTCGCAGCCAGTCCTCGAGTCCGGCCGCCCGCGCCGCCTCCAGGGCCTCGACGATCGACGAGGCCATGCCCTTGTAGAAGACGCTGCGGAGCAGCTTACGGGTGGCGGCCAGCCCGGCCGGGCCGTCGAGGACCTCGATGTCGGCGCCGTGGCCGCGCAGGATGACCGCGACCCGGGCGGCGGCGTCGCCGCTGGCGAGCATCGGGACGCGCAAGCCGTTGCCCGGGACCGGTGCCATCATCGCGATGTCGGTGACCGGGATCTCGCGCTCGCGGCCGAGCACGGCCAGGCGCTGCTTGACGGCCGGGGACGCTGTGTTGAGGTCGGCCCAGATCGTTCCGGCTGCTAGCGCTTCGGTAGACGCGGTGAACGCCGCCACGGCCTCGCTGGCGCTGTTGACGCTGAGCACAAGGTCGGCGCCGGTGACCGCCTCCGCGTCGCTGCCCGCAGCGGTGACGCCCGCCGGGGCAGGCACCCGGGGGTCGAAGCCGCGCACGGCGGCGCCGCCCGCCACCAGGTCACGGGCGATCAGCGACCCGGCCTCGCCGAAGCCGAGGACGGCGATGACGACGCTCACCGGGTGCCCGTGAAGTCACCGCCGAAGCCGACCAGGCTGTCATCACCGGAGGCGTCGGCCGCCGCCGACGGCCCCTCCGATTCCTTGATGTACTCGCTGATCAGCCTCCGCTGCCGTTCCAGGAGCTGGTCAAAGTGGGCGTCGAGGCTCTGCGGGGCGACCGCGGCCGCGGTCCGGTGCAGCTCCTTGAGCCGGTCGAGCGCGGCATCCGCCGATCCAGCGGGCGCGTCGTCGTCGAGTCCGGGGAATTCGTAGGGCCGGCCGTCCGCATCCGTTGCCGCATGGTCCGCGGCTGACGCGGATGGCTGGCGATCGTGCTCGACGAGCGGCTCGAACGGGCCGCGGACGGCGGGCTGGTCCGTGGCGGCCGGGGGCGTGCTGGCCGGCTGCTCGGGCTGGGCTGGGCCGGCGCTGGACTGCACGGCCCTGACCTGCGCGGTTGCGAGCTGTTCGACCTTAAGTTGCTCCGCGTTGAACTGCTCGAGCCTGTCCGGCTCGGCGGCGATCTGCTCGGCCTTGGCTGGCGCTGGGCTGGGGTCCGCGGCTCCGACCGGCTCGGCTCCAGCCGGGTGTCCCGCACCGCGCACGTCTGCGATCGGCCGATCCTGGTGGGACCAGCCCGGCCGGGGCGGCCCGTACGCGGGATCGTCGGGGCCGTAGGCGCCGCTCGCGTCTGCATTCGCCGATGGGTTGGCGTTCGCGGGCGAGTTGGCGGCGCGGGTCTCCTCCGCTCTTCCCGCCGTGATCGAGCGGGTCGCTCCGATCGGTCTGGCCTGCATGCGTTCTTCCCGCGTCCGGCGCCGGGGCGGGGCCGCAGGAGGCTGCTGCGGATCGCGCGGCTTCGCCGTACGCGCATCGCGCGTGGCGCTGTCGCTGATCACATACGCGTACTCGCCGCCGTTGACGGTCTGGCCGTACCCGTCGGCGGACGGGTACCCGTAGTCGGGGTACCCGTTCTGGCCCGGCCCGGCTGCGGGCTGCCAGCCCGGTGCCCTGCGCCCCTGGTCGGCGTTCCAAGCTCGGGCGCCGCCAGGACCGGCCGAACCGCCAGGACCGGCCGGGCCACCGACTGGACCGGCGGGTCCACCGACTGGACCGGCGGGGCCGGCAAAGCCGCTCGGGCCGACTGGGCCCGCATAGCCCACCGGGCCGCGCTGCTGCCCGTTCGGCGGCGGGTAGCCGGCCGATGCTGACGGACCTTGGCCGGGGCTGGGCTGGCCAGGGTGGCCGTGCCCTCCGTACGGCCCCGACGGCCGCTGCGCGTCATGGGGGGCTGATGGTCCCGGCCCGCCGAATTGCCCGGGCTGGCCTGGCGCAGCATAGGGGCCTGGCGATCCTTGCATGCCGTAGGGGCCTGGCTGGCCCTGCGGGCCGAACTGACCAGGCTGGCCTTGGGCGCCATACGGGCCGGGCTGACCTTGGGCGCTGTAGGGTCCAGGCTGACCTTGGGCGCTGTACGGCCCGGGCTGACCTTGGGGACCGAACTGACCTTGGTGGCCCTGCGCCTCGTACGGCCCTGGAGACCCCTGCAGGCCGTAAGGACCTGGCTGGCCCTGGGCGCCGTACGGGCCCGGCTGCCCGGGCGGGCCGTAACCGCCCGGCCCCGGGAAACCTCCGGAGGTGGCGTACCCAGGTGCCGAGGGGTATCCGGGAACAGGGCCGTTTCCTGGCATGGGCCCGGTGGCCCCGCCGGGCCCCGCAAATCCTCCCGGCCCGAATCCGCCGGGTGCCGGTCCACCGGGTCCTGGTCCGCCAGGTGCTGGCGCGCCAGGTCCGGGGAAACCGCCCTGGCCTGCGAACTGACCTGGTCCTGGAAACGCACCGGCGGCCGGGGCACCCCCGTGACCTGCGAATGCGCCATCGGCGGGGAAGTATCCGGGGCCGGAGAGCGGCCCCTGGGCTGCGTAAGGGTCCTGGGTCGGGCCCGGCGCGTGTCCGTACGGCGCGCCATATCCCGGACCGCCGCCAGCCGGGCCATCGGCGGGCCGGGCGGCCGGATCGGTTTCGCCGCCCTCGGGCGTGACGATCAGGCTGCCGGGTGCGTAGATGGTGGTGGGAGTCAGGACCCGCTCTCCATCGGCGTCGAGGTGGGGAACCGACCCGGCGCCATCCGGGACGTAGGCGCCGGCGAACGCGCCCTGACTCTGGTAAGGGTCGGCCGGGGCCGGACCGACGTCGCGGCCGGCCCACGCGGGCCCCGAGGCGAGCGGTCCCGGCCCGGGCGGCCCGGCCGGGAACCCGCCGGGCGGAACCGGTCCGGCGCCCGGCCAGTCCACTGGGACCTGGCCGGGCGCCGCGAAATCACCGGCCGGTGCGTACGGCCCGTACGGGCCGTACGGGCCAGACGGGCCAGACGGGCCGTACTGGGGCGCGCGGAACTGCCCGCCCGGCATCGGCTCGCCGGGCAGGGCGCCCGGACCGAACTGACCGGGCTGAGCGAACTGTCCCGGTGGAGCGAACTGTCCCGGTGGAGCGAACTGTCCCGGTGGAGCGAACTGTCCCGGTGGAGCGAACTGTCCCGGTGGGGGGAACACACCGGGCCCGGCGAACGCGTTGGGTCCGGCGAATCCCCCCGGCGGAGCAAGCTGTCCCGGGGCAGAGCGTGCCCCGGCGGCAGCGCCCCGGGCGGAACGGGACCAGGTCCGCTCTGCTGCTGGCCGACGGGTCCGCCCGGGCCTGAGTACCCGGGCGGAAACTGGCCCTGCGCGGGCATCCCGGGCGGGAACGATCCGCCCGCCGGGAACGGTCCCGACTGCATCGGAGGACCGGCAGGAAACTGCCCCGGCTGCTGGCCCGGGTAGCCGGGCGGCATGCCGCCCTGGACTCCCGGCCCGTAAAACCCGGGCGCACCCTGCCCGCCGGGGCCGCCGGCTACGGGAACCTGACCAGGGCCGGGGAAGCCACCGCCGTTCTGGCCGCCGTTGAACGGTCCTGGCCCCTGCGGCCCTGGCCCTCGCGGGCTCGGTCCTTGCGGGCTCGGTCCTTGCGGGCCCAGTCCCTGCGGGCCCGGTCCCTGCGGCCCTGGAAGCTGTCCGGGAAACTGCTGTCCGGGAAACTGAGGCCCCGGAAACTGAGACGCTGGGAACTGAGGCGCCGAGCCGAATGCCCCCGGACGTGGCTGTTCGGCGAAAGGTCCGCCGCCCGGATGTCCGGGGCCGGGCTGCGCTGCGCCCGGCTGTCCTGGGCGCATCTGGCCGTCGCCGGGAAACCCCCCGGGGGTGTACTGACCGCCGTCCGGTCCCCGTTCGTACCGCGCGCCGCCGTCCGGCCCTCTGCCCGGGGGCGAAGCCGCATACGACGCGCCAGGCGGCGGACCGCCGGACCTGCCGCCGCCGTGCTGCTGGCCGCCGTACTGCCCACCGCCCCCCGGCGCGCCGCCCTGCGGTCGTCCGGGAAACTGGCCCGGAGGCTGCGCAGTCGCCTGCTGGGCGGCCGCTTGCTGGGCCGCGAACGGCCCGGCGAGCGGCGCGGACTGCCCGCCAGGTCCGTAGCCACCAGCGCGACCATCGCCTGGTCGCGGTCGCCCGGCAGGCTCGCCAGCGAAACCGGGCCCGCCGGTGAATCCGGGGGCCGCGGGCGCTGGGCCGCCGGCCGGGATCGGTCCGCCGCTCACGCGGTCGTAACCAGGACTCCCGGCAAACCCCGAACCCCGATACCCCGAACCCTCGTTCCCCGCCAACCCGGCATCGCCTCCTGGACCGGCGCCCCCGCCGTCCCAGGAGTTGGTATCAGCCCCGCCTTCGTCATCAGGCCAGTCTTCGGCGCCCGACCCCCGACGCCCGCGCCGCCCCCCAGAGAACCTTGCCACATCATCGATCGTAGGCACCCGGGCGACCGTTAGCACCATTCTGTCCCGAATCGCCAGGTCAACGTCGATGCTCGGCCCTGTGTAAACGGGCCCAGCGGGTTCAAATGATGAGATTTCGGCGGCGCCCGAGGATTCCTGTCGGCTACGCCATCGACAGGAATCCGGGTCTGTCGGCTACGCCATCGACATCGTCTATCGGCGTCTATCGGTGTCGATGGCGTAGGTGACAGGCGGCGGTCCGCGGCGGGGCGGGTTGCTAGAGCTGGGGCAGGACCTGAGAGGCGAGCAGGTCGAGGTGGTCGAGGTCGGCTAGGTCGAGGATCTGCAGGTAGGCGGTGGTGGCGCCGGCCTCGGCGAACGTGCCGAGCTTGTCCACGATCTCCGCCGGCGAGCCCGCGAGGCCGTTCTCGCGCAGGTCGGACAGCTCACGGCCGATCGCGGCGGCGCGGCGGGCGATCTCGGCCTCGTCCTTGCCGCAGCAGACGACCTGGGCGGTGGAGAAGATCATCGAGGCCGGGTCGCGGCCCTCGGCGGCGCACGCCTCCCGCACCCGGTCGACGGCCACTGCCACGTCCGGCGCGGGCCGGAAGGCCGCGTTGAACTCGTCGGCGTAGCGCGCGGCGAGGGCCGGGGTCCGGCGCGCGCCGCCGCCGCCGACGATCACCGGGATCTTCGGCCGCTGGACCGGCTTGGGCAGCGCGGGCGAGTCCGTCAGGGAGTAGTACCCGCCGTCGTAGGAGAACGTCTGGCCGATCGGGGTGGACCACAGGCCGGTGATGATCGCGAGCTGCTCCTCGAAGCGGTCGAACCGCTCCTTCAGCGGCGGGAACGGGATGCCGTAGGCCCGGTGCTCGCCGTCATACCAGCCGGTGCCGAGGCCGAACTCGACCCGGCCGCCGCTCATCTCGTCCACCTGCGCGACGGTGATCGCGAGCGGCCCCGGCAGCCGGAAGGTGGCCGCCGTGACCAGCGTGCCGAGCCTGATCGTGGAGGTCTCGACGGCCAGCGCGGCGAGCGTCGCCCACGCGTCGGTCGGACCGGGCTCGCCCGACCCGCTGCCCATCCTCAGGTAGTGGTCGGAGCGGAAGAACGCGTCAAAGCCAAGGTCCTCGGCCGCCTTGGCGACGCGCCGGAGCGTGCCGTAACTGGCGCCCTGCTGAGGCTCAGTGAAGATCCGAAGTCGCATGGATCCCATCGTGGCATAGCGGGCGAACGACCTCGGCGCGCGCCTAGCCCCGGTCGGCCAGCTCCTGCGCGATCCAGAGCGGGAGGCCCGTGATGCGGTAGACCTCGGCCGGATCGACGGTCCGCGTCAGTGCCTCCCAGTAGACCCCGCCGGACCGGGTCCGGCGGCCGATGAAGTACCGGCCGGTCCCCTGGTAGGTGGTCTCGAGGCCGCCGACGGAGATCCGCAGGCGGACCTCCTCGACGATGCAGAGAAAGACACTGCCGTCCTTCACTCGCGGCTCGCCCATGCGCATCGCGCTGGCCGCGTCGGAGCAGACGCCGTGCGAGGTCGGACCCGCCACGATGTCATAGCCGAGCAGACTCCATAGGTACATGGGAGCGAGCATACAGCATCACGGGAATGGTCGACTACTGTCGAAACGTTGCGATTGGCAACTTTGCCAATCGAGTACGGTACGAGAATGTCGATAGGTGACGAATCAGACCCAAGAGCGTACGTGCGCCTCGCCGCTGACGTGCGGAAGGCGATCGCGGAGGGGACATATCCCCCAGGATCGCCTACCCCGTCGATCACCACGCTCAGCCAGCAATCCGGCCACGCCCGGCAGACCTGCTCCAAGGCGCTGAACGTGCTCGTGGACGAGGGCCTGCTGATCCGGTATCCCGGCCTCGGCTACTACGTGGTCGGCTCACCGGGCAAGCCGGGCAGCCCGGCCAGCGGCCCGGACGCGCCCGACGCGCCGTAGCGTTAGCGCGTTCCTGCTTTTACCGCCGGTCAACCTTGCGGTCTCCTCACTCGTACTTGGTGTGCGACGGTGACGAGACGAGAGGAACCGGATGGATGCGGAAAGTGCAGACGGCCCTGGGCCGCGGCCGGATGACGCCGCCGCCCAGCCGGTCGCGGTGCTCGAGGATCTCCTCGCCGCCCGGGGCGAGCACCTGCTGCGGACGGCGGTGCTGCTCGCGGGCAGCCGCGCAGATGGCGAGGATCTGCTCCAGGCCGCGCTCGAGCGGCTGTTCCGGCGCTGGCGGACGATCCGGGGCGACCCCGAGGGGTACCTCCGGCGGACGCTGTATCACCTGGCCGCCGACGGCTGGCGGCGCAACGGGGCCTGGCGCGCGCGGCTGCGCCTGCTCGGCCACCCGGCCTCGGTGCCCGACGGCACCGACGCGGTGGACCAGCGCGATCAGATCATCCGGCTGCTGAGCGCGCTGCCGCCCCGGCAGCGGACCGCGGTCGTGCTCAGGTACTGGGAGGACCTGTCCGAGGCGGAAGCGGCCCGGGCCATGGGCTGCTCGGTCGGCACGGTCAAGGCCGCGTGCTCGCGGGGCCTGCGCAGGCTCCGTGAGCTCAGCAATCTCACCAGCGACGCCGCGGACGGCGCCGACGACGAATCCGGCGACCGCCCGGGCAGCGCCCCCGACGAGCCCGACGTCACCCCGCAACCGACAGGGAGAATGGCATGAGCATCGATTTCGAGGAACGACTCCGGGCCGACATGGGGCGGGTCCAGGTGCGCCCCCGGCCCGGCCTGGTCCGGGAGGCGCACCGGCGGTACGCCAAGAGCCGCCGCCGGACCGCGCTCGCGGTCGCCGCGACCGGGACGGCCGCCGCCGTCGCGGGGACGACGGCCGGGTTCGCGCTGACGGCGGGGACGTCGGGCGCCGGTCCGATCGAGACCACCGCGTATGTGGTGAATCACGTCAGCTCCGCGCTGGCCGCAACCAACGCGATCGTCTCCACCAGCGCGCACTACGGCGGGGCGGGCGCCATCGGGTTCCTCGCCGACCGGGTGGTCGGGTGGCAGTTCGGCGACCTGTCGCGGCAGCTGATCGAGTCGAGCGTCGGCCAGCCCATCGTCGATAACTCGGCCCGACCGGCGGACGGCCGGGGGGCGATCATCTCGGTCCACTACCCGAGTCGGACCTGGATGAGCGTCAGCGTCCCCGCCTCGGAGCTGCCCCGGCCCTCGGCCGGGAACAACCGGTGCGAGGGCATTCTCCCGTCGGCGTTCGCGGCGGACGAGAGGACAGCGGCGGAGTGGAAGCAGATCATTCGGGCCGGGCTCACGTGCGGCGAGTTCACGGTCGCCGGGCGGCAGTGGGTCGACGGCGTGGACGCGATCAAGCTGACCGGGCACCGGCCCGCGGCCGGTGCCACGATCTGGGTCGATCCGAGCAGCTACCTGCCGGTCCGGCTGACGGGCCGGGTCCAGCTCACCGTCGGCGGGACCGAGAAGCAGGACGCCGGGACGCTGACGATCGACTTCCGCTGGCTGCCGCCGACGCGCGCGAACCTCAGGGAGCTGACCGCGCCGATCCCGAAGGGGTTCCGCGAGGCCTCCTAGCCCACGCCGGCGGCCTCGCTCAGCGGCTGAGGGTGACGACGCACTCCACATGATGGGTCATCGGGAACGCGTCGAACGCCCGCAGCCCGTCCACCCGCCAGCCGCCCGCGATCAGCAGGCCGAGGTCGCGGGCGAGGGTGGCGGGGTCGCAGGAGACGTAGGCGAACCGCTCGGCCCCGCTGGCCCCGGTCAGGTAGTCGACCACCTCGCGGGCCAGCCCGGCCCGCGGCGGGTCGGCCACCACCAGCCGGGCCTGCGGCAGCCCGCGGTCGGCGACCGCCAGCGCCACGTCGTTCCTGTGCACCGCCACCCAGGGGTAAACGTCAAGGTTGGCCCGCGCGTCCCGCACGGCGGCGGCGTCGGACTCGATCGCGGTGACCGAGCCGTCCGCGCCCACCAGCGGGGCGAGCACCCCGGCGAACAGCCCGGCCCCGGCGTACAGGTCGAGCGCGCTGTCGCCCGGCTTCGGCTCGAGCGCGCTGACCACGGCCTCGCTCAGCGTGTCGGCCGCGGCCGGGTGCACCTGCCAGAACCCGCCCGCGTTGACCTGCCAGTGCCGGCCGGCCGCGAACTGCGTCAAGTACTGACGCCCGCGCACCGGGGTGAGCCGGTGGGCGGAGCGGATCAGCACCGACTCCGCTTCGACCGAGTCCACGGCGTCCTGCGGGAAAAGTTCAACCGCCTTGGCTTCCGAACGGACCCGGGTGTCTCTCCCCCGTTCATCGCGCGCCGCAGCGTGGCCAGGCACGGAACCGGGGGCCCGGCGGCCGCGCGGCGCCCGGCCCGCCCTGGTGAGGATGACCACGCGGTCCTGGTGCCCCTGTTCCGGGCTGCCGGCGGCGGCCTCGACCGTGCCCGCGCCCTCCCAGGAGTAGTCAAGCAGGCCCAGATCGCGGATGGCGGGGTGCGCGATCGGGCAGTCCCCGATGTCGATGACCTCGTGCGAGCGGTGCGCGCGGAGCCCGGCCAGGCCGTCCGGGCGGACCGCGAACTGGACCCGGGTGCGCCAGCCGAGGCCTGGCTGCCCCGCCTCGGCGGCCGATGCGGTCTCGGCGGTGGCGGCGGGCTGAATGGCACCAGCCTCGTCGCCTGGCAACGCCTCGACCGTGATCTCGCCGTCGAGCTCGAGGCCGGCCACCCGGCGCAGCTGCTGGGCGATGACGGCCGCCTTGAGCGCGCGCTGAGCGGGCAGCGACGCGTGCTGCCAGTCGCAGCCGCCGCAGCCGCCCGGGTGCGCGTTCGGGCACGGCGGTTCCACCCGGTCGGGCGAGGCCTCGCGGACCTCGATCGTGTCGGCCCGGGCGAACCGGGACGTGACCTCGGTCACCCGGGCGAGGACCCGCTCGCCGGGCAGCGCGTGCCGCACGAACAGCACCGGCAGGCCGTCGGGCCTGGCAACGCACCAGCCGCCCTGCGCGACGTCCACGGTCGTGACCTCGACGGTCTGGCCCACCGCATAGGCCGGCTCAACATCAGACACCCGATTCTCCTTCCCCCGGGATGGCGTCCGCCCACGTGAGGGCATACCTTTACCGGGGCGCTATGCGAGGCGCCGGTAACGAAGCCGGACGCCCGACCAAGCGATGACGCACCGTGAAAGGACGGGTCGTGCATATCGTGATCATGGGCTGCGGGCGGGTCGGCTCGACGCTCGCCCACATCCTAGAGGACCGCGGCTACACGGTCGCCGTCATCGACCAGGACCCGGAGGCCTTCCGCAGGCTCCGCCCGTCGTTCAAGGGCGATCGGGTGACCGGGGTGGGGTTCGACCGCGACGTGCTCGCGAGGGCCGGAATCGAGCGGGCCGACGGCTTCGCGGCGGTCAGCAGCGGCGACAACTCGAACATCATCGCGGCGCGGGTCGCCCGCGAGACGTTCGCGGTCCGCCAGGTGGCGGCGCGGATCTACGACCCGCGGCGGGCCGAGGTGTACGAGCGGCTCGGCATCCCCACCGTCGCCACCGTCCGCTGGACGGCCGACCAGATGCTGCGCAAGCTGCTGCCGGGCGGCGGCACGGAGCCGCTCTGGCGCGACGCCACCGGCAAGCTGGTGCTGACCCAGGTGACGATGTCGCCCAAGTGGATCGGCGAGCCGATCAAGCTGGCCGAGATGTCGGCCGGCGCGCGCGTCGCCTATATCGACCGGCTCGGCGAGGCGGTCGTGCCGCAGATCGGCACCGTGCTCCAGGAGGGCGACGTCGTGCACGTCATCGCCCGGGAGAGCGACCTCGACCGGGTCATGGCCGCGTTTGCCACGCGTGACGGGAGTGAGCACTGATGCGGGTCGCCATCGCCGGCGCTGGCGCCGTGGGCAGGTCCATCGCCCGCGAGCTGCTTGAGAACGGCCACGAGGTGCTGCTGATCGACCAGAAGCCGTCCTCGATCAAGGTGGACAGCGTGCCGCGGGCCGAGTGGCTGCTGGCCGACGCGTGCGAGATCAGCTCGCTCGACGACGCGGGCCTCGACCGGTGCAACGTGGTCGTCGCCGCGACCGGCGACGACAAGGTCAACCTGGTGGTCTCGCTGCTGGCCAAGACCGAGTACGGCGTGCCCCGGGTGGTCGCGCGGGTCAACCACCCCGGCAATGAGTGGCTCTACAACGAGTCCTGGGGCGTCGACGTCGCCGTTTCGACCCCGCGCCTGCTGTCGGCGCTGGTCGAGGAGGCGGTGAGCGTGGGCGATCTGGTGCGGTTGATGACCTTCGGGCACAGCGAGGCGAGCCTGGTCGAGCTGACGCTGGGGGCGGACGCGCCGCTGGCGGGCCAGCAGGTCGGCTCGATCGAGTGGCCCGCCGACGCCGCCCTAGTCGCCATCCTGCGCGAGGGCCGGGTGCTTGTCCCCCAGTCCGAGGACCCGCTGCAGGCGGGCGACGAGCTCTTCTTCGTCACCACCGAGGACGTCGAGGGCGAGCTGGAGAACCTCTTCTCGGCCGACTGATCCGCCGAGGCAAACCGGAAACCAGCCAAATGCGCGTTTGGGCTCACTCTTGCCGGCCCAAACGCGCATTTGGCGCGTAACGGAGGCGGGTTACGGAGCCGCGTAACGGAGGCGGGTTACGGAGCCGCGTAACGGAGGCGGGTTACGGAGCCGCGTAACGGAGGCGGGTTACGGAGCCGCGTAACGGAGGCGGGGTTACGGAGGCGGGTTACGGAGGCGCGTAACGGAGACGGTTAGCGAACCCTGGCGAGCAGGGAGAAGGCGGTGGCGGTGGTTACGCCGTAGGCGAGGTGGGCGGTCAGGTCCCTGGCCAGCGTCTCGACGTCGTACTTCCAGATCTGCTCGTACAGGCCCGCCTGCGGCAGGACGACGTAGCCGAGCGCCCAGACCGCGGCGCCGAACGGCAGCCCGTCCTGCGGCCTCGGCCGCCGCAGCGACCCGGCCGCCACGCCGTAGGCGGCGCCCGACGCCGCCCCGAACGCCCAGTGGGCGGCGATGGTGGTGAGCCGGGCCCAGCGGTCCGGGATCGGTCGCTGGGTAAAGCCCTCGATGACCCGCCGGGCGACCTGCCCGGGGGCGGACGCCTGCTGCCAGTTTTCCGTCGGCGGGAATTCCCAGCCCAGCGGGGCTTCCTGGCCGCCGCCGCGGCGATAGCGGGCGTAGAGCACGGCGTCCATGGCGGCGGTCCCGACCACGCCGGACAGCAGGCCTGCGGTGATGGCGGCCAGCGGTGTCAGCGGATGTTCTCTGGTGTCCATGCCGGCTCTCCGATCGGTGGTGCTGGGTGCCCGGGATCGCTGGTGCTGGGCCGCGGATGGACGGGCGGATAGGTTCGTCAGTGCGGCCCGAGCCACGCCCTCGCCGCCGTCACCATGGCCTCGGTGCCGGTGCGGAGGGTGGGCTGGAGCGGCGGCAGGAACTTGGGCGAATGGTTGGACGGCAGGTCCTGCAGCCGCCGGTGCTCGTGATGCGACAGCTCGGGGTGGGCGTGCAGATCCTTGTAGAACGCCTCCTGGGCGGCCTGGAGATCCGCGTAGCCGGACAGGAGCTCGTCGACGGCGTCCGTGGTCGCCGTTCCGGCGGGGGTAGACGACGCGCCCAAGCTGAACCCCCCAAGGTAATCACGTAATTACCTAGGGTAAGCCGCTACCGGGTCTCGGTGAACTCCGGGCCGCGCTCGAAGGGGTTCAGCGGGGTGGCGAACCGGCTCTGCTCCTCCTGCGGCCCCTGCTGCCCCTGCCCCGGTCCCCCGCCTTGTCCGCCGCCCTGCGCCTCTCGCGCGAGTAGCCGCCGCGCGCCCGGCCGAGGACGGCGCCCGGCGGGGACGCCGAGCCTCGCTGACCGTCGCTTCGGAGGTCGAGCGCGCTGCGGCCAAGCGGCGTGAACGCGACCGCCACCCGTCGGTGCAGCGGTGTCGTTGTCGAGCAGCGCGAAGCTGCGACCGTCTCGAACTCTGCTCCCGCGCGATCCGGAGGCCTGCACTGCCGCGCACGATCGCCTGATCGCGTCGAGCATGCGCTGGCGGGTCGGCTCGGAGTAGCTGCGCATGTTGAGCTGGAGGACGGCATGGTCACCGATGACGTTCCCCCGCGCGCCGGCCTGGACCGCGCCGACGGTCACGATCGCGGTGTCGCCCGGGGTGACCTCGCGGAGACGACGGTCTGGAGCCGGACGATGATCATCGCCGCCAGCACCACCGGTCGACGGTGTTCTGCGCAGGGCGCCGTGGCCGCCGCGCCCGTAGACGGTGATCGCGATGCCGTCCTCGGCCGACATGAACGGACCGGGGCAGGTCCCGACGGTGCCCGCGATGCCGGGCAGCAGATGCTGGGACAGTGCCACGTCTGGCACCGGAATGCGCGTGAACAGCCGTCGGCGACCATGCCCTGGGCGCCGTCGCCGGTCTCCTCGGCGGGCTGGAACAGCGGCAGCAGGGTGCCGTTCCAACGGTCGCGGTGATCCGCCAGCAGCTTGACGCGGCCAGCAGGCAGGCCATGTGCATGTCATGACCGCAGGCGTGGGCGGCCGGCACCTGACGGCCGTCCGGCCCGGTCGTGGTCACCGTGCTCGCGTAATCCACCCCGGTGTCCTCGGCATCGGCAGCGCGTCGAGTTCGGCCCGCAGGAGCACGGTGGGGCCGTCGCCGTTGCCCAGCTGCCCGACCACGCCGGTGCCGCCGATCCCGGTCTGCACCGTGAGGCCGTACTTCTCCAGTTCCTCGGCGACGCGGCCGGCCGTGCGGTGCTCGTGATGCGAGAGCTCGGGGTGGGCGTGCAGGTCCTTGTAGAGCGCCTCCTGGGCGGCTTGGAGGCCCTGTAGCCGGACAGGATCTCGTCGACGGCGTCCGTGGTCTGCTGTTCCGGCGCGGGTAGACGACGCGCCCAAGCTGAACCCCCCTAGGTAATCACGTAATTACCTAGGGTAAGCCGCTACCGGGTCTCGGTGAACTCCGGGCCGCGCTCGAAGGGGTTCAGCGGGGTGGCGAACCGGCTCTGCTCCTCCTGCTGCCCCTGGCCCCTGCCCCTGTCCCTCGCCTTGTCCGCCGCCCTGCTCCTGCTGGGCCTGCGCCTGGGCTTGGGCCTGCGCCTCGAGGGCGGCGGCGGCCTCGGCCGGAAGCCGGAGCTCGAGCAGCTCGCGGGGCGGCACCGGGTGGTCGCCGCGGACCACCACGACCTCGCGGAAGACGGCCTCGAGCGGCGCCGCGGCGGCCGGGTCGACGGCGGCGGCGCCGGCCAGCAGGCCGCGCAGGAACCAGCGCGGGCCGTCGACGCCGATGAACCTGATCGGCCGGACGCCCGACGCGGGCTGGTTCGGCTCGGCCGGGACCTCGGCCACGACCTCGGTGCCGAACGGCCCCTGGCGCTCCTGGCACCGGCCGCCGGTGCCATTGATCTCGTTGACGATCTCGCCCCGGACCTCGTCCCAGATGCCGGCCCGCTTGGGCGCGGCGAAGGCCTGCAGCTGCAGTTCGCTGAGCTGATAGCGCACCGTCACCCAGGCGCCGTGCTGCTCGGCGAAGACCAGCTGGATGTCCGTTCCCTCCAGGACCGGGACCTGAATGCTGCCGAGATCCACCCTGGGCAGCTCCGAGTGCGGCTCGGCCGCGTCCCAGGGGCCGGTCTCCCCGGCCGGGCCCGCGCCCGCCGGCGCGCCGCCCGCGGTCTCCTCGGCCTCCTCCGCCGCCAGATCCGCCTCCTGGCTCACCAGGTCGCGGTCACCGGCGTTCCGTCGCCGACCGAACACTGCGATCTCCTCCCGTTAGGCCCCGGTAGCCGCGCCGGCCGGACGCATCCGTCCGCCGGCGTGGCCGCCTGTCGAGCCGAAGCCATCTTCACCGCGGGCCGACCCGGGCAGGGCCGTCACCTCGCGGAAACTCACGTGTTCCACCCGCTGCACCACCAGCTGCGCGATGCGGTCGCCGCGGTGCAGCGAAACCGGTCTGGTCGCGTCGGTGTTCAGCAGAATCACCTTGATCTCGCCACGGTACCCCGCGTCGATCGTGCCGGGCGCATTGACCAGCGTGACGCCGTGCCTGGCGGCCAGCCCGGAGCGGGGGTGCACGAACGCGGCATAGCCGACCGGCAGCGCGATCGCGATCCCGGTGCCGACGATCGCCCGCTCGCCCGGCGCCAGCTCGACGTCCTCGGCCGCGGTGAGGTCCGCGCCCGGCGTCGCCCGGCAGCGCGTAGCCGGGCAGCGGCACGCCGGGATCGAGGCGCACCAGCTGCACGTCGATGCCGCCGTCGGCCGCCGTCTCGCCGTGGGTCATCTGCCGTGCCTCCCTTAACGCTCACCCAGAGATTACGCCACCGGCGGTCCGCGCGCGGCCGTCGTTATCGTCGTGCTGCAGGGCGCGCACGGCGCTGGTGATGGCGGCGGTGATGGGGACCGCGACGACCGCGCCGGCGATGCCCGCGACCACCCCCGCCACCGCCAGCACCAGGATCACCGCGAGCGGGTGCAGGCGCACCATCTTGCCGACTACCTGCGGCTGCAGCAGGTGACCCTCGAGCTGGTTCATCAGGACCAGGATGCCGAGCACGATCACCGCCGCGATCAGCCCCTTGGCCGCCAGCACGATGAGGATGGCCAGGGTGCCGGCCACCAGCACCCCGAGCAGCGGGATGAACGCGGCCAGGAACATGATCAGCGCGAGCGGCGCGACCAGCGGCGCGTTGATCACCGCGAGGGTGATGCCCATCACCGTGGCCTGGATCGCCGCCACCGCGATGGTGCCCCTGACGTAGTAGACGACCGACTGCCAGGCGGCCCGGCCGGCCAGGTTCGCCCGCCGCCTGCGCTCCGCCGCCAGGCCGCTGGTGAGCCACGCCCAGATCCGGTCGCCGTCCTTGATCAGGAAGAACGAGATGAAGAAGCACAGCACCGCGCCGGCCAGCACCTCGGCCAGGATCCTGCCGCCGGTCAGCACGGTGCCCGCGAGGACCGACTGGTGCTTGCTCAGGTAGCTGACGATGTTGTCGGAGAGCTTGGCCAGGTTGCCGGTCTTGACGTGGAACGGCGGCCCGGACAGCCAGGACTGGATCTGGGTGGTGGTGTGCTTCACCTGGCTCACCAGCGCCGGGTACTCGGCCTCGACCCGGCTGGTCACCAGCCAGACCGCCGCGCCGATGAGGATGAACGCGAGCAGCAGAGTGCACCAGGTCGCGGCCAGCGGTCCGAGGCCGCGCCGCCGCAGCCGGTGCGCCAGCGGCTGCAGCAGCGCGGTCAGCAGCAGCGCGGCCGCGAAGGGGACGATGACGAGGTAGAGGTCGGAGGCGACCCGGCCGGCCACGTAGAGCAGCGCCGCCAGCAGCACCAGCCGCCACGACCAGGCGGCGGCGACCCGGAGCCAGCCGGGGACGTCCCCGGACGCTGCGGGCGGTTGCGGCGGGGGCGAGGGCTGTTCCTGCGCGGGCGGGGGCTGTTCCGGGGGCTCGGCACCGGCCGGCGCGGCCCGGTCCGGCCTCCACCGCGCGGCTCGCTTCGCTGCCCGCCCCATCATGAGTCCATCTAACCAACTACCGTGGGGTGTGTACCCCCGGCGCGCTCAAGCGCGCTTTCTCGAGGGGTTGGGGGGTCGTCCTCCCCGGAGATACTTGAAGATCGTGACGCGCGGAGGCTGGGACATGGGTTCGTATCGCGAGCGGCTGCTCGTGCCGGTGAGTTACTGGCTGCTCGCCGTCCCCTCGATCGCGTTCCTCGGCGCCGAGGCGTGGTTCATCGCCGGCGGCATCGTCCCACCGCTGACGCTGGCGATCCTCGCCGTCATCGCGGCGATCTTCCTGATCAACTGGGGAAACGCGACCATCGAGGTGGCCGGCGGGGTGCTCCGGGCGGGCCGGGCCACGCTCCCGCTGGGCGAGGCGGGCGAGATCCTGGCCCTCGACGAGAAGCAGGCGGCGCTGCTGCGCGGCCCCCGGGCCGACCCGGCCGCCCATCTCTTCCTCCGGCCCTACGTCAAGCGGGCCGTCTACATCGCGATCGCCGAGCCGTCCGACGGGGTGCCCTACTGGCTGGTCTCCACCAGGCACCCGGACCGGCTGGCGGCCGCGATGGGGGACGCGGGCCCGGTCGGCGGACTGAGGACCGAGGGAGCCCTCCCCCGCGAGCCAAAGCGCGCGCCGCTGCCGGCGGACTGAGGAGCGAGGGAGCGCAGCGACTGAGCGACGAGGGAGCAGGCAGCGGCTCAGAGCGCGCGGCGGCGAGCGGGACAGCACAGCGGCGAGCGGGAAAACACTGTGGGATGATTGCGCAATTACGCAAGGGGGCGAGGAGGCTACGGATGAGTAAGAAGAGCGAGGGTTCGGGCGGGTCAACCACGCTGATCACGACGATGGCGACCACCGGCGGGCTGCTGCTGCTGCGCAAGGGGCTGGCCGCGGCGTGGAAGAAGGTCACCGGGCGGGTTCCGCCGACCGATCTCACCGATCCCGAAGGTGACGTTGCCCGAGGCACTCGCCTGGGGCGTCGCGACCGGGATCATCGTGGAGACGGCGCGGTTCTTCATCGTGCGCTCGACCATGCGACGCCCGGCGTCGGACGAGAGCGCGAAGTAGTCTAGCTAGATGCAGTTGTGACTGGCTGGGACCCGCGGGCGGGCCGCCCGCGGGTACCGGCCGTCAGGCGGCGCACTCACGGCAGATCAGCTGGCCGTTTCTGTCCTCGGCCAGCTGGCTCCGGTGGTGCACAAGGAAGCAACTCGTGCAGGTGAACTCGTCCGCCTGCCTCGGTATCACCCGAATCGAGAGTTCCTCGCTGGACAAGTCGGCGCCGGGAAGCTCAAGTCCCTCGGCGACGTCATCCGGGTCCAGGTCGATCGTCGATGACGACTTGTCCATCCGGCGGGCCTGCAGCTCCTGCAGGCTGTCCTCGCCCAGGTCGTCATCGGTCTTGCGCGGGCTGTCGTAGTCGGTAGCCATTGTGGTGACCCATCCCCCTCCATAGGTGGCGCGCTAATGCTGCGCGGGTGTAACGCTCCTGAGGCCTCGGTTGTGCCCGATTCCGGCGGCGAATTCTGTCACGCTCGCGGCCCCCGCGCACGCAGCGCGGTCGACGATGCTCGCGTGTCCCGCCGAGACGGTTTCCGGCCGCTGGTAAACCTCGCATACCCCGCATCTATTCCGCGCTGTATCCAAATTGCCTGCAGGCCGGTCAGTGGTTCGGTTCGCGCGAAGGTTCCCCCCGGCGCCCGGCTCAAATCAGGCCATATCGAACGGACCGTTGCTCCGCCCAACGCGAGCACCTTACACAGTCAGGGGGCTTGCGTCATCCATCGCGCTCCGCGTCCAGTCCGGCCAGCGCGTCGCGCAGCGGGCCGAACAGCCCGGGGCCCGCCGCGACGGTCATCGACGGGTTCGGCGGCCCGCCCCGCGAGTCGCCCACGACCGCCCCGGCCTCGGCCGCGATCAGCGCCCCGGCCGCGTAATCCCAGTAGTTCAGGCCGCGCTCGTAGTAGCCGTCGAGCCGCCCGGCGGCGACGGCGCAGAGGTCAACCGAGGCCACCCCGTTCCGCCTGATGTCGCGGATCCGCGGCAGCAGCGCGGCCACCACCTCGCCCTGCACCGTCCGCCGCTCCGCCCGGTAGCCGAACCCGGTCGCGACCAGCGCCTGGTCGAGCGGCACCCCGGGGCGGCAGCGGAGCGGAATCCGCTCGAAGGTCGAGTCGGGGATGACGGACTCGCCCGGCCCGCCCGACGTTCCCGAGCCCCGGGTCGACTCCAGCCAGGCGCCCTCGCCGCGGACGGCGGTGAACAGCTCGCCCCGCATCGGCACGTAGACCGCGCCCGCCACTATCTCGCCGCCAACCTCGGCGGCGATCGACACCGCCCAGTCATGCAGCCCGTAGAGGTAGTTGACGGTGCCGTCGAGCGGGTCGACCACCCAGCGGGCGGGCGCGTCGGCCGCGCCGTCGACCTGGCCGCCCTCCTCGCCCAGGATCGCGTCATCGGGGCGGGCGACCAGGATGCGCGCCCTGATCAGCTCCTCCGCCCGGCCGTCCATCTCGGTGACCACGTCGGTCGGGCTTGACTTGGTGGCCGCGACCTCGACCCGGCCCTCCTTGGAGGCGAGCAGCTGGCCGGCCTCCAGGGCCGCCCCGACCGCGATCACCAGCAGCTCGCGCGCCCCGGTCACGCCGCCGCCGTTCATGTCGACGCCGCCGCTCATGCCGGCCGTCCCGGCCGCTGCGGCGCGTACCGGCAGCAGTCGGCCGGGCAGTTGAGCGCCCCGCCCGCGAACGCGCCGAGGCCGAGGTCGCCCAGCGCGAGCGCGGGCGCGCCCTCGGTCCGCTCCGCCACCAGCTCGCACACCATCCGGGCGAACCGCGGGGTTGACCCCGGGGCCTTCGCCCGGGCGAACGGCAGGCCGAGCGAGGCCGCCGTCTCGGCCGCCTCCACGTCCAGGTCGTGCACGACCTCCATGTGGTCGCTGACGAACCCGACCGGCGCCACCACCACCCCGGACGCGCCGTCCTTGGCCACCCGCGCCAGCTGCTCGTTGATATCCGGCTCGAGCCAGGGCACGCTCGGCGGGCCGCTGCGACTCTGATAGGCGAGGTCGAACGGGAGAGAGCCGCCCAGGGTCCGTTCGGCGATAAGTTTTGAGACTTCCCTGAGCTCCTGGGTATAGCGGCCGCCCCTTCCTCCGACCGAGCCGCCCCCACCCGCCCGCCCGTCCACCCACGTTCCGGCCGTGTGGCTGCCGCTGGCGGCGGCCATCCCCACCGGGACGCTGTGCGCGGTGCAGACCAGGCGGACGCCCGCCTGCGCCCCGGGGTCGAGCGTGGCCAGCGCGTCGGCCACGCCCGGCCGCCCACGGCTCGATGAACCCCGGGTGGTTGAAGTACGGGCGGATCTTGTCGATCTTCGGCGCCCGCGGGCCGACCGCGGCGATCGCCCGGTCGATGTCGTCGTAGTACTGCCGGCAGGCCGAGTAGGAGCTGTAGGCCGAGGTGACGAACGCGATCGCGCGCTCGCACCCCGGCGTCGGCCATCTCCCGCACGGTGTCGGTCGAGGAACGGCTGCCAGTTCCTGTTTCCCCAGTACATGGGCAGGTCGAGGCCGGCCGCGCGGACGTTGGCGAGCAGCTCGCGGCACTGGGCGTTGATCGGGCTGACCCCGCCGACGGCGTAGTAGTGCTCGGCGACCTCGGCCAGCCGCTCGGCCGGGACGCCGCGGCCGCGGGTGACGTTCTCGAGGAACGGCAGCACCTCGTCGGGCCCCTCGGGGCCGCCGAAGGACAGCAGCAGGAACGCGTCGTAAGACGGCATGCCTCCATCCAACCAGGAACGCGCCGCAGGCCGGAACGCGACCGGCGGGTGATCATCGGGAACAGCGGGGATGGAAAACATGTTGGCACCCCGGTGTATGTTCCGACTTTGTGAGGTTTTTGTGAGGTTTGGCCCTCAATGACGAGTGCTGAGGAGGCGGACGCGCACGGCTTTCTGCGGCCGTACGCAGAGATTTTCTCGATACCGCGCGCCTGGCGGTTTTCCGTGGCCGGGGTCATCGGGCGGCTGCCGATGTCCATGTACGGGCTCGGCACGGTGCTGCTCATCTCGGCCGGGACCGGCCGCTACGGGCTGGCGGGGACCGTCGCGGCGGTCAGCGCGCTCGGCAACGCGTTCTGCGCGACCGCAGCTGGGACGGCTGGTCGACCGGCTCGGGCAGCACCGGGTGCTGGTGCCGATCTGCCTGATCTTCGCGCTGTCGGTGGCCGGGCTGGTGACCGCCGTGCAGCTCCGGTTCCCGGACTGGACGCTGTTCGCCTGCGGGATCGTCGGCGGCGCGACCATGCCGCAGCTCGGGCCGATGGCGCGGGCCCGCTGGTCGGTGCTGCTGGCCGGGACGTCACGGCTGCACACCGCGTTCTCGATCGAGTCGATCGCGGACGAGCTCTGCTTCATCGTCGGGCCCGCCGCCGTCACCCTGCTCGCCACCCAGGTGCACCCGGCGGCCGGGGTGGCCACCGCCGCGATCTGCTGCCTGGCGGGAACGCTGTGGTTCGCGGCCCAGCGCGCGACCGAGCCCCCGGTGACGTCCGTCACTGCGCGGCCGGCCGTGCCCGCCGTGGGCCGGGGCGGTTCTCTGTCGCTTCGGAATCTCTCCCTGGCGGCGCCGGGGCTGGTCGTGCTGGTGCCCGCGTACCTGTTCCTCGGCTCGATGTTCGTGTCGGTCGACCTGTCGACGGTGGACTTCGCCGCCCGGTCCGGCTACAAGCCGCTGGCGGGCGTGATCCTCGGCTGCTACGCGCTCGGCAGCGCGACCGGCGGGCTCTGGTACGGGTCGCGGAGCTGGCGGGCGCCGGCCTGGAAGCGGCTCGCGGTCACCCTCTCGCTGACCGTGGCCGGGGTCTGCACGTTCTGGGCGATGCCGAACCTGCTGGTGCTGGCGATCGTGATCTACCTGTGCGGGCTGACGATCGCGCCCACCCTGATCGCCGGCGTACAGCCTGCTCGAGTCGACCGCGCTGCCGGGCCGGGCGACCGAGGCGATGTCGTGGCTCGGCACCGGCATCTCGGTCGGGGTGGCGCTCGGCGCGACCGCGGTCGGGTTCATCCTCGACGCGCTCGGGCCGCGCTGGGGGTACGCGTTCGCGGCCGCCTCCGGCATCACCACCGTCGTCGATCTACCTGTCCGGCCTGCGCCGCCTGGCCCGGGCCGAGCCCGCCGCGCCGGTGGCCGCCTCAGCCGCCGGCACCGCCGCCTAGCCTTCCTGGGCGTACTCCCCGGCCAGCGTCAGCACCTCGTCGACGTACCAGCCGCGTGGTTGTAGTCGAAGATCGCGTTCCGCAGACCCCGGCCGCCGCTGGCGGCGCCGTCCGCGCAGAGCAGCCGGGCCGCCGACGGCACCGCGTCATAGGGGTTCATGATGTTCGGGGTGCCGGTGTCGCCGAACCCGTCGGTGCCCCAGGTCCGCCAGGTCGACGGCAGGAACTGCATCGGGCCGAGGGCCCCGGCGGTCGACGGCCCCATGTTCTGGCCGTCGGCCGACTCGATCTGGCCGATGGCGGCGAGCACCGTCCACGACAGCCCCGGGCAGTACCGGGCGGCGGACTCCTGGAAGAGCTGCAGGTAGCTGCTCGGCCGTCCGGTGGACGGGGTCGCGTCGACCGGGAGGCTGGTGCTGACCTCGGCCGGGACCAGCCGGATGACGGTGGCGTTGCCGCCGAGGGCCGTCGTCACCTGGCTCACCAGCGTCAGCGGGCTGCTGGCGGGGGCGTTGACGAGCACCGCGATGTTGCGGACGAGGCCGAGCTGGCGGCCGCGGGCCGCGTCGACGATCCCGTCCACGCCGGAGATCCCGACCGGCGCCTGCGCGCCGACCGTGAGCTCGGTCCTGGTGCCCGCGGTGACCGGGTACCGGCTGCCGCTGACGAGTCCCGCCGTCCGGCCGGCGGCCGCGGTAGGTGATCAGGTCGCCGGCCGCGAAGTCCGACCACACCTGCGGGTCGCTCGCGGTCGCGGGCGGCGTCCACGGGCGCAGCGCCGACTCGGCCGCGGCGAGCACGGTCAGCTGGCGCGCCGTTGACGGTGATCTTCGCCCCGTCGATGGCGAGCACCGCCCGGACGCCGCTCAGCTTGCGCAGCCGGGCCAGGTCGGCCGCGGTCACGCCGCCCGGCACCGAGGCGATGACGTCGGGCACGATCAGGCGGGGGGTGGTGGCCCCGGTGAGGGTGGCGCTCGACGGCGGGTCGCCGCGGCGCCGGCCGCGCTCGCGGTCGCGCTGGCGGCTGGCGGCGGCGCTGGCCGTGGCGGTGGCCGTCGCGGCCGCGCGGCAGTCGCGGCCGACAGCGCTCCCGCTGACGGCGGCGGGCCGCCGGAGAGCGCGGCGACGACGGCGGCGACGGCCGCGCAGACGGCCACCAGCCCGCCGCCTACGACGGCCTGCCTCGCTCGGCGGTTAACGGTCAGCAGCCTCACAGTGAGGTCAACTCTACAAAGCCTCCGCCGCGCGCCAGGCTGAAGGGCCGATCTTCGGCGCGCTTCTTGCTGTTATCTTCATGCGGCGGTCGGCGCCGGCGTCCGCGGACGGCGCGGATGGGCCGCATCTATCGGGTAATCGCAGGAACTGTCGTGGCTACGACTACGCTCTGAGTATGACGCAGGAGGCAGACCAGAGTCCCGCGCAGCCAAGTATCGGGCAGCAGGGCGCCGGGGCGGCCCGCGGGTCCGCCAAGAGTCGGGGTGTCGGGCGCGCCCCGCGCAAGCCGCTGCACGCCCGTCGCTCGGCGGCGGCGCGCCCGCCCAGGATCGCGAGCTGCGGGCGCAGGGCCGGGAGACGGTCCGCAAGCTGCTCGAGGCGGGCATGATCGAGTTCGAGGAGCGCGGCTTCGGCGGCGTCCGGGTCGATGACGTGGTGAAGCGGGCCGGGATCTCGCACGGGACGTTCTACCTGTACTTCGCGAACAAGGAAGACCTGTTCAAGGCGCTGCTGCGGGACGCGCTGCACGACATGGAGATCGTGGCGGGCGACTTCCCCGTCGTCACCAGCGACGCCACCGGGCTGACGGTGCTGCGGCAGTGGGTGCGCAAGTTCTTCCAGGCCTACGCCGCGCACGCGACCGTCATCAGGATCCTCAGCTCGGCCGACCTGGTGCCGGACGAGGTCTTCAGCGAGGGGCTGCAGCTCTTCTTCGCCATCGCCGAGGCGATGACCACCGGGATGACCGCGGCCGCGGCCGGCGGCGGGCAAGCACCAGGAGACCCCCGAGCTCACCGCGGTCGCCTGCCTGATGATGCTGGAGCGCGTCAACTACCTGATCAGCACCGAGGTCCAGCTGCCGGTGGCCGAGATGTCGGACAAGATCGCCGACATCATGTTCGCCGCCTTCGGCCTCGCCGCCGCCTGATCGGCCGCTTGGCGGCTCCAGGCGCCTGAGCCGGGGCCGGGCGCGGGCCGGTCGGCGTGCAGTCACGCCCAGGCGAGGCGGACGGCGGCTAGCGAGGTGGGCGGCGGCGGCGGCCCGCGGGGGCGGGCGGGCTTTGGTGACTCGGCCTCGCCCAGCGGGACCGAGGACGGCGGCTTCACCTCGGCCAGCCGCAGGTACGTCACCAGGCGCTCGCCGCCGCGGCCGGACAGGCCCGCCAGCACCTGGGCCAGCTCGGCCACGTCCCTGGCCACCACCGACAGGATGTAGTCGGTTTCGCCTGCGACGCTGTCCGCCCCGATGACCTGCGGCAGGGACCGGACGTAGGCCTCGAACCTGGCGCCGGAGCGCGGGTCGTGGCGCGGCAGCGTGGCCATCACGAAGACCTGCAGCGGGAAGCCGACCAGGGCCGGGTCGACGTGCGCGCGGACGATCCTGATCACGCCCGACTCCTTGAGCGCCCGCACCCGGTGCAGGGTCGCGGCCGGGGACAGGCCGGTGACGCGGGCGAGTTCGACGTTGGTCTTGTCGGCGTCGGCCTGCAGCTCGGCGAGGAGCTGGATGTCAATTTCATCAAGCTTGATGGCCATAACACAAAATTATATTTAGCCAGAGTGCTTGATCGTCAAATGAAGGCCGGGACGACGGCACGCTGGAGGACATGAGCATCACCCGTCTCCCCGTCGCGCCCGACCTCATCGCCCCCGTCAGTCACGCTCCTGCCAGTCCCGCCCCCGTCCGCCCGGCGCCCGTCGGCCGTCCCCCGGTCAGCCAGCGGCGCGCCGTCGCCGCGCTCGCCGCCGCCGGCGTGGCCTGGGGCACCAGCGTGCCGCTGTCGAAGGCGGCGCTCGGCTGGCTGTCGCCGGGCTGGCTCGTCGTGGCCCGGTTCGCGCTGGCGGCGGCGGTGCTGCTGGTGACGGTGGACCGGAGCGCGCTGCGGTCGGCGTTCCGCTGGCAGGTGCTGGCCTGGGGGGCGGTCGGGTTCGGCGGCTCCGTGCTGGTGCAGAACACCGGCCTGGCCAGGACCAGCGTCACCCACACGGCCCTGCTGATCGGCGCCGGGCCGGTCCTGGTGGCCGTCATCGCCGCCGCCTGGCACCGCAACGTCGCCCGCCCGGTCGCCTGGGCCGGCTTCGCGCTCTCGCTGGGCGGGATCGTGGTGGTGGCCGGCGGCCACGGCGGCGGCGCCACCGGCTTCGGCGACGCCCTGGTCCTGCTGTCGGTGCTGATGGTGGCGACCGTGACGGTGGCGCAGGGCCGCCTCCTGGAGGGTCAGAACCCGGCCGCGATCACCGCCGTGCAGTTCGTCGGGGCCGCCCTCGCGGCGCTGCCGGTCGCGATCTGCACCGGCGGGCTGCCGCACGCCCCGGCCCCCGGCGGCGCGGGCGCGCTGGCGCTGGTGGCCGTGGTCGGCCTGGCGGTGGTCGGGACGCTGGTGCCGTTCACGCTGTTCGCCTACGGGCAGCACGCGGTGTCGGCCGAGGTGGCCGGGGCCTTCCTCAACCTCGAGCCGCTGGTCGGGTCGCTGGCCGGGGTCGTCTTCTTCGCCGACCCGGCCGGGCCGCGACTGCTGATCGGCGGGGTGGCGATCCTCGGCGGGATCGTGATGAGCAGCGTGCCCGGCCTGCGCGGGCGGGGCCGGGCGCGACTGGCCACGGTCGGCTAGCGACGGCCGACGGCGCGGCTGGCTGGAGGCAGGCGCACCCGGTCCGTTCGAGATGACGGGTTTGATCTGCCTTTGATCGGGCGGGGGCCGCGCCGGGACGGGTGGCTGGTTGTTGTACTCGAAAATTCGGTAACAATGAAGGACGTGCGTTTTCTTCATGATGTCTCCCCAGCGACCGACCTGACCTACAGCGACGTGTTCATGGTGCCCGGGCGGTCGTCCGTCGCCTCGCGGCTCGACGTGGACCTCGGCACGACCGACGGCAGCGGGGCCACCATCCCGATCGTCGCCGCCAACATGACCGCCGTCTCCGGGCGGCGGATGGCCGAGACCATCGCCAGGCGCGGCGGCCTCGCGATCATCCCGCAGGACATCCCGGGCGAGGTGGTGGCCGACGTCGTCTCGTGGGTGAAGAGCCGCGACCTGGTCGTCGACACCGCGATCACGCTGCGCCCGTCGGACACGGTCGGCGACGCCCTGGCGCTGCTGCCCAAGCGGTCGCACGGGGCGGTGGTGGTCATCGACGCGGCCGGCGCGCCGGTCGGCGTGGTGACCGAGGCGGACTGCGCCGGGGCCGACCGGTTCTCGCAGCTGTCGGCGGTGATGTCGGGCGACCCGTTCACGCTGCCGAGCGGCACGCCCCCGGCCGAGGCGTTCGACCTGCTGCACGCGGGTCGGCACCGGCTGGCGCCGGTGGTGTCGGCCAGCGGGGAGTGCGTCGGGATCTTGACCAGGACCGGGGCGCTGCGCGCGACCCTGTACTCGCCGGCCGTGGACGCCCGCGGTCGGCTGCGGGTCGGCGCCGCCGTCGGGGTCAACGGAGACGTGGCGGCCAAGGCCAAGCAGCTGCTCGACGCGGAGGTCGACGTGCTCGTGGTCGACACCGCGCACGGGCACCAGGACAAGATGCTCATCGCGCTGCGCGCGATCCGCGGGCTGTCGCCGTCGGTGCCGATCGTGGCCGGGAACGTGGTGACCGCGGCCGGCGTCCGCGACCTGGTGGCGGCCGGGGCCGACATCATCAAGGTCGGGGTCGGCCCGGGCGCCATGTGCACGACCCGGATGATGACCGGGGTGGGGCGGCCGCAGTTCTCGGCCGTGCTCGAGTGCGCCGCCGAGGCCTCGTCGCTCGGTAAGCACGTGTGGGCCGACGGCGGGGTGCGGTACCCCCGCGACGTGGCGCTGGCGCTCGCGGCCGGGGCCTCGGCGGTGATGATCGGGTCCTGGTTCGCCGGCACCTACGAGTCGCCCGGTGACACCTTCAGGGACCCCGACGGCCGGCTCTACAAGGAGAACTTCGGTATGGCCTCGGCCCGGGCGGTGCGGCTGCGGACGGCGTCGGACTCGGCCTACGACCGGGCCCGCAAGGAACTGTTCGAGGAGGGCATCTCGGCCGGGCGGATGTACCTCGACCCGGTCCGGCCGGGGGTCGAGGACCTGCTCGACATGATCGTGGCCGGGGTCCGGTCCTCGTGCACCTACGCGGGCGCGGCCGACCTGGCGTCGTTCGCCGACCAGGCCGTGGTCGGCGTGCAGAGCGCCTCCGGGTACTCCGAGGGGATGCCGGTCCCGACCAGCTGGTAGCCGGGCTGGGAGCCCGGCGGCTGACGGGGCTAGGGCGCGGGCAGGGTCGCGACGGCCGTGGTCGCCCAGGCGGCGATCCGGTCGGTCAGGGCGTCGTCGGTGGAGCGCTCGGCGTGGCCGAAGCCGGGCAGCAGCCACAACTCCTTGGGCTCGCGGGCGGAGTCGTAGAGCTGCTGGCCGTGCTCGGGCGGGAAGTAGACGTCCCGGTCGCCGTGCACGATCAGCAGCGGCGTGGGCGAGATCATCGCCGCCGCCTCGGCCGGCGGCATCGGGTCGGGCACCGGCCAGCCCGCGGGCGAGATCCTGGTCTTCAGCACGTGCCTGGTGTAGGCCCGGCCGAGACGCTTCTCGGCCGCGAAGTGAACCCGGCGCATCGGCTCGGTGCCGCGGTAGTACCAGCGCCCAGGGCCGCTGACCGAGACCACCGCGTCGACCCCGCGGCGCAGCGCCGCCTGCCGGAGCACCACGCTAGCGCCCATCGAGAACCCGACCGTGACGACCTTGGCGTAGCCGAGCCCGCGGGCGTACCTGACCGCCACGTCGAGGTCATTGACCTCCTTGTCGCCGAGGGTGGAGAGCCCGCCGGACCGGCCGTGGCCGCGGAAGTCGAAGGTCACCACGCCCGCCGCGCGGTTGAGCCGCGCGGCGATCGACCACACCATCGGGCGCTGCCAGGACAGGGTGAAGCCGTGCGCCACCACGATCGCGAGGTCCCCTCGGCCGGGGCGCGGCTCGAGCGGTGACAGCTCCTCCAGGTCGCGCCCCTCGGGCGCGGGCAGGTGCACGGCGTCGATCGGGACGCCATCGTCGGTGACCAGGGTGGCGGTCATGATGACGGGTTTCACGGTGCTCCATCGGTTGCGGCGGCGCGGGGGGCGCGATGTCGGCTGAACGGTATAACCGTAACCAATCAGCGCCGCCGGACATGCCGAGGGCCGTGCTCCCGGGACCAGGACGGTCCCGGGAGCACGGCCCGCTCTCGCTACGGCCGCAACGTAGCGCGAGCTCGAGGATTACTCCTCGACGCTGACCCGGCTCGGCTCCTCCGTCGTCGGCGAGGCTTCCGCCTCGGCGGTGACGCTGAGCCTGGTGGTGTAGATCTCCTCGGCCGGGTAGGCCTCTTCGCCGTGGATCGCGACGTCGCCGACCGCGAGCTCCTCGTCGGTCAGGCGCAGCTTGATGCGGAGCACGTACTTGATGAACATCCAGATGACGAACGTGACCGCGCCGTCCCAGATGATGATCGTGAGCGCCGCGAGGAACTGCACAAGCAACTGGTGCGGGTGGCCGTAGAACGCGCCGGTGCCGCTGATCGAGCTGGTCTTGCCGAGCCCGATGTACTCGATCATGTTCGGGTCCGCCAGGCAGCCGACGAGCAGGCCGCCGAGGAGGCCGGCGATGCCGTGGGTGTAGACCACGCCGAGGGCGTCGTCGACCTTGTTGAACGGCCAGACGTACTTCGGCAGCGTGTACCAGGCGACCCAGACGACCGTGGAGCAGACGACGCCGATGATGATCGCGCCGAGGCCGTTCACGTCAGCCGGCCGCCGGGGTGATGCCGACCAGGCCGCAGATCATGCCGTTGAGGCCGCCGAGGAAGGTCGGCTTCTTCTCCGAGGAGAAGAACATGTCCATCAGGATCCAGACCATCATGGCGATGGCCGTGCAGAGGTTGGTGTTGACCACGGCCGCCGCGGCGTCCGAGCCCGCGAAGTACGGGTCACCGCCGTTGAAGCCGTTCCAGCCGAGCCACAGGATGCCGGCCCCGAGCGCGACGAACATCAGGTTGTTGGGGATGGCGCGCTCGCGGTCCTTCTTCAGCCGGGGGCCGATGATCGCCGCCGACACGAAACCGGACACGCCAGCCGCCAGGTGGATGACGTAACCACCGGAGAAGTCGAGCGCGCCCTTGCCCGCCCAGTAGCCGCCGCCCCAGAGGAGGAACGCGTTGATCGCGTAGGCGAACGTGATCCAGAGCGGGACGAAGACCATCCAGGCCTTGAAGCTGACCCGGCCAAGCACCGAGCCGATGAACAGGATGGGGGTGATCGCCGCGAACACGAACTGGAAGTACGCGACCGACGCGCCCGGCAGCTTGAACGCCGGCATGAGGCCGTTGAGCAGCGGGATGTTCGCCTGGCCCTCGAGGGAATTGGCGCCGAGAATGGTCCTCGGGTCACCGACGAAGGTGCTGATCAGCGGTGTGCCGAAGCCCATCTTGTAGGCCCAGAGGACCCAGACGATAAGGGTCAGGCAGAAGGTAACGAACACCATGAGGACGGTGTTCATCGCCCACTTCTTCTGCACCAGGCCGCCGTAGAGGACGGCCAGGGCCGGAATGGACATAAGCCCGACCAGCGTTGCCGCTGTCATCTGCCAGGCGTTATCTCCGCTTCCTAGCCACGAAGCGTATGGACTCACTTTTCTACTCCTCCAGAGGGCTACCTGCTATGAAGGGCCTCTCGGGTTCCAGGGTCGCCCCCCAGGCTTATGTCCCGCCCCGGCCACTCCGCGTGCTTTCATGCAACGCTTAATATTTCCCATGCGCGGGTTTCGCCAGCATTTCCCGTTTGTTACGCCATCGGTAACGTGGCAGGTGGAATGGACGGCGATGTTTCACGGATGTGTCGCGATGTCCGGTGTTTTAGCGCGTTTGCCCGGTTGACCGGCACTTCGCCGCCGCTTGGGCGGTGCCGTCACATCGCCGTAACGTTGCCGGAAGCCGCCCTGGAGCGACCGCCCGGGCCGGACGTACGTTGACTCCGCGCGAGGTCGGTAGACGCTTATCGCAGTGCTCGCCCGGTCGGCATCGGCAGCCGGAGAGCGCTTACCGTACCACCGGCGACGACGCGCGGGAGGCGGGAGGGTGGCGTTCGGGTCGCGGGGTGCCCCCAACGGCCCACGATCATGGGTCGGTGAGGGGGGCGGACGACGCGTGGTGGCGTTGTGGTTGATGTGCCTGGGGGGCGCTGAGGGTGCCTGAGTGGGCGAGGTGGGTAGGTAGCCGGGTGGATGGTGCTGGTTGGGGGGCCAGCTATGGTCGAAGCGGTACGGACGACGCAGTCGACTTTCGGTATCTGGGTGATCGTCGCGGTGGCGATGATCAGCCTGGCGGCCTGGCTTGTCGGGATCTACATCGCCGACAGCTATCAGACTCGGTTGAGCCGTCAGCGGCGGATGCGCGCGCCCGGGCCGACGCTCGGCGGGGCCGGGGTGCCGGCGTCGGCGATACCGGGCCAGCGGCGGGAGGCCGGGCAGCCGGAGCCCGCGCCGGCGCCGGAGCCGGAGCCGGAGCTCGCGTCGGACACCGCCGCGGCGCGGGGCAGGCACGCCCGGCCGGGGCCGGATTACTACGCGGCGGCCGACTACTACGGCACCGCTGATTACAAGGCGGCCGAGAAGCCGCCGGCCGGCAACCCCGAGACGCGGCCCCGTGGAGTCGGCGATCCCGAGACCGGCAGTCAGGCCGACGCGCCGACCCGGCCGGACCTGCCGGCCCAGGCCGGGCCGACCGGACGGCACGCCCTGCCCGCCCAGCGCAGCGGCGACTCCGACCGGGCGGAGCGAACCTACGCGGGCCCCGACGCCAATCGGGAGGACGATGAAGACGGCCAAGACCAGCGGTAACGCATCTTCGCGACGGCGGTCCAGGGAGGCTAGGCGCCGGGGGCGGGGAGGTCGACCAGGGTGGCCAGGGCGGCGAGGTGGGCGGCGGGCGTGCCGAGGGTGACCGAGGCCGCCTTGGCGCGCTTGAGGTACAGATGGGCGGGGTGCTCCCAGGTGAAGCCGATGCCGCCGTGCAGCTGGACCATCTCCTCGGCCGCCAGCACGGCCGCCTCGCAGCAGGCCGACTTGGCCAGCGCGATCGCGACGGGGGCGTCCGGGTCGTCGCCCGCCAGGCAGGCGGCGGCGTACCTGGACGCCGCGCGGGCCAGCGTGATCGTGGTCCACAGGTCGGCCAGCCGGTGCTTGAGAGCCTGGAATGAGCCGACCGGCCGGGCGAACTGACGGCGCTCCTTGACGTAGGCCACGGTCAGGTCGAGGCAGCGCTGGGCGAGTCCGAGCTGCTCGGCCGCGAGCACCGCCGCCCCGGCCGCCAGGCCCGCGTCGACCGCCGCCCGGGCCGCCTCGCCGACCACGATCTGCCTGGCCTCGGCGTCGTCGAACGAGATGTCGCACAGCTGCCTGGTCATGTCCAGCGAGACGACCGGGGTGCGGTGCACGCCGGGCGCGGTCGCCTCGACCAGGAACAGCCCGTTCGGCACGCCCTCGGCCGGAACCAGCAGCGCCCCGGCCGGCAGCGCGTCGGCGACCGCCTTGACCATGCCCCGGAGCTTGACTGTTCTCTCCCCCGCCCCATCCCGCCCAGTGCCCGCCCCATCCCGCCCAATGCCCGCGCCGCCCGCCGGTGCGCCGGCCGGGCCGCGCCCGCTGACCCGGACCGCGGCCGGGAACGGTCCGCGCGGCGCGGCGGTGGCCGTCACCGCGAGGGCGGCGGTCAGCGAGCCGTCGGCCAGCTGGCGCAGCAGCCCGGCCGCGGGCGACACCGGCGCGGTCCGGGCGGACCCGGAACTCGCCTGCGCCTGGGCGCGGAGCGCGGCCGCGCGGGCGGCCGCGGCTGGACCGGAGAGCCCCTCGCCGGACGTCCACGGGGCGGCGGGCCCCTGGGCGGCCGGGTCGGCGTCCGCTGCCGCCGCGGCGCTGCGCGCGGCCGACAGCAGCGCCGCCGTCGCGACCACGGCGCTGCCGAGGTACGGGATCGGGGCGACGGCGGCGCCGAACTGCTCGGCGGCGGCGGCCAGCTCCCGGTAGGACGCGCCCGCGCCGCCCAGCGGCTCGGGGATCAGCAGGCCGGCGATGCCGATCTCGGCCGCGACCGTGCGCCAGAGCTTGGCGTCGTAGGTCTCCGGCTGCTCGGTCCTGGCGACCACGTCGGCCGGGGCCGCGGCGGCGGCGAGCAGGTCGGACAGGGCGGCCGCGAGGTCGCGTTCGGTCTCGGAGTAGAGCAGATCAGCGGCCATGGCGCGCACCGGCCCCTTCGGCAGCGGGCTGGATATGGCGTTTCCGTCGTCAGGGCGACGAGAACGCCATATCCGGGGATCGGGTGAGCGGGCGGGCGGGGCGTCATCGCGGTAGGTCCTTCCAGGGGACGCCGGTGTCGGTGCGCGGCTCGGGCGGCAGGCCGAGGACGCGCTCGGCGATGATGTTGCGGAGGATCTCCGAGGTGCCGCCCTCGATCGAGTTGCCCTTGGACCGCAGGTAGCGGTAGGCCGGGCCGCGGGCGTAGTCGCTCGACCCGGCGCGGCGCATCGTCCAGTCGTCGTAGGTCAGGCCGTCGGCCCCCGCGAGCTCGATCTCGAATCCGGAGATTTCCTGGTTGAGCAGGGCGAACGTGAGCTTGACGGCCGAGCCGTCGGGACCGGGCTGGCCGGACGCCAGCTGCTGGCGCATCCTCTCGCCCGCCAGCCGGGCGACCTCGGCCCGCGCCCACAGCCGGAGCAGCCGCTGGTGCAGCTCGGGGGTGCGGGCCTCGGGGTGCTCGCGCCACGCGCGCGCGGCCGTGCCGATCATGCCGGCCTCGCGCGGGGCGGCGCTGGCGGCGCCGATCGCGACCCGCTCGTTCATCAGGGTGGCGTTGGCGACCCGCCAGCCGGCCCCGACCTCGCCCAGCCGGTTGGCGTCGGGGACCCGCGCGTCGGTGATGAACACCTCGTTGAACTCGGCCTCGCCGGTCAGCTGGCGCAGCGGGCGGACCTCGACCCCGGGCGCGTGCATGTCGAGGACGAAGTAGGTCAGCCCGGCGTGCTTGGCGGCGTCGGGGTCGGTCCGGGCGAGCAGCAGCGCCCAGCGGGCGTGGTGCGCGAGCGAGGTCCACACCTTCTGCCCGTTGACCACCCAGTCGTCGCCGTCGCGGATGGCGCGGGTGGACAGGTTGGCCAGGTCGCTGCCGGCGCCGGGCTCGCTGAAGAGCTGGCACCAGATCTCTTCGGCCAGCCAGAGCGGCTTGAGCCAGCGGTCGAGCTGCTGGTCGGTGCCGAACGCGATGAGCGTGGGCGCGGCCATGCCGAGGCCGATGACGTTGCGCCCCGGGGCGGGCACGGGCGCCCCGGCCCGCGCGAACTGCTCCTCGGCGGCCTGCTGGAGCGACCGGGGAAGGCCGAGGCCGCCGTGCCCTAGCGGGTAGTGCACGGCGGCCAGGCCGGCGTCGAACCGGGCGCCGAGAAACTGATCGCGCGGCGTGCTGGCGGGATCATGGTGGGCGCAGAACGCGCGTATCCGGTCGCGTAGCTCCGCTTCTTCCGCCGCTAGGTCGGTGTACACACTGTCGCTCAACGCCGTGCCGCCTGTTCTCGCTCGGTCTTCGCCCGGTGGTTGGGTGCGGTGCCGGTCTGCTAGGAGACCGGGCCGCCGGCCACGTACAGGACCTGGCCGGAGACGAAGCCGGAGGCGTCGCTGACGAAGAACGAGACCGCCTGCGCGATGTCCTCGGGCTTGCCGACCCGCTGGACCGGGATCTGGCTGGCCGCGCCGGCCTGGAAGTCCTCGAACGACACGCCCAGACGGGCGGCGGTCGCGGCGGTCATGTCGGTCACGATGAACCCGGGCGCGATCGCGTTGGCGGTGACGCCGTACTTGCCGAGCTCGATCGCGAGGGTCTTGGTGAAGCCCTGCATGCCGGCCTTGGCGGCGGAGTAGTTGACCTGGCCGCGGTTGCCGACGGCGGAGGTTGAGCTCAGGTTGACGATCCGGCCCCACTTGGCGGCGACCATGTACTTCTGGGTCGCGCGGGTCATCAGGAACGCCCCGCGCAGGTGGACGTTCATGACCGTGTCCCAGTCGTTCTCGGACATCTTGAAGATCAGGTTGTCCCTGGTCACGCCCGCGTTGTTGACCAGCACGGTCGGCTCGCCGAGCTCGGCGACGACCTTGTCGACCGCGGCGGCGACCTGCTCGGCGTTGCTGACGTCGGCCCCGACCGCGATCGCCCTGCCGCCCGCCTTCTCGATCTCGGCGACGGTCTCGGCGCCGTCGGCCTCGTTGAGGTCGAGCACCGCGACGGCCAGTCCGTCAGCGGCGAGGCGCTTGGCGGTGCCGGCCCCGATGCCCCGGGCGGCCCCGGTCACGATCGCGATTCGCTGTGGCATATCGTTGCATTTCCTTTCCCTGGTGCCCGACGCCGCTGTCGGCGAACGCCGGTGTTCCTGCGTCATTATTCCGGACGCGGGACGGCGCGCCACCCCCGGTCGTCGGAGAGTTTGCTGACAGGCCCGGGCGCGCGCCGTCTGGAGTCCCGGGTTCACCGTCCGTGCACAAGGCGGCGGACCGGGGCGGGTACGTTGTCAGTGTTCGGGACCGAATGAGGGTAGGTAGCCCAGTGCCATCGATTGCCACGCGTGAGGTTAGCGTCCGCCCTGCCGCCGGCCGCCTGCGCCGGCTCCGTCCGGGGCTGGCGGTTCTCGCGATCGCGGCGGGCACGGTCGCCTCCGTCGCCGGGTGCTCGACCAAGGGGACCGCCGTACGCCACCCCCTCGTCGCAGTCGTCGTCGCCGACGTCGGCCGCGTCCGGGCCGGCGGCCGGGTCGCTGCCGACCGCGTCGATGACGCCGCTGCCCGCCGCCGCGGGCCAGCTGACCGGCACCGCCCTGCAGTCGGTGCTGCTGCCGGCCTCGGCCTTCCCCTCCGGGTACACGGCCTCCTCGTCGGGCGCGACCACCTCGGGCGGATCGCTGACCTCGGGTGCGGCCCAGTACCCGCTGGCCACGATTAGCTGCTCGAACTTCGTCCAGCATCTGGGGTCGACCGGGTTCGGCGAGACGGGCATGGCCTCCGACAGCATCGTCGGCTCCGACCAGGCCTACGACCAGGCGATCTACCAGTTCTCGACGGCGGCCGAGGCGTCGGCGTTCGTGGCCGGGATCTCCCCGCTCGCGGCCCGGTGCCCGTCGTTCACCGCCCCGATCACCAGCAGCACCAGCACGACCATGCGGATGAAGGCCGCGCCGGGCGATTCGGTGGCCGGGCGGCCCACCGTCGCGCTCCTGCAGACCGCGACGGCGAACGGGTCCGCGCTGACCCTCGACACGCTGTTCACCGCCAGCGGGGTGGACGTGTTCGTGGTCTCCGGGGTGGGGTTCGGCAAGCCCGCGCCGACCGACCCGGCCAAGGAGACGATCATCTACAACCTGATGAAGCGCCAGGCCGCGGCGGCGGTGCTCGGCTAGCTTTTACCTGCCCGGGTGCCCGGGCGGAGGCGCTCGGCCAGCAGCTCGGCCAGATGGGTGCCGTGCACGTCGGCCAGCTGCTCGAGCTGGGTGCGGCAGGAGAAGCCGTCGGCCAGGACCGTCAGGGCGGGGCCGACGTCGCCTGCTTCGGCGGCCTTGGCGGCCTTGCGGACGGCCGGGAGCAGGGCGGTCTCGGCGACGGCGACGGACACGTCGTAGTGGCCGCGCTCGACGCCGAAGTTGCCCGCCAGGCCGCAGCAGCCGCCGACCGCCTTGATCGTCGCGCCCGCGTGTTCCAGCAGTTTCTTGTCGGCGTCCCAGCCGAGGACGGCGTGCTGGTGGCAGTGCGGCTGAGCGACGCCGGTGACGTCGGACAGGTCGGGCGGAGTCCAGCCGTCGGTGCCGGCGAGCAGCTCGGCCAGGGTCTTCACGGCGGTTGCGAGGGCTTCGGCGCGGGGGTCGTCCGGCAGTAGCTCGGCCGCGTCGCTGCGGAGCGCGGCGGTGCACGACGGCTCGAGCCCGACGACCGGGATGCCCGCGGCGAGGGCCGGGCCGAGTTCGGCCAGCGTCCGCTTCAGCTGCCTTCTGGCCCCGTCCAGCTGGCCGGTCGAGATCCAGGTGAGACCGCAGCAGACGTTGCCGGCGGTGATCCGCACCTCGTAGCCGGCCGCCTCGAGGACCGCGACCGCGGCCTGGCCGACCTGCGGCGCGAACGCGTTGGTGAACGTGTCCACCCACAGCAGCACGGGCGGGCGGGCGGGCTCGGGGGCGGGCGCGCGGCGGTCCGGGCGGGCGGTGCCGCCCAAGCGGTCGGTGCCGTCCGGGCGGTTCTGGCGGCGGTCCGCGAACCAGCGGCGGAAGCTCTGGGTGGCGAACACGGGCAGGTCCCGGCGCTCGTCGATGCCGCCGAAGCGCTTGGCCGCGGCGGCGGCGGGCCCGAACCGCAGGGCGGCGTTGGCCAGCCTCGCCGTCCACGGTGCCCGCGCCGTCAGCGCCGCCCAGCGGGGCAGCCAGCCGAGCGTGTAGTGCGACGCGGGCCGGAGCTTGCGGCGGTACCGCTGGTACAGCGCCTCCGCCTTGTAGGTGGCCATGTCCACCCCGGCCGGGCAGTCGGTCGAGCAGCCCTTGCACGACAGGCACAGGTCGAGCGCCTCCGCGACCTCGGGCGACTGCCAGCCCGACGACACCAGGGAGCCGTTCGCGAGCTCCTGCAGGACCCGCGCGCGGCCCCGGGTGGAGTCCTTCTCGTCCCGGGTCGCCAGGTAGGACGGGCACATGACGCCGCCGGAGGCGGTGTTGTCGGCGCGGCACTTGCCGACGCCGGTGCAGCGGTGCACGGCCGACGTGAAGTCGCCGCCGTCGGCGGCGTAGGCGAAGCCGAGGTTGCGCCGCAGCGGCGCCGCCAGCGGGACCCGCAGGTCGGCGTCGAGCGGGGCCGGATCGACGATCACGCCCGGATTGAGCAGGTTAGACGGGTCGAACAGCTGCTTGACCGCGCCGAACAGGCCGATCGCGGTCGCCGAGTACATGGCCGGGAGGAGCTCGCCGCGGGCCCGGCCGTCGCCGTGCTCGCCCGACGCCGACCCGCCGTAGGAGGCGGCCAGCCGCGCCGCGTCCTGCGTGAACGACCGCAGCACGGACGGCCGGTCGCGGAGCGGGAAGTCGATCCGAGCGTGGATGCAGCCGTCGCCGAAGTGCCCGTAGAGCAGGCCGTCGAGACCGTGCGCGGCCATAAGCGCCTCGAGTTCCCGCAGGTAGGCCGGGAGCGCGGGGACCGGCACGGCCGAGTCCTCCCAGCCCGGCCAGGCGGGCGCCCCGGCCGGCGTCCGGCCGCCGAGGCCGGCCCCGTCCTCGCGGATGCGCCACAGCGCGGCCGCCGCCGGTCCGGTGATCACCGCGCTGTCCAGGCAGCCGCCGTCGGCGACGAGCTTGGCGGCCGCCGCGCGGGCCTCCTCGGGCGTGTCGCCGGCGGTCTCGGCGAACAGCCAGCCGCCGCCGCGCGGCAGGCCGGGCACCGCCGCCGGGCCGCGCCGGGTCCGAACCACGTCGACCATCCGCGAGTCAAGGCCCTCGAGCGCGACCGGCAGGTGCGGCAGCAGCGCGGGCACCGCCTCGGCGGCGGCGGCCATGTCGGGGTAGCCGAGCACGGCCAGCGCGGTGGCGCGGGGCGCGGCGACCAGGCGGACGGTGGCCCGCAGGGTCAGCGCCAGGGTGCCCTCGGTGCCGGACAGGAACTTGGCGACGTCGGCGCCGTTCTCCGGCAGCAGGTGCTCGAGCGAGTAGCCGGACACCTGGCGGGTGAACCGCCCGAACTCGGTTCTGATCGTGGCCAGGTTCTCGTCGACCAGGGTGCGCAGGCCGGCCAGGAGCTCGGCGGCCGGCGCGGCCGACGTGGCCGGGTCCGCGGCGGCGGGCCCGCGCCCGCGCCCTCGCCCGGCGGTGAAGCGGGTGCCGGTTCCGGTGAGCACGTCCAGCGCGATGACGTTGTCCGCGGTCCGCCCGTACCGCAGCGCCCGCGAGCCGCAGGCGTTGTTGCCGATCGCGCCGCCGATGGTGGCCCGGGAGTGCGTCGAGGGGTCCGGGCCGAAGCGGAGGCCGTGCGGGGCGGCCGCGGCGGTGATGTCGTCGAGCACGGTCCCCGGCTCGACCAGCGCCGTCTGCTGCTCCGGGTCGACCGCGATCACCCGGTTGAGGTGCTTCGACAGGTCAAGCACGAGGCCGGCCGAGAGGGCGTTGCCGGCGATCGAGGTGCCGCCGCCGCGGGTGACGATCGGCGCGTTCAGCTCGCGGCAGACGGCCAGGGCGGCGATGATCTCGTCGGCGCTGCGCGGGAACGCGACGACCTCGGGGACGACCCGGTAGTTGGAGGCGTCGGACGAGTACTCCGCCCGCCGCCTGGTCGCGGTCTCGACCTCGGCCAGCCCGGCCGCGCGCAGCCCGGCGGCCAGCTCCTGGGCGCCGACGGTCTCCCCTGGCGCGACTGCCGCCCTCGTGGTGGTCACCATTCCCGCAAGCCTAGTACCGCCCTCGGGCGTTACCGGCGGCGGAAGACGTAGACGTCGCCGCAGGTCGAAGATCTGCTGGTAGCCGGCCGTCGGGTAGAACTGGGCGATGAAGGCCGGGATGTTGGCCGGGGCCGGGGAGTACCCGCTCTCCTTGCCGTCGAAGACGAGGTACTCGGTCAGCGGGTTGCCCGCGTTGCCGATCCAGAACGTGTCGGTCCGCGCGGCCAGCGGCGCCAGCAGGTTGAGGGTGGTCTGCACGGTCGCGCCGTCGGGGACGACCGCCATCGCGGCGTTGTCGGCGGCCACGTGCGGGCTGATCGTGTACGTCGAGCCCTGCCAGAGGCCGCTGAGCGGGAACTGGAACGCCAGCGCGACCGCGAGGGCCGCCATCATCGGGGCGGCGTGCCTGGCCAGGCCGTCGCGCAGGCTGATCCCGAGTCCGCCGATGCGGTCGCCGAGCACGCCCGTCAGGCGGCCGAGCGGGCCCGGGCGGCGGCGGCCGGGGACGGCCGACCGCCACCGGGCGAGCGCCTCGATGGCGGCGATGAACAGGATCGGCGTCAGCGTGGCGTTGTAGTGCCAGTTGGTGCCCCAGTAGGCGGAGTTGGTCGAGATGAACCGGAGCGCCAGGCTCGGCAGCGCGATGAGCGTGAGCGGCGAGCCGAGGGCGGCGAACGCGGTCGGCAGCAGCAGCATGACCACGGTCTGCAGCTTGACCGGCCAGCCGGACGCCGTCTGCGCGATCAGCGCGCCAGGCGAGAAGCCGTGGTTGGCGCCGACGACGCCGCCGTCCCGCCAGTAGTAGTACTCGTGCAGCGGGTTGAAGTGCGGAATGATCACCGTGATGGCGAGCACGGACCAGGCCAGGCCCCAGCCGAACAGCAGCGCGCCCCAGCCGATGCTGCCGGGCCGGCCGGGCCGGCCGCCCGGACGCGAGGGCGCGGAACCGGACTCGCCGGGCCCGGCGGGCCCGGCGGCGAGGGCGCGGACGCCGTCGAGCAGGAGCAGCGCGCCGATCGCGGCGACCGTGAACCCCTGGTCCTCCTTGATGAACACCAGCGGCAGGGCCCACAGCGCGGTCGCCCGGACCCGGCCGCGGACCAGCGCCGAGAGCGAGAACGCGAGCAGCGGCACCGCCAGCGCGATCTCATGGAAGTCGAAGTTGATCATCTGCTGCAGGCCCCAGCAGAAGCCGTAGGCGAATCCGATCAGCCGTCCGCTCGGCCGTCCGAGCAGCGCCGATCCGGCCGCCATGACCGGGAACACCGACAGCGCCGTCAGCAGCGCCTGGAAGAACAGCAGGGTGGCGGGCGAGGGGAACAGCCGGAAGAACGGCGCCAGCACCGCCAGGCCGACCTGGAAGTGATCGCCGAGCAGGTTGAACCCGGGCCCCCTGATGTCCACGATCGGCGCCCGCAGCAGCGACAGCTGCTTGACGTACTCGGTGTAGATGCCCAGGTCCCAGGAGGCGGGCGCCAGTTGCAGGAACCGGAAGAGCGAGATCGCGTAGTAGGCGCAGAAGACCAGCGTCGCGATCGTCCACGCGACCGGGTCCCGCCAGACGCCGGGCTGCCGGCAGCCCCAGTCGTGCCGGGTTGCGCGCACGCCAAGAGCGTCGTCGGTGTCCACGGCTCGCGGGCGACCCTCCCCCAGCACCCCCGCAGCTTACCGCCGCGAGCCTGGAGGCAGCCGGAATCAGACCAGCAGCAGCCGGGCGATGCGGCGGCCGGCCACCGCCACCCCGGCCGCGCCGATCGCGGCCAGGTACGCCGCCCGCCACAGCAGCGCCCACGACGGCGCGCCGAGCACCAGGTCACGCAGGATCACCACCCCCTGGTAGAGCGGCGTCCACTCCACGATCAGCCCGATGACGTGCGGATAGACCGACAGCGGAAAGAACGTGCCGGAGAACAGGAACAGCGGCACCGAGACCAGCACCACGTACTCGAAGTCCTGCCAGGACCTCATGTAGGTGGTCAGGGCCACCCCGGCGGCGGCGGTGGCGAAGGCGATCAGGGCCGCGACCGGCAGCGCGAGCAGCGCCCAGGGGGAGACGATCAGCCCCATCGCCGCCATCACGATCAGGAACGGCACCGCGTAGAGGATGCCCCGGACCACCGCCCAGCCGATCTCGGCCAGCGCCACGTCCTGCGCGCCGAGCGGGGTGGCGAGCACCGCGTCGTAGAGCTTCTCGAACTTGAGCCGGCCGTAGACGTTGAAGGTCGAGTCGTTCAGCGCGCCATTCAGCGCCGACACCGCCAGCAGCCCGGGCGCGACGAACTCCCGGTACGGCACCGGGTGCCCGGCCGGACCCGGCACCGTGCCGATCAGGCCGCCGATGCCGATGCCGACCGAGAGCAGGTAGAACAGCGGCTCGGCGGCCCCGGACGCGACCACCAGCCACAGCCGCCGGTAAAAGCGCGCGTGCCGTTCGATCAGCCGCAGGCCCCGCGCGCCGGGGAAAGACGAAAAGTCAACGGCATTCGAGGTCGAACGGACCTCCTGCTCGACCGCCACGGCCGACGTCTCCTCGGGTTCGGGGAGGCTAGACATAAAGCCTCCTGCGGTAGGTCCTGGCGCCCGCCCACAGCCCGATGGCGGCCATCGCGGCCAGGTAGCCGACGTGGATCGCGGCCGAGCCGGCGGTGACGGTGCCGAGGCTGAGCGAGCGGCAGAGCGCGGCGCCGTGCCAGAGCGGGGTCGCGTAGGCGAGCGGGCGGATCCAGGCCGGCAGCTGGCTGACCGGGAAGAACGTGCCCGAGAAGAGGCTCAGCGGTATCGCGCCGAACCTGATGATGTAGTTCATCGGGGTGGTGGTGGTCAGCGTGACCGTCCAGGCCGCGACCGGCGCGGCGAACGCGAGGCCGAGCAGCGTCGAGGCGGGCAGCAGGAGCACCGCCCACCACGACCTGATCAGCCCGAAGGCGGCCATCACGACGACGAAGCAGGCGGAGTTCATCGCGATCCGCATCGTGATGAACAGCTGGTGGCCCCGGTTGATGTCGCCCGGGCGGAGCATCGTCGCCCGGGCGGCGACGTAGATCGAGTTCCAGCGCATGGCGCCGAAGACCGGGAACATCGAATTGGTGAGGGCGGTGTTCATCGCCAGCACGGCCAGCACCGCGGGGGCGACGAAGACCACGTAGGGCACGCCGCCGAGGGCGGCGGTGCCGTTCTTGTCGACCAGCGAGCCGAGGCCGTAGCCCATCGCGCCCAGGTAGAACAGCGGGCCGAAGACCGACGACCAGACCGACGCCCGCCAGGTCCGCCGGTACATCACCAGCCAGCAGCGGAACGCGCGGACGGACAGCTCCCACGCGCCGGGGACCTGGCCGAGCGACGGCCGGGGGCGGGCGCGTTCGGTGGTGAGCACCATCAGTCGATCAGGGTCCGGCCGGTCAGGCGGAGGAAGACGTCCTCGAGCGAGGACCGGCGGACCAGCTCGGTGATCGGCTTCAGCCCGGCCGCGTGGACGCGCTCGAGGAACTCGTCCCCGTCAGCCTCGTAGATGAGGATGCGGTCGGCAGTCACCTCGGTCCGTTCGGGCGAAAGGTCGTGGATTTTTTCCGCCGCCGCCTCCTGCTCGTCCGGGGCGAACCGCAGCTCGAGGACCTCGGGGGTGGCGTAGCGGGTGATGAGCTCGCGCGGGGTGCCCTCGGCGGCGATCGTGCCGTGGTCCATGACGACGAGGCGGTCGCACAACTGCTCGGCCTCGTCCATGTAGTGCGTGGTGAGGATGAGGGTGATGCCGCGCTGCTTGAGGCGGAAGAGACGGTCCCACACCACGTGCCTGGCCTGCGGGTCGAGGCCGGTGGTGGGCTCGTCGAGGATGAGGATCTCGGGGTCGTTGATGAGGCTGCGGGCGATCGTGAGGCGCCGCTTCATGCCGCCCGAGAGCGGGTCGACCATGTCGTTGGCGCGCTCGGTGAGCTGCACGAAGTCGAGCAGCTGATCGGTCCGCTCGGCGATCAGGCTGCGGCCGAGCCCGAAGTAGCGGCCGTAGACGAGCAGGTTCTCGCGGACGCTGAGCTCGGCGTCGAGGGTGTCCTCCTGCGGGACCACCCCGAGACGCGCCCTGATCGCGGCGCCGTCTCGCACGGGGTCACCGCCGAGAATGGTAAGCTCACCCTCCGTAGGCGGCGAGACGCAGCCGAGCATGCGCATTGTGGAGGACTTACCGGCCCCATTCGGGCCTAGGAAGCCAAAAGCCTCACCGGCGAGCAGATCGAAATCTATTCCGTCCACTGCGGTGAAGCCGCCGAACCGCTTCGTCAGCCCGCGGGCGCGGACCAGTACTTCAGGCACCAGCGCAAGAATACCTGGATTCTTGGTGGATTCCGAACGATTTTCGGCCCTGCGGCCGGGTAGCTCCGAGTGTCTCCGTAAACTGGGGGGACGGTATTGGCGGCGCACCGGGGGCACGCGAGGCACCCGACAGGCGAGAGGAACTGAGCCAGTTGAGTCTGATCCGCGATTACTACTTCCGGTTTCAGGTGCTGGTCCACGAGGTCGCCAAGTTCGGCGTCGTCGGCCTAGCCGGGTTCGTCGTCCAGCTCGGGGTGCAGAACGCGCTGCACTCCGGGCTGAAGGTCGGCCCGCTTATCTCACTGACCGTCGCCTACATCCTCGCCACGGTGGTGACCTTCCTCGGCAACCGGCACTGGGCGTTCAAGCACCGCAAGGGCGCCGGGCTGAAGCGCGAGACGGTCGTCTTCGTGCTGCTGAACCTGGTCGGCTACGCGATCCAGGTCGGCATCGTGGACATCGCGTACTACGGGCTCGGGTACAAGGACGGGCTCTCGTACAACATCGCGACCGTGATCGGCATTGGGCTGGCGACGCTGTTCCGGCTGTTCGCCTACCGCAAGTTCGTGTTCAACAACCACCCGGTGGCGGGCGAGGGCGGCGAGGAGGCCGGCGAGCTCGCCTCCGCGTCGGTCAAGTAAATCAGCAGCCGGCCTGGTCGCGGGGGACGATTCCGAGCGGGGCGGCGAGGGCGGCCTTCGCCTGGGCGTTGGTCAGGTCGCCGACCGCGACCATGCGCGCGATCACGTGCTCGAGCCGCTGGTGGGCGCTGACCGGGTCGTTGATCGGGTCGTCGAGGGACGGGGCGTTGACGACGCCGGCCAGCATCGCGCCCTGCGGAAGCGTGAGGTCCGCGGCCGGGTGGCCGAAGTAGCCGCAGCTCGCCTGCTCGAGCCCGTAGTAGCCGTGCCCGTAGTAGGCGACCTCGGCGTAGAGCGCGAGGATCTGCGCCTTGGAGTAGGTCACATTGAGCTTGAGGGCGAGCACGACCTGCTTGAGCTCGGCCGTCGGGCCGGTCTCGGTCGGCGTGTAGAGCATCTTCGCGAGCTGCTGTTCGAGGGTGGCGCCGCCCTGGTCGCTGCCGTTGCTGACCTTGGCCCAGGCGACCCGGCCGACCGCGAGCACGTCGATGCCGGGCTCGGCGTAGAACCGCTTGTCCTCGGTCGCGACCAGGGGCCGGGCAAAGTTCGACGGCACCGGCGGGCCGGGGTAGGCAACGCCGTGCTGTTCGGCCTGCGCCTCGGCCAGCTGGGTGGCCTCGCTGGCGGACGGGGTGGCGACCCAGAGGATCCCGACGCCGGCGATCCCGATCAGGATGAGGACCAGGAGGGTGATGGCGGCTCGCCTGAGGTAACGACGCGCGCGGCTCTGCGGCCGGGTTGGCGCGGCGCGCGCGGGCGCGGGCGGCCCGGACGGTGCCTCTGGTTGGGGAAGCGGTCGGGTGTTACCCATCGCGTCGATGCTAGCCGGGCCCGGGGACCGGACGCGTCCGGGACCGCTTCGCCCGCCGGGGCCTGGCGACTGGGCCATGCGTGCGGCAGTGGAGCCGACGCGAACTCAGAAGGGGCAATCCGGTTCTCGGTTCGCGATGGTGACCTGGATGCGTTAAGGTAATGACCGCTGGCAGGGATTCCTGCTAGCGGCGGGACGTGGCCTAGTTTGGCTTAGGGCACCTGGCTGGGGGCCAGGGGATCGGGAGTTCGAATCTCCCCGTCCCGACTGTTTTTCGAACACATAGCTGGAATGTCGGTACGTGGCGTTACTCTGCGAATATGAATCGACCGCTCTTGCGACCGCTGACGTGGACTGACGCCCAGCTAACGGAAGTCATCGAGGCATCCGCCAACTGGCAGGCCGTGATGCGCCAGCTTGGCTACGGTGACCGCTCGAAATCGGCCGGGGCCATTCGGATCGTGCGCCGCCGGGCCGCCGAGCTCGGCCTCGACACCTCCCATTTCCGGGGAAAGCGCAGGTGGACCGACCCGCAACTGCGACAGGCAGTCTCCGAGGCGCGCTCCTGGGAGGATGTAGTGATGAGGCTCGGGCTATCAACCCGAAGTGGCAACGTCCAACCTCACATCAAGTCCCACACCATTCGTCTGGGCTTGGATACCAGCCATCTAAGCCGCCCTGGCTACCGCGGACCTGACCCATCGGAAGCGCTTCCTGAAATATCGGAGCTCCAGCCCGATCTCAGGTTCCTCCGCGTCGCGGCTCCTGCGGCCGCCGCGAGTTGGTTCGCAATGCGCGGCTGGGCCGTCTCTTTTCCTATTGAGCCCACCGTGTATGACCTCCTGGCAGACGGGCCCACTGGAACCAGCAGAGTCCAAGTCAAGACGACGACCACATCAACTAAGAACGGGTGGATGGCCACGGTCGGGCATCATCCCGACACTCACGCGCGGAAAGGGTTGGGTCACCGCCTGCTGGCGTACGACCCCGAGGTTATCGACCTGTTCTTCATCATCGACGGCGACCTGACGATGTACCTGATTCCCAGCCGGACCGTGGCGGGCCGAGTTCGCGTTCTGCTCCGCACGTACAAGAGGTACATCGTGGGGAACGCGGCTGGGTTGCTTGTCGGTAGCGGGGATGCGGCGCGGGGAACGGCGGTCGTGTCGCAGTCGGCGTGAGCGGATTACGCTGGCGGCGGTTGGATGTCGGGTGCAGCCGGTTGGCGGCTGGGTGAGAGGGAGTGCGGGGCGTGGCTGATCTTGGGGCGTGGCTGGGCGCGGTCAGTACGGAGCTCGGGGTGCCGGTGGAGGAGGTGCTGCCAGAGTCGGTGCAGGACGAGATGCTGGCGCTGACCTCGGAGATCGCGCATGACGTGGTGCGGCTGGCGGTGCCGCTGACGAGCTATTTGGTGGGGGTCGCGGTTGGTCGCGGCGCGTCGCCGGAGGAGGCGCTGCGGATCGTCAGCGGACTGCTTCCGGGGCACGACGAGTGACCCATCGTCACGGAAATCGCTGTCTTCCCATTGTTTTTCCTGGTCATTAGGTGTAAGAGGTTACGCTCCGTGGAATGACGCCCCCGTAACTGATCCATATCGGGGGGGAGATCAGTGCCCACGAAGACCACGGCTACCATGCCGGGCACGACAGACACGGCGACTAAGCCGCCGGCGACTCGCTCGGCGGCGGCCAAGCCCGCGACCGCGGCGAGCGCGCGGACAGCGGCGCGACCCGCGACGAGCAGGACTGCGGCCAGCAGGACCGGGGCCGGCAGGACCGCGGCGAGCAGGAACGGGGCAGGCAGGACGGCGGCGAGCAGGACGGCCGCCGTGACCGGGAGCAGGAGCACCGCGAGCCGGAGCACCGCGAGCAGGACGAGCGCGAGCAGGACGAGCGCGGCGACGCCGCGCACGGTCTCGGCGGCGGCGACCAAGGTGACCACGGCCGCGACCAAGCTCAACACCGCGGCCACCCAGGCCGGGACGTCGGCCAAGGCGCTGACCTCGGCGCTGACCGCGATCAGCACCGCGACCAAGGCCCTGGAGACCGCGGTCGCGTCGCTCAACGACGCCGCCAAGGGGCTGTCGGCCAACTCGGCCGCCAGGACCTCGACCACCACCAGGAGCAGGTCCGCGGGCACGGCGGCGAAGCCGGCCGCGTCGCGGACGGCCGCATCGAAGCCGGCCGCCGGCACCGCCGCGAAGTCCGCGGTGGGGACGGCGACGAAGTCGTCGACCACGGCGGCGCCGAAGTCCTCGGCCGCGCCGGCCAAGAAGGCCAAGGCCGCCAAGAAGGCGGACAAGCCGAAGAAAGCCGTCAAGGTCTGACCGACTCCGACGGTCCCGCCCGCGCTCTTCCGCCCGCGCTCTGACGCCCGGGCGGAAGAGCGCGGGCGTTCGGGGTGTTGGAGGTGAACATGGCTATCGACGGTGAGTACGTACCGAGCCCGCGGGCTTGGGTCCGGGATCAGGTGACGGAGTACGAGGGTTCCGGCGGCACCGCCGGGACCACGCTGGGCGACACCGGGCTGCCGGTGGTGATCGTCACCAACCAGGGCGCCAAGACCGGCGCGGTGCGCAAGACCCCGCTGATGCGGGTGGAGCACGAGGGCAGCTACGCGGCGGTCGGGTCGGTCGGCGGCGGGCCCAAGAACCCGGTCTGGGTGCACAACCTCCGGGCCAACCCGCAGGTGGCGGTCCAGGACGGACCGGACACGTTCGAGCTGACCGCGCGCGAGCTGTCCGGCGCCGAGCGCGAGGCGTGGTGGGAGCGGTCGGTCGCCGCCTACCCGCCCTATGCGGAGTACCAGACGAAGACCGATCGGCTGATCCCGGTGTTCGTGCTCGAGTAGACCAAATTGGCCCGGTGGCCCATCGCGCTCTTCGTTGCGGCGCGGTGGGACTCCTTTGGTCACGCGCGTGGGCGGCGGTCGCGCTGCCGGGCGTGCTCCGTTCTGAGCCATTCCTGCGACAGCCGGGGGTCGGCGACGTCCGCGCCGGCCTCGGTCGCGTCCAGGTAGCCGCGGTCGGCGTCGACCCGACGGGTGAACTCGGCCCGGTCGCCGACGTGGCCGTGGCCGGGCACCACCCAGTGGACGCCCGGCGCGGCCGCGAGCAGCTCAAGTCCGCTCCGGTAGTCGCCGAACGGGTCGGCCGCTTCGAGGTCGAGCAGCGGGATCTCGATGTCCGAGAGCATGTCGCCGGCGATCAGCACGCCGGCGTCGGGCAGCAGCACCGCGCCGTGCCCGGGGGCGTGCGCGTCGTGCGGGTACACGACCGCGCGCGGCCCGGCCCAGTCGATCTCGCGGTCGGGCCGCGGCTCGACGCGCGCGAACAACGTCAGGTCGTGCCCCGGGGCCGATTCGGTCACGCCGCTGACGAGCCCGGACCGCTCCCGGGCGGCGACCTCGACCGCGCGCGGCGTCGCGTACCTCGGCACCTCGCCGAACGCGGCCGCCCAGAGCAGGTGATCCCAGTGCGGGTGGGTCGACCAGCCCGCCACCGGGCGCAGGCCGCGCTCCGACAGCCAGCCCGCGAGCGCGGCCAGGTCGGCCACCGAGACCGCCGGGTCGATCAGCAGGCAGCCGCCGTCGGCGCCGGTCACGACCGTCGTCGTCGTGGTGTACTTCTCCGCCGTCGCCACGAAGACGCCGGGGGCTAGCTCATCCACGGGGCCTCCCGGGATCATGAGGCCGCCGGGGATAGGGCTTGACGCCGACGCCGCACAGGACGTCGCCCTGACGGGTGACGCCCGGCGGCAGCAGGTCGAGTCCGCCGAAGAAGGCGGCCAGGTCGGGCTCGGTCGCGGCGGCGGGCCAGACCGCGTCGGGCAGCCGCCCGGCGTCCCCCGCGCCGACCGTCGCAATCAGCGTGCTGCCGGGCGGCAGTGCCTTGACCAGGACGCCGACGACGGCGCGGGCGGTGCCCGGCTCGAGCGCCTGGACGACGAGCGCGAGGACCAGGCAGACCGGCCGGGAGAAGTCGATGTAGCCCGGGGCCTCCGGCGCGGGGGGTTGGGCCTGGGCTCGGGGTGGAACGCGGGTGGGGGGTTGGAACGCGGATCGGGGGGTTGGACGTGCGTGGGGGGTTGGACGTGCGTGGGGGGTTGGACGCGGATGGGGGCGGCGGGGGCGCGGCGGTACGAAAGCGTGGCGAGGAGGGCCTCGGGCTCGGTGAGGTCGCCGCTGTAGTAGCGGACGCCCGCGGGGACCAGGTCGGTGCCGTGCTCGACGACCAGCGGGTCACGGTCAACGTAGGCGACGCGGGCGGCGGGCAGCAGCGCCCGCGCGGTCGCGTGGGTGGACGGCCGGGTCGGCAGGCCCGCGCCGACGTCGAGGTACTGGTCCACCCCCTCGCGGGCAACGCGGGCGACGGCGTCCGCCGCCTGCGTGCGCGAGGAGATCAGGACGTCGCCCAGTCGCGGGTAGAGCGCGAGCAGACGCCCGGCCAGGGTCCGGTCGGCGGTGAAGCTGGCTTCGCCGCCGAGCAGGTAATCGTAGGCGCGGGCGACGCTCGGGGTACGAGTGTCGAGCACGCCGGCAGCTTACTGCCTAGAGCATGTGGCCGACGCCGGGCTCGATCGCGGTGACGAACAAGTACTGATACAGCGGCTTCGTCGACCGGCAGACCTGCTGGCCGCCCGGCGGGCGCGATCGCGACGCCGGGCGGCCGTGCTGACCGGACCGCTAGATGTTGGTCCCGCGCTGGATGGCGGCGACGCGCAGGTACACGTGCTTGCCGCCGACGGTGCAGGCGGGGAGGGAGAAGAACCCGATGTCGGCGGTGCGCTGGTTCGGCGCGTAGACCTTGATCTGGCTGGCGGTGGTCGGCTTGCAGCCGGAGGTCTGGACCTCGACGTTGCCGTAGGCGAGGAGCGCGTGCGCGGTACCGCCGGCCGCGATGTTCACCCAGGTCGGGGTGAACCAGTTGAGCCGCTGGGCGGCGTCGCCGAGCTGGTGCCCGCTGGCGTTGGTGGCCGAGACGCCGGGCCAACCCCAGGTGCGGCAGGTGTGGCTGCTGTCGTTGGTGAACTCGAGCGGGTAGTACCAGGTGCCGGCCGCGCCCTGCCGGGCGCCGTAGTTCACCCAGACCGCGAGGTCGCCCGCGGTGCAGACCGGTATCAGGGCGTCGGGCGCCGCGGGCGCGGCCGAGGCGGACGAGACCGCCCAGACGGCGGACCCGGTGCCGAGCGCAAGCGCGGCGGCGATTGCCGCGGCGGCGCGGCGAATTGTCGTTCTCATTTGTCTCGCTCCCGATTTGATTAGGCGGGCTCGCCGGATGGCATTCCCCCGGTCGACGTCCCTCTAGGGATTAAGACGCAGCGCTGACATCAACGGTTGTGACAAAGTTCGGCGACTAATAGACGCCACTATCCGCGAACCGGTTGCCGTCCATTTAATGTGTTTTAGACGGGGAATCTCGGGGGCGCCCGGCCTCCCTGGCCGGGTAATCCGGACCGGGCCGGCCGGGCTGCCCCCGTTACTGTGGTGGGCATGGACACGGATGAATGGGCACGACGGGGGTCTTCGTTCGGGGCGGTCGCGGCGGCGTACGCCGAGCACCGGCCCGATTATCCGGCCGACGCGGTGGCCTGGTGCGTCGAGCCGACCGGGCGCCCGGTGGCGGGGCTGCGGGTGCTCGACCTCGGGGCCGGCACCGGCAAGCTGACGGCGCTGCTGGCGGAGCTGGGGGCGGACGTGACCGCGGTCGAGCCGGATGCGGCGATGCTGGCCGAGCTGCGGCGGCAGCTGCCGGCGGTGCGGGCGCTGCACGGCCCGGCCGAGGCGATCCCGCTGGCCGACGGCTCGGTCGACGCGGTGCTGTGCGCGCAGTCGATGCACTGGTTCGACATGTCGCGGGCGCTGCCGGAGATCGCCCGGGTGCTGGCGCCCGGCGGCGCGCTCGGCGCGATGTGGAACAGCGACGACGACCGGGTGGAGTGGGTCGCCGGGCTGCGGGACGTGGCCGAGGGGGCCGGATCGCCGGTGCGCTCGCAGCGGGAACGGGACGCCACCGCGTTCGGGGCCGAGCAGTTCGGCAACGAGCTGTTCACGCCGACCGACCGGGCCGAGTTCGCGAACCCGCACGCACGGACGATTGACTCGCTGATCGACGACCTGCGCACCCACTCGGCGGTGCTGATCATGGACCCGGCCGAGCGCGAGCGGGTGCTTGGCCGGGTCCGCGGCTACCTGGCGTCGCGTCCGGAGACCGGGAGCGGAGCGTTCATGCTGCCGATGGTCACCTCGGCGCTCCGCTCGGTCCGCCGCTGACCGGCCGGTCTACCGCACGTTATAGAGTCCAGACGTGGCTACCGAGACCGAACTTGAGGCGCTATCGTCCCGCGAACTGCACGACAAGGCCGTGCACCGGGCACTCACCCATGCCGACTTCGGCTTCCTGTGGGAGCTGGCGCGGACCATTCCCGAGGCGGAGGCCCTCGAGGGCTACGACGGCGAGTCCGAGGTGGATGCGGTGAAGGTGTCCGGGCTGCTGTCGGACCTGGTCGGCTCGGGCGAGGGGCCGGTCGCGGACGCGCTCCGGCCGCTCTACATCGACTACCTGGTCAAGCACTCCAAGTAGGGCCTTCCTGGCAGCAGGAATCAGGCGGACGGACCGGGCGGAGTCACGGACCGTTCGACCAACTGATGTTGACTTGGCCTAGAAAAACGCGCGCGCGGCGCGACCCGCAGGGGCCGCGCCGCGCGCGTGAACTGACGACCGAGCCTGCGCCCTTAGGCCTGCAGGACGCCCTCGATCTCCAGGGTGATGGTGACCTTCTCCGACACCGCGACGCCGCCGGGCACGCCGGGGATCGGGCCGTTGAAGTCGACGCCGAAGTCGTGCCGGTTGATCTCCGTGGTGGCGGAGAAGCCGACCCGGGTGCCGCCGTAGGCGTCGGGGCCGAAGCCGTTGACGTCGAGCTTGAACGTGACCGGCTTGGTGATGCCCTTGAGCGTGAGGTCGCCGTCGAGCAGGAAGTCGCTGCCGTCGACGCGGATGCCGGTCGAGGCGAACGTCATGTGCGTGTGCTTCTCGACCTCGAAGAAGTCGGCGCTGCGGATGTGCGCATCGCGCTGCTCCTGGCCGGTGTTGATCGAGGAGAGGTCAACGCTGGCGGTGACGGATGAGTCAAGCGGGTTCGCGGCGGTGACGATGGTGCCCTCGAACGAGTCGAAGCGGCCGCGCACCTTGCTGACCATCATGTGCCGAACGACAAACGAGACCTCGGAGTGAACCGGGTCAACCGCCCACGTGCCGGCGACGTAGCCCGGGATCTCCACAGCAGTCGAGCTCATTGAGCCTCCAGGAATGATTGTGCAACTGCGACGCTGAAGTGCGTTACGTCGTAAGACTATCTCAAACTTGTTGATGCGTCATGCAAATCGGTGAGGGCCAGCTCACACACCCACCTCACCCCACCCTAACGCCGGGGCGGGCGGGCCTGCCAGCCACCCCGGACAGCACGAACGGACCCGGCCGCCGGTGGCCGGGTCCGCTCATGTGTTCGGTTGGGCTACGTTCCCGCTAGACCTGCTCGCTCGCCACCGGGGTCTCGGTCGCCTCGACCGGGGGCTGCAGCGCGAAGTGGCAGGCGGCCAGCCGCGCCCCCACGCCGTACGGCTTCAGCTCCGGCTCCTTGGTCGAGCAGATCTCCTGCGCGATCGGGCAGCGGGTGCGGAACCGGCAGCCGGTCGGCGGGTGCATCGCGCTCGGCAGCTCGCCGGTGATGCCCGCGTGCACCTTGGACCGTTCCGTCTCCGGGTCGGCGGTGGGCGCCGACTCGATCAGGCCCTTGGTGTACGGGTGGGCCGGCCGCAGGTACACCTCGTCGGCGGGGCCGATCTCGACTAGCTTGCCGAGGTACATGACGCCGATGTGGTTCGACAGGTACCGAACCACGGACAGGTCATGCGAGATGAACATGTAGGTCAGGCCCAGCTCCTTCTGCAGGTCCCGCATCATGTTCAGCACCTGCGCCTGGACCGACACGTCGAGCGCCGAGACCGGCTCGTCGGCGACGATCAGCTGCGGGTTGAGCAGCAGCGCGCGGGCGAAGCCGAGCCGCTGCCGCTGCCCGCCGGAGAACTCGTGCGGGTACCGCTCGGTCCACGAGGCGGGCAGGCCGACCTTGCCGAGCATCTCCTCGACCTTGGCGTGCTGCTCCTTGCGCGACCCCATGCCCTGCACGATCAGCGGCTCGCGGAGGATCGAGCCGGCCCGCATGCGCGGGTCAAGCGAGGCGTAGGAGTCCTGGAACATGTACTGGATGTCCCGGCGCTCGCGGCGGTACTCACGGCCGCTCGACCGGGCCAGGTCCTTGCCGCCGAACAGGACCGAGCCGGCCGTCGGCTTGTCCAGGCCGACCAGCATCCGGCCGATCGTGGTCTTGCCGCAGCCGGACTCGCCGACGATACCGAGGGTCTCGCCCTTGCGGATGTCGAACGACACGTCGGCCACGGCGCTGACCGTGCCGACCTTGCGCTGCAGCGCTCCCCTGGTCACCGGGAAGTCCTTGACCAGGTTCTTGGCCGACAGCACGACGTCGCCGACGACGGGGACCTGCGCGGACACCGTCTCCTGCGGCGGCGCGGGCTCGGCCACCACGAGCTGGCCGGCGACGGTCTTCTCGAGCAGCCCGACCGGGAAGAAACAGCGGTAGACGTGGGCCGACGTCTCGCCCGCGAGCACCGGGGGCTCGGTCCGGCAGCGGTCGGTGGCGTACCGGCAGCGCGGCGCGAACCGGCAGCCCGCGGGCGGGTTGACCAGGTCCGGCGGGGCGCCCGGTATCGAGTAGAGCCGCTCCCTGGTCTCGGCCGACTTCTCCGGCAGGGCGTGGAAGAGCGCCTCGGTGTAAGGGTGGCGGGGGTTGGCGTAGAGGGCAGGAGTGTCGGTCGTCTCCACGACCTTGCCCGCGTACATCACCGCCACCCGGTCCGCCCGACCCGCGATCACGCCGAGGTCGTGGGTGACCATGATGACCGCCATGCCCAGCCGCTGCCGCAGGTTGTCGATGAGCTCGAGGATCTGCTTCTGGATGGTCACGTCCAGAGCGGTCGTCGGCTCGTCCGCGATCAGCAGCTTCGGGTCGTTGGCGAGCGCCATCGCGATCATCACGCGCTGCCGCATGCCGCCGGAGAACTGGTGCGGGTACTCCTCGACCCGCTCCCGCGCGCGGGGCATGCCGACCAGGTCGAGCACCTCCACCGCGCGGTCCATGGCGTCCTTCTTGGACACCTCGCGGTGCAGCATCACCACCTCGGCGATCTGCTTGCCGACGGTGTGGGTCGGGTTGAGCGAGGACAGCGGGTCCTGGAAGATCATGCCGATCTCGTCGCCGCGGATCTTGCGGATCTCCTCCGGAGCCAGCCCGGTGATCTCCCGGCCGCCGAGCTTGATGGAGCCGCCGGCGATGTGACCGCCGTTGGGCAGCAGGTCCATGATCGACAGCGCGGTCATCGTCTTGCCGCAGCCGGACTCGCCGACGATGCCGAGCGTCTCGCCTTCGTCGACGTGCAGCGACACGCCGTCGACGGCGTGCACCACGCCGTTCTTGAGCTGGATCTCGGTGCGCAGGTCCTCGATCTGCAAAAGCGCCACAATATCCCCTTACCGGCGCTGCAGCCGGGTTTCGAACGCGTCGCGGAGCGCGTCGCCGATGAAGTTGAACGAGATGCAGGTGAGGATGATCAGCACGCCCGGCGGGTAGATCAGCCACCAGTAGTTGCCGCCCTGGATATAAGTCAGGCCGCCGGAGAGCATGCTGCCCCAGTCGGTCGCGGGCGGCGCCACCCCGAGGGTGAGGTAGCCGAGGACCGACAGGGTGAGGATCGCGTCCGCCACCGCGAACGTGCCCTGGACGATGATCGTGCCGATCGCGTTGGGCACGATGTGCCTGATCACCGACCGCAGCGGGCGGCCGCCGATCACCTTGACCGCCTGCACGTACTCCCGGTTGCGGAGCGCGAGCGTCTCGCCCCGGACCAGCCGGGCGACGCCGAACCAGTAGAACACCGCGATGATGAAGATGATCACGGTCGGGGTCGGGTGGAAGATCACCGACAGGATGATGATCACCATCAGCGACGGCAGCGACAGGCCGGCGTCGACGACGCGCATCATCAGCGAGTCGATGAACCCGCCCGCGAAGCCGGAGATGGCCCCGTAGAGGGTACCGAACAGCACCGAGACGACCGCCGCCGCGAGACCGACCTCGATCGAGGTCTGGCCGCCGACCATCAGCCGGCCGAGCTGGTCGTAGCCGAGCGAGTCACAGCCGAGCAGGTTCGAGCCGGACGGGGGGCACAGGGTGTTGATCAGGTTGGTGTCGACCTGGTTGGTGACGTAGATGTGCGGTCCGACGAAGCAGAACAGCAGGATGAACACCACGAAGGCGACGCCGGCCAGCGCCAGCTTGTTCTCCGCGAAGACTTCCCACGCCCGGCGGAACATGCCACGCGGTGGCGCGGCGAGCTCGAGCCCGAGCTCGGCGTCGGTGGCCGCTACGGCCTGCGCTTCCATTGCCATGTCAGTACCTCACCCTCGGGTCGAGCACCGCGTAGCCGATGTCGGCCAGCAGGTTCCCCAGGATCGTGGCCACGGTGGCGAGCACCGTGAAGCCGAGCAGCGTCTGGTAGTCCACGTTGAGCGCCGCCTGGTAGAACGCGAGCCCCATGCCGGGGTAGTTGAAGACCGCCTCGATCAGGATCGCGCCGCCGACCAGGGTCGGCAGCGAGAGGCCGAGCAGGGTGACGATCGATACCAGTGAGTTGCGGAACACGTGGCCCCAGATCACCCGCCGCTCGCTCGCGCCCTTGGCGCGGGCGGTGCGCACGTAGTCCTGGACCAGGTTGTCGAGCACCGACGAGCGCATATACCGGGACCAGAGCGCGTAGAGCAGGAACGCGTAGGTCACCACCGGCAGCACCAGCGCCCGCGGATCACCGAGGATGGAGACAACCGACGTGTACTGGGGAGCGAACGGCGGGAATATGTGCACGTCCACCGCGAACCAGTCCACCAGCACGATGCCGAGGAAGAAGGTCGGCGTCGAGTAGCCGAGGAAGGAGATGCCGGTGAGCACGTAGTCGGCGACGCTGTTGCGCTTGACCGCCTGGTAGACGCCCAGCGGGATGCCGAACAGGAGCGACACGAACGTGCCGAGCAGCACCAAGACGATCGTCTTGGGCAGGTCCTGGGCAATCTCCGCGCTGACGTTGAGGTTGAGCTTGGCCGAGTAGCCGAGGTTGCCGTGCAGCAGCTGGTCGACCCACTTGAGATACTGCACGAAGAACGACTGGTTAAAGCCATAGAGGTGGTCGTAATAGGCGATCTCATAAGGAGTCGCCCGGTCACCGAGAAGCGCCCGGACAGGCCCGCCCGGGAAAAGGTGAACGAGGCCGAGGGTGGCGACCGTCACCAGAAACAGGACGATCAGCGCCTGCCCGATCCGCCTGATGAGGAAACCGATCACGGTTCCTTTGTCCTTTCTCGGGGCCATGCCACGGCCCCGCCCGGTTGGGCGGGGCCGTGGCCGTGGCGCTACCCGCTGGTTACTTGGTGAAAGTCCAGTATTCGGGCAGCTGCGTGAACAGCGGGTTGAAGGCCACGTTCGCCAGCTTGCTGGACACCGCCTGAACCGCGTAGGCGTTCGGCAGCCAGATGAACGGCAGCTGCTGAGCGGTGTAGGTCGCGTACTGGTCGAACACGCTGATGCTGCTGCTCGTGTGGGTCTCGTTGATCAGCTTGTCCTCGGTCGGGTCGGTGTAGCTGCCCGGGTTGGAGGAGGCGCCGGTCTCGAACAGCGGCTCACCGGTCGGCTCGAAGCCGGGTCCGTTGAAGTTCCAGCCACCGAAGTTGAGGATGTCCCACGTGCACTTCGGCCCCGGCGAGCACGGGGTGGTCTCGCCGATGATCGTGTTGAACGACTGCGGCACCAGATTGATCGCGATGCCGGCCTGGGTTGCGTCCGACTTGTAGACCGCGACTTCCTCCTGGAAGGCCTGGACGCCGGTCGCGTAGTCCATCGTGAGCGAGAGCTTGGTGCCCGCGGTCACCCCGGCACCGCACTGGTTCGACGCCGTGCCCGCGGACTCGCAGGTCATCACGCCATTGACCTCCTTCCAGCCGTGGCTGGTGAGGAGCGAGGTGGCGGTGGAGACGCTGAACGCGTACGGGCCCTGCCCGCCGTTATTGTTCTGCACCGACGGGACCCACTGGCTCTTCGGCTGGGTCGGCACGCCGCCCGAGGTCGGGTACGCGTAGCCGCGGTACACGGCCTTGTCGATGCCCGGCTGGTCAACCACGTCCTGGAGCGCCTGGCGGACGTAGAGCTGCTTGAACGCCGGGCCGATGGTCGGGTTGTTGAAGTTGATGACCATGTAGTAGATGCCGTACTGGTACGCCGGCGTCGAGGTTGTAGGTGCTGCCCAGCGGGTTAGTGCTCGGCAGGACGGAACTGCCCGAGTTCGGCGGCAGGTCGGCCGACGGGATGTACCCGACATCGATCTGGCCGGTCTTGAGGGCCGTGTACTCGGTCGTGTCGTCGGTGTACGCGTAGTACGTGAGCGTGGAGAGCGGGGACTTGGGGGAACCCGAGTAGTCCGCGTTCGGCGCGAACGAGGTGACCGGGCCGGCGCTCGCGGTGCTGAAGCTGCTCAGCTTGAACGGGCCGTCGACGGTCGCCCAGATCGGGTTGGTCGCGTAGGACTTGACGTTCTTGGCCTGCGCGGTCAGGAAGTTGAAGACCGCGTCGCACTTGGCCCACTTGTCCTTGGCCGAGTCGGTGGTGCAACCGCCGCTGCCGGCGGTGGCCGACGCCGAGGTGACGTCCCACGACATTGGCATCGGGGTGATCTCGGCGAGCTGGTTGTAGGTGAACCAGATGCTCGAGACGGCCGACTTCAGGTGCAGCACGACGGTGTCGGGCCCGCTGGCGCTGAAGGAGGTCAGGTTGTCCGGGAGCAGGCCCGGGGTGTAGCCGTAGTAGTTGGCCTTCTCGGCTTCCATCATGTTGAGCCAGAAGACCACGTCGTCGGCGTTAACGGTCTCGCCGTTGGACCACTTCCAGCCCTTCATGGAGATGGTCACGGTCTTGCCGTCGGCGGAGTACACCGGCTCGTTCGCGAGGGAGAGCGGGTAGTTGACCGAGACCGAGTTGCCGTTGTTGCCGAACATGTACAGCGGCCGGTACATGAGCTCTTCGAAGCCCTCGGTGTTGTACTCGTTCGCGCTGGTTAGCGGAATGAAGGGCCAGATCCAGTTCAGCGTCACGCCGGCCGGCAGCGCCTCCGTCGCATTACCGCCGGCGACGGCCGCGGCGGTCGAGCGAGGCGTGTGGACGACGAGTGACGTGCTTGCTCGACGGGCTACTGCTGCTGCTGCTGCAGGCGGCGATGCCGACTGCGAGCAGGGCAGCGGCCCCGGCCACCGCGACGCGCGCGAGGCGCGGCCGCCGTCTGTTCCGAAACATCAATTGCGCTCCTTGGCTGTGCTGTTGATGCGCCTCCGGCTTGCCCGGGTAGGGCGTGCCCCCAGGCGCTGGGTTTGCCAGGAGCGTAAGTTAGGCCTGTTAAGGACCCGAAGCCGGACGGTCACGATTTGCTATCGTTTCGCCAATGTATGGACATTCTGCCGTCCGCACGCCCGTAAGCGCGCAGGTAGGCACGCGCGGCGCCGGTGCCTGCGTTCCGGCCAAAATACCACAAAGCAGACGTTGCGTACCACGAGCAACCCAACGACTTTCCGGTGCATGTCGTACTCTGCCGAAAGATTTCCTGAACAGTGAGGATTTCGAAGCAGTATGGGTTGAACGGAAGTTACCACGATCAACCGTTACGCACGGTAAGTCCGCACAACAGGCTTGCTGCCCGGGCACGTGGGGCCCGTGGGGGTTGGCTCCTGTTGCCGACGGGGAGTCGGTCGTCGCGCGGTTGTTGCTGTTATCTGAGGTGGCTGTTATCCGAGGTGCTGGTCGAACAGGCGCTCGGCGCGGTCGAGGGTCTCGCTGAGGTTGTTGTCGCCGACCAGCGCGCGCGCCTCGGCGATGGTGAGCCAGCGGAGGGGGGACTGCTCGTTCTCCGCGACGACCGCGTCCGGGTGCTCGGTGGCCAGGAAATAGCGCAGGTCGGCGTGCTCGTGCTCGGGCTCGCGGCCGGAGGCCCGCACGTAGCACACGACCGCATGCTGCAGGCTCGCGTCCGGCCAGGGCGCCAGGTCGGACAGGCCGGTCTCCTCGCGCGCCTCGCGCAGCGCGATCTGCAGCGGGTCGGTCTCCCCCGGGTCGCCGTGCCCGCCGACCTGAAGCCAGCGGTCGTGCTTGACATGCCAGCGGAGCAGGACCCGCCGGCTGGCCGGGTGCACCACCAGGGCCGACCCGGTGAAGTGGAGCGGGAGCTGCGATCGCGACCACGGGTCGGCCGCCTCCTCGGCGAGCTGCCGCATGCGCTTGAGCTCGGCGGCCTCGGTCTCCCCGGTCGCCTGATATCCGTTCAGCACCCCGTTCAGCACGGGACCCATGCTGCCACGCGGGCCGGCCGCGCGCGAACTGGTTTCCGGTCATTTCCATGGCCGGGTGGCGCGGCGACGGCCTCGCGCTGATCAGGCCAGCACCGTGAGCCACCCTGGTCACACGCGCATCATTCGCATCTTAATTCGAACATCAGATAACGAAGGCGAGGACTTACCGCAAATACTTTCCATCTGCGTCGGATCTGTGTTCTAATACTTTCCTATGAGAGAGTCGCGCGCGACGATCGGCGGCCAGGGAGGCGTGACGCACTTCCCTGCGCCACGGCCCCCGGCCGCTGGTCGCGAATAGCCGACGCCGCTTAGCCTCCGGACCCAGCAAGGGGTGACCATGACGCGCAGTTTCGAATATACAAGCTATAATGATGGCGACCAGCTTACCATGTGTGAAAACATCGCCGCCGACGACGACGGTGCGTCCGGTCAGCCGGCCCCTGGCGACCGCGGCACCGAGGGCACGGGACGCGGCCCGCACGCGCCCGACGGGCGGACGGAGGCGCTCATCAACCGCGGCCGCGCGCCGGCCGGGCGGTCGCGGACCCGGTGGCTCCGCTCCCACCTGCGGGCGGTCGCGATCACAGCGGCGGCGGTCGGCATCGCCATCATCGCGCTGGTGATCGCGCTGCCCGGCGGCGGCGCGAGCTGGCCGACGCAGCGTCGCCCGGGTCCAGGCGGAGATCACGACGGCCTGCCAGAACCCGAACGTGGCGGCCGAGCCAAGCCAGCTCAACTTCGCCTGCGCGAAGTCCACCCAGCCGATCCTGTGGGTCTTCGCACTGCTGACGAGCGGCAACAACCCCGGCTTCGTCGACTCAGACGACCGGGCGCAAGGGCCTCGAGCCGATCCAGCCCGCTCAGGGCGGCGACATCGCCTGGTCGCTCAACCTGCACCAGCCCTACAATCCGGCCAACCCGATCGACAGCCTGCAGGTGGCGGCGCGGGCGATCAACAACATCATCAGCGGGGCGACCCTCACCAGCTCGAGCGGCACCCCGGACGTCGAGCCGGGCCTGGAGAGCACGGCCGCGAACTGCCAGCGCTACACGGGCTCCGCGCTGCTCGTCACCCGGTCGGGCTTCCCGGCCCGGTGCGCGCAGCCGGTCAGCACCCCATCGGGCCAGGCGGCGCTGGTGAGCGACGTCTTCCAGCAGTGGATGGGCGGCACTCCGTCGCAGATGGCGGCGCAGGCCGGAGTGCTGTTCGAGAACGCCGACAACCCGGGCAACCAGCAGGTTCAGGCGATCCTCGCGAGCCTGCCCAGCTTCGGGATGTAATCACATAATTTCGTCCCGTATCGGACGAAATCGTAGGACTGTTACCGCGGAAGGGGGGAAGAGGAACCGTGCATTCCGTCAGGAAGCCATGGTGGCAGCAGGCGACGGCGCTCGTCACCGTGACCACCGGCGGCGTGATTACCGGCTTCAACTTCGTCCCAGGGGCGGCCGCGACGATGACCTCGCCGACCAGCGTGCCACTGCACCTGCTCGCCCTCGAGCAGGCGGCGCAGCCCGGCGCCGCCCTGAACGCCAGGGCCGTCGGCGGCGACAGCGCCGACAGCGGCACCGGCGACGCGCTGCTCCGGTCGGCCATCGTCAACGTCGCCAAGTACTACCTGCAGATCGCCGCGACTCGCAGTCCGGCCCAGATGGAGGCGCTCATCTGGGACAACACCAGCCTGAACGGCGCCGACCACGGGCCGTCGTGCGCGGCCTTCGCCAGCCTCACCCTGGAACTGGCCGCGCAGGCGGTCGGCCAGCAGAGCTGGGTCAGCGGCGGGACGAGCTACCCGTTTCCGCTGCCCGCCTGGGCCGATGTCCGGGTCGACACGAACCCGGCGTCGCCCGCCGTCACCTCCGTCATGGCGGACGCCCAGGCGCACGGCCGCTGGCACCCGGTCGAGCGACGGCTACCAGCCGCAGCCGGGCGACTGGGTCCTGTTCGAGCACCACGTCGAGGTCGTCACCCGCTACTCCGACGGGGTGCTCGACACCATCGGCGCGGACTCCGACCCCGGCCTCACGGTCAACGCGCACTCCTACGGCGGCTCGCTGGCGGCGGACGGCGTGGTCGGCTTCGTCGACAACGGGCACCTCGCCACGGCCTCGCCCGACGGCGCGAGCGCAGCGCCGACGGCACCCACGGCGACGGCCACTCCGGCGCCCGGCCGCGGCCAGCGCGGAGCACGGCGACGCCGAGCCCCTCGACGCGGACCGGCGCGCCGTGCCTAGGGTGGCCAGGCCGGCCGGCATCAACGGCACGCGCCAGCCCGGTTAGCCCGGTCGGGGAGCCAAGCGCTCGACGACCGCGGGGTCGCGGCAGAGATCCGCGGCGCGACTGCCGGCCGCAGCTGCCGCCGCTCCACGAGCCGCGCGGCATGCGACGCCGGCCGGCCACGGCGGCGGTCATCCGGCGCCGTGCCGGCGCCGGCGCGCCGCCTCGGCTCGGGACCCAGCCGCAGCGGCGGGGCAGCCGCCGTCCCCGGGGCCACCCGGGCGCGCCGGCGACGCCGCGTCCGCGACGCGGCCGTTCAGCCGAGCCCGGCCGCCGCGACCGGTCGCCCTCCCACGCCGACCGCTGCCCGACCGCCGTCGCCGCAGCCGGGCACCCGCCCACGCCGCGTCGCTCGCCGACGCCGAGCGCCACCGCCGAGCGCCGACGTCCGACCGCCGTCGCGCTCGCGCCGCCGCTACCTCCCCTGCGCACTACAAGCAGTACGCTGCGCCCGCGCAGGCGACCCCGGGGACGCGGGCGCAGCAGGCGTTCATCAGCCTCATCGCGCCGGGGGCGGTCGCCGCCCAGCAGCGGTGGGGGGTGCCCGCGGCGGTGACGATCGCGCAGGCGATCGAGGAGTCGGCCTGGGGAAAGAGCCAGCTCGCGGCCGAGTACCACAACCTCTTCGGCATCAAGGGAACCGGCCCGGCGGGCAGCGTCGGGCTGCCGACCTCGGAGTTCTCCAACGGCGCAGTGGGTGACGATCGACGGGCAGTTCCGCGTCTACCACAACGTCGCCGAGTCGATCGCGGACCACGCCGAGCTGCTCGCCACCAGCGGCTACTACCAGCGGGCGATGGCGGACCGCGCGATCCCGGACGCGTTCGCCAACGACCTCACCGGCGTCTACGCGACCGACCCGGACTACGGCGCCAACCTCATCGCGATCATGAAGCTCTACAACCTGTACCGGTTCGACGGGGCGGCCGCGTCCGTCCGCAGTCGGTGCGGCGCGGCACAGCCGACGCGCCCCGCGCGTCAGCGGCACGGCGCGCAGCCGACGAGCGCGCACCGGCCGCGCACCCACTCCGGCGGCCAGCCGACGGCGAGCAACGCGACGCCGGCCGACGCACCCGGCCGGGCGGCGGCAGGCGGGCAGGCGGCCATTCCCGGACTCGGGTCGCCGGCCCTCGCGCCCGCGACCACCGCGGCCGGGGGCGGCGGCCGGGTCAGCGGCCGCGCACCAGCCCGCCGCGCCGATACCGGGCGTGGTCGCGCCGACCGGGGCAGCGCCGGATCGTCGGCGACGGCTGCCGGCAACGGCGACTGCCCGGCGGTCCGCGGCGCCGCGACCGCCGACCGCGGCTCGCGCAGCCCGGCGCGGCAGCGCCGGCGGCGACTCGCCGCGGCCGGCGCGCGCTCCCGCGGCGCGGCCACGCTCCCAGCGCCGCCGCCCGCCGGCCGCGCGGCACCAGTCCGCGGCCGCCGCGACCACCGCCGCCCGGTACCAGCCGCAGTTCACCACGGCGGTGACGACCGCGTATTTCGCCACCGCGAAGGGGCCGCTCGGCCACGGCGAGCACCTCTACCGCGACGTGGCCGCGCAGACGGGCATCCGCTGGGAGCTGCTCGCCGCCTGCGACTGGATGCAGTGCAAGGCGCACCCGCGGTACTCCCCCGTGCACGGAGAGAAGATCGGCGCGCTCAACTCCGACGGGACCAGCTACGCCACCAAGTCGGCCGCGCTCGGGCAGTGCGCAAGCGACCTGATCGAGCTGGCAGGCGCCGTGTACGGAATCGACCTGACCGCGCGGCGGCTGCTGTCGGTGCGCGCCCTGGCCGACGCCTTCGCCGCGTTCCGCTGGGGCGCGCTGCTGGTGCGGCACGGCGTCTCGGCGATGGAGTTCCCCTACTCGGTGGCCGGGCTCACCGCGCAGCACCAGAAGATGCACTGGCCCGTCATCGACGACCCGGCCGCTCCCGACCGGCCGGGCGCGCGGTTCCGCGAACCGTTCGGCGCTGTTCCCGTCGTGCTCAGCCTCGACTACCCGGCAACCGTCTTAACGGACAGAAAGCGCAGGCAACCCCGTGTTCCGGTTCCTTTCCTGGCCCCGACGCCGGTCCAACCCCGCGGCGCCCAGGCCGCTCCCGCCAGCCCAGCAGGTGACCGTCCAGCTCGCGGACGGGCAGTTCGCGCGCGGCCGCGTCGTCGAGCAGCGCTCGGACGGCGAGGGCGCCGACGGTCCGTACCATCCGACGATCGTGATGGTGGGACCGCCCGCCGGCCCCGGACCGCAGTACCCGCGGCGGCGTTGGCACCAGTTCATCCCGCGCTGGGCCAAGGTGGACGATCGTGATCGTGATCGTGCTGCTGTTCTTCCGCCGCATCGCCGCCTGGGCGGTGCTGGCGGCGCTGTCGGCGGCGCTGCACCTGTTCGGCGTCAACGCCCAGCTGCCGCACGTCTCCTTCGGCTGGCCGTGGTCGTCCGCGACCACCACCAACACCATGGTCGGGCCCATCGTGCTGCAGAAGATCGAGGGGATCGACAAGCCCGCGCTCGGCACCGAGAACTTCAATTTCGTCTTCACCCGCAAGGTGACCAAAAACCTCGGCTTTCTGCCGTGCTGGTACTCCGCGACGCTTTTACGCGGTCGGCCGGGCGTCGGCCACGGTCGACCTGAACCCGGGCACCGCCTGGTGGAAGCCGTCCACCGGCCATTACCAGCTGCGCGTGCTCAGCCAGCCGGCCGGGTCCATTCCGGGAAAGCTCGCCATCACCATGGCGCTTCCGCTCCCCCAGCTGCCTCAGTCGGTGCATGACGTTTCGATCGACAACACCCTGTCCTCGCCGATCTCGACCAATCACAGCTGGACCTACCCGGGTCTCGCCTGCGGCGCGCTCATCCAGCCCCAGTTCTCTCAGTCGGTGCTCTACGCGCAGGCCCAGACCGAGGCGTACACCCAGGCCACGACGCTGCCGAGCGTCACCAAGCCGCTGATCGCCGCGGCCGAGAAGGAAGCCACGACGATCATCCGCGACAATTTCGTCGCGCCGACGGTGGGCGCGCTCAATTACAGCGTCACCGCGTTCTCCATCCGCTGGGTGCCGCCGGCCCGATAGCGCCGGAATTTTCCGGCGGCCGCGCCCGCGAAATCGCCGCCGAAGGCAGGCCGATTAGCTGACCGCCGCCTGCGCAGGACTTACCATGACCTTTATGCCGGGGGTTGCCTCACTGGGGAGATCGGCTGGGCTGGGGGCAGCCAGGGATTACCGAGTCATGAGCTGGTGCAGGACTTCGTAGGCGCCGAGGCCGTGCTTGCGGGCGGTGTCGATGTAGCTGCGGATGTCGAGCCGGTCCTGGGTGACGTCGTCGCTGGTCAGGCGGCCGGAGATCTTCTGCTGGGTCTTCAGCGGGCGGACGCCGCGCTCTGAGATGTTGTTCGTCGGCCAGACGCTGGTGTCGGTCGGTGAACCGGAGCACGTCGGCCTGCCGGTCGCGGCAGAATTCGAGCATCTCGCGGCCGGGCTGCTGCCTCACCTTGTTCTTCGGGCCGGGGACGCGGGAGACGGCGGCCAGGCCGACGGTGACGGCGCGGCGGAACTCGGTCTCCAGCGGTTCCCGCTCTTCAGCGGGGATGGCGGGAAGTCCCTGCTCGCGGGCGGCGTGCCAGGCACGGATGAGGCCGCGCAGCGACCGCATGGCCTGCTCCGGCCAGGCCGGCGCCGGGGTAGGTCTCGGCGCAGTCCTGCGAAGTCGCGGATGATGATGGGCGGCGCAGGCCTGGTGCCCGGCGAAGTTCTGCCAGGTCTCGCTGTAGTAGCCCTCGTACCGGTCGGAGACGACGATCCCGGCGAAGGACGGCAGGATCCCGGCCTCTTTCATGGTCTCCAGGCTGCGGGTGCCGAGCCAGAACGCGGAGTACAGCTCGGTGAACGCGCCGTGGACGTACTTCTTCTCCCCGGCCGGCCCGGACCGCAGCGTCGTCTCGTCGAACCCCGCGACCGGGGCGGCGGCGATCAGGGTGCGGATCAGCCGCACCGCGTCCGTGACCAGCCCGGCGGCCTTCCCCAGGCAGGAGTGGACGAACCCGGCCGACACCACGCCGCCGGTCAGGTCCGCGATCAGGAACTGCGCCCGCTCGACCGGGACGTGCTGGAACACCGACAGGTAGACGGCCATCGCCGACAGGCGCGGGCCGACCGACAGCGGCGCGTCCGGCACCCCGGCCGGGCGGGCCGCGACGTGGACCCTCCCGCAGGCGCACCGCGCCTTGTGCAGGTCGTGCTGGTACCGCCTGGACGGCTGCGGCTCGGGAACGTCCTCCTGCTGATAGGACCGGGCGACGCCCAGGTCAGCGGCGTCCGCCAGGTCAGCGCCGCACGCGCAGTCCCCCTGCGGGAAGTGGCCGACGACCTCGTCCGCCTTGCGCCAGCGCATCGCCGCGCCCGGCGACCCGGGCTGCTTCCCCGGCTTCCGCTTCCGCTCCGCCCGCTCCGCGGCGCGCCGCTCCTTCCGGGCCGGCGGCCTGCGGCCCGGCAGGTCATCGGCGCTCGGCGGCATCGAGGAGTTCCCCGAGTTCCTGCGACGCGGCCCGCAGAGCCGCGTCCAGCTGCTCCCGCAGCTCCGCGACCTCCAGCGCGCGATCCGCTTGCCGCGATCTGCTCATCCTGCGCCTCAGCCGCGCCGCCTGCTCACGGATCAGCGCATCACGCGGATCCTCCGGCGGCAGCGACTCGGTCACGCCACGAGATCATCCCCGAAACCAGCCCCGGCCGCCGCCACGACACCCCGCCCGCAGCGCAACCGTGACCTCTGAACCGGTAACCCGCCGTCACTCCAAAGCGCCCATAAACAGGGGACGTGAATGCTTACTTGAGGACTTTCAGCGGGCGGTCGACGAGTTTGACATCACTTCCTCCCGCCTGACGATCGAGCCGGCCGCGCTGGCGGCCGGTCGCCAGTCACTCGATCAATCCGGGCTGCTGCTGCTCGGGGAGGTCCACGGGGTCCGCCAGAACCCGCTGCTCGCCCGCGCGCTGATGGCCGCCCTGGAGGTGACCGGGCTGGCCCTGGAATGGCCGGCCGAACTGGCGGCGGCTGTGAGCGGCTTCTTCGCCGACGGCCGGGTCCCCGACCACCCGCACCTGTGGGGCGGCGACGGCCGGATCACGGCCGGGCACTTCGCGCTGCTCCGGGAGCGCTTCCTGGCCGGGCGACTGCAGGCGCTGACCCTGTTCGACGGGGTCAACGAGACGGGCTGGTCGCAGTCAGAATCCGCGATGGCCGAGCGCATACTCAACGCCCAGGGACCCGGCGCCCGCACGCTGGTGGTCGCGGGGAACGCGCACACCGCGCTGACGCCGACGATGCTCGGCGTCCCGCTCGGAGCCCGGCTGGCCGAGTGGCGGCCCGGCGTGCGCGAGATCCACATCAGGTACGGCAACGGCACCTACTACAACCTGCTCGCCGCAGCGGTTCAACGCCCCGCTCTCGCTTCGGCGCACGGCCCGGCTGCGGGCCGAGGGCGGATGCGCTGCGTGCTCGACCTGCCTGCCCCGGCGCAGGCCTGGGTGCCGCATCGGACGGCGGCCGACGCAGCCGCCGGCGAAGCCGAGCCCGGCCGGGTACACCGGGGCCTTCGCCGCCCATCGCGACCCGCCCCGCCTGGCGCCGCCCGAGCCGGCCGCCGAGCCGGGGTACCCCGACTTCCCCGGCTACCCGCGCCAGGCGGTCCCGCCGGTGCCCGCCGGGTGCGCCGCAGACGCCAGCCGCCCCGCCGGTTCCGCGCCGCGTCCCGCGCCGTCGGGCCAGCGACAGGGACGACCTAACCCGTACGAGACGGGACTAACCCGAGGTAGCGTTATATCCATGACGGCTGAAGTCTTCCCTGGTGGCGGACTGTTCCAGCGCGGCGCCTCGGCCTTCGCCGCCAGCGTGCCCGCCGACCCGGCCGACGACGGCTTCTTCGGCCCGGGCAGCGTCACCTGGCGACTGCACGCCGACCTGTCGGCCCCCGTCTCGGGGCTGCGGTCGCTGCTGCTGCAGGCGCTGCACCCGCTCGCCATGGCCGGCGTCGACCAGCACAGCCAGTGGCGGGACGACCCGGCCGGCCGGTTCGCGTCCACCGCGGCCTACGTGCTGACCACGACCTACGGCGACCGCGCGGCCGCCCGTGCGGCCGCCGACCGGGTGCGGACGGATTCACCAGTGGGTCCGCGGCACCGACCCGGTGACCGGGCGGCCCTACGCGGCCGGCGACCCCGACCTGCTGATCTGGGTGCACGCGGCCCAGGTGGACTCCGGGCTCGCCGCCGCCGAGCGCTACGGGGCGGAGTTCAGCGACGCCGACCGGGACGGGTACGTGGCCGAGATGACCGCCGCCGCCGAGCTCGTCGGGGTGCCACCGGGCCGGGCGCCCGCGTCGGTGGCCGCGCTCGACGCCTACTTCGAGGCCGTGCGACCCGAGCTGACGCTCAGCCCGGGCGCGGCCGACACGGCCGGCTACCTGACCGAGATGCCCGCCATCGAGCCCGAGCTGACCGACGTCTGGCAGGTGGTCGCGGCGGCGGCGATCGCCGCGCTGCCCGGCTGGGCGCGGGACCTGTACGGCTGGGCGGACGCCGTCGCGCCGGACCGCACCGAGGTCAGGCAGGTGCTCGGCGTCCTCGACGCGATCTACCTAGGCGAGCCGGGGGTGCTCGAGGGCCGCCAGCGGCTGGCCGTGCGGATGCGAGCGGCCGAGTCCGCCCGGTGAGCGAGCCATTCCTGCGGGTCAGCCGGGGGCTGGCCGCGGTCCGGCTCGCCGCCCGGGGCGGGGCGCGGTACGCCGCCAACGCGCCGCGGCTGTTCGCCCGGGCCGGCGAGCAGCGCCAGCGGCTCCGCGACGATCTCGCGCTGCGCACCGCCCAGGACGTGGCCGACACGCTCGGCACGATGAAGGGCGTGCTGATGAAGATCGGCCAGCTCGCCAGCTACGTCGACGACGGGCTCGCGCCGCCGGCCCGGCGGGTGCTCGGCCGTCTGCAGGACAGCGTGCCGCCGATGTCGCCCGAGCTCGCGGCCGGGGTCATCGTCGCCGAGCTGGGCGACGTCCCGGAGGCGGTGTTCAGCGAGTGGGACCCGCTGCCGATCGCCGCCGCCTCCATCGGCCAGGTGCACCGCGCCATCACCCGGGACGGGCGCGCGGTGGCGGTCAAGGTGCAGTACCCGGGGATCGCGGAGACGATCGCGGCCGACCTCGGCAACGTCGGGCTGCTCCGCTCGCTGCTGCGGATGGCGGTGCCCAGCCAGGACGTGACCGAGCTGATCGACGAGCTGCGCGAGCGGGTCGGCGAGGAGCTCGACTACCTGCGCGAGGCCGACAACCAGCGACAGTTCGCGGCCTACTTCGACGGCCATCCCACCATCACCGTGCCGAAGATCGTCGATGAGCTCTCCACCGCCCGCGTCATCACCAGCGAGCTGGCGACCGGGGCCCGGTACGCGGAGATGCTCGACTGGTCCCAGCCGGAGAAGGACCTGGCGGCCGAGACGATCTACCGGTTCACCTTCCGCAGCCTCTACGAGCTGCACGCCTTCAACGGCGACCCGCACCCGGGCAACTACCTGTTCGAGCCGGGCGGTCAGGTCACGTTCCTCGACTTCGGGCTGGTCAAGCACTTCACGCCGAACGAGCTCGACCCGCTCGTGAACATGATCAAGACGCTGTGCATCCAGGGCGACCCGGAGGCGTTCCGCCGCGCGATGGAGAACGCCGGCTTCCTCGCGCCGGGCGCGCCGATCGGCACCGATCAGGTCGTCGACCACATGGCGCTGTTCTACGACTCCATCTCCACCCGCGGGCCCAAGACGATGACCAGCGCCTACGCCTCGGCCGTGGCCCGCCGGTACGTGGACTTCAAGAGCCCGCTGGCCGCCTACGCCAAGATCCCCCGGTCCTACGTGATCCTGCAGCGGATCAACCTGGGGCTGTTCGCGATCCTGGGCGAGATGAACGCGACCGCGAACTGGCGCGCGATCTCGGAGGAGATCTGGCCGTTCCTGGCCGCGCCGCCGTCGACGCCGATGGGCGAGGCGGAGGCCGGCTGGCACGCGGCGGCGGGCGCCGGCGCTGACCGAAGTCTGCCAGGCGTCCAGTTCCGCCCGGGTCGGGCTGGTGGCGGGGCCGGGGCGGGTGACCGCCAGCGCGGCGGCGGCGTTGGCGCGGCGGGCGGCGTCGGCCGGGGAGAGGCCGTCGGCCAGGGCGGCGAGGAAGACGCCCGCATGCGCGTCGCCGGCCCCGGTGGTGTCCACCGCGTGCACGGCGGGCGCGAGGATGTGAACGGGCGCGTCCGGGGCCGGGGGGCGGGATGCTCGGCGGGCGCGGGATCCGGGTCGGCCACCGGCGGGAGGCATCCGTCCGGCTGCCGCAGCGCGGACGAGGACGTTGGCGCGGGCGGTGCGGGCGAGCAGCCGCGGGCCGCCTCGTGGGCGGTTACCGCCGGTGAGCAGGGCGGCCTCGCGGGCGTTGCAGCTGAGCCAGTCGCACCGGGCGAGCACCGGCTCGAGCACTTCGGTTGGGATCTGCGCCACGAGCGGTCCCGGGTCGACGAACAGCAGCACGGCCGGCGGCAGCGCCGCCGCCCAGGCGCCGAGCCCGGCCCCCGAGCCGGGCGCGACCAGGCCGTAGCCGGACACGTAGACGGCGTCGCCGGGGCCGGCCGGGACCGCGTCCCAGCGTCCCGGCTCGGCCGACGACTCCGCGCCGAGGCTGGTGACGAACGTCCGCTCGGCGTCCGGTTCGACCAGCGCGACGTCGAAGCCGGTGTCGGCGGACGGATCGGGCGGGCGGAGCAGGCCGATGCCCTCGGCCGCGAGGGCGGCCCGGACCAGATCCCCCCAGTGGCCGGTGCCGTGACCGCCGGCGTACAGCACCGGCAGGCCCTGCCGGGCGGCGGCGGCCATCACGTTGAACCCGCCCCCGACCGCGACCTCGGACGACGTGGCGAGCAGGTCGCCGCCGCGCGGGGGCAGCCCGGGTACCCGCAGGACCACGTCCACGATCGCCTCGCCCGCGAACAGGAGCCTGCCGGGCCGGCCCGCCGACGGGGTCATGGGCGGCTGGAGAGGATCACAGGGTCCGTTCGGGATGATCATGATTTTCGCAGTTCGAGGAGAGAGTCCGCCAGCTCGGCGAGCTCCAGTCCGTTCCCGTCCATGGTCTCGATCGCGTCCGCCGGGAACGCGGCCAGGCCGTGGCAGGCGCCGCCGATCGCGCCCGCCATCGCGGCGATCGTGTCGCAGTCGCCGCCCAGCGACGCGGCCAGCAGGCACGCCCGCCAGGGATCGCCGGGCACCGCGCTGAGCACGGCGAACGCGGCCGGCACGGACTCCTGGGTGGCGAGGCTGGTGCCGACCAGCGTGTAGATGACCTCGGCCGCCCGCGGCGGCGGCGCGCCCGCGACCAGGCTCGCGGCCCAGTCGATGCGGGCGGCGACGTCCGCGCCCGGCCGTCCAGTGCCCGCGCTGCGCGCCCAGCCGGGCGGCGCGCGATGGCCGGCCGCGGTCGCGGCCGCGACGTCGGCGCCGTCGATGCCCGCGCTCACCGCGGCGGCGACGGCGGCGGCGCCGGCCAGCGCGATGGACGTGTTGTGGGTCACCAGGCTGGCCTGCTGAACCTGGTCGACCAGGGTCGATCGAGGGGCCGGCGGCGGTCGCGATGCCGACCGGGGTGATGCGCATCGCGGCGCCGTTGGTGTCGCCGTACCGGCCGGTCTCGGCCGGGGGGACGCCCGCTTGCACTGCCATCAGCGCCCGTTTGGTCGAGGGGCCGAGGAGGTCGAGCGACCCCCGGGCGGCCATGTCGCGCTCCCAGCCCGAGCAGGGCGGTCGCCAGCTCGCCGGGATCGACCCGGCCCCGGCCGGCCACCAGCAGCCTGCCCAGCAGCACGGCCTGCTCGGTGTCGTCGGTCACCGCGCCGGCTGGCATCCCGGCCGCGATCGGGTGGTCGTCGGGCGCGGCCTCGAACCCGGTCAGCAACGGACCCCAGCGGTCGGTGATCTGGCGGCGGGACAGCATCTGGGTCGGCATGCCGAGCGCGTCGCCGATCGCCAGCCCGTACAGCGCGCCCCTGGCCCGGTCCTGTGGCCGCACGTCCGGTTGCCTCCTTGCGTCGATTGTGTCTTGCGCGAGCGCCGCAGCGGGAAGACAGACCCGTAATGCGAGGTTTACGCGGATGGCTGTATGTTCCCAGGCTAAAGCTGTGACAGCAGGGAGAAGCACCGGTGAGCACTGTGACCCAGGATCGGCCGCTCGGCTATGAGGCCAACGGGATCAACGTCATCAGCGAGGACGAGCGGAAGGGGACGCCGCGCGACCTGTTCTGGCCGTGGTTCGCCGCCAACATCTCCGTTCTCGGGCTCGCCTACGGCGCGTACGTGCTCGGCTTCGGTATCTCGTTCTGGCAGGCCTGCGTGGCCGGGCTGATCGGGATCGTCGTCTCGTTCCTGCTGGTCGGGTTCATCGCGGTGGCGGGCAAGCGCGGGTCGGCGCCGACGCTGGTGCTGTCGCGGGCGGCGTTCGGCGTGCAGGGGAACAAGCTGCCGGCGCTGGTCTCGTGGATACTCAACGTCGGCTGGGAGATCGTGCTGACCGTGCTGGCCACGCTGGCCACGGCGACCGTGTTCCACCGGCTCGGCTGGAGCTCGGGCGACGTCACCAAGGTCATCGCCTTCCTGGTCATCACCGTGCTGATCGTGGGCAGCGCGGCGCTCGGGTTCGACACGATCATGCGGCTGCAGGCGATCATCACGGTCGTGACCGGCGTGCTCACCGTGGTCTACTTCATCCTCGTCATCCCCAAGATCCACTGGGCGACGGTCTCTTCCCTGCACTCGGGGTCGGCGCAGGCCTTCCTCGGGCGCGATCGTGCTGGTGGCGACCGGGTTCGGGCTGGGCTGGGTGAATACCGGGGCCGACTACTCGCGTTACCTGCCGCGCCGGTCCTCGGGCGCGGGCGTGGTGGGGTGGACGACGTTCGGCTCGTCGATCGCGCCGATCTTCCTGCTCGGGTTCGGGCTGCTGCTGGCGGGCTCGTCGACCTCGCTGTCGAGCGCGATCAACACCGACCCGATCGGCGCGCTGGCCACCATCCTGCCGACCTGGTACCTGGTGCCGTTCGTCATCGTCGCGGTGCTCGGCCTGGTCGGCGGCGCGGTCCTCGACATCTACTCGTCCGGCCTGACCCTGCTGGCGGCCGGGCTGCGGGTGCCCCGCTGGTCGGCCGCGCTGATCGACGGCGTGCTGATGATCGTCGGGACGATCTACGTGGTGTTCTTCTCGTCGAACTTCATCGGGCCGTTCGAGGGGTTCCTGATCACGCTGGGCGTCCCGATCTCGGCCTGGTGCGGCGTGATGCTGGCCGACATCGCGCTGCGGCGGCGGCCGTACGCGGAGGCGGACCTGTTCACCTCGTCCGGGCGGTACGGCGTGGTCCGGTGGGTGCCGGTCGGCCTGATGGTGGCCGGCAGCGTCGCTCGGGTTCGGGCTGGTGGTCAACACCTACGCGTCGTGGCTGTCGTGGCAGGGGTATCTGCTGGGGCCGTTCGGGCTGGGCGGGAAGACGGGGACCTGGGAGTACGCCAACCTCGGGGTGATCGTCGCGCTGGTGGTGGCGTTCGTCGGGTGGCTCGTCTGCGGCCGGGCGGCGGTCCGGCGGCAGGAGGCGGCGCCCGTCTCGGCTAGCGGTCGACTAGCTGGCCCGGCTCCCGTTAGCTGGCGGTGCGGCGGGACCGGTAGGCCGCCACGTTGACGCGGTTGGCGCAGGTCAGGCTGCAGAACCGGCGGGAGCGGTTCTTGGACAGGTCGATGACCACGTCCTCGCAGTCGTCGGCGGCGCAGACCCGGAGGCGGCCGAACTCGCCGACCCGGATCACGTCGGCGATGGCCATCGCCGCGTCGACCGCCATCCGGTCGGCCAGCGGCGCGTCGGGCGACGTCGCGTGGATGTGGTAGTCCCAGCCGTCGTGCTTGACCAGCTGCGGGAGCGCGTTCGCGTCGGCCAGCAGCGTGTTCACCAGCGCCACGGCCTCGTCCGCGGTCATCTCCCACAGCCGGGCCAGCCGGTCGCGCAGCCGCAGGACGGCGGCGAGCTCGGCCTGGTCGTGAGTGCGGCTGCCGGTCCACTGCCAGTGGTCGATGAACGCATCGAGCGCCGCGACGTCGGGCATCTCCTCGACGCTGGCGCGGCCGGTGTTCACCAGGGCGGCGGTAGCGCTCAGTGACAGCTCTGTGTCATGGGTAAAAGCCATTTGACTCCTTTCAGTCGGCCTCGATAGTGTCATGGACGTACGATACGTTTTACCACTTACAGCCTAGTACGCGACGAGGAGCGGGCGGATGACCACCGTGCGGGCAGTGGGCGGGCCGATCGCGCCGGCGTCGACGGCGGCCGGCCGTCGACTGCGCGGCCGCCGCTGGGATTTCGCTCCGCGCTGTCGGGACGGTCCACGCGGTCGGCCGGCGTGGCCATCGGGCTGGTGTCGGCGATGTGCTTCGGCACGTCCGGCACGTTCGGGACGGCGCTGATCGGCGCGGGCTGGTCGCCTGCGGGGGCGGTGCTCGCGCGGGTCCTGGTCGCGGCCCTGGCGCTGACGGTGCCGGCGCTGCTCGCGCTGCGCGGCCGGTGGCGGGCGCTGCTCCGGTCCGCCTGGCAGGTGACGGTCTACGGGCTCGTCGGGGTGGCGGCGTGCCAGGTCTGCTACTTCAACGCGATCGCGCGGATGCCGGTCGGCATCTCGATCATGCTGGAGTACCTCGGCATCGTGCTCATCGTGCTCTGGCTGTGGGCACGGCACGGGCAGACGCCGCGGCCGCTGACCATCGGCGGCGGCGTGGCCGCGCTGGGCGGGCTCGCGCTGATGCTCAACCTGTCCGGCAGCGGCGGCGGTGTGAACCCCATCGGCGTGATCTTCGCGCTGGCGGCGGCGGTGTCGATGGCGGTGTACTTCTTCCAGTCGGCGGCTACGCCGGGGGCCGGCCTGGAGAGCTCGCGGACGCGGCCGCGGGCGCGGGCGCGGGCGCGGGCGGGCAGGGTCAGGCGGACCTCCCGCCGGTGGTGCTGACCTGGGGCGGGATGATCGTGGGGGCGGCCGCGATCGCCCTCGGCGGCCTGACCCGGGTCACGCCGCTGCATTTCACGGGGTCGGACGTCGCGCTGTTCGGCGGGCGGACCAGCTGGATCGTGCCGGTGCTGGGGCTCGGCGTGGTCGCGGCGGCGATCGCGTACGTCACCGGCATCGGGGCGGCGCGGCGGCTGGGGCCGAAGTTCGGGTCGTTCGTCGCGATGGCCGAGATCGGGTTCGCGGTGCTGTTCGCCTGGATCCTGCTGCACCAGACGCCGACCGCCACGCAGTTCGTCGGCGGCGCGCTGATCCTGGCGGGCGTGATCGCCGTCCGCCTCGACGAGCCGTGAGCCTGGCACCTCAGAGCGGCACGGCCTCGAGCGCCCGGAGGCGAGCTGGACGCGGAAAGCGGACGGGCGGACGCGGACCGTGCACCTGAGACCGGGGCCGGAGCTGGATAAGGCCCGCCGGGAGGTCGCGGAGTACGAGCGGTTCCAGGACCTGGCCGGGCAGGTCACGGAGGTGAACGAGGCGATCTGCCAGGCCCGCCCGGCAGTGCCGGGCGACGCGGCAGGACGATGCCTCTGCCGGGACGGGAGGGGAAAAGGGGGGCTCCAGGACGCGCTCGCGCACGAGAAGGCCGCCGAGCTAGGACGGCTCGCCGGCGAGGCAGCCCGGGTCCTGGGCTGCGGCGACGCCGGGCTGGAGGCCGCGGAGCAGGTGATCCGCGCCGGGCTGCTCCGCCTGGGCGGCGCGATGCTGGGCGAGGTGCTGTCCGCCGACCGGGGCCACCGCGGGCCGCGGATCCCGTGCGGGAACGGCCACGAGGCCCGCTTCGCCGGCTACCGGGACAAGTCCTTCGACACCGTCCTCGGCCCGGTCACCGTCACGCGGGCCTGGTATCACTGCGCGGACTGCGGCACGGCCTCGCTCCCAGGGACGCGGAGCTCGGCGTGACCGGCACGTCGATGTCGCCGGGGCTGGCCGCGATGAATGACCTGGCCGCGGCGGCCGGGCCGTTCGCCGGCGCCGCCCGGCTGCTGGAGGAGATCGGCGGCGTCCGGCTGACCGCCAAGCGCGTCGAGCGGGCCGCCGAGGCCAGCGGCGCCGCCGTCGCGGCAGCCGGGCGCGAGCGCGCCCGGCTGACCGCCGCCCGCAAGCTGGTCCCGCTGCCGCCCTCGCCGCTGCCCGACAAGCTCTACGCCGCCATCGACGGCACCGGCGTCCCCATGACCGGCAGGGAGACCGCAGGCCGCGAGGGCAAGGGCCAGGACGGCCGGGCCCGCACCCGCGAGGTCAAGCTCGGCGTCTTCTTCACCCAGGACGAGCTGGACAAGGACGGGTACCCGGTCCGGGACCGGGCATCCACCAGCGTCATCGCCACCTTCGAGCCCGCCCCGGTGTTCGCGGACCTGGTGAAGGCCGAAGGCATCCGCCGCGGCGCGGACCATGTCCGCCAGCTCACCGTCCTCGGCGACGGCGCCGCCTGGATCTGGGGCATCGCCACCGCCAAATTCCCCGAAGCCACCCAGATCGTGGACCTGTTCCACGCTCGCGAGCACCTGCACGATCTCGCCCGCAAGCTGGAGTTCATGCTGCTGGACAGCAAGGACGAATGGCTCGCCGCCCGCCTCGAGGACCTCGACTACGGCCACATCGACGGCATCGTGGCCGCCACCAGGAAGTACCCGCTCCCCGGCGTCAAGAAAGACGAGATCGACACCGCCCTCGGGCTACTTCGAGAACAACGCCCCCCGCATGCGCTACCACCGACGGGATAGCAGAGCGACTGTCGGTCCCGGCCCGTAGGATTGCCGCGTGTCCTCCCCCCGTGACCCGAGCGACGCCAGCGATCCAAGCGAGGCCGGCGTCCCCGCCGCCGTGCCCGCCGCCGTGCCCGATGGGGCGCGGCGGGCGGCGACCGTGCTGCACCGGGTGTTCGGCTTCGACTCCTTCCGCGGCCGCCAGGAGGAGATCATCAGCCACGTCATCGGCGGCGGCGACGCGCTGGTGCTGATGCCGACCGGCGGCGGCAAGTCGCTCTGCTACCAGATCCCGGCGCTGGTGCGGCCGGGCACCGGGGTCGTCATCTCGCCGCTGATCGCGCTCATGCAGGACCAGGTGCAGGCGCTGCGCCAGCTTGGCATCCGCGCTGACTTCCTCAACTCGACCCAGGACCCGGGGACCAGGCACGTCGTCGAGCAGCAGTTCAAGGCGGGCGAGCTCGACCTGCTCTACCTGGCGCCGGAGCGACTGCGGGCGCCGGGCACGCTGCAGCTGCTTGACGCCTCGAGGATCTCGGTGTTCGCGATCGACGAGGCGCACTGCGTGTCGCAGTGGGGTCACGACTTCCGGCCCGACTACCTGGAGCTCCAGGTGCTGCACGAGCGCTGGCCGGACGTGCCCCGGATCGCGCTGACCGCGACCGCCACCCAGGCGACCAGGGAAGAGATCGCGATCAGGCTCAAGCTGGCCGGGTCGAAGCTGTTCGTGTCGTCGTTCGACCGGCCCAACATCCAGTACCGGATCGTGCCCAAGAACGAGCCGAAGAAGCAGCTTCTGCACTTCCTGCGCACCGAGCACCCGGGCGACGCGGGGATCGTCTACTGCCTGTCCCGGGACTCGACCGAGCGGATCGCGGCGTTCCTGACCGAGAACGGCATCCCGGCGCTGCCGTACCACGCGGGGCTGGACAGCGGGGTGCGGGCCGATCATCAGGCGCGCTTCCTGCGCGAGGACGGCCTGGTGATGGTGGCGACGATCGCGTTCGGGATGGGGATCGACAAGCCGGACGTCCGGTTCGTCGCGCACCTGGACATGCCGCGCTCGGTCGAGGGCTACTACCAGGAGACCGGCCGGGCCGGGCGGGACGGCCAGCCCGCCACCGCCTGGCTCGCCTACGGGCTGGCCGACGTCGTGCAGCAGCGGCGGATGATCGACTCCTCCGACGGCAACGTCGCGCACCGGCGGCTGATGGCATCGCATCTCGACGCGATGCTCGCGCTGTGCGAGGCGACCGACTGCCGCCGGACGCAGCTGCTCGCCTATTTTTCCGAACGGACCGTGGCCTGCGGCAACTGCGACACGTGCCTGTCGCCCCCGCAGACGTTTGACGGGACGGTGCCCGCGCAGAAGCTGCTCTCCACGATCGTGCGGCTGAACCAGGAACTGGGCCAGCGCTACGGGGCGGGGCAGGTCATCGACATCCTGCTCGGCCGCAAGACGCAGAAGGTGTCGGAGAAGGCGCACCACGAGCTGAAGACGTTCGGCATCGGGACCGAGCTGACCGAGGCGCAGTGGCGGGGTGTGGTCAGGCAGCTGCTCGCGCAGGGGCTGCTGGCCGTGCAGGGCGAGTACCAGACGCTCGCGCTCACCGCGGCGAGCGCGGAGGTGCTGCGCAGTCAGCGGCAGGTCATGCTCAGGCAGGACGCGCCGACGCCGAAGGCCGCCCGGTCCTCGCGCGGGACGGCCGGCGGCGGGGCCGCCGCCCGCGCCAAGCTGGCCGAGATCGATCTGTCCCCCGAGCAGGAAGCGGTCTTCGAAGAGCTGCGGGCGTGGCGCGGCGCGACCGCGAAGGAGCAGGGCGTGCCCGCCTACGTGGTCTTCCACGACGCGACCCTGCGCGCGATCGCGGTGGCGGCGCCGTCCACGCTGGGCGAGCTGGCCGGGATCAGCGGCGTCGGCGAGTCGAAGCTGGCCAAGTACGGCGAGGGCATCCTCGACGTACTCGGCCAGTAGCCCGCGTTCGTGCTTCCGCGACATGCGTCCGCCACTGGCCGTGCGAGGACAACCGGTACTTGAGGGATTCTTGACCTCGCCTTAACGCACTGACTGGTGAAATCGCCAGTCATGCGCAACAGTTACGATCGCTCCTCGGACGCGACACGGGAAGATGGCCTGCGCCGCCTGGGCAAGCTGACCTGGCGGACAGCACAGCTTGGCGCCCTGGCTACGGTCGGCGTCGCCACGCTCTTCGCGCGGACCGCGCCGGCCCAGACGGCGAGCCAGACCGCGCCCGCCGCCAAGCCCGCCGCCGCGACCTCAAGCCCATCGCCCACTCCGGCGGCGTCACGCGGTGCGAAGCCGCACCCCGCATCCCCGGCCGCGAGCCACCCGGCGGGGCAGGCCGCCGCCCCGTCGGCGGCGCCCTCAAGCGCGCTCGCCCCGGCGCCGACCACCGCGCCGGCCAGCAAGGCGCCGACCCTGGCGCCGCCCACCACCGCGCCGGCCGCGGCGCCGACCACCGCGGCGCCCGCGCCGACCGCCACAAGCGCATCACACGGAGGAAACTAGTGCCCACGGCCACGGCCGCGGCCGGGCAGTGCACCTTCGCCGCGCTTGGCACCTTCGCCACGCTGCTCGTCACGGACCCGGCCGTCCTTGCGTCCGCCCGCGGCCTGCTCACGGCGGAGCTGGCCGCGATCGACGCCGCCTGTTCGCGTTTCCGATCAGATTCCGAGCTCTCGCGGGCGTGCTCGGCGAACGGCCAGCCGGTCGCTATCAGCTCGCTCTTCGTCGAGGCCCTGGAGGTCGCCCTGACCGCGGCCCGGCTTACCGACGGTGACGTGGATCCCACCTGCGGGCAGTCGCTCGCCTGGCTCGGTTATGACCGCGACTTCGCGCTGGCCCGGCAGGACGCAAGTCCCCTGAGCCTGCCGCCCGTTCTCGGCGGCGGGTGGCGCACGGTACGGCTTGATGCCGCGCGCGGGGAGGTGTCGGTCCCGTCCGGGGTGCAGCTTGACCTAGGCGCGACCGCCAAAGCACTGGCGGCCGACCGCGCGGCAACCGCGATCGCGGCCGCCACCGGCTGCGGTGTGCTCGTGAACCTGGGCGGTGACATCAGCGTGGCCGGCCGTGCCCCCGAGGGCGGGTGGCTGGTCGGTGTGGCGGACGACGCGCGCTTCGATACGACCGCGGACAGCGTCCGGATCCGGCAGTCGGTGCTGATCTCCGACGGCGGTCTGGCCACGTCGAGCGTACTCGGCCGGTCCTGGCAGCGGGGCGGCGTCACCGTCCATCACATCATCGCGCCAGGCACCGGCCTGCCCGCGAGATCCTGCTGGCGGACGGTCACCGTCGCCGCCAAGACCTGCGTTGACGCGAACATTGCGGCCACCGCCGCGATCGTCCGCAGTGAGCGGGCGACGAACTGGCTTGAGCAGCTGCGGCTGCCGACCCGCCTGGTACGGCACGACGGCAGCGTCGTCACCGTCGCCGGGTGGCCGGAGCGGGAGGCCGCGGCGTGAGCTTCGACCTGCAGGGCCCCGGCCTGTGGTACGTCACCAGGGCCACCGGCCTGGTCACCCTGACGCTGCTGACCGCGAGCGTGCTGCTCGGCCTGCTCACCGCCGGCCGGTTCCGCAGCGAGCGCTGGCCGCGGTTCCTCACCCAGGGTCTGCACGGCAACGTCTCGCTGCTCGTCCTGGCGTTCCTCGCGCTGCATGTGGCAAGCACGGTTGTCGACACCTACACCTCTATCTCGCTGACGGCCGCCTTCGTGCCGTTCGCCTCGTCCTACAAGACCCTGTGGCTGTCGCTCGGCGCGGTCGCGCTCGACCTGCTGATCGCGGTGGCCGTCACCAGCCTCGCGCGGGGCAGGCTGGGATACCGGACCTGGCGCCGGCTGCACTGGCTGGCCTACGCCTGCTGGCCGGTGGCCGTGGCGCACGGCCTTGGCATCGGGACCGACCGTTCGGCTACCTGGGTGATCGCGCTGACGCTGGCCTGCGTCGTCAGCGTCGGGGCCGTGGCCACCTGGCGAATCGTCACCATTGGAGCGCAGTGAACACGAATTCTCTGAGCGCCGCGAACTCGGCTTTCGTGCCGCGCGGGGCGGTGCCGCGCGGGGCGGTGCCGCGGCTGTTGGCCGGCCTGTCCTACCATCGGCCCGCCGACCTGGCGGAGCACGAGCGGTGCCACGGTCCGATGCCCGCAGGCAGCCGACGGTTCATTGACGTGGTGGACGCCTCGGGGCTAACCGGCCGGGGCGGCGCGGGGTTCCCCGCCGGGCGGAAGATGCGGTCGGTCTCCGCCCGGGCCGGCCGCAAGGTCGTCGTGGCCAACGGGGCGGAAGGGGAGCCGGCCTCCAGCAAGGACCGGCTGCTGCTCACCCGGCTGCCCCACCTGGTCCTTGACGGCATCGCGGCCGCGGCGGCGGCGGTCGGCGCGGACGACGCTTACCTGTGCGTGCATGAACAGGAGGGCCAGCTTCTCGCCAGCCTTACCGCGGCGGCGGCGGAGCGGGGGGATCCGGTTCCTGTTCAGGTGACCGGTATTCCGGGCCTGTACGTGTCGAGCGAGCAGTCGTCGATCGTCCAATACCTGAACGGCGGTCCCGGCAAGCCCACGTTCGCGCCGCCGCGGCCGCACGAGCGCGGCGTTCGCGGCCTGCCGACCCTGGTGAACAACGTCGAGACGCTGGCGCACCTGGCGCTGATCGCCCGTTACGGCGACCGCTGGTTCCGCTCCGCCGGGCTGCCGAACGCCCCCGGTTCCCTGCTGGCCACGGTGAGCGGCACGGTGTGCCGTCCAGGTGTCTACGAGGTCGAGCAGGGCACCACGCTCGGTGAGGTGGTAATGCGGACAGGAGGCCCGGCGGAACGGCTGCAGGCCCTGCTCGTCGGAGGCTACTTCGGCGCCTGGCTGCCGGCCGAGGCCGCGTGGCGAGTGCCGATGACCCACGCCGGGCTGAGGTCGGCGGGCGGGACGCTTGGCGCGGGCGTGGTAGTCGCCCTTCCCGAGTCGTCGTGCCTGCTCGCCGAGACCGCGCGGGTGGTGCGCTATCTCGCCGACGAGGGCGCGGGCCAGTGCGGCCCGTGCGTGTTCGGACTGCCCGCGCTTGCCGACGCCATGGCCGACCTGGCCTTCCATGGCGGCCGAGGCCGGGCGCGCGGACAGCTCGCGGCGCTGATCCCGCTAGTCGAGGGGCGCGGGGCCTGCCGCCACCCCGATGGAGTGACCCAGCTGATCCGCAGCGCGCTGCGGACAGCGGCGGCGGACGCCCGCCGCCACGATGAGGACGGCCCGTGCTACGGCCTCCGACGGAGCCCACTGCTGCCCGTCCCTGATGATGGCCTGCCGGGAGATGCTGTATGAGGCTCCGCGTCAACCCGATCACCTGCGCAGGCCATGGCATGTGCGCCGAACTGCTCCCCGAGCTGATACGTCTCGACCGGTGGGGGTATCCGATCGTGAGCTCGGCGGAGGTGCCTCGCGAGCTGACCGGTCACGCCAGGCGCGCGGCTGCCGCCTGCCCGACGCTTGCGCTGCTCACCGAGAGCGAGTCAGTCGTCCCCTTCGCGGGTGGACGACGTGGCGGAAGGAACGCCAGCTGAGCACGACACCACCATCGTCACCAAGGCCCCGTCGGACTCGAACGTCACCCGCGCCGTCCCGGCCGGACCGCGAGATACGTCGTCAACGTCGTAGCCCTGCGACGGGGACCATGAGTCCAGGTACGTCCCCGCCGCCAGGCAGCTGGCCACCACGTCGCCGCCCCGCGACGTTAGCACCGTGCCAACAGGCGCGGAGCCATCAGCGCTCGAGGGACTGGGCGAGGGCGGTGCGGGCACGCCCGTATGCGAAGGTGTCGCAGTGGTTCTGGCGGCGGCAGGCTCTTCGCTCGGTGACGCGGACGGCCTGTCATCGGACGGATCGGCTGCGGCGGACGGCTCGGACGCCTCGGACGCGAGCGCCCGGTTCACCGCATCCTGCGTGAGGAGCGGGCCAGAAGCCCCGGTAATGCCCTGGCCGAGCAGCGAGACGGCAAGCAAGCTGCCCGCGGTCGCGGTCGCGGCGCCGAGCAGCCACGCGGCGACGCCGAAGAGGATGCGCCTGTTCACGTCACAGCATCACCGTCGGATCCTTAAGCCCAGGTAAACGAGGCGATAAGCGAATCACAGGAAACCGATCGCGCGGTCGTGAAACGGGATATTTTCACTCTCGTGGCTCAGCTGCTGGTGGTAGAGGACGACGCGGCGATTCGCGGCGCGCTGATCCGCGTGCTCACCGAGCATGGGCACGCGGTGACGTCGACCGCCAGCGCCATGACGGCGCTCCGCTATGTTCTGGACACGCCGCCCGACCTCATCCTGCTTGACCTCGGGCTTCCTGATCTTGGCGGCTATGAGGCGCTCCGGATGATGCGCGCCGTCAGTGGGGTGCCTGTCGTGGTCGTCACCGCGCACGACGACGAGCAGGAGATCATCCGGGTACTGGATGCCGGGGCCGACGACTATGTGATCAAGCCGTTTGGCGTTGGGCAGATCGAGGCGCGCATCAGGGCCGTGCTGCGGCGGTCCGGCCAGCAGGGCGGGAAGGGCAGCGGGCTGCTCGAGGTCGGCGGGCTGCGGGTGGACCCCGACGCGCACGAGGCGACGCTTGACGGCACGCGGCTTGACCTGAGCCCGCGCGAATTCGACCTGCTGCAGTACCTGACCCAGCACGCGGGACAGGTGGTGACCCGCCGGGACCTGCTGACGAACGTCTGGCAGATGCCGTACGGCGGCGCCGACAAGACGGTCGACGTGCACGTATCGTGGCTGCGCAGGAAGCTAGGCGAGACCGCGCAGCAACCTCGCTACCTGCACACGGTCCGCGGGGTGGGGATCAAGATCAGCCCGCCGCCCGGGGCGGCCGGGCCGGCTGGCCTGCCGACATGAGGCTGCGGATCGTCGCGCTCGTGGTAGCGACAAGCTCACTCGTGCTTGTGTCCTTCCTCGTGCCGCTCGCCCTGGTGCTTCGCACCCTGGCAGCCGACCATGCCGTCTCCGCGGCGACCACACAGGCACAGTCCGTAGCGCCGCTTGTCACCAGCCTCAATGCCCGGAGCCTGCAGCTGACGGTGGCTCAGATCAACGCCGGGACTCCCACGCCGGTCACCATCTTCCTCCCGGACGGGACAATGGCGGGCGCGCCCGCCGCCGTCTCGGCCAGCGTCCGACTCGCGCGGCGGGGCGCGTCCTTCAGCAGTTCGGTCCCCGGCGGGGCGGAAGTCCTCGTCGCCGTCGAGGGGCTGCCCGCGGGAACGGCGGTGATCCGCTCGTTCGTGCCGAACGCGGAACTGCGCCACGGCGTGGCCAGGGCGTGGCTGCTGCTGCTCGCGGTCGGGTCTTTCCTCCTGCTGCTGAGCGTCATCGTGGCTGACCAGCTCGCCCGTTCCCTCGTCCGGCCGCTGATAGCGGTGGCGCACGCGGCCGACCGCCTCGCCAGCGGCGACCTGTCCGCCCGCGCGGTCGTGGACGGCCCGCCAGAGGTACGCCTGGCGGGAAACGGCCTGAACCGGCTCGCTACCCGCATAGGCGACCTGCTCGCACACGAACGTGAGACGGTCGCTGACCTGTCGCATCGGCTGCGCACGCCGCTGACCGCGTTGCGCATCGACGCCGAGTCGATGCGGGACAGCCGACTCATCGACGACGTGGCCGCTATGGAGCGGACGGTCAGCGAGATCATCCGCGAGGCGAGGAGGCAGCGAGGCGAGGTGACGGGGATGCCCTGCGACGCGCGGCTCGCGATCGCCGAGCGCGCGGCGTTCTGGCGACCGCTCGCCGAGGACCAAGACCGCCTGATGAGCGTCAGCGTGCCGGGAGAGCCGGCGATCGTCGGCACATCCGCCGACGACCTCGCGGCATGCGTTGACATCCTGCTGGAGAACGTCTTCGCCCATACGCCAGAAGGCGCGGGGCTTGCCGTCCGGCTCAGCCACCGGGCCGGGGGCGGCGCATGGCTGGTGGTAGCGGACGACGGCCCTGGGTTCGCGCCAGCTGGCGAGGTGCGGCGCGGCTGGTCAGGCGGCGGCTCGACCGGGCTTGGCCTGGACATCGCGCGGCGCATAGCGGAAGAGTCGGGCGGGACGCTGACCATCGGCCAGTCGATGTCCGGCGGCAGCCGGGTCACCCTCGGCTTCGGCCCGCCTCCCGGATCAGGTGCCGCCCCGCCACGGCGACGGTGGCGTCGCGGCGCGCCGGTCACCGCAACGCGTCGCTGAGACGGAACTTCCATCGCTGCGCCCGGGCACCGCCCGCCTTCCGCAGACACGCCGGGCACATCCGCCCCAATCACGACACCGCAGGTCACAGCCCTACATCACGACTCTGCCGTGTCCCTGGCTGCGAGTCAGCACGAAGTCGGTGAGCTTCATGACCGGCTGAGCCTGCTGACCTTGCAGTCAATGTCCCCGCCTTCGGTCAGAACCTTTCTGCTGAGGACAGCGGACGATCCGGCCGGGACCAGACCATTCACCATCACGTGAACGGGGGCGTGCACAGTCGCCCCGCCGGCCAGCGTCATAGTGACGTCAGCGTGGTAGTCGGCCGGGGAGGCGGTGGAGTTGCTGGCGTCGACTTGGACCAGGACCTCATCGTGGAACGCGCCGGTGCCGTGGATGGGGTAGCTGGTGCATGTCACACTGTTCGCCGCGGACTTGGCCGACGGCGAGCTGCTGCACGCTGCTGCGGTAATAGCGAGAACGCCGGCGGTGAGCAGCCCCGCCGCCAGCCGTACGCCGGTGCTCATGACTTGAAGACCACCGTTGCCATCTCCCAGATTGTTCCGGCGCCGGTCGTGACGCTTGGCGCAGGCGTGGCACCCTGGCCGACGACGGCGTCCTCGACCAACAACTCGATATCTCCCTCCGGAGCCACGCTGACGCGGCCCGCGTAGCCCGGGTCAGGCGTCAGCGTGTCGCCGAAACCCGAATCCGCGTAGAAGCCCACGGACAGCTCGTTCGCCGCTGTCGTCGCCGGCGTGGCCCCGGAACTGACGGCGCGGGCGGTCGCCGTGGTCCCGGTAGCGGTAGCCATTTGATCGGCCCCCGCGGCACCCGACGCGGTCGACAGGCCCGAGTACTCGAGCACCGCCAACCCCAGGTCGGCCTTCGCCGACGGCTTGACCACGATCGTCGGCTTGGTGCCGCCGCTGGCGGTGATGGGTGCCGTCCACACGCTGAGCTGCGTTCCGTCCGGACCGGTGGCGGTGGTCAGCTCGGTGAACGTGTCGCCGGCCGAGTCGGTGACGCTGGATATGGTGGCGTCGCCCGAACTCCAGTCCGCCGCTTCGACGACAAGCCTGTTACCGGCCCGGACCGCATTAGGCATCGTGGCAGAAAGGCTCGCAAGGCTCGCTCCGTGCGCGCTTGCTTGCTGGACGAACGCGGGGGCGGTCGCCGCCACCGGCGTTACGGGCGATGAGTGCGCACTCGCGGGCCCTGCGCCGACCACGTTGGACGCCGAGACCGTGAAGGTGTAGGAACTGCCGTTGGCGAGGCCGCTGACGGTGGCGGTCGGGGCGGGCGGGCTCCCCGCCACTTGCGTCGGAGTCTGGGCGACGCCGGCCAGATAGGGGGTGACCGTGTAGATGGTGATCGGGCTGCCCCCGTTGGCGGGCGCGATCCACGAGACCGTCGCCGAGGCGTCGCCCGCGGTGGCGGTCACGCCGGCCGGCGCGGACGGAGCGGTGGGAGCGACGGGGGTGACGGCGCCGGACGCCGCCGAGGCCGACCCGGTGCCGACGCCGTTGGTCGCGCTGACCGTAAAGGTGTACGCCGTGCCGTTGGTCAGGCCGGTGACGTTCGTAGTCGTCGCGGGCGGGGTCCCCGAGACGACGGTCGCCTTCTGCGCGGTCGTCCCGATGTACGGCGTGACCGTGTACGAGGTGATGGCGCTGCCGCCATTGGACGGCGCGGTCCACGAGACGATCGCCGACCGGTTCCCGGCGGTGGCGGTGACTCCAGTCGGTGCCGCCGGAACCGTGGGCGGCGCCTGGGCGCCGGCCTTGAAGACCACGGTCGACATCTGCCAGACGGTCTTGACGCCGGTACCGACGCTGGCATCCGGGGTGGCTCCGGCCCCTGTCACTTGGTCCTCGGCGAGGATTTCTATGTCACTGGTCTCGGATATGTTCGTCCGCGCCGTGAAACCGGATCCCGCAGTCAAGGCGTCACCGAATCCCGAGTCGGAATAGAACCCGAGTGCAAGCTCTGTGCCCGCGCCCGTCGCCGCCGTTGCCCCCGAGGACACGGTGGCGGCGGTCGTGGTCGTCCCGGACGCGGTCGCTACCTGATCGACCGCTGCCGAGCCGGCGGCGGTGGACAGGCCGCTGTATTCGAGGGCGGTAATCGCGGTGTCCCCGGTCGAGGAGAAGTCGGCCGCTATCGTCGGCGTGTTGGCGGCGCCTGCGGTAACGGGCGCGGTCCAGATGCTCTGCTCGGTCTTGTCTGGCCCGGTAAAATGTGTGACTTCCGTGAAGGTGTCGCCGGCGGTGTCGGTCACGCCGGTCGTCGTCGTGCCCGAGTTGCCCCATACCCCGACTTCGACGACAAGGCGGTTCCCAGCGCCTAGCGGCGCTGAGGGAGCGACGGCCAGGCTGGTGACCCCGCTGGCATGCGCACTGGCCTGCTGCACGAAGGTCGGCGGGGGCGAAGCGGACGGCGTGACGGCTTTGGAGGCGGCCGAGGCCGGGCTGGTGCCCGCGCTATTGGTCGCCGTGACGGTGAAGGTGTAAGCCGTTCCGTTGGTCAGCCCCATGACCGTGGCGGTCGCCGCTGGCGGCGACCCCGTCACGGTGACCGGAGTCTGCGCGGTCGCGCCGATGTACGGGGTCACCGTGTACCTGGTGATCGGGCTGCCCCCGTCGGCGGGCGCGATCCACGCGACGGTCGCCGAGCGGTTGCCGGCCGTCGCGGTCACCCCGGCGGGGGCCGCCGGGGCGGTGGGTGCCGTCGGAGTCACCGCGTTCGAGGGCGGCGAGGCCGGGCCGGTCCCCACCGAGTTGGACGCGGTGACCGTGAACGTGTACGTGGTCCCGTCGGTCAGGCCTGTGATCGTCGCGCTCGCGCTCGGCGGGTTACCGGTCACGGTCGTCGTTGCCTGCGCCTTGCCTGCGATGTAGGCGGTCACCGTGTACCTGGTGATCGGGCTGTTGCCGTTGTTCGGCGCGGCCCACGAGACGGTCGCCGAGCCGTTGCCGGCCGTCGCGGTCACCCCCATCGGCGCCGCCGGGGCGGTCGGGGTGGTCGACGGGTTCAGCCCGACGATGCTGGCGACGGACGGCGTCCCGCTGGAGTTGAGGATGAACAGCATGTAGTGGCCGGGCGGGGCGTCGGCCGCAGACGACGGCATCGTGACGTTGAGGGTCCCATCGCCTGCGGTGAAGCTGAGCGGGACGAAGTGCTGGTTCATGTCGATCTGGTGGGTGTCGGTGCCCAGGGACACCAGGTTGACCGCCGAGATCGAGGAGGCGTCGGGGGTGGTCACGGAGATGGTTGACCCGTAGGTGGCGGACGACGGGGCCGAGGTGATCGTCGGCCGCGGGCCGTTGAATAGGTAGGAAGGCGAGTAGATCTGGGCGTTCTCCTCAGCGGCGTCGTTAAATCCGTCGTAGTGACCGCCGCCGGCCGACAGCACCGTTCCGTTGGGCAGTAGTACCGCCGTGGAGTGGTAGTTGCGCGCGACCGCGATCGGCGCGGCCGTAGACCAGGTCTCGCTGGTCGGGTCCCAGATCTCGGTGGGGAGCACCCCGGTCGTGACCACGCTCTGGTCGCTGGTGCTCGATCCTCCCACCGCCAGCACCTTCCCGTTCGCCAGCGTGACCAGCGTGTGGTACACGCGGTTGTCCTGCATGGGCTGGGTCTGCTTCCATGCGGGGTTCGCGGCGGTGGTATCGAGGACCGCGGTCGTGTTCGTGGAGGGCTCGGAATGGATCACCGAGGACGCGCCACCGCTGTACATGATCTTGCCCGGCAGGTACTGGACCGACGACCCGTTCAGTACGCCGCTCTGGCCACCGACCGAGGTCCAGGTCTGGTTGTCGACGTTCATCTCGTAGGAGACATCCTCAGACGGCCCGATGGTCAGCACGTGGCCGTTCGGGATCAGGTAGGAGAACGGGTACTCCTCCTCGTGTATCTGGGATGTCGAGATGCCCGTCAGCTCGGTCCAGGTGTTGGTCGAGGGATCGTAGACCTCCGGCGTGTCCGCCCAGTGGTTGGCGTCCGTGGAGTTCCCGCTGATGGCGACGTACCGGCCGTCCGCTAGCTCGGTCAGCGTCGGATACCAGCGCGGGAAGTTCATGTTCGCCACCCGTGACCAGGTGTTCGTCGACGGGTCGAAGATGTTGGTATCGACGATCCCGATCTGGCCGGTGGACAGCCCCCCGTACCCGCCGATGACGATGATCCGGCCGTCGGGGAGTTGAGCGGCGCCGTCGCAGAAGACGCTGTCCGGGGCGTTGACGGTGGTGAAAGTCACCGGAGTGGCGGGGTTCCACACGACCGACGGCTGTGGCTGCTGCCAGCCGTCCCAGAACACCAGGTTCCCGGTGTCGGTCAGGATGGAGCTGATCGCCTCCAGCGGCCAGGTCTGCAGGGAACTCCACTCGCCCTGTGGCTCGGGGCTGGGCGTGACCAGGCCGGTCGCCGCCGACGCGGGGCTGCTCCCGACTGCGTTGGTCGCTGTGACCGTGAAGGTATAGGTCGTCCCGTTGGTCAGCCCCGGGACAACGGCCGAGGTGGCCGGCGCGGCGACCACCGTGGGCGGCTGCGCCGTGGCCCCGATGTAAGGGGTAATCGTGTAGCTCGTCATGGGACTGCCGCCGCTGGATGGCGCGTTCCAGGTCACGTTGGCCGAACCGGCGCCGGGGCTGCCGCCGACCCCTGTCGGTGTCCCAGGCGGGTTCTGAGCCGAGGACGCGAAGACCACCGTGGCCATCAGCCAGACGGTGTTGGCCCCCGTCCCGACGCTGGCCGCCGGAGTGGCGCCGGCGGAGGACAGTGACTGGTCCTCGGCCAGGAACTCCATGTCGCTAGTGGGCGACACGTTAGCCCGCACGGTGTATCCAGAGCCAGCGGTGAGGGTGTCTCCAAAGCCCGAATCGGCGTAAAAGCCAATCGCCAGCTCGCCGGGTGCGCTGGTTGGCGGGGTGGCGGGCGACTGAACCGTCCCCGCCGTCGCGGTCGTCCCGACCGAATGCGCAAGCTGGTCCACGGCCGTGACGCCAGCGACCGTCGATAGTCCGGAGTACTCGAGGGTCGCGACCCCCATGTCGGCCGACGAGCTCGGCTTGACGGTAATGGTGTCCGCACCGCTGGACGGGACGGGCGCGGTCCAGATGCTCATTTCGGCGTCGTCGGCGGCAGTAAAGTGAGTGACCTCAACAAACGAGTCGCCGAGCGCGTCGTTCACCGAACTCGCGGTTGCCCCAACCGAGCTCCAGGTGCCGACCTCGACAACGAGACGGTCGCCACTGGTGACGTTCGCACCGGTCGTCACCGCGAGGCTCTTACCCGAACCGTGCGCGCTCGCCTGCTGGACGAAGCCCACGGTCGCCGCCGCGGCCGGCAGCGCGGGCGCCGCGACGGTGGCGGCGCCGCCGACGAGCAGCGCCAGGACTGAAGTGACGACGCCCACTCTCAATCTGGTCAACCCCGTATAAGCGCCCATGCAAGAGCCTAGATCATTCATTTATGCCCTTTTCCCCCACGTCAACTTGATGCAAATTCCTGGAGGCATCGTATTAGTCACGTGGCACAATTTTCATTCCAATGAGGACTAATACTCCAGCCGCAGATCGTGATCTTAGCTAAGTGATTGTGCAGGGACACGGCAAAGTCCTTATTTGAGGTTGTGGCCTGCGCCTTTGTAGCGGGGACGACGTGCCCGGCGTGTCTGCGGGCGGCGGGCCCGCGGCGCGGCGGACGAGTTGACAAGCAGCTCAAGAAGCTGCCGTGGAGCCGCGTCCCGCTCGTGTCCTCCGTGAGCAAGGACCACGGCCGGCACGCCCGGCGCACGATCAAAGTGGCGCTCGCGTCGGCCTGGATCGGGTCCCCAGCGGACACTCAAGCTACTTCAAGCTGGATGAATACGACATTGCCGGGTCCGTGGGCCGGTGAGGCGGAGACACGGACCGTTCGGACAAAACGAATTTGATCTTTTGGGCTCCTCCACCGACTCATGCCTCCCGTTCGTCCCAGCCTTCACCCTGAAGGCTAAAAGATCAGGGAAACTTCTTTCTTGACGAAGGAAAATCGTCTTATACGCACGAAAATCCTTCCCGATAAGAAAAGTCTTCGTGATCATTGGCCGGCGTCGGGGTCGGGCCCGCGCGGGTCAGCGGTCGGCGGTGCTGGTCAGTCGGCGAGGGCGGAGCGCAGCCAGGATGCGGTGCTGCTAGTCGGCGAGGGCGGTGCGCAGCCAGGATGCGGTGCTGCTAGTCGGCGAGGGCGGTGCGCAGCCAGGACTCGATGCCGGCGATGTGGACGATGGCCGAGGACCGGGCCAGGTCGGCGTCGCGGCTCATGATCGCGTGATAGATGGCCGTGTGCTCGGCCAGGGTGCGCTCCTGGGCGCGGGGCTCGGTCACGCCCCGCCAGAGCCGGGCTCGCCTGGTGGGCACCGACATGTTGTCTACCAGCGAGGCGAGCACGGAGTTGCCGGCGCCGAGCGCGATCTTGCGGTGGAACTCGAGGTCGGCCGCGACGAAGTCCTCGATCGGCGAGTTCACCTCGGCCGACGCGAGTATCTCCCCGAGCTCCTTCCTGCCCTCGTCGGACATGCGGAGCGCGGCCAGCCCGGTCGCGGCGGGCTCGAGGATGCGGCGCACTTCGAGGAACTCGAGCACGGTGTCGTCGCGGTGGAAGTCGACGATGAAGCTCAGCGCCTCAAGCAGCAGCGACGGCGCCAGGCTGGTGGCGTAGGTGCCGTCACCCTGGCGCACATCGAGAACGTTGACCATGCTCAGCGCCTTCACCGCCTCGCGCAGGGAGTTGCGGGACAGGCCGAGCTCGGCCGCGAGGTCCGCCTCCCGGGGGAGCTTCTCACCGGGCCGCAAGCGGCCAGAGGTGATCATTTCCTTGATCTTGGTGATTGCCTCGTCGGTTAGAGCCACGGCCCGTCTCCTGATACTCGGTCCCCGCCGGCGCCTCGTAGAGGTTCGCCGATCCCGTACAGCCGGACCGCGGTGGAGCTGAACACCGCGCTCCGTTCCGCGTCCGACAGGCCGGCGGCCAGCAATTGGGCTAGCTGTACCACGCCTGCGTAATCCCGCGCCAGCAGGCAGACCGGCCAGTCCGAGCCGAACATGACGCGCTGCGGGCCGAACGCCTCGAAGATGACGTCGGCGACCGGCGAGAACGCGCTGAGCGCTGCCCCCGCTGGCGCCTCGGTTACCAGACCGGACAGCTTGCAGGCGGTGTTCGGCCGCGCGGCGAACGCCCGGATCGCCGCGCGCCACGCCGCGAGCTCCCCGCTGGCGATGGGCGGCTTGCCCGCGTGGTCCAGGATCAGCGTGAGGCCGGGCACCTCGGTCGCCGCGTAGGTGGCGGCCGCCAGCTGATGCGGGAGCACGACGAGGTCGTAGCAGAGACCGGCCGCCGCGACGGCGCGCAGGCCGCGGATGACGTCGGGGCGGCGCAGCCAGTCCCGGTCGGGCTCGGACTGCACCTGGTGCCTGATCCCGACGAGGTGACGGCCGCCCGGGGAGGCGGCCAGCCGGGCCAGCTCGTCGGAGATCTCCGGGCTGGTCAGGTCGGTCCAGCCGACCACCCCGGCCACCAGCGGGTCGGCCGCCGCGATGGCGAGCATCTCGGGTGTCTCGGCCGCGACGGTCACGGTCTGGACCAGCACGGTCGCGGCGACCCCGGCCGCGTGCGCGCTCGGCCGGAGGTCGTCGACGCGGAAGCTGCGCCGGATCGCCGCCATCGGCGGTCCCGCGATCCACGGCTGCTCGCGGACCGCGAGGTCCCACACATGATGGTGAGCGTCGACGATGCTCATGGGCGCCGCCGCGTGGTCATCGCCGCCGCCCGCGCTCATAGCTGCCATACCGTCGGCAGCACCGCGTCGGCGCCGTCGGCCGTGTAGTCGTGCGGCGTCTCAAGCAACTCCGTCATCGCGGCCTGCCAGGCGACGTTCACCGGCTGCCGGGCCAGGTAGCCGAGCGCGGCTGGGTAGTCCTCGCAGTCGATCAGGTGGAACAGGTCGGTCCCGCTGCGCCAGATCGTCCAGCCGGTCACCCCGGCCGCCCTGATCGCGTCGGTCAGCGCGGGCGGCACGTCCGCGTGGGCCCGCTCGTACTCCTCGATCCGCCCGGCCCGGATCCGGGTGTGCAGCGCGATCCTCATCCGCGCTCACCCCCGGCCGCCAGCGCCTCCCACATCTGCGCCGGAATGGCTAGTTCGCGCAGGTTGATGGCGTCGGAGATCTCGGCCGCGTTGCGCGCGCCGATGAGCACGCTGGCGACGGCGGGGTGCGCCAGCGGGTAGCGCGCCGCCGCGGCCCGCAGCGGGACGCCGAACCGCGCGCAGACGTCCTCGAGCCGGCGGGCCTCCTCGATCAGCGGGCCGGACGCCGCCTGGTAGTCGTAGGTCGCGCCGGGCGCGGCCGGCGCCGCCAGCAGGCCCGAGTTGAACACGCCGGCCGCGATCACCGACACACCCCGGTCCTGCGCGGCCGGGAGCAGTTCGTCGGCGGCGGACCGGTCGAGCAGGGTGTAACGGCCGGCCACGAGCACCACGTCGATGTCGGTCTCGGTGACGAAGCGGGTGAGCAGGGCGGTCTGGTTCATGCCGACGCCGATCGCGCCCACGCAGCCGGCCTCGCGCAGCTTCTCCAGGGCCGGGTACGCCTCGTGCAGCGCCTGCTCCCCGTGATCGTCGGGGTCGTGGATGAGCGCGATGTCGACGCGGTCGAGGCCGAGACGGCGCAGGCTCTCCTCCAGGCTCCGCCGGACGCCGTCGGCGCTGAAGTCAAACACCCGCCGCCGGTCGGCGCGGACGGCGAAGCCCTCGTGATCGCGCTCGTAGGGCGGGTCGGCCGGCTCGAGCAGCCGCCCGACCTTGGTCGAGATCACGTACTCGTCCCTCGGCCGGTCCCGCAGGGCGGCGCCGAGACGGCGCTCCGACAGCCCGAGGCCGTAGTGCGGGGCGGTGTCGAACGTCCTGATGCCGCCCGCCCAGGCCGCGTCCACGGTTGCCCACGCGTCCTCCTCGGCCACCTCGGTGAACAGGTTCCCGATGGCCGCGCCGCCGAGGGAGAGCTCCGTCACCCGGACCCGCGAGCGGCCGAGGCGGCGGCGCGGCAACGGCGCCGCCCCGGTCACCATCGCGGCCTCACGATCGCGGCCGGATCCTGAGCCCGCTCATCCCGCCGTCGATCGCCAGCGCCGTGCCGGTGACGGCGGAGGCCGACGGGGAGGCGAGGTACGCGATGCCGGCCGCGACCTCGGCCGCGGTGACCAGCCGGCCGCTCGGCTGGCGGGCCTCGAGCGCCGCCCGCTCGGCGGCCGGGTCGTCGGCCTGGTCGAGGAGCCGGCCGATCCACGGGGTGTCGGCGGTGCCGGGGTTCACGCAGTTGACCCTGATCCCGTCGCCGAGGTGGTCGGCCGCCATCGCCAGCGTCAGCGAGAGCACCGCCCCCTTGGTCGCGGAGTACAGCGCCCGCTGCGGGAGCCCCGCCGTGGCCGCGACCGAGCAGGTGTTGACGATCGCCGGGTGCGACGACCGGCGCAGGTAGGGCAGCGCGGCGCGGGTCACCCGGACCATCCCGACGACGTTGACGTCGAAGACCTGGTGCCATTGTTCGTCCGGGTTGTCGGCGACCGTGCCGATCGCGCCGATGCCGGCGTTGTTGATCACGATGTCGATCCCGCCGAGGCCGTCGGCGGCGGCGTCGACCGCGAGCCGGACCGACGCGTCGTCGGTGACGTCGGCGGTCAGCCCGAGGAACTCCTCCCCCGGCTTCAGGTCGAGCACCGCCACCCGCGCGCCCCGGCTGGCCAGCAGCCGGGCGGTCGCCAGCCCGATCCCCGACCCGCCGCCGGTCACGATCGCGGCGAGCCCGCTGAGCTCGGCCGTGTCGCCACTGTCCAGTGTCATGTCATCTCTCCTCTGCGGTGGACTCGCCGCCGACGATGCGAGCGAGGAACAGGGCGAACAAGATCACGGCGCCGTCGATGGCCTCGATCCAGTAGTTGGACACGTTCGCCAGGTCGAGGATGTCCTGCACGATGCCGAGCAGGATCACCCCGGAGGCCGCCCCGACCATGTTGCCACGGCCGCCCTTCAGGCTGACGCCGCCGATGACGGCGGCGGCGAACACGGAGAAGATGATGCCCTCGCCGTAACCCTGCTGGCCGGTCACGGCCGAGACCCGGCCCGCCTCCATCAGGCCGCCGATCGCGGCGAGGACGCTGCCGGCGACGTAGACGCCGATCTTGATCCGCTCGACCTTGATGCCGGCCGCGCGGGCGGCCGCGGGGTTGCCGCCGACCGCGTAGATGGCGCGGCCGGTGCGGTGATAGCGCAGGAACAGGCCGACGCCGACGAAGATGATCACCGCGACCACGAGCGAGACCGGGACCTGGCCGAAGTAGGCGGCGCCGAGGTACCCGAACGCGGTCGGCAGGTTGAACAGCGACTGCGCCTTGACGATGCCGTTCTGCAGTCCGGCCAGCACGATCGTCATGCCGAGGGTGACGATGAACCCGTTCAGCCTCCCCTTGACGATCAGCAGGCCGTTGACGAGGCCGACCACGGCCCCGACGGCGAGCAGGACGAGGAGCCCGAGGTAGGGGTTGAGGTCGGTGCCCTCGCCGTAGGCGGCGACCGGCACGATCAACCAGGCGGCGACCATCGGCGCGAGCCCGTAGGTCGACTCGAGCGACAGGTCCATGCCGCCGATCATGAGGATCAGGCTCTCGCCGACCACGACCACGCCGAGCGCGGAGCTCTGCTGGCCGATGCCGGCGAAGTTCGAGACGGTCAGGAAGGCTGGGCTCGCCACCGCGCCGACGATGAGCAGCAGGACGAGGACGGGCAGCAGCGCGACCTCGCGGACCAGCGTGCTCACGTTCGCGCCGGGCAGCCACGAGGCGGGCACCGGCCCGAATCCGAGCGGCGACAGGCGCCGGCCGGGTGCGGCCGTTTCCGTCGGCCGGTCGGATGCGCTGTTCGAGATCATTGCGGTGCCTCCTCGGCGGCGATGCCAGCGGCGGTGCCAGGGGTCGGGCCTGACATCCCTTCGGTCGCGACGATCAGCTTGTCGCGGTCGAAGGGCGGGTCGGTGAACTCGGTGAAGACCTCGCCCCTGACCAGGACGACGACCCGGTCGCAGATGACCAGGTCGGAAAGCTCGTCGGTGCAGAGCAGCACGCCCGCCTCGGTTGACCTGGCCACGTCGGCCAGCGAGTCGAGCAGCAGCGCCTTCGAGGCGACGTCGACGCCCCGGGTCGGCGTGATCGCGACGATCAGCGACGGTTCGTGCGCCAGCGTGCGGGCGACGGTGATCTTCTGCTGATTGCCGCCGGATAGTTCCTCGGCGGGCTGGGAGGGCCCCGACGACACCAGCGAGAGCCTGGCGGTGAGCGGCGCGGCGGCGGCGGCGCGGCGCGCGGGCCGGATCAGCCCGAGCCGGTTGGCGAGTCGGTCGGTGATGGTCATGGTCGCGTTCTCGGCGACCCCGAGATGCGCCACGAACCCTTCGGCCCGGCGGTCTTCTGGCACGTAGCCGATGCCGGCCCGCTGCGCGGTGTCTCGGCGTCCGGGCGGGATGAGCCTGCCCCGCAGCCGGACCTCGCCGCCGGTGCGGGACTCGGCGCCGGCGATCGTCCGGCCGATGGTGGCGACCCCGGCGCTGAGCAGGCCGGTGACGCCCACGACCTCACCCGCGCGCACCTGCAGGGAGACGCCGGACAGCCGGCCGGCCGGTGAGTCGGAGACGAGATTCGCCACGTCGAGTACCACGCCTGCGTCCGTCTCGGCCGTCTCGGCCGTCTCGGCCGTCTCGGCCGTCTCGGCCGGGGCGCTGTGGCCGGGCCGGGCGGTCAAGGCGGCCGCCTTGACCTGCGCGTCGCCCACCATCGCGGCCACCAGGTCATCCCTGGTGAGCTGGGCGGTCGGCGCCGTCAGCACCATCTCTCCGTCGCGCAGCACCTCGACGTTCTGGCAGATCTCGAAGACCTCTTCAAGGTGATGGGAGATGTAGAGGACGGCCACGCCGCCGGCCGTGAGCTGGCGGACGCGCTCGAACAGACGCCGCACGGCGCCGCGCTCGAGGGCGGCGGTGGGCTCGTCGAGCAGCACGCACCGGGCGCCGCGGGCCAGCGCCCGCGCTATCTCGACGATCTGCAACTGCTCGACCGACAGGTCTCGGCAGAGCACATCCGCATCGATGTCGAAGCCCCAGTCGCGCATGATCTCCCGCGTCCGCGCCCGCAGTTCGCGCCAGTTGACCAGCGTCGCGGTGGAGCCAAGGAAGACGTTCTCGGCGACGGTCAGGCCGGGCACGATCATCGAGTGCTGGAAGACGGTCGCGATCCACTCGCGACGACGGGTGACGTCGCCCGCCCGGGGGGCTGGGATGCCGGCGAACCGGACCTGGCCGGCGTCGGGCTCGGCCAGTCCGGACAGGATGGAGACGATGGTCGACTTGCCCGCGCCGTTGCGGCCGACCAGACCAAGGCACTCACCGGCGTTCAGCGACAGATCAACGCCGCGCAGCGCGCGAGTGGTGCCGAACCGCTTCTCGACGCCGGTCATTGCAACGAGCGCCGGGGCGCTTGACGTCATAACGTAATCCGTTCTTTCGCGGAGCCGGCGGCCGACGCTCCGGGAGCGTCGGCCGCCGTTTTTCGCTCGGGCGACTAGGACGAGGCGCAGACACCGCCGTGGGCGCTGCCGTACACGTTGCCCCAGAGGGACGCATCGGAGACAGGGGTGGTGGTCACGGTCCCGGGCAGACCGTCGACCGGGGAGGCGACCGTGAGGCTGACCGCGGTCTTGGTCACGAATGGCGCCACGATGGGGTCGGCCAGGTTAACGTCCCCGTTGTAGGACACGTTCGCCAGGGTGGGGGCGCCGCCGCCGGGCTGGCCGGGCGACAGCTTGACGCCCTTGGCGGCGTCGACAGCGTACGTCAGGGCGTACTGCGCGTACAGGTTGGCCGGCTGGGACTGGGATGCGGTCACCGATCCGTTACCGATGTCGCACATCTCGAACGGCACGCCGTCATCGCTGATGAGGATCACCGGGTGCGCCGTGCCGGGGCCGAAGCCCTTGCTCTTCAGCAGCGGGATGATGCCGGTGTCGGGGCTGGACCACTGGGAGTAAACGGCCTTGAGCTGGGAGCCGTAGGCGTTGACCGCGTTCTGCGCGTCGGTCACGGCGGTGGCGTCGGTCCAGACGGTCGGGTCCTTGAGGATCTTGACCGAAGGGTCGTTCGCGGCCATGCAGGAGTCGAAGGCGTTCGTGCGGTCGGCGCCGTTGGACGAGGTCAGGTCGCCCTCGAGATCGAGCACGTAGCCGGACTTGACCTGGGACGAGACGTAGGCGCAGGCGTCCTGGCCGTAGAGCGTGTTGGAGGCCCGGACGACCATGTAGACGTGGCCGACGCCGACGATCGTGTCGACCGATACCAGCTGGACGTGATGGGCGTTCGCGTAGGTGATGGCCGGGCCGAGGCTGATCGCCGTCTCCGGGTTCACCACGATGGCCTGCGCGCCCTCGTTCACCAGGTTCTCGATCTGCTGGTTCTGCAGGCTGGCGCTGGCGGCGGAGAGCAGCGGGCCGAGCAGCTTGATGTGCATCTGCGCGGCGTACTGCTGCTCGTAGTTGATGTAGGCGGCCCAGAAGGCGGTGTTGTTGTAGGTAAGGTCGACGCCGATCGTGACCTGACCGGACGACGATCCGGTGGACGCGGCGCTGGCGCTGGCGGTGGAGCTGCCGGCGTTGGTGCTCGTCGTCCCGCCGCCGGTCGAGCTGCTGCTTGAACTGCAGGCGGCGACGAGCAGTCCCGCGGCGGCCACTGCCGCTGCGCCGAGCAGGCGTCTTCTTGCTCTGGAGGATCTTTCTGCTCTCATGGCACTCCTTTGTGGTTTCTGAACCTGCCTGGATGACATGTCGATCGGGTCACGCGCCGTCTGGCCGCTGCCAGGCCGCGCCGTTCGGGAACTCGTAGTCGCGCAGCGATGCGGGCGTGAGGGTGGCGGAGAAACCCGGCGCGGTCGGCGCGAGGTAGCGGCCGCCGGTGACGCGCACCGGGTCGGTGAAGTGCTCGTGCAGATGGTCGACGTACTCGAGCACGCGGTCGGTCGATGTCGCCGAGACCGCGGCGAAATCGAACATCGCCAGATGCTGGACCAGCTCGCAGAGCCCGACGCCGCCCGCGTGCGGGCAGACGGGCACGCCGAACTTGGCTGCAAGCAGCAGGATCGCCACGTTCTCGTTGACCCCGGCCACCCGGCACGCGTCGATGGTCAGGAAGTCGGCCGCGCCCGCCTGGAGCAGTTGCTTGAAGATCACCCGGTTGGCGACGTGCTCGCCGACGGCGATCTTGATCGGCGCGACGGCGCTGCGGATCGCGGCGAGGCCGAGGATCTCGTCTGGGCTCGTCGGCTCTTCGACCCAGTACGGGTCCCAGGGGGCGAGGGCGGTGATCGCGGTCGTCGCCTCGGCGAGCCCCCAGCGCTGGTTCGCGTCGACCGCGATGCGGATGCCGGGGCCGACCGCCTCCCGGGCGAGCGCCATGCGACGGGCGTCCATCTCCAGGTCGACGCCGACCTTCAGCTTGATCTGGGTGAACCCGTCGATGACGGCCTGCTGGGAGAGCCGGGTTAGCTTCTCGTCGGAGTAGCCGATCCAACCGGGCGTGCTCGTGTACGCGGGGTAGCCGGACAGCTCGAGCTCGGCGATCCGCTCGTCCCTGCCCGGCCTGGCGGCGTGGAGGATGTCCAGCGCCTCCTGCGGGGTCAGCGCGTCCTCGAGGTAGCGGAAGTCGACGAGGTCGACGATCTGCTCGGGGGTCATGTCCGCGAGCAGTCGCCAGACCGGCTTGCCCGCCACCTTGGCGGCAAGGTCCCACGCGGCGTTGACGACGGTGCCGATCGCCATGTGCATGACGCCCTTTTCCGGGCCGAGCCAGCGGAGCTGGCTGTCACCGATGAGCTCGGCGCTGAAGCCGCCGAGGTCGCCGATGATGTCGGCGACCGGCCGGCCGACGATGTGACCGCGGAGTGCTTCGATCGCGGTGACCACGACCTCGTTGCCGCGCCCGATGGTGAAGCAGAGCGCGTTCGCCGTCAGGCCGTCGACGTCGGTGCGCAGCACCGCGTAGGCGGCCGAGTAGTCGGGGTCGGGGTTCATCGCGTCCGACCCGTCGTGCTCGATCGAGGTCGGGAAGCGCACGTCGAAGCAGTCGAGCGCCACAATCCGGGCACCGGCGAGGCTGGTTGCGGTCGCCGACTGGGCCGGGGCGATCGCGGAGTCTGCTGGCTGGACCTGCGTCACTGACGCTCCCTCACGGTTGTAAGCCTCGGATCTATTGATCGGATGTTTACATCTGCCGTGGGTTTGCGCAAGGTGTCTGTTACGGCGAGATTTCCTGCCCTATCGGGGCAGTCCGCACGAGTGGCGTGTTTTCGCAGCTAAGACCGGCCAAGAGCCGGAGATGACCGATGACAACCCTTCGCGCTTCGCGCTGGAAAGATCGGGTCTTTGTTCGTCAGGGAGCGGCCCGGTGGACGTTTGGCTTACCCGGCGTGCGGGCCGCGGGCCCGGGACCACGCGGTCGGCTGGGGGCAGAAGAGAGAGGCGGAGATTTACTGGCGCCTCATTCCCGGGTTGACCGGAGAATGGGCAATAGCATGGGCCATGCGCTACGACGGTGGTGAGCTGGTACTCGTGGGGTCAGGTGGCTTCGGGCGCGAGACGGCCGAGGCGGTACGCGCCTCAGTCGCCGCCGGCGTCCCTTGGCGGCTGCTCGGGTTCATCGATGACGACCCGGCCCGGATCGGAACGGTGATCGACGGCACGCCGGTCATCGGCGGCCGGGGAGAACTTCGGCGTCACCCGGACGCGCGGGTCGTGGTGTGCACCGGCCGACCGGACAACTACGTCAGCAGGCCACGAATCGTCAGCCAACTCTGCCTGCCGTCCGAAAGGTACGCCACCATCGTCCATCCGGCCGCGTCCATTTCCTCGTCCTCATCGGTCGGGCCCGGCACCGTCCTGCTCGCGAACGCGGTCCTCACCGCGGCGGTGCGGGTGGGAGCGCATGTGGCCGTGATGCCGCACGTGACCTTGACCCACGACGACGCGATTGAGGATTTCGCGACGTTGGCCTCCGGCTGCACCCTGGGCGGCGGCGCGAGCGTTGGCCGCGGCGCCTACATCGGCGCCGGGGCCATCATCGGCCAGGGACTCGCGGTCGGCGAGCTGGCCCTCGTGGGTATGGGCGCGGTGGTGACCAAGGACATCCCCGAACGGGAGGTGTGGGCGGGTGTCCCGGCCCGCCGGATGCGCGACGCGGTCATTCCGGCCGGGCCGGGAACGGATCCGTTCGGCGGCTGACGGTCAGTATAAGTAGGGGATGGCGTCCCCGGTGATATCCACGATATTGCCCGACCAGATGTTGCCCGGCCCGGTGGGGTCGAAGTCGGCGTCGGGGCCGTACTGGCCGGTCTGGGAGAAGTACTGCTGGCCGAACCGGTTGTTCTCGATGACGATGTTGGAGGTGGGGTCGTCGTTGCCGGCGCCGCAGTAGATGGAGTAGGCGCCGCCCGCGATGAGGTTGTCCTCGACGGTCTGGTTGGCGACCTGCTGGCCCGGACCCGATGCGTTGAGGCTGATGGCGTAGGTCTGCTCGAGATTGATGAAGACGGTGTTGTCCGTGATCGTGGTGGGGACGGTGGAGCCGCCGGCCATGATGCCGTCGGTGTGGTCCCCGTCGATGTAGCCGGGGTGGTGGATGTAGTTGCCCTCGACCAGGCCGCCGTTTTCCAACTGGACGGCGATGCGGAAGTCGGAGATGTTGTCGTCCATGACGACCGTTCCGGTGGAGTCGCCGTAGACGTCGGAGATCGCCGCGTTGACGCGGCCATCGCGGGAATTCTGGCCGCGGATGGTGGAGTTCTCGATCGTGGCGCCCGAGGTGTTCCTGATGCTAACGCCGAAGGGCCCGTCGGTCACGATGTCGTCGCCCTCGAGCGTGACGTCAGAGGCGCTGATGTCGACGTTGTAGGGGATGTACAGGCCAGACAAGACCGCCCCGTTGCCGGTCACCTCGACCCAGCCGCGGGGGTCGTAGTACCAGCCGGGGCCGGACGACACCTGGTCAGGAACCGACTCCAGGGCCGTCCCGGGTGGGACGCCCGTGGTCGTCCAGTCAGGGAAGCCGCAGAGATGCGGGGCCCAGATGCAGATGCCCGAGAACTGCCCGGCCTCGACCGACTGGGCTTTATAGCCCAAGGCCACGATCGGCTGGAGGTTCGGAGCCGGCGCTCCCCCGCCGAACGCGACTAGGGTCAGGGAGGCTGCGAGAGCGTACGTGCGTGTCTTCAACAAGACCTCGTTTCTGCCGACTGCCTTTTGCCCGCCGGAGGGTCCCCATCGGGGGCGGGCGACTGAGACGCGGGAAGCGATCGGTTGCGCTCTGTCGTGGAGAGAATACCAAGAGTATTCGCGACGATCGGCGAAATCCCCAGGTCTGGCCGGTTGGGCGGGCGCAGGTGGGGGCGCGGGTGGTCTTGGGCGTGCGGGGCGCGGGCCGGCGGTGGGCCGGCCCGCGCCGCGGGTGGGGTGGGGTGGGTTAGGGGGTGACGGGCTGGCCGGTGGTGTCCCAGATGTTGCCGGTCCAGACGTTGCCGGGGTCGGTGTTGTTGTAGTAGGCGTCGGCGCCGAACTGGCCGCTGTGGGTGAAGTACTGCTGGGCGAAGCGGTTGTTCTCGATGTGGATGTTGGAGGTGGCGGCGTTGTTGCCGGCGCTGGCGTAGATGGCGTAGTCGCCGCCGGCGAGGAGGTTGCCCTCGACGGTCTGGTTGGCGACCTGCTGGCCGGGGCCGGAGGCGTCGATGGTGATGGCGTCGGTCTGGCCGAGGCTGATGAAGACGGTGTTGTCGTTGATCGTGGTGGGGACGGTGGAGCCGCCGGCCATGATGCCGTCGGTGTGGTCGCCGGCGATGTAGCCGGGGTCGTGGATGTAGTTGCCCAGGGCGAGGCCTCCGTTGCCCATGTTGACGGCGATGCGGAAGTCGGAGATGTTGTCGTGCTTGACGGTCATGGCGGTGGAGTCGCCGTAGACGTCGGTGACCGCGGCGTTGACGCGGCCGCTGGTGGCGTTGGTGCCGCTGATGGTGGAGTTCTCGACGGTGACGCCGGCGGTGTGGCGGAGGCTGACGCCGAAGGTGCCGCTGGTGACGATGCTGTCGTGGTTGAGGGTGACGTTGGAGGCGGTGACGTCGACGTTGTAGGGGATGGACAGGTAGCTGAGGTTGGCGCCGTTGCCGTTGACCACGACCCAGCCGCGGGAGTCGTAGTGCCAGCCGGGGCCGGAGGAGACCTGGCCGGGAACCGCCCTGAGGGGGACGCCGGCCTTGCTGTAGGCCGCGAAGCCGGTGTTGGTGGCGTCGGGGTAGCCGCACTTGCTGGGGGCGGCGGCGCAGTTGAGGGGCGCGCCGGCGGCGGCGGCGGTGGTGGTGGCGGCGGCGGGGGCGGGGGCCGGGGCGGTCGCGGCGGGGCGGGTGTGGCCGTGGTGGGCGGGGGTGGCGGCCATCGCGGCGCCGCCGCAGGCGATCATGGCCGCGGCGGCGGCGGCGCTGGTGAGCGCGGCGGCCAGGCCGTGGCGGGAGCGGGCGGAGCGGGCGGTCTGGGTGGTCTGGGTGGTTGCCATGGGATGGCCTGCCTTTCTGGGCGGTTATTTGATTTCCCTTACACTCACCACTCTCCGTAATTAGGCGGTTACTCGATAGGGGAGTGCGGCCCGTTCCCGGGGGGCATTCCGGCCCGTTCTTAAGACCCGGGCAAAAGGACCTGGATGAAATACCCGGGGATAACGGCACGGTATTGGAAAGGGCGCGGGGGAGGAATGGCCCGGGCCGAAGGACCCGTCCTAGTGACGCTCCGGCGGCTGTGGCGGGGACCCCGATGCGGGGAACCCCCGCAGCGAGTCGCCCGTCGGGCTTCGCCTGCGTGTGCCTGGCGGGCGCCACCTCCGCTTCAGGAGTGACGCCGGCCCAGGTGGCCGCCCACTGCGACCGGGCCTACGGACCAGGCTCTTTCGATAGCTACGGGACGCTGCGGATGGGCCGGGATCGCGGGCGCAAGCCGGAAGCCGCTAATGTCCTGCGTCAGTGATTAATTTGCCGTTTGCGGCTCGGCCGGCGCCGGGCGAGTTTCGCCGGGTCTGGCCGGGTGGGCTTCAGGAGTCGGCTACTACGCTGATTCCATGCGATACGGCACGCGCAGGTATCCACTCGATCTCGACATCGGCGATGTTGCTGACGGGTATCACCTGATCGTCCGTAGCATCCTCGACCTGCTCGTCGGTGATCTTCCGCGCCGCCCCGCTCTCGTCGGCGCAGGCCAGCACGTCTTCAAAGACTCAGGGGCCTAAGGTCGGAAAGCCCTCATCACAGCACGTCGCACCGTTCGAGGGGTCTGCGTTTTAGACTGGATCAAGATAGCCACGTCATCCGGATTTATGCCAGAAAGGAACTCGCCAGCGCCCTCGATGGTGAGAGGGACAGTGCCCCAGTAGCTGTGGCATAGGGAGGATTCCGTCAGCGCTTCCTTCTCGTATTTCATCATTTCTTCGGCGAACACGCCGTACAGGGTCCATTCGGAGAAGGTTCGCTGCCCAGTTATCGCATCCATCCATGCCCGGCCAGTCACCTCCTCAATCCGTGCGATCAAGGCCCGGATGACGCCTGGTTCCCAGACGCAAAACGATGTTACATAATCAGGAGCGGGAAACCGCGCGGGAGGGAGCCCGAGAAGCCGTCTGGCAACTGTGTGCCATTGCATATGCCGGGGCAGGCGAATGTCCACCGCGTCCGGACGCCTATAAAGCATGGCACGCCCGCTGCGGCGCAGCATCAACTCATCTACCGGTCGGACGAGTTCCACGTCGGAATCGATCAGCAGAATCGTGTCGACGTCGAGTTGGCGCGAAAGTTCCATCTTAAGCGCTTGCTGCATCACCCAGCCGCGGATAGGGGTGAACGGTCGCTTCACGTTAATCGCCGCGATTCTAGCATGCGAAGGAATGCAGGGCAAAGGGCGAAGCATATGGTTGACCGCCCGCATACTTCTGTAGTGAGGCGAGTACTGAGACTCCTCAGGAACTACGATGCATCTCGGCCCGGCCATTTTAACAAAAAGGCCGACATCGGCCTCGGGAACGATCACGTAGTGCTTAACACACTCTTCCGTATGAAGCAGGACCGACTGATGTAGATCAGAAAAAATCTGAAGGTCATTTCGATGAGTCGGTGTGACCACGGCAAGGCTCATATTCGCCGCCCTCGGTGCTAGTAGGCCTTCTGCTCGGGTGTGGATGGCGGGCCGATGCCTGTCGGCTACGCGGTCCTCACCGGACTATCCGGCCGAGTGGAACGCGCCTTAAGTCCCGCGATCAACGGTTCCCAGCTGGATCGCCGTAGGACCGCCAGCAACGCGGCCCGGTGACCGGGACTAGCTACCCTCAAGAACTGGTTCAGCAGCATAAGAGCGCGCAGGGTCCTATTCGACCGGTCATATTTTTCGAAGTACCGGATACGATTGACGGCCATCAGGGCGAGGAGCTTGGAGGACTGGCCGGAGCCGGCCCACGGTGCCGGACTCGCGCCTGCGGCACATATTCGACGCGCAGCCCGGCGGCTCGGACCCGGGCCGAGTAATCCACTTCCTCCATGTAGAGGAAAAACCGCTCGTCCCAAGCGCCGACGGCGTGGTCGCAGGCCCCAGATATGAGCATCGCCGCCCCGCTTGCCCAGTCGACCGGATGGCGGTATCCATACTCGCGTTCATCGCGTACAACATCGCTCATCCAGCCGGGACGGCGTTTGAAATGGTTTCCGAACAGTGCGTCCCCGATCTCGGTGGCCAAGGTCGGCTCCCGGCGCAGCGATGACTCGCGGTGCCCTTCAAAGTCGAGAATCATCGGCACCGCCATGCCCACCGCCGGGTCCTCAAGGGCGGTGAACATCGCGTGCAGCGCACCCGGCTCGAGTACCAGGTCGGGGTTGAGTACGGCGAGCGCCCCGCATGGGCGAGCGTGGCGCCGACCAACGTTTATTCCGCCTGCGTAGCCGAGATTCGCACCGGTCTCGACGCACGTAATTCCGGGATGCGCACGCGCTCGCTCGACTGTGTCGTCGGCTGAGCCGTTGTCCACGACGATGATCCGCCACGTGAGCCCGGTGGCCGCGGCCGGGACGGAGTCCAGCAGGGCAGTGATATCACGCGCGCTGTTATAGGCAACGATGACGATCACGCAATCAACGTAGTCAGGCTGATCCGTTTTCGTCACCGCAGGCTGTCCGCGGTGCGGTCCGATGACCGAACGATCCGTGAGTGGACCCATACCCGCGGTGCGGCGAGCGGAGGTCCGGGACGGCGGCGCAGCTTGACGATGACGCACTGTCCGAACATCGGGGACTTCGTCGGCAGCCGGAACCGCGTCTTTGGCACGGGACTGGCGTTGACGGTGACGGTCTCGACGTCGAACTTGCCCTCGGCCATGCGCTCCAGGTTCCACAGGTAAATCGGCGTTATGTGGCCGATGTTCCGGTAGGCAGAATTCAGGAAGTTATAGAGGCGCCCGGTCAGGGCGTACCATGTTCGGACGTACACGTTGAAGAGATTCGGTGTGCTGATAATGACCACACCGCCTGGTTCGGTTATTCGGTATAGCTCCCGCACGAAGAACCATGGATTCTCGAGGTGCTCGATCAGCTCGGTGCTGACGACCACGTGGAATTGACCATCAGCAAACGGGATTCCTGAGTTAAGGTCGGCCGTCTTCACCTCGATGCCAACCGGCCGGAAGTCATCGGCTATCGCGTCGACGGCGGTGACGTCAAACCCTTCCTCTCTCAAGCGTTCCGCGAGAGTGCCATCGCCGGCACCCAAGTCCGCCAGGCAACCCCGGCGCTCACCGGCCAGCAACTTGATTACCCCGTCATGTATTGCAGTGTTCAGACCGATTATCGTCTTATTCACCATGATAAATCTCCTAACGGGTTGTAGGTCGCCTCGCCGGTTCGTAGAATCTCGTCACTAAGAGACGAGGAGATTCTGCTGCGCCGGTGCCTGCTTTTTTGGCGCTGGTCGAGTGCCTGAGATGCTGACACAGCCACCAGGAGGACGATGAACCCGAGCGCGATGACTTCGATCATCGTTCGGAGCTTCCCTGACAATGCCGTGGTGGCAGACGTCGGCTTAATGTATTCGATGGCGGAGATCATATAACGCCTGGGAACATTTTGTCGCGCCTGAATTTGGTAGAGATCTTGTGAAACTAGATTGGCCACGAGCCCCGCGCTATCGATCGCGGCTGAGGCATTGGTTGCGATTCCAGTCACCACGATTGCGGGAGGCGTCTGAAGGGACGTGTCCAAGGCAACCTGATACTGAGGGCTCGCGCCCGCCCGCACCAGCGCCTCTTGGGCACCTGGAGCCCCGACCATCTCGATCAGCACGTCGGCGACTTGGACCAAGTCCCCCAAGCTGGCAAATGGGTTGTACGCACTAATGTGAGCCAGGCCGGGGTCCGCCTCTATCTGCGAGCTTGTTGGCAGCTCAGGCGGACTGGTCAGAAGGATTTCGGCCCTCGACTCGTACGTGAGAGGCTTTATCGCCGTTATATAACACAGGCCGAGTATAGTCAGCAAGATTACTGGTATGGTCGCCCGCTTGTGCTGCCACAAGGACCCGCCGATGGCAAACAAATTCACCACATTCCCTCTCTATCGTGCTTCATCGTATGGTTTTCTCGCTATGCACTATAAGCCACGCTGCACCGGTAAGCCCCGCCATCAAGCACTGCAGGTTAAAAAACATCGGAAAGGAGAACCCATCAAAGGTGGCAGCACAAATCACGGCAGCCAAATCAGCGCCTGCGAGTGCCGCGCAGAGGTCCCGCAGCTCAGGATCGGCAGTGTGACTTCGCGCAACAAATGCCACTATAACGGGCCAGGACAGATAGAAGAGGAGAGCCGCGGCGCCAAGCAAGCCGAGCTCGATTGCCGTAGTGAGATATTGATTGTCGAGGATGTGCAAGCTTGTCACCGTAGTGGGGGGAATGTACGTACCGCCGCCTAGGCCAAGCAACGGCGCTTGGTGGATCAATTGCTCGACATATGGATAGTTATTTATACGGTGCTCGATCGATAGGTCGCTGGTACCGGAAAGAAAGTAGTCACGAAAAGTACCGAGAAGACCTCTGGAACCAACGAAACAAATCGCAAGAGCGACCGGGATGGCAGCCAGACCCTTGAGGCGGCGAGTCGGCGGCAGGCAGATGATCAGAACGCCGAGTCCGGTTGCCGTCGCCAGCACAGCAGACCGAGATACCGAGGCGGCGACGGCCACGGCGATGCATGGAACCGGTATCACGCGCTGCCACTTCGGCCTGCCTGTGTCATGCATCATCAGGTACACGGCAACAGCGAGGAGCATGCCCGCGACCACGCCGAGCTCTATGGGATCGGTCGCGGTACCTGGCACGCGATTCTCTGCTCCCCGCTGGACAACCGCCGCGGTCGTTGACAGGGAAGAGTTCAGTTTGAAGCCGGGCAGCTTGAGGTATTTGGCCAGGTTAACGTGGGCTTTAAATTGCAACGCCGCCACCACGCCGCACAACGCGCCTCCCCAGGTCAGCGCGCGCAGCACGCGCCGAATGTCCGCAAGGGTGTGAAGTCCCTCGGCGGCCATAAAGACGATGCCGGACATCCCCAACAGCTGCATGAGCCAGCGGTTGGCTGCCGCCAGCTGAACGCTGCTCAGCAAGGTCCGGTCCATCAGAAGATAGGAGGCGAGCGAGACGATCCACATCCAGGCCAGGGAAATTCGAATTTTGTAGCGCAAGGCGAACGGATTATGGTGACCGAACAAGGTTCCAGCGATCCACACGGCAAACATGCAGTACGAGACGAGCGCAGCCGCAGAGCCATCTGCGCCGACCGCGGTGACCACGTAATACCCGGGAGAAACCATGAGGGCGATCGAGAAAACTTGGAGGATGCGCACAGCGAATGGAGGCTTCTCGGCCAGGCGAACCAGGGAGTTTTCTACGCTAAGCGCTGTCATTCGCCGCGGTACCCTTGCTCGGACCACCATCGGCATCCGTGAACGGCGCCTTGCCCAGGCCGCCCACGGGTCGGAGTCCCGCCCGTCAGCGTCGCGCCCTGGCCAGGCTGGCCAGGCGGCTGTGCCGCGCCAACGGGCGGTCTGTAAGCGCTACGCGCGGCCCGAGCCCGCGCACAGGTGAGCCGTACCCGGCGGCGTGCGCACGCCCCGTCACCGACAGCCGGGGATCCGTCAACCTCGGGCAGCGGGACCGTCATATTCGCAGACGATAGGCACCGACCCGTTGACGGTCTCCGATGCGCGGAAATCACGAGTGTCGTCATGTCACAGCATTATGAACGACAACGGCGGTCGCAGGTGCAATTACCGGCGCACTAGGAGACTTATTTTCGCAGGCACCGAGAGCATAGCCTTATATAGCCAGGACGTTTACGGGTATATTCGGTCACGTTCTTTGATCTCTATTATACGGGAATCCGGCCGCCCGCTACATATCGGGTAACAGGTAAAGAACGCCGTACTTACCGCTGGATGTCCGAATGCAGCCGGTGATGACCTTCGTGGATTGAGCCTTTGCGGATCCGCGAGGCCTGCTAACGTCGAGCGCGCGAGCACCCGGTGACCTAACGCCGGCATCGCATGTGCAGAATACAGATTAAATCCCCCAAAGCTCCCCATGATCTCCTGGCGATAACGCGAACGTCGGCCTTAGATTCGGAGATAAATAATGTCATTGACTAAGCGAGCCTTGCGCGTGCACGCCGGGGAGACGGTTCGTCAAACGAATGGGCGGGCGCGCAGCGAGCGTCCGCATGTCCTGATCCTGGTGCAGAACCTCCCCGTCCCGTTCGACCGGCGGGTCTGGCAGGAGGCCTTGGCCCTCGTTGCCGCCGGATACCAGGTGCATGTCGTGTGCCCGCAGACCACAGAGCATCCGCTGCGCCGTGAAACCCTCAGCGGCGTGCGCATTTACCGCTACCGACCGGGCCCGGAGGCACGGCGACTGGCAGGCTACCTGGTTGAGTACTCGGTTGCGATCGCGGCTCAGCTCCGCCTCGCGCTCATGATCCGCGCCAGGCATCGCATCGGCATCGTGCAGATCTGCAACCCACCCGACCTGCTTTTCCTCGCTGCCCTGCCACTGGTCGCGCTCGGGTCGAGCCTGATCTACGACCACCATGACGTGTGCCCGGAGCTGATGATGGCGAAGGGTCACCGGGAAGGCGGCCGGGCCGTCCGGCTGGCCACGCTGCTTGAGCGCCTCACCTACCGTCATGCGGACGTGTCGATCGAGACTAACGAGAGCTATCGCGACATCGCTCTCGGGCGGGGCGGGATGTCGCGCGAGGACGTTTTCGTTGTGCGATCCGCGCCGGAGATCACGAGGTTCGCGGGCGCGCGGCCGGACGAGAAGTGGCGCCGAGGCCGGAAGTACCTGGTCGGCTATGTGGGCGTGATGGGCCGCCAGGACGGCCTTGATTACCTGGTCGAGGCCGCCCGGGTGATCATCACTGACCTACTGCGCCTGGATATCCAGTTCGTGCTCGTGGGCTCGGGTCCCGAACTGCCGCGGCTGCGCGACCGGGTCAGGTCCCTTGGCCTGGACGACCGGGTGGTCCTGACCGGGCGGCTGTCGGATGAGGATCTCGGCGCCGTGCTCGCGACCGCAGACGTGTGCGTCAACCCCGACGAGGCCAACCGGATGAACGACATCTCCACCATGAACAAGATCATGGAATACATGGCCCTGGGCAGGCCGATCGTCCAGTTCGACCTGCATGAGGGGCGTTTCTCGGCCGGCCAAGCAAGCCTGTACGCGACGCGCAACGACGCGGATTCTCTCGCCAAGTGCATCGTCGAACTTATCGACGATCCCGAGACGCGGGCCCAGATGGGGCAGTTCGGCGCCCGGCGGCTGCGGTCCTCACTGAGCTGGGAGTCTCAGGTCCCGAGGTTGCTCGCCGCCTACGAGCGGGCCGCGGTCAAACGAAAGCGCCACCGCCGCGCGCCCGGGCAGTGACCTTACCGCGGTAGCAGCAATCCCACGGTGGCGGCGAACTGTTCCGCCCGGTTCGCCCAGGAGTGCCGGGCTGCGAACGCAATTCGGCGGCTAGCTACTTCGGAACTGCCCGCAGCGATCATTCGGATTGCATCGACGTAATCCTGGCTGTCGTCAGCAAGGACAAGGATCTGATCGGCTACCGCCGTGGTCTCCGTTTCCTCCAAATCGGCACGTAGCCACCGCATGGCCGGAAGGCTGCTTGCTACCACCGGCAGCCCGGCACTGAGGTACTCCAATGTCTTCAGCGGAAAGCAAGCGCGGTTAAACTCGGTATCGCGGTAGGGGGTGATTCCCACGTCGATGGCGGCCAGGTAAGCGGGTACTTCCGCGCTGGAGACGGGGCCAATGTAACGTACCGAGGGCTTGCTTGTAAGTTCACGGAAACGCTGCGGTTCCCATCGCGGGTCCCGCGGACCCATCAAGAGCAGTGACCGACCAGAATCGGCGATAGCCATAAGCGCGGTCAAGTCGATTCGATCCGATAGCCGACCTACCAGACCGACCACCGGGCGGGGCAGGTCCACCTCCTTCGCCTGCTGGCCACCTATGCTGTCGGACAGCGGCCAGCAGCCATTAGGGATCACGACCGGGCGCGCACCCATGTCAGCCCACCGTCGTGCCAGGTCCGAAGAAACCGCCACCGTCACATCCGCGCGAGACAGAGCTTGTCGCTCTCGGCGGCGGACGCACCGGTCTGATACCCGCATAAGCGCGGCCCCGGCGACATAATCGTCCGTGCCGTACATCACGTTCGTCACATGCCCGCCCCACCCGCCCAGCAATTCTCCGGGGTACAACATCACCACAGCTTCCGCCCGGAACCCCAGCTTACGTACAGCCCACCGCACTTGCGCTCGCACGAGCAAGGGAGTCGAGGCGCGGATACCCGGTCGGCCGAGGCCGGGAAACGCCGTTGGTCTCAGGCGCACGATTTTCTCGGTCACGTCATCAAGAATCGGCCGCACATGACGGCTACGGTTCCTGCTGACTGGCGAACTCGGCGGATCCACCCAGAGAATGCGAGCATAAGAAGACATCGCAGTCGCCATTGCACGGTGAGTGCCACCATCTTGATCCCACCGTTCGCCCGAGGCCCAGATAATCTGTCGGCCTGTTCCATCCCCGCGCATTTTTGCCGCCGTTCGGGTAGTAGAGCCGCGAGAACTGGGCTAACGTACCGCCGCGCGCAGGACCGACACGACCCGTTCCTGCTGCTCGAGCGTGATCTCGGCGAAGAGCGGGAGCGAGAGGATCTCACGGGATACCCGCTCGGCGACTGGGAAGGCCCCCTCGGCGTAACCAAGCCGGGAATACGCCCCGGTCAAATGCACAGGCACCGGGTAGTGGATCCCGGCCCCCGCCCCGGCGGCGTGCAATTCCCCAAGGACGCGGTCGCGATTCGGGACTCGGACAACGTACAGGTGCCAGACGTGCTCGTTGCCTTCCCTGGTGCGCGGCAGCCTCACGCCTGGGATCTCGGCCAGCATCTCGTCGTATCGGGCGGCGGCTGTTCGCCGAGCCTCATTCCACTTGTCCAGATGGCGCAGCTTCGCGGAGAGCACGACCGCCTGGAGGGCATCCAGGCGGCTGTTGAACCCGAGGATCTCATGCTCGTACTTACGGGGCGAACCATGATCGCGGATCATGCGCATGCGCGCCGCGGCCTCAGCCGAGTCGGTCAGCACGGCGCCCGCGTCGCCGTAGGCGCCCAGGTTCTTCCCCGGGTAGAAGCTGGTGGCGGCGGCTTGACCAAGGGACCCGGCGCGGACGCCGTCCCGCCGTGCCCCCTGCGACTGCGCCGCGTCCTCCACCAGGCAGGCACCTGCCCGCTCGGCGATGGGCGCGAGCAGTTCCACTGGGGCCGCCTGACCGTACAGGTGCACGGGCAGGATGGCCCGGGTACGCGGGGTCACGGCGGCATCCACCGCGGTGGTGTCGATCAGGTAGGTATCGTCATCCGCGCAGTCAACGAGCACCGGAACCGCTCCCGCCCGGCTGATCGCCTCGGCAGTGGCGATGAACGTGTTCGCCGGGATAATGCACTCATCGCCAGGCCCCACGCCGAACGCGCGCAGCGCGATCTCGATCGCGTCCGTGCCGTTGCCCACGCCCACGCAGTGCGAGGTGCCGACGAAGTCGGCGTACTCGCTTTCGAACGCGGCTACCTTGGGTCCCCCGACGAAACCACTTCGGTCCAGGATCTCCTGCCAGCCGGCCGCGACCTCGGCCGCTACCTCGGACTGCTGTGCGCCAAGATCGACAAGCGGAATCGACCCCATTCCCCCTCCTCCAAGAATAAACCGCATATTTCCAAACGCCTGAATAGGCGCGGAATCTTCGTAAACAGACCGCTGCAGATAGCTAACCGTCGCGCGTCTTGCCTAGAGTATCCCGGCACGCGGAGCCATGCGGCAGTACCTTAGATATCACGGCCAACTGGCCGACGGCAAAGGATCGAGGTGCGGAGCATGAGTTCGGTCAGCGTTGTCATTCCCTGCTACAACTATGGACATTTCCTGCGCGATGCGGCAAACAGCGTGCTTACCGGCCAGGATGGCGTAGAAGTGCGCGTTCTCATTATCGACGATGCCTCTACCGACAACAGCGTTGAGGTTGCCAAGGCTATTTCCGAGCAGGATTCTCGGGTCGAGGTCACGGCCCATTCGGTCAACCGGGGCAATATCGCTACGTACAACGAAGGCCTGCTCGAATGGGCGGACGGTGACTACACCGTCCTGCTCTCGGCCGATGACCGGCTGACGGCCGGGGCGCTGCCGCGGGCGACCCAGTTGCTCGACACCAACCAGCGGGTGGGCTTCGCCTACGGTCATCCTCTGCATTTCCGCGAGGGCGAGCCGCTGCCGACGCCTCGCACCGAGGTGCGAGGTTGGTCGATCTGGCCTGGGCAATGGTGGATCGAGCGGCGCTTCCGATCCTCGGTGAATTGCATCACCTGCCCGGAGGTCGTGGTGCGGACCGCAGTGCAAAAGGAGGTAGGCGGTTACGACCCGCGACTGCCGCACACCGCCGACCTGGAGATGTGGATGCGCCTGGCGGCGCAGGCGGACGTCGGCTACCTGCGGGGAGTGGATCAGGCCTTCTATCGACTGCACGGCCAGAACATGAGCGTCGACCGCACCGCGGTCGTCGATCTGCGGCAGCGCCAGCTAGCCTTCGATGTGCTGTTTGAGACCTGTGGTGACGAGCTGATCAATCCCGATCATCTCCACCGGGTAGTGCACAGGAAGCTCAGCCGGGAGGCCATAGGCCGGGCTTCCCGCGCCTACGACCGAGGGCGGACCGACCTCGTTCCCGTGGACGAGCTTGTCGCCTTCGCCCTTGACTGCTGGCCACCGATTGCCCGCAGCCTCGTCCACCGAGGCCTGCAGCTCCGGCAGGTCGTCGGCCCTCGCTGGATGCCATACCTGCAGCCTTTCATCTGGTCAGCGGTCGCCCGCAAGATCAGCAACAAGCTGTGGTGGCGTACCTGGGAGCGACACGGCATCTGATGCGGTACTGACGGTGGCCGGAGAGCCTCATGGATCCTGATGCTCGAGTTCCCAGGGCGGCCGGGCTGGTTCCCAGGGCGGCCCGGCTGGCTCCCTGAGGGCTCGGCCCTGAGCCAGCGCGGGCAGCGCGGATTGCCCGTCGTCACCCTCGGGCGGTCCGTCATCGCCCTCAGTTGTGGTTGCCTCGCGTAGTGTCGAGCGCAGCGCTGTGACAGCTGGCCACAGCCGGTATCCAAGCAGGCTGATGACCGCGAGCGCCAGCACGCCGGAAACCGCGCAGGCCAGGAATGGCGGTGAGATAGCGTCAGCGATAGCGCGCGCCGCGACGCCCACCGCAGCCGCGGCGAGCAATGGCAGCCACACGCGACCGAGCAGCGGTCTCCACTCGAATCCGACCTTGCCGAGCTCGGCCATGTACCAGGGCAGGACGACGAGCAGCCCGACGGCTACCTCAGCCATCGCCGCCCCGCCGATGCCGTCCGCCCTGGTTCCGACGATCAAGGCGGGAACCAAGATGATGAGCCAGACCACCTGAACGGTGAAGACCACCGTGGATCGGGCGAGGACCACGAAATAGTCATAGATGAATTCGAAAAGGATACGGATCGCGGTCAGCCCGCCGAGCCAGATCAGCGCCGCGACGGCCGGCGTCCAGGCGGCCCCGTAGACGAGGCGGACAAGCGGGACGGCAGCGGCACTGATCAGCAGGCAGCTGGGAAGTGTGGCCGTCTCGACGAGCTCCAGGCAGGCCAGAAACGTGTGGCGCATCGCCGATTTATCATGTTGCAGACGTGAGAAGAGCGCGGGCGCGACGGTCCTGATCGGCATCGAGAAGACGGTCAGCGGCCAGCCAGAGAGGTTGAAGGCGAGCGCATAGAACCCGAGCGCGGTCGCGCCCAACACATGCCCCACGACGAACTCGTCCGCGTTCTGGACGGCGAACACCACGATGCTGGCACCAGCCAGCGGCCCGCCGAATCGAAGCAACTCCCGCGCCTTGGCGGGATCGAAGCCGAAGCGGAGCGGTTGGGGCGACAACACAATGAACAGCACCGCTGCCGCCGCGGCACCTGCGAGCCGCCCGATGGCCAGGCTCATCGCCCCGAAGTGGAGCAGCGCCAACGCGATTGACGCTCCCGTGCCGATCCAGTTGTTCGCCTGGTCAGCGACCATCTTCTGTTTCTGCTTGAAGTGCCGTTGCATCAAGGCAACCGGCGTCGACACCAGGCCATCGAGGATGACGTTGACGCTGAGCACGCGGATAACGTCGGCGGCGGCGGGTGCGCCCATCGCCGAGGCGAACGCCGGCGCGCTCACGAAGCATCCGGCATAGATAATGACGCTGGAGATCACCGAGATCGTCGCGACGGTAGGGGCGATCTCGCTTGGCTCGCCCTCCCAGCGCACGATTGCCAGGCTCACGCCCAGTTCGTTGAAGCTCAGCAACGCGAGGAGCGCGACCATGGCCACAGCGAAGGCACCGAACTCATGAGGCCCAAGAATGCGCGCCAACGCCACGCCGATTCCGAGCGTGCTGAACCGGCCGACCATATTGTTGAGGAAAGTCCAGCCGAGTGCCTTGGTCGCACGGCCGGCCAATGTCCCCTCGTTGTCCGCTGACCTATCGCGAGCCTCGCGCCTCGGCACTACCGGGAAGTCTCGACAAGAGGCCCGGACACCGTAAGGGCACCGGCCAGCACTTCGACGACCATGTCCTGCTCCGCCACGGCAAGATCATGAAATAGCGGGAGAATGAGCGAGTTCGCGGTGATTCTCTCGGTCACAGGAAGCGTCCACGGGCCTCCATCGGCGTAAGCCGGCTCAGCATGCGCGGCCATGATTCCCCGTCGCGCGGATATGCCCTCAGCCGCGAGCAGCCGGAGCAGCCCGTCCCTGCCAACCGGCGCCTCGGCTGGCAGCAGCAGCCAGAAGGACTGGAAGTTGGTCCGCCCGTACACGGGATCGGTGATCGTCCGTAGGCCGGGGATCCCGGCCAGCAACCGCTGGTACCGCGCGGCCAGTTCGCGCCGCCGGGCGACGAGGGCCGGAAGCTTGCCCAGTTGGACAAGACCGATCGCCGCCTGGATGTCGGTCATCCGGTAGTTGTAGCCGGTCTCCAGATAGTGCTCGATGACCGGCTGGCGACTGGCGTGTCGCTGCGCCGCGCTCACGTCCATCCCGTGTTCGCGCAGTCGACGGACCCGGGCCGCGAACTCGGGGTCCGGGGTGACGATCATGCCGCCTTCGCCGGTTGTCAGGAGCTTGCGCGGATGGAAGCTGAAGGCGGCCACGTCGGCACCGGCCCCGACGGGACGGCCTCGATACTCGGCCCCCACCGCGCAGGCCGCATCCTCCACAATCGCGATCCCGCGCGCACCGCAGAGGGCGCGCATCGCGTCCAGATCGGCGGGCACGCCGCACTGGTCCACCAGGATGACGGCCCGCGTGCGGTCGGTCAGCACCGGTTCGACGGTCTCCGGTGTCAGGTTCAGCGTCACGGCGTCGACATCGGCGAACACCGGGCGGGCACCGACGTAGCGCGCGGCGTTCGCGGTGGCAATGAAGGAGAGCGACGGGACCACCACCTCGTCGCCCGGGCCGATGCCGGCCGCCAGCAACGCCAGGTGCAGCGCGGCGGTGCACGACGAGACCGCCACCCCGTGCCCGACACCGATCGAGGCGGCGAACGCCCGCTCGAACTCGGCCACCCGGGGGCCCTGGGCTACCCAGCCCGATTCCACCGCCGCGGCCGCCGCAGCCGCTTCCTCGGCGCCCACCCACGGCCGCATCACCGGGATGGTCATGAGCCCGCCCCGGCGGGCACGGGGGCGGTCCGGGTACTGCGCTCTGCCCGCCACCAGTCGACGAGCGCCCGCAGGCCTTCCTCTAGGGTCACCTCGGCCCGCCATCCCAGGCATCGGTCGGCCTGCGAGACATCGGCGACCCGCCGGGTGACGGAGTTGACCGCACGGGCCGGGCCGAACGCCACCGGCAGTTCGCTGCCCATGACCTTCAGCAGCGCCGCGGCCAGCTCAAGCAGGCTGGTCTCGGTACCGCTGCCGACGTTGAAGACGGCGTCGGTGGCCGGGGACTCCGCCGCCATGAGGTTGGCGCGCGCGATGTCCTCGGTGAAGACGAAATCCATCGTCTGCGTGCCGTCGCCCAGGATCAGCGGCGGCAACCCGGCCTCGATCCGCTCCATCCACCGGATCAGCACCTCGGTGTAGACGCCGTGCATGTCCATGCGCGGCCCGTACACGTTGAAGTAGCGCAGGGCGACGTAGCCCAGGCCGTGGGTCGCGTGAAAGCTGCGCAGCAGCCCCTCGTTAAAGGTTTTGGCCGCTCCGTAGAGGGTGTCGTTGGCGTACGGGTGATGGTCTTCGCCGGTGGGGAACTGGGTGGCGAGCCCGTAGACGGACGCGGAAGACGAGGCGATGACCTTCCGTACCCCCGCCGCGGCGGCCGCCTCGACGACGTTGTAAGTACCGTCGGCCAGGACTTCAAGTGCCAGCCGCGGTTCCGACGCGCACTGCGTGATCCGGATCGCGGCCAGATGGAAGACGAAATCGGTGCCGAACACCAGCTCGGCGACCAGCGGGCGATCTCTGATGTCACCCTCCACGAGGCGCACGCCGTCGAAGGCCAGCGCCTGCGCCAGGTTCCCGCGGTGGCCGCGGACGAGGTTGTCCAGGACGATGATCTCGTCCGCCCCGGCGGCGATCAGCTGGTCAACGACCGCGGAGCCGATCGTGCCGGCGCCTCCGGTGACCAGGCACCGGCTGCCCTCGATCATGCTGCCCCCGATCCCGCACGTCGATCATCGCCCCATGACGCTCCGCGCTCAGCGAGGCGGCCTCGAGCAATTCGAGAACTCTCACCGCAAAGGCGCCATTGGTCAGCGGCTGGCGCCGCTCAACGATCGCCCCCGCGAATTCCGCGAGCACGTTCCTGAGCGCCTCGCGCTCGGGGATAGCGGGCGCGTGCATGTCGCCGAGCCGGTAGGAGATGAGCGCCTGCCTGCGCTCGTCCGGCTCCATGCCGTTGCCGCCGACGAGGTCGACGCCGCGGTCATGGATCATGATCCGCGCGACCGGGTTGATGTCATCCCACACGATCGTGCGCCGGGAGCCGCCGAACAGCGTGGTGCGGATCTTGGTCGGGCTCAGCCAGTTCACGTGGATATGCGCGAGCGCGCCGTTGGACAGCCAGACCGACAGATAGGCGAGGCAGGCCCGCCCGGTACCCAGCGGGTCGCCCGCGTGCGCGGCGATGGCGGTCGGGACCACCTCGTCGGGCAGCACGAACTGGAGGATGGACAGATCGTGGGGCGCGAGATCCCAGAGCACATCGACATCAGGCTGAACCAGCCCGAGGTTGATGCGCACCGAGTCCACGAACTGGATGTCGCCGATCTCACCGTCCGCGATGAGCTGGCGGATGCGCTGAACCGCGGGGGTGTAGCAGTAGGTGTGATCGCACATCAGGACGCGGTTGGCTTGGTCGGCGAGCTCGGCCAGCTTGCGCCCCTCGTCGACCGTGGGGGTGAGCGGCTTTTCCACCAGGACGTGCTTGCCCGCCTCAAGCGCGGCCCGGACCAGATCGAAGTGGGTCGCGGCCGGAGTCGCGATCGCGACCGCCGCCACCCCCGGGTCCGTCAGCACCTCATCGAAGGAGGTGGTGGCGGCGACCGTGCTCTGCGGGCCGAGCGCGCGCCGGGCCCGGTCGATGTTCACATCGCACAACCACTGCAGACTGAATTCCGGTGTTGCCAGGGCACTGCGAACCAGGTTAGGCCCCCAGTACCCGGCGCCTATCACGGCCAGCCCTATGGGCAGCATGCGTTCTCCCGTTCTCGCTAAGGTGGATTTACTGTCTTTCCTGGGCCTTGTCGCCCTCGCTACGGTGTGGTGCTGAATACCACGTCGACGAAATAGTTATCCTTTTGTAGCTACTCGTAGGCATCGCTGACGAAGTGCCGTATTTGTAGACACCGCCTGACGCGAGCGCCGTCAGCGGTCCGTAGGTCACCGAACTCGACAATCCGTTTGCCTGCACCGAGTATTCGCCGTTGGGCGCGAGGTACGACGCTACGTACGTCGTGCCCGCGGTTACCGGAATCGGCGCGGCGAACGTGACCTGCTGCCATCCCGCGGTGGACCCGCCGGCGAAGGTGACCTGCCCGAGCAGGGTTCCGGTCGACGACCACAGGCTCCCCATGTGCGTGCCGGTGTTCGTCGGCCCCTTGTAGAACCGGATACCGGTGATGTAGCCATTGCTCGACGAAGTGAATTTCACGCCCAGGTTGACCGAGTTCGGGTCGTTCGCGTCCGGCACGGCCGGGTTCGGCGAGTTCGGCCAGATCGAGCACGGGCACTGCCCGGGCGGGGGAACAGCCTGGGCCGTCACGAAGCTCCAGCTGAACGGGCCGGCCATCTTGTCGCCGCTGGCGTCCGTCGCCGCGCTGACGGTGCCGGTGTACGTCATCGAGGTGGCTAGCGCGGATGATGGCGTGAAGGTCGCGGTGTTAGCGGACGAGTTATACGACATGGTGCCGGGAACGGAGTTACCTGAGGAATCGGTCAGCGAGAACGCGATCGAGCTCGGCTGCACCGCCTCGTCGAAGGTGAACGACACCGGCGACGTTGTCGGCTGGCTCGTCTGGCCGTTCAGCGGGCTAGTGCTTGTCACCGACGGAGTCGGCGAGAGCACCACGTCCACCCAGTAGTTCGAGGCTTGGTAGGAAGTGGTCGGGAACGCGTCCTTGCCGTACAGGTAGACACCGTTGACACTCGTCGTGTTGGGCACCGCGGTCAACGGCCCGTTGACGACCCCGGACGTGAGCCCGCTCGAGGTCACCGAGTAGTGCCCGGCCGGGGCGTAGTACGAGGCCACATACGTGGTGCCCGCCGTGACCGCCACCGGTTTCGTGAGGTTGAGCTGTTGCCAGCCCTGCGTCGTCTCGTTGGTGAACGTGCCAGTTGCCAGCATCGTGCCGGTCGCACTCCACAGCGTCCCGGTATGCGTGCCGATGTTCGCCTGGCTCTTGTAGAAGCGGATGCCGCTGATGTAGCCGGTAACGCTGGTCCTGAACTTGACGCCGAGCTCAATCGACAAGGGGTCGCCGGAGTCAGGTATGGAGGGCACAGTGGAGTCGGGCCACAGGCTGCACGGGCATGTACCGGCCGGCGGGGTCGCCTGCGCGGTGATGAACGTGTTCGTCACCGTCGTCATCAGCTGGCCGAAGTCGTCCCGCGCTCCGCTTATGGTGACCGTCACGGTGGTGCCCGAGGGAAGCGCGGTTGCCGGGGTGAAGGTCGCGACGGTGTCGGTCGAGTTGAACGACACGGTGCCCGGCACGTGTCCGGCCGGGTCGGCGAGAGTGAACGAGAGCGTGCTCGGCACGACGGCCTTGTTGAACGTCACGGTCGGATCGACGCTGGTCAGGTTGCTCGACGACCCGGGGAGGGGAGTCTGAGCGACAACCGCGGGCGGCACGCCCGGTGGCTGGGTCGTGTCGAAAATGACGTCGAGGCCGTAACCAGTTCCCTGGTAAGTGGAGGTGGGAAAGCCGGGGCCGCCGGAGTTGAACACACCGTTGCCGACGCTGTCGTAGGACCTGACGCCCACCAGCGGCGGGCTGTACAGCGGCGAGGTGTCGATGCTCCCGGTCGTCGTGGGGTAGAACTGCTGCAGGTCGGCCGCGTAGTAGCCATCGGGATCGTAGTAGCCCGCGACGTAGGTGGTGCCGCCGGAGATCTGCACGGGGTTCGAGAAGTTCAGGGTCTGCCAGCCGCTCGCGGTCTCGTTGGTGAACGTACCGGTCGCCAGGAGCGTTCCGCTGGCGGACCACAGGCTCCCGGTGTGCGTCCCGTTGTTGCCCGCTCCCTTGTAGAACCGCACGCCGGCCACCCAGCCGTTGACGGTCGACTGGAACTTGACGCCAAGCTCAAGCGGAGTCGAGTCGTTCTCAGCGGTGACTGACGGACTGTAGGTCTGGCTGTACAGACCGCACTGGCAGTTGACCGTGACGTGAACGCCGTCGCTGGGCGTCTCCATGTAGCCGCTGTCGTTCGTGGCGCGCGTCTCGATGGTCACCGGCCCAGAACCCGTCGCCGCCCAGGCGTAGGTCCAGGAGACTGTGGGCGCCGCCGCGCTCATGGTGGTCACCGGGTGCCAGGTGCTACCGCCGTCGGTCGAGATCTCCACGCCGGCGACGACGCCGCCGGTCTTATCCGCCGCGCTGCCGGTGACGGTGACGGTGCTCCCGTCGGGGATGACGGTGCCGGCTGCGGGCGATGTGATGGTCGAGGTCGGCGGCGCGGTGTCCGTGGTCTCGGTCGCCGGGACCAGCCCGGACATCAGCGTCTGGGGCTGCACGTTGCCCATGTCCGCCAGCAGGTTGACCATGGCCTGTTGCATGGGCGTGCTCGTCGGCGGCTGGTCGTCGCCATCGTGGTCGGAATTCAGGCCCCACGCCCACTGGACGGTGCCGGCCTCGAACACCAGCGCCCCGCTCGCGGCCCGGTACATGGTCAGGTGGTGGGTGACGGTTTCCTGCGCCAGGCCCTCCTGGTACGTCTGGACCACCTGCGGCGCGGTCATCGTCGTGGATGACAAGTCGATCTCTCCCGGCGGCCGGAAGCCGTTATCGACGTCTTGGTCCCATTCGTAGCCGAGGGTCTCCTGCCCTAGCGTCGCGGGCGTCCCCGATTGCGTGCTGGCGACCGTGGTGTTGCGCCAGAGCCGAAGCGCGGCGTACTGATAGGGCACCGTCAGCGCGCTGGTGCCCACGTTGACGGTCCAGAGCTGGCCGGTCAGGGCGTTCTGGGGCTGCCCGCCGTCGGCGGGCGGGCTGAACCTCGGGTCGTACCACGCGCCCGTCCAGGTCGGCGGGTCGTCCGGGTCGGATACCGCGCTGTTCAGGCTCTCCTTGTACGTGATGAGCGTCCGGTCGTTTTCCCCGGCGGCATCGGGCGCCCAGCGCGTCTCCCAGTACGCCTCGTTGCCGGTGAAGAACGCCAGATTGACGCCGGCGTTCCTCGCCGCGGTGATGTTGGCCATTTCCTGCGGAGTCCAGTACTCGTCGTGGCCAGCCGCCATGAGGACCTTGTGCTGCTCAGTGAGCGCCGGTGCCCTGCGGAGAGGAAAGAGTGCCCTGATCAATATAGGAAACGTCGTAGCCGTTCTCCTCGAGGAACTCGATCATCGGGAATTCCGCGTAGAAGAAGAAGTCCTGCCCGTACGGAGTGCTGAAGCGGGTATTGAACGGCCGATCGTAGCTCACCTGCTCGGCGCGGCCCGGGTCCAGGCTTGTCGGTCGGTTGGTGGTGTCGGTCGCGTTTCCGCTGTAAAGGCTGTAGCCGCCCCACGAGTTGTAGGCTTCCCACGTCTCGTCGTCGGTCTTGAACAAGATGTCAGAATGGCTCGCGTCACCGCGGACCACGAACGGTATCTGGTTCTCGTCGCTGGTGCTGTCGGTGCGGATGATGTTCGCGAAGTAAACGCCGGAGACCAGGGTGGTGGGCACCGTCCAACTCGCCGAGACACCCCAATTGGAGCAGTCCACAAGACCGGTCGCGGTGTTGGTGGCACAGGCGGGCTGATCCTGCGAGACCACGATGTTCGGCGTAGAGATAGTCTGGATCAGCCGCGCGCCGTCGCCACCGTAGTAGCCCATCCGGTAAATGTCGATCTTATAGCTCGAAGCGGGCGATTCTATCTTGAAGTTGATCGTGCCGCCAAGATTCACGCTAAACGGGTCGGCGAATCCCTGGATGGTGGAGCCGTCCTGACTAGGTACGTCCCACACGCTCTTCGGCGTTCCCGGCAGCGAATTCTCGCAGACGATCGGGTTATCAGCCGGGACCGCATGCGTCCGCCCGCGCGGGCTTCGCATGCAGGGCGAATAGGCACGCTCCGATGACTACGAGGACGACCGCGACCCGCGACCGAGAGCGAGCTCCCGCCCGCGCCATGCGCCGAATCGCCGCGATCACGCTTGCAAACCAGGGCCTGGCAGTGCTCGAACCCGAACGCATCAAAACGATCGCCTTCCACCTAAGGTCGGACAAGATTCAATTTCCAGAGCCGCCCAACTGCCCGGCGATTCGAAGCATAGGGTCACTGGGAGTAGGGCATTGGCTAAACCGATAACTTCCGCGCGGCGTGAAAGTACGTAATCGACTTAACGTCTAAAAAGGCATAATGGCTTATGCGGGCACCATCGTGCCGCCGGACTCTCGGTACCGCTCCCCCGTCTCCGGATCCCGCCACCAGCCCTCGCCCAGCTCGTCCAGCGTCCGGCCGGACCGGCCCACCCACCCGGCCTGACGGGCGGGGACGCCCACCACCAGCGCGAAGTCAGGAACGTCCCTGGTGACGACCGCACCGGCTGCCACCAGCGCGTATTGGCCGATCAGGCGGCCGGGCAGGACCACCGCGCGCGCCCCGATCGAGGCGCCGCGTCCGACCACCACGCCCTCGGCGTGCCAGTCCTCGGCTCGCTTGAGCTTCCCGCTGACGTCGACCGAACGCGGGAACATGTCATTCGCGAGCACCGCGGCGGGGCCGATGAAGACCCCGTCGGCAAGGCGGGCGGGCTCGTACACGAGCGCGTAATTCTGCAATTTTACGTTATTACCGATCACAACGCCCGGGCCGACGTAGGCCCCGCGACCGACAATGCAGCCGGAGCCGACTTTCACCTCCTCGCGGATCTGGGCCAGATGCCAGATATAGGTACCTGCTCCCAGAATCGCGCTGGGAGCGACATCAGCGGTACCGGCAATCATCGGAGCGTCCATCGTCATATCCTCCAGGTGTGCTAACCGTCATCATTCCCGCTCATAACGAAAGTCAGGTTATAGGGCGTTTGCTTGATCGGCTCGCAGGTGGCGCCGGTCACTCGGACTTCGAAATCATTGTGGTCGCCAACGGCTGCACCGATGATACGGCAGCGATCGCGGCTGCCTACGGTTATCCGGTTCGGGTGATCGAGATCCCCGAGCCGTCGAAACGTAACGCGCTCAAGGTCGGCGATCAGGCGGCGACGGGGTTCCCGCGGGTGTACCTGGATGCCGACGTGGAACTCGACGCGGACGGCGTCTTGGCGCTCGCGGGCGCGCTTGATCACCCGGGCATGCTCGCGGCCGGACCGATCCGCGATGTCGATCTGACCCGCAGCGGCTGGCCGGTCCGCTGGTACTACGACGTCTGGCAGCGACTGCCTGACGTGCGCCAGGGACTGTTCGGCCGGGGCGCGGTCGCGGTCAACGAGGCTGGTCATCGGCGTATCGACGCGCTTCCGCCGCTGCTCGCGGACGACCTCGCGGCGTCGCTCACGTTCGCTCCGGGCGAGCGTCGGGTCGTCCCGACGGCACGCGCGCGCGTGCACGCGCCGCGCGGCCTGGCCGACCTGGTGCGCCGCCGGGTCCGGGTGGTGACCGGGGTCAACCAGATCGAGCGGTCCGCTCAGGCCCCCCGTTCATCCGAGCGGACTCGCCGCCGGGATCTACTGGCGATTCTCCGGTCGAATCCCATGCTAGCGCCGAAAATAACCATTTTCCTCGCGGTCACGATAGTCGCCAGACGAAAGGGTAGAGCGGCGGTCAGGAAGGAGGATTACACCACTTGGCTGCGGGACGAGAGTAGTCGCCATTAAGCTCATAGCGCACAGGGCAGAGGGGAGAGCAATGTCGTGTTTGGTAGTTTTATTGTTGCCCGGGCAAAGCACAACGGTATCCAGTCAATGGGCCGATCGATTACTACCTGGCAACGCCGGTACGTCCACTCGGCGCTGTTCGTGGATGTCATCTGCGGACTGGCAGCCGACGCGATGGCGGCGCTGGTTCGCTTCACCTATCCGGAGTACCGGCTAACCGACTATCTTGCGATAACGCTCACTATGCCGTTTCTGTGGCTGGCCGCTATCGCCTTGTCGGGAGGCTACGACTCCAGATTTTTCGGTGTCGGGTCCGATGAGTTCCGTAAGGTGCTCAACGCCGGGGTTACGCTGACGGCGGCAGTGGCGATCATTTGCTATGTGGTCAAGTTCGACCTCGCCCGCGGATATGTGGCGATTCTCTTGCCGACCGCGACGGTCCTTGACCTGGCCGCCCGTTACCGGCTCCGCAAACGGCTGCACGCCCGCCGATCGACCGGGGCCTGCGTCCAGCGAGTCGTTGCGATCGGGCACGCCGATTCGGTCGCGGGGCTGATCATGGAGCTCGGCCGGGACAGTTACCACGGCCTGACGGTGGTGGCGGCTTGCCTGACGGACCAGCCGGACCGGCGCGAGCTGGCCGGGGTCCCGGTCTACGGCGGGATCGAAGCGACGAAGGCGGCGGTCCGGCACTTCGACGCCGACTCGGTCGCCGTGCTCGCCTGCCCCGAGCTCACGAGCGTGCGGCTGCGCGAGCTGACCTGGGAGCTTGAGGACCGCGGGACCGAGGTCTACGTCGCGCCGGCGCTGCTCGATGTGGCGGGCCCGCGCACCACGATCCGGCCGATCGCGGGCCTGCCCCTCCTTCACGTCGACCATCCGGAGCTCAACGGCGGGCGGCAGGCGCTCAAGGCGCTGTTCGACCGCGCCAGCGCGGTCGCCGCGCTCCTGCTGCTGTCCCTGGTCTTCATGGCGATCGCCATCGTCATCAAGCTCGGCGACGGCGGCCCCGTGTTCTTCCGGCAACTTCGGGTGGGGCAGAACGGCCAGGGTTTTCTGGTCTGGAAGTTCCGCACGATGGTGGTCGATGCCGAGCGGTCCCAGGCGATGCTCGCCATCGAGAACGAGGGCAACGGCGTGCTGTTCAAAATGCGCAAGGACCCGCGAATCACCAGCGCCGGGTCCTGGCTGCGCCGCTACTCGCTCGATGAGCTGCCGCAGCTGTTCAACGTCCTGCTCGGCCACATGTCGCTGGTGGGGCCGCGCCCCGCGCTGCCGCAGGAGACGGCCAGGTACGGCCGGCACATGCTGCGCAGGCTCGCGGTCAAGCCCGGGATGACCGGCCTGTGGCAGGTGAGCGGGCGGTCGGACCTGTCCATCGACGACTCGGTCCGGCTAGACGTGCGCTACGTGGAGAACTGGTCGCTCATTCTTGACCTGCAGATCATCTGGAAGACCGCCCGGGCGATCCGGACCGGGTCCGGCGCGTACTAGGAGTCTCCATGGCAATGCGCCCACGAGTGACCGCCGCGGCCGGCCTGACCTGCCTCTGCCTCGCGCTGTCGGGGTGCTCTGGGGTACCCGCCGCGGCCGCGCCGCCGCCGCCCGCTCCCGGGATCCCGATCACGGTCTCGTCGACCGCGTGCGGGGCGACCTGGACGCCCGCGGCGGCCGGGCTGCTGACGTTCCAGATCCACGACACATCGCCGGACCCGGTCGAGGTCTCGCTGACCGATCCGCGGACCGGCGGCGTCTACACCGACATCGAGGGGATCGGCCCGGGCACCACACGTCCGCTGCAGGCCGACGTGGGTTCCGGCGCGTACGCCTTCGTCTGCGACGTCAGCGGGGGCGCCCGGACGACCGGGCCGACCACGACCATAGCGGGACGCGTTCCGGGCGCGGCGGCGATGGCACCGCCCGCCATCCCGGCGACGCTGGCCGCGCTGACCAGCGAACGCGCGTACGTCACGGACGGGCTCGCGACCGCGGCTCACCAGGTGTCCCTGCTCGCGGCGGACATCGGGTCGGGTGACCTCACCGCCGCCCGGAGCCGGTGGCTGACGGCGCACCTCGACTACGAACGGATCGGCAGTGCCTACGGGATGTTCGGCGCCTATGACGACGCGATCGACGGATCGCCCGACGGCCTTCCCGGGAGGGTCAACGACACGTCCTTCACCGGGTTCTATCGGATCGAGTACGGGCTGTGGAACGGCCAGTCGGCCGCTCAGCTGATCGGACCCGCCCGGGTTCTGTATCGCGACATCCAGTCGCTGCGAACCGCCTATCCCGGCATGATCTTGTACCCCCAGGCGGCGCTGAGCGACCTCGCCCTGCGGACCCACGAGATCCTCGAGCACGCGATCAGGTTCCAGCTCAGCGGGGCCGACGATTTCGGCAGCGGTACCACCCTCGCCACCGCCGTGGCCAACGTCGACGCGACCAGAGCCCAGCTCGGGATGCTCCGGCCGATGCTGGCCGGCTGGCAGCCGGAACTGGCCGCCGTGTGCTCCTGGCTTGACCGGCTGCAGCGGCTCATCGCGGCGGAGCAGATGGGCGGCGGCTGGAGGCCGGCCAGCGAGCTGAGCACGAGCCTGCGCGAACAGATCGACTCGGCCGCCGCGGAAACGGCTCAGCTCCTTGCCCCCATCGCCTCCATGTTTGAATCGAGCCCACTGCCGTGAACCAGTCACCAACAGCTCGGCGCACGTTCTTGCGCGGCCTGGTGGGCGCGGGCACCGTGGCCGCGGCCGCGGGCTATACGGCCGCGGCGCACGCGGCCACGTCGCCGGCGGCCGTCACCGACCCGCTCGTCCAGCTCCCCGCGGTGCCGTTCTACGGCGCCCATCAGGCCGGAATCCTGCCCCCGGCGCAACGCCAGGCGGCGGTGATCGCGTTCGACGCCACCGCCGGCAACCGCGCCCAATTGACCGCCCTGCTGCAGGAGCTGACCAGCAGAATCGCCTTTCTGACGGTCGGCGGCAGGCCGACGCCGGCCGGCATCATGGGGCCGCCATCGGACTCGGGCATCCTCGGCCCGATGGTCGTACCCGACGGTCTCACGGTCACCGTGGGCGTCGGGGCCTCCGTCTTCGACGGCCGCTACGGCCTGGCCGACCGCAGGCCGGCCCATCTGACTCCGATGAACGTGTTCCCCAATGACGATCTCGACCCGGCGCAGTGCGGCGGTGACATCAGCCTGGTGCTCGCGGCCGGGGAGAGCGACACCGTGCTGCACGCGCTGCGCGATATCACCAGGCACACCGAGGGGGGCATGCAGGTCCGCTGGCGGATCGACGGCTTCACCAGCGTTCCCCGGCCGTCGGGCACCCCGCGCAACCTCATGGGGTTCATGGACGGCATCTCCAACCCCGATTCCGCCGACGCCGCGCTGATGGACCAGCTGGTGTGGGCCGCGCCGGGGGTGGCGGGCGAGCCGGCCTGGACGGCCGGGGGCAGCTACCAGGTGATCCGTCTCATCAGGATGTTCACCGAGTTCTGGGACCGGGTCTCGGTGACCGAGCAGGAGCTCATGTTCGGCCGACGGCGGGACAACGGCGCGCCGCTGGACGCCAACGGGGAATTCGACGTCCCCGACTACGCGGCCGACCCGGCGGGCGCGGTGATTCCGCTGGACGCTCACATCCGGCTGGCCAATCCGCGCACACCGCCGACGGCCGATAGCAGGATCCTGCGCCGCGGCTACAACTACGACCGGGGGAACGACAACGTGGGGGATCTCAATATGGGCCTGATCTTCACCTGCTACCAGCAGAATCCGCGGCGTCAGTTCGAGGCTGTGCAAAATCGTCTTGCCAATGAGCCCCTCGTCGATTACATCGGCCCGTTCGGCGGCGGCTACTTCTTCGCCCTTCCCGGAATCCGGGATGCCGGCGACTATCTCGGCCGCGCCATGCTCGCATGACGCGCGCCGGCCCGGCGCAGGTTCTGGCGTCTAGCTCCAGCAGTGCCGTGTGAGACCCGACTAGCAGAAAGTGCGACCATCCATGTCAGAGCAGCCAGCGCGCAAGCGCCCCGACGGCCACGTCACCGAGACCGAGCCGAAAGCAACGAATGAGCAGGCAGCGCTCAGGCGGACCCCGGCCGCGGTCCGTTCTTACTCGCTGCTGGGAGTCGCGTTGCTCGCCATCGGCGCGACCACCTATCTCGCGGTCCCGGCCTGGTCCGGCACATCGGCCAATTCGGCCGCCGCCGCGGAAGCGCACCCGACTGTCAGTTCCACCCTTCCCGGGCCCATGCCCGGTGCCCCGACCGCGCCGCCGGCGCCGTCGGCCACGCCTACCGTCGGGCCGCACGTCTACTCGCACGTCGCGCCGACGGCACTGCTGCCATCCATTCCGGCGTTCACGAGACGGTGGACCTCCGGGTCGGGCGGCACGGCCCTCGCGGCCGTGACCGCGCTGGCGGACAACGCGCTGCTGGCCCAGCAGACCGGCCAGTACGCGATCATGCTGCCTGACTGCCAGGCGCTCAGGAAGGCGGCCAGGAAGGCCCTGATCGCGGAGCCGATCCCCGACATCGCGATGGAGGCCAGGTACCTGACCGCTCTTAGCTCGCTCAAGCTCGCCGCCGTGACCTGCGTGACGGCGATTCAACAGGTTCCTGATGGCGTCGAGGACACCGTGACCCACGTGAATCCGACCGTCATGGCCCTGGTCGCTTCGGAGCTGAGCAGCGGTGAGTCTGACCTGTTCGCCGCCACCGAGATGCTCCGCAAGCAGTAGCGCGTCAGGGGGCGGCCACTTCCAGCAGGATCTTGCCCCGGGGACCGGCCGAGTGGCGAAGGGCGCGGTACGCGTCGGGGAGGGGACTCGAGCGGGAAGCGGTGGGTGATCAGCGGGGCGAGGCGGATTCTGGCCGAGCTCGGCCGCCAGGCCCGCCTGGTCCGGACGCTGGCCGAAGACGACCAGTTCGGCCGACGAGTACAGCCGGAGCAGGTGCGCGGTGATGAGGCCCACCGCCGCGTCGCCGACGACCGCGATCCGCTCCCCGGCCTCGGCTGGCCTCGGGTAATCCCTCGCCAGGCGACCGCCGCGGGCTCGGCCAGGGCCGCGTCCTCGAGGCCAACGGTCGAACCGCCGGGGACCACGGCCGGGGTGCACTACCTGGGCGGGCAGCAGGAGCGCCAGTGTCTGAGGGCGTGGCGCCGGCCGGGGTCAGGGCGCGCGGACAGGGGCCGGGACCGCGGGCTCGGCCGTGATGAGGTCGCTCCGGCTGAGGGCGAAGGCGCCGGCCGCGAGCAGCAGCAGGCCGATCGCCTCGGCGGTCAGGGCGGCGGGCGAGGTCGCCAGGCGCTCGTTGAAGAGGAAGACGCCGAGCAGGGTCGCGGTGACCGGGTCGAGGATGGTGAAGCCGGGCTGGGAGGCGGCCAGCGGGCCGGCCGCGAACGCGTGCGAGGCCAGCAGCATCCCGGCCGCGCCGGTGACCATCAGCGCGTAGGCCGACCAGTTGGTGAAGATCGCGGCCGGGCCGCCGGAGACGTGCGAGCTGAGCTCCTTGATCACGGCGGCCACGAAGCCCCAGGTGATGCCGGTGGCGACGCCGAGGAAGGCGGCCCGGCGGGACGCGGACCCTCCGGTCCGTTCTGCGAGCGCGATGGCAATCGCCACCAGTGCCAGGGTGATCGCGGCGGACAGCCACCACAGGCCGGCCGGCGCGTGGTCGCGGCCGCCCGACGGCGCCGCCGCGCGCAGGAAGACGCTGATCCCGGCGCACATGACGGCGACCGCGAGCCAGTCGCGGGCGCGCACCCGGGGCCCCGAGCGCCGCGCGGCCGGCAGCAGCGCCAGGTAGCCGAAGACGAACAGCAGCTCGACCGCCAGGATGGGCTGGACGAGCACCAGCGGGCCGAACCGCAGGGCGCCGACCTGGAGCACGAACCCGGCGATCATGCAGGTCAGGCCCAGCAGCCAGGCAGGCTGGCGGGCCAGCCGGAAGACCAGCCAGGGGTCGAAGCCGCCGGCCTTGGCCGGGGTCCGATCGAGGTTGCGCGCGCCCAGGCGCTGGCAGACCGAGGCGGTGGCGGTACAGAAGCACGCTGCCAGTGACAGCACGATCGCCAGTTGCATCAGGCCCTGCCTAGCTCCGCCAATGGGCTATCAGGTTACGTGCGCTCTATCCGTGATCTGGTTCAGCCGTCGAGTCTCGCCTGCAGATTGTCCAGCCGCGCGTGCAGCAGCGCGATCTCGGCCGTGAGGACCGCGATCGGCTGCTCCGGGGTCGCCTCGGGCGGCGCCGCCATCCCCGGCAACTGCGCCATCCCGTCCGGCCCCTCGTCGATCCGGACCCGGCCGTCGAGGCGGGCGACGAACTCGCGCAGGGTCAGGGTCGGGCGGCCGGCCACGCACTGGTCGCAGACCGGGGCGAGGTGACGCCAGCCGACGAGGCCGCTGCCCGCGTCGGCGAGGGCGAGGCCGGGACGGCCGCAACTGCACCAGGCCTGCTTGATCGCGCGGACCCGCTGCCTGCTGTAGCGCAGGCCGCGCTCGTAGCGGATGTACCGGCCCGACGCGGCCACCTCGATCAGCAGCGCCGAGCGGTTCTCGGTCGCACAGCCGAGCGAGAGCGCGTCCGTCAGCGTGTGCAGGCAGTAGAAGCCGCAGCCGCACCAGCGCCGCGGCGACTGATGGCGCGCGTTCCAGACGCAGGTCGCGTCCGCGACCACGCCGTACACGTGGCCGGCGCCCATGGTCAGGCCGGCGAACCCAGTCCGCGCCCCGTCGGCCGCCAGCGCCGCGTGCGCGAGCTTGTAGCCGGTGAACGGTCGGTCCGGGTGCTCACTGCGCGCCGACCCGGACCACCACGAAGACACGCCCACCCGGGTCGGGCGTCAGCCGACCGGGATGGAGGGTTGGTCTACTGGAGTCAGCGGGGACCGTTCGGGTGAGTCGATGGTGACCTCGGCCGTGACCTCGTCCACGGCGATCGAGTCGACTTCGGTGTCCTCGACGTAGCCTGCCGACTGTTCCTTGCCAAGCCGCATGATCGGCACCTCCTTGCTACTGCTGTACCCCGGGAAGGGGCATTCCCACACCTTCGGTGTCTACGCGGCGGCGCTCGCGGCAGCGCGGCTGGGCGGCGCGGTCAGGCGCCGGCCCGGCCGACGATCAGGCCGCCCGCCAGCTGGCCCTCGGGAGTTTGCGACGGCTGCCAGCCGGCCGCCGCCAGGAGGTCCCGGGCCTCGTCGCTGGTGAACTGCGACCGGGCGGGCTCGCCCATCGCGGCCACCCGCTGTTGGAAGCGGGCGCGCTGCTCCGGCGTCGAGGTGCTGGTGGAGACGCTCATCGCCAGCTCGCTGCCGTCGGCTGCGACCGCGCGGAAGGCGGCGACAACGCGCTCGACGACCGGGCGTTCCAGGTAGACGGCGACGCCCTCGAGGAGGAACAGGGTCGGGCGGGCCGGGTCGAGGCCGGCCGCGAGCAGCGGCTCCGCGATCGGGTCGGCGGTGAAGTCGGCCGCGATGAAGCGGACATGCCGGTGGTCAAGGCCGAGCCGGGCGACGCGTTCGACCTTGTCCGCCTGGGTGGACGGGTGGTCGACCTCGAACCAGGCCACCCCCGGCCGGGCGTAGCGCAGGGCGCGGCCGTCGTAGCCGGCCCCGCCGATCACGATCTGCCGCACGCCGCGATCGAGGGCGTTCATCACCGTGCCGTCGAAGAAGGCCGTCCGCGCCCGCAGGTACTCGTGCATGCGGCCGGGGGTCGGCTCCTGCCCGCCGGCCACGTCGGCGGTGAGCGCCTGGTCGGCGGCCGGGTCGCCGTAGTCCGCCGCGGCCCGTTCGTACTCGAGCCGGTGCGCGGCCACGCTGCGCGCCGTGTGCGATGCGGTCCCGTCTTTCATTGCAGCAACCCTAGCCTGATTAGATGTCCGGGTGACCGATCCAGAGCTGACGCTGCGCCCGATGACGCGGGCCGAGTGGGACGAGTGGATGCCGCGCCAGCTGGCCGGGTACGCCCGGCACATCGCCGACTCGGGCGCGATGCCGGAGGCGGAGGCATGGGCGAAGGCGACGGCCGACACCGCCCGGAGCTGGCACGCCGGCTACACGACCCCCGGCCAGCTGGTGTTCCGGATCATGGCCGGGGACGAGGCGGCCGGCTGGCTCTGGCTGGCGGTGCCGGGTCCCGATCCTGACCGGCTGATGGCGTGGGTCTACAACATCGAGGTGGACCCGGCCTTTCGCGGCCGCGGCTACGGGCGGGCGGCGATGATCCTGGCCGAGGGCGAGGCGCGGTCGCGCGGGATGACGTCGCTCGGGCTCAACGTGCACGGGCAGAACACGGTCGCGCGGTCGCTCTACGACAGCCTCGGCTACGACGTCACGGCGCTGCAGATGCGGAAGCCCCTGTAGCCCGGGGGCACCGCCGACGTCGGGGGCCTAGAGTCGGGATCGAGAGTAGTTTCGGCTGGTAGATTGCTCATAGAACATGAGTTTGACAGCCGAACAGGTTTACGTCATAGTTGATCCCAGCTGGATACGTTCAGAAGTTTTTTCCTGAAGGGGTCAGGATCATGGGTCAGAAGACTGTTCGTTTTAGCGATCTCAGCGGTCAGCTCATCATGCGCGATGACGTTCTCGCGCGCATCGTCATCCACCAGCACCCCGACCTGGGCGACGGGCCGGTCGAGATCGAGACCCTCGCGGACGAGGCCCTGGCGATGGAGAAGGAGACGCTGCGGGTCGCGGTGCTCGACGTGTTCCTGCCGGGCGAGGACCAGCCGCGGCGGGTGACGATGGACGCCGACGCGTTCGGCGCCCTGGTGACGGAGAAGTCGGTGGGCGAGATGCTGACGGCGGCCAGGCCGGTCAGGCGGGCCGGGCGACCGCGTCTGGCGAAGCCGACTCAGTAGCGCCGTCCAGGCGGAGGCCGCGGTCCCCCGGGCGGCGGGACCGCAGGGCCACCACCGTCAGCAGAATCAGCAGGGCGACGCCGGCCAGGATGTAGGCGTTGCCCGCCAGGTCCTGCAGGAAGCTCCAGTGGTATTCCTGGAACCAGGGCAGGTCGCCGTACTCGACGTACTTCGTGACCGGCGTGTAGGGGCCGTCCCAGATCAGGCCCTGGGTGAAGTTGCCCGGTCCGGTGTTGTGCTCGCCCCACAGGTTGCCCGGCCATGGTGCGAAGATCAGCAGCAGCGCCACGATCAGCCCTGAGCACCAGTAGGTGGCGGCCCGCTTGCGCGCCCGCCAGGCGCGGGCGGCGTAATGCCCGGCCGCCATCATGCCCGGCACCACCCACACCCAGTGGTGGTCCCAGCTGATCGGCGAGTCGAGCAGCCCGACGAGGGCGGCCGTGAGCAGGCCGAGCATCATGTGCCCAGCCCGGTCAAGCTGGGCGGCGACCAGCAGGCCGACCACGGTCGCGATCAGGGCGAGAATCACCCAGGGCACGGTTCCGGCGTTGATGGACCCGGCCAGCCGGGTCGCGATCGCCCGGACCGACTGGTTGCCGGTCCAGCCGACGAACCCGGTCCGGCCGTCCTGGATGAACAGGCCGTTGAACCACCAGTCCTTGGAGTCGCGGGGCAGGATGAGGAAGCCAAGCGCGATCGTGAACGCGAAGCTGGCGGTCGTCACCGCGGCCGCACGCCACTTCCTGGTCAGCAGCAGGTACGGGATGAAGATGAGCGGGGTGAGCTTGATCCCGGCTGCGAGCCCGGTGGCGATGCCCTTGAACCGCCGGGTGTCCGGCTGGCGCAGGTCCCAGATGATCGCCGCCATCAGCAGCAGGTTGATCTGCCCCAGGTAGAGCGTGCGGAAGACCGGCTCGGTGAGCAGCCCGGCGGCGACGCCGAGCAGCGCCCCGCCGAGGCGGACCCGACGATCCCGGTAGCCGAGCGCGTCCATCGTGCACCACGCGGCGATGAACAGGAAGATTAGGTTCGCGACCTGGACGACCCGCGGCAGCACCGACCACGGTATGAACGAGACCGCGGCGAAGAAGATCGCGGCGAACGGCGTGTAGGTGAAGTTGAGGTTTCCGGCGCCGGTCCAGTCGTAGAGCGGGAACGGCTGCGCGCCGAGCTTGGCGTTGTACGGGCCGAGTTGCCGCACGATCAGGCCGCCGTCGCGGTACACCGCGAGGTCCACCGGCCACAGCGTCGAGGATTCCGGTTGCGTGAACGCGAAGATGAGCCAGCCGCCGAGGACCACCACGAACGCGATGATCCCGACGATCAGCAGCCGATTTTTCGCGACACTTTCGCGGGGCGTGGCGGACCCTAGACGTTCAAGCACCGAGCTCACCCGCGGAACCTTACCGGATCTTAGGACTTCTTGCGAGCACCTAAACGTTACCGGTGTTAAGAGATAAATGACTGGTAAAGACCTGAGAAATCCCTGAGTGATAGCAGAACGTTTACAGCTCCGGCCGCGCGGAGCTCGTCGCCGGTGAACGATCCGGTGGCGACGCCGACCGGCCGCGCCCCGGCCGTGACCGCCGCGGTCATGTCGGCCGGGGTGTCCCCGACGTAGACGGCGGCGCCGACCGACATGAGCACGGCCGCCTTCTCCGGCCCGTGCACGCCGCCGTAGACCGCGTCCGGCACCAGCCCGAGCGCGTCCAGGCTCAGCCGCGCCGTCGCCTCGAGCTTGGCGGTGATCACGATCGCGCCCGCCCCGGCCGCGCGGACCGCGGCCAGCGACTCGCGGGCGCCGGGCAGCAGCCGGGTCAGCGGCCCGGCCAGCCGCAGGTAGTGCGTCCGGTAGATCCGCATGGCGGGCTCGATCGCCGCGGGCGGCATCCAGTGCGCGAGCTCATCCTCGAGCTTGATGCCCAGTCGGCGGTCGACCTCGGCCGGGTCGATCGCCACCCCGGTGTCGGCCGCCACCCCGGCGAACGAGCCGAGGATCGCCGCCCGCGAGTCGATCAGCGTCATGTCCAGGTCGAACCCGACCGGGGCGGGCGTCACGCCGACCCGCCGGCGGGCGCGTCGGGCAGATCGGAGCCGGCCGGCCCGGCCGGCCGCAGGCCCGGCAGTGCGGGCAGCCCGCCCGGCAGCATCCGCGGCCGGGCGGCCAACAGGCCGAACACCAGCAGCACGGCGGTGAGCGCGAACAGCGCCGCCACTGACGCCGTCCAGCTCCCGGTCGCCGCGTGCAGCAGCCCCACCCCGAGCGGGCCCGCGCTCGCCAGCAGATACCCCGCAGCCTGCGAGAACGCCGACAGCGAGGCCGCCGTGGCCGCGTCCGGGCTGCGGGCGGCGGTGAAGAAGATCGCCAGCGCGAGGGCGGCGTTCTGGCCCGCGCCCAGGATCAGCGCCCACGCCACCGCCGAGCCGAGCGGCGCGTACACCAGCCCGGCCAGCCCGCCCGCGATCGCGGCCACGGTCGGCACCACCAGCACGTGCTGAGCGCGCAGGCGCTGGGCGATGATCGGGACGACGAGCGAGACCGCGAGGTTGCCGAGCCCCATCACCGCCAGCAGGTCGCCCGCCCCGGCGGCGGACTCGCCGCGGTCGCGCAGGATCGTCGGCAACCAGGACAGGGTGGCGTAGTAGACCAGCGACTGCAGGCCCATGAACAGCATGACCTGCCAGGCGAGCGGGTGCCTGTGCACCGCCAGCCCGGCCGGGGTGCGCGCGAACCGACCGGAGTCAGCCCGGTCCGTTCGATGCGATGGGGGTGATTCTGATTTTAGCTGCGGCAGCCACAGCAGCGCCGCCAGCGCCGCCGGGGCGGCCAGCCAGCCGAGAGTCAACAGCAGCGAGCCGCCGCTGCTCTGCCAGAGCGGCACGCTGACGACCGAGCCCGCGATCGCGCCGACCGACAGCGCGGTGATATAGAGGCCGATCAGCATCCCCGCCCGCTCCGGCCAGCGCCGCTTGATCAGGCTGGACAGCAGCACGTTCATCACCGCGATGGCGGCCCCGGCCAGGATCGTGCCGGGGAACAGCGCCACCGACGGCGCGGCCGCGCGCAGGAGCAGGCCCGCCGTCAGCGCGATGATGGCGGCGAACAGCGCCCGCTCCTCGCCGAGCCGCCGGGCCAGCGCGGCCGCGAAGCCGGAGACGACGCCGAAGCAGATGACCGGGGTCGCGGCCAGCACGGAGACCGTCGCGCCGGACAGGCCGAGCCGCGTCTGGAGCTCGGGGAAGATGGGCGGCAGGCTGGTGATCGCGCCGCGCAGGTTGAAGCCGAGGGCGATCACGCCGATCACGAGCAGCGTCCGCTCCAGCCGGACGCGCGCCTGCGTTGACGCGGCGCTCGGCGGCGCGGGCTGTATCCGGGTCACGAGTAGCTAACGCTACCCGACCCGGCCGGGTCGGCCGTGATCGGGACATACCGGACGCCGGTCACGGGGGGACGCCGCCGGTCAGCCGCCCGCCTCCGCGGTCGCGTACAGCTGCGCGACGGCGGTGCCGAAGACCGCCGCGTACGATACCTGCGGGGTATCGCCGCCCTGCTGGTAGCCGCCGATCACGCCGATGACGGTGCCCTGGCCGGTCGCCGCGTCGACCCCGGTCAGGAACGGCCCGCCGCTGGTGCCGTTCGGGTAACCGCCGCAGTCGAACTCGAACTGGGTGGCGCTGAAGCCCTTGACCAGGCCGGAGCACCAGACCGGCTCGGCGGTCTGGTCGGGGTAGCCGATGACCTCGACCTGCTGGCCCGCCGGGGCGTCGGTGCCGAGCGTTTCCGCGCCGGTGAGGTTCTCGATCGGCGTCCCGTCGGACGCGTCCGACAGCCGCAGGAACGCGACGTCGTGGTCCGGATCCTGGCTGGCGTCCCAGGCGCTGTCGGTGTAGACCTTGGTGACCGGCCAGAGGCCGTAGGGGGTCTTGCCGTCGGCGTAGTCGGGCGCGAACACCAGCGCCGCGTTCTTGCCGTAGACGCAGTGGGCGGCGGTCACGGCCAGGTCGCCGGCCTTGCTGTCGACCACGCTGGCGGTGCAGAAGTGCGCGCCGAGCTTGCCGTTGGCCTCGGTGAAGAGCGCGCCGACGGCCGCCGCCCCGCCGAACGGCTGCCCGGTCCCCGCCGCCGGGCCGGCGTCGGCCGGGGCGAGCTGCTCGATCGCCATCCCGCGTCCGGCCGCCAGCACCGAGCGGGCCCGGTCGGTGCTGCCCGCGCTGCCCGCGGCGAGCAGGAGCAGTGCCGCGGAAGCGCCGAGGGCGCCCAGGCAGACGGAAAGCCGCCTCGCCCGCCCGCGACCGCGCCTCCGGTCGCCGTTCGACCGGCGGCCCGCGATCACCCGCATCCACATCTCCTCCGCGCCCCGCGCCAACCTCCGCGCCCCGGGGAACGCGCCGATATTCAATCGTTATCATCGGGGTGCGCCTTACAGTATCCACCGTTTCTGCAGATTCCCTTAGAAGCCCCCAAGAAATTCTCGGGTCTATGCTGGGGCGGTGCTCGACCTGGACCGGCGGATCGCGAAGCTGGCGATCCCGGCCCTCGGGTCGATCGCGGCCGAGCCGCTCTACAACCTCGCCGACACCGCGATCGTCGGCCATCTGGGCCGGTCACCGCTGGACGCGCTGGCGCTCGCGGTCAGCGTGCTGTCGGTGGTGGCGTGGCTCGCCATCTTCCTGTCGACCGCGACCACGACCGAGGTCGCCAGGAACATCGCGCAGGGGGCCGACCGGGCGGCCGCGCGGGCGGTCGGCGCCGCGTACGCGGTCGCGGCGGGCTGGGGCGCGGTGACCGCGGCGGCCCTGGCGCTGCTGGCCCCGTACGCGGTGTGGCTGCTGGGCGGACGGGGGACGATCGGCCCGGCCGCGACCGAGTACGCGCGGATCTCCGTGATCGGCCTGCCGTTCCTCTACCTGTCGTTCGCGGGCAACGGGCACCTCACCGGCCAGCAGGACACCAGGACGCCGCTGCGGATCGCGGTCGGGGCGAATGTGATCAATATCGCGCTCGAGGCGGTGCTGGTCTTCGGCCTGCACGCGGGGCTGGCGGGCTCGGCCTGGGGCACGGTCGCGGCGCAGGTCATCGCCGCCGCCGCCTACGCCCGGGCGTCGCGGCGGTCCCCGCTGCCGCCGGCCGCGCCGTCCCGGTCCGACATCGGGGCGCTGCTGCGCGACGGCCATCGGCTGTCGGTCCGGACGATCGCGCTCGGCGTGGTGCCGCTGGCGGTGACAGCGGTCGCCGCCAGGCTCGGGCCGGTCCCGCTGGCCGGGCAGCAGGTCGCGTACCGGATCTGGTATCTGCTGTCGCTCTCGCTCGACGCGCTCGCGGTCCCGGCCCAGGTCTACGTCAGCGCCGCGCTCGGCACCGGCGACCGGGAGGCGGCCGGACTGGCGGCGCGCCGCACGCTCGTGCTCGGGCTGGCCGCGGGCGTCGGGCTGGCCGTGGTCACCGCCGCGCTGGCGTTCGGCGGGCCGCGGGCGTTCACCACCGACCCGGCCGTCCGCCACGACGCGGTCATCGCGCTGCTGTGCGCCGCGCTGACGCAGCCGCTGGCCGCGCTCGCGTTCGTCTACGACGGCATCATCCTCGGCCTCGGCGACTACACCGCGATGCGCCGGGCGATGGTCATCTCGATCTTCGCCTTCGCGCCGCTCGCGCTGCTGGTGCTCCGCTTCCACTGGCTCGGCCTGCCCGGCGTGTGGGCGGCGCTCGGCTGCTGGATGGCGGCCCGGACGGTGCTGCTCGGCCAGGCGCTGGGCCCGGGCGATCGACGACCGCGGACCGGCGGCCGGCGACGGGCGGCCGGTCTCAACCGTAGGCGGCGGCGCCGAGCTTGACCGCGAGCCCTAGGCCGGCCAGCGCGACGACGATCCGCAGCAGCCGGACGGGGAGGTGGCGGACCAGGTGCTGCCCGGTGAAGCTGCCGACCGCGAAGCCGAGCGCCAGCAGTGGCACGAACGCCCAGTCGACGGGCGCGTAGCAGGCGAAGATCACCGCTGCCATCAAGTTGGCGGCGCCCCCGACGACGTTCTTGATCGCGTTGACGCGGATGAGCGACTCGGTCAGGGTCGCCGCGAGGATCGCCAGCATCAGCACGCCGCCCGCGGCGCCGAAGTACCCGACGTAGACCGCGACCGCGAACAGGGCGGCCAGCCGCCACCGGGACCGCTCGGCACCGGGTCGCGGCGCCAGGGCGCGCAGCCGCGGCTGCAGGATCAGCGCCGCCGACGAGCCCGCGATCAGCACCGGGACCACGTAGGCGAACGCGCCGGGCGGCGCCACCAGCAGGATCGTCGCACCGACGGCGCCGCCCGCGGCGGTGACCGCGCTCAGCCGCAGCACCCGGCCCCGCTGGCCCGCCAGTTCCGGGCGCGAGCCGAGCATGCCGCCGGGGACGGAGAACACCAGCGCCATCGTGTTGGTGACGTTGGCGGCCAGCGGCGGGAGGCCGAGCGCGAGCAGGGCCGGATAGGAGACGATGCTGGCGACGCTGGCCACCGACGCGGCGATACCGCCGCCCACGCCGGCCGCGATGAGCGCGCCCGCCAGATAGATCGTCATAGCGGGACTTAGCATCGCCGATCGACGGGACTTCCCCGAACGGCGCGGACTGTGACATTGGCCGCAGCGGTGCCTTCACAAATAAGGTCAAAGTCTTTTTCATCTCGAACGGACCGTGGCTTTCACCCGACCCGCCGACATCGCTTCGGGGGCGGCGAACGTCCATCGTGGTGAAATAGTCCGGTGAATTCCCCCGGTGGCTGTGTTGTCATGGAAGCCGACGTGGCTGTGGTGGCTGACGTTGTTGGCGTGGCGGACAAGGCTGGCGTTGGTTTCGTGGTCGGCGTTGCTGACGTGGTCGGCGTGGGCGTTCGGTCGCCTGGGCGAGTCGTTGCCGGCGCCCGCAGCGCGGGCGCGAGCGTGGGCGGAGGCGGCGCGAGCGCGGCTGGCTCGCGCTGGGTCCGCCGGGTGGTGGTCGGTGCCGCCTGGACGGTGGCGACGGCGGCCGCCTTCGCCGTCTACCTGCGGCTGGCCGGCACCCGGGCGGTCAACTCGGACGGTGCCTCGACCGCGCTGGCGGCGTGGGACATGCTCCACGGCAACCTGCTGCTGCGCGGCTGGTCGCTGCCGGACGCCAACTTCTTCACCACCGAAATCCCGCAGTACGCGCTGGTGGAGGTGGCGGGCGGGCTCGGCCAGAACGTCGTCCACATCGCCGCGGCGATGACCTACACGCTCGTGCTGCTGCTGGTCGCGCTGGTGGCCAAGGGGGCGGCGACCGGCCGGGAGGCGGCCGCGCGGATCGCGATCGGGGTCGGGATCATGCTCGCCCCGCAGCTCGACTCCGGCACCAACGTGCTCGTCTCCTCCCCCGACCACTTCGGCACCTCGGTGCCGCTGCTGCTCCTCCTGCTGATCATCGACCGCGTCCGGCGGCCGCGCTGGTGGGTGCCGGTGATCGTGTCCCTGCTGCTCGCCTGGGCGCAGCTGGCGGACTCGGTCGTGCTCCTGGCGGCGGTGATCCCGCTGGCGGTGGTGTGCGCGTTCCGGGTCGCGCGGTCCCGGCAGCGGCTGGCGGCCCGGTGGTACGAGATCGCGCTGGCCGCCGCGGCGGTCGCCGGGTTCGCCCTCGCGCAGATCGCCTACCAGGCCATCCACGCGGTCGGCGGCTACTCCGAGCAGCCGCTCGGCACCCAGCTGGCACCGCTAGCGGAGATCTTCGGCCACAATCTGCCGATCGCGGCCGAGTGCCTGCTGCTGCTGCCGGGGGCTGACTTCCTCGGCCTGCCGGCCGGCGCCGACGCCCTCTTCGTCGCGCTGCACCTGGCCGGGGTCGCGGCGGCCGCGGTCGCGCTCGGGCTCGGCGGCCGGCGGTTCGGCCGCCGGGATCCTGACCCGGTCGGAGGGCTGACCAGGCAGCTGCTGGTGGCCGGGATCGCGGTCAACTTCATCGCGTTCGTGGCGACCGCGCATGTCTTCAACATCACCTCCACGCGGGAGATCGCGCCGGTGCTGCCGTTCGCCGCGGCGCTGGCCGGGCGCGAGCTCGGAGCGCAGCTGGGCGTCCCGGCGCTCCGCGCCGGCTGGCTCCGCCGGGTGGCGGTGGCCGCGCTCGGCCTGGTGCTGGCCGGGTACCTGGCGGGGCTCGGTCTCGAGCTCACCGCGCCCATCGCGCCGCCGCAGGACGCCCAGCTGACGGCGTGGCTGGAGAGCCACCCGATCGGGACCGGCCTGTCCGGCTACTGGGAGGCGAGCGTGGTCACGCTGACCAGCGGCGGCCGGGCCGCGGTGCGGCCGGTGACGGTCACCGACGACCGGATCGTTCCCACCAGCGGCCAGATCAGCGCCGACTGGTTCAACCCGGCCCGGTCCCGGGTCGACTTCGTGGTGCTGTTCCCCGGCATCAACGGGTATCCCGGGTTCGGCGATCGGCAGGCGGTGATCGCCACCTTCGGGAAGCCCGGCCGCACTTACCAGGTCGGGCAGTACACCATCCTCTGGTGGCCTAAGAATCTGCTGGCCGATCTCCCCTCGTGACCGGCTCCGGGCCGGTTCGGCGTCGCACTGCCCTGCGGTTCGCGCTTCGCGCTTCTTGCTGTTATCCGGGCAGGATCCGCCGGAACGCGCCATCGCCGAGTTAGCGGTGCCTGTCAGCTGCGCCAACGACAGATTTCGGATCCTGTCGCCTACGCCATCGACTGCGCCTGGGTCACTGGCGTAGGCGACGGGTCGCGGCCCGGGTCGCTGGCGTAGGCGACGGGTCGCGGCCCGGGTCGACGGCGTAGGCGATGGGCTTTATCTGTGCGGGGCGGGGGGCGGGACCAGCTTGTCGATGGCGGCCAGCTGGTCCTCGGTGGGCTGCCACTGGCCGGCCGCCGCGTTGGCGCGGACCTGGGCGGCGGAGGTGGCGCCGGCGATGACCGACGAGCAGCCGGGCTGGGCGGCGAGGCCGCCGATGGCGATCTGCAGGATCGAGACGCCCTGCTCCTCGCCCCATGCGATCAGCGACTCGACCGCGTCGAGCTTGGCGTCGGTGATGTAGCCGGCCCGGCGCGGCTCGGCCAGCCGGGTGCCCTCGGGGACGCCCTGGCCGCGGCGGACCTTGCCGGTGAGCAGGCCGTTGGCGAGCGGGAAGAAGGGCAGCAGGCCGACGCCGAAGTGCAGCGAGGCCGGCACCACCTCGCGCTCGGCGTGCCGCTCGAGCAGCGACCAGTGGTTCTGGGCGGAGATGAACGGCGTCCGTCCCGACGCGACGGCGCTGTGGGCGGCGTCGGCGATCTGCCAGCCGGAGAAGTTGGAGTGGCCGAGGTAGCGGACCTTGCCCTCGGTGACGAGGTCGTCGAGGGCAGCCAGCGTCTCGTCGATCGGGGTGACCGGGTCCGGGGTGTGCAGCTGGTACAGGTCGATGTAGTCGGTCTTGAGTCGGGCGAGGGACTTCTCCACCGCGATCTTGATGTAATTGCGGCTGCCCGGTGCGCCCGCCGCCGGGCCGTAGCCCATGTCGGAGTTCCGGTTGCCGAACTTGGTGGCGAGCACGACCTTGTCCCGGCGGCCCTGCAGGACCTCGCCGAGCGCGAGTTCGGAGGCGCCCTCCCCGCCGTAGGTCTCGGCGGTGTCGAAGAGCGTGATGCCCTCGTCAATGGCGGCGTCGACGACCGCCCGGGTCTGCTCGACGTCAAGGCGGCCGCCGAAGTTGTTGCAGCCGAGGCCCACTACCGAGACGAGCAGGCCCGAGCCACCCAGGGTTCCATAGCGCATGGTTCCGCATCCTACGCCCGGCGGCCGGCCAGCCTTTTATCGGGTAATGACTGCGATTCAGGGAAAAAGTTCCACGCAATTGCTTGCGCCTGTCGCTAAGGACGAGTTGACTTGCTGCTCAGCGCGGACGAAGTGGCGTGGTATTCACCGCGCAATTACGTGCGCAGGCAATCCGGCCGCTCCGCCGCGAGACGCGGAACCCCTCCCTCGTGCATGCACAACCCGGAGGTCACGTGCACGCACGACGGCGGGCGAGGCCGGGGTGCGCGCCGGGTCAAGACCCCCGTTGGAAGCGCGTGCGCCGGCCCGCGCGAGACGCTACCGTGAGGAACGGATAGCCGACCTGGAATCGCATATGCGATATCATTGGGTACAGCGCAAGGTCGGGCCCCGCAGGCGCAATTGCGTGCCAGTCGCGTGCATCGAATATACCGAGGAGGCCGGTGTGCCTGATTCTTCCGAGGGGCCAACCGTCCTGCGCATCCTGCTTGGCTCCCACCTGCGGCGGCTCCGGGAGTCCCGTGGCATCACCGCCCGGCAGGCGGCCGCGAAGATCCGAGCGTCAGAATCCAAGATCAGCCGTATCGAGCTTGGCAGGAACGCGATCCGCGAGATCGACGTGCTCGACCTGCTGACGCTCTACGGGGTGGACCCGCGCGAGCGCGAGCAGCTGCTCAGCCTGGCCGAGCAGTCGAACAAGCCCGGCTGGTGGCACCGCTACAACGACATCCTGCCGGACTGGTTCCAGGCGTACGTCGGCATGGAGGAGGCGGCGCGCTCGATCCGGGTCTACGAGGCGCAGTTCGTCCCCGGGCTGCTGCAGACGGAGGAGTACGCCGCCGCCGTCATCTCCCTCGGCGACTTCCCCGTCGATCAGGCCGACCGGCTGATTATGCTGCGCAAGGAGCGCCAGCGACGGTTCCGCGAGGATCGGCTCAAGCTCTGGATCGTGCTCGACGAGGCCGCGCTGCGCCGCCCGGTGGCCGGCCGCCGGGCGCAGCTCGAGCAGCTCGCCTACCTCCGCGAGGCCTGCCAGAGCCCGACCCTCACCCTTCAGGTCATCCCGTACGGCGCGGGCGGGCACGCGGCCCCGACCGGGTTCAGCATCCTGCGGTTCGCCGAGCGCGATCTGCCCGATGTCGTCTACGTGGAGAACCTGACCAGCGCGCTCTACCTGGACAAGCAGGCCGACGTGGACCGGTACCTGCTCGCGATGGAGCGCCTCTCGATCGTGGCCCACGAGCCGAATGAGACCACCGGGATCCTCGACGAGATCATCAGGCAACTGGAGAGCGAGGGCCCCGACGGCGAGTGAGCCCGGCCGCCATCGGCCCGCCGGACGACGGCGGGTTCCCCGGTGCGGGGAACCCGCCGTCTACTCTCCCCCGGCTACGCCAGCGGCAGGTCGAACTCGCCGTTCTTGGCGCCGACCAGGAACGCCTCCCACTCGCCGCGAGTGTAGACGTGCGGTGCCTTGACCCGGTCCTTCGAATCGCGGACGGCAACCCCGCCGCCGGGCAGATGCGCCACCTCGACGCAGTTGCCGGCCGCGCTCGCGCTGCTTTTGAACCAATGCAGGTTGCCTAGCTCCCTTTCCATTCGTTTCCTCCCATTGATTTCCCTGTTTCCCCTATTTTTTTGTGCGTCCCTGGCCGCCACCCCAGTGGCCAGGGCCTCAGCGAAGCTCGTTCGCGGCCTGCGCGATCATGTCCACGGACGCGCCGGGGGCGAGGGCCGCCGCGATCAGCCGGTCGAAGGCCTCGGCCCGCAGTCGCATCTCGCGGTCCTTCTCGAGGTAGATGTTGCCCGCTACCGATTCGACGTAAGAGACCTGCGAGTCAGACCGGTTCGGGAACTCGAGAATCGTGAACGGACCGCCGTGCCCGGCGTGGGCGCCGCACGAGAAGGGCAGGATCTGCACGGTCAGCCCCGGCCGCTCCGCCATTACCAGCAGGTGCTCGAGCTGGGCGCACATCACCTTGGTGCCGCCGACCGGCCGCCTGATCACCGCCTCATCGAGGATCGCCCACAGCTCCAGCGGCGGATCGTCGTCGAGTCGGCGCTGCCGCTCGATCCGAAGGTCGACCAGGCGGTCGATCTGCTCGGCGGTGTGCCGCGGGAACATCTCGCGCAGCACCGCGCGCGCGTAGTCCGGCGTCTGCAGCAGGCCGTGGACGACGGAGATCTCGTAGCCGCGGATCGCGGCGGTCTCGGCCTCGAGGCCGACGTAGATGTCGAACCCGCTCGGCAGCACGTCGTCATAGGCCGCCCACCAGCCCTTGCGGTGCCCCTCGCGGGCCATGTCGACCAGGACCTGCCGCTGCTCGGCGTCGTTGACGCCGTAGGTCTCGAGCATCTGGTTCAGGTAGGCCGACTTGGTCGGCGCCTTGCCGGTCTCGATGCGAGACAGGGTCGACGGCGCGACGCCCAGCTGCGCCGCCACCTCCTCGAGCTTGAACCCATTGGATTCGCGGAGCCTGCGCAGTTCAGTGCCGAGGCGCCTTCTGCGCACCGTCGGACCGGTCGTCATCGCGGGCCCACCTCCTCCAGCGTGGACGTGATCACATTCAGGTCATGCAATTAAAGCGCGCGGGGGCCGGGCGCAGATGCGATCACGAGGAAACCACCCGTAACAAGTAGCACGGTACACGCAAACGAGGAGAAATGAAATCCCAGGCGCGATTTCATCTGCTAGATTTGCCTCACGCACTTGCGTCGGATGATCTTGCAACTGGATTATAGTGAACCCGATGGCCCGACGGGGCGAGGACCGGCGGACACCGAATAATCACACAATCATAAGAGTTATAAAGTGGACATTTGGTGCTTGTCGGAAATATGGTTCTTATCGGCTGCAGGAGCCAAATGCGCACCACGGGAGGCACGCGCAGATGAACACCCCCCTGAAAAGCCGCTCTACCGCCATCCTCGGCTCGGCCACGATCCCCGGCCGGCCCGAGGAGGTCTCCGGCGCCCGTGCCTTCGTCGCCCGGACGCTCGCGGCGGCCGACAAGACGCCCCCGCTCGACTCCGACGCCGCCACCTTACTCACGTCGGAGCTGGTAGCGAACGCCATCCAGCACACGGCGTCCGGCGCGCCGGGCGGCACGGTCACCATCGTCGTCGTCGACGTGCCCGACGGGGTCCTGGTCGAGGTGATCGACGACGGCTCGGACGGCACCCCGGTCGTCAAGCGGGACGTGCTGACCACCAACGGCCACGGTCTGCTGCTGGTTCAGCAGCTCGCCGCCCAGTGGGGCTACCTGCGGGACCCGGCGGGCACGACGGTCTGGTTCCACCTGTCGTGCCACTGGTCGCCCGACGGCGGGTAGCTACCCGCTGGTGGCCGACGCCGTGCTCGCGGTCGCTGCGGTCGCCGCCGTGACCGCGGCGAGCACGCCCGAGCAGATCGCGGCCACATCTTCGTCGGGGGTCACGTACGGCGGCATCGTGTAGATCAGGTCGCGGAACGGCCGCAGCCAGACCCCCGCCCCGACCGCCGCCCGGGTCGCTTGGGCGATGTCGACATCGGACGTGAGCTGCACGACGCCGATCGCGCCGAGCACGCGCACGTCGGCCACGCCGGGCAGCCCGGCCGCCGGGGCGAGCCCGGCCGTGAGCCCGGCCTCGATCCGCGCGACCTCGGCCTGCCACCCGGCCGGGTACGTGCCCGGCCCCAGCAGCACCTCAAGCGACGCGCCGGCGATCGCGCAGGCGAGCGGGTTGCCCATGAACGTCGGCCCGTGCGCGAGCACCGGCAGCTCGCCGCGGCTGATGCCGTCCGCGACCTCCGGCGTGCACAGGGCGGCCGCGAGTGTCAGGTATCCCCCGGTCAGCGCCTTGCCGACGCACATCACGTCCGGCGCCACGCCCGCGTGCCCGGCCGCGAAGAGCGTGCCGGTGCGGCCGAAGCCGGTGGCGATCTCGTCGAACACGAGCAGCACGCCGTGCGCATCGCACGCCTCGCGCAGCACCCGCAGGTAGCCCGGGTCGTGGAAGCGCATCCCGCCCGCGCCCTGGACGACCGGCTCCACGATCACGGCCGCCAGCTCGTCCTTGGACGCCTCGATGAGCCGGACCAGCTCGGCCGCATAGGCCTCGTCGACGCCGGCGTCGAAGCCCGCGGGCGGCAAGCCGGCGAAGAGCTGCCGGGGCAGCACGCCGTCCCACATCCGGTGCATGCCGCCCTCGGGGTCGCAGACCGACATCGCCATGAACGTGTCCCCGTGGTAGCCGCCGCGCCAGGTCAGCAGCCTGGTCTTGGCCGGGAGGCCGCGGGAGCGCCAGTACTGCAGGCACATCTTCACCGCGACCTCGACGCTGACCGAGCCCGAGTCGCACAGGAAGACGTGCTCGAGCCCGTCCGGGGCGAGCTCGACCAGCCGGCTGGCGAGGGCCACGGCCGGCTCGTGCGTCAGCCCGCCGAACATCACGTGGCTCATCCGGTCGAGCTGGTCGCGGGCGGCGGCGTCGAGCGCGGGGTGCGCGTAGCCGTGGATCGCCGCCCACCAGGACGACATGCCGTCGATCAGCTCACGGCCGTCGGGCAGCCGCAGCCGCACCCCGTGGGCCGACTCGACGACGAGCGGCTGCTGCGAGCCGGGCATCGGCCCGTACGGATGCCACACCCGCCGCCGGTCGACCTCGAGCAGATCCTCGATCATCCCCGGCGGGTGCCCGGCTTGGCGCCCGGCTTGGAGCCGCCGCCCGCGCCCTTGCCGCGCTTCTCGCGCATCCGCATGCTCACCTTGATCGGGCTGCCGGCGAACCCGAAGTCCTCGCGCAGGCGGCGCTCGATGAACCGGCGGTAGGTGTCCTCGAGGAACCCGGTCGTGAACAGCACGAAGTGCGGCGGCCTGATGCCGGCCTGGGTGGCGAAGAGGATGCGCGGCTGCTTGCCGCCGCGCAGCGGCGGCGGGGTGCCCGCGATGAGGGCGTTCAGCCAGGTGTTGAGCTGCCCGGTGGAGATCCGCTGCTCCCAGCCCGCCAGGGCCTGCTCGATGGCGGGCACCAGCCGCTCGACGTGCCGACCGGTCTCGGCCGAGATGTTCACCCGGGGCGCCCAGCGGACGTGGTAGAGCTGCCGCTCGATCTCCCGCTCGAGGTAGTGGCGGCGCTCCTCGTCGGTGAGGTCCCACTTGTTGTAGGCGATGACCAGCGCGCGCCCGGCCTCGGTCACCATTGTGAGAATCCGCAGGTCCTGCTCGGTGAGCGGCTCGCTCGCGTCGATCAGCACGACCGCGACCTCGGCCCGGTCGAGCGCTCCCTGGGTGCGCAGGGTGGCGTAGTAGTCGGCGCCCTGGCTGTCCCTGAACCGCTTCCTGATCCCGGCCGTGTCGACGAACCGCCAGGTGGTGCCGCCGAGCTCGATCAGCTCGTCGACCGGGTCCCTGGTCGTGCCCGCGACCGAGTCGACGACCGCCCGCTGCTCTCCGACCAGCTTGTTGAGCAGTGAGGACTTGCCGACGTTGGGCTTGCCGATCAGCGCCACCCGGCGCGGCCCGGTCTCGCCCAGCCGCTCCTTGGGCGCCTCCGGAAGCGCCTCGAGGGCGAGGTCGAGCATGTCGCCGCTGCCACGGCCGTGCATGGCGGAGACCATCACCGGCTCGCCGAGGCCGAGCGACCACAGCGAGAGCGCGTCGGCCTCGCTCCTGGCGTCGTCCACCTTGTTGGCCACCAGCACGACGGGCTTGCCCGCGCGGCGCAGCACGTTCGCGACCGCCTCGTCCTCGTCGGTCGCGCCGACTCGCGCGTCCACGACGAACAGGACCGCGTCGGCGAGGTCGACGGCGACGCTGGCCTGCTCGGCCACCTGGGCGGCGAGCCCCTGCTGCCGGGCCAGCCAGCCGCCGGTGTCGACCAGCGTGAACGCCCGGCCGCGCCAGTTGGCGTCGTAGGTGACCCGGTCCCTGGTCACCCCTGGCACGTCCTGGACGACGGCCTGCCGGGCCCCGAGGATGCGGTTGACCAGGGTCGACTTGCCCACGTTGGGCCGGCCGACGACGGCCAGGATCGGCTGGCCGATCGATCCGCCGTCGCCGTCACCGACCGCGTCGTCGAAGCCGGAGTCGTCGAAGTCGGCGTCGCTGATGTCGCCGATGTCTACCCAGCCGCCGTCGTCGCCGCTGATATCAGGTGATTCCACGTTCATTCGCCCCGCGTCCGTTCGTTATCAACTGCTCTTATCCCCCGTGCAGGCGAGCTCGCTGCGCTCCCTGGCCAGCCGGGCGATCTCCTCGATGACCTCGGCCAGGGTCAGCTCGGTCGCGTCAAGCAGGACCGCGTCGGCGGCCATCTGCGATTGCGCGGCGTCCAGCCGGTCCCGCCGGGCCTGGGCGGCCTCGGTCGCGTCGACTGCCGCGCCCCGCTCGGCCGCGCGCCGCCGGGCGCGCGCCTGCGGGTCCGCGGTCAGGAACACCTTGAGCTGGGCGTCGGGGGCGACGACGGTGCCGATGTCGCGCCCCTCGGCGACGATCCCGGCGTCCGCCGCAGAGATGATCGCGCGCTGCGCGGCGATGAGGTGGTCACGCACCGCCTGAACCCTCGCAACGACGCTGACCTGCGCGGATACCGCCTCGGTGCGGATTTCGCGGGAAACGTCGCGGCCGTCGACGCGGGTCCACGGGTCGTCCGGGTCGGTGCAGACCTCGATCGCCGCCGCGGTCGCCCGGGCCCCCACCAGCCGCTCGTCGGCGGTGTCGACCCCGGCCGACATCAGCCACCAGGTCAGCGCCCGGTACATCGCGCCGGTGTCCAGGTAGCTCAGGCCGAGCGAGCTGGCTACGCCTCTGGACGCGCTTGACTTGCCGGACCCCGACGGCCCGTCAATGGCCACCACGAACCCGCTCGACATTGAGATTCCCACCACCACAGGGTACCGGGCACGCCCGTCCCGTCTGGCCCGGTGGTTTCCGCCGCCGAAACTGGTGCTCTGCGGCGGCTCAAAGCGGCTGCCGCCGAGGTCAGCCGCTCTTGCGGCGGAAGTTGCGACGGCTGGCGGCGGGGCCGTGGGCGCCGGCGACCTTGCCCGACTCGTGGCTGCCCTTGCCCTGGCCCTCGGCGTGCGACCTGGCGCTTGCGGTCGAGCGCCTCGCGGAACTTGGCCTTCACGTCATCGATGTCCGGCTTGCCGGCGTCCTTGGTCGCGCCGTCGTCCGCATGCTCGGCCTCTGCGTGCTCGGCGGCAGCGTGCTCGGCGGCAGCGTGCTCGGCGGCAGTCGCCGGCGTGGCGTCGGCCGACTCGGTCGCGTCAGCATCGGTGGTCGCGGCGGACTCGGCCTCGGCCGTCTTCGCCGGGCCTTCCTTGGTGTCCTGCTTCGCGCTCTTGGTCATGAGGTCAAGCTTCGCACACCGAGTCGGCCGCCGCGTAATCCATTTCGGGTTACCGGCGCACGGGCCAGCCGCCCGCTTCCATCGCGTCGAGCAGGGCGCCGGCCTGATCGGGGCGGACGGACAGCTCGGCCACGCCGACCGGGAGACCGGGCGAGTGCTCGAGCCGGATGTCCTCGATGTTCACCCCGGCGGCGCCGGCCGCGTTGAACAGCCGGGCCAGCTCGCCCGGACGGTCGGCGATGACCACCTGGACCAGGCGGAAGTTCCTCGGCTGGCCGCCGTGCTTGCCGGGGATGCGGGCGACCCCGGCCTGGCCCTGGTCGAGCAGGCTGACGACGTCGCCGGTGCCCGAGTCGCGGGCCAGCGCGCGGGCGGCGGCGGCCAGGTCCTCGGCCACGGCGGCGATCACCTCGGCGATCGGCCCGGCGTTGGCGGTCAGGATCTGCGTCCACAGCCCGGTGTCGCCCGGCCGCGATCCGCGTGACGTCGCGCAGGCCCTGGCCGGCCAGCCCGAGCGCGTCGGCCGGGACCGACGAGGGCGCGAGCCTGGCCGCCATCGCCACCGCGACCAGATGCGGGGCGTGCGACACGAGCGCGACCCAGCGATCGTGCGTCTCCGGGTCGGTCGTGACCGGCACGGCCCCGCACGCGACCGCGAGCGAGGTCACCGCCGCCACCGCGTCGGCGCTCGTCTCCGGCAGCGGGCACAGCGCCCAGGTCCGGCCGAGGAACAGATCGGCCTGGGCGGCGGCGGGCCCGTGCCGTTCCCGGCCCGCCAGCGGATGCGCGGGGACAAACGTCTCCAGGTCGCAGCCCAGTTCCCGGGCCTGCGCGACCGGCAGCGCCTTCACGCTGGCGACGTCGGTGTACCACTCCGCGACGGCGCACTCCTGCGCGTAGTCGAGCATCTCCCCGACTACGGCCGGCGGCACCGCGAGCACGGCGACGTCGGCGATTCCCTTCGCGTCGCGCAGGTCGGGGACGACGACCCCGGCCCCGAGGTCGGCCGCGAGCCTCGCCGTCGCCTCGTCGGCGTCGCTCAGCCACACGTCGGCGCCCTTGGCCCGCAGCGCGAGGGCGATCGAGGTACCGATCAGCCCGGTCCCCGCGACGAGCACCCGCCCCGGCATGGACATTACTGGGCGATGTCCTGGCGCAGCCCGACCGCACCACGGAGGTAGACGTGCTGGATCTCGGCGCGGGGCAGGTCGGTCTCGACGTGCGCCATCAGCCGGACGACGCGGGGCATGGCACCGGGGACCGGGATCTCGGTCGCGCACATCAGCGGGACCGCGTGGAAGCCGAGCTTGCGCGCCGCCAGCGCGGGAAACTCGGCCGTCAGGTCCGGGGTCACGGTAAACAGCACGCTGATCACGTCGTCGGGCGCCAGGTCGTTGCGGCTCATCACCGCGGTCACCAGCTCGGCGGTGCACTCAAGGATGGCGTCCCTGTCATCGGCGTCGACCTGGATGGCGCCGCGAATGGCCCTGACTGTCACGTGCTCAACTCCTTACGATCTGACCTCAAGGCTACTGGGTTTTTCCCGTTCGCCTCCGCGCGCTCGAGGCCGCTGCCTGCTTCCTCGCTGCTCAGTCCGCCGACAGGGGCGCGCGCTTTGGCTCACGGGGAGTGCCTTCCGCTCCCCTAGAGGCCGACGGCGGCGTAGAGTTCGCCGATTTCCTTCGTCGTGAGGTCTCTGGTGGTGCCGGGGGCGAGGTTCCCGAGCTTGATCGGCCCGACCGACATCCGCACCAGGCGGCTGACCGGATGGCCGACCTCGGCCAGCATCCGGCGAACGATCCGATTGCGCCCCTCGTGCAGCGTGACCTCGACCAGGGCGCGCCCGCCGGCCTGCTCAAGCACCCGGAACTTGTCCGCCACCGCCACCCCGTCCTCGAGCTCGACCCCGGTCGCCAGCCGCCGACCGAGGTCGCGCGGTATCGGGCCGGGCACGTCGGCCAGGTAGGTCTTGGCGACCTCGTAGCTCGGGTGGGCGAGCCGGTGCGCCAGCTCGCCGTCGTTGGTGAGCAGCATCAGGCCCTCGGTGTCGTAGTCGAGCCGGCCCACGTGGAAGAGCCGCTCGGCCCGGTCGCCGAGGAAGTCGGTGATGGTGGCCCGGCCACGGTCGTCGGTCATCGCCGTCAGCACCTTGACCGGCTTGTTGAACGCGAGGTAGACGACGTCCTGCCGGGACGGGATGCGCTTGCCGTCGACCCGGATGACCTGGTTCTCCGGGTCGACCCGGGCGCCGAACCGGCGGACGATCTGGCCGGCCACCTCGACCCGGCCGGCGCCGATCAGCTCCTCGCAGTGCCGTCGGCTGCCCACCCCGGCCGCCGCCAGCACCTTCTGCAGCCGGACCCCGCCGGGTACGTCGGCCAGGTCGTCCCGCTCGCCCTCGTCGGCGGCGAACTCGTCCCTGTCGTCGTCCTCGAAGCCCATGCTGCGCAGCGCCCGCAGCCGGGCCTGCGCCTCCGGCGACAGCTCGACCGGCTTACCTTCGGAACCGCTACGCCCGCGTCCGTTCATTGTCCTCAATGTCCTCAATGTTCTCCGGCAGGAACGGCGCCAGGTCGGGCAGCTCGTCCAGGGACGCCATGCCCAGCCGCTCGAGAAAGTAGCCGGTGGTGCGGTACAGAATCGCGCCGGTCTCCTGATCGGTACCGGAGTCCTCGACGAGCCCGCGCAGCACCAGCGTCCTGATCACGCCGTCGCAGTTGACACCGCGCACCGCCGAGACCCGGGCCCGGCTGACCGGCTGCCGGTAGGCGATCACGGCCAGGGTTTCGAGCGCCGCCTGCGTGAGCCGGACCTCTTGCCCGTCCCTGACGAAGCGCTCGACCAATGGCGCGCAGTCCTCACGAGTATAGAAGCGCCAGCCGCCCGCTATCTCCCGCAGGTCGAAGCCGCGCCCGTCGGCCGTGTACTCGGCCGCGAGGGCGCGCAGGGCGGCGTCGATCTCGCCCCGCGGACGCTCGAGGACCTGGGCGAGGAGCACCTCCGGCACCGGCTCGTCGGCCACGAGCAGGATCGCCTCGAGGCTGGCGCGCACCCCCGGGCCGTCGACCTCGTCGATGTAGGCCTCGTTGGCTTCGATGGGGGCCTCATCGCCGACGTTCGCGTCCGCCGCCTGCGCCGCGTTGTCGGAACCGTCACGGTCGACGACGTCACCGTCGGTCTTATCACCGTCGGCCGCATCACCGTGGGCCGCGTCTCCGTCGATCGCGTCACCTCGGCCGCATCTCCGTCGGTCGCGTCTCCCTCGATCGCGTCACCGTCGGTCGCGTCGCCGACGAGCGCGTCACCGCGAACTGATCCTCGGCCGATCGCATCGCCGTCGACCACGTCCTCGACAGCCATGTCGTCGACCGTTCCGCCGTCGCCCGCCACGTCCTCGTTGATCCCGCGGTCGCCCTCGTCATCAGTAAAGCCGCTGGTCATGTGTAGTCTTCTTCACTTTCACGGTCGGTCTCGGTGGCCGTCACGGCGTCGCCGCCGCGGGCGCCCGGCGCCGCCAGCAGCACCTCGCGGTCCCCGCCGGTCCAGCTGACGTACAACTCGCCGAGCGGCGCCACCTGCTCGAACGACACCACATCCTCACGGTAGAGCTCGAGCAGGGCCAGGAACGACGCGACGATCTCATAGTTTCCGGCCGCGCCGGCCGACAACTGCCGGAACGATGCCTTCCCGAGCGCGCGCAACCGCCCCGCCATCAGCACCGCCTGCTCCCTGATGGAGACGAAGGCCGCGTGGATGTGGTCGGTCGACACCACCGGCGGCGCCTTGGGGGTCAGCGCGCGGGCCGCCAGGGCGGCGAACTCGGCCGGACCGATCGCGAACAGCAGCTCGGGCAGCAGCCCGGCGAACCGCGCCTCCAGCGGCACCCGCCTCGGGAACCGCTTGGCCGAGGCCGCCATCCGGCCGGCGAAGATCGCGGCGACCTGCTTATAGGCCCGGTACTGCAGCAGCCGGGCGAAGAGCAGGTCCCGCGCCTCGAGCAGGGCCAGGTCCTCCTCGTCCTCGACCTCGCCCGACGGCAGCAGCCGGGCGGCCTTCAGGTCGAGCAGGGTGGCGGCGACGAGCAGGAAGTAGGACACCTGGTCCAGGTCCCAGCCGCCGGAGCGCTGCTTGATGTAGGCGATGAACTCGTCGGTGACCTGAGACAGCGACACCTCGGTGATGTCCAGCTTGTGCTTGGAGATCAGCCCGAGCAGCAGGTCGAACGGCCCTTCGAAGACGTCGAGGTGCACCTCGAAGGCATCTGCGCCGCGCGGCGCGTCATCCGGCTCCGCCGCTTTCGTCGTCATCACCATTCATGCTAGCCCGGATGTTGCGGACCACGAGGCTGTCACTGCCGCGTGCGTCCAGGTCGGCGAGGAGGATCGCGATCGCCTCCCGCACCAGGCGGCCCCGGTCGAGGACGACGCCAAGGCGCCGCAGCCGCAGCCGGGCGTGCTCGAGCTCAAGCAGCTCGGTGGCGGAAAGGTAGACGGTGATCTTCTGGTCGTGTCGTTCCCTGCCGGTCGCCTGACGTTCATCCGAGGCGGCTGGCGGGGATGCGGCGGGGCGCAGCAGCTCTGCGACCCCGGGAACGCTTACCCGGCGTGACCGACCCCGTCCACCCGCCACCGCTCAAGTACCTCCTTGGCAAGCTCACGGTAGGAGTTTGCCCCCATCGACGAGGAATCGAAGCTCGTGATGGGCTCACCGGCAACGGTAGCGTCTGGGAACCTCACCGTGCGGTTGATCACCGTATGAAAGACCTTGTCGCCGAAGCCGTTGACCACGGATCCGAGCACTTCACGGGTGTGCAGGGTGCGCGAATCGTACATTGTGCCCAGGAGGCCATCAATGGCCAGGTCCGGGTTGAGTCGCTGCTGCACCTTGTCGATGGTCTCCATCAGCAGCGCCACCCCGCGCATCGCGAAGTACTCGCACTCGAGCGGGATGAGCACGCTGTTAGCGCACGCGAGCGCGTTGATCGTGAGCAGGCCGAGCGACGGCTGGCAGTCGATCATGATGAAGTCGTACTCACCGACGATTGACTTCAGCGCGCGGCCGAGCACGAACTCGCGGCCGACCTCCGACACCAGCTGGACCTCGGCCCCGGACAGGTCGATGTTGGAGGGCAGCAGGTCCAGGTTCTTGATCCCGGTCGGGAAGATCACGTCCCTGGCGCTGACGCCGCGCTCCATCAGCAGGTTATAGACCGTGGAGTCGATGTCGTGGGGCTGGATCCCGAGCCCGACCGACAGCGCCCCCTGCGGGTCGAAGTCGACCAGGAGCATCTTCCGGCCCTGCTCGGCGAGCGCCGCGCCCAGGTTGATGGTCGTCGTCGTCTTGCCGACGCCGCCCTTCTGATTGCAGATCGCCACGATCCGGGCAGGCCCATGCTCGGCCAGCACCTTGGGCGTGGGGAAGGCGGGCAGCGGCCGCCCCGTTGGCCCGATGTCACCGGGCAGTAGCTCCATAACGCGCGATGCGGCCACCAGTAAGATCCTCCCGGGGCTAGAGGTCGCGAACTGTTCCGGACTCTAGGCCGCCTGTTAGCAAGGAACAAGCCAACGCGCCGTTAACACCGGAGATTTCCTACTCAACCGCCCCCGGCAGCGCCTCTAGCCCCCCAGAGCGCGCGGATGCGCGGCGGCGTACACCTCTCGAAGCTTGTCCACCGTTATCAGAGTGTAGACCTGCGTCGTGGTGACGGAGGCGTGTCCGAGCAATTCCTGGACGACCCGGATGTCGGCGCCCCCGTCGAGGAGGTGGGTGGCGAAGGAGTGCCGCAGGGTGTGGGGTGAAACATCGGGTTTCCCCGAACGGACCGCGGCTTCGCGTAGCACTCCCCACGCGCCCTGCCGGGTGAGCCCGGCCGCCCCGGGCGTTGAGGAAGACGGCCGGTGACGACCGCCGGACGGCGGCGGCGGCCAGGGCCGGACGCCCGCGCACCAGGTAGGCGTCGAGCGCGCGGACCGCGTAGCTGCCGACGGGAACGAAGCGCTGCTTGCCGCCCTTGCCGGTGAGCCTGACGGCCGGGTCCCGCGCCAGGTGGTCGAGGTCGTCGACGTCAAGCCCGGTCACCTCGGAGATCCGCGCCCCGGTCCCGTAGAGGAACTCAAGCAAAGCGCGGTCGCGCAGCACCCGCGGATCGGGATCGTCGGTTGACCCGGCCGCATCGAGCAGCCGCTCGATCTCGTCGACGGTGATCGCCTTGGGCAGCCGCCGCGGCGGCGAGGGCGGCGCGACCTCCCGGGCGGGGTCGTCGACGGTCATGCCCTGGGCGCGCGCGAACGCGTGCAGCCCGCGGACCGCGACCACCGCGCGCCCGACCGAGCTGGTGGCGAGCGGCGGGTGATCGTCGTCGCCGGTGTGCAGCGCGGCCCGGAACTCGGCCACGTCGACCGCGGTGACGTCGCCGAGCTCGGTCTTACCCAGCGCCGCGAGGACCTCGGCGTACCGGTTGAGGTCGCGCCGGTACGACTCGACGGTGTTGGCCGCCAGCCCGCGCTCCACGACGAGGTACTGCAGGTAACCGCGCGCCCCGTCCGCAACGCTCACCACTTCGGCACCGGCGATTGCTGTTCCGCGCGGGCCTGACCTCGACGCAGGGGCTCATGATCACGAAGACTTTTCTTATCGCGAAGGATTTTCGTGCGTATAAGACGATTTTCCTTCGTCAAGAAAAAAGTTTCCATGATCTTTAGGCCTGGGGAGTCAGGTGGGACGGGTGGGAAGCAGGAAGTTGGCTGGACCGAGGGCCCCGGCGGCTGGGGGTAGGCGCCGGGGGCGGCGGCGCGACGAGGAACGGTCGGCAGGGCGCCGCGGGCGGGGCTACGGCCCGGGGGTCGGGTGGGAGGCACGGGCACGGCGCCGCGGGCGGGGCTACGGCCCGGGGGTCGGGTGGGAGGCACGGGCACGGCGGGGCCGGCGGGGCTGCGGCCCGGGGGCGGCGGGGGGGACGGGGAGGGGGGCATGGCGGGGCGGGCGGGGCGGGTTAGGGTTCGGGGGCGTTGGCGGGGCGGAGGTTGCTGAAGTCGGTTGCCTGGGCTGACTGGGCGGCGAGGACGCCGGTGATGGCGGAGCTGTTGTGAAGCTTGCCCGCGAAGGCGAGGCGGACCGCGTCGTCGAGCGGGACCCACTGCTGGATCAGGTACTTCTCCTCGTGGTGGCGGACGTAGGCGGGGCCGGGGTCGTCCTTGGCCTGCTCGACGCCGCGGGCCAGGTAGATCCGGAGCCGCTCGGTGGTGAAGCCGGGCGAGGTGAAGTAGTCGATGAGCACGTGCCACTCCCGCGCCCGGTAGCCGGTCTCCTCGAACAGCTCGCGGCGCGCCGTCTCCAGCGGCGGCTCGCCCGCGGCGTCGCGCAGGCCGGCCGGGATCTCCCACAGCTGGTACCCGACCGGGTGCCGGTACTGCCTGATCATCAGCACCCGGCTGGCGTCGTCCAGCGTCACCACGGCCACCGCGCCAGGGTGGGAAACCACGGTCCGTTCGGCAAAATTCTTGTCTGGCATTTGAACTTTGTCGGAGCGCACCGTCAGGAGCCAGTGCTTGAGCAGGGGCTCGGTCGCGGCTACGGGCCAGCTTTCCTGGGTGTCTTCCACATCACGACGCTACCGCGCGCGCGCCGGTCTCGGTGGCGCGGGAGCGGGCCAGGGCGGCGGCGATCAGGCCGGTGAACAGCGGGTGCGGCCTGGTCGGGCGGGAGAGGAATTCCGGGTGGGCCTGGGTGGCGACGAAGAACGGGTGCGTCTCGCGCGGCAGCTCGATGAACTCGACCAGCCGGCCGTCGGGCGACAGCCCGGAGAAGACCAGCCCGGCGTCCTCGAGCACGTCCCGGTAGGCGTTGTTGACCTCGTAGCGGTGCCGGTGCCGTTCCTCGATCACGGCCGCGCCGCTGTAGAGCTCGCTCACGATCGAGCCGGGCGTGAGCGCGGCCGGGTAGAGGCCGAGGCGCATCGTGCCGCCCATGTCCCGCTCCCCCGCGACCACGTCCTCCTGGTCGGCCATGGTGGCGACGACCGGGTCGCTGGTGCCCGGGTCGAACTCGGAGCTGTTCGCGTCGGCCACGCCCGCCAGGTCGCGGGCGACCTCGATGACCATGCACTGCAGGCCGAGGCAGAGGCCGAGGATGGGGATGTTGTGCTCGCGGGCGTAGCGGATCGCGCCGATCTTCCCCTCGATGCCGCGGACGCCGAAGCCGCCCGGGATCAAGATCCCGTCGACGCCGTCGAGCTGGCCCGCGGTGTCCTCCGGGCTCTCGCAGTCGTCGCTGGTCACCCACCTGATCGTGACCTTCGCGTCGTTGCCGAAGCCGCCCGCCCGGAGCGCCTCGGCGGGCGAGAGGTAGGCGTCGGGCAGGTCGATGTACTTGCCGACGAGGGCGATCGTGATCGATCGGGCGGGGCGGTGCACGCGGCGCAGCAGGTCGTCCCATTCTGCCCAGTTGACGTCGTGGAACGGGAGCTGCAGGCGCCTGACCACGTAGGCGTCGAGGCCCTCGGCGTGCAGGACCTTGGGGATGTCGTAGATCGAGGGGGCGTCGGGGGTGGAGACGACCGCGTCCTCGTCGACGTCGCACATGAGCGAGATCTTGCGCTTGAGCCCGTCGCTGATCGGGCGGTCGGACCGGGCCACGATCGCGTCGGGCTGGATGCCGATCGAGCGCAGCGCGGCCACCGAGTGCTGGGTCGGCTTGGTCTTCAGCTCGCCGCTCGGGCCGATGTAGGGCAGCAGCGAGACGTGGATGAAGAAGCACCGGTCGCGGCCGATCTCGTGCCTGATCTGGCGGATCGACTCGAGGAAGGGCAGGCTCTCGATGTCGCCCACGGTGCCGCCGACCTCGGTGATGACGACGTCCACCTCGGGGCCGGCCATGGCGAGGATGCGGGCCTTGATCTCGTTGGTGATGTGCGGGATGACCTGCACGGTGTCGCCCAGGTACTCGCCCCGCCGCTCCTTGGCGATCACGCTCGAGTAGACCTGGCCGGTGGTGACGTTGGCCTCGCCGTTCAGCCTGATGTCGAGGAACCGCTCGTAGTGGCCGACGTCCAGGTCGGTCTCGGTGCCGTCGTCGGTGACGAAGACCTCACCGTGCTGGAACGGGTTCATCGTGCCCGGGTCGACATTCAGGTACGGGTCGAGCTTCTGCATCTTGACGCGCAGGCCGCGCATCTTGAGCAGGCGTCCCAGGCTGGACGCGGTCAGGCCCTTGCCCAGACTTGAGGCGACGCCGCCGGTGACAAAGAGATGCTTGGTCTTTACTTGCCTTTGTGGGGCCAGTTTGGACTGAGTCGCTGCAGCGGCCAAGATGTGCTCCCGTGGGTCTTGAGGTAACGGCATAAAGCCGCAGGTCCACGGGCCACCAGAATAACACGTCACGGGCGCATAACCGGACCGGCAGCCCTAAGTAACTTCTTTACTTTTCGCGGTCAGCCGCTCGCGGTCGCTTGCTGGCCGGGGTGACCGGTGGGCCGACTGGGGCCGTCGCCGACCGGATGACCAGGCGTTTCCTGCCCCGCTTCGCCGAACCGGGCGAGCGCGAGCGCGCTCGCCACCGCGATCACGAAGCCGATGACCGCCACCGGCGCGAGGCCGCGCCTGGTGGTGTCGCCGAGGAAGATCACGCCGATCAGCGCGGGCGGGAGCGTCTCCGCCAGCACTACCGCGGCGGTGGCGACGGTGACGCTGCCGCCCTCGAGGGCGGTGGTGTAGAACACGAACGAGATCAGGCCGCCCGCCACCACCGCGTAGGCGGCCGGGTCGCGGATCAGCGTCAGCGGCTCGAAGCCGGTCAGCACCCGCGCGGCGCAGCCGAGCACGCCGTAGCCGAGCCCGGCGACGGTGCCGAGCGCAAGCGTGCGGGCGGGGTTGCGCAGGCGTGCGGCGATCAGGCCGCAGACGCCGAGCACCGCCGTCGCCACGATGAGGGCGATCTTGAAGACTGCGCCCGCCTGATGGGCGCCCTCGGCCCCGGCCGACGAGCCGAGCAGGCCGACCCCGGCGACGACGCCGGTCACCGCGAGCCACTCCCGCCACGAGAGCGAGACCCCGATCACCACGCTGGCGAGCACCGCGATGACCGCGAGGTTGGCGGCCACGATGGCCTGGACGGCGAACAGCGGCAGCCGCTGCAGCGCGATCAGCTGGGCGAGGAAGCCGAGGGTGTCGATGGCGACGCTGGCCACGAACCGCCACTGGTGCAGCAGCCTCGGCACCAGTCCGGGGTCAACCCCGGTCAGCCCGGCCCGATTGCTGGCCTCGCGGACGGCGATCGCCTGCATGACCGAGGCCACGCCGTAGCAGAGCGCCGCGACCAGGGCTGCGATCAGGCTGATCAGCATGGGTCCCACTTTACGCGCCCGCTGTTATCGCAGGCTCAGCGAGTCGTCAGGTTACGTCCAGGTTTGCGTCCCGGCCTCTGCCCTTGCCCTCGGCCCTTGCCCTCGGCCGGCGTCACCGCAGCGCGCTGGCGGGGCGGGCCTCCCAGCTCGTCCACAGCGGCCGGTAGCCCATCCGGTACCAGAACGGGGCCGACAGCGGGTTGACCTGGCTGTGGTGCAGCAGCGTGACGTCGACGCCGCCGCCGTCGAGCCGTGCGTGCAGGTGCCTGACCAGGGCGGCGCCGATCCCGGTGCCGCGCTCGGCCTGATCGACGATCATCGTCTGCAGGTACGCCGCCCCGGCCGCGCTCGTCATCCCGGCGATCCAGCCGGCCTCCTGCGGCGACTGCGCGACCAGCAGGCCGACCGCGCGGCCGTTCCGCTCGGCCAGCCACGTCCTGGACACCGGGCGGGCCAGGCTGGTGCGGATCTCGTCTCGCACCAGCCGGGCGGTGCTCGCCCGCCAGACCGGTCCGCCGAACTGCATGTCGTAGCGGATCAGTCGTAGTTCCAGGTCGAGTACCTGCTCCTCGTCGGCCGGGCCGGCCGACGCGGATGGTGACGCCGTGGGCGCCACGGGGCGGGCCGCTCGACAGCCCGGCGGAACTCGGCCGGGTCCTGGCGGCGATCACCGTCAGCGGCTGGAGGCCGTGCCTGAGCAGGGCGCGGATGCCGGTGACGTCCAGGCTCGGCCAGACCACGCCGGCCGAGGTGTCCGGTCCCCTGGTCGCGCCGATCCCGGCCAGGTGGTCGCGCCACTGGGCGAGGAGCTGGTCGGCCGGCGCGGCCACGTCCGGGCCGGCCAGCCTCGGGACCAGGGTGAAGCGGTCGGCGGCGCCCCAGGTCTGGTTGAGCGAGTCGGGCCCGATGTGCTGGTGCACGCAGACCCCGAGGCCGGCCACGCGGCCGTTGTCGGCGCTGACCACGAGCGGCTCGCCGCAGCCGGCCGGCAGCGTCATCGGGTCGGGCAGCAGCGGGTCAATGGCATGCCAGCGCCGGCCGACGGCGCGGTTGATGTCGCGCACCGCCTCGCGGACCACCCACGGCATGTGCCACCTCCAGCAGGCGCGCCGCAAGGGGTTCGGCGCGACCATCGCGAGGACTCTACCGCCCGACAAATCCCGCTATAGCGGGCATCGCGCTTTCGCGGCCGGGGCCGCCGTCAGACGGGCTGATCAGACCCCGGCCGCCTGCATTCCGCGGAGCTCGTGCTTGAGCTCCTTGATCTCGTCGCGGATCCGGGCCGCGACCTCGAACTGAAGCTCCGCCGCGGCGGTGTGCATCTGGTCGGTGAGCTGCTCGATGATCGCGATCAGGTCGCCGCGGGGCGCGCTGGCGGCCCCGACCCCGCTGCCGGTCCCGGCCTTGTTTCGTGAGGACAGCCCGGGGACCGGGGACTTGCCCCGGGACTGCTGGCGGCCGCCGCCGCCGAGCAGCTCCTGAGTGTCGGCGTCCTCGCGGTTGATCTGATCGAGGATGTCGGCGATCTTCTTCCGCAGCGGCTGCGGGTCGACTCCCCGCTCTTGGTTGTAGGCGATCTGCTTCTCGCGGCGGCGGTTCGTCTCGTCGATCGCGCGCTCCATGGACGGGGTGATCTTGTCCGCGTACATGTGCACCTGGCCCGAGACGTTCCGGGCGGCGCGGCCGATCGTCTGGATCAGCGAGGTCCCCGAGCGGAGGAACCCCTCCTTGTCGGCGTCGAGGATCGCGACCAGCGACACCTCGGGCAGGTCAAGGCCCTCGCGGAGCAGGTTGATGCCGACCAGCACGTCGAACTCTCCGACCCGGAGCTCGCGCAGCAGCTCGATCCGGCGCAGCGTGTCCACCTCGCTGTGCAGGTAGCGGGCGCGGACGCCGTTCTCGAGTAGGTAGTCGGTGAGGTCCTCGGACATCTTCTTGGTCAGCGTGGTGACCAGGACGCGCTCGTTGCGCTCGGTCCGCAGCCTGATCTCCTCGAGCAGGTCGTCGATCTGGCCCTTGGTCGGCTTGATGATGACCTGCGGATCGACCAGGCCGGTCGGCCTGATCACCTGCTCGACCACGTCGCCGCCGACCCGCTGCATCTCGTACGGGCCGGGGGTGGCCGACAGGTAGATCGTCTGGCCGATCCGCTCGGTGAACTCGTCCCAGGTCAGCGGGCGGTTGTCAATCGCGCTGGGCAGCCGGAAGCCGTGGTCGACGAGCATCCGCTTGCGGGAGACGTCCCCCTCGTACATCGCCCCGATCTGCGGCACGGTCTGGTGCGACTCGTCGATCACCAGCAGGAAGTCCTCGGGGAAGTAGTCGAGCAGCGTGTTCGGCGCGCTGCCGGCCGCGCGGCCGTCGATGTGCCGCGAGTAGTTCTCGATGCCGGAGCAGCTGCCGACCTGGCGCATCATCTCGATGTCGTAGGTGGTCCGCATCCGCAGCCGCTGCGCCTCGAGCAGCTTGCCCGCCTGCTCGAGCTCGGCCAGCCGCTCCCCCAGCTCCACCTCGATGCCGGCGATGGCGCGCTCCATCCGCTCCTCGCCCGCCACATAGTGGGTAGCAGGGAAGACGTACAGCTCCCGGTCCTCGGTGATCACCTCGCCGGTCAGCGGGTGCAGGGTGGACAGCCGCTCGACCTCGTCGCCGAACATCTCGATCCGGACCGCGAGCTCCTCGTACTGCGGGATGATCTCGATCGTGTCGCCGCGGACCCGGAAGGTGCCCCGGGTGAAGGCGAGGTCGTTGCGGGAGTACTGCATGCCGACCAGGTGGCGGAGCAGCGCCTCGCGGTCCATCGTGTCGCCGACGTGCAGTCTGAGCATCCGGTCGAGGTACTCCTGCGGCGTGCCGAGGCCGTAGATGCAGGAGACCGACGCCACCACGATCGTGTCCCGCCGAGTGAGCAGCGAGTTGGTCGCCGAGTGGCGCAGCCGCTCCACCTCGTCGTTGATCGAGGAGTCCTTCTCGATGTAGGTGTCGGTCTGCGGGATGTACGCCTCGGGCTGGTAGTAGTCGTAGTAGGAGACGAAGTACTCGACCGCGTTGTTGGGCATCATCTCGCGCAGCTCGTTGGCGAACTGGGCGGCGATGGTCTTGTTCGGCAGCATGACCAGGACCGGGCGGTCGAGCCGCTCGGCCAGCCACGCCACGGTGGCCGTCTTGCCGGTGCCGGTCGCGCCGAGCAGGACCGTGTTCTCCTCCCCCGCGCGGATCCGCTTCTCGATCTCCGCGATCGCGGCGGGCTGGTCCCCGGCCGGCACCATGTCGGTGACGACCTCGAACGGGGCCACCTTCCGCTGTAGGTCAGTTACCGGACGCATGATGCCACCTCCCCTTGTCTCGTGTTTCAACTCTAAGGCGGGGGTCCGACATTCCGGGGTCAGTCCGGCGTGGGGTGGACCGGGCTGACTCCCTCATCCTCGAGCGACTCGGGCAGGCCGGCCACAGGCCCTGCCGCTTGTCATCGAGGACCGCATGCGCAACGTCCGAGCGGCGAGCCAACCTATAACTTCCGAGAGAACGGTTCAGTAAGGCCGGTCGGGATGCGTCTCGTTGTATGCCGTGATCGCCTGTTCCGGAATGCTGCCGTCAGTGTCCACCTCGAAGCTCGCGCCGACGGCCCAGTCTCTGACCTCCTGGGTGCTGGCTTGCCACCGCGACCCGGTGATCTCGGCGCGCGGCGGGCGCGTCCGCGCCATCCGGATGGCCTCGGCGACGAGTTCCTCGGCACGCCGTGTGCGCTTCATCGCGAGCTCAGCGAACACCGAGCTGGCTAGCTCTTCCACTGTCAGGCCGGGCCGTGTCCGCTCCAACGCGCGCACGGTCTGCGCGAGCTCGTCCAGGCTGAAGACACGGACCGGGTTATCGAACAAGCCCACGGGTGGGCGAACTGGACGCGACACCATGCAACCACGGTAATCGCCTGGGGCGGCGTAGATCGTCACCCGCCCCGCCGACGCCCTCGCCGTCTATCTCAAGGCCATCAAGCCGCTCACGGAGCAGACCGGCGACAATGTGTACCACCAGATGGCGAGGCTCCTGCTCTCGGCCCGCGCCTGCCACGAGGCCCTCGGCACCCCCGGCGAGTTCCGCCAGTACCTGACAGTGCTGCGCGCGTCCCAGAAGCGCAAGCGCAACCTCATGAAGATCCTCGCCGACAACGGCCTCTGAATCGGCTAGCCCGTCCTAAAGAAAATCAAAGTTATCCCGAACGGACCGGGGGTTACTCCGGCAGCTTCCACTGACTCGGACACGCGGGGCTCGCGCGTCCGGTGCCGGGTCTTCAGCTTGCGGCCTCGGGGAGTCTGGTGAGGGGGAGCGATTGCGGCACGTCGCGGGGGCGGCGGGTTCTCGCGGGCTGGCGAGGCGGACCGAGAGCGCGGCGATAGCCGCGAGCGGGAGGGTGACGGCGACCCGTTGGAGCAGGCCCGCCGCGGGTTCGGAGGAATTCGCGCCATACGCGATCAGGAGCACGGTGGTCGCCGCGGCGCTAGCGGTCAGCAAGCGGCGCCACGGTTTCCACGCGGCGTCGCGGGCGAACGCGCGGGCCGCCACCGCCTGCGCGATGACGAGATCCACGTAGATGACGGCGCTCACCACGTTGTGCGCCTGGTTGTGCCAGGAGACGGGCCCGGACTCAAGCAGCATGTGGTCGCGGCGAAGCAGGCCGGCCGCGATGGTCAGAACGCCGGCGCCCTGGATCAGTCGGGGCGCCGGACCGCCGATCGCCTGGTGCAGTGCCTCGCCGAAGGCCACGGCGCATCCGCCGAGCACAAGGAATCCGGCGATCATGGTCCACGGGTCCCTGGCATCCGGCGCGGCCAGGCCGCTGATCTGCACCTCGGTCGCGCCGTACCCGGTCTGGCGTAGCGAGCCGACGATCCACGCGCCAGTGAACACGGCTGGCCCGGCGACACCAGCCGCCGCAGCCGTCCTGATGGTCATGCGCCTTGCCACGAGGCTATTGTCCGGCGGCGGGGCTCAGGTCGCCCCAGTGGCACCACCCCAACGTGCCGAATGCGCATTTTGGCAGGTAAGAGCGGACCGAAAAGCGCTTTTGGCACGTCGAAGCGACCGCCGTCACGTAATGTGGGCCAGAAACCCTATTCATGATCAAAACGGGACACGCGGGCGAAGTTGCGGCGGTAGGCCCCGCCAGGCCGGTATCGTGCGGTTGCGTGCTAGATGGTGAGCTCGTCTTCCTACCGAACGAGATTCCCCGGCGCGGAGTGTTCGCCGCGTGGGGAAAGGTCCCAGGAAACCCGGTCCCTGGTACTGCCAGGGTCGAGCTAGTTTTTCCCGGCGGCACCTACGGGATTCGCAAGCGCATGGTTTCTGCCGAGCTCATCCCGCTCGCCGAGGCGCTGCCGCTGCTGCTGAGCACCTCCGGCAGCCTGCCGATGCGGCGCAGCGTCCGGGTCTGGGCAGCGGCCGCGGCCGCCGGGGTGGGCCTGGTGGCCCGCGGGCGGCTGCTGCCGACGGTCGGCCCGGGTGACATGGACGTCTGGCGAACGGGGCCGCTCGACCCGTCCGATCTCAGCTGGCTGCGCGAGTTGGCCGCCGCGTTCCCGGCTGCTGCGCACGCGCTGGCGGTGCCCGACTCGCGGCCGATGCGGCTGCGGTCGCCTGAGGCCCTTGTCCGCGACCTGTGGGACGCGATCGCCGACACGGTAGCCCGGTCGCCCGCAGCGCCTAGAACCACGGCGTCGAGGGCGTTCGCCTCAACGGAGCCGACCTGTATCAGCGACCTCGCCGACTGGCTCGCGGACACCACGGACGGGCTGGCCGCGGGCGCGCGGCTGAGCCTGCGGATCGAGGCGGTGCCGACGGCGCTGGCCGAAGACGCGTTCCTGGACGAAGACGAAGACCTGGACGAAGACGAGTCGGGCGAAGAACCGTCTGCGCCGGGGTTCCGGCTGGTGCTGCAGTTGCGCAGCAGCAGCGACCCCAGCTTGATCGTGGATGCCGCCGCACTGTGGAGCCAGCCGGAGACCGTGCTCGCCAGGTTCGGCCCGCAGGCGGAGACGGACCTGCTGCTCGCGCTGCGGCGGGGGGCTTCGGTATGGCCGCCGCTCGCACGGGTGCTCGAGCAGGCCAGCCCGTCGGCGATCGACCTGGACGACGACGCGCTCGCCACCCTGCTCGGCCCGGCGGCCGAGGCTCTGGCGGGCACCGGCATCGAGGTGATGTGGCCGTCCAGCATGCTCGACGACGGCCTTGAGCTCAGGGCCGCCGTGACGCCTGCCCCTGAACAGCTGACCGAAGCCGGGCTCGGGCTCGCGGCGCTGATGGAATTCCGCTGGCAGCTCACGCTCGACGGCGCGGTGCTCGACGCCGACGAGATCGCCGCGCTCGCGGAGGCGAAACGGCCGCTGATCAGGCTGCGGGGCCGCTGGGTGATCCTCGACCCAGCGCTGCTTGACCGGTTGCGCCGTCCGCCGCGAACCCGGATGCGCACCGCCGAGGCGCTCGGCGCCGTGTTGGCGGGCGAGGCGGAGATCGACGGCGAGACCGTCAAGGTCACGGCCGAGGGCCCGCTGGCTGACCTCGCCACGCGGATCGCGGGCATCGGGTCGAAGCCGGAAGCGGTCGAGCCACCGTCAGGGCTCAACGCGACTTTGCGGCCCTACCAGCAGCGCGGGCTGGCGTGGCTGGCCGGGATGTGCGACTCCGGGCTCGGCGGCTGCCTGGCCGACGACATGGGCCTGGGCAAGACGATACAGATCATCGCGCTGCACCTGCACCGGCGTGACCTCAAGGCGGGACCGACGCTCGTGGTGTGCCCGGCCTCGCTGCTGGGCACCTGGGAGCGCGAGATCCGGCGGTTCGCCCCGCAGATCCCGGTCCGCCGGTTCCACGGCGGCGGGCGGCACCTGGCGGACCTGGCCGTCGACGAGGTGGTCCTGGTCACCTACGGCGTGGTGCTGCGCGACTCCGAGCGGCTCGCTGAGGTCGGCTGGGGCCTGGTCGTCGCCGACGAGGCCCAGCACGCGAAGAACCCGTTCTCGCGGACCGCCCGCGAACTGCGGGCCATCCCCGCTCCGGCGCGGATCGCGCTGACCGGCACCCCGGTGGAGAACAGGCTGTCTGAGCTGTGGTCGATCCTGGACTGGACGACGCCTGGCCTGCTCGGCCATCTGGAGGCGTTCACCAGCCGGATCGCGCGGCCGGTGGAGCTGTACAGGGACGCCGACGCCACCGCGAGGTTCGCCGCGCTGATCAGGCCGTTCCTGCTGCGGCGGAAGAAGACCGATCCAGGGATCGCGCCTGAACTGCCGCCCAAGACCGAGACCGACCAGATCGTGGCGCTGACCGCCGAACAGGTCACGCTGTACGAGGCGATGGTCAGGGAGACGATGCAGGCGATCGCGTCCACCGCAGGCATCGAGCGTGCCGGACTGGTATTCAAGCTGCTCACAGGACTAAAGCAGATCTGCAACCACCCGGCGCAGTACCTGAAGCAACCAGGGCCACTACTTGGCCGTTCGGGGAAACTGGCTCTGTTCGACGAACTCACGGACGTGATCTTGGCCGGCGGCGAGTCGATGCTCGTCTTCACCCAGTACACCCAGATGGCGACGCTGCTTCAGCAGCATCTCGACGCGCGCGGGATCGGCTCGCTTTTCCTGCACGGCGGCGTGCCTGTGCAGCGGAGGGAAGAGATGGTGGCGGAGTTCCAGGCGGGCGGCGTGCCGGTGTTCCTGCTGTCGCTCAAGGCCGGCGGCACCGGGCTGACCCTGACCAGGGCGACGCACGTGCTGCACTACGACCGCTGGTGGAACCCTGCGGTCGAGGATCAGGCAACCGACCGGGCCTACCGGATCGGGCAGGACCGCCCGGTGCAGGTTCACCGGCTGATCGCCGAGGGAACCCTCGAAGACAAGATCGCGGCTCTGCTGGAGAAAAAGCGCGACCTCGCCGACGCCGTGATCGGGTCAGGCGAACGCTGGATCGCCGACCTGTCGGACGGCGAGCTCTCTGAGCTCGTCAGCCTCCGGGCCGCGTCATGAGCGAGGACCTGCGCGAGGATGTGAGCGCGGAATTCGGCCGAACCTGGTGGGGAACCGCGTGGGTGGAGGCGCTTGAGCAGCGGGCACGGCTGGACCCGAACCGGCTGCCACGGGGCCGGGACTACGCGCGCAGCGGTGCGGTCGGCGACCTGACCCTGGCACCAGGCGAGGCGCGGGCTCAGGTACAGGGCCGCATGACGGCACCGTACGAGGTCAGGATCCGGGTGCGGCGGTTCACCGACGAGGAGTGGGACCGGGTGCTCACCGCGATCTCCGCCCGGCTCGGCCACGCCGCGGCGCTGCTTGACGGCGAACTGCCACCGGAGATCGCCGAAGACGCGACCTCCGCCGGCCTTGACCTACTGCCAGGCGGCGGGGAGATCGGGCCCCGGTGCAGCTGCCCGGACGACGCGGACCCGTGCAAGCACTCGGCCGCCGCGTGCTACCTCGTGGCGGACGCGCTGGACGCCGACCCGTTCGTCCTGCTGCTGCTGCGCGGTCGCAACCGCGACCAGGTGCTTGCCGGGGTGCGGACGCGGCGGCGCGGTACGCCCGATGAGACAGAGGCCGCCGCGGTCGCCGGGTCACGGGCTGGTGCCGGGCGGGCTGCTAACGACGAGGGGGTGGATGCCAGGGATGCCTTCGACGAGCCGCTGCCGTGGGCGCAGATTCCCGCCCCGCCGTTGCCGCCCGCGCGTCCCGGGCAACCCGCGGCTCTCCCGGTAGATCCGCCGGCCTGGCGGGCCGGGCTTGGCAGCGACCTGCTTGAGCTGGCGGCGGACGCGGCCGTCCGGGCATGGGAGATGGCCGTGGGACTCAGTGCCGACGCCGGGCTGGGCCTTAGCTCGGACGCGGATCTTGCCCGCAGGGCGGCGCGTGTGCTTGGCACGCCCTCATTCGGCCCGATAGCGGCGCGCTCAGGGATCGGCGCCCGCGAGCTGGTCAGGCGGGCGCTTGCCTGGCAGCACGGCGGGCTGACAGGCCTTGAGGTGCTTGGCGGGGAATGGGACCCGGTCGCGGACGAGCCGGAGTCCGCCGACCTGCTCAAGGCGGCGGGGAACGTGCTCCGTTCGAAGACTGGCGAGGCGCAAAGCGTCCAGGGCAACAGGGTCACCGCCGGCCGCGTCCAGCTGCGGCTCGGCCGTGACCTGCGCTGGTACCCTTACGCGCGCTCGGACGGCGACTGGGAGCCAAGCGGGCCGCCGCAGGCGGACCCGGCTAAGGCCGTCGCGAGTTTGTAAGCCGATCGGTCGGCAGCAGCGCGCCGACCTCAAGGCGCGGCTCGCCGCACCGCCGAGCCCGGAGCGCGACGAAATCCGCGCATGGGCCGCAGCGGCTACGACCCCGCCCGGTTCGCCCTGACGGCCGCCAACGCGGCGGTCGTGGCCATCTGACCCGGGTAACCGGTGCTTTTACGGTCAGCCGACCCGGCCGAGGTAGTGGAAGTTACCGTCGCCGACCGTCTTCCGCAAGGTCGATATAACGGTGTACATGTCGTCGTGCGGCCCCTGGATATACATCGGCATCCCGTCGCGCCCGAATGCGATGTCGCTCGACCCGTCCCAGTCGCCGAGGTGCCCCGCGCACTTGGCGAAGTCGGGGTGCGGCTCAAAACCCAGGCCGCGCGCGTAGTCCACCGCGCCGAACACCACCTGCCGCGCCAGGTCCGGCGGCGCCGACACCGGCGGGCGGCTGAAGGAGCGGAAGAAGAAGCTCAGGAAATCCGGCAGCTTACGCCGGTCCATGGCCTTGGGACCCATGCAGTTCTTGACGCCCAGGCACCAGAGGTCGACCAGGTACCCGCACGCGGACACGCTGCTGCCCCGGTCCCGGGCGACGAGCACGCCCACCAGGCCGCCAGACTTGCCGCCTCCCGCCGCTTGAACACCCGGCCATTCTGGATGGCCGTTCACCATGACGCCCTCGGACCAGCCGTCGGTCACCCAGCAGCCGACCAACTCAGCCTCCCGCCTGGGCGCAGCGGCGCCGACAGCCCTGATCAGCGGCGCCACCTCAGCGGGCTTAAGGCCGAGCGCACGAGCGATCTCCTTGGGAGTACGGCCGTCACGGCGAAGCTGCGCGACCCGCTCCACGAGTTCCTGACTTGCCATGGCGACAGTATTTCGTATTTCCCTCCATCCGGACCCAACTCACTATCAAGCCGACCCTCCTCAGAACAAGATCAAAATAGATCATCCCGAACGGACCGGAGTGACTCCCCCCAGCTTCCACTTACCTGGGCACGCTGGTTACTCGGACTCGCTGGGCGATATGCCTCCGGCTGGGAGGGACTCCGGCGTTTCGGGTCAGGTTCGCCGAATAGAGCGTAACTCGCGAACCGGAAGCGGGTAACTTCTGACACGACCGAAGGCACTGTACGGAGGATCATGGGCAAGGCGAGCAACCAGAAGAAGCAGCGGCGGCAAGGTATCGGGGCGTCGCGGGCGGACCTCGAAGGCCAGCGAGCCCTGGAGCAGCTGGCCCGGGCCGCGAAGAGCCTCAGCAGCATGTTCGAGGCGAGGCGGGAGCACCTATCGGCGGTCAGCCGCTTCTGGTGGCGTGGGGCCGAGCCGGAAGCCGCGAAGGTGCCGAACTGGGCGGAGGGTTCGGCTGGCGATCGCTTCTTCGGGGGCTCGCGAATGAAGGAGTATGCCGTGGCGCCGCGGCTCGCGACGGCAGAGATACCTTCGGTGGAGGCCTTCGCCGCTGACACCGGACACTGGGACGTCGCCGTCTCGGCCCTGATCCGTGCCGTGGTCCTGGATCGGGTCCCGGTTACCGATCCCTCGGTGGCGAAGGTCATCAGGCTGCTCGGCCCGGCCGTCGATGCCGAAGTCCAATACGCCACATCGGGCGGTCGCGGAAGCCAGCCCATCGGCGGCGTCGAGGGAGGCTTTCCCGAGGACGACGCACCCCTCCTCCTGCTGGGTGCCTGCTGCCTCGTGGATGCGACGTGGGCGGTCGTGGGCCTCGACCCGCTCCGGGACGTCCTGGATTATCTCGGGCCCCGCCTCGACGGCGCCCTCGCGGAGCTGGACTGCACGCTGAAACCCAGCGGCAAAGTGCTGGCCGAGACGCTCCTGCGGGCGGCGGCCGACTTCTACCGCCTCGACGGAGAACCCGCCGACGCCGAGACAATGCGGCAACTCGGCGGCAAATCCGAGGGCAACCCGCTCGATTGCCTGATCAGGGAAAAGGCGATAGAACCCGCGGAAGCGCTGATCATCGGGCTCGCCGTGCTCGCGACGATCGCGGACCTGTGCCGTACGGCGGAGGCGTCGGTCCGGGTGCCCTGCTAACCCGCATGCCTTGGGCGGGGTCGGGCAGAGCAGGACCCGCGCCTCCGGCGGCACGATCACCCGCACCGTGGCCGGGCGCGCCCGGATCAGCACCCCGGCCACCGGGCCGAGCACTCTAGAGCCGCTGCCGAACCGGGCTGATAGCTCGCCATGGGTCCGATCTAGGCTCGCGGCCGGTCTGATCCCACTCAATCTCCGGCCCGGGCGGGGCGATGAATGTTCGGCCCGGGCGGGGCGGTGATAACCGAAGACCGGGGATGGCGACGCCGGTCTCGTACGCGACCACCACGAGCTGGGCGCGGTCGCGACAGTCGAGCTTGGACAGCAGCCGGCTGATGTGCGTCTTGACCGTGGCCACCGACAGGTGCAGGGCGGCGGCGACCTCGGCGTTGGAACTCCCGGCCGCCACCTGCTGCAGCACCTCGCGTTCGCGCTCGGTCAGCGGCGCGAGGACGTCGCCGGCCGACGGGGCGGCGGCCCGGGGCCGCCGGGCGAACTCGGCGATCAGCCGGCGGGTGATGGCGGGGGCGAGCAGCGCCTCGCCCGCGGCGACGATCGTGATGGCGTCGAGCAGCTTTTCCGGCGGGGTGTCCTTCAGCACGAACCCGCTCGCGCCGCTGCGGAGCGCCTCGAAGACGTGCTCGTCCTCGTCGAAGGTGGTGACGACGAGGATCCGGGGCGGCGGATCCTGATCGCCGTCGAGGATGAGCTTGGCCGCCTCAAGTCCGCCCATGACCGGCATCCTGATGTCCATCAGCACCACGTCCGGCTTGAGCGCCCGGGCCTGGCGGACCGCCTGGACGCCGTCGCTGGCCTGGCCGACCACGCTGAGGCCGGGCGCGGAGTCGACCAGGATCACGAACCCGGCCCGGACCAGCGCCTCGTCGTCGACGACGAGCACCCGGATGTCGCGGTCCTGGTCCGTCATCACCTCGGCCCCGCAGCGGGCAGCCGGGCGACGACGGTGAAGCCGCCGCCGGGGGCAGGCCCGGCCGTCAGCGTGCCACCGAGCAGTTCGGCTCGCTCGCGCATGCCGGGGATGCCCAGCCCCCCGCTGGCAGCGGATCGTCCCGGGTTCGGACCGCCGTCGTCGGTCACCGTGATCGGTGAGCTCGTCGGCGCCGCGCCCGATCTCGACCTGGGCCCGGGCCCGGCGGCGTGCTTGGCCACGTTGGTCAGCGCCTCCTGCGTGATCCGGTAGGCCGACAACTCCACCGCGGTGCCGTAGGCCTGCGGCTGTCCGGTGCTGTGGCAGCTGACGTCGAGGCCGGCCCGGCGCAGCCGGCCGATCAGCGCGGGCAGGTCGCTCAGCGTTGGCGCCGCCGCCTCATCGGCGTCCTCGGGGTCGCGGATCTGCCGGAGCAGCTTGCGCAGCTCGTCAAGCGCGGACCGGCTGGCGGTCTCGATCGCCGACAGGGCGGCCCCGGCCTGGTCGGGCTGTTCGGCGAAGACATGTCGCGCCACCCCGGCTTGCACCGCGATCGCGCTCAGGCTGTGCGAGACCACGTCGTGCACCTCCCGGGACAGCCGGAGCCGTTCCTCGGCCCGGGCCAGCTGGAGCTCCTCGACCGCCCGGCGGCGCTGAACCAACTGCAGCTGCTCCCGGTACTCGCGCAGGGCCCGCGCCAGGTCGCCGGCCAGCCAGCCCACGACCACCGCGACGAGCTGGACCGCATCCTGGTCGTGGCCCGGGTACAGGCGCAGCGCGACCGGGAGCGAGGCCCAGGTGGCGGCGCCGGCCACGACGGCCGCCGTCAGCGACCACGGCCGACGGCCGCGGGCGGCGGCCGTGAAGACCGCGATCGCCAGATTCGGCCCGGCGTTGCTGACAAACGGGGTGAACGCCACGTCCGCCAGGGCGGCGGCGACGTAGACGGCGGCGACCACGAGCAGCACCGTCACCGGCCACCGACGCCGGACGATGAGCGGCGCGGCCGCCATGACGCCGAAGGCGGCTTCCGGGCCATGCGGGTGGGCGGGCCCGGCGCCGAGCAGCACCGGCACGGTGAAGGCGGCGAAGCAACCCGCCGCCAGCGCGCCGTCCACGAGATCGGGCCCGACCCGGTTGGCGTGCCGGTCAGCCAGCCCCGGCCAGACGCGGGCGAGCAGCGGCGGCCTGGGCGTGGCGGCCGGGTCCGTAATCACCATGCCGTAACCATAATCGGGGCGTTCGGCCGCGCCCATCGGCCACAAGTCTGACCCCGGCGTCGTTCGCGCGGATGAGGGCGCCGCGCGCCTCCGCCGGCCGATGGCGGCCGGGTCGAGACGCCAGGCCGACGGCAGCCGGCCGGCCCGGTCGGCAGCCTGGAGTCATGACCAACAACACAGGCATCGCCAGCCGGGTGTCCAGCGCGAGCAGCGTGACATCCTCGGTCACCCGGCAGATCTCCCCGCTCCTGACCGTCTCGGCCGCGGGCCTCACCGCCGTCGGCGTCGCGACCGGCTTCATTCGCTACCTGGACCGGTCGCCGATCAGCGAACCGCCGGCTCCGGGCACGTCGGCCTGGGGACAGCAGCTCGCCGTGGCCGCCGTCGCGTGCGCGCTGTACGCCGTCGCCCGGTGGCGGCACTGCCGCCGGTTCGGCCGCCACGGCGGGCGGCTGCTGCTGCTCGCCCCGCTGGGCAGAAACGCCGCCGCGCGGCTGACGGCAGCGGCGCGGCAGGCGTCGTGGCGAACCGCGGCCGCGCTGCCGCTGCTGGCGGTGATCGGCTACTGCTGCTGGCGGGTCGGCGAGCAGGTCACGGCCGGACTCGACCCGAACTTCACCGCCAACGCGTGGGGCGGCCCGAGCTACCTGGGCGCGATGGCCTGCCACTACCTGGACATCGCGCTGATCGTCGCGGCCAGTGGCTGGCTGCTTGACAAGGTCCTGCCGCAGGCGGCCCGACCCCGGTGAACCCGGCGTCAGCCGGCGCTGGCGGGACCGTCGAGGTTGTAGGTGAAGACCTGCCCCCCGATGCGCAGGTTATAGCCCGGCGGCAGCGGGCTCGGGTCGGTGCCGATCCGGGTCCAGTCGTCGGCGCCGGGCGGGCTGATGTAGGTCCCGTCCAGCGAGGACGCGTCGCGGACGAACACGATCCCGTTGTCGACGAAGATCCGGGCGTGCACGCGCGAGATCACGTTGTCCGGATCCTGCAGCAGCACCGGAGTGGCGTCGCCGCTCTCGACGGCCGGGTCGCGGTGCGGCTCGCGCCCGAGGACGTAGGCCCGATCCAGGATGACGACCGGGCCGTTGCGGGACGCGAGGATCCCGATCGGGTGGTGACCCGCGGCCGGGGCGGCCCAGCCGTCGGTCGCGTTGCGCGGCCCGGGTTCGGCCGGGTCGACGGGCGGCATCCAGTCCACCATCGTGGCCGGATCCGACGACGGCGCCGCATTCGCGAACGGGGCCTGATCCTCGAACGGGACCGGGGATCCGAACGGGGCCGGGGATCCGAACGGGGCCGGGGATCCGAACGGGGCCGGGGCGGCGGACGCGTCCGATTCCGCGAGCGGGGCCTGATCCGCGGGCGGGGCCGCGGCTGCGGACGCGTCCACCTGCGGGGCCTGGTCCGCGAGCTGGGCCTGATCCGCGTACGGCGTCTGATTGGCCAGCGGCACCGGATCGGCGAGCGGCGTCTGATCGGCCAGCGGGACCGGATCCACAAGCGGGACCGGATCGGCAAGCGGGACCTGATCGGCAAGCGGGACCTGATCGGCGAGCGGGGCCGGCACCGCGGACGGGGCGGCGCCTGCGGGTCCCGGCCAGGCCGGCGAACCCGACTGGGCGTCGGCCGCGGCTGGCTCCTGCCCGGGCGCGCTGGCGACCCGGATCAACACGAAGCCCTGCCCCGGCACCACCCCGTCGCGCAGATCCGACAGCGGATCCGCCTGCACCGACCGATCGGCGTCGAGGCCAATCTCGAGTCGCTCGAACGTGCCTGGTATGAGCTGGTCGACCCAGGTCAGGGCCTGCTCACCGGACAGCTGGTGGGTGAACCCGCGCTCGGTGACCGAGCCCTGGACGGCGCCGCGCAGGAACATGACCACGCCGTCCTGGACGGGGACCACGATCCCGAACGCAGTGACGTCCTCCGACAGGTGGCCGATCACCCAGGAAGCCAGCCGGGCCGCGATCACGGTGGCGGGCAGCTGGCGGTCCGCGGCGACGGCGGCCGCCAGTTCGAGGAGCTCGCCGGCCGACTGACCGGCGCGGCCGGACGCCGAGGGGTCGCGCCTGATCAGCACGACCGTGTCGCCGAACCGGCCGACAAGCCCGCTCCCTGGCTCGATCCCAATATGCGAAGCCATCTGTTCCATGACGCTTCCCTCTCCGAGGCCGCCCACGGCGCGATCAGCAATGCGGGGACGCGCCGCCCTGTACGACAACTACCCATTTAGGCACCGACCAGCCGCAGACCGACGCCTGCGGTTGTCCGATGAGGTTCCTGCGCTAAATGGTAGGAGAGAAGCACTGCCTGGCGGATGGCATCTCGGCTGGCGATCGCCAGCGGGCCGGGGGCGGGCAATGGGGAGGGCAGGTGCCGCCGGGCCGGGGTGATCAGGTCAGGCGGGGTGCCGCTGCGGGACTGCCTCGGCGGAGGCGGCGCTGTGGCTGGTGTACGCGTCGCCGGCCTTGAGCGCGTTGAGCTCGACGTCGAAGCGGGCGTCCAGGGCCGTCGACAGCGCGGCCAGCGTTCGCAGCGTGAGGTTCTCCCCGCCGCCCAGGATCTGGCTGACCCGCCCGGGGGATACGCCCATCCGGGCCGCGAGGTCGGCTCGGGTCAGACCGCGCTCGCGCAGGCACCAGGAGATCTCGTTGGTGAGCTGAGTGACGAGGGCGAGCATCTCCTCGTCGATCTGGGTTTCCGTGGTCCTCTGATCGGACGAAACGCCTGATTTGAAGCCCATCGGTGCCTCCACGTGGTGACGACCGGACCTGTCACGTCCGGACGGTGCGGTTCGCGTATGTTTAGCCTGAGCTAAATGTATAGCTCTAACTAAAGTCTCGCCGGCCCCCGGGCCAGACAACCCATCCTGGCTGATCGTTATATAAACGTTATCTTCATTGCACTCAACGCTCGTGCTCGCCGGACGCGTGTGCCGTGAGCAGGTCCCCGGGCTGGATGGTGCTCCTGCGATTCGCCGCGAAATGATGCCCAATCACCTCTATTGACGTGAAGTGAAATAAAGCCTAGATACATTGCTAATCACCTGCAAGCATATAAACCGGGAGGCAGGCGCGCCAGCAATGACGCAAGGGCGCAAGGCAAGGGGGGCTTGGCATGCCTAGCTGGGTCATTGGTGTTGCAGGGACTTTTGTGCTGTCGCTTATTCTCGCGTACGGCTTCCTGAGGCTGCGCTGCCGGGGGATCGGCCCGCCATTCGGGCCGCGCGCCCGCTACTGGGCCTTTTTCATCGTCGTGAGCACGGCGGTGATGTCCAGCCTGGTGGGCCTGCTTCTCGTCGTCGCCAGTAGGCACGTCCCCGCTTATGTCGGGATCGTCGTGCCGAGCGGGCTTTGGCTGAGCAAATTGCCCCCGCAGCGCGATCGCGGCATGCTCCCGCGGAACCTGCCCGGCGGCCTGCTGACGCTTCCGTTCAGCCGCCTCTACGACCGGATGGGCGACGACATGGAGGCCTGGTGCGAGACCAGGCTGCGGGCGGCGGCGCCCCATCCGCTGTGGATTTCCGACGCGGCCCAGTACTACAGCAATCAGGCCGAGGGACTGCCCCGCGCAGGCCGGGCGCGGGCGGACCTGGACCGCTGGCGGGATTCCATTCAGCACAAGATCAGCATTGTCCGGCTGATCCACCTGGACGCCGGCCCCGAACGCCTGCGGGCGTCGCTCGACCTGCACCCGTCCACTCAGCACCTGCGCAAGTACAACAACGACGACCTCGTGCGACTGGCCGATCGGCTGGAAACCGAGGCGCTGAACGAGCTGCACCTCTTTCTCGCCTACCTCTACAGGTTCGGTTATCACACGATGCTGATCTACCCGTTCCGGCCGTCCATTCAGCGGGTCGAGGCCCCCCGGCGGCGGCCGATGGCCCCCGACCGCGCCGAGCCCATGGCCCCCGACCTTTGATTGCCTGATAGGCGAAGGGCACGGTCCGTTCGATAGGACGATTTGTTCTTGGCTTTTTTAGCCGACGCGCGCGACGCCGACAAGCGACTGACCGGAACGGGGCGGCAGCGGGGTCGGCTGCTCGTCGTCCGGGTGCCATTCGCGGGCATCGGCCACGCCCGGCGGCACCAGCGACAGCGGGCCGAAGAAGCCGGCGAACTCGGCCACCGAGTGGTTATACGCCGTCGCCGCGCCGGTCGATGAGTAGGTGCCGAACCCCTTGGCCTCGGCGTCGCCGTCGGCCCGGCCGACCGAGAGCACCACGTAGCTGCCGGGCGCGAGCGCGGCCACGTAGCCGGCCACCAGGTCTCGGGCCTCATCGGCGGGGAAGAAGTGCAGCAGCGCCCCCATCAGCAGGCACGTCGGCCGGGAGAGGTCGATGCCGGCGCTGATCGCGTTGAGGGTGGCCTCGCGCTCGCGGACGTCGGCGTCGACGACCGTCACCCCCGGGTTGCCCTGCGCGGCGAGCGCGCGCAGGTGCGCGAGGACGACCGCGTCGGTGTCGACGTAGGCGACGTGCGCGTCCGGGTCGACCTCCTGCGCGCCCTGGTGGGTGTTGGGCGTCGTCGGCATGCCGCAGCCGAGGTCGATGAACTGGCTGATCCCCTGCTCGGCGGCCCAGCGGGCGGCGCGGGCGAGAAACTGCCGGTTCTCCCGCATGACCAGGGCCGCGATCGGGGCGACGGCCAGCAGCTTGTCCGCCACTTCGCGGTCGACGGCAAAATTGTCCTTGCCGTTCAGCAGGTAGTCATATACCCGGGCAATAGACGGCGTAGTGGGATCAAAGTCGGCCACGGGATTTATCGTAGCGTGCCGATGATTTTCATTGGGCCACGGCGACGTATGGTGATCGCGGGAAGCGGGCGGGAGTGAGTGAGAACATGCTGCGAGTGGGGCTGACCGGCGGGATCGGTTCGGGGAAGAGCACGGTGTCGGCGCGGCTGGCCGAGCTGGGGGCCGTCGTCCTCGACGCCGATAAGGCGGCGCGGGCGGTGGTCGAGCAGGGGACGCCGGGGCTGGCGGCGATCACGGCGGCCTTCGGCGCGGGCGTGCTCGCGGCCGACGGGTCGCTCGACCGGGCGAAGCTGGCCGGCATCGTGTTCGCCGACGAGGCCGCGCTTGGCCGGCTCAACGCGATCACCCACCCGCTTATCCACGAGTGGATTGCGGCCGCCGAGCAGGCCGCGATCCGGACGGGGGGCGACGACGTGGTGCTGGTGCACGACGTCGCGCTGCTGGCCGAATGGGGCCGGGCCAAGGAGTTCGACCTGGTCATCGTCGTCGACGTGCCCGCCGAGACGCAGCTCGAGCGGCTCACCGGGCCGCGCGGGATGGCCGAGGAGCAGGCCCGAGCGCGGATGGCGGCCCAGGCCACCCGCGAGGAGCGGCTGGCGGTGGCCGACATCGTCATCGACAACTCCGGATCACGCGAGGACCTTGACCGGCGGGTGGACGAGGTCTGGGGCGAGCTGCGGCTCCGCGCGCGCGCCCGGGGGTGAGACGGGGTGAGACGGACCCAAGTGCGCGTTTGGGCTCACTCTTGCCGGCCCAAAGGCGCACTTGGCTCGCTGATGGCTGGGGGCGCGGCGCGGCGGGGCGCGGGGCGGGGCGGGGCGGGCGTCGCGGGGCGGGGCGGGGCGGAGCGGGCGTCGCGGGGCGGAGCGGGCGTCGCGGGGCGGGCGTCGCGGGGCGGGGCGGGGCGGGGCGGGGGGGGCGAGGGCGGGGCGGAAATGGCGCTGCCCCGCCGCCCGGGTGAACCGGGCGGCGGGGCAGCGACGTTAGGTGCAGCTAGACGTGACTAGCTCTGTCCGCCGGACAGCTTCTCGCGGAGCGCGGCCAGGGCCTCGTCGGAGGCCAGGGTGCCGGTCGGCGCGCCGGGCTCGGCCGCCGGGCGGCCCGTCCGCGGCGCGCGCGGCGCGGACTCGACGGTGGTGACGCCGCCCTCGGCGACCTCGCCACTCTCCGCCGCCTCTTCGGCCTTGGCGCGGGACTCCTCGATCTGCTTGCGGTGCGCCTCGAAGCGAGCACGGGCCTCGGCGTACTGCCGCTCCCACTCCTCCCGCTGCGAGTCGAAGCCGGGCAGCCAGTCGCCGGTCTCCGAGTCGAACCCCTCCGGGTACAGGTAGTTGCCCTGGTCGTCGTAGGTCGCGGGCATGCCGTAGAGCGTCGGGTCGAACTCGTCGCCGGTCGCCTCGCCGACCGTGCCCTCGTTGGCCTGCTTGAGGCTCAGCGAGATGCGGCGGCGGTCGAGGTCGATGTCGATGATCTTGACGAAGATCTCCTCGCCGACCTGCACGACCTGCTCCGGGATCTCCACGTGGCGGTCCGCCAGCTCGGAGATGTGGACCAGGCCCTCGATGCCCTCCTCGACCCGGACGAACGCGCCGAACGGCACCAGCTTGGTGACCCGGCCGGGGACGACCTGGCCGATCTGGTGGGTGCGGGCGAACTGCTGCCACGGGTCTTCCTGGGTGGACTTCAGCGACAGGGACACGCGCTCGCGGTCCATGTCCACGTCCAGCACCTCGACCGTGACCTCCTGGCCGACCTCGACAACCTCACCCGGGTGGTCGATGTGCTTCCAGGACAGCTCGGACACGTGCACCAGGCCGTCCACGCCGCCGAGGTCGACGAACGCGCCGAAGTTGACGATCGACGAGACCACGCCCTTGCGGATCTGGCCCTTGCGCAGCGTGTTGAGGAAGGTGTGGCGGACCTCGGACTGGGTCTGCTCGAGCCAGGCCCGGCGGGACAGGACCACGTTGTTGCGGTTCTTGTCCAGCTCGATGATCTTGGCCTCGATCTCCTTGCCGACGTACGGCTGGAGGTCGCGCACCCGGCGCATCTCCACCAGCGACGCCGGCAGGAAGCCGCGCAGCCCGATGTCGAGGATGAGGCCGCCCTTGACGACCTCGATGACGGTGCCGGTGACGACGCCGTCCTCCTCCTTGATCCGCTCGATGGTGCCCCACGCGCGCTCGTACTGCGCCCGCTTCTTGGACAGGATGAGGCGGCCTTCCTTGTCCTCCTTCTGGAGGACCAGGGCCTCGATCTGCTCGCCGGTCTTGACGACATCGTGCGGGTCGACGTCGTGCTTGATCGACAGCTCGCGGGACGGGATGACGCCCTCGGTCTTGTAACCGATGTCGAGCAAAACCTCGTCTCGGTCGACCTTGACGACGGTCCCCTCGACAATGTCTCCGTCGTTGAAGTACTTAATGGTCAGGTCGATCGCGGCGAGGAATTCCTCCTCGGACCCGATGTCGTTGATCGCTACCTGGGGCGTCGAGGTGGTTTGCGTGCTGCTCGTCATGAGTGAGTGGGCTCCGGATGCGGACAGGAATGAATGATGCGCGCCGCGGACCATGCAGTGAACGCGCGGGACTTGCCGGGCCGGTTCACAGCCACGACACGCACCGGCGGCCTGCCTGAAGTGGTCACGCGACTCTGGGAGTCACCTGTCCGCGACGGGCCGCACGAGGACACAGCGCAATGATCAGCTTATGAAGTTATCGCTGGCTGGTCAATTTCCGCAGGCTACGACTCGGACTCAATGCAAGTGCGGGGGCCGCCTCGGCCGACCGCGTCAGTGGGCGGCCTCGGCCCAGCTGCGGCCGGTGCCGATGGAGACGGCGAGCGGGACGCGGAGGGTGGTGGCGGCGCCCATCTCGGCGGTGACCAGGGCGGTGAGGGCCTCAAGTTCGCCCGGGGCGACCTCGAAGATGAGCTCGTCGTGGACCTGGAGCAGCATCCGCGAGCGGAGGCCGGCCGCGGCCAGCTGGGCGCGGACGCGGAGCATGGCCACCTTGATCACGTCGGCGGCGGAGCCCTGGATGGGGGCGTTGAGCGCCATCCGCTCGGCCATCTCCCGGCGCTGGCGGTTGTCGGAGGTCAGGTCGGGCAGGTAGCGGCGACGGCCCATGATCGTCGAGGTGTAGCCGTCAAGGCGGGCCTGGGCGACGATCGACTGGAGGTAGTCGCGGACCCCGCCGAACTCCTCGAAGTAATCGTCCATCAGGCCGCGGGCCTCGTCGACGGCGATCCGGAGCTGGCCGGACAGGCCGAACGCGGACAGGCCGTAGGCGAGGCCGTAGTTCATCGCCTTGATCTTGGCCCGCTGCTCGGGGCTGACGTCGGTCGGCTCGACGCCGAAGACCCGGGAGGCGGTCGCGGCGTGGAAGTCGTGGCCCGACTCGAACGCGGCCAGCAGCGCCTCGTCGCGGGACAGGTCGGCCATGATGCGGAGCTCGATCTGGCTGTAGTCCGCGGTCAGCAGGGTCTCGTAGCCGGGGCCGACCACGAAGCCCTCGCGGATGCGGCGGCCGAGCTCGGTCCTGATCGGGATGTTCTGCAGGTTGGGGTCGGTCGAGGAAAGGCGGCCGGTCGCCGCGACCATCTGGTTGTAGGTGGTGTGGATGCGCCCGTCGTCGCCGGTCGCCAGCGTCAGGATGTCGACGAAGGACTTGAGCTTGGAGACGTCCCGGTGGCGCATGATGTACCTGAGCACTGGCACGTCGTTGGTGACGAGCAGGTTGGTCAGCGCGTCGGAGTCGGTCGTGTAGCCGGTCTTGATCTTCTTCGTCTTCGGCAGCCTCAGCTCGGTGAAGAGCACCTCCTGGAGCTGCTTGGGCGAGCCGAGATTGAACTCGTGGCCGACCTCCGCGTAGGCGGCCTGCTCGGCCGCCTTAACCTCGTCGTAGAGCTCGGCCGACATCTTCGCGAAGTGGTCGACGTCGGACGCGATCCCGATCCGCTCCATCTCGGCCAGCACGTACTCGAGCGGCAGCTCGATCTCGTGCAGCAGCCGGGTGGCGCCGCGCGCCTCGAGGTCCTCGTCCAGCGCGGCGGCGAGGTCGAGGGTGGCCACCGCCCGCCAGATCAGCGCGATCGCCGCCTCCTGCTCGTCGGAGCCGTCCAGCGTGAGCTGCACGTCGCCGCCGGCCGCGTCCCGCAGCTCCTTGCCGAGGTAGCGCAGCGACAGGTCGGCCAGGTCGAAGGTCCGCTGGCCGGGCAGCGCGAGATAGGCGGCGAGGGCGGTGTCGCTGCTGAGGCCCTTCAGCGTCCAGCCGTGCGCGGCGAGCGCGTGGATCGGGCCCTTGGCGTCGTGCAGCGCCTTCGGGCGGCGCTCGTCCGCCAGCCACTCGGCCAGGGCGCGGTCGTCGTCCGGGGTCAGCTGGGTCGGGTCGATGAACGCGCCCGCGCCGTCGGGGGTGGCGAGCGCGATCGCGGTGGCCACCCCGCTGCCGGCGGTCCAACTGCCGGCCACAGCCAGCCCGGTCCGTTCGACCGAACCATGATCTTCCAGCCAGGCCGCGACCTGTCCCGGGGCGAGGACGGACGCGTCGACCTCGAAGCCCCCGAGTTCTTGATCTTTGGCGGCGGTGTCGCCGGCGCCCTGGGCGGGCGCACCGGGGAGGCCGTCGGGGAAGGTCGAGTAGAGCCGGTCGCGCAGCACTCGGAACTGCAGGGTGTCGAAGAGATCGTGGACCGTGTTGCGGTCGGAGCGGGCGGGGGCGAGCTCGTCCGGGGTGGCGCCGACCGTCTCGGTCGGCAGGTCGCAGATGAGCTGGGTGAGCTGACGGTTGCGGAGGACGTTGCCGAGGTTCTCGCGGAGCGCGTCGCCCGCCTTGCCCTTGACCTCGTCGACCCGGTTGACCAGGTTCTCGAGCGAGCCGAACTCCACGATCCACTTGGTCGCGGTCTTCTCGCCGACGCCGGGGATGGAGGGCAGGTTGTCGCTCGGGTCGCCCCGCAGGGCGGCGAAGTCGGGGTACTGGGCGGGGGTCAGGCCGTACTTTTCGACCAAGGTGACGGGGTCGTAGCGCTTCATGTCAGATACGCCGCGGCTGTTGTAGAGCACGGTCACGTGGTGGTCGATGAGCTGGAAGGTGTCCCGGTCGCCGGTGACGATGAGGACGTCGTCGCCCGCGGCGCTGGCCTGGGTGGCGAGGGTGGCGATGATGTCGTCGGCCTCGTAGCCGGGGGCGGACAGGTGGCGGATGCCGAGCGCGTCCAGGACCTCGAAGATGAGGCTGATCTGGCTGCGGAACTCATCCGGCGCCTTGGTCCGGCCGGCCTTGTACTCGACGTACTGCTCGTGCCTGAAGGTCGGCTCGGACCGGTCGAACGCCACCGCGACCCGGGTCGGCTTCTCGTCCCGCAGGACGTTGATCAGCATCGCGGTGAAGCCGTAGACGGCGTTGGTGGGCTGGCCGGTCGTGGTCGCGAAGTTCTCGACCGGGAGCGCGAAGAACGCCCGGTACGCCAGCGAGTGCCCGTCGAGCAGCAGGAGCCTGTCAGTCACGCTTCGCATCCTATGACTGCCGGGGCTGCTGGTGGTTCCATGGCCGCGAACGCCGGGCCTGGGAAGTGCGACACGCCGTCGCTACGAGATTGTTATCAATCCCCGGTTGGCCACGCTCCGCTGCCAAACCGGCCGCTAACGGTTGCAGCCTGCCGGCCAGGCGGTGCGGGGATTGCCCTGTTCGCAGCCGCTATGGACCGTACTTGCGGGCATATCTCCGGCGAACGGCGCCAAACGGGGATCGACTTGGGTAAACACACCGGAATCGGCGGGGAACCGTCAGCGGTCCTGCCGCCGAACTCCGCTTTGCCGTTGGGACCCGGGATCGCTAACGTAACGACGGCGGATCCGGGGGCCCAAGTAGAGAACGTGTCTGCCCGGGGAAGGCGGACACGGTACCAACGGGTCCCCGGGTCCCCCACTGCTTTTGGTTCGGATGCTCGGTGGTTCGGGGTGTTTCGGTAGTTCGGGGTGTTCGGTGACTCGCGGGGGCGGGATTGCTACTCAGGCTTGTTTTCGGGTGTCTCGGCCTTGCCGGCCTGGTCGGATCCCGTGGTCGTGCTGAGCGTGCCCTCGATGACCGCCTCGGCGACCTTGCGCATGGTCAGGCGGCGGTCCATCGACGTCTTCTGGATCCAGCGGAACGCCTGCGGCTCGGACAGGCCGTGCTCGGACTGGAGCAGCCCCTTGGCGCGGTCGAGGAGCTTGCGGACCTCGAGGCGGTCCTTGAGGGTGACGACCTCTTCGTCGAGCGCCTTGATCTCGCTGTAGCGGCTGACCGCCATCTCGATCGCGGGCACCAGGTCGGCCTTGGTGAACGGCTTCACCAGGTACGCCATCGCGCCCGCGTCCCTGGCCCGCTCCACCAGCTCACGCTGCGAGAACGCGGTCAGGATGACGACCGGTGCGATCCGCTCGGCGGCGATCCGCTCGGCGGCCGAGATCCCGTCGAGGACTGGCATCTTCACGTCGAAGATGGCCAGGTCCGGCCGGAGGCTCGTCACCTTCTCGATGGCGGTCTCGCCGTCGGCCGCCTCGGCGACCACGGAGTAGCCTTCCTCCTCGAGCATCTCCTTGAGGTCGAGGCGGATCAGCGCCTCATCTTCCGCAATAACGACACGCAACGCATTCTGGCTCACGCAGCAGAGCCTACCGGAGTGCACTCGGCGTGTTCGGCGACGCCTCGGCCTGCCGCTGCAGGATCGGCCTGAGATCGCGCGGCTGACGCGGACCTGGGGTAGATTGTCGTCAGGCGCGCGGCCAGGCGGTGGGCCGGGACAGCGCGATTGAGATGTTCAATTTTGTTGTTAAATATGCCGGAATGACGGAATCGGTATACGTAGACGGCTCAAAATCGTCCGCCCGAGAGGGTATGCGGGTTCGAATCCCGCTTCCGGCACCATTCTCCCTTGTCAGTGGACCATAACCGAAAATGTCAGTGGTGCGACGGATAATGTTGTCATGCACCCGCAAGCAATGGTGGACAGGGCACGCCAACTGTCCCAGCAAGGCTTGATCGACCGCGAGGTCGCCCTGATCATCGGGGTCCCACTCGAGTACCGTCCGGAGATGGCGTACTGGCGCCCGGCGCGCTCCTGGCACGGAACATAAGGCTGGATGTCCGCGCTGCGATGGAGATCCGGTCGACGAGTGCGCTTACTCGTACCTCCTGGGTCTGTATCTGGGCGATGGCTGTATCTCACGGGGAAGTACCCGCACCAAGGACGTATGGAAGCTCTCCATCGCCTGCGCGGACGCTTGGCCCGGGCTCATCCAGGAGTGCGCGCTCGCCATGCGGGCCGTACGGCCCGGCAACAAGGTCCTGATGGTGCAGCGCATTGGCTGCACCGAGGTGAAGGGCTACTCCCGCCACTGGCCTTGCCTCTTCCCGCAACATGGGCCGGGCAAGAAGCATCTGCGCAAGATCGAATTGGCTGACTGGCAGCAGGTCATCGTCGAGCAGTACCCGGGAGAGTTCGCTCGCGGGCTGCTGCACTCGGACGGGTGTCGGGGGCTTAACCGAGTGCGGCGGAGGCTGGAGAGCGGCGATCACTGGTATGAGTACCCGCGCTATTTGTTCGTCAACGAGTCGGCGGACATCCTTGCGCTCTGCGGGGAGACGCTGGACCGGTTGGGGGTGGAGTGGCGGTTTTCGAAGCCGAACACGATCTCGGTGGCGAAGCGAGACGCGGTGGCGCGGCTGGACGAGTTCGTCGGACCTAAGTACTGACTGTGGGCCCTTACGTGGCGGGGCTGAAAGGCTAACGAGGCCCTAACGGCGGCGGCCGTTCTGAGGCGCTTGGCGGGAGTAATTTCAAACCGATCCGCGCGGTGCCCCTGCCGCGCCAGCTCCCGTGAGGTCACGATGACTGGGCTCGTTGTGCGTGGGCGCGCTGTTGACGGACGAGGCGACGGCTGGCGTCGACGGCGCCGCCGGGCCGCGTCGTCGACGCCCGCACGGTGGTCGACGCCGGCGAAGATCAGGGCCGGGGCGGTGGCCGCGCTGGTGCTTGCGTGCTGCCTGGCGGCCCTGATCGCGGTCTTGTTCGGGCGGCTGGACGGGGAGTTCCAGTCGATCGGGAACCGGCAGGTGCCCGAGGTCGACGCGGCGACCGGCCTGTACTTTTCGCTCAACGACATGGACGCTCAGGTCGCGAACGTGCTGCTGGTCGGGGGGAACGCGTCGCTGGCGGCCGACCGGGCCGATGATCTGTCGATCTACGGCAGCGACCGGGCGAGCGCCAACCAGGACCTGCAGCAGGCGACGGTTACCGAGGCCGGCGACGCCTCGGCGCAACGGGACCTGGGGTCTGTTCTCGACCGGGTCGGCCAGTACGAGGCGCTGGCGGCCGACGCCCTGCTCACCAGCCAGCAGGCAGGCGGCAGCGCGGGCCAGGCCGCCCGCCGCGTCGGTCGGCTACTACCAGCAGGCGACCGACCTGATGCAGACCAGCATCCTGCCCGAGGTCGGCTCGCTCACCAGCGTGAGCGCGTCGGAGGTGGACAGTACCTACCAGGCGGGCCTGACCACCGCGCGAACCGGGATCGTGGTGGTCATCGTCGTGGGCGTGCTGCTGATCGCCGTCGCGGCGGCGCTCCAGCTGTACCTGGCGGCGCGCTGCCGGCGGATGATCAACCCCGCGCTGGTCGCCGCGACGGTGGTCGCGATCGGCCTCATCGCGGTGACGATCGCGCAGCTGTCGGCCGAGGCCGGCCACCTGCGGGTCGCCAAACAGGAGGCGTTCGACTCCATCATCGCCCTCACCCAGGCCCGCGCGGTCAGCTTCGACGCTAACGCCGACGAGAGCAGGTACCTGGTCGACCCGGGGCGCGCGGCCCAGTACCAGCAGGCGTTCCTGGTCAAGTCGGAGCAGATCGCCGACGTCGGGCCGGTCGGCATCTTCGGCTACGACGCCGCGCTGGCGGCCGACGTCCGCGGCTACGACGACGACAACGCGGACGTTCGGTTCGGCGGGTACTTGGGCGTGGAGTTCCGCAACATCACGTTCCCCGGCGAGCGCGCGGCGGCCGTCCGCACGCTGCTCGCCTACCAGGTCTACGAGCGGGACGACCGGGTGCTGCGCGCACTGGCGAAGAGCAATCGGCCGGCCGCGGTCGCGTTCGACATCGGCACCGCCGCCGGCCAGTCCGACTGGGCATTCAATCAGTACGACGCCGCCTTGTCGTCCCTCATCGCGATCAACTCGCGCGCGTTCACCACGGCCGTCGACGATGGCCAGCGCGGTGCTGGCTGGGACGTCGGGTTTCCGGCCGGGGCGGCCGTGGTCCTCGCGCTGCTGGTGCTCGCGGGGGTGAGGCCGCGGCTGGCCGAATATCGCTGAGACCGGTTCCGTCGGCTGCGCCATCGACGGGATGCGGAGCTGGACAGAGACGCCACGGACCGTTCGAGAAAATGGTGTTGATCTCCCTGGGAATTCTCGGTTGCGGTGCCGACAGGGACGGTCATCCGTCACGTCGCTGACCGGCCTTGCCCGTTAGCCCCGGGTGAGGGTGATCATGGTCCAGGCACCGAGGTGGATCTGTCGCCGGCCTGGAGCGGGATCGCGGTGCCGGAGGGGACGTCCTGGCCGTTGACCTGAATGCCGTTGCCCGAGCCGAGGTCGGTGACCGACCAGGTGCCGTCGGGGGCCCTGGTCAGCTGCGCGTGCAGCCGGGATACGCCCGGATCGGTGGGCGGGCCGGTGAGGTCTATTTCCGGGCGGATGGCGACCGACCGGCTGCGGCGGCCGATGTGGACGATGGGCGCGTCCAGCTTGAACCGCCGCTCCGAGACGTAGACGGGGAAGCTGATCGAGGCGGCGTCGGCGGCGTCGGCCGCGCGGACCTGGTCGTAGTAGGCGCGGTCGGCGGTGACCACCGCGGTCCAGGTCACGGTCGTGGTCCGGCCGGAGGCGGTCCGCTCGGGCGCGGACGCCTGGGGCGTGGGCTGCTGGGGCGTGGGCGACCCGGGCGCGGACGGCTGGGGCGCGGCCGCCCCGGGTGAGGAGCGCTCGGGGGTGGCCTGCTCGGGCAGGTACGGAGTGGGCAGCTCGGGGATGGTCATCGTCTTGGTCTTGACCGGCTGCTCCGGCCTTCGCGCGGGCGGCGTGACGGAGACGGTGCCCTGCCCGGCGGTCCGTCTCGGGTCATACGGGTCGAGGCCGAGCGCCTCCCGCAGGGCGTCGGCGAAGTCGCCGCACGTGTCGTACCGCTGGCCGGGCTGCTTGGCCAGACCTCGGGTGAGCACCGCGTCGACGGCAGCGGGGAGGTCGGGGCGCGCGGCCGTCAGCCGGGGCGGGTCGGCGTAGGCGTGGGCGTAGAGCACCATCATCGGGTCTTCCCGCTTGAACGGGACCGAGCCGGTCAGCAGCTCGTAGGCCACGCAGGCGAGCGCGTACTGGTCGGTCCTGCCGTCCACCGGGGCGCCGCTGATCTGCTCGGGCGCACCGTAGTTGGGGGTGCCGATGAACTGGCCCGCGATCGTCAGGCCGCCGGTCGACCGGATCACCCGGGCCACCCCGAAATCGGTCAGGTACCCGTGCTCGGGCCGGCCGGGCTGGGCGTCCACCAGCACGTTGGCGGGCTTGACGTCGCGGTGCACGACGCCGACGGCGTGGGCGGCGTCGAGCGCGGAGGCCATGTCGGAGACGAACGCGGCCGCCCGCCTGGGCGGCAGCGGACCGCCGGACTGGATGAGCGCGTGCAGGTCCGACCCGTCCACGAACCGCATGGCGATGTAGAGCAGGCCGTCCGCCTCGCCGGCCGCGTAAACGGGGATGATGTGCGGGTGCTCGACGTTCGCGACCGTCCGCGCCTCGCGGGTGAACCGCTCCCTGGCCGCCTGGTCGCCGGCCAGGTTCCCGGCCAGCACCTTCAGGGCCACCGTGCGGCCGAGTCCCTCGTCGTGGGCGCGGAACACCACCGCCATCCCGCCCACGCCGACGAGATCGGCGAGCAGGTACCCCGCCACCCGGGAACCCGGGCGGAGCCCGGTCAGCGGGCCGCTTAGCTGCGCGGCTGAATCCCCGTTCATGTCAGCGGTACTCCGCCAGCCGTCGCCACAGGCCCCACGCGCAGCACAGCGCCATCAGCAGCGCCGCGACCAGCACCACCGGCTCGAGCGGGCTGAGCGCGCCCGACCCGTTGCTGACGGCGGACGCGAAGTCGCTGTCGTCGTCGCCGATCGCCTGGGTGATGTCGGGCTCGAGCACGTTGTACTCGGCCGCCGAGCTGCTGGCGCCGGCCCCGACGACCGTGGCCCGCTCGTTCGCGTACTCGGCGTCGGCGCCGAGGGTGTACACCGCCGGCGTTCGCGCGGTACCAGGTGGTCGCCTCCCGCTCGGCCGCCGCCACCAGGGCGGCGGCCGGGCCGTCGTCGCTCTGCGCCGCCGCGGCCGCGCTGAGCAGGCTGTTCGGGCCGGGACCGACGTTCCGGCTGGTGGCGGTGAAGTCGGACTGGAACGAGGTGTCGCCGCTGCGGGAGATGACGTTGAGCACGGCGTCGCCCCTGATCTGCTGCACGCCGATGCTCGCCTGCGCCAGTTCCTGGGCCGGCTGCGAGCCGTGCGCGATCCCGGCGTTCAGGTCCGAGCGGCCCGCCAGGAACCCCGCCAGCAGCCACACGCCGCTGATCACGAGCACCAGCGACGCGAGGGCCAGCCCGAGGTTGAGCACCCGGTTGGTGCGCCTGGTCAGCCACCGCTGCACCCGGTACAAGACGATGCCGATGATGATCGCGAGCACCAGCGCGACGATGACCAGCGGCAGCCCGGTGGCCTGACCGCTGGCCGCCTTGAGCACGTCGTTGCGCTGGTCGAACACGGTCTTGGCGGCGGGCAGCAGGTCCAGGTGCGCCTCCTCGGAGGCCACCTGGAGGAACGATCCGCCGGTCACCGGGTAGCCGAGCGCGTACTCGCTCCTGGCCTCGGCCACGTAGCCGGAGTACACCGGCAGGTCGCGGGCGAGCGTGCCGAGGGCGGCGGACGCCGCCGGGTTCTGGCCGCCGGCCGCGCGCAGGTCGGACAGCTCGGCCTCGGCGGCGTCGAGGTCGCCCAGGTAGCGCTGGGTCGACGCGAGCGGCGGCTGGGGGCTGGCCAGGAACATCGTCGTCGCGGTCACGTCGGCGTCGGCGACGTTCTGGTACAGCTGCTGCGCGTCGAGGCTGAGCGGCTCGTCCACGGTGACCATGGCGCTGGCGGCGGACGAGTGCTCGTCGGCCACCCAGCCGCCGAGCCGCGCCCCAGGCGAGCGAGAGCAGGACCAGCGCGATCAGCAGGGCCAGCAGCGTGGCCGGGGTGCGGACGGCGCGCTGCCGTCGCTGCCGTCGCTGCGGCCGGTCCAGGGTGGCGGTCACGGTCCGATCTCCGCGATCTGCGCCTGGCCGAGCTGCGCCACCGTCGGCGAGAGCGGCTGGAATCCGACCGGGTCGAGGAACGACGAGTGGTTCCCGGTGGTGATCACCCAGCTCAGGAACGCCCTGATCGCCGCCGCGACGCTGGCGTTGGGCTGGCTGGTGCTGACGACGGCGTACTCGTAGTTGACGATCGGGTACCCGTCGGCCGACGGGCCGTCGATCATGGAGATCGTCTCGTTGGGCGGGGTGAGCGACACGAAGCTGCCCACCGAGTCGTTGATCGCGCTGGCGGTCGGCAGGGTGAAGTTCTTGGCCGAGTTGGCGAGCGCGGCCTCGCCGAGCCCGGCCGCCTGCGCCTGGGCGAGGTAGCTGATCCCGTTGTAGGCAACGCAGCCGGCGGTCGCCGCGCAGCCGTGCAGGATGGCGAGGCTGCCGTCCTCGGGCAGCGCCGCGGCGACCTTCGGCCAGTTCGCGGTGGTGCCGTACCCGATCGACTGGTCCCAGGCCTGGTCCTGGGTCGACAGGTAGCTGGTGAACAGGAACGTGTCGCCGGATCGGTCGGACCGGTGCAGCGGCACGATCGTGAGGGGCGGCAGCGGCAGGTTCGGGTTGAGCGCCTTGATCTGCGGATCGTTCCAGCTGGTGATGGTTCCGCTGTAGATCTCGGCCAGCACCGTGCCGGTCAGCTGGAGGTGGCTGCCGGCGGGCAGCCCGGGCACGTGGTAGATCACGGTCTGGGCCGAGACGGCGAGCGGGATGTTGAGCAGGCGGGGATTGGTGACCAGGTCGCCGCTTGACAGGTAGGCGTCGGAGGCGCCGATATCGGCCTTGCCGTCGGACGCGTCCTCGATGCCCGCGCCCGAGCCGGTGCCCGCGGTGGTCACCGTCACCCCCGGGTACTGCTGGTGGTACGCCGCCGCCCAGGTGCGCGCCAGGGGGTAGAGCAGGGTGCTGCCGGTCTCGGTGATGGTGGTGTCCGAGGCTGACAGCGCGGCGGCGTTGATCGGGTTGGCCGGGCCTTCGCCTCGGCCGGCTCCTCCGCCCGTGGCTGCCCCACACGCCGCTGCCAGCCCGACCAGGGCCGCGGCGACCGCGATACGCAGCGCCGCCACGGCTAGCCGTGGCGTCCGTGGTCCTCTCACCGCCACCGTGAGTGGCTCCTCACTCGCGCAGCCGGGGTGCTGTCGACTGATCACTATCGCACCGGTTTAGTGGTCATTGTTCTCGCCGCTGCCTGCCGTCGGGAGCCCGAGAAGGGACGGGACGGAGCATGTTCATCAACTGGACGACTGCTGTTCATCTGTGCCGCCCTAGCCCTCGCTGATGATCCTCAGCTCGGTCCACGCGCCCAGGTGGATCCGGTCTCCGTCATGGAGCGGCACGATCTGGTCGCGGGCGATCTCGGACCCGTTGACCAACGTGCCGTTGGCCGATCCGGGGTCGACCACGGACCACGATCCGTTGGCGTCCCGCAGCAGCACCGCGTGCAGCCGGGAGACGCCGGGGTCGGCCGGCGGGCCGGTCAGGTCGATCTCGGGATCGATGCCGCTGTGCGCGCTGCGCCGCCCGACCCGGACCTCGGCCCCCGCCAGCCGGAACCGGCGCTGCGGGCAGTAGACGGGAAAGCTGATCCCTTCGGCTCCGGGGCCGCCGTTCACCTGCACGCTGTCGTAGTAGTCACGGTCGGCGGTCACCACCGCGGTCCAGCCGCCGCCGTCGGGCGGGCCCGACGGCGGCGCCACCGGTGCCGGAGCCATCGCCGCGGAGGCCGCCGACGCGGGTGGCACGGTCGCCGCGGCCGACGGGATCGGGGCGGGCGGGATTGGCGGGCCGGCCGCCGGCCGGGCAGTCGCGGGCTCGACTCTGGTCGCCGGCGGAGGCGCCGCGCCGCCGTTGGTTGAGGCGGTGAAGTCGTAGCCGCAGGACTCGCAGAACTGTCCCGCCCTCGGCACCCCGCATTGCGGGCACGGCGCGGGAGCGGTCGCGGCGATGGTCGCGGGGACGGCCGCCGGGCCGATCGCGAAGCCGCACACGTCGCAGAAGTCGTCGTCGGCCGACTCGTGGCCGGACGGGCAGGTCGCCATCGTCTAGCCCTTCGTGACCCGGACCGTCTTGGTGGACCGCGTGTCGAGTGCCATCTCGTCGGCCGCGTCCACCTTCTTCTTCAGCCGAACGGTGCCGGTGGCCTCGTCGAGGACGTCCACCACCTTCGACAGCAGCCGCGCGGTGGCATCGTTGCCCGCCTCGTGCGCGAGCGCGACCGCCCGGCCGAGGCGCGCGGTCGCGGTCTCCTCATCGCCCTGCTGCCTCGCCTCCAGACCGTCCTGGATCGCGGCCGCCAGCTCGGCCTGGCCGGTGTAGCTCGCCACCCTCGGGTTGAGCCTGGTCGACAGCGCCTCGTCGTCGGTCCAGGTGACCTGGATCAGCCCCTTGCCGAGCACCTGCTCGCCCTCGGGCGAGCTGGCCACCAGGCTGACCCGCGCCGCCAGCATCTGCTGGCCGATGAAGGCCGGCTTCACCTCGATGCCCACGTGGTAGTCGCGGCTCTCCCCCGGCGCCCAGGCGCCGGTGGGGTAGTCGGCCGCCTGCGGGACGGACGGCACCCGGCGGCTGGTGAGGTCGTCGATGGCGGGCGCGACCTGCTTGACGAACTTCGTCTCGGCGTGCTGCGGCGTCCACACCCGGAGCAGCACGTCGGGCAGGTGCTTGCTCATCGCGCCGCGCATCATCTCCTCGAAGTCGGCCGCGAGGCCGGCCGGGTCGACCACGATATCGACGGTGCCGAGCAGCGCCGTGGATATCTTCCGCAGCTCGGCGACCTGCCAGTCGGTGCCGACGCCGCGGCAGTCGCAGCGGAAGACGCCTTCGCAGGCGCTGATCGCGGCGGCGAGCTCGTCCGCCGTCTCGTGCTGGTTCTTGCCGTCGGTGAGCAGGATGGCGTGCCGCAGCGTGGCCGGGCTTGACTGGAAGATCTGGCGCGCCAGCCGGAGCCACTGGCCGATCGCGGTGCCGCCGTTGGCGCGCAGCCCGCGCAGCGCGTTCCTGGCCTCCGCCCGGGTGCGGTCGCTGGCGATCGCCATCGACCCGTCCGGCGGGTACACCGGCCAGGTGGTCGACGTGCCCGCGACGATCGCGAACCACGTCCCGTCTCTGACCACGTCGACCGCGGCCGCGGTGGCGGCGCGGGCCTCGGCCATCTTGGCGGGCGGGAAATCCATCGACCCCGAGCAGTCGACGATGATGATCTCGGCGCTGCTGCCACCACCGCCGCCCGACGGCGGCGGCGGGGTGTCTCCGCTGCCGTCCGCCGTCACGGTGACGATCGCGCTGACCTCGTTCCCGTTGACCGGCAGATACGGGTTGTGGTCGATGTCGACGGTGAATCCGGGCGGGGTGGTCATCGCTCTCTCCTGGTGGGGGGTCTGCGGAGTCAGGGGGCTAGCCGGGCAAGGGGGGTAGGCGCCGCTGGCGGCTCACGTCCACGTCCTCGGCCGGACGCTGTTGGCCAGGTCGACCAGCTCGTTCCTGCGGGCCGGGTCGGGGCTGAGGCCGGCCAGCGCACGGTAGCCGCGCTCGAGGCCGAAGCGGAGCGCGCGCTCGGTCGGCTCGCAGCCGAGGATGCGTTCGTCGGCCGGAGCGTCGCCGCGCCGCCGGGGGCTGGGCGGCGCGATCGACACCCAGTCGAGCGCCGCCCGCAGGATCTCCACCGTGAGCTGCTCCCGGCGCAGGTCGTCAAGGGTGAGCACGCCCAGGCGGCTGTCGGCCTGGCGCAGGTCGCCGACCGAGATCCCGCCGAGGTGCGCCGCGACGGCACCAGCCGGAGCCGCGCCGCCAGCCGGAGCCGCGCCGCCAGCCGGAGCCGCGCCGCCAGCCGGAGCCGCGCCGCCGTTGGCGACCAGCAGTCTGATCGCGGCGATCTGGGCGGCCGCGTGGTAGCTGGAGGTCTGCGGGACCGCGGCGACGGAGGCGATGGCGGCCACCCGGTCGCCGTCGGCCAGGCAGGCCCGGGCCGCGCCGAACGCGGCGCTGACGCAGGACCGGTCGATCGCCCAGACGGTCTGGTAGTAGCGCCGCGCGACCGCCGGGTGGCCGGCCGCCTCGGCCGCGAAGCCGAGCGCGAGCTTGGGCGCGAGCTCACCCGGGAGTTCGTCGTAGACGGCGCCGAACGCGGCCCCGGCCCGGTCGGGCCGTCCCTGGGCGAGCTCGCACAGGCCCGTGTACCAGGCGATCCGCCAATCGGCCGGGTCGGCCGCGGCGAGCTCGGCCAGGTGCGCCTCCGCCTGGCCGGCGTCACCCGCGACGACGAGCGCGCGGACCAGCGCCAGCCGGGTCTCGGCGGACGCGGTGACCGCCTGCGGGATGCCTCCCTCGCCCGCCACGGCGGCGAGCAGCGCGGCCGCCTGCTGCTCGGGCGGCAGCCCGGCCAGCGTCGCCAGGTACCCGGCGGCCGGGTCGGCGCTCTCGGCCAGCGGGACCGGCAGGCCGGCGATCACCTCCGCCGCCGACGGCGGGGCCGCACCCGCACCGGACGGCTTCAGCTCGATGCCGACCGCGCGAAGCTCCGGGCTGAACAGGCCGGAAAAGGTCGGCCGGGGTTCGCCGTCGGCGACCGACAGGACCTCCTTGAGCACGCCGGTCAGCTGCTCGGTCATCTCGCCCGCGGACTGGAACCGGCGCCCGGGGTCGGAGTGGGTGGCCCGGCGCAGCAGCCGGGCGAACGACTCCTGCGCCCGCAGCAGCGGCTCGTCGGCGGGCAGCCGGTACTTGTACTCCCCCTGGTAGGCGAAGTCGAAGGTGAGAACGGCCAGCGTGCGGCCGACGGTGTACAGGTCGGAGCTGGCCGAGGGCCCGTCGGTCTCGATCTCCGGCGCCTGGTACCCCACCGTGCCGTAGATGGCGCCGTCGCCGTCGATGGCGCGCACGCCGCCCAGGTCGATGAGCTTGAGCTGCTCCTCGCTCTGGAGCACGTTGTCCGGCTTGAAGTCGCAGTAGACCAGCCCCCGGTCGTGCAGGTAGCCGAGCGCGGGCAGGATCTCAAGCGCGTAGGCCAGGGCGTGCGCCAGCGGCACGGCCGCACGGCGCTGGCGCGCCTCCTGCCGGATCTGCTTGAGCGACTTGCCGCCGACGTACTCCATCACGATGTAGCCGGCCGTCTCGCCGTCGCTCCGGCTGGTGTGCTGCACGAAGTTGAAGATCTTGACGATGTTGGGGTGTTCGACCTGGGCGAGGAACCGGCCCTCGGCCACGGCCGCCTCCAGCGCGTCCGGGTCCCCGGTGTTGAGCAGGCCCTTGAGCACTACCCAGCGGTCGCTCACGTTGTGGTCCCTGGCCAGGTAGATCCAGCCCAGTCCGCCGTGCGCGAGGCAGCCGAGGATCTCGTACTGCCCGGCCACCAGCTCCCCCGGCGCGAGCTTGGGCGCGAAGGAGAAGCGGGTACGGCAGTGCGGGCAGAATCCCTCGGTCATCCCCGGCCGGCCGTCCCGCGCCTGCCCGACGAGCTCGCCGCAGTGCCCGCAGAACCGCTTGTTCTCCGGCACCCGGGGGTCGGCCAGGACCGCCGACGCCGGGTCGAGGGCGGGCACCGACGGCACCTCGACCAGCCCCGCGCCGAGCCGGCCCCGAGACAGCCGGCTGCTGCCCGAGCGCGAGCTTCGGCTGCCCGGGCGGCTGCCGATGCCGACCGACCCCGACAACGACGACATCGACGGCGACGACGACGACGCCATTGAGGACGAGGCCGGCGACCGGGATGAGGGCGCTGAGAAGGCCGACGCCGCAGGCCCCGAGCCGGCCGACGCCGAGCCCGACGACAACGGCGGGCCGGATGCGGCCGACGCCGGCGCCAGTCCGCAGACCGTGCAGTAGCCGTCCTCGATCGTTCCGCTGCACCCACGCTGGGTGCACGCCGCAGCCATCGAAGTCATCGTCGTCTCTCCGTTGCTAGGATCGCCTGCTGATAGCCAGACACCGCCGCCTCCGCCGCCGCCAGGTCGCACGGCGCCGACCAGAGCAGCTCGCGCGCCTGGTCGTAGCGGGCGGAAATCACCACGTCCTCGGACGCCCCCAGCCGGGCGGCCTTGGCCTTGTAGGCGCCGAGGAGACCGCGCAGCTCAGCACGGCGTTCGACCGCCGCCGCCGCGAGCCGCCGCACCTGGTCGGTCTGGGCGGCGGACGCGGCCAGCTCCGCCGCGCAGCGGTCGAGCTCCGCTCCCAGTCGGCCCCACTGACCGCCCGCCGCCAACGCCGACAGGCCGGCCAGCCGGGGGTCCGCGACCTCGGGCGGCCGCGGCGGCACCATCGCGACCAGCGCGGCGGCGCGCTGCCAGGCGGCCATGGCGTCCTGCCGCTCCGCCCGGGCGGCGCCGGCCGCGGCCGCGAGCGAGTCGATCCGGCCGCGGGCCTGCGACCGCAGCCGGTCAAGCTCCGCGATCCTGGTGCCGATCTCGGCCGCCTGCGCCCGGACCCGGTCGGCGGCCGCGGTGTCGACGCGGCCGTCCTGCATGAGCGCCAGCGGATCGGCGTTGGAGGCGGACCGCAGCGCCTCGAGGGAGGCCTCGGCCTCCCTGAACGCCGTCTCGGTCTCGGCGCCGAGGCCAGCCGCCAGCGGTCGGCTCGACGCCAGTTCGGCCTCGGCCGCGTCGAGCGGCGGGCCGACGGCCGCCCAGACCTCCTCGACGGCCGAGGTCACGTCGGTTACCTCGGCGAACGACCGGCGCATGACCGCGACCGCGGTCGCGAGGGTGACGGGAGGTCGACCGGTGCTCACCAGGTCACGGCGGGCCAGCCGGGCCGTCCCGGCAGGCCCGGGCGGCCCGGCCGGGACGTCCGGGAGTTGCACGCAGCCGCCGGCCAGCAGCCCGGTCAGCTCGGCCAGCTCCTTCTTGGACGGCCGGCGGCCGCCCGGGCCGAGGGCCGCGATCCGGTCCACCACGGCCGAGTACGCCAGGTAGGTCTCCCACAGGGCGGCCAGGCTGGCCGCCGCCGCCGTCCAGCGCTGCCGGGTCTGCCCGGTCAGCGCGGCGCCCTCGAGCATCCGCTTGACGAAGCTGCCGTCGAGCTCGAGCAGGTTCGCCTGGATCGCCTCGCGCTCCGCCAGCACCTCGGCCGGATCGCGCGGCCCTGCCTGCGCCAGGCCGCCGGTCATCGGCGGCCGCCCGTTGAACCCGTCATCGGAGTCCTGGGACTTCCTTTTACCTATGCGCGGTCATCGAGGGGGAAAGGGGATCAAAACAACCGTGATGTTGTCGAGGCCGCCCGAGTCGATGGCGAACTTGACGAGGTCGGCGGCGGCGTCGAGCGGGCGCTCGAGGGCGGCGGGCATCGCCATGGCGGCCAACTCGGCGGCCTCCTGGCGGTAGTTCCAGAGGCCGTCGGAGGCGACCAGCAGCACGCCCGGCCCGGTCGGGGTGAACTGCTCGATGTGCGCCAGCGGGTCGGGCAGGTCGGCCCCGAGCCAGCGGGTGATCACGTGGGCCTGTGGTGACGCCATCGCGTCGTCCATCGACGCCAGGCCGGCCGCGACCATCTCCTCGGCCAGCGAGTCGTCTCTGGTGATCCGCCTCGACCCGCCGGTGATGTCGATCGTGTCGTTCGGCCCGCTGCGGGCCAGCCCGTCGGCCGCGAGCCAGTAGGCGCGGCTGTCGCCGAGCCAGCAGATGGTCATCAGGTCCTGGCTGACCACGGCGGACACGTAGGTGGCGGCCGGCGCCCCGTCGGCGCCGGCCAACTCGGCCAGCGCCCGGGCGGCGGCGTTGACCGCCGTCAGCGACGCCTCGGCCGGGTCGTCGCCGCGCTGTACGCCCTCGGCCAGCAGTCCCATCCCGGTCCTGACCGCGGTCAGCGACGCCTCGTCCGGCCGCGGCGCCGAGGAAACCCCGTCGGAGACGATCGCGACCGCCACCGGCCCGGTGGCGGTCGGCACGACCGCAATGTGGAACGCGTCCTCGTTCCGGTGATGGCGCAGGCCGCGGTCGCTGACGCCGACGACCTGGCCCAGATCCTTCTCCACGTGGTCGGCGTTGATGACCAGCGGCTGACCGCAGGACGTGCAGCGGCCGTCGGGGCCAGCGAGGACCGGCTCACCGGAGTCGGCCGAACACGCCGGGCACTGCCTTGCACCGGGCGAATCATCTCGCGACGTGCTCATATCCCCGCTCCTGTCCGCCGGCGGCGTATCCCGCTCGCCAGGACATTAGCCTATGTCCACGCGGGTCGGGACGCCATTTTTTGCCTATTGCGGAGGCTTTTTCGGCTGGCAGGCAAAAACCAGGGGGAAAGCCGCCCTCCGATCAGGGATAGGGCAGGGTGATAGCGTCCCCGATGCGGTGCACGCGCAGCGCGTTGGTCTTGCCCGGGCTACCGGGCGGGCTGCCCGCCACGATCACGATCTTGTCGCCGATCGCGCACCGGCCGAGCTTCACCAGGGCCGAGTCGACCTCGTGGACCATCTCGTCCGTGTGGTGCACGGTCGGGGCGATGAACGTCTCGACACCCCAGGTCAGGGCCAGCTGGCTGCGGGTCGCGGGCTCGGTCGAGAACGCCATCAGCGGGATCGGCGACCGGTACCTGGCCAGCCGCCGCGCGGTCTCGCCGGTCAGCGTGAACGCAACCAGAGCCTTGGCCCCGACGATCGCGCCGACCTCGGCCGCCGCGCGGGCGATCGCGCCGCCGGTGGTGGTCGGCATCCGGGACAGGTGGTGCTCGGCCCGCAGCGAGGTCTCCGCCTCGACGATGATCCGGCTCATGGTGGCGACCGTCTCGATCGGGTAGCTGCCGACGCTGGTCTCGGCCGACAGCATCACCGCGTCGGCGCCGGCCGAGACCGCGCCGGCCACGTCGGAGACCTCGGCCCGGGTCGGCCGGGGCGCGTTGATCATCGACTCGAGCATCTGGGTGGCGACGATGACCGGGCGGGCCCGCTCCCGGGCGAGCTTGATCGCCAGCGTCTGCACGGTCGGCACCTGCTCGAGCGGCAGCTCGACGCCGAGATCGCCGCGGGCCACCATGATGCCGTCGAACGCGTCCACGATGTCGGCCAGGAACTCGACCGCCTCCGGCTTCTCGATCTTGGCGATCAGCGGCACCCCGGATCGGCCGGAGTCGTTCATGATCTTCCGCGCGAGCTGGGCGTCGTCAGGGCTGCGAACGAAGGACATCGCGACCATGTCGACCCCGGTCGCCAGCGCCCAGCGCAGGTCGACCTCGTCCTTCTCGGTCAGCGCGGGCGTGCTGACCTTGACGCCCGGCAGGTTGATGCCCTTGTGGTTGGAGATCTTGCCGCCGACGATGGTCCTGGTCCGCACCCGGTCGCCGGTCACGCCGACGACCTCGAGCTGGACGTTGCCGTCGTCGATGAGGACGCGGTCGCCGACCCGCACGTCGTCGGCCAGGCCCTGATAGGTGGTCGACCCCATCTGCCGGTCACCGGGGACGTCCTCGGTGGTGATGGTGAACTCGTCGCCCGCGGCGAGCCGGAACGGCCCGTCGGGGAAGTCGCCCAGGCGGATCTTCGGCCCTTGCAGGTCGGCCAGGATGCCGACGGCCCGGCCGGTGATGTCGCTCCCGGCCCGCACCCGCTGGTACGACACCAGGTGGTCGGCCTGGCTGCCGTGGCTCATGTTGAGCCTGGCGACATCCATGCCCGCGCTGATCAGCGCGGTTAGCTGCTCCTGGCTCGATGTGGCAGGCCCGAGTGTGCAGACAATCTTTGCCCGGCGGCTCATCGCTGATCCCCTTCCAGTGGTCTATACCACCCTAGCCGATCACGAGGGGCGCGTGACCGGAGTCACAAAGGGTTCATGTTTCGGTCACGCCCTGTCCGCACGAAACGAGGCGCCTGAACGAACGGCAAGTCAACATCCATCATCTCGAACGGACCCGGGCGTCTCCCCAGCGTCCACCCCAACTCGGACCCGCGCTGCCTACACCAGCGGTCGCGCCGTCGGGGGGATGGCGATCGGGAGCCGCGGCCGGTCGAGGGCGTTCAGATACTGGTCGACCGAGGCGGCGGCGCTGCGGCCCTCGGCGATCGCCCAGACGATCAGCGACTGGCCGCGGCCCATGTCGCCCGCCACGAATATGCCCGGCACGGACGTCTGGTACCCGGCGTCGCGGGCGACGTTGCCGCGCGGGTCGAACTCCACCCCGAGGTCGGACAGCAGCCCGGGCTTCTCGGCGCCGGTGAAGCCCATCGCCAGCAGCACCAGCTCGCACGGGATCTCCTGGCGGGTGCCCGCGACCGCGGTGAAGCGGCCGGTCTCGAACACCACCTCGGTCAGCACCAGCGCGCGGACCCGGCCATCGGCGTCGCCCGCGAACTCCTCGGTCGAGACGGCGTAGACCCGCTCGCCGCCCTCCTCGTGGGCGGAGGCGACGCGGTAGATCATCGGGTAGGTCGGCCACGGCTGGTGGGCGGCCCGCGTCTTCGGCGGCCGGGGCATGATCTCCAGCTGCGTGACCGACAGCGCCCCCTGCCGCAGCGCCGTGCCCAGGCAGTCCGCGCCGGTGTCGCCGCCGCCGAGGATCACCACGTGCTTGCCCGCGGCGCTGATCGGCGAGTCGGGGCCGAGCCGGTTCGCCAGCGGCAGGTACTCCATCGCCTGGTGGATGCCGCCCAGCTCGCGGCCGGGCGTCGGCAGGTCGCGCGGCACCCGCGCGCCGCCCGCGAGCACCACGGCCGAGAACCCGTCGAGCTGCGCCGCCGACGTGACCGGGACCCCGCACGAGAACTGGGTGCCCTCGGCCGTCATCTGGTCAAGCCGCCGGTCGAGGTGGCGCTTCTCCATCTTGAACTCGGGGATGCCGTACCGCAGCAGGCCGCCCGGCCGGTCGTCGGCCTCGAACACCGTCACCTGGTGCCCGGCCCTGGTCAGCTGCTGGGCGGCGGCCAGCCCGGCCGGCCCGGAGCCGACCACCGCGACGGAGTGGCCGGTCAGCGCCTCCGGCGGCAGCGGCTGCACCCCGCCGTCCGCCCACGCCCGGTCGATGATCTCGACCTCGACCTGCTTGATGGTGACCGGCTCGGCGTTGATGCCGAGCACGCAGGCGGCCTCGCACGGCGCCGGGCAGAGGCGGCCGGTGAACTCGGGGAAGTTGTTGGTCGCGTGCAGCCGGTCCGCCGCCGCCGACCAGTCCGAGCGGTAGACCAGGTCGTTCCACTCGGGGATGAGGTTGCCGAGCGGGCAGCCCTGGTGGCAGAACGGGATGCCGCAGTCCATGCAGCGCGCCGCCTGCCGCTCGGCCCGCTCGGACGCGAACGGCTCGTACACCTCGCGCCAGTCGGTCAGCCGGACGTCGACCGGGCGCCGCCGCGGCGTCTCCCGCGCGGTCTTCAAGAAACCCTTGGGGTCACCCATACGAGATACTCCTCACTGTGTCGCCCCCGGGGGCTCTGATCTCCCGCATGGGGGGCACCTGGCCCCCATCCCCCCTGGGCCCCGCCGGTGACCCCCCGCACGAAGGGCTAGCCATGGGCCGCGGCCATGACGGCCTCATCGACGTCGCGGCCCTCGCGCTCGGCGGCCGACGCCGCCGCCAGGACCCGCTTGTAGTCCTTGGGCATGACCTTGGCGAACCGGCCCACCACCGAGTCCCAGAAGGCGAGCAGACCCGCGGCCACCGTGGACCCGGTCTCCGCCTGGTGCCGGCGCACCACCTCGTGCAGGAACTTCACGTCGGCGTCATCGAGCGGGTCGACGTCGACCATCTCCCGGTTGAGCCTGATCGGGTTGAGGTCGAGCACGTAGGCGACGCCGCCGGACATGCCGGCGGCGAAGTTCCGCCCGGTCCGCCCGAGCACGACCACCCGGCCGCCGGTCATGTACTCGCAGCCGTGATCGCCGACGCCCTCGGCGACGGCGAGGGCGCCGGAGTTGCGGACGCAGAACCGCTCGCCGACCTTGCCCCGGAGGAAGATCTCGCCCGCGGTGGCGCCGTAGCCGATCACGTTCCCGGCGACGACCTGGGTCTCCGCGTCAAACGGCGAGTCGGCCGCGGGCGCGACGACCAGCCGCCCGCCCGACAGCCCCTTGCCCAGGTAGTCGTTGGCGTCGCCGGTCAGCCGGAGCGTGATGCCGCGGGGCAGGAACGCGCCGAACGACTGGCCCGCCGACCCGGTGAACGCGACCGTGATCGTGTCCGGCGGCAGCCCCTCGCCGCCCCACCGCCTCGTCACCTCGTAGCCGAGCATGGTCCCGACGGTGCGGTTGACGTTGCGGATGGGCAGCTCGAGCCGGACCGGCCTGGCCTCCTCGAGCGCGCCCTCGGCCAGCTGGATGAGGGTGTTGTCGAGGGCCCGGTCCAGGCCGTGGTCCTGGTCGATGGTCTGGTGCAGCGGCCCGTCTTGCTCGGGCGCGTGCAGCACCGGCGCGAGGTCGAGCCCGGCCGCCTTCCAGTGCGCGACCGCGCGGGCGCTGTCGAGCAGGTCGACCCGGCCGACGGCCTCCTCGAGCGACCGCAGGCCGAGCGCCGCCAGGTACTCGCGGACCTCCTCGGCGATGTACTCGAAGAACGTGACCACGAACTCCGGCTGGCCGGAGAACCGCTTGCGCAGCTCCGGGTTCTGGGTGGCGACGCCGACCGGGCAGGTGTCCAGGTGGCAGACCCGCATCATGATGCAGCCGGAGACCACCAGCGGCGCCGACGCGAACCCGAACTCCTCCGCGCCGAGCAGCGCCGCGATGATCACGTCGCGGCCGGTCTTGAGCTGGCCGTCCACCTGGACCGTGATCCGGTCCCGAAGCCGGTTGCGCAGCAGCGTCTGCTGGGTCTCGGCCAGGCCGAGCTCCCAGGGCGCGCCGGTGTGCTTGAGCGAGGTCAGCGGGGCGGCGCCGGTGCCGCCGTCGTGCCCGGAGATCAGCACGACGTCCGCGTGCGCCTTGGAGACGCCCGCCGCGACCGTGCCCACGCCAACCTCGGCCACCAGCTTGACGTGCACCCGGGCGGCCGGGTTGGCGTTCTTCAGGTCGTGGATGAGCTGGGCCAGGTCCTCGATCGAGTAGATGTCGTGGTGCGGCGGCGGCGAGATCAGGCCGACGCCGGGGGTCGAGTGCCGGGTGCCTGGCGATCCACGGGTAGACCTTGTTTCCCGGCAGCTGGCCGCCCTCGCCCGGCTTGGCCCCCTGCGCCATCTTGATCTGCAGGTCGTCGGCGTTGACGAGGTACTCGCTGGTCACCCCGAACCGGCCGCTCGCCACCTGCTTGACGGCCGACCGCCGGAGGTCGCCGTTGGGGTCGGGGAAGAACCGGTCGGCGTCCTCGCCGCCCTCGCCGGTGTTGGACCGCGCGCCCAGCCGGTTCATCGCGATCGCGAGGGTCTCGTGCGCCTCGGCCGAGATCGAGCCGTAGGACATGGCCCCGGTGGCGAACCGCTTCACGATCGAAGAGACAGATTCAACTTCATCAAGAGCAATTTTTCGAACGGTCCGCGGTTCCGCCTCGCCCTCGTCGATCCCCTTGATCCTGAGCAGGCCGCGGAGCGTGGCCAGCTTCGCCGCCTGGTCGTCGACCAGGGCGGTGTACTCCTTGAAGATCTCGTAGCGGCGGCTCCGGGTCGCGTGCTGGAGCTTGAAGACGGTCTCCGGGTTGAACAGGTGCGGCTCGCCCTCGCGCCGCCACTGATACTCGCCGCCGGTCTCCAGCTGCCGGTGGGCGAGGCCGGGGCCGCCATGGCCGACGGCGGCGCGGCGCGCCGCCTCCTGCGCGAGAACATCGAATCCGACGCCGCCGAGCCGGGATGACGTTCCCTTGAAGCAGGTGGCGATGACGTCGTCGCCGAGGCCGATCGCCTCGAAGATCTGCGCCCCGGTGTAGGAGGCGATGGTGGACACGCCCATCTTGGACATGATCTTGAGCACGCCCTTGCCGAGGGCCTTGATCAGGTTGGCCTCGGCCTTGTCGGGCGTGACGCCGCCGAGCTCGCCCTGGGCGGCCAGCTCGCGGACGGTCTCGATCGCCAGGTAGGGGCAGACGGCCGCGCCGCCGTAGCCGGCCAGCAGCGCGACGTGGTGGCACTCACGGGCGTCGCCCGACTCGATGATCAGGCCCACCCGGGTCCTGGTCTTCTCGCGGATCAGGTGGTGGTGGACCGCGCCGGTGAGCAGCAGCGACGGAATCGGCACCAGGCCGGTCCCGAGGCTGTCCCGGTCGGAGAGGACGATCAGGCGCGCGCCCGACTCGATCGCGGCGCTGACCTCGGCGCAGATCTCGGCCAGCCGCCGCCGCAGTCCCTCGCCGCCGCTGTCGGGATCGAATCGCCCGTCGATCACGTGACCAGCGAAGCCGGGCAGGTTTCCCTCGTCGTTGATGTGCACCAGCTTGGCCAGGTCCTGCTCGCCGATTACCGGGAACGGCAGCACGATCTGGCGGCAAGAGGCCGGGCTCGGCTCGAGCAGGTTCTGCTCGGGACCGGTGGTGGTCGACAGCGAGGTGACCAGCTCCTCGCGGATCGCGTCCAGCGGGGGGTTGGTGACCTGCGCGAACAGCTGGGTGAAGTAGTCGAACACCAGCCTCGGCTTGTCCGACAGGACCGCCACCGGTGTGTCGGTGCCCATCGACCCGATCGGCTCGGCCCCGGTCCGCGCCATCGGGGACAGGATGAGGCGCAGCTCTTCTTCGGTGTAGCCGTAGGCGCGCTGCCTGGTCATCAGGTCGAACGCGGTCGGCACCTGGCGCTCGCGGTCGGGCAGGTCGTCGAGGTGGACGAGCCCGGCGTGCAGCCAGTCGGCGTACGGGTGGTCGGCGGCCAGCTCGGTCTTGACCTCCTCGTCCTCGATCAGGCGGCCCGCGGCCGTGTCGACCAGGAAGATCCGGCCAGGCTGGAGCCGCCCGCGGCGCACCACCCGGGCGGGCTCGATGTCGAGCACGCCGACCTCGCTCGCCAGCACGACCAGGCCGTCGCTGGTGACCCAGTACCGGCCCGGCCGCAGACCGTTGCGGTCGAGCACCGCGCCGATCACGGCGCCGTCGGTGAAGGCGATGAGGGCCGGGCCGTCCCACGGCTCCATCAGCGTCGAGTGGAACTGGTAGAACGCGCGGCGCTTGACGTCCATCTCGTCGTGGTTCTCCCACGGCTCGGGGATCATCATCAGCAGCGCGTGCGGCAGCGACCGGCCGCCGAGGTGGAGCAGCTCCAGGCACTCGTCGAACGAGCCGGAGTCCGAGCCCTCCGGGTCGATGATCGGGAACAGCCGCTCGATCCCCTGGCCCGACTTCGAGACCGGGATCAGCGGGGAGTCGAGCATGGCCTCGCGGGCCCGCATCCAGTTCCTGTTGCCCTGGACGGTGTTGATCTCGCCGTTGTGGGCGACGTACCGGTAGGGGTGCGAGCGCGGCCAGGACGGGAACGTGTTGGTGGAGAAGCGCGAGTGGACGAGGGCGAGGTTGGACGCGTACCGGTCGTCGGACAGATCGGGGAAGAACGGCCCCACCTGCGGCGCCGACAGCATGCCCTTGTAGACGATGGTGCGCGAGGAGAGCGAGGCGAAGTACACGCTGAGCGTGTGCTCGGCCCGCTTGCGCAGGCAGAAGGCCATCCGGTCGAGGGTCAGCCCGGTCTCGCCCGCCTCCCCCGCCACGAACACCTGGGCCAGGTAGGGCAGCGCCTCGCGGGCGCCCGCGCCGCAGGCGGTCTCGTTGACCGGCACGTCGCGCCAGCCGAGGACGGTCAGCCCCTCGTCGTCGGCCAGGTCGGCGATCCCGGCGCAGGCCTCCGCCCGCTCGGTCGCGTCGGTCGGCAGGAACACGAGGCCGGCGGCGTAGCCGCCGGCCTCGGGGAGGCTGAACCCGGCCACTTCCCGGAAGAACGCGTGCGGCAGCTGAGTCAGAATGCCGGCGCCGTCGCCGGTGTCCGGGTCCGCTCCGGCGGCTCCCCGGTGCTCAAGATTGCACAAGACGCGCAGCGCGCTCGCCACCACGTCATGGCCGCCCCTGGCGGCGAGATCGGCGACGAAACCCACACCACAGGCGTCGTGTTCGAAACGGCTGTCGTATAGTCCGTCCGACGCGGCAGGCACCATCAAAACTCCTGTCGTCATATCTCCACTGAAATGCTGCTGCTGCATGTGGGGACGACATTGGCCCTGCTGCTACACGTAAGTTACGTAGAGATTACATGACTGGTGTATCCCTTTCCAGAGCCGGCCTGTGAGGGCCCTGGATGGTTCTGGTGCGCGTGCGGTGGGTGCGAACCAGGTAGGCGACTGCTCCGACGAGCACCGCGGCGTCCCCTAGCTCTCCGGCGCGCAGTCCCAGGATGATCGGTAGATGACCGATACCCAGCCAAAATAGAGCGAAACCGCCGACTGCGTAGGCGATCGCGCCGAGGGCGAAGACCCGGTCGCCGGAGAGCTCGAGCCGCCGGGCGATGACGATGACCGCGATACCCGCTGTTACGTCCCATATCGCTTGGTACAAGAAGATGGGGGTAAACGTGGCAAAGTTCTCATAGCTGAGCGGGCGGTGCGCGGGCGAAATCGCGACCGCCCACGGCAGCGACGAGGGGCGGCCGAATCCCTGCTGGGTCAGCCATTCACCGAGCTGGGCGACGGCGTTGCCGAACGCGATCGCGGGGGCGGCGGCCGCGAGCACCGGCGCGAATTTGACCCGGTCGGGCGACCGCACTCGGCGGCAGGCGTACCACGCGGCGAGCGTCCCCAGGGCGACCGCGCCGGGGAAGCCGAGGATCGAGTCGGCGGTGCGGGTGGCCGGCCACGGCACCCCGTGCGCCCGGGCGGCGAGCTCGCCGACGGCGGCCAGGATCAGCCCGGCCGGCACCGCCCAGGCGGCGACGTCGGTGATGACGCCGCGCGGCCCGCCCGCGTTGCGGTACCGGCGGTCGGCGACGACGATCGCGACGACGATGCCGGCCACGATCGCCAGTTCCTGCGCCCGCAGCGGAACCGGCCCCCAGTGCCAGACTGAGCGCGCTGGGCTGGGAATGGACGCCAGAGGACCCCGGGGCATACCAGGACATTACCCGCCAAGCCCGCGCTCCGCGCTTCTTGCTGTTATCTGCGCGGAGCGGGCCGACGTTGTAGCCCTGGGGGCCACAGGCCCGCTAGAAGTAGCCCGGTGGGCCCCAGGGCCAGAACGCGGTGCGGTGGGGTGGCGGGCTGGCCGGGGGCATCGGTTATCGGGAGCGGCGGACGCCTTCTGACAGGTCGGCGGTGAGGGCGCGGACGGCGGTGACCGCCTCGTCGGGGCCGGGGGCCTGGGCGAGGCGGCGGACGAAGGCGGAGCCGACGATCACGCCGTCGGCGAAGGCGGCCACCTCGGCCGCCTGGTCGCGGGTGTTGACGCCGAGTCCGACCGCCACCGGCAAATCGGTGTGCTCGCGGATCCGGGCCACCGTGCCGCCGGCGACCGAGCTGACGGCCTCCTTGGTGCCGGTGATGCCCATCAGGCTGACGGCGTAGACGAAGCCACGGCAGAGCTTGGTGATCTGCTCGATGCGGGCCGGGGTGGAGGACGGCGCGACCAGGAAGACCCGGTCCAGACCGTGGTGGTCGGAGGCCGCGAGCCAGGGCCCGGCCTCCTCGGGGGTCAGGTCCGGGGTGATCAGGCCGGCCCCGCCCGCGCTGGCGAGGTCGCGCGCGAACGCGTCCGGGCCGTACTTGTCGACCGGGTTCCAGTAGGTCATGACCAGGGCGGCAGTGCCCGCGTCGGCGATCGCGGCGACCGTGTCGAGGACGTCCGCGATCCGGGTGCCGCCCTTGAGCGCGTGGTAGACCGCGTCCGCGATCACCGGGCCGTCCATCAGCGGGTCGGAGTAGGGCAGCCCGACCTCGATGACGTCGGCGCCCGCGTCGCACATGGCGAGGGCGGCGCGGATCGCCGTTTCCTTGTCGGGGAAGCCGGCCGGGAGGTAGCCCACCAGGGCGGCGCGGTCCTCGGCCTGTGCCTTCTCGAAGGCGGTGCTTACGGTGCTCATCGTGTTGGCCCTCACACGCCGAAGTAGGCGGACGCGGTGGCCACGTCCTTGTCGCCGCGACCGGACAGGTTCACCAGGATCAGCGCGCCGGGGCCGAGTTCGCGGCCGAGCGCCATCGCGCCCGCGACCGCGTGCGAGGACTCGAGCGCGGGGATGATCCCCTCGGTCTTGCACAGCGCCGCGAACCCCTCCATCGCCTCCGCGTCGGAGACCGACCGGTATTCGGCGCGGCCGGTGTCCTTCAGCCAGGCGTGCTCGGGGCCGACGCCCGGGTAGTCAAGGCCGGCCGAGATCGAGTGCGTGTCGAGGGTCTGGCCCTCGTCGTCCTGGAGCAGGTAGGTGCGCATGCCGTGCAGCACGCCGGGCGAGCCGAGGGTGAGCGTGGCGGCGGTCCGCTCGGGCCTGCCGTCGCCGTCACCGCCCGCCTCGCAGCCGATGAGCCGGACGGCCTGGTCGGGGATGAAGGCGTGGAAGACGCCGATCGCGTTGGAGCCGCCGCCGACGCAGGCGACGACCGCGTCCGGCAGACGGCCGGCGATGTCCTGGACCTGCTGGCGGGCCTCCACCCCGATGATTCGCTGGAAGTCGCGGACCATCATCGGGAACGGGTGCGGGCCGCCGACCGAGCCGATGCAGTAGTGCGTGGTCTCGACCGTGGTCACCCAGTCGCGGAAGGCCTCGTTCATCGCGTCCTTGAGCGTCCGGGTGCCGGCGGTGACCGGGATGACCTCGGCGCCGAGCATCCGCATGCGCGACACGTTCAGCGCCTGCCGCCGGGTGTCCTCCTCGCCCATGTAGACCGCGCACTCGAGGCCGAGCAGGGCGCAGGCGGTCGCGGTCGCCACGCCGTGCTGGCCGGCCCCGGTCTCCGCGATCACCCGGGTCTTGCCCATTCGCTTGGTCAGCAGCACCTGGCCGAGCACGTTGTTGATCTTGTGGCTGCCGGTGTGCGCGAGATCCTCGCGCTTGAGCAGCACCCGCGCGCCGCCGCAGAACTCCGCCCCGAACCGCTTCGCCTCGCTGACCAGCGTCGGCCGGGCGGCGTAGTTGGCGAGCAGGTCCGCCAGCTCGGCGATGAACTCCGGGTCGGTCCGCGCCGCCTCGTACTCCTTGGCCAGCTGCTCGATGGCCGCCATGAGCGACTCGGGCGCGAACAGGCCGCCGTAGACGCCGAAGTGCCCGGACGTATCGGGAACTGGGGAGATATCAGGTTCTGCGGGTGCGGTACTCACCCGCACACCTTATCGCGGCCGCCGCGTCAGCCCGGCAGGCCCCGCTCGCCCCGCAGGGCCGGGTGCGATCCCGCCGTCACCAGGTCGGCCACCGCCGCCCGCGGGTCCTTCTCGGTGACGAGCGACTCGCCCACCAGCACCGCGTCCGCCCCCGAGGCGGCGTAGGCGAGCAGGTCGTGCGGGCCGCGGACGCCCGACTCGGCGATCTTGACGATCCCCTCGGGGATGCGCGGCGCCAGCCGGGTGAAGACCGAGCGGTCCACGTCCAGGGTGGCCAGGTTCCGCGCGTTGACCCCGATGACGGTGGCGCCCGCGTCCACCGCCCGGTCGAGCTCTGCCTCGTCGTGCACCTCGACCAGCGGCAGCAGCCCGATCGAGAGCGCCCGCTCCACCAGCGAGACGAGCGCGCTCTGCTCGAGCGCGGCCACGATCAGCAGCGCCAGGTCGGCCCCGTGGGCCCTCGCCTCCCAGAGCTGGTAGGCGCTCACCACGAAGTCCTTCCGCAGCACCGGGATCTGCACCGACCGGCGGACCGCGGTTAGGTCGTCGAGCGACCCGCCGAACCGCCGCTGCTCGGTCAGCACGCTGATCACGGCGGCGCCGCCGGCCTCGTAGTCGGCTGCCAGGGCGGCCGGGTCGTCGATCGCGGCCATCGCGCCGCGGGACGGGCTGGCCCGCTTGACCTCGGCGATGACGCTGACGCCGTCCGCCTTGAGCGCCGCCAGCGCGTCCCGGGGGGACGGGGCGCGCTTCGCCAAATCCTTCAGCTGCTCAAGCGAGACGCTTCGCTGCCGATCGGCGAGATCGGCACGCACCCCTTCGAGGATCTCGTCGAGCACACTCACAGCGATTCCGCCGTCTCCTCAAACCGGAAATGTTGCGCCACCGATGCTAGCCGTCGCCGGAACCCGCCTTAGCGGACCCCCCTTGAGTTTGCCTTAGCAATGCCTAGCGCTTACCTTCGCGTTGCCGCGTCGGCCGGGTCGTCCTGGTCGTCCTCGGTCGGGTCCTCGCCGCCGTTGAGCGACTCCCACATCGACGCCGCGTCGGAAGGCCGGGCGGCTCCCCCCCGGCCTGCCGCGCCGTCGGCCCGCGGCCGCGTCGCGGGCGCCCGGCGCGTCGTAGCGGGCGGACATCACCGGCCAGTCCTGGCCCCGCAGGGCCGTCGCCAGGCCGGCCGCGAAGATGAGGAGCGCGCCGACGATCACCGCCGCCTGCCACGGGGTGCCGCTCATGATCGCGTGCCCGGTCGCGTTGCTAACGACGAGCGTCCCGCTGCCCGAGGAGCCGCTGGTCGTCGAGCCCGCGGCGGTGCCGGACAGAGCCGCGGACTCGGGCGAGGCGACCTTGCCCGCCGCCACCGAGACCACCGTCTTGGCGGTCACGGCGGTCAGCACGGCCGCCCCGGCGCCCGCGCCGAACAGCGCCAGCAGCGCCCCGACCGCGCGGCGGGCCACCCCCCTGGTCGCGATCACGGCGACCAGGCCCGCCAGGGCCGCCAGCGCGAGCGCCTCGGCCAGCGGCACCAGGTCATTGCCGGACACGCTGACGACCTCGGCCGTCAGCGGCTTCTGCGGGGTGAAGACGGCCTGCGCCCACTGCGCGCGCAGGGCGAGCAGTATCAGCCCGGCGCCGACCGCCCCGGTCAGCAGCGCGTACCCGTACTGGCGCTTGGGGCTAGTCATGGGCCGCCGCCGGCCGTAGACCCAGGGCGGCGTCGAGCACGTCGGCGTCGAAGCAGGTGCGGTCGCCGGTGTGGCAGGCGGCCCCGACCTGGTCCACCTTGATCAGGACAGCGTCGCCGTCGCAGTCGAGCGCGACCGACCTGACCCACTGCTGGTGCCCGGAGCTCTCGCCCTTGACCCAGTACTCCTGGCGGCTGCGCGACCAGTAGGTGCAGCGGCCGGTGGTGAGCGTGCGGTGCAGCGCCTCGTCGTCCATCCAGGCGACCATCAGCACCTCGCCGGTATCGTGCTGCTGCGCCACGGCGGCCACCAGGCCGTTCGCGTCGCGCTTGAGCCGGGCGGCGATCTTCGGGTCCAGATTCGACGGGCGCACCGCGTCAGCCATCTTTGACACCTTTTCTGTTCTGCTTGCTTCGGGAGCTCGGAGGTGCCCCCGCGCCGGGCGACACCGTTACAGCCTACGATCTCACCGTGACCTACTCGCAGGACGAGCGGCGTGCGCTCGCGGCACTGCTCGAAGAGACCGGCCCCGACGCGCCCACGCTGTGCGCGGGCTGGCAGACCAGGGATCTCGCGGCCCACGTGGTGGTCAGGGAACGGCGGCCCGACGCGGGCCTGGGGATGATCGGCGGCCCGCTGGCGGGGTACACCGCCGGGGTGCAGCGGCGGTACCTGGACCGGTACTCCTACCCGGAGCTCATCACGATCTTCAGGTCCGGCCCGCCCCGGCTGTCGCCGTTCGCGCTCCCGGGGGCGGACGCCGCCGCCAACACCGTCGAGTACTTCGTGCACCACGAGGACGTGCGGCGCGGGGCGGAGGGCTGGACCGCGCGGGAGCTGTCGCCCGGCCTGTCGGAGGCGCTGTGGAAGCGCCTGAAGAGCTCCCGGATGTTCCTGCGGAGCGCGCCGACCGGGGTGGTGCTGGCCCGCGCGGACGCAAGCGCGCCCGCGATCATCGCCAAGACCGCGGCCCAGCCGGTCACCGTCGCCGGCACCCCGGCCGAATTGACCTTGTGGTCAATGGGCCGGGTGAGCGCGGCGAAGGTAACGTTCGACGGCCCCGAGGAGGCCGTCGCCAAGCTGATGGCCTGGCGACGGTAGCTCGGCCGGTGCCCGTCAGTACCGCAGCGCGGCTCAGTACCGCCCGCGCTTGATCTCGCGCCGTCGGCCACCGCCGACTACCTTGTACGCGACGTACCCACCGCCTGCGATGATCGCCACGATAACGAGGGTGGTAACCAGGGCGAGCAGTGCGTGCCAGACGAAGTTAAGCGCGAAAAACACGACGATCCCGCCGACCACGACGGCGGCGACCTTGAGCAGACTCATGACCGTGCCCCTTTCTGCTTGGGCAACATCGATAATAGTCGCGTTGAGGGTAGAAGTGATCGGCGGCCAGCAACCTCCGGGAAGACTCAGGGGAAACCCTGAGGTGGGCCGCAGGCACCTAGCTAGGGAAGGACACTGACGATGCAGGCACTGGGGATCGACATTGGCGGGACCGGGATCAAGGGCGCGCCGGTCGACCTGGAGACGGGGAAGCTGCTCGCCGACCGGAAGAAGATCGCGACCCCGCGCCCCGCCACGCCGGAGGCGGTCACCGACGTGGTGCGGGAACTTGCGGGTTCGTTCCCCCAGAACGGCGAGATTGTCGGGGCCACCTTCCCGGGCGTGGTGATCAGCGGCACTATCCGCAGCGCCGCCAACGTCGATAAGACGTGGATCGGCACCAACGCGGCGGCGCTGTTCAGCAAGGCGATCGGCACCGACGTGGTGATGCTGAACGACGCCGACGCGGCCGGGGTCGCGGAGATGACGTTCGGCGCGGGCAAGGGCGTGCAGGGAACCGTGCTGTTGCTCACGTTCGGCACCGGGGTCGGCTCGGCCCTGTTCACCGGCGGCCTGCTGGTCCGCAACACCGAGTTCGGGCACCTGGAGATCCGGGGCAAGGACGCGGAGAAGCGCGCGTCCGAGCACGGCAAGATCGAGCACGGCTGGGGCTGGAAGGAGTGGACCGAGCGGGTCTCCGAGTACCTCCAGCACGTGGAGGCGCTGGTCTCCCCCGAGCTGATCATCGTCGGCGGCGGGATCAGCAAGGAGTCGGAGAAGTGGGTGCCGCTGCTGACCGGCGTCCAGGCCCGCATTGTGCCCGCCAAGCTGCTCAACGACGCCGGCATCGTCGGGGCCGCGATGGCGGCCGGCGGTATCGGGGTCGCCGCCGAGTGACGGCCGCCAGCCCCCGTTCGCCCCGGCGCGACGCTCGCGCCGGGGCGGATCGTATCCGGCTGACTAGGCGCGGCCTGGCTGGGAACGACAGCAGGTAGGAATGCCACTGCGAGCGACCGGAGGTCGAGGTGGCCATAGAAACTTCTGTCGAATATTATCTGTTCACGTGCGCGCGATGCGGTGCCCGATGGACCGAGGACTACCAGGTCAGCGAGGCGGTCGACGACGCAGGCGACGTCCGCTCCTTCTACCGGTACCACGGCGTCTCGTGCGAGGCGCCGGTCAGCGGGAACGTCGAGTGCCCGAACTGCCATGACAAGAGGTCGCGGCGGGACCCGCTGTACGGCACCCGCCCGGACTTCGATCCGGAGGAGGCAGGCCAGGTGCTGGCCGTGCCGCAACCCCGGGCCGAGGTCGGCGACGGCGGGGCCGAGGAACGGCCGCGGCGGAAGCGGCACCGGGCCGCGGGCACCTGGCATCGGTTCAGGTTCTCGGCCGTCGTCACCCTGGAGGCCGCCGGGCGGTCCAGAAGGCAGTACCTGAGCGGGGTTCCCGGTCTCATGGTGCACGCGCCTTCCTGTCTGCGGCCCACCAGCGACCAGTACTTCCCCGCCGTCATCTACACCGCCGATGGCCGCCCGCTGGTGCCAGGCGACCGGGGCGTCTCGGTCACCATCTCCGTCCCCGACGACGACGCCGCCGGATGCTTCCAGTCCGGGCAGCGCTTCATCGTGTGGGACGGCACCGACATCGGCCACGGCACCGTTGGCCAGCGGTTGTCCTTCTTCGGGAGACGGTGAGGTTCGGCGCCGCCCGGGCGAACGCGTTACCGGACCGGGAGGCCCGCCGCGCGGAGGGTCTGCTTGACCTCGCCGATGCGGAGGGTGCCGAAGTGGAAGACGCTCGCGGCCAGCACCGCGTCGGCGCCCGCCGCGATCGCGGGCGGGAAGTGGGCCAGGGTCCCGGCGCCGCCGCTGGCGATCACGGGGACGCTGACGGCGGCGCGGACCAGGGCGATGAGCTCGGTGTCGAAGCCGGCCGTGGTGCCGTCGGCGTCCATCGAGTTGAGCAGGATCTCGCCCGCGCCGAGGTCGGTCGCGCGGCGCGCCCACTCGACGGCGTCGATGCCGGTACCCGTGCGGCCGCCGTGGGTGGTGACCTCGAACCCGCTCGGCGTCGGCCGGGCGCCGCCGGAGACCCGGCGGGCGTCCACCGACAGGACCACGCACTGCGAGCCGAACTGGCGGGCGGCCTCGGCCAGCAGCTCCGGGCGGGCGACGGCGGCGGTGTTCAGCCCGACCTTGTCCGCGCCCGCCCGGAGCAGGGCGTCCACGTCGGCGGTGGACCGCACCCCGCCGCCCACCGTCAGCGGGATGAAGACCTGCTCGGCGGTCCGCCGGACGACGTCGTACATGGTCGCCCGGCCGCCGCTGGACGCGGTGATGTCGAGGAACGTGAGCTCGTCGGCCCCCTCGGCGTCGTAGCGAGCGGCCAGCTCGACCGGGTCGCCCGCGTCCCGCAGGTTCTCGAAATTGACCCCCTTGACCACCCGCCCGCCGTCGACGTCGAGGCAGGGGATGACCCGCACCGCGACCGTCATATGGTGTCGTCCGGGCTCGGATCGTCCAGCCGGATCGCGTCCGGGGGCGCCTCGGAGTCGTCCGGCTCCTCCTCGTCGGCGTCGAGGCCGCCCTCGCGGTGCGCCACCGCCTCCACCTCGACCAGCAGCCGCGGGTCGAGCAGGGCGGACACCTGAACCATGGTGGTGGCCGGCGGCGCCAGCTCGAACGCGAGCCGGTGCGCCTCGCCGACCTCGTCCCAGCGGGAGATGTCGGTGACGTACACCCGGGTCTGGACCACGTCGGCCAGGCTGGCGCCGAACTGCTCGAGGGCCGCGCTGACGTTCAGCAGCGCCTGCTCGGTCTGCCGGGCGAGGTCGCCCTCGTAGACGATCTTGCCGTGGGAGATCGAGGTGCACCCGCTGACGAAGATGAACTCGCCCGCCGCGACCGCCCGGCTGTACCCGACGGACTGCTCGAACGGCACGCCCGAGGTCACCCGCTTGCGCGCCGCACTCATGACACCTCCTCGCTGGCGCTCGTCGGCGGCATTCGCCGGGACACTGTGCTTCCTGATTCACGCGCAGGCTCGCTCATGCCGGCCACCGCCGCGAGGGCGTCGGCCAGCGTGAACGCCCCGGCGTAGAGGGCCTTGCCGACGATCGCGCCCTCCACCCCGAGCCCGGTCAGCGAGGCCAGCGCGCGCAGGTCGTCCAGGGAGGAGACGCCTCCGCTGGCGACGACCGGGGCGTCGGTGCGGGCGCAGACGTCGCGGTACAGGTCCAGGTTAGGCCCGCGGAGCATGCCGTCCTTGAGGACGTCGGTGATCACGTACCTGGCGCAGCCCTCGGCGTCGAGGCGGGCGAGCGTCTCGTAAAGGTCGCCGCCCTCCCGGGTCCAGCCGCGGGCGGCGAGCGTCCGGCCGCGGACGTCGAGTCCGACCGCGATCTTCTCGCCGTGGGCGGCGATGATCCCGGCCACCCAGTCGGGTTTCTCCAGCGCGGCGGTGCCGATGTTGACCCGGGCGCAGCCGGTCGCCAGGGCCCGCTCGAGCGACTCGTCGTCGCGGATGCCGCCGGACAGCTCGACCTTGATGTCGAGCTTGCCGGTGACCTCGGCCAGCAGGTCGGCGTTGGAACCGCGGCCGAAGGCGGCGTCCAGGTCCACCAGGTGCAGCCACTGCGCGCCGGCCGACTGCCAGGCGAAGGCGGCCTCGACCGGGTCACCGTAGGACGTCTCGGAGCCGGCGGCGCCCTGGACCAGGCGGACTGCCTGCCCCCCGGCCACGTCGACGGCTGGCAGCAATGTGAGTGTCACAGCGTCTCCTCAGTCACATGGTCAGCCTGTCACCTACGCCATCGACTCCATCCACCGGTGAGGTGGAGGGTCGGCGGCGCAGCCGACAGGATGGGAAGGTCGGCGCGACGCCAGGACGACGGCGGAGCCGATTGGATCCCGGAATGCCGGGGCGGTGCGGGCGCCCGGCATTCCGGAACGGGGTCATGGGGCGGCCACGGGGGTCACAGGGTGCCCAGCCAGTTGCGGAGAACCTGGGCGCCGGCGTCGCCCGATTTCTCCGGGTGGAACTGGGTGGCGGCGACCACGCCGCTTTCCACGGCGGCGGCGAACGGCTCGCCGTGCTCGGTCACGGTGATCGTCGCGCCCTCGTCGAGCAGCGGCTGCGCGTCCCGCATCCGGAGGGCGTAGGAGTGCACGAAGTAGAAGCGGGTGCCCGGCTTCGATCCCGGCGAACAGGGCGGAGCGGTCGGGGGCGGCGATCGTGTTCCAGCCCATGTGCGGCAGCACCGGGGCGTCCAGCCGCTCGACGGTGCCGGGCCAGACGGCGCAGCCGGCGCTGGCGACGCCGTGCTCGACCCCGCCCGTGAACAGCACCTGCATCCCGACGCAGATGCCGAGGACCGGGCGGCCGAGCTCGACCCGGCGGGCGATGAGCTTGTCGCCGCCGACCGAGCGGAGGCCGGCCATGCAGGCGGCGAACGCGCCGACGCCGGGGACGACGAGGCCGTCGCAGTCGAGGGCGGCGTCCGGCATCGGCGGTGACGGTGACGTCGGCGCCGACCCGGTCGAGGGCCCGCTCGGCCGAGCGGAGGTTCCCTGAGCCGTAGTCGAGGACCACCACCTTCGCGGTCATGGGGCGCTCGACGCGGAGGACAGGGTCGGTCCGGCGGTGCGGGAGTTCCCTGACCGGTCGTGGGCCACGATGGTGGCGGTCATGGGGCGCTCGACGCGGAGGACAGGGTCCGTTCGGGAAAATCGATTGTCGCTTTTTTTCTCATCGGCTACAGCACGCCCTTCGTGGACGGAACCCCGGTGGACCTCGGGTCGGCGGCGGCGGCGGCCCGCAGCGCGCGGGCGACGGCCTTGAACTGGGCCTCGACGATGTGGTGGGGGTTGCGGCCGTAGAGCACGTGGACGTGCAGGCAGATGCCGGCCGAGTGCGCCAGCGACTCCCAGATGTGCCTGGTCAGGGTGGTGTCGTAGCTGCCGATCATCGGCGACATCCCGGCCGGCTCGTCGTGCACCACGTAGGGACGCCCTGACAGGTCGACGGCGGCCCTGACCAGGGTCTCGTCGAGCGGGACGAGCGCGTCGCCGAACCGCGAGATGCCCGCCTTGTCGCCCAGGGCCTCGCGCAGCGCCTGGCCGAGCGCGATCGAGGTGTCCTCGACCGTGTGGTGCGCGTCGATCTCGGTGTCGCCCTTGGCGCGGACGGTGAGGCCGAGACAGCCGTGCTTGCCGAGCTGGTTGAGCATGTGGTCGAAGAACGGGACGCCGGTCTCGACCTCGACCGGGCCGGGGCCGTCGAGGTCGAGCTCGACCAGGAGCTGCGTCTCCTTGGTCTCGCGGACCACCCGGCCCACCCGGCTGCCCGGGGCGAACCCTTCGCTGCTGCTCACTGGCCAAGCACCTCCGTCAGCGCGTCGCGGAACGCGCTCATCTCCTGCGGGGTCCCGACCGTGACCCGCAGCCATCCGGCCGGGCCGGTCTCCCTGATCAGGACCGACCGGTCGAGCAGGCCCTGCCAGACCTTGCGCCGGTCCTCGAACGTCCCGAACAGGACGAAGTTCGCGTCGCTGTCGGCCGCCGTGAGGCCCCTGCCGCGCAGCCACGCCACCAGGGCGTCGCGCTCGGCCCGGAGCGCCTGCACGCTGGACAGCAGCTCCTGGGTGTGCGCGAGCGCGGTCCGCGCCACCGCCTGGGTCACCGTGGACAGGTGGTACGGCAGCCGGACCCGCAGCAGCGCGTCGGGCACGGCCGGGTCGGCCGCCAGGTAGCCGAGGCGGGTGCCGGCCGCGGCGAACGCCTTGGACATCGTGCGGCAGACGACGAGGCGCTCCCGGCCCGGCAGCAGGGTCAGCGCGCTCGGGGTGCCGTCCCGCCTGAACTCGGCGTAGGCCTCGTCGACGACGAGCATGCCGTCGGTGGCGTCGTAGGCGTCGGCGATGAGGGCGAGGGGGACCGAGGTGCCGGTCGGGTTGTTCGGAGAGGTGATGAAGGTGACGTCGGGGTGGTGGCGCGCCACCTGCTCGGCCGCCGTGCTGAGGCCGTAGTCGGCGTCGCGGCTGCCCGCGATCCACTCGGTGCAGGTGGCGAGCGCGATCAGCGGGTGCATGGAGTAGGACGGCTCGAACCCGAGCGCGGTCCGGCCGGGGCCGCCGAACGCCTGCAGGAGCTGCTGGATGACCTCGTTGGAGCCGTTCGCGGCCCAGGTGTTTTGCTCGGTCAGGCCGTGGCCGAGGTAGTCGGCCAGGTCTCTGCGGAGCTCGACCGCGTCCCGGTCGGGGTAGCGGTTGAGGGTGCCTGCCACTTTTCGCACGGCCTCGGCGATCGCGTTCTGGAGGCTTTCGCTGGGGCCGTAGGGGTTCTCGTTGGTGTTGAGCTGCACGGTGACGTCGAGCTGGGGGGCGCCGTAGGGGTGCAGGTCCTTGAGGTCGTCCCTGATCGGGAGCGGCTTGCTGGCCGGGGTGGCGGTCACCGGGCTCAGCCCCCGGTCTTGGGCACGCGGACGCGGACGGCGGCGACGTGGGCGGCCAGGTCCTCGGCGCCGCCGAGGGCGTCGACCCGCGGCGCGACGTCTGTGAGGGAGTCGCGGTCGCACTCGATCACGTTGACGACCTTGAGGTAGGGATAGACCGACAGGCCGCTGGTGTGCCTGGCGGTGCCGCCGGTGGGCAGCACGTGGTTGGAGCCGGCCAGGTAGTCGCCGAGGGAGACCGGGCTGTAGGGGCCGACGAAGATCGCGCCGGCGTTGCGGATGGCGGCCGCGACCTTCTCCGCCCCCTCGGTCTGGATCTCCAGGTGCTCGGGCGCCCAGGCGTCGGAGACGGCGCGGGCCGCGTGGAGGTCGTCGACGAGGACGTAGCCGGCCTGGTTGCGCGAGCGCGGTCTCGACTCGCTCGCGGTGCCTGGTGGCCGGGAGCTGGCGGGCCAGCTCCTCGTCGACCCGGGCGGGCAGGGCGGGGTCGGTGGTGATCAGCAGGCAGGCGGCGAGCTCGTCGTGCTCGGCCTGGCCGATCAGGTCGGCGGCGACGAAGGCCGGGTCGGCGGTGTGGTCGGCGATGATGCCGATCTCGGTCGGGCCGTTCTCGCCGTCGATGCCGACGACGCCCTGCAGGATCCGCTTGGCGGCGGCGACGTAGACGTTGCCGGGGCCGGTGATCACGTCGACCGGGGCGCACTCGTCGGTGCCGTAGGCGAACATCGCCAGGGCCTGGGCGCCGCCGACGGCGTGGACTTCGGTGATGCCCAGGAGGGCGCAGGCGGCGAGCACCGCCGGGTGCGGCAGGCCGCCGAACTCCTTCTGCGGCGGGGACGCGACCGCGATCTGCGTCCACGCCCGCCGCCTGCGCGGGGACCACGTTCATGACCACCGAGGACGGGTAGGCGACGAGCCCGCCGGGGACGTAGACGCCCGCCCGCTCGACCGGGAGGAACCGGGTGGAGACGGTCAGGCCGGGGGCGGGCTCGGTGTCCCTGCGCTCGGGGAGCTGCGCCTCGTGGACGACCCGGGCGCGGCGGGCCGCCTCCTCGAGCGCGTCCCTGACCGCGGGGTCCAGCGTTGTCGAGTGCGTTGTCGATGACGTCCTGCGGCACCCGGGTGCGCTCAAGGTCGACGCCGTCGAACCGGTTCGTGTACTCGCGGACGGCGACGCCGCCGCGGACGCGGACGTCCTCGGTCACCGGCCTGACCAGGTCGACCGCGCGGTCGACGTCGAGGGCGGCGCGGGGCAGCACGCTGGCGAGGGTGGCGTGGGTCAGGCCCGCCGCGCCCCGGCCGCGCAGGTCAATGTAGGTGGTAACGGGACTGGCCCCGCTGTCCGAAGTCACCCGCCTAGTCTACGAAGGCCCGCACCTGATTATCGGGTTGCGGTGGGCGTGGCGCTCGGCTGGTCAAGGGAGGCGCTGGTGGCGGCGCTGCTCGGGCTGGCGCTGGGGGTCAGGCCGGCGGCCGACGCGGTCGCCGTCGGCGTCGGCGGGTCGGTCGTCGGCGTCGTCGGCGTCGTCGAGATCGGCGTCGACGAGCTTGACGCGCGACGGGTCGGGATGGCGGTGGGCGAGGCGCTGGCCGATGGCGACGGCGATGGCGATGGCGATGTCGTGGCGCCGTCGCGGACGGGCGACGGGACGGGGCGCGGCCGGGTGCTGGCGCCGGCCGGGCCGACCGGGACGACCGGGTGATGGCCCGGCCCCGGTGACGGCACGGTGAGGCGGCCGATCCCGGTGACCGCGCCGAACACGGCGGCGGCGAGGCAGACGCCGCCGCCGGCCGCGGCCGCCCGGCGACGCCAGCGCAGCCGACGGCCCCGGGTGATGATCGCGGCCGGGTCGAAGGCCGGCTCGGGCTCGGGTGACGCGCGCAGCGCGCGTCGCAGGAGGTCGGTGTCGAGGTCGGTCATGGCCGCTCCCCTCCGATCGCCGAGGCGCTCGCCCCGGCCTGCGCGTCCGCCCCGGCCTGCGCGTCCGTCTCGGCCTGCGCCTCGGCCTCGGCCGACACCCGAAGCTTGGCCAGGGCGCGCGAACTGGTGGACTTCACGGTCCCCGCGGTGATGCCGAGGTCGCGGGCGACGGCCGCCTCGGGCAGGTCGAACAGGTAGCGCAGCACGATCACCGCGCGCTCCCTGGCGGTGAGGGTCGCGAGCGCGCCGGTCACCCACTGCCGGAGCGCGACCTCGTCGGCGAAGTCCCGGCCGGCCGGATGGTCGGGAAGCTCGTCGGTCGGGTACTCCTTCAGCTTCCGCCGCCACCGGTCGGTCACGTAGTTGACCAGGGTCCGCCTGACGTAGGCGAAGGCGTCGTCGCGGCGCACCCGCGGCCAGGCCGCGTAGGTCCGCACCAGGGCCGCCTGGACCGCGTCCTCGGCCGCGTGCCGGTCCCCGGTCAGCAGGTAGGCGGCGTGCCGCAACCCGGCTGCGCTTGCCGTGGCGAACTCGACGAACTCCTCGTCACCGCGTGCCAATGCCGTCCTTTCCGCCTCGGGGGTCCGGGGCGTGTCCGCCCGGCTGATGCAGTCCCGCTCGTGCTTATACGGCCGGAGGGGGCAAAAGGTTGCCGACCGGACGCCGCAACTTTCCGGTGCGCCGCACGTATCTTCCGCTGTCGGTCTGATCGTTACCAGGAGGAGCATATGAAGGTCAGTACGCGAAGGACGCGCGGGACGGCGGCGTGGGCGGTTGGCACCGTGGCGGGGGTGGCGCTGCTGGCCGGGTGCGCATCGGCCGCCACCGCCGGCACCGACGCCGCGCACGCCGGCCAGTCGGCCAAGCCCTCGGCGGCGCCGGCCGCCCCCACCGCCGCCCCCACCGCCAGCGCGTCGGCGACCCCCACCGCGCCGTCCTGCGCGACGCCGGTGCCGACCGCCAGCGCCAACGCGAGCGCCAGCCCGGTCGCGGTCCCCACCCGGGGAAGCGCAGCCGCGGCGACCCCCGTCCCGATTCCCAGCGCGACGGCGACGGGCAGCCCGACCCCGGCCCCGACCGCGTGCGCCGCCGCCTCGGCGACGCCGGTTCCGTCGGCGACGGACAGCCCGGCCACGCCGACGGCGTCGCCGTCCGCGGCGTCCACGGCCCCATCCGCTGCCGTCCCGTCCGCCTCTCCCACCGCCTCAGCCTCGCCGTTGCCGACGGGACGGGCGTAGCCGTTAGCTTGAGCGCTCCGCGCTTCTTGCTGTTATCTCGGGATGGGCGGACCCGGGGCATCGTTGGGTGTACTTACCGGCGCTATTCGACGGTAGGTACACCCAATCGTCGGTCGGAGCCCGTCCACGTTCCGCGCTTCTTGCTGTTATCCCGTTGATGTTGCTGGGTGGCGGCGCGCGGTGGCGGGGCGTGCGCGCGCGTCGGCACACGGGTCCCTCGGGTCACGCTGGTTGAGGCCGGCGGCGTTCGGGCGTCAACGTGTGCTGTTCGGGTCGTATAGCGCCCCTTTTAGAACACAATGACGTTCAATGTGCGCGGAGCGGGGCCCCTAACGGAACACAATGACGACTAAGGTCACCGGTTCGTGCGTGCGGGGCTTGACGTCTGCTATCGGGAGGGGCGAGAGCCCCACTCGCCGACCAGGATCGCGATCGCGGTGAACATCGGCCAGAAGGCCAGGGCGCTGCGGGCGCCGAGCGTGAGCGACTCCGGGAAGACGGTGCCGTTGGCGCTGGACGCGAGGTGCTGGTTGTAGGCGGACTGGCCGATCTGCTCGCCCAGCCAGAGCATGACGAACGCGCCCGCGACGCCGCCGAGGATGAGGCCGGCCGCGATCACGGCGCGGAAGCCGCCGCTGTGCCTGGCGATGCAGAAGCGGTAGCCGATGATGCCCGTGAGCAGGCCCGGCGACCACCGCGATGCCGCAGAACCAGGCGTCGGCGCCGATGAAGGCGCGGGTCTCGGCGTTCATCAGCTCGGCCGTCCCGGTGCTGATCTCCTGCAGCAGCGCCCGGGGGGCCGCCTCGCCCCAGATCCACCCGCCGAGCAGGCCGAGCACGGCGCTGCCGGCGACGGCCGCCGCGAACCAGGCGACGGCGGACCACACCGACGGCCGCGCGTCGACTTCGGAAGACCATACGGGCTCAGTAGCCATCGGGGAGCTCCCACCTCGCTTTCCCGCATGATCGTAGTCGGGGAACCTGACCGCCTGCGCATCGCGGATGCGCTTTGGTTTAGCCCTTTCCGGGCCGGGCAGTCGGACGACGCTAAGCCCCCGATGAAGAGAGGTTCCCGTGACAATCGTCATTATCGTGATCGTCTTGGCGGTGATCGTCGTGGGGGGCGCGCTCATCGCCCGCCAGACCTCACAGCGCCGCCAGTTCGGCCCGGAATATGACCAGCTGGTGAAGGAAGTCGGACCGCGCCAGGCCCGGTCCGAGTTCGCCAAGCGGCAGAAGCGCGTGGCCGGATACGGCCTCAAGGAGCTCTCCCCCGAGCAGCGGGCCGCCTACGAAGCGCGCTGGGAAGCCGCCCAGGAGCAGTTCATCGATAACCCCCGGCAGGCCACCCAGACCGCGGCCGGACTGGTCAACTGCAGTCGCGGCCGAGGTCGGCTACCCGGTCGGCGACCGGGAGCAGCTGCTGGCCGACCTGTCGGTCAACCACGGCAAGTACCTCGACGGGTACCGGGGCGCGCTCCGCACCACGGACCGGGCCGCGGACGGGTCGACCGAGGACTTCCGGCAGGCCCTGCTCGACTACCGCACGCTGTTCAACGACCTGATCGGCGCGCCGGCGGACGGCGCCGGCCGCGGCTCTCCCGACGCGAGCAGGCGGCGGTCGAGCAGTCGTCCTAGCCGCTCATTCCCCCTGACGGCGCGAGAGCGCTGACGGCGCGAGAGCGCTGACGGCGCGAGAGCGCTGACGCCCCGCAAGCGTAGACGTGAGACGAAACGCACGTGAGAAAGGAAACTCAGCGATGAGTGTAGAAACCAGCAGGACCAGCCAGCCGGGTGACGGCGACTCCGACGACGAGCGGCCGTTCGGCTACCGGAGCGCGGACAGCGCCGTCGACCACGACGACGACGACCTGGACGACGACACCGTGGTGAGCAGCGACGACGAGGACGGCCTCGACGACGATGACGCCCCGGTCGTGCAGGGCACCGGGTACGACTCCAGCGCCGCCGACTACGGCACGGCCGGCTCCGACGCGGTCGTGACCGAGGTCGACGACCCGCAGCCGACGTTTACCCCGGTCGACGACGTTCCCGCCACCGTTGTGCCGGATGCCAACGCACCGACCCTCAACGAGACCGACGACGTGCCGGTGGTACCCGCCCAGGCGGGCGACCCGGTGACCGACCTGCCCGTCGCCGACACCGCCGTGGCCGAGGCGCCCCTCTCCTCGGCCCCCGACTTCGACCCCAACGCGCCCCTGCTTGGCGACTCGGTCAACCTGCGGGCGAGCTGGCAGCAGGCGCAGGCCGGCTTCGTCGACGACCCGCGGGCGGCGGTCGCGGACGCGGCCGAGCTGGTCGAGCACGCGGCCCAGACCCTCATCGGCTCCCTGCAGCAGCGGCAGCGCGCGCTGCGGACCCAGTGGGACAACAACGGGTCGGGCGGGACCGGCCCGGCCACCACCGGTGAGCTCTCGGACACCGAGCAGCTGCGGCACCTGATGCAGGACTACCGCAACCTGTTCAACCAGCTCGTCCAGCCGTAGCCCTTCCACGGCGGCGGTAGCGCCGCCGAAACCGTCAGCCGGGTCGACCGGAGCGGGCAATCCGCTCCCGTTGATCTGGCTGACGGCTTTTTCAATCTCCGGACGTTTGGGGTCGGCTACGCCAGCGACAGGTTGCGCGGTCTGTCGGCTACGCCATCGACATCGCCTATCAGGGTCGCTGGCGTAGGTGACAGGAGGCGTTTCGGATCGCTGGCGTAGGTGACAGGAGGCGTTTCGGGTCGGTGGCGTAGGTGACAGGAGGCGTTTCGGATCGCTGGCGTAGGTGACAGGAGCTGTTGGGGGTCGATGGCGTGGTGACAGGGGACGGCCCCGCTCGCTGGGGCGGGCTGGGCGCGGCGCTGGACATCGCCGCTACCAGCGGACGCGGACGCTGTCGGTCCACGTGGCCAGGACGTGCGGGCGGCCGGTGATCGTGAGGCCGGCCCGGGCGGCGTCGGAGCGGTTCCACAGGAACGCGTAGAGGCCGGCCGCGGGGCCGTGGAGCGTGCAGTCGGCGGCTGGGTCGTCGCGGCCGTCCAGGCGGCTGACCGGGGGGCCGACGGCGCCGTCGTCGAGGCGGACGTGCCAGCCGCCTGCGGCGTCCTGCGCGCGGACGGCCAGCGACCGCGCGCCGTCGCCACCGTCGCCGTCGCCGGCGGCGGCGGCGCTGGGGCGGTAGCGCCTTCTGGCGGCGAAGCCCATGATCAGCTCATCGACGCCGTCGGCGGCGAAGGCCGGGTCGAAGGCGTCGGCCGGGCGCGGCGGGCCGACCACGGCCGCGCTCTGCGCGTCGTAGCGGTGGATGGCGGTCTCGTGCGCCTGGCGGCGGGCCCAGAACGCGAGCGGCGACGGGGCGGGCATGAACGTCGCGCACTCGAGGTCCGGGTCGGCGTCGCGGAGGGTCGCGACCAGGGCCGCGTGACCGTCGCGGTAGGCGGCGATGAGGCCGGCGTCGGCCGGGCCGCGGCCGAGGATGTCCGGCTCGGTGATCCTGTCGTCGATCAACTCGGGCGACCGGTCGCGGACGTGCCGGGCGGCCCAGTCGTGGACGTAGGCCTGATGCCGGACCAGGTCCCGGACCTGCCAGCCGGGGCAGCCGGGGACGACGGCCCGCAGCCCGGCCGCTTCCGCCGCGTCGGCCAGCAGCGCCCCGTCACGCTCGAGCGCGTCAATGTGCGCAGAGATCTCCACGCCCACATCGTCGCATTTGACCGACGCGATCGACGCGGTCAGATACCGACACATGAGGCTAGCTTTCTGCCACCAGGACGTCGAGGGCGTGCTGGAGGTCGGGGGCGTAGGCCGACTCGAAGATGACCTCGCGGCCGGTCGACGGGTGCTCGAAGGCGAGCCGGACCGCGTGCAGCCACTGCCGGGTCAGGCCCAGGTGGGCGGCGAGCTTCGGGTCCGCCCCGTAGAGGAGGTCGCCGCAGCAGGGGTGGTGGGTTGCGGTCATGTGGACACGGATCTGGTGGGTGCGGCCGGTCTCCAGGCCGACGGTCACCAGGGTCGCCGCGCGGAACGCCTCGAGGGTGTCGTAGTGCGTCACCGACGGGCGGCCGTCGGCGACGACGGCGAACCGGCCGTCGCCCGACGGGTGGCGGCCGATCGGCGCGTCGATCGTGCCCCGGAGCGGGTCGGGGTGACCCTGGATCAGCGCGTGGTACGTCTTCGACACCGTGCGGTCGCGAAACGCCTGCTTGAGCGCGCTGTAGGCCGACTCGCTCTTGGCGACCACCATCAGGCCGGTGGTGTTGGCGTCGAGCCGGTGCACGATGCCCTGGCGCTCGGCCGCGCCGGAGGTCGCCACCCGGTACCCGGCGCCGAGCAGCCCGCCGGTCACCGTCGGCCCGGTCCAGCCCGTGGTCGGGTGCGCCGCCACCCCCCGCGGCTTGTCCACCACGATGATGTCGTCGTCCTCGTAGACGATCGCGAGCCCCGGCACCGGCTCGGCCCGGACGGCGGGCGCGGCGGCGCCGGGCGGGGGCGGCAGCGTCACCGACAGCTCGGCGCCGGCCGTCACCCGGTCGGACTTCACCGTCGGCTTCCCGTCGATGAGGACCTTGCCGTCGCCGATCAGCTCGGCCGCGCCGGTCCGCGACACCCCGAACATCCGGGCGATGGCGGCGTCGAGCCGCTCTCCGTCCAGGCCCTCGGGCACGAGGACCAGCCGCTCGCCGGAGCTCACCGCTCCGCGTCCGTCGGGGACGGCTCGGCCGGCGTCGCCGCCGAGGCCGCGTCGCCGCGAGTTCCGTCCAGGTGCTGGCCGCGCATGGCGAGCAGGACGGTGAGGATGCCGCCGCAGACGATCGCGGAGTCGGCCAGGTTGAAGATCGGGTAGAACCGCGTCACCGCGATCCAGTCGACCACGTCGCCCCGGAACAGGCCCGGCGCGCGGAAGATCCGGTCGGTCAGGTTGCCCATCGCGCCGCCAAGCAGCAGCCCGAGCGCGATCGCCCAGCCGAGCGAGTAGAGCCTGCGGGCCGTCCGGGCGATGTAGACGATGACGCCGAAGGCGATCACGGTAAACACCACGGTCTCGCCGGTGCCGACGCTGAAGGCCGCGCCCGGGTTGCGGGTCAGCCAGAGCATCAGCACGTTGCCGAGCAGGTGGACCGGCTGATCCTCCCGCAGGTGCGCGACCACCAGGGCCTTGCTGACGACGTCGGCCGCGAGCACGAAGGCCGCGATCGCGACCAGCACGCCGATGCGCCGCCGCAGGCCCGGTCGCGGGGCGACCGCCGCCGGCGAACCAGCGGCAGGGGTCAGCGGCGTTCCTGGCGCTGCTTGCACGCCACGCACAGGGTCGCCCGCGGGAACGCCTGCAGGCGCGCCTTCCCTATCGGCTTGCCGCACGATTCGCACACTCCATAGGTTCCGGCTTCGATCCGGGCGAGCGCATGCTCGGTCTGCTCGAGCAGCTCGCGCGTGTTGTTGTTGAGCGCGAGCTCATGCTCCCGCTCGAACAGCTTAGAGCTTGCGTCGGCCTCGTCGTCCCCGGCCTCGGCCGCCATATCGCTGATATGGGCGGAAATGTGGGCCTGCACCTCGCCGAGCTCCGCGCGCAGCGCGGCCGCTTCCTTCTCGAGCTCGATGCGTAGGTCCGCCAGCTCGGCGTCGGTCCACGGCGCTTCGCCAGTCCGCACCGGAAGTTCGGCGGCGCTCGAGTGCGGCGCAGCGGTCATAGTCGGTTCCTCGGATCATGAGATTCGGACAGACAACGGAGGATACGGCGCGCCGGCCCCGCCCGCAAAATCGTTCGGCTCTGGGCGGAAACCGGGCCGTGCCGTCCGTATAACGCCCGGTGAGCCCGATGACTTCCGGCGCCCGGCCGCGAGCGGCGCAAAGCGCTTGATACCACGGCGGTTTCTGACATCGGGCGCGTCCCCGGTACTGTCTGGCTGTGCCCAACCGTTAACGCTGGGGGGAATTGATGGAGCGCAAGCCAGGCGGCGGGATGCCGCCACTGCCCGCGCAGGCGGACCTTCCCGCCATCGAGCACGAGATGCTCGCCCGGTGGACCCGGCAGCGCACCTTCGACGCCTCGCTGAAGCAGACCGAGGGGGCCGACCGGTGGACCTTCTACGAGGGGCCGCCGACCGCGAACGGGATGCCGGGCGTGCACCACATCGAGGCGCGGGTCTTCAAGGACGTGTTCCCCCGGTTCAAGACCATGCAGGGGTTCCACGTCGCCCGCAAGGGCGGCTGGGACTGCCACGGGCTGCCGGTTGAGGTCGCGGTCGAGAAGGAACTCGGCCTATCGGGCAAAAAGGACATTGAGGCCTACGGGGTCGCCGAGTTCAACGAGCGGTGCCGGGAGTCCGTGCTCCGCCACGTCGACGCGTTCGCGGCCCTGACCACGCGGATGGGCTACTGGATCGACCTGTCCACCGCCTACCGGACCATGGACGCGGACTACGTCGAGTCGGTCTGGTGGGCGCTGAAGTCGATCTACGACAAGGGGCTGCTGGTCCGCGACTTCCGGATCAGCCCGTACTGCCCGCGGTGCGGGACCGCGCTGTCCGACCACGAGATGGGCCAGCCGGACGTCTACAAGGACGTCGCCGACCCCTCGGTGACGGTCCGGTTCCCGATCACCAAGCTCCCCGCGGGGGCGAACCCGCTCCTGGCCGGCGCGGACCTGCTGGTGTGGACGACGACCCCGTGGACGCTGGTGTCCAACACCGCGGTGGCGGTCCACCCCGAGGTCGAGTACGTGGTCGCCCGCCGGTCCGGCGGTCTGCAGGGCAACGTCCCGGCGGGCAAGGAGCGCGGCGACGGTGACAAGGTCGTGGTCGCCGACGCCCTCTGGCCGCGGGTGCTCGGCGAGGGCTGGCACGTGATCGCCACCGTGCGCGGGGCCGAGCTGCTTGGAACGTCCTACCAGCGGCCGTTCGACCTGGTGGAGATTCCCGACGCCCACCGGGTGGTGGCGGGCACGTTCGTGACCACCGAGGACGGGACCGGCCTGGTGCACCTGGCGCCGGCCTTCGGCGCCGACGACCTGGCCGCGATCCGCGCCAACGCAATGACGGTGGTGAACCCGGTCCGGGCCGACGGGCGCTTCGAGGAGGACCTGCCGCTAGTGGGCGGGCTGTTCTTCAAGGACGCCGACGCGCCGCTGATCGCCGACCTGGCCGAGCGGGGGCTGCTGTTCAAGTCTGAACGGCACACGCACAGCTACCCGCACTGCTGGCGCTGCAACACCGTGCTGCTCTACTACGCGCTGCCGTCCTGGTACATCAGGACCACCGCGATCAAGGACGAGCTGCTGGCGCAGAACGAGAAGACCAACTGGCAGCCGGCCACGATCAAGAACGGCCGGTACGGCGAGTGGCTGCGGAACAACGTGGACTGGGCGCTGTCGCGGACCCGCTACTGGGGGACCCCGCTGCCGATCTGGTCCTGCCCGTCCGACCACGTGACCTGTGTCGGGTCCCTCACCGAGCTGGGCGGCCTGGCCGGCCAGGATCTGTCCGGGCTTGACCCGCACCGGCCCTACGTGGACGACGTGTCCTTCCCGTGCCCCGAGTGCGGGCTGCCCGCGACGCGGGCGCCGGAGGTGATCGACGTCTGGTTCGACTCCGGGTCGATGCCGTTCGCGCAGTGGGGCGCGCCGCTGCGCAACCTGGCCTCGTTCGAGCAGGCCTACCCGGCCCAGTTCATCTGCGAGGCGATCGACCAGACCCGCGGCTGGTTCTACTCGCTGATGGCGGTGGGCACGCTGGTGTTCGGGCGCTCCCCGTACGAGAACGTGGTCTGCCTGGGGCTGGTCATGGACGAGTCGGGCCGGAAGATGTCCAAGCACCTCGGCAACGTCATCGAGCCCATGGGGCTGATGAACTCCCACGGGGCGGACGCGGTGCGCTGGTTCTTCGCCGCCTCCGGGTCCCCGTGGGCTCCCCGGCGGATCGGGCCGCACGTGCTCGACGAGATCGTGCGCAAGGTGCTGCTCACCTACTGGAACACCGCGTCGTTCCTGGTGCTGTACGCGAACGCGGCCGACGGCGGCGACGGCGGCGGCTGGACGCCGGAGGCGGCCGCGTCGGCCCCGCCGGCGGCGGACCGGCCGCTGCTCGACCGGTGGCTGCTGTCGGAGGTGCACGCGTGCGTGCGTGACGTCACGGCCGCGCTCGAGGCATTCGACACGGCCACGGCCGGGCGGCGGCTGGCCGGCCTGATCGACGATCTGTCCAACTGGTACGTCCGGCGGTCGCGGCGGCGGTTCTGGGACGGCCCGGGGTCGGCCGACGGCGCCTCCGCGTTCGCGACCCTGCACGCGGCGCTAGCGGCGGTCACGGCGATGATGGCGCCGATCACGCCGTTCCTGGCCGACTACCTGTGGGGGGTGCTGCGGCCCGCCGACGCGCCCGAGTCGGTGCACCTGGCGACGTGGCCGACGTGGGATGCCGACCTGATCGACCCGTCCCTGTCGGCGCAGATGGCGCTCGCGCGGCGGCTGGTCGAGCTCGGCCGGTCGGCCCGGTCGGCGGCCTCGGTCCGGACCAGGCAGCCGCTCGGGCGGGCGCTGGCCGGCGCGGCCGGCTTCGCGGACGCTCCCGGCCGAGCTGCGCGACCTGATCGCGGAGGAGCTCAACGTGCACGCGGTCGAGCCGCTCGACGCGGTCGGCCGCGAGCTCGTCACCTATACGGTCAAGCCCGAGTTCCGCGCGCTCGGCAAGCGGTTCGGCGCATCGACCCAGGCGGTCGCGGCCGCGATCAGGGCGGCCGACCCGGCCGCGCTGGCGCACGCCGTCTCGGCCGACGGAGGATCGGCGACCGTCGAGGTGCCGGAGCTCGGCCCGGTCCTGCTGGCCGCGGACGACCTGGTGGTGACGCAGACGCCGCTTGAAGGCTGGGGCGTGGCGACGGCGGCGGGCGAAACCGTGGCGCTCGACCTGACGGTGTCCGACACGCTGCGGGCCGAGGGGTGGGCGCGCGAGGTCGTGCGGCTCATTCAGGACGCCCGCAAGAGCGACGGTCTCCAGGTCAGCGACCGGATCGAGCTGCGCTGGTCGACCCCCGACGGCGACCTGGCGGCGGCGCTGGCCGCGCACGGGGAGCTGATCGCCGGGGAGGTACTCGCGGTTACCTTCGGCCCCGGCGAGGGACCGGGGGACGCGGCCGGTCGGTGGTACGAGCACGCAGACGACGACCTGGGCCTGCGTTTCCAGCTCGCCGTCAGCGGCTGAGGCCGCCCGGCCGGGCCGGCCCGATCACGGGGTGGACGGGCGGGGCCAGAGTCGCACCGGTCCGTTCGGGGAAACCGCCTGGCTTTACCGATTTTGCCCGGTGCCAGCCGGTCGGCCGGAGCACGGGCCGCGCCGGCCCGCTAGCCCTCGGGCAGGCAGGCCGCGCAGGGGGTGCAGTTGGCCGCCGTGGCCTCGGGGACGGACTTCCTGGCGACGTCTTCCTCGTCCATGAAGCGGATCAGGATGCAGTCCGGATCGTGGTACCTGGGCACACCGGGGATGACCGTGACGAGCCTGGCGCCGGCCCTGCGACGGGGCGTCCTCGCCCCCGTGCTCGTCCTCGGACACGGCGTCGACGGCGCGGGTCTCGGCGAGGTCGTCGACCCCGTCGGTCTCGTCAGCGGGGTCGGCCGCCGTTGTCGCGTCGTCGGCGGGGGCGTCGTGGGCTTCGGCGGCGACATCGGGCGAATCCGCGTTGGGCGAATCCGCTTCGGCGATGACGGGTGCGGCAATGGTGGGCTCGGCCGGCCCCGACGCGGCGGCGTCAGCGACATCGGCGGCGTGGCCGGCTTCGGCGGGCTTGTCGGCAACGGCGGCCTCGTCGGCGTCGGCGACGTCGGCGGTCTCGGCCGCCTCATCCGTGTCGTCGTCCTCGAGCCACGAGTAGCGAGTCGGCCAGTCATCGTCGTCGGTGTCGGCGTCCGCGACGCCGGTGTCGGCGGTGACGGTGGCCGGCTCGGTCACGGCCGACGCCGGCTCGGTCGGCTGCGGTTCGGCTTTCTCTGGCCTGGCTTCGGCCGGGCCGGTGCCGGTGCCGGTGCGCGCGGCGGGGTCGGCGAGGGGCTGGTTCAGCCGGTCGAACCAACTCGGGGCCACGGTTCCCGATCCGGCCCAGGTGGCCGGCGCGGGCGACGGGTCGGGGTTTCCCCACCCACGCGGGGAAAGGGCTCCTGACGGCGGCGCCGTGGGCGGTGACGCCACGGGCGTCTGCGCCTGGGTGGGCGCCCAGGTCGGGCGGACCTCGTTGCCCGACGACCACGGAGGCTGCGGGGAGCGCGCCTGCCAGTCGGCGGCGGCGGCGCCCTCGGCGGCCGACGCCTGGCCGGTGCCGGTCCGGCGGTGCGCCAGCGGCGGGTTACCGAACGGGGAGTTGTCCCCGGCCGGGACCACCGTCGGCGCGGCGACCGTCGGTGTTGTCATCGACGGGGCCGCGACGGTCGGCACCGCGACGGCCGCGGCCTGCGCGGCCGCTGCGGCCTCGAATGCGGCCGTGGCGGGACCGGGCACCTTCTTTTGGATCGGTTTCTGATCCTCCTGAACGTGCCCGGCACTGCCACGAACATCGCCGGCGCCGACCAACTGGCCGGCCGGCATTCCGGAGTCCGCACCCGCACCAGCGGGCGCTGACTCCGGTCCGCCCCCGAATAGCTCGTCGCGCTTGAGCGCTACCCCGATGGCGAGCACGACCAGCGCAACGGCACTGACCGCGATCGCTATGTAGACCAGCGACAGCTTGCTGGTGGCGACGCCGCCGATAAGCACCCCGATGGCGACGACAACCAGCCCGGCGCTGAACCGGATCACTTAACAATCTCCTCGTGTCCGGAGAACCGGAGAGCTACGTCAGCGGATCAACGACCATCGGGACGGAAGCCGCCCGCGTGCTCGGGAACCGCGTACTGGGCTGCCGTAGGCGCCGGACCTGCCAGACCATTGCGCATCCCGGACTGGCCGAGGCCAGCCGGAAGCTGCGGTGGCGTTGGCTGGTGCCGCCGGAGGCATGGCCGGGAACGTGCCACTATCGGTCACGCCGGCCTCCAAGTCACGCAGCTGCCCCTCAAGATAGGCCTTCAGGCGGCTGCGGTACTCACGCTCGAATGCGCGCAGGTCATCGACCCGACGCTCAAGCTCCTCACGCGACTGCACGAGCGAGCCCATGGCCTGGCGGTGACGCTCCTGAGCGTCACGCTCCAGGGACTCGGCGCGCGCCCTGGCGTCACCGGTAATCTGCTCCGCCTGGCGGCGGGCCTTGGTCAGCACATCGTCGGCCTCCCGGCGAGCCCTGCCCAACGTCTCGTCGGCTTCCCGGCGGGCGTCGGCGATCGCCTGGTCGGCGGTCTGCTGGGCAAGCGAGAGCACCCGCGCGGCCGTGTCCATGCTGTTGTGTTTTGTCTTCGCTCGAGTACATCGAGCTCTGATGCATGGGCTCGGGGCGTCGGTACTCCATGGGCGGCTCTGGCGCCATCATGTCCGACTTCTGGTCGGACAGCGGCGAGGAGAGCGCGGACATGGCCGGCTTCCCTCCACCACGCAGCACCTCGGCCAGCTTCGCCCGGAGTTCTTCGTTCTCCTGGATAAGCCGATCAAGTTCAGCCTCGACCTCGTCGAGGAAGGCGTCAACTTCTTCCTCGTCGTAGCCGGGCCTGAGCCTGGTCGTACTGAACTGCTTGTTCCGCACATCCGCGGGAGTCAGCGGCATCTCGTCTCCTCGGCGCGCTTGGCTGTGTTCCTCAGCACCGTAGTTCCGTCAGCACCGTGTTCCTCAGCACCGTACCTGCAAAGCACGGTACATGCTTCAGAGTCGCGGCACAGCCACCTCAAGCAAAATCAACACCACGATGAACAGCACCATGAAGCTGAGGTCGAGCCTCATCCTACCGAGCTGGAGGGGAGGAATGTGGCGACGTAGGAATTTCAGGGGCGGATCGGTCAGCGTGAGGATGGTCTCACACAGCACCAGGACGAAGCCGTGCGGAACCCAGTCGCGCGCGAACGCCCGGACCCAGCTGATGATCATGGTCCCGATGAGCACGACCAGGTACAGCTCGAGCACGTAGGTAAGGACGATCTGCAGGTAATGCAGGAAGTTGTGCAATCACATCACTGTCCTAGCCCGCCGGGTCCAGCCGGCCCGTCATCCCTCCACCAGTGGCCCTAGCTCTGGTTGAAGAAGCCGCGCTCGGCGATCCTCGCCTTGTCCTCCGCGGTCACCTCGACGTTCGCCGGGGACAGCAGGAAGACCTTGTTCGTCACCTTATCGATGGACCCGCGAAGGCCGAAGATCAGGCCCGCCGCGAAGTCGACCAGGCGACGGGCGTCGCTGTCGACCATCTCGGTCAGGTTCATGATCACCGGGGTGCCCTCGCGAAAGTGCTCACCGATGGTCCGCGCTTCATTGTAAGTGCGCGGATGAAGTGTCGTGATCCGGGCAAGCTCCACCTGCTGCGGAGGAATGGCCTCGATCCGGTGATCGCTCACGTACGCACCATAGTCGGCGCGCGCGGCGACGGGCGCGACGGTATCGACGACGTCGACTGTCTCGTCGTATTCGTCGTACTCCTCGTACGAGTCGTAACCGTCCGTGAACCGGCGATCGTCCTCCACGAGGCCAAGGTAGACCGCCATCTTGCGCATCGCGCTGGCCATCCTTCAGTCCTCCGTCGTACCACACCCACGCGTCGCCGCGCACCCAACAGACCCCAGAAACTCCTTACGCGACGGACATTACAGGACCGGGAGCGATCTGTTGCCGAGCAACGCCGTACCAATTCTCAGGTGTGTCGCGCCGTTTCGAACGGCGGCCTCGAGGTCGCCGCTCATCCCGGCCGAGATGATCGTCGCGGCCGGGTTGATCTCGCGGACCGTATCCGAGATGGCGCGGAGCGAGGCGAACGCCGTCTCCGGGGCGACGCCGAGCGGGGCGACCGCCATCACGCCGCCGAGGGCGAGGCCCGGCTCGGCCTCGATCGCGGCCGCGATCTCGGGCAGCTGGCTGATCAGCGCGCCGCCCCTGGCCGGGTCGCCGTCGAGGCTGACCTGGACGAGGCAGGTGAGCGCGCGGCGGCCCGGCGGCCGGTCCCGCCGTGGCCGCCGCGGACGCCGCGTTGCCGAGGGCGCGGACGAGGCGGACCCGGTCCACCGAGTGCACGACGCTGGCGTACCTGACCACGCTGTGGCGCCTTGTTGGTCTGCAGCTGGCCGATGAAGTGCCAGCGGACCGCGGTCCGACGTCGCCTCGGCGACCGCAGCCGCCTTGGGCGCCGCCTCCTGGTCCCGGTTCTCGCCGAAGTCGGCCAGGCCGAGGCTCGGCCAGGGCCACCACGTCCTCGGCGGGCCTGGTCTTGGTGACGGCGATGAGCGTGATCTCGCTGACGTCCCGTCCCGCCGCCGCGCAGGCGGCGGCGACCCGGGCCCGGGTGGCGGCGAGGTTGGCCCGGCCAGCTCAGCCGTGCCGGGCGGGAGTCACTTGAGGAAATCGGGGACATCCAGGTCGTCGTCCTCTTCGAAGACCACCGGGCGACGACGCCCGGCGCTCACGTCGAAGACCGTCTCCTGCTTGCCCGCCCGCCCGGAGTCCTTCCAGCTGGCGGGCCCGGCCGACGCGGCGTCGGCCTCGCGGTCGCGGTCGTCGCGCGACCCGCGATGCCGTAGCCGCCGGCCGACTTGGCGTCGTAGTCCTCGTCGTCGTCGCCGTCGGGCGAGACGAACGAGACCGGGGACGGCACGTAGCCGGCCGAGGCGCCGTCGCCGCCCGACTGGGCCGGGACGCCGGCGATCGGGTCGGCCAGGCTGCTGCCGAGCGAGCTCGTGAACGGCACCGGCTCGGCAGCGGGAACGGGAGCGGGAGCGGCGGCGGCCGGGGCCGCCGGAGCGGGTGTCGCGGCGCCCGCGCCGCCCCAGGCGGCCGCGGCCGTCGGTCGAGGCGGACGGCGCTGGACCGGGCGGCGGCCGCTGACGCGGGCGAGGACGCGGACGACGGCGCGAACTGTCGGCCCGGCCGTGCGATCGAGGCGGAGCGTGCGTGCCGCCGCCGGAGCGAGCTGGCTGAGCCGCCACCGCCGCCGTGCCCGATGAGCCCGGACGACCGGCTCACGCGTGAGCGGGGCGGAGGCCGCCGCGGTTCGGCTGCGCCTCGTCGAACCCGGCCGCGATCACCGTCACCCGCACCTCGTCGCCGAGCGCGTCGTCGATGACCGCGCCGAAGATGATGTTGGCGTCCACCGCGGCGGAGTTGGCAACCAGCTGCGCCGCCTCGTTGATCTCGAACAGGCCCGAGGTCGGAGCCGCCCTGGATGGACAGCAGGACGCCGTGCGCGCCGTCGATCGAGGCCTCGAGGAGCGGCGAGGAGATCGCCATCTCGGCGGCGGCCACCGCGCGGTCGTCGCCGCGCGAGGAGCCGATGCCCATCAGCGCGGACCCCGCGCCGGACATCACCGACTTCACGTCCGCGAAGTCCAGGTTGATCAGGCCCGGGCGTGGTGATCAGGTCGGTGATGCCCTGAACACCGGAGAGCAGCACCTGGTCGGCCGCCTTGAACGCGTCGAGCACGGACACGGACCGGTCGGAGATGGACAAGCAGGCGATCGTTCGGAATAACGATCAGCGTGTCCACCTCGGCCCGGAGCCGCTCGATCCCGGTCTCCGCCTGGACCGCCCGCCGCTTGCCCTCGAACCCGAACGGCCGGGTCACCACGCCGATGGTCAGCGCGCCGAGCGAGCGGGCGACGTTGGCCACCACCGGGGCGCCGCCGGTGCCGGTGCCGCCGCCCTCGCCCGCGGTGACGAAGACCATGTCGGCGCCCTTGAGCACCTCTTCGATCTCCTCGCGGTGATCCTCGGCAGCCTGTGCGCCGACGTCCGGGTTGGCGCCGGCGCCGAGCCCTCGGGTCAGTTCCCTGCCGACGTCGAGCTTGACGTCGGCGTCGCTCATCAGCAAGGCTTGCGCGTCGGTGTTGATCGCGATGAACTCGACGCCCTTGAGTCCCTCTTCGATCATGCGATTGACGGCGTTAACGCCGCCCCCGCCGATTCCGACGACTTTGATGACCGCCAGATAGTTCTGCGGTGCTGCCACGAGGAGGGTTACCTTTCCGCTCGCTTTTTACCTGCCCATCCCGACCCAGAGTTTCACCTTCAGGTTGAGATTTAGAGTTTTATCTTCCTTACGATTGATAGGGACAGTAGGGTGGGGAGACATCGTGGTCAACTAGCCACGCGCCTAGATACCGCAGCGTGTCGTGGATCACCGTGTGACCGCGGTCCCCGGCGCGCTCACGTTCAGGTACCTGACGCCGTTGCCCCGGAGCAGAATCTGGATCTCGCGGTCCTTGGCGGAACCGTTGCCCGGATTCCCCCACACGACCGTCTTGCCGCCGTCCATGGAGAGCGTCACCTGCTCCGCCGCGGCCGCCGGTCCTGCCGCGTTGAGCACCTGGGCGACGGAGACGGTGGTGACGGTCCGGGCCAGCGCGGGCGTCAGCTCCGCCAGCACGGCGGCGGCCGCGGCGACGCCGGGGTCGCCGCGTCAGCGCGCTGCCCGGCAGCGTCGTGACGAACAGCGGCAGCCCGCGCGGGCTTGGTCGTCGCCCAGCGCACGATCACCCCGGAGGGGTCGAGCAGATCGTAGCCGCCGCCCTGCCATCCGCACCGCCATCACGGGAACCCGCTCGGTGACCGCGATCGCCAGGTGGTCCGGCCAGTCCATGGACACGGTGGCCGACGCCACCTGGCGGATCGCCTCGACCCGCCGCGTCACCGCCCCGGCGATTGACGCGCGATCAGCGGCGTGCCAAGCGGGACGTCGGCGTAGGCGAGCACCTTCGCGGGCGACACGAGATGCGTCCCGGTCACGGTGATGGACCGCACGACGAACACCCGGTCGCCGAGCAGCGCCCAGGCGACCCCGGCGACGACGGCGACACCGGCCAGCGCGAAGAACGCCGCCCGCCAGGCAGGACGGCGTTTGGGGCGGATCGGGTTCGCCGCGGACGGCGGGGCGATGTACTCGGCGTAGGCGTTCGCCCGAGGTCGCGCCGGAGCCAGCTGCGCCGGTGGTCGGGGCGTCGGTCACGGCCTGGTCACCCCGGACGCCGCGATCTCGTCGAGCACCAGCGGCCCCATCTTCGTGATGTCGCCCGCCCCCATGGTGAGCACCAGGTCCCCCGGCCCGGCCAGCGAGGCCACGACCTTGGGCACGTCGCCGAAGTCCGGTACGTACCGCGCCGCGCCGCCGGGCACCGCGTCCGCGACCAGCTTGCCGGTCACCCCCGGCTCGGGGTCCTCGCGCGCCGCGTACACGTCGAGCACCACGGCCTCGTCCGCGAGGCCGAGCGCGGCGCCGAACTCGGCGGCGAAGATCCTCGTCCGGCTGAACAGATGCGGCTGGAAGACGGCGATGACCCGCCCGCCGGCCAGTGGTGATGTGCGGGCCGCGCGCAGGTCGGCGGCGAGCTCGGTCGGGTGGTGCGCGTAGGTGTCGAGCACCCGGACGCCGCCGGCCTCGCCCTTGGGCTCGAGCCGCCGCGCGGCGCCCTGGTAGGTCGCCAGGGCGGCCGCGACCCGCTCCGGCTCGATCCCGAGCTCGCACGGCGGCGGCGAAGGCGGCGGTCGCGTTCAGCGCGTTGTGGTGCCCGGGCACGCGCAGGTGAAGATCACGATTCGATCTTCCCGAACGGACCGGGGCGGCTCCGTCTCCGCGCGCGCGCCGTCTCGGCTCGGCGCTGATGGCGGAAGACGTCTCCATGCCGCTCGTCGTCACCCCGGCTGACCCGGTAGTCCGCGTCCGCCGACTCGCCATAGCTGACCACCCGCAGCCCCAGCGCGCGGGCCTGGGCGGCCAGGTCGCGCGTGCCGGGGTCGTCGGCGCAGGTCACCAGCAGGCCGCCGGGCCTGACCCGGCCGAGGAAGGCGGCGAACGAGGCGCGGTACGCCGCCTCCGTCCCGTAGTTGTCCAGGTGGTCGGCGTCGACGTTGGTGACCACGGCGACGTCCGGCGCGTACATCAGGAACGAGCCGTCGCTCTCGTCCGCCTCGGCGACGAAGTAGGCGCCGCTCCCGTCGGCCGCGCCGACGCCGGTGGCCGCGAGCACGCCGCCGATCGCGTAGGCGGGGTCCGCGCCGGTCTCAAGCAGCACCGTGGCGATCATCGACGTGGTGCTGGTCTTGCCGTGGGTCCCGGTCACCGCGATGACCCGGCGGCCGAACATCAGCGCGGCGAGCGCGGCGGCCCGGTGCACCACCCGCAAGCCCCGGCGGTTCGCCTCGACCAGTTCCGGGTTATTCGCCCTGATCGCGCTCGACACCACCAGCGTGTCCGCGTCGCCGAGCTGGCCGGCCGCGTGGCCGACGTGCACCCGGGCCCCGAGCGCCGCCAGCTCGGCAGCGCGACCGAGTCGGCGCTGGTGTCGCTGCCGGAGACTTCGCACGCCCCTGGCCAGCATGATCCGGGCGATGCCGGACATGCCCGCGCCGCCGATGCCGACGAAATGCACCCGCCCGAGTTCCTCGAGCGGCACCGGTTCTGTTGGCGTCACCAGCGCCATCGCGCGTGTCCCCTCCTTCGCCGCCCTTGCTATGACCGTGCCTGCCGGTGACGTCCCGGGCCAGGGCTCGGACTCGGGCTCGGCAGGACCGGGCCTGCCGGGGACGACCCAGCGGAAGCTGGCCGTTGAGCGGCTGCGCCTGCGGAGGCTGGAGCCGGCGGGGGCTGAACCTGCGGAGGCCGAGCCGCGGCGGCCTGACCGGTCGAGAGCCTGACCCGGCGCCTGCGGGGAACTGGCCGGGTCGGCCCCGTGGTCTGTCCCTGGTCTCGCCGGCTGCTCTCAGCGGCGGGCTGTCCCCAGCCCGCCCCTTGCCCGCCAGGACGACGACCGCCGCGGCCGCCCTGCGCCCGCTGTTCCCGACCGCGGAACCGTTCTCCTGGCTGGCATGGGCTGCTAGGCGCTGCCCTGCCTGGTGCGGGTGTGCGCGGGGTGAACAGGCTGCCCGGCTGCTCTGCTGCCGGGGCGGCGGCGGCTGCGCGGCCGGTGACGCACGACCGGCTGCTGGACGGCGGGGTGGGCCGCTGGGCGGCGGGGCGGCGGCGGGCCGGCCGCGCTCGGCGGCCCGGTTCGCGGTCTCGGCGGCGACGACGTCGATGACCGCCTTCGCCAGCCAGCGGTCGGCGTCCTTGCGGCCCATCGCGGCCGCCGCCTCCGACATCCCGGCCACCTGGTCGATGTTGGTCAGCACCGGGAGCAGCGAGGACTTGATCCACTCGGCGGTCAGCTCCGCGTCGTCGACCAGCAGGCCGCCGCCGCGCTGCACGATCGGCAGCGCGTTCAGCCGCTGCTCGCCGTTGCCGTGCGGCAGCGGGACGTAGGCGGCGGGCAGGCCCACGGCGGTGAGCTCGGCGCACGTCATCGCGCCGGCCCGGCACAGCGCGAAGTCGGCCGCCGCGTAGGCGAGGTCCATCCGGTCCACGTAGGGCACCGCCACGTACGGCACCGGGCCGGGCGGGGCCTGGATCTCGTTCACGTGCTTGGGCCCGGTGACGTGCAGCACCTGCACCCCGGCGCTCGTGATCGCGCTGACCGCGCCCGCGAGCGCCCGGTTGAGCGACACGGCGCCCTGCGAGCCGCCGGTGACCAGCAGCACCGGCAGGTCGGGCCGGAGCCCGAAGTGCGCCCGCGCCTTGTCGCCGAGCGCGAACCGGTCGAGCTCGGCGATCTGCCGCCTGATCGGCAGCCCCAGGTACTTGCCGTTGCGCAGCTTGGTGTCCGGGTGGCCGGTGAAGACGTGCGTGGTGAGATGCGCGCCGAGCCGGTTGGCGATGCCGGCAATCGGGTTCGCCTCGTGCACCACGATCGGCACCTTGTGCCGCTTGGCCGCCAGGTACGCGGGGGTCGCCACGTACCCGCCGAAGCCGACGAGCACGTCCGCGCCGACCCGGTCCAGGATGGTGCCGACGCCGTGCACCGCGCCGGCCAGCCGGCCGGGCACGGTGAGCAGCTGCGGCGTCACCGAGCGGGGCAGCGGCACCGCCGGGATCAGCTCAAGCTCGTAACCGCGCAGCGGGACGAGCCTGGTCTCCAGGCCCGCGCTGGGTGCCCAGGCACGTCACCTGGATGCTGCTGTCCGCCTGCCGAAGCGCGTCGGCAAGCGCGAGAGCAGGCTCGATATGACCGGCTGACCCGCCGCCAGCTAGCACGACCCGCATCGCATCTGCTCCTCGCTCGTCGCCCGGCCAGACTTACGCCGCGGGCGCTGATCATCTAAGTCCCGCGCTGCGTCCCCCGGCCAAGCCAGCTTAGAACGCGAGACCCCACGCCGGGGCCGCGTGCCGCCAATGCCTGGCTCGCTCCCGGTTCCCGCCGCGCAAACGACATGAGCATACCCAGCCCAACCATCGTCACCAGCACCGATGACAGTCCCTGGGACACCAGCGGCAGCGGCACCCCGGTGATCGGGAACACCCCGATCACCGCGCCGATGTTCACCACCGCCTGCATGACGATCCAGGCGGTGATCGCGGCGGCGGCCAGCCGGCTGAACGTGTCGGGGGCGCGGCGGGCCACCCGCAGACCGGCCCACGCAAGCCCACCGTACAGCGCGGTCACGCAGAGCGTGCCGACAAGGCCAAGTTCCTCGCCGATGATCGCGAAGATGAAGTCGCTCGACGACTCGGGCAGCCAGCCCCACTGCTCCTTGCTCGCGCCCAGGCCCACGCCGAACAGGCCGCCGGAGCCGAGCGCGTACTTCCCCTGGGTCGGCTGCCAGTTCGTCCCCGTCAGGCTGGTGCTCGGACGGGTTCAGGAAATCGGTGATCCGCGAGCGACCCGTAGCCCTTGGCCACGACGAGCAGCACCAGCACCAGCCCCATCAGGATGAGCAGGGCGGTGAACACCCGCGTCGGTATCCCGGCGATCCACAGCAGCGCGAGCAAGACGATGAGCAGGATGGAGGTGGTGCCGAGGTCGTCGCCCGCCATCACCAGCATGGCGAGCACGCCCGCGCCCGGCATCAGCGGGACCAGCAGGTGCCGCCAGTCGGCCAGCATGCCCAGCTTCTCCTTGCGGGCGAGCAGGTCCGCGCCCCAGACCGCGAGCGCCAGCTTGGCCAGCTCGGACGGCTGGAACGTGATCGGGCCGATCGCGATCCAGCGGGCGACGTCGTTATGCTTCACCGCCACGCCCGGGATCAGCGTCAGGCCGAGGCCGATGACGGACACCGCCAGCAGCGGGTAGGCCATCGCCCGGAACACCCGCGGCGACGAGCGCGCCATCAGCCACATGATCGGCAGGCCGACCACGATGCCGATCGACCTGCCACTCGAAGTCGTGGTAGGGCGACTTGCCTGCGGTCAGGTCGGTCACCGACGCCGGTCGACAGCACCATCATCAGGCCGAGGCAGAGCAGCAGCGTGGTGATGCCGACGATCAGGTAGTACGACGTGAGCGGCCGGTCGAGCAGCGCGCGGGCGGCCCGCGACCCGCTCGCGGACGCCGGCGATGCCGCCGCCAAGCGGACCGCGCCACGGCAGCGCCGGGCCGACGTCCGCCGGCGCTCGGCGTCCTCGTCCTCGCGCCGGCCCGAACCCGTCGTCAACCGCACTTCCACCCACGCGGACATACATGCCATCTAGTGTCTGCGTTCCGCCCGCCCGCACCCGGAACATCCGCCGCGTGTCGCGCAACTCCACCGCAATTGCCCGCCGCCCGCCAACCCGCGCTCCCCCTCTCGCTGCCCTATCCCGCCGCTTCCCGATCCTGTCGCTCTCCCGAACCCGCCGCCGCCCACCTGCCCGCCGCCCCCACCTCCGCCGCCCCGCACCTCCTCGCGCTCCCTACCTCCTGGCGTCTCCGCGATTCGGCGAGCCGGTATCATTTTGTCGCTCAGATGTACACAGCGACCAGCGTCCTTGGGTCCGCCCGGATGGCACACGTCCTGTCTATCCGGAGCGAACGTCACGGCAGGTCATGGTCAGCGGAACGGGTTTTCTTCGCCAGGTTTAGACATGGCGTCCGGTGTGCCGTTCGGGTCACAACGCGCAGAATGGCCACGATCCTGGTCCGATCCGGAGCTGGGTGGCCGACCGCAAGGTCAGCGGAGGGGCCAGGAAAGAGCGATCACATTTGCTGTATCGCACGGTGGAGACGTTGTCGGAACAGTGTTTCGGAACAGTGTTTCGCGACAGGGGCGGGGCGGCTGCGGGGCGAGTGTCCGCTCACTTCCTGGATCGGAGAGCGGGGGCGGGGATGCGGAGTTACGGGTCCGTTCGGGAGAATGGGTTTATGGAATTTGATCTTGAGTCGTGGCTGGTGCATGCGGGGACCGAGCGCGGGGCGGGGTCGCCGCTGGCGCCGCCGCTGCTTGCTACCAGCACCTACGTGTCGCAGGGGGAGCCGGATCCGGAGCGCGGGTACGGGCGGATGAGCAACCCCGGGTGGGCGGCGGTCGAGGAGGCGCTGGCGGCGGTCGAGGGGCCGGGCGCGCAGGCGGTGACGTTCGCGTCCGGGCAGGCGGCGTCGATGGCGCTGATGCTGGCGCTGGCGGGCGGGCGGTCGCGGATCGTGTTCCCGCACGACGGCTACTACAACACGCGGGCGATGGCGGACAAATTGCGGCCGCACGGGGCGGTGGCGGTGGCCGTCGACCAGCTCGACCTCGACGTGGTCGAGGTCGGCGCTGCGCGGCGGGCCGGCCGTGCTGTGGGCGGAGACGCCGACCAACCCGCTGCTGCGGGTGGCGGACCTGGCGGCGCTGGGCGCGCTGGCGGAGGCGGCCGGGGCGCCGTTCGTGGTCGACAACACGACCGCGACCGGGCTGCTGCAGAAGCCGCTCGACTTCGGCGCGGTGGCCTCGGTCTACTCGCTCACCAAGTCGATCTCGGGGCACTCGGACGTGCTCGGCGGCGCGGTCGTGACGCGGGACGCGGAGCTGGCCGAGTCGGTCCGGGGGTGGCGGACGGCGGGCGGCGCGATCCCCGGGCCGTTCGAGAGCTGGCTGATTCTGCGCGGGATGAAGACGCTGCCGCTGCGGATCGCGCGGCAGTCGGACAACGCCCTCGCGATCGCGCAGTTCCTGGCCGCGCAGCCGCGGGTGACGGCGGTCCACTACCCGGGGCTCGCCCCGTCGGCGGTGGCGTCGCTGCAGATGCCCCGCGGCTTCGGGCCGCTGCTGTCGTTCGAGATCGCAGGGACGGCGGCCGACGCGGACGCGGTGGTGGCGGCGGCCGGGCTGATCGTGCCCGCCACCAGCTTCGGCGGGGTCGAGTCGACCTGGGAGCGGCGCGGCGCGGTGGGCGGCCGAGACCGCGCCGGAGACGCTGATCCGGCTGTCGGCCGGGATCGAGCCCGTCGCCGACCTACTAGCGGACATCGAAGGCGACGCTTCTAGGCTGACGGCATGGCGGATCATTCGGGCGGAGACCGGCCCGAGCTGGCGCGACGCGGGACGGCTGGCGCGCAAGCTCGTCGGCCGGGCGGTGCGGCTGGCGCGGACCGAAGACCAGCCGCTGCGGCAGGTGCTGCTCGACCACCTCGGCCCGGAGGCGGCGCGGCTGCCCACGATCTCTGGCAGCTACCCCCTCTGGGAGCACGTCAACCTGCAGGTCGGGGTGGAGTCGTGGCTGGCGGCGAGTCCGGACCGGACGCATGAGCTCATCGGCATCACCGCGGTCGGGCAGCTCCGCTTCAACGACCTGTCGATCGGCGCGCTGGTGCAGGCACGGCCGGGCGGCCAGTACGGCGCGGCGGCGGTCGGCGCCGCGATCACCACCGCGCTGCCGTGCGGCCCCGACGGGCAGACCCGGGGCTGCGTCAGCAACGGCATCTACCTCGTGCGGGACGGCGAGGACAGGGTCGCGCTGATGCTGCTGCCGTCCGGGATCGGACCCCACCAGGAAGTGACCCTGCAGGTCGTGGGGGCCGATCAGGGCCACGTCGAGCGGGTACTGGCCGAGATCAGGCGGCTGGCGGTCGAGCGGAGCGTGTTCCGCGGCCAGGTGATCAGCTTCGGCCCGGAGCTGTTCGGCATGGCCGGGGCGAGCACGCCGCTGAACTTCCTCGGCCGGCCGAGCGTGCGCCGGGACCAGGTCGTGCTGCCCGACGAACTGCTGAACGAGATCGAGGGGCAGGTGCTCGGCATCGCCCGGCACGCGGGCCGGCTGCTGGCCAGCGGCCAGCACCTCAAGCGCGGCATCCTGCTCTACGGCGCGCCCGGGGCGGGGAAGACGCACACGGTGAACTACCTGCTCGGCCGGCTGCCGCAGGCGACCGTGATCGTGATCTCCGGCCGCGCGCTCGGCCGGATCACCGAGGCCTGCTCGGTCGCCCGCACGCTGCAACCGTCGGTCGTCGTGGTCGAGGACGTCGACCTCATCGCCGAGGAGCGCAATCACCACCCGGGCGAGCACCCGCTGCTGTTCCAGCTGCTGAACGAGATGGAGGGGGTGAACTCGGCCACCGACGTCACCTTCCTGCTCACCACCAACCGGGCCGACCTGCTTGAGCCCGCCCTCGCCGACCGGCCGGGCCGGGTCGATCTGGCGGCCGAGCTGCCGCTGCCGGACGCGTCCGCGCGGCGGGCGCTGGTGCGGCTCTACCAGGGGGGCCTGGTGCTCGACGGCACCGGCGTGGACGCGATCGTGGCGCGCACCGAGGGGGTGACCGCGGCGTTCCTCAAGGAGCTGCTGCGGAAGGCCGCGCTGCTCGCGGCCGAGGCGGACGCGGCGGCCGAGGCGGACGCGGCGGCCGAGGCGGACAGTTCGAGCCCAATCCGGGTCACCGACGGTCAGCTCGAGGCGGCGCTTGACCAGCTGATCGCGGGGCGCAGCGGGCTCACCCGGGTACTGCTTGGCGGCCAGGCCGCGACCGCCGGGTAAGCCATCGGGCGAGTGTCACGGATCGTTATGTCTATCTCGCGGAGAGTCAGGCCGCCCGGGCAGGCGTGGGTAGCCGGATAACTTGGGGAACCAGCCGACGTAGAAGATGCCGAGGCCGAGCGCCACGAACATGCCCGCGATCAGCCAGAAGCGGACGACGATGGTCGTCTCCGCCCAGCCGGCCAGCTCGAAGTGGTGTTGCAGCGGCGCCATCCGGAAGACGCGCTTGTGGGTGAGCTTGTACGAGCCGACCTGGATGACCACCGACATCGTGATGATCACGAACAGGCCGCCGAGCAGGATCAGCAGCAGTTCGGTCCTGGTGATGATGGCCAGGCCGGCCAGCGCCCCGCCGAGGGCGAGCGAGCCGGTGTCGCCCATGAAGATCTTGGCGGGCGGCGCGTTCCACCACAGGAAACCGAAGCAGGCGCCCATCACGGCCGCCGCGACCACCGCCGCGTCCAGCGGGTCGCGGACGTCGTAGCAGTTCGGGGCCAGCCCGGTGGTGCAGTCGTTGCGGTACTGCCAGTTCCCGATGATCACGTAGGCGGCCAGCACCAGGATCGACGCGCCGGAGGCGAGGCCGTCGAGGCCGTCGGTGAGGTTCACCCCGTTGGAGGTGCCGGTCACCATCAGCAGCACCCAGATCACGAACAGGACCGGGCCGACGGAGATGCCGAAGTCGGCCAGGAACGAGATGTGCTCCGAGGCCGGGGTGAGGTCGTAGCCGTCGGGGATAGTGCAGCGCGAAGACCGCGAAGATGACCCCCACCGTGGCCTGGCCGAGCAGCTTGGCGCTGCTGCGCAGGCCGAGGCTGCGGCGCATGAACAGCTTGATGTAGTCGTCGGCGAAGCCGACCAGGCCGAGGCCGGTCATCAGGAACAGCACCAGCAGGCCGGAGGCGGTCATCGGGTCGTTGGTGAACAAGTGCCCGCCCAGGTAGCCGACCAGGGTGGCGATGATGATGACGATGCCGCCCATGGTGGGGGTGCCGCTCTTGGTCGCCAGGTGCGACTGCACGCCGTCGGTCCTGACCTGCTGGCCGAGTTTGCGCTTGCGCAAGACGGTGATGACCGGGCGGGTGCCTAGCAGCGCGACGAACAGCGAGATCGCGCCGGTAAGCAGGATGGTCTTCACTCGATCAACCTCCGCGAGCAGGCCGTCCGCCACTTCCCACAGGCCGGCCGACTTCGATGCCTTCACCAGTACGACGTCTCCCGGGCGCAATCGGTTTCGCAGCGCCTCGACCGCGGCCGGCGCGTCCGGCACCGCGATCGCCTCGCCTCGCCAGCCGAGCTCGCGGCGCGCCCCGTCGAGCAGCGGCGCGGCCAGCTCGCCGACCGCGACCAGGCCGGCCACCCCGGCCAGGGCGGCCAGCCGGCCCGCCTCCTGGTGGCTCTCCTCCGCGAACTCGCCCAGCTCGGCCATGTAGCCGAGGACGGCGAACCCGCGCCGCCCGGTGCTGGTGAGGTGGCGCAGCGCCTCGATCGCGGCCCGGGTCGAGTCCGGGTTGGCGTTGTAGGCGTCGTTCACCACGAGCACGCCGTCGGCCCGCTCGTGCAGTTCCATCCGCTTCTTGCTGCGCGCGGTGGCGTGGCTCAGCGCGTCGGCGATGGCGGGGACGTCCAGGCCGAGCTCGGCCGCGATCGCGGCGGCGGCCAGCGCGTTGGAGACGTGGTGGCCGCCGTGCAGCCGCAGGTGCACGTCGGCGCCACCGCCCGCCGCGATCATCCGGAACGAGGCCCGGCCCCGGTCGTCGAGGCTGATGGCGGCGGCGCGCACGTCGGCCATCCGGTCGGCCGTGCGGGCCGCGGACGCGCTGAACCGGCTGATCCGCGCCCGGGTGCGGGCGGCCATCGCGGCCACGTTGGCGTCGTCGGCGTTGAGGATCGCCACCCCGTCGGCCGGCAGCGCCTCGACCAGCTCGCCCTTGGCCTTGGCGACCGCGTCGAGCGAGCCGAACTCGCCGGCGTGCGCCCGGCCGACGTTGAGCACCGCGCCGATCCTCGGCGGGGCGATGTCGCACAGCTGGGCGATGTGGCCGATGCCGCGGGCCGACATCTCCAGCACCAGGTACCTGGTCGACTCGTCGGCGCGGAGCACGGTCAGCGGCAGGCCGAGCTCGTTGTTGAAGGAGCCGACGGGGGCGATGGTCGGGCCGAGCCGGTCGACCACCTGGGCGGCGAGGTCCTTGGTCGAGGTCTTGCCCGACGACCCGGTGATCCCGATGACGGTCGCGGACGGCAGCCGGCGCGAGCACCTCCCGCGCGAGCGCGCCGAGGGCGACGGTCACGTCGGCGGTGACGATCACCGGTACGTCGGTGACGTCCGGGATCGGGCGGTGGGAGAGCACCGCGACCGCGCCCGCCTTGGCCGCCACGGCGGCGAAGTCACGGCCGTCCACCCGCTCGCCCGGCAGCGCGGCGAACAGCGCGCCCGGCACCGCCTCGCGCGAGTCGATCACGACCGGCCCGGTGACGAGGGCGGCCGGGCCGGGTCGGCCGGCCGTCGGGGTCGGTCACGGTGCCGCCGACGATCGCGGCGATCTCGGCGGCGGACAGCGCGATCATGACGGACCGGTCCCGTCGCCCGCCGCGTGCCTGGCCAGGGCGGCCGCGGCCACTTCGCTGTCGCTGAACGGCAGCACGGTTGCCCCCACGTACTGCCCCGTCTCGTGTCCCTTGCCCGCCACTAGCACCACGTCCCCCTTCCCGGTCAGGGAGACGGCGAGGTCGATCGCCGCCGCCCGGTCCGGCTCGATGATCACCCGGGCTCGCTCCCCCTGCGAGACCCCGAGCACCCCCTGCAGCATCTCGGCGAGGATCGCGAGCGGGTCTTCCGTGCGCGGGTTGTCGCTTGTGAAGATCGCTATGTCCGCCAGCCTGGCGGCGGCGGCGCCCATCAGCGGGCGCTTCCCCCGGTCCCTGTCGCCGCCACAACCAAGCACAACGATGAGTTCCCCGCTGGTCACCGGTCGAAGCGCGGTGAGCACCGCCTCCACCGCCCCGGGTTTGTGCGAGTAGTCGACGAACGACGTCGGGCGGCGCCGCCGGGACACGCGCTGCAGGCGGCCGGGCACGCCCGGGCAGGAGGCCACCCCGGCCACCGCGTCGGCGAGGTCGACGCCCCCCTCGACGAGGGCCACGATCGCGCCGAGGGCGTTGGCGACGTTGAACGCGCCGGGCAGCGTGACCGACGCGTCGGCCTCCACCCCGCCCGGCCCGAGCACCCGGAACGTCGACCCGTCGGCGCCGCAGCGCACGTCGGCGGCCTGCCAGTCCGCCTGCGGGTAGCCGCCGGAGGCGGGGTCGGCGCAGAACGTGACGATCGGGATCGACGCCTCGGCCACCAGCCGCCGGCCGTACCGGTCGGCCACGTTCACCACGCCCGACGGCCGAGTAGGCCGGGGTGAACAGCTTCGCCTTGGCCCGGAAGTAGTCCTCGAACCCGGCGTGAAAGTCCAGGTGGTCCTGGGACAGGTTGGTGAACACGGCCACGTCGTAGCGGGTGCCCGCGACCCGGCCGAGCGCGAGCGAGTGGCTCGACACCTCCATCGCGGCCGCCGTCACCCCGCGCTCGACCGCCACCGCCAGCAGCGCCTGCAGGTCCGGCGCCTCCGGCGTGGTCAGGGCCGAGGCGACCCGCTCGGCGCCGAGCCGGATCTCCACCCCGCCGATGAGGGCGGTGGAGTGCCCGGCGGCGCGCAGGCCGGCCTCGCACAGGTAGCTGGAGGTGGTCTTGCCGCTGGTCCCGGTCACGCCGATCATCGTCATCCGGGTCGACGGGTCGCCGTAGATCCAGCAGGAGACGTCGCCCAGCCGGTCACGCGGGTTGGACACGACGAAGACCGGCACCCCGGCCCTGGCCGCCAGGTCGCGGCCGTCGGGGTCGGTCATGATCGCGACCGCCCCGGCCGCGACCGCCTGCTCCGCGTGCAGCGCGCCGTGGGTGCGGGCGCCGGGCAGCGCGGCGTACAGGTCGCCCGGCTGCACCGCCCGGGAGTCGTGGGTGACCCCGGTCAGCCGGCCGGGGCCGTCGGCCACGCTCTCCGCTCGGCCGACGCCAAGCAGCTCGGCGAGCCCGGACAGGGGACGCGGCACGGGACGGGCTGGTCGGATCACGCCCTGAGGGTATCCAAAATCAGGGCGCATTGAGCCGAACATCCGGTGGGACCAGCCCGGGCTGGGGCTGAATTCCCAGCTCCGCGATCGCGTCCTTCATCACGTTGTAGAAGACCGGGCCCGCGACCATGTCCCCGAAATAGTCCCGGCTTGACTTGTTCGGGTCCTGCACGTTGACCGCCACGACGACCTGCGGGCCGTTGCCCGGCGCCATGCCGATGTAGCTCGCGCCGTAGATGCAGATCGGGTTGCTGGCCGGGCAGGACTCGCCCGGCTCGTTCGGCGACTCGTTGGCGGTGCCGGTCTTGGACGCGACGGCGTAGCCGGGGATGATGCCCCACGGCTGGTTGGCGCGTCTCGTCCACCCCCGGCACCTGCTGCAGGATCGAGATCAGCTCCTTGGCCGTCTTGGGCTGGATGACCCGGGTCGACTTCGACGGCGGGGCCGGGGTGTACTGGCCGGCCGCGTTGTAGGTGCCCTCGACCAGCCGCGGCGCCACCCGGACGCCGTCGTTGGCGATCGTGGCGTAGACGCTGGCCATCTGGATCGCGCTGACCGCGATGCCCTGGCCGTAGGCGAGCGTGTAGCGCTCGTCGGCCGCCCATTTCGACGGCGGCGCGAGCAGGCCCGGAGGTCTCGCCCGGGAGGCCGAGGCCGGTCGGCTCGCCGAGGCCGAAGTTCCGCAGGTAGTCGTACTGGGTCTGCGGCGCGACGCTCTCCGCCACCTGGGACATGCCGACGTTGGAGGAGTTGGCGATGATGCCCGCGATCGTGTAGCGCTCGTTCGGCGAGTACTCCGCGTCCCGGATCCACTGCCCGCCCAGGTAGATCTGGTACGGGATGTTGTAGGCGCTCATCGGCGTCTTGCCGCCATGCTCGAACGCGGCCGCCGCGGTGATCACCTTGGCGGTGGAGCCGGGCGTGAAGATGTCCTGGTCCGGCATGTCGGTGGGTCGGCGACGCCGGGGGCCAGCGTGTTCTGGTCCCAGGTCGGCCACTGGGCCATGGCGAGGATGTCGCCGGTCTTCGGCTGGATGATGACGGCCGTGCACGACTTGGCCTGTGACTTGTCGACCTCGTTCTCGCACGCCTTCATGGCGTCGTACTGGAGGACGGAGTTGATCGTCAGCTTGATCGAGTCGCCGTTCTGGGCAGGCGTCTCCTCGACAGGTCCCGGGGATCTGCTGGCCGTTGGGGTCCTTCTCGTACTCCTCGCTGCCGGTGGTGCCGGTCAGCAGCTTGTTGTACTCCTGCTCGATGCCCGCCTGGCCGGCGATCACGCCGGTCTGCTGGTTCACGTTGGCGAACCCGACCACGTTGGCGGTCGCCTCGCCGTCGGGTAGGCCATGGCGTAGCTCGCGGTGTCGTCGATGCCGTCGTTGTAGACGCTCAGCGCCTCGATCTTCTGGTCGTTGGCGACGGACACGCCGGTGGCGAGTTTCACGTAATCCGTGGAGGTCGGATGCTGCAGCTGGTGCAGGATCGTTCGCCGCGGGCAGGCCGAGCGGACCGGACAGCTGCTGGGCGACGGTCGCCAGGGGCGTGCCGGTGGTCTGCGTGATCTCCGGTGGGTCGGCCCAGATCAGGTACGTCTCGATGGTCATCGCCAGGATCTGATGGTCCGAGCTGTAGATGGTGCCGCGCAGGGCGGGAGCGCGGTCGTGATACAGCTTCTCCGCGTTGGCGTGGGTCTTGTAGAACGCCGAGTCCAGGCCCTGGATCTGCACCAGGCGGCCGGCGAACAGGGTCAGCATGACCGCGATCGCGAGCAGCGTGATGCCGACCCGCCGGCCGGGGTCGCCGCGCCGGATGGTGAGCCAGCGGGGCGGGCGGGGCGGCCTGCGCGGCGGGCGCGGGCCACGGGGGCTTCGCTCGTTACCCGGGGTGCCGGGGTTTGGGCCGGGCGCGGCCGCCCGGGCGGCGCGGGGGCCTCCTCGCGGCCTGGCGCGCGCGGGTCGTGCGGGGCGCGGGGGTCCTGCGGGGCGCGGGGATCATGCCCGGCGCGGGGATCCTGCCGGGCGCGGGAGTCCTTCGGGGCGTCGCGCCGGGTGCGGGGGTCCTTGGGGGAGTCCTGCGGGGCGCGGGCGTCGCGGGGCAGGCGGGGGTTGGGACCGGTCGTCCGCACCGGATCGGGTGGGTCGGCCTGATCCGGCCGCCGCGGCCGGCCGGGGGGCTGGCCCGGGCCGGGACGGCCCGCCGTCGGCGGGACGCTGCCCGGCCGGCGCGGCGGGCCCGGCTGGCGGCCTCGGCCGCCAGCCGGGCCGCCACTCGCGCCCGCTTGGGCCGCTGGGGCCGCCGGGGCCGGCCGGGCCGCTCGGCCCGGATCCCGGCCGTTTCACGGGGTGTACCCGGGCGGGACGTACGCCTGCCAGTCGGTCGCGTCGGTGGTGAGCTTGCCGGTCTTGAGGTCGACGAACATGAGCTCGCTGACCGGGCGCATGCCGAGCGCGGTCGCGCGACTGGCGATCTGCGCCGCCGACTGGGCCTGCGCGACCTGCTCCTGCAGCGACTGGAGCTGCCGGTCCTGGGCGATCGTCGAACTCTGGAGCTTGCTGATCTGGAACGAGCCTTCGGCCAGGGTCGTGCTGATCACCAGCGCGGAGACGAGCGCGCCGCCGAGCAGGCCGCACAGCAGCAGCACGAACGGCAGCCGGTGGGTGCCGGGGGGCGCGACCGCCGCCGGCCTCGCCCCGCGACGCCCCTGGCTGCGGTTGCGGCTGCGGCTGGGGCGCCGTCCGGACGTTGGGGATGCCGCCGGCGCCGGGGGCGGGCGGCGCCCCGGGACGCCGGCGGGCGCCCGGTCGCGGCTCGGCTGGCGGGCGCGATCGGGGCGCGGGCCGCGGTCTGACGCCCGGCCGGGTGATCGTGGAGACGCCACCGCGCTCGTCGTCTTCCTGCCGCTCGTTCCGTGCCATCGGCCGACTCCCGTCGCTTGTCTTCTGCTCGCCGCTCACGTCACTCCCCCGCTCACGCCACGCCCCTGGTCAAGGCGGCTCCCCCGGTTACGTCGGCCGCCCTCGTCACGGGGGCGCCCGACCCGGAACCGCCCACGCTTCCTGCCGCTGTCATGTTCATGTCGAGTCCCTGATCCGCTCGATCGCGCGCAGCCGGACCGAGGCCGACCTCGGGTTGGCTGCCAGCTCCTGCTCGTCCGGGCGCTCGGCGCCCCGGGTCAGCAGCCGGAACGGCGGGCCGCTGGCGGCCATGTCGGCGGCCGTGAGCGGCACCCCGGGCGGGGTGGTGTCCGCCGTCCGGGCGACGAGCTCCCGCTTGACCAGCCGGTCCTCGAGCGAGTGGTAGGCCAGGGCGAGCAGCCGCCCGCCCGGCGCGAGCAGGTCAAGCGCGGCCGGGCACCGCCCGGCGCAGCGCGCCGAGCTCGTCGTTGACCTCGATCCGGAGCGCCTGGAAGGTCCGCTTGGCGGGGTTGCCGCCGGTGCGCCTGGCGGCGGCCGGGATCGCGTCCTTGACGATCGTCGCCAGCCGCAGGGTGCCGGTGATCGGCTCGCGGGTCCGCTCCCGGACGACGGCCTCGGCGATCCGGCGGGCGAACCGCTCCTCGCCGAACTCGGCCAGCACCCGGGCCAGGTCCGGCGCCGGGTAGGTGTTGACGACGCGCTCGGCGGTCAGCTCCGCGCTCTGGTCCATGCGCATGTCGAGCGGCGCGTCCTGAGCGTAGGAGAACCCCCGGCTGACGTCGTCGAGCTGCGGTGACGACACCCCGAGGTCGAACAGCGCCGCCTGGATGCGGCGGTGCCCCGCCCCGGCGACGATCTCGGCGATGTCGTCGTAGAACGCGTGGGCGAGGGTCACCCGGCCCGGGTACTGCGCGGCCAGGGCGCGCCCGGCCTCGATCCCGGCCGCGTCGGCGTCGATCCCGATCAGCTGAAGTTCCGGGGCGGCCTCGAGCAGCAGCCGGGCGTGCCCGGCGCGCCCGAGGGTGGCGTCGACCAGGACCGGGGGGCGGCCGTCGGGGGTGGGGCCGGTGAGCGCGGGCAGCAACAGGGCGGTCACCCGGCCGGCCATCACCGGCACATGCGCATAGGCGTGCTCGCCCACTGACCCCTCCGCTTCGCGCTGCTGCTGAGCTGCTGAACTGCCGTGCTACCGAACCGCCGGTGCTGGGCCGCCGCCCCCGCGCGGCGCGGCCGTATCCGGCCATCCGGCCGGCTGCCCGGCGGTGTCTCCCTCCGCGCCTTCGCACATGGCCATCGCCTGGCGCCGGGGAAGTGGCGCCAGCCTGCTGGCCGGGCACAGGCGAGAGACCCGCCGGACTGCCGGTAAACCGCCGGGCCGATCCCGGCGGCGGCTCTACAGAACTCCTGGGAGCACCTCCTCCGCGGCTTCGGAGAACGAGTCCTCCTGAGCGGCCAGGTAGGTTTCCCAGGCCTGGGCGTCCCAGATCTCAAGTCGGGTGTTGGCGCCGATCACCACGCAGTCCCGGTCCAGCCCCGCGTACGTCCGCAGCGCGGCCGGAACGGTGATCCGGCCCTGCTTGTCGGGCACCTCGTCGGATGCGCTGGCGAAGAACACGCGGCTGTAGTCCCGGACCGACTTGGCGGTCACCGGCGCCGTCCGCAGCGCCTCGGTGATCCGCCCGAACTCGTCGGCCGGAAAGACGTACAGGCAGCGCTCCTGCCCCTTCGTGATCACGACTCCCCCCGAGAGCTCGTCACGGTACTTGGCGGGCAAGAACAGCCGGCCCTTCTCGTCGAGCCGGGGCGCGTGAGTACCGAGAAACATTCGGTTCTCACCTCCAACCCCCCAGCGAGCCGAGCTTCGACAGCCATCTCACTCCACCACGCCCCACTGTACTCCACATTCCTCCACTGGCACCAGCCCAAACCTCCCCGCCGCCCCTCTCCGCCCCACAAATGCCCAGCTCAGCGCCGGTGGAGCGGAGTGGGGGAAGAAACGCCTCCGAGCGCGCGTCGCGAACTGATGCCCCATGTGCCCCATTTCCCCCAGGGGTTCTCGGGGCGGCGCCGCTCGTCGGCGCCCTCGCCGACCCGTCGGCTAGGACCGAAAAGTCACCATCGCCGCTGCGGGCGTGGCACTTTTGGAGGGGCACGACATACTGTCTGTAGACGACGACGGAGTATCCGGTTGCGAGTGGGAGAGCAGACCAACCGGGCCTTTTCCAGGAGGGCTTTTTGGTACTCGACACGGGGCGCGGGCAGCAACGGGCGCTCGATGACCTGGTGGCAACCGCGCACCAGATCGGCACGGCCGTGGAATCGGTCATCGACGGCAAGGCCGAGGCCGTCAGGCTCGCGCTGATCGTGCTGCTGGCCGAGGGCCACTTGCTCATTGAGGACGTGCCCGGCGTCGGCAAGACGATGCTCGCCAAGGCCCTCGCCCGGTCGATCGACTGCTCGGTGCGGCGCGTTCAGTTCACGCCCGACCTGCTGCCGAGCGACATCACCGGGGTCAACGCCTACAACCAGGAACGGCGCGAGTTCGAGTTCAAGCCGGGGCCGGTGTTCGCGAACATCGTGGTGGGCGACGAGATCAACCGGGCCTCGCCCAAGACGCAGTCGGCGCTGCTCGAGTCGATGGAGGAGCGGCAGGTGACGGTGGACGGCACCACCTACCCGCTCGAGGCGCCGTTCCTGGTGATCGCGACCCAGAACCCGATCGAGATGGAGGGCACCTACCCGCTGCCCGAGGCGCAGCGCGACCGGTTCACCGCCCGGATCTCCATCGGCTACCCCACCGCCGCGGCCGAGCTCGAGATGCTCGACACGCACGGGTCGTCGTCGCCGCTCGACTCGCTCAAGCCGGTCGCCACCGCGGTCGACGTGCGCCAGCTGATCGGCGCCGTCCGCGGGGTGCTGGTGACCGGGCAGGTTAAGGAGTACATCATCGCGCTGGCGGCCGCGACCAGGTCCGCGCCCGAGCTGCGGCTCGGCGCGTCGCCGCGGGCCGCGCTCCAGCTGCTGCGCGCGTCCCGGGCGCGGGCGGCGCTCGACGGCCGGGACTACGTCATCCCCGATGACATCCAGGCCCTGATCGTCCCGGTGTTCGCGCACCGGCTGCTGCCGACCGCCGAGGCGCTGGTCGAGCGCCACCTGCCCGAGCAGGTGGTCGCCCGCATCGTCGCGCAGACCCCGCTGCCGCGGCCCTGACGGGGGCCGGCCACGTCATGCACAGGCTGCTCGGAGCGCTGACGGTACGCGGCCGGTCGTTCGTCGCGGCCGGCGCCGCGGCCGTGATCTGCGGGCTGCTCATACCGGAACCCGACCTGCTGCGGATCGGCGCGCTGCTGATGGCGCTGCCGCTGCTGTCCGCGTTCGGGTCGGGCCGGGCCAGGTACCGGCTGTCCTGCGTCCGCCAGATGACCCCCTCCCGGCTGCCGGCCGGGCAGACCGCCGCGCTGACGATCCGGCTGATCAACGTCTCACGGCTGCGCACCGGGCTGCTGCTGGCCGAGGACACCGTGCCGTACGCGCTCGGGTCCCGGCCCCGGTTCGTGTTCGAGGGCATCGGCGGCGGCGGGTCGCGGGAGTTCACCTACCAGCTCGGGGCGGACATCCGGGGCAAGTACACGATCGGGCCGCTGCGGGTCCGGGTCGCCGACTCGTTCGGCCTGGTGTCGATCACCCGGGCGTTCACCACCACCTCGACGCTGACCGTCACGCCCGCGATCGTGCCGCTGACCCGGCCGCCGCTCGCGGGCAGCTGGCTCGGCGACAGCGACCAGGGCCGGCGGTCCATCGCCGCCAGCGGCGACGACGACGCGGCCCCGCGCGCCTACCGCACCGGGGACAGCCTGCACCGGGTGCACTGGCGGTCGACCGCGCGCTACGGCGAGCTGATGGTCCGCCGCGAGGAGCAGTTCTGGCGGAACACCGCGTCGCTCTTCCTCGACACCAGGCGGACCGGGTACTCCAACGCGCTGTTCGAGCTCGCGGTCACCGCGGCGGCGTCGATCGGCGTGCACCTGGCGGGCGAGGGGTTCGACGCCAGGCTCGTCACCGAGCTCGGCGAGGTGGCGAGCCAGGGGTCGTTCCGTGACACGCTGCTGGAGACGCTGGCCGTGGTCCGGCCCTCCCGCGCGCTCGGGCTCGAGGCCGGCATCAGGGCCCTCGGCAACGGCGACGGGCAGCTCATCGCCGTGCTCGGCGATCTCACGGCCGGGCAGGCGCAGGAGCTGTCGGCGGCCCGGCACGGCACTACCCCGGCCCTCGCGCTGATCCTGTCGCAGGACCAGCGGGCCGCCGCCATCAGCGCGCGGACGCTGACCGGGGCCGGCTGGCGGGTGGCGGTGGTGCCCGACGCCGCCCGGCTGCCGATCGCGTGGCAGGAACTGCACCGAGGCGGCGCCGGGCACGCACCCGGGGTCGGCGCGATGGCCGGCCCGGCCGACCCGGCGGCCGACCCGGCCAACGCCGGGTAAGCCCGGCCGGCGCGGGCCGGCGGCCGCGAACGGCTCGGCCGGGCGGGGGGCGACCGTGACTAGTCATCGGCGGACGCTGGCGGCGGCCTTCGCCGCGGCCGCGGCGTCGGTGTCGCTCTACCCCATCTTCACCGGCGGCGTGTGGTTCCTGGCCGGGCTCGGCGCGATCGTGGTGGTGGCGGCGGTCGGCACGGCGACCCGCTGGCGGCGGCTGCCCGAGCCCGTCTGCCTGGCCGGCGGCCTGGTCGCGCTGCTGCTCTACCTGAACCTGGCGTTCGCCCACAGCCGGTCACTGCGTGCGCGTGCTGCCGACGCCCGCCTCCGCCCGGCTGCTCGGGCACCTGGTCAGCCAGGGGTTCAACGAGGCGGGCAGGTACGCTCCCCCGGTCCCCGAGCTGACCCCGATGCTGCTGCTTGCGGCCGGCGGCATCGGGATCGCGGCCCTGCTGACCGACTGGATGGCGGTCCGGCTTGGCAGCGCCGCGCTGGCCGGCCTGCCGCTGCTGCTGCTGTTCACCGAGCCGTTCACGCTCAGCGTCGGCCGCGGCTTCCTCGGCACCACGGTGGCGTTCTGCGTCGGTATCGGCGGGTATCTCGCCCTGCTCAGCAGCGAGGGCAAGGACCGCATCCGCGAGTGGGAGTCGCAGGACCCGGCCGCCCGCGCCGCGCCCGACACGAAGGCGCTGGCGGCGGCCGGGCGGCGGGTCGGCTTCGCCTCGGTCATCGTCGCCCTGATCCTGCCCCTGGTCATCCCCGGGCTGCACGTCACCCGGCTGTTCGGCGGGCAGCCGGGGATCGGCGGGCGCGGCGGCGCCGGCGTCAGCGCCGGCGCGGGGGGCGTCGGGTTCCCCGGGGTGGACACGCAGTTCTCGCAGCAGCTCTCGTCGGAGCTGAACACGCCGTCGCAGATCGTGCTCGGGTACAACACCGCCGTCCAGTCACCCGACTACCTCCAGCTCTACGTGCTCGACAAGCTGACCGACTCCGGCTGGCGCGCTCACCCAGCCGGAATCGGTAGTGCGGGTCGACCCGCGGCTGCCCGCGCCGCCCGGGCTCGCGGACGCGTCCCTGGACGGCACCATCAGCACCACGATCACGATCGCCCGCGACGTCGGGCCCGACCAGCTGGACGCGCTGCCGGCGCCCTACCCGACGACCACGATCAAGGCCGCGGGGAACCTGCAGGCGGACCGGTCAACGCTGATGCTGTTCGATCAGGGCACCCGCCCTCGGCGGCCTCTCCTACCAGGTCACCAGCCTCATCAACTCCCCCTCGGAGCAGGCCCTCGACATCGCGCCGGCGCCACCCGCGGTGATCAAAGACGACTACCAGGAGGTTCCCGCCTCCTACGACTCGCTGCGCGCCCTGGCCAATTCGATCGTCGACCGCGCGGGTGCGAAGACCCCGCTCGAGAAGGCGGTGGCGCTGCAGGACTGGCTGTCCGACGGGAAATTCAAGTACACGCTGAAGGCCCCGACCGTGCTCGACGCGAGCGAGCTGTCCCGGTTCCTCACCGTCACCAAGAGCGGCTACTGCCAGCAGTTCTCGTTCGCGATGGCGGTGCTCGCGCGGCTGCTCGGCCTCCCGTCCAGGATCGCCTACGGCTTTACCTCCGGCTCGCCCGTCGGCGACGAGGAATGGCAGGTCACCACGCACGACGCGCATGCCTGGCCGGAGCTGTACTTCTCGGGGTTCGGATGGCTGCGATTCGAGCCGACCCCGTCCGGCACGGCCGGGCAGGGGACCGCGTACGCGCCGGCCTACGCCACGCTGGCGGGCAGCGCCTCGGCCGGGACCTCGGGCCAGTCCGCGCCGACGTCCGCGCCGGGCTCGTCGGCCGGCAGTAGCGCGAACCAGGCGCAGCAGCGCCGCGTTCTCAGAGAGCAGCTCGGCGACCAGGGCGGCCTGAATCAGAGCGAGATCGGGAACCCGACCCCGGCCGCGGGCACCCCGGGCATTAACCCGTGGGAGGTGTTCGGGCTCGTGCTGGCCGGGCTGGTGATCCTCGGCCTGGTGGCGCCGTGGACGGCGCGGCTGGCGATCAGGCGGCGGCGCTGGCACCGCCGCAGGCATCTCGACCGGCCGGACCAGGCGGACGTCGCGTGGGCGCACGCGGCCTGGAGCGAGCTCAGGGACGACCTGGCGGACTACGGCGCGGGCTGCCTGCCGAGCGACACCCCGCGGGCGGTGGCGGCCCGTGCGGGCGCGGAACTGGCCCTGGCCGAACCGGCGCTGGCCGCACTCGGCCGGATCGCCATGGCGGAGGAACGGGCCCGGTACGCCGCCCGGCCGACCGACGGCAGCGGCCTGCGGCACGACAGCCTGACCGTCCGGCGGGCCATCGCAGTCGCCGTGCCGCGCCCCACCCGGTGGCGCGGCAGGCTGCTTCCCGCCTCGGTGATCGGCCCGGCTCTGAACGCAACGGCCCAGGCAGCCGACATCTTCGGCCGCCTGACCCCGGAGTGGATCAGCAGGTTCCGGACTCCGGCTCCCTAGAAGCCGCCTTCCTGTCGCCTGCGCCAGCGCTCGTCGAACCGTTCCATCATCGAGCCGCGAGCCGGCTGGCCGCGGCCGCCGCGGCGCGAACGACGCGAGCGGCGCTTGCCGACCGGGCCGTTAGCGGGCCCGCCGCCAAGCGTGACGGTGGCCATCTGCCGCCAGCTGTTCAGCGCCCAGATGCCGCAGAGCAGCAGGACAACGAAACCGCCGGCCGCCAGGCCGATCAACGGCAGGATGATCCCGACGGCAACCATCGCCGCGCCGAGAGCCAACCCAACGAGCGCCTCTACCACCCGACGCCGGTAATGCACGTGGGGATCGCTGGAGCGAACTAGACGGACTAGCCTCCGATCCTCCCTGTAGAGCGCCTGCTCGATCTGCTCGAGCTGGCGCTGCTCATGCTCAGAGAGCGGCACGACGCCTCCCATGGAACCCGGGGGGTGAGGTGACTTTCACCTCACTTGGCTACCGGGTTCATTTCCCAGAATACGAGGCTCCTCACGTTCCGTGGAAGGGGCGTCCGCCGGACCGTCTTGAGAAGATGGCAACAAGGCGGCCGGCCGGACCGCGTCCGTCCCGAACCGCCGGGCGATCTTGTCCACCGCCTGCTCCGCCTCACGCCAGCCAACCGGCCGGTCGTCGAACGCGAGCTGCCGCGCGGCCCCCTCGACGGGCCGCAGCCCCGTCGCCCGGACGCCGACGAGCCGCAGCCGGGCCCCGGCGCCGAGCCCGGACCCCTCGTAGAGCTGGCACGCGGCCGTGTAGATCTCCCGGGCCACGTCGGTCGGCTCCGCCAGCGTCCGCGACCTGGTAATTGTACGGAAGCTGGCCAGGCGGAGCTTGACCGTCACGGTCCGCGCCACGCACCCGGCGCCGCGCAGCGCCCGCGCCGTCCGGCCCGACAGCCGGAGCAGCTCGCGCCGGATCACCTCGGGGTCGTCGACATCGGTCGGGAACGTTTCCTCGGCGCCGACGCTCTTCTCCTCCCGGACCGGGCTCACCCGGCGCTCGTCCTTCCCCCACGCGAGGGCCCACAGGTGCTCGCCCGCCGCCCCGAGCTCGCGCCGCAGGGTGGCCTGCGGAACGTGAGCGATGTCACCCACCGTGCGCAGGCCGAGCCGTCCGAGCACCTGCTCGGCGTGGGCTCCCACCCCCCACAGCGCGCTCACCGGCAGCGGGTGCAGAAAATCGAGCAGGCCGTCGGCCGGGATCACGAGCAGGCCGTCCGGTTTGCACCGGGCCGACGCGATCTTGGCCACGAACTTGACCGGCGCGATCCCGACCGAGCAGGTGATGGACTGCTGCTCGAGCACCTGGGCGCGGATCAGCTCCGCGATCACCCGCGGCGGGCCGAGCCTGCGCACCGCGCCGGACACGTCGAGGAACGCCTCGTCGAGCGAGAGCGGCTCCACCTCCGGGGTGATCGCCCGGAAGATCGCCATGACCTCCCTGGACACCTCGGCGTAGAGGTCGTGCCGGGGCGGGATGAAGACCGCCTGCGGGCACAGCCCGCGCGCGCGGCCGACCGGCATCGCCGAGCGGACGCCGAACGCCCGCGCCTCGTAGGTGGCGGAGAGCACCACGCTGCGCGGCCCCAGGCCGCCGACCACGGCCGGCTTGCCCCGCAGCTCCGGCCGGTCGCGGAGCTCCACGCTGGCGTAGAAGGCGTCCATGTCCACGTGCAGGATCCGGCAGTCGGCATCATCTGCGATCCGGCGGTCGGGCATGGTCAACGGTGGCCGAAGATGTGCAGCCGGGCGGCGATGTCGCGCAGCGCCGGGTAGCCGGCCGCCGCCGCCTCCAGGTCGCGCAGCGCATCGGCGGTCACCGGGTCGGCGCCCGCCCCCGGCAGCAGCCCGGCGAAGATCCGCACGCCGTGCGCGTCGCCTGCCCGCAGTCCGGCCCCCTCGATGAGCGCGGTGAGCCCGGCCAGCGTGAACCGGCGGTGCTCGGTCAGACCCGCCTGGGCGGGAGGGGCGGCGGGGGCCGGGGCGGGGACCGCCGGGTCGCCCGCGCTCGCCGTGAGCAGGCGCCGCGCCTCGTCGTAGCGGCCGGCCAGCGCGCGCTGCAGCACCGCCGCGACCACGTTGGCGGCGAGCACGCTGACCGTGCCGCCCGGCCGCAGCACCCGGGCGATGGCCGCCATCGCGGCGGCCGGCGAATCGACGTACTCGAGCACGTTGTGGCAGACCACGAGGTCGGCCGCGCCGTCGCCGACCAGGCCGGCGAGCTCGCTCGCCTCGCCCTGGACGGCGGTCAGGGTGACGCCGAGCTCGGCCGCCCGCCAGCGCGCGGCGGCGAGGGCGTCCGGGCTCGGGTCCACCACCGTGACGTGGTGCCCGAGCTTGGCCAGCCGCACCGCGAACCCGCCGGTCCCCGCGCCGACGTCGACGACCTCGAGCGCGGCCCGGCCGACCTGGGCCGCGCGAACCGCCAGGACCGCGTCGAGCGCGTCGGAGACCTGCGACGACGGCGCACCGCGACGGCGCTCGGCGTCGTCGCCGTAGGCGATCCGCACGGGTGACTGCGCAGGCCCGAAATCCTTGCCGCTCATCGGGCGTCCCTCCGAGAGATAGTCGGCCCCGAGACATCGGCCGTTACCGACGTATCGGCGCTGGTCAGCGATGTCAGCGCATCGGGGGACGGGCCAGGGTGGGAAGGCGGGAGCCCCCAAGCCGGAAGCCTGCCCCCCGGAGACAACTCTAGTGCGCTGGGCGGCCCGTCCGCCGTCTGACAGGCCACGACCCACGATCGACACTCAATGTGTTCATTACAATCTCATTACGTTACTATCCGGATCGAACCGGACCGGCCGCGGCAGCGTAATCAGAAATGTGAAGACAACGCGAGCCAGTGCGACACAGCGGGCAAATCCGGCAGATCGCCGTTCCGGAGTGCGGTCAAAAGCGACACGCCGCCATCATGGAATGTCCAGCCGGGACCCAGGCTCGGCACGTATGCTCATCCGCATGCCAGCCCCCGAGCATATTGAACTCCCCAACCCCCGACGGCTGCTGCGGACGACCGCGTGGTCGATGGCGGAGTCCGTGGGGCTGCCGTTCGGCACCTACGTGGCGGTCACCGACCTGGTCAGCCCGGACGCGGGGCTGCTCGCGGGCACCGCCGTGGTGTGGCTGCTCATCGCGGCCCGACGGATCGTCACCGGCTCCGTCACCTCGCTGCTGATGATCTCGGCGGTAGTGCTCACGATCCAGACCGCGGTCGCGGTCAGCACCGGCTACCTGTGGATGTTCCAGCTCCAGTTCCCGCTCGCCAACCTGGCCATGTGCCTGGTATTCGCGCGGACCGCGCCGACCCGAAAGCCGCTCGTCGCGCAGCTGGCGGCGGAGGTCGTCGCGTTCAAGCACAGCGAGGACCATCACCCCGGGCTGCACCGGTTCTTCCAGGGCGCGACGTGGTTCTGGGCCGGGCTGTTCCTGCTGCTGACGCTGGGCATGGCGGTCATGATGAAGACCGAGCCGTTCAAGCTCTTCATGCTGCTGTCAACGGTCGTCACCATCGGCCTGACCGCGCTCGGCGCGGGCGTGTGCGCGCTCTGGTTCTTCGCCGTGCTGCGCCGCCTGGGCGTCGGGCTGCGCTTCACCGCCGCCTGACTGGGCGCTTGTTGCTGTTATCTGACTGCCCCGCGTCGGCTTGATCGATCAGGCTCGTGATCACGAAGACTTTTATGACGGCGAAGATTTTTCGTGCGCATAGCACGAATTATTTACGTCGGGAAAAAAGTTTCCAAGATCTTTGTGGTCGCTGCTGCGCCTGAGGTGCTCGTTGCCCCCGAGGAATGTCGGGGGAAGGCAGGTGAAACCCGCGGTGGGGTTCCAGCTGCGCCTGAGGTGCTTGTTGCCGCTGAGGAATGCCGGGAACGCAGGTGGGGGAACTGGGGGTGGGGTTCCAGCTGCGCCTGAGGCTTGTTGCCGCTGAGGAATGCCGGGAACGCAGGTGGGAACTGGGGGTGGGGTTCCAGCTGCGCCTGAGGTGCTTGTTGGCGCTGAGGAATGCCGGAGGCTGGGGGTGGAACTCCGGGTCGGGGTCGCTGCTGCGCGTGAGGTGCTTGTTATGCCTGGGCGCGGCGTGTGGGCTCCGGGCAGGACTCGGGGTGAGCGCGGGGGTTGCCTGAGGCGCGTGCTACGCCTGGGGGCGGGGTGACGGGTTGGGGTGGGGCTCGGGGGTGTCGAAGTCGGCGTCGAGCGCGTCAGCGCCGTCTGAGTCGTCGTCCGCCTCGTCGGCCGCGTCCAAATCGTCCAACTCGTCCGCCTCGTCGGCGGGATCGAGGGAGGGCTGGGCGTCGACGGACGGGTCCCGGTCGAGGGCGGTGGTCGGCTTCTCCGCCTTGATCCGGGCCAGGACCCCGTTGACGAACGACGGCGAGGCGTCGGTCGACAGGTCCTCGGCCAGCGCGACGGCCTCGCTGATGGCCACCCCGTCGGGCACGCCGTCCGCCCACAGCAGCTCGTACACGCCGATGCGGAGGACGTTCCTGTCCACGGCGGGCATCCGCTCCAGGGTCCAGTCGACCAGGTTCCAGGAAATCAGCTCGTCGATCCGCTCGCGGTTTGACGCCACGCCGCGGACGAGGCTGGCCGCGTACTCGGGAACGGGCTGCTCGCCGAGCGACTGCCGCTCGCTGAGCAGCTCGAGCGTCGGCAGCCCGCGCTGCTCAGACTCGAACAGCAGGTCGAGCGCCCGCTTGCGTGCCTTGCTGCGCGCAGCCACCTACGCGCGGCCGAGGTAGGCGCCGGTGCGGGTGTCGACCTTGATCTTCTCGCCGGTGGTGATGAACAGCGGGACCTGGACGGTCGCGCCGGTCTCGAGCGTGGCCGGCTTGGTGCCGCCGGTGGAGCGGTCGCCCTGCAGGCCCGGGTCGGTCTGCGCGATGACCAGCTCGACCGCGGCCGGCAGCTCCACGTAGAGCGGGGTGCCGTCGTTGAACGCGATCGTCACCATCTGCTCCTCGAGCAGGTAGTCGGCCGAGTCGCCCACCACCGCGGCCGCGATGCGCGGCTGGTCGTAGTCGCTGGTGTCCATGAAGACGAAGTCGCCGCCCTCGCGGTAGAGGTACTGCATCTCCCGCTTGTCGACGTTGGCGACGTCGACCTTGATGCCGGCGTTGAAGGTCTTGTCGACGACCTTGCCCGACATCACGTTCTTGAGCTTGGTGCGCACGAAGGCCGGCCCCTTGCCTGGCTTGACGTGCTGGAACTCAACGACATTCCAGAGCTGCCCCTCAAGGTTCAGGGTCATGCCGTTCTTCAGGTCATTCGTGCTTGCCACGGATCGTCTCCCATTTATTACAAACCAGCAGGCATCTGCTGGTATTACAGGACCAGCAGTTCCCTGGTGGTCGAAGTGAGGGTTCTGGCCCGGTCGCCCGCCGTCACGACCAGCACGTCCTCGATCCGGACGCCGCCCAGTCCGGGCAGGTACACACCAGGCTCGACGGTGACAGGAACCCGATCGCTCAGCTTACCCGTTCTTCCGTACCCAAGCATCGGCGCCTCGTGGATCTCGAGGCCCACGCCGTGCCCCAGTCCGTGCTGGAAATGCCCGGAATGCCCGGCCGCCTCGATCAGGTCCCGCGCGGCGGCGTCGACCGACCCGGCCTCGACGCCGTCGGAGAGCGCCGCGATGCCGGCCTGCTGGGCCAGCGCTACGAGGTCGTAGATGTCGCGCTGCCAGTCGGCGACGGCGCCGATCGCCACCGTGCGGGTCATGTCGGCGTGGTAGCCGTCGTAGAGCGCGCCGAAGTCCATCGTGACCAGGTCGCCGACGGCCAGCGGGCGGTCGGTCGGGACGTGGTGCGGGATGGCCCCGTTGGGGCCGCTGGCGACGATGGTGTCGAACGCGGGGCGTTCGGCCCCGAGCAGTGCCATCTGATGGTCGAGGCGCAAGGCCAGGGTCCGTTCGGAATCCCCTGCTTTGACACCGGGCAGGACCGCGGCCAGCGCCGCATCGCTCAGCTCGCACGCGACCTGCAGTTTCTCCAGCTCCAGGGGATCTTTGACCATGCGAAGAGCCTCAATCATCCGCCCGAACGGTCGCGTGGTGACTCCCTCGGCCGCCGCCGCGAGCTCCGCGTGGCGCTCGACGGTCATCTCGTGCGCCTCGAACGCCAGCCGCGCGAGCCCCCGGCGGGACGCCTCGGCGGCGAGCGCGGGCTCGATGAACCGCTCCGTGACCAGCTCGAGGTCGGGGGCGTCGCGCTGCGCCGCCCCGGTGTACCTGAAGTCGGTCGCGAGCACCGCGTCGCCGTCGGCGGGCAGCAGCAGCGCCGCGTTCGAGCTGGCCAGGCCGGTCAGGTAGCGGACGTTGGGTCGGGCGGTGATGAGCGCGGCGTCGGCGTCCGCTTCCCTGACGAGCTGCTGGGCGCGGCGGCGGCGCGCGGCGTGAATCTCCGGCATGCTGCGACTTTAGCCGGGCGGCCGGCCCGCACGTGCCCGCCTGGAGGGCGGCCTCGGGCCGTGGCTCTGGCGGCCTTCGGCCGTGGCTCTGGCGGCCTTCGGCCGCTTCTTGCTGTTATCCGGCGAGCTCGCGGATCTGGGCGATGTCGGCGACCCGGGCCTCGTGGGTGGGGGCCAGCGCGGTGACGTTGAGGGTGGTGACGCCGGCCTCCTTGAACGCGGCGAGCCGCTCGGCGACGTATCCCTTCGGCCCGATCAGCGCCGTCTTCTCCACCAGCTCGGCCGGGACCAGCGCGGCGGCCTCGTCCTTGCGGCCGGCCAGGTAGGCGTCCTGGATCGCGTCGGCCTCCTGCTCGTAGCCGTAGCGGCAGGCCAGGTCGTGGTAGAAGTTCTTGCCGCGGGCGCCCATGCCGCCGATGTAGAGCGCGAAGACCGGGCGGGCGAGCCTCGCGCAGGTGGGTGACGTCGTCGCCGATCGCGAGCGGGGCGGCGGCGATCACGTCGAGCGGCGGCAGGTCGTCGGCCCGCTTGGCCCTGCCCTTGGCGAGCGGCTCGGCCCAGGCGATGGGGGCCTTCTCCGGGAGGTAGAAGATGGGCTGCCAGCCCTCGGCGAGCTCGGCCGCGAGCTCGACGTTCTTGGGGCCGAGGGCGGCGATGACGATCGGGATGCGGTCGCGGACCGGGTGGTTGATGAGCTTGAGCGGCTTGCCGAGGCCGGTCCCCTGGCCGGCCGGCAGCGGGAGCTGGTAGTGCTTGCCCTGATAGTCGAGCCGTTCGCGCCGCCAGACGGCCCGGCAGATCTCGATCAGCTCCCTGGTCCGGCCGATCGGGGCGTCGTAGGGGACGCCGTGCCAGCCCTCGATCACCTGCGGGCCCGAGCGTGCCGAGGCCGAGGGTGAACCGCCCGCCGGACACGTAGTCCAGGCCGGCCGCGGTCATCGCGGTCAGCGCCGGGGTCCGTGAGTAGATCGGCAGGATGCCGGAGCCGATCTCCAGCGTGGTCGTGCGGGCGGCGATGAAGCCGAGCTGGCTGACCGCGTCGAAGCTGTACGCCTCGGGGACGAACACGATCTGGAGGCCCGCCTGCTCGAAGTCGGACAGCTCGGTGACCGTCTCGCTGAACCCGCCCGAGTAGTTGAGCATCATCCCGACGCGCATGTGCCTAGCCTCCCTGCCCCTGGCCGGCCGTGCTGATCGCTGCCGTCACCGGGTGCCAATTTAACCCTGGCTTAGCACGTTGGCTATCCCCGGGGCGCTCGGCGGACACCGGGCGCGGGTACCTTGGGGTTGTGGTCTAGACCATTCCGTGGTGTTGTGGTCTAGACCATTTGGGAAGATCATTCCGCCGCAACACGGAAACGGCATGCTAGTGCACGTTGGCTGGGAGCCCATTTGCTGAGTACCGCTGATCCGTTGTCCATCGACGCGTCCGATCTGTGGATCAGGCGCGTCGGCGAGCCGACCCGCCGCTCCCCCATGGTCCGCCTGCTGCACGGCCGGGCCAGTTCACCGCACTACGTCCACGAGTCCGATCGGGTGCTGCTCGACGACACCGTCGGATCGGCCGTCGCCCATCAGTGCGCGGTCGGCGACCTGCCGTCGATGGAGCCGGGCGGTCCGCGCGAGTACATCTACTTCGACCCGCCGCGCACCCGGGCGGCGATCGTGACCTGCGGCGGCCTCTGCCCGGGGCTCAACAACGTGATCCGCGGCCTGGTGCTCGAGCTGGCCGACAACTACGGCGTGACCGAGGTGCTCGGCTTCCGCGACGGCTTCCGCGGCCTGGTCGACGGATCCGAGCCGCTGCGGCTGAGCTCGGACGTGGTGGCGGACATCCACAACCGGGGCGGCACCATCCTCGGCACCTCGCGCGGCGGCCAGGACCCGGCGGCAATGGTGGCGACGCTGGAGCGCCTCGGCGTCAACCTGCTGTTCGTCATCGGCGGGGACGGCACGCTGCGGGGCGCGCAGCGGATCGCCGACGAGGCGGACCAGCGCGGCCTCACGCTGTCGGTGATCGGCGTGCCCAAGACGATCGACAACGACATTCCCTACATCGACCAGAGCTTCGGCTTCCAGACCGCGTTCACCCGCGCGACCGAGTCGATCAAGTCCGCCCTGACCGAGGCGAGCTCCACCCCGAACGGGGTCGGCCTGGTCAAGCTGATGGGCAGGCACTCCGGCTTCATCGCCAGCTACGCCGCGCTCGCCAGCCACGACGTCGACTTCGTGCTGATACCCGGAGGTGCCGTTCGAGCTGGACGGGCCGGCCGGGTTCCTCGCCTCGCTGCGGCGCCGGGTGGCTGCCGCGGGGGCACGCGGTGGTCGTGGTGGCCGAGGGCGCGGGCCAGGAGCTGTTCGCCTACGACGGCGCGGTCGACGCGTCCGGCAACGCCCGGCTGGCCGACATCGGGCCGCTGCTGCGGGACCGGATCCTGGCCGACTTCGGCGCCGCCGGGACCGAGCTCAGCGTGCGCTACGTCGACCCGGGCTACGCCATCCGCAGCGTGCGCCGCCAACGGCTGGGACGCGGTGTACTGCCTGCGGCTGGCCCAGGCGGCGGTGCACGCCGCGATGGCCGGGCGGACGGCGATGGTGGTGGGGCGGTGGCACGGGCGGTTCGTGCACCTGCCGATCGCGCTCGCGACCGGCAGCCGCAACCAGGTCGACCCGGACGGCGACCTGTGGATGTCGGTGCTCGAGGCGACCGGGCAGCCCGCCCGGTTCAGCTAGCGCTTGGGGTGTCCGGAGCGGCCGCGATTGCCTGCAGGGCCAGGACGTAAGAGGTGAAGCCGAAGCCGGCGATGATCCCGGTCGCGACGCCGGTGAGCACCGACTCGTGGCGGAACCCCTCGCGGGCGGCGATGTTGGAGAGGTGCACCTCGACCAGCGGCGCGGTCCGCATCTTGACCGCGTCGCTGAGCGCGTACGAGTAGTGGGTGAGCGCGCCCGCGTTGAGCACGACCGGCGTCTGGTCGTCGCACGCCTGGTGGATCCAGGTGACGAGCTCGCCCTCGTACTCGGTCTGCCTGACCTCGACGTCGAGGCCGAGCTCGCTGCCGGTCGTGACGCACAGGGCTTCCAGGTCGGCGTGGGTCGCGGTGCCGTAGATGCCGGGCTCGCGCTTGCCCAGGCGGCCGAGGTTGGGGCCGTTGAGCACCAGCACCCGGCGGCCGCTTCCGCTGCCGCTGCCGCCGCTCACGGTCATGCCGCCATCGCCTGGTAGGCCTGCGCGAGCACGTCCTCGGGCGGGTTGTCGTAGATGACCGGGTGGCCGATGCCGTCGAGGACCACCATCCGCAGCCGGGCGCCCCGGGTCTTCTTGTCCAGGGACATCGTGGCCCGCAGCTCCGGCCAGGCCGAGTGCGGGTAGGCGACCGGCAGGCCGACGTCGGTCAGCAGCTGCCGGTGCAGGTCGACGTCAGCGGCGCTGAGGTACCCGGCCAGGCGCCCCACCTCGGCCGCGAACACCATCCCGATCGCGACCGCGTCGCCGTGCCTGAACCGGTACCGCTCGAGCTTCTCGATCGCGTGGGCGAGGGTGTGCCCGTAGTTGAGCGTCTCCCGCAGCCCGGACTCGCGCAGGTCGGCCGCGACCACCCGGGCCTTGACGTTGATCGCCCGTTCGACCAGCTCGCGGGTGTGCGGGCCGTGCGGCACGGTCGCGCCCTTTCGATCGACGCTGACCAGGCGCAGGATCTCCGCGTCGGCGATGAAGCCCGCCTTGATGATCTCGGCCAGGCCGGCCACGTAGTCAGGTTTCGGCAGCGTCTCGAGGGTGGCCAGGTCGGCCAGCACGCCGCGCGGCGGATGGAACGCGCCGACCAGGTTCTTGCCCTCGGGAACGTCGATCGCGGTCTTCCCGCCGACGGCCGCGTCGACCATGCCGAGCAGCGTCGTCGGCACCAGCACGACCGGGACGCCGCGGAGCCAGGTCGCGGCGGCGAAGCCCGCCAGGTCGGTCGCCGCCCCGCCGCCGATCCCGACCACGCAGTCGGACCTGGTCACCTTCGACTCGGCCAGCCACGACCAGAGCCGGGCGAGGACGTCCGCGTTCTTGGCCGCCTCGCCGCTCGGGACCTCGGTCGCGGCGACCGTGAAGCCGGCGTCGGCCAGGGCGCGGCAGGCCGGGCGCGCGATCGCGCCGAGGCTCTCGTCGGCGATGACGGCGACCGTCTCCGCCTTCTTGCCGACCAGATTGGGCAGCTCGCCGAGGACGCCGGCGCCGACCACGACGTCGTAGGGCCGCTCGCCGCCGACCGTTATCCGCGTCTGGGTCATGCCGCTGTGAGCCGCTTGGCCAGGTCGGCGGCGACTTCCTCGGGGGCCATGCCGTCGGTCGAGACGGTGATCGACGCGAGCTCGGCGTAGACCGGTCGGCGCTCCTCAAGCATGGCGCGGAGCATACCGCGCGGATTGCCGGGAATCACGACCCGGGGCCGGTCCATGCCGGTGCGCTTGGCGACGGTCGCGAACCCGGCCTCCAGGTAGACGACCATCTGCCCGGCCAGCATCCGGCGCACGTCCGGGTCGAGCACCGCGCCGCTGCCGAGCGCGAGCACGCCGCCGCTTGGACCGAAGGATTCCAGCCCGCGCGCGACCGCGCCCCGCTCGAGCTCGCGGAAGACCCGCTCGCCGTCATCGACGAAGACGTCGCCGATCGGCTTGCTGGCCGCCTTGGCGACGAGCGCGTCGGTATCGGCGAAGGGGACGCCGAGCTCGGCGGGCGAGCAGCGCGCCGATGCTCGACTTGCCGGCCGTGGGCGGGCCGACCAGCACCACGCGCGACGAGCTCTTGACGGCGGCGTTGGCATCGCCGCCGGCACCGCTGCCGGGGTCGTTCTTCGGGTCGGTTCCGGTGTGGTTCCCGGCGTCGGGGACGCTCACGAGATCACCATCGACTTCAGGTAGCCCTCCGCGTTCCGGCGCAGCTCTTCCACCGAGTCCCCGCCGAACTTCTCCGTCGCCGCCTCGGCCAGCACCAGCGCCACCATCGCCTCGGCCACCACGCCGGCGGCCGGAACCGCGGTGACGTCGCTGCGCTGGTTGATCGCCTTGGCGGGCTCGCCGGTGGCCACGTCGATCGTCTCGAGGGCGCGCGGCACGGTCGAGATCGGCTTCATCGCGGCCCGCACCCGGAGCACTTCGCCGGTGGACATGCCGCCCTCGATGCCGCCCGCCCGGTTGGTGCGCCTGCGCACCCCGTCCGGGCCGAGGTAGATCTCGTCGTGGGCGTGCGAGCCGCGCCTGGTCGCGGTGGTGAACCCGTCGCCGAACTCCACGCCCTTGATCGCCTGGATGGAGACGAGCGCGCCGGCCAGCCGCGCGTCGAGCTTGCGGTCCCACTGGGTGAAGCTGCCGAGCCCCGGCGGCAGCCCGTGCACCACGACCTCGACCACGCCGCCGAGGGTGTCGCCGTCCTTGCGGGCCGCGTCCACCTCGGCGATCATGCTCGCGCTGGTCGTCGCGTCGGCGCAGCGGACCGGGTCCTCGTCGATGCGCGCCAGGTCGGCTGGCTCCGGTACCGCCGCGTCGTCGGGCACGGCGACCGCGCCGAGAGCGACCACGTGGGACAGGATCTTCACGCCGAGGGCCTGGTCGAGCACCCGCTTGGCGACCTCGCCGAGCGCGACCCGCGCCGCGGTCTCGCGCGCGCTGGCCCGCTCCAGGATCGGCCGGGCGTCGGTGTGCCCGAACTTCTGCATGCCCACCAGGTCCGCGTGGCCGGGCCGTGGCCGGGTCAGCGGGGCGTTGCGGGCCTGGCTGTCCAGGTCCTCCTGGGTCACCGGGTCGGGCGACATGACCGTCTCCCACTTGGGCCACTCGGTGTTGCCGACCCGGATCGCGACCGGCCCGCCGAGGGTGACCCCGTGCCGCACGCCGCCGGTGAGCTCCACCTCGTCCTGCTCGAACTTCATCCGCGCGCCGCGCCCGTAGCCGGCCCGCCGCCGGGCGAGCGCCTGCGCCACGTCCTCGCTGGTCACCCGCACTCCGGCCGGCACCCCGTCACAGATCGCCGCGAGCGCCCGGCCATGCGACTCGCCTGCCGTCAGCCACCGAAACATGATGTTCACCCTACCGTCAGCACGGGCCCCGCCCTGCTTGCGCCTGTCGATGGCGTAGCCGACAGGATCGCCATGCTTCCGCGCCCCGCGCCGGTCGCCTACGCCAGCGACAGCGCCTATCAGGGTCGCTGGCGTAGGCGACAGGAGGCGGTTCGGGTCAATGGCGTAGGTGACAGGACGTGGAGGCGGAGCACGCGGCCGTTCGAGATGATGGGTTGGCTTTTGCCTTACTGCGCGAGGCGGAGGCGGAGGCGGCGCAGGCGGGGACGCAGCCGGGCGGCGAGCTGGTTGGCGACCTCGGCCGCGTGGGCCTGATCGGCGGCCCTGAACGCGATCTCCAGGTCGGCGTCGGGGCGCGGGCGCCAGGGTGAAGTCGTCGACGACCCCGGCGATGAGCGGCGCGGATGTCGGGGTCCTCGTGGGCGGGCGGCGGCGGCTGGCCGGCCGCGAGGGCCGCCAGCCGCGCGCCCTCGACGATGAGCGGTACCGGGCCGGCGATGTCGACCACGACGGCGTCGGCCTCGGTCCGGGCGGCCGCCCACAGGCGCGGACCGGGGACCGGGACCGGACGCGCGTCGTCGCGCCACCGGCCGAGCGCGTCGGCGCTGGTGAACGCGATGACCGCCGCGCGGCCGTCGTTGCCGATCAGCGTCGGCAGCGCCATCTCGGTCTCCTTCTCGGTGCCGTCGTCGTTGGCCTCGGCCAGCACCGCGACGATGGGAACGAGCAGCCTGGTCGCGGCGACGGCGCTGAGCGCCGCGTGCTCGGTGGCCTCGCCCGCCTGGTAGGCGGCGAGAATCGCGGTGACGGCGGGATCCGCGTCACCGGTGTCGCCTGCGGGTCTGGTCGGTCTCAGTCGCACGGGTCCGACCCTACCGCCGGCGCCCTTCGTCGGGCGGCGACTCGACGCCTGGCGGCCGGCGGACGGCTACCGGATGTAATGAAATCGATGAAAGCTGCACTTTGCCCTGGGTACTGTCGATTCGCGCGGCAGAATCGGTTGAGCACACATGTCGGATATGGGAACCTCATGACCTGCGGCTACGTGCAGGCCCCCTGACGAGACCGGATGTGCGGACCAGAGGTAGCGGCGCTAGCGGGAAGGAGCAGTCTTCGTGGGTTCTGCACGCGAGTCAGCGCAGCCTGCGCGGATATTTCCCGGCACGCCGATGCGGAAGGTCATACCGCCGCGCATGGTCGGGCCGTACATGAGCGGGCAGCGCGGGGTGATCGCCGGGTATGTGCACCGGGTTCGCGACCTCCTCTTCCGGAACCCGGCAGACGCGTTCTATGCGCTCGGCCTAGGCTACGAGGGATCAGACTTTAAGCCCGACATGGCCGAGTTGTACTTCCTGTGCTGGCAGGCCAGGGAGATCGACGGGTACGTGCCGGTCACCGTGCGGGGGCCTGCCGGTCGGGCCGAGTTCTATCTCGAGCCGATCCAGATCCCCGTCGCGACCACACTGTGCAGGCTGGCAGACGCCGGCGAGGAACCGGTCGCCCGGTACGACGGGCTGGCCTGGCGACGGCCTCGGGAGGGATAAGCGCTCATGCGATACCGGCTGATGGCCTCCTACCTAGGCGCCTCTTACCAGGCTGCGGTCGGCCCGTCCGACCGCGACGTCACGCTGTTCGCCGCGCCGCCGCCGCCCGAGGAGCACGGCTTCTCCCCCGTGCCCGGCGGTGGCATCTGGCGCAAGCAGGTGCGACTCGACGATCTTGACGGGCTGTGGGAATCGCGTCCGATCGGGTCCTACCACGGCGAGCCGTGCCTGGTCCTTGACGACCTCGGCGACCGGCTGCACATCGTCTACCTGGGCATGGACGAGCGCCGGGCCGGGCAGCTGGGCTACTGGCAGGTCGACCGCGGGGTGTTCGAGGTCGTGGTCCAGCGGCATGAGGTCACCGACCTGGCCGAGGAGCGGCACGAGTTCCCCATCGCGCTGCTGCTCTCCGCGCTGCCGCGCGCGCTCGACGCGGGCGCGGGCAACGGCGCCGGCGCCGGTTCCGATAGCCGGCTCTGGTTCGGGCGCCCGGGCGGGCGCCGGGCGCGGGAACGGCGGGAACGGGGTCGGCCGGATCGCGCTGCCCAGCGGCGGCCAGGGCGCGAGCGCGGCCGACGGCGGGATCTCGACCTGGAACGGCCAGTCGGCCATCGGGACCCGTCAGCTCCCCGCGGCCCAGCCGCAGCAGGCGCCGCCGGGCATGCAGCCCGCCGCCGGGCAGCAGCTCCAGCCGGCCGGGCAGGCATCGATGCACCAGTCACCGCAGCAGTCGCCGCAGTCGCATCAGCAGTCGATGCAGCAGCCCGCCGTCGCGGGCGGGCAGCAGCAGATGACCGGCGGCTATCAGTCGCAGCCGGGAATGGCGCCGAGCGGGGTCGGCGTCCCGGGCGGGGCCTCGACCGCTGCCTCGCCGATGATGCAGCAGCAGCCTGCGCGCGCTCAGCTGCCCGGACCACAGCAGCCGGGAACCCCGCCGGGGACCCTGCCGCAGGGGCCGCAGCAGACGCAGGCGGCCCGGCCGCAGATCGGTGACGCGACGTCCGGCCTGTCGTCGGGCGCACCCCCGGGCCCGTCCGGCTCGCCCCAGTTCCTCGGCGGGATTCAGCCACCGCCGGCCCGGCCGGGGCCCGCTGCGCAGCCGGGTTACGCGGCCCAGCCGGGTTACGCGGCGCAGCCGGGTTACGCGACCCAGCCGGGTTACGCGGCGCAGCCGGGGACCGCGGCCCAGCAGTTCGCCGGCGCCGGGACGGCTGCCGCCCAGCAGGCCACCGGCACCCAGCCGACCCCGAGCGCCCAGCAGACGCCGGCCATGCAGCAGCAGACGGCCGGCCAGCAGCCGGGGGGCGCGCCGCAGCTTCCGAACGCGCAGCCGCCCGCCGCGGTGGCCGCGTGGCACGGCTCGCCGGTGCCCGATGGCAACGGCACCTGGTACTACCAGCCGAACGTCTCGCCGCAGAACGGGCTCGCCCAGGACGGCGTCTCGCCGAACGGGCTCTCGGCTAACGGGCTGTCGCAGAACGGGGCCATGCAGGCTGACCCGGCGGCGAACGGCCTTACTTCCAACGGCATTACCTCCAACGGCCTGGCCGTGAACGGCACCGGCCCGAACGCGGCCGTACCGGCCGGATACGCCCCGGCCGAGCAGAGCACGCCGCCGTTGAGCGCGCCGTTGGCGGCTCCGGCCAACCCGGCGACGGGATCACCGCAGTTCGGACAGCAGACCCAGGCGGCCTCGGGCTACCAGCAGCCGTCGGCTCCGGGCTACCAGCAGGCTGCGGGCACGGGCTACCAGCCGGCCGCGGGCACGGGCTACCAGTCGACCGCGGGCACTGGCTACCAGCAGGCGGCGGCCCTGCCACCGACGCCGGCGCCGCAGCAAGCGCCAGCGCTGACGGACGCAGCGTCGATCCAGCAGGCGGCGTCGCTCCAGCAGGCACCGTCCCTGTCGCAGACGCCATCGGCCCAGCAGCCGCAGTCCCTCCCGCAGGCGCAGTCGTTCGCGCAGCCGCCGTCCCCGCAGTCGGCCGCCCTCGGGCAGCAGCAGTTCCCGGGGACCGCGCACGGCCAGGCGCCGACCGCCGCCGCACCGCCCACGTCGCCCCTGACACCTCCCCCGCTGCTCACCCCCGGTCAGCAGCCGAGCGCCGGCCCGCTCCCGTCGGCACCCGCGCCGCAGGCCCCCGCGCCCACGCCGCCGCAGTCCCGCCGCCGGCACCGTCCCAGGCGGCCGCCCCGTCGCGGCCCGCCCCGGCGGCGGCCGCCGCCGCGAGCGCGTTCGGCCGGCTGACCGGCGCCGCCAGCGCGGTACGGGGACGGCGGGCGGCGCGCAAGCCGCGGCTGGCCATGTCCGCGATCTTCGCCGACCTGGTGGACATGGCGGACATCCCCCGCGCCGCCTACGCGGTCGACGAGGAAGTCACCGGCGCCATGTGCCTGTTCAAGACCGAGGGCGGCTACGAGGTGTTCAGCTGCGCCGAGGACGCCCGGCACGAGGTGCGGTTTTTCGAAGACGAGGAAGCCGCTTACTTCTACCTTTTCGGCGTGCTCGCGGCGGAGGCGCTTCGCAACGGACGACTGAGCCCGCGCAGAGGCTGACCATTAAATGGCCGACACGAACAAACAGAATGAGCGGAAACCATCGCGTTAGCTCCGCAACTGCGGCTAAAGTTAAATAGCCGGCGGGGCTGACGGTCCCCCGCTCCCCAAGCAGCCCCGTCGGCCTCCCTCCCAGAGATAATCGCCGCGACGCGACTGCCTGCCATCACCGTGCGCTAACGCAAATCCGTTGCGCACCACGGGCATCGCAAACTAACAACTGCATCACCAGAAACGCCGATCGAGTTTATTATCCGATTGGCATAAATGGCAATTTGTCACTTTGATACACAATTGTGATTGGCTTAAATAGGTCATTTGGCCGGCCGCCGCACCCGATAAGCGGGCCCCGGGCGACGCCCGGCAACGCCGGCGGTCCCGGGCCTGCAGCGAACTCGGAGGCGTCCTGGCGGGGCATCCCGCCCGCCTTTTCCGTATGCTGATCGGCATGACGATCCCGCTTACGGGCACCCAGTACGAGATCGAGGCAGGCGACTACCGGGCCACCGTGACCGAGCTCGGCGCCGGCCTGCGACAACTCGAGCACTCCGGAACGCCGCTCGTGACGACCTTCGAGGCCGACCAGCTGCCGCCGCACAGCGCGGGCGAGCTGCTGACCCCGTGGCCGAACCGCGTCGACGCCGGCCGCTACTCCTTCGACGGCACGCGCTACCAGCTGGCGCTGTCCGAGCCCGCCCTCGGCAACGCGATCCACGGGCTGACCCGCTGGGTCCCGTGGACCAGGACCGCGCACGACCGCAGCGAGGTGACGCTCACCAGCATCCCGCACGGGTCGCAGGGGTACCCGTTCGCCGTGCAGGTCGATGTGACCTACCGGGTCGACGCCGAATCCGGCCTGCACGTCACCGTGACCGCGGCCAACAAGGGCAGCCGTCCGGCCCCCTGGGGGTACGGGCACCACCCGTACCTGACGGTGGCGACGCCGACCGTCGACGACTGCGAGCTGACGCTGCCCGCCGACTGCTGGCTGCCCGTCGACGAGCGCCTCATCCCGTCCGACGCGCCGCAGAGCGTGGCCGGAACCGACTACGACTTCCGGACCGCGCGCAAGCTCGGCGACACCAAGCTCGACACCGCGTTCACCAACCTGACCCGCGAGAAGGACGGCCTGGCCTGGGTCCGGCTGCAGGGGGGCGGCAGGCGCACCGGGCTGTGGATGGACGCCAGCTGCGGGTGGCTGCAGGTCTTCACCAGCGACGGCCTTGAGCCGGAGCACACACGCGCGGCGCTCGCGGTCGAGCCGATGACCTGCCCGCCGAACGCGTTCGAGAGCGGGCAGGACCTGATCGTGCTGTCGCCGAGGGAATCGGTCACCGTTCGGTGGGGGATCAGGAACCTTCCCTAGAACGGACGGCGGCCTCGCGTCGGACCCGCGCTAGATCCTCGGGGGTGTCCACGTCGTCCGGACGCCCCGTGTCACCGCATTCGACCAGCGTGACCAGCTCGGGGTGCGCCCGCAGGAAGGGGCGCGCCCCGGTGTCGCCGGCCGCGAGCTCGAGGACGGCCGGCCAGTGCTCCCGGGCGATCAGCACCGGGTTGCGCGGCCTTCCCTCATAGGCCGCGACGGCGACGCCGGCCCCGGACCGGAAGGCCTCGATCAGCCGCCGGACCGAATCGGCCCCGACCAGCGGCTGGTCCGCGAGCGCGATCACGGCCGCCTCGGCGTCGCCGTTGGAGAGCGACAGCAGGCCCGTCGCCAGCGAGGACCCCATGCCGGTCTCCCAGTCCGGGTTGTGCACCGCCACCACCCCCGGTAGCTCGACCGGGACCGCGCCGGTCACCACGATCACCGGATCGGCCCCGCCGTCGCTGAGCAGACGCGACACCGCGCTCGGCCAGCGTCGAGCCGGCCAGGTCGACCAGTGCCTTCGGCTGCCCCAGGCGAGACCCGCTCCCCGCCGCCAGCAGCACCCCCGCAACTCCCACCAGCCACCCCCGTTCCCCGGCGGCCGCCGTCGCGCCCCGGTGCCAGCGGGGCCGACATTACCCAGTCGCGCCGCTTCGCCGACCCTCTTACCCTAGAGCGATGGTCCCCACCACACATCTGCTCGCGTTCACGATTACCGCGCTGGTGCTGATCGCGATCCCGGGCCCGAGCGTGCTGTTCACGGTCAGCCGGGCCATCGCGCTCGGCCGGGTCGCGGGGGTGGCCACCGTCGCGGGCAACACCGTCGGCGCCTTCACCCAGGTGGTGGCGGTCGCGTTCGGCCTCGGGCCGCTCGTCGAGCGGTCGGTGGCGCTGTTCACGGTGCTCAAGCTGGCCGGCGCCGCCTACCTGGTGTACCTCGGGGTGCAGGCGATCAGGCACCGGCGCTCGCTGGCGGAGGCGCTCGGCGCCGAGGTCGAGCGCAAGACCGCCGTGCGGCTGGTGGTCGACGGGTTCACCGTCGGCGTCACCAACCCGAAGGTGATCGTCTTCTTCGCGGCCATGCTGCCGCAGTTCGTGGACCGCCAGGCGGGTGACGTCCCGATGCAGATCATCATGCTCGGCGCCATCTTCGCCGGCATCGCGCTGATCAGCGACAGCGCCTGGGCGCTGGCGGCCGGAACGGCCCGCGCCTGGCTCGCCAGCTCGCCGCGGCGGCTTGCCCTGATCGGCGGTGCGGGCGGCCTGGCCATGATCGGCATCGGCACCCGGCTCGCGCTCGCCGGCCGACCGGACTAAGGTCCCGACTGGGCGGACTAAGCCACCGACGGGGGCCGTCAGGCGCTGGTCGTCTCGGGGTGGATGCGGCCGTCGGTGCTGGTGAGGGCCTGGCCGGTGCCGCCCCAGCGGAGCTGGATGAGCTCGGCCGCGATCGAGACCGCGGTCTCCTCCGGGGTCCGCGCGCCCAGGTCGAGGCCGATCGGCGAGCGCAGCCGGGCGAGCTCCGCCTCGGTCAGGCCGATAGCGCGCAGCCGCTCGAGCCGATCGGTGTGCGTCCGGCGCGAGCCCATCGCGCCGACGTAGCCCGCCGGGGTGCGCAGCGCCACCTCGAGCACCGGCACGTCGAACTTCGGGTCGTGGGTGAGCACGCAGATCACCGTCCGCGCGTCCACCTCGGCCCCGGCCAGGAACCGGTGCGGCCAGTCGACCACCACCTCGTCGGCGCCGGGGAACCTGGCCCTGGTCGCGAAGACCGGCCGCGCGTCGCACACCGTCACGTGATAGCCGAGGAACTTCCCGACCCGGGCGACGGCGGCGGCGAAGTCGATCGCGCCGAACACCAGCATCCGGGGCGGCGGCGCGAACGCGTTCACGAACACCGCGAGTTCCTCGCCCAGCCGTTCGCCGTGCTCGCCGTAGCGGCGGATGCCGGTCAGCCCCTGGGCGAGCATGCCGCGAACGTCGTCGTCGGCGGCGTCGTCGAGCCGGTCACCGCCGCCGAGCGACCCGCCCGACGGCCGGGCGGCGTCGCCCCAGATCACCCGGCGCGCGCCGATCCGGCCGGGTCCGGAGATGACCGTCGCCACCGCCACCGGCTCGCCCCGCTCGACCGCCGCCGCGATCTCGGCCAGCTCGGGGAATGTCGCCCGGCTGACCGGCTCGACGAAGATGTCGAGGATCCCGCCGCAGGTCAGGCCGACCGCGAACGCGTCGTCGTCGCTGACGCCGTAGCGCTGGAGCACCGGCTGACCAGACTCGATGACCTCGTTGGAGAGCTCGTAGACGGCGCCCTCGACGCAGCCGCCGGAGACCGAGCCGATCACCTCGCCGCCGCGCTCGACCGCCAGGGCGGCACCGGGATCGCGCGGCGCGCTGCTGAACGTGTCGACCACGGTGGCGAGCCCGAACGTCTCGCCCGAGTCCCACCACTTGGCGATCGTGTCAAGGATGTCGCGCAAAGCTGCACCTCGAAGTCTCACTCGTTCTTACCACGCTACGACAGCGCCGCCGTCGAGGGCTACGTCCGGTTTAGCGATTGGTTAATTGAACCCGCTGGAGGCCCCGTCTATGCCTAGCCGAGGATCGCCGCCACCGCCAGCCGCATCAGCCGCGGCAGCTCGGGATCGGCCGGCCGCTCGCCTCCGCCGTCCAGCTCCTCCGGGCGCAGCCACCCGTGCTTGTCGATCGTCGCCCGTTCCAGGGCCTCCTGGCCCGCGAAGCTCACCGCGGCGTCGCGCATCGCGATCGCGTAGAACGTCTGGTCCTGGTCGAAATGCATGCCGCCCCACCAGAACTCGATCGGCTCGGTCGCGAACGGCTCGCCAAGCAGCTCGGGATCGACGACGATGCCCGCCTCCTCGCGGAGCTCCCGGACGGCCGCCTCGGCGCAGCGTCTCCCCGGGCTCGACGGCGCCGCCGATCGTGAACCAGAACGGGTCGCGCGGCCGCAGCGGGTCCCAGCCGTGCAACAGCAGCACGCGCCCTTCCGGATCGACGGGAAGGACGCGGGCCGTGTTACGCCGAAGTCTCACTCCACGATCTTAGAGATCGGGATCTCCAGGATGTCGCGCGCGCCGGCCGCCTTGAGCGCGGGGATCAGCGTGTTGACGCCGCGCTTGGGCACGACCGTCTCGACCGCGTTCATGCCGGTGTTGGCCAGCGCGGTGACGGTCGGCGAGGACATCGCGGGCAGCATCGCGGCCACCGCGTCGAGCTTGTCGGCGGCCACGTTGAGCTTCAGCAGCACGTTGCCGCGGGCCCGGATGGCGCCGCTGAGCAGCAGCGTGATGTCCTCCATGGCCGCCCGCTTGGCCGGGTCGGCGTAGGCGGCGGAGCAGGCGACGAACTCGGTGTAGCTGGTGAGGATCGTCTCCAGGATGCGCAGCCCGTTCTTGCGCAGCGACGACCCGGTCTCGGTCAGGTCGACGATCGCGTCCACGATGTCGGGCACCTTCGCCTCGGTCGCGCCGTAGGACGGCACGATCATCGCCTTGACGCCGTGCTCGGCGAGGTAGCGCTCGGTCAGCGACGGGAACTCGGTCGAGATCCTGATCCCGTCGGGCAGGTCGGCGACCGATCGCCAGGGCGCGCCGTCCGGCACCGCGAGCACCACCCGGACCGGGTTGGAGGTCGCCTTGGAGTACTGCAGCTCGCCGAGCGAGACGACGTCGGCCTGGGTCTCGGTGATCCAGTCGCGGCCGGTGATGCCGATGTCGAACAGGCCCCGCTCCAGGTAGGAGGGGATCTCCTGCGGGCGCAGGAAGCGCACCCGCTCGATCCGCGGGTCGTCGATCGAGGCGTGGTAGTCGCGGTCCGACGCCCGCCGCACGGTCAGGTCGGCGGCGTCGAAGAGGTCGAGGGTGGCTTTTTCCAGCGAGCCCTTGGGGAGGACGAGTGAGAGCATGGGGATCAAAACCTTTTCTTCCGAACGGACGCGTGGTTCCACAGCTACGGCAAGCGCCGCGCCCCGGCCAGCCGGACGCGCACGGGCGCGCGTCAGCACACTGACTAGTGAAACAGGGGTTACGCGGCGCCGCTAATGTCGCGTGGCGTTCTTCGGAAGGTGACCGCAGCGGATGGTCGCGAAGCAGGATCGCGGTGTCGAGTGCCGCCACGACCGCCTCCCATCCCTTGTCCTCGCTGCTGTCGGGCAGCCCGCTGCGATCGCGGGCCTCCTCAATCGTGTTACACGTTAGCACGCCGTTGCCGACGGGCGTCCCGGCGTCGAGGGCCACCCGGGTCAGCCCGGCCGTCACCGCGTCGCAGACGTACTCGAAGTGCGGGGTGCCGCCGCGGATGACCGCGCCCAGGCAGACCACCGCGTCATAGTGCTTCGCGAGCTCCTGGGCGACGACCGGGAGCTCGACCGCTCCCGCGGTCCGGACCATCAGCACGTCGGTCACGCCGCACGCCTTGGCCGCCGCGGCGGCCCGGTCGAGCAGCGAGTCGGTGATCTCCGCGTGCCAGCGGGTGCACGCGATGGCCAGGGCCAAGTCGGCGGCGTCGACGACAGCCAGCTCCGGCCGTCCCTGTCCACTCATGAAGTGCCTCCCGCTTGCTTTTCGCGCGACGCGCTCGCTCGTCCAGCTCGCACGTCTTTATCTTATGGCCGAACCAGGTTGCGACCCCATGAGATTGGGGTCGAGGGTCGCGTTTGGGGTCGATGGCGCAGGCGACAGGTAGTGGGTGGGGGTCGGTGGGGTGGGTTAGGCGATTTGGTGGCCGAGGCGGTCGCGCTTGGTGGCTAGGTAGCGGAGGTTGTCGGGAGTGGGCTGCGGGGGCAGCGGGATCCGGGTGACGCCGAAGCCGTGGGCGGCGAGGGCGTCGACCTTGGCCGGGTTGTTGGTGAGCAGCCGGACCGAGCGGACGCCGAGGTCGCCGAGGAGCTGGGCGGCGACCGAGTACTCGCGGGCGTCGACCGGGAGGCCGAGCTCGAGGTTGGCGTCGACCGTGTCGACGCCGCTGTCCTGGAGCTCGTAGGCCTGCAGCTTGGAGAGCAGGCCGATGCCGCGGCCCTCGTGGCCGCGGAGGTAGAGGACGACGCCGCGGCCGCGCTCGGCGATCTTGGCCATGGCCGCGTCGAGCTGGGGGCCGCAGTCGCAGCGGTGCGAGCCGAACACGTCGCCGGTCAGGCACTCGGAGTGCACCCGGGTGAGGACGTCCTCGCCGTCGCCGCGCCAGGTCGCCGTAGACCAGCGCCAGGTGCTCGGTGCCGTCGACGTCGGAGCGGTAGCCGTAGGCGTTCCAGCGGCCGTAGGCGTTGGGGATGACCGTCTCGGCCACCCGGGTGACCAGTCGCTCGGTCCGGCGGCGGTGCTCGATGAGCTGCTCGATGCTGATCAGCGCGAGGCCGTGGGAATCGGCGAACGTCCGCAGGGCGGGCAGCCGCATCATCGTGCCGTCGTCGTTGACGACCTCGCACACCACGCCGACCGGCGGCAGGCCCGCCAGGGTGGCCAGGTCGACCGCCGCCTCGGTGTGCCCGGGGCGGACGAGCACGCCGCCGTCGCGGGCGCGGAGCGGGAAGATGTGGCCCGGCCGGGTGAGGTCGCCCGCGGCGGCCTGGGGGTCGGCCAGCGTCTTGATCGTGGTGGTGCGGTCGGCGGCGGAGATGCCGGTGGTGACGCCGACCGCCGCGTCGACCGAGACCGTGTAGGCGGTGCGCATGCGCTCGGTGTTCTGCGTCGTCATCAGGGGAATGTGCAGCCGGTCGAGGTCCGCGCCGCGCATCGGGACGCAGATGACGCCGCTTGAGTAGCGGATCGTGAACGCGAGCAGCTCGGGGGTGGCCTTGCTGGCGGCGAAGATGATGTCGCCCTCGTTCTCCCGGTTGGCGTCGTCGACCACGACGACCGGGCGGCCGTCGGCGATGTCCTTGATCGCCCGGGTGACTTCGTCGAGGGGGATGTCGGAGAGTTCGGCGTCCACGTTCTGCATGTTCAGCTCATCGTCCAGAATCTGAGTGGGTGTGAGGTCCGTCATCTGGTGCCTCCGGTCAGGGTCAGCTTCTCCACGTACTTCGCGATCACGTCGACCTCGAGGTTGACCTCGTCGCCCGGCTGCTTGCTGCCCAGCGTGGTGCGCTTGAGCGTCTCGGGGATGAGGCTGACCTCGAACCAGTCATCATCAATGCTTGAGACCGTGAGGCTGATGCCGTCGACGGTGATGGAGCCCTTGTGGACCACGTACCGGGCGAGGTCGGCCGGGAGGCTGATGCGGACGACGTCCCAGTCGGTGTGGGAGACGCGGCTCTGGATGGTCCCGGTGCCGTCGGTGTGGCCCTGGACGAGGTGGCCGCCGAGGCGGTCCTGGAGGCGGACCGAGCGCTCGAGGTTGACCGGGGTGCCCGGGCTGAGGGACTTGAGGCTGGAGTGGCGGAGGGTCTCGCCCATCACGTCGGCCGTGAATCCCCTGGGCGGGGAGATGGGCGGGCAGCCCCTCATGCGCGGGGGGTCTGGAGGTCGTCCCCGAGCAGGCCCGTTACGGTCAGGCAGACGCCGCTGACGCAGATGGAGTCGCCGATGCGGGCGTCGCTGGTGACGACCGAGCTGCGGATATAGATTCTGGCGAAATCGCCTTGCTGGTCGACGTCCTCGACCTCGCCAAGGTCCTCAACGATGCCGGTGAACACCCGCGCCCTCCTCCGGTCACTGGCTCCGGGGGACGCGATGCCCGCCGAGGCGACCGTGCCCGAATACGCGGCGCCACCTGCGCCGCCCGGGCACGGACGGCATCAGCCGACCGCGCGCGTGCTGCCTCCCATCCGGACTTTAACCGTCGGTACCGGAGTTTCACCGGTTCGGCCAGCCGCTGGTGCGGCCGGTTCGCGGACTATCACCGCCGGTTCGGAGTTTCACCGACCCCGGAGCACGCTTACATCTGCGCTAACCAGTGTGCCACACGAGTTATTCCTGCCAGTTCGGGGGGAATCTCCGAGTAGGCCGACGACGGAGCCAGAGTGCATGTGAGGGTGACGGCGGAGCAACGGTCCGTTAGATAAGACCGATTTTGATTTGATCTTTTCAGCCCGACAGCCGGTTGACGGCGCGCATCTTGTTGGTGGCGTCGAGCGCGGCGACCTTGTACGCCTCGGACAGAGTCGGGTAGTTGAAGACCGCGTTCACCAGGTAGTCGACGGTGCCGCCGCAGCCCATCACGGCCTGGCCGATGTGGATCAGCTCGGTCGCGCCGGTGCCGAACACGTGCACGCCGAGCAGCTTGCCGTCGGCGGGCGAGACCAGCAGCTTGAGCACGCCGTAGGAGTCGCCCACGATCGCGCCGCGGGCGAGCTCGCGGTAGCGCGACACGCCGACCTCGAACGGGACGCAGGCGTCGGTGAGCTGGTCCTCGGTGCGGCCGACGAAGCTAATCTCGGGGATCGAGTAGATGCCGATCGGCTGCGGCGCGTCGGTGACCGTGACCGGCTCGCCGAACGCGTGGTGGGCGGCCAGCCTGCCCTGCTCCATCGAGGTGGCCGCGAGGGCGGGGAAGCCGATGACGTCGCCGACCGCGTAGATGTTCTCCACCTTGGTCCGGTAGAACTCGTCGACCGTGATCCGGCCGCGCCCGTCGGCCGTCAGGCCGGCCGCGGGCAGGTTGAGTCCGTCGGTCATGCCCTGGCGGCCGGCCGAGTACAGGACGGTGTCGGCCGGGATCTTCTTGCCGCTGCCGAGGACGGTGATCGCGCCCTCGGGGTGCGCCTCGACCGAGGCCACCGTCTCGCCGAAGCGGAACGTGACCGCGAGGTCCCGCAGGTGGTACTTGAGCGCCTCGACGACCTCCTCGTCGCAGAAGTCGAGCATCCGGTCGCGCTTCTCGACCACGGTGACCTTGGTGCCGAGGGCGGCGAACATGCTCGCGTACTCGATGCCGATCACGCCCGCGCCGACCACCACCATCGAGCGCGGCACCCGGTCAAGGTTGATGATGCCGTCGGAGTCGATGATCGCCACGTCGTCGAAGGCGACGCTGGACGGGCGGGCCGGGGTGGTGCCGGTGGCGATGACGATCTTGTCGGCGGTGACCTTGCGGCTGCGGCCGCCGCCGTCGTCGACCTCGACCGCGTGCGGGCCGATGAAGTAGCCGAGGCCGGTGATGATCGTGACCCGGTTGCGGCCGAGCTGGTTGCGGACGACGTCGCCCTCGCGGCCGACCACGTGCGAGGTCCTGCGGGTGAGGTCGGCGACCGTGATCTCGTCCTTGACCCGGTACGACTGCCCGTAGATCTCCCGCTGGTCGATGCCGGTGAGATAGAGAATGGCCTCGCGGAGCGTCTTGGACGGGATCGTTCCCGTCTGGACGCAGACGCCGCCGATCATGGCCGGGCGCTCGATCACCGCCACCCGCCGGTCTAGTTTCGCGGCCGCGATGGCCGCCTTCTGCCCGCCGGGGCCGGAGCCGATTACGAGAAGGTCATAGTCGTACACGGTTCAAGTGTGGCGGGTGACCGGAAGAAACTGAAGCTCCGTAACGTACCGTTCACGCCATTGGGCCGAATGCGTCGGCTTAGCTCCGCTTCGCTCCGGCTTAGCTCGACTTGGCCTGCGGCTGAGAAAATTTCGCGGTGGCCCGAAACCGGTGGTGGTGCCGGGTCCGTCTAAGGGGTGTCCGCGTAAGAAACGAGGCACTCAGATGACTACACCGATTACTCTCAGTTCTCTGGCCCGGATCGCTGCGCCGGTGCTGGTGGCCGGCGCGCTGGCGGCCGGGTGCGGGACGGTGGCCGCCAACCCGGGCGGGCCGAACCAGCCCGCCAACGGCCCCTCGGTTGCATCGGGCACGGCTTCGGCTTCGGCTTCCGGCTCCGGTTCCGGTCCCAGTTTCGATCCGCCGTCGGGCGCGCACGCGACGCCGGTGCCGACCGTCACCGGCGGACCGGCCGTGATCGTGGGCGGGGCCGCCTGCGCGGGCTGGCCCGCCGACGCGGCCCACGGCTCGCTGACGGCGCTGTTCACGCCGGTCGCGGTGGAACGCTGCGTGACTTCCTTCCAGCAGATCGCGGGGAAGGGCGAGTGGGAGACCGCGACCCTGGAGCGGTCAACCGACCACCTGGCGACGCTGACGGCGGAGCTGAGGCGGCCGTCGGTCGGGCACCCGCCGGACGTCATGTGCCCCGAGTTCGTCATCCTCCCGCCGCAGATCGTGCTGTTCAACTCGACCGGCCAGAAGCTCATCCCCCGGCTCCCGGTCGGCCCCTGCGGCGGCGTGGACAACCAGGTGCTGAGCACGCTGGCGGCGATGACGTGGCAGCGGGTCTCGGTCCGGCTGGTCGCCAAGATCCCCGCGGTGGTCGCGCCGACCCAGCTCCCCGGCGCATCCCTCGCCCCGGGCTCGCCCAAGGTGCTGCGCACCGGCGCCGTCTCCGGGGTTGCCAACGGCACGCCCGTGCACTGACCGACCCGCGAGCGTCGCCGCCGATATGCTGAGGTTCATGGCGGTGCAGGCGGTTATCTTCGACTGGGGCGGGACGCTGACACCGTGGGACGGGGTTGACCGCGGGGCGCTGTGGCAGCAGGCGTGCGCGCCGCACTTCCCGGCCGACCAGGCCGGATCGGTCGCGGCGGCGCTGCTCGCGGCCGAGAACGGGTGCTGGGCGCAGTGCGAGACCGAGCACAGCAGCGCCACGCTGGCCCGCATCTTCTCGGCGGCGGGCGTCGAGGGGCACGAGGCGTTCATCGAGACGTACTTCGGGCTGTGGGAGCCGCACACGTACACCGACCCGGACGTGGCGCCGCTGCTGCGCTTGCTTCGGGAACGGTCGATTAAGGTCGGCGTGCTCTCCAACACCGTGTGGCCGCGGGCGCTGCACGAGCGGGTGTTCCGCCGCGACGGGGTGCTCGAGCTGATCGACGGGGCGGTCTACAGCAGCGAGATCCCGTGGACCAAGCCGCACCCGGAGGCGTTCCTGGCGGCGATGGCCGCGATCGGCGTGTCCGACCCTTCGTCGTGCGTGTTCGTGGGCGACCGGCCGTTCGACGACATCTACGGGGCCGCCCGGCTGGGCATGCGCACGGTCTTCATCCCGCACAGCGGGCTGCCGCCGTACGAGGGTTCCGTGCCGGACGCGGTCATCTCCCGGCTGGCGGAGCTGCCCGGGTTGCTTGACCGGTGGCTCTCGGAGGGGCTCGAGCGGCCGCTTGAGCAGCGGTGAGCGAATCCGGGACGTTGGCTGTCGGCCGGCTGGCGCCCGGCATTTTGCGCGCGGCCGGGCTTGGCTCGCGCTGCCCGGTGGCCTCGGTGACGCGGCTGGCGGGCGGGAGCAAGAAGGGCGTCTACCGGCTGCGCTGCTCGGACGGGTTCTCGGCGGTGCTCTACGTGTGGAGCGCGGCCGAGGACTTCTGGCCAGCCGATGCGTCGCAGGCGGACGGGGGGCCGGCGGACGCGTCTGGCGGCGGGGAAGCTGGTGTGTTCGGGCACGCGTCCGGGCTCGGGCTCTTCTCGGCCGCCGCGCAACGGCTGACGGAGGCGGGGGTGCGGGTTCCCCGGGTGTACCTGACGGACGCGAGCCTGGCCTTGTACCCGGCTGACATCGCGCTGGTCGAGGACGTCCGCGGCGGGACGCTGGAGGAGCTGCTGGCGGCCGACCCGGCGGCGGCGGCGCCGGTGATGGAGCGGCTGGGCGAGATGCTCAGGTCCATGTGGGGGCGGCGGGCGGCGCGGGTGGGCAGGGTGGCGGACGTCGCCGAGGTGGAGGAGGGCGTGGTCGGGGCGCCTTTCGCGCCCGGAGCGCCTGCGCCGTCGTCGGAGGGGATCGTGCTGGAGCGGGCGCTGCGGCAGCTGGGCGGCGCGGCCGACCGGGTGCCGAGCGTCGCCGCCGTCCGGCCGCGGCTCGACGAGACGTTGCGGGCGCTGGCGGCCTCGGTGCGGCCGCGCGCCTCGTACGGCCTTATCCACGGCGAGCTCGGCCCCGATCACGTGTCCATCGACGATCGCGGCCAGCCGGTGGTGGTCGACATCGAGGGCGCTATGTACTTCGACGTCGAGTGGGAGCACGTCTTCCTGCGGCTGCGGTTCGGCCGCGACTACGAGTGGCTGCGGGTGAGCGGCCTCGACGAGCACCGGATGAGCCTCTACGCGCTGGCCCTCGACCTGTCGCTGATCGAAGGGCCGCTGCGGCTGCTCGACGGCGATTACCCGGACCGGGAGGAGATGCTGGCGATCGCCGGCTGGGCGGTCGACCGGGTGCTCCGCACCGCGAACGGTGACCGTTAGGAACGTCGGCGGGCTGCCGTGGGGGTGGGGTCACCACTGGTAGGGGAGGAATTTGCCGTCGAGGGTGACGACCACCCGGTCGCCGGCCGGGTCGGGGACGCGCTCGACGTCGAAGCGGAAGTTGATCGCGCTCATGATGCCGTCGCCGAACTCCTCGTGGATCAGCTCCTTGATGGTGGGCCCATAGACCTGGACGATCTCGTAAAACCGGTAGATCGTCGGGTCGGTCGGAACCGGGGACCCGAGGGCGCCGCGGGTCGGCTGGGCCTGCAGGGCCTCCTGGACGTCGCGCGTGGTGGTGGTGAGGTTGCGCAACGCGGGATTGAGGATCTCGACCGCCGCGACCGCCTGCTCGGGCGACATCGGCTGCTGGCCGAGCAGCGCCGATACCGTCCACGGGACCGGCGCCCCGATCGCCTCGGCCAGCTGCTCCCAGGTCAGTCCCATCCGTGCCTTCGCCGCGCGAACCAGCTCGGCCGCTTCCTGCTTGGTCATCGTGTCAGCTCCTGCGGTGTCTAAGGCTCCTGCGGTGTCTCAGGCTCCTGCGGTGTCTAGGGGCTACCCCGGTGGCCGGGGCCGGCCGAGAAATTCCTGAAAAAAATCCGGCGAAAGTTGTTGGCGGCGGGCCGTCTCGCTCCTCATGGCTACGAAGAACGGGGACGGCGAGGCCGGCCTGACGCCAGAGGCGGGGCGTCAGTTCGGCATCCAGGCTGGCCCTACGGGGGTCAGCAAGGAACCCCCGGGCTGGAGTCACAGGGGGACTCCAGCCCGGGCCTGCTGACGGGCCGCAAGCCGGCCGGGGCCGGCTGAAGGCGCGGGTCTGGCCGGTGCACGCGGGGGCGGCACCGGCCAGGGTTCGCCGGCCAGCGGGACCCGCGCACCAGGCCGCCCGGCCGCCCGGCCGCGATCGCCGGACCTTACGTCGCCGAAGTAGGTATACCGACAATGACGCCTCTCCCGCCCCGGACGAACGGAAGCACCGCTAACGTATCCGCATGCGCGACAGCGAGGTTGTCGCGTCCATCGTGGCAGGCGATTCCCTCGGGCTGGCAGCTGCCTACGACCGGTACGCAGATCCCCTCTACCAGTACTGCCGAACCTTGCTCAGCGATCCGGCCAACGCCGCCGACGCCGTTCAGGACACCTTCGTCATCGCCGCATCCCGGCTTGACGGACTGCGTGACCCGAGTCGGCTGCGTCCGTGGCTGTACGCGGTGGCGCGGCATGAGGCGCTGCGGATCCTCCGGTCGAAGCAGGGGACGTCGGCGCTCGACGTGGCGCCCGACGTGACCGGCGACTCCGGCGGCGCAGGCGTCGGCGTCGGAGTCGGCGTCGAGCGCGCCGACCTGCGCGCGCTGCTCGAGGACGCCACCGCCGGGCTGAACCCGGGCGAGCGGGAGGTCATCGAGCTCCAACTGCGCCAGGGCCTGGAGACGGCCGAGGTGGCGACCGTGCTTGGCGTCTCCCGCAACCATGCCCAGGCGCTGCTGTCGCGGGCCCGCGAGCAACTTGAGACGTGCCTGGCGGTGCTGCTGGTGGGCCGGGCCGGGCGCGGCGAGTGCGACGAGCTCGCCACCCTGCTGGCCGGCTGGGACGGCCGGCTGACGATCCTGCTCCGCAAGCGCGTCCACCGGCACATCGAGCAGTGCGCGACCTGCGGCGACAGGCGGGCCCAGGAGCTGCGCCCGGCCATGCTGCTCGACCTGTCGCCCGGTGCGGCGCTGGCGGCCGGGGCGGCGGCCTCGCTTCGGCTCGCGGGGGGCGCGCCGGACGGCCTCCGCGCGCACACGATCACGCTCGCGACCGGACCGGGGGTCGGCGCCGTCGCGCACCGCGCCGCCGTGCTCAGCCGGGCGGGGGCGTTCACCCGCAGCGGGTTCCCCAAGCCGGCGCACGGGGCCACCGGCGGGCTGGCCGCGCGCGGCGACGCCGGCCGCCGAGGCGGCGGTGGCGGCAGCGCCGGGGCTGGCGGCCCTGGCGGCCTGAAGGGCCTGCGGGGATCGCTGCGCTCCTCGCCGCGGGGGGTGGCCGCGGTGACCGCGGCGATCGTGATCGCGACGATCATCGCGGTGGTCGCCTTCGCGCTGACCGGCAACTCCCGTACCGCCCCGCCCGCCGCCGATCCGAGCACGCCGGGGGTCGCCGCGGCGGCCGCCGCGACCTCGGCGGCGTCGGCCGCCCCGGGCGCGTCCGCCGCGGCCGGGAAGACCGGGCCCCCGACGAGCACGCCCGTCGCCACCTCGGCCAGGCCGACGGTGGATACCGGCCCGGCCGCGGCGCCGACGCCGAGCACGGCCGGCCCGCCGAGCGGAACGCCCACCACCGGCAGCCCGACGACGCCGGCCAGCACTCCCGCACCCGGGGCGCTGGCGGAGCACCCCGCGGGCGGCCTGCTCGTGCTGGCGCCGAACGGGCCGGGCAGGCAGATCGACCTCAGCGGGAGCGGCAGCGGCGACTGGCGCGTCACCTGGTCGCTGGCCGTGGCCAACGACCCGGACGACGTCATCAGCGTGTCGTCTTCGGCCGGAGCCCTGACGCCGGCCGACCCGACCGCCACGGTCACCGTCACCGTCACCGCGAATCATTTCGTGCCCTGCGGCTGGCGGCAGTCTCCGACGATCACGGTCAGCCCCGGCGGCGCTGTGTTCTCGATCTGCACCGGGCGGTCGAGGAATTTCACCGGCCACGGCTCCGCGCAGGCCGACGACGCCGCCGCCTACGCGAGCCCGCCCGGGCGGGAGCCGGCCGAGTACCGCGCCGGGCGGTTGCGGCGGCCGGGCACCGGCGGTCCGCATGGACGCGTTCTCTAGCGGGGAGGACGGGCAGCCGGACGACCCGGGATGCCCATCTGACCCTTTGCCGCAAAGTTATGTGCAATTGCAGCAGGCGAAGTATCCGAAAGGCTACGGTGAGTGGATGCGCGACAGCGAAGTTGTCGCATCGATCGTGGCGGGCGATCCTGAGGGCCTCGCCGCAGCGTACGACAGGTACTCGGGCCCGCTGTTCGGCTACTGTCAGTCGCTGCTGCGCGAGCCGGACGATGCCGCCGACGCGGTGCAGGACACATTTGTCATCGCCGCCTCGAAACTGGGCCGGCTGCGTGACCCCGAACGGCTGCGGGCCTGGCTCTTCACCGTGGCCAGGAACGAGTGCCTGCACCGGCTCAAGTCGCAGGCGCGCCGCGGCGGTGCTCGCGGACCTACCCGAGCAGCCCGATGAGAGCGTGGACGTCGGCGGCGAGGCCGAGCGGGCCGAGTCGCGGGAGCTGATCCGCGCCGCCGTCGGCGGTCTCAACGACGGCGAGCGGGACGTGATCAACCAGCTCTGGCACGGCCTTGAGATCCCCGAGGTGGCCATGGCGCTCGGCGTATCGCGCAACCACGCCCACTCGCTCTTCTCCCGGGCGCGCGACCAGCTCGAGGCGTCGGTCGGGGTGCTGGTCGTCGGCCGGTCCGGACGCAAGGACTGCGCCGCGCTCGATCAGCTGCTGCATGGCTGGGACGGCCGGCTGACCGCCCCGCTGCGCAGGCGGGTTGGCCGGCACATCGACCGGTGCTCGGTCTGCTCGGACCGACGGCGCCGGGAACTGCGGCCCGCGGCGCTGCTCTCGGTCGCGCCCGGTGCGCTGGTGGGGTTCGCCCTGGCCGGCGGCGGTCCCGGGGCCGAGGTCCTGGCGCCACCCGGCCTGCGGGCGGAGGTGCTGCACCTGGCGACCGATCACGGCGCGCGCGCCGTCGCCTACCCGGCGGCCGCGGGACAGGCCACGCGCTCGTTCCGGCTCAATGGCTTCCCCCAGCCCGCGCACGGCGCCCACCTCGGGCTGGTGCGGATTCCGCACCTGCCGCTGGCCGCGGTCGGCGGCACCGCGGCGGCGACCGCGACGGCGCTCGTGCTGGCGGTCGTGCCGCACGCCCACCACCCCCAGGCGGCGGGCCCCGCCGGGAGTGACCGCTCCCGGGTCCGGCGCGACGCCGACCGCGGCCGCCTCGGGCACGACGCCCGGCGCCGCCCTGGCCGGCCGGCTGGCGGCCGTGGGCGCCAGTGCCTCCCGCACGCTGACCGGGCCGCGGGCGGCGACGCCGACCGGCACCGGGCGACCAGCCCGCGGCGGGCGGCCAGTCCGCGCGGCGGGCGCGCCCGCGTCCACGCCGGCGCGACCGCGCCGACGCCGGCCGCCAGCACGCCCGCGCCGATCGTGAGCGTGACCGTTTCCACGCCGGTGCTTGCGGGCTCGCTCAGCGTGTCGCCGAGCACCGTGTCGCTCAGCGCGCTGGTCGGCGGGACGCTTACGCTGACGGCGAACGGCGGGCCGGTCACCTGGTCGATCCCCGAGCCGGCGTCGCTGCTCGGGCTGCTGACCGTCACCCCGTCATCGGGGACGCTGGCGGCCGGCCAGAGCGTGACCGTGCATCTCAGCGTGTCCCTGCTCAGCGCGCTGACCACGACGCTGACCGTCACCCCGGGCGACGAGGTCGTCAACCTGCTGATCGGCGCTCTCTGAGCGGCCCGTGGCGCGGGGCCGTGCCGGTCGGGTTGAGCCTGGCGGCTAGGCGGGGCCGGGCTGGCCGCGCCAGCCGGCCCGCGCGGTCGCCCGCTCGGCCTGCTCGCGCAGCAGGTGCGCGGCCCGGGCCGGGTCCTGCGCGCCGTAGACCGCGGCCCCGGCGACGAACACGTCGGCCCCCGCCTCCGCGCACCGCTCGATCGTCTCGTCGCTGACGCCGCCGTCGACCTGGAGCCAGATCTCGCCGTACCCGCCCGCGGCGACCATCGCGCGGGCGCGGCGGATCTTCGGCAGGACCAGATCGAGGAACTTCTGGCCGCCGAAGCCGGGCTCGACCGTCATCAGCAGCAGCATGTCGAGCTCGGCGAGCAGGTCCGCGCAGGGCTCGACCGGGGTGGACGGGTTGATGGCGAGGCCGGCCCTGGCGCCGGCCGCGCGGATCGCCCGCAGCGTCCGCACCGGGGCCTTGGCGGCCTCGGCGTGGATGGTCACGCTGCGCGCGCCGGCCTCGGCGTAGGCGGGCGCGTGGGAGTCGGGGTCCTCGATCATGAGGTGGCAGTCGATCGGCAGCGCGACCGCCTTGAGCAGCGACTCCACGACCGGCAGGCCCGATCGTGAGGTTGGGCACGAAGTGATTGTCCATCACGTCGACGTGCAGCCAGTCGGCGGCGGATTCGACGGCGGCGGCCTCGTCTGCGAGACGCGCGAAGTCCGCGTTGAGGATACTGGGCGAGATCTGAACGGCCATAGCATCTGCGAGTCTAGAGGGTTGGCTGGACGGCGGCGCGGCGGGGCCCCGGAATGTCAGACCCCGTCGTTAGCATTGGCCATTGAGTTCGAATATTGATGGTATTGGGAGTCGATCATGCAAACTGACCTTCTTGACCGGGTGCGGAAGCTGCTGGCCAAGGCCGAGGACGAGGGGTGCACCCCGGAGGAGGCCGAGGCGCTGACCGCGAAGGCCGCCGACCTGATGGCCCGGTACGGCATCGACCGGGCGCTGCTCGGCGCGCTGCGGCCGGAGACGGACCGGCCGGCCGACCGGAAATTCCGCTTCGAGGCGCCGTGGGCCGACGTGAAGGCGCATCTGCTGGCCGCGCTCGCGACCGCGCTGCGCTGCCAGTGCGTGCAGACCCAGACCGAGGACGGCCCGCGGATGCACGTGTTCGGCTACTCCTCCGACCTGGAGCGGGCGGAGATCCTGTTCACCTCGCTGCTCGTGCAGATGGCGCAGGGCGCTCGCTCAAGCAGGCCGTGCCCGCCTACGGGAACAGCGCGAAGGCGTGGCGGCGGTCCTGGATGCTCGGCTACTGCGCGGCGGTGGTGGCGCGGGTGCGCGCCGCCGAGGAGGCGGCGGTCGCGTCGGCCGGGGCCGACGACGCCGCCGCCCAGGCCGACGGCGCGGCGTCGGCCGCGCTGGTCCTCGCCGACCGCTCGCTGACCGTGCGGCTCCAGGTCAGCGCCGCCTACCCGCGCCTGAAGAAGAAGCGGGTGACCTACTCGGGCAGCGGCTACGGCGACGGCTACCGCGAGGGCCAGAAGGCCGACATCGGCGGCGGCAAGCTCAAGTCGCGTCCGGCCGGGGCCCTGCGCCGATGACCCGTCGCGACTGGGCCAGCGGTCGCGGCGGGCGCTGGCCCGGCGGCGCTGACCCGTCGCGGCGGCCGCGCTCTCAGCTCATGTCGAACGGACCGTGTCTTCGCCTTCCCGGTTGACGCTCACCCGGACTTCGGTCGCCGTCGCCGACCGGCTGGGGCGGCGAGCCGACCTCGGCCGCGGGGACGATGGTCAGGGTGGTGGCCAGCGTTTCCGCGCGGATGAAGTCCGCGTGGGCCCGCACGGCGGACTGCCACCGGGCCGTCGGCGCCGACGACCAGCGCGATCCGGTCGGAGACGTCGAGGCAGGCATCGCGGCGGGCCTGCTGGATGACGCGGATGACGTCGCGGGCGGTGCCCTCGGCCGCGAGCTCGGGGGTCACGTGCGTGTCCAGCGCGATCAACCCGTCGCTGCCGGGCAGGGCCGCCGTCGAATCCGGGTCGGCGGCGGTCAGCGTGAGCTGGTACTCCCCCGGCTGCAGCTGCACGCCGCCCGCCGTGACCACGTCGCCGTCGGCCCCGGAGACGGCCCAGTCGCCCGCCTTGACCGCCCGGATGACCTCCTGCACCTGGCGGCCGAGGCGCGGGCCGAGCGCCCGCGGGTTGACCGTGAGCTGGACGGCGCCGAGGCTGGCGGGCTCGGCCGACAGCGCGAGGTCCTTGACGTTGACCTCGTCCTTGATCAGGTCCGCGAACTCGGTCAGCGCGGGCGCCGACGGATGCGCCACCGTCAGCGATGCCAGCGGCAGCCGGACCCGGAGCTGCCGCGCCTTGCGCAGGCTGAGCGCGGCGCTGCAGACCGCCCGGGTCAGGTCCATCGTCTCCGCCAGCTCGGGGTCCGACGGCCAGTCGGCGACCGACGGCCAGTCCTCCAGGTGGACGCTGACGCCGCCGGTCAGCCCGCGCCAGATCGTCTCGGCGGTCATCGGCAGCAGCGGGGCGGCGGCGCGGGTCACGGTCTCGAGCACGGTCCAGAGCGTGTCCAGGGCCGCCTCGTCGCCCTCCCAGAACCGCGATCGCGACCGGCGGATGTACCAGTTCGTCAGCAGCTCCAGGTAGTCGCGGAGGACCTGGCAGGCGGCGGCGATGTCGTACCCGTCGAGTTCCGCCGCGATCTGCTCGACCGCGGTCTTGGTCTTCGCCAGGATGTACCGGTCGAGGACGTGGGCGCTGGTCAGGGAGCGGGCCGCCGGGTGGTTCTCCGCGTTGGCGTACAGCGCGAAGAAGTAGTACGAGTTCCACAGCGGCAGCAGCGCCTGCCGCACCCCCTCGCGGATCCCCTGCTCGGTGACGACCAGGTTGCCGCCGCGCAGGATCGGGCTGGCCATCAGGAACCAGCGCATCGCGTCCGACCCGTGGCGCGTCGAACACCTCGTTCACGTTCGGGTAGTTCCGCAGCGACTTCGACATCTTCCTGCCGTCGCTGCCGAGCACGATGCCGTGGCTGACGCAGGTGCGGAACGACGGCCGGTCGAACAGCGCGGTCGCCAGCACGTGCAGCGTGTAGAACCAGCCCCGGGTCTGCCCCATGTACTCGACGATGAAGTCGCCCGGGTAGTGGCTGTCGAACCATTCGCGGTTCTCGAAGGGGTAGTGCACCTGCGCGAACGGCATCGAACCGGACTCGAACCAGCAGTCAAGGACCTCGGGAACCCGCCGCATGACCGATCGCCCGGTCGGGTCGTCCGGGTTCGGCCGCGTCAGCTCGTCGATCGCGGGCCGGTGCAGGTCGGCCGGGCGGACGCCGAAGTCCCGCTCGAGCTCGTCGAGCGACCCGTACACGTCGACCCGCGGGTAGTCCGGGTCGTCGCTCATCCAGACCGGGATCGGGGAGCCCCAGAACCGGTTCCGGCTGATCGACCAGTCGCGGGCGTTCGCCAGCCACTTGCCGAACTGCCCGTGCTTGACGTGCCCGGGCACCCAGGTGATCTCCTCGTTCAGCTCGACCATGCGGTCCCTGAACCTGGTCACCTCGACGAACCAGCTGGACACGGCCTTGTAGATGAGCGGGTTACGGCATCGCCAGCAATGCGGGTAGGAGTGCGTGTAGTCGTCGCGGCGGACCAGCGCCCCGTCGGCGCGCAGCCGCGCGATGATCGGCTTGTTCGCCTCGAAGACGTGCAGGCCGGCCCAATCGGTGACGACGGGCAGATACTTGCCCTGCTCGTTGACGGTGAGCACGATCGGGATGCCCGCCGCGGTGCACGCGTTGGCGTCCGCCTCGCCGTAGGCCGGGGCCATGTGGACCACGCCGGTGCCGTCCTCGGTGGTCACCTCATCGGACGCGATGACGCGGAAGGCGCCGGCGGTCCCGAACCGGTCGGCGTCGGTCAGGTAGTCGAACAGCGGCCGGTAGCGACGGCCAAGCAGCTCGCGTCCGCTGAGCGAGCCGACGTGCTCCGCGCCCGCCAGCTCCTTCTCGTAGCCGGCCAGCCGGTCGTGGGCGAGGATGTACCGCTCGCCGTCCGGCGTCTGCACCACGTCGTAGGTGATGTCAGGGCCGACCGCGACGGCCAGGTTCGACGGCAGCGTCCACGGCGTGGTGGTCCAGGCCAGGATCCACTCGCCGGTCTCAAGCTTGAACCGGACCGTGACCGACGGGTCGGTCCGGTCGGCGTAGACGTCGTCGTCCATCCGCAGCTCGTGGTTGGACAGCGGGGTCTCGCACCGCCAGCAGTAGGGCAGCACCTTGAAGCCCTGGTAGATCAGGCCCTTGTCGTGCAGCCGCTTGAACGCCCACAGGACGCTCTCCATGTAGGGGAGGTCGAGGGTCTTGTAGTCGTTCTCGAAGTCAACCCAGCGGGCCTGCCGGGTGACGTACTCCTCCCACTCCTTGGTGTAGCGGAGCACCGAGTCGCGGCACGCCTCGTTGAAGGCGTCGATCCCCATCTTGAGGATGTCGTCCTTGCCGGAGATGCCGAGCAGCCTCTCGGCTTCGACCTCGGCCGGCAGGCCGTGGCAGTCCCAGCCGAACCTGCGGTCAACCTTGCTGCCCGTCATCGTCTTGTAACGCGGCACGATGTCCTTGACGTAGCCGGTCAGCAGGTGCCCGTAGTGCGGTAGGCCGTTGGCGAACGGCGGCCCGTCATAGAAAACGAACTCGCCGTCGTCGGCCCGTTCCTCGATCGACTGCTTGAACGTGCCGTGGGTGTTCCAGTAGGCGAGCGTCCGCTGCTCGAGCTCGGGAAAGTCCGGCTGGACGGGTACTTCGGGCGCGCCGGCGCGCGGGTAGGTGGCCATCGGGTGCTGCGATTCTCCTCGTGGCAGGGGGTGCCTGTCGGTGGGCACGTGCCGCGAGGACGACGCGCCCGCTCCCGCGCGGGCGCACCGCGGTACCACCTCGCTTGCCGTCTCGCCCTGGTGGACGCGGCGGCCGCTCATGGCCGGCTGTGACGGGCCGGACCCGCCCGGTTCTACTGGGGCGCTCGCCTTCGGTGCGGCGCCTTTTCTTCCGGGGGCTCCCCGGTGATGGCCGGATCATCGCCCTACGCTTTCTAGCCTAGTGGACGCCACAACGCGCGGATGCGCGAATATCTTCCTCGGCGGCCGTCCGGTAGCGTGCGAAGCATGGAACACGTGAGGCTGGGACGGAGCGGGCTGCAGGTATCGCGCCTGTGCCTGGGGACGATGACGTTCGGACTGCAGAGCGACGAGGCGACCGCGATCGCCGTCATGGACAAGGCCGTCGAGGGCGGGGTCGACTTCTTCGACACCTCCGACGCGTACCCGCTGGGCGGGGACCTGACCACCCGGGGACGGACCGAGGAGATCATCGGCCGCTGGCTGCCGGGCAAGCGGGACCGGATCATCCTCGCGACCAAGTGCTTCGCGCCGATGGGACCGTCGCCGATGGACGGCGGCAACTCCCGCAAGCACATCATGTCGGCGGTCGAGGGCTCGCTGCGCCGCCTCGGCACCGACTACATCGACCTGTACCAGCTGCACGGCTACGACCGGAACACGCCGATCGACGAGACCCTGTCCGCCCTCGACGACCTGGTCCGCTCGGGCAAGGTCCGCTACATCGGCTGCTCAAACTTCTTGACTTACCAGCTCGTCCGCGCCATCGGCCGGAGCGAGACGCTCCGGCTGGCCCGGTTCGACTCGGTCCAGCCCCGCTACAACCTGCTGTTCCGCCAGATCGAGCGGGAGATGCTGCCGTTCTGCGAAGAGGACGGGGTTGGGGTCATCTCCTACAACCCGATCGCGGGCGGCCTGCTGTCCGGCAAGCACAACCGGTCCGCGCCGCCGCCGGACGGCAGCCGGTTCACGCTCGGCAACGCGGGCGCGATGTACCAGCAGCGCTACTGGCACGAGCGGGATGTTCGAGACGGTCGAGGCGCTGCGCAAGCTGGCCGACGAGGCCGGGGTCAGCCTGGTCACGCTCTCGGTCGCCTGGGTGCTCGCCAACAAGGCGATCACCTCCCCGATCATCGGCGCCAGCCGACCCGAACAGCTCGACGCCTCGCTGGCGGCCGCGACCTACGAGCTCGACCCGGACCTGAAGCAGCGCCTCGACGACCTCACCCACGACTACCGCATGGGCGACGCCGCCCGGTAGCCACGGTTGGCTTAGACCTTGATGAGTGGTAGGCCGGGGTCGATACGCGCCAGGTCGCCTGGATCACTGGTGACGACGGCATGGTTGCGCTCTCGAGCGCACACAGCTACATGTACGTCAATGACGTCATCGTGACCGGTACGGGCACACACCAGCCCAATGGTGCGCGCGCTGTTTGGCGTCATGACGGCGATATCTACGTCCCGCGACTTCAGCAATCGCGCGAGGCGGGCCTGCCGAGGACTCCGCCATGCCTGGGCGATGGCTCCGACAGGTATGCACAGGGTTCCGCCACGCCGCAGCGTCTCATCCAGACGGGCTTGCATGACGAGGAATTTCGCGGGGTGATCTAGTGCTAGGAGCGCCCCCGTGTCCAGGGTTAGTCCGGCGGCGGAGCCCGTCTTTACTCACCCCGTCCGGCACTGTCGCCTGGTGTGCCAGTGAGGCCAACCTCATCCATTTCAAGCTGGACCTGCCGTCTGACCTCGTCAGGAATGGGTGTTTCCGCATTCCATGACGCAAGTAGCGCGTCCAGGTCCTCGCGCTCGGCATAATCCTCAAGGGCCGCGGCCACGTACGAGCTAACCGTGCGCTCGCCTCCCGCGGCGTTCTTAACGCGCTCAGCCAGCTCATCGGGAATGCTGACCGTAATTCTTTTCATACGATCATCATACGCCTGTGATGGCTTGGAGGCGGGTTCAGCGGGCGGTGCGGCGCAGGAGCGCGATGAAGATCGCGTCGGTGCCGTGGCGGTGCGGCCACAGCTGCGCGAACAGCGGGCCGGCTGAGTCCGCGCCGGGGACGTCCGCCAGGACCGCCTGGGCGTCGAGGATCTCGACGTCCGGGTCGGCGCCAGCGACGGCGGTCACCACGTCCCGGGTTTCGGCCGGGACCGGAGAGCAGGTCACGTACGCGACCACGCCGCCCGGGCGGACCGCCGCGAGGGCGGAGCGCAGCAGCGCGCGCTGCAGCTCGGTCAGGGCCGCGAGGTCGGACTCGGCCTTCCGCCAGCGCGCCTCGGGGCGGCGGCGGAGCGCGCCGAGGCCCGAGCAGGGGGCGTCGACCAGCACCCGGTCGACGCTGCCGTCGGGCCACGGCGGCCTGGTGCCGTCGGCGACGATGACCTCGACGGCGGCGCCCTGACGACCGCCTGCGCGGGACAGCGCCTCCCTGACGAGGGCGGCGCGGTGCGGGTGGAGCTCGGCCGCGATCAGGCTGGCGGGCGGGGCGGCGATCGTCGCCAGGCCCTGCAGCAGGCGGGACTTGCCGCCGGGGCCCGCGCACAGGTCGAGCCAGCGTTCGGCGTTCGCGGCGTTTTGGCCTGCCGCGTTTTGGCCTGCGGCGTTTTCGCCTGCTGCGTTTTCGCCTGCGGGTGCCAGCGGGGCGCGGGTCAGCGCGATGGCGGCCAGCTGGCTGGCCTCGTCTTGGACGGCGGCCTGGCCGGAGGCGATCAGATCGGCCGGGTTGCCCGAGTCGAGGGTGAAGGCGTAGGGCGACCAGCGGCCGGGCTCGGCGTCAGGCGGCATCACCTGGTCGCGGTCCGGGCCGCCGGGGAGGCTGGCCATGGTGACCTTGGGGCGGGCGTTGCCCTCGGCCAGGGCGGCCTCGAGCTCGGCGTCGGCCGCGTCGCCGAGGGCGGCCCGGTAGGCGGCGACGATCCACCGCGGGTAGCTGCAGCGGACGGCGAGGTTGCCGTCGGCGTCGGTCGCCGGGTCGGGCGCGACGATCGCCAGCCAGGCGTCCAGGTCCCTGGTCGCCACCCGGCGCAGCACGGCGTTGACGTAGCCGGAGACGCGCGGGCCGACCACCTGCTTGGCCAGGTCGACCGAGGTGGCGACGGCGGCGTGGGCGCCGATCCTGGTGGCGAGGAGCTGGTGCGCGCCGAGCCGCAGGATCTGCCGGACCGGCGGGTCGAGCTTGTCCAGCGGGCGGTCGCTGCAGGCCGCGAGGACCGCGTCGTAGGTGCCCTGGCCGCGCAGCGTGCCGTAGGCGAGCTCGGTCGCGAGGGCGGCGTCGCGGCCGGTGATGTCGCGGTCGGCCAGCAGCCGGGGCAGCAGCAGGTTCGCGTAGGCCTCGCGGTTCTCCACCGCCGCGAGGACCTGGTACGCGGCTCGGCGCGGGTTGCCGGAGCGGCGGGCGACGTCGCGCTTGGCCGCGTCCGCGTCCCGGGCCGGTCCCGACGCGGCCGCGCCCGGCCCGGCGGCCGGGCGGTGCCGGGGGCGGGGACGCCGGTAGACGCCCACGTCAGCCGAGCCCGAGGGTAATGGCGGCGTCGGCGTGCAGGCCGCGCGCCCAGTCGGTGGCGGGCATGCGGCGCTTGCCCTGCGGCTGGACGTCGCCGAGCCGGACCGGGACGGAGCCGGTGCCGACGTAGACGGCGGCTCGCTCGACCCGGAGCTGGCCCGGGGCGAGGGCGGCCGGCGGCGCGCCCTCGGCGGCGGCGTCCACGGCCGCGCCGGAGGCAGCGGGACCGGCGGCGGAGGCGGCGGGAGCGGGAGCAGCGGGAGCGGTCGGGCGCGGGAGCGTCACCGGCCAGAGCTTGAGGCGAGTGGATTCGAAGTCGGTCCAGGCACCTGGGTCCGGGGTGCAGCCGCGGATCTGGCGGTCGATCAGGTGCGCGGGCATCTTCCAGTCGACCCGGGCGTCGTCGGGGGTGAGCTTGGGGGCGAAGCTGATCCCGTCGGTCGGCTGCGGCACGGCCAGCACGGTACCGTCCTCGATCCCGTCCAGGGTCGCGACCAGCAGCTCCGCGCCCGCGACGGCCAGCCGGTCGAGCAGGTCGCCGCTGGTGTCGGTCGGCCGGACCGGCTCGGTCAGGGTGCCGTAGACCGGGCCGGCGTCGAGCTCCTTCACGATCTGGAAGGTGGACGCGCCGGTGATGTCATCGCCGCGCAGCACCGCGTGCTGCACCGGGGCGGCGCCGCGCCAGGCCGGCAGCACCGAGAAGTGCAGATTCACCCAGCCGTGGACGGGGATGTCGAGGGCCGACTGCGGCAGCAGCGCCCCGTAGGCCACCACCGGGCAGCAGTCGGGTGCGATCGCGCGCAGGCGGTCGAGGAATGACGGCTCGCGCGGGCGGTCGGGCTTCAGCGCCTCGATGCCGAGCTCGGCCGCGAGCTCGGCCACCGGCGACGCCACCAGCCGCCGGCCCCGCCCGGCGGGCGCGTCCGGCCGGGTGACGACCGCCGCCACCGTGTGCCGGGAGTCCACGAGCGCGCGGAGCGCCGGCCGGGCGACCTCCGGTGTACCGGCGAAGACGAGCCGCACCTGGCACGCCCCCTAGGAGATTCGCTGGGTGGGGTGCGGGGAGACCTTGACCTCGGGGATGGCCAGGCCGGACCACTCGGCCTCCCTGATCGCCTTCATCGCCAGCTTGCGCTGCTTCTTGTCGAGGCGGTCGATGAACAAGATGCCGTCCAGGTGGTCCGTCTCGTGCTGCACGCAGCGGGCGAGCAGCTCGGTCCCCTCGATCGTCACCGGGTCGCCGTACATGTTGAAGCCGGTCGCCACGGCCCGGGGCGCGCGCGGGGTGGGGAACTGCAGGCCGGGAATCGACAGGCACCCCTCGTCGTCTTCCTCGGCCTCGCCCTCGAGCTTCAGCACCGGGTTGATCAGGTGACCGGGCTCGTCGTCGACGTGGTAGGTGAAGACCCGCAGCCCGACCCCGATCTGCGGTGCCGCCAGGCCGACGCCGGGCGCGTCGAGCATCGTCTCGGTGAGGTCGGCGACCAGGTTGCGCAGCTCGAGATCGAAGTCAACCACCGGCTCGGCCGGAGTGCGCAGCACGGGGTCACCGAATAGCTTGATGTCCCTGAGCAACTGTGGTTCCCTTCGCGACGCGGCGAGGCGCCTGTCCCCGAATCAGCAAGCGCGTGTTCACCACCGATTCTATCGGGGCGCCGGATCAGATCAGCTCGGCCGGATCGAGCTGCACCCGCACGCCGCCGCCCTCCTTGCGGGCGCTGCGGCCCGCCTGCGCCGCCTGCAGCGCCCGGGCCAGGTCCGCGCCCCGCGCCCTGGACGCCCGGATCAGGGCGCGGACCTGATCCTCGGCCTCGCCTGCGGCACCGTGCTCGACCGGGACCGGGCCGAGCACCTCGAACGAGGGATCGGTGCCGGCCAGCAGGCCCGCCACCGCCGCCGCCTCGCCGGTCACGGCGGCCATCCGAACCGCCGGGGGGAAGCCGAGCTCGGCCCGCTCCGCCAGCTCCCGCTCGGCGAACGTGACCGGGTCCCAGCGGATCAGCGCCTGGGTGGCGGCGAGGCCGGAGTCGGCATGGACCAGGACCGTGCCGTCGGGCCGGACCAGGGCGGCGGCGGCGAGCCAGCGGCGCAGCGCCTCCTCCCCCGCGCGCAGGCTCGGCCGGCCGAGCAGGGCCCAGCCGTCGAGCAGCAGCGCGGCCGTGTATCCCGGCCCCGGCCGCGCCAGCGGCTCGGCCCCGGGCGTGGCGATGACCAGCGCGGGCTCGTCGGGAACGCGCCGGCAGCACCAGCTCGCCGCCGGACGTGCGCACCTTGACCCCCGGGAAGGCGCGGCCGAGTTCCTCGGCGGTGCGGGTGGCGCCGGTGACGATCGCGCGGAGCCGGTCGTGGCCGCAGTGCACGCAGCGCCAGCTGGTCGCCAGGGCGCCGCACCAGCGGCAGTCCGGCGTGGCGTGCTGGCCCGCCAGCCGAAGCGGTCCGTTGCAGTTCGCCCCGGCGACCACCGCGACGCACCTGGCCTGGGCGCGGCAGCGGCCGCAGGCGATCGCGGCCAGGTAGCCGCGCCTCGGCACCTGGACGAGGACCGGGCCGCCCGCCTCGAGGGCGGCGCGGGCGGTGCGGAGCGCGAGGCTGGGCAGCCGGGCCGTGGTCGCGGCCTCGTCCCGGCCGAGCTCCCGGTCGTCGGCGGCGGGCCGCACGCGGGCGGCGGTGGCGCGCAGCGTGGCCCGGTCGGGGGTCAGGTCCCTGGCCCAGCCGGCCTGGACGAGCTGGGCCAGCTCGGCGGTGCGGGCGAACCCGCCGATGAGGGCGGCGGCGCCGGCCCGGTGGGCCCGCAGCGCGAGCACCTCCCGGGCGTTGGGGTAGGGGGCGCGCGGCTCCGCGTGCAGGTCGTCGCCGTCGTCCCACAGCACCACCAGGCCGAGGTTCTCGACCGGGGCGAACATCGCCGCCCGGGTGCCCGCGACGATCGGCGCCTGGCCCCGGCGGGCCCTGAGCCAGCGGCGGTACCGTTCGGCCGGGCCGAGATCGGCCGTCAGCGTGACGTAGCCGGCGGTCAGTCCCGCCAGCGCCTCGTCAACGCGGGCGAGGTCGCGGGCGTCGGGTACGACGATCACGGCGCCGCGGCCGGCGCTGGCGGCGGTCACGGCCGCCCGGGCGATTTCCTCCGGCCAGGTCGGGCCGGGGAGCGCCGTCCAGGCGGCGCGGGCGGGACGGCCCCCCGCGACCGCGTCGAGGAAGGCGGGGCCGGCCGGGTACCGGGCCCACGGGCCGGGGTTCGGGCGGGGGGCGGCAGGGCGTCGCCGGGGCCGCCTGCGCCGGCCGTCGAGCGGGCTGTCGGCGGAGGACGGGCTGTCGGCGGAGGACGGGCTGTCGGCGGCGGCCGGGCTGTCGGCGGCCTGGGCGGCCGGTGGCCTGATTGGCCCGAGTGGCCTGGGCGGCCTTGGCCGACGCGGCGGGCTTGGCCGTTTCCGTGGCCGCGTGGCGCTGCGGGATCGCGAGGCGGAGCACGTCGGCGAGCGTCCCCGCGTACCGGTCGGCGACGGCGCGCGCGAGCCCGGCGATCTCCGGGGTGAGCACCTGCTCGGCCGAGACGACCCGCTCCAGGTAGCTGAGCCTGCCCTGGTGCTCGCTGCTCTCCACCCGCTCGAGGACGTACCCGTCGGTCAGCTGGCCGGCGAACCTGACCCGGACCCGGACGCCGGGCCGGGCCGACGCCGCCAGCCGTTCCGGGACCAGGTAGTCGAAGGGCCGGTCCAGATGAGCGAGCGGCAGGTCCACCGCGATCCGCGCGACCGGCCGATCTGCGGCGGGCTTGAGTGTTTTAGGATCTTTTGACTTTTTTGGCCTATTTGCCCGTGCGTGGAGTTTCGGGGCTTTTAGTAGCCTCTGCGGCTTTTGTTGCTTCCAGCGGCGGCATGTCCGGCAGCAGGTCTAGTGCGCCGTCGTTTCGGGTTTCCGCCACGGTCCCGTCCTACCAGATAAACAACCCTCCGCTGACACATACGGCCGGGCACGGGGAGCCGCAATCACCCGTGCCCGGCCGCACGCGGACTCGCCTGCCCGGTCCTGCGCAGGATGAGCCATCGCGAGCTTGTCGCCCGATCGGCCTGCATTAGCCGATCAGGTAGTCGAACTCCCCGGAGCGGAGCGCGCTAACCATAGCGCGAACGGCCGTGGCCGGGTAGATGAGGGCCGTGCCCTTCGGGTCGCGCGAGTTGCGCATGGCAACCGTGGCCGAGTCCAGGCGAGCAAGCTCCACGCACGCACCCTGGGAGTTGCTGCGCTGGCTCTTACGCCAGATCGCGCCTTCGAGCTGCGCGGCGCTGATCCCGTTGTGAATGTCCTGCATCGTTTCTCGTCTCCTGACGGATGTAACCCCGGCCCGTTTCCGGCGGCTGCCGTTCACGGGCCGGAGAGCACAGGGGTCCGGCGCGGGTTGCGGACGGCCCCGGTTGGTTCTCCTTCGTGTCCCCCCGGGACTTACATGACTGAGCATAGCGCATGCACGTGCATCCGCATGGTATTTCGCACTTTCATACGCATACGCATCTGCATACGCGTTCGCCTAGGTACTTTCGAGGACCCGGTAATTGCGCGATTCGGATATCCCCGCCGCCCGCCGTCACCGAGAACGGCGAGACCGCGGCTTTGACGCGCCTCAGCTACCCCACCCGTCAGGCTGTATGCACGAGTGATCAAATCTCACCAACAGTCACTTTGGATGACTACCGTACACCGCTCAGTGAGCATTGTGACGCTGGGCCACAATTTACACGCGCATCTACACAACGAAAGACGCACGGGCGGGGTGCCCGGTTGCGACGAGAAGAGCGAAAAAAAATACCCGGGGCGGAAACCCGCCCCGGGCAGTGACTGGCGGGGCGGGTTGCCGCCCCCGGCTGGCTAGAGGCCGGCCGCGGCCCGCAGCCGGGCGGCGCGGTCGGTGCGCTCCCAGGTGAAGTCGGGCTCGGTGCGGCCGAAGTGGCCGTAGGCGGCGGTCTGCGAGTAGATCGGGCGGAGCAGGTCGAGGTCGGCGATGATCGCCCTCGGCCGCAGGTCGAAGACCTCCGACACCGCGTCCTGGATCCGCTCCACCGGCACCTTCTCGGTGCCGAAGCACTCGATGAACAGGCCGACCGGCTTGGCCTTGCCGATCGCGTACGCCACCTGCGCCTCGCACCGGTCGGCGAGCTCGGCGGCGACCACGTTCTTCGCCACCCAGCGCATCGCGTAGGCCGCGCTGCGGTCCACCTTGGACGGGTCCTTGCCGGAGAAGGCGCCGCCGCCGTGCCTGGCCATGCCGCCGTAGGTGTCAATGATGATCTTGCGGCCGGTGAGGCCGGCGTCGCCCATCGGGCCGCCGATCTCGAACCGCCCGGTCGGGTTGACGAGCAGCCGGAAGCCGGTCGTGTCGATGTCGAAGCCGGCCAGCACCGGGTCGACGACGTAGTCCTTGATGTCGGGGGCGAGCAGTTCCTTGAGGTTGATGTCGGGCGCGTGCTGGCTGGAGACGACCACGGTGTCCAGCCGGACCGGCTTGTCCCCGACGTACTCGATGGTCACCTGCGTCTTGCCGTCCGGCCGCAGGTAGGGCACCGTGCCGGAGCGGCGCACGTCCGACAGCTGGCGCGACAGCCGGTGCGCCATCATGATCGGCAGCGGCATCAGCTCGGGGGTGTCGCGGCAGGCGTAGCCGAACATCAGGCCCTGGTCGCCCGCCCCCTGGCGGTCGTAGTCGTCGCTGCCCTCGCCCTCGCGGTACTCGAACGCGTCAGAGACGCCCTGGGCGATGTCGGGCGACTGCGAGCCGATGGACACCGACACGCCGCAGGACGCGCCGTCGTAGCCCTTGGCCGAGGAGTCGTAGCCGATCTGCAGGATCTTCGCCCGGATGATGCCGGGGATGTCCACGTAGGTCTTGGTGGTCACCTCGCCGGCCACGTGCACCTGGCCGGTGGTGATAAGCGTTTCGACCGCGACGTGGCTCTCGGGGTCGTCCTTGAGCATCGCGTCCAAGACGGCGTCGCTGATCTGGTCCGCCATCTTGTCCGGATGGCCTTCCGTCACCGACTCCGAGGTAAACAACCGACGAGCCACGTTATTGATCTCCATCCACAAATAGCCAGCTGATCAGGTGAAGTGTAGCCGGACGAACGAACGGGCGGGGCCGAGCTGACCAGCCGGGCTGATCAGGCGAGCCGTTCCGCGATCAGATCCCAGACGAAGTCGGCCAGCGCGTCCTTTGAGCGGCGCGGAATCGGGGTGACGCTGCCGTCGGCGGCGAGCGCGACCGCCTCGTTGTCGGCCGCGCCGAATCCGAGGCCGCCGCCGACCTGGTTCATGACCAGGATGTCGCAGCCCTTCCTGGCCAGCTTGGCCCGGGCGGCGGCCAGGTCGGGGTCGGTCTCGGCGGCGAAGCCGACGATCACCTGGCCGGTCTCGCCGCCGACCCGGCGGCGGGCCGACAGATCGGCCAGGATGTCAGGGTTCTCGGTCAGCGCGATCGGCTCGGGCAGCCGGCCGTCCTTCTTGATCTTCTGCCCGGCCCGCTCGGCCGGACGGAAGTCGGCCACCGCTGCCGTCATCACGATCGCGTCCGCGTGCGGCGCCTCCGCCAGCATCGCGGCGTGCATGTCCCGGGCCGAGACGGTCCGGATGACCTTGGCGCCGACCGGGTCGGGCAGCTCCACGTTGGCGGCCACCACGGTGACGGCGGCCCCCCGGGCGACGGCCGAGCGGGCGAACGCGTACCCCTGGGTACCGGTGGACCAGTTGCCGAGGAACCGAACCGGGTCGAGCTCCTCGCGCGTCCCCCCGGCCGAGATGAGCACGTGACGGCCGGCCAGCGGGAGAGGCGTCTGAGTGCGAAATCCAATGATTTTTTCTGCGAGGGCGAACAGATCGCCCGGCTCCGGCAGCCGCCCCGCACCGGTGTCTTTTCCGGTGAGGCGGCCGACGGCCGGCTCGACCACGACCGCGCCGCGGCGGCGGAGCGTCGCCACGTTCTCCTGGGTGGCCGGGTGCTCCCACATCTCGGTGTGCATGGCCGGGGCGAACACGACCGGGCAGCGGGCGGTGAGCAGGGTGGCGGTCAGCAGGTCGTCCGACCGGCCGGCGGCCGCGCGGGCGAGCAGGTCCGCGGTCGCGGGCGCGATCAGCACCAGGTCGGCGCTCTGGCCGAGCCTGACGTGCGGGACCTCGGCCACGCCGGACCAGACGTCGGTGCTCACCGGTTCGCCCGACAGCGCCGCCCACGTCGGCTCGCCGACGAAGCGGAGGGCGTCGGGGGTCGGCACGACGCGGACGCTATGCCCCGACTCCTTGAGCAGGCGGAGCAGCTCGCAGGCCTTGTACGCAGCGATGCCGGCGCCCACGCCAAGGATGACGCGCGCCATGGCGGGAACGGCAGCGGGAGGGCCTAGCCCTCGAGCTGCTCGACCTTCAGCATGCCCTCGCGGGTCTCGCGGAGCGCGATCGAGAGCGGCTTCTCCTGCACCCGGGTCTCGACCAGCGGGCCGACGTACTCGAGCAGGCCCTCGCCGAGCTGCGAGTAGTACGCGTTGATCTGGCGAGCCCGCTTGGCCGCCAGAATCACCAGCCGGTACTTGCTGTCGACGACCTCAAGGAGCTCGTCGATCGGCGGGTTGATGATGCCGGCTACGCCCTGGGTTGCTGCCACGTGTGGCCTTCCTCACGGATTCACTAAGCTAACAATCAACGTTACCATCTGCCGGCAGACCTCATCGACCGATGTGTTCACCAGCGTCACGTCGAACTCGCCGGCCGCGGCGAGTTCCTCCTTCGCCACCGCCAGGCGACGCTGCACCACCTCCGGCGGCTCGGTGCCCCGGCCGGTCAGCCGGCGGACCAGCTCCGCCCACGACGGCGGCTTGAGGAACACCAGCAGCGCGTCGTCCTTCATCGTCTCCCGGACCTGCCGGGCGCCCGCGAGGTCGATCTCGAGCAGGGTCGGCAGCCCCCGCTCGAGCCGGTCCCGCACCGGGGCGGCCGGCGTTCCGTATTTGTTTCCCGCGAACTCGGCCCACTCAAGAAGTTCTTCGGCCGACACCATGCGGTCAAACTCTTCGTGAGTGACAAAGTAATATTCCCGGCCGTTCACTTCTCCCGGCCGCGGGCTTCGCGTTGTTACTGAAACGGAAATCCAGATCTCCGGCGATCGACGCCGGAGTTCCGCGACGACTGTGCTCTTCCCGACCCCGGAAGGCCCGGAGAGCACAGTCAGCCGCGAATTGTTCCGCACCGCGGGAAGGCTGGCGCCGGCCGGCGCCGCTTTTCCCGCGGCACCGGTCCAGCGCGCCTTACCGCCGGGCGCGCCGACCATGCCCGCGCGCCCAGGCCGACCGCTCGCCGGACCGGCTCACTGCATCAAAGATCCGCACCGAACTCCTGCTCAAGCGCAGCGCGCTGGTTGGCGCCGAGCCCTCGCACGCGGCGGGACTCGGCAATGCCGAGTCGCTCCATGATCTGCTTGGCGCGGACCTTGCCGACGCCGGGCAGGGACTCCAGGAGCGCCGAGACCTTCATCTTGCCAATGACGTCGTCGGTGGAGCCGTCCTTGATGACTTCGGACAGGGTCACCGCGCCGCGCTTGAGGCGATTCTTAACCTCGGCACGTTCCTTGCGCGCTATCGCGGCCTTCTGCAAGGCCTCGGCGCGCTGTTCGGGAGTGAGGGGAGGAAGAGCCACTCGGGGTCACCTCGGGTTTCGTTCGTAAAAAAGGTTGGACGGGAGGGGAAACTAGCGAGTCAAGCACCCTTTCGGCAACGCGAACCTCCGTTTATGTCATCACAAATTCAAATATATTACTCTGTACACATGTATTACTACTTAACGTAGCCAAGGGCAGGTCTCGGGCACTGTCCGGTTGTCACGCTTCGAAACTTTCGAAGCGCCGGACGCTCTTGCGAGCCCTTCCCTGTCATCAGCAAAATATTCCCTTTTGTCTGTTTCCGATGGGCCGGTACAGCGCGGTCGGTCGGCACCCGGGACCCGGCCGCTGTCCGGCGATTCAACCATACACGCAGCGACGATCCCGGGACGTACCGGCGCAAAGACCAGCCCAGGGATGTGACGGGACCCGACGCCCGGCGCCCGGGCCGGCGCCACCGGGCGGGCGCCCCGGGCGAACTCCGCGACAAGAGACCCACCGCGTGACATATGTGACTTATGAGTAGTAATGGCATGCTTTGTCACAATCGCCGATGTTTCGCGCTGATATCGCCTTCCGAGGACATTTTACCCTCCGCAGCGCCACGATCACAGTACAGCTTCTATGAAATCGCCGCAGGTAGAGTTAACCACGCCGAACATATCTCCGGTCCCACTGCAACGGCTGTTGCCAGTGTGACCCCTGTGGACTGCGTTCGCTACCCCGTTCGCCGGCCGGCGCTTCCTTCGGCCGATTCTTACGGAATGGGAACGACCGGCTACCCGGCCGGGGCGGCGCGGCGCAGCGACGCGGCGATCGTGGCGGCGGCCGCGCCGGGGTCGGAGGCCCTGGTGATGGGGCGCCCGATGACGAGCAGGTCCGCGCCGGCCTTGATCGCCTCGACCGGGGTGGCGATGCGGGCCTGGTCGTCGCTGTCCGCCCCGGACGGGCGGATTCCCGGGGTGATGAGGGTGATCTCCGGTCCCACCTCGGCCCGGACGGCGGCGACCTCCTGGGGCGAGCAGACGAGGCCGCGGGCGCCCGCGGCGACGGCGAGCACCGCCATCCGGCGGACGGCGTCGCTGACCGTGCCCGGCACCCCGAGCTCGGCCAGGTCGTGGCCGGAGATCGAGGTGAGCAGGGTCACCCCGGCCACCATCGTCCCCGGGACGGCCTCGACGGCCGCCCTGATCATGTCCGCTCCCCCGGCCGCGTGCACGGTGAGGATCTCCGGCCGCAGCCTGGACACGGCCCGGGCGGCGCCCGCCACCGTGTTGGGGATGTCGTGCAGCTTCAGGTCGAGGAAGACGTTGACCCCGCTCGCGCCGCGCACGGTGGCGACCACGTCGGGGCCGTAGCGGAGGTACAGCTCGAGGCCGATCTTGACCGTCGACACGTGGGGGGTGACCAGCGCCGCCCAGTGCGCCGCGGTGTCCAGGTCGGGCGCGTCGAGCGCCACCGCCACCGGCGCGGGCCGCGGCGCCCCCTTGCCGGCGGCTAGCCCGGGGCGGACGGACTCTGCTTGCTCGCTTGCGGATCGGCCCGGCAACTAAATCACATCCCGTAATTGATTGATTACACCCAGCTGCGGCGTTCCGCAGCATACACGTCGGTCTGATGGGCCCGCCCCACCACGTCCGAGACCCGGTCCACCCCCCGGGCCGCCAGCTCCTCCTCGAGCTCGCGCTGAACGCGCGAGCAGGCGGACGGATCGTGGAACAGCACCGTCCCGAGGGCGACCATGGACGCCCCCGCGAGCAGGAACTCGAGGGCGTCGCGCCCGGTCCGCACGCCGCCGCAGCCGATGATGGGCACGTCCGGCAGCGCCTCCCTGACCGCCCACACGCAGCGGACCGCGATCGGCCGGATGGCGGGGCCCGACAGCCCCCCGGAGAGCCCGGCCAGGGCCGGGCGGAACGTCACCGGGTCGATCGCCATCCCCGGCAGCGTGTTGATCATGGAGAGGCCGTCCGCGCCCGCCGCGACGCAGGCCCGGGCGACCGAGACGATGTCGGTCACTTCGGGCGACAGCTTGGCGAAGACCGGGATGTCGTACCGGGCGGACCCGCGCACGGCCGCCACCACCGCCCCGGCGGCGGCGTCGTCGAGCGCGAACGGGCGGCCGGCGGCGGCGGCGTCGGGGCAGCCGAGGTTCACCTCGATCGCGGTGACGCCGGCCGAGTCCGACAGCCGGGAGGAGAGCTCGCCGTACTCGCGGCTGGTGTGCCCGGCGACCGACACGAACGCGCGGGCGCCGCGCGAGAGCAGCCAGGGCAGGTCACGCTGGAGGAACCCGTCGAGGCCCGGCCCCTGCAGGCCGACCGAGGAGAGCAGGCCGCTCGGCGTCTCGGCCATCCGCGGTGACGGGTTGCCCGCCCGCGGCTCGAGCGTGACCGACTTGGTGATCACCGCGCCGATCCGGGCCACGTCGGTGAACTGGGCGAGCTCGCGCCCGGAGCCGGCGCAGCCGGAGGCGGTCAGGATCGGCGACGGCAGGTCCAGGTGCCCGACCCGGGTTCTCAGGTCAGCGGGCATCCCGTGTCTCCTCCTGGGGTGATTTCCTACCCGACATGGGAGCGCCCCTCGGTGACCGGGCCCGCCCCGCCCGCGGCCGGGCGGGGCTTCCAGCCGGGGGCGCCGAGGGCGTCGAACGGGATCGTGCCGACGTCATCCCAGCGGACCAGGTCGCCGCGGAACACTGGCCCGTCCACGCACGCGCGGACCATCCGGGTGATCCCGTCGTTGCCGACCACCGGCAGCACGCACCCCATGCACAGGCCGGTCCCGCAGGTCATGGCGGGCTCGGACACCAGCGCCTGGACCGGGATGCCGTACCGGCCCGCCAGCGCGCAGACCGACCGCAGCACCGGCACCGGGGCGGACGCGTAGATCACGTCGGTCCGCGCCTGCTGCACCACGGTCGGCAGCATGTCCACCACCGAACCGCGCGAGCCGAGCGAGCCGTCGGCGGTGGTGATCACCGCCGACCGGCCGGTCCGCCGCGCGGTCAGCGCGCCGAACACCCGGTCGGCGCTCTCCGCGCCGAGCAGGAAGTCCGTCGCCGACTGACGCTCGGCCAGCCGGGCCGCCAGCGCGAACAGCGGCGGCGCGCCCGCGCCGACGCCGAGCAGCAGGCACGAGGCCGGGTCGCGCGGCATCGGGAACGGCCGCCCGAGCGGCCCGACCACGTCGAGCACGTCACGGGCGCGGCAGTCGGCCAGCCACTGCGCGCCCGGCTCGCGCGGCAGGAACACGAACTCGACCGTGCCGCCGTGGTCCGGCCGCACGTCGTGGACGGGGAACGTGCGCCGCGCGAGCATGCCCGACTGCAGGCCGCCGACCGCGATCGCGATGAACTGCCCGGGACGGAACCTGGTGGCGATCGCGGGGGCGACCACGGTCATGGCGACGTACGCGTCGACCCGGCGCACCGTCAGCACCGTGCCGCGCACTTGAACGGGCGCCACCCCGCCTTCCCGCTCGTTGCCTGCCATCCAGCCGCCGTCCCGCCCCAGTCTCAGTCCAACCCAATCCTTGTTACGCCCAGCCGGCCGCTTCGGCTGCGTCCGCCGCCTCGGCCGACCCGCGCAGCGCGGCCGCGTGCTCCTGGAGGGAACGGACGCCGATCTCGCCGCGGATGATGGCCTCGATGCCCTGCACCGCCGCCGCCAGGCCGGCCACCGTGGTCACGCATGGGACGCCCCGGCGGACGGCCGCGGTCCTGATCTCGTACCCGTCGAGCCGGACCGCCGCCGACGCGGCCGAGAGGCTGCCCCAGGGCGTGTTCACGATCAGGTCTACCTCACCATCCAGGATCCGCGTAACCACGGTCGGCTCGCCGCCGGGGGCGGGGCCGTCGCTGTGCTTGCGCACGATCTTGGCACGAACGCCGTTTCTGCGCAGTACCTCCGCCGTCCCGGATGTCGCCCAGATCTCGAACCCGAGGTCGGCCAGGCGCTTGACCGGGAAGACCATCGCCCGCTTGTCGCGGTTGGCGACCGACACGAACACCCGGCCCTTGACCGGCAGTGACCCGTATACGGCCTCCTGTGATTTCGCGTAGGCGGTGCCGAAGGACTGGTCGATCCCCATCACCTCGCCGGTCGAGCGCATCTCGGGGCCGAGCACGGTGTCCACCCCGGCCCCGGTCGCGTCCCTGAACCGGCCGAACGGCAGCACCGCCTCCTTGACCGCCACCGGCGAGTCGAGCGGCAGCGTGCCGCCGTCCCCGGTTTCCGGCAGCACCCCCGACGCGCGCAGCGACGCGACCGACGCGCCCATCATGACCAGCGCGGCCGCCTTGGCCAGCGGCACCGCGGTCGCCTTGGAGACGAACGGCACCGTCCGGGACGCGCGCGGGTTGGCCTCGAGCACGTAGAGCACCCCGGCCGCGAGCGCGTACTGCACGTTGAGCAGCCCGCGCACCCCGACGCCGCGCGCGATCTGCCTGGTGGCGTCGCGGATGGCGGCGATGTCGGCCCGGCCGAGGGTGATCGGGGGCAGCGCGCAGGCCGAGTCGCCGGAGTGGATGCCGGCCTCCTCGATGTGCTCCATGACCCCGCCCAGGTACAGCTCTGAGCCGTCGTAGAGGGCGTCTACGTCGATTTCGATCGCGTCGTCGAGGAATCGGTCGATCAGCACCGGGTTGTCCGGTCTGGCGGCCGTGGCGCGGCCGACGTAGGCCCGCAGCGTCTGCTCGTCGTAGACGATCTCCATGCCGCGCCCGCCGAGCACGTAGGACGGGCGGACGAGGACCGGGTAGCCGATCTCGGCCGCCGCGGTCGCCGCCTCGTCGGCCGAGAGCGCGATCTCGCCCCGGGGCGCGGTCAGCCCGGCCTGGACGAGCACCTCGGCGAACTCGCCGCGGTCCTCGGCGGCGTGGATCGCGGCGGGCGAGGTGCCGACGATCGGCACCCCCGCCTCCTCGAGCGCCCGCGCCAGGCCGAGCGGGGTCTGCCCGCCGAGCTGCACGATCACGCCCGCCACCGGCCCGGCCGCCTGCTCGGCGTGCACCACCTCGAGGACGTCCTCGAGGGTGAGCGGCTCGAAGTAGAGCCGCGAGGAGGTGTCGTAGTCGGTCGAGACGGTCTCCGGGTTGCAGTTGACCATCACGGTCTCGTAGCCCGCCGCGCGCAGCGCGAACGAGGCGTGCACGCAGGCGTAGTCGAACTCGATGCCCTGCCCGATTCGGTTCGGCCCGCTGCCGAGGATGATCACCTTGGGCGTGTCGCCGCCCGGCACCTCGTTGCCCTCGTCGTAGCTCGAGTACAGGTACGGGGTGCGGGCCGCGAACTCGGCCGCGCAGGTGTCGACCACGTGGTAGACCGGGCGCAGGCCGAGCGAGTGCCGCAGCGCCCGGACTTGCCCGGGCTCGAGCTGGCGGAGCTGGCCGATGGCGGCGTCGGAGAACCCGTTCTCCTTGGCCACCCGGAGCAGCCTCGCATCGAGCTCGGGGGCGGCCGTGATCGTCGACCGACAGCTCGCGGATCCCGACCAGCTGGTCGACGAACCACGGGTCGACGCCGGTCGCCTGGGCCACCGCCTCGGCGGTGGCGCCCGCCCGCAGCGCCTGCAGCATCGTGTTCAGCCGGCCGTCGTGCGGGGTCCGGCAGCGGTCGAGCAGCTCCGCCGCGACCGCGGGCCGCTCCTTTCCGACAGTCACAATCGGGCCGAAGTCGAACGGACCGGTGGGGCTCTCCAGGCTCCGCTGGGCCTTCTGCAGCGCCTCGGCGAAGGAGCGGCCGATCGCCATCGCCTCGCCGACCGACTTCATGTGGGTGGTGAGGGTGGTGTCGGCGCCGGGGAACTTCTCGAACGCGAACCGGGGGATCTTGACGACCACGTAGTCGAGGGCGGGCTCGAACGAGGCCGGGGTCTGCCCGGTGATGTCGTTCGGGATCTCGTCGAGGGTGTAGCCGATCGCGAGCTTGGTCGCGATCTTGGCGATCGGGAAGCCGGTCGCCTTGGAGGCGAGCGCGCTCGAGCGGGAGACGCGCGGGTTCATCTCGATGACGACCATCCGGCCGCTGCTCGGGTCGAACGCGAACTGGATGTTGCAGCCGCCGGTGTCCACCCCGACCGCGCGGATGATCTTGATCGCGGTGTCGCGCATCGTCTGGTACTCGCGGTCGGTCAGCGTCATGGCCGGCGCGACGGTGACGCTGTCGCCGGTGTGCACGCCCATCGGGTCCACGTTCTCGATCGAGCAGACGATCACCACGTTGTCGTGGCGGTCGCGCATCAGCTCGAGCTCGAACTCCTTCCAGCCGATGATCGACTCCTCGAGGAGGACCTCGGTGGTGGGGCTCGCGTCGAGCCCGCTGCCGGCGATGCGGCGCAGGTCGGCCTCGTCGTAGGCGATGCCGGAGCCGGCCCCGCCGAGGGTGAAGGACGCCCGGACCACGACCGGCAGGCCCAGCTCCTCGACCGCCGCCAGGCAGTCGCTGATGGAGTGGCAGATCCGGCTGCGCGGCACCTCGGCCCCGAGGCCCTGCACGATCTCCTTGAACTTCTCGCGGTTCTCGCACGCCTCGATCGCGTCGACGTCGGCCCCGATGAGCTCGACGTTGTACTTCCTCAGGGTGCCGTTCTCGTGCAGCGCCATGGCGGCGTTGAGCGCGGTCTGGCCGCCGAGGGTGGGCAGCAGCGCGTCCGGGCGCTCCTTCGCGATCACCTTGGCGAGCACCTCGGGGGTGATCGGCTCGACGTAGGTGGCGTCGGCGAACTCCGGGTCGGTCATGATCGTGGCCGGGTTGGAGTTGACCAGCGAGACCCGGATCCCCTCTTGCCTGAGGACCCGGCAGGCCTGGGTGCCCGAGTAGTCGAACTCGCACCCCTGCCCGATCACGATCGGGCCGGACCCGATGACGAGGACGGACTTCAGGTCGTCACGGCGCGGCATACGTCACTTTCCCCCGTTCATCAGGGCGGCGAACTGGTCGAAGAGGTCCACCGCGTCATGCGGGCCCGGGGCCGCCTCCGGGTGGTACTGGACGGCGAAGGCCGGTCGGTCGAGCAGCCTGATGCCCTCGACCACGCCGTCGTTCAGGTTCACGTGGGTGACCGCCGCCGCCCCGTAGGGGGTGTCGAATGGTTTGCGGGCGCCCGGCGGGACGTGCGCCCAGGCGCCGCCGGGCTCGCGCTCCTCGGCGGCCTCGGGCGGAAGGGCGGCCGCGAAACCGTGGTTGTGGCTGGTGATGTAGACCTTGCCGGTGGACAGGTCCATCACCGGCTGGTTCACGCCCCGGTGGCCGTAGCGCAGCTTGTAGGTGTCGAGGCCGACCGCCCGGGACAGGATCTGGCTGCCGAAGCAGATGCCGAACAGGGGCACCCCCGCGTCGAGCACGCCGCGCATCGCGGCGACCGCGTAGCCGGCCGCGGCCGGATCGCCGGGGCCGTTGGAGAAGAACACGCCGTCGGGCGCGGTCGCCAGGATCTCGTCGGCGGTGACGGTGGCGGGCAGCACCCGGACCTCCATCCCCCGGGCGGCCATGTTCTGCGGGGTCGCGTTCTTGATGCCGAGATCGACCGCGGCGACCCGGTACCTGGTCGTGATGCCGGCCGGTGGGGAGACCGTGTACGGCTGCGGCGTGGTGACGATCCGGGCCAGGTCGGCCCCGGTCATGCCCGGGCTGGCGAGCACCCGGTCGAGCAGCCGGGCCGGATCGTCCTCGACGGTGGAGACGCCCGCCCGCATCGCGCCGTGCTCGCGCAGCCGCATGGTCAGCGCGCGGGTCCCGGTCAGGGCGATGCCGGTGATCCCCTGGGCCTTGAGCTCGGCGTCGAGCGAGCGCTTGGCCCGCCAGCTCGAGGCGATCCGCGCGGGCTCGCGGACCACGTAGCCGCTGACCCAGATCCGGTGCGACTCCTGGTCCTCGTCGTTGATGCCGGTGTTGCCGATGTGCGGCGCGGTCATGGCGACGATCTGGCCGCAGTAGGACGGGTCGGTCAGCGTCTCCTGGTAGCCGGTCATGCCGGTGTTGAACACCATCTCGCCGAACGACTCGCCGTGGCCGCCGAACCCGGTCCCGCGCAGCGTCGTGCCGTCCTCGAGGACCAGCATCGCGTCCGGTCCCGTGTTGCTCATCGGGTTACCTTTCCGTCCAGGACCGTCGCGGTGCCGCGCAGGAACACGGCGGCCACCGCGCCCGGCAGCGTCCGGCCCGCGAACGGGTTGTTGCGGCTCTTGGACGCGTGCGTCCTCGGGTCCACCGCCGCCGGCGGCGCGGCCGCGTCGTACAGGGTCAGGTTGGCGGGCGCGCCCGGGGCGATCGACTGCCCGTGGCCGGGCACCCGGCCGATGACGGCGGGGCGGACCGACATCCGGTCGGCGACACCCGCCCAGTCCAGCCGCCCGGTGTCGACCATCGCCAGCTGCACCACCCGCAGCGCCGTCTCGAGGCCGGTCATGCCGTTGGCGGCGGCCGCCCACTCGGATTCCTTGGCCTCGACCGGGTGCGGCGCGTGGTCGGTCGCCACGCAGTCGATGGTCCCGTCGGCAAGCGCGGCCCGGAGCGCGTCGACGTCGGCCTGGGTGCGCAGCGGCGGGTTGACCTTGAACACCGTGTCGTAGTCGGCGGCGAGGTCGTCGGTCAGCAGCAGGTGGTGCGGCGTCACCTCGGCGGTCACCCGCCAGCCCTTGGACTTGGCCCAGCGGATGATCTCGACCGAGCCGGCCGTGGACACGTGGCAGACGTGCAGGGCGGCGTCCACGTGCGCGGCGAGCAGGCAGTCGCGCGCGATGATCGCCTCCTCGGCGGCGGCCGGCCAGCCCGCGAGGCCGAGCCTGGAGGCGACCGCGCCCTCGTTCAGCTGCGCGCCCTCGGTCAGCCGGGGCTCCTGCGCGTGCTGCGCGATCACCCCGTCGAACGCCTTGACGTACTCGAGCGCGCGCCGCATCAGCAGCGGGTCGGCGACGCAGAAGCCGTCGTCGGAGAAGACGCGGACGCGGGCGGCGGAGTCGGCCATCGCGCCCAGCTCGGCCAGCTGCCTGCCGCCGAGGCCGACGGTGACCGCGCCGACCGGGCGGACGTCGACGTAGCCGGCCTGCTGGCCGAGCCGCCAGACCTGCTCGACCACGCCGGCGGTGTCCGCCACCGGCTCGGTGTTGGCCATCGCGTGGACGGCGGTGTAGCCGCCGAGCGCGGCCGCGCGGGTGCCGGTCTCCACCGTCTCCGCGTCCTCCCGGCCCGGCTCGCGCAGGTGGGTGTGCAGGTCGACCAGGCCGGGCAGCGCGATCAGGCCGTCCGCGTCGAGCACGGTCGCGCCCGGTGCGGCCAGGCTGCCGCCGACGGCGGCGATCACGCCGTCCTTGAGGTGCAGGTCGGCCGTCTCGCGGCCGACAATCGAGGCGCCCTTGATGAGCCACTCGTCGTTCACAGGGTCTCCTCCGCCGCGCCGCCGAGCATGAGATAGAGGACGGCCATCCGGACCGTCACGCCGTTGGCCACCTGGGCGACGATGGTCGAGCGGGGCGAGTCGGCGACCTCGGCCGCGATCTCCACGCCCCGGTTCATCGGGCCCGGGTGCATGACGATGGCGTGCTCGGGCAGCAGCGCCATCCGGCCGGTGTCCAGACCGTACCGCCGGCGGTACTCGCGGACGGTCGGGAAGAAGGCGGCCGACATCCGCTCCTGCTGCACCCGCAGCATCATCACCACGTCCGACTTGCGCAGCTCGGCGTCGAAGTCGTAGCTGGCCTTGCACGGCCAGCTCTCGATCGCCCAGGGCATCAGGGTGGGCGGGGCGACGACCGTCACCTCGGCTCCGAGGGTGTCGAGCAGCAGCACGTTGGACCGGGCCACCCGCGAGTGGAGGACGTCGCCGACGATCGTCACCCGGACCCCGTCCAGGCCCTTGCCGCGCTGCTCGGGGCCGGCCAGCCGCTGCCGGATGGTGAACGCGTCGAGCAGCGCCTGGGTGGGGTGCTCGTGGGTCCCGTCGCCCGCGTTGATCACCCGGCCGCTGGTCCAGTCGGCCAGCCGCCGCGGCGCGCCCGAGGCGGGGTGCCTGACCACGATCGCGTCGGAGCCCATCGCCTCCAGCGTCAGCGCGGTGTCCTTGAGCGACTCGCCCTTGGCGACGCTCGACCCCTTCGCGGAGAAGTTGATCACATCGGCCGACAGCCGCTTGGCGGCCGCCTCGAACGAGGTCCGCGTCCGGGTGGAGTCCTCGTAGAAGAGGTTGACGACGGTCCGGCCGCGCAGCGTCGGCAGCTTCTTGATCGGCCGGTCGGCGACGCTGGCGAGCTCGGCGGCGGTGTCCAGGATCAGCACCGCGTCGTCGCGGCTGAGGTCCCCGGCCGAAATCAGGTGCCTGTTCACTGGTCACGCTCCCCGAGTAGCACCGAGTCTTCGCCGTCGCTCTCGGCCAGCAGCACCCGCACCGCCTCGCGGTGCGCGGTCGGCAGGTTCTTGCCCACGTAGTCGGCGCGGATCGGCAGCTCCCGGTGGCCCCGGTCCACCAGCACCGCGAGCTGGACCGAGCGCGGCCGGCCGAGATCGTTGAGCGCGTCCAGGGCGGCGCGGACGGTCCGGCCGGAGAAGAGCACGTCGTCGACCAGGACGACGATCTTGCCGTCCACCCCGTCCGCGGGCACCTCGGTCCGCTGCAGCGCCCGGGCCGGGCGCAGCCGCAGGTCATCGCGGTGCATGGTGACATCGAGGGAGCCCACCGGCGCGGGCGTGCCCTCGAACTCGCCGATCCGGGCGGCCAGGCGGCGGGCGAGGTAGACGCCGCGGGTGGGGATGCCGAGGAGCACGATCCCCTCGCCGCCGTGCGTGCGCTCCAGGATCTCGTGCGCGATGCGGCTCAGCGCGCGGCGGATCTCTTCCGGAGTGAGCACCGCCTTCCAGCCCTGCTCCTGCGGGCTCAGATCATCCGGGCGGTCGAGATTGCCGGGGTCGTTGTCACCCGGCTCGTGTCCTGGTTCAGGTCGCATAGCGCACACCAGTCACGACCTCCTTCCCCGTCTCACGGGACGGTCCATTAAAGGATGCCTACGTTGACCACCGTACCAGCAGGTATGCGGTGGCCACCCAAACCCGGGACTCGCCGCCGCACTATTAGCCACACAGCGAACACGAAAGGTCACTAGACTGTTGTCGCCCCGCCCCACGGAGCGTCCCCCAGCGTTACCCTTGCTCCCCCTCCGCCACGCCGAGCGACCATTACGCCCTCGCGCGAGCGCCGGGGCCGGCCCCGGACGGCGATCAGGAGAGCTGTGATTTACGTCACACTGGACATACGGTGTCATAACGTTTCGAGAGCGTCAGGGGTCCCCACTTTGTCCGCTCTGCACACGGGAAAGCCGATTACAGCGGGGGTTGTCGCGTTCCGGCCGAGGGTAGGTAGCGATAGGAAAGGGAGATGCCGGTTACTAGACGAGTTCAACCAGTTTTTGCCATTCGGCTTGACCTTGTCGCTCTCGCCGCCTACCGTCACTGTGCGTAACCGTTACCGTAAGCGACGACTGGCCGGGAAACCGAGGAAAAATGCCATCTGAGTACGCCAAGACCCTGGGCGCGCGACTGCGCGCCATCCGCACGCAGCAGGGGCTCTCACTACACGGTGTTGAAGAGAAGTCCCGCGGCCGGTGGAAGGCCGTCGTCGTGGGCTCCTACGAGCGCGGCGACCGTTCCGTCACCGTCCAGAAGCTGGCCGAGCTGGCCGAGTTCTACGGAGTTCCCGTCTCCGAGCTGCTGCCGGGCGACGCGGCCCCCACCCCGATCGCGAGTGCGCCCAAGCTGGTGATCGACCTTGAGCGGATGAACCAGCTGCCCAAGGAGAAGGTCGGCCCGCTGGCCCGCTACGTCGCCACCATCCAGGCGCAGCGCGGCGACTACAACGGCCGGGTGCTGTCGGTGCGGCATGAGGACCTGCGCTCGCTCGCGGTCATCTACGACAAGTCGCCCGCCGACCTGACCGAAGAGCTCATCAGCTGGGGCGTGCTCGACGCCGACGCCCGCAGCAACACCATCGAGTCCTTCTAGGCTCGAACGGTCTGCCGCCCACCTGGCGTAACCCGGCTTTCGCCGGGTGGGCGGATCGGCCCGTTAACCTTGGCACGACGACGGTTTCCCGCCTTCGCGGCGGACTCCATTGCAGGCAGGCAGGGAGGCAGCGACAGCGGCGAATTAGCTCGCCGATCGCAGCGGCAGCACCGGCTCGGACTCGACGCCGAGCGCTCGCTCCGCCACCGTGAGAAACGTACTTGCGTCCCGCAGCAGGTCATCGGCCTCCTGCGGGGACGCCGCCCTCGGCAGTCCGGCCTCGGCGGCGGCCCGCTTGGCCGCGCCGGCCGCGAAAAACGCCGCCCACTCGGAGAGCGCGGGCTCGACCTGCGGAAGCAGCTCCCAGACGGACCTCGGCCGCCGGCGCCGCGCGCCGCTGCCGGGCTCGCCCCTGGCCGCCACGATCGCGGCCGCCGCGCGCAGCGCGGCCAGGTGCGCGCAGATGTAGCGGGTGCCCGGGTCGCCCTCGACCTCCGCCTCGGCCAGGCCGTGCCGGGCGGTGCGGAGCAGGCTCAGTGCCGCCGACGGGACCCGGCTTGGCAGCGGCACCGCATCGAACAGGCCGTCTGGCACCCGGTTGCGCGCTCCCGCCCCTGGGGTCGTGATCTCGCTGATCATGGTCATCACTCCTTTAGGTGATGCGCAGATGTCCGTCTGTGTAGGCCCCGCCGGCCGGGCGAAGCGCTTCCCCACGCTCCGCCCGGCCGGCACCGGCCGCCAGGGGTCGCGGCGGCCGGAGCCTGTCCCCATCATTCGAACACAGTTACATTCGAACACAGGTTCGCGGAAAAGTCCAGTTCATTTGCTGACGAGTTCGAAGGTACGCCCCGGGTCTGACATTCCAGGGGTGGCGCTTTCGAGCGGCGCGGCACGGGCGGGGTGGGCGGCGGCTTCATCCGCTCCCTGGCCGGACGGGCGGGCCGGGTGACGCTCACCTCCCGGCATGCCACGCTGGAGCGGCGAGCGTCGGATTGACAGTCACCTCAGGTCCGTTCGGAAGGATGAATTTGAATTTCGCTCTTTCCGCCCCGCTCGCTCCGCCCTCCGCCCACCTCACCTAAGCTTTCGCAAATGAGGGTCAGCTACAGCGAGCTTGGGCCCCGGGAATTCCGGGCGGCGATCGGCGAGCTCGTCGGTGTCTACGCCGCCGCGATGAACCCGCCCGAGCGGCTGATCGGGGGGCGGGAGGCCATCATGGACCGGCACGCCGCCAGCCCGGGCTTCCGCTGCCTGACCGCGGTCGACGACGGCGTGGTGGCCGGGTTCTGCTACGGGTTCCACGGGGAGAGCGGGCAGTGGTGGCACGACATGGTGGCCAGCGCGCTCGCGTCCCGATCGGGGACGGGGTACGCCGCCCCCGCGCCCGAGTCCCCCGAGGTGGTGGCGTGGCTTGAGGACTCCTTCGAGATCGCCGAGCTGCACGTGCTCCCGCCCTACCAGGGCGCGGGCATCGGCCGCACGCTGCTGCTGTCGGTCACCGACGACCGCGACGAGCGGACCGCGGTGCTGTCCACCGCCGACGCGGACACCCGGGCCCGGCGGCTCTACCGGGGGGTCGGGTTCACCGACCTGCTGACCGGCTTCCGCTTCTCCGGCAGCGAGCCCCCCTACGCGGTGATGGGCGCCCTGCTGCCGCTCAAGGTGGCCAGGCCGAGCGAGGAGTAGAGCTCGATGGTCGCGCGGGCGTTGTTGAGCGTGCAGAAGTGCAGGCCGGGCGCCCCCTCCGCGAGCAGGCGCTCGCACAGCCCGGTGGCGTAGCCGACGCCGATCTCACGCGCCGCCGCCTGGTCGCCCCGGTCGGTGGCGGCCCGAAGCTGGTCGAGCAGGCCGACCGGGACCTTGCAGCCACTGAACTCGACCATCCGGTCGAGGATGCGAGGGCTGGTGGCCGGCATGATCCCGGGGATGATCGGCACGTCGCAGCCGAGGGCGCTCACCCGGTCCCGCATCCGCAGGTAGTCCTCGGGGTTGAAGAAGAGCTGGGTGATCGCGAACTCGGCCCCGGCCCGGCACTTCTCGACGAAGTAGCGGGCGTCGGCGTCGGCGTCGAGCGAGCGCGGGTGCAACTCGGGGAACGCGGCCACGCCGACGCAGAAGTCGCCCGAGGCCTTGAGCAGCTCCACCAGCTGGACAGCGTGCGCGAGGCCGTCCGGGTGCCTGACCCAGTCCGCGTTCGGGTCGCCCGGCGGGTCGCCCCGCAGCGCCAGCATGTTGCGCACGCCCACGCCGGCGTAGGAGCCGATCACGTGCCGCAGCTCCTGCACCGAGTGGTTGACCGCGGTGAGGTGCGCGACCGGGTCGAGCGAGGTCTGCTCGGCGATCGCGCCGGTGATCGCGACGGTCGTCTCCCTGGTCGAGCCGCCGGCCCCGTAGGTGACCGAGACGAACGTCGGCTTGAGCGACTCGAGCTGGCGAATCGCCTTCCAGAACTGCTGCTCGGCCTTCTCGCTCTTGGGCGGGCTGAACTCGAACGAGAACGACCGGCCGGTCCTGAGCACCTCGGCGATGCTCGGCGCGGCCCGGCGGGACTTCTGTGGCGCGTGCGACGGCTGGGCGTGGCGCGGTCTCGGCGGCATGTGGCCAAGCATAACTCACGACTTGGTTTTCTGTGCTGCCACCACAAGGAGATTTCGGACATGAGAAGGAGGCGGCCCGATCGGACGGGCCGCCTCCTTCGCTGCCTAGAAGACTAGAACGCCAGCGCTTGCGCGCGGCGGTTGACCTCGGTGCCGCGATGGGCGTTGAGCGCGTCGATGGGAGTGCCCGGAAGGGTCGCGTCGGCGGTGAAGAGCCAGCGGAGCGCCTCTTCGTCGGCGAAACCGCAGTCGAACAGGACCGTGAGCGTCCCGCTCAGGCCCTTGACGATCTGGTCGCCGTGGAGGAAGGCCGCCGGGATGGCGCGGTCGCCGCCCGGCCGGGTCACGGCGAGCAGCTTACGGTCGCGCAGGAGCTGCTTGACGCGACTGATGGGCAGGTCAAGACGGGTTGCCACCTCGGGGAGTGACAGCCATTCTGTGACCAGAGCGTCGGCTGAGGGTTCTATCTGTGCCACGTGTCCAATGTCCCACATCAGGGCCGGTTTGAAACAACCGACATTCCACCACAATAGGGGATCTTTCCCCCTGTTCACCTCGAATTTTTTGGCCGGTTACTGGGCCAGCCACGCGGTCGCGCGCTCCCGGAGCCAGTCCGCGGTGGCCGTCAGGCCGTCCGCCCGGACGCTGAACAGCACCTGCCGCCCGGCCCGCCGACGGCTGACCAGCGCGCACTCCTCGAGCACGGCCAGGTGCTGCGCGACCGCCTGGCGGGAGACCGGCAGCCGGGCCGCCAGCGCCCCGGCCGAGGCGCCGGGCGTGCTGGCGAGCAGCTCGAGCAGCTCGCGACGACGCGGATCGGCCAGGGCGGCGAAGACCCGGCCCGGGTCCGTCACCTGCCTTGCACCGGGGGGTACGGGGGGTCGTCCCCCCGAGGGGCGGTACTGCCTTGCTCGGCCCGGATCCGCAGACCCGCGAGCTCGTACTGCCAGCCGCCGGTGTTCCCCTTCCACGCGTCCTCGCGCAGCGCGTCCGACAGGTCGAGCGAGGCGAAGCCGCTCTCGACCACCGTCACGCCGACATCGTCGCCGACCGGCCGCAGGTAGAACTCGACCAGGGTCGCGTTGCCGGGCACGGGAGCGGCCCCGCCGAACGCGCTGGCCCAGCGGAACGAGACGTAGCCCTGCGGCTCCACCCGGACGACGTCGATCAGGTAGGGCCTGCTGTCGCCGCCGTACTCGACCGGCAGCCGTCCCGGGCCGCGGGCCGGCTCCGTCCTGCTGCCGGGCAGCCACCAGCCCGGCCGGGTGACAAGCTGCCATACCTTGTCGTGATGGGACCGGATGGTGATCCGCTGTTCGATACGGTCTTCCATGACAACGCCCTCCCTCAACCACCGCGCAGTGCCTGCGGAGTCTTGCATATCACCGCAATAGGTGCAACTCGACACTTGCAGATATACCCAGCGGGCGCGGTGGCCATGACCGTTCCCGCTCCTGGGCCGAGGCCAAGATGAGACAAAGTGATGAACAGGGCGAAGCTTGTCGGCGGCGGGCCGTAAAATCGTCCGTGATGGAATCTGCGCCTGCGGACATGCTCACGGGGCGGATGCTCGACCGGCGCTACCACGTCCGCTCGCGCATCGCGCACGGCGGCATGGCCACCGTGTACCTCGCCACCGACACCCGGCTCGACCGGGAGGTGGCGCTTAAGGTCATGCACGCCGACCTGGCCCGCGACGACGAGTTCGTCGGCCGGTTCATCGGCGAGGCGAAGTCAGTGGCGCAGCTGTCGCATCAGAACATCGTCGCGGTCTTCGACCAGGGGGCCGACGGAGAGCACCTCTTCCTCGCCATGGAGTACGTGCCCGGGCAGACGCTGCGGGCGCTGATGCGCGAGCGCGGCTGGTTCACCTGGCAGGAGGCGCTGGGGATCATGGACCCCATCCTGGCCGGGCTGGCGGCCGCGCACCAGGCCGGGATCGTGCACCGGGACGTCAAGCCGGAGAACGTGCTGATCACCCCGGACGGGCGGGTCAAGGTGGTGGACTTCGGGCTCGCCCGGGCCGCGGCCGCCGTCGGCAACACACGGGCCGGCCAGATCATCGGGTCGGTCGCCTACATCGCGCCCGAGCAGGTCACCGGGGCGGTCACCGACGCCAGAACCGACGTCTACTCGGCCGGCGTGCTGCTGTTCGAGATGCTCACCGGGCGGCAGCCGTACACCGGGGAGACCCCCCTCGCGGTGGCGTACGCGCACGTCAACTCCGACGTTCCCCGGGTCGGGTCGGTGGTCGGCGGGATCATCCCCGCCGTCGAGCAGCTGGTCGGCGCGGCCACCAGCAGGGACCCGCAGTGGCGGCCGGCCAACGCGGACGTGTTCTGGCGGGCGGTGCGGTCGCTGCGCGGGCTTTCCGGGGCGGATGAGTCGGTGAGCGGGGCGTGGACGGCGTCGGGCGCGGCGGGCGCGGGCGCCGGCGCGGCGGGCACCGTCGCGGGCGCGGCGGCGGCCGGGACGCTGGGGTACGACGGCGCTGGTTTCGCGGGCGGCGACTCGTTCGACGGCCGGGGCGGCGGCGCCCCGTACGGCGGGGCGGGGATGTCCTGGCCGGGGATGGCCGGGGCGGGCACGCTGGAGGCGGCGGGCGGGTCGTCCACGACGATGTTCGACGGCGGCGGATACGGCGGCGGGGGAGCCTACAGCGGAACCCCCGGATACGGCGGGGCCGGGTACGGCGGCGGCGAGTACGCCGCGACGGGGCGGTACGACGCCAGTTCCTACCACGGCGACACTCTCGGCGGCGGGTCAGGCGAGCCCGGCGGGCGGGAGCCGTTCCTGCAGCGGTGGCTGTTCAGCCGGCGACTCGCGTACCTGGCGGTCGCGGTGGTGGCCGTGATCGGGCTCGGCGGCGGCGGCTGGTGGCTGACGTCCGGCCGGTACACGACGGTGCCCTCGGTCGACCGGACATCGGTCATTTCCGCCGAGCAGGAGCTGCGGCAGGCCGGGTTCCGGGTCAGCATCGGCTCGAGCGTGATCGACAACGACGTGGCCAAGAACGACGTGATCAGCACCTCGCCCTCCGGCCGGGCCCTGCCGGGCGCGATGATCGTGCTCACGGTCTCGCTTGGCCCGCACATGATCAGCGTGCCGAGCGTGGCCGGGAAGTCGCTCCAGCAGGCCCAGGCGGCGCTGCGGCAGGCCGGGCTGACGGTGAGCCCGACGACCAAGCCGGTCGGCGTCAACGGGACCGTGGTGCTGAACGCGGTGGCGGGCACGGTGCCGCCGGCCGACACGTCGTGGCCGCAGAACCAGCCGGTCGTCATCGAGGTGGTGGCCGGCCTGTCGCTGCCCAACCTGGTCGGGCAGGACGTCAACGCGATCCAGCAGTGGGCGGCCAACAACAACATCCACCTGCAGCCGACCACCGTGCAGAGCAACCAGCCGCAGGGCATCATCGTGTCCCAGTCCGTCCCCCCGGGCACGCCGGTCCCGCCCGGCGGCACGGTCAGCGTGTCGGTCTCTAACGGGCCGCCGGAGGTACCGATCCCGGGCAACCTCGTCGGCGAGAAGTTCCAGCAGGTACAGCAGACGCTGATGCAGCTCGGCTTCCAGGTGAACGGGCAGCAGTCGAACGGCTTCGGCCAGAAGGTGACCGCCATCAGCCCCTCGGGCCAGGCCCCGGCCGGCAGCACGATCACCGTGGTCTACGGCGGGTTCGGCCAGTTCGGCTTCTGACGCCCTCATGGGACTAATCGGGTCGCACGCGACCGTGACCGGCGGGCTGGCGACGGGCGGGCTCGCGTACGCCGCCGAGGTCGGGGCCGAGGTCATCCAGGTGTTCGTGTCCAACCCGCGCGGCTGGACGGCCGGGCCGGGCGACGCCGCCCAGGATCGGCTGCTGCGCGGGTCCGGCCTGCCCGTTTTCATCCACGCGCCCTACCTGATCAACCTCGGCTCGGGCGATCCGGCGGTGGCGTCGAAGTCGGCCGCCGCCGTCGCGCACGCCCTGCAGCGGGGCACCGAGATCGGGGCGCGGGGGGTGGTGGTGCACGCCGGGTCGGCCGTGGGCTGGGCGGACCGGGAGCAGGCGCTGCGGCAGCTGGCCGAGATCGCGCTCCCGCTGCTCGACAAGCTCGGCGACGATGATCCCGACCTGCTCTTCGAGCCGATGGCCGGGCAGGGCCAGATGCTCTGCGCCCGGGCCGGGGACCTGGCGCCGTACCTGGCCGCCGTCGAGCGGCACCCGAAGGCCGGAATCTGCCTCGACACCTGCCACATGTTCGCCGCCGGGCACGACCTGACCGCCGTCGGCGGGGTCGCCGCGATGCTCGACGAGCTGGTCGCGGCGGCCGGACCGGGGCGGGTGGGGCTGGTGCACGCCAACGACTCGCTGCTCGGCTGCGGGTCCAACCGGGACCGGCACGAGGCGCTCGGCGCGGGCAAGATCGGCACCGATCCGTTCCGCGAGCTCCTCGCCGCGCTCGGTGACGTCCCCTTCGTCGTCGAAACGCCCGGCGGAAAGGCGGGTCACGCGCGTGACATCGCTACGCTGAAGGAATTGCGCGCGGCATAGCCGCCGCCAGGCGCATGGAGGGGCGGGTCGGATGGTTGTCGTGATGGCCGCGGACGCGAGCGTCGCCGAGATCGATCACGTGGTGAGCGTGGTGCAGGAAGCGGGCGGCGAGGCGTTCGTCAGCCGGGGCGGGGCCGCGGCGATCATCGGGCTTTCCGGCGACGTGGAGCGGTATTTTGCCACGTTGAATCTGGTTGGGTTGCCGGGGGTCGCGGACGTGGTGCGGACCTCCGCCCCGTACAAGCTGGTCAGCCGGGAGCATCGGCGAAGGCGCTCGGTGATCCGGGTGGCGGGCGTGCCGATCGGCCCCGACACGCTGACCGTCATCGCCGGGCCGTGCGCGGTCGAGACACCCGAGCAGACCCTGGCCGCGGCGCGGATGGCACGCGCCGGGGGCGCGTCGCTGCTGCGCGGCGGCGCGTACAAGCCGCGCTCGTCGCCCTACGCGTTCCAGGGACTCGGCGAGGCGGGCCTGAAGATCCTGGCCGACGTGCGGGCCGAGGTCGGGCTGCCGATCGTGACCGAGGTGGTCGACGCGCGCGACGTCGACCTGGTCGCCTCCTACGCCGACATGCTCCAGGTCGGCACCCGCAACATGCAGAACTTCCCGCTGCTGCAGGCGGTCGGCGCGGCCGGCAAGCCGGTCATGCTCAAGCGCGGCATGTCCGCCACCATCGAGGAGTGGCTGATGGCGGCCGAGTACATCGCGCAGCGCGGCAACCTGGACATCGTGCTGTGCGAGCGCGGCATCCGCACGTTCGAGACGGCCACCAGGAACACGCTCGACATCTCGGCCGTGCCGGTCGCGCAGCGGCTTTCGCACCTGCCGGTGATCGTGGACCCGTCGCACTCCGGCGGCCGCCGCGACCTGGTGCTGCCGCTGTCCCGGGCGGCGATCGCGGTCGGCGCGGACGGCATCATCATCGACGTCCACCCGCACCCGGAGACCGCGCTGTGCGACGGCCCGCAGGCGCTGATCGAATCGGACCTGCGCGAGCTCGCGAGCATGGCGACTCATCTGTCGCCGCTGGTCGGCCGGACACTCACCCCGGCTCCGGCGCTGGCGCCGGCCTCGGCCCCGGCCTTGGCTACGGCCGCGGCCGCGGCCCGGCACGCGTGATCGTCTTGCCAGCGCGGGGTGCGTGGCGACGCTTCTTGCTGTTATCGGCACGGGCGCTGCACGTATATGTCGTTTCCGTCGCTAGGACGACGGTTTCGCCATATCCCCGCAGCGGCTGCCGCCGTCCGGGAAGTCGGGACTAGGCCGTGGCTGACGCCGACGGCGCTGCCGTCGACGACGACGCCGTGGGCGATGCCGACGCCGGCGACGCGGCCGACGCCGAAGCGGTGGGCGACGGCTGCGCCGTGTCCGTGGCGGACGCCCTCGGCGTCGGCGTGGGCGTGGACGCGCTTTCTGTGGGTGTCGGCGTGGAGGTAGAAGCGCTCGGCGTCGGTGTTGGCGTAGAGGTAGAAGCGCTCGGGGTCGGCGTCGGCGTGCCGGTGGACGCGCTCGGCGACGGGGACGGCTTGGACGTCGACGCGCTCGGCGAGGGCGACGCCGTTCGTGACGGCGACGACGATGGCGACGAGGACGGCGCAGAAGTCGGCTGCGTGGGGGACGACGTGGGCGCGGTTGACGGCGGGGTCGTGTAGTACACGGATGGCTGCACCGATCCGGCCGGGCTCCCGGTCGCCACCGGCGGAAGAGTGCTCAGAAGACCCGCCGCCCCGGGACGGGCCGGTCGCCCGTGCTTGTCGGCCGGGACCCCGCCGACGGTGCCGGCCACCGTCGGGGTATCCACGCCGCTGGTGACGGACTTGTTCCGGTCGGCCGATGACACGTTCGCGGCCGCGCGCGTTCCGCGCAGCAGCCCGGGCCATACGAACGCGAGCAGCAGCAGTACCGCAACCAGCCCTGTCCCCGCCGCGACGGCGGCCCGGCCGATGACGAGCTTGGTGGCGGGGCCGGCCGGGGCGGCGCGCCGGTGGGCACCGGGCACGGGGCCGGGCTGCCTGAGCCGCGGCATCGACCGCAAGTCCTCCATGACCTGCTCGCGTAGCTCGGCGTCGGCCAGGATCGGCAGCAGCTCGGGCGCCCACCGCGCCATCAGGTCGTCCCGCCGGTCCTGGCAGGGATGGCACTCGCTCAGGTGGCGGGACAACGCCAACCGCACGGCAGCGGACAGCACCGCCGGGTGGCGCCGGCCGTCCTCCTGCGGATCGCCGGCGTCGCTGCGCGCATCGGCCAGCAGCTGCGGCAGCTCCCCGCACCCGGGAGCCCCGACGCCGGCCGCTTCGGCGGCGGTGGCTTCGGCAGCGGTGGCTTCGGCAGCGGTGGCTTCGGCAGCGGTGGCTTCGGCAGCGGTGGCTTCGGCGGCGGCGAGGGCGGTGACCTCGAAGGCGCGCAGGATGGCCTGCCGGTTCTCGCGACGCAGCCGCCGAACCTCGGCCACGGTCGTCCCGAGTTCCAGGGCCGCGTTCCGGCTGTCCAGGCCCCTCGTCACGGACAGGTCGTACATCCGGTGCCGGGGTTCCGGCAGCGTGGCCACGATGCGTTCCAGCCACTTCCGCAGCGATGCCACCCTCGCGGGCTCGTCGCGCAGGTCCTGGGGGCCGACGGCAACGCGGGCGCGCACCGCTTCCCAGTCGACGTGGCCGATCCCGGCGAGCTGCCCGGGCGCGGGACATGCCTGGGCGGCGATGGCAAGCAGCCAGCCGCGCACGAGGTCCGGACGCGGCCGCCGGGCGGGATCGGCCATGGCCAGGCGGGCGGCGACGAGAACGCCGGCCGCGGCGGCGATGGCCGCGTCTGCATCCGGCCACAGCCGCTCGGCGCAGGCGGACAGCACTGCGTGGCGATGTTGGCGAAACACGTCCCCGAACTCCGCCGTGCGTTCCCGCGTCGTCTGGGACTGCCTGAACCGGTGCCCTGGCCCGGCATCGGCCCGTCCCCCGTCGTGTGCGGTGATGGTTGCCACCCCATTCATGGCCTGCGGATTCTGCCGTCACGAGGATCCCACACCAGGCCCGGTGATACTGCCGGGTACGATGAGGAATTTGTTGATTTCCGTGACAACGCCACGGCGCTGTCGGACGGAGGGGCGGCTACTCGGGGCGGTATTCCTGGGCGGTGAGCGCGAGCTGCTCGGCCAGCTCGGCGGCGTCGAGGCGGATCTCGATGCGGCGCAGGTCGTCGATCTTGGCCCTGGTCTCCACTCGGCGCGGGGTCAGCAGGGTGCAGCAGTCCTGGTCGGGAAGCTCGGAGATGGCAAGCGTGTCCAGGCGCCGCGCCTCGGCCATGATCTCGGTCTTGTCCCAGCCCAGCAGCGGGCGCAGGATCGGCAGCGTGACCGCGTCGTCGAGGGCGGTGATGTTGGTCAGGGTCTGGCTGGAGACCTGACCGAGCGAGTCGCCGGTCACCAGGGCGCTGGCATGCAGCCGGGCGGCGAGCGCCTCGGCGGTCTTGAGCATCAGCCGCCGCTGCGCCATCACCTGGAGGCGGCCGGCCCCGGTGGTCGCCAGCGCCTGCTGGGCCTTGCCGAACGGAACGACGTAGAGGTGCGACTGGCCCTGGAACCGGTCCAGGCCGCGAACCAGCGCGTACGCCTTGTAGATGGATTCCGGGCCGGTCAGCGGCATCCCCGAGAAGTGCAGGAACGTGCAGCGAAGGCCGCGCCGCATCATCCGGTAGGCGGCGACGGGCGAGTCGATCCCGCCCGACATCAGCACGACCGCCCGGCCGCTCATCCCGACTGGCAGCCCGCCCTGTCCCGGCTGGCCGCCGGTGAACACGAACACCTCGCGGGCGTCGACCTCGACGAAGATCTCCGTGTCCGGGTGCTTGAGGCTGACCTTCAGCCCGTGGGCGGCGTTCACCCGGTCCCCGATGAGGACGTTGAGCTGCTCGGAGGTGATGGGGAAGCGCTTGTCGCGACGGCGCGCGCGGACCGCGAACGTGCCGCTGGCGGGGCTCGTCAGGGCGATCGCGGCGGCGGTGGCCGCCTCGGGCGTCTTGTCCACCCGCAGCGCCCGGCAGACTCGGGCGATCCCCGGCACGTCCGCGACCCGGGCCGCGACCCGGTCCATCGCCTCCGCGTGCTCCGCCGCCGTCATGCGCTCGGCCGCCTGCCCCTCGCCGTGGGCAACCCGGAGGACCAGCACGCCCTCGCGCACCGTGAGTTCCACGGGCACGCCGGTACTCCGCACCGCCGCGCGGACGTTCGCCTGCTGCATCCGCACGAACTGCTGGCGGTTCTTCCCCTTGAGGAAGATCTCGCCCAGCTTGAGCAGCACGCAGGGCTCGCCGACGGTTCGATTGGTCGCTTCGGGGGCCGTCACCGGATCGGTCATGGACATCCCTCCAGTCTGCCAGCTCTGCGGCCCTGCTGGCGCATTCGCGGCATACCGGCGGCGCGTTAGCCCGGCACTGGCCGGGCGCCGGCGGCGGCGGCCCGGAGCAGGAGCCCGGCTCGGACGTTTCGGGATAAAGCACTCATTCTTGCTCTCTCGCCGGGGAGCCGCATACCGTGAGACGATATCTCCCCGCCCGCCGATCCCCGAGGGAGAAATTCCATGTTCGAGCGGTTCACCGAGCGCTCGCGGCGCGTCGTGGTCCTGGCCCAGGAAGAGGCCAGGATGCTTGACCACAACTACATCGGCACCGAGCACATCTTGCTCGGGCTGATCCACGAGGGGGAAGGCGTCGCGGCGCGGGCCATCGTGTCGCTCGGGCTCACCCTGGAGATGGCCCGCGAGCAGGTCAGAGCGCTCGTCGGCGCGGGGAAGTCGATGCCGTCGGGGCACATCCCGTTCACCCCGCCGGCGAAGAAGGTACTCGAGCTGTCGCTGCGCGAGGCACTCGCCTTGAAAAAGGAGTACATCGGCACCGAGCACATCCTGCTCGGCCTGGTCCACGAGGGTCACGGGGTGGGTGCCCAGATCCTGGTCACGGCCGCTCCGCTGCCGGCCGTCAGGGAGAAGGTGCTCCTGCTCGCCGCCGCCGAGTCGAACGAGCCGGGGCCAGACGAGCAGCAGGCGATGGAGTGGCTGGCGGGCGGGCCGCAGGCGGCCGCCGCTGGCCTCCGGCTGCCGCCGAGGGCCGTCGTGAGCGTCCGGGCCGAGGTGGTCAGCGAGTTCCGGGAGACGCTGGCGACGATCGGCGAGACGCTGGCGGCGCTCGAGCAGCGGCTGACGGGCATCGAGCGTCAGCTCGGCATCACCCCGCCGACGCCGAAGGAGGCCGACCAACCATCGGACGCGGCCGCGGAGGGACCGGACGAAAGCACTGGCGCGCCAGAGGGCGATACCCCAGAGGAATCTGCGGAGTAATAGGCCTCGCGCAAAAGAAATTGCTGTTCACGGGGCACCCACGTAACGTGGATGTTCCCAGCTAACGTAGAACGGACCTTGTCATGTCGTGGCGTGCGCCTGCCCGCCGGTACCCGGTGCTCGCCATCCGCGACTTCCGCATCCTGCTCGTCGACCGGCTGCTGGCACCGTTCTCCAACGGGTTCTCGATGGTCGGCGTCTCGTTCGCGGTGCTCAACCTCACCGGATCGACGGCCGACCTCTCCTACGTGCTGGCCGCGCAGGTCGCCCCGATGCTGGTGTTCACCCTGATCAGTGGGGTGTTCGCCGACCGGCTGCGGCCGCAGTGGGTGATCATCGCCGGGAACGTCGCCGTCATCGTCGGCGAGGGCACGTTCGGCCTGCTGGTGCTGACCGGACATCCGGCGCTGTGGGCGATGATCTGCCTGGAGGCGCTCAACGGAGTCGGGGCGGCCATGTTCTACCCCGCCTCGCAGGCGCTGCTCCCCCAGATCGTGCCGGACGCGCTGCTGCAGGAGGGCAGCTCGATCAGCAGGCTGGCGATGAACACCGGGCAGATGACCGGCGCGGCGTCGGCCGGCCTCATGGTCGCGGTGCTCGGCCCCGGGTGGGCGCTGACCTTGTGCGCGATCGGCATGACGGGCACGATTCCGCTGCTGCTGTCGCTCAAGGGGAACGGGAACCTGCAGCTCGCCACGGCCAAGGGCGCGGGGATGATCACCGAACTGCGCGAGGGGTGGACCGAGTTCCGCAGCCATACCTGGCTGTGGGCGACCGTGATCCAGTACGCCCTGGTCATGATGGCGTTCAACGGCGCGTTCCTGGTGCTCGGCCCGGTGGTGGCCAGAACGCACCTCGGCGGTCCGGCCGCATGGGGGGCGATCACGGCCGCCGACGCGCTCGGCCTGGTGGCCGGCGGCCTGGTGTCGCTGCGGTACACGCCGCGCAAGCCGATGCTGTTCGTGGTCGGGTCGGGCGCCGCCGTCGCCCTCACGCCGCTCGCGCTCGCGCTGGTCCTGCCGCTGCCGGTGATCTGCCTGTGCGCGTTCGCCCTGGGGACCCTCATCGAGGTGATGATGGTGCAGTGGACGGTGCAGATGGCCACCCGCATCCCCTCGGACAAGCTGGCCCGGGTCTCGTCCTACGACGCGCTCGGCTCGATGTCGGCGATGCCGCTCGGCGCCTTGCTGGCCGGCCCGCTGGCTGCCGCGATCGGCGTGTCCACCACGCAGTTCGCCGCGGCCGCGGTGATCGTGGTCGCCTCGGCGCTGACGCTGATCCCGCGCGAGATCTGGACGATCCGGGCCGACGACACCGTGGCGGGTGGCAGCGAGCCTGGCGGCACGCGCCTCGACGTCACCGGTCTGGACGACGCCGGGATCGACGACCCCGAGCTCGACCACGCGGGGCACGGCGATTCGAACGCGACGGACCTCGCGACCCGATTCGCTAACACCGATCTAACGAACGGATTACGGATCTGACGAGGGGTTTCCTGTCATCGGCGGGAATGTCAGACCCCCGGCGTAGCGTGTCTGGCATGAACCTTCCGAAGCGCCATTCCGCTCGCAGGAACCGCACCGAATACCCCGAGCACGGGCAGGACGCCGCCGGGCCCGATCCCGGCGAGGTCGACCACCTCAACTGGGTCGCCGCCACGGTTGGCGAGTACGGCTGGGCCGTCTCCGGCAGCCGGGCCGACCGCAAGGCGCCGCCGTGGGCGTACAGCATCGGCATGTGGCTAACCTGCCAGGTGCCGGAGCTGATCCTGTGCGGCCTGCCGGTGGAGGACGCCGCGTCGATCATCAACGCGATCGGCGCGCGGGCCGCCGACGGCGTGGAGATCACCCCGGAGACGGTGCTCGACGACGTTTGCCCGACGCCGATTGCGTTCCGCCCGGTCGACCTGAGCTGGCGCAAGTCCCGGCTGCTGACGGTCTCCGACCGCTTCTACGGCATGGTCAGGGTGCCGTACCTGCAGGTCGTCTGGTCGGACGCCGAGAGCCGGTTCCCCTGGGAACGCGGCTTCCCGCGCGGCCTGGGGCGCCTGCAGCCGATGCTGTGGCTTCCCCGCGACGACAACCCGCCCTCCCCTTGGACCCGCCTGGAGCAGCCGCGCTGAGGTTCTCCGTACGGTTGAGGAGCCGTGCAAAGATGATGCCTATGAGATCGTGCACGGACACGTGATCAGATGCGAATCGCCCGTCGCTCGGCACAATCGGATCGCCCGCCGACTTTCGTTTGCGCTCGAGGCGGCCCGCTCCCCCGCTGGGCCGTGCTTGACGGTCGAAACGGACGTCGACGTCGTGCTATGGCGCGTTCCCCGATTCACGTTCCGCCGACCGGACGTGGCCGTTTACCAGGGCATCGACGATCCGACCAGAAGGCCCAGCGCCCAGGAAACGGTTCTCGTTGTCGAGGTAACCTCTCCCACCACTGCCAGGGAAGACCTGGTGGACAAGCGAGCCCAGTACGCGACGGCCGGAATTCCGCTCTACCTAGTCGTGGTGCTGGACGAGAAATACGACGTCTGGGAGATCCGCGAGTTTCACCTGGACGCTGCGGCAGCGGCCTACCGTCTGCATGCCGTACACCGCTCCGTCTTGGAGCTGGAACAGCCCGTCCGGCTGACCCTCCCGATAGCCGACTTGGTAAGCGCCTGACGCTGTTCCCGCAGAGCGCTAGTCCTGGGTTTCTGTGAAGGAACGGCGGAGGGCGCGGGCGCGCTCGGTGAGGGCGTCGAGTTCGGTGATGCCGTGGTGGTCGGCGGCGGTGCGGGCGAGCAGGTCGAGGTGCGGGCCGGTGAGCTCGGCGATGGCCGCGTGCTGGCGCCAGTCGCGGTAGGCGGCGTCGGCCCCGTGGACCTCGGCCGCGTAGCGCTCGAGGGCCGCGACCCGGGCGGCGGTGCTCTGCTCGGCCGCCCGCGCGGCCCGTCGGTGGTCGTCGAGCAGCTCGGCCGCAGGCGAGCCGGGTCTCGGCTCGGCCAGGCGGGAGCGGAGTGCGCGGAGCCGGGCCTGCTCACGCAGCGCGAGCGCGATCTGCCACTCCTGCTCGGCCAGGAGCACGCTGGTGGCGGGCTCGTCGAGCAGGTCGGCCCGGACGATCTCGGCCGAGTTAATGGCGTGGACCGCGTCCTGAGCGCGGCGCAGCAGGACCCGGGCGCGGGGGTCGAGGTCGGCTTCGGTGAGATAGCGGCCGCGGTACGTCCGCGCCGCGGTGACGGCCTCGTCCTCGACCCGAGCCTCGCCGAAACCGGCGACCCGGGTGCCGAAGGCGATCGCGGTCACCGCGATGATCAGCTCGGCCAGTAGCAGCCCGTACCGCCCGGCGGCCGACTGCCAGGCCACCGGCTGCTGGAAGACCAGCACCCCGACCGCCCACGGGGTCGCGGCCACGACCGCCACGAACAGGGCGGTGGTCAAGCCGGCGACCGCGTTGGAGATCGTCGCCTCGCGTCTGTCCCCCTCGGCCGGAAGGAGGCGGCGGCGGTCGGGACCGGCCGGCGCGAGCAGGTCGCCTCGCGCCGTCAGCAGGTCGCGCGCACCACGAGGGATCGCGGGATCGAAGGCGGGCCGCCGCAGCGTGGCATCGTCTGACACCGTGCTGTCCTCGCGGCGGACCGCCTCGCCATCCCTGGGGTCGTTCTCCACTGGCTCGTCGCCCATCGGAGGCTCCCGTCGGGAAAGCACCTGGCTTCAGGCAAACAGTCGGACGTCCACTCAGGCTAACTCCCCCTCCTCTCCCGCGCACCGTCTGGGCCGGATGAGTGTCGGCATGACCGTGTGCCGTTTTGGTCATCGGCCGGCCCCGACGAGGCGGAGCGTGTGCTTTTCGGGTCGCGGGGTGCCCTTGCGGAACACGCTCGTGGCCAAGGCGCCACCGCCCGTTACCAACGAGACGGCGGCGCCTTGGCCAGGGGGTTGGGGTTGCTGGTCTATGTTGGGGTTGCTGGTCTATGCGGTGCTGGTGTGGTTGGGCTTGGTGCGGTTGGGGTTGTTGGTTAGACGTTCTTGGCGTAGGAGCGGAAGGTGGTGACGGAGATCGCCACCGCGAGCAGGGCCAGGACGAGGAGGCCGCCTGAGCGGACCGCCACGGCGGACCAGTCGGTGCCGGCCGCGAGGGCGTCCCGGCCGATCTGGACCTCCCAGTTGAGCGGGTTGCGGGAGGCGATGGCCTGCATCCAGCCGGGCATGAAGGCCGGCTGGATGAACGCCGAGGACAGGAACATCAGCGGCAGCATGAAGAACGTGTAGACGCCGATGATCGCCTCACGGGAGCGCAGCAGCATGCCGGTCATGTTGGACAGGCTGCCCCACAGGACGCCGACCAGGATCGACGCGACGATCAGGACCACGATGCCGGCGACGCCGCCGGGGTAGCGGGCGCCGCCCGCGTAGCCGAGGCCCACGATGATGAGGGTCTGCGCGGTGGTGCCGACCGCCTGCTCGACGACAGCGGCGTTCATGATCGCCAGGCGGCTGGCCGGGGTGACGAGGAAGCGGTTGAGCGTGCCCCGGTCGATCTCCTCGATCATCGCCATGCCCGCCCACATGTTGCCCGACATCGCGTTCATCGCGACGATGCCCGGGATCAGGTAGGCGAGGTAGGAGCCGTGGTACGCGAAGCCGGGGATGTCGATGACCTTCTGGAACAGGCCGCCGAAGAGGAACAGCCAGATGGCCGGCTGGACCACGCTGAACGCGAGGACGTAGGGCTGGCGCACCAGCGCGTGGAGCTTGCGGCCGGTCAGGTACCAGGTGTCGGAGAACACCGCGGAGGCCGGGGCCGGCCGGGTCATCTCCCTGTCGATGGTCGTTGTCATCGCCCTGCCACCTCCGTCACCCGGGATGCATCGCTGTAGTGCCGGCCCGCGTGGTGCAGGTACACCTCGTCGAGCGACGTCACCCCCAGATCCTGCTTGAGCCGGTCCGGCTCGCCCTCGGCGACGACGCGGCCTCGGTCGACGACGGCCAGGCGGCCGGCCAGCCGATCGGCCTCGTCCAGGTAATGCGTAGTGAGCAGCACGGTCACCTGGTCGAATTCGGCCAGCCGGGTGATCTCGTCCCACATCGCCGTCCGCGCCTCCGGGTCGAGTCCGGTTGTCGGCTCGTCGAGGAACAGCACCTGCGGCCGGTGCACGAGGCCGAGCGCGACGTCGAGGCGGCGCTGCATGCCGCCGGAGTAGGTGCGGACGAACCGGCCCGCCGCCTCGGTCAGCGCGAAGCGCTCCAGGAGCTCGTCCGCCCGGCGCCTGGCGGCCTGGGTGGACTGGCCGTAGAGGTGACCCTGGAGGACGAGGTTCTCGCGGCCGGTGGCGGTCGGGTCGGCCCCGGAGCGCTGGCCGACGACGCCGATGACACGACGCGCCTGGGCCGGGTCGGTCCGGACGTCGATGCCCTCGACGGTCGCGCTGCCCTCGTCGGCGATCGCCAGCGTGGTCAGGATCTTGACGGCGGTAGTCTTGCCGGCGCCGTTCGGGCCGACCAGGGCGTAGATCGTGCCGGGGGTGACGGTGAGGTCAAGGCCGTCGAGCGCCCTGATGCGGCTCTTGCCCGGCGCGGGATAGGTCTTGATGAGACCGCGGGCCTCGATCGCGGGGAGGGATCGGGTGGGGCCCGGGCGGGAGGCGAGGTGGGTTGGCTGCTCGGTGGGATGGGCGGGATGGGCGGGAGGATGAGACTGCATGCTGATAACTCCTCGTTACTGGGACTGGTCGTGCGTGGTCCAGTCCCGCGAGAAGGCGCCCGGCATACAATCGTGATTGGGCCTCATGATCGCCGGGCTCTGCCTAACCGCAGGGCTGGTGCTGAGGTTGCGGCCCCGGTTCGCGGTGTTCCAGCACCGTGAGCCGGGGTCGTGTTATGTCTGGCGGTCATCGACGCCGGCTGGCGGCGTCTCGTCCCACCCCCTTCGCGCCTGCTCGTTCAGCTCAATGAGCTCGGGCGGAACCTCCCCGGTCTCGTGCATCCGCCGCCAGCCGTCGATGCCGCTGATGGTGCCCTCGACCAGCTCGGTCAGCAGGCCGCGGAGCCACTGCGACTGGGCGACCCGCATGGCGAGCTGGTACTCGGACTCGATGAGCAGCACCCGGGGCAGCCGCTCGACCCACACCTTGAGGTCGTCCTGCTGGGCCGCGTTGGCCTTGTCGAGGGACTCCAGCCGGGTGGTGAGCAGTCCGATCACCTCGTCGGGAGGCAGGATGCCCGCCTCCGACAGCGCCGCGACGAAGCCGCTGCGCTCGTCCTCGGGCACGCTCAGCAGCTCCCCCATCCAGTCCCTGAGCTCGGCCATGCCCTGCTCGGTGATCTGGTAGGTGGTCCGCTCCGGCTGCCTGCCCTCGCGGACGGTGCCGGCCTCCTCGATGAACCCGTACTTGGCGAGGTTGGCCACGACCGTGTAGAGCGAGCCCCAGTTGATCGGGAAGTTCTTGTCCTTGCCCCGATCACGGAGCATCTGGGCCATCTCGTACGGGTACATCGGCTGCTGCGCGAGCAGCGAGAGCAGGTACAGCGCGAGCAGGTTGCCGACCTTGCGACGCTTCGCCATGCGATTCGCCTCCCCGCTCGCGTCCGAGTACTCGTAGCCGAGTATACGCCGACGAACGGTTAGCACAAGGGCGCGGGGTTAGTTACGCGGGCAGGGCGGAGCAACGGTCCGTTCGAGATAACTGAATTTGATCTTCTGGGGTGGAGAGAACCTCAGCCGAAGAAGACCTCGGCCTCGGCGTAGCGGTCCGGCGGGACCAGCTTGAGCTCGCGGGTGGCCTCGGCGATGGGGACGAGGCCGATCGCGGTGCCGCGCAGCGCCACCATCTGGCCGTACGACTCCTCGTAGACCGCCTGCACCGCGCGCAGCCCGAACCGGGTCGCCAGCACCCGGTCGAACGCGGTCGGGGTGCCGCCGCGCTGGACGTGGCCGAGGACGGTGCAGCGGGCCTCCTTGCCGGTCCGCTTCTCGATCTCGCGGGCCAGGAAGTTGCCGACCCCGCCGAGCCGGACGTGGCCGAACGCGTCGAGCTCGCCCGAGGTCAGCGTGAGCTCGTCCTGGATCGGGTGGGCGCCCTCGGCGACCACCACGATCGGCGCGTACCGGGTCTGGAAGCGGTGCTCGACGTAGCCGCAGACCTTCTCGATGTCGAACGGGCGCTCCGGGATGAGGATCACGTTGGCGCCGCCGGCCAGGCCCGCGTGCAGCGCGATCCAGCCCGCGTGGCGGCCCATCACCTCGACGATGAGCGCCCGGTGATGACTCTCGGCCGTCGTGTGCAGGCGGTCGATCGCCTCCATGCCGATGTTCACCGCGGTGTCGAAGCCGAAGGTGAAGTCGGTCGCGCCGAGGTCGTTGTCGATCGTCTTGGGCACGCCGACGACCGGGATGCCCTCGCCGCCCAGGCGCGCGGCGACGCCGAGGGTGTCCTCGCCGCCGATCACGATCAGCGCGTCCACGCCGAGCCCGCTCAGGTTGTCCTTGATCCGCTCGACCCCGGTCCGGCCGGGGCCGTTCTCCTTGAACGGATTGGTCCGCGACGAGCCCAGGATCGTGCCGCCGCGCGGCAGGATCCCGCGCACGGCGGCGACGTCGAGCGGCACCGTGTCGGCCTCGAGCGGCCCTCGCCAGCCGTCGCGGAACCCGACGAACTCGAGCCCGTATTCCTGGATTCCCCTGCGCACTACCGCGCGGATAACGGCGTTAAGCCCCGGGCAGTCGCCACCACCGGTCAGCACTCCCACTCGCATGGGGCAAGCCTAGCGTTCCGCCCGCGCCTTGCAATGGATCGGCGAACAACGGCGGTGATAACTCTTTTTCCGGCAGCGGTTGAACGCCCGGCTTGTCTTCTTTGTCGGCATTTGCCGCCGCTATTAGTTCCTTCGCCCGCGCCGCATAGAGCTCAGGAAGGTACTCCTGCCCCCCGAGTTTCGCGATCTCGGCCATGATCTCGTCGGTGACCGCGCGCAACGCGGCCAGGTCCGACTCCTTGCCGTGGTAGCGGGAGAACTCCATCGGCTTGCCGAAGATCACCCCGGGCCTGATCTTCAGGTCCGGATGGAGGGATCCCGGGGGCAGGAACTCGAAGGTGTCGATCATCGCGCACGGCACGACCGAGGCACGCGACTCGAGCGCGAGGCGGGCCACCCCGGTCTTGCCCTTGTAGAGCCGGCCGTCGGGGGATCGGGTGCCCTCGGGGTAGATGCCGAGGACGTTCCCCTCGGCGAGCACGCGAAGGCCCGAGCGGAGCGCCCGTTCGCTCGCGTCGCCGCCGGTCCGGTCGATCGGGATCTGCCCCACGCCGCTGAAGAACGCCCTGCTCAGCAGCCCCTTGACGCCCTTGCCGGTGAAGTACTCGGCCTTGGCGAGGAACACCACCTTGCGCGGCAGCGGCATCGGGCCGAAGAAATGGTCGGCGAACGACAGGTGGTTGCTCACCAGGATGACGGGACCCCGGCGGGGCACGTTCTTCTTCCCGCGCGACCAGGGCCGGAAGATCACCTTCAGCGCGACGCCCAGCGTGTACTTAGCTACCCAGTAGAACACAGGTACATCGTCGCACGTCCCGCGGGTTTTGCGAGGGCTGTCGGGTGGCGGAGTGGTGCGGCTTCTGCGGGTTTCGAACGGACCGTGGACTCACCTTGGTTGGGTCGTGACCCCGCTGCTGCAGGCGGGCCGGTTTCCGTGGGACGATGCGGTGGTGTCGTCACTATCGCCTGACGCCGAGTCGTCCTCGGCCGAGCCGTTTTCGGCCGACGGCGGGCCGGTCGGAGTCCTGGTCCTGCACGGCTTCACCGGCAGCACCCAGACCGTCCGCGACTGGGCGGCGCACCTGGCCGCGGCCGGGCTGACGGTCCGGGCGCCGCTGCTGGCCGGGCACGGCGGGACCTGGCAGGAGCTTGCGCGCACGGGCTGGACTGACTGGTACGCCGATGCCACGCGGGCCTTCGCTGCCCTTTCGCAGCGGTGCTCGCAGGTGTTCGTGGCCGGCATCTCGATGGGCGGCTGCCTGGCGCTGCGACTGGCGGAGACGCAGGGATCGCTGGTGTCCGGCGTCGTCCTGGTGAACCCGTCGCTGGCGGCCGACAGCCCGGTGATCGCGCTCGCGCCGGTTCTGAAGCACGTGCTGAAGTCGGTGAAGTCCATCGGCGGCGACATCAAGAAGCCGGGCGCGGCGGAGCGGGCGGTCAAGCGGACCCCGGTGGCGTCGGTGGCGACGCTGCCCGCGATGTGGCGGACCACCGCCGCGTCGCTGGCGTCGGTCACGGCGCCGGTGCTGGTGTTCCGGTCCTCGGTCGATCACGTGGTCGGGCCGGCCAGCATGAAGGTCCTGATGGCGGCGCTGCCGGGGACGGAGGTGCGTCGGCTGGACGACAGCTATCACGTCGCCACGCTTGACAACGACGCTCCGGAGATCTTCGATGGCACTCTGTCGTTCATCCAGAAGCACGTGTCGCTCGGCCAAAAGCACGATCACTCATCGTTAACAAATAAACGCGGTGGCCTCCGGGGGCACGGAGCGGCGGAGAAGCGGGTATAAAGGACTGCACTGTGGCTGACGGGGACGTGCCGGGCGGAAACGGCACTGGTGGGAGCGCGACAGGCGGCGACGGTGAAGAGGCCGTCTGGCTGGACCTGATCGCGCGGTTCGGCGCGCCCGCGCCCGAGCCCGCCGACGGGGAGACGCAGCCCTGGCCGGACCGCGAGGACCTGGCGGGCCCGGTCCGGGTCAGCCCGAACCCGGGGCCGGCCGACGACGGGCTGCCGACCGACACGGACGCGGTGCCGGCCGAGCCGCCGACGAACCCGACCGGGCTGCCCGGGCTGCCGGTCATGCTGCCGGACCAGCCGTGGCCGACCGTGGGCGGCACCCCGGCGGCCGGCGGCATGGGATCCGGCCCGCGGGACTCGATCACGCCGCACGACCCGGCCGACGATCACTTCGTGCCGCCGGTGCCGCCGCCACTGCCCCGGCTCGACCCGGTGACCAAGCTCGCCTGGATCGGGCTATTCGGCGGACCCCTCTACCTGCTGATCAGTACCGCCGTCGGGTCCACCATCTCCGGGCTGGCCGCCTTCCTGGCCGTCGCCGCCTTCGTGGGGGGCTTCGTCGTCCTCGTGCTTCGGATGGACAACGGTCGGCCACCCGACTCCGGGTCCGACGACGGTGCCGTCGTCTGAGCGGTCCCAGGAGCGCGGGTCCGGCGTGGTCGGAGTGGTTGGCGCTGGCGCGGCCGGCGGCGGGGTGGCGGGCCGCTCCGTGGCTGCCGCGGGTGGCGCCTCGGTCGGCGGGGTCGCGGTGGGTGGTGTCGCGGGCGCTGGCGTTGCCGTTGGCGACGTTGCGGTCTGCCACGTCGGCGTGGGGGGCTTAGCGGTCGGGGCACCGCCGGCCGGCTGGCGCGGCGTCGTCGGCTGGGCCCGCATTGCGGACTCGAACAGGCCGAACGCGTCCCTGGTAAGCCCGGCGAGGGCGTCGGCGGCGCCGGCGACCTGCTCGCTGAACCCGGCCGAGGACCCGCCCGATTCCCTGGCCTTGCGCGCGGCCCGGCAGATCGGGCACCACTGGCACTCGGGGGGCTCTTCGGCCGGGTCGGTGGTAGTCGCCTCGTCCCAGACGTCGGTGTGCGCCTTGGCCCTGCCGCCGCCGATCGTGGACTTCACCCGGTCCGTCACGTCCCTGGTGATGCTGCGCGCTCCGGCCTTCATCAGCCAGCGCTGGAAATCGCCGAACGGGTCGCTCCCCGGCTGTTCGCTCATACTCGCAGAGTAACCCGCTTCGGTGGCTGCAAGCTCCAATCCGGCGCCCGCGCACGCGCCAATCGGGCGTCCGGGCCCGGCCTTTCTTGCTGTTATCTCCCCGCGAGGGCGTCGGCGGACGATGATGGACCGTTATGTCCATTCCGGTGTACACAACGGTCCATCATCCGCGTCTGGACGCGCGGCCCTTGCGCTGTCGGTGCCCGACGCTAGATGTCGATGGCGTAGGGCGTGCGGGTGGCGCGGAAGTGGCCGACGTTGACGCACTCGGTCCGGCCGACGCGGACCCGGCGCGCCAGCGGGTTGTGCACGTGGCCGAAGAACGCGTACCGGGGCTGAATACGGCGGATCATCGCGAGCAGCGCCGTCGACCCGGTCTCCATCCGGCGGGCCACCGTGTCGTAGAGCAGCTCGGGGACGGCCGGCGGGATGTGCGTGCAGATGACGTCGACCGTGCCGATCGCGTCCAGCTTGGCGGCGAACTCGGGCTGCGGGATCTCGTTGGGCGTCCGGTACGGGGAGATCAACCCGGCCCCCGCGAACCCGAACGAGACCCCGCCGACCTCCGCCCGGCCGCCGTCAATGACCCGATGGCCCGGCTTGAGGTAGCCGTTCCACATCCGCGGCACGTCCACGTTGCCGTAGGTGAGGTAGGCCGGCTCGGCCAGCGCGCCGAACATCGCGGCGTACTGCTTCCTGATCGCCTCCTCGGTCAGCCTGCGCAGGTCCGAACCGCGGTCGACCGTCAGCCTGGCCGCGATACCGGCCGTGAGCTGCCGGGCCTCGTCGAACCGCCGGTCCGCCCTCAGCGCGATGTACTCCCGGGCGTGCTCCGCCCCGTACAGCTCTGCGAAGATGCCCTGCGTGTGGTCCGCGTAGTCGAGGAACAGAAGCATGTCGCCCAGGCAGATCAGCATGTCCGCCCCGTCGCCGGCGGTGGCCAGCGCGTCGGCGGCGCCGTGCACGTCGCTGACAATGTGAACCCGCATGAGATAAACATAGACTCGGGTGGACGGAGAAGGAGAAGTCGTGCGCGAGTACAGCATGCCCGCTCTGGCGGAGGTCCCTGCCTCGGCGAACCTGGCCGACGTCGTCGGGCGCCGCGCGGCCGAGCAGCCCCAGGCTGTGATGCTGCGCCGCAAGGACGGGGCCGGCGCGTGGCGGGACGTCACCGCCGAGCAGTTCAGGGACGAGGTGCGCGCGCTCTCCCGGGGGCTGATCGCGGCCGGCGTCGCCCCCGGCGACCGGGTGGCGCTGATGTCGCACACGCGCTACGAGTGGACGCTGCTCGACTACGCGCTCTGGAGCGTCGGCGCGGTCGTCGTGCCGATCTACGAGACCTCATCGGCCGACCAGGCCGAGTGGATCTTGTCCAACTCGGCCGCGCGCGCCGTCATCGTCGAGAACGAGGCCTTCGAGCAGATGGTCGAGGCCGCGCGCGACCGGCTGCCCGCGCTCGAGCACCTGTGGCGGATGCAGGAGGACCTCGACAAGCTGATCGCCGCCGCCAGCTCGGACGTCAGCGACGAGACCGTCGCCGCGCGGGCGACGGCGGCGACCGCCGCCGACGTGGCCACGATCATCTACACCTCGGGCACCACCGGGCGGCCCAAGGGGTGCGAGCTCACCCACGAGAACCTGCTCAGCGTCGTCCGCAACACGTTCATGGGGCCGCTGGCCGCCATCCACGGCCTCGGCGAGTCGTCCACGATGCTGTTCCTGCCCCTCGCGCACGTCTTCGCGCGGGTCATCGAGATCGGCTGCCTGGAGGCGGGCATCGTCCTCGGCCACTGCGAGGACATGGGAAACCTGCTCCCCGAGCTCGCGTCCTTCCAGCCCACCTTCGTGCTCGCGGTGCCGCGGGTGTTCGAGAAGGTCTACAACGGCGCCGAGAGCAAGGCGGTGGCGGACGGGAAGGGCAAGATCTTCGCCCGCGCGGTCGCGACCGCGGTCGCCTACAGCGAGGCGCTCGATTCGGCGGGCGGCCCCGCCTTCCGGCTGCGGGCGGAGCACGCCGTCTTCGACCGGCTCGTTTACAAGAAGCTCAGGGCCGCCCTGGGCGGCCGGGCCGACCTGGCGATCTCCGGCGGCGCGGCGCTGGCGCCGCGGCTGGGCCACTTCTTCCGCGGGGTCGGCGTCGCCGTCCTCGAGGGGTACGGGCTGACCGAGACGAGCGCCCCGGTGTCGGTGAACCGGCCGGACCGGCAGAAGATCGGCACCGTGGGCCTGCCGCTGCCCGGGGTCGCGGTCAAGATCGCCGACGACGGCGAGGTGCTCGTCCGCGGCAAGTCGATCTTCCCCGGCTACTGGGACAACGAGGCGGCCACCAAGGACGCGTTCACGGCCGACGGCTGGTACGCCACCGGCGACCTCGGCGAGCTCGACGACGAGGGGTTCCTCGCCATCACCGGCCGCAAGAAGGAGATCATCGTCACCTCCGGCGGGAAGAACGTCTCCCCCGCCGTGCTCGAGGACCGGCTGCGGATGCACGCGCTGATCAGCCAGGCCATGGTGGTCGGCGACGGACGGCCGTTCATCGGCGTGCTGATCACGGTCGACCCCGAGGCGTTCGGGCCGTGGAAGGCGAGGCACGGCAAGCCCGCCGACGCGACCGTGGCCGACCTGCGCGACGACCCGGACCTGCGGGCCGACATCCAGGAAGCCATCGACGACGCCAACAAGGCGGTCTCCCGGGCCGAGTCGATCAAGAAGTTCCGCATCCTCGACGTGGACTTCACCCAGGAGGGCGGCCATCTGTCGGCCAAGCTCGGCATCAAGCGGAGCGTCCTCGCCAAGGAGTTCGCGGGCGAAATCGACGCGCTCTACTCGTAGGCGCTTGGCGCAGCGCGTGCCAGGTGCGCATTTGGGCTCACTCTTGCCGGCCCAAATGCGCACTTGGCACGTTGGATTGGGCGCGAGGCGGGGTGGCGGGGGCGCTCGGGCGGGAGCGCTAGGCGTCGATGAGGGCGCGGAGGCGGGCGGCGGTCTGGTCCCAGGACCAGTCGCGCTCTACCCAGGCGCGGCCCTTCTCGCCCATGGCCCGGGCGGCCTCGGGGTTGGCGAGCAGGGCGACGAGGCGGTCCGCCAGGGCCGGCACGTCCCGGCCGCCGACCACGTAGCCGGTCTCGCCCTCCAGGATCGCGTCGGGGGCGCCGCCGGAGTCGCCGCCGACGACCGGGAGGCCGGCCGCCGAGGCCTCGAGGTAGACGATGCCCAGGCCCTCGACGTCGAGGCCGCCGCGCCGGGTGCGGCACGGCATCGAGAAGACGTCGCCCGCGGCGTAGTGGGCCGGGAGTTCCGCCTGCGGGACCGGGCCGGTGAAGTGGACGGAGGGAGTCAGCCCGGTCCGTTCGGCCAAATTCTTTAGGTCTTGACCGTACGGACCCGCGCCGACGATGAGCAGCGCCGCCTCGGGGACCTGCCGGATGACCTCCGGCCAGGCGCGCAGCAGGGTGTCCTGGCCCTTACGGCGGACCAGCCGGGAGACGCAGACCACGACCGGGCGGTCGGCCAGGCGGTACCGCTCCCTGATCGCCGCGCGGGCGGCGGGGTCGGGCCTGAAGGCGGCCGCGTCGACGCCGGGGTGGAGCTGGGTTAGTCGGGCGGCCGCGTCCGGGGTGAGCGCCCGGGCCAGCCTGACCCGGAAGTACTCGCCCAGGTAGGTGACGACGTCGGTGCGCTCGCCGATGCGACGCAGCAAGGCTCCTGGCGACCGGGAGGGCCGCCCAGCCGGCCTCGTGGCCGTGGGTGATCGCGATGGCCTTCTGCACCCCGGCGCGGCGCAGCGCGGGGGTGATCAGGCCGAGCGGCGCGGCGGCGCCGAAGATGACGACCTCGGCCTTCCGCGACCGTGCCAGCTCGGCCGCGCGGTGGGTGACGCTGGGGCCGCCGATCATCAGCGACGTCGGGTGCCGCACCACCTCGAACGGCTGTCTGGTGTCGAACTCCGGCGCGCCGTCCCACTTCGGGGCGTAGACGGTCAGGTCCCCGGGGTCGAGGCGGAGGGCGAGCTCGTGCACGAAGGACTGGATGCCGCCCTGCCTGGGCGGGAAGTCGTTGGTGACGATCAACGTGCGGCGCATAATCCCAACCAGTCTAGACCGGCTCAACGTCGTCCTGCGGAGCAGGACATCGGGGGTACGGGGGTCGTCCCCCGGGAGATAGCCGTAGTTTGCGCGCCCGACACGATGGCGCTCTTTGCCATCGGGCGCGCAAACTACGGAACGACGACACCGTCGAAGCTATTGGCGTACCAGGAGGTGCTCATCGGAAGCTCGCGCACGACCTGGCCGGTTGTCGGCGCGTCGATGATCATGCCGCCGCCGACGTACATGGCGACGTGCCCGATCCCGTTGTAGTAGACCAGATCACCCGGCTTGATCTCGGACACGGGGATGTGCGCCAGCAGCGGATCGTTCCACTGCTCGTAGGTGTCGCGCGGGATCGTGACCCCGGCCGACGCCCAGGCCGCCATCACCAGGCCCGAGCAGTCGAAGCCCACCTTGCACGGGCCGGTCGCGCCGTAGGTGTACTGGCAGCCGAGCTGGTCGAAGACGAATTGCACGGCCGCGTCGGCCTGGCTCCCGGTCGGGCCGGTGTACTTAGCGGTGGTGATGCCGCCGCCGCCGTTCGACGTTCCGGTGTCGACCGCCTGCTGCTGCTGCACGGTGAGCGAGTCGAGGATCGCCTTCTGGGCGTTGAGCAGGGAGAGGATGTGGCTCTTGGTGTGCGAGGTCTCCGCCGCGAGCTCCGCGACGCCCTGCTCGGTGCGCTGTTGCTCCTGCTGCACGTTGCTGAGCTCGGTGGCGGCGGCGAGGAAGGTCTGGGTCTCGAAGGTCCTGGTGTCGGTCACCTGCAGGACGATCGACGCCTCCGCCAGCACCTGCCCCGGGCTGGCGGTGGTGAGCAGGCCCGCCAGCGATGTCTGGGCCGAGTCCTCATAGTTCGAGTCGGCGATCTGCACGACCTTCTGCTGGGCCGACTTGTAGGTCGCCTCTTCGCTTGCCAGCTGCTTGTTCAAGGTCGCGAGCCTGTCCTTGGCCGCGGTCAGCTGCTGCTCGGCGTTGTCGTACTGCTGGTCCGCCTGGTTGAACTGCGAGGTGAGGCTGTTGATCTTCGCCTGCACCTGGTCAATGGACGGCTGCGGCTGCGCGCCGGCCGCCTGCGTGACCGCCGTGGTGAGCCCTATCGCCGCCAGCACGGCGACGCCGACCAGGGCAGCACGCCGGCGCGAACCCGACAGACGGGCAGCCAGTCCCGCGCGGAACGTCACCTTCATGCTCCCTCACCGTGCCCTCGCACCAGGTCAAGTCCTGGACAGGCTATTGAGTCGGCCCGGTGACGGCGGGCGGCTTACGGCAATTGTGATCATCGCGTGATTGATCACGGAATATCCGGACAAAACGGCGCCCAACCCGACGCCGCGCGGGGCGCGCCTGAGCGGGAATGTCGGTGGCCGGCCCTACCGTGGAGATTATGACTGAGACCCGCGACGGAGCCGTCTCGGACGCCAGGGACGTCCGGCTGGCCGACCTCGACTTCACGGTGGTGGACGTGGAGACGACCGGCTGGGCGCCGGACGACGCGGGCATCACCGAGATCGGCGCCGTCCGGGTGCACGACGGCCGGGTCGTGGCGGAGTTCGGCTCGCTGGTCAACCCCGGCCGGCCGGTCCCGGCGCCGATCACCGAGCTGACCGGGATCGACGACCAGATGCTGACCGGCGCGCCGCCGGTCGCGGCGGTCATGCCGGGACTGCTCGCGTTCGCCCGCGGCAGCGTCCTTGTCGCCCATAACGCGCCCTTCGACCTGCGGTTCCTGACCGCCGCGTGCGCGGGCATGGGCCTCGGCTGGCCCGGCTTCGAGGTGCTCGACACCGTCCGGCTGGCGCGGCACCTGATGTCCAGCCCGCAGGAGGTCCCGGACCGGAAGCTGGCGACGCTGGCCGGATTCTTCGGCACGCCGGTCCGGCCGTCGCACCGGGCCCTTGACGACGCGCGGGCCACCGCCGACGTGCTCGGGCGGCTGCTGGCGCGGCTGGCCGAGCGCGAGGCGATCAACACCCTGGCCGAGCTCGACGCCTGGCTCGCCGCCCGCGACGCGGAGGCGGCCGCGGCCTTCGCGCGCTCCGCGGGCGCGCCCGGCGTGGTCGCGCGGGCGCTCGGCCGGGTCGCGCGGCTGGTCGGCCGCCCGGTTCGGCGGGTCCGGGCGCTGCGCGGCCGCGCTCGACACGGGCGCTAGCCACCGGGGACCGGGCCGGCCGCCGGGGATAGGGTGAACCGCGATAGCCGACGGCCAGTCGGCACCGGTCGCAGCGCGCCCAACCCGGCGGGCCGGCCGTCCCAGCGCACCGGGAGGCACCCAGTGGTCACCGCCATCTGCTTGGTCAAGGCCGAGATCGACCGCATCCCCGAGGTGGCCGAGGTCATCGCGCAGATGCCCGCGGTGACCGAGGTCTACTCGGTCACCGGGGACCACGACCTGGTCGCGATCATCCGGGTCCGCGCGCACGACGAGCTGGCCGACGTCATCCCCGGCGGGCTCAACAAGGTGCCGGGCGTGACCGCGACCCAGACCCACGTCGCGTTCCGCACCTACTCCAGGCACGACCTCGACGCCGCCTTCGCGATCGGCCTGTCCGACGCCGGTTAGTCCGACGCCGGTTAGAACGTGCGGATGGCGATCTCGGCCGGCGCCGCCAGCAGCCCGGCGATCTCGTCGTCGAGGCGGCTGAGGGTGATGGACGCGCCCGCCATGTCGAGCGACGTGCAGTACTCGCCGACGTAATTGCGCCTGATGTTGATGCCGCGGCGGGCGAGCTGCTCGTGGGCGTACCCGTAGAGCAGGTAGAGCTCGCTGATCGGGGTCCCGCCGAGGCCGTTGATCATCAGCGCCACGTCGTCGCCGGAGTTGAACGGCAGGTCGGTCACCACCGCCTCGAGCAGCTCGTCGACGATCTGGTTGGCGCTCGCCAGCTTCTCGCGGCTGCGGCCGGGCTCGCCGTGGATGCCGACGCCCATCTCCATCTCGTCGTCGCCCAGCTCGAACAGCGGCGACCCCTTGGCGGGGGGCGTGCACGAGGTCAGCGCCATGCCCATCGTCCGGGTGACGGAGTTGACCTTGTTCCCGATCCGCAGCAGCTCCTCCAGGTCCGCGCCCTGCTCGGAGGCGGCGCCGACGGCCTTGATGACGAAGAAGTTGCCGGCCACGCCGCGCCGCCCGACCGTCCAGGTCGAGTCCTTGACCGCCACGTCGTCGTTGACGAGCAGCGTGCCCACGGTGATGCCGTCGGCCTCGGCCAGCTCGGTGCCCATCTCGAACGCCATCCGGTCGCCGGTGTAGTTGTTGATGATGTGGAGCACGCCCATGGGCGAGTTGAGCAGCTTGGTCGTCTCGTACACGTAGTCCATCGGCGGCGCGGCGAACACGTCGCCCGGGCAGGCGGCGTCGAGCATCCCCTTGCCGACGGCCATCACGTGGGCGGGCTCATGGCCCGAGCCCGACCCCTGGATGATCGAGACCTTGTTGTCGTGCGGCGCGTCCGCCCGCATGATGAGGTTGTACTCCGGGACGTACGTGAGCGTGTCCGGGTTGGCGAGCGCGATGCCCTGGAGCATCTCCGGCACGAAATTCCTGGGATCGTTGACGAACTTCTTCACTTTCGCGGCCTCCATTGGTTGTCGTCGGTCACGGTCTCGGACTGGTCGTTTCAGGGGGACGCCGGGCGCTTCTCCCACTGCTCGGCGAGCGCCTCGAACATGACGGCGACGGCGACGGCGCCGGCGTCCAGGGTGCCGATGCTGCGCTCGCCGGTGTAGGAGGCCCGGCCGCGCTTGGCGATCATCTCGGTGGTGGCCTCGGCCCGGTCCCGGGCGGTGACCGCCGCCGCCCGCAGCACCTCCGCCGCCGGGTGCCCCGCCTTGATCTGGAGCTCGATGACGTCCACGGCGGGCTCGAGCGCGTCGAGCAGCGTCTTGTCGCCGAGGTCGGACTTGCCGCGCGCCTTGATCCCGGCGATCGACGCCCGCAGCATGGCCACGATCTGGTCACCGTCGAGCTCCGTCACCGCCCCGGCGGTGGTGCCCGCGCGGAGGAAGGCGGTGCCCCAGATCGGGCCCGAGGTCCCGCCGATGCGGCTGGTGATCACGATCGCGACCTTCTTGAGGAAGGTGCCGATGTCGGTCCGGTCGAAGCCGTCCCAGCCCTCGAGCACCAGCTCGAAGCCGCGGGCCATCGAGTAGCCGAAGTCACCGTCGCCGACGACCGCGTCCAGGTCGCCGAAGTACTTCTCGTTCGCCACCGCGGTGGTCGCGATCGTGTGCACGACCGCCTCCACGTCCGCGAACTCCGCATCGGACATGCTCGTTCCCTCCGTTCACTCCGCGGCCGACAGCAGGCCGTCCAGGTCCGCCAGCGTGATCTGGTCCCCCGGCGGCGGCGCCGGGCTGTGGTTGGCGATGAGCACCGCCGGCTCCCCGCCGTTGTCGGGGTCGCCGAGCGACGAGACGACCATGGCGGCCTCGCTGAAGTCCTCCCCGGAGGTCATCTCGTTGACGGTGACCAGGCAGGTGAGCCCCGCCCCGACCGCCGCCAGCAGCCCGTTGCGCGAGTCCTCGACGACGATGGCGCGGTCGGCGGGCACCCCGAGGGCGCGGGTGGCGAGCAGGTAGATGTCCGGGGCGGGCTTCTTGGCCGGGACCACGTCGCCCGCGAACACGGTGACGTCCCGCGCGGTCTGCGGGCCGACGGCCCGCGCGAGCGTCGCCCGGACCGACGGCGCGGCCGACGTCGAGGCGACCGCCACCAGCCAGCCGGCCGCCAGGGCCTCCCCCACCAGCCGGGCCACCCCCGGCCGGGGCGGGACCGCGCCCCGGGCCACCAGGTCCAGGTAGATCTCGGTCTTGCGGCGGTGCCAGGCGGCGACGGCGGCCCGCTGGCCCTCCGGGTCGGCGGGCAGGCCGGCCGCCGCGACGAACTCGGGGGTGAGCAGGCTGGCCAGCCGCTCCTTGCCGCCGCCGATGAGGACCTTCCGCTTGTAGTCGTCGACCGACCACCGGACCGGCAGCCCGAACTCCTCGAAGGTCTGGTTGAACGCCACCAGGTGGCCGTGCAGCTCGGTGTCGGCGAGCACGCCGTCGCAGTCGAGGATGAGCGCTGACGTCACCATCGGCGGATCACCAGGCCCGGCCGACGCTGCCGAACCGGCGCATGTGCTCGGCCGCCATCTGCATCACGTCGGCCCGCACCGCGGCGAACAGCGACGGCGGGTCCCAGCTGTTCCGCTCCCGCGCGCCCTCCAGGAACGCGAGGTTCGACTTCATGTAGGTGATCTTCAGCGCGGTGGAGATGTTGACCTTGGCGCAGCCCCGGGCGATCAGGTCGGTGAACTGCGCGTCGGTCATCCCGGTGCCCCCGTGCAGGGCGATCGGGATCGGCTCGGCCGCCACGATGTCGGACACCCGCTGCGCGTCCAGCTTGGGCTCGGACCGGTAGACCCCGTGCGCGTTGCCGATCGCGGGCGCGAACACGTCGATCCCGGTCGTGCGGATGAAGTTCGAGCGCGACCGGCAGCGACTCACGGTCCGCCTCCTCGTCGGAGCCGATGCCGTCCTCGACGCCGGTGATCGCCTCGATCTCGCCCTCGACGTTGGCGCCGGCCGACCGCGCCTCGGCCACGATGTCGACCGTCAGCCGCTGGTTCTCCGCCACCGGCAGCCGCGAGCCGTCGAACAGGACCGAGTTCCAGCCCTTGCGCAGGCACTCGCTGATGAACGCGCGGTCCGGGCAGTGGTCGAGGTGCAGGGTGACCGGGACCTCGATGCCCGCCGTCATCGCCCGCCACAGGGCGAACAGCACGTCGATGCCGATGGACCGCACCGTCTTGACCGAGGTCTGGATGATGACCGGGGCGCGCTGCTCGACGGCCGCCGCCAGCACCGCCTCCATGGTCAGGTCGTTGACCACGTTGATGGCGGCGACGCCGTAGCGCTCGGCGAACGCCCGATCGACGATCTCCTTCAGTGGCACGACAGGCACGCGCTGACACTCCTCGTATCCGTGGTAACGATTCCGAACTTAAGCGGACCCCCGACCGCGCGAATCAGTGGAAACCCCCGCTTTCGGCTGAGGGCTTCCCCTACCACGACGACGCCGCCTTCGGCGAGCGTCCCTACCTAACGCTCCGTACCCGGTTCGCCTGCGCGGCAAGCTCGGTGCGGTTCCTGGCCCCGGTCTTGCGCAGCACCGCGCCCGCGTGCTTCTCGACCGTCTTGACCGACAGGACCAGCCGCTCGGCGATGACCTTGTCCGGCAGCCCCAGCTCCATCAGGCCGCGCACCTGGCGCTCCCGTCTGGTCAGCGGTTCCTGCCCGGCCTCGCGCAGCCCGCGATGCAGCCGGTCGAGCACCTGGCCCGACAGCACCGCCTGGCCGCGCCCGGCCGCGACGACCGCCCGGGCGAGCTCGGGGCCGTCCGCCCCGAGGTCCACGCAGCCGCGGGCGCCCGCCCTGATCGCGGCGGCGACGAGCGCGTCGTCGCCCGCCTCGCACAGGCCGACCACGGCCAGGCCGGGGAAGGCGGCCAGCAGCAGGGCCGCCGCCGCGGGCAGGCCGAGGTCCGCCAGCACGACGTCGGGCTCGAGCTCCCGGCAGGCGGCCAGCGCGTCCTCGGTCGAGGCGGCCTCGCCGACCACGTCGAACCCGGGCTCGCCGACCGACAGCAGCCGGGCCACCCCGGCCCGCAGCAGCGGCCTGCCCGCGGCGATGAGGACCCGCAGCCGCGACCCGGGCCGCGCCTGTCCCGGCCTTCTGAGCTCCGCCGCCCGCCGGGCGGTCTCGGCCAGGTCCGCCTCGGCCGCGTCCAGGTGCAGCCTGATCGACATCAGCCGCCGCCCGAGGCTGTCCTGGACCTCGCCGAGCAGCCGGTCGCGCTCGCTGGCGGTCGCCTCGGCCCGGGCGCGCTGCTCGGCCGCCTCGTGCATCCGCGCGGTCGCGAGCGCGATCGCCGCGTGCCGGGCGAACAGCTCAAGCAGCTCGGCGTCGTCGGGGCCGAACGACCGGCGTTCGTCGCGGCTGAACACGACGCAGGCGCCGATGACCTGGCCCCGCCACTCCAGCGGCACGCCGATGACCCCGCGCAGGGTGGCGCGGTCGTCGGCGGCGACGTGGCCGCCCGGCACCTGGTCGTAGCGGTCGAACCAGACCGGCGCGCGGCGGGCCACCACCGCCCCGGTCATGCCCTCGCTGAGCGGGAAGACCTGGCCCGACTGGCAGGCGACCCCGATGTCGGCTTCCTTGCGGTAGGTGCCGGCCACCTCGTCGACGCTGCAGATCGATCCCGCGGTGCAGCCGAGCAGCTCGGTGCAGCGCAGCAGGATCCGCTGCAGCAGCGGGCGGAGCGAGAACTCGCCCGCCAGGTCCTCGGCCACCGCGATCAGCCCGGCCGCCCGGGCGGCGGCGTCGGCCGGGAGCGCGGCGAGGTCGTGGCCACGCCCGCGAGCGACGATCCGGCGGTCGGCGGACACTGCGCCCTCACTCCCGCATCTGCGACAACGCTGTCACCGCCGCGCGGCGCGCGCGACGGTCAGTTCCGAGCATCGCCCCGCCCGCGGCGCAGCGTCAAGGCGACGGAAGATCATCTAGTCGAGCTTTATGGCGATTCCGCCGTGATAGCGGCGGAAACGCCATAGGGCTATTCGATCGCGGGAGCGGAAAGCAAAACGCCCCGGGGCCAGGGGAACCTGGCACCGGGGCGCTGCTTGTGGCCGGGTTAGTGCTCCTCGTGGGAGTCGTCGGCGGCGGGGCCGATCGCGGCGTGCTCGCCGCCTTCGATCGCCTCGTGCCCGTCCGGGCCATGGCCGTTGCCGTGGCCGTTGGCCGGCTCGACGGTCTCGGTGAAGGCCTGGTTGGCGTACGCCCTCGCCCAGCCCAGCGGGCCGCGGGCGGCCGGGGCGGGCACGCCGTTGGCATCCTCCTCGGCTGGCCTTGGCAGGGCCTTGAAGACGTGCTTGGAGTCCACGACCGCGCGCTCCTCCTCGGTCAGCGGGCGCTCCTCCTCGACGAACTCGCCATTCGGCAGCTGATGGATGATGCCGATCTCGACCCCGTGGGTGAGCAGGCCGGCGTCCTTCCGCTGCAATCCGAGACATATTCGTTTGGTTATGTAGTAACCGCCGATGGGCAGTATGAACACCGCGAATCTGGATATCCAGGTGATCGTGTAGAGCGGCACGTCGAACCGGTCGGCGAGCACGTCGTTCGCGCCCTCCGCCCACAGCACGCCGTAGAACAGCACCGCGGCGACGCCGACGCCGGTGCGCACGGGGGCGTTGCGGGGCCGGTCGTTGATGTTGTGGAAGGACTTGTCACCGGTCGCCCACTGCTCGAAGAACGGCCACAGCGCGGCCCCGGTGAAGATGATGCCGAGCGGCAGCGCGGCCGGGATCAGCACCGAGAGCGAGAGCGTGTGCCCGAGGAAGTTAATCTCCCAGGCAGGCATCATGCGCAGGCTTCCCTCGAGGACGCCCATGTACCAGTCGGGCTGCGACGCCGACGAGATCGCCAGCGGCGTGTACGGGCCGTACTGCCAGACCGGGTTGATCTGCGCGAACGTCGACAGCAGGACCAGCGCCCCGAAGATGAAGAAGAACCAGGCCTGGCCCTTGAGCAGGAAGTACGGGAAGAACGGCTGTCCGACGACGTTCTTCTCGGTGTTCTCCAGGGCCGGCATCTGCGTGTGCTTCTGGTGGAACATGATGAACAGGTGCGCGGTGATCAGGCCCAGGATCAGGCCAGGGATCAGGAACACGTGCAGGATGTACATCCGCGGGATGATCGAGTCACCGGGGAACGCGCCGCCGAACAGGAAGTACGCCGCGTAGGTGCCGACGATCGGGATGCCCTGGAGCACGCCCTCGAAGATCCGCAGGCCGGCGCCGGACAGCTGGTCGTCCGGGAGCGAGTAGCCGAACAGGCCCTCGAGCATGCCCAGCGTGAACATCACGATGCCGATGATCCAGTTGATCTCGCGGGGCTTGCGGTAGGCGCCGGTGAAGAACACCCGGAGCATGTGCGCCACGATCGCGACCATGAACAGGTCGGCCGCCCAGTGGTGGATCTGCCGCATCAGCAGCCCGCCGCGGACGTCGAAGGTGAGGTTCAGCGTCGACTGGTACGCCTGCGACATCGTGATGCCGTCGAGCTTGGCGTACGAGCCGTGGTAGACCACGTCGCTCATCGACGGCACGAAGAACAGCGCCATGTAGGTGCCGGTCAGCAGCAGGATCACGAACGACCAGAGCGCGATCTCGCCCAGCATGAACGACCAGTGGTCGGGAAACACCTTGTGCATCAGGGTCCGGACGCCCTTGGCGCCGTGGAACCTGTCGTCGAGCCAGCCGCCCACTCCGGAGACGGGGGCCGGGATCTTTACTGCGTCGTCGCTCATCCGCGCTCCCAGAAGCTCGGGCCGACCGGCTGGGTGAAGTCGCTCGCGGCCGCGATGTAGCCGTTGCTGTCAACCATCAGCGGCAGTTGCGGCAGCGGGCGGGGTGCCGGGCCGAAGATCACGCTGGCCCCGTGCGACGCGTCGAACGTCGACTGGTGGCAGGGGCAGAGGATGTGGTGGGTGGTCTGCTCGTACAGCGCGACCGGGCAGCCGACGTGGGTGCAGATCTTCGAGTAGGCGACGATCGTGTTGTTGATCGTCCAGTTCTGCGTCGACACGGTGACGCCGCCGACGACGGTCGTCGGCACGTTCAGCTGGCCGGGCTCGAACGAGATCAGGATCACGCCCGCCTTGGCCAGCGCGTCCTGGTCGTCCTGGTAGCCCTCGGGGATCACGGTGATCATCGAGCCGGCCACCGTCAGGTCGGCCGGCGTCAGCGGCCGCAGGCCGCCCAGCGTGACCACCCGCAGCCCCTTGCGCCAGACCGTGGTCCGCAGGCTCGACTCCGGCAGCGGGCCGAGGTCGCGCAGCAGCACCAGCGGCGCCAGCGCCAGCGGCAGCGTCGCCAGCAGCATCGTCCGGCGGATGAGCGGCCGCTTGGTGATCTGCGAGATCGCGGCGCCCTCGGCGAACGTCCGCTGGAACGCGGCCCGGTCGGCCGGGGCGGAGTTCAGGTCGTGCCGCTCTTCGATCGTCTCGATGTTCGGGGTCAGGTGCCTGACCCAGATCATCGAGCCGATGCCGAGCCCGAGCAGCGCGACAGAGAGGGAGGAGCCGAGCGCCAGGTTCGACCGGAACGCCGCGACGACGGCGTTGGCGCCCTTCGGGATCGATGACACTCCGACCTCGAGGCCGACGTAGGCGGCGATGAACCCGCAGCCCGCGAGGAACGCGAGGACGAACAGCGCCGCCACGACCTTCTCGGCGTTCTTGGCGTGATCAACCATCGACGGCTCGGCCGAGAACCCCGGCTGTGTCCGGCTTCTCGGCCACGTCGACCGACTTCGGCGCGGGCGAAGGAGTCCCGATCACCCGACGCGGGCCGGAGATCTCTTCCGGAGACTCACTCATCAGAGGTCATCCTCTCCGACGTGGACCACTGGGTCCCGCCGCTTGGCGGTGAGCCACATGGCGATGAGCACGAGGAAGCCGAGACCGCCGAGCCAGGCCAGCAGGCCCTCGGAGACGGTGCCGGTGCGGCCGAGGGAGAAGCCGCCGGGGTTGGCCTCGTTCCGCGTGTCGACGATGTAGGCGATGATGTCTTTCTTCTCGGACGAGGTGACCGTGCCGTCGGGGAACGCCGGCATGGCCTCCGGGCCGGTCAGCATCGCCTCGTAGATCTGGGTCGGCGTGGCCGCGTTGAGCGACGGCGCGTTCTTGCCGTAGGTCAGCGCGCCGCCCGCCCCGGCGAAGCCGTGGCACTGGGAGCAGTTCGTGCTGAACAGCACCTGGCCGAGCGCGGTGTTGGCGCCGGCGGTCGAGACCTGGCTGGCGGCCGGGATGGCCGGGCCGCCGCCGAGGGAGGAGATGTAGCTGGCGATGTCGTAGATCTCCGCCGGGGTGAAGTCCGACGGCTTGCGCTCGTTCTCCGCGCCTAGCTCCTTGGCGGGCATGCGGCCCGTCGACATCTGGAAGTCCACCGCGGCCGCGCCGGCGCCGATCAGCGACGGCGCCACCGCCGTGCCCTGGGCGTCGAGCCCGTGGCAGGTGGCGCAGCTTTCAATAAACAGCGAATGACCTTGCGAGGTCTGCGTGGTGTCCTGGGCAGGTGCCGCCGCCGACGCACCGCCGCCGGTCAGCGCGGCATAACCCGCGCCGACGGCGACAAGTCCGGCAGCGATGGCCGCATAGCCTGCGGCCGGATGCCTGCGCCGGGAGATGATCGAACTCACTCGGTATCCCCTGGGTTACTGGATGAGGTAGATGGTCGTGAACAGCGCAATCCAGACAACGTCGACGAAGTGCCAGTAGTACGACACCACGATCGCGGTGACCTGCTGCTCATGAGTGAATTTCTTGGCGACGTAGGTGCGCCCGAGGACGAACAAGAACGCGATGAGCCCGCCGGTCACATGGAGGCCGTGGAACCCGGTCGTCAGGTAGAACACCGACCCGTAGTTGCTCGACGAGATCGTCAGGTGGTCGTTGGCCGACCAGCTGCGACCACTCGTACGCCTGCCCGCACACGAAGTACAGGCCCATGAGGAAGGAGAGCACGTACCACTCGCGCAGCCCCCACTTCATGAAGTTCCAAATGCTTGCCACACGCCTGATCTGGCCACGCTCAACCGCGAACACGCCCATCTGGCAGGTAACCGACGACAACACGAGCACGGTCGTGTTGGTCGAGCCAAGCGGGATGTTCAGATGAGCCATGGGCCACGGGAGGCCCTGGCCTTTGTCTACCGAACGGATCGTGAAGTACATCGCAAACAGCGCAGCAAAGAACATGAGCTCGCTGGACAACCAGATGATGGTGCCCACACTCACCAAGTTCGGTCTGCTGGCCGGACTGCGCGGTACCGGTGCCGTCTCGGTCACGGATGTCGTCGCCACGATCGCCATTATTACGACACCCCGTAGGGGATCCGCAGCCGACCCCCCGACTTTGGTCCAAGTTCCCTGGAAGATCCTCCGTGCGGCCTGGTTTGCGCGGGTTGCCTGCTGCCCTCCCCGCGCGCCCGCGACGGCCTCCAGACCAGTAGGATGCTGGTCCATGAAGGTCGTCGTTTACAGTCACGACGCCGACACGCGGGCAGAGATGAAGCTCGCGATCGGCGTTCGCCCCGCCCCTGACGCGCCGGAAGCCGAGATCGTCGAGGTGGCGACCGCTCCCGCCCTGTTCCGGCTGCTCGACGCGGGCGGCATCGGTGTCATGGTGCTCGACGGCGAGGCGCAGCCCGCCGGCGGCATGGGCGTCAGCCGCCAGGCCAAGGACGAGATCTACAATTGCCCGCCCGCGCTGCTGGTCATCGGCCGGGCCGACGACCGCTGGCTCGCGACCTGGTCCCGGGCGGAAGCGGTGATCTCGCACCCGATCGACCCGGTGGCGCTGGCCAAGGAAGTGGCCGCGCTCATGCGGTCGCGCGCCGCCGTGGTCCCCACGACCAAGTAAAGAGCTCAAAAGCATAACGATATCGAACGGACCGTTTGCTCCGCCTTTCGTGGTCCGCCCCTCGCTGAATAGGTGCCAACCCCATGGACACTCCGAGCTGGCCGGCGCTGATCCGCGCGCTCATCGGGCGGCGGGCGCTGTCCGCCGAGCAGACCGCCTGGGCCATGAACGAGATCATGGACGGGGCGGCCTCGCCTGCCCAGATCGCCGGGTTCGGGGTGGCGCTGCGGGCCAAGGGCGAGACCGCGGCCGAGATGTCCGGGCTGGCGGCGTCGATGCTGGCGCACGCGACCCCGATCAGCATCCCGGGTCCGGTCACCGACCTGGTCGGCACGGGCGGGGACGGCCTGCTCACGGTGAACGTGTCCACGATGGCGACCATGGTGGCGGCCTCGGCCGGGGTGCCGATGGTCAAGCACGGGAACCGGGCCGCGTCCTCGGCCTGCGGCTCGGCCGACGTGCTGGAGGCGCTTGGGGTGGTGATCGACCTGCCCGCGGCCGCCACCGAGGCGCTGTTCGCCGAGGTCGGCATCGCGTTCCTGTTCGCGGCGCTGTATCACCCGGCGTTCCGGCACACCGGCCCGGTCCGCCGCGAGCTCGGCGTGCCGACGGCGTTCAACTACCTGGGGCCGCTGACCAACCCGGCCCGGCCGACGTCGCTGGCGGTCGGCATCGCCGATCCGGCGATGGGGCCGGTGCTGGCCGGGGTGTACGCCGAGCGCGGTGAGTCGGCCCTGGTGTTCCACGGCGACGGCGGCCTCGACGAGCTCAGCACGACCGGGCCGTCGACGGTCTGGGTTGCCTGCGACGGCGCGGTGACGGTGACCTCGTTCGACCCGGCGGCGCTGGGGCTGCCGCGGGCGTCCGTCTCGGACCTGCGCGGCGGCGACCCGGCCGTGAACGCCGCGGCGGTGCGCGCGGTGCTGGCCGGGCAGGTCGGACCGGTCCGCGACATCGTGCTGCTCAACGCGGCCGCCGCGATGACCGCCGCCCGGCTGGGGGCTTCCGGCTCGGGTTCCGGCTCCGGCGTGACCTGCTCGGATGCCGACTCGCTGGCCAAGGCGCTGGGCGACGGGCTGGCCCGGGCGGCCGCCGCCGTCGACTCGGGCGCCACCGCCGACCTGCTCGACCGGTGGACCCAGGCCAGCAACCGGCTGGCGACGCCCCGCCCGCGCGCGTAGCTTTCTCGTCCTGGTTGTGCGCCCTGCGGGCGCTTCTTGCTGTTATCTGATGGCGGGCGGCGCGGCCGGGTGGGGTACATGGCGTTTCCGTCGTGGGGATGACGGAAACGCCATATTGCTTTCCTCGAGGGACGCGGCGGCGGGGCGGCGGGGCTAGGCGGGCTCTCCTTGGATGGCGAAGGCGGACAGGCGGCGGGTGGCGAGAACGAGGGCGCCGACGGTCACGATGATGCCCAGGATCAGCGAGGTGGCGAGCGTGAGGCCCGCCTCGAGGTTCGGGTCCGGGTGGATGGCGTTGGCGATGCCGAGGCAGTAGTGCGCGATCGACAGGATGCGGGCGCCGCCGACCAGGTTGCTCAGCAGGCCCTCCCAGATCAGCACGTAGAGCAGGCCGAACGCGATCGCGCGGGTGGTCAGCACCGAGGCAAGCAGGAACACCGCGCTGTAGATCACCGACCCGGCCAGGGCGCCGATGAACAGGGCGAACGCAAGCTTGCCGCTGTTGGGGGCGAGCAGGCCGGCCACCAGCTCGGGCACGGCCGCGAAGAGCGCCGTCACCGCCGCCGCGACCGCGAACTTGGTCAGCACGACGGACCCGCGGCGGACCGGGGTGGCCAGCAGGTGGATGGCGCTGCCGTCGTCGATCTCGGCCCCGAGCACGCCGGTGCCGACGATCAGCGCGGTCAGCGGGAGCAGGACCGAGAAGCCGAAGTCGCCGAGTACCCGGTCCGGCCACAGCACGTCCACGCCCGGTCCGCCTGGTCGTGACGCCCGCAGCACCAGGGTGAGGGCGATGAGGATCACGGCCGGGATCGCGAACAGGAACGCGCGCCTGCGGCCGAGCGTCGCGCGGACGGTGAGCCCGGCGATCGTCGGGTTGAAGTAGGCCGACATGGCGGTCAGCTCCCTTGGCTCGAGATGAGGTAGCCGAAGACGCTCTCCAGCGATTCATCGGTCGGCAGCAGTTCGCGCAGTGCGATCTTGTGGTCCCGGGTGAGCACCGCGATCTGGGCGCAGAAGGCGCCGAAGTCGCTGGTGCGCACCTGCAGGCCCTTGGCCGTGAGCTCGACCGCGGTCGTCCACGGACGGCCGACGAGCAGCGACGCGAGCCTGCGGTCGTCGGAGGACCGGACGTTGAAGACGTGCGGGCGGCTGGTCATCAGCCGCCTGATCGCCCGGAAGTCGCCGGAGGCGGCGAGCCGGCCGGCCACCATCACCTGGATGGTGCCCGACAGCCGCTCCACCTCCTCGAGGATGTGCGAGCTGAACAAGATCGTCCGGCCCTCGGCGCCGAGCTTGGCCAGCAGCTCCATCATGTGGATCCGCTGCCGGGGATCCATCCCGTTGAACGGCTCGTCGAGCAGCAGGATCTCCGGGTCGTGGACGAGGGCGGCGGCGACCTTGATCCGCTGCCGCATGCCCTTGGAGTAGGTGGCGATCCGCCGATCGGCCGCCTGCCCCATGTCGGTCATCTCGATCGCCTTCCTGGTGGCGGCGTCGGGGTTCCCGAGCTTGTGCAGCTTCGCGGTGGAGCGGACGAACTCCTCGCCGGTGAGGAAGGCGTAGACCGAGTCGCGTTCGGGCACCAGACCGAGACTGCGGTAGATGTCGGGGTTGCGCCAGGTTGGCACCGGGTCGCCGAGCGCCGGGTGCACGGTCAGGGTCCCTCGCGACGGCGCCAGGAAGCCGGCGATCATGTGCAGGATGGTCGACTTGCCCGCCCCGTTGGGGCCGAGCAGCCCGGTGACGCCGGGGCCGATGTCCATCGTGATGTCGTTGACCGCGACCACGTTGCCGTACCAGCGGCTGACGTTCTTGATCTGGATGACGGTCATGACAGCCGTGCCCTCCGGTAGCGGGCGGCCAGGCCGTACAGGCACAGCGCCGTGATGATGACGAGGACGAGGGCGTAGACGGCGCCGAGGCCGCCGGGGTTGTAGACGCCGTCGGCCATGTCGGTCCCGCCCAGCCACATGCGCACCCCGTCGAACAAGGTGAACGGGCTGAACAGGCCGGAGACCTTCTCCGCGAGGCCAGGCACGTAGACCAGCTGCTGCACGTGGACCGTCCCCGGCGGGGGGCCGCTGCCCTTGACCGCGACCGGCTGCACCCCCTGCGACGGCTGGCCCTCAACCTGGAGCAGGATCTCCGACAGGGTGAAGGTGAGCAGGAAGAAGATCGCGACCGCCCCGGTCGCGAACGCCCGGCGGCCGGTCAGGCTGGCCAGGAACAGGCTGATCGCGGCCAGCACGACCGCCCACATGAGCCCGACCAGGAGGCCGGGGATCAGCGCCCTGGTCTGCGCCCAGACGGCCGCGCCGCCGTGCACGTTGGCGATCGAGCCGCCGTAGAGCAGCAGCAGCGGCGCCTCCAGCATCACCAGGCAGGCGCCGGTGAAGGCGATGTACTTGGCCAGCGGGTAGTCGATGGTCTTGATCGGGCGCGCGAAGTAGAGCGGCAGCACCCGGCTGCGCAGGTCCCTGGAAACCAGCTCGGGCGCTTGGACGGCGACGAACACGGTCATCACGAGGTCGCGCAGCGTCGGCGCGTAGGTGTCGTAGTCGACCACCCGGGGGTTGCCGCGTGGACATCGCGAACGCGTTGACCACCGCGGGCAGGCAGAGCGCGACGAACGCGACCAGCGGGACGATCTTGGCCTTGGCGCCCCGTCCGAAGCCGAACGCGGCCCGGAAGCTGTGCCAGGCGAGGGCCCGGACGATCTGCGCGCGGCCCAGCCGGGGGCCGTCGTAGCGCCGGTACCCGAGATCGTGGATGACGCTGCCGGCCGACCCGGCCGGGCCGCCCGCCTTCGGGGCTGAAGTATCAGCGGACATCGGCTGCCTCCCAGGCGCCGTCGGGGCTGGCCGGGCCTGGGTCGCGGAAGAGCTCCTCGACCTGGTGCCGGCGCTGTTCCATCCGGCTGAGCGGCAGGCCGAGGTCGGCCACGGTGTCGCGCACCGCGTCGTAGGTGCTGTCGCCGCCGATCGGCACCAGCAAGCTGCGCTTGTAAACGGTCGGCCGCAGGCCGCGGCGGATCAGCTCGTCGGCCAGCGCCGCCAGCCCCTCCTCCACCTCGATCAGCAGCGTCTGGCTGGCCCGGGTGAAGCTGTCGATGGTGTCGGCCCGCAGCAGCCGGCCGCCCTCGATCGCGACCAGGTGGTCGCAGATCCGCTCGATCTCGCCCAGCAGGTGCGAGGCGACCACGATCGAGATGCCGAACTCGAGGCCGATCCGCTCGATCAGCTCGAGCATGGCGTTCCGGCCGGCCGGGTCGAGGCCGTTGGTCGGCTCGTCGAGCAGCAGCAGCCGCGGGTCGCCCGCCAGCGCCTGGGCGAGCTTCACCCGCTGCTTCATCCCGGTCGAGTAGGTGCCGATCTGGCGATAGCGCTCCTCGTGCAGCCCGACGTGCCGCAGCGCCTCGGCCGCGCGTTCCCTGGCCGCGGTGGCGGGCAGGCCGCTCATCCGGCCCATGTGGGTGACGAACTCGGTCGCCGATACGTCGGGCGGCAGGCAGTCGTGCTCGGGCATGTAGCCGACGGCCTGGCGGATCCGCTCGCCGCCGGTGACGCTGTCGTGGCCGAGTACCGTCGCCGTGCCGGCGGTGGGCTCCACCAGTCCGAGCAGGATCTTGATCAGCGTCGATTTTCCGGCGCCGTTGGCGCCGATCAGCCCGGTGACGCCGGGCGCGAAGGTGACGGTGAGGCCGCCGAGCGCGGTCACGCCGCCCGGGTACACCTTGGTCAGCGCGGTCGCCTCGATGACGGCCGGGGCGGGGGCGCCCGGGTCGGCGTCGGCGATCGGCGTGACGCCCGATCCGGTTGAGGGGGTCATGGGGCATAGGGTCCCAGACCGGCCCGCCGCGCGCGTCCCCCTGCATGGTGACAATTTGCCGCCGCGGCCGGGTCTGCGCGCCCGCCGTGTACGCACCGGGGGTTACGCCTGCGGGATGAGGCACGGCCGCCGTAATGCGGTTACCGTAGGAACGTGGCCTCCGAACGCGACATGTCTTACCGCGAGCCGCGGCTGCCTTCCTATCCGCCGGGAGGGCCGACCGCGATGACGACGCGCCCGCAGCGGCCGCCGCACGCGCCGCTGACCCAGCGGATGCGAACTGGCCACTGGATGGCCATCGACTGCGTGGTGGCCGCCTTCTCGGCGCTGTTGGTGCTGATCTCGGTGCACCGGGCGTTCATCGGCACCGGCCAGATGTGGCTGGCGATCGGGCTGCTGATGGCCGGCGGCGTCTTCCTCGCGGTCGCCCTGCGCCGTAAGGCCCCGGTGATGGCGTTCGGCGGCCTGCTTCATGCTCGCCGTCCTGTTCGGGGACATGTCGACCGGGTTCATGTTCCCCGGGGCGGCGGTCACGGCGCTCGCGCTGGTCTTCCTCAGCGCCGCCTACGTGCTCTACACGGTCACCGTGACCAGCAGCAGGCGCACCGGCGGGGCCGCGCTCGCGCTCGCGCTGGCGCTGCTGGTGTTCATCGGCGGTACCGCCAGGAACCGCAGCGAGGGGGCGCCCGCCGAGCTCGTCCCGGTCGGGCTGGCCAGCGTTATCGCCTGGATGACGGGATACTCGGTGCGGCAGCGCCGCCTGTACGTGGTGCGACTGCAGCAGCAGGCCGCGACCAGCGCCGTCGCCGACGAGCGGCTGCGGATCGCCCGGGAGCTGCACGACGTGGTCGCGCACAGCATGTCGGTGATCGCGGTGCAGGCCGGCTATGGCCAGTACGTCATCGACGACAGCCCGGACGGGGCTCGCGAGGCGCTCGGCGCCATCCAGGTCACCAGCAGGGAAGCCCTCGACGAGATGCGCCGGATGCTCGGCGTGCTCCGCCAGCAGGACGTCACCCCGACCCCGGGCCAGGTCGACGCCTGGCAGGCGGACGGCGCGGGAGAACCCGGGCCTGCGACCGGCGCGGCCGGGTGGTCGGCCGCGGGCGCCGGTCGCGGTGCCGCCGGCGCTGCCGACGCCGCCCGCGCTTCGGGTGACGGCACGGGCTGCGATGAGGTCGCCGACGGGGCCGGCGGTGACCTGGCCAGGCAGGCGGCCGTGGTCGGGCCGGGACTCGGCCGTGGCGGCTCGGCGCCGCTCGCGCCGGCCCCGGGGCTCGCCAACCTCGACCGGCTCATCAAGCGGACCTGCAGCGCGGGCGTGAAGGTGAGCCTCGAGGTGTACGGAAACGCCCGCCCGATGCCGGCCGGCCTCGACCTGTCGGCCTACCGGATCGTCCAGGAGGCGCTCACCAACGTGGTCAAGCACGCCGGCAGCGGCGCCCGCTGCACGGTCCACCTCGGCTACGACGAGGGGGTGCTCGCGATCAGGGTGACCGATGACGGGGGCTCGTCGACGATGCTGCCCCGGTACACCGGGCCGAGCGCGGCCGGCCGCCAAGAGCAGGCCGACCAGGCCGCCGACGACAAGATTCCCGCCGCGGTGGGGGTGAACGCGCCCGGCGGCGCCCTCGCCCGGGCGGAGGCCGGGCGCAACGGCCACAGGACCGTCAGCGGCTGGCGCGTGCCCAGCGATCCGCCGGCCACCGCCGGGCACGGAATCATCGGCATGCGCGAGCGGGCGCACCTGTGCGGCGGCAAGTTCAGCGCGCGGCCCTTGGCCGAGGGCGGATTCCAGGTCACCGCCAGCCTGCCGCTGCCCGCCATGCCCCGGGCCGAGGCAACCGCATGACCGGGTCGCGCCCGGCGGCCGCCCGCCCGCAACGACCGGCCGGCGAACGGACAGCGTCGGTCGCGGACCTGACAGCGTCGGTGGCGGACCGGACAGCGTCGGTGGCGGCGTGACGATCTCGGTCGCGGTCGCCGACGACCAGGCGCTGGTCCGGGTCGGATTCTGCGGGATCATCGCCGCCACGGAGGGGCTGACCGTGGTCGGCGAGGCCGCCAACGGCGCGGAGGCCGTCGCGGTCGCCCGCGCCGCCCATCCTGACGTCGTGCTGATGGACGTGCGGATGCCGGTGCTCGACGGCATCGAGGCGACCCGCCAGATCACCGCCGCGCCGGAGTCAGCGGGGGCGCGGGTGATCATCCTCACCACCTTCGATCTCGACGAGTACGTCTTCGGGGCGCTGCGGGCCGGGGCCAGCGGTTTCCTGCTCAAGGACACCCTCCCGGCCGACCTGATCACCGCGATCCGGGTGGTGGCGGCGGGCGAGGCCCTGCTCGCGCCCAGCATCACCCGGCGGCTGATCAGCGAATTCGCCCGGATCCCGCCGCTCGGGACGCCGGGTCCGGTCGCTTCCGGGCTGCCCACGGTGGGGCGGGCTCCCGGCTCCGCCGTCAGGGAGTCGCCGCCTGCGGCCGGCTTCGGCGGCCGCGGGCCGGGCGGGCCCGGAGGGCCGATGCCAGGACGTGGGGCCCAGGTCACCGAGCTGCTGACCGACCGCGAGTGCGAAGTGCTCCAGCTGGTCGCGGCCGGCCTGTCCAACGCCGAGATCGCCAACCGGCTGCGCATCTCCCCCGCCACCGCCAAGACCCACGTCGCCCACCTCCTCACCAAGCTCGACGCCCGCGACCGCGTCCAGCTCGTCATCATCGCCTTCCAGGCCGGCCTGACCCCCTGCTAGCCGCGACATCCGGTGTGCCAAATGCGCATTTGGGCTCACTCTTGCCGGCCCAAACGCGCATTCGGGCACGTTGGGGTGGGTGAGGTAGGCGCAGGCGGGGGGGCGCGGGGGGCGCGGCGGGGGGTGGGGACGATGCGCGGCGGAGCACCTCCGCGGCCGACGACCGCAGCCCGGAAAACGCGAACGGACCGAGGTGGAACCACGGTCCGTTCGGGATAAAGCTTTGTGAGATTTTTAGTGGGCGAAGTGGCCTCGGTAGTACTCGAAGACGAAGCCGATCGAGGTCAGGAGCAGGGCCACGAAGCCCAGCAGGACCATCCACCAGCCGAAGCAGAAGCCCAAGGCGGTGAACGCGGCGGCCGCGCCGACGAAGAGCGGCCACCAGCTGTGCGGGCTGAAGAAGCCGATCTCGCCGGTGCCGTCGGAGACTTCCGCCTCCGTGTCGTCCTCCGGCCGCAGCGGCAGCCGGCGGCCGGTGAACATGATGTAGAACCCGGTGAGCAGGCACAGCCCGACCGCCAGCGCGAGCGCGGTGGTGCCCGTGGGGTCATACGAGGTGTACCAGTACACGATGTCGGCGCCGGTCAGGAAGACGCCGCAGCCGAGGAAGATCCAGCCTTCGACTCTCATGTCGTGAGCCCGCCCCTACTTCTTCGCCATGCTGATCGCGGGGATGTCCTGTTCAAGGCCCTTCGACGCCGCGCCCGACTTGATGTGCGGGTAGTGCAGGTCGAACGCGGGGCGCTCGGACCGGATCCTCGGGATCCGGTAGAAGTTGTGCCTCGGCGGCGGGCAGGAGGTGGCCCACTCAAGCGAGGAGCAGTAGCCCCACGGGTCTTCCTCGGTGACCTTCTTGCCGAATCGCATGGTGATGTAGACGTTCCAGATGAACAGCAGCACCGAGAGCGCGATGATCCACGAGCCGACGGTGGAGATGATGTTCAGCGTGGTGACGTTGCCGGGCAGGAACGGGTAGTTCGCCGTCCGCCTGACCTGGCCCTCGACGCCCGTCCAGTGCTGGACCAGGAAGGTCATGTTGAAGCCGATGAACAGCAGCCAGAAGTGGACCTTGCCCATCTTGTTGCTGAGCATCTTGCCGGTCATCTTCGGCCACCAGAAGTAGAAGCCGGCGAACATCTCGAACAGCACCGTGCCCGCGAGCACATAGTGGAAGTGCGCCACCACGAAGTACGAGTCGGAGACCGCGAAGTCCAGCGGCGGCGAGGCCAGGATGATGCCGGTGATGCCGCCGAAGAGGAACACGACCAGGAAGCCGATCGTGAACAGCATCGGCGGCTCGAACGAGATCTGGCCCTTCCACATCGTGCCGGCCCAGTTGAAGAACTTCACCCCCGTCGGCACCGCGATCAGCAGCGTCATGAACGAGAAGAACGGCAGCAGCACCGCGCCGGTGGTGAACATGTGGTGCGCCCACACGGTCATCGACAGGCCCGCGATCGCGATCGTCGCCGCGATCAGCGTCTTGTAGCCGAACAGCGGCTTGCGGCTGAACACCGGCAGGATCTCGGTGGCGATGCCGAAGAACGGCAACGCCAAGATATAGACCTCGGGATGGCCGAAGAACCAGAACAAGTTCTGCCAGAGGATCGCGCCCCCGCTGTTGGCCTCGAAGACCTGGGCGCCGAGGCGCCGGTCGACCTCGAGCACCAGCAGCGCGGCCGCCAGCACGGGGAACGCGAGCAGCACCAGGATCGAGGTGAGCAGCGCGTTCCAGGTGAAGATCGGCATCCGGAACATCGTCATGCCGGGCGCGCGCATGCAGAAGATCGTGGTGACGAAGTTGACGCCGCCGAGGATCGTGCCGAAGCCGGAGAGCGCCAGCCCCATGATCCACATGTCGGCGCCGACCCCGGGCGAGTTCGCAGCGCTGGTCAGCGGTGAGTAGGCGTACCAGCCGAACGCGGCCGAGCCGCCGGGGGCGAGGAAGCTCGCGAACAGGATCAGCCCGCCGAACGCGAACAGGTAGTAGCTGAGCAGGTTCAGCCGCGGGAACGCGACGTCGGGCGAGCCGATCTGCAGCGGCACCAGCTCGTTCGCGAACCCGACGAACAGCGGTGTCGCGAACAGCAGCAGCATGATCGTGCCGTGCATGGTGAACAGCTCGTTGTACACCTGGTCAGACAGGAAGTTGCTGGTCGGGCTCAGCAGCTGGATCCGGATCAGCAGCGCCATGATCCCTGCGAGCAGGAAGAACACGAACGACGTGATCAGGTACATGTGCCCGATGATCTTGTGGTCCGTAGAGGACAGCCAGCCTGCGAGGACCGAGCCCTTACGCTCGGTGCGCACTGCCCTGGCTACCGCGCGGCGCGCGGCCGGCTCGTCGAGGGTCGTCACTGGGTGCTCCCTGAAACTGAGTGCTGGCTCGCCTGTTGCTGGGCGATCCACGTGTTGAACTGCGCGGGCGTCACGATCTTGACCGTGAACAGCATCCTGCTGTGGTAAAGACCGCACAGCTCGCTGCAGTGCCCGATAAACGTTCCCGTCTGCGTCGCCGTGATCGCGAAGTGGTTCGGGTGGCCGGGGATGACGTCCCGCTTGAACAGGAACTCGGGCACCCAGAACGAGTGAACCACGTCGGTCGAGGTCAGGTTGAACTCGATCGACTCGCCCTTGGGGATCTCAAGCAATGGCAGCGGTCCCTGGCCCCACATGTACCCGTCGGTGGTCACCCCGTACTTCGGGTAGTTGAACTCCCACGACCACTGGAAGCCGGTCACGTTGACCTGGACCGAGTTGGCCGGGATGTTGTCGATCGTGTTCTCGTCCTTGGCGGTGTAGTAGAACAGCACCGCGATGAGCACGAACGGCACCACCGTGTACAGGATCTCGATCGGCATGTTGTAGCGAACCTGGGGCGGGAGCTTGTCACCGCGCTTGCGGTGGAAGATCACCGACCACAGGATCATGCCCCAGACAACGGCCCCGACCAGCAGGCCCGCGATCCACGAACCCTGCCAAAGGCTCAGGGTGATCGCGCCCTGGGTGGTCACGGGGTTCGGGAAACCGAACCGGGTAAAGGTGTCGTTCGGCGAGCACCCGGCGAGGCAAAGCAGCAGAACGGCAAGCACGCCGCCGCGCAGCGCGTTAGCCCGGCGGCGCGAGCGCTTCGGGGCCGTGCCGCGCGGGGCGCGGTCGCGCCCGCCTGGCGCGGCCTGCCGGTGAATCAGAGTCAAAGGAGGCGCCTTCCCAACAACGTCGCCCAGTGCCTTCTTTAGTGGTTGACCGGCACCGGTCCACGGTCTTCTACAGCGTGTCGTGGAAACAGTATCGCGCGCCTTAACCCGGTTGCAGGGGACCCCCGGCGTTCGGGGTGTCCGATGGCCGATTGGACACGGTGCGCGGTCATATTGCTTCTTTGCGTGTTCCTTGGCGTAGTGGTTCGTCACCCCGGGCACTATGGACATTGTGAGCGTGATCGCATGAGCCGGACGTGGCTCGGACGCCGGGAGAAGGGGTTCGGCCGGAGGGGCGATTCCGGCCGATCAGCCGGCGCCGCGCCCTCCCCTGGCTCGCCTGATTCGCTCGTCTCGCCGGTGACGGAGGCGGCGCGGGCGGCCGCGGCCGGCGCCTGGGTGCCGGGCGAGGTCCCGCCGGGGGCGACGCCGCTGCTGACGATCGACGCGCTCGGGCGCAAGTGCCCGATTCCGATCATCATGCTGGCCGCGCAGATCCGCGATGTGCCGGTCGGCGGGGTGATCGCGGTACTGGCGGACGACCCGGCGGTGTACACGGACGTTCCGGCCTGGTGCGCGCTCAAGTCGCACGAGTGCGTGTTCCGGGCCGACCTGCCGTCGGGCTGGGCGTTCGGCATTCGGCGCGGGTACTGACGAGCCCCGTCCGTCGCCGGTGGTGCCGGCGCGGGGCCGACTGACCGTATCCGTCGGCATTTCTTGCTGTTATCTCGAACGGACCGTGGTTGCTGCGGGCTCGTCGGACCCGGTGCTAGGCCCGGTTGTAGCGGTTGGTGATGCGGGGATCGGATTCCCACCAGGGGCGCTCGTCATCGTCGGCATCGTCTGCCTCGTGATTGACAGCGTCGTATGCGGGCGGAGTCCCGTCCGCGGCCGTGGCCGTGGCCGGGACGGCGACGGGGTCGGCCGACGCGCCTTGACGGGCGGCGCGGGCGGCCTCCCGGGCGGCGTCGCGAGCATCGAGCTCGGCGTCGATCTCGGCCGCCTCTACCTTGTCCTCGCGCATCATCTGGATCAGCTGGACGGCGAGGAACGGCAGACCGACGGCGTCCCCGAGGATCCAGATGATGCCGCCGCCGAGGACCTGGCTGGTGGCCAGCGAGGGGCCGAAGGGGTAGCCGACCGCGTGGTAGTGCTGGGCGGCGAGGATGGTCTGGTCGGCGATGATCGCGATGCCGAAGAAGGCGTCGCCGACCACCTCGGCGGCGGTGATCCACATGGCCACGCCGTACGGGTACTTCTTGGGCACCGGGTCGACCCGCAGCAGCGTCCAGAAGAAGACCAGGCCGGGGACCATCAGGATCAGGTAGGTGAGCTCGCGGACGGTCCCGCTGTTGAAGACGGCCGTGTACCAGGAGGTGAAGTACATCGACATCGGCACCGCGATGAGCGCCACGGTGGTGATCGCGGGGAACGTCGCGACCTTGGCCACCCGGGTGCGGACGGCCGCCTCGACCCGCTTGCCGACCGCGGGCTGCGCCTCGATCAGCAGCGTGATCGGCTTGCCCATCATCAGGAAGAGCGGCGCGAGCAGGACCAGGAGCACGGTCTGGGTGGCCCGCGCGTAGAACAGCGCGCTCTGGTAGACGCCGACCCACGACATCGTCGCGATCACCCAGAAGCCGAGGCCGAGCACGCAGAACGTGAACGTTCGGCCGATCCCCCACTGTCCGCCCTGCCGTCGCACCTTCCGGACGCTGAACAGGTACCAGGCGCCGAGCGCGACGATGATCACGAGCATCGGGACGTCTACGGTCCACGCGGTGAACGCTTGGGTCATCGTGAACTTCGGCGGCCCGCTGTAGGCGAGATCGGGGGAAACCCCGGATGCGAGGGCGACCATGCTGCCCACGGTACGCCTACGACCTGTAGTCGTCGCTGTCGGGGGCCGAGGGCGCGAGCGAGTTGCCGCCGGGCATGCGAATGCCCCGCTAGGAGCGGCGTCTCTCCTAGCGGGGCATGCTGATGACTAGGCCGGCAGGCGGGCGGCCAGGTCGTCGGCGGCCTCGTCGCCGTAGGCGAGCCGGGCGCGCTCGGCCAGCTGGGCCGGCTTGAGCTCGTACTCCTGCGGACCGACGGTCTCCAGGGCGTGCACCGCCATCAGGTTGCCGAGCTGGACGGCGCGCTCGAGCGGCAGGCCCCAGGCCGTCCCGGCCAGGAAGCCGCACCGGAACGCGTCGCCCGCGCCGGTCGGCTCGACGAACGTGGCGTCCGTGACCGCGCCGATCACGAGCGGTTCCTCGCCGCGGCGCTCGACCCGGGCGCCCTCGGCGCCGAGGGTGATGATCCGGGTCCCGACCCGGCCGAGGATGTCCTCGCCGCTCCAGCCGGTCTTGGACTCGATCACGGCCGCCTCGTACTCGTTGCAGAACAGGTACGCGGCGCCCTCGATCAGCGTGCGCATCGCGTCGCCGTCGAGGAAGGCCACCTGCTGCGAGAAGTCGGCCGCGAAGGGGATGCCGGCCGCGCGGCAGTCCGCCGTGTGCTGCTGCATCGCGCCGGGATCGCCCGCCCCGATCAGCACCAGCTCGATGCCGTTGGCGGCGGCGAGCGACGTGATGTCGATCTCGCCGTCCTCGCTCATCGCGCCCGGGTAGAACGAGGCGATCTGGTTACCGGACTCGTCGTTGGTCGCCGTGAAGCGCGCGGTCTGCCTGGTGGCCGAGGTCCGCACGCCCGAGGTGTCCACGCCGTGGTTGTCGAGCCAGCTCCGGTAGTCCGCGAAGTCCGGGCCGACGCAGCCGACCAGGAGCGGCCTGAGGCCGAGGCAGCCGAGGCCGTAGGCGATGTTCCCGGCCACGCCGCCACGCCTGATCTCCAGGTTGCCGACGAGGAAGGAGACCGAGATCTTGTCCAGCTTCTCGGCGATCAGCGTGTCGGTGAACTTGCCGCCGAAGGTCATCAGGTGATCGGTTGCGATCGACCCGGAGACAGCTATCCGCATCGTTGGGGGACTCTATTCAGGTATCGGAGGGCGCGTCCGGTGCCAGGGCCCGCGATCAGTGGAAAGAGTCGCCGCAGGCGCAGGACCCGGTCGCGTTCGGGTTGTCGATCGTGAAGCCCTGCTTCTCGATCGTGTCCACGAAGTCTATCGTCGCGCCCATCAGGTACGGGGACGACATCTTGTCGGTCACCACGCCGACACCGTCGAAGTCGGCGACGACGTCGCCGTCGAACGAGCGCTCGTCAAAGTAGAGCTGGTACTTCAGGCCCGAGCAGCCGCCCGGCTGGACCGCCACCCGCAGCCGCAGGTCGTCCCGGCCCTCCTGGGCGATCAGCGCGCCGACCTTGAGCGCAGCGGCCTCGGTGAGGTTGACACCCTGCTTGGTCGTTTCGTCCTGAACGGTCATCTGCGACTAGCTCCCGTCGTAATCGTGTCCGTGCCGCCTGCGCGGCACCATCGTTCGCATTCAACTCTACGCACGTCGCTGGCATTCCTGCCAACGGGCGCAATGTACGTGCCCGCTATTGAGTTGGGTGGGCGGGCGGTGAGAGGAGAGTCACAATCCGGGCGCGCCCCAGAGCGCCATCCACTTGGTGAGGTCGGGCTCGATCTTCAGGTCCTCGCTCAGCACGCCCTTGACCTGCAGCTCAAGGGCGTTGTCGCGCTGCTGCCGCGACTCGCTGACCGGGGCGAAGGGGTAGAACGTGCCCCGCTTGTAGAGGTAGACGAGCGCCATCCGGCGGTGCTCCTCGTCGGTGAACGCGACCATCGTGCACAGCAGCTGCGGGCCGAAGCCGTTGTCGACCAGCGCGCTGTTCACCGCGTGCAGGTCGGTGACGAGGGTGTCGATCTCGTCACTCATGTGGTTGCTGATCAGCCAGGTGAACCCGAAGCTGTCCTTGGTCACCTCGACCGGCAGCCCGCCGCCGCCCGTCCTGCTGTTGTCCAGGTCAAGAAGCTCGCGGACCTCCTTCTGGATGTCCGCGAACGTCTTGCCCTCGACCGAGCGGAAGCAGACCGAGCCCGAGCCGGTCGGGGTGAACCCGGTCGCCGCCTGGAGCTGGATCGCCGCCGACGGCAGCGCGAACAGGTCGTCGAGCTTCGGCTGGACCGGCTTGGTCCGGCCGAGGAGCACGTCGAGGAAGCCCACTACTTCAGGCCCTTGGCACCCGGAACGGTGTTGTTGAGCTGGGCCTGGATCTTCGCCAGCTGGGCGATGCGCTTCTCCAGGCTCGGGTGGGTGGAGAACAGGTTGGCCAGCTTGTCGCCGCCGCCGCCGTGCAGCGACATCGCCGGCGCGAAGTAGAACGCGCTCATCGGCGCGGCCTTGCGCAGGTCCTCGTTCGGGATCCTGGACATCGAGTTGCTGACCTTCGTCAGCGCGGACGCCAGGGCGCTGGGCTGGCCGGTGAGCAGCGCGCCGCTGCGGTCGGCGGCCAGCTCCCGGTACCGGGACAGCATCCTGATGAGCACGAAGCTGATCGCGTAGACGACGATCGAGACGAGCATGATCAGCGGGATCAGCAGGGCCGCGTTGCCGTTGTTGGCGCCTCGCCTGCCGCCGCCGAAGAGCTCGGAGTAGAAGGCGAACCGGACCAGCAGCCCGGCCGTGATTCCGAGCAGGCCGGCCACGGTCATCACCTGGACGTCCTTGTGCGCCACGTGGCTCAGCTCGTGGGCCAGCACGCCCTCGAGCTCCTCCTTGGTCAGCCCCAGATTGAGCATCCCCTCGGTGACGCAGAGGACCGAGTTCTTACTGTTCCGGCCGGTCGCGAATGCGTTCGCCATGCGGGTGGGGGCGATCGCCACCCGGGGCTTGTCCATGTCAGCCAGCGCGCACAGCCGGTCCACGATGCCGTGCAGCTCGGGCGCCTGCTGCGGGGTGACCACGCGGGCCCCGGCCGCCGCCAGGGCGACCTTGTCGCTGTAGAAGAGCGAGATGATCGCGGCGCCGCCGCCGAACACGATCGCCACGAAAATGATGAAGCCGGCCGACTGCTTGGTGGCCGCCAAAATGCCGATGAGCGCGGCCACGAACCCGACGAAGACCAGCCCAAGCAGGAACATCGTCGCCGTCATCCGCGCGGTCAGACCCCGGTCCGGGGCGTACCGCGTACGGGTCGCCATGACCTACCTCCGAATCCCGCCAGGCCTCCACCCGGGTCGCTTTTGTCCCGGTCCGCCTGGTCCTTCAGTGTCAAGCTATCTCAATAACGCTCGGGGCAGGCTCAACGCTTCCACCGAGAGCGCTGAAAGCGACCGCGATCGTTGCGCCCACGGCGAAGCGGCCGCGCGTGGACGCAACGATCGCGGATCGGCAAGGTGTCGACGCATGGCGGACGGGACGTGCGAGCCGGCGGGCCCGGCCGGGCTACGGCGCGAGCGGGTCGCCGTGGATCGTCCCGTCGGTCAGCAGCTTGCGGACCTCGTCGATGGTGGCGTCGGAGAACGGCAGGATGTAGTCGGCGGTCACGAACTCGTCGTCCGGGACCGGCAGGCCGGCCTCGCGGACGAGCTTCACGGCCGCGCCGAGCGCCATCTTGAACACGGCCTCGTCCCCGGCGTGGACGGCCGCGTCGACGTCCTTGTCCAGCACCGTCAGCTTGGCCGACGAGTCGTCGTCGAGCCGGAACTGCCCCTCGCCGAGGATTCTGACGATCACGCGCCATCACCCGCCTGCGGCTGTTGCGCGGCCGGCACGTCGTCGGCCGGCGTCGACTCGCCGCCGTCGCCGTTGGCCTCGATCTGCCGGGGGGCGTTGTTGGCGATCTCGCGCTTCATCGCGGCGAGCTGGTCGTCGACGCCGGCCGTGGCGCCGAGCTTGTCCAGTTCGGCCTGGATGTAGTCGTTGCCGCCGCTCACGTGGTCCTCGAGCGCGCCGGAGGCGAGCAGCTCGTCGATCGCGCCCGCCCGCGCCTGCATCTGCGCGGTCTTGTCCTCGGCCCGCTGGATGGCCAGGCCGACGTCGCCCATGTCCTCCGAGATACCGGAGAAGGCCTCGTTGATGCGGGTCTGCGCCTCGGCGGCGGTGTACGTCGCCTTGATGGTCTCCTTCCTGGTACGGAAGGCCTGCACCTTGGCGTCGAGCCGCTGCGAGGCGAGGGTCAGCTTCTCCTCTTGGTCCTGCAGCTGGGTGTACTGGCCCTGCAGATCGTCGTACTGCTGCTCCAGCTGCCCCCGGGCCTGCAGCGCCGCCCTGGCCAGGTCCTCGCGGCCCTGCTCGAGCGCCGTCTTGGCCTGGGTGGTGCGCTTGGCGATCTCTTTCTGCAGCGAGGTCATCTGCAGCTCAACCCGCTTGCGCGAGGTGGCGACGTCCGCGACACCGCGTCGTACCCGGGTCAGCATCTCCACCTGCTGCTTGTACGAGTAGTCCAGGGTCTCGCGAGGGTCTTCCATCCGGTCCAGCGCCTTGTCGGCCTTGGCCCGGAATATCAGCGAGACTCGCTTCATCACGCTCATAGACGCGGCCGTCCCCTTCATTTGCACCTGAGCGCCGCCACCGAGCGGCCACAGAGCCACCAGGCGACGGCTAAATTTTGCCGCCGGCTAACCGCAATCAACCCTACGCGCTGCTGCGAGCGGTAGCCACTTATACCTGTCTGTATCCCCGGTTCGGCTCGGGGTAATAACGAACCGGGCGAGCCGGAGCACACCAATGCCGGCCAAACGCGGGCGAACCCGGGCAGGGCTGCTCCGAGCGGAGCCCAGCAGCCGTTATGCTGTGCGCGTGTTCCGACGTAGCAGCGCCGGCGCGACCGAAGGCCAGGCCCAGGGTTCCCAGCCCGCGCAAGCCCCGGAAGCCCCGGCCAAGAGCAAGCCGCCCGCGCAGACGGGCAAGGGCCGGCCGACGCCCAAGCGCAGCGCGGCCGAGGCCAACCGGTACCGGTCCATCACCGGGTCCAAGACCAGCGGCCGCGGCCCGGCCCCGTCGGCCACTCCGGGGCGCAAGCTCACGCCGGAGGAGAAGACCAAGGCGCGGGCGGTGGCCAGGTCCGACCGCGACCGGCAGCTGCAGGCGATGCGGCGGGGCGAGGAGTGGGCGCTGCAGCCCCGCGATCGCGGGCCGATGAAGAAGCTCGCCCGCGACTACGTCGACGCGCACCGGCGGCCGGCCGAGTTTTACATGTACGCGCTCATCGTCCTGGTCGTCGCGCTGGTGGCGGGCAAGGCGCACAAGGCGCTCAACAGCGACCTGCAGTTCCTGCTGCTGGCGATCATCGCGGTCATCATCGTGGACGCCCTGCTGCTGCGCCGTTCGATCGCCAAGCTGGCGAAGGAGCGGCTGCCGGGCGAGTCGACCCGCGGCCTGACGTTCTACGCGATCATGCGCGCGCTGCAGCTGCGGCGCTTCCGCAACCCGGCGCCGAGGATCAAGCCCGGCGACCCGTTCTAGGCCGCCGGCCCGGGCGGCCCGAGCGGGCCCACCGGGTCCTGCCGCCTGTCCTCAGCCCTCGGGGTGGAGGGACATCGGGCCGTACTCCTTGCGGGTGTCGTCGAACAGGGTGACCTGATCCACCCCGCCGTCGACGAGCTCGTGCCAGTTCTCGCCCAGCCAGCTCTCCGCGTCCCCCTGGCTGGCGAAGATCGTCTCCTGCTGGCTCGCGCCGCCCACCACCGCGCCGTCGGTCTTCTCGTACCGCCACGTCCAGGGCATCGTGCCGCGCCTCCCGTCTCCCTGGCAGCGTCATGCTGCCGCGTCAAGCGAGGGTAACACCGTTGACCGCTCACTAGCCGCCTGGCCCGGCACCCCCCTCCTGCGTGGGTCGGGTCAGGCGGCTAGCGCGGGTCCATGCGCGCGCGTCAGGCGCAGAACAGCACCGCCCAGACGGCCTTGCCTCGGCCGGCAACCGGGGACCAGCCCCAGACGTCGCTCAGCGCGTCCACCATCTGCAGCCCGCGGCCCGACTCCTCGACCGTGGCCGGCGCCTTGAGCACGGGCGCCGAGTCGCTCGGGTCGAGCACGGCGCAGATCACCTCGCCGTTACGGCGCAGCAGCCGCAGCCCCAGACCGTCGGGCGACTGCCTGCGCTGGGTCGGCACGGGGGCCATGGCGGCCGCGTGGGTGACCGCGTTAGCCACGAACTCGCCCACGATCGCCTCGGCGTCCTCGGCCAGGAAGGCCAGCCCCCAGTCGCGCAAGGTCGATCTGGTCAGGCGACGGGCCGCGCGGGCGGACTGCGGTCCGCGCGAGAGCGGGCAGCCGACCGCGGTCGGCGAGTCCCACCAGTCCGCTGGCATCCGCATCATCCGCGGCCTTCTGGCGGTCAGCTCAGGTCGTGATGCGACCTGTCGCGGCTCGCCTGCGGCAGCGTGTATGCGCGAGCGGGTGGGCAGCTGGGTCAAGCTCATGGCAACCCCGAGGAGCGTCCAGCGCCGTCCGGGTGATCGACGCGCTACACATCTTGCCGCAAAGCTCATGCAGCCGCAAGGCCAGATGCACGTGCATTTTGCCGTGCATCTAGCTCCGTGCTTTTGCACTCCGCATTTGTGCGGCCACCACAAGCACCACGATGGCGATCGTGACCCACAGCCCGTACTTGGATATTTCCTGCGCCACGTTGATCGCGCTCTGCCCCAGCGCCCACCCCAGGCCCGCCAGCAGGCCGACCAAGCCCAGCGAGCCGATCGCGTCCAGGATGAGGAATGTCACCCAGCTCATCCCGGTCCAGCCCGCCGCCGCGTAGACGAGCGCGTTCGGGATCGGCAGGAACGGCGACAGCACGACCGCGGGCCAGGTCAGCCAGCGGCCAGAGCGGTTGACCCGGGCGACGAACTTCTGGCTCCGCTTGCCCCGGCCGGAGAAGAGCTGGATGACCCGCTCGCCCCAGAGCCGGCCGGCCCACCAGTAGATGATGTCGAACTTCATCGTGCCGATGACCCCGAGGATCAGCAGCACCGCCAGCGAGCCGTGCCCCTTGCTGGCGAACGCGGCGGCCGACACGATCGCCTCGGAGGAGCCGTTCAGCACCACCGAGACGAGCGGGTGGGTGCCGACCAGGCTGGCGCGGAACGGCAGCAGGCACAGGTAGTAGATCCCGCTGAGCGTGATCGCGCCCCAGCAGAGGATGTCCACCCGGCGCGGCCTGCCCTGCCAGGGCAGGTTCGCGTTGGCCCACGGGTCCTTGGCCTTGACCGGATCCTCGTCCTCGGCGGCCGGGTCGCCGGGCTGAGCCGGTTCACCGGCCCGGGCGGCGTCGCTGGCGTGCGTTGCTTCTGGCGCGGTGGCGGTCCGGTCGGCCGGGTGGGCCGACACCTCCGCCGCCGCTGTCGGCTCCTCGCTCACGGCCTCACGTTATCCGCTGATCGGGGGTAGTGGGCCGGGCCAGGCAGCGCAACGGTCCGTTAGGGAAACTGGGTGTGGCGATCTTGATCTTGATTTTGAACGCGAGAACCCCGCCGACGTCCGGAAAAGCGAAGATCAAAATCGCTTGTCCGAACGGTCGCGGGGTTCCTCGTCGGGGTCCGGGCGGCTTGCCCGGGAGCGCCTAGCGCTTCTCCATGGCGACGAAGTCGCGCTCGACCGGGCCGGTGTAGACCTGACGCGGGCGGGCGATCTTGGTCGCCGGGTCGTGCAGCATCTCCTTGTAGTGCGCGAGCCAGCCGGGCAGGCGGCCGATCGCGAACAGCACGGTGAACATGTCGGTCGGGAAGCCCATCGCGCGGTAGATCAGGCCGGTGTAGAAGTCGACGTTCGGGTACAGCTTGCGGCTGATGAAGTAGTCGTCCTTCAGCGCCACTTCCTCGAGCTGCATGGCCAGGTCGAGCAGGTGGTCGTTCGGCGCGAGCTTGGGCAGCAGCCGGTCGGCGGCGGCCTTGACGATGCGGGCGCGCGGGTCGTAGTTCTTGTAGACCCGGTGGCCGAAGCCCATCAGCTTGACGCCGGCTTCCTTGTTCTTCACCCGGGCGACGTACGAGCTCACGTCCCCGCCCTGCTCGCGGATGTCCTCGAGCATGTCGAGGACGGCCGCGTTGGCGCCGCCGTGGAGCGGGCCGGACAGCGCGTGCACCCCGGCCGAGATGCTGGCGAACACGTTCGCCTCGCTCGAGCCGACCACGCGCACGGTCGAGGTGGAGCAGTTCTGCTCGTGGTCGGCGTGCAGCACGAACAGCATGTCCAGGGCCTTGGCGACCTCCGGGTCGACCTGGTAGTCCTCGACCGGGAGGCCGAAGGTCATCCGCAGGAAGTTCTCCGTCAGCGTGAGCGAGTTGTCCGGGTACAGGTACGGCTGGCCGATCGAGCGCTTGTAGAAGTACGCGCCCAGCGTCGGCAGCTTCGCCAGCAGCCGGATCATGGACAGGTCGACGTCCGCGTCGTTGTGCGGGTCCAGGTGACCCGGGTAGAAGCTGGACAGCGCCGACACCGCCGACGACAGCACCGCCATCGGGTGCGCGGTGCGCGGGAAGGCGCTGAAGAACGTCTTGAAGTCCTCGTCGAGCAGCGTGTGGTGGGTGACCTTCTCGGTGAAGTCGGCCAGCTCGTCGGCGGTGGGCAGGGCCCCGTAGAACAGCAGGTAGCTAACCTCGAGGAAGCTCGACTTCTCGGCCAGCTGCTCGATCGGGTAGCCCCGGTAGCGCAGGATCCCGGCGTCGCCGTCGATGTAGGTGATGTCCGAGGAACAGGCGGCGGTGTTGACGAAGCCGGGGTCGAGGGTGACCATGCCGGTCGTCGACAGCACCTTCGTCACCTCGATCCCGTCGGATCCCTCGGTGGCGTGCTTGACGGGCAGGTCAAGCTCAGCGCTGTCGTTGTAGTGCAGCGCGACTTTGCTATTGGCGACCGATGCTTCAGGCATTCGCGGTCCCTTTCACGTTCTGTTACGGGACGCGTACATGGATGTACGGCTGGGATCGCCGGCCGTGGCACCGCCCCGTTGGGGTCCAGAGGTCTATACCCAAACGCTAGTCTCCTGCATGCATCGGTGAAACCAGGAGGACGTAGGACAACGATCACACTCTGACTCCGGGCATCCGGGGGCCCCGCCTTCGGCGGCCCCGCCGGGGCCCGGCCTAGGATGCTGGCATGAGGTTCGCGATTGGAATTCCGCAGCTCTACCCGGACGGATCGTTCTCCCCCTCGGACTTCACGTCGTATCTCGCGCGGGCCGAGGAACTCGGGGTCTTCGACAGCGCGTGGACGCAGGAGATGGTGCTCGGCGCCGCCCCGCAGCTGGCGCCGCTTGAGGTCATGACGTACGCGGCGGCGTGCACGTCGACGTTGCGGCTCGGCTGCACCGTGTTCGTGACCACCCTGCACACCCCGGCCCACCTGGCCAAGGCGCTGGCGTCGCTCGACCAGCTGTCGGGCGGCCGGCTGGAGGTCGGGATCGGGTCCGGCGGGCCGCGGCGGCCGTTCGCCGCGTTCGGGATGTCGGCCGAGCGCTGGCTGCCGCGCTTCACCGAGGGAGTGGCGCTGATGAAGGCGCTCTGGACGGAGCCGTCGGTGACCTTCGACGGCGAGTTCTGGCAGCTCAAGGACGCCGCCATGGAGCCCAAGCCGTATCAGAAGCCCTATCCGCGGCTCTGGTTCGGCGGGTCCGCGCCGAGTGCGGTGCGGCGCGGGGTGGGGTTGTGCGACGGGTTCTTCGGCGCCGGGTCCTCGGCCACGTCCGCGTTCGCGTCGCAGGTCTCGGTGGTCCGCTCGACGCTGGCGGAGGATTTCGGCGGTCGGTCGGTCGGGTTCGGGCCGGGCGAGTTCCCGATCGCCAAGCGGGTGTACCTCGGGGTCGACCGGTCGTCGGGCGAGCGGGCGCGGGACCGGATGAACGACGCGCTTGCCGCCGTCTACGGGGCCCGGGTGCCCGCGATCGAGGCGGCGGCGGTGGCGGGCACGGTCGCGGAGTGCGTGGACGGCGTCCGGGCGGTGATCGAGGCGGGGGCGGAGATGATCCTCTTCACCCCGCTGCATGACAACGTCGAGCACCTGGAGCTGATCGCGGGCGAGATCATCCCGGCCCTGGGGGACGCACCCGCCTAGCGGCGGGCCGCGTGGGTCGCCTGGGTCCGCTTTGCCAGCGCGGCCAGCCGGGCGAGCAGCCGCCAGCCGAGCAGGAACAGGGCCAGGAACACGAGCGCGACGGCGATGAACGCGACCGCGGTGCCCTGGCCGGAGACGACCCGCAGGACCATGCCCAGCGCCACCGTGCACAGCCAGATCGTCAGCCCCTCGGGGCGGATCGCCAGCGGGCGACGCCAGCCGCGCGCCGCCAGCCAGCCGACGCCGAGCCCGGCCAGGAACGGCCAGGAGGTGGAGGCGATGCCGGCCAGGGTCTCGCCCTTGGTGTGGCTGGCCCGGCCGATGATCACGAAGATGAGCACGCAGCAGACGTCGAGCACCACCGCTACCCTGGCCGAACGCATAACGGACAGCTTAGCGGCAGCCTGCGGCGTTGCGGTGGCGGTGGGGGTGATCGGTCGCTGCCTTGGGTGGCTGGCCTTGGGCGGCTGGCGGGGGTGGCCGGCCATCGCTATGACCCGGTATGGGCGGCCGGCCGGCCGCCGACCGGGCACAACGCCAATCACAGTTGTCGAATTCCGTTGCTCCGGCGCGTCGCCTTTTCGGCTAATCGGGCGATGATGGATAGATGGGTACCTGGGTGCTGCGCCTGGCCAACGACGGTCAGGGCCCGCGGCTCGCGGTGAAGGACTGCATCGACGTGGCGGGTGTGCCGACCACGGCGGGGTGTCCCGTCGTGGCCGAGATGGCCGAGCCCGCCGAGATCGACGCGGCGGTGGTCGCGTCCGCTCGCGAGGGCGGCGCGCGGATCGTCGGCAAGACCGGGCTGACCGAGCTGTGCTGGTCGGCCAACGGGGTGAACCACTGGTCGGGCACCCCGGTGAACCCGCGCGATCCCCGGCGGCTGCCGGGCGGGTCGTCGTCCGGGTCGGCGGTGGCGGTCGCGACCGGGGAGGCCGACGTCGGCTTCGGCACCGACACCGGCGGGTCGGTCCGCATCCCGGCCGCCTGCTGCGGGATCACCGGGCTGAAGACCGCGTACGGCCGGATCTCGGTCAAGGGCGTCTACCCGCTCGCCCCCTCGCTGGACACCGTCGGTGCCCTGGGCGCCGACATGGCCGCCGTCGTGCTCGGGATGCGGCTGCTCGAGCCCACCTTCACGACCCCGGCCGCGCCCGCCGCCCTGGTGGCGGGCCGCCTGGCCGCGGTCGGCCTGGACGGCGGGGTCGACCCGGCCGTGGACGCCGCGGTCGACCAGGCCCTGCGCGCGGCCGGGGTCGCGGTGACACCGCTGCCCGCCCTCGACGTCGGCGAGCTGCTCGAGGCGGCCGGGGTCATCATCGACTCCGAGGCGTTCCGCGTCAACGCCTACCTGATGCAGTACCTCAAGCAGCTCAGCCCGCACGTGCGGCGGAACCTGGAGCGCGGCGCCCGGCTGGGGCGCGCCGACCGGGCGGCCGCCGAACGGATCAGGGCGGCGACCCGCGACACCCTGGAGTCGCTGCTGGCCGACTTCCCGGTGCTGGTGCTGCCGACGCTCGCGGGCACCCCGCCGCTGCTCGGCTCGCGCGGCTTTTCGCTGACCGCGCTCACCGTGGCCGCCAACCTGGCCGGCCTGCCGGCGTTGTCGCTGCCGGTCCCTTCGCCTAGGTCCGCCGACGTGATCGCGTCTATGCAGGTCATCGGCGGTTCGGAGGAGCAGGTGGTGGCGTTCGGGCGGGTCATCGAGGACGCCGTCCGAGGGTGAGTTCGGCCAGACAGCCGCCCGCGTGGTGGCGGCCGCTGTTAAGCTTCCGGTCACGCTCGCGATGCTTGATGGCTGGCATGCGGGGCGGGGCGTACGGCAGGTCGGGGTCAAGCCCGCCCGCTTCCTGACGGCGGACTGGACAGTGGGTTTGAACTTATGCGGTTTGAGTACGCTGCAGCCCCGGAGACGCGCGCGCTTGCTTCCTTGCGCGACTCCTACGGGCTGTTCATCGGGGGCTCGTTCGCGGCCGGGGCATCGGTGTTCAAGACGATCTCGCCCGCCAGCGAGGAAGTTCTGGCCGAGGTGACGCACGGGGCGACCGAGGACGTCGACCGGGCGGTCCTCGCCGCCCGGCAGGCCTACGAGCGGGTCTGGTCGGCGATGCCGGGACGGGCTCGGTCCAGGTACCTGTTCACGATCGCCCGGCTCATCAGGGAGCGGGCGGGCGAGCTCGCCTTCCTTGAGACGCTCGACGGCGGCCGGCCGATCAGGCAGACCCGCGAGGTGGACGTCCAGCTGGCGGCGGCGCACTTCTTCTACCATGCCGGCTGGGCCGACAAGCTCGGGTACGCCGGGTTCGGGCCGTCGCCTCGGCCGCTCGGCGTGGTCGGCCAGGTCATTTCCTGGAGCTCGCCCCTGCTGATGCTCGCGTGGCAGATCGCGCCCGCCCTCGCCTGCGGGAACACCGTCATCCTGAAGCCCTCCGAGGCCACCCCGCTGACCGCGCTGGCGTTCGCCGAGATCTGCCGCCAGGCCGACCTGCCGCCCGGGGTCGTCAACGTGGTGACCGGCGATGGCACCACCGGTCAGCTGGTGGCGGGCCATCCGGGGCTCGACAAGGTCGCGTTCACCGGGTCGGCCGAGGTCGGCAAGGAGATCGCCAAGGCCTGCGCGCTGTCGGGCAAGCCGCTGACCCTCAAGCTCGGCGGGACCGCGGTGAACATCGTCTGCTCGGACGCCGACATCGAGGCGGCGGCCGGCGCGATCGTCGCCGGGGTGTTCGTCGATCAGGGCCACGTGGGCTGCGCGGGGTCGCGGGTGCTGGTTCAGACCCCGGTCCGCGACGAGCTGGTCGCGGCCCTCAGGCGCCGGATGGGCGCGCTGCGGATGGGCGACCCGCTTGACGTCAACACCGACGTCGGCGCGGTCATCTCCCGCGCCCAGCTCGACAAGATCACCGAGCTGGTCGCCTCGGGCGAGGCGGAGGGGGCGCGGCCCTGGTCGCCGCCGTGCGCGCTGCCGGACCGAGGGTTCTGGTTCCCGGCGACGGCGTTCACCGAGGTGACGGACGCGCACGGGATCGGCAGCGCGGAGCTGGCGGGGCCGGTGCTGACGATCTCGACGTTCGACTCGCCGGCCGAGGCTGCGGAGCGGGCCGGCGGCACCCGCTACGGGCTGGCGGCCGGGGTCTGGACTCAGCGGGGCGCCCTGGCCGGCTGGCTGGCGTCGCGGCTGCGCACCGGGGTGGTCTGGACGAACGCCTTCAACCGGTTCGACCCGGCGGCGCCGTTCGGCGGCTACCGGGAGGCCGGCTTCGGCCGGGAGGGCGGCAGGCACGGGCTCGAGGCGTACCTCGACGGTCCCGCCGCGGACGTGCCCGGCGGGGTCGATGTCTGACCTGACCCCCCTCCGCACCACCTACCGGCTCCGCATCGGCGGCGCGTTCCGCCGCTCGGAGAGCGGCCGCACGTTCGAGGTCCGCGGCGCGGACGGCGCGTTCCTGGCCAACGCCGCGCTTGCCTCCGGCCGCGACGTCCGCGATGCGGTGGCGGCCGCGCGCACGGCGTTCGCCGAGTGGTCGGGCGCGAGCGCCTATCACCGGGGGCAGCAGCTGTACCGGGTCGCCGAGATCATCGCCGAGCACCGCGACCGGTTCGCGGTCGAGGTCGGCCGCGCCCTCGGGGTCCCGGCCGCCGCCGCCTACGCCGAGGTGGACGCGGCGGTGGACCGGTGGTTCTGGTACACCGGCTGGACCGACAAGATCGCCCAGGTGCGCGGCGGCGCCAACGCGGTGACCGGCCCCTACGTCAACATCACGGTGCCCGAGCCGGCCGGCGTGGTGGCGGTGCTCGCCCCGCAGGACAGCCCGCTGCTCGGGCTGGTCAGCGTGCTCGCGCCCGCGATCGCGGGCGGCAACACGTCCGTCGTGGTCGCCAGCGAACGGTACCCGCTGGCCGCCCTCGGCCTGGCCGAGGTGTGCGCCGCCGCCCGGCTGCCCGACGGGGTGGTGAACGTGCTCACCGGCGAGGTCGCCGAGGTGGCGCCCTGGCTCGCGGCCCACCAGGACGTGAACGCGATCGACCTGGCCGGCGCTCCCGGCGCGCTCGCCGACGATCTGGCGGTGGCGGCGGCGGGAACGCTCAAGCGGGTGGTGCGGCTGCCCGCCGCCGGCTGGACGGCCGAACCCGGCCTCGACCGGATGTTCGCCACGCTGGAGAGCAAGACCGTGTGGCATCCGGTCAGCCCCGGCTACTGACGGCGGGGGCCCATCGTTAATTGTCATTAATAGTTCGTTTGCACGTAACGGCGCTGTGGCTCATTTCGAACAGCGCACGGGCGATCTTGAAGACATGAGGATCGCGATCATTACGGAGTCCTTCCCGCCTGACGTTAATGGCGTCGCAAACTGCGTAGTGCGCGTGGCGGAGAACCTCGTCCGCAAGGGCCATCACCCGCTCGTCATCGCCCCGGAGTCCGCGCACGACACCACCGACGCCGACGGCGCGCTCCCCTACCCGGTCGAACGGGTGCCGTCCGTCCCCGTCCCCGGCTACCCCACCTTCCGGCTCGGCCTGCCGACGCCGAAGACCCGCCGCGCCATCGCCCGGCACGGGACTGAGGTCGTCCACCTGGCCAGCCCGGTCGCCCTCGGCGCGTGGGGCAGCCGGGTGGCCAGGGCGATGGACCTGCCGATGGTCGCCGTCTACCAGACCGACCTGCCGAACTACGCTCGCGCGTATCACCTGGGCAGGCCCACGGTGGCGTTCGCCTGGCGCTGGCTGCGCGACATCCACAACACGGCCGGACGCACCCTCGCCCCGTCCAGCGTGACCGCGGCCGACCTGCGCGCGCACGGTCTCGAGCGGGTCGAGTTGTGGGGCCGCGGGGTCGACGCCGAGCGATTCCACCCAGCCCGGCGCGACGACCGGCTGCGGGCCGAGATCGCGCCGGGGGGCGAGGTGATCGTCGGCTACGTCGGGCGGCTGGCGGCCGAGAAGCGGGTCGACCTGCTGGCCGCGCTGGCGGGCCTGCCGGGGGTGCGGCTCGCGGTCACCGGCGGCGGCCCGATGGAGGCGGACCTGCGGGCCGTGCTGCCGACGGCGACCTTCCTCGGGATGCGGCACGGCGAGGATCTGGCCAGGGTCTACGCCAGCCTCGACGTCTTCGTGCACACCGGGCCGTTCGAGACGTTCGGCCAGACCATCCAGGAGGCGGCGGCGAGCGGCCTGCCGGTCGTCGCGCCCGCCGCCGGCGGCCCGCTCGACCTGGTCGCCGACGGCGTGACCGGCTATCTGGTCCCGCCCGGCGACCCGGGTCCGCTCACCGCGGCGGTGACCAAACTCGCGGCCGACCCGGCGCTGCGAGCGCAGTTCAGCCACGCGGCGCGGCGCCGGGTGCTCGGCCGCACCTGGTCCGCGCTGACCGACGAGCTGCTCGACCACTACGAGGCCGTGATCGACGATGCGGCGCCGGCCACCCGGCTGGCGGCGGCGTGAGCCGGCGGTTTGACTCAGACCCCGGGGCTGTCCGGCGTCCAGGCCAGCCGAACCCCAGCTATCTACGTACACAGTCCCTCGTTATCTCGGGCAGGTGCAGGCATGACTCGGATCGTGACTCTCGGTGACTCGATCACCATGGGCATGGGCGACCCCGCTCCGGGTGGGGGCTGGCGCGGCTGGGTGCAGTACCTGGCGGCCGGGGTGACGGGCGCGCAGTTGCACAACCTCGCGGTCCGCGGCGCGCAGGCCAAGCACGTCGAGCGCGACCAGCTGCCGGCCGCGCTCGAGCTGCGGCCGGAGATCGCCAGCGTCGTCGTCGGGATCAACGACACCCTCCGGGCCGGCTTCGACCCGGTGCGGACCGGCCAGGCCACCGCGCGGACGGTCGCCGCGCTGACCGCCAGCGGCGCGACCGTGCTGACGATGCGGCTGCCCGACCCGGCGCAGATGTTCGGGCTGCCGAGCGGGCTCGCCCGACCGCTGACCAGGCGGATGCGCGCCGTTAACGCCGAGCTCGACAAGATCGCCGCGCACTTCGGCACCCTGCACTGGGACGCGTCGGGCGACCCGGAGACGTACGACCGGCGGAACTGGTCGGTGGACCGGCTGCACCCCAACGAGCGCGGGCACCGGCTGATCGCGTGCCGATTCTGGGACCGGCTCGCCGCGACCGACCACGAGCTGGCCGCCCGGCCCGAGCCGGAGCCGACCGGCCCGGTCGCGTCCCGGCGCGACGACCTGGTCTGGATGGCCACCAAGGGCACCTCGTGGTGCCTGCGCCGGTCGGTCGACCTCATCCCGTACCTGCTCTTCATGGCGGCCCGGGAGGCGCTGACCGAGCCGCGCGAGTGGGCGCTGGAGCCGTGGCCGACGCCATCGACGTCGCCCGATGCCTTTGAGGGCCTCGGCGACCGGACGAGGAGCGGCGCCGGCGAGACACAGGCGGCCGAATCGGCCGCCGAGTAGCCGAATTACTGCGCTTATATCGGTAAATATCCGAAATGTGCGGCGCGTCAATTGGTGGCGGAGCCTGTCGGCTACGCCATCGACATCGTGCGGCATCTGTCGCCCGCGTCTATTTGGGTCGATGGCGTAGCCGACCGGGCGCGTCGGGGGGTCGATGGCGCGGGTGACAGGTCGCGTTTGGGGTTGTTGGCTCCTGGCGCCGGGGCGCAAGCGGGCGCAAGTTGCAGGGGGAGCAATCTAGTGCGTTGTCCCCTTTATCCGGTTACGCTTCGATAGCTATGAATTTGTGGGCGGGACTGGGCGGCCTGGTTCCGCCGTTGCTGCGAGATCGGGTGTTCCGGCGATACTGGGGCGCTTCGACGGTGTCGATGTTCGGCGACCAGATCTCGTCAGTTGCGCTGCCGCTCACCGCGGTGCTTGTGCTGCACGCCGGGGCCGCCTCGATGGGGTACCTGACCGCGCTGCAGTGGCTCCCCAGCCTGCTGTTCGCGCTGCACGCGGGGGCGTGGGTGGACCGGCGGGGCAAGCGGCGGATGGCGATGATCCTGGCCGACCTGGGCCGGGCGGCGGCGCTGGCCACGATCCCGCTCTGCTACGCGCTGCACGTGCTGACGCTGGCGCAGATGTACGCGGTGACGTTCATCGCGGGCGCGCTGTCGGTGCTGTTCACCGTGTCGGACGGCACGCTGTTCGTGTCGATCGTGGCGCCGGACGCCTACGTCGACGGGCAGTCGCTGATCTACGGCAGCCGCGCGTTCTCGTTCATGGGCGGTCCGTCCGTCGGCGGCCTGCTGGTCGAGGCGCTGACGGCGCCGTTCGCGGTCGTCGCGGACGCGCTGTCGTTCCTCGGCTCGGCGGTCCAGCTGGCGATGATCAGGCCGGCCGAGCCGCCCTCGTCCGACGGCGCCGACGGGGTCACGGCCGGGCTCCGGTTCGTCGCGCGCTCCCCCATCATCCGGGCGTCGCTGACCGGGGTGGCGGTGATCAACTTCTTCAACATGATGTTCAGCGCGCTGTTCATGCTCTACGCGGTGCGCGAGCTGCATGTGCGCCCGGGAGTGCTCGGGCGTGGTGATCGGGGCGGGCGCGGTCGGCGGGATGATCGCCTCGGTGACCGCCAAGCGGCTGGGGAACCGGCTCGGCATCGGGCTCGTCTACGTGGTCGGGTGCTTCGTCTTCACGCTGCCGCTGGCGCTGGTGCCGCTGGCCGCCAGCGTGCACGGCGTCACGGTGCTGCTGATGCTGTTCGCGGCCGAGTTCGCGAGCGGGTTCGGGGTGATGGCGCTCGACATCTCGATCGCCGCGATCTTCGCGATGGTCATCCCGGACACGATGCGGTCGCGGGTGGCGGGCGCGTTCCAGGCGATCAACTACGGCACCCGGCCGGCCGGCGCGCTGATCGGCGGGGCGCTCGGCGCCTCGGCCGGGCTCCGGCCCGCGCTCTGGGTCGCGGTCGCGGGCGGGGTCGCGGGCGCGCTGCTGCTGCTGCCGTCGCCGCTGCCCGGGTTCCGGATGCCGACCGGGCAGCCCGCCGATGGCGCCGGCGAGCTCGAGGACGCCGAATCCCACTGAGCCGGCAAGGATGGCGTAATGCGAACCATTGCCCTCGAAGAGCACTTCTGGACGCCCGAGCTAGCCGCCCCGCCCGGGACCGGCGTGCTGGCGCGCGCGGGCGGCGCCGAGCTCGACGCGGCGCTCCGCGATCTCGGCGACGCGCGGATCGCCGACATGGACGCGGCCGGGATCGATCTGCAGGTCCTCTCGCACGCCCAGCCCGCCGCCCAGGCGCTGCCGGCCGCCGGCGATCCCCGCGGTGCGGGCGGCGTCGCTGCCGCGCGGCGGGCCAATGACTACCTGGCCTCGGCCATCGGCCGGCACCCGGCCCGGCTGGCCGGGTTCGCGACCCTGCCGACCGGGTCGCCCGCGGCGGCGGCGGACGAGCTGGCGCGGGCGGTCGGCGAGCTCGGGTTGGCGGGCGGGCTGGTCAACTCCACCCTCGGAACCAACGGGCTGTTCCTCGACGACCCGTCGTTCGCGCCGCTGCTGGCGCGCTTCGAGTCGCTCGACGTGCCCCTGTACCTGCACCCGGCCCCGCCTCCGGCGGGCGTGCGGGCCGCGTTCTACGACGGGCTGCCCGGGCCGGCCGCGGGCGCGCTCGCCACCAACGCCTGGGGCTGGCACGCGGAGGCGGGGCTGCACGCGCTGCGGCTGGTGGTTTCCGGCGCGTTCGACCGGCATCCCGGGCTCCGGGTGATCATCGGGCACTGCGGCGAGATGATCCCGTTCATGCTCGGCCGGATCGACGACATGATGCCGCCGTCGGTCTCGGGGCTGCCAGAACCGGCCTCGGCGTACTTCCTGCGGCACTTCTGGGTGACGACCAGCGGCATGTTCAGCCTGCCGCCGGTGCTGTGCGCGCTGTCGGTCTTCGGGGTGGACCGGGTGCTGTTCAGCGTGGACTACCCGTTCAGCCCCAACGCCCGCGGCCGGGCGCTGCTCGACGCGCTGCCGATCTCGCCGGCCGACAAGGCGAAGGTGGCCGGGGAGAACGCCGCCCGCCTGCTGAAGCTGGCGTAGCCGGCCGTGGCAATGTGCCAAGTGCGCCTTTGGGCTCACTCTTGCCGGCCCAAAGGCGCATTTGGCACATGTGGGTGGGGTGGGGGGTGCGGGCGGGGGTGAGGGCGGGGGCGGCGGGTGGGGGCGGGGGTGCGGGTGCGGGGTGGGGGTGCGGGGGGGGTGGGGGGATGGGGTTAGAGGAGGGTGCGGAGGAGGCGGGCGGGCGGGGAGCCGTGGGCTAGCATCCGGTCGTGCAGCTCCCTGGCCTCCAGGCCGGTCTTGGCGAGCTCGGCGGCGAGGTCTGAGACCTCCGTGTAGCCGACGTAGTAGGTGGACAGCTGGGCCGAGGTGAGTTGCGCGCGGCGCCACTTGCCGGCCGCCTCGCCCTCTTCCTGGAAGCCGCGCTCGGTCATCAGCGCCAGCGCCTGCGCCTCGGTCATCCCGTGGGCGTGCACCCGCGCGTCCAGAATCGCGTTGATGACCATGCGGAGCTGCATCTTCAGCTGCTGCATCCGCACCGCGGCGGCGTCGCCCTCGCCCGGGTAGCCGTGGTCGGCCATCAGCTCCTCGGCGTAGACCGCCCAGCCCTCGACGAACGAGCCCGACCAGAGCGCGGCCCGCACCCGGGTCGAGCCGGCGAACCGCCGCGCGTGCCCGAGCTGCAGGTAATGGCCGGGCATCGCCTCGTGCACCATCAGGTTGTGCACCATGTGCCGGTTGTACTCGCGGTAGAACGAGGCGACCCGGTCGGCCGACCAGTCGGACGGCGTCGGCGAGACCGCGATGAACGTCGGCAGCGGGGTCAGCTCGAGCGGCCCCGGCGGGTCGCAGTAGGCGACCGCCACGCCCCGGTTGATCTCCGGCATGTCGATCAGCTCGACCGGGTCATCGTAGACCGTGACCAGGTCGTGGTCGCGGACGAAGGCCGTCTGCGCGGCCAGCGCCTGGGCGCAGAAGGCGAGGATCGTCGACTCATCGGGGGCGGCCGCGCCGAGCCGGCCGAGGACCTCGCGCGGCGTCCCGCCGAGGCCGGCCGCGACCCGGGTGATCTCCTCGGTGACCCGCTCGAGGTCGGCCTCGGCCCGGGCCAGGATCGCGTCGGCGTCGGCCGCGGCCTGCAGGGTGAGCGAGAGCTTGCGGGAGAACAGCTCCGGGCCGAGCCGGGGGTCGGCGAAGCCGTCCGAGCCGTCCGCCCCGGCTGAGCCCGGGCGCTCCGCCGCGGAGAGCTCGGCCAGCCGGCCGGCCAGCCAGTCGCGGTGCGCCGCCAGCGCGTCGAGCGCGGCCGGCCGGGCCCGGTCGACGTCGGCCGCCGCCGCGCCGGCCCCCACCGCATCGGCCCGGACGGCATCGGCCCCGCCTGCATTGGCCCCGCCGGGGTCGGCGGCCGCCTTCGTGACCAGCGCGATCGTCCCGTCGAACTGGGTGATCGCGGTCTCCAGGTGAACCTTCGGCATCCGCCCGAGGCTGGCGCGGGCCGCCGCCAGCGCATCCGGCACCCGCGACAGACGGCCGGCCAGCGAGTGCAGCCGGTCGGGCAACGGCGCGTAGTCCCGCGCCAGCAGCATGTAGAGCGCCGAGCCGGGGTTGGCGAGGAGCGGGTTCCAGGTCTGCTCGCGCAGCTCCTCGATCTCGAACAGGCGGCGCGCCAGGTCGCCCGCCATCAGCGCGGCGTCCACCCGCAGCTCCGGCTCGAGGGCGGGCCCGTCCAGATCGGTCAGCCGGGCGGCGAAGGCGTCGAGAGCGCGCCGCTCGTCCGCCAGCGCCGCCTCCGACCGGTCCGGCAGCAGCTCGTCGAATCGGTGATCGCCCAGCTCGGTGGCGATGTCCGGGTGCCGCCGGGCCAGGTCGTCGACGTACTCGTCGGCGAGCCGGCCGAGCTGGTCAGCCGCGGCTGCCCCACGTCCGGCCGGGTCAGGGACGCTCTCTGCGCTCAACACACGCTCCTCAGCGAAAGGGGGTAATTGTTCGTATACGAGCCGCCACGCATCCGTTCCGGACAACTTTACGGAGCGCAGCCGGACGGAGCGCAACCTTTATCGCAAAGGGATCTTCGCGTAAAACATCTAACATCAGATTTTAGATGTGCAAATTGAGATGTTGACCTCAGTCGGCGCGCTCTTGGCACAAGCGCCACATAAGTGCACGATGTTTCAACCCGAGCAGTCACGTCACGATCCTGATCGTGGTGCTGGTGCTGCTCACCATCCAGTCCACCCTGAACATCACCGGCGCCAACGTCATGGGCCTGATCGCCCGGTTCGGCGTGTACGTCGAGATCCTCGGCACCCTCGGCCTGGCGATCGTGCTCGCCATCCACGGGTTCCACCACGGCGTCGGCTACCTGTTCACCACCCAGGGTGCGCAGAACGTGAAGACCAACGCGCTCGGGCTCAACTTCAGCGGCTCGGAATTCGGCGCGCTGATGATCGCGGTGCTGGCGCCGGTCTACATCTTCTACGGGTTCGAGTCGGCGGGCGACATCTCCGAGGAGACCAAGGACGCCGGCCGGCAGGTGCCGCGGGCGATGCGGCACGCGCTGATCTGGGGCGGGGTCGCGTCGTTCATCATCATCGCCGCGCTGCTGCTGTCGATCCCGACCAAGGGCGGCATCGCCGCGGTCGAGCAAGTGGGCGCGGGCGTGCCGTACATCCTGGCCCAGCTGCCGGCCTGGCTGCAGGACGTGGCGCTGCTGCTGCTGATCTTCGCGTTCTTCTCCTGCGGCTCCTCGGTCCAGGGGGCGGGCAGCCGGCTGATGTTCTCCTACGCCCGCGACGGCGCGCTGCCGGCCGCCAAGAGCATCGCCAAGGTCCACCCGCGGTTCAAGACGCCGGTCAACGCGCTGCTGGCGGGCGCGGTGATCACCGCGCTGTTCGTGCTGTTCGAGTTCGCGACGCCGTCGCACAACGTGCAGATCCTGTGGTTCACCTACCCGGGCAACGTCAACGTGCTCACCTCGCTGATCTCGTTCGGCACCAGCGGCATCTACCTGTCGTTCCTGCTGACGGTGATCGGGGCCGGGATCGCGCGGGCGCGCGGCTGGAAGCCGGAGGGCAAGTTCACCCTCGGCCGCTGGGGGTGGCCGGTCATCATCGTGGCCGGGCTGTACCTGCTGGTGATGTTCATCGACATGGTCGCGCCGACCGGCCTGTCGAGCCCGCGCGGGGCGCTGTTCAACCTCGACTGGATCACGCTGGTCGTCATGGTCGTCGTGTTCATCGTCGGGGCGGTCCTGTTCGCGCTGTCCCGCGGCGGGCGGGAGCTCGACGAGCACCTGCGGGACGACGCCGAGAAGCCGGCCGCGCTGCTGTAGCGGGGGGACCGGGCGGACGCCGGCCCCGGCCGACGACTCCCCGTCGCGCCAGACGCGATGGAGCGACGGGGAGTCGGCCGGGTCCGTTCGGGAAAACCTAGCTTTTGATCTTGCTTGTTGCTGTTATCACGAACGAACCGGGCGCGCGGAATGGGGTCCGGGGGTCCGAGCGCTGGTTATGAGCGGATACGGCGGAGAACCGGGCGCGCCCCTCGCCTTCGGGTCCTGAGATAACGCTCAGGTAACCAGTAGGTTGGACTGATGGTCCCTTCGGGGTGCGCCCAGGTTGGCGGGCGATTCTGTTACCTGTAACCAGTGAGCAGCAGCCACGAACAGGATTCGGGGTGGCAGTACCAATGAGTGAGCCTTTCGGACAGTACCCGCACGGCCAGTACTCCTACGGCCCGGGCGGCGCGTACCCGGTGCCGGAGCCGCCGCGGCGGCACCGGGCCAGACACGCGCTCGGCCTGACCGCGACGGCCGTGGTCGCGGCCGCGCTCGGGGCCGGCGCAGCGGTCGGGCTGACAGGCGGGTCAAGCACGGGGGCCGGGGCGGCGGCGACCTCCACGTCGGGGCTGTCGACCTCCCAGATCGCCAGCAAGATTGACCCCGGCCTGGTCGACGTGACCTCAACCCTCGGCTACCAGCAGGCCACCGCCAAGGGCACCGGCATCGTGCTGACCGCGGGCGGTGAGATCCTCACCAACAACCACGTGATCAACGGCGCCACCTCGGTGTCGGTGACCGACATCGGCAACGGCAAGACCTACAAGGCGACCGTCGTCGGCTACGACGAGTCCAAGGACGTCGCGGTCCTGCAGCTGACCGGGGCGTCCGGCCTGACCACGGCCAACCTGGGCGATTCGAGCACCGTCGGGGTGGGCAACTCGGTGGTGGCGCTGGGCAACGCCGAAGGCCTCGACGGCACCCCGTCGGTCGCGACGGGGTCGGTGACCGCGCTCAACCAGTCGATCACCGCCTCGGACGAATCCTCAGGAACCTCTGAGCAGCTGACTGGTTTGATCGAGACCAATGCGGGAATCCAGCCCGGCGACTCGGGCGGGCCGCTGGTCAACTCGCACGGCCAGGTCGTCGGCATGGACACCGCCGCGTCGACCAACTACACGTTCGGCGGCGCGGGGAACGGCGGCTTCGGGGGCTCCTCGGGCGGCTCCGGGGGTTCCGGCGGCGGCTTCGGGGGCTCCGGATCTTCCGGTTCCTCGGGCTCCTCGGGTGCCTCCGGCTCGTCATCGTCCGGGAACGGGACCACCACCCAGGGCTACGCGATCCCGATCGACACCGCGCTGTCCGTCGCCAAGCAGATCGAGTCGGGCGACGGGTCGTCCACCGTCCACATCGGCGCGACCGCGTTCATGGGGGTGGCGATCGCCGGCCCGACCGGGCAGTCCTCCGGCGTTGAGCTCGCGGGCGCCCAGCCGGGTACCCCGGCCGCCGCGGCCGGCCTGACCGAAGGCGACGTGATCACCGCGCTCAACGGCACGGCGGTGACCACCGGCACCCAGATCTCCCAGGCGCTGATCCCGCTCCACCCGGGTAACAAGGTGACCGTTACCTGGACCGACACCTCCGGTCAGTCGCACACGACCACGCTGACGCTGGGCACCGGCCCCTCGGCCTGATCCCGGCGCAGGCATCGCGGCCGCAACGCGAGGCGAGGCGGCGCATAGCGAGGCGGGGTGCAAGCAGAATCCGACATCTGCACCCCGCCTCGCTGTCTGCCTGCCCGTCTATCCGAGCAGCCGGTCGGCGAGCCAGTCGGCCAGCCGGGAGCGGGACTCGAAGGCGCGGTTGGTGACGCCGTGGCTGCCGTCCGGGTACATCAGCAGCTCGGCCGAGGCGACCTCGCTGGCCAGCCGCTCCTGGTGGTAGGCGGGGGTGATCCGGTCGCGGCCGCCGCCGAGGATGAGCAGCGGGGTGGTGATCTCGGCGGCCGCCTCCTCCAGGGTGAGCGTCCCGGCCTTCGCCCGCGCCTCGTCGTCGCTGGCGGCGCCGGAGCGGACCCGGAAGGTGGCCCTCGTCTGCTCGGGCAGCTCGTCCCAGTCCAGGTCGAAGCGGTACGGTCCGGCCAGGTCGACGACCGCCCGGAGCCGTTTCTCGCGGGCGGCGGCGCGGGCGGCGTAGTAGCCGCCGAGGCTGATGCCGAACAGCCCGACGTTACCGCCGTCGACGTCGGCCCGGCTGGCCAGGTAGTCGACGACGGCGGTGGCGACCTTCTCGTAGGCCGGCTCGATGCGGAGCTCGTATTCGGCCTCGCCCTGGCCCGGGCCGTCGATCGCGAGCGTGGCCATCCCCCGGGCGAGCAGGTACTCGGCCGTGGCCTGGAGCTCCTCCTTGGTCGAGTCGAGGCCGGGGACCATGATCACCACCGGCGGGGCCGCCGAGCGGCCCGGGGCGGCGGGAACGCGCAGGTAGGCGGCCAGCTGGGTGGACTTGTAGGGGATGCGGACGAGCTCCGCGGGCGGGGTCAGCCCGGCGGCGGCCCGGCGATAGCAGGCGACGGCGCGCTCGTGGGCGGCGCGCTGCTGCGCGAGGTCGTCCACGAAGACGAACTTGCCCCAGTGCCAGGCGAGGGAGGCCCGCCGCCAGGCGCCGTTGGCCGTCTCCTGGTGGCCGACGGCCTCGGCCACCTGCGGCCAACTGCTCGTAGTGGCTGGCGGTGACGCCCCATTCGCGGCACCAGTCGTCCCAGCGGCCGATCCTGGCCAGGGTGGCGGTGAAGTCACCGTAGTCGGTGCCGTTGGAGGTGAATCGGTTGCCCCAGTGGGCGGCGGCGGCAGCGACGCGAGCGTCGGGCGCAGCCGGCTGATCGTGACCCATGGGGCGATACTAGGGCGAGCCGACCGCGGTCGCACGAGGCCCGCCCGGTCCAGCCGAATCCAGCCACCCCCGACAATAGAGGTATGACCGAGTCTCAACAGGCCAGCCCCGCGACACCCGTCGCTGCCGCTACCTCCACCGCGTGGTCGACGAGCGGGAAGACCCCGCTCCGCCAGTTCCTGCGGACCGAGACCGGTTCGGCCGCCCTGCTGGCGGGCGCGACCGTGGTGGCGCTGCTCTGGAGCAACCTGGCGGGCGGAAGCTACGAGAGCCTGTGGTCGACCATGCTGACGGTGCGGGTGGCCGGCCACGGGATGGACCTGGACCTGCGGCAGTTCGTCAACTCCGGGCTGATGGCGCTGTTCTTCCTTGTCGTCGGGCTGGAGGCGCGGCGCGAGTTCGACATGGGCGAGCTGCGGGTGCGCAGCCGGGTGGCGCTGCCGTTCCTGGCCGGCCTCGGCGGCATGCTGGTGCCGATCGCGATCTACCTCGCGCTCAACGTCGGCCGCGGCACCGCGCACGGCTGGGGGGCGGCGGCGTCGACCGACACCGCGTTCGCGCTCGGCGCGCTGGCCCTGGTCGGCGGCAAGCGGCTGCCCGACCGGGTGCGGACCTACCTGCTGACCTTCTCCGTCGTCGACGACCTAGCCGGGCTCGCGATCATCGCGATCTTCTACAGCAGCCATGTGCGCTGGCTGGCGCTGCTGATCGGCGTCGCGCTGCTCGTCGTCTACGGGGTGCTCACCAGGCGCGGGTTCCGGAACGGCCCGGCCTACCTGGTGCTCGGGCTCGCGACCTGGGTCGCGTTCTGGCAGTCGGGGGTCGACCCGATCGTCGGCGGGCTGGTGGTCGGCCTGCTGACCTGCGCTTACCCGGCCGCGCGGGAGGACCTCGAGCAGGCCACGGACACGTTCCGCGCGTTCCGCGAGCAGCCGACGGCGCGGCTGGCGGCCGAGGCCCAGGTGGTGGTGCGGAGCTCGATCTCGCCCAACGAGCGACTCCAGGAGCGTTACCACTGGTGGACGAGCTACCTGATCGTGCCGCTGTTCGCGCTGGCGAACGCGGACATCAAGATCAGCATGTCGTTCCTGGCGCACGCCTACACCTCGCCCGCCACGCTCGGCATCATGATCGGCTACGTGGCCGGCAAGCCGGTCGGCACGGCCGGCACCGCGTGGCTGGTGAGCAAGGTGACCCGGGGCCGGCTCACCCCCCCGATCGGCTGGGGCGCGGTCGTCGGGGTGGGCGCGGTGGCGGGCATCGGGTTCACGGTCTCGCTGCTGATCGCCTCGCTCGCGTTCACCGGCACCGTGCTCGACGAGGCCAAGCTCGGCATCCTGTCCGGCGTCATCCTCGCGACCGGGCTCACCTGGGTGGTCTTCCACGGACTGGACAAGCTCTCGCCCCGCACCCGGCTGCGGGCGCTGCTCGGCACCTCGATGACCGTCACCGACCTGGCGGTGCCGGTGGATCCGGAACGCGACCACATCCGCGGCCCGAAGAAGGACGCGCTGATCACGCTGGTCGAGTACGGCGACTTCGAGTGCCCGTACTGCGGGCAGGCCGAGCCCGCCGTCCGCGAGCTGGTGCGGCAGTCCGGCGAGCTGCGGTTCGTGTTCAGGCACCTGCCGCTGACCGAGGTCCACCCGCACGCCCAGCTCGCCGCCGAGGGCGCCGAGGCGGCGGACCGGCAGGGCAAGTTCTGGGAGATGCACGACATGCTGATGGACCACCAGGGCGCGCTGACGTTCATGGATCTGGTCGGCTACGCGGGCGACCTGGGCCTCGACACCGAGAAGTTCTCGGCCGACCTGCGCAAGCACACGGGCGCCTACCGGGTCGCGGAGGACGTCGACTCGGCCGACCTGGCGTCGGTCTCGGGCACGCCGACGTTCTTCATCAACGGGAACCGGTACTACGGCGCGTTCGACCTGGCGGCGCTGCAGGAGGCGGTGCACACGGCCAAGGGCCGGGCCGTTCTCGGCGCCCGGTGATGCGGGCTCCAGGTTCCGAAGGCGAGCGGGGACGGATAGTGCGCAACAGCATCGCGATCACAGGCGGCTTCGTTGTTCCCGTCGAGGGCTCGCCGATCGAGGGCGGCACGGTCCTGATCACCGACGGGAAGATCACCGCGGTGGCCGGGCCGGACTTCACCCCGCCTCCCGGCGCCGCCCGGGTGGACGCGACCGGCAAGTGGGTGCTGCCGGGCCTCATCGACGCGCACACCCACCTCGGGGCGCGCGAGGAGGGCGAGGGCTGGGCGGGCCACGACACCAACGAGCTCACCGGCCCGGTCCAGGCCCACGTGCGGGTGCTCGACGCGATCAACCCGGCCGACGAGGGGTTCCGCGACGCGCTGGCGGGCGGGGTGCTGGCGGCGGGCATCACCCCCGGCTCCGGCAACCCGATCGGCGGTCAGACGGTGGCGGTCCGCTGCTGGGGGCTGACCGTGGACGACATGGTGCTCCGCTCCCCGGCCGGGATGAAGTCCGCGCTCGGCGAGAACCCCAAGCGCGTGGTCGGCGAGCGGCGGGTCAACCCGTCCAGCCGCCTCGGCACCGCCGCCGCGATCAGGTCGGCGCTGGTCGGACGCGGCCGCGTACGTGGCGAAAGAAGAAGATCAAAGGCTCTCAGACCCTTCGACCGAACGGACCGGGGCGCCTGCTGGCCCCGGGGGATCACCCGCCCAAACGCCCGCGGACAGAAGCGGTGGGGCCCGCGACCTGAAACTCGAGGCGCTGGCCCGCGTGCTCCGTCGGGAGATCCCGTGGCGGCAGCACTGCCACCGCGCCGACGACATCGCCACCGCGCTGCGGCTCGCGGCCGAGTTCGGCTACGACCTGGTCCTCGACCACTGCACCGAGGGATACCTGATCGTCGACAAGATCGCCGCGGCCGGGGTGCCGGTCGTAACCGGCCCGCTGATCACCGCGCGGTCCAAGGTCGAGCTGCGGAACCGCACGCTGGCCAACCCGGGCGTGCTGGCCGCCGCCGGGATCACGGTCGCGATCGCGACCGACCATCCGGTCGTCCCCGTGCACCTGCTCATCCTGCAGGCGGCGCTGGCGGTGAAGGAGGGCATGGACCGGGACGCGGCGCTGCGCGCGGTGACGATCAACCCGGCCACGATCATGCGGGTGTCCGACCGGATCGGATCGCTCGTTCCGGGGAAGGACGCCGACCTCGTCATCTGGTCCGGCGACCCGTTCGACGTGATGTCACGAGCCGAGGTGGCGTACGTGCGCGGCCGCGAGGTCTACCGGTACGACTACGCGTCGCGGTCGGGTGTGTTCGCGAACCCCTGAGCATGACGAGGCAGCGGTGATTTTCCGTTGAAGCGCGCCCGCAGCCAGCCCCCGACCGGGCCGGGCGCGATGATCTCGGCCGTGACCGCGAGCAGCAGCAGCGTGATCGCGGCGAAGACGAGCGTCTCCGCTGCCAGGACGGTCATCTCGATCGCGATCAGCGGCGATGGCGGCCCTATGGTGGCGCCGCTGGGTGGCGGGGTGTACCGGAGTGACAGGTAGCACTTGATGCCGCCGACCATCACGATCGTGTAGCCGAGCAGCAGCCACGGGGCCCAGCGGGCGGGGCGGCGGCCGCGGTCAGCGCGGGCCCAGGCGGTCCCGTGGGACAGGATCCAGAGCGGGACGACCGCGAGCACGATGCCGGCCGCCAGCGCGAGGTACCAGTACCAGCCGGTGGAGGGCCGGACGTCGGCCAGCAGCGCGGCGAACCGGGCGCAGGCCCACCCTGCTATCCCGATGACGAGCGCGAGCAGGGCGATCTTGCCCGCCCGCGACTGCGGCGCGTTCCCCCGCCTTCTCGGGATCCGGGCGCGGGGCGCCGCCGCCTGCGTCAGGTAGTCGGCCGGGGCCACCGCCTGATCGAGGTAGTCCGCGGGCGGGCCGCGCCTGCGACGACGGGCCACGTAGAACCCCCGGGCGAGCAGCCCGAGCAGCGCCAGCGTGCCGCCGACGACCCCGATCAGGTCGCGGACCCACTTGTCCGACCCGGTCAGCGGGTAGACCTCGTCGCCCGCGCCGGCGTCGAGGGCCGGGACGACCATCCCGGGCTGAACGGCGGACAGGCTCCCGGCGTAGGACACACTCGGCAGCGTTACCGTTCCCGACGACGAGACGAATTCGCCGCTCCAGCTGCCGCCGTTCTGCTGCTGCGCCGTCCACAGCCCGGGGATGCCCTGACCGTGGGCCGCGCGCAGCCCCGGACCGAGATGACTGCCGGCCCCCCAGATGACGAAACCGCAGATCCCGATGCCGACCAGCCAGACCAAACGGCGCACGGTGAACCAGCGGCGCGGCCAGCGGACCGCCGCGTACGCGGCGGCGGCCCATCCGGACCTCGGCCGCTGACGGCGGGAGGGCGTCCAGGACACGGCGGAGACTATATACCGGTGCGTCCCCGGGAGATAAGCACCAAACTGGTCGTGCCGATCCGTCCATTTCCTGCCCGGTCAGCCGGGGCGACGGGGGCCGCGGGCCGCGACTGTTATAGTGCGCCGATGGCGGCACGGAACCCGACGATCATCGCGACCAGCATCGGCTTCCAGCTCGCGGGTCAGGGCGCGCTGGACTGGCGGCTGGGGCCGTCCTACGGGCTGGCGGCCTCGCTGGCGCGGGCCGGCGACAGTCCGCGCGTGTGCATTGTCGGCACCGCGCTTGGAGACGCCGGCGACATGCTGCTGGCGATCTACGCCGCCTTCGGCCGGGCCGGCTGGCGGGCGAGCCACCTGGCGCTGTTCCCGCAGCCCAACGTCCCCGATATCCGGGAGCACCTGCTCGCCCAGGACGTCATCTGGGTGGCCGGCGGCAGCGTCGCCAACCTGCTGGCGCTGTGGCGGCTGCACGAGGTCGGCCCGGCCATGCACGCGGCCTGGCAGGCGGGCGTGGTGCTGATGGGCGTCTCCGCGGGCTCGGTGTGCTGGTTTACCGGGGGCACGACCGACTCCTTCGGCCTGCCGCTGCGGCCGGTCACCAACGGGCTGGACTTCCTCCCCTACTCCAACAGCCCGCACCACAACAGCGAGGAACAGCGGCGGCCCACGATCCACCGGCTGATCGGCGACGGGACGCTGCCTGACGGGTACGCGAGCGACGACGGAACCGGGCTCATCTTCGAGGGGACGCAGCTGACCGACTGTGTGACGGAAACCGAGGGGGCGACCACATGGCGGCTCAGCCGCCGCCCGGACGGGACCGTCAGCGAGGTCGCGCTGCCAACCCGGCTGCTGCCCGGCCGATCGCCGGGGCGCTAGAGCGCGAGCAGGTAGCTCGCCAGCTCGGCCGGGTGCGCCAGCGCGATCAGGTGGCCGCCGGGCAGCACGTCCGCCTCGAGGCCGAGCCGGTCGCGCGCCAGCGCCTGCTGGAAGGCGACCGGGAAGAACCGGTCATCGGCTCCGGCCACCGCGCGGATCGGAACCGGCGGCCAGGCGTCGAAGTCGCAGGCGGAGCCGAACGCCACGTCGGCCTCGGGTCGCTGGTGGGGCTCGCCTGCGGCGGCGATGTCGGGCGGGACGTCGTGCAGGAAGTAGGCGGCCAGATCGAAGTCGGTGCTGTAGCCGCCCCGCTTGGCCGCCGCCACCCGGGCGTCGGACCACCCGGTGTCGTCCCACCACTCCCCCGGCGTCTCCCCCGGGCGGGGGATCATCGCGTTCACGAACACCAGCGCGCTGACCGGGACCTCGGCGGCGACCAGCGGGGCGGTGAACCCGCCGAGCGACATGGCCACCAGCACCACGTTGTCGCGGCTCCCGATCGCGCGGGCGACCAGGCGGGCGTACTCGGGCAGGCCGGCCGTCGGGTCGTCGCCGGGCAGGTCGACCGCGATCGCCTCCTGCCCGGCTTCGCGCAGCAGCGGGACGACACGGTGCCAGTACCACGCGGTGCCGCCCGCTCCCGGGATCAGCACGAACGTGCGACGCTGGCCGGCCCGGTCGCCGGTGCCCCCGTGCGCTCGGTCCGGTCGGTGGATGCACTCATGATCCTAATTTAGGACTTCTCACTTCTGAATTGCAACGATCACGGCTAGACTTCTTTCCATGCCAGCCAGGCGTTACGACGACCCGTGCGGGATCGCCCGCGCCCTGGACGCCGTCGGGGACCGGTGGGCGCTGCTGGTCGTCCGCGAGCTGATCTTCGGGCCGAAGCGGTTCAGCCAGCTCCGCGACGGCCTGCACGGGGTGAGCCCCAACGTCCTGTCCCAGCGGCTGCGCGACCTGGAGGAGGGCGGCATCGTGCGGCGGGACGTGCTCGAACCGCCGGCCGGCGTCGCGGTCTACGAGCTCACCGCCCGGGGCCTGGCGCTCGAGCCGATCCTGCTCGAGCTGGGCCGCTGGGGCAGCCGGGAGCCGTTGCCGGCGGCCGGCCGGCTGAGCGCGAGCGCGGTGCTGCTCGCGCTCAAGACCGTCTTCGACCCGGCCGCGGCCGGCCACGATGACGCCGTCTTCGCGCTGAGGGTCGACGGCGACTGGTTCCGCCTGACCGTCGCCGACGGCTCGATCGACATCGCCCATGGACGCACCGAGCGAGCCTCGGCCACCCTGGAGACCGATGCGGCGACGCTGCGGTCGGTCGCGTTCGGCCGCGAGCCGATCGTGGCCGCCGAGCGGGACGGGCGGCTGACCGTGGGCGGTGATCGCCGACTGGCCGAGCGCTTCACCCGCATGTTTCCCGGTGCCAGCGGCCAGCGTTTCCCGCAGCCAGCGGCGCCGCCGTGCATCGGCACGCAGCGATCAACTGCTGGTGTGCTGGGCGGCCACCGGATGCGTCCGACGTCTTACTCGCCCGGGCCGGGCCTGGCAGGATGAGGGGGTGACAAGCGAGCGGCTGGAAGTCCGGCGGACGATCGAGGCGGATCCGGCGCGTATCTTCCGGGTGCTGTGCGACCCGCAGGGGCATGTGGCCATCGACAGCGCCGGGATGCTGATGGACGCGACCGGCGAGCCGGTGGCGGGGGTCGGCGACAGCTTCGTGGTGCACATGGACCGCGAGGCGCTGAACGACTATCCGATGGGCCGTTATGACGTGACGGTCACGATCAAGACCTTTGATCAGGATCGGGAGATCGCCTGGACGATCCTGGGCACGATCCGCCCGCAGATCGGCCACGTCTACGGTTACCGGCTCGAGCCGACGGCCGATGGCACGCTGGTGACCTCGTACTACGACTGGTCGTCGATCCACCCGGACTGGAAAGCGGCCGGGATCTTCCCGGTCATCTCGGAGGGCGCCCTGCGGGCCACCCTCGGCATCCTCGCCCGCACCGTTGCCCGGGGGTATCCGGGCGCGCAGGCCTGAGTCCCGGGCTGCTCACCGGGCAGCCGCGGCCGCCCTCAGCTCCCGGAACGCCTCGACGATGCGCGCTATCGGCCAGGAGGCGTTGAGGCCGCTTGGGTTGGGCAGGACCCACAGCCGCGCCGTACCCAGGCGTTCCGGCTGGGGCCCGATGATCGCCTTGGGGCGGGCGAACGCGGTGCGGTAGGCGGTGACGCCGGCGATCCCGATGAAGCTCGGGCGGCGGGCGTCGATGAGGGCGAGCAGGCGGGCGGCGCCGTCGCGGAGTTCCGTCGCGGTGAGCTCGGCCGCCTGGGCGGTGGCGCGGGGCGCGATGTTGGTGATGCCGAGGCCGTAGCCGGTCAGCTCGGCCTGCTCGGACGGCTTGAGCTGGCGCGGGGTGAAGCCGGACAAATGCAGGGCCGGCCAGAACCGGTTGCCGGGCCGGGCGAAGTGCCAGCCGGTCGCGGCCGAGTACAGGCCCGGGTTGATGCCGCAGAACAGCACCAGGAACGGCTCGCCCTCGGCGGGCAGCACGTCGGGGATGGTGGCGTCCCTGGCCGCCGCCAGGTCGAGCTTCACCGATCCCCGTGCTAGTGGGCGGTGCGGGCGGCCGGGACTCGCTCGGCCGGCAGCGGGGAGCCGGGCGGGGTGCCGTCGCCGAAGGGGCGGCCCGGCAGGGAGTCGCGGCCGTGCGGGGTCAGCCAGCCCGACAGGTCCGGGCCGTCCGGGACGATGCCGGACGGGTTGAGGTTGGTGTGCACCAGGTAGTAGTGCTGCTTGGTCTGGACGAAGTCGATCGTGTCGCCGAACCCGGGGGTCTGGAACAAGTCGCGGGCGTAGGCCCACAGCACCGGCATCTCGGCCAGCTTGTTCCGGTTGCACTTGAAGTGGCCCTCGTAGACGGCGTCGAACCGGGCCAGGGTCGGCCAGAGCCGGACGTCGGCCTCGGTGATCGTGTCGCCGACCAGGTAGCGGCGGGCGGCGAGGCGCTCTTCGAGCCAGTCGAGGCGGGCGAACAGCTTCTCGTAGGCCTCGTCGTAGGCCTGCTGGGTGCCGGCGAACCCGCAACGGTAGACGCCGTTGTTGACGTCCTCGTAGACGAGCGCGCTGACCTCCTCGATCTCGTCGCGCAGCGGGTCCGGGTACAGGTCGGGGGCACCGGGGCGGTGGTAGGCGGCCCACTCGCTCTCCAGGTCGAGCGTGATGTGCCGGAAGTCCGCGGTGACCACGCCGCCGCTCGGGATGTCCACGATCGCGGGGACGGTGACGCCCCGGTCGTAACCGGGGACGGCCCGCTCGTAGGACTCGCGGAGCTCGCGGGTGCCGAGGACCGGATCCTGCTGCCCGGGGTCGAGGCTGAAGTTCCACGACCGCCAGTCGTGGGTCGGGCCGCAGATGCCCATCGACAGCGCGTCCTCGAGGCCGAGGAGGCGGCGAACGATCATGGTGCGATTGGCCCACGGGCAGCCGCGCGCCACGACCAGCCGGTACCGGTCCGGCTCGACCGGCCAGCCGTCGCGGCCGTCGGTGGTGATCCGTCCGTCGAGGTACGTGGTGTCGCGCTTGAACGCGCCGCTCTTCTCGCTCATGGAACCGAACCTAGGCGGTCGCGCGCCTGCGCGCGACCCCGGGTGCCGTTAGCCGAGGCGGTCGAGGAGTTCCCGTGAGCGGCTGAGCACGACGGCGGTGGCGGCAGCGTCGTAGGACGGCAGCGAGCTGTCGGTGAACAGGTGCCTGTCGCCGGGGTAGGTGAACAGCTCGGCGAGCGTGGGGCCGACCGTCTCGACCAGCTCGCGGGCGGCGTCGAGGTCGCCCTCGAGGGCGAAGAACGGGTCCTTGTCCATGCCGTGGATCTGCACCGGGACACCCTCCGGCCACGGGCCGAAGGCCCACTCGCCGGTGAGCGGGATGCACGCCTCGTACAGCAGCGCGCCGCGCGCGCCCGGCCTGGTCTGCGCGAACCGCTGCGCGCTGGCCCCGCCGAGGGAGAAGCCGCCGTAGACGACGCCCGGCGGGAGGCTGGCGACGGCCTGGTTGGCACGCGCCTCGATTGTCTCGTCGCCGATCCGGCCGACCAGGGCGATGCCATCCTCGATGGTGGCCGGGCGCTCGCCGTCGAACAGGTCGGGCGTGTGCACGGTGTGCCCGCCGGCCCGCAGCTCGGCCGCGAACGCGCGTACCCCGTCGGTCAGCCCCTGCACGTGGTGAAACAGCACGACCTCGGCCATCGACCGTCTCCTTGCCTGTTTGGGGGGTTCTTGAACGATCATTGAACGGCAATCATCGAATGATCCATAAACTTGGTATGTTTCACGACCTTAGTATGGTCGGTTATGACGGTCAAGCAGGTCCCGGACTACGACCTCGAAGAGATGATCGTGGTCACCGCGCCCGCGCAGCTGCGGGCGCTGGCCGACCCGCTCCGGGGCACGCTGCTTGACCTGCTGCTTGAGCGGGCCGCCACCGTCACGGAGATGGCGCTGGCGGTTGAGCGGCCCAAGAGCACGGTCGCCTACCACGTGAACCTGCTGGTCGACGCCGGGCTGCTGCGGGTCGTCCGGACCCGGCGGGTGCGGGCGATCGAGGAGCGGTACTACGGGCGGGTCGCCCGGACCATCTACATCGGCGCGCTCCACCGCGACGAGGACAAGCAGATCGTGTCCTCGATCAACGGGCTCGCGCAGGCGGCGGCCGAGGCCGCCCCGGCCCACGCGATCGACGACCTGCGCTGCACGCTCGTGCACGCGCGGATCCCGCGAGACGAGGTGCGGAACTTCTGGGCGGCGGTGCTCGAGCTCTCCCGCCAGTTCGCGCAGATCCCGCGGGCGGGCGATCAGGTCTACGGTTTCGCGGCCGGCCTCTACCCGACCGACGCGCCCACCCTGCCCGACCGGGCCGACGGGCCCGTCGACTTACGCCCGCCTGACCTCGGCCGCGGGGCGCAGCTCGGCCTCCTGGGTCTGCAGGATGGCGCGGAGCCGGTCGGTCAGGCCGTCTCGGTCGAGCGCCGTCCGGACGGCCCGGATCGTGGGCTCCTCGTCGAGGTCGGCGCCTACTCGCGAAGGCCCGCGAGGACCCGTTGCAGCAGATCCGGGTCGCGCGGCGCGGAGAGCGCGTCGTCGTTGATGCGCACCAGGTCGGCGGCGGACAGGTCCTCGAGCAGCACGCGGGTCACGCCGAGGGACACCGCGCAGTGCGCGGAGAGCTCCGCGACCGACTGGATGCCGACGGCGGCGCGCTCATAGAGCCGCCGCGCCTCCGGCAACAGCAGCGCCGAGGCGCTCTCGTCGTACCGGTCCACGGAGACGAGCGTGTGCAGGTACGGGTGTTTCCTGGTTTGGGTCCGGCCGCCGGTGAGCACGTAGGGCCGCACCCAGGGGTTAGCGATCACCGCCGACTCCTTCCGTCACGGGGGTGCTCATTCGTCGCAGGTCGTCGCGGAGCTGCGGCGTCAGCAGGTGCCCGACCGAGTCGACCAGCCGTGCCATCTGGTGCCCGACCACGCCCAGGTTGGCCCCGTCGTCGACCAGCACGGCGAACCCGGCCAGGTTCCCGATCCCCATGAAGAGGAAGTGGCCGGACGGGAACTTCAGCATCACCTGCTCGCAGCCCGGTTCGCCGATCTGGCTCGCGATGTTGTTGCCGATGCTGATGATCCCGCTGGTCATCGCCGCCAGCGGGTCGGCCAGGTCAGGGGCCAGGCCGGCCGAGGTGATCAATGGCAGGCCGTCGCAGGAGACGATGAGCGCGTGCGTGACCCCCGGCGTCGACAGCGCGAAGTTGTCGACGAGCCAGCCGAAGTCCTGCGGCTCACTGGGCGGCAACTCGGTTGGGTTGCTCATGACTGCGCGCCTTCCTCGATCGGGGCACCGTTGAACATCGCGCTGACCAGGCTGCCAGTGATGCCACGGGCGGCGAGAGCGTCCTGGATGCCCTGGGAGAACGCGCTGAGATCGTCGGCGAAGGCCCGCCGGGCCGCCGCCGGCTGTGACTGTGGCTGCGGTTGTGGCTGTGATTGCAGTTGTGGCTGCGATGGGCGGCGGCCTCGGCCGGCCTCGGCTCGTCGCGGCGCATGCTCGGCCGTTCCCGTCGCGGTAGCTCGCGGGCAGGCGCGTCCTGATCTTGCTCCGGCTCGGCCGACACAGCCTGGTGGGGCACGACCGCTGGCGGCGCGGCCACCGGGGGCGCGGCCTCGGGAAGCGCGATCACGAGCGGGGGGACCTCGGGGAGCGCGATCACGAGCGGGGGGACCTCGGGGAGCGCGATCACCGGCGGCGCCGCCTCGATGGAAGCGGCCTCGATGGACGCGGCCTCGATGGACGCGGCCTGCAGCGGCGGGGCCTGCAGCGGCGGGGCCTGCTCGGCGGTGGCCTCCGACGACGCCACCAGCGCCGATTCGGCCTGCATGGATGCGATCTGCATGGATGCGATCTGCATCAGGTCGGCCAGCCCGCGGCTGGGCAGATCGGGAACCTCGGTCGCCGCGGGTGGCGGCGCTGACGGCTCGGCGGCGGCAGGTCCGGGCGGCGGGTCTTGCGGCGCGATCGAGCACAGCAGCTGCGGCGGGAGCGTCACCATCGCGAGCGTGCCGGTGCCGGGGGGGCGACGCGAGGCGAATCGCACGACGATCGAGTGCTTGCGCGCGATCCGGTGCACGACCGGGAATCCGGTGTGCCGCGCGGTCGACTCGCTGACGTCGGGAACCGGGCCGGCGAAGGCGGCGTTCAGCCTCGGGACCTTCTCGCGGGCGATGCCGAGGCCGGTGTCCTCGATGCGGAACATCACGCCGCCCTCCTCGAGGAGGTGGCAGCTCACGGTCACCATGCCCGGCGAGTACCTGGTGGCGTTGTCGAGCAGCGCGGACATCAGCGTCGCGACGTCGTCGGCGGCGTAGCCGAGCACGGCCAGCTCGGCGACGGGGCCGATCGTCACCTGCGGGTACCACTCGATCGCGGAGGCCGCCATCCGGATGACGTCCACCAGCGAGGTGGTGAACCCGGCCTGCCGCTCTTCGCTCCTGCCCGCCAGCGTGCGTAGCTGGCGGCTGGCCAGGCGCATCCGGGTGACCGCGTGATCGACCTGGTAGAGCCGCCTGAGCCGGTCCGGGTCATCCTCGTCCGCCTCGAGCGGGTTGAGGCAGGACCGGATCTGCTCGGCCAGGATCAGCAGCTGCGAGCCGAACTGGTCGCAGATCTCCGGCCAGGCGCTGTGCGCCCGCGCCGACGCCGCCACCCGGTCGATCGGCTGGGTCTCGGCCGGCCCGGCGGCGAAGGGAGGCTCTGGCGCCCACGATGGCGCCGCGGCGGGCTCACGGTCCCTGACGGCACTAGTGCCGGCCCACTGCTGTGGGACGAAGGCCCGCGGGACCGCTCCCTCGCGGGGGCCCTCGGGCCGAACGCTGTCGAGCCAGCCGGCCGCAGCGGGGTCGTACTCATCACGGTCAGGCCTCGGCGTGATCCCGAGACGTCGGCTGAGACTCAGCATTGTCATGGCAGCACGTTCTTCCCTCTAAAGCGGCTCGTTCTTCCCCTCGAGGGAAAAGGGAAGGCGGACGAGATTTAGATTCGCACAGTCGTGGCGCGATTACGCGGGGTTCTGCTCAGGAAGTGCCCGCAGCCAAGGGAAATTCATCGATTCCAATGCCGCACATCACCTCATCTACTGACAAATGGTCAGATCGCGACCGCTCGCTCTCCTCATTTTGCGGCGCGATCACGGACGTTGATCGTCCGGGATTGCTCGTAGCGTGATGACCGAAGCGTTCATCACCTGAGGAGGGCCCATGTCCCTGGCGGCAACGGAACTCGACGCCGAGCGCAGCGACCTGCTGGCGATGCTGTCCGGCCAACGGCGATTCCTGCGCTACACCACCCGCGACCTAACCGACGAGCAGGCGCGCGCCCGCACCACGGTCAGCGAGCTGACCCTGGGCGGGCTGATCAAGCACGTCACGGCGGTCGAACGGGGCTGGGCCGAGTTCATCGTGGTGGGGCCCAGCGCGCTCGGCGACGCGTCGGCGATGACCGAGGCGGACTGGGCCAAGCGGGCGGACGACTTCCGGCTGCTCGAGGACGAGACCCTGGCGGGCGTGCTGGACGCCTACGAGGCGACCGCCGCCGCGACCACCGAGCTGGTGCGCACGCTGCCCGACCTCGACGCGACCCAGCCGCTGCCGACCGCCCCGTGGTTCCCGGCCTCGGAGCGGTGGTCGGCGCGGCGGGCGCTGCTGCACATCATCGCCGAGACCGCCCAGCACTCGGGCCACGCGGACATCATCCGCGAGTCCATCGACGGTCAGAAGACGATGGGCTGAGCGGTCGTGCGTGCCTCAACGGAGGCGGCGGCGCTGGCCAGGCGGCGGACGATCTCGGTCAGGATCGGGCGCGGGGTGGCGAAGTTGACCCGGACGTGGCCCGCGCCGATGTCGCCGCAGGCCGCGCCGTCGGTCAGCACGACCTGGGCGTTGGCCAGGAAGAACTCGGCCGGGCTGGCCGCGCCGTGACCCATCGCGGCCGACAGGTCCCGGCAGTCGAGCCAGGCGAGATAGGTGCCCTCCGGCGGCTGGTGGCGAACGCCGGGCAGGTGCTCGGCCAGCAGCTCGGCCAGTAGCCTGCGGCTGCCGTCCAGGTAGCCGACGACCTCGTCCAGCCAGGGACCGCCGTGCCGGTAGGCGGCGATGGTCGCGTGCACGCCGGGGGTGGACGCGCCGTGCTCGAACGCGCTCCCCTCCTGCGCCCAGGTCGCCGCGTCGGTGTCGTTCGAGAGGATGAGCTGCGCGCATTTGAGCCCCGGGAGGTTCCAGCCCTTGGAGGCGGCGGTGGCGGTCACCGTGTGCTCGGCGGTCAGTTCGCTGATCGACGCGTAGGGGAGGTGGGTGCCGCCCGGGTAGATCAGCGGGGCGTGGATCTCGTCGGCGAAGACCAGCCCGCGGTTGGCGTCGACGACCTCGGCCAGGGCCGTCAGCTCGGGCCGGGTGTAGACGCGGCCGACCGGGTTGCAGGGGTTGCAGAGGACGAGCAGATGGCCGCCGCGTCTGAACGCCGCGTCGATGCCGTCGAGGTCGAGGGTCGCGCGCCCGTCCTCGGCGGCGGCCGTCATCGGGACCTGGATGATCTCGCGCCCGAGGGCCCTGGGGACGGTCAGGAACGGCATGTAGGCGGGGGTCGGCAGGATGACCGGGCTGCCCGGCCGGGAGAAGACGGTGATCGCGGCCTGCAGGCCGGTGATCACGTCCGACAGCGGGCGGATCCTGGCCGGGTCCACCGACCAGTGGTAGCGGTCGGCCTGCCACCCGGCGCAGGCCGCCGCCATCTCGGCCGTCGCCCGGTCGCTCAGGTAGCCGAAGTCGGCCCGCCTGACCGCGTCGATGAGGGCCGCCTCGATCGGCGGCGCGGCGCCGAAGTCCATCTCCGCGATGAACGCGCCGATCGCGTCGGGTCCGCCCCTGGACCATTTCACGCTGCCGCGGGCGCGCAGTTCGTCGGCGGTGATCTGGTCGGCGATCTCGGCGAACGAGGGCATCGCACCTGCTTCCGCGGGCTGGGGCGCTGACGGCGGCCGGCTGGTCCTGGTCCCCACGGTAACAGTCGGGCCCGGGCACGCCTGCGGGCTTGCCGACGGGTGCGTCGCCCCGGACTTCGGAGCCGGCGACGGTGCGGGCGGAGACAGGGACCGTTCGATACGAGGATGTCTTTGATCTTGACTTTTCCTAGCGGCCGGCGGCGCGCTTCAGCACCTCTTCCTCGGTGAGCGGGCTTGACGGGTGGTGGCTGAGGCACATCGGCGTGCGGATCTGCCCGAACGCGCTGCCCTCGGTCGCGAGGTAGAACTGACCGCTGCTGAGGCGGCCGATGTCGGGCAGGCTGCCGCCCTTGGCCCAGGCGAGCTCGCGGGCCGCGCCGATTTGGACGGGGCTGCTGAGCAACCCGAACAGCTGCGTGGTGGCGTTGCCGGGGATGGAGTTGTGCAGGCTCTTGGGCGACTGGGTGGCGAAGAGCAGGCCGAGGCCGTACTTGCGCGCCTGCGACGCCAGCCGCCTGGTCGACTCGCTGCAGGCGGTCGTGCCGACCGACGGCACCAGGTCCTGCGCCTCGTCCATGACCAGCAGCCCGCCGAGCGGCCGGTCTTCGGCCGGGTTCCGCTTGACCCACGAGAACAGGGCCATCTGGAGCTGGTTGACGAAGCCCTGCCACTGGTCGAGGCTCGCCATCCCGACGCTGCTGATGACCGAGATGCGCGCCCGCTTGCCGGGCGGCGGGGTGAGCAGCGTGCCCGGGTCGGCAGGCTCGCCCGCGCCGCCGAACAGCGGGTCGGTCGCGCGGACGGCCCGCAGCCGATCGGCCAGCTCGGCCGCCAGCAGCGGGCCCTTGGCAATCTCGGTCACGTGCTCGGGCAGGTTGGAGAGCAGGTCGATGAAGACGCCGAGGTCGTGGCCGGCGCCGCGGCCGAACCAGCGCATCGCCTCGGTCAGCACCGCCTTCTCCTGGGCGGCCCTGCTGCTGGCGCGCTGCAGGCCGACGCGGGGCGCGAGCGCCTCGACGGCCGCGTCCACGGCGGCGTTGAACTCGTCGACGTCGTCGAGGACGGCGCCGAAGTCGGGCAGCGGCTGGAAGGTGAGCGGGCGGCCGCTCTCGCGCCGCGGGGTCCACACCACGACGTCGGTGCGCTGGTGGTAGTCGCGGGCGCGGTCGGCGTCACCGTCCAGCCACGGGGCGGGCTCGGCCGGCCATGCGTCGCCGAGGCGGGCGAGGTCGTTGTTGGGGTCGAGGACGATCGAGGAGACCCCCTGCAGCGCGCACTCCTCGATCACGCGGCGGAGCAGCACGGTCTTGCCGGATCCGGAGCCCGCGAAGATCGCGAGGTGACGGCGGAGGGCGGCGAGGTCGAGGGTCGTCTCCGGTTGGCCCGCGGCCGGGAGGCCGAGGCGGATGGCCGGGCGGGGACTCGCGGCGGGCGCTTGGGCCGGGGCCGGGGTCGGCGCTTGGGCCGGGGCCGGCGCTTGGGCCGGGGCTCGGCGCTTGGACCGGGGTCGGCGCTTGGACCGGGGCCGGCGCGCGGCCGGGGTCGGTGTCGGGGCGGTCGTCGGCGTCGGCGAGGGCGCGGCGGAGCAGTTCGGTGCCGTGTGCAGGGCGCCGGGCGAGGAGCCAGGCGTTGAGCTCCGGGTGGTGGCCGGCCAGCAGCTCGCCGAGGGCGGCGAACGTCGCCAGATCCGCCTCGGCGACCGGCAGCAGCACGCCGCCCTTGGCCGCGAACTCGGCCGCCGCCCGCTCGGTCACCGGGCCGCTCGGCCACCCGGCCGACCTGAGCACGAACAGCCGGCGGCCGGCGTCGCCGACGCCGCCGGCGGCCAGGCCGGCCCCTCGATCGCCTTCTTGAGCCGGGTCTGCACGGCCCGTGGGCTGTGCGAGGCGATGGCGCGGAACGCCCAGCGGCGCTGACGTTCGGTCCTGGTGTCAAGGAGCATCCGCAGGCAGGCGTGCAGCCGCGGGTTCTTGCCCGGCAGCGGGTCCTGAACGAACGCCTGGTCGTCGGCCCCGCCGACCTCCCTGGCCCAGGCCTCGAGGCCGGCCGCGAGCAGCGGCGGCATTGCCGCGTCCTCAGTCTCCGGGTCGAGCGCGGCGCCGATCGCGGCCTCCTCGCTGAGCCGGGCGAACAGCAGGTCCAGGGCCGCGAGGCCGGGCGACTCGGCTGGGCCCCCGGCTGCGGCCGTGACGGCCGGCGCGCCGTCGGGCGACTCGTCCAGGCGGTCGAGCTCGACGATGATCTGGTCCTGCAGGCACCGGCCGACGTGCGCCTCGATCCGCTTGAGGAGAGCGCGCGCGGTGTACTTGCTCGCCTCGTCGAACGCGGCGGGCAGGATCGGCCAGGTCGGGTACGGCGGCTCGAAGCCGGCCCGCCCGAAGTCGACCGCGAACCGCTTCTCGATCATCAGGCGGCCGACGTCCGCGCTCGGGATGTTCCGCAGCTGGCGGGCCTCGCGGAACCGGTCGGTGACGGTGTCCACCCCGTACTTGCGGATGTACTCCCAGCTCTCCGGGAGGCAGGAGACGATCGTGAGGGTGCGGTGGGCGACGTCACGCAGCGCCATCAGCCCGGTCGCCACGTCCGCCAGCGGCCGCGACTGGGCGGCGTCGTCGGCGCTGCGGCCGACGAGCTCGTCGATCAGCGCGTCGACCTGGTCGATCGCGAGCACGATGGGCCCGGCCAGCGCCAGCAGCTGGGAGACCTCGTTGACCAGCAGCCGCGGGATCTTCCTGGTCGAGTTGATGCGCCAGTGGCGGCGGTCCTGCAGATCGACCTCGTTGCCGGTCAGGTAGTAGTAGCCGACGTCCTGGTCCTCCTGCAGCGGCGACGCCAGCAGGACGAGCGCCCGGGCGGTGTCCTGGCAGATCAGGCCCAGCGAGGGCGCGGTCCGGCGCAGCGCCGCGATGAACACCTTGACGCCCTCGGGGGTCGGCGGCACCTCGCCGGTGACCTGGGCGCGGAAGCTTCCGTCGAGCCCGACCTGGTCCGCCAGCCGGGTCAGCAGCGTCGCCAGCTGGTTGCGGCTGCCGTCGGGGAGCGGCAGCAGCTGCTCCACCATCGAGCCGAGCACCTGCTCCCAGAACGCCTTCGTGAACAGGTCGCCGACCAGGAAGAAGAAGCCGTCCGCGTCGCTGCACCTGCTCGCGGGTCCAGCCGAGCAGGTGGGTCTTGCCGACGCCGCGCTGGCCCTGGATGACGATGCCGAGCGGCCGGGCCCCGTCGGCGGTGACGGTGCGGATGCCGCTGCCGATGAGGGCCGCCGTCACCGCGTGGAGGCCGTCGACGTGGTAGCGCTGGTCGGTCCAGACGTCGTCGAGGGCGCGGGTCCAGTCGAAGGTGAGCCCGGCTAGCGCGGTCAGCTCTTCGTTGCTCATTCGCTGCTCGATACTCATTCGCTGCTCGATTCGCTCATTCGATCGAGATCAAGTGCTTGTACTCGCCGCCGATGCGGAGCGCCGCGTCGCGGTCCGCGTCCGACAGGGCCTGCTGGTGGGACTGCGGAATGAGGTTGATCCGCTGCGCGGTGAACATCGCGGCCAGCGCGGCGTCCACGTCGGGGCGGGGGCGGTCGGTCAGTTCGGTCAGTCGCAGGCGCAGTTCGCGCAGGCTGACGAACTCGCCCGCGGTGGCGGCGAGCGAGCGGTAGCCGGTCTCGATGAACGCGGTCAGGTCGCCGGCGTTGGCTTTGTTGGCCCGGGCGTCCGGGGCCGGGGCGGCGATGTCGGCGAGGGTCAGCCCGGCCGCGTCGAGGTGGCGGGCGAACAGGCCGAAGACCTTGTAGTGGGCGCGCTCGAGGCTGCCGGCGCGCTCGCCCGGCGCCGCCGCCAGCTCCTGCGCGCACCACCGCCAGCCAGCGTCGGACAGCTCGTGCAGGTAGGCGCGGCCGACCTTGGTCGACTCGACGACTTGCGCGCGTTGAGCTGGCGGCGGTCCGCGCCGTCGAGGCGGACGCCGATCAGCTGCTCGAGCTCCGGGTTGGCGACCTGGCGCGCCTCGCCGAGGAGGGCGAAGAGCACCGCCCGCTGCCTGACCGTCAGGTCATCACGCGACACGATCGAACAACTCTTTTCGTTGCTAAGGAGCGCCGAGGCACGGGGGGATACCGGCAAATCTTATGACCAGGCGTCAGATGACCGCCGGGGATCCGCGATTACCTGCCAAACCGGGGCGTCCCGGTCGGTCAGCCGTCGCGGTGGGCCGGCCCGGCGTAGGCTTGGCCGATGGCGTTCACCGGCTGGCCGACGGCGGCACTGGAGTTCTACGAGGGCCTCGAGGCGGACAACTCGAAGGCGTACTGGACCAGTCATAAGGCGGTGTACCAGGAGCAGGTGCTCCGCCCGATGGAGGAGCTGCTCGAGGACCTGGTCCCCGCGTTCGGGCCGTCGAAGATCTTCCGCCCGTACCGGGACATCCGCTTCAGCAACGACAAGACGCCCTACAAGACGCACATCGGGGCGACGGTGGGCGGGACCGGCTACGTGCAGTTCTCCGCCGACGGGATGTCGGCCGGGACCGGGATGTGGCACCTGGAGCCGGACGAGCTGGTCAAGTACCGGGCCGCGGTGGCCGGCCCGGACGGGGCCGAGCTGGCCGCGATCGTGGCCGGGCTGGAGCGGGACGGGGTCGAGATCCACGGTCACGGCTCGCTCAAGTCCGCGCCCCGCGGTTATTCGGCCGATCACCCCAGGATCGAGCTGCTCAGGCACAAGGGCCTGACCACGTGGCGGCACTGGAACCCGTCCCCGGCGCTGTGCACGCCCGCCGCGGCCGGGAACGTGGTCGAGCTCTTCCGGACCAGCGCGGCGTTCTGCGACTGGCTTAGTTCCCACATCGACCGTTGAGCGCGGCCGTCTAGGTATCTATACCGATTTGCGGGGCGGGCGCCGGTACCGATGACAGCGTTATCGGGCGATGACAGGATCTGCCCATGGCGACGAGCGGGGTGGCGTTTCGCCCGGAAGAACCGAACGTCGCGCGAATGTACGACTACATGCTCGGCGGCAAGGACAACTTCCCGGCCGACCGGGAGGCCGCTCGGCGGACCTTTGACGTGCTTGGCGAGGACGTGGTGCGCGGCACCGTCCAGCAGAACCGGCGTTTCCTCGGGCGCGCGGTGCGCTACCTGGCCCGCGACGCCGGGGTCAGGCAGTTTCTCGACATCGGGACCGGGCTGGCGACGATGGGCAGCGTGCACGAGGTAGCCAGAGGAGAGGCGCGCGACTGCCGCGTCGTCTACGTGGACAACGACCCGGTGGTGATCTCGCACGCGGGGTACACGCTGCACGGCGTCGAGGGCACCGCGATCGTCGGCCGCGACCTCCGGGATCCGGCCGGGATCACCGGGGACGCCCGGGTCCGTTCGCTGCTCAGGTTCGATCAGCCGATCGCGGTCCTGCTGGTCGCGATCCTGCATTTCGTGGCGGACGCGGACGACCCGGGCGGCATCGTCGCCGCCTTGATGGACTCGGTCCCGCCGGGCAGCTTCCTGGTGATCTCGCACCTGTCGGCCGACCACTACGCGGAGGCGAACAAGGCGGCCGACGTCTATCAGGACGCGTCGTCGGGGCTCCACCTGCGCGAGCGGGCGGCGGTCGGCGCGCTGTTCGGCGGGCTGCCGCTGGAGGATCCGGGCGATGTGGTCTGGACGGCGCAATGGCATCCGGACGCGGACACCCCGCCGGTCGACTCGCCCGGCGGGGCGTCGCTGTGGTGCGGGATCGCGCGAAGCGTAAGCGGTTACTGCGGTAGCGGTTACTGCGGTAGCGGTTCCTCCGTTAGCAGTTATTCCGGAAGGGGGAGGCGCTTCTTGGCCTCCGCGTACAGGTCGGCCGGGAGCGGGCCCTTCTCGGCGGTGGCGATGTTGCTGCTGAGGTGCTCGGGGTTTGCGGTGCCGACGATCGTGGTGGACAGGCCGGGGTGGCTGAGGGTGAAGCGGAGGATGAACTCCATCGCCGGTATCCCGGCGTCGGCCAGCAGGTCCTGGAGGCCGGAGGTCTCCCAGTTCCGCTGGCCGACGCCGGGCTGCTGGGTGAGCGGGCCGACCCGCCAGTTCTTGTCCTCCGAGGCCGCGCCGCGGGCGGCGCCACCGCGGATGAAGGTGCCCGCCCCGGTGTTCACCGCCTCGGTGATGAGGTCCTCGTGGTCGCGCTGGACCGCCGAGTAGGGGATCTGGAAGACGTCGAAGACGTTCATCGCGATGTGGTCGGGGAGGTTCGGCAGGATGCCCGACATGCCGATGAAGCGGACCTTGCCCTCGCGCTGGAGCGCCTGCAGCATCTCGACGGTGCCGTTCTCCTCCAGCGTGGCCCGGCTCGGCGACATGTGGACCTGGACCAGGTCGAGGCGGTCGGTGCGGAGTCGGCGCAGCGACTGCTCGACGTCGGCGCGGACGTTCGCGGCGGTGTAGTCGTGCGGGTAGGGCGGCGCCGCGTCGGCCGGGATCTCGATCAGGCAGCCGCACTTGGAGGCGAGGAAGAACTCATCCCGGCGATGGCCGATGTGCGCGCCGATGAGCTCCTCGCTGCGGCCGTAGTCGGGTGAGGTGTCGATCAGGTTGATGCCGCCGTCGAGGACGGCGTTGAGCAGGCGCCCCGCGTCCTCGTCGGCGATCTCAGGGCCGCGCGGCTGGCCTCGCAGCTCCATCGCCCCGTAGCCGAGGATCGTCACGTCAGCGCCGGTGCGCCCTAGGGTTCGTGTCATGATCGCCATGACGCTTACGCTATCGGGCTCGTCACTGGCTCTGTTAGTGAGCTTGCTAGTGGCCTCTCAGCGGCCTCTCAGTGGCCTTCGAGGGCGCTCGGGTCGGCCGGGACGTCGACCGAGTGCTCGCGCAGCGCGGTCAGCGGGACGATCTCCAGTGCGCGCTCGTGCGTGCACGCCAGGACGACGGGCGACGCGCTGCCGTCCTGGTAGGCGCGAAGCCAGTTCACGGCCGTCACGCACCAGCGGTCCCCCGGCACCAGCCCGGGAAAGCGGAACTGCGGCATGGGGGTGGTGAGGTCGTTGCCGATGCGGCGCTGGTGCTCGAGGAACTCGCTCGTCACCACCGCGCAGATGGTGTGACTCCCCCGGTCCTCGGGTCCGGTCGTGCAGGTGCCGTCACGGTAGAACCCCGTCAGCGGGTCACTTCCACAGGGCTCAAGGTCGCCGCCCAGCACGTTCCGGTCGCTCATCCCAGCAGTATCGGCATCGCCGCTATCAGCCCGCAAGACCCCGGCGATGATCTTGGCTCACTACTAACGCAATTCATACCGGGCGGCGACCGATTCGCCGCTACCCGATGGCGGTCATGACCGCGAGCGCGAAGGTCGCGATCGCCCCGAAGCCGTGGGCGACGGGGACGAGCACCGCTGGGTTCGGCCGGATGGAAGGAGGGTGCCTGACCGGGAACGGGTCCGCCATCAGGCGGGCGATCATCTCGTCGGTGACCTGGTAGGCCGCCTGGTCATCATCGTCATCGGCGTCGACCGCAGGCGTCGAGGCCGAGGTCAGCGCTGCGGCCGCCAAGGCCTCGGCGGTATCGGGAGTCGCGGCGGGGGCGTCCGCCGTCCCTGGCGCCCCCCGCTCCCCCGGACGCCGCTCCCCCGGCCGCCGGGCCGGGTAAGGGGTCCAGAGCGTCACCGTGCACAGACCGAGGCACACGGTCACCATCAGCGCGCCGACCCCCGCCCAGGCGAGCGGTCGCGCTCCGGAGGCCAGATAACCGATCCACAGGAGCAAACCAATCAGGGCGAGCGCGGCATGACCGAAGATCAGATGCGGTGGCAGCCCGCCTTCACGGGCCCGTTCGCGGCGCAGGCCGTCGCGGGCCAGCCAGGTGCGCAGCATGAAGGCGCCCAGGCTCACTGTCACGAGCCAGCTCAGTAGGGTCGCGAACCGCATGGCGTCCAGAGGTCTCCGGTTTGCCGACTGTCACTGTCAACGTCGGCTGAGCCGAGTGTCGCTGATTGGCAGGCGCTTGACAATAGTTAACCAATTTGTTAATTATTGTTCTTGTGAGACGCGATGGGGACACGACGGCCGCGACGGTCATCGAGGCGCTCGGTGACCCGGTCCGGCGGCAGGTGGTAGAGCTGCTCGGCGGCGGGCCGCGACGGGCGGGCGAGATCGCGGCCGAGACCGGCATGTCGGCGCCGGCGATCAGCAGGCACCTGCGGGTGCTGCTCGAGGCCCTCGTGATCGAGGACGAGCGCCTCGACGCCGACGCGCGGGCGCGGGTGTTCCGGCTCCGGCCGCAGTCGATCGCGGCCGCGCGGGCGTGGCTCGACGAGATCCTGGCGGGCGACGGGGGCCTCGAAAGCGCCCACTAGCTGCGGTTTCTGCCGCGTAACGTCCACTTAGTATAGACATCGGTTGAATCGGTCTCTAATCTTGACTGTATGGTCAGTCAGGATTTCTCCGGCCCCGTGAACGAATCCCCTCGCGCCTTCCCGGCCGCGCCGGTCGATCCGGCCGCGCTCGCGACCGCGCTGCTGCCGTTCGGCGAGAGCCGGATGCTGCCGCCCGCCGCGTACACGTCGGCGGAGGTGTTCGACTGGGAGCGACGGCACTTCTTCGGCGGCGGCTGGACGTGTGCGGCTCACAGCTCACGGCTGCCGGCGGCCGGCGACCAGCTCGCGGTCGACACCGGAAACGGCGGCGCGCTGCTCGTGCGGGGCGAGGACGGGCAGGTCCGCGCGTTCGCGAACACATGCCGGCACCGCGGCCACCAGCTGCTCCCGTGCGGCTCGTCCGTGACCGGGAGGGCCATCGTCTGCCCGTACCACTCGTGGGCGTACTCGCTCTCGGGCGAGCTGCGCGGCGCGCCCGGCTACCGGGAGATCCCCGGCTTCGACGCCTCCGCCTGGCCGCTGGTCTCGCTGCCGGCCGTTGAGTGGCACGGGCTGGTGTTCGTCGACGGGTCGGGCGGGGCGGCGGGTCCGCTGCCGCTGGCCGGGCTCGACGCGATCGTCGCCCCGTACGAGCCGGAGCGGCTGGTCGTCGCCGCCTCCCACAGCTACGACGCCGCGGTGAACTGGAAGATCCTGACCGAGAACTACCACGAGTGCTATCACTGCCCGACGATCCACCCGGAGCTGTGCAGCGTCTCGCCGCCGCACAGCGGGGAGAACTACCCGGCCTCGGGGTCCTGGATCGGCGGCTGGATGTCGCTGCGGGACGACGCGGCGACGATGTCCCTCGACGGCCACAGCGGCGGCGTGCGGCTGCGCGGGCTGCCGGCGGCAGAGCTGCGCACGGTGGGCTACGTCGGGATCTTCCCCAACGTGCTGCTGAGCCTGCACCCCGACTACGTCATGACGCACATCCTCACCCCGGTGGCGGCGGACCGAACCCGGATCGACTGCTCGTGGGCGTTCGCGCCCGAGGCGGTCGGCGGCGCGTCCTTTGACCCGTCGTATGCGGTGGACTTCTGGGATCTGACCAACCGGCAGGACTGGGCGGCGTGCGAGGCGGTGCAGCGCGGGCTGTCCTCGCCGTTCGCGTCGCCCGGCCCGCTCTCCCCGGAGGAGGACGCGATCTACTCATTCGTGACCACAGTGGCTCGCGGGTATCAAGGAATGCGAGTGACCGAGCGGACGGCTGAGACGGGACTCACCGTCTGAGGCGATTTCGGTCGCGATTTGCGTGATCGACATTGGCCCCACATGGCTCCACATTTATTGTGCGACGTTTCAATACGTTTTCCGAATGCTTTGTCGCACAATAATTTCTGGCGGCCCGACGTGGGTCGGCGGCGACCCTGTCGGCTACGCCATCGACAGGGTCGCGCGCCGGTCAACTACGCCAGCGACATCGATTGGTGTCGCTGGCGTAGGCGACAGGCGGGGGTGGGAGGTTGGTGGCGTAGGCGACAGGTGTGGTGGAGGTCGCTGGCGTGGCGACAGGTGCGGTGGGAGGTTGGTGGCGTAGGCGACAGGTGCGGTGGGAGGTTGGTGGCGTAGGCGACAGGTGCGGTGGGAGGTTGGTGGCGTAGGCGACAGGTGCGGTGGGAGGTCGCTGGCGTGGCGACAGGTGCGGTGGGAGGTTGGTGGCGTAGGCGACAGGTGCGGTGGGAGGTTGGCGGTGGGGCGAACGGGGTGGGCGGGGTGGATTGTTAGGCGAGGGCGGCGGGGCCGCGCTTGGTTAGCTGGCCGGCGATGATCATGCGCTGGATCTCGCTGGTGCCCTCCCAGATGCGCTCGACGCGCAGTTCGCGGAAGAAGCGCTCGGCGACGTTCTCGCGCATGTAGCCGCGGCCGCCGAAGATCTGGACGGCGCGGTCGGCTACCCGGTTGGCCATCTCGGAGCAGTAGAGCTTGATCATCGAGCACTGGGCGTGCGCGGTCTTCACGTCGGACGGGTCGCGGTCGATGCCGCGGGCGGTCTCGTACAGCATCGAGCGGGCGGCGAACAGCTCGGTCACGCTGTCCGCGAGCATGCCCGCGACCAGGCCGTGGGACGCGATCGGGACGCCGCCGGCCACGCGCGCGCGCGCGAACGCGGTCATCTCCGCGACCAGGCGGTCGGCCGCGCCGGTGCAGCGGGCGGCGACCATCAGCCGCTCGAAACGGAACCACTCGCGGGAGTAGAGCATGCCGCCGCCTTCGTCACCGACGAGGTTGGCGGCCGGGACGCGGACGTCGGTGAACTCGACGATCGGGTGGTGGTGGCTGATCGTGTGGGTGTAGGCGGGGGTGCGGACGACGGAGACGCCGGGGGTGGGCAGGTCGACCAGGAAGAGCAGGTGCTCGGCGGGAGAGCCGGCCGCCGCGGCGGGAGAGATCTCCCCAGATGAGTTCGCGACGGTGCCGGTCAGCCCGGCACCGGGCGCGGCGGTGGGGTGGGAGCTGTCACCACGCGACCGTTCGGGATGAAGGGGGTTGATCTTTTTGGCTTGGAAGAAGCAGTAGTCGGCGGAGTTGTAGCTGGTGACATGCCACTTGACCCCGTTCAGGACCCACTCGTCGCCGTCGCGGCAGGCGGTCGCCTCGATCGCGTCGACGTCGGAGCCCGCGGACGCCTCGGTGATCGCGTAGCACTCCTCGCGCTCGCCCCGGACGGTCGGCTTGAGGTACCGCTCGACCTGGTCGTCGGTCGCGACCGGGGGGAACCACGAGGGCGGGGTGGCGGCGACCCAGCCGAGGGCGTTGGTGACCCGGCCGACCTGTTCCTGGACGAGGACCTGCTGGAGGGCGGTCGCGCCGACGCCGCCGAGGGCGACGGGCATGTTGGTGGCGAACAGGCCGAGCTCGATCGCCCGCTTTTTGTGCGCGGCGGTCACGTCGTCGGGAAGGGCCCCGTCGAGCTCCGCCTGGACCTCGAGCGGTATCAGCTCGTCGGCGAAGACGCGGGCGCGGGCTTGGATGTCCTCATCCGCTGCAGACAGGCCGTACATCGGTGGCACCTCGATCACTGGGTCATTGACTGAACGTTCAGTCTATGTCTAGCATCGAAGCGTGCCGATGACTAGTGAGCTGCCGAAAACCGCCGACGCGGTCGTGGTGGGCGGCGGGACCGTGGGCGCCTGGTGCGCGTACTTCCTCCGTCGGGCCGGCCTGGAAAACGTCGTCCTGATCGAGAAGGGCGTGCTCGGGCAGGGCGCGTCCAGCCGCGCGGCCGGCGTGGTGCGGGTGCAGGGCGGGACGCCCGAGGCGGTGCGCCTCGGACGCTGGTCGCGCGAGTTCTACCTCGGGCAGCGGGCCGAGCTCGGGACCGACTCCGGGTTCGTCCAGCAGGGGTACCTGCTGCCCTGTTTCACGCCGGGCGAGGTCGAGGCGGCGCGCGCCCGGATCTCGATGCAGCAATCGCTGGGGCTGCCGGTCCGCTGGCTGACCTCCGGCGAGGTCGACGCGATCAACCCGACGATGGCGCCCGGGTGCACGCTGGGCGCGACCTACTGCGACGAGGACGGGTACATCACCCCGCCCAGGAACGTCGCCGCGTACACGACGGCGCTGGTGGCGAGCGGCGTCGTCATCGCCGAGCGGACGCGGTTCGGCGGCCTCGTTCCCGGCGCCTCGGCCGGGACCTCGGCCGGGACCTCGGCCGGCACCGTGCAGACGTCGCGGGGCTCGGTCTCGGCCGGGGTGGTGGTGCTGGCGGGCGGGCCGCAACTGGCGGCGGTCGGCGCCCTGGCCGGCATCTCGATCCCGGCGGGCGGGGTCCGGCACACGGTGGCGGTGACTGAGGAGCACCCGGCCTTCGCCGACAGGCCGATGGCGTTCGACGTGCCGTCGGGGCTGTACTGGCGGCCGGAGGAGGGCGGGCTGCTGTTCGGGATGAGCGATCCCGACGAGCCGCCGGGCGAGAACCGCGTCCTCGACCTTGACTACCTCGCGCTGATGCGGTCGAAGCTGGCCGCGCTGGTCCCGCTCACGGCCGGCCTCGGCCTGCGCCGGGCGTGGTCCGCCACGATCGACTTCACCCCCGATCACCTGCCGATCATCGGCCCCGCGGCCGGTCTCGAGCGGGTGGTGGTGGCGTCGGCGGGCGGAGCCGGCATGATGTCGGGGCCGGCCGTCGCGCGCTGCGCAGCGGACGTCGCCCTGGGTATACCGTCGACGGTGGTCGAGGACGTGTCCATGCTCGGACTCGACCGGTTCGACGCCTCCGGCCGCAGCAGGCTTGCGGCCGATCCAATCGCACTCCCCTTCCCTGAGAAAGCGTTGTGATCATGAGCTCAGCAACCGACGTTCCCTTCATCGACACCACCGTGCTTGCTGCCGCGGCGACTGCCGAGCTCGAGGACTGGGGGCCGCTGGAGGAGGCGACCTCGGAAGACACGCCGATGCAGACCCACGGGCTCACCATGTGGACCGGGCCGGAGGAAAGCGGCCAGGAGACCGGGATCTGGCAGTGCACGGCCGGGCCGTCGTACTGGGTGCAGGAGGAGAACGAGTTCATCTACCTGCTGTCCGGCTCGCTGACGGTGACGCCCGACGGCGGGAAGCCACAGACGTTCGGAGCGGGCGACAGCGCGATGTTCCCCCGCGGCTGGCGCGGCACCTGGGACCTGCACGAGACCGTGCGCAAGGTCTACGTGCTGTTCTAGACGGTGTCGGCGCGGCCGCCGGAGGTGCCGCGGGCGGCCGCGCCGTCGTCGGCCGCGCCGTCGTCGGCCGCGCCGTCGTCGGTGGTGAAGTCGATCCGCATGACCGCGCGGCGCACGCTCGGGCGGGAGACCTCGGTGAAGCCGGCCTCGGCGAAGACCTGGCGCGCGCCGACGTGCAGTTCGCCCCAGGTGATCTCCCGGCCGGGCTGGGTCAGCATCGCGTAGCCCTCGAGCGCCCGCGCGCCGTTGGTTTTCGCGTAGCCGACCGCCGCGGCCGCGAGGGCGTAGGTGATGCCGCGCCTGCGGTAGCCCTTGCGGACCACGAAGCAGGTGACCGACCAGACGGAGTCGTCCTGCTTGTCCTCGTCCGGGCGACCCTTCCATACGGTCGGCAGCCCGAGCAGCCGCGGGTACTCGGTGCGGGGCTCGACCGCGACCCAGCCGACCGGGGTCGCCGCTCGGTCCTGGCCCTCGTCCCGGCCCTCGCGCTGGCCCTCGTCCTGGCCCTCGTCCCGGCCCTCGCGCTGGCCCTCGTCCTGGCCCTCGCGCTGGTCCTCGTCCTGGCCCTCCGCTGGTCCTCGTCCTGGTCGTGCAGATACGCCACCAGGCCCGTGGTCGAGGTCGCGGCCGGGTCGTCGCAGTTCGCCTGGTCCCGGAGCTGGGCCCGCCGCTGCTCGTCGGTCGCCTGCTCCCAGAACCAGCCGCGGGTCTTGAACCGCTGGCAGTTGCAGCGGCCGCTGTCGCGGTCGCCGAAGACGGCCTGCACGTCGTCCCAGGGAACCTGGTTGGCGGGCCTGATGGACAGAACCATCGGCGCCACCGGCTGATGCCCCTGCGTGGCTCTCGTCGCCATCGCTTCTCCTTTCCCTGCCCTGCTTCCCGGTCGGGCGCGCCGCACTGTAGTCCGGCGCTTTCGCTGGCCGGAAGAGTACCGTTCATACCGGACGTTCTGCTTCCGGAAACCGGGGAGGATGCGGTCGAATGACGCACGCCCGCGGGGCGCACGAGATCAGCCCCACCGCCCGAGCCCTGCTCGCCCTCGAAGCGATCCAGAACGTCCCCGGCATCACCGCCACCCGGCTGGGCGAGCGCCTCGGCGTGACCGAGCGCGCCGCCCGCCGCTACGTCGCGATCCTGCGCGAGGCGGGGCTGCCGATCGACTCCGTCAGCGGCCCCTACGGCGGGTATCAGGTGGGGCACGGCCTGCGGCTGCCGCCGCTGACGTTCACCGCCGCCGAGGCATCCGGCCTGGTCATGGCCGTGCTCGAGGGGCACAAGGGAGCGGCCGACGCGGCCGATCTGGTCGGCGGCGCGCTGGCCAAGATCGTCCGGGTGCTGCCGGCCCGGGTCGCCGCGCAGGTGCGGCCGCTCCGGGAGAGCGCCGCCGGCGGGACCCCGGACGAACCCGACCCCGCGGCCCTGGTCAGCCTGGAGGTGACGACCACGCTGTTCGAGTCGTGCGCGGCGGCGCGGCGGCTGCGGCTGACATACCGGCGCGGCCACTGGGCGGGCGACAGCGCCGACCGGGAAATGGAGGTCGAGCCGTGGGCGGTGGTGCTCCGGCACAGCCGCTGGTACCTGCTCTGCTGGTCGCGGACGGCGGAGGCGCGACGGGTGCTGCGGATCGACCGGATCGTGACCGCGTCGCCGACGCTGGAGACATTCACGCCGCCGACCGGCCTCGACGCGCTGGCCGTGCTCGAGGAGCACCTGTCGCAGGGCTGGGCGTACGGCGTCGACGTGCTTATCGACGCGCCCCCGGCCGAGGTCGGCCGCTGGCTGCCGCGCAGCCTCGGCATCCAGTCACCGGCGGACGACGGCCGCCGCACCCGGCTGCGCGCGTCCACCGCCAACCCGCGGTGGTACGCGGGGCGGCTGGCGGTGCTCCCGTACGCCTTCCACGTGCACGGCTCGGCCGAGCTGCGGGAGGCGACGATCGACCTCGGCCGGCGGCTGCTCGCATCCGGCGCGGCCGGCTCTGGCACCCCGGCGCCACTCTCCCAATAAGGCGCAAATCGGTTTATCGAACGGTCGCGGATTATCCCCTATCGCATTGCCTGATCGCTCCGGGATTATGTAGACGCAGCGTCGTCGTCGTGAGGTGACGGCAGCGCTAGCGCGTCGACCGCCAGCACCCCGCCGGGAGAGCAGATCAGCGGGTTGACGTCGAACGCGTCGAGGTGGTCGCCGAGGTCGGCGACCAGGCCGGAGAAAGCCGCAATCGCGCCGGCCAGCGCGCCCGCGTCGCACGGCGGCTGACCGCGGACGCCGGCCAGGATCTCGGCCACCCGCAGCCCGGCGATCATCCGCGCGGCCTCGGCCTGCGAGATCGGGGGCAGCGCGACCGCGCGCTCGGCCAGGTACTCGGCCAGCACTCCCCCGGCGCCGACGACGATGAGCGGGCCGAGGGCCGGGTCGCGGGCCATGCCGAGGATGAGCTCGGTCCCCGGCGACGCCATTTCGCCGATGGCGACGCGGGGACCGAGGCGCGCGGCGAGGTCCTCGTAGGCGTCGGCCAGCGCGGCCGGGTCGGCGAGGTTGAGATGCACGCCGCCTGCGTCTGACTTGTGGGCGATGCCGGGCTCGTCGGTCTTGAGCGCGACCGGGTAGCCGATCGCGGCGGCGGCCTCGGTCGCCGCCGCCAGCGTGCCGGCCGAGCGGGCGCGGACGGCGGGGACGCCGTAGTCGCGGAGCAGGTCGAAGAGGTCGGCGCCGGCGAGCGGGCCGGCCGCCAGGGCGGCCGCCCAGCGCGAGCGTCGGGCGGCGCGGGTCGGCACCGCGCGGGGTCGGGGGTGTGCCTGGCACCGCCGACGGGGTCGGGGGTGTGCCAAATGGGCGTTTGGGCTCACTCTTGCCGGCCCAAACGCGCATTTGGCTCGTTGGGGGGTCGTGGGCGGCGGCGTGGGTTAGTAGGTGGTTGAGGGCGAGCAGGCCGGAGCGGGTGGACTCGAGGACGGGGACGCCGGCCGCGCGCAGGCGGGTCGCGGCGTCGGGGTCGATCGCGGCCGGGATAGAGGCGAGGATGACAACCGGCTTGGCGGTCGTGGCGGCGACGGCCAGGACGGCGTCGCGGTAGGAGTCGTCACCGTCGAACTCGGGGACCAGGTCGACCGCCAGCGCGACCGCGCCGACGTTGGCGTCGTCGGCGAGGGCCGACAGCGCCTCGGTGAACAAGTCCTCGGAGTCGCGCCCGGTCCCCCAGACGTCGAGCGGGTTGCCGGGTTCGAGGCCGGGGTCGAGCACCGCCGCCAGCCGGTCCCTGGTCTCGTCGGTCAGCTGGGCGAACGGGACACCGACCGAGGCCGCCACGTCGGCGACGTGCGCCCGCTCGAAGCCGGAGTCGTGCACGGTGGCGAGTCCCCGAACGGACCGGCCGGCTGGCCGTCCGGTGGAGGCGGCCCGGTCGGCGCCGCCCCAGGCGCGACGGCCGGAGCAGAACAACTCGAGCGTGTCCGCCAACTCGGCCAGGTCGCCGACGCGGTGCACGCCGTGGGCGGACGCCAGCGCCTGCCAGGCGCCGTCGCCGGCCGCGAGGGCGCCGGAGTGGGCGGCGACCAGGGACCGGCTGGCGGCCGAGGTGCCGGCCGCCAGCAGCACGACCGGAACGTCGCGGGCGGCGGCGTCGGCGAGGACCGAACGGAGCAGGGCCCCGTCCCTGATCGCCTCGAGGACGAGCGCGAGGACCCTCGTCTCCGGGAGCGTGAGCGCGTACCTGGCGTAGGCGGCGGCGGGGGTGACGAGCTCCTGCCCGGACGAAACCGCGACCGTGAAACCGAACGCCCGGCGGGTCCGCAACAGGGCCGAGAACACCGAGCCCGAGTGCGTGACCAGCCCGACCGGCCCGGCCGGGAGCGGGTCGGGCTCGGTGTAGCCGATCGCCCGCAGCCCGCGCGCCACGTTCACGAACCCCATGCAGCCGGCGCCGCACACCGGCATCCCCGCGGCCCGCGCGGTCGTCGCGATCCGGTCCCTAAGCCCGGTCCCGCCGGCGTCGACGGCGTCGACGGCAGAACCGAAGATGACCGCCGAGCGCACGCCCGCTTCGGCCGCCACCTTCAGCTGCTGCTCGAGGGCGGCGTCGGGCACGGCGAGCAGGGCCAGGTCCACCGCCTCGGGGAGATCGGCCAGCGTCGGGTGGCAGCGCGCGCCGCCGATCTCCTCATAGCGCGGGTTGACGAGGTATTGGCCCGGCGCGCTGGCCGACTTCGCGACCTCCTCGATCATCCGCGCGCCGAGGCTCCCGGGCCGGGGCGACGCGCCAACCAGCGCGACGCTCCGGGCCTCGAGCATGACCGCGAGCGGATCGGCGGCGGCCCCGTTCATGCTGTTATCCATATCTTGAATTTTTACCTGCGGCGGGCGCGGGCGGTCTTGCGGCGGTCGGCAATGGCGGCCTTGGCCGCCTGCATGCCGGGGATGCCGCAGACGCCGCCGCCCGCGTGGGTGGCGGAGCTGGCGTTGTAGAGGCCGGGGACCGGGGTTCGGTAGTCGGCGAAGCCAGGGGCCGGGCGCATGTGGAACAGCTGCTCGAGCGAGAGCTCCCCGTGGAAGATGTTCCCGCCGATCAGGCCGTAGTCCTGCTCCATCTCGTACGGGCCGACGACGTCGCGATGCAGGATCGCGCCCTTGAAGTTGGGCGCGACCTCGTTGTAGGTGTCGATCACCCGGTCGGCGTACTTCTCGAGCTCTTCTGCGTGCGGCTCGGACGCCCATTCGGACGGCACCCACTGGGTGAACAGCGACATGATGTGGGTGCCCTCGGGTGACAGGGTCTTGTCGAACGCGGTCGGGATCACCCCGTCCGAGAACGGGCGCAGCGCCGGGCGGCCCTCGCGGGCGTCGATGAACGCGCGCTCGATGTACTCCATCGACGGCGCCATCTCGACCGAGCCGGTGTGGTGCTCCTGGAGGTTGGTGCCGGGGTTGGCGGTGAAGTCGGGCAGCTCGGCCAGCGCCAGGTTGATCTTGACGACGCCGGAGCGGGTCTTCCAGTGCTCGATGTCGGCCGTGAAGTCGGCCGGCAGGTTCTCCCGGCCGACGTGGTCGAGGAACGCGGTCTTCGGATGCAGCGAGGTAACGACGACCTTCGCCCGCAGCTCCTCGCCGTTGGCGAGGACGACGCCGGTGGCGCGGCCCGAGCCGGGGGCCACGGTGATCTTCGCGACCGGAGCGCCGGTCCTGATCGTGACGCCGTTGGCGCGGGCGGAGCTGGCGATCGCGTCGGCGACCGCGCCCATGCCGCCCTCGGGGAAGCCCCAGGAGCCGAGGCGGCCGTCGCCCACGTCGCCGATCGAGTGGTGCGCCATCACGTAGGCGGTGCCCGGCTCGTAGGGGCCTGCCCAGGTGCCGATCACCCCGTTGACCGCGAGCGCGCCCTTGATCTGGGGGGATTCGAACCAGTCGTCGAGCAGGTCGGCGATCGACATCGTCATCAGCCGGGTCACGTCGGCGATCGTGCGGACGTCGAGGCCCCGGTGCCGCCAGGCCAGCCTGAGCGTGTCGGCCAGGTCGCGGGGCTTGCGCGAGCCGATCGCGGGCGGGACGGTCAGCAGCAGCGGGCCGAGCACGTCGGCCAGGCCGCCGAGCCACGCGTTCCACTTCGGGTAGGCGTCGGCGTCGCGCTTGGACCACCGCGCGATCTCGTCGTAGGCGCGCTGCGAGTCCTCCTCGTACAAGGTGAGGCTCCCGCCCTCGGGAAACGCCTGGTAGTACGGCCCCATCGGGAAGATCTTGTAGCCGTGCCGCTCGAGCTGAAGGTCGTTCATGATCGTGGCCGGGAGAAGCGACATCACGTAGGAGAGCCGCGTCACCCGGAACTCGGGGGCGTCGGGCCAGGGCGCCTCGGTCGTGGCGGCGCCGCCGGTGGTCCCGCGCGCCTCCAGGACCAGGGTCTTCGCGCCGGTGCGGGCGAGGTAGGCGGCCGCGACCAGGCCGTTGTGCCCGCCGCCGACGACGATCGCGTCGTAGCTGTCCGCTGCCATGCTGGTTGCCTCCGAGAGCTCTGGGAGCCTGCGTAAAAGTTTGACTGAACATTCAGTCTAGAAGGCTGGCGTGATCTGAACAAGATTGACTGAACATTCAGTCTAGTTGACTGCTACGATCTGAAACAGGGCCACCGGGCGGTGGCGCATCGGAACGGCGAGCCGGCGAGGGCACGATGGCACAGGGGTCTGCAGGGTCCGGCGGCGGGGCGAAGGCCGCTGACGGCAAGGCGGCCGAGCAGCGGCGTGAGCAGCTGCTGCGGGCCGCGCTTGACGTGATCGTGGCCCGCGGCTACGCGGACACTCGGATCGCGGACGTGGCCGAGCACGCGGGCATCAGCCCGGCCCTGGTCATCTACTACTTCAAGACCCGCGACCAGCTGCTGACCGAGGCGCTGCGCTACTCCGAGGACCAGTGGTACGCGGCGGGCCTTGACCGCCTCGAGTCCATCGCGACGGCCGCCGGGCGGCTGGCGGAGCTGATCGCGATGACCTGCCTGCCCGACACCGACCCGGGGACGACGACCGGCAAGCCGACCGAGTGGCTGCTCTGGCTCGACCTGTGGGCGCTCTCGCCGCGCAACCCGGGCGTGGCCGCCGTGCGGCGCAAGTTCGACGAGCGGTGGCGGCAGACGATCGAGACCACCGTGCTGTTCGGCCAGGAAGCCGGGGAGTTCAGCGCGGCGGTCGACGCGCGCGAGTTCGCGGTCACGCTCTCGGCGATGCTCGACGGCATGGCCGTCCAAATTGCACTAGAAGATCCGGATGTGCCGCCTGCGCGGGCCTATGATCTCGCCATGCGCTACGCGTCCGGGCAGCTCGGTTTCACCTGGAAGTCTGGGTCGCAGATACGGAGATGACGGCATGGCCGCAGGCATTGAGCTCGTCGGGCTGACTAAGCGGTTCCACCACGGCCACGCGGCCGCGGTCGATGATATCGACCTGTCGGTGGCCGGCGGGGAGTTCTTCTCGCTGCTGGGGCCGTCCGGCTGCGGCAAGACGACGACCCTGCGGCTGATCGCGGGGTTCGAGGAGCCGACGGCGGGCCGCATCCTGCTCGACGGCGTCGATGTCTCCGGCGTGCCGCCGCACAAGCGCAACGTCAACACGGTGTTCCAGAGCTACGCGCTGTTCCCGTTCATGTCGGTCTTCGACAACGTGGCGTTCGGGCTGCGATACGCGGGGTGCTCGAAGGCCGAGCTGAAGACGCGGGTCGGCGAGGCGCTGGCGCTGGTCGATATGACGTCGTTCGCCTCGCGCCGTCCGTCGCAGCTGTCGGGCGGCCAGCAGCAGCGGATCGCGCTCGCCCGCGCGCTGGTGCTGAACCCCTCCGTGCTGCTGCTCGACGAGCCGCTCGGGGCGCTGGACGCCAAGCTCCGCCGGTCGCTCAAGGTCGAGCTCAAGGCTCTGCAGGAGCGGGTCGGGATCACGTTCATCTACGTGACCCACGACCAGGAGGAGGCGCTGACGATGTCCGACCGGCTGGCGGTCATGCACGCCGGCCGGATCGCGCAGATCGGCACTCCCCGGGAGGTGTACGAGGAGCCGACCGACTCCTACGTGGCCGACTTCCTCGGCGCCGCGAACTTGATCGAAATCTCTGTTCTCGAACGGACCGCTGGCTCCGACGCCACCCTCAAGCTGGGCGAGTCCGTGCTGACGACGTCGGGCGCGGTCCCGGCTGCGCCGGGCGAGACGGCGCAGGCGGTCATCCGGCCGGAGCGGATCCGGGTCGAGGAGCACGGGTCGGCCGGTGTGAACCGGGTGCCGGCGATGGTCGAGCGGGTCGTCTACCTGGGCGCGGCCACCCAGGTCATGCTCCGGCTTGCGACCGGGGAGTCGCTGCAGGCGGTCATCCCCAACGACGAGTCGGCAGCGACGTGGGCGCAGGGCACCCCGGTGCACTGCTGCCTGCCGGTCGACGCGATCCGGGTGCTGGCGCCGGCTTCCGGTGCCTCTACTCAGGCGGCGGAGTCGCTCGCGAGCTAGGGCCTGAGGTCGGGCGGGGCGGGTCACCGGAATCGTCGGGAGCGGAGCTGTGTCCGACCAGCACGGCGAGCGAGGACAGGATGCCGGTGTCCCGGTCGCCGACGAGCTCCCAGGCGCGGGCGATCCCGATGAGCAGCATCGCGATCAGGACGTCGCCCAGCAGCTCGGGGCCGAAGACGGCGGTCCGGTTAATGGTCACGCCGATCCCGCACCCGAGCTCAGCGCCGAAGGCCGCCAGCAGCAGCGTGATCAGGCCGGCCTGCCGCAATCGCCTGCTCCCATGACACATCGCTGCTGGTCACAATCGATCGGACGCTGGCCGCGGTGAACAAGATGCCGACCGCGCCCACGGCGATGGCCACCTTGCCGGCGCTGTTGCCCGGCACCAAGCCAAACAGCGAGACCACGAGTGCGTTGGTGAACGCCACCAGCGCCGAGGCGGCCCGGACGTGGTGGATCACGGCCGGCTGGGTGGGCTTGCCGTCGCGGGGGGCGACCGAGATCGCGACGAACAGCAGTCCGATCAGGCCGGCCGCGCAGGTGGCCAGCGCGGTGAATAGCTCCCGGTAGGGCTCAGTCAGCAGCACCGAGCCGACATTACCGTGCATCGGGACTCCCCGGCCGATCCCGGTCGTCACCGGGTCCGGCGCAGGCCGGGTTCGGCCCTCGCCGGAAGCAAGGGTGAGGGCAGTCACGTCCGTCGCCGCCTCGCCGGCGGAATGGCGGGCCGCGTCGCCTAGTTGGCGCGGGTATGACGACTTTGGGACTTATCGGAAGCGGAATGATCGGCGGCACGCTGGCGAGGCTGGCGGTGGATGCGGGATACCAGGTGGTGCTGAGCAACTCGCGCGGGCCGGAGACGCTGGCCGATCTGGCCGCCGAGCTCGGCCCGCAGGCTCGGGCCGCCACCTGCGCGGAGGCAGCCGCCGCGGGCGACCTGCTGGTGGTCGCGATCCCGGTCAAGGCCTACTTCGACCTGCCCGCGGCCCCGTTCGCGGGGAAGGTCGTGATGGACACCGGGAACTACTATCCCGAGCGCGACGGGCAGCTCGCGGAGCTCGACAGCGGAGCGCTGACCAGCAGCGAGCTGCTGGCGCGGGAGCTGCCGGGGGCCTCGGTGGTGAAGGTCTTCAACAACATCTTCTTCAAGCACCTGCTGAACCTGGCCCGCCCGGCCGGGGCGGTCGACCGCTCGTACCTGCCCATTGCGGGCGACAGCGCGGCCGCCAAGACGGCGGTGACCGAGTTCCTCGACTCGATCGGGTATGGAGCGGTGGACGCGGGCGCGCTGGCGGATGGCTGGCGCCAGCAGCCGGGGACGCCGGCCTACGGGCCGCCGTACGGGTCGTTCGACGACGAGAAGGGGACGCCTGCCAGCGTCGAGGTCATCCGCGCGGCGCTGGACGCGGCGACGCGGTAACGCGGCCGGTGAGGGCGGCATAACCGGCCGGGTGCCGTACCCGTCGACCTGGTGGCCGGGCTGGCCTGGCTGAGCAGTGCCGTGAGCGACCCGGGATCGGCCCATGGAACGGGCCCGGGTGGCCGTCGGCAAGGCGATCCGCCGGGCACTGGCCCGCATCACCGAGGCTCATCCGATCATCGGCGAGCATTTGGGCCAGGCGGTCCGCACCGGGGTTCGCTGCTCTTACTGGCCAAGCTGACGTCGGGCGGTGTCAGCCTTCGCCGGAGATGGCGGTGAGGGCGGCCAGGCCGTTACCGCCCTCACCGCGGCTGAGGAGGCGGTAGCCGAGGTAGCCGACGATGACGATGATCAGCGACATCGCCAGCATGATGGAGCCGAGCGCGTTCAGCGCGGGCCCGCCGTTGCCACCGTGCTGGGTGGAGTAGATGATCACGGACATCGGGGTGTTGCCGGCGCTCGAGGAGAGCAGGTCGACGATCACGAAGTCGTCGATCACGCCCGAGAAGACCAGCACCGCGCTGGCGAAGATGGCCGGGGCGAGCAGCGGCAGCAGCACCCGGCGGGCAACCTGGAACTGGTTCGCGCCGAGGTCGGCGGCGGCCTCCTCGTAGTGGCGGCCGATCGTGACCAGGCGGGCCTGGACGACGATCGCGGGCCAGCTCACGTTCCAGGTGACCAGGCCAAGCACCTCGGCCACGGTGCCCAGGTGGACCGAGCTGAACAGCGTGGTGAAGACGAAGAACATCGACACGCCGAAGATCAGCTCGGGGATCACGTAGGACAAGATCATCACGAAGTTGAACGTGGCCGGGATCGGGCCGCGCCAGCGGTTGATGCCGAGCGCGAACGCGACGCCGAGCGGCACCGCGATGACCGTGGTGAGCACCGACAGCCGGACGGTCTGGATGACGGCGGCGTGCAGCTGCGGGTCGTGCAGGACCGAGTTGACCGGGTCGCTGAAGTACCAGCGCCAGGAGAAACCCTGCCAGACCGACTGCGAGCGGCCGTTGTTAAACGAGAACAGCACCGCGATCGCGATCGGGACCAGCGACCAGATCAGGTAGAGCCAGGTGAACCCCTCGAGGAACCAGGGGTGCCGCCACGGGTTGCGCCAGAACGGCCGGAGGCGCCGGCTCTTCACGGTCGCCGGCGCGGGGGCGGCGGCGGCCGGGGCGTCGGCGGCGGGGGCATTGGTCGCGGTCACTGGGCGGCCTCCCGGTTCGTGGCGATCACGTAGTAGATCATCGGGATCAGCAGGACGACCAGCAGCATCAGCGAGAGGACCGCGCCCTGGCCCTCGAGGCCGGGCGTGCCGAGCTGGCCCTGGATCAGGTTGCCGACCATCGACGTGGACGCCGCGCCGGACAGCATCTGGTTGGTGTAGTAGTCGCCCAGCATCGGCAGCACGGTGATCAGCAGGCCGGTCAGAATCGGCTGGCGCGACAGCGGCAGCGTCACGTGGACGAACGTGCGGAACCGGCCGAGGCCGAGATCGCGGCCGGCCTCGAGCAGGGCCGGGTCGATCCGGTCGAGGCCCGCGAACAGCACCATGATCAGGTATGGGATGTAGCCGTAGACGAGGCCGAGCACCACCGTCACCGATTGGCCGCCGAGCCAGTTCACCGGGGAGATGCCGATCCAGCCGAGCGCCTTGTTGACGTAGCCGCCGGTGGAGAGCAAGTCGATCCAGGCCAGCATCCGCATCATGTAGCTGATCCAGAACGGTGCGATCAGCAGGACCAGGAACAGCGCCTTGCGGCGGCCCGCGAACCGGGCCACGAAGTACGCCGCCGGGTACCCGATTAGCAGGCACAGCAGCGACGCGATCGCGGTGTAGACGAGCGTGCGGAGGATGACCGGGCCGGCGAAGGCCGAGCTGCCGAAGATGTCCCGCCACACGTCGATGACACCCGACGAGCTCCAGTCGAGCGGGTTCCAGACCGCGACCGGGGACTCGATGAGCTGGTCGAGCTTGCCCATCCCGATGGCGAGCACCGCGTAGACCGGCACGATGAACAGCACCAGCAGCCACAGGATCCCGGGCAGAGCGAGCGCGATCCAGAAGGCGTTCTTCCGCGTCTTGTTCATGGTCGCCCCTCCCCTACATCCCGTTGCTGACCACGAGCCAGGCCTGCTGCCAGAGCGCGTCCGCGTCGACCGGGAGCTGGAGCTCGAACAGGCCCTGGCGGAAGTTCGTCGGCGTCACCACCGTCGAGGTGAGCGACGGCGGCAGGATCTGCTCCTTGACCAGCACCTGCGGCGTCACCCCGTTGAGCGGCTGCATGTAGCCGTTCCAGGAGATGTTCTCGAGCGCGTTGGGCAGGTCGAGCAGGTAGTTGAGGAACAGGTGGCCGAGCACCGGGCTGGCGGCCGACTTGAGCACCACCATCGTGTCGTTGTTGACCGGGCACCGGCCGTTGGGCGGGACCCAGTAGCCGACCACATCGACGTTGACGCCCTTGGGCATGTAGGACGCGGCGGCGGCCATGTCGCCCGACCAGGCGTTGGTGATCCAGGTCTGGCCGCCGGGGACGTCGGAGTAGTCGTTGTTGTTGATGATCAGGTTGACCAGGCCGCTCAGGTCCTGGAGCGACTGCCTGGCCAGCGAGATCTGCTGGTAGTTGCTGGTGTTGAGGTTGAAGATGCCGTTCTTCATCAGCCCCAGGCAGATGCCCTCGCGGTAGTCGTCGAGGATCGCCACCCGCCCCCGGTACTTGGGCTGCCACGGCATCGTCCACGCGTTCGCCATCGCGTAGGGGTTCTCGTGCACCAGGTCCTTCCGCCAGCTGATCCCGGTCGTGTAGATCGTGTACGGGACCGTGTACTGCCACTGCTTGTCGTAGAACGGGTCGGTGTAGTCCGGCCAGGCCTGCGCGATGTTCGGGATGTAGGAATGGCTCAGCGGCTGGGCCAGCTGGCCCTCGACCAGCTGGCCCATGACGTCGGGGGTCGCGCCCACGAGGACGTCGAAGCTGAGCCCGCTGCGCAGTTTCGACAACGCCTCGTCCATCGTGTCGAACGTGGTCAGCTGGACCTTGCACTTGTACTTCTTCGCGAAGGCGTTGACGCAGGCCTGGTTGATGTACGCGGTCCAGATGTACACCTGGAGCGTCGCGTCCCGCTCGGGCGCGAGCCCCGGCTTGATCGCGGTGTTGTTGGCGAAGATCGGCCATTGCACCGGATTGTTGGGCCTGGGCAGCGGCAGTGTGCCCGAGCCAGTCAGGTCAGACGCGCACCCGGTCAGCGCGCCGCCGGCGCCGAGCGCCGCCAGCGCGGACAGCCCGACGCCGCCCTTGAGGAACCGACGGCGCGGGACGCCGTGGCCCTGCCAGCCTTCACGCGGGTGTACCAACGGCCGTCTCCCTACGCTGGCGCGACCTTGACTGAATGTTCGGTCAATTAGACTCCCCGACCGACGCGGCCGCAAGATTTGGACTGTTAAGAATGCATTGCGGCTGTCATCCGGAGAAGCGGCGTCCGCATCGTGCGCTACACGCTTACCGCTGCGGCGAATGAGCGGAAGTTCGTGACGAGTTGATTTATGTCCGATTCATCGTGCTGGACCGAGATGAGCCACTGCTCGACCTTGCCCCACGGGGGCAGGAAGACCCCGCCGTTGTGTTGGAACAGCCAGTGCGCGTGGCTCATCGAATCGTCGATGGCGAGGAACTCGCGGTAGTCGCGGACCTCGCCCGCCCCGAACACCACGCAGCCCTTGGCGCCGGCCGTCACCACCCGCCCGTTCATCCCGAACTCGTCGATGACCGCGCCGATCCCTTCGGCGGCGCGTAGTCGCAGCCCGTCGATCTGCTGGTAGGCCGCATCGGTCGCGACCTCGGTCAGCATCGCCCGGGCGGCGGCCATCGCAAGCGGGTTGCCGTTGAAGGTGCCGACCATCTCGTAGCCGCCGTTGGCGACGTGCTCCATCACGTCGGCGCTGCCGCCGACGGCGGCGACCGCCACTCCCCCGCCGAGCGACTTGGCCAGGCAGACCAGGTCGGGTGTCACCCCGGAGGCGGCGGTGACCCCGCCCGGGCCGACCGTGAGACCGGTCTTGACCTCGTCGAACGTGAGCAGCGCGCCGTGCGCGTGCAGCACGTCCCTGCAGGCCGGCCAGATAGCCCGGGAGCGGCGGGATGATGCCGGCGTTCATCATGATCGGCTCGACGATCATCCCGGCGACCTTGCCCTCGTGGGCATTGAGCAGCCGGGCGACGCTGTCCAGGTCGTTGAAGGTCGCTATCAGCGTGAGGTCGGTGATCGCGGCCGGGATGCCGGAGGAGGACGGAACCTGGTTGGGGTGATCGCGCGGGCCGGCCTCATCCGGGTCGGGCATCACCGAGACCTGGACCGAGTCGTGGTGGCCGTGGTAGCCGCCCTCGACCTTGATGATCAGGTCGCGCCCGGTATACGAGCGCATCAGGTGGACGGCGTCCATAGTGGCCTCGGTGCCCGAGTTGGCGAACCGCCAGCGCGGCAGGGTCCAGCGGCGGGCCAGCTCGCCCGCGACCACGATCGCGTCCTCGGTCGGCTGGGCGAAGTGCGTGCCCCGGCCGACCTGGTCGCGCACCGCCCGGACGATGGCCGGGTGCGCGTGGCCGGCCAGCGCCGCGCCGTACCCGCCGTGCAGGTCGACGTACTCGTTGCCGTCGGCGTCGTAGACCTTGGCGCCGACCCCGTGGCTGAGCCAGACCGGCTGCGGCTGGGTGATCTGCCAGCTCGAGGTGACTCCGCCGGCCAGCACGTTCCTGGCCCGGGCGGCCAGCAGGGCGGATTTCGGCTGCCGCTTGACGAAGATTGATTCCTGGTCGGCGATGATGTCGGCGAGTCTGCTGTTGGCCGTGGTGAGCACGGTGGCGCCTCTTCCGGAGATTGACTGACTGAATATTCATTTAGTCATTGACTGAATGTTCAGTCTAAGACGACGTGCGGCCGACGGCAAGGATTCACCCGCTTCGGGAGGCACCGGGCCCAGCCCGTTGCGACGGGCTGGGCCCGCACCGTAGGGTGATGCCAGGTCGTGACTGGCGTTCGGGTGGAGCACCACCGGGGAGCGGCCTGCCGGGCTGATGCCCGGGTAGCCGTGCGCCTGGGCGAGCATCTGATGCCGTCTGCAGGAGCGCGCGTATGAGCAGCCCTCTTCCCGGAATTCCGGCGCCCGGCCCGCTGCTTCCGGCGGGAAGTCCCCGCATCGTCGGGATCGTCAACATCACCGAGGACTCGTTCTCTGACGGCGGCTGCTACCTCGACCCCGCGGTTGCGGTCGCGCACGCCCGCGGTCTGCGCGCTGACGGCGCCGACATCATTGAGCTCGGCCCGGCCGCCAGTCACCCCGATTCCGCGCCGGTTCCGGTCGCGGAGGAACGGCGGCGGCTTGCCCCTGTCCTGGAGCAGTTGGCCGCGGACGGGGTTCCCGTCTCGGTGGACTCGTACCGGCCCGAAACCCTCCGGTTCGCCATCTCAGCCGGCGCGGCCTGCCTCAACGACATCCACGGGTTCGACGACCCCGGCCTTTACCCGGCCCTGGCGGCATCGCAGTGCCATCTGGTCGTCATGCACGCCGTGCAGGCGAGCGGGACCGCCACCCGGGTAATGACCGATCCGGCGGCGGTCTGGGAAGGGACCCTCCGCTTTTTCAGCCGGCGGCTGGCCGCGCTGCAGGCGGCCGGCATCGGCCGGGACCGGCTCGTCATCGACCCCGGACTTGGCTACTTCCTTGGCAGCACTCCCGGTCCCTCGCTGGCGGCACTGGCAGGGATCCGGGAACTGAAGGACGCCTTCGGCGTGCCGGTCCTGGTGTCACCGTCGCGTAAGTCCTTCTTGCGCGCGCTCACCGGCCGGGACGTCGCCCGGTCGGGGCCGGCCACCCTCGCGGCGGAAATCTTCGCCGCCTGGCAGGGCGCCGACTACATTCGCACCCACGATGTCGCCGCCGCTCACGACGCGCTCGCCTTGCTGGCGGCCATCGCCCGCGAGGCGGCGGACAGGCGCCTTGGTCGTGGTGGAGGACTCGGAGTCGCCGACGGGACCGGTAGCGTTTAGCGCGTGACTCTCTATGACATTCCCGTGAAGACCCTGTCCGGCGAGGACGCCTCGCTCGGCACGCTCGCGGGCAAGACGCTGCTCGTGGTCAACGTCGCCTCCAAGTGCGGGCTCACCCCGCAGTACGCGGCGCTCGAGGCGCTGCATGAACGGCTGGCCGACCGCGGTTTCTCGGTCGTCGGCTTCCCCTGCAACCAGTTCATGGGGCAGGAGCCCGGAACCGCCGAGGAGATCGAGGAGTTCTGCTCGACGACCTACGGGGTGACGTTCCCGATGTTCGAGAAGATCGAGGTCAATGGGGAGGGGCGGCACCCGATCTACGACGAGCTGACCGCAGTCCCCGACGCCGACGGGGCGGCGGGCGATGTCCAGTGGAACTTCGAGAAGTTCCTGCTCGGCCCGGACGGGACGGTGCTGGCGCGGTTCCGGCCGCGGACGGTGCCGGACGACCCCGAGGTGCTGGCGGCAATCGAGAAGCACCTGCCGGCCTGAGCCCGGCGGCGGCCGAACTGGACAGCCAGGCCGAGACCGAGTGGCAGCACCAGTTGGTCTACTAAGCCTGCTGCTCCCTGCTTAGACTGGGTATTGCTTGGGGCCTTGGGTGTAGGTGCGGCCGCGGGGGGTGGTCCACTGGTGCCAGCCGGGTTTGGGCTGGGTGACGCTCCAGCCCCGCGACTGCTTGACTCGGTGGCATTTGCGGCTTCTGGCCCCGGCGTTGCACGCGCACGTCCGTCCGCCCTGGTCGTAGGGGGTCGCGTGCTCGAAGTCTGATTCCCTTGCATGGCGGTTGCAGGGCGGGAACGTGCACGTGTAATCGCGGATCTGGACCAGGTGGCGGAGGGTCGCGTTGGGCTGGTAGGCGTGCGACTCGTTGCGGTGATCGCAGTCGAACGTGGGCACGGGCTCCAGGTCCACGCCGAGCTCCAGGCCGCTGGGCAGCGTCAGCGCCCAGGGGCCGCACCAGTCCGGGTCGCCCGGCGGTCCCGGTCCGCGGCGGGCGAATGCCCAGCCAGTATCCGGCTGCCCGGGCGGCCCGGGCGGTCCGGCTTCCGGCTGCGCGCGTAGCTCGGCCAGGCGGGCCGTGGTGATGGTGAGGTTGATCCGGGCGGGGAGCGCGATCAGGGGCGGGGGCGGCCCGGCGGGCGGTCGGGCGAGCCGGCCGGGCTTGACGCAGCCGTGGCCGATCGCGATGCCGTCGGGGTCGGTGGCGGTGACGCAGACGGTGGTGTGGGGGCTGAGGGCGGCGGTGGCCGCCAGCGCCCGGCACAGGGCGGGGTCGAGGGCGCCGAGCCCGTGTCCCTCGCCGGGCCGCTCGGCCAGGCCGAGGAGGGTCGCGAGCGGGAGCACCAGGTCCGTCAGCGTGGGCGGCGGCCCGTCGGGCGGCCGCAGGAACGGCGACCGCGATGGGGTCGCGGCGGCTCCCGGACGGTGGTCGTCGCCGACTCCCCCGCCGCCGCGATGAGCGTCACCCGGGCCGGGACTGAGGCCGGGGCCGGGGTCCGGATCGGGTTCGGGATCGGGATCGGGACCGGGACCGGGACCGGGATCGGGTCCGCCGTGACTGCCGGGTGGGCGGCCCTGATCGAGGCGCGAGCCGCGGTCGCCGTCGGCGCCGGGTCCTGCGCTGCCGCCGGGGGCGGGCGGCTCGCTGCCGCCGCGCGGGCCGCCGCTGCCGGGACCGCCCGGTTCGCCGTCGCCGGGTTCGCCGTCGCCCGGTCCGCCGTCGTCGGGGAAGTCGCTATCGTCGGGGAAGTCGCTGTCGTCGGGCGGCGCGCACCGGCCGTCGCACTCGTCGCAGGGGCAATCGGACCCGCCCCGGCCAGCCTCGGCGCCCGGGGCATCGGGGCCTTCGGGGGCGTCGTCGTCGGGGACGTCATCGTTAGGGGCGTCGGGGGCGGTCTCGTGGATGAGCCGCCCGTAGGCGATCCGGTCGGCGGCGGCGATCTCGTTGAGGATGTCCAGGTAGGCGGTCGCCCGCAGCCGGTCCATCCCCTCCTCCGGGAACGCCCCCGACTCCCTGTACACCCCGGCGCGGGCGTTCACGTGCGCGAACGCGGCCAGCGTCTCGTCGGCCGGCAGATCCCGGCCCGACAAGGCGACCGCGCCCGACTGCTCGCGGAACATCGTCACCCGCGACAGGTGCCGTTCCGCCGCCCTCCGCCGGCGCTCGGCCAGCTCCGGGTCGACCTCGGCCGCGATCGCCGTCGCGATCCGCTCGACCTGCGTGTAGGTCTTGCGCGGCGGCTCGACCAGCCGGGGCAAGAGCAGCCCTTCCGCCTTGGCGGCGTCCTCGTCGGACAGCCCCTCGAAGACCTCGATGATCAGCTTGGCCCGCGGCAGGTCCAGCGTCCCGTCCCGCAGCAGCAGCTCGACCCCGGGCAGCCGGGCGCCGAGCTCCCACGCCGCGCGGGTCGTCTTGGCGGCCGACGGCGCCGACACCGCCAGCGCCAGGGAGATCTCGTGGACCAGGGAGTCGTCCCACTCATCAGGCAGGTCCCCGTGCCGCGACCGGGCCAGGAACGCCGGGTCGTCGTCGCGGATCAGGGAGCGGATCACGCCCAGGGCGCCCGCGGCCGCCCACGACTGCTGCGCCGCCATCGCCCGCAGCAGGCCGATCATCTCCGGCCCGGTCGCCAGGCCGCACCGCCAATCGGCACCGGCCGCCCGGGCCACGGCGGCGCCCAGCTCCGGGCCCGGCGGGTGCTGGTCCCAGACGCCGCCCGGGGCGAACCCGGCCAGCAGCTCCTCCCGCTCCTTCGCCGCCCCGAGCGTGCCCTCCAGCGCATCCCACGGGCCGAAGACGCTCTCGCCGTCGTCACCGCCGGCCCCAGCATCGGCATCGGCGCCTTCACTCGAGGCGTCGGGCCCGGGAGAGCTCGCGCCGGGCGGGGGGGAACCCGGGGGCGGCTGCGGGCCGGCCGGGCCGTCGTTTTCCGGGTCTTGGCCGGGCTCCTGTTCCATCAGGGTTCCTCCTCTCCTTATCCGCTGAAACTTATAATCGAATAATATCTCGCCCCCATGACAGACGACTCCGCAAAAGGCTTACCTAATGGACACACTTACCTAACCTCGGGCCGTGTGTGGGCGGGGATCGCTCTCCGGGGAAACGGCGAGTTCCGGCGAGGGCCCGCTCGAGGCCGTCGGCAACCCCTAGCTGGGCAGTCGCTAGAACACCGACAACGTGACGGACGTGCAGGGGCACCCAAGTGAAGCCGGCGGAGGCCAGGTTCCCTTCGGGCGTGGCGGACCCGGCAAAGTCGCAGTCGAAGAACCCGGCCGGCCTTGCCTGGTGGGTGCCAGGCGGCGTTGCAGGCCGGCGGCGTCGGTGTGGCCGGACGATCGGGCCCGGTGGCCAGACAGCGCCGCAGCGGCGTCGATGTCGCCGATTTCCGGGGCCCGGTGGCCAGACAGCGCCACGGCGGCGTCGTCGTCGCCGATTTTCGGGCCCGGTGGCCAGACAGCGCCCGGCGGCGGGACGTAAGTCGGTGACGGCCTGGGCTCGGCGCTACTTGAGGACGCGGAACCGGAGGACGGTCAGGTCTCCCGACCGGGTGCTTTCGATCGGCTCCAGGTCGATGCGGCCCAGATCCGGTGACGAGAAGAAGCGAACCCCGTCGCCGAGCAGCACCGGCACGACGAACACCATGATCTCGTCCACCAGCCCAGCCCGCAGGCACTGGGCGGCGACGTCGGCGCCGAGGATCTCGAGGTTCTTGCCGTCGGCCGCCCGCAGCGCGGTCGCCACGGCCTCCCCGATATCGCCGGTCAGGAACGTGACGCCGGGGACCGGCTCGGCCGGCGGCCGGTGGGTGAGGACGAACAGCGCCCCCGCGTCGTAGCCGGGCTCGGGCTCGTCGTTGTCCGGGTCGGCCATCCGGTCGCCCACATCGCTGGTCCGCCGGCCGATGAGGGCCGCGCCGGTGGCCGCCATGACGTCGGGGAACATGGTTTCCACGCCGCCCGGCAGGTGGTCGAAGATCCAGTCCATCGCGTCGCCGGGGCCGGCGATGAAACCGTCGAGCGACATGCTCCTATTCACGACCACCTTGCCGGTTCCCGTGCTTGTGTCGCCCACCCTGCACCTCCGGAGGATCCTCGCTGGGCGTCGTCCCAGGCTGCGAATGTTGACATTACGCGCGCCCGAATTTCATCGCCCGCGGCCGGTGAAATTGGGGTGCGCGCACATTGCGAGCGCGGTGCGGCGGGTTTAACGTCCGCGTCATGACGACATTTGTTCTGGTGCACGGGGCGTGGGGCGGGTCCTGGGGTTTCCGCTTGGTCCGCAGGCCGCTGCGCGAGGCGGGGTACGAGGTGTTCACCCCGTCCCTGACCGGCATCGGAGAGCGCTCCCACCTGGCGTCGCCGCAGGTCAACCTGTCCACCCACATGCTCGACGTGGTGAACACGATCCTCTACGAGGACCTGACCGACATCGTGCTGCTCGGCTTCTCCTATGGCGGCATGGTCGTGACCGGCGCCCTCGAGCACGTCGCCGATCGGGTGTCGCACCTGGTCTACCTAGACGCGTTCGTGCCCGCCGACGGCGAGTCGCTGGACGACCTGTCGGGCGCCGGCTACCGGCCTGGTGCCGTCGGGCCGGGGGCGACATGGCTGGTGGAGCCGCTGCCGCGGCCGATGGAGGACGCCGAGGCGGCTGGGTGGGCCGCGGCCCGCCGCTCGCCGCACCCGGTCGGCTGCTTCACCGAGCCGGTCCGGCTGGAGCGACCGCTCGAGGAGTACCCCTTTACCCGGACGTACGTCAAGGCCACCCAGGAGCCCCGTCCGACCGGGGGCGGGCGCGCCTCCGCGTTCTGGACGGCGGCCGAGCGCGCGAAGACCAGCCAGGACTGGCGGTACCGGGAGGTCGACAGCGATCACCTGATCCCGCTGAACCGCCCGGACGACCTCGTCGCGCTGCTGCTCGAACTGACCTGACGGCGGGGGTCCGATCTTCCCCTGGAATGTCAGTGCCCCCGCCTATGGTGGGGAACGTGGGAGAGACAGCGACGACCAGTGGTTTCGGAACGGCCGACCTTGAGACGTACCGGCGCGAGCTGACCGGGTACTGCTACCGGATGCTCGGCTCGGCGTTCGAGGCGGAGGACGCCGTGCAGGAGACGATGCTGCGCGCCTGGCGGGGGGCCGACGGGTTCGAGGCCCGCTCCTCGCTGCGGTCGTGGCTGTACCGGATCGCGACCAACGTGTGCCTCGACGCGCTGCGGGGAGAGAAACGGCGGGCGCTGCCGATGGACCTGGGGCCGTCGTCGCCGCCGGTCGAGTCGCTGCTGCGGCCCGGCCCGGCCGAGGACATCTGGGTCACGCCGATCCCAGACGCGATGGTGATGCCCGAGCGCGGCGACCCGGCCGAGATCGCGGCGCTGCGCGACTCGGTGCGACTGGCGTTCGTGACCGCGCTGCAGCACCTGCCGGCCAGGCAGCGGGCGGCGCTGATCCTGTGCGAGGTGCTGAAGCTGTCCGCCGCCGAGGCCGCCAGCGCCCTCGACAGCACGGTGCCGTCGGTCAATAGCGCGCTGCAGCGGGCGCGGGCCACGCTGGCGGAGCTGCCCGATCACCAGCGACCAGACGCGGTCGACCCGGAGAACGCCGACCTGCTCGCCCAGTACGTGGACGCGTTTCAGCGCTACGACATCGCCGCGCTGCTGACGGTCATCCGCGAGGACGCGGTGATGACCATGCCCCCTTTCGAGCTATGGATCAGGGGCGCCTACGACATCACGACCTGGATGGTGCAGCCGGGGCCGAGCGCCTGCGCGGGGTCGCTGCTTGTGCCGGTGCGGGCCAACGGCGTGCTCGCCTGGGGCCAGTACAAGCCGGACCCGGCCCGCGGCGGGCTCACGCCGTGGGCGCTGCTCGTGCATGAGGTCAGCGGCGGGAAGTTCAGCCGGATGACGTTCTTCCTCGATACCGAGCGACTGTTCCCGCTGTTCGGGCTGGCCGACCGGATCTTCGACGATCGCTAAGCTCCGTTATCCTCGCATCTGTGCGAGTTCTCTTCGTTAAGCAGGATCATGCCTCCCCGAGCGGCCTCGTGGGGGACGCGTTCGCCGCGCTCGGGTGGGACGAGTTCGAGCTGACCGTCGTTCCCGAAGCGCGTTTTCAGTCGCCCGACGTGCCCGCCTTCTTCCCGTCAGCCGACCTGTTCGACGCGATCGTGCTCTTCGGCGCGGCCTGGTCGGTGTACGACACGGCCACGATCGGGACCTGGGTCGGCGACGAGATCGCGTTCGCGCGGTCGGCGATCTCGCTCGGCGTGCCGGTGCTGGGGATCTGCTTCGGCGGGCAGCTGCTGGCGGCGGCGCTCGGCGGGACGGTCGCGGCCGCGCCGACGCCGGAGATCGGGTGGATCCCGGTCTCCGAGGACCCGTCCGGGCTGATCGAGCCCGGGCCGTGGTTCTCCTGGCACTTCGACCGGTTCACGGTGCCGTCGTCAGTGCCGGTGCTGAGCCGGACCGCGCTGGCCGACCAGGCCTTCTGCGTCGGCCGGTCACTCGGCCTGCAGTTCCACCCCGAGGTGAACGAGGAGGTACTCGACTCCTGGCTCCGGGTGGGCGGGTACGACCAGCTCAGCGGGCTCGACATCGACGCCGAGGCGCTGCTCGAGCAGACCCGGCAGCTGGCCGGCGCGGCCGCCGCGCGGACAGCCGAGCTCGTCCGGCGGTTCGTCACCGACGTGGCCACGCGACCGGTGGCGCCGCTGCCGGCGGCGGCCGTTGCGGCCGGGCCGGGGACCGGCGATGCGACGGTTCTCACACCGGCAAGGTAGCGACGCGGCCTGCCCGCAGGCTTAGCGTGTGTCTGTGCACGATGTCCTCCAAGCCCTCGCCATCTTCGCGGCCGGGCTGGCGGCGGGCACGATCAACACGGTCGTCGGCTCGGGGACGCTGATCACCTTCCCGACGCTGCTGGCCTTCGGGTATCCGCCGGTGCTGGCGAACGTGTCGAACAACGTCGGGCTGGTGCCGGGCGTGGCCAGCGGCGTGTACGGGTACCGGTCTGAGCTCGGCGGGCAGCGCCGGCGCCTCATCCGGCTCGGTTCAGCCTCGGTTTGCGGAGGGCTGGTCGGCGCGATCCTGCTGCTCACGCTCCCACAGAGCGCGTTCAAGGACATCGTGCCTGCGCTGATCGGGCTGGCGGTGGTGATGGTCATCATCCAGCCGCGGCTGGCGGAGTGGGTGGCCGAGCGGCAGCGGGCGCGGGCGGCCGCGGCCGGGCCGGACGGTGAAGGCGCGGGCGGTACGGGTGTGGCCGCCGCGGGTGCGGGCGCGACAGGCGGCGGGGGCTCGGGCGCGGTCGCCGCAGGCGTGAGCACGGGCCCGGTCGCCGCAGGCGTGAGCACGGGCCCGGTCGCCGCAGGCGTCGGCGCGGTCGCGGCGCTGAAGGTGCGACTGCCGTTGCCGTTGCCGTCGCCGCTCCCCCGGCCGCCGCCGAGGCGATCGGCGGACCGGTCTTGTGGGTGCTGGTCTTCCTGGCCGGGATCTACGGCGGGTACTTCGGCGCGGCTCAGGGGGTGCTGCTGATCGGCATGCTCGGGATCGCCCTCAACGACTCCCTGCAGCGCATCAACGCGGCCAAGAACGTGCTGGCCGGCCTCGTGAACGGGCTCGCCGCGGTCGTGTTCATCCTCGCCACCCACATCGACTGGGGAGTGGCCGGGCTGATCGCGGCCGGGTCGATCATCGGCGGCCAGTTCGGCGCGCGCATCGGCAAGCGACTCCCCCCGTGGGGGCTGCGGGTGCTCATCGTCTGCGTCGGCACCGCGGCGCTGATTAAGCTCCTGGCCTGACCGAGCGGCCGGCGCTGTGTAGCCGGAGGGGTTGCGGTGGCCCGGTCCCGCGGGCGGCAGGCCTGAGGCTGGCGAGCGGGCGAACGGACTCAGCTGCGCCCGCTGGCTACGGCTCGTCGCTACGATGGCGGCGTGGGGAAGAAAAGCCGTCATTCGGCGAGCAAGGCGGGCGCCGCGGCGCGTTCAACTGCGGTCGGCGCCGGTCCGGGCCGCGAACCCGAGAACGCGCTCGACCGCGCCCTGGCCGAGTTGTGGAAGTCGATCGCGGCCGGCGATGTGCTGAAGGCGGAGTTTCAGACCTCGGCCTTCGTGACGTTGCCGGAACTGACGGACGGCTCGCCCGAGGACATGGAGAACCTGGCCGACTTGCTGATCGACGCCGCGTCGAACTATCCGTCGGCCGACGGGTCGGGGTCGGAGGCGGCCGCATTCTGCCGGCTGCTGATGTCGCTTGGCTCGCGTTCGGTCAAGCGGGCGGCGAGCCAGGCGCTGGCGGGCTTCACCGAGGATGACATCTACCCGCCGGGCTGGGTGACCGACATCGGGAAGCCGACGCCGGGACGGGCGTGGCGCCAGTACGACGTATTCGGCGAGAACGAGATCATCGCCGTTACGTTCAGCTACTCCGGCGCCGAGCACGCGCTGATCGTCGCGATCGACCTGGCCGAACTGCCGACCGTCAGCATGATCGCGATGAGCGAGGACGCGGACGGCATGCTTGACACCGTGCGCAGCGAAGCCGAGCCCTACCAGCGCTTTGACGAGATCACGCTGGCCGAGGCGAGGCAGCGCATCCAGGGACCGCTTGCCCGGGCCGGCGACGATCCTGACTTCGACCTCGACGATTCCTCGATCATGTTCGTGCCGCTCGCCCGGTCCCGTGTCCGGCGACTGCCGGCGGGCGATCCCGGCCAGGCCGTCGGCTACACGGCCGCGGACCGGGCCGCCGCTGTCGAGGAGTTCCTCGGCAGCCCGGAGGCCGGCCAGGCCGGCGATCCGGAGGTGGCGCGATTCTGGGCGACGGTGCTGACCGGTTACAGCAGCCGGGTTCCGGACGAGCCGCCCGCCCAGGTCGGACCGCACAAGCTTGCCGCGCTGCTGCTGGTGCACGTCGCGAGCACGTTCACGCTGACGGACGCGCAGCGCGACGGAATGGAGCAGGCGGTGATCCCGTGGACCCGGTGGGCGGCCGGGCGCCAGGGGCTGGATGAGCCGGCCACCGCCCGGGTCCTGATGAGCCTGCCCGACGCGCTCGACGCGTTCCCTGACGAGTACGACCACCCGTACGCCACTGTCTCCCGCAGCTACCTGCTCGACGTGGTCACCCCCGAGGTCGATCTTTCCTGGCTCGCGGACCAGCGTGCCAGGCGGGAGTTCGCCGCGCCGCTGCCGGGTGAGCGTGAGCCGGGCCCGGACGGCATCGACACCGACGGCATCGACGCGACCGACTCGCACGGCCGGGCCGAAATCGCGGTGGCCGAGTTCGCCGAGTGTGGCGGCGGCGGCGCCGCCACGATCAAGCTGCTGACCGCGGTGCCCCGGATCGTGGAGGAAATCTGGCACGACGACCCGGCCGCGACCTGGGAGAAGGCCAAGAAACTGCTGGCCGACGGGCACAGCCGGCATGAGGTGCTGCATCGGCTGGCGGGCTGAGGCGGCCGACCGTCTGCCTGGCCCTTAGGGGTCATTGCCGGCGGAAGAGTCAGCCGGGTCCGTTCGATAGAAGCGGATGTTGCCTTTGACTTTTTAGTACAGGCCGACGATGTTGCCGTCGTCGTCGAGGTCGATCGAGACGGCGGCCGGGTGGCCGGCCAGGCCCGGCATGGTGCGCATGTCGCCGCAGATCGGGTAGATGAAGCCGGCCCCGACCGAGGCGCGGACCTCGCGGACGGGGAGCCGGAAGCCGGTCGGGGCGCCCTTGAGGGCGGCGTCGTGGCTGAGCGAGTACTGCGTCTTGGCGATGCAGACCGGGAGGGTTCCGAACCCGTTCCGTTCGTAGCGGTCGAGCTGGCGGCTGGCGAGCGGGGCGTAGTCCACGCCGTCGGCGCCGTAGATCTTGGTCGCGATCGCCTCGATCTTCTCCCTCAGCGAGGCGTCGGACGGGTACAGGAAGTGGAAGTCGCTCGGCCGCGCGGTTACCTCGGCGACCGCCTCGGCGATCTCGGCCGCGCCGCGGCCGCCGTCGGCGAAGTGCGTGCCGAGCGCGGACCTGACGCCCATCGACGCGGCGACCTCGGCGATCGCGGCGCGCTCGGACGGGAAGTCGGATGGCATCGCGTTGATCGCGACGACCGGCTCGACGCCGTGGGCGCGGATGTTCTCCAGCTGCCTGCGCAGGTTCGCCGCGCCTATCAGCACATCCTCGGGGTTCTCGGCCAGCATCGCGTCGGGCAGCGGACGGCCCGCCACCACCCGGTACTTGCCCGAGTGGCTCTTGAGCGCGCGGACGGTCGCGACCACGACGGCGGCGTCGGGGGTGAGGCCGGAGACGCGGCACTTGATGTTGAAGAACCGCTCGGCGCCCATGTCGGCGCCGAAGCCCGCCTCGGTGACGAGGAAGTCGCCGGTGTGGATGCCGATCAGGTCGGCCACCACGCTGCTGTTGCCGTGCGCGATGTTGCCGAAGGGGCCCGCGTGCACGAAGACGGGCGTGTTCTCCAGCGTCTGGAGCAGGTTCGGCTTGAGCGCCTCGCGCATGATCACGGCGGCGGCCCCGGCCGCCTTGAGCTGCTCGGCGGTCACCGGTTCGCCCGACTGCGTGTAGCCGACGACGATGCGGCCGAGCCGCGCGCGCAGGTCCCTGAGGTCCTTGGCGAGGGCGAGCACGGCCATCACCTCGCTGGCGGCGGTGATGTCGAAGCCGGCCTGCCGGGGCACGCCGTCGCCGGCCGGGCCGAGGCCGATGACGATGTTTCTGAGCGCGCGGTCGTTGACGTCGATCACCCGCTTCCAGGTGATCTGATTCAGGTCGAGGCCGAACTCGTTGCCGCGGAAGAGGCTGTTGTCCAGCATCGCCGCGATCTGGTTGTGGGCCGCCGTGACCGCGTGCATGTCGCCGGTCAGGTGCAGGTTGAGCAGCTCGAACGGGACCGCCTGGGAGTACCCGCCGCCCGCCGCGCCGCCCTTGATGCCGAACGTCGGGCCCATGCTGGCCTGGCGGATCGCGATCGTGGCGGTCCGGCCGATGTGCCGGAACGCCATCCCGAGGCCGATCGTGGTGGTGGTCTTGCCCTCGCCGAGCGGGGTGGGCGTGATCGCGGTCACGACGACGTACTTGGCCCGGGGGCGGTCCTGCAGCTCCTCGATCGCCTTGAGGTCGATCTTGGCGACGTGCTCGCCGTGCTGCTCGACCAGCCAGGGCGGGATGCCGATGCCCTCGGCGATTTCCGTGATCGGCTTGAGCGTGGCCTGCCGCGCGATTTCGAGTGCGGTTGGCATCGTCATGACGAGTGAACCTCCGGCCCCAGCGACGGCGTTACTGCTGGCGATTGTTGCTCCGCGTCGGCGATTGTCTAGCTCGGCCGCGACCAAACCTACGGCCCGATTGTTAGGTATGAAGCACAATCGCGTTGCGGGGGCGGCACCGCGGTCCCGCTCATCCTTCGGGATGAGCCTGCCGCCGGTCCGGCACCTGCGGCGCTTTCGTTCAACTAGTCTGGTCAGGTCGTCGGCCGGTGACACCTCGGTGATCCGCGCGATCCGCGCGATCCGCGAGAGCCGTGGGGTGCCAGAGTCGGCCGGGCCCGTTCGAGATGAAGCTTTGAAACCCCGAGACCACGGAAGGGGAGGCACGCCCAATGTCGTACCACCTCACGTACCTCCAGGCGGCCGTGACCGGACTCGTCCAGGGGGTGACCGAGCTGTTTCCGGTCTCCAGCTTGGGGCACAACGTGCTGCTTCCGGCGCTGATCGGCGGGAGCTGGGCGAAGACGCTGAACGTCTCCGCCCCGGGCTCGCCGTACCTGGCGTTCATCGTGGGGCTGCACGTGGCGACGGCAATCGCGATGATCGCGTTCTTCTGGCGGGACTGGCTGCGGATTGTCCGCGGGTTCTTCTCGTCGCTGGTGGAGCGGCGGGTTGCGACCCCCGACCAGCGGCTGGCCTGGTTCATCATCCTGGGGACGATCCCGGTCGGCCTCGTCGGGCTGCTGGTGCAGAAGGAATTCATTAAGGTGTTCGCCAAGCCCGAGCTGGCCGCGACCTTCCTCGCCATCAACGGGCTGATCCTGCTGGCGAGCGAGCGGATGCGGCGGCGGAAGGAAAACCGGGACGGCGGCGGGCGGTCGGCCTTCGACGGGCCGGCGGGCCTCGTCCCGCGTTCGACGGGCCGGCCGGCGGGCCTGGCTTCGGCGGGCCCCGGCCCGGGTCTGGTCGGCCGGGCCCCGGCGGGCCGGGCGGACGGCCGGCGGGCGGGCCGCCGCCGGGGTACTCGCAGCAGCCTCGGCAGCAGCAGTGGCAGGGGCCCGACCCTCGGTACGGGCAGGACGACCGGCAGCGGCAAGGCGGCGGCGGGCGGCACGGGCGCGGCGGGCAGGGCGGACAGTACGGGCCGGACGGGCAGCCTTTGCGGGGCGGGCAGTACGGGCCGGACGGGCAGCCTCTGCGGGGCGGGCAGTACGGGCCGGACGGACAGCCTCTGCGGGGCGGGCAGTACGGGCCGGACGGACAGCCTCTGCGCGGCGGGCAGTACGGGCCGACGGACAGCCTGCGGGGCGGGCAGTCCGCGGGCAGCGGGCGGGTCCGCGGGGCCGGGCACGGGCAGCAGGCGGGCCGGGTACGGGCAGCAGCCGTGGGATGACGCGCAGGGACCGGGGCAGGACACCTGGCGCGACCAGGCGCGGCAGGCGGACGGCGACCCGCGCGGCGCACGTGACCCGCGAGACCCACGAGACCCGCGTGCGTCGCGGCAGGAGCAGCCGGCCGGGCGGCACGGGCGGCCGGGCGACGGGCGGCCGGGCGACGGACAGGCCGTCGGCGGGCGTGCCGGTGACGGGCGGCCTGCGCCGAACGGCGCCGAGGGCGACCCGGCGGTGGCGGCCGACCGGCGGCTGTCCACGATCGGCTACAAGCGAGCGGTCGTCATCGGCGCCGCGCAGATCCTCGCGCTGCTCCCCGGCATCAGCCGCGACGGCATCGTCACGGTGGCCGGCATGGGGCGCGGGCTCACCCGGCAGGACGCGGTGCGGTTCTCGTTCCTGCTCTCGGCGCCGGTGATCCTGGCCGCGGGCGCGCTGAAGGCGACCGATCTGACCGGTCCGATCAGCAAGGGGATGCACGGGCCGATCATCCTCGGCTCGGTGATCGCCGGGCTCGGCGCCTACCTGTCGATCCGGTTCCTGACGAGGTACTTCAGCGAGGACAAGTCGCTGAACCCGTTCGGGTACTACTGCATCATCGCCGGGCTCGGCAGCCTCGCGTACCTGGTGCTCAAGTGACGACTGGCGCACCGTGCATACTGGCGCAGGAAAGTCTCCGGTTCCGTTGGCCTTTCGCCGCGCTCTCGTTAGCGCTTCTAAATTCCGGTGATCCCGGGGACGACCAGGCCGGATTCGTAGGCGATGATGACGAGCTGAGCCCGGTCGCGGGCGTCGAGCTTGGTCATGATGTGGCTGACGTGCGTCTTTGTGGTGAGCGGGCTCAGGTAGAGGCGGGTCGCGATCTCGTCGTTGGACAGGCCCTCGGCGACCAGCGACAGGACCTCGCGCTCGCGCTCGGTGATCCGGGACAGGTCGCGGCCGGGGCGCGGGCGGTCGCGGAGCCATCACGCTGGCCGCCTGGCCTGCCAGTGCCCGGCCCGACGCCCGGCCCGGCCGCCCGGGCCCGCGGCTGGCGAACGTCGCGATCAGGCGGCGGGTGACGCTCGGGGACAGCAGCGCCTCGCCGCGGGCGGCGACCCGGACGGCGCGGATCAGATCCTCCGGCTCGGCGTCCTTGACCAGGAAGCCGCTCGCGCCTGCGCGCAGCGCCTGGTAGACGTAATCGTCGGTCTCGAAGGTGGTCAGGATGACGACCTTCACCCCGGCCAGGTCGCCGTCGGCGGCGATCCGGCGGGTGGCCTCGAGCCCGTCGACCTCGGGCATCCGGATGTCCATCATGATCACATCGGGGCGCTCGGCCCGGGCCAGGGCGACCGCCTGCTCCCCGTTGACCGCCTCGCCGACCACCTCGACGTCCGCCGGCCGCCTCGACCAGTACCCGGAAGCCGGCCCGGATCAGCTTCTGGTCGTCGGCCAGGAGCACCCGGATCACGGGCGGCCGCCCGGCTGGCCGCTGGCGGCGGAGGCCTCGCGGGTCCGCTGCGGCGCGTCCGGTGCGGTCTCGGGCTGCGCCGGCGCGGTCTCGGGCGCCGGCGGGTCGAGCGGGAAGCGGGCGGCGACCCGGAAACCCCGGTCGGGCAGCGGGCCGATCTCCATGACGCCCCCGGCGGCGGCGGCGCGCTCCCGCATGCCGCGCAGGCCGTGCCCGACGCCGGTGCCGGCCGCGAGAAAGGCCGCGAGCTCGGTCTCCGCGATCGATGAAAGGCCGCACCCGGTGTCGGTGACCTCGACGGCCAGGCTGTCGGCGGCGTAGTGCACGGTCACGGCGGCGGTGGCGGGGCCGGCGTGGCTGATGGCGTTGGTCAGCGCCTCTTGGATGATGCGGTACGCGGACAGGTCGGTGACCGCGGGCAGGTCGCGGGGTTGGCCGGTGACCGTCACCGTGACCGGCAGGCCGGCCGCCCGGACGCCGGCCGCGAGCGCATCAAGCCGCGCCAGGCCCGCGGCCGGCTGGACCGGATCGACGAACCCGTCCGAGTCGCCGCTCGCGGCGCGCAGCACGTTGAGGATGGCGCGCAGCTCGCGCAGGCCGTTCTTGCTCGCCGCGCGGATCGCCTGCAGGGATTCCGCCGCCTGCTCGGGGCGGTCGCGGAGCAGGGTCGTGGCCGCGCTGGCCTGCACGGTGATCGTGGCCATGGTGTGCGCCACCACGTCATGCAGCTCCCTGGCGATGCGCACCCGCTCCTCGTCGATCCCCCGCTGTGCCTCCTGCGCGGCCTGCCTGGCCAGCTGCGCGCGCTCGGAGTCAAGGTAGGCGCGGCGGCTGCCGATCGCTATCCCGGCGAAGAGCGCGACCGCGAGGTTGGCGGGGATGAGGAAGAAGCCGCCGCCGGTCTCCCCGAGGGGATTATTGGACGCCGTGGCGGCCATCAGCACGGCGGTCACGGCGACCGCCCACGCGCTCGAGCGCAGCGCCGTCGTCGACGGATCGGCGGCGAGCGTGCCCATCGCGACGGCGGGCAGCAGCAACGCCACGCCGTTCTCGTAGCCGGGCAGGGTGATAGGCGACGACGGCGGCCGTCGACGCGCACAGCACCAGCCGCGGGTAGCGGTGCCGCCAGGCGAGGACGACGCCGCCCGCGGCGACGAGCAGCAGCGCGGCGTCCGGCGTGTGCGGCAGATGGTGCTGGCCGGTGAAGTAGGTGCCGGGTGTGGACGGGTGCGCCTCGCCATAGGCGGCGACCACGGCGATCACGGTGATCACCACGGCGATGGCCGCGTCGCGGGGCGACGGCCGCCAGCCGTCACCCGGGCGGGCCCAGGCGCGACGGACCCAGCCCGGTAGTGCCCGGCTGGGCGACGTCGGCCGAGAAGTGCTCACGCTACGCAGGGTAAGGCGGATCGGCGTCGCTCACCAGCCACTGGTGATGTACTCCCCCGGTGGTATGCCGACGCGCGCTGGTCGTCGCCGGCGATCCTCACGGGGCCGCAGCTAGCGGAAGAGCGAGGTCACGACGGACGGGGTGCGCGGGGTCGGGGTCGCTTCGCGCTTCCGGCGGGGCGGGGTCCGGGGTGCGGGACGTCACCGTCCGGAACAGGTCGGCCGGAACGCGGCACTGGTCGCGGAGGTGGGACTCGGTGATGCCCTCGGCCGCCAGCAGCTCAACCGCGCGGGGCAGCATCGAGGGCTGCTCAAGGACGGTGATCAGGCCGGGCTCGCCGCGACGCCAGCCCCGGCTGGTGAGCGTGGCCATGGCGTTGCGGTAGGAGACCTCGGTGAGGGTGCCCAGGCGGCGGGCGCGGTATAGGAGCGCCTGGATGCTGGTCCCCCAGCGCTCCTTGCTCCGGGCCAGGGACTGCCAGGCGGCGCCGTTCATGATCGTCGGCAGCTCGTCGCGGATCTCGGCCTCGGGCATGAGGAGCTCGGCGGCGAAGCGGTTGGCCTGATCCTCGACGGTCCGGCCGCCGGGCTCGGCGTCGCTGTGCATGACCAGGTGGCCGAGCTCGTGGGCGACGTCGAAGCGCTGGCGGTAGTAGTCGTGCTTGACCGGGTTGAGCACGACGACCGGACGGAGGCGGCTGTCGAACGAGTACGCGTCAACGCTCGCGGCCTGGGGCGGGCTGAAGACGATGAGCACACCGTGGTTCTCCATCAGCCGGACCAGGTGCGGCGCCGGGCCGGCGCTCATCCCCCATTGGTCGCGGACGTACCGGGCGGCCCCTTCCGGTCCGCCGTCGTCCGGGTGGTCGGCGTCGATCGGCACCGGGAAGCTCGGCACGTCCGGGTCGGGGCACTCGACGTGCTTCTCCAGGCTGGTCGCGATGTCGACCGCGAGCTGACCGTAGGCGAACGCCTGGTCGCGGGCCAGCTGCGTGGTCGAGCGCAGCGACCGGAAGTGCGGGGTGGCCGACAGCGCGGCCACGTCATCGGGGCGCATGGCGAAGAAACCCGGATCCACGCCCAGGCTGAGCGCGAGCCGGGCGACCGTGACGGCGGTCGGGCGCTTGGCGCCCGACTCCCAGGCGGCGACCGCGGTGGGGCTCATCTCGAGGTACTGGGCCAGATCGGACTTGCGCAGGCCGGCCAGCTGGCGACCGAGGGTGAGGCGCGCCCCGTCGAAGAACGCCGCGACGTCGGCCGCCCGCGGACGGTCGGTCGGCGTCACGCCTGCCCGCCGTCGCGTTCCCGGCCGGCCTCGGCGGCCGCCGTCGATGACGCGCAGGCGCACCTGGGCGTCGGGTACCGCGGACAGTTTGTCGATCTCGGCCGCGGCCGAGACCTCGGTGCGCCGCACAGCGGGCAGCGGCACGGTGAGCAGGTTCTCCCGCCAGTGCCAGGCCGAGCCGCCGCGCAGGTTGAGCCAGGGGCGGCCGAAGGTCAGCTCGATCTCGCCGGTGTCGGCGTCGAGCGTGTGCGCGACGATGAACGCGGGCAGCTTGAGCTGCCGGTCCGCGGCGAGCAGGAGCGGATCGATCCGCGCGGGCAGGGATGACCCCGAGCGGCGCGCCCTCGGGCACCAGGTCGTCGGGTACCACGCCGTCGGTCAGCAGGTCCTCGAACAGCGACGGCTGGCGGTGGTCGGGGCCGGGCTGCGCGGCGACGAGCTGCTTGGTGACGGACTTCTCCAGCCACGGCAGCGTGTCGATGCGGCCGAACTCGGCCGAGGCGATCAGGAACCAGTGCCGCCGGTAGGCCCACCCGGCGCTGCCGCGCAGGTCGCGCCGGAGGACCAGGCCGGGTGCCAGCCGGGGCATCGTCGCCAGGTCCCGCTCGGAGAGCTCGGCGTGGAGAAGGTCGAGGTCAAGCTCGCCGTCGAGCGTCGGAACGGCGTACCGGGCGCAGGCGAAGACCCGGTCCAGGCGGTCGCGGAACAGGGTGAACCGGGTGTGGCCGAGCCAGGCGGGGTCGTGACCGTCCGCCTCGCAGTAGCTTTCGAGCGACCGCCTGGTCGCGGACTCGTACGCCCAGCGGATTCCGGCCAGCACGCCGGCGGCCGTGAGCTCCGCGATCACTTCCTGCTGTTCTGCCATGGCGCCAGGATATACCGTAGGCAGTAAATAACGCGTGAAACTGAACCGTGTCGGCGTGTCGGCGTGGTTCCGTGGTTCGTGCCCAAATGCGCATTTGGGGTCACTCTTGCCGGCCCGAATGCGCATTTGGGCCGCTCGCGTGGTGGCGGTGGGTGGCGGCCCACGTGGAAGCGCAGCTCCGTGAGCCGCTGCGGATGATGGCGGCTTATCAGTCGGCTCAGATCAGCGAAGCCCTGGGCGAGCCGCTGCGGATGATGGCCGCCTACCAGTCGGCTCAGATCAGCGAGGCTCTCGGCGGGCCGCTGCGCGCACTGGCGGCCTACCAGGCAGCTCAGCTCAGCGAGGTACTGCGATCAGGCCGCCCGGCCATCCTCGCCGCCCAGCAATGGGCAGAGATCGATCGCAACGTAAAGGCGATGGCCATCGGTCCGTTGCTGCCGTACGCCGATCAGATCGCGCTGGCCAGGAGAGCCGGCCTGGCCCAGCTCGCGGAGCTGTCCGTGCAGTCGGCCGCGACCCGCGACCACACAGTCGGCGCGCAGCTGACGGTCACGCCGACGTTCACCGCTGTGGCGGAAGTGACCAAGGCGGCACCTGCCGAACGCCGCCAGGCGGACAACCAGGCCGCGCTGGTGATTGCCCTCGTCTGGATTCTCGCCGTCACCATGCCTGCCGCCGAACTGAAACTGCCACCCGAAGCACAGCAGTACCTGAACGGCCTCTACGCGACGATCGGGCTCGCCCTGATCGTTACCTGGCGTATCAACGACAACCGCAAGCACTGACCTGCCGTCTGGCGGAACTGGGCCTGGACGGGCGGCTCCGCCCGGCTTCGCCCGGTCCCGGGGGTGCTGCCGGGGGTGGTCGCGGCCGAGCCGGGCTCGGACACCGTGGTGGTGGCAGCCCAGAACGCGGCCGAGGCCGCCCTCGTCCCGGGCGTGCGCGTGGTCGGGGCGTCCACGCTGGCCGAGGTGATCATGTGGCTGCGCGGCGGGCCGCCGCCGACGCTGCCGCCTCCGCAGGCGCCGCCGGGCGCCCCCACGCTGATTACCGGGGCGGGAGCTGCGCCTGTGCCCCTTGTACCGCCAGCATGAGCGGCTGGTGCCGCGGGTGCCTTCGCTGGCGTGAGGTGTGGCGCACCCCCGTAGTAGGGGAACGACGAGCTGACGTAGGACAGGTCGTACGTGTGTCCGCCGGCTTGGCTGGGATCAGTAATCATCGGAGAACTGGGACTTGCCTGGGCGCCGTACTGCACCGCGTCCGCGCCGGGCAGGGTGTGCGGCTTGCCGGTCCAGTCACTCAGCCACCACGACACCTTCGCCGATCCCACCGCCTTCTTCACCTGCTGGTAGTTGGTGCCCACGCCGGAGTAGATGGCGTAGATCACCGGCTTGGGGATGCCCGCGTCCTGCTGCTGCTTGATCCACTCGGGCAGCTTGGACATGGCGAAGCCGCCCTCCACGTCCGCGATGTCCGCAGGCTCGCCCGTCCACGTGATGGACAGCGCCTTGCTCCCGAAGATCTGCTGCGCCTGGTCGAAGTTGCTGGCCTGCGGGCCATCCACGTAGGACGCCACCAGGTCGGCCGACTTCGGCACGATGGAGGGGTACTGGGTGTCGTACATGGTCTTGCCGCCCGCGGCAGGGGCACTGCCCTCGGCCGGGCTGGACGGCGCTGCTGCGGCGGATGTCGGAGCTACTGTCTTGGTCTTGCCGCCCGCGGCAGGGGCACTGCCCTCGGCCGGGCTGGACGGCGCTGCTGCGGCGGATGTCGGAGCTACTGTCTTGGTCGCGGTCGCGCCAGCGCACCCCGCAGCGGCCAGCAGCCCGCATGTGCCGATTGCCAGCGCCACGCGTTGTTTGGTCATGTTCATGTTCCCCCTTAGGCACACTACGCCTGTGTTCTCTCGTTGGTTCGCCGGTGCCGAACGACGGGCATGCGGGCCGATGCGGGTCTCGTGCACCGCTCGGCCGGGGCCGAGCCAACTACCACTCAGAGGGAATTCGGGACGCCGGACTCGCCGAAGGCTTCCCGCGCCTTAGTGTCCCGCGCTACCTTGCGGTCGTGTTCCGCGCGGCAACGAAAGGACCGTCATGAGCCCCGACAACCCGCACAACCGCGACCTATCCGCCAGGCTCAGGCGGATCAAGAGCGACAGCGGCGAGCGCGATGAGACGTTCGGCACTGACCTGAGATGGGGACGCAGCGCGCTACTGTACTCGGCTGAGCGCGGCGACCTTGAGAACAAGTTCGTTCCGATCTCTGCGGATGAGGCCGAGCGGATCGTCTCGCGGATCAGGGCGGCCTTCGGCGGCGACGCGTAACGGGCGAGTGAGGTCGGCGATGAGCGGGTCGGCGACGGATTCCTCGTAGACGGCGCGGCCGGCCGCGGTCATCGCGTCGGCCAGGGTGGGGTCCCACGGGGTTGGCTGGGGCGGGCCGCTGAGCTTCACGTGGTCGGCGTCTTCGCGGATGGCCTCCCGGTAGTCGACGGCGGCCATACGCCACGGGGTCGCGTTGTGGCGGCTGATGACGGAGTTGGCGATGGCGATGCCGGGCCAGTCGAAGTCACCGTGGTAGCGCAGTCGCCCGCCGTTGGCCGTGATCGCGCCGGCGAGGCGGTGGAAGGCAGTCGACGGCTGGCCCTCGGTGCAGATGAGCGGTCGTGATCGGGGGCCGAGGTCGGCGGCGGCGCGGCGGAGGACGGCGGGGTTCTCGCACACCGACACGACGGGCTCGGCTGCGACCGTCGGAACGACTCGCATGGCCATGAGCTGCTGGAGCGTGACGTAGAAGGGCACGCCGCGCGCCTTCGCGTCGGTGAGCCACTCCCCCAGGCCCTCGCCGCCGGCCGCCAGGTTGAGCACGAGGACGCGGCTGGCCAGGTCGTCGACGATCACGCCGTGGGCGTCCCAGAGGTCGCGGCGCTGCTCGGTCGTGGCCGGCTTAGCGACGCTGACGCGGATGGCGAGCGCGCGCAGGACCAGCGTCGCCAGCGTGGTTCCGTGGTTGAGGGCCTTGGTGTCGCCGGTCGTCGCGGCCGCGAGCTCGGCCAGCTGGACCGGCTCGGTTCGGCGCTCGACCGCCTCGAGCACGCGCACGGCCTGGCCGATTCTCTGAGCCTCGGCCGCGTTCACCAGCCGGGTGAGCGTGCCGTCGGCGGTGATCTCGGTCAGCCAGGCCTGGTACCAGTCCCGGTCGTTCAAAAAGCTATTCTCGGCCGAACGGACCGTTGCTTCGCGTCCGTCCGCCAGCCGTCTCCGGTCGGCGGGGCGGTCCTTGAGCGGCGGCCCGATCCGTTCGAGCAGCTCGATGAGACCCTGGCCGGTGGTTTCACGGACGGACCGGTCGAGCTCGGCCAGGCGGACGCCGATCTGGGCGCTGCCTTCGGATCTGTAGCCGACCAGGCCAATGATCGCCTTGCGCTCCGCGTCGTCTGGTTGCTTGACGGCGACCGTCGAGCTCAAGTCGCCGCCGGTGCGTTCGAGGGAGCGGCGGGCCGCCGCGAGCAGCCTGCCGTACGCGGGTGCCCGGTACCGCGCCACCGCGTCGGCGTCCAGGGCGGATTCCTGGCCAGGCGTCACTGGGCGGACCAGGCGGCCAGGACGCGGTCGATGGCGGGCTTGATCTGCGTCCTGGCGTCGGCGCGGGCCGTGCCGGACATGAGCAGGTCGTCGTAGTCGGTGTCCTCGTGCCTGATCGATGCCACCACCGCCAGCGCGATCGCTCCCTCATCGAGGGCCCGGCCGTCGGCGGAACGGCCGACGCGACCGCTGCCGCGCAGCCCGGCGTGCCGGGCGATGGCCTCCGCTCGCGCCGTCGGGCAGCCTGGATACAGGCGCGCGATCTCGGCCGCGAACCGGCGCTGGAAGTCGACGTCCTCATCCGCACGGCGGGCCGCGTCCCGTTCGCGGCGGCGCGAGCGGGCGTCGGAGTCCGCCAGGCACTCCTGCTCGGCCTGATCAAGCGCGGACTCTTCGACGAGCAGGCCCTGGCGCTCGTAGCGCTTGCGGGACCGGCTCCAGCGCACGACGACGGCGGAGAGCCCGCTGGCCTTTTTCGCCCGTCGGGTCAGGGCGGCGTCGCCGGCCGGCAGGAAGACCAGGTGGTCCATGTCCGCGCAGCCCATGCACAGCGGGCCGGCATCGTCCATGGTGAGCAGGGCGCCCGAGCTGTCGCCGCACTCGGCGCAGACGAAGTCCTTGACGGGCTGGATGACCAGCAGATCGGGCGCCTTGGACTGACGCTCGATGACGCGCTCGGCCTGCTTGTCGGGCAGGTCGGGGGCGATCCAGTGGGTCCGCCACGCCCGTTCCAGCTCCGGCTCGTCCAGTGAGCTGAAGCGCAGCGGGCGGCGGGATCTGGCGGCCGACACATAATCGGCCTCGAATGGCTGGAGCCCCTGGACGATCGCCCATTCCTGGAGGTGGACCAGGAAGGCGACCGACCTGTCGTCGTGCGTGGGCAGGAAATAGTCCAGGTCGTCCACCCGGCCGTGTCGCCAGTCGTCCACGTTGGACTGCTGCAGCCAGCCGATGCCGAGGCACACGTCGATCGGCGTGACGAACTTCTGCCGGGCGAGCGCCTTCTCGGCCGCCGCCACGACGCGCGGTTTCAGTGGCCGTCGCTGATTCACACGATTGAGCGTAATCCCGCCGACGTAACCGAGGGACGCGTAGTGCCGACGCTGACCAGACGGCGGAGTGCAATGGGGGGTGGAGAGTCAGCCGGGTCCGTTCGATAGGAACGTTTTTGACTTTATGGCTCTTCGTCTTCGTCGTCGTCTTCTGGGCTGGGGCCCAGGGCCGGGGTGTAGAGGGTCGCGTCTGCGCCGAGCGGGGTGTGACGGGTGGGGCGGAAGCCGAGGATCTCGGTGGTGAGGGCGTTGTTGTCCGTGTAGCCCGCCGTGGCGTCGATGAGCTGCTGGCCGTCCCAGAGGATGAGGAGCGCGGAGGTGGTGCGGGTTACCTTGTCGTGGTAGAGGTCGTAGTGGGCGATCATCGGCACCGTGTCGGTCGTGACCCACAGGTCGTGGCCGGTCATGAACAGGTCCAGGTCGAACTTGACCGCCAGGCCGAACAGGTCCGGCTTGTAGCGCTCGTCGATGCCGACGAACGCCTCGTCGAGCGCGATCAGCCGGGGGCATTGCTCCTTCGCGCTCGAGTAGAGGGCGTTCGCGGCGGCGAACAGCGGCAGGTGGATCGCGGCTGACTTCTCGCCGCCCGGACATGACCGAGTGCCTGGCCCGCGTCAGTCGGGTCTCGCCCTCGCCGGGCTGGATGAGCAGCAGCTCGAAGGCGTGCCAGGAGCGGTAGTCGAGCACGCTGCCGAGGGCCTCCCGGTAGGTCGCCCGCGGATGGCCGGCCCGGTACTCGCGGATCATGTCGCGGAGCAGGCCGCGCAGCTCGGCCAGGCGCTCGGGGCCGGGCAGGTCGCGGTCGAGGAGCCGGGAGGCGGCCCGCTGCGAGTCGGTGATCTTGTCGGACTGGGCCCAGCGGATGCCGACCGCGATGCCGGACGACATCGGCTTGGAGCGGGTGTCCTCGTTCATGTTCCTGGTCAGGTCGCGGGCGGCGACGACCCGGGTGTGGATCTGGCCCGCCAGCGCGGCCAGGAGCTCGTCCTCGAGCACCTTGCGCTCCCGGTCCTCGAGGAGGACGCCCTGGTCGGCCGCGCGTTCGGCGATCCGCGTGGCGAACTGCGCGACCGGCTTGCGGCCCTCGTCGTCGATGACGTGGACGGTGACGATCGCGCCGGGCTCCCAGTCGACCCGGTAGTCCTCCTCGCAGGCGGCGAGCGCGTCGGTGAAGTCCTTGAGCGCGACCGACATGCGGTCGGCGGTGTTCTTCAGCGACCCCTCGGTGACCTGGCGGCCGCCCCTGGTCGCGGCGGTGAACGCGTCGAGGATCTGGGTGACGGCGGCCGGGCAGCGCGCTCCTGACGACCGCGACTGGGTCGGGCGTGTTCGGGTCGGTCTGGGTGCCGGCCAGGCGGGCGGCGAGGTCCTCGCCCACTCGCTGCGGGGTCCGGCCAGGCGGCTGGCTCGGGCCAGCCCGGCGCGGCGGCCACGCTCAGCAGCGGCCGCAGGTCGGGGCGGGCGAACTCACCGAACGAGGTGGCCTGCTCGAAGAGCTGCCCGACCGCGTCGGCGAGCGACTGGCGTTCGTTGAGCACGTCCCGGTCGGCCGCGGTGACCTTGTCATGCTCGTCCCGGGCGCGCCGCTCGTGTTGCGCGTACGCCTGCTGGACCTCCTTGAGGGCGCGCTCGGCCTGGCGGATCTGCTCGAGGACGTGCTGGACGTCGGTCTGCAGAGCCTCCTCGAGCGTGCGGAACTCCTCGTCGAGGGCGGCCTGGAACCGCTCGGCCTCGTCGAGGGCGGCCTCGGCCTCGGCGTGCTCCTGGCGCTGGCGCTCGACCGCTTCGGCGCGCTCGGCCAGATCCTCTTCCGCGCGTTGGCCAGGGCGGCGCGTTCCTTGTGCAGATCGGACGCGGCGTTCTCGAACTCGGCGGCGGCGCGGGCGATCGCGTCGACGTCGGTTGCGTCGGTGGGCATCCGGCGCTCGGCGGCGGCGTGCCGAAGCTGGCGCGTCCTGGCGTCGGTCTCGGCGATCGCGCTGTCCAGGGTGGCCTGTGTTGTCTCGACGTCTTCGCGCGTCTTGGCGAGCAGCGCCGCCTGGCGCCCGGCCGCCTCGGCCGCCTTCGCGACCGGGCGGGTGTCGGGGAGCTCGCGGCGGGCGCGGCGGAAGTCTTCGTGCAGCGGCGGCGGCTCGTTCGGACCCGGTGGCGTGCCTTTGCTCCTCGGCGGCGGCGGTCGCGATGCGGTCGTCCTGTTCGGCCAGCCGCGCGCGGCGGCGGTCGGCCCGGTTGGTCGCGCCGATGTACTCGGGGACCTGCTTCGGCCGGGCGCCGACGTGGACGCCGTAGCTGAACTGGGCCTTGGTGGAGACGAGGGGCTGGCTGGCGGACGCGACGGAACGGGCGGCGCCGAAGACGTAGTCGACGCCGCGGGAGACCGGGCGGGCCGGAATGTCAGACCCGGATGCCATGATGTCGTCAGTGAGGGTGATGGAGCGGAGCACGGCGACGATGACGTCGGCCGGGACGTGCTCTTGATCCTCGGCGATGAGGACGTCGGCGAGGGTCTTCGCGCCGCCTGAGGCGGCACCGGGGCTGGCACCGGGTGCGCTTCCAGAGGCGGCTGGGATGAGGTAGCCGTCGGCTTCGGCGGCATCGAGCGCGGCTGCGGTCAGCGCCGGATCTGGGTGCACCCAGGCGGTGAGCAGGCCCGCGCCGTACAGGGCACCCTCGATCGCGGCGGCGGTCTCGTCCGGTACGTCGGGGGCGAACCGGACGAGCTGCCACAGCGGTGCGCCGGGACGGGCGTCGCGAGTGGCCGGGCGCAGGTCACTGGCGGGGGGCGCGTCGTCCTGCTCGGCGGCGATGGCGTCGCGCTCTGCGCGCAGGTCCGTCAGGCGCCGGCGGGCCTCGCGCAGGGCCGCGGCGAGGTTGGCCTGGGCGGTGATGGTCGCGGCCTGCCGGTCGGCGGTGCAGCGGTCGTACGCCTCGGCCAGGCTGGCCGCGCCCGGTTCGCCGGTGCGGTCGAGCACCTCCGCCAGGGTCTCCAGGTCGGCCCTGGTGATCAGGTGATGGGGAAGTTCGGATCCGTCGGCGGAAAGGGGGGTTTCGTCGGGTGGCTGCGGTGCGTCGGGTGGCTGGCGGTGCGTCGGAGGGGGGTGACCAGCGGGCGGACCAGGCGGTCAGGGTCTCGGTCGCCTCGGCCCGGGCGGCGGTGAGGCGGGCGGCGGCGGTGTCGGCGTCGTGTTGCTGGCGCTCGTGGGCCGCGGTCTTGCGGCCGAGTTCCTGTTCGGCGTAGGCGCGTTTGGCCTTGGCATCGCGGATCGCCTCGAGGAGGCGGCGGATCTCGCCGATGTCGTCGCGGCGGGCGGCCACCCGGGCGCGGGCGGTCGCGATGAGCTCGTCGCCCGCGTCGACCGGGCCGAACCCGTCGTCGGCGATGCCGGCCCGCTGGGCGGCGTCGGCCAGGGCGGCGGCGATCCGGTCCGCCTCGGCCCGGCTGCCGGTGACGCGGTTGGCGAGCTTGCCGACGGCGGCGGTCTGATCCGCGAGCCGGCGGCGGTCCCGGTCGAGGCCGTCGCGCTGGCGGGCGACCTCGGCGGCGCGGGCGGCGACCTCGCGGCGCTTGTCCTCGATCCGGCCCTGGGCCTTGTACTCCTCGGAGTTCCTGAGGCCGGCCAGGCGGCCCTGCAGGGTCTCGCCCTCGGACCGGCTGGCCTCCCGGTCCGCTTCGGCCGCCCGCTCGGCGGCGACGGCGACATGGCGGGCGGCGGCGGCACCGGCCAGCCGCTCCGCGTGATCGGCGGCGACGTCGGACCGGGCCTGCACTCGGTCAAGCGCGAACTTCACATGGGAACGGAGGTACGCCTCGTAGTGCGTCTTGAACTCGCCCACGGCCCCGTTGGCGGCGGTCAGGTCGTCGAACAGCTTCTGCACGGCGGCGAGGTTCTCGAAGTCTCTGGCCGCCTGCTGGACGAGGTCGTCGTCGACCGGGGACAGGCCGGAGGTCAGCGTGTCCGAGACCTTGGCCGGGTCCAGGTCCTTGGCCAGCAGCGGGCGGCGCAGCGCCAGCAGCAGGTCGAGGAGCTGGGCGTACCGCTCCCGGCCGAGGCCGAACAGTCGGTGGTCGACCAGGTCCCGGTACTCGGTCGCGGTCCGCCGCCAGGCGTCCGGCTCGAGGACGGCGCGGAGCTGGCGTTCGGTCAGCGGGCGGGAGTCCGCCGACAGCAGCCCGAAGTCCACGCCGACCCGCTTGCCGGTGACGAAGAACGACATCCGCACGCCGTCGGTGTTCCGGTGGGCGCGCATCCCGATGATCAGCGTGACGGTCTCGGCGCCGGCCTCATCGGTCGCGCTGGTTTCGTGCGCGGAGTTCGCCCGGGCCCGGGCGAACTCCATCCAGACGTAGCCGTACTCGGATTCCTGACCGCGGAACAGCAGGTTGGACTTCATCGTCCGGTTTTCGCCGGAGAACGGGTCGAGGCGGCGGGAGTCGGCCATCCCGTCAAGGACGAACGGGAACAGGACCTCGAGCGCCTTGGTCTTGCCGGAGCCGTTGTGACCGCGCAGGGCGAGGCGGCCGTCGGCGAACGCCCACTCCTCGTCCACGTAGTCCCAGATGTTGATCACGCCCGCCCGGGACGGCTTGAACCGGTCAGTCATCGTCGCTGTCACCACCGCTGTCACCGTCGATGTCGCCCTCAAGGTGGCCGCCGATGTCGCCGCCGAACAGGTCGAGCGCGAGCTGGCCCTCGGCGTGCCGGACCGGGAGCGCGGCCTTGATGTTGCGGTAGCGCGCGGCGGCCGGGAGCACTAGCACGCCTGCGTCGACTCGGCGGAGCAGCCGCAGATCGGCCAGGAACGCGACGGCGGCGTTCAGCAGCCCGCGCGGGTCGTGCTGCCAGGTCACGGTGAATGACGCGGGGCCGAGCTCGTCGTAGAGGTCGTTGATCATGGCGCGCAGCCCGCTGTCGGCGATGAACGGAACGAGGGGCTGTGTTCTGACACTCGGGTCGGCGCGGCTCTGGTCGGCGCGGCTCTGGTCGGCGCGGCTCTGGTCGGCGCGGCTCGGGTCGGTGTCGATTTCAGACGGGGAGCCGCCGGCGCGATCGGGGTCGGGGTCGTCTTCCAGCGGGGCGGACCAGGCGAGCTCGGTGACCACCCCGGCCAGCGGGAGCGCGGCGTCGATCTTTTCCAGCAGCTCGCGCTGGTCGGCTGACTCGGCCGGGAGCGGAAGGAGCAGCGGCGCCTCGTCGGGGTCCTCGAGGACGTCGGCGATCTTGGCCAGGAGCAGGCCGGCCGCCCGGTTGACGGCGCCGCCGCGGCCGGGGAACGGGCGGTCGGTGAAGCGGCCGCCGGCGTCGGCCAGCAGCACGCCCTCGGCCCGCCGCTCGACCGCGAGGCCGGTGAGGCGGGCCAGGTTCTCGGCCACCCCGATCTGCCGCAGCGCCTCGGCGACCTCCGGCTCGACCTGCGCGTAGTAGACGACCGGGTGCTCGAGCAGGGCGCGGGCGGCGCGCTGGGCGGCCGCCTCGCGCTGCGCCCCGCGCTTGGCCGAGACGTAGGTCGCGTCGAGCAGGCCGGCCGCGCTCGTCAGGTGCTGAACCGGGCGGGCCGGGCGGAACAGCGCCGCGCAGATGTCATGGTCGATGTCGTAGAGCGCGTCGCCGCGTTCGGTGTCGGCCGACCACGCGTCGGCCGACCCGTCGGAGAGGCGGAGCGCGCCCCGGTCGGCCAGCCAGTCGAGGACGTCGACGACGGCGGCCTTGTGGGCGGACACGGTCGGGTTGAAGCCGAGGCCGTCGATCGCGTTGGCGCTCGGGGTGAACGCGCGGACCAGGTCGGCCAGGCTGACCTCGACGCGGGAACGCTGGAACGACGCGAGGATGAGGCAGAGGTAGGCGAGCCGCCGGCGATCGAAGGGACGGCCTGATTTGGCGGTGAAGATCGTGGTCTGCGTCGGGTCGAGCCCGTCGAGCCTGCGGATCAGCCGGACCTGCCGGGTCGTCGCGATCAGCGTGTAGCCGAGGTGGTCGCGCAGGTCCTTGCTGAGCTGGTCGGCCCAGCGGAGCACCGCCTCGAGCATGCCCGGGCGCGGCCGGGTCGCGGTGACTACGTCGGTCGTGAGCACCACGCGGACCGCATGCTGGTAGGCGCCCAGGTCGCTGAGCTGGATGGCGGCGGCGGGCTGCGGCGGCATGGGGTTACCCGCGCCCCGCGACCGTCGGCTCGAGGCGCAGCTCGAAGCCGGGGAGGTGCAGGGTTCCGTGCTGGGTGCGAACCGCGCTGCCGGCCTCGCTCGGCACCAGCCGCATGGTGAGGATGTCGTTGCCGCCCGCGGCGGTGGCGAGCCGGCCGGCCACGACCGTGCGGGCCTCGGTGGCGAGGGTGAGCAGGCGCAGCAGCACCCGGGTCTCGGCCTCGTCGAGAACCCGGTCGTGCGGGCCCGCCGCGAGCAGCGACCGGGCGGCGGCCCGCTCGGCCGCCCGCTGCTCGGCCTGACGCCGGGCCAGCGCCGCCTTGACCGCCGGGTTGTTCCTGGCCGGCTGGGGGACGCCGGGCGTCGGGGCCTTGCCCCGCCTGAACAGGGTGACCGAGATGTCGACGCCGGGCGCCTCCCACCAGGTCGCGCGGGAGGAGATCTGGTCGGCGTCATCGTGCGCGCCGCCGACGTGGCGCGCGGTGCGGAGGTTGAACCCGGCGGTCATGAGCGCGTGCGCGGCCGGCTCGTCGGGGCACCCGTACACCCACTCGGCCAGGTGGCGGAGCTGCGATGACCGGTTCACCCCGCCCCGCTGCGCCTCGGTGACCTGGCGCAGCAGCGCGATCACGGCCGAGACGGCGGCTCGGGTGGCGGTGCGCAACCCCAGCGCGCGGGACTCGGGGTCGTCGTCGGCGAACCAGGCCCGCAGCGCGTTCCAACGCCGACGCCAGTCGTCGTGCTTGTCGTCGTCGGACAGGAACGGCCGGTCGTCGGCCCGCACGACCAGGGTGAGCATCGGGCCGGCGTCGACGGCGGTGATCGCGGCGGCCAGCCGGGGCAGGTAGCGGTCGAGCTCGGCCATGAAATCGGTCATGTGGGTGAGCAGCGCGTTCTTGTACTTCAGGAACGCCTCGGGCGAGGTGTCGGTCGAGCGCATGAGCTCGGCCAGCGTCAGGTGGAACTGGGCCGCCCGGCGGGACATGTCGTCGAGGACGGTGTCCAGCCGCGACAGTCGGCGGTAGACCTGATCGTGGTCACCGGACGAGGTGGCCTGGCCGAGCGCGCGCAGGTCCTCGAGGATGTCGGAGAAGACCAGCCGGGAGAGGTTGGCGTCGCGGATGCGCGCCGCGAGCACGTCTTCGACCGCGGTGTAGGCCCGGTAGCCGAGCTCGCTGAACTGGTAGACCGACTGGCGGTTCCGGTAGCGGGCGAGCGAGCCCGCCCGGGACGCGTCCTCGAGCCGGTGCAGGATCTGATCGTCGGCCAGCGCGTCCAGCCGCTCGCGCAGTCGCACCAGGTCGTGGTGGGCGGGGACGTCCTCGTGGGCGGCCGCCAGCTCGGCCAGCGCGCCCGCGACGTCGGCCGAGTGCGCCTGCACCTGGTGCACCGCGCGGAGCCGGTCAAGCGCGCGCAGCACCCACAGGTAGGCGAGGTGGTCGTCGCGCCGGGTGAAGTTGAACAGCCGGAACCGGTCGCTGACCGCGAGCGCGTCGAGGCGCAGCGAGTCGCGTCCGGGGTCGCGCCCGTTCCCGTCCTGCTCGTCGTCCATTTGCCCGCACAATACCGTTACAAGCGCGCACCTCGCGATTGCAGCGGGACGAGCGAGGGCGACACCGGCGGCGGTGGATCAGCCGACCGCAACCGAACCGACGTATCTCGGGAGAGATCAACGTGAGCGATCTTGACGCTGCAGCGCAGCAAGCAAGACTGACTGGGCAGATCCGGTCGTTCCTCGGCTGGCTCGGCGAGGGTCGCAAGCTGACCCAGACCGGCCGCATTGGACTGGCTGACGCGCGCTACCTCGCGGAATTCCTCGACACCGGCGACGTAATCGACCCCGAGGTCGAAGGCAAGATATTCAAGACCAAGTCCAGCGAAGAGCTGGCCTACTTGACGACGATCGTCGAATGGGCGAAAGCCACCCGGCTGATCCGGGTGACCGGGACCAGGCTCACGCCGGTGAAGAAGAACGCCGCCCTGGCGGACAGGCCGCTCGACCTGGTGCTGGCGATGCTGGCCGCCTACCCGAAACTCGGGAAGTCGCTGTTCCCAAGAAGCGCCTGGCGGCAGTCCATCGTCGGGGACGAATTCACCGACATCAGCAAGGAGCTGCTCACGGCCCTGCTCGCGAGTCCCGGCCCGTGCGCGCTGACAACGCTCAGCGACACGGCCTACGACATGATCGCAGCCAGGTATGCGCTCCGCCGACTCACCGAGCAGCAGCACGGCTTTCTGCGGCGGACGATCGCCGTCGACATCAAGATCGCCATGTCGGCGCTCCATGTCCTGGGCATTGCCGTGCTGGACAGTGGCACCGACCGAGAAGAGGCCGACGATAGCGCGGAACTGACCGACCTCGGCCGGTACGCCGTCCGCCGCCACCTGGGTATGGCGCAGCCCGGCGACGTGGTCCTGCAGCTGCGGATCACGCTCGCTGACGTAGCCGACCCGCCGGTATGGCGGCGGGTGCTGATCCCGTCGGCTTACCCGCTCGACCGGGTGCACGCCGTGATCCAGGGGGCGATGGGCTGGCAGAACGCTCATCTGCACGCCTTCCGGCGTGGCGACGAAACCTACGCCGCCCCCGACCCTGACGACGAGATGGGATGCCTCGACGAGACCAAATTCCGGCTCGGCGACCTGGTCGCTGGAGTTGACCGCTTCGACTACGAATACGACTTCGGCGACGGCTGGGAGCACGCGCTCGTCGTCGAGGCGCGGGCGGTGGCTCAAGACGGCGCCGTCTACCCTGCGTGCGTGGCCGGCGAGGGGGCCTGCCCGCCCGAGGATTGCGGCGGCAGCCCTGGTTTCTCCGAGTTCAAGGCGGTGCTCGCGGGGCCGCCGAGCGCCGAGCGCGACGAGCTGCTGGCGTGGGCGGGCGGTGCCTACGACCCCGGCCGGTTTGACGTGTCAGCCGCTCACGCAGCCGTCTCGGCGATCTAATACGGCGAGGGGTCCGACGGCAGCCAGATCGAGAAGTGCGAAATTTGGTAACTCTAGATGTTTGTCTGGCGACTGGGCGTAGTGTTAGCTCGGCGCGGTCCTGAGTCGCTGGGCTGCGGTCATCGGGGGCGGTGAATGGATGGACGCTGAGCGTGTCGCGGGGTACCACGGAACAGGGTTTCGGGAAGCAACGGGGCGTGAGAACGAGGCTGGACGCCACGGAACAGCGGGGGAACGCCGAGTACCGACGGCGCCATTCCCGGCGGTGCCGGAGCAGCGCGGGGCGCCAGGAGAGATCGGCGGGTCGGGGGACTCGGCTGCCGCCGGCCGGACTGCGGACCGCGGCTCGGTAGTGTCACGCCGCACCGAGCCATTTGACGTGGTCGAGTCCTGGGATCGCCCGGTGCCCGAACCTTCCCGCGTGGACGGTGACGTGGACGGTGACGCCGTCGGGGCCGGCCGCGTCGACGTGCGGTGGCAGCCGCTGGTGGTGCGGGACGGATGCCGGCCCGACCGCATTCCGGCCGGGCGCTGGCCGTCGGACGGCGCGCTGGTCCGCAGCGAGCAGTTCGCGGTCAACGAGGCGGTCGCGCAGCCCGACGGGGGCGTGTTCGCGGTGCACGCCCCGCCCGGCACCGGGGTGGCCGAGGTGTACGGCGACCTGGTCGCGGCGATCATCACCGAGCGAGCCCGCCGCATCGCCGACCTGCCGGGTCCGGCGGCGGCGTTCGGGGAACTGCGGCCCTGGTCGACGCACCGGGTGGCGGCGCCGAACCCCACGCTGACCGGCTTCGAGATCGTGCTGGCGGCGCCCGAGTCGAGCGCGCTGACCGCGCACGGACTGCCGCCGATCGGGGCGCGATGGCGGGCGGCGGCGACGTCGATCGACTACTTCGCCTCCACCGCCCAGCTGGCCGACGGCGTCGGCGCGTGGGCGATGCTCGCGGCCCGTCTCGGCGACGGCGCGGCGAACCGCGCGTTCGCCGAGCGGTGGTGGCGCGGGGCCGTCCGCGGCACCGACGTCCTGTTCCCGGCGGGCGAGTCGATGGCGGCCGCGCTGCGGCGGCTGCAGGCCGAGGGCGCGGTGGTCGACTGGCAGGCCGCCGTCGCCCGGTTCCGGTCGGCGCTGGCAAAGACGGAAAACCTCGCCGCCGAACGGACCGAGGTGGCTGTCGCGGTCACCCGCATCTCCGACCTCGAGCAGGCCTGCGAGGAGGCGTCCTGCTCGGCCGAGGCCGCGCAGGCCCGACTGGCGGAACTCGCCGCCCGCGAGCCATCCGTCCGGGGGGCGCTGGAGGACGCCGAGGAGGAGCGGCGGACGCTGCTGGCCGACCTGGGTGCGCACCAGCTCGACCGGCCCGTGTTCACCACCGTCACCGAGGACGGCAAGACGGCGCTCCGGTCGCGTAGCGCGCTGTCGATCGCGGTGGCGGGCGGGGTGCGCCGCGGCAGGAACTGGCGGGTCTGGAAGGCGCGGCGACGCGAGCTGCGCGCCGCCTGCGCCGAGGCGGAGCTGCGGCGCGATGCCGCCGCGAAGGACTTCCAGACGCTGAGCGCCAGCCTGGCCGTTGCCTGGACCGCCGTCAACGACGAGACGGCCGAGGTCACCCGGCTCACGGCCGAGATCGGCCCGCTGGCCGAGGCGGTCGCGCTCGCCCGGCAGCGGTGGGGCGACCATGTCCCCGACGGGCCCGCCCAGGCCGAGACCGAGGACGCCGCGCTGATCGAATGGCGGGAAACCTCCGCCCCGTGGGCCGACGAGGAGTACGCCGCGAGCCGGGCCGAGGTCTTCCTGACCGCGCTCGATCTGCACAAGACGCTGATCGCCGCGCGGGCCGACGTCTTCGCGGGGAACCTGGGCGCGCTGATGGACCTGCTCTGCGCCGACCCGGCGCCGGCCCCGTCGCAGGCCGCGCCGGAGGGGTCCCCCGAGGGAACGGCAGCGGACTCGTCGGCGGCGGCCATCGCCGCTGCCTGGCAGTCGCTGTTCCTGGTCGTGCCCGTGGTCCACATGCCGTTCGGAGCCATCGAACCGCTCTTCGCCGGCCTCGGGCCGACGCCGCTCGGCTGGCTGCTGGCCGATCACGCCGAGCAGCTGCCCGGATGGCAGGCGGGCCGCATGCTGAGCCGACTCGACCACGCCGTCCTCGCGGGCGACACCGCCGGCTCCGGGGAAGCGGCGCTCGGCGATGGCGGCGATCACCGGGGCGGTGACGGCGGCGCGGTGACGTAGGTGACGGGTGACGTAGGGCCGGTGACGTCGATGACGCCGGTGACAAGCGATCGGTGGTCGGCGGCGGGGCGGCCGCCGTGGGCGGCGACGTCAACGACGACGGAGACGTCAGGGTGGTGGACGGCGACTTCGACGCTGCCGGCGACACAAGGGAGACGGTGACACCAAGGGAGACGGTGACATCAAGGGCGACGGCGACATCAAGGGCGACGGCGACATCAAGACCGACGGCGACGCCAACGGCCGCAGCGCCCGTACCAAGTCCGGCGCCTTCAGTCGCGCGGAAGACCTGAACGGCGCGAGCGCACAGCGGATCGCCGAGCGGGAGGCGCGCTACGGCACCTGGCTGCCGGCAGGCCGGCCCGATTCCGGGGAGCCGGATGAGTCGGCCGAGACGGCGGGCGAGGAGGCCGTGCGCGTCTGGGTCGGCACGCCGCTGCGCGTCGTGCGCGGTCTTGACCGGGCCACGATCGACCTGCGCAACAACCTCGCCTACGACGGGCTGCTAGTTTCCGACCGGGATTTATCCGTCAGAAGAAATGCAGCTCGTGGGCTAGCCGGAGGGCGCCGGCGAGGCGCTCCTCGGCTGTCGCCGCGTCGCCGTCGTCCCAGACGGCGACGGCCGCGTCGAGGGCCGCCATGAGCTCGTCGGAGAGCAACTGCTGGGCCGGGTCGACAATTTCCCGGGCGGCGGCGATCGCGTCGGCGACGTCCCCGGACTGCAGCCGCGCGGCGATCAGCGGGAACAAGTAGACCCAACGGTAGCGGGCGCCGGTGATCAGCGTGCCGAGGTCGAAGTCCTCGACCTGGGCCGCCAGCGCGATCACGTCGTCCGGCTGTCCGTCCTGCCACGCGAGCCAGGCCTGAGCCGCCGTCGCGAGAGCGACGTAGATCGTGTCCTTGCCCGACGCGGTCTTCGCCTGCGGGATCAGCGTGCGGACCGCCTCCGTGTCGTGGTGGCGCAGCGCCGTCACGATGAGCACCAGCAGGCTGTACACCACCAGGTGGCGCTCGCCGATGCGCTTCCCCAACGCCAGTGCCTGTTCGAGCTCCTGCTGGGACTCGGTTAGGTCGCCGCGTAGCCAGAGCGCCCAGCCGAGGAAGTACAGGGCGTAGCCGACGTCCTTATCGTCGCCGGTCTGCTTCGCGAGCTCAACGCTTCTGCGCAGTCGGGCGATGTCGTCGTCCCCGACCCGGAACCGGTGCCTGATCAGCTCTTGCATGGTGACTTGGCGGTGAAAGGTGTGACGTCTGGCCGGCGTGCCTCGGGACTGGAGCAGCGGCCTGGCCCGTTCCAGGGTCTCCAGCAGCAGATCGGGCTCGAAGCGCATCGAGTAGTAGGCGGCCCGTCCGTCGATCATCATCTCCAGCCACTGGTCGACGGTGGCGTCGTCCCAGCCGCTGGGATCGTCGCCCAGCAACTCCTCGGCGGCGTCGAAGTTCGCCGATGCCGCCTCGTACCGGGCGTTGCCCAGCTCCAGCCTCCCCAGCCGGGTGTACAGGTGGGCCCGCTGCAGGGCGTCGACCGATCCGCCCAGCTCGAGCGCCGCACGGAACGCGGCCCCGGTCTCGTCGTGCCTGCCGATGCGCCACAGCACGTTGGCCAGCTTGGCGTAGAGCCGGACGATATCGGCGGCCATGGTCGCGGCGTTCCGCCGCGTCACCGCCAGGGCAGCGTTGAAGGACGAGATCGCCTCGTAGTTGGCGAACGCGTCCGTCGCGTGATCGCCGGCCATCTCCAGGAAGTGCACGGCCCGCTCGGCGTCGTCGGCGGCCGCGTAGTACCGGCCGAGGACGGCGGCGACCTCGGGCAGACGGTCCCGGTGGGTTGCCTCCAACGCCGCCGCGGCCGCCGCGTGCAGGCGGCGGCGCTCGGCCCGAAGCAACCCCAGGTAGGTCGCCTCCTGAATCAGCGCGTGCCGGAAGAGGAACGTATCGGGGTGACCCTGGGACGGCTCGCGATGCACCAGATCGCTGTCGACCAGCTCGTCCAGGGCAGGCCCGAGCTCGGCCGGCCGGGTGCCGAGCACGGCCGCAAGCAGTGTCGCGGTGAACCTCGGGCCGAGCACGGCGGCCGCGCGGATTGCCTCCTGAGCGGCGGGACTGAGACGGTCCACCCGAGACCTGACCAGGCGCTCGAGCACCTGGGGCAGCTGCGGGCCGGGCGGCTGGCGCAGCAGCCAGGTGCCGTCCTCGCGGACCAGGGTGCGCGTCTCGAGCAGCGAGGTCAGCCGCTCCTCGAGGAACAGCGGGTTGCCGTCAGCGCTGGCGAGGATGGCCGCGAGAACCTCAGGACTGGCGCCGGCGGCACCACCTACGGCACCGGGGACCTGGCCGATGAGCGACTGGGCCAGCGTCTGCTCGGCGCTCGCGGGCAGCGGTCTGAGCTTGATCCGACGAGCCGACGGGGCGTTGGCCAGGGTCGCGATCTCCTGGCGGCCGGATTTCGGCCGACTGGTCGCGAGCACCAGCAGCGGCCGGTCGGCGGCGAGCTCCGCGAGCTCGAGCGTGAGGCGCAGCGAGGTCGGGTCGGCCCAGTGCAGGTCCTCGAGGACCAGGACGGTGGGGCCCGCGACCGCGAACCGGGTCACTACCATGCGGAGCGCGGTGAATGTCTTCCGCTGCAGGTCCTCGGGGCTCACCGGACCGGAGGGCGCCGGATGGGCGATGCCCATCATTCGCGCGAGCGGGGGGAGCAGGTTCGCGTTCCCCGTGAGATTGGTCAGCGCTCGTTCCAGGGCCGGCTGGAGCCTGGCGGCGGGCTCGTCCGTTGCGACCCCGACCCAGCTGGCCACCAGCTGCCGGTAGAGCCCGTAGGGGGTCGCGGACGCGTAGGAGGCGCCGCGGCCCTCGAGCCAGAGCGGCAGCCTGCCGCTGCCCGCGCCGACCCAGGCGATGAAGCGCTTCCTGCACTCCTGCACCAGGCGGGTCTTGCCGAGCCCGGCCTCGCCGGTCAGCACGACGACCGATCCTTGGCCCTCGACCGCCTGGCGGAGCGCGGTCTCGAGGACCCGCATCTCGGCGTCGCGGCCGATCAGCGCGGCTCGGCCGCCCACTCCCCTCGGCCGCCGCTCGCCGACCCGCGCCCTCGGCGCCTCCAGGTAGCTGGCGACCAGCGGGCGGGCATTGCCGCCGAGCGATACCTCCTCGCCCGCGGCCCAGGTAAACAGGTGGCCGGTGACGGCCCGGGTGGCCGGGCCGACTAGAACCGCTCCCGGCCTCGCGGCCGACTGCAAGGCGGCGGCCACGCTCACCACGTCGCCGAACGCGCCGTACTCGACCTTGGCGCCGCCTCCGATCGGGCCGACGACGGCCGGCCCCGATTCCACCCCGATCCGCAGCGCGGTCCCGCCCTCGGCCGCGGCCTCGGTGGTGGCGGCCGCCGTGAGCGCGCGGAAGGCGGCGAGGACGGCCCGCTCCGGATCGTCCTCATGCGCCTGCGGCGCGCCGAACATCGCCTGCAGACCCCGGCCCGATACCGAGGTCACGGTCCCGCCGAGCGCCTCGACCTCGGTGATCACGGCCGCGAGCGAACCGCCGACGAGCTCGCGCAGCGTCTCCAGGCCAACCGCGCCGGCCAGCCCGGCCGGGGCGGCCACCTCGGCGAACAGCACGCTGACGGGACGGCGTTCCTCCCTCGGCAGCGGCGGCGGGGTCAGGCCGGCGGCGGCCGACGAGGCCGGCCCGGGAATGGCGGACGAGGCCGGTCCGGAGGCGGCGGACGAGGCCGGTCCGGAGGCGGCGGACAAGGCCGGCCAGGGGGCGGCGGACGAGGCCGGTTCCGTAGTGGAGGCCGGGCGGGTCTGGTCGTGGACGCCCGAGGCGCCCGATGCGGCCCATGCGCCCGATCCGGCCGACGCGACGGGCGGGGCCGGTTGCATGATCTCCGGCACCGGCGGCGCGGCCGTCGGCGATGGCCGGGGGGCGCGGGCGGGCGCGTACAGCCGCTCGAGCGACGGGGAGATCCGCAGGCCGAGCTGCTCGAGCGCGACGCGGCAGCGCTCGAACACCCGCGCCGCCAGCTCGGGACGGCCCTGCGCGAGGTAGGCGCGAATGAGGGCGCCCGCAGCCTCCTCGCTGGCGGGGTCATGGTCCAGGCAGGACTGCCAGGCGGCGAGCACGTCGTCGCGCCCGGACCGGCCTGCGCCCATCGCCCGGTCCCTGGCCAGGGCCAGGCGCGCCTCCTGGCACAGCGTCTCGTACCGCTCGCGAACCCGGATCGCCCACTCGGCGTACGGCTCGTCCGCGAGTAGCTCGCCGTCCTCGGCGAGGGCGGCCGCGAGCGCGTCGTCGCGGAGCTGGCCGGGCGACATCGCGAGCCCGGCCCGCAGCGCGGCGGTCCGGCTGTCGACGTCGACCATGACGTCGGGCGAGGCCCAGATGTGCAGCAGGTCGGCCGAGAGCAGCGCGGTGCCGTCCTCGCCGAGCTCGGCCAGCGCGCTGCGGGCCATCGACAGCGCCTTCGACAGCGCCCGGGCGGCCGCTCGGGGCTCGAGTTGCGGGAACAGCACGTCGCAGGCGAGATCGCGGCTGACCCGGCGGCCGGGGCTGACGAGGACGAGCTCGCACAGGCGCCGCGCGCTCGGCCTCGGCCACTCGCTGACCACTCGGCCGCAGGCGGCGACGCTGAACTGGCCGAGCAGCGTGACCTGCACGGCCTGACCCACTGGCGCATCCCGCGCGGTTCCCGCGACCACGCACCCATTATCCAGGCGCGGTCCGACATTCCGTCACGATTTTCCGAGGCGGGGGCGTTAACGATGTTGTGCGTAGCGCAGGATTACCGGCCGGGGTCACCGCTCGGCGGCGGCAACCGCTCGGTCTCGCTCCCGAACGGGAGAAAGGCGACCCGCCCACCGCCGGTCCACCAGCCAGTTGTCGCCGATCCCGGACGCCGTCCGGCGGGAACACCGCGGGAACAGCGCCCCTCTAGCTTGTGGTCAGGAGGTAGGGAAATGTACAACTCATACACGCTTTACCAGGCCGACCACATCAAGAGCGCGCGCCAGCAGCGGGAGGAAGACATCCGCACCGGGGAGCTGGCGGCTGACTTCGGGCGGCTGTGGCACTCGCTTGCGCCCCGCCGGGCCAGCGGGCGGCGGAGGCTCCGGCCGACGGCGCGCGCGGCGTCTTCCGTCCCGTCCTGCCAGGCTGTCCGCCACCGCGGCTGAGGCATGCAGGTTCATTCGATAACTACCTACTACAAGGGGCCCGTTGTGGAGTTGGCGACGGGCCCCTTGCACCTTTGAGGGCGCCGACCTTCGTCAGCGTGGGCGTCCGTTTCCTTCTCCGTCTGCCTGAGTCTGACGACGGAGGGAATTTTTGATCTCGCTGAGCCTGGCCGCCGCGGCCGGGGTCCACTCGGTGCTTTGCTCGCTGGCGCGCAGGGCGTCGTCGATCTCGCTGAGCTTGGCGGCGGACACCGTGCCTGCCCGCTCGATCAGGTCGTCCCGGCTCAGGGTGGTCAGCCAGGTGCACGGGGTAAAGCCCGGCTGCGGGAACACGAACCGCAGCACGCCGTCAAAGGGCAGTCCTTCCTCGACGCCGACCGCCACCTCGATTCCCAGGCCGGAGATGTCGGTATCGGCCGGAGCGACGACCTGCATCGCCCGGGACCCGGACGGCTCGTCTTCAGACAGCAGCACGACGGGCCGTCGCACGTCGAACTCGGCCCACCAGATCTCGCCTCGTCGCATGTGTCCTCCTGAGCGTGAGATGGCAGGCGGATGCTTGCCCTGGCTGGAACTTCCCGGCTCATTCATTAAATCGGAATGGCAAGCATCGCGCTTGTCCACCAACGCGCGCAGGCGGCGGGAACACCGCGGGAACAGCGCCCCTCTAGCTTGTGGTCAGGAGGTAGGGGAAATGTACAGCTCATACATGCTTTACCGGGCCGATCACATCAAGACCGCGCGCCAGCAGCGGGAGGAAGACATCCGGGCCGGCGAGCTCGCAGCGGGGTTCGCGCGGCTGTTGCACTCGCTGACGGCACGCCAGGCTGGCGGGCAGCGGGGGTTCCGGCAGGCGCCGGAGATCGAAATGCTGACCGAGGCGCGCGGCACGTGCTCAGGTCCGTGCTGCGCGCCGGAGACAATCTGCCGTTGACAGACGCCCGGGTCCGTTCGGGATAAACGGGGGCGGCGGCAGGGGCGGGGAGGGGCGGCCGCACGCCCTGCCCCGCCCCTGGGTACCGTCGGCTCTTTTGAACTTGAGACGCGTGGCTACGGGATTCGGTTCACACCCCGGGTGACGACCGTGATCGTGCCGGCGCTCTCCGGGGTGGCGCTGCCGGGGGCGAAGTCGTAGACGGTGTGGGTCTTGAAGTTCATGACGAACACGTCGACGATCGCGTCGGTGGACGGGTCCAGCCAGGTGACGTACAGCTCGTGGTTTCCGATCGGGAGCGCCACGTAGTCCTCGGTCGGGAACGTGGTGCCGACGTAGGGGCCGGCGATGGGGACGCCGAGGACGGTGGAGTCCTGGTAGGTCTGCTGGAAGGTGTTACCGGTGTTCCGCCCGAGGGTGTACTTGGCGTTGATGACGTAGCCGCTGAGGTTGAAGCGGGTCAGGGTCAGCTTGCCCGGATGGTGCCTCGTCTGCGTGGCGGCGGGCTTCGGTCGCGGGCTGGCTGAGGCGGTCGAGGTGAGGGCGGCGGCGGTCCCGCCCGAGAGCAGCGCGACCGTCAGGGCGGCGGCGGCGATACGGACTCGCTTCGTTGCGAACATGGGTCCTCCCGGTAGAGAATGCTCCCTCTTCGGAGAGTAACCGCGGGAAGCGCAGCCCTCGGGCGACCGGTTTTGGCAATGTGCTAAAGACCGAGGAGTTCGGTTGATTTCTCGCGCATTTCGATCTTGCGGATTTTGCCGGTGACGGTCATCGGGAACTCGTCGGTCAGGTGCACGTAGCGGGGGATCTTGTAGTGGGCGAGCTTGCCGTGGCAGAACTCGCGCAGCTGCTCGGCCGTCAGCGGCTGGGCGCCGGGGCGGAGCCGGATCCAGGCCATCAGCTCCTCGCCGTACTTCGCGTCGGGGACGCCGATCACCTGGGCGTCGAGGATGTCGGGGTGGGTGTAGAGGAACTCCTCCACCTCGCGCGGGTAGATGTTCTCGCCGCCGCGGATGACCATGTCCTTGATCCGGCCGGTGATCGACAGGTAGCCGTCGTCGTCCATCACCGCCAGGTCGCCGGTGTGCATCCAGCGGGCCGCGTCGATCACCTCGGCGGTCTTGTCGGCCTGCCGCCAGTAGCCCAGCATCACGCTGTAGCCCCGGGTGCAGAGCTCGCCGGGGGTGTTGCGGTCGACGGTCAGGCCGGTCCTGGAGTCGATGACCTTGACCTCGAGGTGCGGGCCGACCTTGCCGACGGTGGCGACCCGGCGCTCGATGGAGTCGTCGTGCCGGGTCTGGGTGGAGACCGGTGAGGTCTCGGTCATGCCGTAGGCGATCGATACCTCGGACATGCCCATCCGGTCGATGACCTGCTTCATCACCTCGACCGGGCAGGGCGAGCCTGCCATGATGCCGGTGCGCAGGCTGCTGAGGTCGAATCGCTCGAACCCGTCGACCGAGAGCTCGGCGATGAACATCGTCGGGACGCCGTAGAGCGACGTGCAGCGCTCCTGCTCGACCGCTTCCAGGGTCTTGACCGGGTCGAAGCTCGGCGCGGGGATGATCATCGCGGCGCCGTGGGTGGTCGCCGCGAGATTCCCCATCACCATGCCGAAGCAGTGATAGAAGGGGACCGGGATGCAGATCTTGTCCTCGGCCGTGTACCGGCAGAGCTCCCCGACGAAGAAGCCGTTGTTGAGGATGTTGTGGTGGGACAGCGTCGCGCCCTTCGGGAAGCCGGTGGTTCCCGAGGTGTACTGGATGTTGATCGCCTCGTCGGCGGACAGCTGGATCGCGTTGAGCTTCGTCTTGTCGGCCTTCTTGCCGGTCTCGAGGAGGACGTGCCATTCCTCTGTGCCGAGCAGGACGACCTGCTCCAGGTCTTCGCAGCGCGGGCGGACCTCGGTGATCATCGCGGCGTAGTCGGAGGTCTTCAGTTTTTGGGCGGCGACGAGCAGCTTGCAGCCGGACTGGTTGAGCACGAACTCGAGCTCGCTGGTCCGGTAGGCGGGGTTGATGTTGACCAGGATCGCGCCGATCTTGGCGGTGGCGTACTGGGTGAGGGTCCACTCGGCGCAGTTCGGCGCCCAGATCCCGACGCGGTCGCCCTTGCTGATGCCCGCGTCGAGGAGGCCGAGGGCGAGCGCGTCGACTTCGGCGTTCAGTCCCGCGTAGCTCAGCCGGATGCCGGCCGGCAGGTCCACCAGGGCGAGCCGGTCGGGGTAGCGGGCGACGGTGCGGTCCAGGTTCTCGCCGATGGTGTCGCCCAGCAGCGGTGTGTCGCTGGTCGCCGACGTGTAGCTCTTCTCCGCCATGCCCTGTGCTCCCCTCGCTCCCCCGCGCCTCTCGCCACTGAGGACGCTGGGTTAAGGATGCCCCTTGTTGTCGCGGTTGTCACCGGCGGGGCGGCCGGCCGATTCCTCTTCCGCTCTCCAGGTCTACGTGGAAAGCGGAAGATCTCGATGAGAGCGCAGGGAGCAGTGGAAGCACTGAAGAGGTGTAGGGGTCACCGGCTGCCAGCGTCACCGACGGCAGGGACCGCCCCGCAGGTCGGCGGCGGAATGCCAGCCTGCGGGACGGTGCCCCACCCGCCCCCGGGCTGCCATTGTGCCCGTCCGTGGGGCGCCGCCGAAACGCGTGAGCCTATGTCCGGACAAGGCCGGACACGAACAGCAGGAACGAGGCAGGTACCGAATTCGTATCGCTTTGCCCGATGAGACGGGGCTGCTCCCTCGCCTTAGTGTCTGATAAGCCCAAGAATTCGCGAACGTGCTGTTTTGCGGGCAAATACCCTCAAATGATGGGATGCCTGCCCGGCGCGCCGCACGTAATCGGGGGGCGGGGTTCCGTGGGAGATGACGTCACAGTACAGGCACCGGACCAGATCGCGACCGCGGCGGAGTTCACCCGCGAGTTGCAGGCGCTGCGCGCGCGGTCCGGGCTGACGATCCGCGCGATCGCGCGGGCGGCGAAGACGCCGGTGGCGACGACCGGAGACTACTTCTCCGGCCGCCATCTGCCACTTGACCGTGACCAGTTTGCTCGCATCCTGACCGCATGCGGCGACAGCGACCCGGCGCGGATCGAGCAGTGGCAGGCGGCGCTCGTCCGCGCCCGGCGGCTGCCGGGCCGCCGGACCGGCACCCCCTATCGGGGCCTGGCCCGATTCGAGGCAGAGGATGCTCGATGGTTCTTCGGCCGGGAGGACGTCACCGAACTGCTCGCGTACCTCGCCGGGGCGCCGTCGAGCCTGCCGTTGCTGCTCATCGGTCCTTCCGGCGCAGGGAAGTCGTCGCTGCTGCGGGCGGGTCTGCTGCCGCGTCTCCGCTCGGCCGCCGCCGAGGCCGACCTTGACCTGGCCGTCGGCGAGAGCGGCAACTCCGAGAACGACGATCTCGGGAGCGACGATCTCGGGAGCGACGATCTCGGGAGCGACGATCTCGGGAAGGACGGGCCGATCGTGGTCTGCGACCTGACCGTGACCGGAGTTCCCCGGCTGACCGCGCGAATCGCGAAGCTGGCGGCCGAGGCGGCGGGCGGCGCGCCGTGGGCGGGCCGGGCCGCGGTCATCGTGGACCAATTCGAGGCCGTCTTCACGCTCTGCGACGACGAGGGCGAGCGGCGCGCGCTGATCGAAGGGCTGTGCGACCTGGCGCAGACCGAGCTCGTGGTCCTCGCGCTGCGCGCGGACTTCTACCAGCAGGCGATTCGCTACCCCGGGCTGATCCGCGCAGCCCAGGAACGGCACGTGGTGCTCGGTCCGATGAGCGTTGAGCAGGTGCGCAGGGCGGTGGTGGAGCCTGCCCGGCTGGCGAAGACAGAGGTGGCACCGGGACTGGTCGAGGTGCTGCTGGCCGATCTGGCACCCGACGCGGACGTCAACGGGGCGCACGAGCCGGGCGCCCTGCCGATGCTGTCGCACGCGTTGCTGACCGCCTGGGAACACAGCCGCGGCGGCACCCTGACGGTTGCCGACTACCTGGCCGGCGGCGGGATCAAGGAGGCGCTCACCCGGTCCGCCGAACAGGCCTACGAGAGCCTTTCGCCCTCGCAGCAGCTGCTTGCCCGGCGGCTGTTCCTCCGCCTCGTGCACGTAGCCGACGAGCTGCCGCCAAGCCGCGCGGCGGTCCCCCTCGGCGAGCTGCTCAGCGGGATCGGCGAGGGCGCGGACGCGGAGCGGGTGCTCGCGGTGTTCATCGACGAGCGGATGATCACCGTCGACGTCGGCGCCGCCCGGCTCACCCATGACGCGCTGCTCACGGCCTGGCCTCGGCTGCGGGCGTGGATCGAGGAAGGCGCCGAGGAACTGCGAACCCGGCGGCGGATCTCGTCGAGCGCGCGGGCCTGGGCGGAGGCCGGCCGCGAGGAGGCAGCGCTGTGGCGCGGCAGCCAGCTCGCGGTAGCCAGGGAGTGGGCCGAGGACCCGGACAAGCGCGCGGCGCTGCCGCCGCTCGCGGGCGAGTTCGTGGGCGCTGCCGTCGCCGCTGGGGCCGCCCGCGAGCGGCTCGAGCGGCGGCGCACCAACCGGCTGCGGTCCATCGTCGCCGTGCTGACCGTGCTCGTGATCGCGGTCTGCCTGCTGGCCGGGTACGCGTTCAAGCAGCGCCAGCAGGCCACCGCCGCGCGGGACGTCGCCATCACCGCCCAGCAGGATGCGAACTCGCACGAGGTCGCAAACGAGGCGGAGCAGCTCCGCGCCCTCGACCCGGCGCTGGCCGCCCAGCTCAGCGTCGCCGCCTACGGCATCACGCGCACCCAGCAGGCGACGGCAGCCCTGCTTGAATCGACCGACACGGCCGCCGCCGCGCGAATCGCGGACTCGTCCGGCATCGTGCAGGCGGTCGCCGTCTCGCCGGACCGGCGGCTGCTCGCCGCCGTTGGCGCGGACGGCACGCTGCGGCTGTGGAACGTGACCGACCTCGCTCGCGCCACGCCGGTCGGGCAGCCGCTGCAGCCGGCCAACAGCGAACTCCCGCTCTACACGGTCGCGTTCAGCCCGGACGGCAAGGTGCTGGCCGCAGCGGGCGCCGGGCAGGAGGTCAAGCTCTGGGACGTGTCGAATCCGGCCCGCCCGGTGCCGCTCGGCGCGCCGCTGACCGGCCCGAGGAACACGATCTACTCGGTCGTGTTCAGCCCGGACGGGCGCACGCTCGCCGCCGCTAGCGCCGACGACACCGTGCGGCTGTGGGACGTGACCGACCCGGCCCGCGCTCGGCCGCTCGGCCGGCCGCTCACCGGGCCGACCGGGTACGTTCAGACCGTCGCGTTCTCCGCCGACGGCGGACTCCTGGCCGCGGGCAGCGGGAACTCCGTGGCGGGCGGCCACGACGACACCGTCTGGGTGTGGAACGTCGCCGACCCGGCCCGCCCGCGACTGCTGCGCGGCATGCCGCTGACCGGGCCGGCCTCGGTGGTATCGGGGGTGGCGTTCAGCCCGTCCGGTGGCCTGCTCGCCGCGTCCAGCCAGGACGACAAGATCTGGCTGTGGAAGATCTCCGCCGCCGGCCGGGCGGCGCCCGACGGCACGCTGACCAACTCGACGAACTGGGTGAACACGGTCGCGTTCAGCCCGTCCGGCGGCTACCTGGCGGCCGGGACGTCGGAGGCCCGGGTGCTCGTCTGGAACACGGCCACCCGCGCGCTGACCGCCAGCATGCCGCTGCCGCAGCCGGTCACCACGGTGGCGTGGGACGGTGCCGGGCGGGTGGCGGCGGCCGACGCCGACGGAACCGCTTCCCTCTGGACCCTTCCCTCTCCGGTGCTGCTGGCCGGCAACGCGTCCGCTTCGGTCGCGTACTCTCCCGATGGCACCACGATGGCCGTCGGCGGGACCAGCCTCGAGCTCTGGTCGACCGCCAGCCGGACGCTGATCGCCTCGCACCCGCTCCCGGCCGGCGCGTACGTCAACGGCATCGCGTTCGCCCCGTCCGGGGACTACCTCGCGGCTGCCTACGGCAACGGCACGGCGCAACTGCTCGACGCCCGTACGCTGGCGCCGGTGAGCAAGCCGTTCGCGGCCACGAGCAGGGGCGCGGTCGAATCGGTGGCGTACTCCCCCGAAGGCTCGACGATCGCCACCAGCGCCGACGACGGGTCGGTGCGACTCTGGTCGGTCACCGACCCGGCGCACCCACGGCAGCTGTCCTCCGTGCCCGACTCCGGCGCCTCGGTCTACACCATCGTGTTCGCGCCCAACGGCCGGACGCTGGCCGCGGCCGGCGTCGACGACTTCACCCGACTGTGGAACGTCGCCGACCCTGCGCGCCCGCAGCGCCTCGGCAAGCCGCTCGGCGGCATGCACGGCTACGCGATAGGGCTGGCCTTCTCTCCGAGCAGCGGCCTGCTCGCGGTGGGCAGCCAGGACGGCACCGTCCACCTATGGAACGTTCGCGACCCCGCGCGCGCCACCCCGGTGGGCGCCCCGCTCACCGGCCCGGCCGGCTACGTGTGGGCGGCGGCGTTCAGCCCGGACGGGCGCACGCTGGCCGTGGGCGTCACCGACGGCAGCGTCTGGATGTGGAACGTGGCCGATCCCGCCCACCCGTCCCTCGTCGCCACCCTCACCGGTCCCGCGAGCCACGTGTACTCGGTGGAGTTCTCCCCCTCCGGCGCGCAGCTCGCCGCCACCAGTTACGAGGGGACCGTCCACCTGTGGGACACCGGCGCGGCCGCAGCCTCGGCGGCCGTCTGCGCGAACCTCGGTCAGCCAATCACGGCCTCCCAGTGGGCGACCCTCGTCCCCGGCGTGCCCTACCGCGCCCCATGCGGCTAGATCGACGCGATTCGTAGGGCGCCGTGATCGCGGAGAATTTTGTTTACATGAAGGATTTTCGTGCCTATACGACAATTATCCTTCGCCAAGATAAAAGGCTTCGCGATCACGCGCCGCCCGCCGGATCAGGTGGGCACTATTACGTCACGGCCAAGCAGAGCGCGGGCGCGCGCCCGACCGGCAGCCAATTCGGCGAGCGTCAGCGGACCGTTCTCCAGTTCCCACTCTGCGCTGGCCTGACGTCCCGCTTCGAGCTTCAGACGGTGCGCTGCGGTCTGCGCCAGCCAGGCGCTGAAGGTGGTCCCCTCGGCTTTGAATAATTAGTTTTGCTGATGGGCGGAGGCACGGTCCGTTAGCTCAAATTGGGGTTGAATTTCTGGTTTCTGGAAGCGTTCGGGGGGTGCGCTGGCGGAGGACGCCCGCGACTGCGGTGCCCCAGATCAGGACGGCGACGCCGTAGAGGCCGAGGGGGGCGGCGGCGGCCGGGCCGAAGGCGGCGGCGGCGAGGCCGGCCGCGATCGCGAAGTCGCGCATCGACGTGGTCAGCAGCAGGGCGGTGGCGGTCGGGCGGGCGGCGCGGGCGCCGAGTAGGCGGCCGACCAGGGCCGAGCCGAGCAGGAAGAGGAGGAGCGCGGCGGCGACGGCGAGGTAGGCGGCTGACAGCCGGATCTCGGCCGCGATCAGCGCGACGAGGGCGGCGACGGCGGCGAGGGCGGTCCAGGACGCGACGCGTTCGGCGCGGGGGGTGGAAAGGACGCGGGTGGCGGCGAGCAGGCGGGCGGGGGCGGAGTCGCGGACGTCGCGGGCGGGGGCTTGGGTGGGCGTTCGGGCGGGGGGTTGGACGCGTGGTCGAGCGGGGAGTTCGGCGCAGGCGCGGGCGGCGAGGCCGAGCGCGAGCGGGAGCGCGACGACTAGGGCGAGGTTGGCGATGATGCCGCCCGGCGACACGTCCGCGTGGCCTGCTTCCAGGGTCAGGATCGGGCCGGCCAGGGCGACCGCGGCGACGGTGGAGCCGATCAGCACCCCGGCCGAGATGGCGGCCTCGCCGGCTGCCATCGCGGTGGTCGCGACCGAGGCGATCTCGCACGGGGCGAGCCCGACGACCAGCACCCCGTCTCGCAGCGACCCGGCCGCCACGATCCGGGACACCGCCCAGGAAAGCGCGGGCAGCACGGTGATCCCGACGATCAGCGCGACGACCAGCGACCGCCAGGCGCTCACGAGGCGGCGGAGCGCCGCCGGGTCGATCGTGACGGCGGTGGCGAAGACCAGGATCGCGAGCAGCACGTTGATGCCCTGATGGCCGGCCAGCCAGGCCAGCGGGCGCTGCACGGTCAGGCCCACGATCGCCGCGGCGAGCACGGCGATGAGCTCCGGGTAGCCGGCCGCGATCGCTCGGATCCGGGACTTAAACGATGAAGACGGCACTGGCACGGTGTCGAGCTTGCCACCTGGTCAGGCCAGGGAACGCGGTCCGGGCCGGCCGCGACCGTGGGCGCGCGAGATTTTGTCTGTTTATCCAGTGAAACGAAACGTTCAGAAATCGCAAAGTTACTGAATTGACGCTGGTGACTACAGGAAATAGGTGGCACTCTGTTGCAATTGTTAAGAGAAGTACTCAAAAGAGGAGACAAGTGCAAAAGATTGCCATTTCCGGGCTAGCCGCGGTCGCGGCCGTGCTCGGCGGCGCCGCCGTCCCGACGGTCGCCATGGCACAGCCCATGTCTGCGGAGCATCCGGTTGCCGCAGGCGCAGCGGGAGCGGTCGGCGGGAGTCCGCTCAGCGCCGCTGCGGTGCGAACGGCCGAGGCAGGAGCGATGGCCGAAGCCTCGCGCATGACCACGGCGGTGGGACGAGCCGGGCTTGCCTGGCGGGCCCACCTGGCCGCGGCGGCCGCCGGCGACACGGCACCCGGCGGCCAGCCGCTGGACTCGTGCGCGCTGACGGTCAACTGCCTGGCCGTCGAGGGGTCGTCGGAACTCGTCGCCTCGGCGTCGGGCAACTCGGTATCCGCCGCGACGGCGACGGGCCCGCTGGTCGACGCCGCGCGGTGGAACGGGTCGTCCTGGAAGGGCGTCGGCGTGACGCTGCCCGCAGGGACCAAGATCGCCGACCTGAACGGCCTGACCTGCCGGGGGGTGAACGCCTGCCTGGTGGCCGGGGACTACGCCACGTCCACCAGCGACACGGCGGCATCGCACGCGCTGGCGCTGATCTACAACGGAACCTCGCTGAAGCCGACCCCGGCGGTGCCGCTGCCTCAGGGCACCATGAACGCCTCGCTCAGCGGCGTGTCCTGCGTGACCATGAGCTACTGCGTCGCAATCGGCCAGGCCGACGGCAACTCAGCGGCGTTCGGCGAGGTCGGCCAGCTGGCCCTCATCGAGACGTGGAACGGCGCGAAGTGGACGCTGCACACCGTCGCCGAGACGAGCGGGACGTCGGAGACTCAACCCACCGCGGTCGCCTGTGCAACCCCGACGTTCTGCGCGCTGACGGGCGAGAAGATCTCCGTCGGTGGCAGCAGCAGCTCCCCCACCGTCAGCTTCGGCCTGTACTTCGCTGCGTGGAACGGGAAGACGCTGACGACGATGAAGTCGGCTGCCGCGGGGAGTTCGGCCGACCTGGTGGCGCCGGTCAGCGTCTCCTGCGCCACGGCGTCCACCTGCGGGGTGACCGGAATCGTGGCCGACCTCAGCAGCAGCGCCAGCACGGCCAGCGCGGGGTCGTTCACCGAGATCTGGAACGGCAGCGCGTGGCAGCTCGCCTCGACGCCGTGGCCGGCCGGCACCACCGAGGCGATCGCGCTGGGCATCTCCTGCCACGCCGCGCACTTGTGCGAGGCCGTGGGAGCTGACAGCACGGATCCGGTGACGGCGACCGACCCGTCGGTCGACGCGGTGGCCGTGTCGTATAACGGCACGACCGGCATGCTGCAAGCGCTCACCGCGCCCGCCGCAGGCGATTCCGACGTGTTCACCGGCGTGAGCTGCCTGCCGTGGGGAACCTGCGTTGCGGTCGGCGACACGGGCAAGGACACCGCCACCTCACCGGCGACCATGACCGGGCTGTGGAACGGGACGGCCTGGAGACTCGCGGCCGGCATGTGACCGCGCCCGGCGCGTAGCTTGCGCCTGCGGGTCATGATCGGGTGTCGCCAGCGGATATCACCGCCGGCGGCACCCGATCTTGCTGTTGGCGGCCGGAGTTCGCGCGCCCGCGCGCCCGCGCGGGCGCGGGGCGTGCGGGCGCGGGGCGTGCGGGGTTTGCGGGGTGCGGCTAGGTGGCGACGAGGGACTCGAAGAGGCGGGTGAGGTCGGCCTGCGGGTCGGCGGTGACCCCGGCGTGGATGGGGCCGGCCTGGACGAGGGCCGACCGGGTGGCCGTGAGCCAGCGGAAGCGCTCGCCGAGGGTGGCCTCGGCCAGCGGGCCGGTGGTGCAGGCCAGCTCGAGGGCGGTGAGGGCGTTGCCGACGGCGATCAGGTCGACGTCGGGGTCGACGGCGCGCAGCCGCCGTTCGTTGAGCTCGATCCTCGTCTTCAGGTAGCGGAACGCCTTGGAGTAGACGATCACGCCCGCGTTGATCGCCTCGCCGCGATCGACCCGGGGCACGACCCGGATCAGCGCCCACTCGAAGACCTCGCTCATACCCGGATCACCCCGGGCACGAGCGGGGCGCGCTTGACCAGTTGGTCGACGTAGGCGTCGCCGCCGCGCTGGCCGAACCAGTCGGACGGGACGTCCGCGATGACCTCTTCGACCGCCTCCGCCGTGATCAGCGGGGCGAGCCTCGCGTGCGCCTGCTCGATCCTGGTCGCGCGCTCCCGGAGCACGTGGTTGCGGGCGTCGTAGGGCTTGGCGGGGTCGGCCCGGGACCAGTCGTGGTGGAAGTAGAGCGCCGCGCCGTGGTCGATGAGCCAGACGTCCCGGTGCCAGACCAGCAGGTTCGGGTTCCGCCAGGTGCGGTCGACGTTCTGGATCAGCGCGTCGAACCAGAGCAGCTCGCTGGCGAAGTCCTCGTCGACCGTCCAGCCGAGCGGGTCGAACCCGGCCGAGCCGGGCAGGAAGTCGACCGCCAGGTTGAGCCCGACGCTCGCCCGGAGCAGTTCCTGGATCTCCGGGTCGGGCTCGCTCGGCGGGATCCTCGGGTCCAGGTCGGCTAGCGCGAGCTCGGGCGTGCGCAGGCCGAGCCGCCGGGCCAGCTCGCCGCCGATGATCTCCGCCACCAGCGCGAGCGGCCCCTGGCCGGCGCCGCGGAACTTGAGCACGTAGGTGCCCAGGTTGTCGGCCTCGACGATCGCGGGCAGGCTGCCGCCCTCGCGGAGCGGGGCGAGGTAGCTGGTCACCCGGACATGTTCAAGCACGCGCGACAGCGTACCGCTCCCGGATAATTGGTCGCGTGAGTGAATCTGAGTACCCCGTGCGGCTGGCGGGACGGGTAATCGCGATCGATCCGGCCGGGCGAGTACTGCTCTTCTTCTACGACGACCCGCCGCCGAAGGGCCGGCACTGGGCCACGCCGGGCGGCGGGGTCGAGGCGGACGAGGACTTCCACGCGGCCGCCCGCCGTGAGCTGGCCGAGGAGACCGGCTGGACCGATGTCCCGGTGGCGCCGACCGAGGTGTGCCGGGATACCGCGGTTCTCTGGCTGGGCACGGCGGGGCTGGTCAGGCAGACCGACCACTACTTCGTCGGCTGGGTGCCGGATGAGCTGCGCCCGCTCGGCGACGTGGCCGCCATGCACGCCAGCGACGGCATCGACGCGTCCCGCTGGTGGACGGTGGCCGAGCTGGAGGAGACCGACGAGACCATCTACCCGCCGGGACTGGCCGACCTGATCCGGTCGGCGCGGGCGGAGCGGGCCTGAGGGCTCACCGGGCGGAGCGGGCCTGAGGGCTCACCGGGCGGGGGCGAGTCGCCCGGCGGTGAGGGCACCGGGACGCCGGCCAGTTCGTAGACGAACTTGCTGGCGTTGACCGTGCCGACGCCGGTTACCAGGTTGTAGCCCTTGACCGCCTGGTAGCCGGTGACGGTGTTGGCCCTTGCGCCCTGGTGGAAGGAGACGGTGTTGTCGCCGGCGGTGACGTCGACCAGGCCGGGTGCGTGCTCGGCCAGCAGCGCGTAGAGGGTCGGGTTGAGCAGGCCGAGCGGGTGGCCGGCGACCTGGTCGGCGAGCGCGACGATGGCCGCGAACTCGGGCGTCGCCTCGCTGGTGCCGCAGGTGAGCGACCAGCCCGCCGGGCCGTTGGCGAAGCTGCTGTAGACGTTGACGGCGCCGTCGCAGGCCGCGCTCATCGCGATGTCGGGCACGCCCCGGCGGGCGCCGGTGACGGCCTCGACGCCGTTCTGGTACGACGGCCGGGCGAAGTACTCGGACGTGCCGCCGCCGCTGGCCAGCGGGTCGGGGTCGGTCGAGCCGCCCCAGTACTCATCCGAGGCCTGGTTGTAGGTGTCATTCCAGGCGACCGAGGCGTACGAGTCGCCGGACTCGGTCAGCTGGGTGCCGCCGACCCCGGTCACGAGCGGGTCGCTGTCCGGCCAGGAGGTCACCCGGCGGGTGTAGAAGTCGGACCCGTTGGCCGTGTAGTCGGTCGCGCCCTGGTCGCCCGAGGCGGCCAGCACGGTCACGTGGTGGCGGTCGGCGTCGAGGTAGGCGGCGCGCAGCGGCTCGATCTGGGCGTAGCCGGCGAACGTCTCCTCGGTGGCGCTGAACGACTGGCTGATCACCGCGCCGAGCCCGTGGTTGATCACGTACTCCTCGGCCGTCACGATCTGCGGGAAGCCGCTGGTGCCCTCGTTCTCGGAGGTCGGCGTCTCCACCAGCAGGATGGACGCGCCCGGCGCGAGCGCGTGCGCGTACTCCACGTCGAGGGTGGTCTCCCCCGCCCAGCTGACCATGTTGGAGTTGTTCGGGTCGAAGGCGGGGACCTGGCCGGCCGGCGCGATGATCTCGAACGTGGGCGGCGCGGGGTAGCCGAACTTCTGGTCGAAGGTCGCCAGGTCGGGTCCGATCGTCGGGGAGCCGAACGAGTCCACGATCACGATCGTCTCGCCCGCGCCGGTGATGCCTTGGGCGTACAGCGCGGGGAGCTGGTACGCGGCCCTGATCTGGTCGGGCGAGTAGCAGGCGATGGCCTCGGTTTCCTCGCACTGCATGGTGGTGAGCGGCGCGCGGCGGGGCTGGCCGGGGAGCCGGATGGCGTTCGGGGTGACCACGATGCGCGGCGGGGCGGGCGCTTTGGCGGCGGACGCTTTCGCGGCGGACGCTTCGGCGGCGGGCGCTTTGGCGGCGGGCGCGGGGGCTGACGAGGCCGGGGCGGACGCGATGGAGGGCGCGGGGGCGGTCAGGGCGGCCGACGCCACTGCGGCGGCTAGCGCTGCTACGCAGGCAAACCTCCCGACCCGGTACATAGAGTCACCATATTCGCACAGATTGCGCTATAAGGAAACAGCCACCGGGTACCAGCCGTCCTCGTTGCCCGGGCTGGCCTGAAAGTCGTAGCGGACCGCGTCGGGGGCGAGGGCGACCAGGGTGACCGAGGTGGTTCCCCACAGGCGGCCGTCGGGGAGATCGCGGCGGGCGATGATCGCGCCCGGGTCGGCCAGGTCGCGGTCGTCGCCGCGGGCCAGGTCGAGCCAGTCCCCCCAGGCCTCGCGCTCTCCGGCGGCGGGGTCGGCGGACGGGCGGGTGGCGGCGAACTTGGGTCCGAACGCCACGGCCTTCGGCTCGGCGTCGGGGTCATCCGGGTGGGCGGGGTCGGCCGGGTAGGCGTGACCGGCGTTGGTCAGCAGGTGCGTGCCGGGGGCGAGGTCGCGGATCGTGGCCCGGGCACCGTCCCAGCCCAGCAGTATGGCGGCGTCGGGCTCGGCGCAGACCAGGTAGAACGGGTCGTAGGCGGCGAGCGCGCCGGTGTCGTCGACGAGCTCCTTGAGCACGCCCGCGCCGTCGGCGGCGGCGCGCAGCGGCAACTCGCCCCGGCTGCGGCGGCGGGCCGGGTCGGCCTCGGTGCCCCGGCCGTTCAGCAGGCAGGCGACCCGGGGGATGTCGGGGTGGACCGCCAGCCAGGTTCCGCCCGCCTGCTCGTCGATGCCGCCGATCAGCGGCGTGCCCGGCCAGTGGCGGGCGGGGGGACGCCAGGGTCGGCCGACGAGTTCGTCGCGTACGCCGAGCAGCAGGAGCGGCATCCGCTCGCCGGGCTCAAGGCTGAGAACTACGGTGCACACCCATCCATCATGACGGGTTTGGCGGGGTCTGCGCGCCGTGGCCTTGGCTGCAGGCGCGGGGGAAGCCGACCCAAATGCGCGTTTGGGCTCACTCTTGCCGGCCTAAAGTCCCACTTGGGCTCATTAGATGGGGGCGGGATGGGGGCGGGGTAGGTGGGGGGTGGGGTGAGTGGCTGCGGGGGGTCGGCGGGTGGCTGGGGTGGGTGGGGCGGGGTCGGCGGGGTGGGCTTTGGGGGCAGGGAAGTTGGCGGGGTGAGGCAAAATGGCTGGTATGAGCGTGCCTGAGCTGGTGGAGACGGTTGCGGTGGGGAGTCAGCCGGGTCCGTTCGGGATGATGGTTGGGATTTTTGGGGCGGGTAACGTCGCGGTGCTGAGTGGGGCTGGGCTGTCGACAGAGTCCGGCATTCCCGACTACCGGGGGCCGAGCGGGCAGGCCCGGCGGGCTGGGCAGCCGATGACCTACCAGGCGTTCACCGGGTCGGCCGAGGCCCGGCAGCGGTACTGGGCGCGGTCGCACCTGGGCTGGCGGCACATCACCGGGGCGCCGCCGAATCCGGGGCACCGGGCGGTGGCGGCGCTGGAGCGGGCCGGGCTGGTGGGCGGGATCATCACCCAGAACGTGGACGGGCTGCACCAGGCGGCGGGGGCCTCGTCGGTCACGGAGCTGCACGGGTCGCTGCACCGGGTGGTGTGCCTGTCGTGCTGGCGGCGGTCGGGGCGGGAGGAGCTTGACGAGCGGCTGCGGGCCGCTAATCCGGGCTGGGGCGGTTCGGGGTCGGGGCCGGCGGTGAATCCGGATGGGGACGTGGCGCTGGAGGAGACGTCGGGGTTCGTGGTGGTCGACTGCACCTCGTGCGGCGGGGTGCTGAAGCCGGATGTGGTGTTCTTCGGGGAGAACGTGCCGCGGCCTCGGGTGGCGTCCTGCTTCGAGCTCGTTTCCGGGTCCTCGGCGCTGGTGGTCCTGGGGTCGTCGCTGACCGTGATGTCCGGGCTCAGGTACGTGCGGCACGCCGCGTCGGCCGGGATACCGGTGGTGATCGTGAACCAGGGGCCGACGCGCGGGGATTCGCTGGCGGCGGCGACGCTTGACGCGCCGCTCGGGGCGACGCTGACGGCGGTGGCACGCGAGCTTGGGCTGGCGGGCTAATCGGGGTCTTTCTGGATCTCGGCGGGATGCGGGATGCTTGGGTTGTGATCGATGAGCGCGAGCTTGTGGGGCTGCTTTACCGGGCGGACTGGACGCGGCTGTCGCTGAGCGGGAGGGTGCGCGGGAGCGGGCAGTTTCCGCCGACGAACCTGGGTGACCGGATGTGGTCGTTCCGGGGCGGGCCGCCGAACGAGGGGTCGTTTTCGTGGCCGCTGTGGGCCGCGATGACGGACGATGCGTCGTCGACGCAATCGACGCTGACGCTCGCGCCGGGGAAGCGGTATCGGCTGGCGGAGGAGGACGGGTCGCGGGTCCTCGGCTGCGACGGCGAGCGGGTTTGGCAGTGGCTGGCGGACATTCCGCCCGGGGAATGGCCGACGTTCGAGCGCAAGCCGCAGCCGCCGGTGGCGGGTCTGCTCGCGCCGACCTGGCTGCTGATGGCCTACCGGGTCAGCGTCGAGGACGAGACGACGGTCGCCGGGCGGGCGGGGATCGTGGTCACCGGGACGGCGCGGAGCGTCTCCAGGAAGCGCGGCCTGGTCACGTCGATGGTGCTGCCGTGGGGGAGCTGACGCCGCGCCCCGAACGGGTATCGGCCGTGGTCGACAGGGAACTTGGGATCTTGCTTCGGCGCGAACTTTCGTACCCCGACGAGACGGTCAGGGTGACCGAGTTCGTTGGGCTCGAGGTCGGCGGCGCGGTTGATCCCTCGGTGTTCAGCCCGGTCGCTGGGAGCTTCTTCGGCGCCCGACCGGGGGCGGAGGACGGGTCGGGGCGCTCGCCGCTTGAGGATCTCGGGGTTGAGGCGCTCAAGCTGGTGGGCGGGCTGGCGGCGGGCGGGCTCGGCGCGGCCATCAAGTATTCGCCTAAGCGGCAGGCTGATCCGTTCGCGGCCGCGACCACGGAGGACCCGGACGACGCGATGCCGGACGATGAGCCGTTGCCCGCGTGGGCGGGCGGTTCGGCAGCGGAGGCGGGCGGTTCGACGGCGGGCGGTTCGGTGCCGGGGGCGGCGGGGGCGGAGGGGCGGACGCCGGTCGGCGACGAGGTGTTGGCCCTGCTGTACCGAGGTGGTCTTGAGCCGACCGCATTCAGCGGGCGGCTGTGCGAGTGGATGGACGGCGCGGTGATGGGCGCCGCCATTGCGGGCGCGGTGCCGGAGTCGGCCCGGCGGGCGGGGTTCGGCGGCGTCGGGTTCCTGGTCGACACGGTGCTTTCGCTCGAGGACTCACCCCAGCGGGTTGAGCACTCGGTCTACAGCGTGCGAGTCGGCGGGTGGGAACGGTTCAGGATCGATCGTGTGTTCCGCACGCGGCCGGCTCGTGAGCGGAAAATGAAGCTGCGCAAGGGTGATCGCGACGTGCTGACCGTCACGTGCGATGGGCAGCGGACCTTCCGGGTGTACGAGGACGAGGTGCGGGTCGGGCCGGCCAGCGGGCTCGAGGAAGGCTGGCTGGGCAATCTGGCCCAGCTGGTCGACGGGTCGTGGCTGCTCGGATGCCGGCTGTGGGGCGGCGAGGAGGTCGAGGTTGACGGCCGGGCCGCTTACCGGGTGATCGCCGCGACGGGTGACGGACCGGTCACCGGCGGGGTATCGCTGTCGTGGGTGCCCATGCTGGTGGCTGCCCGCCGTCGCCGTGATCGACGCGGCGACCGGTCGGCTGCTGCGGCTGACCCGGTACTGGACGGCGGGGCGGCGCTCCGGCATGAGCTGAGGTCGGTGTCGGACGGCGGGTCGGACGACTTCGGGTTCACGCCGCCGAACGGGCTGCCGGTCGTCGAGGAGTCGGAACGGTCTTGGTCTGGCCGGTCGCATGCTGACGACAATGATGACGCCGACGCTAGCGACGACGATCTGAAGTTCTTCGGGCCGGACGGGCGGCGGGCGGATCCGCCGGACGAGGTCCGGGCGGTCGTCGACGCCGTGAAGAAGCAGGTCGAAGGTCGCGGCGGCTCGCGGGTTCCTGGGGTCGTTTCTCGGGGGGTCCTCGCTTAGTCGGCCAGGAAGTCCTGGAGGGCGGCGGCGGTCTCGAGCGGGACCTCTTCGGCCAGGAAGTGGCCGCAGGGCAGCGAGCGGCCGGTTACCGTGTCGGCGTACTCGCGCCAGACCTCGGCCACGTCGCCGTAGTGGCGGCCGACGAAGCCGTGCTCGCCCCAGAGGGCGAGCAGCGGGACGGTGACGCGCTGGCCGCGCGCCGCGGCGGCGTCGTCGTCTTCGAGGTCGGTGCCGGCGGCGGCGCGGTAGTCCTCGCACGAGGCGTGGATCGCGGCCGGCTCGCGGAAGCAGCGGACGTACTCGTCGACCGCCTGCGGGTCGAACGGCTGGCCGCCGCGCCGCCAGCTGCTCATCCGGCCGCGCACCCAGCCGACCGGGTCGGCGCCGATCTGGTGCTCGGGGAGCGGCTCGGGCTGGGCGAGGAAGAACCAGTGCCAGTAGGCGAGGCCGAACTCCAGGTCCGCCGTGCGCAGGGCGTGGCGGGTGGGCACGATGTCCAGCACCGCGAGCTTCGTGACCAGGTGGGGGTAGTCAAGGGCCAGCCGGTGGCCCACCCGGGCGCCGCGGTCGTGGCCGACGACGGCGAACTCGTCGAAGCCGAGCTCGCGCATCACCAGCGCCTGGTCCCGCGCCATCGTGCGCTTGGCGTAGGCCTCATGCGTCGGGCCGCCCGGCGGCTTGCCGCTGTCGCCGTAGCCGCGCAGGTCGGTGAGGATGACCGTATGATCCTGGGCGAGGATCGGGGCGACGTGGTGCCACATGACGTGGGTCTGCGGGTAGCCGTGCAGCAGCAGGACGGGCGAGCCGCTCTCGTTGCCTCCCACCAGTGTGTTGATTCTGACCCCTCCTGGGGCGAGCGTGACTCTCTTGAACAAGTCGGGCAGGGGAACGGTCATGGGTCCGTCATCCCCGTAATGGAAGTGACATAATCTCCCGCCAACCGGGGCGTACCGGACGTCGTCCTTAAAGGGCGTATACACGGCGAGATTCCGTGACATTGTGTCTGCGGCGCCTGGGCCGCAGAGAGACGGGGGTTGACGATGTTTGGTTCAACGAGGCTGGCGAGTCGTCTGGCGGCGGTTGGGGCTGCCGCCGTTGTCGCCGGGATCGGCGTGGCTGGGTGCTCCTCCTCTTCTTCTACCTCGGCGGCGGATGGGAGTCCGGTGGTCTCGACGACCTCGCCGGCCGCTTCGTCGCCGTGCAACGTCCCCGGCGGCGTCGCCGACGGGTTTGTCGCCGGCGGTGGCGACTCCCTCCGCCTCGGGGACGTCCGCAGCCGGGTCGTCGGCCGGGTCGACGTGCGCGTCGAGGGACCTGGGGGCGCACGTGGGCCTGGCCCAGGGCACGGCCGGATCGATTTACCAGGTCATCTACTTCACGAACCTCGGGAACACGCCGTGCACGATGTACGGGTACCCGGGGGTGTCTTTGGCGGGCGGCTCTTCGACCGTCAACCAGGTCGGCGCGGCGGCGTCGCGGTCCACCACGACGGCGGCCACCGTTGTGACGCTCGCCGGTGGCGCAGTCCGCTAACGCTACGCTCCGGATCGTCGAGGCGGGGAACTACCCGACGGGGACGTGCAAGCCGACCGCGACCAGCTTCCTGCAGATCTTCCCGCCCGGCCAGACCACGCCGATCTACCTGGCCTACAAGTCGACCGGGTGCGCGTCGTCGATCGGTCAACCTGCTCTCGGTCACGGTGATGACGGCGGGGACCGGCGGCTGAGCGCGTTACCGGGTTACCGCGTTACCGCGTTACTGCTCTCGACCACGCCTCGCCGTTTGTCAGTCATGGCTGGCCGGTGCGGGGGTGAGCTCGTCGAGGATGGCGTTGAGCTCGGTGATCCGCTGGCTGGCAACCTGACGCAGATGGCCGGCCAGACGCTCCCAGTCTTGCGGGGTGGGTACCTGTCGCGGAGGCAGGGCCGACAGCGCTTTACGGATTTCCTCGATCGACAGCCCTACGCGCTGCGAGGCCCTGATCATCGCCACCCGGCACAGCACGTCGGCGAAGAAGCGGCGCTGGTTCCCGGCCGTGCGCTCGCTCGGCAGCAGCCCCTGATCGTCGTACCAGCGCACGGCCGACGGCGCGATGCTCATCCGCTCGGCTACCTGGCCCACGGTCAGGCCACTGACGTGCCATTCGTCTGGCTCCACACTGCGACCGTAGCTACTGACGCCCTTGACTTCAACTTAAGTTGAGCTCCTAGGGTCGCTGCCATGGCTACTGAAGAGAGCAGTGAAGATACGGCAGGCCGTCCTGTGCTCGACGATCCCTCGGCGAGGGCGGCGGCGACCAACGCGGTTGAGGAACTGATCGCCGGACTCCAGGACGGGCTCAACCGCGCCAGCGCCGATGCTTACGACCGGAAGTTCGCGTCCGACGTCCTGTGGGGCAGTCCCTACGGGGCGACCGTGTCTGGATACGAGGCGCTCAACGCCATCCACCGCTCGCTGATGGCCGCAGGCGTCGCCCCTCCCTCGCGGTACGAGATCGTGCAGCTGATGAGCCCCGTGCCGGGGGTGGCGATTGCTCAGGTCCGTCGAAATGACCTCAGCGACGACAAGGACCAGCGGTTCTCGGAAATGGCCATGTACGTGCTGGTCGAACGAGGCGGCCGGTGGTGGCTGGCCGCCGGGCAGAACACGCCTATCGCTGAACGTCGAGCATGAGTGGCGGCTGAGTGGCGGCTGATGTTGGTGAGGTGTGCCTGGGCGGCGGCCGGTACCTGTCGGCTACGCCAGCGACAGGATCGGCCGCCTGTCACCTTCGCCATCGACATCGGCAATTGGTGTCGCTGGCGTAGGCGACAGGTCGAGTTTCGGGTCGATGGCGTAGGCGACAGGGGCAGCTATCGGGGACGGAGGGCTGGGCGGCGGCGGGTGTTGAGCGCCGGGACGGCGGAGGGCGGGCAGCGTGAGCCGGTGCGGGCGCGCCAGAGGAGAGGGTCTCAGGCCGCCGCGCCCACTGACGAATCTGTCTGGACCCCGTTATTTAGGCTAGAATTCTGTACATGACGACTGTTCCCCTTGCCGAGGCTCGGCAGAATTTCTCGGCGATCGTCGATGAGGCGGTCGCCACCCACCAGCGGGTCCAGGTGACCCGCAACGGAGTCCCGGTGGTCTGGATGATCGCCGACGAGGACTTCGAGTCGATCATGGAGACGCTGGACGTGCTGGCCGATGCGGCGGCGATGCGGGACATCGCGCAGTCGGAAGCGGACGCCGCGGCGGGACGCTACTTTACGGCGCCCGAACTGGAGATGATCCTGGCCGCCCGCGCCAAGGGGATCGAACTCGGGGACGATGCGGACGTAGTGGCAGACATGCACGCACGCGGCCTGCCAGACGCCGTCTGCATGGCGACACTGCAGGCCCTCGTCGCGGTGCGTCAACAGCAGGCCCGGTGACTTACCGCGTCGTGCTTCGGCCGGCTGCGGTGCGCGCGCTGCAGCGGATGCCCGAGAAGATCTCGGCTGCGTGCTGGGAGTTCATCCACGGCCCGCTCGCGGAGAACCCGCATCGGGTCGGGAAGCCGCTCCTTGAGCCGCTGGCACCGCAATACTCTGCCCGCAGAGGCGAGTACCGAGTGCTGTACCTAATCGAGAACGAACAGGTCACGATAATCATCACCTCCGTCACGCACCGAGCCGACGCGTATCGAACTCGCTGAGGTCGGTTGCCCGGCGAGGCTGAGGGCGCCGCGCAGGTCGGTTGGAGCGGGCAGGGTCAGTTGGGGCGCTAGGCCTAGCCCCACCTCGGTTCGGGGGGTTGGCCGTAGTGACCGCCCAATGCGGGCGTGGTTGCCTAGGTGACATGAGCGCCATGTCCTCTGAAGAGATCCGGGCCGCCGCCGAAACCTACAGTGAGCTCGGCCCCGGTTACCGCGACGCGGTGATCGAGTCGTTCCTTGACCGGATTGGTGGAGAGATCGACGCCCGGGTGGCCGCTCGGCTCGCGGCCTTGCAACCGGTGTCGGCGCGGCAGCGGCGCCACTCCGGCTCGGGCTCCCCGCTGGCGCTGGCCGTTATCTCCATGGTCCTGGGCATCCCGATCAGCGCGATCGCGGTGGCGGCGGGCAGACATCCGGCTGGGGCGCTCGGGCTTATCGTGGTCTGGTTGGCGATCGCGGTCATCAATCTCGGCTACGCGATGTCGCCCCACGGCCTGGGAAGGCAGGCGTCGGACCGGACCCGGAGCGACGGATGGCGGGCGGGAACCTACTGAGCGTTCTCGCTCGGTCCTTCATTCAGGACATGGCGAGCGAGTTGGTGGGGACCGCGGCGAGCAGGGCGCGGGTCCAGTCGCGGTAGCCGTCCTGGCTCGGGTGGAAGTTGTCGCAGGAGAACTTGCCCGCCCACGGCGGGGTGAAGTGCGCGCTCACCTCCGCGACCGGCAGGTCCCGCTGGAGCGCGACCTCGTGGATGACGCGGTTCATGCGGCTGATGTAGGGGACGCTGATGCGGCCGACGATCCCCCAGAACCCGGTCAGCAGCGGCAGGTCGAGCAGGACGGTGTTGTCGGGGACCGCCTTCAGCAGTTCCCTCAGGTCGGCGAAGAGCCTGCCCGGGGCGCTGTACATGATGTCGTTGGCGCCGGCGCCGCAGGTGACCAGGTCCGGCTGCTCGTCGGCCAGTAGCGGGATCTGCTCGGCGAGCACGTCGCGGGTGAGCGCGCCGGAGACGGAAAGGTTGATGACCCGCCAGTGCTGGCCGGTGTTGCGCCTGAGCTGGGTGAGGGCCTGGCCGACGTAGCCGCCCTTGGGGCCGGGGGCGCCAAGTCCCTGTGCGGTCGAGTCGCCGAGGACGACCCAGAGCGGGTCGGCGCCCGCGCCTTCGCTGGCCCGCTCTTCTCGCACCCGGTCGTTGTGGGCGGCCCAGTAGCCGGCGAACGTCCGGCGGTCGGCGCGCATCGCGGCGACGCCGTCGGTCCAGCGGCCGAGCTTGCCCGCGCGGATCCCGGTGAACTCCGCGTAGGGGCTGCGGGTGACGACGGAGGCCGCGTCGGCGACGATCTCTACTGGCGACTTCCTGGTGGTGCCGCCGGTGCCGGTGAGGGCATTCATCGCGTTCACCCAGGCAGGACGGGACACTGCCGACGTAGGCTGCATTTCCGCACTCCCCCGACACTACATTGACGCAAGGTAAACGACAGTAAACGATTGCATTGACAAATGTCAACGCAACGGTGGTTGTACGTTGCGTTCCGTCGCGTTCCGTCGCCATAGTGACAGGAGTTACCCGCGGCGGGGTCGGGTATGTGGTCCGTCTGAGGAAGGCTCTCAGGCTTCGCGGGTTCCGTGGGTTGCCTGGGTTGCTTGGGTTCGGGCCAGGATCTCGGCTAGGCGGTGCCGGGGCAGGGCCGGGGAGCGGTGGCCGTCGCGACCGGTCATGTCCTCGTTGGCGATCAGGGCGTTGGCGACGGCCTCTTCGGTGGCCTGGACGACGGCTGCGTAGAACGGGTCGATGGAGTCCCAGGGGATGAACTGCAGGTGGCCGTAGGCGGGGTTCTGGCTGGCCTCCGGGGTCTGCGGGGCCTTCGGGCGCCTTCGCTTTTCGGGGCCTTCGGGGAGAAGGCGCCTTCGTTAGCGGTGGAGACGGCGAGGAAGATGTCGCCGGAGGAGTGGCTGCCGATCGTGCCGGTGCGGGCCAGGCCGAGGGAGACCCTCCGGGCGAGGGACTTGCACTGGCTGGGGAAGAACGGGGCGTCGGTGGCGACGACGGCGATCACCGAGCCGGCGCCCTGCGGGGCGCTGTAGAAGTCTCGCATCGGGTTGTCGTCGGCGAGCTCCTCCCCCAGGAAGACGCCGTTGAGCGTCAAGTCTGCGCGTCGGCCGAAGTTGGCCTGGAGGAAGACGCCGACCGTGTAGGTCGTCTCGTTGTACTGGACGAGCCGCGAGGCGGTGCCGTTGCCGCCCTTGAACTGGTAGCAGTTCATGCCGGTGCCGCCGCCGACTGAGCCCTCGTCGGGCTGGTTTCTGCTAGCTGCTTGCAGAGCCTCGATGACCGTTTCCTCGTTGACGTGGTGGCCGTTGATGTCGTTGAGGTAGCCGTCCCAGGTCTCCGCCGCGACCGGGAGCAGCCAGACGTCGGTGAGGTCCGGGTGGTACTGGTTCATCCAGGCGATGATGCCGGCGTGCGCGATCCCGACCGCGTGGGTGTTGGTGATCGCGATCGGGCCCTGGCAGGTACCGGACTCTTCGATCCAGGAGACGCCGGTCATCTCGCCGTTGCCGTTCAGCGAGTGGTAGCCGGCCGCCACCGGGTCGCCGGGGTTGCCCTTGCCGCGCGGGTGGATGGCGGTGACGCCGGTTCTGACGTTGTCGCCCTCGATCAGGGTGCGGTAGCCGACTTCGAGGCCGGGGACGTCGGTGATGGCGTTGTGGGGGCCTGGGGTGCCGCGGTAGTTCAGGCCGACGGAGCGGGCGCGGGGCTTGCCGGTGGGGGTGGTCTGGTGGGGGTCGCGGTCGGTTACGTCAGCTGCCGCGGCTGCCTCGCCTGCGGGCTGGGGTTGCTGCTGGGGGTGCGGCTCCTGGGTGCTCACGGGGATCAGGGTAGCTGGCGGGGCGTTGGTGGCCTTGGAACGCCTGCTGGGGCGGGCTTTGCGGGTGGCGTGGCGATCGCGTACAACACACGCCCTCGGAACCGGTATGCTAACTGCGTTCCACCTTGCGGGGTGCTCCGGTACGGAGTAGCCGGTGGTGGGCTGCGGGGCTATGGCGCAGCTGGTAGCGCGTCTGCATGGCATGCAGAAGGTCAGGGGTTCGAATCCCCTTAGCTCCACCGCATTTTTCGGATCCCTGTTCGAGGGAAAAGCGCCAAACCAAGAGCCAAGGCGATTGGGCTAGGCGCTTTCTTCATTTTCGTCACCGAAGACGCTGTCCATCACGGTTGCCTTACTGCGGATCACGGTGGGGCCATGTACGTGGACAAGCCACTGGCTGGAGTGGCTGCCGTCCAGGCTCTATCCGCGGCTGCAGCGCACGCGCCCGCTCAAGTTCACCGACGACGTGCGCGCAGGGCGGCGTGCGTGGAGCGGAGGTCGCGCAGCCGCCGAGGGCCGATACATGCTGTGCGATGCATGACCATCGTTGTCCATCTCGTGTGTGCTGGCGGTCACTCTCGGGTATGGTTGCGAACGCTTCGTTTGTTGCGGATAATGCGACTGAGAGGAGGCGACGGACATGCCTACACGCAGTATCGGCTCGATCAACCCGGGGGACGTTGACACTGAGATCGCGGATCGTGCCGCTAGGCGCATCAATGAATACCTTGAAGGACACCCGGATGACGACCTCATTGAGGCCATCGGGGAAGTCGGAACCGAGGACGCCCTGGTCATCCCCCGCGCGACAGCGGTCATGTTCGCCCAGATCCTCGAGCTGCTGGCGCAGGGCCGCGGGGTCCAAATCTTCCCGAAGGAAGTGGAGCTCAGCACGCAGCAGGCTGCGGCCATGCTCAACGTCTCGCGTCCGTACCTAATCGGCTTGCTCGAGGCCGGCAAGATTCCCTTCCGCAAGGTCGGAAGGCACCGGAGGGTCAGGTTCGAGGACCTGATGGACTACAAGCGCCAGGACGATCTGGACCGACGCGTTGCGGCCGATAAGCTTGCCGAGCTCACCGAGGAGCTGGACCTGTACTGACCATGGCCTTCATCGTGGTTTACGACGCTAACGTGCTCTACCCGAACACTTTGCGCGACCTGTTGATCCGCATCGCCCAGCAGCCTCATCTCGTGCAGGCGAAGTGGAGTGACCAAATCATCGATGAGACGCTCCGTGCGTTGCAGAAGAACCGTCCGGACATCACGGAGGAGAAGGCAGCTCGCCTACGCGAGCTCATCAACGGGGCGGTCCGCGATTGTCTGGTGACGGGCTATCAGCCCCTGATCGAGGCGCTTGACCTTCCGGATCCTGACGACCGGCACGTCCTGGCCGCCGCGATCAAGGTCAATGCCCAGCTCATCGTCACTAGGAACCTGAAGGACTTCCCACCAAAGACGCTGGCCCAGTGGGACATCAGACCGAAGTCCCCTGACAATTTCGTGCGTGATGTGATGGATTTCGACTCGCAGGCCGTGTGGGCCTGTGTACAGCAGATCGTCGATTCGCGCACTAGGCGCCCGGTGACAGTTGATGACGTGCTTGGCGAGCTCCAGCGCGATGGCCTAGTGGCGTCTGCAACCGCGTTGCGGAGCGGTCCTGGTGTCCCGCCAGGCACCTGACCCTTAGCTGACCCTTAGCCAAATACGCTCGACGTTGCGACTGCGCAAAGATACGACCGCACCCGTTCCTATGAGGCTAGACGCTTTCTTCGTCTTCGTCGCCGAAGACGCTGTCCATTACGGTCGCGCCGCCGCGGATGGCGGGCACGATCACGTGGCGGTAGACGGTCTCGGTGACGTGGGTGGACTTGTGGCCACGGTGTCGCTGATCTCCTGGATCGGGACGCCGTTGCTGCTCATGATCGAGACGGCGGTGTGGCGGCCCTCGTGGGCGTGCCAGTGGCCGATGCCCGCTTTCCTGGTCATCTTGCTGAAGCGCCAGTTGAGTGCACGCGACGTGTACATCGAGCCGTCCTCGTGGCAGAAGACCAAATTGAGGTCCTGCCACGTCTTGCCCGCCTCCCGGCGCTCGCGGTCCTGCATCGCCTTGTGAGCCGTGAGGGCGGTGATCGCGCGCTTCGGGAGCATGAGCGATCGCTTCGACTGCGGGGTCTTGGTGTCGCCGGTCTTGCTCGCCGAGCGCCAGACGTGGACCACTCCCCCGTCAAGGTCCACGTAGTCCCAGGTGAGCTTCCGGAGCTCGCCTGGGCGCAGGCCGAGGGTGATCGATAGGACGAAGAGGGCGGCCAGGCGCTGGTTCGCATTGCCGGTGTTGTCCAGGCCGAGCTGCGAGCGGCAAGAAAGGCAGGTGGCGTCCTTGAGCTCGCGGCTCACCTCGGCGATCGGCGCCTTCCAGTGCGACTTGGTGCCGCAGGCGAGCTGGCCGGACTCGGTGGCGGCGTGGGTTGCGCCGTACCGTCCCGAGCTTGCCTTCACGACCTTGACGTAGCCGGTGGGGCCGCCGTTAGCAGTCTTGAGGACCTTGGCCGCTTGGTCTTGAGTCATCGCCCGTGAAGGACGACCAGGCTTGCCTGCTGGGAGGTCGATGAGCTCGATCACGTTGCGGCCGATCAGATCGTGGACCTGGGCTCGGCGGATGGACCGGCGGAGGGTGCTCTTGATCATGACCAGCGTGCGCTTGCTCAGGAACGGGGCGATCTGCTGGAAGAACTTGACGGCGTCGGTCGCGCTGAAATCCTTGAGCTTCGTCGCGCCGATCCTGGGATAGATCCACTTCCTGGCCTGGCCGGTCAGGGTCTGCATGGTGTGCTCGTCTCGCTCGATGGAGGCGAACCAGTCCTTGACGCACTGCTCGACGGTGTAGGTCGCCGGGGTGTGAATGCCCGCGTTGAGCTCGTCGTGGAGCTTGTCGAGCTTTTCCTTGACCTCGGCCTTGGTCCGACCGCGGACCGTTGGGCGGTTGCGCTTGCCGTCGCTGTTGAAGCCGAGCGAAACCGCGCCGACGTAGTGGTGGTTGGCCCTGTCCCACCAGATACCGTCGTCGCCACGGTCGCGGCGGCGCCTTTTCGGCTTGTCTGAGTTTGGAGATGTTGCCACCTGAATTCCTCCTCTTAGCGCGATGCGCCCGTGGAGGCCAAGAATAGCGCAGAAAGACATTTGGCAATGTCTTGCGCAATACGCTTAGAACGACGTTCACGACCTGATGAGAGACCGTGCGAGGAGTTGTTCACGGCGACCTTTTTGGCAACGTGTTGCCATGCGCCAACGATTGCTCATTGGGGAAGATCTTCGAGCGAGGCGATGAACTCGGCTATGTGATCTTCGGTGATGCGCCGCAGTTTGCCGATCTTGATGCTGCGGAGCTGGCCAGTTCTGAGCAGGTAGTAGACCTTGTCGCGGCCGACGTGCAGCATGTCGGCGACCTGCTCGACTGTGAATGCCTGCAAGTGTGTGAGTCACCTCCCTACATTGCTCATGAAGTGAGGTTAAGGCGGGAGCGACGGCGGACCCAATATCACCGTGAGATATCACGGTGAGATATCTGGCAGAAAAGCCGGAGGGATTGCATGGGAAGCCCCCGGCAAGCCGGGGAAGGAGCACCTTACGACGCCCAGGGCTCTGCCGGGACGCTT
>CAWIIX010000032.1:0-34961 GCA_963836195.1 uncultured Actinomycetota bacterium | reverse complement strand
GTCTGGTTCATCGTGATGGGCCTGATGGAGATGTTCGGGGCGTTCGCCTTCCGGCACGCGGTCCGCTCGACCGCCGCCGACATCGAGCGCGAGACGGCCGGAGACGTCAGCGTCCCCGGCCAGCGGGCGCGCGGGGCCGCGGGCGAGTCGACCGCGGATTCGACCACGACGGGCCGGAAGGTGACCGGGTGACCAAGCACGACGCCGGCCATCGCCGCTGGCTGCCCTGGCTGGTCTTGCCCGTCGCGGCCGGCGCGGCGCTGGCCGGCTGCTCGTCGTCGGGCAGCAGCAGCAGCGGCGGCAGCGCCTCGGCCAGCTCGGACGTCGGCTGCGCGGTCACCTCGGTGGCCGACAAGGTGCTTCCCTCGGTCGTGACCATCGCCGCCACCGGGGCGGCGGGCGGGGGGACCGGGTCGGGTGAGGTCATCAGATCCGACGGCTACATCCTGACCAACAACCACGTGATCGCGATCGCCGCCAACGGCGGCAAGGTCGAGGTGACGTTCTCGGACGGGACCACGGTGCCCGCCACCATCGTCGGCCGGGACGTGCTGACCGACCTGGCCGTGCTCAAGGTCGCGCAGTCGGACAACCTGAAGGTCATCGGGCTCGGCTCGTCGGACTCGGTGCAGGTCGGCCAGCCGGTCGTCGCGATCGGGGCGCCGCTCGGGCTGTCCGGCACGGTGACGTCCGGCATCGTCAGCGCGATGGACCGGACGGTCGAGGTGCCGGCCGAGGACGACCGCAACGCGCTGCTGGTGTCGGCGCTGCAGACCGACGCCGCGATCAACCCCGGCAACAGCGGCGGAGCGCTGGTGAACTGCTCGGGTGACCTCATCGGCGTTCCCACGGCGGGTGCGAGCGTGCCGACCGCGGACGGCGGATCCTCGGCCGGCAGCGTCGGGCTCGGCTTCGCGATCCCGGTCAACATCGCCAAGACGATCTCGGACGAGATGATCTCCACCGGCCGGGTGTCGCACTCGTACTTCGGCGTGCAGACGGTGCCGATCCCGGCCGACGCGGCCGCGCAGGCGGGCCTGAAGGGCGGGCTGTTCGTGGCGGGCGTGGTGCCCGGCGGACCGGCCGCCAAGGCGGGCCTGCAGCAGGGTGACGTGATCACCGAGATCGACGGGAAGACCGCCACCACCAACGTCCAGCTGCAGGAGCTGACGCTCACCAAGCAGCCCGGCGACACGGTGACGATCGGGTACGCGCGGAACGGGGCGACGGGCAAGAAGGCGACCGTGACCCTCGGCAGCCAGCCGTAAGCCGGCCGCGCAGCCGGGGCCGGCGCCGGGCACGCCGCAGGCCGCCCGGCGCCGGCCGCCCGCCGGGGAGCGAGTGGAATGATCGTCGTTATGCTGCCATGGATCGCTGAGCTGTCCGGACGGATGCACGAGCACGTGATCAGCAGCGACCTGCTGCGCGGCAACCCGCTGGGGGACCCGTCCGAGCGGCCGCTGCTGGTGTACACGCCGCCCGGGTACGACGACGCGCCGGACCGCGCGTACCCCGCCGTCTACGTGATCCAGGGATACACCGGGCACGTGGCGATGTGGCGGAACCGGACCGTGTTCCGGCAGCCGTTCCCGGAGACGGCCGACGCGATGTTCGCCCGCGGCGACGCGCCGCCTGCCGTCGTCGTGTACGCGGACGCCTGGACCGCCTACGGCGGCAGCCAGTTCCTCGACTCGCCCGGCACCGGGCGCTACCACTCGTACCTGTGCGACGAGGTCGTGGCCCACGTCGACGCGCGGTACCGGACGATCCCGGACGCCGCCCACCGCGCGATCATGGGCAAGTCGAGCGGCGGCTTCGGCGCCATGATCACGCCGATGCTGCGGCCGGATCTGTTCGGCGCGCTGGCGACGCACGCGGGCGACGCGCTCTACGAGTACTCCTACATCCCCGAGTTCCCGGCCGCCGTCCGGCACCTGCGCAAGTACGACGGCGACATCTTCCGGTGGTGGGACGAGTTCCGGTCCCGGGTGTCGTTCACGCAGCCCGAGGACATGCCCCTGGTCGCGCTGCTGGGGGTGGCGGCGTGCTTCTCCGCCCGCGACGACGGCACCCCCGAGCTGCCGTTCGACCCGGTCACCGGGGTGCTGCGGACGGACGTGTGGCAGCGCTGGCTGGACTGGGACCCGGTGCGGATGGCGCCGCGCTACGCCGACGCCCTGCGCGGGCTCCGGGGCATCTGGATCGACGCCGGGACCAGGGACGATTTCTACCTGGACGTCGGGGCGGCGGCCTTCCGGGCGGCGCTGCTCGACGTGGGGGTCGCGGCCGAGAAGATCAGCTACGAGCTGTTCGACGCGACCCACGCCGGCATCGACTACCGGTACCCGCTCTCGCTGGCGTGGCTCTGCCAGCGCATCTCCGACTGACCGTTAGCGGAGGGCGACGCTGGCCGCCCGCAGCTCCTGCAGGGACTGGCGGGCGAGGTCGCCCAGCGGCCGGTCGTTGGCCGGGTCGGTCCAGCGGGCGGAGGCGCGCCGCAGCGCGAGGACGCCGAGCTCGGCCGCGAGGCTGGCGGTCGGGTCGGGCACGCCGCGGACCTTGAGGGCGTCGCCGATTGCCTTGGCCAGGCCGACGTGCTTAAGCGCGTCGCGTTCCTGCAGCTCGCCGTTGGCGGCGATGACGGCCTGGAGCCTGGGCGCGAGCTCGCGCCGTTCCGGCGTGAACGCCGTGGCGGCGGCCTCGAGGCCGAGGGCGACCGCCTCGAGCGGGGTGGCGGACTCGGGGGCGGCGGCGATGCCCTCGGTCAGGAGCCGGGACAGCGTGTCCTGCCCGGCCACGAGCACCTCCCGCTTGTCCGGGAAGTGCCGGAAGAAGGTGCTCTTGGTCAGGCCGGCCCGGTCGGCGATCTGGGCGACGGTGGTGTCGTCGTAGCCCTGCTCGGTGAACAGGTCGAGCGCGGCGGCGACCAGGCGCTGCCGCGCATCGGGTTCCCATCGGGCCATGCCCACAGCATAGTTGATGAGACCTTTATCCCATCACGCTGCTATAGTGATGGGACAAAGGTCTCATCACTGTTGGGAGAGCTGCTCATGCGCGTATTCGTCACCGGTGCGTCCGGCTGGATCGGATCGGCCGTCGTCCCCGAGCTCATCGGCGCGGGACACCAGGTGCTCGGGTTCGCCCGGTCCGACTCCGCGGCCGCCGCCGTCGCCGCCGCGGGGGCCGAGGCGCTCCGCGGCGATCTGGCGGACCTGGACGCCCTGCGGGCCGGGGCGGCCGACGCCGACGCGGTCGTCCACCTCGCCTACGTCCACGACTTCACCCGCCGGGAGGAGTCGGTCCAGATCGACGCGCGCGCGGTCGAAGCCCTCGCGGCCGCGCTCGAGGGCACCGGCAAGCCGCTGGTGGCCGCCTCGGGGACCCCGGCGGTGCCTGGCCGGGCGGCGACCGAGCGCGACTTCCCCGTCTTCGGCGGGCCGGCCGCGGGCCGGGACAAGAACGCCCGGGCCGTTCTCGACCTAGCTTCGCGCGGTATCCGCGCGTCGGTCGTGCGGATGCCCCGGTCGGTGCACGGCGACGGCGACCACCACGGTCTCATCTCCCGTGTCATCGGCATCGCCCGCGACCGGGGCGCGGTCTGCTACGTCGGCGACGGGGCCAGCCGCTGGCCCGCGGTGCACGTGCTCGACGCCGCCGCACTGGTCCGGCTGGCGGTGGAGCGGGCGCCGGCCGGGTCGGTCCTGCACGCGGTCGCCGACGAGGGCGTGCCCGCGCGTGACTTCGCCGCCGTGATCGGCCGTCACCTGAACCTGCCGACCGCCTCGGCCCCGGCCGAGGATCTCGGCTTCCTCGGGATGGTCCTCGCCCTCGACTGCCCGGCCTCCAGCGCGCTCACCACCGAGCTGCTCGGCTGGCGGCCCGTCCAGCCCGGTCTGATCGAGGACCTGGACAAGGGCCACTACTTCGGATGAGCGAACATCGGGCCGGAAAACCATCTGACGCGACCGTCCGGCCGTGACAGCCTGACCCTTGTGCGCACCGTTATCGTCACCGCGTTCGCGACCGGGTTCGGGCTCGGGTTCCTCGTCGCCGCGCAGATCGGCCCGATCTCGCTGCTGTGCGTGCGGTCGGTGCTGCGCGGGCAGCTCCAGACCGGCCTGGGCATCAGCCTGGGCGTGGCGATCGTCGACATCGCCTACGCCGCCCTGGGGGTGGCGGGCATCACCCAGCTGCTCCGCCTCCCCCAGCTCCGGCTCGCGCTCGGCCTGGCCGGGGCCGCGGCGGTGCTGCTGACGATCGGCGCCCGCACGCTGTGGTCGGCGTTCCGCATCCGCAGCGGGCTTGAGACGGCCGAGGAAACCGTCTCGGCCGCCCGGGCGCTGCGAACCGCGCTGGTCGCGACCGCGTCCAACCCGCTGACGATCTTGTCCTGGGCCGCGGTCTTCGCCGCCGCCTCCACCGCCCGGGTCGCCCACACCACGCCCGCCGCCGTCACGCTGGTGGCCGCTATCGGCTGCGGCTCATTCACCTGGTACGCGCTGCTATCGGCGGCCGCCGCGGTCGCGCGCCGACGGGTCGGGCCGCGCGCGCTCCGCGTCGCCGACGCGCTGTCGGGCCTGGGCGTCATGGGCTTCGGCGGCCTGCTGGGCTGGCGCACCCTCCGGCACGCCTGACCGCGGCCCGGCCCGTTTGCGTTGGAGCGCACTCTAACTCATAGGCTCGTAACCGTGACGATCTGGAGCATTAGCGAGGCGGCCGAGAAGTGCGGGCTGTCGCAGCACACGCTGCGCTGGTACGAGCGCATCGGGCTGCTCGGGCCGGTGGCCAGGGACGCCAACGGACGACGCCGGTTCAGCGACTCGGACCTGGACTGGCTCGGCCTCATCACCAGGCTTCGCGAGACCGGCATGCCCGTCAGCGACATGCAGCGCTACGCGGAGCTGGTGCGGTCCGGCGGCGGCGAGGCCGAGCGCCTCGAACTCCTGCAGGGTCACCGCGAGGAGGTGCGCCGAGCGCTGGCGGCCCAGCGGGAATGCCTCAAGCTGCTCAACTCGAAGATCGACGCCTACTCGCGCCGAGTCCGCGAAGCGCGGACCCAGGGCTAGGACAAGAAGGGCAGAAATGCGCACCACCAAGCTAGGCGACCTCACCGTCTCCGCCCAGGGCCTCGGCTGCATGGGAATGAGCGAATGGTACGGCGCGGCCGACTGGGACGAGTCCATCGCCACCATCCACGCCGCGCTCGATGCGGGCGTGACGTTCCTCGACACCGCCGACGCCTACGGCGCCGGCCACAACGAGGTGCTGGTCGGCCGGGCGATCGCGCACCGCCGGGGCGAAGTGCAGCTGGCCACCAAGTTCGGGATCGACCGCTCCGGCGCCGACGGCAAGCCCCGCGTGCTGCGCGGCGAGCGGACCTACGTCAAGCGGGCGGCCGAGGCCAGCCTGGTCCGGCTCGGGGTCGACGTCATCGATCTGTACTACCTGCACCGTCCGCCGCAGACGGCCGAGATCGAGGAGACCGTCGGCGCGATGGCCGAGCTGGTGGCCGAGGGCAAGGTCCGCTACCTCGGCCTGTCCGAGGTCAACAACGACCTGCTCCGCCGCGCCAGCGCGGTCCATCCGATCACCGCCGTGCAGAGCGAGTACTCGCTGTGGACGAGGGACGTCGAGACCGACGTGCTCGACGCCCTGCGCGAGCTCAACGTCGGGCTGGTGCCCTACTCGCCGCTCGGCCGCGGTTTCCTGACCGGCACGGTCGACGTCACCGCCCTCGGCTCGAACGACTTCCGGGCCAACAACCCGCGTTTCACCGGCGCGGCGGCGACGACGAACCAGGCGATCGCCGACACCGTGCGCGAGGTCGCCGCGGCCAAGGGCGTCGCCCCGGCGCAGATCGCCCTCGCCTGGGTCTACGCCCAGCAGGAGCGGCTCGGCGTCCCGCTCGCCCCCATCCCCGGCACCAAGCGCGTCAAGTGGCTGGAGCAGAACATCGCCGCCCTCGACGTCACGCTGACCGAGGACGAGCTGGTCCTCCTCGACCCGCTCGGCCGCCAGGTAACCGGCGCCCGCTACTAACTGGGCACTGCGCAGCGGCGGCGATCCCGCTGATCGCCGCCGCTGCGCAGCGTCATTTCCCGGCACTGATTGACATCAAAGCATTTGATATCTAACGCTTAGATGTCTATACTTTGCTGGATGAGCGAGTACGCGATCGAGGCCGTGGGCCTGCGCAAGGCCTACGGCTCGGTGACCGCCCTCAACGGGCTGACGCTGCAGGTGCCGACCGGGTCGGTGGCCGGGCTGCTCGGGCCGAACGGCTCGGGCAAGACCACCACCGTCTCGATCCTGTCCACCGCCCTGCGCCCGGACGGCGGGCGCGCCGTCGTGCATGGCCTCGACGTCGTCGCCGAGGCCGCCCGGGTGCGCGCGGTGATCGGCTTCGCCGGGCAGTTCGCGGCGGTGGACCCCAACCTGACCGGCCGGGAGAACCTGACGCTGATCGGCCGCCTCTCCCGGGTCGGCCGTCGGCTGGCGACAACGCGAGCCGAACACCTCCTCGACCTGTTCGGACTCGGTGACGCGGCCGACCGGCTGGTACGGGGCTATTCCGGCGGGATGCGGCGGCGGCTCGATCTGGCCGCCGCCCTCGTCCACCGGCCGCCGGTGCTGTTCCTCGACGAGCCGACCACCGGCCTGGACCCGGAGAGCAGGTTCCAGCTCTGGGAGTCGGTCCGCGACCTCGCCCGGGCCGGCACCACCGTGCTGCTCACCACCCAGTACCTGGAGGAGGCGGACGCGCTGGCCGACCAGGTGGTGATCATCGCCGACGGCCGGGTCGCCGACACCGGAACGCCGGCGCAGCTCAAGGAGCGGTTCGGCACGGTGGTGTTCACACTCGGCTTCGCCGCCCCGGCCGACGCGCTGACCGCGTCGCGGCTGCTGGCGGCGGCCGGCTACCAGGCGGACGCGGACCTGGCCGCGCTCAGGGTCAGCTCGGACTCCGGCTCGGGCGCGCTCCCCGGCCTGCTGCGCGTGCTCGACGGAGACCGGGTACCCGACCCGGTCTCCGTCGCCGTCCGGGAGCCGACGCTGGACGACGTCTTCCTCGCCCTGACCGGCCAGGTCGCTGCCAGCCAAGGAGGTTCCCGGGCATGACCGCCGTCCCCGCCGTCCCCGTCGTCGCCCGCCCGGCCGGCCTGCTGGCGCTCGATCGCGTGACCAGCGCGATCTGGGACACGATCGACGTCACCGGCCGGAATCTCCGCTCGCTGACGCGCACCCCGCAGGCGCTGATCTTCGCCACCATCCAGCCAATGATCTTCGTGCTGCTGTTCCGCTACGCGTTCGGCGGGGCGATCAAGGTGCCCGGCGTCAGCTACGTCGACTTCCTGATGCCGGGGGTGTTCGCGCAGTCGGTCGCCTTCGGCGCGATCGGAACCGCGGTCGGGCTCTCGGCCGACCTGCGGTCCGGGCTGCTGATCCGGTTCCGCACGCTGCCGATGTCCCGCATCGCGGTGCTGGCCGGGAGGACCCTGGCCGACCTGGCCCGCAACGTGCTCGTGGTCGTGGTCATGCTCGGCGTCGGCTACGCGGTCGGTTTCCGCAGCCCGGGCGGCGCGGCCGCGCTGCTGGCGGCGCTCGCCCTGGTGATCGCGTTCGCCTACGCGCTCTCCTGGGTGTTCACCGCCCTGGGCCTGCGGGTCAGCGATCCGGAGGCGGCCCAGGGGGCCGGGGTGCCGGTCGTGTTCCTGCTCGTCTTCACCTCCTCCGCCTTCGTGCCATCGGCCGACATGCCCGGCTGGCTGCAGGCGTTCGGCACCCACCAGCCGGTTGACGCCCTGGTCGTGGCCGAGCGCGCGCTGATCTTCGGCCAGCCCGCCGCGCACGACGTGCTGATCTCGCTGGCCTGGAGCGGCGGCCTGCTACTGGCCTTCGCCGCCCTCTCGCTCCGGGCCTACACCCGGATGAACCGCTGACTACGCGCGCGGCCCGCCCACTAGGCCGTCCAGGATCCGGTCGAGCAGCCGGTCGAAGTGAACGGCCGGGTCCCACGGCTCGGGCTGGCCGCTCTGCGCGATCGCCGCGGCGAACCGCGGGTACCGGCCGGTCGCGAGCAGCTCGGGAAGCCTCGCGTACTGCGCGGCGTGGCGCCGCGGGTCGGCGGCGGCCCGGCTCTCGAGTTCGGCGCGCACGATGTTCAGCACGAACCCGTTGACCAGGGCGATCGTCTCGAGGCGGTCCCGCTCGGATAGCCCGGTTGGCTCGAGGGCGCCGAGCGCGAACTCGAGGAAGTCGAGCGTGGCCGGGCCGAGCGGCTGCAGATGGGAGGCGGCATCGACCAGCCACGGGTGACGGTGAGCCAGACCGCGCTGTCTGCCCGCCACGACGTGCATGTCCGCTCGCCAGTCACCGGTCGGCGCGGGCAGCTCGAGTTCGGCGCTGACCAGCTCGGACATGTCGAAGACGAGCGTCTGCTTGTCCGGGATGTAGCTGTAGAGCGACATCACGCCGGTCCCGAGGCGGGCGGCGACGGCGCGGAACGTCACCGCGTCGAGACCGTCAGCGTCGGCCAGCGCCACCGCCGCCCGCGCCACATCCTCGCGGCCGTACCTCGGCTGGGGTCCCCGGCGACGCCGGGACGGCGGCGTCTGCGCGGGTTCTTGCGCTGGCCCAGGCCCTGGCCCTGGCTCGGGCTCGGGCTCGGGCTCGGGCTCTGACGCTGGCCCGGGCTCGGGCTCGGGCTGGGGCTCGGCGGTCGGCATGACCTCCCCCTCGACACTGATCCGGATACGTGGACGTACCCGCCTCATCTTGCCGTGGCTTGCCCGTCCTTCCCTCACGATGACATATGACTACCCCAGAATTAACTACGTACATTGTACGGCGTACTGTGTACGTAGTTTGATTAAGCGTATGAACGGAGACTCGATGACGGCGATTGAGACCGAGGGCCTGCGGAAGTCCTTCGGCCAGGTCAGGGCGCTGCGAGGGGTGGACCTGGCGGTGCCCGAGGGCAGCATCTGCGCGCTGCTCGGCCCGAACGGCGCGGGCAAGACCACCGTCGTTCGGGTGCTGGCCACGCTGACCAGGCCCGACGGCGGCACCGCCCGGGTCGCCGGGCACGATGTCGTCCGCGAGCCGCGACTGGTCCGCGCCTCCATTGGTCTGGCGGGCCAGCATTCGGCCGTCGACGATGACCTCACCGGCCACGAGAATCTGTTCATCCTCGGGCTTATGTGGCACCTGGGCAGGCGCCGCGCGAAGGCCCGGGCGGCCGAGCTACTCGAACGGTTCGAGCTCGCCGACGCGGGAGGGCGCCTGGTCAAGACGTGGTCCGGTGGCATGCGGCGCAGGCTGGACCTGATCGCCAGCCTGATCGTGGCGCCCGCCGTCCTGTTCCTTGACGAGCCCACCACCGGCCTCGACCCCCGCAGCCGGACCGAGATCTGGTCGACGGTCAGGTCGCTGGCGGACGAGGGCACCACGGTGCTGCTGACCACCCAGTACCTGGACGAGGCGGATCGGATCGCCGGCCAGATCGTGATCGTCAACCGGGGCCGGGTGACGACTCAGGGGACCCCCGATGAGCTGAAGAACTCGCTCGGCGGCCGGGTCGACGTGGTGCTGAGCGACGCGGCCGTCGGCGGCGGCGCCCTGTCGGCGGCGGCGGCTGCCCTGGCCGCCATAGCGGGCAGCCGACCGCAGGTCGACCCGGACGCCGGCCGCCTGACCGCGGCGATCACGGCCGGCGCGGTGACGCTGCCCGAGCTCGTCCGGCGGCTCGACGCGGCCGGCGTCGAGGCCGAGGACGTGAGCATCAGGCGTCCCACCCTGGACGAGGTCTTCCTGGCCGAAACCGATGCGTCCAACGACAGAGAGACGGAGGCGGCCGCGTGATCGGCGCCGTTACCGACGGGGCGGCGGCGGCGGAGCGTCAGCTCAGCAGGCTTCGGCACGACCCGACCGCGATCACCCTGACCCTCGGCGCGCCGGTCGTCCTGGTGGTCATCTTCGGGTACATCTTCGGCAGCGCGATCTCGGTGCCCGGCGGAAACTACCGGGAGTTCCTCATTCCCGGCCTGTTCGCCACGATCGCGGTGAACATCCTGCCGTCGATGGTCGCGATGGCGCGAGACAGCGGCCGGGGCGTGGTCGACCGGTTCCGGTCACTGCCGATCGCGCGGACGGCGGTGCCGTTCGGCCAGGCCGCCGCGACCACGCTCTACGGTCTTGGCAGCTTCACCCTGATGGGTCTGTGTGGGCTGGCCGTGGGCTGGCGGATCGAGCGGGGCGCGGGCTACGCGATCGGCGCGCTCGCGCTGGTCGCGGGCTTTCAGTTCGCCACCACCTGGATCGGCATGTACCTGGGCCTCGTCCTCGGCAACGAGCAGGCGGCGGGGCAGGCGTCAATCCTCGTCTTCCCGGTGACGATGCTGTCCAACGTCTTCGTACCCACCTCTGGGATGCCAGCCTGGCTGCGCGCCGTCGCCGATTGGAATCCCGTCAGTGCGATCGCCGCCGCCCTGCGCGAGCTGTTCGGGAACCCGTCCGTGCCCGCCAACGGGGCCTGGCCGCTGCTGCACCCAGTGCTGGCGTCGGTGGGCTGGCTGGCGCTGCTGCTGCTGATCTTCGTGCCGTTGTGCGCCGCCCGTTACTCGCGCGCCTGACGGCCCCGAACGGGTGGGATGTTTCCTGGCCGCCACCGACGGGGCATCTCTGCAGGCAGGAGAGATTTTCGGTCGGCGGGGGTGAGCTTTCACTGCATCCCATGATGTGGATGTTCCTGGCCATCCTGGTGACCTTCCTCATCACCAGGATGGTGACCAGGCTGATTCGATCGGGCAGCGGAGGCGGGGCCGGGCTCGGCAACGTCTCGCTCGGCGGCAATCACATTCACCACCAGGTCTTCGGCATCCTGATCATCATCGGCACCGGCATCGTCCTGGTATCGCAGACGCCGTCGGGGGCGGCGCTCGACGCCGCGGCGGCGGTCTTCGGGATCGGCGTCGGCCTCACCGTGGACGAGTTCGCGCTGTGGCTGCACCTGAAGGATGTCTACTGGGCCAGGCAGGGGCGGCAATCGGTCGACGCGATCTTCTGCGTCCTGGTGATAACCGGGGCGCTGATCGGCGGGGCCAGCTTCGTGTCGGGCGGCATCGGCTCGTCCGAATGGTGGTCGTCGATCGTCACCATCGCCATTACCCTCGTGCTCTGCGTTATCTGCCTGCTCAAGGGAAAAGTCATCACCAGCGTCATCGGCATCGTCATCAGCCCGGTGGCCCTGGTCGGGGCGATCAGGCTGGCTAAGCCGTGGTCCTGGTGGGCGGTGCGCCGCTACCCGACCCGGCCACGCCGCGCGGACCGCGCCGCGTCCCGCTACGACCAGCGGCGCCTGGAGCGGTGGGACTGGCTGAGGGACCTCGTCGCCGGCGCGCCCACGTCGGAGAACCAGGCCGACCCGGCCGCCTTGCCGCCAAGCGCCGAGTAACCGGACGCGCCGACGTTTGGGTGGCGCCCTCTTGCCCGATCCGATCCGACCCGTTCTAGTCAGCGGAACTTTCACTTCATTGGCCGGCCACCACGACCGTATCCTCCATTTCGGCGGGTGGTCGAGCTTGAGCCAACCGAATGTTGCCCTGCGGCCCGACCGACAGCACCTTCCGGGAAGGACCAACGTGACCGAGGCGATGCTCGACGGCAAGCCGGCGGCGCCCAACTCCGAGGAGCTGATCACTCGCGCGCAGTCGCTGATCCCGCTCCTGCGCTCGAACGCGGACCTCGCTGATCGACTGGGCCACGTGCCGGACGAGAACGTCCGGGCCATCGAGGAGGCGGGCCTGTTCCGGATGCTGATGCCGGTGAACCGGGGCGGCTACTGGACCGACGCCGCGACGGCGGCGACGGCGATGACCCACATCGCCAGCGGCTGTCCGTCCACCGCCTGGGTCCTGCAGATCTACAGCGGCATCGGCCGGATGGTGGAAGTCTTCCCCGAGGAGACGCTGGCCCAGATCTACGCCGAAACGCCCAACGCCAGGTTCGCCGGCACCTTCGGCTCCGCGGGCGCTGTCTGCGAGCCGGTCGACGGCGGCTACCGGATCCGCGGCCAGGGTCACTGGCCGTACAACAGCGGCTGCCACCACGCGAACTGGGACCTGCTGCGCGTTTCGATCCAGGAGCGCGATGGAACCACCTCGGACGGGTTCTGCCTGATCCCGCTGTCCGAGCTCACGATCGCCGACGACTGGCACGTCATGGGCGCGGCGGCCACCGGGAGCAACTCCGTGGAGTGCGGGGAGCTGTTCATCCCCGAGCACCGGGTGTCGCGGCGGATCGCCGACGTCTTCAAGTTGCTGCAGGTCGGGGACATGGGCTACGCGTTCATCGCCGCGCTGCCGCTCGGCATGGCGCGTTACGCGCTTGAGGCGTTTCACGACCTGGCGAAGGGCCGGGGCATCAGGATGCTCGGCTACGAGAAGATGTACGACTCCGCGGTCGTCCAGACGGCGATCGCCACCGCGCACACCAACGTCAAGATGATCGAGGCCTACCAGCACTGGGTGCTCTCGACGCTCCAACCGGGCGCCGAGCGGATCACCGACCCGCAGCTGACGGGGGCCGGCGGGACCCTCTGCTACAAGTTGGCGCGGGAGGCAATCGAGCGGCTTTTTGAGGTGTGCCCGACGGACGAGATCCGACTGGACCGGCCCATCCAGCGGCTGCTGCGCGACCTGATCGCGTTCACCCACCAGGGCGCCATGGCACCATACGTGAACTGGGAGCGTTACGGCCGGCACCTAGTCGGCGCCAACCCGCCCCCGCCGGTACCGCCCGGACGCTGAGGCTCACCCCGTCACCGCCCCTCAGGGGCGGCCCGTCAGGTCGATCCGGGGTCCGGGGCCGTGGTCCCGGGGTTGATCGTGACCGACGGGCTACTACTGGCCCCATCGGCGGCGGCGGGGCTGCCACCGCCATCGGTGCTGAGGCTGGGGCTGGGGGTCGGGGTTGGCGTCGGAGTCGGGGTCGGGGTCGGGGTCGGGGTCGGGGTTGGAGTCGGGCTGGGGCTGGGGCTGGGGCTGGAAGTGGCGTCGGCGACGACCAGGCTGAGATCAGCCGCCGCAGTCTGCGCGGGTGATTCGCTGTCGCTGAGCGTGACGGCGACAGGAAAGCTGCCGCTCTCCGTCGGCGTGCCGCTGACGGTGAGCGTCCCCCCGCTGGCAGTCGCCGTCAGCCCGGTCGGAAGCCCGGTCACCGACCAGTTGTAGGGAGCGGTGCCGCCCGTCCCGATGACCGTGGCCGAGTAGGACTGGTCAACCACCGCGCCCGTAAGGAAGCCGCTGATGACCAGCGGCGACACGGCCGCGGCGTCCACGGTGAGGGTAAAGCTCGTCGTTCCGGTGAGCTGAGGCTTCGAGCTGTCGGAGACCGACACCTTGGGGGTGAAGGTTCCCGCCGCCTGCGGGTCGCCGCTGATGGTGAGCGTCGCCCCGGCGCCGCTCGCCGTCAGCCCGGCCGGGAGCCCGGTCACCGACCAGGTGTAGGGACCGGTGCCGCCGGACACGGTGATCGTGCCCGAGTAGTTCACGCCTTCCTGGGCGATCGTCGGGGCGTTGTTGGTGATCCCCAGCCCGTGTCCGCAGGACAGGGTGAACGCGGCGGCGTTGGATGACACCGAACCCGGGCTGGTGATGACGAGCGTGCCCGACCCGCTCGCGGTATCGCTGCCCGGCGTGTAGGTCGTGCTGACGGTCTGGGTGCCGGGGCGACTGAAGCTCAGCGTCCGCGCCGGGCCGCTGCCGTTAGGGAGCCGCCAGTGGTAGCCGACCGTCCCGGCCTTGCTGTCGGTGATAGTCCCGCTGAAGGTGAAGGTCGGCGCGGCGGCCGAGCACGACGTCAGTGACTGGCTGGCCGGGCTGACCGAAGCCGTGGCGGACAGCGCCGCCGACGCAATCGGGCCGGTCGGGCCGGTCGGGGTCTTGGGGGCCGTGCAGGACAGGGTATAGGTCGCCGGACCGGAGGCCGCGACGACCGGGCTGGTCACCACCAGGACGGCTTCGCCGGAGCCGGAGGCCGGCTGCGGGATAATCGTCAGCGGCTGGGCCTCCAGAGTGCCCGGCCTGGTGAAGGTGAGGGTCGCGGGCGCGGAGTCAAGGCCGTCTGACTGGGCCCAGTAATAGCTGACCCGCTCCGCCTTTTTGGCGGTGATCGAGCCGTACGCGGTGAAGACCGGCGGTGCCGGCAGGCAGCTGCCGGCCCAAGTAGCGGGCTGGACCGTGGCCGTGGCGGTAATGCCGCCCCTGCTGGCGCCGCACAGCAGCCGGTAGGTGGCCTTAGCCGAGGTCTTCTGGACGGGGCCGAGCAGCTCGAGCTCGGCCCAGCCGCGGCCGGCCCGCTTGACCTTGACGGTCTCGCCGGTCACGACGCGGTTACCGGCCGCGGCGAAGTTCACGATCCGGACCGGGCCCGGTTTACCCGAGGAGTAGACCCACTTGTAGTACACCAATCCGGGCGTGGCGGCCGAGATCGTCGCGCTGTAGGTGAAGGCGGTCGGTGCGGTGCACTTGGACGCCGCCACCGGAGGCGTCACGTTAGCCACCGTGGAGTATTTCGGCAGGCCCGGCTCCCCCAGGGACACGGACACGGATCCGCTCAGACTCGCTTTGTGCTGCCCCCCGCCCGACATCGTGACCCCGGCGGCGATGCCGCCAAGCGCGATGACAGCGGCCGCGGCGACCGACGCGATGACCACGAGCCGACGTCGGCGGCGGCCGCCGCCGACCACCGCCGGAGAACCGCCCGGTGGATCCTGGCGGCCGCCGTCCGACAGCGGCCCGGGGGCCGCAGCGCGAGCCGCCAGCAGACCGCGCCCCCGCTTCTCCCAGTCCGACCCGTAAGTGACGCTGGCCAGCGCCTCGATCTCCGAAATGAACGCGTTGGCGCTCTTCGGCCTGCTGGCCCGGTCTCTCGCCATGCCCCGAGCGATCAGCGGCGCCAGCCGCGCGTCAACCCGGTCCAGCGGCAGCGCTCCGCTCTCGTGCTGCTCCTGCAGCGCCGCCTGGTCCCCGGAGAAGGGCGGCTCGCCCGTGAGGCACTCGACGAACACCCCCGTCGCGGCGTACACGTCGCTCGCCGGGCTGGCCGGATTGCCCTCCCACCGCTCCGGCGCCAGGTACAACGGCGTTCCGACCGCCTGCATCTCCTCGGTCGCCAGCGCCGCCATCCCGAAACCGGTCAGCTTGACCTGACCCGAGGTGTCGACCAGCACGTTCCCCGGCGTGATGTCCCGGTGACCGAAGCCGAGCGGGTGCACGGCGGCCAGTCCGAGCAGTGTCCCCTTCAGCACCGCGAGCGCCGCCACGGGCTCCAGCGGCCCCTGGCCCTCGATTATTGCGCGCAGCGAGCACCCGTCGACCAGCTCCATCACCACTGCGGCGCCCAGCACGGGCTCCCCGGGCTCCTCTTCGGACTCGTCGGCGGGCTCCTCGGACTCCTCCAGCGCGTCCGGTCCCTCGGCATCCTCCGGCTGGTCCGGCTGCTCGGGCTCCTCGAATTCCTCGAGCTTCTCCGACTCCTCGGAATCCTCGAATTCCTCCAGCGCTTCCGGCTCCTCGGCGTCCTTAGGCTCCTCGGGCTCCTCGGGCTCCTCGGACTCCTCCAGCGCTTCCGGCTCCTCGGCGTCCTTAGGCTCCTCGGGCTCCTCGGATTCCTCCAGCGCTTCCGGCTCCTCGGCGTCTTTAGGCTCCTCGGGCTCCTCGGACTCCTCCAGCGCTTCCGGCTCCTCGGCGTCCTTAGGCTCCTCGGGCTCCTCGGACTCCTCCAGCGCGTCGGGCTTTTCGGGCTCCTCGGGCTTCTCCTGCTCCCCGGAATCCTCCGACTCCTCGGACTCGTCCAGCGCGTCCGGCTCCCCCGAATCCTCCGACTCCTCGGACTGCCCGGGCTCCTCCGACTCCTCCAGCTGCTCGGGCTCCTCCGGCCGCTCCGGGTCCTCGGCGTAGTCGTAAACCCGCACGACCGACGGATCTTCGAGCTGCTTCAGCTTCAGCATCTGAGTGCGGAAACGGGGCAGGAAGTCGGGGTCAGCTACAAGGTCCGGGCTGAGGTACCTGATGGCCACCTGAAGCGTGGTCTGCTCTTGAACCGCTTCCACAACCCGCCCGGACGCGCCGTGGCCAAGTTCCCGCTGCTCAACGTAACCGGGGACGGCCCACCCCTCGTCGTGGTCGCGCCCAGTCGTCGTGCTCATAGCGGAGCTCCCCCTTGCAGCCTGGCCTCGCCGCTCGGCGCTCAGTGACACCTGCGAGCCGACCCAGGTTACGGCCCGTTTGGGTTGATGACCAGGCTGTTTATGAGCTTGTTAACCGCTATGAGTCACCAGTCGGTTACCGTTTGCTGGCCCACCGGGCCGTGGGGGAAAAACGTCCTAACTCACGCGCATCAAAGTCCTGGTTAGCCTAACGGCGGAAGAGCATCCAGGGCCGCCGATCCCCTAACCGTGTCTGGCCCCTTGGATAGCTGCGTGGGCACTTGCCAGGCGATGACCGTGCGCTGGATCGGGCTGCCTAGCGGTCATTGGACGCACGCGCAGGTCGGCGGCCGCACTTGACCTCAACGCCAGTTGAGGTTCTACCCTCAACCTAATGAGCTCAGATGCGGACAGCGCCCCAACGACGCCGGCCAGTCCGTCAGGAGGAATATGGGCGCCGGCGCAGCGATCGCTGACGGTCGGCCTAGTGCTCGCGGTCACGTTCGTCGCATTCGAGGCGCTCGCTGTCGCCACCATCTTGCCGGTGGTGGGCCGCCAACTGGGAGATCTCCGTCTCTACGGGTGGGTGTTCAGCGCCTTCCTGTTGGCGAGCCTCATCGGGATCGTGCTAGCCGGAACGCTGTCCGACCGTGTGCCGCTCGGGCGGCCAATGCTCGCCGGCCTCGTCCTGTTCGCCCTTGGCCTGATTATCGGCGGGACCGCGCCGGACATGCTGGTCCTCGTCGCGGGCAGGGCGGTGCAGGGCCTTGGCGCCGGGGTCGTGCCCTCCGTGGCCTACGTGGCGATCTCCCGGTGCTATGCCGAGGAGGCCCGGCCGCGAATGTTCGCTGTGCTCTCCACCGCCTGGGTGGTGCCCGGCCTCATCGGGCCGGCTATCGCCGCCCTCGTGGCCGCGGCAGTTGGCTGGCGCTGGGTATTCCTGGGCTTGCTGCCGCTGGTGCTCGCGGCTGGGGTGCTGGTCGTGCTGGCCCTGCGGCACGTCCCGCCACCCGCCAGTCCGGGCACAGCCGCCGTGCCGTACCTGGCCGTGCTGGGAGTGGTGGCCGGCGCCGGCACGGCGCTGGCGTCACTCAGTTCGGGCGTCGCGCCCGTAGTCGCTGCGGGCGGTGTGGCCGGCGGCGCCCTTCTCGCTCTCTCCATGCGCCAGCTGACACCACCTCGGTATCTGACCGCACGGCCAGGGCTGACCGTCACAATCCTCAGCCGGTCGCTGCTCACGTGCTGCTTCTTCGCCGGCGACGCATATGTCCCATATGCGGTCGTGACCGTCCGACACGCTCCCACGGTGCTGGCGGCTCTTGCACTAACAGCGTCGACCCTGACATGGACGGCCGGATCGTGGGTGCAGGCCCGCTGCATAGCCCGGTGGGGGCCGCGCCGTCTGGTCCGGCCCGGTATGTGCCTGGTCGCCATTGGCCTCGGCGCAATGTGCGTAGTGCTCCTGCCGGCGGTGCCTCCCGCGCTGGCGATCGCGGCCTGGGCGTTGGCCGGCGCGGGGATCGGCACTGCCTACGCTCCGCTGTCGGTGACCACGCTCGATCGCGCGGCGCCGGGCGAGGAGGGCCGGGCGACCTCGGCTCTGCAGCTCTGCGATGTGCTCGGTCAGGCCATCGGGACCGGAGTCGCAGGGGCCATCGTGGCCTCCGCTTCTCGGATGGGGCATCGCCCCGGAGTCGCGCTGGCGTTCTCGTTCGCCATCGTGGTCGCCCTGACCGGGGTCATCGTCGGAGCGCGGCTTCCCGTCAGCTCACACCCCGTAGACCTGAAGATCGCGGACGAACGGGCAGATTTGCCGGGATAAGTCCGTCGATGTCGGAATTACCGTTAATAAATGGGAAATTCATCCTTGCGGCCGTCTTGAAGCGAGCGGAACACGAGAGCAAGCTACGCATAGCGCACTGCCGTCCGGGAGGACTGCCAATGTCGGCTCGCTCTCACCTACGTCGTCTCATCGTCGCCGTCGTTACCGGCAGCGTTCTCGTCCTCGGATCGCTCGCTGGCCAGTCAGGATCGGCTCGGGCGGCGGGGGCGACGTTCAGCTCCAGTGCGTGCGTCACCACGCTAAGCGCAGTTGTCCCCGGCGTCCTGATCGCCGACCCGACGTGCGAATTCAACGGTGCGGCCTATGCCGGGCCGTTCAGCCCGATCGCCAACGGCAGCGGCCAGCTGTCCCGGGTCTGGACCGGCATCGCCGACGACGGGGCCTCCTACCGGATAGAGGTCCCGCCCAACTGGAACGGCACCCTCGTGATGTTCGCCCACGGTTACCGGGGCACTGGCAACGAGGTGTGGATCGATGATCCCCAGTTGCGCCAGTACTTCGTGGACAACGGATTCGCCTGGGCCGCGTCGAGCTACGCGATGAACGGATACGACCCGGGCGACGGCGTCGTGGACACCCACGACCTGCTGGAGGCATTCCCGAAGATCACCGGACTACGGTCCCGGCAGGTGATCATGAGCGGCCTGTCTATGGGCGGCGAGGTCACCACGGCCGAGATCGAGGCCTACAAGGGCGACTTCGCGGGCGCCATGCCGTACTGCGGGGTGCTGGCCGGCAACAACCTGTTCAACTACTACCTAGGCGACAACGTCACCGCAGCGGGCCTCACCGGCACGACGATCAGCTACCCGACGACGCTTACGGCCGGAGAGGCGTACTCGCTCGCGTATCAGTCCACGGTGGAGTCCGAGCTGCCCGCCCTCGGGATCACCCCCGACGCGGCGACCGGAGGGCAGACGTTCACGACAGACCTCACCAAGACCGGGACGCTGTGGGCCGACACCGTCGAGCAGTTGTCCGGCGGTACCCGTCCAGGTTTCGCCAGTGCCGTCAACTACTGGGACAGTTTCGGGTTCGCACCGCTCACCCAGGTCCCGTTCCTGTTCGGCGTTTACCCCGGGCTCAACGGCGGCACCCTCGGCTTCGCCGACGGCAGCGTGGCCGGCAACGAGCGCACCTTCTACACGTTCGGCGACGACCCGCTGATCGACCTGCCGCAGGAGATCGCGCTCAACCGCGCCGTGCTACGGACACCGGTCACGGCCACCTCCTCGGCCGACGCCCTGTCGCCCGCAGAGCTGCCCGTGATCCACGGCGACCCGGGCATCCCGGTGCTGTCGGTCCACGGGATCGGCGACCTGTTCGTTCCGCTCTCGATGGACCAGCAGTACGACGCCATGATGGTGGCGCACGGCGAGGGCGATCTGTTCGTGGACAGGGCCATTCGCGAAGTCACGCACTGCGGCTACACCACCAGCGAGCTGTCGTCCGCGTTCTCCGCCCTCGTGTCGTGGATCGACACCGGCAAGCGGCCAGCCGGCAACAACATCCTCAACCCGCAGGCGGTCGCGTCGCCGCTGTTCGGCTGCCGGTTCACCGACCCCACTCCCGGTGCTCACCCGGAGTTCAAGGCCACGGTCGCCTGCCCGCCAAGCACCCGGGGCTAGTACCTGCCGAGGCTCACCGCAACGGCCAAGAGACTCCTATTGCCGCCTAACACGCGACTACCGTCGACCAGGACCCGTGGTAGCATCCCGTCAGCTCGATCCCGGATCCGGTGCCGGGGCGCCGGAGTTGATCGTGAGCGAAAGCCGGACCGAGCTTGACCGCAGGCGCGAGCCGCCCACGGAGACCTTGAGGTCCACCTGGAAGTTGCCCGACATCGTCGGCGCGCCGGAGATAGTCCCGGCGCGCGAGTTGATTCTGAGTCCTGCCGGAAGCCCGCTGGCCGACCACGTGTAGGTACCGTCACCCCCCGTCGCAGTGGCGGCGGCGATGTAGCCGTCGCCAACCGTCCCTTCCGGCAGCGCGGTAATCGTGATCGACAGTCCGCTGGCGCCACCGCTGCCAGGGGCAATGGCGTCGGGGCTGCCACCGCCATCGGTACTGAGGCTCGGGCTCGGGCTCGGGCTGGCGGAGGTGGGGCTGGAATTCGGGTCGTCGACGACCAGGGTGAGAACGGCCGCTGCGGTCTGCGCGGGTGATTCGCCATCACTGACGGTGACGGTCACGGAGAAGCCGCCGCCGTCCGTCGGCGTGCCGCTCACCATCAGCGTCCCCCCGCTCGCAGTTGCGGTCAGCCCGTCCGGGAGCCCGGTCACCGACCAGTTGTAGCTGCCGTCGCCGCCGGTCCCGATGACCGTGGCCGAGTAGGCCTGGCCAACCGCCGCGTCCGGGAGATAGCCGCTGATCACCAGCGGCGACACGGCGGCGCCATCAACGGTCAGGGCAAAGCTCGTGTTTCCGGTGAGCTGAGGCGACGAGCTGTCAGAGACCGATATCTGAGGGGTGAAGGTCCCGGCCGCCTGCGGGTCGCCGCTGATGGTGAGCGTCGCCCCGGCGCCGCTCGCCGTCAGCCCGGCCGGGAGCCCGGTCACCGACCAGGCGTAGGGACCGGTGCCGCCGGACACGGTGACCGTGCCCCAGTAGTACACCCCATCCTGGGCGATCGTCGGGGCGTTGTTGGTGATCCCCAGCCCCTGGCCGCACGACAAGGTGAACGCGGCCGGGTTGGACGACACCGCGCCGGGGCTGGTGATGACGAGCGTGCCCGACCCGCTCGCGCTATCGCTGCCCGGCGTGTAGGACGTGGTAACGGTCTGGGTGCCCGGACCGCTGAAGCGCAGCGTCCGCGCAGGGCCACGGCCGTTAGGGAGCCGCCAGTGGTAGCCGACCGTCCCCGCCTTGCTGTCGGTGATCATCCCGCTGAAGGTGAAGGTCGGCGTCGCAGCCGAGCAGGAGCCGAGCGACTGGCTGGCCGGGCTGACCGACGCCGTAGTCCACAGCGCCGCCGACGTGATCGGGCCGGTCGGGCCGGTCCGGGTCTTAGCGGCCGTGCAGGACAGGGTGTAGGTCGCCGGCCCGGAGGCTGCGACGACCGGGCTGGTCACCACCAGGACGGCCTCCCCGGAGCCGGAGGCCCGCTGCGGGATAATCGTCAGCGGCCGGGCCGCCAGGGTGCCCGGCCGAGCGAAGACCAGGGTCGCGGGGGCGGAGTTCTTGCCGTCGGACTGGGCCCAGTAATAGCTGACCGTCTCCGCTTTCTTGGCGGTGATCGCGCCGTCGGCGGTGAAGGTCGGCGGGGCCGGCACGCAGCTGGCAGTCCTGGTCGCGGGCTGCACCGTCGCGGTGGCGGTGATACCGCCCCGGCTGGCGCCGCACAATAGTCGGTAGGTGGCCTTGGCCGAGGTCTTCGGGACCGGGCTGAGCAGCTTGAGCTCGGCCCAGCCGTCGCCGGCCCGCCTGACCTTAACGGTCTCGCCGGTCACGACCCGGTTACCGGGCGTGGGGAAGCTCACGACCCGCACCGGGCCCGTTGCGCCCCAGGAGTACACCCACTGGTAGTTCACCGTTCCGGGCGCGGCGGCCGAAATCGTCGCGCTGTAGGTGAAGGCGGTCGGCGCGGTGCACGTGGCCGCCGCCACCGGAGGCGTCACGTTGGCCACCGCCGAGTACGTCGGCAGGCCCGGCGTCCCCACGGCCGCCGATCCGGTCAGACTCGCTTTCTGTCCCCCGCCCGACAAGGTGAACCCCGTGACGATAGCCGCAAGCACGATGACAGCGGCGGCCGCGATCGACGCGATGATCACGAGCCGACGTCGGCGGCCGCCGCCTGCCGCCGCCGGAGAACCGCCCGGGTGATCCTGCCGGCGGCTGCGCGACAGCGGCCGGGCGGCGATGCGGGCGGCTGCGGCGCGGGCGGCCACAGCGCGGCCTGCGAGCAGCGCGCGCCCCCGGTCCTGCCAGTCCGAGCCGTACGTGACGCCGGCCAGCGCCTCGAGTTCGGAAATGAACGCATTCGCGCTGTGCGGCCTGCTGGCCGGGTCTTTCGCCATGCCCTGCGCGATGAGCGGCGCCAGCCGCGGGTCAACCCGGTCCAGCGGCAGCGCCCCGCTCTCGTGCTCCTCCTGCAGCGCCGCCAGGTCACCGAAGAAGGGCGGCTCACCCGTGAGGCACTCGAAGAACACCGCCGTCGCGGCGTACACGTCGCTCGCCGGGCTGGCCGAATCACCCTCCCACCGCTCCGGCGCCAGGTACAACGGCGTCCCGACCGCCTGCATCTCCCCGGCGGCCACCGCCATCCCGAAACCGGTCAGCTTGACCTGACCCGAGGTGTCGACCAGCACGTTCCCCGGCGTGATGTCCCGGTGACCGAAGCCGAGCCGGTGCACGGCGGCCAGTCCGAGCAGTGAGCCCTTCAGCACCGCGAGCGCCGCCACGGGCTCCAGCGGCCCCTGGCGCTCGATCATTGCGCGCAGCGAAACCCCGTCGACCAGTTCCATCACCACGGCGGCGCCCTGCCCGGGCTGCTCGGCGTAGTCGTCGACCCGCACGACCGAGGGAACGTCAAGCTCCTTCAGCTTCAGCATCTGAGTGCGGAAACGAGGCAGGAAATCCGGGTCCGCTACGAGGTCCGGGCCGAGGTACCTGATGGCCACCCGAAGCGTGGTCCGCTCGTGAACCGCTTCCACAACCCGCCCGAAAGCGCCGTGGCCGAGTTCCCGCTTCTCAACGTAACCGGGTACCAGCCCACCCCTCGGCGTGATCGGTTACAGTCGTCGTGCCCATAGCGCAGCCCCCTGCAGCCTGGCTCGCCGCCCCGGCGCACAGAGCGCCGACGAGCCGAACCAGGCTATTGCCCCGTTTGGGTAGATGAAAGACCGTTTATGAGCTTGTTAACCGCTTTCAGTTACCGGCTGTTTACCGCTTGGTGGCCCACCAGGCTGCCGGGGAACGGCGCCCTACCTCATGCGCACCAAAGTCCTAGTCAGCGGCACACAGGCAGCGCACCCGGAGCCGCCGATCCCAAGCCGTGTCCGGCGTCTTGGACAGGAACGAAACCGAGTTTTCGGTAGCGAGGTAGTCGACTTCAGCCTCGCTGAGTCAGCCCTTCAGCACCTGCCGCGCCATCACCATCCGCTGGACCTGGTTGGTGCGCTCATAGATCTGGGTGATCTTGGCGTCGCGCATGACGATCGGCGGAGTGACCAACGGCAAGGGCTTCAAACTGCTAGCGGCATGGCCCTCGGGTGCCCGGACCCGACCCGTCCCGCGCGGAAGAGCCGGTATGGCAGGTCACCACCCAGTAGCAGTCGACCTGGACCAGATCATCGAGTCAGCGACCTGCTCGTGCAACGCGCGCGACGACAACCCAACTAACCGCCCCGGCCCGGACGGCCCCCTCTTCTACCAGCCCTTCAGCACCTGCCGCGCCATCACCATCCGCTGGACCTGGTTGGTGCCCTCGTAGATCTGCGTGATCTTGGCGTCGCGCATCATGCGCTCGACCGGGTAGTCGTTCACGTAGCCGTAGCCGCCGAGGAGCTGGACCGCGTCGGTCGTCACCGACATCGCGACGTCGGAGGCCAGGCACTTGCAGGCCGACGAGAAGAAGGTCAGGTCGTCCACCTTCTCGCCCTGCATCGCGCGCTCGGAGCGGGCCGCGGCCGCGTAGGTGAGCTGCCGGGCGCCCTCGAGCTTCATGGCCATGTCGGCCACCATGAACTGGAGGCCCTGGAACTCGGCGATGGCGCGGCCGAACTGCTTGCGCTCCTTCACGTAACCGACCGCGTAGTCGAGCGCGCCCTGCGCGATGCCCAGCGCCTGCGCCGCGATGGTGACGCGGGTGTGGTCCAGGGTGCGCAGCGCGATCTTGAACCCCTGGCCCTCGTCGCCGATCAGCCGGTCCGCCGGGATCTCGCAGTTGTCGAAGTAGAGCTCGCGGGTGGGCGAGCCCTTGATGCCGAGCTTGTGCTCGGGCGCCCCGAGGGTGAAGCCGGGATCCCCGTCCTCGACCACGAACGCCGAGATCCCGTTCGCGCCCTGGTCCGGGTCGGTCACCGCCATCACCGTGTAGTACTTCGACACGCCCGCGTTGGTGATCCACCGCTTCACGCCGTTGAGCACGTACCCGCCGTCGGTCCGCACCGCCCGGGTTCGCATCGCCCCGGCGTCGGAGCCGGCCTCCGGCTCGGACAGGCCGTAGGAGAACATCGCCTCGCCCCGCGCCACCGGCGGCAGGTAACGCTGCTTGACCTCCTCCGAGGCGCCGAGCAGCAGTGGCACCGTGCCGAGCTTGTTCACGGCCGGGATCAGCGACGACGTGGCGCACGCGCGCGCGACCTCTTCGATGACGAGCGCCGCCGCGAGCGCGTCGCCGCCGGCGCCGCCGTAGGACTCGGGAATGTGGACCGCGTGGAAGTCCGCCTTGACCAGCGAGTCGTAGACGTCCCAGGGGAACTCGGCGGTCCTGTCGATCTCCGCCGCCCGGGGCGCGATCTTGTCGTCCGCGAGGGCGCGGACCGCGTCCCGCAGCGCCTGGTGCTCTTCCGAGAGTGCGAAGGTGCTCATCCCACGATGCTAACGCCGACCGCATGCAGGCGCCCGCCCCGCATATCGACATGCGGGACGGGCGCCTCAGTGCCCGGCCGGCCGGGCTAGGCCGCCTGCTGCTCGCTGGCGGCCGGGCCGGTCAACCGCGGCATCGTCGCGGCGTGGGCCGGCTGATGCCCGGCGTTCTCGACGGACGGCCGCGGAGCGGGCACCGAGCCCTTCGGGGCAGCGTGCTTGCCGCTCGACTTGTACAGACCTAGCGAACGGAACGGACGGCTCTTGGACACAGAAAAAGCCACTTTGACTTACCCCCTTGACCCCGATAGCACAGCGCCCCCGACCCCCGTCGGACACTTGCAACCAGTCCCGTCCCAGCTGCCTGCGCTGGTTCCAGAATGCACCCCGGATGCACGCGTGAAACACCCCCCGAGCCGCACTGTGCCCAAACCGATACCGAACGTTAGCGGCGCTCGAGGTTGGCGCGGAGAGCCGCGCCTTTCGCCTGCGCCTGCGCGGTGAGGCCGGCCTGAAACTCGACCATTCGCGCCCGCAGCGCGTCGTCCGCGGCGGCGAGGATCCGGACCGCGAGCAGCCCCGCGTTACGCGCCCCGCCGACCGCCACCGTCGCCACCGGGATGCCGGCCGGCATCTGCACGATCGACAGCAGCGAGTCAAGCCCGTCCAGGTACTTGAGCGGCACCGGGACCCCGATCACCGGCAGCGGCGTCATCGCCGCCAGCATCCCCGGCAGGTGGGCGGCCCCGCCCGCGCCCGCGATGATCACCCGGATACCGCGGTCGGCGGCGTCCGCGCCGTAGGCGATCATCTCCCGCGGCATCCGGTGGGCCGACACCACGTCGGCCTCGTAGGGCACCTGGAATTCGTCGAGCGCCTCGGCCGCCGCCTGCATCACGGGCCAGTCCGAGTCGGAGCCCATCACCACGCCGACCAGCGGCGAATCACTCTGCACGGCCCTTAGCGTAACCGCCCGGGCGGCGTCACCCGCTAGCGACGGCCGTTGACGAGGACGTGGTAGACGCTCTCCTGGTACTGGCCCTCGCCGTTCGGCGGCAGCTGGGTGAACCAGATCAGCAGGTAGCGCGCGGTGGCCGGGTGGCGCAGCGTCAGCCGGACCGTGCCGCCGGTGTTGTCGGCCGCCGCCACTACCGTGAAGTCCTCCGGGGACGTGCCGTCGGCCACCTTAAGCTGCAGGTTCAGACCCCGGTAGCCGGTCAAGTCGATGCGCACGCTGGTGATCGTGGCCTGGTGGGCGAGGCTCAGCAGCAGGCCGGTCCCGCTCTTGAGCATCCCGAACTTCGCGGTCGCGTACCAGTTGGTCGACCACGGCTGCGGAGGGTTCCTGGCGATCACATAGCGGGCGCCGGACGGGTGATCGCCGTCGACGAGCCCGCCCGGGCCGAACGCCTCCGCCGCCGCGAGCGGCAGTAGCGTGACCGGCGGGCTGACACGCGGCCGGGTGGTCGCGGTGGGTGTGGCCGACGGCGTTGCGGTGGGCGTGGCGGCAGGCTTGGTGTCGGCCGCCGCCGAGGTGGCGGGCGAGGCGGACTTGCCCGCCCGGGCAGACGCGCCGGCCTGGGCCGCGGTCGAGTCGGCCGCGCTCTTGCCGGTCGTCGACCCGGAGGCAAGGCGGACGCCGACCACGCCGGCCAGCGCCAGCACGACCACGGCCACGACGCCGGCCAGCAGACGACGCCGACCATGGCCGACCCCGGGGCCCGGGGCCGGCGCCGCCGGACGGCCTGCGTCCGGGCGCTCCCGGCCGGGGTCCCTAGCCCGGCCCCGGCGCCGCCCGCCGCGGGCTGCAATTCGTAGCCGGCCGCCATCAGGTCCTCGGCCTGATCGGCGCGCACCGGCGGGATATCGAACCGCGTCGCCGCGAAGTCATCGCGCACCGGCGGCAGGTCAAAACGGGTCTCATCCGGGTCCTGGCCGCCCGGGCGGACAGCGTCGGGCCCGTCGGGCCCGTCGGGCCCGTCGGGCCGGCCCTGCGGACCCGTCGGACGCGGGCACCGCAGGCAGGTCGAAGATGGTGGCGTCGGCATCGCGGCCCGCGCGTGCCCGCCCTAGGTCGTACTCGCGGATCAGCCCCTGGGCGTCGACGCCGATTGCCCCGGCGATGGCGCGAACGTAACCGCGCACGTACAGGTCCCCGCCGCACGCCTCGTAATCATCGGCCTCGATGCGGCGAATGACGCTGGCCCGGATCTTGGTGCGCTCGCTGAGCTCATCGATCGTCAGGGCCGCCTGGCAGCGCGCCTGAGTCAGCGATTCACCGACGGTCACGAACCCTCCACTTACCGACCTACGCTTCGTTAATCATCTGCTGACAGGTTAGTTGTCGATGATCACTAGACAAGACTGATCAGGGTTTTTTAGCAAGCGCCGGTAAGGGCAAATCGGCCGAGAATAGGGTCACTCGCCGTCCTCGGTCCCCCAGCGGAGGTAGCTCGCCGCCCGGCGGGCACGATCGCGCAGCTCATCGACGCCGTCGCCGGGGCCGCCGACGATCGTGACGTGCCCGATTTTCCGCCCCGGCCGGATTTCCTTGCCATAAAAATGCACCTTGACCGCCGGGTCGGCCGCCATCACATGGATATAGCGGTCGAAGACATCGGGGTCGGTGCCGCCGAGCAGATTCGCCATCACGGTGAACTCACCCGCCGGGGCGGCCGGGCCGCAGGAGCCGAGCGGCAGGTCGAGGACCGCGCGCAGGTGCTGCTCGAACTGCGAGGTCCGCGCCCCCTCGATCGTCCAGTGCCCGCTGTTGTGCGGCCGCATCGCGAGCTCGTTGACCAACAGTGCGCCGGACGCGGTCTCAAACAGCTCGACCGCCAGCAGGCCGGTCACGCCGAGTTCGGCCGCGATCCGCAGCGCCATCGCCTCGGCCTCGACCGCGGTATCGGGGCTGAGCCCGGGGGCCGGCGCGATCACCTCCCGGCAGATGCCGTCCACCTGCACGGTCTGCACCACCGGATACGCGGCGCCCTGCCCGGACGGCGACATGGCGACGAGCGCGGCCAGCTCCCGGTGGAACGGCACGAACTCCTCGGCCAGCAGCGCCACCCCGTGCCCGACGACGTCCTCGACCTCGGCCGGGTCACGGCAGACCCAGACGCCCTTCCCGTCGTAGCCGCCGCTGACCGCCTTGAGCACGACCGGCCAGGAACCGTCGGCGAAGGCGACGACGTCGGCCACCGACGACACCGGCGCGTAGCGCGGGCAGGGCACGCCCAGCGCGCCCAGCCGGTCCCGCATGGCCAGCTTGTCCTGGGTGTACCTGAGCGCGGCGGAACCGGGCCGGACGAGCACGCCCTCGGACTCCAGGGCGACCAGGACCGGGGCTGGCACGTGCTCATGATCGAATGTGATAACGTCACATTTGGTCGCAAACGCGGATATATCAGGCAAGGAACAATGAGACCCGATCACCACGTTGTGACTAACCAGCGCCGCGCTCTCGGTCGGCGACTCGGCCAGTACCCGGAACGTCGCGCCGAGACCGACCGCCGCCGCGGCCGTCATCCGCGCCAGCTGCCCACCGCCGACCATGCCGACGGCGGGCATGCCGGTGACGGACTTTCGCTCAATCGGCCCGTTCGGGCCGATCGGCTCCTGAGCCTGCCCTGAACCCGCAGGTGACAACCGTGAATGCACGCGGTGTAGCCTACGCGGAACCACCCAATCCTGGGTACAACCACATGGCAACACGAGGCCGCAGCGTCGCGACATCTGCCATTCAGCCAGTCCCGGCAATCGCCCCCCGGGCGAGACAAGCCCGTTTCGGCCAGCAACCCTGGCCACGCCTGCCAGCAGGGAGTCTAGATGACGACGCTAACGGACGTTGAGGTAAGAGAGGGCAGCTACGGCGACAAGGTCATCGCCGTAGAGCCCGGCGGAGCGGAGTTCATCCCGCTCAGCGAGCGGCACGGCCGCCCGCTCCAGCTCTTCTGGACCTGGACCTCGCCGAACATGGAGTTCGCGACGATCTTCGTCGGCTTCCTCGGCGTCTGGGCCTTCGGCATGAGCTTCTGGTCCACCGTGCTCGCCATCGTGCTCGGCACCGGGCTCGGCGCCATCACCCAGGGCCTGTTGTCCACCCAGGGACCGCGCTTCGGCGTCCCGCAGATGGTGCTGAGCCGCCTCGGCTTCGGGTACTGGGGCAACGCCCTGCCCGCCGCGATCAACTCCGTTACGGGCGGTATCGGGTGGTTCGCGGTGAACAGCGTGAGCGGCACCCTCGCGCTGAACAGCCTCACCCACATACCCGAGGTGCTCTGCCTGCTGATCATCGTGCTGGTCCAGATCGTGGTGGCGTTCCTCGGCCACAACCTGATCCACATGTTCGAGCGGTACGCCTTCCCGGTGCTGGTGATCATCTTCCTGATCACCTCCGTCTGGATGCTGTCCAAGGGCCACCCTGGCGCCAGGCACTCGACGTTCCCCGGCGCCTTCCTGATCGAGCTCGGCGCGACGTTCGGCTACGCGGTTGGCTGGAACCCCTACGCATCCGACTACACGCGCTACCTCAAGCCCGAGACCAGCAAGCGGTCCATCGCCCTGTGGGCCGCGCTCGGCCTGTTCCTCTCCTGCGTGCTGCTCGAGACCGTCGGCGCGGCCGCGGCGACGATCCCGAGCGTGGCGGCGGCCGCGGGCAACAACCCGACGGCCGCCTTCGTCAGCGTCTTCCCCACCTGGCTGGGCGACCTGACCCTGCTCGCGATCACGATCGGCGCGATCGCCGCTAACGCGATCAACATTTACTCGGGCGCGATCTCGTTCACCGCGATCGGCATCAAGCTGCCGCTGCACATCCGCCGCGCGATCGTCGCCCTCGGGTTCGGCACCATCGGGTTCTTCCTCGCCTGGTCGGGGCTGAGCGACGCCGGCACCAAGTACAACAACTTCCTGCTGATCATCGCCTACTGGATCGGCCCGTGGCTGGCGGTCGTTTTCTGCGACATGTTCCTGCGCCGCCGGAAGTCGACCGAGGAGACCGAGCGACTGCTGTTCGACAAGAAGTACGCCAACTGGGCCGGCCCGGTGGCGATGTTGATCGGGGCGGGCGTCTCGATCTGGCTGTTCGCCAACCAGACCGAGTACGTCGGCGTGGTCCCCAAGCACTGGGGCGACGTGGGCGACCTGACCTTCGAGGTCGGGTCCCTGCTCACCGCTGTGATCTACGTCACCTGGCGGCTGATCGCGGAGCGGTCGGCCCGCGCGTCGGCGGCCGCTCCGGTCGAGCCCTCGCCTCAGGTTTAGCGGGCATCGGACTGCCTGCGGGCCCGCTGTCGGGCCCGCAGGCAGGCAGTCGTGGCCCGCAAACTGCAGAGCAACGATTCAGACAACCTTCAACGATGCAGCGAAGAGGGTCTACTACCGTGTACGGGTACCTCTCTGAAAGGGGCAAATCGCGCATGGCCCTCCCAGCCGCCGAACTGTACTCCCGTTACCGTCACCTCGTACCCGAGCTGCTCAAGTTCTGCGTGGTCGGCGGCCTCGGGGCCGTGATCGACCTTGGCGGCGCCGCGGTGCTGCACGGCAAGTTCCACGTGGAGGCCCTTGAGGCGAAGGCGATCTCGACGATCCTCGCCATGGCCCTGACCTACCTTGGCTCCCGGTTCTGGACGTTCAAGCACCGCGAGAACCAGGCGCTGGGCCGCGAGGTCGCGATCTTCGTCGTGCTCAACGTGATCGGGCTCCTCATCGCGGAAGCGGTGATCGCCATCGTGACGTACGGGCTGGGCCTGCACAGCCAGCTTGAGTACAACGCCGCGTCCGTGCTCGGCACCGGGCTCGGCACCATCTTCCGCTACTTCGCCTACCGGCAGTGGGTGTTCACCGCCCCGGCCGAGGAGCCGGCCCTCGCGCCGACGGCAGCCGAGGCGGAGCCGGTCCCGGACTACCCGCCGTGGGACCTCGACCCGGCCTACGCCGCCGCGGCCGCTGCCACCGGGCACGCCGCGACCCCGTGGGAGCCGTCGGCTGAGCATCACCAGGTCGAGGCGCCGGTGGAGGCCCGCGGCTGGGGCCAGCCCGCCGATCGCCCGGCGCCGTGGCTGGAAAACATGGAAAACACAGTTATCTCGAACGGACCGTTCACCTCGTCTGTCCTCGCCAGTGAGGCCGCCACCGGGCAGCACCTCGGGCTGTCGGCTTCGGCCTCGTCGGATCGGCGCTCGCAGCAGGGTCGGCACCGCAGGCACTGAGGCCGCCGCTGAGATCCCGGATCAGGCCGGGCCGCTGCGGCTGGACTTCGCCTGACGGCCCGGCGGGTTGCGCGGCAGGAAGACCGCGAAGACCGGCGGCTTGCGCCGGGCAAGGACGATCCGGCCGCCGTCGGCGGTGGCCATCGTGCGGGCGAGCGCGAGACCGAGGCCGGTTCCCTCCGGCCGCCCGCTCACCGACCGCTCGAAGATCCTTGACACCAGCTCGGCCGGCACTCCGTTGCCCTCGTCCTCGACCTCGATCACGACCGAGCTCGCCGATTGCGAGCGGCGGATCGTCACCGTCCCCTGCCCGTGCATCAGCGCGTTGTCGAGCAGGGTCGCGATGACCTGGGCCAGCCCGCCCGGGGTGACGTAGGCCTGCAGCCGGGAGTCTCCGATCAGCACCATCTTCCGGCCCGCCCGCCGGAACGCGGGCTCCCACTCGGTGATCTGCTGCAGCACGATCCGGTCGACGCTGATCTTGCCCGCGAGCCGGCCCCGACCCGGCGAGCAGGCGAGAGCAGCTGGCTCACCACGTCAGCCAGCCGCTCGGCCTGGGCGAGCGCGGCGGTGCCCTCCTCGCGCACCACGGCCGGGTCATCGGCCGAGGCGATCATCTCCTCGAGCCGCATCGACAGCGCCGTCAGCGGCGTCCGGAGCTGGTGCGAGGCATCGATCGCGAGCTCACGATCGGCCGTCAGCAGCTTGGTGACCCGCCGGGAGGCGCTGTCGAGGCCCTCCGCGACCTGGTCAAGCTCCGTGACGCCGTACCGGCGCCCGACCGGGCGGGGGTCGCCGGTGCCGAGCCGCCCGGCCGCCTCGGCCAATTCCTCTACCGGCCGGGCCGCCCGCCGGGCCACGGCCCCGGACAGCGCCACCGCCGCCGCGATCGCGGCGGCCAGCAGCGGCAAGCCGAGCGCGAGCATGAAATGGTCCCGGTCAGCCGCGACGACCAGCAAAGGAACCGCCGCCACAAGCACGGCGACCACGGCCACGGCCGAAGTGAACAGCCAGAGCCGCCTTCTCATAAGTCGCCGCGCTCGAACCGGAACCCAACGCCGCGGACGGTCGTGATGAATCGCGGGTGGTGGGCGTCGTCGCCGAGCTTCCGGCGCAGCCAGGAGATGTGCATGTCGAGCGTCTTGGTCGACGTCCACCACTTCGCGTCCCAGACCTCGCGCATGATCTGCTCGCGGGTGACCACCTTGCCGGCGTCCCGCAGCAGAATCCAGAGCAGGTCGAACTCCTTCGTGGTGAGGTCGAGCTCGACGTCGCCATGCCAGGCCCGCCGGGCCTCCGCGTCCACCCGGACCTCGCCCACCGTCCCCGGCGCCTCGGCCGTCGTCCCCCGGCGCAGCAGCGCGCGGACCCGGGCGAGCAGCTCCGCGAGGCGGAACGGCTTGGTCACGTAGTCGTCGGCGCCGGCGTCCAGGCCGACCACGGTGTCCACCTCGTCCGCCCGGGCGGTCAGGATGAGCACCGGTACCGCGTGCCCCTCCGCGCGGACCCGGCGGCACACCTCGAGGCCGTCCAGTTCGGGCAGGCCGATGTCGAGCAGGATGAGGTCAATCCCGTCCGACAGCGCCCGCCCGAGCGTGGTCGGGCCGTCCTCGGTGACCTCGACCTGATAGCCCTCCCGGCGCAGCGCGCGGGAGAGCGGCTCGGAGATGGAGGTGTCGTCCTCGGCCAGCAGCACTCGGGTCATACGTAAATAGTAAAGCCACGGTAAAAAAGTTTCACCAGTGACGCGCGCTCGAATGCCCGCATCAGAATGAGCCGAACGTCAGACGGGGCTGATCGGATGACGGCGGCGGACCGCCGGGCGGTACTTGCCGCGGGCGGCGGCGAAACGCCGCGCGAGCTCGCCCGGGAGCGCCTCCGGCTGCACGATGTCGTCGATGACGAGCTCGGACGCGAGCCGGACGATGTCGATGTCGGCGTCGTACTCGGCCCGCAGCCGGGCCGTCTCGGCCGCCCGCTCGTCCTCGGGCAGCTGCGCCAGCTTGGCGGCGTAGACGGCGTTGACGGCGGCCTCCGCCCCCATCACCGCGATCTTCGCGGTCGGCAGGGCCAGCGTGGCGTCCGGCTCGAACCCCGGGCCCGCCATCGCGTACAGGCCGGCCCCGTAGGCCTTGCGGACGACGACGCAGATCTTGGGCACCGTCGCCTGCGACATCGCGCTGATCATCCGGGCGCCGTGCCTGATGATGCCCTGCCGCTCGACGGCGGTGCCGACCATGAACCCGGGCACGTCCGCCAGGAACAGCAGCGGCACGCCGAACGCGTCGCAGATCTCGACGAACCGCGCCGCCTTGTCGGCCGAGTCCACGAAGAGCACCCCGCCCTTGTAGAGCGGGTTGTTGGCGACGACCCCGATCACCTGGCCGTCCAGCCGGGCGAACCCGACCGTGACCTCCCGCGCCCAGAGCGCGTGGACCTCGAAGAAGGAATCCGGGTCGGCCAGCGCGCGGATGAACTTCCGCATGTCGAACACCTGCCGCTCGCTCTCCGGCACCAGGCGGCCAAGGTCGGCGCCGCGGTCGGCGACATCGGTGGCCTCGACGGCTTGCGGCGGCGCCGATTCCCAGTTCGAGGGGAGGTAGGAGAGGTAGCGCCGGACGGCGGCGAGCGCCTCGTCCTCGGTCTTCGCGAGGTAATGACCGCTGCCGGAGACCGAGCAGTGCATGCGGGCACCGCCGAGCTCCTCAAGCGTGGTCTTCTCGCTGACCACCATCTCGACCATCCGCGGGCTGCCGAGGTACATCGACGCGTTGCCCTCGACCATCGCCACGAAGTCGCAGAACGCCGGGATGTAGGCGCCGCCCGCCGCCGACGGGCCGAACAGCGCGCAGACCTGCGGGATCACGCCGGAGGCGCGCACCTGGGTGTGGAAGATGCGCCCCGCGCCCCGGCGGCCGGGGAACATCTCGACCTGGTCGGTGATCCGCGCGCCGGCCGAGTCCACCAGGTAGATCATCGGGATGCCGAGGTCGAGTGCCCTCTCGATGATCCTGATGATCTTCTCTACGGTCCGCGCGCCCCACGATCCGGCCTTCACCGTCGAGTCGTTCGCCATGATCGCCACCGGCCTGCCGTCGAGGGTGGCGGTCCCGGTGATCACACCGTCGGCCGGGCAGCCCGTCGGCGAGCACGTTGGCGAACCGGCCGTCCTCGGTGAACGACCCGGCGTCGGCGATCAGCGCGATCCGGTCCCGGGCGAACATCTTCCCGCTGGCCGCGGCCGACTCGTGGTATTTGGCCGCCCCGCCCCGCTCGATCCGCTCCCGCAGCGCTCCGACGTCGGGCAGCGAGGAATCCACAATCTCAGTCACACTTGCGGAGCGTACCGGGTCAGCGGGGATCGGAACGACGGTCATCCTGGACGCCCGGCACGGCCCGCAGCCGCTCGTCCTCGACCAGCTGGAACAGCGTGGCGGACACGCGTTCCACGTGCGGGCCTGGCGCAGGATGATCTCGGCGTGCTCGCCCGCCGACTCCACGACGAGCGTCCCGCAGCCGAGGAGCCGGTCAAGCGGGGACTTGCGGAACGAGACGTCGGTGATCCGCGAGAGCGGGATGTCGCTCCCGTTGCGCGCGACGACGCCGATGCGCAGCCGCAGCCGCTTCGTCGTGAGCTCATAGCGGGTGGTGCGCCACCGCAGCAGCGGATAGACCAGCCACCACATGAGCAGCACGACCGCGAGCGCGGCCGCCGCCAGCCGCTCGATCGCCGCGTCCCGGCCGCTGGGGATCAGGACCTCGCCGACCAGCAGCGCGGCCACGATCGCGAACGCAAGCACGACCGGCCCGGCCAGCGTCTTCCAGTGCGGATGCAGCACCTCGACGGACTGTTCGCCCACCGCCAGCGATCGGTCACCACCCATACCCGACATCGTAAGACTTCCAACCCGACATCTTGGTGACGCCGATCTACATGGATGACGGCCACGCGACGATCGGATTCGCCGCCCTCTACCGCACGTGGACGACGTCGCCTGCCGAGACGGCGGTCGCTGACGCGGCGCCCGGCGGGTGGACCAGCAGGCGTCCGCCCGCGTCGACGTCCTCGGCCACGCCAGTCAGTACCCGGCCGCCCGGCAGCTCGACCCGGACCTGGCGGCCCAGGGTCGCGCAGGCCTCGCGGTACTCGGCCAGCAGGCCTGACCGGACC
>CAWIIX010000031.1:0-127943 GCA_963836195.1 uncultured Actinomycetota bacterium | reverse complement strand
ACCGGGACCCGATGATCCTCTACCGGCACGCGCCGGGAAAGGCGGCGCTGCTCGACGGCGTCGTGGAGACCGTGCTCGCCCAGCTCAAGGTCGACCCGGCCGACCCCGACTGGACCGCCCAGCTGCGCGGCGTCGCCCGCGAGTACCGCGCGCTGGCCCTGGCCCACCCCAACGTGGTCCCGCTGCTCGTCACCCGGCCGCTGGCCACCCCGCTCGCGCTCCGCCCCCGCGGCACCCTACGCCCGCTCGAGGACGTCCTCGACCTGCTCACCCGGGCCGGGTTCAGCGGACAGGACGCGCTGCACATCTACCGGGCCCTGTTCGGCTTCCTCAACGGCCACGTGCTCAACGAGCTGCAAGAACTGGTCGAGAACCCGGACGAGACCGACGACCTGCTGCGGCTGGGCCTGCACCGGCTCCCGATCGGCGAATTCCCGCTCCTGCGCAGCCTCGCCCACGCCCTGGCCAGCTACGACGGCGCCGCCGAGCTCGAACGCGGCCTCGACATCCTGCTGACCGGGCTGGCCACCACGCTGTCACCGGCCGTCGGCGGTCCGCCCGGCCGAGCCGGAGCGCTTGGCCGAATAGAGCCGCCCCGGTCCGTTCGGGAAAAATCTTTAAGATCTTCTACCGAACGGACCCTGGTTCCTCGTTCATGGTCAGGGCCAGTGGCGCCCCGACGATGGCCGCCAGGTCCGAGCCGTCGATCGTCTCGCGCTCAAGCAGCAGGCCGATCACCCGGTCGAGCGTCTCGCGATTCCCGCGCAGCAGCGCCGTCGCCGTGTCCTCGGCCTCCCGGAGCAGCCGGGCCACTTCCTGGTCGATCGAACGCTGCGTTTCCTCGGCATAGGGACGGCCGGCGAAGGGATTGTCGCGACTCGGCCCCTCCGGACCGTAGCTAATGGGCCCGACCTTGGCCGAGAACCCCCATTCGCGCACCATGTGCGTCGCCAGGTCGGTCGCGCTGGCGAGGTCGTTGGACGCTCCCGTCGATGGTTCGTTCAGGACGACGATCTCCGCCGCGCGGCCGCCGAGGCGGACCGCGAGCGAGGCGGTCAGGCGGCTCTCGGCGTACAGGTGGCGCTCGAACGCGGGCAGCTGCTCGGTCACGCCGAGGGCGGCCCCGCGGGAGAGGATCGTGACCTTCGCGACCGGATCGGCGTGCTCGGAGAGCGCCGCCACCAGCGCGTGCCCTGCCTCGTGGACGGCCACGGCGTGCTTCTCCTCGGGCATCAGCGCGCTCGACGCGTCCCGGCGGCCGATGAGGAGCCGGTCCCTGGCGGCGTCGAAGTCGGCCGCGCTGATCACGTGGCGATGGTCGCGCACGGCGTTGATCGCCGCCTCGTTCACGAGGTTGGCGAGGTCAGCGCCGGAGAACCCGGGCGTGCCCCGCGCCACGACGTCGAGATCCACGTCGGGCCCCAGCGTCTTGCCCTTCCCGTGGATGGCCAGGATCGCGGTCCGCTCGACGTTGTTGGGCAGCGGGATCTCCACCGTCCGGTCGAAGCGCCCGGGCCGCAGCAGCGCCGCGTCGAGGATCTCGGCCCGGTTGGTCGCGGCCATCACGACCACGCTGGCGCCCGGCTCGAACCCGTCCATCTCCGACAGCAGCTGGTTGAGCGTCTGCTCGCGCTCGTCATTGGAGCCGAACCCGCCGGGACCGCGCCGGCCGCCGATGGCGTCGATCTCGTCGATGAAGATGATCGACGGGGCCTGCTTCCTGGCGTCAACGAACAGGTCCCTGACCCGCGAGGCGCCCACGCCGACGAACATCTCGACGAAGCTCGAGCCGCTGAGGGAGAAGAACGGCACCCCCGCCTCGCCGGCGACGGCCCGGGCGAGCAGGGTCTTGCCGGTCCCGGGCGGCCCGACCATCAGCACGCCCTTCGGGCCGACGGCGCCGGCCCGGTCGTAGCGGGCCGGGTGCTTCAGGAAGTCCACCACCTCCATGACCTCGGCCTTGGAGCCCTCGTAGCCGGCGATGTCCGCGAACCGCGTCTTGGGCTTGTCCTCGTCGTAGACCTTGGCCTTCGACTTGCCGAAGGCCATCAGCCCGCCGAGCCGTCCGCCGAGCTGCTTGCTGCTGCGGCGGGCGAGCCAGACGAAGAGCCCGATGATGATGACAAGCGGGAGGACCCACTCAACGATGGACCCCAGCACCGAACCCGTGCTCGCGCTGGTCCCCGTCACCTGGACCTTGTGCCCGAGCAGGAGGGCGGGAAGGGTGGTGTCATCCAGCGCGACCGGAATCTGGGAGGTGTAGGCGCTGCCGCCCCTGAGCGTCCCGCTGACCGCCCCGGCTGAGGTGATCGCGGCGGTCGAGACCTTGTTCGCGGTCACGTCGGTGACGAAGCTGGTGTAGCTCAGCGCCTGCGTCGGCGTCCCGCCGCTGCCCGGGTGGTAGAGCAGCAGCGCGATGAAAGCGATCGCGATCGCGGTCGGGACTATCCATCTCCAGCGGGGCGACGGAGTCGGGGTCGGGGTCGGGGTCGGGCTCGACTGCTGCTTCTGTTCCGGCTTCGGCTTCGGCTTCGGAGTCGGCGAAACGGATTTCTTTGGCGGACCCGGTCGGGTCGCCGTCATCGAGTGAGGTACTGGGATGCCTTGGCCCGGACGCACATGCAACCTCGGCTCAGACCACCCGCGATCGTCGCCCGACAGTACCGGGAAGCGAGGGAATCATGCTCGTCAGCCGCGTGCCCGCACGGGCACTGCGGGTCCGGCGGCTTCTCGCCCTTCGATGGTGTCGTCATGAGATCAGTCAACCTCGCCCCGGACGCATCCGAAATGATCAATCGCGCATGAGCCCATCACCGCAGCCGATCGCCAACACCCATCAGCCCACGCGCGCCGGTCGCGGTCGGTCGTTTCAGACGAGACGCTGGTGGACGTAGCACCATCGCCAGGCCGATCCCGGCGCGAACCCAGCGGCGACCGGGTGGTCGGTCTCCTCGTAGTGCGCCTGGGCGTGCTGGTTCGGCGAGTCATCCGAACACGCCACCCAGCCGCAGGTCAGGCAGACCACAAGGCTCACCCGGGGGTCATTGCGGTTCTTGCGGCCCTGGCAGTCCTGGCAGTCGTCTGACTGCGGCCCGACGAGCGCAAGACCGTCGAGGTGCTCGCATCGCGGTGCCTTCCCGTTTGGGCTTACGGCCGCCGTTCCCAGGGTCATGCTCTGGCCGGGGATCATGGCACCCTCTCCCTCTCCGTGACGGAAATGCCGGGCGCGGTCCGCTCGATCATCCCTGAGTCAATCCCGAGGGGCGCCGGGGCGGAAACAGGCAACGTGAGCACGGCCCATCACCAGAACCGATCACCCAACTGGATAAGCCTCGCCCCGGGATCACCCGGACGGCTGCGGCGCCTTGCACGCGACCTTCGGGTTCACGCCCACGTAGTTGAGCGGGCCTGCGAGGACCGTCACGGCGATCGTTCCCGCGCGGGCGCAGTTCGGGTCGGAATTGCCGTAGTAGTGGCGCTGGCCGCCGGCGATGGCGCCGATGATCAGCCAGACGATGAGTATCAGGGATCCGATGCGCATGACTGCCTCCGGGGGCATGGTGTCTGGGGGATGCCGGGTCGGCCTAGAGCCAGTGAAGACCTCTCGGCGCGGCACACGGAAATGAGCAATCCGGCCAAGACTCATCTCAAGTGCCGATCACCCCGGACGCGGCGATCGGTCTGGGTGATGAGGTTTGCGTTTTCTCGCTGTTTCCCCGGCGAAGCGCGCCCGGTTAGCTGAAGCGTGACAGGCAAGACGGCCTGGTATCGCGGCGAGGAGCCCGGTTATGAGCATCAATACGGGCATCGCCCCCGCCGCCGCGGGGGCGTCCTCCCCCGCTACGGTCGCTGACTACGACGGGACGACGCCGTTCACGGACGACGGCGGGCCCCCTGCCACCTTCCAGGGGCGGGTCCGGGCCGGGGTGACGGCCACGATTGTGGCCGTGCCGTTCGCCGGGCTGGGGGTGGCGGTGTGGCTGGCCTGGGGTCGCGGCCTGAACCTGGCTGATGTTCTCATGGCGGTGGTGTTCTACGGGATAACCGGGCTCGGCGTGACCATCGGCTTCCACCGGCTGCTGACCCACCGCAGCTTCACCGCGGTCCCGGCGCTGCGGGTCGCGCTCGCGGTCGCGGGGTCGATGAGCTTCGAGGGCCCGGTCATCGGCTGGGTCGCCATCCACCGCCGCCATCACGCTTTCACCGACCGGCCAGGCGACCCGCACTCCCCCTACCGGTACGGCACCAGCCTGGCCGGGCAGCTCCGCGGCCTCGCCCACGCTCACGCGGGCTGGCTGCTGCGCGACGACCCCACCCCGCCGGAGCGGTACGCGCCCGACATGACGGCCGATCGCTCCATGCGGCTGATCTCGGCCGCGTTCCCCGCCCTGTGCGCTCTGTCCCTGGCGCTGCCGTTCGGGGCCGGATGGCTGATCGGCGGCAGCTGGCGCACCGCGCTGCTCGGGCTCCTGTGGGCGGGGCTGGTACGCGTCACCGTGCTGCAGCACGTGACCTGGAGCGTCAACTCACTGTGCCATATGTTCGGCAACCGCCCCTTCGCCACCCGACGCTACGACCGCGCCACGAACCTGTGGCCGCTCGCCCTCGTGTCGTTCGGTGAAAGCTGGCACAACATGCACCACTCCGATCCCGCTTGCGCGCGACACGGCGCCGAGCCCGGCCAGATCGACATCTCCGCCTTCGTGATCCGCGTATTCGAGCGCCTTGGCTGGGCCACCGGCGTGCACTGGCCCGTCCCCGATCGGCTCGCCGCACAACGACGCCGCTGAACGGGTAATCATCCGCGATTATGCGGGTAGAGCATATAGCTGAAGTGTCGAACTGCTCCGGACCCCGGCAGCCAACACAGGCGTGCTGGAGGCCCGGACATGTCCCACGTGTTGAAGGAAGCAATCAGCGGCGGCCAGGTTCAGCGGCCGGCGCCCCGCCTGCGCGGGCCGGCAGGCGGCGTGCCATGGCACCGGTAACGCCGGGCAGGGCCGCGCGATGAGCCTGCCGACCAGCCAGCAACGCGCACTTGACCGGATTGAGAAAACGCTGGCCGACGATCATCCCGGTCTCGGGCCGCTGTTCGCCACCTTCACCAGGCTGGTCGGTAACGAGGCGATGCCGGTGACTGAGCAGGTCACCGCCCGCCCCCGGCGGTTGCCGCGGCCCCGGCGGTTGCCGCGGCGACGGCGGATGTGGCCGACAGTGGCGGGGGTCGTCGGGCTGGCCCTGGTGACGGTGACGTTGTTCACGCTCAGCCTGACACTGCCCAGCCGACCGTCCTGCACCGGCACGGTCGTCTCCCTCGCCGCGCGCACGCAGCCAGTCCCGACCGGGAGCCAGGCTGCCTGCGCGACCCAGCGAAGCGGGCCAAGCACGACAGGCCCAGCCCCAGCGAGCACCACAGGCGCTAAGTCCGGCGGCTGAGCCGGTGTGATCAACGCGCTGGCCGGACACCGCGAATAGCTCATGGCGATTCCTGGGAGTAGCATCTCGGGAAGAAGCTACCCAGACTAGCCGCTGGGTCGGGACCCCGCCTTGCCGCGATGCAGGAAGGCGCTGTCATGTTCAGGATGGACCTGGGCTCCGGTGAATGCGGCGGCCACGTCGTCGTCGCGCTGCGCGGGGAGCTTGACGTGCTGTACGCCCCGGCGGCGGCGACCGCCCTGGGGGACCTGGCGGCTCGTCGGCCGCGGATCATCGTGGACCTGACCGGGCTGGAGTTCATCGATGTCAGCGGTATCGCAGCGCTGGCGCGCGGCCGCAGGCACGCCCGCAACGCCGGGGGGGACCTGCTGCTCGCCGCTCCGCAGCGAGCAGTGCGGCGGATTCTCACGATCATCTGGAAGCCTGACGGCTTCGCCATTCATGCCAGCGTGGCCGAGGCGGCCGCCAGCGCAGACGCGCTGCCAGCCGCAGTCGCCACAGAGGACCGCCGACCAGACTAGACCTGCTCTCTCCGGCCCGCGTATACGACTACTGGCTGGGTGGCAAAGACAACTACCGGGTCGACCGCGAGGCGGCCGCGGAAGCCGTCAAGATCTTCCCGAAGACGGTGGAGTCGGCCCGGTCGTGCCGCGCCTTCCTGGCCCGCGTGGTCACCTATCTGACCGCCGAGGCGGGGATAAGGCAGTTCCTCGACCTGGGCTCGGGCCTGCCGTCGGCGCAGAACGTGCACGAGGTCGCGCAGTCGATCGGGCCGGAGAGCCGGGTGGTCTACGTGGACCACGATCCGGTCGTCATGCTGCACGCCCAGGCACTGCTCAAGAGTCGCCCGGAGGGGGCCACCGGCTACATCCAGGCCGACCTCAGGAACCCCGGCGCCATCCTGGCCAAGGCGGCCGAGACCCTCGACTTCAGCCAGCCGGTCGCGGTCATGCTGCTGGCGGTGCTGCACTTCGTCACCGACGCCCAGGACCCGGCCGGGATCATCCGCGCGGTCATGGACGCCGTTCCGTCCGGGAGCTACCTCGCCATCGGCCACCACACCGCCGAGATCGACCCGGAGGTGCGCGCGTTCGCCGCCCGGTTGTCCGAGCTCAACCCGGCCTTCCCCTCCACCCTTCGCGGCAGGCAGCAGGTAGCGGACCTGTTCGCCGGGCTCGACCTGGTCGAACCCGGGGTCGTCCAGATCTCCCGCTGGCGCCCGGAGCACGGCTCGGGGCGGGTGCGGCACCGCTGTGGGGCGGAGTCGCGAGGAAGCCGTGATCCTCAGGCCAGCTCGCTTAGGCCCGGGATCGGCGTTCCGTGCGGGCAGCGATCCGGGTGCCCGAGCAGCTCGAAGACCCGGCGTTCGACGCTCTCGGAGATGACGTGCTCCCATCGGCACGCCTCGGCCCTCGCTTCCTCCGAAGGTAGCTTGAGCAGGTCGACCAGCAGGCACTCGGCCAGGCGGTGCTTGCGCATCACCCGCATGGCCAGCGTTCGCCCGGTCTCGCTCAGCGCCAGATGCCGGTCGTCGGCCACGTGCAGCAGTCCGTCCCGCTCCATCCGCGCCACCGTCTGGCTGACCGTCGGCCCCGACTGATCGAGCCGTTCTGCGATTCGCGCCCGCAGCGGGACGATCCCCTCTTCCTCAAGCTCGAACACCGTGCGGAGATACATCTCGGTGGTGTCGATAAGCCCATGGGCTGTCACTGAATTCTCCTCGTCCCTACCGGCTCTCAGGGGCCGAGGGCCCGGCCAGCAGCAGGTAGAGCCTGCGGCGCAACTCGGTCAGCAGGACGCAGGCGCTGGCTTGCTGCTCGGGCGTGCCTGCCTCGGCTACCTGGCTGACCGCCAGCTCGACATCGCGCAGCGCGCTGCGCAGCGCCAGCGCGCCCTCGTCGGCGGCACCGGCGATCGTCTCCCACGGCGGCGCCGCGCCCGCCTGCTGCGCGTGCAGCGCGCGGCCCTCGGCGGTCAACTCGAATCGGCGGCGGCTGTGTTCCGCCGTCGACCGGACGAGGCCCTGGTCCTCGAGCAATTGCGGGAGACGTACGACAAGAGTGTGGCCGCGGCCGTGTCCAGGATCGGGGCCACGCTGGTGAGCTTTGCCCTGTGCCTGGTCTATCTTGCCTTCCTCCCGTTCCACCTCTGGGGCCTGGCGGTCCTGGCGGGCCTCAGCGGCCTGGCCGCCTCGCTGATCGGCCGGCCCGAGGATGCGATTACCGCCGCCATCACGACGACGGTCGTGCTGATCGTGGCCGAGGTGAGCCCGCACGACGCCTGGGCGCAGCCCATCCTCCGCCTGGCCGACACCGTCATCGGGGTCGCGGTCGGCCTGGCGGCCGCCTGGCTCGTCCGCCGCGCGGCCGAGTCGGTGCGGGGTCAAGGGGGCACGACTACCCTTGACCCGTGACGGGACTAGACACGTTCCGGGGCGCCGTCCTCCTCCAGCGCGGGGCCGAGGACCTGATGGCGGCGGCGGGCGGGACGACCGGGACCGCTCCCGAGGCCGACTGCACCCTGAGCACGCGTTTCCAGATCGCCTCGATCTCCAAGCAGGTCACCGCGGCGGCCATCCTGCTGCTGGCGGACCGCCGCCAGTTGTCGGTCGACGACCCCGTGCACCGCTGGCTTGACGGGTGCCCGGCGAGCTGGAACTCGATGACGGTCGGCCGCCTGCTCAGCCACACGGCCGGGCTGGTGCACTGGCTGGACCTTCCCGAGCTGGACCTGACCAGGCCGATCGCGGCCGATGAAGAACTCCGCTTCTTCGCCGATGCCCCGTTGCTGAGCGCGCCGGGGCAGCGGTTCTCCTACAGCAGCCCCGGTTACGTGCTGCTGGCCTGGATCGTCGAGCGAGCCGCGGACCAGCCGTATGCCTCGTTCCTCGCCCGGGAGATCTTCGAGCCGCTGGGGATGGCCGCGTCGTTCGCCGGGAACGGCGACGGCCAGCCGGGGCTGGCGGCCGGCCACCGGGCGGGCACCCGGGTAACCTCCTCGTTCGAGCTCGATACGGTCGGGATGGGCGCGGGCGATGTCTGGTCGACGGTGGGCGATCTCGCCCGCTGGGATCGGGCGGTGGCGTCCGGCCGGATCCTGTCCGAGTCCTCCCGGCGGGCGATGCTCACCGTGCAGGCCCCCATCGACGCGCGTGACGGGCTCATCCGGACCGAGGGCTACGGCTACGGCTGCTTTGTCGGCCGGGCCTCCGGCGGGCGCCGGGTCATCTACCACACCGGCGACAACGCGGGCTTTGTCGCCGTGAACGTCTGGTTCCCGGACGACGACGTGCGGCTGGTGGTCGTCAGCAACGAGGAAACCACCGACCTGATGGCGATCATCCGCCAGGCGATGGCGACGGCCTTCGCACCGTAGCGGCGGGCCGGGCAGGTAATGGGACGGCCGTGATGGTGCGTTGGGAGGGTGTGGAACCCAACAGCTGGACTTTCGCGGAGTTCTACCGCAGCGCCGCCGATGAGTGCCTGCGGGCCTTCCTGGTCAGCATCGGCGATCAGGACACGGCCCGGGAGCTTGTGGACGAGGCGTTCGCCCGCGCCTGGGCGTCCTGGCGCACCGTCAGCAGGCACCCCGCGCCGAAGGCGTGGGTGGTTCGCACCGCGCTGAGAACCGGAATCACCGGGCACCCGGCCCGGCCGCGTCCAGCTCGCCGCCTGGACGGTGTCGAGGCAGGCCAACGGCGACATCGACGTGACCGTCAACCAGCTCAAGGACCCGACCGGGCTGCAGGCAACGCTGCGGGGGGACGGGCTGCCGGTCAGTTGCAGCATCCGCCTCTCGGGGCGCTGCTGCGCGGGATCGACGGACCGCTGGCCCTCGGCCTGGTCTACCCGAGCACTCAGCGCACCGGGTGAGATGCTGGCGGGGTGACCTACCACTCCCCCTCCACCGGCCTGAGCGTCCGGGCGGTGCTGTTCGACGTGTTCGGGACCGTGGTCGACTGGCGGTCCGGGATCGCGGCCGCCGTCGCCGCGTTCGCGGACCGGCATGGACTGCAGCTCGACCCGCCCGCGGTTGCCGACACCTGGCGCGGCCGGTACCAGCCGGCCATGCAGCGGGTGCGCTCGGGCGCGCGGCCGTTCGTCACGCTGGACGTGCTGCACCGGGAGAACCTGGACGAGGCACTGGCCGAGCACGGCGTCGACCCGGGCGGCTTCGCGGCCGGGGAACTGGACGGGCTGTCGCGCGCCTGGCACTTCCTGCCGCCGTGGCCGGACAGCGCGGCCGGGATCGCGGCGATCAAGCAGGGCTACATCGTCGGGCCGCTGTCGAACGGGAACACGTCGCTGCTGCTCGACATGGCGAAGGCGGCCGGGCTGGGCTGGGACCTCATCCTCGGCTCCGACCTGTCGCGCGCCTACAAGCCGGACCCGCGGGCGTACCAGTGGCCGGCCGCGGTGCTCGGGCTCGAGCCCGGCGAGGTGATGCTGGCCGCGGCGCACGACGGCGACCTGGCGTCCGCCCGCGAGGCCGGACTGGCCACCGCGTTCATCGCGCGGCCGCTTGAGCACGGGCCGGACAAGGTCGGGCCCACGGCTCCGAGGGGCGACTGGGACCTGGCCGGGACGTCGATCACGGAGATCGCCGACCGCTTGGGGTGAGCCCGGCGGTCGTGGTCAGCCGATGCTGGCCAGACGGGTCACGTCGTCGCCGGGCAGCTCGCCGTCGAGCACGGCCATGATCTCGATGCGGGTCAGCGTGGCGGCGCCGCCGTAGGTGGACAGGAACGCGGTGTCGGCCGCGTCGCGGCCGGTGGCGATCCGGACCAGGCCGGCCCGCGGCGCGAGCAGGGTCGCGTCGACCACCCGCCAGCGCCCGTCCACGATCGCCTCGGCTACCGCGTGGAAGTCCATTGGCTGCAGGCCGGGCGCGTACACGGCCGCCACCCTGGCCGGCACGTCGAGCGCCCGCAGCAGCGCCACCACGAGGTGGGCGTAGTCGCGGCACACGCCCTGCCTGCGCAGCAGCGTCTGGACCGCGCCGTCGGTGGGCCCGCTGCTGCCGGGCACGTAGGTGAGTTTGGTGCCGACCCACGAGGACACCGCCGCGAGCAGATCGGGGCCGGTGCTGAGGCCGGCGAACTCGGCCCGGGCGACCGCGCCGAGCTGGTCCGACTCGGCGTAGCGGCTGGGCCGGGCGTAGGTCAGGTAGTCGGCGGGCGTCACCGTCGGCGCGGCGCTGCGCCCGTCGATCGTGGCCTGGTAGTCGACCGACAGCAGGCCCGGCCGGACGGTCAGCACGTGCGAGCGCCCCTCGCCCGGGATGATCACTTCCGCCGCCGTCATCGGCTCGCCGTCGAGGGTGATCGTCAGGCGCTCGTTGAGCGCGACGCCGGGCGGGTCGGAGACCGCGACCTTGAGTACCGCGTCAAGCGACTGCAAGACTTCTACCTCGAGCTGGGCTCTGACGTGACGGCGGCCGGGGTCATCCACTCGCTCAGTATGTCGGACCCACGTCCCAGCCGAGCATGATCCTGTCGCCGACCAGCCGGACCGGCACCTCCTGCAGCGGGCGTCGCCGCTGCAGGCGCAGGCCCTGGACGGACTGGCCGGTGACGAGGTCCCAGCGGTAGCCGTGCGCAGCGCACCGGATGACCCGGCCCCTGACCTGACCGTCGGACAGTTGCTGACCCAGGTGCGGGCACTCGTTCTCGACCGCGGCGAGCGCGCGTCCGGCCCGCACGACCAGCACCGAGGTGCCGTTCAGGTCCGCCACCAGGCGGTTGGCGCGCAGGTCGGCGAGGCCGCCGACATCGACCCAGCGCGTGTCGGCCTTGTCCGCGCCGGCCTTGTCCGCTTCACCGCCGGCTGCGGGGGCGGCGGTTGCGGAAACCGCGGGCCTGGCCGCAGTCGGCAGCCTTCGGAACCTCCAGGTCATGTCGGTGTCATCGTTCCCGAGGGAGTGATCGTCGGCTGAAGGGTTGGCGTTCCGCGCCACCGCCGTTAGGCTACGCCTAAATATTTTCAGGCTCCACCGGAAAGGTGACCCGACGTGCGAGTCGTCGTTGACTGGGACCTGTGTGAGAGCAACGGCCTGTGCATGGCGGCCGCCCCCGAGGTGTTCGAGCTGCAAGACGACGACACGCTGATGATCTTGCAGGAGACCCCGGACGAGTCGCTCCGGGCCAAGGTCGTCGACGCGGTCCGCGCCTGCCCTAAGCAGGCGATCACCCTGCAGAGCTGATACTGTCCGTCCGATCTTGATCGGACGGAAGGAGCAGCGTGGGCACGGGGTTCTCGGGCGGTGAGGAGTCGTGGCGGGCCGGGCTGGGCACGTTGCGCCAGGTCGTGCGGCAGGAACTGGTCACCCGCCAGCTCGCCGCTCATCTGACCGCCGGCAGGCCGATGCGCGTCCTCGACGTCGGCTGCGGTCAGGGGACTCAGGTCCTGGCGCTGGCGCGAGCGGGCCATCGGGTGACCGGGGTTGATTCCTCGGCCACGCTCCTGGGCGATCTGGAGGCGGCGTTGGCCGCCGAGACCGCCTCGGTCCGGGAACAGGTGCGGCTGGTTCACGGCGAGGCCGAGCGACTGGCTGACCTGGTCCCGTCCCAGGACTTCGACGCGGTCCTGTGCCACGGCGTCCTGATGTACTTCGCCGACCCGGCGCCGCTGCTGACGGCCGTCGCCGCGGCGGTCGCGCCCGGCGGGTTTGCGTCGCTGCTGGTGCGCAACGGCGATGCCCTGGCGATGCGGCCGGCCCTGCTCGGCCACTGGCCGACGGCGCAACGCGCGTTCGACGACATGTCCTACGGCAACCGCATCGGGGTAACCGCCCGGGCCGACCGACTGGCCGACCTGACCGGCTTGCTCGCTGACCGGGGACTGTCGGTCGACGCCTGGTACGGCGTGCGGGTGTTCACCGATACCGCCCCGTCGGACGCTCCGACGCCGGCCGAGGAGGAGCTGAGGGTGCTGCTCGACTGCGAGGAACGAGCGGGGTCGACCGATCCCTATCGCGGTGTCGCCGCGCTCGTGCATGTCATCGCCCGGCGGGTATTAGCCGCGATCGCGGGCAGAGCTGCTTTATGTCAGATGATGAGGAGCGCTCTTCCCGCCGCCGCAGGCGGCTTCGGCAGGCGGGAGTCTGGGCCGGAGCGGTTGGGGTTTACACCGCGGCGCAGGGGTTGTCCGCCTGGGCGGCGCAGCGCGAGGCGGGGCGGGGCACCAGGCCCCAGTACAGCCAGTTCGAGCGCCCGGCGTTCGCGCCGCCGGGGGCGGTCTTCCCGCTCGCGTGGTCGGTGTTGAACCTGACCACGGCCTCCTCCGGCTGGCTGATCTGGCGCGCCCCGGAATCAGCGACGCCGACGCCGGGCCGGGCGGAAGCCCTGGCCTGGTGGGGTGCTGCCGTCGCGATCCGTAGCGGCTACGTCCCGTTGGCGTTCGGGCGCCGTCGGCTGTGGGCGGCCACCGCTGACGCCGCGCTGCTGTCCGCCGTCATGACCCGCTACGCCTTCCTGGCCCGTAGGGTGGACCAGACGGCGGCCCTGCTCGCGGTCCCCGAGGTGGCCTGGACGGCCTTTGCGACCGCTCTCAGCGGCGCGATCGCGGCGAAGAACGTCGCGTTAAGTCTCCGGCCCGGTACCCCTAGTCAAGGAGACCAGCCGATGGCAGTGACCGGCGCCAGAGACGACCAGCGGCGCGCGACCGTGGAGACCCATCACATCGACGTCATCCCGGCCGAGGCGCGGCACGGTAAGCCGTGGCAGCAGTTCGCGTTCTGGTGGGGCATCAACGTGAACGTGTTCAACCTCGTGCTCGGCGCGGTGGTGGTGGAGATCGGGCTCAGCTTCTGGTGGGCGCTGATCGCGATCGGGGTCGGCACCGCGGTCGGGGCGCTGCTCATCGGGTTGCACGCCACCCAGGGACCGGTCCTCGGGGTGCCGCAGACGATCCAGTCGCGCGGCCAGTTCGGGTTCTACGGGGCCGCCTTCCTGTTCCCGTGCGTGCTGCTGCTGAACGTCGGGTTCATCGCCGCCCAGCTCGTCATCCAGGCCCAGTCGCTGCACGGCGTGGCCGGCTCGCTGTCGATCCCGGCCTGGATCGGCATCCTGGTGATCCCGGCCGTCATCATCGGGATCTTCGGCTATCGCTGGATTCACCGGGTCATGCAGGTGACGGCCGTCCTCGTCGGCGTGTCGCTGGTGATCATGTTCGTGCAGGGGCTGGAGTACGGGTCGCTCCCCGCGCACGAGACGTCGCTGGCGAGCCCGTCGGCCGGGCTGTTCCTGGCCGGGGTGGCGCTGCTGGTCATCGACATGCTGTCGTTCGGGCCGTTCGTCTCCGACTACAGCCGCTACCTGCCCGCCGACACGTCCGGGCGACGGCTGTTCTGGTGCATCTACGGCGGCAACGTGCTGGCCACGTTCATCGCCTGCGCGATCGGCGCCTACCTGGCGGCGCTGCTGCCCGCGCTCGGACCGGTCGCCGCGGTCGGGAAGGTATCGGGCAAGTGGGCGCTGGTGATCATGGCGCTGTCGCTGGTCAACTCCGACACCGTGAACGCCTACACGGGCGCGTTCCAGATGCTGTCGTTCGGGAACATGTGGCGGCGGCTGCGCCCGAACTCGACGACCCCCTCGCGGGTGGTGCCGTTCCTGGTCGCGATGGCGATCGGCACGGTCATCGCCCTGCTCGGGTACGGCTCCTTCGTCGCCAACCTGTCCAACTTCCTCGACGTGCTGCTGGTTATCTTCATCCCGTGGTCGGCGGTCAACCTGACCGACTACTTCGTTGTGCGGCGGGCGACCTACGACGTGGCCTCGTTCTTCACCCCGGGCGGGCGGTACGGGAACTTCGCCTGGCGCGGCCTGCTCGCGTACGCAATCGGGCTGGCGGCGGAGTGGCCGTTCGTGTCCCAGCCGGACTACACCGGCCCGCTGGTCAGCCACCTGGGCGGGGCCGACATCTCGTGGGTGGTCGGCTGGTTCGTCGCGGCAGGCGTCTACCTGGTGCTCATGTGGCCCATGAGAAGGCCCAGGTGAGGGGATGATCCCCAGCCTGGGCCGTCAGGGTGCGGTGCGGTTGCTCATGCGTCGGCCGCCGGCCACCCCTTCTGGGCGGTGGTGTACACCCAGAGCGTGATCGCGAGCACGGCCACGGCGGCCGGCGGCAGGGTCCAGCCCCAGGCGAAGCCGTTCGACACCAGCAGGTTGGTGAGGACGAGCAGCCACACCACCACCAGCAGCCGAATGATCACGACGGTGATCCGGAACGGCCGGCTGTACTCCCAGGAGCGGATCAGGGCGCGCTGGATGCGCGGGCGGGTCTTGAGGGCGGCGCGGGTGGGCCTGGTGGTGGTTCCGTCGCTTGGGGCCTGGATGACCTTCTCTGAAGTCTGCGCGGACATGGGATTCTCCTGTTCCCTCGGCCCCCGGCCAATCGGGTGCCATATCAAAGTGATATCACTTTGATAGCTCAGGGTCAAGAGGCCGTCGACCGCGCGATCGGGTCGAACGCGGCGGTTCCAGAGCCGCACAGGGTCCGTTCGGGCGACTGATTTTGCTTTTTTCAGTTGATCTTGCGCTCCCGGTCCTGCCAGTAGGGCCCCCTGAGCTTGAACTTCTGCAGCTTTCCGGTCGCCGTCCGCTCCAGCGCCGACCGCAGCTCGACCGTGGTCGGGCACTTGTAGTGGGTCATCCGCGCCCGGCAGAACTCGATCAGCTCGGCGGGCTCGGCCGTCATGTCCGGCCGGAGCACGACGAGCGCCTTGATGGTCTCGCCCCACTTGTCGTCCGGGACGCCGATCACGGCCGCCTCAGCCACCGCCGGGTGCTGGTAGAGGCAGTCCTCGACCTCGATCGAGGAGACGTTCTCACCGCCGGTGATGATCACGTCCTTTTTGCGGTCGGTGATGGAGAGCACCGCGCCGTCCAGGTAGCCGCCGTCGCCGGTGTGGAACCAGCCGCCGACCAGCGCCGCCGCCGACTCCTCGGGCTGCTGCCAGTAGTTTTCGAAGACATGGTTGGAGCGGGCGAGCACCTCGCCGTCGGCGTCGATCCCGACCCGGACGCCGACCGCGGGGACGCCCGCGTGCGACAGCGACCGGGCGCGCTCATCGGCCGACTTGCCGTCGAGGTCGCGGCCCGCCCGGTTGACGGTCAGCAGCGGTGCGGTCTCGGTCAGGCCGTAGATCTGGATGAACTCCCAGCCGAGCTGCTCCCCGACCCGGGCGATGATGGCGCTCGGCGGCGGTGCGCCCGCCACCACGATCCGGACCCGGTCGCGGCCGGGGATCGGCTGGCCCTGCTCGGCTCGGGCGGCGGCGGCGTTCAGGATCGACGCGACCACGGCCGGGGCGCCGCACATCAGCGTCACCCCCTCGCGCTCGACCCGGCGGAGGATGTCCTCGCCGTCGATCTTCCTGATCACGACGTGGGTGCCGCCCATCGCGGTGACCGCGTAGGGCATGCCCCAGCCGTTGGCGTGGAACATCGGCAGGGTGTGCAGCAGCACGTCCCGGTCGGTGACGGTGGTGTGCCAGCCGAACGACGTCGCGTTGAGCCAGTTGCTGCGGTGCGTGAGCTGCACTCCCTTGGGCCGCGCGGTGGTGCCCGAGGTGTAGTTGATCGTGCAGGTGGCGTCCTCGTCCGGGTCCCACGGCGCGGGCACCGCCCCGTCCGGGGCAGGGGCAAACAGCTCCGCGTCGTCGGCGCCGTCGAGCACGATGCGCTCCTTGGCGGTCACCCCGGACAGCGCCTCGTCGATCTCGGGGTCGACCAGCAGCACGGTCGAGCCGGAGTGCTCGACAATGTACGCGACCTCGTCGGCGTTCAGCCGGTAATTGATCGGGACGAGGACGCGCCCGTAGCCGCTGACTCCGAAGTAGCTGATCATGAAGCGGCTGCAGTTCGGCGATACAAGCGCCACCCGTGCGCCGGGCGGAACCCGCATCCGGTCCAGCGCCCTCGCCATCCCCCGGGCCCGCGCGGCCATCTCCCGGTACGTGATCCGTCCGAGCGAGCCGGGCGTGCCCGGCTCGTCGACGACGGCCAGGCGGTCCGGGTACACCGTCTCTGCCCGTTCGAGGAAGTCACCGACCGTAAGCGGAACCTTCATCTGCCTTCCCTCCTACCGCTGGAGCACATGACACCAGCCTGCCCATCAGCGGGCAGGAGGACAAGGGCGAAGGCTAGCGGCGGTAGCGGCGGCGGCTGTGGCCACGCTCGGTGCCGGTCAGCCGCATGAGCAGCAGCAGGACGAAGGCGCCGATGATGGAGCCGATGATGCCCACCGCGTGGAAGCTGTGGATGTTCACCTTGTGGTACAGCCAACTATGACGCTATGTAACTTTATGTCACTGATAGCAGTCGCGCCCGGAGAACGTCGTGTTCTCCGGGCGCGGCTGGCTGGGGGTTAGTAACGAGCGCTGATGCTGCTTCTGATCAGGTGCCGGGGCAGCCGTCGGCGGCCCACGGGGCGCCGCCGTCCTGCGCGTAGAGCTCGGCGAAGACCTGCTTCTGGTGAGCGAGCGACGTGCCTTCCACGTTGTACCCGCTGGCGGGGATGATGCCGTAGGCGTTGCCGTTCGCGGCCGGGTTCTGCAGGTCGGTCGACTCCCGGTAGGCCACGCAGGCGGCGAACGAGGAGGGCACGCCGGGGATGTCCGACAGGGAGCTGGACGAGTAGCCGGACGACGACCCGGTCGAGCCAGACTGGACCGTGGCGGTAGCGCTCGCGGTGCTCGACGGGGACGTGTAGGACGGCGCGCTGTGCTGCACAGGCGCGCTCTGCTGCACGGGCACGCTCTGCCGGACGGTCGCGCTCTGCTGCGCGGGGACGGCCTGGGTGCCGGTGATCGCGGTGGCGGCGGACGATCCCACGGGGAGCTCGATGGTCTGCCCGGCGAAGATCAGGTTGTAGTTCGAGATGTGTGGGTTCGCGGCCTCGACGGCGGCGAGGCTAACGCTGTGGCTAGCGGCAATTCCGGAAAGGGTGTCGCCCGGCTGAACGAGATAGGCGGCAAGTGCAACTGCTGCAAACATTCTTTGGCCTTTGGCTCACGACGGGTCCTGATGACTACCGCCTTGGGTCTCCTGGCTGGGGGATATCCCGGCACCCTCCACGGGGTTCATGCACAGGAAACGGCCCGGCTGCGATTGGCATTGGGGGTATCGGCGCAGATCGGCGCCGGGCACAGGAAAGGACACTAGCCGAGAACTGCGGAGCTGGCCAACGCCGCCGGCCCTCGGAGCTGGGCTTTCAGCGATAGTGCAATTGTGAATCCGCTTGTTTGCCGGCTGTTCGGTGAGGTTCCGGGTGGTAGCTGTGCGTTACCTCACACGATTGCAGGAGTTATGCATTCGTACTTTCTGCGACTTCCTCATTACTGAGCGTAACGATATTTCGACGATGGCGGCGGCGGAGATGTGCTGGGGCACCAGTGCGCGGGAGGGCATTCTGATTGCGGATGTCAATTCGTCGCCAAAGCATTGACGCGATTATGATCCTCATCCTCGGGCGGATCGGCGGGGAGGATTGCGGGTAGGGTCCGCTCGGTGATGTGTGCTGACGACGTGCTGTCTGTTCTCGCTCTGTTCCGGACCGCTGAGGTCGACGTATGGATCGGCGGCGGGTGGGGCATTGACGCGCTGGTGGGCCGCGAGACTCGTCCGCACCAGGATCTCGATCTAATGCACCGGGTAGAGCAGGAGCCGACGGTGATTGCGGTCCTTGCGGCGGCGGGATTCGCGGAGACGCTGAACTGGCGGCCGGTGCGGTTTGTGGTCACGCACCCGGCGGGTCAGGAGATTGACCTGCACCCGCTGAGCTTCGCGCCGGATGGGTCGGCGCTGCAGGCATCGCTGGAGCCTGACCGGCCGTTCGTGTACCCCGCGCGGTGCTTCGTCACCGGCCGGATCGGCGACGCAGCGGTCCCCTGCCTATCGGCTGAGCAGCAGGTCCACTTCCACCACGGGTACGAGCCGAAGGATCGCGACCGCCACGACATGGCTCAGCTTCGCGCGGCATTCGGGATCGACACGCACTTCTAGCCGTCAGCGTTGTCATCCACGCCGTCCAAGAGGCCGAGGTCGCGCAGGCTTTCGGCGGTTTCCACGATCGTGGTCTCGACCGGCCGCGGGCGCCAGCCGAGTTCGTCCCGCGCTCGGTCGTTGTGGATGATCGGGCGGGGCAGGTCGTCCCCAGGCGCTTCCTCGGTGGGCACTTTGGCGGCGAGCGGGCCGAGACGTCGGCGCAGGGTCTCGGCTATCTCGAGGTAGCTGATGGTGGGGCCGTCGGCGACGGCGAGGAAGCGCTTACCCGCCGCCTCGGGCGCGGACATGGCGCGCTGGTGGAGGTCGGCCACGTCGCGGACGTCGGCGAGGCCGAAACGGGCCCGCGCGGTTGTGGTCATGGTGCCGTCGAGCATCGCCTTGACCAGGTGCATTGAGGAGCGTAGCTCGGTTGTCAGGGTGGGGCCGAGGATGAACGTCGGATTGACCACGACCAGCTCGGTGTCGCTTTTGTCGTGTTCCATCAGGTCCCAGGCTGCGCGCTCGGCAATTGCCTTGGAACGGGGGTAGGGGGCCAGGCCGGGGGTGTCGGGGTCGGTCCAGTCGTCCTCGGTGAACTCGGCGGTCGGCTTGGGGGTGTAGCCGATCGCCGCGAACGATGAGGTGAGGACCACGCGCCGGACGTCGGCGTCGCGGGCTGCCCGCAGCACGCGGAGCACACCCTCGCGGGCGGGGACGATCAGGTCGTCGGGGTCCTTCGGCTGGGTGTACGGGAGGGGCGATGCCACGTGGTAGACCTGCTCGCACCCGGTTACGGCGGCCTTCCAGCCGTCATCGGCCGTCAGGTCGGCGACGACGACCTCCAGGTTGGCGTCGTCGGCGTCGTCGGCGCTGTCGGCGCTGTCGGCGCTGTCGGCGCTGTCGGCGCTGTCGGCGCTGCCGCTGCCTGCGCTGCCGGCGGTGCCGCGGCGTACCGCCGCCCGGAGGCCTTCCTCGCTGGCGGCCGAGCGGACCGTGGTGCGCACGGGGGTTCCGGCCCGTAGCAGCGCGGCGATGAGGTGCGTTCCGAGGTAACCGTTTCCGCCGGTGACCAGTGCCGGGCTCATCGCTCCTCCTCCGTGTCGAGGCGGTCGTATGCGGCGTTGACCTGCTGTTTTGCCTCTGCCTCGGCGGCCGCGTCGCTGCGGGCGCGGGCGTCCCAGAGCGCCGCCTTCGCGCGCAGGTAGTCCAGCCGCGTGTACTGGGCGGCGATCTCGGCTTCGATGCGCTGGGCGTGCCGTAGCAGCAGATCGCGCTGCTCGGCCGCCGCCTCGTGGCCGCGGCTGCGGTTGGCCTGGTAGACCCGCATGTCCTCGATGCCGACGCCGAGCGCGCGCATGCAGGCCAGCGCCTGGAGCACGTCGAGGTCTTCGGCTTGGTAGCGGCGGTGCCCGCTGCTGGCATCACGGGCGATCGGCCCGATGAGCCCGATTTCCTCGTAGTAGCGCAACGTCGGCTCGCTCAGCCCGCTGCGCCGGGACACGTCCTGGATCGTCAAGGCTGTCATAGAGGCAGCAAAACATACCTCAAGCGCTTGAAGTCAACTTGCGTCGGAGGGCTGCGTGGTCGTCCGCGGTCCAGCCGTGCGCGGCCAGCCAGGGTCGCACTCCCCCGGCCTCCTTGGTGAGCGCGTCGAGGAAGCGCTCCATCGTGACGGCCTTGGGCCGGTGCTTTACCGCCGCCGAGAGGGCCAACTCCCGGGTGCCGGTCGACGCGCCGAGCCGCTTCATGAGCTCGTCGAAGTGATCGGCCGAGGCGGCGTAGTCGGCCACGATCGCCTCTCGTTCGACCCCGGTATCGGCCAGCGCGAGGGCAACCACGGTGCCGGTGCGGTCCTTGCCCGCGGTGCAGTGGACGAGGGTCGCGCCCTCGCGATACGCGATCATGCGCAGCGCGGCCAGCACGGAGTCGGCCCGCTCGGCCAGGAACCCGAGGTAGAGGCCGGAGAATCCGCGGCCGGTGACGGGCCGCCGCTCCCACGGCGGCACATCCGGCTCATCGGCGGAGACGGCTTCTCGGCTCCGCTCGGGGAACAGCGATAGCTGCTCGACGGCGACCAGCGGCTCCCTGGTCATCGGCCCTGGTCCCCCGGCCCGGATCTCGATGTCCGCCCGCAAGTCGGCGACGGTCCGGACGCCGTAGTCGTCGATAAGACGGCGAACATCCTCGGCGGACAGGTCCTGGAGATTATCCGAGCGGAGTAGACGGCGGCTGGCGATGCGACCCCCGTCGGTGGTGGGGAGGCCGCCGACGTCGCGGGTGTTTGCCGTCCCGTCGAGGTCGATCCAGTCGGGTTGCACTCGCTCAATGTTAGAGGTCGTAGACGGTGGGGGTGGTGGTGTGGGTGCGGGCGTTGGGGAGGGTCCAGCGGACGATGCCGGGTTCGGGTTGCTCGACCTGCCAGCCTGGGGCTTGTTTGCAGCGATGGTGCCTTCTGCATTTCGGGCCGAGGTTGCACTGGTCGGTCGGGCCGTCGGGCCAGGGGGTGGTGTGGTCCTGGTCGCAGTAGACGGCCTGGGCGTTGCAGCCGGGGGCGTCGCAGGTCGCGGAGCGGGCGCGCAGGAGGTGCGCGAGCTTGCGGCTGGGGGTGTACCGATCCTCGGCCTGGCGATGGTCGCACTGGCCCCGGGCGACGGGCTCGGCTCTGAGCCTCAGCTGGTTGAGGAGCTCGTGCAGGCGCGCGAGCCGGGCGGCGTCGGGGGCCTCGCGCGGGCGCGGCCCGCCTGGGTGGTCGGGGGGCGATGGCGCTTCGGGGGTTGGGGGTGGCGGGTCCCAGGGGTGCTGGCCGGGGGCGCAGGCGTGGGCGGCGGCGGTGCCGTCGGGGTTGATGATCGTGGCGCACCAGCGGGTTCTGGGGTGCCGGGAGGCGGCCTGGACGAGGTCCCGGGTCTCGGTTGGGTCGAGGAGGCCGATGCCGTTGGCGGTGGCGGGGGCGGCGGACCAGCCGAGGAGGGTGCCGATCGGGACGAGGAGGTTGATGGCGGCCGGGAGCGGTGCGCTGGCGCCGGGGCGCAGCGGGCCGCGCCGGGCGGGCTCGTCGGGGTCGGCATGGCGGGCGTTCTCAGCCTCGGCGGCGTCCCAGCCGGGCCGCCCGCCCGGGCCCGCGTAGCCGGGGCCGGCGGGGCCGTCCGGGCCGGGGTCGTCGGGGCCGGGGTCGTCGGGGCCGTCGGGGCCGGGGTCGTCCGGGTCGCCGGGGAAGCAAGGGTAGTCGGGGTAGTCGGCGTTATCGGGGCCGGCCGGGTCCGGGCTGCCGTCGCGGCCATCGGGTCCGGTGCCGGCGCCGGGTCCTGCGGCTGAGGCGGGCGCCGCCGGGCGCCTGGGCTTGATGAGGTCGAGGGGGTCGCGGCCCTGGGTGAGCTCGATCAGGACGCGGGCCCGGATCGACGACAGCGGATCCTCCAGTCCCCCGTGGTTGCGGAGCTTGACCGCGACCGCGTCGATGTAGCCCTTGGACGCAAGGGCCTGGGCGGTGTCGAGCTCGCGGCCGGAAAGCGACGCGTTGCCCGACAGCTCGCGGCGGACCTCGACCCGCTGGCGGGTGCTCTTCGCGTGCTCCTTGCGGATCCGGACCGCCTCCGGGTCGAGCTTCATCTCCAGGGCGGCCGCCTTGCGGCCGAGCTGGTCGACCCGCAGGCCCGGCGCGGCCGCCGCCAGGATCTCATCCGCCCTGGCGGCGTCCTCGTCGGACAAGAACACGGTCGACGCCGCGATCGTATCGGCGCGGTCGGCGCTGATGGTCCCGTCGGCCATCCCGGCGCAGGTGCGGGGCAGGCGGCCGGTCAGCTCGAGGTCGGCCTCGATCCGCCCGGCGGCCTGGTGCCGGGTCATCAGCAGCTCGGCCGCGAGCTCGTCGTCCGGGAACTCGCCGGGGCGGCGGCCGTTCGGGACCCCGCCGGCCCTGGCCTCGGCGAGCTGGGCGGCGCGGCGGCGGGCGTACTCCGCGACCAGCGTCGTCTGCTTCCAGGCGGCGCGGGCCTGCTCCCGCTCGGCGGCGTGCATCGCCCCGGTCAGCTGGTCATCGGTCAGGAACGCGGCGTCGGCGACGGCCTGCTCGGTGAGGGCGGCCAGGACCGGGCCCGGCCGCAGCGCGTCCGCGCCGGCGCCCTGCCCGAACTGCGGGCCGAGCGCCTCCCCGCCCAGCCCGTCCGGACCGAGCATCGCCTCCAGCAGCGCCGGGTCGAGGTCGGCGGCGTCGCCCAGGCTGAGGGCGATCCCGGGACCCTCGATCTCCCACTCCTCGGGCACCCGGGCGCAGGCCTCCGCCGCCACCGCACGCACCGAGGCGCCGGCCGAATCCCAGTCCAGACCGAAGCGCTCCGCCGCCGACCGGGCCCCCGCGCCGTCCACGCCCGCCCGGTGCGGGCCCCGAGGAGCACTCGCGAAACCCGAGGGGCCGTGGAGGGAGGCCGTCAGTCGTGGGACTTCCGGGGAAGGGGCGGACGACGCGTTTTGACTCAGGGACTGCACGGCTGCGGGCGTCTGCTCGTCCACGTCCGGCCCTCCTTCCGATGAGATGAGGCCTATAGATCGGTCACGCGAATATTCTATCGTATAGTTGGCGATGAATCAAAGCTGGAACTGAGTTTTTCCACGATCTTTTCGAGTCACTTTCTTCAATTGAAACTCAGGCTGTCTCCCCTGAGACTCGAACCTCGGGTAAGACTGGGATGTGGGCGAAGAACTGCCTGCCGCGGCCGAGGCCCGGTTGGCGGGGATCCGGGCCAGCGGGACCTGGGGGTCCTCGCTGACCTCTGGTGAGTTCGCCGCGATTCGCAGTGCCGGCTTCGAGCCGGTCGGCCAGGTGTTCGGAGCGGCCGTCTTCGGGGTCGCTTACGGCGACGGGTACAGCTGCCCAAGAATCCCCGCCTCTTCAGCCGAAGCGCTGCAGGCTGCGTCCTCGGACCACCACGCGGAACGAGACGGTCGGGGACCTGAGCCGGACGAAGATGGGCCGCTGGGACCGCTGGTGCGAGCCATGGACCAGGCCAGGCGGACGGCGGTGGAGCGGATGACGGCTGAGTGCGCTGAGCTCGGCGGGGACGGCGTGGTGGGGCTTCGGGTTTCGCGGGGTTCGTATCTGCTTGGCGGGCAGGAGTTCTCAGCGGTCGGGACGGCGATACGGGCGCGCGGGGCAGAGTTCAGGGCGTTCAGCGCGGCGGTCCGGACGCGCGGGACGGAGAGCGGCGCGGCGACCGGGTCCGAAGGCGTCGCGGCGACCGGGCCCGCGCGCGGGGAGCCCGCGCCCTTCACCTCTGACCTGTCCGGCCAGGATTTCGCCAAGCTGATCATGGCGGGCTGGGTGCCGGCCGGGCTGGTGCTCGGGGTTGCGATCGGGGCCTGCCACGACGATTGGCAGACCACGCGGCAGACGCGCCGGTGGTCGGGTAACCGCGAGGTCGTGGGCTGGACCGACGTCGTCAATCAGTCCCGGCGCGACGCGCGGGACCGATTGGACCTGGACGTCCAGCGGCTTGGGGCCGAGGGCGCGGTGGTGGCGAGCATGCAGCTGCGGGTGACGGTGCGGGACTGCCCGGCGCAGCCTGGGCGCCGCGACCACATTGTCGAGGCGAGCATCCTCGGCACGGCCGTCGCCACGTTTGCTCGCGCCGAACTGGGGGCGCGCGCCGAACACGGGCGCCCCGGCCAGGGGCCCCAGGCCGACCGGGAGCCTCGGGTCGGCGAGGAGCCCCTGGGCGGCCAGGGGCTTGCCGGCCTGGCCCGGCCCGTGCTGCCGCTTGACCGGCTTCGCTGACCGTGATCAGGAGAGCCCGCCGTGATCAGCAGGGCCGGCCGCGGTGGGAGACGCAGTAGTTAGGAGATACGGAGGGGCAGCGCCCGGGGGCCGCGGATCTGGCCGGTGGACCAGGTGACGGCGGACGGGTCGGCCAGGCTGAACTCGGGGATCCGGGAGAGCCAGACCTCGAGCGCGACGCGCAGTTCCATTCGCGCGAGGTGCGAGCCCAGGCAGCGGTGGATGCCGAGGCCGAAGGCCGCGTGCCGGTTGACCTCGCGGTCGATCACCACCTGGTCGGCCTGGTCGAACTTGGCCGGGTCACGGTTGGCAGCGGGGAACGACAGCAGGATCCAGTCCTCGGCTTTCATGTCGACGTCGCCGAAGCGCAGGTCCTCCTTCACCAGCCGGGCCATGGTGACCGGGGCATAGGCCCGGAGGAGCTCTTCGATGGCGGTCGGCAGCGTTTCGGGCGAGGCGACCAGGCGCTCGCGGTCGGCCGGATGGCCGGCCAGGTGCCATAGCGAGGCGCCGATCGCGCTCCAGGTGGTGTCGATGCCGGCGATCAGCAGCAGCACGATCGTGCCGACGACGTGGTCCGGGCCGAGCTTCTGGCCATAGAGCTCGGCGTTGATGAGGTGGGTCGTGAGGTCATCGCGGGGGTTGTCGACGTGGTCGCGGACCTGGTCGTAGAGGTAGTCGAAGAGGGGGCTGAGGCGTTCGCCGCGCTCTTCCGGCGGCAGGTCGACGGTGCCGATCACGTCCTCGACGAACTGGCCGAACAGCGAGGTGTCCTGCTGCGGGAGGCCGAGCATGTCGGCGATCACCCGCATGGGGATGTACTTCGCGTAGTCCTGGGCGGCGTCGACCACGCTCTTGCCATCGGAGGTGCCGAACGCGTCGATCAGCGCGTTGCAATACGCCCGGGTGGATTCCTCATAACGGCTGATGGCCGTCTTGGTGAAGGCGGGCAGGAGGAGCTTGCGCGCGTCGTGGTGGAACGGCGGGTCGGAGGAGATCGGGGGCGTGCCGCCGACCGGGGCCAGGTCGAGCGGCGGCCGGAAGTTGCTGATCACGATCGCCCGCGAGGAGAAGCGCTCGGTGTCGTACGCGATCGAGGCGACGTCGTCGTAACGCGTCGGCAGCCACACGCCGCCGAACCGCTCGGTGTGCGCCACCGGGCAGCGCTGCCGCAGGTCGTCCTGGATCGAGAACATGTCGGCGGCCCACTCGGGGTCGGCGTGCGAGAAGTCGGTCGCCCAGTCGGAGACGGGGCCGGTGATCACCTCGCTGAGGGTTCCCGTCTGCTGCTCGTTGCGTTCCTCGCGGAGCTCCTGGCTGAAGCGGTTATCGGTCGTCATGTCAGGTCTCCTCGAGAATGATGACCGCGGACTCGGGGCAGTTGGCGGCGGCCAGGCGCGCCCCTTGCTCCTGGCCGGGCGGAACGAGACCGTCGCCGAGAACCTGGCCGTAGCCCTCGTCGTCCGCGCCGAATAGCTCGGGGGCGAGGTCGTAGCAGCGGCCATGGCCTTGGCAGCGGCCGGAATCAATCTGCACTTTCACCGGGCTTCCTCCTCCTGCGTTGATTTCGTCAGCGTCTTTGCATCGGGCGGCGCCAGGGCCGCCATCAAGCGCGTCAGCAGCTGCGCCCATTCGTCCTCGTCGACCGCGTGCGAGTCGGGGGTGACGAGCGCGCTGCCCATCGTGAGCAGCAGGCAGAAGTGCGCCAGCGCCCCGGCGGACACGTCGGGGTCGAGCTCGCCGTTGGCCTGGGCGCCGCGGATCAGCTGGGCCAGCCAGTCGGCCCGCTCCCCCATGTAGTCGCGCATCGGCCGGGCGACGTCCTCATCCCGGCGGGCGGCCACCAGGGCCTCGACCTGGAGGTAGCCGCCGGCGTCGGGCCGATGGCGCAGCCGCCGTCCGATGGCCAGCAGCATCTCGGCCAGCGGTCGGCCGGGGTCGGCCTTGAACATGTCGGCCAGGCCCTGGCGTCCGTGTTCGCGCAGCGCGCCCACCAGCAGCTCCGCCTTCGAGCCGAAGTGCGCGTACAAGGCCCCGTTGCTCACGCCCGCGCTGGCGGCGATGTCGGCCACGCGGGTCCCGTCGTACCCCTGGCGGGCAAACGCGTCGGCGGCCGCCCGGAGCAGCCGCTCGCGGGTTTCGGTGGCGGTGACACCGGCGACGCGTCCCATGGAGTAATTAAAAAACCATTCATTTATTTCGTCAAGTGTGCCCCGCTGCCTCGGGTGGGGGTGGAAGCGGGGGTCGGGTGGAAGCGGGGTCGGGTGGAAGCGGGGGTCGGGTGGGCGGAGGGCTAACTGCGAGCAAGCTCCTTGAGCAAAGCGCGGGTCCGGGCCCTGGAGGCGGAGCGGTCGGGGCCGACGGGGAATGGGGGCAGCCAGAGGTCGGTGGCGCCGGCCTCGAAGAGTCCCTTGATCTGGCGGGTGACGCTGGCCTCGTCACCGACGATGACCGCCTCCGCGGGTCCCGAGAGTCCGCCGTGGGCGAGGATGCGCTGGTAGTTCGGGAGCTGGCCGTAGGTGGCGAACTGCTCGGCGGCGGCCGCGCGGGCCTCGTCGACGTCGTCGTGCACGGCCACCGGAAGGCCGGCCACGATGCGAGGGGCGGGGCGCCCGGCCTCGGCGGCGGCCTTGCGGATGAGCGGAGCGATGTGGGTCTCGATCGCCTGGGCGTTGGCCATCCACGGGATCGTGCCGGCCGTGTACTGGCCGGCCACCCGCAGCAGGCGCGGCCCGAGGGCGGCGACCAGCACCGGGACCTCGAGTCCCTCCGGCAACGGGAGGGGGCCGGCGTTGACCGTGAACTCCTGGCCGGCGAAGCTCACGTGCTCGCCTCGCAGTAGCGCGGTGAGGATCTGGACGTACTCGTCCGTATGCCGTCCCGGGGTGTCGTAGGACAGCCCGAGCCTGCCCTCGATGGCCGGACGGTGCGAGGGGCCGACGCCGAGCGTGAACCGTCCGGGGACGCCGATGGCCTCGGCCGCGCTCAGGGCGCGGGCGGCCTGCAGCAGCGGGTGGGCGGCGTAGCTCTGCTGCACGGCCGTGCCCACCTCGATCGACGAGGTGGCGCGAGCGGCCAGGGTCATGGGGATGAAGGGGTCGCCTGGCACCGCGCCGGTGAACCAGAGGCTGCTGAAGCCGTCTTCCTCGGCCCGCTGGGCCTGGGCGATTACTCGGTCGGCCTGTGAGCCGAGCGCGACTACTCCGATGCGCATCAGGCGGTGGCCTCTCCCGGCTGTCGGACCTGGACCCGGCCGCGGTCGATCACCACCTCGCCGTCGGTGCGGGCGGTCTGGAAGAGCGCGGTGTCGCTGCCCTCCTCGCGCCAGATCGAGATCGTCAGCGGCTCGCCCGGCAGCACCGGGCGGGTGAAGCGGCCGGACATCGAGCGGAACCGGGCCGGGTCGCCGTCGCACAGCACCCGGAGCAGGGCGCGGCCGGTGACGCCGTAGGTGCACAGGCCGTGCAGGATCGGCTGGCTGAAGCCGCCGCGGGCGGCGAACTTGGGATCGGCGTGCAGCGGGTTGCGGTCGCCGGACAGTCGGTACAGCAGCGCCTGCTCCGGCCTGGTCTCCCTGACCACCTGGTGATCAGGCGCCCGGTCGGGCAGCGACCACGCCGGGTCGGTGCTGCGCGGGCCGCCGAAGCCGCCCTGGCCGCGGATGAACGCGCCGCTCCTGCTGGTCACCAGCGGCTCGCCGGTAGCGGCGTCGACCGCCACGTTCTCGGTCACCACCAGCGCGCCCGACCCCTTGTCGTAGATGCCGGTCACGGTCGAGGTGGTGCTGACGGTGCCCGCCACCGGCAGCGGCCGGTGCAGTTCGAAGTACTGCTCGGCGTGCACCAGCATGGCCCGGTCGAAGTCCCCGAGGCTGCCGGTCATCGGGGCCTGCGCGATCAGCACCGCGTAGGTCGGCAGCACCTGCTGCTCGATGCCCTCGCTGTTCTCGGTCGTGAACTCGAGCTCCTGAAGGGGGTCGCCCAGGCCCGCCCCGACCCCGACCGCGTACAGCAACGCGTCCTTGCTGTCCCAGGACCGCAGGTGCGGCTCGCTCGGCACTCCGACCAGGCTGTGGTCAAGCCCCATGGATGGCTACCTCCGACGTCGATTTCGTACTCGATTGCTAGAATGATGTTCTAGAAATATTCTGGGTAGTGGCAGCGGTCGTGTCAACCACGGGAGTGGCGCGTATGGGTCTGGTAGCTCCCCCCGGGCGCGTCCGGGTCGACTGTCACCTGCACACGGTCGCGTCCGGTGACGCCGTGCTGACGCTCGAAGAGCTCGCCGGGCGAGCCCGGCAGACTGGCCTGGACGTCGTCTGCATCACCGACCACAACGTCACCGCGGCCGCGGTCCAGGCGACCGAGCGTGACCTGGGCGTGCGGGTGGTCGTGGGCGAGGAGGTCAGGACGCCCGACGGCGACGTGATCGGGCTGTTCCTGACCGAGCGGATCCCCTACGTGCTGCCGCTGGCTGAGGTCATCGGGCGGATCAGAACCCAGCAGGCGCTGGTCTACGTCCCGCACCCGTTCGACCTGGCCCGGTCCAGCCTCGGCCGGGTGCTTCCGGCCCTGTGCGCGGACGGCGCGGTGGACATCATCGAGGTCTTCAACGCCAAGATCTCCGACCCCGCCCTGAACCATCAGGCGGCCGACCTGGCCGCCCGGTTCACCCTGCCCGGCGGGGCGGGCTCGGACGCGCACGACGCGCCCGGGGTGGGCGCCGCCTACCTGGAGATGCCCGACTTCGACGGCCCGGCCGGCTTCCTCGCCGCCCTGGCGGACGCCCGGCTGACCGGGGAGTTCCGCGACCACGCGGTGCGCTACCCGCGCCGGTCGGTGTTACCGCCCGTACTGTGCACGGGCGGCCGTACTGTGCACGGCCGGGCGCCGGCCGGCGAGGTCGCGATCAGATCCCCGTCGAGGACGGCCCAGAGCTTGGCGACGGCCCGCCGGTGGAGTCCCCGGCTGTCACTCGTCTGCGTCCAGCATCGATCGGAGCGTGACCTTGTCCAGCTTCCCGCTTGTCAGCCGCGGCAGTTCCGACAGCACTCGGAACCGTCCCGGCACCTTGTACCGCGCCAGCCGCTCCCGGCAGAACTCGGCCAACTCGGCCTCCGCCGCTTCCTGCCCGGGCGTGAATACCACGAACGCCAGACCCGTCTCACCCCATCGATGGTCCGCGACTCCGACCACCGCCGCCTCGGCAATCGCTTCGTGCGCGATGAGGGCCTCCTCGACCTCCGCCGGGTACACGTTCTCACCGCCGGAGATGTACATGTCCTTGCTGCGACCGCGGATCCAGTAGAACCCGTCGGCGTCCCGCTCGGCGATGTCCCCTGTCGCGAGCCAGCCGTCATCGTCGAGGGCCGCCTTGGTCGCGGCCGAGTTGCGCCAGTACCCGCTGAAGACGTTGGGGCCTTTGACGAGCAGTTCCCCGGCTTCGTTGCCCCGAACGCGCTCTTCCTGGGTCAGGTCCCGCAGCTTGGCGGTCACGTGAAGATAAGGCCGCCCGGCCGACCCGCTCTTCGCGGTCGCGTACTCCGGCGGAACGCAGAGCACATTCGGCGCGGCCTCCGTGAGCCCGTACCCCTGCAGCACGGTGACCCCGCGCCGCTGCCACACCTCCAGCAGCGGACGTGGCATCGGCGCGCCGCCGACGATGACCTGCCGCAGGCTGGACAGGTCGGCTCGGCCGAACTCCGGGCGGGCCGCCAGCATCTGGTAGTTGGTCGGCACGCCCATCATCGTCGCGATCTTCTTCTCCTGAATGAGGCTCAGGACACGGGCCGGGTCGAAGGCCTGCTCAAGGACGACGGTGGCGCCCTTCCACCAGGCGAGCAGGGGCTGGACGTTCCAGCCGCCGACGTGGCACTGGGGCAGCACCTGGAGCACGACGTCGCTCCCCGAGATCTCCGCGGTCCGGTCCAGGCTCAGGTTGGTCCAAAAGCAGTTGGCGTGGGTGAGCACCGCGCCCTTCGGGCGGCCGGTGGTGCCGGAGGTGTAGAGGATCAGCAGCGGATCGCCACCCGAGACCGTCACCTCCGGGGCCGCTTGCGCGGGCGACTCGTCCAGCAGGGACTCCACCCGGCAGGCGGAACCGGCGGCCTTCCTGCCCAGCGCTTCCATCGCCGGTTCGGTAAGCAGCACTGAAGGGTCGGCATCGCCGATCTGGTAGGCGAGCTCGGACTCCGTCAGCCTCCAGTTCAGCGGTACCAGGATGAGGCCGGCCTGCGCACAGGCGAAGAACACCGCCACCTGCTCTGGGCAGTTGCGGGCGAGCGTGGCGACCCGGTCGCCGGGCTTCAACCCACTGGCGGCGAACGCGGCGGCCCGCGCGACGGCGGCGGCCGCTAGTTCGGCGTAGCTGATCAGCCGGCCGCCAAAGTCGATCGCCACCCGGTCCGGTGTCAGCGCGGCCCGGTCTGGCAGCCAACGGGAAAGGGACAGGTTCCTCGCACCGCGCTCATCCATGTGCTGCTCCCCACTGGACGACTGTTGCCGCCCAGGTGTAGCCGATGCCGGCCGCGAGGAGCAAGACCAAGTCGCCATCGCGGAGGCGGCCGCCCCGCACGAGGCGGTCAAGGCCGAGGAGGTTGTCGACGCCGCTCATGTGCCCGGTGTCTTCCAGGTAGACGGCCCGGCTGTCATCCAGGCCCAGTCCGTTAAGCATCGCTGCCTGCATCGACCGCTTCATGTGGATGGGGGCCACGAACGCGACGTCGCGCGGGCTGCGGCCGGACCGTTTGACGGCGTCCTGCGCGACCTGGAGGAAGTTTCCCAGGCTGACCTCGGCCAACCGGTCCCGCATAGTGTCGGGGTCAGTCACGTCGAGGTGGTGCTGCCGCGCGGCGATCGTCTCGGTCGAGGCGGGTAGCGCCGAGCCGCCAGCGGGCACCTTGACGTGCAAGCTGAGCGATCCGTCGGTAATCATCGCCGTCTCCAGTACCGGGTTCGCGGGGTAGTCGCGTACGAGGAGGGCCGCGACCGCGCCGTCACCGAAGTTGAACATGAAGCGCGTCCGCTGGTTGCCGTAGTCGATGAGCCGCGACTCGCAGCTGGCCCCGACCAGGAGCACGGTGCGGATCCCCGGGTCGGAGACGATGAGGGCCTTCGCGACCCGCAGCGCCACCGGCGAGCCGCAGGAAATGTAGTCGAGTTCGAGTGCGAACGCCCGGTGACAGCCGAGTTCGTGCGCGATCCGCGGCGCCGCCTGCCAGACGGGATAGTTCTTCCACGTCGAGCCGAAATACACGACCGCGTCGATTTCACTTGGCGCCACCCCGGTCTCGGACAGCAGCCGCCAGGCGGCTTCCCGTGCCAGGTCGGTCACGTGCTCGCCGGCTGCGGCGACGTGCTTGCCGACCAGGCCGAACCGTTCCACCAGAACGGCCTCGGGGATTCCGGACGCGACGGCGAGTTCGGCCGCGCTGCACCACTGATCCGGCAGGTGCGAGGCAAGCCCCGCGATACCGACCACCGGGTCAGTCATCGGGCGCCTGGACGCCCAGCGCGCGCGCGACGAAGGCCATGGCCTCGTCGAACACCTCCGGGGGCACTTCGCGGGTGTCGCCCCACAAGATCCAGCGCAGTCCGATCATCTCCCCGATCGCCATCAGCGCCCAGGCGGTGACGCCGGGGTCGCCGATCGAGATCTCCCCGGCGTCACGCGCCGCGCGGAGCCCTTCCACGTATCCTTCGGCGAGCCGGTCGTAGTGCAGCCGCAGCATGCGCGGTGACACGAACTCGGCCTGGCGAATCACCCGGTACAGCGCCGGGTGCTCGGCAGTGAAGCGGAAGAACGCCTCGAACCCGAGCCGTTCCTTCTCGATCCGCGCGGCCCCCTTCGCCGAAGCCTCCGACATCACCCGCCTGATCCTCGTGTTGAGGTCCTCCACCAGCACGTCGAAGATCTCCTGCTTGCCCGCAAAGTACAGGTAGAACGTCCCCTGGGAGACCCCGGCGGCCTCGGTGATCTTGACGATGGACGCGTCGTGGTAGCCGAGGTCGGCGAAGACCTGCTCCGCGGCCTCCAGCAGCCTGCGGCGGGTACGCGCTCCCTTCTCGCCGAGCGCCTTGCCCGGCACCTCCGCCGTCGCGTCCTCCTTGCTCAACGCTTCTCCTTCTTCCGTGCGACCAGGCCCGCGATACCGCCGGGCGCGAACAAGATGAACAGCACGAAGATGGCCCCCAGTAGGAAGTCCGGCTGCGACAGCGGCACACGCGCCACTGCGGGCAGGGAGGCGAAAGACGGTTCGGCGGCTACCTTCAGCAGGTACTGCTGCAGATAAACGTAGACGATCGCGCCGGCGACCGCGCCCCACCGCGTCCCGGCCCCCCCAAGCACGACCATCACCAGGATGGAGACGGTGACCGTGGTGGAAGCGACAGCCGACGGCGACACCGTCCCGACGATCAGCAGGTAGACCATGCCACCCGCAGTGGCGATCAGCGATGACAGGACGAACGACCCAAGCTTGAAGGGAAACGGGCGGAAGCCCAGCACCTCGGCCCGCCGCTCGCTCTCCCGGATGGCGAGCCACACCCGCCCGGTCGCCGACCCGGTGACCAGCCACACCACCGCGTACGTGAGCACCAAGAACGCCAACGCCAGCCAGTACAGGTTCCTCGTGTTCCCCACCCCGACCAGGAACCCGGGCAGCCGGCCGGCCGACATGACAAGACCGGTGTCACCTCCAGTGAGGTTCGCCGGATTGTCCTCGATCAGGTAGTAGAAGGCCTGCGCGAACGCGAGCGTGACCATCGCGAATGCGATCCCTTTGCCGCGCAGGCTGAGCGCCCCGAGCACCAGCGCCAGTACCAGGCCGACTGCGAGCGTGAGCAGGGTCGCCGGGAACAGCGGCCAGTTCCACACCGTCAGCGCGATGTCGAGCACGTAGGCGCCCGCCGCGAAGTACAGCACCTGCCCGAACGACAGCAGCCCGGTGAACCCGAAAAGCACGTCGTACCCGACCGCCACCCCCGCGAACACGAAGCACAGCCCGAGCACGTCGAGGGTGCCCACCGAGTTCAGGACGTCCACTGTTCCCGGCAGTACCCAGGGCACGATCAGGCTGCAGAACGGAAGAACAACCCCGATTACCAGCAACACGACACCTGCGACTCGCCCTGCCGCCGACCGTCTCGTCTCCGTGGCCTGCGGACGTTGGGTGAGCCTGGCGAGCACGTTCGTCATGCCGTCCTCCCGAGCAGTCCGCGCGGGCGCACGAGCAGCACAATCGCCAGTACCAGCACAACCGACATATTGCCGAGCTGCGCCAGGCCGCCGCCATTGGCGTAGAAGGTCACGTACACCTGGACCAGGCCGACTAGCAGAGCGGCGATGGCCGACCCGGTGATCGAGCCGAGGCCGCCGATGACGACCACGATGAAGGCGAAGATCAGGAGCTGGTCGCCCTGCGTCGGGTCGACCAGCGCGCTGCTGAAGACCACGGAGTTGAGCAGGCCAGCGAGGCCGGCCGCAGCGCCGCCGATAGCGAACACCAGCGTGAACGCGCGACCGACGTCAATGCCGAGAGCACTCACCATGTCGCGGTTTTCCGCACCCGCCCGGATGATGATGCCGTACCGGGTGTAGCGCAAGAACCAGGTCAGGGCCCCGAGGACAGCCAGGCCGAGGCCGAGGGAAAGCCAGTCGCCGTTCGGGATGTGTTCGGAGCCGATGGTGGTGACCGCCGTCAGCCAACCCGGGACCGCGATGGCGCGCGAGTCGCTGCCGAAGCCCCCGAGCAGCAGCCCGACCAGGGCCAGGTCGAGGCCGATGGTGACGAGGATCTGGCTGACTGGCTTGCCGTAAAGCGGGCGGATGAGCAGGAGTTCCGTGACCGCGGCGACCGCGGCTCCGGCCACGGTGGCGGCGAGCGCGGTGACGATGAAGGTCCAGCCCCGCTGCGGAAGGTACTGCGCAGCGGCCCAGCCTGCGTACGCGCCGAGCGTGAGGAACACGCCGTGCGCGAAGTTCAGCACCTCCATCAGGCCGTAGATCAGTGACAGGCCGGACGCGACAAGGAAGTACATCGCGCCGAGGGCAAGGCCGCTGATGGTGATGGCGACGAAGGTGCTCACCGGGCGACCCCCAGCAGACGGCGCACCAGGTTCTCGTCTTTCAGTTCGCTCGCATCGCCTGTGTGCGCCACCGTGCCGTGGTCGAGGACGACGACATGCTGGGCGAGCCGGCGGACGACGTGAACGTTCTGCTCGACTATGAGGATCGTCGCGGTGTCTCTCACGCGCTCCAGGGCGTCTACGACTTCTGAGACGAACTTCGGTGATAGGCCCTTGGTGGGCTCGTCGACGAGGAGCAGCGCTCTCTCGGTGAGGAGGACCCGGCCGATCGCGAGCATCTGCTGCTGGCCGCCGGACAAGGTGCCGGCCAGCTGCCTGTGCCTCACCTTGAGTTCGGGGAAAAGAGCGTAGACGCGGTCGTAGTCCGCAGTGGTGGTTTGCGCGGTCTGCGCGATCCGGAGGTTCTCCGCCACCGTTAGCTTCGCGAACACGTCACGGTCCTCGGGGACGTAGCCGATGCCGAGGCGGATAATTTTGTGTACCGGCCAGCCTCGTGTCGCGTGACCGAGAATTCGCACGTTCCCGGAGCCGGCCTGCAGGCCGATCAGGGCGCGAAGGGTCGTGGTCTTGCCGACCCCGTTGCGGCCGAGCAGGGCCGTCACTTCCCCTCGCGCAACGGTGAGATCGACGCCCTGCAGGACGAGCGAGCCCTGGATGGTCACCCGCAGGCCCTTGACGTCCACGGCGGGCTCCGCGGTTCCGGTCGCTGGCATCCCCGCCGTTGGCTTCGCTTGCTCTCATCACAGTGGTTCTCCAAGGTAGGCGCCCTGGACGGTGTCATCCGCCATGACCTCGTCCGGAGTGCCGTGCGCGAGCAGCGTCCCGTGGTGCAAGACAGCGACCCGCTGGGCGAGGCCGAGGACGACCGAGATGTGGTGCTCGACCATGAGCACGGTCCGGCCTTGCTGGTGCAGGCGCCCGATCAGCTCGGTCAGGCCAGGAACGTCCTCGCTGTTAACGCCGGCCATCGGCTCGTCGAGCAGCAGGACGTTCGCGTCACCGGCCATGAGGACGGCCAGCTCGAGCTTGCGCTTGTCGCCATGGGACAGAACCCGTGCCGGGCGGTTCGCCAGCGCCGTGAGGCCGACCGCGTCGATCGCTTCGCCCGCCCGGGCGCTCGCCTGGTCCTGCCGGCGCGGCCGGTGCCACCAGCGCCCGCTGCCGCCGAGGCGCGCCTGCGCCGCCAGCCGGACGTTCTCGGCGGCCGGCAGCGCATCGAACAGCATCGACGTCTGGAACGTGCGCCCCAGGCCGAGCCGGGCGCGACGATCCGGGGTGAGCCCGGTGATATCGCGCCCGGCCAGTTCTATGCTGCCCGCAGACGGGCGCAGCAGGCCGCTGAGCAGGTTGAACAATGTGGTCTTGCCCGCGCCGTTCGGGCCGATGATGCCGAGGAACTCGCCCTCGGCGACGGCCAGGTCCACGTCATCGAGCACGCCCACCCCGCCGACGGCGAAGCCGAGTCCCGTTATCGTGAGCGCTGGCGCGCTTGTCAGCCGTGATCACCTGCTCAGCCTGCCGCTCAGCTGCCGAGGTTCGCCGACGCCGACGGCGCGGTGGCATTGCTCGGCAAGGTGGACAGGACCGATGGCGTGAAGTCGGTGCTGCTGGCCTCGGTGAGCTTCACCTGGAACATCGGCTGAAGCATCGCGTGGTCGGAGGCGCGGATCTGCTGTTCGCCCTTGGGTGCGAGGAACGTCCAGCCGGACAGCGCGCTGATCATCGAGTTCACGTCAGTACCGCCACTCGCCTGGATGGCGTGCACGATCATCTGCGCGGCGACGAACCCGTCCGGCGTGAACAGGTCAGGCACGCCGCTGTACTTAGCCTTCATCTGGCTGATGAGGTAGTCGTTGGCGGCGTTACCCGAGCCTTGGTAGAGGTACAGCGACAGGTAGTCGAACTTCGCGCCCGCCGCCCCGTAGAAGGGATAGGTCGCGATGTTGGCGAGGCCGGTCACGACCTTGGTGCCGTTGAAGTCGCCCTGCTGGTCGAGCGCCTGCGCCAGCGCGGCGCCGGTGGTGCCGGCCCAGGCGAGGAAGATCAGGCCCGGGTGCAGCGCCTTGACCCGGAGCGCGGTCGGGGTGAAGTCCGTCGTGGTGAGCGGGACGAGGACGGGCGTGACCTTGTCGCCGATCGAGCCGAACACCTTCTGGGCGTCGGTCACGTACGACTCGCCGAACGCGTAGTCCTGCGCCAGCACGACGATCTTCTGCCCGCTGCCCGCGTTCGCGACGAATGACTTCGCCGCCATCACGTCCTGGTAGGTCTGCCTGCCGGACCGGAAGGTGTACTTGTTGGCAGCGGTGAGCTGGTCGGCCGCCGCCGGGCCGGAGACGTAGAGCACCTGGTTCTGCGCGGCGAGCGGGGCCAGCTCGGTCGCGATGCCGGAGTCGGCGGTGCCACCGATGATTTTGTAACCCGCGCCGACCAGGCTCTTGAAGTCGGTCACCGCCGTGGTGGCGCTGTCCGCGTCGTCATCCCAGGTCACCTGCACCGGGTGCCCGTTGACCTTGCCGGTCCCCTGGGTCGCGTAGTTCAGTCCGATCTGGAATCCCTGCTGGTATTCCTGCGCGTAGGCGGAGTAGATGCCGGTCTTCTCGTAGATCATGCCGACCTTGACCGGGGTGCCGCTGGCACTGTTCCCGTCCCCTGTCGTTGCGGTGCCGCCCGCGGAGCTAGACGGCGAAGAGGCACAGGCGGCAATCGCCAGGGCCATCGCCGCGATCCCCGCTGCGGCCGCCATCATCCTGTGCCTCGGCATAGAAAGCCGCACTCTCGCCGTCTGGTCTGCTTGTCTCGAACGCATGCCGCCCACGTCTCCTCCATGAGATATGAGAGGTGATTCAGATATTAGTTAGCACTGTAAAACCGAGTTCAGGAGGCGTCAACGTTCATTTCAGACACATTTCGATGACGGCCACCCTGCTTATTTCCGGTGATCACCCGGCCGGCCTCCGGCGCGGAGTCGGTACAGGTACACGGCGAGTCGGATCTCCAGCGCCCGCTCGCCAAGCTGCCAGTCCTCGCCGAGCAGGCTGGTGATGCGGTCCAGGCGTTGCGTGACGGTGTTCACATGCACGTGGAGGGTGTCCTTGGCCCTGGTGACGTTGCCGCCGGAGCTGAAATACGCCTCCACGGTCTGGACCAGGTCAGTGCCCTTGCGCGCGTCGTAGTCGAGCAGACAGCCGATCACCGACCGGATGAACCCGGGAACGTCCTTGTGGTCGGACAGCAGCATGCCCAGGAATCCCAGTTCGCCCAGCGTCGCAGCCGTGCCCTGCCTGCCCAGCGCCAGCAGCGCCTCGACGCACCGACAGGCCTGCGAGTACGCGCCGACGACGGTGGACGGGCAGCTGCTCGGCCCGGCGGCGCCCACGGTGACCTGCCCGCGCACCGTATGGCTGAGCACGGCCGCCACGTCCGGTGCGGCCGCGGCGGCGTCAGTCCCCGGTAGCAGCAGCACCGCGCGGCCATCGTGTTCCCCGGCTAGACCGTGTCGGGTCGCTGCGAGGTGAGCCGCGGCGGCCCTGAGCCTGGGCCACAGCTCCGCCTCGGCATGCACGACGACCACCAAGTGCGGCCGGTCCAGGTCCACGCCGAGCCGTAGCCCGCGCGCGCAGAGCGATTTCGTGTCCTGGTGCGGCGCGACCAGCAGGTCGCTGAGCAGTTCCCCGCGCACCTGGTGCTCGGCTTCTACCACCGATCGGCGCAGTAGGAGCAGCAACGCGGTCACCATGGCGGCGCGCTCAAGGATGAGCCGGTCGCCCTCGGGGAGATCCGGCCCGGATCGCAGCGCCAGCGTCCCGAGGTGCTCGGAGCCCGCGGTCGCGGGGACCGCCCAGAAGGTCTCCGCGCACACGGCCCGGCGGGCGCTCCGGGCCCGGGCGACCGCGCGTGCCAGCCCGGGATCATCCAGCGGCGGGTGCCCGCTGCAGGCTACGGGATTGTCCTGCTCATCGAGGATGACCACATCCCGGCTGAGCAGGGCTGCGACCGCGGCAGCGATGTCGCCGGCCGGCCGCCGGAAAGGACGAGCTCAGTGAACAGTTTGTGGGCCTGCGACGCCCGCTCGACCGCCGCGCTGTGCTCTTTCAGCAGCTCATTCGCCGTGTTCAGCTCCTCGAGCGCAGTCCGGGTGTCTTCCAGCAGGTTGGCCGCGTCGATCGCGATCGCGGCGTGCGCAGCCAGCGAGGACAGCAGCGACACGTCCTGCGCACCGAACGTGCGGGTTCGCCGGTCCCCCGCGAACAGCACGCCAATGACCGACTTGCTCAGCAGCAGCGGCACGCCCAGGATCGAGACCAGGCCTTCCTCGCGTACCGCCCGGTCGATCGCGGGGGTATGCAGGAGCTGCTCGTCGGTGAAGTAGCTGGAGGTGGCGTACGGGGCTACCCGCTCCGCCACCAGTCCGCCCAGCCCTTCACCCATGCCGAGGCGGACCTGCTGGAAGTAGGCGGACACGGATCCGATGGTGACCCGCATGTACGTGTCCCCGGCGCCGTGGTCGTGCAGCGTGAGGTAGGCCATGTCGCTGCCGAGCAGCAGGCGGGCCCGGCGGACGATCGCGCGCAGCACCGAGTCCAGGTCGTGCAGGGCGGCAAGATCGCTGGCGGTATCGAACAGCGCGGCGAGCTCGGCCTCCCGGCGGCGGCGCTCCTCAAGCTCGGTCCGGATATGCAGTGCGACCAGCTTGGCGGCCTCGAGTTCGGCCAGCATGTCGGGCGTCGCTCCGGCCGCGCAGGCCTCGAGGATCGGCCGCTCGAAGTCCGCGGCCGGCGACTCAATACTGAGCAGATCCAGAAAGACACGGCTGAACGAAGCGGAAGGATCCGCGCACGCGCCGGCGATGTTGTCGGCTCCCACTGCACCTCCTGCACGATCCGGTTGCGGACGGCCCGCCCGCAGCGATATGCGGGCGGGCCTGGTGCTATCCGCGGCGGTTAGCTACGACGGACAACTGCTGACAATCACGTAGTAGCCGGGACTCGTCTCCTCAAGCGAGGTGACCTGATAGAGGTTGTAGAGGCCCATGTTCTGTTGTGAGCCGTCGGCGTAGACGTACCCGAGCCTCTGGGTCGCACGGCCGGCGACCACCTGCGCGTAGTTGTTGGTCGTCCAGCACCCGAGCGGTGTCGGAGTCGGCGTGGGAGTGGGCGTCGGGGTCTGGGTCGGGGTCGGCGAAGAAGTCGGCGATGTCGTAGGACTCGAGGAAGGTGACGGCGACGCGCCGGAGTTGTTGAGCCCCCAGAACAGCGCCGTGTAGTAGCTGGAGCAGATGTAGTTGAGGTAATAGGTTCCGGTGGCGCCGCACTGGTTGTTCGCGGAGCCGGGGTTGACGGCCAGCCCGTGCGTCATGCCGGACACCGAGAACGTCGCGACGGCCGGGTTGCCGCTGGAGTCGTTGTAGATGTTCTCGGTGGTGCCGCCGGTCAGGCTCTGGGTGCTGGACGCCGTCTGGCTGATTCCCCAGACGTTGGTCCACTGGTCCATGTTCTCGGTCAGCGCGGCCGGGTTGACCGTGGTGTCGGAGGAGCCTTGCCAGATCGCGACCCGCGGGTATGGCCCGCTGTAGCCTGAGTCGGAGCCGCGCGCCAGGTTGCCCCATTGCTGCGGGGTGTTGCTGGTGGTTCCCGAGGTGCAGTTGGTGTTGTAGATGCCGCTGGTGGAGCACTGCGCGGGCGGCCCGGAGTCGATCGAGCCTCCGGCGAACACGTCCGGGTAGTCGGCGAGCATGTCAGAGGTCATGCCGGCGCCCGCGGACAGGCCGGTGATGTAGATGCGGCTGGAGTTCACATGGTAGTTGGACTCCGCGTACTGGACCATCTGGTAGATCGACTCCGCCTCGCCGTCGCCGCGGCTGTCGTCGGACGGCGTACCCCAGTCGAAGCAGTTAATGATGGGATTGGACGTGGACGGCTGCTCGGCGAAGACCACGGCGAAGCCGAACTCGTCGGCGATCTTCGACCAGCCGGAGTTGTTGTAGTAGTCAGTCGCCGACTGGGTGCAGCCGTGCAGTGCCACGACCAGCGGCGCGTTGGCGGGCAGCCCGGACGGTACGTAGCTGTACATGTTGAGGCTGCCCGGGTTGGAACCGAAGCTAGACACCTGGGCGAACGTGCCTGCCGCGGCGGCGGGCTGGGCTGTCACGATCAGCCCCGCGATCAGGGCCGCGGCGGCGGCGATGGGTAGCGCCAGCAATCGGCGCCGCCAGTTTCTGGCGCGTGGAATGGGCGGGATCATCGTTTTTCGTACCTCCTGAGCGAGTGGAACTGTTGTCCCTTTGCGCGAACGTACGTCGGCCGCGCAGCCCCTGAAATGGTGACGAAACCCGCTGTTAACCCGTGAAGCATGTGAAAGACACACACCTGTCGGCGCGATGCGCGCGAAATCGTGTCGCCAATCACCGTTGACACCGTCCAGCTGCAGTCAAAAGGCAACGCATGAGAGGTGAATCACTTCTGAGTTTTGCCGGACAAGCGGCGGCTGTCAACCCCGCTGGTCGGCCTGCAGCAGGCCCCGCAGTGCCTTTTTGTCGAATTTGCCGACGCTGGTGGTGGGGATACGGTCGATGACCTGCATCCGGTCGGGGAGCTGCCACCTGGCCCAGCCCAGCGACTCGAGATGGACGCGCACCGCGTCGAGAGTCACCTCGGCTCCGTTGGGCACGATGAACGCGAGCGGTCGCTCCTGCCACTTCGGATCGGGCACGGCCACCACAGCGGCCTCGGCTACCTGGGGCATGGCCATGATGTCGGCCTCCATGTCCACCGAGGAAATCCACTCACCGCCCGACTTGATGAGGTCCTTGGACCGGTCGGCGATGACGAAGTACCCGTCGGGTGAGCCGATCGCGACGTCGCCGGTGCGGAACCAGCCGTCGTCGGCGAACTCCTGCGGCCCGGCGTCCTTCCAGTAGCCGTCGGCGACCCAGGGACCGCGGACATGCAGATCGCCCAGGGTGACGCCGTCGAACGGCACCTCCTTGCCCTCCGCGTCGCGGATGACGATGTCCACCCCGGGGAGCGGCAGCCCGGCCTGGGTGCGCACGTGGGTGGTCAGCCGGTCAGGGTCCCACCCACGCATGGCGTGCTTGGGCCAGGCAATGCTGGCCAGCGGCGAGGTCTCGGTCATCCCCCAGACCTGGACGATCTCGATGCCGAAGTCACGCAGGTACCGTTCGATCAGCGCGCGCGGCGGCTGGCTGCCGCCGCAGAAGATGTGCCGCAGGGCCGGCAGCGGGCTCCGGTGGCCGGCGAGTTCGTCGGCGACGGCTAGCCATACCGTAGGCACGCCGGCGGTGACGGTCACCTGCTCCTGCACGCACATCTCGGTCATCGCCGCCGCGTCGAACGGCCCGGCCAGGAAGACCTGCTTGGCGCCCACGCCGACGGCCGCGTGCGGCATCCCCCAGGCGTTGGCGTGGAACATGGGGACAACCGGAAGCACGCAATCCCGCGGGCCGATCCCCATGCCCGCGCCGGAGCTAACCGCGTAGGAGTGCAGCACCGTCGACCGGTGCGTGTACACGACGCCCTTCGGCCTGCCGGTGGTGCCGGAGGTATAGCAGATGCCCAGCGGGGCCCGCTCGTCGACTGGCGTGCGCGGGTAGACGCCGGACTCGCCTCCGATCAGTTCCTCGTAGCTGATCAGGCCGGGCAGCGGGGAGTCGGGCGCGGTGTCGGAGAAGACGACGATGTGCCGCACTCCCTGCAGGTCGCGCCGAGGCACCTGCTCAAGCAGCGGCAGCAGGTCGGCGTCGACGAAGATCGCGCGGTCGTCGGCGTCCGCGATGATCCAGCCGAGCTCGGCCGGGGACAGCCGCACGTTGAGGGTGTGCAGCACCCGTCCGGTGCAGGGAACGCCGAAGTAGCACTCCAGGTGCCGGTAGCTGTTCCAGCCGAGCGTGGCGATGCGTTCCCCCTCAGGAATACCGAGCCGGTCCAGGGCCTGCATCAGCTGCTGGGCACGGCGGGCGAAGTCCGCGTAGGTGTAGCGGTGCACCTCGCCCGTTAGCAGACGGGTCACTACCTCGGTGCCGGCGAAATGCGTGGCCGCATGGCTGAACAGGAGCCACGAGTTCAGCGGGACATCGGTCATCCCCATGGGCGGAGTCTTCCGTTTCATGGGGCGGTGCTGCCATCACGGTCGGGTGCCGGCAAGGGTCTCTGGTGGCCGTGCGTCCGGCGCTCGGCAACGCCGAGGTGAACACGGACCTCCTGGCTCTCGGCGAGTTTCTGCGCCGCCGCCTCATGTTCGATGCGGCCCTTGCCGAGGATGTAGCCGCGGTCGGCCAGGTGCAGGGCGAATAGGCTGTTCTGCTCGCTGAGCAGGATGCTCATCCGCTCGGCCTTGATCAGCTCGATCCAGCTCCGCATCTGCCCCACCACCACCGGCGCAAGCCCTTCGGTGGGCTCGTCGAGCAGCAGCAGCCGCGGTCGCGCGAGCAGCGCCCGCGCCAGCTTGAGCATCTGCTGCTCGCCACCGGACAGGAAGCCGGCCCGCCGTCCGGCGAGTTCCCCCAGCTTGGGGAAGGTGGCGAGCACCCGCTCAAGCGTCCACGGTGGCAGTTCGGCCGCGTCCTCGCCCCGCCCAGGCTTACGGGCATCGCGCAGGGCGAGCCCGAGGTTCTGCCGGACCGTCAGCGTGCCGAAGCATCGCCTCCCACTCGGCACGTACGCCACCCCGGCGTGGGCGATGCGGTGCGGCGCCAGACGCGAGATGTCCGTGCCGTCGAGCAGCACGCGACCGCGCCGCAGCCGGGTCAGCCCGGTAACGGTCCGCATGGTGGTGGTCTTGCCCGCCCCGTTGCGGCCGAGCAGGGCCACCACCTCTCCCTCCCCTACGGTGAGCGAGATTCCCTGGATGATGTGGCTCTGCCCGTAGTAGGTGTGCACGTCCTCGAGAACCAGCCTCACTGCTCGCCTCCTAGATAGACCTCGGTCACCTGCGGGTCCTGCTGGACCTCGGCGGGCGTCCCGCGGGATATCACGCTGCCTCGGTGCATCACGGTCACCTCGTCGGAAATGCCGAACACGATGTCCATGTCGTGCTCAGAGAGCACCACGGTCAGGCCCCGTGCCTCGGCCAGACCGGTCACCAGGCTGACCATCCGGCCGGTTTCCGCGGGGGACATGCCCGCAGTGGGCTCGTCAAGCAGCAGCAGGCGGGGGCGTGTCGCCAGCGCCAGCGCGACCTCGAGAATCCGCTGGTCGCCGTGGGACAGAGTCTGGGCCTGCGCGTCCGCGACCGTGGCCAGGCCAACCTCGCCGAGCAGTTCCGTTGCCTCTGCGCTGACCGTACGCTGCCGCGTGGAGACGAGGTTCCAGGTCCGCCGGTGTCGGGCCAGGACCGCGACCTGCACCGACTCAAGCACGGTCAGCCGCGGGAAGACGTTCGTGATCTGGAACGACTGGGCCAGGCCGCGACGGCTGACGGCATGGGGCAGGGCGCCGCCCATGTCCCTGCCGTCGAAGCGGATCGTGCCGCTGGTCGGACGGTGGGTCCCGGTGAGCAGCCGGAACAGCGTGGTCTTGCCCGCGCCGTTGGGCCCGATAACGGAGTGGATAGTGCCCGGCCGGACCGCGAGGTCGACCTCGGAGACGGCGGCGAACCCGCCGAACACCTTGGTCAGCCCGTGGACGTCGAGCAGCGGCTGAGCGCCCATCAGTGTGCCACCGTTTCGTGCTGGCCGGCTTCGCCGGCCGGGTTGTCGGCGCCGTCCGCCTGGCCGCCGGGGATGCCGCCCAGGCGAGCAGGGGCAATGGCGCGCCAGCGGCCTGCCAGGACACGTCCGCCGCGGCCGAGCAGGCCGGCCACCCCGTCCGGGGCGGCCAGCACGACCACCAGCAGCACGAAGCCGAACACCAGCTGCGAGTCGGTGAAGCTGGCCAGCAGCACGTCGCGCGCCTGCTCGTAGATCAGCGCGCCGAGCGCCGGCCCGAGGAAGGTGAACTGGCCGCCGAGCACCGCCATGAAGATCGGGTAACCGGACTCGGTCCAGTTGAACAGGTTCGGGTTGGTCGACTGGTCGTAGACCACGAAGAGCACGCCGGCCAGGGCGCAGAATGCGCCGGAGATCACGAACGCCAGCAACTGGTGCCGGAAGACGTTGACGCCGAGAGCCTCCGCGCGCTCGCGGTTCTCCCTGATCGCGCGCAACGTCATGCCGAACGGCGAGCGGGTGACCTGCCACAGCACGAGCAGGCCGACGACGACGACCGCGAGCGTGAACCAGTACCCGTTGGCCGGATTGACCAGGAAGGATGGCACCATCGGCCCGAACACCCCGTTCGCGCCGCCGGTGAACTGCTCCTGTTGCTGCACCACGACGTAGAACAGCTGCGATACCGCCAGCGTCAGCAGCGCGAAGTACAGCCGCCGGGTGCGGAGCGCCAGCAGCCCGACCACGAGAGCCACCACGCCGCCCACGATGGGAGCGCACACCAGGCTGACCCAGAACGACGCGTGCAGGTGCAGCCAGGCGAGCGCGACCACGTAGGCGCCGATTCCGTAAAAGGCGCCTTGGCCGAACGACACCAGCCCGCCGTAGCCGATGAGCAGGTTGGTGGCGCACGCGAAGAGCGCGAGCCCGATCGCGCTCTGCACGTCCAGCAACGGGGCCGCGGCCATCATCAAGGGCAGCAGCGCCAGGACGACCACGATCAGCGCCGAGCCAGCCAGCGCGGGCGCGACCCGCTGCTCCTTATGAACGACATTGTTGGTGAGGGGTTCCATGTCCGTCAGCGCTCCGCCGTTCCGAGTAGTCCCCACGGGCGGAGCGCGAGCACCGCGATCATGGCGAGGTAGATGAACGCCGGTTCCCAGGACGGGGCCCACAGGACGCCCGCAGTGTTAAACAGCGCGATGATGACGGCGCCGATCGCGGCCCCGGCGATCGATCCGAGCCCGCCGATCACCGAGACGATGAACGCGGAGATGATGATGCTCGCGTCCAGCCCCGGCGAGACCGACTCAAGCGGCGCGGCGAGCGCTCCCGCCAGGCCTGCCAGCAGCGTCCCGATGACGAACACGGTCGTGAACAGCAGCGGCACGTTGGTCCCGGCGCTCGCTAGCAGCTCCCGGTCCTCGACCGCCGCCCGGATCCGCCAGCCCAGCGCGGTCCGCTGCAGCAGCGCCCACAACCCCAGCCCGACCACGATCGCGACGCCGATCGCGAACAGGTCGTAGACCGGGAACTCGCCGGACGCCGATGGAGACGGAGCCGCCGAGGACGGGCGGGACGGGCACGCTGCGGGCCGCGCTGCCCCAGACCCGGAGCGCGATGTCACCGAAGATCAGGAACAGCGCGTAGGTGACCACCAGCTGGGCCAGGTGATCCTTGCGGTACACCCGGCGCAGCACGGTGACCTCCGTGACCCCCGCCGAGGGCGGCCACGGCCAGCGGCACGGCCACCAGGGCCAGCCAGAAGCGCCAGCCGCCGGCCGCGGCGCCCACCAGCGTCGCCACTCCGAACGCGCCGAAGGCGTAGAAGCTGCCGTGCGCGATGTTGATGATCCTCAGCGCGCCGAACACCAGCGTCAGGCCCGCCGCCGCGACGAACAGGGAGCTCGCGTCGGTCAGCGCGCTGAGGAACGTAATCAGGTACTGGCTCATTGGCTCTTCCTGGACGGCCCTTAAGAGCAGGGCTCGATGAGCTGGGCCGGGCTCGGGGTGAGCACGTTCGGATTCCACAGCCGCACCCCGTAGGTGGGGTTCACGCTCGACGCGATGGTGCCGACCTGCTCGGCCACCTCTGCCTGGTGGTCGCAGGCGCGGATGGTGATGTCGCCCCGGACTGTCGGCACGGTGGCGCCGCTCAGCGCGGCCTCCACCTTGCCCGCGTCGAAGCTGCCCGCCTGCTTGACGGCCCACGCCCACGCCTGGGTAGCGGCGTACCCGGTGATCGCGAACTCGGACGGGTAACTGCCGTAGGCCGCCTTGTAGGCGGTGACGAAGCTCTGCATCGCGCTGCTGTTGTCGGTCCAGAACGGCGCCCGGTCCCACGCGATCGCGCCCGCGGGCGCCTGGGAGCCGAGCGCCTGGAGGACCTCCACGTCGTACATGGCGCCGACCTTCGCCTTGGTGAACAGGCCGAGGCCCTGGCCCTGCTTGGTCAGGGTTATCAGATCCGCCCCGTACTCGCCGACGAACACGTACTGGGGCTTGGAGGCCAGGACCGCCGATATCTCCGACGTGAACGAGCTTGCGCCGAGCGCGGGCGTCTGCTGGTCAGTGACCTGGTAGGCAACCCCGTCCTTCTTCAGGTCGGCCAGGAACGCGCTGACGGTGTCGAGCCCGAAGCTGTAGTTGGGGGTGATCGTCGCGATCCGGACCGGCCCGTGGCCGATACCCTTGGCGAATGCCAAGGCCGCCGCGGCCGGCTCCATGTCGGTGTTGGGCGAGAACTCGAAGGCGTACTGGTTGAAGGTCTTCGTGGTCAGGCCGACGTCGTTCGCGATGTGAAAGAAGATCGGTACCTTGTACTGCCCGGCCAGCTGTTCCTGCGCGGCGGCGACCGCGCTGGACACCGACCCGAAGAGCGCGGCCACGTGATCGTTGAGTATGAGGTTGCGGGTGACGGTCTCGCCGGTCGCCGGGTCGAGCTGATCGTCCCCGCTCACGACGCTGACCTTCTTGCCGAGCAGCCCCCCGCCAGAGTTGATGTTGGCCACCGCGAGCTTGACGCCGTCCAGGCCGGCGGTGCCGTAGTCCGCGAACGGGCCGCTGAGCGAGCTAGCGACCCCGATGGTCTCCGTCCCCCCCGAGGACGATGGCGAGGACGAGGACGAGGACGAGGACGAGGGCGACGAGGCGGCCGCGCCGCCGCCTGCCGCGGCCGAGTTCGCGCATCCCGCGGCGAGCAGGACGGCGCAGGCCGCCGCGGCGGGGGCGATGGCCCGCTTGAACAGCCCACGTGCCGCTCGTCTGTGCGTTGTATCCATGTGCAACTCCTCCGATTTCGCTGCCCCCGGCGAATGCGGGCACGGCAAATAAGCCCAGCTGGGGTGGTTGGTTCCGGACGATGTGCATTGACCGTAGCGCCGGGCGGCAGCCGCGGAATATGCGCGAAACCGAGGACTTCCCGGGTGGTAATTTGCAGAATTTGCAAACCGGGCGGCTGTTGCGGGTAGTTACTCTCCGGAGTCGACCCCGGTCAGCTTCAGGCCGAGCTGCAGCAGCAGCAGGTCGTCAGGGACGTGCGGATCCCGGCCGGTGAGCTCCTTGATTCGCCGCAGCCGGTAGACGATCGTGTTGGGGTGCACGCACCGGCTTTCCGCGCACCTGGTCAGGTTGAACCCCGTCTCGACGTAGGCGCGCAGGGTGGGGACCAGCTCGGCCTTGTGCTCGACGTCATACGCGAGCAGGGGCGCGATCGTCGCGTCGAGGATCCGGCTGGCGTGGCGACTGGCCCGGACGACCGAGTCGATCAGCACCTCATCGAATGCCACCACCCGGCCGTTGGCGCCGTTTCCTGCGGCTATCTCCACCGCTTCCCGGGCTTCCGCGTAACTTGTCGCGAGCGGCGCCAGCCCCTGGTGGCAGCTGCTGATCCCGATTACCGCGTCCGTGTACGCCAGATGGCGGGCCAGGGCGGAGCACAGATGCCGTGTCGTGGCGAGCTCGGTCGGGCTCTCGAATGGGTAGAGCGCGATGACCTCTCCATGGCGGATGCCCACGAGAAGCGACCCGGCGGCCGGGACGAGCCGGGCGCGTATTCCCTCCACGACGTCTCGCAGCATGACCCGCTGAGCGATCGTGTGCCGGCGCTCACCAGGCTGCTGCTCCACGGTACGCACGACCACGACGATGTAGTTCTCGCTCAGCCGCAGGCGCAGCGAACGGGCGAGCCTCCGTACCTGCTCGGATTCGCCGTCGCCCGATATGAGCGCTTCCAGCAGGTCATGCCGGATGACCTCGCGGTCGCTCCACACCGTCTGGAGCTCATCCAGGTACCCCTGGGCGGCGGCGACCGACATGGTGTCGACATGGTCGAGTACCCGGCCCGCGATGATGAGCGCGGCCTCCCGTTCCGCCGCCACGTCCGCGTGAGTGCAGCCAAGCACGCTCTCCCAGAGGACCTTTCCCCACAACCGCACCGCGTGCAGGAAAGACTCCAGGGCTACGTCTTGGTGCACCCGCCGCGCCGCCCCGGCCCGGACGTCGCTGAACTCATCCGTCGTCGCCCGCTGCCCGCTTTCCAGATGGCCGACGGTGACCTGGAGCCCAGTGAGCGATACCGGATACACGTCCCGGTCAAGGAAGTCATCGGCCGCCAGCCGGTAGTCCGGGATCGTGCCACGGTAGCTGCTGACCATGCGCTTGGCGGTCGGCTCCAGTTGGCGCGACAACCTGCCCGTGATCACCCGCACCGCGTCCTCGGCTCCGGCCGGGAGCACGGCCGCGGGACTTCCGGTGACGGCGCTCGGCCACGTGGGCGGTTGTTCGTTCACGATCGGCCGCACCTCTCTCGCCTTCGAGCGCAATCGCGGCATAGCGCTGCATTGCCGGACAGGATAGATCGTCATGCCCGGCGACACCAGCCTGCGTGCGCGACGCTCCCCTCCTACTACCCCGCACGGATTTCGGGGGCTGGGGGCGCAGCGGAGGTTTGCCCGGCCGCCGCGCTGGGACATGATCCGGTATGGGACAGATCCTGGTCGGCACGGCGGGGTGGACCGACAAGTCGCTGATCGACTCCGGCTGGTACCCGCCCGACGCCGGCAATCCGGAGAAGCGGCTGAGGTACTACGCCAGCCAGTTCCCGCTGGTCGAGGTGGACTCGACCTACTACGCGCTGCCCGCCGAGCGGACCGCCGAGGCCTGGGCGGCGCGGACCCCGGACGGGTTCACCTTCAACATCAAGGCCTTCAGCCTGTTCACCCAGCACCCCACCCCGGTGCGGATGCTCCCCGCCGACCTGCGGGAGGCCGCCGCCAAGACGGGCAAGGAACGCGTCTACCTCAAGGACGTCGACCCGGAGGTGACCGGCGAGGCCTGGGACCGGTTCCTCGCGGCGCTCGAGCCGCTGCGCCAGGCGGGCAAGCTCGGCGCGATCCTGCTCCAGTTCCCGCCCTGGTTCCCGATCTCGCGGTCGAACAAGGAGTACATCCTCGCCTGCGCGGAGCGGGTCGCCCCGCGGCGGGTCTGCGTGGAGTTCCGCAACCACACCTGGATGACCGACAGACAACCAGCAGGAGACACTCGGGTTTCTGTCCGCGCACCGGCTGCCGTACGTGTGCGTTGACGAGCCGCAGGGCTACTCGAACTCGATCCCGCCGGTGCTGGCCGCCACCAGCGACCTGGCCGTGGTGCGGCTTCACGGGCACTCGAACCAGTGGGACAGCCACGACATCCAGGAGCGGTTTCGCTACCGATACGACGCCGACGAGCTCGCGACGTGGGCCGGCAACGTCCGACGGCTGGCCGCCGACGCCGACGAGACGCACGTGGTGTTCAACAACTGCTACCGCGACTACGCGCACGTCAACGCCGGGCAGCTGGCCCGCGACCTGCGCCTGCGATCTCCAGGCGGCACTGCTTGATTATTCGATATCTAAGCTTTAGAGTTCTAAGTGTTAGATGTCGAATAATCTACCTGAGGGCAGTCAGATGAACAACGAGCGCAGGTTCCGGTTCGGGGCGGTGGCCGGATTCGGGCGGAGCGGGCAGGAGTGGGCGGCGAACGCGCGCCACCTCGAGCAACTCGGTTTCGCCACGCTGCTGTGCCCCGACGGCACCGGCACGTTCGCGCCGTTCCAGGCGCTCAGCGCGGCCGCCGCGGTGACCAGCACGCTCCGGCTCGGCACGTACGTACTGGCGAGCCCGCTGCGCACTCCGGGGGACGTGGCCTGGGAGAGCGCGAGCCTGGACGTGCTCAGCGGGGGCCGGTTCGAACTCGGACTCGGCGCGGGCCGCCCGGACGCCGAGCGGGATGCGGCCCGGCTCGGGGTGCCCTTCGGCACGCCAGGCGAACGCATCGACCGCATCGAGCAGACGCTGCAAGCGGTGCGCACTCGCTTCGCCCGGGCGGACGAGGCGTCCGGTCACGACGCCGTCCGAGGCGTACAGCAGCCGCAGCCGGCGGTGCTTGTCGCCGGCGACGGGCCGAGGATGTTGGACCTCGCCGCGCGGGCGGCGGACACGCTGGCGCTCGGCCTGCCGCCACGCAGCACCGAGGAGGATCTAGAGGCGAAGGCCCATCAGGTCGCCGCGATCGCCGGGGACCGGTTTGAGCGGCTCGAACTCAACCTCAACATCGCCCTGGTCGGCGACGAATACCCGCCCCAGGCGGCCGCCTGGCTCGGAGCGGATCCCCGGGACCTGATCCGCAACGGCTCGATCACCGTCCTCGTCGGGTCCGCCCGGCAGATGGCGGACACGCTGCTGCGACGTCGGGACCGCGCCGCCGTGTCCTACGTCTCGGTCAACGCCATGTTCGCCGACCGGTTCGCGCCGGTGATCGAGTTGCTCGCCGACGCCTGACGGCGAAAAGCTTCGCCGCAACTGCAGGGCGGTCGCGACCCCCTCGGTCACCTGAACCCGGGATGTGCTTTCCCCCCGGCTTGGGCTACCTCCCGCGAACGGCGGCGGGCGGCTTCCAGGGCCCGTCCGCCATCAGCCGGCGCACGTACTCCATCACCGCGTCGATGATCTTGTTGGCCTGCCGTCGGGTGCCGGCCGCGGCGACCTCGCGCGCGCCCTCGCCGATGAGCGAGGTCAGGATGCTCGCGTAGAGCCGTTCGAACGCGTTCTCCGACAGCTGCAGCAGGGTGTCGTTCTGCACGATCCACTCGTGCCCGCGACGGCGCTTCATCAGCTCGAAGCCGGGCGGGCCGTCGCCGTTGAAGAACAGCAGCACCAGGTCCCGGCGCTGCCAGCTGCCGTCGAGATACGCCCGCGCGCCGACCGAGAACAGCTCGAACGGGTCGGTCACGCCCGCCCGCTTGGCCTGCCCGACGGCGCTGCTCGCGGCCTCCTCGTGCGCTGCCTGGTGCTCCTGCCAGAGCGCGATGAACAGCTCGCTCTTGCCGCCGAAGTGGTGATAGAGGCTGCCTACGCTGGAGTCTGCCCGGCGGACCACCTCGGCGATGCTGGCGTCGGCGAAGCCGCGGGAGACGAAGACCGCCCGGGCGGCGTCGAGCAGCGCCCGCTGGGTGCCCGCGGTGCGGGCCCACTGCCAGGAGCCCGCGGCCTTGGTGCCCGGCTGGCGCGGTGCTGGTGACGGTGCTGGTGCTGGTTCCATCGCCGCCCTCCTAGGACTCAGGTGTCATTGGGATGATAGGCGGAGTCACGGGTCCGTTCGGAATAATGATTTTGATTCGATTTTTCGCCAGGTGATGAGCGTGTCGAGGGCCTCGACCTGGGATCCTCGGACCAGCAGGGGGTTGATCTCAAGCGCCTCGAGCCGGTCGCCGAGCCGGCCGGCCAGCGCGGCGACGGCCGCGATGGCGTCGGCGACGGCGTCGAGGTCGGCCTTCTCGGTGCCGCGGTGGCCGTCGAACAGCTGGGCGCCGCGCAGGCTGCGGAGCGCCTGGCGGATCTGGTCGCGGTCGACCGGGAGCACCCGGACGGCGGTGTCGCGCAGGATCTCCACCCAGACCCCGCCGAGGCCGACGGCGAGGACCTGCCCCCAGACCGGGTCGCTGAGGATGCCGACGAGCAGCTCGATGCCGCCCTCGCGCTGCGGCTGGATCAGCGCGCCGGCCACGTCGGCACCGACTTCCCTTCCGGCGCTGACGACGTCGGCGTAGGCCGCCATGACCTCAGCCGGGTCGCGCAGCCCGACCTTGACCCCGCCGATGTCGCTCTTGTGCTCGATCTCATCGGCGGCGAGCTTGACGACGACGGGGTACCCGAGCGCGTTGGCGGCCTCGGCCGCCGCGATCGGGTCGGTCGCGAGCACGCCGGGCACGACCGGGATCCCGTGCTCGGCCACGAAGGCGGAGGCGCGGTACTCCGACCAGGAGGCGCCGGGGTCGTCCGGCAGCGCCAGCGGCGACACGGCCGGCGACGCCGGGGCCGGTGCGGCCAGCGCCGCCCGGTATACCTCCGACCAGCGCACCGCCCGGCCGAGCGCGGTCAGGCCGTGGTGGATGCCGCCGAGCACGCCGGGATAGCCAGTCTGGCTGGCCACGTCGCGGCCGACCGGGGTGATGTCGGTCAGCGTGTTGCCCATCACCACGATCGGCTTGGCGCTGCGCCGGATCAGCTCGCCGGTCTGCCGGTAGCCGTCGATGATCAGCGTCGGATCGGCCGGCAGGGTCCGCGGCAGGTCGGAGACGAGCACGAGCGCGTCCAGGCTGGGGTCGTCGTGCACGGCGGTGAGCGCGTTGCGCTGCAGGTTCCGGTCGACGAGGATGTAGCCGGTGACGTCGACCGGGTTCTGGGTGGCGGCGAACTCGGGCACTACCTGCCGCAACCGTTCCACGGTCTCGCGCGCGAACTCGGGGATCTCGATGCCCTCGTCCTCGGCCCGGTCGGCGATGATCTCGCTGGCGCCGCCGGAGGCGGTCACGAAGCCGAACCGGTTGCCGGGCAGCGGGCCGGTCGCGGCCAGCAGCCCGGCCGTGATGATGAGGTCCTCCAGGGAGTCGACCCGGATCACCCCGTGCTGGCTGAACACCGCGTCGACGACCGCGTCGTCGCCGACCAGGGAGCCGGTGTGGGCGCGGGCGACCCGGGCGCCGGTCTGGCTGCGGCCGACCTTGATCGCGACGACCGGCTTGCCCGTGGCCAGCGCCTCGCGGGCGAGGGCGATGAACTCGCCGGTGTGGCGGACCGACTCGATGAACAGCGCGATCACGCGGGTGGCCTCGTCGTCGATGAGGTAGCGCATGACGTCGGTCATCGACACCATCGACTCGTTGCCCATCGACACCAGCAGGCTGACCCCGACGTTGCGGGTCTGCGCGAACGTGAGCACCGAGCTGGCGAGGGCCCCGCTCTGCAGCACCACCCCGACCGGGCCGCTCAGCAGCGGGTCGTCGATCGGCAGGCCGTAGGGGGTGATGCGGGCGGCGGCGTTGATGAACCCGTTGCCGTTGGGGCCGAGGATCGTGAGTCCCCGGCGGCGGGCCAGCTCCACCACCTGCCGCTCGAGCTCGGCGCCCTCCTCCCCCACCTCGGCAAAGCCGGAGGTCAGCAGGACCACGGACGGGATGCCGACGTCGGCCACCTCGGTCAGCACGCCGAGCACGGCCGAGGTCGGCACCATGACGAACGCGAGGTCGACCGGCTCGGGCAGGTCGGCGACGCTTCGGTAGCTGTCGCGGCCGTGCACCGGGACGCCGCGGGGGTTGACGAGGTACACCGGCCCGGCGAACCCGTGCAGGGCGAGGTTGCCGAAGATGCTCCAGGACCAGCGGGACTTGTCGGTCGCGCCGATCAGCGCGACCGACCTCGGGTTGAACAGCCGGCGAACCTGGTCGACGTCGGCTGCGCTGACGTCCGCCATCAGTCGCCGAGCTGGCCGAGCTTGACGTGGCCCTTGATGAGGTTTCTGGCGATCGTCCGGCGCTGGATCTCGTCGGTGCCCTCGAAGATCCGCAGCAGCCGCAGCTCCCGGTACCAGCGCTCGATCGGCAGCTCCTTGGTGTAGCCCATGCCGCCGTGGATCTGCAGCACCCGGTCGACGACCTGGTTGGCCATCACCGCCCCGGACAGCTTGGCGACCGAGGAGGCGTGCCGGTTGTCGCGCCCGTTCTGGAGCTGCCAGGCGGCGTGCAGGGTGAGCCACTTGACCGACTCGATCTCGACGTGGGAGTCGGCGATCTGCCACTGGATCGCCTGGTAGTCGGCGATCGGGTGGCCCATCGAGACCCGGTTCTTGGCGTGCTCGATCGCCATCCCCAGCAGCCGCTCGGCCGAGCCGATGGCGCGGGCCGGGATCATGTAGCGGCCGTTGCCGATCCACTGCATGGCGAGCGCGAACCCGTGGCCAAGCTCGCCCAGGATGTTCTGCGACGGGACCCGGACGTCCTCGAACACCAGCGACGCGGGCCCCCACTCGCCCATCGTCGGGATCGGCTCCGACTTCCAGCCCATGTCGCGGTCGACCAGAAAGCAGGTCACGCCGCCGTCGGCGCCCTTGGCGGGGTCGGTGACGGCGAAGACCATGACGAAGTCGGCCTCGTTGCCGCCGGTGATGAACGTCTTCTCGCCGTTGATCACCCAGTCGCCGCCGTCCTTGACCGCCCGGGTTCTGATGTTGCGGGCGTCCGAGCCCGCCCCCGGCTCGGTGATCGCGAAGCAGCTGCGGCGCTCGCCGTTGATGGTGGGGATGAGGTACTGCCGCTTCTGCTCGTCGGTGCCGGCGTAGAGGATGTTGTCGGCCGAGCCGCCGAACCGGAACGGGACGAACGTCCGGCCGGTCTCCATCGCCACGATCGCCGACATCACCGGGCCGAGGGCGATGCCGCCGTACTGCTCGGGCGTGTTGATGCCCCACCAGCCGCCGGCCTTGGCCTTGCGCTGGAGCTCGGCCAGCTGGCCGGGCTCGAGCGGGGGCAGGCCGCTGCGCTCGTTGCGCAGCACCTGGTCCTCGAGCGGCATGACCTCCTGCTGGATGAACTGCCTGATCGTGTCGCGGACGGCCCGCTCCTCGTCCGACAGTGAGAAGTCGATCATGCCTCAGTCCCTTCGGGGGGTCCCAGTTACCGTAGTTCGTTCTAGAAACGCGTTCAGTCTTACGCTAACGTTTGGACTGTGGATTCGGAAGCCCCGCATTCGGAAAGGGTCTGGTGAGGCGGCATGGCGCGACTGGACGGGCGGGTGGCGATCGTCACCGGAGCCGGCCGCGGAATCGGCCGGTCGGTGGCGAAGCTGCTGGCCAGCGAGGGCGCCTCGGTCGTGGTCAACGACCTCGGGGCGGAGATGGACGGGTCCGGGCAGGACGCCGGGCCGGCCAACCAGGTGGTGGCCGAGATCGCCGAGGCGGGCGGCAAGGCGGTCGTCAACGGGGCCGACATCTCCGACTTCGCCGCGGCTGAGGGCCTGATCGCGGGCGCGATCGATCAGTTCGGCCGACTCGACGTGCTCGTCAACGTGGCCGGCATCCTGCGCGACCGGATGGTCTTCAACATGACCGAGACCGAGTGGGACGACGTCATCCGGGTGCACCTCAAGGGGACGTTCAACACGACCAGGTTCGCGTCCGCGCACTGGCGCTCGCTGCGGGACGAGACCGCGCAGAACCGGATCATCAACTTCACCTCGGTCTCCGGCCTGCACGGGGCGCCCGGCCAGCCTAACTACGCGGCGGCCAAGATGGGCATCGTCGGGCTGACCTACTCGTCGGCCCACTCGCTGGCCAAGTACGGGGTGACGGTGAACGCGATCTCGCCCGGCGCGGCGACCCGGATGACCGCGTCGGTGCCGACCGATCGCCGCCGCCGTCCGGCCGCGGCCGACGCCGCGGACGAGCGCTCGCCTGACAACGTGGCGCCGATTGTGGCCTACCTGGCGTCGGAGCGGTCGGGCTGGATCACCGGCCGGGTCATCCACTCGATGGGCTACGAGGTTTCGCTGTACAACAACCCCGAGCCGATCAGCCGCATCATCGGCACCGGGCCGTGGGACGATCCCGACGCGCTCGCCGACCAGGTCGAGCGGGCGTTCGGGCCCATCCTCGGGAGGGAGGCGTGAGCACCCCCGCGCGCCACAAGGCGGTGCCGATCCCGACACCGGAGACGCAGCCCTACTGGGACGGGGCGGCGGCGGGCGAGCTGCGGATCCAGCGCTGCCTGGACTGCCGCGAGGCGTACTTCTACCCCCGCCCGCTCTGCCCGTCATGCGGATCAGGCAACGTCGAGTGGTTCACCGCCAGCGGCCGGGCGACGCTCTACTCCTACGTGATCAACCACCGGCCCGCGCCCGGCTTCGAGGCCGACGCCCCCTACGCGATCGCGGTCGTGCAGCTGGCGGAGGGGCCGCGGATGATGACCAACCTGGTCGGGGTGGCGCCCACCCCGGAGGCGCTGCAGCTCGACATGGAGCTGCGAGTCGCGTTCGAGCGGCGGGGCGAGGTCACACTGCCGGTGTTCATGCCTGCTGAGTCGGAGGATTTGTGAGCAACCAGGGCGTCATCATCGCCGGCGCGGCCGAGACCGACGAGATCGGGCGGCTGCCGCACATCTCCACCCTCGGGCTGCACATCGAGGCGGCCAGGAACGCGGTCGCCGACGCGGGCCTGACCATGCGCGACATCGACGGGATCGCGACCGTGTCCGCGCCCGGCCCGGTCCAGGTCGCGCACGCGCTCGGCATCTACCCGGACTGGATCGACGGCACCGGGGTCGGCGGCACGTCGTTCCTACTGCACGTCAGGCACGCGGTCGCCGCGATCAGGGCCGGCTACGCCAGGACGATCCTGATCACCCACGGCGAGTCCGGCCGGTCCCGGGTCGGCGCGCCGCCGTACCGGCTCGACCTGTCGTCCCCGGCCGGCCAGTTCGAGGCGCCGTACGGCACCCTGGGCCCGACCACGACGTTCACGATCCCCGCGCTCCGGTACATGAAGTCCTGCGGGCTCACCCAGGAGCAGCTCGCGTACGTCGCGGTCGCGCAGCGTCAGTGGGCGGCCAAGAACCCGCGGGCGATGTTCCGCGACATCATCACGGTCGAGGACGTGCTCGCCTCCCGGATCGTCGCCTACCCGTTCCATCTGCTCGAATGCTGCCTGGTGACTGACGGCGGCGGCGCCCTCGTCGTCACCGCGGCCGACCGCGCGGCCGACTTCCCCAAGCCGCCGGTGCACGTGCTCGGCACCGGCGAGGCGTCGGAGACGCCGATGATCTCGCAGATGGTCGACTTCACCGAGTCGCAGGCGTTCCGCCAGGCCGGCCGGGCGGCGTTCGCCGAGGCGGGCATTACCACGGCCGACGTGAATCACCTGATGATCTACGACGCGTTCGCGCACGTCCCGATCTACGGCCTGGAGGCGCTCGGCTTCGTCGGCAAGGGCGAGGGCGGGCCGTTCATCGCCGAGGGAAACACGGAGCCGGGCGGCGCCCTGCCGCTGAACACCAACGGCGGCGGGCTGTCCTATACCCACACGGGGATGTACGGGATGTTCGCCATTCAGGAGGGCGTGCGGCAGATCCGCGGCGAGGCGGCCGCGCAGGTGGACGGGCCCGACATCAGCGTGGTGCTCGGCAACGGCGGGATGTTCGCCACCGCCGGCGTGCTGGTGCTGGGCAGGCAGGCCCGGTAGGCGGCGGCGGTGTCCTGTTCCTGAAGGTCAAATTCAGTTTTCCCGAACGGTCGCGGGCGACTCTTTTGCTTTCACTGCTCGCTGGCACCATCAACACCCCCGTGCGGCGGCGCTGGTCCATGATCACGAATGATTTTGTCTTGGCGAAGGAAAATTGTCGTATAAGGGCATAAATCCTTCGTGATCACGGTGCTGGACCAACGGCGTCTGGCCGGATGGCAGAGGTTTCATGTTTCATGTAACGGCTGGCTCCAGTCGCATAGGCAGAACGGGTGGCCGGCCGGGTCGAGCATGACCCGCCATCGTCCGGCCCCTGGCTGTTCATCGGCCCGGCGGGCGCCATGATGTTCCATCCGGTTGATGCGGGGACGGGGAGCGAGATCGATGAAGAGGCGTGTGTTCAGGCGTGCTGCGCTGGCTACGGTCAGAGCGGCCGTGTGGATGGGGCCGTGGGAAGCCTGGACCGGTCGTGGCTGGGTCAGCACCTTGCCGCATGTCGACTGGGTCAGCGACCGGCTGGGGGCTATGGACGCGGAGCGGGAACGGCTGCTTTCGCGGTAGTCGCCGGGCCGGCTTGGGCGGGCACCGGGACGCGGAGGAAGTACGTGCCGTTCCGCAGAGCGATGGCGGTCTGCGCGGCGAGCAGCAGGAACCCCGCGCTGAGCAGGCCGACGACCGCGTAGCCGAGGCCGGTCGCACCGGGCACGCGCTCGGCCGCGAGCCAGTGCACGCCGCAGGTGACGGCGGCGGCGACGGGGAAGGAGAAGGCCCAGTAGGCCGGGCCGAACGGCGCCGTCCGGTACAGCGGGATCAGCCTCAGCTGGGCCAGCACCATCAGCACGGCGAAACCGCTGATGACGGCCACGGTCGTGTCCACCCGGCCGCCGTTGATGGCGAACCAGGAGTTGGCCGCCACCACCGGCGGCGCGAGCTCGATCGCGATCGTCGGCAGCAGCGGCTTCGGCAGCTCCGGCACGACGAACAGCCGTTGCCCGATGATCGAGCCGAGCAGCAGGTAGGAGCCGACCCCCAGCCCGAACAGGACGTGGGACAGCGTGACGAAACCGAGCGCCGCGCTCGCGCCCCCGGCGATCAGGCCGCCGGCCGCCGACGGCAGGTAGTAGCCGGGATGCCAGCGCCGGATGTCGCCGTCCCGGGCGATCCAGTCCCCGGTGATCCAGGCGCCGAAGAGCACCATGAGCACGGTGGCGCAGCCGAACACGACCTCGCCCGCCCCTCGGGCCTGCTCCGCCAGCGGGACCGACAGCAGCACCGGGACGATAAAGATGAGCGAGGCGAACGGGCCCAGCGTCTGGTCCGATAGCTCTTGCTTCCAGCGGTGCTGCGCACCGACGTTGCCCAGATAGGCGACGGTGGTCATCAGCCAGACCAGGGCGGCGACGATGTAGAGCGCGTTTCCCGGCCAGTCGGGACCGTGGACGAGGCGCATCAGCGAGGTCCACGCCGACGCCAGGCCCGCCAGGCCGAAGCAGGCGGCGAAGAGGTTCGCGGTCAGGTGAAGCGGCGTCCGCTCGGTGCCCGTCGACTGTGGTGGGGCGCCGTCGAATGGACGATCCGGCGAGATGTTCTCCAATTTCATGGAATGGCCGAGTCCTTTGCTGGTCGGGCGCGATCGCCGCCACGCGGCTGGGAGCAGTAGATCCGGGTACATACACGGTCGCGCTCCGGACGCCCGCTCGCGCCCGTGGATCACCCGGGCCGGGCAGTGGCCAGGGACTTCCACGGGCGCGGCGCTCCGCCCGGGGGCCCGATCGTGGAAGAAGCGCTAAGCCTGCAGATGCCCAGTTACGGCTACGGAGGAACTATGACACTGCTGCTATCGGGGCCTCGGTGAACGCGGCGGCGGACCGGGACGCGCGGACCCGCGCCCGGATCGAGGAGCACTGGAAGGCTTCGGAGAGCGGAGACGGCGATACCGAGCAGGCGGTCTACGCGGCCGACGCGATCCTGGACTACCCGCAGTCGGGCGAGCGCTTCCGCGGCCGGTCGGGGATCCAGGGTCAGCGCGACGGTAATCCGGCTGATCGCCACTTCCGGGTGCTGCGCATCCGGGGCGGCGGCGACCTGTGGGTGAGCGAGGTCGTGATCACCTACGACGGCGCGCCCAGCTACTCGGTCAGCATCATGGAGTTTGTCGACGACCAGGTCGCGCACGAGACCCAGTACTTCGCCGACCCCTTCCCCGCGCCGGCCTCGCGCGCGAACATAGCCGAGCGGATTCCCGATAGCGAGCGCTGAGCCGGAGGAGACGCCGAGATGCCGAGCCGCGCGATGCAGGACGTGATTGACGGGCTTCGGGAGCAGCGGAAGGCCGCCGCCGGGCAGGCCCCGCCGACGCTGGCGGAGCGCCGCGCTACCTTCGCCCCGGCCGGCCAGCCGCATCCGGTGCCTGACGACGTGCTGGTGACGGACGTGATCGCCGGCGGGGTGCCGGCCCACTGGCTGGAAGCGCCGGGAACCGAGACCGATCGGGTGCTCCTGTTCCTGCACGGGGGAGGCTTCGAGTTCGGGTCGGTGCGCAGCGACGGCGAACTGGCGGCCCGGCTGGGGCGGACCGGCCGGATGCGGGTGCTGTTCCCCGAGTACCGGCTGGCGCCTGAGCATCACTTCCCGGCCGCCATCGACGACGTTGTCGCCGCCTACCGGTGGCTCCGCGCCGACCAGCGCCTGCGCGCGAGTTCGCTGGCGGTGGCGGGCGACTCGGCCGGCGGCGGGCTCGCCGTCGCCCTGCTGGTGGCCCTCCGCGACGCGGGCGAGGAGCTGCCCGCGGCGGCGGTGCTGATGTCGCCGACGGTGGACCTGACCAGTTCCGGTGCCTCGATGACGGAACGGGCCGATGAGGATGCGATCTCCACCCCGGCCATGCTCCGGCAGTTCGCCTCCGACTACCTGGCCGGGGCCGACCCGCGGACGCCGCTGGCGTCGCCGCTGTTCGCCTCGCTGGCCGGGCTCCCGCCCCTGCTGGTGCTGGTGGGCACGGCCGACCTGCTGCTGAGCGATTCCGAAAGGCTGGCGGCGGCGGCCGACCAGGCCGGGGTCGACGTCACCCTGGACATCGGCGAGGGCCTGCCGCACGTCTACCCGCTCATGCTCGGCACCCCCGAGGCAGCGGCGGCGACCGAGCAGATCGGCAAGTTCCTGCGGGACCGCGTTGGCTAGCCGGGCAGGCCGCCGGCCGGCTCGGTCAGGTCCGGCACGGTCAGGTCCGGCGCGGTCAGGTCCGGCTGGGTCAGGTAGCGCTGGACCGACGGCCCGACGGCGGCCACGACGTCATCAGCCGACATCGAGGCCAGCGGCTGGAAGCGCAGGATGTACCGGCACAGGCCCAGGCCGAGCAGCTGCGCCGCGATGAGCGTGCCCCGCTCGGCCGCGCGCTCGTCGCCGAGGGCGGCGATCGGCTCGGTCACCAGCTGGCCGAGTACGGACTGGAACTGCTCGGCGACGGTCTCGCTGGTGACCCCCGCCCGCAGCATGGCGATCATCTCGTCGCCGTGGACCGGATGCTCCCAGCGGGTGACGAACAGGCGCACCAACAGCTCGCCCCGCTCGCGGGCGGGCACCGAGCGCAGGTCGGGGATGTCCAGGTCCATGGTGACGGCGGCCGTGAACAACCCCGCCTTGGATCCGAAGTAGCGCATGACCATAGAGGCGTCGACCCCGGCCTGCGCGGCGACCGCGCGAATGGTGGTCTGCTCGTATCCGCGCGCGGCGAACGTCGCCCGGGCGGCGTCGAGGATGGCCCGGCGGGTGCCCTCGGACCGGGGCCCGCCGGTCCCCAGCACCGGGGCGGCCTGAGACCCGCCGGCCTGGCCGGCCTGGCCGGCGGCGGGTCTCAGGGCATCGCTGCTGTCCGTCACAGCGCCCACTCTACCCCTTGCCAACGGGCGTTGGCCAACGTTTGTTGACAATATTGACGACTGCGCATAGTTTTGTGCCAACAACCGTTGGCATTTTGAGGGAGAACGTAGATGGCGACAAGAAGCCCAGGACACGGCGGCAGGCTTCCGATCCCGTATCGGGCGCTCGCGGGCTTCATCGTGGCGTGCGCGGCGTTCGCCGCGGTCTTCGTCGCGCTGGCCGTCGGCGCCTATCACGCCCCCCGACCGCACGACCTTCCGGTCGGCATCGTCGCCTCGGCCCCCGCGACCAGCGGAATCGAGCACGCGCTGGACACCGCCCGGCCGGGGGCGATCGACTGGCACAGCTACCCCAGCGCGTCCGATGCGCGGACCGCGATCACCCAGCGCCAGGTCGACGGCGCGCTGGTCGCGTCCAGCCCTACCCTGCGGGGACTCGTCGCCACCGGCGGTGGCACCGCGCCGGCCAACTTCCTCACCCAGGCCTTCGGGACCGTGGCGGCCAAGACCGGGCACCCCATCGTGGTGACCGACGTGGTCCCGCCACTGCCGGGTGACACCCAGGCGCTGTCGTCGTTCTTCCTCCTCCTCGCGTCGCTCATACCGAGCGTCGCCGCGGGCTCGGGCACGGCGCTGGCCTTCCGCAAGGCCCGGCCCGCGCTTGGCATCGCCGCTCCGGTGGCCGTCGCGGTCGCCATTGGGCTGGTCTCGGCGGCGGTCGCGGACGGCATCGCCGGGCTGGGTCATTACCCCGCAGTCGCCGGCGTCACCGCGCTGTTCTCGCTCGCGGTGGCCGCCCCGACCGCGGTCCTCGCCCGGATCAAGCCACCGCTGGTCGCGCTGGCGGTGCTGGTGTTCATCGTGGCCGGGATCCCCGACAGCGGCGGGCCCGCCAACCTCTCCAGCTTCAGCTCGGCCGGCTTCCGGGCGTTCGATTCGGTCCTCCCGCTCGGGGTGGCGGCCAGCGTCTTGCGCAACGTGGTCTACTTCGGCGGGCATTCCACCGCCCTGCACCTGTGGGTGCTGGCCGCCTGGGCGGTGGCCGGGCTGGCCGGCCTGGCGGCGGTGACGACCCGGCGGCGCGCGGTCCCGGCGGGCGCTGCCGCCGTCGTGCCGCCGGTGGTGCCCGCGGGTGTCCCGGCGGGCGCGCACGCCGCGCCCAGGCACGCCCGACCTGAGCCCGCGGACGCCTCGGGCACCCCGGACTTCGGTGGCGTCGAGCCCATCACGCTGGTCGTCGGCTTCGATGACTCCGCCCCGGCCCGACGCGCGCTGACCTGGGGCGCGGACCTGCTGCGGGCCCGGCCGGGCACCCTGCACGTGGTCTACGCCGACCATCCGCTCATCGACAGTGACCTGACCGGATTCGGCCGGCCGGAGATGGACGAGGCCCGCGACGACAAGGCCGCCGGCGTCGCCCAGGCGGCGGCGGAGATCGCCGCCACGGCGGGCGTCCCGTACACGTTCGAGCGCCGCCAGGAGTCGCCGGCCGACGCGATGCTCGCGGCCGCCGACGACCTCGACGGCGCCGAGTCCGCCAGCGAGCCCGTGCTCGTGACCGGCCGCTCGCACCATGCCCCGCACCGCATCCTCGGCTCGGTCCCGGTCGAACTGCTGCACCAGTCGCCCTACCCGGTGCTCACCATCTCGTGACAGGATTACTAGCACTGTCATCCAGTCGGGAGGGGCCCATGATCCTGATCAACATAAAGATGCAGATCCGGCCCGAGAAGATGGACGAGTGGCTGGCGCTGGCCGACTCCTACGCCAAGGACGTCAACTCCGAGGAGGGCTGCCTGTTCTTCCAGTTCTCCCGGAGCCTGGCCGACGCCAACGAGTTCATCTGCATCGAGGGCTTCAAGGATGCCGAGGCGGGCGGCGCGCACGTTAAGAACTCGTATGTGAAAAGGTTCTTCGAAATCACGCCCTACCTGGTGGCCACGCAGCCGCAGATCATCTACATCGACACCCCGCACGACGGCTTCGGCCCGATGGGCGAGATCCAGCCGCGCTGACCGGCGAGGCGCTGCTGGCCGTTGCTAGCCGAGGAAGGACAGCCGGACCTGCCGGTCGGGATTGTCGACGTTCAGGTCCACGAACGCGATCGACTGCCAGGTGCCGAGCGCGAGGCGGCCGCCGAGGACGGGCACGCTCGCGTACGGCGCGATGAACGCCGGCAGGACGTGCGACCGGCCGTGCCCCCGCGAGCCGTGGGCGTGCTGCCACCGGTCGTCGGCCGGGAGCAGATCGCGCAGCGCCGCGAGCAGGTCGTCGTCGCTGCCCGCGCCCAGTTCGATCAGCGCGACGCCCGCGGTCGCGTGCGGCACGAACACGTGGAGCAGACCGTCGCCGCCGCCGGAGGCGTCACGGGCGAACTCGGCGCACTCGCCGGTGATGTCGTGCACGGCTTCCCGTCCGCCGGTGCGCACGCGGATGATCTCGCTCTTCATGGTTCGCGATCATAGGCGGACGTCATCCCCAGCTGGCTGAGGGGGCGGCCGCGGTGTCCCGGTTCAGTACCTGACCCTGGGGAACTGGTCACGTGCGCGCTCGAGCTGGTCGGTCCACTCCGGGGGCCAGCCGAAGGCGCGGGCGGCCTGGCTGTTCAGGTCGGCTCCGGCCGCGCCGCTGGTGAAGTGGATGTACTCGCCCCAGTTCATCCGGCGCGTGTAGGTGCCGTCCTCGGCCTGCGGGAAATGCGCGGCGAGCAGCCGGAAGAACCTGGCCATGACCGCGGCCTGCCCGCACTCATGCCAGAGCGGGTAGAACCAGTCGCGGAACCAGCGGGTCCCCGGCCGGGGAAAATCGTCGGCGTTGCCGGTGAACCGGCGGTGCACCTGCTTGGCGGCGCGATCCAGGCCGAGGGCGCTGTACAGGTCGTAGATGTAGAACTCGGCCCACTTGCTGTCGCCCCAGATCTCGTAGGCCGGGGAGCCGTGGACGCCGTTGTTGGCGCTTTCGACCGAGTGCCCGATCTCATGGGCGGGCAGCTCGCGGGCGAGGTACTCGCTGTCTCGCCAGCTGTCGAGGCCGCAGTCGCTGACGTTGTGATAGTCGTGCACGGGGCTCACGTAGTAGCCGGCGTGGCCGCCGCCGTGCCGCCCGGCGTGATGGATGGAGTAAATGCGCGGGTCGGCCCCGAACCCGTGCCCGTAGGTGGCCTTGGAGTACCGCCAGACCTGGCCGATGTACTGCGGCAGCCAGCGGACCTGGCGGCGGCGGACGTCGGGGTCCAGGTAGATCGCGCAGTCGTCGTCGCTGTAGTACAGCTCAAGCAGCTGCCGGTGGTCGAACCAGTGCTCCTGCCAGCTGGCCGGCGGGTCAGGCGGCCGCTCTCGCTCCGACTCCACTGCGTCCTCCCGTCTGCCTGGGCCTGTCCGCTCAGCCTAGGGCCAGCGGACCGCGTGACTCCGGCACCGGGACGAGTTACTGTCAGGATGTGATCCTCGCGATCGCGATCGCCGCCATCCTCTTGTCCCTCGTGGCCGTGCTCACCTGGACAGTCAGGCTGCTGCGCGTCAGCGCCCTCGATGCGCAAGCGCTGGCGGAGAAGCTCGCCTTCCCCGAACCGGCCTCCGCACTCGAATGGCCGGAGCTCCGCGTCCAATCCGTCGTGCCGCAGCCCGATGACTTGTCCCCCGTCATCTTGGAGGTCGGCTGGCCCGCCTACCCGGAACGGGTAGCCACCCTGCTGGTGGCCCTCGACCACGACGAGGCACGGGCGCTGTCCCTCCTCTGCCAGTGGAGCACCGCCGGGGCAGCCGTCATGACCCTGCGGCAGGGGGCGGAGCTGGAACTGCGCCGACGCCAGAGTCTCGAACGCGTTCACGCGACCCTCCTCAACGAGGACAGCCATACCCGGTGACCATGAAGAGGCGTCCGGCTGACGGAGCTAAGCTGTGAGTTGCATCGTGCTTTATGGGAGGCACCCGTGACGGCAGGGCGCGAAGACGGGACGGCGGGCGCACAGGGCCAGCTGAGGACCTCACGGGCCGACCGTGAGCAGGCGATCGAGCTGCTCAAGGCCGCGTTCGTTCAGGGTCGGCTCGCCAAGAACGAGTTCGATCTCCGCGTCGGCCAGGTGCTGACGTCGCGGAGCTACGCGGACCTGGCCGCACTGACCGCCGACGTGCCGAGTCGCGTGGCCAGCGCCGAGCTGTCGCACGAGCCCGCCCGTGAGGCCGGCCGGACGCTCAGCTTCAAGACGGCAGCACGCGTTGGCGCTGTCGGCGCCGGCCCGAGCATGGCTTCCACAGCAGTGGTCCTGGCGCAGTCCAGCGCCGTGCCGGCGGTGGCCGGCGTGCTTCTGGTGGGCCTGACCGGGGTGCTCGTGGCCATGCTGCTGGCCGCGCTGCTGATGGTGCTTTCCTGGGCCGTGCGCCGCTCGCAGCGGGAGGACGCGCAGGGACCGCCATCGGGTCCGGCCGGCCTGGCGTCCAGGCGTCCGGCCCGGGCCCGCCCGCTGCCGCCGGCCAGGCGCGACCCACGGCCCGGGGCCGAAGTCGCCGGCCTCGCATAGACGGGTCAGGCCGGTTCAGGGGCCTTCGCGGGCGACTACCAGTCCGGCGAGGCGGTCAGGAAGGGTGTGTCCTCCGGCGGGGCCTTGCGGGCGGCCAGCCGTACGAACGCCCACATCTCGGCATCAAACGATGGACCCTGGCTGATTCGATGATCTAGCGTTCAGCTATGGATGATGCGTCGCTGCGCGCGTCGGACGCCGATCGCGAGCAGGCGCTCGCCGCGCTTCGCGAGCACATGATCGCGGGCCGACTGACGCTCGAGGAGTTCTGCGCGCGGGTCGACGCCGCCTTGCGGTCCACGGTCGCCGGCGAGCTCGCGAAGCTCCAAGATGACCTGCCTCACGCGCTGGTGCACTCGTCCGAGTCGCGTCGCAGGCCCGCCCGTTTCACTGCGGCCCTGCTCGGTAAGGTCGTCCGGCGCGGGAGGTTCAGGCTGCGGCGGTGGACGCTGGGGGCCAGCGTCTTCGGCGATCTCGACCTCGATCTCCGCGACGCCACCATGGACGAACCGCAGGCGGCGGTCACTGTTCTCGCGGCGTTTGGGAACGCTGACATTTACGTCCCGGAAGGCGTCAACGTCGACGTAGGCGGGCTCACTGTTTTCGGTCACCGCCGCGATTGGGGGCGCGACGCCGGTCGGCCAGACGCCCCCGGCATACATGTCCGGGTCATCGGCTTCGCCGGGACGGTCGACGTATGGCGGGTACCGCGCGACCTGCACGACAGCAGCTACCGGGAGATCCTTCGCGCCCTCCACCCCCGCTAACGCCCGCCTCGTTGACGCCGGGCCGGCGCTTATCCGGATCCGGACATGACAACGCCCCCGGGAGCAACTGCTCACGAGGGCGTGCCGTGGCCGGCGCGCAGGTCGCCTCACGGCGAAAGGCGCAACATGGCTCCAGCCGGACGGTATTCCATGAAGGCAGATAGTTAGAGCCCGGGGGACACTAGCGCACCGACAGGGGTATGAACACGAGGCCGGCCGGAGCTATTCCAGCCGCGAGCGGCGTTCCTTCTCGGTCGCCGACGCTGGACGTTTTGGCTGGCGGCGGGCAGAGTGGTTGCGACGTGACTACGGAGGGGGAACACCATGCCCAGGTTCATGGACTTCCACGACGACCTCAAGCTGCCGCAAGAGGCTATCGACCAGATCGCGCAGGGAACCCGAGACGGCGTAGCCGACGAGTTCGGGGTGCGGCAGGTCGAGCTGTTCCACAACGCTGACGGAAAGGTCTACTGCCTGCTTGAGGGGCCGGACGAGGAAGCCATCCGTCAGCATCACGCGGCGCTCAACGTTCCCTGCGGTGAGGTGCATCAGGTCGACGGCCTGCTGTGAACCCGACGCAAGCCCGGTGAACATGGAGTTGCCCTGGTCTGCCTGCGGTGGCAGGCGGGCCAGGGCAACGGGAGCGGACCGGTTGAGGCGGGGCTAACCGGCACGGGTTACACGGTCGCGGTCGCGCGGGCCGGGACCGCCGTCGGGGAGGCGGCGGGGAGGCGGCGCGAGCGCGCCCACAGCACCGCCAGCCGGGTGACGACCTCGGCCAGCGCCATCAGGAACAGGGCCGCGACCCAGGCGTCGACGCTGGTGATCGAGTGCGCGACCGAGAACCGCCCGATCGCGGGGGCCGCGCCGTGGGTGGTGGCCCCGGCGAAGCCCATCCGGGCGCCGATGCCCACGACCCACAAGATCGCGGCGACCCAGCCGGCCCGGCTCAGCGGGGTGCCGTCGGCGCCGCGCCGCAGGTGCGTGAACAGCGCGCACAGCCCGCCCAGGGTCGCCCCGGCCGCGGCCAGGGTCAGGTCGAGGAGGACGTCGTTGCCGGCAGTGGGGACCGACCGCAGGTAGTAGCAGGCGGCGCCGATTACGATCAGCACCGGCAGCAGCAGGATCTGCCAGGTCAGGCGGGTCTCGCGGATCTGGCGGAGGACGAGCAGGACGAGGGCTGCGTTGATGAGGTAATCCGTAGCGTTCATGACCTGAACGCTACGGATCCGCGCCTTCCCTGCCATCGGCGCACGAGTTGACAACCCAACCTCAACCCCCGGATGGAGGCCTCAACCCGGCGCGGGCGGGCCTGATCGCACGGCCGCGGAAGCGCAGCGGCGGTTCGGTGTACTCCTCCGCCGCGTGCGCGATCCAGCCCGCGACGCGGGCGATGGCGAAGATGGCGGTGGCCGCCTCGGACGGCATCCGGGCGGCGTAGGTGAGCGCGCCGAGGGCGAAGTCCACGTTCAACGGCCGGGGCGGTTGCCGACGCGCGGTCTCGATCAGCGCGCGGTCCTCGTCGGTGGCGACGGCGGAGACGGCCTTGAGCAGCGGCGTCACCCGCGGATCGCCGTGACGGTGGACCGGGTGGCCGAACCCGGTGACGACGGGCTCCCCCACGGCGAGCTTGTCGTGAACAGTTCGGGCGGCGCCGCCGTGCAGGCTGCCGCTGAGCGTGCTCAGCCCGGCCAGCAGGCAGCTGGCCGGAGCCGCGCGCGCGGACGCGGCGACGCGGACCGACAGGGTGGAGAGGGCCAGCTCGTGCTCGGCCAGCAGGACCAGTGCGCTGTCGAGGGCGCGGACACGGGCGGCGGTCGGGGGCAGCGGGGACCACCGCTGCCAGAGCCGTCCGGCGACGGTGGCGTCATGGTCGGCCGGATCCGGGTGGTCGGCCGGATCCGGGTGGTCGGCGGGATCGGGGTGGTCGGCTGGATTGAGGTGGTCTGGGTTGTCGTGGTGGCCGCCGCTGCGGGGCGCCGAGCCGCTGGCGTCGATGAGGCAGCCGATCGCGCGCCGACCGCACGACGGCCAGTCCGGGGTGGACGTGACCGCGCCATCAGAGGCAGCGACGTCAGGCGGGCCGGCACCGGCCGTGGCGGCGACCGCGATGGCGAACCGGTGCAGGACCGGGATCTCTTCGGGGACCGGGAATGCCGGTCGCTCCCCCGCGCCCGGCAGCTTCCAGCCGCCGTGGGTTTCTGGCGGGCCCGCCTGCCAGAGCAGGTCGGCCACGCGCTCGAAGGGCGCCTCGGCCTTGACCAGGTCAAGCACGTCGGTGCCGCGGTAGCGGACCATCCCGTCGGTCACCGTGCTTACCCGAGTGGCTATGACCAGGTCGATGCTCGCCGCCGGGCGCGGCAGCGTGCGCGGGCGCGACCGGCGGGCGAGGAGGTCAAGCTCGTCGGAGTCGTAGCGGCTGCTGCGGCCGTCCGGCCCGGGCTCGCGGCGCAGCGCGCCGCGGCTCACGTACGCGTAGAGGGTGCGGACGTCGACGCCGAGCCGCTCGGCCGCGGTCCGCGCGTTCACGAGTTCGCCCATGACGTTGACGATAATCAACGTTGATTATGAGTGCCAGCCGGAACCAGAATCGGTCTCATGACGCAGACAGAGCAGGCGGCCGGGCTGAGCGACATCGCGACGCGAATCTGGGGCGAGGTCGGCGGGCCCGCCGAGCTGACCGGCGGCCTGACCGCGACCGGGCCGCGCATCGTGCTGCCGTCCCCGTTCGACGTGACCGGCCTGGCCACGGCCTCGGTGGCGGCCGCGACGATGGCCGCGGCCGAGTTCCTCGCGGCCAGCAGCGACCGGACGCCCTTGCCGGTGACGGTGGACAGCCGCCAGGCGTGCGCGGCGTTCGCGGCCGAGGGCCTGTTCACCCCGGTGGGATGGGAGCGCCCGGAGCCTTGGGACCCGATCGCCGGGAACTACCGGGCCCGGGATGGGTGGATCCGGCTGCACACCAACTACGCGTACCACCGTGCCGCCGTCGAGCGGCTGCTCGGGGCGGCCGACCGCGAGTCGGTGGCGGCGGCGGTGGCGGGGTGGAAGGCCGAGGAGCTCGAGACCGCGGTCGTCGAGGCGGGCGGCTGCGCGGCGGCGATGCGCACCCGCGAGGACTGGCTGGCCGCGCCGGCCGGGGCGGCCACGGCCCGCGCGCCGCTGGTGGCCGTCACCGACCGGCCGGTGCCGGACGGCGCGGCAACCGCAGTGGACGGGGCGACGGCTACGGGCGGACCGCTGCCCTACTCGGGCGTGCGCGTGCTCGACCTCACCCGCGTCATCGCCGGCCCGATCGGCACCAGGCTCCTGGCCGCCTACGGCGCCGACGTGCTCCGCATCGACCCGCCCGGATTCGCCGAGGTGCCCGCGCTGCTGCCGGAGACGACGGCGGGGAAGCGGACCGCCGCGCTCGACCTGAGGGCAGCGGACGACCGGGCGGCGTTCGAGTCCCTCGCCGCCACCGCCGACGTCCTGGTCTCCGGGCTGCGGGCGGACGCCCTGGCCGGGCTCGGCTACGACGACGCCGCGCTCGCCGCCCTGAACCCGGCGCTGATCGTGGCCTCGCTCGACGCCTACGGATGGGACGGTCCGTGGCGGGACCGCCGCGGATTCGACAGCCTGGTCCAGATGAGCTCGGGCATCGCGGCGGCCGGCGCCGCCTCGACGGGGGCGGACCACCCGGTGCCGCTGCCGGTCCAGGCGCTTGACCATGCCTGCGGTTACCTGACGGCGGCGGCCGTGGGCCGGGCGCTGACCCGCCGGAGGACCGAGTCAGTGGTCAGCCGGATCCGGCTGTCGCTGATCGGCATGGCGAACCTGCTGTGGTCGCTCCCCCGCCCCGGCGGGCACCCCCCGATGCCGAAACCAGGTGACTTCCCGCTGACCGAGGCGCAGACGGCGTGGGGGCCGGCCCGCCGGGTGCCGCTGCCGGGCGCGATCGCCGGGATCGAGCCGCAGTGGCGGGTTGAGGCAGGCCCGCTCGGCCGTCACCAGCCGGCCTGGGCCGACCAATCCGTGGGCTAGGCCGACTTGCGGATGATCTCGTCGGCGACCCAGCGCGCGACGCTGTCCGGATACGGGGCGGGCAGGGTGAGGACGACGTGCCGGAAGCCGGCATCCACGGCCGCCGCGATCGAGTCGCGGGTGCCGCCCGGATCGTCATAGGAGACCGGCTGGGTGACGGACCGGGTGATCTCGGCCGGGTCCCGGCCGATCTCCGCGCAGAAGCGGTCGAGCAGGGCGCTGCGAGAGACCAGGCCGGCGGCGTCGCGGCTGGGGATGTTCCACACGTCGGCGTGCTCGGCGACCACGCGCAGCGTGGCCGAGGCGCTGCCGCCGATCGTGATCGGCGGATAGGGGCGCTGGACGGGCTTGGGGCTGCAGTACGCCCCGGTGAGGTGGAGGTAGCTGCCGTCGAAGTCAAACGGCTCGCCGGAGGTCCACAGTCGCCGGATGACCGTGCACGCCTCGGCCAGGCTGCCGACCGCGTAGGCGGAGTCGTGATAGGGCAGTCCGTTCGCGTCGTACTCGCGCCGCGCCCACGGGATGCTGGTCCGCGAGCCCGCGCCGATGCCGAAGTTGAGCCGCCCGCCGGAGACGATGTCGACGGTCGCGGCGATCTTGGCCAGCATGGCCGGCGGCCGGAAGCGGTTGCTGGTCACCAGCAGCCCCAGGCGCAGCCGCTCGGTCTGCGCGGCGAGGGCCGACAGCAGCGTCCAGCCCTCGAAGATCGGTCCCTTCTGGTCGCCGGCGATCGGCAGCAGGTGGTCGAACAGCCAGGCGTGCTCGATCTCGGGGATCGCGTCCGCCTCGTGCCAGACCCGCTGCACGTCGTGGTAGGTGACCTGCTGCGGTGCGGTCGCGATGCCGAAGCTCACCTCGGTGGTCTGCGTCATGAGCCGATGCTCCTTCCGTAGTCGAATAACCGGAACGTTGTTCCGTTCAACATACGGAGCGGTGTTCCGGTTGTCAACCGGTCGAGGCCGAGCCGGAGCTCACCGCGCCGACGAGCGGGTTACACGCGGGTTGCCGTGAGCTCCGCTCCCGTCCGGCGACCGCCACGGCGACGGCGGCCAGGGCCGGCACCAGGCCGCACACGAGCATGCCCGTCCTCGCGCCGTAGTGGCTGGTGATCGCGCCGATGACGGGGGCCCCGAGCGGCGTTCCGCCCACGAAGACCAGCATGTAGAGCCCCATGACGCGGCCGCGCAGCTCGGGGTCGACCGAGAGCTGGACGGAGGCGTTGGCCATCGCCTGGCAGACGAGGTTGACGAAGCCCATGGCCGCCAGCAGCACGAGGAAGGCGGCCAGGTCGGGGGTGAGCGCGGCGGCCGCCTCGAGCAGGCCGAACGCGGCCGCCGAACCCGCGATGACCCGCATCCGCGGGTGGTGCCCGGCCGCGGCCAGCACCGCGCCGACGGCGGAGCCGAGCCCGAGCACGATGTTGAACAGCCCGTAGGTGCTCGCGTTGCCGCCGAACGCCGTCTTCGCCATCGCGGTCAGCACGATCGGGAAGTTAAGGCCGAACGTGCCCAGCATCCCGACCAGGAAGATGGTCCGCAGCACGTCCGGGCGTCCGCGCAGGTAGGTGACGGCCGTCCGGACGGCGTGCGGCGCCCGCGGGGCGTGCGGAACCGACCGCAGATCGGACGGCCGCAGCAGCAGCAGGCCGACGGTCGGGCCGAGATAGCAGGCCGCGTTGACCGCGAACACCCAGCCGGTGCCCACGCTGACGATGAGCACGCTGGCGATGGCGGGGCCGATCAGCCGGGTCGCCTGGAAGACGGCCGCGTTCAGCGCGATCGCGGCCCGGAGCCGCCCTTCGGGCACGACCTCGTTCACGAACGACTGCCTGGCCGGCACGTCGAACGCGAAGATCACCCCGCTCATCAGCGCGAACGCGTACACATCGACCGCTCGCACCGCCCCCGCGATGGTGACGACCGCCAGCGCGAGGGTGGCGGCGGCGTTCAGCGATTGGGTGGTGAGCAGGATGCTTCGCTTCGGCAGCCGGTCGGCGAGCGCCCCGGCGTGCATCCCGAGCAGCAGCATCGGGCCGAACTGGAGCGCCATCGTCACCCCGACGGCGGTCGAACTGTGGGTCAGGCTGAAGATCAGCCAGTCCTGGGCGATGCTCTGCATCCACGAGCCGGTGTTGGTGAGGCTCTGGCCGCTGATGTAGATCCGGTAGCTGCGCGAGGAGAGGGCCGTGAAGGCGCCTCTCGGTTGCCGAACGGTCTCGGCGGTTGTCACCTGAGGGGGCCTTCCTGTTGCCTATTATCTCTGCTCGGTCTGTGGGGTCTCTGGGGTCCTCTGACATTCTTTGGCACATCAGACATATATGGAACTACTATGTTTAACCTTTCAGTTATTATGAATCCTTATGACCGGGTATGACCCCCAGCTCCTTGCCACCTTCCTCGCGGTCGAGCAGACCGGCAGCTTCACCCGGGCGGCGGCCCGGCTCGGCTTCCAGCAGCCGACGGTCAGCCAGCACATTCGCCGTCTGGAGCAGCAGGTGGGACGGACGCTGGTGCTGCGGGACACGCACTCGGTGTCGCTCACGGCCGACGGCGAGGCGATGATCGGGTTCGCGCGCAACATCCTGGCCGCGTCCGATCAGGCGGCCGCCTACTTCAGCGGCGACCGGCCGAGCGGGCGGCTGCGGATCGGCATCTCCGACGATCTCGCGCTCACCGGGCTGCCGGAGATCCTGCGGGATTTCCGCCGGGACAACCCGCTGGTCGACTTCGACCTGAGAATCGACCAGAGCGGGCTGCTGCACCAGCGGCTGGAGAGCGACCGGCTCGACATGTTCATCGGCAAGCGCCCCAGCGGCGAGCAGCGCGGGCAGCTCGTCCGGCGGGACCGCCTGGTCTGGGTCGGGGTGCCCTCGACGAAACTCGATCTCACCCGGCCGCTGCCGCTCGTCGTCTACCCGACGCCGAGCCTCACCCGCACCGAGATGCGCCGCGCGTTGAACCGCGCCCGGCTGCCGTTCCGCAGCGCCTGCGTCTGCCGCGGCGTCAACGGCCTCATCGGGGCGGTCGCGGCCGGCATCGGCATCTCGGCCATGGCCGCCAGCCTGGTGCCGGCGCAGCTCGCCACCCTCGGCGCCGGCCACCGGCTGCCCGAGCTCGGCACCATCGACCTGGTCCTGCTCACCAACCCGCGAACCGACCAGCGCCCGGCCGTCCGCGCCCTCATCTCGACCGTGCTGGCGAGCGGTTCGCGGTCGCTCACCACCTATCGCACCGAGCAGGCCGGCAGCTGACCGAACGTGCCGCGGTTTTACCGGGCGGTGACGCCGGTCAGGCGCTCGGACAGGTCCCGCAGTCGGCGGCGGGCCTCGGGGTCGGCCGCCTGGGCGTCGGGATGACCGGGACGCAGGCCGTTGTAGAACCGGCCGGTGCCCACGTCGTCGCCGGCGATGAGGTGCCTGGTGGCCTCGACGCCCTCCGCGACCGTGCTGATCGGGGAGGGCACGATCTTCGTGGGCATGTAGGTCGCCGGGTGCAGGGCGTTGACGATGACCCCGGTCCCGTCGAGCCGTTCGGCCAGGTCGACCGTGTAGAGGATCTGCGCCAGCTTGGACTGGCAGTAGGCCCGGCCCCCGCTGTAGCCGCGGGTCAGCATCACGTCATCGAAGTCGATCGCCTGCTGGCCGAGCGAGCTGACGTTCACGATCCGGGACGGCGCCGAGGACTCGAGCAGCGGCAGCAGCCGCTCGGTGAGCGCGAAGCCGGCCAGGTAGTTGACCGCGAACCGCAGCTCGTAGCCGTCGGCGCTCTCCTGCCGCGCTCCCCCGCCCGGCACGTCGGTGCCGATGCCGGCGTTGTTCACCAGCACGTCCAGCCGCGGCTCGCGCGCAAGCAGCTGGTCGGCGAGGGCGCTGACCTGCGCCAGGTCCGCGAGGTCGGCCTGATAGGTGCGCACGGTGCCGCCGCCGATCTCGGCCACGGTGTCCGCGATCCGACCCGCGTCCCGGCCGTGCACGAGCACGGTCGCGCCGGAGCGCGCGAGTTCGGCCGACAGCGCCCGCCCGAGCCCGTCGGTGGCTCCGGTTACCAGGATTACCTTGCCATCAAGGGAGGTCACGTCACCCACTCTAGAGAGTTGCCGCCAGCTCGCGCAGGTGCGCGTGGACGCCGTCGAAGGCGGCGGTGGGCAGGTAGCGCTTGGGCATCTTGGCGATCGACGTGTAGTTGGTGTCGCAGACGTTGGCCAGCGGGGACTCGACCGCCTGGGTGACGAGCTGGTAGGCGTCGAGCGGGTCGAGCCCGCACAGCTGCGCCACCCAGGTCACCAGGTCGTGCTGGGCGATGCGGAAGGCGTCCTCGAGCGGCCGGGCGGAGCCGGCCGACATGATGTAGGCGTCGTTCTCCAGCCGCGGCCACGGGGTCGCGGCGCCCTTGATCAGGTCGACCACGACCCGCGTGTTCATCGCCGTCTCGACCGCGACGCCGCAGGTCTCGCCCTCGCCCTGGCGGGCGTGGCCGTCGCCGAGGGACAGCAGCGCGCCCTCGACGTTGACACCGAGGTAGCACGTCGTGCCCGCCCGCATCTCCGGGGTGTCCATGTTCCCGCCGAACGCGTCCGGCACCAGGGCGCTGCGGACCTCGCCGCCGGCCGGGGCGACCCCGATCGTGCCGTGCATCGGGTCCATCGGCAGGTCGGCGGTGAAGTCGCTCTTGCGGGCGGTGAACCGGCAGGTCCGCGCGGCCCGGTCGAGCTGCCAGATCCACATCAGCTCCTCCAGCGGCTCGTTGAGCAGCGCGGTGAGATGCGTCCCGGTCAGCGCGCCGAACAGCGGCACGGTGGTGGAGGCGGCCCAGTCCCTGGCCGGCTCGATGCTGACGAAGTGGACCGCCACCGTGTCGCCCGGCTCGGCCCCCTCGATGTAGAAGGGGCCGGTCTGCGGGTTGAGGCCGGTGATGTTCAGCCTCGAGACGAGGTCGGTCGCCGAGCGCACCCGGCCGGCGAAGCAGTCCTCGGTGAACAGGTCAAGTATGACCGGGGTGGTAATGCGCCGGATCGGGGCGGCGCCGCCGAAGGTCCAGGCGTACTCGGCCGGATCCGGCCGGTACTTGATCATCTCGAGATCGCTCACGCTGCACCATTGTCTCTCACGCTGCTGGGTATCGCTCCGGGTTCGCGGGCACCACGCGACCGTTCGGGAGAATGATCTTGATCTTACTGACCGGCGGCGGGAAGCCTGATCTCGGCGTAGACGGCGCGGTGGTCGCTGCCGGGGATCGCGTGCACGGAGCAGTCGAGCACCGCGCAGCCGCGGCTGGCGAGCACGTGGTCGAGGGTGAGCCAGGGTTCCTGCCCCGGCCGTCCCCAGGTGCGGATGAGCGCGTTCCCGGTCTGGATCGCGGCGTCGGCGTAGCCGCGACGGAGGATGTCGCGGAACACGGCATGATCGGGGGTGGCGTTGAAGTCCCCCGCCACCAGCCGGGGCAGCTTTCCCGGCGCGGGCAGCACCCCGAGCTCTGAGCGCCACTGGACGGAGCCGCCGCGCTCCAGCGCCGGCGCCCGCGGGTGCACGCAGATGAGCTCGACCTCTTGCCCGTCCGGGAGCTCGAGCACCGCCGTCGGCTGGGCCGCGAACGTCAACGGCAGCGGCGTCCCCTCGCTCAGCGGGAACCGGGAGTAGATGCCCGAGCCGCGCGGGCCGCCGTCCTTGTGCTCGACCTGCGCGTGCGGCAGCAGATCTTCGAGCCCGGCCTGCTTCAGGCGGGTCTGCGCGTCGATCGTGAGCTCCTGCACGAACAGCACGTCCAGGTCTGCCTGCCGGACCCGGGCGACGACGGCCTCCGGGTCGGCCCGGCCGACGAGCAGGTTGATGGTGAGCACCCGCAGCGTCGGGCCGACGGCCTCCGGCTGCCGCCGCGGGACCCCGCGCGAGCGCACTACCAGCCCCAGCGCGGCCGACGCGAGCACCGCCGTCGCGGCCGGTCCCCGCCGCCCGGCCAGCCGCAGCCCGAGCGCGGCCAGCGGCGCGGCCGCGGCCACCTGCGGGGTAAACGACATCAGCGGCACCAGCACCGTCTCGGTCCGGCGCACGCGGTCGGCTCCGGCCACCCGCGCCGCCGCCCACACGGCAAAGCCGCCCGCCACCAGCCAGGAAACGCCCGCGACCTTCGATCCGACACCCGTCACCATGACACTTTACGGCCCGATGGCGATTGAAGCGGCCCGCACGGGCCGGTCGGCTGCCGCTCGATCGATAGCATCGGGGGATGGTTTCCCCGGGAGTGTTCGCGGACCTGGCCGCCCAGCGGGCGTGCTGGCATCCGGTCGCGTTTGCGGCCGACGTCGCCGACCGCCCGGTCCACGCCGATCTGCTCGGCGAGGCGCTGGTGCTCTGGCGCGGGGCCGACCGGGCGCTGCGGGTGATGTCCGACCTGTGCGTGCACCGCGGTACCGCGCTGTCGCTGGGCTGGGTGGCCGGCGACGAGCTGGTCTGCCCGTACCACGCCTGGCGGTACGGGGCCGACGGGCGCTGCGTGGCGATCCCGCAGAAGGAGGATCCGACCGCCGTCCCGGCCAAGGCCCGGGTGCGGTCCTTCCTCGTGCGGGAGCGGTACGGGCTGGTCTGGGTCGCGCTCGAGGAACCGCGGTGGCCGCTGCCCGCGGTGCCCGAGCTGGAGGCCGACGGGTGGGCGGTGGTCGCCGCCGGGCCGTACCGGTGGCAGTGCGACGCGGCCCGGCAGGTGGAGAACTTCACCGACTTCGGGCATTTCCCGTGGGTGCACCCGGGGCTGCTCGGCGACCCGGAGCGGCCGGTGGTCCCGTCGCATGAGGTCATCACCGACGGGCACGTGCTGCGGTATGACATCGTCCGCCCGGAGGCGCCCAACAGCGAGGACTTTCCGGTCTTCGGCAACGAGCAGGCCGGGCCGCCGGAACGGCGCAGCCGCTACGAGCTGCACCTGCCGTACACGATCGTGCTGCGGCTGGGCTGGGGCGGTGAGCGCGGCATGGTGTACTTCTTCGCCTCGCAGCCGATCGGCGCCGACCGCTGCGCGGGGTACGTGATCATCGGCCGCAACTACAACCTGGACCAGCCGGACCAGGTGATCCGCGAATTCGAGGACACCATCTTCGGCCAGGACCAGGTCGTGGTCGAGTCGCAGCGGCCGGAGCGGGTGCCGTTCGACCTGGCGGCCGAGTTGCATCTGCGCTTCGACGCGGTGGCGGTCGCGTACCGCAAGGCCATGCGTGACGTCGGGCTGGCGGCGGGGTCCGCGATCGGGACGTCGGTCGAATAGCTGGGATTGCGGGCCGCTGCTCAGCCGACGCCCGGCGCGATCGCGGCGGCGACCAGCGCCGCCATCTCCTTGGGGTCGACCTTGAGGGCCGCCCCGGAGACGGCGAACTCGGTGGTGATCCGGCCCGGCTCCTGGGCCGCGTGCCAGGCCGGGAATCCGATGTGGTGCTCCTCGATGAGGGCGAGCACCCGCTCGTTGACCGCGTCGGCGTCGCCCGCGGCGTACACGAGAAACTGGTTGGCGTGCGGCACGGCCGGCTGCACGGCGATGAACGACGGCAGCTCGGCGGCGAACGCGCGGGCCCACGCGACCGTGTCGGCGACGATCGGGAGCTGGTCTCTCAGGCCGGCCAGGGCCGAGACGGCCTCTGCGGTGAGGTGGTAGACGGTGCCGCCTTGACGGCGCCGCCACAGCCGCGCCTCGGCGATGAAGTCGGCCGGACCGAGCAGGGCAGCGCCCGCCAGGCCGCCGAGCCCCTTGTAGAACGAGACGTAGAGCGAGTCGCTCAGCGCCGCGATTTCCGACAGCGGGCGGCCGAACCACGGCTGCGATTCCCAGATCCGCGCACCGTCAAAGTGCAGCGCGACGCCGCGGGTGCGGCATGCCTGGGAAAGCTGCGCCAGGTCATCCCAGGTCGGGAGCAGGCAGCCGGCCTCGCGCAGCGGCAGCTCGGCCAGGACGGCGCCGAGCCGGCCGGGTATCGCCTCCAGGTGCCGCGCCGCCGGAGCCTCGAAACCGCGGGTCAGGAGGCTGATCTCCAGGCCGTGGAGGAGGCGCGGGCCGTCTTCCTCGTGCACCAGCAGGTGGCTGAGGTCCGGCAGCGCCACCCGACGGACGCCCGCCCGCTCGGTGTGCACCCGGAGCCCCACCTGCTGGGCCATGATCCCGCTGGGGAAGAACGCCGCCGCCTCGACCCCGAAGAGCTCGACCAGCTCCGACTCCAGCCGCCCAACCGGGCCGAACTCGCCGTAGACGTCCCACTCCTCGACGCCGAGCTCGGCGCACGATCGCGCCAGGTCGGCCAGGGCCTGGGCAGGCGAACGGAAGACCTGGCCCGAGACGGCGTCCGGGCAGGACCTCGAGGCGGTGCGGATGCGGGTGGCGAGATCGTCGGAAGGCATGACCGCCATGGTAGATCGCGCGCGAGCTAAGGCCGGACCAGGGGTGTTCCCGGCGGGGGCTGACCGGTGGCAGTAAGGCGCCAGCCGCGCCCGCTCATCGGCCGCGAACGGCAGCGGCTTGCGGGCGTCGGCGTCCCACAGCACGGTGATGACCCTCGCCTCGGCCGCGGTCACCCCCGTCGGGGTCACGATCGTCTCCCGCGTCGTCAGGCTGGTCGTGCCCACCCGCTCCACCTCGATCCGCACCTGCAGCCGCCGGTCGGCATGGCGGATCTCGGCCCGCAGGTCGATCTCCACCCGCGCCACCACGTAGTGCGGATCGCGGCCAAGCGCCTGCACGTAGAAGGCGTCCCGGCCTTCCTCCAGGTAGGTCAGGAACACGGCGTGGTTGACATGCCCCAGTCCATCCCCGTCCCGCCACCGCACGCTGACCTCATGCTCAAAGACCGCGTTCACTAGCACACTGTCTCATCCGCGCTAGCCGACGACGAGCGAGGCCTGGTCCTGTCCCGGCTGGATGGTCGTTACGGCCAGCCGCGAGCACAAAAACGCCGATAGCCCTGCCATCGTGATATTAGTGTCAACTGGCAGCGCGCTCTCGCGGCCCGCGGTCAGGCGGCAGCGTTTGATGGCTGGCCACGCGGCGAGTTGAGAAGCGTTCGTGACATCAGGCCCAGCGGTAGCGCTAGGGAGGGAACATGGCCGTGCGCCGTCCTGCCCCCTCGGTGTCGGCGCTGCGGGCACGGTATGAACAGCGGGTCGAGCGGCTGACCGCACTGCGGCACGTTCGCAGTGAGCTGGTGAGCCTAGCCGGGCTGATCGGCCAGCCGGTCCTCAACCAGGCGGGCCAGCAGATCGGCCACATGGCGGACGTCGTCGCCCGGTGGGACAGCAACCAGCCGTACCCGCCGGTGACCGGGCTGATCGTGCGAGTTGGCCGACGCCGAGCCTGGCTGCCGATCGACGCGGTGGAGGAAGTCACCCGCGAACGGGTCAGGCTGCGCACGGCGCGGCTGGACTTGCGGGAAGTCGCGCGCCGACCCGGCGAGGTCGAGCTGGCGCGCGATGTCATCGATCACCAGCTCGTCGATACCGACGGAGCGCGGGTTATCCGCGCCTCCGACCTGTACCTGGCGCGGGTGGCCGGGGTGGTGCAGCTGGTCGGCGTGGATGTCGGGTTCAACAGCCTGCTGCGACGGCTCGGACCCGCGCGGTTCCGGTCCCGGCCGACCCCGGAGAAGGTCATCGACTGGGCCAGCATCACCAGCTTCGGCTCGCAGCGCGGACCGGGTGGCACCCTCCAGGCCTCGGAGCGCGGCCTCCAGCGGCTGCGGCCAGGTGAGCTGGCCGACCTGCTCGAGGACCTGGGCCGGACCGAGCGCCGCGACCTGCTCGCGCGGCTGACGCCGGAACAGGCGGCCGATGCGCTGGAAGAGATGCAGGCCGAGGAGCTGGTGCAGCTGCTGCGCGAGTCCGACACCGCCGAGGCCGCAGAATTGCTGGGCCGGATGGAGCCGGACGAGGCGGCCGACGGGCTGCGCGAGCTGGACCCGGGCGAGCAGAAGGAGCTGCTCGCCGCGATGCCCGCGCAGGCGCGCGACCGGGTGGCGACGCTGCTCGGCTACGGCGAGCGGACGGCTGGCGGAATCATGACCACCGTCCTGGTTACCGCCACCCCGGCGGAGACGATCTTGCAAGTCCGGGACCGGCTACGGGCGAACCGCGAGCATGACGAGGACCTCGCCGGGGTGATCGTCCTCGGGGATAACGGGCAGCTGCTTGATGACGTGACGATGACCGAGCTGTTCCTCGCCGACCTGGAGGGGACGGTGGATTCCCTGATCGGGCCGCCCTGGCCGGTGACCGTGCTGCCGAACGCGGGACTGGATGAGATCACCGAGCGGCTGGTGGAGACTCGGCACTCGTCGGTGGTGGTGGTGGACGAGGAGGAACGACCCCTCGGCCGGATCCTGGTCGATGATGTGCTGGACATGCTGGTGCCGGACCGGCACCGGTTCCGGTTCCCCCGGCGGCTGTCATAAGCGGCGTGCAGGAGGGGGCGCTGCCACCGCCGAGCGAGGTAGCGCCCGCGCCGACCCGCACGCCCGTACCGGTCCGGCGGCCGCTGGGGCGCCGGATCCTGATGCTGCTCGCGTTCATGGGGCCAGGGATCATCGCGGCCAACGCGGGCAACGACGCGGGCGGGATCGCTACCTACGCAAGCGCCGGGGCGCAATTCGGCTACCGGACGCTGTTCGCCATGGTCCTGGTGACCGTGGCCCTGGTCGTGGTGCAGGAGATGTGCGCCCGGCTCGGCGCGTATACCGGGGAGGGCCTCGGCGCGCTGATCCGGGAGCAGTTCAGCATCCGGGTCACGGCGTTCGCGCTGCTGGCGCTGATCGTCGCCAACGTCGGGCTGGTCGTCTCCGAATTCGCCGGGATCGCGGCCGCGATGGAGCTACTTGGCGTCTCGAAGTTCATCAGCGTCCCGGTGGCGGCGGCCGCGATCTGGGCGCTGGTGGTCTTCGGGTCGTACAAGTACGCGGAGCGGTTGTTCCTGGTGCTGAGCCTGGTGTTCTTCGCCTATCCGGTCGCCGCGTTTTTGAGCCGCCCTAATTACGCACAGGCGGGGGCGCAGCTGATCTGGCCGCACTTCCTGCTCACCCACGATTTCCTTTTCCTGGTGGTGGCGCTGATCGGGACCACGATCACCCCGTACATGCAGTTCTACGTGGCCGCCGCGGTCGCCGACCGCGGGATCGGCCCGGCCGACTACCCCGGCGAGAAAATCGACACCATCGCCGGGTCGATCTTCTGCAACGTGATCAGTATCTTCATCATCGTCGCGACCGCCGCCGCGATCCACGTCCGCGCCCCACTTGAATCGGCCAAACAGGCCGCGCAGGCGCTCGCCCCGGTGGCCGGCCGATTCGCCACCCAGCTGTTCGCTATCGGCCTGCTCGGCGCCAGCGCGCTGGCCGCCGCGGTCGTCCCGCTCTCGACCGCCTACGCCATCAGCGAGGCGGCCGGGGCCGAGCGCAGCGTCAGCAAGTCCTTCCGCCAGGCACCGCTGTTCCTCGGCCTGTTCACCGGCCAGGTCTTCATCGGCGCGGCCATCGCCCTGGTCCCCGGCAACCTGATCCAGCTCCTGGTCGAGGCGCAGGTGCTGAACGGGATCATCACGCCGATCCTGCTCACCTATGTGCTCATCCTCGCCAACCGAGCCAGCGTGCTTGGCGACGCTAGGAACGGCCGGGTGTTCAAGATCGTGGCCACCATCAGCGTCGCCGCCATCTCGGTCCTGTCGCTTACGGTGCTCGTGCAGACTGTGTTGAGCGGCTTCGGCATCTCCTGACGCCTGCGGCGCGCACCACGGGGACAGCTGTGACCCCGGAAGCATGGCGGTTGCCGCCGAGGATCGCGAAGCTTTTTATTACGGCGAAAGAAATTCGCGCTATGCGAGCTAAAAGTCTTCACGTTGCGAAAAGTCTTCGCGTTCTTGGGCTCAGCCCGGTGCTGCCGCCCGGGACTGCCCGGTGGCGGGAGACGTTGGGCCTACTGTCGAGGCCAGCCGCGGCCCGGTCACGGGATGACGATCACCGGGTAGTGGACGTGCCGCTCCAGGGCGGCCGGGACGGACCCGATGACGTGGTGGTATCCGTGCTCGGAGCGGCCGACGACGAGGAACACCTCGGCGTCGGGCCCGTGCCGGTAGCGCAGGTCGTCCGCGACCGCGATCAGGTTGTCCGCGATCGCGCCGTCGCGGCGCTGGAAGTGCCAGCGCTGGGCGGCCGCGCGCAGGTGCGAGGCCTGCAGGCGGGCGCGGACTTCCTCTGATAGCTCGCGGGTGGTGTCGTCGAAGCTCTGCTGCATGTCGGCCGAGGCCGCGCCGACGAGGCCGGCCGCGGCGACGGCCGGGAGGTGCGCGACGTACACGATCTCCATGCCGCCGGGCCGGTCGTTCAGCAGCCGGGCGGCCATGTCCAGGGCCCGCAGCGACGACGCGGACCCGTCGAAGCCGACGACCGCGTACAGCGCCCGGTCCGACGGTCCGGAAATGGTCCCCGCGGTCTGCTCTCGGCTGATGGTTGGCGTATTCATGGCTAACTCCTTCGCCCGGCGGCCCCGATGCCGCCGGTAGAGTTGTTATTTGCAACACTAACTGCTAGGGTTGCGCATTGCAACCCTAAATGGCGCAGAGAATTGACGGGGAGAACATGGCTCGCGAAGCCGCTCTTGATGACCTCTACCTGGGTCTCACCACCCTCGCCAGGCGATCCCGCGATGTGGCCGACGACCTCCACCCGGGCCTGTCGGTGGTCGACTACACGCTGCTGACCCAGATCGACGTCACCCCGGGGACGCGCGCGGCCGACCTGGCGGCGCACTTCTGCCTGGACAAGTCGACCCTGTCCCGGCAGCTCGACCAGCTGATCTCGGCCGGGCTGCTCGCGCGTGGGGGCGAGCAGCCCGGCCGCCGGGGCTATGCGCTGACCCTGACCGCGGCCGGGCGGCAGCGCCTGGACGCCGCCGGGCACGCCGTCCGTGATCGTATGGCCGAACGGCTGACCGACTGGAACGACCGCGACATCGCCGCCTTCGCCGAGCTCGTCACCCGGTTCAACCTCGGCTCCAGCCGCCCCTGAGCGAACTCAGCACCCTATGAGGTCGCGCGGACCGGCAATGCGATCCCGGTGAGGGAGGCGCAGTAGTCGAGCAGCTCATCCTGGAAGGCGGCGTCACGGGCGGCGGGGTGCACCTGGCGGAGCCGCTGGTGGTAGAAGTAGCCGGCCGTCACCGTGGCGGCGGGGTCGTCGCTGACCGCCAGCCAGGCCTGAGTGACCGGGGCGAGCGACAGGTCATCGGGCGCGCCCGGCCCGCCCATCTTGGTCGGCACCCAGCCCGGTTCGAGCGCGTTGGATAGCGTGCCCGGCCACCGGCGGGCGACGGCGAAGGCGAGGACCACGTCGAGGAGCTTGCTGTCGGAGTAGGCCTGGGCGCCGTCCCAGGGCCGTCCGGTCCACTGTGGGTCCGACAGCCACGCCTGACCGCCGCGGTGCATGCCCGAGCTGAGGTAGACCAGCCGCGCGGGCGGGTCGATGAGGGCGGTGAGCAGGTACGGCGCGAGCACGTTGATCGCGAACACGTGCTCGAGACCGTCGTCGGTCTCGACCCGGCGCCGCTCCCGGTAGCCGATCCCGGCGTTATGGATGACCGCGTCGAAGGGCCCGGCGGCGTCGGCCGCCTGCGCGACCTGGCGCATCCCGGCGATCGTGGTCAGGTCCCCGGTGACGATCGCCGCGGCCGACGGCAGCGCCCGCCGGGCGTCGTCGGCGCGCCGGCCGTTGCGGGCGTGCAGGGTGACGGCGTGCCCCTGGCGGGCCAGGATCTCCCCCGCCATAAGGCCGAGGCCGTCGGCCGAGCCGGTGATGAATACCCGGCTCATCGCAGATGCTGCCGGGTCGCGTGCATCAGCTCGCGGGCGTGCTCGACGTGCTCGCCGGCCAGCCTGCCGTCGCGCTTGACGATGTCGCCGCCGACGATGACGGTCTCCACGTCGGCCGGCCCGGCGCCGAGGACCATGACCGCGACCGGGTCGCCGAAGCCGTCCAGGTGCGGTGAGCGCAGGTCGATGATCGCGATGTCGGCCTGCTTGCCCGGGGTGAGGGTGCCGATCTCGTCCTCCAGGTGCCACACCCGGGCGCCGTCGATGGTGGCCAGCCGCAGCATGTCGCGCTGGTGCAGGTCCACCATGGGGGCCATCTTGTCGGCGGAGATGACGGTGGCGTTGGCCCGGGACCGTTCGGCCGCCAGGGCCAGGCGCATCTCGGAGAACAGGTCGGTGCCGGCGCTGCAGATCGTGTCGATGCCGAAGCCGGAGACGATGCCGCGGCTGAGCGCGGCCCCGGTCGCCGGGTAGGTGCCGAACTGCATCAGCATGTCCGTCGACGGCGTGATCGTGACGGTGCCGCCGCTGGCGGCCAGCAGGTCCCACTCGGCGTCGGTCAGGAAGTTGCCGTGCACGTAGTTGACGTCGGCCCCGAGCAGGCGGTTGCGCTCGAGGTCGGCGACGCCGTGGCCGGTGCCGGCCATGCCGATGTGGATCGAGATCGGCAGCCCGAGGTCGCGGGCGAAGGCGTAGTCCTCGACGTTGCGGGCGGCGCTGGTGAAGGCCGGCCCGCGCAGCCCCATCCCCATCCGCAGGCGCCCGTAAGAGCCGGAGGCGAAGTACTCGTCGCGCATCCGGCGGGCGTCGGCCGGGTGCGGCGGGTTCGGGTCGTCGGTGGCGGGGCCGGGGCCGCCGTAGAGGAAGTAGCCGCGGATCCCCGAGTCCCGCAACCCCCGCAGGTCCGCGTCGGCGTGCGCGGGCGACTGGTCGTTGTGCGCCCAGTCCGCGATCGTGGTGATCCCGGCGTCCAATGCCTGCAGGGCGCCCCACAGGGTCCCGGCGTAGACGTCGTCCGGTGAGTGCCGCAGCGAGATGCCGGTCAGCACCGCGGGCCCGTACCCGGCGCCGGTGATCTGCGGCGTGTAGCCGCCGATGGCGCCCTGCCACACGTGCCGGTGGGTGTCCACCAGGCCGGGGATGACCAGGCGCCCGGCCGCGTCGATGACCTCGGCGTCGGCCGTCGCGGGCCGCAGGTCGGTGCCTACCGCGGTGATCACGCCGTCGGTGGCGAGGACGTCCCCGGCCGGCAGGTCGCCCAGCTCCGGGTCCACGGTGACGACGTGGCCCCCCTTGATGAGGAGTTCCTTCGACATGGCTGACCGGCCTCTCTCCCGCAGCGCTGAACGTCTGATCTGATCTTCAGCCTGCCCTGCGGCTTCAGCCGCCGTCCAATACTCAATTCGTCCGCTCTGATACCCGGCGGGCATCAGTCCCGCTGAGGTCGCGGACCGGCCGAGGCGGCGGAGCCGGGGCCCACTGGTGGAGCGCAGGGTCCGTTCGAGATAAGATCTTGAATTCTTTTTCTTCGAACGGTCCCGGCTGACTCTCTGCCGCCCCGGCTAAACCCCGGCTGCGAGAATGGCGGGATGGACGGACGCGCGTGTCCCTGCGGCCTCGGTGACGACTACGACGCGTGCTGCGGACGGCTGCACGCCGGCGCCCCGGCCCCGACCGCCGAGGCGCTGATGCGAGCGCGCTACAGCGCGTTCGCCGTCGGCGACGTCGGTTACCTGCTGCGCACGTGGCATCCGTCGGGCCGCCCGGAGACGCTGGCGCTCGACCCGGATCTTCAGTGGACCCGGCTGGCGGTGCTGGAGACGGAAGACGGCGGGCTGTTCGACTCGGCCGGGACGGTGCGATTCCGGGCCGTGTACCGGCAGGACGGGAAGCGGGGCGTGCACGCCGAGACGAGCAGGTTCGTTCGGGAGGACGGGCGCTGGGCCTACGTCGGGTCGGCTGACTGAGCGGTCGTTGACGGGGCCGTCGCGGCTGCGCGGCGGGCGCCCATGACCTGCCGGACCACCGACCAGCCGGTGGTCAGCGCGCGGTCTTCGAGCAGCCGGAGGGTGGTGTGACCGTCGACCAGCCGACGGAATTCCGGCAGCGTGGTCGCCCGCCGGACGGTCAGTCGCGGCACCGCGAACGGGTCCGCCCGCTGGCTCGCGGTCGCGTTGCCGACGGCATGGGCGTAGCGGTAGCCGGCCTCGCGGGCCAGCTCCCTGACCCGGGCGTTCGAGTAGCCGAAGGGATACGCGAGCCCGGGCACCGCCAGCCCGATCTCGTCCTCCAGCCAGCGCTTGCTGGTGCCAAGCTCCTCGCGGACCAGCTGCTCGGGGAGCTGATCGAGCTGCGGGTGGCTGCGGGTGTGGGCCGCGATCTCCACCCCGGCCGCCGCCGCCTCGGCCAGCTGGGTCCGGTTGAGCATCCGGCCGGGCGCGGACGGCCGCAGGCCGTCGTCCTGCTCCCAGCCGGTGGTGACGAACAGGGTGGCGGTGAAGCCGTGCCGGTCAAGCAGGGGCATGGCCCTGGAGTGGAAATCGGCGTAGCCGTCGTCGAAGGTCAACGCGATCGGCCGGTCCGGCAGCGGGCCGATGCCGGTGGCCAAGCGGGCCGAGAGCTCGGCCGCGGTCAGGGTGGTGAAGCCCGCGCGGCGCAGGTATTCGAGCTGGGCGGCGAAATTCGCGGGCGAGACCGCCAGGCGGCTGGAGGTCTCCGCTCGCTCGGCTATCTCGTGGTACATCAGGATCGGCACTCGCACCGCGGCGGCCGTCGTCATCAGGGCCGGACCGCGGTCGAGGTGATGGCGGCCGGCTTGGTCGCTTCGGCGTGCTCGACCGCCCGGACTGGACGGCCGTGCAGGGTCCCCAGCAGGGGCAGGCCGATCCCGCTGAGCCAGCCCGCCGCGAAGCCGGCCGCGGTGGTGGCGAAGCCGACCGCGATCGCGGCGGCGCGGGCGGCCCCCCAGACGTCTCCCTGAGCCGCATCCTGGAGGCCGCGCAGGATCGCGTGCGGAAGAATCCGGTAGGTGTAGCTCCGCTCGGCGGCGGTGCTCTGCCGCGCCCCGTCCATCGCCGCCAGCGCCGCCTTGCCCTGCCCCTCGTGGAAGCAGCGGCGGCCAAAGTAGCGGAAGGTGGTGCGCTGCCTGGGTATCCAGTGCCCGACGCTCCCTTGCGGCTCGTAGAACCAGATCCCCCCGTCGCCCGCCGCCCGCAGGCACAGGTCGGTGTCCTCCGGCCGGGCCACGTCGCCGACCTTGCCGAAGTCCTCACGGAAGCCCCCGACCGCCTCGAACACCGAGGAACGGATGGCCATGTTGCCGGCCCACACGTTGCGCACCGGCTGCGCGTGCTCGGGCATTCCCTGATAGGAGAAGCCGACCGCCCAGCCGAACTCGACCGGGAACCACGGCGGCCGGGGAGCGGCCCAGAGCGGGTCGATCCGCCCGCCCACGCCGACGATGTCCGCCCGGCTGAAGTGCGAGAGCAGGGCCGACAGCCAGCACGTGGAGGACCGCGCGTCGTCGTCAAGGAACGCGATGATCTCGCCGCGGCAGCAGCCGGCGCCGGTGTTGCGAGCGCCGGACGCGCCCCTGGCGCCGGCGTTCGCGATCACGGTGCAGTCGGTGAACTCACGCCGAGCGCGGGCCAGCAGGGCCGGGTTGTGATCGATGACAACGACCGTCTCCAAGGCCGGCGCGGTCTGCGCGCGGACCGACTCGATCGCGTCGCAGAGCTGGGCCCAGCGCTCGTCCGCGAAGGCCGCGATGACCACGGAAACGGCGGGGAGCCTGGTCCCGTTCTTCGCCACTGTGCTCAGCATCTGGTTTCTCCTCGTCTAGGTTCGATACCCACCATGCGACGGCGAGATGGCAACGCAGTTCGGCCACAGGTGCAGCCCGGTGGCGAAGATTTGCTGGAACTGATAGAGAACGGCCGGCCGGATTGGCTCCCGGGCCAACTGCCCGAGAGCCGACCCGGCAGCCGGTCGACGGGGCGGCGGGCGGCGGCATTCTGGTCGGGTAAAGGTCACCGGCTTCGAGGTGTTTCCCGTCGTCACAATCCGCTCCTATTGACAACGCTGTCACCCTGGTAACAACGCGGGTTTCAGGGAACTGGCATGGGTAGCTGACGTCGCAGGCTACTAAACGAGGTGCAACCATGACATATCCCGCATCCCCAGATGACGCGGGCAGCCCGCGCGTCCGGCCCGACTCCGGCCGGTTCTGGGCCGGCGCGGTGGCGACCGCGATTGTCGCGGCGCTGATCGCTCTGGTCGGCATCTTGATCTGCCGGTGGACGCTCAACATCCCGATCCTCGCCCCGGCCGGGGACGGCGCCTGGGGCGACGCCCACACCGGCGAGTACGCGCTGGTGGCGGCGCTGGTCGCGCTGGCCGCGGCGGGCCTGCTGTACCTGCTGGTGCTCAGCACGCCGAACCCCGGGCTGTTCTTCCGCTGGATCATCGGGCTGGTAACGCTCATCGCCGTGGTGTACCCGTTCAGCTCGGGCGCGCCGCTGGAGCAGAAGGCCGCCACCGCGGTCGTCAACCTGGTGCTTGGGGTGGCCATCGGGTCGCTGCTGACCGCCACCGCGACCCGCGCGATCCGCCGCACCGGCCCGCGGCCGTCCGGCCCGGCCGGCCCGTCCGGCTCCGCTCGCCCGGTCGACCCGGGCGTGCCCGCCGACCCGTACGGTCAGCGCGGTCAGGGGTACCAGCAGCAGCCGACCCGGCCGCGGCCCTACGAGGAGCAGCCGACCCGGCCGACCTACACGCCGGGCACGCCCCCGCCCGACGGCTGGCAGTAGGTCCCACCCCGAACCCCCGGTCCCCGACCCTCGCCCGGGCCGGGGACCGGGCCTTGGGCCCCGGCCCGTCGGCCGAGCGGGTCTTCCAGGCGGTCGCCGACGACCCGTTCGATCAGTGTCTTGAGCAGCCGCCCGACGTCTTCCACCTCACTCAGCCGTAGGCTCCGGGCGGGCGGTGTTGCCTTGGAGCGTCCATCCCACGAGCGCGTTGGCGTGCCCGTGGCCCATGCCGTGCTCCGACTTCAGGTAGCCCACGATCGCCATCTGCTTGTCCAGGCCGCACCCGGCGATGACCTGCTGCCACTCGGCGATCGAGCGCCCGTACTTCTTCTCGATCGACGGGAAATACGACGCGGGCCCCTGCTTCGGCCACGGCGGCGACTGCTCGGTCATGCTGCGTGCTCCTCTCGCTCGTGGTGATGCGACGGATCCGGCTCGCGGCTCTCGTCACTCGGAAGCATTGTTGCTCGTCAGGTGGCATTCGAGCACAATGGAGCCGTGTCTGCCGAGGAGATCGACCAGTACTTGGACGCGCTGGAGGAGCCGAAGCGCGGCACGCTGGCCCTGCTGCGCCAGCGGATCCTCGACGTCCTCCCCGACGCCGAGCAGGGCATGTCCTACGGCCTCCCCGCCTTCAAGGTCCGGGGGAAGACCGTGGCCGGGTTCGCGGCGTTCAAGGATCACCTGAGCTACCTTCCGCACAGCGGTTCCGTCTTCCCGCAGCTTGCGGACGAGCTCACCGGCTACCCGTGCTCAAAGGGAGCACTCCGCTTCGACGTTGACCGCGCCTTGCCCGCTCCGCTGGTCGAGAAGCTGGTCGAGATTCGGCTGCGGCAGGCCTTCCCGGACTGATCTGGCCAGCTGAGCCTAGAGCTCGGCCACCAGGAGGCGATAGCCGACGTCGGTTTCGTCGAGGGTGAGGAGGTCGGCGTGACGGTCGTGCCAGCGACCGGTGGACAGGTCGTCAGCCAGCCGGGACAGGCCGGGGGCGATCGCCTCCTCGCCGGTCTGGGCGAGCATGGAGATGCCGGCCCGGACGACCGGGTCGAGGTAGGCCTCGGGGCGTCGCCAGTAGGCGACGGCGAAGCCGTCGGTGCAGTCGTGGGGAATGGGGACCGGCTCGATCCTGGTCGCGCCGAGGAGCGCGGCCAGGTGGTCGACGGGGATGGCGCGGGCGTCGTCGAACGCGGACGCCTCGGGCAAGTACTCGCTCAGCAGCCAGGTCTCCCGGGTGACGGACTGGTCCCAGGTGAGGACGACGATGCGGCGGCGCGCGATCCGGCGCATTTCGGCGATGCCGGCCTCGAGGTCGGTCCAGTGGTGAACGGTGAGCAGGGCCATCACGGCGTCGGCGGCGTCGTCGCCGAGCGGAATGGATTCCGCGGCGGCCTGGATGGCCGGCGCCGTGCCGACCGGGCGCTGGGCGATCATGACCGCGCTGGGCTCGACCGCGAGCACCGTTTGGCGGGGCTCGTAGGATCCGGTGCCCGCGCCGACGTTGATGACCGTCTCGGCGTCGCCGAGGGCCGCGTGGATCTGAGCGGCAATGCGCGGGTCGGGCCGTCGGGTGGTGGTGTAGGTCGCGCCGATGGTGTCGTAGATCGCCATAGGAGCAAGTATTCCTTCGCCGCCGTCGAGTCCCCTGTCCAGTCACGATGGTACGTGCGCGACTAATGGTCTGCAATGGTTGGAAATAGTCGTGGAAATGGCGTTCAGCGGTTAGCTGCGATGATTCGCGCTCTCGTCCTTCAGAAAGGGCCGAGGTCAGGGCATGATGAGTTTGTGGATTACCAGATTGGGGTTACCCCCTGTCCTCAGTGCGGCAGCAGCGATCAGGTGCACACCGCGCGCCAGATGTTCGACATGATGAATGGGGCGAGCCAGCAGGGCGTCCAGCAGCCGACCCCGTCCCCGCAGCCGACCGGGTTTGCGCAGCCAGCGCCGTTCGGGCAGCCAGCGCCGTTCGGGCAGCCAGCGCCGTTCGGGCAGCCGGACCAGTCCCAGCAGCCCGGGCAGCCCCCGCAGGCCGGGCAGCCCCCGCAGCCGGGCAGCCCCCGCAGCCCGGGCAGCCCCCGCAGCCCGGCAGCTGGGCAGCCCCCGCAGGCTGGGCAGCCCCCGCAGGCTGGGCAGTTCCCGCAGCCGGATCCCCGGCAGCCAGCCCAGATGGGGGGCTACAACGGGCCCGATGACGGCGACTACGACCACTACAACGCCGACGGCAACCGCTCTGGCTTTGGCTTCGGGGGCAACAGGTCGCGCCGCGACGAATTCGGCGTCGACTCCGTGCGCGAGGCCCTGACCGACGACATCGGCGGAGCGGTTATGGGGGCGGCGCTCGGGTTCGCGGGGCGGGCCCTGGCCAAGCGGATGAAGAAGGCCTACGACGAGAAGATCGCGCCCGCCATGGCGGCGAGGGCGGCGCAGGTCCAGCAGCAGACGCAGCAGTCTCGGGCCGAGCAGGACGCGATCGTGGCGCGCTACCCCGAACTGCGCACCTGCATGGCCGACCAGCTGATCTTCCTCGACGGCGGGTACAAGACCATGCCGATGAGCGAGCTGACGATGCCGATCACGCTGGCGCAGGCGGACGCGGTGGTGACCCGGCTGCGGTAGCCCCGCCCTCGCTACCTGCGCGCGGCCATCGCCCAGCGGATGGCGCCGACGACGGCGCGGCCGGCCGGCGGCACGAGCACGGACTCGGCGACCGGGAGGCGGGGCAGCCGCAGCGCCCGCCGTGCCCAGGGCGGCAGCTCTGCGATCGCCGTCCCCGCCAGCAGCGAGTACGGGCCGCGGGCGAGCAGCGGCAGCGGTGGGTTCCAGACCAGGAAACGGGCCGCCTCAAGGGCCTCGGGCGTCGCCCGGAGCTCGGGCCGGTAGGCGGCGAGCGCCTCGGCCAGTTCCTTGCGGGTGTGCGGGGGGTCCTCGACGCCGAGGGCGACCGCGATCCTGGCCGTGTCGGCCACGTAGCCGTCGCAGCCGTCGGCGTCGAGCGGCCGCGCGCCGTAGCGCTGGTGGCAGCGGAGGAAGCTGTCGGTCTCGGCCACGTGCACCCAGCGCAGCAGGTGCGGGTCGTCGGCCCGGTAGGGTCGGCCGTCGAGGTCGGTCCCGGTGATGAACTGATGAACGTGCCGGACGTGGTCGACGGCGCGTTGCGCGTCGTCGGCGGCGCCGAACGTGGTGGCGGCGAGGAAGGTGCTGGTCCGCTGCAGCCGGCCCCACGGGTCGGTGCGGTAGTCGGAGTGCTGCGCGACCGCGATCATCGCCTGCGGGTGCAGCGACTGCAACAGCAGCGCACGCAGGCCGCCGACGAACATCGCGGCGTCCCCGTGCACCCGCCGGATCGGGCGGTCGGGGGCGAACCAGCGCGGCCCCGGGGTGGCGAACCGCGCCCGGTTGGCCGGCCCGTCGGGACCCGCGACTCGGGCGAACAGCGCCTCGCCCAGGCGCCGCTGCAGCGTGCCCGGCTCGGTGCTCATCCCCACCTCCTGCGCTACTTCCTGCGGTTATCCCTACGAACGAGCCTAACGACCGGGCGCAAATGCGACGCTGCGGGTTCCCCCGGGGTCGTAGCGCGGAATATTTGGCGCGTACTTCCGTAAAAGGGAACTACAGAATAAAATGACCGTTCAGTAAGTCGCCCCAGGGGTGGGGGGTCAATGCACTGGTTCGGTCGGTTTCGCTCGTCCAACGCTGCCGGCAATGATGAACGTGATCAGGAAACGGTGGATAGCGCCGCCGAAGACAGCCTGGTCGAGCTGGCGGCGGATCTGTTTGGCGCGGTCCAGTCGGTGACGCCCGCCGAGTTCACCTGGCAGGAAGCCCATTACGACCATGACTCCCGGCTCGGGCGTGAGCTGCTGTTCCTGATGGCGAACTACGACTGGGTGCGGGCCACGTCGGAGATCGTGGATATCACGCGCTCGGACACCATCGAGACCACGATCAAGATCGACGTTGACCTCAGCCAGGTCACCCATGAGGCGTTCCGCCAGCGAACCGGGCCGATCTGGCTGCCGGTCGCGGTCCTTCCGCCGTACATCCGGCGCGATGATCCAACCGCCCCCGCCGAGGCAGACGCGGGTCCGCGCGAGCCCGATCTGTTCGCCACCGTGACCGACGCCGCGGGCAAGCCGGTCCCGATGATGCCCACGGCCGAGCTGCAGCATCAGATCGCAGCCGCCATGGCGGAGATCATCGCCAAGATGGCGGTGTCCTACATGCCGACCGACGGCCAGCCGACGGCCGGGGCCGTCGCCACCCGCGATCAGCGGCTGCTGCTGTCGGCCGCTATCTACCGGGTGCTCAGACAGGGTTCCGACGAGGAAAGCGAGCCGGCGGCATCCGTCAGCGCCATCGACTCGCCCCGGCTGACCGAGGCCAGGGAGGAGCTCCTCTCGATCGTGGGATATTTCAACCTGCAGCTGGAGTCGCTGACGGGCGACAAGGAAGCGAGGACGCGCGGCGACCACACGCTCCCAGCCGAGCTTGCCCGGCGTGCGGTCAAGGTGCTGCTGGCGCTGCGCGAGTCGCTGATCGTCGTGGTCTTGATGGATTACGTCGTCGCGCCGTCGGTGCTGTCGGTGCGGGTGCCGCCGCGCACGCTCACCGTCTCGTCGGCTTCACTGCTCAGGCCCCGGACGTGGATCATCCGGCCGGTCGGCCGACTCGAGATCGCCGTCTTGCTTGCCACCGCCGACGCCGACCGGCAGATCCAGGTCAACCTTCCCGACGGGGTGTCGGTCGACCGGCGGGCCGGCGGCGGAGCCGACGGGCCTAACGGACCCCGGCTCGATATCACGGTCCACACGCCGCTGCCCCTGCAGGACCTGAGCGTCGCGCTTGCCCAGGTCACCGTGGCCCAGCAGCACGCGCGGGACAAGAGCTGGCCCACCGCTTTGGTGCGGCCGTTTATGGACTTGGTCCGGGTGAGCGCCGCTGAGGCGGTCGACGTCCTGCGCCACTACCAGCTCACCTACCGGCCCGACGACGCGGTGCGCCCGCCCGCTGACGCGCCGGCCGATCCAGCACAGGGGCCACCTCAGAAACGGGAACTTCTCTCCGCACTGCGACATGTGGCGACCGACTGGGACTGGCAAGGCGGCCCGTTCCAGGGTTATCTGGCGACCGCCCAACGCGCCTTCGCCGCCGGCAAGCCGTCGCTGTCCCGGCGTATCAAGCTGAACGTCGTGAACGCTCAGGCCATCACCGGGCGGGTCAACATAACCGAGGACGTTCCGCAGCGCGCCATCCCCAGGCAGGCGACCGTATCGGCCGACGTCACGGTCGAGGACCGCGATTACTTCGCCACCGCACGGTCGTCGGCGACGATGAGCCTGATCCTGATGCTCATCGTCCTCGGGTTCCTGCTCGGCTGGCACGCGGTCAACCCGAAGGCACCGGGCCGGCGGCGGAGGTGCTGGCGATCGTGCTCACCCTGTTCGCCACGACCCAGGCTGACCGGATCGAGCGCCCGGACCGATCGACCTTGCGCGGTCGGCTCTACACGATCGGCAACTGGCTGATCGCCGCCTCGGTGCTGCCCGCGCTCACCCTCGCAATCGCGCTCGGCTTCCAGGCGAGAGGCACGGCGGCCGATTACTGGGCCGTCGGCTGCGTCGCCGCGCAGTTGTACCTGCTGCTGGTCATGCAGAGCTGGCCGCTCATCCCGGCCGGATGGCACGGGTTCGGCCAGCGCCGCGTTCTGTCGACCGCGACTCCGGACTACCGGCATTTCGAGGCGCTGCGCAGCGATTACTGGCGGGACACCACGGCCGAGGCCCTGACCATCGGCCGCAAGGCGTACGGGTACGTCGTCTGGCAGAAGGCGGACCCGGAGGTTCCCGGGGAAGCGATATCGCCGAAGCTGCTCCCCCTGCTGGCCTGGCGCGGTGCGCTCCCGACCGAGGCGAGTAGCGTGCTCGCGATGCTCCGGACGGGCACGCTGCGCCAGGCGGTCACCTTCATCGTGTTCCGCGGCCAGCCTGACGAACGCTGGTGGCCGGCCGAGGGCAACGGCCGCAATGGGCACCCGACGGACGACAAGCTGGCGAGCAGCCCGCTTGAGCTATCGCCGGGCCGCCTCACGCCCGCAACCGGGGTGTCCAGGATGGTCGACCTGTTCTTCGGCGTCTCCCGCGATGAGATGCTGACGATCGCCAAGCACCCGGTATCGATCGCGCTGCAGAAGGCGGCGAACAAGCTGAGCGTCCTGGACGCGCAGCTCCCGGTGCCGCCCCCGGTGAGCGGGCACAACGACAAGCACTGGTCGCGAGTGCGGCTGGCGCTGCGCGACAGCGCGGACATTCGCCGGCTCACCACCTTCTTGGAGGAGCTGCAGGCCGCGATGACACAGCCGGACAATGCCCGGCACGTCGTCGCGATCCAGGCGACGCCGTCGGCCACGGCCAACATCATCGCCGGGCCCCCCGGCGCCGAGACACCTCCGGACGGCAACGGGAACCATCTGCCGCGATGGCTGCGCACGTCCGATCTTGATCTCGTCAATGGCGCGGCCATCGACAACGAGATGCCCACCGCCAGAACCTGGCGCGTGCTGGCCATCTGCGCCGACGCCAGGAGCAAGATCGAGTCGGACATGCTCGTCAACCTCGCCAGCGCCCGGCCCGACTTCCAGCTCGGCGGCCTGACCTATGCGCTGCTGTACGGGACGGCGGTGATGGTCTTGTTCGTCCACGAGCCACCCGGCAGCCGGCCGGAACCAGCAGACGACAGCGCCGGGAAACTCCAAGCCCAGCTTCAGGAGAACCCCGGCTGCGACAAGCTGCGGGTGCTGCTGTCACGACGGCTGAGCCACGCTGACATGGAACCCGTAGTCGAGTACGCCTACCCCATACTTCACGTCTACTTCCGCTGGCAGGACCGACCGGGGGCGACCCTGAACGTCCTCGACTCCATCAGCACGGCGCTCCGGGAGGCGCTGCCCCGCAGCCACGCAGTGGACTGGAGCGTCTCCTACGCCCGGCTGCGGGTCCTCACCGGCCAGGTGGCCACCGCCCGCCTGACCATCCGGATGCACATTCCGGAGGAGGACATCGCGGGCTGGACCGCCGAACGCATGGAGGAGACCGCCAGGAACATCGAGTTCCTGGCCGCCAGCGCGGCCGCCAGGCAGGCCAGAGCCGCGGCGGGAAACGCGCTAGGCGCATCCGCCGCCGCGCTGAACACGCCGGAAGAACCGGTCGTGCGGATCGATCGGATCAAGAAGATCTAGCTGGCTAGCTGATCTGACGGTGGTGGTCAAGGGCGTCCGGGCGAGGTCGACGCCCGCCGCGGCCGCCAGCGCCTGGAAGGGCACGGTGGAGGTCACAGTGGAGAAGTTAGTGGAACGCAGGGTCCGTTCGAAATGATGCCTTTGTGGTTTTCCGAGGGTGAGCTGTGCGCGCAGGCTTGACGCCGACCGGGACGGGGCACAGGTGTCCTACACGCTGACCCGCAGTCAGCCGCCGGGGTGGATCGGCTACAGCCGCCGGATTGACGCGGCCCGGCTGAAAGAAATCGCCTGGCCTGCCGAGGAAACCCGCCGGCCTTTCATCTGCGGGCCGACGAACTTCGTCGAGACCTCCGCGGCTGCCCTGGCGGGTCTCGGCTACCCGCCTGAGCGGGTGAAGACCGAGCGATTCGGCGCCACGGGAGGGTGATGATGATCGCGCTTGCACCACGGTATTACCGCTTTGAGCGGCCTCAGGGCGGACTGGCGGCGCCACACCGCGTGGATCTGGCGGCGTGGTGCCATCACTGCGTCAGCTGGTGTCTCAAACAGACGGTGCGGCGCGGGTGGACCCGGATCCCGCCACCCGGGCCGGTGCAGCGGCCGCTGTATTCGGTGGGCACGTCGGCGCGGATCGAACGGCTGCGGCTGAGTTATGCGCCCGGTTGCGCGCGCCCCCGCGCGTCGAGCCAGGCCACTCAGGCGCTCTGGTGGGAAGAGGCCGGCCGCCGCCAGTTCTGAAGCGCGTGCAGGCCGCCCTTGGCCAGCGAGTAGGCCGACGACGGGGTCGCGCCGATCGCCTGGTTCGCCCACATGCTGCCGATGTTCACGATCGAGCCACCCTGCCCGTGGCCGACCATCCCCTTGGCGACCGTCTGGGTCAGGAAGAAGATCGCCCGGTTCAGCTCCTGGTAGGAGTCGTAGTCGGCCCCGTCGTGGTCGAGGAACGGCTTGGGCAGGAACAGCCCGGCCGCGTTTTCGAGCAGGGTCGCGTCGGCGTGGTCCGCCGCCAGCTGCTGGCAGGCCTCGTCCGCCGCCCTCCGTTCGTGAGGTCGGCGGTGATCCCGTAGGCCTTGCCCGACGTCGACAGCTCCCGCACGGTGCTGCCTGCCTTGCTTGACGATGCGGGCTGACGGCGGGCCGTCAGTGCTCGAACTCGCAGAGCGCCCCGATGCCGCTGACTTGCAGGACTCGGCGGGCAACGGGCGATGGGGAGACGATGACCGGCTTGACGCCGGGCGGAAGCCACCGGCCGGTGCCCACGATGAGCCGCGCCGAGGCGCAGTCGATGTAGCCGACCGCCGCCATCTCGAAGATGAGCCGACTCGGCCCGTGCTGGTGGATCCGCTCCAGCGAGGCGGACAGAGCGCCCTCACTGGTCACGTCGAACTCGCCCTGTAGCAGGACGGTCATCGTCTCGCCGATCACGGTTGCCCATTCAGCCGATGAGTCTCGGGCTAGGCCGACCGCTGTCAGGAGGGGTCGTCGCGATACTGCGCGCGAAGACGCGGGGACATCCGCCGGCGTGACATGGGCCGCAAGGATCTGGGCGGCTTGGTAACGACGGAATCATCGTATAGCAGGATGCGCGGCCGGTTAAGGACTACCGCACCGCGTCCTGGACAATCTCGGCGCAGACCTCGGCCAGCTTGCGGCGCTCGGACCTGGCCTTCGCCCGAAGGTGGTCGTAGGCCGTGCGGGCGGAAACGCCGCGGGTGCCCATCAAGATGCCCTTCGCCTGCTCGATCAGCTGCCGCGAGTTCAGCGCTCCCTGCAGCTGGCCGGCCAGTTCTGACTGTCTTTCGCCCTGGATGATGCTGGCGATCAGCAACGCGGCGAGATCGGTAAACGCAAGCAGCGCCAGCTCGTTGGCGGGCGACCACGGGCGGCTGCGCTCGGACAGCACCGCGACGACGCCGACCGCATCCTGGTTGTAGGGCAGCGGGCTGGCGAGCACGGCCCGGATGTCTCGCTCGACCGCGGCCTCGCTGAACAGCGGCCAGCGGCCGCTCGCCCCCAGGTCGGTGGCGCTGACCAGTTCCTTGGTGTCGAACGCCTCGATGCAGGGGCCTTCTTGGTGCCGCACCTGCAGTTCCTCCAGGTGCGCGAACCGATCGTCAGAGGCGGCGACGTTGCGCAGGTGCTGGGCCGAGTCGGCCAGCATCAGGCCCGCCCCGTCGACGTCAAACATCGAGTGGGTTGTCTCCACCACTTCCCTGATCGCATCCTCCAGGCTCATCTCGCCGAACCGCAGCCTGCCCAGCTCGACCAGCGCATGCCGCACGTCCTCGAGGGAAATCTCCATCACGCCCACCTCACGCCGACCGGATCAAACGCGATAGTAGGTGCAAAACGGCGGCGGCGGGTCCGATGAGCCCAGCGGCAGGCCAGCATCACCCCGTGGGGCGGCGGCGATTCCGGCCGCCTGAGCATTACCTTCTTGACTGTGCCCGGCTTTTCCGTGTTTCCTATGAATATCCTTTCAGGATTTCCCGCCCCAGCCGCTATTAGGCATCTCTATGAGTCCCATGAATTAATCGAATCGCACTTTCCTTGCTTTACTGGCCCGCATCGTGGTCAAGCGCGCCACCCCGGCAGTGGGAACCGAAGCGCCGCCGGACCGGGCTCACCGGTCATAATCCGGTCCGGTTCGGGCAGGGAGAACGCATGACCGTCCAGCTATCGCATCTCGACAAGCTGTTCTTCCCTGACGACGGGATCACCAAGGGCGACCTGGTGAACTACTACCAGGAGATGGCGCCGCACATCCTCGGCTACCTGCGGGACCGGCCGCTCGTCCTCGACCGGTATCCCGACGGCATCACCGGCCAGCGCATCGTGCAGAAGAACGCGGGCAAGCACTTCCCCGACTGGGTGGGCCGGACCGAGGTGGGAAAACAGGGCGGGTCGGTGTGCCATGTGGTCGCCGACAGAGCCGACACGCTGGTGTACCTGGCGAACCAGGGCACGGTCGAGTTCCACATCTTCCTCAGCCGGGTGAGCGCGCTCGAGATGCCCGACCAGCTCGTGTTCGACCTTGATCCGCCGTCCGATGACAGCTTCGATGACGTCCGCCGTCACGCGCTGCACCTGCGAGGACTGCTCGAAGACGAGCTTGGTCTCACGACCTATGTCAAGACAACGGGCGGTAAAGGGCTGCACGTTCACGTCCCACTGCGCCCCGAGGAGGACTTCGATGCGGTCCGCGGCTTCGCCCGCGACGCCGCCGACCTGCTGGCCGCGCGATACCCGGACGAGCTGACCGTGGAGCAGCGGAAGGAGCAGCGCGGGCAGCGGCTCTACCTCGACATCATGCGCAACGCGTACGCGCAGACCGTGGTGGCGCCCTACACCGTGCGCGCCCGGCCCGGCGCGACCGTGGCGACGCCGCTGGAGTGGGACGAGGTCGAGGACGCCGGGCTCAGCCCGCACCAGTTCACCCTCCGCTCGATCGCCGCCCGGGTGGAGCGCTCGGCCGACCCGTGGGCCACCATGACCAGGCACCGTCGAGGCCTTGCGACCGCGCGCCGCCGCCTGGCCCGTCTGGGCTCGGCCAGGCGCTAGCCACTGGGGGAGTCCGCGAGCTGACCTACTAAGGACCGATCTCCGACTGGACCATGGTCCGGACCGCGTCCCCGTTGGCCGGCACTGAGCTACCCACCCCGCACCGTCAGGGTTAACGGTTCGGGGTGGCCTCCTCGAAGATCAGCACCGTCTGGGTCGAGTGCACCTCGGGGATGTCCTGGAGACGGGTGAGCACGGTGTCGCGCAGCGACACCGCGTCGCGGGCGCGGACCCGCACCAGGATGTCGTGCTCGCCCGACAGCAGCGCGACGTGATCGACGGCGGGCATGGCTAGCAGCTGGCCGCGGACCGACTTCCAGGACCGCTGGGCGATGTCGACGTAGACGTAGGCCGACAGCGCGTAGCCGTAGCGAACCGGGTCGACCAGCGCGGCGTAGCCGGTGATCACGCCGTCCCGCTCCAGCCGCGCGACGCGGGCGTAGGCGCTGGCCCGGGAGATGTGGATCAGCTCGGCAAGCGAGCGCATCGACATCCGGCCGTCGGCCCGCAGCGCATCGACGATCTGCCGGTCGGTGTCGTCCATCGCTGCCATATGTCCACGGAGATCGTCCGGGGGAAGGTCGCTGTCAGTCATATGGGCAATGTACATCGCTGTCTTGATCATTACGTCTCGTCTTCGTCCGTGCCACTAGAAATTTGGCTCTGATTGGGGACATTCTCTGGAAAAGGTCTTTGTTGAAGGGAGCGGCCGTGAAGACTCTCGCCCGCCGCAGCGAAGCGGCGGCCGCCGACAACCTGCTGCCGAGCGCGACGCCACTGCAGTTGATCGACGCCGACGGGCATCCGGGTGACAATCCGGGGTCGCTGAGCCTTCCCGGGCCAGACGTGCTGGTGGAGCTGCATCGGCGGATGGTGCTCGGACGGCGGTTCGACAGCCAGTCGACCGCGCTGGCCAAGCAGGGCAGGCTCGCGGTCTACCCGTCCTCCCGCGGCCAGGACGCCTGCCAGGTCGGGGCCGTGGTCGCGCTGCGCCGCCAGGACTGGCTGTTTCCGACCTACCGCGACTCGATGGCGGTGCTGACCCGGGGCGTGCCCGCCGAGGAGACGCTCACGCTGCTGCGCGGCGACTGGCACTGCGGCTACGACCCCTACCAGTACCGGGTCGCGCCGCAGTGCACCCCGCTGGCGACCAACACCCTGCACGCGGTCGGCCTCGCGTACGCGGCCACGCTGAAGAACGAGGACCAGGTGGCGCTGGCGCTGCTCGGCGACGGCGCCACCAGCGAGGGCGACACCCACGAGGCGCTCAACTTCGCCGGCGTCTGGAAGGCCCCGGTGGTCTTCCTGGTGCAGAACAACGGGTACGCCATCAGCGTGCCGCTGGCCAAGCAGACGGCGGCGCCGACGCTCGCCGCGAAGGGGATCGGGTACGGCATCCCGTCGCTGCTGATCGACGGCAACGACGCCGCCGCGGTCTACGCGGCGGTGCGGGCCGGGGTATCGCGGGCGGCGGCCGGCGACGGCCCCACCCTGATCGAGGCGCTCACCTACCGGATCGAGGCGCACACCAACGCCGACGACGCGACCAGGTACCGGGCGTCGGCGGAGGTCAGCGGGTGGCTTTCGCGCGACCCGATCGCTCGGCTTGAGGCCTACCTGCGCGGGGCCGGGCTGCTTGACGACTCGTCTCTGGCGCGGTTGACGGCGGAGGCGGAGCGGCTGGCGGAGGACGTCAGGGAGCGGATGAACGCCGACGTCAGCGTCGATCCGGCCGAGCTCTTCGAGCACGTGTACGCCAAGCCGACGGCCGCGCTTGAGCGTCAGCGGGCGGAGTTGCTTTCCGAACTGAGCGAGCTGGCGGAGCTGGAGGAGCCCGCGTCGTGAGCCGCGTCATGTCCTCTGCTGCGGAAGGCGGCGTTTCCGCGTCGCCGGCGGCGGCGCCGGTGACGATGGCGGCCGCGCTCAACCAGGCGCTGGCCGACAGCCTGGCCGCCGACGAGCGGGTGGTCGTGTTCGGCGAGGACGTCGGCACGCTGGGCGGCGTGTTCCGCGTCACCGACGGGCTGGCGGACCGGTTCGGCGAGCGCCGGGTGTTCGACACCCCGCTGGCGGAGGCGGGCATCGTCGGGACCGCCATCGGGATGGCGATGAACGGCCTCGTGCCGGTGGTCGAGATGCAGTTCGACGCCTTCGCCTACCCCGCGTTCGAGCAGGTCACCAGCCACCTGGCCAAGCTCCACAACCGGACCAGGGGGCGGCTGGCGCTGCCGGTCGTGATCCGGGTGCCGTTCGGCGGCGGAATCGGCGGCGTGGAGCACCACAGCGACTCGTCGGAGGCGTACTACACGCACACGCCGGGGCTGCGGGTGGTGACGCCCGGGACGCCGGCCGATGCTTACACGTTGCTGCGGGAGGCCATCGGATGCCCCGATCCGGTCGTGTTCCTCGAGCCGAAGCGGCGGTACTGGTCGCGCGAGACGGTTGCCCTGAGCGCTGACGGGCCGTCGATTGACCGGGCGGTGGTGCGGCGGCCGGGCCGGGACGTCACGCTGATCGCGTACGGGGGGATGGTCGCGACCGCCCTGGAGGCCGCCTCGGAGGCCGTCTCGGAAGGCTGGGACGTGGAGGTCGTCGACCTGCGGTCGCTGTCGCCGTTCGACGAAGAGACCGTGGCCGCGTCGGTCCGCCGGACCGGCCGGGCGGTGATCGTGCACGAGGCGGCGGGATTCGGCGGCTACGGGGCCGAGGTGGCCGCCCGGCTGACCGAGCGGTGCTTCCACTACCTGGAGGCGCCGATCCTGCGGGTGACCGGCTTCGACATCCCGTACCCGCCGCCGCACCTGGAGCGCTTCCACCTGCCCAGCACCGACCGCATCCTCGACGCCATTGGGCGGCTGCAGTGGGAGGACGACCGTGGCTGACTTCCTCCTTCCGGACCTGGGCGAGGGGCTGTCGGAAGCCGAGGTCATCTCGTGGCGGGTCTCGCCCGGCGACCGGGTCACCGTGGACCAGGTCATCGCCGAGGTGGAGACGGCCAAGGCCGTGGTCGAGGTGCCGGTTCCGTACGCGGGCGTGGTCGCCGCGCTGCACGCGACGCCGGGGAGCGTTATCTCGGTCGGGCAGCCGCTGATCACGGTGACGGAGGACGCGGCGGCTGGGCTTCGCGAGTCTGGGCCGCGCGAGGCGGGGCTGCGCGAGCCCGGGTTGCGCGAGCCTGGGGTCGTCGTGCCTGAGCAGGTCGCGGCGGGGGCTGACGGGGGCGAGGTCGACGGGGTCGAGGAAGCGAGCGGCAGCGTGCTGATCGGGTACGGGACGACGGTGGCGCCGGCCCGGACGCGACGTGGCCGGCGTCGGGGAGCGAATGGGGCGGCGCCTGCGGATGGGGCTGCGTTGCCCGCACCTCCCGCACCTCCGGTGCCGTCCTCGGCGTCGGGTCCCGACGCTCCGCAGCGGTCGCCCCGGGTGCCGGTTATCTCCCCGCTTGCCCGTAAGGAGGCTAGGGACGCCGGACTGGATCTGGCTGCCCTCACCGGGACCGGGCCCGACGGCGTGGTGAGCCGACGGGACATCCGCGAGGCCATCGCCGAACTCGCGATGCGGCGGCAGCCGGCCGTGGCGGATGCGGACGCGAGCGCCGCAGTGACGGGCACGGGCGTAAACGGCACGAGCGCGGGCGAAACCGGCGAGCAGCGGATCCCGCTGCGCGGCGCCCGGCGCGCCGTCGCCGACAAGCTGTCCCGCTCCCGCCGGGAGATCCCCGAGGCGACCGTCTGGGTCGACGTCGACGCCACCGACCTGGTGGAAACACGTCGGGCCTTGAACGCGGCCGATTCCTCGAGGCCGGTCAGCCTGCTCGCCCTGCTCGGCCGGTTCACGATCCTCGGCCTGCGCCGTTACCCCGAGCTGAACGCCCGCATCGAAGGAGACGAGATCGTCGTGCCCGACGCGGTCCATCTCGGCTTCGCCGCCCAGACCGACCACGGCCTGGTCGTCCCGGTCGTGCGCGACGCGCACCGGTTGACCACCCGCGACCTGTCGGCCCGGCTGGCGGAGCGGACCGCGGGGGCCCGCGACCGCCGCCTCTCCCCCGCCGACCTGGCCGGCGGCACGTTCACGGTGAACAACTACGGGGTGTTCGGCGTGGACGGCTCGGCCGCGATCATCAATCACCCGGAGGTCGCGATCCTCGGCATGGGGCGCGTCATCGACCGGCCGTGGGTGGTGGAGGGCCAGCTCACGGTGCGCAAGGTCACCGAGCTCACGCTCTCGTTCGACCACCGGGCGTGCGACGGCGGGACGGCGGGCGGGTTCCTCCGTTACGTCGCCGACTGCATCGAGTCGCCCGCTGTCGCCCTGGGCGACATGTAAGCGACTGAGACTGGCGCCTGGTTCATCCGATCTGGCTGTTGTCCTTGAGCGAGCCCCACCCGTGCCAGGCGTCGATGTCGATCAGGGCGCTGAAGCGGCCGCGGTTGCGTATGGAGTACGGGTTGCCGGTGTACTGCCGGGAGATGCGGTCGATGTCGGACATATCCGCGTCCTGGTGGATCTCGCCGACGTGGCCGATGATGCTGACGTGGTTGTACCAGCTGTCCTCGTCGAGGATGTCGATGGACACCCGGGGATCGGCCCGCATGTGCTCCAGCCGCTTGCGGCCCTCGTCCATGTTCACCAGCACCCGGCCGTCGTCCCAGAGATACCAGGTGGCGGTTGACACCGGCTGGCCGTCCCGTCGCAGCGTCGTGATGACCGCCGGGTTGGGCTTGCGCAGCATGGCCACTGCGGCGTCGGGAAGTGGCGGTTTCGACATGGGCCCTCCAAGCTGAGTTGTGTTCACGGGTTAGCTGGCATCGTGCCCTCATCGGGCCGCCCTATGCCCGCGCATCTCGGCCCTCACCTCTGTCTTAAAGCTGCGCTCAAGGGGAGGATATGGACGTGGACGGAGAATTTGACTTCGCGGCGGCGTCGGCGATCCGGAAGGTTGTCGAAGACTGGGTTGTACTGCGGGACTCGGGACGGTGGGACGAGTTCGCCCGGGTCTGGCATGACGACGGATGGATGACCGCGACCTGGTTCCAGGGGCCATACACGGAGTTCATCGCCGTCAGCCGGTCCGGGTTCGAGCACGGCGTGAATATCGCGCACTTCCTCGGCGGCTTCAGCTGCGAGGTGGCCGGGAGCCGCGCCATCGCGCAGACCAAGATGAAGATCGAGCAGCGGGCCGTCGTCGACGGGACCGAGGTGGACGTGACCTGCTCGGGGCGGTTCTACGACTTCCTCGAACTGCGTGGCGGACGCTGGGGAATCGTGCGCCGCCAGCCGATCTACGAGAAGGACCGGCTCGACGTGGTCGATCCGTCCGCGTCGCTCGAGCTCGACCGGTCGAGGCTGGCCTCCTTCCCCGTCGGGTACCGCCACCTCGGGTACGTGCAGGAGGCGGCAGGGCAGAAGGTGCTGCGCGGCCTGCCCGGTCTGCGCGGCCCCGAGGTAGAACTCCTATACCGGGAAGGCGCGGACTGGCTCGCCGGTTCGGCAACGCCCGGCGTGCCACTCGGCCCTCAGTGATATTAGCGTGCTGCCTGGTCGGTGATCATCGCCAGCAGCGCGGCGTGGGTCTGGCGGTCGGCGGCCGCGATGAGGCCGCCTGCCCCGGTGTGCAGGGGCAGGCCGTCGATGCCGGTCACGGTGCATCCGGCGGCTTGGCAGAGGGCGATGCCAGCCGCGAAGTGGACGCTGTCGGTCAGGTGCCCGTCGGTGACGTAGGCGGCTCGCCGCCCGGCGGCGACCCAGGCCAGCGCCAGGGTGGTCGACACGACACGCGGCCGGAACCGCGCCGTGAAGACCTCGTCTGCTAGCAGGCTGACTGCCCGGAAGCGCAGCGCGTTCGGGAACGGCGGGTCGAGGTTGACGTCCACCAGCTGCGTTCGGGGGGAGGGCACAAGCCCTTCGTCTGCGTCCGCATCCGCGTCCGCGCCGCCGGTGCGGAGCCAGGCGCGGTCGCCGTCGGTCCAGAAGACCTCGCCCGAGAATGGGTCGGCCGACACGGCGGCGGTGATGCCAAGTCCGGCCCGCAGGGCGACGTTCACGGCGACGAGCATGGTGTGCGCCGCGAAGTTGAGCGTGCCGCACAGCGGGTCGACCAGCCATCGGCGCTCCGCGCCGTCTTCGCCGGTGGAGCCGCTTTCCTCGGCTGTCAGCGCGTCAGCGGGCCGGGCCGTCCGGATGACCTCGGTGACGGCCTTCTCCGCTTCCAGGTCGGCGGCGGTGGCGAAGTCGCCGTCGGACTTGTCGAATCGTGGCAGGGCCGAACCGAACATCGCGCGCACCACCCGCGCGCCCGCCAGTGCCGCGGCCACGGCAACCTCAGCGTCAGTTCCCGCGTTCGCGATCATCCGCGCATCATAGCCACATGGCTGTTCCGGCGGTTTGGTTGACGCTCTCCACCATGGTGTCTCCCACAGCTCACCGTCCCCAGCCGTCACGCTTATGGTTCAAAGTCCCTGCGGCGATTTCAAGAAATCGATAACAATATCCCACAGGCGGTCGCCCGCGATGAGCATGTTGTTGTGCCCGACGCCGGAAAGGCTGACCGGCCGTGCGCGCCTTCCCATGGCCTTCGTCAGCTTGTTTGCCATCCACGGCCGGGTAAGCATATCGTTTGTCCCGCTCACGATCAGCGTCGGGCAGTCGACACTCTTGGCCTTGGCGAGAGAATTAAATGGCCCAGCCGACGTATTCAACGCAAACTACACCGTAACCTGGATTGGCAAGCTGCTGCCGAACGTTTACGGTCCCGCCAAGGGTCATGCCGTTCCCATAGAAGAATACAATCCAGCCTTGCCCGCTAGACGGCGGCCTGACAATCAAGCCAATCCTACCGTTAAAGGCAAGCACAAACGTGCAATTTTGAACATTGAGCGACACGAGCAGTCCGGCTCGAAAGATCTTTGAAAATAAGGACGTGTCGCCCTTGAGTTGATCTACATGTCGACGATATTATGTTCGTATAGGCGATCGATAGCGTGGAAGCCGGGAGGGAGGCCGCAGTGGACGACCATGATGACGCGAGCGAGTCGCCCGGCTCGGCTGAGCCCGCCGCGATGCCTGAGGATGACTTCGACGCGGACGCGGAGATGGCTCGCTGGGTCGCGGACATCGAGGCGAGCCGGGAGCGGATTCCGGAGGAGTGGGAGCTGGACGGCGCGGCCGTCTCACTCAGCCTCGGAGACGCCTGCGATCTGGACCCGGCGCTGCTGGCGGCCATGCTCGGCTCCGACGGCCTCGGCGGCCAGGCGCTCGGCCCGGCCTTCAGGCAGGACCAGGCGGCCGACGCGCTGCGCCCCGGCCCGGTCCTGGCGGCCCTGACCGAGCAGGCAGTCGCCGATCTCGCGGCCCTGTCCGACGACGAGCTGACCGGCGCGCTGCGCGCGGCCCAGCGGCTGGAGGCCCGGGCCGCGTACCTGCAGACGCTGTCAATCGCGGAGTTCGGCCGCCGCCGCACCGCCGAGTACGCCGACGCGAAGGCCCGCAAGGTCCCGCCCGGCCGGCGCCCGGGCGAGTTCGCGGCGGACGAGCTCGCGGCCGAGCTGGTGTGCACGGCGAACTACGCCGACGCCCGCCTCGAGCGCGATACTGCCCTGACCGCCCGGCTTCCCCGCACGCTGGCCGGGATGGCGGCCGGGGTCATCAGCGGCGGCCGGGCCGACGCGATCGCGGCGTGGACGATGAGCCTGCCCGACGCCGACGCCGCCCAGGCCGACGAGGTCCTCGCCGCGGCCGCCCCGAGCCTGCGGCTGGACCAGCTGTCCCGCAAGGCCGCCGCGCTGGAGATGAAGCTCAACCCCGAGGGCGTCAAGGCCCGCAAGGATCACGCGAAGGCGACCCGGCAGCGGGTCGAGGTCCGCCGCGAGGACTCCGGCAACGCCTCCATCGCTGGCCGCGAGCTCGACACCGTCACCGTCCTGGGCTGCAAGTCCTACATCGACTCGCTCGCCGTCCGGATCCGCAACTACGGTCACGCCGACGGCGGCCTGGACGCGATCCGCGCCCACGTCATGACCGAGCTCCTGCAGGGCCGCAATCCCCTCCACCTGCTCACACCCCGCCCCAGGCGCGCTGCCGATCCCGACGACGCCCCGCCATCCGCCGCCGCCGGCCGGGACCCCGACGACCCTGGGCCCGACTACCCAGGCGACCCCGACGACCCGGCCGACCACGACGACCCCTGCTACGCCGGCCCGGACGGAGCCCCCGCCTGGACCTCCGAGGAAGCCGAAAACGCCCGCCACGTCGAGCCCGACGACCCCGCGGAACGCCGCGGGCCGCTGCTCCCTACCCAGTCCGCCCCGCCCCCGGCCAACCTCAACCTCATCATCCCCATCGGCACCCTCCTCGGCTGGTCCACCACGCCCGCCCAAGCCGGAAGCTTCGGCCTTCTCGACCCCGACGAAACCAGGGCCCTCGTCGCCGCCGCGTCACAGCACCCCAGAAGCCGCTGGGCCGTCACCCTCACCGACCCGGCCGGCCGGGCGATCGCGCACGGCCGCGCCCGCGGACAGCACCCCTGGGACCCGCTACCTCCCGAGCCCCCGCCACCGCCGAACCGCCCCACCGAGCCGTCGCCCAACGCCGACCAGGCAGCCCGGCTCCGCCACCTCGTCCAGACGCTCAACATCATCTTCGACCCCGTCGCGCAGGACTCCTGCGACCACCGGCAGGCCGAGAACCGCTACACCCCCAGCCGCAAACTCAAGGACCTCATCCGCGCCCGCACGGTCACGTGCGACGCCCCCGGCTGCGGCGCCCGGGCCATCTACGGCGACCTCGACCACACCGTCGCCTACCCCGACGGGGCAACGTGCCAGTGCAACCTCGGCCCGAAGTGCAGACGCCACCATCGAGCGAAGCAGGCGCCGGGGTGGCACGTCGAGCAGCCCGAGCCCGGTATCACCCGCTGGACGCTGCCCAACGGCCGCTCCCACACCACGGAACCGACCACGTACGACTGCTGACATCCGTCGATAATCTTCGTGTGACAGACATCGTGCTCATGTCGGATCCGGTCGTCTCCGCCATTCCTGTCCGGGAGTGCGGGGAGGGCCTTGTCGACGTTCGGAGCGACGGACGGCTTCTCGTCGATCCGCGCAGGCAGGACCCCGACGGCCTGTTCGCGTATGTGCGGGACGGGGTGGCCGGCCGGCTGCTGGCGGCTCAGGAGTCACTTCCTGACGGGCTCCGGATCCTGTTCGTCGAGGGCTACCGGCCGCCAGCCCTGCAGCGCGCATATTTCGAGGACTACCTCGGCGAACTGCGCTCAGCCAATCCCTGCGCGTCCGAGCAAGAACTGCTCCGGGCGGCCAGCCGGTATGTCTCGCCGCCGGAGATCGCCCCGCACAGTGCGGGCGCGGCAGTCGATCTCACCATCGCAACCGAAGACGGCGCCGAGGTCGACATGGGAACCCGGGTCAACGCGAACCCGGAGGAGTCCAGTGGTGCGTGCTTCACGGACGCCGACTCGATCAGCGCGCAGGCACGCGCCAACCGGGATCTCCTCGGGCGGGCGCTGGTGTCGGCCGGGTTCGTCAACTACCCGACCGAGTGGTGGCACTGGTCCTACGGTGACCGCTACTGGGCACTGGCCACCGGCGCGCCCGCGGCGTGCTACGGCCCGGTCGATCGACCAGGCAGCGGTGGGTTAGCTGGCCACGTGGTCGGCGGTGGCCAGCATCTGCCGGGCGACAGGCTGCAGCTCGATCTTGGTCAGGACGAGACCGGTCGCCACTCGCTCGGCCACGCCCCATTCCCAGATCGCGGTGGCGTCCAGGCCGCAACGTGCGGCCAGCCACCGCGCCCGCTCGCGCGGGTTGCCGTGGAGGAGTTCCAGCGGGTCTTCGCGCATCAGGACGCCGAGGTCGTACTCGGCCTCGGCTATCAGGCCGTCGGGGTCGACGAGCTTGAAGCCACCCCCGTCGGCCTGCAGCGCGTTCCACTGGTGGACGTCGCCGTGCACGAGGACGGCGCGCTCGTCATCGTGCGCGGCGATACGGCGGTCCAGGCAGGACAGGGCGTCGGCGATCGCTCGCTCCGAGCACGGACGGCCGAGTTCCTCCCAGGCCGCCGGGATGGACTCGGCCAGCGTGCGGCCCTTGTCCGCCCCGGTTGGCAGATAATCGCAGCCGGGAGCCGGCCGCCACACGCGCGCCGTGGCCGCGCAGAGGATCTCGTGCCGCTGCGCGATCGGGAGCCCGAGCTCGAACAACGAGGAACCCAGTCGTTCGAGGAGCAGTGCGCCCCGATCCTCGTCAGCCCGCAGCAGCCGGGCGCAACCGTCCCCGGCCGCCAGCCGCAGGACCGTTATCTCGTCCCTGGCGTGATGACCAGGGCGCGGGATGTGCACCTTCAGGACCGCTGGCGTGCCGTCGCCCAGCGTGGCCTCGGCCACGAACGCCTCCGTCGGGTCCTCGTACGGCCGGCCCACGGTAATCGACCATTCCCGCTCGATTTCCGCGACCGAGCCGGGCAGATCGCGCAGCCACTGCCCGGCGCCGGTGGCGAGCGCCTTGTTCCGCACGGCCGGGGGAACCGTCCGCGGCGCTGTCCCGTCGGTAGTCGTCACCGGCCCAGGATGGGCCACGGGGGCGATGCCAGTCATCTGGTTTACGGGCCGCGACGAGCGCCTTGCCCTAGGGGGCGACCGAGCTGAGCGGCTTGTCCTTGGCGACCCGGTAGGCGCCGGACAGCTTGATCCAGCAACTGCGGTGGGCGAGGCCGGCCAGGAACGGGAGCAGATCGCGGACGATCGTCCCCGGCGTGTAGAACTGCAGGTGCCAGCCGCGCGGGGTGGCACGGGCGGCCATCCGGCGGATGTAGTCGATGAGGTCGGCGGTCGGCCAGTCGGCCCGGGCGAACAGGTCGAGCCTGATCGCGCTTCCCGATCCGGTGGAACGCGTCGAGCTCGGCGTCGGTGGCGTCCTCCTCGATGCGGACCACGCCGCCGCAGCGCGGTCCGCGGCGCTTCAGAGTCTCCACCAGCAGGCTGTTGTCGGGGCCGTAGAAGGTCGGCTGGACGAGGACCATCCGCTCGATGCCGAGTGCCTCGGTCATCGCCAGGTACGCCGCCACGTTGCCGTCGGGGAACGGGTAGAACGGGTTCGGGACGTGCGGGTAGCCGGGCTCGAACACGGTGAACCGCGAGCGGGCAGCCGGTAGCGACGGCGGACGGCACCGGCGAGGGGCGGGGCGGGTCACGGCGCGACCGGCACCTCGCGCCCGTTCTCGAACCGGCGGATGACGCGGGTGTTGCCGGTGCCCAGGATCGCCAGTACCTGCGGCGATCCGCTGTGGCTGCGGAAGCGCGCTTCTTCGAGCGCCTCGGTCAGCCCGCGCAGCGTGTAGGGGTAGATCTGGTCGACCTTGGCGACCTTGCCGCGGGTCGAGTCGGCGTCTCTTACCAGGTAGCCCCTGGCAGCCTCGGTCATGGTGCTTGCCTCCCCCGGCAGCGCAGCACCCGTCCCAACCATCACGGTAGCAACCGCCCAGGTCAGGAACCCTCGTCGGGCTGGTGGCCGCGGCGGGCGTCGCGGTCGAAGAGGACGAGGATCTCGCACGGCCTCCCCTCGGCGCCGATGGCGTGCGGCAGCATCGTGGGGAACTCGGCCGACTGGTTGGTCTCGACGCGCAGGCGCCGGTTGCCGAGCAGGAGCACCGCCGTCCCGGACAGCACGACGAGCCATTCGCGGCCGGGGTGCGCGCGCATGCGGGCCGGGCCGTCGGGCGGGTCGACCAGCCGCTGGCGGACGATCGTCACGCCCGGATCCGCCTTGACAGACCAGCGCATCGAAGCGTGGGCGGCGTCGATCATCGGGCTGGAGATGACATCGTCGGCGGCGGTCTCGACGAGCTGGTCGAGCGAAGTGTCCAGGGCCCGGGCGATGGTCACCAGGCTGTCCAGGGCCAGGCGGCGCTGGCCGTTCTCGATCCGGCTGATCGAGGACTGACTGAGCCGGGCGCGCGCGGCCAGCTCCTCCAGGGACCAGCCCTGCGCCACCCGCAGGGCGCGGATCCGTTTGCGCACCAGGCTGTCCAGGTCATCATCGTCTTGCGTCATAGGCATGATCTTATGCCTTATAAGCAAGCCGCGATTATCGTCGCGTGTGCCGCCCCGGGCCAACTGGGGCCCACTCGAACGAAGGAGCAGGACGACATGCCGATGACAACCGCCGCGTACGCGAGCGACACGCTTCCCGATGAGACCGTCGACGTCGTGGTGATCGGCGGCGGGGCAGCCGGCTTGAGCGGCGCGCTGATGCTCGCCCGGTCCCGGCGCTCGGTCGTCGTGATCGACGGCGGCGCCCCCAGGAACGCCCCCGCCGCCGAGGTGCACGGCCTGCTCGGCCGCGAAGGCGTGCCGCCGGCCGAGCTGCTGGGGACGGGCCGGGCAGAGGTACGCGGCTACGGCGGCCTGGTCGTGGCGGGCGAGGCGATCTCGGCCGTCCCGGCCGCCCCGTCGGCCGAGGGCGACCTCCGTTTCGCCGTCACCTTGGCCGACGGCAGGACCCTGCGAGCGCGCCGTCTGCTAGTCGCGACCGGGCTGCGCGACGCGCTGCCCGAGGTTCCCGGGCTGGCCGAGCACTGGGGGCACGGGGTGGTGCACTGCCCGTACTGCCACGGCTGGGAAGTTCGCGACGAACCAATCGGGGTGCTGGCCGTCGGCCCGGCCTCGCTACACCAAACGCTGCTGTTCCGCCAGTTGACCGACGACCTCGTCTACTTCACCAGCGGCACCGAGCTGGACCGCGAGGCCCGCGCTCGGTTCGCCGCCCGCGGCATCGAGGTCGTCGACACCCCAGTCGAGGCGGTCGAGTCCACCCCGGACGGCAGCATCGCGGGCGTGCGGCTGAGCGACGGACGCCTGGTCGCCCGACGCGTTCTCGCGGTGGCGACCGGGATGCAGGCTCGCACCGAGGGCCTAGACGGCCTTCGGCTACCCATGCAGGACCTGCCGGGCGGCATGGGGCGCAGCTTCGCCTCCGGTATGGCCGGTCTCACCGAGGTGCCGGGAGTCTGGGCGGCGGGCAATGCCACCGACCCGTTCGCTCAGGTCGGAGCGTCCGCCGCGGCCGGAGCGCTGGCCGGCGCCCACATCAACGCCCACCTGGCCACCGCCGACACCGACGCCGCGCTCGCTACCGCCCAGCGCGCCGCCGCTTCCGCGTGAGAGGTCCACGCTGGTCAAGGTGGGGCTGTTCCCGTCGAGGCGCAAATCGCTCAGCCCAGCGGCATCGGCTCGCAGGCGAGCACGGGGTCATCGGCGGCGCCATACCACAGGTGCAACGTCGAGCCTCGGACCTGCGCCTGGGGTACCGGCATGGTCCGCTGGCCCGGCCAGGGGTCGTGGGTCGCCTCGGCGATGTAATCCTGCAGCGCGTCGAGGGCGTGGCGGCCTGCGTCGGCCACGCATTCCTCGGCCGTGCCGTGGTACGTGACGCAGGTGAGGAAGTCCTCCTGCGGCCAGATGCCGGTGGATCCGGTGTGGTAATCGCCCTGCTGGCCGGGGAACCTCCCCTCGTCGGAGCGGAACCAGAGCATGTCACCCTCGAGCGTGACGTGGAAGCCGGCCGGAACGATCGCCGCCAGCCTGGCGGCCAGCAGCGCTGCGAAACGATCCGGATCAACGTCCACGGCCCCGATTGTGCCGCAGCGCGCGGCACCCGGCCCAACGCTTTTCCGCCCGCTTAGGCGGCGAGCATGGCCAGGATCCGCAGCCAGGCGTCGTCGCGTGCGGCCTGGTTGAAAGCGGGTGTCCCGGACCAGAAGAACGCGTGCGCGGCGCCGGGGTAGCTGACCATTTCGTGGTCCGTCCCGGCTGCTCGCAGGGCGTCGCCGATCTGGCGTCGCTGGCCGGCGTCGATCAGGGCGTCGTCGTCGCCGACCAGGTAGAGGATCCGGCCGCGGATCCCCGGCGTGAGGTCCAGGGTAGGTGACGGCCGGCTCATCGGGATATCGGTGCTCGGCAGCCAGCCGCCGTACAGGACGGCCGTCCGGCTGACCGGCAGCCGGCTGGCGGCCAGGTAGCTCAGGTGGCCGCCGGCGCTGAAGCCGATCATCGCAATCCGCTCGACCGACGGCTGGGAGTTGAGCCAGTCGATGCACGCCGCGGTATCGTCCAGCGCCTGCTGACGCCCGAGTCGGTTCAGGTAGCGGAAACCCTCCTCGCGGCCGCCCGGGTCGCGCTCGAGCCAGCGGCCGGGCGGAGCATCCCGGTGATAGAACTCCGGGGCGATCGTGAGGTAGCCGGCTCCGGCCAGGTCGTCGGCGACGCGGCGGATATCCGGGTTCACGGCGAAGAGCTCGTGCGCGACGATCACCCCGGTTGGGGCGTGGCCACCAGACGGTCGGGCCAGATAGGCGTGCATCGTGGTGCCATCGGCGACGGAGAGCCGGATTGCTGGATTGGTAGTGGTCATGCAGCCACGCTAGGCAGCGGCCGTACTGGTAACCAGAGTCGCTCTTTACTGGTATTGGCATGAGTAGGCTGAGTCTCATGGCGGCTGACGGAGACCCGCAGGCGCTGGGACAGCTGTTGCGGTCGCGCCGTGAGCGGCTGGTCCCGGCCGATGTCGGGCTGCCCGCGGGCAGCCGTCGGCGGACCGCCGGCCTGCGCCGCGAGGAGGTCGCGGCGCTGGCGAACGTGTCCACCACCTACTACACCTTCCTCGAGCAGGGGCGCCAGGTACGGCCGTCGGCGCAGGTTCTTGACGCCCTCGCGGCCGCGCTGCAGATGTCCGCCGCCGAGCGCCGGTACCTGGAGGTACTGGCCCACGGGGACGACGCGGCCAGGACCGGCGCGACAGTGACCGCACCGCCGCCCGAGCAGATCGACCAGGGCGTGGTCGATCTGGTGCAACGCCTCGACCCGTTCCCGACGATCGTCAAGGGGCGCCGCTGGGATGTGCTCGCCGCCAATGCCGCCGCACGTGAGTTGTTCACCGACTGGGACGCGCTGCCCGCCCGCGAACGCAATCTGGTGCGCTGGATGTTCACGACCGACCGGGCCCGCGAGGTCTACCTGGACTGGGAGCACGAGGCGCGGGCAATGCTGGGCCGCTTCCGGCTGGCCGCCGCCCGCTACCGCGATGATCCGGACTTCACCGCCCTGATCGCCGAACTCCAGCGTGACAGCGAGCACGTCAGAGACTGGTGGCCGCGTCAGGACGTGATCGCCGTCGGCAGCGGGTCGAAGAAACTGCGCCATCCCCGGCTCGGGCCGGTCAGCTACTCGCACGTCGTGCTGCAGGTGGCCGACAATCCCGACCAGACGCTCGTCACCTACTCCCCCGCGCCCGGGTCCGGGGCCGAGGATCACGCCGGGGTCTAGTGGGAGCGGTGGTGCGGCCGCCGTGGAGGATTGGGGAGCGCCGACGTAAGCGGGAGTCGTGATCGTGTTCCGTTTGGGTCCGCGTTTTCCGGCTTTAGGCGTCAGTGTGTTCCGTTGGGGGCAGCCGGCGACCCGAAGTTCCCACGATGACGCCCGTGAGCGTCCGGGTTGGTGTGCGTGGTGACGGTGGGGGCGGTGCGCCGGTGTCTGGCCCGCCGACCCGGGGGTCGCGCCCGGTGCGGGCGCTGTCGTCGGCGCCGTCGGCCCCGGGCGCCGGGTCTAGCGGTGGCGCTCGTCGATGATGCGGCGCATCTTGCCCATCGAGCGCTCGATGGTGGCGGGGTCTTGGACGACGGTGGTGACGGTGACGCCGATGGTGTTCTTGATCAGCGTGGTGAGGTGGGCGGCGGCCGCGTCGGCGGCGGGCGGGTCGGCGTCGGGGCGGCGCTCGACGTGGACGGTCATCGCGTCCATCCGGCCGGGGCGGGACAGGTGCAGCTGGAAGTGCGGCGACAGCGCCGGGATCTGCAGGATGAGCTCCTCGACCTGGGTCGGGAACAGGTTGACGCCGCGGAGGATGATCATGTCGTCGGTGCGGCCGGTGACCTTCTCCATCCGGCGCATGGTGCGGGCGGTGCCGGGCAGCAGCCGGGTCAGGTCGCGGGTGCGGTAGCGGATGACGGGCATCGCCTGCTTGGTCAGCGAGGTGAAGACGAGCTCGCCGAGCTCCCCGTCGGGCAGGACCCGGCCGGTGACCGGGTCGATGACCTCGGGGTAGAAGTGGTCCTCCCAGACGTGCAGGCCGTCCTTGGCCTCGACGCACTCCTGGGCGACGCCGGGGCCCATCACCTCGGACAGACCGTAGATGTCGGTCGCGTCGAGGCCGGCCCGGGCCTCGATCTCGGCCCGCATCTCGTTCGTCCACGGCTCGGCCCCGAAGATCCCGTACCTGAGCGAGCAGCGGGCCGGGTCGAGGCCCTGGCGTTCCATCTCGTCGAGGATCGCGAGCATGTACGACGGGGTGACCATGATGACGTCGGGGGCGAAGTCGCGGATCAGCGTCACCTGCCGCTCGGTCATCCCACCGGAGACCGGCACGACCGTGCAGCCGAGCTTCTCGGCCCCGTAGTGCGCGCCGAGCCCGCCGGTGAACAGGCCGTAGCCGTAGGCGTTGTGCAGGACGTGGCCGGGGCGGCCGCCGGCCGCGCGGATCGAGCGGGCCATCACCGTCGCCCACGTGTCGAGGTCGCCCGCGGTGTAGCCGACCACGGTCGGGCGGCCGGTGGTGCCGGACGAGGCGTGGATGCGGGAGACCTGCTCGCGGGGCACCGCGAACATCCCGAACGGGTAGTTGTCGCGCAGCGAGGCCTTGGTCGTGAACGGGAACTGGGCCAGGTCGGCCAGGTCCCTGACGTCGTCGGGGTGGACCGCGGCGACGTCGAACATCTTGCGGTAGTAGGGCACGTTCTCGTAGGCGTGCCGCAGCGACCAGCGCAGCCGCTCCAGCTGCAGCGCCTGCAGCTCGTCGGTCGACGCGGTCTCGATCGGCTCGAGCTCACCCGGCGGGGTGCCCGGGTTCATCGACAGCGGCGCGGTCACGGGCTGCTCCTCAGGAGTCGTAGTCAACGGTGATCTCGGGGGTGGTCGGCAGCGCCTGGCAGGTGAGGACGTAGCCGGCCTCGACCTCGGCCGGCTCGAGTGCGTAGTTACGGCGCATGACCGCTGTGCCGTCGGTGACCCGGGCCCGGCAGGTGCCGCAGACGCCCCCTTTGCAGGCGAACGGCAGGTCGGGCCGGACCCGCTGGGCGCCGTCCAGGATCGGGGTGCCGGCCGGCAGGGTGAGGGCGGTGCTGCGGCCGTCGAGGATGATGGTGACGCTGGCGCCGGCGCCGGCCGGGGTCTCCTCGTGGGTCGCCTCGACCGGGGGATCGTCGCCGACCCAGAACAGCTCGCGGTGGATCCGGCCGGGCTCCACGCCGAGCTCGCGCAGCACCTCGGTCGCCCCGGTGACCAGGCCGTAGGGACCGCACAGCCACCAGTGGTCGGCGCCGGCGACGTCGACCGTGACGGGCAGCAGCGCGGTCAGCCGGCCGGGGTCGAGGCGGCCGCTGAACAGCTCGACCTCCTGCGGCTCGCGCGACAGCACGTGGACCAGGTGCATCCGGGCGGGGTGGGCGTCCTTGAGGTCGGCGACCTCGTCCGCGAACATGACCGTGTCGCTGCGGCGGTTGCCGTAGATCAGCGTGACCGTGGACGTGTCGTCGGCGGCGAGGACGGAGGCGGCGATCGACATCATCGGGGTGATGCCGGAGCCGGCGGCGATCAGCACGTGGCGGCCGGGGACGGACAGGTCGGGGGTGAAGGTGCCGCTGGGGACCTGGACGTCGAGGGTGTCGCCGGGCCTGACGGTGCGGACGAGCCAGCCGGAGACGGCGCCGTCGGCGACCTCGCGGACGCCGATTCTCGGCGCGGCACCGGCCGGGGCGCAGATCGAGTACGAGCGGCGTTCCTCGCCGCGGCGGACGGTCAGCGACTGGCCGGGGGCGAACGCGAAAGCGTCGCACAGATCGTCGGGCACGGTGAGAGTGATGGCAGCGGAGTCGTCGGTCAGCGGGTCGACGTGCTTGACGGTAAGCCGATGGAAGTCCGTCCGCGATTGCGCGCGCCGGGAGCTCGCTGCATCCTGGGCGACGTGAGTCGCGCCGATGACTTGGTCGGCGGCGCGTGGGGCACCGGTGTCGTGGTTGGCGACGCGCGGCTCGTCGACGCGCTGGTCGCTGGTGCTCTGGTCGGCTGTAACGCTCATAGCGCCTTGACCCCCTCGAACGGTTCGCCGCAGGCGTTGCAGCGGTGCAGGGACTTGCAGGCGGTGGCGCTGAACTCGGCCGTGCGGACGGTGTCGGCGGAGCCGCAGCGGGGGCAGGGGGCCGCCGGCGGGGCGGTCAGCGTGAGCGGGATGGGGCCTGACCGGCGCGGGGCCGGGGTTGGCGGGGCGATGCCGTTGGCGGCGAGCTTGCGGTGGCCCTCGTCGGTGATCCAGTCGGTGGTCCAGGGCGGGGCGAGCTGGGTGCTGACGGTGACGTGGGGGAAGCCGGCCCGGGTGAGGCGGGAGTGGATGTCGGCGGTGATCTCGCGCATGGCCGGGCAGCCGCTGTAGGTGGGGGTGATGGTGACGGTGACTTCTTCTGGTGAGTGGTCGACTGACCGCAGGATGCCGAGGTCTTCGATCGTCAGCATGGGAAGTTCCGGGTCGGGCGTGCCCGCGGCGACACGGTAGGCGTTCGTCTGCTCGGTCACGGCGGTCACCAGGTCGCGTCCGGGTGCGCGCGGGCGACGGACTGGAGCTCGGCCAGGATGTAGCCCATCGCCTCGGTGTGGACGCCGTCGCGGCCGGTGCGGCCGCCGACCGGGGCGAGCGCGGCGGCGGTCGGGCGGTCCAGGCCGGCCGTGGCCAGCACCGTGTCGAGGACCGCGTCGAAGGCGCCGGGGTCGACGGTCGCGAGCGCGTCGGGGTCGGGGCGGAACAGCTCCCCGACCAGCGGCCACAGGGTATCGAGGGCGGCCTGGGACTTGGCGTGCGACACCGGGGTGCCGTCGCCGAGGCGGACCACCCAGCGGGCGGCGTAGTCGCGGTGGTACGCGAGCTCGTTGACGCCCTTGGCGGCGATGGCCGCGAGCACCGGGTCGGGGGCGGAGGACAGTTCCTCGAATAGGGCCAGCCGCCAGGCGGAGAAGATCAGCAGGCGGACGACGAGCTCGGCGAAGTCACGGTCGTCGTGCTCGGCCAGCCGGACGCTCCTGAACTCCTTCTCCTCGCGGAAGAACGCGAGCTGGTCCTCGGTCCGCCCGGCGATCCCGCCCGCCCGCGACAGCAGCAGGCGCGCCTGGCCGAGGAGGTCGAGCGCGATGTTGGCGACCGCCGTCTCCTCTTCGAGCTCGGGGAGGCGGGCCACCCACTGCTGGAGACGGTGGCTGTAGATCAGCGCGTCGTCGCCGAGGGCGAGGCACCAGCGGGCGAGCGCGTCTGGGTCGAGCTGCGCGGGCACCGACGTGTCGATCCCGGCCAGGGGGTCGGCGAAGCCGGTGCCGAACGCCCAGCGGTGGCCCTCGTCGTGGTCCTGCGCGAGGAGGTCGTATGGGTTGTCGTCGGTGCTGGTCGTGTCTGTGGGGCTGAAGGTGATGGTGGTGCTGGTGGGAGTGGGGGTTGTGGGAGTGGGGGTGTCTTGGGTGTTGGGGTCGGTGGGGTTCATGGGGCGCTCAGATGTGGGGGACGTCGTCGGGGATGTCGTAGAAGGTGGGGTGGCGGTAGACCTTGTCGCCGGACGGCTTGAAGAACGGGTCCTTCTCGTCCGGGCTGGACGCGGTGATGTCCGACGCGCGGACTACCCAGATGCTGACGCCCTCGTTGCGGCGGGTGTAGAGGTCGCGGGCGTGGTGCAGGGCCATCTCGGGGTCGGCGGCGTGCAGGCTGCCGACGTGGACGTGGTTCAGGCCGCGCTTGCCGCGCAGGAACACCTCGTAGAGCGGCCACCCACCCTGGTCAGACATGGGGCGCTCCCGCAGTCACCTGCGGCCGTTCGGACGAAAGGGTTGGGCGGGTTTGATCTTGCTGCTTGGCGGCGTGGGCGAGCGCGGCCTCGCGGACCCAGGCACCCTCGTCGTGGGCGGCCCGGCGGCGGGCGAGGCGCTGGGCGTTGCAGGGGCCGTTGCCCGCGATGACGGCCTTGAGCTCGTCCCAGTCGACCGGGCCGAAGTCGTAGTGGCCGCGGTCTTCGTTCCAGCGGAGGTCGGGATCGGGCAGGGTGACGCCGAGCCGCTCGGCCTGCGGGACCGTCATGTCGACGAAGCGCTGGCGGAGCTCGTCGTTGGTGTGCCGCTTGACGCCCCAGCGCATCGACTGGGCGGTGTTGGGCGAGTCCGCGTCGGGCGGTCCGAACATCATCAGCGACGGCCACCAGGTGCGGTCGACCGCGTCCTGGACCATGTCGCGCTGGCCCTGGGTGCCGCGCATCATCGTCATCAGCAGCTCGTAGCCCTGCCGCTGGTGGAACGACTCCTCCTTGCAGATGCGGATCATCGCCCGCGCGTAGGGGCCGTAGGAGGAGCGGCAGAGCGGCACCTGGTTGCAGATCGCGGCCCCGTCCACCAGCCAGCCGATGACGCCCACGTCGGCGTACGACAGGGCCGGGTAGTTGAAGATCGAGGAGTACTTCTGGCGGCTCTCGATCAGCTGCCGGGTCAGGTCGGCCCGGTCGGCGCCGAGCGTCTCGGCCGCGCTGTACAGGTACATCCCGTGCCCAGCCTCGTCCTGAACCTTCGCGAGGAGGATCGCCTTGCGGCGCAGCGACGGGGCGCGGGTGATCCAGTTGCCCTCGGGCTGCATGCCGATGATCTCCGAGTGCGCGTGCTGCGCGATCTGCCTGACCATGTTCGACCGGTACTTGGGCGGCATCCAGTCGCGCGGCTCGATCCTTCGGTCGCGGGCGATGGTGTCCTCGAAGTGGGCCTCGAGGTCCTGCTCGGTGGTCATTGGCTCCGCCCTTCTGGGGCTGACTTCTTTACATACCGATCATTCAGTAATTTACTCTATGGAGGAGCGGCTGACCAGCCGGGGATGGGAGCAAACGTGACCGAGCAGGCGACCGTGGCCGCGGCCGAGCGGGTGCCGCGGCGCCGCGGGCGTCCCGGGTACGACCTGGAGGCGGTGCTGCAGGTCGCGGTCGAGGTCTTCAACGAGCGCGGCTACGACGGGGCGAGCATGGAGGACCTGTCGAGGCGGCTCGGCATCGCCAAATCAGGGATCTACCACCACGTGTCGGGCAAGGAGGAGCTGCTCCGGATGGCGCTCGACCGGGCGCTCGACGGGCTCTGGGAGGCCGGGGAGCGGGCCCGGGGGCTGGACGCGCCCGCCATCGAGCGGCTGGAGACGCTGGTGCGGGACGCGGTTCTGGTGCTGGCGGAGCGGTTGCCTTACGTCACCCTGCTGCTGCGGGTGCGCGGTAACACCGACGTCGAGCGGGCGGCGCTTGACCGCCGCCGGGCGTTCGACGCGCTGGTCGCGAGCCTGGTCGAGGAGGCAGAGGCGGCCGGCGACATCCGGGCGGATATTGACCCCAAGCTGGCCGCGCGGCTGCTGTTCGGGACGGTGAACTCGATCGTCGAGTGGTACCGGCCCGGGTCGTCGACGTCGCCGGAGGCGCTGGCGGACGGGGTGTGCGCGATCGCGTTCGACGGGCTGCGGGTCCGTAAATGACGTGCGGCGCTCCGCTAAAATTTATGGTTTCTCGCGTCTTCGGCTGAACCATACAACTCACCCCACCCAATTACTTGTAGATCATCCTTGCGAATTGGGCTTGAAAGCGTTCTCTTTCCACCACTCGGAATGGCGATAAAAACGAAACAAGGAAATTCGTCGATCCGATCGATGGAAGCGCCTTCAAACCTGGTTGTCAGATAGACAGTATTGATGTCTTCTCCGATACCGAACTCTTGGCCTATAACGCCTGGCTGAACGCTTGCAACTGCGGCTACCTTGCCGCTGTCAAAGGTCAGGAAGCCGACTATCTGGCATTCACGCACAGGCTCGAAACGAATACTTTCGAGCGAACTAAGGTACAGTGGCCGTTCTTGTTCCATACTAAAACTCCGGGTTCACACCGCTAACTCGGATAATGTTGATAGCGCCATTCTCCATCCAATTCGGGATGATGTACTCAGGGAGACCGCCCTTCATGGGCCGAGCCCGCGCCTGCCACAGTCAGCCGCGACCGTTGGGACGACTGATTTTGGCGGGTTTGATCTTCATGCGCCCTACTGGTGGCTGCGGAGCTGGTGGCTGCGGCCGCGGAACTCGGCGATGAGCTCGCCGTCGCGGGTGACGGCGGCGTCGTAGACGCCGCTGCGGCCGTAGCGGGCGCGGACCCGGCATTCGGCGATCAGGACGTCGCCCGTCCGGGCCGGGGCGATGAAGACGATGTCGGCGCCCGCCGCCACCGTGACCGGTCCCCAGCTGTTGCAGGCGCAGGCGAAGGTCGTGTCGGCCAGCGAGAAGATCATCCCGCCGTGGCAGATGCCGTGGCCGTTGACCATGTCGTCTCGGACCGTCATGGTCGCGCGGGCCCATCCGTCGCCGTAGTCGAGCAGCGTGATGCCGAGCGCGCGGGAGGCGGCGTCGGACGCCATCATCGACTCGACCGGACCGGGCTCTGCGACCGGGTGTGACATGGTTCTCCCACGCTAGATATTTCCTGACCGCTCGGTCGATAATAGGGGGATGACCAACGTGACCGTCGCACGGGACGGGGCTGTCGCCACCGTCATTCTGCCCGGGCCGGCGTTGAGCCTGGCCGTGAAGGAGAGCCTGCTCGCGTCTTTGCAGGAGGTGGCCGCCGACGACGGCGTGCGCGCCGTGGTGCTGACCGGGAACGGGCGGGCGTTCTGCGTCGGCCAGGACCTGGCCGAGCACGCAGTCGCGCTCGAGAAGGACGCTTCCTCCGCCCTCGACACGGTGCAGGAGCACTACAACCCCATCGTCACCACCCTCACGACCATGCCCAAGCCGGTCGTGGCGGGCGTCAACGGGACCTGCGTCGGGGCCGGGCTCGGGTTCGTGCTCGCGTGCGACTTCGCCGTCGTCGCCGAGGGTGCGACGCTCGGTACCGCGTTCACCGGCATCGGGCTGACCTGCGACTCGGGACTGTCGGTGACGCTGCCGGCCGCCGTCGGGATGGCGCGGGCGCGGGCGCTGCTGCTGCGCCCGACCACGTTCACGGCCGAGCAGGCGGTCACCTGGGGGCTGCCGTTCGACCTGGTCCCCGCGACCGAGGTCGGGGTCGCGGGCCGGAGCGCTGGCGGCCGAGCTGGCGGCCGGGCCGACCGCCGCCTACGCCGAGACCAAGAAGCTGCTGGCCGACGGCGGGTCGCGTCCGCTCACCGACTCGCTCGCGGCCGAGTGCGCGGCGCAGCAGCGGCTGGGCACGACCACCGATCATGGCAACGCGGTGCGGGCGTTCCTGGCCAAGCAGCGGCCGGCCTTCGTGGGCTCGTAGTGCGCCACCCCCTCGACGGCCTCACGGTCGTCTCGCTTGAGCAGGCGGTGGCGGCGCCGTTCGCCACCCGGCAGCTGGCCGACCTCGGCGCGCGGGTGATCAAGATCGAGCGGCCGGGCGGCGGTGACTTCGCCCGTTCGTACGACCGGACCACGCTCGGCCAGTCGAGCCACTTCATCTGGCTCAACCGGGGCAAGGAGAGCGTCGAGCTCGACATCAAGGACGCCCGCGACCGGGCGCTGCTCGGGCGGCTGCTTGACGCGGCCGACGTGTTCGTGCAGAACCTGGCGCCGGGTGCGGCCGACCGGCTCGGGCTCGGCCCGGCTGCGCTGCGGGCGGAGCGGCCGGGGCTGATCTGCTGCTCGATCTCGGGCTACGGCCCGGACGGGCCCTATCGCGACAAGAAGGCCTACGACCTGCTCGTGCAGTGCGAGGCCGGCCTGGTGATGGCGACCGGGACCCCGGACAGCCCGGCCCGGCCGGGGATATCGATCGCCGACATCGCGGCCGGGATGTACGCCTACACCGGCATCCTGACCGCCCTGTACGACCGGGAGCGCACCGGGGAGGGCGCGACCCTGCACGTGGCGATGATCGATGCGCTCGCCGAGTGGATGACCCAGCCGGTTTACTTCTCGGCCTACGGCGGGCAGCCGCTGCCTCGGACCGGGGCCAGGCATCCTTCCATCTCACCGTACGGGCCGTTTGAGACTCGCGACGGCGCGGTGTTCTTCGGGATCCAGAACGAGCGGGAGTGGCTCGTGTTCTGCCGCTCGGTACTGGATCAGGCTGAGCTGGCGTCCGATCCCCGGTTCGCGAGCAACCCGGACCGGGCGGCCCGGAACGACGAGCTGACCGCGATCATCGAGGACGTGTTCGCGAAGCAGACGGCCGATGAGGTCATCGCGGCGCTTGAGGCGGCCGGGATCGCCTGCGCCCGGCTGCGGGCGCCGGGCGAGCTGACCTCGCATCCGGAGCTGCGGGCGCGCGGGCGGTGGGTTCCGGTCGGGACGCCTGGCGGAGACGTCGACGCCTTGCTGCCGACGGTGCAGGCGGCCGGGCAGGAGGCGGTGATGGGGCCGGTGCCCGCGTTCGGCGAGCACACGGAGGCGGTCCGGGCGGAGTTCGGGGATTAGGCGCGGCACCGGCAGCGCCTCGGCTTAATGAGGTTTGTTGGGGTGGAGCGCGATCAGGATGACGACCGTCACCGCGATCGCGATCCCGATCCAGCCGAGGATGATGCCGGCGGTGGCCAGGCCCGAGCCGGTCTGGCTGCCCGCTGAGTCCTTGATCTGCCTGCGCGCCCGGTATCCGAAGACCAGCGCGAGCACGGCCCCGAGCCCGGCGAGCCACAGCACCGCGGCCAGGACCGACGCGATGGCGAGGACGTTGATCTGGCTGGCGGTGCCGGCTGGCCGGTGGCCGGGGGCCGGGTCGGCGGCAGCGGCGGCGATCTCTTCCGGCGACCCGAGACGTTCCAGCGCATTACGCACGGCCGCCTGGTCGCCCGCCGGGGTCTGCCGCAGCGCCTCCTGCAGATGGTCCCTGATCTCGGAGACAAGCTCGTCTCGCTGGTCCGCCGGCAGCATCGACGCGGCCGCGTCCAAACGGTGCAGGTAGTCATCGACCAGGGGGTCAGTATGCACTTTCATCGCCCTGCTCTCCTTTGTGCCTTTGTGGTGTCACGAGCGCGTCGACGGCGTCCCGGAACCGGGCCCACTCTTCGCTGAAATCGGCCAGCGCGCGCTTCCCGGCGTCGGTGAGCTGGTAGTACCGTCGCGGCGGCCCCGCCTCGGATTCCTGCCAGGACGTGCTCACCAGCTCGTCGCGGCGCAGGCGGCTCAGCAGCGGGTAGATGGTGCCCTCGCTGACCAGCAACCCGTCCGTCTCGGAAAGCGTCCGGACCAGCTCGAACCCGTACCGCTGGCCGTCCCGCAGCAGCGCCAGGACGCAGTACTCCAGCGTGCCCTTGCGCAGCTGACTCACCGGGTTACGTACTCGGCCAGGTTCCATGCATTACAAGGTACCATGCACAGGCGGGGTCGGCCAGCCTCGGCCTGCGACTTGGTTAGGCGGGCCAGATTTCGGCTAGCGCGCGGAGGGCGTTGCCGCCGAGCACCTTGATGATCTCCTCGTCGGTGAGCCCGTCGCGGACCAGCCAGGCGGCGATGTTGTGGAACGCCTCGCTCGGGTTCTCGAGGCCGTCGACATACTCCACGACGGGGTGGTCGGGGGCGCCCGCGGTCGACTGCCCGAGCAGGCCGGCGAAGGTTCGGTGCAGGCCGACATGGTCGCCGTAGAGCGTGTCGGGGCCGAAGCCGACGTGGTCGAGCCCGACCAGGTCGGCGCAGTAGCGGAAGTGGTCCATGACCGAGGCGATCGTGTGCCTGGGGTGCTCGGCCGAGCAGGTGGTGTGCGGCGCGGCCGAGATGCCGATGACGCCGCCCGAGTCCGCGACCGCGCGCAGCGCGTCGTCGCCCTTGAGCCGGGGGATGTCCCACAGCGCGCGGGCGCCGGCGTGGGTCATGAACACCGGCGCGCGCGAGGCCGCCGCCGTCTCGATCCCGGTCCGGTCGGAGGCGTGCGACACGTCGATCGCCAGGCCGAGGTCGTTCATCCGCCGCACGGCCCGGCGGCCGAACGCGGTCAGCCCGTAGTCGGCCGGCTCGTTCAGTCCGGCGCCGAGGCCGTTGGAGTCGGAGTAGGCGATCCCGATCTGCCGGAGGCCGAGGCCGAACAGGATGTCCAGCTTGTCGAGGTCGTTGCCGATCGGGGTGGCCGCCTCGAGGCCGAACACGATGCCGACCCGCCCGGTTACGTGCGCGAAGTCGATGTCCTTGAGCGACCGCACCACGATCACTTGGTCCTGGTGGGCGATGTCGGCCTGCCGCATCCCCAGGTCGGTCACCACGTCGTCCCACTGCCAGGGGGTGTTCCCGGTGACGTAGGCGGTGCCGTCCATCATGTTGTCGAACACGGCGGTCAGGCCGGACGCGGCCAGCCCGGCGAACGCGGTGTGCTGTCGGCCGGTGCGGTTGTAGGGCGGCGTCTGGGCCATGTCGGCCGGGAACCGGACCGGGTGATCGTGCAGGCTGATCGTGATGCTGCCGGTCAGCAGCGCTTCGGCGCGGGCGACGGTCGCGGGGTCGAAGCCGCCGTCGAAGGCGGGGACTCGGCCCGACTCGGCGGCGAGCGGGAAGCGAGCGAATGCGGCCGGCTGGTGGTCGAGGTAGCCGAAGGAGGCGTAGGCGTCGGTCATGAAGCGGCCTTTACTGGTTCTTGGGGCAGGGTCACCGGCTCGAGGCGGTGCGGGCCGTCGGCCATCGAGATCAGCAGCGCGTCCCACGCCCGCATGCCCTCGTGGATGCGGCGCAGGCGGAGGAACTCGTTGGGGGCGTGGAGTTTCTCGTCGGCCGTCGAGAACGAGAAGAACAGCGTCTTCGCCCCGATGACCTGCTCGAACAGGGTGGTGGCGGGCAGCGTGCCAGCGATGACGGCCAGCAGCACCTGCTCGCCAGGGTAGACCGCGCGCAGCGCCTCGGTGGCCGCGGCGATGGCCGGGTGGGCGGGGTCAATACGGTAGGCGGGCACCGCTCCCCCGTCCTGCTCGACGGTGACTTTGACACCCCGGGTCTGCAGGTGGCTGACATGGCGCCGGACCGCTTCGAGCACCTGGTGGGGGTCTTGGTCGCCGACCAGGCGGCAGGAGACGAACCCCTGCGCGAGGTGCGGGATGACCGTGTAGCGGCCGCCGCTCTTTACCCCGTTGACCTCGAGGGTCGGACGCTCCCACAAGCGCTGCAGGGTCGAGTACCCGTGTTCGCCGTAGGTCTCGGGGACGCCGAGGTCGGCCGCGAATTTGTCGTTGTCGAACGAAACCGCGTCAAGCTCCGCTCGCCGCTGCGGGCTGGGCGGGGTGACGCCGTCGTAGAAGCCGGGGACGGCGACCGATCCGTCGCGGTTGTGCAGGCTGGCCAGGATCGTCGACAGCACCTGGGCGGGGTTGGCGACGGTGCCGCCGTAGCGGCCGGAGTGCAGGTCGCCGGCGGCGCCCTCGACCGCGATGGTGAACGCGACCAGCCCCTTGGAGGCGACCGAGAGCGACGGTTCGTCCGGGCGCCACTGCGCCCCGTCGGCCGAGATCACCAGGTCGCAGGCGAGCTCGGTGGTGTGCTGGCGCACGTACTTGGGCAGGTGCGGGCTGCCGATCTCCTCTTCGCCCTCGATGAGGAACTTCACGTTCAGCGGCAGTCGGCCGCGCTGCGCGATCGCCGCCCGCAGCATCTCCACCACCAGCAGGACCGGGCCCTTGTCGTCGGAGGCGCCGCGGCCGCGGGCGATGTCGCCGTCGAGCGTGAGCTGGAACGGCGGGGACAGCCACTCGGCCTCGTCTCCGGTCGGCTGCACGTCGTAGTGACCGTACATGAGCACGGTGGGGGCACCGGGGGCGCCGAGC
>CAWIIX010000030.1:0-812018 GCA_963836195.1 uncultured Actinomycetota bacterium | reverse complement strand
CGGTCTGCTCCGGGATCGCCCGGATCACGTCGGTGAGGTGCGCGGTCTCCTCGTCGGGGAGGCCGGCGGCGGGCTCGTCGAGCAGGATCAGCCGGGGCTTTCCGGTGACCGCGCGGGCGACCTCGACCAGGCGGCGCTGGCCCGCCGTCAGCGACCCTACCTTCGCCCCCGGGGAGAGCCGAGGCGGACGAACCCGATCGCGTTGAGTACGTCGTCCCGCTGGGCCGCGCCGCGCACCCGCGAGTGGATCATCGAGACGTTGTCGTAGACGGTCAGGTCGGAGATCGCCTGCTCGGTCTGGAAGGTGCGGCGCACCCCCCAGCGGGCGCGGCGGAAGTGCGTCATCCGCAGCAGGTTCTCGTCGAACGCGGTGACGCTGCCGGACGCCGGGCGGACGAACCCCGACAGCACGTTGAAGAACGTGGTCTTGCCCGCGCCGTTCGGCCCGATGAGCCCGCACACGCCGCGCTCGAACGTCAGGCTCATCCGGTCGAGCGAGGCGACGCCGCCGTACCTGACGGTCAGGTTCTTGACCTCGATCACCCTCCATCACCTCCGGGCACTCCGGCTGCCGCCACCGGTTCAGGCCGTCGCCACAGCCGGCTGATCAGCCGGTACAGCCGCTTCATGTCCTTGGGGAACTGGTCGGCGATGCCGCCCGGCGCGGTGGCGAGCACCTGCATGACGCCGAGGCCGAACAAGATGATCAGCCAGTCGTTGGACACGCCCCAGTTCTGCAGCAGCGCGGGCAGGAACGCCTGCAGGAACGCGGCGATCACGGCGCCGGCCAGGCTGAACGCGCCTCCCATGAGCACGACGGCGAGGAGGCTGATCGAGTTCTGGATCGGGAAGTCGATCGAGAACAGCTCGCGGTCCGCGCCGGCCAGCAGCGCGCCCGCCACGCCGGTGACGAACGCCGACAGCGCGAGGGCCCAGAGCTTGTAGTACGTGGTGTTGATGCCGGCCGCCAGGGCGGCGGGCTCGCTCTGCTTAATCGCCGCCCAGCTCCGGCCCGGCCGGGTCCGCAGGTGCGCGAAGACGAGCAGGAACATGACGATCGCGACGATCACAGAGAACCGGTAGAACGCCGGGTCGGTGCCCGCGTACGACGGCCGCCTGATCTGCGGGATATGGAGCAGCGCGCCGTTGTACCCGGAGAAGCCGCCGCCGCCGTTCGGGAAGTTGAGCGTCGCCGCGACCACGATGACGGCGCCGGACAGCATCAGCGTGATCAGCGCGAAGTACAGGCCGCGGAGCCGGAGCGCCGGCAGCGTGATCAGCGAGCCGATGATCGCCGTGACCAGGCCCGCCTCGATCAGCACGAGGATGTACGGCTGGCTGGTGGCGAACAGCAGCCGTGCGCCGACCCAGGCGCCGATCATGAGCACCGCGAGCTGGCCGAGGGAGTACAGGCCGACCCGGCCGACGAGCAGCCCGAGGCCGAGCGTGACGATGGAGTAGATGGCCACCTGGGTCATCGTGTCGGTGTAGTAGCCCGACATCAGCGGCGGCAGCGCGAAGATGGCGAGCAGCAGCAGCACCGCGATGACCGTGGCCCTGGTCAGCGAGCGGCGGTCGAGTAGCGGGGGGCGGGAGGCGGCGGGCGCCTTGGGCCCGGCGGTATCGATCATCGGCTCACCCCTCCTCACGGGATCGCGTCATGACCTGTCCTCTGGACATGACAAGCAGCGCGATCGCGGCGAGCACGAACGGCGTCATGTCCTGGTAGTTGCTGATCTGGGTGATCGGGGTGATCAGGTCGTGAACGAGCCCGATCACGATCGCCGCCGCGAACGTCACCGGGATCGAGCGGAGCTGGCCGATCAGCGCGGCCGCCAGCGACGAGATCACGACGGTGAAGGTCAGCGTGGTGTCATCGAGGGCGGAGAGGTCGGCCAGCATGATCCCCGCGACGCCTGCCAGCAGCCCGCACCCCAGCCAGGCGGCGGCCTCCACCCGGCGGACCGGCACGCCGAGGGTGGCGGTGATCTCCCGGTCGTTGGCCATTGCCCGCATCGCCGTGCCGAGCTTGGAGAAGCGCAGGAACACGGCGGTGCCGACCGTGATCGCGACGCCGAGCGCGAGCGCTATGACCTGCGTCCAGCTGACCTGGAGCCCTACCACCGTGAACCCGGAGTTGTCGGTCGGGAAGGAGATCGACGGCGACTGGCCGCCGGTCGTCGGCCACGCCAGGTCGATGACCCCGAACAGCACCAGCGCGAGGCCCAGCGTGGAGATGGACTGGACGAGCGGGCCGCGCCCGGCCAGGGCAGGCCCGAAGACCATGCCATAGCCGAGCGTGACGACGCCGCCAAATACGATGCACGTCATCCAGGCCACCCAGCCGGGATTGCCCCCCTGGATGATGGAGTACGCGATGAAGGCCCCCATCGCGCCGACCGCGCCGAACGCGAGGTTGAGCACCCCGGTGGCCCGGTACAGCACGACCAGCCCAACCCCGGACAGGGCGTAGAGCCCGCCCAGGGCCAGGCCGGTCACGATGTAGGGCTGAAATTCCGCCCAACTCGGCATATAACTGTTTTCCCTTGGTTGTGCGCTAGGAGACGGCTGGGCTAGGAGGCCATCGGCGCCGTGCCGGCGACAGCCCGGTAGGCGGCGATCTGCGGGTCGCTGGCGGAGATCAGGGTGCATCCGCCGCCCGTGGAGGCCTGGACGAACTTGCCGTTGTCCGGAGTGACCGTGTAGTCCATGTTGTTCGGGATGTGCAGCGGGTAGGTGCCGTAGGTGTAGCCCTGGCAGAGCATGCCCGTGTTGTAGTTGCTGACCCCCTGGAGCGCGGCGCTGACGGAGGCGATCGTGTACGGGCCGGTGATGCTCTCCAGGGCGTGCGTCGCGATCTCGCCGATCGTGAAGCCCATCTCGGAGAACGAGCCGACGCCGCCGGAGACGTTCGTGCCGTACTGCTTGAGGATGGCGTCGAACAGCTGCGCGGTCGCGCTGGTGTTGCCGTCAAGCGGAAGGAGCTCGGCGTTGACGAACAGCTTGTCGTTCCATTTCGGGCCGAGCGAGGTCGCCAGGAAGTCGGTGTTGCACGGGGTGGAGCAGGCCCAGTACTTGACCCGGTCCTCCAGGTTGAGCTTCTGCGCGGCCTGCAGGATCAGCAGCGCCTCGGGCGGGGTGAAGTTGAGCACCACCGCGCCGGACGGGCCGGCGGCGGTCACCAGCTTCGTCGCGATCGCGTTGGCGCTGGTGATCGGCACGTTCTCGGTGAAGTCCTGGATCGGCACGCCCTTGGCCTTGGCCACCGCGTTCGGGCCGGCCGCGATGTAGGCGGTACCGGGGACGTTCGACTGGTCGAAGGCGATCTTGCTCGCCCCCTGGGCCAGCACGTACTGAACCGCGCCGTCGCTTGAGTAACGCGGCCCCATGTTCACCGAGGCGGTGTTGGGCGTCGAGTAGCACTCGGGGTCGATGCCGGCGCCGAGGGCGTCGATGCCCACGCTCTTCCAGTAGGCCGCGTCCACCGAGCACTCGATGATCGAGCTGTTGCCCATCATGCCGACCACGTGGTCGGTCGTCACCAGCTGCTTGGCCAGCGCGGCGATCTGCGACGGGTTGGTCTGCTCGGTCACCGGGAAGAATTTGATCGGGTGCCCGTTGATGCCGCCGTTGGCGTTGACGCAGGCGAAGTACGCGCCGGTCATGTTCTCGATGTCGCTGAAGTCGGTGCCCGGCTGCTTGGTGTTGATCGCGCCGATGTTGATCGGCGTGCCGGTGGCCGCCACTCCCGGCTTGGTGCCGCAGGACGAGGTGGAGACGGTGCTGGCGGACGAGGAACTCGACGGCGCCGCAGCGGCGGTGCTTGCCGCGGGCGCGCTGGTGGCGGTCGAGGCGGACGTTGTCGAGGAGCTTGAGCTACAGCCGGCGAGGACGCCGAGTGCGACCGCCGCGAGCACGGCGGCTGCCGTGCGCGTCCTCCCGTGGAATGGTCTATTCATGTGCTCTGCCTTCTCTTAACTATCAGAAAAAGTCATTTTCTTCCGAACGGACGCGTTTCTCCGCATTTCGCGTGATGCGCTCCATCCGGGGAGGCAGGCAGAAGAGGCCCCGTTGACCAGCCCACAGGTAAACGGTGCCTCTTTGCACTGCGCTTTGAGATGTATCCATGGGTCCCAGCTATCGAGTGGTTATTCTGGATTATGGATCATGGTGCGGGCGGCGGAGGATGCGTGGCGGAGAACGGTTTCATCACGTTTCCCTCCGATACGCCTCGTCCTGGTGGGGCTGGAGCTAACTACTGGTGACGTTCGCACGGGGCTTGACCGGTAACAACCGCTTCAGACCCCAAACCGATGGGTTACAATTCTGCCGCCGATCACAAAATTTCGCTGTCGATCGCAAACGTTTGCAAGATTGTTGACAAATCTTGGACAAATGCACCCAAATAGCGAACGCCCGGCCGTGCAATTGCACGGCCGGGCGTTGCTGAATTACCCGAATCGGTCGGTCGGCTGGGAGGCTTAACCCAGGCCGGCCTGGGTGCGGAGCTGGTCGGCCTTGTCGGTGCGCTCCCAGGTGAAGGAGTCCCCGCTGCGGCCGAAGTGGCCGTAGGCCGCGGTCGGCTGGTAGACCGGGCGACGCAGCTCCAGGTCGCGCAGGATCGCGCCCGGGCGCAGGTCGAAGTTCTCCTGCACCAGCTCGGCGATGACCTTGGTCGAGATCTTCTCGGTGCCGAAGGTCTCGATCAGCAGCGAGAGCGGCCGGGCGACGCCGATCGCGTACGCCACCTGAACCTCGGCCCGGTCGGCGAGGCCGGCCGCGACGATGTTCTTGGCCACGTAGCGGGCGGCGTAGGCGGCCGAGCGGTCCACCTTGGACGGGTCCTTGCCCGAGAACGCGCCGCCGCCGTGCCTGGCGAACCCGCCGTAGGTGTCGACGATGATCTTCCGGCCGGTCAGACCGGTGTCGCCGACCGGGCCGCCGATCACGAACCGGCCGGTCGGGTTGCAGTAGAACTCGCCCTTGAGCCGGGCCGGGTCGTACAGCTCGGCGGGCAGCACCTGCGTGACGACCTCGTCCCACAGCGCCTCGGGCAGCTTGGACTCCACGCCGTCCTGGTGCTGGGTGGAGATGAGCACCTTCTCGATCTCGACCGGCTTGCCCGCGTCGTCGTAGCGGACCGTGACCTGGGTCTTGCCGTCCGGGCGGAGGTACGGCATCAGCCCGGAGTGACGCACCTCGGACAGCTTCTTCGACATCTTGTGCGCCAGCATGATCGGCATCGGCATGTACTCGGGGGTCTCGTTCGTCGCGTAGCCGAACATCATCCCCTGGTCGCCGGCCCCGATCCGGTCCAGTGGGTCCTCGGAGCCGCCGATCCGTCCCTCGTGGGCGGTGTCCACGCCCTGCGCGATGTCCGGCGACTGCCGGTCCATCGCGACGATCACGCCGACCGCGTTGCCGTCGAAGAAGTACTCGCCGTTGTCGTAGCCGATGTCGGTGACCACCTTGCGCGCGATCGCCTGGTAGTCAATCGTCGACGCGGTGGTGATCTCGCCCGCGACCACGATCAGGCCCGTGGTCAGCAGGGTCTCGCAGGCCACCCGGGAGTACGGGTCGCCGGCCAGGGCCGCGTCAACGACGGCGTCCGAGATCTGGTCGGCGATCTTGTCCGGGTGGCCCTCCGTCACCGACTCGGAAGTGAAGAGGAATCCGCTATCCATTGCTATCTCCTGTTGGCTGGGAGGCACTGTCTCCCGGGGCGGGAGGGGTCAGTTGGTGGTCACCGGGTCGGCAGGCCGAGCTCGGTCCGGACGATTGCCGCGCCAGATACCATAGCGCGAAGTTTGCATCGAGCCACCTCCGGTGCAAGATGTCGCAGGCCACAGTCGGGGTTGACCATGAGCCGACCGGGGTCGACGTACTCGACCGCCCGCCTGATTCGCCCGGCCACCAACTCGGGCGTCTCCACCGCGGGCGACTTAACGTCGATCACGCCGAGACCGAGTTGATACGGCCATCCGTACTCCTTGATCAGGGTGAGATCCTCGAGGCCTTTGCGGGCGAATTCGAGGACCAGCTGGTCAACGTGGGCCGCCAGCACGGCGGGGAACAGGAAGTCGTAATGGCCCTCCCAGGAGGGCCGGGCGTGCCGGTTGCCATAACAGACGTGCAGCGCCCAGGTTACCGGGACGCCGTCGGTGACGATGTTCACCGCCTCCACCGCGAGCTCGGCCTGCTCCGGGTAGCCGGCCAGGAACGGCTCGTCGATCTGCAGGAACCCGGCCCCGGCGGCCGCGAGCGACCTGGCCTCCAGGTTGAGCCGCCGGGCGAGGGCGCGCACCAGGTCGGCCGGGTCCCGGTAGGCGGAGGCACCGGAGATCCGGCGCGACAGCGAGAACGGGCCGGTGAAGGAGAACTTCACCGGCCGGTCAGTCAGCCGCGACGTGAACGCGTAGTCGGCGGCGAGCCCGAGTGACTCCTTGTCGCCGGCCGGCAACTCGGCGGCGACCTCCGCCTCGAGGTAGTCGTAGTAGTCCGTCTTCGCGCGCCGCTCGATGAGCACCCCCGGGATCCGGGCCAGGAAGTAGTCGATGTCGTTGTCCCGCCGCAGCTCGCCGTCGGAGACGATGTCGATGCCGGCCTGTTCCTGGTCCTTGATCGCCGCCTTGATCGCGACCTCGTGGATCTCGGCCAGGTGGGCGGCGCTGATCCGGCGCTGGTAGTACTCGGTCTTGAGCCGCTCAAGCCACTCGGGGACGCTGTACGACCCCACCACGGTCGTGGGGAGGAGATGGCGGAGCAACGGCCCGTTAGCCATGAGGATTGCGCCTTTAGTCTCTGACAGCGGCGGTCAGCGTCTTGACGTGAGAGCCCGGGCGCTGCTTGAACGGGGAGAACCGCACGTCGTAGCCCCGGCGGCTGGCGAGCTGCTGCAGCAGAGGGCCGTTAACCCAGTTGACGACCGAGCCGTCGTACTTGCCCGGGCCGTAGAAACCGGACCGGTACTCCCCCGCGCCGGTGGTGAACAGGTCGTGGCAGACCACCCGGCCGAACGGGTGCAGCAGCGGCAGCGTGTCCGCGAACGACGCGAGGGCGCCGTTGGACACGTGCATCCGGATGTCGCCCTCGGCGGCGAGCTGCGAGCGGAGGATCTCCCCGGTCAGCCCGGGCGCGATCGGGTAGGTGTCGAGCCCCTCAAGCGGCACGTACCGCTCGGCCTGGCGCAGCGCCGCCCAGACCGCCTGCCAGAACAGCACCGCCTGCCCGGTGTCAGGGAACTTCTCCGGCACCGACTCGGCCAGCAGCTCGGGGCCGATCCGCAGCAGCCGCTGGGTCAGCTGGGCCAGCTCGGAGCGCCGGAGCCGGAACCGGGCGGCGATCTCGTCGGCCGCCGCGCCGGGCACGAACGACCTGGCCTGGACCAGGTAGACCCGGCCGCGGATGGTGGCCACCTCGTCGCTCGGCAGGTTGTCGTAGACGTTGGAGATGTAGACCAGGAACGCCTTCCCGGCCAGGAAGCCGATGGTCCCCGACAGCCGGGTCGCGTCGAGGACGAGGCCGGACACGTGGTCGCCGTGGTGGCCGACCTCGGCCCGGGCCCGGTCGAGCACGTGCACGGAGTAGTCGCCCATCAGGTACTGCAGCCGCCGGTAGTAGTCGCGGCCGTGCCGGCGGTCAAGCTCGACGAACTGATCGAGCCAGGTGCGCGCCTGCCCGCCGTTGCCGACGCCGAGCTCGAGCACGTACAGCTGCTCGGGCAGGGCGCGCCTGCTGGCCAGCTCGTCCCAGATCTTGAACAGGTCGAGGATGGTCTCGGCGGCCGCGCCCGCGTTCCGCGCGTCCGACTCGCCGCCGGGCAGGGTCTGCTCGTACTCCCGGCCGATCGCCTTCTCCCAGTCGACCAGCGCCTGCCAGAACAGCGCGTTGAACCGCCACAGGCAGCTCGCAGACGAGGGCGCCCACGGCTCCAGCCAGACCCGGTCCGGGCTGGTGTCGAGGATCGCGGCGGTCACCTCGGCCGTGACGTCGGTCTCCGGCTGCGCGCACCGGCGCAGGTCGACGGCGAGCTCGCAGGCCTCGGCGGCGGCTCCGGTGACCACCACGGGGCCGGCCGTGTCGTCGGCCGCCAGGACCGGGCGGACCATCGCGGTCTCGCGGAAGTTGGCCTTGTACTGGATCCAGTCGCAGACGACGCGGACGGTGCTCAGATCGGCGTCCGATCCGCACAGGGCCTCGACGATCGGCCGCACCGCCGCCTGCGCGCCGGCCGAGCCGCGCAGCCGCGCCGCCGCCCTGATGTCGATCTCCACCGTCAGCCGCCGATAAGGACGACGCCAGGGATTTGCATTCTGGGCGCATTTATCGCGAGGCGGCGGACAAATTCTCCCGCAATCGCCCGAATGTTCAAGCCGCCGGTGTTTCGCCCACTATATTCGCACGCGAAAATAGTGGGCGCGCACAGCGGCCTTGGGCTTTTCCGGGCTTCTCTCACGCCCTCATGCTGCCCCAGCGGGTGCGCGGCTACATCCGCCGGCCGCACAAGCTTGGCCGGAGAGGGCTTGTGCGGCTGCACAAACGGCAGCCGCTGCCACCCGCCGTCATGGCCGCCCCATACCCGCTGGTCAAAAGCGGGGCAGACGGGGCATTTCCCGGCCTCAAAACCGGCGGAGCACCTGCTGCGGGTGACGCCGACCCAGCCATCGGTTGGCAGCCTGACGGTTGGTGCCCAGCGACCCGGCCGGGTGTGAGGAGGACGGTCCGTCATGTCAGTTGCGCTCGGTCAGGCGGTGGTCAGCCTGACCCAGTCTCCCTTCCCGCCCCTGGCGGTGGGGTTCTTCGGTCTCGGGACGGGCTACCTCATCTATGGCCCGCAGGAGCTTTTCCACTATCCAGAACGCGACGAACGGGTAGATTTCGCCACCGGCATGTGGGGCATCTGGATGCCCGGCTTCATGCAGTTCTTCGCCGGGGTCTACCTGTTCGCCGGCCTGGCGCTGTTCGGCACCTTCAAGACGCCGGCCCTGTACATGGCGGCGCTCGCCTTCACCGCCTACGGCGTGCACTGGTTCGCGCTTGGCTGGAACCGGCTACGCCAGGCCGACCCGCGGCCCAACATCGGGATGACGGTCGCGTTCACACTCATCTCGATCCTCGGGATCATCGTCTTCTTCAGCGCGGGCGATCACCCCGTCGGCGGCGTGTTCATCGGCCTGACCTGCGTCTACGTGTCTGAATTCGTCGCCACCCTAGGACCCGATCTGCCCGGCATCAGCGGTCAAGCGGAGCGAGCGCTCGGCTTCTTCCGCATCGGCACCGCCTTCTGGCTCATGTACCTGACCTTCGCCGTGGTGCTCAACTTCGTGCTCGCGTACACGCTGCCGGTCTGACCGCGGCCAAGACGCTCACGGTCACCGCGCAAACCGGCTGGCGACCTGCTCGCCAAGCAGCTCGATGTGGGCGACGTCGCCGGGGCCGTACACGTGCAGGTAGACGGTGTCGGCGCCCTGGCCGCCGAGGTCCTCGATGACCCGGATCAGGTCGTCGGCGTAGCCGGTGACGCCGGCCGCCAGGAGACGGGCGCCGGGCGCGCCGAGGGATTCCTGGCGGCGCTCGAGGTCACCCGCGTCGCGGCCGATGCAGGTCGGCACGGTGGCCGAGAGGCGGACCTCGGCCGGGTCGCGGCCGACCACGTCCGCGCAGATGCGCTTGAAGTTGGCGTACCGCTCGCGGAGCTCGAGGCCGAGGGCGCCGTTGAACTCGTCCGCGTACTTCGCCGCCAGCGTCGGGGTCCGCTTGGCGCCGGCCCCGCCGACGATGATCTTGGGTCGCTCGACCGGCCGGGGGATGGAGGCGCAGTCGGTGAGCTGGTAGTGCTTGCCGTCGAAGCTGAACCGCTCCCCCGGCTTGGTGTTCCAGAGGCCGGTGAGGATCGCCAGCTGCTCTTCGAGTCGGTCGAACCGCTCGCCGAGGCCGGGGAACGGGATGCCGAAGTACTGGTGTTCGCGCTCGTACCAGGCGGCGCCGATGCCGAGCTCGGCCCGGCCGCCGCTCATCTGGGCGACGGTCGCGACCTCGACCGCGAGCTGGCCAGGGAGGCGGAAGGTGGACGCGTTGACGAGCGTCCCGAGCCGGACCCGCTCGGTCTGGACGGCGAGGCCCGCGAGGGTGGTCCAGGAGTCGGTCGGCTGGTAGGTGGTGTCGTCGGCGTCGATGCCGAGGTAGTGGTCGGAGCGGAAGAACGCGTCGAACCCGCCCGCCTCGGCCGCCTGCGCGAGGGCCAGGATCTGGGCGTAGGTGGCCCCGTGGTGCGGTTCGAGGAGGATCCGGAGGCGCATTCTGCGCTCCTTTCAGTCGGCGAAAGGGAAGGTCGCTGGCATTCCGAACGGACCCGTGGGCGGTCGGAGAGTCATCACGGGTCCGTTCGAAATGATGAATTGGACTTTCGTTCTGGCCTTTGGTCAGCCCTGCGCGTTGACGGTGGGAGACCTTCGTCGGCTCGACCACCTCGGTCAGCGGGAAGTGGCAGGCGACCAGATGGCCGGGGAACAGCTCCCGAGGCTCGGGCACCTCCGCCGCGCAGCGGTCGGCGGCGCGCGGGCAGCGGGTGCGGAACCGGCACCCGGACGGCGGGTTGATCGGCGACGGCGGCTCGCCGCGCAGCGTCGTCGTCGTCCGCCCCGCGCCCGGCTCGGTCGACGGGATCGAGTCGAGCAGCGCCTTTGTGTAGGGGTGCAGCGGCTGCTTGTAAACGGACTCGCCCGGTCCGACCTCGCAGAACTTGCCGAGATACATGACGCCGACCCGGTCGCTGACCTGCTTGACCAGGGCGAGGTCGTGCGCGATGAACAGATAGGAGAGGCCGAGCTCGCGGCGGAGCTTCTCGAAGAGGTTGAGCACCTGCGCCTGGATCAGCACGTCGAGCGAGGAGACCGCCTCGTCGCAGATGAGCAGCGACGGCTCGAGCGCGACCGCGCGGGCGATCGCGACCCGCTGCGCCTGCCCGCCCGACAGCTCGCGCGGGTGCCTCTTGCCGTACCTGGCCGGGTCGAGGCCGACCAGGTCGAGCAGCTCGTCGACCCGCTTGCGGCGGGCCCCCTGGTTGCCTGCGTGGTAGGCGACGAGCGGCTCCTCGATGATCGATCGCACGTGCCACTTGGGGTCAAGCGACCCGAATGGGTCCTGGAACACGAACTGGATGTGCCGTCGCTCGGCCAGCAAGTTGCCTGCCGTGCAGCTTGGTCAGCTCGGTGTCGCGGAACGTCACCGACCCGGACTTCGGTCTGGGGGCCTGCAGTACCGCGCGGGCGAGCGTTGACTTGCCTGACCCGGTCTCGCCGACGATGCCGAGCGTCTCACCCGACATGATGTCGAACGAGACGCCGGACACCGCCTGCACGACGCCGCCCTTGGCGCCGCCGGCCTGCGCGGACGACGAACTCCTGGACCAGGTCGCGCACGGAAAGCAGCGGCCGCTTCCCCTCGCGTCTCTGCGGCGGCGGTCATGGGGTAACTCCGTTCTCACAGGGGTGCCAGCAGGCCCACCGGTGGCCTGGGGCGTGCTCCGTCAGGGCGGGGGCCTTGGCGAGGCAGTCGTCGGCGGCGGACGCGCAGCGCGGGGCGAACGAGCAGCCGGGCGGCAGCGCGGTCGGGTCGGGCGGACGCCCGCTGACCACGGGCAGCTGCGTGTGCGCGGCCCGCTCGATGTGCGGGATCGCGTCGAGCAGCGCCCTGGTGTAACGCATCTTGACCGACCCGCCGGCCCCGAACAGTCCTTTAGCCTGCGCCTGCTCCACGATCTTGCCCGCGTACATGACGATCACCTCGTCCGCGTACGACGCGGCCAGGCCCAGGTCGTGGCTGATCATGATCAGCGCCATGCCGAGCTCGGCCTGGAGCTCGAGCAGCAGCTCCATGATCTGCGCCTGGGTGGTCACGTCGAGCGCGGTGGTGGCCTCGTCGGCGATCAGCAGCTTGGGCCGGCAGGCGAGCGCGATCGCGATCATCACGCGCTGGCGCATGCCGCCCGACAGCTGGTGCGGGTACTCGTGGAACCGCCGCTCAGGGGCCGGGATGCGCACCAGGCGGAGCAGCTCGACCGCCTGCGTGTGCGCCTCGCCCCGGTCGACCTTGCGGTGCGTCCTGATCGCCTCGGTGACCTGCGACGCCGACCCGCATCGTCGGGTTGAGCGACCTGGCCGGATCCTGGAACACCATGGCCATGTCGCTGGCCGCGGTGCCTGCGGAGCTGGGCGTCGGTCAGCCCGATCAGCTCGCTGCCGCGCAGCCGCGCGGAGCCGCTGATCGGCCGTGTCGAGTGGCAGCAGCCCCATGATCGCCCGGCAGCCGACCGTCTTGCCTGAACCGGACTCGCCGATGATCGCCAGGGTCTTGCCCGGCTCGACCGGTAGCTGACGCCATCGACGGCGCGCACCTCCCGGCCGCCGACGGCGAATGCCACCCGCAGGTCCTCGACCTCAAGCAGCGCCTCGCTCACTGCACTCCCCACCGCTCGCGCAGCGCGTCGCCGAGCGTGTTCAGCGCCACCACGGTGATCAGCAGGGCGATCGACGGGATCAGCACGTACTCCGGCTGGGCCGTCAGCACCTGCTGGCCGTTCGAGATCATGGTGCCCCAGCTCGCCTTGGGCGGCGGGATGCCGTAGCCGAGGAAGTCAAGCGCACCCTCCAGGATGATCACGACGCCGATGCCGAGCAGGCTGAACGTCACGATGACGGGCATGATGTTCGGCAGGATGTGGCGGGCGATGACCCGCCAGGCGCGGGTGCCTGCACAGCCGCGCGGCGGTCATGTACGGCAGCCCGCGCATCGTCAGCGTGGCGCCGCGCGTGATCCGCCCGATCGCCGGGATGCCGAACACCGACAGCGCCAAGATCACGTGGAACTCGCTCGGCCCGAGCCCCTCGGCGATGACCAGCGCGAGCACCAGGGCGGGGAACGCGATCAGGATGTCGAGCACCCGCGAGATGCACCGCGTCCACCCAGCCGCCGAAGTAGCCGGCGACGACCCCGAGCGTGCCGCCGATCGCGAAGCCGATGAGGGTGACGGCGACGCCGATCTCGAACGCCACCTGGCCGCCGTACACGAGCTGGGAGAAGATGTCGACGCCCTGCACGTTCGTGCCCAGCCAGTGCCCGGGCGAGAACGGCGGCTCGTTGTTGACGATGATGTCCCCGTTGGTCGACGAGGGCAGCGTGACGACCAGCGGCAGCAGGAAGCAGATGGCGAGCAGCAAGATGAGGACCCCGGCGGGCACCCAGAGCCGGAGCCCGCGGCCGAGCCGCTGCGTCCGCAGCCGGCGGGCGTTGACCAGGGAGGGCAACGGCGGCGGGGCGGGGGTCGCGAGCATTGCGTCAGGAATTGGAGCTGCCATACCGGATCCTTGGGTCGAGTACCGCGTACGCCAGGTCGGCGAGGAGGTTGCCGAGCACGGTCACGAGCGCGAAGACCAGCGTGATTCCCTCGACGAGAGGCGCGTCGTGGTTGGAGATGCCGGTCAGCAGGTCGTTGCCGATGCCCTGCACCTGGAAGATCGTCTCGATGATGGCCGCCGCGCCGACCAGCCCGCCCAGGTTCAGCCCGATGACGGTGATGAGGTTGAACGTGGAATTCCGCAGCGCGTGCCTGATCAGGACCCGCCACGGCGCGACGCCCTTGGCCTTCGCGGTGACGATGTAGTCCTCGCGCTGCATCTGCTCGACGATGTCGGCCCGCAGCAGCCGGGTGTAGATCGCGAACAGCCCGAACCCGATCGCGCAGGCGGGCAGCGTCAGGTTCTTAAAGAACGAGCCGGGGCCGGTAACGGGGCCGGACAGGACCGGGAACCAGTTCAGCTTGACCGCGAAGACGATGATGAGCAGGAACGCGAACACGTACGGGGCGGTGGACAGCCCGAGCATGCTGACCGCGAGGCTGAGCCGGTCCATGATGCCGTTCGGCCGGCGCGCCGCGAGCGTCGCCACGATGATCGCGAGCAGCACCGAGACCACCAGCGCGTACAGCAGCAGCCCGAGGGTGGTCGGCACGTGGATGGCCAGTTCGTGGTTGACGCTCGCGCCCTGGACGGTGCGTGCCGAGGTTTCCGTGCAGCACGTTGACAAGCCAGTGCCAGTACCGCTGCCAGAACGGCTGGTCCAGGCCGAGTGTGTGGTTGAGCGCGGCCACCGCCGAGGGGCTTGCGTTCAGCCCCAGTATCGCCTGGGCGGTGTCGTTGGGCAGCGCGCTCATCACCGAGAACGTCAGGAAGCGTGACGCCGATGAGCACCGGGATGGCGGCGAGCAGCCGCCGGCCCACGACCCGCAGCGCGGGCGAGCCGGTGAGCCGGCGCGCGCGGTTGCGCGCGCCGGTTTCACCCTGGAGCTGGATTTGCTGGGACCAGCGCCATGTGTTAGTCTATATCCCTCCTTGTTAAGTCTCGCCGGTCACGAGCCCGACGCGTTGTAGGAGACGTCCTCCCACGGGATCGTCGGCACGACCGCGACGGAGGCCAGCGGCGTGGTCAGGCCGGGGCCGGAGATGCCGTGGACCGAGATGTTGGCCGGGGAGAAGGTGAAGTAGAACGGCCCGTAGTAGTTCTTGGCGATGTAGGCCGCCGCCTGGTTGTAGAAGCCGCACCGGGTGCTCAGGTTGGTGGAGCCCTGGGCCTCGTTCAGCAGGGTGTCCAGCTTGGGGTCGTGCACCCCGCTGAACGGCGACTGTGAGGTGAACCTGAAGCCGACGCCGACGCCGCCGGCCGGGTCGTAGGCGCCCGCGGTCTGCACCATCGACTGCCAGGACTTGCCGCCGTTCGCCTCGAAGGCCGCGATCAGCCCCGACAGCGGCCAGGAGGACTGCTTGACCTTGAGCCCGATCGCCTCCCACTCGGTGGCCAGCGCCTGCATGGATTCCTGCGCGGTCGACAGGGCGATCGTGCCGAGCTGGATCGTCACGTTGTTCAGGCCGGTCTGCTGGATGAGCTGCTTGGCCAGGGTCGGGTCGTATCCCTGGTACCCGGGCACGGTCTGCTCGTAGCAGATGCCGCCGGGCCCGGTGAAGCTCTCGGTGGTCGGGTACCGGCCGCCGAACAGGTGCTGCAGGATCGGGGCGAAGTTGGTGGCCGCGTAGATCGCCTGGCGCGCCTTGGGGTTGTTGAACGGCGGGACGGCGGTGTTCAGCTGCAGGTCGTACGGGGACGTGCCGAGGTTGTTGTCCACCGTGAAGTGCGACGCGGACTCGGTTGATCAGCTGCGTCGTGGACATGTTCTCGTAGACCTGGCCCTCGTCGGCCAGCATCGCCTCGTACGCCGCCTCGTCGCTGCCGACCGTCTTGAACGTGATCTGGTCGAGCAGCGGGTAGCCCGACTGCCAGTAGGTCGGGTTCTTCTTGACCACGAGCTCGTCGTTGGGGGTGTTGGTCGCCACCACGAACGGCCCGGCGCCGACCGGGTCTGGGCCGAACGACGCGCCTTCCTTCTGCAGGGCGGTGGGCGAGGCGATCCAGTCGGGGATCGAGTCGAAGAGCTGGTCGATGAACGCGCCGTTCGGCGCGATCTGGTGAACGACGATCGTGTACGGCCCGGTGACCTGGATGTCGCCCGGGAGGGCGGGCTCGGCCGTGCCGGGCGGGCTGCCGCTTCGGCGCCTTCTGCTCGGCGACCAGCCACGGCGGGTTGAGGCCGTTCTTGATGGCTATCGGCCCGAGGTCCCGGTTCCAGTTGTAGGCGACCGCCTGCGCGTTGAACGGCGTGCCGTCGGTGAACTTCACGCCCTGGCGGAGCGTGATCGTGACGGTCTTGGCGTTGGGGCTGTACGTGTAGCCGGTGGCCAGGTCGGGGATGATCTTCCCGCCGGCGCCGAGCTCGAAGAGCTGCCCGTAGATCGCGGTCATGAAGTCCTGGGTGGCGGCGCCCTCCTTGTTTTCGGCCGGGTCGAGGGTCGTCCACGCGCCGGCGTACCCGGAGCTTTCGAGGACCGTGATCGAACCGCCCGCGGTCACCGGGGCGGAGGATGTGGTGGCACTGCTGGAGGCCGTCGACCCCGAGGGGGACGACGGGCTGCTACTGGAACTGCTGCACGCGGCGGCAGTGAGCCCAGTGCGGCCGCCCCAGCGAGGCAGGCGGTCCGCTTTGACAAAAGCCGAATTTTCACGGCATTCACCTACTCGTGATTAATCGTACGCTGGTGTGTGACAATTTCTGAGTCGCTCGTCCACAGATTTGTCTTGGATACTCTCACCCGTCCGATGTGCCCGCAAGGAGCAATATCCGCCGTATGCCGGATTGCTTGGCGTGTTGTATCCGCCCACCCACCCCGCCGACCGGGCCTTGTGCCTTCTCACAAAGCCGGCTGACCAGCGGTTCGGGGCATGGGTGCGGAGGCGATGGCGCTGTCGCCCCACCGCCTCGGCCGACCGGCGCAGCCGCAGGCGGGCCGCTCCCGCCGCTAGAGCCCGCCGCTAGCCCCAGACCTCGTTCGCCACCGAGACGATCAGCTCGAGCTTGGCCTTCTGGTCGTCGGCGGTCAGGGCGTTGCCCTCGGCGGTGGACGCGAAGCCGCACTGGCCCGACAGGCAGATCTGGTCGAGCGGCACGAACGTCGACGCCTCCTCGATCCGGCGCTTGAGCGCGTCCCTGGACTCGAGTTCGGGCCGCTTGGTGGTCACCAGGCCGAGCACCACCTGCTTGCCCTTGGGCACGAACCGGAGCGGCTCGAACCCGCCCGAGCGCTCATCGTCGTACTCGAGGAAGAACCCGTCCACGTCCAGCTCGTTGAACAGCGCCTCGGCCACGAAGTCGTAGCCGCCGGACGCGACCCACGAGGACTGGAAGTTGCCCCGGCACAGGTGGGTGGTGACCGCCATCCCCGCGGGCCGGGCGGAGATCGCGCCGTTGGTCAGGGCGATGTAGCGCAGGTGCATGCGGTCGGCGTCCTCGCCGCGCTCGGCCACGTACGCGCGCTGGCGCCGGGTCGTTCAGGTACGCCAGCGAGGTGTCGTCGAGCTGCAGGTAGGTGCAGCCCTGGGCGGCGAGGCGGCGGACCTCCTCGGCGTAGGCGGCGGACAGGTCGGCCCAGAACTGCTCGGCGTCCGGGTAGACGGACTCGTCGGCGACGGCCCGGATGCCCGACCGGTAGTGCACCATCGACGGCGCCGGGATCGTCAGCTTCGGCACCGATTGGCCCGCGATTGACTGCAGGAACGCGAAGTCCTGGCCGAAGATCGTCTGATCCATGGTGACCCGCCGGTCGACCCGGATCGCGTCCGGCGTGAACGTGATGTCCCCGCCCTCGTTGTGGAAGGTCGACAGCAGGCTCCCGGGCGCCTTCGCGATCCCGCCGATCTGGTAGACGAAGTCCATGTGCCAGGTGGCGCGCCGGAACTCCCCGTCGGTGACCGACTGGAGCCCGGCCTCCTGCTGCAGCGCCACCGCCTCGCGGACGGCCCGGTCCTCAACCGCCCGCAGGTCCCCGGCCGAGATCGTCCCGGCCGCCCGCTGCTCGCGGGCCGCGTGCAGCCACGGCGGCCGCAGCAGGCTCCCCACATGATCAGCCCGAAACGGCGGCGCTGTCCTCGTCGACATATCGATGCACCCCTCGTCTTCACCGATGGGAATCCGACTATCCAGGCAGCCTGCCACGACAGGTGCCCGCTGTCACGATGAGCCGATCGACGCCACAAGACTGGAGCCACGGCGGGCTAAGCCCACCACAAACGAAGGCCTCGCCCGGCGGGCAGCGCCCGGCCAATGCCCACGCTGGCGCGCGCCAGCCCGCACTGTCAGGTCGTGGCTGGTGACCACTCAGTTAGTCATCGATCCTGGAGGGAAGGGTGAGAACCATGACTGAGCACCGTGATGTCGTCCTGGTGACCGGCTCCACCGGCAACACAGGAAGGGCCGTCGTAGACGCCCTGGTCCGGCGGGACGTGCCGGTGCGGGCTATGGTTCGCACTGAAGCCGACCGGGGCAAGCTGCCCGACGGCGTCCAGGCGGTCATCGCCGACTTCGACGACCCCGCGTCCATCGCCGCGGCACTGGCCGGTGCCGGGCGCGCCTACCTGGTTACGCCGTCCAGCGAGCGCGCCGAGGAGCAGCAGCGACGATTCTGTGACCTCGCCGCCAAGGCCGACACCCGCCAACTGGTGGTGTTGTCGCAGCTTGGCGCCGACGAGCACTCGCCGGTCCGGTTCCTGCGCTACCACGCCGCCGTGGAGCAGCACATCCGCGGCCTCGGTATCCCCGCCACGTTCCTGAGGCCGAACCTGTTCTTCCAGGGGCTGCTGGCGTTCGCCCGGCCGATCGGCGCCGAGGGCCGGTTCTACGCCCCGATAGGCGATGCCCGGGTCAGCGCGGTGGACGTGCGGGACATCGGGGCGGCGGCTGCCGTCACTCTCACTGAACCCGGCCACGAGGGCGCCACCTACACACTGACCGGCCCGGCGGCCATCACCCATGCCCAGATCGCCGAGGCGCTGACCGCCGCGCTTGTCCGGCCGGTGACTTTTATCGACGTACCACCCTCCGCCTTCGCAGACAGCCTGCGCGGGGTCCTGCCGCCGTGGCAGGTGGACGGGCTGTTGGAGGACTACGCGCACTACCGGCGCGGTGAGGCTGCGGCGGTATCCTCCGCGATCGCCGAGCTCACCGGCACGCCGCCCAGGGATGTCATGCAGTTCGCGCGCGACTACGCCCCGGCATTCAGCGACTTATCAGACCCCGCAGACCTCGGGCCTGAACAAGTCAATCCACGACGTCGGATGGGGCGTCTTCCTGCGAATCCTGACCGCCAAGGTTTGACCAACGTGCGCCTACAGCTTGGACGTATCCGAAGGTTTCTTGGCCCATGGGGACCCCGAGCCACCGCCGTCCAAGACGAGCGTCTGACCCGTCATGTACCCGGCGCCGTCGGAGGCCAGGTAGGCGACGGCGGCGGCGATGTCTTCCGGGTAGCCGGAGCGGCCGACGGCGAGCATCGCGCCCCGCCGCTTGATCTCGGCGTCGACGTCTAGGTTCGGGTCGAGCGACAGCAGCGCCCGCGAGGTCGCGACCATGCCGGGCGAGATCGCGTTGCAGGTGATCCCCCACGGGGCGACGTCGGCCGACAGTGCGCGAGTGAACCCGAGGACGCCCGCCTTTGACGCCGAGTAGGCGGTGGACATCGCCGCGGCCACCTGGCCGGCCTGCGAGGAAATGTTGATGATCCGGCCCCACCGCTGCGCTCGCATGTGGGGGACGGAAAATCTAGACATCAGGTACGTACCGCGCAGGTTAACGGCGATCACGAAGTCGAAGACCTCGATCGGAACGTCTTCGATGTCCTGGCGGTCAAGGCCCTGGGGGGCGCCGGCGCCATTGACGAGGATGTCGAGCCGGCCGCGCCAGGCGGCCGCGGTATCGACCATGCGCTGGGCGTCCGCTGCCACCGAGATGTCCCCGAGCTGGGCCATCGCCGTGCCGCCGGCCGCGATGATCTCCTCGACGAGCGAGTCGACACCGCGCCAGCCGTTATCGGCGGTGCCGACGACCTGCTGGCGACGGTTAAGCACGCCCGTGGCCTGTTTGTCCGTGACCACCACAGCGACCCCGGACGCGGCGAGCGTGAGGGCGATGGCACGTCCCATGCCGTCGTGCTTGCCGCATCCGGTGATCAGCGCAACTCGCGTCGTCAATGCCCCGCCCCGCCCGGGTCGCCCGGCAGATCGGCTGGGTAGGTGATGTCGATGATCGCGGCGTCGACGCCAAGTTCGTTGCTCAGCATGCCGCGCATCAGCTCCTTCGGCACCAGGCAGTCCTCGCAGGCGTCGGGGCCGGCGGTGATGACGACGGAGAGCCTGGCATCCGCCTCGGCGATGGCCATGTGGTAGCCGTCCGCCTCGAGCGCCGAGCTGAGGGCGACCGCCCGCTGCGCGTAGTTCATTTCTTCTCCCCGATCGGGACGGACGTGCCCGACCACTCGCCGAAGATCCGCACCACCATCGAGATCGCCGCGTTCTTGGCGCCGGCGACGACGATCGGGATCGACTGCGGGCCGTTGAGAATCGGGTGGAACTCCTCGTCGGCGCGGGGCGGGCCGTCGTCGTGGTGGTTAGCGCCGGCGGCGCCGGGCGGGCCGAACCGGCGGGAGGTGACCTCGGCCTTGCCGGCCCGGCGGAACTCGCCGACCGTGCGGCCGGACCGCTCGAGCAGCCAGTTCTGCACGTCGGCCTTGGACAGGCCGGCCGCGGCGAACATCTGGGCGTGCTCCGGGCACAGCACCAGCGCGACCGCGCTCTTGGGGAAGATCTGCGAGCCGATCCGCGAGATCGTGTCCTGGAAGTCGCGCAGCACATCCTCCGGGTTGGGCGCGTGCCGGTTGTCGACGAACTCCATCGTGCGGGTGAGGGTGACCGACACGGCGCTGGCCCCGCCGGTCACGCCGCCGTTGGCGGCGAGCGGCTCCCACGGTGACTCTTCCTCGTTCTCGGCCACGCAGATCGACCAGCGGCCGGGCACGCCCTGGGTGGCCTGCTCGAACACGTGCGGGTGGATGCCGAACGCGTTGCGCACGATGAGGCCGATCGCCCGCGGGATCGTCATGTTCGGCCGGAAGCCGGGGCCGAACGCGCCGCCGGCCGTGTTGAAGCCAAGCTGGTGCCTGACCGGGCCGTTGACCACGATCAGCGGGGCGGGGCCGCTCGTGGACTGGAAGCCGCCGCCGCGCGCGGCCCGCTCGCGCATCAGCGCCTCGAACGCGGCCAGCACGACCGGGAAGTACTCCGGTTTGCAGCCGGCCATCGCGGCGTTGACCGCCGCCAGGTAGACGGTGCAGTCCCGGCCCAGCTGCTCGAGCGACCCGATGATCTCGCCCGGGTCCTTGTCGGTGGTGGCGAGGAACTGGTCCACCAGCGGCTTGGAGGCCGGCACGAGCGGGAGCCCGTCGGACCAGCCCTGGTCGTAGCAGTACTCGATGGCGCGCTGCGCCTCGTCGGGGTCAGGGGCGGGGGCGGCGGGGCTGGGGCGGGGGCGGCGGTCATTCGCCGGCGTTGCCCGGCTGCGTCAGCAACGCCACCACGTCGTCGAGGACCTGGGCGGCGCGGGCCTTGACCTGGTCCTCCTCGAGCACCGCGACCGGGTGGGCGGTGACCGCGTACCGGTAGCCGGGGGCGCCGCGGAGCGCGGCCATCGCGTCCGCGGTCGCGCGGAACGAGTCGGTGACGATCACCGCGACCGGCACGCCCGCCGCCTCGAGCACCACGCCGTCGGCGGCCGCGGCGGCGCTGCACGAGCCGCAGTCGCCGACCCCGGTCACGACCACGTCCGACTCCCGCGCCATCTCCTTGATGATGTCCTCGGGCTCGGGCACCGCGAAGTTGGTCTTGGTCCGCTTGCTGACGGTGACGCCGTACCGCTCGGTGAGCAGCCGGCCGATCTCATCGAGGAAGGGCCGCGCGTTCGTCTTGGTGTTGATCAGCAGGCCCACCCGCGCCCCGCTGAGGCTGGCCCGCCGGGGGGCTCTGGCCGCGGCCGGCTGGGCGGCGCTGGTGGTGACGGTCCCCGTGGGGTCCAGGATCGCGTTCGGCATCGATACTCCGACCTTCCTCTTCCTTGCTCACTACCGCCTACCATCCCCTCTCCGTCGGAGTGCCTCCAACGTGGGGTGCGACATATTTTCTGCCGGTTGTTTTGTGGCCGTACTCATGACAACCTCGATCACGGCTGTACGGATATTAGATTTCATATCACGCGCTTCCCGTCGTACCAAGTGTCATATATCGTCTTCCCGGTACTGTCGACCCTAGCGAGGAAGCACAGAGCATGGCTGACATGGTTCGCGCCGTCGTCCAGACCGGACCGCGGCAGATGGAGTTGCGCGAGTTCCCCCGCCCGGTCATCGGCCCCGACGACGGTGCGCTGCTGCGGGTCGAGGCCTGCGGCATCTGCGGCAGCGATGTGGAGCAGTACAAGGGGGCGATGGGCACCCGGGGGCTGCCGATGATCCCGGGTCACGAGCCGCTCGGCATCATCGAGGAGATAGCGCCGGCTACGGCCGCCCGCTGGGGCGTCTCGGCCGGCGACCGGGTGGCGGTCGAGATCCTCATCCCCTGCCGGTCGTGCGACCTGTGCCTGGCCGGGCAGTACATGCAGTGCAAGAACCGGTCCGGCAGCCATGGCGGCTACAACCCGCCCGAGCGCGGCCTGGGGCTCTACGGCGGCTATGCCGAGTACATGCACCTGCACCCGAACTCGATCGTGCACCCGGTCCGGGGCGACATCCCGGCCGAGATCGCGGTCATGTACAACCCGCTCGGGGCGGGCGTGCGCTGGGCGCTGCAGTACGGCGGGGTGCACCTCGGGTCCACGGTGCTGGTGCTCGGGGCGGGCCAGCGCGGCCTGGCCGCCATCCTCGCCTCCAGGTACGTCGGCGCGGGGCTGATCATCGCCACCGGACTGGCCCGCGACGCCAGGAAGCTCGAGCTTGCGCGCGAGTTCGGCGCCGACGTCACGATCAACGTGGATGCGGAGGACACCGTCGCGCGGGTCCGCGAGCTGACCGGCGGCGACGGCGTCGACGTGGTGCTCGACCTCACCCCGATGGCGAAGCAGCCGATCCTGGACGCGATCAACGCGGTCCGCTGGGGCGGCACGATCGTGCTGGCCGGGCTGAAGGGCCACCAGGACATCCCGATCCCGACCGACATGCTGATCAACAAGGCGCTCACCGTGAAGGGCGCCTTCTCGGTCGACGCCGCCGCCTACACCGACGCGATCACGCTGATCGAGTCGGGCAAGTTCCCGCTCGAGAAGATGCAGACCCACAAGTTCGGGCTCGATGACGTCGAGCACGCGATCAAGCTGCTGGCGGGCGAGATCGACGGCGAGGACGGCATCCACGTCGCCGTCATGCCGGCGCTGTAAGGAGACGGCTCAGACCCATGCCCATCATCGACACGCACGCGCACGTCTTTCCCGGTGACTTCGGCCCGGCCCCGGCCGGCTGCGACCCGGCCGGCTGGCCGGCCGTCGAGGACGGCCCCGACGAGTCGACCAGGCTGCTGGTCAACGGCCCGATGCGGTTCCCGGCCAAGAAGGTCTGGTTCGACGCCGAGGCGCGGCTCGAGGCATCCGCCGCCTCCGGCCTCGACGCCGAGCTCCTCTCCCCGTTCCCGGCCCTGCTCAGCTACCGGGCGCCGGCCAAGACCGGCCTCGACCTGTGCCGGGTCACCAACGAGTACATCGCGGGGCTGGTCGCCGCCTACCCGGGCACGTTCTACGGGCTGGGGACGATCCCGCTGCAGGACCCGGACCTGGCCACCGCCGAGCTGACCGAGCTCGGCAAGCTCGGCCTGGCGGGGGTGGAGATCGCCTCCAACATCGACGGCGCGTCACTGCACGAGGCGCGGTTCGACGGCTTCTGGGCCGAGTGCGAGCGCCTCGGCACGGCCGTCTTCATCCACGGCCTGCCGGCCCCGTCCGACCGGGTGCCTGGCGCCGCCGCGGCGACGTTCGGCGTGGGCGCGGAGGCCTCGCTCGGCGCCGCCGCGATCATCTCCGGGGGTGTCGCCGGGAAGCACCCGGGCCTGAAGATATCCTTCAGCCACGCCGGTGGCGGGTTCCCGCTGATCCTCACCCGGGCCCAGTGGTTCTGGGGCCGGACCTGGAACGAGGAGCCGCCGCTGCCGGAGTCGGAGCGCCCGGAGGCCGCCCCGTGGTTCGCCGAGCACTCACCGATCGAGCTGGCCCGCCGGTTCTACTACGATTCGCTGGTCTTCGACCGACGGGCGATCAGGTACCTGGCGGACCTGTTCGGAACGGACCGGCTGCTCGTCGGCTCCGACTACCCAGCGATGGGCAGGGAACAGCCGATTGCCAAGACACTCCGCTCGATGGGTCTGTCAGACGCCGAACTAGATGATGTCCTGTGGAAGAACGCGTTCCGCTTCCTGGGCATCGACCCTCCCCAGTGATCCCTTACCCCCGTGATCCCGAATGCGGTGAGCGCAGCCGTGAGCAGCATAGATTCTTTTTTTGACGCCCTGGAGGACGAGGACGTCCCCCAGCCGTGGACCACGCCGGGGCCGGTCGCCCAGCGGCCGCCCCGGCTGCTGCTCACGCTCCTCGGCGACTACTGGTGGCAGCGGACCGAGTCGTTGCCGTCGGCCGCCATCGTCGGGCTGCTAGCCGAGTTCGGCGTCAGCGACTCGGCCGCCCGCGCCGCGCTGTCCCGGCTGACCCGCAACGGGCTGCTGGTGACGTCGCGGAGCGGGCGGCGGACCTTCGTCCGGCTGTCACGGCGGGCGGCCGACGTGCTCGACGACGGCGGGCGGCGCATCTTCTCCTTCGGCGCGACCCCGGCGCCGTGGGACGGGATGTGGTCGCTGGTCGCGTTCTCCATCCCCGAGGAGCACCGGTCCGCCCGGGACGAGCTCCGCAAGGAGCTGCGCTGGCTCGGCTTCGCGCCGCTCTACGACGGCCTGTGGGTCTGTCCCCGCGATCACGCGGGCGACGTGATGGCCCGGCTCAAGGATCTCGGCATCTCCACCGCGACCGCGTTCCGGGCCACGGCCCTGCCCGCCGTCACCGCGGTCAGCGTCAGCGGCGACGGCGCCGCCGACGGCGCCGGGAGCGCCCTGGTGACAGCCGATATCCCGGCCCGGGCCTGGGACCTGTCCGGACTGCGCGACCGCTACCAGGAGTTCACCGAGTTCGCCGGCCTGCTCCGCGACCAGACGGTGGCGGGCGAGATCACCACCGCCGACGCCCTGGTCGCGCGGACCCGGGTGATGAACGAGTGGCGCGCCTTCCCGGCCATGGACCCCGACCTCCCGTACGAGCTGCTCCCCCCGGCGTGGCCGCGGGCGGCCGCCCGCGACCTCTTCATCACCTGCTACGACCTGCTCGGCCCGCTCGCGGCCCGCCGGGTGCGGCAGATCATCGCCCGCTACAGCCCCGAGCTGGCCGGCCGCGCCGCCTACCACAGCTCCCAGCTCACGCTCTCCGACGCCGACGACTAGCGCGCGCTCAAGTTTGTTACTTTCAGTACAACAGTGGTGGACTCTGTGTAATCTCTTTCATGGCCTCAGGGACTGACCAGGCCGCTTATCGTCAGCCACCGAGACGTCTGGAAGCAGGATCACGATGTTCCGTAGCCAGCCATTGCGTGAATCCCCGCACGATCGCGTCTCGATCCGTCGACTGACGGTCCGTCGTCGCGGGGCCCTCGCGGCCGCCGGATGCCTGGCGTGCATCGCTGCGGCCGCCGCGCTCGGGCCAGGGCCGGCGGCGAGCGCCGCCGACGCCCCCCAAGGCGGCTTCTCGCACATATTCGACCTGACCACCCTGGCCGACTCGGGGCCCGGCTCGCTGCGCGCCGCGATCACCGCTGCCGACGCCGCGACCGGCTCATCTGACATCGTGTTCTCCGTCAGCGGGACGATCGCGCTGCAGAGCGCGCTGCCGTCGATCACCGCGGAGATCACGATCAACGGCGTCACCGCCCCCGGCTACGCCAGCGGCGGACCGCCCGCGGTCGAGATCGACTGCGGCGGGCACGGCGGCCTGGACTTCGCCGCGACGTCGACGGGCTCCCAACTCCTCGGCATCGCGGTCGTCGCGGCCGCCGGCACCGGCGTGACCCTGGAGGCCGGCTCCATCACCGTGAACGACGACTACATCGGCATCGACACGGCCGGCCAGCGGGACGGCAACCGGGGCGACGGCATCTTCGTCGCCGCCGCCTCATCGTCCGACCTGATCGGGCTCAACCCCGCGGGCGACTCGGGGACGGTCGCGAATGTGATCTCGGGCAACGAAGGGAACGGGCTCGTGCTGTCCGGGTCGGCCAAGGACACCGTAGTCGCCAACCGCATCGGGACCAATCCGGCGGGCACCGCGGCCATGCCCAACGGCGGCGACGGCATCCTGATCACCCAGGGCGCCAGGGACAACGAGATCGGCGGCACGGAGTACACCGACGCCGGGACCGGCCAGGTCAACAACCCCACCGGCAGCAAGGGAACGGTCACCCCGGTCTTCGTCGTCCCGCCGTTGGGCAACCTGGTGTCAGGCAACTATGGCGACGGCGTCGCCATCTTTGCCCGCTCGCAGCAGAACACGCTGAACGGGAACTTCATCGGCACCACGGCTGACGGTGACGCCGCCCTCGGGAATCGCGGCAATGGCGTGTACGTCGATTCGGCCAACTCCAACGCCCTGACCGGCTGCAAGTTCGTCAACAACCCGTTCGTGTATTACAACGTGATCAGCGGTAACAAGCAGGACGGCCTGCTCATCACGAACTCCAACGGCACCCTGGTGCAGGGGAACTTCTTCGGGCCGGCGCCAACAACACCGCCGCCGTCGGCAACGGGGTGAACGGCATCGAGGTCAACGGCTCTTCCAAGAACACGATGGTGGGCGGGGTCATACCGCTCGGCAACGTGTCCGTGGACAACGGGCAGAACGGCATCGATGTGGCGGGCACCGCGAGCTACTTCACCACGTTCAACACCTTCGGCGGGCTGCTCGCGTTCAAGGGGGCCGCGCCTAACGGGAACGACGGCCTGCTCATCACCTCCATCGGCGGCCACAACCTCGCGCGGACGAACGTGTTCTCTGGCAACGCGAGGAACGGCATCGAACTGGCCCGCAGCGCCACCGGGGTGACCATCGACCCCGACATCGTCGGCCTGACGACGAAGGGAAACGCCGCCCTTCCGAACAAGGGCGACGGCGTGCTGATCGGCGCCTTCGCGCACGGCAATACGGTTGGCGGCCGGAAGGTCTCGGTGATCCCGCAGAACACGTTCTCCGGGAACGATGGCTACGGGCTGGTGATCGCCGGCGACGCCCACGACAACCGGGTGTTCAGCACCTTCATCGGGACCAACGTAACCGGCACGGCGGCGCTTGGTAACCACAAGGGCGGCGTGCTCGTCACCGGCCACCCCTACCGCAACTCCATCGGAACCACCGGAAGGCCGCCCGTCAACCTGATCAGCGGCAACACCGGCGCGGGGGTGTGGCTCACCAGCGGCGCCAGCTACAACCAGGTGATCGACAACTACATCGGGCTGAGCCGGACAAGGAAGCCGCTGCCCAACAGCGGCAGGCCGGTCGTAAACGACGGACATCACAACATCGTCCGGGGCAACGTCTCGTAGCTGGCGGCGCCTACCGCGGGCCAGGCCGCCGAGGAAAACGACTGGCCGGCCCGCCTAGGATTGTTGTCAATGAGCGCCGTACTGACTGCCAAGGGTCTCACCGCCGGGCACGGGACCCAGACCCTCTTCTCCGGGCTCGACCTGACCATCGCCCCCGGGGAGGTGACCGGGCTGGTCGGCGTGAACGGGGCCGGGAAGTCCACCCTGCTGCGGTTGCTGGCCGGCCTCGACGGCGCCGCCCTCACGCAGGGCTCGGTCATGCTCAGCCCGCCGACCGCGACCGTCGGGTACCTGCCGCAGGAGCCCGACCGGCGCCCGGATGAGAACGTGGCCGCGTTCCTCGCCCGCCGCACCGGCGTGGCCCGGGCCCAGCGGGAGCTTGACGAGGCGACCGAGTCCCTGGCGGCGGGCGCGCCGGGGGCCGACGACGCCTACGCGACCGCGCTCGACCGGTGGCTGAACCTGGGCGGCGCCGACCTGGAGGAGCGCGCCGCGAAGGTCATCACCACCCTCGGCCTACGGGTGGACCTGGATCGGGCGATGACCGGGCTGTCCGGCGGCCAGGCGGCGCGGGCGAACCTCGCCTCGCTGCTGCTGTCCCGCTACGACGTGTTCCTGCTCGACGAGCCGACCAACGACCTCGACATCGCCGGGCTGGAGATCCTGGAGGACTTCGTCCGCAAGCTGCGGGCGGCGACGGTGCTGGTCAGCCACGACCGCGCGTTCCTCGAGCGGACCGTCGACCGGGTGCTCGAACTGGACCTCGCGCAGCAGAAGACGCGCCTTTACGGCGGCGGGTACGCCGGCTACCTGGAGGAGCGCGAGACCGCCCGTCGGCACGCCCGGGAGAACTACGAGCAGTACGCGGAGACCAAGGCCGAGCTCGAGGCCCGGCGGCGGACCCAGATCGGCTGGGCCGACAAGGGCGTCCGCGAGGCGCGGTCCAAGGCGACCGACAACGACAAGCACGTCCTGCACGCGCAGGTCGCCCGCTCGGAGAAGCTGGCGGGCAAGGTCAAGGCGACCGAGCGGATGATCGGCCGGCTCGAGGTCGCCGAGGAACCGCGCAAGGAGTGGCAGCTGCAGATGGAGATCGCGGCCGCGCCGCGCTCCGGCTCGGTCGCCGCGGTCATGCGCGAGGCGGTCGTCGACCGCGGCCCGTTCCGGCTCGGCCCGGTCAGCCTGCAGATCGACTGGGCCGACCGGGTCACGGTGACCGGGCCGAACGGCGCGGGCAAGTCCACGCTGATCGACGCGCTGCTCGGCCGGGTACCGCTGACGTCGGGCCAGGCCTCGCTCGGACAGCGGGATCATGATCGGCGAGGTCGACCAGGCGCGCAGCCTGTTCCGGGGCGAGCAGCCGCTGCTCGACGCGTTCGCGGCCCAGCTCCCCGACATGGTCCCGGCCGAGATCAGGACCCTGCTGGCCAAGTACGGCCTCAAGGCGGACCACGTCACGCGCCCGGCCGGCAGCCTGTCCCCCGGCGAGCGGACCCGGGCCGGGCTGGCCCTGCTCCAGGCCCGCGGGGTGAACCTGCTCATCCTCGACGAGCCGACCAACCACCTCGACCTGCCCGCCATCGAGCAGCTCGAATCGGCCCTCGACGGCTACCCCGGGCACCTTCCTGCTGGTGACCCACGACCGCCGGATGCTCGAGGGGCTCTCGGTCACCCGCCACCTGGCGGTCGACGACGGCCAGGTCACCGAGGTCGGCTAGCGGCGGCGCTTCTTGCGGCCCCGTCCGGGCCGAAGTACGGCGGGTCGAGCAGCGTGACCGACACCTGGGCCCCGTCCAGGCGGGACGGCAGCCGGCAGGTGAACGGGGCGTCGCCGACGAGGAGGTCAGCCTCCCAGCCGGCCCCGCTCGGCCGGGCGGCGGTGACGGTCCCGGTGACGACCAGCCCGCGCTCCGGCTCGGCGCCCGGCAGCACGCGGTCCGGGTGCACGCCGGCCAGCACGCCGGGCGCGCCCGGGCCGGGGACGAAGCCGAGGTAGCCCACGAGCTCGGCCACGCGCCGCGAGGCGGGGCGGAGCACGACCTGGTCGGGCGCTCCCGCCTGGAGGATCCCGCCCGCGTCCATCACCAGGAGCCGGTCGGCGTAGGCCTGCGCGTCCGACAGCTGATGGGTAACCAGGACCGACGGCACCGTCCGCTGCGAGGAGAGGTCCTTGACGAGCGCGCTGAGGGAGCGGCGCAGGGCGGCGTCGAGCGAGGCGAACGGCTCGTCGAGCAGGAGCGCGTCGCAGTGCGCGAGCAGCAGCCGGCCGAGGGCCACCCGGTGCCGCTGGCCGCCGGACAGCCGGGCCGGCATCGCCCCGAGCAGCCCCTCGATGCCCAGCGAGGTGGCGATCTGGGCCAGCTCGGCGCTCCCGGCCGGACCCCCCGACGACCCGGCCCGCCCGCCGCGCCCGTTCCGCGCCGACCGGGCGTAGGTCAGGTTGGCCCGGACCGACAGGTGCGGAAACAGCCCGGGATCCTGGCGCAGCAGCCCGACCCGCCGCTCCCACGGCGGAACCGCGACCCGGGGGGAGGCGGTCGAGGTCAGCGTCCGCCCGCCCAGCTCGATGCGGCAGGAACGCGGCTCGACCAGGCCGGCGATCACCTCGAGCACGGTCGTCTTGCCCGCCCCGGACGGGCCGAACAACGCCACCCGCTCCCCGTCGGCCACGTCGAAGGCAGCCCGGACGGTGAAATCGCGGCGGTCAGCCTCGACGTCGACGTTCAGCACGCGCGCTCCAGACGTAGGCGGCCAGCGGCAGCGGCAGCGCGACCACCAGCAGCACCAGGGCGTACGGAAGCGCGGTGTAGAGGCCGGTCTCCTGCAGGGTGGTGAAGATCTGCATCGGGATGCCGAACGGATGGTACGCGATGATCACCACCGCGCCGAAGGCGCCGATCGCCCGGGCCCACGCGACCGCCAGCGACATCGCCAGGCCGGGGGCCGCCAGCGGCAGCGTGATCCGCCTGAACACGGTGAACGGCCGGTCGCCGAGCAGCCCCGCCTGCTGCTCGAGGCGGGTGTCGACCCCGCTGAACGCCGCCTGCGCGCCCAGCACGTAGTACGGCGCCGACTCGTAGACCTCGGCGATCACCAGCGCGAGGAAGGTGTTGGTGGCCGACTGGTGAAGCCAGTCGAGTATCGAGCCGATCCAGGTGTACGGGCCGACCATGAAGACCAGCAGCAGCCCGATGACCAGCGGCGGCAGCAGCAGCGCGCAGAGCACGCCCGCCTCCCAGATCCTCGGGAACGGCAGCCGGTCGCGCGCCATCATCCACGCCAGCGGCGTGCAGCAGCAGATCAGCACGGCCAGCGTCACCCCGCCGGACTCCACCGACGTGACCAGCGGGTCGAGGTTGCCGGGGCCGGTCAGCGCGGTCCAGAGGTCGCCCGGCGAGATGCGGGTGATGAGCGTGATCACCGGGCCGAGCAGTGCGACCCAGATGACCAGCGCGCCCACAAGCGACAAGGCAGCGGACATCGAACGGACCCTGAGTTCCCGTCCGCCGGTTCCGCTGAGCCGGCGGACGGGCGATACCTGCGGGTTAGGAGCCCAGCTCACTGAGGATGGCTGACGGGACGGAGCTCTTGTCGCCGACGACCGTGGGCGTGATCAGCTTGAACCCTCCCGCCTTGTACTGCGCGAGGCCGGTCGGCGACAGCGTGTAGGCGATGAACGCGGTCCCCGCGTCGGTCGGCGCGCCGATCTGGGTGATGTCGATGACCTGCGGCGATCCGCTCTTGGTCATGCCGTTCTCGAGCTTAACGGTTGCCGTCTTGTAGGTCGAGGCGAGCGCGGCGCTGCCGAGGTTGATCTGCACCGGCAGCGGGATGTAGTCCAGGTGCAGCTCGATCGCCTGGGTGACGAACGCGCTCGACGCGTCGAGCTGGCCGGACTCGAGGGTCGAGTCGAGCGAGGACTCGGCGTAGATCTGGCTCGAGTTCGAGGTGCCGAAGTTGCTGGTGCCGAGGATCTTGGAGACCGTGTCCGAGGGCAGGTTGTAGTACTTCTGCGCGAGCTCGAGCATGTAGATGAAGTCGCGGCCCTGCGGGTCGGTGTTCGGGTCGGTCCGGCCGAGCTTGAGCCCGGAGGTCTGCAGCAGCGTCGAGAACAGGGTGCTGAGCGGCTTGGAGCCGTCGGCGTAGGCCTTGAACTCGCTCGCGTACTTGGACTTCGGGTTGTACGCGATCACCATCGAGGTGGAGGCGTACGGGACGTACCACTTGGTGAACTTCGGCTCCAGCGGCGTGATGTTGTCGCTGCCGACCGATTCGAAGACGTTCGGGCTGATCTCGCCGGCCGCGATGTCGGACTCGAGCGTGCCGGAGGCGTTGCCGGTGCCGGAGTACCCCGCGCCGGTCGCGGCGGTGAAGGCGGGCTTCACGACGTTCTCGTTCAGGAACTCAAGGGACGAGGCGTACGCCACGTTCGCAGTGCCGGTGACGCTGGCGCTAGACGACGCAGACGCGGAGGGCGATGACGGCGCGGACGCGGTGGCCGACGTGGAGGCAGGAGCCGACGTAGACGACGAAGACGAGCTGCTGCAAGCCGCGGCGGTCAGGCCGAGGCACGCTATGCCGGCCACGACGGCGAACCGCCTGGCTGAAGACCGGAAAGTAAGCATTCCCCGACGATAGCCAGCGCTGCTTGCGTGACGCAACAAGCCTGGACACGGGTCCCATTGGCCATAGCGCCTGCTCAGAGGGGTGTGACAGCCCCGCCACCGGACGTTATTGGGATCTTTCTGTTATCAGCTTCTTGCTGTTATCGTCGCCTGAGGGCCGGGGCCATGGACGGCGGAGGCGGAGTTACGGGTCCGTTCGGGCTGATCGGATAGATCTTGACCTTGATCTTGATCTTCACCCGCAATTGACCGGGTCGCTCGGTCGGGCGGATGATGACCCTCACACTGCGGATATCTCCCCGGGAGGGTGTTGCATGAAGACGCGAGCAGCGGTACTGCGGGACATCGGCAAGCCGTTCGAGATCGTCGAGCTCGACCTCGACGAGCCGAAGACGGGCGAGGTGCTGGTCCGGTTCGCCGCCTCCGGGCTGTGCCACTCCGACGACCACCTGCGCACCGGCGATATCCCGGTCAGATTCCCGATCGTGGGCGGCCACGAGGGCGCCGGCGTCGTCGAGCGGGTCGGCACCGGGGTGACCAGGCTGGCCGTGGGCGACCACGTGGTGGCCTCCTTCCTTCCGGTCTGCGGCAAGTGCCGGTTCTGCGCGCGCGGGCAGACCAACCTGTGCGACTACGGGAAGTTCCTCTACGACAACTGTCTGCCGGACGGGACGTTCCGCTACCACGAGGGGGCGACCGACTTCGGGCAGATGTGCCTGCTGGGGACGTTCTCCCAGGCCGCGGTGCTGTCCGAAGCGTCGGTGGTGAAGATCGAGAACGACATCCCGCTCGAACTGGCGGCGCTGACGTCGTGCGGCGTGCCGACCGGGTTCGGGTCCGCCGTCAAGGCGGGCGAGGTGAAGCCCGGCGACACCACGCTCGTGTACGGGATCGGCGGGGTCGGGGTCAACGCGCTGCAGGGCGCGTCGATCGCCGGCGCGCGGTACGTCATCGCGGTCGACCCGGTGGCGTTCAAGCGCGAGTCCGCGCTCGGCTTCGGCGCGACCCACGCGGTCGCGACGACCGACGAGGCGCAGGCGCTGGCGCTGGAGCTGACCTGGGGCGTCGGCGCCGACCAGGCGATCGTGACCATGGGCGTGGTGACCGAGGACGTGGTGTCGGCCGCGTTCGCCGCGATCCGCAAGCGCGGCACCGTGGTGCTGACCGGCCTGGCCGGGCCGGGCGCCAAGACCGTGAACGTGTCCGGGTTCGAGCTCGCGCTGTTCGAGAAGCGGCTGCAGGGCGCGCTGTTCGGCTCGTCCAACCCGTTCGACGACATCCCCCGCATCCTCGACCTGTACCGGGCGGGCAAGCTCAAGCTGTCGGAGCTGATCACCACCCGGTACACCCTGGACCAGGTCAACCAGGGCTACGAGGACATGATGGCCGGGCGCAATATCCGCGGCGTCATCATCCACGAGTGAGCGGTGCCCGAAATTAATTAATTACCGGGAGTCATACGTAGGTTTCGGCCGAGTAGATCTTTACGATGAGCGCATGAACCCGCTCTCCGGTGTGCTGGGCGAGGCGTGGACGCTGTACAAGCGCCACGCCACCCACTTCCTGCTCATCTCGTTTGCGATCTACCTGGTGATCGCCATCGTCACCGCGCTGCTGAGCCTGGCGCTGGGTTCGTTCGGCGCCGTCCTCGGCGGCCTGCTCAGCCTGCTCGGCACCTTCCTGCTGCAGGCGGCGCTGGTCAAGGCCGTGCAGGACGCGCGCGATGGGCGCGGCGACCTTGACCTGCGGGCGAGCGTGGACGCGGCGCTGCCGTTCGTGTGGAGCGTCGCGATCGCCTCGATCTTTGCCAGCATCGCCATCGCGATCGGCTTCGTGCTGATCATCGTGCCCGGGCTCATCCTGCTGACGTTCCTGTCGCTGATCGTGCCGTGGATCGTGGTCGGCGGCGCCACCGCCTTCGAGTCGTTCGGCAAGAGCTGGGAGACGGTCCGCGGCTACGCGTGGCACGTCTTCGGCACCTACGTGGTGGTGTTCCTGATCCTGATCGTCGGCGAGTTCGTCATCGGCATCATCCTGCTCGCGCTGCCGTACGCGGCCAGGACCTTCATCTCCGACGTGGTGGTGGGCACGCTGGTCGCCCCGTTCCTGGCGGCGGTGGTGACGCTGGTGTACGACCGGCTCAGGGCGGCGCACGGCGCCCAGTCACAGCCGGGCATGGCGCAGGGCACGCCGCCGGCCGGCGGCTACGGGCCCTATCCTCCGGCCGGCGGGTACGGGCCGGACGACGGCGCCTGAGAGAACAGCCGGGGCCTAATTCGGGCTGAACTGCTCGTGCGCGTAATCGGGGGCCGGCCGGGAGGTGGTGGCCCGGAGGATCGCGATCTCGCGCACGAGCAGGGAGCGCTCGAGCCGCAGCCTGGCCATCGCGTCGGGCGCGGCCAGCAGCGACTGGCGCTCGGGCAGGTCGATGATCATCGCGGCGCCGATCACGTAGGAGAGCAGCCCGGGCTCGTCCGGCAGGTCGGCGATGCTAATCACGCCGCCGCCCTGGTCCGCCAGCGCGTTCAGGTACGCGCGGAAGCCGGCCTGCACCTGCCGCACGGTGCCGGCCGCCGCCTCGGCCGCGCCGGGCTCGCCGGCCGCGTCGTCGGGCAGCAGCTCGATCTCGCCGCGCAGGTACGGGTGCGATCGGTCGACGTCCATCAGCTTGAATCGGTCGGTGCCGACGGTCAGCAGGTCATAGCGTCCGTCGGCGGTGGGCGCGACCTGGCGCACCACCGCGACGCAGCCGACCTCGTGCAGCGCGGCGACGCTGTCCGCGCCGACCTCGGTGCCGGACCGGATCGCGATCACCCCGAACCGCCTCGGCTCCGGCCCGGCCAGCAGGTCGGCGACCAGGGTCTGGTACCGCTCCTCGAAGATGTGCAACGGCAAGCGCATGCCCGGAAACAGCACCGTCGACAGCGGGAATAGGGGCAGCATCTCGCTCATATCGATGAACGTACATTCAGTGAGTGTGCTTGCTCTGCCTGCTGGCAAGCGGTAATCTCGTTGCCCTGCCGCCCGGGTGTCGCCTACCCTACCAGCAACGCATTGACGGAGACGAGTAGCCAGGGACCACGCGAGCACAGAGAGCCGCCGGAAGCTGTGAAGGCGGCCTCGCGCCCCGATGGCGAAGACACTCCCGAGCGGGCTTTGAATGAGGCCGCGCGCTGGCTGGGCCAGGCGGGCGGCGAAGGTGCGGTGGCACAGCGAGTCGGCCCTTCTCGCCCGCATCAGTCAAGGGATCACCACGGAGTCCCCGGAGGACTAAGCGATGATCCGCACCCCTCGTATTCTCGTTGCCGACCTGCACCGCCACGTCGGCGAGACCGTTTCCATCGCAGGCTGGGCGCAGACGCTCCGGCGGCAGCGCGCCGTCCAGTTCGTGATCGTGCGCGACCACACCGGCACCGTTCAGCTCACCCACCGGCGCGACGGGAGCCCGCTTGAGGAGCGCCTCGAGGGCCTGTCGGTCGAGTCGGCCGTCCGGGTGACCGGGCGGGTGGTCGCCAACCCGGTCGTGACCCTCGGCGGCATCGAGCTCATCCCGGACGAGGTCACGGTCGAGAGCCACGCCGAGGCGCCGCTCCCGATCGACGCCAACACCGGACCCGAGGGCCGCCTCGACTGGCGCTCCCTCGACGTCCGCCGCCGCCCGGCCGCGCGGTTGGCGTTCGCGGTGCAGACCACCGTCGAGCAGGCCATGCGCGCGTTCGCCTACTCGCACGGCTGCACCGAGATGCACACGCCCAAGCTGATGGGCACCGCGTCCGAGTCGGGCGCGGAGGTGTTCGAGGTCGGCTACTTCGACCGCAAGGCCTACCTGGCGCAGTCGCCGCAGTTCTACAAGCAGGCCGCGATCGCGGCCGGCATCGACCGGGTCTTCGAGGTCGGCCCGGTGTTCCGGGCCGAGCCGTCGTTCACCGCCCGGCACGCGACCGAGTTCACCGGGGTCGACGTCGAACTCGCCTGGATCGACGGGGTCGAGGACGTGATGGACTTCGAGGAGCGGATGCTCGCGCACGTGCTGGCCGAGGTCGCGGCCGCGCACGGCCCGGCGATCAAGGAGCACTTCGGGGTGGACGTGGTGGTGCCGTCGGTGCCGTTCCCGCGGATCTCGATGGCGGAGGCGCTGCAGATCGCGGGAGCGGGAGCGGGCGACTCCCCGGCTCAACCCGCGGGCGATGGTGCGCGTGACGACCTCGACCCGGCCGGCGAGCGGACGGTCGCGGCCTGGGTCCGCGAGCGCACCGGGCACGAGTTCGCCTTCGTGACCGGGTACCCCGCGTCCGTCCGGCCGTTCTATCATCTCCGGCCAGCGGGCGAGCCCTCGCTCACCGCGAGCTTCGACCTGCTCTGGAAGGGGCTTGAGATCACGACCGGGGCGCAGCGTGAGCACCGGTACGACGTCCTGGTCGCGCAGGCGGCCGAGAAGGGGCTGTCGCCCGAGCCGATGCAGGACTACCTGAACAACTTCAGGTACGGGTGCCCGCCGCACGGCGGGTTCGGCCTCGGTCTCGGCCGGCTGCTGATGGCGCTGCTCGGGCTGGACTCGATTCGGGACGCGACGTTCCTCTTCCGCGGCCCCAACCGGCTCACCCCGTAGGCCTGAGGGCGCACGCTTCTTGCTGTTATCCCCGATGCGTGAGGCATGCGACGCTTCTTGCTGTTATCTGATCAGTGCGAGGCGCCGGTCAATCACTCGTTTCCCAGGAGCCTCGCTGATTCTTGGCGGGTCGGGCGGAGGCATCACCGTGGGGCATTCGGGTCGCGGAGCGCCCACTTCTGCACACAATGACGTCTCATGTCCGATTTGTCCGGCCGCTTTGGCACACGATCACTGGGTGCGGGCCAGGCTTTGCACGCTTCTTGCTGTTATCAGGCGGTGTAGGCGGTGAGGAGGACGACGGCGCGGTGGGCCGCTGCGCGGACCCTCGGGATGGGGTCGTCGCGCAGCGGCGCGACCGCGTCGAGCGCTCCGCCGACTCGGTGTCTGGCGACGACCTTGGCGGCCATCTCGCGGACCCGCCAGGCGTCGTCGGCCAGGGCGCCGATGATGGCGGCGGTCGCCGCATCGGCCTCGGTCGTACCGGCGGGCTCGGTCGCAATGGCGGTCTCGGTTGTGCTGGCGGGCTCGGTCGTACTGGCGGGCTCGGTTGTGCTGGCGGGCTCGGTCGTACTGGCCGTCTCGGTCGTACTGGCCGTCTCGGTTGTGCTGGCGGGCACGGTCGTATTGGCGGCCTCGGTCGTGGGGTCGGCCCAGGCGTGCAGCAGGCCGCGGGCGGCCCAGACTCGGGGCCAGTAGCCGGAACGGCCGCCTGCCGCACCGTCCAGGACCTCGCCGGCCGCTTCGCCGCCGAGGACGGTGATCAGGCGGTCGTCCACGTCATCGGGCCTGCCACCGAGCAGGGCGACGCAGCCCGCGATCAGGCCCGGACCGCCGCCGGGGCGGGCGCAGTCGGCCGCGATGCGCTGTTTCGGCGTCGGGGAGGCCGCTCCGTTCATGGATGCAGTATTCCCCGCCACGCGGATCTCGGCTACGGCCCGGGGCGGCGCGGCGGTCAGGCGGTTGGCGGTCGCTTGCTGCCGATCATGGGGAGCAGCGGTGCGATCGTGCGGCGGCTGAGGCAGCCGTGCCAGACGCCGAGGCTGTAGGCGGCGTCGTCGAGGAGGCGGGCGGCGACGTAGCGGGCCGGGTCGAGCGGCGGGCGGCGGTCGGCCCAGTCGAGCAGCGGGGGGACGAGGATCAGCGCTGCCAGGGGGCGACGGAGCCTGGGAATGGCGATCGCGGCCGGGATCGCGACCGGCCACCAGGTCCGGGAGAGCGCGCTGCCGATCGGCCGCCCGGCCGCGAGCGTCCCGCCGCCCGCCAGTCGCGCCGCCAGCCGCCACGCCTGCGCGTACCGGGTGGGGGTGCGCTCCGGGACGGGGGTGGACGTGGGGGTGCGCTCCGGGGTGGGGGTGGACGTGGGGGTGCGCTCCGGGACGGGGGTGGACGTGGGGGTGCGCTCCGGGGCGGGGGTGGCGGTCGCGGTCGGGACGGGGGCGGGGAGGGGCCAGGTTTCGGCGGTGACGGTGGAGAGGCGGCGGGCGAGCAGGGCGGTCGCGGCGGCGGTGAGTGCGGCGGCGGCAGTGAGACCGGCGCGGGCCGGCCGGGCGGACAGGGCCGCCGTCCAGGCGCCGACCGTCCACCAGGAGGCGTAGAGCGGGCGGACCGCGCCGGGGTGGAGCTGTTCGAGCGCGGCGGCGGAGGTGCCGTAGTCGGCGCGGCGGGAGAACCAGGCGCGGAACGTGACCCGATGATCGTGGCCCATGGTCGCGGACGGCTCGTACCTGACCCGCCAGCCGGCCGCGGTCAGCCGCCAGATGAAGTCGACGTCCTCGCCGACGAACATCCCGTCGGCGAACCCCGCCCCGGCCGCCGACCGGCGGACGACGAGCGCCGCGCCGGGCACGTAGGACACCCGGGCGCCGGGCCGGACGATGGACGGCCGCGCGCCCATGTCGAGGGTCGAGCTGGCGCCCTCGTACCTGGCCAGCCAGGAGAGGCCGGCCTGGTGGGGCACGATCCGGGGCGCGACCGCGCCGACGGCGGGGTCGGCGAAGTGCGGCAGCAGCCGGTCCAGCCAGCCCGGCGCGGGCGCGCAGTCGGAGTCGAGGAACGCGACGAGCTCGGTCGAGGCCGCGGCCAGGCCGGTGTTCCTGGCCGCGCCGGGGCCGCCGTTGACCGGACGGCGGATTACCCGCGCCCCGTACCGGGCGACGATCTCGGCGATCGCGGCCGGATCGGCCGACGCGTCGTCCACGACGATGACCGGCGGCCGGTCGGCGCCGTGGGCATCGCCCAGGCCGGCCAGGCAGCGGGCTAGTTCGGGGTGGCGGTCGCGGACCGGGATCACGACGGTGATGGTCGGCCGGGCAGGGGTGACATCGGACGCGGCGGAGTCAGCCGGGACCGTTCGGGATGACGGTTGTGGCTTGAAGTCTGGGTGGGCGAGGCCGGCATCGAGCAGGCGCCGGGCGAGCAGGCGGGACGCCTCGCTGGCGGGCACCGGGGAGCCGGAGAACCAGCCGCTGACCTGGCGCGCGCCGACCGGGGTGAGCCGCAGCACCCGGACTGGCGAGCCCCCGACCAGCACCAGGCCGCCGGCCACGAACCGGGTGCCGCCATCGCGGATCAGCCGCAGGCCGGTCGGCGCGGGCGCGGCGACGGGGGCCGCACCAGGCTCAGCCGGGCCGGGGACCGCGGCCGGGGCGACCGGCACCGTTACCGGGCGGTGAAGCCCGCGAGGGGGCTCTCGTCGCAGTCGTGCGAGGGCGGGCGGCGGGGGGTGATCGTCACCGGGACGGGCGCGTTCCTGGATGCGCGGGTGGTGCGGTGCGAGTGGTCGACCGACGAGCGGGGCGCCGCGACGGCCGGCGACGCGCTCAGGGACGTCAGCGCCGCCTCGCCGTAGCCCTGCACGCACTCCGGGTCCGGGCCGTCCATCGGCAGGCCGGTGAAGAACTTCGCCGCCATGCAGCCGCCCCGGCAGGAGTCGTAGAACCCGCACGACCGGCAGGCGCCGCCGGTGTCGGGCTTGCGCAGGTCCTGGAACAGCTCCGACGTCTTCCACACGGTCTCGAAGCCGCCGCCGTCGCGGACGTTGCCGGCCAGGAAGTTCTCGTGGATCGCGAACGGGCAGGCGTAGACGTCGCCGACCGGGTCGATCAGGCAGACCACCCGGCCCGCCCCGCACAGGTTGAGGCCGGGCAGCGCGGATCCGAACGCGGACAGGTGGAAGAAGGAGTCGCCGGTCAGCACCTGCTCCCCGTGCGCCACCAGCCAGTCGTAGAGCTGCTTCTGCTGGGCAGGCAGCGGGTGCAGTTCGTCCCAGACGTCGGCCCCGCGCCCGGACGGGCGCAGCCTGGTCAGCCGCAGCTGCGCGCCGTAGCGGTCCGCGATCGCCTTGAACTCGTCCATCTGCGGGATGTTCTGCCTGGTCATGACCACCGACAGCTTGAACCCGCGGAAGCCGGCGTCGGCCAGGTTCTGCATCGCGCGCATCGCGGTGGCGTAGGAGCCGGGCCCGCGGACCGCGTCGTTGACCTCGGCGGTGGCGCCGTCGAGCGAGATCTGCACGTCCACGTAGTCGCTGGCCGCCAGCCGGGCCGCGACCTCGGGGGTGATCTTCACCCCGTTGGTGGAGAACTTCACCCCGACCTGGTGCGCGGTCGCGTAGTCGACCAGCTCCCAGAAGTCGGGCCGGACGGTCGGCTCGCCGCCGCCGATGTTGACGTAGAAGACCTGCATCCGCTGCAGCGTGTCGATGACGGCCTTGCACTCGTCGGTGCTCAGCTCGCGCGGGTCGCGCCGCCCCGACGAGGACAGGCAGTGCACGCACGACAGGTTGCACGCGTAGGTGAGCTCCCAGGTCAGGCAGATGGGGGCGTCGAGTCCGAGCTGGAACAGGTCGGTCAGCCTGCCAGGCGAAACCGTGTCAGGAGCGAGGGTCATGCAGGGTCCGTTCGGAGATCATCGTTGACTCGGCCAGGGCGGCGAGGGCGCGCGCGTAGGCCGGAAGCTCCGGCTCCGTCACCCCCGCGGCGGCGCAAGCCGCCCGGGCGCTGGGGTGGTCGGCGAGCGACCTGACCACCGCCAGCACCCGCTGGTTTTTCAGGAACGACAGCCGCCGGGTGCCAAAGTGGTACAGCAGCGCGCCGAACGGCTCGGGGCGCATCGACACCTGCGGGTGGACCCGCCAGGCGCGGTCGAGATCGAAGGTCGCGACTGATCCGGCTGCTGAGCTCATGGCGGGTCTAGTAGACGCCGCACATGCCGTCGATCGAGACCTCTTCGACGAGGAGCTCGTCGTCGGCCAGGACTTCCGTCTCCGCCTCGTGCTCGGCCATGCGTAACCTCCCGCATTAGTGGCACTAAGTGCCAGGACTTACGTTGGCACGAGCCTAAGGGGCACTTGGTGCCGAAATCAAGACCCTTACGCATTGTGACCACGGAGCGCATCACCGTTGCCGTAAAATAGGGCAACCCCAATCGAGGACGGTGATACCAGTGGCGTCTGCCGTGACCCGCCCGGCCGCGTCCTCCCGCCCCCACCCTGGCCGCAGGCGGGTGACCTCGCGGGCCGACCTCGAGCAGACGGCGTTCGGGCTGTTCGCGGCCAACGGGTTCGACGCCACGACGGTCGACGAGATCGCCGCCGCGGCCGGGATCGGGCGGCGCACGTTCTTCCGCTACTTCCCGTCCAAGAACGACATCCCGTGGGGCGCGTTCGAGGCCGAGCTCGACCGGATGCGGGTGCGGCTCAAGGCCTGCCCGCCCGAGGTGCCGCTGATGGACGCCATCCGGGTCGCGCTGATCGACTTCAACCAGGTCTCCCCCGCGCAGATCCCGCTGCACCGGCGCCGGATGGAGCTCATCTTGCGGGTGCCCGCGCTGCTCGCGCACTCCACCCTCCGCTTCACCGCCTGGCGCGCGGTCATCGCCGAGTTCGCCGCCGAGCGCACCGGCAGCCGTCCCGACGACCTCGCGCCGCAGGCGATCGCGCACGCGGTCCTCGGCGTCTCCGTCGCCGCCTACGAGCACTGGCTCGACCAGCCCGAGGCCGACCTCGGGGCGCTTCTCGACGACGCGATGCGCCAGCTGGCGGCCGCCTTCGCCGGCGCCGCCGGCTGACGGCCGGCCGGCCGGGTCGTAGCATGGGCGGGTGTCCGTTTCGATCGGGGCCACCGGACGCCGGGTTCTCACTGAGCAGCGCGCACTGGCCCGAGGTCGAGGCCGGGCCGCGCCGTCTGCTGGTGGTGCCGATCGGGTCGCTTGAGCAGCACGGGGCTCATCTCCCGCTCGACACCGACACGCGGATCGCGGCGGCGGTCGCGCGCCGGGCGTGCGCGGGGCGGTCCGGGGTGGGGCTGGCGCCGCCGATCGCGATCGGCGCGAGCGGCGAGCACGCCGACTTCCCGGGCACGCTGTCCATCGGCAGTGTCGCTTTGTCGACTCTGCTGGTGGAACTCGGCCGTCACGCCTCCCTCCACTGGCCGGCGATGCTCCTCGTCAACGGCCACGGCGGCAACGTCACCGCGATCCGCGACGCGGTCCGCCAGTTGCGGCGCGAGGGACGCCGGAGCGATGCCTGGCACGCCGGGCTGCGCCCCGGCCTGCCGACGACCGGGGACGGGCTGACGCCGGACGCGCACGCGGGCCGGGTGGAGACCTCGATGATGCTGGCGCTCGCCCCGGGCGACGTGCGGCTCGACGCCGCCGCGGCAGGCGACACCCGCCCGCTGGCCGAGATCCTGTCCGAGCTCAGCGCGCACGGGGTGAGGCAGGTCAGCCCCAACGGCGTCCTCGGCGACCCGGCGGGCGCGTCCGCCGCCGAGGGCGAGCAGTTGCTCTCCCTGCTCGTGGCCGACCTCAGCCGGAACGTGGACGGGCTGCTGGCGTCGATGCAGTGACGGACCCGGCGCGGCGCCGCCGGCGGCCTGCGCCCTAGCGGGCGGTGGAGTAGCGGTTGGGGCCGGGCGTGCTCGGGAGCAGGTAGAAGACGATGCTGACGATCCAGCCGACCAGCGGCACGAAGCAGATCCACCACCACCAGCCGGTGTGGTCGGAGTCGTGCAGCCGCCGGACCGCCAGCGCGATGTTGGTCACCAGGATCGGGACGCCGATGATGATGTCGAGGATGATCCCGGCTACCGTCGAGCGGTCGGAGATCACGCTCACGACCGCGTAGGCGATGACCGCGAGCAGCTGGAACCACCAGAACGCGGACCTGGAGGCCCGGCCGCGGAGGGTGAGCGGATGCGCGAACGCGCCGCGGACGGCGTCGGCGAAGCCGACCGGGGCGCCCTGCAGGTAGGACGTCGGCCGGGGGCCGCCACCGTAGCCGCCGGACTGCTGGTAGCCGCCCTGCTGGTAACCGCCCTGCTGATAACCGCCTTGCTGGTAACCGGTCTGCTGGTAGCCGCCGGCCTGCTGGTAACCGTGCGGGTTTTCGGGAGAACTCATGTGGCACCTCGGATTCCTCCGGATCAGCGTGTCGCATGGGCTTATGCGCACATTGAGTTACCAACTGTACACCCGAGGTGATTTGTCACTTTCGGCGGACTGTACTTCTTGCTGTTATCGGTTTACTGGAGGTTCTGCGGGGCGCCGACCGGCGAGCCGACGTGCTCGTTCATCGCCGCCAGGTTGTCGTGCGCGGGGTACTTGGCGGCGGCCGGGCCCTCGGCGAAGGCGCGCAGCACGTTGCTGGTGACCGTGCGGACGAAGCCGGGGGTCGCGCCGCCGATGCCGTGCGGCTCGTCGCCGTAGAGCGCCTCCACCCAGCGCATGGTGCCGCAGTTGAAGACGCCGGCCCCGCCGGGGTGGGTGTAGTAGGCCGAGTCGCCGTAGCTGGCGGCGCCGTTGCAGGTCAGCGGGGAGTGCGAGAGCACCTCGATCGGGCGCTGGACCGGGTAGCCGGGGTCGACCCGGTCATACTCGACCCCGACCAGGTTCGGGAACGCGTCGCCGGACGACACCCCGGTGCCCGCGAACACCCAGCTGCGCGGCGAGGCGACGACGTAGGCCGCGTTGACCGGGTACCCCTCGTAGCTCATGCCGATCAGCGAGGACTCCGGGTCGGGGTCGGGGGCGTCGCGCCAGTCGCTGGTGACGAGCGAGCTGTGCACGCCGTACAGCGGGTCCCGCGCGTAGTCGGACTTGTAGCAGACCACCTCGCGCGCGGCCCCGAGCGCGCTCGACTGCAGCCGGGTGCGGCGGAACATCGCGTTCGCGCCGAGGAAGGCCAGGTTGACGCCGCTGTCCCTGGCGGCGGTGACGTTGGCGCGCTCGGCCGGGGTCCAGTACTCGTCGTGGCCCATCGAGACCAGCGCGCTCGCCCCGTCGAGCAGCCGCGGGTCGGCGTCGATGTCCATGCCGGTCACGTAGGCCAGGTCAAGGCCGAGGTACTCGGCCAGCTTGATCGCGTTCCGCTCGTAGGTGAGGAACATGTCGGCGCCGTTGAGGTCGTACGGGCGGTCCAGGCTGACCACCAGGGAACGGTTGTCGTAGCTGCCGGCCGCGTCCTTGTAGAGGTCGTGGCCGCCCCACATGTTGTACGCCTGCCAGGTCTGCACGCAGGACTTGAGTACGACCTTCCCCGCGCACGACGGCGACCTGACCGTCATCGGAACGTACCGCTGCCCGCCGCTGGCGGCGCTGAGCTTCAGCAGGTAGGCGCCGGGCGGCCAGTCGTCGGTGGGGACCTCGAGCAGCGGGTCCCAGTCGGTCGAGACGGTGTTGGTGCCGGAAGAGACCCGGGCCGCGCCCTGGGCCGCGCCCCGGATCGCCGGCGACCGCCAGACCTCGCGGCCGCCGAGCCCCTGGTACCAGCCGATCCGGTAGGCGGTCACCTGGAACTGGTCCGCCGTCGTGGACACGTAGAGCGGGAACCGCTCGCCCGGGGCCACGCTGGCGCTGCCCGCGTAGCCCATAATCTCGTCGTCGGCGCCGAGGTGGTGGATCACCCACCCCTTGGTGCCCGGCCGCGCGTTCTCGGAGACGGTGGTGACCGGCGCGCGCCACGGCCGGGCCCGCTCGGCGACCGACCGCGGGGCCACCGAGCGCACGACGCCGCTGCAGGCCGAGACGGCGCCGGCCATGCCGGCGGCGGCCAGGGCGAGAAAAGCGCGGCGGCTGGTTGAGTCCACAGGCGTCATTTTTACCCGCACATACCGACTTATGTGTACGAACCTGAACGTTGGCAGAGCGCGTCCCGTGCGACCTGGGCATGCCCAGGTCGCACGGTCATCGAAACGCGGGACCGCGCCGCCACAACCACCACGCTCAGGCGAGGGCCTCGAGCAGCGGCCCGAGCGCGGCCGGGTCGTCGCCCGGGGCGGCCAGGATCACGCCGCTCACCAGCGGGCGGGCCTTGGCCAGGACGGTGGCCGCCAGCTCGAGGCCGACCGCCCGGCCGCCGCTGCGCCCGGCCCGCTCCATCGCCTCGAGCGTGGCGGCCGGGATCGTCACCCCCGGCACCTCGTGGGCGAGGTAGTCGGCCTCCTCGAACGAGGTCAGCGGGGCGACCGACAGCAGCAGCGGCACGCCGGTGCCCTCCAGCGCCTCGACCACCCGGGTGAGCGCGTCGAGGTCGTGGACCGGCCGGCTGACCAGGTACTGGGCGCCCGCCCGGATCTTCGCGTGCGCCCGCGCGAGCTCGGCCTCGATGTCGCGCGCGCCCGGGTTGACCCTGAGCGCCGATGCAGAACGACATCCGCGACGTCAGCGCCAGGCCGTTGGAGTCGCGCCCGGCGTTGAGCCCGGCCAGCAGCCCGGTCAGCCCGACCGAGTCCACCTCCCAGGTGCCGTCGACCGCCGGGTAGTCGCCGAACACCGGCGGCGAGCCGGTGGTGCACACCACCGAGCGGATGCCGAGCGCGTGCGCGCCGAGCAGGTCCGCCTGCAGCGACATGATCGTCTTGTCCCAGGTGGTGACCGTGGCGATGGTCTCGACGCCGACCCGCTGCTGGAGCTGGAGGGCCATGCTGAGCGAGTCCAGGTGGGTTCGGACCGTGTCCCGCGGCTCGACCAGGACCAGCCCGATGCCCTGGTCGGCGAGCTCGGCCGCGGCCCGCTCGGTGTCGCCCGCCCAGCCGCCCGCGGGCGGGGTGAGCGCGGCCGCCACCACGAACCGCCGCGAGGCGAGCTGCTCCGCCAGCCCGCCCGCCGCCTGACCGGGAGCGGAGACGACGGCGGCCGGCTCGGCGACGGCGACCCCGCCGTCGGCGGCCCGTTCCGTCGCCCGCAGCTTGGTCGCGGCCGACGCGCCCGACGCGCGCAGCGTGTCCGCGACCGCCCTGATGTGGGTCGGGGTGGTGCCGCAGCAGCCGCCGACCAGGGTGACCCCGGCGTCGGCGAACCGGGCCAGGTAACGGGAGAAGTAGCCGCCGTCGATCGCGAACTCGAACGAGCGCGGCCCGGTGCGGCGCGGCTGGCCGGCGTTCGGCTGCGCGCTGACCGGCACCGCCGAGTACCGGACCAGGTCCTCGGCCACCGCCAGCATTCGCTGCGGGCCGACCGTGCAGTTGGTGCCGATCATCGTCACCGGCAGGCCGGATAGGACGGTGGCGACCTCGCGCGGCGTCTCGCCGCCGAGGGTGTGCGCGTCGTCGGCGAACGTCGCCTGCGCGATCAGCGGCAGATCGGTCACCGAGGCGGCGACCGAGACCGCCTCGACCAGCTCGTCCAGGTAGCCGAAGGTCTCCAGGATCAGCAGGTCGGCCGCGCCGTCGGCGACGAGCGCGAGGATCTGCTCCCTGATCACCTCCATCCGCTCGTCCGCGCCGACCCGGCGGCGCTGCAGCGCGGTCACCGCGGGCGAGACCGACCCGGCCACCAGCACCTGACGGCCGGACCGGTCGGCGGCGGCGCGGGCCAGCCGCACCCCGGCCCGGTTGATCTCCGCGACCTTGTCAGGGAAGCCGTGGTCGGCCAGCCAGAGCCCGTTGGCGCCGAACGTGTTGGCCTGGATGATGTCCGCGCCCGCCGACAGGTAGCTGTCGTGGATGGTGGCCACCAGGCCGGGGTCGGACAGGTTCAGCTCGGGCAGGGACCGGTCGAGCGCGGCGCCGGCCGCGTGCAGCATGGTGCCCATCGCACCATCGCAGACCAGCACTCGCTGACCTGACAGCAATTGCGCCGCCGTCGGACGACCGACCGTCGGGCCGCTCATCGGTGTCTCCTCCCCCGGGCGCCCCTGCGCGCTCACGATGTAGCCTCCGGCAGCGCGTCGAGGATCTCGAGCGCCACCTGCGCGATGAGCCGGTCCCGGTAATTGTCCAGCCGCAGGCCGGTGATCTCCTCGATCCGCTTGATCCGGTACGCCACCGTGTTGGGGTGGACGTGCAGCAGCCGCGACGCTCGTTGCGGGCTGTTGTTCTCCCGGAAGTAGCAGGCCAGGGTGGACAGGTACTCGGACTTGTGCTCGTGCTCGTGCTCGCTGAGCTTACCCAGCACTTCGGCGGCGAATGACCGCAGCTCGCCCAGATCCGGCACCTGCAGCAGCAGCCGGTGGATGCCCAGGTCCTCGAAGGCGGCCACGCCGCCCGTCCGGCCGAGCCGCCACAGCGTCTGCGTGGTGCGGTGCGCCTGGTCGTAGGAGCGGGCGATCTCCTCCGGGTCCTTGCACGGACCGCCGATGCCGATGACCACCCGCGCGCCGGGGAACAGCTCGGCCAGCCGCGCCAGGCAGGCCTGGCCGAGTTTGCGCGGGTCGGGCGTCGACGCCGCCACCACGACGACCTCGGCCTCGCGGGCGGAGACGATCGCCTCCGGCGCCCGCGTGGTCACGAAGTGCTCGATCGACTCCCTGATCCGCTGGCGGAGCGGCTCGGCGTCGGCCGCCCTGGCCGGCGGCAGCTCGAACGCGATCGCGGCCACGTTGTGCGCGCGGGCCGGATCGTAGCCGAGGTGCGCGGCCCACCGGGCGGCGTCGGCGGCGTCCCTGCCCCGGCCGAGCAGCAGCCCCTCGACCAGGTCGTCGCGGACCCGGCGGGCGGCCGCGGCGACCACCCGCTCCCGGCCCAGGATGACACCGCAGATCGTCGCGGCGTGCTCGGTCACCAGCAGCGACATGTCCTCGCCGAACGACTCCTCGGCCGGGTCGAGCGTGATCAGGTAGGACGGCACCTCGTCGCCGACCAGGATCGGCGCGACGATGATGGCCGGGACCCCGCCGACGTTCGGCAGCCGCAGCGCCCGCTGGGAGAGCCGCGAGGCGCGCAGCACCTGCCCGAGCCGCGGGTGCACGACGTGCTCCCTGACCAGGGCGGCCGCCTTCTCCGGGGGCAGGCCGGGCGAGGCCGCGGTCTGCACGTCCATCAGCTGGCTGACCACCGCCACGGTGGCGGTCGCCCGCTCGGAGATGAGCTGGACCACCCCGGCCAGGTCGGCGTCCTGCATGGCGAGGCCGGAGAGGTGCCGGTAAACGGTCACCAGCTCCCGCAGCACAGAGTTCTCTCGATCGACGACGTCCCGCGGGCTCTCCCGAGGCGTCGGCGCAACATTGAGCCGGCTAGCGGCCGGTGTCGTGTCCGGCATGATCACTGAACTATACGACCTTCATCTATCAGTTCGTTTGTGGAAGTCCACAAAAGGATCTTTACCATGGTTTCCGGCCCGTGCAAACACCCCACAACGATCTGGGCATCCGGGTTTCGCCGCCGCTGTGCCGGTGCACAGCCTCCGAGCGGCCCGGATGTGGTGCCGGCCACGACGACGGCCGAAATTTTCGAAACCGCCCAGGCCGGACGTTATGTTACGAGTACTTGACAACCCCTGATCAAGCGCGCAAATAATGCAGGCACCTCAACCTTTGTGAAGGGGCCCGCGTTGCTTGAGTACCGCGACATCTACGCAGGCGGCCGCCTGGTCTGCTCCGCCTCCCCGGACGTGCTCACGATCATCAATCCGGCCACCGAGGAAGTCGTCGGCGCGGTCCCGGCCGCGGTCGGCGCGGACGTCGACAAGGCGGTCGGGTCCGCTCGCCGGGCGTTCGACGACGGCAGCTGGGCCAGCTGCGCCCCATCGGTGCGGGCGGCCGCGCTCGACCGCCTGGCGGCGGCCCTCGAGGCGCGCGCCGAGGAGGCCGCCCGGCTGGTGACGGCCGAGATGGGGATGCCGATCGGCGTGTCCAGGCGGCACAACGCCGCCGCGCCGTGCGCGATCCTGCGCTACTACGCCAACCTCGCCCGCGCGATGGACACCGAGGAGACCAGGACGGCGGTCTCCTTCTCGGGCCGGACCGTGATCAGGCGCGAGCCGGCCGGCGTGGCCGCGGTGATCACCAGCTGGAACTACCCCATCATGCTGGCGTTCAGCCAGCTCGCCCCGGCCCTGGCGGCCGGCTGCACGATCGTCCTCAAGCCCGCCGCCGCCACCTCGCTGTCCGCGTTCATCCTGGCCGAGGCGTTCGAGGCGGCCGACTTCCCGCCCGGCGTGTTCAACCTCGTCACCGGCACCCACCAGACGGCCGGGGCGCTCGCCCGGCACCCGGGGGTGGACACCGTGTCCTTCTCCGGTCCGACCAAGCAGGGCCGGTGGATCGCCTCCATCTGCGGGGCGGAGCTCAAGCCGGCCTACATCGAGCTCGGCGGCCAGTCGACCGCGATCGTCCTCGACGACGCCGATCTCGACCAGACCGGCAACGCGCTCGGCCGGCTGATCTTCGGCAACTCCGGCCAGACCTGCTTCGCGATGTCCCGGGTGCTGGTCCCCGAGCAGCGCTACGACGACCTGGTCGACGCGCTAGCCGGGCAGGCGGCCGAACTGCACGTCGGCGACCCGCTGAGCGAGGACACCACGATGGGGCCGCTGGCCTCGGCCCGTCGCCGCGCCGACGTCGAGCTGCGCGTCCGCTCCAGCGTCGGCGAGGGCGCGCGGGTGGTGACGGGCGCGCGCCGCCCGGCCTCACCGGTCCGCGGCTACTTCTACGAGCCGACCGTGCTCACCGACGTGACCCCGGAGATGGCGATCGCCAAGGAGGAGATCTGCGGCCCGGTCGCCACCATGATCAAGTACAAGGACCAGGCGGAGGCGGTCAGGTTCGCCAACGCCGGGTTCGGGCTCGCCGCGACCGTGTGGACCGGCGACGAGCAGCGCGGCCTCGACATCGCCAGGCAGGCCCGGGTCGGCACGTTCGGCATCAACCTGTACGAGCCGGACCTCGGCTCGCCCTGGGGCGGCCGCGGCTCGAGCGGCACCGGCAGCGCCTACGGTCCCGAGGGCATGGACCCGTACCTCACCTCGAAATCGGTCTTCCTGCCCGTCCTCAGGTAGTGGCAATATCGTTAGCGCGCATAATAGTTGCCATTAGACAAGTATCAGCTAGTCTTGGTAGACGTGGCTACGACGAGCGCGAACGCGGCAGGCAAGCAGAGCGATCAGGGCAAGCAGAGCGGGCGAGGCCGCGGCAGCGCCGCCGGTAACCGGGCGTACAAGTGGGTGGCGCTGTCCAACACCACCCTGGCGATGACGATGGCGACGATCGACGCGTCGATCGTCATCGTGTCGATGCCGGCCATCTTCCGCGGCATCGGCCTCAACCCGCTCACCCCCGGCAACGTGACCTACCTGCTGTGGATGATCATGGGCTACCTGCTGGTGCAGTCGGTCCTGGTGGTCAGCCTCGGGCGGCTGGGCGACATGTTCGGCCGGGTCAAGATCTACAACCTCGGCTTCGTGGTGTTCACCGCCGCCTCGGTCGCGCTCTCGCTCGACCCGCTGGTCGGGGCGCACGGCGCGCTGTGGCTGATCGGGTGGCGGTTCGTGCAGGCCTTCGGCGGCGCGATGCTGATGTCCAACTCGGCCGCGATCCTGACCGACGCGTTCCCGCCCGGCCAGCGCGGCATGGCGCTCGGCATCAACCAGGTGGCGGGCATCTCCGGCCAGTTCGTCGGCCTGCTGCTTGGCGGCCTGCTGTCGGCCTTTGACTGGCGGGCGGTGTTCTGGATCAACGTGCCGTTCGGGCTGTTCGGCACCGTCTGGGCGTACAAGTCGCTGCGGGAGATCGCCACCACCCGCAAGGCGCGGATCGACTGGCTCGGCAACCTCACGTTCGCGGCGGGCGCCGGCGTGCTGCTCACCTCGATCACCTTCGGCATCCGCCCGTACGGCAGCGACCCGACCGGCTGGGCCAACCCGATGGTGTTCGGCGGGCTGATCCTCGGCGTCGCGCTGCTGGTGCTGTTCTGCTTCATCGAGACCCGGGTCAAGGACCCGATGTTCCGGCTGTCGCTGTTCCGCATCCGCGCGTTCGCGGCCGGCAACATCGCCTCCCTGCTCGGCGCGATCGCCCGCGGCGGCCTGCAGTTCATGCTGGTGATCTGGCTGGCCGGCATCTGGCTGCCGCTGCACGGCTACGACTTCACCGTCACCCCGCTGTGGGCGGGCATCTACATGCTGCCGCTCACGGCCGGGTTCCTGATCGCCGGGCCGCTGTCGGGCATCCTGTCCGACCGGTACGGCGCCCGCCCGTTCGCCACCGGCGGGCTGCTGGTCGCGGCGGCCTGCTTCACCGGCCTGATGCTGCTGCCGATCGACTTCTCCTACTGGGTGTTCGCGCTGCTGATCTTCGGCAACGGCATCGGCTCGGGCCTGTTCGCCTCGCCCAACACCGCCGCGATCATGTCGTCGGTCCCGGCCCACCACCGCGGCGCGGCGTCCGGCATGCGGTCCACCTTCCAGAACTCCGGCATGTCGCTGTCGATCGGCATCTTCTTCTCGCTGCTGATCGCCGGGCTGGCCAACACGCTGCCGAAGACGCTCACGGCCGGGCTCACCGCGCAGGGGGTGCCGCTGGCGCAGGCGGTGAAGATCGCGCACCTGCCCCCGGTCTCCACCGTCTTCTCCGCCATGCTCGGCTACAACCCGGTGCAGAACCTGCTCGCGCCGACCGGCCTGCTGCGCACGCTGCCGGCCAAGAACGTCGCCACGCTGACCGGGCGGACCTTCTTCCCCACGCTGATCTCCGGCCCGTTCCACCACGGCCTGATGATCGTCTTCATCGCCGCCGCGCTGATGGCGCTGATCGGCGCGGCCGTGTCGTGGCTGCGCGGCGGTAAGCCGGAACTAGCTCTGACGCCGTCCGACGCGGAGGCGTAGTCGGCTGGTCGGCCAGAGTCACGCAGGGTCCGTTCGGGATCATCTTGATTGTGAATTGCCGGGGGTAGGATTGCCCCGTGCCACGCTACGAGTTCCGCTGCCGCGCTTGCGGCGACACCTTCCTGGTGACCCGCCCGATGAGCCAGTCGGGCGCCCCGGCCGCCTGCCCGCAGGGCCACGACGACACGGTCAAGCTGCTGTCCACGGTCGCCGTGGGCGGCCGCGCGAGCGGCTCGTCGTCCAGCGCCCCGCCCGCGTCTCTCGGCGGTGGCGGGGGCTGCTGCGGCGGCTCCTGCGGTTGCGGCTGATCTTCAAGGCTTCTATCGAACGGTCGCGTGGCTCCACGGCACGCGTCCTGCTCGTCATGTGTCGGCGCCGGCCTTGACCGCGGTGGCCTTGGCCCACTGGGTGGTGGCGACAACGCCGAGGACGAGCACCGCGTAGCCGCACCCGGCCATGATCCACCAGCCCGCGTGGGCGGCCTCGAGGAAGCCGCCGTGCAGGGAGCCGCGCAGCGACGCCGCCAGCACCGAGCCGACGATCGCGACGCCGAGCGACTGGCCGAGCTGGCGGCTGGAGGAGTTCATCCCGCTGGCGACGCCGGCCTGCGACTTGGGCACGCCGGACATGACCCCGTTGGAGATCGGTACGTTCACCATCCCGGCGCCGATGCCGAACAGGCCGTAGGTCGCGATCAGGAACAGCGGACCGCTGCTGACCGAGAGCTGGGAGAGCGCCGCCGTGGACAGGGTGAGCGCCGCGCCCGCGATGACGAACGGGACCCGGGGGCCGCGGCGGGCCAGGATGCGGCCGGAGATCGGCGACGAGACCGCCATCATAATCGGCATCGGCAGCAGGGTCAGGCCCGCCCGCAGCGCGCTGTAGCCGCGCACGTCCTGCAGGTAGAGCGTGGTCAGGAAGAGGAACCCGGCGCTGGCGGCGATCGCGCAGACGGCGGTGGCGTTGGCCGCGCTGAACGGCACCGACTTGAAGAAGCGCAGGTCGATCAGCGGGTCGGCCCGGCGCGGCTCGTACCTGAGCAGGATCAGCAGGGCCGTGACCGCGACCAGGAAGAAGCCGAGGGTCTGGACCGAGAACCAGCCGTTGGCCGGCCCCTGGATGATCGCGTAGGCGAGTGAGGCGAGCATGGTGATGACCAGGATCTGCCCGAGCGGGTCGGCCCGGCGGCCGTTGGCCGCCCGCGAGTCCGGCACCAGCAGCGCGGTCATCGCGATCGCGGCCAGCCCGACCGGGATGTTGGCCCAGAAGATGCCGCGCCAGCCGACGGTCCCGACGAGGATGCCGCCGATGACCGGCCCGAGCGCCATCGACAGCCCCGACACCCCGTCCCAGACGCCGATGGCCTTGGCCCGGTCGGACGGCGTGACGAAGGTGTTGGTGATGATGCCGAGCGCGGCCGGGTTGAGCATCGAGCCGCCGATGCCCTGCAGCACGCGGAAGCCGATCAGCCAGCTGAGGCTGGGCGCCAGCGAGCACAGCCAGGAGCCGAGCGTGAACAGGCTGAGGCCGACCTGGAAGATCGTCCGCCGACCGATCCGGTCGGCCAGCGCCCCGGAGAACAGCAGCAGCGCGGCGAGGACAATCGTGTAGCCGGCCACGGTCCACTGCAATCCGGCGACCGAGGTGTGCAGTGACCGGCCGATTTCGGGGAGGCCGACGTTCACGATTGTGTTGTCAAGTCCGACCATGAAAAGGGCTGAACAGCAGACGCCGAGAACCACCGCACGATGCGGCGAACCGACAGCTACGGAAAGTGATGGACCGGGATCGTGAACCACCGTGGCCACGGAGGCCGTTATGGGAGTGGAAGCCGGGACTATTTCACCATGTGATCGCAAGGACACGTTCTGTAGCTGAGATTGGCCAGCGGAGACCGACCGCATTGCGCACCGCCTGGGGGGTCAGCGAGTGTTATACGCATATGACACTACATTGCTGCGCCCTGTAGTCAATAGATGACGCTTCGGAATGCCACCGAATCACCGACAGTGACCACCCAGGCCGAGCTGTTCCTGCACGGTTCCGCTATGTTCGGGCAACGGAAGCGTCTGGGTCGGTCTACATTTATGCAGGATGCCGGCGCGGTCGGCAGCAGCGCATGGTATTTCGGGCGGGATGTATGACGAACGAAGGTGTGAACGTGGCGGAGGGGGGCTACGTGAGCCGCAGGCTGCTTCAGCTTGTGATGCCGGTCTTCCCCGACCGTCGCATGTTCCGGATTCACGACCCCGAGGTTCACCCGGACGCGCCGGGCGGCCCACTGCCGCCGGTCGGGGTGCTCGTGTCGGCCACCCGCGAGCAGCTCTGGGTGGGCAGCCTGCAGCAGGACATCGACGTCCGGCTCGTGCTGGAAGAGTGGGACGGGCAGCCGCTGCTCCCCGACGCCTGGGACGAGGAGGCCAAGGCCCGGCTCTACCTGCGCGGCGGCCTGTCCATCGACATGGGGACGGCGGGCACGGCGGTCTCCGCCCTCCGGCTGTCCGGCGGCGTCGGCAACTACGAGGTCCGCGTGTACGCCCGCTACCGCGAGGCCGTCGTCAAGATGTACACGGACCTGTTCAGCCAGCACAAAGATCCGCTCAGCGATGACTTCCAGCGGGAGAAGCGCAAGCTCGAGGGCGTGGAGCGCTATCTCGTTCAGCTCTGGCGCGACTCGTGATAAGCGCCGGTGCGCTCGTTATCGCTAACCCGACGCGGACGAGCTCGTGCTGGTCTTGTGGACGGTGGCGGCGCTCGACGGGGCGCTGACGGACGAGGTCGTGGCGGGCAGCCTGGTCTTCTGGCCGTAGGCGCGGAACGGTGTCATGGCGTAGACCGTGATTCCGATGACCGCCAGCAAGACGATCGTGCATATCGAGCCGACAATCTTGCCCCGTCTGGTCCTGAGCCCCGCGGCCGGCCCTGGCCGCCGGAAGGATGTCAGCCTGGTCGCCAGCCCCGGGTCCTCCGCGGCGAGTCGCCGTTCTATCTCCGCGAGCATCCGCTGCTCGTCCATGGATAGCGCCATTGCGCCATACCTCCGCGTTCCGCGCGCCGATGGGAACTGACCCTTAGTCTCCCCCACGGGGGAAGGTTTATCCAATCGTTCCTACTTTGTATCAGAGTCTTTTTGCGAGTGGTAAGACTTGGCTACTAAATGCGTTCACATAGGAGTGGATCAGTAACTAGCTCGTCACATCGCCTGGTTAGCCGGGCGAACACGTGTTTGACATGATCGAACGGATCTTCTAAACTTGCTCCTCATGCGCTGGGATAACCTGCGAATCGATTCGACTCCCGGCAACGACGCCGACCCGGCGGCCGGGGGCACCCCGGTCGGCGGAACGCTGCCGCTGATCGAGCGGAACGCCGTCGTGCGGACCTTCGACACGCCGGGGTTCCGCGGCATGACCTTCTACGAGGTCCAGGCGAAGTCGATCGTGTCCAAGGTCCCGGCCGCGTCGATGGTGCCGTTCACCCACACCATCAATCCGTACCGTGGTTGCCAGCATGCATGCAGTTACTGCATGTCCGGTTTTACAGCGATTTTGATGGCGGACGGCACCGCGAAGCCGCTTTCCGACGTCCGGGTTGGCGACTCGATCTACGGGACAGTGCGCGACGGGTTCTACCTCCGCTACGCGATCACGAAGGTGCTAGCGCACTGGTCCACGGTTAAGCCCGCGTACCGGGTCACGCTGGAGGACGGCACGGAACTGGTCGCCAGCGGCGACCACCGCTTCCTGACGCAGCGGGGCTGGAAGCATGTCACCGGGGCCGAGCAGGGACCGGACCAGCGGCCGTTTCTCACCACGAACAACAAGCTCATGGGCTTCGGCGGCTTCCCTAAACCGCCGAGCGACTCCCTGGCGTACCGTCGCGGCTATCTGTGCGGAATGATCCGCGGTGATGGGCACCTGGGCAGCTATAGCTATGCGAGTGGCGACGTCCACCGTTTCCGGCTGGCCCTCATCGATCCCGAGGGCCTTGCCCGCACACGGCAATACCTAGCCACCTTCGCCGTACTTGTCGACGAGTTCGACTTCTCGCCTGCCGTCGGCAATCGCCAGCCCCTGCGGGCCATCCGGACGTCCACCCGGGGGAACGTAGCCGTCATCGGACATCTCATCGAGTGGCCCGATGATCCAAGCCATGACTGGCTGTGCGGCTTCCTGGCCGGGATCTTCGACGCCGAGGGCAGCTACAGCAAGGGTGTCTGGCGCGTGCCGAACACCGATCCCGAGATCATCAAGTGGACGTGCCGTGGACTGGACGAGCTCAACCTCGAGTTATGTGATCGAGCCGTCGGTGAGGCCGAACGGTCTGACGGTCGTCCGGCTGCGGGGCGGCATGAAGGAAGCGATGCGGTTCTTCCACGCCACCGCACCCGGCGATCACACGGAAGCGGTCGATCGAAGGGCAGGCCGTCAAGAGCGGCGCGAAGCTGCGGGTCATGGCGATCGAGCCGCTTGGCCTGGAGATGCCGATGTACGACATCACGACCGGGACGGGCGACTTCATCGCCAACGGGGTGGTGAGCCACAACTGCTTCGCGCGGAACACGCATACGTACCTCGACCTGGACGCCGGGCAGGACTTCAACTCCAAGGTGATCGTGAAGGTCAACGCGCCGGAGTTGCTGCGGGCGAAGCTGAGCTCGCGGGGGTGGGCGGGCGAGCACATCGCGATGGGCACCAACGTGGACTGCTACCAGCGGGCCGAGGGGCGCTATGAGCTGATGCGGGGCATCATCGCGGCGCTGCGGGACGCGCACAACCCGTTCTCGATCCTGACCAAGGGGACGCTGATCCTGCGCGACCTCGACCTGCTGCTTGAGTCGGCCGAGGTGACCGACGTGGGGCTGAACGTCTCGGCCGGCTTCGTCGACCGGGACCTGTGGCGGGCGATCGAGCCGGGCACGCCCGCCCCGCAGCGCCGGCTGGACGCCTGCGCCGCGCTCAACGACGCCGGGCTCCGCTGCGGCGTGCTGATGGGGCCGGTCGTGCCGTACCTGTGCGACTCCCCGGCGCAGCTCGAGGCGGCCGTCCGGCAGGCCGCCGCCGCCGGGCGCGGCCCACGTCACCCCGATCGTGCTGCACCTGCGGCCCGGCGCCCGCGAGTGGTTCCTGGGCTGGCTCCGCGAGGCGCACCCGGCCCTGGTCCCGCGCTACGCCGAGCTGTACGGTCGCGGCGCCTACGCGCGCAAGGACTACCAGGCGCGGATCGCGGCCGAGGTCCGCGAGCTCGCCGATCGGTACGGCATCGGCCGCGGCCGCGGCGTTCGCGGCGAGCGGGTGGCGAGTCCTCAGGGCGGCCGCAGAGACGAACGGCCCGGCGCGGCCGCCGTGCGCGAGCAGCTGGCGCTGTTCTGACCCGCCGACCGAGCAGGCGCCGAACCAACACCATAGATCAATATCGATCCTTATTGCACAAGCGCAAATTACCTGCGGGTAGCCATTTAGCACGTATAACGTTTTAGCGGATTCCGGTGCCGTGGACTCGCCCGAAAGCGGTTTCCGGTGCGCGACTGCGCCTGGTTAAACGGATTCCGCACGCAGTGCCCGATAGAGCGCCGATTACGGTCGCCTCCAATGGCACCGGGTGCCTCCGCCGGGCGCCGGAAGGGGGCAAACTCCCAGCCAGGGCCGCCCGTTTTGGCCGGGCGCGGGGACTAGCCATAAGAATGGGCGGTGAATGACAACCCGCCCGCCATGCCACCGTTGATATAGGTGATGTCACGTTATCGTCAGATCGGTGGCAAGACGGCACTGCCGCACGCGATTATTAGGCCCATGACGATTCCAGCGGAGCTCATCGCGGAGACTTCCCTTGAGTTTCCTTGCCCACCGCTTGGCGCAGCGGAACTGACGGCCTCCGAGGCCGAGCGCATGGCCGGCATGTTTAAGGCGCTGGCCGACCCGGTCCGGCTACGGCTGTTCTCCCGGGTCGCTGCTCATCAGAGCGGGGAAGCCTCCGTGTGTGACATACAGAACGTGGGCGTCTCTCAGCCCACGGTCAGCCATCATCTGAAGAAACTGAGGGAGGCAGGTCTGATCATCTCCGAGCGCCGCGGCACGTGGGTGTACTGCCGGGTCGCGCCCGGCGTGCTCCCGGCCATGGCGCAGATGCTCTCGCCCCGAGAGAGCTTGGACTGAGGTCGCCCACGATCGAGTGGAGGGAGCTGCTCATCGGGAGCGAGCAGACGGCCCGGGGATGGCCGCCTGGCGGCGGGCGAGCACGCCGCCAGGCGGCCATTAGAATGGGCAGTCATGTCAGAGCGTCTGCTGGTGCGAAGCACGCCCGTCCCCGACCCGGGCGAGGGCTTCTGCCGCGAGATCCCGGTCCCCGAGGCCCTCGCGTGGGTTCGGCAGGGCGCTGGCCTGGTCGGATGGGGCGAGGCGGCGCGGGTCACGCTGCCGGCCGGGGCCGACCGGTTCGCCGACGGAGAGAAATGGCTGCGCGAGCTCATCGATGGCGCGCAGGTCGATGATGAGGTGCGCCGACGCGGTTCGGGCCTGGTCGCGTTCGGTAGCTTCACCTTCGATGACGCCTCCGACGGCTCGGTCCTCATCGTGCCGAGGGCGATCCTCGGCCGGGACGGCACCGGGAACGCCTGGCTGACCACCATCACCCCGGACGGCGAGACCCCCTGGCGCCCGGCCCCGTTCGATCGGCCGGAGCCGCCGGACATCGTCAGCTGGCACGACGGGGCGCTGTCGGCCCCGGAGTGGGAGCAGGCGGTCGGCGAGGCGGTCCGCCGGATCAAGCACTCGAGCTCGCTTCGCAAGGTCGTGCTCGCGCGCGACCTCTACGCCACCGCCAACCGCCCGATCGACGCCCGGGCGCTGCTCGACCGGCTGGCCAGCCGGTACCCGGGCTGCTATACGTTCGCCTGCGACGGCCTCGTCGGCGCCACGCCCGAGCTGCTGATCAGCCGGGATGGCTGGCGGGTGAGCTCGCTGGTCCTGGCGGGCACGACACCGCGCGGCGCCACCCCGGCCGAGGACTCCGGCCTGGCGGCGGCGCTGCTTGGCTCGGCCAAGGAGAACGAGGAGCACCAGTACGCGGCGGCGTCGCTGGAGAACGCGCTCGCCCCGCTCTGCCAGGCGATGTACGTCGCCCCGCATCCCGCGCTGATCCGACTGCCCAACCTGCAGCATCTCGGTACCCGGATTCGGGGCACGCTGACCTCCGTCGACCGGTCGGCGCTGGGCCTGGCGGCCGCGGTCCACCCGACCGCCGCCGTCGGCGGAACCCCGACCGACGCCGCAGTCGAGCTGATCCGCGAGTTGGAGTCGATGGACCGGGAACGGTACGCGGGCCCGGTCGGCTGGGTGGACGCCGACGGCAACGGCGAGTGGGGCATCGCGCTGCGCTGCGCCCAGCTCAACGGCACCAGGGCGCGCCTGGTGGCCGGCTGCGGCATCGTCGCGGGCTCCGACCCGGAGGCCGAGCTGGCCGAGACCATCACCAAGTTCCGGCCCATGCGCACCGCGCTCGAACAGTTCTAGTTTGTCGCTTTTCTGACTTTTTGCGTTCTGTTCTGCGACACGATAGTTACTTTTCGTTGACCCAGCTTTGATGACACTGAGTCATGATGCTTATATAGGGAGTAACTACGGCTCCCACTCGGGGATCGGGCGCCGGACACCATGGACGGACCACGCCGAGTACTGACTACTCATAGTAAGGAGCTGCGCACAATGGGTGCATTCCCATCGACGCGCCGCCGCCGGGCTCGCGGAATGATCGCAGTGGCCTGCGGCGCGGCTGCCATCGCGCTCACCGCGGCCGCGTGCGGGTCAAGCGGCAGCAGCGGCAACGGCGGGGCCGCGTCATCGACGGCGCCGACTGGCGGCACGCCTATCACCGGCGGCACGGCGACCTACGCGCTGCCGCCGAGCACGGTGCCGAACTACATCTTCCCGTTCACCAGCAGCTCTGACTTCAGCGTGTCGAACTCGCAGTACTTCCAGTACCTGATGTTCCGGCCGCTCTACTGGTTCGGCAACGGCGCGTCACCGACGCTCAACAACTCGCTCTCGCTCGCCAACCCGCCGGCCTACACCGGGCGGAACGTCACGATCAGCCTGAAGGGCTGGAAGTGGTCGAACGGGCAGCCGATCACCGCCGACAACGTGATGTTCTGGATCCACATGCTGCAGGCGGTCGGCTCCTCCGACTGGGGCGCGTTCGTGCCCGGCGGCTTCCCGACCAACGTCAGCAACATCAAGGCGGCGAACGCCACCACGATCACGATGACGATGAACCAGGCCTACAACCCGACCTGGTTCACCTCCAACGAGCTGAGCCAGATCACCCCGATGCCGGAGGCCTGGGACCGCACGGCCAGCGGCCCGAGCAACTGCACGACGACGGTGGCCGACTGCGCGGCCGTCTACAGCTACCTGGACAGCCAGTCCAAGAACCTGTCGGGCTGGGTGAGCTCGCCGCTGTGGTCGATCGTCGACGGCCCGTGGAAGCTGACCGCGTTCAACCCCGACGGCAACGCCACCTTCGTGCCCAACCGGACCTACGGCGGCACCCCGAAGCCTCGGCTGGCCGAGTTCCAGGAGGTGCCGTTCACCACCGAAGGCGCCGAGTACAACGTGCTCCAGGCCAGCGGGGCGGGCGGCGGCAGCCAGAAGATCGCAGTGGGCTACCTGCCGACCACCGACGCGCCAACCAAGCCGGCCACCGCGACGATCGGCCACAACCCGGTCAACGGCTACTACCTCGACCCGCTGTACTCGTGGGGGATCAACTACTTCCCGCTCAACTACCAGTCGACCACCGGCAACGCCCCGATCCTCAAGCAGCTCTACTTCCGCACCGCGCTGCAGCTGCTGATGAACCAGGCCGCGGTGATCGCCGGGCCGCTGCACGGCTACGGCGTGCCGACGGTCGGCCCGGTCGGGTCCTACCCGGTGACCCCGTACCTGTCGGCCACCGGCAAGAAGGGCGACCCGTTCCCGTACAACCCGACCCAGGCCAAGTCGCTGCTGACCAGCCACGGCTGGACGGTGAACGCGGGCGGGACTTCCACCTGCAACGACCCGGCCAAGTGCGGCCCGGGCGTCAAGCAGGGCCAGAAGCTCTCCTTCACCCTGCCGTACGCGACCGGCACCACCTGGATCGAGCAGGAGATGACCCAGCTGCAGTCCAACGCCAGCCAGGTCGGCATCACGCTCAACCTCGAGCCCAAGCCGTTCGATCAGGTCACCGCCATCTCCGCAGGCAACTGCGTGGTCGCGAAGATCTCCTGCAACTGGGACATGGGCAACTGGGGCGGCGGCTGGACGTTCTCGCCGGACTACTACCCGTCGGGCGAGACGCTCTTCATGAGCGGGTCCGGCGCCAACTCCGGCGGTTACACCAACGCGAACAACGACTCGCTGATCAACGCCACGCTGATCAGCAGCTCGCTGACCCCGATGTACAACTGGCAGGACTTCCTGTCCACCCAGATCCCGGTGATCTGGCAGCCGAACGGCGTCTACGAGCTCACCGAGATCGCCAACAACCTGCGGGGTGTCTCCCCGCAGTCCTCAACACTCGCGATCAACCCGGAGAACTGGTACTTCGTCAACAGCTAGGCGGTCGCGGAGGCACCCCGGGACGGCACTCGCCGCCCCGGGGTGGCGGCAATTGAGGGCTGACGGGGACCACGGGACCGTTCGGAGGAAAGGTTTTGATTGGTTTTCTCATAAGGCGAATCCTGCAGGCGGCGGTCGTGGTGCTGATCGTCACGGTGATCGTCTGGATCCTGCTGCGTTCCATCCCTGGCAACGTCGCGGTGGCTATCCTCGGGCCGTCCAGTTACCGCAACCCGGCCACGCTGGCGCAGTTCAACGCGCAGTACGGATTCGACAAGCCGTGGTACTCCCAGTACCTGCTCTGGCTGGGCCACCTGCTCCAGGGCAACCTCGGGTTCTCGTTTACGCTCGACCAGTCCGTCTCGTCGCTGCTCGGGCAGCGGCTGCCGAAGACCATCATCCTGGTCGGGTTTTCCACCATCATCGCGCTGATCGTCGCGGTGCCGGTCGGCGTCTGGCAGGCCGTGCGGCGCAACAAGCCGGTCGACTACACCTTCACCGGGCTGTCGTTCCTGTTCTACGCGGCGCCCACGTTCTTCGTCGGGACCGTGCTGATCCTGGTGTTCTCGGTGAAGCTGGGCTGGTTCGGCCCGGAGGCGCCGCAGGGCGGGATCGTGAACGACCTCACCGACTGGCGCGACCTGACCCTGCCGGTGATCACCCTTGCCCTGGTGACGATCGCCCTGTTCAGCCGGTATATGCGCTCCTCGGTGCTGGACAACATCAGCGAGGACTACGTGCGCACGGCCCGGGCGAAGGGCGCGTCCCGGCGACGGGTGCTGTGGCGGCACGTGATGCGCAACTCGCTGATCCCGATCGCCACCCTGCTCGGCCTGTCCATCCCCGGCATCTTCGCCGGGGCGCTGATCACCGAGTCGGTGTTCAACTACCCGGGCATGGGCTACCTCTTCTACCAGTCGGCCCAGAAGCAGGATTACCCCGTATTGCTGGGCTTTATTGTCGTCGTCGCGATCGCCACCGTCGTCGGGTCGCTGGTCGCCGACATCCTCTACGCGGTCCTGGACCCGAGGGTGAGGTACGCATGACCGCCACCACGGCTACTCCCGCACCGGGCACCCCGGGCGCGCCCCAGGGCGCTCCCGCCGCGCTGCCGGCGACCAAGCCGCGGGGCATGTTCCGCCGCGGGCTCGAAGTGTTCCTTGAGAACAAGCTCGCGGTGATCGGCGTCGTCGTGCTGGCGGCGATCTTCGTGTTCTGCTTCATCGGGCCGCTTTTCTACCACACCAACCAGACCACCGTGAATCTGGCGAACGAGAACCTGTCACCCGGGCCGGGACGTCCTCTCGGCACCGACCAGAACGGCTACGACATCCTCGGCCGGCTCATGGTCGCCGGGCAGATCTCACTCGAGGTGGGGTTGGCCGCGGCCGTTCTCGCGACCGTGCTCGGTACGCTCTGGGGGGCGATCGCCGGGTACTTCGGCGGGGTCACCGACGCGATCATGATGCGCCTGGTCGACGCGCTGCTCGCCATCCCGACGCTGTTCCTCGCGCTGGTCGTGGTCTCCATCTTCCCGCCCACCGAGACCGAGCTCATCCTGGTCATCGCGCTGACGTCGTGGCTGACCACGTCCCGGCTGATCCGCGGCGAGGCGCTCGCGCTGCGGGTGCGCGACTACGTGCAGGCGATGCGGGTGATGGGCGGCGGCTCGGCCCGCGCGGTGTTCAGACACATCGCGCCCAACTCCATCGGCACGATCATCGTCAACGCGACCTTCCAGGTCGCCGACGCGATCCTGCTCGTCGTCGCGCTCTCCTACCTCGGGCTCGGCATCCGGCCGCCGCAGACCGACTGGGGCGGCATGCTCAACGCCGGCATCAACGCGATTTACGACGGCTACTGGTGGCAGATCTTCCCGGCCGGCATCGCGATCATCCTGGTCGTCATCGCGATCAACTTCATCGGTGACGCGCTCCGCGACTCGTTCGAGGTCCGTCTACAGCGGCGCTGATTTCTCTTTGGGGGGACTTTCGTTGGCTCCGCTTCTCGACATCCAGGATCTGCGCACCGAGATCCGGCTGCGCCGCGGCACCGTGCACGCGATCGACGGCGTTTCGCTGTCGGTGGCGCCCGGCGAGTGCCTCGGCATCGTCGGCGAATCGGGCTCGGGCAAGACGATGACCGCGCTGTCGATCATGCGACTGCTGCCCGGCGGCGGCGAGGTGGTCGGCGGCCGGATCGTCGTGGACGGGACGGACGTCGCCGCGCTGTCGGAGAGCGGCATGGAGGACGTCCGCGGGAACCTGATCGGGATGATCTTCCAGGACCCGCTGACCTCGCTCAACCCGACGATGACGATCGGCGATCAGATCGCGGAGTCGGTCCGGCTGCACCGCGGCGCGTCGCGGGCCGCCGCCCTGGAGCGGGCGATCGAGGTGCTCGGCCTGGTCGGCATGCCCCGGCCCGCCGAGCGAGTGACGCAATACCCGCACCAACTGTCCGGCGGGATGCGGCAGCGGGTCATGATCGCGATGGCGCTCGCGTGCGAGCCGAAGCTGCTCATCGCGGACGAGCCGACGACCGCGCTCGACGTGACGATCCAGAAGCAGATCCTGGAGCTGATCGACTCGCTGCGGCGGCGGCTGGGGATGTCGGTGATCTTGGTGACGCACGACCTCGGCGTGATCGCCGGCACCGCCGACCGGGTCGCGGTGATGTACGCCGGCCGGATCGTCGAGACCAGCACCACCGAGGCGCTCTTCGCCAACCCCCGGCATCCGTATACGGAGGCGCTGTTCGAGGCGCTGCCGGAGCGGGCCGTGGTCGTGGAGGAGGGCGGTCTGGCCGGCGGGCGGGCCGGGCGGCTTTACAACATTCCCGGCCAGCCCCCGGACCTTACCGCGCCGCCGCATGGGTGCAAGTTCGCGGCCAGGTGCCGGTATGCGCGGGAGGAATGCAGGCAAACGGAGCCGCCGCTAACGGACGTCAGCCGGCTCGCATGCGTACCGCTGCTTCTTTCCAGTCGGGCGGGACATGGATCTCGGCGTGCCCGCTCACGATCTTGAAGGTCTACAAAATTCTGTCGAATCTCGAGATGTAAGTCTTGAGAATCAAGGCGAAATTCTTCCGGATCAAAAGCCTCAGGTTCAAAGGCTTGAGGATCAAAGCCAGAAGAAACGTGGGAGCGACGGGGGGCTTGGAGGATATTTCCGGCGACTCTCCCCGTCCTCCGGAAGGTCGGCGGAAATATCCCCGGAGACCTCCGCCTCGCCTGAAGCGGGAGAGGTGGTTGGCGATCGGGAAACCGGTCCCCCATCGCTGCCCGATGGCGCTGGGACATCCGCTGGCGGCGCTGGTACGTCGGCTGGGTCTGAGACTGCGGGTTCGGTTGGGTCCGAGACTACGGCTGGGTCCGAGACTACGGCTGGGTCCGAGACTACGGCTTCCGAGGCTCTGGGCCGGCGGCTGGCCGGCGGAGACGGACGAGGAACATCGGCTTGCGGGGTCTGGCTCCGGGACGGATGGCGGTCCTGGCGGCAAGGGGACGCCCGAGGGCGGAGTTGGCGCCGTTTCCGGGGTTGGGGCCGTGACGGCGGCTGGGGCGGCCGGGGCGGTGGTGGCCGGAAATGGCGCGGCCCGGCAACGGGCTGGCTCGCCCGGTGACACCGTTCTCGTGGTGTCTCACCTGGTGAAGAACTTCACCGTCACGGCCGGGGCGGTGTTGCAGCGACGGGTGGGGGAGGTTTCCGCCGTCGCCGACGTGTCCTTTGAGATCCCCACCGGGTCGACGTTCGGGATGGTGGGCGAGTCCGGATGCGGTAAGACCACGGTCGGGCGGCTGATCGTGGGGCTGGAGAAGCCGTCGGGCGGATCGATCGTGCTCGGCGGGCGGGATCTCGCGTCGCTGCCCCGGCGGGAGCGACGCCGGCAGGCGCGGCTGGTGCAGATGATGTTCCAGGACTCCTACGCGTCGATGGACCCCCGGATGCGGGTGGGAACGATCCTGCGCGAGCCGATGATCATCCAGCGCGACGGGAACCGGTCCGCGCAGACCAAGCGCGTCTCGGCGATGCTGGAGGAGGTGGGACTGCCGGCCGCCGCGGCCGAGCGGTACCCGCACGAGTTCTCCGGCGGGCAGCGGCAGCGGCTCGGGCTCGCCCGGGCGCTGATGCTGCGGCCGTCGATGATCGTGGCCGACGAGCCGGTATCCGCCCTCGACGTCTCGATCCAGGCGCAGATCCTCAACCTGATGCTCGATCTTCAGCGCGAGCACGGGCTGACGTACCTGTTCATCTCGCACGACCTGTCCGTCGTGCGCTACATGGCCGACGTGATCGGCGTGATGTACCTCGGCAAGCTGGTCGAGGTCGGCCCGGCCGACTCCGTCTACTCCACCCCGGCCCACCCGTACACGCGCGGGCTGATCGACACCGTGCCGGTCGCCGACCCCGTGCTCGAACGGGCCAAGGAGAACCAGGGCGTCCGCGGCGAGCTCCCTTCGGCGGTCGCTCCCCCGTCCGGCTGCCGGTTCCGCACCCGCTGCCCGCGCGCTCAGGACCTGTGCGCGGCCGAGGAACCGCCGTTGCGCCCGTTCACCGCCGACGGCCACCTGGCCGCCTGCCACTTCCCCCTCTACGAGCCGGACCCGAGCGTTTAGGCGCTCCGCGCTTCTTACTGTTATCAGTGGTCGGCCGACCACCGGATCGGGACCGCGGGCAGCTGAACCACCAGCCCGGGCAGGTCAGGGCCGGGGCCAGGGGTTTCCACGGGCGCGAGAGCCCGCCGGCGGACGCACGGTGGAGGGTGGGACCAACCTTTGACGGGCGGGAGCCAAGATGGCTGAGTCGCAAGTGCTGGAGAGGCCGGAAGCGAAGGAGAAGTCGCAGAAAAGGGACTGCGTGGTGATCGTGGGGGCCGGGTTCGCCGGCTTCAACGCCGCGCGGGAGCTATCGAGCCTGGTGGGTGACACGACCGAGATCGTCGTGATCAACTCAACCGACTACTTCCTCTACTTGCCGCTGATGCCACAGGTGACGGGCGGGCTGGTGGAGCCCGGCCCACGTGTGCGCGTCGCTGCCGCGGCGACTGCCCAAGGTGCGGTTCGTCCTCGGCACGGTGACCGGCGTCGACCCAACGCAAAAGTCGGTGAGCTGGGCCGGCCCCGAGGGCTCGTCGGGTGAGGTCGCGTACGACCGGGTCATCCTGACCGCTGGCAGCGTGAACAAGCTACTGCCGATCCCCGGTATCGCCGATTACGCGTACGGGTTCCGCAGCATCGCCGAGGCGGTGTTCCTCCGTGACGAGATCACCCGGCAGCTCGAGCTGGCCTCGGTCGCCACCGATCCGGCTGAGCGCGCGGCGCGGTGCACCTTCGTGGTGGTCGGCGCGGGCTACACCGGCACCGAAGTCGTGGCGCAGGGTCAGCTCCTGACCACCCGGCTGGCCACGACCATGCCCGGCCTGCTCGGCCAGGAGATCCGGTGGATGCTGCTCGACACCGCGCCGCGGCTGCTGCCCGAACTCGACCCGCGGCTGTCGAAGACCGCCGACCGGGTGCTGCGCCGACGCGGGGTGCAGGTGCGCACCGGCCAGTCGGTCACCAAGGCCATGCCCGGCCATGTCATCTTGTCGACCGGGGAGACGGTGCCGACCCGCTGCCTGATCTGGTGCGTCGGGGTCCGCCCGGATCCGCTCGTGGACGGCCTGGACCTGAAGACCGACCGCGGGCGGCTGGTGGTCGACGAGTTCATGTCGGTCCCCGGCGCTCCGGACAACTACGCGTGCGGTGACTGCGCCGCCGTGCCCGACCTGACCCGCCCCGGCCAGGTCTGCGGCATGACCGCCCAGCACGCCATGCGACAGGGCAGGCAGGTCGCCAGGAACGTCGCCGCCTCCCTCGGCCACGGCACCGCCAAGCCGTACAAGCACCACGACGAGGGCTTTCTGGTTGATCTGGGCGGGGCCGCGGCCGCCGCGAACCCGCTCAACATCCCGCTCTCCGGGCCGGTTGCCAACGCCGTCACCCGCGGCTATCACCTGACCGCGATGTCGGGCAACCGGCTGAGGGTGCTCGGCGACTGGACCCTGAACACGGTCACGCGACCCGAGGGGATCTCCTTCGAGGTGATCAGCGCGGCCTCCGTGCCGCTCGACGCGGACCATCCGCGAGCCTGACGTGACCGAGCTCCCCTACGGAAGAGGCGGAGCAGCCCATCGAAGAAAGGACCGCCATGTCCCGTGGAACCGCAGTAATCGTCGGCGTCGGGCCGGGCCTCGGCCTTGAGCTCGCGCGCATATTCGGCAACGCCGGACACCCAGTCGCCATGCTCGCCCGCGATAAGGCGAAGCTTGACACCTTCGCCAAGGAGCTGGCCTCGACCGGCCTGGACGCCCGCGGCTACGTCACCGACGCCGCCGACCCCGTCAACCTGCGCGACGTCGCTCAGCGCCGTGATCACCGAGATGGGGGCGCCGGACGTGCTCGTCTACAACGTTGGGGTGCTCGCCCCGGACGCGCCGACCGGCGGCGACGACCAGAAGTGGGCGCTCAATACGGCCGTCAACATCCTCGGCGCCCGGGTGGCGGCCGACGCCGTTCTGCCGAAGCTGCGCGATGGCCGCGGCACCCTGCTGTTCACCGGCGGCGGCTACGCGCTGCACCCCTCCAAGAAGTTCGCCTCGCTCTCCGTCGGCAAGGCCGGGCTGCGCGCCTACGTGGAAGTGCTTCACGATCAGCTGGCGGGGACGGGCGTGCACGCGACCAGCGTCACGATCACGGCGACGATCGGCAGCGCCCCGCGGTTCGAGCAGGCCGAGATCGCCAAGGCATACCTCGAACTGGAGAATCAGCCGGAGACCGAGTGGCAGCACGAGTTGGTCTACTAAGCCCGTTGCTGCCTACCCGCTGCCTGCTGCCTGCTGCCTGCTGCCTGCTCAGACTGGGTACCGCTTGGGGCCTTGGGTGTAGGTGCGGCCGCGGGGAGTGGTCCACTGGTGCCAGCCGGGCCTGGGCTGGGTGACGCTCCAGCCCGGCGACTGCTTGACCCGGTGGCATTTGCGGCTCCGGGCCCCGGCGTTGCACGCGCAGGTCCGGCCGCCCTGGTCGTACGGCACCGCGTGCTCGAAGTCTGAGTCCCTTGCGTGGCGGTTGCAGGGCGGGAACGTGCACGTGTAGTCGCGGATCTGGACGAGGTGGCGGAGGGTCGCGTTGGGCTGGTAGGCGCGGGACTCGTGGCGGTGGTCGCAGTCGAACGTGGGCACGGGCTCCAGGTCCACGGCGAGCTCCAGGCCGCAGGGCAGGGTGAGCGCCCAGGGGCCGCACCAGTCCGGGTCAGCGGGCGGGCCGGCGCCACGGCGGGCGAGCGCCCAGCCGGTCCGCGGAGATCCAGGAGGTAGTCCTCGTCCTGGAGGCTCTGGAGGTCCCGTAGGTCCGGGAGGCCCGATCTGCGGCCGTGCAAGTAGTTCTGCCAGTCGGCCCGCGGTGACGGTGAGATTGATCCGGGCCGGGAGCGCGATCAGGGGCGGGGGCGGTCCTGCGGGCGGGCCGGCGAGCCGACCGGGCTTGACGCAGCCGTGGCCGATCGCGATGCCGTCGGCGTTGGTGACGGTGACGCAGAGGGTGGTGTAACGGCTGAGGGCTGCGGTGGCGGCGAGGGCGCGGCACAGAGCGGGGTCGAGGGCGCCGAGGCCGTGTCCCTCGCCGGGGCGTTCGGCCAGGCCGAGGAGAGTGGCGAGCGGGAGCACCAGGTCGGTCAGCGTCGGCGGGGGCCCGTCGGGCGGCCGCAGGAACGGCGATCGCGATGCCGGAGGGGCCGATCCCACGTCGCCGCCGGGACTCGGACTGCCACCGGTCGGCCCGTCGCCGCTGCGGCCGCTGGGGGCGGGTGGCTGACCGCCACTTCGCGGGCTCCCGTTCCCGGGACCTTCTTCCGGTTGGCCATCGTTCGGTTCGCGGTCGCCCGGTCCGCCGTCGTCAGGCCCGCCGCGGTCGGGCGCTTCGCCGTCACCCACGTCCTCGTCGCCCGGTTCGTCGTCGGGTTCGTCGTCTTCCGGTTCATCGTCGACGTAGTCATTGTTGTCGGTGGGCGCGCAGCGGCCGTCGCACTCGTCGCAGGGGCAGTCCGACCCGCCCGACCCAGGGCCGTCCCAGCCGCCGTCACCCGGGCCGCCGCTGTCGGCGGGACCGTCGTCGGCGGGACCGTCGTCGTCGGGGGCGTCGTCGTCGGGGGCGTCGTCGTCGGGGGCGTCGTCGTCGGGGGCGTCACCGGGACCGGTGTCGGGGGCGGGGTCGGAGCTGAGGTGGCCGCAGGCGATGCGGTCGTCGGCGGAGATGCCGTTGAGGATGTCGAGGTAGGCCGCCGCCCGGAGCCGGTCGAGCCGCTCGCCCGGGAACGCCCCGGACTCCTGGTACAGCCGGGCGCGGGCGTCGAGGCTGGCGTAGGCGGCCAGGGTCTCGCCGACCGGCAGGTCGCGGCCCGACAGCCCGGCCGCGCCGGACGACTCGCGGAACATCGTCACCCGGGACAGGTGCTTCTCCGCCGCCTTGCGCCGCCGCTCGGCCAGCTCCGGGTCGACGGCTGCCGCGATGGCGGTGGCGATCCGCTCGATTTGGGTGTAGGTCTTGCGCGGCGGGGTCGTCAGTTCCGGCAGCAGCAGCTCCTCCGCCCGGGCGCAGTCCTCGTCGGACAGCTCGGCGAAGACCTCGGTGATCAGCTTGGCCCGCGGCAGGTCGAGGGTGCCGTCCCGCAGCAAGAGCTCCACTCCCGGCAGCCGGGCGCCGAGCTCCCACGCCGCCTGGGTCGTCTTGCCCGCCGACGGGGTCGAGACCGCCAGCGCGAGGGCGATCTCGTGGACCAGGGAGTCGTCCCACTCGTCGGGCAGGTCCCCGTGCCTCGGGCGGCGCAGGAACGCCGGGTCGTCGTCGCGGATCAGGGAGCGGATCACGCCCAGCAGCCCCGCGCCCGACCAGGACTGGAGCGCCGCCATCGCGCGCAGCAGGCCGATCCGCTCCTGGCCGGTCGCCGCCGCGCACCGCCAGTCCGGGCCGGCCCCCCGGGCGACGGCGGCGGCCAGCTCCGGGCCGGGCGCATGCTGGTCCCAGACGCCGCCCGGGGCGAACCCGGCCAGCAGCTCCTCCCGCTCCCTCGCCGCCCTGAGCGCGCCCTCCAGCGCGTCCCACGGGCCGAAAACGCTCTCGCCATCGCCACCGGCACCGGCCCCAGCATCGGCACCGGGCGCGCCGGAGGCGGCGTTGGCGGCGTTGGCGGCGTCGGCCTCGGCGGAAGCGCCGGAGCTGGATGCTGAGCCGGAGTCGGAAGCGGGGGCGGGGGCGGGGGCGGGAGCGGGAGCGCCTGGAGAAGCCGCGTCACCGGGGAGGCCTGTGCCGGCCGGGCTGGGGGAACCCTGGCCCGGCTGCGGGTCGGAGGCGCCGTCGTGGTCTGGGTCTTGGCCCGGCTCCTGTTCCATCAGGCTTCCTCCTCCCGATGACTTTTAAGTTAATACTCGAATATTAATCCTTTTTCGAAGCGATTGCTGCGGATAGAGGCTTACCTAATGGACACACTTATCTAACCTCGCGGACGTCTGCGGTCCGGGTTGCGGTTGAGCCGGGGGTGCTATCCCGGGAAATTGCGGAGTTCGGCGAGGGCCCGGTCGAGGTCGTCGGCAACCCCCTGGCTGAGCAGCCGCCCGAACACCTCGTCGCCGGCAGCGGCGTTACCGCGGATCCCGTCGGCGTGGGCTTGGACGCGCGCCCGCAGCACCTCAAGGAACTCCGCTTCGGTTGCCGTCCAGCCGTATGCGCGGAGGAACCGCCGCAGTCGGCCGGGCCTGGCCGCGAAGTCGGTGAACCCCTCCGCGGCGACAACGTGCCGGGCGTGCAGGGGCACCCAGCTGAAGGCGGCGAAGGCCAGGTCCCATTCCGGTGTAGCGGGCCCGGCGAAGTCCCAGGCCGGCGTCCAGGGACCGGCGGCGCGGCGGACGGTGTTGCCTGCCCGGACGGCGCCGCCGACGTTCCCGCCATCGAGCTGCTGCTCCTCCTCGGCCACGGGGAGATTCTGTCACCGGGCGGCCTGGGCGTTGCGGTGCGCCCAGGACTCGATGTCGCCGCCTTCGATCGAGAGCGCGAGCAATTCCGGGAAGGCGTCCGGCGTGCAGGCGAACGCGGGGATGCCGAGGGCGGCCAGCGCGGCGGCGTTGGCGGCGTCGAACGACGGCGCGCCCTCGTCCGACAGCGCCAGCAGGACAACGACCTGCACGCCCGCCGCGTGCAGGTCGCCCATCCGGGCCAGCATCTCCTCCTGGACGCCACCTTCGTACAGGTCAGAGATCAGCACGAAGATCGAGTCCCTGGGCCGGGTGATCAGCCCCTGGCAGTAGGCGATCGCCTGGTTGATGTCGGTGCCGCCGCCGAGCTGGACTCCGAACAGGACGTCGACCGGGTCCGATAGCTGGGCTGAGAGGTCGACGACGGCCGTGTCGAAGGCAACCAGCGACGTCCGCAGCGACCGGATCGACGCCAGCACGGCCCCGAAGACCGATGCGTACACCACCGAGGACGCCATCGACCCGGACTGGTCGATGGCCAGCACGATGTCCCGGGCCATCACCTGCTGCCGCCGCCCGTAGCCGACCAGGCGCTCCGGGATGACCGTGCGGTGGGCGGGCTGGTAGCGGGTGAGGTTGGCGGCGATCGTGCGGTTCCAGTCGATGTCGCGCGCCCGGGGGCGGCGACTGCGCGTCGCCCGGTTGAGCGCGCCGGAGACGGCCGCGCGGGTGCGGTTCGCGATCCGCTGCTCGATCTCCGCGACGACCCGGGCGACGACCTGACGGGCGGTCGCCTTCGTCGTCTCCGGCATGAGGTGGTTCAGGCTGAGCAGCGTGCCAACCAGGTGCACATCCGGTTCGACCGACTCGAGCATCTCCGGCTCGAGCAGCAGCTGCCGCAGGTTAAGACGGTCGATCGCGTCCCGCTGCATCACCTGCACGACCGTGGACGGAAAGTAGGTGCGGATGTCGCCCAGCCAGCGTGCGACCTTCGGTGCGGACGCGCCGAGCCCGGCCGATCGCCCGGGCCCCCCGGTCGAGGAGCCGCCACGACCCTGCTGCCCGCCAGCGCCGACGCCGTCGCCCTCGTTGTAGAGCGCAGCCAGGGCCGCATCGATGGCCTGATCGGCGGCTGACAGGCCAGGGCCCCCCTCATCGTCGGGCGAGCCGAGCAGCAGCCGCCAGCGGCGCAGCCGCTCGCGCTCATCCGTCGCCTGGTCATGGGGCGCAGCCGGGTCTTGAGCGCTCATCGAGGTCCTTCCGATGGTGTCGTCAGGATGAGGGCGACCGTCCGCAGTGCCCCCGCCGCCCGCTCGGCGTCGATCTCGCCGTCGTCGCCCCGACCGTCGCCGTGAGAGCCGACGCCGCGCGGGCGGCTGCCGCCGCCGGACAGCTGCCTGGCCGCCCGCCCGATGCTCGACCGCTCGGGCTGCGCGAACTCTCCGAACGTGCGCCGCAGCAGCGGCAGCGCGTCCAGGAACTCCTGCGCTGACAGGGATGCCACCCACCGGTCGAGAATCGCGAGCAGATCCCGGTCGTGGGCGAGCAGCAGCCCGCTACCGGACAGGAACCCCTCGGCCCACTGCGCCTTGCCGGCCGCCTGGACGCCGACCGAGAGCGCGGCGGTGAAACGGTCGGCCGCCTCCCGCGAGGACAGCGCCCCGCCGTCCGCGAGCAGCCGCACGACCCGCCCGGCGACCAGGCCGTGCACGTCGCGGCGCCCGTCGAGCGCGGACAGGGCCGCCATCCAGCGGTCTCGTGCTTGCCCGCCAAGCTCCCCGTGCGCGTGCAGTCCGAGCGCCGCGTGCATGGCGTCGAGCGACGCCCGGAGCGTCGAGGCCGCGTCGTCGGCCAGGCCGCCGGCGGCGGCGGGCAGCCCGGCGCAGACCCGGACGGTCAGCGCGTCCACCACGGCCGAGAGCGCGCCGGTGGCGGTGCCGCGAACGTCGCCGTAGCGGATCGCGCGCACCAGCGCGGGGACGGCGGCCATCAGGCGGGTGACGTCGGATTCGGTCGCGGCCGAGGCGTCGAGCGCGCGCAGCACCGGTTCGAGCGCCTCCGACAGGTCGGCCAGCAGCACCTGCTCGACCGCCCGGGTGACGTCCGCCAGCGGCGAGCCCGGCGATGCGACCGACACGATCCTCGCGGTCGCGGCGGACTCCACCGTGGTGCCCCAGACGGCGGCGTCGATGATCTCCACCGCCAACTCGGGACGCCAGCGCAGGATCCAGGTCTCGTGGAAGGTGCCGGTGCCACGGACCAGGTCGGCCGTGACCTGCCCCCAGCCGATGCCGAGCACGCCCAGCCGGTGCAGCAGCACCGAGCGGCCGCGGTCCGTCTCCTTGCGCAGGTCAAGCGCGAGCGTTCGGCTCAGCGGGTCTATCTTCAGCTTGAGCGCCCGGGCTCGGGCGCGCAGGTCGGCGTCGAGCGGCACCGGCGGCGCGCCGTCGGGGACGGCGCCGAGCGCCTCGCCCACGACCAGGTCACGGGTGACGAACGCCGCCGCGAGATCGTCACCGTCGCACATGACGGACTTGGCCGCCTCGCTGACCTCGGCCAGACCGGCCAGCGGACGGCCGCGGATGACGGCCAGGGTCTCGGCCATCCGCACCGCCTCGATGATGTGCGCCGAAGAAACCGGGAGGTCGTGGCCGCGCAGCACCCCGGCTACCCGGGTCAGCCAGCGGACAATGGTCTGATCGGGGACCGAGAACAGGTGCTGGTACCAGCCCGGCGACGTGATCCCGGCGCCGTAACCGGACGCGGACGCCAGCCGGGAGTGCGTCCACGGCACCCAGGCGAGCGCCGCCTTGCGCTTAGGCACGCCGCGCAGCAGCGCGGCGTCCCTCGAGGCGGGCGGCAGCGGCGCGGTCAGCGCGGGAACATGCCAGGCACCGCAGACGACCGCCACCGTCCCGTTGGTTTCCTTGAGCGTCGCCCGCAGCGTCTGGCGCATATGCGCCTCACGGCGCTGCTCAACCGCGCTGCCGCTCCGGCCGGCTCGCAGCTCGGCCATGGCCTCGCCGATGGCGGCGAACACGGCGGCTTCCGGATCGGGCGATTGCGCTCGGGCCTCGATGACGTCGTCCCACCAGCGCTCCGGGTCGTCGTAGCCGGCCGCCGCCGCGAGCTGCCCGATCGGGTCGAGCTCGGCTTCCGCTTCCGCGAGGATGGCCACCGTCCGTTCGCGGGTGAGGCCTGCCTGCTGGGGCGCGGGCTCCCTCCGCTCCGGGTCGCGGCTGTCCGTCTTCATGCTGGCCAGCCAGCACCATCCCGGCCGGCAGGTCGCAGAACCGCACCGGCACCCCGTGAGCGGCCGCCCACGAGAGCGCCTGCCATTCCGGCGAGAAGACCGCGAACGGCCAGAACGCCGACACCCGGGGCTCGTCGGGCGCGTACGCGAGCAGCGCCACCGGCGGCACCATGCCCGGGTCGGCCGCCAGCGCGAGCAGCGGGTCGGCGTCGGCGGGTCCTTCGATCAGGACGGCCGAGGGCCGGAGCCGGTCGAGCTCGGCCACCACCGACCGCGCCGAACCCGGTCCATGATGCCTGATGCCCAGCACCGCGACGGCCGTCTGGCCGTCGGGGGAACCCGTCATCCGCTTACCTCGCGGCAGGCCCGGTAGAAGTCATCCCAGCCGCGACGCTCGCGGACGACGGCCTCCAGGTACTCAGACCAGACCGCGCCGTCGGTGACGGGGTCCTTAATCACCGCGCCGACGATCCCGGCGGCCACGTCGGCCGGCCGCAGGACCCCGTCGCCGAAGTGCGCCGCCAGCGCGATACCGCTGGTGATGACCGAGATCGCCTCGGCCGGGGACATCGTCCCGGTCGGTGACTTCAGCCGGGTTCGCTGGTCGGCGGTGATCCCGGAGCGCAGCTCACGGAAGATCGTCACCACCCGTCGGATCTCCTCGAGGGCCGAGGGTACCTCGGGCAGCTCGAGCGCCCGGCCGAGCTGGGCGACCCGGCGGGCGACGATGTCGACCTCCTCGTCCTCGGTGCCCGGCAGCGGCAGCACCACGGTGTTGAACCGGCGGCGGAGGGCCGACGACAGGTCGTTCACGCCGCGGTCCCGGTCGTTGGCGGTCGCGATGACCGAGAAGCCCTGCACCGCCTGCACCTCGATGCCGAGCTCAGGGACCGGCAGCGTTTTCTCCGACAGGATCGTGATCAGCGCGTCCTGCACGTCGGAGGGGATCCGGGTCAGCTCCTCCACCCGCGCGATCCGCCCCTCGGCCATGGCCGTCATCACTGGCGACGGCATCATCGCGCCCTTGGACGGGCCCTCGGCGAGCAGCCGCGCGTAGTTCCAGCCGTACCTGATCGCCTCCTCGGCGGTGCCCGAGGTGCCCTGCACCAGCAGCGTGGAGTCGCCCGAGATGGCCGCCGCGAGGTGCTCGGACACCCACGTCTTGGCGGTGCCGGGGACGCCCAGCAGCAGCAGGGCCCGGTCGGTGGCCAGCGTCGCCACCGCGACCTCGATGAGGCGGCGCGGCCCGACGTACTTCGGCGTGATCACGGTGCCGTCGACGAGCGTCCCGCCGAGCAGGTAGGTCACCACCGCCTGGGGCGACAGCAGCCAGGAGGGCGGTCGGGGGCGATCGTCGGCGGCGGCGAGGGCGGCCAACTCGCCGGCGTAGGTCTGCTCGGCGTGCGGGCGCAGCAGTTGCGCGCCACCCATTGCACCCGTGGTGGTGGTGCCGGAGGTGCCCGTGGTGCTGGAAGTGTGAGTGGTGCTGGGGGCGCTTGCTCCGGTGGTGTCTGGTCGGGCGTTGTCGGTGGCTTTGGCGATCAACGGATCTCCTCGAGGAAGGCACGGCGGAGCAGGATGGTTTCTGCGGTCTTCCGCACCAGCGGCGTCCAGTTCTGCGGATGGGCGTCCGCCAGCCGGGTCAGCTCGGCGGCGTAGTCTCGGCCGCCGGTCGCGGGTAGGCCCCGGGCCGCCAGGTCGAGCAGCCCTCGCGGCAGTCGCGGCAGCGCCGCCAGCGGCGCCGCCCGGCCGAGGATGGTGACCACGGCGTCGGCGAGCCCACCGGGCCACGGCATCGGAGCGCCGGCGACCTCGGCGATCGCCTGGTTGGCGGCCGCAGGCCCCGGGGTCAGCTTAGTTCCGGCCAGCAGCGCCGCGGCCCGCTCGGCGCGCGTGGCCGGCGGCAGGGCGGCCGCGAGCCGCTGGTCGTCCGGCCACGCGGCCGGCGGGCGGCCGCCGCCGTCGTCCGGATCGCCCGCCGCGAGCAGGGCCTGCGCCCACTCGGGGCTGCCCTGGCGGACGGCGGCCAGCCGCCAGCCGGCGTGCACGTCCAGCCGACGCGCGGCGTCGAGCGGCGGCTCTACCGGCAGCGCGACGATCTCGCCCGGCGAAAGGCCGAACAGGCCGGTCCAGGCGGCGAGCGGGACGGCCGCGATCAGCTGGGTGAGCAGCCACGCGCCCACGCCGACGGCGGGTGACGGCGGGCGGCCGTCGATCCCGTCCCGCACGGCGGCGGCGTCCGGGCTGGCCGGCCGGGTGACCGCCAGGCTCTGGCGTTGCCTCTGGCGCTCCAGCCGGAGCACGGCCGCGGCCCGGTCGGTCGCCCGTTCCCTGAACCGGGAGCGCGGCAGGCGCGTGAGCAGGCGCTGCGCGATCACCCGAACGGCGGCGGCCCGATCGTCGAGCGCGGCGTCGAGGAACGCTTCGTCACCGGCTGACAAGCCGCGGGCGAGGGCGGCGAGCAGCGCCGCCCGCTCGTCGGCGGGCAGCCGGGCCCAGTCGGCCGCCAGCAGCTCGCGTCCGGCGTTCTGGTCGCGGTCGCGCAGGGCGGCCAGGTACGCGTGACGGTCGGCCCGGCTGCCGGTCCGCCAGACCTCGGGGTCATCCACGCGAACCGTTGCCGCCGGACCGGCCTCCATGACCCGCTGCCAGTCGGTCCGGTGCCCGGCCAGCCATCGGCCCCGGACACCGAGGACCGCGGCCACGACCGGCCGAAGCGCGGTCGTCCGGACGGCCGCGTCGAGCAGGTCCGGCAGCAGCGGCGCCGACGCCACGTACCCGGCGTCGCCCGCCGCCTTGAGCAGGTCCGCGAGCAGCTCCTTGTCGCCGGCCGCGAACCCGGGTGCCAGCTGCGCGCCGCCGAGCTGCCGGAGCGCCCGCTCCGCCCGCGCCGACAGCTCGGGCGCCGCCTCCTTCGGCGACGCCTGCTCGGCCGACGCCTGCTCGGCCGACGCTTGCTCGGCCGACGCTTGCTCGGTCGACGCTTGCTCGGCCAACGCGCCGGCCAGCGCTGCGCCGTTCCGGCCGGAACCCGGCCCGTCGAGCGACCGTCATCAGGGCGGCCGCGTCGAGCAGGGCAGTCGCCGGATCACCGGCGTCGAGCACCCCGGCCACGGCGGCGGCCGGGCCGTCCAGCGCGGTGACGGCGAAGGGCTTGCGGGACAGGCCAACGGTCGCGGCCGTCACCAAGTCATCGAACGACGCGCCGGCGCCGCCGCCGTCCGGTCGCGCTGACCGCTCGCGGAACGACGCGCTGTCGCCGTTCTCCGGTCCCGGTGACCGGTCGCCGGGCGCTGCGGTCACAGCGCCACCGCCCGGTCGCCGTGCCACACCGTGAGCGGCAGCAGGCCGTCCGGGTGCCATTCGCCCGCGACCGTGACCGGGTGCCCGCCGGACACGGCCAGCAGCGTCCAGAGCGATTCCCGGTCCGCCAGCGGCACCGCCGCCCCGGCCCGGTCGATCAGCCGCCACCGGTTTGCGAGCGGGCCGCCGCCCACGCCACCGACGCCACCGGGCGGGACCGGTGTTCCGGTCAGCAGGGCCGGCCACACGGTCAGCCAGGGATCTTGTTCGAGACCGGCCGCGTACCCGGCCAGCAGGGCAGCGACGTCGCCGGCCGGAACCGGCCGCTGCGCCCGGGCCGGCTGCGCCTCCCGCTCCCCCGCAGCCGCCCGCAGCGCGGGCTGGCCCGGGTAGTAGTGCAGGCTCGCGTCCAGCTCGGTTCCCGGCCGCAGCCGGGCGGTGTCCGGATCCTGCCAGCCGCCCGACCGCCCGAACCCGCCGCCGCCGGGCGCGGCGAACGTCAGCAGCATCGCCCACCGGCCGCTGTCGCGCCCGCGTAGCCAGATCCGGCGTCCGGGGACGTTCCCGTCCACCAGGTCGCGGGCGCCGAGCACCGCCCACCGGTCGGTGACGGCGGGCCGGGCGAGCACGTCCGCCCGGCTGGTCGGGTACCCGATCCTCGACCTGACGGTGGCGGCGAGCTCCGGCGGCAGGTCACCGAGGCGCTGGTGCGCCCGGGCGAGCAGGTGCAGCTGCGCGTACTCCCCCAGGAGCCGGCCGGGCCACCCCTCCCCGGACCCGGGAACCTCGGACAGGCCGCGCAGGACGCCGGCCACGCCGGGCGCCTGCGCGTCGACCATCCGCGCCGCGATCTCGCTCGCGTGACCGCGGGCCGGCGCCGCCGCCCGCGCGACCGCCGGCGTGGGCGACGACGCGGCCGACAGGCCGACCAGGATCTGGTCCCTGAGCCAGGACCGGAGTTCCGCCAGGCCGTTCGCGACCCGTTCGGCGCGCTGGTCGGCGCGCTGCCTGGCCTGGCGCCCGGCGGCGGTCTCGCCCGCCGCGGATGCGTCCGCCATGGGGCCGGAAGCGGCCGACGAGCCAGAGTCGGCCGGGTCCGTTCGGACGACTGATTTTTCTGCCTTTTCCGCCCGGGCGCGGCGGTCGGCCAGCCAGGCGGCGGCGAAGTCAGCCGGGGCGCTCTCCTCCGGCACGGTGCCATGGGCCCAGTTCAGCAGCAACCCGAGCGCGTGCTTGCAGGGGAACTTCCTGGACGGGCAGGTGCACTTGTAGGCGGGCCCGCCGAGGTCGACCACGACCTGGTACGGGTTCTTGCCCGAGCCCGCGCACAGCCCCCACAGCAGGTCGCCGGCGACGCCCGCGCCGCTCCACGGGGCCGGCCGCCCGAGCCCGGCACCGGAACGGCGCGAGGACTCGTCCGGTGCGAGGTCGAGAACGCGGTCGGCGCTCCACCGTGCTGGCATGGCGATCAAGCTAGTCGAACCCACCGACAATCCCCACCAGCGGGGTCTGGCCTGGGAAAACAAATCGCGGCGGGAGACGACCGTGTGGCATAGTCGGCCGGTGACCGACTACCGAGACGATAACCGCGCGAACTGGGACGAACGGGTGCCCGCGCACGTGGCGTCCGCCTTCTACTGCGTGCCGAGGTTCCGCGCCGAGCCGGACTACCTCAGCGACGTCGTCCAGTTCGACCGGCCACTGCTCGGCGACATCGCCGGCCTGCGCGGCGTGCACCTGCAGTGTCACATCGGGACCGACACGGTGTCGCTGGCCCGGCTCGGCGCCTCGATGACCGGGCTCGACTTCTCCGGGCCGGCCGTCGAGGCGGCGACGAGGCTCGCCGCCGCGACCGGGGCCGACGCGACGTTCGTCCAGTCGGACGTGTACGCGGCGGCCGACGTGCTCGGGGCGGGCGCCTTTGACCTCGTCTACACGGGGATCGGGGCGCTCTGCTGGCTGCCCGACATCCGCCGCTGGGCCGGCGTCGTCGCGGCGCTGCTGCGCCCGGGCGGACGGCTGTTCATCCGCGAGGGCCACCCGATGCTGTGGACCATCGACGACCGCGACGACGACCTGCTGGTGAAGTACCCGTACTTCGAGCAGCCGGAGCCGCTCACCTGGACCGAGGGCGGCACCTACGTGGACACCGACCAGGTCTTCACCCAGAACGTCAGCCACGAGTGGAACCACGGCCTCGGCGAGATCGTCACCGCCCTCCTCGACCAGGGCCTGGCGCTCACCGGCCTGGTCGAGCACGACAGCGTGCCGTGGAACGCCTTCCCCGGCCGGATGGAGCAGATCGAGGGGAACGAGTGGCGGCTGGCCGACCGCCCGGCTCGGCTAGCGCACAGCTACACGCTCCAGGCGGTCAAGCCACCCCGGTAAGGGTCACCCGGCGGGCCAGGTCGATCGTGCCCGGCAGCCCGAGGAGGTGACTCGCGGGCGGGGCGGGAACGCCCTCGCGCAGCATCCAGTGGTCCATGTAGACGCCCGCGGGCAGCCAGAACTCGGTGGCGGGGAGGCTGCGGCTGATGACCACGCAGCCGTGCGCCCGGCTGGCCCGCCGGAGGTTCTGCGACGGGCACCCAGAACCCGTGGTCCGGCGCGGCCGAGATCACCGGGGCGAGGTCGACCAGCTCGCCCCGGTCCAGGTACTCCCACAGCCGTCCGTCCTCGAGCGGGCTGACGGTGAACTCGGGCCAGCGCAGCGGCTCGCTGCCGACCAGCGGCAGCACCCGGATCTGGGGGCCGCCCGGCAGCGGGCTGCCCGGTTTGCCGTGGTACACCGAGAGCAGCACCAGCGCCTGGCGGTCGCTGACCCAGCCGAGCAGCGCGCCGTCGCGCGGGACCGGCATGCCCTCGGCGATCACCTGGTGGACGGCGGCCGGGACCGGGTCGACCGGGCGTATTTCCTGGTAGCTGAACCCCCCGGGGCGGCCGGAGGGGGCCGGGTCGCCCGCCTGGCCGCACGCCCAGGGTCTCAGCACGAAGTGCTCGGCCGTGTCCTGACTCAAGACGAAGAAGCCGTTCTTCCCGGACGCGCGATCCTCGTCAGCGCCTGGGTACCGCAGCACTATCGACCGGTTCGTGCCGTCCGCCGACCAGGGCGAGACGGCAAGCGGGTAGGACCGAAACAGTCGTAGGCATGCGGCGAACGACGCTGCCCCGGACAGGGCATGAACGAACACGGGCTGCTCCTCGCGTTCCCTCCGACCGCACCTGCCGCATGAGGCGAGGCCCGAGGTGTATCAGATGGTGAATTGACATGCGCGTATTGGCTGTCAAATGGTGCTGCGAATAGCGCCAGCAGACATCGGTCAGGTGGCGTATATCGATGCGGCGTCAGTACACGGGTGGTCTAAGCCTGCCCCGCGGCCGCCTCCGAGCCCAGCACCGCGCGATCTGGGACTGTCCATGACGATCGCCCTGTTTCGGACATAGCGATCGGCGCAATCCGCCCATGAGTTGCCGCGCGGGCCGCGGCCACGGCCCGCGCGGCTGGAGAGCCGCCGGGAAGATCCCCGTGCGGTGACCGGGCTGCCGGCGAGCGGAGGAGGAGACGCTCGCAGGATGCCGCGCGGTCAGTTGACACATGGTGCCGCCGTCGATGCCCCCAGACATCGGACAGCTGACCGACATCGGTGACAGCGGTGTGGAAGATTACCGGTGAAACGCGCTGTCGCCTACCGGTCCCTGAGCGCGGCCCGGATGAGCACCCCGGAGCGGCGCAGCCGCCGCAGCGAGACGGATGCCCGGACGCGGTCGGAGCGGCCCCGTCCGCCACCGAGAAACGGCTGCCATGCGGCGGTCTCCGCCATCAGGGCCGGGAGCAGCTCGCTGGGCCAGCCGACGACGCCGTCGTCGTCCCGTCCGACCGGCCCGTCCGGGCCGGTCAGGCCGGCCAGGGCCGCCTCGGCCGGGTCGGCCAGCTCGGCGATGAAGCGGGCGATGTCGACCGCCGCGCCGGGGCGCCCTGCCCGCGCCGACGCGTCGCGCATGGCGCCGAGCGCGGCCGGGTCACGGCGGAGGCGGCCGATCTCGGCCGCCAGCTGCTGCGGCCGCGGCGCGTACAGCCCGGCCCCGGAGTCGGTCACGAACTCGGCGTTCCCCTTCTCCTGGCCGGGCACGAACGACGTCAGCACCAGCGGGGCGCCGCAGCAGGTGGCCTCGGCGATCGTGCCCGGGCCCGCCTTCCCGACCACGACGTCGGCGCAGCGCAGCCAGTCGGCCATGTTGCCGACGAAGCCCTGCGCGGTCAGCCGGCCGTCCCCGGTCCGCTCGGCCAGGCGGCCGACCCGTCGCCGCAGCGAGCGGTTGCGGCCGCAGATGACGACGACGTCCACGTCCGCCACCTGGCGCAGGATCGCGGCGGCGCAGCGGCGCAGCCGACCGGACCCTTCGGCCCCGCCGGTGAGCACGACGAGGAACTCGCCGCGGAGCCCGAGCTCGCGTTTGAGCTCGCGCCGCTGCGCCTCGTCGAGCGGCGGGCGGCAGAACTCGGCCGCGACCGGCAGCCCGAGCGGCACGTAGCGGCCGGCCGGGGTGCCGTCCCTGGCGCACTGGTCCGCGACCACCTCGGACGGCACCACGACCCGGTCGACGTCCGCGTCGACCCAGGACAGGTGCGCGGTCACCAGGTCGGTGACGACGGTGATGGCCGGCGCCGTCGTGCCGGTGGCCCGCCGGGCCCGGACGGCCGGGTCCGCCGTCATCGGGTGGAACGCCACGATCAGGGCCGGGCGGCTGGCCTCGACCGCCCGCTCGACGCTGCCGTAGACCGGGGCCATGATCGTGCGGCGGAGCAGCCGCAGCCCGAGCGGCGAGTTGCTCGTCCGCCAGAACGACCACCACAGCCACGGCGTGAGCCTGATGCAGAGGCCGTACAGGCCCGCGAACCAGCGCAGCAGCCCGGGCACGTCCGGGCCGCGGAGCGGGTCGCAGATGACCGGCGCGAACCGCCCGGGCCGCACCCGCTCGAGCGACTGCTGGACGGCGGCGGCGGCGCTGCGATGCCCGCCGCCGGTATCACCGATGAGGAAGAGCAACGGCAGGGGAGGCTGTTCAGGGCTGGCCATCGCTCACCTTTGCCTGTCCTTCTCTTCTGATGTCGTACCGCGTGATGCAAGGGCACCGTAAATGGATTCCCACCGGGCGAGCAGCCGATGCCGGTCATGGTCGGCGATGATCCGCAACCCCGACTTCGACATCCGGGCGCGCAGCTCGGGGTCGCGGCAGAGCAGGTCAAGGCTCCCGGCGACGTCGGCCGCCCGCCCGGGCCTGGCCAGGAAGCCGTTCTCGCCTGCGTGCACGAGCTCGCCCAGCGCGCCGGCGTTGACCGCGACCACCGGCAGCCCGCTCGCCATCGCCTCCATCGTCACCAGGGACTGCAGCTCGGCCTCGGACGCGATCGCGAACACGTCCGCCAGCCGGTACAGGCCCGGCAGGTCGGTGCCGGGGATGAAGCCGAGGAAGCGCACCCGCTCGGCGACCCCGCGCCGCGCCGCGAGCTCCCGCAGCCTGCCCTCGTCCGGGCCGGAGCCGGCCAGCGCGAGCACCGTGTCGGCCACGTCCTGGGTGGCCAGCGCCTCGACCAGCACATCGGCGCGCTTCTCGGGGCTGAGCCTGCCGACCGACAGGACCAGCGGCCGGCCGGCGGGCAGCGCGTACCGGCGGCGGAGCGACTCGTCGGCCGCCCCGGGCGAGTAGACGTCCAGGTCGACGCCGTTCGACACGACCTGGGACGGCGCGCGGAGGCCGTGGTCGCGCAGCAGCAGCAGCGCGGTCGCGGTCGGCGCGGTAACCCGGTCGCACCGGTTCGCGAACGTCGTCAGGTACCCGTAGAAGCCGACGTCGAACAGCGCCCCGGCCGCGCCCCCGACGGCCGCCGCCGTGGCCCGGGTGGCCGCCGAGACCCGGGTCGCCGGGGTGGTGGAGCCGACGGCGGGATCACCCGGCGCGGCGGGCCGTCGCCCGGCTCCGGCCCGATCGGCCCGGTCGGCGGTCGGGTGCACGTTGGCAGGCAGGTAGTGGTTGGTGTAGACGACGGGGACGCGGCGCCGCCGGGCGGCCGACCGGGCCGCCGCGCCCAGCGTCAGCGGCGAGTGGACGTGCACTATGTCCGGCGCGAAGCCGCCGATGAGGTCGCCCGCGGCCGACCGGCTGAGGAAGCCGAGCCGCTGGTCCTCGTACCAGGGCCAGCGGACCGAGCCGCGGCGGGCCACCGTCAGCCGCCCGCCCGCCCTGGTCGCGCTGCGGCCGGTGCTTGACGGGGCGAGCACCTCCACCGCGTGCCCGCGCTCGGCCAGGCCGCGCGCCAGCTCCCTGGTGACGGTCGGCACGCCGCCGACCATGGGCTCGTACTGGTCGGTGACGATCAGGACGCGCAGCTCACCGGCCCGGCGCGTCGCCCGTCAACGCCGGGTCCCGCGGGCGCGGCGGCCTGCCCCGGGCCGGGGGCCCTCGTTCCTCACGATGCCATTCATGGTCATCGCCATGATGCCAGTGTTGTCGTTGACTCGGTAATTGCCATCGCCCGGCAGGATCGCGGATCGGGACGACGCGATGGTGAACGGCACGCCAATAGGCGGCGGCCACCGCGTGACGGTCGCTGGCGCAGGGCACGCGAACGCCTCCGTCCGCGCGATTGCGGTGGTCACAGCAGGCGCAGCCAGCTATCGTGCAGCGGCCAGGTCACCCGGAGGGTGCCGCCGACCGGCAGCGCCGCCCACTCCCGGTACAGGCGCTGCACGCCGGCCCGGGCGACGCGGATCGCCTCGTCGTCCAGCCGGGCGGCCAGCTCGGCCGCGTCCGGACCGGATCCTGCGCAGCCGGCCCGCACCCCGGCGGGGGTGTCGGGTCCGTCGCCCCACCGGTTGAGCACCGCGTTGGCGGCCGCCTTGGCGACGACGTGGGCGGGCCAGGTCCTGGACCGCGATCTCGTCCGGCTCGGCGTCCGTGACCAGCCTGATCCGGCTGTTCCTGCGGGTGGCGGCCCGGCTCGCGGGCGCGTAGCCGCCCGCCGCGAGGGTCCCCCAGAGCCCGTCGTCCAGGTCGAACGCCGACTCGACGACCAGGTGCGGCAGATCGTGAACTGACATGCACCACCGCGCGGCGCGCGGTCCCGTCGGGGAACGACAGCCAGGTCCGATCGGAGGCCGGCGTCTCCCCCTTCACGATCGCGACATCCGCCACCACGCTGAACGCCGGCGCCTCGGTCACGAAAGGACACGATAGTCGCGCGATGGCCGGGATACCGGGATTTTCCCGGCGTGTCCCCCGGGCAAAGCCCGGCGCCCGCCCGCGCGACCGCTTCTTGCTGTTATCCATCTTCGCACGGACGGCGGCCCGTCCCTCGGCGTCGCCCATCGGTGTCGACGGCGTAGGCGACCGGAGCGCCAGGCGCGGCGGGTTTTACTCCAGGGCCTGGCGGGCGACGGCGGCGGGTGCGCGGCCGCCGAGGAGCCAGCCTGCGGCGCGCGGCGATCAGCGGCATGCCGATGACCAGCAGCGCTATGTCGATCCAGGGCACGTTGCCGAACGTCCCGCTGACGCTGCTGTGCGCGAATGCGAGCGCGGCCAGGAAGCCGGCCACCGTGCCGAGGACGGCGCCGAGCAGCGCGAGCGCGCCGGCGGTGACGCCGGTCAGCGCGCGCCTGATCCGGGCGCTCGCGCCGGCCGCGGTGAGCGTGCGCAGGTCGCCGGCGGTCTCGCCGCGGATCAGCCCGACCGTCATGGCGAGCACGCCGAGCGCGACCACCATGCCGCCGATGGTCGCGTACTCGCTGATCTCGCCCAGGCTGAGCTGGCCGGACTTGGTCTCGATGGTGGCGCCGACCGCGAGCGCGCCCTGCCGGGCGGCGTTGATCTGCGCGGCGGTGAGCGCGGTCGGGGACTGGATGATCCAGCCGACCGGGACCGCCTGCATGCCCAGTGCGCTCGACCGCGCTCTCGGTGATGAGGGTGTTCGGCGCGTGCTCGCCGGACGGCAGCGCCGAGATCGTCTGGATCACCGGGGTGTCGATGCAGTCGCCGGCCGGGCAGAGCGGCGCGTTCGGCGGCAGCCCGAAGTACGCGCCCGAGACGAGGGCAATGCGGCTGCTCACGCCGGCCAGGCCCGGGCGCATGGTGAGGATGTCGGCGTCCGGGTTCACCTCGCCCGGGCTGATTCCGTACGCCTTCAGCAGCGCCGGGGTGGCCACGAAGAGCTCGCCGGAGAAGCTCGCGCCGGGAATGGTGGAGTTGATCGTTCGCCGGCTGGTTCTGGGTGGGGTTGCCGGGCTCGGCGACCTTCGGTGAGATGGCCAGCTCGAGCTCGAGCGGAGCGGCCGCGTGCAGCTGCGCGGCGATGGCGTCGGCCTGCTGCCTGGCGGCGGCCAGCTTGGCGGCCGGGGTGTACTGGCCGGACTGGCCCTGGTTGGGGTCGTTGCCGGGGGCGTAGAGGATGAGCTGGTGACTGGTCAGGTTCGGGGCCGCGTAGTCGAGCGCGTCGTCGAACCGGATGCTGGCGAAGATCGTGATGATCACCGCGAGGAAGACCGCGAACGACACCGCCGCCAGCGCCGCGCCCGACCGGGACCGGTACCGCTCCAGGTCGCGGAGGGCCAGCCTGGCCGCCAGGGGGGCTCGCGCGGCCAGCCGCGAGAGCACGTCCACGAAGAACGGCGCCAGCAGCGCGCACGCGACGACGCACGCGATCAGGCCGCCGGGGACGAGCAGCCGGGTGCCGCCGGACTGGCCGCCATTCAGGCCGCCGGAGGCGAACAGGGCCAGCAGGCCGACGCCGCCCCAGATCAGCCCGGGCTTCAATGACCTGGCGATCCGCTGCGGCGGCTGCACCCGGCCGGAGATCGCGGCCACGGTCGGCACCTTGCTGACGGCGCGGCCGGGCCAGGCGGCGGCGATGACGGCGGTGGCGATCGCCAGGATCACGCCGATGACCAGCGTCGTCCAGGACAGGTTGAGCGGGTCGGTGCGGTGCGCGGTGGCGATCTCCAGGTGCGGGTAGTACCAGAACCAGCCCGCGAACCCGATCGCGGTGCCGACGACCGCGCCGAGCAGGCCGGCGATCGCGCCGTCCATGATCAGCACGAACCGGACGTCGCCCTCGGTCGCGCCGAGCGAGGAGAGCATGCCGAGCGCTCGCTGCCTGCGCTGCGCCATGACGGTGAACGCGGCCGAGGCGACCAGCCCGATGAAGACCAGGCCGAGCACCGAGACGATCAGCACCACGTCGGCCGGGTCGAACGGGCTGTCGGAGGGCTGCGGATACGAGACGTTCGCGCTGGCCGGGATGATGTCGCCGCCGTTCGACACGGCCGAGGACAGCGCGCTCACGCCGAGGAAGATCCGCACCTGGGCAGGATGGGCGAGCTGCCCCGGTGCGACGAGCGCGAACTCGTCGTTCAGGTTGGACGGGTCCTCGACGATGCCGGTGACCGTGCGGGTGCCGCCGTTGCCCGGCAGGTGCCACGAAGAGCCGATCTTCAGCCCGTAGAGCTGGGCGAGCCCGGCGGTGACGGCGACCTGGCCGGCCCGCGTCGGGTAGCTGCCGGAGTCGAGCGACGAGCAGCGGCCTGGTGTACGGGGCGTTCGGGTCCTGGGCGCGCAGGTCGGCGCCGCCGGCGATGCCGGTCGGCAGCGACTGGTCGTCGACCACGCTGGCCGGACCGTAGGCCTTGGTGATCTTGGCGACCTCGGCCGCCAGGTGCGGGGTGTTCCCGTTGAGGATGACCAGGGTGGACGAGGTGCCGTAGATGCTGGCGTTCGGGGTGCCCGGGGTGGCCGAGGCGACGTTGGTGCCGAGGATCATCGCCGCGGTCGCGACCGCGATCAGCACGACGATGATGACCCGCTGCTTCCACTCGCGGCGCAGCAGCCGCAGCCCCCAGTGCAGCAGCGCGCGCCTGGCGGCGGGCGCGCGGCCCGGGTCGACGGGCTCGCGGACCCGTTCCTGGCGGTCGTAGGTCAGCATGCTCATGACGGGCTCTCAAGCAGCGATTCCGGTCCGGCCGGGGTCGCGGTCTGGTCGGCCAGGCGGCCGTCGCGCAGGAAGATCACCCGGTCGGCCCAGGAGGCGAGCTGCGCGTCGTGGGTGACGACGACGGCGGCGACGCCGCGCTTGCAGGCGGCGTGGATCAGCCGCATCACGCCCTCGCCGTTGGCCGAGTCGAGCGCGCCCGACGGCTCGTCGGCCAGCAGCAGCTGCCGCTCGCCGACGGTGGCGCGGGCGATCGCCACCCGCTGCCGCTCGCCGCCGGAGAGCTGGTCGGGGAAGGCCCGGGCGCGGTCGCCGAGCCCGAGCGACTCCAGGGCGGCGAGCCCGGCCTGGTACGCGCGGCGCATGGAGGCGCCGTCGAGCTCGAGCGGCAGCGCCACGTTCTCCACCGCGGTCAGCCCGGGCAGCAGGTTGAAGTCCTGGAAGACGTAGCCGATCGTGCGGCGGCGCACCCGCGCCTTGGCGCCGGCCGACATCGCGTGCACGTCCTTGCCGTTGATGAGCACCGCGCCCGAGGTCGGCTCCTCCAGCGTGCCGGCGATGGTGAGCAGCGAGGACTTACCGGAGCCGCTCGGCCCCATCACCGCCACCATCTCGCCCTTGGCGACGTTGATGGAGACGTCGCGCAGCGCCTGCACCTCGGCCGCCCCCTTGCCGAAGACCTTCGAGATCGACCGCAGCTCGAGGACTACCTGATCGGTGTTCATCACTGCCTCATCTCCTTACGCCGAGTCGCCGCCGTGGCAGCGCTACTCCTGGTCGGGCGCCGTCGGCGCCCTGTGGCCCATGCGCGCCCGCCGCGCCGAGCGCGGGCGTCCAGCCGTCGGCCATCGCGCGCCGCAGCCGTCCCTCGGCCGCGTCCAGCCAGCGGACGACCGAGTCGAGACGGAACAGCTCCGAGTCCACGACCAGGGCGAACGAGAGGTCCGCGCCGTCGTCGTCCTCCTTGAGCCTGGTCCACTCCTGCATGAGCTCGATCAGGTACCGGCGGTGCGCCTGGATGACCTCGTGCACGTCGATGCCGGGCACCCGGACCGCGATGAGGATCTTCATCACCAGGTCGTCGCGGGGCGGCGTGGACAGGTCGGGCACGGTCCGCAGCCAGTCGGCCAGCTCCGCCTTTCCCGCGTCGGTGATCCGGTAGGCCTTCTGCGGGCCCGGCTCGGCCGGCCCTTCGTCGCCGACCGCGGCGACGAGGCCGTCCCGTTCGAGCCGCTGCAGGGTCGTGTAGACCTGGCCGACGTTCAGCGGCCACACCTCGCCGGTGTGCGCCTCGAACTCCTCGCGAAGCTGGAGCCCGTACTTCGGCTCCTCGCTGAGCAGCGCCAGCAGTGCGTGCCTTACGCTCACCGCATACCTCCGTGCAGTATTAAACCATGTATATTCCAAGTACAATACTCAGTATACAGCTAGCTGGCAAGCTCCGCCGGCGTGCTTTTCTCCGGTCGGCGGCCGCGGACTAGAATTGGTGACATGACAGCTACTCCCGCCACGAAGCCCGTCGTCGACTTCTACTTCGATCCGCTCTGCCCGTTCGCCTGGGTCAGCTCGCGCTGGATCCTCGAGGTGGAGAAGGAACGCGACATCGACCTGTCCTTCCGGGTCATGTCGCTCTCGGTGCTCAACTCCGGCCGTGAGGGCCTCCCCGACCAGTACAAGGAGCTCCTGGCCAAGGGCTGGGGCCCGGTCCGGGTCTGCATCGCGGTCGAGCAGAAGTACGGCACCGGCGCGCTGCGCGACCTGTACACCGCGCTCGGCACCAAGCGGCACATTGAGAAGCGCGACTTCGACCATGAGCTCTACGTCGAGGCGCTGACCGAGTGCGGCCTCGACCCGGCCCTGGCCGACGCGGCCGACTCGACCGAGTACGACACCGCGCTCAAGGAGTCGCACCACCGCGGCATGGACCCGGTCGGCGACGAGGTCGGCACCCCGACCATCCACATCGACGGGGTGGCGTTCTTCGGCCCGGTGATCACCCGGGTGCCGCGCGGCGAGGAGGCGGTGCGGATGTTCGACGGCGCGCTGATGCTCGCCGCCAACCCGTACTTCTTCGAGCTCAAGCGCACCCGCACCGAGCCCCCGCAGGTCGACAGCTAGGCCCCGGCGGGCCCGGCCTCGATCACCTCGCGCATCCGGGCCAGGCCGGGGTGACTGCCGACGTCGGTGACGGTCCAGGTCGCGCCGGCGCGGGCCCACGGGCCCGGGTCGCCGCCCGGCGGCAGGTCCACGACCACGTCGAACGGATCGCCGGCCGGGCGCGCCTGGGCGATCTCGCCGACCAGGTCGGCCAGCGCCTCCGGGCCGGGCAGCCCGATCGGGTAGAGGCCGTCCCAGCGCAGCGCCCGGCGCACCGGCCGTCGGTTCGGCCACTCGCCCGCCACCCAGACCGGGATCCGCGGGCGCTGCACCGGGACCGGCTGGAATTCCCCGGCCCAGTACCGGGCCAGTTCCGCCAGGCCCGCGTCGAGCAGCCTGGCCCGCTCGCGCGGATCGTCGACCTCGCCGAACGGCCCGAACTCGCCGTTCCTGGCGCTGCCGAGGCCGACCCCGAGGGTGAGGCGGCCCGAGCTCAGCAGGTCCAGGGTCACCGTCTCGCGGGCGAGCTTGTGCACGCGGCGGCGCGATAGCGGCGTCACCATCGGCCCGATCCGCAGCCGGCTGGTGGCGGACGCCACCGCCGCCAGCGCCACCCACGGGTCGGCCACCGCCTGCACCGGCGGCCGGTACACGATGTGGTCCCAGACGAAGAAGCCGTCCCAGCCCCGTTCCTCGGCCGCCACCGCCAGGTCGGCCAGCACCCGGGGGTCGGCCAGCTCGTCGAACGGTCCCACGTCGATTGCGTGCTTCACCCGCGGGAGTGTAGCGCGCGAAAATCAGTCGACGGGGCCGGCCGGGCCCGGCAGGATGGCGGCCATGGCGTCTTACGTGTGGGGAGCGGAGACCGCGGCGACCTACGACGCGGAGAGCCCGGAGATGTTCTCGGCGGCGCTGCTCGACCCGTGCGTGGACGTGCTGGCGTCGCTCGCGGGGGACGGGCCGGCGCTCGAGTTCGCGGTCGGCACCGGGCGGGTGGCGCTGCCGCTGAGCGCCCGCGGCGTGCCGGTCAGCGGGATCGAGCTGTCACCGTCGATGGCCGAGCGGCTCCGGGCCAAGCCGGGCGCCGACGCGGTCCCGGTGACGATCGGCGACATGACTACCGCCCGCGTGGGCGGCGCGTTCTCCCTCGTCTACCTGGTGTTCAACACGATCGAGAACGTCACCAGCCAGGACGAGCAGGTCGCGGTGTTCGCCAACGCGGCGGCGCACCTCGCTCCGGGCGGCCGGTTCGTGGTCGAGGTCGAGGTCCCCTCGCTGACCGGCCTGCCGTCGGGTGAGCGAGGCCGGGTCTTCGACCTCTCGCCCGGCCATGTCGGGATCGACAGGCACGACGACCCGGTCGGCCAGCTACTCTCGTCGCACCACTGGACGCTGATCGACGGCCACTGGGTCCAGGGCTCCGGGACAGTACCGCTACGTCTGGCCGTCCGAGCTCGACCTGATGGCCCGGCTGGCCGGCCTCCGCCTTGAGCACCGCTGGGCCGGCTGGGACCGCTCGCCGTTCGCGGCCGACTCGGCCAGCCAGGTCGCCGTGTACCGGAAGCCGCCCGGCGAGTGACCGGCGTCTGACCCGGCGGGCCGGGCCTGGTTGCCCTACGGTTGGGGCTTATGGACGAACTGTTGGCGCGCGCCTGGCGGCTCGCGGGTCCCCTGCAGGGCTGGCTCGCCTGGGTGCTGCACCCGACGTTCAGCGTCGGCGTCACCGGGGTCGTCCGCGCCGACGACGGGCGGCTGCTGCTGCTGCGGCACCGGCTCTGGCCGGAGGACATGCAGTGGGGGTTCCCGGGCGGGTTCGCCAAGCGCGGCGAGCAGTTCACCGAGACGGTCGTCCGGGAGGTCCGCGAGGAGACCGGGCTGACGGTCAGCGTCGGCTCGCTGATCGAGGTCCGGGTCGGCGATCGGTACCGGGCCGAGGTCTACTACGAGGCCGTCCTCGTCGGCGGCCTCGACCGCCTCGCGCTGCAGCAGAGCGAGATCCTCGAGGCCGGGCTGTTCGCCCGCGACGCCCTTCCGGCCGCGATGCCGCCGCTGCACCGGCAGTTCGCCGGCCGCGGTGCGACCCCGTGACCGGTATTTGTCACATCCCGGGGAAAGTGTCAGCTATTTGGACTCGTGCCGACCGCACGTGCCGTGTGAATATTGAGGCGCGGTCGGCTGCTGCCACGGTCGGCCCCCCGGAGTGCGGCGTGCGAGAGGGGTGGGCACGCCGCACCCACCGAACCCGGTGCATGCCCTCGCTCCCGGCTGCGCGCAGGGGTCGCGACCGTATTCTGGGCTACTGGCCGGCGTACCTCAGTAGACGGAGGCCCTCAAGCTTGAGGGCCTCCGGGTAGATCGCCTTATAGATGCCGCAGTTCGGGGACTTCACGTCGTACCGCCCGGTGGCCGCGAAGGTGGCGACCGGGCAGCCGCCCGAGCACCAGTAACGCCACGAGCAGTCGCGGCAGCCTTCCTTCTCGTCCACCAGGAGGTTCAGCGTGGTGGCGGTGTCGCGGCGCACCAACTGCAGCGGATCGTCGCGGAAGACATCGCCGAGCGTTCGCTCGACCTCCATGTGGCACTTCGCGACCTTGCCCTCGTGGTCGATGACGACGTAGTCCTGGCCAACGCCGCACGGGCGCTGCCGCGGCTGGAGCAGCTGCCCCCGGTCGAGGATCGAGCCGAGCACGCTCCACGACGGCGGCCGCTCCCTGATGACCGCGAACGCGGCCAGCAGCCCTTCGATCAGTTCCGCCTCGGTGAAGCGAAGGTCGGTCACGTCGGCCGCGCACTCGTTGTCGCGGAAGAAGTTCAGGCTGAAGGTGAGTCCCCGGTCCAGCGCGAAGCGCACCGCGTCTGCCACGCCGGACGCGTTCCTGCTGGTGATGGTGATCGACAGATGCGGCGGGTGACCCTGGTCAACGAGCTGGCCGATCGTCGCCTCGACGTACCGGAAGGACGGCCGCCCGTTCACAAAAGGGCGCTGCCCATCGTGCGCGGCGCCGACCCCGTCGAGCGAGATCATGATCCGTACGCCCGCCGTCTTGAGCGCCTCGACGAATGCAGGCCGCAGCGCCACCCCGTTGCTGAGCAGCACCGCCTGCAGCTCGAGCCCGCGGGCGGCCGCCCGCTCCCTGGCGTAGGCGTCCAGTTCGAGGACCAGCTTCTTGTTCAGGCTCGCCTCACCGCCCGCGTACTTGAGCTTCACCGTGCTGAACCCGTGGGCGTGCGCGGAGTCGATGACGGCGTCGACCGAGGCCCGGCCGACCCGGGAGTCCATCCCCGCCGCCGACTTGTGCACGTAGCAGTAGGGGCAGCGCAGGTTGCAGGCGTTGCTCACGTGCAGCCACGCGGTCAGGGTGGCGGACTCGCCGAAGGCCGGCCGGGCAGGCTGGCCGACCGGATGGATGATCCCGGCGCGGCGCAGTCGGCTGACGACCGCGTCGACGTCGTCCGGGCTGCCCGGCGCGGCCGCCTGGGCCTGGGCCTGCGTCGCCGGGTGGTCGAAGCAGCGCAGTACCTCGCGTGCGGGCGCGTTGAGGACGACAACGCCGCCATCGCCAGCCGGGTTGAACGCCGCCCAGTATCCGTCTTCGATCGCGAGTTCGCTGGCGTCCCTGGCGCGGATCCAGCGATCGTCCGGTCTCGGCTGGCTGGCCGACGCGAGGTCGTCGTGCCGGGCATGACGGGGATCCGCTGCGCTCACCGGGCAGGCGCAATCCTCGCAGCCGTGGACCAGAAGCTGACCGGATTCCGGTAGATCGAAAGCGGAAACGGCGACAGCACGCTGTCGCTGTTGCATTTTCCCCATGGCTGACGCCTTTCCCCGGCGTCATCATATACGTAATTTGTCGGTTTTGCTGGAATAGCGTTCCCGTTTTCGCTCAGTACAACTGCTCCAGCTGCGCGAGCAGCATCGTCGATCCCGGTTGTGAACCGCTCCAGGCAACCCGGAGATGATCGAGCCAGTGCGCCTGGACATCCGCAGGAAGCAAGCGGAACAATTCACCAAACGCCACAAAAGCACCGGGAACAACGTTGCTCCCCGAAGACCCGACAAAACCGCGGTCGGCGATATGCCGGAAGCCCCGGGTGTAATACTCCAGCGCCTTGTCCAGGAGACGGTCGTCATCATCGTCGACCCGCGCCGCCCATTCGCGCACTGCCAGGTGTCCGCGGACGATCTCCCACCGGCCTTCCAGGTCCGGGAAGCTGTAGACCGCCATCGCCCCCGCGAACTGCCCCTCGTTACGGGTGATCGCCTCGCGGAACTCGGGCCGCGCAGTCGCCACCCAGGCCCGGTAGGCCAGTTCCGCGTACTCGACCATGTTCGCCAGCCAGAACCAGCCGTCCAGCATCACCCGGCCCTGGTCGATTCCCTCGGCGAGTCGGCTCAGCCCCGCCTCGTAGTCGCGATAGCCGAAACCGAGGATGCGGCCCGCCCGGTTCAGCGCCGACGGGTACGCCCGGATGTTCCACTCGCGGCAGATGTCGACCGCTCGCTCCGCGAGTTCGAGGGCGAGCGCAAGCTGCCGGTCCGACGCAGACTGGGCCACCCGTGCGGCGGGGGTCGGTTGCAGTTGCAGGATGAGATTGTCCAGGTCGGCCTGGTAGAGGCAGATCGCCTGCTGCTGGTAGATGGTGCCGAGCCAGGCGCTGTCCCTGAGCCGGTCGAAGGTGCGCTCGGCCGCCGTGTAGGCGTCCCACGCTTTCTGGTACTGCTGCTGGTAGCGGTACACCTCGCCCTGAGTGCTGCGGGAGATGGCCGCCTGCCGGCGCAGCCCGAACCGCTCACGCAGCGCGACCGCGCTGCCGACCAGGCTTAGCCCGTCGCGGTAGAAGCCGCCCAGCGCCTTGACGTAGGCCCAGTTGGTCTGGATGGAGGCCAGCTCCGCCCGGTCGTCGTCCGTCCTATCGGTAAACGAGACCAGCATGATCGATTCGAGCGCGTGCTCGTAGGCGGCATTGGCCGACTGCCACTGGCCAATGCTGCGGTGGTAGAAGCCGCGTTCCTTCCAGGCGGCGGCGACGAGCCGGTGGCGTTCGTTCGGACTGAGGGCGGGATCCCCGGGGACCTGCAGCGCCTCGTCCAGGTAGAGCAGGGCCTTGTCGACCTCATCGTGAACCCGGAGGTAGGCGTTGCTGAGCAGAATGAGCTGACTGCTGCGCTGATGTGCGTCCGCCCGGTCAAACGGCAGCGCCGCGAGCAGTTCGATGGCCTCCTCGGCGCGTCCGCTGGCGATCAGGAACCGGCCGAGGACGATGCCGATGTCGCGGTAGGTGGCCTGCTCACCGGTCTTCAACCAACTGCAGAACTGCCGGATGACGCCGGTGTCGATGCCGTCGAAGGTGCTCGGCACGGCGTCGACCGACAGGTACCGGAGCATCGCCGTCGCCAGCAGGTCCTGGAAGAGCAGATCCTGGTCCTTCTCCGCCTGCCAGAACGAGTCGAGGAAGTACTGGCATCCCTCGGCGAAGTCGGAGAGCAGCTGGTAATGGAGCCGCTGGACCTTGAGCTGGTCGATCGTCCGCTTCTCGGCTTCTAGCCGGTCCGATTCTGTGACCAGCGGCTCCTGATCGCAGACGAGCTGACGGCGGCTCTCCAGTCGCTCTTGGTCGGACTTGAAGCGGGCGGTTGCCTCCGCGATCCGCCGGTCGCAGTTGCCGACCATCCGCCGCCAGAGCTTCTTGCGCCACTCCTGACTCGCGTCGTGGAGGGGGATGACCCGCCTGGCCAGGGCCTCCGCCATGGCATCGTGCAGCGTGACGGCGGTGCCGCTGGCCCGCTTCCTGATCCAGGGAATCTCTTTGAGCTGGTCCCATGCCTTGGTCTCGTCGGGGGCGCTTTCCGGCAGTCGGAGATCGGCCATCAGCTCCCGCCAGGCCGGCTCGGCCACGCCCTGGCGGATGGCGGCCAGTCGCCGCAGCCCCTCATGCCAGTAGTCGGCCTCCTGGTAGGGCGCTAGCAGCCGCTGGATGAAGTCATTGTGCAGTCGTTGGCCACTCGGCGTCTCGGCGGCACGGTACGGGAGTTCCCGCTCGACGACGTCAAGCGGAACGTCCGCCTCCTGCGGCAGCCCGTTGTCGTCAAGCTCCGCGACGGCGAGTGCCAGCCAGAGCGGGTGCCCCCTGGTCAGCAGGATGATCTTTGTTCGCTCGCCGGCGTCCAGGCCCGCGGTGGCCCGGCTCTCGGTCAGGTACTGCTCGGCCGCCCGCCGGCTGAACTCGCCGAGCTCCACCGGGGCGACCGGCATCGGCCGGTGCGGGTCGGTCAGCCCGGCCGTGATCGGGTCGTCGATGCGCGGCCGTCCGTCGTCGGGCATCGGTCGACCGGACAGGATGAAGAGCGTGCCCGGCAGCGACTTCATCCACTGGGTGAGCATGGTCAGCAGCGGGTTGCCCCGGACCGCCTCGACGGTGTCGAAGATCATCACTACGGTCGTGCCGGTCGCGGTGACGTAGTCCGCGTAGCACTCAAAGAAAATCCGCCTGGCGTTGGCGATGCGGCTGGCCTGGACCTCGGCCGTGATGAACTCGGCGGCGGCGGACAGCGGGCGCGCGTACTCGGTGTACCGGCTGAAGTGCTCATCGCGGGGGTCGAGCTGCCCGGCCACATTGTCCTGCAGCGCGGGCAGCTGCCAGTAGGCGTGGTCGTCGAGATCGATGGGGTGCAGCCAGGTCACCGCGTCAGCCGTCGTCTGCCGGGCGGGAAGCTCGCGCACCAGCCAGGTCTTGCCGACCCCGCCCGGGCCGTAGAGCAGCACCGCCTCGCTGTTGCCGCCGCCGCGAACGCGGCCGACCGCCGCCACGATCGCCCGCTCCTCCTCGTCTCGAGGAATGTAGTCGGGGAAGAGATTGTCCACCGCCACCGCCATGCCCCCTATCCCTGGCCCGTCAGTTTCTCGACCAGCTCATCGATCAGGCCGGAGTCATCACCGACGCTCTCCCGCAACTCCGCGTCGGAAAGGATTTGGCCGGCCGCGTATACCCGCAGCTCATCGGCGGAAAACCCCAGCGTGTCTTTCAGCGAGCGGGCGAATTCGGCCACGTCAGCGGACAGCGCCGCACCGATGACGTCGGAGCGCTGGCGGGCCAGCCGAAACGCCGCGGCCGTGTGCCAGAGGCCTTCGACCATGCCCATCACCTGATCCCGGCCGGTCTGGCTGGCCGACCATTCGGCCATGAAGTCGGCCGCTTCCCGATGCGCGGCCGCGCCGTCGGCGGCACGGCCGTAGAAATGGCGGAACAGCAGCCGGCGGATGGCGGGATGGAATTCCCGCCAGGGCTGGGGCAGCGGCCGCGCGAGCAGCGCGCTGCCGCCGAGGGCGGACCAGAGATCCTCCACCGACCACTTCGATTGTTCAAGGCTGTTACGGAACACCGCGTCGGCGTCTAGCAGGCGACGCACGTGCGACTGGGTGAAGAACCGGTACCTGACCAGGTAGCTGATCGCCTCTTTGAGCACGTTGCCGTGCGCCGGGGTCACCGCGTCGTCGCGCGGGAACAGGCTGCCGGGCCCCAGCAGTTCATCGTCGATGAACGTGCTGGCCAGCGATTCGAACACCTCGGGGTTGTCGAGGCGCCGCAGGTCGAGCCATTCCTCGTCCCGTATCCAGTCGAGAACGGGGTCCAACAGGGCCGGCAGTCCGGCCGTGACCCGGTGGACGAGGGCGGCAGTGCGGTTGAAGCGCTCGGTCGGGGACCGGTCGGCGCGGGCAGCCCAGCCCCGCAGCCTCTCCTCGACCACGTCAACGCCGAACTCCGACAGGGTCAGCGCGGACAGCCGCGGCGGCCACCCCGAGCCGAGCCAGCCGGCGTCGAGGCGGCTGGCGGCGACGAACGCGAGTTCAACGTCGGGATTCCCGGTCTCCTCCACCAGTCGGTGCACCTCGCCCAGCGACGAGCGCAGCCGCCGCACCGCCCGCGGCGACAGCTCTTCCGCGCTGTCGAGCAGGCAGACGAAGCGCCGCCCGCCGCGGCTGAGCCGTTGCGCGATCGCGCGATGAGTCGCCACCGCATCGGGTTGCGCTGAGTCAAGGGAGAACAACCGGACGAGCAGCGCGGTCGTGTCCGTTCGCACATCGGGCGACTCCGCGTGCAGGTCCACCAGGCTCGTCTCCCAGCCGCGATCCGGCTCGCTCAACTCACCGTCGAGCTGGGTCAGCAGCGTCGTCTTCCCCATCTTGGGCGGCGCGATGACCAGCCAGAAGCGCTGTCCCCCGGCGCTGCTGAGGCTGCCGACGAGCCCGTCGACTTCCGACCGGTGGACCGGCTCGAAGCTGGACGCGGCCGACCTGACCTGCTCGGGTCCGCTCGGGCTGTCCGGATAGTCGGCCGCTGCGGCCCCGGGACCAGGCAGATCGGCTTCTGCGCCAAGCAGGTGGCCGAGCGGCACGTCGAGAACCTGGGCGACCGACACCGCCTCCTCGGTTCGCAGCCGCCGCAGATTGTTCTCCACCTTGGCCAGTGCGCTCCTGGTCAGGGATGGTGCGCCGGCCCGGGCGCACACGTCAGCTAGTTTCTGAGCGGACCAGTGCCGCTCGTCTCTTAGCGCCTTGATTCGCTCGCCGACGCTGAGACCTTCCAGTTCAGCCAATCCCCACAGCCCCTCTGTCGGTTGCAGGGTCGGCTGCAGGACCTTGTTGTCTAGTACGGCACTCCCGTGGCTCCTGCTCAACATCCTAACCCCACCCTCCGTACGTTGCACCAAAAAGCGTACCACAAAACCTGCTCTGAATTAGAGCACGCTAAACGTGCAGGTCATGGCGATAAACTGCTCCGTATCAGCCTCGCGATGGATTGGCAACTGAGCTAGACTGGAGCAGAGCAACATGTTGCCGCTCCACCCCCCAGGCCCCCAACGGAAGGGGGTAGCCGCGATGGCCACGCACGACGACCCTCAGAACGACGGCCACGACCCCCGGTTCGGCCCTCGTTCGTGGCCGCCGATTCTCCAGTTCATCTGGGGGCTGCTGTCAGATCTGCGCCGACTTGCCACATTGGTGGTGGTAGCGCTGGTTCTCAAGGTCGCCGACGAGGCCGCGTTCTACGACCTAGCGCAGGACGTACGGCACTCACTCGTGTACTCCGTGTTGGCCGGGAGCATTTGCACCACCATTGCGGGCCACGGCATCGCCAAGCGATACCGGACGACGCGACGCGAGAAGCTACCGGAAAAGCGAGCGCCCGCCAAACCCGTGGAAGGGGCGACCGCTGAGCCCGTGCTGAAACCACCGGGCGAGAATGGCGACGACGGCCTCGGCAAACCAGGCGAGTACTAGCGAGATCACGGCGGTAACGCCGATCCAGGCGCCGATCCTCGTCCCGCCCGAGAATGGCGAGGACGCCCATGCCCCCACGGTGGTCGCGAGGATTCCGGCCAGCACTCCGTAAGCCACTATGCCCAGGTTGCGGTGCCGTGGCGAACGCCCGCTCATGCGAACAGAATGACCCAATTTATACGCCGCGTCCAGTCAATTGATAAATGTGGGAGCGAAGTGTCGCGGTGATACGTCATCGATAATTGAGATTTGGCCCCTTGACTTTTCGTGAACTGTTCGTCCAGCGGCCGGCTTCAGTACAGGGTCGCGTCGGCTGACTTGTCGTAGGGGCGGATGTCCGACAGGCGGCCGTCGGCGACCTTGGCGGCCCACTCGGGGTCGGCCAGCACCGCCCGGCCGACCGCGACGAGGTCGAACTCGCCGCGCTCGAGCAGGTCGACCAGCGGGGCGAGGGTCAGGCTGGGCTGAGCCGCCTCGTCGGCCGTGCCGCGGAAGGCGGCGGCGACGCCGACCGAGCCGACGGTGATCACCGGCCGGCCGGTCAGGTGCCTGGTCCAGCCGGCCAGGGTACGGTCCGAGCCGTCGAAGGCAGGCTGCCAGTAGCGGCGGACGGAGGCGTGGAAGATCGACACGCCCGCGTCGGCCAGCGGGGTGAGGAAGGCCTCGAGCTCGGCCGGGTCCTGGGCGATGCGCGCATTGTAGTCGGCGCCCTTCCACTGGGAGAACCGGAACGCGATCGGGAACTGCGGACCGGTCGCCGCGCGGACGGCGGCGACGATCTCGGCGCTGAACCGCGCCCGGCCCGCCACGTCGCCGCCGTAGCGGTCGGTCCGCCGGTTGGTGACCGGCCAGTGGAACTGGTCGAGCAGATAGCCGTGGGCGCCGTGCAGTTCGACCCCGTCGAACCCGGCCGCCTTGGCCTCGGCGGCGGCGAGGGCGAACGCGGCCACCATGCGGTCAAGGTCGGACACGGTGGCGGGCGGCGCGACCGCGTTGCCCGCCGGGTCGAGGCCAGACGGGCTGATGACCGGCGCATCGGGATAGGGCGGGCTGCCCGGGCGGCGCTGCGCGCCGAGGTGCCAGAGCTGAGGGAAGATCGTGCCGCCCTCGTCGTGCACCGCCGCCGCGACCTTCCGCCAGCCTGCCAGCGCCCGGTCGCCGAAGAACCTCGGCACCCGGCTGGAACTGCCGGCCGTCTCGTCCACGTAGGTGCCCTCGGTGATCAGCAGGCCGAGCGAGGCCGCGCGGCGCCCGTAGTAGGCCGCGACGTCGGCGCCGGGAATCCCGTCGGGCGAGAACTGCCGCGTCATCGGGGCCATCGCGAAGCGGTTGCGGAGCTTGAGCCCGCCGACGCTGACCGGCGAGAACAGGGGGGACACGTCGGTTCCGTCGAGCAACGTCAGGGGGAGGGCGCTGGCAGCGGTATTCAGTTCGGTCACGACCTCGGCAACCACCCGGGAAGGAGCCGTATTCCAGATAGAGCCGGCCGGGACCGTTCGAAATGCGGGGTGTGTTATTTCTGCTTTTCGACCACGTGCTGCGGGGACCGGCCGGACAGGACGGCGGCGATCGCCGCCCCCGCCATCTCGTAGGCGGCGTACTCCGATTCGGCCGACAGCCACGCCTGGTGCGGGGTGATGATCGTCCTCGGCAGCGTGAACGCGAGGTGGTCGGGCGGCGGCGGCTCGGTGTCGAGGACGTCGAGCGCGGCGCCCGCCAGGCGGCCGGACTCCAGCGCCGCCCGCAGCGCGCCGAGGTCGACGAGGCCGCCGCGGCCGCAGTTGACCAGGGCCGCGCCCGGGCGCATGAGCGCCAGCGCGTCGGCGTCGATCAGGTTCTTGGTGTCCGGGGTGAGCGGCACGTGCAGCGACACCACGTCGCTGGCGGCCAGCAGCTCGGCCAGCGTCGCGACCAGGGTGGCGCCGAGCTCCCGGGCCCGGGCGGGCTCGGTCCGCGGCGCCCAGGCGACGACCCGCAGGCCGAGCGCGGCGGCGCGCCGGGCGACCAGCGCGCCGGTCCGACCGAGGCCGACGACGCCGAGCACCGAGCCGGTGACCCGCTTCGCGCCGACCGCCCGCGAGGACCAGCCGCCGTCCCTGACGTAGCGGTCGCCGACGTGCAGGTTGCGCAGCAGCGCGAGGGTCATCGCGAGCGCGTGGTCGGCCACCTCGACGTCGCAGTAGCCGGGCGCGTGCGCGACCGTCGCGCCGGCTCTTGCCAAGGCCGGCACGTCGAGGTGGTCGTACCCGGCCGCCGCCGCGGCGACGACGCGCAGGCCCGGCAGCGCGGCGACGTCGGCCGCGGTCACCCGGGCGGGCGGCGAGATGGCGACGCCGACGACGTCGGGGCCGGCCGGGATTTTCGCGGCGAGGTCGACGTCGTAGTCGCCGGACCGGCCGGGCTCAAGCGCGGCCGTGAACGCGGCTTGGAAACGGGGCAGGATCTCCTCGTCGCCGGCCCGGGTGACGAGGACGACCCGGCCCGCGCGGCCCGGTGCGACCGGTTTCTCGGCGATGGCGCTAGTCCTTGTAGTCCGGGTACAGGCGCTCGACCAGGCGGAGCATGGCGTCCCAGGCGAGGTTGGGGGCGGCGTCGTTGCCGTAGTCGTCGGTGCCCGGGCTGCCCTCGAACTGGCGGGCGGTGTGCTCGCAGACCTCCGGCGGCGGGATGACGATCGGCGCGCCGCCCGCGAGCGCGTCGACCTGGATCTCGCACGCGCGCTCGAGGTAGAACATGCGCAGGAACGCCTCGCCCGGCGTCGCGCCGACGGTCAGCAGGCCGTGGTTGCGGAGGATCATCACCGGCTTGGCGCCCAGGTCCGCGACCAGCCGCGACTTCTCCGCGGTGGACAGCGCGATGCCCTCGTAGTCGTGGTAGGCGACGCGGTTGTAGAACTCGAGCGACATCTGGTTCAGCGGCAGCAGGCCGTGTTCTTGGGCGGCGACCGCGCAGCCGGCCTTGGTATGCGTGTGCAGCACGCACAGCGCGTCCTCGCGCGCCTCGTGAATCGCGCTGTGAATCACGAACCCGGCCGGGTTGACCTTCCACGGCCCGTCGGTGACCAGCTGGCCGTCGAGCCCCACGATGACCAGGTTCGACGCCGTGACCTCCTCGTACAGCAGGCCGAAGGGGTTGAGCAGGAACCGGTGCTCCGGGCCGGGGAGCCGGACCGAGATGTGGTTGTAGATCAGGTCCGTCATCCGAAAGTGCGCGATGAGCCGGTAGACGGCGGCCAGCTCGCGGCGCAGCCGCGCCTCCTCGGCCGCCTCCTCGGCCCCGTCCTCGCCGGTCGTCGGCCTGCCGTATTCGGTCACGGTCATGGTGCGCGTCCTTACCTAGCGTGCGTTCGTTTGACGTCCGTCGATGATCTTGAGCCTGCCATGCCGCGCGCGCCCGCGTCCATGGAGGGATGTGACGGTTTCGGCCGGCAATAACCGTGAATGCCCACTGGAGCGGACGCGGTGATCCCTACAATCCGGTCATGGCTCACGGCCAACGCGGTGATTTCGGACAGGGCGGTCCCGGCAGGCACCGGCGCGGCCGGCTGTCGCTGGTCGGGCTGGGAGTGACCGGGGCCGGGGTGGCCGCGGTGGCGGTGGCCGCCGTGGTCGGCATCGGCCAGCTCGCCGGCGGCCAGACGGCCTGCCGTACGCCGGCAGCGGCCAGCTCGGCGTCGGTGGTGTCGTTGCCGGCGCTGTCGTTGCGCCGTGTCGCCGGCCGTGTCGTCGCCGGCCGTGTCGTCGCCGGCGCAGTCAATCCCAGCGCAGTCGTTGTCGGCGCTTTCCGAGCAGTCGGAGACCGTGCAATCCGGGACCGTCTCGGGCACCGCGACCCACTATGTGCTGGCGGGCCTGCCCAACTGCTCGTACCCGAGCCCTCCGGCGAACGACCTGTTCGTGGCGCTCCCGTCGGCGGAGTACGACGGCGCGGCCGCCTGCGGCGGCTACCTGACCGTCAGCGGACCCGACGGGTCGGTGACGGTGCAGGTGATCGACCAGTGCCCGGATTGCGGCGCCGGGCACATCGACCTCAGCGAGCCCGCCTTCGCCGAGCTCGCGCCGCTCAGCGCGGGGCTGATCAACGTGCGCTATCAGTACCTGGCCGATCCGCCGTTGCCCGGCCCGATCACGATGGAGGTCAAATCGGGCTCCTCGCAGTACTGGCTGGCGCTGCTGGCCGACAACACCGGCAACCCGCTCGCCTCGGTGCAGGTGGCGACCGCCTCCGGCGGCTGGATCAGCCTCGCGCGGGCCAGCTACAACTACTGGATCGCGCCGTCGGGCGCGGGCGACGGCCCGTTCACCGTCCGGCTCACCGACGCCGAGGGTCACCAGGTCACCCTGCACAACGTCGCCCTCGACCCCGGCGCGGTCCAGTCCACCGGGGTTTACATGTACGGCGCGGGCGCGGGCAGCGACCCGACGGCGCCTGCGGCCGACTCTGCGTCGGCCGCGCCACGCTCGGCCGCCCGCCGCCACCTCCACCCACGCGCGGTCGTCGGTCTCGCCCGCGTCCCCGGCCGCCGCCACGGTCGAGCCGGCGGTGACAGCGCCTGCGCCCCGGCCGATGGCGGCGGCGGTGTCGGCGACCCCAGCCGCCACCTGCTGACAGCCACTTCTCGCGCGGTTGCTGTTATTAGGAACCGGTGGGGTTGGGGGTCAGTAGCGGTCGGCGATGAGCTTGGCGATGCGGGTGAGCGACTCGTCCAGGTCCTGGTTGGTGACCACGTCGGCCAGGGCGAGGCGGACGGAGGCGAGCTCGCGGGCGAGGAACTCGGTGTCGTCCTGGGTCCTGGCGGCGACCTGACGGTCCCGCTCGATGGTGGCCCGGTCCCGCTCGTCCTGCCGGTTCTGCGCGAGCAGGATCAACGGCGCCGCGTACGCGGCCTGGGTCGAGAAGGCCAGGTTGAGCAGGATGAACGGGTACGGGTCCCAGTGGTGGACGACGGCGAGCGAGTTGAGGATGATCCAGAAGATGACGATCACCGTCTGGCCGACCAGGTACTTCCCGGTGCCGAGGAACCGGGCGAGGCTTTCGGAGAAGCGGCCGAACGCGTCGGCGTCGTACAGCGCCCCGCGCACCGGCGCGCCTCTGGGGACGGACAGGTCACCGCGGGTATTGCGCATAGACGTGAGCCGTGCCATTTACTTTCCCCCGATTCGTCGCCAGCCCACCGGCAGCAGGCGGTCGATCACGTCGTCGACGGTCACCGCGCCGACCAGGCGACCTGCGTCGTCGCAGACCGCGACGCCGATCAGGTTGTAGGCGGCGAGCCGCGCCGCCAGCTCGCGCTCGGGCAGATCCGGCTTGACGAACAGCCGGTCCTCGATGCAGTCGCCGATCTGGACGGACGGGGCCCGGCGCAGCAGCCGCTGGAACCCGACCGTGCCGAGGTAGCGGCCGGTCGGGGTGACCGCCGGCGGCTCGCACACGTACACCTGGGCGGCCGCCGTCGCGGGCAGGTGGCGGTCGCGCACCCGCGCGAGCACCTCGGCCACCGCCACGTCGGGCGAGAAGACCAGCGGCTGCGAGGTCATCAGGCCGCCGGCCGAGGACTTGTCGTAGCGGAGCAGGCGGCGCAGATCGGCCGCCTGCATCGACTGCATCGCCGCGAGGAGCCGTTCCCGCTGCTCGGGGGGCATCTCGCCGAGCAGGTCGGCGGCGTCGTCGGGCTGCATCTCCTCGACCACGTCGGCCGAGCGCTCGATCTCGAGGCTGTCGAGCAGCCTGATCTGGTCCTGCTCCGGCATCTCCTCGAGCAGGTCGGCCAGCTCGTCGTCGTCGAGCGCCGCCGCGAGCTGGCTCCGCCTGGCCTGGGGCAGCGTCTCGATGGCGGTGGCGAGGTCGGCCGGCGCCATCTCCCGCAGGCTGGTCAGCTGCTCGGCGAGCGGGCCGGGCTCGAACAGCTGGCGGCATTCCTGCCACGGCACGATGTGCGGGCCGTGGCCGAGCAGGCTCCGCCCCCGGCCGAGGGCGAGGGCGGTCACGTCCCACCCGTTGCGGGCGTCTTCGCGCTGGGCAATGGCCACGTCGGCCACGGTCCCGGCCGGCGTGCGCTGGCCGTAGAGGGACGAGGCGAGGATCTCGCCGGTCCGCTGCGTGAACGGGTCGAGGTCGACGTTGCCGCCGAGCAGGTGCGCCCCGTCGACCGAGATCTCCCTGATCCGGCCGAAGGGGACGAAGATGGTGCGCCGGCGCAGGGCGACCACCAGGCCGAGCGCCCGCGGCGGGTCGTTGCCCGCGAGCGGCCAGATCACAACGTCGCGGACCCGGCCGATGGCAAGGTCGTCACTGTCGAGCAGCGGGCGACCGCTCAGCCGCGAGGTGAAGACCTGCGGCTGAGCGGCGCCGTCGCCCGCGCCGGTTCCCGCTGCCTGTCCCACGGATGAGGTCACGTCAACATTATTGATGCCAGCGCCGCCCTCGCGCGACAGCGACCCCGCGCCCGCCGTTAGCCCGCGATCAGTCGCGCGCCCAGCCGGTCAGCCCGAGCACGCCGGGGGTCCCGTGGCCGCGCCAGCCGGCGTCGACCGCGGCGGCCTCGATCCGCAGCCGGTGCACCCGCAGCCGGCCGCCGGCCTGGCCGACCAGGACCATGACCAGGTAACGGCGCATGGCCGCGGGCACTGGGGCGGACAGCTCCGCGCACTGGCCGCCCGGCACCACCGCGACCGTCGGGAACGCGGCCGGGCGGTAGGCGCGGCGAGCGGTTCGGCGGGGAACCGTGCTGCTGATCGTCCCGACCGCTCCGGTCAGCCAGCCCGGCAGCAGCGCGCGGCGGACCGCGACGGCGGCGAGGACCGGCGTACCGCCCGGATTGCCCACCGCCACGACCGCGACCGGGCGCTCCTCCCCGGGCTGCCCGCTCGACCTGAGCGCGGCCCGGACCGGCGCATCGTCCGGCCGGTCGCCGTTCCTGAACCCCTCGAGAGCGAGCCAGCACACCCACGCAAACGCCACCGCGGCGACGGCGAGCGCGATGAAAAGACTCAGCATGGTGGCAACCATGGCAATATTGGACCTGTCATGACAGTGCCAATCAGTTCGGATGTGGCCCTGATCGGCCCGCACGCGCTGGCCGACCTGCTCGGCCGGTGGCCCGCCGCCGACGGCCCGCTCTATCGCCTGCTGGCGACGCGGATCGGCAGGCTCGCCGATACCGGCGAGCTCCCCCCCGGGATCAGGCTGCCTCCGGAGCGCGCCCTGGCGGCAGCGCTCGCGGTCAGCAGGAACACGGTCGCGCTGGCCTACCAGGTGCTGCGCGACGACGGCATGGCCGAGAGCCGTCAGGGGTCCGGTACCCGGCTGATGCCGCACCGAATCACCCCGGCCGCCGCGCACCGCGCCAACGGCTATTTCGCCGGGATGCTGAGCGACGCCGTCGCCATCGACCTGTCGATCGGCGCGGTCGAGTGCGCGCCGGCCGTGGCCGAGGCGCTGCAGTCCCCCCGCGACGTCCTCGGCGCCCGGGAACTAGCCCGGCTCACGAGCGGGACCGGCTACCTTCCCTACGGGCTGGCGGAGCTGCGGTCGGCGATCGCGACCATGCTCGCCGGAGTGCACTCGGTGCCCACGTCGACGGCCGAGGTGCTGGTCACCACCGGCGCCCAGCAGGCGCTCGACCTGCTGGTGCACTCCGAGGTCACCCCCGGCCAGGCGGTGGTGACCGAAGACCCGACCTTTCCCGGCTTCCTCGACGCGGTCCAGCGGGCCGGCGGCCGCCTCGTCGGCGTGCCCCCGGGCGACGTCGCCGCGATCGCCGACGCGGTAGCCGCGCACCGGCCCGCGCTGGTCTACCTGATCCCGAGCTTCCACAACCCGACCGGCTCGCTGCTGCCCGCCGCCGCCCGGAGCGACATCGTCGAGCTGGCCCGACGGCACCCCGACGTCACCATCGTCGACGACCTCACGATCGCGGAGCTGCCGCTGGCCGACGGGCCGCCGGCTGGGGGCGGCAGCCGCCGCCGCTGGCCGCGCTCGCGCCGCGGCTGCCGAACGTGGTGACGGTCGGGTCGTTCTCCAAGACCTACTGGGGCGGGCTGCGGACCGGCTGGGTGCGCGCCCCCGAGGGCATCATCGCCCGGCTCGCCGCCGCCAAGGCCGCCGCCGACCTCGGCTCGCCGTCGTTTCAGCAGGCCATCCTGGCGACGCTGGTCCGCGACCGGCACGAGGAGATCCTCAGGGGCCGGGCCGACTGGACCCGGGACCGGTACGCGGTGATGGCGTCGGCCCTCTCCTCGCTCCTGCCCGGCTGGCGGTGGTCGCCGCCGGCCGGCGGGCTGACGATCTGGGCCCGGCTGCCCGGCGACGCCGACTCCTCAGCGTTCGCCCAGGCCGCGCTCCGGCGCGGCGTCGCCGTCATCCCCGGGCGGCTGCTGTCGGTGTCCGGGCGGCGCTCGCCGTGGCTGCGGCTGGCCTTCGTCCGGCCGCCGTCGGAGCTGGCGGTGGCCATGCAGACGCTGGCGGCCGTCCAACCAGGCGCTTCAAGTGAGGCAGAATTGTCTCGCGACCATGTCCCGACCAGGAAGCTGACAACGCGATGAGCTCCGTACCCTCCGCCCGGCCCCGCCTCAACCCGCATGACCCGGCAGGCATCGACGTCCTGCTGAGCGAGGAGGAGCGCGCCGTCCGGCAGGCGGTGCGGGACTTCTGCGCCGACAAGATCAACCCGCATATCGCCCAGTGGTACGAGGACGGCGAGTTCCCGCAGGCGCGCGAGCTGGCCCGCGAGCTTGGCAAGATCGGCCTGCTGGGCATGCACCTGACCGGGTACGGCTGCGCCGGGATGTCGGCCGTCGACTACGGGCTGGCCTGCCTGGAGCTGGAGGCGGCCGACTCCGGGCTGCGGTCGCTGGTCTCGGTCCAGGGCTCGCTGGCGATGTACGCGATCTGGAAATTCGGCAGCGAGGCCCACAAGCAGGAGTGGCTGCCGGCGATGGCGGCGGGCGAGGCGATCGGCTGCTTCGGCCTGACCGAGCCCGACGCGGGCTCCGACCCGGCGGCGATGCGCACGTCCGCGCGCCGCGACGGCGACGACTGGGTGCTCAACGGGCGGAAGATGTGGATCACCAACGGCACGATCGCCGACGTCGCCGTGGTCTGGGCGCGGACCGACGAGGGCATCCGCGGGTTCGTGGTGCCGACCGCGACGCCGGGGTTCTCCGCCCCCGAGATCAAGCACAAGGGGTCGCTGCGCGCCTCGGTCACGGCCGAGCTCGTGCTCGACTCGGTGCGGCTGCCCGCCGACGCGGTGCTGCCCGAGGTGACCGGGCTGCGCGGGCCGCTCTCGTGCCTGAACGAGGCGCGCTACGGGATCTTGTGGGGGGCGCTGGGCGCGGCCCGCTCCTGCTACGAGACGGCCCTGGAGTACGCGGGCACGCGGATCCAGTTCGGGGCGTCGCTCGCGTCCTTCCAGCTCACCCAGGAGAAGCTCGCCAACATGGCGGTCGAGCTGGGGAAGGGCCAGCTGCTGGCGCTGCACTTCGGCCGGCTCAAGGACAGCGGCGGGCTCGCCCCCGAGCACGTTTCCTTCGGCAAGCTCAACAACACCCGCGAGGCACTGGAGATCTGCCGCACCGCCCGGACCATCCTCGGCGGGAACGGCATCTCTTACGAGTTCCCGATCATGCGCCACATGGCCAACCTGGAGTCGGTTCTCACCTATGAGGGCACCCCGGAGATGCACACGCTGGTGATCGGGCAGGCCCTCACCGGCGAGCAGGCGTTCAGGAAGTAGCGCCTGCCGACGGGGAAGCAGGCCGTCCGGCGCGCCGGATGGCCTGCCGGCGGCCGGCCCAGGCCCTAAGATCGGGGACGTGAATCGTGCGGCGCGGCGGGTAATGGCAGGCTGCGGCGGTCTGGGGACGACCGTCGCGTTGGCTGGATGCGGGCTCCTGAGCCAGGGCGTCACGATCACCGCGCCGGCCGTGATGACGGTGTCGAGCGCCGCCGTCGAGCGGGGCGAGCTGCCGTCCAGGTTCACCTGCGCGGGGTCCAAGGTGCTCTCCCCGCCGATCAACTGGTCGGGCGAGCCCAAGGGCACCCAGTCGATCGCGATCGTGGTCGACGACGCGGACGCACCGATCAGCCCGTACGTGTACTGGATCGTGTTCGACATCCAGCCGGGAACCTCGGCGATCCAGGTGGGGCAGCTGCCGCCGGGGGCCAAACAGGCCAGGGGCAGCGCCGGCTACGACCGGTACGACCCGCCGTGCCCCGGTTCGCGGGGGCACAGCTACCGGCTCACCGTGTACGCTCTCAACCGCGTGCTGAACCTGCCGAACGGAACGTCGCTGATGTCGGCCTGGCGCGCCATCGCCGCTGCCACCATCGGCCGGGGTCGGCTCCCCGTGAACGCGGCGTCGTGAGCGCGCCGCCGCGGGCGGCAGGTCGTGAGCGCGGGGCGCCCACTGCGCATGAGACGGTCGGACACGCCTGCGCCGTTTGTCTTGAATGTCGCGTAATGGGTTATTTGGTGGTGAAGTTTCGTGATTCACGAGACAGGTAGGCATAGGGTTCGTAACAATCTAACGAACCAGTGCCGGTTCAAGGGTGCTAGCGACAACGGGGGCAGGCTCGCGTATATGGCCGCGCGCGCCTCGCTAGTGCCAACGCCAGGCCGTGCTCTGCCGGGTGGTGTTTAATGTCGTTCCTGAGCCGTCGGCCCTCGCGGTCAGGCAATCGCGAAGGCGATGCCGGACGTGACGATGAATACGACGACTACGACTACGCGCCTGATGGCTACCGGGCCGACGAAGACGAGAACTGGTCGCCGGGCGAGTACTTCTCTCCTGAGGGCATCAAGGGCCGGTGGGCCGACGGGCAGCGCCCGGGCGAGCGCCCGGCCGCTCGTGGCCGGCGCGGCGACTCCGGCCGCGCCGACATGGGGCGCGGCGACTCCGGCCGCGCCGACTCAGCCGGCGACTCGCCGTGTCGACTCCGGGCAGGGATACCAGGACCGGGCCGCCGGCGGCTATGACGACGACGGTTACAACGGTTACGGGCCGGGCGGCTACGGCACCGACGAGTACGCCACCGGTGCCTACGACCTGCCCGAGGGCGCCGACGAGGAACGCGGCGAACGCGGCGGCCGGCGGCGCAAGGAACGCGGCGAACGCGGCAGCAGGCTGCGCATTGGCCGCCGGGACCGGGGCGAGGAAATCTGGCCCGACGACGGCGTGTCCGACGAGGACTACTGGGCCTCGGTTGCGTCTGACCGACCGCTGAACGGCGGCAACCCGGCGCTCGAGGCCGACCTGCCGCTGCCCGGCGACAGCCGCCCGACGGGTCGGGCGGCTGGCCGGGGAAGCAGCGAAGACATGCGCGCGGCGACCGGACCCCGGCCGGGACCGGATCTGCGCGCGGCCGCCGACCAGCGCTTCGGCGACGACCAGCGCGGTGGGACCGGCCGCCTCGGCCCGCCCCCCGGCCTGGCCGGCGACTATCAGCCGGGCGCTGGCGCAGGCGGCACCGGCTCGGGCGGGGTCACCTCGGGCCGGGCCGGCAGCGGGCCGATGGCCGGGTACGCGCCGACCGGCGGCGCGCGCCCCGGGACCGGGCCGATGGCGGCCCGACCGGGCACCGGGCCGATCAGCGCCTGGTCAAGCCAGGCCGGGTACGCCCCGTCGGCGACGGGCCCGCGGCCGTCCTTCCAGCCGGGCAGCGGCACGGCCGCCGGCCGGTCAACCGCCGGGCCGGCGCGGCCGACCGCAGCGCCGACCGCGCCGCCGACTGGGGCGAGCGGACGGAGCGGATCGAGCGAGTCAACGCGGCCGGTTACCCGGAGCCGCGGCCGAACAGCCGCAGCCAGGCACCGGGCCGGCCGGTCGGGCCGGCCGTCGGCGCGGCATCCGATCCGTTCGGCGCCGCGGCCGCACCGGGTGCGCCCGGCCGCGGCCGGGTCGACAGCGGCCGGGTCGACAGCGGCCGGATGGACATCGCGCGGACACAGCAGGGCCGACAACGGCGGATCGACAACGGGCGGGTCGACGGCCCGGACTGGCGAACGCCGGACCGCCGAGAGCAAGGTCGGGACGCCAACCGCGAGGTGAGCCGCGCCTCCGGGGGCTGGCCCGCGGCTGACCGGGGCGGCCGCCCCGGCTCCGGCCGGGCGGGCGACCGCCCCGGCGCCGACGACCCGCTCACCAGCACCGCGTACTCGCGCGCCTCGGCCAGCGATTCTGACGGGCGTTCCTACCGGGTGGCCGCGCGCCGTTCGCAGGCTCAGGCCAAGCTGACCGAGCAGACGCAGGTCTTCAGCGCGCCGACCTACCCGTCCGACCAGCACCGCACCGGGCCGTACGACACCGGGGCCGTCGGGGCACCCGGCGGCGCCCGCGGCGGGCAGTACCAGACCGGCGCCACCGGCGAGTACCCGACGGGCCAGCACCGCTCGGCCGGCGTGGCCGGCGTGGGCGGCAAGTCCGCGGCCGACCAGTACCGGACCGGCGACTACCCGACCGGCGACTATCGGGGCGGTGAGTATCAGACCGGCGAATACGGCCAGTACCGGTCCGACCCGCAGCCGTCCGACGCTCGCTACCCCGGCTATTCCGGTAGCCAGCCGGGCCCGTCCGGACTGCCGAACTCCGCCGTCGGCTCCGGCCAGCCGGGACAGCCGAGTCGGCGCGGGCAGCAGGCCCCGGTCGGCCCGGGCGGTTTGAACACCGCGAGCGGACCTAACGGCTTCGGCGGGCAGCCGTCGGGCAATCCGGGACGGGCGGGCCAGCCGAACGCCATCGGCGCGCCCTCCGGGCAGTACCCGACGCAGGAGCCCCGGCATCGGCAGCACCGCCCGCAGTCCCAGCCACCGCAGTCCCAGCCACCGCAGTCCCATGCACCGCAGTCCCAGCCAGCGCGCCAGCCCGTCCAGCCGCAACTCCCGCCGTCGGGCGGTCAGGGCGTCAACGGTCAGGGCGCGAACGGCCAGGGCGGCGGCAGCCCGGCCGGCGGCGGGCCGAGCAGGTCGCTGCCCGCCAGCACCGGCCTGAACCCCTACGAGTCAGCGGTCACGGGTTCCTATCCGTATCCCAGCCAGCCGTACCCGGCCCGTCCCGGGCCGTCCGGCAACCGGACCAGCGACGCGAACCCGGCCTTGGACGGACGCGACGGACGCGACGGACGCGACGGCCGGGACGGACGGTACTACCGGCCGGGGTCGGCCCAGCCCGACGGGTACGACCCGGACAACGACGGCTACGGCGCTCCGCGCGATCGCCGCTACTGACCCGATTCCGCCGCAAATGCGGGAAAACGAGTAAGTTTCACGACCCCGCACAAAGGCTTATGCGCCGATGCACGAGCCGGTAGCCTCTCGAACATGCGCGACGAGACGATCGGAAGCTTTCTCACCCGCCTTGCTGCCCGCAGCGCAGCACCCGGCGGCGGCGCCACCGGGGCGCTGCACGCCGCGCAGGCCGCAGCGCTGCTCGCGATGGTCGCCCGGTTCAGCGACGGCCCGCGGTACGACGCCGAGACCGTCGGCCGGGTCCGCGCCGCGGCGGACGGCCTGGCCGATGAGGCGGTCGACCTCGCGGTCGCCGACGAGGTCGCCTTCGGCAAGGTCGCGGCCGCCTATCAGCTGCCCAGGCAGACCCCGGAGGAGAAGGAGGCCCGGTCCGCCGCGATCGCCGAGTCGACCGGCGGCGCGGCCCGTCCGCCGGCCGACCTGATGGCCGCCTCCGTCCGGCTGATCGGCCTGGCCGAGGAGCTGCTGCCGGTCGCGAACAAGAACGTGATCTCCGACATCGCGGCGGCATCAGCCGCGATCACCGCCGCCGCGGTCACCGCCCGGGTGAACATCGAGGCGAACCTGCCCGGGATCAGGGACGAAGCGCTGGCGGCGGAGCTGAAGGCGACCGCCGCGCTCGCGGACGGGGTGGCCGATCGGGCTGACCGGGTGGTCACCGCCGTCCGTGAGGAGATCTCGAGGTGACCGGGGAGCTATCCGGCCGCGAGCTGGCGAAGGCGATCCGCGCCTCGGCCGCCGCCGAGGCGGCCGAGCTCACCAAGGCGGGCAGGCAGCCCCGGCTCGCGGTCGTCACCGCCAACGACGACGGCGGCAGCGCCGCCTACGTCCGCTCGATCGGCAACGCGGCGGCACGGGAGGGCATCGCCTGCGACGTGTCCCGCACCACCACCGCGGCCGGCATCGCCGCCATGCTCGCCCAACTCGCCGACGACCCCGAGGTCCACGGCGTCCTCCTGCAGACCCCGCTCCCCGACGGCGCGAACCTGGCCGGCCTGGCGACCGCGATCCCGCCGGCCAAGGACGTCGACGGGGCGAGCCCGGAGTCGCTCGGCCGGCTGGCGGCCGGACTGCCCGCCTTCGCCCCGGCCACCGCCGAGGCCGTGCTCGCGCTGCTCGACCACTACGGGGTCGAGCTGCGCGGCAGGCACGCGGTGGTGGTGGGCCGCTCGGTGGTCGTCGGCAAGCCGGTCGCTCTCCTGCTGCTCGACCGGCACGCGACCGTCACCATCTGCCATTCGCGGACCGTCGACCTCGCCGCGATCACCCGCCAGGCCGACGTCCTGGTCGCCGCGGCCGGCCGGGCCGGCCTGATCGGCGCCGGCCATGTCTCCCCCGGCACCACGGTCATCGACGTCGGCACCAATGCCACCCCCGACGGTGGCCTCGCGGGCGATGTGGACGCGGCCGTCGCCGCGATCGACGGGGTGGCGCTGACCCCCGTCCCGGGCGGCGTCGGCCCGGTCACCACCGCGCTGCTGCTCCGGCATGTGATCACGGCTGCCGCGGCGGCCGGCTGGACCCAGAGTCTGGAGTGACCGAAGCGCTCGCGCGTTTCAGCAGTGAATAATTTGTTGTTTCTCCCGTTTGGTCGGTTTTATTTGAGTAGAAACGAACCTTGTGACGGAAGAAACGGGTTACTGGGACAGTCAGGCGGCCACCTTCGACCACGAGCCCGACCACGGCCTGCTCGACCCCCGGGTCAGGCAGGCGTGGCAGCGGCTGCTGCTGGCGGAACTTCCGGCCGCGCCGGCCGCGATCGCCGACCTCGGCTGCGGCACCGGGACGCTGTCGGTGCTGCTGGCGGCGGAGGGGTACGCGGTCACCGGGCTCGACTTCGCGCCGCAGATGATCAGGGCGGCGCGGGCCAAGGCGAGGGCGGCCGGCGTCAGCGCCCGGTTCGAGCTGTCGGACGCCGCCGCGCCGACCCTGCCCGCGGCGAGCTTCGACGTGGTGCTCGCCCGGCACGTGCTGTGGGCCATGCCCGACCCCGGCGACGCGCTCGAGGCCTGGCTGCGGCTGCTCCTCCCCGGCGGCCTGCTGCTGCTGGTGGAAGGGCGCTGGTCAACCGGCGCCGGGCTGACCGCCCAGGAGGCCGGCCGGGCGGTGCTGCGGCATCGCTCGGACGCGACCGTCACCGCGCTCAGCGACCCGGCCCTGTGGGGCGGTCCGGTCACCGACGAGCGCTACCTCCTCGTCAGCCGCCGGTAGCGGATGGTCAGGCCCGGATGGGGCGACCCGGCCGGGCGTCGGCGTCCAGTCGGCCGTCGCGGACCACGAAGGTGCCGTTGACCAGCACCTGCCGGATGCCGGAGGACGGCCGGGTGCTGGCGGAGTAGGTGGCCTGGTCGCTGATGGTCTCGGGGTCGAACACCACGATGTCGGCGTCGCTGCCCTCGCTCACCCGGCCCTTGCGCCGCATGCCCGGCACCCGGTCCTGCAGCAGCGTGGCCGGCTGCAGGCTGCACTTGGCCAGGATCTCGGACAGGGGCATTCCGCCGTCCCGGCTGAGCGTGCGGATCGAGCGGGCGTACGTCCCGGCCGTTCTCGGATGAGTGACCGCTGCGGGTGGCAACGGCCACGCGGCCGGCTCGGGCGCGGCGCCGATCCAGGTCAGCGGCATGGCGTCGCTGGCGATGACGGAGCCGGGGAAGGTCAGGTACCGCCGCAGGACAGCCTGGTCAGCCGGGTCGCCGTCATCCAGCTGCCGGATGATCGCCAGTCCCCCGGGGTCGGCCGCCCGTAGTTCGTCGAGCCTGGCCGCGCTCGAGACCTCCTCGCCGGTCGGCGCGTAGATGATGGCCGTGGGCGTCAGGCCCCGGTCCGCCAGCCGTTCCGGTGCCAGGAAGGCCGCGCCGATCCCGGTCATGCCCGCGCCGTACGGGTACGCCTCGGTGCTGACCCGCGCCCCCGCCCGCTGGGCCCGCTCGACCAGCGCCAGGACCCGGTCCGCGTGCCGCACGGTGGTGCTGTTGACATGGCAGTAGTGCATGTGGGCGCCGGTCTCCCCCGCCGCCCGGACGATCTCCTCGGCGCCGTCGACCGGCCCGTCGGGGGTGAACTCGATGAGGTCACGCGCGTGGGTGAAGGTGGGCACCCGGCCGGCCGCGGCGAGCGCGGCGACCCGCACGTACTCCGCGGGCGCGGTCCCGGGCGCGTACCCGAGCAGCAGGCCGATCCCGAGCGCCCCGTCGGCGACGTCGGCCTCGAGGAGGCTCAGCACGCGATCGATTTCGGCTGGCGAGGCGGCCCGCTGCCAGCGCGGGTCGGCGAGGTTGGCGAACAGCGAGCCAACCGCGCCGTCGGGCGTGACGCCGGACAGCACCGCCATCCTGGCCATCGTCCAGGAGGCGGCGAACCCGTAATTCAGCGGCCGGCCGGTCACGGCCGCGGCCGCGTAGGCGGCCGCCACCGGGGTGACGCCCGCCTCGAGCTCCAGCGCCGTCGTGACCCCGCCCGCCACCTGAAGCCGGGCGCTGCCCAGATCGTGCGCGTGACTGTGCAGGTCGACGAACCCCGCCGTGACCACCTGGCCGGCGACGTCCGCCTCCTGCCGGCCGGCTGGCAGGCCCGCCCCCACCGCCGTCACCCGGCCGCCCGCGATCCCCACATCGCGCACCGCGTCCAGACCCGATTCCGGGTCGATGACCCTCCCGCCCCGAAGCACCACGTCATAGCTAGTCACGGCGGGTCAATACCCATCCGCGGCCCCGCGGTCCTCGGCGTTCCGGCCGGATCGGCGGCCGGCCGGACACCTTGGCGGATCCCCCAGCCGGTGAGCGCCATCTTCTGTCCCCCTGACCGATGCTTTGCCGCCTGGCCCGCAACATAATCGGCAGGGCCCGGACGACCGGGCACCGCTGACCGCGGCTGAACGCGCAGAAACGGAGCAGGCAACGGTGGAGGTATCCCTCGAAGGCAAGGTCGCGCTGGTCACCGGCGTCGGGCCCAACATCGGCAGCGGGGTGGCGCTGGCGCTGGCCAGGTACGGTGCCAAGGTCGCGTGCAACGACGTGTCCAAGGAGTCGATCGACGCCTGCATGGCCCGGATCGAGCGAAACGGCGGCGAGGCCATGGCCGCCCCGGGCGACGTCACCGACGAGGCCACCGTCATCGGCTACGTCAACGACGTCCTGGCGAGGTGGGGCCGGATCGACATCCTGGTCAACAACGCCGCGCTGCTCGGCGGCCGCGGCGTGCTCGACGAGACGGCGGAGGCGTTCCAGCGGGCCGTGATCGTCTCTGCGATGGGCACCTTCCTCAACACCAAGTACGTCGGGCGGGCGATGGCCGAGCGCGGCATCAAGGGCTCGATCGTCTGCGTGTCCTCCTCCAACGGCTGGTCGGGGACCGCGGGCGTCTGCGCGTACGCGTTCCACAAGGGCGGCGTGAACAACTTCGTCCGGGCTGCCGCGATGGACCTCGCCCCGTACGGCATCCGCGTCAACAGCTACACCCCGACCGCGCCGAACCCGGACAACCCGGAGCTGCTGGCCGAGCGCGCCGCCCGGGGGCTCGGGCCGGGCGGGGTGCTGTCCGGCCCGCCCGGCGGCGGCCTCGGCGGCCCGACCGGCGACGAGGAGTGGCGGCGGCCGACCCGGTACGCCGGCCCGCGGGCGCCGATGGTCCCGATGGGCAGCACCGGCACGCCGACCGACATCGGGCACGCGATCGCCTGGCTCTGCTCCGACTACGCCCGGCTGATCACCGGCATCGACCTGGTCGTCGACGGCGGCGCCCGGGCGAGGAACTTCGCCTACATTCCGGCCGCGCCCGACCAGCTGGCCGGCCCGCTGCCGCTGATCACGCTCGACAGCACCCCGATGCCGGAGGGCTTCGGCCCCTTCTGACGTTCCTCGCCGTCAGCCGTGGGCGGCGACCGGGAAGCCGGCCAGCGCGCTCTCCAGGCGGGGCGGCAGGTCGAGGACGACGACCGACTCCTGCTCGGCCGGGTCGGTTCGGGCCACCACCGCCACCATCGGGCTCGCGGACCTGTTCACCGGCAGGTGCGGTGTTCCCGGCGGCACGTACAGGAAGTCGCCGGCCCGCAGCTCCGACCGCTTGGCCAGCCCCGGGCCGTGCCAGACCTCGACCTCGCCATCGGCGATGTAGATCGCGGTCTCGTGGCCCGCGTGCAGATGCGGCGTGCCGCGGGTGCCGGACGGGATCGTCAGCACGTGCATGCAGAGCGCCTGGCTCCCGGCCGACCCGCGGCTGACCCCGGTGCTGAGGCTGACGCCCTGCTTCCCGTCGTAGGCATCGCTCGTGCGGATGACCACGCATCCGCCGTCGCTCCCCTGTCGCATCGTCTGTGTCACGGTTGCTCCCCCTTTGGTGCATCAGGAAATAACACCTGAATCGGATGTTTCCGATCCGGAACTGGCGGCGCCCGCTCGAGGGGACCAGGGCTCGCGGTGGGGACGCCGATGCCGTGGCATGAAAACGGTGCCGCCGACCATCCAGAACCGATCGGCCGGGAGCTACGCTACGCCGCTTGGCTATACACGCAAAGTCACCACACCGGTGGGCATTCGCAGCAAGTGCCGATCGGTGCAACTTTCGCCTCCACCGTCGCTCGCGTACCATCATCAGTTCCCCCACGCGTGTTACCCTCAGCTGGTTACCAGACTCCTGTTCGAGGGAATGACAGACCCTGTGAGGGTCTCTGGCGTGGGTCGCGCCGAACCGGGGCCACTGTCATTCGCGCTCGCGGCGGCCGACGCGGGATGGCACGTCTTCCCGTGCGCCCCCGGCTCGAAGCGCCCCGCGCTGCGAGAGAACTGGCAGGACCTCGCCACCACCGACCGCGGCCGCATCCGCGACTGGTGGGCGCGCCTGCCCTACAACGTCGGCATCGCCTGCGGCCAGTCCGGCCTGGTCGTCATCGACCTGGACGTCGCCCGCGAAGGACCCGGCGGACAGGACGGAGGCGACGGACCGGGCGGACGACCGGGGCTTGACGGCCCCGCTTCCGGCGCGGACGCCCTCCAGCGGCTGTGCCGGGCGCACGGTCAGCGCTACCCGGCCGGAACGTACACCGTCGACACGCCGTCCGGGGGAACCCACCTGTACTTCACCGCCCCGGAGACGCTGGTGCGGAACTCGGCCGGGCGGCTCGGGCCCCTCATCGACGTCCGCGCGCACGGCGGCTACGTGGTCGGGGACGGCAGCCTGATCGACGGACGCCGCTACGCCGCCCGCGGCGACTTCCTGCCGCTGGCGCTGCCGCTGCCGGCCTGGATCGCGCGACTGCTGCTCGAGGAGCCCGCGTTGCCCGAGATCACCCGGCCGCTGCCGGCCCTCGACCGAGTCCAGGGCCGGGCCTACGCCCTGGCCGCCTTCCGCGAGGAGACCCGCCGGGTCGCCGAGGCGCGGGTCGGGACGAGGAACGACACGCTCAACCGGGCCGCGTTCAGCCTCGGCCAGCTGGTCGCGGCCGGGCTGATCCCGCCGCTGCCGGTCATGACCGGCCTGGCCGACGCCGCCGCCCGGGCCGGGCTGCCGGCCGACGAGGCCCGCCGGACGATCCGCTCGGGGCTGGCGGCCGGCGCCCGCAAGCCGCGTCCCTCACCGGTCTGACCAGCACGGCCCGACCAACATGGCCCGACCAACACGACCAGAGGAACGCGGCCCGGCGGGCGCCGCCAGCATAACCAGGAATCAGCCGATCGACGCCAACGGCCGGACGACCTTGTCACCGAGCTTGGCAACGAACCGGGCCGGGTCCGGCATCGTCGGCGCGACCTCGACCAGGCCCACGCCGAGGGCGGCGTACTGCTCCATGGCGGACAGGAACTCGGTGACGTCGCCGTCCGGATCGACCCGGCCGATGATCGTCTTCTGGATGCTGTCGTAGTCACGGCCGACCGCGTCGCAGTGCCCGCGCAGGATGTCGAGCTTGCGCTTGACCTCCTCCGGACTGGTCGAGAACAGGTTGCACGCGTCGGCGTACTGGGCGACCAGCCGCAGGGTCTTCTTCTCGCCGCCGCCGCCGATCAGGATCGGCGGACGGGGCGACTGCAGCGGGCGCGGAACGCAGATCGTCTCCGCCAGCTGGTAGTACTTGCCGTCGTAGGGGCCCTCGTCGTCGCTCCACATCTGCTCGCAGATCTGGATCGTCTCCTCCAGGCGCTCGAACCGCTCCGCCACCGGCGGGTAGTGCACCCCGAGGGCGCGGTGCTCGCGCTCGTACCAGGCGGCGCCGATGCCCAGGAACGCCCGGCCCCCGGACAGCACGTCGAGCGTGGTGACGGTCTTGGCCAGCAAGCCGGGGTGCCGGTAGGTGACGCCGGTGACGAGCAGGCCGAGCCGCAGCCGCTCGGTCTTGGCGGCGACGAAGTTCAGCACCGAGTAGCCCTCGAGCATCGGGTCGTGCGCGTCGGCGAAGTGCTCCATCTGGAACCAGTGGTCCATCGCGGTGAAGACGGTGCAGCCGGCTTCCTCGGCCGCGACGGCGGTGTCGCCGACCGCCGCCCGCAGCCCGGCCGGGCCGCCCGGCAGCGTGAAGTTCATGAAGTGAATGCCTACCTGCATGACCGAAGTCCTCTCATCGTCGTCATCGTCATCGTCAGTCTCATTCGTCAGTTCGCCGGCCCGGCGGGCCGCCTTCGCCGGCTCCACAGCCATCCGACGACGGCGATGAGCAGGCCGCCGCGGAGCCACACGTCGGCCAGGTTGAAGGTCGGGCCGTAGAAGGAAAGGTGAATCCAGTCGGTGACCGCTCCGTGCAGCCCGGCCGGCGGCCGGACCGCGCGGTCGACCAGATTGCCCAGGCCGCCGCCGACCGCGAGCCAGGCGCCGAGCCGCTCGGCCGCGGTGGAGGCGCGCGCCGCCCAGCAGCCGAGCGCGATGATCAGCGCCAGGCTGACGACCGCGACGACCGACTCGTAGCTCGCGCCGATACCGAAGGCCGCGCCGTGATTGGCGACCAGCTGCAGCCTGACGACCCCGCCGGGGACGGCGATCTGGTGCCCGTTGCGCAGCGCGGACAGCGCCCAGGCCTTGGTCGCCGCGTCGGTGACCACCCCGAACAGCGCCACGCCGGCCCAGGCGGCGGCCGACCAGGCGACGCCCGCGCGACGGCTTCGCGCGGCGACCCCCGGCCTCGGCTGCTCGGACCGGCAAACAGATGTCATGTCACTTAACCCTACCCCCGGGCCCGGGCCGCGCGGGCGCCACGAAGGACGGGTTGCTAATCAGTCAGCTGACGGATGTCTTGCGCTGCAAATTGCAGGAGGGTTTTCAGTGCTGGATGCACTTGCCTTCCCCCCTCGGAGAACAACCGAAAGGCGATCCTATGACTGGCGCTCCGTTTAGCGACGTGAAGTTCCTGACCATCTACGAGCTGGCCGTGATGATGCGGATCTCGAAGATGTCGGCCTACCGGCTGGTCCGGACCGGTGAACTGGAGGCGATCCGGGTCGGCCGGTCCTACCGCATCCCCGAGCAGGCCGTGATCAGCTACATGCGCGACGCGGCCTTCACCCCGCCCGGCCGCCTGGCCTCGTGACAAACGTTCAGGCCGGCCCACGCGGGCCGACCTGAACGTTGCTCACTCAGACGAAGGCGACGGCTAGGCCACGTCGAACCGGTCGAGGTCCATCACCTTGTACCAGGCGGCCACGAAGTCGGCCACGAACTTCTCCTTCGCGTCGTCGCTCGCGTAGACCTCGGCGAGGGCGCGGAGCTCGGAGTTGGAGCCGAAGATGAGGTCGACCCGGGTGCCGGTCCAGACGACCTCGCCCGCCGCGTTGCGGCCCTCGAACGCGTTCGCGTCCTCGGCCACCGGCGTCCACGTGGTGTCGTAGTCGAGCAGGTTGGCGAAGAAGTCGTTGGTCAGCCGACCGGGGTTGGCGGTGAACACGCCGACCTTCGACTTGTCGTAGTTCGCGCCGAGCACCCGCAGCCCGCCGACCAGCACGGTCATCTCCGGCGCGGTCAGCGTGAGCAGGTTCGCCTTGTCGATCAGGAGGTACTCGGCCGACAGCCGGTTGCCCTTGCCGAGGTAGTTGCGGAACCCGTCCGCCTTCGGCTCGAGCGCCTCGAACGACTCGGCGTCGGTCTGCTCGGCCGACGCGTCCACCCGGCCGGGGGTGAACGGCACCTGCACGGAGAAGCCCGCGTCGGCCGCCGCCTTCTCCACCCCGACGCCGCCGGCCAGCACGATCAGGTCGGCCAGGGACACCCTCTTTCCTTCTCCCTCGCCGCCCGCCCCCGAGCCGTTGAACGCGGTCTGGATCGACTCGAGCACGCGCAGCACCGCCGCGAGCTCGTCCGGGTTGTTGACCTCCCAGCCGCTCTGCGGCTGGAGGCGGATCCGAGCGCCGTTGGCGCCGCCGCGCTTGTCGCTGCCGCGGAACGACGAGGCCGCCGCCCACGCGGTCGTGACCAGCTGCGAGACCGACAGGCCGGAGGCGAGGATCTGCGCCTTGAGCGCGTCGATGTCGGCCCCGGAGACGAGCTCGTGCGTCGCCGCGGGCAGCGGGTCCTGCCAGATCAGCTCCTCGGACGGGACCTCCGGGCCGAGGTAGCGGACGATCGGGCCCATGTCGCGGTGGGTCAGCTTGAACCACGCGCGGGCGAAGGCGTCGGAGAACGCGTCCTGGTCCTCGGCGAAACGCCGGGAGATCGGCTCGTAGATCGGGTCGACCCGCAGCGCCAGGTCGGTCGTCAGCATCCGCGGCTCGCGCTTGCCCGGGCCGAACGCATCCGGCACCAGGTCGTTGCCCGCGCCGCCCTTCGGCCGCCACTGGTGGGCGCCCGCCGGGGACTGGAACAGCTCCCACTCGTAGGCGAAGAGGATGTGGAAGAACTCGTTGTCCCAGCGGGCCGGGTGGTAGGTCCAGGTGACCTCGAGCCCGCTGGTGATCGCGTCGGCGCCTACGCCGGTGCCGTAGGTCGACTTCCAGCCCAGGCCCTGCAGCTCGATCGGCGCGGCCTCCGGGTCGGGGCCGACGTTCTCCTCCGGGCCCGCGCCGTGGGTCTTGCCGAAGGTGTGGCCGCCGGCGATCAGTGCGACGGTCTCCTCGTCGTTCATCGCCATCCGGCCGAACGTCTCGCGGATGTCGCGGGCCGCCGCCAGCGGGTCCGGGTTGCCGTTGGGGCCCTGCGGGTTGACGTAGATCAGGCCCATCTGGACCGCGCCGAGCGGCTCCTCGAGCTCACGGTCGCCGGTGTAGCGCTTGTCGTCGAGCCACTCGGTCTCCGGGCCCCAGTAGACGTCCTCCTCCGGCTCCCAGGTGTCCACCCGGCCGCCGCCGAAGCCGAACGTCTTGAAGCCCATCGTCTCGAGCGCGACGTTGCCGGTCAGGACCAGCAGGTCGGCCCAGGAGATCGCCTTGCCGTACTTCTTCTTGACCGGCCACAGCAGCCGGCGGGCCTTGTCCAGGCTGACGTTGTCGGGCCAGCTGTTGAGCGGCGCGAACCGCTGCTGGCCGGCCCCGGCGCCGCCGCGGCCGTCGCTGATCCGGTAGGTGCCGGCGCTGTGCCACGCCATCCGGATCATCAGCGGGCCGTAGTTGCCGAAGTCGGCCGGCCACCAGGGCTTGGAGTCGGTCAGCACCGCCGCGATGTCCGCCTTGACGGCGGCGAGGTCGAGGGAGTTGAACCCCTCGGCGTAGTTGAACCCCTCGCCCATCGGGTCGGCCTCGGCCGGGTTCTTGGCCAGGATCTTCAGGTTGAGCTTGTTCGGCCACCACTCCTGGTTGGCATCGCCCTGGGCCGGGTGCGTGCGGCCGTGCAGGACCGGGCAGCCGCCGGCGTTCTCCTCAGCGGCCTCCGGCGTCGCGCCCTCGGTGACTACTGGGTCATGGTTGTCAGACATGCAATTCCTTCCGGACTAGTCGTTGTCACGGCGCCCACGAACTGCGGGCAGTGGAACAGTCGGGGCACAGGCCCCAGTAGATGACCTCGGCCTCGTCGATCTCGAAGCCGTGGTCGTCGGATGCGGTCAGGCACGGTGCCTCGCCCACCGCGCAGTCAACGTCGGCGACCGCGCCGCACGCCCGGCAGATGACGTGGTGGTGGTTGTCCCCGATGCGCCCCTCGAACCGGGCCGGGCTGCCGGCTGGCTGGATGCGCCGCACCAGCCCGGTCGCGGCGAGCGCGTTCAGCGCCTCGTACACGGCCTGCAGGGAGACGTGGCCGACCCGCTCGCGCACGCCGACCGCGAGCGCCTCGACCCCGAGGTGGTCGCCGTGCCGGACCGCCTCGAGCAGCGCGACGCGGACGGCCGTCACCCGCAGCCCGGCCCCGCGCAGCTCTTCGGCGGCGGTCAGGTCCGGGGTCGCGGTCATGGAGGCAAACCTACTCCCCTAAAGGCGAACGTTTCAAGTTAACGATCGATTCAACCTGAGTGTCGCATCTCTCCCCGCCGCTATCTTCCCCCCGCACTTCAAGATCAAGATCATGAGTATGTCGAACGGTCCCTGGCTCCACGCCGACGGCCCGGCTCACCCCACCCCAGGGGAACGGGCCGGCCGGGCGGAGCAACGGTCCGTTCCCTACGATGCCTTTGACTTTTATATTTGACCGATGAGGAAACCGAGATGACGAAGCTCAGGGCGAGCGCCCGCGAGGCGCTGCAAGACGTCGTGGAAGACGGGATGACGATCGCCGTCGGCGGCTTCGGCCTGTCGGGGAACCCGTTCGGGCTCATCGACGCGCTGCGCGACACCGGCGCCCGCGACCTGACGATCGTCTCCAACAACATGGGGACGGACGGGTTCGGGCTCGGCATCCTGCTCGAGTCCAAGCAGGTCCGCCGCGTGATCGCCTCCTACGTGGGCGAGAACAAGCTCTTCGCCCGGCAGTACCTCGACGGTGAGATCGAGGTCGACCTCACCCCGCAGGGCACCCTGGCCGAGCGGCTGCGGGCCGGCGGGGCGGGCATCCCGGCCTTCTACACCCCGACCGGGTTCGGCACCCCCGCCGCCGAGGGCAAGCCCACGGCCGAGTTCGACGGCAAGCACTGCGTGCTCGAGCGGGCGATCGTGGCCGACATCGGCCTGGTGCACGCGCACACCGCCGACGCCGAGGGCAACCTGCGGTACCGGTACACCTCGCAGAACTTCAACCCGCTGGCGGCGATGTCCGGGCGGACCACGATCGTCGAGGCCGAGGTCATCCTGCCGGCGGGCAGCTACATCGAGCCCGACTCGGTGATGACCCCGGGGATCTTCGTGCACCGGATCATCCAGGCGGACCCGGACCGGAAGCCGATCGAGAAGCACACCGTCCGAGAGCCGGCCGGCTGCGCCGGCGCAGGAGGCCTGACATGTGGACCCGTGACGAGATGGCGGCCATCGCCGCCCGTGACCTGCGCGACGGCGAGTACGTGAACCTCGGCATCGGCATCCCCACGCTGGTCGCCAACCACCTCCCGCCGGGCGTGCGGGTGATCCTGCACAGCGAGAACGGCCTGCTCGGGATGGGCGAGTTCCCGCTCGCGGGCGAGGAGGACGCGGACGTGATCAACGCGGGCAAGCAGACCGTCACGATCGCGCCCGGCGGCAGCTGCTTCGACTCCGCGACCTCGTTCGCGATGATCCGCGGCGGGCACGTCGGGACCGCGGTCCTCGGCGCGATGGAGGTGTCGGCGGCGGGCGACCTCGCCAACTGGTCGATCCCGGGCAAGGTCGTCAAGGGCATGGGCGGGGCGATGGACCTGGTGGCGGGCGCCCGCCGGGTGGTGGTGATCACCGAGCACGTCGCCAAGGACGGCACGCCCAAGGTCGTCGCCGAGTGCTCGCTGCCGCTGACCGGCCGCGGCGTGGTCGACCGGATCATCACCAACCTGGCGGTGTTCGACGTGACCGACGCCGGGCTGGTGCTGACCGCGATGCCCGCCGACGGCGACGTCGACAAGCTCCGCGAGTGCACCGGCGCCCCGTTCAAGGTCGCCGACGACCTGCAGACGCTCTGACGTGCCAGGGCGCCCCGAGCGGCGCGGCGCGCACGCAGGCGCGCGGCGCCAGGCGCTGGCGCTTCTTGCTGTTATCTTCGCGCTCGCGCCGCAGATCACCGGGTGCGGGCCAGTCCGACCCATGATCACGAAAACCTTTCTTATGGCGAAGACTTTTCGTGCGCGGAGCACGAATTCTTTACGTTATGAGAAAAGTCTTCGCGGTCCTGGTACTTGGTCGCGGCCATGGCGTTGCTCATGCGGTTAGCGTGGCTGGTGCGGGTGGAGTTGGTCGCGAGGCGGGTCAGCCCGCGTCCAGGGGCGGAGCTTGTCGGGGTTGCGGATGATCCAGATGCGGGTGATCTTGTCGTTGGCGATGCCGAACGCGAATACCGTCACGGTCACTCCGTGCTGCTGGCCGATCAGGCCGGGCTGGCCGTTGACGTCGGCTTCGGCGATCGCCAGGTCCGGGATCCGGGCGAGGAGGCCGACGAGGTAGCGGGCGACCTGCTCGCCGCCTTCGATCGGGCGCAGGGCGGCGCGGACCTTGCCGCCGCCGTCGGCGGTGGCGGTGGACTCGGGGTCGAGCAGGCCGATGAGGGCGCCGATGTCCTTGGCTTCCCACGCGGCCTTGAAGTCCCTGACGATGTCGGCGTTCCCGGCGGCGTTGACGCGCTGGACGGCCGGGTTCGCGGGGGGCCGCGCTGCGCGGACACGGCGGCGGGCCGAGGAGGCGAGCTGGCGGCAGGCGGCCGGGGTCCGGCCGACGATCTCGGCCACGTCGGCGAAGGGGTAGCGGAAGACGTCGTGCAGCACGAACGCGACGCGCTCGGCCGGGGTCATCGTCTCCAGCACGACCAGGAAGGCCATGCTGACCGATTCGTCGAGCGTGACCCGGTCGGCCGGGTCGGCGGCGGCCGCGGCGGACTGCTCCGGCCGACGCCGGCAGCGGCTCGGGCAGCCATTCGCCCACGTAGAGCTCGCGCCGGGCCCGGGCCGAGCCGAGCAGGTCAAGGCAGACGCGGCTGGCGACCGTCGTCAGCCAGCCGCCGGGTGACTCGATCGCCTGCCGCTGCTCGGCGGACATCGCGTACCAGCGGGTGTAGGTCTCCTGGACCGCGTCCTCGGCCTCGGCCAGCGAGCCGAGCAGCCGGTAGGCGAGGTTGATCAGCTGGCGGCGCTCGCTCATGACCGCGCTCAGGGTCTGATCAGGCCCGCCGGGTTCTCCCGGTTCCCGCGCGGCCCGGGTCGGGTGGTCATCGCGCCGGCCTCCCTTCGTCGCCGCTGGCCGTTACCCCTTCGACGAAATCACGAGGCCGATTGTGAGGCGTCCTCGGTGCCTGACGTTTCGCCGGCCTGTGTCGTCGGACGACTGAGAGCACACCATCAGAACGCAGCTCCCTACGGAAGGAGACGGGCGATGAAAGCCATCCGCTTGCACGAGCCAACGGGCATCGACGGGCTCGTCTTCGAGGAGGTGCCCGAGGCCACGCCCATGCTCGGCGACGTGCTGATCAAGGTCGACGCCTGCGGCATCACCCACAACGAGCTCGACTGGCCGCTCTGGACCTGCCGGGCCGGTCATCGGCGGAGCTCGATCATCCCCGGCCACGAGGTGTCGGGGGTCGTCGTCGGGCTCGGCTACGGGACGGCCGGGTTCGCGGTCGGCGACGAGGTCTACGGGCTGACCGATCAGTTCCGCGACGGGGCGGCGGCCGAGTACGTCGCGGTCGAGGCCCGCAACGTGGCCAGGAAGCCGCAGACCGTCGATCATGTCCACGCGGCGGCGGTGCCGAGGGCCGGCCTGACCGCCTGGCAGGCCCTGTTCGACCACGGGAAGCTGGCGAAGGGGCAGACGGTGGTCATCCACGGCGCGGGCGGCGCGGTCGGGTCGACGGCGGTCCAGCTCGCGCGCTGGGCCGGCGCCGAGGTGATCGGGACCGGGCGCAGCCGGGTGCGGCCGCTGGTCACGGAGCTGGGCGCGGACCGCTTCATCGCGCTCGACGACGACGACCCCGACGCTGACCATCTCGACGACCTGGCCGGCCAGGCGGACCTGGTGTTCGACACGATCGGCGGCGACGTGCTGGCCCGGTCGCCGGCCCTGCTGCGGCCGGGCGGCACCCTGGTCATGATCAAGGCCGACCGGCCGGTGCCGGATGAACGGGGCGACATCACGACCGTCGTCTTCATCCAGGAGTCCAGCCGCGCTCAGCTGACCGAGCTCGCCCGGCTGGTCGATGAGGGTCACCTCCGGCCCCAGGCCGGCCCGGTGTTCCCGCTCGCGCAGGCCGCCCAGGCGTATCGCACCAAGGCGGCGGGCGGCGTTCCCGGGCGGGTGATCCTCCGGCCCTGATCGACGGGAACGACCCTGATCCACGGGAACTCCGTATCCTCAGCGGGTGAGCGAAGTGATGCGGGCGCTGATAATCGACGGCCCCCGGTCGGCCCGGGTGGGCGAGGTCGAGGTTCCGCGCCCGGCCGCGGGCCAGGTCGTGGTGGACGTGCACCGGGTCGGGATCTGCGGGACCGACGTTGAGCTGTTCACCGGGGAGCTGGCCTATTTCGAGCAGGGGAAGTCGCGCTTCCCGCTGCGCCCCGGGCACGAGTGGTGCGGCGTCGTCTCCGCCGTCGGCGCGGGGGTCGATGAGGCCTGGCTCGGCATCCGCGTCACCGGTGACACCATGCTCGGCTGCGGCCGGTGCCGCCGCTGCCGGGCGGGAAACGGGCACGTCTGCGCGGACCGCCACGAGATCGGGATCACCGCCTGGCCGGGGGCGCTGGCGGACAAGGTCCTCGTCCCCGCGACCAGCCTGCACCGGCTGCCGGCGGCGGTCGACGACCGGGCCGGGGCGCTGGTCGAACCGGGCGGCAACGCCCAGCGCGCGGTGGCGGCGGCGCAGGCCGGACCGGGCAGGCGCATCCTCGTCTGCGGGCCGGGCACGATCGGGCTGCTCGCGGTCGCCTTCGCCAGCGCCGCGGGCGCTGACGTCGATGTGCTCGCGGCCGACCCGAGCCGCCGGGAGCTCGCGGCGACATTCGGGGCCGGCCGGTACTGGACCGCCGAAGATCCGCCGCCGGGCAGCTACGACGCGGTCATCGACTGCACCGGCGATCACCGGGTTCCCGCGGCCGCGCTGACGCTGGTCGAGCCGGCCGGGCGGGTGGTCTACATCGGCGTCTCCCCCGGCCGAGCCAGATCGACAGCCGCGACATCGTGCTCAACGACCTGACCGTGGTCGGGATCCTCGGCGCGTCAGCGGGCCTGGCGACCGCCATCGAGCATTACGCGGACGGCCGGGTCGTGCCGGGAGCCCTGGCGGAGGTCGTCGTCGGCCTCGACCGGGCGGCGGACGCGCTGGCCGGCCGAATCGATCCGGCGCCAGGCGTCAAGATTCACATCGATCCCCGGCGGTGACCGACCATGGCCATCCGGCCTGGTCAGGGTGATAATGGGACGAGCCGGAAAATTACCCGCGCACGGGACGTATCTGGCGGCCCGCGCGGCTCTCTTACGACGTAGCGGGGGCGCGAACGTCGGGCCCCCGCGCACACACCATGCACAAGGCCGCTAGGCGGGGAGCGCCCCATGCAGTTCTACTTCGTTCGGCCCGGAAACCGGGGTCCTGATCGCGACGACGAGAGTTCCGGCCTCGGGACCCTCCCGCAGACGCTGCTCGACCGGCACGGCGCCCGGGTCCTGCACCCGTCCTCGGCCCCGGTCGCGGACGGCTGGCCCGCGCCGCTGTCGACGGTGTACCGCGCCCGGACGCTGCTGGTCCCGCCGACGTTGCAGCGGAACCACTTTGACCTGCTCAACGGCGTGCTCGAGCGGGTGGGGATGCAACTGGTGGCGGTCCATCGCGCGGTGACCGACGGCGCGAAGTCGCCCGATGGCGCGGAGGCGGCAGGCGATCCCGAGCGGGACGACGAGCCGGAGCCGGAAGACGATCCCGAACTGGACGAGCTGCCGACGGTCGCGGTCCTGGTTCCGGTGCGCGGCCGGGGACTGGCGCCGGTGGTGGTGGACGCCTGGCTGGCGCTGACCACGCTGCGCGACGCGGCCGGGGTCCTCCCGCCCGGCGGCCGCAAGAACGGCGCCGACGGCGACGACATTCGTGATGACGACCTCGCCCAGATTGCCGACCAGGTCGGGGAGATCCGCCTGGAGCACCTGCTCCTCGGCGCGATGCTCATCACCGGCAGCCCGGAGATCGAGGGCAACCCCGAAATCGAGGGCAACCCGGACGCCGCCGGCTACCTGTCGGCCGGCGGGGACTCGCGGACGCCGGTCGCGCTCTTCTCGGACGCCCCGACCCGGCTGGGCCTGTCCGCCTGCGTCCGGAAGTACAAGCGTCGTCCGGTCGTCGCGGTCCTCGACACCGGGATCCGGGCGCACCCCTGGCTGGGCGTCAGCGGCCCGGCCGGGGGCCCGTACCGGACCGACGGCTCCGTCCGGGTGCCCTGGCGCATCCAGAACACGGTCAACGCGCTCGGCGCGGCCGCCGCCGCCGCTGGCGACGACGGGCGCGACCGGATCAAGGATCCGTGGGACGCCCCGGTGACCGACAACGCGCTGGTCGGCGACCTTGCCGTGGCGGTCGGGCACGGGACGTTCATCGCCGGGATCTTCCGGCAGGTGGTGCCGGACGCCCGGGTGCTCAGCATCCGGATCATGCACAGCGACGACGTCGTGAACGAGGGCGACCTGATCGAGGCGCTCAAGCTGCTGGCCAAGCGGGTGCGGCGGGCGCAGCGGGATAACCGGCCCGACCTGATGGTCGACGCGATCTCGCTCTCGTTCGGCTACTACAACGAGTCCTCGTCGGACGTCGCCTACGGCTCGGCGCTGTGGAAGGTCATCGAGAAGCTGCTCGACCGGGGCGTGGTGGTGGTCGCCGCGGCGGGCAACAACTCAAGCGGCCGCCGGTACTACCCGGCGGCGTTCGCGACCAGGCCGCGGCCCGGCCAACTGCCGCTGCTCAGCGTGGGCGCGCTGAACCCGCAGGGAACCCGCGCGATGTTCAGCGACGACGGCCGGTGGGTCACCGCCTGGGCATCGGGCGCGGCTGTGATCAGCACGTTCCCCGACGACGTGAAGGGATCGCTGACGTCGACCGAGCGGCAGGCGGACGGCTCGTGGATGAGGGAGACGCTTAACCCGGACGATTTCCGTGGTGGCTTCGCCCAGTGGGCGGGCTCGTCGTTCTCCGCTCCCGCGCTGGCCGCGCGGTTCCTCAAGGCGATGCTCACGGCCGCGTCGAGGCGGCCGCCGAGGGCGCCGTGGCGGTCGCTTGACGACGTGTCCGAGCTCGCGACGAGGCAGCGCGCCAGCGGCGCGCTCGACGATATCGGCTGGGCGGGGGACTGACGGGTGACAGAGGATCAGCTGGCGACCGCGACCGGCGACGCCGTAACCGCCCGCGTCCGCGGCGCCGCGCTCGCCGTGGATGAGCTCGTCCCCACCCACACGCCGATGCTGTGGCAGGTGGCGCGGGCGGCCGGCCTGGGCCAGCAGGACGCCGAGGATGTGGTGCAGACCGTCTGGGTGAGCCTGCTGTCGCACCTCGACACGATCCGCTCGCCCGAGGCGCTGACCGGCTGGCTGGTCACCGCCACCCGTCGGGAGGCCTGGCGGGTGGCGGCGGCCGGCCGCAGGACCCAGCCCGCCGATCGCGAGTTCCTGGTGGAGATCCCCGACCCGAGGGAGGACTCCGAGGAGCGGGTGCTGGCGGCGGAGGAGCAGCGGACGCTGTGGGCCGCGCTGCGCACCCTGGATCCCCGGTGCCAGGAGCTGCTGCGGATCGTCGCGTTCGTGCCGCGCCCGGACTACGACCTCGTGGCCGAGCGGCTCCGGATGCGCCGGGGCAGCGTCGGCCCGACCCGCCTGCGCTGCCTGGACAAGCTGCGCGTCGCCCTGCGGGCCGCCGAAGGACGGAAAGAAGGATTGAATTGAGTGTCCAGAAACCCACCCGGCCCGACGGGCAGCCGAGCGACGAGCATCTGCTGGCCATGATCAGCTCGGTGTTCGAGGCGGCCGATCCGGTTCCGGCCGGCCTGGTGGACCGGATCAGGCTCTCGGTGGCGCTGGCCGGGCTGGACGGCGACCTCGACAGCGAGCTGGCGCGGCTCACCGTCCACGAGGCCGCGCTGGCGCGGGGCACGCCCGAGGAGAGCCGCACGATCACGTTCGACAGCAGCAGCCTGACGATCATGATCAGGATCGACTCCAACAGCGACGGCACGGTCCGGGTGGACGGCTGGCTGGCGCCGCCGCAGCGCCGACGGGTGGAGATGACGATGGCGGGCGGGCCGGTCACGACCGACGCCGACGCCGACGGCCGGTTCGCCTTCCTCAGCGTCCCCAGGGGCACCGCTCGTATCGTCGTCCGTCCGCCGGAGCAATCGACCGGGGAGAGTCAGCCGGGTCCGTTCGAAATAAAGACTGTCGTTACCCCCGCGCTCGTGCTCTAATCGGCCGCGTGAGTCAGGCCGAGCGCCGCGCCAGGCAGGCCCACCGCCGGGGGCTGCGGGCGGGACACGCGGGGCGGCCCGCCGACGGCGCCCGGCTGGTGCGGGCCGGGCTGGCCGCGCTTGGCTGGCGGGAAGACGAGGACGGCGTGCCCGGGTCCGAGCGGGCCCTCGCCGCCCGGCTCGTCATCACCCTGGCACACCTGGAAGCCGAGCTGGGGCGGGCCGACTACGGTCTCGCACTGCTCGCCCGGGCGGAGCGGGCGATTGACCCGGCCGACCACGGCATCGTGCTGTCGCAGCGCGGCCTGATGCTGATGCGGATGGGACGCTGGGCGGACGCGCTGAGCCAGCTGGCCGCGGCCGAGCCGCTCGTCGGGCATGATCCCGAGCTGCTGGCGCGGGTGCTGCTCAACCGCAGCGTGCTGCACCTGAACACCGGGGACGTCCGCCGGGCGAGGAGCGACCTGCAGCCGGCTGGTCGTCATCGCCGACGAGGCCGGGCTGTCGCTGACGGCGGCCAAGGCCGCCCAGAACCTCGGCTGCTGCGACCTGCTCGGCGGCGACATCCCGGCCGCGCTGCGGCAGTTCGACCTCGCCGCCCGGACCTACCAGCTGACCGCGCCGGGGGTGCTCCCCAGCCTGGAAACCGACCGGGCCCGCGCGCTGCTGGCGGCGGGCCTGGCCGATGACGCGACGGCGGCGCTCGACGCCGCCATCGCCACGTTCCGGCGGCAGCGACGCGACCAGCACCTGGCCGAGGCCGAGCTCGCCCGGGCGCAGGCGGCGCAGATGGCGGGCGACCTGGCCGGCGCGCGACGGTGGGCGGGGCTGGCGCTGCGGCGGTTCCGCGCCCGGGGTAACCATGCATGGGCGGCGCTGGCCGAGCTCACCCGGCTGCGGGCCGCCTTCGACGTGGCCGGTCCTGGGTTCGCGGTCGGCGCCGGGGCCGGACGGCCCCGCTCCCGGCGGCCGCACGGGCGGATCGGCACCGAGGCGGCGGAACTGGCCGGCCGACTGCGCGCGCACGGGCTTCCCCGGGACGCCGCGCAGGCCGAGCTGCTCGCGGCCCGCGCGTTCGCCGTCGCCCGCCGCCGCGACGACGCGGTGCGCTGCCTGGCGGCGGCGGCCGGGCGCGGCATGCCGCTCGAGGTCCTGCTGCTGCGACGGCTGGCGCGAGCCGAGCTGGCGGCGACCGACGGCCGGACCGGGGCGGCGCTGGCCGAGCTGCGGGCCGGGCTGGCCACCCTGCACGCTCGCCGCGGCCAGCTCGGCAGCCTCGACCTGCAGACCGGGACGGCGGCGCTCGGCGCCGAGCTGGCCGGCTTCGGCCTCCGGCTGGCCCTGCGCGGCGGCTCCGCCCGGCACGTGTTCTCCTGGCTGGAACGGTCGCGCGCGCAGTCGTTCCGCATCCACCCGGTGCGCCCGCCGGCCGATCCGGAGGCGGCCGAGGTGCTGGCCGAGCTGCGCCAGCTCGGCTTCCTGATCCGGGCGGCCGAGCTCAGCGGCGACCGCACCGACCCGGCCCACCTGGCCCGGCGGGCCGAACTCCAGCGTCAGGTCAGGCAGCGCAGCTGGCGGGCGGATGGGCTCGGCCAAGTGACGGCGCTGGCCGGCCCGAGCGCGGTCGCGGCCGCGCTGGCGCGCAGCGGTCAGGCGCTCGCCAGCATCGCCGTCCACGACGGACGGATGCTCGCGGTCACGATCGGGGCCGACGGGGTGCGCCTGATCCGGCTGGGCGAGTTCGGCCTGGCGGCGGAGGCGGCGCTGCGGCTGACGGCCGATCTTGACGTGCTGGCGGGGCGGCGGCTGCCAGCCCGGCTTGAGGCGGTCATCAGGGAGTCGCTGCGACGCCAGACGCTCGTGCTCGAGGCCGAGGTGATGGCGCCGCTGCTGCCCGCGCTCGGCCGCGGTGGCGTCGTCATCGTCCCGGCCGGGGCGCTCGCCAGCGTCCCCTGGGGGATGCTGCCGGGGCTGCGCGCGCGCCCGGTGACGGTCTGCCCGTCCGCCTCGTCGTGGCTGGCCGCGTGGCGCGCGGCCGACGACGCCGCCGGCGAACCGGACGGCGCTGCCGTCCCGGTCCTGGTCGCCGGCCCCGACCTGCGGCACGCGCTGCCCGAGGTCAGCCAGATCGCGGCCGGCTACCCCGATTGCCACCCGCTGGTCGCCGCCGCCGCGACGGTGGACGCCACGCTGCGCGCGCTCGACGGCGCGCCGCTCGCGCACCTGGCCGCGCACGGGCACCACGACCGGGAGAACGTCCTGTTCTCCCGCCTCGACCTAGCCGACGGGCCGCTGATGGCGTACGACATCCAGCGCCTGTCGCGGGCACCCAGGCACGTGGTGCTGTCCGCCTGCGACGTCGGCCGCACGGTGGTCCGGCCGGGCGACGAGATCCTCGGCTTCACCGCGGCGCTGCTGCACCTGGGGACGGCCACGGTGATCTCGAGCGTGAGCCGGGTTGACGACGAGACCGCGCTCTCCCTCATGACCGCCTACCACCGCGCGCTGTCGGCGGGCTGCCGCCCGGCCGAGGCACTCGCCCTCGCCGCGGCCGGCCCGGCCGCCGATGCGCCGCTTACGCCGTTCGTCTGTTTTGGCGCCGGCTGACCGGTATCCAGCGGCGGCCGAGCCCCTCTTAACCAACGTTGGACTCATCCGCCAAAAAGACGAATCACCACGACAAGGGGGCACCCATGCCTAACTTCAACGACGCCGAGATCACCGCCATCTACGTCAGCCACAAGTCGTCCCCGCGCGTCCAGGACGACGCGCCGAACGCGCCGACGTCCGGAGACGCGTTCGACGTCACCCTCGAGATGGTGGCCGGCAACGCGCTTTACACGGGGGCGTACACCCTCACCGTGAGCTGCGCCGACCTGACCGACTGGAAGGCCGCGCCGACCAGCATGATCCCCACCACGGCCGCCTTCGCCAAGGCCAGCACGTTCGGCGGCACCGGGTGGAAGCCGGTCGGCGCCGGTCCGCTGTACTACGCGTTCGAGAACTCCGAGACCGTGAACACGAAGAAGCCCGTCGGCGGCGGCGACCACGTGTACCAGTACACGGTGTCGCTGGTGAACGCGAGCGGGCAGGTGGTGTCGGTCAGGCAGAGCGACGAGTTCGTTCTGGTCTGAGCCGGGCGATACCGCGCTCGACGGCGGTAGCGATCGGGGCCTGGCGGCTGGCCTGCCCTCCACGCGAGGGCAGGCCAGCCGTTTTCGCGTCGGGGTCGTGCGTAGCCTTTTCCCTAAGGCCGCACGACCGGCGATCACCAAGGGGGCACACGATGACGACGTGGACAAACGACGAGCTCGACACGATCGGCGACGCGGACGAGCTGCGGATCGCCGCGCTGCGACCGGACGGCACGCTGCGCGACCCGGTCACGATCTGGGTGGTGCGCGAGGACAACGAGCTCTACGTCCGCTCGTACAAGGGGGCCGACGCGGGCTGGTATCGCGGCGCCCAGGCGACCCACGAGGGACACGTCCAGGCCGGGGGCATCGACAAGGACGTCACCTTCGTCGACGTCGACCGCAGCCTCGACGGGCCGATCGACGCCGCCTACCGCGCCAAGTACCGCCGCTTCGGCGGCAGCTACGTCGATCCGATGGTGGCGCCCACCGCCCAGGCCACCACGATCAAGCTGGTACCGCGCCCGTAACGCCGAGCCGGACGTCAGCGCATCCGGGCGGAGTTGTCCGCAGCGGGATGTCGAGGACCGGCCGGGCGGCTTCGACTACGGGGTGGAACGCCCAGCCGGGCGGCGCCGCAGGCGAAGAGGCTAAGGAGAAGGCCCGTGAAGTACATGGCGATCATTTACGGCAACAAGGAGATGTGGGCGGCGTTCCCGCCCGAGGTCGCGGCGAAGGCGATCGGCGAGGTGGACGCGTTCAACCGCCGCTACACCGAGTCCGGCGAGCTGCTGGGCGCCTACGGGCTGGCGGATCAGCTGATGGAGCCGGGCCAAGCAGCGCATCCGGGTGGCCGGGGCGACCTTCTCGATGCCGCCGCCGGACGAGATCGACGGGCGGCTGCGGGCGGTCCTGCACGTGCTCTACCTGATCTTCAACGAGGGGTACACGACCTCCTCGGGCGCCCAGATCAACCGCGCCGACCTGAGGCCGAGGCGATCCGGCTCACCCGCTCGCTGCACCGGGTTCGGCCCGGTGACGGCGAGGTTGCGGGGCTGCTCGCGCTGATGCTGCTGACCGAGGCGCGCCGTGCCCGCCCGGTCGACCCGTTCGGCGAGCTGGTGTCGCTGGCCGACCAGGATCGCTCGCGGTGGGACCGCGACCTGATCGCGGAGGGCGTCGCTTTGGTCTCGGCCGCCCTCGCCGCCGGACCGGTGGGGGCCTATCAGCTGCAGGCGGCGATCGCCGCCGTGCACTCCGAGGCGCCGAGCGCCGCCGAGACCGACTGGGCCGAGGTGCTCGCCCTCTATGAGCTTCTCGACCGGGTTACGCCCAACCCGATGGCGACCGTGAACTGCGCGCTGGCGGTGGCGATGGCGATGGTGCACGGTCCGGCGGCCGGACTCGAGTTGCTGGCGGCGCTGGACGGGGACTCGCGGGTGGCGCGGCATCACCGCCTGTTGGCCATGCGCGGGCACCTGCTGGAGATGGCCGGGTCGGGTGCCGCCGCCCGCGCCGCCTTCGAGGAGGCCGCCCGGCGGACGGCCAGCGCCCCCGAGAAGCGGTACCTGCTGCGCCGGGCGCAGGCCTGTTCCGCCGTCGGCTGACCGTTACGTACGCCTACGGTCGGCGACGCCGGAGCCGGTCCCGGTTCTCGTCCGGGCCGGGCCCGGATATCACGAGAGCAGGCTGTAAGACCCGGCTGGGCCGCTCCAGGTCTAGGAAGCCGACCCGAGCGTGCACACCGGCGCCTTGTCGGTGCTGAGCACGGACGGATTCAGCACCGCGCTGAACGCGCTGCTCACCCAGTCTGCGAACAGAATCGACGATCCCGGCGGCATGGCGCTGGGATGAATCGTCCAGGACTCCTGGCTGGTCCCATTCGATTCAACCGGTATCCGGTTGGACGTGATGACCGCCTTCTGAACGGCGGCCGGGGCCTTGTCGAGGTGGGCGTAGGAGCACGTCAACTCCACGTCCTGCGGTCCCTTCACCGTCGCGTTCACCTGGACGTAGGCGCTGACGCCGTCTTCCCGCAGAGCTCGCTGCACTCCGGCCGGGTCCTGGATCTGCTGATCCATGGTGACGGTGACGGTACCGTCCGGGTTGCGCTCAACCGCCCACGCCTTCGTCACGAACGTGCCGTCGGCGCCGCCGGGCGCCGCGATCGAGAGCGTGACCGCGAGGGCCGCGATCGCGGCGCCGCTCACCGCGAGCTGCGGCCACCGGACGCGCCGTCGCGGGTTTGCGGAACGACCGCGCGACCGGCGGAAGCTGGCCGCCAGCACGCGGGCCCGGGCCCGTGCCAGAACCTCGTCGTCCGGTGGTGCCACCGCCGCGCGGAAGTCTTCGAGCAGCTTCAGCTCATCCATGATCGCGTCCTCCCTCGGTGACGGCGCCGCCGAGCGCCTCCTGTAGTTTTCTGCGCGCTCTCGCCACCCGCGATGACAGCGTGCCCGGGGGGATTCCCAGGGCCCGGGCCGCCTCGTCGTACCTGAGTCCGTCGGTCACCAGCAGCAGAGCGTCCCGGTCGGCCTTGGACAGCGACGCAAGCGCGAGCGCCAGCCGCGGCCGCCACGCTTGCGCGTCCGCGTGCCTGATCCCCTCCTCGGCCACAGGGTCGCCGCCATGTCCGGCCGCGGGGTCAATTCCGGTCTGCGCGATCGCGCGGAAGAACCGCACTTCGTCGCGGCGATGCCGGCTAATCAGCCGAGTCGCGATTCCGTACAGCCACGGCCGTGCGCTTGGCTGCCCAAGGTCGTAGTCGGCGCGTTTGCGGAACGCCACCAGGAACGCCTCGGCGACGAGGTCGTCGGCGACGTCGGGGCCGAGCCGCCGGGCGATGTAGCCGTGAATCGCGACTGCGTGCCGGTCGAACACCGCGCCGAACCGGTCCGGCACGCGGCAGGACTCGGCGATAAGCGCGGCGTCGTCTGGCGGTATCCCTTCGGGACTGACAACATCGTCCGCCATTCGCGGCGCGTGGGTCATGGTGGGCCTCCAGGCTCTGTCCTCAGCAACTAGTTGCCCGATCGCGCGACTTCTCGTCTCGCCTAGTACACGGCTGAATTCTCACGCCCTACGACGTCGCCAGCGGAGTAGGTCCACCACGAGGTGAGCCCACTGGCCTAGACAGCACACGATGATCAGGCCGCCGGCCAGCAGCGCCAACGCGAGGCCGCCGAGCCACATCGGTGACAGCACCCACCACCACGACCAGGTGATGACCCCGGCTAGCTTGAGCGCGATGAACACGGGTGAGGCGAACGCGGGCAGAGAACGCACCACATCCCAGGCGTTTCGCGGCCACTCAACCCGAAATCCCGGCTCAAACCGAATTCTCGGCACCTGGCGATCGTAGAACGAGACCTGGGTGACTGGCCCGGAAGGCGTGCGCGCCGCCGCTAATGTCTCACTATGACCAGCGGGGACCCGCAGACGGGCTTTTCCCTTGCCTATGAGCTACGGCCTGACGACTTCAAAGATTTCTTCAGAACACAGCCGAAGATGAGGTACCTGCGAACGTGCAGCGTGTTCAACGCGATGATGTGCACCGTGATCGGTGCGATCCTCACGGCTTTCACCGTGACGCTGGATCTCAAGGCCACAGGGAATCAATCCTCGGGCGCGCCGGGCTGGATATACGTCGTCACCGTCGGTGTCTGGGGCGGCGTTGTTTACTCGGGCTTCGTCCTCTGGCGGCTGAGTCCGAGTCGACTCGCCCGGCGCACCTGGGATGAAAGCCCCTCGCTCCGCGGCCGCCACCATGAGAACGTCGGCCCCAGTGGAATATTCGCCACTGCGCCTGACGGCCGCCAGGCGCTCACCCCGTGGTCCGTTTTTGACCGCGTGACCGAGACCGGGATCGCCTTCAATCTGTTCGACCGCGACGACCACATGCGAAGCGTTCTGCCCAAGCGGGGTCTGGCCAGCCCTGATCTCATTCCGGCGCTGCGCGAGTTTCTGCACCATTCGGTTGACGGCCAGTCGCCGATGTCCGAGGACGAGGACGTCAACCCTGGGCGTTGACGACTGATACTAGATGGACGGCGATACGAGGAGATCTGACATGACCCAGCCGCCTGGCACCCAGCCCGTGTTTCAGCGGACCCCGCTCAGCGCGGACGAGAAGGACAGGGCCGAGGCGAACTTCCTGCCCTACGTCGCCGAGGCGCTCGCCGCCAAGGGACGCTTCCGGGTGACGGCCGATAGCCCGGAGATGGTGGAGCTGTTCCAGAAGGTTGCCCGCAGCGCAGGCGACCTGCTCCAGCGTCCCGTTGTCAGCTACGCCAACGGCAGGGAAATCGTGATCACCTTCGGCCATGAGGCTCCTGCCGGCTTCACTGCCTAGCGTCCGCGGACTTCGGCTTGCGCTGTAAGTCTCCCCCGCCGCGGTTACGAACAGAGGATCCCACTAGCCTGTCTTCGGGTAAGTCGCGCTCACTGCCTCATCAACACAGGATGGACGGCCATGCCAGACGCTAATGACTGGAACCAGGGCATCATCACGGAGTTCCGCGCCAACGAGGGGCGCGTCGGCGGCCCGTTCCAGGGCGCGCCCATGATCCTGGTCCATCACGTCGGCCGTACGAGCGGGAAGCAGTACACCACCCCGCTGGTGTACCTGCCGGGCGAGGGCGGCGACGACTCGATGTACATCTTCGCCTCCAAGGGCGGCGCGCCGACCAACCCCGACTGGTACGGCAACCTGATCGCGGCGGGCGAGGCCACCGTCGAGGTGGGGACGAGTACCTTCGGCGTCACCATCGCCGAGGTCACCGGCGACGAACGTGACCGCATCTTCGCCGAGCAGGTCAAGCGCATGCCCGGCTTCGGCGACTACGCGAAGCAGACCGCGGGCATCCGCACGATCCCGGTGGTCCGACTCACCCGCCGCTAGCCGCAGCCGGGCGGCCGGCTTGCCGCCGTGTGCTGGACGGCGGTGCCGCCGACGAGGCGGGGAATTGAGCTGAATCGAGTCGCTCACGGTCCGTTCGAAAAAATGGGTTTGATCTGCCTGGGCATCGTCGGAGACGGTGCTCTGCCACTGCGCGGTTTCGGCGTTCGCCCGCAGCCGGACAACCAATGCCTGTTAGTCGGCGTCTTACGAGTGAACACCACTGTGGGCGATTACCGACAATCCCCTACAATCAACCACAGCCGTTCCAGCCGACAGTGACTGAGCCCGACGGGAGTTCGGCATCTAGCAGCACCGCAGACGGCATCTGGCCCAGCAAGGAGTTCCCCCATGACAGCGCCGAACCTCGAGTGGCCGGACCTGGAAGAGTGGACCGTCCCCGGCTACGCCGAGGAACGGCCGCTGGGCCGCGGGGTATCCGGGCGGGTCGTGGCGGCGATCAGCAAGACGACCGGCCAGCGGGTGGCGATCAAGTACTTCGACGACAGCCTGCTCATCGGCGACCCCAAGTTTCTCCGCAAACTCCGCTCCGACGCCGATCAGCTGATGTCCCTCGACTCCGCGCATGTAGCGCGGGTATTCGACTTCGTGGAGGAGCCCGGCCGGGGCGCCGCCGTGGTGATGGCGCTGGTTGAGGGGGTCTCCCTGCGCGAGATGATCACTCGCCGGGGACCGCTCGGAGCCGAGGCCGCGCTGGTGGTGCTGAAGGACTCACTGCTCGGGCTGGCCGCCGCGCACTCGCTTCCTGTCACCCACTGCGACCTCAAGCCGGACAACGTGCTGATCGACGCCAGGGGCTGGTGCACGCTGACCGACTTCGACATCGCGGTGAAGGCGAGCAAGCGGACAGCCGCCCGGGGAACGCCTCCGTACATGGCGCCGGAACTGTGGGACGGCGCGTCGAGCGCTCCGACGAGCGACGTCTATGCCGCGACGGTTACCTTGTGGGAGAGCCTGACCGGCAAGCCGCCGTTTTCCGGACGGCTCAGGAAGGTGCGCCGGCAGCACAAGTCCGCCCCGGTGCCGCTTGACCGGATCGACCAGGCGCTCCAGGGCCTCATCACGGCGGGTATGGCCAAGAACCCCGCCGACCGGCCGCAGAGCGCCCGGTCAGTCGTCCACGATCTTGAGGCGGCGGCCGACGCCTATGGGCCGGACTGGGAGGAGCACGGCCGCAGCGAGCTCGGGGAGCGCGCCGCCGCGCTGCTGCCGTTGCTGGCGGGCCAGAGAGGCAAGGAGGGCAAGTCAGCGACGGCGACCCGGCTGGCCCGGCGCAGGCTGGTGACCTTCGCGCTGGCCGGAACCGCCGCGGCGGTCGCGGTCGTCGTGCTCGGCGCGGCCGCGCTATCGGCGATGTCCGGGTCCGCCAAGCCCCAGCTGGCCAGTCTGTCCGCCTTGTCCGCGGCGGCCTCATCGGCTCAGGTCATCGTGACGCCGCCGGTGGCGGCATCCACGTGCGCCGCCCCGACCACGTTCACCTACAGCGGCACGGTTACCGCCACCCAACCGGGGATTCTGTCCTACCAGTGGCTGTACTCAACCGGGAAGCAAGGCCCGGTGGAGACGCTGAAGTTCACCGCGCCCGGGAACGCCGCAGGTGAGCGGGGGGACCGTCGAGGCCAGCAAGGCGGGCCAGGGGTGGGCCGAGATCAAGGTGCTCAGCGCCATCCCGAAGACCTCCAACCAGGCCACGTACCAGCTGCTGTGCACGGCCGCCAATAGCGGCCTAGTGCTGTCGGCCTCGGTGCAGCCGAATGCGCAGACGGTGTCCTCGTGCGCGGACGCGCCGCCGATCCTGACCGCCGACGGCTCGATCAAGGCCAAGAAGGCGGAGTCGGTCAGGTATTACTGGGCGCTGGCCGACGGGCAGAAATCCGCTCCGCGCACGGTGACCTTCAAGCGCGCGGGGACGAAGACCCTGCCCCCGCTCAAGATCACGCCGCCCGCGCTGCCCGCGTCGGGCGAAGTGGTGCTCGTCGTTACCAAGCCTCGTGCCGCGGCTTCCAAGCCGGCGAAGTACACGGTGTCGTGCATCGCCCCGATCTCGACCGTGCCAAATCCGCCCGCGCAGGGGTCGTCGACGACCACCCGGAGTTCCGGGGGATCGCCGCCGAACTCGGGGGGCCACACGACTGCCCCGCCGAACCCGGGCCACCCGACCACGGCGCCGCCGACCTCCGCGACCACCGCCACCAGCCCGGCGGCGCCTACCTCCGCCTCGTCGAGCACCTCGCCGTCGACCAGCGACAGCCCGTCGGCACCGCCTACCTCCCCGACGCCGACCCCGATTGTCTCCCTCCCGACTTCCCTCCCGATCCCGACGGTGATACCGACGTAGCGAACCGCTCGGCACCCGACCAGGCGCCCTTGCCCCGGGCGCCGCCGGTTCGTGTCAGTTGCGGTTTCGGGCAGGCAACTGCCGGTCCTCGGCGGCGCCGCACGGTTGGAATTGGACGTTGGCAGCGTGGGCGATGATGTCGATCTCGTCGCCGAGCGCCCATTCGGCGACCCGTGACGCCATCGCGTGCGGCACGGCGTCCGCCAGTCCCTCGACGGCCGGGATGTCGTAGGTTGCGTGGCCGTCGTGCGGCAGCACGACGTGGTAGCCGAGGTTGAGCGCAGATCGCGCTGTTGCGCTCACGCACATCTCGGACATCACACCGCACACGGCCAGGTGCCGAACGCCGTATGTGGTCAGGAGGCCGGACAGTCCCGTCTGATGGAAGCCGTCGTCGGTGTCCTTGCGGATCACCTGCTGACCGTCGCCCTCCGCGACTGGAATGAAGAGTTCCCATCCAGGCGTGTGCGGCTCGTCGGCGGTCCCGGGAAGCCCGTCGTTTTGGAGCTGGACGACGAGTGCGCCTGCTTCTTGTGCTCGCCGCATGAGGTCTCTGACTGCCACCAAGAGCGCGGCCGCGGCTGGGACTGCCTCGTTGCCTGAAACGAAGGCCGTCTGCATGTCGACCACGATCAGGGCTTGGACGTGGCGCAGGTCGTCGGTCACGATGGCACGATACAGCGAACGTGCGGCTGGGAGGTCCTACCGGAATTCCTGAACGATCTGTCGTGTCTCCGCGTCGACGGTGACGGTGGCCAGGGCCCCGTTGACTAGTGGCAGGTGGGGAGGAACGTGTCCGATCTCGAGGTCGAAAATGACCGGCAGGTCCAGTGGCGCCAGCGCGTCGAGCACCGCCTCACGCTGGGTTAGCTTCGGGTTGTCCGGAGCGTTCGTGCGGCCGACCAGTACCACCGTCGCGTGGTCGAACCAGCCGGCCAGTCGAAGGCCGTGGATGTTGCGGCAGATCGTGGCTGCCTCGTCGCCGGCCGCCTCCAGATAGACGATCAGCCCGTCGTCGGCGTACTGGCGGCCGAACGCCGCCACGTCGCCGTATGGCGTGCCTGCCAGGTTGCACAGCGTCTCCACGCAGCCGCCGATGAGGCGGCCGGAGACGCGAACCGAGTCCGCGCCGTGCAGGCTCCACTGCGCTTGCCCTGCCCGCTTCCAGGTTGTGGCCCGCGGGTCCTCGGCCATCCGCCACCAGTCGGCGACCAGGCCGGATTCACGCTGGAGGTGAGGACCTGGCCCGGAAACGATCTCCAGCCAGCCCAGCAGCCCTTCCGGAGTCCGGTAGGGCGTGTCGGCGAGGTTGTCGCCGTGCACGGTCGCCCAGCCCAGCCGCGTGGTCATCGGCAGCAGGATCGTGGAGAGATCGGAGAATCCGACCACCCAGGTCGGATCGGCTTGGGCAAGCGCGTCCCAGTCCAACCGGTCCACCAGGTCGATCGCGGTTTCCCCGCCCCACGGGGGGATCACGCACCGGATCGCCGGGTCACAGAGCATCGCGGTGAGCTCGGCCGCACGACTCGCGGCCGGTCCCGACGTGATCCCGGTTCCGTCCATGCACTCGCCGACCACGACGTCGTACCCCGCTTCGCGCAGCCAGCCGATGCAGAAGTCGATCCGCTCAGCCTCTCGCTCGCCGACCCCGGCTGACGGAGACGTCACGCCGATCCTGTCGCCCGGCTTCAGCGGGTCCGGAAAGCGGAGCATGCAAGTTCCTTTCTTTGGCGGCCCGAGATTGGCAGGTCAGGCTATTAGCGGTGGCGCATCCAGACATTCGGTTCGACGTAGGTGCCTAGGTCCGCCTCGCGGTCAATGTGCAGCACGCTCAGTCCCCGCGGGATTACGTAGTCGCCGCTGGAGGGCAGCGCGATCCCGGCCCACTCCTCCCATTCGCCGACCGTGCCGGTCATCGTCTGGGATGCCGGGGCGGCAGCGAGAATAGTCGCCCCCATCCGCTGGTGGGTTCGGATCCAGGGATCGAGCGCTGTCCCGTCAGGACGGGTCCAGGCCGCGAAGTCCTCAATCGGCGTCAGCGGGTACTGCTGCTTGAGCGTCGGGCGGACCGGCGCGATCACCTGGGTCAGTCGCGCTTCCACCGCGGCGTCACGCAGGGCCGCGAGCACTTTCCCGGCCAAGCCGCGCCCCGCGAGGCGTCCGGCCACGACAGCCCCGCAGATGACCAGGGAGTCCGCGTCAATGCCCTCCTCACGTTCCTCAACGGCGCGGACGAGGGCGTCGGAATACCCGGTGGGCAGGTTCGCGATGGTGCCGTCCCAGCGGACCGGGATACCCCAGCCGCCCGCGACAGGGTTGTCCTGGGCATCGACCAGGGTCAGATTCCATTCCGGGAACCACTCGCGCACTCGGCCGATGTACTGCTTCGCAAGCTTGTCGGCGGTAATGAACGCAGGGAAGCCCTCGGAGAACAGATCTGCCAGCTGCTCGTCGCTCCACTCACGCGCGTCACTGCGCTCGACGGTCACGGTCAACTCGTTCATGTACCGGGCAGGGCTCCGCTCACGGTCAGGACGCTGCCTGTCAAACCCGTTGAGACATCAGGCGGCTTGATTTGTCTCGCCCTGCTTGCGCATTACGCACTGATATTTACAGGTTCATCCTGTCTCACACGAGTGTGGCAGAGAGGGGGACGGGGGCGGTCCTGAGCTTAGTCGCCTGGTTCCGTGCTCCGAGGCCTGCGGAAATCGGGTGGGGGCAAATGCCTTTAAGACGGGCAGGATCATCACGTGATCAGCGACGAGGACGTTCGGCAGCTGCTTCGTCGGTCCTGGGGCCTGGCCGACGGCACACAGGTCGTTCGGCATGACGGCGGCATGGGATCGCAGACCTGGATCGTCAACCAAGGCTGCGCCGTTGGGTGGCTAAATCTGTCGCGCCGCACCTGGCCGACTCCTTCGCACACGGGCTCGAGGTGGCGCGGATGCTCGACGATGCAGGCATCCGCTCAGGCACGCCCGCACCTGCCCTGTCCGGCTCGATGACCGTGGACACGGCCTCTGGCGACCGAGTGGCGCTCCTCACCTGGGTACCTGGCAGCCCTCTCACTGGCACCGATGAGGCAGAACAGCGGCTGATCGGCGACACTCTGGCGCGCGTGCACCGCGTCCTGCAAAACCGTGAGGTTCCAGGTGCCCAGCGGTTCCACTGGGTTACCCCGGCGGCAGCGCACTTGGAACTGCGCCCGTGGTTGCGGCTCGCGGTTGCTGCGGCGGTGGACGCACTGACGGCTGTGGAGGACCGAGAGCGAGCGTGGCCGCAAGGACTGCTGCACGCCGATCCCGCTCTCGGGGCCTTCCGGCTCGACCTGGCGTCCGCTGAATGCGGCATCATCGACTGGGGCTCGGCGCTGTACGGTCCATTGCTGTACGACCCGGCCTCCGCCGTCATGTACCTGGGCGGACCGGCCCAAGCCGCTGCTATGACCGACGCTTACCAGGCGGCGGCCCTGCTTTCCGGACGGGAGATTGCGGACGGCCTGCCCGTCATGCTCCGCTTTCGATGGGCCGTACAAGCCGACTACTTCGCCCGGCGCATAACGGCGAGCGACCTGACCGGCATCACTGGTCCGGAAGAGAACGAGAAAGGCCTCGAAGATGCCCGCCTGGCGCTATTCGATGATGGCACCAGGGGCACGTAAACGGTCGCACCACCACCCGAGAGGTACTGTCAATCAGCCCCTGACGTGTGACCGTTACTCACCGTCTGGGTCACCCAACGGTGCGTTCACGCTAACAGAGCGGCGGATTTGACACGGGGACGCGACTACTCGTGACCCCTTATCGGCAGTTGAATGCTGACCCCCTCGGCCACTTGCCATCCTGCCTATCGCCTCCGGCGGCGGCGTCAGCAGTCGAAGTACATCTCGAACTTCCGACAGCAGTTTCCGTACCTGCGGGTATGCCATCTGAGATGCGATTTAATTACTCATCAGTTTGCGTTGTTTGCCGCTGATGATCAGCGTCTGCCGGAACAGAGGCGGAACAGGCAGCTCTGGGTTTGATGCCGTCGACTACCATGCTTGCTGCACTCGGTAAGGTCCCTGTAGGTGGGCGTCACTGCAAGGAAATTGAAACCAGACCTGAGTGCGGTTCAGCTGCCGCCGTGACGGAGCTGCAGTGTGGGATAGGACCGTGCGGGTGGAGCACGAGCTGAAGGTTGGTGCTGTTCCGGACCAAGTGTGGGCGCTGGCGCGGGGCCCGGCGGCGCTGTCGGCCATGCCGGGCTGGTTCGCCCTCCCGCATGGAGAAGTCTGCGGGCAAGGAATTTGCGCCTGCCATGGCGATAAGTCTCAAGAAGACAGTGGAAAAATATCGAGCACTAATCGAAGAGCAGGCCTAGGGATGTGCGCACGGAGGTTGTCAAGCTTAGGCGTCTCCCGCTTTCCATCGTCCCTGCGGGCCAATCGCCGGCCTGACACTTAACTGTCAGGAATCAGCAGCAGCGTCAACGCGTCCTTGACAGTAAAAGCTTTGATTCTCAGATACCGAAGCGGCGAACAACGGTCTGCTCCGTGCGAAACGGAACGGCGGATTTGACAAGGGGCGGCCCGTACACTTGTGCGCGAATCGGGGCTGGATTCTCGCCTGCCCGCAATGTCCGATGAGGGCCGCCCTCGGGGCCGCCTTGAAACCGTACAGGAAGTTCTCACAAGGTCCTGGCGGTCACACTGTCAGGCTCCGCTTGATGTGCGACACCGTGGCCTCAGTGATGCACGACGCTTCCTGGCATCATGATTGCGTGAGTATCAGCAGCTTTGCCCTCGACGCGTCCCGGTCCGACCTGCATGAGGCGTTCGGACGCGATGGAGCTTTCGTCCTGTCCGAGGTGCTGAACGGCGACCACCTAGCGGCTCTGCAGGAGACGCTCCGGCCGCTCATCACGAACGCTCCGCTGGGCACGAACTCCTTCGACGGCTTCAAGACCCGGCGCGTCTTCGATCCGCTCGCTCGGACCCGTGCGCTGGACGATCTGGTCCTCAGCCCTGTCGTGCAGAGGGCGGTCCAAGACGTGCTTCGCGGCGCCTACCAGTTCGGCATGACGGTCCTGTCTGAGGTGCAGCCGGGTGAGGCGGCACAAAAACTCCACCGGGACGCTGGCGTCTACCCGCTCCCCGCCGACTTCCCTGAGGTAATGGTCAACACCATCTGGGCGCTGGATGCCTTCACTGCGGCTAACGGCGCCACCGTGATCGTTGCGGGTTCACACCGTGACCCCTCTGCGCGGGGTCAAGAACCGGTGGTGATGAGCCCGGGTTCGGTGCTGGTCTACTCCGGGAGGCTCCTCCATAAAGCAGGTGCCAACTCCAGCTCCGCCCCCCGGCTAGGCCTGATCGTTGAGCACGTCGTCCGCTGGCTACGGCCGGGAGAGTGCCATCCTCTGGCGGTGGGACCCTCTCTTGCCGCGACATTGCCCGCGGCTCTCCAGGAACTGCTCGGTTTCAACCAGACGAGCGACTTCTTCGGCTTCATCGCCGGACGGTCGCCTAGTGAGTGGCTTGCTTCCAGCAGATCATTAGGGTGTCGCGCATCAAGTGGAACTAGGCACGCCGGCGGTACACATCGACCGGACGAGGCTGAGATGCAACTGACGGACTCGACGGCACCGCTGGAGGCTTCCTAGCCCGGTTTGCACGGGTCCGCCGATACGTTCACGCAGGCTCAGTCGAGACAGAACTCGTTGCCCTCGATGTCCTGCATCACGAGGCACGACTCGTTGTCGTCATCGGCGGGCAGCAGTCGCACGCGTACCGCGCCCAGCGGGATCAGCCGTGCGCATTCGGCCTCTAGGGCGGCTAGGCGTTCTTCGCCCACGAGCCCGATGCCGACCCGTACGTCAAGGTGGACCCGGTTCTTGACTACCTTGCCTTCTGGAACGCGCTGGAAGTACAGTCGCGGGCCCACACCGGAGGGATCGGTGCATGCGAACCAGGAACCTTGCTCCTCGGGCGGTAGCGTGCGATTGAAATCGTCCCAGGTGGCGAACCCTTCCGGTGGCGGCGGTGCGGTGTACCCCAGCACCTCGCACCAGAAACGAGCGACGCGCTCAGGTTCTGCGCAGTCGAAGGTGACCTGGAACTGCTTAACCGATGCCATCGGAACACCATAGAGGGCGCGACCTAGCCGTAGCCGGCTGCCCCAACCACCCTTTCTCGTTTCTGTTCCCAGTCAGCCGAAGCCTGACGGGGGCTGCACCCGCCAGGGCTGAGCCGCGGTGTTTCCCCTTGGAGGGACTTTGCGTAACGTCTTGGCACCAACCCAGGCGAATCGCCATCCTCACGTGCACCGCCCCGCCCACGGGCGCGTCCAGCAGCGAGGAAGGCGCATTCCGCGCCTTCCGGACGTTTCTCTCAGGGGTGGGATAAGGATGACGGACGGCGAAGACTGGTTCCGGCAGCAGGGGCCGCAGCAGGGCTACGGGCAGCAGCACCCGCAAGCGGCGCCGTGGCGGCCGCAGCAGTACGACCCGAGGCAGCACGCGCAGCGCACGTACGAGCAGGCGCCCTTCAGCATGAACCCAGCGCCGATCGGCTACGCGGACCAGAGCCGAGCGCCGCAGGGCCCGCAGCATGCGCCCCGCGGGCGCTCCGCCACCCCCCTGTACGCCGGAATTGCACTCGTCGTCGGCATCGCGATAGGCAGCGCGGGCGGATATGTCCTGCACGGCAACAGCACAGCCGCGGCCAATACCGGGGGCGCCACCGCAGGCCCGGCCGCCGCAGCCGCGGGCGCCGCGAGTTCGGCTCCTGCGGCGCCCGATACCAGTGCTGCCGCGAAATCCGCAGCGGCGCAGTTCTTCGCGCTCTACTCGGCCGGCCAGTGGGGCGCGGCGTGGCAGTACCTGACCGCGGCCGACAAGACCGAGGCTCCCCTGTCGGTGTACACCGCCGTGCATCAGGGCTGCCCGAGCGAAGCCGCCGGGCTCGCGTACAAGATCCAGCAGGTGAACATGGCCGGGAAGACAGCCGTCGTCACCTACTCCCTCTCCGGCGTGGCGTCGGCGATCGGCTCGGGCACGATGGCCGAGACCTGGTCGCCCACTGGGTGGAAGGTCACCGGCAACGATATGGACGTCTACTCGCATGGCTCGGCGAGCGCCGATCTCGCCGCGGCGAAGGCCGCGGGCGACTGCGCAAGCTGATGGCCTCGATCGGGCATTCACCCGGCGGTGATGTGCCCGCAAAGTGCCCCGGTATCTATCGGGTAAGGCTCGGCCCCCTGGTTTTGCCTTTCGCGCCAGCCGACCGGCGGTAGAGGCCAGCCGGGCGGGAGCGGAGCGGGAGCTCGGCTGTGCCGGCCGAGTCGGCGGCGCGAGCGGCCCCTTGGGCCGCCTCGATGCTGATTGCCGCCAATCTCAACCCGAAGGTGATCCAGACACGCCTAGGTCATGCGACGATCACCGAGACGATGGACACCTACGGCATCTCTTCCCTGACGCCGAAGACCTCGGACGAGGAGCCGTCGACGCCACCTTCGCCGCTGCTGCGACGCAACAGGGACGGAACCAACAGGCACGGTGACTATTCCGCCGCAGGTCAGAGAGATGTAAAGGGGTGAGTCGGCCTGTAGGCCGGGTTCTGTGCCCCCGCTTGCGCGGGGCGACGGTCATCCATCTGGGACTGCCGTTGCCGACAGCCTCCTGCGGTCTACCCGCGAGCATCGGGCGGGCAGCCCTCAAGCACTCGCGCAGGCCGACTGCCTAAGCCGACGGCCCTCTTGACCTTGCTCCGGGTGGGGTTTACCTAGCCACCGCAGTCACCTGCGGCGCTGGTGGTCTCTTACACCACCGTTTCACCCTTACCTTTTGCGCATCCTAGGGTGCGCAAACGGCGGTCTGTTTTCTGTGGCACTGTCCCGCGGGTCACCCCGGGTCGATGTTATCGACCACCCTGCCGTGTGGAGCCCGGACCTTCCTCACCGGACCCGAAGGCCCGGCGCGACCGTCCGGCCGACTCACCCGCTAAGAGCGTACCGCCGGGGGCGGACGAGTGCGCACCGGCGGCGCCTCGGTGCTGTGTTGTCATGGCGCCGGCGCCCGGCTGTCAGGCCGCCCCGGCTTTGCCGACGAAGGCGCGCTGCAGGCGTTGGCGTTACGCCCTGGCGTCATATTGACTGGTGTCATGACCACACCTGACATTCCGCTGCTCGACATCGCGGCCTGGCGCGACGGCACTAACGGCCAGCGGGCGCGGCTGGCCGCGCGAATGGACCAGGCGCTGCGGCAGTCCGGGTTCCTGCTCATCGAGAACCACGGCGTCCCGGCCGGGCTGCGCGATCGCCTGCGCGCGGAGGCGAGCCGGTTCTTCGCGCTGCCGGACGAGCGGAAGAGCCGGTACGCGACCCCGGTCGCCGGCCGGGGCTGGCTGCCGCCAGGCGGCGAGGCGAACGCGTTCTACGGCGAGGTCGCCGACCCCGGCAAGGCGGACATGAAGGAGAGCCTGACCAACGGCCGGGACTTCGCGACCGGGGACCCGGACATCGACGCGGCCTGGTTCACGCCCAACGTCTGGCCGGCCGAGTGCCCGGACCTGGCCGCGCTGGCGGAGGAGTTCACCGGGCAGGTGCGCGAGCTCTATTACGACCTGCTGCGGATGAGCGCGACGGCGCTCGGCCTCGAGGACGACTTCTTCGTCTCCCACGTCCGGCGCGGGCCGCACACGTTCAACATCAACCGCTACCCGCCGCGGTCGGTGACCGGGCCGGCCAAGGAGGGCCAGTACCGGGTCGCCCCGCACACCGACTGGGGGATCCTGACGATCCTCGACCGGCAGCCCGGGTACGGCGGCCTGCAGGTGCAGGCGACCGACGGGAGCTGGGCGGACGCGCCGTACGTGCCCGACGCGTTCACCGTCAACGTCGCCGACCTGCTGTCGCGGTGGACCGGCGAGAGCTGGCGGTCGACCCGGCACCGGGTGCTTCCGCCGCCCGAGCAGGCCCCGGAGGAGGAGTTGATCTCGCTCATCGTCTTCCTCGAGGCGGAGGTCGACACCGTGATCGAGCCGGTCACCGGCAACCGCGAGCTCGCCCCGGTGGTGGCGGGCGAGTGGCTCCGGTCCCGTGAGGCCAGCGCGACCGTCTCACCCTGATGTCGACGCGGCCGCCCGCTCCTGCGGTGCGGGCGCGGCGGCCGCCGCCGACGGCTTGACCAGGACGAACACCGCGATCACGCCGAGCACGGCGAACCCGGCCGCCACCAGGTACATGACGTCGAGGCCGTCGGCGAACGCCTGGTGCACGAGCGTGGTCAGGTGCGGCGACCGGGCGATCACGGCCCCGGCCTGGCCGCCGCCGAGCGGGCCGGCCAGGGCGCTCCCGGCCACCCGGGTCAGTCCGCCGCGGAAGATCTCGCCCAGCACGGCGATGCCGAACGCGTAGCCGAGCTGCCGGAAGGAGCTCAGCGCGCCGCCCGCCATGCCGGCCTGCTGCCAGGGCACGGCCGACATCGCGGCGGCCGACAGCGGCGCCATCGCCAGGCCCGCCCCGATCCCGACCAGCACCAGGCCGGGGATCACCACCGCCCAGCCGGAGCCGGTCCTGATCACGGCCTGGGCGAGCGCGCCGACCGCGATGACGGCCAGCCCGATGCCGATGAAGACCCGCGGGTGCGCCCGGTGCATCACCTTGCCGACGATGGCCGAGGTGACGAACGCCGCCAGCGCGCACGGCAGGAAGATCAGCCCCGCCTCGATCGCGCTGCGGCCGAGGACCGACTGCATCCACAGCGACTCGTAGGCCATGCCCGCCCACGCCGCCGCCGACAGCAGCGCGCCGACGATCAGCATCGCGGTGAACGAGCGGTTCTTCAGCAGCGCGAGGTCGAGCATCGGGGCGGCGCTGCGCCGCTCGGCCACGACGAACGCCGCGATCGCGACGGCGGTCACGGCCAGCAGCGTGATCGTCGATCGTCGAGGCCCAGTCGCCCCGGATCAGCGCGTAGGTCAGCGCCCCGGCGGCGACGGTGAAGCGTCACCATGCCGGGCAGGTCGACCCGCTTGGGGTTGCGGGTCACGCGACTCGGTGACGATCTTCACCGTCAGCGCGACCGCGACGACGCTGACCGGCAGGTTGACGAGGAAGATCCAGCGCCAGCCGAAGTTCGCCGTCAGCAGCCCGCCCGCGATCGGCCCGACGGCGGCCGCCGCCCCGTTGACCGCCCCCCAGGCGCCGAACGCGACGCCCCGGTCCCGCCCGGTGTAGGTGCTGCTGATCAGCGCCATCGTGGTCGCGAACATCGCCGCCCCGCCCAGCCCCTGGACGCCGCGGGCCGCGATCAGCACGCCCACGTTCGGCGCCAGGCCGCAGGTCAGCGAGGAGGCCGCGAACAGGATCAGCCCGGCCAGGTACAGCCGCTTGCGGCCGAACCGGTCGGCGATGCTGCCCACGGTCAGCACCAGCGCGCCGAGCACCAGCGCGTACAGGTCGATCACCCACTGCAGGTCGGGGAAGGTCGTGTGCAGCTGGCGGGCCATGTCCGGCAGCGCCACGTTCACAATCGTCACGTCGACCAGCAGCATGAAGGCGCCGGTGCAGATCGCGACCAGCGGCCACCACTTGCGCATTGTGAGTTCCCCTATCTGGAATTCGTCCATGTCCAGCGTCAGGCTCAACAATGACCGAAGATCAGGCGGATACGGTAGCCGACATCGAGAATGTTGCCGGATATCGACATCGGGTACGGTGAGATGGTGGAAACGCTCGATCGATGACCTCGACCGGCAGCTGACGCAGTGCCTCGGCGTCGACGGTCGGGCCTCGTTCGCCGCGGTCGCGGAGGTCCTCGGCGTCTCCGACCAGACGATCGCCCGCCGCTACCGGCGGCTGCGCTCGACCGGGGCGCTGCGGGTGGTCGGCCTGCCGTCGCCGAAGAAGGGGTACGCCAGCTGGTTCCTGCGGATGCGCTGCGTCCCCGGCTCGGGCGAGGCGATCGCCGCCGCCCTGGCCCGGCGCGACGACACCGCCTGGGTCCAGCTGCTGTCGGGCGACACCGAGGTGCTGTGCGCGCTGCGCGGCGATCCGCGCGAGGGCAGCGACGCGCTGCTCGCCCGGCTGCCGCGCAGCAACCGGATCGTCGCCGTCACCGCCTACTCGCGGCTGCACATCTTCAGCGGCGGGACCGATGCCCTCGGCTTCCTCGACGTGCTGCCGGCGTCCCAGCTGGCGCCGCTGCTGCGGCCTTCCTCCGGCGGCCACCCGGCCGAGCTCGGGCCGCTCGATGACGCCCTGTTCGCGGCGCTGGCCGTGGACGGGCGGTCGCCGTACGCCGACCTCGCGGCCGCCACCGGCTGGTCGGAGACGACCGTGCGGCGGCGGGTGGACCAGCTCCGCGACTGCGGGCTGCTCTACTTCGACCTGGAGCTCGACATGCCGGCCTTCGGCTTCCGGTCGACCGTGTGGATGTGGCTGTCGGTGCCGCCCTCGCAGCTGGCGTCGGTCGGCAGCGAGCTGGCGAAGTTTCCCGAGGTCGCCTACGCGATCGCGACCACCGGGCCGGCCAACCTGGCCGCCTGCGCCGTCTGCCGGTCCCAGGACGAGCTGTACGAGTTCCTGACCGATAAGGTCGGCGCGCTGCCGGGCGTGGAGCGCATGGAGACGGCGCCGGTCATCCGGACGGTCAAGCAGGCTTCCCCGATCATGGTCCCCGTCAAGAACTAAAAGCCCGAAACCGTTGGCCCGAACGGACCGCGCCCTGCGCCTCTGCCATCAAGCGAGCCCTTTCCTCGCCTCGGCGTCGCCGCTCCAAGGTAGAGGCGTTTGGCCATTGCGTCCGACGTGGCGCCGTCGGGCGCGTAGCTGAGGAAGAAGGGGTCCGCGCCCCGGCGCTTCTTGCTGTTATCAGAGCTTGGGATGGCGCCGTGAATTATTGTGCGACAAACGGCCCGGAAAGCGTATGCAAACGTCGCACAATAACTCGGGCTAATCTCGGCGTGCCGCTCACTCCGCGTTTGTTGCTGTTATCCGCAGTGAAGACGGTGGGTTGGCCGCTAGGAGACCGAGTCAGGGACGGTGGACTCGACGGCCGCGTTCGACGGGGCGGACGGGGCCGCCGGGTCGGGCTTCACCCGGCGGGGAGCGAAGCCGAGGCCGGCCGCCATGCAGGCGAACGGGATGACCGGGATCAGGTAGCGGTAGTCGAAGTCGGCCACCATGATCGGGATCACCAGCAGGGCGACGGCGCTGACCCAGGGCAGCATCGAGGTGCCGCGCGGCGCCCAGCGCAGCCGGACCGAGCGCAGCGTGCGGAACGACAGCGCCGCCCGCAGGCCCTGGCCGCGGCGATAGGCCGACGCGGAGACCGAGATCACGCCGCCGAGGCCGAGCAGGAAGATCACCGCCAGCAGCGGGCCCCAGGTGAAGACCACGCGCTCGTAGATCAGGATCGGCGCCGCGAACACCTCGTTCACCACGCCGGGGGCCTGGTGGCCGTAGGCGAGCCAGTCGCTGTAGGCGTTGTCGGTGCGGACGTTCGTGCCGATCCAGGTCTTGTTCTTCGGCGGCAGCGTGCTGTAGCCCTTGCTCGTCGGCGTAGACGCGACCACGTAGTGCAGGTGGAAGCTGTAGTAGTACGTCGTGCCGGCCCCGGGGTAGGCGATCCGCGGGAACCCGAACGACAGCCCCACGTTCTTGACGACCGTCTTCACGTAGTCGACGGGCTGGTCCTCGATCGCCTTGATGGCGAAGTCGGTCAGCAGCTTGTTGCTGGCGATGGTGACCGGGCTGAAGCCCTTGTTCAGCGGGCTGCTGTGGATGTACGGGTTCTCCCACACGAAGTTGCCCGGCGGGGTCCGGTCGGCGATCGCGTCGGCCGGGCAGATCTTCGCGTCCTCGCCGGTCGGCTTGATCACCGCGCAGTTGGCGAACGACGAGACCCGCCCCCACAGGAAGAACCCCTGCGCCAGCGACGTCTCGTACGCGTGGTACTGCGGCTGCTGGTAGTAGTCGTGGAACCAGCCCTCGTACGAGGCCAGGGGCAGCAGCGAGCCGACCGCGAACGTGATCGCCATCAGCCAGCCGCGCACGGTCTTCCAGGACCAGCCGCGCAGCAGCAGGAAGAGCGGAATCACCGCGAGCATGACCTCGCCGTCGGTCCGCACGACCGACGCGCAGCCGGCCAGCACCCCCGCGATCAGCAGCGACCACCAGGCCGGCCGCGGCTTCCACAGCACGATCAGCATCGCGATCATGAGCAGGAAGGTGAACAGCGTCTCGGTCATGATCATGTGCTCGTCTTCGATGATGTAGCCATCGAGGAGCTGCGGCAGCGTCGCCACCGTCGACCAGAGCCTGGACACGCCGTTGCGCCGGAGCAGGACGTAGATCATCACCGCGACTGACAGGCCCATCAGGTGCTGCAGGGTCGCTACCAGGGTCAGCGAGTGGAACGGCAGCAGCAGCCGCAGGAAGAACGAGTACCCCGTCACCTTCGACAGGTTCGGCTGCGGGCGCAGCGCGGCGCCGAGGTAGACGTAGGAGTCGCCGTAGAAGAACAGCGCGCCCGGGTAGCCGAGGATCGTGATCAGCCGCAGCAGCGCGCCGACCGCAAGCGCCCCGGTGAAAAACTTGTTCTCACCAGCCAGGCGGCGCAGACGGGACGGCAGCAGACGCGGATTCACGCCCATGATCCTATCGGGGCGAATCACGCGACGTGTTCACTGCCGCATACCCGTGGCGCTGAGCCTGGGGCAGCGACCTTCACGACAGGTACTATCTGTCTGGGAAGGGAGTACGATGCCGCCGCACGGTTACGAGCGCCCGACCCGCCCCGGGTCGCCGCCTGGACCGCCCGCACCGCCGGGCATGCGACCAGGCATGCCGCAAAACCCCCGACCGGAGCAGGATCCTCGGATGCCGCGAGACGCGCGCGGGCAGCAGGATCCGCGGGCCTTCCACGACCCCCACCGGCAGCAGGATCCGCGTACCCGGCCGGACCCGCGCCAGCAGGAACCACGCCAGCAGGAGCCACGCGATCATCAGGATCCGCGGGGGCGCCAGGATCCGCGCGGATATCGGGATCCGTTCGAACCGCAGGATCGTCGCCGACCGGAGCCGCGCGGGCCTCAGGACGGGCGCGGCGAGCGGGACGCGGACAGCGGGGCGGCCGTCGTCCCCGACCTCCACCCGGTCTCGGCCGCCCGCATCGAGCAGCTCCTCGAGGACGCCCAGCGGCAGATCGCCGACTACGTGAAGGCCGCCACCGCCCAGGCCGAGCAGCGGGCCGGCCAGATCAGGGCGGCGGCCGAGTCCTACGCGTCCGGCCTGCGCAGCTCGGCCGAGTTCGAGATGGCGAGCACCCGCGCCGAGGCCGAGCGCGAGGCCGCCAAGATCAGGGCGGCGGCCGAACGGGAGCACGACGACATCGTCCGCGCCGCCCGGCGCGAGGCCGACGACATCCGCCGGCGCGAGCAGTTCCTGCTCGAGCAGTCCGAGGCGCTGCGGTCCGAGGCCGAGGCCGACCTCGAGGTCGAGATCGCCGCCCGTCGCGAGGAGGCCGACCGGCAGGAGGTCGAGCGCCTGGCCGACGCCCAGGAGGCCACCCGCCAGCTGGTCGAGGAGGCCGAGCGGCGCGCGGCCGACGCCGAGCAGCGCGCCGCCGACGCGGTCCAGCGGGCCGAGCAGGCGAGGCGCGACGCGGAGGAAGACGCCAAGAAGGAGCTCGCCGACGCGCACCGCAAGGCCGAGCTGATCATCGCCCAGGCCAAGGACGAGGGCAAGCAGGCCCTGGCCGACGTCGACGCCGAGGCCGACAAGCGCCGCGCCGCCGTCCAGCGTGAACTCGACGACCTGAAGAAGCAGAAGGCCGACATCGACGGCCAGCTCGCCAAGATGCGCCAGGTCTTCGCCGTCAGCGCCTTCCTCGACACCCCGGCCAGCTAGCCGGTCGGCGAGCGACCGCCCAGCCGCGCGGTCGACGGACCGCCATGATCGCGAAAACATTGTTTATGACGAAGACTTTTCGTGCGCGGAGCACGAATTATTTACACTGCGAAAAACATTTCCATGATCTTTTTGGACGCGAGGCCGCTTGTTGCTGTTATCTGGCAAGAGGGGCGCTCGGGGCCCTGCGCTCCCCGCGCGCGTCGCTTGTTGCTGTTATCAGGCGAGCTGGTGGGGTGGTGGGGCGGTGGGGTGGTGGAGATTCCCGTCCGACGTGCGCTCCGAGCCTTGATGCCGTTATCTGGCGGCACGGCCCTGGTTGGCCCAGGTTTCGAGTTCGGCGACGAAGGCGGCTGCGTGCGGGGCCCAGGCGAGGTTGCGGAGGGCGTAGGCGTGGGCTCGCTGGCCCAGGTGAGCGCGCAGGCCCGGATCGGCGTCGAGCTTCAGGATCGCGTCGGCGGCGGCGCGGGGGTCGTTGAAGGGGACCACGAAGCCGCCGTCGGCCGCCTCGACCAGCTCCGCCGCCAGCGGCAGCGGGGTCGAGATGGCGGGGACGCCGCGGGCCATGTACTCGGCGATCTTGGTCGGCATGGAGTGCCGGAAGTTCGCCTCGTCCTGCAGCAGCGAGAGCCCGGCCAGCGCGCCCTCGACCAGGCGGAGGGCGTCGGCGTTGGGCACGAAGCCGTGCCAGTGCACAAACTCGCGGCCGGCCTCGATGTGCGCCCGCGCGGCCCCGTCGGCCTGGCCGATCAGCTCCACGGCGATGCCGTGCGGTTTGAGGAGCCGTCCCAGCTCCACCATTTCGGCCGAGCCCCGGTCCGGGGAGAGCCAGCCGACGTACACGACGCGGCGGGGGCCGGACGGCGGCGCGGCCTGCGGGGGCACGTACGTGGTGTTCGGCACCACCGGGTGGGTCGACGCGAAGCGGTCGTTGTAGCCGTTCTCGGCCAGCAGCAGGTGCAGGCGGCGCTCGGCCAGGTGCTCGGCGACGTGCACTCCCCCGGCGGCGACCGCGCGCAGCCAGGCCGGGAGCCACGACTTGGTCGTCAGCGCGGCGGCCGTGTCCTCATGCACGTCCCAGACGGTCGGCGGGCGATTGCGTCGCGGCGGCAGCACCAGCATCAGCTCGGGGTCGTGGACGAGGAGCAAGTCCGCGCCCTCCATCTGCGCCGCCATCGCCGCCTTCGCGGCCCGGAGGGCGCCGAGCCGACGCCGACCGACCGCGCGCGGGATGGTGACGGTGCAGAGGGTGCCCGTCCGCCGGTCACCGGGGGCCGGGGTAGCCGGCGAGTCAAAATCGGGATATCGAACGGACCCATGCTCCGCGTGGTCGGGCTCAGCCGGAACGGGACCGGTCGAAGCACGCGACCGTTCGGGATGAGCCTGATCTTGATCTTGGCTGCCGCGGCCGGTTCCGGCTGGCTCGCCGTGCGGGGCGATGTAGGTGACGTCGTGGCCGGCGTCGAGCAGGGCCCGGATCTCGCGGTAGAAGATCCGGGCGTCGGCCGGGTGATGCACGACCGTGCAGACGACGACGCGCACCACGGGCCTCCTTTTACAGCGGGTAAACCGAGTCTCCGGAGATCTTGCCACGGGTGTCGAACAGCAGGTGCGCCTTCGCGGCGATGTCCGGCAGGTCGTACGCGCTGTGCGCCTGCAGCAGGATCGTCAGGTCGGCCGGCGTCGGCCGGCGAGGCCGCGCGGGGGATGTCGCGGCCGTCGACCTGCCAGCTGTCCACGTGCGGGTCGTGGTACGTGAGCACCGCCCCGCGCTGCAGCAGCTTGCGGGCGATCGGGCGGGCCGGGCTCTCCCGCTGGTCGGCGATGTCCTTCTTGTAGGTGACGCCCAGCAGCAGGACCTTCGCCCCGTTGAGCGGCTTGGCGTCGGTGTTGAGGAGCTCGGCCGCGCGGTCGACGACGTAGCCGGGCATCCGCGAGTTGATCTCCTGGGCCAGCTCGACGAACCGGAACGGGTGCTTGAGCTCGGCCCGCACCTTGTAGGAGAGGTAGTTCGGGTCGATCGGGATGCAGTGGCCGCCGACGCCGGGCCCGGGGTAGAACGCCTGGAAGCCGAACGGCTTGGTGGCGGCGCAGTCGATCGTGTTCCACAGGTCGACGCCGAGCTCGTGGCAGAAGATCGCCATCTCGTTCACCAGCGCGATGTTGACGTGCCTGTACGTGTTCTCCAGGAGCTTGGCCATCTCGGCCTCGCGGGCGGTCTTGGCCTTGACGACCGTGTCGCAGACGGTGCCGTAGAAGTCGGCCGCCGCTTCGGTGCAGGCCGGGGTGAGGCCCCCGACCACCTTGGGGGTGTTGCGGATGCCGTAGACCTCGTTGCCTGGGTCGATCCGCTCGGGGGAGAACGCCAGGTGGAAGTCGATCCCGGCGGTCAGCCCGGTCGCCTTCTCCAGCATCGGGCGGACGATCTCGTCGGTGGTGCCCGGGTAGGTGGTCGACTCGAGGACGATCAGCGCGCCCGGCTTGAGTATCGCCGCGGCCGAGTCGGTCGCGGCCTTGACCGCGGTGAGGTCCGGGCCGTCGGACTCCGACAGCGGGGTCGGGACGCAGATCACGGTGACGTCGGGGGCGTTGTCGCCCGCCAGCTCGGCCAGGTCGGTGGTGGCGCGGAAGCCGCCCTCGACCATCGTCTCGATGTCGCCGTCGGTCAGGTCGTCGATGTGGCTGCGGCCGACGTTGAGGCCGTCCACCGTCGACTGCTTCACGTCGAATCCGGTGACGTTCAGGCCGACCCGGACGGCCTCCTGGGCCAGCGGGAGGCCCACGTAGCCGAGCCCGATGATCACGACGTTCACGAAACCGACCTCCTAGAAACAACGACCTTTAATCGTAGCGTCGCCGCAGCTTAGCCGTGGCCAGACGCCTCGACGGCCGTGCTAACGCGAAGCATGCGCTCAGAGCGCGCCGAGCCGTTCGTACGCCTCACGGTACCGCGCCGCGTTGTGCGCCCAGGTTCGGTCGCGCGCGACCCACTCCCTGGCGTTCGCGCCCAGCTCGGCCCGGAGCTCGGGGTTGTCGAGCGCGGTCTGGAGGGTGTCCGCGAGCGCGGCCGGGTCCAGCGGGGCCGACACCAGGCCGGTCACCTTGTCGTTGACGATCTCGCTGAGCGCCCTGACCCCGCTGACCACGACCGGGAGGCCGCTCGCCATCGCCTCGACCGGCTTGAGCGGGGTGACGAGCTGGCACACCCGGTCCGGCGTGCGCGGGACGACGAAGGCGTCGAGCACCGCGTGGTACGCCCTGACCTGGCTCATCGGCACCCGGCCGGGGAAGATCGCATCGATCCCGAGGGCGGCCGCCTGGCGCTGCAGGGCCGGGCGTTCCGGGCCGTCGCCGACGATCAGCGCCCGGGTGCGGACGCCGCGGTCGTTGAGGATCTTGACCGCCTCGAGCAGCGTGCCGATGCCCTCGTGCGCGACCAGGCTGGAGACCAGGCCGACGACGTGCTGGCCGGGCCTGATGCCGAGGCTGGCCTTCAGTTTTCCCTGGTCGTCGGGGAGCGGCCGGAGGAATTCCTCGCTGACGCCGTTGGGGACGATGATCACCTTGGCCGGGTCGACGCCGCGCTCGAGGATCTCGTCCCGCATCGCCTCGCCCAGCGTCACCACCAGGTCGGCCGACTTCATGCAGTGCGTCTCAAGCGCCCGGGTCAGCCGGTAGCGGTCGCTGAGCTTGAGGTCCCTGGTCCCGGCGTGCCGCGACAGCCAGGTGTCCTCCCAGAACCCCCGCACCTCGTACACGACCGGCAGCCGGGTCGCGTCGCGGAGCGCGAGCGCGATGACCGCGTTGGCGTAGTTGGAGGCGGCGTGCAGCACGGCCGGCTTCAGCTCCGTCGTGAGCTTGGCGGCGTACCGCAGGTGGGTCTCGTAGAGGTCGTCCATCCGGCCGGGCATGACCCACGGGAGCAGCCGGTGATAGGGCACACCGTCGACGGTGACGGTTTTCCTGCCGTCGATCGCGCCGGCCGTGACCGGGAAGCCGATCCGGGTCACCACGTGCGGGTCGAGCCCGGCCGCCCGCTGGGCGACCGCGATCTCCTGGGTCCGCACGGTGTAGCCGGCGCTAGTCGACGGCAGCGCGTCGGTCACGATGTGCAGCACGCGGCCTTTTTCGGGCGTGGCGGCCGTCGTTCCGGCGCCCTTCCTGGCGGGCAGGCTGAGCCGCCCGGGCTCCAGCATCTCGATCTCGGCCTGGAGGGTGCGGCGGAGCCGGGCGGCGCGCCAGCCGGACGCGCCGTCGAGGGCGGTCACGGCGTCGGCGAGGCGGCCCTCCCGGTAGGCCAGGCGGGCCGCCAGCCGGGGACGGGCCGGATTGTCCTGCGAGAGCCGGGCGAGCGCGGACCGTGCGACAGTAGGCTGGTCGACGGCGAGGCTGAAGGCGGCCAGCCGGGCCGGGCGCGCTTCGAGTGCGGTGAGCGCGCCGCGCCGGTCTCCCGCGCCCCACAGCGCGGCGGCGCGGCCGTACGGTCCGGCGACCGCAAGCCAGCGGCGCAGCGGTGCGGGCAGCGCCCGCCAGGCGAGCGTCACCGCCCGCACCGGGTCGTCGGTCACGTGCCGCAGCATCACGGATGCGGCGAGTACGACGGCGCGCGGCGTCGGCTTTACGGTCACGAGGGCAGATGGTAGCGGCAATTAGCGGTAGACCACGGTGGACCGTAGTCTCAAGCGCATAACCCCGCTCGGCAGGAAACGGCGGTCGAACGCGGGCGAAGCTCGCGCTCACACACGACGCAACACGGACACGCACGAGGGAAGGCAATGGGCAGCGGGATCACGCATGTACTAGGGGCCAGGCCGAACTTCGTCAAGGCGGCCCCGGTTATCCGGGCTCTGCGGGCGCTCGGCCAGCAGCAGCGGGTGGTGCACACCGGGCAGCACTACGACGAGCGGATGTCCGACGTTTTCTTCGTCCAGCTCGGCCTGCCCGAGCCCGACGTCAACCTCGGGGTGGGGTCGGGCACCCAGGCCACCCAGACGGCGGACGTGCTGGTCGGGATGGAACGGGAGTTCCTCGACAACCCGCCCTCGCTGGTGGTGGTCTACGGTGACGTGAACTCCACCGTCGGCGCCGCCCTGGCCGGGGCCAAGCTCGGCGTACCGCTCGCGCACGTCGAGGCCGGGCTGCGCAGCTTCGACAACACGATGCCGGAGGAGATCAACCGGCGGCTGACCGACCAGCTCTGCGACCTCCTCTTCGTTACCTCGCCCGAGGCCATCGGCCACCTGGCGCGGGAGGGCAGGCCGGACTCGGCGATGCACTTCGTCGGCAACCCGATGATCGACACGCTCATCGCCAACCTCGACAAGTTCGACTCGGCCGCCGCCCGGGCGGTGTACGACCTCGGCGACCGGCCGTACGTCGTGGCCACCCTGCACCGGCCGGCCAACGTCGACAACCCGGAGCGGGCGGCCGAGCTGGTGCAGGCGCTGCACGAGGTGGCGACCAAGCTCGACGTGATCATCCCGCTGCACCCTCGCGGCCGGGCCACGCTCACCGCGGCGGGGCTGCTCGACAGCGAGCGCATTCACGCAGTGGACCCGCTCGGCTACGTCGAGTTCATGTCGCTGGTGCGCGGGGCGGCAGCGATCGTCACCGATTCGGGCGGCGTGCAGGAGGAGACTACGCTGCTGCGCGTGCCCTGCCTTACCCTGCGGCCCAACACCGAGCGGCCGATCACCATCACCAGCGGCTCCAACCGCCTCGTCACCCGCGAGGAGCTGGCGTCGGCGGTGCTGAAGGCCTGCCACGACGGCCCCTACACAGGCGAGCTCCCGCCGCTCTGGGACGGCCAGGCCGGGCCCCGGATCGCGCGGATCATCAGCGGCTGGCTCGAGGCGGGCCGATGACCGACATGATCCCGGCCGGCCCCGCCAGCCCGGACGGCAGCGCGCTGTCCGAGGACGCCGGGGTCGCGGCCGAGCGCGAGCGGCTGGCCCGCCAGCTCCGCGAGACCCGGATGATGCTGGCCATGACCGAGACGCGGCTGGCCGCGCTCGAGCAGTCGTCCACGATGAGGTTCGGCCGCACGATCGCGAACGCGGCCAAGAAGCCGTGGCCGCGCGGCGCGCTGCTGCCCCGGGACCTGTTCCGGCTCTGGAAGGACCGGGCCGCGCCCAAGAGCGGCGCCGCCAACGCGGCCACCGCGCTGGCGGCCGCCCAGCTGGCCGACCTGTCGGGGACCGGCGGCCGGTTCCTCTCCGCGCTGACCGCGCCTGGCGTGCTGGCGCTCGCCGACCCGGCCCTTTCGCTGGCCGGCGGGCTGTCGGCCGGATCGGCCGGCGCCGGGGCGGGCCTGGTGATCACCGGCGCGATCAGCGCGCTCGGCTGCGCCACCCTGGCCCCCGACGCGGTCGTCCACCCGCTGCTCCCGCACGACGCCGACGTGCTGCTCGAGGGCACCGGCGCCGATCTGGTGCTGATCGAGGCGGCGGCGCTGCTGCCGGGCGCCCCGTGGGCGTACGCGACCGACCCGGCCGCGGCCGACCGGGGGCGGCGGCTGGCCCGGCTGATCGTGCTCGCCCGGTCCCTGGGCAAGCCCGTCATCCTGGTCCGCAACGTGCCGCAGGCGCTGATGCCGGGCATTGGCTGGCTTGCGGCGTCGTGCGACGCGGTCGTCGAGGGTGGTCTCGGCGTGCAACTGGCCCGCTTCAACCCGATCGGGGTCACCGTCGCGCGGCCGACCACGCCGGTCTACGCAGGGGCGCGCGATCCCCGCGAGGCGCCCGCGGTGCGGGCCCTGCTCGACGCGCTGACCGAGGGCCCCAACCCGGCGGTGCGGCTGGCGGGCGACGCCGCCCGGTCGTGGCGGTCGCTGCCTGCGCTCTACCGCGAGCACGCGGTGTTCGTCACCGCCTCGGCCGATCAGGCCAGGGAGCAGGCCGCCAGCGGCGCCCGGGTGATCGGGCCGCTTGGCTCCGGCACCGACGCGGGGACCGTCCGGGGCCAGCTCGAATCGGTCCGCGGCGGCCGCCCGGCGGGCATCACCGACGTTCGGGGCTGGCTGCGCGACATCTTCGTCACCCACGCGACGCCCGCCCGGCTGGCCGACATCGTCCGCACCGCCGAACTCCCGGCCGACCTCGTGCGGGGACGGCAGATCGCCGTGCTCGCCCGGGTCGCCGACTCCGACGCGGCCGGGCTGGCGTCGGCGCTGCTCGACCAGCGGCTCCGGCCGACCGAGGTGGTCGCCGCGGTGCCGGCCGCAAGCGCGGCGTCCGCGGTGCGGGAGGCGCTGGGCAAGCTCACCGACCACGACATCCGGGTCGTCGTCACCCCCGAGGCGGCGCCCGCCCGCGCTGCCCACGGCACCGCCGACGGCCGCGGCCGGGATCTTGACTGGGCGCGCCCGCTGGCCCGGCTGGCCGAGGCGCCGTGGCTGGCGCCGTGGACGGCCGAGGACGCCGCCCGGCCGACGACGTACCTGCTCGACCTGGCCTGCGCGCGCGAGTGCGCGCAGGCGGACGCGGTCGGGTTCGGCGGCGGCGAGTACGAGTTCACCCACTGGCTGGAGCAGCCCGCGCTGATCGGGTCCGCGCTGCTGGCCCCCGGCGGGCCGGCTGCGGCCGACTGGGGCAGCCACGGGCTGCGGCTGTTCACGATCATCGCTTAATCTTCGAAAATCCCAGGAACGGAGCGACACCCATTGGCCGGATCCAGACCACGCGCGCTGGTCTACGGTGACGTCGACCTGAACCTGCTCGACGGCTCGGCCATCTGGCTCCAGTCCGTCACCCAGGCTCTGGTGGCGGCCGGGTGCGCGGTCACGCTGGTGCTCAAGGCGCCGGTCCGCACCGACCGGCTGATCGCGCCGCTGCGCGACGTGGCGGACGTCACCATCCGTTCCCCGCACGCGGAGAACCTGCTGCCCGGGCTGACCGAGTCCAGCCTGACCGTCCCGCAGGCGATCACCGTGCTGGCCAGTGTCGACACCGCCCGTCGGCACGATCTGGTGGTGCTCCGCGGCCGGGCGCTGGTCTCGGCGGCCGCGCGGGACGGCGCGTTCGACGGCCGGCTCTGGTCCTACCTGACCGACGTGCCGCAGGCGATCCCGGCGGTGACCCCGAAGGCGGCCGAGGATCTCACGGTCATCGCCAAGGCCTCCCGGTTCCTGCTCTGCCAGACCGAGGAGCTGCGCTGCTTCCTCGAGGGGTCGGTGGCGGCGGCGTGCGGGAAGTCGGTGTTGTTCCCGCCGGTGCTGCCCGCGCTTGACCTGCACCGCGATCCCGAACGGACCGTGGCGTCTGCTGGCGCCCGGTTGAAACTGGTCTACACCGGGAAGTTCGCCCCCCGGTGGAACACCCTGGAGATGACGCGGCTGCCGGCCCTGCTGGCCGCCCGCGGCGTCACCGCCGAGGTGCACATGGTCGGCGACAAGGTGCACGACGACCCGCGCGACGCCGGGTACAAGCGCCGGATGCGGGCCGCCCTCGGCGAGGTCGGGTCGCCGACCGCGGACGGCGTGATCTGGCACGGCGGGCAGCCGCGAGCGGAGGCGATGCGAATCGCCGCCGAGGGTGACATCGGGCTGTCCTGGCGCCATCCCGAGCTCGACGCCTCGCTCGAGCTGTCGACCAAGGTGCTCGAGTTCGGCCAGCTGGGGCTGCCGGTGATCTTGAACCGGACGCCGATGCACGAGGCGCTCCTGGGCGCGGACTACCCGCTGTTCGCGTCGTCGCTCGACGACGTGGCGGACGTGGCGGCCCTGGCGGCCGGCTCGCCGGCCGTGTTCCGGCTGGCGGCGTCGCGGACGCAGGCGGCGGCGGAGGGGTTCGCGCTTGACCGGGCGGCGGACCGGCTTCGGGTCTACCTAGCGCAGGCGGTCGCGTCGGATGAGCCGGCGGCGCCCTCGGTCGTCCGGGCCGACGGCAGCAAGGGGCCGCTGCGGGTGGTGATCGCCGGGCACGACCTGAAGTTCTTCACCCCGCTGATCAGGTACTTCAGGCTCCAGCCGGACCTCGAGGTCCGGGTCGACCAGTGGGCGGCGCTGGGCGAGCACGACGAGGGCGTCTCGAAGGAGCTGGCCGACTGGGCCGACGTCGTCATCTGCGAGTGGTGCGGGCCGAACGCCGTCTGGTACAGCCGCCACAAGCGCCGCGACACCAGGCTCCTGGTCCACCTGCACCGGTTCGAGCTCTACTCGCACTACCCGGGCCAGGTGAGGATCGGCAACGTCGACCAGGTGATCTGCGTGTCCGATCACTACGCGCGGCTGACCCGCGAGCACACCGGCTGGCCGGCCGCCAAGGTGATCACGGTGGCCAACCCGCTCGACGTCTCCCAGCTCGACCGGCCGAAGCTCGACGGGGCACGGTTCCACCTCGGCATGATCGGCATCGTGCCGTCGCGCAAGCGGCTCGACCTGGCGCTCGACGTGCTCGAAGAGCTCCGCCGCGACGACGACAGGTATTTGCTCTACGTCAAGTCGGGCATGCCCTGGGAGCACTGGTGGGTCTGGCAGATCCCGGCCGAGCGCGAGCACTACTCGGTCGCGCTGCGCCGGGTCCAGCGCTCGCCGCTGCTCCGCGACGCCGTGGTCTTCGACGACGCCGGGCCCGACGTGGCCGCGTGGCTCCGCCGGGTCGGCTACGTCCTGTCCACCAGCGACGACGAGTCGTTCCACGTCGGCCCGGCCGAGGGCATGGCGTCCCGGGCGGTGCCGGTGATCAGGCACTGGCCGGGCGCGGACACCATCTACGACCGCCGTTGGATCGGGGAGACCCCGGCCGACCTGGCCGCGCACGTCGCCGCCCTCGACTCCGACCAGGCCTGGCGGGCGGCCGGCCAGACCGCCCACGAGCAGGCTCAGGCGTTCGAGCTCGGCGCGGTCTGCCGTGCCTGGCACCGGCTGATCCTGGGCACGCCGGCCGACGGCCAGGGACCGGCCTTCGAGCTTCAGGGCGCCCGGCGATGAACGCCCGCTGACCGGCATGTTCTTCACCCTCGCGGTGAGCGCGGCCTCGCCTGCGCTGTGCGCGGAACTGGCCGACCGGGCGCGGGTCGCCGATCCGGCCGTGATGCCGATCCCGGGACCGGCCGTGGTCGCCTGGCGCTCCCCCGACGGTCGCGCCGCCCTGCTGCACTGGGGCGGGCCGTCGGGCGGCGCGCCTGCGGGCGAGCCCGCAGGCGAGGGCGCGGCGGTGGCGTCGCACGCGGGGACGATCTGGGCCGAGTCGCCCACCCCGGGCAGCGGGCGGGCACCGGTGATGGCCCGCACCTCGGTCACTCGCGTCGATCCGGTCTACGTGGCGCGGGTGCCGGGCGCGGTGATCGTCGCCGACCGCGCGACCTGGGCCGCCTGGACCGCCAGCCGTCTCGACGCCCACGACCCGCTGCATGTGGCGGCGCTGCTCAACCCCGGCTTCCCGCTCGCCTCGGCAACCCCCTTCACCGGCGTGTCCGCCCTGACCGGGTCCACCACCCTGCACCTGCTGAACGGCGCCCTGACCCGCCTCCGGACCCCGGCCGGGGCGACGGCCCGCGGGCCCGTTTCCGGCGACGGCCCAGGCGGCGGTAACGGTCTGAACGGCGGTGACGGTCCGGGCGGCGATAATGGCGGGGGCCTGGGCGGGGCCCGGGCGGTGGCCGAGGGGCTGGTCGCGGCGGTCGCGCACCTGGCCGACGCCGGCCAGCCGGTCGAGCTCAGCCTCACCGGCGGGAAGGACAGCCGCCTGATCGCCGCCGCGCTGCTCGCCGCGGGCGTGCCGGTGGTGGCGCGGACGCACGGGTTCGACGACCACCCGGACGTCGTGGTGGCGGCCGAGATCGCGCGCCGGCTCGGAATCGAGCACCTGGTCAGGACCCCGGCCGCGCCCGGCCAGCAGGTCGACGTGCTCGGCCGGATCCGCGCGACGGTGCTCGTCGCGGACGGGATGCTGTCGGCCTTCGAGAACGTCGGTCGGCCCGACCCGGCCGCCTCCTCGGTGGTCACCGCGGGCGGCCACGGCGGCGAACTGCTGCGCGGCGGCTACGCAGAAACCGCGGCCGGCCGCCCCGGCCCGGCCGGCGGGCTGCGCGCGGCCCTCGGGCCGGCCCGCCGGGCGGCACGGGCAACGGAACTGCTCCGCCGCCTGACCAGCAAGCACCTCGGCCTGATCCGCCGGGGCCCGGCGGCCGGCTATGTCGCCAGCCTCGCCCCGTGGTCGGCCGCGCTGGCCCGCAGCCCGTTGCACGCGCTCGACGACTTCTACCTGGTCAATCGGGCCGGCCGGTGGTCGGCGGCGGCGCGGCAGGCGTACCTGATCAGGGAGCATCTGGTCCAGCCGCTGTTCGACGATCGCGTCGTGCTCGCGGCCAGGGCCGTCCCACTGGCGGACCGGATCAGTGGCGCCCTGTCCGCGGCCGTGCTGGCCGAACTGTGCCCGGTCCTGGTGGACGTCCCGCTGGCGGGCAAGCCCGCTGCGGCCGCCCAGGCCCCGTTCGACTGGCGTCGCCAGTACGGCGAGGCGGTCGCCGCCCTGCTGCGCGACTACACCCTCGACCTCGGCGCTCCGGCGGGCCTGTTCGCGGTGGTGAACCGCTCGGCGGCCGAGAAGCTCCTCGCCCCGCCGCACACCGACCACGCCTCCGTCTGGGCCCTGGCCACCCTCGCCTGCCTGCTATCGGGCGACTACCGCCACGCCCGCAACCCCGCCCAGCTCGTCAGCGTCTCCTGACCCGCGCTGCCCGGCCTAGATGCCGCTCCGGTCGGGCGCTCCCCAGTCAGGCGGTCCGTGCGGACTTCTTGCTGTTATCACGAGAGACCCGGAGTTGTCGCAGGGCATCGACACACCGTCCTCGCCGTCACCTCGTGCACCACGCCGGGCGGATATAGGGCTCATCGTGGGCACTTCGGGTCGCGGGCTGCCCCCAACGGAACACAATGACGCCTGCGATCGCAAAACGCTCACCCAAATGGAACACAATCACCGGTCGCGCCCGGGAGCGGCGGTGACGCCGGGCGTCGGCCGGGCGAGGGGTCAGCCTCGGCCGTAGAGGGCTTCGGCCTGCCAGAAGAAGACGATGCCGAGGAGGAAGACGACGATGCCCCAGCCGGCGGCGGCGATCCAGAGATCGTTGTTGGTGACGATCGCGTGGCAGTTCGCCTGCAGCGGGATGTTCGAGAGCCGGGAGAGCGGGCCGGTCGCGGGGATCGTGATGCTCGACGGCCTGGGGCTCGGCAGGAGGTTCGAGGGGATGAACCAGGTCGACACCCGGGTACCCGGGAGGATGTGACCGCCGGTAGTTGACACGCCATAGACCGTGGGCTTGCCGAGGAACTGCTGGCAGAGATTGAAGTTGTAGGGCTGGTTGCCGGCCGAGTTGGCTCGGTAGGAGCTCATGAACGCGACCCGGATCAGCGAGATGAAGACCGCGAACGGGTTGAGCGACAGGACCTGCTTCTCCCAGGGTTTCAGCACGGCCGGCAGCGTGATGATCAGGTACATGACGCCGCAGAAGTAGCGCGAGATGCGGAGGAAGAACGGGATCAGCTCGGAGACGTCCGCCATCGCGCCGCCGAGCCGGGCGACGATCAGCGCCGCCCCGGTATTGAACATCGACTGCAGCAGGATGGCCGGGATCAGCAGCAGCCAGTACCAGGTTGGATACTGTCCGCTGACCAGCATCACGACGGTGACCACGACCATGCCGACCAGCATCTGCTGCAGCTCGACGATCACATAGGCCAGCGGCAGCGATGCCCGCGGAAAGTACAGCGCCCGGATCAGCTGCAGGTTCGCGCGCATCACGTTCGAGCCGGTCACGATCGACCGCTCGGAGAACGCGAACACGAACACGCCCGTGATCAGGAACGCCGGGTAGTGCGCGACGCCCCGGGCCGCCTCGAACAGCAGGCCGAAGATCAGGTAGTAGACGCCCGCGTTGAGCAGCGGCGTGAGCACCTGCCAGAGCTGGCCGAGCCGCGCCTCGGTGTACATCGAGACGTTCCGCGCGGTGGCGTAGCCGACGATGAAGTGCCGACGCTGCCAGAGCATCCTCAGGTAGCCGCGCAGCGTCGGTCGCGCGCCCGCGTTCCGCAGCCCGTGCTTGGCCGCTAGTTCCGCGAGGTTACCGGTGGGCACCCGGGGTGCTTCGGGCGCGACGACAGCACCGCTCTCCAGGCTGCCTGGAGCGCTGATCTGCCCACTCGCGCTGATCTGGCCACTGTTGTCCACGACGGGGAAGTCTATTGGACGCCGGCCATGCCAGGGCCATCGATGGAGCGGTTGAGAGTAAGCCGCGTCCGTTCCGAGTGAGAATCTTTATGCTTTACAGACCGGAATCAGCCGTCCTGACCAGGATCCGGCGGCACTCCTCGTGCCGGATCACCTCGTCGGCGGCGGCCGCGCGGACCTCGTTCAGCTCCACCGTGGACAGCATCTCCCGGCAGCCGCCGCACTGGCCGCGGCGCAGCGCCGCCGCGCCGAGGCCGGACGTCGCCCGGATCTTGTCGTAGAGGGCGAGCAGGTCGGCCGGTATGTCGCCGACGACGGTCGCGCGGGCCTCGGTCGCCTTATGCGCCAACTCGGTGATCTCGGCCAGGGCGACGTCGCTGCGCGCGGTCACCGAGGCGGTGTCGGCGGCTACGGTCTCCCCCTCGGCGGCGGCGCCGTCCCGCAGCGCCTGCGCCGCCTCGCGCTTCTCCATCAGCTCGAGCACGCCCTCTTCGAGGTCGGACTGGCGGCGGCGGAGCGAGGCGACCTCGGACTGGAGCGACTCCAGCTCGCGGGCGTTGGACACCTGGCCCGCGTTGAGCCGGTCGTTGTCCCGGTCGATGCGAACCCGGACCTGTTCGACGTCGCGTTCCGCGCGAGTGAGCTCACGGTCCAGGTCGGACAGGTTGGTGTCCGCGATCGTGATCGCGTCCCTGACCTTCGCCGCGCGCTCGCCGAGCTGCGCGAGCTCGGCTATTTCCGGCTGGGTGCGCCGTCGGTGGTCGAGCCTGCTCAGCTCGGTGTCCAGGTCGGCTAGTTCAAGCAGCCGCAGCTGCGCCTCGGGAGATGCCTTCACGAAGGGCAACGTTAGTCGCCCGCGCGGGCGTTGTCGCATGGTAGACACTTCGGCATGGGGATCCCTCGGGTAAGCAGGCCCTATATGCCCGGGTACGGTGTGTCCGGTCCGGAGCACGGAACCGGCCTGCTGCACTGGTCCTGGGCCGCCGAGCGGCTCACCGCCGCCCGGAATTACTGGGTGGCCACCGTCTGGCCGGACGGCCGCCCGCACACCATGCCCGTCTGGGGCATGTGGGATGACAGCACGCTCTGGTTCACGTCCGCGGCCGATTCCCGGAAGGTCAAGAACCTCAGGCACGACCCGCGCTGCTGCGTGACCACGGAAGACGCGTCCGACCCGGTGATCATCGAGGGCGTCGCGCGGTTCGTCACCGACACCCCGACCCTGCAACGGGTGGTCGACCTGATGAACGCCAAGTACCACAGCGGCGTCGACCTGGACTTCCTGCAGCCGACCAAGAACGCGACGATCGGCGTCCGCCCCCGGCGCGTGTTCTCCATGCTGCACAGCGACTTCACCGGCTCGCCGACCCGCTGGGTGTTCGACGAGGAGTGACCTCAGCGTTTCTTCGGCATCTGGTAAGGAAATCCGAATCTTCCGAACGCACGAATGGTCAATCCCGCAGGTAGCGTTACTACGTAATACCTAGGTCCACATGATCACGTAGCCCGCGTAACGCGGGCTCTATTGCGACGGACTAAGGGTGCATGACTTCTAGGACTGGGCTCTCCCGAGGCTGGGGCGCCCTCTGCGGGCTGCTTGCCGCCGCGCTGGCGATGGGCATCGCGCAGCTGATCGCCGGGCTGTCGGTGCCGGCGTCTTCGCCGGTGATCGACGTCGGGTCGGTGGCGATCAACCACACGCCGCTGCCGGTGAAGGTGTGGGCGACCTCGACGTTCGGCACGAACGACAAGACCGTCCTGCTGGCCGGCGTGTTCGTCGTCGTCTTCCTGTACGCGATGCTGGTGGGCGTGCTCGCGGCCCGGCGCCTGGCGCTGGGGTTCGCCGGGCTCGCCCTGTTCGCCTGCCTCGGGATCGCGGCCGCGGTCACCAGGCACGGGGCGAACGCCGGGTACGCGCTGCCGACGGTGGTCGGGGCGCTGGCCGGGGCGTTCGCGCTGTACCGGCTCATTGAGGCGGCGCAGTTGATGACGGGGCCGACGGCGGTTGAGCGCGACCCGCGCAGGCCGGGAGAGGCGCGCGCTCCCCGGGACCTGCGCGCGCCGGGCGCCCTGCCGCCGATCGCGTTCGAGGAGCCGAGCAGCTGGGCCGACGACCGGGGCGAGCCTGGGCAACCCGGCCCGTCCGACCAGTCCGACGTGCCCGATGGCGCTGACGAGCTGCGCGCGCCTGACCTGCCGCGTGGGGGCCGCGGGCCAGGCGAGACCGGTCGCGGGCCGGGCGAGACCGGTCGCGGGCCCGGCGAGGTCGTTCGCCGGACGGGTGAAGCTGGTCCCGCGCCTGCGCGCGTGGGCGCGGGCACGGGCCTGAGCGGGGCGGGCGGGCCGGTCGTCACCGCGTCCGCCAACCGGCGCTCGTTCCTGGTGACGGCGGGGGTGACGGTGGCCGCGGCGGCCATCGGCGAGGTCGCCGGGCGGTCGTTCGCCACCCGCAAGAACGTCTCCGCCGCGCAGGCGGCGGTCCGGCTGCCGCGGGCGGCCGTGCCCGCGCCGCCGCTGCCGGCCGGGGTGAACCTGCCGGTGCCGGGGATCAGCCCGTTCATCACGCCGAATGGCCAGTTCTACCGGGTGGACACCGCCCTCATCGTCCCGCAGGTTGACCCGACCGGCTGGCAGCTCCGCATCCACGGCATGGTGGCCCGCGAGATCGTGCTGAACTTCGACCAGCTCCTGCACCGCCCGCTGATCGAGGACTACATCACCCTCTGCTGCGTGTCCAATCCGGTCGGCGGTTCCTACATCGGAAATGCCAAGTGGCTCGGCGCGTCGCTGTCGTCGCTGATCCGGGCGGCCGGGCCGCTGCCCGGGGCCCAGCAGCTGTTCTGCACCTCGGTGGACGGGTTCACCTCCGGCGTGCCGCTGGCGACGGTGCTCGACGCCGGGCGGGACTCGCTCGTCGCGGTGGCGATGAACGGCGCCGCCCTGCCAACCGAGCACGGGTTCCCCGCCCGGCTGGTGGTCCCCGGCCTCTACGGGTACGTGTCGGCCTGCAAGTGGGTGGTCGATATCGAGGTGACGACCTGGGCCGGGGCCGCGGCCTACTGGTACCAGAACGGCTGGGCGCAGCAGGCCCCGATCAAGACCGAGTCCAGGATCGACGTCCCCGCACCCGGCTCCCAGGTGAAGGCGGGGAAGGTCTCGGTCGCCGGGGTGGCGTGGGCGCAGCACAAGGGCATCGAGGCGGTCGAGGTCCGGGTGGACAGCGGACCCTGGCAGGAGGCGACGCTGGCGGCCGTGCCCGAGCTCGACACCTGGCGGCAGTGGGTCTGGGAGTGGGACGCGACCGGTGTCGGCCCGCACACGATTGAGGCGCGGGCAACCGACAAGACGGGGTACACCCAGACGTCGCTCCAGGCGCCTGAGGCCCCGAACGGCGCCTCGGGCTACCCGGTCGCGCAGATCAACGTCTACCAGTCGGCGTAACCCCGGTCGACGTAACCCTCTCGGGCCGGCGGGCTAGGCCAGGGCGACGGAGATCGGGGTGAAGAGGCGGTCGGGGCGGCCGTGACTCGGGAGCTCGCCGCGGGCCATCACGAGCGTCCGGCCGACCGGCTCCAGGCCGTGCTTGTGGGCCCAGGACGGGAGTTCCGGGCGGTCCGGGTCAAGGTCGAGCCGGATGCTGCCGCGCGCGTGGGCGGCCAGGTCCACGATGAGCTGCTTGGCCGCCTGGGCGTCGGGGGCGACGAGCGGGCCGATGACGGTGGACGACGGGGTATTTCGCCAGGCCGCCGCGTAGCCGCTAATCCCGTGCTGGGATATGTCCGCTTGCCCGGAGGGGTCCGCATGATGCAAGCGGTCGAGATGGTGGGAGGGGTCTGCGAGCACGGTTACTCGATCGGCAAAGCCGGGCAGCCGGGTGAGCACGTGGCTGCGGTCGGCGCCGAATGCGGCGTGATCGACGGCGAGGATGGCCGGCCGGTCCGCCTCCGTGGCCGCCCGCGCCGCGCATCCGGCCGCCCTGGCGGGTGGGCTGGCGGCGCCTCCGGCCGGCCGGAACGCGCCCACGAAGGACACGCTCCGGCGGACCGGCAGGAAGCCGAGCTTCTCGTACAGGGGCCGGCCGAGGTCGGTCGCGAACAACGTCACCGTGGCCTGGTCGGCCTCGGCGAGCACGTGCTCCATCAGCCCGCGGCCGAGTCCGCGGCGCCCGTACCTGGCCGCGACCAGCATCATCCCGACCGACGCGAGGTCCGGACCCCAGCGGGTCAGCACCACCGCCCCGGCCAGTCCGCGGCCGTCGGGAGCGTCGACGCCGAAGGTCTCGCACGCCCCGAGCAGCAGCGCCCACTTGGAGCGCTCGGGCGACCAGCCGCGATCGACCGACAGCGCGACGCACTGCGTCAGGTCGCCGGGCCCCAGCCTGCGGATGGACGGAAACGATTCGGTAGCCACGAACCCCGAGGTTAGGTCACCCGGCCGTCAGCCGCTTCCCCTTCGCCCTGGCGGCGAAGACCAGGCGCTCGGCGGCGCTCCAACTAGTCGAGGTGACCAGGTAGATCACGCCGGCCAGGGGCGCGAAGGCCGCGATCACCACCGTGATGTAGGGAGCGACCTTGCCGAAGGCGGTGAGGGCCTGCGCGCCAGGCACGGCGGCGGGCGCGGCTTTACCAGTGGAGGCCGGGCCGGCCGCCGCCGGCCGCGGCAGCGCCCGCCGGGCCACCCGGGCGACGAACCAGCAGGCTGCCGCGAGGATGGCCAGCACGCTCAGGAACACGATGCCGTGCACGCTGAGGATCCCCGCCCCGGACAGCCAGTGGCTGCCGAGCGGCACGCCGAGCAGGTTGCGCGAGAGCAGCCGGTTGGGGCCGCCCGCCACCGTCGGCGAGCGGAACAGCAGGTACAGCACGCTGAACACGGGCCACTGGACGAGCAGCGGCGCGAAGCCGGCGAACATGCTGGTGCCCTCTCGCTGGTACAGCGCGGTCAGCTCGCGCTGCAGCCGGTCGGGCTGCTTGGCGTGCCGCTGTCGGAGCCGCTGGATCTGCGGCGCGAGCCTGGCCTGGGCGGCCTGCCCGCGCAGGGCGCGGAAGGTGAGCGGCGAGACGAGCAGCCGGACCGCCATCGTGACGAGGATGATCCCGACGACGGCGGCCAGCCCGCCGAGCACCGGGGTGAGCACGTTGGTCAGGGCGAAGACGAGGTGGTAGACGGCGTCCTCGGGGACGCCAAAGAGGGTCGACATGAGCAGGCGGAACCTTCCAGCAGTGATGGTCGAGGTGGGTGCTGGAAGCGGCCGTGATCAGCGCAGCGTGCAGTGATGGGCGGTATTCGCCGGTGACAAAGGCAGGGCGCTGGCTCAGGCGGCCGCTGGGGCCGCCGATGGCGCTCTTGGCCTGCTGCGTCCGCGCGCGTCCGGGTCGCGCTGCGGCAGGAACGCGACCCGCCAGGACCGGCGCCGGAGCGCGGCGACCCGGCGCCGGACCGGGATCGCGCCGCGCGCGACGGCGACGCTTGCGCTGAGTGCGCGCGAACCGGCCAGTTCGACCGCGAGGACCGCAACCGCGAGCACGGCAACCGTGACCATGGCGGCCCGCTGCGGCGTGTCCGCCCAGGCCAGAACGGCAGGCAGGTGGCACGCCAGCTGCCATAGCCACGACAGCGCGGCGAGCACGCTATCGGGCAGTCCCGTCGCCATCCGCGTCAGCCTCCGCCGCTTGGCCAAGATCGAGTAACTACGTAAAGGGTAGTCGCTCCCGGCTGGCGTCGCTAGCCTCGCGGCCGTGCTGCCCGGGTTAGCCGGCCGCCATCTCGGCCACGCCTGCTAGCAGGCGGTCGACGTCGGAGTCGTCGTTGTAGTGCACGATGCCGGCCCTGACCGCCCCCTCGGACTGGAGGCCGAGGACCTGGCAGAGCTCGTAGGCGTAGTTGTCCCCGTGCCACACGTTGACGTCGCGCGACGACAGGTGCTCGGCCACCGCCTCCGGGTCGACCGCGCCGACGTTGAAGAAGGCGGTCGGCGCGCGCCGGGCGGCCTTGCCGTACACGGTCACGTCGCCGAGCTTGGCGATCCCGTCGAGCAGCCGGGCGAACAGCGCTGCCTCATGCGCCTCGACCGCGGCCATCGACGCGAGGATGCGCTCCCGACGGGTCGCGCCGGCCGCGCCCAGGTCGCCGAGCCCGGCCAGGTGGTCGACCGCCGCAGTGACGCCGGCGAGGTCGGCGAACGGGAGCGTGCCGCGCTCGAACCGCCACGGCACCGCGTTGGAGGACGGCGCGAGCTTGTCCGGCCAGACCGTCTCGAGCAGCGCCGGGTCCGCCACCACGGCGGCCACGTGCGGCCCGGACCACTTGTAGGCGCTGGTCGCGTAGAAGTCCGCCCCGAGCGCGGCGATGTCGACCGGCACGTGCGGGGTGGCGTGCACGCCGTCCACGTAGCAGAGCGCGCCGACCGCGTGCGCGTAGCCCGCGATCCCCGCCACGTCGGGACGGGTGCCGATCGCGTTCGACGCGGCGGTCACCGCGACTAGCCGGGTCCTCGGACCGACCAGCTCGGCGTACTGCCCGGCGGGCAGCTCGCCGGTCGCCGGGTCGATCTCGGCCCAGCGGACGAGCGCGCCGACCCGGCCGGCCGCCTGGATCCACGGCCGGATGTTGGAGTCGTGATCGAGCCGGGAGACCACGATCTCGTCGTCGGTGGTCCACTGCCGCGACAGCGCCTCCGACATCTGGTACGCGAGCGCGGTCGCGCTCGGGCCGAACACCACCCCGTCGGGGGTGCCGCCGACCAGGTCGGCCACCGCCGCGCGGGCCTGCGCGACGATGACGTCGGAACGGCGGCTGGCGGCGAACGCGCCGCCCAGGTTCCCGATCCCGGCCCGGTACGCGCCCGCGATCGCGTCGATCACGGCGACGGGAACTTGCGTCCCCGCCGCGCCGTCCAGGTATGCGTGGCCGTCAGCGAGCGCCGGATAGAGGGCTCGCACGGCGGAGACGTCGAAGGTCAAGAGCCGGAATTCTCCCTGTCAGCCGTAGCGGCCAGCGAGGCCGCAGGTCGCGCATTAGCATACAGCTCGGCCACCCGCCCGGCCGTGACCCCGAAGAGCCCGGCGAATCCGGCCGCCGCCAGCAGGCCGCCGAGGATGACGTCGGTCTTGGTCGCGCCGGTCCAGCCCGCGCCCGCGAGCTGATAGCCGAGCGCGAACGGCGCGGCGACCAGCCAGATGCCGGCCGCGAAGACCGCGACCACGCCCGCCAGGCCGACTCGGCTTACCACCACGCGTCCTCCCCGTCGCTCGCGGGCCCGGGGGTGCTGTCGTCGGCGGCCGGCGCCAGCCGGGGGATCGACATCGGGGCGGACCGCGCTCCGGGGATCGCCAGGTCGGCGGCCGTCACCCGGGGCCGCAGCTCGGACGCGAACCGCGACCGTCGCGGCAACGGCGGCGCCGGGGCTGCCACTGGCCCGGCGGGAGCAGGCTGCCCAGCCAGCGCGGAAGGCTGCTCGGCGAGCGCGGGCTGGCCGCCGGTGGCGGCCAGCAGCGGCTCCAGCATCGAGCGCAGCTCGCGGATCAGCTCGGCCGCGGAGGTCCCGTTCGCGGATGCGGCGCTCGCAGCGGCTCCGCTGGCAGCCGCCCGGTTCACGGAGAACTCGCTCGCAGCGGTGGTCTCGGACGAGACCGCGGCGCCATAGCGGTCGTCCCCGGCCGACGCGACCCCGAGCGCGACGCCTTCGCCAAGCACGCCGCCCTCGCTGAACGCGCCGCCGCTGGCAAGCCGGGCCGATCGGCGCGCGGCCCGCCTGGCGTCACGGGCCGACCGCTCCGCGAGCCTGCCCGCGCGCCGGACGTCCCGGCTGAGCGCGCGCCGGTTACGCCGCGCCTCCCGCCGGGAGACCAGCGGGAACCGGTCCGCGAGGACGCCGTCGGCTCGCAGCCGCTGCCGCCAGGCGCAGGACCAGCACACCAGCGACAGGCCGCCCACCGCGATGAGCACCGCGCCCGTCAGCAGGTTGACCCGGCCCGCCCGGCCGTCCGATTCGCCGCCGAACGCCAACGCCGCCACCACCAGCCAGCCGCCCCCGCACAGGCCCAGGCCGGCCACGCTCAGCCCGGACAAGTACCGCGTCATCATTACACTCCGAAGCCATTCGATAACAGAACATCTGACCCTAGCACTTGAGCACCACCAGTATCTGAAACAACACGCTCCGCAACCTAGACCAGTTTCCAACAGAAAAAACCAGGTGACACCTATCGGGCTGCCAATTAGGCTCGACCCGGTGTCCGCCAGCCCCGTCGCCGCCCTCTGGCGGCTGCATCCCTACCTGCGCCCCTACCGCTACCGGCTGGCGCTGCTGCTGCTCGCGGCCATCTTGTCCACGGGCACGGAAATCGTGATCCCGCTGATCGCCAAGGACGTCATCGACGGCGCCATCGCCCACCACGACCGGGCCCTGCTGCTACCGCTCGGCCTGCTGGCGGTCGGGCTCGGCGCGGCCGGGGCGGCGCTCAGCCTGATCCGCCGCTGGGGGGTCGGCAACGCCGTGGCGGGCATGGAACAGGCGATCAGGGACGACCTGTACCGGCACCTGCAACGGCTCGACCCGGCCTTCCACGACGAATGGCAGTCCGGCCAGCTGCTCTCCCGGGCGACGACCGACCTCTCCTCGATCCGGCGGTTCGCGGGCTTCGGACTGGTGTTCATCGTCATCTCAATCCTGACCTTCGCGGCCGTGACCGGTCTGCTGATCTCGCTCAACTGGTGGCTCGGCCTGGTCACCGGCGTCATGTTCGCCCCGGTGCTGGTCTTCTGCACCCGGTTCGAGCGACGGTACAAGGTCCTCGCCCGGCGGTCCCAGGACCAGGACGGGGACCTGACCACGCTGATCGAGGAGGCCTCGACCGGCGTCCGGGTGCTCAAGTCGCTCGGCCGCGGCCCGGAGGCGTCGCGGGCCCACCTGGACCAGGCGGCCGCGCTCGGCAAGACCCGGATCGAGATGGCCGTCGTCGACGGCATCTTCTGGTCCACGCTCAACCTGGTGCCGAACGCCGCGATCGCGATCAGCGTGGTCCTCGGCGCGTTCGCGATCAGCCGCCACTCACTCTCCATCGGCGGCCTGGTCGCCTTCATCACCCTCGCCCTCCAGCTCGTCTGGCCGGTCGAGGCCCTCGGCTACATCCTCGCCTCGGGCGAGGAGGCCGCCACCGCCGCCCAGCGGGTGCTGGAGATCTTCGATGCGCAGCCGACCATCACCGACGAGGCGCCTGCGACCGGGCCGGTGACGTCCGCCGCCCGGCAGATTCAGCGGACGGCGGGGGTGGAACCAGGGTCCGTTCGATATGAGCATGTTTGCTTTTCTTATCCCGGCGCCACCGCACCGGTGCTGCGGGACGTGAACCTGCACGTGCCGGCGGGAGAGACCCTGGTTCTGGTCGGGGCCACCGGAGCCGGGAAGACGACGCTGCTGCAGCTGGTGCCGCGGCTGGCCGACGCGACCGGCGGGCGGGTGCTGGTCGGGGGCACCGACGTGCGGGACATCCCGCTGGCCGAGCTGCGGTCCGCCGTCGGGTGCGCGTTCGAGGAGGCGACGCTGTTCTCCGCCAGCGTGCTCGAGAACGTCACCTTCGGCGCCGCCTCCGCCACCGACGACGAGGTCGAGGCGGCGCTCACCGCCGCCCAGGCCCGGTTCGCCTACGACCTGCCCTGGGGCCTCAACACCCGGATCGGCGAGCAGGGCATGGCGCTGTCGGGCGGGCAGCGGCAGCGGGTCGCGCTCGCCCGCGCGATCCTCGCCCGGCCGCAGGTGCTGCTCCTCGACGACCCGCTGTCGGCGCTCGACGTGCACACCGAGGAGCGGGTGACCCGCGCGCTTGGCCAGATCCTGGCCGGGGTCACCGCGATCGTGGTGGCGCACCGGCCGTCCACCGTCGCGCTCGCGGACCGGGTCGCGCTGCTGGACGGCGGGGTGATCGCCGCGACCGGCAGCCACCGGGAGCTGATGGCGAACGAGCCGATTTACGCGAACCTGATGACGATGGAGGAGGTGCACTCGTGAGCGCGGACATGGCCACCGCGCCGACGACCACCCCGTCCGACGGGCCGCCGTCGTGGCGCGGGATCGGCAGCGAGCAGGTCGACGACGTCTCCGCGCCGCTGGCGGCGCTGCTGCGGCGGCGCAGCCGGGTGCTGCTGTCGGACCTGCTCCGGCCGCACCGGCGGGCGGTCGGCTGGACCGCGGTCGCGATCATGGTCTCGTCGCTGGCGGCGCTGGCCGGGCCGTGGCTGATCGGCCTCGCGATCGACAACGGGATACCGCCGCTGCTGAAGTCGGGCGACGCGGGGCCGCTGCTGTGGATCGCGGCGGCGTTCGCGGCGACGGTGGGCGTGCAGGCGGTGACCACCAAGATGTTCGTCACCATGACCGGGCGGATCGGCCAGGCGGTGGTGCTCGAGCTCCGCCGGCGGCTGTTCGCGCACCTGCTCAGCCTGTCGGTCTCGTTCCACGAGAGCTACACCTCGGGGCGGGTGATCTCCCGGCAGACCTCGGACGTGGAGGCGATCTCGGCGCTGTTCGAGGAGGGGCTCGACGGGCTCATCACCGCGGTGCTCACGCTGCTGCTGGTCGGCACCGGCATGCTGCTGCTGGACTGGCGGCTGGGACTGGTGGTGCTGTCGGGCTTCCTGCCGCTGATCTGGCTGAGCGCCTGGTTCCGGCGCAACTCGGCGACCGCCTACCGGCGCATCAGGGAGACCAACGCGCTGGTCATCGCGTTCTTCGTGGAGACCTTCGGCGGGCTGCGGGCGGTCCAGGCGTTCCGCCGGGAGGAGCGGAACTCCGAGATCTTCGAGCGGCTGTCGGCCGACTACGCGTCCGCGACCATGCGGTCCTCGCAGCTCAGCGCCGTGTTCGCGCCCGGCATCGCGATGGTCGGGAACGTCATCACCGGGGTGGTGCTGTGCTACGGCGGTTTCCTCGCGCTCGACGGCGACATCAAGATCGGCGTGCTCGCCTCGTTCTTGCTGTATTTGCAGCGGTTCTTCGACCCCCTGCAGGACGTGTCGCAGTTCTACAACTCGTTCCAGGGGGCGGCGTCGGCGCTGGAGAAGATCTCCGGGGTGCTGGAGGAGGAGCCGTCGGTGGCCGAGCCGGGCGCCGCGGCCTCGGTCGGGCTGCCGCCGGCGGCGAGCGGCCGGCGGGTGACGTTCGCCGGGGTGCGGTTCGGGTACCGGAAGGCGATCGTGCTGCCCGGGCTCGATCTGGACCTGCCCGCCGGGCAGACGGTGGCGCTGGTCGGCGAGACCGGCGCGGGCAAGACCACGGTCGCCCGGCTGCTGGCCCGGTTCTACGACCCGAACGCCGGCCAGGTGCTGCTGGACGGGGTTGACCTGCGGCTGCTGCCGGATGCGGTGCTGCGGCAGGAGATCGTGCTCATCACCCAGGAGAGCTTCCTGTTCGAGGGCACGGTGGCGGAGAACATCAGGCTCGGGCGGCCGTCGGCCTCGGACGCCGAGGTCGAGGAGGCGGCCCGGGCGATCGGGGCGCACGCGTTCATCGCCGCGCTGCCAGACGGGTACGCGACCAAGGTCGGCAAACGGGGCGGGAAGCTGTCGGCGGGTCAGCGGCAACTGCTGTCGTTCTGCCGCGCGTTCATCGCCGCGCCGTCGGTGCTGGTCCTTGACGAGGCGACGGCGCTGCTCGACATCCCGTCGGAGCGGCTGGTGCAGTCGGCTCTGCAGACGGTTTTGTCCGGCCGGACGGCGGTGATCATCGCGCACCGGCTGTCGACGGTGGCGATCGCGGACCGGGTGCTGGTGCTGCGCGCGGGCGAGATCATCGAGGACGGCACCCCGGCCGAGCTGATGCGGGCCGGGACCGGCGAGTACGCCGACCTGCACGCCCGCTGGGCCGCCAGCCTCGCCTGACCTGTCGGTTAACGCTTCTTGACCCTTTGTTGTACAGTAGAACACATGAGCGACGTGGTGGGGTACGCGCGGGCGGGCGGCGGCGGGGGCGACGTCGCGGGGCTCGCGCGCGAGCTCGCGGAGGCGGGGTGCGGGCGCGTCTGCACCGACGAGGAGACCGGACGGCAGTCGGGCCGGCCGTCGGGCCGCCCGCTGCTGGCGGCGTGCCTGGAGTCCCTGCGGCCCGGTGACACGCTGGTGGTGGCGAGCCTGGATCAGCTCGGCCGGTCGTCGCGTGAGCTTTTCGCCCTGGTGGACGAGGTGCATCGGCGCGGGGCCGGGTTCCGGTCGCTGCGCGAGCGGCTGGACACCACCGCGCCCGGCGGGGAGGCGATCTTCCGCGCGTTCGCCGCCATCGCGGACTTCGGGCGGGCGACGATCTCGGCCGGGACCAGCGACGGGCTGGCCGCCGCGCGGGCCAGTGGTAAGCGGCTCGGCCGGCCTCCGGCGCTGACGGCGGAGCAGCTCCGCGAGGTCCGCGCGCTGCTGCTGCGGCCCGAGCACACGGTTTCGTCGGTCGCGCGGGAGCTGGGTGTCAGCCGGTCCACGATCTACAAGTACCTGCCCGCGGAAGAGCGCGCCCCGGCCGCGCACCTCGCGCCCTACCAGGCCCGGCCCGGTCGCCTGGCGCTGGTGATCGACGACCTGGACGACCTCCGCGGCCCGGTCACGGGGCTGGTCGAGCTGCCGCTCCGGCTGTTCTGGAGCCTGCCTGACCATCGGTTCGACCTGGACGAGCCCGACCTGCGGCGCTGGTACTACGAGACGGTCCTGCGCGAGGCGACCAGGCCCGGCGACCTGGCCGCCTACCTGGACGGGGAGACCCTGGTCAGCATCTGGCCGGAGCTGTATCTCCCGAAGGGGGTCCGGCGGGCCTGGGAGGAACACCACCCGGCGCTGCTGGCACCCGTGAGCGCCTGATGCCGCTCAACGACCTGCACCGGCGGGTCGCCACGATCGCGCTGCGCGCCGCCAACCGGTACGGGTTCGCGCTCGGCGGCGGCAACGCCCTGATCGCGCACGGCCTCATCGACCGGCCGACCCAGGACGTCGACCTGTTCACGAACGAGGAGGACGGGGTCGTGGCGGCCGCCCGCTCGGTGCAGAACGCGCTCAAGCGAGCGGGGTTCGAGGCCGAGCGCGAGGGCGCCACCGCCGAACTGGCCGACGTCCTCGAGGGCATGGGCGACGGGCTGGCCGAGTGGACCGTGACCGCCCCCGACGGTCAGCGCACCATGCTGCAGCTGGCGTACTTCGACCGGGCGGCGCAGCCGGTGACGATGGACGTGGGTCCGGTGCTGAACCTGGAGGACGTGGTCGGCGGCAAGGTGTGCGCGCTGGCCAGCCGGGCCGAGCCGCGCGACTACATTGACACCGCGGCGGCGCTCGAGCACTACACCGTCGACCAGGTGATCGCGTTCGCCCGCAGGCTCGACCCCGGTCTCGAGGAGCGGGACTTCGCCGACGCCGGACGGCGGCTCGACCGCTGGGGTGACGTGATCTTCGCGCCCTTCGGCCTTGGGCCGGCCGGCGTGGCGGCGCTGCGGGCGGCGTTCGCGGGCTGGCCCCGGTGAGCTAAGTCGGCCAGGCCCAGCCGGGCCTGGGCGACATCGGTATCGGGATAGTCCATGCGCCGCTGGTCGTCGAGAAACTTCCTGAACGCCGGGAATTGCTCGGGCGCGGATCTCAGCGCGGAGAAATCGGGATCCTGGGAGACCGTGTCGTAGGGGCGTTCCATCTCGGCGTACTGGTTGTTCACCACCCGGTCGAGGCTGATCACGACCCGCTCGTCCCACGCTCGCCGCTCCGCGACCGGCAGCGACTCCGCCGTCGCTAGCGGCTGCGCGGCCAGCCGCTGCGCCGCCAGCGCGGCGTAGAGGCACGCGGTGTTGTACGCGCCTTGCCACGAGAGCGTCCGGCGCGACCACGGCCACCAGCGCAGCCGGTCCCGGGGATCCCGGGGCGCCGGCCGGCCGGGCGAACTCGCGGGCGGCCACGGGTCGCGCTGATGCTGGCGGCCCGGATGCTCCGGGATCGAATCGATCAGCGGGTCGGGGCCCGCGATGGCGGACGCCACCCGGATCGCCAGCCTCAGGTGCCGCGGTTTCAGCGGCCGGAAGCGCTTCTCCTCTCCCGCTCGGCCCAGTCCCGGCTCGGCCTGCAGGCTCGGCTCGGCCTGCAGCCTCTGCTCGGTCGCCCGCCGCCGGGCGGCGACGAGCAACTCGGCCACGCACACGCCGTCGTGGAAGGACTGGCGCGCTCGCAGCCCCTGCAGGTACACCCGCCAGATCGCCCGCTCCTGACGGCGCGCGAACGCGGCCCACAGGACGCCTCCGAGGGTGAGCTGGCGCCGCACTCCCCGCAACTCCTGCTGGGCGGCCTTGAGCAGCTCCAGGCGCACGGCGGGGGTCAGCTCCGAGTACCCACCGTCGGCCACGGTCCTGATCTCGTCCTCCGCGCGGAGCTGGGTTTCCGTGAGGCGGCAGCGGTGCAGGATCTCCAGGATCTCGGCCAGGTCATCCAGCGCCGCCTCGCGGTCGGTGAACCTGAATCCCGGGTCCGCGACCATCTCCAGCGACATGCCGAGCCGGTAGCGGCCGCGGTAGAACCGGGGGTACTGCTCGCGGTTGACCGCGTGCAGCCGCAGCGCGGTCAGGTGCTGCTCGGGCGGCTCGCCCTGGATGCTGTAGAGCTGGGCGAGCTCATACCTGACGACTCCGGCGCACCGTCTGCCCATCGCCACGTTCTTCAGCCGCGCGATCTGCTCGTGACGCGATCTGAGCACGTCGGCCGGGGTCTCGACGCGAACGCGGAGCTGTCGTGAGAGCAGCAGCGCGGCGAGGTCGCCGCCGTCGGGCGCGCCGAAGCACCAGCTCGGCGTGGCCGGATCCATGCTGAAGATCTGCCGGGCCACGTAGCCGGCCACCCGGGTCGCGACCTCGTCCACGCTGGCGGCGGCGAGCGTCTTGGTCGACAGGGTGGCGCCGTTGCGGGGGTCGCTGAGCTCGACCGTCACCCGCGCCAGGTCGGTCCGGGTCACCGTTCTCGGGCCGACCGCCTTCGACGGCGACTCGATCCAGACCTGGACCTGGACCTGGCGCGGGTTCGGCCAGAGCAGGCCGAGGAACCTGATGATCGCCCCGGCCAGGCCGCCGCCGCTGAAGCCGCTGGTCTCGGCGATGGTGGCGAGCCCGCCGGACCTGCTGCCACCGGGCAGGATCGCGGGCGCGCGGACCTCCATCGCGGCCAGCCGGAACCCGACCTCGGCCGCCAGCAGCTGGTGACGCTGCCCGTCGGTCAGGCCGTCGGCCGACTCGCCCGCCGGGCCGTACGGCTTGATGCTCGGCTGGCCGTCGCCGAGCTTGGACGTGTCCAGCATCGGCGCCTGCCAGTGCAGGGCCCAGGCCTCGAGCTCCCGGTAGCCGAGCACCAGCAGGATGACGATGACCACCCACCCCGCCCGGCCGGGCCCGGACACCGGGGTACCCAGGCCGAGGGGGTGGAAGAAGGCGTCGCCGACCGCGTCGGCGCCGCGCGCAAACGAGCTCTCGAGATTGGACGACGCCGGGCCGCTCCGCATTAAACCGTAAGCGGTAATGGCCAGCGCGAGGCCGAGCGCGACGATTGCGGTCAGCCATCGCACCGTGCCGCACGCTGAAGTGGTAGCCGACGAATCCGAGCAGCACGGCGACGACGGCGAATATCACCCACACGACATACGTGGCCATCCATCCCCCTCGCCAAGTGTGTCACAAAACCTATCGTTACCGGCCTCGACCGGTCATGCCATTAGCGGGCCCGGGCGAGCGGGGCGCCCTCGAGCCGTCCGGGTGGGAGCGAGCGTCCGCAGACGACCAGCGCCAGGTCGGCGGCGGCGCCGCACAGTACCGGCCCCGCGCCGAATGACCAGTCCAGGTCGGTCGCCTGCAGTCGCCGGCCCGCGAAGTCAACGCCGAAACGGACGGTGCCGTCGCCCTGGGTCAGGTCATCGAGAATGACCCTGATGGTCTGGTCCGGGGCGAGACGGGGGACGCCCAGCGGCACCGTCACGTCGAGGCCGTGGATCACCACGTGGTTGAGGGCGCCGTGATATCCGCCGCCGGGCGGTGCCCAATGCCGCATCACCTCGGAGCGGAGATTCTTTATGAGTTCGTCCGTGGGCAGGCTGGCGTCCCTGGCGGCGATCTCATTCGATAGGCGGGTGAAGTCGAAACCGCACCGCTGCAGCTCGGCCATGAACTCCGCTTCCGAATACCGGGCGGCCATCGTCAGGTGCGCGATCACCTCGCGGACCCGCCAGCCCGCGCAGAGGGACGGGGTGTCCCACTGCGCATCGGAGGCGGCGTCGAGCAGGTCGGCCAGGCGGGTGAACTCCGCCGCCACGGCCGGCTGCAGGAAGGCGTCGTCGGTCTGTGCTGTCATCGCGAGCTCCAGTCTGCGGGGTCGATGTGCTTGCGTGGCTTATACGAGGCGGGGGCGGCGGAATCATCGGCATCGGCGGGCTTGGATCCGTCAGCTTATGTTGACGCCCGTGCTGCGTCAGCATAAGCTGACGACATGGATGCAGGCGGGCAGCGGACGGGGGCCGGCGACGTCGCCACGGCGGCGGGCAGCGCCGACCCCGAGGTGGGGTTGCAGGCGGTGGCGGCGCTGCGGGTGCTGACCGAGCGGCTGGAGATCCTGCAGGTCGATAACGCGCGACGGCTCGGCTGGTCCTGGCAGGACATCGCCCAGCGGCTTGGGGTGACCAAGCAGACCGTGCACCGCAAGCACGGGAAGCGGGCCGGGCGCGACGGAAACGGGGGGGCCGGATGACCGGTCAGCGCATGACGCCCGCCGCCCTCGGCGTCCGCCCGGCCGCGCTGCGGGCGGCGGTAACGGAAACCGGGGAGCCGGGCGGGGCGTAGGGTCGGTGATGGCGTAATCTACGGTGCGGACCGACGCGGAGGACGGAACTCAGGATGTATAAGCCCAGCCAGGAAGCGCTCGACATGCATGCGGCGGACGTGTCGCTGGCCGACGAGCGCGGCACGCTGCTCGACACCGCCCGGGCGGCCGATGTCGCGCTGCGCGAGGCCGAGGCCCGGCACGCCCCGGTCGCCGAACTGCACCAGCTGGCTATGGAACTCGACCGGGCGCTGACCGACGCGATGCGGGCCGCCTTCGCCGCGCAGCGGGCCGAGATCGGCCCGCGCGGGTACGAGGACCGCATCTACTTCCGCCAGGCCAAGGCCAAGCCCGCCGTCCACGCGCTGACCAACGAGGCCGAGCGCCTGCTGACGCTGCGTGAGAACCACCGGCTCAACCACATCCCCGAGGTCCCTCGCGTCCCGACCTTCTAGGCGAGCACCAGGACAGTTGCCGTTCCGCGAGGCCGTCGGCCGGGGGACGTTCCGTCCGTTCCCGGGGCATTTTCTTGGTAGTACCCTCGGCACTAGAAGTCCGCGGGTGGTCTGAACCAACTCCCCCGCATGGTCGTATCAATATTTGGGAAATCTCTGCTTAACGCGTCGGCAAGTCGCTTGCACTTGCAGTCGCAGCGGGGCAAAGTTGTGGATAAGTGGTCTAGGCCATTTGGTAGGGGAAGCGGGCGCGACTCATTGCGGAGTTCGGTTCGCCGAGCGCACCCAAGGACCAAGTGGTTCCAGGCCGTGGACAGCCAAGGAAGGCCAGGAGGCACTGAATGTGCCCGCACATACCGAGGTGCCCGGAATCTACGGCACCCGACCGCGAGGCTGCGCACACCATCGCCAGCCACCCGGAGCAGGGTTGGTCACTGCTCTGTAACGGAATTGTTATCTTCGAGGACACCGGAGAACTACTACCGAACGGCGCGACGATCGCGCCGCATCGCCCCACCGACCATCAGGCACCAGCCGCCTGAACTGGGAAAATAATAACAAGCGGATAACAATAGGCCGGGGAGTCCGTCTAGCCATTGAGCGACGGCCACGCCAATCGCCTCGGGGTGTTTTGCGAGAGCGTGGGTCTCCCCGCCGATGACGACGACCTGGGTGGTCGCATCGGGCTCGGGGACGCCGAAAGGATCACGGTCCCCGTTGACGACAAGCACGCTGGTCCCCGCCTGACGGAGTTCCGCATCGCGGGACTTCTCCGGCTGGCCCGGCGGATGGAGCGGGAACGCCAGCGCGATCACGCCGACCGCGCTCACCTCCACCGCGGTGCGGCAGACGACCCGCGCTCCGTTCGACCGTCCGCCCTGCACCAGCGGCACGCCCGGCGTCCCCGCCCGCAGCGCCCCGATGATCTCGATCCAGGCCGCGTCCTGCCGCGCGGCCGATCCGGGCGCGCGGGCGCCCTTCACCCGGTAGGGCTGGGTGACCAGCGCCGTCACCGCGCCCGCGGCCCGCGCGACGTCGCGCACGGCGAGCACGTCCCGCGTGTCGGGCGTGCCGCCCGCGCCGTGGGTCAGCACGGCGAGGAAGGCCGGCTGGCGGTGCTCCGGACGTTCGAGCACGACGTGGGCGGGTCCTGCACCGGTCATGATCTCCACCGTCGTACCGTACTGCCACTCAGCCCCGATCGGCCGGCTTGGGCTCGCCGACCGGAAGGACCCGCCGCAGCACGGCCGCGTCGCCGCTGATGTCCAGCCCGCGCTCGACCGCCTGGGCGACGGTGAGCCTCCCGGTGATCAGCGCCAGGATCAGGTGCGGGGTGCCGGTCAGGACGAGATCGGGGGCCTGCGCCGAGCCGAGCCTGGTCGTGACCGAGCCACCGCCGACCTCGATGACGGCGGGGCTGCTGTCGGTGCGCAGCTCGATCGAGACCGGGGGGCCGTCCGGCTCGCGGTCCGCCAGGAACAGCGCGGCCGGGAAGGCGAACCAGTGGCCGCGGAACTGGTCGCCCTCCACCGGCGTGACCATGAACTCGATGCCCCACCGGGCGATCGCGTCGATGACCGGCAGCAGCGACGCGCCCGTGTCGGTCAGGTGGATACAGGGTGGTCGCGACCGGCGGCGGGGCTTCCTCCCGCCGGATCAGGCCGGCCGACTCGAGCTCGCGCAGCCGGTCCGCCAGCAGGTTGGTCGCGATGCCGGGCAGCCCGTCCTTCAGGTCGGTGTACCGGCACGCGCCTCGGATCAGGAGCTCCCGGATGATCAGGAGGGTCCACCGGTCACCGACGACGTCCAGCGCCTTGGCGATCGAACAGTACTGGCCGTAGCTGCGCATGCTCTGACCTTAGCCGGTTCATGATTGATAAACAAGTTTTATCGCTTGACTTTTTCAATCTACTGGTTGAGTCTTTCAATCATGAGATCCAAGCCGATGATCCTCGTGGCGCTGCTCCTCGCGTCGTTCCTCATCAACCTCGACACCACCCTGGTGAACGTGGCGCTGCCCGACCTGACCCGCGAGCTGCACGCCACCACGACCCAGCTGCAGTGGGTGGTCGACGCCTACAACCTGGTCTTCGCCGCGCTGATCCTCACCTTCGGCAGCCTGTCCGACCGGTTCGGCCGCAAGGGCATGCTGCTGGCGGGACTGGCCGTGGTCGGGACCGCCAGCCTGGCCGGCGCCTTCACCACCAGCCCGGCCGAGCTCATCGCGGCCAGGGCGGTGATGGGCCTCGGCGCCGCCATGACCTTCCCGGCGACGCTGTCGCTGCTCACGAACGTGTTCACCGAGCGACGGGAGCGGGCCGCGGCCATCGGCCTGTGGGGCGCGATCGCGGGGGTGGCGATCGCGCTGGGGCCGATCGTCGGCGGCTGGCTGCTGCAGGACTTCAGCTGGGGCAGCATCTTCGTCGCGATGGCCCCGGTCGCGGCGCTGGCGCTGGCCGGGGTGGCGTTGGCGGTGCCCGCGTCCAAGAGCCCGGATGCGGCCCGCCCGGACGTTCCCGGGCTGGTGCTGTCTTCGGCGATGATGGCGCTGCTGGTCTTCACGATCATCGAGGCCCCGGCCTACGGGTGGACGGCGGGCCGCAGCCTGGCGGGCTTCGCGGTCTCGGCGGTGCTGCTGGCGGTGTTCATCGCGGCCGAGCGGCGCGCCCCGCATCCGATGCTCGACCTGCGGCTCTTCCGCAACCCGCGGTTCAGCGCGGCCAGCGGCGCGGTCACGGTGTCCTTCTTCACCCTGCTCGGCTTCATCTTCCTGATCACCCAGTACTTCCAGTTCGTCCGCGGCTACAGCGCCCTGTCGGCCGGCGTCCGGCTGCTCCCGGTCGCGCTCGCGGTCGCGATCGGGTCGGTCGCGGGCACCCAGCTCGCGGTGCGGGCCGGCACCAAGCTCATCGTCACGATCGGGCTCGTCGCGATGGCGGTGTTCTACGGCTGGGTGGCGGCGACGACGAGCGCGACGCTGAGCTATGGCGTCATCGCCGGGCAGATGGTGCTGTACGGGCTGGGCATGGGGCTGACCTCGGCGCCCGCCACCGAGGCGATCATGGGCGTCGTCAGCCGGAGCCGGGCGGGCGTCGGCTCGGCCGTCAACGACGCCACCCGGCTCATCGGCGGGACGCTCGGCGTCGCCGTGCTCGGCAGCATCTACGCCTCCGGTTACGGGTCGCGGCTCACCGCCACCACCCCGGCCCGGGTGCCCGGCCAGGTCACGGCGCTCGCGCACCAGTCGGTCGGCGCCGCCTACGCGGCCGCGGGCGGCCTCTCCCGACTCGGCCACCCCGCGCTCGGGCAGGCGCTGCGGCTCGCCGTCCACCAACGCGTTCCTGCACGGCCTCACGATCGCCGCCGTGGTGGCGGGCGGGGTCGCGGCGGCGGGAGCGATCCTGGTCGCCGTGTTCCTCCCCGCCCAGCCGGCCCAGCCCGGCGGCGGACGGGGTCGCCGTGCGGCGCCCGGGCAGCGGGGGAAACGGGAACGTCCGAGCTCACCTCGAAGGGATCACCAGCATGACCGCGCGCATCACCCGCCAGCGCGACGTCGAATCGCTCAAGATCGCCGCCCGCTGGCCCGCGCCGACAAGAACACCATGGTCACGCTGGCCAGCAGGCTCGCGGCGGCCGGCGCGGACGCCGAGGGGTACCGGTACTTCTCGGACCTCTCCGATGCCCAGCCGGACGCGGCGCTGCCGCTCGCCCTGGCCGGGTTCTTCCAGGCGCGGCTCGGCGAAGACGCCGGCGCTGGCGGCGGCGCTGCCGCCGACGCGCTGGCCAAGCTGGACCGGGCCGCGGCGGCCGACCTCGGCCTGCCGCAGTACTTCCGCGGGCTGGCGCTGACCGCGCTCCCGCCGGACCGGGGCCGGGCCGAGCAGGCGATCGCCGACCTGGAGTTCGTGCTGGCCGTCCGGGACCTGTTCCCGGCCATGCTGCTGCGCGGCGCGTTCGCACGGCCTCGCCCTCGCGCACGCCGTGCTCGGCCACGATGAGCAGGCCGCCGACGCCGCGCGCAGGTCCGGGCTCGGCTCCGCCCCGGCCGGGACGGAGCTGACGCTCGGCGGCTTCTGGGCGAACGCCGAGGACGGGTTCCGCTTCACCTCGCCCCGGATCCTGCGCCCGGAACCTGGCATCCAGATCGCCCAGGGCTACGACTTCTGCGACCTCGGCCTTCATCACCACCGGCGACGGCGTCATCGCCATCGACGCCGGCACCACCCAGCGACCGGGTCAAGGCCGCGCTCAGCGATCTCGACCTTCCGGCCGACGGCCGCATCAGCCACCTGATCCTCACCCACGCGCACTGGGACCACGTCGGCGGCGCCGACGCGCTGCGCGGTCCGGGCACCCGGGTGATCGCGCAGGCGGGGTTCCCGGCCGGGCTCGACCGCGAGCGGGACGGCCGGCCGCCGTTCCGCTACTTCACCGGGGCGGCCGGAGGATTCCAGCCTCGACCTCGCGCCCGACCAGCTGGTCAGCGAGCCGACGCCGCTAACCGTCGGCGGCACCGACCTCGTCCTCTATCCCGGCCGAGGCGGCGAGACGGGCGACGCGCTCCTCGTCCACCTGCCCGCGTCCGGCGTGCTGTTCGCGGGCGACGCGCTCATGCCCTACCTCGGACAGCCGTTCACCGACGAAGGATCACCGGAGGGACTGCTCGAGGCGCTCGCGTTCATCGACGGCCTGCGGCCCCGACTGCTCATCCACGGCCACCCGCCGCTGACCGATCTGCTCACCGCCGCGGCCGTCCCCGGACTCGAGGCGGCGCTTACCCGGCTGCGCGGCGAGGTGCTCGACGCGATCCGCCGGGGCCTGGCCCTCCCGACATCCTCGCGGCGGCCAGCCTCCCGGACGTCCTCCGCGAGCACCCGGCGGCGGTCGTCCCCTACCTGGTGACTCGCGACCATTTCACCGCGCGGCTCTACCATCAGCGGACCGGCTACTGGCAGCCGGACGGCAGCGGGATGGAGCCGTCTACCGCCAGCCGAGCGCGCGGCCGCGCTCGACCTGCTGGCCGGCGGCCGCGAGGAGCGGTTCGCCGACGCCGCCGCCACGCTCATCGCCCAGGGCGATCACGCCCTCGCCCTCGACATCATCAAGCCGGGCCTGCTCCGCTACCCTGCCAGCAGCCGGCTGGCCGAGCTCCGCCAGACCGCCCTGCACCGCCTGATGGAGCGGTACCAGCAGTCCGACCCGTTCAAGTTCCTCATCTACGCCGAGCTGGCCGCCGCCGAGCTCGGCCCGGTCGGGTAGCTCAGCTTGACTGGCCCTCCGGGCTACGCCGGGCCCTGCGGTTCCTCCGGCGGGCGGAAGGCTCGTGCAGCAGCGGACCCGAGGTGCGGGCGAGGAACTCGTCATAGGTGTCAGGCGCGGCGCCCGGGTCCTTGCGACGTACCGGTCCGGGGCGTTCTGCAGCACCAGCATCAGCCGTTGCGCCTCGTTCATTTCGCGAACGGCGTCCGCCAGCTTCCCAGCCGCGCGCCGCACTGTTGACTTCATCGGTTGCCTCCTCGTGCTCTCCCCCGAGGCTCGCAGTAAGACCCTCCGCCGATCATTGGGAAAAATCCTTAAACCCGTATCCCGAACGGTCGCGTGGTGCCTGCCTGCAGGCAATTGGGCGGCCGAGGCAGGCGTTAATTGGTTCGCCGGAAGGTCGGACCCCGGCGGATAATAGAGACATGGGCACGCTGGTGGGACGCGATGCGGAGCTGGCCCGGCTACGGGCCCTCCTGCACGACGCCGCCGCGGGCCGCGCGGTCACCGGGCTCGTCAGCGGCGACGCCGGCATCGGCAAATCCCGCCTGGTCGACGAGGCGAAGCAGATCGCCGAGCGGGACGGCTTCACCGTGCTGTACGGCCAGTGCGCCGAGATCGGCGACAGCGTCCCCTACCTGCCGTTCGCCGACGCGTTCCGCACCGCCCCGCCCCGCATCGAGAAGGCCATCAAGAGCCGCCTGGTGCTGTCGCGCCTGCTCCCGGACGGCGACGAGGAGGCCCACGAGGTCGACTGGGCGGGCCTGACCCGCCAGCAGATGTTCGGCGCCGTCCTCAGCCTGCTGTCCGAGCTGGCCGCCGAGAGCCCGGTCCTGCTGGTCATCGAGGACCTGCACTGGGCCGACGCCAGCACCCGGCATCTGGTCACGTTCCTCGCCCGCATGCTGCACCGCGAGCGCGTCGCCATCCTCGGCACGTACCGCACCGATGACCTGCACCGGCGTCACCCGCTCCGCAGCGTGATGGCGGAGCTGCTCAGGCTGCCGATGGTCACGCTGGTCGAACTCGGGCCGCTGTCCGCCCCGGCGCTGGCCGAGATCCTGTCCAACGGGCAGAACGCCCCGTCGCCGCTGTCCGCCGCCGCCCTCAACTCGCTGGTGGAGCGGGCGGAGGGAAACGCCTACTACGCCGAGGAGCTCCTGACTGCCTCGTCGTGCGCGGAGGGCACGCTGCCGACCGGGCTGGCCGCGCTGCTGCTGTCGCGGGTGGAGCGCGTGTCCGACGCGGCCCAGCAGGTGCTGCGGACGGCGGCGGTGGCGGGCGGCGCGCGCCGACGACCTCGTTCGGGCCGCCTCCGGGCTGGCCGACGATGTCTACGAGGAGGCGGTTCGCGAGGCGGCCGGCCACCAGCTGCTGGCCCTCGACGAGCCCGACGGTTACCGGTTCCGGCACGCGCTGCTGCGCGAGGCGGTCTACGCCGACCTGATGCCGGGCGAGCGGACCCGCCTCCACGCCCGGATCGCCAGCCTGCTGGCGGGCGTGCCCGGCGCCGCCGCCTCGCTCGCCCGACACAGCATGGCGAGTCACGACATCCCCGGCGCGTTCGCCGCCTCGGTCCAGGCCGGCGCCGAGGCCGAGCGCCTCGGCGCCCCGGCCGAAGCCCACCGTCACTACGACCTCGCCCTGGAGCTGTGGCTGCGGGTAGAGGGGGCCGATCGGATCGCGGGCATGAGCCGCGGCAAGCTCGGCCTGAGGTCCGCGCTGGCCGCCGCGGCCAGCGGTGACGTGCCCCGCGCGGTGCACCTGCTGCGCCGCATCCGCGACTGGGTGTCGGCCGAGGCGGGGCGCGCGGCGGACACCGAACTGCGCGGCCGGGTCGGCGAGCGGCTGGCGTACCACCTGCTGCAGAGCGAGAACAAGCAGTGGTACGCCGAGGCGCTGGCCGTGGCCGAGGCGACCGTGCGGGACACGCCGGACGAGCCGTCCGACCTGGTACCGGGCCCGCGCGATGGCGACCTACGCGATCGCGCTGATGGCGGCGCACCGCGACGACGACGCCCGGGACTGGGCCGACCGGGCACGGGAGGCGGCCCGGGCGGCCGGATCGGCCTCGGTCGAGGCAGACGCGCTCGCCACCACCGGGCAGCTCGCGCTCCGGTCCGGCAGCTCGGACGAGGCGATCGTCCGTTTCACCGCCGCGATCGAGCAGGCCGGGGCGGCCGGATCGGTCGGCGTCAGGCTGCGGGCCTGCTACCAGCTGGCGGCCGAGCGGCTGGCGCGGGGCGAGCTCGCGGAGGCCGCCGAGGTCGCCCACCGCGGGGTCGAGTGGGCCGAGGCGGAGGGGCTCGGCCTCGCCCCGTTCGGCCTGGACCTGCAGCATCTGCACTTCCAGGCCCACTTCGCCGACGGGTGCTGGGATCACGCGCAGGAGCTGGCGGACGGGTTCCCGGTCCGGGTCACCCGGCAGGCGGAGGCGCAGCTTTCTGCGATGGCGCTTTTCGTCGACGTGGGCCGCGGGAACCCGGTGGTGGCCGAGCGGCGGACCTGGCTGGAGCCGTTCTGGGACGACGTGTTCGTCGCCTACATCGCCCGCGGAATCCTGGCCGAGCACGCCCTGTGGCAGGGGGACTACGAGGGCGCGCTGGCCGAGGCGGAAGCCGCGATCGACGCGGACGCCTGGCCCGCCCACAGCCCCTCGGTGATCCGGGTGACGGCGATCGCCCTGGCGGCGCGGGCCGACCGGGCGACGCTGCTGCGGGCGACCGGGCACGCCGCCGGCGCGGCGGCAGAGGCGGCGGCCGGCGCAGCCCTGCTCGGTGTCGCCGCCGACGGCGCCACCTTCCCGGCCCGGCCCAAGGCCGTCCTCGGGCCGGAAGGCCGCGGCTGGCTGGCCCGCTGTGAAGCCGAGTACGCCCGCCTGACCGGGGACGAATTCCCCCGAGCGGTGGGAGCGGGCGCTGGCCGAGTTCGGCCCCGGCTACGTCTATGAGATCGCGCGGACCCAGTGGCGGCTGGCCGAGGCGCTGGTGGAAGCCGGTCGCCGCGACGAGGCGACCGCGGTCTGGTGCGCGGCGCGCGATACCGCGACCCGGCTGCGGGCGGCACCGCTGAGCGCCGCCCTCGACGATCTGGCCCGCCGCGCCCGGCTCGACCACGGGCACCGGGGCGGGCACGGCCGCGGAGCGGGCGCCCCGAGCCCGTTCGCCGCGCTGACCGAGCGGGAGCTCGAGGTGCTGAGGCTGCTCGCCCGGGGCATGTCCAACCGCGAGATCGGCGCCGAGCTGTTCATCACCGCCAAGACGGCCAGCGTCCACGTCTCGAACATCCTCGGCAAGCTGGGCGCGGCGAGCCGAACCGAGGCCGCCGCCATCGCCTACCGCGAAGGCGCCTAGCGATCCCGGATTCCGCCCGACCGCCAAGCCGACGGTGGGCGGTTCGGCCGCGGTTCACCTCCGGCGGGCTGGCCTACCTGCTGATCATCGGCGGCAGGGCGGGCTGCCAGCTGTGCGCGGCTCGCGGCCTGCTTCGCGGACGCCGCGCGGCTATGGTGGTTTGCATGCTGCTGAGCAAGGCCGCGATACGCGACGAGCTCAGCAGCCGCATGGCCGAGTTCGCTCCGCCGGGGGAGCAATTGCAGGGGCTGTTCGTGGACGAGCGCGGGCAGATCCCGTTCGACGATTCGACCGGCGCCCCGATCTACGTCCTGCTCACGACCAACTACGTGATCTTCGTGGGGATTAAGAGCTTCACCAACACGCCGACTCGCGCACTGGGTGCCGTTCCGCGTCAGGCGATCTGCTTCAGTCCGCCGGACCACGGCATCACCCACTTCTCGGTCAGGGCACAGATGCAGGACCAGCTGGGGCGGCTCCACCGGATCCGGTTCAGGATCCACCAGAAGTGGCGGGCCGAGGCGACCGCGCTGACCGCCGCCGCGCGCGGATCACAGCCCGGGCACCGAGCGTCGGAGCCCTGATCTGCGCCGAGTTTGACAAGACCAGGTAGCGGTACATTAGGTTTGCCTTACCTAATACTTGCCCCAGAACCTGAGTTGGAGACGGTTTGCTCGCCACGCTTGTCATCTTCCTTCGCGAGGGCATCGAGGCGAGCATGATCGTCGCCATCCTGCTCGCGTACCTCGATCGCCTCGGACGCCGGGAACACTTCAAGGATGTGTTCCTGGGCGTGGGCGCGGCGCTGCTGATCGCGACGGCCGGCGGCGTGGCCGCGTACCTCACCATCCGGTCCTACGACGGCTCGCGAGTGCAGACGATCTTCGAGACGGCCACCTTCATCCTCGCCGCGGCTGTGCTCACCTACATGACGTTCTGGATGCGCAACCACGCGCGGTCGATCTCAACGGAACTGCGGTCGAAGACGGACGCGGCCCTAGACGGCAGGGCACGGTGGGGCCTGGGCCTGCTGGCCTTCCAGGCCGTCGGCCGCGAAGGACTTGAGACCGTGGTGTTCACGCTCGCGATCATCTTCTCCACCTCGACCGCCAACGCGCTGACCGGCGCGGTCATCGGCCTGGCGGGCGCGCTCGTGATCGCCTTCTTCATCTACCGGCTCGGCCACAAGCTGAACCTGGCGAGGTTCTTCACGGTCATCGGATGTCTCCTGATGATCTTCGCCGCGGGCCTGCTCGCCGACACCGTTGAGAACCTCCAGCAACTCGGCTGGGTACGCGTGCTTGACGCGCCGATGTGGCACACCGGGCAGATTCTGTCGGAGGACAGCTCATTCGGCGATGTGCTGCACAGCTTCTTCGGCTACAGCGATTCCCCAACCCCGCTTCAGCTCCTGGTCTACGTCGCGTACCTGGCGATCGTCATCGCCGCCTTTCTCGGTCTGCGGGCCGCCCTGCGGGCCCGCCATCAGGTGTCTCAGCCCGCGATCGAGTCACCGACCTCCGGGGAGACACCCACGGTTGCGCGTTAGCGCTCCCTGACAGTTCCGTTCCCAGCTGCTCAGCGTGGTGTGAGCTAGACGAGGGCGGATCGGTGCGCGCGGGCGGACTTCCCTGCGCGGGCGGCTCGATGGCCAGGTGCGGCAGGCGGCGGTCCAACCAGCGGGGCAGCCACCAGTTGGCCCGGCCAAACCGGTGCATCACGGCCGGCACGAGCACCGTCCGCAGGACGAAGGCGTCAAGCGCCACGGCGGCGGCCAGCCCGATGCCGAACTCCGCGATGTCGACCTGGCCCATGAACGCGAACGTGATGAAAACGGCGATCATGATCGCCGCCGCGGCGGTGATCACCCGCGCCGTGTCGGTCTGGCCGGCGAGCACCGACCGAGTGTTGTCACGGGTGCGCGACCATTCCTCGGCCATCCTGCTGACGAGGAATACCTGGTAGTCCATGGAAAGGCCGAACAGGATAGCCAGCACTAGCCCGGGAAGGTAGCCCTCGATCGGGCTCGGCGCGCCGAGGCCGAAGGCCCGTGTCCCCCACCCCCACTGGAAGAAGGCGGTCAGCACGCCGAACGCGGCCGCCGCCGACAGCAGGTTCAACACCGCTGTGACCGCGGGGATGAGCAGGCTGCGGAAGGCGAGCATCAGCAGTAGGAAGCTGAAGCCCGCGATCGCGGCGAGGAACCAGGGCAGCTTGGCGCTTGTCGCCTCCGCGAAGTCATCGAAGGTGGCCGTCAGACCGCCTACGTAGACCCGCAGCGTGGTGCCGCGGGTGTAGCGCGGTATGACGGTGTCCCGCAGTTGGGTGATTAGGGCAGAGGTGGCCTGGGATTCGGGCGCCGTGGTGGGGAGGACCTGGGTCACCTGGACCGCCGGGCCGCCCGATGGCCCGGTTCGCGCCGACCCGGCCTGCACGGCGGCCACCCCCGGGACGGCGGTGAGCGCCCGGTCGAGTCGGCCGAGCGCGGCGCGGTCGGCGGCGGAACCGGTCTCGGCGACCAGCAGCAGCGAGCCGTTGAAGCCCGGCCCAAACCCCTCGGCGAGCATTTCGTAGGCCTTGTAGGTGGTGCTTGACGTGGGGTCGTTGGACGCGTCAGCAAAGCCCAGCCGCAGGTGCAGCACGGGGGCGGACACCACGAGCATCACCGCGAGCCCCGCGGCGGCGAGCACGGCGGGAAACCGGGGCACGGTGCGCGACCAGCGTGCCCACATGCCGCCACCGCTCTCCACGCGATCCGGCCCATCGGCCGCCAGCCTGCGGCGTTGCCTCCGGCTCAGTAGGCGGAGGCCGAGCACGCCGAACAGCGCGGGCAGCAGCGTGACGGCCGCGAGCACGGTGCACGCCACGGTGATCGCCGCCGCTACCGCCAGCCCGTCGAGGAGGCCCTGGCCGAGCGTGAGCAGACCGAGCAGGGCGATGCAGACCGTGCCGCCCGCGAAAAGGACCGCGCGGCCCGATGTGTTGAGCGCGAGGACGGCCGACCGCTCCGGGCCCAGCCCTGACTGCAGGCCGCGCCGGTACCTGGTCACGATGAACAGGGCGTAGTCGACCCCGACGCCCAGGCCGATCAGCGCGCCGAGGATCGGCGCGATGCCGGTCACGGACATCAGGTGGCTGAGCGGTGCCATGAGCATCAGGCCGCTGCCCACGCCTGCCACCGCGGTCGCGATCGGCAGCGTCGCCGCGAATAGCGAGCCGAACGCGAAGAGCAAGATGACGGCGGCCGCGCCGATGCCGATCGCCGAAATGCTCGATAGCGGCGCCTGCTCGGTGTCCGAGATGGCCTTCCCGCCAAGCTCGATCGCGAGGCCGGACTCCCGGTCAGCCGTCGCCACCGCGATCACCCGGTTGACGTCGGCATTGTTCAGGTAGTCGGCAGTCTGGGTGAAGTTCACCGTGGCGTACGCGGTGCGCCCGTCCGGGCTTAGCTGGACCTTGCCGCCCGGCAGGTAGGGGCTGGCGACCGAGTCCACCTCGGGCAGGTGCGACACCCGCGCGAGCATCTCCGACATCCGCCGCCTTATGGGGGGATCGGTGACGCTGCCATGGCTCACCTGCCAGACGATCTGGTCGGAGTCGCCCGCCTGGCCCGGCGCCGACCGCTGGAGCAGTTCCTGGGCGATGCCCGAACCGCTGCCGGCCAACGTGAACGAGTTGTCATACGACGTCTTCACCGCCTGCGACATCACCGCCAAGCCGATGAGCAGGCCTATCCAGGCGGTGATCACGATAAAGCGGTGCTGGTAGCACCAGCGTGCAAGAGCTGACATGATCCTGGAGTTCCTTTCGGTTCGGCTCCTCATCGTCCGGGTTTTGGTCCCCTGAGTCGCCGGCCCGCCGCAGTGGTTGCCCCGATCGCGATCGCGCCATCCGCCGCGGTTTCCGGCTCCGTCTACTGCGTTGGCAGTAGTTCGGTTGTGCACGGCTGCGGCGGTTGCTTACAGTCCAGCTATGTGGGTGAGTGCCTGGAACCGGCTGATGGCCCGGCCGGAGTTGCTGCTGCTTTCTGCGGTCACGGCGATGGTGCTGTTCGCGGCGGTGACGATCCCGGCCGACATCCAGCGCGCGCTGAGCTCCAACCAGCCGCTGAGCTGGCTGGTGACCGCCGTGGTCTACGCGGCCCTGATGGCCGGTCGACGGTTCCCGCTTGGCACCGTGGCGATCGCCGTCATCGGGTCGGTGGTGCTGATGGCCGACGGGATGGCCTACCCGCTGACGTTGCCAGCGGTTTTCTACGCGCTGTACTTGGTCGCGCTTGGTGCCGGTCCGGGCCGGACGCTCGCGGTCGGCGTCACCGTCAAGGCGGCGCTGCTCAGCACCTCGCTCATCACCCATCCCGGCATCACCGGCTTCGTCGTCCTGCTGTGGGCAGCCCTGGCAGTGACCACCGGCAGTGCCGCCCGCAGCCACCGTGCCTACGTCGCCGAGGTCGAGAAGCGCGCCAGGCAAGCAGAGCAGACCAGGGAAGATGAGGCGAACCGCCGGGTCGCCGAGGAACGGCTGCGGATCGCACGGGAACTGCACGACGCCGTCGGGCACCATGTCGCCCTGATAAACGTGCAGGCCGGCGCGCTGGCCTGCCTGCTCGACGACGAGGACCTCATCCAGGCCAGGGAATCGGTCGCGCACATCCAGCGGGCGAGCGAGGAGGCCCTCGAGGAGCTGCGGCTGACCGTCGGGCTGCTGCGCGAGCCTGGTGCGCTCGACCAGGCGGAGCCGGTGGAGCCGGTGCCGGGACTTGACCGGCTCGAGGAGCTGATCTGCTCGTTCGCGGGCGCGGGCCTGCAGGTCACCCGGGAGGTGACCGGCCAGGCCAGGTCGTTGCCGGAGACGGTGGAGCTGACCGTCTACCGGGTCATACAGGAGTCGCTGACCAATACCCGCAAGCACGCGGACTGCGACACCGCCGTGGTGCGGCTGGGGTACGCGCCCGGGGCGCTCAGGCTGGCGGTCGAGGACGAGGGAAAGGCGGTCCCCCAGGGCGGCCGACGCACGCTCGAAGGGCACGGCATCGTGGGCATGCGAGAGCGGGTGGCTGCCCTGGGCGGACGGCTGTCGGCCGGGCCACGGCCAGGGGGAGGCTTCTGCGTCCTCGCCGAGCTTCCGCTGCGAGCGGCCGGGATCGAGGGCTCTTGACCGGAGCCACGGCCGCCTCGCCGGCGTCCGCCGCAACGGCGCCGACCCGCGTGGTCCTCGCCGACGACCAGGACCTTGTCCGTGCGGGCCTGCGGCTCATGATCGACCGCGCACCGGGGCTGACGGTTGTGGGCGAGGCCGCCACCGGCGGCGACGCGGTCCGGCTCGCCCGCGAGGCGCGTGCCGATGTCGTCCTGATGGACATCCGGATGCCGGGCCTTGACGGGCTGGCCGCGACCCGGCGGATCGCCGCTGACAACAGCCTCGCGCGGGTGCGGGTGCTGATCCTGACGACGTTCGAGGTGGACGAGTACGTCTTCGAGGCGCTGCGGTCGGGGGCCAGCGGGTTCCTTGGCAAGGGCGCCCGGCCAGAAGTCCTGATCGACGCGATTCGCACCGTCGCCCGCGGCGACGCGCTGCTGTCGCCGTCCGCCACCCGGGGCCTCATCACCAGGTTTCTCCAGCTGCACGACAGCGGGCCGGTCCGCCCCTCACCGCTGCTCGCCACCCTCACCGACCGCGAGCGCGAGGTGGTGTCCCTGGTCGCCGACGGCATGTCTAACGCCGATATCGCCCGCCAGCTCACGCTCAGCCCGCTCACTGTCAAGACGCACGCCAACCACGCCATGACCAAACTCGGCGCACGGGACCGCGCGCAACTCGTCGTGCTGGCCTACCAGGCTGGCCTATCCGGTGGAGTTCCAAAACGACGCATAAGCGGCGGACCATCAGATTCGTAAGGACTTCGAGGAGGACAGGATGGTCTTGAGGAACTGGCCGGTGTAGCTCTTCTCGTTCTTCGCGACCTGCTCGGGGGTGCCGGTCGCGACGATCGTGCCGCCGCCGTTGCCGCCCTCGGGTCCCATGTCGATGATCCAGTCGGCGGTCTTGATGACGTCCAGGTTGTGCTCGATGACCAGCACCGTGTTGCCGTTCTGGACCAGCTTGTCGAGTACGCCGAGCAGCTTGCGGATGTCCTCGAAGTGCAGGCCGGTGGTGGGCTCGTCGAGCACGTAGATGGTGCGCCCGGTGGACCGCCGCTGCAGCTCGGTCGCGAGCTTGACCCGCTGCGCCTCGCCGCCTGACAGGGTGGTGGCGGGCTGGCCGAGCCGGACGTAGCCGAGCCCCACGTCGACCAGCGTCTTCAGGTGCCGGTGGATCGCGGGCACCGCCTCGAAGAACGACGCGGCCTCCTCGATCGGCATGTCGAGCACCTCGGCGATGGACTTGCCCTTGTAGTGGACCTGCAGCGTGTCGGTGTTGTAGCGGGCGCCGTGGCAGACCTCGCAGGGCACGTACACGTCGGGCAGGAACTGCATCTCGATCTTGATGGTGCCGTCGCCCGCGCACGCCTCGCACCGGCCGCCCTTGACGTTGAAGGAGAACCGGCCCGGCTGGTAACCGCGGACCTTTGCCTCCGTGGTGGCGGCGAACAGCTTCCTGACGTGGTCGAAGACACCGGTGTAGGTGGCCGGGTTGGAGCGCGGGGTGCGCCCGATCGGCCCCTGGTCGACGTGCACGACCTTGTCGAGGTTGTCCATGCCGGTGACGCGGGTGTGCTTGCCCGGCACGGTCCTGGCGCCGTGCAGCTCCTTGGCCAGCGCCCGGTAGAGGATGTCGTTGACCAGCGTCGACTTGCCCGAGCCGGACACGCCGGTGATCGCGACGAACAGGCCGAGGGGGAAGGCCACGTCCACGTTCTTGAGGTTGTGCTCGGTGGCGCCCTTGACGACGAGCTCGCGGCCCTTGGTCGGCTTGCGGCGGGTCTTCGGCACCGCGATCTCCCGCCGGCCGGAGATGTACGCGCCGGTCAGCGACTCCTTGCTGTTGAGGAGCTCGTCGACCGGGCCGGAGACGACGACGTGGCCGCCGTGCTCGCCCGCGCCCGGCCCGATGTCGACCACCCAGTCGGCCGCGCGGATGGTGTCCTCGTCGTGCTCGACCACGATCAGCGTGTTGCCGAGGTCGCGCAGCCGCAGCAGGGTGTCGAGGAGCTTCTGGTTGTCGCGCTGGTGCAGACCGATGGACGGCTCGTCGAGCACGTAGAGCACGCCGACGAGTCCGGAGCCGATCTGGGTCGCGAGCCTGATCCGCTGCGCCTCGCCGCCGGCCAGCGTCGCCGACGCCCGGTCGAGGCTGAGGTAGTCGAGGCCGACGTCGAGCAGGAACCCGAGCCTCGCGTTGACTTCCTTGAGGATCAGCCGGGCGATCTGCATGTCCCGGTCCGACAGCTCCAGGTTGAGCAGGGTCTTGGCCAGCTCGCCGATCGGCTCGTGGCTGTAGGCCGCGATTGACTTGTCGTCGATCGTGACCGCCAGCGAGATCGGCTTGAGCCTGGTCCCGTGGCAGGAGGGGCAGGGCACCTCGCGCATGAAGCCGGCGAACTTCTCCCGGCTCGAGTCGGACTCCGCCTCGGCGTGCCGCCGCTCGACGTAGGTGATCGCGCCCTCGAAGTCCGTGTAGTACGACCGCTCGCGGCCGTACCGGTTCTTGTAGCGGACGTGGACCTGGGTCTCGTGCCCGTACAGCAGCGCCTTCTTGGCCTTGGCGGGGAGCTTCTCCCAGGGGGTGTCGAGCCGGAACCCGATGGTCTCCGCGAGCGCCTCGATGAGCCGGTCGAAGTAGTCGCTGACGTGACCGCCCGCCCACGGGGCGATCGCGCCCTCGTCGAGCGACTTGGCCGGGTCGGGGACGATCAGCTCCGGGTCGACCTCCATCTTGGTGCCGAGGCCGGTGCACTCCGGGCAGGCGCCCCACGGGGAGTTGAAGGAGAAGCTCCGCGGCTCGAGCTCGTCGAACGAGAGGTCGTCGTAGAGGCAGGCCAGGTGCTCGGAGAACATCCGCTCGCGGTGCGGGTCGTTCTCGGGGAGGTCGACGAAGTCGAGGATGACGACGCCGCCCGCGAGGCCGAGGGCGGTCTCGATCGAGTCGGTCAGCCGCCGCCGGGCGGTGTCCTTCACCGCGAGGCGGTCGATGATCACCTCGATCTCGTGCTTTTCCTGCTTCTTCAGCGTCGGCAGGCTTCCCGCGTCGCCCGCGACCTCGTCCAGGCGGATGACGGTGCCGTCCACCCGGGCCCGGGAGTACCCCTTGGCCTGCAGTTCCTTGAGCAGCTCGGTGTACTCGCCCTTGCGGCCGCGAACGACCGGGGCGAGCACCTGGAACCGGATGCCCTCCTCCAGCTCGAGCACCCGGTCGACGATCTGCTGCGGTGTCTGCCGGGCGATCGGCCGGCCGCAGATCGGGCAGTGCGGCTTGCCCACCCGCGCGAACAGCAGCCGCAGGTAGTCGTAGACCTCGGTGACCGTGCCGACGGTGGACCTCGGGTTGCGGCTGGCGGACTTCTGATCGATGGAGACGGCCGGGGAAAGACCGTCGATGAAGTCCACGTCGGGCTTGTCCATCTGGCCGAGGAACTGCCGGGCGTAGGCGGAGAGCGACTCGACGTACCGGCGCTGGCCCTCGGCGAAGATCGTGTCGAACGCCAGGCTCGACTTGCCCGATCCGGACAGGCCGGTGAACACGATCATGGCGTCGCGCGGGAGGTCGATCGAGACGTCCTTGAGGTTGTGCTCGCGCGCGCCGCGAACGACAAGCCGGTCAGCCACTGCGTGCTCTTCTCTTCGTCGTCTTCTTCGGGTGTGGTCCTGCTGGCGGGTGTGGTCGCACTGGACCGTGGACAGACACACCCCGCGCTCCGTCATGCTAACGAGGGGGTCTGACATTTCCGGCTGGGGCGGAGCAGCGGTCCGTTCGAACCCAAAGATTTTTCTCAAGCCCCGCGCTGCCAAGACTCCTCTATAAGCACGGAGAGCACCGCCGTTATGCCCGCCTGCCTGCGGCGCCCCCCGTTGGGCCGCCCGCGTACCCAGCCTACGACACCGCCCCCGGCCGGACGGGGCGGACGGGAAAATATCTTCGAACGATTGGCGTGGGGCTATGATCGGCTCGTGAGGCGCAATCCGTCGACGGTCGTGGTGCTGGCCGGGAAGACCTCGGAGCCGGTGCTCGCCGCCGTCGAGCGGTCGATGAACGTCGTGCTGGTCCGCCCGGCCGATGACGCGGACGGCGGCGACGGGGTCGCGGTCGCAGCGGCCGCGCTCCGCCGGGCGGCGGGCATCTCCGCGCCGTACGTGCTGGTCGCGGCCGACCCGCTGGCGACGGTGGCGGCCGAGTGGAGCGCGATGTGGGACCTGTCGCAGGAAACGCACGGCAGCGAGCGGTTCGAGCTCCGCGCGGCCGAGGCCCTTGCCGCCTGGCGCGCCAACCAGTTCGAGCTGCCCGACTATTACCTAGTGCTCGCCGCGGAGACCGGGCCGGCGGCTTCGTCCGAGGACCAGCGTCCCGATTTCTACCTGGGGCCGCTCCGGTCGGTTCGCCCGCATCGGGTGGTGGTGGCCGCCGCGGCCGAGCCCGCCGAGCAGGCGGCGGCAGCGCGGAGCGAGCTCGGGTCGCTGCGAGCCGGCCGCTGGTGGCCGTCTCTCGAAGAAGTGTTCCGAACGGTCCGTGGCTTCTACCCGGGCGCCCTGGCCGAATCCCCCGACGCGGGGCGGGCGACTCTGCTCACCTGACTCGGGGTCGGGTCGGGTCGGGTCGGGTCTGCGGTCATTCTTCGTATTGGGTGGGGTGGGTGGTGTAGGTGCGGCCGGATGGGGTGGTCCAGCGCATGACGCCGGGGCGGGTCTGCTGGAGGTGCCAGCCGGGGGCGTGCTTGGCGTGATGATGCCGCTGGCAGAGCGGGCCGAGGTTGCACTGGCAGCTCGGGCCGGCCGGGTAGGGGGTGGTGTGGTCGATCTCGGAGGTGATGGCCTGGGCGCCGCAGCCGGGGGCGGCGCAGCGGGCGGTGCGGGCGCGGATCAGGTGCTTGAGCTTGCGGCCGGGGGTGTAGCGGTCCTCGCGGTGGGCGTGGTTGCAGGTGTCCCGGGCGATGGGCTCGGGGGTGGCGTTCAGCGTCGGCCAGGAGGTCGGCGAGGCGGGCCAGGCGGGGGTCGTCGGGCCGTCGCGGCCGGGCCCGTCACGGCCGGGCCCGGCGCGGCGTCGGGCGTGTCGGGGCCGGGCGGGGGCGGGGGCGGGGTCCAGGGGTGGGGTCCGCGGGCGCAGGCGTGGGCGATGGCGCGGCCGTCGGGTCCCGTTAAGGTGTAGCACCAGCGGGTGCGGGGGTGGCGGGACGCGGCCTCGATCAGGGCGCGGGCGGTCTCGGCGTCCATCAGGCCCCAGGATCCGACGTCGGCGGGCGTGTTGGACCAGCCGAGGAGGGTGCCGGCGGGGATGGTGACGTTGATCAGGGCGGGCAGCGGGGTCTTGCGGCCGGCCTGGTCGAACGGGGAGCCGGGCGGCGGGCCGTCGAACCCGGCCGGGCGGCCCTCGTCCTCCTCCTCCTCGTCCTCTTCGGCTTCCGCCGCCGCGTCTTCGTCGGCTTCGCCGCTAGTCGCTGTCGCGGCCGGCCGGGGCGTCGTCGCCGCCGGGGTCATAGTCGCCGCCGGGGTCATAGTCGCGCGGGGGTCGTAGTCGCCGGGGCCGGCGGGGAAGTCGGGGTCGCGGGCGAGGGGGTCGTCCTCGCCGGGGCCGGGGTCGTCGGCGGGGTCGCCGTCGGCGTCGTCGTCTGGTTCGGGTTCGGGGAGGGGGGCGAGGCGGTCCCAGGGGCTGCGCTGGTGGATCCGGTCCAGCAGCACCGCCGCCCGGATCTGGGCCAGGGTGCCGGGCAGGCCCGCGTTCCGCAGCCGGACCGCCTCGGCGTCGATCGACGCCTTCCCCGCGATCGCCTCGGCCGGGTCCAGCTCCCGGCCGGACAGGGACGCCGCCCCGGAGTCCTCGCGGCGCAGCTCGACCCGCCGGTCGCGCCGGGCCTCGTCCCTGCGCTTCTGGACGCCCTCGGGGTCCAGCCGGGCCTCGAGCCGGGCCGCCTTCGTGTGCAGGTCCGCCAGGCGCAGCCCCGGGGCGGCGTCGGCGAGGACCTTGTCGGCCTCGGCGGCCAGGCCGTCGGGCAGGTGCAGGGTCGCGTTGCTGATCACCCGGGCGCGGTCCCGGTCGATCAGCCCGGCCGCCATCCCGGCCAGCGTGGCCGGGAGCCGGCCGACGATGTTGGCGGCCATGTCGAGCAGGAGGCCGGCGCTGTGGGCGCTGGCGGTCATCTCGAAGCCGAGCTCCTCGGCCGGGTACTCCGCGTCCCTCGACCGGACCCGGTCGCCCCTTGCCTTCGACGCCTCCAGCTGCTCGGCGCACTGGCGGCCGAACTCCGCCACCGAGATCACCTCGATGTAGTCCGCGAAAGCGCGCAGCCGCCGCGCCGCCGACCCCGCCCCCAGCAGCTGGCGCGGGTCGAGCTCGCCGATCGCCCCGGCGGCGTCGCCCAGCAGCGCCGTCAGCCGCGGGCCGGGCGGCGGCGCGTCGTCCTCGCCGGAGAACGCGTCCCACGGCGGCACGGGCTCGGGCTGGTCGCTGGGGGGCTGCGACACGGGGCACCACCTCCGTCCGGGGACGCTTCATCTACATACCCCGATAATAGCATCTCTGTTCGTATGATCACAAACTCATTCCCGGGATTCAGTGATTTAATGTTCGAAGAACTTACGCCACAAAAAGAACACCGCTCACAGGCCCGGTTTGAGCCGTAACGTGTGCTTATAACTCGCTGCGGACGGGCGCGCTTGGAGAGAACATGGCGGATGCCGGGACGGCACGGTTGACGGCGGCGTTGGCGGTGGCCGGGGTGAGCTGGGATCAGGTGGCAGACCACCGCCTCATGACCGGCGGGACGTTCAACGCCGTGCACCAGGTGAGCCTGGCCGATGGCACCCGGCTGGTGGTCAAGATCCCGCCCGGGCCAGAAACGGGGCTGCTCCGCTACGAGCAGCAGGGAATCCTGGCCACCGAGGCGCTGTATTACCAGCTGGCCGGGGAATGCCGTGATGTCACCGTGCCGGACGTCGTAGCGGTTGACACCGACGACGCGGCCGCCGGGTACCTGGTGATGACGGAGTGCCCGGGCATCCCCTGGCCGCAACTGGCGCCACCGCCCGCCGGCTCGGAGCGCGATGAGCTCCGAACCGTTCTGGGCGGCCAGGTGGCCCGCTTGCACACGATCACCGGAACCGGCTTCGGCTACCCGTCCGGGTCGGTCGGCCCGCTGCGGGAGACCTGGCGGGCGGCCTTCCTTGACATGGTGAACGCGGTGCTCGCGGACGCCGAGACGTACGCCGTCACGCTCCCCCGGCCGATCGCCGACATCCTGGAGTGGTTCAGCGCCCGGGCGGTGGCGCTGGATGAGGTCACCACTCCCGTGCTGGTGCACTTCGACCTGTGGGACGGGAACATCCTCGTCGAGTCGGATCCGGCCGGGCACCGGATCGGCGCCCTGATCGACGCCGAACGGGCGTTCTGGGGTGATCCGCTGGCGGAGTTCGTCTCGCTGGCGCTGTACGGGGACATCGAGCGGGACACCGCGTTCCTGGCCGGGTACCGGGGCGCCGGCGGCGCGGTTACCTTCGACGTTGCGGCGCGGCAGCGGCTTTCGCTCTACCGGACTTACCTGAACCTGATCATGTGGGTGGAGGCGGTGCCCCGGGGGTTCGGCCAAGAACTCCTAGACCGGATCCACGGCCGGGTGTACCGGCCGCTCGCCGACGCGTTGAGCGGGCAGGTAGCCCCCGATCTACCTCCGGGCGCCCGCACGCACTAGATTCGTGGGGTGACTTACACCGGAGACGTGCGTGTCGGCGGGCCCTCGGACACGCGGGAGATCGGCGGCGGCCTGACCGTCACCAAGCTCGCCGTTGGCGACATGAACAACAACGCCTACCTGCTGCGCGACGCCAGCGGCGAGGGGCTGCTGATCGACGCCGCGGCCGAGCCGGACCGGCTGATCGAGCTGATCGGCGACACGCCGGTGGCGAAGATCGTGACCACCCACCAGCACGGCGACCACTGGCAGGCGCTGGCCGCGGTGAAGGCCGCGACCGGGGCGATCACGGTGGCGCACCCGGCGGACGCGCCCGGAATCCCGGTGGAGACCGACGAGTTGGTGGAGGACGGCGGCACAGTTACCTTCGGCGACACCGAGCTGTCGGTGATCCACCTGGTCGGGCACACGCCCGGGTCTATCGCGCTCGTCATCGACGCCGACGGGGACGCGCCGCACATCTTCACCGGCGACTGCCTGTTTCCGGGCGGTGTCGGGAACACCCAGAAGGACGCGGCTCGGTTTGCGTCGCTGCTCGACGGCGTGGAGTCGAAGGTGTTCGATCGGCTGCCTGACGCGACCTGGGTCTTCCCGGGGCACGGCGGCGACACGACGCTCGGCGCGGAGCGGCCGCACCTCGCGGAGTGGCGCGCCCGGGGCTGGTAGGAGTACGCGAGCGCGTCAGGCTACGAGTCGGGGATTCTGGTCGGGGGCCGCTTACGGCATACACTCGGGCCCTGTTGCCCTCGTGATGTTCATGTTCGGAGTGGTCCGAGCTAGACGCAGCAACCCGACCTCTGCCGAGTCATCGGCCTGCAACCGCTCGAAATCGTCCACCAGGTCGTGCCTGACGAACCCGCGCGCATTAGTGATCGCGGCGAGGTTCAACGCATCGCTTGGGCGTGCGTCAACGGACTGCGCTCCCAACGGGCCTTCGACCTCAACCGTCGCGGTGTATACACCTCCTGCCAGGTTCTCGACCCGAGCCTCGCGCATCTGCCCTCCCAGCGCCCGCACCAGCGCCGCAGCCAAGTCGTACGTCATCGGCCGACCGAACTCCAGTCCCTTGGAGGCGGGCCGCCAGGCTGAACGCCTCACCTTCCCCGATCGAGATCACAAGGTGGCGGTCCCCCGATACCTCTTCTAGCACCACGCAGTGGAACGGCCTCGCAGCCAAGGGCGGTCCAAACCCGACAACCTTAGCTATCTGCATCTCGATGAAGCCGACATCGCTAGCCGCAGCCATAACAGCTCCCCTCTCGCTTCCTTCACCACCCGGGGCACGGCGGCGATGCCACGGTTATAGCGTCCCGTTGTCCCACGAGCCACGCCGTCGATACGGGCGTCATTGCGTTCCACCGGTCATCCGCGCCCTTTGTAACACCTTTTCCTTAGATCTCATGGTGTGTCAGGATTCGCACATGCAACGGACCAGCAGCCCGCCGAGGCCAATGAGAGGCAAGATCATCGTGGTGGCCTTCTTGGCCGTCGGCCTTGCGTTGCTGATGCTCCTCGCGGTGTACGCAATCGTGGTTCTCGCGGGGCTGCGTCCGTACTTCGCCGCCTACTGGTACGCGGGACTGGCTGCGGGTGCCGCGGTAGCGATCGGTATGCCGGTCCTGAGCTTGCGGGCTATGGCCAAAGATCATCATGGCCGCCGCCGCTGGCCGCTCCTGCTCTTGGTGGTCTACCTGGGGGCGGTTGGCAGGCCCGGCAACGCAGACGCCATGGAGGAGGTCGGCGCCAGCTACAGCGAGATGGAAGGCCCAGGTCCCGGCGGCCCCGGCGACGGTGACGACCTGAACCAGGCTGTTGTAGAACCTTGCTGCGCGTGCGCCGTTACCGGCTGCCCTCGCGCCGCCACCGGTCTGCCCGGAGATGCTCGCTGATTGACGGGCCTCTCGCGCATCATAGATGTCATGACAAGCGCGGAGATGACCGACGTTCCCGACGCCTGGCGCCTGGTGGTTCACCCACGCCGCCACGGGATGATACGCCCGGAGCCGGCTCCCGACGGCACAGGGAACCAGGCCGGGTGTTCTGGCGAGGGCACCGCCTGGGGTGGCGACCTTGCCGCCGAGCAGGAGCGCGTCCTCGCGCGCTCATCCCTGGATCCCGCGCTGGTCGCGGCGGCCCATTCGGGGCAGCCGAGCGTGGCAGCCGACGCGGTCCGGTTGGCGCTCGCGACCGGCCCGGCGGGTACGGCGACGTTCGGGAACTGGCCGGTGGCGCCAGTCGGTGAGCTCGCCGCCGCCCGCGGTCTCGCGCATGCCGCCGCCGCATTCGTGGAAAGTTGCGCGTACCACCTGGATTACGTGCCGTCGGGTAACGGCCGGGTGCTCGTGCTGCTGTGCTCCCGGCAATCGGACGATTCCTCGACCTTTTGGTACAGCGCGGCCCGGTATCTGCGCTCGATGCTCGCGGTGTCACCGCAGGAAGCGTACGACGAGACGGTCGCGGTGTTGACGCCGGTGCGCGGCGAATCGCTGCGCCAGCGCATCGTCACGTCGTATCTCATGCCTGACCTGAGTGAGTGGGCGAGCGCGGATCTGGCCGACCTGCCGGCCGACTATAACGGTCTGGGAGGGCTGTTGTTTTACAGCGCGGCGACGGCCGGGCAGTTGTCTCGCTTCCGAGGGAGCCGACTGGAGCATTTCGCCGCCGCCTATGATGCGATCGGCCCCGCGGCCGTCCCGCTGATCGCGGGATGGCTGGCCCAGTGGCAGTGGTCACCGGACATCCGGCGCGACGCCCTGGACGTGCTGACCCGCATCCCAGCTGATACCGCTTTCGAGAGCTTGTTCGAGATGATCGGTGTGCCGGACGTGGCGGGGGGCGTGCTCGCCGCCGCCGAGCGATTCCCGGCCCGGGCGGCGCGGCTGCTCGCCTCCCGCCGAGACGACGACTTCATCGGCGTCCTGTTCCACCGCCATGTGCGCGCGCACCCGGACGTCCAGGAAGCCGCCCTCGCTCACCGGACCACCGACGCGCCGAGCGAGGCCGTGCCGCGGTTGCTCCTGTCTCCCCCGTGGACCCGTAAGTCTCCGGCCAGGGTAGCCGTTTCGCCGACTCCGCTGGCGGCGGAGCCGCAGGTGGCCTGGCGAGACGGCGAGCGGGATGAGTGGTCCTATGACTGGAGGGACTTCCAGTCCGAGGAGATGCGCAAGCACCTGCCGCTGGCCGAGACGGGTGATGCCCCGGCGGAGTTCTACATCAGCGGGCCGGCCGACATCGTCCGCCCCTTGCTCGCCCGCTGGAAGGCCGAGTCCGCGCGGTTTTACCTCCAGAACCCGCGGGTGATCGCGGGGAAGTACGAACTGGACGCGCTGGCGCCGATCCTCCGGCTGGCGCGCAGGAAGCCGGCCGTCGGGGCGGCGCTGCTGATGCCGTATCTCGCCCAGGACGTGGCTGACCTGATGGCCGAGTGGCTGGCCCGGTCCCGGCAGTTCCGCCCGGTCGCCCGGGACTGGTTCACCCGGCACGGCGCCCGCGGCGCCGCGCTGCTCATTCCGGCAGCCGTCGGCGCGCGGCCGACCCGGTCGCGAACCGCGGCGCTCGCGCTGGCCCGGCTCGATGCCAGCGACCTCCGCGCGGCGGCCGACGAGCTGGGATGCCGCGACGCGGTCGAGGCACTGCTCGCCCGCGACCCGCTCGACCTCGTCCCGGCGAGAATCCCGGCCGTGCCCACCTGGGCCGATCCAGAGCTGCTGCCCCAGGTGCTGCTGGCCGACCGCCGGGCCGCGCTGCCGTCCGACGCCACCGGTGCGCTGCTCCGCATGATCGCGATGTCGCAACTCGACGCGCCCTACGAAGGGTTCAGCGTGATCGCCGGTCACTGCGACCGCGCCAGCCTTTCGCATTTTGCCTGGTCACTGTACCGACTCTGGGAGACCGAGGGCCGTCCCTCGAAAGAGGCGTGGGCGATGGACTGCCTCGGCTATTTCGGCGACGAGACCGTTGCCGACCGGCTCGCGCCGCTGGTGCGGTCCTGGCCGTCGGAAGGGGCGGCCCCGAGGGCCAAACGCGGTGCGGACATCCTCGCCGCCATGGGCAGCGACCGTGCCCTTGAACACCTGTCCGCGCTCGCGCGCAACGCCAAGTCCACCCCGTTGCGCGCCCACGCGGCCTCGGCCCTCGATCGTGCCGCGGCCGCCCGCGGGCTGCTGCCCGAGCAGCTCGATGACCTGCTGGCGCCAGACCTCGGGCTCGACTGCGACCCGGTCGACTACCGCGGAGTCCCCTATACGGTTGACCTCGGCGCCGACGGCCAGCTGATCCTCCGAGATCCGTCCGGGCAGCCGCGGGCTGGCCTGCCGACCCCGGCCAGCGATGACGAGAAAGCGGTCGCCTCCGCGTGGAACAGCCGGCGCCGCAAGGCCAAGCCGGCGATCGCCGACCAGACCGGACGGCTCGAGGAAGCAATGATCGTGCAGCGTCGATGGGCAGCCGGTGACTTCCGGTCGCTGATCGCCGCGCATCCGCTGCTCGGCCGGCTCGCCCGCAGGCTGGTGTGGGCGCTCGACGACCGGACCGTCGGTCCTTGACCCGCTGGGCGACCTCGCCGATGCCGCAGGCGGCCTGGCCGCCGAGGGGAAATGGGTACGGCTCGCGCACCCGGCGGTCGATGACTTTACGCCGTGGCGACCATGGCTCGCGCGCCTGGCCTCATCGCAGCCATTCGCCCAGGCCGACCGGGAGGTGTTCCCCGGCGAGGACCCGTCCGCCGACTGGCAGCGAACCGTCGAGGCCGCCACGCTGTACCGGCTGCTCAAGCAGGGCTGGCACTGGGGTCCGACCGGCCGACAAGCCCGGCGCGATCAGCTGTTCCGGCCCTTCGGCGCGGAAGGACGCGTCCTGCTGACCATCGACCCCGGAGTGAGCGCCGTTCACGACGCCGAAGACGGAACCGGAGCAGACGATCGCTGAACTCACCTTCGAGTCATCCCGCAGCGACCTAGGAGTGTTTAGCGACTTGCCGATGGTCGCCCGATCGGAGCTGATCCGCTCGCTGCGCACTTTGGGATGAGCCGCACCCGCACCTGGCCGAGTGGTGCGAGCGCGACTGGCAACCGCCGCTTCCTGCTGTTACCCGATTGCCGTGTCCGGCGTGGAGACTGCGGCGCGCTGCCGGTCGAGGAAGGCTTGCTCGGCCGGGTTCGCGGTAAGCGAGCGGGCCATGTCGTAGGCGGCCGCGGCTTCCTCGTCGCGGCCGAGGCGGCGCAGCAGGTCGGCGCGGGCCGCGTGGAACAAGTAGTAGCCGTCCAGGCCGGCCGAGCGCAGGTCGTCCATGGCGGCCAGGCCCGCCGCGGGGCCGCGGACTTCGGCCAGCGCGACCGCGCGGTTGAGAGCGACGACCGGCGTCGGCGTGAGCGCGTGCAGCTGGTCGTAGAGCGTCAGGATGGCGTGCCAGTCGGTGCTGTCAAAGGTAGGGGCGAGGGAATGGACGGCGTTGATGGCGGCCTGGAGCTGGTACGGGCCCGGGCGGCCGCGCTGGACGCAGGCGCGCACGATGGCCTGGCCCTCGGCGATCAGCCCCCGGTCCCAGAGCCCCCGGTCCTGGTCGGCCAGGCGGATCAGCCGGCCGTCGGCGGTGACGCGGGCGGCGCTGCGGGCGTGCAGCAGCAACAGCAGCGCCAGCAGACCCTGCGCCTCCGGCTCGTCCGGCATCAGCCCGGCCAGCAACCGGGCGAGCCGGATTCCCTCGGCGCATAGGTCAAGCCGGAGCAGGCTGCCGGCGGTCGCCGCGTAGCCCTCGTTAAAGACCAGGTAGACGACCGCGAGAACCGACCTGAGGCGGCCGGGAAGCTCCGCCTCCGAGGGCACCCGGTACGGAATGCGGGCGTCCCTGATCTTGCGCTTGGCCCGGACGATCCGCTGGGCCATGGTTGCCTCGGGGACGAGGAACGCCCGCGCGATCTCCGGCGTCGCGAGCCCGCCGAGCAGCCGCAGGGTCAGCGCGACCTGGGCGCCCTGGTTCAGCGCGGGATGACAGCAGGTGAAGATCAGCCGCAGCCGGTCGTCGGGCACGGTCTCCTCCTGAAGCGGAGCCTCGTCGGCCGCGTCGGCGCCGTACAGCTGATGGGCCTGCGCGTGCCGCTCGCCACGGAACGACTCGCGGCGCAGCCGGTCGATCGCCCGGTTGCGGGCGGTGGTCACGATCCACGCACCGGGATTGGGCGGCAGACCGTCCGACGGCCACCGGGCGGCCGCCTCGGTGAACGCGTCCTGGACCGCTTCCTCGGCGGCGTCGATGTCGCCGAGGAAGCGGATCAGGGTGGCGACGCAGCGGCCGTACTCGCGGCGGAAGACGGCTTCGGCGGTCACAGCGGGTGCGCGGCAGGGCGCGTCAGCCCAGCCTGATCGCGTCGTCGAGGTCCCCGCCGAACAACGGGCGGACCTCGATCGGCCGCTGTTCGGCCGCCGAGGCGAGCTTGGCCCACTCCAGGGCCGCGTCCAGGTCGGCGGCGTTGATGATCCAGAACCCGGCGAGGTGCTCCTTGGTCTCGGCGTAGGGCCCATCGGTGAGCAGGAAATCGCCGCCGGACTGGCGCACCACGGTCGCCGACTCCGCGCCGCCTTGCAGGCCGCCCTTGAACACGAACGCGCCGGCCTCCTCCAGCTTGTCGCCCAGCTCGCTGACCCCGGCCCACACCTGCTGGCTCCTTTCCGGGGGAACGGGCACGGCATAGTCGCGGTAGAGCGCGAGCAGGTACTGCGCCATAAGAAATCACTCCTGTTCGTCATCCGGGGCCGGTCGCTGGCCGGCCCTCACTCCCGCTACGAAGTGAGCTGCCGCCAATTCGACACTCCGCCTGCCACGATGCCAGAAAAAGCGGGCGATCTCGGTAGGGTCACGCCAGCAGCGCGTCGCGGTGCTGGTGGGCCAGGGTGAGCAGGGCGGCCGCGGCCGCCTGGAGCGGGACGTCCGTGGTCAGCTCCTTGATCGCCGCCTCATCGAAGACGCGGGGCGCGATCACCCGGCCCTCGGCGTTGTCTTCGACCAGCGCGCCGAAGAGCTCGTCGTAGAGCGGCGCGTCGATCACCACGACCGCGAGCAGGTCCATCGCGAACGTCAGCGGGTCGGTGCCGAGGCCGAGGCAGTACGCCCGGATCTCGCCGGTCGCCAGCGCGTCGGTCATCGCCCGCGCCAGCGGCCAGGCCGGGTAGTCGATCGGCGCGCCCTCGCTCCCGTACTCCTCGGACGCGCCAAGAAGCTCCTCGGCGTACTCGCGGAGCAGGCCGCGCCAGAGGTCGAAGTCGTTCTCCTCGTTCCACGCCGCCTCGCCCGACGGCTGGAAGATGCCGACCGGGATCACCTGGTAAAGCCCGCCCGCGTGGCCGACCAGAGCCGGGTCGCGGTAGTGCGTCGGGAACGTCGCGGTGCCCGTCGCCCGGTCGTACCTCAAGGTCAGCGCGGACGTCGCCATCGCGGACGAGCGGAGGGCCGAGGTTGGTCGGGTCGCCGAACGCCTCCCGGTACGCGCGACGGCCGGTCACGCCGATCGCCGACGCGGCGTACTCGAACGCCGCCGGGCCGCCGACGTTGATGCCCTCGAAGAACCGGCCCCGCGCGAACCCCAGCCGAGGCTCGTCGCCGCGCAGGTCGGCCGCCACCAGCCGGTAGATGGGCCGGTTCTCGAAGACGGTCGGCGCGGCCAGCGACTCGATGACGTCGCAGTAACGCTGGTAGCGGCGGCCGTCGAGCCGGGTCGGCAGCGCGTACGGCGCGACCGAGGCGAGGTCGGGCAGCGCCGGAGGCGGGGTCTGCGGCCGGAAGTCGAGCCTGACCGACGCCAGCGGTATCGGCGCCGGCAGCCGCCAGGCCGGGGCCGAGAGCAGCGGGGTGCCGGCCAGCCGGACCGCGTCCGGGTACTCCCCCGCCGCCGCGACGGCCAGCGGGTAGCGGTTGCCGCGCAGGTAGTCGTTGACGCGGAGCCACTGCTCTTCCGACGGCGTGCGGCCGCCGGGCGAAGGGTCAGAGGTCACGGACATACCGGAGTTCCTCGACGTCGCCCAGTCCGGCGAGGACGTTGGTCGCGCCGTCGGGGGCGAAGCCCGCCTTGTCGTAGAACCGGCGGGCGCGGGCGTTCTCGGTCAGCGTCCACAGCACGACGCGCCGGTACCCGGCCGCGCGCAGGCCGTCGAGGGCCGCGTCCGTCAGCGCCCGTCCGGCGCCGGTCGACCAGTGCGCGGGCGCCACATACAGCGTGTACAGCTCCCCCGTCTCGGCCGCCAGCCCGGCCGGGGTGAGCCGCCCGGCTTGGCACCGGTCCGCCTGACCCGCCTGACCCGACGAAGGCGGCCGCGGCGACGCTCCGCTCGGGGCCGTAGGACGCGTAGCCGACAACCACGCGCGCATCGGCGACGGTGGCGGCCTGGCCGCGCTTCCGCGACCAGGCTGGTGCGTTCGGGCGGCGAGGCGGCGCTCGCGCCGTCGCGGGGTGCGGTCACCCGCTCGATGAGCTCCGGGTCTATGATCTGCGCGTACGCCGCGAGCCAAGTCTCGCGACGGATCTGGGTGATGATCGGTTCGTCGTCGGCGGAAGCCGGGCGGATCTCGATGGGCACGGATCCTAGGGTAGGTTCGGACCCTGGTTTGCTAAAGCGATTAAGCGGGTTATGCAGGCAATCTTCACAGACGATTGGTTGCCGGCCCGAGGCAGTGGAGGTACGGATGAGCAGCGACCAGCTCCGGTTCCCTGACGGGTTCCTGTGGGGAGCGGCCACGGCCGCGTACCAGATCGAGGGAGCGCCGGACGTGGACGGCAAGGGCCCGTCGATCTGGGACACGTTCAGCCACACCCCGGGCAAGACCTTCCACGGCGACACCGGCGACGTGGCCTGCGACAGCTATCACCGCTACCCCGACGACATCGAGATGCTCAAGCGGCTCGGCGTCGGCGCGTACCGGTTCAGCCTCTCCTGGCCGCGGATCCAGGCCGACGGGCGCGGCGAAGCCAACAGCAAGGGCCTCGACTACTACAACCGGGTGATCGACGCGCTGGTCGAGGCCGGCATCGAGCCGGCCGTCACCCTCTACCACTGGGACCTGCCGCAGGCCCTGCAGGACAAGGGCGGCTGGGCGAACCGGGACATCGCGGAGGCGTTCGCCGAGTACGCGGCGATCGCGGGCGAGGCGTTCGGCGACCGGGTGCACAAGTGGATCACGCTGAACGAGCCGTGGGTATCCGCCCACGTCGGCTACCGGGACGGGCGGCACGCGCCCGGGCTGCGGGAGCCCGCCCAGGCGGTCGCCGCCAACCATCACCTGCTGCTCGCGCACGGCCGGGCGGTGCAGGCGCTGCGGTCGACGGCGGCGGCGACGGAGATCGGCATCACCCTCAACCTGGCGGTGGTCCGGCCGGTCACGCCGGAGGCCGCGGACGCGGCGGCCGAGCTCGAGGCCCGGCAGAACGGCGTCTACCTGGGGCCGCTGTTCTCCGGCGGCTACCCGGAGCGGCTGACGGCCGACTACTCCCCGGCGAAGGTACCCGGGCTGGTCCGCGACGACGACCTCGCCACGATCGCGGCGCCGCTCGACTTCCTCGGCGTCAACTTCTACTTCCCGAACTACGTGGGCCTCCCCCACCCCGACGGCGAGCTGCGCCGCGGCGAGTCGTGGGCCGGGCCCGGCACGGTCGCCGTGCAGCCGGACGGCCTGCCCAAGACCGCGATGAACTGGCTGGTCGAGCCCAGCTCGATCCGCGAGCTGCTGACCCGGGTGGTGGCCCCGCTGACCGGGGAGCTGCCGATCTACATCACCGAGAACGGCTCGTCCTGGTACGACTACGTGACCCAGGACGGCCGCGTCGAGGACTACGAGCGGGTGTCGTACCTGCAGGGCCACCTGACGGCGCTGCACGAGGCGATCGCCGACGGGGTGAACCTGCGCGGCTACTTCGCCTGGTCGCTGCTCGACAACTTCGAGTGGGCCGAGGGGTACGCCAAGCGGTTCGGGCTTGTCTACGTCGACTTCGCCACCCAGCAGCGGATCCTGAAGCTCAGCGGCGAGTTCTTCGCGGAGGTCACCAGCGCGAACGCGCTTCCGGCCGAGTAAAAAATTCAAATTCTTCATCTCGAACGGACCGTTGTTTCACCCGTTCATCCACCCAGGGCGGCGGGGTGTAGCAGGCCACGTAGGCGTTTTCCGGGCCGACGGGCCCGGATATCGTCGATGATGGTGGTGCTCATCGGCGGGCAGTCGCCGTGAGGAGGTCGGGATGAACGCGTCACCGGATACCGAGCCGAACAGCCGGACGACGACGCTCGCGTCGACGCAGGCGACGCGCCCGACGGCGCCGACGCCGCCCGCCCAGACGGTGTCGGCGCCGCTGCCGCCCACCCAGAGCAGGGAGGACACCGACGCCGGCTGGGGCGAGTACCGGGAACGCGACGACGACGACCGGCTGCTCCGCGACCGCCCGCCGCACTGGGACAATGCCTAGGCGCGGGTGACTCAGCTCGAATAGCGGCCGAATCCGGTGGGCGGCTCGGGCGACGTCCACAACCACGGCCACGTCCTCGGCACCGGCCCCAGCCCCTACTCACTCATCCTGCTGGGTGACGGGTGCCGAGGGGGTCGCGCTCGGCCGGGGTTGCGTCGTCGCGGTCGGTGGAGACGGTGAGGTGACGCCAGGCGGCGTCGGACTCGGCCCGGGCCTGGGCGGCCGCGGTGGCGTAGGCGTAGGCCTCGCTGCCGAGGATCAGCCGGAGCGGCGGCTCGTCCATCGCCGCCACCTCGAGCACGACCTGGGCGACCTTGGCCGGGTCGCCGAGGGCGGCGCCCGAGCCGATGCCGTCGTGCAGCCTGGCCATCGCGCCGACCGTCGGCTGATAGGGCTCGCTGACCGGGGTCACCCGCATCGAGGAGCCGGCCCAGTCGGTCTGCATGCCGCCCGGCTCAAGCACCGTGACCTTGACGCCGAGCGGCGCGGTCTCCCGGGCCAGCACCTCGGAGAAGCCGCCGACCGCCCACTTGGCCGCCTGGTAGGCGGCGAGGCCGGGGGTGGCCAGCCGGCCGCCGACCGAGGAGACCTGGATGATGCGGCCGCCGCGCTGGGCGCGCAGTACCGGGAGCGCGGCCTTGGTGACGTTCACGACGCCGAGCAGGTTGGCGTCGAGCTGCTCGCGGAAGTCCTCGGCGGTGATGTCCTCGATCGCCGCCAGGTTGGCGTAGCCGGCGTTGTTGACGACCACGTCGATGCGGCCGAACGCGGCGACGCCCGCGGCCACCGCCGCCTCGGCCGCGGCCGGATCGGTCACGTCGAGCGCGACCGGCAGGATCCGGTCGCCGTAGCGCTCGGCCAGGTCGGCGAGGGAGCCGGGCTGGCGGGCGGTGGCGACGAGCTGGTGCCCGGCCGCCAGGACGGCCTCGGCGATCTTGCGGCCGAGGCCGCGCGAGCTTCCGGTCAGGAAGAAGACCTGGGACATGGGACTGGCTCCCTTTCTCGAGCGCGACCCCGGGCGGGATCGCCATACTCAGATAATACACCGACGTTGTGTTAATAACAAAACGTTGGTGCGATAACTTCGCCACGGATAGACTGGGAGGGTGACGACGAGCGAGACGGCGGCGGCGGAGGCGAGCGAGACGTTTCTGCGCGCCCGCCGCCCGGAGCAGAAGCAGCAGCGGCGGGAGGAGATCCTGGCCGCCGCCCGCGAGCTCGCGCTGGCCGACGGCGTCCGCTCGGTGAGCCTGGCCGGAATCGCCGCCCTGGCCGGCATCGACAAGTCGGCCCTGCTGCGCTACTTCGAGACCCGCGAGCAGATCTTCCTCGAGCTGACCGCGCGGGAGTGGCCGGCCTGGGTGCAGGCCCTGCACGACGGGCTCGACGGCGCCGACCCGGCCTCGGCCGGAACGGCCGGACCGGGCCCGGGCCTGGTCGCCGACGTCGTCGCCCGCAGCTTCGGCGACCGGCCGCTCTTCTGCGACCTGCTCGCGCACACACCGCTCAACCTGGAGCGCAACGTCTCCCCGGAGGCCGTCCGGGGCTACAAGCTGATCTCGCTGGCCACCGTTGAAGAGGCGGCCGACGTCGTCCATCGGGTACTGCCGGACCTGACCGAGCGGGAATGCCGGGAGTTCATCTCCGCCATCGCGTCGCTGGCGGGCAACCTCTGGCAGATCGCCAACCCGGTGCCGGCCCTGGCGGCGCTCTACGCGTCCGACCCGGCCCTGGCCCACGCGTGCGTCGACCTCGTCCCCCGGCTGCGGCGGACGGCGGAGATCCTGCTCGCCGGGCTGATCCCCAGCCGCCCGTTACTTGCCGGCCGCGACGGCCCTGAGCTCGTCGAGTGACTCGGTGATGAGCTGGCCGAGGCCCGGGCCGCCGGGGGCGGCGATCCAGGCCGCGAAGGCGATCCTGAAGACGGCCAGGCCCGCCTCGGCCGCCAGGGCGGCGGCCGGGTCGGTGACGCCGCGGCGGCGCAGCGCGTCGGCGACCGCGGCCGCGACCGTCGACAGCTTGACCAGCTCGCGCTCGCGGAGGTCGGGGTGGGCGGCGATGATGGCCGATCGCCGCCGGACGCCGTCCTCGTGCGCCATGAACATGGCGGCCGCGGCGGACAGCGCCCCGGCCACGGCGTCGATCGGCGCGGCCGAATCGGGGGCGCCGGCGACGCTGGACACGAAGAGGTCCTGGAACCCCTCCGCGCCCGCGAACAGGACCTCGCGCTTGTCCGCGAAGTAACGGAAGAACGTCCGCTCGGTGAGCCCCGCCCGCTCGGCGATCTCGGCCACCGTCACCTGCTCGAAGCCGCGCTCGGTGAAGAGCTCGAACGCCGCCTGTCCCAGCCGGCCGCGCGCGCCCGGCTCCCATCGCACCATGCCTTCAGAATACGCGGGTCGCACCACCGGCGATGACAGAGACCGACATCACGTGTGCTAGCCTGATGACAGTAGCTGACATCACATTGGAGGTTCTGCATCATGCGCGTTTTCGTCACCGGGGCCAGCGGGCACATCGGGTCCGCCGTCCTCCCCGAGCTCCTCGCGGCCGGCCACCAGGTCACCGGCCTGGCCCGGTCCGAGTCGGCCGCCGCCACCGTCAGCGCCGCCGGGGCGGCGGTGCTGTCCGGCACGATCGACGACCTCGACCTGCTGCGGTCGGCCGCCGCCGACGCCGACGGGGTCATCCACCTGGCGTTCAAGCACGAGGCCATGCGCTCGGGCGACATGCTCGGCGCGGCCGGGGCCGACCACGCGGCCATCGAGGCGATGCTCGACGCGCTCGCGGGTACCGGCAAGCCCTTCGTCGGCACCTCGGGAACGCTGCTGCTGGCGATGGCCGCGCTGGGCCGGACCGGGACGGAGACCGACGTCCTGCCCGGCGGCCCGCGGATCGACGCCGAGAACCTGACGATCGAGTCGGCCGCGCGCGGGGTGCGGACGTCCGTCGTCCGGCTCCCGCCGACCGTGCACAGCTCGCTCGACCACCACGGCTTCATCCCCGCCCTGATCGGCATGGCCCGCGCCAACGGGGTGGCGGTCTACGTCGGCGACGGGGCGAACCGCTGGCCGGCCGGGCATACGCTCGACGCGGCCCGCCTGTACCGGCTGGCGCTGGAATCGGCTCCGGCCGGCTCCCGGCTGCACGCGGTCGGCGACGAGGGCGTGCCGTTCAGGGAGATCGCCGAGGCGATCGGCCGGAACGCGGGGCTGCCGGTCGCGAGCATCACCCCCGAGGAGGCCGACAAGCACCTCGGGTTCCTCGGCGGCTTCGCCCAACTCGACAACCCGACCTCGAGCGAGCTGACCCGCAAGCTCCTGGGCTGGGAGCCAACCCACCCCGGTCTGATCGCGGACATGGACGAGGGTCACTACTTCCGCAGCTGAACGGTTACCGGCGGCAACTACGGAAACCGTTATCAGCGGCCCCGGCCGGGAGCACAATGGGGCCGTGACCATTCCGACCGGGCCGCGGCACCGCCTCAGCCGCGCGGAGGCGCGCGGCGAGCCTGCACCGGGGCCGGACGGGAGTTCCCCGCCCCGGGACGACACGGACCTGGAGCGGTTGCTGACGCTGGTGGCGCGGGGCGACCAGGACGCGTTCGAGGCGCTTTACGACAAGCTCTCCGGCCCGGCCTTCGGCCTGGTCCGCAAGGTGCTCCGCGACCCCGCCCAGTCGGAGGAGGTCACCCAGGAGGTCATGCTCGAGGTATGGCGCGCCGCCTCCCGGTTCGATCCGGCCCGGGGCAGCGCCACCACCTGGGCGCTGACCATCGCGCACCGCCGGGCGGTCGACCGGGTGCGGTCGGAGACCGCGTCGGCCGAGCGGGAGCAGCGATCCGCGCCGGTCTCGTTCTCGGTCGACGACGTCGCCGAGACCGTCGAGGCGAGCATGGACGCCGAGCAGGTCCGCCGCTGCCTGGAGGGGCTGACCGAGCTCCAGCGCGAGGCGATCACGCTGGCCTACTACGGCGGATTCAGCTACCCCGAGGTCGCCAGTAAGCTCGAGGTCGCGCTGGGGACGGTCAAGACGCGGATCCGCGACGGCCTCATGCGTCTTGGTAACTGCCTGGGGAGGAGCTCGTGAGACTCTTTTCCAGGCGGGTGCACGAGCTCGCGGGCGCGTACGCGCTCGACGCGCTCGACGACGCCGAACGGGAGCGGTTCGAGCGTCACCTGGCCCGCTGCTCGTCGTGCGACGACGACGTCCGGCGGATGACCTCGACCGCGACGGCGCTGGCGATGGCCGTGGCGGCGGAGCCCCCGCCGGGACTGAAGGCACGGGTGCTCGCGGCGGCGGCGGCGACCCCGCAGCTGCCGCCGCTGCCGGCCGCCGCCGCGGCCAGGCGCCGCCACGGGCGGTGGGTCACCCGCTCGGACTGGTTCTCCCGGCTCGCCCTCGGGGTGGCCGCGGTCGGCGTGGCGGCGGCGGTGGTGCTCGCGGTCGTGACCGTCTCCACCCAGGACCGGCTCGATCGCCTGCAGACGCAGAACCAGGCGATCGCGGCCGTGCTGGCGGCGCCGGACGCGCAGATCGCCAGCGCGGCCAGCTCGAAGGGGGGCACGGCGACCGTCGTGCTGTCCTACGCCGAGCAGAAGATGATCTTCACCAGCACCGGGCTGCCGCCGCTGCCCAACAACAAGGTCTACGAGCTGTGGCTGCTCAGCACCGGGTCCGCGCAGCCGGCCGGGCTACTGCCCGAGCCGACCGACGGCAAGACCGCCCCCGTGCTCGCGGCCGGGCTGACGTCGGCCGACAAGGTGGGAGTGACCGTCGAGCCCGCTGGCGGAACCAGCAGCCCGACGACCACCCCCATCCTGGTGATGACCCTGCCGGACTGAGCCTTCCCCTCCTTTGCGACCTGTTGCCTGGGTTTCCCACCCCTCCCAGGCAGTCGGCCGCGCCAGGGCTCAGTCCGGCCAGCTCAATCCGGCCAGCGGTAGCTGGTCACCCGCCCGCCGTCGATGGTGACGGTGCCGACCGGGGTGTCGTGGTCCCGCCAGACCGTGTAGGTGCCGACGGCCAGACCGGGGTACACCGCGGCGTAGCTCTTGCCCGCCGCCGTCCCGCGCTCGCGCACCATCGAGTGCGTGCGGTGGGCGTGGTCGTCGGTGCCGCCGACCGGGCTGATCTCGATTTCCCGGCCGTTCAGCTCGGCGGTCGCCTCGAGGACGAGGACGCCGGTCGTGTCGCCCAGTTCCAGGACGACGCTGCCCGCGCTGGATGGTCCGAGGACCGGCTCGGCCATGACTGCGCTCCCCTCTGCCGAGGCGGGGCCGCTGGCGGCGGCCCTTACTCTCCCTCTTCGGAACCGCTGCCGGACCGGATTGGTCGCCGACGGGACGTAATCAAACCGTTATGACGGGGTGCTGAACCCGCTGTGCGGGACCCCGAGGTAGGGGAAGTGGCTCAGGTAGCCGGATGGGACGCTGGAATCGGTCAGGCCGTCGGTCACGAGGGCGGCCGCCGCGTCGGGCTTGTACGCCGGGTCGACCAGCGGGACGGTCACCCCGGCGATCGCGCGCAGCTCGATCGTGACCACGGCCGGGCGACCAGGGCCGGGTCGCGCAGGACGGTGTGGCCGGTCCCGGAGAAGATGTCGAGCTCGCCGGACGCCGCATCCCGCAGGTACACGACGAGGGGGGCGCCGGCCGCGTCGGCCGAGTGCCCGGCGCTGGCGGCGGCGCGGTTGTCGGCGGCGGGCCGGGTCGCGGCGACCGCTGCCCCGCTGGCCGCGCCGACGCCGACCGCCGCGGCGATGCCCACGGCGCCGACGGCGCCCGCACCGCGCAGCATGGAACGGCGCGACGGGCCTTCGGTCGGCTCAGGGTGACTCTGTGCGGACATGGAGGTCCTTTCAAAGGCGAGGCCATGTCGATGGCCTATTACGCTCCTTCTTCGGAACCGCCTTCGGACCGGATCGGTCACCTTCGGCACTTAATCAAAGCGTTATGTTCGCCGCTCTGTCTAAAAGCTCGTTGCCTGCCAGAGTCAGCCGGGTCCGTTCGAGATGAGGATTTTGTCGTTATTTACCATCGGACGTGTCAGCGCGAAGCCACCGGTCGAACCATGCGCGCGTGCGCCTGAGCAGGTCGAGCTGGTGATTGCGCTCGACCAGCCCGTGTCCCTCACGCGGGTAGATGACGAGTTCGTGCTCGGCCCCGTACCAGCTGAGCGCCCGGTGGAAGTAGATCGCCTGGCCGACCGGCACGTTGGTGTCGTCCTCGCCGTTCACGATCAGCACCGGGGTGCGGATCTTCGACGCGAATGAGATCGGGCTGACCTGGTCGTGCGGGTGCGGGCCGGCGCCCTCCCAGCCGCAGCTGCCGCTGAGCGCGGCTTCCAGGGTCTGCCCTTCGCCGGTCGCGACGAGCATGCCCCAGTCGCTGATCCCGGCGACCATCATGGCGGCCTTGAATCGGTCGGTCTGCCCGATCGCCCAGGCGGCCATGAACCCGCCATGGCTGGCGCCGGCGATTCCGAGCCGGTCCGGGTCCGCGACCCCCTCGGCGATCAGCAGGTCGATCCCGCTGGTGATGTCGCTCCATTCGCGGCCGCCGACCGAGCGCGCGACCGCCGCCGCGAAATCACGGCCGTGACCCACCCCGCCCCGCGGGTTAGGCAGGAACACGGCGTATCCCGCGGTCGCGAGCCACTGTCCGGTCGGGTGCGGGGCGAGCATGAACTCGTCGGCGTAGCGGGCGTCAGGGCCGCCGTGCACCACGGTGATGAGCGGGAACGGGCCGTCCGCGCGGGTGCGGCCGGGCGGCAATACGAGCAGGCCGTCGAGGCCGAGGCCGTCCGCTGCCCGATAGGACAGGCGTTCCTGGCTGCCCCAGCTGATCGCGCGCAGCTCCGGCCGGGTGTCGCTGAGCCGGATGAGCGGGCCTGCGGGCGGTCCTGCATGGACGTTGGGCGGCTCATAGGAGGTGCTGGCCAGCGCCGCGATCACCGCGCCGGAACGACACGCGGTGAGCGAGTCGGCCAGGCCGTCCCGGGCGGACACGCACCCGAACTGGAGCCGGTCGGGGTCGAGCCGGTAGATCGCGGTGTCGAGCCCGTCGGCGAACAGGGCCAGCGGCGGGCCGTCCGCGACCTGCGCCAGCTCGGTCGGGCAGACCGCCATGCCCGCGGTCAGGTCATGATGCGCGGCGGGTGCGGCGGAGACGGCGACATCGTAGACGGCGTCGCCGCCGAACGGTTCCGGCATTGCCAGGTAGGCCAGGTGCCAGCCGCCGTCGGCCTGCCACCAGACCGGCGACCGCGCCTCGGTCCCGACCTGGCCCAGATCACGGGCCGTCCCGGTCTCCAGATCGACCACGTGCAACTCGCCGGTGGTCGCGCCCGGGTCATTGTCCGAGCGCGCCCAGCTGATCGCCGCCAGCGCGCCCCCGTCCGGCCGCGCCGCCAGCTCCACGACGTGGCGGTGGCCGAGGGCGCCGATCGTGCGCAGCTCGCCGGTGGTCAGGTCAAGCACCCGCAGCCGGGCGCGGGGCAGCTGCTGCCCCCAGACGAACGCGTCGTCGCGCTCGGCCCGCCGGCGCTCGTCCTCCTCGGTCGGCTCGTCGGTGGCCACCAGGGCGACCAGCCCGCGATCGGCCAGCGGCCAGGCGTCAGAGATCTCGCCGCGCCAGCCGGTCAGGGTCTCGGCCTCCCCGCCATCGACCCGGACCCGGTGCAGCTGACGGGAGCCGGCGCGGTCGGACAGGAAAAACACCGACGCAGAATCCGGCCCCCAGCGCGGATCGGCATCCTCCGCCGTCCCCGCGGTCAGCTGCCGCGGCGGTGAGCTGCCGTCGGCGGCGGCCACCCAGAGCGCGCACGCAGGACGCTCTCCCCGGCGGCCGACCGGGGCGACGACGTACGCAACCCAGCGCCCATCGGGCGAGATCGCGGGCTTCGACGGCACCTCCCCGTCCACCACCAGCTCGGCGGTGAGCTCGGGTGCGTCTTCACTCATGCAACGCGCCTTTCCGGACCGACATCTCCACATTCAGTGGCAGGCTACGCCGGTCGCGCCCGGCTGGCACGCGAGTATCACTCGCTGTGGGCGATGCCCGGGCGCTGGCGGGAGGGGAGACTCCGGCCATGGCCACAATCTCGAGGACGGTCCCGATGCATAACAGGCAGTCGCCCCAGGCAAAGCTTGAGTTCAACGTGGAGCAGATCCGGGCCGGCGCCATCATGCTCGGCGTCGGCGGAGTCATCGCGTTTGCGGGCGCGGCGGTAGCCGGCCTGGCGGTCGCGGCGGCCTTCCAGCGGCGCGTGCAGCAGATGGGCGTGCCGCCGACGGAGCTCGCGCGGCAGCACTGGTCGGCGGTCAGGCACGCGACCAACGCCGGCGTCGGCGTATGGCTCAAGGAGCAGCCGGGAGTGCCGCTCCAGCCGGGCTCGCAGCGCCAGCACGCGTGAACCACCCGGGCGGGGTGATGCGCCAGGCACCCTAAGAGACGGACGATTCCTCTGATAGCGCGCCATAAATCTGGCGTGTGCGACTGTCAGAGGAGGGGACTGTGAATCAGTACCCCAACATTGCCGATCACGGGCTGATCGGTGACCTGCAAACCGCCGCGCTCATCACCACCGACGGGACCGTGGACTGGTACTGCACCCCGCGATTCGACTCGCCCAGCGTCTTCGCGAAGCTGCTCGACGCCGAGCACGGGGGCTACTTCCGGGTCGGTCCCGACACCGACAACTACGTGACCAAGCAGCTCTACTTCCCTGACACCGCGATCCTGATCACCAGGTTCATGACCGAGGACGGGGTGGGTGAGGTCCACGACTTCATGCCGGTGATCGAGGGCGCGGCGACCGACCGGCACCGGCTGGTGCGGCGTCTGAGCGTGGTCCGGGGCACGATGACGTTCGTGCTGGATATTCAGCCGGGCTTCAACTACGCGCGCACACCGCACAAGCTGGACGTGACCGAGAACGGCGCCGTGTTCGAGGCGGACGGCATGGAGCTCACGCTGCACCCGGCCGGCCTGCCCAACGGCTCAACGCCGGATAACCAGCTCAAGCTGGAGCGCCATGGTGACGGCCTGCGCGCGACGCGGACCCTGCGGGCCGGGGAGCACGGGGGCGTCGTCCTGGAGTCGATGGGCGGGCAGCCGCGCCGGATGTCGGTCGAGGATCTCGATCGGCTGGAGAACGACACGGCTAACTTCTGGCGTGCCTGGGTGCACAAGTCGTCCTATACCGGCCGCTGGCGGGAGATGGTCACCCGGTCGGCGATCACGCTCAAGCTGATGATCTACGCGCCGACCGGCGCGCCGGTGGCCGCGCCGACCACCGGGCTGCCTGAGCAGGTGGGCGGCGAGCGCAACTGGGACTACCGCTACACCTGGATCCGCGACGGCTCGTTCTCGCTGTACGCGCTGCTCGGCCTCGGCTACGTCGAAGAGGCCAGGGCCTTCGGCGGGTGGATGCGCGCCCGCGGCGCCGAGCTCAAGCCAGGAGAACTGCCGAAGATCATGTACCGGGTCGACGGAAGCTCCGACCTGACCGAGGAAAGCCTCGACCACTTCGAGGGCTGGCGCGGCTCGCGGCCGGTCCGGGTCGGCAACGGCGCGGCCGACCAGCTCCAGCTCGACATCTACGGCGAAATGCTCGACGCCGCCTACCTGGGCGACGTCAACGGCCTGCAGGTCTACACCGAGGGTTGGACGGGGGTCTCGCGGCTGATCGACTGGCTGTGCGACCACTGGGACCAGCCCGATGAGGGCATCTGGGAGACTCGCGGCGGGCGCAAGGACTTCACCTACGGCCGGTTCCAGTGCTGGATCGCGTTCGACCGGGCGATCAGGATGGCCGCGCACCGGGGCCGCCCGGCCGACATGGCGCGGTGGACCAAGGCGCGGGACGCGGTGTACGAGCAGATCATGGCCAAGGGCTGGAACAGCAAGATCGGCGCCTTCACCCAGCACTACACGACCGAGGTCCTCGACTCCTCGCTGCTGATGATGCCGCTGCAGGGGTTCATCGCCCCAGACGACCCGATGTGGGTCTCCACGCTCAACGCGATGGACAAGGAGCTGGTATCGGACAGCCTGGTCTACCGCTACAACCCGAGCGCCTCGCCCGACGGGCTGGCGGGCGACGAGGGCACCTTCTCGCTGTGCACGTTCTGGTACGTCGACGCGCTCGCACGGGCCGGGCGGCTCGACGACGCGCGGCTGGTCTTCGAGAAGATGCACACCTACGCCAACCACCTCGGCCTGTTCTCCGAGGAGATCAGCAGCACCGGCGAACAGCTCGGCAACTTCCCGCAGGCGTTCAGCCACCTGGCCCTGATCAGCGCCGCCGTCAACCTCGACTACCAGCTCGACCACGGCGTCAACGCGCCGAGCCCGGTCGTGGGGGCGACGACGTGATCCGCTAGGCAGTCGGAGGCGGAGCGGGCCGGCCCGCGTGCGCGGCGGCCCGCTCCGTCCTGTTCCGCCAGAACGCTCTCTGCAGGCTGAGCCCGGCCGCGCCGACCGCGATGAGCAGCGCGACGTTCAGCAGCAGCTGGAAGGTCGAGCCGCGCGCCTCCTTCCAGCTGCCGTACGCGGCCGACAGGCCCATGTCGGAGGCGGCGGGAATCGTCGTCACCGAGATGAACACGCCGATGAGCGCGTTCGCCCGGGACTCGGTCAGCGAGACGACGCCGACGATGCCGGCTAGCACCGCCACGATGACAGAGAACACGTTCGGTGAGTTGATGAGGTCGGAGACCGGCCGCACCCCTTCCTCGTACAGCTTCGGCGCCAGCCCGGACCACCGGATGATGACGCCGAAGACGAACGTCGCGAGAACGGCCATGGCGAACCCCGCCGCCAGGGCGGCCAGACCTTGCAGGATCGCGCTGCGGTCCCGTTTGTTGATGCCGAGCGCGGTCGCCATGATCGCGCTGTACTCGGGGCCCACCACCATCGCCGCGACGATGAGGATCTGCGAGTTGGTCAGGATGCCGACCGCGCCGATCAGGCCCGCGATGATCAAGAGCCCGAAGAAGCTCGGCGGGTACTGGCCGCCCGCGCGGATCTTCGCCTCGACCATGTCCCACACCGGCGGGAGGTCGGCGAAGCGCGCTCTACCGCCGGACCGACGGCCTCCCGAGTCTCCCTGGCCCGCGTCTTCCCCGGCGGCGGTCGCGGTGATCGACACGTCCACGTTCTCGATGGCGATCGAGCTGACGTTGCCTATCTGCGCGCGCAGCTCCTGCAGCACTTGGTTCGCAAACTGGTCGAGCAGGTCAAATTGGACCGCGTCGCCGTCGGGGTGCCGCGCGGCGCCCGGCAGCACGATGAGGTTGCGGATGCCCGGGTCCGCGGACAGCTTCTGCGATCAGCTCCTCGGTCGCGCCGGGCGGGCTCACCACGCGGACGTGCAGCATCCGGGAGTCGCTCCGTTCGCCCTTCCGCCGCCGCTTAGGCCAGCCGGTCGAGAATCCGGTCGCCGACCCGGATGGCGTTCGCCATCGCGGTGAGGGCCGGGTTCACCGCGCTGATGCTCGGGAAGATGCTGGTGTCGGCCACGTAGAGGTTGTCCACCTCGTGCGCGCGGCAGTCGGCGTTGAGCACCGACGTGGCCGGGTCGGCGCCGAACCGGACGGTCCCGGCCTGATGCGCGCAGCCGGCGATCGGGATGTCCGTCTTCATGTACATGCACCGGTGGGTCAGGTGGCCCTCGTGCATGTCGAGCGAGCCGATCATCGACTTGAGCTGGCCGAATAGCTGCTTGGCGGCGGTCGGGTTGCTGGGCGTGTAGGAGATGTGGACGCCGCCGTCGGGCCGAGCGTCACCCGGTTGTCCGGCTGCGGAAGATCCTCGGTGGACAGCCAGAAGTCGACCGCGTGCTCGGCGACGTCGCGCAGCGCCCAGCTCGGCGCGAACTTGGTCTCCAGCGGCTTCTCGCCGCGGAACATCGCCGCCTGCGACTTGCCGATCATCTGGATGTTGCCCATCGGGTAGTCGAAGTCGGGGCCGCTGAAGTAGAAGTCGTTGATCCCGAGCGTCTTCTGGAAGACGGTCGGGTTGGGCTCCTTCGAGATCGCGAGCACGGCCTGGCAGTCGTGGTACATGAAGTTGCGGCCGACCTGGTCCGAGCCGTTGGCGAGCCCCTTCGGGTGCCGGTCGTTGGCGGAGGCGAGCAGCAGCTTGGCCGAGTTGGCGGCGCCGCACGCCACCACCACGATGTCGCCCGAGTACGTCTCGGTTTCCCCGTCGTGCTCGACGACCACGCTGGTGACGGTGGTGCCGGCCGGGTTCGTTTCCAGCTTCACCGCCTGCGCGTTCCGCAGCAGGGTGACGTTGTCGTGCTCGAGGGCGGGCCGGACCCCGATCACCTCGGCGTCGGACTTGGCGTGCAGCGGGCACGGGAAGCCGTCGCAGTCCCCGCAGCGCACGCAGGTGCTGTAGGGCAGGTTCGCCTCGTTGAGCAGGATCCCGCACGGGGCGTGGAACGGATGGTAGCCCTGCTTCTCCAGGTCATCGGAGAGCTGCTGAATCCGCGGCTCGTGCGAGACCGCGGGGTACGGGTAGGGCGCGCTTGTCGGCGGCTCGGTGGGATCCTCCCCCCGCGCCCCGTGCACCTGATAGAGATCTTCTGCGGCCGTGTAGTACGGCTCCATGTCCTGGTAGCTGATGGGCCACGCGGGCGAGTATCCGTCGTGGTGGCGCAGCTCGCCGAAGTCCTTCTCGCGCATGCGGTACAGGGCGGCGCCGTACAGCTTGGTGGCGCCGCCGACGAAGTAGTGCACCTGCGGCTGGAAGAAGGACTTGTCCTGGACGCTGTACCAGCTGTCGGCCGAGACGTAGCGGCCGTCCTCGAACACGTCGAGGGTGGACCAGTTCTCCGGCTCGCGGGGCAGCCAGTCGCCGCGTTCGAGCAGCAGGATCCGCTTTCCCGACGGGGCGAGGTGGCGGGCGAGCGTGCCGCCGCCTGCCCCGGTCCCGATGATGATGACGTCATAACTTTCGGCCATGTCGGCCTCCTCTTATCCAACGGCTGTGCGCAGGCGGCGGGGTGCCGGATGTCGCACTTGACGGCCCTTCGTGTGCGGGCACTGGCTGGGCTGGCACGGACGGGGGCGGGGGGGCCGGCATGAACTGCTCCCGGCTGATCCGCCGCCGGAACACGTAGTAGGTCCAGCACTGATAGGCCAGAACAATCGGCAGGAAGATGATGACGACGACGGTCATCGCCTTGAGCGAGTACGGCTCGGACGCCGTGTTGCGCACGGTGAGGTTGTAGGCCGGGTTGGTGCTCGAAACCATCACGTTGGGATAGAGGCCGACGAAGATCGACACGATGCAGGACGCCATCGTGACCGCGGTAGCGGCGAACGCGAAGCCTTCATGGTGGTCGTAGACCAGCCAGACGGCGGCGAGGACGGCCAGGATCGCCAGCAGCTCGAGCGGCCGGAGAAAAAACGTGCTCGTGGACGAGACGTGCGTCCAGATCGCGAAGCCAATGACCGCGGCGGCGGTGAACGGCGCCACCCACCGGGCCAGCCGACCGGACCGCTCGCGCATGCTGCCGGTCGTTTTCAGGGACAGGAACGTCGCGCCGTGCAGCAGGCAGATCAGCACCAGGGTGACCCCGGTGAACACCGCGTACGGCTGGAACAGGTCCCAGAATGAGCCGGTGTAGTTCTGGCTGGAGTTGATCGGCAGCCCGTGCAGCAGGTCGCCCAGGGCGATGCCGATAACGAACGGGGCGAGCAGGCTGCCCACGGTCAGCGCCACGTCCCAGGTCCGGCGCCATTCCACGGCGTCGCGCTTGCCCCGGTATTCGAAGGCCACGCCGCGGATGATGAGCGAGATCAGCAGCAGGACCATCGCGAGGTACAGGCCGGAGAACATCGTCGCGTACCAGCCGGGGAACGCGGCGAACATGGCGGCGCCGGCCACGATCAGCCAGACTTCGTTGCCGTCCCACAGCGGCCCGATCGTGTTGATGGCCGCGCGGCGGTCGACGTCGTCTCGGCCCACGAAGCTGTGCAGCATGCCGACGCCGAAGTCGAAGCCCTCGAGGACGAAGAAGCCGGTCCACAGGACGGCGATGACGATGAACCAGAACGGGATCAGGGTGCCCATCGTGACCTCAGTACTGGACGGCCGGGACCGGGGCATCCACGTCAGCCTCGGCTCGTGGCGGCGGGAGTTCTTTGCGCGAGTACTTGAGCATGAGCAGGAAATCGACGGTGCCGAGCGTGCCGTAGAGCGCGACGAAGGCCAGGATGCTGATCCACAGCCAGGTGGTGCTGACGGTCGGCGAGATGCCGTTCTTGGTCAGCATGATGCCCTGCACGATCCACGGCTGGCGGCCGCTCTCGGTCAGCAGCCAGCCCGCGGTGTTCATCACGAACGGCAGCACGGCCGCCCACACCGCCACCCACAGGAACACCCGGGACGTCGCGAGCTTTCCCCGCCGGATCAGCCATAGTCCCCACAGCGATATGAGCAGGACCAGCGCCCCCAGGTAGGCCATCGCCCGCATGCTCCAGTACTGGATGAACACGTCGGGGACGTAGTAGCCGGGCCCGAACTGCTTGCTGTACTGCTGCTGCAGCGGGTTCAACCCGACGACCTTGCCGTTCCATGAGTTGGTCGCCAGCAGGGACAGCAGGTGCGGAACCTCGATGATCTGAGTCGGCGTCTGGTCGTTGTTGCCGCCGCCGATCTGGAACAGCGAGAACGAGCACGGCTGGCAGGTGGTCCACTGCGCCTCCGCGGCCGCGATCTTCATCGGCTGGTAGCGGCCCTCGATCACGCCGAGCTCGTCGCCGATCAGTAGCGTGAACAAGATCGCCGGGACCAGGACGACGAGCCCGAGCCGGGCCGACTTGGTGAAGACCTCGCGATCCCCGCCGTGCCGCAGCTGCCAGGCGGACACCGCCAGCATGACGACGGCGCCGGTCGTCAGCGACACCACCAGGACCTTGGCGTACCCCCAGACGAAGACCGGGTTGTAGAACACCGCCCAGATGTCGTTCAGCACGGGTTTGCCCTTGACCATCACGTAGCCGACGGGGTGCTGCATCCACGAGTTGGCGGCCATGATGAACGCCGCCGACAACGCGCTGCCGAACGCGACCAGCCAGATGCAGAGCAGGTGCACCCGCCGCGACAGCTTGTCCCAGCCGAATAGCCACAGGCCCAGAAAGGTCGATTCCAGGAAGAACGCGGCGAGTCCCTCCATCGCCAGCGGCGCGCCGAAGATGTTGCCGACTAGCCGCGAGTAGGCTCCCCAGTTCATTCCGAACTCGAACTCCTGCACGATGCCGGTCACCACGCCGATCGCGACGTTGATGACCAGCAGCGTGCCGAAGAACCGGGTAAGCCGCAGGTATTCATCCTGGTGGTTACGGTGCCACGCCGTCTGCAGCAGCGCGGTCAGGAAGGCAAGCCCGATCGTGATCGGGATGAAGAAGAAATGGTTGATCGATGTGAACGCGAACTGCCATCGTGCGAGATCGAGCCTCACCCGTGCCCCCTTCGGTCGCCGCAAATGGCCGATCGTCGTACTGCTTCAGCGGCTACTGCACTAGAGCGGCGGACGACACGCATCGCCCGGACGGGGTGATTAGCGCGCCTCACTTTCACAAGATCGCGATTGGATTGATGGGGGAGCCGGTCCCGGCGGGCAGCCGCAGCGGCGCCAGGACGCACAGGAACGACCAGCGGCGCAGTTCCTGGCAGAGCGCCACCAGGTCTTCGAAGTCCAGGTAGTCGAGCAGGTGCAGGCCCATCGCGTTGATCGCGAGCACGTGCACGGGGAAGTCGACGCCCTCGACCGCGCTCGGCGCGGTGTCGTTGTTGCCGTCGCTGCCGAGGACCCCGATCCGGCGTTCCGCGAGGAGCTCGAGCGCCGCCGGGTGCAGTCCGGCGCGCGCCTCGGCGGCGTCCCACGGCTCCGACCGACCGGCGGCGGGCGCGATGACCGACCCGGACGAAGACCAGGTCGCCCTGGCTGATCCGGTCGGCCTGGGCCGACTCCGCCGCGAGCAGATCGTCGGCGGTCACGTGATCGCCCGGTTCCAGCCATTGCACCCCGCGCACCTTCGGGATGTCGAGCAGCAGGCCGCGGCCGGCGATCCCCTGGCTGGCGACGTCGATCGAGAGTTCGGCCGCCCCGGTGGCGGCGGCGGTGTCATCGGCTACGCCGTTGTACAGCGTTCCGTCGAACAGCACGTGGCACAGCGCGTCCATGTGACTGTCGGCATCGCCATGGATGTTCAGCGCCAGGCGGTCGGTGGCGAAGGTGAGCCCGGAAGCGCGCTCGGGGCCCTCCGCCGAGTGGGCCAGCTGGTGCACGGCGGGATCGGGGTTATCGGCCGCCGGGCCCTGGATCGGCGCGGCGAGCGACACCGTCCGGCCGATCATGACGTGGCCGGCCGCCGCTATCACGTCCGACATCGTGATGTTGTTGAGCGCCCCCCGGCGGTCGGCCGGCACCCACGCTGACGCGCGCCGCAGCCGCTCGCGCAGCGCCCGGAACTCGGCCTCGCTCATCGCGAAATCGCTCATCCGGCCAGCGTCGCCTGCCGGCCGCCGGTCGTCATCATCTGAACCGGGTGAGCCAGCCGAACCGGTGAGCCAGCCGAAACGGTCGAACTCCATTTCACCCGGGGAGGATGGCGCGACCACAGCCAGGCCGTGGTCGGCTGGGATTACTAGGACCGTGAGGAGCGGATAGATAATGGCAACTAACCAAATCGACGCGCTTGTCATTTTCGGCGCCACCGGTGACCTGGCCAAGCTCGAAACCTTCCCCGCGCTGGTGGGCCTGGTCAAGCGCGGCGTCCTCAACGTCCCGGTCATCGGGGTGGCCAAGAGCGGCTGGGGGCTCGAGCAGTTCCGCGACTACGCGACCGCGTCGCTCAAGCTCAACAAGATGGATCCCGCCGACCCGGCGGCGGTCACGATGCTGAGCCTGCTGCGCTACGTGGACGGGGATCTCGACGACGACGCCACCTACAAGGCCATGTCCGATGAGATCGGCAGCGGCGAGCACGTGCTGTTCTATCTGGAAGTGCCGCCGGTCCTGTTCGGCCGGATCGCGCAGGGGATCGCGGGCGCGAGCCGCGCGCGGGGTGCCCGGGTCATGGTGGAGAAGCCCTTCGGGACCGATCTGGCCAGCTCAAAGCAGCTCAACGACATCATGCACGAGCACTTCGCTGAAGAGGCGATCTTCCGGGTCGACGACTGGCTGGCGTTCGACCCGGTGGAGAACGTCCTGTTCGCGCGCTTCGCCAACTCGGTCATCGAGCCGCTGCTCAACCGCAACTACGTGGACAACATCCAGATCACGATGGCGGAGCAGTTCAACGTCTCGGACCGCGGCCGGTTCTACGACCGGACCGGGGCCATCAGGGACGTGCTCCAGAACCACATGCTCCAGGTGCTCGCCACCGTGCTGGCCGAACCGCCGAGCGGGTCAGGCCTGGCCGCCTGGCCGGACGCCAAGCACACCGTCGTGCACGCGCTCAACCCGCTGACCCCGGAGAACACGGTGCGCGGGCAGTACGACGGCTACCTGCAGGTCGACGGCGTCGACCCCCATTCGACGGTGGAGTCCTACGTCGCGGTCCGGCTCAGCGCCAGCAGCTGGCGCTGGTCCGGGGTGCCGATCCTGATCCGGGCGGGCAAGTGCCTGCCGGTCACCGCGACCGAGATCGCGATCACGTTCAAGCAGCCGCCGCACGACGTGTTCGGCATCGAGCCGATCGGACCCGCGGACATGCTCACGTTCCGGATCTGGCCCGAGACCGGGGTCAACCTCACGCTGCAGGGCAAGAAGCCGGGGGCCGGCTGGGAGCCGCTGGCCGAGAACCTGTCGTTCGCGGTGGAGCCGGGTTCGGACATTCGTCCCTATGACCGGCTGATCGGCGCCGCGCTGGACGGGGACCGGTGGCTGTTCGCCCGCCAGGACACCGTGGAGGCCATGTGGGCGATCGTCGACCCGATCCTGGGCGACGCCACCCCCGTGCATCCCTACGCCCAGGGCAGCTGGGGTCCCAAGGAAGCGGACCGGCTGCTGACCGACCGGGTCGCCTGGCATGACCCGGCCGGCTGAGCGGGAGGGGCGCCCGATGACCGATAGTCAAGGCGGCCGAGGCCGGCGCCGGGTGGTGATCGTCGGCGGCGGTTTCGGCGGGCTGTTCGCCGCCCGCGCGCTGCGGCGCGCCCCGGTGCGAGGTGACCCTCGTTGACCGGGCTTACCACCACCTGTTCCAGCCGCTGCTCTACCAGTGCGCGACCGGCATCCTGTCCGAGGGGCAGATCGCCGCGCCGTTGCGGAGCGTGCTCAAAAAGCACAAGAACGTCAAGGTCCTGCTGGCCGAGGCGACCGGCATCGACGTCGGCGCCCGCCGGCTGAAGGCCGTGCGTCCCACCGGCGACCCGATCGAGTTCGACTACGACGACCTCATCGTCGCCGCCGGGATGCGGCAGTCTTACTTCGGGCACGACGAGTTCGCCCGGATCGCGCCCGGCATGAAGACGCTCTCCGACGTGCTGACCATCCGCCGCCGCGTGTTCGGCGCGTTCGAGATGGCCGAGACCACCGAGGATCCCGTCCAAGCGGCGGCACTGGCTGACGTTCGCCCTCGTCGGCGCGGGCCCGACCGGCGTTGAGCTGGCCGGCCAGATCCGCGAGCTCGCCACCAAGACGCTGCGCGCGGAGTACCGGCGGGCTAAGCCGGAGGAGGCGCGGGTGCTGCTGTTCGACGGCGGCAGCGCCCCGCTCGCCTCCTTCGGGCCGAAGCTGTCGGCCAAGGTCGAAAAGACCCTGGACAAGCTCGGCGTCGAGATGCACATGGGCTCGATCGTCACCGACATCGATCTGAGCGGGCTGGCCGTCCGCGATCACGAAGGCACCATCACTCGGTACGAAGTCGGCACCGTGCTGTGGACCGCCGGGGTGGAGGCGCCTGCCTTCGCGAAGGCGCTGGCGGACGCGACCGGGGCCGAACACGACCGGGCGGGCCGCATCGTCGTGCAGCCGGACCTGACCATCCCCGGCCACCCGGAGATCTCCGTCATCGGCGATCTGATGAGCCTCGACAAGCTGCCCGGCGTCGCGGAAGTCGCCATGCAGGGCGGCCTCTACGCCGGGCACCGCATCCGGCGCGAGGCCGAGGGACGCGAAACGGGCAAGCCGTTCCGCTACCACGACCTCGGCTCGGCCGCCTACATCTCCCGCGGCAAGGCCGTCATGTCGGCCGGGCCGATGCAGATCAGCGGCTTCGCCGGCTGGGTCGGCTGGCTGTTCATTCACATCGCCTTCCTGACCGGCTACCGCAACCGCCTCGGCGCCATCCTCACCTGGTGGACCGCCTTCACTCGCGACCGCCGCCGCGAACGCGCCTTCACCACCAGCCAGGTCGGTGTGGTCGCCGACGTCTACGCGCCGCTCATTTTCCCGCCGCGAGACCCGAGCGATCCAGTGACATCCGGTGAATCAGTGACGACCGGCGAACCGGTGGCAGGTCCCGGCGCGTCCGCGCCGTCACCGGGCCGCGCCGGGACCTGAATCGCTCGCTGCAGCGCTAGCGCCGTGCGCGAACCTGCTGCCAGCGCGGAGGGCGGCCACGATCTCGGGCGGGGCGGTGGCCGGGGAGCCCGCGTTGTACGGGGGCTGCGGGTCGTACTCGATGCCCAGCTGGAGTCGCTGCGCCAGCTCGTCTCCGCCGATCCGCTCGGCCAGCGCCAGGGCCATGTCGATGCCGGCCGAGACGCCCGCGGCGGTGGCGTACTTGCCGTCGAAGACGTAGCGCTCCTGGACGGGCTTGGCCCCGAGGCGGGCCAGCTCGTCCATGGCCAGCCAGTTCGTCGTCGCCTGGCGGCCGTCGAGCAGGCCCGCCCCGGCCAGGATGAGCGAGCCGGTGCAGACCGAGGTGGTCCAGGTGCTGGTCTGGTCGGCCGCGATGAGCCAGTCGCGGAGCGGGCTGCCGTCCATCTGATTGGCCTGGCCGGGGCCGCCGGGGACGAGGATGATGTCGGGGTGCGGGACGTCGGCGAACGAGGCTTCGGCGCGGAGGGTGAGAACGCCGGACTCGTCGGTGACATCACGCGGTCGTTCGGCCAGCGAACATGGTCTTTGCGCCCGGCAGCTGGACGAGCACCTGGAAGGGGCCCACCGCGTCGAGGGCGGTGAAGCGGTCGAACAGGGGGATGGCGATCAGCATGATGCTCCTGTTGCTGGTTGTCGGTTTGTTGGCGCTGGCTGTCGGTGCTGCGTTGTCGGGCGGAATCGGCGGCGGTACTCGGCCGGGCTGACGCCGAGGGCGCGGACGAAGGCGCGGCGCATCGCCTCGGGGGTGCCGTAGCCGCAGGCGCGGGCGGCCTGCTCGACGCCGGCGGCGGTGTCCTCCAGGTGGCGGCGCGCGGCCTCCAGCCGGGCCAGGTCCACGTAGCGGCCGGGCGGCAGGCCGGTCTCGGCGGCGAAGGCGCGGGCGAACTGGCGGGGCGACAGGCTGGCCCGTTCGGCCAGGGCCTCGACCGAGAGGTCGGCTGCCGGGTGCTCGGCGATCCACTGCTGGACCTCGCGCAGCGGCTGCCGCTCCGCCACCTGCGCGGAGAGCTGCGCGCTGAACTGCGACTGGCTGCCCGGGCGGCGCAGGAAGACGACCAGCTGGCGGGCGACGGCGAGCGCCGCGTCGCGGCCCAGGTCGTCCTCGACCAGGGCGAGCGCGAGGTCGATGCCGGCGGTGACCCCGGCCGAGGTGGCGAGGTTGCCGTCCTTGATGAAGATCGGGTCGGGATCGACGGTGATGTCCGGGTACTGGGCGGCGAGGTCGTCGCAGCGCTCCCAGTGGGTGGTGACCGTGCGCCCGGTCAGCAGCCCGGCCTCGGCCAGCAGGAACGCGCCGGTGCAGACCGACGCCAGCCGCGGCCGCCTCGCGGCGCGTTGCGCCGCAGCCAGCCCACCAGGTCAGGGTCGCGGCGGCGGGCGCCCTCCCCGCCGGGAACGACCAGCAGGTCCGGCGGTCTCCGACCGCGGCCAGGTCGGCGTCGGGCAGCAGGCCGAGCCCGCTCGTGGTCCGCACCGCGGCGCCGCCGAGGCTGGCGGTCGTGATCGCGTAGCCGGGCGCGCGCGTCGCGCTCGGCGCGCCACCGGTTGGCGGCGTTGAACACCTCCAGTGGCCCGGTTACGTCGAGGCTCTGCACGCCGTCGAACAGGACAATCAGCACGGTCCGCATGCCTGTCAGTCTGGCTGGCATCGCTCGATGGCAGCAAGGACGAAAAACCCACCTTTTCTGCCATCGAGCTATGCGAGCGGCTACCGTGGATAGCGACTCATGGATCGATCGCGGAAGGCGCTGCATGCTCGGCTTCGGTTCACATCTACCCGCTGAAGGGCTGCCGGGCGGTCGACCTCGACCAGGCGGTCGTCGAGCCCTGGGGGCTGGCGGGCGACCGCCGCTGGCTGCTGGTCGACGCCGACGGCCAGTTCGTCACCCAGCGCGAGCATCCGGCGCTGGCGCGCCTCGTCGTCAGCTACGGCCCGGGCGCGGACATCACCGTGTCCGCCGACGGCTATCCGTCGCTCCGGGTTGCCGCCCCGGGCGACCTCCCCGAGCTGCTCAAGGTGACCGTGTGGCGGTCGACGGTGCTGGCCGCCGCGGCCGGGCCGGAGGCCGACGCCTGGTTCTCCGCCTACCTGGGCAGCCGGTCCGGCTGGTCTACCTGGATGACCCGACCAGGCGGGCGGTGGACCCCGAGTTCGGCGCGGACGGCGACGTCGGTCAGCTTCGCCGACGGGTACCCGCTGCTGCTCACCAGCGCCGGCTCGCTCGACCAGCTCGGCCAGTGGCTGACCGCCGCCGGCGACCAGCCGGTGCCGATGAACCGGTTCCGCCCGAACGTCGTGGTGTCCGGCTACGAGCCGTGGGCCGAGGACCGGTGGCGGCGGATCCGGATCGGCGTCGGTCTCCTTCCGCGTCGCCAAGCCCTGCGCCCGGTGCGTGGTCACCACCACCGACCAGACGACCGGCGAGCGCGGCAGGCAGCCGCTGCGGATGCTCGCCCGCCACCGCCGGTTCGGCAAGAGCCTGATCTTCGGGCAGAACCTCATCCCCGACTCCCCCGGCCTGATCCGGGTCGGCGACCCGGTGGAAATCATCGAGTAGCGGGAAAGTCGGTTGCGCCGACGGGCCGACGGCCGAGACCATGGGCGGCATGGTCGTGGTGCGTGAAGTGAAACCTGATGATTGGGAGGCCCTGCGGGACGTCCGGCTGGCCGCGTTGCGGGAGGCCCCGTCCGCGTTCGGCTCGAGCTACGCGCGAGAGGCATCGTTTACCGAGGAGCAGTGGCGCGGCCGGATCAACGACCGCAGCGTCACCTACTTCGCCTACCTGCCAGAGAACCCCGAGCCTGCCGGGCTGGCCGGCGTCTACGTGGCGGACGGCGTCGCGGACGTGGTGTCGATGTGGGTGCGCCCCTCCGCGCGGGGCCACGCGGTGGGCGAGGCCCTGATCGGCGCGACCGCCGACTGGGCGAAGGCCCGGGACCACGCCTGGCTCCTGCTGTGGGTCACCGAGTCCAACGCCCCGGCCCGCAAGCTCTACGAGAGGTGCGGCTTCACGCTAACCGGGGAGAGACAGCCGTTGCCGTCTGACCCGGCGATACCCGAGATCAGGATGCGCCGATTGCTCTAGACGGATCTTCTGTACAGCCGCACCGCCAGCGGAGCGCACACCGCGATGATGCCGACGATCCAGACGATCGACCAGAGCAGGTCGTTGCCGGCCGGAATCCCGATCATCAGCTGCCTGGCCGCCGAGGCCGTCAGCGAGACCGGCTGGTGCTCCGCGAAGGCCTGCAGCCAGCCAGGCATCGTGCTCACCGGCACGAAGACCGAGGAGGCGAACACGAGGGGGGCGAGGATGGGGAAGGCCGCCGCCTGCGCCGTCTCTGGGTCCTTGACCGCGATGCCGACCATCGCGAAGATCCACGACATCGCGTATCCGAATGCGAGCACGAGCAGCATCCCGAGCAGGAACTTGCCCAGCCCGCTGCCGTAGCGGAAGCCGACCAGGAAGCCGACGATGGCCATCAGGATCACCACGAAGACGTTCCTGGTGAGGTCGCTCATCGAGCGTCCGACGAGGACGGCCGAGGGCGACATCGGAAGCGAGCGGAATCGCTCGATGATCCCGCTCTTCAAGTCGGTCGCCATCCCCACCGCGGTGATGATCGAGCCGAAAACGGCGGTCTGCACGAATACGCCGGGAATCAGGTAGTCGACGTAGGTGACGCCGGGCGGCAGTCCCTTGATCGCCCCGCCGAAGACGTAGGTGAACAGCAAGACGAAGATCACCGGCTGGATCAGCGTGAAGACCATCAGCTGCGGCACCCGTCGGATGCCGATGAGGTTGCGCCAGGTGATCGAGAACGTGTCGCGGACCGGCGAAAGCCAGTCACGGGGCCGACGCTCGTCGGCCGGGACGCCCACGACCAGCGCGCTGTCGGCGGCGCTGACCGTGTCGGGCGGCAGGCTCATGTGGTGCTCCCCTCGCGGGCCTGATAATCATCCTCGTCCAAGCCCGCGGCCGACTGGGATCCGGGTTGGGCGTGCCGGTCAGGGCGAGGAACACGTCGTCCATGCTCGGGTCGCGCACCACGAGCTGGTCGGGCCGCAGCCCGGCCTGCTCCAGCCTCGGCAGCACGTCACCGAGCACCTGGACACTGTCCTGGGTCCTGAGCCGCAGGGTCGCCCGGTCCACCTCGAGGTGATCGGCCTGGCTGCCGTCTAGGATTCCGGCCGCACGCGCTGCGGCAGCGGCGTCCGGGTAGGCCAGCTCCAAGATGGTGCTGCCGAACACCGCCTTCAGCCGGGCCGGGGTATCGTTCGCGATCATCCGGCCATGGTCGATGACCGCGATCCGATCAGCCAGCTGGTCGGCCTCCTCGAGGTACTGGGTCGTGAGCAGTACCGTGGTCCCGCCGCGAACGAGCTCGCGGATCATTTCCCACAGCGCACCCCGGCTCTGCAAGTCGAGGCCGGTCGTCGGCTCGTCAAGGAACAGCACCCGGGGCCGCTGGACGAGCGCAGAAGCGATGTCGAGCCGCCTGCGCATGCCGCCTGAATACGACTTGACCGGCTTGTTGGCGGCGTCGCGGAGCCCGAACCGCTCCAGCAGCTCGTCCGCCCGGGCCGGGATCAGCTTCGGCCGCAGCTGCGCCAGCCGCCCGACCAGCCGGAGATTCTCCCGGCCGGTCAGCTGCTCGTCGACCGCCGCGAACTGGCCCGCCAGGCCGATATCAAACCTGACCAGGCCGGGCTGTCGCATCACGTCGGTGCCGAGGATCGTCGCCCGTCCGCCGGACGGCTTCAAGACGGTGGCCAAGATCCGGATCGCGGTCGTCTTCCCGGCCCCGTTGGGGCCGAGCAGCCCGAAGATCGTCCCTGCTTCAACGGTGAATGAGACGTCGCGCAATGCGACAAAATCCCCATAGCTCTTGGTCAGGCCCTCGACGACGATCGCATCCGGCATGAGACCCCTCTCGCGCTCACCGCCCTAACGACAATGCCACGCTACCGCCCGTCGCGGGGGGCCATGACGGCGAGCGCGTCCACGTCGTTGGCACGGGAGTGCAGGAAGTAGTCGGTCCATTCGGCGATGTCCGGATAGGACGACTGCGCGCACACCGCGGCGCACGCGGCGGGCACGTCGTACCCCGTCCGCCGAAGCTCGACCGCGGCAGCCCGGCCAGCACCCCATGGATGTCGGACAGCACCGCCACGGATTCCACGAGGAAAGCATATGCACCGGGACGTTTCGCCGTTTTCCCCGGCTAGGCGCCGCGGAGGGCGAGGAAGAAGTCGACGCGGTCGGCCAGGGCGGAAAGGTCGCGGCCGGTCAGCGCCTCGATCCGGCCGATGCGGTAGCGGACGGTGTTGACGTGGACGTACATCCGCGACGCGCACGCCGACCAGGAGCCGTCGCAGGCCAGGAACGAGCGGAGGGTGGGCAGCAGCTCGGCGTGGTGGCGGGCGTCGTAGTCGGCCAGCGGGCCGAGCAGCCGCTCGGTGAACGACCGCAGCACCGGCGTCGGCACGCTGGCGAGCAGCCGCTCGTGCGAGTCGACGGGAACGCCGCCTTCTCTTGCTCCGGTCGCGAGCACCTGCGGCTGCTCCCGCACGACATCAAGGGCTTCTACCGGGCTCACACGCACCTCCAGTTGGCGACCGGGCCACCGTAACCCGCGTGTGTTTAGCGGAAGCTACAAAAGTGTTCGGCCCGCGTTACGCCACTCCGCCGGTGACTCTGCCGGTTCGCCGGTTCGCGCCGGTAGCGTGGGAGATCGCGTGGCTGCCACCAAGGAGGCCCTCCCGATGACGCTGGCCGCATTCAACGCCGCGCCCGCCGACGAGGCGGTCGCGACGATGCTGGCCTGCTGCGGGTCGCGGCGGTTCGCGCAGGCGATGGCGGCCGGCCGGCCGTATCCGTCGGCCGACGCCGCGGTAGCCGCCGTTGATGTCGCCTTCGAGTCGCTGACCTGGTCCGACGTGCTGGAGGCAATGGACCGCCACCCGCGCATCGGCGCCCGGGTCGCGGCCAGTCGGCGGCGAGCAGTCCGGCGTGGCCGACGCCGCGGCGGCGCTCGCGTCGCGCGAGCGGCCAGTCGGCGGCCGAGCAGTCCGGCGTGACCGACGCGACGCGGGCGGCGCTGGCGGCCGGCAACGCCGAGTACGAGGATCGCTTCGGTCACGTCTTCCTCATCTGCGCCACCGGCCTGACCGGGGATCAGATGCTCGGGGCGCTGCGGGAAAGGCTGAAAAACAATGCCGATATCGAACGGACCGTGGCTGCCACGGAGCTGCGCATGATTACCCGTCTGCGGGTGGCGAAGGCCCTCGCGTCGTGACCGTCTCCACCCACATCCTCGACGCGGTGGCCGGCCGTCCCGCCGCCGGCGTGTCCGTCTCGCTGTCGCAACAAGATCCCGGCGGATCGTGGCGCTCGGCCGAGGCGGGCGTCACCGACGCCGACGGCCGGATCCGGTTCGCGGCCGAGACGGCCTGCGGCGTGTACCGGCTGACGTTCGCCACCGGCCCGTACTTCTCCGATCCGGGCCGTGGCGACGTTCTACCCGGAGGTCGTCATCACCTTCAGCACCGTCACCCCGGACGGCGCCCCGGGCCACTACCACGTGCCGCTGCTGCTCTCCCCGTACTCCTACTCCACGTACCGGGGCAGCTAGCGGGCGCGCTTGACGCGGGTCTCGTCCCAGACCGGCTCGGCCGTCTCGCGGACCACGCCGTCGGCGCCGAAGACCAGGAACCGGTCGAAGGTCCGGGCGAACCACCGGTCGTGGGTCACCGCCAGCACCGTGCCCTCGTAGGCCTCCAGCCCCTCCTGCAGGGCCTCGGCCGATTCCAGGTCGAGGTTGTCGGTCGGCTCGTCGAGCAGCAGCGCGGTCGAGCCCTCGAGCTCGAGCAGCAGGATCTGGAACCGCGCCTGCTGTCCGCCCGACAGCCGGTCGAAGAGCTGATCGCCCTGCCGGTCGAGCTCGTATCGGCGCAGCGCGCTCATCGCGGCGCCGCGGTTGCGCGCGTAGCTGTCCCAGAGCACGCCGACGAGGGTCTTGCCCTCCAGCTCGGGGTGCGCGTGGGTCTGGGCGAAGTAGCCGGGGACGACCCGCGCGCCCAGCTTCCAGGTCCCGGCGTGGTTCACCGGCTGGCCGGCCAGCAGCCGCAGGAAGTGCGACTTGCCCGACCCGTTGGAGCCGAGCACGGCCACCCGCTCGCCGAAGAAGACCTCGAGGTCGAACGGGCGCATCAGGCCGGTCAGCTCGAGGCCCTGGCAGGTGATGGCCCGGGTCCCGGTGCGGCCGCCGCGCAGCCGCATCTTGATGTCCTGCTTGCGGGGCGGCTCGGGCGGCGGGCCCGCGTCCTCGAACATCCGCAGCCGGGTCTGCGCGGCGGCGTAGCGGGAGGCCATCGCGTCGCTGCGCTCGGCGTACTGGCGCATGTCGACGACGAGCCGCTTGAGCTGGGCGTGCTTCTCGTCCCAGCGGCGGCGCAGTTCCTCGTAGCGCTCGAACCGCTGCGCCCGCGCCTCGTGGAAGGACGCGAACCCGCTGCCGTGCACCCATACGTCGGACCCGCCCGGGGCCGGCTCGACCGCGACGATCCGTGACGCCGACCTGGCCAGCAGCTCCCGGTCGTGGGAGACGAACAGCACGGTCTTCTGGGTGTCCCTGAGCTGGTCCTCGAGCCAGCGCTTGCCCGGCACGTCCAGGTAGTTGTCGGGCTCGTCGAGCAGCAGCACCTCGTCCGGGCCGCGCAGCAGCGCCTCGAGCACCAGCCGCTTCTGCTCGCCCCCGGAGAGCGTCGTCACGGTCCGGAACTGGGCCTTCTCGTACGGCAGGCCGAGGGCGGCCATCGTGCACATGTCCCAGATCGTCTCGGCCTCGTAGCCGCCGGCGTCGCCCCAGTCGCTGAGCGCCTGCGCGTACGCCATCTGGGCCTTCTCGTCGTCGCGCTCCATGATCGCGAGCTCGGCCTCGTCGACCGCCCTGGCCGCGTCCCTGATGCCCTTCCTCGCGACCGAGACGAGCAGGTCGCGGACGGTCCTGTCGTCCCGCACCGACCCGACGAACTGGGGCATGACCCCGACGCCGCCGCTGGTGGTGACCGTTCCCGCCTCCGGCTGGAGCTCACCGGTGATGAGCCGCGCGAGCGTGCTCTTGCCCGCCCCGTTGGGGCCGACAAGCGCCACCACCGCGCCCTGACCCACCCGGAAGCTCGCGTCGCTGAGCAGCATCCGGCCGTCGGGGAGGTAGTAGTCGACGTGCGCGACCTCGATATGACCCACGCCCGCCATCATGGCAGACCCGCACAATTGATTAAGTCCCAGCTCCTGTGGCCCAGCTCCTACGATGGCGGGGTGACGGAGCAGACACCCGCGGGCAGGACCGCCCGCCGCTCGTACCCGAAGGGGGTGCGGCGCCGGCAGCAGATCCTCGACAGCGTGATCGCCCTGCTCGCGCAGCGCGGCGTGGACCGGGCGTCGCTGCGGACGGTGGGCGAGGCGATCGGGGTGTCCCACACGGCGCTGCGCCACTACTTCTCCTCCCGCGACGAGCTGCTGGTGGAGGCGTACCGGGCGCACGAGGCCCGCGCGGCCGGGGACGGGCCGCCGGCGGGCTCCTCCGCCGTGAGCGTGATCATCGAGGCGGCCGAGCGCAACCGCTCGATCCCTGGCCTGGTCGAGCTGTACGCCACCCTCAGCACCGATGCGCTGCAGGAGCAGCATGGGCTGACGCGGGAATTCGTGCGCGGCCGGTTCCGGTCGCTGCGGGCGACGCTGGCCGCACGGATCGCCGAGGGCGATCTCGGTCCTGGCATCGACCCGATGGACGCGGCCGCGCTGGTGATCGCCGCGTCCGACGGCCTGCAGATCCAGTGGCTCCTCGATCCGGACACGGTCGACGTCGGCCGCTCGCTGGCAATCCTGGACCGTCTGCTGCCCCCTCGGGCAGCGGGCCAGACGCGGTCTAGGACCTTCACCGGGATTGGGATGTATCCGCCGGCGTGATACCTTCCAGCGGAAGGTTTTTGAACGGAGGCACCGTGGACGGCAATCCCGTGCCCGCAGCCGACGGCCGGACGCTGGCCCGCTGGCGCTGGGCGATCACGGCCGCGTTCGCCCTGGGCGGGATCGCGCTCTCGGCCTGGGGACCGCGGCTGCCGGCCATCAAAACCGAGCTCGGCATCGACACCGCCACGATCGGGCTGCTGCTGGCGGGCGTGACCGTCGGCGCCATCGGCGGGCTGCTCGGGTCCACCCCGCTCCTGCACTGGCTGGGCGCCCGCCGGGCGCTGGCGGGAGCGCTCGGGGTCGTCGCCGTCGCGATCACGCGTCATGGCGCTCGCGCTCATCGTCAAGTCGGTCCCGCTGGTGGCGGTCGCCCTGGTGATCACCGGGGCGGGCATCGGCACGCTCGACGTGCTCATCAACGTCGAGGGCTCGGCCGTCGAGCGGACCGCCGGGCGCACCCTGCTGCCGAGCATGCACGCCGCCTGGTCGATCGGCGCCGCCGTCGGGTCGGGGATCGGCGCGGCCTGCGCGGCGCTCGGCATCACCCCGGCCACGCAGCTCATCGGCGAGGCGGTCGTCATCGTGGCGGCCGCGTTCTGGGTGGCGGCCGGGATCCCGCCCGGGCAGCACGGGCCGGCCGCGGGGCCGCCGCAGGACCGGGCGGCGCAGGTTCCGCCAGTGGCTGCGCGGCTGGCTGGACTGGCGACTGCTGCTGATCGGCGTCGTCATGCTCGGCTGCGAGCTCGGCGAGGGCTCCGCCAACAGCTGGCTCACGCTGGCCACGCACAGCGACCACGGCCAGAGCGCCGCCATCGCGGCGCTGTTCTTCACCGTCTTCGCCGCCTGCGAGGGGCTCACCCGGCTGTTCGCCGGCCCGGTCGTCGACCGCCTCGGGCGGGTCCGCACCGTCCGCCTCACCACCGCCCTCGGCGTCATCGGGATCGCGCTGTTCATCGAGGCCGGGAACCCCTGGATCATCCTCATCGGGGTGGCCCTGTGGGCGGTCGGCGTCTCGATGGGCTTCCCCCTCGGCATGTCCGTCGGCCGCCGAAAGCGGGCCGGACCCGGCCGCCCGGATCAGCGTGGTCGCCTCCATCGGCTATTTCGCCAACCTGGCCGGGCCGCCCGCCATCGGCGCCCTCGCCCAGTCGGTGAGCCTGCTCAGCGCCCTGTGGGTGATCGCCGCGCTGTTCATCGCCGCCTTCGCCGTGGCCGGCTCGCTCGGCCCCGGCCGGCGGCGGCGGAGCCGGCCGGCCGGTGGACCAGAACTCAACCGGACATCAGTAGCCCGATTCCGGCGCGTGCGCAACGAGCCGTTCCAGCGTTCAGCTGGGGAAGAGTGCACGCAGGCTGACCAGCGTCGCCCGCAGGCGGATGAGGAGCTCGGCCAGCTCCTCGTCGGTTGCGGTGAGGGGCGGGGCGACGATGAACGCGTCCCCCCGGGTGCCGTCGATGCAGCAGCGGGCCGGGTAGACGATCAGCCCGCTGTCGGCCGCGGCGGCGACCGCCTGGGCGGTCACGTCGAGGGCGGGGTCGGGCGGCGCGGCCGTCGCCGGGTCGGCGACGAACTCCAGGCCCCACATGTAGCCGACGCCGCGAACGTCGCCGACGAACGCGAAGTCGTCCTGCAGCGCCCGCAGCCGCTCCCCCAGCCAGCCGCCGCGCTCGGTCACCCGCGGCAGCACGCGCTCCTCCTCGAGCACCTCGATGGTGGCGACGCCGGCCGCGCACGCCAGCGGCGCGTTGGTGAAGGTGTGGCCGGCCGGCATGGCCGGGTGGACGCGGCTGATCCGCTCCCAGACCCGGTGCGAGAGCGCGGCGCCGCCGAGCGGCACCGCGCCGCCGCCGGCCCCTTGGCGAACGTGACGATGTCGGGGACCGCGTTCGCGCGCTGGAACGCGAACCAGCCGCCGGTGCGGCCGAACCCCGACATGACCTCGTCGCAGATCCAGAGGATGTCGCTGGCGTCGCACAGACGGCGGAGCTCTTCCAGGTAGCCCGGCGGCGGGACGAGCACGCCGCTGCCGGACCCGCCGACCCCCTCCAGCAGGACGGCGGCGGTGCGGCGGGCGTCGAGGCGCGCGAAATCGTCGCGGAGCCTGGCGATGCACTCGGCCTCGGCGGTGCTGCCCGCCGGGACCGGCAGCCGGTAGACCTGGGGGGCGGTGATGCGCTCGCCCGGCTGGACCAGCGGGCGGTAGGGGGCGGCGTACCGGGGCTGGCCGGACGCGCCGAGGGCGCCGACGGTGTTGCCGTGATAGCTGACGGAGCCCGACGCGAACCGGTGCTTGTCGGGCTGGCCGAGCGCCGCCCAGTACATGTGCGCGGCCTTCATCGCGACCTCGTTCGCCTCGGAGCCGCTGCCGACGAACAGCACGTGGTCGAGGCCGCCGCCGAGCCTGGCGGTGACCAGGTTGGCCAGGTGCTCGGCGGCCTCGTTCCTGAACTGGGTGCGGTGCACGTAGTCGACGGCCTCGAATTGGTCGCCGAGGGCCGCAGCACCTTCGGGTGGCCGTGCCCCAGGCTGACCGCCAGCGGTCCCGATGAGGCGTCGATGTAGTCGCGGCCGGACTCGTCGAAGATCCGCGCGCCCTTGGCGGCCACCGCGAGGGGCAGCGACCGGGTCGCGGTGGGGATCAGCGCGGGCGGCCTGGTTGCGGGGCGCATCTGGACTCCAGCCTGACGAGGTTCCGGCCCGCCAACGATACGTCCGCCACGGCCGGCCGCGGACATGGGCGGAGAGGCGGGAACTCACGGTCCGTTCACTATGATCGATTGTCTTATCGAGGCAGGCGAGGAGATGCATGGTGGCGATCGGATCGGCGCTGGTGCTCGGCGGCGGCGGGGTGGCCGGGATCGCGTGGATCACCGGGGTGCTGGCCGGGCTGGCCGAGGCCGGACAGGACGTGACCGGGGCGGACCTGGTGATCGGCACCTCGGCCGGGGCGACGGTGGCGGCGCAGCTGGGCGGCGGGCTCGGTCTTGACGAGCTGTTCGCGCGGCAGGCCGAGCCGGCCCTGCAGTCGCGGGAGCTGACGGTGGAGCTCGACCTGGCGAAGTTCGGCGCCGACATCCAGCCGTATATGGCCAGGGCGGTGTCGCCGGACGACATGCTCAGGCAGTTCGGCCGGTTCGCGCTCGACGCGCAGACGGTGCCCGAGGCGGAGCGGCGGGCGGTGGTCGAGGGCAGGCTGCCGTCGGCCGCCTGGCCGGCCACGCCGACGAAGCTGATCGCCGTCGACTGCGGTTCGGGGACGATGACCGCCTTCGACGCGGCCTCCGGCGTCAGCCTGATCGACGCGGTGGCCGCGAGCTGCGCGGTGCCCGGCGTCTGGCCGCCGGTCACGATCGACGGCCGGCGGTACATGGACGGCGGGGTCCGCTCGACCGACAACGCCGACCTGGCGGCGGGCGCGGAGCGGATCACGGTGATCTCGCCGATGGGCATGGACTCCGCCGATCCCGACGCTGCTGCCGCTGCGGGAGGCGGTGGCGGCGCTGTCGGCCGGCGGCGCCTCGGTGACCGTGGTCTCGCCGGACAAGGCGTCGGTCGCGGCGATCGGGACGAACGCGCTTGACCCGGCGACCCGGACTCCGGCCGCGACCGCCGGGCGCGCGCAGGGGCGGGCCGGGCTGCCGCCCGCTCTAGGAGACTGCTGAAAAAGGGGTGACCGGCCTACGGGTTTTGCCGGCAGTGCGTTTCGATTACCTGGGACAATCGGCTCATGCAGGGGTTCGAGCGGATGGACCGGCAGCTGGCGGACGTGGGGGCGCTGGCCGGGCACCTGGTCCCGGCGGGGAGCATGTTCGCGTTCCTGGCGGAGCACCGGGCGGAGGTGTTCCCGGACGAGGATTACGCGGACCTGTTCGCGCCGCCCGGCAAGGGCGGCCGTCGGTGCCGGCGACGCAGATGGCGGCGGTGCTGACGCTGCAGGCGCTGCACGGCTTCTCCGACCGGGAGACGGCCGAGGCGGTCCGGTTCGACGTGCGGTGGAAGGCGGCGATCGGGGCGGCGCTGGACGACCCGGGGTTCGACCCGTCCACCCTGGTCTACTGGCGGCGCAGGCTGGCGGCCTCCGGCCGCCCGCACCGGGTCAACGACGCGGTGCGGAAGGTGGTCGAGGAGACCGGGATCCTGCGGGCCGGCGGCGCCGCGCGGTGGACTCGACGATCCTGGACGACGCGGTGGCCACCCAGGACACCGTCACCCAGCTGGTCTCCGCCATCCGCCGCGCGGCCCGGGAGGTGCCCGGCGCGGCCGCGGTGATCGCGGCGCGGTGCACCGGGCACGACTACTCCCAGCCGGGCAAGCCGCAGGCTCGACTGGGACGACCCGGCCGCGAAGGACGCGCTGGTCGTCGGCGCTGGTCAACGACGCGAACACGGTGGTGGCCGCGTTCGCGGGCGCGGACCTCGGACGAGGCGGCCGCCTCCGCGCTGGCGCTGCTGGCGCTGGTCGCCGGGCAGGACGTCGAGCCCGCCGAGGGCTCCGACGGCCGCGACGGCCGGTGGCGGATCGCCCGCAAGGTCGCCGAGGACCGGGTCATCTCCACCGTCGACCCCGCAGGCCCGGCACACCCGCAAGTCCGCCGTCGACCCGCCGCGACGGCTACCGCGGCCCACCTGGCCGCCGACCCCGAGACCGGGATCATCACCGGCGAGAAGCTGACCATGGCCTCCGGCGACGAGAACTCCGACGCCGGCGGTCGCCGCCGAGTTCGTCGCGCCGCCGCACAGGCCGCAGCGGCCGAGCGAGGACGGCAGCAGCCGCTGGCCTGGTACGGCGACTCCGCCTACGGCACCGGGGAACTGCGGGCCGCGCTCGCCGCCGGCGGCCACCAGGCGGTCATCAAGCCGCAGGCCGCTGCAGCCCGCGGTCCCCGGCGGCTTCACCATCGACGACTTCGCCGTCGATCCAGCGCGGCCGGGACCGTCGACCTGCCCCGCCGGGATCACCCGGCCGGTCACGCCCAGCCAGCGCCGTCATCTTCGGCGCCGCCTGCCGCGGCTGCCCGCTCCGCCAGCAGTGCACCACCGCCAAGAGCGGCCGGCACCCTCACCCTGCACCGAGCACGACGCCCTGCTCCGCGCCGCCCGCGCCGAGTGGCCCGCCCTGCGCGACGGACTACAAGGCGCTACCGGCCGAACGTCGAGCGCGCCATCGCCCAGGTCGCCACCCAGCGCGGCCGCCGCCTCAAGCTCCGCTACCGCGGCGCCGCCCCCAACGACGCCTGGCTCAAACCCGCACCGCCGCCCTCAACCTCCGCAACCTCATCGGCCGCGGCCTCACCCGCCGCGACGGCACCTGGGCCCTGGCCACCTGACCAGCGCAGGCCACACGGCCGCCCCAGCCGCTCGCAGGCCCGGCCCCGCAGCCCCGCCTCGGCCACGGCGCCAGACCCAGCCAGCCCCATGCCCGGCAGCAGGCCCCACAGCACCACGCGCCACCGGCCCCGTCCTGCCAGCGCGCCCGCCAGATCAGGCCTAATTCAGCAGCTCCTAGAGCCGGGCGAGCGTGGCCTCGTCGGGCTCGCCGTCGAAGTACCGGCGTGAGCACCTCGCCGAAGCTCGGTTCTTCCGGCGCGGCGGCGGCGAAGAGCGTCATGCAGGAGCGGAGCTTCATCGCGTCGACCGGGCCGAGTATCCGGTCGGCGGTGCTGTCGCCGACGGCGGCGACGGCCCCGGCGCACTCGCGCAGCCGGGGTCCGAGCACCGGATGGCCGAGGTAGGCGCGGGCCTCGGCAGGCCGGAGATCGCGTACCGCTGCGCCATCGAGCTCAACCCGAGCCCGGCTACCTGGGGGAAGATGAACCACATCCAGTGGCTGGCCTTCCGGCCCGCGCGCAGCTCGGCCAGCGCCCGCTGGTAGGTCCCGCCCGCGTCCTGCGCGGCGACGAACCGCTCCAGGTGGTAGGGATCGCCAGCGGCGTCCGAGGCTGTTTTCTTGTCGTTGTCCGCGCCCATCAGGCGGCGCCCAGGTAGCGCAGGACGGCGAGGACGCGGCGGTGGCCGGTGTCGCCGGGGTGCAGGCCGAGCTTGGCGAAGATCGAGTTGATGTGCTTGGACACGGCGCTGTCGGTGATCACCAGGGCGGCGCCGATCTCGGCGTTGGAGCGGCCCTCGGCCATCAGCGCGAGGACGTCGCGCTCCCGCTGGGTCAGCGCCTCCAGCGGGTCCGCGCCCCGGCGGAGCAGCAGCTGGGCGACGACCTCGGGGTCGAGCGCGGTGCCGCCCGCCGCGACCCGGCGCAGCGCGTCGAGGAACTCGGTCACGTCGGCGACCCGGTCCTTGAGCAGGTAGCCGACGCTGCTGGTGTTGGCGGACAGCAGGTCGGCGGCGTACCGCTCCTCCACGTACTGCGAGAGCACGAGGATCGCGATGTCCGGCCACCGGCCGCGGATCGCGAGCGCCGCCCTGATGCCCTCGTCGGTGTGGGTCGGGGGCATCCGGACGTCGGCGATCACCAGGTCGGGCTGCTCCCGCTCGACGGCCGCGACCAGCGCGGTGCCGTCGCCGGCGGTGGCGGCGACCTCGAACCCGGCGCTCTCGAGCAGCTTGACCAGGCCGGCGAGCAGCAGCACCGAGTCCTCGCCGATCACCACGCGCAGCGGCGCGCTGCCGCCCGTCCGCCGTGCCGTCATTCCGGTTCGCCTGCACGGCTCCCACGGTACGGCCTTCCGTCCGTGCCGCATCCGGCGCTTGCCGCGGTGCCGGCGTGTCACTCGGCTCGCAGGGCGGTGGCCGGGCGGGCGCGGGCGGCCCAGGTGGCGGGCAGCAGCGCCCCGGCGACCGCGATGGCCAGCGCCGCCAGGGACAGCAGCGCCAGCCTGGCCGGGCCGAACACCTGAGTGAAGCTGGCCGGGATGCCGGTGTGCGCGGTGGCGCGCCATGGCGTGCAGGGTGGCGGTGTTGAGCGCGACGGCGGCGGGCGCGGCGATCGCGGCGCGACGATCGCGGGGACGGCGACCCAGCAGATGACCATGGTGACGACCTGGCCCGGGCGCATGCCGAGCGCCTTGAAGATGCCCAGGTCGTGCACCCGGTCCCTGGTGGTCATCAGGACCGTGTTGAGCACCCCGAGCCCGGCCGCGATCGCGACCATCAGCGCCAGCAGGCCGATCAGGGCGCTGGCGATCACGTAGAACTGGCCGCCGCTCCGTGGCGGCATCGCCGCGAACGGGCTGTTCGCGCCGAGCTTGCCGTTCACCGCCTGGATGTAGGCGGCGGTGCTGGTGCCCGGTCGCAGCCCCACGTCGACCTGCCAGAAGTTCTGGCCGACTGGCCAGGCCGGGCAGGGTCTGGCGGCGCCGTACAGGCGCGGCTGGCTGTGACGGGGCGAACACCTCCCCGACGATGCGGACGGTGACCTGGGCGGTCCCGGTGTCCACGGTCGTGCTGTCGCCGACCGCCAGGCCGCTCGCGTCGAGGAACGAGGTGTTCACGTCGACCTCGCCCGGCCCGTCGTACCAGTGGCCGGCGATGAGGGCGTAGCCGGTCCAGGCGGAGGCCCGTCGAAGGCGAGCGCCTGGACCTGCTGGGAGATGCCGGGGACGGTGACCTGGCGCCGTAGAGCGTCACCTCGTGCGCCGTGCCCGGCTGGGCGCGCAGCACGGCGGTCGACCGAGGCGAGCTGCGCGGCGGTGGGCGTCTGGTTCGGGCCGGCGCCGTAGCCGTCCTGCTGGATCTGCACCGGGACCGTGGCGGACAGGGTCTGGGCGGCGGCCGCGCGGCTCGAGCGAGGAGTGCAGCCCGACCGCGAAGATGACCGCGGTGGCGCCGAACGCGACCGCTGCCAGCGTCACCAGGGTGCGGGCGGGCCGGGCGAACGGCGCGGCGACGCCGAGGCCGACCGGGCGCGGCAGGCGGAGCCTGGCCGCCAGCCGGTGCGCGGCGTAGCCGCGGCCGGAGCGCGGGGCGCGCCCGGCCGCGATCGCCTCGATCGCCGACAGCCGCCCGGCCCGCACGGCCGGCCCGAGCGCGGCGATCATGGTCAGCGCGAACATCGCGGCCGGGGCGATGACCAGCGCCGACCACGGCACCTGCTGGCTGCCGACGCCGTAGGCGCCGGCCGACTTGTGCAGCACCGAGACGGAGAGCAGGCCGCCCGCCGCCGCCCCGACCAGGCACCCGGCGAGGGCCGGCCAGCCGACCCGGTTCAGGTAGACCGCCACCACCTGGGCCGGGGTGAGGCCGAGGGACTTCAGCACGCCGATCCGCTGGTACTGCGCGACCACCGCGCCGCTGATCACGTTGCCGACGATGAGGACCGCCATCACCAGGCCGATGAGCGCGAACGCGAGCGACGAACGGCTCCATGATCGCGCCGTTCCCCTCCGCCTGGAACTGCGCGGTGAGCCAGGAGGCGCTGCCGGCGACCGCGCCCGCGGGCAGCGCCCGGGTGATCGCCGCCACGTCGGCGCGGATCTGCGCGTCGCTGCCCGCCTGGCGGCGAACCGGTAGAGCAGCTGCGCGGTGGCCGGCGTGCCGGGCGCGCGGAGCGCCGCGATCTCGCCGGGGGCGACCCAGCCGTCGGCGGTGCTGGTGATCGAGTTGGCGAAGCCCACCACGGTGAGGGTCGGCTTGCCGGGCGCGCTCGTCACCTGCACGGTGTTGCCGTCGGCGATGCCGCCGTTGCCTTCGTAGCCGTTCAGCACGACCTGGCCGGGCCCGTCGACCCAGTGCCCGGCGTTCAGCACCAGGTCGTCGACCGGTCCGCCCGGCGCGGACCGCCCGGCCAGCTGCAGCTGACCCCAGGGCTGGCCCTGGAAGTTGACTTGGAGGTGGCCTCGGCGAATGGCCCGGCCGAAGGCGGTGACCCCGGACGACGTGACCGGTGGCGGCCAGCTCCGCGTCGCTGGCGCGGGCCGCGTTCACGGTGACGGTCACGTCGGCGCCGCGCTGGGCGGAGAACGCGTGCGTGAACGGGCCGTTGCTCGCCGCGAGCAGCGCGAGCCCGAGGGTGGCGGAGGCGGTGGCGACGAACAGCACGACCGCGATGACGATCGTCTGCGACCTTGTGGCGGCGCATCCCGCCGGACGCGGTCCGCACCGGGCCGAGCCAGCTGCCGCCCTGGGCCGCGTCCGGCCGGGGCCGGCCCCGGTTCCCTGCGGCCTCGGGGCCAGGGCGGCGCGGCCGCTCACTGGTGCGCCCCTGCGGCGCCGGGCGGCCGGGCCGTCGGCGACCTGGCCGTCCACGATCTGGATCGTGCGGGCCGCGTACCGGGCGGCGAGCGCCGGGTCGTGGGTGACGAGGACCAGCGTCTGGCCGGCCGCGTTCAGCTCGCTCAGCAGGCGGCCGATCTCCTGGCCGGTGGCGGTGTCGAGCGCCCCGGTGGGCTCGTCCGCGAGCAGCAGCTCGGGCGAGTTGACCAGCGCCCGGGCGATCGCGACGCGCTGCCGCTGGCCGCCCGACAGCCGCGCCGGGTAGGCGTTGCGCTGGTCGGCCAGGCCCATCCGGTCGAGCAGCTCGGCCGCCCGCGCCCGGGCCCGCCGCCGGGACGCGCCGGCCAGCTGGGCGGGCAGCAGCACGTTGTCGGAGACGGTCAGGTCGTCGAGGAGGTTGAAGAACTGGAAGATGATGCCGACGTGCCGGGCGCGGAACCGGGCGAGGGCGCTCTCCCCCAGGTGTCGATGCGCTGCCCGGCCACGGTGACCGTTCCCGCGGTCGGCCGGTCGAGCCCGGCGATGAGGTTGAGCAGGGTGGACTTCCCCGACCCGGACGGGCCCATGATCGCGGCCACCTCCCCGGCCGCCACGCGTGATGCTGACCTCGGCCAGCGCGGGCCTGCCGCCCTGCTGGTAGGCCTTGGTCACGCTCCCCTGGTAGGCCTTGGTCACGTTGTCCAGCCGGATCACCGCGGCGTGCCCGGGTGCGGCGCCCGCCGCGCCGGGCTCGTTCTGCTGTCGTCTCATCGGAGTCCTCTGCGGGTATCGGCTTGACGGTGCTCGTAACGATGGCAGGGGCGCGTGGATGCGCGCAGTAGCCGTAGACTCCGAACCTGAGGTGAAGCTGGCTGCACCATCGAATGTGAACCGCGCTGGATGGGCTTCGGCGGCCGAGGCGAATAGCGTGGATGACATGGCGACCCTCGTCGATAAACAGCACACGCCCCCGGCCGCCGGAGCGGCAGCGCCGCCCGGTGCCGTGGTCGCCGCGCGCCTGGCGGCAGGCCCTCTACCTGGCGGCCGGCATCCCGGCGCAGCTCTGGTGGCAGTCCCGTTCGCCATCTGGTCCGGGCGTCATTCGCACGGGCGATTCGGCGAACATCCGGTGCAGGTTCTTCTGGCGCTGTGGTGACGCTGGGGCCTGCTGTTCGCGCTCGCTGCTGCTGCTCCCGCTGCTCACCCGGGTGCACCGGCACCGGCTGCGGGTCACCGCCGGGATCGCGATAGCGCCGCACCCGGCGGGGCCGTACCGCTGGCGGATCCCCGCGCGCGATCGTCGCCGCACGTCACGCTCGCAGGCCGCCTGGCGGCAGGTCTGCTACCACTTGCTGGCCGCGCCGGCGCTGGCCGTGGCCGCGATCGTGGCCATCGGCACCTGGCTGGCCAGCCTCATCTACCTGTTCGTCTACGCCTACGGGTGGGGGCTGTCGGCCGGGCAGCATGCTGCACCGCGGCCTGTACCCGGACCCCACGCCACCCACCTGCCGCGGATTCTCGGCCTCCAGGTCGACGCCTGGCTGACGCTCGCGGGGGTCGCGGGCCTGTTCGTCGCGCCCTGGCTCACCGCCGGCGTCCAGGCGCTCGACGTCAGGGCGGCCCGGGCGCTGCTCGGCCCGAGCCGCGCCGAGGAACTGGAGCACCGGGTCGAGCAGCTGACCGCAGACCCGGGCCGGGGTGGTGGACGCCGCCGACGCCGAGCGCCGCCGCCTCGAGCGCGACCTGCACGACGGCACCCAGCAGCGGCTGGTCTCCCTCGCCATCAACCTGGGGATGGCCAGGGCCCAGGCCAGCACCGCCGAGGAGGCGCGCGCAGGCCATCGCCGACGCGCACGAGGAGGCCAAGTCCGCGCTGGCCGAGCTGCGGGACCTGATCCGCGGCCTGCACCCGGCCGTGCTCGAGGACCGGGGCCTGGACGCGGCGCTGTCCGGGCGTGGCGGCCCGGATGCCGATCCCGGTCCGGCTCACGCGTGGACCTGCCGCGCCGCCCGGCGCCGGTGATCGAGGCGGTCGCCTACTTCGTCGTCTCCGAGGGGCTGGCCAACATCGCCAAGCACGCCCAGGCCAGCCAGGCGGAGGTGGTCGTCTCCGCAGGCCGGCGACCGGCTGCACATCATCGTCACCGACGACGGCGTCGGCGGCGCCGACCCGGGCCGTGGCACCGGCCTGACGGGGCTGGCCAGGCGGGCCGCCTCCGTCGACGGGACCTTCGAAATCGTCAGCCCGCCGGGCGGGCCGACCCTACTCACCGTGGACCTGCCATGCGCACGCTAACCGCGACCCGACGAACGGGCCCGCCCGCTCACCGACCGCCCGGCCGCCCGCGGCCGCTGGATCTGGACCGTGTCCGGCCTGGCCACGGTGGGGCTGCTCGCCTGGCCCGTCGTCGTGCTCATCGCCAGCGCGGGGAACGGCGGCCAGGCGACTTCGGCACCGCCAGCGCCGACCATGACGAGGACGGTCACCGTCACCCAGCCGGTCACCAGCCTGAGCGTCGAGAGCTACGGAGCGCCGATCCAGGTCACCGCCGGGCCCGTCCACCACATCACGGTCACCGAGGCGATCAGCTACCCGGGCCCCGGCCCGGCGCCGGCCGTGACCGCCGCCGTGTCCGATCGCAGGCTCACCCTGGCCGCCCCGGCCTGCGCGGACACCGGCTGCAGCGTCGGGTTCACCGTGACCGTGCCGTCGGGGGTCGCCGTCACCGCCGAGAGCGATAACGGCGGCATCGCGGTGGCGGGCGTGGCCGGCGCGAACCTGGACTCCGGCGGCGGCCCGGTGCAGGCCAGCCACATCGACGGACCGCTCAGCGTCACCTCGGAGGACGGCGGCATCACGGTCTCCGACGTGTCGGCCCCCGCCGGGGCGAACCTGGACTCCGGCGGCGGCCCGGTGCAGGCCAGCCACATCGACGGCCCGCTCACCATCTCCTCGGAAGACGGCGGGATCACGGTCTCCGACGTCACCGCCCCCGGGGTGAACCTCGACTCCGGCGGCGGCCCCGTCCAGGTCGGCCGGGTCGACGGACCGCTCACGGTCACCTCGGAAGACGGCGGCGTCACGGTGAACGGCCTGACCGGGGATCTGGACGCCGACACCGGCGGCGGCCCGTTCGCCGGCGACCTCTCGGCCGGGCGGGCCTCGGTGCTGACCGAGGACGGCTCGGTCGCGCTCACCTTCGCCTCGGCGCCGGCCTACGTCTTCGTCGACACCGGCGGCGGCCCGGCCCAGCTCACGTTCGACCAGCCGCCGGCCGCGGTGATGCTCAGCACCGAGAACGGCTCGGCGAGCGTGAGCGTGCCCGGCGGCCCGTACTCGGTGACCGCCGACAGCCGAGGGCGGGTCGCAGACGGTGGACGTTCCCACCGCCTCCGGCCGCGCACCGGACGCTCACCGTCAGCACCGGGGGCGGCCCGCTTGAGATCGTGCCGCGCTAGCGGCGCGTGACCGCAGCGCCGTCGGTGGCGGCCGCCCTTATGTTGACCCGGGGTATGAGATCGTGCCGTACGAGAACGCACAACTGGAGGGGAACGGGTAGTTGACGCGGACTGCCGGGCGCACGGAGCGCGAGATCCAGGAGCTCGCGCTGGCCGATAGGCGGCACCTCCGGGTGGAGGGCACTTGCAACCTGCGTGACGTTGGCGGTTACCCGGCGCATGCGGGCGGTAGCGTGGCCTGGCGGGCCCTGTTCCGGTCCGACAGCCTGCACAGGCTCGGCAGCCAGGGCGTCGCTGGTTGGCCGGGCTCGACCTGCTCACGTCGTGGCCTGCGCGCGGTCCTCGGGTGGAGCAAAGGCCGGGCGCCGTGGCGGGGCTGCGGCCCGGATCGTGCGCGCCCCGGTGGTCCGCGACCCGGCCATGCTGCCCCCGCTGGCCGACGTGGGCGCGGAATACCGCTACATGATCGATGTAAGCGGCGACTCGTATCGGCACGGCGGTCAAGGCACTGTGCGCCGCTGGCGTTCATCCCAGCGATCGAAGCACTTGTTCTCGCGGGCCCAGTACCGATGACGAGCCTCGTTAGCGCGCTGGTGCTGGCCGTGATCGACGTTCCCGATGAGCTGATCGAGGCGGCTGCTCGCTCAGCTCGGTGTACCTCGACCCGGACAGCGCTGCGGTGATTACCTGGCTGAAGGCCGTCGGCACGGGCGGCAACGTGACCGCCGAGCCGCTCTCCGCCCCGGCTGGGCTGATCCTGAACGTGCTGGACCGGGCCAGGGCAGCAGGCAGCGGATCGGTAGACGGCTACCTCGCGGCGCACGGCGTCGGTGCGCCCGACCTGGCGGCGCTGCGATCCGCGCTGGTGCGCTAACTGTAAGCGTGACGAGCGGCTCATCCGCCTGCTGGCAGCACGGCCGGGCGGGACTCGGTGCTGACCCTAGACGGCTCGGCCTCGCTCACGTTCAGCACGGCTCCGCCTTCGTGTTCGTCGACATCGGCGCTTCCCTCTCGAGATCGACGTGCCGGTGACATAAGAACCGGCGCCGCCGCCGCGCGGCGGTTAGCCGGCCTGCAAGACGAAGAACAGGAAGCACAGGAAGCGCGGCTTGGCCGCGATGTCGTCGGGGAACAGCTCGCGGGCGGATCCCGCGCGGGCGCTGGCTCGCTGATGACCGCTATCCGGAAGCCGGCCGCGGCGAAGGCGTCGGTCATCGCGTGCAGCGGCCGGTGCCCAGAAGCTCATCAGGGCGCTCTGGCCGCCCTTGGTCCACTCTTCGGTCCAGTTGTAGGTCGCGAAATAGTCGGCCTTGCGGCCGGCCTCGCGGTGCATGAGGTTATTGGCAAAGGGATGATCGACGGACACGATCAGCCGTCCGCCGGGCTTGAGCACGCGCCGCAGCTCGGCTAGCGCCGGCCCCCAGTCCTCCAGGTAGTGCAGCACCAGGGACGCGGTGACATCGTCGAACGTGTCGTCGGGGAAGGGCAGCGGGCTGCCCAGGTCGGCCACCTGCAGGTCCGCGTCGTCACCGAGCCGCCGCCGGGCCAGCTCCAGCATCCCGGCGCTTTTGTCGATGCCGGTCACGATGGCGCCCCGGTCGCGCAGCGCCGCGTACAGCGGGCCGGAGCCGCAGCTGGCGTCGAGGATCCGCCGGCCGGCCACGTCCCCGGCCAGGGCCAGCATCGCGGGCCGCTCGTAATAGGCATTGACGAGGTTGGCCTCGTTTTCGGCCGAGTACGCCTCGGCGATGCCGTCATAGTCGTTGACCCTCGGCGGATCTGCAGAAACGGCGGACGGCGCGGTAAGCCTGACGGAGGTCCCCCGGCGGGATTCTGGTCGGTAGGCACGCGGTTCATCCTGGCATACCCGCCGTGTGCAGTACCGGGTGTCGAGGCCCCGCCGGAGGCGACTTTCGCATTGTCTTTGCCTTGAGATCGGGCCGCGCGACGGGACTGGCGCGGGGCGCTGCTTTTCGCGCCTGCGGGTGACCGCCGTTACGACGCTCCGCGTAAATGAAGATTTTTCCTTGGGTTTGTAGGTCAGCGGCCGGGGGGCGAGGTCAGCGGGCACGGTGAACGCCAGCCACAGCGGGGTCCGGGCGGCGCGCGCGGTGGAAAGAGCAGGCACAGCGGTGGGGGTAACCCCACCCGGAAGTGGCGGGCTGGCACCATCGCTCCCAGAGCATGGCTGCACGATGATCTTCAGAAGAGTGCCAGACCGTGCGCTCTCCGAGAGGATCAACCAGATGCCATTCGTGCTCATAGCGATCATCGCGGTGCTCGTCGCTGGCCGGATAATCGGCCTTACGCCCGCGCACCTGCGCACGTCCGGCCCCCTCCTCCAGGCGCGAGCGACGAGCGAGTCCAATCGCCCGGCGCAGCGGATCGGTGGTCTTCTGGCGGTCTATGTCGTCGTCCTGGCCATAGGGTTCCTGCACGGGCTGGGACTGACTGTCGCCTCCGTCATCATCCACGCAAACCCGTCCCACGCTCGCCTTAGCGCGCCACTGCCATGCGGCTACATCGCGTTCTACCTCGTCAGCAACGTCATCTTGGCGGCGTACGCGGTCGTTCTGGTTCGATTGATCGTGAAGAAGCGGAAGTCCGCGATCGCCCACAACGCCGTCTATTGCATCTTGACGATCATCTTCCTCGCGGCCTGGCACTTCCTCGGGATGAAGTCCCTGGTGGGCACCGTCGTCGACTCGCTGCCAGGCGTTGTCGGCATCCTTTACTTCGCACTGTCGGCCAGGTGAAAGAAACCCTCGCCGGTTGAGCCCGGCGGCCTCCGTGCCGCACGGCCGATGGTGATCACGCCGGGCCGGGTCGAACCTGACGAAGATCATGCCCTGGGGGTGCACCCGGGGGCCGACGTCTTAACCGGGGTCAGCGCGCCCGTCTTCAGGTTGTCGGTGGCGAGGTAGTTCGGCGGGAAGCCGGGCGCCGGGCAGACGGCCGGGGCGTCGTTGGCGTCGCACGGGGTCACCGCCGACGTACGACGGTCCCGACCGTGAAGCGCACCCGTACACCTCGTCGACCGTGTCGGCGGTCTGGTCGGTCGTGTACAAGGCGCCCCGGCGGAGCGGTCGCCCAGGCGGTGTCGTCGACCGAGTTGCGACAGGCTGCAGCACCTCCAGGCGGCTGCCCGCCAGCCGGTCCGGCTGGGACGAAGATCTGCTCCTTGTCACCCTGGGTGGTCAGCATGAAGTCGCCCGCGAACCGCGGGCGAGGACCACGGGACGACCTCGTTCGAGTCCGGGTCGGTCAGCGCGAGGCGGACGAGCTTGCCTGCGTCCGGGCCCAGTTGACGACCTTCGCCAGGGCCTCGTCGTAGTAGAGCGCGCGGACCTGGGCGATCCCGGTCGTGCGCGGTGCAGCGTGATCGACGTAGATGGCCGGGTAGGTCGGCTGCGGCGCGGCCGCGCCGGTCGTGCCGGGCGCCGAGGCGCTGATCAGGATCTGGCCGTGGTAGATGGAGATCGCGTCGGTGCCGCCGTTGTGCGGCAGCGGCTCGCTGTAGCGGTAGTGCTGCACCGGCGCCCGAGTCGCGACCGGGTGATCGTGTCCAGGCTGGAGTTGGCGTCCTCGTTGATGGTCGCGATGACCTTGCCGTCAGCCGGGTCGGCGGTGAGGCCGTCGCACTTGCCCGTCGACGTCCCACTGCCTGACCACCGCGGCCGCCGGGCGTGAACTCGACGACGGTGCTGTCGGTGTTGCCGTCGGTGCTCGGCTGGCCCTGCGGGCCGACGCCGTTCTGGAACGTGACGAACAGGTGACGGCCGAGCTCGGTGATGTCATCGGGGCTGGTCAGGGGCTCCGAGCGCCAGGCGCCGGTGCCGTTCACCCGGAACTTGTGGTGCAGCTTCTGGCCGAAGAGAATCTGACGGACGGTGAGTTCGTGAGAGACGGTGCCTGCGCGCGGCGGGCCTGGCTGGCTGGGCGCTGGCGGGCAGGGCGAGCGCCCCCGCCGTGACCAGTGCGCCCGCCGTCAGCAGCGGCGGTCGTGAGCAGACTCGCTGAACGCTTGCCTAGGGTTTTCACAAGGGAACTTGTACGCCGCCTTGATGTCGTACCGGCCAGCGCGGGAGGGCTCAGGGATGAACGTCCGGCGGCGCACCGGAGGCATGGGCGGCGATCAGGTCGGCGGCGCGCTCGGCGATCGCGATGACCGGCGCCTGGATGTCGCAGGCGGGGATGACCGGGATCACCGAGGCGTCGGCCACGTAGAGCCCGTCGAGCCCGCGCACCCGCAGATCCGGGCCGACCACCGCGTCCGGCCCGGTGCCCATCGCGGCGGTGCCGCACGGGTGGCACAACGTCGAGCAGTTCTCCCGGACGAACGCCTCCTTGTCCGCCCGCGATAGCCGGCCGGGCGGCATCGCCGGCCCGGCGATCAGGCTGCGGTAGGCGGCCGTGGCGGCGAGCTCGACGACGGTCTCGAGCGCTTCGACCAGGGCGTCCACGTCGGCCTGCTCGGTCAGGAAGCCGGACTCGAGCTCGACTGCGGCCGGGCCCGCCGCCGACAGATCGCGCACGGTCAGCCGTCCGACGCCGCGCGAGCCGAGCAGCCCGGGCGAGATCGCGAACACGTCGGCGTCACCGCCGAGCCCGTACCGGGCGGCGGCCTCCGGATAGGCGTGCCGCCCCTGGACGACGAACGCGTGCAGGTCGGGCCGGGGCGCCCGGGAACTGCGCCAGTTCATGATCGCGCCACCGCCGTTGTCGCGGGCGAGGCCGAGGCGGCTGCGGGCGCGGAAGTTGACGCCCATCACCAGCGGATGGTCCTGCAGGTTGCGCGCCCACGCCGGGCAGCGCCGCCCGGACCGGCAGGCCGAGCCGGCCGAGGTCGGCCGGATCGCCGATGCCGGACCTGATGAGCAGCTCGGGCGTGCCGAAGGCGCCGAGCGCGAGCACCACCGCGGTCCGGGCGCGGGTCTGGCGCAGCGACCCGCGCACGGTGTGGAACACCGAGCTGCAGCGGGTGCCGTCGCCGCCGCCGCCGCGAGGCGAGCCGGTGAAGCCGAGCCGGACTGCCGTCGACCCCGTCAGCACGGTGAGGTTGGCGGGCGGGTCGGGCGGCTGGGTCCAGGCGCCGACCGGAACCTGGCCGGGCGCGGGCGGCGGCGCCCAGGCGGGCAGGTACCCGTTGACCGCGCTGAACCGCCGGCCCTCGGCGATGTTGAGGTTGGCCAGGGCGACGCCGCAGTTGTCCCCCGCGTTGGCGTCGTCGAGCCTGGGCAGGCCGAGCGCGGAAGCGCCGTCGAGCATCGCGGCCGCGATCGGATGCGGCTCCGGCGGCCTGGTGACCCGCATCGGCCCGCCCGCGCCTCGCTAGGCGGATCCGCCGCCCTCCCAGTCCTCGCTGCGCCGCAGGTAGGGCAGGATCGCCGCGTAGTTCCAGCCGGCCGCCCCGGCCGCCTCCCAGGCGTCGTAGTCGGCCGGGTGGCCCCGATACCACTGCATCGCATTGGTCGCGCTGCAGCCGCCGAGAACCTTCCCCCGCGGGATCGCGATCGGCCGTCCGGCCACCGGCTTGGCCGGATGATAGGCGTAGCCCCAGTCCAGGGCGGTGCCTGACAGCTTCGTCCAGGATGGCGGGTCGACGATCTGGGCGACGCCGCGCCCGTTCGAGCCGGCCTCGATCAGCGCCACGGTCGCGTCGGGCGAGGCGGCGGCGAGGCGGGACGCGACCACGCACCCGGCCGATCCGCCGCCGACGATCACGTAGTCGTAGGACGCGGCCTCAGTTGTCGGCAAAGCCCAGATCCTCTCCGGCGCCGGGTGCAACCCCCATCATGATCCGACGATGGTAACCGCGGATTTCGGCTGGCGCGCCGAGTCGTTAACGGAGAGTTACAGATCCGGACGGCCGTTGTGGTCGCGGGCGGAACCGATCAGGAGTGGAGGGCGTCCAAGGGGCATGAGACATCGGACCAGGACCCCGCTCGGACTGCTCGCGGCCGTCTGCACGGCGGCCGCCGTTGTCGGCTGCGGGTCGGCCCCGGCCGCCGCCCCCGCGGTGGACGCGGTCATGGTGCGCGGCGTGGCGACAGCCGAGCCGGCCGTCAGCCCCCGGCCGCTGGCGGCGGCCGACACCGGGTTCGGGCTCGCCGTCCTGCGCGCCTGGTGCGCGCAGAACCCGGGCCAGAACCTGGTCTTCTCGCCCAGCACGCTCGCCAGCGCGCTCGGCATGGCCTACCTGGGGGCGCGGGGCGCGACCGCGACCGCGATGGCCCGGGGGCTCGACCTGCCCGCCGGCGCCTCCCGGGCCACGCTCGAGGCCGAGCTCCAGGCCCGGATGAAGGGGCTCGGCAGCCTGGACGGGCCGGGAGTGACGCTGGCCGCGAGCGACCAGGTGTGGGCCGACCCGGCCCTGACCACGCTCCGCTCCTACCTGGACGCGGTCGCGACCGGCTACCACGCGGGGGTCGCCCAGGCGCCGTTCAGCACCGACCCGGCCAAGGCGGCGGCCGAGATCAACCAGGCGATCTCGGCCGCGACCCGCGGGCACATCAGCCAGCTGGTCAACGCGGGCATGCTCGACGACATCGGCTGGGTGCTGACGTCGGCGCTCTACCTGGACGCGAAGTGGGCCACCCCGTTCGACCCGAGCCGGACCGGGCCGGCGCCGTTCACCTCCGCAGGCGCGAAGCCGGTCACGGCGACGTTCATGAACGGCGACGACTTCCGCTACGCGGCCGGCGGCGGCTGGCAGGCGGTCTCGCTCCCCTACCGGGGCGGCAGGCTCGCGATGACCGCGCTGCTGCCGCCGGCCGGGTCCGCGTCGTGCGCCCTGCCGAGCATGGCCTCGCTGACGGCGATCACCCGGTCGCTTGACGGTTCCCGGGCCGGGCTGGCCGACGTGTCGCTGCCGAAGATCAACCTCGACACCAGCGGCGCGACGGGCGACATGAAGCCGGTCCTCGGGGAGCTGGGCATGGGTGCGGCGTTCCAGCAGGACGCGGACTTCACCGGGCTGTCGCCGCAGGCCGGCTCCATCGGCTTCGTTCAGCAGGCCGCCACGCTCCAGGTCGCCGAGCAGGGCACGGTCGGCGCCGCCGCCGCCGCGGTCGGCATCACCCCCTCCGCCGCCATGGTCGCCCAGGGGGTCGTCAACGTTGACTTCAACCGCCCGTACCTGCTGCTGATCACGGCCACGGCCACCGGCGAGCCGCTCTTCGTGGCCTCGGTCGACAACCCCACCGCCCGCTGACGACGCCGCCCGGTAGGGTGACGGCCGTGACCGCCGACACACCCGAAACCGGACCAACCCCGGCAACGCTGATCTACATCTACGGGCCGCCTGCCAGCGGGAAGCTCACGGTCGCGACGCGACTGTCGGAGCTGACCGGAATCCCGCTCTTTCACAACCACCTGACGGTCAACGCCGTCACCCCGATCTTCGCCTTCGGCAGCCCGCCGTTCACCGAGGCGGTCCGGGCCATGCGGCGGGGCGTGTTCAAGGCGGCCGCCAAGGCCGGCATCAGCCTCATCTACACCAATAACTCCGCCTGGTCGGGGCCGAACCCGCGCGCCCGCTTCGAGGAGGCGGGCGAGGCCGCCCGGGCGATCATGGCAGGCCACGGCGGCCGGACCGTCTTCGTGCGGCTCACCGCGTCTCCTTCGGCCTTGGAAGAGCGGCTGGCGAACGACTCCCGGGTGGCGCACGACAAGCTCGTCGACGTGGTCCGCCTGCGCGAGCTGCTGGCCGATTTCGACCCGTCGCCGCTCCATCCGGACGACCTCGCCATCGACACCGGGCGCACCGGCCCGGACGAGTCGGCGCGGATCATCGCGGCCGCCCTCGGGTAAGTCGCCGGACCGACGTTACGGCCGGATGGCCGGCGGGCTACCGTGGGGTGGCCGTTTTGATCGCAGCGCGAAACCCGGGGGTGCAGATGGCCGAGCCGACCGCGGACCTGCTCGTGCGCAACGCGAAGCTGGTCGCGACGTGCGACGACGACGGCCGCGAGCTGGCCGGCGGGTGGGTCGCGATCACCGGCGGCCTGGTGTCGGGGGTGGGCTCGTCGACCGACCAGGCGCCCGCCGCGGCCGAGACCGTCGACGCGTCCGGCTGCCTGGTCACGCCGGGCCTGGTGAACACCCATCACCACATCTACCAGAACCTCACCCGCTCGTACGGGCCGGCCATCAACGGATCGCTGTTCTCCTGGCTGACGGCGCTGTACCCGCTGTGGGCCAGGCTCGACGAGGAGGCCGCCTACCTGTCGGCCTGGGTCGGGCTGGCCGAGCTGGCGCTCGGCGGCTGCACCACGACCACCGACCACCTGTACGTCGCGCCGCGCGGCGGCGGCGATCTGTGGTCCGCCTCGATCGCGGCCGCCCGCGAGCTCGGCCTGCGATTCCATCCGACCCGGGGGTCGATGACGCTGTCGGTGAAGGACGGCGGGCTGCCGCCGGACTCGGTCGTGCAGGACGACGACGAGGTGCTGGCCGACAGCGAGCGCCTGGTCGGTGTGCATCACGACCCCTCGTTCGGCGCCATGGTGCGGGTGGCGCTGGCCCCGTGCTCGCCGTTCTCGGTGTCGCCGTCGCTGATGCGGCAGACCGCCGAGCTGGCCGAGCGGCTCGACGTCCGGCTGCACACCCACCTGGCCGAGGACCCGGACGAGGACACGTACTGCCTGGAGCGGTTCGGGCGGCGCCCGGTCGAGCAGTTCGAGGAGGTCGGCTGGCTCACCTCCCGGTCCTGGGTGGCGCACTGCATCTACCCGAACCCGGCCGAGGTCGCCCGGCTGGGGTCGGCCGGCGTCGGGGTCGCGCACTGCCCCTCCTCCAACATGCTGATCGGCGGGGGCGGGTTCGCGCCGGTCCGCGAGTTCCGCTCGTCCGGGGTCCCGGTCGGCCTGGGCTGCGACGGGTCCGCCTCGACCGACAGCGCGTCGCTGTGGATCGAGTCCCGGGCGGCGCTGCTGCTCGGACGGCAGCGGCTGGGGCCGACCGGGATGACCGCGCGGGAGGTGCTCGACATCGGGACCAGGGGCGGCGCCGCCTGCCTGGGCCGGGCCGGGGAGATCGGCTCGCTCGCCGTCGGCGCGGTCGGCGACCTGGTCTGCTGGCCGCAGGAGGGCGTGCAGTACGCGGGCGCCCTGGTCGACCCGATCGAGGCGTGGCTGCGCTGCGGGCCGGTGTCCGCCCGGCACACGATCGTGGCCGGGCGGGTCCTCGTCCGGGACGGGGTCCTGACGGCGCCCGGCGTCGAGGAGAAGCTTCGGATGCACGCCAAGGCGGCGGCCCGGATCCAAGGAGTGTCCCCATGATCAGCATTGCCCGGCTGTCCCCGGCCGACCGCCCCCGCTGGGAAGAGCTCTTCCACGGGTACAACACGTTCTACGAGTCCGAGTACCCGCAGTCGATGTACGACCGGGCGTGGGCGGAGTTCCAGGCCGATGAGCGGATGCACGCCCTCGGCGCCTGGCTGGACGGCGAGCTGGTGGGGATCACGCACTTCTTCCCCCATATGCAGACCACTGCGAGCGACTCGGTCTACCTGGAGGACCTGTTCACCGCGCCGGAGGCGCGCGGCCTCGGCGTCGGCCGCGCGCTGATCAACGCGGTGGGTGACTGGGCGGCCGAGCACGGCTACGCACGGGTCTACTGGCATACCCACGAGACCAACGCCACCGCCCGGCTGCTCTACGACAAGGTGGCCACGCGTCCCGGCTTCATCATGTACACCATGGACGTCCCGCCCCGGAGCGCCTAGTCGAACGAGGGCCGGCGGTCCCTGGATCGCTTGAGCTCGAAGAAACCGTCCGCCTTGCTCACCAGGACCAGGCCGTCCCAGAGTTCCCCGGCCGCCTCGCCGCGCGGCGCGGGCGTCATGACCGGCCCGAACAGCGCCTTGCCGCGGATCCTGAGCACCGGCGTGCCGACGTCGAGGCCGACCTCGTCGAACGCCTCGTGGTGCGAGGCGATGATCGCCTTGTCGAACTCGTCGGACTCGGCGGCGGCGGCCAGCGTGCCCGGAAGCCCCACCTCCTCGAGCGCCTCGGTCAGCACGGCCGGGTCCTCCCGGCGTCCTTGGTTGTGCAGCCGGGTCCCGATCGCCGTGTACAGCGGCCCGAGCACCGACGGCCCGGCCTGGGCGGCGGCCGCCGCGCAGACCCGGACCGGGCCCCACGCCTTGCTCATCCGCGCCCGGTACTCGTCGTCCAGCCCCTTGCCCTCGTGCTGCACGAGGTTGAGATAGGCCAGCGACATGATCCGCCAGTCGGCCCGCACCGGGCGCACCCGTTCCACCTCGAGCATCCACCGGGACGTGATCCACGCCCACGGGCAGAGCGGATCGAACCAGAACTGCACGTCCTCGGGCCCCTGCGGGTCGGCCATGGCGCTATCTCCTCGCGCAAAGAAGCAAAAGCAGTTATCCCGAACGTACCGTTGGCTCGACCGCAACGCCACACGCTGAACCCGCGCGTAGCCGTCTCGAATTATTGTGCGACGTTTGCATACGTTTCCCGGGCCTTTTGTCGCACAATAATTTGGCGCCGTACGCTTCTTGCTGTTATCAGACTGTGCGCTGCGCCGCTTAACGGGTTTGGCGGGCGGATGTCGCGCAGCGCGTTACCGTTAAGGCGTGGCGACGTACGGACCCGATGAGGATGACGTGGTGGAGCAGGGCGGACCGCCGCTGCGGCTGCCGGAGTGGGTCCGGCGCCCCCGCTGGCTGCCCCGCCTCGGGGGACGGCTGTCGCGCGGCGCGGCCCTGCTCGGCCTGGCGACGCTCATCGTCGGGCTGGCGGCCGGGTACGCGCTCAGCGACCGGCATCCGGGGCAGGCGTCCCGGCTGGCGCCGTCGGGAGTGTCAGCGCCGTCCGTCCCCGGCGCCGACGATCTGTTCGGCCTGGCCCAGACAGGTGAACGGCCGAACCGACACCACCCAGCTGGCGGGGTTCCCTGATCTCGGGCTGGTCCCCTACCGAGTGCGACGGCAGCTCTTAGTCAGTCCGTGGAAAACTGGGTACGTGCGGACGTACGGGGCTCGGTTCGATGTGAACTGCTCGATTCTCTTTACTGAGCTGCCGCTGGTCGGGCGGGCGGCGGCCGCGCGGGCGGCCGGGTTTGACGGGGTGGAGTTCTGGTGGCCGTGGGCGGGGATGGTGCCGTCGGATGCGGAGGCCGACGCGTTCGTCGGGTCGATCGGCGACGCCGGGGTGGAGCTGGTCTCGCTGAACTTTCACGCCGGGGACATGGCGGCCGGGGAGCGCGGAATCCTGTCCCATCCGGGTCGGGCGGGCGAGTTCGCTGAGCACATCGCCGCGTGCGTCGAGATCGCGGGGCGGACCGGGTGCAGGCGGCTGAACGCGCCCTACGGGCTGCGGGTTGGCGGGGTCGATCACGACACGCAGGACGCCGTTGCCATCGGCAATCTTCGGCTCGCCGCGGAGGCTGCGAGTAGGGTCGGAGCGTCGGTGCTCGTCGAGGCCATTAACTCCGTGGACATTCCCGGGTTCCCGGTCGACACCAGCGACCGCGCCATGGCGGTGATCGAACAGGTGGGGGCGCCGAACGTGGGGTTCCTGGCGGATCTCTACCACCTGGCGAAGATGGGGGAAGACGTGGCTGAGGTGCTCACCCGCTACCGCGACACGATCATGCACGTCCAGGTGGCCGACCCGCCGGGACGGGGGGCGCCCGGCACCGGCACGCTCGACTTCGAGCCTGCCTTCGCCGCGCTCGCCCGCGACGGGTACGCCGGGTGGGTGGGGCTTGAGTACGCGCCGTCGGACGCGGCTGACAGCACAGGGTCGTTCGACTGGCTGCGAGGGGAATAGGTACGCGATGAGTGAAACGCTGGTCATCAGGTCGCGACGGATGGTGCTGCCATCTGGGGTGACAGAGGCGGCGGCGGCCGTTCGAGATCATCGAATTGAGCTTTTGACCGACTATGACGCGCCGATTGAGGCCGATCGAACGGTCGACCTCGGCGATCTTCCGCTGCTGCCCGGTCTGGTCGACTCGCACGTGCACGTGGACGAGCCGGGGCGGACCGAGTGGGAGGGGTTCGCGTCCGCGACCCGGGCGGCGCTCGCGGGCGGGATCACCACGATCTGCGACATGCCGCTGAACTCGCTGCCCGTGACCACCACGGTGGACGCGCTGCGGGCCAAGATCGCGGCGGCGGCCGGGCAGTGCGCGGTCGACGTGGCGTTCTGGGGCGGGGCGGTCCCGGGGAACGTGCCCGAGCTCGGGGCGCTGCTCGACGCGGGCGTCCTCGGGTTCAAGTGTTTCCTCATCGACTCGGGCCTCGGGGACTTCCTGCCCCTGGACCGGGTCGGGCTTCGGGCGGCGATGAAGGCGCTGGCCGAGTCGGGCGCGCCGCTGCTGGTGCACGCCGAGGACCCGAACGAGGTGACGACGCCGACCGGGGCGTCCTACGACGCGTTCGTCGCCTCCCGGCCGACGGTCGCCGAGCGGCGGGCGATCGAGACCGTCATCTCGGCCGCCGCCGCCACCGGGGCCCGGGCGCACATCGTGCACCTGGCGGCGGGCGACTGCGCGGCGCTGATCGGCGCCGCCCGCGCGGCCGGGGTGTCGCTGACGGCGGAGACCTGCCCGCACTACCTGTTCTTCGCGGCCGAGGAGGTGCCGGCCGGGCACACCGAGTTCAAGTGCTGCCCGCCGATCCGCTACGCGGTCAACCGGGAGGCGCTGTGGCGGGCGCTGGGCGACGGGGCGATCGACGGGGTCGTCTCCGACCACTCGCCGTGCACGCCCGAGCTGAAGGGGCTGCCGAACGGGGACTTCCGCACCGCCTGGGGCGGGATCTCCTCGCTGCAGCTCGGGCCGTCGGTGGTCTGGTCGGTGGCGCGGCGCCGCGGCTACACGCTGGCCGACATCGCGCGGTGGATGGCGCTGTTCCCGGCGACGCTGGCCGGGCTGCCCACCAAGGGCCAGATCGCGGTGGGCGCCGACGCCGATTTCGTCGCGTTCGACCCTGACGCGTCGTTCGTGGCCCGGGGGGCCGAGCTGCTGCACAAGCACCCGGCGACGCCGTACGAGGGGCGGACCCTGTACGGCCGGGTGATGCGGACCTGGCTCGGCGGCGTCGAGGTCACGCCGGCCGACCCGCCGCGCGGGCGGCTGCTTGCGCGGGGAGGCGGGCTGCTTGAGCTCTGACGCCGACCCGCTGCGGCTGCCCGATCTCGCGTCGCGGGGCCTGCGCGGCTCGGTGATCGCCGCCTCGGACGAGTTCTTCGCCGAGAAGGAGAACCTGATCAACCCGGGCGCCCCGGCGTTCACGGCGCACACGTTCGGGCACAAGGGGCAGCTCTACGACGGGTGGGAGACGCGACGGCGGCGCGGCGGCTCGGCCGACTCCGGCCTGCTGCCCGGCGCCGAGGAGGACGACTGGGTGATCGTCCGGCTCGGCGCGCCCGGTGTGGTGCACGCGGTCGTGGTCGACACCGCCCACTTCACCGGAAACTTCCCTTCGGCGTGCTCGGTCGAAGCGTGCTGGGCGGGCGGGTACCCGGACCTGGCCGCGCTCGAGTCCGCCCGTTGGGTCGAGATCGTGGCCCGGTCCCCGCTGACCGGGGACGCGCAGCACACGTTCGAGATCCCGGCCCCGTCGCGGCGCCGGTACAGCCACGTGCGGCTGCGGATCTTCCCCGACGGCGGGGTGGCGCGGCTGCGGGTGCACGGGGTCGTGGTGCCCGATCCGGCGCTGCTCGAGGGGCTGACGTTCGACCTGGCGGCGCTGGAGAACGGCGGGGACGTGGTCGCGTGCAGCGACCGGTTTTACTCCTCTCCGCGCAACGCCATCTCCCCCGGCCTGTCCCGGGTGATGGGCGAGGGGTGGGAGACGCGGCGGCGGCGCGCGGCCGGGAACGAGTGGCTGGCGGTGCGGTTCGCCGCGCAGGCGGTGGTGGCGCTGGTCGAGGTGGACACCTCCGGGTACATCGGGAACTCGCCGGGGATGGCGGAGGTGCGCGGGTACGCGGGCAGCGGGTTGGACGAGGGCGCGTCGGACCAGAGTGCGTCTGATCGGGGCGTCGCCTGGGACGATGCGGCGGCGTGGGCGCCGCTGCTCCCGCCGACCCCCCTGCTGCCGGACACGCCGCACCGGTTCCGGGTCGCCCCCGCCAACGCTCATGACCTGGTCCGGCTCGACGTGCTCCCCGACGGGGGCGTGGCCCGGCTGCGGTTGTACGGGTCGCTGACCGGCGAGGGCCTGGCCCGGCTGCGCGAGCGCTGGGCGCAGACGGCGCTCTGATCTCTTACGCAGCTGCAGAATCGGCAGGTCCGCATCCTGCGGGTGCTGGCCGACGCCGCCCGCTAGCTCCGGCTGATGTCAGTCGAGGAACCGGAACTGGTGCTCGCCGTCCACGGTGATCACGTGGCCGAAAGGGAAATGGGCGGCGCCGATCACGTCCGGGCTACCCGCAGTAGCGTTGATCAGGTCGGCGCGGACTCGTTTCGCCGCGATGTTGTCCACGTCCATCACGGCTTCCCAGCCGGGATCGCTCACCTCGGCCGGCGTGTGCAGCACGTCCCCGATCAGCAGGAGGCGCTCGCTGCCGCTCGACACTACGTAGATCGTCGACCCTGGCGTGTGGCCGGGGACGGGGCGCGCGTCGAGACCGGGCAGCAGCGTCGTTTCCGCGTCGAAGGTCTCCAGCCGCCCGGCGAGCGGGGATAGCTGCTGCACATCCTCGGGATCGGCGTCGGGTCCTTCCACGAAGTGGGCCCAGTCCGCCCGGTGCACGCGGTACGTGGCGTTGCTGAAGACGATCTCGCCCTTCCGGGTCGCCCAGCCGACGTGATCCCAGTGCAGGTGCGTGAAGACCACGTCGGTGACCTCGGCGGGCGTGACCCCCAGCCCGCGCAGGCTGTCGAGGAACCGGCCGCCGTGCCACTGCTCGTCCTCGTACTGGCCGAGCCCGGCGTCGATCAGCACCACCCGGTCAGCGGCCCGGAGCAGGTAGCCGCCGCAGATCAGCTGTATGTTCCCGGCATCGTCCACATAGTGCCCGCACTTGTCCCATGCATCCGGCTTGCCGGGGACGTGGAGGATATCCCGGGCGACCTGGTCGCCGTACCCGTCATACACCGGGTCGACGGCCAACGTGCCGACTCTCATGCCACCTCCGTGCGGTCTGCCGGATACCTTAAGCCCTTCTATCCGGTCACTGCCAACGGATTTTCGCGGCACTGCGACAATTCCCGCGCGGTGGCTGTGCCAAGAGGGCGGCGTCGGCCGGGTTCGACCCGTCAGGCCATGCGGATCCGCCGTGCCGCTGCGGCTAGCCGGTTAGGACTGGCCGTCGCGGACCCCCTTCTCGATCCTGTCGCCGATTTCCTTGTCGACGTTCTTCCAGTACTGGAAGGCGCGCTGCAGGACCGGCTCGGTGACGCCGTTGAGCAGGTGGCCGGTGACGTTGCCGACCAGCCGGCCGCGGGCGGCGTCGTCCATCACGTCGCGGACGAGGGTGCCGGGCTGGCCCCAGTCGTCGTCTTCGGCGTGCAGTTCGTAGGCGCTGCGCATGATGTCGCCGTCGGCGTACCAGGTGGGCGGCTTGTACTTCTCGGTGTCCGCGCTCGGGCCGCCCTTGGAGTTAGGTGCGTAGACCGGGTCGGACACGTTCTGCATCCGCATCGCCCCGTCCTTGCTGTAGCTGTGCACCGGGGCGGTCGGGGCGTTGACCGGAATCTGCTGGTAGTTCACCCCCAGCCGGGCGCGGTGGGCGTCGGCGTAGGAGAACAGGCGGCCGAGCAGCATCCGGTCCGGGCTGGCGCCGACGCCCGGCACCATGTTGTTGGGCTGGAAGGCGGCCTGCTCGATCTCGGTGTGGTTGTCGGTCGGGTTGCGGTCGAGGGTCATCTTGCCGACCTCGATCAGCGGGTAGTCCGCGTGCGGCCAGATCTTGGTCATGTCGAACGGGTTGAACCGGTAGGTCTTGGCGTCCTCGAACGGCATGACCTGCACCTTCAGCGTCCAGCTGGGGTAATCCCCGCCCTTGATCGCCTCGAACAGGTCCCGGCGGTGGTAGTCGCCGTCGGTCCCGGCCATCTCGTCCGCGTCGGCCTGGGTGAAGTACTCGTTGCCCTGGTCGGAGATGAAGTGGTACTTCAGCCAGACTTCCTGGCCTGCGGCGTTGATCCAGCTGTAGGTCTGGGAGCCGTAGCCGTTCATGTGCCGCCAGGTCCGCGGGATGCCTCGGTCGCCCATCAGGTACGTGACCTGGTGCGCGGACTCCGGGGACAGGGTCCAGAAGTCCCACTGCATGTCGTTGTCGCGCAGGCCGTTGTCGGCGCGGCGCTTCTGCGAGCGGATGAAGTGCTGGAACTTCATCGGGTCCTTGATGAAGAAGATCGGGGTGTTGTTGCCGACCAGGTCGTAGTTGCCCTCGGTGGTGTAGAACTTCACCGCGAACCCGCGCGGGTCCCGCCAGGTGTCGGGGGATCCCCGCTCCCCCGCCACCGTCGAGAACCGGACAACCAGGCGGGTGGTGGTGCCGGGCTGGAACACGGCCGCCTTGGTGAACTGGCTGACGTCGTTCGTCACCTCGAACCGGCCGAACGCGCCGCTGCCCTTCGCGTGCGGCTGCCGCTCCGGGATCCGCTCCCGGTTGAACTGGGCCATCTGCTCGATCAGGTAGCTGTCCTGCAGCAGGATCGGGCCACCGGGGCCGACGGTTAGCGAGTGCTCGTCGCTCTCGACCGGGATGCCTGCGTCGGTCGTGGTCGGCTTGGACTGGTCGGTGGTCATGCGCGCACCTCCCTCGTGGATGGAACCGGGGCCCGTGCTGGACCCTGGGTCCAGTTACCTCCCCATCACCATCCGTCCAAACCCGTTCCTCCCTGCGCCCCGCGCTCCATACATGGCGGCGAGGGGGTAAGCCAGACACCGTAGGGAGCCGTCACCGAGCCAACTTCTTGCTGTTATCACGGCGGTGGGCACGATCACGAAGGATTTTTGTCGTTATACGACAATTTTCCTTCGCCAGGAAAAAATCCTTCGTGATCATTGAACTGGGCATCGATTCACCGAGCTGCGCAAGTGAGCTGCGGGGCTGGTGTGAGCTACGGGAGGATCCGGGTGCGGTGGGACGGTGCGGTGGCGGTGGGACACGGTGCGGTGGCGGCGGGACTAGGTGCGGCAGGGTGGCACGGGGGGCGGGACGGGTTACGGCGGGGAGGGACGGGGTGCGGGGGGACGGGATCAGGCGGAGCAACGGTCCGTTCGATAGGACGATTTGGATCTTTTGATTTGCTGGGGTTAGCCCTTGCCGAGGGCCAGGGCCGACAGCAGCTCGTAGCCGACGTGGGCGGCCGCGATGCCGGTGATCTGGGCGTGGTCGTAGGCGGGAGCGACCTCGACGATGTCCGCGCCGACCAGGTTGAGGCGGGCGAAGGAGCGGAGCACGGCGAGGAGCTCGCGACTGGTCAGGCCGCCCGCCTCGGGGGTGCCGGTGCCGGGCGCGAAGGCGGGGTCGAGCACGTCGATGTCGACGCTCACGTAGACCGGGCGGTCGCCGACGCGGGCCGCGATCCGCTCGATCACGCCGAGGCTGCCGAGGTGCTCGAGCTCGGTCGCGGGCACCAGCTGGAACCCGACCGCGGTGTCCCCGACCAGGTCGTCGGCGTCGTAGAGGGGTCCCCTGATGCCGACGTGCAGGCACCCCTCGGGGTCGATCAGGCCCTCCTCGAACGCGCGCCGGAACGGGGTGCCGTGCGTGTAGGGGGCGCCGAAGTAGGTGTCCCAGGTATCCAGGTGCGCGTCGAAGTGAACGACGGCGACCGGGCCGTGCGCCGCCTTGACCGCGCGCAGCAGCGGGAGCGCGATCGTGTGGTCGCCGCCGAGGGTCAGCACCCGCGGCGCCCGCTCGAGCAGGTCACGGGCGCCGCGCTCGATCGTCGCGATGGCCTCGCCGATATCGAACGGGTTGACGCCGAGGTCGCCCGCGTCCGCCACCTGGCGGGCGGCGAACGGCGAGACCCGCAGGGCCGGGTTGTACGGGCGCAGCAGCCGGGACGACTCCCTGATGTGGCCGGGGCCGAAGCGGGCGCCGGGCCGGTAGCTGACCCCGGTGTCGAACGGGACGCCGAGGATCGCGATGTCCGCCTCCGGCACGTCGCTCAGCCGCGGCAGCCGGGCGAACGTCGGCTCGCCGCCGTACCGGGGCACGAGCGTGGCGTCGACCTGGCCGACGATCCCGTCGACGGTGACCCGCGGCTCGGTCCAGGGCAGCGGCCGACGCTCGGGCTGGCCGTCGGACTGGCTCTGCGGCTTGCTTTCATGCACTCGTTGAACTCCCGCTGATCGTCTGCAGTTCGCGATCGCTGGCCTCGATAGCGGCGCGCTCCGGGCCCAGGTCCAGCGACCGGGACGCTACCAGATAGACCAGACCGGACACGACGAGCCCGACCAGCCATGAGTAGTCCACGCCGTTGGCGAGATGAGCGGGAACGTACCCCTTATAGGAGAGGCCGAACAGTGGCGGCAGCACCATGAACGGGATCATCGCGGCGAACCCGACGCCGTACGCGGTCAGCCCGCGCCAGCCCCACTTCCCGTACACGCCGTCGGGCCGGAAGATGTCGGTGATCGCGTAGTGGCCGCGGCGGACGAAGAAGAAGTCGACCAGGTTGAGCGCGGTCCACGGCACCAGCAGGTAGAGCATGAGCGTCAGCGAGTCCAGCACCGTGTTCTCGGCGGTGGCGTTGCCGCTGCTGGAGATGGCGGCGCCGGCCGCGTACCAGATGATCGCGAGCACCACGATCGTCACCACCCGCCAGGCGCGGTTGGTCTTGATCGGCCGGAACGAGTCGATGCCGGTCAGCACGGTCAGCATCGCCCCGTAGGCGTTCATGCCCATGGTCGCGAGCAGCGCGGTGGCGGATAGGAACGCGGTCACCGTGCCGAGCGGGGCGGCCACGTTGTCGCCCACCTGCACCAGCCCGGACAGGCCGTCGGTGACCCCCAGCCGGGTGGCGAGCCACGCGCCGAGCGCGATCAGCCAGATCGCGGAGCCGGACGCGCCGAAGAACACCGCCGCGATGATCCCGCGCGGGGAGGTGTCGCGCGGCATGTAGCGGGTGTAGTCCGAGACGTAGGGGGCGTAGGTGATGTTGTAGGCGGCCGCGGTGGCGAACTGGGCCATGAACGCGGCGAAGAGGAAGCCGCCGGGGTTGCGCGGGGTGTGACCGCCCGCGTGGCCGACGAGGATCGCCACCGAGATGATCAGGTAGCACGGGAGGGAGATGACGAGCAGGAACCGGAACACCCGGTGCACCCAGTCGTGGCCGAAGATCGCCAGCAGGGCCGCGATCACCGCCGTGGCCGCCGCCACCCAGCCCGACGACCAGCCGAAGGCGCCGTTGAGGCCGCTTGACATCAGGATCTGGTCGGCCACGTTGAACGCCATGTAGGTGAAGAGCGCGGCGACGATGGCGACGATCACGCCCCGGTAGCCGAGCTGGGCGCGGGACTGGATGATCTGCGGCAGCCCGAAGACCGGTCCCTGGGTGGCGTGGAAGGCCATGAACAGGGTGCCGAAGGCGATGCCCGCGACCCCGGCGAGAATCGACCAGCCGAGCGACAGGCCGAGCGCAGGGCCGACGAAGCCGATCGGGATCGTGAAGTACTGGAAGTTGCCCAGGAACCAGAGCATCGACTGCAGCCACGGCCGGCCGTGCCGCTCGGAGTCGGGGATCCAGTCGATCGAGTGCACCTCGATCTGGCCGATCAGGCCGCTGCCGCTGCCTGCCTCGCCGGCCTGCGTCTCGCTGGCTGTCGTCATTTGGCCCTCTCCCACATAGCGCCTGCTTATGACCCGATATAGTGGGGGATGAGTTTCCTGCTAGTCAACCCTTGTTTCCTGACTTAACACGGATGTTTCATGGATGACGCACGCGTCGGCGCCCAGCTGCGCGCGGCCCGGCTGGCTGCGCGCAAGTCGATGGCCGAGGTCGCCGAGGAGGCCGGGCTGACCAAAGGCTTCCTGTCCAAGCTGGAGCGGGACCTGGCCAACGTCTCGGTCGCCTCGCTGATCCGGCTGTGCGACGCGCTCGGCGTCTCGGTCGGCTCGCTCTTCCAGCCGTCGAAGGGCGAGGTGGTCCGGGCGACCGAGCGGCCGACGATCAGCTTCGGCGGCAAGGGGATGTCGGAGTACCTGCTCACGCCGGCCCACGAGCGGCGGATGCAGGCGATCCTGTCCGACATCGCGCCCGGCGGCGGCAGCGGCGACGAGCAGTACGCGCTGCCGGCCGACGTGGAGCTCGTGTTCATCATGGCCGGGCGGCTTGAGATCAGCCTCGACGAAGAGGTGGTCGTGCTCGAGGAGGGGGACGCGTTCACGTTCACGGCCAACGCCAGGCACGCGTTCCGGGCCGTCGGCGAGTCGGGGCCGACCCGGGTGCTGTGGGTGGTGTCCCCCGCGCTGCCGGACACGACTCGCTATCCGTGATGCTCGATAGTGGCAGCGGGGCTGCGCGACTGCGTCGGGGTCGTCGTGCTTGAATCGGGGTCATGGCCGAGCGCGTCGTGGTGGCACCGGATAAGTTCAAGGGCAGCCTGTCGGCCGCCGACGTGACCACCCGGGTGGCGGCCGGGCTGGCGCTTGGCGGCTTCGGCGGCGAGGTCGTGCCGGTGCCGGTGGCCGACGGCGGGGACGGCACGGTCGACGCCGCGGTGGCGGCGGGCTACCGCCGGGTCGACGTCGAGGTGCGCGGACCGGTGGGGACGCCCGTCATCGCCTCGTTCGCGCTGCTCGACGGGACTGCGGTGATCGAGGCGGCCCAGGCGTGCGGGCTGACCCTGCTGCCGCCGGGCGAGCTCGCGCCGCTGACCGCGACCAGCTACGGGGTCGGCGAGCTGATCCTGGCGGCCGAGCGGATGGGCGCCAGGCGGATCGTGCTCGGGGTGGGCGGCGTGGCCACCACCGACGGCGGGGCCGGACTCCTCCAGGCGCTGGGGGCAGAGCTGGCGGATGGCTCCGGGCGCGAGCTGCCGCCCGGCGGCGCGGCGCTCGGCCGGCTGGCCGCGCTCGAGCTGTCCCGGCTGGGCGACCTGCCCGGGGTGGAGTTCTGGCTCGCCTCCGACGTGGACAATCCGCTGCTCGGCGCCGCTGGCGCGGCCGCCGTCTACGGACCGCAGAAGGGCGCGTCCGACGACGACGTGCGGGTGCTCGAGGCCGGTCTGGCGCGGTGGGCGGAGCTGGCCGAGGCGGCGGTGGCGGCCGGGTCAGGCTGCGCCGGCCCGCGGCCGTCGTCGCGCCGGGTGGCGGAGCAGCCGGGGGCCGGCGCGGCGGGCGGGCTCGGGTTTGCGGCCCTGCTCTTCCTCGGCGCCCGGATGCGGCCCGGCATCGAGCTGCTGCTCGAGCTGGCCTCGTTCGGCGAGCGGCTGGACGGGGCGCGGCTGGTGATCACCGGCGAGGGGTCGCTCGACGCGCAGACGCTGCACGGCAAGGCCCCGGTCGGGGTGTCGCTCGCCGCCGCCGCGCACACCCCGCCGGTTCCGGTGGTGGCGGTCGCGGGCCGGTGCACGCTGTCGTCGGATGAGCTCGGCGCGGCCGGCATCGCCGCCGTGTACGCCGTCACCGACATCGAACCCGACCAGGACCTGCGCATGTCCAACGCCGGCGCGCTGGTGGAGCGGCTGGCCGAGCGCATCGCGGCGGACTGGCTGAGCTTATCGAGCAGACTCGGCTCACCCAGCCCGCGAGGGGCGGACCCGGGGAGCCGGACGGTGACGCATCGGACTTTGCGGCCCTAAAAGGGCAAACGTTCTCTACGTAACCAATATGCGCGGCGGCGTGCGTGGATAACCTGGGTACCGGGTCCGGCCGCACCGCGTCCGCGCAACGCTGCCCGCGCGCCGTGATTGGGCCCAGCAGAAAATGGGAACGCGATGGTCTGCGAAGGGATCCCGACCATGTCGGAGCAGCCTGCCGTCCAGTATGCGGAATTGCTCCGGCAGCTGCGGGCCGAACGGGGACTGACCCAGGAGGAGCTCGCCTCGGCCGCCGGGATCAGCCCGCGGACGATCAGCGACCTGGAGCGCGGCATCAACCAGACCCCGCGCAGGGCCACGGCCGAGCTGCTGGCCGACGCGCTCGGCCTGACCGAGCCCGAGCGCGAGCAGTTTATGGCGGCGGCCCGCAGGAGGCCGGTGACGACGCCGACGGCCGTGCTCGCGGCCCACCCGGACGCGGACGGCGGCGACGGTCCCGAGGATGACGCGGACGCCTCGAACATCGTGTGGATCGAGTCGGCCGCCAGCGCCGCGTTCGTTGACCGCGAGGAGGAACTCGGCGTCCTGCGGGAGGCGTGGTCAAGCGCGCGGGCGGGCCGTCGCGTGCTGACGCTCATCGCCGGGGAGCCGGGGATCGGGAAGACGGCGCTGACGGCCGAGCTGGCGCGGCTGGTGCGCGCGGACGCCGGCCTGGTGCTCTACGGCCGCTGGGACGAGCACGTGCCCGCCCCCTACCAGGCGTTCCGCGAGGCCCTCAATGACTACGCCCGGGCCTGCCCGGACCCGCTGCTCCGGCGCGACCTGGCCGGCCTGGCGGAGGAGATCGCCCGGCTCTGCCCGGAGCCCGCGCACCGGGTCGGGGCCGCCGCGCCGCCCCAGGCCGACGCCCAGGCCGAGCGGTTCCGGCTGTTCGAGTCGATCGACACCTGGATCGGCCGGATCGCGGACCGCCATCCGGTGCTGCTGGTGCTCGACGACCTGCAGTGGGCGGACCAGCCGTCGTTCTTCCTGCTTCCGCACCTGATGCGGGCCAGGCGCTCGACGCCGCTGCTGACCGTGGCCATGTACCGCGACCTCGGGCCGGAGCGGAGCGAGTTCTCGACCGCCCTGCCCGCGTTGACCCGCGATATTCACTGCCGGCGGGTGACGCTGCGCGGGCTTGAGCACCGCGCCGTCACCACCCTGCTCGAGGACGCGGTCGGGCGCCCGTTCGGTGAGCGCGAGTCGGGGATGGTGGCCGAGCTCGAGTGGGAGACCGCGGGCAACCCCTTCTTCCTGCTGGAGATGGCCAGGCACCTGTCCGAGGTCGGCGCGTTCGACCGGGACGTGGTCCGGCTCGGCGAGACCTCGGCCGAGATCCCGCAGTCGATCCGCGACATGGTCCGGTCGCGGTTGCGCCGGCTGACCGGCGGCTGCGCGGAGACGCTCGCCATCGCCGCGCTGATCGGCGAGCGGTTCGACGCCGACCTGGTGGCGTCGGCGGCCTCGCTGACCGACGCCGCGACCGTCGACCTGCTCGAGGAGGCGGCCCGGGCGGGCCTGATCGCGGAGCTCGATGACGAGCCCGATCACTGGCGGTTCTCCCACTCGCTGACCCGCCGGGTGACGTCGGAGGAGCTGAGCCGGGGGCGCCGGGCGGCGCTGCATCAGCGGATCGGCGAGAAGCTGGAGTTTCGCCCCGGCGTCGCCGCCGCCGAGCTCGCGCACCACTTCGGCGCGGCCGCCAACAAGGGGTCCGCGCAGAAGGCGGTCCGGTACGGACACCAGGCGGGCAAGCGCGCGCTGCAGGAGGTCGCGGCCGAGGTCGCGGTGCGTCACTTCAGGAAGGCGCTCGAGCTGCTCGACCGCTTCGGCCCCGAGGACCAGGCGCTCCGCTGCGAGCTGCTGCTCGACCTGGCGGGGGCGCACGACCGGGCCGGCGAGTACCCCGCCCGCGACGAGCGGTTCGCCGAGGCGGCCGACACCGCCCGCCGCCTCGGGAGCGACGAGCTGTTCGCGCGGGCGGCGCTCGGCTACGGCGGCGTCCTGCCCGCGTCGGTCCGTCCCGACCTGCGGGCTCAGGGGCTGCTTGAGGAGGCGCTGAAGCGGCTCGACGAGCGGGACGACCGGACCCGGGCGACGATCCTCGCCCGCCTCGCCCACTGGCTGCACAACGTGCGCCCCTACCCCGAGCGGCTGGAGCTCAGCGACCGTTCGGTGGCGTTGGCCCGCGGCACGCAGGACCGGCGGACGCTCGCCACCGTCCTGCTGCACCGCTGCTGGGCGCTTGACGGGCCGGGCGACGTCGGCGATTCCCTCACCGTGGCGGGCGAGATCCTCGCGATCGGGGCCGAGCTCGGCGATCCCGCGCTGACCCTGGAGGGACTGCGCATCCAGCTGGCGGCGCAGTTCGAGAACGGACGGCACTCCGCCGCCGTGCAGACGGCGCGGGAGCTGAAGACGCTGGCGGAGGCGGCGGGCCACCCGGAGTTCATCCGGCTGGCGGCGATGTGGGACATCGTCGCCGCCACCATGGAGGGCCGGTTCGGCCTGGCCGAGGAGCTGGCCGGGGAGCTCGGCCGCCGGCTCGACCAGATCGGCCATTCGCAGGCCCAGCTCATCTCGGTTGCGCAGAGCGCCGCCTGGCGGCTGCTGCAGGGGTACGCGACCGAGTACATCGCGCCGTTCGAGACGCTGTCGGCGGCGGACCCCGGCAACCTCGCCTATCCCGCCATCACGGCCTGGTGCCTGGCCGAGGCCGGCGCCGGGGACCGGGCGGCCGAGCTGCTGGCCCGGATCGACCCGGCTTCAGCCGCGAACGCGGACAAGAACTACCTGTGGTGGGCGATGATCGTGGGCTTCTCCGGCGCGGTCGACCTGGTCGGCGACCAGCGGTGGGCGGCGGCGCTGTACGATCTGGCCGCGCCCTACGCCGGGAGCAACTGCACGCTGGGAGTGGCGAGCTTCCTCGGCGCGGCCGACCACTGGCTGGGGGTGCTGGCGGCGACGACCGGCCGCTACTCCGAGGCCGGCCTGCACTTCGAGGCCGCGCTGGCGAGGCATCGCGAGATGGGCGCCCGGGCGTGGACGGCGCTCACCGAGGAAGCCTACGGGCGGGTGCTGTCGCTGCGCGGTCAGCCGGCGGACATCGAGCGGGCGGCCGCGCTCACCGAGTCCGCGATGCGCACGGCGGGCGAGCTCGAGCTGGCCGCGATCGCCAACCGGCCGCGGCTGCGCGGCTGGGCGGCTGACGGCGCTGTGACTGCGTACTGACGGCGTGTCGTGCCGGCGGCACTAGCGAGTCTCGAGGAAGTTCACGATCCGCGGGTACACGTCGGTCGCGGCCCTGGTGCCGATGATCGCGTCGAGGTGGGCGTAGCCCTGGAGCACCTCCCGGTGATAGTCGCCACCGGGGTTGCAGTCCTTCAGCCAGCGCAGCGTCTTCAGCGAGCCGACCGGGTGGAAGATGTAGTTCTGCGAACCCTGCAGGAGCAGCAGCCGGGTGCCCGCGATGCGCTCCGGGTGCAGGAAGTAGTCCATCCCGCCGGTGTGCGTGACCGCGAGACCGCGCCGCATCATGAGCGACAGGTGGTTCAGCGAGTCGATGTTCCCGAACCCGAACATCTCGTTCAGCGCCCGGTGGGTCGCGTCGTTGAGCTGCGCGTGGCGGTGGGTGCAGCCGTAGATCGCGTTGATCCACCGGCACACCGCCTGGCCGCAGTGCTCCTCGGCCGGCATCGGGAGGGTCCGCAGGCCGAGGTCGACCAGCTCGTCGGGGGCCGACCGGCGGATGTCGGGCGCCAGGCCGCCGGCGCCGAGGGCGCGGAAGGCGCCCGCGGTGTGCAGCCGGGACTTCACCTGGTTGAAGACCGACGTGGAGGGGTGCATGGGGAACTGCGCGCAGACGGCGGTGCTGATCCCCTGCAGCCCGGCCAGGATCGCCATCTGCAGCGAGCCCGACCCCACGCAGTGACCGAAGGCCTGCAGCTCGTCCCGGCCCGTGAGCTCGAGGACCTTGCCGACCGCAGTCGGCCAGTCCACCCGGGCGATGTCGTCGATCGTGAACTCGCTTCGGGACGACGGCAGGTCGATCCCGGCCCGGTAGTCGAACAGCCAGATGTCATAGCCCTGGTCGGCCAGGAACTCGGTCAGGTTCTGCTCGATGGTCGACGCGAGGAACGAGTGCGTCGACATGCCGAACCCGGTGGCCATGATCAGCGGCCCCTTGGTGCCGGCCCGGTACCTGGTCAACCGCAGGAACGCGTCGTCGCCGAGCCGGTCGTCGGCGTGCCACTGCCGGCTGCCGTCGCACCACCAGATCCCGTCCGGGTCGAAGGGCTCACGGACCGCGGGCGCCGTTCTGGGCGCGCTCGGGAACGCCCCCACCTCATCGAGGACGCCGCCGTAGACGTGCACCATCTCGTGGGCGAAGAGCTCGAGGAACGCCCGGTGATAGGCGCCCTGCTGTCGGCGCGGTACGCCGTCGACCTTAATGCTGCGGATCAGCTTGGGCAGGTCGGCGGGCTTCAGGTAGAGGATCCCGGTGCCCGGCGGGCTGCCCGACCGGCCCGGTGATCGTCGTGTACAGCGTGGTCGTCTCGGACCAGGCGCGCCGGACCCCGTCCTCGCGGATCACCTTGTGGCCCTCGAATGAGTACCGGTTCCCCTCCTGGGACTCGAGCGTCATCCGGTATTGCATGTGCCACGTTTCCACCTGCGCCGGGTCGGGCTCAAAGAGCGCGAAGGTGCCCTCGACCACGGTCAGGCGGCGGGCGGACAGCGCGGGCGCGACCACCGTTCCGGTGATCCGCGCCTCGTGCGCGGGGTCGTTGAGTGCCGCCTGGATGTCGTCGTACTCGATGCTGATGAGCAGATCGACGCGGGCGTTGTCGGCTCGGCCCCGGTCGTAGCCGGCGGTGTAGTCGTCGGGCACGCTCATCGAGACGAAGCCGGTCAGGCGCTCGGTGAACTGGAGCCGGGCAAGGCCCGGCGCCAACTCCGGAACCGGCTCCGGCGCTTTGTCACGGTCCTGCGCCGCCCACTCCCGGTCTTCGATCAGCAGCGCGGCCGTCCGCTCGGCGATGGCAGAGATCGTGAGCGACGGGTTCGCGTCAAGCGCGCACGGGACGACCGAGCCGTCGCAGACGTACAACCCGTCATGGACGCCGCCGCCGACCGGGTCGAACACCCGGCCCTTGTGGTCCACCACGCCCCCGTCCGCGTCGTCCGCCATCACGCACCCGCCGAGCGGATGCACGGTGATCAGCGACCGATCGTGCGTCCAGGCCCACAGCGGGTCGGGCGTCTCGGTCCCCTGCAGCGCCCGGGTGGCCTCGGCCAGCAGCCGGTTGTCGCGCGCGAAGGCCGGCTGCTCGCCGCAGTCGGGCCACACCACCTGGATCCTGTCGTTCTCCATCGCGATCCGGCCGCCGGCGTCGTCGGTGCTCATGACCAGGTAGGTGAGGGTGCGGCCGACCGGGCCGCGATGCGAGCCGAACGGGATGCCGGCCAGTCCTTGCAACCGCTTCGCCGCCCCCTCCGGCACCCCGCCGGAGGCGGCGCTGAGCACGAGCGGAATCACCGAGGCAAGCGCGCCCGGGATGGCGCCATCCTCGATGATGAGCGCGTCGTCCAGCCCCGTGTCCGGGCCGCGCAGGTCGATCAGGCCGGTGATCGTGGGCCCGACCGCCGTGTCCGCACGGGGGACGTGGTCGCCGAGGCCGACGTCGCGCACGGGCTGGTCGGTGTCGTAGGCGAACGCGAGCACGTCGCCGTTGCCGGAGAACCCGTCCCCGAGCCGTTCCGACACCGGCAGCCCGAGGTCCCGGGAGCGCAGCAGGATCTCCGTCGACCCCAGCGTCCCGGCCGCGAGCACGACGACGTCGGCGGTGACGAAGCGGGACGTGGCGGGTCCTTCGCCGAGGACGTCGAAGCCCACCCGCCAGGTGTCCTGGCAGCGCCGCACGGACTGCACCGCGACCTCGGTGAAGATGTGCGCCCCGTGCGCGTAAGCGTCGGGGAGGTAGTTCATCAGGACCGTGTTCTTGGCCCCGTAGTTGCAGCCGGAGCAGCAGTCGCCGCACAGGTTGCACGCGTTCTGCCGTACCCCGGCGGCGTTCAGACCGCTGGTGAACGTCACGTTGAGGTCGGGGCGGACCACCGGGCGGCCGAGGCCGGCCGCCGCCTGCTGGAGCGCCTGCAGCTTGGGCAGCTGCGGCCACGACGGCGGGTACGGGTTGGACCCGAGCATCTCCCTGGCCGCGCTCATGATACGGCGCCAGCGCCTCGGGGTGCTGGCGCAGCGGGGCCGGCCAGCGGTCGTCGGCGAAGATCGCGTCGCTCGGCTCGAGGGCCACGCTCGCGTTGATCAGCGAGGTGCCGCCGAGCCCGCAGCCGGTCAGCACGGTCACGTCGGGGCCGACCTGGAAGTCGAACAGGCCGACCGGTGACCCATGGTCCGCCTTGGCCGTGTGGACCTGGATCTGCCGCGCGGCCGACAGCGCGGAGTTCGGGTACTCCCCCGGGTGCAGCTCCTTGCCCCGCTCCAGGACGCAGACATCCCGCCCGGCCCGCGCGATACGGGCGGCGACGATCGCCCCGCCGTATCCAGAGCCAATCACAACCGCCGAGTAGTGGGCCTGTATCTGGTCGACTGGACGGGATAGCATTCTCATCGAGGGCTCCTATAGGATCCGACTCGCAATCACGGCGGTGCGGGCAATACCATACACGAAAAGACACTTCGAAACGGGGCCGGGCCGATCCTGTGGGCCATCCTGTGGGTTTCCTGTGGGGGCGCCCGTGTGGTCATCCTCCAGGCCTGCTGCCAGGATGAAGCAGGGCCAGGGCCAGCCGCGCGAGCGGCTGGCCCTGCACGGGGCTTTTGCGGGAATGTCACGCATCGAGGCTGACAGGAAAATAATCGCCATTCCGGTCTACATGGCCTTATCGCTATGCCAGATCGGCGAGAGCATTGCACGAAATTCCGCATGGGGTACGTTTCGCGGGCGGACCGCGAATTACCGTAATCCAAGGGAAGATGCACGTGGATCAGGAAAAGGATCCGCAGCCGCCACTCGAGCTGAGCCACCGGGTCCTGGACGCCGGCGGCGCCGCCGTGGAGCTCGGCGGCGAGCTTGACGTGGCCACCGCCGACGCGGCGTTCGGGTACGTCAGCGAGATCATCGACCACCTCGGCGGGCCGGTCGTCGTCAGCCTGGCCGGGGTGCGCTTCTGCGACGCCCGGGGCCTGTACGCGCTGGTGCGGATGGCGCACTACGCGGAGCAGGCCAACTGCCCGTTCCGGGTGACCGCGCCGAGCCCTCGGCTGACCAGGCTCATGCAGATCACCGGCCTCGGCGAGACGTTCCTGGCCGCCAGCTAGGCAAGCTCGGCGACGGCCGACTCGGCGACGGTTTCGCAGTCGGGGGCGTAGCTGAAGGTGGCGCGGAGGCGTTCGCCCGCCAGCACGCGCGGGACCCAGTATTTGCCGTCGTCCCACATGCGGTCGAGCGGCAGGGCCGCGACCGGAAACCACTGCGGCCGGATCTCGTCCGTCTCGGCCGGCTCGCCGGACCAGGCGCCGGTGATGAACACCGCGACGGTCATGTCCCAGGCCGGGCGGGTCGGGAACAGGAACGTGATGTGCGCGGCCTCGCGCAGCGAGTCGGCCGCCACCGCGATGCCGGACTCCTCCTTGACCTCGCGGGCCGCCGCCTGGGCGGCGGTTTCGCGCTCCTCGACGTGCCCGCCGAGCGCGACGATCTTGCCGGTGCCGAGGCCGGTCTTCTTGTACCCGAGCAGAACCTGGGGTTCGCCGTCGCCGCCGACCCTGGTCAGCAGGCAGAGGCAGGTCTGGGTGAGGGGCACTTGATCATTATCTCAGACGCTCAAGCTCGGCGTAGGCCGCGAGCGCCGCCGCGACGGCGTCGGCCGCGGTCGGGAGCGTGCCGCCGCGGGCGACGGCCGCGGCGCGGAGGCGAGCGGCGAGCGGCGGGTCGGTCAGCACGGCGCGGACGGCGTTGGCCAGCGCTTGCGGGTCGGCCGGCCGGACCAGCACCGCAGCGTCGTCGCCGACCAGGTCGGGGATGCCGCCGACGCGGGTGGCGACGATGGCGGCGCCCGCCCGCAACGCTTCCTGCAGTATCAGGGGCTGGCCCTCCCACCGGCTGGGCAGCACGAACACCGCCGCTGCCGCGAGGAGGTCCGGCACGTCGTTCCGGTGTCCGAGGAACGCCGCGTCGACGCCGAGCGAGGTCGCCTGCGCCCGCAGGTCCGCGGCCAACGGCCCTTCGCCGGCGATCGCCACCTGCGGCTCCGGGTCGAGGTCGCGCCAGCGCGCGGCCGCCGCAAGGAGCGTGCTGAAGTCTTTCTGCTGGGCCAGCCGCCCCACGGCGAGGATCATCGGCCGACCGGGAACTCGAGTGACTGTCGGGGTTGGAGGGATCGTGGTGGGTGCTGGGACGGTAGCGCGGGCGACGCGTCGCGCGCCGGCCGAGTGCATGCGCGCCTCGAGGTCGGGCGATACGCACAGCACGAGGTCCGCGCCGCGGGCGACGATGCGCTCGAGCAGGCGGTAGACCAGCACCCCGGGTCGCGCGGCCGGGCGGCGGCGCGTTATGGACGGTGACCACGAGCCGCGGACGCCGCCCGGCGGATGGCCGGCGTCGCCTGCCGCCGAGCGCGATGGCGGCGAGCGCGCCCGCGCGGAGCCCGTGCGCGTGAACCACGTCGGGCCCGGAACCGAGCAGCCACCGGAGCCGCAGCACCGCCGCCACGTCACCGGGCCGCGGCTGGCCGCCGATCTCGACCGGCGAGAACATCACCCCGGTCAGCGCCCCGAACCCGAACGCGGCGTCGGCCGAGGACGGGCCGAGGACCGACACGACGATCCCGCGCCCGGCCAAGCCGGCCGCCAGCATCCGGACGTGCGCCCCGGTCCCGCCCGCCGTGGTCCCGACGACCAGCGCGACCCGGCCGACCTGCCCAACCTGCCCGGCCGGGGCGGCGGGCGGGGGCGGTGCGGGGCTAGCTGGGGCGGGCACGGAGGCGGGCCACCGCGGCTCGGAGGTCGCCGAAGTCGATGCTGCCCGCGACGGCCGCGAACACCGCGATCACCACCAGCGTCACCACGATCGACATTCCGACGTTGACGAAGAACCCGGGCGAGGAGAGAGCGCCCGCCAGCACCGAGCCGACCGCCGCGCCGGCCACCGCCCCGGCCAGCCCGGCCAGGAACGCCCGGGGCACCCCGTGCAGCGCCAGTGCCCCCCGATCGCGCGCGACCAGGATCAGCAGCGCCAGGCCGGAGACGGTCAGCCCGAACGACATGCCGAGGCAGAGCGCGGGGACCACGTGGCGCGGCGGCGCGATCGGCACGATCACCAGGTCGGCGGCGATCACCAGCACCCAGCCGCCGCCGATCGCCAGCGCCGTCGCGCGGTTGCGGCCGCGCGCGTACAGCACCCGGGACAGGTTGGCGGAGATGCCGTAGCCGACCAGCCCCGGGGCGAAGGCCGCCAGCGCCAGCGCCAGGACCGACGCGCCAGCCGCGTCGTGCGATTCGAAGACCCGCGCCAGCGGCCACCGCGCGCCGACCAGCACCGCCGTCCCGAGCCAGGACGCGACCATGACCGCCCGGGTCGAGATCGCCGCGGTCTCGTCGAAGCCCCGGCCGGCGTCGAAGCCCCGGCCGGCCTCGAAGCCCCGGCCGACGTCGAAGCCGCCGCTGACGAGGGCATCGGCGCCCTCATCGGCCCGCGGGTCGGCCCCGGCCGAGAGGGCCGGGAACGCGCTCGTCGCGATCGGCACCGCCAGCACCGCGAACGGGACCATGAACACCGCCCAGGCGAAGCCGTAGATCACCAGCGCGCCGGTCGAGCCGTAGCGGTTGGACAGCACGATGACCACCGCCGCCGAGGCGTCCTGGGCGACCAGCGTGAACACCCCGGCCAGGGCCAGCCGCCTGACCCGGGTGCCGACCCCGGGCGGGAACCGCAGCATCGGCCGCAGCCGCAGGCCCAGCCGCCGGGCGGGGAACAGGGCGGTGACCACCAGCGCGAGCACGCCGAGGGTGGTCCCGCCCGACAGCAGGTACTCCGACATCGGCGGCAGCTCGTGCAGCCGGTTGCCGAACACGTACTCGCCGCCGATCGCCCCGAAGGCCGCGTACGCCCCGATCACGACCAGCGACGACAGCAGCGGCGCGAGCGCCGGACCGTAGAACCGCCGGTAGGACTGCAGGATCCCGTAGAGCACGACCGCGAGCCCGTACAGCAGCACCTGCGGCGCGAAGACGATCAGCATCCGGGCGCCGACCCCCGCCATCACCGTGCGCGGGCAGCCGGAGGAGTGCGAGAGGAGCACGGTGACGATCGGGTGGGCGGCCAGCGCCAGCGCCGCGCTGACCGGCACCAGCAGCAGCACCGTCCAGGTCAGCAGCGCCGACGAGATCCGCCGGGCCGCGTCCGCGGCCGCGTCGCCCTCGCCGTGCCCGGCCGCGCCCCCCGGCGCCGCGTCCCGCGCCGGTCCCGCCAGCACCGGCACCACCACCGACGAGAGCGCGCCGCCGAGCACGATGTCGTAGATGATGTTCGGCACCATGTTGGCGGTCGTGTAGGCGGTGCCCAGGCAGGTGGTGCCCACCGTGTGCGCGAACACCACCTGCCGCCCGAACCCGACCAGCCGGGCGAGGATGGTGATGACCCCGATCATGACGGCAGCGCGCCCGATGCCCTGCCCCCGCCGCCGAGCCGCCTCCCGCTCGGCCACTTCCGGAATCACCGCTCCTGTCGCGCCAGCGCTCTAAAGAAAAATCCGAAAAGCCAGTTGATCGAACGGACCCTGTCTTCGCCGGTTCCGACCCGCCGGTGCCGTCCGCCGCGGCGACCTTGCAGCCGGATGACCTGCCCGGCGTCCGGTGGATCGTCCTCGACCGCGGGCACCGCGGCGGCCGTGCTTGGCACCGGCGGGGCCGGCCTGGCGGCCGAGCATGTCGAGCCTGCGCAGCGCCGGCGTCCGCTCGATGACCTTGGTGAAGCTGACCTTCTCGCTGGCGACGGTCAGCGCGACGATCGCGGCCAGCAGGCCGACCCGCGCGGACCGCGGCAGCGACGCGGCCGCCGCCGCGCCGAGCATCGCGCCGAGCGCGTTCGCGCCGGCGTCGCCGAGCATCGCCCGCTCGGCCAGGTCCTCCGGCAGCAGCGCGAGGCCCGCGCCGAGCGGCGCGGCCACCGCGGCGAGGCCCGCCGACCGGTCAGGACCGCCCGCGCCGCCCGCGGCGATCAGCCCGGCCGACAGCGTCGCGACCTTGACGGCGCGACCGGGGCGGAGGTCGAAGAGGTTGAGCAGGTTGGCGCCGCCGGCGATCAGCCCGGCGTTGACCAGCACGTCGGACCGCCTGCCGCCGATCAGCAGGCCGCCCGCCAGCCCGGTCGCGGCCAGCCCGGCCAGCTTGACGCTGCCGGTGGTGACCTCGCCGCGGGCGAGCGCGCCGAGGTGGCCCTTGAGTCCGCGCCGCTTGCCCGAGCCCGCCAGGTCGTCGAGGATCCCGAACCCGAAGGCGCCGCCGCCTGCCACGGCCATGGCGAGGGAGGCGTGGGAGCCAACGGTCCGTTCGGGAGAAAACTGAAGTTGATCTTCCCCGTGGGCGACCCGTCGCCGACAACCGGGCGGCGACCGCGGCGCCGACGACCTCGGCCGTGATCGCGCCGACGGCGACGGCGGGGCCCTCGAGGAGCGTGACCAGCTCGCCCCGGTGGTTGGTCCTGGTCCAGGTCTGCTCGCCGGCCGGAGGGTGCTGCCGCAGCGTCCGGTAGGCGGCGCGGGCCGCCGCCGCGCTCGCGGCACCGGTGACCACGGTGCCCGCGACCGTGGTGGCGCCGGCCGCCGCGCGTCCGGCGCGGCTCACTTCTTCTTCACGGACTTGTCGCCCTTTCCCGTCTGCGTCGCGTGCGGCGAGGGGGAGATCGTCGGCGTCGCACTCGGCACAGGCAACGGTACCGGGCTGACCGCGGATGCACCCGAAATACCGTAGCTATTCGGCTTCTGGCCGCGCAGTTGCTCCGCAAGTGCCCAGATTGTCGATACCTGCCCGATGATCGTGTCGGCGTTGTCCACGGTCGACACCAGGCTGGCGACGCTGCTGGCGCGCAGGGCCGCGATGGCGCTGCCGGCCGCCGAGCCGGCCGTCGAGCCGACCACGACCGTCGCCGCGCTCTCGCCGGCGAACTCCTGGGCGATCGCCAGCAGCACCTGGGTACCCGGGTCGTTCTGGCCGTCGGCGGGCGCGGTGTCGGGGGTGACGATCACCGCCAGGGTGGCCCGGTCGGTGACGGCGGGGGTGATCGTGATGTAGCCGGCCTGCGCGTACGCCCCGAGCAGGGTGGTCGCGTCGGCGGCGGAGAGGCCGGTGGTCTCGCCCGCCGTCGTGGTGGCCAGGATCGCGGTGCCGATCAGCTGCGCGGCCTGCTGCTGGTCGAGCGTCTGCTCGTTGGCGGGCGTGGCCAGGGAGGTGTTGTCGGTCGTGGCCAGGTCGGAGTTGATCTGGGAGAGGCTGGCCTGGGTGGTGCCGGACAGGTCGTTGAACTTCGGCTGGATCGCCACCTCGCCGGTGACGGTGGCGCCGGCCTCGGCGGCCGCCTGCTTGACGCCGGAGATCACCGTTGACGAGGCGCCGGGCTCGGTGACGAGCACGATCCGCATCCCCGGGAGCTCGTTGGCGAGCAGCCTCGGCTCGGCCGTGGTGAGGAACGTCTGGTAGTTGCCGACCTCCGTCTGCGCGACGCTGCGTTCCGCATTGCTCTGGTCGAGCTGGTGGCTGAGCGAGTTCTGCGAGCGTACGAAGAACGTCGATCGTGTTGCCCTGGAGCTCGGTCGAGCCGAGCACGATGCCGATCGCCAGCGCCAGGAACACGGCGACGATGGAGACCAGGTGATAGCGGAAATCGATCACTTAAACAGTCCAGTGAACCAGTAGGCGAAGGTGTGCCAGGTGCCGATGAAGTAGTCGCCCAGGATCGGGCCGGCCGGCGAGTAGGCGATCGCGATCGAGATCGTGAAGGCGGCGGCGAGGACCAGCGCGACCAGCGCCCACCCGGAAATTCTGCTCTGGTAGAGCTGGTGGACGCCGCGCGCGTTGACGATCTTACCGCCGACGCGCAGATGGGTCAGGAACGTCGAGGCCATGCCCGGGCGGCCCTTGTCGAGGAACTCCTCGAGCGTCCAGTGGCTGCCGACGACCGCGATCAGGCTGGCGCCGCAGCTGTCGGCGACTAGCAGCGCGACGTCCTCGCTGGTGCCGGGGGCGGGCAGCGGCACCGCGTCGAGGCCGAGCCCCCTGACCCGCGCCATGCCGGGGGCGCGCCCGTCGGGATAGGCGTGCACGATCAGCTCGGCGCCGGCCTGCAGGGCCTCGTCGGAGACCGAGTCCATGTCGCCGATGATCACGTTCGGCCGGTAGCCGACCTCCATCAGCGCGTCCGCGCCGGTGTCGACCGCCAGCAGCACCGGCCGGTACTCGCGGATGTAGGGCCGCAGCGCCCGCAGGTCCTCGCGGTAGCGGAAGCCGCGGACGACGACAAGCACGTGCCTGCCGTCCATGTCCGTCGCCAGCGGCGGCATGTTGTCGATGCCGTTGGTGAGCAGGCCGTGCTCCCGGCGGAGGAACTCCAGGGTGTTGGCGGCGAACGCGTCGATCTGGCTCGGCACCCCGGCGGTCGCCTCGTCCATCGCCTCGCCGAGGGTTTCCTCGGTCTGCAGCACGCCCTTGGCGACGACCGTGTCCCCCTTGTAGAGGACGTCGCCGTCGAGCCGCACCAGGGCGCCGTCGGCGATCCGGCTCAGCACCTCGCGGCCGACGTCGTCGACCAGCGGGATGCCCGGCCTCGAGCAGCAGCCGGGGCCCGAGGTTGGGGTACCGGCCGGTGATCGACCGGGCGGCGTTGACGACGGCCGCGGGGCGGGCGGCGATCAGCTCGTCGGCCGACACGCGGTCCAGGTCGGGGTGGTCGATGACGGCGATGTCGCCCGGCGCGAGGCGCTTGACCAGAACCTTGGTCCGCGGGTCCACCCTGGCCACGCCGACGAGGCCGGGCGGCGCGTCGACCTTCCCCCGCCTGACGTGCGCAAACTTAATGGGTGGTACTCTCATCGCTCTTCATCCTGGCACATCTGCGGCCCTGGTACCCGGTGGCACGCCGGGCTACGGTGTAACCCGTGACCGCTCCGATCAGGCTGACCTCTCTGTCACACGGCGCTGGCTGTGCGTGCAAGCTACCACTTTCCGCCCTGGATGAGCTGATGGTCTCGCTAGGTCCGGGCGTCTTCGGCGGCGCCGCGGCGGGCGACCTGCTCGTCGGCGCGGCCGAGGGCGACGACGCGGCCGTGCTGCGGCTGGACGACGAGCGGGCCCTGGTGCTCACCACTGACTTCTTCACGCCGATCGTCGACGACGCCCGGGAGTGGGGGCGGATCGCCGCCGCCAACGCGCTGTCGGACGTCTACGCGATGGGCGGGCGGCCGATCATGGCGCTGAACCTGACCGCCTGGCCGGGCGACACGCTGCCGCTGTCGCTGCTGGCGGAGGTGCTGCGGGGCGGGGCGTCGGTCGCGGCCGCGGCCGGCTGCCTGGTGGTGGGCGGGCACACGATCGACGACCCCGAGCCGAAGTACGGGATGGCGGTCGTGGGGCTGGCCGCGCCCGGCCGTCTGTTCACCATCGACGCCGCCCGGCCGGGCGACACGCTGGTGCTGACCAAGGCGATCGGCACCGGGGTGGTGGCGACCGCGCACAAGCGCGGCGGCGCCTCCGACGACGTGCTGGCGGCGGCGGTCGCGTCGATGACGACGCTGAACGCCGCCGCGTCGGAGGCGGCGCTGGCGTGCGGGGTGGTCGCGGCGACGGACGTGACCGGGTTCTCGCTCCTCGGGCACCTGCACCGGATGCTGCGGGCGAGCGGCTGCGCGGCGGTCATCGACGCCTCGGCGGTGCCGCTGCTGCCGGGCGCGCTCGAGCTCACCTCGGCCGGCTACGTCTCCGGCGGCACCCGCAACAACATGTCCTACCTGGAGCAAGTGGGCGTCGGTCGACGACGCCGTCCCGGTCGACGTGGCGGTGCTGCTGCAGGACGCGCAGACGTCCGGCGGCCTGCTGCTGGCTTCTCCCGCCCCGGACGACCTGGTGGCCGAGCTCGGCCGCCGGGACGTGCTGGCGGCGGTGGTCGGCCGGGTCGTGACGGGTGAGGCCGGTCACATCGACGTCCGGGTGTAACGCCGACCGGGGCTCACCGGACGGTACCGAGTGGGGCAGGGTGCCCCTCGGGGCGGGTCCGGTGGGGCAGCGCTCGGGTGTGTCATAGAGTGGCGTGTAACAAATGTGTGTCGATGACCCGAACGGGGATCTTCGCAGGCCGGACGAGAGGTCGTCGTCCGGCGGGGTCGGCGTTGTCCGGCCCGCTCTCCTGACCTGGCTCCGCCCATCGCCCTCGGCCGCCTCGGCGGCCGGAATGTCAGTGGTCGTGAATATGGTGAAGCCATGACGATCGTCGATGAAGGCAAGATCGATGAGCAGGCGGCGGCCGAGCACATTCACGGCATCTGCCTCAAGAACGGGCCGCCGCGGCGGGTCGGCATCGAGATTGAATGGCTGGTACGCGACGCGCGCAATCCCGCCATTGGCGTGTCGGCGGAACGGATCACGGATGCCATGTCCGGCTTCGCCGCCTCGCCCGGGCTTCCGACCAGCTCCTCCCCGGGGGTGCTGCCGTCCGGGGCCCCGCTGACCACCGAGCCCGGCGGGCAGCTTGAGCTCAGCTCGCTGCCGGCCGACTCGCTCGCCGACTGTGTGCGCGCCACCGTCGACGACCTCGCCGCGCTGCGCGCGGCGGCCGATGCAGCCGACCTTGAACTCGCCGGGTTCGGCCTCGACCCGCTCCGCCCGCCGCGGCGCGTGCTCGAATTGCCGAGATACGCGGCCATGGAGGCGTTCTTCGACCGCGGCGGCCCGTGGGGCCGCCAGATGATGTGCACCACCGCCTCGATCCAGGTCTGCCTGGACGCGGGCGACGACTCGGCCGGGACCAGCGGCTACCGCCAGCGCTGGCGGCTGCTGCACGCCATCGGCCCGGTGCTCGTGGCCGCGTTCGCGAACTCCCCGCTCCGGGCCGGACGGCCGACCGGCTGGCTGTCGTCCAGGCAGCAGGTCTGGTCGCGGATGGACCCCGGCCGCACCCGGCCGCCGCTGCTCGGCCCTGACCCGCGCGAGGCGTGGGCCAGGTACGCGCTCGACGCCCAGCTCATGTGCGTCCGCAACGAGGGGTCGGCCGACTGGTCGGCGCCGGCCGGGCTGACGCTGCGGGACTGGGTCCGCGGCGACGCCGCCGACCGGATGCGACCGCCGACCGCGGGCGACCTGGAGTATCACCTGTCGACGCTGTTCCCGCCGGTCCGCCCGCACGGGCACTTCGAGCTGCGGATGATCGACGCGCAGCCCGGCGACGGCTGGATCGTGCCGCTGGCGGTCGCCACCGCCCTGTTCGGCGACGAGCGGGCGGGCGACGAGGCGCTGGCGGCCGTCGAGCGGCTGTGGGCGGGCCGCGGGCCGGCCGGCGAATGGTCCTCGAGCCAGCCGGACGGGAACCCGTGGCCGCGCGCCGCCCGGCTCGGGCCGGCCGACCCGGCCATCGCCAAGGCCAGCCGGGAGTGCTTCGCGGCGGCGCGGTCGGCGCTTGACCGGATGGCGGCCCCGGCGGCGATCACCGCGGCGGTTGACGAATTCATCGAACACTATGTCGGCAGGAACCGATGTCCAGCGGACGACCTACTGGAGGAATCCCCGTGACCGAGAACGACGCGCTACAGGAACGTATCGCCGCCGAGCTGATCGCGGCCCGCGCTCGCACCACCGCCCTGACCAGCGCGGTCGACGAGGCGGACCTGGTCAAGCAGCACTCGCCGCTGATGTCGCCGCTGGTCTGGGACCTGGCCCACATCGCCAACCAGGAGGAGCTGTGGCTGCTGCGCGAGGTCGGCGGCCGCGACCCGCTGCACCCGGAGATCGACCCGATCTACGACGCGTTCGAGCACCCGCGGGCCGAGCGGCCCGCGCTCCCGCTGCTCGCGCCGGACGAGGCGCGCGGGCTACGGGCATGAGGTCCGCGGCCGGGTGCTTGACCTGATCGACCGGACCCGGCCGGGCGGGCGGCCCGGCCCGTTCGGCGAGTCGCTGACCGCCAACGCGTTCGCGTTCGGCATGGTCGCGCAGCACGAGGTCCAGCACGACGAGACGATGCTGGCCACCCACCAGCTCCGGGTCGGCCCGCCGGTGCTGTCGGCGCCCCCGCCGCCGCCCGCGCCGGCCGACGCGGCCGCGCTGCCGGCCGAGGTGCACGTGGCCGGCGGCCCGTTCACGATGGGCACCTCGAGCGAGCCGTGGGCGCTGGACAACGAACGGCCCGCGCACGAGGTCGACGTGCCCGGTTTCTACCTCGACACCACCCCGGTCACCAACGCGGCCTACGCCGAGTTCATCGCCGACGGCGGCTACGACGACCCGCGCTTCTGGACCGCCGAGGGCTGGGCGCACCGGCAGCGGGCGGGGCTGACCGCGCCGCTGTTCTGGCGCTGGGAGGGCGAGTGGGTGCGGGTCGCGTTCGGCCGGACCGAGCCGATCGGGCCGAGCGAGCCGGTCATGCACGTCTGCTGGTACGAGGCGGACGCCTACGCGCGGTGGGCCGGGCGGCGGCTGCCGACCGAGGCGGAGTGGGAGAAGGCGGCCCGCCACGACCCCGCCGCCGGCCGTTCCCGCCGCTACCCCTGGGGCGACGCGCCATGGTCGCCCGAGCTGGCCAACCTCGGCCAGCGTCACCTGCGCCCGGCCCCGGCCGGCAGCTACCCGGCCGGCGCCGCCCCGACCGGTGCGCGCCAGCTCATCGGCGACGTGTGGGAGTGGACGAGCTCGGACTTCCTGCCGTACCCGGGGTTCGTGGCGTGGCCGTACAAGGAGTACTCCGAGGTGTTCTTCGGCCCTGAGTACAAGGTGCTGCGCGGCGGCGCGTTCGGCGTCTCGGCCGTCGCCTGCCGGGGCACGTTCAGGAACTGGGACTACCCGATCCGGCGGCAGATCTTCGCCGGCTTCCGGACCGCGCGCTCCGCGCCCGCCGACACCGCCGGTTCCGCCCCGGAGACCGCCTGATGTGCCGCCACCTCGCCTACCTGGGGCCGTCGGCCACGCTGCGGTCGGTGCTGATCGACCCGCCGCACGGGCTGTACCGGCAGTCGTGGGAGCCGCGCAGGCAGCGGTACGGGACGATGAACGCGGACGGGTTCGGCGTCGGCTGGTACGCGGCCGGTGACCCGGTGCCCGCGCGGTACCGGCGCGGGATCCCGATCTGGGGCGACTCGTCGCTGCCGGACCTCGCCCGGGTCACCCGGTCGGCCGCGGTGCTGGCGGCGGTCCGCGATGCCACCCCGGGCATGGCGGCGGGCGAGGCGGCGGCGGCGCCGTTCGCCGCCGACCAGTGGCTGTTCAGCCACAACGGGGTGCTGGAGGGCTGGCCGGACTCGGCCCTGGCGCACGCCCCGGCCGCCCAGACGCTGCTCTCGCTCGAGGCGATGGTGGACTCCGCGTTCCTGTGGGCGCTGGTGCTCGAGTGGCTGCAGGCCGGGGCCGCGATGGAGACGGCCCTGGCCGCCACCATCACCGGCGTCGAGGCGGGCGGCGGCACCGGGCGGTTCAACTTCCTGCTCACCGACGGGACGTCGATCGCGGCCACCGCCTGGGGGGACACCATCTGGTACCGCCGGTCGGGCGAGTCGGTGGTGGTCGCGTCCGAGCCGGGCGACGACCAGCCGGGGTGGACCGAGGTCCCCGACCGGCACTCCCTGACGGCGACGCCGTCTCAGGTCAGCGTGCGTCCGCTGGCAGCCGAGATCCCCGGTTTCACCGCCGCCGCCCGCGCCCACCGGGCGCGCCGCGCCCACCAGGCCGACCGTTCCGACCGCACTACGCACCGACCGCACCGACCGACACCGACGACGACGTCAGCAACGAGGGGATCGTGACCCGATGACCACCATCGAATACCGGCTTCCGCCCGACTACCGCGCCGCGTCGCTGCGCGCCGACGCGCTGGCCGGGCTGACCGCGACGCCGAAGTCACTGCCGCCGAAGTGGTTCTACGACGCGCAGGGGAGCGCGCTGTTCGAGAAGATCACCGAGCTGCCCGAGTACTACCCGACTCGCGCCGAGCGGTCCATTCTCCGCGCGGCGGCGGCCGAGATCGCCCGGCTCTCGCAGGCGCGGGTGCTGGTCGAGCTCGGCTCCGGATCGTCGGAGAAGACCCGGCTGCTGCTGTCGGCGCTGCGCGCGGCGGGCTCGCTCGAGGCCTACGTGCCGGTCGACGTCAGCGAGTCGGCGCTGGTGGGGGCCGAGGAGGCGCTGGCGGTCGAGTACCCCGGGCTCGCGGTGCACGCGGTCGTCTCGGACTTCGAGAAGTACCTCGGGCTGGAGCCTGCGGCGGAGTCGGCGCCGGAGGGGCCAGGCGGCCAGCCCGCGGCTGGTGGCCTTCCTCGGCTCCACGATCGGCAACATGGTGCCCGCCGAGCGCGCGGCCTTCCTGCGGCGGGTCCGCGCCAGCCTCCGGCCGGGCGACTCCTTCCTGCTCGGCACCGACCTCGTCAAGGACGTCGGGGTACTGGTGGCCGCCTATGACGACTCGGCCGGGGTGACCGCCGCGTTCAACAAGAACGTCCTCGCGGTGCTCAACGCCGAGCTCGGCGCCGACTTCGATCTGGACGGGTTCGAGCACGTGGCGGTCTGGGACCCGGTCAACGAGTGGATCGAGATGCGGCTGCGCGCGACCGCGGAGCAGCGGGCGCGGGTGCGCGACCTCGACCTCGACGTGCGCTTCGCGGCCGGCGAGGAGATGCGGACCGAGGTGTCGGCCAAGTTCCGGCGGGCCGGGGTCGAGGCCGAGCTGGCGGCGGCCGGGCTGGCCATGCGGGCCTGGTGGACCGACGCGGCCGACCAGTTCGGGCTGTCGCTCTCGGTCCCGGTCTGACCCGCGGTCTACCATGACAGGATGTTTTCCTGGCGGCTGCTGAGGGCCTTGTACGCGCCGGACAGCTACGCCCTGGTTCTGCTGCTGATCCTCGCGACCTACGCCCTGTCGGCCGCGCTCACCGCGGCGTGGGCCACCTCGCTGATCGTGGCCGTCCAGATCGCCGCGGTCTGGGTGACGCTGCGGGCGGCCCGCGCCCGCCGCACGGTCCTGGTGTTCGCCAATGCCGCGCTGGGGGTGGCCGCGCTGGCGGCGATCGTCAGCCTGGTCGTCAACTACCAGTTCCACACCGACAGCGTGGTTGCGTGGGTGAGCTGCGCGCTGTACCTGGCGGCGCCGGTCGCGATCGTCCGCCACCTGCTGAGCAGGCAGACGATCGACTCCGAGGCGGTGATGGGGGCGATCGCCGCGTACCTGATGGCGGGGATGTTCTTCGCCTTCCTCTACCGCGCCATCGGCATCGTGCAGACGCACCCGCCGTTCTTCGGCGCCCAGGGCCCGGGCTCGTTCTCCCAGGACCTGTTCTTCTCGTTCACCACGCTCACCACCACCGGGTACGGGGACCTGACCCCGGCCGGGAACCCGGGCCAGTCCTTCGCGGTGCTGGAGATGGTGATCGGCCAGCTGTTCCTGATCACCGCGGTCGGCAAGGTCGTCAGCACCTGGCGGCCCGGGCAGGGCGTGGGCGGGCTGCGGGGGAAGCACCCTCACCCCGACGACGAGTAACGGCTCCGCCACCGCCGGCCCGCGGCGGCCAATTCGAGTCGTCGGCGGCATCGGCCGCCGGTGATATATCCCGGAATTGCGCGCGTGCGCACCGTCGGCGCCTGATCTACCGACCACCGGTACAACCGAATTGGAGACGGGTCAATCACCCCCGAGACACCAATGGGCGCGGCCAACGGCCCAGGTCACAAGCGTGAAGCCGGGGTGCTGGGGCGAGGCGGCGGCCGCGTTTAGGGCACGCAAATCCCGACGCTGCGGCGCACCAGGGAAATCGCTGAGCGTTTGTCGCCGCGGCACAGCCAGTTAATGCTTACGCACCAGGTGTTGACAGGCAGTTTGCTGGTTTCTACCGTGAACGCTACCTAGTGCCGAGGCCGATCGGCAGTCGAAAAGGAACTGCACGCCGCCCTCAACGAGAATCCGGCCCGGGTGATCCCCGCGCTCGGGAACACCCGCTGACACGACCCCCGCCGGAGGACACCCAGTGACGATCGAGAGCAACGACGCAACCCCTCAGCGGACACTCCCGGCCAGCGAAGCCCTCCGGCCGGGGGCACGGGGGGCCGGAGCTCTGCAGGCGCCGGGTCACCGGGAGGTCATCACCCAGCGGCCTGCGCAGCCGCGCGCGGACACCGTCGGCAGCCTGCTCAGGGGCGACGCGGTGGTCCGGGCGGCCCGGCGGTCGAGCCCGGCCGACGCCGCGCTGCTCGACGACGCCGCGCGGGACGCGATCATCCTGCAGGAGGAGATCGGCCTCGACGTCATCACCGACGGCGAGGTGCGCCGGGTCTCCTGGGCGCAGACGCCCCGGTTCGTCGACGCGTTCACCACGTCGGCTGCGGCCGACGCCGGGTCACGGACCAGCTCGGGGACCGACTCCGGCGCGCTGAACTGGCGCGGCGGTCGCGAGGGAGTGTTCGGCGCCCCGGGCTCGGGCGGCCGCCCGCCGGGGTACCCGGTGGTGGTGCGCCCGATCGCGACCGCGAAGCGACTCGGGGACATGACCGCCGAGTACTCGTTCCTCGCCCGCTACGCCCGGGCCAGGACCAAGTTCACCCTGCCCGCGCCGAGCTACCATCGCCGTTACTGGTCACCGGCCCAGTCGGCCGCCGCCTACGACTCGTGCGAGGGCTACCTGGTCGAGGTCCGCGACTACCTCCGGTCGGTGGTGGACGGGCTGGTCGCACTAGGCTGCGATTACATCCAGCTCGACGCGCCCAACTACGGCTCGCTGTGCGACCCGGACACCCGCGCCGCGATGGTCGCATCCGGCCGCGACCCGAACGCGGAGCTGGCCTTCGACGCGGCTCTCGACAGCTCGCTGTTTGACGGGGTGACCGGGGTGACGACGGCCCTGCACGTCTGCCGGGGCAACGGCCCGGCGGGCGCGTGGCACTCGGCCGGCGGCTACGGCGCCATCTCCGCCGTCGCCTTCCCCAAGCTGGCCATCGACCGGCTGCTGCTCGAGTACGACTCCGACCGGGCGGGCGGGTTCGAGGCGCTGGGCGATGTCCGCGAGTCCACCGCGGTGGTGCTCGGCCTGCTGACCACCAAGTCGCCCAGGATCGAGTACGACGACGACGTGCTCGCCCGGATCGCCGAGGCGGCCCGCTACAAGCCGCTGGACGACCTCGCGCTCTCCACTCAGTGCGGCTTCGCGTCGACCCCGATCGACAACCCCGTCACCCCGGTCGTGCAGCGAGCCAAGCTCGACCTGGTGGTCCGCCTCGCCCGCCGCGTCTGGGGCTAGTCGCCGCGTGGGCGGCTAGTCGGCGGCGTGGGCGGCTAGTCGGCGACGAGCTCCACCTCGAAGCCGTCGGTGCCGGCCAGGTAGGCCGCGTAGTGCTCCGGGCCGCCCGCGTACGGGTGCTTGTCGGCGAAGAGCAGGGTCCAGCCGTGCGCCGGGCCGTCGGCCGCCAGTGAGTCGACGTCACCCCGGGTGCCCGCGTGGAAAGCGAGGTGGTTGAGGCCAGGGCCGCGGCGGTCGTGCTCGCCCGCGGTCAGCGCCGGCGACTGCTCGACCACCAGGTAGGTGGGTCCCAGCCGCCAGCTCCGCCCGGCCGGCCAGTCCTGGAACGGCTCGTAGCCGAGCCGCCCGAGGAGCCACCCCCACTCGGCGACCGCGCGCCCGAAATCCGGCACCCACAGCTCAACGTGATGCAGCCCTCCGGTCACCCGCGCCACCCTACGGCACCCGGCAGAAGGCCGGACGAGCGGCCGGAAATTATTGTGCGACAAAACCTTCGGAAAATGTACTGAAACGTCGCACAATAATTTTGCCTAGCCGAGCTTCTTGCTGTTATCTCGGTTGGCGCTGTGACGCACAGCGCTCGTCGGGCGCTGGCGCGGTGGGCCACGGCGCCAGAAGGAACGTCGGCGTGGCCCGCGGCGCCAATGGGGCTTCGGCGACGTGGGCTACAGGGGTCGCGGGTGGAGGTAGGGGTCGCGTTGGGGTTGGGGTTGGGGTGGTGTGAGTGGTGGGTGGGTTGGTTGGAGTCGGGGGCCGCTAGTGGCCAGGGGTGAGGGTGGTGGTCAGGACGATGCCGGTCGGCTCGTCGCGGTGATGTACTCGCGAGAACAGCGCGTAACCATCACGAAAACGCCGCTCGAACGGATTACCAGGCGGACTGGTGGAAGGACCAGGCGTCGGCGATGATGTCGCGCAGCCCGGGCCGGGCGGGTACCCACCCGAGGTCACGCCGGGCCTTGTCGCTGGCGGCGACGCTGGCGGCGGGGTCGCCCGGGCGGCGGGCGGCGAGCTTGACCGGGACCGGCCGGCCGGTGACCTCGCGGACCGCCTCGATGACCTGCCTGTTGCTGTAGCCGCCGCCGTTGCCGAGGTTGTAGATCTCGTGGCGGCCGGGCTTGATCGCGTCCAGCGCGAGCAGGTGCGCGGTCGCCAGGTCGGCGACGTGGATGTAGTCGCGGATGCAGGTGCCGTCCGGGGTCGGGTAGTCGTCGCCGTACAGCATCAGCTCGTCCCGGCGGCCGGCCGCGACGTCGAGCACGATCGGGATCAGGTGCGACTCGGGGGTGTGGCGCTCGCCCAGCCTGCCGACCGCGCCGGAGGCGTTGAAGTAGCGCAGCGACGCGGCCCCGAGCCCGAACGCGGCGCACTCGCCCGCCAGCATCAGGTCGACCGCGAGCTTGGTGGCGGCGTAGGGGTTGTTCGGCCGGACCGCGGCCTGCTCGTCGAGTTTGCCGCCGGCCGTCAGCGTGGCCGGGTCGTACATCGACCCGGTCGAGGAGAAGATCAGCCGCTGCGTGCCCGCGGCGCGCATCGCGGTGAGCACCGCGATCGTGCCGACCACGTTCACATCCCAGTACAGGTCGGGGCGGGCGACCGACTCGGCGACCTCGATCTTGCCCGCGAAGTGCAGCACGCCATCGAACCCGGCGTCGGCCGTCAGCACCCGGCTGACCTCGTGCACGGAGAGCTGGTGGAACTCGATGCCTGCGGGGATGTTGTCGGCGAACCCGGTCGACAGGTCGTCGAGCACCACCACCTGGTGCCCCGCCTCGACCAGCGCGTGCGTCACCACGCCGCCGATGTAACCGGCCCCGCCAGTCACCAGCACCTTCACCCGTGGACCCCTTTCGAACGGCAGACATGCGGCAGGCGCCGGCGACAGTGCCGGCGCCTGCCTGACGATACCGCTACTTCTTGGCCGCTACTTCTTGGCCATCTTCTTCATAGCGTCGCGACCGGACTTCATCGCGTCCTGGCCCTTGGCGGCGCCATCCTTCATGGCGTGCGCGCCCTGCTGCGGCACCATGCCGTCGGGCGTGGCCTCGTCGACGACGTGCGGCAGGATCTTGGCGATGTGACCGGCCATCTCGTCGGGCGACATGCCCTGCTCGTTGGCCATCGCGCGAAGCGCGGCCGGGTCGGCCGCCTTCTTGATGTCCGCGCCAGTGACCTGCGTGTTCTGACCGTTGGAGACCCAGGACTTGACCTCACGGCCCAGACCCTTGGACTGGAGCTTGGCCATCATGCCCTGCAGGTTGCTGGCACCGAAGAGCTTGCAGATGGCGTCCATGCCACCAGCCTGCCCGCGCTGACCGCCCATCTTGGTCAGCATGTCCTTCATGTCCGCGGTGTTCATGCTCACTGTTTGCTATCCCCCATTGTTGACGTTAGGTAGCAACTCGGCTACCCATTGGCGTCTAGCCGACCGGAATATTTCCCAACTGCCACACGAGCAACCATCGTCTTTCACGTCCGCCCCTTTCGCCCCGGAGCGGGAGATCGGGGCGTGGTGGGGTGGGTTTGGCGTGGGATGGGGAGGGGGTTCCGCAGGGGTCGCGGGCGGGGTGCGGGGCTGTCCAGGCGATGGCCTGTCATATACGATCTGTCCGATGGCACAGCACCCGCTGGCTGGCACGTGGCCTTCGAAGATCATCGCCGTGCACGTCAGCTACCGGTCCCGGGCGATGGAGCGCGGCGCGCTTCCATCGTGGCCCTCCTACTTCCTCAAGCCGCCGTCCACCCTGGCCGCCGACGGGGACCCGGTGCGCCGGCCGCCGTGGTGCGAGCTGCTCGCGTTCGAGGGCGAGGTCGCGCTCGTCATCGGCACCAGGGCGGTCCGGGTGTCCGCCGCCGACGCGTGGTCGCACGTGCGCTGGGTGACCGCCGCCAACGACTTCGGGGTCTACGACCTGCGGCACGCCGACCGGGGCGCCAACGTCCGGTCCAAGGGCGTCGACGGGTTCACCCCGCTCGGGCCGGCCCTGCTCGACGCGCGGGCCATTGACCCCGAGCGCGTCACGCTGCGGACGTGGGTCAACGGGGAGCTCGCGCAGGACGCGGTCAGCGGCGACGACCTGCTGTTCTCCTTCGCCGACATCGTGGCCGACGCGTCGCGGCTGACCACGCTCGAGCCGGGCGACGTGATCCTCACCGGCACCCCGACCGGGTCGACGGTGGTGCAGCCCGGGCGACCTCGTCGAGGTCGAGGTAAGCGCCGTCGTGGTTCGCGGGACGGGGCAGAGAGGCTCAAGGGTCGGAGGGTCGGCTGCAGTCAACCGGCCGGCTGCGCTCCCCGATCGCCGAGGCCGACTACGAGCTCGGCCCGCCGGGCGCGATGCCGAACGCCGACGACGCCCAGCGCGAGGCCGCCTACGGCAGCCGCGGCGCCCCGGGCCCGGCCGATCCGCCCGCCGACCTGCTGGCGGCGGTCGCGCAGGTGTCCACCGCCACGCTCGCCTCCCAGCTCCGCAAGCGCGGCTTCAACCACGTCACCCTCGACCGGCTGCAGACCACGCGGCCGCGCCAGAAGATGGCCGGGTTCGCCCGCACGCTGCGCTACGTGCCGTTCCGCGAGGACCTGTTCGCCCAGTACGGGACCACCGTCGGCCGGACCGGGCTGAACGCCCAGAAGCGCGCGGTCGAGCAGGTCAGGCCGGGCGAGGTCCTGGTCATCGAGGCGCGCGGCGACCCCACCGCCGGCACCGTCGGCGACCTGCTGGCGCTGCGCGCCCAGGTCCGCGGGGCGCACGGGCATCGTCACCGACGGCGCGATCAGGGACAGCGAGACGCTGCGGAGCCAGCTCGCGATCCCGGTCTACTACGCGGCCGCCCACCCGGCCGTGCTCGGGCGGCGGCACGTGCCGTGGGAGGTCAACGTCGCGGTCGCCTGCGCCGGGGTCACCGTCGTGCCCGGCGACATCATCGTCGGCGACGGGGACGGCGTCATCGTGGTCCCCGCGCACCTGGCCATGGAGGTCGCCCGCGACGCGGCCGAGCAGGAGCGGCAGGAGGAGTTCGCGGCCGCGATGATCGCCAAGGGCGAGTCCGTCGACGGGCTGTACCCCCTCGGCAAGCGGTGGCGGGCCGCCTACGAGAGCTGGCTGGCAGAGAGAGAATCATCGTCATGAGGTTCCGCACCGACCCGGCCCGCATCCGCGGCTCGATCGCGCCCGTCGTCTCCCCGTTCACCGCCGACGGCCTGCCCGACCTCGAGTCGCTGCGCGGCCTGGTCCGCTGGCAGCTCGAGTCGGGCAGCCACGGCATCTCGCTCGGCGGGTCGACCGGCGAGCCGAGCGCCCAGTCGACCGCCGAGCGGGCCAACGCGATCGTCGCCGCGGCGGACGAGATCGCCGACCGGGTGCCGTTCGTGCCCGGCACCGGCTCGGCCAAGCTCGACGAGACGCTCGAGCTCACCGCGATCGCGGAGCGGGCGGGCGCGGACGCGGTGCTGATCATCACCCCGTACTACGCCCGGCCCACCCAGGACGGCCTGTTCAGCTGGTACTCCACGATCGCCAGCGAGTTCCCCGACCTGCCGATGATCGCCTACAACGTGCCGTCACGGACGGCCGTCGACATCGCCCCGGAGACGATCGCCCGGCTGCGGAGGAAGCACGCCAACATCGTCGGCGTGAAGGAGACGACCAGGGACTTCGAGCACTTCTCGCGGGTGCTGCACGTCGCCGGGCGGGACACGCTCCTGTGGTCGGGCATCGAGCTGCTGTGCCTGCCGCTGCTCGCGCTGGGCGGGGCCGGGTTCGTCTCCGCCACCGCCAACCTCGCCCCCGCCGCCACCGCCCGGATGTACGAGCTGTGGATGAGCGGCGCGTTCGACCAGGCCCGCGACCTGCACTTCGGGCTGCACCCGGTGACCGACGTGATCTTCACCGAGACCAACCCGGCCGCCGCCAAGTGGGTGCTCGCGCAGGCCGGGCTGATCAAGTCGGGCTACGTTCGGCCGCCGCTCATCCCGCTGACGGAGGCGGGTCAGGCAACGGCGCTAGCGTTGCTGAAAGCGGGCGCGCCGGTGCTCGAGGGCCCCGTCGCCACGGTCGCGCTGTAGCGGCAGCGCGAAGACAGGGTCCGTTCGAGATAAGGAATTGGAGGCACCCGGTGACCAGCGAAAGCCCGGCGGCAGACCTCAGCCCGGTGATACCGGAAAGGGTGGGAGGGTTGGGAAAAGAAATTCTGCACTTCATCGGCGGGCGGCTGCAGCCGAGCGTGAGCGGCGGCGCCTTCGACGTCGCCGACCCGGCCACCAACCAGGTCTACGCGCAGGTCGCGGCGGGCGACTCCGGCGACGTCGACAAGGCCGTCGAGGCGGCGGTGGAGGCGTTCAAGCGCGGGCCGTGGCCGCGGCTGGCGGCGCGGGCGCGGGCGAGGATCCTCAACCGGATCGCGGAAGGTATCGAGGTCCGTGGCGACGAGATCGCGGCGCTTGAGACGTTCGACACCGGGCTGCCGATCACCCAGGCGAAGGGGCAGGCGGCGCGGGCGGCGGAGAACTTTCGGTACTTCGCCGACGTGATCGTCGCGCAGCACGAGGACGCGTTCAGCCAGCCCGGCCAGCTCGGCTACGTGCTCCGCCAGCCGGCCGGGGTCGGCCGGGCTGATCACCCCGTGGAACACGCCGTTCATGCTCGAGTCGTGGAAGCTGGCGCCCGCGCTGGCGTCGGGCTGCACGGTGGTGCTGAAGCCGGCCGAGTGGACGCCACTGTCGGCGTCGCTGCTGCCGGAGATCATGACCGAGGCGGGTGTGCCCGACGGGGTGTTCAACATCGTGCACGGGATCGGCGAGTCGGCCGGGGCGGCGCTGGTCGCGCACCCGGGCGTGCCGCTGATCTCGTTCACCGGCGAGACCACGACCGGGCAGACGATCATGCGGTCGGCCGCCGATCACCTCAAGGGGCTGTCGATGGAGCTGGGCGGGAAGTCGCCCTGCGTCATCTTCGCCGACGCCGACCTGGACGCGGCGATCGACTCCGCGCTGTTCGGCGTCATGTCCCTGAACGGCGAGCGCTGCACGGCCGGATCAAGAATCTTGGTCGAACGGTCCGTGTATGACTCGGTCGTCGATCGGCTCGCCGCCCGGGCGGCCCGCGTGAAGGTGGGCGACCCGGCCGACCCGTCGACTGAGATCGGGGCGCTGGTGCACCCCGAGCACTACGACCGGGTGATGTCCTACGTGCGGCTGGGGGTGCGGGAGGGCGCGCGGCTGGTCGCGGGCGGTTCCCGGCCGCCGGCCTTGGCGGCGGGAACTTCCTGGCCGCGACCGTGTTCGCGGACGTGCGGGCGTCGATGCGGATCTTCCAGGAGGAGATCTTCGGCCCGGTGGTGTGCGTGACGCCGTTCGACTCCGAGGAGGAGGCGGTGATGCTGGCCAACGCGACCAGGTACGGGCTCGCGGCCTACCTCTGGACGTCGTCGCTTGATCGCGCGCACCGGGTTGCGGGACTGGTGGAATCGGGCATGACCTGGATTAACTCGCATAACGTGCGGGATCTGCGGACGCCGTTCGGCGGGGTCAAGGCGAGCGGGCTCGGCCGGGAGGGCGGGCAGCACTCGATTGACTTCTACACCGAGTCCCGGATCGTGCACCTGGCACTGGGCGAGACGCAGCGTGCCGCGGTTTGGAGCGTGATTGCCTTATGACGGACGACTCGGCTGTTTTGCCGCCGTCCCCGGACATCGTCCGGTCCGCGTACGCGACGCTGATCGTCACGTCGCTGCCGGAGGCGCGCCGGTTCTGGGTCGACCTGCTCGGCTTCGTCGTGACCGACTCGGATGCGGAGGCGCTCTACCTGCGCGGGTACGACGAGTTGACGCACCACAACCTGATCCTGCGGTCGGGGCCGGTCGCCGCGGCCGGGCCGCTGGGGTTCCGGGTGCGGTCGGCGGCCGACCTGGCGAAGGCGGAGGCGTACTACGGCGCGCTCGGCTGCCGGTCCGAGCGGCTGCCGGCCGGGGCGGTGCGCGGGCTCGGCGAGGTCGTCCGGGTCGAGGACCCCCTGGGTTTCCTGGTCGACTTCTTCGCCTCGGCGGCGCACCCGGAGCGGCTGCAGCAGCGGTACGACCTGCGGCGCGGGGCGGAGGTGGCGCGGCTCGACCACTTCAACATCTGCGTGCCGGACGTGCCCCGCGCCTACGCGTACTACTCGTCGCTCGGCTTCGGGCTGTCGGAGACGATCGAGGACGGGCAGACGCTGTACGCGGCCTGGATGTACCGCAAGCAGACCGTGCACGACGTCGCGTTCACCGGGGGGGCCGGGCCGCGGCTGCATCACCTCGGGTTCTTCGCCCACGAGCCGCACTCGGTGCTGCGGATGTGCGACATCCTCGGCTCGCTGTCGCTCGAGTCGTGCATCGAGCGGGGGCCCGGGCGGCACGGCGTCTCCAACGCGTTCTACGTCTACCTGCGCGACCCGGACGGGCACCGGCTGGAGATCTACACGTCGGACTACTACACCGGCGACCCGGACCACCCGGTGCTGCGCTGGTCGGTCCGCGACCCCCGGCGGCGCGACTTCTGGGGCAACGCGGTCATCCCGACCTGGTACTCCGACGCGTCTTTGGTGCTTGATCTCGACGGCAAGGTCCGACCGGTGACCGAGCTCGCGCAGGCGGCCGAGGTCTCGGTCGGCGCGGACGGCTTCACCGCTCCCCCGTCGGAGTAGAGATCGACGATTGCCGGCCTGACAGGGGCAGGTTCTCGTCTTATGCTCATCGCGACGGGGCGGTGCGGTCCGTCGCGGAATCGACGCGCTGATCCCCTCTCGGAGGTACCCGGTGTCAGAACTGGTCCCGGCATCGGAGCCAGCCCCAGGGGGCCGGCGCTCTCGCCAGATCCGGAGCTCACCTGGCGTCCCGGACCCCGGCGGACGCAGCCGGAGGAGGTCGGGCCGGTGTGGCGTCAGATGGAACCCGCGCACGTTGTGCTCGGGATGATCGCGCTCGTGATCGTGGTCATGGTGATCCTGATCGCGGTGCTGCTGAGCGGCCTGTAACGCGTCACTCGGCCGCGTGCCGGTCGAGGAACTCGTAGATGTCGACGTCGTCGACGCCGGGGAAGGCGCCGGACGGGAGCACCGACAGGATGTGGCTGTGGGCGCGGGCCGACGGCCACGCCTGGCCTTCCCAACGCTCGGCCAGCGCGGCCGGGGCGCGCTGGCAGCATTCGCCGTCCGGGCACAGCGACTTCGTCCTGATCGGCGATTCCCGGCCGCGGAACCAGCGGGAATCGCTGAACGGAACCCCGAAGCTGATCGCGTAGCCCTTCTCGTCCGCCTTCGGGTCGACCTGGGCGACGCAGAAGTACGTTCCCGACGGGGTGTCGGAGTACTGGTAGTAGGGCGAGTAGCGGTCGGAGGCGCCGAACACCTGGCGGCCGGACCACTGGCGGCACATTCGCTGTCCCTCGATCGCGCCGGTGGCGTCGGCCGGGAACAGCACCCCGTCGTTCTGGTACGCCTTGTAGATAACGCCGGTGGTGTCGTTCTTGACGAAGTGGCAGGCCACCCCGAGGTGGTGGGTGATCAGGTTGGTGACCCGGTGCGCGGCCATCTCGTAGCCGACCGAGAACACGTCGACCAGGTCCTCGATCGCCAGGTCGCGGCGGTCCTTGGCCGCGCGCAGGAACGGGACCGCGGCGCTCTCCGGCATCAGCATCGCGGCGGCGAAGTAGTTCGCCTCGACCCGCTGGCGAAGGAAGTCGGCGAAGTCCCTCGGCGTGTCGTGGCCGAGCAGGAAGTGCCCCAGGGCCTGCAGGATCACCGCCCGCGGTGAGTGGTCGCCGACCGGCTCCTGCTTGACGTAGATCCGGCTGGACCGCAGGTCGGTCAGCGACCGGACCGAGCGCGGGAGGTCGGCCACGAACCGGACCGAGAACCCGTGGTGCGCGACCACCGACAGCAGCATGCCCTGGGAGAGCGCGCCGCCGACGTAGCCGGCCCGCTCGAGCGCGGCGGTGGCCGCCGCCTCGATGTCGGGGAAGTAGTTGCCGCGCTCGCGCATCGCGCCGCGCAGGGCCGCGTTGGCCGCCCGCGCCTCCTCCGGAGTGGCGGTCGGCTTGGCCCGCTGCGCGCGGAGCTCGGCCGCGAGCGCGACCAGGTGCTCGAGGATCTCGCTCGGCACCCGGGTGCCGACCCGCAGCTCGGGCAGGCCGAGCGCCCGGTAGGACGGATCGCGCTGGGCGTGGTCGAGCGCGACCTCGAGCTGGGCGCGGCGGCTCGGCGGCTGCTTCTTGAGCAGCTCGGTCACCGGCACGTCGAGCGCGTTCGCGATCTGCTCGACCAGCGACAGTCGCGGCTCGCGACGGCCGTTCTCGATCAGCGAGAGCACCGACGGGGTGCGGCCCACCCGGGCGCCGAGGTCGGCCAGCGTCAGACCCCGGGCCCGCCGCGCGTGCCGGAGTCGCTGACCGAACATTGCAAGGTCTAGACCTTCGGTCTCTACCAATTTCTGTGGTTCTTTCATCAGTGAAAAAGTGTAACACGGGTCCGTTCGGACAAATCTTTCGTTTTTTTACGGACTTTGGTCCTGTGTAAACGGCGTCGCCCTGACGCACCCTCGTAGTAGGCCCAAGACAGGACAGACGAAAGCACGAGGCATCTCCATGGAAACGATCAGCCAGCAGGCGGCCAATCTGCAGTCTCAGTGGGAGACCGACCAGCGCTGGACGACGATCGAGCGGACATACACGGCGCAGGACGTCATCAGGCTCCGCGGTTCCGTCGTCGAAGAGCACACGCTCGCGCGACGCGGCGCCAACCGGCTCTGGGAGCTGCTGCACAGCGAGGACGCGGTGCGCGCGCTCGGCGCGATCACCGGCAACCAGGCGGTGCAGATGGTGAAGGCCGGTCTGCAGGCCATCTACCTGTCCGGCTGGCAGGTCGCCGCCGACGGGAACCTGGCCGGGCAGACCTACCCCGACCAGTCGCTCTACCCCGCCAACTCGGTCCCCTCGATGGTCCGGCGGATCAACAACGCGCTGCTGCGGGCCGATCAGATCGCCTGGTCGGAGCGGACCGCGGACTCCACCGCCCCCCGTCAGCAGTGGCTCGCCCCGATCGTGGCGGACGCGGAGGCCGGGTTCGGCGGCCCGCTCAACGCCTTCGAGCTGATGAAGGCGATGATCGACGCGGGCGCGGCGGGCGTGCACTTCGAGGACCAGCTCTCGTCGGAGAAGAAGTGCGGGCACCTCGGCGGGAAGGTGCTCATCCCGACCGGCGCGCACATCAAGACGCTGAACGCCGCCCGGCTGGCGGCGGACGTGTACGACGTGCCGTCGCTGGTGATCGCGCGGACCGACGCGCACTCGGCCGCCCTGCTGACGTCGGACGTGGACGAGCGGGACCGGCAGTTCACGACCGGGGAGCGGACCGCGGAGGGGTTCTACCGGGTGCGGGCGGGGCTTGAGGCGTGCGTGGCGCGCGGGCTGGCCTTCGCGCCGTACTCCGACCTGCTGTGGATGGAGACCTCGACGCCGGACCTGGCCGAGGCGCGGGAGTTCGCCGAGGCGATCCGCGCGGTCTACCCCGACCAGCTGCTGGCCTACAACTGCTCGCCGTCGTTCAACTGGCGCGCGCACCTGGACGACGCCACGATCGCGAAGTTCCAGAAGGAGCTGGCCGCGATGGGGTACCGGTTCCAGTTCATCACCCTGGCCGGGTTCCACGCGCTGAACGAGTCGATCTTCGAGCTCGCGCACGGGTACGCGCACGAGGACATGTCGGCCTACGTCCGGCTGCAGGAGGCCGAGTTCGGGCTCGAGCCGCTCGGCTACACCGCCACCAGGCACCAGCGCGAGGCCGGCACCGGGTACTTCGACCTGGTCACCCAGGCGATCTCGCCCAACGCGGAGACCACCGCGCTGGCCGGGTCGACCGAGGCGGCGCAGTTCGCGCCGCCTGAGCCCGCGGTTCGCCTGTCCTGCTTACTGCCGGCCCCGCCTCATTGTCCCGCAAGGCGCGGCCGGCAGGCTGAGCTGGACCAATCTGCGGCGATTATGCGGACCAATCGAGATATAACGCGTTGATCACAACTCGCGTCCTTAGGCCTCCTCTCAGCTAAGTCTCAGGTGACCGGCCGCTATTCTGGGCGGGTGCATGCCGACGACATCTTCAGGGCAATTGGCCGGTTCTCTGTTAAGTTCCGCTGGGTAGTGGTCGTACTTTGGATCGTCGCGGCGGGCGTCATCCCGAAGGCGTTTCCGTCGCTCGCCAGCGTGACCCAGGGCAACAACAGCAGCTTCCTGCCCGCCAGCGCGCCCAGCCAGCAGGCGGCGAACCTTGCCGCGCCGTTCGGCGGCAGCAACGAGATCCCGGTGCCGGTGGTCGCCGCGGTCAGCAGCGGCACCTTCACCGCGGCCGACCAGGCCTGGCTGGCCTCGCTGTCGGCGAGCCTTGGCAAGGTGCCGACCGTCGTCAAGGTGAACGACCTCGGGGTGTCGGCCGCGCGCGCGGGGGTGGACGGCCAGGCTGCGCAGCTGCAGGTGCTGTCCAACGTGAGCCAGAACAACCAGGGCGCGCAGACCGACCTGATCAACAACTTGCGGGCCGAGATCAAGGACTCGTCGCCGCCGCCGGGCGTGCAGGCGCACCTGGCCGGCCAGCTCGCGATCCAGGTGGACCAGCAGAAGCAGTCGGGCAACACCGGCAACCAGGTCGAGGGCGCCGCGGCGATCTTCATCCTCATCCTGCTGTTCCTGATCTTCCGGGCGGCGCTCGCCCCGTTCATCACCCTCATTCCCGCGTTCCTTTCCGTCGCGATCTCGGGCCCGATCGTCGCGGAGCTGGCGAACCACGGGCTCAAGGTCTCGAGCCTCGCGCAGCTGCTGCTGACCGTGCTCGTGCTCGGCGCGGGCACCGACTACGGGCTGTTCCTGGTCTTCCGGGTGAGAGAGAACCGGCGGGCGGGCCAGGCCAGCCACGACGCCGTGATCAACGCGCTGACCAAGGTCGGCGAGTCGATCACGTTCTCCGCCCTGACGGTCATCGCGGCGCTGCTGTCGCTGCTCGCCGCGAGCTTCCAGATCTACTCCAACCTGGGCATCCCGCTCGCCATCGGCATCGGCGTGATGCTGCTGGCCGGGCTTACCCTGCTGCCGGCGTTGCTCGCGATCTTCGGCAAGGCCGCCTTCTGGCCGTCGAAGCCCAAGCCAGGGACCTCCGCGGCCGGCCTCTGGGGCAACGTCGCCACCCGGGTGGTCAAGCGCCCGGCGGTTGCGCTGCTGATCGGCGTCATCGCCTTCGGCGCGCTGTCGGTCGCGGTCACCGGATACAAGAGCGCCGGGTTCGGCGGCACCATCTCGGCGCCGGCCGGCAGCGACTCCGCGGCCGGGCAGAACCTGCTGGCCAAGTACTTCCCGTCCTCGTCGGCCAACCCGACCAACCTCGTCTACAAGCTGTCGACGCCGGCCTGGGAGGACCCCGCGGTCATCGCCGCCGCCACCACCCAGCTGCAGCACAGTCCGCTCTTCACCGGCGTGACCGGCCCGCTCAACCCGGTCGGCGGGGCCGGGTTCACCCCGGCCGAGTACACCGCGCTGCACGCGGCGCTCGGCTCCGGCCCGCTGCCCGCCACCGCGCCCGCCATCCCCACGGCGTTCGCCGGCAAGGTCACGCCGACCGAGTGGACGCAGGCGTACCAGGAGTACCGCGCGACCGCGCAGTACGTGGACCCGGCCGGCACCACCATCCAGTTCCAGACCGGGCTGACGGCCGGCGATCCGAGCAGTACGGCCGCGCTCAACGCGGTGCCGGCCCTGCGGGCCGAGGCGGCCACGGTCGGCACCACGCTGCACGCCACCGCGAACGGGGTCGGCGGCGAGGCGCCGGCGTTCTACGACGTCAGCCAGATCTCCAACAGCGACCTGGCGCACGTGATCCCGATCGCGATCATCGTCATCGGCGTGCTGCTCGCGCTGGTCATGCGGTCGCTGGTGGCCCCGATCTACCTGATCGCGTCGGTGGCGATCTCCTACTTCGCCGCGCTCGGGTTCGCGGTGATCGTCTTCATCTGGCTCGGCAACTCCGGCGGCATCACCTTCATCCTGCCGTTCTTGTTGTTTATCTTCCTGCTGGCACTCGGGGAGGATTACAACATCCTGGTCATGACCAGGATCAGGGAGGAGGCGCACCGAATGCCGCTGCGCGAAGCCGTCAGCCGCGCCATCAGCGTCACCGGCACCACGGTGACCTCGGCCGGCCTGGTCCTGGCGGGGACGTTCGCGGTGTTCGCGGTCGTCGGCGGCAGCGGCTCGGGCGGTTCGCAGATCCGAGACGTCGGCATCGGCCTTGCGGTGGGCGTCATCATGGACACGTTCGTGGTCCGCACCGTGCTGGTTCCCTGCACGGTGGTGCTCCTCGGCAGGTGGAACTGGTGGCCATCGAAGCTGGTGGTCGACTCCCCGGAGGCCGACGCGGTGAGCGCGGACGCGGACGCGCTCGGGCTGGCGGCGCCGGGCAAGGACATCCGCGCGGCCGACTCGGGCACCGACTCGGCGTCGGACGCGCCCGACGCGACCGACAGCGGGTCACCCCGGCGCAGCTAAGAGTTGCCGTCAAAGCACCCCGCTCGCGCGTCCGGACATGATAATTGACACCATGATCCTCGGACATGCCGAGCGGGGTGCTTTTCTTCTGCCACGCTGACCGGGAGACTCTTGACCTAAGTGTGTACCCGTGGACGGGCAAGACAGACGTACGGCGGTGCAGCCACGGGGCAAGGGAAGGGACGCCGATGCAGGAGCTGCGCTTCGTCGCGGTCAGTGAGGACGGTAGTTACGCCGTCCTCGCCGTCCCCGGGCGCAGCGGGCGTTTTATCCTGTCGATCGACGAGCGGCTCCGCGCCGTCGCGCAGGGCCAAACCTCCCGGCTCGCCCAGTACGAGATTGAAGTGGAGAGTCCGTTGCGACCCAAGGAGATCCAGGCACGAATCCGCGCCGGCGAGACGGCGGAGGAGATTGCCGACGCCGCCGGCATCCCGGTCGAGCGCGTGCGCTGGTTCGAAGGGCCGGTCCTGGCCGAGCGCGCCTACATCGCCGACCAGGCCCAGGCCGCCTCGGTGCGCCGGGCGGGCGACTCCGGCGGATCCGGTTCCCGGCTCGGCGACATCGTGCCCGAGCGCCTCACCGCGTCCGGCGGGACGCCCGAGGACGGGCAGTGGGACTCCCGCAAGCGCGGCGACGGCAACTGGCAGGTCACCCTCACGTTCCCGTCCGGCGGTCGGCTGCACGTCGCCGAGTGGGTCTTTGATCCGCGCCGCCGGCACGTCATGCCCGACGACGACAACGCCGCCCGGCTGTCGCTGCCCGAGTCCGAGCTGCCCCCGGAGCCGGTCGCGCTGCCGGGTGAGGCCACCGTCACCCCGCTCGCGCCGCGCCTGGGCGCGGCCGCGGGGATGGGCGGGGGCGGTTTCGCCGGCGGCGGTTCCGGTGTCGGCGTGCGTTCCTTCCGCCCGGAGCGCTCCGTCATCCCCGACCGGTCCCTGGGCGGCGACCGGTCGCTGGCCGACCGGCCGATGTCCGCGCCGTCCTCTCCCGCTGCCTCGTCTGGTTCCGTTGCCTCGTCTGGCGTTTCTGGTTCGGCCGCGGAGCGGCCGGGGATGCCCGAGCGCACGGGGTTGGCGCATTCTCCGGCGGCTACCCCGGTGCTGCCCCGGCCTTCGTACCACGACCACACCGACTTTCGCGACGGGCGTCGGGGCTCCGACGCTGCCGCGACCGAGGAAGTCGTGCCGGTGACGGCGCCGGCGTACGTTTTCGACGAGCCCGCCGCCGCTGACGACCGGGAGCGGGCGGCTTCCTCCCGTCAGGTCGTGTTCGAGGAGCCGGAGCCCGGGTTCCTCGACGAGCAGCTAGAGCTTGGGTCGGCCGCGCCGGCGGTGTCTTCGCCAGCGGCTTCGCCGGCGGTGTCTTCGCCGGCGGCGGCTCCCGCGCCGCTGGCGGCGCAGGTCGCGGAACCCGCGACGCCGGAGACGCGGCAGCCCGCAGCCGCTGCGCCTGCCGCGGTCACGCACTCCGAGCCCGTCACGCACTCCGAGCCCGTCGTCGCGTCGCGTCCTGAGCCCGTCGCCGATGTTAAGGCGGCCCAGACGTCCAGTGCCCAGCAGCCAGCTGCCCGTCCGGCGTCGGCCGCTGAGGTGGCCGGGGTGCAGGCCCCCGCCGCGGCGCACGTGACTCACCCGGCACCCGCGTCAACTGCACCGGCTGGGCCGGCTGGCCGTGGCTGGCTGCAGCTCCCGCCGCCGCGCCTTCGGCGGCCGACGCGGATAAGGGCAGGACGTCTGTTCAGGCAGAGGTTCCGGCGCCCGCCCCGGCTGCCGCGCCCGCTGCTGCCGCCCCTGCCGCCCCTGTCGCCGCGTCAGCGGCGACGGCCGCATCGGCTCAGCCGGCGCAGCTTGGGCGCACGAGCACGGCCGAGTCGGTCGCCGTCGCGTCTGCCGAACCGGTCCGTGGGCCGGCGGCCGCACCGACGGCGGCCAAGGCGCCGGCGCCTCCCGCTGCGGCCGCGGCGCAGCCCGAGCCGGCCGTGGCGGCCAAGCCGTCGCCTGAGCCGGAGCAGCCCAAGCCCGCCCCGGCACCGGTCGACAAGCCCGAATCGGCCGAGGAGCAGTCGACCCGGCAGCGCCCGGCGGCGGCCAAGAAGAACGCCAAGGGCCGCCGGTCCTCTGTCCCGTCCTGGGACGAGATCATGCTCGGCAGCACCCGCCAGCGCGACTGACCCTCGGACGGCGGGGGTCGGTCACGCGGTCTGGCGGAGAGTGCCGCACGATGGCGAGCAGGGCTTGAGCGGCCCGGTGTACCTGCGCTCGGCGAGCGCGGCGTGGACCTGAGCCGCCGTGGCGCAGGCATTTCGGGTGACGTCATCCCAGCCATACCGGAGGGTTGATGCACCGGTCGCGGTGGCATCGTTGTCGCGGGCTTGGTCGAGGTGGCGGCGCTCGGTGGGGTGGTACCGCCTGCCGTCAAGCTCGATGATCAGACCGTACTGCTCGTAGTAGCGGTCGCGGCGGCCCCGGCGACCGTCGGACTTGGTGAACGCGACCTGCTTACGGCCAGGCGGGAGCCCGTGGGCCCGCTCAACGTCGCGGTCGTAGCGGTACTCAAGGATCGAGTGCGCGCCGTCCGCCGCCGTCGGGATGATCTCGCTGAGATCGGCGCGCCAGCGAAGCCGCTTGCGCGTGGCAGCCTCCCGTCGCAGACGTTCCTCGCTCGTGAGGTCCCTGGCGAAGGCGGCGGTGACGCAGGCGATAACGTCGTCGAGGTTTGTCGCCGCATTCGCCAGGTCGATGACCGTCTCCTCGGCGAATGTATGGGGCGGGACACCGCGCGCAAACCGCCAGCCTGCGTTCCCGCGGGACGAAAGGTGGATCGTCATGCCTTGCGGCGGTCGGACGCGCCTGCTAACTGGGATGGCAATGTGGATGAGCGGCGACTCTCGGTCAGCAAGGCGAATGATCTCGGCTGCGGTCTCGTGGCTAAGCCGCGCGCCCGGCCCTGCGTACAACACGGCCGCCCACAGCTGAGCCTCCCGGGTGATCGGACCGGTGAAGGTCGCGTAGACGCCTCGGTGAACCTGGGTCCATCGGGCATGAAGGACCTTCGACGTAATCGCGTTGCTGGTGAGCCCAGCTCTGAGCGCCTGCCCGCGGGTGACCAAACCCGGCCTGCCACCGGGCCAGCTCAAGCAGGCCGGCCGGCATTGTTTCCCTCATGCAGACATTGTGAATTCGAGGACCGACAATCGATCCGGCATGGTCGGGTGAGCTAAGTCCCTGGCGAGCGCGGAGTAATTTTTTATGCCGAAGACTTTTCGTGCGCAGAGCACGAATTATTTACGCCAGGAAAAAGGCCTTCGTGATCATGGGGCTGACGGCGGACGGCCGGGCGACTCCGGTGGCTGGCGTGACGGATGCGCTGAGGGGCGTCAAGCCGGAATGCTTGAGGGCGAAGCCCCGTCTTAGCCGGACTGTTTGAGGGCGAAGCCCCAGTTGAGGATCGTTGCGGCGTCCTGGAAGCCGGTGAACGGGCTGGTGGCCGGGGAGCCGAGGACCGCGCCGATGAGGGTGCGGCCGTTGCGGACGGCCTCGAAGAGCAGCGTGTGAGCGGCGGCGTCGGTGAAGCCGGTCTTGATGCCGACCAGGCCGGGGTAGCTCCCGAGCAGGATGTCGTCGCTGGTCGCGGACACGGCGTTGTGGCCGTCGCCCTTCGGGAGGTTGTAGACCTTGAGGTCGACGATGGAGCGGAACACCGGGTTCTGCATGGCCGCCTCGCCCAGCGTCACCAGGTCGGAGGGGGTGGAGTAGGTGGAGTACTCGGTCGGGTACGGCAGCCCGTCCGGACAGGTGAAGTGGGTGTCGGCCAGGCCGAGGTTGGACGCCTCGGCGTTCATCTTGGCGATGAACGCCGGCAGCCCCGGGCCGTAGGCGTTCGCCAGCGTGTAGGCGGCGTCGGCAGCCGACATGACCAGCATGATGTGCAGCAACTCGTCGGTTGTGTAGGTCTGACCCGGGACCAGCCCGGCCGCCTCCGCGCCGTACTTGGCGACGTAGCCGACTACCTCCTTGGGCACCGTGATCTCCCGGTTAAGGTCGCCGGCCTGGAGGATCACCAGCGCGGCCATCACCTTGGTGATCGAGGCGATTGGCCGCGGGACGCCCGCGTTCTCGGACCACAGAACCTGGCCGGTGGCCGCGTCGACCAGGATGCTTTCCTTGGCCTTGACCCCGTGCGGCGCGCCCACGACGTCGAGTACCGGTCCGGCCGCGGTCTTGGTCGCCGAGGCGGCCGGCACCGTCGCCGTGACGGCGCGACTGAGCGGCGTCGATAGCGCCGGCGCGGGGTTAGTCGCCCCCTGCGCATCGGCCAGCCCGGTCACTCCCGAACACCCTGCCAACGTCCCCCCGGAGGCCAGCGCCAACCCTGCGATCAGCAACCGAACGACCAGACGCATACGACTCCAGGGACTAGAGGGACGGGGTAACGGCTCAGTGCGGGCAACGGGGGGCGCTGCGCCACGCCCCCGATCGTACGATGCGAAATCGGTTGATACCCGCCTATTTGCCTAACCCTTTGCTACCAGCCGGCCAGCGCCGCGAGCGGCGGTTGGTTGCCTAGACGTTACTATGCGTGCGCTTGACGTGCCCTGCCAGGCACTCCTCTAAGCGCGTAACGGCCGTCGGACGGTGACTCACGCCGATCCACGGCCCGCGCCGCCCGCCAGGCCTGTCACCGTCGCCATCACGGTGCAGAAGGTAGCCACCAGAAATCGGGAGGTTACCTTCCGACACGGATGCTCACATTCTCATGGTCGCGCAGCGTAGTGGGGCGCGCTGATATAGCTATCGCTGATTGCTCGGCAGCACGTGCGCCGACGTCTGGCGCGATACCACCACGCGGCATGCGAAATGGAGCGATGGGCGATGGGGATGCGGTCGCTCTTGGCCGGGTCGTCCCTGCTGATGGCCGGTATCGTCGCCTGCAGTTCGGCCGGGGCGGCGACGGCGTCGCCGCCGGCCGGCGGCGGCCACCGGACCGTCAAGGCCGCCACGTCGGCGGCGGCCACGGCGAGGGCATCGACTTCGGCCGGGTCGGCCACGCTGGCGACCGTCACCGAGGGCCTGTGCACCGCGCCCGCCGCCCGCCGCTCGCTCGCCGCCCAGTTGTCGGCCGACATCCTGAAGGGCCTGCGCGGCCGGAACGGCGTGCACGCGGTCTCCGTGTACGACCGCGTCACCGGGGTGTACTGCCTGTACAACGGCTCGACGCACTTCGACTCGGCCAGCATCGTCAAGGCGATCATCATGGCCGCGCTGCTGCGCTGGCACCAGCAGACCAGGACGCCGCTCTCATCGTGGGAGAAGAGCGAGGCCACGCTGATGATCACCCAGTCCGACAACGACGCGGCGACCGACCTGTGGGACGAACTGGGGATGGACAACCTCCAGGACTTCCTCAACCTGGCGGGCATGGGAGAGACCCAGCTCGGCCAGGACGGCGAGTGGGGGCTCACCCAGGTCACCGCGCACGACGAGATGCTGCTGCTGAAGCTGCTGACCGCGCCGAACCCGGTCCTCGACGCCTCCTCGCGCTCCCACCAGCTCGGCCTGATGGCCCAGGTGACCAACTGGGAGGCGTGGGGCGTCACGGCCGGCACTCCGTCCGGCGTCACCTGGCACGTCAAGAACGGCTGGTTGCCGGACGCCACCGGCTGGCACATCAACAGCATCGGCACGTTCTCCGGGCACGGCGAGGACTACATGATCGCGGTGCTGTCCGATAACACCGACGTGAACGATGACGAACAGTACGGAATTAACACGATCGAAGGCGTCGCCCGGCTCGTCCAGGACGACCTGAACAACGCCACGCTCACCGGATCTTCGGCGGCCGCGGCCCGGCTGGCGGCCGCGCCTAACGCGGCCCCGTCTCCGGCATCCTCCTGGGCTGTGGTGCCTGCGCTGCCGACGCCGTCTCGCGGATAGCCCGGCCGGCGTCATCAGGATCAGCGTCGGCGGTGGCGGTGGCGGTGTCGCGGAAGACGACCCAGCGCAGCATGCAGTAGAGGTAGACGGCCTCGCAGCAGGCGGCGAGGATCCGGGCGAGCTCGTAGTAGACGCCGACCGCGGACAGCAGGTCGGTCAGGCCCAAGACGAAGATCAGGTAGTTGGACGCGCTCACCGCCACGAAGACCGGGAGCTGCCTGCCGACCCCGGCGTGGCTGCGGAAGTTGAACACCCGGTTGAGGACGTAGCTGACCAACGACGCCGTGCCGTAGGAGATCGTCACCGCGATCGGGATCGGCAGCCGCTCCCTGCCGTGCAGAAGCGCGAGCAGCCCCAGGTCGATACAGAACGTGAACAGGTTGATCAGCAGGTAGCCCAGCATGTTGGGCTCGATGACCTTGGACAGACCGAACGGAAGACGCGTGGTGATCGCGGTCATCGCCGCCGCGTAGCTCGCTCGGTGTGCCATGATCTCCATTGTGCGGCCCCTCGGGACGCGGCCTGGTCGTTCGGGCTGCGCCGTCCCGCCGCCGCCACCAGACCTGCACCTGCTGTTTGCCGGGGGTTCACAGCCGATATGCAGCCGCTCACCAGGGATCCCGGGTAACTTGTGTTCGGGATGTGACGACGGTTGGCGTTTGTGAAAACAGTCACATCCGGGTGAAGCGTAGGTCACGAAACGATCTCGTCGACCCCGGGCCGGCGAGCGCATGTGGTTGTGTTCTTTGGGCATTAAAGGGATCAAACCGGGTAGCCAGCGCCCATCGTTCAGCATGATCACGGGGTAATATCTCACTTAGACGGCGGCTTAGCAGGTGCCCGGGTCCGGCTATCCGTGACATTCCCAGCGAGCACTGTCCGTTCCAGGAGGATTTTGCATGACCCTGTTGGTGGATCCGCCGTCGCCGCGTGATCGCGGGGGCGAGCGGCAATCCACCCAGCGGTCGGCAACCGATCAACTGGACGGCGCGCAGGGCGGCCGCGGTCGCGTCGACGGGGCCGAGACTCAGGTCGACGACGATGCCCGGGCCGAACCGGCCGACGTAGGCGTCGCCGAGGTAGACAGCGCTCAGCTCGGCTCCGACCAGCCCGATACCGCGACCCCGCCCAAGCTGGCGGAGCCGCCGATCCCCGGCGGCCGCGTCGAGGCCGTCATGGGCGTCATCATCCGGGTGCTCTCGCACAGCCCGCTCGCGCGCCCGCTGCCGGCCGTGATCCTGTCCGCCCTCGGCCTCGGCGGCGTCGCCTTCGTCGGCCTGTGCGCGACCGCGCCCACGCCGAGCGCGGCCACCTCGCCGGTGCTCTTGCCGCTCACGTCGGTGGCCAGGAACCTCGGGGCACCACACCTGCCCGATGCGGTCGCCGACGGCGTCATGTACGTCTCGATCGGGCTGTGCTGCCTCGGGCTCGCGATGATGCTGTGGGCCAACAGCCGGGGCTGGTCACCGCGCCCCCGGCGAGTGTTCTGGACGGCCGTTGGCGCCATCGCGGTGCTGGTCAACATCACCCCGGTCGGCTCGTCTGACGCCGCTAGCTACGCCGCCTACGGGCACATCGCCGCGCTCGGCCACAACCCGTACACGTACCTGCCCACAAGCCTTCCTGGCGGGGCCGGGCCCCACCCGACCAACCCGTACACGATCCTGGTCAGCCCCTACTGGCGGAACACGCCCTCGGTCTACGGGCCGGTCGCGACGTGGACCCAGCAATTGGCGGCGGAGATCGGCGGGTCCAGGCCGTGGCTGACGATCTGGGTCCTGATGATCATGATGGGGGCCGCGTTCGTCGCCACCGGCTACGTGCTGCTGCGAACCGCGGCCAACCCGGTCCGCGCCGTCCTCCTCTGGATCGCGAACCCGCTGCTGATCGTCGAGCTGGTGATGGGCGGTCATCTGGACTCCCTGGTGGCGCTGTTCGCCATCGTCGCTATCGTGCTGTCACGGCGATGCACGGGGCTGTGGCACGATGTCGCGCTGGCCCTGGTCGTCGGGGTCGCGGGCGGCATCAAGATCACCGCCGGCTTCGTCGCGCTCGGCATCGCGATCCCGCTGCTGCACGACCGGGCGTGGGCGCGGCTGCTCCGGATCGGCGTGATCGCCGGGCTGACCACGTTCGGGCTGTACCTCTTCAGCTACGGCCTGGTCGCGTTCAAACCGCTCGGCGACGCGTCCAGCATGATCATCTCCCCCACGATCTGGCGGAGCCTGCAGGAGATCGTCACGCACGCCGACCCCCATTCGGCCTACGCGCTGCACCTGCTGAACACCATGATCGGATTCGCCTGGCCGCCGCTGATGCTCGCGCTCGCCTGGTACCTCTACAAGCGGCTCTCCCCCGACGTTCCGACGGTCGTGGCCGCCACCTGCGCGCTGACCTTCGCCTGGATCGTCGTCGCGCCGTGGTCGCTGCCCTGGTACTCCTCGATCGCCTGGGTGGCGCTGGCGCTGCTGCCGCGGAACACGCTGACCCGCTGGCTGACCCTGGCCACCGGCGCGCTGTCGCTGCTGCACTTCAACGGGGGGGCCACTATCCCGACCGGTCCGACACCGTAGGTTTTGCCACCATTTGCGACGGCTAGATGGTTAGGCATGAGTACCAAAGCCGTCATCGCTAACGGACCGTTGCTTCGCCCCCCAGATCCGGTGTCGCCCGGTCGGGTGGCCGTCGTCACCGGCGCTGCCAGCGGGATCGGGTTCGGCCTGGCCGAGCGGTTCGCGGCCGAGGGCATGCACGTGGTGCTGGCCGACGTCGAGGAGCGCGCGCTGGCCAGGGCGACCGCGACCCTGGCCGAGTCGGGCGCGTCCGTGCTCCCCGCCGTGACCGACGTGGCGGACCTGTCGGCGGTCGAGGCGCTGCGGGACGCGGCGCTGTCACAGTTCGGCGCCGTCCACGTGGTCTGCAACAACGCCGGCGTCGGGGGCCCGCACGGGCCGCTGTGGGAGTGCCCGCCGGGTGAGTGGGACTGGGTCCTCGGGGTGAACCTGAACGGGGTCATGAACGGCGTCCGCGCGTTCATGCCGGTGCTGCTGAGCCAGGACGCGGGGCACCTGGTGAACACCTCATCGATCTTCGGCGCGTTCGCAGGCACGCTCGGCCCGTACGGGGTGTCCAAGCACGCGGTGACGGCGCTGACCGAGACGCTCTACTTCAACCTCGCGTCCCAGGGGATCGCCCACGTCGGGGTGTCGGTGCTGTGCCCGGGCGCGGTGCGGACCAACTTCGGCACCTCGGCGCGGAATCGGCCGACCGGGGCGGGGCCGGCCGCGTCCCGCGACGACGCCGAGCGGGCCTCGGCCGAGCGGTTCGACGAACTGTCCGCCCTCGGGGCCTCCCCGGCCGCGGTGGCGGGCATGGTGCTTGACGGGATCAGGTCGAGACGGTTCTACATCCTCACGTCGGACAACCGGAACGGGGCGGTGCTGCGCCGGGGCGAGGAGATCGTCGCGGGCGGCCCGCCGTCCGCTCCGGTCGACTTCGCGTGAGTCTAGACTGTTCCCTCATGAGCTCTGTGCCGCCCTCGTCCCCGACCGCGTCGACCCCGCCGATCGCCAAGCAGGTGCCCGCCGAGCGGACGTACCACGGCGACACGGTCGACGATCCCTACGCCTGGCTCGCCGACCCGAAGGACCCGGAGGTCATCGCCTACCTGGAGGCGGAGAACGCCTATACCGAGGCGTCGACCGCCGGGCTGGCGGAGCTGCGATCGTCGATCTTCGACGAGATCAAGGCGCGCACCCAGGAGACCGACCTGTCGGTGCCGGTGCGCAAGGGGAACTGGTGGCGGTACGCGCGCACGGAAGAAGGCAAGCAGTACTCGATCCAGTGCCGCCGGCGAGTCGCGGAAGGCGAGATCACCCCGCCGATGCCGGAGGACGGCAAGCCGCTGGCCGGCGAGGAGGTGCTGCTCGACGGGAACGAGCTCGCGGCCGGGTCCGCGTTCTTCTCGCTCGGCGCGGTGTCGGTCAGCCCCGACGAGCGGCTGCTCGCCTACTCGACCGACTTCTCCGGCGACGAGCGGTTCACGCTGCGGGTGAAGGACCTGGCGACCGGCTCGGTGCTTGACGACGAGGTCCCCGATACCTACTACGGCTGCGCCTGGTCCCGTGACGGCTCAACCCTGTTCTACGTCACCGTCGACGAGGCGTGGCGCCCGTACCGGGTCTGGCGGCACGTGATCGGGACGCCCGCCGCCGACGACGTGGTGGTCTTCGAGGAGGCCGACGAGAAGTTCTGGCTCGGGGTGGGCACCAGCCGCGACGAGCGCTTCATCGAGATCCAGACCGCGTCCAAGCTGACCAGCGAGGCGTGGCTGCTCGACGCGGCCGACCCGGCGGGCTCGTTCGCGGTCGTCGCGCCCCGACGACAGGGCGTGGAGTACGGCGTCGAGGTGGCCGGCGACCGGCTGCTCATCCTGCACAACGACGGGGCCGAGAACTTCGAGTTGGCCGCCGCGCCGCTGCCCGGCGCCGCGGGTTACGGCGACGCCGCCTCGTGGACGCCCGTGATCGCGCACCGGGCCGACACCCGGCTGCTGTCGGTGGACGCGTTCGCGGACTTCCTGGTGCTCTCCTACCGCCGCGACGGCCTGACCGGGCTGTCGGTGCTGCCTGCCTCCGGGGCGGGCCCGGAGCGGCCGGTCACCTTCCCGGAGCCGCTCTACACGGTCGGCCCGGGGTCGAACCCGGAGTACACCCAGACCCGGTTCCGGCTCGGCTACACCTCGATGGTCACGCCGTCCACGGTCTACGACCTGGACCTCGCGACCGGCGCCCTCACCCTGCTCAAGCAGCAGCAGGTGCTACCGTCGCCGTCCGGGGTCCCCTACGACCCCGCCGCCTACGAGCAGTACCGCGAGTGGGCGACGGCCGCGGACGGCACCCGGGTGCCGATCTCGATCGTGTGCCCGAAGGGCACCCCGCGCGACGGATCCGCGCCGTGCCTGCTGTACGGGTACGGCAGCTACGAGATCTCGATCGACCCCTTCTTCTCCATTTCCCGGCTTTCGCTGCTCGACCGCGGCTTCGTGTTCGCGATCGCGCACATCCGGGGCGGCGGCGAGATGGGCCGACCCTGGTACGACGACGGCAAGATGCTGACCAAGCGGAACACGTTCACCGACTTCGTGGCGTCGGCCGAGCACCTGACCGCGGCCGGCTGGACGTCACCGTCGCGGCTGGTCGCCCGGGGCGGCTCGGCCGGCGGGCTGCTGATGGGCGCGGTCGCGAACCTGGCGCCGTCGGCGTTCGCCGGGATCGTCGCCCAGGTTCCGTTCGTCGACGCGCTGAACTCGATCCTCGACCCGTCGCTGCCGCTCACCGTGACCGAGTGGGAGGAGTGGGGCGACCCGTTGCACGACGCCGCCGTGTACGAGTACATGAAGTCGTACACGCCGTACGAGAACGTGGCCGCCGCCGCCTACCCGGCGATCTTCGCGATCACGTCGCTGAACGACACCCGGGTGCTGTACCACGAGCCCGCGAAGTGGACGGCGCGGCTGCGCGCGGTCGCCTCGGGCGGGCCGTTCCTGCTGAAGACGGAGATGGAGGCCGGGCACGCCGGCCGGAGCGGGCGATACGACGCCTGGCAGGAAGAGGCGCTGGTGCTGGCCTGGATCATCGTCACCGCGAACGCCGACTAATCGGGCGACGTCTGGCCCGGCCGCGCGACGGCGCGGCCTGGCAGCGGTTTCAGTCGGATTTCAGTGGTTGATTTTGACGCATTCTTTACCGAGCATCGCCCGATGGTAGGTACGGTCGATGGGGTGACGAGCGACCCGAACAAGAGCAGCTCACCCGGACCGTGGGGTGGCGACGAGCCGACCGCTGCCATGCCGGCCCAGGGAACGAACGGGCAGGGCGCGAACGGGCAGGGCGCGAACGGACAGCCGGGCCAGCGGCCGCAGGCCAACGGGCAGCAGAGCTACGGTCCGCCCTGGGACCAGCAGGGGCAGCAGGAGCAGCCGCCGTGGGGCTCGTCCGGACAAGGGCAGCAGGGCCACGGGCAGCAGCAGGGCCACGGGCAGCAGCAGGGCGGATGGCAGCCGCCTCAGGAGCAGCAAGGCTACGGGCAGCAGCAAGGCTACGGCCAGCAGAGTTACGGCCAGCAGGGCGGGTGGCAGCCGCCCCAGGGGCAGCAGGGCTACGGCCAGCAGCCGGGGTACGGCCAGCAAGGGTACGGCCAGCAAGGGTACGGCCAGCAGGCATACAACCAGCAGGGGTACGGCCAGCAGGGGTACGGCCAGCAGGGGTACGGCCAGCAGGGGTACGAGCAGACCGGCTACGGCCAGCAGGCGTACAACCAGCAGGGCGGCGGCCAGGGCGGACTGGGGCCGTTCGGCCCGAGGCCGGAATGGGAGCAGCCGCCGCCGCCCGTCCCGCCCGCGGGCGACGGCGGCTCCGGGCACGGCGGCGGCCGAGAGAAGAAGCAGCGCCAGCCGGGTAAGCGCGGCAAGGTGATCGCGATTGCCGCCGTCGCGGTGATCGTGGTCGCGGCGGGCGTCGGGATCGGCGTCAAGGAGCTCAACAAGGGCCCGGGCGCGCCGGCGTACGGCATGATCCCGACCGGGTCAACCCCGCAGCAGGACGGGCAGCAGGTCGCGGCCGCGTTCCTCAGCGCCTGGCGGAGCGGGAACCTGACGGCGGCGGCCAAGCTCACCGACCAGCACGCCGCGGCCAAGGCCTACCTCGCGATGAACACCAAGTACCTGGACCTGGGGAAGATGACCGCGACGACCGACAGCGTCGCCGGATCCCCCACGTCCACCGCCGCCGCGCCCAGCGAGACGGCCAAGTTCACCGTCAACGCGTCGGTGGCTTCCAAGTACGGCTCTTCGGTGATCCGCGGCACCTGGGGCTACCACTCGACGCTGGTCGCTTACCAGCAGCCGAATTCCTCGGTCTGGTTCGTCCAGTGGAAGCCCGACGTGGTCGCGCCCAACCTCACCGCGGCAACTCGGCTGGCGGCCGTCTCGGTCGCCCCGACGGTCGGCGTGGTCACCGACGCGGGCGGCGAGGACCTCACCAGCTATGGCGACGCCGGGCTGACCAACATCGCGCACGATATGTCCGCCGCGCCGCCGGCTTCCAAGGTCAAGGCGGGTCTCGACGTCGAGATCCAGGACGCGGTGGGGAAGAAGGCCGGCACGGCGGTGCCCGGCACCCAGGCGATTGTCGTCTCCCCGGTGAACCTCGCGTCGCTCGGCACCACGATCAACTCGTCGGCCGAGAGCGCCGCCCGCAGCGCGGTCGGCGAGCACGCGATGAGCTCGATGGTCGTCATCCAGCCCTCGACCGGCGACATACTCGCGATCGCCAACAACGACAATTTCAACGACTTCGCGCTCACCGCCGCGGTCGCGCCCGGGTCGTCGTTCAAGGTCATCACCTCGACCGCGCTGTTCAACAACGGGATTCTGAGCAGCCCGCAGTCGCCGGTCTCGTGCCCCCCGACGTTCAAGGTCCAGGGGATCACGTACCACAACGACCAGAATGAGTCCTTCCCGGCCGGGACCCCGTTCATCACCGACTTCGCGCAGTCCTGCAACAACGCGTTCGACCAGTGGTACGGGGACCTGTACGGCAAGCTGGCGTCGACCGCGAAGGACTACTACGGGCTCGACCAGAAGTGGGACATCGGCCTCGGCGGCAACATCACCGGGTCGTACATGAACGTGCCCGCCACCGCCTCGGGGGCCGAGCTCGCCCAGGAGACGTGGGGCGAGGGCGCGCTGACCGCGTCGCCGCTGGCGATGGCCTCGGTCGCCGCGACCGTGGAGAACGGCTCGTTCAAGCAGCCGATCCTGACTGCGGGGACCAAGCAGGTGACCGCCAGCCCGCTGCCCGCCGCCACCGACAACGACCTCAAGGAGATGATGCGGGCCGTGGTCGCCTCCGGGACGGCGGCTAACGTCGGCTTCGGCCCGACCGTCTACGCCAAGACCGGGACGGCCGACGTCATGAAGCAGGGCCAGCCCAACAGCTGGCTGATCGCCTTCGACCCGACCAAGGACGTCGCGGTGGCCGCCCTCGTGCTCAACGCAGGCTACGGCGCCCAATTCGCGGGCCCCGAGGTCAAGTCGTTCCTCGACTCCTACTCCGGCTAGCGGAAGCTGGCCCGGCTAGCGGGGAAGCTTGTCGGCCCGGAGCGCCAGCAGCCACGGCACGGTGCCGCCGCCGCCCTCGGTCAGCGCGGTGATCGCCATGCCGTTCGCGAACAGGGCCGCGGTGTAGGCGCTGAGCGGCCGGTGCATGCTGGTGAACGTCATCGCCAGCCCGTCGCGCTCAATGCTGTCGATGTACCGGCGCTGATCCAGGTAGCGGTCCGACACCCGGAAGTCGCCGGTGTGCATGCGGCCGACGTCCTCGGCGGAGGCGAACGGGTGGACCACCGCCAGGCATAGCGCGCCGTCGGGCCGCAGCACCCGGCCGATCTCGCTCACCGCCCCGGTGAAGTCGTCGACGTCGAGCAGCGACATGCAGGCCAGGACCAGTTCCGCGCTCGCATCGGCGATCGGCAGCGCGGCCGCGTCGCCGATCAGCACCGGCACTCCCGGCGAGGCCGCTGCGGCCGCGGCCGCCAGCGTCGGGGACCGCTCGACGCCGACGATCCGCTGGTAGCCAAGGCTGACCAGCTCCCTCGCGGCCCGGCCCTCGCCGCACCCGACATCGATGACCGGGCCGCCGCCCGGCCCCGGCAGCATCGCCCGCAGGGCCGGCCAGGTTCCGGTCCAGAATCCGTCGTGGGCCGACGTTCGCGCCCACTGAATCCACTCGTCTGCGTGGTCCTCCCACGCTGCAGCCAGGCTCACCGGCCCACGGTATCGTCGCGCTTCTTGCTGTTAACCGCGGGGCGTTTGGTTCTGTGGCCCACAGCGCTAAAGGACAGCTGGCGTTGTGGCCCGCTGCGCCAATAGGACGGGCGGTGAGGGCCACAACACCATGGCCGTTTTGGCGCGATGGGCCGCAACGCCAAGACGCCGGACGCCGGACCGGCCGACGCTGGTCGCCTGCCACACTTCTTGCTGTTATCTGCGCGGGGTGGGCTGGCGGTAAAGCGGGGTGGGCTGGCGGTAAAGCGGGGTGGGCTGGCGGTAAAAGGGAGATGGGCGGGGCCGGGGTCGGGCGCGGCCGTTCGGGAGGGGACTGGGGTTAGATTTTCTGGAGAGCGGGGTGGGGGCGGGCGGCGGTGTGGCGGTTGTCGGGGACGGGGAGGCCGAGGTTGCCGCGGAGGGTGGTGGAGTCGTACTCGCGGCGGACGACGCCGCGCTCTTGGAGGATGGGGACGACCTCTTCGCGGAAGCGGCGCCACTGGGCGGGGGTGGCGATGTGGTAGTTGATGCCGTCGAGGGCGCGGGCGTCGAACCAGCGGGTGATCTGGTCGGCGACGGTGGCCGGGGCGCCCGCGAACGGGGTGGGCTTGGGTGAGGAGATCGACTCGACCGTCTGCCGGAGCGTGAGGTCGCGGTCGCGGGCGAGCTTGGCGATCTTCTCGGCGTTGGTGCGGAAGCCGCGCTCGGCGTGGACGAGCGCCTGCTGCGGGAACGGGGCGTCGAGGTCGTACTGGCGGAAGTCGTGCCAGGCGAACGGGCGGCCGAGCTCGGCCAGGGCCTTGTCGAAGTCCTGGGCGGCGAGCTGGAGGTCGCGCTCGATCTCCCGCGCGTCGGCGTCGGTGTCGCCGACGTACACCCGCATGCCGGGCATCACCACCAGGTGGTCGGGGTCGCGGCCCTTGGCGGCGGCGCGGGACTTGATGTCGGCGTAGAACGCCTGGCCCTGCTCGAGCGAGGCGGCGTGGGTGAAGATGCCCTCGCCGATGGTGGCGCCGAGGTCGCGGCCCTGCTCGGAGTCGCCCGCCTGGAAGATCACCGGCTGCCCCTGGGGTGACCTTGAGACGTTGAGCGGGCCTTGGACCTGGAAGTGCTCGCCCCGGTGGTTGAGCTGATGCTGCCTGGTCGGGTCGAGGAAGGTCCGGGTCGCGCGGTCGCGGGGGAACGCGTCCGCCTCGTAGGAGTCCCACAGGCCCTGGGCGACCCGGACGAACTCAAGGCCGCGGGCGTAGCGGGCGTCGTAGTCGAAGTGCTCGTCGCGGCTGAAGTTGGCCGCCGCGCCGGCATCGCCGCTGGTGACCACGTTCCAGCCGGACCTTCCGCCGGAGATGAGGTCGAGCGACGCCAGGCGGCGGGCGAGGTTGAACGGGTCGTTGTAGGACGTGGTCATAGTGGCGACCAGGCCCAGGTGCCGGGTGGTCACGGCGAGGGCCGACAGCAGCGTCATCGGCTCGAGCCGGTTGAGGTAGTGCGGCGGCGAGTCGGGGGTGATGAACTGGCTGTCGACGATGAAGATGAGGTCGAACTTGGCCGCCTCGGCCAGCCGAGCCTGCTCGATGTACCAGTCGACGTTGACGCTGGCGTCGCCGGGGATCTCCGGGTCGAGCCAGAGGTAGCGCTGGCCGGGGCCGCCCGCTCCCATGGTGACGGCGCCGAGCTTGAGCTGCCGCTGCCGCCCGGTCATGCCCGCACCGCCTGCTCGGCCGGGCGGGCGTCGGCGTTGGCCGCGCGCTTGTCCGCGTCCCGCCGGGCGACCTCCTCGCGGACCAGCGGCAGCAGCTGGCGGCCGTAGTCGATGGCGTCGTCGTAGGGGTCGTAGCCCCTGATCAGGATCGTGGTGACGCCGATGTCGAGGTAGTCCAGGATCGCCTGGGCGACCGTGTCGGGCGTGCCGACGAGCGCGGTCGAGTTGCCGGCCGCGCCGGTGGCGGCGGCGAGCGGGGTCCACAGCGCCCGGTCGTGCAGCTCGCCCTTCTCGGCCGCGGCGAGCAGCCGCTGCGAGCCGACGTTGGGCGGCTGCTGGCCGCCGAGCCCCCAGGTCTCGCGGCGGCGGCGGGCTCTGAAGTCGGCCACGTTCTCCTTCGTCGTCTGCAGGATGCGGTGGGCGCGCTCCCAGGCCAGGTCCTCGGTCGGGCCGAGGATGGGACGGAAGCTCACGCTGATCCCGGGGGTGTCGGTGCGGCCCGCGGCCCGGGCGGCGGCGTGGACGGAGTCGATCTGCTCCTTCGTCTCCGCCAGGGGCTCGCCCCAGAGGGCGAAGGTGTCGGCGTGCTTGCCCCCGACCCGGTAGGCGGCAGCCGAGGAGCCGCCGAAATACAGCCTGATCCTTGGACGCTGGGGGGAGCGGACCTCGGAGTAGAAGTCCTCGATCTGGTAGTGCCGGCCGGTGTAGGAGAACGGCTGCTCGGAGGTCCAGGCCTGCTTGAGGATGTCCAGGTACTCGTCGGTGCGGTCGTAGCGCTCGTCCTTGGACAGGTGATCGCCGTCGCGGCGCTGCTCGGCGTCGCTGCCGCCGGTGATGATGTGCACCGCGATCCGGCCGCCGGTGAACTGGTCGAGGGTGGCGAACGTCCGCGCGGCCAGGGTCGGCGCGACGAACCCCGGTCGGTGCGCGACCAGGAAGCCGAGCCGCTCGGTGTGCGCGGCGGCGTAGGCGGCGACCTGGGTGCCGTCGGGCCGGGTGGAGCTGTAGCCGATGAGCACCCGGTCGAACCCGGCGTCCTCGTGCGCCCGGGCGAAGCGCCGGACGTAGTCGGGGTCGATGACCGGGCCTGCCGTCAGCCGGATCTCCGATTCGTTCTTGGTGCCGATCATTCCGATGAACTCGACGGGCATGTGCCGCCTCTCTCTCCGCGGTGTTTCCATGCGGACCGACAGTCGCGCCGGTCCGTTCGATATCGGGGTTGTGATTTAGATTTTCAGGAGGGATTCATCCTCGGCCCGGGCCCTGGTGTAGCGGTTCTCGGGAATCGGGAGGCCGAGGTTGCCGCGCAGGGTGGTGGCGTCGTATTCGGTGCGGACGAGGCCCCGGTCCTGGAGGATCGGGACGATGTCCTCGCGGAAGCGGCTCCACTGGCTCGGATGGTCGATGAGGAGGCTGAGCCCGTCGAGGGCGCGGCCCTCGAACCACTGCTGAATCGTGTTGGCGACCGTCTCCGGCGACCCTGCGAACGGGGTGGGGCGCGGGGCGGAGATGAACTCCACCGTCTGCCGGAGGGTGAAGCCGTTGTCGGCCGCGAGCTTGGCGATCTTCTCCGCGCCGGTGCGGAAGCCGCGCTCGGCGTGGACGAGCGCCTGCTGCGGGAACGGGGCGTCGAGGTCGTACTGGCGGAAATCGTGCCAGGCGAACGGGCGGCCGAGCTCGGCCAGGGCGCGGTCGAAGTCCCGGTCCCTGGTCTGCAGGTCACGCTCGATCTCGCGCGCCTCGGCGTCGGTGTCCCCGACGTAGACCGACACGGCGGGCATGATGACGATCTCGTCGGGACTTCTGCCCTTGGCGGCGGCGCGGCCCTTGAGGTCGGCGTAGAACGCCTGGCCCTGCTCAATATTCGGCGCGAAGGTGAAGATGCCCTCGCCGATGGTGGCGCCGAGGTCGCGGCCCTGATCGGAGTCGCCCGCCTGGAAGATCACCGGCTGCCCCTGGGGTGACCTTGAGACGTTGAGCGGCCCTTGGACCTGGAAGTGCTCGCCCCGGTGGTTGAGCTGATGCTGCCTGGTCGGGTCGAGGAAGGTCCGGGTCGCCCGGTCACGGGGGAACGCGTCTTGTTCGTAAGAGTCCCACAGGCCCTGGGCGACCCGGACGAACTCAAGGCCGCGGGCGTAGCGGGTGTCGTAGTCGAAGTGCTCGTCACGGCTGAAGTTGGCCGCAGCGCCGGCATCGCCGCTGGTGACCACGTTCCAGCCGGATCTACCGCCGCTGATCAGGTCCAGTGACGCCAGGCGGCGGGCCAGGTTGAACGGGTCGTTGTAGGACGTGGTCATGGTCGCGACGAGGCCGATGTGGGTGGTGCTGACCGCGAGGGCCGACAGCAGCGTGATCGGCTCGAGCCGGTTGAGGTAGTGCGGCGGCGAGTCGGCGGTGATGAACTGGCTGTCGACGATGAAGACAGGTCGAACTTCGCCTCCTCGGCCCGGCGGGCGAGCTCGATGTACCAGTTGATGTTCACGCTCGCGTCGAGCGGGAAGTCCTCGTCCAGCCACAGGTAGGGCGAGCCGGGGCCGCCGATGCCGTGGCTGACCGCGCCGAGCTTGAGCTGCCGCTGCCGCTGCCGCGCGGTCATGCCGACGCCGCCCTGGCCGCCTCGGCATCACGCCGGGCGACTTCGGCATCACGCCGGGCGACTTCGGCATCACGCCGGGCGACTTCGTCGCGGACCAGCGGGAGCAGCTGGCGGCCGTAGTCGATGGCGTCGTCGTAGGGGTCGTAGCCCCTGATCAGGATCGTCGTGGCGCCGATGTCGAGGTAGTCGAGGATCGCCTGCGCGACCGTCTCGGGCGTGCCGACCAGCGCGGTCGAGTTGCCCCCGGCCCCGGTCGCGGCGGCGAGGGGCGTCCACAGCGCCCGGTCGTGCAGCTCGCCCTTGGCGGCGGCCGCGAGCAGGCGCTGCGAGCCGACGTTCTCCGGCTGCCGGCCGAGGCCGAACGACTTGGCGCCCCACTGGGCCCGGAAGGCGGCGACGTTCTCCTTGGTGGCCTCGAGGATGCGGTGCGCGCGTTCCCAGGCGAGTTCCTCGGTCGGGCCGAGGATCGGCCGGAAGCTGACGGAGATGCCGGGGGTGCCGGCGCGCCCCGCGTTCTTCGCGGCCTCGTTGACCGAGTCAATCTGCTGCTTGGTCTCGGCGAGGGGCTCGCCCCACAGCGCGTAGGTGTCGGCGTGCTTGCCGCCGACCCGGTAGGCCGCCTCCGACGACCCGCCGAAGTACAGCCTGATCCCCTGTTCCTGGGCCGACCGGACGCCGGACTGGTGGTCCTCGACCTGGTAGTACCGGCCGTGGTAGCTGAACGGCTGGTTGGACGTCCAGGCGAGCCGCAGCACGTCCAGGTACTCGTCGGTGCGGGCGTAGCGCTCGTCCTTGGACAGGTAGTCGCCGTCGCGGCGCTGCTCGGCGTCGTGACCGCCGGTGATGATGTGCACCGCGATCCGGCCGTCGCTGAACTGGTCGAGGGTGGTGAACTGGCGGGCGGCGAGCGTGGGGGCGACGAAGCCGGGGCGGTGCGCGACCAGGAAGCCCAGCCGCTCGCTGTGGCTGGCCGCGTACGCCGCCACCTGGGTGCCGTCGGGATGCGAGGACGCGTAGCCGATCAGCACCCGGTCGAATCCCGCGTCCTCGTGGGCGCGGACGAACCGCCGGGTGAACTCCTTGTCGATGATCGGGCCGCGGCTGAGCTTGGTTTCCGACTGGTCCTTGGTCGCGATCATCCCGATGAACTCGACGGGCATGAAGCAGGTCCCTTCTGATAGTGCGTGAGCTGCTGGCGGTGTGCGTGGACGGGCGCTAGCGCGGGGCTGCCACGGCGGACCTCTCCCGGGCGAGCGGCTGCCACTCGGCGTGCCGGTGGCAGGCCGCGCTCCAGCGGTCGGTCCCCGCTTCCGCCACCGGGACGAGGGCGGGCTGGACCGCGCAGGCGTCGACCGCGAACGGGCAGCGGGCGGCGAACACGCACGCGCCGGCCGCCGACGGCGGGGTCGGGTCGGCGGCGGTCCGGCGGAGCTGATGGACCGTGAGCGGCCGGTCGTGCTGCACCGACGGCGCCGATGCCATCAGCAGGGCGGTGTAGGGGTGGCGGGGGGCGGTGAACACCTGCGCGACCGGGCCGTCTTCGACGATCCGGCCCCGGTAGAGCACCACCACCCGGTCGGCGATGCCGGCCAGCGAGGACAGGTCGTGGGAGATGATGACGATCGGCAGCCCGAGGGTGTCGCGGAGGTCGCCGAGCAGGCGCAGGATGTAGTTCCTGTTGCTGGCGTCAAGCGCGCTGACCGGCTCGTCGCACAGCAGCAGCTCCGGGTCGACCGCGAGCGCGCGGGCGATCGAGACCCGCTGCCGCTGGCCGCCGGAGATCTGGCCGGGGGTGCGGCCCAGCAGCGTTGCGTCGAGGCCGACCTTCGCCAGCGCGCCGGCCGCGCGCCGTTCGATCTCCGCCTCGTCGATGCCGCCCCGGATCCGCAGGCCCTCGCCGACGATCTGGGCGACGGTCAGGTCCGGGTCGAGCGAGCGCAGCGGGTCCTGGAAGACGAGCTGGACGTGCCCGCTGCGCCGCTCTCGCCTGCGGGCGGCCCGGCGCAGGCCGGAGATCTGGGCGCCGTGGAAGGTCACCCGTCCTTGTCGCGGCCGGATCAGGCCGACCACGGTCCTGGCCAGGGTCGTCTTGCCGGACCCGGTCTCGCCGACCAGGCCGACGATCTCGCCCGGCCAGATGTTCAGGTCGACCTCGGACAGCACGTGGTTCGCGCGCCAGCCCCGGCCGAGGACCACGTCGACGCCGTCCAGCGAGAGCAGCGGCGCCTGCGTCGGGTCGGTGATCGCGGGGTCGGTGATCGGGGCGGTCATCGGGCGGCCAGCTCTGCCTCGGCGGCGGCGTCGAGCTCGGGATCGCCCGCCCGGACGCAGCGCGCCTGGTGCCCCGGGCCCAGCCGCAGCAGGTCGACCGGGCCGGACCGGCACGCGTCGATGGCGGCCGGGCAGCGGGCGGCGAACCGGCAGCCGACGACGTCCTCCCCCATCTGCGGCGGCTGGCCCGGGATCACCCGGAGCTCCCGGCGCTGGAAGTCGCCGACCGAGGCGACCCGGAGCAGGGCCTGGGTGTAGGGGTGCCGCGGCCGGTCGATGATCTCCTCGACCGGGCCGGTCTCGACCGCCTCGCCCGCGTAGAACACCACCACCCGGTCGCACAGCTCCCTGATCAGCGCGAGGTCGTGGGAGACGAACAGCACGGCCAGGTTGCGCTGGTCGCGCAGGTCCTTGAGCAGCTCGATGATCTCGGCCTGGATGGTGACGTCGAGGGCGGTGGTGGCCTCGTCGGCGATCAGCAGCCGCGGGTCGCAGGAGATGGCGATGGCGATCATCACCCGCTGCAGCATGCCGCCGGACAGCTCGGCCGGGATCTGGTGAAAGACCCGCTCGGGGTCGTGCAGGCCGACGGCGGCGAACAGCTCCACCGTCTTGCGGTGCGCCTCGGCCCGGGCCAGCCGCTGCTTCACCCGCAGGACCTCGGCCAGCTGGCCGCCGACGGTCAGGTTCGGGTTCAGGTACGAGGCCGGGTCCTGGAAGACCGCGCCGACGGCGGTGCCGTGCAGTCGCTCCCAGCCCCGGCGGGACAGGCCGGTCACGTCCTCGCCGCCGAACGAGATCGCGCCCTGCGACACGGCGCAGCCGGCCGGCAGCACGCCCAGCGCGGCCCGGCAGGCCAGCGTCTTGCCGCTGCCCGACTCGCCGACCAGGCCGACGATCTCGCCCGGGGCGACGCTGAGGGTGATGCCGCGGACCGCGGTGGCGGCCCCGTCGTGCACGGTGATGTGCAGATCCTGGATGTGCAGGACCTCGTCAGGCGGCGGTTTGCCGGGCATCGGCGGCCTCCGGATGTGAAGTTGGGAGGGTGGAGTGGGTCTTGATGACCGGGTCGGGCACCGGCAGCGCGCCCGGGCCGATCCGGTCCCTGAACGCGTCCGCGAGCGCGTTCAGCGCGCCCACGGTGACGGCGATCAGCGCGCCGGGGATGAACGGCGCCCAGGGCGCCTGGGACAGGTAGTCGAGGTCCGAGGAGAGCACGCCGCCCCAGGTCGGGGCGGGCGGCGTCACGCCGATGCCGAGGAAGGTGAAGAACGAGACCGCCAGCAGCGCGCCCGCGGCCGCCATGGCCGTGGTCACCGCGATCGTCGGCAGCACCTTGCGCACCACGTGCACGCGGATGACGTGCAGTTTCGTCGCCCCGAGCAGTTCCGCCGCCTCCACGTACTGGGCGCTCGCGAACTCCAGGGTGGCCGCCCTGGTCACCCGGAAGAAGCCCGGGGCGAGCAGGATGCCGACCGCGGACATGGCCTGGACGAGGCCGTTGCCGAGGGCGGCGGTGACCGCCACCGCGAAGAAGATGTACGGCAGCGTCATCAGCGCGTCCGACACCCGGTTGACGGCGAAGTCGAACCATTTGCCGAGGAAGACGGTGGCGATGCCGAGCGGCGCCCCGAGGACGAGCCCGATCGCGACCGCCTCGAAGGCGGTCAGCACCGACAGCCGGGTGCCCGCCATCAGCCTGCTGAGCACGTCCCGACCGAGGTAGTCGGTGCCGAGCAGGTGGTGCGCGCTCGGCCCCTGGAACAGCGCGTTCGCGTTGATCGCGAGCGGAGACTGCGGCGCCAGGGCGGAGCCGAAGATCGAGAGGAAGATGACGACGGCCAGGATGACGAGGGCGATCCTGGCGGACGGCAGCCGCAGCCACGAGCGCTGCCCGGTCTGCGGTCGCCCGCTCATGCGCTCACCCCGTCGGCCGACCGGTTGAGCCACGCCAGCAGCGTGTTCACCACCAGGTTGACGACGATCACGAACGTGGCCACCACCAGCAGCACGCCCTGCACGACGGGGATGTCCCGCTCCTCGGCCGCCGCCAGCAGCAGCTGGCCGAGCCCGGGCAGGGAGAACACCACCTCGGCGGCGACCGCGCCCGCGAGCATGATCGGGAAGTCGTTGCCGAGGATGGTCAGGGCCGGCCCGGACGCGTTGCGCAGCGCGTGCCGGATCAGGACCCGGCGGTAGGGCAGGCCGCGGACCCGCGCGCCGACGATGTAGTTCTGGTCCAGGACCGACACCAGCGAGGTGCGCAGCTGCCGGGCGATGTCGGCCGCGACCTGCAGCGCGAGGGCGAAGGCGGGCAGGATGATGTGCTCCAGCCAGGGGCCGACGCCGGCCGACGGCGCGGTATAGCCGCTGGCCGGCAGCAGGTGAGCCGAGACCGCGAACAGCACCACCAGGATGATCCCGACGACGAAGGCGGGCAGGGTCGAGACCACCGAGCAGGCGATGGTGACGCCCCGGTCGAACCAGCTGCCCCGCTTGACGGCCGCCACCGTCCCGGCCGTGCCGCCGATCAGCACCGCCAGGACGACCGCCAGGAGCGCGATCGACAGGTCGACCGGCAGCCGCTGGCCGATCGACTGCGCCACCGGTATCTGGGTGAAGTAGGAGACCCCGAGATGGCCCTGGACCGCCTGAGTGAGCCAGTCCCAGTACTGGACGACCAGCGGCTTGTCGAGGCCGAGGGCCCGGTCCAGCTTGGCGACCGCGGCCGGGGTGGCCGCGTCCTGGCCGAGGATGGTGGCGGCCGGGTTGCTGTTGGAGAGCGCGCCCAGGCAGTAGGTGATGAACGAGCTCAGCAGCACGATGGGGACGAGCACGGCGAGCCCGCTGCCGAGCTTGGCGGCGGCCGACCGGGCCCGGCGCCGCCGGGGCGCGATGGCCCCGGCGACGCTGCGTCAGTTCGATGACTGCCATCGGTCAGCTCGCCCACCCGGACGCCTTCCCAGCGCTGCTGCACCAGGTCCTGCGGTATCCCGGTCACGGTCGGGCTGTAGGCGAGGATGCGCGGGTTGGTGTAGAGCCAGATGTGGATGGGGTCGTCCTGGACCGAGGTCACCACCGCGTTCTGCAGCGCGGCCGGGTAATCGGGCGAGTTCAGCGGGACGGTGAGCGCGTTGGCGAGGGCCGACGACACCGCGGCGGGGATGGTCCCGGCCTTGCCGTCGACGTCCATCAGGCCCTGCTGGCTGTAGAGGACGTCGAGCATCTCGACCGGCGACATCCGCCCGGCCGTCCCGTCGACCGCGAACGGGATGGTCTTGTCCAGGTAGAGGTACTGGGTCTCGGTGTCGGCGGAGATGTTGCCGATGGTGGCGGTGATGCCGACCTGGGCGAGCTGGCCCTGGATCTGCTCGGCGAGCGAGCTGTCGGTGGCCGGGGCGGTCAGCGTGATCTTCAGCCCGTTCTTGTACCCGGCCTTGGCGAGCAGCTGCTTGGCCAGCGTCGGGTTGTACGGGTACTCGTTGGCGAGCTTGGAGCTGTAGCCGACGAACCCCTGGGGAACGGCTGGTACGAGATCGCCCCGTACCCCGACGCCTGGACGGTGAGGATCGCCTGCCGGTTGATCGCGTAGTTGATCGCCTCGACCACGTCCGGGTTGTTGAACGGCGCCGACGTGGTCTGGATGTCGAGCTCGTTGACGACCTCAGACGGGATCACGTCGACCTTGAACCCGGCCGCCTCGGCCGCCGCGACCTGGTTGCCCGCGATATAGGCGACGTTGACCTGCCCGGACTGGAGCGCGGCGAGGATCTGCTCGGGCTCGGTGATGGCCTGGACGGTGAAGTTGGCGATGTGGATCTGGCTGGCGTCCCAGTAGCCGGGGTTGCGGACCAGGTCGGCGTGCGAGTCGGGCACGTAGCTGGTCAGCTTGAACGGGCCCGCGCCGACCGGCTGGGTGGGGATGCCGCCGAAGGCCTTGAACGACGCCGGGCTCACCATCATCCCGTCCTTGCCCGCGAGCAGGTCCGGCACCTGGTAGTCGACCTGGGTCAGGTCGAGCGTGAAGCTGGTCGCGCTGTTGACGACGACCTTGGAGATGACGGACAGCTCTGAGGCCTCGGTGGAGTTGGCCTGAGTCTGGCCGCGGACGATGTTCTCCTTGACCGCCTCGGCGTCGAGCGCGGTGCCATCGGTGAACTTCAACCCGGGGCGGAGCTGGAAGGTGACGGACTTGCCGTTCGCGGCGTACTGCCACGAGCTGGCGAGCCCGGCCTCGACCGTGCCCTTGGGGTCGAGCGTGGTGATCGACGCGTAGACGAGACCGAGGGCGTGCATGTCCCACCCGGCGCTCGAGGTGACCGGGTCCCAGGACGTGGGCAGCTCCCACTCCCAGTTGAGCGTGCCGCTGGCGCCAGCCCCGGCGGCGGCGTCGGCGGTGCCGGCGGCGGTCGAGCCGCCGCTGCTGCTGCCGCACGCGGCGACCGCCGCGATCACGATCCCGGCGGCGGCGGCGGCCGCGAGGCGGCGGGCCAGCCTGGGCCGGAGCCGGGCAGGCGGATGAAAACGATGCATAGGCATGGGGGGATGCTCCCGTTGTCAGGGACAGCGGCTGTCTTGGCCGGCCAGGATCGGCCCTGGCTGCCCGATAACGGGAGCATAAATAAGATAAATCCGATCGGTCAAGTAGGTTTTACAACGTAACTTTTGCCCGTAATGCCGGATTTACAAGTCAGCGCCCTACGACGCCTCGGGCCGCAGGCTCGGCAGGTTGACCACGATGGCCTCCTGGCTGCTGCGCGCGATGACCACGACGGCCTCGTCGGCGCCCGGGTTCTCCTCGCGGTGCGGGACGTACGGGGGAACGAAGATGTAGTCCCCCGGCTTGGTCTCCAGGCGGATCTCCTCGTCGCCGTCGGCGAACACGAACGCCGGGGTGCCGGAGACCACGTAGATCGCGGTCTCGGCCTCGCCGTGGTGGTGGTTGCCGGACTTCGCCCCCGCGGCGACGTGCGTCTGGCCCATCCAGAGCTTCTCCGCGCCCGCGCTCTTGCCGGAGATCGCCTCCCACCGGGCCATCCCCGAGGTCTGGCCGGTATCGCCGCTCAGGTCCCCGGCCCGGACGTGGGTTAGCGGCCGGTGCCAGTGATCGTCGCTCATGGTGCCCCTCAAATGTCGGGTGTTCGGCTAATGCATCAGCGTGGACAGCCGAAACTCTCGCGCAGCGTGCAACAATGTTCAAAATTAGACTGCGGCTGCCCCCGGAAGCCAGAAGAATCGGCCACGATTCTCGGTCTTTTGACCACCCTTTGCCCAAACCGGAGATAACGGATGAGCACTCCCAACGGCCCATACGACCCTTACTCGCGGCAGAACCCTGGGCAGCAGCCCCCGTACGGCGGGGAGCAGCAGCCCCCGTACGGGCAGCAGCCCCCCTCCTATGGGCAGCAGCCTCCGTACGGCCAGCAGCCTCCCTATGGGCAGCAGCAGCAGCCTTCCTACGGGCAGCCTACCTACGGGCAGCAGCAGCCCTACGCCTCGTACCCCGGCGGCCCCTACGGCGCCGCCCCGCAGCCCGGCTACGGCGCCCCCTACCCGCCGGCCGGCGGGCCCGAGGGCTACCTGCGGGGGGGCCCGGTCGGCTTCGGCGAGTCGATCAGCCTCGCGATCAAGAACGCGTTCGTCTACCAGGGCCGGGCGTCGCGCTCCGCGTACTGGTGGTTCGCGCTCTTCGCGGCCATCGTCTTCCTCGTCATCGACGTCATCGCGCTCGTCGCGGCGGGCAGCTCGCTCGGCACTCGCGTCGCCCTCGACCTCGTCTTCAGCGTCGCCTGGCTGATCTTCGGCCTGGCGCTGGCGGTCCGCCGCCTGCACGACATCGACCGGACCGGCTGGTGGCTGCTGATCGGGTTCATCCCGTTCGTCGGCGGGATCGTGCTGCTCGTCTTCTCCCTGCTCCCCGGCACCCGCGGCCCCAACCGGTTCGGCTGAGCCGCGGTCGCTACTGCTGGAAGAGCACGCTGACCGACTCTCCGTCGTGCGTTCGCCTGATCGCCTCGGCCAGGGCGGGGGCGACGGAGAGGACGGTCAGCTTCGGGTGCCTGACCAGGGTCGGCACCGAGTTCGTGCAGACGATCTCGGAGACGTCCTCGGCCGCGGCCAGCTTCTCAAGCGCCCCGTCGGCGAACAGCCCGTGGGTGCAGGCGATGCTGATCGACCGCACCTCCTGCCTGCGCAGCACCGAGAGCAGCTCGACGACCGTGGTGCCGCGCGCGATCTCGTCGTCGACGATGATCACGTCGCGGTCGGCGACCTCGCCGATGATGGCCGAGATCGTCACCTTCGAGTCGCTGAACCGCTCCTTCGCCCCGGCCGCGACCGGCAGCCCGAGCCGCCGGGCGAACGCCGCCGCGGACTTCGCGTAGCCCAGGTCGGGCGAGAGCACCACCGCGTTGGACAGGTCCTTCTTGCTGAAGTGGGCGGCCAGCTCGCGCAGCGCGTGGAGGTGATCGACCGGCACCGAGAAGAACCCGTGGACCTCGGCCGAGTGCAGGGTCAGCGTCAGCACCCGGTTCACGCCGGCGGTGACCAGCAGGTCGGCGACCAGCCGTCCGCCGATGGAGATGCGCGGCGCGTCCTTCTTGTCCGAGCGGGCGTAGCTGTAGTGCGGCATGACGGCGGTCACCCGGGCGGCCGAGGCCCCGCGGGCGGCGTCGGCCATCAGCAGCAGCTCCACCAGGTTCTCCTGGACCGGCGCCACCAGCGGCTGGATGAGGTACACATCACGTTCCCGGCAGTTGGCCTGGAGCTGCACCTGAAGGCAGTCGTTGGCGAACCGGCTGATGCGGACCGGGCTGCGCGGCACGCTCAGATACCGGCAGATCTCGTCGGCCAGCTCCGGATGGGCGCTCCCGCCGAATATCACGATTTCCGCATTCACCCGGCCGCTCCGTTCCCGTCACTGCGCATGACACAACTCTGCATGACACAACCATGGCATATCGGTGACCGTGGCTGCTCCGGACCTCGGCAAGCGCGATACGCTCGTAAACATGGAAACCCCCGGTTCCGCGCCCGTGGACGCGGCCCTCGCGGCCCCGGCGGACCGCGCGGACTCGGCGGACGGCTCGGCCGCTGACGGCGAGCGCCCGGCCGCCACCGGTCCCGTCTGGCATTTCCTGGTCTCGCCGCGCTGGCTGGCGTGGCTGGCGTTCGTCATCGTCGCGTTCTGGGGCATGCTCTGGCTGGGCGACTGGCAGTTCCACCGCGCCATCGGCGGGAACGGCCTGAGCTGGGCGTACACGTTCGAGTGGCCGCTTTTCGCCGGCTTCGGGGTGGTCTTCTGGGCCCGCACCGTCCGGGATGAGGTCCGGGCGCGGCGCGGGCCGTCGCAGAAGGAAATTGACCGGGCGGCGGCCGAGGCGGCGGCCGGGCCGGTGCTGCCCGACGGCATCGGCACCCGGCCGATCGACCGGCCCGCCGACGACGCCGACGACGCCGACCTCGGCAGCTACAACGCCTACCTCGAGCGGCTCAACTCCGAGGTGAAGAGCACCACCAGGTGGCGCGGCTACTACGGCGGCTGAGGCCGGCTGGTCGACGACGACACGCACCGTCCAGGAAGGGACACTGAACCACATGCATGCGGCAGTGCTGCGCTACCGGGTGATGGCCTACATCACCGGCGTCCTGATCATCGTGGTCTGCTTCGTCGGCATCCCGATGCAGATCGCCGCGCACAACGCGTTCATCGTCAACGACATCGGCACCGTCCACGGCTTCCTTTACATCGTGTACATCATCGTCGCGTACATACTGGCCCAGAAGCTGAAGCTGCCGATTAAGCACACGGTGATCCTGCTGCTGGCCGGGACGGTTCCGGTGATGACGTTCTTCGTGGAGCGGTGGATGATGCGCACGTACATCACCCCGGCCCTCGCCGCCGACGACGCTGCGGCCGCCGCCGCGCAGCCCGTAGCCCGTTGACCGACCCCCGCGAGTCACCGCCGCGCCCGGTCGACCGGGGGCCGGGGACCAGCGGGGAGACGCACCACTACTTCACCGCCCAGCCGACCGCCGCGCACCGGCCCGGCCTGGTCCGGGTCGTGCTGCCCGACCTGTACCTGGAGCTCGAGACCGACTCGGGGATGTTCTCGCCCGGCCGCCTCGACCCCGGCACCCGGTTCCTGCTCGAGTCCGAGCTGGCCCCGGCCGGGGCCGGGGACCTGCTCGACCTCGGCTGCGGCTACGGCCCGATCGCGTGCACGATGGCGGCCCGCTCCCCCGGCGCGACGGTCTGGGCGGTCGACGTGAACGAGCGGGCGCTGGCGCTGTGCGAGCGGAACGCCGCCCGGGCGGGCCTGTCCAACGTCCGCTGCGCCACCCCCGACGCGCCCGGGCTGCCCGGCCAGCTTCGCCGAGATCTGGTCCAACCCGCCGGTCAGGATCGGCAAGCCGGCCCTGCACGAGCTGCTCCGCCGCTGGCTCGCCCGGCTCGCGCCGGGCGCCGGCGCGACCCTGGTAATGGGCCGCAACCTGGGGGCCGACTCGCTCCACGGCTGGCTGGAAAAAGAGGAAGGATGGCAGGTGCGGCGACTGTCCGCGCGCAGCGGTTACCGTCTGCTGCGGGTAACTGCCCTCGATGAGTTCGAACGGACCGGAGTGACTCCCGATGGACAATGAGACTTCGCCCGGGGTGGCCGGCGGGACGGCCGGCGGGCCGCCGCGGCAGCTTCGGCCGACCGACGTCAAGCGGCTCAACCGCGAGTGGCGACGGCGCACCGAGGGCCGCCTGGCCCTGCTGCTTGACTCGGTCGGCCAGCCGTTCAACGTCGGCTCGATCATCAGGACCGCCGCCGCGTTCGGGGTCGAGTCGGTCTGGCTGTGCGGCAACACCCCCGACCTGACCCTGCCCGCCGTCGGCAAGACCGCGCTCGGGACCGAACGGTTCCTGTCCGCCTACCGGACGCCGTCGCCGGTCGACGCGGTCAAGGAGGCGGCCGAGGACGGCTTCCGGGTCATCGCGGTGGAACTCGCCTCGGGCGCGGTCCCGATCTTCGACGCGCACCTGGACGGCCCGATCTGCCTGGCGATCGGCAACGAGGACCACGGCTGCTCGCCGGCCACCCTGTCGGCCGTGCACGGGGTCGCCTATATCCCCCAGGTGGGCCGCGTGGGCTCGCTCAACGTCGCCGTCGCCGCCGCGGTCGCCCTGTCCGAGGCGCGCCGCCGCGAGTGGACCACCGAGCCAGACTGAGTCGCTTCATGCTTCTTGCTGTTATCTTCGCGAGGAGTCAATTATCGTGAAAACATTTTTGATAACGAAGACTCTTCGTGCATATAGCACGAATTCTTTACCACATAATAAAAGTCTTCGCGATCACGGGCCGCGCGGTGAGTCGGCGAGGGTATCCGGGGGCCGCTTCTTGCTGTTATCGAGTGCGATCGGGTGGGGCGGGTTTGATGAGGATCTCTTTATCTGGCCGCTACGAATACGATCACCGGCGTTCACCGGGCGTGCCTGGTCGGCGGAGATACTCGGGGCGTGTCAGCTGAATATCTGGACCACCCCCGTCCGCTTGCGTTCGCGCACCGGGGCGGGGCCGCCCGGCAGCCGGAGAACTCGCTCCTCGCCTTCGAGAACGCCGCCCGGCTGGGCTACGCCTATCTGGAGACCGACGCGCGCTCAACCGCCGACGGGAAGCTGATCGCCTTCCACGACGCGGACCTCAGTCGGGCCACCGACCGGACCGGGCAGGTCCGCAGGCTGCCCTGGCGGGAGGTCTCGGCCGCGCGGGTCAACGGGACGGCCTCGATTCCGCTCCTGGAGGATGTCCTCGGCACGTTCCCCGAGCTCAGGTTCAACATCGACCTCAAGGACGCCGGCACCATCGAGCCCCTCGCGGGGGTGCTGAAGCGGACGCTGGCGTGGGACCGGGTCTGCATCTCGTCGTTCTCCGGGGGCCGGCTGCTGGCCGGGCAACGGTCGCTCGATCGGCCGGTCTGCCTCGCGGTGACCCCGGCCGGGATCCTGTCGGTCAAGTACCTGGGGCACCCGGGCCGGGCGCTGGCCGACCGGCTGGCCAGCTCGGGCACCCGCTGCGCGCAGGTACCGCCGCAGATCGCCACCCGCGAGTTCATCCGGCGCTCGCACAAGCTCGGCCTGCAGGTCCACGTCTGGACGCTGAACACCCGGGCGGCCATCGAGCGCGCCCTCGACCTCGGGGCCGACGGGGTGATGACCGACGAAGTGGAGCTGCTGCGCGATATCCTCACCGAGCGTGGCCAGTGGCATCCGCGGGTGTTGGCGTAGACTACTGACAGGCGAAACACGCCCGAAACGGGGTTGGCCGACGCATACGTGGGAATCTTGTCGGGGTATCCAGCGTTGCCGAAAGAGATCGCCAACCGCCTGGGAGGCAGTAAGTAATGGCCGAACGCGCACTTCGCGGAACCCGGCTCGGCGCCACGAGCTATGAGAACGACCGGAACACGGACCTGGCACCGCGCCTTGACGTTCCGTTCGACTGCCCCAACGGGCACCATTTTAGCGTGCCCTTCGCCGCCGAGGCGGAACTACCGCCGATGTGGGAGTGCCGTGTCTGCGGTGCCATGGCGACGGCTAGCACGGGCGACTCGCCTTCTCCGAAGAAGGCCAAGCCGCCCCGCAGCCACTGGGACATGCTGCTGGAGCGACGGACCAAGGAAGACCTGGAGGCCGTTCTCGCCGAGCGCCTCGAGGTCATCAGGGAGCGGCGCGCGGTCGAGGCCCGCGCGATCGCGGACGTGGCCAATCACGTCCAGCGCAAGAGCGCCTAGCGTACGACGCACACACCCCGGGGGACGCTAGCCCCCCGGGGTTGAGGCATGCGCCGGAACTAGCGCTACTTCCGCACCGCGGCGGCCGAGTGACCGTGCAGCCGGGCGGTGATGCCCCACTGCGCCACCCGGACGAACGACTCGAGGATGACGGAGCTGGACATCTTCGAGGCGCCGAGCTCGCGCTCGACGAACGTGATCGGCACCTCGGTCAGCACCAGGCCGGCCTGCAGCACCCGGAGCGTCATGTCGATCTGGAAGCAGTAGCCGGCCGAGTCGATCGTGGTCAGGTCGATCTTGCGCAGCGTCTCGGACCGGTACACCCGGAACCCGCCGGTCGCGTCCTTGATCTTGACGCCGAGCATCAGCCGGTTATAGAGGTTGGCGCCGCGGGACAGGATCTCCCGGTTCTTCGGCCAGTTCACCACGGTGCCGCCGGGCACATAGCGGGAGCCGATCACCGCGTCCGCCTTGGTGACCGCGGCCAGCAGCCTGGGCAGGTCCTCGGGCCGGTGCGAGCCGTCGGCGTCCATCTCCACGATCAGGTCGTACCCGCGGTCGAGCGCCCAGGTGAAGCCGGCCACGTAGGCCCGGCCGAGCCCGGCCTTCTCGGTGCGGTGCATAACGTGCACGTGCGGGTCGGCCTCGGCCAGCTTGTCGGCCAGGTCACCGGTGCCGTCGGGGCTGTTGTCGTCTACGACCAGGAGGTCGGCGTCCGGGATTGACTCCCTGATCCGACCCGCCATGCCCTCGATGTTCTGCCGCTCGTTGTAGGTCGGCATCACAATGACCACGCGGCCAGTCGCCGCGCCAGACTCGCCCATCGCCTGCGTCACCTTCTATTCATGTCCGGCTCTGCCTAGTGGAAGAGGGCCCGGGTCGGCGCCTTCGGTCCGGAGCCGGCCCGTCGGTCACGAGCGCTGACTCCGTTGTCTAGTGAGCCACCCGGGCCCTTTCCAGGCCCAATCCCCTGACAGCCGGACAAACGCACCCACTCCTGCTGCCGCGCACGACAACCGGAAACTGGCTGTCCCCGCCCCCGCCGTGGCGCTCACTAATGGTACGCCAGCGGAAGTCACGGGCGAACCCGGCGAGACGACTGAGGAAGAAACTAACTATTGTCCTCGTCGACGCCGACCGTTGTCCGGACGATGCATATCTGCCAACTACTCAGGGAAGTAATAAAGTTACGCTAAGTAGTCGATCTGGAGATGAAAACTCAGATTCAAGCACGGAGTATCGGGGGAAACACTGTGCGTAGTGTATCGCGGAAAACCGCTGCCTGGGTCTCTGGTGCGGTAATCGCGGTCGGTGGTGCCACCGCCGGCATCGTCGCCGCCACCTCATCGGGCTCGGGCGGCAACGCCGCCCACGCGGCCGACACCGCCAAGCACGCGGCTGCCAAGCCGATAGCGCTGCGTCTGGTCTCGGTCAGCCCGCAGGACGGCGCGACGGCCGCCAACGGCGGCGCTGGGGTCACCGTCACCTACAACAAGCCGCTGCCCGCCACGGCGCCGTTCCCGACGCTCGCGCCGGCCATCGCCGGCTCCTGGGCGCGGCAGGGCGACACCGTCGTCTTCACTCCCGCTTCCGGCTACCCGTCCGGCACCAAGGTCACGGTCACCGCCGCGGACGAGACCGGGGCGACGGCCGGCACCACGACATCGACGTTCACGACCGGCAAGTACAGCACCCTGCGGCTGCAGGAGATCCTCGCGCAGCTCGGCTACCTGCCGCTGACCTGGACGCCCGCCGCCGGGTCGGCCGTGCCCGGCGACAGCCTGCAGGAGCAGATGGCGGCGGCCTACGACCCGCCGGCCGGCACCTTCAGCTGGAAGCCCGGGTACCCGTCCTCGCTGCACGAGCTGTGGCAGGAGGGCAGCGCCAACACCGTCGAGACCGGCGCGATCACCGCCTTCGAGGGCGACCACGAGATGGTGACGACCGAGACGATGAGCCCGGCCGTGTGGACGGCGGTGCTCAAGGCGGCCGCCGCCGGCGACATGAACACCGACGGCTACAGCTACGCGATCGCCAACCAGCACCTGCCGGAGACGCTCACGATCTGGCACAACGGCCAGAAGCGGCTGACCACCCCGGCCAACACCGGGATCTCGGTCTCGCCGACCGAGGCCGGCACCTTCCCGGTCTACGAGAAGCTGCCCTTCCAGATCATGTCGGGCACCAACCCGGGCGGGTCGCACTACGCGGACCCGGTGTCGTGGGTGTCGTACTTCAACGGCGGGGACGCGGTGCACTACTTCCCGCGCGGCAGCTACGGGTGGAACCAGTCCCTCGGCTGCGTGGAGCTGCCGCCGGACACCGCCCACCAGGCCTACGACCTGCTGCCGTACGGGTCGCTGGTCACCGTCACCGAGGCGTAATGCGAGGACCGGGCGCCCCGGGACCCGGTCAGCCGGGTCCCGGGGCGCTCTGGTCAGCGGGGGGCGCCGAGATCGGCCACCTCGGGGCCCGCCGGGTGGGCGGCGAACCGCTCGCTCACCAGCGGGTCGTGGCCGGCCACGAGGTGCGTGCCGGGCTGGCCGGCCAGCTCGTTGAGCAGGTCGTAGGCCCGGTACATGGCCGGCAGGTCGGCGACGATCGCGAACGGGCGGTCGCGCTCGGCCTCGGCGTAGAAGTGCAGCGCGTCGGAGGCCAGCACCGCGGTGCTGGCCTCCGACGTCGCCGCGACGACGATGAGCTGCCCGGGGGTGTGGCCGCCGACCTCGATCAGATCGACCCCGGGCGCCAGCGTGAGCTCGCCGCTGAAGAGCGTGACCCGGCCCTGCTCGCGGGCCCGCGCGAGCTCGGCCAGCTCACTGGTCTCGGCGTGCGCGGCGAAGTGGGCGCGGGCGGCCATGGGCGAGGTCCAGAAGGCGTACTCGGCCTCGGTCAGCACGAGCTCGGCGTGCGGGAACTGGCCGATGTTGCCGATGTGGTCCCAGTGCGCGTGGGTGATCACGACCACGTCGACGTCGGCCGGGGCGATGCCGAGGGCGGCCAGCGCCTGTACCGGGGTCGCGGTGAGCGCCCGGCGGCGGCGGTCGCCGACCTCCGGCGCGAACCCGGTATCGACCAGCGCCACCCGGCTGCGGTCGCGGATGATCCAGAAGTAGTACGCGATGTCCAGGTCCGCGTCCGGCTCGCCGTACAGGGGGTAGTTGAGATACATCTCCGCGTAGCTGGTGACGCGGTGCCCGTACCGCACCGCGAGCACCGAGTTCCCGACCGCCATGCGGCCTATTCCCCGTCGAAAACGGTGCCGGGAAGGTCTCCGAAGGAAGCCTGGTAGTGGTCGTCGTCGACCTGCCCGGCCCAGTCGGTCGAGCCGAGCGAGATCGCGGTGTGGTTGATGAACGACTCCGGTGCGGCCCCGTGCCAGTGCACCTCGCCCGGCGGGGCCCAGACCACGTCGCCCGGGTTCAGCCGCTCGCGGTGGCCGTCCCTGGTCTCCACCATGCCGTGGCCGCTGGCGACGATCAGCACCTGGCCGCCCGCGTGCGAGTGCCAGAAGGTCCGCCCCCCGGGGGAGAACATGACCGAGTTGATGCGGACCTGGCCGTTCCCGTCCTCGAGCAGCGGGTCGAGCATCGCCCGCCCGCTGAACGTGTCGGCCTCGCCGACGCGTGACGGCGTGCCCTTGCGGCCGTGTTCGATCTCCACTGGCGTGCGTCCTTCCGTTGCCCGCGGTCCGGGGGCGGACCGCGGTCCGCCTGACAGGCTAGCCACGGGACGCGGGACGGCGGTACCGGGGGTGGGGGCTGTCTGCCTTCCTAGCCGATGAGCTCGGCCACCGGGTCGCCCTGCGCGCCGTCGAGGATCTCGGTCACCGGATTGAAGTAGCCGTCGACCCGGGTGACGACCCCGTCCAGGCCGTGTCCCCCGCCGGGCGGCCGCCTGGCCACCCCGAACGTCCCGTCCGCGATCGCGTTGAGCAGCCCCTCGGTGGAGATCCGCCGGAGCAGGGCAACGGCCTCGTGCAGGACCTGCTGCGCCCGCTCGACCACGAACGAGTCCGGCGCGAACGACATCCCGAGCCGGCCGGCCGCCGCCCGCACGTAGCGGACGTTCGCCAGCGCCAGGTCCCGGTCGGCCCGGAACGGCAGGTCGATTCCCTCGGGCATCAGGCCGACGCACAAGATCGACTGGTCCGTCATCAGCCCGGCGAGGTTGAAGAACGCGTCGAGCAGGCAGCCCGCGAGCACGTCTTCGGTGACGCGCGTGGTCGGCGGCATGTACTTGAGCGGCGCGCCGGGGAAGAGCTCGCGGACCAGCTGCGCCTGCGCGAGCTCGAGCAGGAAGGAATCTGGCCCGGCGGGGTTGAGCTCGAGCCCGTGCCCGAACCCGAGCTGCCACGTCTCCAGACCCGCCTCGCGGCCGAAGTACTCGTTGAGGAGTTGCGACGCGATCACCGCGGGGGCGGCGTCGTCGCCGTCGGCGGGAGCGGGGGCGGGGGCGGCATGGGCGGCGGCGGCCTGGGCCGGAAGGGCGCCCGCGGGCGCGATGAAGCTCTCCTCGCCCGGGCTGACCACGATCCCGGCGCGGGCGCCGATCGCGCGGGAGAACCGCTGGTCGATGAAGGTCCGCAGCGGGTTGATGTCGCGGACGATGATCCCGTGCATGCAGTCGCTGAGCATCATGTCCAGCCGCTCGAGCCCGGCCAGGGTCGCGATCTCGGGCATGCACAGCCCCGACGCGTAGCTGGTCAGCCGCACGTACCGGCCGAGCTCGCGCGAGGTCTGGTCGAGGGCCGCGCGCAGCCGCCGGAAGCTCTCCCCGGTCGCGTAGCTGCCCGCCGGGCCCGGGCCGGCGACGCCCGCGGGAACGTAGTCGAGGAGCGCCTGCCCGGTCGACCGGATCACCGCGATCACGTCGGCGCCGTCGCGTGCCGCCGCCTGCGCCCGCGCGATGGCCTGGTCGATGTCGCCCGCCACGACGGTCAGGTACACCCAGGGGAACGGCGGGTCGGCGAGGTCGTCGAGAAGCCCGGCCCGCCGCGCCCGCTGCCGGTCGAGGGCGGACACCCCGGCCGATATCGAACGGACCGTGTGTTCCCGCGCCACCGCCGCTGCCCGGCCGACCGGCAGCCGGAAGCCGACCTGGCCGGCCGCGGCCGCCTCGGCCAGCGTCCGCAGGTCCGGGTAGCCGCCCGCGTGCAGCGCGTCCCAGACCGGCAGCGCGACCCCGTGCTCGAGCCCGACCGACGCCCGCACCGCGTCGGTCAGCCGGTTCACCCACGGCATCCCGCCGGCATCGGCCCCGTCAAGCCCGCCCAGCCGCAGCACCGCCCGCTCGATTGACACCGTGGTGTGGGTCAGCGCGAGCTGGGTCACCGGCTCCCCCGCGCGCCGGGCAAGCTCCCTCGCGAGCAGCACGGCGCCCTGGTCCAGGTTGAGCTTCGACGTCATCGGCGTGGCCTCCCTGCGGGTGGTCCGATGACGTCATCCTTCCCCGCCCGGCCCGTTTCCTCGCCCGCCGGGTACTGCCGACCGGGGACGCGGAGCAACGGTCCGTTCGATAGGGACGGTTTTGTGCTTTTGTTGTTAAAAGATCCTCAGTACCGCTGGGCGCTGCCGCCTCTGAGAGCGGGCGAGAGGACCTCGCCGACCGCCTCGACCAGCAGCGACATCTCGTAGGAGACGAGCTCGGTGTCGCAGTCGGGAGCGGCCAGCACGCACAGGCTCGACCCGTCGCTGATCGCCTTGATGATCATCAGGCCGCCGACCATCTCGCACAGCGCCTGGGTCGGCTGCCCCGCCTCGAAGATCCGGGCCGCGCCCGCCATCAGGCTGGCGAGGCCGGAGGTGATGGCCGCCAGGTGCTCGGCGAAGTAGTCGGGGATGCCCTCCGACAGCGCCAGCGGCACCCCGTCGGCCGACACCACCGCGGAGTGCGCCACGTAGGGCACCCGTGCGGTGAAGTCGTTGATGAGCCAGTTGAGGTCTTGCCGGTATACGCGACTCATCATTCGCTTCCTTCTCCTGCTCGGGGCGACTGTCCCTGCTCGGTCTCTGCCCGACGGGTTCCGCGCTGGAACCCGGCCAGGCGGCTGCGGACCTGATCCGGTGACCGCTGCACCATCGGGTGGCTTGATGTCCCCGGCCCGCCCGCGGCCGGCCCGCGGCCTGGCCCGGGTCCGGGCCCGCTGCGGCCCGCCCCGGACCGACGCGGGAGCTCTCCGCCCCCGCCGCCCGACCCGGCGTCGGGGGTCGAGGCACCCCGGCGCGTCCGGAGCGGCAGGCCCGCGGACGTCTGGTCGTCGTAGGACGGGGTGGCCGGAGCGCTCCACTGCGGCGCCTCGACGGTTCCGGCATCGGCGCCGCGGAACAAGCCCTGCGCGACCCGGGGGCCTTCGGCCGACGGGTCGTTCGCGCTGCCGGGGCTCCCGATGCCGCTCATGCTCCCGATGCCGCCGGGGCTCCCGTTGCCGGCGGAGTAGCCGTTGCCGGCCGAGTAGCCATTGCCGGCGGAGTAGCCGTTGCCGGCCGAGTAGCCGTTGCCGTTGGGCGCTATGGCGATCGAGCTGTCCGGCGCCGCGCCGAGCTGGCGGCCGCCCGCGGGCAGCCGCGGCTGGGTCGGCGGGGCCGGCTGCGCCGATGTGGCGGAGACGGCCATGCTCTGCCAGCCGCCGGCCGAGCCGTACCCGCTGGTCCGCTCGATGACGCTGTCCGGCAGCCAGACCAGCGCGGAGAGTCCCTGCGGGACGGCCGGCCGCAGCCGGACCCGGACCCGGTGCCGCTCCGCCAGGCGGGCCACCGCGAACAGGCCCATGTGCCGGGAGACGGACACGTCGACGGTCGGCGGGTTGTCGAGCCGCCAGTTCATGTCCGCCAGCCGGCCTTCGGAGACGCCGATGCCCTGGTCGCTGATGTCGAGGAGCACGCCGCCGCTTGACAGCTCCTGCATCGAGACCAGGACCTGGGTCTCCTTGGAGGAGAAGATCGTCGCGTTCTCGATCAGCTCGGCCAGCAGGTGGGCCACGTCGGAGACGGCCACGCCGACGACGGCGATGCCCATCGGGATGTTCAGCGTGATCCGGTTGTACTGCTCGATCTCGGAGATGGCGGCGCGGGCCACGTCGGCCAGCGGCACCGGCTCCGACCACTTGCGCGGGTTCTCGTGCCCGGCCAGCAGGAGCTGGTTCTCTGAGTTGCGGCGCATGCGGGTGACCAGGTGGTCCATCGAGAACAGGGAACCCAGCCGGTCCGGGTCGGCCTCGCTCTGCTCGAGGGTGTCAATCATCCGGGCGAGGCGCTCGATCAGCGACTGGGAGCGGCGCGACAGGTTGACGAACATCGCGTTGAAGCTGGAGCGGAGCAGCGCCTGCTCGCCCGCCAGCCGGACCGCCTCCGCGTGGACCTGGTCGAACGCCAGCGCCACCTCGCCGATCTCGTCGCGGGAGACGACGTTGATGGGCGCCACCTCCATCGACGCGGCGGCGTCGGGCGACTCGGTCAGCAGCTTGACCCGCTCGGGCAGCTGGACCGAGGCGATGTCGAGCGCGCCCGCCCGCAGCCGGCGCAGCGCGCCGACCACCGACCGGGCGACGGCCAGGGCGGCCAGCAGCACGACGAGGAGCACGACCAGCGTGATCAGGCCGAAGGTGAGCGCGGACTGCTGGGCGGAGCTGTGCAGCTGGCCGGCCCGGCTGGCGATGTCGTTGGAGATCACCGCCTCGGCATTCTGCATGGCGGTGAGCTCGTCGCCCATGCCCAGGTCCCAGGTCGCCAGGCCGCGCTGCAGTTCGGGGGTGCCGGCCGACCCCTGCAGCGGCACGCCGTTCAGGCTCGGGATCAGCTGGCTGCCGGGTACCGACCGGTCGGTGTCGGTCTGGCCGTTGTCGGTGAAGTAGTCGGTGTCGTCGTTGAGGAAGACGTTCTGCTCGATGTCCTGGGAGATGCTGGTGGCGGCGGCGCCGACCGGCGTGTTCACCTCGTTGACGTCGTCCAGGGCCTGCAGCTCGGTGGCGGCCTGGAAGAAGATGTCGAGATCGGCCGCCTGCAGGTCGGAGGCGAGCGTGAGCGCCTGCTCGGTGCCCGGGTCGGCGGTGGGGATGACCGGCGAGGTGGCGGTGCCGCCGTCGTGCTCGTAGTTGACGGTGACGTTGGTCGGGGCCGAGAGGGCGGAGTTGAGCAGCGCCCGCTGCTGTGAGGCCTGCTCCTTGGCGAGGGCGAGGGCGTTGAGCGCCTGGACGTCCCCGGTCAGCTGACCGTCGGAAACGCCCTGCCCGACCTGGTCCGTCAGGGTGATCATGTCGCTGATGGTGGCGCCGTAGCTGGCGATGATGGCGAGATCGTCCTGGGCCGAGGAGACGTTCTCGTGCAGTTGGTGGAGCTTGGCCGTGGTGAGGTCGGCCAGCACCTGGGTCACGTCGACCTGGATGTTCGCGGGCAGGCTGCCGACGCCGGCCGCCGCCTGCCGGACCGCGGCGGCGGCGGTGTCGGTGGTGGCGATGAAGGGCGCCATCCTCGCATTCTGCTCGCCGGCGCTGGTGATCGTGGGAGAGAGCAGGAGGGCCGTGTCGCGCTCGCTCTGGAGGGCGTTAACGCCGACGATGAGCGTCTGGTTGAGGGCGGCGAGCTTCGACACCCGGGAGTACTGCGACGCGTTCCCCTCGGCCGACGCCACCCACAGGCCGCCGAAGACCACACCCATGAGCAGGGCGGCCACGATGACGGCGAAGAACCGTCGCGCCACCGGCCAGCTGGACACGTCCAACAGGGGCCGTCGCGCCGTTCGGCCGACGTTTGCCGAACCGGCAGGGCGATCGCCTGACGGAAGCGCGCGCGAGCGCACGCTGGCTGCACCGTGAGTTCCCATTAGTCCGTGTCCTCGCTGGAAACCGATCTTCATTACACGCCGCTACGCTTGCTGACAGGGTTCGGATGCGACCGGTTCCCAGCACCAAACCACCCCACACGACACACCATAACTAACCGTGTATCAGCTACTTTAGTGCGCACCACCATGTCATATCCGGCTAACGGTAACTAGTGACCCCAGCGTTATCTACGTTGATGGATGCCACGGTGCGCGGCGTCGCCGATCGGCTAGCGCGCGGCGCGAGCGCGCGCTGCCAGAGCTTCGGTCCCGTAGGCCTTTGCCTTAGATCACCGCCCGGCCGCCCCTGAGGGCGGGCGACAGCACCTCGCTGACCGCCTCGACCAGCCTCGACATCTCGTAGGAGACGACCTCGGTGTCGCAGTCGGGCGCGGCCAGCACGCACAGGCTCGAGCCGTCGCTGACCGCCTTGATGATCATCAGGCCGCCGTCCATCTCGCACAGCGCCTGGACCGGCTGGCCCGCCTCGAAGATCCGGGCCGCCCCCGCCACCAGGCTGGCGAGGCCGGAGGTAATGGCCGCCAGCTGTTCGCCGAAGTCGTCGGGGATGCCGTCGGACAGCGCCAGCGGCACGCCGTCGGCCGAAACGATCGCGGTGTGCGCCACGTCGGCCACCCGCGCCGTGAAGTCGCTGACGAGCCAGTTCAGATCATGGCGGTATGCGTGACTCAACGTTCGCTTCCTTCTCCTGCGAGGGGCGGCTGTCCCTGGTCGGTCCCCGCGCGGCGGTTTCCGCGCTGGAACCCGGCCAGGCGGGTGCGAACCTGGTCCGGCGACCGCCGCCGCGGGGGCTGGCTGCCGGTCCCCGGTCCGCTTCCCGGCGCAGGCCCCCCGCGGGCGGCGTCGGACCGCTGAGGGAGCCCCCCGGTCCGGTTGTCCGTCGCGGTGTCGGGGCTCAGGCTGCTCTTAGGGGTGCGGACCGGCAGGCCGGCCGACGTCCGGTCATCGTAGGACGGGCTGCTCGGGGCACGCCGTTGCGGCGTCCCGCCGCTAGCGGCGCTAGCGGCGCTGGCGCCGCCCGCGCCGCCCCGGTCGGGCGCGCGGCCGCGGAACCAGCCCTTGGCGACGCGCGGCCCCGGGGCCGACGGGTCGTTCCCGCTGCCGCTGCGCGCGAGCGCTGCGGCGGCCTCGGGCATCCCGCCGATCTCCCTGATCCCGGCCGACGACTGCACGCTGTGCACGGCACCGGCGCCGACCGGCCGGCTCTGCCAGTCGCCGAACGACCCGTACCGGCTGGTCCGCTCGATGACGCTGTCCGATAGCCAGACCAGGGCCGACAGCCCCTGGGGGAGGGCCGGCCGCAGCCGGACCCTGACCCCGTGCCGCTCGGCCAGTCGCGCCACCGCGAACAGGCCCATGTGCCGGGAGACGGACACGTCGATGGCCGGCCGGTTATCGAGCCGCCAGTTCATCTCCGCGAGCCTCGCCTCGGAGACGCCGATGCCCCTGTCGCTGATCTCGATCAGCACCCCGCCGCTGGACAGCTCCTGCATCACGACCTGGACCGGGGTGTCCTTGGAGGAGAACATCGTGGCGTTCTCGATCAGCTCGGCCAGCAGGTGCGCGACGTCGGAGACGGCCCCGCCAGCGACCGCGATGCCCGGGGGAATGTTCAGCGTGATCCGGTTGTACTCCTCGATCTCCGAGATCGCGGCGCGGGCCACGTCGGCCAGCGGCACCGGCTCCGACCACTTGCGCGGATTCTCGTGCCCGGCCAGCAGCAGCAGGTTCTCCGAGTTGCGGCGCATGCGGGTGACCAGGTGGTCCATCGAGAACAGGTTTCCGAGGCGGTCCGGGTCGGCCTCGGTCTGCTCGAGGTTGTCGATCAGGCGGGCGAGCCGCTCGATCAGCGCCTGGGAGCGGCGCGACAGGTTGACGAACATCGCGTTGAAGGTGGAGCGGAGCAGCGCCTGCTCGCCCGCCAGCCGGACCGCCTCCGCGTGGACCTGGTCGAACGCCCGGGCCACCTCCCCGATCTCGTCCTCGTCGGCGACGTTGATCGGCGCCACCGCCATCGTGGCGGCGGCATCGGGCGACTCGGTGAGCAGCTTGACCCGGTCGGGCAGCTGGACCGAGGCGATGTCGAGCGCGCCCGCCCGCAGTCGGCGCAGCGGCTGCACCACCGACCTGGCCACCGCGAGCGCGGCCAGCAGAACGACGAGCAGAACCACGAGGGTGATGATGCCCGAGGTGACGGCGGCCTGGCTCGCGGCGCTCTGGAGCTTGCTGGCGGTGGCGGCGATGTTGCCGGCCACGAACTGCTCGGTCGCCTGCATGCCGTCGAGCTTGCCGGCCTGGGCCGCTTCCCAGGCCGGCAGCACCTGGGCCATGGTCTGGACCGACTGGGCCGCGGTCGGGGTGTCGTTCTTGAGCGCCTGCGCGCCGGACAGCGTCAGCGGGTCGCCGAGCCCCTGCGCGTCGAACAGCAGCGGGCTGCCCGACACGGATGCCGAGGAGGTCGCCGTCAGCGTGTAGCTGCCGTTGTTGGCCATGATGTTCCGCGAGAGGTTCTCCGCCAGGCTGAGGCCGACGAACCTCCCGCCGGAGCCCCACGCGTTGGACAGGAACGCGGTCTCGGGCGGGGTGGCGGACGCGTAGAAGCCCGCCTCGTCCACGAACTCCTGGTTGTAGGCGGTGGTGAACAGCGACACCGTGGTCGGGTCGACGAAGAAGTCCTGTGCCTGCTGACCCGCCGCGCCCAGGTTGGGGTTGAAGTACTGGGTCAGGCTGACCGTGTTCAGGTCGGTGCCCGCGATGGAGTAGTTGATCAGGCCGCGCTCTTCCGACGCCTGCTCCTTGGCCAGGGACAGCGCGTTGAGCGCCTCCACGTCGCTGGTCAGGGAGGCGTTGGAGACACCCTGGCTGACCTGGTCGGCCAGGACGATCATGTCCTTGATGTCGGCGTCGTAGTTGCCCATGAGCGCGCCCTCGTCCTGGGGCGGCAGGTTCGGGTCCAGGGCGGATTCCAGGGCGCTGATGCGAGCGGGGCTGATGTCGGCCAGCACCGTCTGAAGGTCGGCCGCGATGTTGGAGGGAAGGCCGCCGATGCCGGCCGCCCGCTGGACCGCTTCCACGGCCCGGTGGGTCTGCGCCCACAACGGCACCACCGAGGCGTTGTTGTCGGTGGTCAGTACCAGCAGCGTGGCATCACGCTCGTTCTGCAGGTCGTTCACCAGGACCGTCAGCTGCTCGCCTAGATTCGCGAGCTGCGACACCCGGGAGAACTGTGACGCCTGGCCCTCGGAGTCGTACACCCGCAGCCCGCCGAAGACCAGCCCCATCAGCAGTGCCGCGACGATAACCGCGAATAGCCGGCGCGCCACCGGCCAGCCAAACGGGTTCAGCAGCCGCCGCCTGGCGGAATTGACGGAATTCGATGTAACGGCATTTCTGCGGGGTGTGAGCGCACGCACTCGCGTGCTTGCAGCACCATGGGTTCCCATTTGTCAGTTTCCTCGCTGGAAAGCGAACCTCTTGCGCGTCGCCGTATCTGCTGACGGCCCGACACGACCGAGAGCCGGCGCCATACCGCCCCCGCGACATGATTCGGACGGTGCCTGTGTAATGCTAGTGCGGCGTTCGGTGAAATTTCGGGCTTATACCGACTAGTGATCATAGAGTTGCCATTTGCCGGCAGGCGGGCTGCTCGATTGGGCGCGGGGCGCCCGACTAGATTGGTGCCATGACACGGCGCAGCGAGCAGATCAGCCTCCACCTGAACGCGTACCTCACCGCTCATTCGACCCCGCCCGACGCGGTGCTGCGGGAGCTCGCCACGGAGACGGCCGAGCTGTACCCGAACGAGGTGGGCCTGCAGGTCGCCCCGGAGCTCGGCACCCTGCTGACGCTGCTGACCCGCCTCGCCCGGGCCCGAACCGCGATCGAGGTGGGCACGTTCACCGGTTACTCCTCGATCTGCCTCGCCCGCGGCCTGGCCGACGGCGGGAAGCTGCTGTGCTGCGACGTCAGCCAGGAGTGGACCTCGGTCGCGCGCAAGTACTGGGAGAAGGCGGGGCTCACGGAGAGGATCGAGCTCCGCCTTGGCGGCGCGCTCGACACGATCCAGGCGCTGCCCGCGCAGGAGCAGTTCGATGTCGCGTTCATCGATGCGGACAAGCTCTCTTACCCGAAGTACTGGAGCGAGCTGGTGCCGCGGGTCCGGCCGGGCGGCGTGATCATGGTGGACAACACCTTCTCGCACGGCCGGGTACTCGACGCCGGCAACGACAACCCCTCGGTGATCGCGGTGCGCACGATGAACGACCTGGCCGCCGCCGACGACCGGGTGGAGCTCGTCATGGTCCCGATCGGCGACGGCCTAACGGTGGCGCTGCGGCACTGACACCCGGCTACTGCCTCTTGGCGGCGCCGCCCAGGTAGAGCTCCCCGATCTCGGGATGCTCGAGCACCTCGCGGCCGCTGCCGGTCAGCCGGACGGTGCCGTTCTCCATCACCACGCCGCGGTGCGCGAGCTTGAGCCCGGCGCGGGCGTTCTGCTCGACCAGCAGAACCGTCGCGCCGTTGGTGTTCATCTGCTTGGCCGCGTCGAAGACCGACCTCAGCACCATCGGCGACAGGCCCATCGAGGGCTCGTCGAGCAGGACGAGGACCGGGTCGAGCATCAGCGCGCGGGCGAACTCGACCAGGCGCTGCTGGCCGCCCGAGAGCGACCCCGCCTTCATGCCCGCCCACCCCTTGACCTGCGGGAACAGGTCGTAGACGGCGTCGATCCGGCTGGCCACGGCCGCCCGGTCGGAGATCAGGTAGCCACCGAGGTCGATGTTCTCCGCGACCGTCATGTCCTTGAACAGGCTGTGGTTCTGCGGAACCTGGACCACGCCCATCTTGAGAATCTGCCGCGGCGACTTGCCGACCAGCTTCTCCCCGCGCAGCGTGACCGAGCCGAGGCGGGGCCGCAGCAGGCCGCTGATCACCCGCATGACGGTCGACTTGCCCGCGCCGTTCGGCCCGACCACGCAGGTGATGGACCCCCCGGGGACCGCGAAGCTGACGTCGCGGAGCACGTCGCCGCCGCCGTAGCCGGCCACCACGCCGTCGATGACGAGGGTCGGCTCACCCGCCTGGCCCTTGTTCTCCGCATGGTCCTGGTTTCCCGGCTGGCCCTGGCTTTCCGGCTGGCTCGGCTGGCTCGCTGGCGTGATCATCGGGGGTCCTCCTCCAGGTCCGCGCCGAGGTAGGCGTCGAGCACGCGCTTGTCGGTCCGGACGATATCCGGCGGGCCGCTGACCACGTCCTTGCCCGATTCGAGCACGGTGATGGTGGAGCACAGCCCCATGACGAACTCCATGTTGTGCTCGACCAGCAGGAACGTCGTGCCCCGGTCGGCGTTGAGCTGGCGGATCCGGTCGGTGATGTGATTGATCAGCGTCGGGTTCACCCCGCCGGCCGGCTCGTCGAGCAGGATCACGGCCGGGTCGGCGACCAGCACGTAGGCGAGCTCGAGGAGCTTGCGCTGGCCGTAGGAGAGCGAGCCGGCCAGCAGGTCCGCGTGCCGCTCGATGCCGACGAACTCGAGGAGCTCCATCGCGTGCCGCCGGTGGTGGGTCCAGGCGTCGCGGCCGAACCAGGACAGCAGGTTCCTCGGCCGGTCCTTGGCCTGCGCCGCGACCAGCATGTTCTCCAGCACCGTGAGCCGGGCGAAGATCCGGGTGAGCTGGAAGGTGCGGCCGATGCCGGCCGCGAACACCTTGTCCGGGGCCAGGTTGGTGATCGCCCGGTCGCCGAACCAGACCTCGCCCGCGTCCGGCCGCTCGTAGCCGGTGATGACGTTGAACAAGGTGGTCTTGCCGGAGCCGTTGGGCCCGATCAGGCCGGCCACGGTGCCCTGCTCGACGGCGATCGTCGCGTCGTTCAGCGCCTGGACGCCGCCGTAGGCCTTCATCAGGCCTTCCGCGCGCAGCAGGGCGGTCACTGGGCACCTCCTGAGACCCCGCCGCCGATCGACGACGAGGCCGGCGCGGTGGTCGGGTTGGAACCGATCGTGGTGGCGGGGGCGATCGCGGCTCGTCCCCGGGTGCGGACCCTGGTGATGAGCTCACCGCCGGTCGGGATGATCCCACGCGGCAGGAAGAGCACGACGACGAGGAAGATGCCGCCGAGCAGGATCTCGCTGAGCGAGCCGCCGCTGAACGCGGGCTGGGTGTTCAGCCAGAGCGTCAGCGGCTCGATGATCAGCGCTCCGAGGACGGCACCGGAAATCGACCCGTAGCCGCCGAGGAACGCCATCAGAACGAGGGTCAGGTCGAAGAGCGGGTCGAAGCCGGTCTGCGGCTGAACCTGGTTGATGTAGTAGAACCAGACCGCGCCGATCCCGGCCGTGATCGCGCCCGAGATCACGAACGCTGACAGCTTCACCCGCATGGCCCGCACGCCGAGGCCGCGCGCCCGGTCCTCGTCGTCCCTGATCGCCCGGAGCTGGAGGCCGAACCGGGATCGCCGCACCAGCCAGGCGATGGCGACGGTGCCGGCCGCGAAGGCGAGCGCGATGTAGTAGAAGGGAACGCCGTAGGTCGCCGCCGGCCAGTTCAGGAACGGCGAACCCAGGCCGCTCGACCCGCCGGTGAAGCTGAAGTTGAACGCCATCAGCTGGAAGATGAAGAAGAAGGCGATCGTGATCACGATGAACGTGTGCCGCCTGACCCGGAGCGCGGCGAGGCCGAACGGGACCGCGATGACCGCCCCGACCGCCATCGAGAGCGGGAGCAGCGCGAACACCGTAGTGCCGGTGATGTTCCAGTCCCGGGCCGCGATGCCCATCGCGTAGGCGCCGCTGCCGTAGAACACCGCCTGACCGAGCGAGATGTAGCCGGTGTTACCGGAGAAGATGTTCCAGCCGCTCGCCGCGGTGACGTAGATCAGCGCGAACACGCCATAGTTGGTGACCGCGGGGTTGGTGAAGACCTGCGGGAAGGCGATGACGACCGCGATCAGCGCCAGCAGCCCGGCCCCCTTGAGCACGGGGCCGTTCAGCGCGGGGCCGTTGAGCGCGGGCGGGAGGTCCGGCCCGGCGCTCGGCCGCTCGGGTGCCTTGGTCATTGCGCGCGTACCTCTTTCCGGCCGAAGAAGCCCGTCGGCTTGACCAGCAGGACCACGACGAGCGCGGCGTAGAAGACGGCGATCGCCCAGTTGGGCGACCAGATCGTCACCACCGACTCCACCACCAGCATGAACACGGACGCGGCGAGCGCGCCGCCGATGCTGCCGAGCCCGCCGAGGATGATGATGGCGAGTAGCCGCGAGATCAGGTCGTAGCCGCTGTTGGGGTTGAACGCGCTGGTCGCGCCGTACACCATGCCGCCTGCGGCCGTCACCGCCACGCCGATCCCGAAGGTCAGCGCGGCGACCCGGTTCACGTCGATGCCCACCAGCCGGGCGGCGGTCTCGTCCTGCATGGTCGCCCGCACGCTGCGGCCGAACCGGGTCCGGTAGAGCAGTGCGTAGATCGCCACGACGAGCACGACCGCCAGAATGAACCCGTACACGTAGATCCACGGCAGGTAGAAGCCGAAGACGTGCACGCTCGTCCCGGTGTAGGAGGCGGTCAGCGACACGTCTTCGGCCCCGTAGAGCTTGTAGAGAATCCCCTCGATGATCAGCGCCACCGCGTAGGTGACGAGCAGTGTCATCGCGGTCCGCTCGGTGCCGCGCAATCGCCTGATGAACGCCCAGTGGATCACCACGCCGATGATGAACATCACCGGGATCGTGATGAGCAGCCCCACGAACAGGTCGATGTGCGCCTTGGTGGCGAGCGAGTAGCTGAGATAGGCGCCCAGGATGACCAGGACACCCTGGGCGATGTTGATGATGTCGAGCACGCCGAAGATGAGCGTCAGGCCCACCGCCATGAGGGCGTACACGCCGCCCACAAGGATCCCGACGACGATTTCCTGCAGTATCTCCTGCGCCATAAACCACTCCGTCCTGGTCGGTTACTGGTCCCCGGCGCTACCCGGGGCTCTCATCAGAGTTACGGTCAGCCGACCGAGCCGCTCCATGCGGGCTTGGTGGCGAGGATCGGCACCGATGCGGGGTCACTCGTCGGCAGGACCTGGTTGAACTTGGTGCCGTTGTCCTGCCACTGGAAGATGAAGGCCACTGCGGCCCCGTTCTCGCCCAGGGAGTTGAACTGGACGCTGCCCTGCACCGTCTGCAGCGTGTGGCCGGCGTGCAGGTACTTGATGATGCCGGCGTTGTCGACGCTGCCGGTCGCGTTGATCGCATCCTCGACGACCTGGCCGACCGAGTACGCCTCGGCCACGTCGGCGTTGACGTCGGATGCGGTACCGCTGTACTGCGCGATGTACTCGGCGACCATCTTCTCGCTCTGGGCGTTCTTGTAACCGCCGTACCAGCTGTTCGGCACCATCAGCGCGTCGGCGTTGCCCGCGCCCACCGCCTTGATGAAGGAGGCGCCCTGGTCGGGGCCGGCCGCCGCGATGAACATCTTCGGGGTGAAGTGCTGCTGCTGGAACCCCTTCATGAACGCCTGCACGGTCGGCACGTCGGTGGATCCGAGCACCACGATGTCCGGCTGCTTCTGCGCCACGGCGAGGGCGGGGGCGGCGTAGCTCGAGACCTCCTCGGGGAAGATACTCGAGTACACCGTCTTGACCCCGAGTGCCTGGAGCTTCTGCTGCGCGAGCTGGACCGGCGGGTCGGCGAACGGGTCGTTGGCCATGGGGTAGGCCGCCGTCAGCTTCGAGTCGGCGGCGTGCCCGAGGGACTGGATGTAGTTGACGAACGGCATCAGCTCGTCGGCGATCGGCAGCGACACGTCGAAGACGTTGTGGTCGTCCTCGTTGGCGGTGGTGTTGAAGACCGACGGCGCCCCGCCGGCGCCCTCGACGAACGCGTACCCGTTACGGGCCGCCACCGCCGAGGCAGGGGCGGTCAGCAGCGAGGAGAACGGGCCGAAGGTCAGGTCCACGTGATCGGCGCTGATCAGCGTGTTGTAGTTGGTGACGACTTGGTTGGGCGAGCTGTTGTCGTTCAGGATCGTCAGCTGCACCTGGCGGCCCATGATGCCGCCGGCCGCGTTGACGTCCTTGGCCCAGAGCTTGTAGCCCTGCTGGAACGCAAGCCCGTCGGCCGAGAAGTCGCCGGTCAGGGAGAGCGAGATTCCGATCGTGATCGGTTGCGTGCTGCCGCTCGCCGCGGTGGAAGCGCTCGCGGTGGAGCTACTGCCCGGGGTGGTACTGCTGCTGCTGCTGTTACTACCGCTGCATGCGGCAAGAACGCCGACGGAGAGCGCGGCTACGGCGCCTAGCGTGACAGCGTTCTTGGAGAACCAGGGGAGGTTGGCGCTCACGCCCGGTTCCTCCTTCCTCATCGCTCAGGATTCTTCGGAAATTCTTCGGAATCGAGCACATGGATAACTCCGCGTGCTCACCTTTAGTGGTATACCGGCGGTTCCTGGACATGTCCGATGAATGCCACCATCTGTACGGCACCGTGACCGGAGGTCGAGATGGCCGCTAGACCCCGATCGCCGCCGGGGCACGCCCGCAACACTGCGCCACGCCCAGGACAACAATCGTTTGCATAAGAGATTGCACCAGCTCGCGAGGTTTGTACAGGGGATGTCCAATTCGTTACAATACAGAGCAGCTGTGACCACTGATGCAGACGGTGACTAAGTTGCAAAACGTCTAGAAGTGAGTCTCCAGGTCAGCTGTAACCACGCTGGTCATGGTGGTGACTGTCTGCAGTGTTTATAAATGTCTAATTAATGACTGCGGCGTCGCGCGGCGGGATGGAGCGGAACCGCGCCCGAGCGCTCGATGGCGACGGTCGAGCCTCGCGTGATCAGCTCGGGCGCAAGGAAGAGGATTTTCACCGGGTTGCCGTCGCCGCTCTCGATCCGCTCGATCAGCAGCCTGGCCGCCTCGGTGCCGAGCTGGTAGTGCGGGAACCGGACGGTGGACAGCGGCGGGTGGAGCCGGTCGACGAACGGCATGTCATTGAAGCCGATCACCGACACGTCGTCCGGGCAGCGCAGGCCGAGCGCGTCGAGCGCGCCGTAGCAGCCGACCGCGAGCATGTCGTTGGCGGCGACGACCGCGGTGAGGTCATCGGCCGCGTCGAGCAGTTCCCGCCCGCAGCGCAGCCCGTCCTCGACCGTGTAGCCGGTGGCGTAGACGATCTCGTCGGCGTTGACCGCGAGCCCGTGCGAGCGCATGGCCTCCTGGTAGCCGCGGAGCCTGGCCGCGCCGGTCGAGACGTCCTGCGGTCCGGCGATGTGCCCGATCCGGGTGTGCCCGAGCGAGATCAGGTGCGCGACGGCCGCGCGCACGCCCTGCTCGTTGTCGACCGAGACGGAGGAGAACGGGTAGTCCTGCGCGGTCCGGTTCATCAGCACCAGCGGCAGCCCGGCCTGGGCTGCCTCGGCCAGGATCGGGCTGTTCAGCGTCGCGGTGGCGAGCACGAAACCGTCCACGTGGCGGGCCCGCATCTGGTCGAAGACCAGCCGCTCCTTACCCGGGTCGGCGTCGGTGTTGCCGATCAGCGCGACGTAGCCGTGCTCCCCCAGCCGGTCCTCGATGCCGCGGATGATCGGTGGGAAGAGCGGGTTGTTGAGGTCGGGGATCAGCACGCCGATCGTGTGCGAGCGCCGGGTGCGCAGCGACCGCGCGACCGAGTTGGGCCGGTAGCCGAGCCGCTCGGCCGCCTCGCTCACCCGCTGCGCGGTCTCCTCGCTGACCAGGAGCCTGGTTCCCGGGTTGAGCGCGCGCGACGCGGTGGCCGGGTGAACCCCGGCCGCCGAGGCCACATCCCGCAGCGTTGCGGGCCGGTCGTTGTGGGCCATCCTGCTCCAGTTGCTCGCGTGGATCCGAGGGGAGGGCTACCGGGACGCGTACCGGCCGGAAACGTCGTCCGCGTCCTTACTCACAGTATCCACCCTGAGGTCAGCGCGAGCGGGTCCCGGAGATGACGATTGCCCAGGAAGTGCGGGAGTGGCCGCCCTCGGGCGGCGCCAGGCTTACCCGGCTCCAGCTGACGTGGTAGCCGGGGGCGAGACGGCGCCCGCCGGACCGGGGGCGAGGCACCGCGATCGCGGCGGCGCGGTGCGCGTCGGCCTGGGCGGTCAGTTCGCGGGCGTGCTCGGCGACCAGGCTGGTGGACAGCTCCGGGTTCATGATGGCTCCTTCAGGCGAGACCGGGTTCTGGTTAACTTAAGATGTATCGCGTCTTTATGATGCAGTCAAGATATATCTTGAGATCGTCAGGCGGGTTCGCCGGGGATCTCGTCGCTCACGTCGGTGCCGTCGGTGTCGTCGGTTGGGAGCGGGGCGGTCAGGTCTTGGCGCGGGTAGGCGAAGTAGACGAGTTCCACCGGCACCGCGCCGGCCGGCCGCCGCGCCGGGTCCACCCGGCGCTCGTCCAGGTGCCGGTGGATGACCGCGTCGATCTCGTTCCGGACCGTGCGCAGCTCCTCCGCCGTGAAGAAGGCCAGGGTCAGCGACGACCCGGCCGCCTGCTCCCACTCGCGGGACCAGCGCCGGTTGACGAACGCCTCTCTGATCCGGGCGAACAGGCGGTCGTGCCAGACCTGCTCGAGCGCGCCCGCCGCCACCTGCGCCTGCTCCGAGTCCAGCTCGGACTGGCGGAGGCGGATGCGGAGCGACTTCTTGGAGGCCCGCCACGGGCGCTCCCGGCCGCGCCCGCCGCCGGCCTCCTCGACGAAGCCGTACCGCGCGAGCGTCCGCAGGTGGAACGCGCAGTTGGCGGGCGACTCGCCGAGCGCCTCGCTGGCCTGGGTCGCGGTCAGCGTGGCGTGCACGCCGAACAGCTCGATCAGGGCCATCCGGACCGGGTGCGCGAGGGCGCGCATCACGGTCGGGTCGGTGATGCTCATCGGCTCCTGCTCGTCGTTCTCGGACGGCGGGGCCGGATCGGGCGGGGCCGGCTGATTTGCTGGTTCGGAACTCACGTTTCGAAACACTACGCTCGAAACAGTTCTTTTGACAAGACCTCGGAAGTCTTCTTTCGGAAGAAATCTTCCGAAGGCGCGCCGGGCCGACCGCCGACAGATTCGTTTCGTGCGGATGACCTAGCTGGCAGGGCGGGCGGGGCGGGCGGCGTGGGACGATGGGGGTATGCGGATCACTGAGGTCGAATCGACCGATTTGTTCACCGGCAGCACGGCCCGGCCCCTGCAGGTGGTGCGGGTCGGGGTTGCCGCGACCGAGGCCGGGGAGGCCGGCGTGACGGTCTCCGTGCGGCTGGCCGGCCCGTCGGTCGAGACGGCGACCGCGTCCGAGGTGACCCTGGGCGAGCCCGCCGACGCCCGCCAGTGCGAGGTGAGCGTGGCCGTGACCGGGCCGGCCGGGGTGTCGCTGCCGGTGACGGTGATCTGCGAGACGGCCGGGGGGCGAGTCACCACCGACGCCGTTATCACGGCGGCCGAGCCGGGGTGGACGATGTGGATGGTGTCGCATTTCCACTACGACCCGGTCTGGTGGAACACCCAGGGGCAGTTCACCGAGGCGCGGCTGGTGCTGCCGGACGAGGACGGCAACCTGCCGGACGTGCGGACCGCGTTCGAGCTGGTCCGGCTGCACCTGGAGAAGGCCAGGCGGGACCCCGACTACAAGTTCGTGCTGGCCGAGGTCGACTACCTCAAGCCGCACTTCGACGCGTTCCCGCACGACCGCGCGTACCTGCGGTCGCTGCTGGCCGACGGCCGGGTCGAGCTCGTCGGCGGCACCTACAACGAGCCGAACACCAACCTGACGGGCGCGGAGACGACGATCAGGAACGCGGTCTACGGGATGGGGTTCCAGCGCGGCGTGCTGGGCGCGGAGGTCGGGTCGGCCTGGATGCTCGACGCGTTCGGCTTCGACCCCGGGTTCCCCGGGCTGATGGCGGGGGCGGGGCTGACCTCCTCGTCGTGGGCGCGCGGCCCGTTCCACCAGTGGGGTCCGGACGAGAACACCCGGATGCAGTTCCCGGCCGAGTTCGAGTGGCTCTCCCCCGACGGGTCCGGGCTGCTGACCGCGTACATGGCCAATCACTACGGGGCCGGCTGGACGCTGCACACCGCGGCCGACCTGGAGGCCGCCCTGGCCGCGGCCCACACCCAGTTCAGCTCGCTGGCGACGGTGGCGGCGACGCCGAACGTGATGCTGCCGGTTGGGTCCGACCACGTGATCCCCGCCCGGTGGGTGACCGACGTGGGGCGCGAGTGGGCGAAGCGGTACGTGTGGCCGCGCTTCGTCCCGGCGGTGCCGCGCGAGTTCTTCACGGCGGTGCGCGCGGCTTCCGAGGCGTCCCCGTCGCGGTACTGGATCATGCCGCAGACGAGGGACATGAACCCGGTGTACACCGGCAAGGACGTCTCCTACGCCGACACCAAGCTGGCCGCGCGGGCGGGCGAGACCGCGGTGCTCGAGGGCGAGCGGCTGTCGACCCTGGCCTGGCTGGCCGGGGCGGCGTACCCGGCCGAATCGCTCGACAAGGCGTGGCGGCAGCTCGCCTACGGCGCGCACCACGACGCGATCACCGGCACCGAGTCCGACCAGGTGTACCTGGACCTGCTGGCGGGGTGGCGGGAGGCGTGGGAGCGGGGCGACACGGCCCGACGGGACGCGATCGCGTTCCTCACCGAGACCGGCGCCGCCGACCCCGCGGCCGCCGCTGACGCGGGCGGGCTGAGCGTGACGGTGGCCAACGGGCTGGCGCGGCCCCGGGACGGGATGGCGACGGTCACCGTCGCGCTTGACGCGCCCGGCACCCTCTGGCTGACGGTCCTCGACGCGGTGTCCGGCCGTCCGCTGCCGGCCCTGGCCGAGGGGACCCGCTGGCACGACGACGGCTCGCTGGCCGAGGTCACGCTCACGTTCCGCGCGGCCGGCCTGCCCCCGCTCGGGTTCCTGCGGTACCCGCTGCGCGCCACCCCGATGCCAGCCGAGGACGGCGAGCCGGCCGCCGGCGCGGACGGCGGCGACGCCGGCGGGGCGGAACGGGCCCGGGTCTGCGACTGGGAGGAAACCGACGGGCTCACGATCTCCAACGAGGCGCTGACCGTGACCGCCGACCCGGCCCAGGGCGGCTCGGTGACCGCGGTCATCGACCGCCGGACCGGCCGGAACCTGCTCGGCGGGCCGGGCAACGACCTGGTCCTGCAGGAGGAGTACGAGCAGCACCCGCGCTGGGGCGAGGGCCCGTGGCACCTGTCGCCGAAGGGCCCCGGCGTCAGCTCGGCGACGGTCCCGGCGCAGGTAACCGCGCACCGCTCCCCGGTCGGGTCCCGGCTCGTCTCCCGCTACCAGCTCGGCGACCTGACGATCACCGCCGAGACGATCTTGTGGGACGGGGCGGAGCGGGTCGAGTTCCGCACCCACGTGTCCGGCTCGATCGGCCGGGACCACCTGCTGCGGGTGCGGTTCCCGGCCCGGGTGGCAGGCGGGCTGCCGGTCTACCAGACCGCGACGGCGGTGATCGGGCGGCCGTTCGGCGCGCCCGAGGCCGATGTCGCCCAGCACTGGTGGACGCTCGACAACCCCGCCAACCACTGGTTCGGCCTCGGCGCCGTCGCCCGGGCGGTGCTCGCCGCGTCGTCGGGCGAGGTGCCGGTGGCGCTCGGGGTGGCCGAGGTGATCACCCCCGACGTGGTGCCGGACGACCGCCGGCCGGTCATCAAGGACCTCGTCTCGTGGCTGGCGGGCGCGGGCGTCACCGCGACGACCTCGCGCGCCTCCGGTCCCCGCTACGGGTCGGTTGACGTGGACTCCAACCTGCCCGACTTCCGGATCGCGGTCGGCGGCCCGGAGGAGAACGCCTTCACCTCGGAGCTGCTCACCGCGTGCGACCCGGCGGTGGCCAAGCGGCTGGACGGGCTGCTGGCCGACGGCAACGCGGCCCGGCTCTGGGTGCCGGCCGCCAAGTCGCGGGCGGCGGCCTTCGCGCCCAGCGCCGACCTGCGCGGCGTGCGCGACCTGCCGGTGCTGATCATCGCGGCGGGGGAACCAGGCGACCTCGATCAGGCGGTCGCCGACCTGCGGGGCGAGCTGGCCGTGGGGTCGGTCCGGGCGGACGTGGCGGGCGGCCAGGACCTCGCGGCGGGCGCGCTCGCCGACGGCGACGAGCCCCTCGCCGACGCGGCCGTCGCGGTGTTCAACCGGGGCACCCTGGGCGCGGCGGTCACGCCCGACGGGACGCTGTGGATGTCGCTCTTCCGTGCCTGCGGCGGCTGGCCGAGCGGCGTCTGGATCGACGGTGACCGGCAGGCGGTGCCGGACGGCTCCTCGTTCGCCTGGCAGCACTGGTCGCACACGTTCGGCTACGCCCTCGCGTCGTCGGGGGCGGCTGGCGGCTGGCGCGAAGCCGGGTTCAACGCGGCCGCCGAGGACTACAACCACGACCTGACGGCCGTGGTGACCGGGCCGTCGGCGGCGCCGGTCGAGGCGGGCCCGGCCGGACTGCTCTCGGTCGAGGGGGCGCCGAACGTCACCCTGAGCGCGCTCAAGCCATTCGGCAATCCGCTCGCGGCCGGGCGGCCACCGGCGCCGCCGGCTGACGGCGAAGGCGGCCGCCTGGTGACGGTGCGGCTGCGGGAGACCGACGGGCGACCGGCGCTGGCGCGGCTGCGGATGGCGGGCGGCGTCGAGGCCGCCTGGCGGACCGACCTGCTGGAAGAGCTGACCGAGACCGACGGCCCGGAGCTGGCCGTCCGCGACGGCGTCGTCTCCGTCCTGCTGGCGCCGTTCGAGACCGTCAGCGTGGCCGTCCGGCCGAGCGCGGCCGGGTCGCGCCCGGCCGCCGCCCCCGCGCCGCCGGAGCCGGTGCAACCGGTCTACGCCCGCTACTGGCTGCACGGGAAGGGGCCCGCCCCGGCCGGCAACGTCCCGGTCGCGGTGCACTTCGCGCCGACGCGGATCACGCTCAACGGCGAGACGCCGCAGGGGCGGGCGACGCTGACGGTGGCGTGCGGGCCCGAGCCCGCCAGCGGAACGGTTGAGCTGGTGGTGCCGGACGAGCTGACGGCGGAGATCGACGGCGCCCCGGCCGGCAGCCCACCCGACGGCGGCGTGCTGCCCTATGACCTTCCCGCCAACGGGTTCGCGAGCTGGGACGTCGCGGCCCGGGCGGCGGCCGGGACGGCGGGCGGTCGGTACTTCGTGACCGCGCGCATCACCGACCGGCTGGGGCAGGTCCTCGAGGACACCGCGCTGGTCACGGTCGGCGAGGCGGGCGGCCCGGATGCCAGCCTCGAGCCCGAGGAGCTGTTCTTCCGGCTGCAGTCGGACGTGATGGCGCTCGCGGGCGAGGCCGACCTTGAGCTGCTGACGCCCGAGCTGCGGCTCAGGCCGGGGGCGGCGGGGCAGCTGACGGTCCGGGTCGCCAGCCACCTGGGGTCGCAACTGCGCGGCGAACTGCAGCTGGTCTCGCCGGTCGGCACCTGGTCGACGACCGGGCCGTGGACGCAGGCGGTCGAGGCCGGGCCGGGCGGCGAGGCCACGGTGAGCTTCAGCGTGACCGTCCCGCCGACCGCCGAACCCGGGTGGGAGTCCTGGCTGCTGGTCAAGCTGATGTACTTCGGGCGCGTCCGCTACTCCCCCGCCGCCAGGCTCGTCGTCGTCACGGCCTGATGGCAGAGGATCCCTGGACTGTCGGGACTCTCCCGCCCCATCAGTCGCAGGCGCACCCTCGATCGCACAGGTCACGGATGGAACGTGCCCGGATCTTCCGTCACCGCCCTCGACACGCGCGGCTGATCCTGGTCCAGGGAGCGCTGAAAGCCCGATGAAATAGGGATATCTGGCGCGGATTGGCGTGCCTTGATTCTGGTGTGAGCCGCTATGCGGCAATTAGGCTGTGCGGCGTGGAGGCTTCCGAGGTGCCGTCTGGTCTCATGCCGCAGTTGCGGCTCGATGAGCTGCTCGCGGAGGTGCAGGTCCGGTTGCAGGCGCTGGTGGAGACCAGGGACCGGATGCACGGGCTGCTTGAGGCGGTGGTCGCCATCAGCTCGGGGCTTGAGCTGGGGGCGATGCTGCGGCGGATCGTCGAGGCGGCCGTCGAGCTGGCGGACGCGGAGTACGGGGCGCTGGGGGTGATCGGCGCCGACCAGCAGCTGACGGAGTTCATTCCGGTCGGCCTGACCGGGTCCGAGATCCGCGGGATCCATCACTGGCCGGAGGGGCGCGGCCTGCTCGGCCTGCTGATCAAGGAGCCCCGCCCGCTGCGGCTGGCCGACATCGGCACGCACCCGGAGTCCTCCGGCTTCCCGGACGGGCACCCGGGGATGCGGAGCTTCCTCAGCGTGCCGGTGCGGGTCCGCGACCGGGTGTTCGGGAACCTGTACCTGACCCAGAAGCGCGGCGGCGGAGAATTCACCGAGGACGACGAGGCGCTGGTCACCGCGCTCGGCGCGGCGGCCGGGGTCGCGGTGGAGAACGCCCGGCTGTACGACGAGGCCCGGCGGCAGCAGCGCTGGCAGCTGGCCACCGCCGAGATCGCCACCCAGCTGCTGTCCGGCGCCTCCTCCGGCACCGCGCTGGCCGCGCTGACCAGGCAGGCGCTTGAGCTGTCGGACGCGGACCTGGTCACGGTCGCGCTGCCGGACGAGCAGCGGCGGCGGCTGACGATCGAGTACGCCGAGGGCGACGGCGCGGCCGAGGCCCGCGGCCTGGTCCTCCCGGTCGCCGACTCGCTGTCCGGTCTGGTCCTCGCCAGCGGGAAAACGCTGGTCACCGACAACTTCACCGAGGACAAGCGCGCCTTCTTCGTCGCCCGCCAGGCCGGGGGGCACCTCGAGCACGCGATCGTCTTCCCGCTCGGCGCGCCGGGTAACGTCCGGGGCACCCTGGCCATCGCCCGCAGGCGCGGCGCGCCGCCGTTCCCGCCCGGCGCCAGCGATGTCGTCGCGTCCTTCGCCGCCCAGGCCGGCGTGGCGATTGAACTGGCCGACCGCCGGGCGGCGGCCGAGCGGCTGTCGGTCTACGAGGACCGGGACCGGATCGCCCGGGACCTGCACGACCTGGTCATCCAGCGGCTGTACGCGACCGGCATGTCACTCGAGGGCACGATGCCGATGATCACCAGGCCGGAGGTGTCCGACCGGATCACCAACGCGGTCGACGCGATGGACGAGACCATCAAGGTCATCCGCACCACCATCTTCGCGCTTCAGTCGCGCGGCGGGAGCTCCGGCCCGAAGCTGCGGACGGAGATTGTCGAGCTGGCCGAGGAGGCGGCCGGGGCGCTCGGCTTCGCGCCCGCGCTCCGCCTCGGCAGCGGCCTCGATTCGCACGTCACCCCGGAGGTCGCCGAGCAGGCGCTGGCGGTGCTCCGGGAGGCGCTGTCCAATGCCGCCCGGCACGCCGGCGCCACCCGAGTCGACGTGACCGCCGATGTCGACGGCACCGAGATGCTGACCCTGCGCGTCGTCGACAACGGGATCGGCATCGGGCCGCAGACCCGTCGCAGCGGGCTGCTCAACCTCGCCAACCGGGCCGAGGAACTCGGCGGCGAAATGCAGGTCACCTCGGCCGAGGGCGGCGGAACCGAGCTGGAGTGGCGGGTGCCGCTGGTGTCCGGGTCGGTGGTCCGTCCGGGCTGGTTCAGCGGTCGGTTTCCTCGAAGACCCTGACCGCGTACGCGGCCGCCTGGGTCCTGCGCTCCATGCCCAGCTTGGCGAAGAGCGACGACACGTAGTTCTTCACGGTCTTCTCGGCCAGGAACAGCCGCTCCCCGATCTGCCGGTTGGTCAGGCCCTTCCCGATTAGCTCGAGAATCTTCGTTTCCGGTGTGGTCAGCGCCGCCAGCGGATCGGCTCCCCGGGCCCGATCGCGCATTCGGTCCATTACCCGGCAGGCGGCTTTCTGATCGATCAGCGACTCCCCGGACGCCACCGCGCGAATCGCCCCGATCAGGTCGGTCCCGCGGATCTGCTTCAGCACGTAGCCCGCGGCGCCCGCCATGATCGCGTCGAACAGCGCCTCGTCGTCCCCGAAGGACGTCAGCATCAGGCAGCCGACCTGAGGCGCCTGCGAGCGGATCTCCCGGCAGACGCTCACCCCGTCGCCGTCGGGCAGCCGGACGTCGAGCACCGCGACGTCCGGCCGGAGCGCGGGGATATCGGCCAGCGCCGCTTCGGCCGTCCCGGCCTCTCCGACCACGACGATGTCCGGTTGGGATTCCAGCAGGTCGCGCACCCCGCGGCGGACGATCTCGTGATCGTCGACTAGGAATACGCCGATCCGCCGGCCACTGGGCTGCTGGTCGTCGTCCACGTGCCTGGTCCTGTCTGGAGGGAGACTGGGGCAGCCGGTCCGGCTGACCCGAGCAGCGGGTGCCGTTCGATCGTGGGCGGGACTTCGATCTATGGTCGGCGGGGTCCGCCGGCTTGGATACATTCTGCCGTGACACTACCCGCCGGAAATGCCGAAAACTGAATTACGTAAGACAATCGCCCGGTGGGAGGAGTCCCGATCCGGTCACGGTCGGCTAAGCGGCTCACTAAAGCGCATCAACGGTCCCACAACACGGAAATGCGCCACCGGGTTTCGCCTGCGCGAACCCGATGGCGCATTCGACTCTGCTGAGACAGACACTGCCGAGACAGACACTGCCGAGACGGCGGACCTGGACCTGCGACGCCCGGCCGGGACGGCTACTCGATCAGCGCCTGCTCCTCCGCGAACTCGGCCCCCTCGAGCGAGTCCGGCACCGCCACCTTGCGCGGGCGGCCGCGGATCACGGTGATGAAGAGCACCAGCGTCACCACGTCGAAGATGGCGGCGAGGGCGAACGCGGCCGACATGCCGTGCGCGAGGATGTGGTGCTGCTGCGCGACGGCGGTCAGGCCGGCGACCGGGTGCGCGGCCGCGCTGCGGCTCGCGGTGCCGTACACCGCGACCAGCACCGCCAGGCCGAGCGCGCCGCCGACCTGCTGCATGACGTTGACCATGCTGGAGGCGGCGCCGGACTCCTCGGGCCGGACGCCGGCCAGCGAGACCGTGGTCAGCGGCACGAACACCACGCCCATGCCCAGGCCGAACAGCATCATCGCCGGGAACACGCCGGACCAGTAGCTGGTGCCCGGCGAGACCTGCGACAGCATCGCCATCCCGGCGATCACCGGCAGCATGCCCGCGATCATCAGCGGCTTCGGCCCGAACCGGGGAATCAGCCGCGGAGCGGCGCGGGAGACCGCGAACAGGGTGACGGTCATCGGCAGGAACGCGACGCCGGCCATGATCGGGCTGAAGCCGAGCACGTCCTGGATGAACTGGGTGAGGAAGAAGAACATCCCCATCATCCCCGCGACCAGCAGCAGCCGGGCCACGAAGGAGCCGGACCGGCTGCCGTCGGCGAACAGCCGCAGCGGCGTGATCGGCTGCGCGGCGCGGGTCTCGTTGAACAGGAACAGCGCCAGCAGCGCGGCCGCGACCACGAACGAGCCGATGGCCGTGGTGTCGCCCCAGCCGTTCGAGGCGGCCCGGATGAAGCCGTAGACGAGCGCGCCGATGCCCGCGGTCGAGGTGATCGCGCCGGTCAGGTCGAACTTGCCCGGCTGGCGCTTGGTCTCGCTGACGAACAGCGGGGTGATCGCGATGACGGCGATGCCGATCGGCACGTTGATGAACAGCACCCAGCGCCACGACAGCCACTCGGTGATCAGGCCGCCCAGCACCAGGCCGAGCGAGCTGCCGCCGGTCACGACGGCCGAGTAGATGGCGAGCGCCTTGACCCGCTCCCTGCCCTCCGGGAACGAGCTGACCACCAGCGCCAGCACCGCGGGCGAGGCGAGCGCGCCGCCGACGCCCTGGATGGCGCGGGCCGCCAGCAGCATCCCGGCCGTGGTGGCGAGGCCGCCCGCCAGCGAGGCGAGCGTGAAGATGGTGCAGGCCGGCGATGAACATGCGGCGGCGGCCGAGGATGTCGCCCGCGCGACCGCCCAGCAGCAGCAGCCCGCCGAAGGTCAGCGTGTACCCGTTCATCACCCACGACAGGCTGGTCGGGGAGAAGTGCAGGCCGTTCTGGATGTGCGGCAGGGCGATGTTCACCACGGTCGCGTCGAGGATGATCATGAGCTGCGCGCCGAGCATGATGGTGAGCGCCAGGTTTCGGCGCCCCTGCCTGCGACTCGGGGCAGCGGCTGAGGCAACGGACATGTTGGTACTCACTTGGCTATCACCGATGTACGATGAGGAAAGATTCGGAGGTCCACTCCGGTTACTATACGGAGACTCCCTCCGTTTAGCAAACTGGATTATAGCGATGAGCACTGCAGAGACGTACCGCGGCCGACGAGGTCACGCAGGACGCCTGCTGGGACGAGCCGGGCTCGAAGATGCGCGCGGACGCGCGCCGCAGCCGCATGAAGCTGCTCGAGGCCGCCACCGCCGCGTTCGCCGAGCACGGCGCCGACGCGCCGCTCGACGACATCGCCCGCCGGGCCGGGGTCGGGATCGGCACCCTCTACCGGCACTTCCCGACCAGGACCGACCTGCAGGCCGCCGTCTACCGCAGCCAGGTGCTGACCGTCTGCGCGGCGGCCGACGAGCTCATCGTCACCGTGCCGCCCGAGGAGGCCTTCTTCGGCTGGGTGCGGGCGATGGCGGGCTACCTCGCCACCAAGCGCGGGCTGTCGCGGGCGCTGATCGAGGCGGTCGGCAAGGACTCCGAGCTCATCTCCGGCTGCTGGGTGGCGATGCGGGAGTCGACCGACCGGCTGCTCGCGCACGCGCAGCAGGCCGGGGTGCTCCGCGAGGACATCTCCGCGCACGACGTGCTGCGGCTGATCCACGGCATCACGATCGCCACCGAGCAGGCCCCGGCCGACGCCGACCGGCTGCTGGCGCTGGTGCTCGACGGGCTGCGCCCGCAGGCGGAAGCCGCCCGGCCCGGCGGGCTGGCCACGGATCCGGGAGACGTCAGCCGCTGAGGCGGAGACAGGGTCCGTTCGGGAAAATCTGCTTGTGAATCTTGCTTTTCAGATCGTCGGCGGACGGTTCTCGTACGGGGTGGAGAGCACGATCGTGGTCCGGGTGGACACGTTCGCGAACGTGCGGATCTGCTGCAGCAGCTCCTCCAGCGCCACCGGGGACGCGGCGCGGACCTTGAGGATGTAGTTCTCGTCGCCGGCCACGCTATGGCACGCCTCGATCGCCGTCAGCTGCTCGAGGCGCTGCGGCACGTCGTCGGGCGCAGACGGGTCGAACGGCTTGATCGACACGAACGCCGTCAGCGGCAGGCCGATGACCTGCGGGTCACACAGCGCTACGTAACCGGTAATCACGCCCTCGGTCTCAAGGCGGCGCACCCGCTGGTGCACGGCCGACACCGAAAGGCCAGCCTGCCTGGCAAGTTCGGTGAAGCTCATGCGCCCATTCCTGGACAGCAGGGACACGATACGGCGGTCGATCTCTTCCACTACGACAACTTAACGTGAAATGTCCCCGTCCGCTGACCGCACTGGGTAACAGCTAAATCTCAGGGCCCGCGGGGGTGAAAACCGCTTCAGCGGCCAAAGCTAGGCAACCGTGGTGGGAGACTGGGAGCATGCAGCCGGAAGATCTCTACGAACTGGACGCAGAGGAGACGTCGGACCTCGACGGCGCGGCCCTGCTCGTGTACCTGGAAGGGTTCATGGACGCGGGCGCGGCGGGACGTCTGCTCACCGAGCATCTGCTTGACGCGTTCGAGCACACGACGGTGGCCAGGTTCGACGCCGACCGGCTCCTCGACTACCGATCGCGGCGGCCGCTGATGACCTTCGACGAGGGCAAGTGGGAGAGCTACGACGCCCCCGAGCTGAACGTCTACCGGCTCGCCGACGCCACCGGCAAGCCCTTCCTGCTCCTCACCGGGCCGGAGCCTGACCACGAGTGGGAGTCGTTCGCGGCCGCCACCCAGCAGCTGGCGGAGCGCCTCGGGGCCGGGCCGCTGATCACCTACTTCGGCGTGCCGATGGGCATACCGCACACCCGCCCGCTCGGCATGATCACGCACTCGTCGCGGCCGGGGCTGGTGGCCAGCAAGGTACCGCTGCCGTCGAAGCTGCAGGTCCCGGGCTCGGCGTCGTCGCTGCTCGAGTTCCGGTTCGGCCAGGCCGGCCGGGACGCGATCGGCCTGGTCGTGCAGGTGCCGCACTACCTGTCGCAGGCCGCCTACCCGACCGCCGCGCTGACCCTGATCGACGCGCTGACCGAGGTCAGCGGCCTCGACCTGCCCGCGCTTGAGCTGCGCGAGGCCGCCGACCGCACCAACGCGCTGATCGACCGCCAGGTCGAGGAGTCGACCGAGGTCGCCGAGCTCGTGCAGGGGCTCGAGGCGCAGTACGACGCCGCGGTCGCGCACGACGGCGAGAACCTGCTCGCCGACGGCGAGGAAATGCCGACCGCCGACGAGCTGGCCGAGGCGTTCGAGCAGTTCCTGGCCGAGCAGCAGCGCGGCACCGAGGACTAGGCGGGCGCCGCCCGCTTAGTCGGGGCCACCGCGGGCTAGACGATCACCAGCTCGCGGGTGCCGTTGTTCAGCCGCTCGACGCCGGTCTCGGTGCACACCACGATGTCCTCGATGCGGGCCCCGTGCGGGCCCGGGTAGATGCCGGGCTCGATCGAGAAGGCCATGCCGTTCTCGAGCCGAGTGGCGTTGCCCTCGACGATGTACGGGTCTTCGTGGGTCTCCAGGCCGATGCCGTGGCCGGTCCGGTGGATGAACCACTCGCCGTAGCCGGCGTCGTCGATGATGCCCCTGGCCGCCTGGTCCACGCTCTCGGCGGTGACGCCGGGCGTGACGCTGACGGTGGCCGCCTCCTGGGCGCGCTTGAGCACCTCGTAGTAGGCCCGGAAGTCGTCGGGCGCGCCGCCGACGGCGTAGGTGCGGGTGCAGTCGGAGCAGTAGCCGGACGGCATCGTGCCGCCGATGTCGACCACGACCACATCGCCGTCGCGGATGACCCGGTCGGAGACCTCGTGGTGCGGCGAGGCGGCGTTCGGGCCGGAGCCGACGATCACGAAGTCGGCGCTGACGTGGCCCTCGGCGAAGATGGCCTCGGCGATCTTCGCGCCCACCTGGCGTTCGGTCTGGCCGGCCTTGAGCCAGCGGGGGACGTTGGCGTGCACCCGGTCGATCGCCTGGCCGGCTTCCCTCAGCGCGGCGACCTCGGCCGGCGTCTTGCGCATCCGCAGCGGCGACACCACCTCGGACGCCAGCCGCAGGCCAGCGGCCGGCAGCGCCTTCGCGAACTGGAGGACGTGCAGCGCCCACATCCGGTCGCTCAGCGCGACCAGCTCCGGGCGGCCGACCTTGCCGGCGATGATCGCGAACGGGTCCGTGAGCTCGCCCCACGGGATCATGTCCACGTTCAGCTGGCCGGCCGGCGAGGCCTGGGCCGCCTTCAGCTCGAGTCCGGGCACGACCAGGAACGGGTCGTCGTCGGCGGGCACCGCCAGGCAGGTGAGCCGTTCCAGCTGCTTGGCGTCGTACCCGGTCACGTAGCGCAGGTCGGGCCCGGGGGTGAGCAGCAGCACGTCGATGCCCGCTTTGCGGACGGCCTCCTGCACCCGGGTGAGTCGCTCGGTCGGGTACAGGGCGGGGTCGGTGGTCACGGAGTCTCCTAGTTCACTTTTGTAACAACAGCGCGGAAGCGGCTGAGCGAGGAGCCGAGCCCGAGGGCGGCGCCCATCTCGGCCAGCAGCTCCGGGTCGGGCGGGGTGGCGGGCAGGGCGCCGGCCTCGTCGAGGTCGTCCGGCAGCGGGACGTCGGTGGCGGTCCTGACGACCGGCGGGGCGATGTCCAGGTAGGACCTGGCCGCCTCGAGCTTCTTGCGGGTGCCGGACGGGAAGCCGCCGTGGCCCTTGTCGAGCGCGCGGGTGAGGCTCTCGAGGTCGCCGAACGTGCTGATCAGGGTGGCGGCGGTCTTCTCGCCGATGCCGGGGACGCCGGGCAGGCCGTCGCTCGGGTCGCCCCGCAGCACGGCGAAGTCGGCGTACCGGTCGCCGGGGATGTTGTACTTCTTGGCGATGTCCGGCTCGGTGACCGCCTCGAGGTGGCCGAGGCCCCTGATCGTGTAGAGCACGCGGACTTTGCGAGCGTCGTTGACGAGCTGGAACAGGTCGCGGTCGCCGGTGACGACGTCCACCGGCTGGGTGGCGCGGGTGGCCAGGGTCGCGATCACGTCGTCGGCCTCGTACGCCGGCCGCCTCGGCGAGGGTGATCCCGGCCGCGGTGAGGACCTGGGTGATCAGCGGGATCTGCACGACCAGCCCGGGCGGGGTCTGCTCGGTCCCGTCGGGCTCGGCCCGGTGCGCCTTGTACCCGGGGATCGCGGCGACCCGGAAGGCCGGCCGCCAGTCGGCGTCCAGGCAGGCCACCAGGCGAGCCGGGCGATGTTCCCTGACCAATCGGGCGATCGCGTCAAGGAGGCCCCGGATCGCGTTCACCGGGGTGCCGTCGGACGCCGTCACCGTGTCCGGCATTCCGTAGAACGCCCGGTAGTACAGCGACGCCGTGTCAAGAAGCATCAACGAGCCCACCGGCTTATCCTGCCACGCTCGGGGACCGGCCGTGCGGGGTACCCGGGGGTGCTTGGGCGACGCTAGACGGCGCCGGCCCGGTCGGCGGGGCGGTCGGCTGAGCTGTGGGCGGGGCGGTCGGCTGAGCTTTGGGCGGCGCGATCGGCTGAGCTTTGGGCGGCGCGATCGGCGGCGGCTGCGCCGGGGGCGCGAGAGGGATCTCGTCCGGTCAGCAGCAGCCAGAGCGCGGCCAGCAGGTAGAACAGGCCCGAGACGCCGAGCGCCAGGGCCAGGATCACGCCCAGCGTGGTCATCAGCGGGTCGTCGTGCCAGCGGACCCGGACCACCAGCGCGGCGCCCAGGGCAACCAGCCCGGCGCAGCCGAGCAGCGCGGTGGCGAGCGTCGACCGGGTGCTGGCGGCCGAGCCGACCCGCACCGGCGGGCCGGCGTTGCGGTGGCGCTGGCTTCTGCGGGGGCGACGGCTTCTGCGGTGGCGGCTGCCTCGGCCGCTCGGCGCTGCGCGTCTTGCGCCAGCGCGACCGCGGCCGAGATCGCGTGGCCGATCTCGTCGGCCTCGGCCGGAACGTGCAGCCAGCCGTCGAGCGCGGACTTGCGCCAGGCGTAGAGCGAGATCTCGCCGCCGGCCGACCTGGCCACCGACACCTTGGACCGGTCAACCAGCACGGCCGTGATGTCGGTGAGCCGGACCCGCCGGGTGATGAGCCCCATCCCGAACACGAGCAGGCCGGCCTCGGGGTCGATCACCACCGACGAGCCGAAGACCGTCATGCCCGCCGCCCACAGCGCCAGCAGCACGGCGACCGGGACGCCGAACCAGAGCGGGAGGAACACCAGCGCCACCACCGCGCCGATGACCGCGATGATGACCGTCTTGACCCGCAGCACCGTCGGGCACCGCCAGCGTTGAACCATGGAGAAAGTATGCCGCATGCTGCTAGGTGAGCATGATCTTCCCGTCCCTCACGGTGATCGGCGCGGCCGGCAGCGCGGTCGGGGCCGGCCCGGCGACGACCGCGCCGTTGGTGATCTTGAACTTGGAGCCGTGGCAGGGGCAGTCGATGGTGCCGTCCGCGACCTGGTTGCACAGGCAGCCGACATGCGTGCAGACCGCGCTGAAGGCCTTGAAGACGCCCTTGGTCGGCTGCGTGACCACGACCTTGGCGTCGGTGAAGACCGTGCCGCCGCCGACCGGGATGTCGGCCGTCCGGCCGAGCAGGGTGCCGCCCGAGCCGGCCGCGCCGCCCGAGCCGGGCATCGGGGCGGACCCGGCCGATGCGGTGGCGGACGGGGCGGCGGGATCGGTGGCGACGGCCAGCGCGGGCCCGGGCGCCTGTCCTTCCCCGTTCGCATCGTAGGGCACGGCGGCGGTGCTGCACGCGGTGAGCAGGACGCCCGCGCCGACGGCGCCAGTCAGCCCCGCGCACAGCAGCACCGTGCGCCGGCTAGCGGCGTGATCCGCCTGGGTGCGTTCAGTCATCGATCATCCTTTCGCTGCCCCCCTGCCTATGAGCCGCCGGCGGTCGCCGGACAGGTCCGCTTGTTCGCCATCGGGTTGCCGGGCCCGGTGGTGGTCGGCGCGACCGGGTTGCCGAAGCAGGCCGCGACGGCCGCCCCGGACCCGTTCACGCTGATCGACACGTCGTTGGCCACCCCCAGCGAGCCGCAGCCGAGCTTGTTGAACGACTGGTCGAGCCGCATCGCCAGGAACGTGAAGAGGTTGTCGGCTTCCCGCGGCTGAGGGCTGGCCTCACCGAACAGCAGGTTGACGTCCTGCTGGAGCCGACTGCCCTGGGCCTGCTCGAGCTCGGTGCAGTAGGCGCCGGGCGACTGTCCGGCCGGCAGCGGCGCCATGTCCATGATCGACCGGAGGGTGTCGGCCTTGACCGCGTCGTAGTTGCCGAAGCGGTCCAGCGTCGCCGGGTCGTTGAGCGGCACGAGCGCCTCCGCCCCGCCGCCGTCGCGGCCGGCCCACGCGGCCGCCTGAAGCTCATCGAGCGGCAGGGCCGACGCGGGCGCGCCGCCGTCGGCCAGGTTGGGCTGCTGCCACGGCGTGCAGCCGAGGGCGGGGTCCACGGACTGGTCGAGGAGCGCGTTGTCGCCCTGGCTGACGAGGGTGCCCGCGCCCGCCATCGACGTCTTGTTGGCGGCGGTGTCCTGGGCGATCCGGCCGTCCGGGGCGGTCAGGTACTCGGTCGTCACGTTCGCGCTCTGGTCGGCGTCGACGAAGGCGAAGCTCCGGGTGGTCAGGCAGGCCTGGCCGTCGACCGAGTTGCCTGGCGCGGGAACTGTGAGCTTGCCCGCCGCGATGGCGGCGTTGGCGGCCGCGAAGAACGCCGCCGAGTTGCACGCCCCTACCTGCGTGAAGCCAGTGAACTCGCCGTTGTTGTCCTCGCCCGCCACGCAGTCGGCGCTCTGCAGGAGGAAGTCGGGGACGGCGGCGGCGGCCGGGAATGCGAACGATCCGGCCGACGCGGCGCCCGCGCCCTGGCTGACGCTGCCGGACGAGCCGGCCGTGTCGGCCGCGGCGGGCGGTGTCGGGGCCGACACCTGGGCGTCGAGGGCAACCCTGGCCCGGGTTGCGTTGCCGTCGAAGGTCAAACCCGAAGATCCCGATGTCGAACGGACCGTGTCCGACTCTTGCGCCGTCGATGACAGCGCGGCCGACTGCACCTGGTCCTCCCCCTTCAGCGTCAGGTCGTCGCCGTTGAAGCCGAACCAGAGCGCGACGACCGCGTTGGCCGGGACCGCGGGAAGGACCGGGGCCACCGCCGCGGTCGAGCCCGCGTCAATTACGAGCGGATCGTAGACCGAGATCTGGCCGTTGGCCGGGTTGATGATCGCGCCCTGGACGAAGGCGGCCTGGCTGTCGTCGTCCTCGTGGCACCGGCCGTCGGCCGGGTTGGTCGCGGTCAGCTGGTACGGCGTCGCCAGGCCGAGCGCGGTCAGCGGATTCAGCGGCACGATGAGCGTGCAGTTGGGGTCGGCCGCCGCTCCGGGCCCGCCCGGGGGGCCCGCCGCGCCCGGCGCCGCCGTCGTTCCGAACAAGCCGGTCATCCCGATTGCCATGGTCGCGGCGGCGCCGACCGCCACGATCGCCAGCGCCGAGATGACCCGGATCGGGTAGGCGGCAACCCATCCGACCGGGCCCCGTCGGTAGCCCCGCCGCCGGACGTGGCGACGCCGGGGAGAGCGCGGGTCATCCTCGGTCAGCTGATACGGCGTACGGGGGCCGCGATCGTACGGCGGGGGACCGCCGCGGTCGTACCCGGGCAGGCCGCCGGCGTAGCCGGGCCCGCCATCGCGATACACCGGCTGTCCGCCTGAGTAGCGGGGGTCGGGCGGGGGGCCGCCGTAGCCGGGCTGGCCTGGGTAGCCGGGCTGGGCGCCGTAGCCGGGTTGGCTGCCGTAGCCGGGCTGGCCGCCGTACCCGGCCGGGCCGCCATAGCCGGGCTGCCCGTCGTAGCCGGGTTGGCTGCCGTAGCCGTAGCCGTAACCGGGCTGGCCCGGGTAGCCGGGCTGTCCGTCGTAGCCGTAGCCGGGCTGATCGTCGTATTCGGGCTGACCATTGCCGTAGCGAGGCGGGCCGCTGGGCGGCCGAGTGCCATAACCCGGTTGCCCGCCGCCATTCCCGGGCTGGCCAGCGCGGCCAACAAGGCTGGTCCGGCCGTGCCTGGCAGTGCCATCGTTCCTGCCACGGCGCCCGCCGCCTCTGCTGCCCCGGCCCCCAGGCAGTCTCATGATCACAGTCCTTCCCAGCGGTCGACGTGCTCCGACCGCGGCGCTTCCAAGCACAGGACGTTAGCGTTCCGTGATCAGCCACGAGGCGGATTCCCGTTTTTATAGTTATTACAGGGTCAAATTGGGTCATCAGCGCGAGCGCGGTCGACTGGCGCGCGGGGCGATCCGTCTCGGCACATCGCTCCGGTCTACCGATGGGGGCCTTACCTGTCCGGCGAGCGGGTAAAAAGGGTGCTGGTAGAGCGAGCGGCGGTACTAGTGAGCGGATCGATCCAGACGACGGGACATCGGCACCAGGAGCACGATCACGCGCACCGCGCCTCCCCTGACGCCGACTGGCGCTGGCTGGCGGCGGCCGGGGCGCTCATTGTGCTGTTCATGGTGGGCGAGGTCGCGGCCGGGGTGGTCGCCCACTCGCTGGCGCTGCTCTCGGACGCCGCCCACATGCTTACCGACGCCGCCGCGATCGGCCTGGCGATCGTCACCACCAAGATCGCGGGACGGCCGGCCCGCGGCGGCTACACCTACGGGCTGCGCCGTCTCGAGATCCTGTCCGCCCAGGCCAACGGCATCACGCTGGTGCTGCTGGCGGTCTGGCTGGCCTACGAGGCGATCCGCAGGCTGATCACGCCGCACCCGGTCGGCGGCGGCCTGATGCTCACCGTCGCGCTGATCGGCGTGGCCGTCAACGTGGCGGCGAGCTTGCTGCTGGCCCGCGCGAACGCCGCGAGCGACCGGCGCAGCCTGAACATGGAGGGCGCGGTCGCGCATGTGCTCACCGACCTGTACGCCTTCGCCGCCACCGTGGTGGCCGCCGTCATCATCCTCGCCACCGGGTTCTCCCGCGCCGACCCGATCGCCACCCTGGTCGTGGTCGCCCTCATGCTGCGGGCCGGCAGCGGGCTGATCCGCGAGTCCGGACGCATCTTCCTCGAGGCGGCCCCGGCCGACATCGACCCGAGCGCGCTCGGCGCCGCGATGGTCGCCCGGCCGCACGTCGCCGAGGTCCACGACCTGCACGTGTGGGCCATCACCACCGGCATGCCGGCCGCCTCGGCGCACGTGCTGGTCGAGCCCCGGCAGGACTGCCACGCCGTCCGGGCGGACCTGGAGGCCCTGCTTGCCCGCGACTACGGCATCAGCCACCTGACCCTCCAGGTCGACCACTGCCCCGACCCCGTCCTCATCCCGGCGTCCCACGACCACTCCGACGGCGACCACCGCGACCACCGCGACCACGACGGTGACGCCCACGGCCCTCATGCCGACCATGATGAGCCCGATGACGCCCACGGCGCCCACGGCGCCCACACCCAGGAGGCGCACGGTCCCCACGACGCCGACGCCGCGGCCCACGGTCCCCGCGACGCCCGCGGCTATGACGTCGGCGCCCACGACGCCCGGAGCGCCAAGGCCCCCGTCAGCCGCGCGGAGGCGCTCCAACCGCCCAGCAGACCGAGGAAGACCACGCCCCCGGCCTCCCCCACTGCGAAGACTCCCACGGCCCCGCCTACCGCCCCACCCTCGACTCAGGTTCCTGAGCCCCAGGCGCCGCAACTCAGGCTCCTGTGCCCACGGGCCTCAACCCGGCCCCTACCCAGTGACTGCGCCGTGCGGGCCCCACCGCCGCCGGCGTGCGTTCGGCGGCGTTTCTTGCTGTTATCCACGATGTCTGAGGGCCGGCCAAAGAGCGTGGATCGTTGTGTACATCTGGATGTACACAACGATCCATCGTCTCGCCGACCGAGCGGCGAGCCGTCACTTTTTGCTGTTATCTGACAAGGCGGCGATTCTGGCGCGTGTCGCGACCTGTCGACTACGCCATCGACAGGATCGCCGACCTGTCGACTACGCCAGCGACATCGTCTATCAGTGTCGCTGGCGTAGCCGACAGGAATCCCCATCGGGTCGCTGGCGTAGCCGACAGGTTTCCACCGGGTGGGCGGCGTAACCGCGAGGCCTCTGGGGTCGATGTGGGTCGATGGGGGTCGACGGGGGTCGACGGGGGTCGGTGGCGGAGGCGTGGCCGGGGGTACGGCCGGAAGGGGGCGCGTGGAGTCGGGGGCGTGGCCGACAGGGGGTCCGTGTGGGCTCGGTGGACCCTTGGGTTTGATGTTGACTTTGGTTCAGCGGGGTGGGTGGGGAGCGGGTGGCGCCGGGGAGATTAGCCGTCGGCCTTCCGAAGGAGTGCCGACGGTAATCTGCCCAAGCCGCCAGCGCCACGGACTGGTCTTGACCTGGCCTTTGACTTTGAACTGGCCTTTGACTGAGGCCTGGCGTTTGAGAGGCCTGGCGTTTGACTGAGGCCTACCCCGCTGACTGAGCCACGCTGGTGGCGGAGGGGTAGCCGGCTGGCGGGGTGTAGTCCAGGCGCTGGTAGAGCTGCCCGGTAGCCCCCGATGGGGCGCCGTCGGGGACGAACGTCGCGTTGAACCAGGCCGTGAGCGCGGGGGTCCAGGGGATGCGCCGTAGAGAGGCGTGCCCGGGCGAGAGCAGGACGTAGTCGGCCTTGCTCAGCCACGTCTGCCACTGCCCCACCACGGCGGGCATGTTCTTCGCGCCGCCCTGGACGGACACGCCGTTGGACAGCACCAGCGTGTCCGCGAGGGAGTCGACGATGTCCGGACAGCCGGGCGGCAGCTTGGCGAACCGGTCGGCCGCGATCGTCAGCGACACCTCGTCGGTCACGAGGCATGCGCCGGGCGGGATCTGGGACGCCAGGGCCTGGGCGCCGGCTCTCTGCAGCGGGTACATCTCCCGGACCTGCAGGACCGTGACCAGCAGGATCAGCACGGCGAAGACTTCCATCGCCACCTTCGACCAGCGCCGGTGTCCCGCCAGCGCGCCGGCCGCGCCGCCGAGGGAGAGCGCGATCCACGGGGCGGGGAAGTCCGCGTAGTGGTAGAAGAAGGCGGAGTACGCGGTGACCATGATCGTGGCGATCACCGCGGTGGCGAGCGAGAGCAACTCGAGCGGGGTCAGCCGTCGGCCCTGCCGGACGTAGCCGACCACGAGCAGCGCGACGAGCACGATCGCGGCCAGGACCGGGAGCCAGCCGATGCTGTGCGCGTCGCCGATCCCGGCCTGCTCGCCCGCCGCGAACATCGAGTTCGCCCCCGCGTTGAGCATCAGCTTGCCGGTGTCGCTGTACACGTCGATGAGCCCGGTGAGGTTCGCCATCTTGACCCCGAACGCCACCGGAGTGCCTTCGCGGGCCGCCTGGTCGAAGATCGTGGAGCGGATGAACGTGGCGGGGGCGGTGATGAGGAACGGGGCGGCGGGGACCGCGAAGCCGACCACGAGACCGAGTACGTAGTTGCGGACCCGGCGGCCCCGGTCGGTCTTGGTCAGGAGGCAGAGGACGAGCAGCACCAGGGCAGGCGCAGCCGCCCAGAACTTGATGACGCCCGCGAAGCCGAGCACGACCCCAGCCCAGCCCAGCAGAACCGGGCGGTCCAGATGCCCCCGGCGAAACGCGAGGTTGACCGCGATCAGGCAGAACAGGTTCATCCAGGGCTCGAGCAGGAGCGTGTGGGCCGTGGCGATGTCCGGGGGGTAGACGGCGAGCACGCCGCAGGCGACCGCGGTGACCACGGCCCCCCGGTAGCGGACCAGGTTCCCCACCAGGGGGATGCACGCGGTGGAGGCCAGCGCGGTGAGCACCCGGGCGACCGCGAGCGCCTTCACCGTGGTGATCGCCTTGGCCAGCAGCGCGACCGGCAGCATCAGCTCGTAGATGCCCGGCGGCTGGACGGTCGAGAAGTTCACGTAGGGCAGCTGCCCCTCGGTGATCCGGATCGAGCCGCCGATGTACACGCCGTCGTCGTACTCGGTGATTCCGGTCAGGAACCCAGGCCGGGTCAGCGTGAAGAGCCGGATGGCGAGCGCGAGCACCGTCGCGACCAAGATCACCTTGCCGGCGTCGCTCAGCCAGTAGGCGCGCAGCCGCGAACCGCCGAAAGCGGAGTTCTGCCACTTCCCCCGGAACCCGTCCGCGTCCCCCGATCGTCCGTTCCCGGTCTGCTGTCCGGGCGCGTTTGCCACGTCACCGGGCGTAGAGAGGTTCCCGCTCACGGGCGGACACTAGCAGGCATCAGGGCTGCTCCGGACGAGTTCGAGGACAAGTTTGCGGCCTTACGTGAATCTCGGGCTTAACCACCGAGATCACAGCAATGGTATGACCCGCCCACAACGGTACGGAATCAGGGGCAGTCGGGGTGGCGCCAACCGGCAATAAAAGCGCGGGAAAATAAGATCAGACGCCGCGGAACTCCGGTGACCTGCGCAATGCGTCGGCAACCGCCCGCGACGTGCCCAGGCTGACCAGCGGCACCCCGGCCCCGCGGACCCGGAAGACCGTCGCGCCCGGGGCGTTCCCGATCCGCACCACCGCCGCGCTGAGCGGCGAACGGCGCACTATGACCGTGCGGTCGTCGGCCGCGACCTCGAACCCGCCCCCGAGCCTGCGGCTGAGCACGCTCGCGAGCTCACCCGGCGTGACGCCCTTGCGCGGTACCCGAATCTGCCCCACCATGCCTCCCGACGGAGCCCCGAAATTTTCCAAACGCACATTACCGCTCGTTCCTGTAAGCCAGCTGTCAGCCCGCCAGCCAGGCCGCCGTGTCCCGGGGCAGCGTCGCCCGGCCCGCGCCGTCGGCGCCGAGCGGGCCGCTGGCGAGCAGCACCGCCGAGTGCGGGGGGAGCGGAACGGCCGAGTCGCCGAGGTTGACCGCGAACACGAATCCGGGGTCGCGGGCGAAGCAGAGCGCCTGGCCGGGCGCGTCCAGCCAGCGCATCGCGTCGCCGCCGTCGGGCCCCGCGCCCAGGGCCGGGTGCTCACGGCGAAGCCGCAGCGCCGCCCGGTACAGCGAGAGGAAGGAGCCGGGGTCGCCGGACTGCACCGCCACGCTGAGGGCGCCCCACCCCGGCGGCTGCGGCAGCCAGGGCGGCGCCGGGTCAAAGCCAGGGTCCGTTCGGGAAAATCCGAAGGAAGCACCGGCCGCTGACCACGGAAGCGGGACCCGGCAGCCGTCGCGGCCGACCTCCTTCCCGCCCGTCCGGCGGAAGGTCGGATCTTGCCGGGCGTCGGCGGGGATGTCCTCGACCTCGGGCAGGCCGAGTTCCTCGCCCTGGTAGACGTAGGCCGAGCCGGGCAGCGCGAGCAGCAGCAGCGCGGCCGCGCGGGCCGCGTCGACGCCCCACCGGGTGACCGGGCGGACCACGTCGTGGTTGCCGATGACCCAGGGGGCGCGCGACCCGTCTGCGATGGTGAAGGTGGACTCGATCGCCGCGCGCAGCGCGGTCGGCGACCACGCCGCCCGGACGAGGTCGAAGTTGAACACCTGGGGCAGCTCGTCGTCGGCGAGGTAGGCCTTGAGGGTGGCGGCCGAGTCCGCCCAGACCTCGCCGACCGCCGTCCGGGCGCCGGGGAAGCCCTCGGCCGGGTAGCTGTCGAGGATCTCGCGCCAGCGCCGGTAGACCGTGTGCACCTCGGGGCGGTGGTAGTAGGCCGAGGGCCGGTTGGTCAGCGTCACGTCGGCGACGTCGGCCAGCTGCGGATCCTTGAACAGGCCGTGCGCGACGTCCACCCGGAACCCGCCGACCCCGCGGTCGAGCCAGAACCGGAGGATCTCCTCGAACATCGCGCCGACCCGCGGATCGCGCCAGTTCCAGTCGGGCTGGCTGGCGTCGAACAGGTGCAGGTACCACTGGCCGTCCGGCACCCGGGTCCAGGCCCGGCCGCCGAACCGGGAGGGCCAGTTGTTCGGGGGCTCGCCGCCGTCGGGCCCCCGGCCGTCGCGGAAGATGAACAGCGCCCGCTCGGCGCTGCCCGGCGGGGCCGCCAGCGCCTTCTTGAACAGCGGATGGTCCCACGAGCAGTGATTCGGGACCAGATCGACGATGACCCTGATCTGATGCTTCTGCGCGCCCTGGACGAGCGCGTCGAAGTCGCCGAGCGTGCCCAGCCGGGGGTCCACGTCGGTGTAGTCGCTGACGTCGTAGCCGCCGTCGTTGAGCGGCGACGGGTAGAACGGCGACAGCCAGATCGCGTCCACGCCCAGCTCGGCCAGGTACGGCAGCCGCCCGACGAGGCCGGGCAGGTCGCCGATCCCGTCACCGTCGGCGTCGGCGAAGCTGCGCGGGTACACCTGGTACACCACCGCGCTGGCCCACCAGGGATCGCCCTCATTGCCGCCTGTGCTCACGCGCTGCCCCCTCGGCTCTGTGACCCCTGATTATTACTGCACCCGACGGAATCGCTAGCATCCGGCCCGGGGGCGGCCCCTATGAGGAGTTGCCGTCAGCTATCCGTGTGGCGACTGCGAGGGCGGTGTTGATCGGGATCGCGTACGCCATGATGTTCAGGCCGCTCCCCGATCCGCCGATCGTGATGCCGATCACCTGGCCGTTCAGGTTCACCAGGGGGCCGCCGATGGCGGACGTCTGGGGAGGCCTTCGAGCTGGTGACGAGCGTGGCCGAGTTCCCGACCGTGACGGTCGAGAACGGCCTTCCGTCACCGCCTTCCAGCTGGAGCAGCGCCAGCCCCGCGGCCGGGTCGGTGCCGATCACGGTGGCCTTGAAGGTCACGCGGGACAGCACGTGCACCATCCCGGGCGCCGTGGCCTGGAGGATGTTCTCCTGGTTGTCCTGGGCGATGCCGTCGTCGTCCTCGATGAACGCGTCTTTCCCGGTGGCCGGCTTCGGGATCGCGCTGGGAATCTCCGTGTTGCCGAGCCCGATCACCCGGCCGGCCCCGAAACCGATCCCCGCCGCGAGGACGAGCGCGGTCGCGATCGCCGCGATACGGAAGCGCTTGCTGCGCCAGGCCTTCGGAACGTCCCGGCCGGTGTCCCTGTCGTCGCCCGCGGCCGTGTCGTCGCCTGCGGCCGTGTCGTTGTCGACCCTGCCTCCCTGCCCGCCGTTTCGCTCCCGGATCCATAGGTTAGATCAGCCAGGCGGCGAGATGCGGCGAATCGGAGGATCTAGTTACCTGCCCGGCCCCTATTAAGCGAAAAGAATTATTAAACGTATCTTACGGACAGCCCACAATTCTTGACAGCCATCGGGGCTTAGAGCTGGAAGATGCCGTAGGAGAACGGATCGGCGGTGACCGTCGTCTGATCCAGCTTGATGCCGGTCTGGCGCACCGCCGTCGCCTCGGCCAGGTCGGGGCGGCTGTGCGACAGGACGCGAGTGCTGCCGCTGGGGTTGACGACCACAAGGAACCGGCCGCCGCGCAGATAGACGAGGGGGTATCCGTCCGACAGGATCTCCAGGCTGCCGCTGTGGCCGAGTTCGGGGTGAGCGCCCCGCAGGGCGATTAGGTCCCTGACCGTGTTCACCAGCGAGTCCTGGTCGGCGCGCTGCCCGGCGACGGTGGGGCGTCCCTGGTCGGGATCGATCGGCAGGTAGAGGCGGGCGGGCGCTGCGGCCGAGAAGCCGGCGTTGAGGGTCGAGTCCCACTGCATGGGGGTGCGCGACCCGGCCCGGTTGTACCCGGAGCGCATGACGCTGCCCTCGGTGTCGGGGAGGCCGGGGACGTCGCGCATGCCGATCTCGTCGCCGTAGTAGATGGCGGGCAGGGTCGGGAAGGTCAGCAGGAACGCGAACGCGGGCGGCAGCTGCTCGGGGGTGCGCGGGCCGGACTGCAGACGGGCGAAGTCGTGGTTGGCGGTGGGCAGCGAGATGTGCCCGGGCTCACCGATCGCGGCCATCGCGTCCTGGTAGGCGGTGAGGAACGTGCCAGCGGTGCCCCGGCCGTCGGCGTCGAAGTAGCACTGGTCCTGCGCCCATTCCGGGTACTCGGTCGAGATGCCGTTGCTCCACAGCGAGCGCAGCGGGCGGCCGTTGGTCGGGCCGCCGAAGTGCAGGAAGAAGTCGGCGTCGAACCCCGCGGGGACGGCCACGGCCGGGTCGCCCCATTCGGACAGCAGGACCGCGTCCGGGTGCGTCTGGTCGAGCCAGCCGCGCACTTCCCGCCACAGCCGGGAGGTCTCGGCGCGGTCCGGGTCGTCCTTCACCAGCGAGTAGGCCATGTCGACGCGGAACCCGGACACGCCCAGCCGCAGCCAGTGATCCATGATCGTCCGCAGCGCCACCCGGTTGGCCCGCGGCCCGTCGGCCGCCACGTCCTGCCGCCAGGGCTCGTCCGCCCGCGGCCGGGCGTAGCCGAAGTTCAGCGCGGGCTGGAAGTCGAAGAAGTTCGGCCGGTAGCCGCCGGGGCGGCTGCCGGGTGACGCGACGAACCCCTCCGGTAGCTCGCCGTCCGGGCCGGGGCCGGCCCAGATGTAGCGGTGATCGCCCGGGTCGTGCGCGGACGCCACGAACCACGGGTGGGTGTCTGAGGTGTGTCCAGGCACCAGGTCGAGTAGCAGCCTGATGCCGCGGGCGCGGGCCTGCTCGGCCAGGTCGGCCAGGTCGCGCTCGTCCCCGTAGCGCGGGGCGAGCGCGAGGTAGTCGGCCACGTCGTAGCCGGCGTCGCGCATCGGGGAGACGAAACAGGGATTGAGCCACACCACGGTGACCCCGAGCCAGGCCAGGTAGTCCAGGTGCTCGGCGACACCGCGGAGGTCGCCGATCCCGTCACCGTTGGAGTCGGCGAAACTCTGCGGGTAGATCTGGTACAGGACAGCGTCGCTCAGCCAATTCGGTGCGGCCATTCGCGGGCCCACCCCTTTCATCCCGATCCAGGTCTGTGATCTTCATTATTCCTACACCCGGGGCGGAGTCAGTAGAGTCGGGCGCGGAGGCGTCTGGGTTCCTGGTGGTCCCCCTGGTCTTCAAAACCAGTGAGCGGCGTGCCGCGTCGCTGGCGGGTTCGATTCCCGTCCGCCTCCGCCACCAGCGCCGCCCCGCGCCCGGGCGCGGCCCGATTTGCCCCGTCCCCGCCGCAGCGGCTACCGTCCGTTGGCGATCGATTTCGGAAATGCCTTGGCATGGGGGCAGGCGGGGCGGGCAATGACGCATCCAGACTCAACACCGCAGGCAGCGGACGCGGCGTGGGCGTTCAACCCGCCGCCGGGATGGCCGGCGATGCCGGCCGGGTGGCAGCCGCCGTCTGGCTGGCAGCCCGACCCGACCTGGCCTCCGGCGCCGGCCGACTGGGAGTACTGGCGGCCCGTCCCGCCCGCCCGTGCGCCCGAGGGCGGCGAGCTGCGGGTCCTCGTCGACGGCCGGTCCTATGTTTTCCAGCCCGGACAGCTGGTCAGGATCGGCCGCGCGCCCGACAACGACGTCACCGTGAGCGACCCGACCGTCTCCCGCCAGCACGCCCGGCTGGTGTGGGGGGACGGCGGATGGACGTTCGAGGGCATCGGCCAGGCGGCGACCTGGCTGCACGGCCAGCCGGTTTCCCGGGTCGCGGTCACCGGGCCGCTTGACCTGGTGCTCGGCTCGGCGCAGGGACCGGTGCTGCGGGTCGAGGCGCCGGCGACCGGCGGGCGGGCGACCCCGGCGCTGGGCCTGCCCGCCCGGCACGGCGGTCACGGCGCCGGCCACGCCGTGCACCCAACCGACGAGCTGGCCGAGGCGATCCACATCCTGTTCCCGCTCAGGAGCTGGCTGCACACCTCCGGCCTGCTGCGGGGGCTTCGACTGCTGGTCATCGTCTACGCGCTGCTGCCGCTGGTGTTCCTGGCGGCCTTCGCCTCGGCCCGGAGCCTGACCACCCCGGGCTGGGCGTACAGCCTCTACATCGCGCCGCTATGGGCGATCGGCTTCTGGCAGCTGATCCGCCCGGGCCGGATCAGGCCGCTCGAGGTCTGGGTCGCGGTCGGGATCATCGCCTGGGTCCTGGTGTGGATCAACCTCGTGACCGTGCACGTCAACGCGTCCCTGTACAGCCCCGGGCAGTCGCTGTCACCGCTCGCGGCGATCGGCGTCGGTTTCAACGAGGAGATCACCAAGGGGCTGCCGATCCTGGTGGCCGGGCTCGTTCTGCTGCGATTGCGGTCGACCAAGCTGGACGTCCGGATGTGGATGTTCCTCGGCACCGTGGCCGGCCTCACGTTCGGCGTGTTCGAGCAGGCGTTCTACACGTCCCAGGACATCGTGCTGATCAACCAGGCGCGGGTCTCGAGCCAGGCGGTCGAGGCGGTCCTGGCCTTCGCCGAGCGTGTTTTCGTGGACGGCTTCCAGCACGCGGTCTGGGCCGGGATATCGGCCTTCTTCATCGGCATGGCGGTGAACTACCGGCGGCGGCGCGTCCTGCTTGTCATCGTCGGGGTGTCAGTCCCGGCCGTCCTGCACGGCCTCAACGACTGGAGCCAGATCGCGTTCGACTCCGTCTGGCCGTCGATCATCATCCAGGCGGTGTCCCTGCTGCTGTTCCTCGGCTACACGCTGTCGGCCGCGTCGATCGAGCAGGAAGTCCGCGAGACGCCCCTGTTCCGAGGCGAATCGGCGATCTTCGAGGCGGTCCGGCACCCGGACGACGGCTAAGCTCGCCAGCCCGAGGCTGCCGTTCACGATCAGGATGACCCCGACCGCCGTCAGCCCGACGATGGTGATCGTGCGCTTGTGCGCCCGCAGCCAGTCGTCGAAGGCCCGCAGCGTGCGCGTGGTCGCGTCCGGGGCGATCAGGTACACCAGCAGCGGCACCCAGATAACGAGCACGTCGACGAGCACCACCAGGGCCACCCCGACCGCTTCCAGCCCCAGCGAGTCGTGCGAGGTGCCGATCGCCTGCACCGCCGCGACGAGGCCGGCCGTCGGGTAGAACAGCAGGATGCCGACGACGAGCGCGGTCAGCGGCGATGGCCGGGAGATCATGCGGGCCATCCGGCCCTGCTTCTTCGGGGTGGCGCTATCGGCCGGCGCGGCCCTCGGCTCTCTCCTCGCCACCACGATTCCCGCGACCAGCGCCGCCACGCCCAGGCCGAGGCGCAGACCATACCGGGGCGTCCGGTGGCCGACCTGGCTGAGGCCGCCCGCCCGAATCGCCACCAGGAAGACCACCCCCAGCGCGGCGGTCATGATGATCGCGCCCGCCAGGTAGAGCCCGGCCGTCTTCCTGGGGTTGGCCGATCCGAGGTACGCGGCGCCGATCAGCAGCGCGCTCGGGTTGAGCGCGGCCAGGAACGCGAATCCAATCGCCTCGAGGAGCATCGGTCACCCCCTGTCTGCCGGCGTGGCGGGGCCCGCCACGCCGGCCGCGGCCCCCGGCACCGAGTCCGCCCACGACGAGTACAGTGCGTAATGAGATTATGACACTGAGTACACGGACGATCGATGGGAGCTGGATCATGGCAAAGGGCGAGAACCCGGTTCTTTCGACACTGCTCGACATCAACGCGGTTTCGCTGGAGCGGACCGAGCTGGACCCGCAGTCACTCATCCTCATCCGGCTGGCGGCCCTCATCGCGGTCGACGCGCCAGTTTCGTCCTATCTGCTCCACCTCGGGGCGGGCGCACAGGCCGGGCTGACCCTCGAGCAGGCCGAGGACGTGCTCGTCGCGGTCGCCCCGATCGCGGGCACTCCGCGGACGGCGGCGGCCGCCGCCAAGATAGCCGAGGCGCTCGGCCTGGCGATCGACATCGCCGAGTCAGAGCTGGGCGCGTAACAGCGAGCAGGGCGGCGGGCGGCGGGCGGAATCTCACCTGCCCGCCGCTAGCTCTATTTGCGTTGCGCAAGCACTCCTGGCACATGCGTGGCTTTATTTCTTTTCATCACCTTCGGAACGTAGGCTGGGTGGATGCTCACTGACGCGTACGGGCGGGTAGCAACGGATCTGCGGGTCTCGCTGACTGACCGCTGCAATCTGCGCTGCGCGTACTGCATGCCGCCGGAGGGCCTCGACTGGCTGCCGACGCCCGAGGTGCTGACCGGCGACGAGATCATCCGGCTGATCACGATCGGCGTCGAGACGCTGGGCATCCGCGAGGTCAGGTTCACCGGCGGCGAGCCGCTGCTCCGGCGCGACCTGGCCGACATCGTCGCCGCGACCGCCGCGCTCCGCCCCGCGCCCGGACATCTCGCTGACCACCAACGGGATCGGCCTGGACCGGCGCGCGGCCGGGTTGAAGGCGGCGGGTCTCGACCGGATCAACGTCTCCCTCGACACGCTGCGGCCCGAGGTCTTCCGCAAGCTGACCCGCCGCGACCGGCTCGACGACGTGCTGACCGGGCTCGCGGCCGCCGCGGCGGCCGGGCTGACGCCGGTTAAGGTCAACGCGGTGCTGATGCGCGACCTGAACGACGACGAGGCACCCGAGCTGCTCGGCTACTGCGTCGAGCGCGGCTACGAGCTGCGGTTCATCGAGCAGATGCCGCTCGACGCGCAGCACGGGTGGAAAAGGACCGAGATGGTCACCTCGGGCGAGGTTTTCGCCTCGCTTTCGGCCGCGTTCGAGCTTTCAGACGATGTCGAACGGTCGCGTGGCGCTGCGCCCGCGGAGACGTTCCTCGTCAACGGCGGGCCGGCCCGGGTCGGCGTGATCGCGGCCGTCACCCGGCCGTTCTGCGGGTCCTGCGACCGGGTGCGGCTGACCGCCGACGGCCAGATCCGCAACTGCCTGTTCGCCCGGTCGGAGAGCGACCTGCGGTCCGCGCTGCGGTCCGGCGCGACCGACGCCGAGATCGCCGACCGGTGGCGGGCGGCGGTCTCCTCGAAGCTGCCCGGGCACGGGATCAACGACCCGGCGTTCCTCCAGCCGGAACGGCCGATGTCCGCGATCGGCGGATAGCAGGCACTGCGCTTCCCGGCGCTGCGCGCTTCTTGCTGTTATCTCACGATTGCGCATAGGAGCACGAAAACATTTTTTATGGCGAAGACCTTTCGTGCGTATGGCACGAATTCTTTACGTCGTGAGAAAAATATTCACGATCATGAGCGCGGCGGCGCGACGCGTCCGGGATGGCGGGTCGCGATGCGGGCTTTTGGCGCGCTTCTTGCTGTTATCTCTAGATGGCCCGGTTTCGATGGCCCGGTCTCAGATGCCGAGCGCGCTGCCGTCGATTGACTCCGCGGCCGACGGCGCGGTGATGGTCAACGGGGTGCTGTACACGGTGAACGTGATCACCCCGCCGGAGGCACCCGGCTCGGCCAGTTTGGCCAGCATCGGGGTGGCGGCGTTGGTGACGAAGGCGTACCCCTGCTGGCCGGCCTGGGTGACCTCGTAGGCGCTCTGGCCCTGATAGGTCGTCGGGGTGGCCACGTAGGAGGCGCCGGTCGGGGTCTTGAGCGAGCCGAACAGACCGGAGAAGCTGCAGATCTTCGGCAGGTCGCCGATCTGCGCGTCGGTCGACTTGACCTTGATCCACTTGTCGGCGACCAGGGCCAGCGCCTCCTTGCTGAGCTTCAGGCTCGCGTAGTAGGCGGTGGACGGCTTCAGCCAGACCGAGCCGCCGGTCTCGACCAGCTGGAACGTCTCCGTCGGCGACTGCGCGATCGTGCCCTGGCAGCCGGCCTTCTGCACCAGCGTCAGGTCGAAGGTGACGGTCTGGCCGGCCGTCCCGGTCGAGACGCCGGTGCCCTTCACGACCACGCTGGGGGCCGCCTTGGTGTTGGCGACGGCCTTGGTGACCAGCGCGGTCGCGGCGGTGCCGGTCAGCTTGCCGGTGGCGGCGGGCGACGCGCCGGCCGAGGCGGACGAGCCGCTGGCGGACGCGCTGGCGGTGGGCGAGCCGGTCGTGGTCGCGGCGGCGGAGGTGCCTGAACTGCCCGAACTGCATGCGGAGGCGGTCGCGGCGAGCGCGGCGGCGAGGAGGACGGCGGGCACGGCCCGGCCGCGCCCCGTTTCCCGGCCGGCTGTGCTAGCCGGGAACCATGCTGGCACCATGAGGGATCCCCCGATCACATTCGATTACTGACTGTGACACAGCATATACAGTCAGTAATCACGAAGGCGGCGGAGGTCGCCCGGGAGTCGTTCGGTGATCCGGGCGCGGTCGAGGTACTCGAGCAGCGGGATGGCCACCCGGCGGGAAGTGCCCAGCGCCTGGCGCGCCTGCGAGGTGGTGAACGGCTGGTCGAGTTCGGCCAGCGTCGCGGCCGCCTGATCGGCGGCGCCGGGGGCCAGCGCGACCAGGTCGGCCACCCGCAGCAGCAGCCCGGCCCTGGCCGCCGCCGCCAGGGCCCTCGCGTCGAGACCGAGCGCGCGCAGGCGCTCGGCGTCGGGTGCGGCGAACGGGTCCGCGGGCGAGGTCGGCGAGGACGGTCTGGACGGCGGCGGCGATCGCGGGCGCGACATCCCCGGCGGGCCTGGTGGAAATGCGGAGGTAGCCGCCCTCCTGAACGATATCGCCGCTGGCCAGCGCGGTGATCAGATCCCGGCTGGGCAGGTTCAGGCTCGCCCGGGCGGCCTCGGTCGGCATGCCCGGGGCCAGCGGGTCGCTGGCGCAGAAATCGGCCACGACGGCGGGGAGCTCGGCCTGGAGCGCGGCCCAGTGGGCCGGGTCCGCCCGCCAGTCCCCGGCAACGGCGGGCGGCAGCTCGGTCAGGCCTGCCGCCACCAGCTGGGCGGCGCGCAACAGCTTGTGCCGGCGGAGCAGGTCGGCTGCCGTCGGGACGTCGGGCCAGCCGGACAGCTCCCGGGCGGCGGCGGCGCCCGCCCCGCGGCGGGCGAGCGGCGGCGGGGCCGGGTCGAGCACGGTCGCGCCGTAGATCGCGAGCCCGGCCGCGCCGGGGTCGCGCAGCAGCACCCGGTCGCCCGCGTGCAGCGGCAGCGGCTCGCGGAGCCGGAGCCGGGCGTAGATCGGCCCGGGAGCCGGGCCGAGGATCCGCAGCCGGGCGCGGGCGCGGGCGGCGCCGATGTGCAGCAGCAGCTCGGGCGGGAAGTTCGGCTGCGGGTCAGCGGCGGGCGCGGTGATCCGGACGTCGAGCTCGGTCGCGAGCGTCCACCGACCCGGCTCGATCAGCGCCATGCCGCGGGCGGGGACGTCGGCCGGGACGCCTCTGAGGTTCAGCGCCACCCGGGCGACGCCCGCAACCTGGTCCACCGGCTCGCCCAGGGCCTGCAGGGCGCGGACCCGGACCGGCTGCGCCGACGGGGCGAGCAAGAGCTCCTGACCGTTCCTGACCGTCCCGGCCGGGAGCGTGCCGGTGACGACGGTGCCGGCGCCCCTGATCGTGAACGAGCGGTCGATCCACAGCCGCACCGGCGGCCGAGGGCGGGCCGCTCCCCGGGACTCGCGCAGCACCGAGACCAGGCGGCCGAGGGCGGCCCGGAGCTCGTCGAGGCCCTGCCCGGTGACCGCGCTGACACTGACCGCCTCGACCCGGCCGAGGCTGGTCGAGGCGATCTCGGCGAGGGCCTGGCCGGTGGCGGGGCCGGGGTCGGCCAGGTCGGACCGGGTGACGACGAGGAGGCCGTGCCGCACGCCGAGGGCGTCCACGGCGGCCAGGTGCTCGGCCGACTGCGGCATCCAGCCGCCGTCGGCCGCCACCGCGAACAGGACGGCCGGGACCGGGCCGAGGCCGGCCAGCATGTTCGGCACGAACCGCTCGTGCCCGGGCACGTCGACGAAGGCGAGCTGCTCGCCCCCGGCCGGGCCGCCGTCCGGGCTCGGCAGGGTCATCCACGCGTAGCCGAGGTCGATCGTCATGCCGCGGCGGCGTTCCTCCGCCCACCGGTCCGGCTCCATCCCGGTCAGCGCGCGGACCAGCGTCGACTTCCCGTGGTCGACGTGCCCGGCGGTGGCGACGACGTACATCAGGCGCACGCCGCGACGATGGCCGCGACCAGGGTGTCGTCGTCGGCGGGGTCGACCGACCGGAGGTCAAGCAGCAGGCGGCCCTTCTCGAGACGGCCGACCACGGCCGGGGCGTCGCCCCGGCGGACGGCGGGCCCGCGGCGGAGCGGGAGCGCGAGGTTCTCGTCGAGGGCGATCGCGGCGCTCGGCAGGGTGACACCGGGCGCGCCGCCGCCGCCGACCGCCGCGTCGGAGGTCACCACGGTGGCGGGGATCCCATGCGATGCCAGAGCGCTCACGGTCCGTTCGCACCGATGGTTGATAAGCCTTTGATCTGCGCTCAGCGAGCGGGCGACGGGCGGCGGCGGGCCGGCGATCGTCGCCTCGAGGGCGGCCAGCGTCAGCTTGTCGACGCGCAGCGCCCGGGCCAGCGGATGCCGCAGCAGGCGGCGGACGAGCGGCTCGTCGCCCAGCAGCAGGCCCGCCTGCGGGCCCCCGAGGAGCTTGTCGCCGCTGGCGGTGACCAGGTTGGCGCCCTCCCGGAGCGAGGTCGCGGCGTCGGGCTCGTCGGGCAGCAGCGGGTGCGGCGCGAGGAGGCCGGAGCCGATGTCGTGAACGAGGGGAACGCCGAGGGCGGCGAGCTCGCCGACGGAGGCGCTCTTGGTGAACCCCTCGACCTTGTAGTTGGAGGGGTGGACCTTGAGGATCATCCCGGTGTCGGCGGCGATCGCCTGCTCGTAGTCGGCCACGGTCGTGCGGTTGGTGGTGCCGACCTCGGTCAGCCGCGCGCCGGTGGAGGTGAGCAGGTCGGGCAGGCGGAACCGGTCGCCGATCTCGATCAGCTCGCCCCGGCTGATGATGATCTCCCGGCCCGCCGCCAGGACGGTGGCGGCCAGGACGAGGGCGGCGGCGTTGTTGTTGACCACGCCCGCCGCCTGCGCTTGGGGGACGGCCGCCCGCAGCGCCCCGATCGCGCCGTGCCCGCGCTGCCCCGCCCTGGCCCCGGTGGCCAGGTCGAATTCGACGTCGCAGGTCCCGGCGGCGGCGGTCAGGGCGTCGCGGGCGGCCTGGCTGAGCGGGGCGCGGCCGAGGTTGGTGTGGACGAGGACGCCGGTCGCGTTGAGCACGGGGGCGATCGACGCGGCGGTCGCCGGGAGCTCGGCCACGGCCGCGTCCGCGACCGCGGCCTGGTCGGTGCCGATCTCCGCGTTCCGCGCTCGCTCCTGGGCCCGCGCGATGGCGGCCTTGACCAGGGGCCGGCCGAGGCGCCCCTCGGCCGCCTGGATGCGCGGGTCGGCCAGCAGCAGGTCCGTCCGGGGGATGCTCCGCCGGTTCCCCACCGGCGCGCTTGCGGGGAGATCATCCACGGTCAGGACCCTACCCCGCGTCGCGCCCGCCGCCTACCTTTACGTCGGTGGGGTTCCCGTTCGGCACGGTAGCCGACTGTGCTATCTTGGCGACGCTCAGTAAGCGAGGTCGTCTCCGGGAAATGACGGCCCTCGCCGTTAGCGCCGCCTCGGACGTTGCCGCGCGGCCGAGCAGCCATCGCATCGCGGACCATCTGGAGCCCCAGTGGAGCACAGCCGGTGAACGGCAACCCCAGCAGCCCCAATGACAGTTCGTCCACCTCGGTTGTGCCCGAGGGCGTGACGCCGGGCGGCGCCGACGTCCCGGCGGCCCGCCCGGCCGGGGATCCTTCCGGGCCGGCCGCGCCCGGGGGCCGGCGGCCGCGGATGCTCCGGCCGGACGTGCTGCGCGCGTACTGGCTGTCGCCGGTGGGGCTTGTCATCGCGGCCGCGACCGGGCTTGCGCTGGCGCTGCGGCTGTTCATGCTCAGCAGGCCGCTGTTCCTGACCGGGGTCACCGAGTACGACGACGGGGTGTACCTCGGGGGCGCGATCCATCTCATATCCGGCCAGCTGCCGTATCACGGCTTCGCGTTCGTCCAGCCGCCGGGCATGCTGCTGCTGATGGCGCCGGTCGCGGTCATCGCCAAGGTGTCCACCGCGACGCACGCGATGGCCGCCACGCGACTGCTGACCGTGTTCGCCTCGACCGCGTGCGTGCCGCTGGTGGGATACCTGGTGCGCTACCGCGGCGTGTTCGTCACGGTGGTGAGCTGCGGCATCCTCGCCGTGTACCCGGACGACATCACCACCGCGCACACGCTCATCCTCGAGCCGTGGATGAACCTGCTGCTGCTGATCGGCGTCTGCGTCGCCTTCCGGCGCGGGCGGCTGACGTCACCGCAGCGGCTGTTCTGGGCCGGCGTGGTGATCGGGTTCGCCGGGGCGGTGAAGTACTGGGCGGTGCTGCCGGCCCTGGCCCTGCTGGTGGTGTGCCTGGTGACGCCGACCCCGGCCGCGCCGGTCAGGCGCCGCCGGACGTGGGGGTACGCGCTCGGCGTGGTGGCCGGGTTCGCGGTGCCGGTGCTGCCGTTCGTCGCCGCCGGCCCGGGTCTGTACCTGCGGTCCACGCTGCTCGACCAGGCCAGCCGGGCCGGCACGGAGGTGCCCACGTCGATGCGGCTCGCCCACATCACCGGGCTGATCGACATCCTCAACGGCAGGGGCCAGATCACCCTCCACTCGGGGACGCACTCGCTGTTCGCGAGCGGCGGCGTGGCCAGCACCGCGACCGCCAGCGCCGGCTGGGCGCCGTTCATCCTCGCTGGCGTCATCGCCGCCGTGCTCGCCCTCGGCTACCTGTGGCGGCCCAGGCGCGTGTCCCCGCTCGAGTGGTTCGCCCTCGCCAGCTGCCTCAGCGCGGTGGCGGCGGTGCTCGCCTACTCCGCGTTCTTCTATCACTACTCGGACTTCGTGGCGCCGTGGCTGGCGTTGTCGGTCGGCTGCGCGGCCGGGACGCTCTGCCGCGCGTTCTCCGACCGGCCGGGGATGCGGCGCTCGCTGATCGCGGTGGCGGCGGTGCTCATCCTCGGCCTCGCGGGCTTCCAGGCGCGCGAGCTGTCGGGGCTGCACACGACGAGCATCTACCCGGACAAGGCGGTCATCCCGGCCGGCTCCTGCGTGGTCACCGACGAGGCGTCGCTGACGCTCGCGGCCAACCGGTTCTCGACCCAGCCGAGCTGCCCCGATGTGCTCGACTCGCTCGCCACCACGCTGGTGGAGGACAACGGGGTCTCGGTCCAGGGCGGCGCCAGGGCGTCGGCGCGGGCGGTCGCGGCGTGGACGTGGATCTTCGGCCACGCCCAGTACGTGTGGCTGTCGCCCGACAGCGACCGGCGCATCCCGTGGACGCCCGGGCTCGAGCAGTGGTTCGCGCGCCACTACAAGCGCGTCGACGTCCACCGCGGCCTCGGCCGGGTCTACCGGCGGCGGACGTAAGGGTTCCTCGTGCGCGCCCTTACGGCTTTACGGCTGCGGCCAGATCCGGTGCGCGAGCCCTCGGGCGGCGAGCCCCAGCTGGTCGCGGAGGCCGGGCTGGTTGTAGATGATGAAGTCATCGAAGCGGTGCGCGCCCGGTTGGGTCGCCACCGACGCGGCCGCCGCGCGCACGTTCCAGAGCTGGCCGACGGTCATCTCCAGGGCCGGCTCGTCCGGCTGATAGCGGGCCCCGAGCGGGTAGTCGCGGCCCGGGCGCCTGGTCATCTCGATGTGGCAGCCGAGCACGTGGGTGACCGGCCGGCTCTCGGCCAGGGCGATCATCCGGTCGAGGCTGGCCACGAACTGCGGGAAGTCGAACGCGTAGAGGCGGCCCGGGAGGACGGAGTCCCCGGTGAGCAGGAAGCCGGTCCACGGGTCGTACACGGTGATGGCGGCCCGGTGGTGCCCGGGGCTGCCGGTGAGCTCGAGCACCCGCCCGCCGAGGTCGAAGGTGGTGATCTGCTCCGGCCAGGCGGTGAAGCCGAAGTGCGCCTGGACCGCGTCGAGCTCGCGCGACACGACCGTGGTGCGGGGCCGGCCGGCGAACTGCGGGTCGCCGGCGACGTGGTCGCCGTGGCCGTGGGTGTGCGCGACGACCAGCTCGTAGTCCGTCTTCTGTGGTTTGTGCTGGTCCATCCACTGGGCGATGAGCTCGTCGACGGTGGCGCGGAGGGGGAACTTTTGCTGGTCTTTGGTGGCGCCGGTGTCGAGCAGCAGCGCGCGGTCGTTGCCGAAGAGCAGGTACAGGAACGGGGCCTCGTAGTGGACCGACTTGCTCTGCCGCATGATGACCGTGTGCGGGTCGTACCAGTGGACCTGGATCGGCGGGTCGTCGGCCGGCCGCCGGGCGGGCGCCCCGTGGATCCAGCGGACGTCGAGGGAGCCTTTGACGGGCGCCTGGGTGGCGAAATCGATCGGGGTGATCGGGGTGATCGGGGTGTCAGTCATCGTGGGGGTCCTTCGCGAACTCGGCGCGGACGCCGAGCAGCCGTACCGGGCGGCCGGGGGTGAACTGGGCGAGGGCGACGAGCGCGGCCACCTCGAAGCCCGCGGGGTCGAGGGCGGCGTTGCCCGGGGCGGCGAACGGGGCGCCGTGGGTGACGGTGGTGAAGGGAGCGTAGCGGACCTTGACGACCGCGCGCGCCACCGGACGTTCCTCCACTTCGGCGGCGACCTGGCGGGCGAGGCGGGCGATCTCCGTCTGGACCTGGTCCCATTCCTTGATGTTCTTCTGGAAGGTGACCTCGCGGCCGTGCGACCGGGCGACGTAGGGGCTCGGGTCGACCTCGGCGTCGCCCCGTCCCCGGCCCAGCAGCACCAGCCAGGGGCCGGTCATCGGGCCGAACTCCGCCCCCAGTCGATCCGGGTCGGCGTCGGCGAGCTCGCGGACGGTGTGGATGCCGAGCTTGTCGAGCTTGTCGACCGTCTTCTTGCCGATCCCCCAGATCACGTCGGGCGGGCGGTCGCCGAGCAGTTCGTACCAGGTGGCCGACGTCAGCCGGAAGACGCCGGCCGGCTTGCCGAAGCCGGTCGCGATCTTCGCCTGGAGCTTGTTCTGGCCGATCCCGACCGAGCAGTCGAGGCTGGTCGCCGCCTTGACGCTGGCGGCGAGGTCGCGGGCGAAGGACTCCGGGTCGGCCGCCTCGTCGGCCTCGTTGGTCTCGATGCCGACGAACGCCTCATCCCAGCCGAGGACCTCCACCGGCGCGCCGGTGTCCCGCAGCACCTCCATGATCTCGGCGCTGACCGCCAGGTAGGCGGGCGCGTCGACCGGCAGGAAGACGCAGTCGGGGCAGCGCTTCTTCGCGGTTCGCAGCGGCAGGCCGGAGTGGACGCCGAACTCGCGGGCCTCGTAGGAGGCGGTGGAGACCACGCCGCGCTTGCTCGGGTCCCCGTCGCCGCCGACCACGACCGGCTGACCGCGCAGCTCGGGATGGCGGAGCACCTCGACGGCGGCGATGAACTGATCCAGATCAACGTGCAATACCCAGCGCGTCACGCCTCTGTCTTACCCTGTCTCACCCGCTGCAGGCGATAACCGGTCGGAGGGGTCGAGCCACTTGCTGACCGTGACCGGTGTCCAGGCAGCGAGTTGGTCGAGCAGTGCGGCCGGGTCGGTGTCGATGATCACCATGTCGCGGTGAGCCGGGCGCACGAAGCCGGCCGTGACCGCGCCGTCGAGCAGCGCGGCGAGCGGGTCGAAGAAGCCGGCCACGTCGAGGATGGCGCACGGCTTGGCGTGGATGCCGAGCTGCGTCCAGGTCAGCACCTCGAAGAACTCGTCGAACGTCCCGTAGCCGCCCGGCAGCATGATGAACGCGTCGGCTGCGTCCGCCATCGCGGCCTTCCGCTCGTGCATCGTCTCGGTGACGCGCAGGCCGGTTAGGCCGCGGTGCGGGATCTCGGTCTGCTCGAGCGCGCGGGTGATCACCCCGTGCGCCTCGCCCCCGTTGTCGAGGACCGCGTCCGAGATGGTGCCCATCAGGCCGACGCGGGCGCCGCCGTAGACGAGGCGGATGCCGCGTTCGGCCAGCAGACGACCGAGGGCCGCGGTGACGGCGGTGAAGACCGGATCGAAGCCCGGGTTCGAGCCGCAGTAAACCGCGATGGAGGAGAGTTGAGTGGGCATGGGCCGAATTGTGGCACTGTGCGCGGCCGGCCGGCCAACGATTTTCCGCCCTGCGATCCGCGTAATGGGCCTCGCTAGTCGCCGGTCGCGCCGTCGATCTGCTCCCGGAGGATGTCCGCGTGCCCTGCGTGCCGGGCGTGCTCACAGATGATGTTCATGTAGATGAAGCGCAGTGACACCTGGCCCAGCTGGTCGTGCGGCACCCTCTGGTCCAGGGCGAAGCCCGCCGCGATCTGCCGGGATGCCGCGCAGGCACGGTCGAACTCGGCGATGACGCCGTCGATGGTGGTGGCCGGTCCGACGTCCCAGCTCGGGTCGTCGCCGCGGGCGTTCCCGGTGATCTCCTCGCGCGGCGTGCCCCCCAGGTAGTGCTGGAACCAGTTCCGCTCGACCGCCGCGGCGTGGCTGACCAGGCCGATCATGGTGGTCAGGGACGGCACCAGGCGGCGCCGGGCGGCCTCCTCGGACAGGCCGCGGAGCTTTCCGCTGAGCGCCGTGCGGTGGTACTCGAGGAACTCCTCCAGGGTCTCCCGTTCTGCGGCTACGGGGAAAAGGTCTTCTTCATCTGCCAGCGGCGGGGTATCTGTCACGGGGGAAGGCTACGACCTTGGAACCGGCCGCCAAAGCAGTTTTCTCGGCCGGGCGGGATCGTTCAGCCGGGTGAGTGGGCGCCGGTCATCATCGCGGCCAGGTCCTCGGGGTGCAGGAACGAGGGTGGCGGCGGAGGGCCCCAGGCGAACAGGCTGCGGGCGCCTTCCAGGTCCTCGGGCGTCCAGAGCTGGTCCTCGGGGATGCAGTCCATGTCCGAGTAGTACTCGGAGAAGTTGCCGGCCGGGTCCTTGAGGTACCAGAAGAAGTTGGAGCCCGCGTAATGGCGGCCCAGCCCCCAGATGTGGCGCTCGGGGTTGCCCTCGAGCATCGCCTGGGCGCCGCGGCCGACGTCGTCGATGTCATCCACCTGCCAGGACGTGTGGTGCAGAAAGTTCACCGGGGCGGCCAGCACGAGCACGTTGTGGTGGTCGGTCGAGCAGCGGAGGAAAGAGGCGACGCCGACGATCCGGTCGCTGACCTTGAAGCCGAGCCCTTCGGCGAAGAACTGCGAGGTCGTGGCGTGGTCGGTGGTGCCGAGGACGGCGTGGCCGAGCTTGCGCGGGCGGACCGGGGCCTGCCGCATGAAGCCGGGGGCCCGGTTGCCCTGGCGTTCGAGCCGGCCGGGGCCGTTGTAGGGGGTTGCGGTGACGAGATCCTGCGTGAGCCGGGGCGCGATCTCGAGACTGACCCGGGTGCCGGTGACCGGCTCGGCCGTCTCCAGCGCCGGTCCGGTCACGGCGTGGGGCAGGTTCAGCCGGGCGAGGTTCGCGGCCACGCGGTTCAGGTCGTCGGGGTCGTCGACGCCGATCCGCATTTCCACCAGGCGCCGGGTCGGCGCGTGCACGATCCGCAGCTGGCGGCCGGCGTCGCGGGTGCTGAACCAGCCGTCTTCCTCGGGGGCGAGGCCGAAGTCGGCGTAGTAGGCGGCGGTCTCATCGACGTTCGGCACCCCCATGGTGACCGATAGCAGGCCGTGCAGGCTCATCCGATGCCTCCTTCAGGCGGTTGCGGAATGCGGTCGGCGGGGCAGGTCGACCCGATGGCCGACGGCTGCCTCGATATCGATGTCAGCGGGGTCGGCCGCCCGCCCGGCGATGTGCTGGTCGGGCCGGATCAGCAGGAACTCGTCGGCCCAGGGGTAGGACGGCGGGGCCGGGAGGACGGTGAGCGGGATTCGGCGGTCGCGGGCGCGCCGTCGGATGGCCGCGACGGTCGCGTCGCTGGCGCGTCCGTCGGGCTCGGGGCACAGGAGGGTGAAGCCGTGACCGAGGTGGTCGTAGAGCGACGAGCCGTTCGGCAGCCACCAGTGCGGCAGCCGCGCGCCCGGCTCGGTCGTGGGCGTGTACGTGGTGGCGTCGGTCGTCTCGGGCGGGCCGGCCGACGGCTGGATAACGGGCGATCCCGCGTAGGAGTAGCCGAGGACCAGGCCGAGGCTGTAGAACTCGGGGCCTTTCGCCTGCTGGATCGAGGCCTCGTCCTTGGGCAGGTCGCCCGCCAGCTTGCTCAGGTGCGAGGCCGCGCTGGCCACGGTCTTCTCGACGACGTCGCGGCGCTCGGGCTCGTAGCTGGCGAGCAGCCGTTCCGGGGCCCAGCCGTGCAGCACGGCCGCGATCTTCCAGGCGATGTTGACCGCGTCGCCGACGGAGGTGTTGAACCCGTGGCCGCCCCAGGGCGGGTTCACGTGCGCGCTCTCCCCCACCAGGAAGACGCGCCCGTCGCCGAACTTGTCCGCGATCAGCATCCGGGCCGTCCACGGGTCCGACGCGAGCAGCTCGTGCTCGACCGGGGCGCCGACCAAGCCGGTGATCAGCTCGGCCGAGTGCTCGTTGCCGTAGGCGGGATCGATCCCCGGGGCGATCGCGAACCAGGTCCCGGTCAGGTCAAGTCGTCCGATCACGCCGGGGACGGGCGCATCGAGCACCCAGTACTGGACCGCGGGTCCCAGGTGGGTGTCCAGCGACGGCGCGCGGATCACCATGTTGAAGTTGGGCCGCGGGTCCGAGCGGCCGACGTACTCGGCGCCGATCTGGTCCCTGGCCACTCCGGACGCTCCGTCGCAGCCGAGGACGTACCGCGCGCGGAGCTGGTAACTCGTCCCGGTCGCGTCGCTAACAGTCACGGTGACGTCGGCGTCGCCCTGGGTGAGCTCGGTCACCGTCTGCCCCAGCCGCAGGTCGACGTGCGGCGACCGGTCCACGTGGGCGCGCAGCACCTCTTCGACGACCGGCTGCGGTACCTGCTGGCCGGCCTCGGCGAACCGGTCATCGCGCTCGGTTGTCAGCCCGAACGCCCCGTCGAAGGAGGTGACGCACCGCCCGGAGAGCGTCGCGCAGAACATCACCCGCTGCGACCACGCCACCGGCAGCGGCGCGGCCGCCCGCAGTGCGTCGGCCAGCCCCCACCGGCGCAGGTGCTCCATCGTCCGCACGCTGGTGGTCTTGGCCCGCGGGCGGCGGTACGAGACCTGCGCCCTCGGCTCGATCACCACGCAGTCGACGCCCCGGTGGGCGAGTTCGGCGGCGGCGGCGAGCCCGGCCGGGCCGCCGCCGGCGATCAGGACGGGGGTGCGGTCGGCGCGCGCCCCATTGCCGGCAGCCATGGCTGCATCGTCGGGCATCGCACCGCGAAACGTAAGCGATGATTTCATTGATTGGAACAACGGCTCGCACGGGCAGGTGAGAATGGCTGACGATAGGAGCCTGGGAGAGCCGGACGGCGCTGACCTCGCGGGCGGCGCGGGCGGCGCGGGCGGCGCGGTGAGACTCCGGGGACGGCGGCCGCCGCACGGCGAGCCGGTGCTGAACCGGGCATTTCGGATCCTGGCGGCGTTCGGCCCGGGCGACCGCTCGCTCGCGCTCAGCTCGCTGAGCGCCCGGGCCGGGCTGCCGGCGCCGAGCGCGCTGCGCATCGCGCGGCAGCTGGTCGGGCTCGGCGCGCTCGAACGCGACGAGGACGGCCGCTACATGGTCGGCCTGCGGCTGCTCGAGATCGCGTCGCTGGCCCCGCGCGGGCACGGGCTGCGCGGCACCGCGCTGCCTTACCTGGAGGACCTGCACCATGCCACCGGCCAGCACGTGCTGCTGGCCGTCCGCGACGGGCACGAGGCCATCCTCGTCGAGCGGCTCTCCGCCCACCGGGCCGGACAGGTGCTGTACCGGATTGGCGGCCGGATGCCGATGCACGCCACCGGCGTGGGCCTCGTGCTGCTGGCGCACGCCCCGGTTGAGGTCCAGCAGGAGGTGCTGGCCGGGGACCTGACGGTCGAGCCGGGACACGCGCTTGCGTCGGAGCGCGAACTGCGGGTCCTGCTGGCGGCGATCAGGCGCGACGGGGTGGCGACCGCCTCCAGGCGGCAGCCCGAGCCGATGACCTCGGTCGCCGCCCCGGTCCTGAACAACCGCCGGGTCGTCGCGGCGCTGTCGGTCGTGGCGCAGTCGGGGAATCTGCAGCCGGCCGCGCTCATCCCGGCCGTGGTCGCCGTCGCGCGGGCGATATCCCGGGCGGTGTCGGCAGTCTCCGCCGGGTTACCAATGCCCGCCGCAACGGTAATATGCCGAAGCAGCCGGAAGCGACCAACGTAACCGAGGAGACCGCCAACGATGCCAGCAGACGTGGGCCTTGCCAGCAGGCGGTCGGCCGACCGGCAGGAGACGGTCCAGGCCGGCGGGCGGACGCTGCTGATCGCGGGCGCGGTTGTCGCCGCCGTCGCCGCCGTCCTCTATCTGGTGGCACTGGCGACGCATCCCATGGACGCCATGCTCAAGGGGTTCGACCTGCAGGTCTACCTGGGCGGGGCGCACCAGGCGCTGCATCACTCGCACAGCCTCTACTCCTGGGAGTTCTCGACGAACGGGGTGAGGCACCCGGGCATCCAGTTCACCTACACCCCGTTCGCCGCGCTTGCCTTCGCGGCCGGCCTGGCGCTGCCGTTCACGGGGCTGATGGCCGTCGTCACCGTGGTGTCGCTGTTCTCGCTGGTGGCGACGATCTGGATCGCGTTCCGCCAGCTCGGCTGGGAGAAGACCTCCCGGCTGGGCGCGACCATGCTGCTGTCGGGGCTGCTGCTGTGGACCGAGCCGGTGCAGCGGGCGCTCTTCCTCGGCCAGGTCGAGCTGGTGCTGATGGCCCTGGTCGTCTGGGACCTGTGCCAGCCGGACCGGCGGCGGTGGAAGGGGGCCGCGACCGGCATCGCGGCCGGCATCAAGCTGGTCCCGCTCCTGTTCATCGCCTACCTGCTGCTCACCCGGCGGTTCCGGCAGGCCGCGGTGGCGGGGGCGGCGTTCGTGGTCACGGTCATCATCGGCTTCATCGCGCTGCCGAACGCGTCCGTCACCTGGTGGCTGGACGGCAACTTCTTCCAGGCGGGCCGGACCGGGTTCGTCGGCTCCGAGCAGAACCAGTCGCTGCGCGGCATCATGACCAGGCTGATCGGGTCGGTCAACGGCACGGTCGCGCCCTGGATCCTGGTCGCGGTCGTCGTCGGGCTGCTCGGTCTGGCTGCCGCGGTCATCCTCGACCAGCGCGGCTACACCTTCGCCGGCCTGATGGCGGCCGCGCTGACCGCGCTGCTCATCTCGCCGATCAGCTGGGATCACCACTGGGTCTGGATCGCGCCAGGCCTGGCGCTGATCGTCGACGCCGCCGTCCGGGCGGGCCGGGCCGGGCAGCGCGGGCTGCAGGTCGCCTGGTACGCCCTGGCGGCCGTCGTGCTGCTGCTGTTCGCCGCCTGGCCTAATCGCCTCTGGAACGCGAAGGCGGGCCTGCTCCAGGGCGGGCTGATCAACTACGCCCCGTCCGCCTCCTTCCCCAGCGGCGACAACCCCGCCTACCACGAGTACCACTGGCACGGCGTCCAGCTCATCCTCGGCAACCTGGAGCTGCTGATCGGCCTCGGCCTGTTCGTCGTCGTCGTCGTGGTCGCGTTCCGCCTGTTCCGCTCCGCTCGCCTTGCCACCCGGTAGCGCCAACGCCGCCCGGTTCAGGCCTCTTCGGTCACTGCGCGTGGCCGAAGATACCCAGGCAGATCAAAACCGTTTTATCGAACGGACCCGGCCGACTCTCTCCAGCTCGATGTTCTCCCGGCGGAATTCCGGTCGGCCGGGCAGCGGTGCCACGACGCTCTCCAGGAAGGCTGGGTAACAAATTGGGCCTCTTGCTGGGTCGCGGCTGGTGGGAAGTGCCGTAGCCCGGCCGGCGGCGGTGCGGCCGGTCGGTGGAGGGCCGTACGGCCCTCCACCGAGGTTGCCTGCACCAACGGTGGCAAAGGTCGAAGAGACGGTCACGCCGTTTGAAGAGAGCTCCGGCTTAAACTTGCCTCATGACCGTACGCGACGAAGCACACAGGCTGATCGACGCGGTGCCGGAGGAACAGCTCCCGGACGCCGTCGAGATGCTGCGCCAGTGGGCGAGCCCAGAGCCCGGCGATGTTACACATCGCCGGTTCCGGACGACCGCCATCTTCGACGGTGAGCCTGACCTGGGCACCCGTGCCAAGACAATCGTCCGCGATGCCTGGACGGGCAGGGAAGCCAGCAGCACGTGATCGTCATTGATACCGGCCCGGTAGTCGCGGCTGCCAACCGCAAAGACGACCACCATGAGCAATGCGTGGAGCTGCTGCAGGGCTTCCCCGGCCCGCTCCTGCTGCCTGCCCCGCTGATCACTGAGATCGGCTACATGCTCTACAGCCGGGCAGGGTCAAGAGCCGAGGCCGATTTTCTCCGCGACGTCGCCGACGGCGTGTACGAATTGGTCCAGGTCACCGCCGCCGATGCAAGCCGCGCCGCGGACCTTATCGAGCAGTACTCAGATCTGCCTCTCGGTACCGCCGACGCCATCGTCGTCGCTGTCGCGGAGAGATTCCGCGCGGTGAACGTCGCCACCCTGGACCGGCGTCACTTCAGCGTCGTACGCCCCTCACACGCAGCGGCATTCACGCTGCTCCCGTAGCTCCCACGGGCTGGCCGGACATTACGGCGCAGGCCGTTCGGGTGATCGCCTGCCATACCACGGCAGCGAGTGGCCGCGCCAACTATAGGAGGCCAGATTTCGGGCAACTGTGACTCCAATCACGATGCAAAAGTGGAATTGCCGCTGTGGTCTGCCGTGGGCTTCTTGCACGCGATGTAAGCGCTCACACGTCGCACCGTCCTGTCTGGGCCGCAGGGGCCCTGACCGGCGTCTCCTTGCTTCAGCCACTGCGGTGACGCGAACACACTCGCGGTATGTCGGCGGGTGAGTGCGGCTGGCCGCTTTTCGCTACTCTGTGAGAGTGGATTACCAGCCGATGAGCATTGCCCGGCTCGCAGCCTTCATCGCGGACGAGCCTGACTTCGACGTGCGGTGGCGGCTGGTCGTTGAGTTCTTGAAGGAGTACCACCGGGAGCCCGGCCGGGGAGCGTCAGGGCTGCTGGCTGACATGCGGGTGCCTGTCGGCGATGAGCGGTGGGATGTGCTCTTCGCGGGCCTCGCCGAGCATCTGGCGATGCGAGACGGCCAGGGCGCTCCGCCGTGGGCGGCACTTCGTGGCTTGAGGCGCTTCTGGTTCCCGTTCGACACGCCGGGCGCGCGCGCGCAGGCCCTCGTCCACGCCCCGGCGGCCTTCCGCAGGCGCGGCGTGTTCGTTGCCGACTACGAAATCGACGCGGCGTGAGTGATGCCTCGCCGCTGCTCGACAGGGCGGCCCTCGAGGATGCCTTCCGCCGCCTCGGCGAGCGGCTCGCCAGGCGCGGCGTGTCGCGGACCTAAGGCTCCTGCTCGAGGACATCTTCCCCGACAAGGGATGACCTCCTCGGTTTTACCGGATGGCCGGCGTCCTTCCCCCCGTGGCAAATTCACGACGCAAAAGTGGGAGCGAAGGTTCCCGGTCCTGGCCGAGATCAGCCACATTACCGCGACCGCGTAAGCAGCGGGCGATGGAGCCCCGGCATGAGCAGATAGCGCGGATCGCGCTCCCGGCAGGCGCGCGATACGGGCTAATGCCCCGCCTTCAGACGGCTGGCTCGAGTTGAGCGCGCCGCTGGCCGCTGGCAGACTGCTGCCCCATGATCGACGAATTCGCGAAAGAGTACCTGCACGGCGATCTGCGCTGGATCCGCGAGGCGTTGCTGTGGAAGCTCGACGGGCTGTCGGAGTACGACGTCCGCCGCCCGCTGACCCCGACCGGGACCAACCTTCTCGGCCTGGTCAAGCACCTGACGACCTCGGAGGCCTGGTACTTCGGCGAGATCTTCGGTCGGCCGTTCCCCGAGCCGGTGCCGCGCTGGGACGGCGACGAGGCGGCGCTCAGCGCCGACATGTGGGCGACCGCAGACGAGACGCGGGCCGAGATCATCGGCCGGTACCGGCGGGTGTGGGAGCACTCGGACGCGACCATCGACGCGCTCGCCATCGACGCCCCCGGCCACGTGCCATGGTGGCCGCGCCCGGACGTGAAGCTGTTCAACGTGCTGGTGCACGTGCTCACCGAGACCACCCGGCACGCCGGGCACGCCGACATCCTGCGCGAGCAAATTGACGGGGTGACCGGGGTGTCGGCCGGGGACTCGGATGAGCTCGGGCGCGGCGCGGCCTTCTGGGAGAGGCCGGCGCGCGGAGATCGAGCGGGCCGCGCAGACGGCCGGGGCGGCCGAGGCGGTCACCACGATCGAAACGGCCGAGCCCTGCAGGGGAGCACCGCCGCAACCGTGCAGAAGCCTTACCGCGTGGCCCTGCGGTCTGCGTGATCATGTCGTGGGACGGCACGGCGCTGCCCGGTGACCGTCTGGGGTCACCGGGCAGCGGGGCGCTAGGCACGGGGGTTACTGGCGGGTGCGGCGCGGGCGGAACTTGATCCAGGCCAGGATCGCGATGGCGACCAGCAGCCACGGGGAGAACAGGAAGTGCAGCGCGAAGCCGAGCACGCTCACGACGATGAGGCCGATGATGACGATGGCGGCGATGAGGGCGATGGCGAAGATGGCAGGCATGAGAATCGGTCTCCGTTGCGGTCGGGTGCCCGTCCTGCAGGGTGTCCGCGGCGGCCGGGCTGATGCTTTAAGCCTGCCGCCGGCGGTCGCCGTAGTCGATCGGGATCAGCCCGGTTCTGACCCTGATGTCGTCGCCCGGGGCATCAGGGTGTTCCCCTTACCAGCCCAGCTCGTGGAGCCGGTCGTCGTCGATGCCGAAGTAGTGCCCGACCTCGTGGATAACCGTCCGGCGGACCTGCTCGGCGACCTCGTCCTCGGTCCGGCAGATGGCGCAGATCGCCAGCCGGTAGATCGTGATGCGGTCGGGCAGGGCGCCCGCGTACTGGGTGGTCCGGCTGGTGAGCGGGATGCCCTCGTAGAGCCCGAGCAGACCGGGCGGCCCCGGGTTGTGCTCGACCAGGATGGCGACGTTGCTGATCTGCTCTTTGAATCTCTCGGGGAGCCCGTCCATCGCGGTGGCGACCATCTCCTCGAAGCGGTCGGGCTCGACGTCGATCACCCGACCATTGTCACCCGGCGCCCCGATCGACCGGGGGCGCCGGGCGCAGCCGGCGTCAGCCGTGTTCGTAGGGGATCTTCTCCCCCGCTTCGACCGCGACCGGCAGCCGGTTCTCGGCCGGCGGCAGCGGGCAGGTCGCCAGGTCGGTGTAGGCGCAGGGCAGGTTGACGGCGCGGTTGAAGTCCAGCGCCAGCGTTCCGTCGGCGGCGGGCGACGGCAGCTGGAGGGAGCGGTTGGCCGCGTACGTGGTCACGCCCGAGGTGGCGTCGGTGAACAGGACCATCAGGCTGCCTGGCTGGTGCCCGGGGAACGCGGTCAGGGTGAGGTCACGCCCGTCGAGGGTGAACTCCAGCTGCCCGGGGGCGTTGTAGACATGCTCGAGACCGTCGACCACGGAGCCCACTGCGGTCGGCCGCGGCTCCGGGAACGGAACGTAGCGTGCGGTGACTGCCCAGCGCGGGTCGGGCGCGTACGCGGGCGTGCCGTGGAACGCGGTGCGCAGCGGGTTGCCCGGGTGCCGGGGCCGGACGATGTCGTTGCCGCCGCGCCGGGCGACCTCGATGACCGCGTCGCCCCAGACCGCGTTGACGCCGCCCCGCTCAGGGATAACCCCGAAGGAATGACGCCCGCGCACCGGGGACCCGTCGATAACCAGCTCCTCACCCTCGGCGAGGTCGACGATGACGCCGTCCGGACCGGTCGACCACTCCCCCGGCGCGTCCGGGAACCGCTGCGGCTCGTCGGTCAGCCAGTTCAGGCTGGTGATGGCCAGGAATCCGTGCGGGTCCGACAGCCGCGCCTCCTGGCGGCGGTGCCAGGCATTCCACTCGGCGGCGAAGTCGTCGACGGCGGGGACGGTTTCGCTGACTGATGCGGTCATGGACGCGCTCCTTGGGGGAGATTCGGCTCTCTTCACCGGCAACCAATGGCGGTGGCCGTCTATGCCCAAGATCCAGCTATGTCTATCGTTAAAATAGTAATTCTGTGAGGCGACACTGAAGGAGAGCCACTCCATGGAGACCTGGGACGCCATCCGTGCCCGGCGTAACGTCCGCAGCTACCGCGCCGAGCCGGTGCCAGAGGCCGACCTGGAGCGAATCGCGGAGGCGGGCTGGCGCGCTCCGTCGGCGTCTAACCGGCAGCACTGGGATTTCATCATCGTCACCGACCCGGAGCAGCTCCGCGCGCTGTCGACCGTCTGGCGCGGGGCGGGCCACATCGCCGGCGCGGCCGCCGCGATCGCGCTGGTCGTCCCCGTAGTCGACGACGACCACACTCGGCTGGTCGATACCTACGACCTCGGGCAGGCCACCTACGCCATGATGGTCGCCGCCGCCGACCTCGGCATCGGCACCGGCCATTCCTCGGTCGGCGACCAGGAGCAGGCCCGGAATATCCTCGGCGTACCCGACGACCACGACGTGGCCTATCTCCTCGGCATCGGGTACCCGGCCGACCGCCCGCTGCGGCCGATCGTCACCCCCAACCGTCGCCCGATCGGCGAGGTCGTGCGTCACGGCCGGTGGTAAACCGTTAGGTGTCCTTTGGTGTCGATGGCGTCGGCAACAGGCTCCGCGCCGGGCGACGCGGCTGCGAGCGTGTCCCAGGCGGCCATCGCGCAGGTGATGACCGTCTCCAGTTCGGCCCGGCTGGCGCCGTCGCGGGCCTGGATGGACAGTCCCTGCACGACGGTGGCGTAGTAGCGGGCGATGGCGTCGAGGGTGGCGGGCGAGGCGGTGAGGTCGCCGTCGGCGGTGCCGCGCAGGAGGCGGCCCCTGATCTCGGCCAGCATGGCGCGCCGCCCGGCGGCCAGGAACTCGCGGACCTCGTGGTTCTCCACCGCGCCGGTGGGCGCGGCGAGGATGAGCATGCAGTAGTGCGGGTCGTCCGGGCGGGTGATCTCGTCGGCGGTGGCGCGGAGCATGGCCTCGATCGCGTCGCGGGCCGTCGGCTGCTCCCGTAGCGCCCTGCGCGGCGGCTCGCCCCGGGTCGCGCCGTAGAGGCCCATCGTCTGGCGGAACAGCTCCGCTTTGCTCCCGAAGGCGGCGTAGATGCTGGCGGAGGCGATCCCCATGGCCTCGACCAGGTCATTGATCGAGGTCCCCTCGTAGCCGCGCTCCCAGAACACGTCCAGCGCCCTGCGCAGCGCCGCGTCCGGGTCGAACGCGCGCGGCCTGCCGCGAGTAGCCATCGGGACGCCTTGCCTTTCTTTGCCGTTCGATCAACTTTACCTTGACAGTGGCCGGAGCCGCGTGCGACTCTTTTTTGGTCGTTCGATAAATAATAACATCCTTCGAACAAGACGCCCGAAAAGGAAGCCGGTTCCGATGAGCATCCCCGCCGCCATGCGCGCCCTGCAGCAGACGTCGCTGAATGGCCCGCAGCACCTTCGCCTGATCACCGACGCGCCGGTGCCGGCGCCCGGCCCGGGCGAGGTGCTGATCCGCGTTGCCGCCGCCGGCGTCAACTTCCTCGACATCTCCATGGCCCGGGGCGCGCTCCCGGGCGGACCGCAGCCGCCGTACCTCGCGGGCTTCGAAGCGGCGGGCGAGATCGTGGCCGTGGGCGCCGGGGTGACCAGCCTTGCGCCCGGCGTCCACGTCATCGGGGTCAACATGCGGGGCGGCGCCTTCGCCGAGTACCTGACGCTGCCTGCCGCCGGAGCCGTGCCGGTGCCCCCCGGCTGGTCCGACGAAGAGATCCTGGGCCTGGTCGTGAACTGGCCGACCGCGCTGGCCGCGCTCCGGCCGCTGGGGCAGCTCGCGGCCGGCCAGACCGTGCTCATCCACGCCGCGGCCGGGGGAACCGGCCAGGCCGCGGTCACGATGGCCAGGCACTACGGCGCGACGGTGATCGCCACCGCCTCGCCCGCCAAGCACGAGGCGCTGCGGGCGCTCGGCGCCGACCACATCCTCGACTCCCGCCGCCCCGATCTCGCGGCCGAGGTGCTGCGGCTGACCGGGGGCGGCGGCGTCGACCTGGTGATCGAGTCGGTCGGCGGCGCCACCTTCGACGCCAGCCTGGCCGCCGCCAAGCGGATCACCGGCCGGGTCGTCGTCACCGGCTCGGTCGCCGGGGACGCCGCGATCACCAACCGGGGCCTGGTCTACACGCACCAGGTCCACCTCATCGGCCTCAACATCGGCGTGCTGATCCAGTCCGCGCCGCAGATCTTCGGCGAGGTCATGGGCGAGCTGTTCGCGCTCATGGGGGCCGGGGTGCTCACCCCACGCCCGCCCGCGGTCTACGACCTCGCGGACGGGCCGAAGGCGCTGGCGGAGCTGGAAACGCGGGCCACCGTGGGCAAGCTGGCGCTGCTGCCCTGAGTCAGCCCGGTCCGTTCGGGCGAGACGATTTGGAATTTCTGCTTGTGGGCGGAGTCAGGTGGCGGGGTGGGCGGAGCGGACCCGGTCCTTGAGCGCGGCCAGGTCGGCCGACGGGTAGTGGCGGCCGTTGCGGATCACGGCCGCGACCTGGTGGAGGCTCGCCGCGTCGTCGACCGGGTCGGCGTCGAGCAGCACCAGGTCGGCGTTCTTGCCGACCTCGACGGTGCCCATGGTGGAGCTGGCGCCGAGGAAGTCGGCCGCGTCGCGGGTGGTCATCTGGAGGATGCGCAGCGCGGGGACGCCCGCCCGGGCGAGCTCGTCGAACTCGCGGTGCAGTGCGGGTCCCGGGATCTCCCAGGCGGCGCCGACGGCGTCGCTGCCCGCCAGCATCGGCACCCCGCCGTCGCTGAAGATCTTGGTCATCCGCAGCAGCACCTCGTAGGCGGCGCGGAAGGTCGCCCGCGACGGCGGCGGGAACTTCTTCACGAAGGTTCCGGTCGCGCCCTGCCAGGCCTTGGTCGTCGACTCGGCCATGTACTGCAGGTCCGGGTTGTCGCTGAACTCGGGGGCGTCGCACAGGTACTGGGTGCGCAGCCGGATCAGCGTCGGCACCTGCCAGGTGCCGTCCTCCACGAACTGCTCGGCGAGCTCGGCCGCCCGCTCCTCGCTGAACGTGTCGACCGCCTGCTGCAGGATCTCGACCTCGGCCGGGGTCGAGCGGTTGACCGGGTTGATCACTACCTGGCGGAGCACCCGCATCAGGATCCGGTCCATGAACGGGAGCTTGACGCTGGGCAGCCGGGGCGCGGGCAGGCCGGCGATCGCCTCCGCCAGCGAGACCTCGTCGGTGGAGCAGCCGGCGATGATCGTGAGGCCGGGGCCGAGGTGCTCGATCGCCCGGATGCCGGCCCGGGAGGCGCGGGACACGTCGATCCCGGCCGGCAGGTGCCCGGCGACCGGGATGCCCAGCTTGCGTCGCTTCGGCCACCGCCGGGAAGAAGACGTCCGGGGTGATCAGCGCGATCTTGATGAAGTCGGCGCCCCCGGCCGCCTGCTCGCGGACGGCGGCGACCGCGTCCGCGATCGTTCCTGCGTTCAGCGGCGTGAGCAGCGCGCCGGGCAGCGCCAGCACGCCGGGCGAGTCGGCCGGCAGCGGCAGCGTGCCGGTCGCGCGTTCCCTGAGCAGCTGCGGTGAGCCGGCCATCTGGCGGAAGCCGGTGATGCCGTGGGCGAGCATGAGCTCGAGGCCGCCGGCCGGGTGCTTGTCGTTGAGCGAGTGCGCGTGCATGTCGAGGAAGCCGGGGATCAGGTACCTGCCCGACCCGTCGACGACCTCGGCGTCGGTTGACGTCGCCGCTGCCATGGCCGGGTCGGCGGTCGTGATCGCGCGGATGATCCCGTCGGCGATGAGGACGTCGACGCCGGGGGCGAGGGCGCCGTCGCGGGTGTCGACGACGGTGACGTTCCGCAGCACCAGCGGGCGAGACCGGGGCGGCGGCGCGGGCGCGGTCATGCCGAGGTTTCCTCGCGGTGGCCGGCGTAGGCGGTGAACTGGGTGAGCGCGTCGTAGTCGTCGACGGCGTCGCGGGCGACGACCCGCTCGAGCGGATGGCCCTGGATGATCCGCTTGACCGGGACCTCCAGCTTCTTCCCGGTGCGGGTGTGCGGGATGGCGGTGACCGCGATGATGTCGTCGGGGACGTGCCGGGGCGACGCGTGGGCGGCGATCTCGGTGGTGATCTGCCGCCTGAGCTCGTCGTCGAGGGCACCGCCGGGGGCCAGCACGACGAACAGCACCAGCCAGTAGCCGCCGTCGCCGAGCTCGGCCCCGATCACCAGCGACTCGGCCAGCTGCGGGAGCTTGTCGACCACGGCGTAGATGTCGGCGCTGCCGAGCCGGACCCCGTTGCGGTTGAGGGTGGAGTCGGACCGGCCCGACACGATCACGCTCCCGCGCTCGGTCACCTCCATCCAGTCCCCGTGCCGCCAGACGCCGGGGAAGGTGTCGAAGTAGGCGTCGTGGTAGCGCGCGCCGTCGGGGTCGTTCCAGAAGTACAGCGGCATCGACGGCATCGGCCTGGTGACCACCAGCTCGCCGACCTGGCCGGTCACCGGCTGGCCGGCGTCGTTCCAGGCGGCGAGGGCGACGCCGAGGTTGGGGGCGGAGATCTCACCCGCCCAGACGTCGGTGGTCGGGGCGCTGCCGGCGAACCCGCTGGCCACGTCGGTGCCGCCGCTCGACGAGGCGACCTGGACGCCAGGGCCGACGTTGTCGTGCACCCAGTGGTAGGAGGCGGCGGTCAGCGGGGAGCCGGTCGAGCCGAGGGTGCGCAGCCGGCCGAGGTCGAGATCGCGGCCGGGGCGCAGGCCCGCCTTCGCGCACCCGAGCAGGTAGCCGGGGCTCACTCCGAGCACGGCGACGCGCTGGTCGGCGGCGATCTGCCACAGCCTTTGGGGGTCCGGGTAGGCCGGGCTGCCGTCGTAGAGCACGATCGGCGCGCCGACCAGCAGGGCGGACGCGACGATGTTCCACATGATCCAGTTGGTGGTGGTGTACCAGAACACGGGGCTGCCCGGGCCAGCGTCGAGGTGCAGGCCAAGGAGCTTGCAGTGCTCGAGCAGGACGCCGCCGTGTCCGTGCACGATGCCCTTGGGCAGGCCGGTGGTGCCGGATGAGAACAGCACCCACAGCGGCGCGTCGAAGTCGACCCGGTCGAAGCGGAGCTCGGCCGGCTGCGCGGTCGCCTCCTCCCAGGTGGTGGTCACGGCGCCGCCGCCGGGCTCGGCCGGGAGCGGCAGGCCGACGTTGGTGACGTGCACGGTGGCCCGCAGCGTGGGCAGCGCCCGTTGCAGCGCCGCCACCTCGCCGCGGCGGTCGTGCACCCGGCCGTTCCACCGGTAGCCGTCGGCGGCGAACAGGACCACCGGGGCGAGCTGGGCGAACCGGGCGGCGGCGCCGTCGGCGCCGTAGTCCGGCGCGCAGGCCGACCAGATCGCGCCGACGCTGGCGGCGGCAAGGAACGCGACCAGCGTGGGGGTGGTGTCGGGCAGGTAGCCGACCACCCGGTCGCCGGGCCGGACGCCGGCCTCGCGGAGCCACTGGGCGAGCGCCGCGACCTGGGCCCGCAGCTGCGCCCAGGTCGTGTGGCTGGCGGCGCCGTCCTCGCTGACGGTGGTGACGGCCACGATGTCGTCGTCGCCGGGTCGGCGGCGGAGGGCGTGCTCGGCGTAGTTGAGCCGGGTGCCGGGGAACCAGCGGGCGCCGGGCATGGCGGCGGCGGATTGATCGAGCGCCACCGCGTGGCCGCCGTCCGCCTCGATGCCGAAGAAGTCCCAGACCGCGACCCAGAACTCCTCCAGGTGGTCAACCGACCAGCGCCACAGGTCACGGTATTCGCCGAACTGGACTCCGGTGCGGTCGGTCACGAGCCGGCCGAACGCGGCGATCGCCGAGTCGGCCGCGACGGCGGGATCGGGGCGCCAGATCGGCGGCACGGCATCGTGGCCGTCGGCGGCGCCGGCGTGTGCGGTGTCGTCGGACGCGGTGTCGTGGGCCGCGGTGTCGTGGGCCGCGGTGTCGTCGGACACGGTGTCGTGGGCCGCAGTGTCGTGAGACATCAGGGGGCCTGGTGCGCGCCGGTCATCAGCGCGCCGAGGTCATCGGGGGCGAGGAACGACGCGGGCGGCGGCGGCCCCCAGGCCCACAGCGACCTGGCGCCCTCCCACACGCCCGGGTTCCACAGCGCGTCATCGACGATGCAGTCCAGGTCGGAGTAGTACTCGGAGAAGTTGCCGGCCGGGTCCTTGAGGTACCAGAAGAAGTTGGAGCCGATGAAGTGCCTGCCGAGGCCCCAGGTATGCCGCGACGGGTCCGCCTCGAGCATCGCCGAGGCGCCCCGGCCGACCTCGTCCACGTCGTCGACCTGCCACGACGTGTGGTGCAGGAACGCCACCGGGGCCTGCTGCACGAGCACGTTGTGATGGTCGGTGGAGCAGCGCAGGAACGCCGCGATCCCCGGCACCTCGTCGCTGACCTTGAGCCCGATGCCGTCGGTGAAGAACCTCTGCGAGGTCTCCCGGTCGGTCGAGCCGAGCACCACGTGGCCGAGCTTGCGCGGCCGGACCGGCCGCTCGCGGAGGATGCCCGGCGCCCGCTCGTCGGTCCTTGCCGTCACCCCCGGGGCGTTGAAGGCCGGGGCCGGGGTCGGCTCCTGGGCGACGCGGGCGGCGATCTCCACCCGGACGGTCACCTGGGTGCCCGGATCCTCCGCCCGGACGCTGATCTCGTTGCGCCCGGCCGGCACCCCGAGAGCGGCCAGCGCGGCCGAGACCCGGTCGAGGTCGTCCGGATCGTCGACGCCGATGCCGAGCCGCACCAGCCGCCGCCGCTTCGAGTGCACGATGGTCAGCTGCTCGCCGCCGTCGACGGTGGCGAACGTGCGCTCACCCGGTACCGCCTGGTCGGCGACGCCGGGGATGAGGCCGAACTCCGCGTAGTAGGCGGCCGTCTCCTCGACGTTGGGCACGCCCATGACGATGTGGGTCAGCCGGTGCAGGGCCATGGCGGGCTACCCTTCCGCGGCGACGAAGCGGTGCCGCATCTCGCCGAGGCCCTCGATGTGGGTGGTCAGCACGTCGCCGTCGGCGAGATAGCGCGGGGGCTTGCGGCCGAGCCCAACGCCGGAGGGGGTACCGGTGAAGATGACGTCGCCCGGCAGCAGCGGGACGCTGGCGGACAGGTTCTCGATCAGCGCGGGGACCGAGAAGATCAGCTGGCTGGTCCGGCTGAGCTGGACCGACTCGCCGTTGACCTCGCAGCCGAGCTCGAGGTCGTTGGGGTCGGCGACCTCGTCCAGGGTGACCAGCCAGGGGCCGATCGGGCCGAAGCCGGGCAGTGACTTGCCCATGCTGAACTGAGGCGGCTGCGCGGCCACCTGGAGCTTCCGCTCGGAGACGTCCTGCCCGACCGCGTAGCCGGCCACGTAGTCGAGGGCCTCGTCCGCCCCGACCCGGTGCGCGCGGCGGCCGATGACGACGACCAACTCGACCTCCCAGTCGACGTTCCCGCCGGTCGGCATCTCGATGTCGCCCCGCGGGCCGGTGATGGAGCTGGGGAACTTGGTGAACACGGGCGGCTCCCCGGCCGGCGCGTCGAAGCCGGCCTCGGCGGCGTGCTCGCGGTAGTTGAGGCCGATGCCGAACACCTGCCGGGGCGCGGGGGCGGGCGAGCCGAGCGCCTCGGGCCGGACGGGCGTCCCGTCGATGAACTGGCCCGCGGCCGCCCACGCGGTGAACGCGCCCCAGACGTCGTAGACGGCCTGCGGGTCGGCGCTGAACTGGCCGCCGCTGCTCTTCTCGACGTCGTAGCCGATCTCATGGCCGGCCTCGCCGGTCACGATCACCAGCCGGCCGTCCAGGTTGCCGACACGCATCGGGCACTCCTCCTCGAATTCCTCATGATGATTTCCCTACGATGCTGCGCGCCACGCCATTGACCTGTCAAGACGTCGAACCGTAATGTTTATGAGGAATTCCATGCGGCCGGACCGGCGGCCGAGACGGCGACCCGAGCGACAGGAGGCGACGAGCGCTATGAGCATCCCCCGGCTGTCCCGCGGGGAATCGGCGGCGGCGCAGCTCATCGCGATCGCCGAGGCGGCCGCGCCCGGCGACCGGCTCGGGTCGAAGGAAGAGCTGCGGGCCCGCTGCGCGGTGTCGGTCGGCACGTTCAACGAGGCGCTGCGGATCACCCAGTCCCGCGGCCTGGTGCTGGTCCGGCCCGGGCCCGGCGGCGGCGTGTTCGCGGCCGCGCAGTCGCCGATGGTGCGCCTCGGCAACTCGGTGCTCGCCCTGGACGGCGATCAGACGTCGGTGGCCGAGGCGATCCGCATCCGCGACGCCCTCGACGCCCTGCTGATCGAGGACGCGCTCTGGCATGCGTCGCCCGCCGACATCGCCGAGTTGCGCGAGATCCTGGCCAAGATGGCCGCCGCCGTGCAGCGGCAGCGACGTGGTCGGCTTCGTGCACGCCAACTGGTCGCTGCACGCCCGCGTCGCCGCCGTCAGCCCGCACCCGATGCTCCGCTCGATGTACGTGAACCTGCTCGATCACATCGAGTCCCACACCCTCGCCTTCCTGCCCTACGGGAACGACCCCGTCCCCGAGGTCATGGCCGAGCGGCACGCCCTGCACGCGGCGATCGTCGACGCCGTCGAGGCGCGCGACCGCGATCGCGCCCTGGACCTGATCGGGCAGCACAACACGCCCGGCCCCCCCGGTATCGCGCCGGGCGGCTGAGGACGGACGCGGCACGGCGCCCGGGGTGTCAATGTTTGATATGGCGTCAGCCGAGAACGGCAATAGAAACGCGTCCGTAACAATCCTGGTGGACGAACACCACATATCTTGACATCTCCGTGTGATCAGATGCTAGATAGTGACCACATGTTGTTAGATCCTTCACCGGCCGCACGACCCTGGGACACAGTGATGGAATCATCTGAGGTGACGCCGAGCATGCTTCCCGCCCAGCGGCAGGACCGGATCCTGGCGGAGGTCGAGCGGTCCGGCGGCGCCCGCATCGTGCAACTGGCCGAGCTGCTCGGGGTGTCGGACATGACGGTCCGCCGCGACATCGACGCGCTGGCGGCCCGGGGCCTGGTGAAGAAGGTGTACGGCGGCGCCACCGTCCCCCAGCAGGGCACCAGCGACGAGCCGGGGTTCGAGGCGAAGTCATGGCGCGAGCCGGCCGCCAAGGAGCTGATCGCCGCCTCGGCGGCGGCGCTGGTGCAGCCCAGGGCGACGATCGCGGTCAGCGCGGGCACCACTACGTACGCGCTCGCGGTTCACCTGGCGCGGATCCCCGCGCTGACCGTCGTGACCAACTCGGTGCGGGTCGCCGACTACCTCTTCGTCAACGGCGACTCCACCCAGACCGTCCTGCTCACCGGCGGGGTCAGGACGCCGTCCGACGCGCTGGTCGGGCCCATCGCGGTCAAGACCGTGAGCGACCTGCACGTCGACTGCCTGCTGATGGGCGTGCACGGCATGGACCCGGTGAGCGGCTTCACCACTCCCAACCTCATGGAAGCCGAGATGAACCGGGCGATGGTGGCCTCCGCCAGCCGCCTGGTGGTCCTCGCCGACCACACCAAATGGGGGATCATCGGCCTTTCGGCGATCGCCTCGCTGGCCGACGCCAGCGTCCTGATCAGCGACTCGGGGCTCAGCGCGGAGGCGCGCGACGTGCTCGCGGGATCCGTCGGAGAGCTCATCATCGCCGACTCCCGCGATTCCGGGAGCGCGCGCGCCACCGCCCTCTGACCTAGGAGTTACGCATGACCCAGATCGCCCTCGATCATGTCGACAAGGTCTATCGGGGCGGGTTGAAGGCGCTCGACGACGTGAGCCTCGCGGTGGCGGACGGTGAGTTCATGGTGCTGCTCGGCCCCTCCGGGTGCGGCAAGTCGACCGCCCTGCGGTCGATCGCCGGCCTGGAGGAGATCGACGGCGGGACGATCTCGATCGGCCGGCGGGCGGCGAGCCACCTGCCGCCGCGGGAGCGGGACATCGCGCTGGTCTCCCCGGGTCAGGCGCTCTACCCGCGGATGACGGTGGAGCAGAACCTGGCCTTCGGGCTGCGGCTGCGCGGCACGTCGAGGGAGGAGATCGCGCGGCGGGTGGCGCGGGCGGCGCGGATCCTGGGGCTCGAGCGGTACCTGTCGCGCCACCCGGCCACGCTGTCGGCCGGGCAGCGGCAGCGGGTCGCGATGGGGCGGGCGATCGCCCGCGAGCCGCGCGCGTTCCTGATGGACGAGCCGCTGTCGAACCTCGACCCCAGCCTGCGGGCGTCGATGCGGACGGTGCTCGGCCAGATGCGCGAGCGGCTGGGCGTCACCACCGTCTACGTGACCCGCGACCAGGCCGAGGCGATGACGCTCGGGGACCGGGTGTGCGTGATGCTGGACGGCAGAATCCAGCAGGCCGACACCCCGCAGCGGCTGTTCGAGTTCCCCGCCAACCTGTTCGTGGCCGGGTCCATCGGGTTCCCGGCGATGAACTTCGCCGAGGCCCGCCTGGTCCGCGACGGCGGGCCGACGGTGACGTTCGCGGGGCACGCGCTCCCGGTCCCGGCCGCCGTGCTCGAGTCACGGCCGGGGCTGGCCGACTACCTCGGCCGGAGAGTGATCGTCGGGATCCGCCCGTCGCACTTCGACGACGCGGCCCACGGCGACGGGTCGCGCCGCGACGGGTCCTGGGCGCGGTTCCCGGTCACGGTCACCGCGACCGCCGAGCTCGGGACGCAGACGCACGCGATCTTCCCGGTCGACGCCCCGCCGATCGATCACGCGTGGTTCGCCGGCGCCGGCGCGCGCAACGCCGAGGAGGACGAGGCCGTCTCCGCCCTGGCGGGCGGGATGTCGCTGTGGACCGCCCGGGTCTCGGCCCGCTGCGCGCCGCGGGCCGGCCAGCCGCTCGAACTCGTCGTGAACACCGGCAAGCTGCACTTCTTCGACCCCGCCACCGGTCAGTCGATCGGGCACCTGAGCGCGCGGCACGAGTTCGCCGTCTCCCCGTTACCGCGTGCGTTAGCCTCGATCCGGTGACAGCATCATGGGCGACCTGCGGGAGGCGCGGCAATGGCTGACCATCTGGAGATCGAGCAGAAGTTCGACGTGGACCAAGATTTCGAGCGGCCCGACTTCACCGCCGTCACGGCCGGGGTGACGGCCGCTGAGCCGGTAGTGCACCGCCTGTCGGCCACCTACTTCGACACCGACGACGGCCGGCTGCAGGCTGCCAAGATCACCCTTCGCCGCCGCACCGGCGGCACCGACGCCGGATGGCACCTCAAGCTCCCTGCGGGCGGCGCGCAGTCGGCTGGCGCCGGGCTCCCCGGCGACGTGTCCGCCCGCCGCGAGGTGCAGGAGCCCCTCGACGCCGGCGGCGACGACGGAGCGGGTGCGCCGGCGGTCCCCGGGCGCCTCGCGTCGCGGGTGGCCGAGGTCACCGGCGGCCTCCCCCTCGCGCCCATTGCAATCCTTGTCACCGAACGGACCGTGGTGACTCTCACCAGCGCCGACGGCACCCTGCTGGCGGAGGTCGCCGACGACCAGGTGACCGCCCGCCGCCTCCCGGAGACGTCGGCCGGGTCGCTCCGCTGGCGCGAGATCGAGGTCGAGGTGCCGACCGCCGCGCCGGAGTTCCAGCGCGCCGCCGCGGACCGGCTGTTCGCGGCCGGCGCCCGCCCGGCCGGCCACGGCTCCAAGCTCGCGCGCCTGCTGAGCGCATGAATAACGGGTTCAGAGGGAATCCATATCTAATTCACACGTTGCCCGTCGCTGGTCTTGCCATCCTCTAACCGACACAGCCGTTCCCAGCGTCCACGAATGAGTCATGTGATCATGCCCGATGAGCAGAGTAGCGTCGCCACCGTCGCCACCGTCGCCGACCGCGGCGCCGGCACCCAGCACGCGGACGGCACCCAGGTCCGGGTGCTCGTCGTGGACGACGAGCCCAGCCTGGCCGAACTCCTGTCCAGCGTGCTGCGGTACGAGGGCTGGTCGGTGCAGACCGCGGGCAGCGGCACCGAGGCGATCAAGTCCGGGCGCGAATTCCGGCCGGACGCGGTGGTCCTCGACATCATGCTCCCCGACTTCGACGGCCTCGAGGTGATGCGCCGGCTGCGGGCCGAGCTCCCCGACGTCTGCGTGCTCTTCCTGACCGCCCGCGACGCGGTCGAGGACCGGGTGGCCGGGCTGACCGCGGGCGGCGACGACTACGTGACCAAGCCGTTCAGCCTCGAGGAGGTCCTGGCCCGGCTGCGCGGGCTGCTGCGCCGCGCCAACCTGGCCAAGACCAGCAGCGAGGGGGCGCTCACGGTGGCCGACCTGACCATGGATGAGGACGCCCGCGAGGTCCGCCGCGGCGGCGAGCTCATCGAGCTCACCGCGACCGAGTTCGAGCTCCTCCGGTTCATGATGCGCAATCCCCGGCGGGTCCTGTCGAAGGCGCAGATCCTCGACCGGGTGTGGAACTACGACTTCGGCGGCCAGGCCCACGTGGTCGAGCTCTACATCAGCTACCTGCGCAAGAAGATCGACGCGGGCCGGGCTCCGCTCATCCACACCGTCCGCGGCGTCGGCTACGTGCTGAAGCCGGCCGTCTGACGACGAGCGGCCGATGACGGTTCATCCCCGGGCCAGGGTTCTCCCCCGGACGCTGCGCGGCAGGCTGATCGCCGGCCTGCTCGTGCTGCTGGCCCTCGCCTGCGCCACCGTGGGCGTTGTCACCTACCTGGCCGTGCAAAACTCGCTCGCGCGCGAGCTTGACAGCAACCTGCAGACCGCGACCGGCCTGGCGTACGACTGCCGACACCCCAACGCCGATGATGGAGCCAGCGGGCAGCCAGGCACGGCCGATTCCGACGACGCCCGCGGAGAGACCCCGACCGTCACCCCCTCGCCCGCGGGCGCGAAGCCGAGTCCCGTCAACCTGTCGAAGTGCCTGGGTCTCGCCGAGGGAACATTCGTCGCCGCCGTCGGGCACAATCAGGTGATAGCCACCGTCGTCGGCGACAACTCCTACCGGCTGTCGGCGGCCGACGAGCAGACTCTCCGCAGCATCCCCCCGTCGCTGGCCACGCACCCGGGGTCCGGACCGGGCAGCCAGTACTTCCTGCCCACCACGCGCGACCTGAGCGGGGCGGGCGGCACGTTCCTGCTCACCGCGGTCAGCGACCCCGACGGCGACGGGACCGTCTATATCACCGGCCTGCCGCTGTCCCAGCTGCACGACCTGCTCCGCGACGTGGCGCTGGCCGAGGCGGCCGTCTTCGGCGCGGTGCTGCTGCTGGCCGGCGCCGGCGGGACCCTCTGGGTCAGGTTCTCGCTGCGCCCGCTCCGCCGCGTCGCCGCCACCGCGTCGCAGGTGGCCGAGCTGCCGCTCGAATCGGACCAGGTCGAGCTGCCGTCCGGCGTCCCCGACACCGACCCGGCGACCGAGACCGGGCAGCTCGGCCTCGCCTTCAACCGGATGCTCGGCCACGTGCAGACCGCGCTCCGACGGCGCGCCGCCAGCGAGGCCCGGCTCCGCCGGTTCGCCGCCGACGCGTCGCACGAGCTGCGCACCCCGCTGTCGGCCATCCGCGGCTACGCCGAGCTGGCGCTGCGCCACCCCGGCGACTCGCCCGAGCAGGTCACCCACGCGCTCGGCCGGGTGCTATCGGAATCGACCAGGATGAGCGACCTGGTCGACGAGCTGCTGCTGCTCGCCCGGCTCGACGCCGGCCGCCCGCTGGCGTCCGAGCCGGTCGACATGACCCGGCTGGTCATCGACGCGACCAGCGACGCCCAGGTCGCCCGCCGGGACCACCGCTGGGTCCTGGAGCTGCCCGACGACCCGGTGCTCGTCAGCGGGGACGAGCACCGGCTGCACCAGGTCCTCGCCAACGTGCTCTCGAACGCGGGCAAGCACACCCCCGACGGCGCCACCGTGACCGTCCGGGTCGGCGACTCGCTGCCCGACGCCGAGGCCGCCCTGGCCGGGCAGACGGTCCGCCGCGGCACCATCCCGCCGCCGCCCCGGCTGGTCGTGTCGGTCACCGACAACGGCCCCGGCATCCCGCCCGACCTGCTACCCGACCTATTCGAGCGGTTCACGCGGGCCGACACATCCCGCTCGCACACCACCAACACCTCGTCGACCGGCCTCGGCCTCGCGATCGTGGACGCCGTCGTCGCCGCCCACGGCGGCGCCGTCCTAGTCACCAGCCGCCCCGGCCGGACCAGCTTCGCGATCGCGCTCCCCCAGCTCACCGAGCCGGCCCGGCGATCGCCGCCCGCCCCGGCCCGGCAACGTCACCCGCAACGGACCCGCAAGCCCTGACCGCCAGCGCCGGCCACCCAGGCTCGGTTCCCTCGCACCGCCGCCCGCTCAACGGCGGTGGCACGCACGCTACACACCCTACGTTTCTCGCTGTTATCCAGCTCGCGCGGAAGGTCTCGATTATTGTGCGACAAAACATTCGGAAATCGTATTGAAACGTCGCACAATAATTTCGCGTTCCGCGCTCCTTGCTGTTATCCGATCCCCGGCACGGTTGAACCGGATGATGGACCGTTGACATCCGCGTGTAGACAACGGTCCATCGTCTTCGGCGCCCGTTCGAAGGAGAGCCATTTCTTGCTGTTATCTCAGGGGTGGAGGGTTGCTGCCAGGGGGGGTGGGGTTGCGTGCGGGGGGGGTGCGTGCGGGGGGTGGGGGTTGCGTGCGGGGGGTGGGGGTTGCGTGCGGGGGGGGGTTGCGTGCGGGGGGGTGGGGGTTGCGTGCGGGGGGGTGGGGTTTGCGGCGGGGGCGGGTGGGCCGGCCGCGGGTCTGCGGGGTTATTCGGGGGTGGTGACCGGGGTGGTTGATTCGAACCCGGATGGGTCGGCGGAGCCGGCCGGGGCGGCGGTGGGCGTGGCCGGGGCGCGGCCCTGGAGGGGGCCGCGGCGCATGAGGGCGCCGCAGACGATCGCGCCGAACAGGAAGATCCCGGCGACCCACCAGAACGCGACGATGTAGCCGTGCACGACCGCGGTGGCGGTCACCGACCCGACCACCGCCGCCGAGCTGTGCGGGACCAGGTGGCTGGCGAGGTAGCTCGCCATCGCGGAGGCGAAGATCGTGTTCAGCAGCGAGGTGCCAATCGAGCCGCCCAGCTGCTGCCCGGTGTTGACCGTGGCCGACGCCACCCCCGCGTCCTGCGGGGCCACCCCGTAGGTGCCGGTGTTGAACGCGGTGGAGAACATCAGGCCAAGGCCCAGGCCGGTCAGCAGCAGCGCCGGGAGGACGGTCCCGGCGTACGTGGAGTGCACGCCGATCCTGGTGAACAGCACGACGCCGACCGCAGCGAGGAGCAGCCCGCTGGAGACGATCGGCTTGGGGCCGATCCTCGGCATCAGCACGATGTTGGACAGGTTCGACGACAGCGCGATGCACGCGACCATCGGCAGGAACGCGACCCCGGTGATGACCGGCGAGTAGTGCAGCGTGTCCTGCAGGTAGTAGGTGACGAACAGGAAGACGCCGAACATTCCCGCGCCCGCCAGCAGGATGCCGAGATACGCGGCCCCGCGGTTGCGGTCGAGGACCACCCTCGGCGGCAGCAGCGGGTGCTTGGCGCGGCCCATCCAGAACGCGAACGCCGACAGCAGCACGACCGCGACGGCCAGGAACCCGTACGTCGACGGCGTGCCCCAGCTGTGCGTGGCCGCGTTGGAGAACCCGTACACCAGGCAGAACACGCCGCTCGAGACCAGCAGCACGCCGGGGACGTCCAGCTGCGCCGACCTCGGCCCCTGCCGGCCGTGCAGGAACGCCACCGCGCCCGCGATCGCCAGGGCGGCGAAGAACAGGTTGATGTACAGGCACCAGCGCCAGGACAGGTACGAGGTCAGCACGCCGCCGAGCAGCAGGCCGACCGCGCCGCCGCCGGCCGCGACCGAGCCGTAGATGCCGAACGCCTTGCCCCGCTCCTTGGGGATGGTGAAGGTGGTGGCGAGCAGCGAGAGCGCGGCCGGCGCCAGCATCGCGCCGAAGACGCCCTGGGCGGCCCGGGCCGACACCAGCATCGTGAAGTTGACCGAGGCGCCGCCGATGGCCGAGGCGACCGCGAAGCCGGCCAGGCCGGTAATGAACATCACCCGCCGGCCGATCAAGTCCGCCAGCCGCCCGCCGAACAGCAGCAAGCTGCCGAATGAGAGCGAGTAGGCCGTCACGATCCACTGCCGGTCCACGTCGTTGAAGTGCAGCGCGTTCTGGGCGGAGGGCAGCGCGATGTTCATCACCGTCGCGTCGAGCACCACCATCAGCTGGGCGATCGCGATGACGATGAGGATCAGCCAACGCCGCGGGTCGGGCTCGGCCGACCCGCCCGACCAGGCCCCCTGCGCCCCGCCGCCCGGCCCCGCGGAGGCGGGGACGCTTGCCTCGGACATTCCGACCACCAATCTGGAGGGTTGCGTTCCGTTTATGGTTCGAGGGTAACACGAAGCGGAGAAAGTTCCTCCGTTAAGGGTACACTGATGGTTATGGAAGCTCACACGGAGGTAGCGGGCCTCGACGGAGTGTGCGACCGCCCGCTCCGGCGGGACGCCGAGCGGAACCGGCAGCGCATCCTCGCCGCCGCCGCCGAGCTGCTGTCCGAGCGCGGACTCGACGCCACCCTGGACGACGTCGCCCGCGCGGCCGGCGTCGGGGTCGGCACTGTCTACCGACGGTTCCCTGACAAGGAGTCGCTGATCGAGGAGCTCTTCAGGGACCGGGTCGACGCGCTGGTCGAGCTGGCCGAGCAGGCGCTAACGCAGCCCGACCCGTGGCAGGCCTTCGTCTCCTACCTGGAGACAGCGACCGAGATGATGGCGGCCAACATCGGCCTGCGGCAGCTGATGATGTTCTCCACCTACGGCAAGGACCGGATCTGCTACGCCCGCGACCAGATGCGACCGGTCGTCAGCAGGCTGGTCGAGCGCGCCCAGGCGTCAGGCGACTTGCGCGCCGACTTCGACGCCACCGACGTCAAGCTCATCGCCTACATGCTCGGCTCGGCCGCCGAGTACGCCGCCACCAGCCGGCCCGAGGTCTGGCGACGCTACCTGGCCATGCTCATCGACGGGCTCCGGCCCGCCCGCGACAGCGTGACCGAACTGCCCGTCCCGCCGCTGACCGCGGACGATCTGGTCGCGGCGATGGGCGCGCACGGCCGCCGGATCGCCCCCCGGCGCTGATCAGCGGCCACCGCGGACGGCCGAGCCCGGCCTCGCCGGAGTTGGCCGCCGTCCGCCGCACGTGCAGCTGCACGGCTGTCCGTAACGTGCATATTCAGGTGCATTAATTCCGTGCATTATTCCCGTGCGCGGGATTTTCCGCATAGACGGTCATCGCACTGCCTGCACGTGCATGCGCACACTACGTTCGCACGCGTGCATCGAGAACGTGCATTTGCAGCGGAATAGTCCCAATAGCCCGTTGTCGTCATGCCAATCTCGTACCACCGCTGACCTGCGGATTTGCCAATCCAGAGGGCCATTTTGATCATCGCGGTGGCAGCGCACCCGGCCTCCGCTATACGGTTATCGCATACGGACACCGCAAGCGCGGCAGATTTCCCGCCAAGGCGAATATCACCCCCGAACTGGCGACAAGTCCCCCAAATCACGGTAAGATAACCCTAGCTAGGCACCAACGGCGTTGCTTGCCTGTCGAGTCCCCCCTATCTCGACCCAGGAGTGCTCGTTCATGATTTCCCGCAACGGTGTGCGCGTTGACACCCAGCAGCTTCGTGACATCCAGGACCTGATCTCGAAGCTGGCCGACGTCAACAAACAGCTTGCGCAGCCCGTCCACGTGGTGCCGCTGACCCAGGTCATCGAGGCAGCGGTCGCCGAGGCCCCGGTTTTGGAAGCCTCGGTTTCTGGGGCCTCGGTTTCTGGAGTCTCGGTTTCGGGAGGACAGACCGCCGACGCGGCTAGCGCGTAGCGGTTACCGCTCCCCCCTCGCGATCGCGCGCAGCAGTCGCGCCGACGCCGCCGGAGCGAGCGCGGCCGACCGTAGCTGCGCGAACGTCCGCAGATAGCGACCCACCTCGGCCGCCTCACCGAGGCTGACGCCACCCGACAGGCCGGACAGGTGCACGACCCCGATCCCCTGGTTCCGCGCGAACCGCAGGATCGTCATCGGACCGCAGCCCGCTGCCGCGTGGGCGCCCGCGGCGAACGGAAGCACCTGAAGCGAGACCGGAGCCGAGTCGGCCGAGGCCGACCCGCCGTCGCCGGGCAGCCCGGTCACCCGGCCGGCGTCGGCCACGGCGGCGAGCCACCCGAGCTGGTCCCTCATCACCCGCGGTCCGCCGACCGCCTGGCGCAGCGCCCCCTCGGTGATCACGACCTCCAGCTTCGGCGACCGATCGCCGAGCACGATCCGCTGCCGGGCCAGCTTGACCTCGATCGCGTGCTCGCGCTGATCGTCGTCGCTCGCGTTCGCGTCGGCGTCGGCCAGCGCGCTGGCGTACTCCGGGGTCTGCAGCAGGTCGGGAACCTGGTTCGGCTCGAACGCGAGGATCTCGGTCGCGGCCAGCTCCATGATCACGTAGTCCTGACCGGCCGCCGAGAGCACGTCCGCGTAGTCAAGCCACCAGCCGGTCTGCCTGCCGCTGTGCGCAATCGCGAGCAGCGCTTCCTGCTCGCCGTCGGCCACGCCGTACTCGGTGAGCAGCTCGCGGAGCTCCTTGGGGCGAATGCCGCGCTGGCCGGTCTCAATCCTGCTGATCTTCGAACGGTCGCAGTCCAGGATCCGGGCAGCCTGATCCAGGGTGTAGCCAAGGCTCTCCCGGTGCTTGCGCAGCGCCGAGCCGAGCAGCCGGCGCCTTACGGGGGGAAGTGCGTTCACGGGGCTTCCTCCTCAATCAAGGGGCGCGCACGCCGGCCGCAGGTTAGGGGCGCGGGCGGGTGCGGGCTATTTGAGGGCGAAGCTAGCACTTTCTGTAGTCCTGGTCGAACGACACGCCGATTGGATTTGAGGTGGCAACTTGTTGTCAGCTGAGTTGTTCGATAGCCGTCATTATCCTGCGCTCGGACACTGGCAACGGGGTGCCAATTGTCTGCGCGAAGAGGCTGACCCGGAGCTCCTCGATCTGCCAGCGGATCTCGGTCGCGGCGTCGCCTGTCCTGGCCTCGGGGGTCAGGCTGGCGAGGGCGAGTCGGTAGGCGTCCTGGACCCGGTGGACCACCGCCATCTGCTGCGCGTCCCGGCCGGCGTTCTCGGACAGCTTGTCGAGGCGGCGGCCGACCGCCTTCAGGTAGCGGGCCACGGCCGGCAGCCGGGACGCGCCCGCCGCGGTCAGGAAGCCGGGGTAGATGAGGCCGTCGAGCTGACGGCTGATGTCGGCGGCGGCGGGCCCGAGGACGGGGCTGCGGAGTCCCTCGAGGCGGAGCCGGGCGTCGTGGGCGGCCCGGAGGATCTCCTCGGCCCAGGTGACGACCTCGTAGGCGGCCGCGTGCAGCCGCGGCCTGACGTGCTCGACGAGCCGGGCGAACGCGTCCGCGTCCCAGGCCGGCCCGCCCGCGTCGTCGATCAGCCCGTCGGTCGCGCAGTTGACGCAGTCGGCGAACAGGGCGGCGACCGAGCCGTGCGGGTTGTCGCTCAGCACGAGCTTCTGCGGGGTGGTGAGCCGCTTGGCGACCTCGTTGGCGGGCGACTTGACGGTCAGCAGGACGAGCCGCCTGGTCCCGGCCCGCATCGCCCGCCGGGCGGCGGCGGCGGTCTCGAACAGCCGGACGTCGACCGCGGCGCCGGCGTCGACCAGGGCCGGGTAGGCCTTGACCTCGCCGTCGGTGAAGACCTTCGGCAGCGGCCCGAAGTTCCAGCTGGTGACGCCGGTGCGGGTGAGCGCGGTGGCACGGGCGGAGAGGGTGGCGCGGACCTTGGGGCGGAGCTGGCGCTTGAGCGCGGCGAGGTCCTTGCCGGTCGCGACGACCTTCTCCCCGTCCATGACCCGGAAGGTGATCCGCAGGTGCGGCGGGAGCTTATCGAGGTCGAACTCGTCTATCGGGACGCGCACGCCGCGTCAGCCGCAGCAGCTCGCGCGCGAGGGTCTCCCTGATGTCGGCCGTGGGAACGGCGCCGTCGAAAGCAGGCCAGGATCTCCCGGGCGAGGTCGGGGGCGGGGACCAGCTCGCGCCTGAGCGTCTTCGGCAGCGACCGGATCAGCTCGGTGACCAGCTCAAGCCGCAGCCCCGGGATCTGCCAGGAGAACTCCTCCGGGCTCGCCTGATTCAGCGTCTTGAGCGGGATGTCGATGGTGACGCCGTCGGCGTCGTGGCCCGGCTCGAACGTGTAGGAGACGGTCGAGACCGGCCGGCCCGCCGGACCCGGACCCGGCCAGGCCGGGTGAGGACGAGGTCCACATCTGGGGGAAGGCGTCGGCGTCGAGGTCGGCCGCCGCATCCGACAGCAGGTCGTCGAGAGTGAGCGTGAGCAGGTCCGGGCTCTGGTGGCGGGCCTTCTTCCACCAGGCGTCGAAGTGGCGGGCGGAGGTAGCGTCGGCCGGGACGCGCGCGTCGTAGAACTCGAACAGGGCGTCCTCGCCCGCCACCAGGCCGCGGCGGCGGGCGCGCTGCTCGAGCTCGGCCGCCTGCTCGATGAGGGCGGTGTTGTCGCGGAAGAAGTGGTGCCTGGTCTGCCAGTCGCCCTCGACCAGGGCGTGCCTGATGAACAGCTCCCGAGCCAAGACCGGGTCGATCTTCGCCAGCAGGAGCTGGCGGTCGGCGATGATCGGGATGCCGTAGAGGGTGACCTTCTCGGTCGCGACGGCGGCGCCGAGCGAGCGCGACCACCGGGGCTCGCTGTAGCTCCGCTTGACCAGGTGGGCGGCGATCGGCTCGACCCATTCCGGTTCGATCGCGGCGACGGTCCTGCCCCACAGCCGCGAGGTCTCGACCAGCTCGGCCGCGACGATCCAGTCCGGCGGCTTTTTCGCCAGGCCGGAGCCGGGGAAGACGGCGAACTTGGTGCCGCGGGCGCCGAGGTACTCCGGCAGCGGGCGGCGGCCGCGTTCGCCCGGGGTCCGGTCGTTCCCGGCGCCAGGGCCGCCGGAGCGGTTGGCGGGGAGCACCATCTTCATGCCGACGTGGGAGAGCAAGCCGGCGAGCAGTGCGGTATGAACCAGGGACCGTTCGGAAGAGGAAGATTTTGAATTTATCCCCAGCTCGCGGGTCAGGGACGACAGCTGGGCGTGCAGATCCTGCCACTCGCGGACGCGGAGGTAGTTGAGGAACTCGGCCCGGCACAGGCGGCGGAACGCGGAGCCGGTGAGCTCGCGCTGCTTCTCGGCGAGGTAGTCCCAGAGCGCGACGAACGCCACGAAGTCCGATTCCGGCTGGGTGAAGCGGCGGTGCGCGGTGTCGGCCGCCTGCTGGTTGTCGGTCGGGCGCTCGCGCGGGTCCTGGATCGAGAGGGCGGCGGCGATGACGAGGATCTCGCGGGCGCAGCCCTGCCTGCCCGACTCGATGATCATCCGGGCGATCCGCGGGTCGACCGGGAGCCGGGCCATCTGGCGGCCGGTCTCGGTCAGGGTGTCGCGCTCCATCGCGTTGAGCTCTTCCAGCAGCCGGACGCCGTCGGTGATCGCGCGGGGGTCGGGGGGATCGACGAACGGGAACTTGCGGACGTCGCCGAGGCGGGCGGCCGCCATCTGGAGGATGACCGACGCGAGGTTGGTGCGCTGGATCTCGGGGTCGGTGAACTCCGGCCGCGACTCGAAGTCCTCCTGCGAGTACAGGCGGATGCAGACGCCGTCGGCGACGCGGCCGCAGCGGCCCTTGCGCTGGTTGGCGGAGGCCTGCGAGATCGGCTCGATCGGGAGCCGCTGGACCTTGGTGCGGAGGCTGTAGCGGCTGATGCGGGCGGTGCCGGGGTCGATCACGGAGCGGATGCCGGGCACGGTCAGCGAGGTCTCGGCGACGTTGGTGGCGAGCACGATCCGACGCAGCTGCGATGATTTCGACGGCTCGAACACCCGGTGCTGCTCGGCCGCCGAGAGCCGCCCGTAGAGCGGCAGGACGTCGCTCTTGGGCCTGCCCTTGAGCGCGTCGGCGGTGTCGCGGATCTCCCGCTCGCCGGAGAGGAAGACGAGGATGTCGCCCGGCCCCTCCCGCTCCAGCTCGCCGATCGCGTCGGTGATGGCCTGGACCTGGTCGCGGTCGTCTTCCTCGCGGGCTTCGGGGTCGTTGACGGGGCGGTAGCGGACCTCGACCGGGTAGGTCCGGCCGGAGACCTCGATGATCGGGGCGGGCTTCCCGGTCCGCGGGTCGCTGAAGTGCTCGGCGAACCGCTCGGGGTCGATGGTGGCCGAGGTGATGATGACCTTGAGGTCGGGGCGGCGGGGCAGCAGCTGCCTGAGGTAGCCGAGGATGAAGTCGATGTTCAGCGACCGCTCGTGGGCCTCGTCGATGATCAGCGTGTCATAGCGGCGGAGGTTGTGGTCGGAGCCGATCTCGGCCAGCAGGATGCCGTCGGTCATCAGCTTGACGGCGGTGTTGTCACCGGATTTGTCGGTGAACCTGACCTTGTAGCCGACGACGTCGCCGAGGTCGGTCTTGAGCTCCTCGGCGATTCGCTCGGCGACGGTCCTGGCGGCGATCCGCCGCGGCTGGGTGTGGCCGATCTGCCCGGCGACGCCGCGGCCGAGCTCGAGGCAGATCTTGGGCAGCTGGGTGGTCTTCCCCGAGCCGGTCTCGCCGGCGACGATAACCACCTGGTGGTCGCGGATGGCGGCCGCGATGTCGTCCCGGCGCTGGCTGACCGGCAGTTCCGGGGGGTAGCCAAGGGTCGCGCTCGCGATGGCGGCCGCGCGGGCGGCTTCTCGGGCGGCGGCGCGCTGCGCGGCCCGGGGCGGGTTCGTGACCGCGTTCGTGGAAATTTCGTTCACCAGCGGGAAAGGCTAGACGATAGGTACCGGTAGGTGCCAACGCTTTACGCCGCCGTGGGCTTCCCGGACAGGCGATCGGCGGCGTCAGTCGTTGGCGGCGGCCACCAGCTTTTGCAGGGCCGCGGGCGACAGGGTGCCGCCGAAGGCGGCCATCCGGCCGAGCGGGAAGCTGCCGATGAACTCCATCAGGCTCGGGTTGGCGAGCATGCCCGCGATCGGCCCGGGACCGCCGTCCGCCCCGCTCGCCGCGAACGCCTCGCTCGAGCAGCTGCGCGCCGCGCGGGTCGGCGAGCCATTCGGCGATCGTCGACTCGGGGGTGAGCGGGACCCGGGCGTCGTCGCCCGGGACCTTGACCACGGCGGTGGCGCGCAGGTCGCGGGAGGAGGCGCCGACGGCGCAGTGGTACTCGCCGCCCTCCACCACCCAACGGCCCAGCCGGGTCTCCCAGTACGCCAGGTCAGCGCGGTCGATGCTGAGCACGACCGTCGGCGGTCTGGCCGGCCGCGATCGGGACGTTGGCGAACGCCTTCAGCTCGCGCGGCGAGCGTTGCACGGCCGAGCCCGGCAGGCTCACGTAGACCTGGACCACCTCGCGCCCGTCCCGGTCGCCGGTGTTGGTGACCGGGACCCGCACCTCGATGCCGTCGATGGTGACGGCAGCGCTCGCCTGGCCGTACGCGAAGGTGGTGTAGGAGAGGCCGAAACCGAACGGGTACGCCACCTCCTGCTCGCGGGCGTCGAAGCCCCGGTAGCCGACGTGGATGCCCTCGCCGTAGCGGACGTGCCCGTTCTCGCCGGGGAAGTCCAGGTAGGAGGGGTGGTCGGACAGCTTGAGCGGGATCGTCTCGGCCAGCCGGCCGGACGGGTTAACCCGCCCGAACAGCACGTCGGCGATCGCGCTGCCGCCGGCCTGCCCGAGCAGCCAGCCCTCGAGGATCGCGGGAACGCTCGCGTCCCACGGCCTGGTGGCGAGCACGCCGCCGTTGGAGAGCACCACGACCGTGCGCGGGTTGGCGGCGGCGACGCGTTCGATCAGCTTGAGGTGCGCGGCCGGCAGGTCGATGTCGTCCCGGTCGGCGCCCTCGGTCTCGCCCACGCTGCCGACGAACACGAGCGCGATGTCACTGGCCTGCGCGATCGCCACCGCCTCGGCGAGCAGGTCCTGGTCCTCGGCCGCCTCGTCCTGCGGCGGGACGCCCTCCTCGGCGGCGGTGTCGCCGGTCAGGTAGCCGGGTGAGAAGCTGACCGTCGCCTGGGTCGCCGCGGTGATCTCGGTGAGCGCGTCGTCCAGCCGGGTCGGGGTGATCAGCGAGCTGCCGCCGCCCTGGTAGCGCGGGGTGCGGGCGAACTCGCCGATGACCGCGATGGACTGGCCGCCGTCATCGGCTGACAGCGGCAGCAGGCCGCCTTCGTTCTTGAGCAGCACGATCGCGCGGCCGGCGATCTCGCGGGCGAGCTCGTGGTGGGCTTCGGCGTCGTAGTCGCCGGGCGGCCGGGCGGCCGCCCGGTCGACCAGCGCGCGGACCCGGTCGGCGGCCGTCTGCAGCAGGGCGGGGTCAAGCCGCCCGTCCCCGACCGCGTCGACCAGTGCCTGGTCGCCCGCGTCGGCCGGTCCCGGCATGGTCAGGTCAAGGCCCGCCGCGACGGCCGCGACCCGGTCGCCGACCGCGCCCCAGTCGGAGACGACGAGGCCCTCGAAGGCCCATTCACCGCGCAGAACCTCGGTTAGCAGCCAGTGGTTCTGGCTGGCGTACACGCCGTTGATCCGGTTGTAGGCGCACATCACCGTCCACGGCTGCGCCTGGGTCACCACCCGCTGGAAGGCGCGCAGGTAGAGCTCGCGGAGCGTGCGCTCGTCGACGTCGGCGCTGACCCGCATCCGGTCGGTCTCCTGGCTGTTGACCGCGAAGTGCTTCAGCGACGCGCCGACGTTCCTGCTCTGCAGGCCGCGCACCCACTCGGCGGCCAGCACCCCGGTCAGCACCGGGTCCTCGGAGAAGTACTCGAAGTCACGACCGCCGAGCGGGCTGCGCTTGAGGTTGATGCCCGGGCCGAGCAGCACCGCCACGTCCAACGCGCGGCATTCGTCGCCGAGGGCCTCGCCCATCCGCCGGAGCAGTTCGGGATCCCAGGTCGACCCGGTCGCCACCGCCGGCGGGAAACAGGTCGCCGGGCGTCCGGTCAGCATGTCGTCGCGGTCCGCCTGCAGCCGGACGCCGTGCGGGCCGTCGGTCAGGGTGATGGCCGGAACGCCGGCCGAGTCGATCGGCGTGCTGTGCCAGAAGTCGCTGCCGCTGGTCAGGGCCGCCTGCTCGGCGGTGCTGAGACCAGGGCGCCCAGGAGTGTGTGCCACCTAAAGGTCATATCATGACCCACGACGGGCCGGGAATGCAGGTGGTGCTCCCCGGCGTTATGCGCTACAGTGAACTCGTTGACCCGGTGCCCATCTGAGCGGCCCGGCGAAAGTTCCCCAGCGCCAGATCTGACGGATCTCATCGGCGCAACGACGAAATACTGATTTCGCGAGAATTTTCTTTCCCACAACATCAGCGCAGCTCAGTGTGCTTGCGGCGCGCGTGCTCCGGCCATTCTCAACCGCCGTCGATCTCACCCCGCCAGCAGCTCTATTTCCGCTGCGCGCATTCAACTTCCATCGCAAGGAAACCCCATGACAGTAATCACAGAAGAAGCAACAGAAGAACAACAGCGCGTTTCCGCGGAAACGCGAGCCGTGAGCGACCCGAAGGTGCCGCCGCCGCGGGACAGCGCCGGGGCGGGCGTCAAGACCGCGCCGGTGGCGGGCGTCGTCGACCTCTCCGACGGCCGCGGCTACCTGCGGACGGCCGGGTACCGGCGGTCCGCGACCGACATCCCGCTCACGGCCGGCCAGATCCGCTCGTACGGGCTGCGCAAGGGCGACCAGATCGAGGGCACCGTCACGGTGAACTCCAGCGGAAAGGCGACCGGTAACGGCGCCGGATCCAGAAACGGGCAGCGGGCCAGGGAGGCCGGCCTGACCAACGTCACGGCGGTCAACGGGCTGCCGCCCGACCAGGCCCGCCGGCGCCGCCACTTCGACGACCTCACCCCGGTCTATCCGCACCAGCGGTTCCGCCTCGAAGACGGCGACCCCTCCCCCGCCGCGCGGATCATCGATCTCGTCTCCCCCATCGGCAAGGGCCAGCGCGGCCTCATCGTCGCCCCGCCCAAGGCCGGCAAGACGACCGTGCTGAAGACGATCGCGCACGCGATCGCGACTGCCTACCCCAAGGCCCAGCTCATGCTGGTGCTCGTCGGCGAGCGCCCGGAAGAGGTCACCGACCTGCGCCGATCGGTTCGCGGGGAGGTCATCTGGTCCACCTTCGACCAGTCTCCGGCCGATCACGTACTCGCGGCCGAACTCGCCATCGAGCGGGCCAAGCGGCTGGCCGAGCTCGGCCGGGACGTCGTCGTCATGCTTGACTCGCTCACCCGGCTCGGCCGCGCCTACAACCTGGCCGCCCCCGCGAGCAGCCGCACCCTGTCCGGCGGGGTCGCGGCGTCGGCGCTGCAGCCGCCCCGGCAGTTCCTCGGCGCCGCCCGCTGCCTGGAGGAGGGCGGTTCGCTGACCATCCTGTCCACCGCGCTCATCGACACCGGCTCCCAACTCGACAACGTGCTGTTCGAGGAGTTCAAGGGCACCGGCAACATGGAACTGCGACTCCGCCGCGACCTGGCCGAGAAGCGCCTGTTCCCGGCGATCGACCCGGTCCTCTCCGGCACCCGGCGGGAAGACCTGCTGCTCGACCCGGCCGAGCACGCCGCCGTGATCGGCCTGCGCCGCGCCCTCGCCGCCCTCGACCCCCAGCACGCCCTCGAGCTGCTGCTGGAGAAGACCACGGCCCCCAACTCCGAACTCCTCAGCCAAATCCGGCAGACCCGCTAATCGTCGGCGCGCTGGATCAGCGGGCAGGCGACTGCAGGCCGCGGGCCAGGCGCCCGGCCGCGTCGCGTATCCACTGGCCGAGCACCTCGCGACGACCGGAGTCGGTGTCGGCCGACTTGGTGATGAGATCGGCCACCTCGTCGCTGGTGGCGGTGCGGACGAGGACCATGATCTGCGCTGCCGTGAGCCGCCGAGCGGCGCGCTCGGCCGGGGCGTCCCCTCCGACACCGCGTCCCTCCGCCAGCAGAAGCTCCGCCAGCCGCGTCTCCGTCTCATCCCAGAGCGCACGAACCCGGGACCGCGCGGCGGGACCGCTGGCGACCAGGCGCTGGAAGGACTCGAGCGAGAGGCTCTCGTCGCCCTCGTTCACCGCCGCGAGCAGCGCCTGAGCCGCCGCGACGAGCGGAGTCTGCCCGAGCCTGCGGCTCGCGACCGCCCGCACGACCGCGTCAAGCACGGTCGGCTGGGAGAAGATCAGCTCTTCCTTGGCGCTCACATAGGTGAACACCGTCTTCACCGAGACGTTCGCGGCGTCGGCGATCTCCGCGACCGTCACGTTCTCAAACCCGCGCTCGGCGAACATGCGATCGGCCGTCGCAAAGATCGTCTCCCTGGTCAGCCGCTTCTTCCGCGCTCGTAGCCCCTCGGGTTCCGGCGCCGCCGACTCCCGCTGCGGCTGCGCTGAGCGGATCGGTGGAATCAGGTGATCCGCTGCGTTCATTCGCAGCAGTGTAATAGGTGATGACATCACCTATTACATCCACTCACCCTATTTAAGGTAAGTGACTCACGTTTGGGCGGCGCTTACCTTCGGCAGTGATGCACCTTCAACCCCCGAGTCAGGTGATATGGCCGTCGCGCATCCGAATGACGTGGAGATGGGGCGGGTGAGGCGGACTTCTTCCTCGGCGAAGCCCAGGTCGGCGTAGAAAGCGCGGGCGCCGGTGTTGAAGGCGCCGGTGTGCAGGGTGAGGTTGCGCAGGCCGTGGTCGCGGGCCCACTCGTCGGCCGGGGCGACGAGCGCCCGGCCGGCGCCCGGCCGGGCCGCGCGGCGAGCGACGACCAGCTCGCCGATGTAGCCGTCGCGCTCGCCGGTGAAGTGGGTGCTCGGCCTCACGCTGATCACGCCCGCGATCCCTTCCTGGTCAGCGACTACGAGGACCACGCCGTCCCCGGTCCGCGCGGCGTCGAGCGAGTCCTCCAGCCACCGACGCCCGGCCAGCAGCGCTTCCGCCTGGTCCCGCCACGGCGCGACCCCCTCCGCGAGCCTCGGCGCTAGTTCGAGGATCCCGGCCCGGTCGTCATCGTTGGCCGGACGCACCTGGAGGTCCCGTTTGCCCATTCTCCGAGTCTCCCACCGCCGACCGGGTGAGATGAATGGGATGTTTCTTGCTGTTATCGCGGCGGTATGTGTGCCGAATGCGCTTTTGGGCTCACTCTTGCCGGCCCAAACGCGCATTCGGCTCATGGAGATGGGGGGGTGGGGATGCGGCGGGGGTGGGGTGGATGTGGGGTGGAGGCGAGGTGGGGGTGGAGGTGGAGGTGGGGGTGCGGGTGGGGTGGGGGTTACCGCTGGTTGCGGTGGCGGAGGGCGGGGGAAGGCGGAGCAGCGGTCCGTTCGAGAGAGGCCTCTAGGTCTTCGGCGACCTCGACCCGCAGCGGGGCGGGGGCCTCCGCCGCCGCCTCGAGAACGCTCTCGGCGTCCCGGGTGGCGCGGGCGGCGACGGCCGACTCGCTGTGCAGTTCGTGCACGTAGCGCTTGCCCCGCAGCAGCGACGCGACCGCGGCGATCAGGCAGGCCGCGATCGCGAAGTCGAACGCGATGTCCAGGCCGGACTGGAACGGGGCGGCGATCAGCGAGGGGAAGAACGAATGGCCCGTCAGGTAGGCGGCGTGGCTGGCCGGGAGCTTGGTCAGCGTGCTCCCGAGCAGCATCTGGATCGGGTTGTAGCCGAGCAGGGCGGCGAACATGATCGCCGTCGGCGGCAGGTGGGAGACGCCGCTGGCGGCCGCCGCGGGCACGCCCTGGGCGGTCAGGCCGGCGTACAGGTGCGACGGCAGCGAGGCCGACAGGCCGAGGATGATCAGGCTGAAGAAGATGCCGATCGAGAGCACCATGGCCGAGTTCTGGAAGGTGGCGGACATGCCCGCCCCGACCCCGCGCTTGTCGGCCGGCAGCGCGTTCATGATGCCGGCCCGGTTGGGCGACGCGAACAGGCCCATCCCGATGCCGTTGAGCAGCAGGATGGCGGCGAACTCCCAGTAGGTGAAGTTGACCGGCAGCAGCTCAAGCAGGCCGAACGAGAGCGCGGCCAGCAGCATGCCGCCGGTGGCGAACGGGCGGGCGCCGAACCGGTCGGACAGGAAGCCGGAGACCGGGCCCGCGATCAGGAAGCCGACCGTCAGCGGGATCATCGCGATCCCCGCCCACAGCGGCGTGTTCTCGAAGCTGTAGCCGTGCAGCGGCAGGTAGATGCCCTGCAGCCAGATGATCAGGATGAACATCAGGCCGCCGCGGCCGAGGCCGGACAGCAGCGAGGCGAGGTTGCCGAAGGTGAACGCGCGGATGCGGAAGAGCCGGAGGTTGAACATCGGCTCGGGGACCCGCATCTCGATCAAGCAGAAGATCACCAGCAGCACGAGGCCGCCGCCGATCAGCGACATCACCAGCGGGCTGGTCCAGCCCATGGTGTGGGTGCCGTAGGGCTGGATGCCGTAGGTGATGCCGACCAGGACCGCGATCAGGCCGGCCGCGAAGGTCAGGTTGCCGCCGAGGTCGAGCTTGGCGGGCTTGCGCACGCCGAGCTCGCGGAGCTTGAGGTAGGACCAGATCGTGCCGCCGACGCCGAACGGGACCGAGACGAGGAAGACGAGGCGCCAGCTGACCGGGCCGAGCAGGCCGCCCAGGATCAGGCCGATGAAGGACCCGGCGATGGCGGCGACCTGGTTGAGGCCGAGCGCCATGCCGCGCTGGTTCATCGGGAACGCGTCGGTCAGGATCGCGGCCGAGTTGGCGAACAGCATCGCGCCGCCGACGCCCTGGAAGATGCGCATCGCGATCAGGTACCAGCCCGCGGCCTCGCCGTGCAGCCAGGTAACCGAGAGCAGGACCGAGAAGATGGCGAAGATGGCGAAGCCCATGTTGAACATGCGGACCCGGCCGAACATGTCGCCCAGGCGGCCGAAGGACACCACCAGGACGGCCGTGACGACCAGGAACCCCATCATCAGCCAGAGCAGGATGGTGGTGTTGCCCGGCTGGAGCGGGTTGATGCCGATGCCGCGGAAGATGTTCGGCAGCGCGATCAGCATGATGGACGAGTTGATGGTCGCCATCAGCACGCCGAGCGTGGTGTTGGACAGGGCGATCCACTTGTAGCGGGGGCTGAGAGTCGATGAGCCGGGGGTCGATGGCGCGGGCACTGCGGTTCCTCCAGGACGAGGCAGTCGTCGGGCGACGTGTTAGTTGCTTGTAGCGAACTAAGCTGTCGTGAGGGTTTATTCCTGGAGGCCCGGTTTGCGAGGGATTCGTGGCTGGTTTGACAGTGGGGAAGCAGAGGGGCATGCTGGGCGTTGTCAGAAAAGGCACCTCGTTCGGTGAGGCGTCTTCACGGACACAGGCCACTGATCCCAACCGTCGAGAGACGCTCCGGATCAGGACACCTCTCCCCGGCTTAAGGGGTGAGGCCAAGTGGCTGCGCAAGCTCTACCTGTCCCAGCGACACACGGTCGCACGGACACGGAGCGCTACGCCGTGGAGTGCCAAAGCTCTTACGAGAGAGGTGACCCTGTGCCACGCCTCCAGGCGCGGCAAGGGAACATGCCTCTTCAGTGGTGCCGTGTGTGAGATGTGCGCGCAAGCGCCCCGGCCTGAGGGAGGCGTTGAGATGGACTCTGATAGTCCGGGCCGAAGTCGGCCCCATCCATCGCTTACCCTGCCGGTCCCTGGCACACGCTGACGCCTACAGCGCTCTTGTTGACGCATCCCGGGTTGTCCCCCGGGCGATAGCTGCGTGCTCGTGTGCCTCCATCCCGCTTTAGTGAAAAGCGCGAGAGGGGTGAACTCCATGACTGCTGTTGACATGGAAGTAACGCGTTCCGCTGTACTCGATGAGGCGCACGTCGGCGATATCCGCGGCGCCCTCGGCACCATCAGGCTCGACGACACCGCCGCCCGCACCACGTTGTCAGCCAAGCTCAAGACGCTGCTCGCGATCGTCGGCCCCGGCCTGATCGTGATGATCGGCGACAACGACGCCGGCGCTTTCTCCACCTACGGGCAGGCGGGCCAGGACTACGGCACCCGCCTGCTGTGGACGCTGCTGCTGCTGATCCCGGTGCTGTACGTGAACCAGGAGATGGTGCTCCGCCTCGGCGCCGTCACCGGAGTCGGCCACGCCCGGCTGATCCTGGCCCGGTTCGGCAAGTTCTGGGGCGCGTTCTCGGTCATTGACCTGTTCGTACTCAACGCGCTGACGATCATGACCGAGTTCATCGGCATCACCCTGGCGGCCGGCTACCTCGGGGTGCCGAAGGTGGCCGCGGTCGCGGGCGCGGCCCTGATCATCGTCGCGTCCGCGTTCACCGGATCGTTCCGCCGGTTCGAGCGGATCGCGATGACGTTCTGCGTGGGCTCGCTGCTGCTGATCCCGCTGTACTTCATGAGCCACCCGACGCTCGCGTCGATGGGCCGCGGCTTCGCCATCCCGGAGCTGCCCGGCGGCGGCGGCCAGATGGCGACCGTGATGCTGCTGGTCATCGGCATCGTCGGCACCACCGTGGCGCCGTGGCAGCTGTTCTTCCAGCAGTCGTACGTGATCGACAAGCGGATCACCCCGCGGTTCATGAAGTACGAGAAGGCCGACCTCTGGATCGGCATCGGGATCGTCGTGGTCGGCGCGGCGGCGCTGATGGGCGTCACCGCCGCCGCGTTCGGCGGGACGCGCGGGGCGGGCAACTTCAGCGACTCAGCCGGGCTCGCGCACGGCATCGCCGCCTACGCCGGGCACTTCGCCGGGGTGGTCTTCGCGATCGCGCTGCTCGACGCGGCCGTCATCGGCGCGTTCGCGGTCTCGCTCTCCAGCGCCTACGCGATCGGCGACGTGCTGGGGATGAAGCACTCCCTGCACCGCGGGTTCGGGCAGGCGAAGGGGTTCTACGCGGTCTACGGGGCGCTGGTCGGCGGGGCCGCCACGATCGTGCTGATCCCGGGCTCGCCGCTCGGGCTGATCACCGAGGGCGTCCAGGTCCTGGCGGGCGTGCTGCTGCCGAGCGCGACGCTCTTCCTGCTGCTGCTGTGCAACGACAAGGACGTGCTCGGCCCGTGGGTGAACCGGCGCATCACCAACGTGTTCACCTCGGGGGTGATCGCGGTCCTGATCACGCTGTCGGTGGTGCTGACCGCGTCGGTGGTCTTCCCCGGCATCACCGCCGGGCAGATCGTCGCGATCTGCGCCACCTGCGCGGCGGTATCGGTCCTGGGCGGCCTGGTGATGCTGGTCCGCCGCCGGCGGATCCGCGTCGCCGTCACCGAGGCGATGAACGAGGACGCGGTCAGCGTGGCCGACCGCAACACCTGGCGGATGCCGCCGCTGAGCGAGCTGACGGCGCCGGTGATCAGCCGCGGCCGCCAGCTCGGGCTGACCGCGCTGTGGGCGTACCTGCTGATCGCCCTGGCCATGGTCATCGTCAAGGTGGTCCTGATCGCCCTGCACTGACGCCGAACTCCGCCCCGGCCGGGCACCGCGCTACGATGGCGCGGTGCCCGACTTCGACGTTAATACGCCGCATATTGCGCGCATTTACGACTATTGGCTGGGCGGCAAGGACAACATTAGTCAAGTGGTTTCGCGATGCCCGGACAGCGGCCGGACATTGAGCGTACAAGCACGTCACGCAAACTTTTCGAATGTTGACTCAATCGCTGTACGGGTCTTGCCCGGACGGCGATTGAGAAGATGTGGCAGCTCGGCAGACTCACGGAGGAAGACGCACCGGTCAAGGTGTGGTTCAGCGGGTACCTGACCGCTGAGGCTGCCGCGCACTCGGTGCGGATCTGGCAGCCGCTGATTGTGCCTGGACTTGTCCAGACGCCTGCCTACGCGCGCGCCGTGTTCACAGCTATGGGCATGAGTGAAGACCAGGTAGCCGAGCAGATCGGGATACGGCTGGGCCGTCAGTCGATCATCACCCGGCAGAAGCAACTGGCGCAAGTCGTCGTTCAGCAGCGGCAACGGAGGAGCGTGCATCGAGGCCGGGCACGTTCCCGGCGCGATCCTTCGTCCGTGATACGACTCAGCACGGGCGCGGGCCGGTGTCGGCCGGGGTAACCCGCACGCTCTGCTGCTCCCACGCCACTGATGGTTTTGACTCTGAATTTGACTTTGAATTTGACTTTGATTTTTGTTTTGGGTGGGTGGTGGAGTGTAGTTGTTGTTCCTGACCAACCTCTTCTGCTCTTTGGGAGGTTGGCAGGAACGTTTGAGACGGAACGGAGCCACCCACCCGCCCCAGTTAGACCGGTAGTTTGCGAATGCGCGGGGGCGTACAGCACTCGGTTTTTCGTGCGTGGGGGTGCCTGCGGGCCTGGTGTCCGGGCGGAGTGCGCATATTGTTGTGGTGTGCTGGTCGTGGGGAAGGCCGGAATCCTGTGGCTCGGACTCAAGATGGGGCGGTAATGAGAGACGCAGATCCCTCTTTCTCCGTAGCTCAGTGGGAGACAGCGCGGATTGGATGGTCCGCGTTGCCCTGGAGAGAGCAGTGGCGGGTGTCCCGCCTGTCGAAACGGGGCCAGGTGCACCCAGACCCCGTTATCGCCGAGACCGCGTACCGATGGGCGGTCATACGCGTGCATATCGCTGAGAGAGACGCCATCTCCCGGCTTGCATCGATCCTGCTGGCCATTATCACGTTGCCCTTGTACGGCGGAACGGCGGGCATGAGCATCCAGTCCTGGAGAACGGTACGCATGGCTCGCCGTATCGTAGCCGTCACCGAGAAGAACTTCGGTGCAGCGGCCACGGGGTCGCGTCAGGTTAGTGGCGGTTCTGGATCGTAGCTGGCTGGGAGGTCCGCCGACTGCTTGGTGCGGATCTCCCGCGCGGCGGGCTCGGCGGTGTGCAGTGTCGCGGTGAGGTTGTGGACGGCGGCGAGGGCGGCGGCCAGTTCTTCGGCGTTGTCGGCGGTGTGGGCGATGGCGGCGCGGATGCGGGCGGTTAGCTGGTCGGGGGATCGTCGGTGGTCGTCGGCGATGCGATCGGCGGTGGTTTCGGCCCTGAGCCATCCGCTGATGGTGTTCAGGAGCTGGGGCAGCCGATAGGCCGTGGTGGCGAGGCTGGCGGTCAGGGCGGAGATGGTGGCGGGGTCGGTGATGCCGCCTTTGGCGGCGGCGTGGGTGCGGCCGGCGAGGCTGGCGGTGAGCTGTGCGGTGGTGACCGGGATGTCGCTGGTTTCGGGCATGGCGGTGTGTTCCCCTCCCATTGGGGTTGCGGCTCCTGGGGGGCGTTTCACCCTGGAGCACGGGCCGGGGGCGGGTGCGGTTCGGTGCCCGGGGGCGGCGTCAGCTAGGTGTAAGAAATAGATCGGGGGCCCAATATGGTGCGCCCATCGACACATATGCCGACGCAGGGATCGTCGAAACGACGTCAAGTTTCTCTTGATGGCCAGCTGGGAACCGGCCTGTCCTGCCTTGGTGATCGGACACGCGGCTGGCACGTCGCTAACTTGGCGGTCAGCTCTTTCCCCGCGCTGCGCCACGACGTGCCCACATGTGCCGTATCAACGCATAGCCCATGCTAAAGATCACGAGCACAATCGCATACTGGACCCACCCTCGGATATTCAGGTGATGGGTGACGAGCCGGATGATCACGGCCGCGACGACTACGCCCACGAGCATCGGTCCGACGTTCTCAATCGCCCAGCGCCGGACTGCCCGCTGGTCAAGCCAATTGCGCACGATGATGAGTATGGCATGCCGGACGGGGCGGCGGGCGGGGGCTTGATTTCGTCGGAGACCGACACCAAGCCCTTGTTCTGCTGCTCGTACTGCTCGGCGGTCACGATGCGGGGTGCCAGCTCGATGCCGGACACGGTGTGGCGGGGGATGATGCCCTTGCGCACGCACTCGTCCAGGGTGCCGGCGATGACCCGGCGGACGTTGGCCCGGTAGTCCTCGCTGTAGCTGCCCAGGGTCTTGTTCAACAGGTTCTTTACTTTACCTCGGCGTCCATCTGCGGTAGGTGGCCTTGCTCTTGGCGTTGGCCTTCGCCATGCCCTCTATATACGTGTCGCCCAGCGGCAGGAACTCCACGATGCCAGCGGGGGTGGGTGAACATCGCGCCCTGGGTCTGCTTGCCGGTCGAGAGGGTGAGCTGGAACGTCTGCGCCTCGGCGAGCGTGACGAACGACTGCTCGCGCTGCCGGGAGTTGACCGAGTAGCGGACGGTCCACTTGTGCGGGCAGTTCGGGGCCTGCCATGCTTCGCAGGTGTGCTGGCACGTCCCGGCGGCGCACCCCTTGTTGCTGTCGGCCTTGTGATGGGAGCGGTCGCACTTCTTGAATACCGTGGCCTGCACCAGCGAGTTCTGCGCTGCGACCGCTTTACGTGGCATTTTCCGACCCTCCGCAGGCACGATGAGGTGGCCCGGTTCTTCGCCGGAACCGATCTCGTCGAGCCCGGTGTGGTCCCGGTGCAGGACTGGCGGGCAACGTCCGAGCTTGACTTCAACAGCGCGCCCACCGCCGGGCGGAAGGAGTAGCGATGGCTGACACTAAGGGCGGGCCGCTGGCCGGGGTGCGCGTGGTCGAGCTGGCCGGGATCGGCCCGGGTCCGTTCTGCGGGATGCTGCTGGCCGACCTGGGCGCCACGGTCATCCGGGTGGACCGGCCGGGCGGGTCGTCGACGCCGATCTCGCAGCAGCACGACATCACCAGCCGGGGCAAGCAGCGGGTGGTGGTGGACCTCAAGCACCCGCGCGGGGCGGAGGTGGTCCTGCGGCTGGCGGCCGGATCGGACGCGCTGATCGAGGGCTACCGGCCCGGCGTGGCCGAGCGGCTCGGCGTCGGGCCGGCCGACTGCTGGGCGCGCAACCCGGCGCTGGTCTACGGGCGGATGACCGGCTGGGGCCAGGACGGCCCGCTGGCGGCCGCGGCCGGGCACGACATCGCCTACATCGCGGTCACCGGGGCGCTGCACGCGGTCGGCCGGGCCGGCGGCCCGCCGCAGGTGCCGGTCAACTATCTGGGCGATTTCGGCGGCGGGTCGATGTTCCTGGCCCTCGGCGTGGTGGCGGCGCTGCTCTCCGCCCGCGCCTCGGGGTGCGGGCAGGTCGTCGACGCCGCGATCGTCGACGGCGCCGCGGTGCTCCAGGCGATGACGTACGGGCTGCTCGCGGACGGCTCCTGGGCCGACCAGCGCGGCGTCAACCGGCTCGACACCGGCGCCCCGTTCTACGACGTGTACGAGACGGCCGACGGGCGGCACATGGCGGTCGGCGCGCTCGAGCCGCAGTTCTACGCGGAGTTCATCCGGCTGCTGTTCGCGCCCGAGGGGGTGCCGGCCGATTTCCCCGCCCAGCACGACCGGCCGCGGTGGGAGGAAATGCGGTCGCGGTTCACCGCGCGGTTCCGCGAGCGCTCGCAGGGCGAATGGTCAAAGGCATTCGTCGGAACGGACGCGTGCGTTGCCCCGATCCTCAGCATGACCGAGGCCCCGGCCGACCCGCACCTGGCCGCGCGGGGCACGTTCGTGAGCCCCGGCGGGGTCGTGCAGCCCGCCCCGGCGCCCCGGTTCGACGCCGGGGCCGAGCCGGGCGCCCCGATCGGCGCGCTCCCGGCCGGGGCGATCGCGCCGGTGGGCGCGCACACCCGCGCCGTGCTGGCCGATTCCGGCTTCGCCGACGTCGACGAGCTGCTCTCGGCCGGGGCGGTCTGGCAGGCGTAGGGCGTTCCGGTGCGTCGGCGGGTGCGCGCTAGCGGATGCGCTCGGCGCTTCTTGCTGTTATCCCAGGTTTGGGGCTGCGCGTGACTAGAGGAGCTCGAGGATGGTGGCGTTGGCCTGGCCGCCGCCCTCGCACATGGTCTGGAGGCCGTAGCGGAGGCCGTTGTCGACCATGTGGTGCAGCATCGTGGTCATGATGCGGGCGCCGCTGCCGCCCAGCGGGTGGCCGAGGGCGATCGCGCCACCGTTCGGGTTGAGCTTGGCCGGGTCGGCGCCGACCTCGATCAGCCAGGCGAGGGGAACCGGCGAGAACGCCTCGTTGACCTCGAAGACGCCGATGTCGTCGACCGTGAGCCCGCTCTTCTTAAGCGCCTTCTTGGTGGCGGGGATCGGGGCGGTGAGCATGATGACCGGGTCGTCGGCGGCGAGAACGGCGGTGTGCACCCGGGCGAGCGGGGTCAGGCCGAGCTCCCTGGCCTTCTCGCTCGTCATCATCAGCAGGGCGGCCGACCCGTCGCTGATCTGCGAGCTGTTGCCCGCGTGGATGGTGCCGTCGGGCTTCTTGAAGGCGGGCTTGAGCGCGGCCATCGTCTCGAGCGTGCCGCCGCGGCGGACCCCCTCGTCGGTGTCGATGACCGTGCCGTCCTCGAGCTTGACGGGGGTGATCTGGCCGGCGAAGCGGCTCTGGTCGATGGCGGCGGCCGCCTTCGCGTGCGAGGCGAGCGAGTACTGGTCGAGCTGGGTGCGGGTGAAACCCCAGCGCTCGACCATCATCTCCGCGCCGACGCCCTGGTTCGGGAACACGTCATGGAAGACGGTGTGCAGGCCGGACCCGGACGGGTTGACGCCCGGCTGGGTGCCGATCGAGGAGCCCATCGGGACCCGGCTCATCGACTCGACGCCGCCCGCCACCACTACGTCGTACTGGCCGCTGACGAGGCCGGCGGCGGCGAAGTGGACCGACTGCTGGCTGGACCCGCACTGCCGGTCGACGGTCACCCCGGGCACCGACAGCGGCCACCCGGCCGCGAGCACGGCGTTGCGGGCGATGTCGAAGGTCTGCTCGCCGACCTGGCTGACGCAGCCCCAGATGACGTCGTCCACGACCTCCGGGCTGACCCCGGCCCGCTCGGCGAGGGCGTTCAGCACGTGCGCTGACAGGTCCACCGGGTGCACGCCGGACAGGCCGCCATTCCGCTTTCCGACCGGCGTCCGAACCGCCGCCACAATCACCGCGTCGCTCATCGCTCCGCCCTCCCTGCTGGATATCGCCTACCCTCTTGAGTATCACGCCGGACGGCATTTGCCCATTTAAACGGGCTCGCCTCGGCAGTGGGGGCGAGATGGGCAGCGATGCGCGTGCAATCCCACGCAAGACAATGTTATCGTTGCGGCGTCCCTCAACCGCGTGAGGTAGTCATGGCCCAGCCCCTCCTAGCAGGCCAGTTCACCGGCCAGCGACGGCCTGGTCTGCTGCCGATCGAGCCGAACAGCTTCATCGGCCGAGCGGCGGAAGCGCAGCGCCTTACCGCCCTGTTGCGATCCGCCCGGCTGATTACCGTGGTCGGCCCGGGCGGGGTCGGGAAGAGCAGGCTCTGCCTGCGCATCGCGTCGGCGGCGCTGTCGGCGGGCCGGTTCGCCGACGGCCTCGTGTTCGTCGAGCTGTCCGGGGTGACCGACCCGGCGCTGCTCGCCAGCGCGGTCGCGGCCGGCCTGGGGCTGCCCGGACGCGACGCCGGTCAGCAGCGGGCGGCCGTGCTCGAACACGTGCGGGACCGCCGGATGCTGCTGATCCTCGACACCTGCGAGCACCTGGTCGACGCCTGCGCCGCCTTCGCCGAGGCAGTGCTGCGGGCCGCGCCCGAGGTGACCGTGCTCGCGACCAGCAGGCAGCCGTTCGACGCGCCGGGCGAGCACGCCTTCCCGGTGGCGCCGCTGCCGGTCGAGGGCGACGCGGTCGAGCTGTTCGCGCAGCGCGCCGCCTCGGCGGCGCCGGGATTCGCCGTCACCGCCGCGAACCGGGCGGACGTCGTCCGGCTGTGCCGTCGGCTCAACGGCATACCGCTCGCGATCGAGCTGGCCGCGGTCCGGCTGCGCGCCCTGCCGCTGGTCGAGCTGGCCAACCTGCTCGACTCCGGCTTCGGCGTGCTGACCGTCACCCGTCGGGGCGGCGTGGCCAGGCACCAGACGCTGCGGACCGCGATCGAGTGGAGCCATGCGCTCTGCACGCCCGCTGAGCGGGCGCTGTGGCGGCGGCTGTCGGTCTTCGCCGGGTCGTTCGACCTGGCGGCGGCGGAGGAAGTCTGCGCGGACGCGGAGCTGCCGACCGGCGAGGTCGTGCACGCGTTGATCGGCCTGGTCGACAAGTCGGTGGTGATGCGCGACGGCGATGTCGGGGGCGGCGGCGGCGCGGGCGTCTCGGGTGGCGCGAACCGGTACCGGCTGCTCGACACGCTGCGCGAGTTCGGCGGCGAGCAGCTGGCGGAGGCGGGCGAGCAGGCGCTGTTCCTCGACCGGCTGACCGACCGGTGCCTCACCCTGGCGACCGACTTCGACGAGCGGTTCCTTGCGGCCGATCAGGCGGGCCGGTTCCAGCGGCTGCGCGCGGAGCAGCCGAACATCGCGACCGCGCTCGGGCACGCGCTCGACAACCAGGACGACGCAGGCGGCCTGGTGGCGGCGGACCAGGTCGAGCGGTGGCGGCGGGGATGCCTGCTGGCCGTCCGGCTGCACGCTTACTGGCGGATCGCGGGCCTGTTCGGCGAGGGCAGGCACTGGCTCGACAAGGCGCTGCGGGTCTTCCCCGGGTGGTCGACCGAACGGGCGCTGGCGCTCGCGGCCCGCGGCAGGCTGGCCACCTTCCAGGGCGACCCGGACAACGCGATCGCGGACATCCGCGAGTCCATCCGGCTGGCGGGCGAACTCGGCGACGACCGGGCCGCCGCCCGCGGCTACCTGTACCTGAACCTGGCGCTGACCTTCGCCGGCCAGTACGAGCAGGCGCTCGCGGCCGGGCAGTTGGCGGCCGAGCGGCTGGACGCCTGCGGTCACCGGCTCGGCCTGGCCTACCTGCAGCCCCAGCTGGCGGAGTTGCACCAGCTCGCCGGGGACGTCGACGCGGCCCTGGAGTGCTGCCAGCGCGGCCGGGCGATGCTGGCGGACTTCGGCCGGGCGGGCGAGGAGCGGTGGACCGCCGGGCTGCTCAGCCTGATCTCAGGGTTTGCGCTGTTCCAGCGCCCGGATAGCGACAACGAGTGCGCCGCCGCGATCCAGTCGGCGCTGTCGGCGATGCGCGATTTCGGCGATGAGGCGGGGCTCGCGTACTGCCTTGAGGTGCTCGGCTGGCTGGCTGCGCGGGGGGCCCAGCCCGAGCGGGCGGCGGTGCTGCTGGGGGCGGCCGACGCGGTCTGGCGGCGCACCTCCTCCCGGATGAGCAACGTCGCGGTGATGGAGCTACACCATCAGCGGGCGGCTAAGCAGGCCCGCGAGGCCCTCGGCGGCCTGCACTACGAGAACGCGCACGACCGGGGCGGCGCGCTCGACCTGTCCGCGGTCGTCGCCTGGGCGGCGGACGACCGCGGCACGGTGCCGTGGCAGGGCGATGTCGGCCTGCCGCGCGATGGTGATGGCCTGGGTGGGGGCATAGGCGCCGGTGCGGGTCTTGGTCGCGGCGCGGGCGCCGGCGCGGCGGGGAACGCGGGGGTCCGCGCAGACGGCGACGGGAGCGCGCCCGGGTCGGCCGCGCCGCTCACGGCCGCGGCCCTGACCAGGCGCGAGCGGGAGATCGCGCTGCTGGTGGCGAGCGGGCTGTCGAACCGGGACATCGCCACCCGGCTGTTCATCTCCAAGCGGACGGTCGACGCGCACGTGGAGCACATCTTCGCCAAGCTGGAGATCTCCTCGCGGGTCAAGCTCACGATGTGGCTCCAGTCCCAGCTCCGGACGGACGCGTAACGGGCTCTGCGGACGGTGCGCGGACTGGTTTACGCGACGGGGTCGAGGGTGGCGACGAGGTAGGCGACGCCGAGAGGCGCGTCCGAGTAGAGGATCCTCGTCCGCGGGCGGAGCGGGGTGGCGGCGGCGAGGGCGCCGGCCAGCACCTGCCAGGCCGGACGGCCGGCCGCCAGCAGGTCGCCGGCCAGGTCCGGGTCGAGGGCGGCGAGGGCGGGCAGGTCGCCGTCGCGGATCGCCTGCTCGACCACGGTGTCGAACGGCTCGGCCCGTTCGTCCAGGTAGCCGGGGGCGGCGGCGGAACGGCGGGCGGTGCCGTCGCCCATCACCAGCAGCGCGCTCAGCGGCGCGTCGGCGGCCAGGTCACGGCCGAGGTCGTCGCAGACGGCGGGGGACGCCGACGCGGCGATGGACTGCAGCACCCGAGGGCCGGCGTAGCCTGCGGCGTCGAGGAGTTGCGCGCCGAGCGCGAGGGAGAGCGGGAGCGGACGCGCGGGACTGAGCGGATCCACCCCAGGATGGGCGGCGGCCAGGCGCGCGCGGCGGTTCAGCGCGGGGGCGTGCATCGCCAGGTCGGGGGGGCTGTCGGGCGGCCAGCTGGCGGTCGTGGTGCCGGGGCCGATCACGGTCACCGCGTCCGGGGCGGCGGCCAGCAGCCAGCCGACGGCGGCCTCGCAGGCGTCCCGGAGCTCGGGGAGGACGTCCGCCTGGCCGGGGACGCCGAATCCAAGCAGCGGCGGCGACGGGCAGAGGGCGGCGCGGACGATCACGCGACGGTCCCGGTCATGCGAGGCCCCGGGTGGCGCGGGCCAGCGGGCGGTCGCCCTTGATCGAGGCGACCATGTCCAGGGCCTGGCGGGTCTGCAGGACGTCGTGCGCGCGGAAGATCCGGGCGCCCAGCCACGCGCCGACCGCAGTCGCCGCGAGCGTGCCGGCCAGCCGGTCATCCACGCCGACGCCGAGGGTCTCCCCCACGAAGTCCTTGCGGGAGGCCGACATCAGCACGGGCCAGCCGGTCGCGGTCAGCTCGCCCAGCCGCCGGGTGACCTCGAGGGAGTGCCAGCTGTTCTTGCCGAAGTCGTGAGCCGGGTCGATGACGATCCGGTCGGCCTCCACGCCGGCCGCCAGCGCCCGGTCGGCCAGCACCAGCACCCGATCGAGGACGTCCGCCCCCACGTCGTCGAAGGCCGCCCGGTGCGGCCGGGTACGCGGCAGCGCCACCCCGACGTGCGAGCAGACCAGGCCGACGCCGAACTCGGCCGCCACGTCGGCGACTTTCGGATCCCAGGCGGACCAGGTGTCGTTGAGCAGGTCGGCGCCGGCCTCGCAGGCCGCCCGAGCGGGCTCGTGGCGCCAGGTGTCCACGCTGATCACCAGGTCGGGGTAGGCCGCCCGGACCCGCTCGATGAACGGCACGATCCGGCGGATCTCCTCCGTCACCGTCACCTCAGGGCCGGGCTTGGCGGGCACGCCGCCGACGTCGAGCAGATCGGCGCCCTCGGCCACGATCGCGTGCACCCGATCCAAGGCGGCGTCTTCGTCCCAGGTCACGCCCGGCCGGTAGAACGAGTCGGGGGTCCGGTTGACGATCGCCATCACCAGCGCGCGCTCCGGCGGGAACTCCCGGCCGCCCAGCCGCAGCGGTCCTGGCGTGCGCCCCGGCCGGGGTCCACTCCCAGCCGCGGCGTTGTTGTCCATGATCATGCAGTTTATCGGTGCCGGTGGATGACATTCGGCATCCACCGGCGCCGAGCGCGCTAGCCGGTGACCCGGCGGAACACCTGGACGCTCCTGGCGGTGACGTTGACCTTGGCCCCGGCCGTCCGCGCCCGGCGGGCGGGCTCGCCGCCGGCGGTGTCGAACTCCCGCATCCACCGCCTGCCCCAATCCTTGCCCGGGAGCGAGAACGTGACGTCGCCGTAGTGCCCGTTGAACAGCAGCAGGAAGCTGTCGTCGGTGACCCGGCGGCCGCGCGGGTCCGGGTCGGGCAGCGCGTCGCCGTTGAGGAAGACCGCGAGCGACTTGGCGAAGCCGGCGTCCCAGTCGTCGTCGGTCATCTCTCTGCCGTCGGGCCGGAACCAGCTGATGTCGGACAGCCCGCCCCGGCGGATGGGCTCGCCCTCGAAGAAGCGCCGCCGTCGGAAGACCGGGTGCCGGTGCCTGAAGTCGATCAGCTGGGCGCAGAAGTCCATGAACTCGGTGTCGGCGCTCTCCCAGTCGAGCCAGGAGATCTCGTTGTCCTGGCAGTAGGCGTTGTTGTTGCCGCCCTGGGAGTGGCCGAGCTCGTCGCCGTGCCTGATCATCGGCACGCCGGTGCTGAGCAGCAGCGTCGTCATCAGCGCGCGGCGGCGCTGCACCCGCAGCCGGAGCACCTCGGGGTCGTCGGTCGGTCCCTCAACGCCGCTGTTCCAGGACCGGTTGTCGTCGGTGCCGTCGCGGTTCTCCTCGCCGTTGGCATCGTTGTGCTTGAAGTCGTAGGAGACCAGGTCGGTGAGGGTGAACCCGTCGTGCGCGGTGACGAAGTTGACGCTGGCGTAGGGGTGCCGCCCGGTCCGCCCGTAGAGGTCGGAGCTGCCCGTCAGCCGGTAGGCGAAGTCGGCCAGGGTCCGGTCGGCGCCGCACCAGTAGTCGCGGACCGTGTCCCGATAACGGCCGTTCCACTCCGACCAGAGGGTCGGGAAGTTCCCCACCTGGTAGCCGCCCTCGCCGAGGTCCCAGGGCTCGGCGATAAGCTTGACCTGGCTCACCACCGGGTCCACCTGGATCAGGTCGAAGAACGCCGACAGCCGGTCGACCTCGTGGAACTGGCGGGCGAGGCTGGCGGCGAGGTCGAACCGGAAGCCGTCCACGTGCATCTCGCTCACCCAGTAGCGCAGCGAGTCGATGATCAGCTGGAGCACGTGCGGGTGGCGCATGTTCAGCGTGTTGCCGGTGCCGGTGGTGTCGAAGTAGTAGCGGCCGTCGGCCAGCCGGTAGTAGGCGGGGTTGTCGATGCCGCGGAAGGACAGCGTCGGCCCGAAGTGGTTTCCCTCCGCGGTGTGGTTGTAGACCACGTCAAGTATGACCTCGATCCCGGCCTTGTGCATGGTCTTGACCAGGTACTTGAACTCGGAGACGACCTGTTCCACGCCCCAGGCGGAGTAGTCGCTGTGGGGGGCGAAGAAGCCGATCGAGTTGTACCCCCAGTAATTGCTGAGGGACTGCTCGGTCAGGTAGTGGTCATGCAGGAACTGATGCACCGGCATCAGCTCGACCGCGGTGACGCCCAGCCGCTGCAGGTGCTCGATGACGGCCGGGTGCGCCATCCCGGCGTAGGTGCCGCGCAGGTCGGGCGGGATCTCCGGGTGGCGCATGGTGAGCCCCTTGACGTGGCACTCGTAGAGCACGGTCTCGTGCCAGGGGATGCGCAGCGGGCGGTCGTCCCCCCACTCGAACCACGGGCTGCAGACCACCGAGCGCGGCACGAACGGGGCGCTGTCCTCGTCGTTGCGGGCCCGGTCGTCGCCGCCGAGGGGGTAGCCGTACACGGCCGGGTCCCATTTCATCTCCCCGTCGAGCGCCCGCGCGTAGGGGTCGAGCAGCAGCTTGTTCTCGTTGCAGCGGACGCCGGCCTCGGGGAAATGCGGCCCGTGTACGCGGTATCCGTAGCGCTGACCGGGACCGACGCCGGGCAGAAAGCAGTGCCATACGTAGCCGTCGGCCTCGGTCACGTCCAGCCGCTTCTCGCTGCCGCCGGCGTCGTCGAACAGGCAGAGCTCGACGCGCTCGGCGACCTCGGAGAACAAGGCGAAGTTGGTGCCGACGCCGTCGTAGGTGGCGCCAAGAGGGAACGGCTGTCCCGGCCACTTTTCGGGTTCCATGCGCTTCATCTGCCCCACCCTTATGGCTTAGCACACTTCCCGAACATCGGCTTTAGTGACGTTCGCCCGGTGTTTGAAGGGCGCCCGACAGGGCAGCTGAGCTCTTTGCCAAGCGTTTGGACGGGGAGAGAAAGGGCAGGTCAACGGCATGTTCGAGGCTGAGAACATCCGCGACTGGCGGGAGCACGACGTCGTCGATCCCGACGGCAAGAAAATCGGGCAGCTCGAGTCGGTCTACGTCGACACCGGCACTGACGAGCCTGCCTTCGGCTCGGTCAGGATCGGGATGGTCGGCCGCCACCGGCTGACCTTCGTACCGCTCGACCGGGCGGTCGTGCTGCCGGACCAGCTGAAGGTCGCGTACCCGAAGTCGCAGGTCAAGGGCGCGCCGACGATCGACACGGACGGCGAGCTGCCGGCCGACGACGAGCCGGAGCTGTTCAAGCACTACGGGCTCGAGTACCAGGCCGGTCTCAGCGGGGAACGCCGGCTGGCCCGGCGGTTATCGGTCTCGGGGGGACATAATGGTGCTTTTTCTGCTGCTCGTGCTGGCAGCCGTAGCGCTCGGCATCCTCGGCGCGGTGCTCAAGGGGCTGCTCTTCCTGCTGTTCATCGGCATCGTGGTCTTCATTGTGGCGTTCGTCGTGCTCGGCGCCTCGATGCGTCGCCGACGGCCGGTCCGCTAGCGGGGGCGAGCCGCTCGAGCGCGGCGGCGCTGGCCGAGCCCGGCTCGGCGTGGTACATCACCAGCAGCTGGCCGCCCGAGTCGCCGATCGGGAGCTTTTCCCGCCAGAGCTCGAGCGGTCCGGCCTCGGGGTGGTTCATGGTCACGGCGCCGCCCGCCAGGTTCCTGACGTCGTGCCGCGCCCACAGCTTCCTGAACGGCTCGCTGGCCAGCGAGAGCTCCCCCACCAGCTGGGCGATGCGGGGATCGTCGGCGGCGGGGCCGATCGAGGCGCGGAAGCTGGCGATCATCCCGCCGATGGCCTTGCGCCAGTCGGGGTACAGCTCACGCTCGGCCGGGTCGAGGAACATGGAGCGGAGCCGGTTCTCCCCCGCCCGGATGGACGGTGACAGCGCGGTCGCGCGTTGGTTGGCGGCGAGCACGTCGAATATCCGGCTCTCCACGAAGGCCGGCAGGTTGACGACGGCGATCAGCTGCCGGATGGCGGCGGGGACGATCTCCTGCCGCGACGGCCTGCTTCTCGGCCTGGCCGACGGCGCCTGGGCGGCCCCGGCCAGGCTCAGCAGGTAGCTCGTGGCGGTCGGGTCGAGGCCGAACACCCGGGCCAGGGACTCGAGCACCGGCGGGGACGGGTGGCGATCGCGGCCCTGCTCGAGGCGGAGATAGTAGTCCGCGCTGATGCCCGCCAGGGTGGCGACCTCCTCGCGGCGCAGCCCGGGGGTCCGCCGGACGCCGGCCGACCCGCAGGCCGACCGTCGCCGGGTCGACGAGCTCACGGCGGGCCCGCAGGTACTCGCCGAGCGTGTTCGGTCCTGGCATCTCTTCACTGTAGGCGGGACGTGTCCGGTTAGCCTGGTCCCGTCACTCCCAGGATGACGGGAGCACTGCCTATTCTCGGTGTGGGCGGGCATTGTGGATGTCGTGCCCGGCGGTTGTCCGCGCCGGGGACCTCTCCGCGTTCATTGACGCACGCATCCTTGAAGGGAATCGGTCTGACATGACTACCGCTTCGTCTCTCCCCGGCGGCCCGTTCCAGCTGGGCGACCAGACGGTCGCCCGGGTCGGGTTCGGCGCGATGCAGCTGGCCGGCCCCGGGGTCTTCGGGCCGCCGGCCGACCGGGCCGAGGCCATCGCCGTGCTCCGCACCGCGGTCGAGCTCGGCGTCAACCACATCGACACGGCCGACTTCTACGGGCCGCACATCACCAACGAGATCATCCGCGAGGCGCTCGCGCCGTACCCGGATGACCTGTGCATCGTCACCAAGGTCGGCGCGGTGCGCGACTCCTCCGGCGGCTGGGTGCTCGCGCGCACCCCGGCCGACCTGCGCCAGCAGGTGCACGACAACCTCAAGCGGCTCGGGGTCGACGCCCTCTTCGCGGTCAACCTGCGGGTCGGCGGCGGGGACGACGGGCACTCGGCGGTGCCCGGCTCGCTCGCGGAGCAGTTCGCGGAGCTGGCCGCGCTGCGGGCGGAGGGGCTGATCAGGCACCTCGGGCTCTCGGTGGTGAACGCCCAGCAGCTGGCGGAGGCGCAGCAGATCGCGCCGGTCGCGTGCGTCCAGAACTTCTACAACCTGGCCGGCCGGAACGACCAGCCGCTGCTCGAGCTGACCGCCCGGCAGAACATCGCCTACGTGCCGTTCTTCCCGCTCGGCGGGTTCACGCCGCTGCAATCGGGCGAGCTCAACGCGGTCGCCGGCCGGCTCGGCGCGACCCCGATGCAGGTTGCGCTCGCCTGGCTGCTGCAGCGGTCGCCCAACCTGCTCCTGATCCCGGGCACGTCGTCGGTCGCGCACCTGCGGCAGAACGTGGCCAGCGCGTCGCTCGCGCTGGACGCCGAGACGGTGGCGGAGCTCGACGCGATCGACGCGTCAGGCCACTAGCGCCGGAGTGGCCCCGGGGCCACTCCGGCCGCTCCTCACGCCGGACGGGCAGGCGCGGCCATTGCCATGTCATCGGCTCTAGCGGACGTCGGGGGCGAGCGGGGACGTCTCGAGCAGCAGTGCGAGCGCCGGGCACGACGCGACCGTGCGGCGGGCTAGTGATCCTAGGCCGGACGGGACCGGGCCGGGGGCGAGGATCGGGTAGCCCCACGGGTCGAGGTGGATGAGCTCGGGCAGCAGTTCGGCGCACACGCCGTGCGCCTCGCACAGAATGGGGTTCACTCGCAGCCGCTTGCTCACCGGCGCGCCTCCCGGGCCGGCCGCCGCCGCCCCCGCCGGCCGGGACGGCACAGGGAACACCGGATGGCCGCGCGCGGCGAGGCACGGTCCCCGCTTGTGGGCGCGGACATCTTCGGCGAAGACCCGCAGCGCGCTGGCCACCAGTCGCGCCACGCCGTCGGGCAGGTGGCAGGCCCCGCGCCCCTCGACGAGCCCGAACAGGTCGCGCAGCCAGCGCAGCGCGCGATCGTGCCCGTTCCTGCCCGCGCCGCCCGTGCCGAAGGCCACCTGTTCGAGCGCGTCGGCGATGGCCGGCAGGCCGTTCAGGCACGGGCCGCACTGCCCGGCGCTCTGCCCCGCCAGGTAGCGGACCACCCGCGCGGTCTCGGCCAGCCCGCAGCCGGCGGCCGGCAGGACGAGGAAGATGCCAGCGCCGAACGCTGCCCCGGCCGCGAGCAGCGCGTCCGGGGCGGCGGGGGTGCCGAGCGCGGCCCCGCCCGGCAGCCAGCTGCCGAAGTAGCCGCCGGCCAGCACCGCCTGCACGCCGCCGATCTCGCCGCCGCCGCCCGCCACCTCGAGCACGTCCCGTACGGGCGTGCCGAAGGCGATCTCGTAGACCCCAGGGTGGCGCGCCGCGCCGGACACCGTGACCAGGGCCGACCCGGGCGCGGACGCGGTCCCGGCCGAGCGGAACCAGTCCGCGCCGTGCCGGCTGACCAGCGCCAGGTGGGCGAGCGTCTCGACGTTGCTCACCAGCGTCGGCCGGCCGCGCACGCCGCGCTCGAACGGCCGCGCGCTGAACTCGGGCAGCGCGGGGCCGCCGTTGATGTACCTGACCAGGGAAGTCTCAGCGCTGGAGACGTACCCCTCTGGCACCAGGGCCAGCTCGACGGGCACCGGGTCGTACCCGTCCCGCTCGGCGATGGCGGCGGCGAGCGCGTCCGCCTGCGCCTGCCGCCTGACGCACAGGTACGCCGACCGGGCCGAGGCCGCCTCCGCCGCGAGCGCGATCCCGTCGAGCACCAGGTGCGGCGCCCGGGCCAGCAGCGCGGCGTCCTTCGCGCTGGCCGGCTCGGACTCCATGCCGTTGGCGATCACCACCGCCCCGCGCAGGCCCGCCCGCTCGCGCACCGAGCGCAGCTTCCTGCCCGCAGGAAACGCGGCCCCGCCGCGCCCGGTCAGCCCGGACCGCTCCACCTCGCCGATCAGCGCCACGCCGCGAAGCCCGGGCACGCCGTGCTGCTTCTCGTGGGCGCGCAGGCCGACCACCGGCACCGGCGGCAGGACTCTCGGCAGCCCGGTGCTCCCGGCGGGCGCCAAGGCCCGCGTTGCCGCCCCGTCCCCGGCCAGATCCGCCGTCTCACCTGGCACGGATGAACCCTTCAACTCGATCACGCTCCTTCGTTCCGCGCCGTTGCCCGCTGACGGCCCGCACGGCGCGCATTACCCGGCCGCCTGTTGGGCCGTGAGGGTGCCGGTTACCGTCGTGCTCGTCTGGCTGGTCAGGTCGATGGCGAGCGATAGCCGCTGGCCCGCCCCGGAGACCGTCGCCTGTATCACCGACCCCTCGAGCACGGCCACGTGCCCGGCGTACCGGGCCGGAGCGGACGCGGGGCCGAGCGTGACGCTGCTCGCGTTCATTTCGACGCCGCCCTGCACGGCCGGCCCGCTGATCCCGATCTTCAGCCGAACCGCGTTCCCGTCTGCCAGCGCGAGGGTGACGGTGCGGTCCCCGCTGGCCGGCCCGGGCGCGAACGCGACCGTCCCCGCGAGCTGCGCCTGGAAAGGAAGAGCGGGAAAAGCAGAGGATCCCGAACGGACCCCGCTGACTCCGGTCCCGCCCGCTGAGCCTGCGCTGGTGGTGGCGTTCCCGGCCGAGCGCGCGAGCAGCGCGGCCGGCGTGCCGGACCGCCTTGCCCAGCCAGGAGCGAGCGGCCCCACCCAGGCCCAGCCCGCCGCGGCCAGCACGACGGCGACGCCCGCGGCGGCCGACGCCACCCGCAGGCCGCCTGCGCGGGCCAGCCGACCGCCAGCCGCCATACCCCCGCGGCGATGACGGCAAGGGCGCACACGGCGGTGATCGCGAGCACCCAGCGGGTCGCGCCGTCGGTGCCGGTGCCGAGCCCGTGCACCAGGGCAACCGGCCAGCAGGCGTAGCCGGCCCAGTGCACCGCGCGCCACACCCGCGGCCTGATCCGGGTCCGCAGCAGGCTGGTGACCAGCACCGCGAGCAGCAAGTCGAAGGCGACCGCGCCGAGGCCGAGCCAGATCCGCCGGTACCCCGAGGTGAACGGGACTACCGCCGAGACCACGCTGATCGAGGCGAACGAGTCGGTGATCGTGGTGAGCACGTGCAGCGCGGTGAAGGTGATCGTCAGCAGTGAGAGGTTACGGTGCAGGGAGACCGTGACGAACCGGGGCCAGGCCGGGCTGGCGTACCGGACCGAGGTCACAATGCCGAGCACGACGGTGCCGGTGAGCAGCACCAGCGCGATGAGCCCGGTGGCGCGGGTGGCGAACCAGAGCGGGCTGGTGGCGGTCGCGACGGCCGCGGTTGGCATCACTGCCGCCGGCTCAGGAGCCGCCGCTGGTGGCTGGTCGCGCCACCAGAGGAGGACGAGATCCCCGACGAGGAGGACGTGCCGCCTGAGGTGCCCGTGGATGACGAGCCAGCGGACGAGGAAGAGCCGCCAACCGTCAGGTGCGGCAGCGAAGGCGCGAAGTGCGCAAACTTGGCGCCGATGACGGTCGCGACCGCCGCCGACAGCAGGCCGACCCGCCAGGTGATCTTCCTGACCCGGCGGAGGCCGTCATCCCGGGCCAGCGCCGCCTTGGAATACTCGGTTCGTGTCACGGCATCAGGATCGCCGGTGGGTCTATGCGGAGGCGCTGACGCACCTCTGATCAACGTAAGAATCGCGATCGCGCCGCGGCATCGCGTTGTCAACTCCCCGGTAGCGGGCGGGCGGACATGGTGATGAAGTCACGGGCATAAGTTGGGTTGAAGAACGTGGTCGGGCCGCGGGAAGTGTCGATGAGCCTGGTGCCGTTGGCCGGCGCGGCCCGGCCGTCCGGAGTCGCGGGCCTGAAGCTGGCGAACACCGGCCAGCTCGGGTTGATGTCCAGCTGCATCCCGCGGACCGCTCCCGCCTGCACGAGGAGATCCGCGACCTGGAGCGGGTCGAGCAGCGGGCCGACCACGTAGACCAGGGCGCCGTTCGCGGTGACGCCAAGGCCGGATCGCCACTGGGAGTCCACGCCGTGCTGCCCGGCCCCGCAGGGGCAGGTGCCGCCCCACACCCGCCAGGTCCGCGTGGACGCGCGGGCACTGGGCCTGCCGTTGACGACCAGCGGGAACAGGTTCTGCCTGACGGCCACGACGGACGGCGTCATGGCGACGTCGCTGCCCCACGCCCCGATCGTGACCGACCCGTTGGCGTAGATCACGAGCGAGGCGGCCCCGCGCACCAGCGGGTCGATCATCCGGCCCTCGGTGTAGTAGCCACCGTGCGCGTCTTTCATCTTGAAGCCGCCGTTGAACGCCGCGACCAGGGAGCTGGCCGCCGTCCGCGAGACCGGCGCGGTGTACCTGTACGGGCCGCCGCCCGGAGACACCGACCCCGAGTACAGCCGCGCCGACAGCAGGCTCGTATCCATCCAGGCGATCCCGGACCGCTCAGTGCCGCCAGGCGGGACGAGCGACGTCTCGTAGACCGCCGGCTTTCCACCGACGAGCCGTCCGGCCGGCTGCCACACTCCCTCGCCGGCGTATGCCGGCGCTCCGGGGAATGACCGCAACGTCACCGGCCCCGGATGCGACGGCTTCCCGGCGCTGCCGGCGGCGGTGCGGCTGCCGCCGGCAGTGCCGGTGCGCGAAGCCATGCCGCCAGCGGTGATGCCCGATGCGGCGGCGGCCGCCGGGTGCGCCTGGGGCTGCTTTGGTGTAGTGAACGTGCTGCAGGCTGCCAGCGCGGTCACGCCCGACAGCAGCACCACGAGCGCCACAGACTTTCCACTGCGGTTATTTCTCCACGCCACGACCTCACGGTAGGGCGCCAAGCGCAGGCAGGGGTATTTAAAGCATCTGAAAATCGTCTGGGCGAGCACCGAACCTGGAATCGGGCGCAGGGGTGCAGCAGAACTCTCTTCAGAGGAAATTCAGACACTGAGCTGAACGGGTTCCGAGCGTCGCCGGGTACCGTCCAAGCGTGTCTTACCAAGGCCAGTATGGGGACCGGGGGAAATGGCCGGATTCCCGGGGCGCCCACGAGCGCCCAGCGCAGCCACCCCAGGCACCTCAGCGGCTCCAGAGGTCAGGGCCGGTTCAGCGCGCCCGGCGGTTCGGCGGGGCCGAAGGCAACGAGCGGCTGACCGCGGTAACCGGGGCGGTGCTGCTGGTCCTGCTGGCCGTCGAGGGCTTCACAATCTTGCGGATCGGCCGCCTGCTCACCCTGCACTTCTTCCTCGGCATGCTGCTGCTCGGCCCGGTCGCCCTCAAGGCCGGGTCGGTGATCTACCGTTTCGCCCGCTACTACACCGGGAGCGAACCGTACCGGCGCAAGGGGCCGCCCGCGCCGCTGCTGCGCCTGCTCGGGCCGGTCATCATCCTGTTGACCGCGGGCGTCTTCGGCTCTGGGGTGATGCTCGCCGTCGCCGGCCCTGGCCAGGGCCCGTGGCTCCTGCTGCACCGGGCCTCGTTCATCTTGTGGTTCTGCGCGATGACCATCCATGTGCTCGCCTACATACCGCGCCTGCCCAGGCTACTGGGCGCCGAGGCACGCGGCGTCGCCCTTCCGGCGAGCGGCGCCGATGGGCACGCGGGCGCCGGGCGGCACGCCCGGCGGGCGATGGAAGTCCTCGGCGGACGCGGCACCCGACTGGCCCTGCTGATCGCCTCGCTGCTCGTCGGCCTGGTGATCGCCCTGCTCACCGTGCACCTCGAGGGCCACTGGCGCCCGACCGGCGTCCCTTTCGGTATCCACCGCTGACCGCCCCCGGCATCATACTTCAGCGGCGCCAGGGTGATCGTGGTATCGCTTCACCGTCGGTGGCTGGGCGGACGGCGGCGTGCGATCCCGAGGCGGCGGCGGAGGAGCAGGGCGCCGGCTACGGCTGCGCCGCCTAGCGCCGCCGCGGCCAGCCACGCAGCCGTGGCGGCGGATCCGCGCGGCCGGGCGTTCGCGGCCTTTGCCGTACTAGCACCTGGCGCGGTGCGCCCCGGTGTTCTCGGTACCCCTGGCGAGGGGGCCGTGGACGCGGGCGTGCCCGCGGCTTTCGCTGCGCCGGCGGCCGCAGGCGGCGCGCTGAACGTGGCGGTTTCGAGCTCGGCCCCGCCGAGGCCGGCCACCACGACCGCGGCGAGCAGGCCGCCCGGGCTGGGGGCGAGGGCCAGTTCCTCGCCAATCTCGAAGAAGCCGGGACCGGGCGGTGCGGGCGTCAGCGTCGTCAGCCCGGCTGGGCTGACGGCCGGACCGTGGCTGGTCATGGAGACGCCGGCCCAGTCGTACCCCAGGCGGTCACCGGAGCGGGTGTGGACGGCGCACAGCAGCCGCACGTCGCCCGATGACAGCAGTCCGAGCGCGGGAAGCAGCAGGTCGGCGTCGGCTGGCGGGTTCAGGGTCGTCTGCTGCCACCGGCCGCCCGGCGTGCCGGCTGCCAGCTTGATCACGCTCCTGCCCGATGCCCAGAAGGGCGCGGCGACCAGCAGCTTCCCGCCCGGGAGAACGGTGATGTCCCCGGCCGGGAAGTCGTAGAAGCTGGCGCCAGGCAGCACCAGCGGCGGTCCGCCTCCGGTCAGCACCGGTTCCGGCTGCCCCGGGCGTCCGTCAGCGCCGAGGACCGAGACGAGGACTGCCTGGTCGCCGGCCTTCGTCGTCTCGGTCCAGGAGACCGCTGCCTGCCCGCCCGGCAGCGGCGCGAGCCGAACCCCGAACGCGGAGTGGCCGCCGTCGGCGGGCAACGCGACCGGGGCGCTGAAGGTCCGGCCCGCGTCGTGAGAGACAGCGACCTCGATCCGGTCGCCCGCGCCGACGTCCTGGCAGGCGTCCGCGTCCGGTCCCTGGGACCAGGCCACCCACACCAGGCCGTGCTGCCCGGCCGCGACCATCGGCCGGTCATCGAAGCTCCCCGTCCCACGCTGATCGCTGACGAGCGTGGCGGCGCTCAGCTTGCCCTGGGAGCCGACACTAGCGATCGCGACGGAACCGTTCGCAATGCACTCCTCGCCCGGCGGCGCCGTGCCCGCCACCACGAGCAGCGGACCGCCTGGCGCGGCGGCCGCCGCCGGGTCGTAACTGGAGCCGAACCCGGCCGGCAGGACGTACCCGGCCCGCCGCCACGTCGCGGCGCCCGACCCCTTGGTCCAGACTGCCGCTTGCGCGCCTGCGGCGCCGAAGCTGGTGGCCGTGACCGCAGTGGCCGCGGCGTCCTGCGCCGCGGCCGGCTCGCCGAGGCTGCGCGCGGGCCCGGTGGCGACCTTCTGCACTGCCGGTGCGGCCGGTTCGCCTGCCTGCCCGGATATCCCGGGCGGGTGAGCGGTGGCGCCCGTGCTCGCCGCCAGGCTCACGGCAGCCGCCAGCGCGCCGATTGCCCGCCAGGGCATGCGGCCCGCCCTTCCGTACCCGCGCTTTCCGATCCGTCACCATAACCCGGCGGGCTCACCCCGGGCGCCGTCCGGGTCGAAATCAGCGGAACTTCACAGGCATCTCAGGAAATGGGGCGGATGCAGAAGTTGTCTATGCCAGTTTGAGAGGAGCTCCAGAAACTGTCCGCATACCTTGCAGGAAACCTGAAAACGGGGAGTGTGTTGTGTCTCTAGCGCGGATTTGGGACAGGCGCGTTGCCGACTGGCATACGCACGTCACCTCGACGAGCGGGTTCGACACGGTGCGCGACCGGCTGCTCGCCATCGCGGACCCCGGGCCCGCCGATGCCTGCGTCGACCTGGGCGCGGGGACCGGGTTCGTGGCGCTCGCGCTGGCCGGGCTGGCGGGTTCCGTGCTCGCGGTCGATATCTCGCCCGTCATGGCGGAGTCCCTGGCCGCGCGCGCCGCGCAGGCCGGATTGCGCCACGTCACGACCACGGTGGCGGACCTGCGGACCTTCCGGCTGCCGGCCGACAGCGTCGATCTGGTGGTGTCCAGTTACGCGCTGCACCACCTCAGGGACAAGGACAAGCGAGCGCTGGCCGCCGAGGCGGCGCGGTGGCTACGTCCCGGGGGCCGTATCGTGGTCGCCGACATGATGTTCGGCCGCGGCGCGACCCGGCGCGACCGGGAGATACTCCGCGAAAAGGCGACGGCGTTCGCCCTCAAGGGGCCCGCCGGCTGGTGGCGGATCGCCAAGAACCTTGCCCGTTACGGACTGGGCGTAGGTTACGAGCACCCGGCCGCACCGCAGTTCTGGCAGCAGGCGCTGCGCGACGCCGGCTTCACCGACGTGCGCTTCGAGCCGATCGTCGCGGAAGCGGGCATCGTGACCGGCACACGCCCCAGGTAATCCCAGCCTGCAGGATTGCGTGAAAGAGGAATGTTACGCGGTGCCGACCGCGGCGACTGGAAACCGTTGCGTCCGCCGCTTGCTCCCGTCGGGGTTGATAACGAGCGCCTCGTAGCCGTCGAGTCTGTCGATCAGCGCGAGGCCCTGCTCTCCGGACACTGCCACGGCGGTGGCCAGTGCGTCCGCGAGACCGAGGTCGGGTCCGGTCACGCTGGCCGAGGCGGCGCGGGCGGCTGGCCGCCCCGAGCGCGGGTCGATGAGGTGCTGGCCCCGCTCGTAGGTTCCCGAGGTGGCGATCGCCCCGGTCAGCTCGATGATCTCAGCCAGTCGTAGTGGGGCGAAAGGGTCGGCGATGCCGATCCTGAAGGGCGTGCCGTTTCCAAGGTCGCCGCTGCTGGCGATGTCGCCGGCGGCGTTGACCAGGACACCGCTGACGTCGCTGGAGCGGAAGGCGGCGAGCGCGTTCTGCGCCGCCCAGCCTTTGACGTAGCCGGACGGGTCGAAACCGCCGGGTACGGCCCACGGGTCGAACCAACCGCCGGACAGGTCGCGGGCCACCGCGCACAGGTCAAGGATCTCGGCCACCTCAGCGGGGGCCTGGGCCCGGCTGAGCGCTCCCCGGCGCAGCCGGCTGACAGGGCTATCGGGCTTCCAGGTGCTGAAGATTTCATCGGCCCGGTGCAAGATGGCTACCGCCTCGGCCAGCTGTCCGCCGATCTCCTGGCACACCAGGCTTCCGGCCGCGCCGTCGGTGGCGGCGGGGCCCGCCGTCGCGTAGACGTCGATGACGACGATCGTGCCCATCACCTCCTCTTGGTGATGGACGAGGCGAGCGGGCGACCCGGTCACCGCACCGGTCGTCATCCCACGCCCAGCTGCTGCAGTGCCGACTGGAGCGACTGCTTGAACCCGGCGCTGGTGTAGCTCGCCCCGGACACGCCCTGGATGTTCGCGCTCTGCGCGGCCAGGGCCTGCTGTTCGAGCTGCGGAATGGAATTCTGGTCGATGGACTGCGAGCGGGGGTTCCCGCCGTCGTCGAGCGAGCCGATCCCGACCTTGGTGATCTTGGTCCCGGAGACCGTGACGGAAACCGACAGCACGCCCCAGCTGTAGTTGACCTGGGGCCCGACCGCCGTCCTGGTGCTGCTCGGCGTGCCCGGCGAGCTTGCCTTGGGCGAGGCCCCCGACCCGGACTTCGACGCAGCGGGCTTGGCCTTGGAGGCGGAGCCCGCCGTGCCCGAGCCGGCCCGCGGTTGGGCCGACGCCGCGGGGCTGGTCGTGGTCGCGCCCGCCGCGGGGATCGTCGCGACGCTGATGGCCGACGGCCGGCTGTGGAACGCAAGCACCCCGATAAGGCCTGCCACGGTTGCCGTCGTCACGATCGGTGCCCGCCTCACAGCGCCAGGCCTTCGCTACTGCGCATCTGCCGTCTGCCCCTTCCAGGCATCAGAAACTGAACGTCTCTGTGTGGATCTGCTCCGCGTCCGTCCCGAGCCGCTGCGCGGCGTCGGCGACCTCGGCCGTGAACCCGCCGGGCCCGCAGATGTACACGTCGCGGTAGGCGATGTCGGGCACGAGCGACCGCAACGCCCGGGCGTTGAGCCGGACCTCATGCCGTGACCCGACGATCTCCTGCAGACGGCCATGACGCTGCCGGACCAGGGCGGCCACCTCGTCCCGGTGCACCAGGTCGGCAGGGGTCGACGCGCGCACCACGACCACCGTGTCCACCCCGGCCGGCAGGTCCTCGAGCAGTGCGCGCACCGGGGTAATGCCGACCCCGGCGGCGAACAGCGCGACCCCTTCGCGAAGGCGCGCGTGACCGGTGAACGTGCCGTAGGGGCCTTCGATGGCCACCCGGGTGCCCGGGCGCAGGCTGGCCGCCGCCCGGCTCTGATCGCCGAGCCCCTTGATGGTGACCCGGATGTACGGCGGTCGCGGCAGGGCCGACAGCGAGTACGGGTGCCCCTGCCACCACATCCCCTTGGTAAGGAAATGCCAGTGGAAGAACTGGCCGCCGGACACCGCCAGCCGGTCGAGATGCCGCCCCTGGCAGACCACCGAGACGACCCCGGGCGCCTCCTGGCGGACCTCAACCACCCGGAGCTGATGCCGCAGGCTCCGCCAGGCCGGCTGGGCGACCCGGAACACCAGCACCAGCCCCGCGGTGGCCGCCCAGACCACGATCCACAGCGCCCGCACCAGCGGGTGGCCGATGAAGGAGACGCCGGTGAAGATCTGGTGCGCGAACGCCAGCGCGAGCCCCAGGTACAGGTACAGGTGAATGACCCACCACGTCTCGTACCTGAGCCTGCGCCTGACGTGACGGTAGGAGCTGACCCCGGCCATGACCAGCAGGCCGAAGCCGACCACAGCGGCCAGCATGTCCCGGTAGGACGTCACCAGCACCCACAGTTCCCGCAGGGCCCCAGTGCTCGACGCCTGCGCGTAGCCGAGCGTGATGAGTACTACGTGGGCAGTGATGAGGCTGATCGCCCAGGGGGCGAGCTGCCGGTGCCAGCGGACCAGCCGATCCTGGCCGACCGAGCTCTCCAGCCACGGCAGCCTGGCGATCAGCACCACCATGATCAGCATGAGGTAGGTCCCGGCAAAGCCCGCAAACCGGCCGGCCGCAGAAAACAGCCCGCCGGGCGCGGCGAGCGAGCCGCGGGACTCGCCGAGGACGACCGCGGCCAGAACGGCGCCGAAGCCGAGCCCGGCCAGTGCCGCGCACGCGTCCACGATCGCGGGACGGGGCGTCGGCGCCGCAGGCGGCGGATTACTCCATGTTTGCGTTCTCGGACGGGGTGGCAAATGACCAGAGTCGTAGACCTGCGCGCGGCTCATCACGGCTAGAGTCTGCCCGCACAAGCTAGCAGAACCCTCTGAGCAGCCCAAGCATCACCTCTCACCCCGGGGCTGCCGGCGCGCTCAGGTGACGGCCTGCACAGCGGAGGGCGGTCGTCAGACCCGAGAGGTAGGGCATGGCGGCTCGTCATGAGGCGGCTCAGCTCCAATCGCGGAAGCCGGCGATGGCCCTGGCGGCGCTGTCGATCCGGGCGGCGGCGGCCTCGCAGTGACGACGGATAGCCTCAGCACGGCTGTCGTCGGCGAGCTCAGACGGCTTACCGGCGTCGGAAAGCGATGTGATCACGGTGACGGCGGCGGCGTCCTGGATCATCTGGGCGGCGATGAGCAGGTCGCTGATTCCGGGTGGCGGCTGACGAGGCAGGGGGATCTTCCGGGGTGAGGACACGTGGCGGTCGGCGTCCTCGGCGGCCAGCCGGAGACGACGGCACAGGGCATCCAGCTCTGCCGCCGGAGCGCCTGCCTGCTGCACGGCGAGCACCGCGAACTCGGCCGCGTTGACCGCCTGCCACAGTGCGCTCCGCTGACGGCTGATCATGAGGCTGCCTACTTCCCGCTGCGGCGCTGCCGGGTTCCCGTCTAATCACGCTAGGATCCGGACCTCAGGCCGCACCACCTCCGCGAGAACGAAGACGCGGGTTCCTGCCTGCTACCTAGGGAGGTACCGCGTCGGCCAGCGGGCTCACGAGGCCGCCAAGACGCCGCTCACCAGCCGCTCCACTAGTAGGACTTAAGGCGGAGACGCCGGTCTTCACCGTCCGTCGTCAGGGGGACGACAGGGAAGGCGCCGCTGCCTACGCTCATGGCGTGTGAGGGTTCATTGCCCGGGTGCGGGGGCACCCGGTGTTGCGGTCAGCGTGCTCGCCCTGTCCCTGGGTGGGCTGGCCCCGGGCGCGCTCGGTATCCACTTTCTGCCGCCGGCCGGGACGGCGGTGTCGGTGTGACTGTGCTCCGGGTTCTGACAAGGGAAACGACATGAGCCAGAGCATCCCTACCGATCGCGGGGATCGGGATGGCAGGCCGCTGACGTGGATTCCAGTCTTGGCGGCACTGCTTACCTTTTTCGTCGGCGTGTCTGACATCCTCGCTGTCTTCAAGCCCGGATTGGACGAGAGACTGCATAGGTTCAATGCGGTCGTGCCCGGGACGCTAACTAACGTCACGCATACCTCAGATGTCCTCACCGGACTGCTCCTGCTGCTACTCGCCCGGGGACTGCGGCGGCGCAAGCGGCGCGCCTGGCGGGCGGTGATCGCGCTCCTCACGTTCGACACAGTGCTGCACGTCCTGCACTTCGCGCACGGGATCTCGCCGTCCGCAATCGTCGCGATCGTGCTCATCGGCGTGCTCCTTTACCGGCACAACGACTTTTACGCGGTCGGCGACCCGCGCAGCCGCCGGACCGTGCTGCCGACCTTCCTCGGTCTGGTGGCTATGGACATCGCGATCAGTCTGGCCTACCTCCAGGTCGGACCGCTGGCCGGCAGCTACTCCGTCCTCCAGCGCCTGCAGGACGTGCTCTACGAGCTCGCGGGTGTCTACGGTCCGGTGCAGTGGGCGGTTGACGCCCGGGGCGACCTTTACCACTTGCTCACCAGCGCGCTCGGCGCCTTCACGCTGATGGTCACCATCTATGTGCTGCTGCGGTCGGCGCGGCCCCGGGCGCGGCTCGCCGCGGCCGACGCGACCAGGATCCGCGACCTCCTCGACTCCCGCGGCGACCGGGACTCGCTCGGCTATTTCGCGCTGCGCGATGACAAGAGCGTGATCTGGTCGCCGTCGGGCAAGGCGGCGGTCTGCTACCGCGTGGTGTCCGGGGTGATGCTCGCCTCTGGCGACCCGCTCGGCGATCCCGAGGCGTGGCCGGGTGCCATCGCCGAGTTTCTCGGCGAGGCGGCGCGGCACGCATGGCGTCCCGCGGTGATGGGGTGCAGCGAGCTCGGCGCCGAGGTGTGGTGCCGGGAAGGCGACCTGACCGCCCTGGAGCTTGGTGACGAGGCGATCGTCAACGTGGCAGACTTCAGCCTGGCCGGCCGCCCGATGCGCAACGTCAGGCAGATGGTCAACCGCGTGGCCAAGAACGGCTACACGGCGGAGATCCGCCGGGTCGCTGACATCCCGCGGCCGGAGCTCGACCGGGTCATCGCCGCGGCGGACCGCTGGCGGGGCACCAACGCGGAGCGCGGCTTCTCGATGGCGCTCGGCCGCCTGGGCGCCCCCGGCGACGAGTGCTGCGTTCTGGTCACCGCCACGGAGAACGGCGAACTGCGGGCCATCTTGCAGTTCGTGCCCTGGGGCAGCGACGGGCTCTCCCTCGACCTCATGCGGCGGGACAAGACAGCGCAGGCGGGGCTGAATGAGTTCCTGATCGTGGAGGCCATCAAGGCCGCGCCCGGGCTCGGCGTCAAGCATGTCTCGCTGAACTTCGCGATGTTCCGCTCCGCGCTCGAGCGCGGCGAGCGGATCGGCGCGGGGCCGGTGCTCAAGGCCTGGCGGGGGCTGCTGGTGTTCCTGTCCCGGTGGTTCCAGATCGAGTCGCTGTATAAGTTCAACACGAAGTTCTCCCCAGTCTGGGAGCCGCGCTTCTTCGTCTTCACCAGCGGCCGGGACGCGCCGCGTATCGCGCTCGCGGCCCTGGAGGCCGAGGCGTTCCTCGTCATGCCGTCACTTGAGGTGCGGCGGTACGCGCGGCGGGCTGCCCGATGGCTCGGCGCTTGCCACCGGAACTAGTCCGGCATGGCCCCGGCGTCGCGGCGTGACGGCTATCGCCGCTTGGCCGCCCGCGTTTGCCCCTTCGCACAGCCCCTGACCTGTCCGGCTGATCGGAGCACCTCCGCTGCCCCGGAGGCTCATCTTCTGGTGGATCAACGGGCCGTCCCAGGTCCTAGTTTCTGTATCTTTACCAGTTCCGCATGCGGCCAATGAACTGCCTCTGAATATGGTCAGAACCCAGAGGCAGGGCGTGAGGGGCCCGGGGCGACTGCTTTAGTGGTGGGCGTGAGTACTGGTGACGACACGCCCTCGGACGCCCAGGTCCGGGCGGCGGCCGAGGGGCGGCCAACGCACCCCCAGGAACCGCATACTGGCGGCACCGCCGGGCGGCTGAACTGGCTGCGCGCCGCCGTGCTGGGAGCCAACGACGGAATCGTATCGGTGGCCGGCATCGTCATCGGAGTGGCGGGCGCCACATCATCCCGCGGCCCTATCTTCACCGCCGGGCTGGCCGGGCTGGTCGCCGGGGCCGTGTCGATGGCGTTGGGCGAATACGTGTCGGTCTCCAGCCAGCGCGACAGCCAGCGCGCGGAGATAGCCCAGGAAAAGCGGGAGCTCGCCGCCACCCCCGAGGCCGAACTGACCGAGCTGACCGCCCTGTACGAAGCCAAGGGCCTGTCCGCAGCAACCGCCCGCACCGTCGCCGCCGAGCTCACAGCGCGCGGCGCGCTTGCCGCCCACCTCGACGCCGAACTGCACATCGATCCAGATGACATCCCCAGCCCCGGCCAGGCCGCCGCCGCGTCAGCGCTGTCGTTCACCTCCGGAGCCCTACTGCCCCTGCTGGCCATCCTGCTGCCCCCGGCCGCGGCGCGGGTGCCGGTTACCTTCGCCGCCGTCCTCATCGCCCTGGGCCTGGCGGGCGCCCTCAGCGCCCGCCTGGGCGGCAGCAACATCGGCCGCGCGGTGCTGCGGGTCGTCATCGGCGGCGCACTCGGCCTGGCATTCACCTACGGCATCGGGCACCTGTTCGGCACCGCTATCGGCTAACGCTAACCAGATGCTCGGTGCAAGCGCAGACACTGCCTGCGGGATCAGAACTTGGCTGCGCCGCTGCCCTCGCCTGCTTCTACCGCTTTTCCTTCACTCCGCGTAGAGGCCGACGCAGAACAGGGCCAGCCATGCCACCTCGCAGCACATCATGACCACGTCCCGCGTGATCAGGTCTTCCACCGGGCGGACCGTGCGGCGCGCGCTGAGCACGCCGAACCGGACGACCGCGGCGGCCAGCGGCAGCGCGGATGCCAGGTGCCACGCCCGGGCGGCGCTGTTCTCGCCGAGCGCCCACATCAGGTACGTCGCGAGCATGCCGACCCCGATGGTCACCTGCGTTATGCGCAGCATGCCCGGCCGGTACCAGCGCATCGCCGGGCGGTGCTTGACGGCGTCCGCGCCCAGGCTCGTCAGCTCGGTGTAGCGCTTGGCCACGGTCACGCCGAGCGCGCCGAGGCTGCACACCAGCAGGAACCAGACCGACGGTTTCACCTGCGTCGCGGCCGAGCCGCCGAGCACCCGGAGCACGAACCCGGACGCCACGATCAGCATCTCGACGAACGGGACGTGCTTGAGCCTGAACGAGTAGAGGACCGACAGGCACAGGTACCCGGAGGCGGTGGCGACGAGCAGCGGCTCGCGGATCACCACGCCCGCGCCGACCGCGAACAGCGCCGCGAGCACGGCGAGCGCGACCGCATGCTGCTCGGGCAGCGCGCCCGAGGCGATCGGCCGGTTCTGCTTGACCGGGTGCCGCCGGTCTCGCTCGACGTCGACGACGTCGTTGACGAAGTAGACCGCGGCCGACGCGCAGCCGAAGGCGAACATGGCGAGCAGCGCGTAGCCCAGGCCGCGGCCAAGCGATGCCCCCGCCAGCGGCGCGGCGAACACCAGCAGGTTCTTCGGCCACTGCCGCGGACGCGTCGTCATGATCGCGGCCGGCAGCCAGCGCGCGGGCGAGACGCCGAGGGCCGCGGCGGCGGGCACCGCGGCCTGCGGCCCCGTGTCCTCCCCCGGGGCCGCCGTCTTATGGAGCGTCATCGCGCGTAGACCGCGGTGAAGTCGCGGGTGGACGGGGTGTAATAGGAGTAGGGGCTCGGCTGCTGCGTCGGCAGCAGCGGCACCGGCGTCGGGTTGCCCGGGTTGCCCTTGGCCTGGTAGTAGTCGAACTTCATCCAGGCCGGGTTGATGTCCATCTGCATGCCCTCGACCGCCCCGGCCCGCTGGAGCAACTCGCCCAGGACCTGCGCGTTGAGCGCCGGGCCGTAGACGTAGACGATCCGGCCGTCCTTGGTGATGCCGATCCCGGACCGCCAGACGTAGTAACCGCCGCCGAGCGTCGCGCCCCAGTTGCTCATCACGTCCGAGCTGGCATCGGCCGCCACCTTGCCGTGGTCCACGAGCAGCTTGAGGTTCTGCCTGACGCCGGCGATCGACGCGTTCATGGTGAAGTCCCTGCCCCACTCGCCGATCTTGATCTGGCCGCTCTTGTAGTAGACGACCGACGCGGTGCCGTTCACGAGCGAGCCGTGGTGGACGCCGTTGAGGTAGAAGCCGCCACCGGCCGAGTCCAGCTTGAACCCGCCGTTGAACGTGGCCAGCAGGCCCGTGCGCTGGCCGCTCGGGATGTAGTTGGGCACCCCCCAGTTGGCGGGTCCCGGGTCTTCCGTGCCCGGCCGCAGCGAGAACTTGACCAGCCGCTGGTCAATCGACGCGATGCCGTTGACCTCGGACGTGTACGTGGCGTCACGCAGGAACGTCGTCAGGATCGCCGGCTCGCCGTTGACCTTTTCCGCCACCCGCCACTGGCCTTCGCCCGTGGTCGGCGAGCCCGCGAGAGACTGCAGCGTGGCCGGGATGTCGGGCACGAAAGCCTTCTTGCCGTTGCCGTTCACCTGCTTGCCCGGGCTGACCGCCTCGCCGCTGGGCACGGCGAGCGAGAACGGGGGCTTGCCGCCCTTCGGCGGCGGGTTGTACGACAGCCACTCGCCGAACGTCACGACCGGGCCGAGGTAGTGGTCCCTGGCCCATTCGGCAAGGTTCGCCGACACACCCTGGCCATTGTTCCTGAACGCCGCCTGGCCGGCGGAGAACATGACAAAGACGAGGAAGAGCGCGATCACGGCGCTGACGACGCGGACGGCACGACGGCGGAAGAACCGGCGAGTCCGGCGGAACCGGACCTTCCCGGCCCGAGGGGCGTCCGGCGACGGCCGTCCAGGCAATGCCGGGGCACCAGGCCCCTGCCCCGGCAACTGGTAGCCCTGGTCGTCGAATCGCTGCGGGTCCTCGTACTGGCCCACGTTTCCTTGCCCGCGCCCGTTCTGGAAGCCGCGCGGTCCGCCGTCGTAGCCGTAGCGGCCGCGCGGGTCACCATTTCCCGGGTAAGTGGCGCCGCGGTCCTGGTAGTTGAACGTCTGCGTGGGCCGGTTGTCATAGCCCTGGCCAGGGCCGGGCGGTGGGCCGGGTTGGTCGTAGCCTCGCGGCCCCTGCCCAGTGCCGTCCTGGCCACCGTAGTAGGGCTGCTGCTGGCCGTAACCCGCGGGGCCGCTGCGGCCGGGTCGGCCGTACTGGCCGTACTGGCCGTACTGGTGCTGCTGCCGATCCTGGCCGGGAGCGCCGTTGCCGTTGTGCCGAGCGCCCTGGTCCCCGTGGGCCTGTCCGTCGTCGGGCTCGTCAGGCCACTCAGGGCCTAGTCCACCAAGGGGCACTCGTCGCGACATGCTGCCTACCTCCCGCGTAGCTCAGTCCCGCAAGGAAGCCACTTGCCTCGGTTTGAAGGAATCGCTACGAGCCTACAACCACGCTTCGGCCCAGTTCCTTGCAGCGCTTCCGGCGCAATGTATGCGGGAGCGCGGTCACCCGCGCCAGGTGCGAGAATATGCGGCTAGTCTTTCGATTCCAGCTTATGTTCCTCTGCATATCCTCTGATCTTCTCCGGCCGCTCCGGCCGCTCCTCACGCCGGACGGTCCTTCTTCGGGAGCTTGCCGACCACCATCGCGTAGGAGGCGTCGACCGCCTCGAGAACCTCGTCGTCGTCGATCGCGCCGCCGATCGCGAGGTTGTTCCAGCCCGAGCGGCCGATGTAGGGCATCACGGTGGCGTCATCGGGGAAGCGGAGCAGCCATTCATCGGCCGCTTCCCTGGTGGCGCCGCACTTGAGGCCGACGCCGCCGGCCGCCCCGTCGCCGTCAGGGCCGCCGGCACCCCGAGGAAGGCGAAGATCTTCGGCCCGACCTTGGTCACCACGCCGTCGCCCCACGGCTCGTCGCGCCAGGCGCCCGGCTTCGCCAGGCAGTAGGCGAGCAGCTCATCCCAGCTCACGCGGCTACCCGACCTGGGCCGTCCGGCCGGCCCAGTACGGCGCCCGGAGCTGGCGCTTGAGGATCTTCCCGGAACCGGTGCGCGGCAGCTCGTCGATGAAGTCGACCGACCGGGGCACTTTGTAGCTGGCCAGGTGGCCACGGCCGAACGCGGTGATCTCCTCGGCCGTCAGCGACGACCCCGGCGCCCGGACCACGGTGGCGTGCACGACCTCGCCCCACTGCTCGGACGGGATCCCGAACACGGCGACGTCGTAGATGCCGGGATGCTGCTCGAGCGCGGCCTCGATCTCGGCCGGGTAGACGTTCATCCCGCCGGTAATGATCATGTCGCTCTTGCGGTCGCAGATGTACAGGTAGCCCTCGTCGTCCCAGTACCCGATGTCGCCGACCGTGTGGAAGCCGTCGCGGCTGTTCGCCTCGTAGCTGGCGTCGTTCTTGTAGTAGGTGTCGAACGCGGCGGTGGACCGGACGAACACCTCGCCCGCGTGCTCGGGCCCGATGCCGGTCACCTCGTGGCCGTCGTCGTCGAAGAGCTTGATCTCGATTTTCGGGGCCGGCTGACCGCAGGAGCCGGGCTTGCGCAGCTGATCGGCCGGGAGCAGCACCGTGTCCACGCCGAGCTCGGTCGACCCGTAGACCTCGAACAGCGACTCGGGCGGGAAGTCGGCCACGTACTGCTGCTTGAGCGCGTAGCTCCACGGCGCCGCGTTGGCGATCATCACCCGCATGCTCGACCGGTCGTAACGGTCCTTGACCGCGGCCGGCAGCGCGCACACGATCCGGATCAGCGCGGGGGCGGAGAACGTCGAACTCGCGCCGTACTTGTCGACCAGCCGCAGCCAGTCCTCGGCGTCGAACCGGCGCTGCACGATGATCGTCTGGCCGAAGAGCAGGGCCGCGCCCATGAACGCGCTCGGCCCGCTGTGGTACAGCGGCCCGGAGGTGATGTACACGTCATCGGGCCGGTAGGCGAACAGGTTCAGCAGCGCGCCGAGGACCTCGGGATCCTGGCCGCCGCTGCGGTACGCGCCCTTCGGCTTGCCGGTCGTCCCCGAGGTGTAGATCATCGACCCGCCGGGCTGCTCGGCGGGGGTCGGCGCGTCGGCCGCCGCGGCCGCGATGTCGGCCTCGCCGAGCAGGCCGTCCGGGGCGGGCCCGCCGACCACGATGATGTGCCGAAGCTTCTCGAGCTGGCCGTCGAGGGCCGTGAACAGGGGCAGGTGCTCGTGGTCGACGTAGGCGATCTCGGCGTCGCTGTGGTTGATCACGTACAGCGCCTCGTCCGGCGTCAGCCGGTAGTTCAGCGGCACCGCGACCGCGCCGATCTTCCTGGTGGCACCCATCACCGCGACCACGTCGGGCGAGTTCGGCCCGCACCACAGGACGTTCGCGCGCGGCGCCGCCCCCAGCGCCAGCAGCAGGTTCGCGACCCGGTTGGAGCGCGCCTCGAGCTCGGCGTAGGTCCACGTCACCACGGTCCCGTCGGGCCTGTCCTCGATGACGCCGGGCTTGTCTGGCTGGCTGGCGGCGTAGATCGAAAGGATGTCGTCCGGCATCGCACCGTCCCTCGGCGTTGGGGTCAGTCAGTGTAGGGATCAATGTACGGAACCGGGGCCGCCCGCTCAATGGGTCAGGCGGTGAACTGGCAGGGCAGCCGCTTGATCCCGTTGACGAAGCTGGACAGCAGCCGGTCGGGCTCGCCCGCGCTGATGTCGGGGACCCGGCTGAGCAGTTCGCGCAGCATGACCGTGAGCTCGCGGCGGGCGAGGTGCGCGCCCAGGCAGAAGTGCGGCCCGGCCCCGCCGAAGCCGACGTGCGGGTTGGGCGAGCGGCTGATGTCGAACCGCTCGGGGTCGCGGAAGACGTCCTCGTCGCGATTGCCCGAGTAGTAGAACAGCACTGCCTTCTCGCCCTCACGGTAGTCATGCCCGTTCATCGTGTAGTCCCGGGTGAGACTGCGCCGCATGAACATCACCGGCGAGGCGTAGCGGACGATCTCCTCGACCGCGCCGCCGATCCGGCCGTCGAGGTCGGCCAGCAGCAGCCTGCGCTGGTCGGGGTACTCGGTGAACAGCATCAGCGCATGCGAGAGGGCGTTGCGGGTGGTCTCGTTGCCCGCCACCACCAGCAGCACGAAGAACGAGGCGAGCTCGGCCCCGGTCAGCTGCTCGCCGTCGACGTTCGCGGTCACCAGCGCGGAGATCAGATCCCCGCGGGGCGCCTCCGCCCGCTCCGCCCCCAGCGCGGTGACCAGGTCCGCGAGTGCCTGCCCGGCGCCGAGCAGGTCCGTCACCACCTGATCGGGGTTCTCGCTCACGAACTCGGGGTCGAAGCCGGCCAGGATCATGTTGCTGTTGGCGAACACGGTCTGGTAGTGCTCGTCGGGGATGCCCATCAGGTCGCAGATGAACTTCAGCGGCAGCCGGGCCGCGACCTGGGCCACGAAGTCGCCCGGCCCGGCCGCCAGCAGGTCGTCGACCACCTGGGCGGCCGCCCGGCGGACGTCGGCCTCGAACCCGGCGATCATCCGCGGCGTGAACGCGCGGGAGACGATCCGGCGCAGCCGGGCGTGCCTGGGATCGTCCATGTTGATCATCGAGCCGAAGTACTCGTTGAACTCGACCGGCAGGTCGGCGATGCCGGTCGCGCCGCGGGCGGACGAGAACACCTCCGGGTGCCTGCTCGCCTCGACGATGTCGGCGTGCCGCACCAGCGCCCAGTAGCCGGGGCCGGCCTGCGCGAACGACACCTCGGGCTCGGCGAACCACTGCGGCCCCGGCTGCGCTCGCAGCAAGGCGAAGGAGGCCGCCCGCTCGGCCAGCGGCAGCCCCCAGAACTCGTTGGCTGACAGGTCTATCCCGGCAACTGTCATGATCCGGCACCTTCCGCGAGAACCCGACCCTCCCACTTCATCACGGGGCCAGGGGTCATGACTAGGCGGGAGTCAGCCGGGACCGTTCGGAGGAAAAGATCTTTAAGCTTTTCTCGAACGGGCCCGGGCGACTGTCCCAGGTCAACGACTCGGCCCGGGTGGTGACGCCCGGCCGACGCCTACTCTTCGGAGGTTGCCGTGCTCGCTGACACCGGGCGCTACCCGCCGCTCGCCGAGCGGGCGGCCGCGCTGGACGCGGCCGACCCGCTGGCCGGCCTGCGGGACCGCTTCCTGCTCCCGGCGGGCCTCGTCTACCTGGACGGCAACTCGCTCGGGGCGCTGCCCGCGGCGGTGCCGCCGGCGGTCGAGGACGCGGTGCGCCGCCAGTGGGGCACCAGCCTGATCCGGTCCTGGAACTCCCACGCCTGGTGGCAGGCGCCGCTGCGGGTCGGCGACGCGGTCGGGCGGCTGATCGGGGCGGCGCCGGGGCAGACGGTGGTCGGCGACTCGACCTCGATCCAGATCTACAACGCGCTCTCGGCGGCGATGCGGCTGCGCGCGGGCCGGCCGCTGCTGGTGACCGACCCCGATCACTTCCCCACCGACCGGTACATCGCCGCGTCATTCGCCCGGGAGCACGGCTTGGAGGTCCGCGAGGTGACGCCGGCGGCGCTGCCGGACTTCCTCGCGGCCGAGGGCCAGCGCGTCGCGGTGGCCGCGTACCCGCCGGTCGACTACCGCACCGGCGAGCTGCACGACGTGCCCGGGCTGACCGAGGCCGCGCACGCGGCGGGGGCGCTGGTGCTGTGGGACCTGTGCCACGCCGCCGGGGCGCTGCCGATTGAGCTCGACGCGCTGCGGGCGGACTTCGCGGTGGGCTGCGGGTACAAGTACCTCAGCGGCGGCCCGGGCGCGCCCGGGTTCCTCTACGTGGCCCGGCGGCACCAGGCCGGCTTCGACCCGGCGCTGACCGGGTGGACCGGCCACGCCCGGCCGTTTGAGATGACCGGGCCCTACGAGCCGGCCGAGGGCATCGGGCGGGCCCGGATCGGCACCCCGCCGATGCTGTCGCTGCTCGCGCTGGAGGCGGCGCTGACCGCCTTCGACGGGGTCGACCTGGCCGAGCTGCGGGTCAAGAGCCTGTCGGTGACCGGGTTCTTCATCGACTGCGCGGACGCGCTGCTCGGCGACGCGTTCTCGGTGGTGACGCCGCGCTCGCCCGCGCGTCGGGGCAGCCAGGTGACGCTGCGCCACCCGGACGCGTACGCGCTGGTGCAGGCGCTGGCGGCGCGGGACGTGATCGGCGACATGCGGGCGCCGGACATGCTCAGGTTCGGCGTTAATGCGCTCTACGTGTCGCACGGGGACGTGCTGCGGGCCGTGCGCTGCCTGCGCGATGTTGTCGCGGAGGCAGCGCACCTGCCGTACCTGGCTCAGGAACGCTCAGCGGTGACCTGACGACCTCTCCGTCAGGGGGGGCTGGTGCTGTAGTAGGCAACATCGTAAAGGAACGTGCCGGCGCCGACGCTGTGAATATTGCCGTACGGAATCGCCGGGCAGGGCTTGAACCCGGTGAACACCCCCTGGCAGTTGCCGCACCAGAACCAGCCGTCCTGCGTAGAGCCGGAAATGGAATCGTTATAGAGCATGCTGTAGTTATAGCCGCCGGTGTTGTGGTGCTCGCCGAACGGAATCGCCGGGCAGTAACTGTTCTTGACGTGCGGCGCGTAAAACAGACACTGGCATCTGTTGCACCAATTCCAGTTCGGCTGGTACAGCCCGCCGCCGTTATAGACGTTATACGCCAGTTCGTAGCTATAGGATGGGTTCAGCACATGGCCGCCGCCGTTATTTGCCATCTGGCCAGCGCAGTATCCGTTCGTATTGTTTTTCGTGTACCACAGCTCACCGCAGTTGGCGCAGTACGCCCAGTTGAACTGGGTCTGACCGCTCGCGTCGGGCTTGACAACGGCCGACTTCCCACGCCGGGCGCCGGGTGGTGCGGTCGCCGCCTCGGCAACCCCGGTCAGGCCGACCGCGGCGAGGCCGGCTATGGCCAGACCGGCACCGGCGGCCAATCCGCCCCGCAACAGCATTCGACGGTTGAGCTCGGGAATTACGGGAGTCTCGTCTGTCATACGATCACGTCCGCCTAATCGATGCCGACTGACACGAATAACGCTCCCCGTCACCCGAGGATTCGCTGCTCGATAGTGAGCGTACGTGCGGTGTTGATGAGCGTCAATAGTGCAAAGTTCCAATGTTCCGCACGGTTTCGCGCTCGACGGGACGGGGACGTTATTTGCCTGCGTTTACCTGCTGCGATTACGGAAAAGGATGCTCGGCCATCGGCGACGGTCAGGCCGAGGGCGGTCCGCCGGTGTAGTCGATCTTGAACAGAGTTGGCGTCTCGATCGTGGTCGTGGCCACCGTGGTGCCGTTCTCTACCATGTTCAGCACCGTGTCCGCCGCGCCCCCTTCGGCGACGAAGTACAGGCCACGGCCGGCGTAGGCCGAGTTGAAGTAGATCTCGCTGAAGTCCGGCAGCAGCGCCTGGCCGGTTGATAGCTCCGGCCGTTCGAGTATCCACTCGGCTGGTTTTCCAGGGAGGCGGTGCCGGGGGGCCCGGTCAGCGGGATCTGCCCGAACCCGACGTGAACTCCGGTGGTCATGTTGACCATGCTGAAGCTCGCCTCCGTCGGGGACAGCAGGCAGATCAGGCCGCTTATCGTGTCACCGAAACTGAGCGGGAAGTTCGAGATCGCCACCCACGGGGACGGCGCGAAGGCGGACCACCACTCGTGCCAGGCGAAGCAGGACATGGTGGGTCTGCCCTTCGAGGCCCGCGTAGCGACCTGCATCGTGCCGATCTGGGTGACGTCGGTAACCCCGTCGATGCCGATCCAGGTGGCGGCCCACCAGCTGCCCGGGCCTTCGCCGCCGGGCTCGACGTCAGGGACGTTCCACGTGCCGAAGACCCACTCGAACGTCTCGCCCGCCGGGGCGTGCGTCACGGTGCCCGACCAGGTGCCGTTGGTGCCGTTCGCGTCCGGGCGGGGGCGGTCCGCCCGGCTGATACCGGGGACCAGCTCTTGGACCGGCTGGAAGACGGGCGTGATGTAGCTGAGCTTGCGGGAGAATATCTCGTCCCAGACCGCCGCGAGTTCCGGGCGGACAGCGGGATCGGGTCGCGGCGGCAGGCCATAGCGGCGCAACTCGAGCGCCGATGCGGCGCGCGGATCGAAGCCGTCGGGCGGCAAGGGATGGGTCCATGTGCTGCCGCGACTGGTCTCAGAAGCGCGTTTGGACATGTCTTCTCCTTACCGAAGGCACCGCCGGCTGGCAAGGGAACGTCGTTCCCTTTCTTGCACAGAGGGCGCCTCGCCCCGGCGAGATACACCGCGGAAGTTTTATCTGCGGAGATTCTTAGACTGCGCCATCATCGACCCGGACTGGGGCCCCCGTGGGGTGGTAGCGGGTGGTGGTTCGCGGTGGCCGGCCGGGGCAGGGTTGAGTCATGAGGCCGCATACACAGCCCAGGCAGCGGCTCACCCTGGCGGTGGCGTGCACGGCCCAGGTCATGATGGTGCTGGATGTCATGATCGTGAGCGTCGCCCTTCCGGCCTTGCAACGCGAGCTTCACCTCTCCCCTGCGGGCCTGGAATGGGTGGTCAGCGCCTACGCTCTGGCCCTGGCGGCCCTGATCCCGGCGGGCGGGGCGCTGGGCGACCATTTCGGCCGCAGGCGCGTCTTCATGAGCGGGGTCGCCCTCTTCATGCTCGCCTCGGTCGGCTGCGCTCTTTCGGTTTCGGGGGGAATGCTGATCGGGTTCCGGGTGATCCAGGGAACCGGCGGCGCCGTCATGTCGTCCCTGACCCTGTCCCTGATCACCGAGGCCTACCCGCCAGAAGCGAGGACCGGCCCGATCGGGCTCTGGGCCGCGGTCAGCGGCCTGGCTGTCGCGGGCGGCAGCGTGGTGGGCGGCTTGCTGCTCAGCGTGTTCCCATGGTCATCGGTCTTCTGGGTCAACGTCCCGATCGCGGTGGCAACCCTGGCCGTCTCCTGGTTCGCGGTTGCCGAGTCCAGGGAACCGGTCCCGCGTCCCTTCGACACCGCCGGCGCGGCGCTGAGCGCTTCCGGGCTGCTGTTGCTGACCTTCGGGTTCGTCGACTCCTCGGACGCGACCTGGCGATCGCCGGTGGTGGCCGCGGGCGTCGTCGCCGGAGTGGCGGTGCTGGTGGTCTTTTTCGTGTGGGAGCGCAGGGCGGCGTTCCCCATGGTCCCGCCGGCGTTGCTGCGAACCCCGGGCTTCGGCCGGGCCAGTGCCGTGTACCTGCTGGCCTACCTCGCGTTCTCGGGATTCATCTACTACGTCACCCTCTTCTTTCAGAATGCCGACGGATGGTCCGCGCTGCGCACCGGCCTGTCCTGGCTCTTCTTCTGCATTCCGTACTTTGCCGTGGCCCAGCTCGGCAAGCGGGTCCAGCGCCGGGTGTCGGCATCATCGGCCGTCGGGTGGGGGTGCCTCATCGCCGCCGCGGGCGTGCTCGGCATGAGCCAGCTGACGACGGCGACGCCGTTCGCCTGGCCGGCCGCCTGCTACATCCTGGTGGGGGTGGGCTTCGCCCTGATGGTCCCGGCGGGTTCGTCGGCGGCGATGGCCGAGGTCCCGGAGGGATCGTCGGGGATCGGGTCAGGCCTGTTCAACGCCTGCCGCCAGATCGGCACCGCGACCGGACTGGCCATCCTGGGATCTATCGGGGCCGCGGTGACCCTGGCCGACTGGCACCGCCAGGCCGGATCCCTGCCCCCGGCCGAGCAGCAGCGGGCAGCCCGGGTCGAGGCCGACGTCGCGGTCGGTCAGGTCCACGCTGCCGCCGCGTCCGCCGGCCGGCACGCGCTTGACCTGGCCACGGCTTCCTTTCTCCGGGGCTTCGAGCTCGCCCTGCTCGTGGCCGGCGCGATTCTGGTCGCGGCCGCGGTCGTGGGCTTCCTAGGCTTGCGGCATCTCCGGAGCCCTGCGTCCCGGCCGCGGCAAAGGACCGATGTGAGCACGAGCCGGTGAAAGGGAAGGGCGATTCTGCTCCTAATCGAACAGGGCGGCGAACCGCCGGAGCAGCCGATCGACACCCGCAAGCGGACGGCGAGGCGGTCCCGAGCAGCCGCGCCCCGTAGCTCAGCCAGAACCCGCCGAAGATGCCGAATACGGTGGCGACCACGTTCCGCCCGATCGAGGCGGCCCAGATCGTGGTGAGGAAGATACCGACCGCCGAGAATCCGAGGATGACCGGCAAGGCCGCGCCGACTGCGGCGGCGGGAACCACGCCCGCCTGGGCGAGGCCGAACGAGACGGAGCCGGCGATGAAGCAAGGCAGGCCGAGTACCGTCGGCTCGCCGCCTAGTGGTCCCGCCACCGCCGACGCGACGCTAGCCGCGGCGGTGGTTTCCTCCGAGGATGTGCCAGCGCTCATCTCTTACTCCCTCGCCTACCCGGAATGACCTCACTCCCGGTGTAGCAGGGCTGAGTGCGACGCCTCGGTGGACGGCGAAGCGGTCGAAGACGGGCATCGCGAGCGTGGCGACGCCTGCTTGGGGGGTGTGGCCGGCCGGGTCGTGGAAGGTGACCAGGCCGTCGGCGTGACCGGTGACCAGCACCAGGTGACCACCGGTGCGGGTCGGCTCGGTGTCGGGCAGCCGGATCTGCGACCTGACACTTCCAACCGGCCAGGCCCGCACCGTCTACCCAAGTCTCAATCAGGCGGTTCCGGCACGTACAAGCGTTGTGCCTGTTCCCGTGACGGCATGGTTAAGGCGACGTGGGTTTCGAACCAGACGGAGCCGAGGTCGCGCCGGGAGTGAGGCGGACATCGGCATGTATTGCCCAGTGGAGCAGGTCTGGACGACATCATCGACCTCACATATTTGTTGGCTAGACGACAAATATGTAGTAGTCTTACACCCATGACCGCCACCGTCCGCCGCACTCAGCAGCAGCGCCGCGACCAGGCCGAGACCGCGCTGCTCAACGCCGCCGCCGAACTGGTCGTCGAGCAGGGGGTGCACGCGCTGACGCTGGCGCGCGTGGGTGAGCGCGCCCGGTACAGCCGCGGGCTCGTCACCCACTACTTCGGGTCCAAGCAGGCGCTCCTGCAGCGCCTCGCCCGCGCGACCCAAAGCGGGTTCGTGCCCGGGCTCGACGGCATGCCGCCAGGCCTTGACCGGCTCTTGCGGTTGATCGACGGCTACATCGGAGCGCTCGGCCAGCTGATGATGCCGAACCGGGCCTTCCTGCTGCTGTGGGCCGAGGCGGCCACGGCGGAGGACCTCGCCCTGATCTTCCGCGAACGGGACGAGTCATTCCGCGCCGACCTACGCGAGGACGTCGCCGCCGGAATCGCCGACGGCACCATCCGGCCAGACGTCACCGCCCAGGAGACCGCGGTTGCCGTCCTGGCGCAACTCCGCGGAATCGGACTGCAACGGCTTGTCGACTCCCCCGCCGTCGACACCGAACGACTGCGCCGGTCGGTCGCCGAGTACTGGCGCCGGGCGCTCGCCCTTCCACAGCCTCCCGCATAGCTGCGGCCGCCAGGACCGCGCCGAGGCCCCGCAGAACAGCCAGTCATCCCTCAAGGCACGGGTCCATGACCGCCAATTTCCGCCATACAGGGATTGAAGGGCTGAGGTCTTTGCCTGGCTGACCACGTTCGGCGTGCCTGCGTGCCTGCGTGCCTGCCGTTTCCGCCGGCGTCCAGTCCCGCCACCGGGCAGTCCCGGGCGGCAGCACCGGGCTGGGCCCAAGAACGCGAAGACTTTTCGCAACGTGAAGACTATTAGCTCGCATAGCGCGAATTTCTTTCGCCGTAATAAAAAGCTTCGCGATCCTGGGCGGCAACCGCCCCGCCCGCCTGATCACTCGGCGCGTGAGGTCGTCGGCGCATCACCAGCACCATCGGCCGAGCCCTGAGACCCGGGCCATTCAATCCCTGTAAGTCAGACGGCCCAGTACGCGCACGGAAGCCGACGGCCAATCACAAAAGTAACCGCACTACCGACCGCACGCGCCATGTCCTCGATCGGGACCTACCTCCGCGTCGGCCTCCCCGAGGTCGCCACCCCCCTCGCCGCCTTGACCGGCGAGTCCCACCCCCTCGCGCTGGGAGGATCGGCACCGACGTCAACCACTAGGCCCAGGTGACACTAGCGTGCTGAGATGCGTGCCGCGATGCCCGCTCGCGGGGCGTCCGCGGCCATGTCGGGCACTGAGACGGCGTGAATCGTCAGCGCATCGACCGGGCCGCTGAACCAGTGACCCACCGGGCAGCGGATCTTCACACCTGTTACCGCTCCGTCGGTCGAGCCCAGCGTGTAGCGGTCCTCGACAGCCGCAGGAAGGCCGCAGCGCGCGGTCCCGTCCCGCTCGATGTAGGCCGGACAGTCGAGAAAAATCTTATCGGCGTCCATCGTCGCCCCCCGGTTGTCGATGCCTTTGGCCACACGATGCCAGCAAGGGCTTGGGCGCCGGTTAAGACGTGATTAAGCTAAACGCTCCTGGCGTTCTTCGGCGAATGCATCGGGTTCGTGCGCCTCCCGCCAGCGAAGTTCCCGCACTCGATCACGGCAACCGCCTGCGCCCAGGTGTCGTACTTCATCGCGCGGCGATACGAGATGTTTCCTGGCCGGGCTGACCGGCGGGTCCCGGACGTCCGCTACTGGTTTGACGTCGCCGCAGTAGCCGCTTCCAATGATCAGGTGGACAACCGCGGACGCGATGCAGACGCCGATGTCATAGTGGCCGGGCCCGGGCCGAGGGGACGTCCGCTGCGGCCGGCCCTGGCCTGGCTGCTGGTCATCGCGGAGACTGCGGCGCTGGCCGTCTCGGTCGCGTTCGCGCTGCACTATCGCGCCGAGACCAGCCGGCCCCATCACGGCGGGTCATCGGCCGCCGGCCCGCCCATGCCGCCGCTGCCCCAGATGACCAGTGTGACGCTCCGGCTGCCCGCTGGCGGCCCCGTCGTCGGCATGGTGGTCATCACCGCGGTTGCCGTGCCCGGCGCTGACCGGGCGCAGTTCACGGTGTCCGCCGTCATCACCGGCGGCAGGCCGGGCACCGCGTATGACCTGACCGGCAACGACTGCTCGGACGCCGCCCCGCTGCCCGATCACGCGTGGGCTACCGGGCTCGCCGGCGCGGACGGCACGGCCGAGCTGGCCGGCCACCCCTGGACCGGAGCGGTGGCGGACCGGTACTGGCTGGCTCTGGCACCGTCACCGGCCAGCCCTCCGCTGGGCCTGCGCGGGCAGTTCGCCCTGGGAAAGGCGGCGCCTTTCCCGGCTGGCCAGGCACCGTGCGCTCCTTCGCCGTGACACCCTGGCTCGCCGGTCCCTCGCAGGCCCACATGGTTTGCCGGCGTTCAGCCCCTGGGCGGAATCCCGGTCCGCGCGGACGGGACCACGCAGAGGCAAGCCGCAAACTTCGCCAAGCCATGCACCTCACCCGCCAGGCACACTCATTCCGGCAAGTGCAAGCGTTGGGCAGCCTCGACGGAACTGCAGCCCGTGCAGTTGGATATCGAAGTAGCGCCTGACGGGCGAGCACGCATCGTCTGTGTGTATCCGGCACTCGCTATGGAGCAGACGCCGCGTCACCTCGATCCAGGACAGGAGTGGCGCGGTGTCCCAGGCATCTATGTCCTCACTGGCACTGAGCTCGACCATGCGACTGTCCGCACCGGCAAGCAACGTACACTCACTACCATGCTGATAGTCCGGCCGTGGGCTTACATCGGCCTGAGCGAAGACTTCTTCAGTCGGCTGGCGAGCCATCGTCAGGGCAAACCACTTTGCATAATAGCGATCTGACTTGCGTAGACATATCTCCATTACCGAGACCACGCACGGGTTGCCGTTTATCAGCATGCGCAATTTGCGCGCTGTCACGTGACTGGCTGTTATCCGCCGCTGCCGGCGCCGAGAAGCCGGGCCGCCGATGCAAACGCGGCGCCTTCAGGTGCCGTCCTCCATGATGCGGTCGTAGCCGCGGCGGACGCGCGCCGTGCGGCGAAGCATCTGCGGTGAAGCCAAGAGATGCTGCGATCGCTGCGCTGCCAGTGCACCGCCGGTCGCGGTCTCGGGATGCCCGGCATGCCAAGAACGTGGACGGAGAACGCGCGGACTTTCTCTGGGGCCGGAGAGAACACGACCGCATACATTCCGGTAATCACGCCGCGGCCCTAGCCGTTCCCGGGCTGCGCGGCCAGCACCGCGGCCTGCTCGACTTCAATGACTGACTCGGCGCGCAGCCGAGCATCATATGCCCGCTTGCCGCCACGCGCACCGAAAAGCCGTTTCGTCCAGACCAGGTAGACGACTAGCAATAGGTTTACCGCGAACGCCGCAATCCGCAGCCACGTAATCTTCACCGTGAGGTCGTAAATTTCATATGGAAGGAAAACCGAAGTCGCGACCATGGCGAAATACTCGCCCCAGCGTTGGCCTAGCCACAGCCCCACGGCTTCAATCAATTCGATGACCGCGTACGCGGCCAGGCCGACGGCTAGATACAGCAGCGCGCGCGGACTGAGCGTGAACGAATGCTGGATAAACCCCAGCAGCTTGGAGTGCGTGACATCGAACCCGAGGCCCCGGTACAGGTCACGGATGGCCGGCAGGGCATCGTTGAACGCGCGCTGGACACCGGATTTGTCGTACCGGAACCGCCATACGCCGTAGGCGGCAGAGCCCAAGACGATGAACCGGAGGAAGCGCTCGACGGAGAAGACCCGGAGGAGCAGTTCGCTGCGCAGTTCCTTACCCCGGCGGACCAGCGGGGCCTCCGCTGCCGGGCCGCTGCCGTGCGGCCCTTCGGTCGCGTACGCGCCGCAGCGCAGGCACCGCCAGGCCGGCCCGGCCGCAGTCGGAACAACGAGCCGCTCCCGCAACTCCGGCTCGCTCGGCGCGTACGTCACGTGGCCCTTGCGGGCACAGCCGAACAGGCTCCAGTCCATATGCTTAGAATATCCAGCCGGCCACCCCTTAGGGTGACGCGCGGGACGGGACGAAATTGGCCAGCCGCCCAGTCCACGATCGCGGAACGACGAGCACGTCGACCGCTAGTCTGCTCTCGCCTCAAAGGAAAGGACGTTGTACGCCAACCCGGGCGATCATCGCGACGTGCACTGGTTCGGGGTCGATGACTCGTTCCTGGTCCGGCATCTCGGGCGGCCGACACGTCGCCGACCTGATGTGACAGGTATTGCCGTCCGGCTCCGCGCCGGCCGCCGATGCCGCTGTCGCATCTCGTCTTCCGCCGAACATATGCACGCTCATGGGCATGAGCGGAGATCCGCCAACGATCAGACGGCCGGCCGTCTTCGCGGATCCATGATGCGCCAGAACGTGCGAGAACTACGCGCAGATCGTGTAATTCTGTCCGCCGACAAGCGCCGAGCGCATGATGGTGAGGTGCCTGGAGCATGCGGTTGGCATAAGCTCGCAACGTGGATGAAGAATGGCGGGTGAGCCTGACCGCCTGTGGCCAGTTGGCCTCCGGGAAGCCGGTGCTCGCTGATTCCGTTTGCGACCTGCTGCGCAGCCGCGCACGTGAGGATGTCTCCGTCACCGCGGGAAAGACGGGCGTGTTTTTGTACGCTGCCACGGCGGATGCCGCCGCGACCGCGGAGGGCATGGCGCGGGAGGTGCTCGCCCAGCACGGCCTGGTAGCGGACATCCGGCTGGACCGGTGGGACCCGTCTAGCCAGGCCTGGCTGCCGCCCGGTGATGCGGCTGCCGCTGAGCTGCCGTCAGGGCAGGAGCATGACCCCGGCCACAGACGCCTGCGCGCGGCCGGCGCGGTGGTCTCGGCCATCTTCGACGGTCTCGGCAACGCCGACTTTTAAGCGCGGGTCAGCCACGTCGGCTCCTCGGCGCCCGGTGGCCATCGCCGGACCGGCATTTCACCGAAGGACATGACCGCGTGACCCACACCCCGTTCGGCCAACCGCCGGACGTGAGCCGTACCGATGACCCAAAGCGACCCACCATCTCGCCTAAATCCAGACCGCCGATTACGGTGGCACGATAGCGGTGCTTGAGGACCGGGGCCACGAGCGCAGACACCGCGGCGTCAGGTCGTGGCAGGGTCTCTGTCACGACGGGGGCAGATCGCCCTTGTCCCAGCTGATCGGAGCCAGCCGATGACTGCCCGGCATCCCCCGCTCACCGCCGAGGAGGTTATTGCCGGCAGCGGATGGCATCCCCGCTACGCCCGCGTGATCGCCCTGGCCAGTGATGACGGCTACGGCTTCGCGCTCGTGGACGGCAACGGCGACGGAAGCGAGCTGGAGGCAGAGGCCTGGACCCGACGGGACGGCACCTGGGGATGTGGGTTCTCCTCCGGCGCTGGCCCGCTCGAGGGCGTCGGACCGATCAGGGCTGGCGGCGAGATCGACGAGACCGCCTGGTTCGCCTACGGCAGCGCCCCCGGCCGGGATACCGTCACGATCGCGTTCGACGGCGGCCTCCACGTGGTACCGGTCGGGGAATACGGCGTATGGGCGTTCATCGCCGCCCGCCCCGGCCGAGCGCGGGCCGCGGCCGAGTAATGGATGATGATGCTGCGGTGCGGTAACGTCCGCCATATGCCGACAGCAGCGGTCAACGGGATTCAGGTCAGCTACGCCGACTCCGGCGGCGACGGGCCGGCGGTCGTGCTGAGCCACGGGTACCTGATGGACGCCTCGATGTTCGACGCCCAAGTCGCCGCGCTCGCGCCGGAGTACCGGGTAATCACGTGGGACCAGCGGGGCCACGGCGGCACCCCGGCGCCGGGGCCCTTCAGCTACTGGGACTCGGCCAGGGACGTGCTCGCCCTGCTGGACCACCTCGGCATCGAGCAGGCCGTCCTGGGCGGCATGTCTCAGGGCGGCTTCCTGAGCCTGCGGGCCGCGCTGCTGGCGCCGCAGCGGGTGCGCGGCCTGGTCCTGATCGACAGCCAGGCCGGCACCGAGGAGGAGGCCAGCCGCCCGGGATATGAGCAGCTGCACCAGATGTGGCTGGACCAGGGCCCGGGCCCGGTCCAGGAGATCGTCGCCGCCATCATCTTGGGGCCTGGCCGGTGGGACAGCTGGTACGCCAAATGGGCCGAGCAGTACGCCCAGTGGGGACCGGGCAACCTCAGCCAGCTCACCTGGCCGTTCCGCTGCCTGATGGACCGGGACGACATTACCGGCAGGCTCGGCGAGGTCGCCTGCCCGGCCCTGATCGTCCACGGCAGCGAGGACGCCTCGATCCCGCTGGCCAGGGCCGAGCAGATGCGCGACGGAATGGCCGGCCCGACCACGTTCACCCTGATAGACGGGGCTCCGCACGCCTCCAACGTCACCCATCCCGCTGCCGTCAACGCCGAGATCGCGAACTTCCTGCACGCGTTGGACGGCTAACCGGCAGTCGACCGAGCAAGGACTCCGGCTACGGCCAGGGCGGGCATGCACCCGGATCGCCGATCGTTAGCTTCTCCGTCGATGCGCCTGGTCCTCCGGTTTGAGTGCTCGGAACAGCCTGCTATGAAGGCTGGTTCTGGAGGTGTTCCTGGCAGTTCTCCGCGGCGGTGTCGGGGAGCAGGACACGGCCGCAGGTCTGGCAGGTACGCCATCGGCCGAGCCACAGGCCGGTGCGGCGGAACCGGCCGACAGCGGCCTGCCAGGCGGTCAGGTCGCCAGGGTCGATATCGTCGTCGGGGTCCGGCGGAGGGGGCGGGCCGGGTTGGTTCCCGGCGAGGAACCCGGCTACGTAGTACCTGGACTGCTGCGACATCTGACCCATCTCGGCCAGGGACACGTTGTAGCTGACCTGCCGGTCCGGGCACCACGCGGCCATCCGGCCGGGGTAGGTGCCGCCGTTGCCGGCCAGCAGGTCCCGGCCGCCGCACGGCGCCTCGAACCACAGCAGTGGGTCTGGCTCGCCCGCCTGTGCCAGTTCTGGGATCTGCTCCCAGCTGACGGGCAACGAGAGCGTCCCGATCTTGCAGCATGCCGGCCCGGTCGTCCGGTGCTCAGGCCATTCTGCGATCAGGTGCAGGCCCTGGTCCCGGGCGATAGCCAGCGCCTCGTCGCGGGACATGAGTTCTGCTTCGCCGGGACCGTCCAGAAGATAGACCTCCGAGGAATCGATTCCCTCGTCGTAGTGGAACCAGCGCAACGGCCACATGTTGTCAGACACGGCACAAACCCTAAAGGCATGAGCCTGCCGACCGCTTGCCACCGCGAACGTAGACTGGCCAGTTGGGGATGCAGCGGAAACGACCTCCGAGGATGAGGCGACCGACCATGTCGCGATCGGGGGCTGGCCGGACGAGTTCCCGGACGGCCGCTACTGTCTTGCCTTGATGGCGTACCCCATGTAGGAGACGGCGGTGCTGCTGACCTGCCCTACGTTTAGTCGGCGGCTGAGTTCCCCGTAGGTGATTCGCCCCAGCCGGGCGCTGGCCAGGCTGCGGAGCGCGGTGAGGGGCGTTGCGCGGGCGCCGAGGCCGGTCGTCTCGCCGGGGGCGAGCCCGTGGCGTTCCAGGACGGCGGCCAGCTCGGCGGGCGTGATGAACATGTCCCAGTCGTGGAACGCGATGTCGGTGAGCCGGGTCAGCCGCCACCGCTGCGCCGCGTTGATCGCGAGCAGTTTGCTGACGCGGGTGCGGTTGAGGGTGTCGAACAGGAACAGTCCGCCGGGTTCGAGCACGCGGGCCGTCTCACTGATCACCCGGTCCACGTCAGATACGTGCTCGAGGACGTCACAGCAGCAGGCCACGCTGAAGCCGACGTCGGGCACCGGCAGGTCCTCGCCGGCTCCGACCCGGTAGTCGATGCTCAGGCCCCGTCCGGCCGCGTGGGCGCGCGCCGCGCCGACCGACGCCCCTGATGGGTCGACCCCGGTCACCCGGTAGCCGAGGGCCGCGAACTCCTCGGCCAGGAACCCGCCGCCGCAGCCGATGTCCAGCACCCGCACTCCGCCTGCCCCGGCACCGAACTGCCGGGCGAGCACACTGCGGAAATAGGCGAACCGGCCCGGCGTGACGCTGCCGTGCAGAACGTTCAGCGGGCTCGTTTCATCCCACCACGACCCTCCCAGCCGGTCGTACACAGCGTTGTCAATCGACCGCACCATGCCACGAAGGGTAAGCGACAGCGGCATGCCAAACCGCCCATAGTCGTAGCACGAGCGGAACCGCATTCACTCCGCACGCTGGCCGCCAGGGTGTGACAGCGGTGGAGTCGCTTCCGGGCCTGGTCGTGGATGCGTCCGACACTGGCCAGGACTAGCGTGGCGCGCTGAGGCTGGATAATGAGACCATGACAACTGGGCTTGTCCGGTGCCGGCACTGCGGCCAGGCGAACCGGGTCCCGGCCACAGCGGCCGGGACGCCGCGGTGCGGCAAGTGCCATCAGGCGCTGCCGTGGATCGCTGACGCCGACGACTCCACCTTCGGCGAGGTCGCCGAGGCCGCCAAGATCCCGGTCGTCGTCGACTTGTGGGCACCCTGGTGCGGGCCTTGCCGCACGGTTAGCCCCGCGCTGGAGCAACTCGCCAGCGACCTGGCAGGCAAGGTCAAGCTGGTCAAGGTGAACGTCGACAACTCGCCGCAGACCTCGCAACGGTTCGGCGTCCAGGCCATCCCCACCCTGCTGGTACTGCGTCGCGGGCAGGTGACCGCCCGGCAGACCGGCGCCGTCCCCTTGGCCGCCCTGCGGACCTGGGTCGACGGCGCGCTCGCGGCCGCCGGCTGAGCATAGACGTCCGGAGCCACTACCCGTCCTGCCAGGCCGTGAAGTTCGCCAGGGAAATTACGCAGCACCCGGCTAGAGCTGGAGGGCGACGCCTCGGTGGGCGGCGAAGCGGTCGAAGACGGGCATCGCGAGCGTGGCGACGCCTGCTTGGGGGGTGTGGCCGGCCGGGTCGTGGAAGGTGACCAGGCCGTCGGCGTGACCGGTGACCAGCACCAGGTGACCGCCGGCGCGGGTCGGCTCGGTGTTGGGCAGCCGGATCTGCGAGCTGACCGACGCGATGACCAGCCTCCCCGCGTCCAGTTCGGCCGCTAGCCGGGCGGGGTCGAGCTCGGTGATCACCTCGGCCTCCATCGCGTGCTTGTCCCGGGCGTATTCGGCGAAGGGCCGGTAGATCAGGCCCCGGGGACGGTCGGGCCCGTCGACGTAGGCGTCGTACTCGGCGGCGCCGAGCGCGAGCTCGTACAGGGTCGGGGCCACGCCGTCCCTGGCCAGCAGCGCCATCCGGAAGCAGGCCATGCCGCACCAGCGCGAGCACCACGCCGCGTAGGTCTCGGGGTCCGGCGCGCCGCTCTCCCGCCAGCGCGGATCCTCGCCCCGCGGATGCCCGTGGTACGCGATGGCCTTGATCAGGGACGGTGACGCGTACTGGGTGATCCACGGGACCGGGTGGCGCATGAAGGTGAATCCTATCGATGGCGCGCGCCTCCGGCGCCCGTTAGGGCGTGGCTGGCCAGTTGGCGGATAGCGATGGTCAGGGCGGCGGCGCCGAGGGCCGACCAGGTCGGCGGGCCAGCCAGGTGGAGCAGGGCGGCCGCGGTAAAGAAGTCAAGCAGCAGCGCCAGCGCCAACGGGGCCCGCCGGGTCCTGACGAGCGCCACGGTGGCGACGATGAGGCCGGCCGCGGCGACGATCAGGGCTGCGTCGCGGCTCACGATGGAGATCACGGCGGTTGGGCGGGGGTCCCTGGCGGCGCGGCGCCGGTCGTTGGCGGCGGGGCGGGGGTCACTGGTGCGGCGGCGGCCTTATTGGCCCGGACGAGCTCGGTTTCCTCCTTGATCTCGAGGCCGAGGAAGAAGTTGAGCGCCGTCCGGATGGCCGCCACCGTCGCCAGCTGGGCGAGCTCGGTGAAGCTGGGCGCGACGGCGGTGCGGAGGATGTCGGCCGCGAGCTGGAACTCAAGGCCGAGCACGAGGAAGCGCCCCAGGTCGAGCCGGACCTGCGCGAACGGGTCCATTCCCTCCCGCCGGAAGGCGACGAGGAGGAACCGCGCGAACGCGATCACCGCGCCGACGAAGATGATCGCCGCGCCGGCCGCCTCGACTACTTGAACCAGGACGTTGACGACATCTTCGAGGTTGTGCTCACCGAACCCGCCGGCCAGGCTCATTGTTGCGCCGTACCCGGCTCTGGCGAGGCCGAATCCGGTCGGCGGGCGTGGGTTGGCGTGGGCGGGAGCGATGATCGTGTGCCGAACGGGCGCTCGTTTCTCGGCTACGCGCTCAACGTGTTCCGTTGGGGGCGGTATACGACCCGAACGACCCACAATGACCACTATGTCCGTCCTGCTTGGTGTGCGTGGTAACAGTGGGGCTGCTGTCGCGTGCGTCGGCGGAAGCCTGGTCGGACTGTCGGCGCTAGGGCTGGCGTTTCTCTACGCCGACCATGAAGGTGGCCAGCGCGCAGCGTGCCCTCGCGGCGGGGGCGGCGCTGACATCTAGGATGGGGCGATGAGCGACGGGCCGGAGCGCGCGGACGAGATCACGTCGCCTGGACGGCCGCGGACCGTCGAGGTGGCCGACGGGGTCTACGCCTACGTGCAGCCGGACGGGACCTGGTGGATCAACAACACCGGTTTCGTGGTCGGGCCGCAGGGGGTGTTCAGCGTCGACGCGTGCTCGACCGAGCGGCGCACCCGGGCCTACCTCGCGGCGATCAGGGACGTGACCGCGGCTCCGGTGCGCACCCTCGTTAACACCCACCATCACGGCGACCACACGTTCGGGAACGCGCTGTTCCCGACCGCGACCATCGTCGCCCACGAGCGCGCCCGGGCCGAGGCGATCGCGTACGGCCCGGCTCGGGACCAGCCGTTCTGGGACAACCCGGACTGGGGGCAGCTGCCGCTCGAGCCGCCGTTCCTGACGTTCTCGGACGAGATCGCGCTGCACGCCGGGGACACCCGCATCACCGTCAAGCACGTCGGAACGGCCCGCGCACACGACCAACGACGTGCTCGCGTGGTTTCCGGGGCCGTCGGTGCTGTTCTGCGGCGACCTGGTGTTCAACGGCGGCACGCCGTTCCTGCTGATGGGGTCGGTGGCCGGCTGCGTCGAGGCGCTCGAGGAGGTCGTGCTTCCGCTAGGGGCCCGGACCGTCGTGCCCGGCCACGGCCCCGTCTTCGAGGGCACCGCCCCGATCGAAGCCACCCTCGACTACCTGGGCTTCGTCCTCGAGCTGGCGGCCGAGGGCCGCGCGGCGGGCCTGACGCCGCTCGAGGCGGCCCGGGAGGCTGATCTCGGCCGGTTCGCCGGCTGGCCGGACGCGGAGCGCCTGGTCGGGAACCTGCACCGCGCGTACGCGGAGCTGGCGGGGATCCCGCGCGGCGGGCCGATCGACGTCGGCGGAGCGCTGGCGGACATGGTCGCCTATAACGGCGGCAGACGGCTGACGTGCCTCGCGTGAGCTCGCCCGGGCCGGTCGGCCACGGCCGGCGATGAGACCGGGCGGATGACAGACGCCACGCGACCGTTCGAGATGAAAGCTTTTGATTATGACTGAATACCGGTACCAGGATGCGGCCGTCGACATAGCCGAGCGGGTCGCGGACCTGATGGGGCGGATGAGCGTCGAGGAGAAGGCGGGGCTGCTCTTTCACCCGATCATCACGATGAACGGCGACGGCTCGCTCGTCGACGACGCGGTGGCGGCGCCATCGGAGGCGACCACCCGCGAGCTGGTCGCGGGCCGCTCCATTAGCCATTTCAACCTGCTCAGCGTGCACGGTCCGGATGGCGGTCCCGGCGCCGGGGTGATCGCGGAGTGGCACAACGCCCTGCAGCGGCTGGCGGCCGAGGAGACCCGGTGGGGCATCCCGGTCACGCTCTCGACCGATCCCAGGCACGCGTTTACCCACAACCCGGGCACGTCGATGCCGGCGGGCTCGTTCTCCGAATGGCCGGAGCCGCTGGGGCTGGCCGCCCTCGGCGACGTCGCGGCGGTCACCGAGTTCGCCGACATCGTGCGACGGGAGTACCTCGCGGTCGGGTTCCGGGTGGCGCTGCACCCGCAGCTCGACCTCGCCACCGAGCCCCGGTGGGCGCGGATCGGGCAGACGTTCGGCGAGGACGCCGACCTCGCCGCCCGGCTCGGCGTGGCCTACCTGGAGGGCCTGCGCGGCGGTCCGGCGGTCGGGCCCGAGAGCGTGGCGGCGATGGCGAAGCACTTCCCCGGCGGCGGCCCGCAGCGCGACGGTGAGGACCCGCATTTCCCGCACGGGAAGGAGCAGGACTACCCGGGCGGGATGTTCGAGTACCACCTGCGCCCGTTCCTGGCCGCGATCACGGCCGGGGTCACCCAGATCATGCCCAGCTACGGCGTCCCCATCGGGACGAAGTACGAGGAGGTGGCCTTCGGCTTCAACGACGGCGTCATCAACGGGCTGCTGCGGACGGAGCTTGGCTTCGACGGCATCGTGTGCAGCGACTGGGGCATCATCAGCGACCACGCGATCATGGGCGAGCCGCACGCGGCCAGGGCCTGGGGGGTCGAGTACCTCAGCCCTTCGCAACGGACGCTGCTGGCGCTCAACGCCGGGGTGGACCAGTTCGGCGGGGAGTCCAGGACCGAGCTGATCGTCGACCTGGCGGCCTCCGGTGCGCTGCCCGCAGCCCGGCTGGACCGGTCGGTGCAGCGGCTGCTGACGGAGAAGTTCCGGCTCGGGCTGTTCGACGACCGGCGGTATGTGGACCCGCAGCTGGCCGATCGGACCGCAGGCCAGGCCTCGTTCCGGGCGGCCGGGCGGCGGGCGCAGAGCGCGTCCGTCACCGTCTTGACCAATCGGGACCACTGCCTGCCGGCCTCGGGCCGAAGCCGTGTCTTCGTCGAGGGCGTGGACCCGGCCGTCGCGGCCCGCTACGCCGACGTCGTGACCGACCCCAGGCTGGCCGACCTGGCGGTCCTGCGGCTGTCGACGCCGTATGAGCAGCGCCCGGGTCGCTTCGAGTCGTTCTTCCACGCCGGGCCGCTCGACTTCGACACCGGGCGGCTGGCGGAGATCCTGCGGTTGCTGAACTGCGTGCCGACCGTGGTGGCCATTCATCTCGAGCGGCCCGCGGTCATCCCCGAGATCAGCGCGGCGGCGGGGGCGCTGCTGGCGGTGTTCGGCGCCAGCGACGCGGCCCTGCTCGACGTCGTCTTCGGCCGCTCCGAGCCGCGAGGACGGCTGCCGGTCCAGCTCCTGCGGAGCATGGACGAGGTGCGCCGGGGGCGGCCAGACGTGCCCAGGGAGTCGGCCGACCCGCTGTTCGACTACGGGGACGGGCTCAGCCTGGATCCGCCACGATAGCGGCGAGCACGGCCGCCTCGCTGATATCGGCCCGCTTGGTCGCGGTGAGCAGCGTGAGCGGGCCGTCCCTGGCGAGCTCGCGCAGGTGCGCCAGCGCCTCGGCCCGCTCGGGGTCCTGCAGCTCCTGCCGGTAGCGGCGGCTGAACTCCTCGAACCGCTCCGGGTCGTGGTTGTACCAGGTGCGCAGCTCGCCCGACGGCGCGACGTTCTTGCACCAGTCGTCGAGCGCCGCCCTGGCCTTGCTCAGCCCGCGGGGCCAGAGCCGGTCGACGAGCACCCGGGTGCCGTCGTCCGGCTCCGGCTCGTCGTAGGCCCGGCGGACCCGGACCTTCGCCGTCTTCGCTGTCCCCATGGCTTCCCCCTACCCACATCGGCCGGCGCGATGCGCTCGGCTAGGCCGGCTGGCCGTCCGGCCCGCGCTGACCCAGCGCCGCCGTCAGCTCCCGGCGCGAGCTGACGCCGAGCTTGCCGAACACCTTGCCCAGGTGCCATTCGACCGTCCGGGCGGACAGGAACAGCTGGGCGGCGATCTCCGGGTTGGTGCACCCGTCGCTGGCCAGCCGGGCAATCTGCTCCTCCTGCGGGGTGAGCTGGTCACGCGTCTCGACGCCGCGCTTGCGGACCTTCTCGCCGGTGGCGATCAGCTCCCGGCGGGCCCGCTCGGCGAACGCCCCCATGCCGATCGCGGCGAGCAGCTCGTGGGCGGTCCGCAGCTGATCGCGCGCCTCGACCCGCCGTCCCTCACGGCGCAGCCACTCCCCGTACACCAGGTGCGCGCGGGCGAGCTCGGGCTGGAGCCTGGTCAGGCCCAGCCGGTCGATCGCCTCGCGGTAGAGGTCGTCCGCGTCGGCGCCGTCGCTCAGCAGCGCCCGGCAGCGCGCCTCGATGCCGAGCGCGGGGTCGTTGCCGGTGGGCTGGGTCATGACCGCCAGCCGATCGAGCGCGTCGCGGGCGAGCTCGGCGTCTCCCAGCCGCGCGGCCGCCTCCACCAGCTCCGGCAGGGCCCACAGGGCGCTCCACGGGTCGAGCGGGTTCTCGGCCGCCCGCCGGGCCGCCGACGCCGCCTCCTTGTAGCGGGCGAGGCCGTTGTGCAAGACGGCCGCCGCCCAGTGGGCGAAGGTCGCCGCCGCCCGCTGCCCGCTGACGGCCGACTCCTCGATCGCGCCCGTGATCGCGGCCGTGGCCTCGGCCTCACGGCCCTGCATCGCCCGCAGCAGCAGCACGACGTGGACCGGAAACCGGTCCCCGGTCCGCGCGGCCACGCTCGCGCTCTCCGCCGCCACCGCGTCGGCGCCGGCGAAATCGCCCATCCATACGCGGGCGACTCCCACCTGGGAGAGGAACAACGGCAACTGGGCGAGCGCGCCGACCTCGCGGACGAGCTTGACCTGCCGGGCGGAGATCGCGAGAAAGCCCTCGTAGTCCCAGACCGCGCTGCTCGTCCTGGTCGCGACCCAGCCCCAGCGCAGGACATCGTCGACGGGGATGCTGGTGAGCACCTTCGCTGCCCGCTGCAAGGTCGTCGCGGCGGCGGCATGCCCGTCGGTAATCAACAGCGCCAGGCCCTCGAGGGTGAGATCCAGCGGACGCGGGCCATCGGGCGGCGGCGGCAGCGCCCGCACCGAGCGGCAGATCTCCAGCAGCACGTCTGCGGCCCCGTCTTCGGGTGCGGGTACGGGTGGTGGTGGTGTGGGCGCGGGTGCGGGTGCGGGTGCGGGTGCGGGTCCGCCGACCGTCAGGATCGCGGCGCCCCAGGCGGCGAGGTAGGTCTCGCGGGCGAGGTCCAGGTCGAACCGCTCCAGCCGGCGGGCGGCCTTCAGCAGCGCGGTGGAGGCATCGCCGGTGTGACCGGAGGCGAACGTCACCTGGCCGCGCAGCAGGTCCGCCCGGGCCCGGGCGAACTCGTCAAGCGGGACCGCCTCCGCCGCCGCGAGCAGGTCGAGGGCGCTGCCGAAGCCGCCGGCCTGCTGGCTGAGCTGCGCTGCGGCGAGCGCGCGGTCGGCCTGCCGGACCGGATCGGCGGTGAGCGCGACCGAGCGCTCCAGGAACGCCGCCGCCGCCGCCAGGCCGCCCCGCGCCTGCGCCCGCCCGGCCGAGCGCTCCAGCTCGACCGCGACCTCCTCGTCGGGGACGGCGGTGGCCTGGGCCCGATGCCAGGCCCGGCGATCCGGGTCGGCGACCTGGTCGGTCGCCTCGGCCAGGGCCGCGTGCGCCTCCCGCCGCTCCCGCAGCGAGGCGGACTGGTAGGCCGCCGCGCGGGCCAGCGGGTGGCGGAACCGGACCCGGGCGCCGAACTCGACCAGCTCCGCCTCGGCGGCCGGCTCCCCCGCCGCGGCGGAGATGCCCAGCGATTGGGCCGCCCGCCACACCAGCGCCCGGTCGCCGGATGGATCGGCCGCGGCCAGCAGCACCAGCCGCCGGGTCTCGGCGGGCAGCGCCGCCAGCTGACGGTCGAAGACGCGCGCGACCCGGCCGACCGGCGGGGCGGCGCCGGGCAGCCCGAACCCGCCCGCGAGCTCGGCCGGGCTCAGTCCCTCGGGCACCTCGAGCAGCGCCAGCGGGTTCCCCCGCGTCTCGGCCACGATCAGGTCCCTGACCTGCTCATCGAGGGGTCCGGCGAGGGCCGAGTCGAGCAGCGCCCTGGCGTCCTCCTCGGGCAGCCCGCCGACTTCCAGCTCGGGCAGCCCGGTCAGTTCTGGCCCGGGGGCGCGGGTGGCGAATACCAGTCCGACCGGTTCGGCGCCCAGCCGGCGGGCGGCGAACCCGAGCGACTGGGCCGAGGCCTGGTCCAGCCACTGCTCGTCGTCGATCAGGCAGATCAGCGGACGTTCGCGGGCCACCTCCGACAGCAGGTTCAGGGCCGCCAGACCAACGATGAAGCGATCGGGCGGCGGCCCCGCGGTCAGGCCGAACGCGGTCCGCAGCGCGTCCTGCTGCGGCAACGGCAGCCGTTCGGCGCGGTCGAGCATCGGCGCGCACAGCTGGTGCAGCCCCGCGAACGCCAGCTCCGTCTCCGACTGGACGCCGGCCGCCCGCGCCACCCGACAGCCGAGCTCCTGCCCGGCGACGTAGTCGAGCAGCGTCGTCTTGCCCACCCCGGGCTCGCCGCGCACGACCAGGACCCGGCTCTCCCCCTCGTGCACAGCGTCGATGAGACCGCCGAGCACGCTCAGCTCCTCGCGCCGCCCGGCGAGCTGCGCGGCACCTGCACCCAGGTATCCCGGCAGGTCTCTATTCATGTAGCGAGCCTCCCGCTGGAGAAGGCGCGATCCAATGGTGCATCCTTCACTCCAGGACCTGGGGTCGGCCGCCCCAGGCGTGGGGTCATCCCGAGTCGGGCCCTCGGGCCGTCGCCGGGCGCCGACTTGCTAGTCGGCCGTGGGTACCGGGGGAAGGGTTCACGAACCGGATCAGGACGTCCCGGTCAACCACGAATAGTCCCCCAGCGGTCACTCTACGGGGCCATTTCGTGGCACACAAGTGACGGATTTTCACACGAGTAGTTAATTTGTTACTAAGGGTGAGATGGGCCTGCGCGAAGCGCCGGCGGACGGCGGGCGCGATCAGCGCGGCCTTGCCGACCGGCGGCGGGTTGCCCGAGCGCTCCTCGCCGCGCAGGATGAGCCGCACGTCAGGCCTGCTTCGGCACGGTCGGGTTCGGCACGGTCGGATTCGGCGGGGCCGGGTTCGGCCTGGCCGGATTCTGCGGGGCCGGGAGATCGGCCGAGCCGCCGCGGGTGAGCGCGAACGGGTCGACGACCCGGTCGAACAGCTCCTCGCTGACGCCGTTGGCGAGGGCGGCCTGCTTGAGGGTGAGGTCGTGGTCGATGGCGTAGTAGGAGATGACCGCGGCCCGGTCGTAGCCGATAATCGGCGACAGCGCCGTCACCATCATCACCGAACGGTCGATGTTGTCCGTCAGCTTGGCCTGGTTGATCGTGGTGCCCTCGACCATGAACGCGCGGAAGTGGTCGCACATGTCCGCCATGATCAGCGCCGAGTGCAGGTAGTTGCTGATCAGCATGGGGCGGAACACGTTCAGCTCGAAGTTGCCCTCGGCGCCGCCCATCGTCACCGCCACGTCGGAGCCGATGACCTGGATGGCGACCATCAGCATGGCCTCGGCCTGGGTCGGGTTGATCTTGCCGGGCATGATCGACGACCCCGGCTCGTTGGCCGGGAAGACGAGCTCGCCGAGCCCGGTGCGCGGGCCGGATCCGAGCCAGCGCAGGTCGTTGGCGATCTTGTACAGGGTCACGGCCGCCGCCTTGAGGCCGCCGTGCGCCCGCACCAGGCGGTCGAGGGTGCCCTGGGCGGTGAACTTGTTGTCGGCCGACTGGTAGCGGGCGCCGGTCATGGCGCTGATCTCCGCCGCCACCTCCGCCCCGAAACCGTCCGGTGCGTTGAGCCCGGTGCCGACCGCGGTGCCGCCGATCGCCAGCTTCAGCAGGCCGCGGGTGACGTGCTCGACCTCGGCGATGGCGTCGTCGAGGGCGCCCGAGTAGCCCGACCACTCCTGACCGACGGTCAGCGGGGTGGCGTCCTCCAGGTGCGTCCGGCCGATCTTGACGACGCCGTCCCACTTCCGCGCGTTCCGCTCGATCGCGTCGCGGAGCCGTCGCAGCGCCGGGATCGTCTTGTCGGTCGCCATCGTGTAGGCGGCGATGTGCATCGCGGTGGGGAACGTGTCGTTGCTCGACTGCCCCATGTTCACGTGGTCGTTCGGGTGCACCGGCTGCTGCGAGCCGAGCGTCCCGCCCACCAGGTGGATGCAGCGGTTGGAGATGACCTCGTTCACGTTCATGTTGGACTGGGTCCCGGAGCCGGTCTGCCACACGTAGAGCGGGAAGTCCTGGTCGAGCGCACCGCTGATCACCTCGTCGCAGACGCGCCCGATCAGCTGGCCCTTCCAGCCCGGCAGCCGGCCGGCCCTGGTGTTCACCAGCGCCGCGGCCTTCTTCACGTAGCCGTAGGCGTGGTACACCTCCTCCGGCATCCGGTCCCGGCCGATGTTGAAGTGCTCGAGGCTGCGCTGGGTCTGGGCGCCCCAGTACCGGTTGGCGGGCACCTCGACGTCGCCGAGGCTGTCGAACTCCCGCCGGGTTCCGGTGGCGTCGAGCCCGATCGGAAGGTCGAGGATCTTCGGCTGCGCGTTCGTCGTCGTCATGATGCCCCCTACGACTGATGCTGTCGTCGTAGAAGTCACGCTCCGGCTCGGGCACGGCTTACCGCGCCCGTAGGAACCCCGGTTCACTCCCTGGCCTCTGCGGGCGGCATCGAGGCTCGGTAACGCCGCGGCGGCCGGGCTCTCCCGAGTCCCGGCCGCCGCGGCTTTGGAACGCCTACCCGGCGATCGGCTGGGTGGTCCAGCCCGACGGGTCGGGGCCGAAGAACTTCGTCGTGCGCAGCAGGCTGGCCAGGTTGAGCGCCTGCGCGTGGCCGCGCCAGTAGTAGTACATGGTCATGTACTCCCGATCGATGCTCTTCGGAGCGCAGACGGCCTGATCCCCCCCGGGGCCGGAGGAGTAGTAGGAGGCCCACAGGATCCCGTCTACCGTCAGGGTGGACTGCGGCACTGGCTGCACGCCGCAGGTCCCGGCGTGGGTGTCCCCCGAGATGGTCAGCACCCCCGGCTTGGCGGCCGGGCCGGCCTCCAGCTGCCACACCAGCAGCCGCCCGCTCGTCAGCACGCTGTCGGTCTCGGTGGCCTGCCACCCCGCGGGCAGCCCGTGGGTGAGCTTGAAGGGCGTGTAGAGCGGCTGATGCTGGCCGAACACCACCTTGCTCGCCATCTCCTCGTCCAGGGCCCGGCCGTTCGTACTCTGGACGTTCCCGGCCCCGTACAAGTACGCCCAGGCACCGGGCGCGTACTGCCACATGAGCCCATTGCCGTCCCAGTAGGCGGGCCGACCGTTCACGGCGGGCGCCTTCGGGTCGGTGGCGGCACGAGGGAACGACCCCCGGGTGCTCGAGTAGAGGGTGGGATCTGGGTACCACCCGCGGGGGCTCACCTTGAGGGTTTGGCCATGGGTCAGGTTCACCACCGTGAAGGTCGGCGTCTCCTCGACGCTGGCCCCGCCGGAGTTCCAGAAGCTGGGCAGCCAGCCGAAGTTCGCCGACAGTTCCAGCGGGTTGAACTGCGCGGGCGCGGGGGCCGGGGCGGCGGGCTTCACCGGCGCGGCAGGCTTGACCGGCGCGGCGATCCGTGTGCCCGACGCCGGCCCGGTGGCGCTGTCCGGAGCGCCGGCCAGGCGAAGGTGCGGGAGGATCAGCGCTCCGCCGGCCACCAGGACGGCAACGCCGCCCGAGGCGATCACGCGGGCCGCCCACTGCCGGCGACGCCCGACCTTGAGGGCACCCTCGATGCTGATCCCGGACGGCGGCTCGGGCGCGCTCGCGGCGTCGGCCAGCAGCGTGCGGACCGTGTCTTCGTTCATTGGGTTCATGGGATTCATGCCTCCATCACGGGGGCGAGCGCCAGGCGCAGCGCGGTCAGCCCCTTGGCGGTCTGGCTCTTGACGGTGCCGGGAGTCACGCCGAGGATCTTGGCGGCCTCCTCGACTGGGCAGTCGCAGTAGTAGCGCAGCACGACGGTGGCCCGCTGCCGCGGCGGCAGCGACCGCAGCGCGGCCCGGACGTCGAGCCGCATATCGGCGTCGTGGCCGGCGGCCGGACGCTCGGCGTAGTCACCGGGAAGGGTGACACGGCGAGCCCAGGCGGACCGCCGCTCGTCCAGGAATGCCTTGACCAGAATTCCGCGGACATAGGCATCCAGGCTGGCGGCTTTCGCCGCCCGGCCCCAATGCGTGTACAGCCGCGTGATGGTCTTCTGGGTTAGGTCGTCCGCACCCTGCCAATCCTGGCAGAGCAGGTACGCCGTCCGCCGCAGCCAGCTCAGCCGGGCGTGCACGTACTCGGTGTACTCGGCTTCTCGGGAAGCTCTCATGCTCACTTGACGTTCGCCGCCCGACCTCAGGTTGCCCTGCCCTGCCGCCAATCTCGGACCCCGCGAGCGCAGGCGGGGTTTCCATGCCCTTGTCTAGGGGGAAACCGCGGTGCCGAGGGAGTCGGCGCCCACGAACTTCGGGGCGCCCTGCTCGTAGAAGACGTCGACCTCCGCGATGCGGAAGCCCGCGGTCGTCAGCAGGTCGACGATGGGCCGGGTAAGGCGGCAGCCGCCGGCCAGCCGGTACTGCACGGGCTCAAGCCGCCGCTGCCAGCGCCGAACCTGCTCGTCGGGCGCCAGCCCGTGCTCGAGGAAGTGCAGGGTGCCGCCGGGCTTCAGCACCCGCCGGACCTCCTGCAGGGCGGCGCCGACGTCGGGGATCGTGCACAGCGTCCAGGTGGACAGCGCCGCGTCAAAGCTGTCGTCGGCGAACGGCAGCGACTGCCCGTCGAGCCCGGCCCGCTGCACCGGGACGGTGGCCGCCTCGACCCGCTCGGCGGCCAGCTTCCAGCCGACGTCGGACGGCTCGACCGCGGTGACCCGGGTGACGGCCGCCGGGTAGAACGGGACGTTGTGGCCCGAGCCGAAGCCAAGCTCGACCACGTCCCCGACCAGACCCGCGCAGACGCGGCGTCGCAGCGGCTCGGCCGACTTGGCGCCGCAGGCCTTGTTGATGATGCGCGGCACGACCTGCTGGCCGTAAAACCCCATCACTGCCTCCCGTGGGAGCTAAGAAGCTCCCGACCATTATCGGGTCGCCGGCCGACCTGTCGCCGGCCGATTGGTCGAGGCGCGCTCATGGCGGCCATTCGGCCTGATGAGGGCGTTGGGCCCGGCGCACCGTCAAATAGGCCCCCGGTCATGCGGTAGGCCGCTCTTTGCCTGGGTAGACGGGAGCGGGCGGAAAACGCGGAGAGTGAGGACATGGCGAAAGATACGCGGCAGCGCGACGACACCAGGCGGACACCCGGTACGGGCGCTGACAAGGCGGCTAAGCGCGGCGGAAATTTCCTCGGTCACCTATTCGGCAGCATGATCGGCACGATCGTCGTCGTGGTGGTGATCGTGCTCGTCGCCGCTTATCTGCTCATAGCCAAGGTCGAAAGCCTTAACCCATTCGGCTCACACACCACAATCACCACAACAGTGGTCCTGGGCAAGCTCACCAAGATCGAGCAGGTGCACGTCGCGACGCGCTCGTACGCGGTGGATGTGAAGATCACCCAGAGCGTGGGAATCATCCCCTGCTTCCTGGTCTGCAATCAGATGGAGCTCAAGGGCAGCGGTACCGACGACGCCATCGTCGATCTGAGCAAGCTCTCCAAGAAGGACGTCGCCATCGACCAGTCGACGGACACGGTGACCGTGCGGATGGCCGCGCCCACGATCGGCCCGGCCGACCTCAACCCGGCCGCCTGCTCGATCACGAGCACGCACGGGGTCGTCAACGGCGCGACGCAGCAATTCAGGAACAACCCGAACGGCTACCGCCCGCTCTACACGGCCGCCGAGACTCAGATCCGCGACGCCGCCGTGCATGACGGTGCCCTGGTGACCGCCGGGGAGCAGAGCACCCGGGCGATGCTCGCCCGGCTCCTGGGCACGGTCGGGGTCAAGAAGGTGATCGTGGACTTCGGCTAGCAGCCAGCTGGCCGAGCATCACGGCGCCGAGCGCGGTCAGCGAGTGCCGCGCCGCCCGGCCCTCCCGGCTGGTCTCGATCAGGTACGCGTCGCGCAGCACCTTGGCGTGCTCCGAGGCCGAGGCCGGGCTGATGCCGACCACGCCCGCCAGCTCGGCGGTGCCGCGCGGCGCGGACAGCGCCCGCAGCACCGCCGCCCGGGTCGGGCCGAGCAGCGCCGCCAGGCCGTCGCCGTCTCCCGGGTCCGCCGGCAGGCCGTCACGGGCCGGCCCTCGGTCATTGAGACCGCGAGGATGCGCGGCGTAAACGAGGACGTTCGGACGGAGCCCGTCATCGCTGATGCTGAACATGGGGTCGCCGGTCCAGAACGGCGACGGCAGCAGCACCAGGCCGAGGCCGTGCAGATCGTACTCGCCGTCGAAGCCGGTCCGGTCGAGCCCGTTGTCGCGCCAGCGCAGCCGCGGGTGCAGGGCGGCGAACAGCTCCTCAAGACCGGCCGCCGCCAGCATCGGCATCCGCCTGGCCACCTCGGCGTGAAAGGTGACCAAGGCGCCGTCCCAGCGTGGCTCCACCACGGCCTGATGTAGATCATGCAGCGCCCGGACCACGAGCTCAACCGACTCGCGGTCGCCCTCGGCCAGGTTCCTGACCCAGGTCGGCGGCCGGCCGGCCCGGTGCTGCCAGTCCTGGCTGAGCTGCGAGCGCAGGATGGTCCGGGGGGTGCCGCGCACCTCCTCGAGACCCTCTTTGAGGTCGGGCGCGAAGGAGTCGAGGAAGTCGGGCCAGGGCCTGCACGGCCGGAGCAGATCGAGCAGCGGGCGCGCGGTGACCGGGAACGCCGCCCGCGCCTCGCGCAGCCACCGGTCGACGCGGCGGCGGCTGCCGGCCGCCTGGCCCCGTAGCTCCGCCATGATCAGCATCGTCTCGACGACCGGCGCGGCGGCCGGGCTGAACCGGGTGCGGGCGACGTCGCCGGGGGTGAAGTTAAACCGCGCCACAGCCATCTCCCCGGTAACTCGCGGTCGGGAGCTGACCGAGCATCGTGCGGCCGAGCGCGGTCAGCGAGTGCCGCACGGCGCGGCCGTCCCTGAGCGTCTCGATCAGGTAGACCTCGCGCAGGACCTTGGCGTGCTCCGAGGCCGAGGCCGGGCTGATGCCGACCACGCCCGCCAGCTCCACCGTGCCCCGCGGCGCGGACAGCGCCCGCAGCACCGCCGCCCGGGTCGGGCCGAGCAGCGCCGCCAGGCCGTCGCCGGCGGCCGGCCCCGCCGCCAGCCCGTCACAGGCCGAGGCGTGCCCGTTGGCGTGCGCGGCGGCGTACAGCAGGCTGCTGGGCCGGCGCTCGTCATCGCTCACGCTGAACAGCGGCTCCCCGGTCCAGAAGGCGGACGGTATCAGCACCAGGCCGTCGCCGTGCAGATCGCACTCTAGGTTGGTGCCCGCCCGGTCCAGCCCGTCGTCCCGCCAGCGCAGCCGGGGGTGCAGGGTGCCGAACAGCTCCTCATGGCCGCCCGCCGCCAGCACCGGTATCCGCCGGGCGACGTCGGCGTGAAATGCGACCCGCACGCTGTCCCAGCGCGGCGCGACGACCGCCTTATGCAGGTCGCGCAGCGCCCTGACCACGAGGTCGACCGACTCGCGGTCGCCGTCGCCGAGGTTGCGGATCCAGGTCGGCGGACGGCCGGGGCGGTCCGCCCAGGCGTAACTCAGATCGGCGCGCAGGTCGGTCCAGGGGGTCGCCCGCACCTCCTCGAGCGCCTGCTCGATGTCGGGGGCGGCCGAGTCGAAGAAGTCCGGCCACGGCGGGCGCGGGCCGAGCAGGTCAAGCAGCGGGCGCGCGGTCGCCGGGAACTTCCGCCGGGCCTCGATCACCCAGGAGCCGATGCCGACGTGGCCGCGCGCTTGAGCCGCGCGCCGTAGCCCGACCAGTGCCAGTGCGGTCTCGACCAGCGGCGCGGGCGCGACCGTGAACCGGGTGCGCGCCACGTCGTCGGGAGTGAAGTTGACACGAACCAAGACCGTCTCCCGTATGCATGCAGGGTCGCCCATCACCCCGCCGGCAACCCTTCGGCCGTGCCCGAATGCATTGTCCCAGGCCCGGAAACAGATTTCGCTATGTACCCAGAGTCCACCGCGCGCGACCCCAGCGCCAAGCGGAGCATTGGTCACGGAACAGCAACGACTAGTTCAACGAATTGGCGGCAATTGCAGTTCCCATGCCGCCAAACCGAAGTCGTATGGAGGGAAATTCGCTATGCACAGCCAGCAATGGCGTCGTCTCCTCAAGCCGCGCTTCAAGATGGCGGCAGCCTGCTGCGCCGTGCTCGCCCTGGCGGTCGCCGCGTGCAGTTCCAGCGCCGGAAGCCCAGGCGCCAGTGGCACCAGCAGTAACTCGGCAACCGCCGCCAAGGCGATCGGGGGCACCGCCACCTGGGCCCTGCCGCCGAACTCGGAGCCGAACTACATATTCCCGTTTGTCAGCAGCACCTATTTCAGCACCGTGAACGCCGAGGAGTTCCAGTACCTGATCTACCGGCCGCTTTACTGGTTCGGAAACGGCGCCAGCCCGACGCTCAACTCGAGCCTCAGCCTGGCCGATCCGCCCGTCTACAACGGCCGCCAGGTGACCATCACCATGAAGGGCTGGAAGTGGTCCAACGGTGAGACGGTCAACGCCAATGACCTGCTGTTCTGGATTCACATGATGCAGGCCGTGGCCCCGCAGGACTGGGGCGACTACGTCCCGGGCCTGTTCCCGAGCAACATCAGCGACGTCAAGGTGACCGGCCCGCTGACGCTGACGATGACCATGGACAAGGCCTACAACCCGACCTGGTTCACCGACAACGAGCTCAGCCAGCTCACCCCGATGCCGATGGCGTGGGACAAGACCGCGGCCGGCCCAAGCAACTGCACCGCCTTGGTGGCCGACTGCGCCAAGGTCTACTCCTACCTCGACAGCCAGTCCAAGTCGCTGTCGACCTGGGTCTCCTCGCCGCTGTGGTCGGTCGTGGACGGCCCCTGGAAGCTGGCCAGCTTCAACGCCGACGGCAACTCCACGTTCGTGCCCAACCCGGACTACTCCGGGCCGGTCAAGCCGACCCTGGCCAAGTTCGAGGAGCTCCCGTTCACGACCGAGAGCGCCGAGTACAACGTGCTCCAGGCCGGCGCGGCCGGCGCGGGCCAGAAGATCGACGTCGGGTACCTGCCCACCACCGACGCGCCGACCAAGCCGGCCAACGCCGCCGTCGGCGCCAACCCGGCCAATGGGTACACCCTCGCCCCGCTGATCGAGTGGGCGATCAACTACTTCCCGATCAACTTCCAGTCGACCACCGGCAACGGCCCGGTCAACAAGCAGCTGTACTTCCGGCAGGCGCTGCAGTACCTGATGAACCAGAAGGCGGTCATCAACGGCCCGCTGCACGGCTACGGGGCCTACACCGTCGGCCCGGTCGGCACCTACCCGGCGACGTCGTACCTGTCGTCGCAGGGCCAGCAGGGCGACCCGTTCCCGTACAACCCGACCAAGGCCAAGCAACTGCTGACCAGCAACGGCTGGGACGTGGCGCCGAACGGCATCACGACCTGCGCTGACCCAGGAACCGGGGCGGGCCAGTGCGGGGCGGGCATCGCCAAGGGCCATCAGCTCGTCTACAACCTGCCCTACGCGACCGGGACCAACTGGATCGAGCAGGAGATGACCCAGCTGCAGTCCAACGCCTCGCTGGTCGGGATCAAGCTCAACCTCGAGCCGAAGCCGTTCAACCAGGTGACCGCCATCGGAGCGCCCAACTGCGTGGTCGCGAAGACCTCCTGCAACTGGGACATGGCGGACTGGGGCGGCGGCTGGTCGTTCGTTCCCGACTACTACCCGACGGGCGAGACGCTGTTCCTGTCCGGCTCCGGCGCCAACTCCGGCGGCTACTCCAACGCCAAGAACGACTCGATGATCGAGCAGACGCTCACGTCGACCTCGCCGTCGGCGCTCGACAACTGGCAGAACTACCTGGCCACCCAGGTCCCGGACTTCTGGCAGCCGAACGGCGCCTATGAGATGACCGAGATCTCCAACAGCCTGCAGGGCGTGCTCCCGCAGGACACCACCGCCAACATCAACCCAGAAGACTGGTACTTCACCAAGTGATCGGATTCCTGATCCGTCGTCTCCTGCAGGCGGCGGTGGTGGTGCTGCTAGTCACGATGATCACGTTCATCTTGCTGCGCGCCATCCCCGGCAACGTGGCGGTTGCGGTACTTGGCCCGGCCAGCTACCGCAACCCCCAAGTGCTGGCGGCGTTCGACCGCGAGTACGGGTTCGACCGGCCGTGGTTCGACCAGTACCTGCTGTGGCTTGGCCACCTGCTCCAGGGCAACCTGGGATTTTCCTGGACCCTGGACCAGAGCGTCTCGTCGCTGCTCGGGTCGCACCTGCCCAAGACGATCTGGCTGGTCGGCGTGTCGGTCGTGCTCGCGCTGGTGGTCGCGGTGCCGATCGGGGTGTGGCAGGCGGTCCGCCGCAACGGGCCGGTCGACTACGCCTTCACGTCGCTGTCGTTCCTGTTCTACGCGGCGCCGACGTTCTTCGTCGGCACCGTGCTGATCCTGGTGTTCTCGGTCAAGCTGCATGTCTTCGGGCCCGAGGGCCCGCAGGGCGGCATGGTCAACGACATCACCGGCTGGCGGGACCTGACGCTGCCGGTGGTCACGCTGGCGCTGGTGACGATCGCGCTCTTCTCCCGCTACACGCGCTCGGCGGTGATGGACAACCTGACCGAGGACTACGTCCGCACCGCCCGGGCCAAGGGGGCCTCGGGCAGGCGGGTGCTGTGGCGGCACGTGCTGCGGAACTCGCTGATCCCGATCGCCACCCTGCTCGGGCTGTCGCTGCCGGGGATCATGTCCGGGGCGCTGATCACCGAGTCGGTGTTCAACTACCCGGGCATGGGCTACCTGTTCTTCAAGGCCGCCGAGCAGCAGGACTACCCGACCGAGCTCGGCTTCATCATCGTGGTCGCGATCGCCACGGTGGTGGGGTCGCTGCTGGCCGACATCGCCTACGCGGTGCTTGATCCCCGAGTGAGGTACATCCGGTTATGGCCATCAACCTGGCTACCCAAGACGTCTTGCCAGCCGGGGAGCCTGCCACCCCAGGGCTCCCGGCCGGCAAGACCCGCGGCATGTTCGTGCGCGGCCTGGAAGTGTTCCTCGAGAACCGGCTCGCGATCGTGGGCGTGGTCCTGCTCGCGCTGATCTTCGGGTTCTGCTTCCTCGGGCCGTTCTTCTACCACACCGACCAGATCCACGTGAACCTGGCCAACGAGAACCTCTCCCCGGCGGCCGGCCACCCGCTCGGCACCGACGTCAACGGCTACGACGTCCTCGGCCGGCTGATGGTCGGCGGGCAGATCTCGCTCGAGGTCGGCTTGGCCGCCGCGGTGATCGCCACCTTTCTCGGCACGCTGTGGGGGGCGGTGGCGGGCTACTTCGGCGGCGTCGTCGACGCGGTCATGATGCGGCTCGTCGACGCGCTGCTGTCGATCCCGACGCTGTTCCTGGCGCTGGTGGTGGTGTCGATGTTCCCGCCCACCGAGACCGAGCTCATCCTCGTCATCGCGCTCACGTCGTGGCTGACCACGTCCCGGCTGATCCGCGGCGAGGCCCTGTCGCTCCGGGTCCGCGACTACGTGCAGGCGATGCGGGTGATGGGCGGCAGCAGCGCCCGCGCGGTGTTCCGGCACATCGCGCCCAACGCGGTCGGCACGATCGTCGTCAACGCGACCTTCCAGGTCGCCGACGCCATCCTCACGGTCGTCGCCCTGTCCTACCTCGGCCTCGGCATCCGCCCGCCGCAGACCGACTGGGGCGGCATGCTCAACAGCGGGCTCAACTCCATCTACGACGGCTACTGGTGGCAGATCTTCCCGGCCGGCATCGCGATCATCCTCGTCGTCATCGCGATCAACTTCATCGGCGACGCCCTCCGTGACTCCTTCGAAGTGAGGCTGCAGCGCCGATGACCGCCCTGGTTGAGATCGAGGACCTGCGCACCGAGATCAAGCTGCGGCGCTCGGTCGTGCACGCGATCGACGGCGTGTCGCTGTCGGTGGCGGCGGGCGAGTGCCTGGGCATCGTCGGCGAGTCCGGTTCGGGCAAGACGATGACCGCGCTGTCGGTCATGCGCCTGCTGCCGTCCGGCGGCGCGATCACCGGCGGCCGCATCTCGCTGGCCGACACCGAGCTCACCGCGCTGACCGAAGAGCAGATGCAGCGCGTCCGCGGCAACGCGGTCGGGATGGTGTTCCAGGATCCGCTGACGTCGCTGAACCCGACGATGACGATCGGCGACCAGATCGCCGAGTCGGTCCGGCTGCACCGGGGGGCGTCTCGCGCGGCGGCGCTTGAACGCGCGGTCGAGGTGCTGGGCCTGGTCGGCATGCCCCGTCCGGCCGAGCGCGTCGCCAGCTTCCCCCATCAGCTGTCCGGCGGCATGCGACAGCGCGTCATGATCGCGATAGCCCTGGCCTGCGAGCCGCGGCTGCTGATCGCGGACGAGCCCACCACCGCCCTCGACGTCACCATCCAGAAGCAGATCCTCGAGCTGATCGACGGCCTGCGCCAGCGCCTCGGCATGGCCGTCATCCTCGTCACCCATGACCTGGGGGTGATCGCGGGCCACGCGGACCGGGTGGCGGTCATGTACGCCGGGCGGATCGTGGAGACGGCCGATGCGTCGACTCTGTTCACGAACCCGCGTCACCCGTACACGGAGGCGCTGCTCGAGGCGCTGCCCGAGCGGGCGGCGGAGGGCGCCGGACGGCTCTACAACATCCCCGGCCAGCCGCCGGACCTGACGGCCCCGCCAGCCGGGTGCAAGTTCGCGCCCCGGTGCAGGTACGCGCAGGAGAAATGCATCGAAGCAGAGCCGTATCTAACGGCCGCGGGCGACTCGCACTTCTTCCGCTGCTTCTTTCCGGTGGGCACCCTCGAGGCTGCCGGCACCGGCGCCGTCCCAGCCGGACCGGGAGACGCCGCCGCAGCGTCTTCCGCCACTTTGTCTCCTGTCAGTGCGTCGCTCGTCAGTGCGTCCTCCGCCGTTTTCCGGTTCCGCTTCCGGTTCCGCTTTCCGCCTCCGCCTCCGCTTCCGCTGCACCGGCGGAAGCGGGGGGCGAGTTTCTGCGCGTGGATCAGGTGGTGAAGAACTTCACCGTGACCTCCGGGGCCGTGCTGCAGCGCCGGATCGGGCAGGTGTCGGCCGTCGCCGACGTGTCGTTCGCGGTGCCCCACGGTGCCACCTTCGGGCTGGTGGGGGAATCGGGCTGCGGCAAGACGACGGTCGGGCGGCTGATCGTCGGGCTGGAGAAGCCGACCAGCGGCCGCATCCTGCTCGACGGCCACGACATCGCCCGGCAGTCCCGCCACGACCGCCATCTCCGGGCCCGGGCCGTCCAGCTGATGTTCCAGGACTCGTACGCGTCGATGGACCCGAGGATGCGGGTGAGCACGATCCTGCGTGAGCCGCTGGCCATTGCCCGTGACGGCAGCCGGGCCGACCAGCGCCGTCGCATCGCCGCGATGCTCGACGAGGTCGGGCTGCCCGCGAGCTCGGTGGACCGCTACCCGCATGAGTTCTCCGGCGGTCAGCGGCAGCGGCTCGGGCTGGCCCGGGCGCTGGTCGGCGGCCCGTCGCTCATCGTGGCCGACGAGCCGGTGTCGGCGCTCGACGTGTCGATCCAGGCCCAGATCCTCAACCTGATGCGGGACCTGCAGACCGAGCACGGGCTGACGTACCTGTTCATCTCGCACGACCTGTCGGTGGTGCGGTACATGGCCGACACGATCGGGGTGATGTACCTCGGCAAGCTGGTCGAGACCGGTCCCGCCGACGCCGTCTACGCCGCGCCCGCGCACCCGTACACGAAGGGGCTGATCGACACGGTCCCGGTCGCCGACCCGGCCGCCGAGCGCGCCAAGGAGCACCAGGGCGTCGTCGGCGAGCTGCCCTCGGCGATCGCGCCGCCGAGCGGCTGCCGGTTCCGCACCCGGTGCCCCCGCGCCCAGGAACTGTGCGCCATTGAGGAGCCTCCGCTCCGGCCCTTCACCAGCGCGGCCCACCAGGCCGCGTGCCACTTCCCGCTCCGCGAGCCGGAGCCGGGGCTGGTGGCGCCGGCTGAAGCGGCTGCATCGGCTGAGCCGTCTGCGCCGTGACCCGAGGGGGGCGCGGCCGCGCCGTCTGCGCAGGGTCCAGCGCGACTGAAAATTTCCTGAATAGTCACTGAGCGACTGTTTATCTAGCCGTCCCTCGCGTTCATTGTTGGCCGCGAGAGGAGAGCACATGAACAGAGCCAGAAGAATGAGACCCTTCGGCCGCATCCCCGTGTTCGTCGGCGTCGCGGCGCTGATCGCCGGATTCGGGACGGCCGCGGCAATGTCGCCAGTGCGGGCGGCGACCACATCGCCGGCCATCAACGCCGTCGCCGAGTCCGACAGCACCGGCAGTGGCTGTCAGCTCGGCAATGGCATCAAGCACGTCGTGCAGATCACGTTCGATAACGTTCACTTTTTCCGGGACAACCCGAACGTGTCGTCAGACCTGGAGCTGATGCCCAATCTGCTGAGCTTCTTCGAGAACAGCGGCACGTTCCTTTCCAACAACCACACGCCGCTGATCGCGCACACCGCCGATGACATCCTGACCACGTACACCGGCCTGTACGGCGACCGGCAGGGCATGCCGATCTCGAACGACTACCAGGTGTACCAGACCAACGGCGCCGGCGGATCGTACGGCACGACTGACTCGGCGGGCTCGTTCGCCTACTGGACCGACCCGGTCTACGACACCTCGCCGACCGCGACCGACACCAGCCCCAACATGGTCTACTCGCCGGTTCCGCCGGCCACCGCCAAGAACCCGGTCAGCCCGACCGCCACCACTCCCGCCCCGTGGGTGCCGTTCACCCGGGCCGGGTGCAACGTCGGCGAGATCGCGACCGCGAACGCCGAGCTGGAAAACACCGCGGTCGACATCCCCAAGGTGTTCGGGGTGGGCTCGCCCGAGGACCAGCAGCTCACCAGCGACCCCGACTCTTACAAGGACCCGGAGACCGCCGACTACGTAGGCATCGGCGTGCACTGCGCCCAGGGCAGCGCGTTCTGCTCCGGCGCCACCGGGGTGAAGTACGGCCAGACCACGCCGTCGAACACGGCCGTCGCCGACGTGCTGCCCGACGAGCCCGGCGGCTACACCGGCTACCAGGCGCTGTTCGGTCACAAGTACATCGCGCCGCAGCTGGGCGCGGGCACCTCGAACCTGACCCACGACGGCTACCAGGTCACCAACGCCGCGGGCAACCTGGTCGACCTGAACGGCAACGAGATCGACGGCGAATACCTCACCAACTACCCCGGCTTCCCCGGCTATGGCGACATCAACGCGTCGCAGTCCCTCGCGTACGCGGCGGACATGCTGGAATCGGGTGTCCAGGTGGTCAACATGTACATCTCGGACCTGCACGGGAACGAGTACATCCAGGGCCTGTCCGCCAAGGGCGAACCCTGCTACCACGCGGGCAGCGCGCAAGGCAGCGGCAGCGCCTGCTACCTCGCCCAGGCGGCGTACTACAACCAGGCGTTCGGCGCGTTCTTCCAGCGGCTGGCCGCCGAGGGCATCACCCCGAGCAACACGATGTTCGTCCTCAGCTCCGACGAGGGCGACCACGAGGCGGGGGCCAACGTCGGCCGCGCGATCCAGCCGACCCCGGCGAACTGCGACGGCGTCACCACCCCCTGCACTTACCCGACGGGCACCTTCGGCGAGCTTCAGGGCAACGTCACCGGCCTGCTCGCGCAGGAGAAGGGAGACACCACCCAGTTCGGAATGGAGAACGACTCGGCGCCGGAGTACTACCTGAACGGCAGCCCATCGGAGTACTCGCCGCAAGTTCGCACATTCGACAAGGACGTCGCGGGCCTGACCGCGAACAACCCCTACACCGGCACCACCCAGCAGATCGCCAACTACCTCGCCGATCCGACCGAAGAGGCGATCCTGCACATCGTCAACGCCGACCCGGCGCGGACCCCGACGCTGGCTGAGTTCGCCAAGCCCGACTACTACCTCGAGCAGGGCTCGGCGACGTGTGACCCGACCGTCACCGGCAGCACAGCGAGCGCCTACCCGGCCGACTGCGTGACGGTCGATCCTGCTTACGCCTATAACCACGGCGACTACGCGGCCGAGATCAACACCAACTACATCGGCTTCGCGGGCCCCGGCGTCAAGCAGCTTGGCCTCGACGGCTCCGGCCCGGCCGACGGCCCCAACTCGGCCGGCGCCAACAGCGGCCAGACCGAGGTCGTCGACCTGCACCTGAAGGGCCCGTGGACCGACGAGGCCGACATCGAGCCGACCGAGCTCTACCTGCTCGGCCTGCACGCCGACTACATCCAGGACGGCCGGGTCATCACCCAGATCCTGACCGACCCGAACCGGGCACTGCGCGACCCGCAGGTCACCGAGCTCGGCGAGGTCTACAAGCAGCTCAATTCCAGCGTGGGCGAGTTCGGCGCGTCCACGCTGACCGCTTCGACCAACGCGATCGAATCCACCACCCCTGGCGACGTCGAGTTCACCACCGTCAACCGCGCCCTCGCCGCGCTCGACCGGCAGCGCGACACGCTGGCGAACGCGATCAAGACCGAGCTGTACAACGCCGAGAACCGGGGCACTCCCATCTCCGGCGCACGGACGCAGATCCTGTTCGCGAAGTTCATCATGGCCGAGGCAAAGCAACTGGCGGCCCGCGGCTAGCTGCGCTCGGCCGGTACCCGGGGACGTCCAGGCGCGCTGCCGGGACGTCCCCGGGTCAACGGCAGCGGCCTGCGGGCATTTTTGGCAAAAACTGCATTTGTTTCCGGGAGGGCCCGGTTTGACCTCCGCTTTACCTTGGCAGACTGCCCACCATGATCTCCAAAGTCCTCGTGGCCAATCGCGGTGAGATCGCGATCCGCGCCTTCCGCGCCGCCTACGAACTCGGCCTCGCGACCGTCGCGGTGTTCCCCTACGAGGACCGCAACTCCGAGCACCGGCTCAAGGCCGACGAGGCGTACCAGATCGGCGAACCCGGGCACCCGGTCCGGGCCTACCTCGACCCGGCCCTGATCGTCGAGGCCGCGGTGACGGCGGGCGCCGACGCAATCTACCCGGGCTACGGCTTCCTGTCGGAGAACCCCGCGCTGGCCGAGGCGTGCGCGGCCGCGGGCATCACGTTCGTCGGGCCGGACCCCGGCGTGCTCACACTGACCGGGAACAAGGCCCGCGCGATCGCCGCCGCCCGGGCCGCGGGCGTGCCGACCCTGCAGAGCGTCGCCCCCGGCACGGACGTCGCCGCGCTGGTGCGGGAAGCGCAGGCGCTCCCCTTTCCCGTCTTCGTGAAGGCCGTGGCCGGCGGCGGCGGCCGCGGCATGCGCCGGGTCGAGGAGCCGGGCGCGCTGCCCGAGGCGATCGAGATCTGCATGCGCGAGGCGGAGGCCGCGTTCGGGAACCCCGCTGTCTTCGTCGAGCAGGCCGTCATCGACCCGCGTCACATTGAGGTGCAGATCCTGGCCGACGCCGAAGGCGGCGTAATCCACCTGTACGAGCGTGACTGCTCGGTGCAGCGGCGCCACCAGAAGGTCGTCGAGATCGCGCCGGCGCCGCATCTCGACGACGACCTGCGCGCGCGGATCTGCGCCGACGCGGTCCGGTTCGCCACCGAGATCGGGTACGTCAACGCGGGCACGGTCGAGTTCCTGGTCGACCCGTCCGGCAGCTACGTGTTCATCGAGATGAACCCGCGCATCCAGGTCGAGCACACCGTGACCGAGGAGATCACCGACGTCGACCTGGTGCAGGCGCAGTTGCGCATCGCGGCGGGCGAGACGCTGGCCGACCTGGGGCTCTCGCAGGACGGCATCCGCATCCGGGGCGCCGCGCTGCAGTGCCGGATCACCACCGAGGACCCGGCCAACGGCTTCCGCCCGGACACCGGCGTCATCACCACCTACCGCTCGCCGGGCGGGGCGGGCATCCGGCTCGACGGCGGCACCACCTACACCGGGGCCGAGGTGTCGGCGCACTTCGACTCGCTGCTGGCCAAGCTCACCTGCCGCGGCCGGACGTTCGAGGCGGCCGTCGACCGCGCCCGCCGGGCGCTGGCCGAGTTCCGCATCCGCGGCGTCGCCACCAACATCCCGTTCCTGCAGGCCTGCCTGGACGACCCCGACTTCCGCGCGGGCGGCGTCAGCACCGGATTCATCGAGTCTCACCCGCAGCTGCTCACCGCCCGCTCGTCGGCCGACCGGGGCACCAAGCTGCTCGCCTACCTGGCCGACGTGACCATCAACCAGCCGTACGGCCCCCGCCCGGTCAGCGTCGACCCGGTCAGCAAGCTCCCGGACACCGACCTGCGCCAGCCGCCTCCGGACGGGTCACGCCAGCGCCTGCTCGAGCTCGGGCCGGCCGGGTTCGCGCGCCAGCTCCGCGCCCAGGCCGGGGTCGCCGTCACCGACACCACCTTCCGCGACGCGCACCAGTCGCTGCTGGCGACCCGGGTGCGCACCCGCGACATGCTCAACGTGGCCGGCCACGTCGCCCGCACCACCCCCGAGCTGCTGTCGCTGGAGGCATGGGGCGGCGCGACGTATGACGTCGCGCTCCGCTTCCTCGCGGAAGACCCCTGGCAGCGGCTGGCCGACCTCCGGGCGGCGGTACCGAACATCTGCCTGCAGATGCTGCTGCGCGGCCGCAACACCGTCGGCTACACCCCCTACCCGACGGGGGTGACGCAGGCGTTCGTCGACGAGGCGGCGGCGACCGGCGTCGACATCTTCCGCATCTTCGACGCGCTCAACGACGTCAGCCAGATGCGGCCGGCCATCGACGCCGTCCGCGCCACCGGCACGGCGGTAGCCGAGGTCGCGCTCTGCTACACCGGCGACCTGTCCGACCCGGGCGAGAAGCTCTACACCCTCGACTACTACCTGCGCCTGGCCGAGCGGATCGCCGACGCCGGCGCCCACATCCTGGCGATCAAGGACATGGCGGGCCTGCTGCGCGCCCCGGCCGCCAGAACGCTCGTCACGGCCCTGCGCGAGCGATTCGACCTGCCGGTCCACCTGCACACCCACGACACCCCCGGCGGCCAGCTGGCGACCCTGGTCGCCGCCGTCGAGGCCGGAGTCGACGCGGTGGACGCCGCCAACGCGGCGATGTCCGGCACCACCAGCCAGCCGTCCCTGTCGTCGCTGGTGGCCGCCACCGATTACTCCTCCCGCGAGACGGGCCTGTCGCTGCGGGCGGTGTGCGATCTCGAACCGTACTGGGAAGCCGTGCGCCGCCTCTACGCGCCGTTCGAGTCCGGGCTGCCCGCGCCGACCGGTCGGGTCTACCGCCACGAGATCCCCGGCGGCCAGCTCTCCAACCTGCGCCAGCAGGCGATCGCGCTCGGCCTGGGCGAGAAGTTCGAGCAGATCGAGGACATGTACGCCGCCGCCAACGACATCCTCGGGAACATCGTCAAGGTGACCCCGAGCAGCAAGGTCGTGGGCGACCTGGCGCTGCACCTGGTCGCGGTCGGCGCCGACCCGCAGGACTTCGCCGCCAACCCCGGGAAATACGACATCCCCGACTCCGTGATCGGCTTCCTGTCCGGCGAGCTCGGCGATCCGCCCGGCGGCTGGCCGGAGCCGTTCCGGACCAAGGTACTGGCCGGCCGGACCGCGCGCGTGCTCGACAGCGAGCTCACCGCCGCGCAGGAAGACGGGCTGCGGACCGATCGCCGCCGGACCCTCGACCGGATGCTGTTCCCCGGACCGACCAGGAAGTTCGAGGAGTCGCGCGCGACCTACGGCGACGTTTCGGTCATCGGCACGGCCGAGTACCTCTACGGGCTCCAGCCCGGGCGGGAGCACCACGTCACCCTCGAGGAGGGCAAGACCCTGCTATTTGGCCTGCAGTCGGTCGGCGAGCCCGACCAGCGCGGCATCCGCACCGTGATGTGCACCATCAACGGCCAGCTCCGCCCGATCCCGGTCCGCGACCGCTCGGTCGAGCCCGACGCGCCCGCCGCCGAGAAGGCCGACCCGGCCAGGCCCGGGCATATCGCGGCGCCGTTCGGTGGCAGCGTCACCCCGGTGGTGACGGCCGGCGACCGCGTCGCGGCCGGGGATACCGTCGCCAAGATCGAGGCGATGAAGATGGAGGCCTCGATCACCACCCCGGTGGCCGGCACCGTCACCCGGCTGGCGCTGAGCGGCACCGCGCTGGTCGACGGCGGCGACCTGATCGTCGTGATCGACTGAAGACGCCGCTGCGCGGGTTACTCGGCTGCGGCCGGGACCGGTTTGGAAGTGCGCGGGCCCTCCTCCAGGAAGTGCTTGGCCACCCGGGCGGAGGGACGGATTCCCGCGGCGGCGGTCACGACGATCGCCGCGATGATCAGCCAGCCGGCGGCGTGCAGGGTGGTCGCCAGGAAGGTGTAGAGGGCCGGGGTCCAGATCATGCCGAGGGTGTTGGCCACGGAGGCGACCCCCTGGTAGTCACCGAGCCGGGACTGATCGCTCAGCTCCGACTGGAGGCTCCAGGAGGCGGAGGACTCGAAGAGCTCCGCCCCGGTGACGGTCACGTGGGCGAGCCAGATCAGCGGGATCGTCAGCCAGATGACGGTGTGGTCGGTCACCAGGATGATCAGGCAGGACGCCACCATGAAGGCCGCCGCCCGGGCCTCGGCCCGCATGGCCGTCGGCAGGTCCTTCACGGTGCGGGAGGCCGGTACCTGGAACAGCACGGCGCCGACCGTGTTGGTGGCGAACAGCCAGGCCAGCAGGACGCGCGGGGCATTGGTGTCGGCCACCAGCCAGAGCGGGATGACGGTCAGCAGCAGGGTCTGGTGCGACGACAACAGCCCGTCGAAAAACGAGGTGACCACGAAACCGGCGTTGCGGATGGCCGGGCGTCCGGGCGGAACGTCAGGCGCGACCGCGGCGGGAGGCGGGGCCTCGGCAGGCCGGCTTTCTGAAGGAAGCTCGCTTTCCGCAGCGAGCCGGATTTCCCTGGGGGCGGGGCTTTCAGCAGGTTGAGCGGCCGCCCCCGGCAGTCGCCTGATCATGGCGGCGCTGACGAGGAGAATGGCCGCGGTCAGGATCGGGATGAACCGGATGACCGTCAGCGACCCGGTCGCCAGCGCGACGCCGCCGAACAGGGCGCCCACGGTGAAGCCGACGTTGAGCGCCGCCCGGTTGTAGGCGCCGGAGCGGACCCTGGTCTCGCGAGGGAAGGCCGCCAGCCGGTAGGTGGACCAGCCGATCTGGCCCAGCTGCGCGGTGACCTCCCGGCCGACCACCACGGCGATGAACGGCCAGAAGCCGTGCACGAACAGCCAGCCAAGGAACGCCACCGCCTGCAACGCGTTGCCGATGCCCCAGCAGGTCCTGGCGCCGATCCGGTCGGCCAGGCGCCCGAAGGGGATCGAGACCACGAACTGCGAGGCCATGCCGATGGTGAGGCCAAGGCCGGCCTCGGCCACCGTGAGCCCGATGATCTTGATGGAGTAGACGGCCTCGCCGGTGATGAACGCGCCGGTGCCGAACGCGAAGATCGCGCTCTGGATCGCCGTCGCCCGGACCAGCGGGTCGTCGGACAGCACGCGGTCAAGGAGCCTGCGCAGCCGTCCAGCGTCGGCACTCACGGATGTGTCCCCTATGTCGGTTATTGTGCAAATTTGTATCGAGCACAGTACCGGGCCCCGCCTTCGATCGCGACAGGTTATTTCGACAGCCTTTAGGCCCCCATCGCCCGGTTTAGGCGGTGTGCGGCAGGGCAGCGCAAGCTCCGGCTATTCGCGCGAGAAGGTTTTGATCCGGGTAAGCGACGCAACGGAGCGTAGGAGGTAACTCGGTGAGGACGACGTTTCTGCGGTCACGGCGATTCGGCCGGTTCGCCACCGTCACGCTGGCGGCGGTCACGGCAGCAGCCGGGATGACGATGGCGGCGGCCGCGGGGGCGGCTGCGGCGCCGGCGTCGAGCGCAAGCCCGCCGTACCCGTGCGGCGCCACCGGCGGCCCCAATGCCGACGCCGCCGCGATCGGCTGGCTCGGCAACGCCCAGGGCGCGACTGCCTGCCTCGGCGGAAGCTTCTACGTGCCCAACGGCATCAACACCGAATACGGCTTCGGGGTCTACAACTACACCCGGACCACCTGGACCAACTCCGGCGGCTATCTGCCCGCCCTGGTTACCAGCTTCTCCGATGGCGGCACCCGCGTCTCCATCACGAACTTCGGCGACGAGGTGACCATCGGCGGTCACCGGTACGTCGCGATCTACAGCCGCGTCGCGGTGCAGAACCCGACCGGCCGGCCGGTCACGATCGACCCGCAGCCGACTCCCGGCCTGGTACCGCTCAACAGCGCCTCCGACCAGGTCGCGCCCGGCACGACGGTGAACCACGACTACGTGGTGGCCGAGGACCGGTTCGGCGGGACGTACGCATGGCCCACGGCGGCGCAGCTCGCGGCCGCCGGCGGCTACGATGCCCACTTCGCCCACATGAAGACGTTCTGGGACGGCCAGCTCGCCCAGACCGCCCAGCTCACGCTGCCCGACTCGCAGCTCGCGGACGCGTGGAAGGCCGGCTTCGCCTACACCCAGATCGACCGCAGCGGCAACGCCCTCGACACCGGCACCAACGGGTACCACCAGGAGTACGAGCACGACGTCATCGGCATCCTGGCCAACCTCTTCAACGAGGGCTACTTCACCGGCGCGCACGCGCTGCTCGACGAGGCCGACCGCGTAGTCGGCACGAACACCCAGTACTCCGACGGCACCTGGGTCTACCCGTGGCTGTGGGCGGTGTACGTCGAGAAGACCGGCGACACCACGTTCCTGGCCAGCCGCTTCGCCAAGCCGGGGCCGCTCGGGGCCAGCACCCAGCCGAGCATCGAGACGGCCGCGCACGAGATCGCCGCCGCCCGCACCGGGCCGGGCGGGATCATCGGCGAGACCAACGACATCGACGCCAACGGCTACTGGACGTCCGACAACTACGAGGCCCTGCTCGGCCTGGCCGGCTACGCGTACCTCGCCAAGGCCGTCGGCGACGCGACCGAGGCGAGCTGGGCGACCGCGCAGTACGACAGCCTGCTCAAGGCGGTCAACGCCACCTTGTCGGCCACCATCTCCGCCAACCACCTCAGCTACATCCCCTGCTCGATGGTCGAGCCGAACACGGCCAACCGGTGCACCAACCCGGAGGACGCCAACTGGGCCGCCCCCGGAGTCTACTTCGACTGGGCGTGGAACGCCGCCCAGCTCGGCGCCCCGGTCACCTCCCCGGTCAGCGGGACCATGGCCAGCCTGATCGACAAGACGCTCTCCTACGGATTCGGCCGGGCGGACGGCCTGCTGCCGGCCAACACCTTCGGCGGCTACCCGGGCGAGGGCTTCTATTCGACCGCCTACAACGCCGCCTACGGCGCCTGGGGTCTTGCCAGCGATAACTACCGCGATGAGGGGATCCTCGCCTACGAGTTCCTGATCGCCAACGACCAGAGCGGCCCGTACGCCTGGTGGGAGGGCTCGACCTCGCCGAGCACGACGACGCCGTGGGCCGGCCACCACCCGTCGTCCGGCGGCGGCTCGTCGCCGCACTCCTGGGGCATCGCGATGGGCGACCTCGGACTGCTCGGCTCGCTGGTGTCCCAGCAAGCCGACGGGGCGCTGATCGTCGGCCGCGGGGTCCCCGGCAGCTGGCTCAGCTCCGGGCGCCCAATCGCGGTGTCCGGCTTCCCGGCCGCCGACGGGCGCCGGATCGGCGTGACGATCACCGGGCACGGCCAGACGGTCACGCTCCGGGTGACCGGCACCCCGCCCGGGCCGGTGATCTTCGACCTGCCGGCCTTCGTCGGCAACATCTCCGCCGCCTCGACGGGCCGGGTCAACGACTCGGCGGGCACCGTCACCATCCCCGCCAGCGCCCACGCGGTCACGGTCACGCTCGATCGCGCCCCGTAGGAACCTACAGACCGCGCTCGATCGGGACGATGCCCTTGTCGGCCGCCTTGACGAGGGCGGCGTGGTCGGCCTCGGTCTGGTCGGCGTAGAGACGGGCGAACCGGGCCAGGGCGACGTCGAGCCGGTCGGACGAGCCGACGTAGCCGACGATCATCGACGCGCCGCTGGTGCGGGCGTGGCCCTTGGCCAGCAGGTGCCCGACGATCGCGGCGTAGTCGGCCAGGGCGGCGGCGTCGATCGAGTCCAGGGCGACGGTCCCCTTCATGTTCCTGAACTGGCGGACGTAGTACTGGTGCCCGTCGAAGGAGGTCCAGCCGAGCAGCGGGTCACTGACCGTCTGCAGCGCCTGCTGGTATTCCACCACCCGCTGCCCCTGGTGGGCGTGCCAGGCCGACTCACCGTGCACGTACGGGGCCAGGACCGACCGTCGCGCCTGCTTCAGCTGTAGGAACAGCACGTCGTCGGGGCTGCTGCCCTCGAGCAGGGCGACGTAGGCGCGCAGCCCGACGCTGCCGACGCCGACGACCTTGTGCGCGACGTCGATGACCGTGTAACCGCCCAGGACCCGCCGCCAGTGCGGGGCCAGGGTTCCGAGGTACTCGTCGAGTCCCTGGGCGAGCGCGTCCGCCTCGGCGTAGCTGACCCGGGTGATCAGCGGCGGGTCTTCCACCAGGCGGCGGCGGCCGTCGCGCTCGGCGGTGAACTTGGGCAGCACCCGGTCGCTGGTGCCGCGGCGAGCCCGGGCGGCGGCTCGCTTGATCTCGGCCCGCAAAGTCTTGCCGGCTGTGCTCTGCTGCAGACGGTCGGCCTCCAGGCGCTGGTAGGAGCGGGCCAGCAGCGGTGCCGCGGCCAAGTCGCGGACCTCGGCCCGGTACCCGGAGACGCACCGGAGCACGGCCGACTCGCAGTCCTGCTCGGTGGCGCCGTTCTGGCGGCCGGCCACCCAGATGCTGGCCGCCAGCCGGCGCAGGTCCCACTCCCATCCGCCCGGATGGGCCTCGTCGAAGTCGTTCAGGTCGATGACGAGATCCCGCTCGGGCGAGCCGTAGAAGCCGAAATTGCCGAGGTGTGCGTCACCGCAGATCACCGGCGTGATGCCAGTGGCCGGCAGCCGGGCGACGTCCTCGGCCATGACGATGGCGGAGCCGCGCAGGAACCCGTACGGCGTGGCCGTCATCCGCCCGATCCGGACCGGAATCAGCCACTCGAGGCGACCCTGATGCGACTTGTTGATCAACTGCACCGGGTCGGGCCGGTCGGCGCGCACCTTCCAGTCCCCCAGCCAGCTGCGCGGAACCTGCTGCCGGATCTCCTTGCCCATCCGGTACCGGTCCTCGCGCGACGTGGATCGTTTTCGCAGCGAGGTGAAGGCCTCGCTGTCAGCCGAGGCGAGGACGACGTGGTCGTGCGCAGGAACGCCGTCGACGGTTCGCTGCCCCATGCAGTGCAGTATGCCCAGTACGCGCCCGCGCTCACCGCGCGGAGGAGACCACCCGCCTCAGGAGGAGGAGATCGACCGCGGGTTGAGCCCGCGCTGGGCCGCAAACGCCGCGAAGCTGGCCCGCTGCCGCGCCGTGGCCCGCTGCGCCGCCGGGAGCCGCCCGGCATCGGCCAGGCCGGGCCGGACCAGGTTGACGGCGCCGCCCAGCCGCGGGTCGGGCTCCGCCTGGAGTCCGTCGGCCCGGGCGAGGCGCCGGTTGACCTCGTCCTGGGACGCTCCCAGGGCGGGCATGACCCAGAAGGCGCCGTCCACGCCGAGCTGGTACGAGCAGTAGCTGCCGCCCCAGGGGCGGGCGGCGGCGCGGATGCCGGCCGCGATCGTCGAGGCGTCCCGGTCGACCTTCACCGCGTCGCCGCCGAGCGCGTCGCCGAACGCCCGCTGGCCGTGCGCGACGACCGGGTGCCCACGCAGCGCCGACGATTCGTCATTCTCGGTCGCGCCGGCTTCGGCGTAGAAAGCGTGCAGGTGAGCGTGCTGCACCTCCTGCCGGGGGTTCCTGGTGATCGCCGGATCGGTGCCGCTGGTGACCGGGTTTCCGCTAGCGGCCTCCGCATCGCGCAGGTAGTCGAGGTTCGGCGGGCTGTCGTTGGCGCAGAAGACCACGCGCCCGTCGTCGAGGCGGCGGTACCACGCGGCGATCAGGCTCATCGCCGTCTGGCAAGCGGTCAGTTCCGCGGGCGTGGCCGAGGACCATCCGTCGTGGTGGCGGCGGGGCACCATGAGGACGTGCGGCCTGGCCGCCCGCTGGGGCCCGTTGGCCAGCATGAAGGGGTTGCGATCAAATACCAGATCGACCAGTGCGGAACCGTCAGTCCCGGTGACCGTCCCGAGGTAAGTCGGAAAACCCGGCACATCCGCGAACACGTCCACCGGCCGGAACCGGCGGGAGAACTCCCCGGCCGGAACGACGCCGTTGGCGTTCCCGGTCGCCTGGTCCACCAGCGCCCAGCATCCGGCCCGGCCGGCGCCTCCCGGCGACCAGTACGCCTTGACCGCGCGGGCGCCGTCGCTGTAGGTCCACATGGCCCGCAGCTCGAGCTGGGTGAACGGGGAGCGCCGAGGCTCCGGTTGATCGACCACGCTCCCATGGTCGACCCTCGTCGTGCGGAGGCCGAGACCGGGGCCGGGGCTGAGGGCGGGAGCCGGGCGTGATCGCGCCCCGCCCGCCCGCAGCCTCGGCGCGGTCGGCGCCGCCGCTAGGCGGCGGGCTCGATCGGGGCGGCGCCGAGCCGGAACGCGGCGGCGCGGACCGAGGGGGCGGAGATGGCGCCGTTCCACACGTTCGGGATCGGCTGGGACCGCACGTCGGCGCCGATCGCCTCGACGCCGGCCAGCACGCCGAGCACCGATTCGGTGAACCGCAGGCCGTTCAGCGGGGTGGTCAGCCGCCCGTCTTCGATCAGGAAGCAGGCGTCCCTGGTGACCCCGGTGATCGTCCCCGTGATCCGGTCCACCAGCCTCGTGTACCAGAACCGCTGCAGGTAGACGCCGCGTTCGAGCTGGGCGATGAGCTCATTTTCGGTGCGCGCGCCGCCGGACATGACGATGTTGGGCGCGGTCGGCTCGGGGACCTGCTCGCGGGCGATGTGCGCGTGCCCGGTGGACGGCCGGCCGAGGGCGGCGGCGGTGGCCAGGTCGGTGACCGCCTCGCCGACCGCGCCGTGGCGGAAGAAGTCGACCCGGCGCTTGGTCACGCCCTCGATGTCGAAGCCGATCGGCAGACCCACGTCCGCGCCGCCGTCGTCGGCGACGTCGACCAGGGGGGCGGCCAGCGACTCCCCCGCCCGGGCGGTGATGCCGATCCCGGCCGCAGCGAGGGTGCCGGTGAAGCCGACGTCGGGCAGGAAGCCGAGCAGTTCCCCGACCGCCTCGGCCCCGAGGACCACCGGGTACCGGCCGGCCGGCAGGTCCGCGCGGCCGCGCCCGGCCTGAGCCTGGGCGACGGCGCGGGAGACCGAGCCGGGCACGTCCAGCCGGGCGGCCGAGCGGCTCAGGTCGACCCAGTGCGCGGTGCCGTCGTCGATGGTGGCGGTCAAGCTGCCCGATGCCTCGGTGGCGGCGGTCGCCCGGCGGATCCCGGCCGTCGTCGCCACCAGCTGCTGGGTGACCGCGCAGCCGAGCATGCCGGCCGCCTCGCCGCCCGCCTCGATCGCCTCGGCCATCGCCCGCTTGGCGAGCAAGGTCCGGGCGCCGACGTCGTAGGCCTCGGTGTCGGAGTACCAGAGCGGTCCGGGCGCGACCTCCGGCTGCGGCCCGGCCAGCCGGACCTGCCCGGCCTCCTTCGACAGCTCCGCGCGGGTCCTGGCGCCCGCCGCGGCGGCGGCGACGGCGCGCTCGAGGTCGGCCGCAGTGGAGGTGGCGACCCGGTAGGGGTGGCCGTTGACCAGCGCGCGGACCAGGTACTGGACCTCGACGATGTCCTGCGGCTGGTGAATGACCTGGCCGGCGAACCTGGTGTACTCGCCCGACCGGGCGAGCACGCTGATCTCGAACTCGTCGGCTGCGGTCGACCGCAGGGCCGCGTCGAGGGCTTCCATGGTCCCTGCCTCGTTCAGTGGCGCCTGCATCATGCGACTCCCGTCCTGATTCCCCGGGCGAGCAGCGGCGCCGCCCCGTGGCTGAGGAAACCCCACTGCTTGGGCTCGCCCTTGCCGCAGGGGTAGCCGAAGGTCCGGAACTCTTCCTGGCCGGCGACGGCCTCCACGCTGTTCCAGAACTGCGGCGTGATCCCGCCGTAGCTGAAGTTGCGCAGCAGCCGTCCCCGGCGGCCGCGGCGCACCTCGTAGGCGACCTCGGTGCCGAATTGGAAGTTGAGTCGCCGGTTGTCGATCGACCAGCTCCGGTTGTCCTCGATGTAGTAGCCGTCGCCGAGCCGGTCGAGCAGCTCCGCCAGGCTGCCCACGCCGGGCTCGAGGAACACGTGGGTGGAGAAGCAGACCGGCAGGTAGGCCCAGCCGTCGGCCCGGGCCGCGCCGGTGAGCTCGAGACCGGCCCGGGCGGCGGCGTCCCGGTTGGACAGCGTGCGCCGGAAGATCCCCTCCTCGATCAGGCCCGCCCGGCGCGCGGGGGTGCCCTCGTCGTCCCAGCCGAAGCTGCCCCTGGTCCCGGCGACCGTCGGGTCGGAGGTGATCGACACCGCCGGCGAGCCGTAGCGCAGGGCGCCGATGTCGCCCGCCTGGATGAACGAGGTGCCGGCGAAGTTCCGCTCGTCGCCGAGGATCCGGTCGAGCTCGAGGGCGTGCCCGGACGACTCGTGAATCTGCAGGGAGACCTGCTGCGCGCCGATCACCAGGTCGTTGACGCCCGCGGGCGCCGTCGGGGCGGACAGCAGCGCGACCGCCTCCTCGCCGACCCGCCCGCCGTTGCCGACCAGGTCGAGGCCGAGCACGAACTCCCAGCCGGAGCCGCCGGTGTTGCCGTGGAACGAGTTCGGGTAGCTGCGCCGCTGCACCTCGCGGGAGTTGGCGGCGATCGCGGTCAGGCCGCCGCCGGTCTCGATTAGGTGCTGGTGCTGGAGGGATCCCTCGGTCGAGGCGAAGTGACGGTGCTGGCGCTTGGCGTTGACGCCCGCCGTCACGCTGGACACCCCCCGGCTGGCCGCCGCGGCCTCGATCGCCTCCGCGAGCAGGGCGTCCCGCTCGGCCGTGGTGATCGCGAAGGGATCGCGCCCGACCTCGGTCTGATAGCGGCCGCTGGCCGCCGGGCGGGGCGGAAACGCCACCCGCGGGCCCGCCCCGACGCCCGCCCGCGCCACCGCGATGGCGCGGGCCGCAGTCCGGGCCGGAACCTCGGCGTCGCTCAGCGGGGCGGCGGCGAAGCCCCAGCTGCCGTCGACCAGCACCCGGACGCCGATGCCGACCGACTTTTCCAGCCGCTCGTCGGGGTCGCGGCCGAGCTGGTGGTACAGCCGCAGTTCCTCCGCCTCGACCAGCCGGGCGTCGCCGTAGTCAACTCGATTGTCGATTGTCGACATTGCAGAGCTGAGCAATGCCGCGGCGGCCTCATCATCGGCGAGGTCACCCCAAAGATGCGCGTTCGTGTGTGCCATGGGAGTGAGTGGCCAATCCGCTAGTGGGCGAAGAGCTCGGACAGGTCCGCGAAGGCCTTGAACTCCAGCGGGTTGCCCGCCGGGTCGTAGAAGAACATCGTCCACTGCTCGCCGACCTCGCCGGCGAAGCGGACGTAGGGCTCGATCACGAACGTGGTGCCCGCCGCCCGCAGCCGGTCGGCCAGGCGCTGGAAGTCTGCGATCGGCAGCACCAGGCCGAAGTGCGGGACCGGGACGTCGTGGCCGTCGACCGGGTTGTGCGCCCGGTCCGGGCGCGGTCCGGGGGCGAGGTGGGTGACGACCTGGTGACCGCCCAGGTTCCAGTCGATCCAGTGGTCGGATGACCGGCCCCGGGGCAGGCCGAGCACATCGCCGTAGAACGCCGCCGCCTGGGCCAGGTCGTCGACCGGCACGGCCAGGTGGAACGGCGGCCGCACGGCCGGGTCGGTGATCGGCGCGGTATCGGCGACGGTTGCCTGCTCGGTGCTCATGATGCTTCTTCCTCTTCACTGGCCGGGTCGGACTGCGTCTCCGGGAACGTCTTGGGGTTGAGGTAGTGGTCCTTGAGCGCGGCCGCGATGATGGTCCTGTCCCTGGTGGCGACGGCCGCGATCAGCTCCCGGTGCCGGTCGATGACCTGGGTCAGGTCACCGCCCTGGAACTCGAGCGAGGACCGCATCAGCGCGCCCATCTGGCCGTCGAGAGCGTGCCAGAGCTCGACCAGCCGGGCGCGGCCGCCCGCCTCGACCAGCACGCCGTGGAGTCGGGTGTCGCACTCGACCGCCTCGGCGAGGTCGCCGTCGTCGACGGCCCGCGTCATCGCGTCGAGCTCGGCGCCGAGCGCGGCCAGCAGCCGGTCGTCGATGACTGCCCGCTCCTCGCACACCGCGCCCGACTCAAGCAGGTAGCGGGCGAAGCACGCGTCGTCGATCTCGGCCCGGGTCATCCGGGCCACCCAGCAGCCTCGGCGCGGGGAGAACTCGACCAGGCGGTCGTTCTTCAGTTCGGTCAGGGCGGATCGCAGCGTGGTCCGGCTGACGCCGAACTCGGCCGCGAGGCCTGCCTCGATGAGTCGTTCCCCGGCGGCGAGCTCGTTGTTGAGTATCCGCCGCCGCAAGGTCAGCCGCACGACCTCGGGCAACGACAGGTGCGAGATCACGGCGTCTCCCTAGCGCGCGAACCGGGTGTTTCCCCCCATTGGCCGCATACTCTATCGGTCGCCGCCGGCCTACAGCAGGTCACGGACCGCATCAAGCGCCGCCTTCTCGCTCAGGCCGTGGTGGCCGGCCGCGTCGGGGCGGGCGAGCAGCGATCCGGCCGGGCCGGTGAGGATGGCGGTGACGCCAGGGCCGTGACCCGGCTGGGGGCTGCCGCCGTGCGCGACCAGGCCGATGGTGACCCAGCCGCGCCGGTAGCCCGCGTTGAACCGGGCGTCCAGGTCGGTGATCGCCACCAGGTCGCCCAGGCGCAGCCCGGCCGCCTCGTAGCGGCGGGCGCTGGCCGCGGTGAGCTGCAGGTCCAGGTCCCACATGGGGGTGGGACGCCCGATCCCGTTACCGACCAGCTTGCTCGGCAGCCGCGCGCGGACCCCGACCGCGAGCGCCCCCGGCTCGAAGGTCACGGGCAGGACCGCGAGCAGGGCCGGGTCGATGTTCCTGATGGTGACGCCGGGGACCGGGTCGGCCGCGCCCGGCGCCGCGACCGCGGACGGCCACCTGATCGCCCGGGCGCAGCAGGCGCAGGGTGTCCTGCCGGAAGGCGGCGATGACGCGGCCGCCCTCGCCGCGCTTGCCGACGACCACCCCGGCCCGGCCCGCGGCGGCGCCGGTCCGCACCGTGACCGGGTTGCCGATGCAGGCCTGGGCGGCCAGCGCGTAGCCGGCCGCCGGGTCCTGGTGGACCAGGCACGCGCCGGGGGCGGCATGGTCGGCCGGGTGCTCCCAGACGCCGTCGCCGAGGCGGACGCCGAGCACGATGCCGCCGTCGCCGACCGGGACGTAGGGGAAGCCGTCGGCGTCGATGCGGTACGGGTCGGATCCGACGCTCGCCTGCTCGACGGTGGCCGCCAGGTTCACGTCGACGAGCCTGAGGGCGGCCGGCCGCTCGTCGAGGACGGGGCCTGCGGGGGTCGCGTCGATGGCGCGGCCCGCCGGCGTCGCGTCGATGGTCATGCGTGCTCCTTCTGCGGCAGCACCGAGGCCAGTACGGCCAGGTTGGCGTCCGCATCGTCGATGATGGTGAACGCCTCGGCCGGGCCGCTCATGATCGTGGACGGCCCGGGGCCGTGACCGAACAGCCGGCCGCTGCCGGTCGAGATCACCCCGATCGACAGCCAGCCCTCGCGGTAGCCGCGGCCGTAGCGGTGGTCGGTGTCGGCCAGCGCGACGACGTCGCCGATCCGCAAGGACTGCAGGCCGAGGGAGAGCTCGGCCCCGCCGACCTCGTAGGCCCCCATCAGGTCGGTGTTGGCGTACTCGGAGGCCATCCCCGCGCCCGCGCCGATCGCCTCGGCCGGGACCCGGGCGGCCACGTGCACCCGGAGCCTGCCGTCCGGGCCGGTGCCGCCCGCCAGCGCCGCCAGCGTCCGCGGCGAGCAGTTCTTGACCTTGATCGCCGGGTGGTCGAACAGGGCCAGGCCCTGGCCGACGGCGAACACCGTGACTTGGTCGCCGACGGTCACCGACCGGAGCGTCGGCTCGGGCAGGTCGACCAGCACGTAGGCGTGCTGGCCGATGACGAACCCCTCGGCCCCGGCGGCCGGGCCGGTGGTGACCACGACGGTGTTCCCGACGCAGGTCAGGTACTGCAGCGCGTAGTTGGCGGCCGGGTCGCGGTGCCGGACCGACAGGCCCGGCTCCAGGTGGTCGGCAGCGTACCCGGTGGCCGGGTCGCCGCAGTGCGCGCCGAGGGTGACGCCGCCCATCCCGGGCAGCAGGAACGCGTTCCCGTCGGGGTCGACCCGGAATCCGTGCCGGTCGCCCAGCGGCGGCCAGACCTCGCCGGCCAGCACCTGGGTGACCAGCTGGCCGGCGTTGCTTGTCACCTGCACGGGTCAGGCACCCTCGCCCGCGGCGCCGACTACCTCGGCGGCGCCGGCTACCTCGTCAAGGCCGACCCAGCGACGCTCGCGGGCGGACTTCTCGAACGCGTTGATGGTCCGCTGGACGAGCGCGCCCTGGGCGAAGTCGCCCTGGTTCTCACCGGCGCCACCGATGATCTCGTCGGCGAAGTTCTTCACCAGGTTCGAGTAGAACAGCAGCGGCCACGGCTCGGTGCTGGCGCCGCCCTCGGGGAAGTACTTCTGCGGGATCTCCCGCTCGACGAACTCGACCGACCCCTTGGTCGCGGTCTTGATCGTCTGGCAGATGCCGAACTCGTCGACCAGCCGGACGATGACCGCGCCCTCGGAGCCGTAGAGCCGCGCCTCGATGCCCGGGTAGTTGCCGACGGTCACGTAGGAGGACTGGATGGAGGCCATCACCGGGGCGTCGAACTCGCACAGCCACATGTCGCCGTCGTCGATGTTCATCCGCTCCATCGTTCCGGTTGAGCGGAGCATCCGGACCGGAACGAAGTTGCGCATGGTGCCGACCACGTTGGTCAGCGGACTGTTCACCCACCAGTGCATGATGTCGATGATCGGCGCGCCGTAGCCCTCGATCGAGGAGACGGCCATCTCGGTCTCGCCGGGCTCGGCCCCCTCGGCCTGGCGCAGCGGGGTGCTCGGGTCGATCCACTGGCTGTTCTGCTCGTAGCCGTTGAAGATGTACGGGTCGCCGACCAGGCCCTGGTCGATCAGGTCCTTGGCGTACATGACGGCCGGGGCGTAGCGGAAGGTGAAGCCGAGCTTGGTCTTGAGCCCCTTGGACGCCGCCAGCGCGGCCGCGCGGGCGGTCTGCCGGGCGTCGCGGTGCACCGGCTTCTCGCACAGCACGTGCTTGCCGGCCTGCAGGGAGTCCCAGGAGATCTGGAAGTGGGCCTCGTTGCCGGTGGCCACGTCGATCACGTCGATCGCGGGATCGTCGAGAATTGCGCGGTAGTCGGTGACCGCGCGGGCGATACCGAACTCCTTGGCCACCCGGCGCGCGAGGTCGGCGTCCGAGTCCACTACCGCGGCCACCTCGACGCGCGGGTCGCGCTGCCAGCCGGGGATATGGGCGCGCTCGGCCCAGCGGCCGGCTCCGACGACGGCGACCCGTAGCTCTTTGCTGCTCATACTGGTGGACTCATCCTCTCGTAGGCGGCGGCCAGGGGGCTGGCGGCCGTGGATGACGCGGCCGACAGTGGCGCGCCAGAAGGGTGGTGGGTGGGGGTGGCGGGATAGGGAGTGGTGGGTGGGGGTGGCGGGATAGGGAGTGGTGGGTGGGGGTGGCGGGATAGGGAGTGGTAGGTGGGGGTGGCGGGTGGGGGGCGGGATTGGAATTGGTGGGTGGGGTGGGCGGATGCGAAGTGGTGGGTTGGGGGCGCGGGTCAGGGCGAGGGGCTCAATGGCGGCTCAGCCGGACACGGGGGTCGATGACCGTGTAGGTGACGTCGACGAGGAAGTTCATGACGACCATGAAGATCGCGGCGACCAGGACGGTCCCGGTGATCATGGGGATGTCGAGCTCGCCGATGGCGTTGTAGGCGAGCTGCCCGACGCCGGGCAGGCCGAAGACCGACTCGATGATCAGGACGCCGCCGAGGAAGTAGCCCAGGTCCATCCCGATCATGGTGATCACCGGCGTCAGCACGTGCCGGAGCGCGTGCCGGAACAGGATCGTCCGCTCGGGCATGCCCTTCAGCCGGGCGAACTCGACGTAGGGCGAGCGGAGCACCGCCAGCATGGTGGTGCGGATCATGCGGGAGTAGAAGGCCGCGCCACCGACGCCGAGGGTGAAGCTGGGCAGGATCAGGTACCAGATCAGCGGCGAGCCGGTGCCGCTGAGCGGGAACAGCGAGAGCTTGTAGCCGAGGAAGTACAGCAGCATCAGGCCGAGCCAGAACGGCGGCGCGGACAGGCCGACGAGGGCGCCGAGGGTCGCGAACCGGTCCATGATCGAGCGCGGCCGGTAGGCGGCGGCGATGCCGACCGGGATGCCGATGCCGATCTCGACCAGCACGCCGCCGAGCGCGAGCCAGACCGTGTACGGAAGCGCCCGCCAGATCTCGCCGCCGACCGACTGGTCCTCGAGCGCGAACGAGGTCCCCAGGTTCCCGTGGGCCAGGCGGCCGAGGTAGGACACGTACTGCGACCAGACCGACTGGTCGAGGCCGAGCTGCCTCGCGATCGAGGCCACCGCCTGCGGGCTGGCGTTCGGCCCCGCCACCAGTCGGGCCGGGTCGCCCGGGACGACATAGGCGAGCAGGAACGCCAGCGTCACCACGCCGAGGATCACGATGATCATCTGGCCGAGGCGGCGCAGCAGCCAACCGGTCATCGGCGGTCTCCCGAGGTCTCTGGGTCGAGCAGATCGGTCAGCCAGTCCCCCGCCAGGTTGAAGGCGAGGACGGTCAGGACCAGGGCCACGCCCGGCGCGATGAGCAGCCAGGGCGCGGTCTGGAAGTACTGCTGGCCCTGGGAGATCATCTGGCCCCAGGACGCCTGCGGCAGCGGCACGCCGATGCCGAGGTAGGACAGCGACGCCTCGATGAGGATCGAGGTCGCGATGCCGAGGGTCGAGTAGACGATGATCGCCGGGACCAGGTGCGGCAGGATGTGCCGCCGCACGATGGCGCCGTGCCCGAGGCCGAGCGTCTTGGCCGCGACGACGAACTCGCGCTCCTTCAGCGACAGCACCAGGCCGCGGACGATGCGGGCCAGGTACGTCCAGTAGCCGAACGCGATGACGAGCATCACGTTGCGGGTGGACGGCCCGGTGATCGCGATCAGCGCGACGCAGAAGAGCAGGATCGGGAACGAGAGCACGACGTCGGTGATCCGCATCAGCACCGAGTCGACGATCCCGCCCGCGTAGCCCGCGATCCGCGCCGACGAGCACCCCGATCGCCGACGCGAGGCCGGTCGCGACGACGCCGACCAGCAGTGACACCCGGGCGCCGAAGATCAGCCGGGACAGCACGTCGCGTCCGTTCGGGTCGGTGCCGAGCAGGAACGTCGACCCGGGCGATACCGGGGCGCCGTCGGCCGACAGCCCGTTGGGGTACGCCTGGAGCGGGTTGTGCGGGGCCAGCAGCGGGGCGAAGACCGCCACCAGCGCCAGCACGATCACCGCGAGCACGGAGATCAGCGCGACCGGGTCCCGGCGCAGGCTGGCCAGCGCGCGGCGGCCGAGGCCGGGCTCGTCGGCCGCCGTCGGCTCCGCGATCAGCTCGGCGGTCGGCTCGGCCGCCGCCTCGGGCAGCTCGCCGCCGAGCAGCGGTCCGGTTGGCGGTGCGGTCATGGGGTCACCTCCGGCGCGTCCGGTACGACATGACAGGCGGCGAGCTGGCCGGTGGCCTTGCGCACGAGCGGCGGCGCGACCGTCCGGCAGACGTCGACGGCGAGCGGGCACCGGGGGTGAAAGGCGCAGCCCGGCGGCGGGCTGGCCGGGTTCGGCGGCTCGCCCGGCAGCGGCGCCGGGCGGGCCCGGCCGAGGTTGACGATGTCGGGCACGGCCGCCATCAGGGCCTGGGTATAGGGGTGCGCGGGCTGGCCGAAGACCTGCTCGCTGGTGCCCTACTCGACCAGCCGGCCGACGTACATGATCGCGATCTGATCGGCCATGAACCGCAGCGTGGACAGGTCGTGCGAGATGAACAGGTAGCTCACCCCGGCGTCGGCCTGGATGTCCTTGAGCAGGTTGAGCACCTGGGCCCGGATCGACACGTCGAGCGCCGCCACCGCCTCGTCGCAGACGATGACCTCCGGGCTGACCGCCAGCGCGCGGGCGATCGACACCCGCTGGCGCTGGCCGCCCGATAGCTGGCCCGGGTACCGGCCGGCGAGCGCCACCGGCAGGTTGACCCGGGCCAGCAGCTCTTCGACCTCGGCCGTGCGCCGGGCCCGGGGCACGCCGCGGACGATGAGGCCCTCCCCGATCGCGTCCTTGATCGTCATCTTGGGGTCGAGGGAGTCGTAGGGGTCCTGGTAGACCATCTGCATCCGCCGCCGGTAGGCGCGCAGCTGCTGCCCGCTGAGCCGGGCGGTCTCCGCCCCGTCGAGCAGGACCGACCCGCCGGTCGGGCGGTTGATGCGGACCAGGGTGCGGGCGACGGTGGACTTGCCGGAGCCGGACTCGCCCGCAAGCCCGAGGGTCTCGCCGGCCGCGATCGTGAACGAGACGCCGTCGACCGCCTTGACGACCTGGCTGCCGACCAGTCCGCGGTGCACCGTGAAGTGCACCCGCAGGTCGCGGACGTCGACGGCCGGCCGGGCGGTGGCGGGCGGGGAGGCGGTCGGGGAAGCGGTCGGGGTGGTCGCGGCGGCCGGGGAGGCGGCCTGGCGCTCGGTGGTCGCGCCGTGGAGGTGAGCGGGATCGGTCATCAGGCGGCCTGATTCCAGTTTTCGTCGCTGAGGGCGTGACAGGCGGCCTGATGGGAGTCGCCCGGGTCCGTTCGGAGCGATGGGATTTTCAGCAGGGCCGGGTCGGTCTGCCGGCAGACCTCCCGCGCCATCGGACAGCGGGGCGCGAACGCGCAGCCTGCCGCCTGGGCGCCGCCGTGCGGGGGGCTGCCGGCGATCGAGGCCAGCCGGTCCGGGAGCTCGCCCTGCAGCGACGGGATGGACGCGATGAGCGCCCGCGTGTACGGGTGGGCGGGGCCGCCGATGACCGCCGCCGTCGGGCCCGACTCCACGATCCGGCCCGCGTACATGACCAGCAGCCGGTCGCAGAAGTTGCCTACCACGCCGAGGTCGTGGCTGATCAGCAGGACGGCGCTGCCGTGCTCGGCCGTCATCCGCTCGAGCAGCGTCAGCACCTGGGCCTGGACGGTGACGTCGAGCGCGGTGGTCGGCTCGTCCGCGATCAGCAGCCGAGGGTCGCAGCTGATGGCGATGGCGAGCGCGACCCGCTGGCGCATCCCGCCCGACAGCACCGCCGGGTAGCGCGTCATCGTCCGCCGCGGATCGGGGATGCCGACCGACCGCAGCAGCTCCTGCGCCCTGGCCTTCGCCTCGGCGCGGCGCAGCCCGCGGTGGTAGCGGAGCATCTCGGTGATCTGGGTGCCGATCTTGACCAGCGGGTTGAGGCTGGACAGCGGGTCCTGGGTGATCATCGCGATCTTGGTGCCGCGCCACTTGGTCGGCGCCGACTTGGCGCCGAGCTCGGTTCCGTCAAAGCAGACCGTGCCCTCGGTGACCCGGCCGGGCGCCGGGATCAGCCGCATGATCGCCCGGGCGGTGAGCGACTTGCCCGAGCCCGACTCGCCGACGAGGCCGACCCGTTCGCCCGCCCCGATCGCGAGGGACACGTCCCTGACCACCTCACCGGTGCCTTCCTTGGCGGGGAAGGCAACGGTGAGGTGCTCCACGGTGATGACGTCAGCCACCAAGTCCACCGCTGTTTGAGCTGCCCGAGGTGCTCTTGGTCAGCCAGTAGTTATCCATCTCCCAGTCCCAGATCGGGTTCGGGAAGAAGCCGCCGACGTTCGCGCCGCTGACCTCGGTGGTGGTGCCGAAGTAGAGCGGGACGACCGGGTTGTCGGCCAGCATCGTCTTGGCCGCGGCCACGTAGTCGGTCGCCGCGTTGGCCGGATCGGCCAGGCCTGCGTTGACGTCGCTGTCCATCTTGGTGGTTGCAGTAGAAGGAGTAGTCCTGCCCGCCGGGGATGTCCGCGCCGCAGGACAGCAGCGCGTTGAAGAAGTCGCTGCCGTCCGGGTAGTCGGCGACCCAGAAGGTCAGCGTCATCGGCGCCTTGCCCGGGGTGGCGGCGAGCGTGAAGAACGTGCTCTCCTGGATCGGCCGCACGTTGACGGTGATGCCGATCGCGGCCAGCTGCTGCTGGATGGCGGGGTCGAGGTTGGTCCACGGCTGGGTGTTCCAGCTGTAGAGCGTGGTGCTGAAGCCGTTCGGGTAGCCGGCCTGGGCCAGCAGCGACTTGGCCTTGGCGACGTTGAGCGGGTTGACCAGGTTCTGGCTGGTGTAGCCCTTGACGCCGGGCGGGATGAATCCGGTCGCCGGGCTGCCCTGGCCGTTGACCAGCTTGAGCAGGAAGCTCCGGTTGATCGCGTAGGAGACCGCCTCCCGCACGAGCGGGTTGTTGAACGGCTTGACCTGCGTGTTCATCGTCAAGTAGTAGGTGTCAAGGGACTGGCGCTGGTGGATCTGACTGGTCAGCGACTTGTTGCCGACCACGGTGAGGTAGTCGGAGTTGGGCAGCGGGTCGCCCATCAGGTCGATCTGGCCCTTCTCCAGCTCAAGCAGCTGCACCTCGGGCGAGACGCCGAGCTTCTCGTTCACGCCGGTGACGTACGGGAGCGACTTGTCCCAGTAGTTGGGGTTGGCCTTGAGGATGATCGACTGGCCGGGGGTGTAGCTGACCATCTCGAACGGGCCCGAGCCGAGCGGGTGCAGCGCCTGCTGGGCGCCGGAGCCGGCCGGGATGACCGAGGCGTGCGGCATGGCCAGCACGTACTTGAAGGCGGCGTCGGGCTGGGTCAGCGTGATCTGCAGCGAGTCGGTGCTGAGCGCCTTGATGCCGGACACGCTGCCGGTCGGGTTCTTCGCGAACGCCGTGCACCCGCTGACCACGGTCCAGAAGCTGACGACCGGGGACTTGGTCGCGGGATCGCAGATCCGGGAGAAGGTGTAGACGAAGTCGGCGGCGGTGACCGGCTTGCCGTTGTCGAACGTCATCCCCTGGCGGATGGCGATCGTGTAGACCTTGCCGTTGTCGGAGATCACGGGCATGCCCGCGGCCGCCTCGGCCTCCAGGTTCGTGGTGGCGCCCTGGTAGTCGTAGAGCCGGTCGAACAGCATCTGCATGTTGTCCCAGCAGGTGGCGTCGTAGCAGACCTGCGGGTCAAAGGTGTCCGGGTCGGACTGGAAGGCGACCTGCATGGTGCCGCCCTTGACGGGGGTGCCGCTGGCGCTGGTGGATGCGCCGGCCGTGCTCGACGCGGCCGACCCGCCTTGCGGGGTGGACGATCCGCTCGATGCGCACGCGGCAACCGCCAGCACGACGCCGGCTAGCGGCACCGCCCAGCGGAGTCTTCTCGGGATGGAACGCACTGCTCTCCTCTGTTCGACTTGCTCGACTGCCGATTGTCGACTATCGACCCTTGGGGTTGGAGGTGAGCCTACAGGTCGGTTCACATCTGCGTCGATAGCCTTTTATTCACGAATTGTTAAATCTTGACGGGCTAAATCACGATGAGTTGCTGCAGGTCTTCCAGCACGCGGGCGGCGGGGAGGGCGTAATCGGCGGCGGTGTGGGCCGCGGCTTCTTCGCCCCGCAGGACGGCGTGAATGTGCCTGATGGCGGCCGTGAACGACCGCTGGTCGGTGGTGGGGCGCTCGGTCACCGGGTCTGCGTTCGGCCTGCTGATGGTCAGCGTGTCGGCCGGGCCGGGGTGGAACGGGTTGGTCAGGCGGATCTGGCCTTCGCTGCCGAGCACCGCGGCGAAGGTGTCGTAGCTGCGGTGGAAGCCGCAGGTGAGCAGGAGGCGGCGGGCTGCTCCGAACGTGACGATGCCGGCTGCGTCGGTGTCGACGCCGTTCTCGGTTGTCGCCTCGCAGGCGCGTGCCTGCGCCTGCGCCCCTCCCCCGCTGTCGGCGCCTGCGCCTGCGCCCGCGCCTGTGCCTGTGCCTGTGCCTGTGCCGAAGAGCTCGAACGCGAGGCGGATGGGGTAGCAGCCGACGTCGGCCAGCGCGCCGCCGCCGAGCGCGGCGTCCATCCGGATGTTGGCCGGGTTGGACAACAGGAAGTGGAACGCGCTGTAGAGCTCGGCCGGCTCGCCGATCGCGCCGTCCTCGAGGAGACTTTTGAGCCGCTGGTGCTGGGCCTGGAAGGGGAAGACGAACGCCTCCCACAGCGGCCGGGCGGCGGTGGCGGCGACGTCGAGCACGTCCTTGGTCCGGGCGGCGCCGACGCTGAGCGGCTTCTCGCACAGCACTGCCTTGCCTGCTCGCAGCGCCTGGATCGTGGGCTCGGCGTGCAGGGCGTTGGGGAGCGCGACGTAGACGGCGTCGATGTCGGGCGACTCGACCAGGTTGGTGTAACCCGCAATGCCGCGATCGATGCCGTGGGCGGTCGCGTAGGCCTCCGCCCTGGCCCGGTCCCGGCTGGCGACGCCGGTCGCGCGGCCGCCGCCGGCCTCGCGCAGGCCGGGCAGGAACTGCGCCCGGGCGATGTTGGCGGTGCCGACGATGCCCCATCGAATCGGGTCCGGTGACTGTGGCACGCTGCGTTGCCCCCCTGGGTGCGCCTGCTTGGCTGGTCTTTGTCGGCTTGCCGCTTTGTCGCTCTGCCGCTTTTGTCGGTCGATTGTCGACTATAGACCTCGACGGCGGGGTGGCGGAAGGTCATATCCGGTCATTTTTGCCGCCGCGATGGGCGCCGGGAGGTCGCGGCGCGCTCGGGGGTGGACGAGGCTAGCCACTTCTTGCTGTTATCCCATCGAGACGGCTTAGGCAGAATTATTGTGCGACAAAGCATTCGGAAAACGTATTGAAACGTCGCACAATAATTCTGCGCTGTGCCGCTTCTTGCTGTTATCCCGCGCGGACTGGGGCTGGGCGAGGACGATGGACCGTTTTCTTCATCCGCGTGTACACAACGGTCCATCGTCTTGCCGCCGGCCGGGTCCCGCTCCCGGCCGAGTCTGGGCGGCTGGTATATGTGGGCGCATGCCCGAACTGATTGACCTGGCCGACCGGTGCGTCATCGTCACCGGCGCCTCCTCCGGCATCGGGGAGTCCACCGCGCGGCTGCTGCACGCGGCCGGCGCGCGTCCGGTGCTGGCCGCGCGCCGGGCCGACCGGCTGGCCGCGCTGAGCAAGGAACTCGACGGGGCCCTGGCCGTGCCCACCGACGTGACCGACCCGGCGCAGGTCAACGCCCTGGTAGCAGCCGCCCTCGACCGCCACCGGCGGATCGACGGGCTGGTGAACAACGCGGGCGCGAGCCTGCACGGGCCGCTCGATCAGGTGGACGTGGCCGAGTTCAGCCGGATCCTGGAGCTCAACGTGGCCGGGCTGCTGGCGATGACGCAGGCGGTGCTGCCGGCCATGCGGCAGCAGGGCTTCGGTCGGATCGTGAACGTCAGCTCCGGCACCACCCGTCGCACGGCGGTCGGCGTCGGCGCCTACGCGTCAACCAAGGCCGCGGTCAACATGCTCAGCGCGGTGCTGCGCCAGGAACTGGCCGGCGACGGCATCGCGGTCTCGCTGCTGCTGCCCTCGATCACCGCGACCGAGTTCGACGGCGGCCGGTTCACGCTCGGGGCCTCGCCGCGGCCGGGCATGGTGGCGCACAGCCCGGACTATGTCGCCGGGGTGGTGCTGCGCCTGCTGCGCACGGGCGAGGAGTCGTTCGACATCCCGCACGGCCCGGAACGGCCCGGCCTCGCTCAGATCCCTGCCTGACCGGCGGCACCGCGCCGCGGCCAGCGCTCGATGACCTTCGCGTGCACGAGCGTTCCGGCGAGCTCGATACGGAGCCGGGGGTCGGCGCCGGCCCGGGCGGGGCGGAGCTTGCACTTGGAGTAGGTGAGGGTGAGCCCGTCGGCGTCGATCTCGACGCCCGGCCCGGTGACGATGAGCAGCTTGCCGTGCACCATCTCAACATCGACGTGCAGCGTGCCCGGGGAGATCACGGCCTCGGTGAAGTCGAGCGTGACCTGGCACAACTGGGTCCGGAGCTCGATCCGCCTGGGCACCACCCACCGCCCGGTCCGTACGTAGCGGCTGCCCTGCTGCTTGACCACAAGCAGGTCTTTCGCGGCGGCGCCGGCCGGTCCGCCCGGCAGATCGGCGGTCAGCGCGGCCAGTTCGGCGACCGTCCGGGCGGACAGCGCGGTCGCCAGCCGGTCCTCCAGCTCCTCGGCGGTGAGGCGGCCGTCACCGCCGGCGATCCGCAGCGTGTCCACCGCCCGGTCGCGATCGGCGTGTGACGCCCGGAGCTCAGGCAGGTCACTCGTCATGACATGCACGCTAGCGCAGTCAGGCGTAACCGGCGATCCGCCGGTCAGGGCGGGTCGCCATCGCCGCCGGCCCTAGCTGCCGGCGATGAGCGCCTTGAGCACGGTGCGGGTCCGTTCCCGGTCGTCGCCGCGGGCGAACTCGGCGGCGACGAAGTCGGTGACGCCGGCGTCGGCGAGCGCCTGGATCTGCGCCGCGACCGCGTCCTCGTCGCCGACGATGGCCACGTCGGCCGGGCCGGCCGCGCCCTCCCGGTCGAGCATGGCGCGGTAGGACGGCAGCTGCCCGTAGATGGAGAAGGCCTTGGCCGCGCCCGCTCGGGCGCCGTCGGGGTCGCTCGTCACGCAGACCGGCAGGCTGCACACGACCCGCGGGCTGGGCCGGCCGACGGCGCTGGCGGCCTCCGTGATCGCCGGGACCACGTAGTCGCGGACGGTGGCGGGCCCGGTCATCCAGAGCACGGTGCCGTCGGTCTGCCGGCCGGCCAGGGCCAGCATCCGCGGCGCCAGCGCGGCCAGCAGCACCGGCACCCGCCCCGCGCGGGGCGTGGACAGGCCGATGTTGGCGCTCAGGGTTTCCCCCTTGACGCTGACCGGGGCACCGTCAAGCAGCGACTGCAGGACCGTCAGGTACTCGCGCATGTGGCGGGCGGGCTTGTCGAAGCTGTACCCGTACATGTCCTCGATGACGATCTTGTGCGACAGCCCGATGCCGAGGCTCAGCCGGTCCGGGCCGACCGCGAGGGCCGTGGTCAGCGCCTGCTGCGCGAGCACGGCCGGGTGCCGGGGATAGCTGGGGACGACGGCGGTGCCGAGTTCGATGCCCGGTACCTGGCTGCCCGCCACCGCCAGCGCGGTCAGCGCGTCAAGGCCGAAGATGTTCGACATCCAGAACGACGCGAACCCGTCGTCGGCCGTCCGCCGAAGCTGATCGGTCAGCTGGCTCATCGCCTGGTCGCCGGCCGTGTCCGCCGCCAAGATGCCGATCCGCATGCGCTGCCTCCGTCCGCCCGCCGCAGGCCCCGATGCCGTCGGCTCGAGATGATCTTCCCGGCCGCGCACCGCGGTCCGCAACGATCACGTGCGATCAAATCACAATCATCATCCCGAACGGACCGTGGGCGACTCTGGAACCAGATCCGACTCCTCGATCATCGGGCCATCGCCCACCGCGGCCGAGCAGTCGACGCTCAGGCAGTTCCGGTCGGCCGCCGCGGCCGGCCTGATGTCTTCCGACGCGAGCAGGCAGCTGTGGCTCAGGGTCAAGACCCCGCCCGCCAGCAGCGTCAGCGCCAGCGCTTCGGCGCCCAGGTCGAGGGGGGCGGTCTGGATGTGCTCGCCGAACAGGAACAGCCCGAGCAGGCCCGCCGTGAGCGGGTCGAGGATGGTGAAACCCGGCTGCGACGCGGCCAGCGGGCCCGCGGCCAGCGCGTGGGAGGCCAGCAGGAGGCTGGCCGCGCCCGCGCCGATCAGGACGTAGAGGCTCCAGCTGCCCAGGATCGGGCCGGGGCCCTCCCCCAGGCGGGCGCTGAACTCCTTGATCACGGCCGCCACGAAGCCCCAGGCGATCCCGGTCACCGCGCCGAGGACGGCCGCCCGGCGCCGGGCGGAGGCCGGGAACCGGCGGTGCAACCCGAACGCGATCGCCAGCCCGGCCGCCACCGCGGCGAGCGTGACCAGCCCGGCTAGCCACCACAACGAGGCCGGAGCGTGCGACCGCCCGCCCGACGGCGAGGCGGCGAGCAGCAGCAGGCCGAGCCCGGCCGTCATCGCGCCTGCCGCGAGCCAGTCACGCCGGGTGACCCGGCCGGAGCCGAGGACCGCCATCGAGGCGAAGACGAGCAGCAGCTCGAGCGCGAACACGGGCTGGACCAGCGCCAGCGCCCCGTAGTGCAGCGCCGTCACCTGGAACGCGAATCCGAGAATCTGGCTGGCCAGCCCGACCAGCCAGATCGGACGGCGGGCGAGCCGGACGATCAGCCACAGGTCGACCCGGGTCGCCTCGGCGTTCTTGGCCCCCAGCCGCTGGCAGACCGAGGACATAGCCGTGCACAGGCTTCCGGCGAGAGCCAGCGGGATCGCATAATGCATCGTCACTCATCCCTGGTAGTTCGGGGCCAGGCTCCCGGAGGCTGTCTGCGGGCGGGGTGGCTCATCGGGCGCATGGGGGTTAGCGGGCGGCCGTCTGGCGGGTGGAGTCCTCGGCTGGGGCGACGGTCATCGCCATCGCCTCCGGGTAGTTCAATCGCGTGGCGCCGCTTGTTATGCCCGTATAGTTAAGCTAACTTCAGGGACGGGTGAGGTTGCCCGGCGGTGGGGCCGAGTTTCTACAGATCGAGCATGACCTCGTTGTCGGGCTGGGAGCAGCAGATGAGGATGCTGCCCTCCTCCGGCGGCTCGAGCGGGTCGGGCCGGTAGCTGACTTTGCCGCTCACCAGCCCGGTCACGCAGGTATGGCAGACGCCGGTCCGGCAGCTCCACCGGACCGGGACGTCGCACGCCTCGGCGAGCTCGAGGAGGCTGGCGAAGGCGGGGTCCCACGGAACCGTCAGGTTGCTGCGGCTGAACGAGACCGACGGGCCCGGGCCCGGCTTCCCGGCCGGCTGGTGGGGAGCGCGCTTCTTGGCGCCGACGACCCCCGGCGTGATCGCGGCCTCGGCCCCGAAGACCTCCGCGCTCACCCGGCCCGGGGCGGCGCCGCGGGCGGTCAGCGCGGCCGAGATGTCGTGCATGAAGGCATTGGGCCCGCACAGATAGAAGTCGGCGTCGACCGGGACGCCCGCCTGCTCGATGACGTCGGCGGTCAGCCGTCCGGTGATGTCGAAGTCGTCTGGTGCCCGGTCGTTCGGCCCGGGGTGGCTGTAACAGATGACGCGGTGCGCGTCCGGAAGCTGCTTGAGGAGGGCGCCGGCCTCCTGGGCGAACGGATGCTGGGCGCCGTTGTGCGCGCTGTACAGGCACCAGACCGGGCGGGCCGAACGCTCGGCCGCGAGCACGTGCAGCATCGCCAGGACCGGGGTCGCCCCGACCCCGGCGCTGATCAGCACCACCGGGCCGTCCCCCGGCCTGAGCACGAACGAGCCGCGGGGCGCGCCGGCCTCGATTTCGTCCCCGACCTGCAGCTTCGTGGTGATGTAACCGCTGGCGGCGCCGAGCGGCTCGTGTTTGACGCTGATCCGGTAGCTCTTGGTGTTCGGCAGGTCGGACAGCGAGTAGGTGCGCAGCAGCGGGGCCGCCTTGGGGTCCGGGCGCAGCCGCACGGTCAGGAACTGCCCGGGGCGGGCGGGCGTGGCGGGCTTGCCGTCGGCCGGCACCAGCCGCACCGAGATCACGTTCTCGCTCTCGCGGTCGAGCGCCGTCACCCGCAGTTTCCGCAGTCCCTCCCAGGCCAGTTTCGCGGCCGGGCCGTCTTGCGCCTGGTCGAGCAGATCGCGAAATGATCCCTGCCAGCCCGGGCTGAGGGCCGGGATCCGCAGCGCCCGTTCCAGGTCCCGGCGGGCCTTGTGCGGCAGGTACAGCAGGCCGTCGATCTCCGACACCGTCATCGCCTCGGGGCCGCGCTCGGCCCGCTCGATCGAGTCGCCCGCCTCGACCTTGCCCTCCTTGATGACCCGGAAATAGAAGCCGGGGCGGTGGTGGGCGACCAGCAGCGACGGCATCTGCGGCTCGTTCATCCGGACGCCGAGCCGGTAGCAGGTGACCCTCGGCTGGCTGACCTCGAACAGCGCCGAGCCGATGCGGTAGCGGTCCCCGATGCAGACCTCGTCGTCGGCCAGGCCTTCGACGGTGAAGTTCTCGCCGAACTGCCCGTAGGTGAAATCGTCGCGGTTGAGGAACTTGGCCCAGTAGCGGTGGGACTCGATCTGGTAGACGTAGACGGCGCGGTTGACGCCGCCGTGCCCCTGCAGGTCGCCTTGCCCGTCGCCGTCGATGTTGAGGCGGCGGACCATCTGCGGCCCGTCAACCGGGCTTTTCCAGATGCCGGTGTGGACGGTCCGGCCGTCCCACTCGATGTCCTTGGGCAGGCCGACATTGACCGACAGCAGCCGACCCACGGCAGTGGTCGTTGTCATGACTTCTTCGGCGCCCCTCGTTCCCCGGTCCCGGCGTAGGGGCGTACCCGCGCGAGCCGCGCGGGACACCTCAGCGGTTACGCTCGGCGGGTGAAGATCACCGTCCTCGGCGGCTGCGGTGCGTGGCCGACGGCGAGCCAGGCCTGCAGCGGCTACCTGGTGGAGCACGACGGCTTCCGCCTATTGCTTGACCCGGGTTACGCGACACTGCCGCAACTGCTCAGGCACGCGGCCGCCGAGCAGGTGGACGCGGTCCTCATCAGCCACGGTCACCCCGACCACTGCGCCGACCTGAACCCGTTGCTCAGGGCGCGGGCGCTGGGCGAAGCACCACCGCCGGCGTTGCCGGTGCACACCCTGCCGGGGGCCGTGGACGCGGTCCTCGCCCTGGACGACCCGCGCATGCTGGCCGACGCCTACGTTCTGCGCGAGTTCACCGCCGGACACCGCTTCGAGGTCGGCCCGTTCCGGGTGGACACCTGGGCGCTGCCGCATTTCGTGCCCAACGCGGGCCTGCGGCTGACGGCCGGCGGCCGCGTGCTCGCCTACACCGGCGACACCGGGCCAAGCCCCGACATCGCCGTCATGGCGCGCGAGGCCGACGTCCTGCTGGCCGAGGCCACCTTCCCCGACCGCGTGCCGGCCGCAGGCGATGCGCCGTTCCTGTCGACCGCGGGTCAGGCCGGCCAGCATGCGGCCAGCGCCGGCGCCAGGCGGCTGGTCCTCACCCACCTGTGGCCAGACACGGATCCAGCGACTGCTCGCGCCGCCGCCCGGCGCGCTTACCCCGCCGACCTGGACATCGCCGCGCCGGGGATGATCATCGATCTGGGCTGAGCTGGTCGTAGGCCGCGACCCAGAGCGTGTAGGGGTTCGCCAGGGCAGGATGCGCCTCGGTCATCCGGTCGATGAGCTCGGCTGCGGTGGAGCTGCGCTCGAGCGCCGCCTCGAAGTCCGCGATGTAACGGCGGCATTCGGCGACCTGACGGCGGGCGTCGTCGTCGGGAGCGCGCGGGTGGCGGTGGCCGGCGATGACCGTTCCGGCCTCCAGCGCGGCCACCGCGTCCAGTGCCTTCGCCCAGCTGGCGCGGGAGTCCGGCGTCGATCCGCTCAGCCACATATGGGTCTGGTTGTAGACGACATCGCCGGAGACGACCAGGCTGAGGGCGGGGACGTGGACGACGCTGGAGTGGCCGGTATCGGTGGTCCCGACCGGAATGATCGTGGCCGTGGCGGCTCCGATCGGCAGCGTGGTGCCCGCCAGCGGCGCTGGCGCGACGGGTCGGCTGGTCAGCTGGCCGGGGAAGAAGCCACCCCACACCTGCAGGTATCCCGGTGAGATCTGCTCTTCCATGGCGGCGATGGAATCGGCCAGGGCGACCGGCCTGGCCTGGGGAAACGCCGCCAGGATCTCCGGCAGTCCGAGAAAGTGGTCGGCGTGGGGATGGGTGATGTAGACATAGTCGGGCGCGACATCGTGGGACGTCACCCACGCGGCCAGTTCCCGCCCCTCCTGGTCGGTGATCAGGCAGTCGATCAGCAGGGCGCTGCCGTCATCGATGATCAAGGTGGAGGTGGACGGCGGCCAGGTCGCCCGGCCTAGGGCCTGCTCGAAACCGGGCACCGCGCTTGGGATCGGCTTGGGATCCACCACGAATACGTCAAACTCAAGGCTCATCGCGCCATCCTCACCTGCTCTTGAATCCACGAAGCGGCCAGCGTGGTCCAGATCTCGGCCTCGCCGGCCCCCTCAGCGAGCCCGAGGCTGTGCGGGCCATGGGAGAACATGTGCACGGCGTGCGGGACCTGGTGGGCCGCCAGCGCCGACGCCAGCAGGTAGGTGTGCTCGGGCAGGACGTAGGGGTCCTCGGCCGTGTGCCAGACGAAGAACGGCGGCGCGTCCGGGGTCACCAGCGCGTCCAGGGAGATCGCCCGGCGCTGCTGCGGGGTGGCGTCCTCGCCGAGCAGGATGAGCCGGGCCGGACGGTAGGTCTCGGTCTCCATCGAGGTGATGGCGTAGCCGAGGACGGCGAAGTCCACCGCCTCATCGGGCGCGACCCCCGGCGCGAGCGCCGCCAGCCCGGCCAGGTGACCTCCGGCCGAGAACCCCATCAGACCGATGCGCCGCGCGCCCTCCGCCCGTCGCTGCCGGATCTCGGCCCGCAGCGCGTCCAGCGGCACCGGGTGCCTGACATTGAGCGGATACCGGAACACGCTCGCTTGCACTCCCTGCTCGCCCAGCCACCGGGCGACCGGCTCGGCCTCGTGCGCAGCGTGCTGGGCATACCCGCCGCCAGGAAGGACGATCATGTGGGTGGCGCCGACCGGCATCGTCATGATCCTCTCCTTCCCCAGGGGGCCGGGTTAACGAGGGTCGCTGAGGAATGACTCCATATCGGCGGCGAATTCCGCGTGGTGCTGGAACAGGAACCCATGGGCCGCGTCCGGGTAGATCTTCAGCTTGGCCTGCGGGATCAGGCCGGCCAGCAGGTACGAATACCGCGGCAGGATCATCGGGTCGCTGTCGCCGTTGGCCACGAACACCGGCATCTGCAGGCAGCTGACCCGCTGCAGCAGCCCGTGATCGGGGATCCCCCACGCGCAGACGGCGTCATACTGCGCTTCCCGCGTCGCCCAGCTCGTCGCCGCGTCCCGTTCCTGGGTGCGGGCGTACATGCGCCCGAGCGCCTGCTGGCCGGCCTGCCGACTGGCCGGGGATCGGGCGAAGAACACGCCGAGATACTCGTCGGGGCTGGTCTCGGGCGTGCCGACGGCGCCGATGACGTCGGCCGCCCAGCCGTGCATGCCCGCCGCGCCCTGCGGCGCCGAGGACGCGAGGATCACCCGTCGCGCGATGGCCGGCCGGGTCAGCGCGATCTGCTGGGCGACGAAGCTGCCGATGGAGAATCCCAGGAGATCAGCCTGGCTGAGGTCCAGGGCGGCCATGAAGGCGATGGCGTCGCGCCCCATCTGCTCGATCGTGTCCGCCGTCGTCCCGGTCGACCCGCCGACGCCGGCGTTGTCGAAGGTGATGACCCGGCGGCCCGCCGCCAGCGCGTCGATCAGCGCCGGATCCCAGCTGTCGAGGTTCCCGCGGAAGTGCTGGAACAAGACCAGCGGGATTCCCCCTCCGGCCCCCGGGCCGGTGTCGCGGTACGCGTAGTCGATGCCGTTCGCGGCCTTGACCAGCTTGTTCGGCAGACCCGCGTACGAGGAGTCGGGACGATCTTTTGTAGTGGTGGTGGTGTCCATAGCGGCCACGTTACCGAACGTGTGCGTTCGGGTGCATCAGCATGACGACTGCGCGGCGCCGGACCGGCCGCCCGCGGCCAGGTCAGTCATCGTGCGAATCGAGCCGCCCGCCTGCGCCGACGGAAGCGTCGTGGTCACGGACCCGGGGCCCCGCTGGCGGCCAGACGGTCCGGGTCGTCGGCGGCGACGGCCGGGGCGGCCGCGGCTGCGGGCCGGCTGATGCTCGCCGCCAGCACCGAGCCGATCAGGATGAGCGGGAAGCCGATGCCCATCCCGACCGTGAACTGCTCGTTGAGCAGCAGCAGGCCCAGCACGACCGCGATCGCCGGGTTCACGTAGGTGATGACCGTCGCCCGGGCCGGGCCGATCTCGGCGATCAGCGCGAAGAAGACCACGAACGCCAGCGCGGTGCAGACCAGGCCGAGGACCACGATCGAGGCGAGCCCGGTGGCGGCCACGTGATGGGGCCAGTGGGTGAGCCCGTAGGGCGCCCAGGCCGCGGCCGACAGCAGCAGCGCCGCGCACACGACCGGGAAGCGGGGCAGGTCGGCCAGATACTCGGCCATGATGATCGGCGCGGTCGCGTAGCCGATCACCGTCAGCCCGACCTCGACCAGGGCCAGCGCCGACAGTCCGCCGAGGTCGAGCCCGACCAGCACGCCAACTCCGACCAGGCCGAGCAACAGCCCGGCCCAACGGCGGGCGCCGACGGCATCACCGGTGCCGGTGAGGCGTCCGGCCACGACGCCGACCAGCGGCACCGCGGCGATCAGGAGCCCCGTCAGCGAGCTCGGCAGGTGCTGCTCGGCGTTGCCGAGCAGCAGCCACGGGACCGCGATCTCGAGGACCGCGAACGCGACCAGCGGCTTCCACCGCCGCAGGACCGGGCCGAACCCGCCCGCCCGCAGGGCCAACGGCAGCAGCACGCCGCCCCCGATCACCGTCCGCAGGAACACCAGCGTGCCCGGTGACACGTCGCGGACCGCGACCCGGATCAGCAGGTAGGGGATCCCCCAGATGACGCACATCGCCGCAAACAACGCCCACCCGCGACGGCTCACGACGACTCCCATCGACAACGGAACTCCAGGATCGGAAACACGTACGTAAAAGCAGAGAAGAGCCCTGCGCACTTCCCGAAAATTGGCCTTATTTCCACCGTGAAATTGGCCCCCATCAGCGGCAATGGCGGCCGTCTGGCATCGTTGAGATCATGACGCCTGACAACAAACGCCGCCCCGTGACCATCGACCGGACCGGCAACGGCCACTACACCGTGACCAACGAACGCGGCGGCACGATCGGCGTCGGCAACGGCAGCGACGACTCCTTCACCCCGGTCGAGCTGCTGCTCACGGCCATCGGCGCCTGCACCGCGATCGACGTCGACGTGCTCACCTCCCGCCGGGCCGAGCCGGACTCGTTCCGGGTCACGGTGGCCGGCACCAAGATCAAAGACGAGCAGCACGCCAACCGGCTGACCGACATCGCGGTCACCTTCACCCTCCGGTTCCCCGACGGCGAGGACGGCGACAAGGCCCGCGAGCTCCTGCCCGAGGCGCTGAAGATCTCGCACGAGCGGCTGTGCACGGTCAGCCGGACCGTCGAGCTCGGCACCCCGATCAGCTTCTCCCTGGAGTAACCCGCCAGCAGAAGGTAAGAGCATTCAGATCGCGAGCCGCCCCCGTTCTTCGACCGCCGCGCCCGGCCGCATCCGATCGGCACGCTCAGGCAGCGGTCGAAGGACCGTGACCGCCCTCGACTCAGGCCACAACCTGCTCGCCAACGGCCCCGATGATCTGGTGACGATCACGCTCGAACTCGGGGAGTGACATTCCGCTGCTTATGTTCACGCGCCATCGACGGCTGGCTATCACTTGATCAAGCCTGCTGGCGCTGCGGTCTGATCGAGGGCATGATCGTTGCGTCTGCGGGCAGGGTGCAGTGCGCACCCGGCCTGAGCGTCAACGCCGACCCAGCCATGCGAGGAGACAGCCGCCATGTACCGAGTCACCGTCTGCTACGGCCAGCCGACCGACCCCGCCGCCTTTGACAGCTACTACGCGCAGACCCACGCTCCGCTGGTGCGCCAGGTACCCGGGCTCTCCGGCTTCAGCGGCGCGCGCTGCGGTTCTCTCGACCGGTCCGACCCCGCCTACTACTACGTGGCGAACCTCGACTTCGCGACCGAGGCGGACTACCGCACCGGCCTCGGTTCACCCGAGATGGGGAAGGCCGGCGCGGATGTCGCCAACTTCGCCACCGGCGGCGTGACGATGTTCACCCAGCAAGTCGACGACCTGCTGGCCTCTTCGTAAGAAAGACGAGGGTGGAGCAGGGCGCTCATCACTCGGCTGCGCTGCGCGCTTCTTGCTGTTATTAGGAGATGACGCTCCGGTCAGCGGCTTCTGGGCGGTGGCCGCTGTCATTGTGTGCCGTTGGGGGCGCCGTTCCCGCGGGTTGGCCGTCATCGTGCGCCGGAGGGGGCACCCCGCGACCCGAACAGCACACGCTGAGGGCCGAACGCCGGTCGGCCTCAACCGGAGAGGCCAGTGCGACGCGTGGTGCCGACGCGAAAGCGTCCCCGACGGACCCAGGCCGACCATCCTGAACAGCACCGGCCGCGTCTCCACAGCTGGCGTGCCTGGTTTGAGGTGGTGCTGGCGGACCCTTGCTCGCTTAGGCGTCGAACATCGCGAAGAGCGTGTTGAGGCCCTCCGCCAGCAGCGGGTGGGCGAAGATCGCGTTGGCCATCGCGGTGTACGGGAGCTGGCCGAGCATGGCGACCTGGATGATGCTCATGATCTCGCCGCCTTCGAGGCCGAGGATCGCGCAGCCGAGGATCCGCCCGCTGCCCGCGTCGACGACAGCCTTCATGAAGCCGCGGGTCTCGCCCGTCTCGATGGCCCGGATGACCGCGCTCATCGGCAGCTTCGCCACCCGGATCTCCCGTCCCTCCGCCCTCGCCTGCCGCTCGGTCAGACCCGCCCGGCCGAGCTGCGGGTCGATGAACACCGTGTACGGGACGATCCGGTCCCGCGTGCTCTGCTTCTGGTGCCGGATGAGGTTGGCGTGCAGGATCCGGTAATCGTCGTAGGACAGGTGAGTGAAGGCCGGCCCGCCCTTGACGTCGCCCATCGCGTAGACGCCGGGGACGGTGGTCTCCAGGTACTCGTCGACCTCGATGAAGCCCCGGTCGTCGAGCCGAATGCCGGCCGCCTGGACGGCGAGCGCCTCGGTGTTCGGGATGCGGCCGACGGCCGACAGCAGCTGCGAGCCCTCGATCCGCCGCTCGCCGTCCTCGGTCTGAACGGTCAGCGCCAGCCGGCCGCCGCCGGCCCGCTCCACCCGCAGCGGCGTCGTCGAGGTCAGCACCGTGATCCCGTCATCGCGCAAGATCGCGGCGACCTCGTCCGAGACGTCCTCGTCTTCCATCATCATCAGGCGGGGCGCGCCCTCGACGATCGTGACCTCGCTGCCGAACCGGCGGAACATCTGCCCGAATTCCAGCCCGATGTAGCCGCCGCCGAGCATGATCAGGTGCTCGGGGATCTCGTCGAGCTCCATGATCGAGGTGGAATCGAGCACCGGGACGTCGTCTAGGCCGGCGATCGCCAGCGGCCTCGGCCGGGTGCCCGCGTCGATCACGATCACCGGCGCGGTGATCTGCCGCGTCCCGCCGTCGGTGAGCGCCACCTCGAGGGTCTTGGGCCCGGTGAAATGGGCCTCACCCTGGATCAGGTCAAGCCCCTCCTGGGCCAGGCGGCTGGCGTAGTTCTCGCGCGCGCCGCCGACCATGGACCGCTTGCGCTCGCGGACCGCGGCTAGGTCGACTGACACCGGACCGGTCCGCACCCCGTACTCGGCGCCACGGCGCGCCAGGTAGGCGAGGCGGGCGCTGGCGACCATGGTCTTGGTCGGGGTGCACCCGGTGTTGACGCAGACGCCGCCGAGCGGGCCGCGCTCGACCAGCGCCACCTTCTGCCCCGCCTCCGCCAGTTCGACCGGGAGGAACCGGCCGCCCTGGCTGGTCCCGATCACGATCGCGTCGTAGTGCTCGTCCGGCATTGTTCCTTCTCCCCCGCTTCGGCTTCCGTCTCCCACCAGCCGTCGTACCCCTCGTGGCCAACGCCTGCCCCACGCGACCCGGGCCGATCAGGCGGCGTGCGACAATGATGACTGTGAGTGACATGTCGCTGGGGTCCCAGGACTCGTTTCTGTCGATCGCGAGCCGCGGCTCGATCTTGTCGATCGGGTCGGCCGGGTCGGTGCTAAGCATCGGGTCGGTCGGGTCTGCCCTGTCGATCGGCAGCGTGGGATCGACCCTGTCGGCCTTCTCGGTCGGGTCGGTTCTGTCCGTCGGCTCGGCCCTCTCGGCCGCGTCGCGCTGGTCGCTGCTGAGCTGCGGCGGTGATCGCGAGGTGCTGGCGCGGCGGATGCCCGCGATTTCGGCGCTGGCGGTGGCAGGGGCGACGGCGGCGCTCACGATCGCTGCCCGCCGCCGTTCAGACGGGGGTGGCTGAGCTCCTTCGTTCCCGATCCTGAGCGCGATCCTGCGCCCGGTGCAGGGCCAGGGCCACGATGAACGGCCAGGTGATCTGGACGCCGGGGACCAGTCGCTCGGTCAGCCCGAGGGCGCTGCCGTGCTGGGTTTCGGCCATGAGCCAGGCCGACAGGACGAGGAAGACGGCGGTGACCGCGACCGCGCCGCGGGCCCGCAGGATCAGCGGTCGCGATGGCGCCCGGCTGGCGGTGAAGGCGGGCCAGATCGTGATTGCGGCCGCGCCGACGCAGGTCCAGACCATGTGCATGGCGCTCGAGCCGTCCGCCGGCTGCGGCGAGACGGCGATGCCGATGCTGGAAATCCCCGCGATCAGCAGCACGATCCGAGCCGACCGGCGCAGGCTCGGCAGGCAGCCGGCGGTCACGAGGTAGCACGCTCCCACCAGGAACAACGCGCCCGTCACGATCCAGCGGTCGGTGGCGCCGAGGGCGGCCAGCCCGCTGATCGAACTGTGCAGCGGGCTGTAGGAGGGAGGCTGGAGCGCCTCCGCCACCAGCCACCCGCCGGTCATGACCAGCGGCGTCAGGGCGGTCGAGACGACCGCCCAGCGCGCCAGCGATACGCGCGAACTGGCGGGCTGCAGCCGCGCCGCGATCGGCAGGCCCGCGACCAGACCACGCGAGGTCGACTCAGAAACCAACGTTCCCCCCCGGGATCGAGCTCCTTACCTCCTTAGCATTGGCAACAGGACCGCTCGCAAACACCACCCGGATGTGGGCTTTCTCTAGTCGCGTTGGTCGGTGGCAGTCGTCGTGCGATCTTGACCGAGCGGGTCTGCGGCGCCCTCGACGACCTGCTCGGCCGGGGCGCGTGGCCGCCGCCGAGGGACTGGGGGCGGCCCCTTATCACCTTTCCCGAGCCAGGGGCCTGGGACCTATCGGCCGGTCATGGTCCATTCGGCCGCCCCGAACCGGGGCGTGCGGCCGCGCTTCATGCGAATCAAGACACAGGTTCTCACCCACGAGGGCCGCGCGTTGCGCGACCGACTCGTTAATGATCATTATCGGGCCCGCTGCCGACCGTGTCGAATTCGATTGGAATGGCTAGTTTCACGCGCGATAGTGAATAGGGAAGATCGGCTAAAGCGTCTGGTCGCAAACCGTCCGCGTAGTACCGTCGCAGCCATCACGGGAACGGCGATGTTCCTGGATTCTCTGGGGGGAGAACAATACATGCGTAAGGTTCCGATCGTGCGCGGTGCAGCGGCAAGCCTGCTAGTAGTCGGCCTGTCAGCCGGGGTGGCTGAGGCTTCCGCTGACGGCAGTGCCCGGGTAGCCCATTTGGCCTTCGTATCCCATTCCGCAAAGAAAACCGGAGCGGACACCTCGTGCAAGACGGCCAAATACCGCGACATCAATACCGCCATCGCGGCGGTGAGCGCGGGCGGCACGGTGATCGTTTGCGCCGGCACCTATGACGAGCAGGTGGTGGTCACTAAGCCGCTCGCCCTTATCGGGCGGGGCGCGACCATCAGCGCCAAGGGCCAGAAGCCGCTGAAGCTCGGCCCGCAGACGCTGCCCGGCAGCGTCGGAATCGGCGTGCTCGGCACCGCCGGCGTCCGGGTGAGCGGGTTCCGCGTCACCGGGGCCGGCTTCGATGCCATCCTGGTCGGCGCCAGTTCGCATGTGCTGGTGTCCGGCAACTACCTGTGGGGCAACGGCGACGTGGGCGTGGACGTCAACGGCTCGTCGTACACCCAGGTAGTGCGCAACTACTCCACCCGCAACGAGGGCGGCGGCTTCCTGGTCGCCGACGACATCGGCCCGAACAGCCATAACGTGGTCGGCTGGAACACCGCCACCCGCAACCCCGGCGGCTGCGGCGTAATCATCGCCGGGCACAGCACCGACGGCGTCCGCGACAACATGGTGATCGACAACTGGCTGAGCTACAACGGCACGCTGAAGTCATCCGGCGGCGGGGCGGGCGTGGTCATCGCCTCCGAGGTTCCGGGCGAGACGGTGGCGAACACGATCGTGGAGGGAAACCACATCTGGGGCAACGGCCTGGCGGGCGTGACCATCCACGTTCACGAGCCGAACCAGGACTTTAACGGCACCCAGATCAAGGGCAACTGGATCGGGCAGAACAACACGCTCGGCGACCCGATCGGGCTGTTCGCCTCGACCGCCAAGAACGCCAAGAACTACGCCGTGCCCGACACCCGCACCACCGGCATCCTGGCCGCCACGGCCAGCTCGATCACCGGCACCCTGATCGCGAACAACCACATCTCCAACAACCACTTCGGGATATTCCTCGAGCGCCTGAGCACCGTCAAGAAGGCGAACGTGAGCGGCCTGGGCACCAACCGCTTCTCTCACGTGATCCAGGCGTTCAAGTTCGTCGTCGCGCACGTGTAATAAACCGTACGGCCGTGGGGCCGCCGTTGCCGTCATCGAGCGGCACGGCGGCCCCTGCTTCGCCGGGGCCAGGGGGCCGCCGCCCGGGGTACTCACGGGCGCGGCGCGGGCGATCGGGCGCGAGGGTGGGAGCTAGCACCGCGAGAAAGGGGAAGCCCCATGGCCCAGCACCACTCCGGCCACGGCTATCAGGACGACTCGGACTGGCCTCACCTCGAGCTCGGGCCGTCCGATGACCGCCGTTACGTCGAGCAGCTCTTCAAGGCGATCTTCCAGGCCGGCCTGAGCTGGCCGGTGGTGGAATCGCACTGGCCCGCCTTCAGCGAGGTCTTTCACGGCTTCGACCCGGTCCGGGTGGCCGCGATGACCGAGGAGGAGATCGACCGGGCCGAGCACAACACCCAGATCATCCGTAATCATCGTAAAATTCACGAGGCGGTGGAATCCGCCGCCGCCGTCAACGAGGTCGTCGCGCAGCACGGCTCGTTCGACGCCTACCTGCGCTCGTTCGGCTCGCCGGAGGAAGAGATCACCGACTTGAAACGCCGGTTCGCCGGGCTCGGGGACTACTCGGCCTGGTGGTTCATGGACTCGGTGGGGCTGCCGCTCCCGCCCGCCACCTGGTAGGCGGCCGAAGACCGATGACGCCGCGGCTCCGCTCCGGCCGTACCTATCACGACGACTCGCCCTGGCCGCATCTCGAGCTCGGGCCGTCCGATGACCGGCGCTACCTTGAACAGCTCATCAAGGCGATCTTCCAAGCCGGGCTGAGGTGGCCGGCCATCGAATCGCGCTGGCCGGCCTTCGGCGAAGTCTTCCATGACTTTGACCCGGTCGCGGTGGCCGCCATGACCGAGCGCGACGTCGACCGAGCCGCGCGGGATGCGCGGATCATCCGCCACCACCGCAAGATCGGCGACGCGGTCGAGTGCGCCGCGCTCGTGAACGAGCTCATCGCCGAGCACGGCTCGTTCGACGCCTACCTGCGCTCGTTCGGCTCGCCCGAGGAGGAGATCGACGATCTGCAGCGCCGTTTCCCGGGTGTGGGCGACTTTTCCGCGTGGTGGTTCATGCAGTCGGTCGGACGGCCGGTCCCGCCGACGGGCAGCTGAGCCAGGCGGGTCATCGACGGTGGAGAGTCACCCAGGGTCCGTTCGGAAAAACCGATTTTGATCTTTCGCCCGTTAGCCGCCGACTGCGATCAGGGCATCGTCGCCGATGGCGGCGCGGACCTGCAGCCGGGCCTGGTGCAGGCGGCTCTTGAAGGCGGCCGGGCTGACGCCGGCGATCTCGGCCGCCTGCTGGGTGGAGAAGCCCTCGACATCGCGCAGCACGATCGCGGTCCGCAGCGGCGGCGGGAGCATGGCCAGGGCGGCGGCCAGGGCCTGGCGGAGCTCGTTGTTCTCGGCCTGACGGGCCGGGTCGTCGCTGGGCGAGGTCGGCAGATCGAGCTCCAGCGGGCCGAGCGGCACGCTCGGCGGCTGCCGTTCGCGCTTGGCCAGGGCGCGGTTGGCCTCGTTGACCGCGATCCGGTAGAGCCAGGTGAAGTAGCTCGAGCGGCCCTGGAAGCGGGTGATGCCGCGCCAGGCGCGGACCATGACCTCCTGGGCCACCTCCCCGGCCTCTTCGGGGTCGCCGAGCAAGCGCAGCAGCAGCATGTAGAGGCGATCGGCGTACGCGCCGGATAGCTGCTCGAAGGCGTCGATGTCCCCGGCCTGAGCCCGGGCCAGGAGACTCGCCTCCGTCGCAGCGGCCGCGACATCCGCCGCCTCGGGCTCCGGCGGGCGGTCGCCTCGGGGCGAGGGGGTCACGCGTTCTGCGGCGCGGGCGAGCCGCCGGCCGCGGCCGGGCGGACCCGGTCGAAGATCGTCGAGGGCGCGCGAACGCCGCCCAGTCCGTCGAGCCCCTGAACCGCGTAGACCAGGGCGCGCAGCGCGCGCAGGCCGCGCCCGCAGTCCGCGCAGTCCCGCGCGTGGCGGTCCAGGCGGCGGCGGGCGCGGTGGCTCAGATCCCCCTCGACGTAGTGCGAGAGATGACGCTGCGACCACTGGTGGTCGTCGGCATAACCCATCACGCCTCCCGTCGCACGCCGCCGTCCTGCCCTTAGTGTGCCGCAGGCTCGAACGCCAGCGAGCAGGAGTTGATGCAGTACCGGTCGCCGGTCGGGGTCGGGCCGTCGTCGAAGACGTGGCCGAGGTGACCGCCACAGCGGCGGCAGACGACCTCGGTCCGCCGCATGAACAGGCTGTTGTCCTGGCGCAGCTCGACCGCCTCGGCGACGGCGGGCTCGGAGAAGCTCGGCCAGCCGGTGCCGGAGTCGAACTTGGCGTCCGAGCGGAACAGCTCGCTGCCGCAGCCGGCGCAGCGGTAGAAGCCGTCGGCGTGGTTGTGGACGTACTCACCGGTGAACGGCCGCTCGGTGTGGGCCTCGCGCAGCACGCTGTACTGCATCGGCGTCAGCTCCTGGCGCCACTGCTCGGCCGGCTTGCTGACCTCGCGGGCGGCGGGCTCGGTGGTGTGGGCCTTACGCATCTTCTGGTTCCTTCCTATCGTCCGACACCTTGTTAGACCCACGTCACGGCAAAACGATTTTCGGGCCCGGGAGGGGCGTTGCGGCGCGAGTCAGCGGACGATCAGCACCGTCTTGCCGGGCGGGTGCGGGACGGTGGCGCTCTCGAACGCGTCCCTGCCGTCTCGCAGCGGGAACGTCTGGCTGAGGACCGGGCGCAGCCTGCCGTCGTCGACGAGCTCGGCCAGCTGCTCGAGCTCGGCCGCGTCGGGGGTGACGATGAAGAACACGGCCCGCAGGCCCAGCGCGGCCGCCTTGTCCGCGTCGGGCGGCGCGCTGAGCGTGACCAGGCGGCCGCCGCGGCGCGTCATCCCGTAGGAGGCCTCGAGAACGGCCCCGCCGACGGTGTCGATGACGACGTCGAAGCCGCCTTCCGACGTGGTCGCGGCGGCGTCGCCGTCGGCGGAGTCGGACGCCAGGAACGTGCCGGCGCCGAGGCCGAGGACGAAGTCCCGCTGGGCGGCGCGGCCGGTCGCGGTGACGGCGCCGCCCAGGCTGGCCGCGAGCTGGACGGCGTAGCTGCCCACGCCGCCGGCCCCGCCCTGGACGAGGACACGCTCACCTGGCTTGAGGCCCGCGTGGTCGACCAGCGCCTGCCACGCGGTCAGCGCCGCCAGCGGCAGGGTCGCGCTGTCGACGTGCGAGACCGTCCGGCGCCTGGCCGCGAGGTGCGCGGCCGGCAGCGTGACGTACTGCGCCGCCGCCCCGTCGCGGTCGAAGTCGATCAGCCCGTAGACCTCCTCCCTGACCGCTACGCCATCGGCCTCCGGGCCCAGGCCGACGACCGTCCCCGACACCTCGTGGGACGGGATGGTCGGCGTCCGGTCGCGGCCGTCGCGGGTGGTCCAGGTCTGGTCCCAGGTCAGCTCGGCGAAGGTGATCGCGGCGGCGTGCACCTCGACGAGTGCCTCGCCCGGACCCGGCCGGGGGGTCGGGGCCTGCTCGTAGACGAGCTGCTCGGGTCCGCCCCGGGCGTGCGCCCGCAGCGCCATCATCGTCGTTGGTATCGCGCTCATGATGGCTGCAGTACCCCCGCTGGGCCCGGGCGACCCCGGGCCGTACGGTGGTGCCAGGCAACGACCACCTTCTGGAGGGCCCGTCGTGAGCATTGAGCGAGAGAAGCAGGTCGCTGCGGAAGCGGCCGCGGAGCTGGTCGAGAGCGGAATGACGGTCGGGCTTGGCACCGGCTCGACGGTCGCGTACCTGCTCCCGGCGCTGGCCAAGCGGTCGCTCGACATCGTCTGCGCCGCCACGTCGCCGCGGACCGAGCACGCGGCGCGCGAACTCGGCCTCCGGATCGAGGACGTCACCAGCATCGACCGGTTCGACATCACGATCGACGGCGCGGACCAGATCTCCCCCGACGGCTGGCTCGTCAAGGGCGGCGGCGGCGCTCACACCAGGGAGAAGATCGTGGCCGGGGCGGCGGACCGGTTCGTCGTCATCGCCGACTCCTCCAAGCCGGTTCAGGCGCTGCACGCCCCGATCCCCCTGGAGCTGCTGTCCTTCGGGCTCCGGGCCACCCTGCGCCTAGTCGACCCGGCCTCGCTGCGCGACGTCCCGCTGAGCCCGGACGGCGGCGTGATCGCCGACTACCACGGGTCGGTCGACGACCCGGCGGCGCTCGCGGTGCGGCTGTCATCGACGCCGGGGGTGGTCGCGCACGGGCTGTTCCCGCCGCAGATGGTGGCGACCGTTTTCGTCGGCCGGGGCGAGTCGGCCGAGCGGACCGACTACAGCCCGGGCGGCGAGGTCGACGCGTAGGCCGGCGCTGAGACGATGCGTCGGCTGCTTGGCGTCTTCTGGCTCGGCCGGCTTGCCTACGATGCCTGAGTGAAGGATCGTGGAAGCATGGCGGCGAACCGGGTCACGACGCTGGCCGGGGCGGTCGCCACGTATGTGAAGCCGGGCATGACGGTGGCCCTGGAAGGATTCGGGCACCTCGTCCCCACGGCGGCCGCGCACGAGATCATCCGGCAGCGGATCGGGGACCTGACCATCTGCCGGATGTCCTGCGACATGATGATCGACCAGCTAATCGCGGCCGGCTGCGTCCGCGGCCTGGTCTCCTCGTTCATCGGCAACAGCTCGGGCGGGTCGCTGCACGAGCTGCGGCGGGCGCTGGAAGGGCGCAGCGACCGGGTGGTGGCGCTCGATGAGTACAGTCACGGCGGGATGATCGCGCGGTACGTCGCCGGGGCGGCCAAGCTGCCCTTCTACCCGATCCGCTCCTACGAGGGGAGCGACCTGCCGACCGTGAACGACTCGATCCGGCAGGTGACCGACCCGTACAGCGGAGACGCGGTGTCGGTGGTGCCGCCGCTCAACCCTGACGTCTCGATCATTCACGCGCAGCGAGCCGACCGCCGGGGGAACGTCCAGGCCTGGGGAATCCTCGGGGTGCAGCAGGATGTCGCCTTCGCCGGCCGCAGCGTGATCGTCACGGTCGAGGAAATCGTCGATGACGACGTGATCCGCGCCGACCCGAATCGGACGATCGTGCCGTCCCAGATCGTCGACGCGGTGGTCGAGTGCCCATTCGGCTCGTACCCGGCCCCGGTGCAGGGCTACTACGACCGTGACGACGCGTTTTTCCGTGAATGGTCGGACCTGGGACGCGCGGAGGGCGCGGTCGACCGCTGGCTCGACGCGTTCGTCCGGGGGACGGCCGACCACGCGGAATACCTGGCCCTCCTCGGGCCCGAGGTGCGCGCGAAGCTGCAGGTCGGCGAGGCGTTCTCGGGACGGGTGAACTACGGGCTGCACCTGCGGCCCGCCGCTCCCCCGGCCGACTCCGAGCGGGATGAGGTCGCCCGATGAGCTCCCCGGCGACGGTCACCGAGCTGCTGACCGTCCTGGCCGCGCGGGAACTGGCGGGCCGTCGGATCGTGTTCGCCGGCATCGGGCTGCCCACCCTCGCCGCCGCCCTGGCCGAGCTGACCGTCGCGCCGGACATCGAGATCATCTACGAGTCGGGGGTCACCGGCGCCCACCCGATCGGCCTGCCGACCACCATCTCCGACTCGATCCTGGTGACCGGGGCGGAAGCCGTCCTGCCGATGCCGCAGCTGTTCGGTTACGTGATCCAGGGACAGCGCATCGACACCGGATTCCTCGGCGCGGCGCAGATCGACCGGCACGGCAGCCTGAACTCGACCATGATCGGCGGGTCGTACGCGCGGCCGGAGCACCGGCTGCCCGGATCCGGCGGCGCCATCGAGGTGATGGCGCATGCCCGGGAGGTATTCGTCGTCATGCGCGCGGCATACCCCGCAGACCCTGGTGGACCGTCTCGACTTCGTGACGTCCCCCGCCCCCGGGGGCGGACGGCAGGCGACCGGCCACGGCGTCACCCGCCTCATCACCCCGCTCGGCGTGCTGACCAGGGACCTGGCGGACGAGCTGGTGCTGAGCTCGGTTAACCCCGGGGTGGACGTCGCGCAGGTCCGCGCGGCTACGGGGTGGCCGCTGAAGGTGGCCGACGCCGTCGGCGACGCCGAGCCGCCGACGGCCGAGGAGCTGCGGCTGCTGCGGGAGGTGCTGGATCCTGGCCGCATCTACCTGCGGTGAGTGCTTCCTCGGCCTAGCCGAACTGGCTTGGTATCGGGGCGGCCAGCCCACCTCGGTCCTCAGCCGAGGTACGGCTGAGCGTCGGCGGTCACCTTCCATCTGCCGCCTATGCCAGATCTGGAATCAACGATGATGTCGATCCACCTTGCGCCCCACTCACCACCACCGCCCTTGTCGACGACTTTCAGCAGCTTGAGCTGGCGATCGGACAGTTCAATGCTATTCATGGCGCCAGTCGCGCGCCGCGCAGGACCTCGTGTTCTGGTGAAGATTCGGTGCGCGCTGCGGCAGCGTCCACAATCGCATCAGGAGCTTGGTGGCGGACGCCTTGCCAGGCTTGCAGCTCGCGCATTTGTCGTCCCATGCCGACATCGGGTCTTCATCCCTAAGTACGGGCATTACGACAAACTGGTTCACTCCGCGAGGCAATCAGGAGGCGCGGCGAGCTCTTGCGACGAGCTGGGCGGGAGGTTTGTCCAGGTACGGGCGGGCCAGTGCATACCGGCGCTCAATGTGGCCGAGCGCAACGTTGCACACATGGCAGAGGAGCCCGCGAACGCACTTTCCGCATGAGCGGCAGTTCCCCTTGCAGCAGGCATGGTCGTGATCCACATGGATCGTCTGCCCTTCCGCGAACGGCTCGTGGCACATGCCGCAGGCGTAATCCTGCGCCTTCAGCAGTAGGTCGAAGTGCTCTAGAGTCAGGCCGTAGCTGGCAAGCCTGGATTTGCGGGCGGACTTCTTGCGAGACTCGGGCGATGCGCGGTGCGGGTGGTTTCGCCTGAATATCCTCTGGCGTTCCATAAGCTCGGCTGTCTTACAGTCGCCCCCGTGGCCGGGGGTCCGCGCACATGTCGTTTTCTTTCGCGGCATCCACTTTCCGCATAGCTCTTGATCCACTGGCGCAAGGTGCGTCACCGGCTCGTCCGACTCTCCGACTTGCATACCCACGCGCCGCATGGCCGTCACTCGCTTCCCACTGCTTGAGGGGCGTTCCTCGGCCTACAAGCTGTCACTGAGCTAGTCCGGGCCGGACGGACATTCAAACAATGTGGGCGCAGGAGGTTTCGAACCACCGACTTTTCGCTTGTAAGGCGGATGCTCTACCCGCTGAGCTATGCGCCCTCGTGCTGAGGGGTTCCCTCATACGGGAACCTCATAAGCATAAGGCTTCCAAGTCCGCTCCGTCGCTCGCGAGCCCGCAGGGCGCCGGATCGGCAAGCTCCTGGTGCCAGAGCGTTAGCTACTGGGTCCCGGGTGCCCATGCAAGCATACGGAGGACCGGGCATGACCGCGAATGGGGACCGCCGGGGCGAGCGCGGCGGAGGAGCGTGCGGAACGCTGGGGTTCGGCGACAATGGACGGGTGCAGGTCGCGATCCTTGGTCCGCTTGAGGTGAGTGACGACGGGGGCGCCCCGGTCGTCATCTCCGGCGCGCGGCTGCGCGATCTGATCGTGCGGCTGGCGCTGGCCGGCGGGCGGCCGGTGAGCACCTCCGAGCTGGCGCGACGCGGTCTGGGGCGACGAGCCGCCCGCGGACCTCGCCAACGCGCTGCAGACGCTGGTGTCCCGGGCCCGGCGCGCGCTCGGCGGAGCGCAGGCGGTCGAGCAGTCGGCGGCCGGATACCGGCTGGCGGTGAAGCCGGATGACGTGGACGCGTTCCGGTTCCAGCGGCTGCTGGCCGAGGGGCGCATCGAGGAGGCGATGGGGCTGTGGCGGGGGCCCGCGCTGGCCGACGCGGGCGAGTTCGCGGCCCCGCACGCCCAGCGCCTGGAGCGGCTGCAGCTTGACGCGATGGTCACCCGGCTGGCGAGCGAGGTGGCCGACGACCCGGCGGGCGGGCACGTCGGGCCGCTCGAGGTGCTGGCCGCCCATCACCCGCTGGATGAGAAGGTGACCGGGCTGCTGATGCGGGCGCTGGCCGCGTCCGGACGGCAGGCGGAGGCGCTGGCCGCGTACGAGACGATCCGCGGGCGACTGGCCGACGAGCTTGGCATTGACCCGGGGGCCGAGTTGCAGGCGGTGCACCTGGAGGTGCTCAGGGGCGAGGCGGCGGCTCGCGCCGAGGGCGGGAACGGATCCGCCTCGACCGCAGACGCGATGCACGCCGCCCTGCCCCCGCGGACGAACTTGCGCGCGCAGCTCACCAGCTTTGTCGGGCGCGAGGACGATGTGGCCCGGGTGCTCAAGGCGCTGGGGCAGTACCGGCTGGTGACGCTGGTCGGCCCGGGCGGAACGGGCAAGACCCGGCTGGCGGCCGAGGTGGCCGCAGTGGCCGCGGCCGGCGGCTCTGACGGGGCCTCACCCGACGCCGACGACGTATCCGACGGGGTCTGGCTGGCCGAGCTCGCCTCGGTCACCGACCCGGGCGACGTGCCGCAGTCGGTGCTCAACTCGATCGGCCTGCGGGAGCCCCGGCTGCTGCTCGACGGCGCTCAGCGGGCGGGAACCGCGACGCGCGGACCCGGCTGCTTGACGGCCTGGCCGACGCGCGCGCCCTGCTCGTGCTCGACAACTGCGAGCACCTCATCGACGCCTGCGCGCACCTGGCCGACGAGCTGCTCAGCCACTGCCCGGGGCTGCGGATCGTCGCCACCAGCCGGGAGCCGCTCGGCATCACCGGCGAGTCGCTGCTGTCGATCGCGCCGCTCAGCCAGCCGATGCCCGGGGTTCCGGCTCAGGAGGCGGTCGGCTTCCCTGCCGTCCGGCTGTTTGCCGAGCGGGCGGCCGCGGTCAGCCCCGGTTTCGAGGTTGACGACCAGACGGTCGCCCTCGTCATCGACATCGTGCGGCGCCTGGACGGGCTGCCGCTGGCGATCGAACTGGCCGCCGCCAGGCTCAGGACGCTGCCGCTGGCCGAGATCGCGCGGCGGCTGAACGACCGCTTCCGGCTGCTCACCGGCGGCAGCCGCACCGCCCTGCCGCGCCACCGCACGCTGCGCGCCGTCGTGGAGTGGAGCTGGGACCTGCTCACGCCGGAGGAACGGCTGCTGGCCGAGCGCTTCGCCGTCTTCCCGGCCGGGGCGACGCCCGACGCGGTCGCGGTGGTCTGCGCGGGTCCGGGCGGACCGGTGACCGGGGGCGGTCGCGCTAACGTCGATCCGGCCGACGTCGACGATCTGCTGTCGTCCCTGGTGGACAAGTCACTGCTGCAGCCCGTGCGGGAGACCCGGGGAGAAGCGGCGCGGGAGGCGGGCGGCACCCGGTTGCGGATGCTGGAGACGGTCCGCGAGTACGGGTCGGAGCAGTTGGCCGTCCGGGGCGAGCTCGCGGAACTGCTCCGCCGCCACGCCGAGCACTACTCGGCCCTGATGGCGGAGGCGGCGCCGCTGCTGCTGACCAGGGATCAGGTGACGTGGCTGCCGGTGGCGAAGGCCGACCGCGACAACATCCTGGCCGCGCTGCGCTACTGGTGCGACATCGGGGACGCGTGGCAGGCGCTTACCCTCGCGGTCGGGGTCAGCGGCATGGCGATGCTGCTCGGCAACTACTCCGACATCACCGACTGGGTCGGCCAGGCCCTCGCGGTGCCCGCCGACGTCGCCGCGGGCGAGGAGCTGCGCACGATCGCCGAGGCGCTCTACCACGTCAACCAGAACATGCAGATGTACGACACCGCCCCGGCGCACGAGATCCCGCCCGATCCGCTGACCGGGCCGACCGACCTGGCCGAGCGGGTCGACGCGCTCGACTTCAGCAGCCAACCGCTGATCGGGCTGCTGCGCGAGATGTACGCGTTCTTCAGCAACGACCGGGAGCGGCTCGGCCGCTACATCGACGAGGCGATCGGCAGCGGGGACGCATGGCTGGTCGCGGTCAGCTGGACGATGCGCGCGACCCTGGCCGAGAACGACGGCGAGGTCGCCGTGCTCCGCGTCGCCGCCGCCGACGCGCTGCAGCGGTACCGCGTGCTTGGCGAGCGGTGGGGGCTGTCAAACGCGCTGCGGCTCACGGGCATGCTCTGCGTGCTTGATGGTGACCTGGACGGGGCCACCGCCGCCTACACCGAGGCGCTGGCCGCGCTGAAGGAACTAGGGTCCCGGGATGACGAGTTCATGCTCCGTCTCCAACTGGCGGATCTCGCCACCCGTCGCGGCGACCTGTTCGTGGCGCGGGAGAGCTTCGAAGCCGCGGTTGCCGCCGTGCAGACGAGCGGCTGGGGGCCTGACGAGGCGATCATCCTGGCCGCTTGCGCTCGGTTTGAGGTGGCGACGGGTAATACGGCCCGGGCCAGGGACCTGCACGCGTCGGCGGTCGCGCGGCTACGGGGGATCAGCCGCACCTCGCCGGTCTGGCACCATCTGAGCACGATCGTCGACAGCGCCGGCGCCATGGTCGCCCTGGGGGACGGCGAGCTGGCGGTTGCGCGGGAGCGAGCGGCGGCCGCGCACCAGACGGCGATTGCGGCGGCCGACATGCCGCTGATCGCCTCCGTCGCGCTGGTGGCGGCCGAACTCGCGCTGGCACTCGGGGACCAGGCGGGGGCGGCCGGGCTACTCGCCGCCGCCGCCGTGGTGCGCGGGGCCGACGACCCGACCGCGATGGAGGTGCGCAGCCTCCGCGAACGGCTACGCCTGGCTCTCGGCGACGAGATACTCGCCGAGAGCCAGGCGCGCGGTGCGGAGCTGAGCCGCACGGCGGCGCTGGCGCTCCTGGATTCCTCGCTGGCGGGGTGACGGTCCAGCCGGGCGGCCGATCAGGTGCGCCGCACGTACGCCCGCATGGCCAGCGGGAAGAAAACCACCAGGATCCCGGCGATCCAGACGAACGTCCAGCCGACCGCGCTGGCGGTGGTGACGCCGTTAGTCAGCTGGGCGGGGCTGCCGAGCAGCAGCCCGCGGACCGCGTCCACGACGTGCGAGATTGGGTTGACCTTCACGAACGCCTGCAGCCAGCCGGGCATCGACGACACCTGCACGAAGGTGCTGCTGGCGAACGTCAGCGGCAGCACCAGCAGCATCATCACGCCCTGGACGGACCCGGCGCTGCGCATCTTCAACCCGACCCAGACCGAGATCCAGGCGAAGGCGAGCGCGAAGCAGATCGCCAGCCCGATCGCCGCCAGCAGCGACACGAAGTTGGTCTCGACCCGGAAGCCGAGGATGTAGCCGAAGCCGATCGTGATCACCACCACCATCAGGTAGCGGAAGAACTCGGCCAGCACCGCGCCGACCAGCGGGATCGCGCGGCCGATGGGCAGCGACCTGAACCGGTCGAACACGCCCTTCTCGATGTCGGCGTTCATGTTCTGCCCGATCGAGATCGAGCTCATCGCGATCGTCTGCGCGAGCAGGCCCGGCAGCAGGAACTCCAGGTATTTGTGAGGTGATCCGCCGTGGCCGAGCGAACCGCCGAGGGCGCCGCCGAGCACGTAGTAGAACAGAACCAGGAAGATGATCGGCTGCAGGGTCACGTCGATGAACTGCTCGGGCGTGCGCACGAGCTTGATCAGGTTCCGCTTGGCGAGCACGCCCGCGTAGCGGAGCTGCTTGAACTGCCGGGCCGGCCGGGCCGGTGCCCCGGCCGGGGAGTCGAGTGTTACCGCGGTCATACCGTCACCTCTGAAGCTGTGCGTGCGTCGCCCGCCGAGCGGGTGCCGGTGAGCGTGAAGAAGACCTCGTCAAGCGAGGGCAGGTGCAGGGAGAGTTCCTCGACCGAGATGCGGGCCGCGCGCAGCCGGGACACCACGTCCGGGAGCACGTCCTCGCCGTCGACCGGGACGGTCAGCGTGCCGCGGCCTTCGTCGGACGAGACGGCCCCGCCGATCTGGGTGAGCAGCTCCCGCAGGTCGTCCTCGCGGGCCGGGTCGGCGGCGCGGACGGTCAGCCGCTGGCCGCCGACCACGCGCTTGAGCCCGTTCGGGGTGTCGTGGGCGATGACCATGCCGTGGTCGATGACCGTGATCTCGTCCGCGAGCGCGTCCGCCTCCTCCAGGTACTGGGTGGTCAGCAGCACGGTGGAACCGTCGCTGATGAGGCGGCGGACGACGTCCCACATGTCCTCGCGCTTGGCCGGGTCAAGCCCGGTCGTCGGCTCGTCCAGGAAGATCACCGACGGCCTGCCGACCAGCGACGCCGCCAGGTCAAGCCGCCTGCGCATGCCGCCCGAGTAGTGCTTGGCGACCTTGCCCGCCGCCTCGGTGAGGTCAAACCACTCGAGCAGCTCGGCCGAGCGCGCCCTGGCCTCCTTCTTGGTCAGGTCGAGCAACTGGCCGATCATGACCAGGTTCTGGGTCCCGGTCAGGTCCTCGTCAACGGAGGCGAACTGGCCGGTCAGGCCGATCATCTCGCGGACCTTCCCGGCCTGGGAAACGACGTCAAGGCCGTTCACCCGGGCGCTGCCGCCGTCCGGGCGCAGCAGGGTGGCAAGGATGCGAACGGCGGTCGTCTTGCCCGCGCCGTTCGGACCGAGGATCGCGTGCACGGTCCCCTTGCGCACGTGCAGGTCGACGCCGCGCAGCGCCCTGGTCTCACCGAAGGACTTAACCAGGCCGGTGGCCTCAATCGATAGCTCTGTTTCGTTCATGCCTTCAGCTTGCGGGACGCCGCTGTCAGCGCGCGCACACGCCGCTGACACCGCCCTGACACCGGCTGACAGGAGCGGCGCGGGTGGGGACCAACTCGGTCGCTTGTGTCAGCCGACCACGTCGTCGAGCTCGGCCGGGGCCGGTTTCGCAGCCGGCTGGCGGCGAGCGACGTTGCCTGCGTCGCGGCGGAGGCGGGAGACGCCCACCATCGCCGCGAGCGGCAGCAGGGCCAGGCAGCCGAAGGCGATCGAGTAGCTGGCCTGGGTCGTCCCCGGCCCCGGGCGGCCGTCCAGCGTGCCGCCGAGCCGCAGCGCCAGGGTCGCGGCGGCGACCCCAAGCCCGGCCGCGAGCTGCTGGGTGGTCGCGACCAGGGTGTTGGCGTGCGGCATGGTCGGCTCGGGGACGTCGACGTAGCTGAGCGTGTTGTACGAGGTTCCGCCGACCGAGCGGCCGATCCCGCTGACGACCGCGGTCACGGCGATCAGCGCGATCGGGGTGCCGCTGGTGAAGAACGCGGCGCCGACCATCGATGCCGACAGCGTCAGGCAGGCCGCCAGCAGGACCCGCCGGAAGCCCCACCGATTGACGATGAAGCTGGTGGCGGGCTTGATCCCGATGTTCCCGACGAAGACGAACAGGACCACCGCGCCCGACTTGACCGGTGACCACCCGAACACGTTCTGGAACAGCAAGGTGAGCATGAACGGGACCGCGTAGATCGCCATGGTGGATAGCGCGCCGCTCACGACCGAGACTCGGAAGGTCGCGATCCGCAGCGTGCGCAGATCGACCAGCGGGTTCCCGGCCCGCAGGAGGTGGCGGATCGCGAGGACGGTCACCAGCAGGGCGGGCAGGCCGACGGCGGCCACCAGCGCCCACGGCGTCGCGCTCTGCGAGACGAGGCCGGCCGCGTAGGCCAGGCCGCCAAGGCCCAGGGCGGTCAGCGCGACGCCGGCCAGGTCCAGCGGCGGCGGCGAGCTCGGCGCCACCGTCGGGACGATCCGGACGGCGACGACGAACGCGACCACCCCCAGCGGCACGTTGATCAGGAAGATCCAGCGCCAGCTGCCGTAGGTGGTGATGACGCCGCCCGCCAGCGGCGCGATCACCGGGGCGAGCAGGGCCGGCCAGACGATGTAGGAGATCATCCGCATCAGGTCGGACTTGGCCGTCCTGGCCAGCACCGACAGCCGTCCGACGGGGGTCATCATCGCGGCGCCCGCGCCCTGCAGCACCCGGAACGCCGCCAGCTCGCCCAGGCTGGTGCTGGTCGAGCAGAGCAGCGAGGCGACCGTGAACACGACGATGGCGGCGAGGAAGACCTTCCTCGTCCCCAGCCGGCTCACCAGCCAGCCGCTGGACGGGATGAACACTGCCAGGGTGACGAAGTAGGCGGTGATCAGCAGCCCGATCGAGCTGACCGGCACCCGCAGCGCCTCGCTCAGCCGCGGGGCGGCGGTGGAGACGATCGTGCCGTCCATGATCTCCATGAAGAAGCAGGCCGCGACGAGGAAGCCGACGCGCCGCTGCCTGGCGTCGATCACGCCCGAGACCTCCTTGCTCACGGTTCAGCACCGCTCGGTCAATATTCCCAAACCTATACAAATCGACAGGCTCGCGCACTGCCCGACGACGCCGGACGCGATCTGGCGGTTAGGCCTCGACCCGGGACCAATGGCGGCCGGCGGGTGACGTGCGGCCCCGGTGCGACCGGTCCGCCGGGGGCGATGCTGGGTTGCGGGGATTGAGCCGGAGCGGCTTCCTCCTGCTGGTCGGACACCCGACTCATGGTCGTGGCGACCTGCCAGTGCCGTTTGGCGTGAGCTCGGCCGGCCCGAAGGCCAAGGAAGGAAAGCGTCGTGAAGCTGGGAATCCTGTGCGGCGGCGGCCCCGCCCCCGGAATGAACTCCGTCATCTCCGCGGCCACGATCGAGGCCCGCAAGTCCGGCTGGGACGTCGTCGGCATTATGGACGGGTTCGAGCACCTCATTGAAGGCCGGATCGAGGAGACGCTGCCGCTGTCCATCACCGACGTATCGAGGATCCACGTCCAGGGCGGGTCGATCATCCGAACCTCGCGAGCCAACCCGACGGTCCGCGACCTCGGCGCCGTCGATCCGGACTGGAGACTCCACGCCTGCCTGGAGTCGCTGCGGAAGCTGGGCATCGGCGCGGTGGTGACGATCGGCGGGGACGACACCGCGTTCTCGGCCTCCCGGCTGGCCGAGGCGGCCGAAGGAGGCCTGCGCGTCGCACACGTCCCGAAGACCATCGACAACGACCTGCCGCTGCCGGGCGGCGCGCCGACGTTCGGCTTCGAGACCGCCAGAAGCGTGGGCGTCCAGCTGGTGAACAACCTGATGACCGACGCCATGACCACCCGGCGCTGGTATCTGGTGGTCGCCATGGGCCGCTCGGCCGGCCACCTGGCGGTCGGCATCGGCAAGGCGGCCGGCGCCACCCTCACGCTGATCGCCGAGGAATTCCCCCGCGACGAGCCCATCCGGCTGTCACGCCTGGTGGACGTCCTCGAGACCGCGATGCTCAAGCGGATCGCCGACGGCCGGCCTTTCGGCGTGGCGGTGCTCGCGGAGGGCATCGGCCTGCGCCTGCCTCCAGGCGAGATCCGCAGCGCCATGCCGGAGGTCGAGCGAGACGAGCACGGCAACATCCGGCTGGCCGAACTCGAACTCGACCGGCTGCTGGCAAGACAGGTCAAGGACCGTTTCAGGGAGCGCGGGGAGAAGGTCACGGTCGAGGGCAAGAACATCGGCTACGAGCTCCGGTGCGCGGACCCAATCCCCTTCGACATCGAGTACACCCGTGACCTCGGCTACGGTGCCGTCGACTACCTGAAGCGGATCGTTGAAGACGACGAGCCCGGCGGCATGATCACGATCCAGGACGGGCACCTGGTCCCGCTGCCATTCGGGTCGTTCAGCGACCCGGCAACCGGACGGGTGCGAATCCGGGAGGTGAACATCGAGGCGAGCTCGTACCTGGTAGCCCGCGAATACATGGTCCGACTGAGCCGGGACGATCTCGCTGACGCCGGGAGGCTCGACCCGATCGCGAAGGCAGCAGGCCTCACTCCGGACGCTTTCCGCATCCGGTATGGGTATCTCGCCGAAGGCTGAGATTAACAGCGATCTCGGGCGTCCGGATCGGCGAACGGGCCTGGACGCGCTGTGACTTCACTCGGAACGCCCCGTGATAACCCGGGCCTTTCGGCCTGCCGCATGGAGCAGTTGGCCTCTTTCGCGCCGCTGGCAATGCCTCGATCCTCGTTAATAGGACGTTTCCGGCACGCTGGACCGACCAGTACGGGCCGACCCGGGTACCGGTCTTCTGGAGGCGCATCCGAATGCGAGCACGGTCAGATCTCAGCGAGCTGGGCCTCAACGCCGGTAAGAAGGCGCGGCTGCACCGAATCCTGTACCAGTTCGGGCTGAGGAACGGCACGGCCCTGTTCCTCCCCTATGATCAGGGCCTCGAGCACGGGCCCCGTGACTTCTTCGCGAACCCAGCCGCCAGCGATCCCGGTTACATCGCCAAGCTCGCCATCGAGGGGGGCTTCAACGGCATCGCCATCCAGATCGGCCTGGCCGAGAAGTTTTACTGGGAATTCGCCGGCGAGGTGCCGCTGATCCTGAAGCTGAACGGAAAGACCGACATCCCCTCCGACAGTGACGCGCTGTCACCACTGCACGCGACCGTCGCCGACGCCGTCCGGCTGGGCGCCGACGCGGTGGGTTACACCCTGTACGTCGGGACGCCGGCCGCAGCGGCCGACTTCGCCCAGTACCGGCAGGTCAGAGACGAGGCTCGGCGGCTGGGCATGCCGCTGGTCGTGTGGGCCTACCCGCGCGGGTCGGCGATCGAGGCCAAGGGCGGCAAGGACTCCTTCTACGCGGTCGACTACGCGGCCAGGGCGGCCAGCGAACTGGGCGCCGACGTGGTGAAGGTGAACTTCCCGCGCCCCGAGAAGCGGGCCGGCGCCCCGCTCGCCTACGACGCCGAATCCTCCTCTCAGCAGGCGATCGACGCCGTGGTGCGCTCGGCGAACAGGACGCTGCTGCTCGTGTCGGGAGGGGCGCAGGCCGATGACGAGGCGATGCTCGACAAGGCGCAGCGGTCGATGGACGCCGGCGCGACCGGGCTGATCTTCGGCCGCAACGTCTGGCAGCGCGAACACGGCGAATCGCTCTCCTTCATCGCCCGGCTCCAAGAGATTCTGGCCAAGTACCCGCAGGGAGGCGACCGGCCGTGATCGTCGATCAGAGTCACGGCAGCCAGCGCATCGTGGTCGGCGTGGACGGATCGCCCTCCTCCACGGCGGCGTTGCGCTGGGCCCTCGGCCAGGCGGAGCTGACGGGTGCCGTCGTCGAGGCGGTGACCGCCTGGTGGTATCCGTCCGGCTTCGGCCTGGCTGGTGCCCCCGATGACACGGCCGACTCGGCCGACTCGGCCGAGAAGACCCTGACCGTGGCGCTGGCCGAGGTCAGCGGCGTCGATCCGCAGGTAGTGGTCCGCCCGCGTATTGTTCAGGGACACCCGGCCCAGGTCCTCGAGCGTGAGGCCGTCGGAGCGGACCTACTCGTGGTGGGCCGCGGCCGCGGGGGCCTGCTCGGGACCGTGCTTGGTTCGGTCAGCCAGCACTGCGCTCAGCAGGCTCCGTGCCCGGTTCTGGTGACGCGCGAACCCGCCCCGTAGCGCCCGGCTATGCCCGGGTCGTCCAGAGCCGCTGGTTCGGCTTACTGGCATCCATCGTTCTCACCTATCCACGCCGCAGGAGGTCCTCCCCTACGATCGGCCCGGGCGGCTGACCGCCGGCAGGGTCCTTACGGCCAGCCGCTGGGGCCGTAGGTCCCCCGCAGCGGGCCCGAACGGCCCGCCTGACGTGCCCGCAGGCCCCTTTCCCAGTGCCGCAGACGGGGTCAGCCTTGGGTGATGGGAGACATAGAGAACGTTCAGCATAGGCGCGTGGTGGTCGGCGTGGACGGCTCCCCGAACTCGGTCACCGCGCTGCGCCACGCGGCGCAGGCGGCACTGCGGCTGGGCACTGACCTCGACATCGTGCTCGCCCTGGAAGCCGAGGCTAACGACGCCGCGCTGGCCGACGCGGCCCGCGGCCTCGACGAGCTCGTCCGCCGGGAGTTCCCTGGCGGCCTCGGCACGCCGTCGCGGCGCGAAGTGGAGCCAGGCGACCCGGCCGCCGTCCTGCTCCGGGCCAGCGTGGCCGCGCGACTCCTCGTCGTTGGGGCGTCCGAGCACGTCCGCTCGACCAGCGCCAGCGGCCGAAGCACCGTCTCGCGATGCGTGGAAAGCGCGCGCTGCACGGTCGAGATCTGCGCCGACGAGCACGCGTCGGCCGCGTGACCGGTCCCGGAATTCCGCGGGCGGAGAAGTGACATAGGTCCCTGGCGGCTCCGAGCGCTGAGCGCGACGGTGGCTACACAGATGGTGGGGCGCCAGGGTTACGACTCGGTCTGGGTGGTGATCCCGGCTGCCGAAGCAGCGGAGACAGGAGGTGCGTGGTGACGCAGCAAGGAGACACGATCGCGGCCGGCCGGGAAGGCGGCGGACTGCTGATCGTGGTCGGCGTGGACGACACGGCGGCTTCTACTGCCGCGTTGGACTGGGCGGTGCGGGAAGCACGGCTGCGCCGCGCGGCCCTGCACCTGGTCCTGGCTCACGACCCGGCCCGGGCTCGCCGGGCGCCCTACGCCCGCCCGGTCGCGCCGGACGCCTCCGCCGCCGACCCGGAGGCCGCCCGGCTGGCCCAGGCCGTCGTCCGGGCTGCCCGGCTGTTTCCATCGGGCCGAGTGACCTCGGAGCTCGTTGACGGCCTGCCCGCCCAGGTACTGGCGGACCGTGCGGCCGGAGCCGAGCTGCTGGTCCTCGGCTCGGCCCGGCCGGCCGAAGATCCGAACGGCCCCCTCGGTCCGGTCGCCCGCGCCTGCCTGCGGCACCCGCCATGCCCGGTCGTGGTCGTTTGCTCAGAACGGCAACCGCTCAGCCGCGAGCCGGCCGCGGCCGGGAGACTCTGATAGGACCGCCGGCTACGGGCGAAGGTCCCGCCGCAAAGGACGGAATGGCCCTAGCGCCGGCGTAGTCCAGCGTCCATTTTGCTTATAGGGGAGTTTCCCTATCCGGGCGCAGTGAGGGGCGGCGTGTGCGGTGGCCCTTGAGCAGACGCCGTCCAGGCGATTTCTGCAGCCCGTTTACGAATTCATGAAATTCGCGGTGGTCGGTATGCGCAGGGTCATAGGGGCAGCGCTAGCCGCCGTCGTCTTGCTGGCGGCCGCGGGATGCCTGACCCCGCTGACGTCGCAGCGGCCGCTAACGCCGGTCCCGGCGTTGGCGAGCCCACTGGTCGGCGTCTACGAGCCAGGGGCGCCCGGCAGTTGGTCGCGCATCGCGCAGTTCACCAGCGCGAGCGGGGTCAAGCCAGGGATCGTCGTGTACTACTCGCCCTGGAACGACCCGTTCAGCCCATCGTTCGCGCAGACGGCCTGGGCGCACTCCGCCTACGTGCTCGTACAGCTACAGCCGAGCGGCGTGACGCTCGCCTCCATCGCCGCGGGCCGCTCGGACCCCTACCTGCGCTCCTACGCGGACGCTGTCGTCGCGTTCGGCCATCCGGTGATCTTGTCCTTCGGGCATGAGATGAACGGCACCTGGTACTCCTGGGGCGACGGCCACGCTTCGCCCGCGCTATTCGTGTCCGCCTGGCGGCATATCGTGAGCGTCTTCCGCGCCGAGGGGGCGGCCAACGTCACCTGGCTGTGGGCGGTCAACTCCGTCCAGGGAGCGTCCAGTTCGCTGAGCCAGTGGTGGCCAGGCGCGGCGTGGGTTAACTGGACCGGCATCGACGGCTACTACTTCCGGCCCACGGATACCTTCGACTCGGTGTTCGGCTCCACGATCACGGACATCCGCACGTTCAGCGGCGCACCGCTGCTGATCGCCGAGACCGCCGTGGGCACCACCACCGACCGGGACAGCCAGATCGACGCGCTGTTCGCGGGCGCCCGCGCAGCCCGGCTGGCCGGCGTGGTCTGGTTCGACGAGGCTCAGCAAGCTGGCCTGTACCACCAGAACTGGCGCCTCGAATATGACCCGTCCGCCCTCGCGGCGTTCAGCGGGGCAGCGGCCACGTATCTGACCGACCCGCCTCAAGGCTCGGCCGATCCTCATGCTTGAGGCACTGGTCATCGCCGGGATCGTCGCCGCGCCGCTCGGGTCGGCCGCGCTTTTCCTGCCCGCCAGGCACCGCGGGCGGGCGGCGGGCTTCTGGTCCGCCGTGTGGCGGGTCATCGTGGCGGTCGTCGGGTCCGCCCTGCTCGCCGCCGCGGCGGCCGGCGTGCTGTTCATCCTGAAGGCAACGGAGGGAAACCTCATCCTCGGGGGATCGGCCGTCGCGGCGGCCGGGCTGTTGTGGCTCCCGGTCACCGGGAACTGGTCTCCGCGGGCGCACCTGTGCTGGTCTTCGTGCACCTACCTGTTCGCGGTGTACCTGGTGTACGCGCTCGAGTGGACCTTCGCCAGCCATCTCGGCCCGGCCAGCACCGTCGGCGGCGTGCTGCTGTGGTGCCTGGAGGTGGTCGCCGCCCTGATGTCCTGCGCTTACCTGTGGGAACTGTGCGACGCGCTCGGCACCGAGCACTGGCGGCGCCGACGCCCGCCGCTCGACCCGCGGCAGCGCACGCCCACCGGGATGCTGCGGGCGGTTGACCCGCGCCCCGATCACGCTCCGCCCCTCGTCAGCGTGCACGTGCCGGCCCACAACGAGCCGCCTGCCATGGTCATCGACACCCTCCGCGCGCTACTGCGGCTGGATTACCCGCGGGTGCAGATCGTCGTCATCGACGACAACACCGACGACGAGTGGCTGTGGCGCCCGGTCGAGACCTGGTGCCGGCGGCACGATGTCACGTTCAAGCACCTGGAGAAGTGGCCTGGCTACAAGTCGGGCGCACTCAACTACGCGCTGCAGCATCTCACCCACCCGGACGCCGAGATCATCGGCGTCGTCGACTCCGACTACCAGGTCGAACCGGAATGGCTGCGCTCGTGCGTGCCGCTCTTCGCAGACCCCTGGATCGGATTCGTGCAGGCGCCGCAGGACTACCGCGACTGGCAGCACGCTCGCTACTACCGGCGGCTGTATTACTCGTACAAGTACTTCTTCTCCGTCTCACAGCCCTCGAGGAACGAGCGCGACGGCGCGATCTTCGCCGGCACCATGGGCCTGATCAGGAGGGTGGCCCTGGACGAGCTCGGCGGCTGGGACGAATGGTGCATCACCGAGGACGCGGAGGTCTCGCTCAGGCTGCTCCGGGCGGGCTGGTCCGGCATGCACGTGGACGAGTCCGGCGGCCACGGGATCATGCCCCTGACCTTCGAGGCGCTGAAAGGGCAGCGGTACCGGTGGTGCTTCGGCGGTATCCAGCTGCTGCGCATGCACTGGCGGTCGCTGCTCCCCGGCCCGGAGACGAGGAAGAACCGCCTGTCGGCCGGCCAGCGCTGGTCGTACCTGTCCGGCGCACTCCAGTGGTACGGCGATCTGCTCGGCGTCCTGTTCTTCGTGTTCCTGCTGGCCGGCGCGGCGAACCTGGCGACCGGGGGCGGCCAGCTCTTCCGCAAGCTGACCGTGTTCCTGGTCGCCGCCGTCCCCGTGCTCATGCTGCTTGGACTGATCCGCGCGATCGCGCTGCTGCGCCGAGGCACCGGCGCCTCGTGGCGCGACGCGATCGGCGCGTTCTTCATCTGGCAGTCCACCTCGCTCGTGGTCGCCCGCGCCTCGGTGCTCGCCCTGTTCTCGAAGAAGGCGGCCTTTCTGCGCACCCCGAAGACCAGCGAGCGCACCAGTTGGTGGCACGCGCTGCGCGCGAACTGGGTGGAGAGCGTCCTGGCGCTGCTCGGCATGGCCGGGATCGCCGGTGCGCTCACCAAGACAAGCACGCTGAGCGGACCGCTACTGGCCGGTCTGCTGCTGGTGCCGACCCTCGGCCTGGCCGCCGCGCCGGTCAACAGCTGGGCTGCCCGCCGCGCATCGCTCCCCGACTGGCTGCGGGAGCGCCGCAACACCGAGTACCGGCGCGAGCGCCACTCCTTCGCCGCAGGCATCGCGGCGGGCGGCGCGATCGTCGTCGCCGCGGTGGCCGCGCTCGCGATCGCGCTGATGCTCACCGGCCGCCACGTCACCGGACCCAGCCTCGTCCCGCCGATCCAGTCCCCGGCGGCGACAACGTCGGCCCCCGCGCCCTCAGCCACCCCGACGACGCCGCCGACGGCAACCCCGACCCCTACGGCGACGCCTTCTCCGAGCGCCACGACAGTGCCGGCAACCCCGACTGCGACGGTCTCCGCGACATCGCCGAGCGCGACCGCCACCCCGCCCTCCGCGACCGCCGCGCCGACGACCGCCTCTCCGAGTGCCGCGCCGTCGCCGCCAGCCTCCGTCGGCCGCTAGTTGCGGCTAGGAACGGCTGACGGTCAAGGCGGCCGACGATGAGCTCTCATCGTCGCGCGCCGACTGTTCTCCTGGTGTTTATGTTCTGTTAGTGAACTGGCCGGACCCCTTCCGGGAAATGAAGAATCGTCTCTGTAAAGTGTGGCGCGTGCTGCGGGAGGGAGGGACGCGTGGTTGTTCCCGGCGGGTTCCCGGCGCGCGGCCTGTGGCGCCGACCAGGCCTGCGCTGGGCTGACATCGTCGTCGGGGCGGCGCTGCTCGCGCTGCTGTTCGGGCTGCTGAAGCTGGCGCCCGCGCTCAACGCGCCGTTCCTGCCGCAGACCGCGCCGTCGTCCGTCTCGACCGATCCGGCCAACCTGCCGTACTACGCGGTCAGGTCGCTGGTGCGGATGTTCATCGCGCTGATCCTCGCGGTCATCTTCACCTTCGTCTACGCGACGGCGGCGGCCCGGCTCCGGCGGACCGAGAAGGTGCTGATCCCGCTGCTCGACATCCTGCAGTCGGTCCCGGTGCTCGGGTTCCTGTCGGTGACGGTGACCGCGTTCATCGACCTGTTCCCCGGGTCTGAGCTCGGCCTGGAGTGCGCGTCCATCTTCGCGATCTTCACCGCGATGGCGTGGAACATGACGTTCGCGTTCTACCACTCGCTGATCACCCAGCCGCGCGACCTCGATGAGGCCGCCCGGATCATGCGGCTGAGCCGGTGGCAGCGGTTCTGGCGGGTGGACGTCCCGTCCGGAATGATCCCGCTGGTGTGGAACGGGATGTTGAGCTTCGGCGGCGCCTGGTTCTTCCTCGCCGCCTCGGAGGCCATCACCGTCCTGAACCACCATTACGCGCTGCCCGGCATCGGGTCGTACGCTGCCGCCGCGATCGAGCAGGGAAACCTGGGCGAGGTCGGCTACGCGATCATCGCCGAGGTCGTGCTCGTCCTCGGGGTCAACTTCCTGTTCTGGCGGCCGGTGACCGCGTGGGCGGAGCGGTTCCGGGTGGAGGAGTCTGAGAGCTCCGAGAAGCCCCGCAGCCTCGTGCTCGACGTGCTGCGCCGCTCCGAGATTCCCGAGCTGCTCGGCCGCCCGCTACGGCCCGTCGGCCGGCTGCTCGACCGCGCCACCCGCCCGTTCGGGCTGGCCGAGCATCCGCTCGCGGTTGCGCGAGCGCGCGAGCGCACCGGGGACGTGTTCTTCGCCGGGGTGATCACCGTCGTGGTCGCCTACGGGGCCTGGCAGGCCCTCGGCTACGTGCGCGCCACCACCGGCCTCGGCGAGTTCGGGTACGCCTTCGCGCTCGGCGCGGCCACCTTCGCCCGGGTGATGTTCCTGGTCGCCGTGGCCACGGTCATCTGGGTGCCGATCGGGGTCTGGATCGGGATGAGCCCGAAGGTCACCAGGTTCGCCCAGCCGGTCGTTCAGATCCTGGCCGGCTTCCCGGCCAACTTCCTGTTCCCGTTCGCCACCGTCGTGTTCGTGGCCTGGCATCTCTCGCTTGACGTGGGCGCGGTCCTGCTGATGGCGCTCGGCGCGCAGTGGTACATCCTGTTCAACGTCATCGCTGGCGCCTCCGCGATCCCGTCCGACCTGCGCGAGGCGATGACGAGCCTGCAGGTGAGCGGCTGGCTGCGGTGGAAGAAGTTCATCCTCCCGTCGATCTTCTCCTCGTACGTCACCGGCGGGATCACCGCCGCGGGCGGCGCCTGGAACGCCTCGATCGTGGCCGAGCTGGTCGTCTACGGTCACAACCACCTGACCGCCACCGGCCTCGGCGCCTACATCGCCATGGCCACCGCGACCGGGAATTTCCCGCACATCCTGGTGGGCGTCTCGGTCATGAGCGTCTACGTCGTCGTCGCCAACCGGCTGCTCTGGCGCCGCCTGTATGCCCTGGCCGAGCGGAGGTACTCGCTGTCATGACCATGCCCAAGACCGGCGACGTGATCATCACGGCCGACTCCGTGACCAAGGCGTTCACCACCCCTGACGGCGCCGCGCTGCCCGTCCTCGACGACGTCAGCTTCACCCTGGCCGAGGGCGAGATCGTCGCGCTGCTTGGCAAGTCGGGGTCGGGGAAGTCGACCCTGCTGCGCTGCGTGGCCGGGCTGATCGCCCCCTCCTCGGGCATCGTGGCCTACCGCGGCACCCCGCTGACCGGGGCCAACCCCGGCGTGTCGATGGTGTTCCAGACCTTCGCGCTGCTGCCCTGGCTCACCGTCCAGCAGAACGTCGAGCTCGGCCTCGAGGCCCGCGGCATCCCGCAGGCGGAGCGGGCCGAGCGGGCGCTGAAGGCGATCGACACGATCGGCCTCGACGGCTTCGAGTCCGCCTACCCCAAGGAGCTGTCGGGCGGCATGCGGCAGCGGGTCGGGTTCGCCCGCGCGATCGTCACCGAGCCGGACGCGCTGCTGATGGACGAGCCGTTCTCCGCCCTCGACGTGCTGACCGCCGAAAACCTGCGCGGCGAGCTGGTCAAGCTATGGGAGGGGCGCGGCGCGCCGGTGAAGTCCATCCTCATCGTCACCCACAACATCGAGGAGGCGGTGCTGCTTGCTGACCGGGTGCTGGTGCTGTCGTCCAATCCCGGCCGGATCAGGGCCGAGCTCGCGGTCGAGCTGCCCCGGCCCCGGGACCGGCACGCACCGCGCTTCGAGGCCCTGGTCGACATCATCTACGGCATCCTCACCGGGCGCGAGCAGCCGGCCGAGGATGCCGTGGCGGCCGAGGATGCCGTGGCGGCCGCGACCGGCGCGCAGTCGACGACCGGCGCAGGCGCGACGACGCGGCGGCAGCCCGCCGCGACCCCGATGAACACGCCGCTGCCGGCCGTCAGTCCCGGCGGGCTTGGCGGGCTGCTTGAGATCCTGATGGCCCGCGGCGGCAAGGACGGCCTGGCCGAGATCGCCGACGACCTCAGCTTCGAGATCGACGACCTGCTGCCGCTGACCGACGCCGCCCTGCTGCTGCAGATGGCCCGCATCGACGGCTCGGACATCGAGCTGACGGCCGAGGGCAAGGACTTCGCGGCGGCCGACATCCTCACCAGCAAGCAGCTGTTCGCGCGGAGCGCGGCCAGGCACGCGCCGCTGGTCCGGGCCGTCGTCCAGGCGCTGGCGGCGACCGAGGACCATACGCTGCGGGCCGGGTTCTTCCTCGACCTGCTGCGGCGCGGTTTCTCTCAGCAGGAGGCGCGCAGCCAGCTGGACACGGCCATCGACTGGGGCCGGTACGCGGAGCTGTACGACTACGACAGCGACGACGACGAGCTCACGCTCGAGCCGGGGGCTCAGGCGAGCCTCTGAGTCGCTTTCGCGGGTGGCGGCCGACGGTCGGGGGGCGGCTGGCGGCGGCTGCTTGCGGCGGCTGGCGGCGGTGGCGGTTGCGCGGCGTTTCTTGCTGTTATCCCCTGGCGCGGGCTTATGTTCTTCGTGTTTTTTCCCACCAGTCCCGCTTGTCGCAGCCGGGTCGGCGCGAGTCATCATCGTGGGTTGTTCGGGTCGCGGGCGCCCACTTCGGCACACGGTGACGGCGTTTGTCCGATATGTCAGACCGTTTCGGCACACGATGTTGTTTGCGATGCCGCCCACCGCGCACTTGGGAGCGCTTCTTGCTGTTATCTGGCCAGAGACAGCGTGAGGGAAGACGATGGATCGTTGTGTACACCCGGGTGTACACAACGATCCATCGTCGTGGCGGTCGGCTAGATTCCGCGGGTGCTGTTGGCGAGGTCGCGGAGGATGTCGAGGTGACCGTTGTGCCGGACGGTCTCCTGCGCAGCCGTGACATCCGATCGCGCTCAGCGGCCCATCTGGCGTCTGCGCTGCGCTACCTCGGCCAGATGGGACTCCCATGGATCCTCGAAGTCGCCCGGACCCGCGACTCCCTCGCAGCGAGCCAGTTCCCCGACGGGCCACGGTCCGACGAGACGGGAAACTGTGCGGCCGTTTCTGGTCTGCAGCCAGATGCTGGCGCTCTCCCGGCCGTCCCCGTCGAGGAGCAGGTTGAACTGATAAAGGCGCTGCGAGCACAGGCGAGAGCCGGTGATCAACTCCGAGTCCACATTCGATCGGGTATAGTCGAGCATACGCGACACATAACATCAGTGACATTGAAGAACACGGTGACCTGGCAACGAGTCCGCGACTCGCTTCTCGATTACGCTGTAAGGGTGACTGGTGGGAGTTACCCGGAGAACCGTCCCTACCTGCTGCCGGAGACCCTTGGTGAGCTGACCGGGCCGGTCGCTGGCATGGTCCAGTTGCCCCTGCGCCTGGACTGGACCGAACGGGTTGAGTTCCATCTGGACGACCCCGCTGAGAGGAATGTGATGTACGAGCGGGTGATACGCGAGGCGACCCGCCCCGAGGATCTGCGGTCCTACCTCAACGCCGCGGTCCGGCGCGAGACCTGGCGGCAACTGTTTCTGCCGGCGCGGGTCCGCCGGGTCTGGGAAGAGCGATTCCCGGCCCTCCGCCTCTCCGCGTAGCGGAGGATCGTTCGGTCCGACATGGATCCCTTTCACGAGCGGCTCGCCCGGGTGGCGCTGCGTGTGGCCGGACAATACGGATTCGCCCTGGCCGGCGGCTATGCGATCCAGGCCCACGGATTTCTCGACCGGCTCTCGGCCGATGTGGATCTTTCGCGCCCAGCAGCGTGGAAGCCGACTACGCCACCGCCGTTGATGCGGTGATCCAGGAATTCGGAAGGGACGGGCTGGCAGTTGACGTCGAAATCCGTGACGCGAGCTTTGCGCGCCTGAGCGTTGCCTCAGACAGCGACCGCTCCAAGGTGGAGATGGGCGTGGACTGGCGTAGGCATTCACCCGTGCAACTGGCGATCGGACCAGTGCTTGATGCGGACGACGCTGTGGCGAACAAGGTCTGCGCGCTGTTCGGCCGGGCTGAGGTACGAGACTACGTCGACGTGGACGCCATCCTGGCGAGCGGCAGGTACTCCTAAGATGATCTGCTTGCACTCGCCGCCAGCCACGACGCGGGCTTCGACCCACTGTGGTTCGCCGAGGCGCTCGCCGCAGTCGATCGCCTGCCGGTTCGGCTATTCCAGCCGTATGGCGTGACACCGGAACCCGCGTCCGCCCTCAAACTCCGCATGAGCCAGTGGGCGCGCGAGATCAGGTCCGCCAACGATGCCGATGACCATTAGCCTGCGGAGATAGGGAACTGCGGTATGGCGAACCGCCGACCATTCGACCGGGAGCCGTGGGGCGGGGAGAGGCGCCCCGGTCCGTTAGGGATGAAGGTTTTCGGTTGATTCTCTTCTGAGCTCGCGCAGCCGGAGGACGACGAAGATGGCGATCGCCGCCGCGATGATGCCGACGATCACGTAGCCCCCGAGGGAAAGGTCATGGGAGACGCGGTTCCAGGCCGGGCCGACCGCGTAGCCGATGCTGGACATCGCGGCCACGTAGGCCACGGTGCCGATTAGGTTGAGGACCCCAAACCGGAGGGCCGGCACCCCGACGAACCCGGCTACCAGGGAGGTGAACGAGCGCACCACCGGAACGGCCCGGCCGACGGGGATGACCCAGCCCCCGTGGCCGTCCATGAACCGCTCGGTCCGGTGGATGTCGGTCCGGGTGACGAGCACGTACCGGCCCAGTCGCTCGATCGTCGGCCGCTCGACGATCCGCCCGACCGCGTACGAGACGTACGAGCCGACCAGCTCGGCCAGCGTGCCGACGATGATGACCAGCGCCAGGTTGAGGTGGCCCTGGTAGGCGAGCACGCCCGCGAACCCGAAGATGACCTCGGACGAGACCGGGATGCAGCACGCCTCGAGGAAGGCGAGCAAAACGATCGCCGGATAGCCGGCGTGTATCAAAAACCCTTGCAAGGCTGACTCCTCAGGCCCGGTAGTCAGTTCAGCCGTGGCGGGCGTGCGACCTCGCCCTCACCGCCGGCTGCTGGATGTCGCTTCTGGTGAGGGTGAGGTAGCAGACGCCGAGGGCGACCGCGATCGTCATGATCACGGCGATCCGGATGTCTCCGAAGCCGGCCCCGCTGGTCGACGTCGGCTTGCTGAGGTAGTCGGCGACCGAGGCGCCGAGCGGCCGGGTGACCACGTAGGCGAACCAGAACGCGAGGATGGCGTTCATCCGGAACCCCCACCAGGCCACGGCCGGGATCGCGATGACGACGGCGAACAGGAACACCGAGGCCAGGTAGCCGAGTCTGAACGAGATCGCGGTGAGATCGCCGAGGGCGGTGCCGAGCGCGAAGGTGGCGAACACGGTCGCCCAGTAGAAGCACTCCCGCCGGGTGGTGGTGATGCTGTGAATCGAGAGCGTGCCCTCGCTGCGGTACCAGAACCAGAACACGCCCGCCAGCACCACGGCCCACAGGATGGTGGTCGCCGCGTACGGCAGGCCGAAGGTCAGGTGCAGCGTGTCGGAGACGCCGGTGCCGAAGATCGCGATCGCGTAGGCCAGGAACCAGTAGGCGGCGGCGGTGTACCGGCGGGTGTTGAACTGCCAGGCCAGCCCGATGACGAGCACGCCCACCTCGACTACGGCGCCGACCAGGTGGCTGCCGAGGGCGAGGTAGTCCGACGTCGCCTCGCCGCCGGCGGTGGTGAGGAGCTTGATCACCCAGAACAGCAGGGTGATCTCGGGCACCTTGGCCGCGATCGGCCCGCGCTTCGACAATGACAGTGGCTGGGCAGCCAAGATCCCTCCAGATCGAGCGACGGGTCAGGGGACGGTAAGCAAACCTAGATTGCCCGACCGGCTGGGCGAAACCTCCTTGAGAACCATATCCGGCGCAGGAAAGTCATCCTCTAGGCGGACGGTGATCGCGGGTACGCTGCCGGTAAGTAACCACGAAGGACGCGCCTTGAGCACACTGACCGAGTTCATCGGGCTGCAGCGGACGGAGCTCCAGCCTCCCGACGAGATCACCCGCGGGCTGTTCGGCCGGAGCATCCGGCTCGCCCTGACGCACCGGGTCGCGGCCGACGGGCTGGCGGCGGCGGTGCTGCTCGCGCTGTCGACCGTGTGGCTGGTCGGGCTCGCCGTTCGCCCGGCCGGACACGGCGCTCATCCAGGCCGCGCTCATCGCCCCGCTCGCGTTCCGCCGGGTCTGGCCGACGGCGGTGTTCCTGGCCGTGTGCGCGATCGCGTTCGGCCAGTGGCTGGTGAACGTGCCGCTGCTCGCGGATGTGGCGCTGCTGGTCGCGCTGTACACGGTCGCCGCCCACCAGTCCCGGGTCCGGGCCGCCGCCGCGGCCGGGCTGCTGGAGGTCGGGGTGATCATGGCGGCGGTCCGGTGGACGCCGGCCGGGACCCTGCCGCGCTCGCTCCTGTTCCTGTCCGCGACCGTGGTGGCGGCGCTGTTCGCCGGGCGGACGGTGGCCTCGGGCAGCCGCTACCTGGCGTGGATGGACGAGCGCGCCCGGCGGCTGGAGATCGAGCGGGACCAGCAGGCGGTGATCGCGGCGGCGGCGGAGCGCACCCGGATCGCCCGGGAGCTGCATGACATCGTGTCGCACAGCCTGTCGGTCGTCATCACCATGGCCGACGCGGCCGCCGTGGTCGGCCGGGCCGATCCCGATCGCGGCGTGGAGGCGATGGCCGAGGTCTCCGAGGTCGGCCGCAGCGCCCTGTCCGACATGCGGGCGATGTTCGGGGTGCTGCGGGACAACGATCCGCTGCCGGGGCTCGAGCCGCAGCCGGGCGTGGCCGGGCTCGGCGCGCTGGCCGAGCGGGTCAGGGCGACCGGGCTGCCGGTCGAGCTGACCATCGAGGGCACGCCGTTCCCGCTCGGCGCCGCCGCCGAGCTAACCGTCTACCGCATCGTCCAGGAGGCGCTGACGAACACGATCCGGCATGCCTCGGCCGGCCACGCGTCGGTCTCCATCGGCTACGACACGCCCCAGGTGCAGGTGCGGGTCCGCGACGACGGCACCGCGTGCGCGCCGCCCGGGGCGCCGGACCAGCGCGGACACGGGATCGACGGGATGCGCGAGCGGGCGGCGCTGCACGGGGGCACCCTGCTGGCCGGCCCGGCGCCCGGCGGCGGCTGGGCGGTCTCGGCGACCCTGCGCTGCGGCCAGGCGGCGGGGCTGGCGGCGTGATCTCGGTGCTGCTGGCCGACGACCAGCCGTTGCTGCGCCGCGGTTTCCGGATGATCCTGGAGGCGGAGGACGGCGTGACCGTCGCCGGGGAGGCGGGCGACGGCGCCGAGGCGGTCGAGCTCGCCCGTCGCGTCCGGCCCGACGTCGTGCTGATGGACATCCGGATGCCCGGCATCGACGGGATCGAGGCGACCAGGCGGATCACCGCGGCCGAGCCCGGCGTGCGGGTGCTCGTGCTCACCACCTTCGACCTCGACGAGTACGCCTTCGGCGCGCTGCAGGCGGGCGCCAGCGGCTTCCTGCTGAAGGACGTGCGGCCGCACGAGCTCGTCGCCGCCGTCCGGACGGTGGCGTCCGGCGACGCCGTGGTCTCGCCGCGGGTGACCCGGCGCCTGCTCGAGGAGTACGCGCAGCAGCTCCCGGTCGCCGACGCGGCCGGCCCGGCGCTGACCGCTATCCGCAGCTCGCGTCGCTGACCGAGCGCGAGCGGGAGGTGCTGGCGGTGGTGGCGCAGGGGCTGTCCAACACCGAGATCGCCGCGTCCCTGTTCGTCTCCGAGACCACGGTGAAGTCGCACGTCGGGCGGATTCTGGCCAAGCTCGGGCTGCGCGACCGGGTGCAGATCGTGGTCCTCGCGTACGAGTCGGGACTGGTAAGGCCGGGCAGATCAAAATCTTGATATCTAACGGACCGTGCCGCTGCCTGGCATAGCGTGCGTCTTCACGCAGCCGGGGGGCTACCGGTTCCGGGCTGCCTCGACTCCGTCGATGAGGCTCTGCCTCGCCGCCGCGAGGTTTCCGCCGGTTGCGGCCTCGGCGTCACCGATGATCAGGTCGAGTGCGGCGAACAGTTCCTCTCGCTCCTCGGTCTCTGTGCGCGCGGCCGTCCCATTCGCGCAGCGGGTTGCCCACGTTTCCGCGAGCCACTCCGGCTTGCGGGCGCCGGTGATATCCACGAGCGTGGCAGCCCGAGTGGGGTCGATGGCGTCGGTGACAGGAGGCCTGAGACTGCTTGGCGGGAAAAGAAGATCGCTATAGGGTCAGGCCGGTGGAAGAAGACGAAGTTATCCTCGAGCGGCGCGGCAGCGTGCTGGTGATCACGATCAACCGCCCGCAGGCGAAGAACGCACTCAACCTCCGCGTTGCCACCGGGATCAGGGACGCAGCCGACGCGCTCGACGCGGACCCCGAGCTCCGGGTCGGCGTCCTTACCGGTGCGGGCGGGACATTCTCGGCCGGGATGGACCTCAAGGCGTTCCTGCGGGGCGAGTCGCCCTCCTTCGCCGGCCGCGGCCTGTGCGGGATCACCGAGACGCCACCGCGGAAGCCGATGATCGCCGCCGTTGAGGGCTGGGCGCTGGCCGGCGGGTTCGAGCTCATGCTGGCGTGCGACCTGGTGGTGGCGTCGCGATCGGCCCGCTTCGGGGTGCCCGAGGTCAAGCGGTCGCTGGTGGCGGCGGCCGGCGGCGCGCTGCTGCTGTCGCGGCGGCTGCCGCAGGCGATCGCGCTGGAACTGCTGCTGACCGGGGATCCGATCGACGCGGAGCGGGCCGCGCACGTCGGCCTGGTGAACCGTGTCGTCGACGACGGCAAGGCGCTGGAGGCGGCGCTCGACCTGGCGGCCGCCATCTCGCGTAACGGGCCGCTGGCGCTGATCGCGTCCAAGGAGATCGCCCGGGACGGGCAGGACTGGACGCTGGCCGAGGGCTGGCGACGGCAGGCGGAGATCACCGCGCCGGTCTTCAGCTCAAGCGATGCCAGGGAGGGCGCGACTGCGTTCGCAGAAAAGCGCGACCCGGTGTGGCGCGGCGAGTGAGCGCGGGCGGCTGAGCCCATCCCGGAACGGGCGCACAGGCGATCGGTCATATTCCCGATATAATCGGGCGAGATGTGGGGCTGGCCGGGTGATCCCGGTCCGCGGCAGTGTGGACGAGGCGGCCGACCGGCATAAGTCCCGTTAGCTTTCTCGGGGACGTCCAGGGAACGCGCGGTGCGTAGAGTTCCTCAGACGAGTGAGACCGCACGCCATCCGGCATCGGACGTACCTCTATCGAATGGAGATTCACGATGGGCTTGACGATCGGTGACACCGCCCCGGACTTCACCGCAGAAACGACCGAGGGCACGATCAACTTCCACGACTGGATCGGCGACTCCTGGGCCGTCCTGTTCTCGCACCCGAAGGACTTCACCCCGATCTGCACGACCGAGCTCGGCTACATGGCCTCGATCAAGTCCGAGTTCGACAAGCGCGGTGTGAAGATCCTGGCGCTGTCGGTCGACCCGCTGGACAAGCACGCCGCCTGGGCCGCGGACATCGAGGAGACGCAGGGCACCGCCCCGAACTACCCGATGATCGGCGACGTCGACTTCGCCATCTCCAAGGCCTACGGGATGCTGGGCGCCGACGTCAGCGGCGACCCGGCTGACCGCACGGCAGCCGACAACCAGACCGTGCGCGGCGTCTTCGTGATCGGGCCGGACAAAAAGATCAAGATGATCATGCTCTACCCGATGACGACCGGTCGCAATTTCGACGAGATCCTGCGGGTGATCGACTCCCTGCAGCTGACCGCCAAGAACAAGGTCGCCACGCCCGCCAACTGGAAGCAGGGCGAGGACGTCGTCATCGCCGGCTCGGTCTCGAACGACCAGGCCAAGGAGATCTTCGGCACCTGGACCGAGCCCAAGCCGTACATCCGGATCGTCCCGCAGCCGTCGTCCTGACCAAGGCCGCACCGGATAGCTGTTGAGCGGATGATCCCGGCAGCCGGCCGCGAGGCCGAGGCTGCCGGGACGCCATCCACCTGTTTCCGGTCCTGTCACCTACGCCATCGACATCGCCTATCGGGGTCGGTGGCGTAGGTGACAGTCCGTTCCTGTCGGTGGCGTAGGTGACAGGTTCCCGTCCCGGTCGGTGGCGTAGGTGACCGGTAGCTTGGCGGAGTGGCGGGTCGGCGTTCGTGTGGGGCCGCTACTCCCGGGGTCGTAGGGCGGCGGTCATCGGTATGCGGCCGGAGCAGGCGGAAGTCGCTTCCGGTGGAGGACGACAGGGCCGGCGTGGTCCGGCAGCATCGATCCCATGACGACATCCCATGTAAGCAGGGCCCGGCCGGAGCGGCGGGGCGGCACCGGCATCACGCTGCGCGCCTTCCGTCTCAATACGGCGATCAACCACATCATGTTCACCGGGCGACGCGGCCGGGTGTACGACCGGCTGGTCGTGCTGAGCGGAGCGCGGCCCGGGGACTCGGTCCTTGACGTCGGGTCAAGCAGCGGATATCTGGCCAGCCGGCTGGCCGCGGCGGGCCCGTCGGTCCGGGTCACCGGGGTGGACCCGTCGGAGCCGGCCATCGCCTACGCGCGGCGGCATGCGGGCCCGGGCATGACCTTCACCGTCGGCGTCGCGCAGCACCTGCCGGTGCCGGACGCGTCGTTCGACGTCGTCACCTGCACGCTGGCGATGCACCACATCCCGCGGGACCAGCGACGGGCGGCCTTCGCCGAGATGTACCGGGTGACTAAGCCCGGCGGCCGCCTGCTGACCGCCGACCTAGCGCCGTTGCTGCATCTGCGTCTCCGCGCTCTGCGGCCGGACAGCGCCGCGGCCGACCCGCTGGCCGACCTCGCCGCGGCGGCCGGATACCAGATCGAGTCCTGGGGCAAGGTGCCGCTGCTGCGGTATGTCGTGGCTACTCGCTCGCGCGCTTGAGGACATCGCGGACGCAGGCGGCGACGGCATCGGGCGTCTCGAAGACGGGGGTATGGCCCGCGTCGACGAGCACGAAGCCCGCGTCGGGCAGCGACTGCGCGAGCTCGCGGCCCTGTTCCGGCGGCCGGGCCCGATCGTGGCGGCCGTGCACTACGGTCGCGGGCTGCCGAACGCCGGCCAGTTCACCGGTCAGGTCGAGGTCGCGCTGGCTGGCGAGGGCGTCATACACCGCCTGCTGGCTGAGCCCCGCGGCCCAGTCAAGGAACCCGGCGCGGACGTCGGGGCTAAGCGGCGATCGGAACGACCGGTCGAGGACAGCCGCCCGCAGCTCGTCGCCCCAGCTGAGTTGGATGCGGTCGAGGATCGCGCCGACGTCCGCGTGACCCCGCATGTGCGCGCCGGTGTCGACCAGCACCAGACCCAGCACCGCGGCTGGCCGCCGGATCGCCAGCTGCAGCGCGATGGCCCCGCCGGTCGAGTGCCCGCACACCAGTACCGGGCGGCCCCAGCGCGTGTCGATGTGGTCGGCTACCCGCTCGGCAATGGCGGGGATGTCCCACGGACCCGGCTCGGTGAGCCAGGAGAACGGGTCGACGATCAGGTCCCCGGCCAGGGCGCGCGCCAGCGGCTCGAAGACCGCGGGCGAGCACATCGTCCCCGGCAGCGCGACCATCACCGGCTCCGGCACCATGCGCCAACCGTAGCTCAATGCGGGCGGGAGGGGCCGCGGCCGCTCTCTCCGTCAGCGCCCTGGGGGAGCGTGGACGGACCAGAGGCGGCCACGGTCCGTTCGAGCGAATGATTGTGAATTTCGGCGGGCGGGGCGGGCTAGCAGTTAACGAACTGCTGCCCGCGGGCGGCCTCGTCCGGCGGTGGCAGCTGGTTGTCGGCGCGGACGCCGCGGACTTGCGCAGCCTCACCCACCTGCCCCGCGCGTTCTGGTCACTGGTGTGGCTGGCGGGGACGGCGCTCGCGCTGATCGTCGGCCGGAAGCTGCTCGCGCTCGGCTAGCGCGGCCGCTGCCTGAGCCTGCGGTTCTTGATCCGGTTGCCGCAGGTGGCCATGTCGCACCAGGCGCCGACCTGGCCGTGGGAGCGGTCGTAGAACGCCCACCGGCAGTCCGGGTTGCCGCATGCCTTCAGCCGCGGCCAGGTGCCGTCCCGCTGCGCGTCGCGGATCACCAGCAGCAGGGTGAGCAGGCCCGCGTCGGGGTCGTCGGCGGGGTCGACGCCGACCGTGACGCGCCCGTTCTGGTCGACCTGGAGCGCCGGCCTTTCGGCGCGGGCGACGGCCTGCAGGGGCTCGAGATCGGCGGGCGCGGGATTGGCGCCGCCGCTGTTGGCCGCCAGCATCGCGCGGATGCCCTCGCGGACGGCGCGGGCGCGGTGCAGGTCGGCCGGATCGGGCGCGCGGTCGGCGCCCCACAGGCCCGCCTCGGTCAGCCAGTCGCGCGCGGTCGCGGGATCAAGCAGCAGGTCGGAGTTGTGGTCTCCGTCCCAGGTGTTGACGAACGACTGCACAAGCAGCAGCGGCATCGGGGCCGGCTTGCTCTCCTCGCCGGACACCCACGACGGCATGGTCATGACGACCAGCCTACCAGGCGTGACCATCTAATGCCGTTGACTGGTCTCTGCATGACCTATAAAATTGTTTTACTAGTCACCAAGGCACGACCGATCCTCGGAGGTGCGCATCGTGGTGATCTTCCTCGGGCTCGCCGCCGCCTTGCTCTACGGCAGCGGCGACTTCCTCGGCGGGATGGCGACCCGCAGGCTGCCGGTGCTGCCGGTGCTCCTGCTGGCCGACGTGGCCGGGCTGGCCGTCGCGCTGGCCGTCGCCTTGGCGTCCCCTGGCAGCATCGGCCTGGCCGGCCTAGCCTGGGGAGTCAGCGCCGGGCTGATCGGCGGGTCCGGCCTAATCATCTTCTACATCGGGCTCGCGACCGGGCCGATGAGCGTGGTCGCGCCGGTCGCCGGGCTGGTGTCCACCGTCCTGCCGGTCGGGGTGGCGCTGGCCGAGGGCGAACGGCCGGGAGTTGGCGTCTACGCGGGCGCGGTACTCTGCCTGGTCGCGATCGTGATGACGAGCTCGGCCGGCGACGGCGGCAGCACTGCCGACGCGGCGCGCTCCGGCGCGGCGGGCCGGCGGCGCGCGGCCGGCGGGGCGCGGCCGGGCGGGGCGCGGCCGGGCGATCGCCTACGGCGTCGTCGCGGGGGCCGCGTTCGGGTTGTTCTTCCTGCTTATCCGCAACGCCGGCGAGTCCGGGGAATTCTGGCCAGTCGCGGCCGGGCGGATCGGCGAGCTCGCGGTCGTGCTGATCGCGGCGGCGGTGCTGCGTCGGAGCCTGTCGCCGGGCGGCGCCGACGGCCGACTGGTGCTGGCGGCGGTCGGGGCGGGCGCGATCGACGTGGTCGCCAACATCTGCTACGTCGCGGCGACCAGGACCGGCGCGTTCGGCCTGGCCGTGGTGCTGGCCTCGCTTTACCCCGGGTTCACGGTGCTGCTGGCCCGGGTAGTGCTTGGCGAGCGGCTGCGCTGGGTGCAGCGGGCCGGTCTCGCCCTCGCCGCGATCGGGATCCTGCTGGTCACCGTGTGAGCGCGGCACGGGCTCGGAAGCGGACGCCCACCGGGTGGGCGCGCTTAGGCTGGTCGAAACGACGGACCAATTCGGAGCGGTGTTGCATGTTCCACGTGGATTCTGAGGTCGGCCGCCTGCGGCAGGTCATCCTGCATCGCCCGGATCTGGAGCTCAAGCGCCTGACCCCGGACAACATCTCGGACCTGCTGTTCGACGACATGCTCTGGGTGACCCGGGCGCAGGCCGAGCACGACGCGTTCGCCGAGGTCCTGCGCTCGCGCGGGGTGGTGGTGCATTACTACGCCGACCTCCTGGCGCAGACCCTGGACATCCCGGAGGCGCGCGCCTACGTCCTCGACCGGCTGTTCGACCCGCGCTGGCACGGGCCGCTGGCGGCCGCGACCCTGCGGGCGGCGATGGACGGGCTCGGCTCGGCCGAGCTGGCCCGGCACCTGGCCGGCGGGATCACCAAGCGGGAGATCGCCGAGATCGGGCCGGCGCCGAAGAGCATCGCGTTCCACTCGCTGGACCCGGACGGGTTCGTCCTCGCGCCGCTGCCGAACCTGCTCTACCAGCGGGACACCTCGTGCTGGATCTACGGCGGGGTGTCGGTCAACGCGATGAACCGGCCGGCCCGGATGCCGGAGACGATCAGCGACGAGGCCATCTACCGTTGGCACCCGATGTTCGCCGGAGCCGATTTTGACATCTGGTACCACGGGGCGGAGGCGGCCCCGGCCACCATCGAGGGCGGCGACGTGCTGGTCATCGGCAACGGCGCGGTGCTGGTGGGGATGAGCGAGCGGACCACCCCGCAGGCGGTCGAGATGCTCGCTTCGCGGTTGTTCGCGGCCGGCGCGGCGCGCTGCCTGGTCGCGATCGACATGCCCAAGGCGCGTGCCTTCATGCACCTGGACACGATGCTGACCATGGCCGACTACGGGGTCTTCTGCAAGTACGCGGGGATGGGGATGCTGCCGTCCTACACGGTCGAGCCCGGGGCGACGGCCAGCGAGCTCAAGGTCACCGACCACCCGCCTGCGGATATGCACCGGGCCATCGCGGCTGTGCTCGACCTGCCGTCGATCACCGTGCTGACCGCCGTCCAGGACGTGCACTCGGCGTCGCGCGAGCAGTGGGACGACGGCTGCAACGTGCTCGCGGTCTCGCCGGGGGTCGTGGTGGCGTACGAGCGGAACGTCACCAGCAACGCCTACCTGCAGGACCACGGCATTGAGGTGATCACGGTGCCGGGCAGCGAGCTCGGCCGGGGGCGGGGCGGCCCGCGCTGCATGAGCTGCCCGATCGAGCGCGACGCCTGAGCTTTCCGTCTGGCCGTGCCGCTGGCGCCCGGTTGCGGTCAGAGGGGCGGGGATCACGAATAATTTTATTATCGTGAAGGATTTTTGCCCTTATAGGACAATTATCCTTCGTCAGGATAAAACCCTTCGCGATCATGCCGACCAATTGCGGAACCGCCGTGATTGCGGTGACTGACGTGGCTGGTGCAATGGCGTAAGAGCAACGTGCTTATCGCCCGCTGTCGCCAAAGCCACCCTCAATGGCGTCGATTATCGTCTCCCATAGTTCCCGGGGTCGGTCATGGCCCATGTCCGGGACCAGCAGCAGCCTGGCGCCGGGGACGAGCTCGGCGGTGCGCCTGCCACCGCTGGGGTCGATCAGCGTGTCGTCCAGGCCATGGATGACCAGGGTCGGCACCGTCAGGGTCCGCAGCGCGTGCGCGCGGGAGCCGGCCAGGGTCATGGCGCCGAGCTGGCGGCCGACGCCCGCCGGGTAGTAGGCGCGATCGTAGCTCCGCGCGGCGAGATCCCGGATCGCGTCTACGTCGGCGTAGCGCTTGGAGGACCAGGTCAGCTGTTTCTCGGACGCGCTGATATAGCCCTCGCGATCGGCTGGCGGCGGGGCGAAGAGGGCTTGCTGGGCGGCCGGAGTGGACCGGCCGTACTCGCGTTCCCCGGTCGAGGACATCATCGAGGTGAGCGTCAGCACCCGGTCGGGGTGCTCGATGGCCATCGTCTGGGCGATCATCCCGCCCATGGAAGAGCCGACGACGTGCGCCTTCTCGATTCCCAGGGCGGTCAGCAGGCCCAGGCCGTCGTCGGCCATGTCGCCCAGAGAGTACGGAACCATGGCCCGCGCGGCGGGGATGTCGCCGCTGCTGACCGCGGCGATGAACTGGCCCACGTCGACCGGGCGGTCATCGAACCTGGTGGACAGGCCGCAGTCGCGGTTGTCGTAGCGGATCACGTACCGGCCGCGCCCCGCCAGCACCGCGCAGAAGTCCTCGTGCCACGCGATCAGCTGCGCGCCGAGGCCGATCACGAGCAGGACGGGCGGATCACCAGGCCGTCCGAACGTGTCATACGCGATGGAGACCCCGTCCGACACTTGCGCCTGCGGCATGCGCGCAGTCTTTCAGCGGCGCCCGGCGCCGCGCACCTCAATTAGCCCTCGAACAGCTCGCGGTACGCGCCGTAGCCCTCGCTCTCCAGGTCATCGACCGGTATAAACCGGAGGGCGGCGGAGTTAATGCAGTAGCGCAGGCCGCCGGCCTCCTTCGGCCCGTCATGGAACACGTGGCCCAGGTGGCTGTCGCCGCGGGCGGAGCGGACCTCGGTCGCGAGCCCGAGCGCGCGGAAGTCCCGGCGCTTGACGATGTTCTCCGGCTCGATCGGGACGGTAAAGCTCGGCCACCCGGTGCCGCTGTCGTACTTGCTGACCGAGGCGAACAACGGCTCGCCGGACACCACGTCGACGTAGAGGCCGGGCTCCTTGTTGTCCCAGTACTCGTTCCTGAACGGCGGCTCGGTGCCCCTCTTCTGGGTGACCCGGTACTGTTCCGGGGTCAGCTCGGAGATGGCCTCGGGGTCCTTGCGGTAGTTGTCAGACACGTGCGCTCCTTCACCGGTAGGGTCGCCCGCTGGGTGCGGGCGCGCGGTGCACCACCTGCAACTGCGCGCCGTTCGTCGGTGTTCCGCCGAACGTGTGACGGTCAGGCATGAAAGGATCCATGCGTGATCATCTGGCTCAACGGCACGTTCGGGGCAGGGAAGACCACGACCGCCGGGTACCTGGCCGGGCGGCTGGCCAATGCCCGGTCCTTCGATCCCGAGGAGGTCGGGTACCTGCTGAGGAGCGACGCTGGACGACCATGAGTTCAGGGACTTCCAGGATCTCGCCGCCGTGGCGGGAGCTGGTCCCGGTCTTCACCGAGAACATCGCCCGCTTTACCGGTCAGCATCTGATTGCCGTGCAGACAGTCCTGCGTGAGGACTACTGGCAGGAACTGACCGCGGGCTTCGAGCGGACCCGGCTGGACATCTTCCATGTGCTCCTTCACGTCGACTCCGACTTCTGGCCGCACGCATCACGGCCGACGAAGTCTGGGCCCGCGCATGCCAGTGGCGCCTCGATCACATCGGCGACTACGAGAAGGCGCGGCCGTGGATGGAATCGGCCGCCGACCTTGTCATCGACACCACGCACGTGCCCGCCGCCGAGGTAGCCGAGCGGATCGCGCTCGAGGCCGAGCGGCGGATGGCCTCCGCGTCTTCGTTATGCGGTGGGATCCGCCTCCGCGCTGTCGGTGAGCGGGCTTGCGATCAGGAAACGGTAGCCGCCCAGGGTGGTGTGGAAGGCACGCTCCCCCCACGACCGGTCCTCGAGCGGGCTCGTCGACGGATCCACGGCCTGATGGGCACGGTGGATGGCTGCTATCTCCACCCACGGCACGTCGATGTGGAACTCGACGCCGGCACCGCGGAATGGCCTTTCATTCTCGGCGAGGAACTGCGGCTCGGACGTGCCGAGCAGGACTCGTGAGCCCGCCAGGGACACGCAGGCCAGCGGATCGCCGCTGTCCGGCGGCGTCTCGAACTCGAGCTGCCAGCCGGCGCGGCAGAAGATGGCCGCTGTCCGGTACGGGTCCTCGGTCGCCAGGATCGGAGTCAGCACGGCAGGAGGCTAGCGAATTGCACGAGTTGCCGTTGTAATGCGCGCGGTCTTCATCAAGAATCAGCGGCAGGGTTGGGTTGCGTGAACGCCAGACGAACGGAGACGCGATGAGTTCCTATCGGGCCAGGCTGGTCACCGTGTCGGCCTCGTACGGCGCGGGCGGGGCCGTGGTCGCGCCGGCGCTGGCGGAGCGGCTCGGCGTCCCCTTCCTGCAGCGGGCGACCACCAGCACCGGGGGCACAACCGGGCCGGAGCCCTGCTTCGAACGGCTCGGACCGGAAGAGGCAAGGCTCACCCCGGCCCACCGGCTGCTCGCCTCGCTGATGCACACCGTGCCGCTCGGCCCCACCCAGTCGCCCATCCCGGCCTATCACCAGGACGAGAGCCTGCGCCAGCACTGCGAAGAAGGCATCCGGCGGATGGCGGCCGCCAGCGCGGGCGTGATCCTCGGCCGCGGGGCGGCGGTCGTGCTCGGCAAGAACCAGGGCTTCCACGTGCGCCTCGACGGGCCGCCCGATCTCCGCGTCGTGCAGGGGGCCTCAATCGAGGGCATCGGATCCGACGAGGCCCGGCGCCACCTGGAGGCGGCCGACCGGGCCCGCGACGCCTACGTCCGCCGCCTGTACCGGGCCGACCCGACCGATACCCGTCACTACCACCTGGTCATCGACTCCACCGCGATCCCGCTGGAGACCGTCACCGAGATCATCCTGCAGGCGCTGGCAGCCACCCCGGAGCCAGCGTCGATCCCGGCGCCACGGGTGACCGCGACCGGCCAGTGACTCCCGGGGACGCCCGGGCTAAATCGGCTGGCGCATCCCGAGGCGGTGGCTAACAGTGGTGGCATGCGGGCGGACGACAGCGCGGACCTTCTCGCCGGATACGTGAGCGGCCCGGCCGCCGCCACCGAGGCGACCCTGGCGGCACTGCCGAGAGCGGCGAGCGCCCGCGCCGTCGTGCTCGTTGAAGGGGTCAGCGACCAGATCGCGGTCGAGACCCTGGCCGCCCGACGTGGCCGCGACCTAGCGGCCGAGGGGATCGCGGTACTGCCCACCGGCGGCGTTCACGGCATGACCCGCTACCTGCGGCGGTTCGGCCCCGAGGGAAACGGCGCGCGGCTGGCCGGGCTGTGCGACGCGGCCGAGGAGCACATCGTCCGGCGCGGGCTGGCGGCGGCTGGCCTCGGCTCCCCCGGTTCGCGGGGCGACCTGGAGCGCCTCGGTTTCGCGGTCTGCGTCGAGGATCTGGAGGACGAGCTCATCCGCGCCGCCGGAACCGCCCTGGCGGTTGAGGTGCTGGACGCGCACGGTGACCTTGAGGCGTTCCGCACCATCCAGCGGCAGCCCGCGTGGCGGGGAAAGAATGAGGCGGCGCAGTTGCGGCGCTTCCTCGGGGCGGGTTCGCGGCGCAAGCTCCGCTACGCCCGCCTGCTGACCGAGGCGATCGCCGCTGACCGGATGCCGCACCCGCTGGAGGCCGTCATCGCCGCGGTCTGACACCGGGGGCATCGGCTGCTTCTCTCTTGAGACTAACGAGGCCGTGACGCGGAGGGCAGGGTCCGTTCGAGATCATGAAGTTGATCTTTGCGTAATATCGGGCGCATGAGTGAGCCCCTGACGCAGCGCGATGCCTATGACGTGGTGATTGTCGGCGGGGGGCATAACGGGCTGACCGCCGCCGCCTACCTGGCCGGGACTGGGCTGTCGGTGGCCGTCCTGGAGCGCCTCGACCACACCGGCGGCGCCGCGGTCTCCGCGCGGGCGTTCCCCGGGTTCCCCACGCGCCTGTCGCGGTACTCGTACCTGGTGTCGCTGCTGCCGGAGTCGATCATCAGGGACCTCGATCTCGACCTGCGGCTCGCATCGCGCTCGACCGCGTCGTACACGCCGGTGCTCCGCGACGGCGTCGCCGGGGGGCTGCTGGTCGAGCGGCCGGAAGGCGCGGCCACGAGGGACAGCTTCCGGGCGCTGACCGGCTCCGAGGCCGAGTATGAGGCCTGGCGGCGGTTTTACGAGGAGGTCGGCGAGGTCGCCGCGGGCGTCGCCCCGACGCTGACGCGGCCGCTCCCCCGGGAGTCCGAGGTGCGCGGGCAGATCGATCCGGGCCTGTGGCGGGACCTGGTCGAGCGGCCGCTGGGCGAGGCGGTCGAGCGACGCTTCGGTGACGAGACGGTGCGCGGCGTGGTCGCGACCGACGCGCTGATCGGCACCTTCGCGGGCATGCACGAGCCGTCGCTGATCCAGAACCGCTGCTTCCTCTACCACCTGATCGGAAACGGCACCGGCGAGTGGCGGGTGCCGGTCGGCGGGATGGGCGCGGTCACCGGCGCGCTCGCCGCCTCGGCCCGCGCGGCCGGCGCCGAACTGGTCGTGAACGCCGAGGCGACCGCGATCCGCGGCGGGCACGGCGGCGCCGAGGTCGACATCGCCGACGGCGCGGGGACGCGGACGCTGCGGGCCCGCTTCGTCCTCGCCAACATCGCCCCGTGGGTGCTTGCGGGCCTGCTCGGGGCGGAACCAGACCCGGCCGAGAAGCCGGTCGGCGCCCAGCTCAAGGTCAACTTCCTGCTCAGCAGGCTGCCGCGGCTGGCGTCGGGGGCGGACCCGCGGATCGCGTTCGCCGGGACCTTGCACCTGGGCGAGGACTACCCGGACCTCGAGCGGGCCTACGCGGAGGCGGCCGGCGGGCAGGTCCCCGCGCGCCTGCCGGGCGAGGTCTACTGCCACTCGCTGACCGATCCCTCGATCCTGGGCGAGGTTCCGGCCGGGACGCACACGCTGACGTACTTCGGCCTGCACCTGCCGGCCACCCTGTTCGCCGACCCGGCGACGCGGGCCGAGCGCAAGGAGCTGGCGGTCGCGCGCGCGATCGCCTCGCTCGACCGGCACCTGGTCGACCCGATCGAGTCGGTCGTCGCCCGCGACCCCGACGGCCGGCCCTGCATCGAGGCCAAGATCCCGCAGGACGTCGAGGCGGACCTGCGGATGCCCGGCGGCCACATCTTCCATGGCGACCTGAGCTGGCCGTGGGCGGACGACGCGGCCGCGCTGGACACGCCCGCGGCGCGCTGGGGGGTCGACTCCGGCCGGGCGAACGTGCTGATCTGCGGCTCGGGCGCGGTGCGCGGAGGCGCCGTCTCCGGCCTCGGCGGGCACAACGCCGCCCAGGCGGTCCTGGAGCTGGCGTGACCGGCTAGGACGACGCGGGTCGGCGGCAGGCCGTCAGGCCGTGACGCCGTACTCGGCCAGTTGCTGACCGCGCAGTCCCACGCAGTCCAGCGCCCAGAACGTATCCGCGTAGATGAAGGTGCCGGTCATCCAGTCCCGGTACGCGGAGAGCCGGGCCACCTGGAAGGCGCCCGGCGGGTAGCGCAGCGTCGGCGGCCGGAAGCCCAGCCCCTCGGCCGCGCGGAAGCCGTGCCGAGCGTAGTAGTCGGGCGAGCCCTCGAGGAAGACCAGGGGAATGCCCTGCCGGTCGGCCGCCGCGAGCGCATGCTCGATCAGCCTGGTGCCGATTCCGTGGCGCTGATGCGCTGGGAGCACGCCCAATGGTGAGAGCGAGTAGACGTCGACCAGCCGCGGCAGCGTGTCCAGACGGCAGGCGCTGAGCATCACGTGCCCGACGACGCGGCCGTCGAGGTCGGCGACGAATGACAGCGGCGGCAGCGCCGCCCCGGCGGCGCGCAGCGCGTCCACCAGGTCTGGCACTCGCTCACCGTCGCCGAAGGCAAGTTCGTGCAGGTTACGGACCGCGCCCTGCTCGTCAGCGGTCTCCGCCCGGATCGACAGCCCGGCCGGGGCATGTGGAGTCATGGGCGCGACGGTACGCCGCCGCGCGGGCGGGTGCCATCGAATAAATCGGGGAGCTCCGGCCGGGAACGCTCGGTTCCCAGGCACGGCAGCACGCTGGCCGGCGGCGCAGGTGCCGCCTCAGGCCGGGATCTGCTATCGCCGACCCGGCCAGGCCAGCGCGCCGTGGCGGTTATCCGCCTGGTTAGGCCTCAGAGCGGGCGGACGTTCTCCGCCTGCGGGCCCTTCTGCCCCTGGGTCGTGTCGAACTCGACCTTCTGGTTCTCATCCAGCGACCGGTAGCCCGAGCTCGCGATCGCCGAGAAGTGCACGAACACGTCCGCCGTGCCGTCGTCAGGGGCGATAAAGCCAAACCCCTTATCGGCGTTGAACCACTTCACTGTGCCTGTAGCCATACTGTCCACGTCCTCTATCCGCCATGCCACGACGCGACCTCGCCGCGCCAGACCGTGAGCTTACCGGTACTGGAGGCTTCTAGCTGCATACTCCGCTAGCGGCGAACCTAGTCTTTATTCGTCGGGCACGGACGAGCGCAGCCGGGTGGAGCGCATCAGGCGTTCCTTTCCGCCACAACCACTCCCTCGGGGCGGGCTCGGCGTACAGCATCTCGACCAGCGCCGCCCGGCGGGCGAGGACCTTCCGCTGGTTGACGTAGCCCTTGTCGGTGATCTCGCCCGCGTCCAGGTCGGCCGGGCGCGCCATCACCACCAGCCGTTCGACCCGGGCGGCCGAGCCCGCGTCGTTGGCTAGATTGGCGAGGGCCTGGGCGAGGTTTTTGCTGACCACGTCGTCGACCACCAGCTCGCCCCGTGTCTGCGGCTCGGTCCCGGGCGGCGGCGCAAGCCTTCAGCTGTACGACGGCCGCGGGGTGCGGTTATGGTAACCGCTGTGGAGCCGTCTGCGGTGATCGACGCCGCTGGAAGCATGCACGGCTTTCCGGCCGCCCTGACCAGCTTCGTGGGCCGGGTCGCGGCGGTCGACCAGATCGCTGGCCAGCTGAGTCAGTACCGCCTGGTGACCGTGACCGGGCCGGGCGGCGCCGGGAAGACGCGGCTGACCGGCGAGGTAGCCAGGCAGGTGGCGGGCCGGTTCGCCGACGGGGTCTGGCTGGCCGAGCTGGCCGCCGTGCGGGACCCGACGCAGGTGGCGGCCGCGGTGGCGACGGCGCTGGGGATCCGCGGGCTGCCCCCGGCGTCGGCCGCCGATGCGCTGACGCACGCGCTGGCCCGACGGCAGTTGCTGCTAGTGCTGGATAACTGCGAGCACGTGATCGGCGCGGCGGCCGAGCTATGCGGCAGGCTGCTGCTCGGCGCCGATGACATCCGGGTGCTTGCCACCAGCCGGGAGCCGCTGCAAATAGCCGGGGAGGCACGATACCGGCTGGCACCACTGACGGTACCCGACCCGGATAATCCGGCGGATCCGGACGGGTCCGAGGCGGTGGCGCTGTTCGCGGACCGGGCGCGCCGGGCGGACGCGAGCTTCACGCTCGATGGGGCGACCTCGCCCGTGGTGGCGCGCCTGGTCGCGCGGCTCGACGGGATGCCGCTGGCCATTGAGTTGGCGGCGGCGCGGGTCGAGGCTCTGGGCGTGGCTCAGCTTCTCGACCGGATCGATGACCGGTTCGCCCTGCTGGAGACGGGAGACCGGCTCGCGGCGGCCCGACAGCGGTCGCTGGCGGCCACCGTGGAGTGGAGTTACCGGCTGTTGGATGATCGGGAGCGGCGGGTGTTCCGCGCGGTGTCGGTGTTCCCGGGTCCGTTCACGCTCGAGGGGGCCGAGGCGGTCGCGGGGGCTGACGCCGGCCCGGCCGTCCTCCACCTGGTCGACTGCTCGCTGCTGGTCCCGCCGCGGGCCGGATTGGACGGCCGATCCCGGTACGTGATGCTGGAGACGCTGCGGGCTTACGGGGCAGGGCTGCTGGCCGAGGCCGGCGAGGGTGACGCCGTGGCCGGCGCGCTGGCCGACTACGCGCTGCGGGTGGCCGAGGAGGCCCTATCGGTGCTGGCGGCCGGCCATGGAGAGGTTGCCGCCGCTCGGTGGCTGGATGCCGAGGACGCCACCCTGCGCCGAGCGCTGGACTGGGCCCTGGACCACGACGACGCCCTCGCCCCTGCCGCGGCCGTGGCGCCGAGCCTGGCGGCTGCGCTGGCGTGGTGGTGGCAGATCCGCGGGCGGCTCGCGGGTCAGGTGCCGCTGCTGCGCGCCGCCGTCGACCGCGCCGCCGCGGGCAGCGGCGCGTGGTGCGCCTGTCACACCTGGCTCGGTGAGGCGGCGATGGATTCGGCCGATCCGGCCGGGGCGCTCCGCCACTTCACCGCCGTCCGCGACGCCAACACCGATCGCGGGTCGTTCCCGCTGCTGGCCAGGTGCCTCAGCGGCCGGTCGGCGACGCTGCTCGGCCTGGGGCGGATCGCCGAGGCGGCCGACGATGTCCGCCGTTCCGTGGCCCTGGCCCGTGACGGTGATGACCCGGTCGCAGAGCCGTTGGCACTGGCGATCCTCAGCCTGGTCGCCTGTGTCGCCGGCGACCGCGCGGGCGCCGTGCAGGTGGCAAGGCAGGCGGACCGCATCTCGGCCGACCTGCGCGGCCCCGTGGCCCGGGCCTGCGGCTACACCCTGACAACGGTGCTCATACAGGTCGGCGACCTGGCCGCCGCTGAGCGGACGTGCACCGCTGGGCTGGCAAGCGCCCGGGACGCGGGCGACCTGTGGAGCCTGGGGAACCTGCTCGAGAAGATGGTGGTTCTCGACCTCGGCTCGGGCCGTTACGGTGACGCCGCCGCACACTTGCGAGAGGCCCTGCAGACCGCCCTGCGGACCGGCGTCCGCAGAAAGGCGCTCGAGGACCTCGACTGCTGCGGGTACCTGTGCGCCCGCACCGGCCTCTTCGCCGAGGCCGTCACGGTATGGGCGGCGGTGGCCGCGCTGGAGCGCGAGGGGTTCTCGGCCCCGCTGCAGCCGGATCTGCCCGAGGGCTGGCCCCAGCGGCAGGTGGCCCTGGGCGAAGCCCGGCAGGCGCTCGGGCCCGCCGCGACGCGGGCGGCCGAGGGTCGCGGCGCGGCGATGAGCCTGGCCACCGCGGCCGAGTACGTTCTCATGCTCACCGCCGCGGGCCTGGAGCGGCCGGCCGCGGCACCGGGCCTGGAAGCGCTCAGCCCCCGGGAACGGGAGCTGGTCACCCTGGTTGCCCGCGGGCACACCGATGCGCAGATCGCCGGCCTGCTGTCCATCAGCGTGCGCACGGTCGGATCGCACCTGGACCGCATCCGCGATAAGACCGGATGCCGGCGCCGCGCCGACCTCACTCGCCTGGCCCTCAGCGCCGGCCTGGTCTGAGGCCGGCGCCGTGGGTGATTCCACCCCGGTCCTGGCCGCGTGGTAAGAGGGGCGAAACCACCCCTGCCGCAGACCGGGCGCGGAGGGCGAACCTATGGCTGAGGGCCGGATCACCGGCCAGTTCCGAGCAGGCAGGACAAGGCAATGAGCGCACAACTTACCCTCAAGGGAACTCAGTCCAGGACGGCAGAGCCGGTCATCCCGGCCGGGCGCGGTCGGCTCCGGGAAGCGTGCCATCGGATCCACCTGACCATTCAGGAGATGAACTACGCGTCCCGGCGGCGCCTGGAGCTACAGGCCCCCTGGATCGTTGACGAGCAGTGGGACCGCAGGTAACGATCGTGGCCATGGACTCGTTCACCGGCAAGCTCGCGGTGGTAACCGGCGGGGGCTCGGGGATCGGCCGCGAACTGGTCCGCCAGCTCGCGGCGGCGGGATGCTCGGTCGCGACCTGCGACCTGAATCCCGACACGGTCGCGGTGACCGCGGCCACGGCGTGGGCGACCGCCCCGCCCGGAGTCGCGGTCACCGGCCATACCTGTGACGTCTCCGACGAGGCGCAGGTGCTGCGGTTCCGCGATGAGCTGCTTGAGCAGCACGGCAGCGATCATGTCGACCTGGTCGTCAGCAATGCGGGCGTCGTCGGCGGCGGCAGCTTCGTCAAGGACCCGCGCGAGGAGTGGGAACGCACCTTCGCCATCAACTGGCGGGGCGTGTACTTCTGCGCCCGCGCGTTCCTGCCGCTGCTGATCGCCAGCGGCGACGGCGTCCTGGTCAACATGAGCAGCGTGGCCGGTTTCTGGGCCACGGCCGGCCATGGGGTGCCGCTCACCGCGTACTGTGCGTCGGAGTTCGCCATCAAGGGTTTCTCCGAGGCGCTCATCCCGGACCTGCGCGCCAATGCGCCGCAGGTCCGGGTCGTGGTGGTGATGCCCGGTCAGGTGAACACCGAGATGGCCGCGAATTCCCGCCGCGCCCTCGGCCTGCCCGATCTCGAGCAGCTGAGCGACGCCGAGCTGATGGAGCAGGTGCCGGAGGTGGCGCGGGCGATACTGGTCGGGATGGGGCTGCTGGCCGAAGACTTCACGGCCGATGACCTCCGCCAGGCGATGCCGCGGATCAGAGACGAGTTCCGGGGCCAGGGGTTCACTGCGGCGCAGGCGGCGACCATCATCTTGGACGGGGTGCGGTCCGGCGCCTGGCGGATCCTCGTCGGCGATGAGGCCACCATGCTCGACCAGCAGGTCCGCGCCGACCCTGAGGCCCCGTTTGACTACGAGCGCTACCCGGAGATGTACGGCCCGCTGATAGCGCGAGCGCAAGAGTCAGGAACCGTTCCTGAACACTGAGCAGTTGTGAGTTCTGCCCTGGTGGGCGGCCCCGAACGGTCTTGGGCCTCCTGGTCCCCTGCCGTGATCCGGTGAGGCGGCCCGGTCTTGGTGCCGTGCGGCAGCCGGGCGTTTCGTGGGGCGGCGGGTTTCCTGTTTGCGGGCGGGGTTCTCGGTGTGGCCCAGGTCCGCGCCCGGGCTGGCCTGACCGCATCCTCCGGAGCGGTCAGGTTCCCGTTCGCTCGGCGCCTGGCCCGGTGGCCCTGCCCGCGTCTCCCGATCACCAGTGCGGCTGCATGGTGGCCGGAGGCTTCCTTGTGATGCGCCCGCAGCGGCGCGAGCCAGTGCTGCGCACCCCATCGGGACGTGTAGGCGGGGTCCACCACGATGACGTGGAGGCCCGCGTTGGCGGTAGTCCTAGCAGGGTCAAAATCATGATCGTCCCGAACGGTCCGTGACTCCGCCTCCACCGCCCGCTCGCACCCGGGCGCCGACGGCGCCTCAGACCTGCGCCAGGTAGGTGCCGTGGCCCTCGCGGACGAGGGGGCCGTCGAAGGTGAGGACCTCGCTGACCACGCCGCCGGCCTGGTTGCGGTAGTTGATGACCAGGGTGCTGATGCCGACGTAGACGGCCAGCACCTCAAAGCGCAGGTCGGGGATGAGGCGGATGCCCTCCGACCAGTACCGGCGCAGGGCCTCCTTGCCCCGGATCACCCCGTCGCCGCCGAGCACCCGGATGGCCACCGGGGAGGTGAAGACGACGTCGTCGGTGAAGTGCGCGAGCAGCGCGTCAACGTCGTGCGCGTTCCAGTCCTTGACCCACTGCTCGGCGAAGGCCTGTGCCTCAGTCTGATCCATCCGGCCATGCTGGCATAACCCGATGAGCCGGGTCATCGGGGTTTCCCGGGTTCCCGCTCATGACAGCGCTCCGTTGCTCACGACAGCGCTCCGTTCGTCAGCACGGCGCGGCGCAGCAGCGGGCTGGCCCGGTAGTGGCCGTCGCGGTACCAGCTCTCGAGCTCGTCGAGGGTGCCCAGCACCGTGCTCAGTCCCCACTGGCCGGCCCAGGCCAGCGGGCCTTGCGGGTAGTTGACGCCGAGCCGCATCGCGGTGTCGATGTCGTCCGGGCTCGCCACCCGGCCCCCGACCGCGTCGGCGGCGAGGTTGGCCAGCATCGCGACCGTCCTGGTGACGATCAGGCCGGGGACGTCGTCGATGACGAAGACGTCCAGGCCGGCTGCCTGCAGCAGGCCGACCGCCATGTCGAGGGCGTCGGCCGGGCAGTCGGCCGAGGCCGCCACCGCGACGGCGGTGGCGGTGGCGTCGTCGAGCGTGCGGTCGACGACGATCACCGGCTTTCCCTCGGCGGCGGCCAGCGCGCTGGCGGTCACGCCGGCGCACCGCGCGAGGAGCGGGCCGCCGGGCAGCTCAACCAGGGCGTGATCGCCGTCCTGCCGCTCGGCCGCGGCCTGCTGCACGGACACGCCGGACCGGGCCAGCAGCTGCGTCAGCTCCGCGTCGGGGTGGCTGATCACGAACGCGGGGGCGTGCTGGGGCGCGGCCGGGGTCGCGGTGGCGGGGGCGGCGCCGTCGGCGTAGTCGTAGCAGCCTCGGCCGGTCTTGCGGCCGAGCCAGCCGGCCTCGACCAGGCTCCGCTGGGCCAGCGACGGCGCGAACCGCGGATCGTAGCCGAACGACGCCCAGACCGACCGGGTGACCGACTCGTTGACGTCGTGGCCGATCAGGTCCATCAGCGCGAACGGCCCCATCCGGAACCCGCCCGCCCCGGTCAGCACCGCGTCGATCACGGCGGGAACGGCCGCGTGCTCCTCAAGCAGCCGCCAGGCCTCGGCGTAGTACGGTCGGGCGATCCGGTTGACGATGAACCCGGGAGTGGCGGCCGACCGGACGACGGTCTTGCCCCACGCCTGCGCCAGCGCCGTCGCCTGATCCGCGGCCCGCTCCCCCGTAGCCAGGCCGGAGATCACCTCGACCAGCCGCATCGCCGGCACCGGGTTGAAGAAATGCAGCCCGACCAGCCGCTCCGGGTGCGCCAGCCCGGCCGCCACAGCGGTCGGCGTCAGCGACGACGAGTTGGACGCGAGCAGGCAGTCGGCCGTCACGACCTGCTCGAGTTCCGCGAACAGCGCCCGCTTGACGTCGAGGTCCTCGACAACGGCCTCGACGACCACGCCCGCGCCGGCCAGGTCGGAGATCGCGGCCGGGCTGAGGTCAAGCGCGTCAGGATCGGCGTCCAGCCGTCCCTTGGCCACCTGTGCCTTGACCCGCTCCCTGATCCGGTCGATGGCCCGCCCGGCCGCGCCGTCGACCGCGTCGGCCAGCAGCACCCGGTGGCCCGCGAGCGCGGCCACCTGGGCGATGCCCGCGCCCATGGTGCCGGCGCCGATCACGCCGACCAGCGGAAGTCCCTCGTCCATCAGTCCTCCTGCCTCTCCACAGTCAGCCCTGTATCGGCGCCGACCTGCCGACGTTACCCAATGCCCGTGGCCAGCAGGTTCTCGGGGAGATTAATTGTTCTAGCCGGGGTCGCGGAACAGCTAAAGTCGTCAGGCAGCCCAACGTCCATCGGAGGATGCGAGAGTCACGTGCTGATCCGCCTGTTGCGCTTCTATCTGCGGCCCTACCGTAAGCCGCTCGCGTTCCTGCTGGTGCTCCAGCTGGCGCAGACGCTGGCGACGCTCTACCTGCCGACGCTGAACGCGGACATCATCGACAACGGCGTGGTCCTGCACAACACCCATTACATCCTCACGACCGGCGGCGTGATGCTCGCGATCACCCTCGCGCAGATCATCTGCGCGATCGGGGCGATCTACTTCGGCGCCCAGGTCGCGATGGCCCTCGGCCGCGATGTCCGGCAGGCGATCTTCGGCCGGGTGCTGATGTTCTCCGACCGGGAGGTGAACCACCTCGGCACCTCGTCGCTGATCACCCGGACCACCAATGACGTCCAGCAGGTCCAGATGCTGGCGCTGATGACGTTCACCCTGCTGCTATCCGCGCCGATCATGTGCATCGGCGGGATCATCCTGGCGCTGAACCAGAACGTGCCGCTGTCGTCGCTGCTGCTGGTCGCGGTGCCGCTGCTCGCCATCATCCTGGGGCTGATCATCCGCCGGATGCGGCCGCTGTTCCGGCAGATGCAGGAGCGGCTGGACAACATCAACCGGGTGCTGCGCGAGCAGATCACCGGCGTCCGGGTCATCCGCGCGTTCGTGCGCGACCCGCAGGAGCGGGCGAGGTTCTCCGGCGCGAGCAACCAGCTCTTCGACGTCTCGCTCGGGGCGGGCAAGCTGATGGCGCTGATGTTCCCCTCGGTGCTGCTGGTGCTGAACCTGTCCACGACCGCCGTGGTGTGGTTCGGCGGCCACCTGGTCGCGGACGGCACGATGCAGATCGGGTCGCTGACCGCGTTCATCACCTACCTGGCCCAGATCCTGACATCGGTGATGATGGCGACGTTCATGTTCATGCTGGTGCCGCGGGCCGAGGTCAGCGCGGAGCGGATCATGGAGGTCGTCGACACCGAACCGGGCATCGGCGCGCCCGTCAGCCCGCTGCCCGCGGGCCCGGAGCCCGGACGGCTGGAGCTGCGGAACGTCGAGTTCCGCTTCCCCGGCGCCGAGCAGCCGGTGCTGCACGACATCAGCCTGGCCGCGCTGCCCGGGCGGATCACGGCGATCATCGGCGGCACCGGCAGCGGCAAGACCACGCTCGTCAACCTGATCCCGAGGCTGCTGGACGTGACGGGCGGGTCACTGCTCGTGGGTGGCGTCGATGTGCGGGAGCTCGACCCGGCTCAGCTGTCGGCGGCCGTCGGACTGGTGCCGCAGAAGCCGTACCTGTTCTCGGGAACCGTGGCGACCAACCTGCGGTACGGCAACCAGCAGGCCACCGACGAAGACCTGTGGCGCGCGCTGGAGATCGCCCAGGCCCGCGACTTCGTCGAGCGGATGCCAGGCGGACTCGACTCGGCCATCGCCCAGGGCGGCACGAACGTGTCCGGCGGCCAGCGGCAGCGCCTGGCCATCGCCCGGGCGCTGGTCCACCAGCCGCAGATCTACCTGTTCGACGACTCGTTCTCCGCGCTCGACTACGCGACCGACGCGCGACTGCGATCGGCCCTGGCGACCGAGGTGACCGGCGCGACCATGATCATCGTGGCGCAGCGGGTCGCGACGATCAGGCACGCCCACCAGATCCTGGTGCTTGACGCGGGCCGGATCGTGGCCCGCGGCACCCACGACGAGCTGATGGAGTCGAGCGAAACCTACCGGGAGATCGTGCTCTCCCAGCTGACCGAGCAGGAGGCCGCGGCATGAGCACGGGAGCGAACGGCGCGGGGGCCGGAGCGAGCGGCGCGGGCGAGGAGCGGGCGACGCCCGCGCGCGGGCCGGGCCCGGCCGCCCCCATGCAGGGTCCCGCCCGCTTCATGAGCGGCATGTCGACCGAGAAGCCGCTGGACTTCAAGGGCTCCGGCCAGCGGCTGCTCGGCCTGCTGCGCCCGTACCGGCTGTTCACGATCCTGGCGCTGACCCTCGCGGTCGCCAGCGTGACCCTGTCCGTGCTCGCGCCCCGGCTGCTCGGCGAGGCGATCAACCTCGTGTTCGACGGCTACGAGTCGCATCGCGGGGTGGACTTCGGCCACGTGGGGCAGATTGTTGTCCTGGTCGTCGGGCTCAACATCGGCGCCTCGATCTGCGCGCTGTTCCAGGGCCGGATCACCGCCTCCATGGTCCAGCGGGCGGTCCTCGGGCTGCGCGACCAGGTGCAGGCGAAGCTGTCCCGGCTGCCGCTGAGCTACTTCGACCGGCAGTCCCGGGGCGAGATCCTGAGCCGGGTCACCAACGACATCGACAACCTCCAGCAGTCCGTCCAGCAGACGCTGAGCCAGCTGGTGACCTCGCTGCTGACGATCGTCGGCGTGCTGGCGCTGATGTTCATCGTGTCCTGGCAGCTGGCCCTGATCGCCCTGGTTACCGTGCCCGCCTCGGTGGTGGCGATGCGCAAGCTCGCCAAGCGGGCGCAGCCGCAGTTCATCAACCAGTGGAAGTACACCGGCCGGCTGAACGGCCACATCGAGGAGATGTACACCGGGCACGCGCTGGTGACCGCGTTCGGTCAGCGGGAGGAGGCGATGGCGACCTTCACCGAGCAGAACGAGGCGCTCTATCAGGCCAGCTCCCGGGCGCAGTTCATCTCCGGCACGATCCAGCCGCTGATGATGTTCATGTCGAACCTGAACTACGTGCTGGTGGCGGTCGTCGGCGGCCTGCTGATCGCGGGCGGCTCGCTCACCATCGGCGCGGTGACGGCCTTCATCCAGTACTCGCGGCAGTTCAGCCAGCCGCTGACCCAGGTCGCGAGCATGGCGAACCTGCTGCAGTCGAGCGTGGCCTCCGCCGAGCGGGTGTTCGCGCTGCTTGACGCGCCGGAGCAGGCACCGGACGCGGCCGAGCCGGTCAGGCCGGCCGAGGTCCGGGGCCGGGTCAAGTTCGACGATGTGTCATTCCGGTACGTGGCGGACCGGCCACTGATCGAGCACGTCTCCCTCGCCGTGGAGCCGGGGCACACCGTCGCCATCGTCGGCCCGACCGGAGCGGGCAAGACGACCCTGGTCAACCTGCTGATGCGGTTCTACGAGATCGACTCGGGCGCAATCCTGCTCGACGGCGTCAACATCGCCGAGATGAGCCGCGACGAACTGCGCGGCCTGACCGGCATGGTGCTCCAGGACGCCTGGCTGTTCGGCGGCACCATCGAGGAGAACATCGCCTATGGCTCGCTCGGCGCCACCCACGAGCAGATCGTCGAGGCGGCCAAGGCGACCTACGTGGACCGGTTCGTGCGGACGCTGCCCGCCGGCTACGACACCGTGCTCGACGACGAGGGCACCAACGTCAGCGCCGGCGAGCGGCAGCTGATCACGATCGCCCGGGCCTTCCTCGCGCGGCCGGCCGTGCTCATCCTGGACGAGGCGACCAGCTCGGTCGACACCAGAACCGAGGTGCTCATCCAGCACGCGATGGCCTCCCTGCGACAGGGCCGGACCAGCTTCGTGATCGCCCACCGGCTGTCCACCATCCGCGACGCCGACGTGATCCTGGTAATGGAGAACGGGCACATCGTCGAGCAGGGAACCCACGCGGGGCTGCTGGCGGCCGACGGCGCCTACGCGCGGCTCTACCAGGCCCAGTTCGCCCAGGCGATGGAGGAGGTCGCCTGAGCATGCGGAAGCCTGAGGAGCTGCTACCAGCGACGCGGCGGGCCCTGCTGCACCGGGTCGCCACCGGCCAGGCCGACGGCCGGACGCCGTCGCTGGTCGGAGCGGTGGTCCGAGACGGCGTCCAGGTGTGGTGCGGCTCGCGGAGCATGATGGAGAACCACGAGCCGGACGGGGACACCCAGTATCGCATCGGCTCACTGACCAAGACGTTCGTCGCCGTGCTGATCATGCGCCTGCGCGCGGAGGGTCTGCTCGACCTGGCCGACCCGATCGGCAAGTACCTCGACCCCAGCGAGGCTGGGTCCGTGACGATCGCACAGCTTCTGTCGCATACAGCGGGACTGGCGGCCGAGTCCCGCGGGCCATGGTGGGAGCGCACTCCGGGTGATCTGCGGCCCTCGCTCGGCGACATCTTCGGCGACCGGCCGCAGCCGCTACCGGCCGGACGTCAGTTCCATTACTCGAATCCTGGGTTCGCGCTCCTCGGTGCGCTCGCGGGCCGGCTGCGCGGGCACAGCTGGGATGAGGCGGTGCGCCGCGAGATTCTGGCGCCGCTCGGCATGATGCGGACAACGCTTCGGGCGCAGGCGCCTCACGCGGGCGGCTTCGCCGTCCACCCGTGGGCGGATGTGATGCAGCCCGAGCCGACCGAGCACACCGGACACATGGCACCAGCCGGAGACCTGTGGTCGACGGCCGATGACCTGTGCCGGTGGGCCGCGTTCCTTCTCGCTGGTGACGACCGGGTACTGCCGGCAGCGGCCTTGGAGGAGATGCGGACTCCGGCCGCGCCGACCTCGGGCGCGGGCGGATACGGCTTCGGCGTCCAGATCCTGGAGCGCCAGGGCCGCACCCTGTTCGGGCACACCGGGTCGATGCCCGGATTCGTCGCCACCGTGTGGGTGTCCCCGGCCGATGGCCTTGGCGCGGTGGCCCTCGCCAACGCCACCGCAGGACCGGCTGTCGCCGAGATCAGCGCCGACCTCATCGACATTGTCGCGTCAAGCGAGCCGCGCCTGCCGGAGCGGTGGAAGCCGCGGTCCGGCATAGGCCCGGAACTTCTCGCGATCACCGGCCTGTGGTACTGGGGCCCGCGTCCGACCGTGCTGCGCGTGCTGTCGCCGGAAACGCTGGAGCTCACACCAGCCTCGGGGCCCGGCCGGGGGTCCCGTTTCCGGGCTTCGGGCGACGGAACCTGGACGGGGCTGGACGGCTACTACACCGGAGAAACGCTTCGCCTCGTCCCCGCCACCGACGATGTCGCCGAGTACCTGGACCTGGGCACCTTCGTCTTCACGCGGGAACCCTACGGCCCTGGGTCACCCCGCGCGGCCCAGCCGCACGAGGACGGATGGCAGAAGGTCTGACCGGGCTGCACTTTCCGACCCGGCCGTTACAACCAGACCAGGAGACCAGCCATGGCAGCCGCTTTGCCCCGTCACCGCCTCGGCAGGTCCGAGATCGAGGTCTCCCGGATCGCGCTTGGATCGTGGCGCACGTTCGAGCGGCTGCCCCGGGCCGACGCCGAGCGCCTGCTCGGCTACGCGCTCGAGCGGGGAATCGATTTCCTGGACGACGCCCGATATGACGACGAGACGGGAAACGCGCCGATCCCTACCGGCTACTCAGAGGTGCTCTTCGGTCAGCTGCTCCGAGCCGTCGGGGCCGACCCGGCCGCGCTCACGATCTCGAACAAGCTCTGGTGGGCATTCTGGCCGCGCCAGGACGCCATCGGCGAGCTCGAGGCGTCGCTGGAGCGGATGGGGCTTGATCGTCTCGGGCTGCTGTACTCGTCCACACTCCCGGCCGGGCTTCCCGTGCCGGTCGCCGTCGAGCAGATCGCGGCCGTGCTGGCGACCGGGCGGGTCGGCGCGTGGGCCGTCGTCAACTGGAGTGCAGGCGACCTAGCGGCGGCGACCGCGGAGGCGGAGCGGGTGGCGATTCCGCCGCCGTGCGCGGCGCAGCTGCCCTACAGCCTGGCCCGGACCGACTGGGTCGAGGACCCGGCCATGGACGACGCCCTCGCCGGGGCCGGGGCGTCGCTGATCCCGTCGGCGGCGCTGGCCGGCGGAGCGCTCAGCGGGAAATACGCCGACGGCGCTTCCGGACGGCTCCGCGACGAGCTGCGCGATCCGCGGCGGAGCGCCGCGCTGCAACTCGGCGCCGCGCTTCGCCGCCCTGCCGCCGCACTTGGCACCCCCGGCGACCCTCGCGATCTCGTTCACCCTGCTCCATCCGCGGACCGCCGCCACCTTGATCGGCGCCACCCCCGGAACTCAGCGGCGGCGAGCTCGTCTTCGTCGATGAGTCCGACCCGGCTTACTCGCTGGCACAGGTCAACGCCGGCACGGGGACGCTGCTCTCGCTGGGATACAAGGACACGCTGACCTCGATGTCCCAGCGTCGCGTTGAGCGTGGTGAGAGTGAGTACGTTTGCACTTGTGTAGATAAGCTGTGCGAGCAGGGCCAGGGGGGCCGTCTTCGTCAGGCCAATCGCCAGGTCTGGCCGCCGACGCTGGCGATGACGTCGAGGTGCCCACCGAGTGCGTCGATATAAGCGCGGACGACGTCGATGCCGGAGTTTTCGCCGTGCTCGATCTTGGATACGCGCGCCTGCGACACGCCGAGGGACGCTGCCAGATCGGACTGCGTGATCTCCGCTGTCTGACGCATCTCGGCCAACTGCTGGCCACGGATGTACGCCACTTGCCGCTCTCTGGCCACAGCCTTGCCAGCGGCTTGCTCGGTGGGGCGGCGTGGGTCAACTGCACGACCCTTGGCCCGCACGTCGCTCCACTTTGAATAGCTGTCGTTCATCGCCTGCCTGCCTCCAGAGCCTTCAAGTGCTCGGCATACCGCCGGTCAGCGAGCCGTATGGCCTCGCTGTACCAGCCTTCCCAGTTACCCGACTTGTCCCCCGCGACGAGGAAGATCGCCTCGCGCCCGGGGTCGAACGCGAAAAGGATCCGGACCTCGGTCGCGCCGGCTGACGCGGGGCGCAACTCCTTCATGTTGTGGTACTTACTCCCCTTGATTCGGTCCACGATCGGTCGCCCGAGTGAAGGGCCCTCGGTCGCTAGTAGATCGACGGCCTGCTCGATGAGATCGGCGGTCTCCGGGTCGTTTTGACAGATCGACAGGTACCACGCTTCGACATCTTGGTGGAGGCTTACCTCCCACACCCTACGGACCATTATAACCAATCAGTCATATAGACGGTAGCGTTAACTGGCCCGAGGGCCCCAGGAAATGTTTGACACTACGGCTATTTAACGACAAGAACTACTAAGAGTAATAATTAGTCGCAATGTGTTGCCAATGACCAGCCGGAGCCCCGAGCGTAGCGGCCGGGTCTTATGAGGTCGCCGACGCATCCGACTGTCGCAGTTACCTAGCCTGGCTGGCAGAAGCCGCGCACGCCGGTGATCGTGACGCGGAGGGCGAACGGTAGCTCGCGCTGAACTTCGCGCGATGCTGCCGAAGGCGCGCTCCACCGCTGCGCCGTATTTCTCCAGGTAGGGCCGCCAGTCCTTGATCGCCGGATCCTCGGTGCTGTCCTCGTCACCGTCCCGGCAGAATCCGACCGGGTTCGGCTGCGTTCTGCAGCGGCGTGCCCCGGCAGTTGGAAACGGTGAAGCCAGGAGACCGGGGGTTCGGTCTCCTGGCTTCACGGTCGACCCGCGCGGCCTGGCCAGCCACGACGGTGGGTCACCGGGGCAGTTGCGGTCCGCGGTTATAGAGCCGCTTGGCCCAGACGTAGCTGACCAGCGCGATGCCGACCATCCAGGCGGCAGAGACGATCACGTGGTCGGCGACCGGGCCGCCGACCAGCAGGCCGCGGACTGACTCGGTGACCGGGGTGAACGGCTGGTACTCGGCGAACCAGCGTAGTCCGATCGGCATCGAGGCGGTCGGCACGAAGCCGCTGCCGAGGAACGGCAGGAGGGTCAGGAACATCGGCAGGTTGCTGGCGGACTCCACGGTCTTGGCGACCAGGCCGAGCGCCACCGATAGCCAGGTCAGCGCGAAGCTGGTCATGATCACGATGCCGATGACGGCTAGCCAGGCTCCGGCGCTGGCGTGCGTCCGGAAGCCGATCGCCAGCCCGACGCCGATGACCAGCGCCACCGTGAACAGCACCTGGATCTGAGTGCCGAGCACGTGGCCGGTGAGGACCGAGGAGCGCGAGATCGCCATGGTGCGGAACCGGGCGATGATACCGGTGGTCATGTCCATTGCCACCGAGATCGCGGTGGCCTGCACGACGCAGGCGATCGACAAGACGATGATGCCGGGCACGACGTAGCTGATGTAGGCGGCGCGTCCGCCGCCGCCGGGGACGTGGCCGAGCCCGGACCCGAGGGTCCCGCCGAACACGTAGACGAAGATCAGCAGCAAGACGATCGGCATGAAGGCGAGCAGCAGGGTCATCGAGGGGTAGCGGATCATGTGCCGCACGCTGCGGCGCAGCATGGTCGCCGAATCGGCGGCGGCGTAGGACATGGTGCTCATGACTGGGTCACCTTCTGCGAGTCGGGGCGGGCGAAGTCGTCGGGCTGGCCGGTGAGGGCGAAGAAGACGTCGTCGAGATCAGGGGTGCGGATGGACAACCCCTCGACTTCGATGGCGGCGCTGTCGAGCTGGTTGAGCAGGGCGCGCAGGGCCGGCAGGTTGCCGTCGCCCGGCACCTGCAGGGTCAGGGCTTCCTCGTTGCGGGACGTGACGGCGAGCAGCCGGCTGGCAGACTCGAGCTCGCGCTGCTCGGCGAAGCGCAGTTCGATGTGCCCGCCGGGGATGCGGCGCTTGAGCTCGTCGGCGGTGCCCTCGGCCACGATCCGGCCGTGGTCAAGCAGCGCGATCCGGTCGGCGAGCTCGTCGGCCTCCGCCAGCTGCTGGGTGGTGAGCAGGATGGTGATGCCGCTGGCGGCCAGGTCACGGACGATCTGCCACATCGTCTGGCGGCTGCGGGGGTCAAGCCCGGTCGTCGGCTCGTCCAGGAAGATCAGCCGCGGGTCGCCGACGAGGGTCATGGCCAGGTCGAGCCGTCGCCGCATTCCACCCGAGTAGGTCCCGGCCAGCTTGCCGGCCGCGTCGACCAGGTCGAACTGGCGGAGCAGGTCGGCGGCGCGGCGTCGTCCGGGGGCGCGTCCGAGGTGGTGCAGGTCGGCCATCAGCAGCAGGTTCTCGGTGCCGGTGAGCAGGTTGTCGACAGCCGAGAACTGGCCGGTGACGCCGATCGCGGCGCGAACCGCGTCGGGTGCGGTGGCCAGGTCATGGCCGGCCACCCGGAGCGTGCCGCCGTCGGCGTTGATGAGCGTGGACAGGATTTGGACGACGGTGGTCTTGCCGGCGCCGTTCGGGCCGAGGAGTGAGAAGATCGTGCCCTCGGGCACGGCCAGGTCAATGCCGTCGAGCACGACCTGGTCGCCGTAGGACTTGCGCAGTCCGGTGACCGAGATGGCCAGCCGGGCTGGGATGGTGGTGGTCATGCCGTGTTCCTTTTCAGGGTTCGTGTCACCGGGTGGGCTGAGCGGGTTTGCGTGCGGGCAGGCCGGCGCGGCCGTCAGGCGCGGCGGATCACGATGTCGCCGTAGCTGGTGCGGGCGCTGACCTCGACCACGGAGTCGGTGGGCTCGGGACTGTCGGCGGAGTCCATGTGGTTGCGCACGTGGCCGAAGCTGGTGAACAGGTCGAGGCGGGCGGCGGTGCCGGCCCGCACGCCGATCTCGATTTCGCCGTTGCTGGTCTTGACCTCGACCGTGCCGCTGCTGACCTGGCCGAGCCTGATCTCGCCGTTGGCGGACTTGCCGGTGACGTTCCCGTCAGCGCGGCCTACGGTCAGGTCGCCGTTGCTGGCGTTCATCCGCAGGTTGCCGGTGACCGCGTCGATCCTGGTGTCGCCGTTGGAGTTCTTGATGACGGCCGAGCCGTCGATCTCGCCGAGCCGGATGCGGCCGGTGCCGGTGGTGACGTCGGCGTCGCCGCCGACCTTGCCCACCGTGACCGCGCCGGCCCCGGTGTGCAGGTCCAGGGAACCGGTTTCGTCGAGGTCGACGTTGCCGGCCGTGGTCTTGATGCGGCAGTCGCCGAGGCGGCCGCTGGTGTGGAAGGCGGCGACCGACGAGTCGCCGTGCACGCTGGAGCCGGCCGGCAGCTCGATCGTGACGTCGACCGAGCCCGGCTTGCCGAGCAGGCCGAGGCCGCGCGGGCGGGGCGCCTTGATCACCAGACCGCCGGGGGTCTGCTCGACGCGGGTCTGCTCGGCGTCGCGCACGTCGAGGTCACGGGAATCGTCGGTCGGCCTGACCTGGACGATGGTGTCGGCGCGGTCGGAGGCGACGATACGGACATCGCCGACCGACAGTTCGATGGAGACGGTGATCGGCTCGGGAGTGGCGAAGGTGGGCATGACGGAATCTCCTGATGGGTGTGTGATGCTGTCCGGCCCCGGATTCGGGGACGGCGGTGGCTTGTTGTCTGCTCGCCCGGGTGATGAGGCCCGGTGATGTGATGGCGCCGCGCGGGCCGCGCGGTGTCGGCTGGGGCGGCTAGCGGACCCAGCCGGTGTAGCGCTGGGAGCCGCGGGCGGCGCGGTCGGGGCGGCGGCTCTGGCTGGTGCCGTCGAGGGCGGCGGCGGCCGCCCGGACCAGCCAGCCGTTGACCGACAGGCCGGCCCGCTCGGCCGCCTCCTCGATCTGGCCCTTGAGGTTCTCGCTGAGGCGGAAGTTGACCCGCGCCATGGCGCCGTCATCGTCCTGCGGCGCGACCGGCGGGAGTTCGGCGGCCGGGGCGTCGACCTGATCGAGCGGCTCGGCCGGCGGCGGGGTCACGACGAAGCCGGGCTCACGGCCGCGGAGCCGCAGGTGCACCGATCCCGGCGCCAGGTCACGGGTGATCTCGTCGGCCGCGTCCGACAGGGCGTCGAGCAGGGCCAGGCGCAGGGCCGACTCCAGCGGGGCGGCGAGCCGCTCGGCCAGAGCGCGGGCGTCATCGCCGCCGGCATCGGCGGCCAAGGCCAGCTCTTGGCGGATGTTGCTGACATACGTTCCGAGGTCCATGGCTCCAGTATGGCACCACAATGGCGCCATAGCAAGCCGTGTTGATGCCAAACTGGTTCGACATGGCTCAACTTGGCGCTCACCCTACGCCGAAGTGTGCCAACACACGCCAAAGCGGGGCAGCTAGGCGGGCCGTGGCCGACCGCCGACCCGCGCGCCCTACACCCGGACGGCCTCTGCGATCTCACGCAGGAAAGCGTCCACCACTATCTCCTCACCATCAGGCTTCACGAGGCCTTACGCGCGATCAGGTATCCCTGGGTCGAGGCCCCCTCCTTCTCGGGAGGAATCCCGGCCCAGAAGACGGTCGCGAACCCGGCGTCGTTCACCCGGCGCTCCATCTCGCCCGGTGACAGCCAGTAGATGTCGAACTCGACGCCGAGGCCGATGGTGCGCCCGCCGCGCCTGAGGCTGCCGTCGCCGGCCTTGAACGCGGTCACCAGGTAGCCGCCCGGCTTGACCACGCGCGCGAGCTCGGCGAAGGCCGCCGGCCGGTCGGATGGCACCAGGTACATCAGCGAGTACCAGCAGACGATGCCCGCCAGCGAGGCGTCCGCGAACGGCAGCTCCCGCAGATCTGCGACCTCGTACTCGAAACCGGGCTGCTCGCGGCGGGCGACCCGGATCATCTCGGGAGAGAGATCGACTCCGCGCGGGGACAGCCCGCGGGCCGCCAGAAACGGATCAAGCCGTCCCGTACCGCAGCCGATATCCCCGACCTTCGCGCCGATGTCGGCGCTGAGCACCAGCTCGCAGAAGAGGCCGAGCAACGCCCGCTCTTCCGGCATCCGGTCGAGGGCGCCGGCTAGCCGCTCGGCGTAGAACTCGGAGAGAACGTCATGCGCGGCCCTTAGTTCTTCGGTGCTTGCGTCCATGGACGTCACCCTAGCGATCGCCCACCGATCCGCGCCCGTGAAGGTTTCCACCCAAGCATGTCCGGAATAGGCGATTCGGCGCTGTGAAGAACTCCATTCGCACCAGAGCTTGTCTGGCCCGACCATCGCCGTGCGACTGGCTAGCCCTGGCCAGAAATCTGATTATCAGATATTCTGCTTTCATGCGCACTATGACAGCCACGGAGGCTTCCCGGCACTTCTCCGACCTGCTCGACGCTGTCGAGCGTGGCGAGACAGTGACAATCGTGCGCGGCAACAACCCCGTCGCCGAGATCGGACCGGCCCGCCGCCGCACAGGCGCGGATCTGAGGGCGGCGCTCGCCGGAACCACGCCGCCGGATGATGCGTTCGTGAAGAGCATCGCTGAGGCGATGTCAATGGTGACTTCGGAGGTGGCCGACCCATGGGCCGACGCCTGATCCTGGACACCAACGTCCTTATCGCGTACGAGCGGGGGACAATCGACAGAACGACCCTGGATGATGACGAGCTCGCGATCGCGTCGGTCTCGCTGGCGGAGTACCGGGTCGGCATCGAACTGGCGGACACGCCAGAGCGTGCGGCACAGAGGTCACGCGCGCTAGCAACCATCATGTCGGTGATCGACGTACTGGACTACACCCCCGTCACCGCGGCGCACCATGGTCGCCTGCTGGCTCACGTGCGCAAGTCTGGCACGCCACGAGGAGCACACGACCTGATCATTGCTGCTCATGCTGCAGAGACCGGGCGGACGGTTGTCAGCAAAGACGTGAAAGCCCGCTTCGACGACCTGCCGGGCGTCGCAGCGATCAGCTCTTGACCCAGTGTCGCTTAGCCTAAGTTGATCATGAGGCCTGAGAGTGCCGCGTGGCATCGGGCGGCCATTGGATCGGCCCAAGTAGCGCCATGATCGCGAAAATATTTTTTACCGCGAAGACTTTTCGCGCGCAGAGCACGAATCATTTACGTCAGGAGAAAAGTCTTCGCGATCATGGCGGTGAACTGGGCCGCCCGCTGTTCTCTGGCTAAGCGACATTGGCTCCGCTTCGGCGGCCGAGGTCATCGCCCTGGGCTGGGGCACCATCGCGAGCACGGCCCGGCGCAGGCGCTCGGTTCGCGCGTGGCCGTCGATCTGTCGCGCTTCTGCGTAAAAGTTGTCCACGTTCACGGTCACCGACGGACCGTTCGGCCGTTCGATCCGCAGGGCGAAGTCATCGAGCCGCCGAGCCTTCAGCCCGAGCATCCCGCGCACCGCCCGGCCGCCCAGCCCGGCCGATCGTGGACAAGGCTGCCCGCTACCTGGCCGCCGTCGAATACAGCCAGCAGAAGGAGATGCTCGACCGTGGGCTCTTTGGGTCAAGCAGGTCACCAACGGCCTGCTCCTCCGAGCGGACGTGCTCGCGTTCCGCCGCCTGACTGATCCATTTGACTCTTACCTTGGGGGAGACCGCACACTCATCCTGCCGGGCCGGATCGGCCCGGCGACGAGGGAGTCAGCGTGAACGAAATCAGCATCGGGGAGTTCGCCCGACGGTCCCGCCTGTCGCTGAAGGCACTGCGCCTCTACGACAAGCGCGGGGTGCTGGTGCCTTCGCGCGTCGACCACGCCAGCGGTTACCGCTACTACGACGCGGCCCAACTCGACCAGGCGCGCCTTGTCGTGATGATGCGCGAGTTGCAGTTGCCGCTTAAGGCGGTCAAGGAGCTGCTCGCGTGCGATCCGGGGGAGGCGGCGAAACGCATCGCCGAGCACTGGCGCGACGCCGAAGCGGCACACGACGCGCGGCGCGAGCTAGCCGACTACCTCGTCAGCCGACTGAGCGGAATGAGGTCCGTCATGTACGAAGTCGCCACCCGGGAGATGCCCGAGCGGAGCCTGCTCTGCTTGAAACGCAGCGTCGCCGTCCAGGAGCAATTTGCGTTCGGCAAGGAGTTCATCGCGATCTTGCGCGAGCGCCCGCTCCCGAAGATCGAAGGACGAGCAGGCGCGTTCTTCTGCATCTACTGGAGCCACCCGACCGCTGACGGCGATGGTCTGATCGAATGGTGCAAGCCGGTTCCGCAGGCGGAGGCACGTGCCCTCGCGGAGCAATATCCCGAGCTGACGTTGCGAACCGAGCCGGCCCACCTGGAGATGTTCGTCGCGCTGCCAGCCGGGTACGGGGCGGTGCAGTGGGGCGTCGCTTGCGAGTCGCTGGATGCCTGGGGGCAGGAGCAGGCGCTGGAGCACGAGGGTGATCGCCTCACCCTCACGCCCGAGGACCTCGGCCTGCGCACCACCTATCTCGCGACCGGACCCGTCACCAACCCGGTCTCCGACATCGACCTCGCCATCCCGTTCGCCGTAGAGCCATGATCGAAGCCCGCGGCCTGGTCAAGCGCTACGGCTCCACTACGGCCGTCAACGACCTGTCTTTCTCCATCCGGCCCGGCCTGGTCACCGGCTTCCTCGGCCCGAACGGCGCCGGGAAGACCACCACCATGCGGATGATCCTCGGGCTCGACGCGCCGACGCAGGGCTCGGTCACCGTCGACGGCCGCAGCTACCGCGACCTGCCGGCGCCCATGCGCGAGGTCGGCGCCCTGCTCGACGCCAAGGCGGTGCACGGCGGCCGCCGGGCCTATGACCACCTGCTCTGCCTGGCCCACAGCAACGGCATCCCCCGCCGCCGGTTGGACGAGGTGATCCGCCTCGTCGGTCTCGAGAGTGTGGCCAGGGGCCGGGCGAAGGGCTTCTCGCTGGGCATGAGCCAGCGGCTCGGCATCGCCTCGGCGCTGCTCGGGGACCCGGCCGTGCTCATCTTCGACGAACCAGTGAACGGCCTCGACCCGGACGGCATCCACTGGGTCAGGACCCTGATGCGGACGCTCGCCGCCGAGGGCCGCACCGTGCTGGTCTCCAGCCACCTGATGAGCGAGATGGCCCTGACCGCCGACCACCTGCTGGTGATCGGCAAGGGCCGGCTGATCGCCGACACCAGCGTGGACGACTTCGTGCGGTCCAGTTCCCAGCAGTCGGTGCACGTCCGCAGCCCCCAGGCGGCCGAGCTGGCCGCCCGCTGCCGGGAGGCCGGCGCCACGGTCGACGCCGGGACCGATCCTGACGTCATCGAGGTCACCGGGATGGACAGCGCCGAGGTGGGCAAGCTGGCCGCCGCCCACGGCATCGCCTTGTTCGAGCTCATCCCCGTCCGGGCTTCGCTGGAGGAGGCGTTCATGGAACTGACCCGAGACAGCGTGGAGTACCAGGCGGCCGGGGCGACCCGATGACCGACGCCACGATCGCCCCCGCCGGCCCGGACCACCGGGCGGCCTTCCGCGCAGCCACCTTCGCCGACGCGCTGCGGTCGGAGTGGACCAAGCTCCGTTCGGTTCGGTCGACCTTCTGGGCGCTGACCGTGACCGTCGTGCTCGGCGTCGGTCTGGGGGTCGCCATCAGCGCGGCCGCCGCCCACGGCTACGCCAAGAGCAGCGCCTCCGGCAAGCTGAGCTGGGACCCGACCGCGCTCAGCCTGGACGGGATAGGCATCGCCACGCTGGCCATCGCCGTGCTCGGGGTGCTCTTCATCAGCTCCGAGTACTCGTCCGGGATGATCCGCAGCAGCCTGATCGCCGTCCCGAAGCGGGGCCGGGTACTGGCAGCGAAATCGCTGGTCTTCGCCGCGGTGACCTTCGTCGTGGGCGAGGTCACCAGCTTCACCGCGTTCTTCGTGGGCCAGGCGCTCATCAGCGGCCATGCCCCCGACGCGGCGCTGGGCGATCCGGGGGTGGCCCGGGCGGTGGTGGGAGCGGGGCTGGCCCTGACCGCCCTGGCGGTGCTCAGCGTCGCCGCCGGGACCTTGCTCCGGCACCCGGCGGCCGGCATCGCCGCCATGGTGGCGATTCTGTTCGTCCTGCCCGGGATCGCCCAGGCGCTGCCGGACTCGTGGCGGAACCCGGTCATCGAGTTCTGGCCGACCCAGGCCGGGGGCCAGCTCGCCAGCGTCTACCACTCCCCCCACACCCTCCAGCCTTGGCCCGGCTTCGGCGTCATGTGCCTGTTCGTCGCCATCGTGTACGCCATCGCGTGGACGCTGCTTGACCGCCGGGACGCATGATGGCGCGTTCACTGGCCCGAGCACGCCCTCGAGGCTGACCAACGCATCACCGAGCGGCGAGAGACGTACACGCGACGTTCGCGGTCAAGGGCAGCGACGGGGACGAGTACGTGACCGAGCTCGACCAGGCGACCTGGCGACGGCTGCGGGTGGGCCGCCGGTGCCGGCTGAAGATCGGCGCTCTCGGCGACGAGGTAAAGCAGGTAAAGCCGCTCGGCTGAATCATCGGAGCGGTCGGTGACACGCACTTCTTACTGTTATCCGCCGATCAGGCGAGGCGCCGGATTATTGTGCGACAAAACATTCGGAAAACGTGTTGAAACGTCGCACAATAATTCCAGCACTCGCGCTTCTTGCTGTTATCGGCCCTAGGGCGGGGTTCGCGCCAGCCGAAGGGGTTCCGAGCGCCCGACGGCAAGCGGGGGACGAACCCTGGCCTTCTGCCCTAGGTCAGGCGTCCCGAGTGAGGCGCAGGCCGAGCGAGGCGAACTGCTCGTAGGGGCGGTGGTAGCCGCGCTCGATGTGGTGCACCCCGTGCAGGGTGCTCGGGTTGTCGGCGACCGAGGCGGCGAGCACGGCCGAGAACCCGGCCCGGACGTCGGGCAGCGTGACCTCGGCCCCCTGCAGCTTGGAGACGCCCCGGATCACGGCCGAGTGGGCCGAGTTGCCGTCGTGGAAGCGGCAGGCCGGCCCGCCCAGGCAGGCCGAGAACACCTCGATCTCGCAGCCCATCTTCTGCAGCGCGGGCACGTACACCAGGCGGTTCTCGAAGACCGTCTCGTGCAGCACCGACATCCCCTCGGCCTGGGTGAACAGCACCATCAGGGGCTGCTGCCAGTCGGTCATGAAACCCGGGTGGGTGTCGGTGTGGACGGCGGCGGACCGCAGCCCGTCCGGGGCCGAGGCGGTGATCCACTCGTCGGTGATGTCGAACTGGGCGCCCATCCGCGCCAGCGTGGTGATCGCCGTGACCAGGCGGTCCTGCGGGCAGCCGTGCACCCGCACCTCGCCCCGTGTGATCAGCCCCGCGACCAGGTAGGAGAACGCCTCCAGGCGGTCCCCGGCGAGCCTGGTGGACGCGCCCTTGAGCTTCTCCACGCCCTCGATGATGATCCGGCGGTCCGGGCTGAGCTCGATCTTGGCGCCCATCCGCTGCAGGAACAGCGCGAGCTCGACCACCTCGGGCTCGGTCGCGGCGTTGCGGAGCACCGTCTTGCCGTCGGCCAGCACGGCCGACAGCAGCACGGTCTCGGTCGCCCCGACGCTCGGGTACGGCAGCGTGATGCGGGCGCCGTGCAGTCGGGCGGCCTTGGCGGTGATGCCCGTGGGGCCGTGCTCGATCTCGGCCCCGAGCGCGGTCAGCGCCTCGAGGTGGAAGTCGACCGGCCGCCGCCCGATCGGGTCGCCTCCGACCAGCGGGACGAACCCCTCGCCGGCCCGGTGCAGGAGCGGCCCGAGCATCAGGATCGGGATCCGGTTCAGCCCCGTGAACGCCTCCGGGACCTTCGGTCTGACCTCGTCACCGGGGGTGATCGTGATCTCGCTCCCGTCGCGGCCGACGTGGAAACCAACCGATTCCAGCATCGCGGCGGTGATGTCGACGTCGCCGACCTCGGGGGCGTTGCGGATCACGCTCGGCCCGTGGCCGAGCATCGCCGCCACCATGTGCTTCGTCACCGCGTTCTTGGATCCGCGGACGGTGATGTCGCCGCGAAGCGGCCCTGACGGTTCGACCTGCCATGTCTGCGTCACGCCGCACACGATATGCGGCCGGTGCCACCGCGTGGTGAAGTCTTTGCAGGAGCCTGACAACTTTTCCGGGAGCGGGTGCATCTCGTCGGTTGCGCTGCGCTCTTATCGCGGCGGGCGCGGCGTGGTAGACACGTGGCATGGCCGCTTTCGGGGTGCCGGACCTGGCTGACGTTCTGGCTGCGCGTCAGCGCATCGCGCCTTACCTGCAGCCGACCGCGCTGTACCGTTATCCGGCGCTTGATGCGGTGACCGGGACCTCGACGTGGGTCAAGCACGAGAACCATCAGCCGGTGGGCGCGTTCAAGGTCCGGGGCGGGGTGAACCTGATCGGCCAGCTGACCGCGGACGAGCGGCGACGGGGCGTCATCGCCGCCTCGACCGGCAATCACGGCCAGTCGGTCGCCTACGCCGCGGACCTGTTCGGCGTGCGGGCGGTGATCTGCATGCCCGAGCGGGCCAACCCGGTGAAGGTCGAGTCGATGCGGGCGCTGGGCGCCGAGGTGGTCTTCCGCGGTCGTGACTTCGATGAGGCCCGCGAGTACTGCGAGGAGCAGGCCGCCGCCCGCGGGTACCGCTACGTCCACTCCGGGAACGAGCCGGAGCTCATCGCGGGCGTGGCCACCTGCGCCCTGGAGATCCTCCTGGCCCAGCCCGACACCGAGGTGATCGTGGTCCCGGTCGGCGGCGGTAGCGGGGCGGCGGGGGCCTGCGTGACGGCCAACGCCGTGCGCTCGTCGGTGCAGGTGATCGGCGTGCAGTCGGAGGCCGCCCCGGCCGCCTACCGGTCCTGGCAGGCCGGCACCCTGGTCGAGGACTCCAACAGCACCTTCGCCGAGGGGCTGGCCACCAGGACCGCGTTCGAGCTCCCGCAGCAGATCATGCGGGAGCTGCTGGACGACTTCGTGCTGGTCTCCGAGGATTCCCTGAAAGCGGCGACCCGGCTGATGATCGAGAAGACCCGCAACCTCGCGGAGCCGGCCGGCGCAGCCGCCCTGGCGGCGGTGCTGGACGCCCCCGAGCGCTTCGCCGGACGGAAGGTGGCCATCATCTGCAGCGGCGGCAACATCAGCCCGACGCAGCTAGCGGACCTCTGGTCCGCCGCGCCGCGGTGACGCGGTAGCCGATCAGGCGCGGCCGGGCTTCAGCGCGTGAGGCGGGCGGCGAGGCGTTCCAGGTAGGCCTCGACCTGTTCCGCCGGGGCGTCCGGGAGTCCCCAGATGAGCTCGGCGACGCCGGCCGCGGACCAGGCCGCAAGGTCGTCCGGGGTCGGCCGGGCGGCGATCAGCACCCGGATGTCGGGCGCGCCGGGCCGGCTCTCGGCCGCCCAGGCCTGCCGGAGGGCGGCCGCCTTGGCGCTGATGTCCTGCTCGCCGGGGGTGGTCATCCAGCCGTCGGCGTGCCGTGCGATCCAGGCGAGCGTCTTCGGGCCGCCGCCCGCGCCGATGATCAGCGGCACGTGCGGCTGGGCGGGCTTAGGGAACGCCCAGCACCGGCCGAACTTCACGAACTCCCCGTCGTAGGCCGCGTCCTCCTGGGTCCACAGGGCGCGCATCGCCTCGACGTACTCGCGCAGCACGGTGCGCCGCCGCGCGGCCGGCACGCCGTGGTCGGCCAGCTCATCGGTATTCCAACCGAAACCCGCGCCCACGGTGACCCGGCCGCCGGAGAGGTGGTCGAGCGTGGCGATCGTCTTGGCCAGCGTGATCGGGTCCGATTCGACCGGCAGCGCCACCGCCGTGCCGAGCCTGATCCGCGATGTGACCGTCGCCGCGGTGGCCAGCGAGACCCAGGGATCGAGGGTGCGGAGATAACGGTCGTCCGGCAGCGTCGCGTCGCCGGTGCGCGGGTGGGCGGCCTCCCGCTTGACCGGGATGTGGGTGTGCTCGGGCACGTAGAACGCGTCGAACCCGCGGTCTTCGGCCGCCTTGGCCGCCCGCGCGGGCGTGATTCCGCGATCGGAGGTGAACGCGGCGATGCCGTGGCGCATGGCACCAGACTAGAACGCGTCTCAGTTCAGGTCACCAGGCGGCGGACCCGGAGGGCGACCTGGAGGCCGAACCGCGCATCGGGGTCGTTGAGGCTGTCGCCGAACAGCTCGGTCAGCTGCCGCAGGCGGTAGCGCACGGTCTGCGGGTGGACGTGCAGGCGGCTCGCCGCCAGCCCGGCGTTGTCCGCGCTCTCCAGCCACGCGAGCAGCGTCTCCGCCAGCCGGTCGGCCTGCTCGGGGCGGAGCCCGCGCAGCGGCGCGAGCGCCTGGCCGCTGAGCAGGCGGGCGAGCTCGGCGTCGGCCAGCAGCACCAGCGCGGGGAGCTGCTCGTCACAGCGGACGATCCCGTCAGCGGCCTGGCCGGCCGGGTTGCGTTGCGCGAGCGAGAGCGCCCGGCGCGCCCAGCGGAGGGAGGCGCCCGCCCGGGCGGGCGGCACCGCCGGGCCGATTGCGGCCAGGCACCGCCCGGGTGCCGCAGCGCCCTCGGGCGAAGCCGTCACCGGCCACTTGCGCAGGCCGTCCTCGAGCTGCCGACGCCGGCCGGGGCCGTCGGGGTCGGGCATCAGCACACACGGCTCGCGGCCGGCGAGGTCGACCAGCACGTCCGGCGGCAGGGGCGTCAGCGCGCCCGAGCAGGCGCCTGCGGGCGCCGTCAGGGCCACCGCGACCACCCGGCGCGGCAGCCGCCAGCCAATGGTGGCGGCCAGGCCGGCAATCGTCTCCGGCGGCGTCGGCGGGTCGGCCACCAGCAGGTCGAGCAGGCGGTGCCTGAGCCGTTCCGCCTCCCCCGCGAACTCGGCCCTGGCCTCCGCGTAGCCGGCCGAGCAGGCGGCCGCGAGCTCGTCGAGGTAGCGGAAGATGGACTCGCCGAGCCGGGCGAACACATCGGCGTCGCCCCCGCCCTGCCGTGCCTTCTCGCGCAGTCGCTGCCAGGTGACGCGGGCGCCGATCCGGAGGGCGGTGTGCAGCGCGTCGAGGCTGCGGCCGGCCGCCGCCTCGACCCGCCCGATGTCGTGGAACATGCGCGTTATCGGCTCCCCGGGCGCGGCCGGGTCGGCGATCCTGGCGGCGAACTGGTGCACCGCGTCGCGTGCGACCTGATGCACCACCCGGGCGTAGGAGTCGTCGTCCGGCCGACCGTACTCGGGCACCTCGCTGAGGATGGCGGCGGCCATGTCGCGGGCGAGCGGCTCCAGTTCGGGCAGCATCCAGCTGACCGCCTCCGGCGGGACGGGCGGCCACTCGGCCACGAGCACGTCCAGGTGCCGCATGAACGGGATGTTACTCGCCGGTAACGCTTCTGTCACCAGGCGGTTGCGCAAACGGCCGGCGTTGTCCTCTTCGGACAAAACGGCCCGCATTCCGACTCAGCGCCGTGAGCAGACGCGGCCTGCGTCCGGTGGCCTAATGAGGGCATCCCGCTCCCCGCGCGAAAGAGGCGCCGATGCCATCCTTGCCCTTCCCCCTCCGATTCAGGCGCCGCGGACGCGCGCGCCTGCTGTCCGCGGCGGCCGTGATCGTCGCGGCCGGCGCCCTGCTGGCGGCGACGTCACTGGCCAGCACGGCCGAGGCGTCGACCCGACTGCCGGTCAACTACGACTTCCTCGCGAGCGCCACCGCGACCGCGCTCGCGCCAACCACGCCGCCGCCGGGAGCCGACAACTTCTCCTGCAGGCCGACCGCGGCCCATCCGTACCCGGTGGTGCTGGTCAACGGGACGTTCGCCAACATGGACGACAACTGGCAGGCGGCCTCCCCGATCCTGTACAACCACGGCTACTGCGTCTTCGCGTTCAACTACGGCGGCACGTCGGCGACCTCGCCCATCCAGGGCACCGGGGACATCGCCGCCTCGGCCGGGACCCTGTCGTCGTTCGTCAACGAGGTGCTCGCCGACACCGGCGCGTCCAAGGTCGACCTGGTCGGCCACTCCCAGGGCGGCATGATGCCGCGGTACTACATCAACTTCCTCGGCGGGGCGTCGAAGGTGAGCACGTTCGTGGCGCTGGCGCCGTCCAACCACGGGACCACCCTCGACGGGCTGATCACCCTGGCCGGCTATCTCGGCGCGACCAGCCTGATCAACCGCGGGCTGGCCGCGGTCTGCGCGGCCTGCGTGCAGCAGGAGCAGGGCTCGGCGTTCCTGGGCAATCTGAACGCGACCCCGACCGCTCCCGGGGTCAACTACACGGTCATCGAGAGCGTGGACGACGAGGTGGTCACCCCGTACACCAACGCGTTCCTGCCCGCGGCGTCCAACGTCGCCAACATCACCGTCAACGCGCAGTGCCCGGTCGACTTCAGCGATCACCTGGAGATCGCGGCCGACCCGGTGGCGATGGCGGACATGCTCAACGCGCTCAACCCGGCCAGCCCGGTCAGGGTGCCGTGCCTGCCGGTGTTCGCGCTGACCGGTCCGGTCACCCCGGTCCCGTCGTTCTGAGCCTGGGGAGCACTTTTCATTTCGGGCTCCGCCGAAATGTTCTCACTCAGCAACTTTTTGGGATGGGCCCAGCCATCCGCTTCTTGCTGTTATCTAAGGCTGGCGCGAGCTTTGCCAGGATGATGGATCGTTGTGTACAGCCGGGTGTACACAACGATCCATCATCTTCGTCGCTAGCGGGCAGCGGGCGCGGGGAGGGCGGGGACTGCCAGCCCGAGGGCGGGCAGGTTCGCGTGGCCGAGGTCGGTGACGCGTCCGGCTCGCCCGATCGGTTGATCGTGGCATCGCACACTGATTACTTACAGTTATTAGTGGTTACGGCGTGTCGTCGCGGCGTGGTGACGCCCACGGCGACACACTGGGTCGATCGGCTCCGACGGGGGGCCGGGCGCGTCACTGTGGCGCGGCTGAGAGCGCACGGCGCAAAGCCGATTTTGTGAGTTCAGCGAGGGGGACTTCAGCGTGGACGACGACCAGATCCTGGATATCGTGCATCAGACAGCGGCCGAGATGATGGCCGCGAAGGGCGGCGAGGCGGCCGGATACGGGCCCGGGGCGAGCATCGAGGGCGCGGACAGCCTCGTCGACCGGTACGGCTTCTCCTCGATCGACGCACTCGAATGCCTGCTCATCCTGGAGAGGAAATTCGGGATCACCCTCGCGGACGAGGACCTCAACGAGGAGGTCCTCTCCTCGGCGACCGCACTGGCCAAGTACATCGCCGCGCTCCAGCAGTCGCAGGCCTCCCATTCCGGACGGTGAACTCGCCGCCGCGCACCCCATGGAGTCGCTTTGCAGCTGCACTGGGGCATCCCCGCCCGGGGCGGTAGTCCCGGCGAAAAGCCTGCCCGCTGATTTACGACCGGCTTGCGCGCGAAATGCGCGCAACCACCCCTTCCGGGCCAAATTATTTACCACCCCTATGCGCCGCGTCGATACGGCGATATCGGTCACGCAGCCGATTCCACCAGACCCTCGCTCAGATATCCGCTGGGCCGATGTTTTACTGGCCACCAGTCGGGGGATGGTGCGATCAGACGCTATCAATCAATGAATTCCTTGCCTGGGGGGAGTCATATTCATGGGGCGGGCATTTCACGAACATCTCTTCAAGAATGGCTGAGAGCCGCGCAGGCCGGCTGCTCCGCACCGCGGAAAGCGTGGCCTACTGGGCGGCAGTCGCGCCGGCCGCGTCTCGCCTTCCGGCAGCCCTTGGCTATCGCCTCGCCTGCTTGCGCGGCGACTGGGAATATCGAAGCCGGCCGGGGAAACGGGCCGAGATAATACGCAACCTGGGCCGGCTGTCGGAGGGCGAATCTGGCCCGCACGCCGAGCGGCTGGCCCGGCAGTGGTTCCGGTTCGCCTCCTGCGAGACGATCGACGTGATGCGGTTGCGGTCCCGGGCACGGCCCCTGCGGCGACTGGTCGAGATCCGCGGGCGCGAGCACCTGGAAGCCGCCCTGGCGGGCGGCAAGGGTGCGATCCTGTGCACGGCCCACTTCGGCTCCTATGACTGCGCCTTCTCCTTGCTTGGCGCCAGCGGTTTCCGCGTCACGACCATCGGGCGCTGGCAGCACAATTACACCGCGAGCCTCTCATCGGCCGAGCGGCGATTCTGGGACCTGGTCAAGGCCAGGCGATTGCGGCGCCACCGGCACCGGCCCAATATCGAGCCATGGACCGGCCGAGTCGCGGCCGCGGCGCAGGCCGTGGCCGTCCTGCGCGCCAATGAGGTGCTGACGATCTCGATCGACGCGCCGCCGCTGGAAAAGGACCTGACCCGCACCGTGCAGGTGCCATTCCTCGGCCACCGAGCCAGGCTGCTGCCCGGGGCGGTGACACTCGCCCGACTGACGGGCGCACCGCTGCTCATGAGCTTCATGTATCGCACGGGCGACTACCGCCACCAGGTGCTGGAGATCTCCGCGCCGATGCAGTGCCCAGCGGAAGAGGACGCGGCGACGGCATTCGCCCGCTGCGCGGCCGAGGTGAGCGCCGCTATCCGCCGCAGCCCCGCCCACTGGGTCTATTGGGCCAGCAATGACGACCTTGCCAACCTCGGATTGCTCTCGCCGGACAAGGGCGAGGCGCCCGCCATGGCGCCGATCCTGCCGACCGCTCAGGGATTCCCGTACGACGGATCAGCAGATTGCGTCGCAACTCGGGGCCGACCGGCCCCCGAGGCGCACTCCCCGCGTTTATACCTTCCCCGATCGCAACGCGGCTTCCTTCCGCGTCGAATTAGCATCTTTCCGTTCTCAAATGAAGGGATTCCGACTATGGCGACAGCGCGCCCGCAAACCACGACGAATGCCGAGCAATTCGACTCCATCCGGGAGGTCATCAGCGGTGGAGTGAGCAGCAGCATGCGCGCTCAGGCGATCCCCGAGCCGCTCGTCGTCCAGCGCGCCAAGGGGAATCGGATCTGGGACGTCGACGACCGGGAGCTGATCGATCTCAACATGGGGTACGGTCCCCATCTGTTCGGCTACGCGGACCCGGAACTGGCCGGTGCGCTCGCCCGGCAGCTGACCGAGGGGGCGATGACCGGGCTGCCGCACCGTCTCGACCGGCAGGCCGGGGAGCTCATCGCCCGGCTGGTGCCATCGGTCGAGCAGGTCAGGTTCGCCAACTCGGGCACCGAGGCGGTCACCTCCGCGCTCCGCCTGGCCCGGGCCGCCACCGGTCGGACGCTGGTGCTCACCTTCGACGGGCACTACCACGGCTGGAGCGAGACCGTGCTGCGGGCCGGGAAGGCGACCTTCCACCAGCCGGCGCCGGACTCGACCGCGCCGCGGCCGGGCGCGCCGGGCATGATCCCGGAGGCGCTCGCCCACACGCTGGAGGTGCCCTGGAACGACCTGCCCGCCCTGCGGGCCGTATTCGAGACCCACGGAGAACGACTCGCGGCGGTGATCTGCGAACCGGTGATGGCCAACGCCTGCATCGTGCCGCCGGCTCCCGGTCAGCTCGAGGAACTTCGCGCGCTGTGCGACCGCTGGGGCGCCTGGCTGATCTTCGACGAGGTGATCACCGGGTTCCGGGTCGCGCGCGGCGGTGCGCAGGAGCGCTACGGGGTCAGGCCCGATCTGACCGTGCTCTCGAAGGTGATGGGGGGCGGCGTCCCGGTCGCGGCGTTCGGCGGATCCCGCAACGCGATGGCCATGCTCGCCGACCAGCGCGCGCTGCACCTCGGGGTGTACGCCGGCAACCACCTGTCGGTGCGGGCGGTCGCCACCATGCTCGAGAAGATCGAGCGCTCTCCCGAAATCTACGAGCAGCTGGAGAAGCTCGGCGACTACCTCGAGCACCAGCTGCGCTCCGTGTTCGCCGAGGTGAAGCGCCAGGCCCTGGTCAGCCGGGTCGGCTCGCTGCTGTCGGTGTCGTTGCTGCGACAGCCCGCTGACCTGTCGCGCGGCCCGCGCGCGGCCGCCCAGGCGATGGACTTCGCCGCCCATCGCGCGCTGCAGATCAGCGCCCAGCGAAAGGGCGTGTACTTCCACCCAAGCCCGATCGAGCCCTGGTTTCTCAGCACCGCGCACAGCATGGAAGACCTCGATCGCGTGGTCGACATCGTCCGCGACGCGCTGGCCGATGTGCCGGGGTCGCGGTGAGCGGCGGCGGCCTCGCGCCGCTCCACCTGCTGCGGGAGACGGCCGCGCGGTCCCCGCAGTCCCTGCTCTTCGCCGAGGATTCGGGTAACACCACCGCCCAGGCCCTGGTCGAGCTCGTCGAAGCCCGTCTTGACGCCTACCGCCGGGCCGGGATCGGACCGGGCAGTCGGGTCGGGGCAGTGGCCTGGCCGGCCGCCTCGTTCACCGCCGACGTGCTCGCGGTGCTCGCGCTGGACGCGGTGGTGGTCCCGCTGCCGCGACAGCTGAGCGAATGGGAGCGCGAGCGGACCGAGGCGCTGGCCACGCCGACGCACCTGGCGGCGCCGCTCGACTGGCCGCTGCTGCCGGGAATCGGCGACGTCGTGGCGGGCCGGCGGCTGATCGTCCGCAAGCCGCCGGGCGAGGCACCGCCCGGCGGTGCCGCCAGCGCTCAGCTGACGTCCGGCACCAGCGGACGCACCAAGGTGGCGCTGCGGCTGGTCAGTGCCCTGATGACCGAGGCGGAGAACTACCGCGCCGCGCTGAACCTGCGACCGGGCACCGTGCTGGCCTGCCCGGTGCCGCTGCATCATGCCTACGGCTTCGGGTTGGCGGCCTTGGCTGCTCCCCTGGCCGGCGCCACCACGCTCGTCACCAGCGGGGACCGGCCGCGGATGCTGTTGCGGGCGCTGGACCAGTACGACGTCACCCTGGTCGCCAGCGTGCCGCCGATGCTGCGGCTGCTGGCCGAGGCGGCCACCGCGCGGCCGAAGCGACGGATCGGCTACCTGACGGCGGGCATGCTGATGGACCCGCGGACGGCCGAACTGGTCGGGACGGTGCTCGGCGGACGGATCGGCGAGGTGTACGGCACCACGGAAACCGGCCCGATCTGCGTGCGGCCGCCGGTCCCCTGGCAGGACGCTCGCTCACTCGGCCGACCGCTCCCCGGGGTTCGGGTCGACCTCCGCCCCCTCGGCGAGGGCCCGGAGCCGCAGTCGCCGGCGGACGGCGCGCCTGACGTCTCGTCGGGCCTGGTCGTGGTCCACTCGCCGACGGCGATGGCCGGGTACCTGCACCAGGACCGGGTCGATGCCGCTCCGGTCGCGAACGGTTTCGTCGTCGGCGATATCGGCCGCCAGACGCCGGACGGCCTGGTGATCGTCGGCCGGCTAGCCAACTGCGTCAACGTCGGCGGGGCGAAGGTGAGCCCGGAGGAGGTCGAGGCCGTCTTGCTGGAATTCCCGGAGGTGCGCTCGTGCCTGGTCGACGGCGTGCCTGACGAACGACTGGGCGAGCGGATCCGGGCCACGGTGACGCCGGCCGACGTCGACCTGCCCGCGCTGCAGGCCTTCTGCCGGCAGCGGCTGTCCGGGTCGAAGCTGCCAAGCCGGTTTTTCAGCATCGAGACCCTCGAGACCACGGCGACCGGGAAGGTGATCCGCCCGGCCGCGCGCTGACCGGCGTCGGCCCCGGCTGGGCGGGGGTGAGCTGGCATAGTGGGGGGACCTGATGGGGTCTTCGCGAAGGGGGCGGCCGAATGCGGGTCATTGTCACCGGTGGCGCCGGGTTCGTCGGGACGTTGCTCGCCCGGCGGCTGCTGGCCGGGCCGGTCGAGGTCGGCGGCCGCCCCGTCGACGTGGACGAGCTCGTGCTGGCCGACCTGGCGGCGCCCGCCGCGGACATGGCCGCCGACCGGAAGGTGCGCGCGGTGACGGCCGACCTCGTGACCGGGGCGGCTGATCTTGGCGACGCCGACGTCATCTTCCATCTCGCGGGCGTGGTCAGCGGCGCGGCCGAGGCGGACTTCGACCTGGGGATGCGCGGGAACCTCGACGGGACGCGGGCCGTCCTCGAGCGCGCCAGGCGGCAGGCCGAGCCCCCGGTGCTTGTCTTCTCGAGCTCGGTCGCGGTGTTCGGGCCCGAGCCGGAACCCGGCCCGGCCGGCGTCGTCGGCGATGACACCCTGCCCAGGCCGCAGTCGAGCTACGGCACCCAGAAGTTCATCGCCGAGCAACTGGTCGCGGACTACACCCGCAAGGGGTTCGTGCGGGGCCGGTCGGTGCGGCTGATGACCGTGGCGGTGCGGCCGGGCCGGCCGAACGCGGCCGCGTCAAGCTTCGTGTCGGGGATCATCCGCGAGCCCCTGGCCGGGCTGCGGGCGCCGTGCCCGGTCCCGCCCGACACCCCGGTCGCGCTCGCGTCGCCGGGCCGCGCTCTGGAGGGGATCCTGCGCGCCGCCGCCGTCACCGACGCGGACTGGGGCAGCCGGACCGCGATGACCCTGCCCGGGCTGACCACGACGCCGCGGGACATGGCGGCCGCGATGGACCGCGTCGCCGGTCACGCCGCGAGCGACCTCATCGACTGGACCGACGATCCGGCCATCGGCGCCATCGTCCGGGGCTGGCCCGCCCGGTTCGAGACGCGGCGGGCGCGCGCGCTCGGGCTGCGGCCGGACCGCTCGTTCGACGACATCGTGCGCGAATACATCAGCGGAACCGCCGCGACTGGGGCAGCGCTTGCGGGGAGCTAGCTCGCCCACGCTCCCGCCAGGTCCGCGATGACCTGCTCGGCGGCGGCGAGAAGGCCGCGTGCTCCTCGGCGCCGCGCGAGAGCACCGCGGTGCCGAGCGAGGCCGGCGCGGCCAGCATGCGGAGCTCGGCCAGGGCGGCGCGCGGAAGAGGCCGATCGGGTAACCGGGCACGGCCGCGTCCGGTCGGGCTAACGGACCGGCGGCAGGGTCTGCGGGGTGGTCAGGACCCGCCTGAACGGGTCGCCGCGCTCAGCCAGCCGGGCCGGGATGTCCCGGATGGTGAACGCGTCCGGCCGCAGGGACGGATCGTCGAGCTCGTCCCAGTCGATCGGCGCCGAGACCGGGGCGCCGGACGCGGCACGCGGACTGTACGGGGCGACGAGCGTCTTGTTGATGGCGTTCTGGGTGTAGTCGAGCCGGGCCAGGCCACCGCGTTCGCGCTTGCTCCAGGCCCAGCTCACCAGCTCCGGGACGGCGGCGCCGATGGCGCGGGACAGTTGCTCGGTCCAGCTGCGGGTCTCCTCGAAGCTGGGGCCGGGGGCAAGGGGGATCCAGATCTGGATACCGCGCTGCCCGGTTACCTTGGGCTGGCCGGCCACGTCGAGGTGCTGCAGCGCCACCCGGTGCAGCCGCGCCAGCGCCAGCACGTCGTCCCAGGAGGTGGCGGGGCCGGGGTCGATGTCGATCAGCGCATAGGTGGGCAGCTGGGGCTGGTCGGTCCGGGAGGTCCAGGCGTGCCATTCGAGGGCGCCGAAATTGGCCGCCCAGACCAGCGCGGCGGCTTCGTCCACGACGAGGTAGGTCCTGGCCTCGCCTGAATCGGCGTCCGGGTTGTCCCACCGGGAGATCCAGTCGGGAGCGTGGCCGGGCAGCTCCTTCTGCCAGAACCCGCGGGCGCCGGCCCCGTTGGGGAAGCGGTGCAGGTTCAGGGCACGGCCCGCCAGGTAAGGCAGGATGACGGGGGCGATGCGGGCGCTGTAGCGGATGAGCTCGCGCTTGGTCACCGGCGGCCGGCCGTCGGCCGGAGGGAAGAGCGCCTTGTCCAGGTTGGTCAGCCGCAGGCGGCGGCCGAACACTTCCCAGCTGCCGTCCGGCCCTAGTCGGTCGAGCGCGTCGAGTTCATCCGGGGACGGACCCGCTTCGAGAAGGTCCGCGATCACGGCCGGGCCGCCGATGGCGACCGATGCCTGCGACGGCGGCAGGTCCGAGCGCCAGAGCCGGGCCGGATCGGCCTTGACCTCATCGTTGGTGCGGCCGCTGAGCACCGAGCGCGGGTAGTCGCCCGGGTCCCATCCGCTGACCGCGTACTCGTCGTGCTTGTGCAGCAGGAGCCACTGCTCCTGGCCGGACCGGTCGGAGCCCCGTCGCACCAGGATCAGCCGGCCGCGGAGCTTGTGACCGTGCAGATCGGCGTGGAAGTCGCCCGCCGCGACCGCGGCAGCGGGGTCGTCGGTCGCGTGCGGTTCCCAGGTCCCGTTGTCCCAGACGATGACGTCGCCGCCGCCGTACTGGCCGGACGGGATGACGCCCTCGAAGTCGAGGTATTCGATCGGGTGGTCTTCGACGTGCACGGCCGTGCGCTTCACGTCCGGGTCCAGCGTCGGCCCCCGGGGAACGGCCCAGCTCACGAGCACCCCGCCGATCTCGAAGCGGAGGTCGTAGTGCAGCCGCCGGGCCCGGTGCAGTTGCACCACGAACCGAGGAGCGCTCTGCTCCCCGGCGCCCGGCCGGGAACCGGAGGGCTCCGGGGTCTGGGCAAAGTCGCGCTTACGCTGGTACGCCGCCAGCTTGTCCGACTTCCCAGCCGTGGTCATGGCTACTGCGGTGCCATCGGCGGGCAGTCGGCCTTGTCGGTGACGACGCGGATCGGCGAGCCCGCGAGGTAGGCGGCGACGTCCTCGGCCATGCGCGGCCAGGCGGCGCGGAAGCCCTGCTCGGTGACGTAGCCGATGTGCGGGGTGACGACGACCTTGTCCAGCGACCGGAACGGGTGGTCGGCCGGGAGCGGCTCGCGGTCGAAGACGTCGAGGCCGGCTCCGGCCAGCGGGCCGGACCGGAGCGCCTCGATCAGTCCCTCCTCGTTGACGATCGGGCCGCGGGAGATGTTCACCAGGATCGCGCCCGGCTTCATCGCGGCCAGGTCGGCCGCGCGCAGCGTGTCACGCGAGCGCTCGGAGAAGACGAGGAAGACCCCGAGGACGTCGGCCGCCGCGAGGAGCTCTTCCTTGGTGACCCGGGAGACGCCGAGCTCGGCGCAGCGCTCCTCGGTCAGGTTCTGGCTCCACGCGATGACGTCCATGCCGAGCGCCTTGGCGATCGGGACCATCGCACCGCCGAGCCGGCCGGCGCCGAGGAGGCCGAGCGTCTTACCGGAGAGCGGGACCGGGAACCCGGTCTGCCAGCCGCCGGCCCGGATGACGCGGTCCTCGATGCCGGTCCGCTTGGCGACCGCGAAGATCAGCGCCCACGCCATCTCCGAGGGGGCGGGCAGGCCGGGCTGGGCCTGGTAGCCCATGTCGGCCCGGGTCGCGGGCGGATCAGTGTCGGCGGTGCCGCAGAGCAGGATTCCCCGCTCGATCCGGGCCTCGTGGTCGATCACGTTGCTCGTCCGGCCGTTGCAGACAAGCAGCCGCAGCTTCGGGAGGCGCTCGAGGACCGCGCGCGGGAAGCGCGCCCGCTGCTGGGTGATGACGATGATCTCGTACGGGGCGAGCTCGTCGGTCAGCCGCTCCGGCGCAATCGCCTCGCGGTAGACGGTGATCTCGGCGTCGCTTGGCAGCGCCGACCAGTCGCCGTACTCGAGGGCGACACCCATGTAATCGTCAAGGATCGCGATCTTCGTCACGGGCCCACCTTACTGACCGGCTTACGTCGGCACCGGGGCCGGAGGCGGCGGGCGTGGGCGGGGAACGCACGGTCCGTTCGACATGATGATTTTGATGGTTTTGATTGGTGAGGGTCAGCTGGTGGGGGTGGGGTCGCGCAGCAGCAGGCCGCAGCCGATGGCGAGCGAGCCTTCACGGGCGCACTTCAGACTCCGACGCAGCCGTCGAGGGTCTCGCGGATGATGTCCATGTGACCGGCGTGGCGCGCGGTCTCCTCGATCAGGTGGAACAGGACGTAGCGCAGGTTGCATTCGACGAGGTCTGGCCGGGCGCACGGGGTGTCGAGGTCCATCGACGCGGCGACGGCGCGGGACTGCCCGATCTGTTCTCGGTAGTAGGCGATCCATTGATCGACCGTGTCGGTCTCGTCGACTATGAAGTCCTCGGCCATGCCGGTGTAGTCGCCCTCTGGCCACTCGCCGGGGAATCGCCGGCCGGCCGCGACGACCTGGAGCCACCGCCGCTCCCACAACCCGCAGTGCTTGACGATGCCGAGCAGCGACAGCGCGCTCGCGGTCGGCGCCTTCCGTGCGGTTGCGTCGTCGAGGCCGTCGATCTTCCTGATGATCGCCTCGCGCTGGGAGTCGAGAAAGCCGTCCAGAGCCTCGCGTTCGGAGCGGGGGGTCTGCGTTCTGTTGTCTTCGCTGGGCATCCGCCGATGGCAGACCACCGTGGCTCGATCGGGATGTCCGAGTAAGGGGCATTATCTTCTCGGCATCGCAACCGGCTTAGTGGGCAATTACGCAATCTTTTGCGTTTGATTTGATTGGCAAAGATTTGCCATTTCAGATTTCTCGGATTACTTGAACCACTTGCCGTCGAATGTCAGACGTGCCAAATATCTTATGAATGTGAAGGATCCCACCACTGCCATCCCGATTACTGCTGACCAAGAACGACCCCGCCCGGAGGAATCGTTGACGAAGTCCATGCAAGCGACCCCGGCCGTTGGCGAGGACGGCCTCTCCAATTGCCGTACCACACCGCTGTGGTACATTGAGCACATGGGTACAACGGACGCTATCGACCGGATCAACCAGTTGCTGGACAGCGATATGACGGAGACCTCGAACACGTCCATGCGGATACCCACTGCGCTCCGCGAGGCAGCCGCTCTCGCCGCCAAAGAGCTGAAGGTGGCCCCGTCGGCAACCGCGCTCACGACCATGGCGCTGCGAGCTACGCTCGAAGCCGCGGTGATGCGGGCAGCCCTCGATGATCACTACGCACAGTACCCAGAGGCACGCCCGGATCTCGCCGACATCGCGATCGCCGCCGCGGAAATGGACAGGAACCCGCTAGCGGCGGATCCGGAGCGCATCCGCCGCGCCGCCGCAGAGGTTGCGGTGACGCACCCCGATCCGGAGCCCGAGGATGTGCTGCTCTGGGCCGAGGCTAGGGCGTTTCCGTCATGACCCAGATCGTGGTGCTAGACAACGAGGCGGTTCAGGCCCTCGCAAGTCCTCACCATCCCAAGCACCACAGGGTTCTTGGTTACGTCGAGCTGGTCGAACGTCGCAAAAGGCGCGCTGCTTCGGTTTCCGTCCTGGCTCCCACAGCCGTCCGGGTTGAAGCCGGCTGGGACCGCAACTCTCCCCAGTGGGCGTTCATCAATCGTCTGAGGATTGTCGACGTCGTTCTGGACGCTGTGTGCGCCAATACGGCAGCCGCACTCCGGGAGCAGGCCCAAGTATCTGTTGCCGATGCTCACATCGGCGCAACGGTGCAGTCGGCACCTGGCGCCGACATCACCGTGCTAACCAGCGATCCTCGGGACATCCGCAGGGTCGCCGGAGGCCGCCTGGTCACTGTTGTCGCTATTTAGCTGGGTCAGATGCGCCGGTCGCGCCTTCGGCACGGGCCATGCGCAAGAACTCAGTGATCATCTCGTTCTTGCCGGCGACGTAGGCGACGTCCATGTCGATGATCGGCTTGGCCGCCAGGCCGCGGACCGCAGTGCTGCCAACGTGCTCGGTTACGTGCGCGACACCGGCCAGCGCCGCGTCGAGACGGTCACGCAGCCGCTCCAACACACCGGGCCACCTCGGGTCGTACTCCGTGACAACCGCCGGAACCTCCATGCCTAGGAGTCTGCCAGCCACGCCAGGACGTGGCCCCGTGACCAGCAGCGGCCGATGGCTTCGGGGGGTTGAGTCGGCCGGCCGAACAGCGCCAGGCCGATGATGCTGTGACCCGACGCGGGGCGGTCGCCGAGCGTCGGGATCGTCGGCGCGACCCCGACCCCTTCCGCCGATACCCACGCCACCGCCCGGCCAGCTGCGGCCTGCCCGAGGTGGCGTAGGAAACGCTGGCGGACCTGCAGCGAGAATTGCGACAGCGCCCAGGTCGTAGTGACGACTGGTAGGGCGTGTTTGGGCACGCGGGCGATCGCATCGGGCAGCAGGTCGACGGGATCGCCTCTTTGCAGCTGCGGCGGGGCGGCCGCCGCCAGCGCCATCTCCGCGTTGAGTCTTGCCAGCCGTTCTGGCTGATCCGGGGGCAGGCAGGCGCGCAGCCAGCGGGCGTCATCCGGGTCGGTCACGTCAATCGGATCGAGGTCGACGCCAATTCGGGCGATGACCTCGGGTATCACCTGGGACGGGACGGGCCGGTGTTGCGCGATCCGAGACGACAGCTGCACGGGAGAGGACGGGTCGCCTAGCGATGGCCCATTGGTGTAGGTGATGCCGACGCGATCGACGCTGAGGTTGAGCGCGGCCGAACGGCCGATGTCGATCAGCCCGACGGCCTTCGCGCCTGCCCGTCGGGCCGCCTCGGCGATGGCCGGGTAGAGGACGGCGTGGCGTCCGGTCTCGTCGGCTCGGACCGGTCGGCGGAGCGCGATGTCCGCGACGGCGTCGGTCATGTGCAGCAGCGTGTCGATCGCTGCGGCGGCGGGAGTGTCGCCGGCGGGAGCGGCTGCGGCGTAGGCGGCGGCCAGGGCCGGGGCGCGTCCGGCGAGGGCGAGGTCGTGCAGCGCGGCGAGGATCACGGCGGGCTTCCGCTTGCGGGGCGGCGCGGACTCGATGGCCCGCAGGGCTTCGTCGGACTCGCTCAACGCGAGAGCGACCCGCTTGTACAGCGGTGACGCGTCGGGGTGGTCGGCTTCCGCGAAGCGTCGGTAGACCCGAGCGAGTGGGCGGGCGCTGCCCATGGTTAAGGGCGCCTCCTGTGGTCGGCGCTGGCATCTCGACGATTGTAGGGCGACCGGGGTCTTGGCATGGTTGCCCGGAACCGCGCACACAGGCCGGAAATCCGGTGGCGCTGCCTTGCGTCAGGTCGCTCTCTGCGGGCGACCAGGGGTGGTGGGATGACAGGGCGGCGAAGCTGGCGAACTGGGGTTTCGACGTCGGCGACATCCACGCTTGGCTCCTCGGGCACTTCTAGCCTGGAATGGCGTTATGAGCTCGCATGAAACAGTGCCAACCCCTGACCTGAGCCTCCGCGACCTCGCGCGGTTTGCCGAGGGCGAGGCACGCCGCCTCGCCGACAACTTCGGCTTCGATCCGACCGCCCGCGACGGCCAGGCCTACTTCGCGCTCGCGCAGGCGGTCAAGCTCGGCGAGGAAGTCGGGGAGCTGCACGCGGAGGTTCTCGGCACGCTCGAGTACCAGCGCCGGGAGAAGGCAGGTCGGTACAGCCGGGACAGCCTCGGCGGCGAACTGGCGGACGTCATGGTGTGCGTCGCTCTGCTCGCGGACACCTTCGGCGTCGATCTCGCCCAGGCCGTCAGCAGCAAGATCGACCAGCTTGAGGCGCGCAACCGCCAGGCGTTAGACCCGCTAGGTCCGGGTGGGCCGGGTTAGGGGGTGGTCCAGGGGCGGAGTTTCTCGGGGTTGCGGACTACCCAGATGCGCCTGATCCGGTCGCCCGCGACGTCGAAGGCGAACACCGACACGATGATGCCGTCTTGCTCGATGACCAGGCCGGGCTGGCCGTTGACGGTGCGCTCGCGGAACGCCGCGTTGCCGGTGACCCGGTTGGCGATCTCGATCCAGGCGCGGGCGATCTGCTCGGCGCCCTCGATGGGGTGCAGGAAGGTGAGCGCGCGGCCGCCGCCGTCGGCGGTCGCGGTGGCGTCGGGGTCGAGCAGGCCGATGAGCGCGTTGATGTCCTTGGCCTCCCACGCCTGCTTGAACGCCCTGATGAGGCCGGCCTGCGTGGCGGTCGGCGGCCGGGGCGCCAGGGACGACGCCGACAGCCGACGGCGGGCTGACGAGGCCAGCTGGCGGCAGGCGGCCGGGGTGCGGCCGACGATCTCGGCCACCTCGGCGAAGGAGTAGCGGAAGACGTCGTGCAGGATCAGGGCGACCCGCTCGGCCGGGGTCATCGACTCGAGCACGACGAGGAAGGCCATGCTGACCGATTCGTCCAGGGTGACCCGATCGGCCGGGTCGACGGCGGCAGCCGAGATCGGCCGTCCGGTGATCCGCTCCCCCGGCTCCGGCAGCGGCTCCGGGATCCACTCGCCGACGTAGGTCTCTCGCCGGGCCCGGGCCGAGCCGAGCAGGTTCAGGCAGATGCGGCTGGCGACGGTGGTCAGCCAGGCGCCGGGCGACTCGATGGCCTCCCGCTGCTCACGGGACATGGCGTACCAGCGGGCGTAGGTCTCCTGAACGGCGTCCTCGGCCTCGGCCAGCGAGCCGAGCAGCCGGTAGGTGAGGTTGATCAGCTGACGCCGCTCGCTGATGATCACGGTCAGGCCCGGGTCAGGCCGGTCGCCTCCCGCTCCGGATCGGGTGGTCATGGCCCCGACTCCTCTCTCGCTCGCAGCCGTCTCTGTCGTCCCCTCCCAGGTTCGACAAGACACCGGCTCGGAACGTGAGGCGGCTAGCGCGCGTCGGTGAGGAACGCCGTGATCGCGGCGCCGAGCTCAGGCGCTGTGAACGCGTCTCCGTGGCCGCCGGGCACGCGGACGTAGCGTGCGGCGGGCAGCAGCGTGGCCAGCTCGTCGGCGTCGGAACGCTCGTCCCGATCGCCGATCACCACCAGCGTCGGGATCGTGATCCGCCGCAGGCTGTCCTCGGGCGTGGGCACGAGCGAGCGCAGCACGTACAGCAACGCCCGGGGGTCGGCGTCGGCCTGCCCGACCCAGTGCGCCATCTTGGCGTCGGCCGAGCCGGGTTCGAGGGCGACCCCGTCGACGAGCGCGGTCAGCGCGCGCTCGGTCGTGCCGCCGCCCTGCGGGCCGCTGACCTTCGCCAGTCCCTGCCCGGCGACGACGGCGCGGCCGGGTGTGGCGCCCCGCGCGAGCAGGCGCACCACGACCCGGGCGCCGAGCGAGTAACCGGCGAGGTCGTACTCGCCGTCGCCGAGCCCGAGGTGCTCGATGAGGGCGAGCCCGTCGTCGGCGAGCACGTCGGGCGGATAGTAATCCGGATCGTGCGCTCTCGCGCTCTGTCCGTGGCCGCGCAGATCGGGCAGGACGAGGCGGAACCCCTGCTCGACGAGGGCGTCGACCGGGCCGTGGTCGAGCCAGTGCGACCCCGAGCCCAGAAAGCCGTGCAGCAGAATCAGCGGCCGACCCGAGCCGATCTCGCGGTAGGCCAGCGGGGCGCCGTCGTGGCCGGCGAACCGAGAAACGTCCATAGCGAGACCGATCGTAGTCCAGGCGGCGTTCGCGCCCTTCGTGCGCAGCGGCCTAGTACCGCCAGCGGTGAGCGGCGATCACTTCCTCCGGCGAGCGGTCGGCCGCCCAGGCCGCGTCGGCGCGGCGGACGGCGGTGAACGCGCCGAGCAGCGGCTCGCCGAGGGCGTCGCCGATCCGCTTGCTGGCGAGCAGCGCCCGCTCCTGTTCTTCGGGCGTGACCGGCAGCGGCACGAGGCCGCGCTCCGCCCGCTGTTCGTCGGTCCAGGTGCCGGGGTCCTCCTGGATGGGTGACGGCAGCTCGGCGTTGTCCTCGAGGCCGGCCAGCCCCGCCGCCAGCACCACCGCGAGCGCCAGGTACGGGTTGCCGGACGCGTCGGACGCCTTGAGCTCGACGTTGGCCCGGTCGGTCCCGATGAACGGCGAGGAGGGCACGTACCTCAGCGGCGCCTCGCGGTTCTCCACTCCCCAGAAGTGATAGGCGCCGGCGAAGTGACCGGGGCGACGCCGCAGCAGCGACGGGACGCTCGGCGCGCTCACGGCCGCGATCGCCGGCAGATCCCGCAGCAGTCCGCCGATGAACCGGGCGCCGTCGCCTCCCGGTCGACCGTCGCCCTGAACGGCGAGCAGGTTGTCGCCGCCCCGGCTGACCGATACGTGCAGGTGGAGACCGTTGCCGACCCCGTCCAGGGTGACCACCGGGGCGAAGCTGACCCGGAGGCCGTGCGCGCGGGCGGCGGCGTGGATGGTCTGCCGGGCCAGCAGCTGCCGGTCGGCGGCGGTGACCGGGTCAGTCGGCCCCAGGCTGACCTCCAGCTGCGACAGCCCGTACTCGGCGTGGAACTGACCGACCGGGACGCCGTTCGCCGCCAGGTCGCGCAGCACCGCGGCCGCGAACTGGTCCACCTGCAGCAGCGCCGACGGGCCGTAGGCGGGTCCCTGCGAAGCCGGCGTCGGCTCGTCGCCGGCCCGCGCAACGAAGAACTCAAGCTCGAACCCGGCCCGGACCGACAGGCCGGCCGCAGCCGCCCGTGCCACCTGCGCCTCCAGGCGGCTGCGCTGGTCATAGGGGAAAGGCTCGCCGTCCGCGCTCAGCTGCCGGCCCGGCGCCCAGCCGAAGCCGGGCTGGCCGGCCAGCGGGGTGATCTGCTCCACGACCGGCAGCAGGCGGATGTCGCCGGACGCGTTCGACAGATCGCTGTGCGCGAAGGAAATGCCATCGCGGGAGTCGAAGACGGCGAACAGCGGCGACATGCCCACCCCGCGTTCGGCCGCGTCGGCCAGTCCGGCGATGGGAACGGTGCGCGATCGCGGTATCCCGTTGTTGTCCGCCCAGACGATCGTGATCCCCGCGACGCCCGCTTCCGCCAGACGGTCCTGAATGGGGGCAAGGTTGCTGGTCATTCGGTCCCACGCCTTCCTGTCCGGCTGCGGGCAGTAGCCGTTCGCTGTCAATGCTTCCATCATCGGACACCTGTCAGCTCGCCGCCGACAGGTGGGCAGGTGGCGGGTGGGGTGGGTGGGCGGCGGTGACGGGGCTGGGGTGGGCGGCCGTATGCTGGCGGACATGTCGGGAGTGCGGCGTGTTGTGCCAGTAACGCTTGGGTTGATTGACCTGCAGGAGAACGTTCTCGTGCAGGACGGCTCCGACCGGGAGCTGCGGGTCCCGGTGCCGGGAGTGCTGGTGGAGTGCGACGGCGGCTGGCTGCTGCTCGACACCGGGTTCAACACGGCGCTGATCACCGATCTGGCGCTGCGCCGGCGGTTCTTCGGCCACCCGGCGATGCGGCCGGTCATCCCCGGGCCGGGCGAGCCGCTGGACGAGGCCCTGGACGGCGCGGGGATCGACCTCGCCGACATCCAGGCGGTCGCGGTCAGCCATCTGCACTGGGATCACGCCGGCGGGCTGCGGCACTTCGCCGGGCGGGTGCCGGTGCACGCGCAGCGGGCCGAGTACGACTACGCGACCCAGCCGGGCCCGGTGCCGGAGCGGCACGGGATGTTCAAGATCGACTACGACGACCCGCGCATCGACTGGCGGTTCGCGGCCGGCGACGTCGAGCTCGCGCCGGGTGTCACCGCCGTGCTGACCGCGGGCCACACCCCCGGCCACCAGAGCTTCGTCGTCGATCTGGCTGGCGGCGGCGGTTTCGTGTTCGCGTTCGACGCCGCCTGCACCGTCGACGGCTGCGACCGCGAGGTCCCCGGCGGCCTGATCGACGTCACCCTCGAGGAGGGCGCGGCCCAGATCCGGCGGCTCAAGCGGCTCGCCGCCGAGCGCGGCTACCAGCTCATTCCCGGCCACGACCCGGTCGCGTGGCCGGCCCTGATCGCCGCCCTGGCCGAGTAGCGCCGAGTAGCGGACGCGGATTACCTGCCCAGTCGGGACTGAAGAGCCTCTTGCGCGAGTTAACAGTAAGCATGACCACGACCGATGAACTGCGCGCGAGGCTCGGACGGGTAGGAATCTGGATGTCGCCGCCGGCGGCGGTCGGGCTGGATCCCGAGTCTGCGGCCGAGGCGATCGAGCGGGCCGGCTTCAGCTCCGTGTGGGTGGGCGGGGGCAACGCCGGACCGGGCGACTTCGCGGTCCTGCGCGGGCTGCTGAGCGGGAGCGAGCGGCTGATCGTGGCGCCCGGCATCGCCAACATCTGGGCGTGGGAGCCGGCCGCGCTCCGGGCCGAGGCGGAGCGGCTCGAGGCGGACTTCCCCGGTCGGTTCATCCTCGGGCTCGGCGTCAGCCACGCGCCGCTGGTCGCGCGGCTGGGGCAGACCTACGAGCAGCCGCTGCGGAAGATGGAGCGGTTCCTCGACGAGCTCGACCACCCCGCGCACCGCCAGCCCGGCAGCGAGCTGCCGCCGATCGTGCTGGCCGCCCTCGGGCCGAAGATGCTCGAGCTTTCCGCCCGGTTCGCAGGCGCGCACCCGTACTTCACGACGCCTGCGCACACCGCCGAGGCGAGGGCGGTCCTCGGCCCCGAGCCGCTGCTGATACCGGAGCAGGCGGTCTCGCTCGACCCGCTGGCGGCCGAGGGCGTGCGCACGTACGCGGCCAGGTACCTCACGATGGCGAACTACACCCGGATGCTCAAAAACTACGGGTTCACCGAGGCCGACATCGCCGACGGCGGCAGCGACCGGCTGGTCGACGCGATCATCCCCTCGGGCGCGGCGGCCGGCCCGGCCGTCCGGGCTCACCTCGAGGCGGGCGCGGACCACGTCGTGGTTCAGCCGCTGGGCGCGGACGGGGCGTTCGATGTCGCCCAGCTCAGCGAGCTGGCCGACGAAGTCGACGATCTGCTGAAGCGATAACGCGGGGCCGCTCCGCCCCGGGAGCCGCCCTGATCCGAAAATACTTCGTAAGGTAAACTAAACACTGATGACTCATCGTTCTTAGGACCCCCCGGTGACGGCCGACTCCATGCAGCGCGCGGACGCGCGCCCCTCCGACCACCGGCCCGCCCTGCGGTCGAAAAACCGCTGGCGGGCGCTGCTTGACTGGCTCGACTCGACCGACCCGGGGCTGATGCGACTGCGGATGGCGACCGAGGTCGTGGTCGCGATCGGCATCGTCGTCGCGGCCGAGTGGGTCTTCGTCCGCGCCACCGGCGCGCTGCAGACGCCGATCCCGGCCCACGCGCCGGCCGCGCTGGCGGCGGAGTTGTGGACGCTGAACCACGCGCTGCTGGTGATCGGGGTCATGCTCGGCGCGATCCTGGCGATGATCAGCGGGTTCGGCATCAGCATGTACGCCAGCGCCCGGAGCCAGCTCATCACGCTGCTGTTCCTGCCGCTGCCGCTGCTGGCGCTGCTCGCGGTCGGCCTGTCGGTGCACGTTCGGGTGGCGTCGCTGGCGCTGCTGGCGATCACGCTCGCGATCGGCACCTACTGCCGCCGGTTCGGCCCGCGCGGGTTCATGGGCGGCATGCTCGCGTTCATGGGCGCCTTCCTCGGCTTCTTCATCCAGGATTACATCAAGATGAGCCAGTTCGGCTGGCTCGCGGCCGAGATCGCGCTCGGCGCGGCGGTGACGATCGTGGTGCACTTCGCGCTCTTCCGCCCGCGGCCGGAAGTCGCGGTGCGGCGGATGCAGCGCTCCTACACCGTCCGCGCCCGCGACCTCGCCAGTGACATTGCCGAACTGTTCGAAGCCAGGGTCCGTTCGGGAAAAACTAAAGACAGCAACCAACGGGCCGACCGGCAGCTACAGCGCCAGCTGCTCAGGCTCAATGAGGCCGCCCTGCTCATCGACGCGCAGCTGAGCACCCCGGCCGCGATCCCGGCCGGCTGGAGCGCGGCCACCTTGCACCAGCGCCTGTTCGACGCCGAGGTGGGGCTGGGCAACGTCGCCCGGTTCGCGATGGTGATCGCCGGCGGCGAATACCCCGCGCAGGTCACCGGGCTGGTCTCCGACGCCCTGGCGGGCATCCGCGACGCCGACTTCGCCGCAGTCCTCGACGCGACCGCGGCTCTGCGCCGGGTTCTCGAAGACCATGATGGGGAACGGTCCGGGCTGACTCCGGACGGCCGGGTGGTCCTGCACCGGTTCGCGACCTCGGTCGCTGACTTCGCCGTCGCGCTGCGGGCGTTCCGTCAGTACCCGGACGGACAGCCGCTCGACGACGCGGCCGACGGGGAGTTCACGACGCCGGTGGCGACGTTCGGCGGCTGGCTGCCGGGCTCGGCCGCCGTCGCCGGGGCGGCGTCGCAGGAGCGGGGCGGCAGCGGGCTGATCGAGCGGATCAGGCTCGCGCCCTACGCGCGGATCGCGATCCAGATGGGCGTCGCGGTCGGCCTGGCGATCATCGCGGGCGACGCGCTGTCCGGGCGGCGGTTCTACTGGGCGGTGATCGCGGCGTTCATCACCTTCATGGGCGCCAACACCGCCGGCGAGCAGATCCGCAAGAGCTTCTTCAGGATCGCGGGCACGTTCGTCGGGGTGATCGTCGGGGCGGTGCTTGCGCACCTGATCGGCGACCGGGTGCTGCTGCAGCTGGTGGTGGTGCTGGTCTCGCTCTTCCTCGGCCTCTATCTGTTCCGGATCAACTACGCGTTCATGACCATCGGGATCACGGTCATGGTGTCGCAGCTGTACGTGGAGCTGGACGAGTTCTCCAACGCGCTGCTGGTGCTGCGGCTGGAGGAGACCGCGATCGGCGCCGGGGTCGCGATCGCGACCGTCCTGCTGGTGCTCCCGCTGCACGTCGGCCGGGTGGCCCGGGTCGCCGCCCGGCAGCAGCTGGAGGCGCTCGGCGACCTCATCGACCGGTGCCTCGCCCGGCTGGCCGACCCGGCCAGCGCGACCGGCTCCGACCTGGAGCTGCGGGCCTCGGCCCGCCGGGTGGACGTCGCCCACCAGGCGATGGCGGCGACGACCAGGCCGATGCGGACGCCGCTGTTCGGCCAGCTGGCGTCGCGGGTCGCCGGGTTCACCGCGACCACCGACGCCGCCCGGCACTACGCGCGCAACCTGCTGCTCGACGCGTCCACCCGGTGCCCGGCCCTGGACGCCCCGGCCGCCTCCGAGCTGGCCGCGGCTGGTCATCAGCTCGACGCGTCGATCGCGGCCATCACTGCGGCCCTGACCGAAGACGGGACTCCTCCGACGGCGCCGGCTACGTCCGCTCGGCCGAGCTGTTCGCGCGGGTGGCCGACCGGCTGCCGGCGACTTCGCCGCTCAGCCGCCCGCAGCTCGCGCTGCGCGACCTCGAGCTGCTCGACGGGGCGCTGGCGGAGGCGGCGCGGTGGGCGGGGGTGTCGGTCAGCGAGGCCGAAGCGGGCTCGCTTCGGTAGCCACCTCCTGCTCAGGCGCTGGCGGTGTGGCCGGCGCCCTGTCGGCCGACCAGGATCCGCGCGATGGCCGGGGCGCTCGCCAGCGGTTCCAGCGCCCGCCCCTTGACCAGCCAGCAGATGCCGAAGGTGAAGATCGCGAGCGCCTCGGTGTCGTAGATCGCCAGCGCGGCGTTCTGGATCGACAGCGGGAGCAGGATCGCCACGCCCGACAGGAGCACCAAGCCGAGCATGACGCAGGCGCTGACCTTGTAGAAGACGCACCCGCGGTGCGACGGCGGCGGCGCGTCCGGCCCGTCGCTGACCGCGTAGGCGAACCGCCACATCGTGGCGGCGAGCCCGAGGAACGCGATCGACGCGAAGAACACGTGCAGGTTGCCGATGACCTCCTGGCTCGTGGTCAGGTGCGGGACCGGGGGCGACCCAGGCAGGAAGGCGACCCCGAGGACGCCGATGCCCGCGGCGTTGGTGATCCAGCGGTCGACGCGGACGCTCACGTCGTACAGCAGCAGGAAGACCCCGAGCACGCACAGCGCGCCGACCAGGATGTTGCGCATGGGGGTGTAGTAGTAGTCGCTCAGCGAGTTGGGCAGCGGGCCCGAGGAGAAGGAGGCGTCGCCGGCGATCACCACGATCGGCAGCAGGGTCCCGATCCAGCCGATGGCCCTGCGCAGCAGCAGGAAGGTGCCGACCATGCTGCCGGTTTCTGTGCTGGTCATGGTCATGGTCGCATTCTCCGCCCCCGCGCCGCGGTTTGGCCGCCGTGAGTGAAATTCTGCCTCTTCGTTGAAAGAGGCGCCGACTGCGCGTCAGATACGTCGGCTTAGGACGCCCGTATCGTCACGGCGACGCCGCGCCTGCGCCGCGACCGTATCTCGTAGCCGAGCGCGATGACAGTGACCAGCGCAAGTCCGGCCAGCGGGAGCGCGAACGAGGCCGCGTCCGGTCGCAGCGGCACCGGGACCTGCGACTGGGTGAACACCGAGAGGCTGAGGGCGGGGGCCACGACCTGCGGCAGGGCGACCGCGCAGCCGATCGCGCCGACGGCGGCGGCGATGATCGCCGGGAGCACCTCGACCGCCGCGAGCAGGCCGCGCCGCCGTTCCGGCAGGCCCATCGTGGCCAGCCGGTCCAGGATCACCTCCCGGTCCGCTGCGCCCAGCGCCAGCTGGAGCAGCAGCACCGCCAGCGCCAGCGCGACGGCGTAGCCGATGGACAGGGCGAAGAGCAGGAACGTGCCCTGCTGGAGGGGCGCGCCAGCCAGTTGCTGCAGCGCCGCCGACCGGGTGCCGATGAGCAGGTCTTCGGTCGTCGCGGTCGCCTTCGAGGCAGCGCGGATCTTCGCCAGGTTGATGGCGGGGCCGTTGAGCAGCATGAAGTTGACCTCGTGGTCAGCGCCTGCGGCCGACCGCGGCAGCACGATGAACGCTCCGCCGCCGGGCATCGCCGGGGTCGACTGAAGCTCGGCCGACGATCTTGACCCGCAGCGGGGGCAGGCCCTGCTGGGCGTAGATGGAGTCGGCCCCGGGGGCGTCGAGGATGGCGGCCGCCTGCGGTGACGCAAGCACCGGGGTGACGCCGTTTTTGCCGCCCGCGTCGTCAAGCAGGGCGGGGTTGACCGCCGGGAACTCCAGCGACGACGCGGCCAGCGCCGCGTAGCTGGCCGGGTCGACGAAGATCGCGGTGACCACCGCCCCGCCACCGGCGGACAACGGCGCCACCAGGACCGACGCGGACTGCTTGACCCCTGGGGCGGCGGCTATCGCCGCCATCTGGGACGGGCTGATCTGCGAGGCCTCGGCACTCGCGGCAAAGGGGGCGGCGACCGTCACATCGGCGCCGGTCTCCTGCCACGACTCGGCGACTTCGCTGCGGGCGACGGCCTCCTTGACCATGCCGGTGAACGACGCCATGGTGAGCGCCAGGACGAGCGTGAGGGCCGGCAGCGCGAACGCCACGGTGGCGGCCGAGGCGCGGGTAAGGCCGACGAACCCGACGACGCCGCGGCGGCGGGCCGACGCCCGCGCCAGCGTCCGCAGCAGCACCTGGTACACGCGCAGGATCACGATCACGCCCAGCACCGCCACCAGCACCGGGGCCGCGCTCGCGTACAGGTCGGCCATGCCCGGCTGCGTTCTGGCGATCACGATCCCGCCGATCGCGACCGCGGCCGCCGTGACCTCGACCATCACCCGGGTCACCCACGGCCGGCGGCGACGCCGCCCCTGGGCCCGCCGCGCCGCTCGCCGACGGCGTGGCGGCAGCCGGTGCCGCCTGGCCGCGACCAGGCCCGGGCCGGCGATGGCGATGACCAGCGCCGCGAGACCCGGCCACCAGGCGGCCGGGCCGGGCGGGGCGGCATTCGGTATCAGCAGCACGGCGAGCGCCCAGGCGAGCGCGGCGGCGGGCAGGCAGGGCAGCGCGGCGGCGAGGAACGCGCGCCAGAACAGCTGCCGCAGCGACGCCCCCCGCGCTCGCAGCAGGGTGAACTCGGCCGACCGACGGTTGGCGATCATCCGGGCCGCGAGCAGCAGCATCACCGCGCTCGCGACCGCCAGGCCCACATAGACCATGAGCAGCACGAGGTTGACCGCGTTCGACTGCGCGACCAGGTTAACCAGCGGGTGCAGCAGGCCGGAGGTCACCGTGAGGTCGTTCGACATCGGCGCGACGAACCCGGTCAGCTTCGGATTGCGGTTGGTGAGGCCGTTGACCTGGTTGTACAGGGCCGGTGGCTGAGCGTGCAGGCTGGCCGGGTCGACTGGGAACTGCCACTGCATGACGAGCCCGCCCTCGCCGAAGATCTGCTGCATCGCGCCAAGCTCGCCTGGGTCGGCGATGACCGAGCCGACCCAGTACACACCCGAGGCGGTATAGGACAGGGTGGCTTCGGGCAGCAGCGGATCGGTCATCCAGAACTGGGAACCCGGGTCGGTGGGCTCGACGATCCCGGTCACGTCCAGGTAGATCGAGTTGATCATCGCCCGGATCCTGGATCGAGGGGACGTCGATCGGCAACAACGAGCCTGGCTTAAACCCGAACGTGCGGGCCGTCTGCGAGGTGACAACGACCTGGATGACCGTGTCGGCTTGGGCGGGCGGGAGCGCGGCGGTCGGCATGCTGCCGGCCACCAGCCGCAGGTGCCCGGCCAGCGGGTAGCGGTAGGCCACCTCCAGCTGCGCCGGGTACCCGTGGAACAGAAGCTCCTCAGACGGCATGTACACCTCGGACGTCATGGCCGCCCAGTCGGCCGACTGCGGGTCGAGGGTGAGCGGGCCGCCGCTGAAATCGCGCCGCAACTGGCTGGTGACGTTGGCGAGGTCGGACTGGACCAGTTGCGCGGAGGTTCCGCCGCCGGCGATGAAGGTCGTGTTGACCAACGACCAGTTGGTCGTGGCGACCACGGTCTTATCGAGCAGCGGCAAGCGGGCGACCGTCTGCTCCAGCGCCCGCGTCCCGGTCGCCTGCGCCTGACGGGGGCCGGCCGTGGCGGCCAGCACGCAGCCTCCGGCCAGCAGCCCGAGCGTGACGCTGGCGGCCGCCCCGATGCCGGTGAGCCGGCTGAGCACATTCATGCTGCCTCCGCCGTGCGCAGGTCGGCGGCCGGGTCGGGCCGACGGGCGGCCGCCAGCGCGGCGATCACCACCGGCGCTATCGCCACCACGAGCGCGAGCGCGACGGCCTGCGGCAGATCATAGAGCGTGAGCGCGGGCGGGATGGGCGGCCGCGCGGTCGGGCTGAGCGTGACGGCGGGCACCAACAGCCGCGCGACGAGCGTGCCGAGCAGCAAGCCGAGGGCGGCCGAGGGCAGGCTGAGCAGCAGTTTTTCCAGGCAGAGCTGGAGCGCCGCGCTGCGCTGGGTCACCCCGAGAGCGGCCAGCAGCGCCGCCCCGGCACGGCGCTCGCGCACGTCGGCCGCGATCGATACCCAGAACCCCATGATCGCCAGCAGCGCCGCCGCGGCCGCCATCGCCAGCAGCGCCAGCTGCGGCGCGGCCGACAGCGGGTCGCCGGTATTGGCGGTGGTCAGCCCGGCCGCGCTGATAATGTCGGTGCCGGCCGGAACGCTGGCGGCCAGGGCCGGGGGAACACGCCCGGCCGCCGTGGCCAGCCACCACTGGGTGACGGGCAGCGGGGTGAGGGACTGCTGAGCCAGGTACGCCTGGACGCTGCCGAGATCGGCGATGAGCGCGCCGCCGGAGCCGGTCACGGTCGGGAACGAGACAACCTCGGCCACGATCCGCAGTGGCACCATCGCCCCGTCCACGTACTCCGGCACGACCGACCCGATCTGCTGGCTGTTCGCGTTCATGAAGCGCTCGCGTCGCGATGGCCGGGATGGACGGCACCCGGGCCTCGTGCGCAAGCAGCACCAACTGCGCGGCGACGTGCTGGACCGGGCCGGTCCCGGCGACGCCCACCGCTAGCGCGGGCGCGTGGCCCGCGCCGAAGACGAACGTGGCCGTCGTCGCGGTGATGTACGTCTTCCCGTCGGAGGGATCGACGACCTTGTGGGGCGGCAAGTCGATCGGGTTAGGCATGCTTACCTGCTGCGTCCAACCGGCCAGTGACAGGCCCTTCAGGGTCAGGGCGAGGGTCGGGACGCTGGCGAGCGGCATCCCGAACGAGACCGTGATCGAGGCCACCCGCAGCGGGTACAGCGGCTTGTCGCCGCCGAGGGGCACCGTGATCACGTGCGGACGCCCGTCCGGGGGCAGCGCCCCGTCTTCGACCTGGAAGGCCGCTCCGGTCCGGTCGAGGATGGTCAGCCGTCATGACGACCGGACCGAGCTCGGCGGCCAGCGAGCTGGCTGCGCTTCCCCGCGGCCGGGCCGAGCGTGACCGTGAGCGGGATGGCGCCGGAGTTCGGGCCGGGCTGGGGGGCCGGCAGCGCCGCACCCGGCCGGGCGCCGGACGGCCTGATGGCGCCGAACAGGCGGGCAGGCGGCAGGGCGGTCTCGTCGCCGCGCAGCCGGACGACGGTCGCCGCCTGGGACGAGTCGACCGCGAGGAGCTCGCCGGGGGTCACGTTCCCGTCGACCGCGACCGCCATCGCGTGGGTGACCCCGGACGCCTCGGCCACGGCGCCCGTTCCGCCGGGGCTGAGCGGCGTGGGCGGGTCGACCTGGACGTCGGCGCCGGCCGCGAAGCTGGCCTGGTCCGACGCCGACCGGCTCCAGCTCTGGTGCTGCCCGAGCGCCAGCGTCCCGGCCGCGACTGCCATCACCAGCAGCACGGCCGCGCTCCCCTGGCGGACCGGCATCCGGCTGAACTGCCACGAGGCCATCGCGGCGAGCAGCCCGCGGCCCCGGGCGGCCATCCAGTCCAAGACCAGGGCCGCCAGCGGAAGCAGGCGCAGCACGACGACGCTTCCGGCCGCGAGCGCGAGCGCGGGTGCCAGCGCCAGCACCGGGTCGATCCCGCCGGTCCCGCTCGCGCCGACGGCCGAGAACTGGCGAAGCTGCCAGCAGGCCAGCACCGCCAGCACGATCAGGGAGATGTCGAGGCCGGCTCGGGTCACCCCGGCCACCAGCCCCTGCCTGCCGCCATGCGCCCGCGCGACGGCGGTCAGCCCCGGCGCGAGCAGCGCGGCGATGGCGATGAAGGCGACGACGATCGCCGCCGCGAGCGCGTCGGGCCAGACGCCCGGCCGGCCCGCCAGCCGGAGGCCCGCCGCCCCCAGCGCCCCAGCGCCGACCAGCGCGTCGGCCAGCCGGACGCCCGCCAGCGCGCCTACGGCGGACACTACCGTCGACAGCGGGACGACCTCGGCCGCAGTGAGCCTAGTGAGCTGCCAGCGGGTCGCGCCCCGGGCGATGAGCAGCGCCGTCTCCCCCTCCCGTTGGGCGGCGAGCAACCGTCCGACCGCGGCCAGCGCGACGACCGCGAGGACGAGGATCTCCAGGGCGCTGATCACCAGCAGCGACTGGGCGACGGTGAGGTTGCTGCCCGCGGCGGTGAGCACGGTGGGCAGGCCGGTGGCCATCTGCGCGCCGTTCAGGAAGGTCGCGTTCGGCAGCGACGCGACCAGGGCGGCGACGCTGGCCGAATCCGGGCCGAGGCTCCCGTCGGGGAAGGCCGTCATGTCCGGCTGCGCGAGCCACGACCCGCTTTGCTGCGTCAGCCCCGGCCCGAAGGCCGCCGGGCTCACCACCAGCGGGCCGTAGGTGCTGGACGCGTAGCTGGCGGACACGCCGCTGGCGGGGATGTAGCTGAGGACCCAGTACGAGTCGTCCGGGCCGGACGCCGGCCGCGGCGTGAAGACGCCGGTGATGTCGAAGCTCACCAGCGCGTTGTCCAGCCGGTCGCGCAGGCGCAGCACGTCCCCGACCGAGACGTGCAGCAGCTTCGCGGCCGAGGCGGGCAGCGCGGCCGGGATCGCGGCCGACCCGCCGCCTCCCGGCGGCCGGGGCGGCCGGCCAGCGGCCGGCGATGAGCGTCGCGTGGCTGGCGATGCCGCCCATCGAGGCCGCCTGCAGGAGGGTCGTGCTCCCGTTGCCCGCCCCCGGCGGCGCCGCGGGCAGCGCCCCGGGGACCAGCCCGAGCGGATCCGACCAGGAGGCCGACTGCAAGCTGAACGGCACGCCGGGGATCGCCGCGGCGATCTGCGACCGCAGGGTGGCGCCGCCCGAGGAAGCCTGACTGCCACCGTTCACCAGCGCCGTGACCGACATATCGGTGCCCGGCGCGGCGGTGAGATCGTGCTGAACCGCCAACGGCAGCGCCTGCCCCATGAACACGGCGATCGCGGCGGCCACCGCGGCCACCGCCAGCGTCGTCAGGGCGGCGGCGGCCAGCACGCCCCAGTACGCGGTCATGCGTCGGGTTGTCATCGGGCCGCGGGGGCTGAACACGTGCAAAGCATGCCGCACTAACTCCGGCATGAGCAATGTAAAACAATGTAAAGCGGTATGGGCATAGTGTAATTACGCCGACACGGACCAATACCTTGGTCAATCACGGGCCAATTAGAACCGGGCCGCGAGGCGGGCCGCTCCGCCGACTCGAACGATGACGCCGGGAAGCCCGGGCTCCAGGCGCCGCCCGCCGCGGCGCGGCCCGCGCCTCAACTCACCCATCCGGGCCGTCCGGCGATCATGACGGCATAATGTCTTCGGCGTGACGCGTGATTCTCCAAGTGCTTGCTAGTCCTCGTCGGGGAAGTGTGGAACTGGAGCAAATCGGCCGGGAGAGCCCCGCCAGGCTGATCGTGATCCGCGGCAACTCCGCGTCGGGGAAGTCGGCCGTCGCGGCCGAGATCCGTCGCAGGCACGGCCGCGGTCTGGCGATCGTGGGCCAGGACAACCTCCGCCGGCAGGTGCTCAGGGAGCGGGACCTACCCGGCGGCGCGAACATCGACCTGATCGACCTCACCGCCCGGTTCGCCCTTGACCGCGGGTTCCACGTGATCGTCGAGGGCATTCTTTACGCCGACCACTACGGTGAGATGCTTACCGGGCTCATCGCCGACCGCGGGGGCTCGGCCCGTGCCTATTACCTGGACGTCCCCTGGGCCGAGACGCTGCGGCGGCACGCGTCCAAGCCACAGGCGGCCGAGTACGGCGAGCGAGATCGCGGCTGGTCCGCGAACCGACCTGCTTCCGGGCGGGCTCGAGCGGTCATCCCGGCCGCGTCGTCGCTGGACGAGACGGTGCGGCGATTATGGCCGAGTCAGCCTGGACGAGCGGCTGCCAGGGCCATGACGGCCGTCGCGCCGTGGATGCCTCAGCCGTGGTCGGACCGGCCAGCGCGTGGGTGGACCGCCGTGCGGGAGGCGCAGGCGCCGCGGGCAGGCTCACGCAGCTCGGCGCGGGCGCCGACGTCAGCTTCCCGGCCCCGAATGACGTGATCGTCTTGCCGCTCACGGTTGTCTCGAAGCCCACCACGAGGATGTCCCCGGCTGGGATGCCCTGCGCGTTGACCGTGACCGAGCCGCCAATCGACCGGCCGGACTGAATGCTGAGGTGCTTGCCGTTCGGCGGCACGGCGGGCGCCGGCAGCGAGGATATGCTCGGGCAGCCTGCCTCGACCGGCACCACGTACACCTGACTGTCCCCGAGCTCATGCAGCTTGGCGTTGGCTCCGGCTATCCCGGACTTCTTGTACACCGCGAGCGTGACCGTGCCGTTCGGGTTGCTCGTCACCGCGTAGGCCGGGGTCTTGCCGCCCGCCACGTCGGCGCCGTGGCCGTCCCCGTTGGTGCCGGAGGTGGCCGCGAGCACGCCGGTCGCGGCCGCGACGGCGATGCCGCCACCCCCGACCGCCAGCAGCGCCCGGCGGGTCGCGACGTGCCGCCTCGGCGCGGGCGGCTTGGCGTTGGTCAAGGTCGATCCGTGCTCCCGCATCAGATCGTCGAACAGCTGGTCCGCGAACTTCGTCATTGCCGTCACCTTTTACCTGGGTCGTTGTTGCGTGGTTGGGCGGAGTCGTGCGTGCGCTGGGCGTCCTTGCGCAGGCGGCCGCGGGCGCGCAGCAGCCGCATCCGCGCCGTGCCCGGCGCGAGCCCGAGCGCCGACGCCGCCTCCTGGGGCCGCAGCCCGGCGATGTCCACCAGCTCGATCACCGCGCGATCTCGTTCCGGCAACGCGGCCAGCCCGGCCAGCATGTCTCGGCAGGCGCGCTCGGCGTCGATCCGGTTGAGCAGTTCCTCGACCTGGTCCGGATCTAGCTCGCGCCGCCCGGCCAGCCGTTGCAGCCGGTGCTGGTGCTGGCTGTAGGTCTCGCAGTACGAGGCGTAGACCCGCCGGGCGATGCCGAACACCCAGGCCCGGGCCGTGCCCTTGCCCGGGTCGAACGACCCGAAGGAGGTGATCGCCGCGACGAAGGTGTCAGCGGTCAGGTCAGCCACCACCTGCGGCTCGGCCGCGCGCCGGGCGAAATAGGCCGTCACCGCGTCCACGTTTGCCCGGTAGAGCCGCTCGAACTCGGCGGTCGCGCCGTGCCGGCGCCCCATTCGATGGTTCGGCCCCCCGGGTGAGTTGCCGTTGTTTTCTCGGTCACGTCTCTAGTTGCCTGTCCGCCGACGCCGCGTCACGCCATCGCCCCAAGTTTCTGCCCGCCGCCCCCGACGTTTGGCGGGTCTGCCGAGGGTAGCCGCTGCTCACGACGGTACGGCCGACCATTCCGGTCGGCGAACGGAGGAGGAGCTGCCATGCCGAGGGCACAGATCAAGGACGAGGAGACCTACCGGGCACTCCGGCGAGAGGGCAACAGCGAGGAGAAGTCCGCCCGGATCGCGAACGCAGCCGCCGCCAGCTCACGCAAGGAAGTCGCCGCCCGCGGTGGCAGGAGCCACGACTACGAGGACTGGACCAAGAAAGAGCTGGCCGAGCGCGCACGCGAGATCGGCATCAAGGGCCGCTCCTCGATGACCAAGCCCCAGCTGATCTCGGCCCTCCGCGACCACTGACACCTCGGGTGCCAGGTCGACCCGCCAACCATGCACCGTCAGTTGCGCTCCGACAGCCGCCGCCCGTCGGCGCTCACGCGCTTCTTGCTGTTATCCAGGCGACCGCGCGGCAAACCGAAGACGATGGATCGTTCTGTACACCCGGGTGTACACAACGATCCATCGTCTGGCCGAGTTAGTGTCACGCCCGTGGCTTCTTGCTGTTATCTCCAGCAATGCGTCTTGGAGGAGGCCTGCGGGCGGCCGGCCGTGGTATGCGGATCGCTTCTTGCTGTTAGCCTCTGGTGCGCGTCGCGGAGGGGGCCGGCGGGCCGACGGCTGCGGGACCGCCGCCGCGGGAGCGGAGCCCGGCTGAGGTTGGGCGGAAGCCGCAGGCGTGTTCGTAGAAGGCGACGTACTCGGGCTCGTAGTCGACGTGCACCCAGTCGCAGCCTGCCCCGAACGCCTCGTCCGTCACCGTGCGCACCAGGTCCCGGCCGATGCCGAGGCGCTGGAAGTCGGGGTCCACCATCGTGTCGAGGATGAACGCATGGGTACCGCCGTCCCAGACGACGTGCACGAAACCGATGAGCCGACCCCGGCTGAAGGCACCGACCCAGGTCAGGCTGTGGCGCTCGAGCCGCTGCGCCCACGGGCGGATGGCGGCGTCGGTCTCCGGTCGGTCCGAGCCGAACGCCCGGTGGTGCAGAGCGGACAGCTCGGCGTCGTCGACCGGAAACCTGGGCTTGAGCTCGACTGACACCGGGGAGTCAGAGCACGCCGAGGGCGGTCAGGCGGGCGACCAGCCGGTCGTTGTCGGCGTCCGTCAGCGCCAGCCGGGGCGGAACGAGCCACCGCTCCCCCACCCCGGAGGCGGCGAGGGCGGCCTTGTAGGACGCGGTCGACCCAGCCGGGAGGCAGGCCTGCACCGCGCGGAGCGTGGCCTCGTGCCGCAGCGCGTCATCGAGCTTGCCGGCCAGGACCGCGTCGTAGGCGGCGCGCACGACCTCGGGCACGATGTTCGCGTTCGCGCAGATGGTGCCGCGCGCCCCGGCCAGCAGGTAGCCCACGATCATCGAGTCCGTCCCGGTCAGCAGCGAGAAGTCCGCCGCGGCGCCGGCGGCGGTCACCGCGTCGAGCAGTCGCGCCGCGTAGTCCAGGTCGCGGCCGGAGTCCTTGAGCCCGGCGACCCGGGGATGAGGGGCCAGCGCGGCGGCGACCGCCGGGTCGATGGTGATCTTGGTGAAGACGGGGATGTTGTAGATGACCAGGGGCAGCGCGGTGGCGTCGGCCAGCCGCCCGAAGTAACCCTGCTGCTCGGCGGGCGTCAGCGGGTAGTAGGCGGGCGGCGCCGCGAGCACGGCGGTGGCGCCGTGGTCGGCGTAGGCGGCGATCTCCGCGACCGCCTGCTCATGGTTGTGGGCGAACATCCCCGCAATCACCGGCGTGCCCGGCGGAACCGACGCGGCGACGGTACCGGTCACGGCGAGCCGCTGCTCCAGGTCAAGGCTGTACCCCTCGCCGGTCGAGCCCAGCGGGCTGATGCCGGTCACGCCCCGGCTGAGCAGCCGCTCAACCGATTCCCTGAGCGCCCCGTGGTCGACCAGGCCCGCCCGGTCGACCGGGGTAAGCAGGGCGGCGATGACACCTTCGAGCACTGGCACGACGATCCTCCGTTGGCTGGGTTCGGTCCTGAGCGGCGCGACGAACAGTTCGAGCATGCCACGAGCACGCCCGGCCGAACCCGGCGAGGCGGTGCAATGCAGACACGAACGTCGATCCCGTTTTACCCTGTTGGAACGTCGTGTCAGCGTTTGCCGGAGGAGCCGTGAATGCCGATTCCGCCTGAGCTCGCCACTGCCTGCGCCGACGTCCGGTTGGCCGACGCAGCCGACACGATCAGCGGCCGGCGGGCCCGCTACGTCGCCGCGCCCGACTCGACGGCGGAAGCCTCGGCGCTGCTGCGGGTCGCGGCCGCGCTCGGCCTGACCGTCGTGCCGCGCGGGGCCGGGCGTCTGCAGCACTGGGGAAACCCGCCCGACAGCTGTGATCTCATCGCCGACACCCGCCGTCTCGACCGGATCGTCGAGCACGTGCCCGCCGACTTCACCGTGACCGTGCAGGCGGGCGTGCGCCTCCGCGACCTCGAGCGGGCGCTCGCGCCTGCCCGCCAGACGGTGGCGCTGTTTCCGCGTCGCCCGGCCCACGCCGGCACCATCGGCGGGCTGATCGCCACCAACGCGACGGGCTCGCATAGTTATGGTTTCGGCACGCCACGCGACCGGCTCACCGGCATCACCGCGGTCCGCGCGGACGGCACGATCGTCGCCAGCGCCGACCCCGCCGCCGCGGGCGGACGGGACCTGGTCGCGCTGCTGGCCGGCTCGTTCGGCAGCCTTGGGTTGATCACCGAGGCCACCTTCCGGCTGGAGCCGACGCCGCAGATCCTCGGCGGCATAACGCTGAAGTGCGCCGATCCTGAGCAGGCGGAGCGGCTGGTGGCGGAGGTGTCAGACCCGTGGATCGCGCCGATGGGGATCGACCTGCTCTGGCCGTCGGCGGATGAGCAGCTCAGGCTGCTCGCGATGATCCAGGGTGACCGGGAGGACTTCGAGGCACGCTCAGCGCGGCTGCATGAGCTGGATGGACGCCCGGCTGCGCCACCCATCGACCATGCTCACCCTCGCCGCCTCGACGACCCCGAGCACGCCGGGCTCCCGCCGGACGTCGCGCAGCGGCTGCTGGCCCAGCGCGAGCGGATCCGGGCCGAGATCGCGGACCCCCCGCCGGACACGGGGACGCTGGTGCGCGTTTCCTTCCCGCCCATGCGGCTGGCCGCGACGTTGACCCTGATCCGCGCGACGGCGACCGACAGCGGGGTCGATGCCGCGATCGAGGGATCGGCCGTCGCCGGCATCCTCGACGTCAAGGTTCCTGCCGAGACGCAGGCGGCCGCAGTGGCCCGGTTCGTCGTCGCGCTGCGGGCGGAACTGGGCAGGCTCAGCCACCCCGAGACCGCAGCCCGGCCGGTGCGAGCGGTCGTCGTGTACGCGCCGGATGAGGTGCGGGACCTGACGGATGCGCACGGGCCGGTGCCGTCGCTGGCGCTGCTGCTGGCGGTCAAGGACGAGTTCGACCCGGAGAACAGAATGGCGCCGGGCCGGCTCGCGGACGCGGTCTGACGGCTGAGCCCGGGTGCGCGAAAGACCGGCGAAAGACCCAAGCTGGGGATGGCGAGACATTCTCCGTTATTAGCGCTAGCCTTCGCATGATGCTGAGGAACCAGATAATCCTGCTTGCCGTGCGCGCCTTGGTTGGGATAGCGGGAGTTGTCTTTGGCTGCCTTACCTATCCGACCGGCCGCATTGTTTCCTCGGACCGGGCAGTGCCGACGGCGCTGATCGTCGTCGGAGCCATCTTCGTCGGTCAGGCGCTCCTCGACTGGGCCTGGAAGTGCCTGTATGACAAGGACACGGCCGCCGCGGCCAGGAAAAATACGGGTGCCCAGTCCGCCTTCAATGACTTCGAGGAGGCGCGGAAGGCACTCGAGCCGGCGTGGCAGAAGGTATCGGGCCCAACCGGCGCGACGCCCGGGCGGGAAAGCAGTGCCGTTGCCCGGACGTCAGTCGACGAATTCTCGGCCGCTCTGACAAGGCTGAATGACGCGTGGCCAGCGCTGGCGCGCCAGAAGGTCCCGAGGTCGGCGCTGGGCGACATAAAGGTCGGCGGCGACGGCGCTGACACCACCATCGGAGTATTCGTGGCCGCCATCGCCACGGTCCTCGGACTCCTCGCGGTCTTCGGCACCGATTCGACCTTCGCGATTCGCCTGGGCGCCCTGGTCCTTGTTATCGGGGCGATCGTCGGTCTGACGGTCCTGCTCTACGCGTCGGAAGCCGTCGGGAACGCGACGGGGAGCCTGATAGCGTGGATAATGTCGATCCTTTTTGGCACCACCGCTTTCGGGCTGGCCTGCATAGGATTCGGCGTATTTTTCCGCTAGGGGGTTCGGGTGGCCGGCTGGGAAGATCTTCAGGATATCGGCGCATTCGACTTCGACGGCGTCGTCGGGGAGGTCGACTCGCTTTTTGAAGGAGGGGACGACCTTGGCTTCGGCCCGCCCATTCAGGGGCTGGCGACCGCGTACGACCTGACCATGCTCGGGGCGGCGGCGATGCGCGTGGCCGTGCTCGAGCAGTCCGGCGAGCCGCCCCGGCGGGCGCTGGAGGTCCAGGGAGCAGATGCGCGGGTGGCGTTCCTGAAGTTCGCCTGCGCGCGGACGTTTTACCATGAGGTGCGCCCGCTGACGGAACTGCAGATGCCGGATGTCGTCCCGTTCTCCGGTGACATCGCCAAGCTTGAAGCCGTCGGGGTCTCATCGGTCAGCGACCTGGCCTACAACTTCGAGGGCTATGTCGAGTCACTCGTCGGCCTGTATCGAGGGTCCGCGTCCCCGCTGACGAGGGCGGTCGCCGAGAGCGGCTGGCTGCACCTGGAGAGCCTCATCTGGCGGACGACGCTGTGGACCATCTCCTCCCCCGGCGAGGTCGCTGCCGTCGTCGACCGGCACGTCGCGCGTTACCGCCAGTACCTCGGATACCTCGGGCGGGGGCTCACGGCCTAGCGAGCGAGCCCGAAGTCCGGCGCCCGCCTGCTGGCCCGGCCGCGGCGGCCGGGCCAGTGGGCAGGGCGTCGCCTAGCTCAGCGCGAACTGCTGGGCGGCGGTGCCGTTGCAGGTGTAGATCTGCAGTTGGGTGCCGTCGGCGGTGTTGCCGCTTGGATCATCGAGGCAGAGCCCGGACTGCGGGTTCAGCAGGGAGCCGTTGGACTGCTGCTGCCAGACCTGGCCGCCGATGCCGTTGCAGGTCCAGACCTCGACCTTGGTGCCCACGGCGGTGCCGTCGCCGTCGATGTCGAGGCAGAGCCCGAGGGTCTCGAGCGAGCCGTTGGAGTTGTGGTGCCAGTGCTGGTCGACCGCGTAGGACTGGCAGCCCCAGAGCTGCGCGACCGTGCCCGCCACGCCGGTGTCGTCGCCCGCGACGTCGACGCACTGACCGCTCGGCCCGTCGATCATGCCGCCGCCGTTGACCGAGAACACCTGCGCCGCGGTGCCGTTGCAGGTGTAGATCTGCAGCACGGTGCCGTTGGCGGTGTTACCGCTTGGATCGTCGAGGCACAGTCCCGATTGGGGATTGAGCAGCGAGCCGTTGGATTGCTGTACCCATTTCTGGCCGCCGACGCCGTTGCAGTCCCATAGCTCCACCTTGGTGCCGACGGCGGTGCCGTCGCCGTCGATGTCGAGGCAGCGGCCGAGGGTGCTGAGCGAGTCGTCGGAGTTGTGGGTCCAGTGCTGGTCGATGGCGTAGGACTGGCAGTTCCAGAGGTCCACCACCGAGCCGTCGGTCCCCGAGTCGTCCCCGATGATGTCGACGCACTGGCCGCCGGGGGCGCCGATGGTGCCCGCGGTGGCGGGCGGGCCGTCGGAGTTTCCGCTGTAGGCGGCCGCGACGATGTTGGCCTGCACGGCGTTGTCGGCCGCGTCGGTCGGGAAGCCGGACGTCATCACGCCTTCGAAGAACGAGCCGATCGAGGCGTTGCTGTTGTCGCCGCCGGTGCCGAGCACGATCGCGCCCTCCTGGTGCATCGGCGAGTATCCGCTCGGGAGCGACCCGTCCCAGTCGGTCGACAGTCCGCCGGATTGCGCGTTGCCGCCCCTGAGCTCAAAGGACGTCTGCCCGTTGTTCTTCAGCACCGCGGTGACGAAGTCGCTGTTGCTGCTTGTGTCGTTCGGGTTGCTGCCGTTCCCGCTCACGTACTGGCCGTTCTCCATGTCGGCCTCGACCCAGGGGCCGCTTCCCGAGCACGGCGAGAACTCGCAGTAGGTGGTGAGGTTGACCGCGTCCATGTGGGCGGCGCCGTTGTCGCGGGTGTTGGTCTCGGCGTTGCCGAAGTCGAAGCAGCAGCCGGAGTTGACGTGGGTGCCGCTAGCCACCATGTACATGCCCTCGGCCGCGCCGTTGACGGCGACCCCGGAGGTGCTGTTATCCCGGTAGCCGGTCTGCCCGTTGATGTAGAGGCCGTACTCCTTGTAGCCGCCGACCGTGACCGGCAGCGCGGCGGCGTTGGCGCCGACGTCCGCCCCGGCCGCGCCGCCCGCTCCCTCGATGGTCAGGTTGTTGCCCTTCCCGGACTGGTCGTAGAGCTCGGTGATCACGCAGTTCGTGTGCGCGCAGAAGACGTCCTGCTCGGCGGCGTTCCCGTAGCCGCCCGCCGACAGCAGGCCGACGTTGGTGGTGGCGCCGTCCGAGGAACGCCGAATCTGGTAGAGCGGCCCGTCGTAAGCGGCGTACAGCGCCCGCACGGTGCTGTACGCGGCCACGCACGGCGTGCCGGCGGCGGCGTAGATGTCACAGGGATTCGATCCGGCCGCCTGCGAGGTCGCGGGGACCGCGAGCACTCCGAGGCAGGCCAGGGCGACCGCCGCGACTGCGGCGACCAGTCTCCAGGCATGGCGAAAGCGTCTGGCAGCTCTCATTGGCGAACATCCGTCCCGCGCGTCCGTGCGCAATAGTCGACAAAGGTGCCTGATGTCGAGAATGTTCTTCACAAGCCTTCACGTCAATACGCAAAGTTTTGCGTATCTTCACAGACCATCACGGACTTCTGTGGGCCCGATTAGCTTACTCATGGTGTGTAGGATAAATTAGGCAAGCTATAGAGGTTTCAGAACGGCTCTCGCTGGGAGGTACCCAGGTAAACCGGGTATGTCAGTGACAACCGGAGCTAGGGGGACCAAATGGCAACCGGATTCATCATCTTGCTTGTGGTCGTGGGCGTGCTCGCGCTGGGGGCGTGGCCGATCTGCGTGGGGCTGTCGGGGCGCAGGCCCTACAGCGCGGAGAAGCTGCGTGCGGGCCGACTGCGTGAGGATCGGCTGCACACGGAGCCGGAGCAGGCGCACGGAACCGTCCTCGGCGGATCGCACGTCGGCGGCGGGCGGAGCGTCTCACCGCGGCGGGACGAGGCGGTTGTGCCCGAGCAGGGCACCGCGGTGCGGGCCGCCGCACCGCAATCGCACCACTAGCGCGGACGGGGAGTTACGCGGATGCGGAGTCGCCCGCCCGGACCGTGATCTTCACCGGCGGCCGAGCTGCTCGCCGAAATAACCGCGCTCGGCGAGCAGCCGCCGTCAGCCCGCGGGAGGGCTAATGCGGGGCCGGATGGGCGAAGCCACGCGACCGTTCGATGATGGGTTTGATCTTTTGGACTGACGGCCTCGGTCACGGCAGGTTCCAGGCCTGGTTGGCGCCGCCCGAGCAGCTCCAGATCTGGACCTGGGTACCGGGGGTGTCGGAGAAGCCGGTGTCGTCGAGACAGGCGCCGGACTGCGGGTTGACCAGCGACCCGTTGGGCTGCGGCTGCCACACCTGCGCGCCGCTGCCGTTGCACGCGTTCAGGTCCACCAGGGTCCCGTTGGCGGTGCCGCCGCTGGTCACATCGAGGCACTTGCCGAGGGCCTGGAGCGTCCCGTTGGGCTCGGTCGTCCAGTTCTGGGCGCTGGTGCCGTTGCAGGTGTAGACCTGCACCGGGGTGCCGTTGGCGTTGCTGGCGGAGCGGACGTCCAGGCACAGCCCGTCGTACCCGGTGACCGCGCCGGTGGCGTCGCCCGGCGGGACCCAGGACTGGTTGGGGTTCCCTGAGCAGCTCCAGATCTGGACCTGGGTGCCCGGGGTGGCGGAGTAGCCGGTGTCGTCGAGGCAGGCGTTCGACTGCGGGTTGAGCAGCGCCCCGTCCGGCTGCGGGTCCCACACCTGCGCGCCGGTGCCGTTGCAGGTGTAGAGGTCGACCTTGGTGCCGTTGGCGGTGCCGCCGCTGACCACGTCGAGGCACTTGCCGTCGGCCTGGACGGTGCCGTTCGGCTCCTCGGTCCACTGCTGGCCGTTGGTGCCGTTGCAGGTGTAGACGTCAACCGCGGTACCGGGGGTGTTGTTGTCGCTGGTGACGTCCAGGCAAAGGCCTTGGTAGCCGACCAGCGGGGTGCTGGCGATCCCGTCGGTGGACGGCTCCACCGTCCAGGTGAAGGTCGCGGCTGCGGTTGCCCCGGCGGCGTCGGTTGCGGTGACGGTCACGGTCGAGCTCCCGGCCGTGGTCGGCGTGCCGGTGATCGTGCCGGAGCCGGAGATGGCGGTTCCGGCGGGCAGGCCGACGGCGGTGAAGGTCGGGGTCTGCCCGCTGTTGGTGTCGGTGGCGGTCACCGGGACGGAGACGGCGGCGCCGGCCAGCTCCTCCTGCGGGCCGGGGCTGGTGATCGTGATCGGCTGGCCGAGCTGCGCCGACGAGACCGCCAGGGCGCCGGCCAGCGGCAGGTTGGCGTCGGAGTCGCCGACCGAGATGCCGTAGCTGCCGGCGGAGGTGGACCAGCGGCTGCTGGTCGAGTTCCAGTACTGCAGGTTCCGCTGGGTCAGCGGGAACGTGACGGTCGCGCTCGCGCCGGGCGCGAGCGACACCCGCTGGTAGCCCTCGAGCTGCAGCGGCGGCTGGCCGGAGGCGGCCGGGTCGGTCACGTAGAGCTGGGCGACATCGGCCCCGGCGACGCTCCCGGTATTGGTGACGGTCGCGGTGACGGTGGCGGCGCCGCCTGCCGTTAGCGCGCCAACGTGCAGGTTGCTAAAGCGCGAAGGTGGTGTACGACAGGCCGTAGCCGAACGGGTACAGCGGCGTCTGCTTCTGCGCGTTGTACCAGCGGTAGCCGACGTCGACGCCCTCGGAGTACTGGACGGTCCCGTTGACGCCCGGCCACTGGGCGGCGGCGGACGCCGGGACCTGGGACAGCGAGGTGGGGAAGGTGACGGTGAGGTGGCCGGACGGGTCGGCCGTGCCGAACAGCAGGTTCGCGATCGCGGTGCCGTCCTCCTGACCCGGGTACCAGGCCTCGAGGACGCCCTTGACGCTGGACAGCCACGGCATCACGACGGCCGAGCCGGTGTTGAGGACGACGATCGTGTTCGGGTTGGCGGCGGCGACCGCGGAGATCAGCGCGTCCTGCGTGCTGCCGAGGTCGATGCTGGTCAGGTCGCTGCCCTCGGACTCGCCCAGGTTCGCGAACACGACCGCGACGCTGGCCGCGGCGGCCGCTGACGCGGCCGAGCTGTCGGAGGAGCCGTTGTTGTAGCTGACGGTGACCCCGCTCGGCGCGGCGGCGGTGATCCCCTGCAGCGGGGTGACCGTCCCGCTGGAGTTGACGCCGGCGCTGCCGCCGCCTGCGGTCTGCGGGCTGGTGGACGCGTCGGCGCCGATGACCGCGATCGAGCTGTCCTTGCCGGCGCTCAGCGGGAGCACGTTGCCGCTGTTCTTCAGCAGCACGGTGCCCTCCTCGGCGATCTGCAGCGCGTCGGCCTGGTCGGCGGCGCTGGTAGCGGTCTGCGCCGGGGATCCTGTCGCGGGCTTGTCGAACAGCCCGAACGCGAACATCTCGGTCAGGATGTCGGAGACGGCCGCGTTGAGCGTGGCCTGGCTGACTTGCCCGGCCGAGATGGCGCTGGCCAGCGCGCTGCCGTAGTAGCCGTCGTTGCCCGGCATGTCCATGTCGAGGCCGGCGTTGGCGGAGGCGGCGGTCGAGTGGGTCGCGCCCCAGTCGGAGGTGACGAACCCGGTGAACCCGAACTGCTGCCGCAGCACGGCGGACAGCAGGTACGGGTTCTGGCAGGCGGCGGTCCCGTTGATGTAGCTGTAGGAGCACATCACCGAGGACGCGGCGCCCTGCTGGACCGCGTCCTGGAAGGCGGGCAGGTAGATCTCCTGCTCCGCCTCGGTGCTGACGATGGCGTTATCGGCCGAGGTGTTCCTGTTGGTCTCCTGGTTGTACACCGCGAAGTGCTTGACCTGCGCCATCGTCCCGGTCGACTGGACGCCCTGGATCTCGGCGGCGCCGAGGGTGCCGTTGAGGTACGGATCTTCGCCGATCGACTCGAAGGCGCGGCCCCAGCGCGGGTCGCGGACAATGTTGATCGTCGGGCCGAGGTCGATCGTGGTCCCCTTGGCCGCCTGCTCGGTCCCGATCACCTGTCCGTAGAGCTTCTCGGCGGAGGGGTCCCAGGTGGCGGCCGCGTCGACCGGCGCGGGGAGCTGGGTGACGTTCGTCATCCCGTCGCCGACGCCGGCCGGGCCGTCCTCGAGGTTGAGGGCGGGGATGCAGAGCGACCCGATGGCGGGGGTGAAGCCGACGTAGCTGGATCCGCTGGCGCCGGTGACCAGGTCGATCTCCTGCGCCTGGGTGATCTTGGCCATCACCTCGGCGACCCGGGTCGGGATCGGAGCGCTCGACCCGACCCACGGGCACGCGGTGGAGACGGCGCCGGCGGGCTGGGCGGCGGCCACCGCCAGCAACGACGCCGACGTCGTGGCCAGGGCCAATGCGATGATCAGCGGTCTTTTTCTCGACATGATTCCTCCGGCCTATGAGCTTTGCCCTGAAGCTAAATGGGCCGGAAAGATCGGTCAACGTTAATAATTGTTAATAAAACTCGTTGATTACAGTCGGTTCCGGTTGCATCGGCGAGGCTTTCGGGAGCCATGCCATGGCGTGGTTCTTCACTCAGTCGTGTTGGGTTCTGGGAAGTCCTCTATTGGCTCGACCGTTGCACCCGCGAGCGGATCAAGCGAGATACGTCCACCCAGGCTGGCCAGGCACAATAGCGGCTGCACGCGGGCCAGGAAAAGGCCGCCGACTGCTTCTCTTGTTACAGAAACACTGATGAGGTGCGGGCGGGAGTCCTGGCCGGGCGCGGCTTCCGCTGCGGTGGCGCGACCGTTGACCGTCACTGTCCGTACGGTGTCGGCCCGTTCGGCGGTGGCGGCCAGCGCCTCGCTCGCGGTGCGCAGGGTGACGCTCGCGATCAGGTCGGCGTACCGCGCGCTGATCTCGGCGCGCGACCGGGGCACGTCCCGCCGCACGCGCAGGTGCTCGTCGTACTCGTAGCGGCGCACGACGGGGATCGTGGCGGAGGACGGAAGCTCAAGCTCAACGGTCATGGCGCCGCGGTCGGGGTGGCAGGCGATCCGATGCCGGCGGTGCGGGCCGGGGTACCAGGCGGGGTACTCGGAACGTTCCAGCGCCTCCCCCACGAACCAGCTGATGGCCCCGGGGTCGCCGGCCGCGCAGGCGGTCCGCATGCGCTCTACCTCGGCGTTCCTGGCGGCCGCGGCGGCCCGCACTTCGGCCGCTCCCCGGTCGTAGTGTTCGCGTCGCTCGGCCAGATCGAGCTCCCGTCTCAGTTCCCGGTCGCGATGGGCGTCGCAATCGGCCAGGTAGCTGGCTCTGGCGTCTTCCATCCTGCGTTCGTGGCCGCCGGCCAGGCCGATCGCGACGGCGGCGCGACTCAGCGGGCCGGGAGGCCCGGGGTCGTAGTCCTCCCACCGGGGCGCGGGCTCGGCTGCTCCCTCGCGCCCGGGATCGAAGTCGGGCACCCGCCCCGGGTCCCTGAGCTCGTCGAACGCAGGCGGGCGGAACGGAAGCGCGCTGGCCAGGACGGTGTCGATGACCGCGATTTCGTCCTCGGCCGCGATCGTGGCGCGCCTCGCGTCCAGCAGTCCCGCCTTCAGCGCCTCGTGCTGCCGGGTTCTTTCGCGCTCGGCCGCCCGGAAGTTTTTGAATTCGTTTTCCAGGGCGTTGAATTTGCGCTGCGCCTTTCCCAGCTCAAGCTTGAGTCGTTCGACTTCGCCCTGGACTGGGCGGATGGCCTGGCTGACCGACCTCGAATGCTGTTTTTCGAGCGCGCCGACTTGCTGTTTCAGCTGGTTAATGACTTGGTGCAGGCTATTGGAGTCCGTACCGTTCGCGGCCATTGCTCGCGCCCCCGTCCTCAGCACTTGGCGTCCAGGAAGTAACGCTATGTCCGGACCGGTGCCGCGTCTAAGGGCTCCGTTCAAAATCATGAGGATTCGAACGGACCGTTGCTCCGCCCGACCCCGCGCCGCCGCGCCTGGGTAGTGGTCCGGCGCAGACCCCCGCGTGTCCTGCCGGGCTCGACCACGAAGCGGCGGAACATGCCGAGGTCGGCCTCGGTGACGGGGCGCAGCCTGATCTCGGGCAGATGGGGTGACATGCGTATCCGTTCGCCGTTACCGGGCGGCGGCGTCAGGCGCCTTGCGCGAGCCGGCGGAGGGCGAGCTCGGCGTAGAGGGTGATGCCGTCGGCGATCACGGCGTCATCGAAGGTCGCGCCGGCCGAGTGGTTGGAGGACGCGGTCAGCGGGTTGGTGCCGGCCGGGCAGGCCCCGAGGTTAACGAACGCGCCCGGCACCTGCTCGAGCACGTAGGAGAAGTCCTCGGCGCCGGTCAGCGGCTGCGCGGGCGTGATCGCCCGCTCGGCGCCGAACAGGTCAGCCGCGGTGGACCGGGCGAACTCCGCCTCGGCCGCGTCGTTGACCGTGACCGGGTAGCAGTCCAGGTACTCGGCCTCGACGGTCAGGCCGTGGGCCTGGCCGATGCTCTCCACCAACCGCACGGTCTCGTTGTGCAGCCGCCGCTGCGATTCGCGGCTGAAGGAGCGCAGGGTGGCCTCGAAGGCCGCCACGTCGGGGATCACGTTGTTCACGGTCCCGGCGTGGAAGCTGCCGACCGTGATCACGACCGGGTCGAACACATCGAACCGGCGGGTCACCAGCGTCTGCAGCGCGGTCACCATCTCGCACGCGGCCGGGATCGGGTCGGCGCTGTGCTGCGGGGCGGAGGCGTGCCCGCCGCGCCCGCGCACGGTCACGTACAGGATGTCGGCCGCGGCCAGGGCCGGGCCCGGGCGGACTGCGAACACCCCGCCTTCGACCAGGTGCGAGAAGACGTGCAGCGCGTAGGCGGCGGCCGGCCGCTTCCCGGCCGCGTCCAGCACGCCCTCCTCGATCATGAGCTTGGCGCCGCCCAGGCCCTCCTCGCCCGGCTGGAACATGAAGATCACGCTTCCGGCGAGGTCGCTTTTGCGCGCGGAGAGCACGCGCGCGGCTCCGGCCAGCATTGACGTGTGCAGGTCGTGGCCGCAGGCGTGCATGACCCCGTCGATCTCGGATGCGAAGGGAAGACCGGTCGTCTCGGTCACCGGCAGGGCGTCCATGTCGCCCCGCAGCAGCACGACCGGTCCCGGCCGGCCGCCGCGCAGGACCGCGGTCACCGAGCTCAGCTCCTTGCCCAGGCTGATCTCAAGCGGGAGCCCGTCCAGGGCGGCCAGGACCTTCGCCTGCGTCCGGGGCAGGTGGAGGCCGATCTCCGGCTCACGGTGGATGGCGTGCCGCAGCTCGGCGATGTCACCGGACATCGCGGTTGCCTCGTCGTAGACCGTCATCGCTGACCTCCTCGTCTCAGTGTGCGATCTTGACGTTATCGTCACGACCGGCCGGAGTTGGTCGCGCCGGGCGTGCTCACCGGTCGATGGAGGCCGGGCGGACGATCTATCGCGCGACGGCGTCCGCTGGCGGCTGCAACTCCGGGTACAGATCGAAGCACTCCTTGATCGTCTCGGGCGATTCTGCGGTGGCCGCGAGACGGGAGAGGAGGTCGAGTGACGCGTCGAGCTCGTCATGCGGTTGATCGAGGGGCTCCACCCTGAGGCGGTCGCACCAGTACCAGCCAGCCACCTCGACCTTGTTGAGGGCGGCGACGTCGTTGATCAGGCTGCCTCGCAATTCGTCCCAGCCCCACAGCTCTCCGTTGCCGTATGAACCCGGCGTCGAAGCACCATCACGACACTGCGTCCACCCGGTGACGCCGGTCTGGAAGTCGTCGCCGGACAGGCCGCTGCGCCCGATCTGAGGGTCCGTAAGCAGCCAGCCGGCACCATCCCAGTACTCGACCACCCAGTGGTCCATCCACCATCGCGGCTCGAAGTAGCGGGCGAAGCCGCACCGGATGCGGGCCGGGGTGCCCGCGGCGCGCAGCAGGGCGCAGTGCAGCAGCGCGAAGTGGTAGCAGAAGCCGACCATTCTGCGCTCGGCGGACCGCTCAACGCCCAGGGGAGCCGGGTCGAGGCCGAGCACGTTGTCCAGGATCGCCTCGGCGCCGACGGTGTGCATGTGCGCCATGCGCTCGGCCGGGAACGCCAGGCCCTGTACCTTCGCCGAGTAGTTGTGGATCAGCAGTCCGCGCACGATCGCGCCGAGCGCCTCCGGGTCGGCCGGGAGGCCGGGCGAGAGATCTGCGTGGCGCCCGAGGTCGGACGTGGGGCTCGGCTGCCGGTAGAAGCGGGTGATCTCGCTCATAAGCGACAGGGTACGCGCCCACTAAGTCCGGCCGGATGCCCTTGCGTGGCTGGCCGCCCGTGCGGTGGCGGCCAGCCACGCGGCGTTCTCGGCCTGATCACCCGCGCGGTCCGTACGGACGCGGACAGGTGTCGGCCGGGAGCGCTTACGAGTTCTGGTCGGGATCGGTGAACGTGACCTGGAGGGTCCGCTCGTCGGTGCCGCGCACGACCGTCAGCTCGAGGCTGCCGCCGCGCGCCGCCGCGAGGGCGTCGAACAGGTCATCGGGTGCGCTGACCGGCAGGCCGGCGGCCGCCACGATCAGGTCGCCCGAGGCGAGGCCGGCCCGGGCCGCGGGGCTGGCTTCCGCGACGTCGCCGATGAGCAGGCCGTCGACGTCGGGCAGGCCGACGGCGCGACGCAGTCGCCTCGCCACGTGCCCCGGGGTGATGGAAACGCCGAGCCGCGGCGATGTCGCGGTCTCTCCGCGGGCGAGCGCGTCGGCGCGGCCGCGTAGGGCCTCGTCGGCCGGGACGGCGAGGTAGAAGCCCTCGCCGAGGCGGCTGGTGTTGATGCCGAGCAGTCGCCCGTCGGCGTCCAGGACCGGCCCGCCGGAGGATCCGGGCAGCAGCGGGGCGGTGTGCTCGAGGCTGCCACTGATGCGGCGGCCGCGGGGACCGCGGAAGGTCCGGTCGACGCCGGAAACAAACCCGAACGTCACCCGCAGGCCGCGGCCGCCCGGGTTGGCGGCGGCGAACACGGGATAGCCGATCTGCGCTGACGCGCTGTCGGCCCACGGCAGAGCGGGCGTCTCGCCGGTGTCGACGCTGATCACGGCCAGGTCGCCATCGATGTCGCGCCCGGCGACGCTTCCCTCGGCGGTGCGCCCGTCCGCGAACGTGACCGTCACCTGATCGCCGCGCACGTTATGCGCGTTGGTCAGCACCTGTCCCTTTCCCAGCACGATGCCCGAGCCGGCCCCCCGCCGTTGCCCGACGCCCACCACCGAGGCCCCGGCGCCCTCCGCCAGTTGCCTGATGCTCGCTCCGACCTCATCGAGGATCGTCATCGTAGCCACCTCCGGTAAATAGTAACTTGCAATCCACTATCTACTATCAGAGCGCCGACCGGGCTAAGATTCGCCCATGGCAGAACCCGAGCACGGCTCCTCACCGCTCGCCGAAGCACTGGCCAGGATCGGGGACCGGTGGACGCCGCTGGTGGTGGAGGCACTGCTGCCCGGGCCGCTCCGCTTCAACGACCTGCTCAGCCAGATCCCGGGCATCGCCGCGAACATCTTGTCGGACCGCCTCAAGCGGCTCGAACGCGACGGCCTGCTGGTGGCCCGGCCCTACTCCCGGCGGCCGCCCCGCGCCGACTACCAGCTCACGGCCGAAGGCGCCGAACTGGCGGGCGCGCTCAGCCTGCTCGCCCACTGGGGAAGCAGGCATACCGACCAGGACGACTCCCCCCGCCACCCCGCCTGCGGCACTCCCATCGAGGTCCGCTGGTACTGCCCCACCTGCGACCAGCTCGTCGACCACGACCCCGATCACCCCCAGGCGCACTTCGTGTAACCGGCAGCCTGGGCAGCACCGATCCCCGCTCGGGGTGCCCGGCGCTTCAGGGCGCCACCGGGCGGCCGCTTAGCTGAGCCACCCGGGTGAAGAACTGGCGGTAGAGCGGCCAGCCAGTCCAGCAGGAGGCGATGACTGAACGCGCCCTTCCAGCCGCGGCCGGTGATCGGCGTCGTCTGCGTGGTCTGCGACGGGCGGCTGTGATGGGCGGCGTGCCAGACTCATCATCCTGCGGCTCATCACGCGATTGGATCGATCATGGAGAACCAGCCCGCGCACTTCCCCGCCTGGCCCGGCGACGCTGACGTGGCGGTAGCCCTGACCTTCGACGTGGATGGCGAGGCTCCCTGGCTCAGTGAGGGACCCGGGTACGCCCGCCGGCTGACCACGCTGTCGCAGGGCCGGTTCGGCCCCGCCCGAGGTCTGGACCGGATCCTCGGGCTGCTGGCTGAGCACGAGGTCACGGCGACGTTCTACGTGCCCGGCCACACCGCCGACCAGCATCCCGGCGCCGTAGAGGCCATCCTGGCGGGCGGTCACGAGGTCGGCCACCACGGGTACCTGCACCGCGGCACCGACGACCTCGATGCTCCGGCGCAGCGCGCCGAGCTCGAGGAGGGGCTGACCGCGCTGGGCAAGCTGGGGGTCCGGCCGGACGGCTACCGGTCACCGGGCTGGGAGCTGACCCCGGAGACTCGGGACCTGCTGGGCGAACTCGGATTCTCCTACGACGCCAGCCTGATGGCCGACGACCGGCCGTACTGGGTGACCAGCGGAAATGAGCCGCTGCTGGAGTTGCCCGGCCACTGGAGCCTGTGCGACTGGCCTTACTTCGGCTGGACTTCCTACCACGGCGGGCTGCTCGCCGACCCGGCCGCAGTGGAGCGGATCTGGCTGGAGGAGTTCGAGTCGGCCCGCCAGGAGCGCCGGGCGGTGACGTACACAATGCACCCCGAGGCCATCGGCCGCGGGTATCTGGTGCGGATGCTGGACAGCGTGATCACCGCGATGGCCGGGCGGGGCCGGCCGTGGTTCGCCACCCACGCGCAGATCGCCGCCCTGGCCGGCCCCGCCCATCGACTCGCCCTGAGAGCCGGGTGCCGCAGGCACCGCCGATCGGCGCCGATTGAGGTCTAGTCGGGGCAGGTCGGGTCGGTTAGCTTGTGGGGGCATGACGTGGCAACCAGAATTGGATGAATTGCGCCGCCGCCAGGAGCTCGCCGAGCGCATGGGCGGGCCGGAGAAGATCAGGCGGCAGCGTGACGCCGGTCGGCTGACCGTCAGGGAGCGCATCGCCGCGCTGTTGGACGAGGGTTCATTTCACGAGATCGGGGCGCTCGCCGGAACGGCTGGATACGACGAGTCGGGCGAGCTCGCCAGCTTCATCCCGGCCAATTTCGTGACCGGAACCGGACGCATGGACGGCCGCAAGGTGGTCGTCGGCGGTGACGACTTCACCGTCCGCGGCGGCGCGGCTGACGCCTCGATCATCGGCAAGCAGATCTACGCCGAGCGCCTCGCGAACGAACTCCACCTGCCCCTCATCAGGCTGGTCGAGGGCACCGGCGGTGGCGGCAGTGTGAAGACCCTGGAAACAAGCGGGCACACCTACGTGCCCGTCAACCCCGGCTGGGATTACGTCGTGGACAACCTGTCGACGGTTCCGGTGGTCGCGGCCGGGCTCGGCCCGGTCGCGGGCCTGGGCGCCGCCCGGCTCTGCGCGGCCCACCTGTCGATCCTGGTCGAGGGCACGGCGCAGCTCTTCGTGGCCGGCCCGCCGGTGGTCAGCTCGGGTGCGGGCGAGCACGTCGATAAGGAGCAGCTCGGCGGCGCGCGCGTGCACGCCAAGAACGGCGCCGTCGACCTGATCGCGGCATCCGAGGCCGAGGCGTTCTCGCTGATCGGGAGGTTCCTGTCCTACCTGCCGCCGAGCGTCTTCGAGTTGCCGCCGGTCGCGGCGAGCGCGGACCCGGTCAGCCGGCGGGCGGACGAGCTGCTGGCCGCCGTGCCACGCGATCGGCGCCAGCCGTACCGGATCCGCCCGGTCCTGGCAGCCGTCTTCGACGCCGGCTCGGTCATGGAAGTCCAGCGCTACGGCGGCTCGATCGTGACGGCGCTGGCCCGGCTGGACGGCCATCCGGTCGGCGTGGTCGCCGGCGACCCCTACGCGGCGGCCGGCTGCCTGACCGTCGAGGGCGCGGAGGCGGTGACCCGGCTCGTCGATCTCTGCTCGGCGTTCCACCTCCCGGTGGTGACGTTCACCGACCAGCCAGGGCTCCTGATCGGGACCAGGGCCGAGCAACGCGCAACGATCCGGCACGGGGTGCGGGCGATCGCCGCTGTTTACCAGGCCGGGGTGCCCGGCGCCGAGATCATCATCCGGCGGGTCTTCGGCGTCGGCGGGGCGGGCCTGACCAACCGGCACCGGCTCACGCGCCGCTGGGCCTGGCCCTCGGCCGACTGGGGCTCGCTGCCGGTCGAGGGCGGCATCGAGGCCGCCTACCGCGCCGACCTGGAGCAAGCCGATGACCCGGCCGCGCTGCTGACCGAGATCCGGGCCAGGCTCGACGCGGTACGCAACCCGATGCGCACAGCTGAGCGATTCGGGATCGAGGAGATCATCGACCCTCGGGAGACCAGGCCACTGCTGTGCGACTGGGTCCACGACGCGTACGCGGTCCTGCGCGGCAGCCAGCCCGGCCGACCCGCGTTCGGCCTCCGCCCCTGACGGCGCTGTGTCGCCGCCGGTGGCGATAGGTATCACGCCGGCCGCCACCGCGGCCGCCGCGCCGGCCGATGACCCGCCCGACGACCGGTCGGTCCGCCACGGGTTGCTGGTGTGCTCGCGCCCGTTCCAGCCCCAGGCCTGGCACTCCGCCGCCGGGTCCGGCCGGGTTGACGTGCCGAGCAGAACCGCGCCCGCGTTCACCAGCCGGCCCACGACCGGGCTGGCCACGGTCGTCCCCGCCTTGGCCAGGAACGGGACCCCGGCCAGCGAAAGACCATCGCGCTGATCACGAGGAAGGGCGTCGATCCCCGCCGCCGCCTCCAGAGCCGCGTGAGGCGCCAGCGAATCCACGAAATGCAGCGGAGGCGCCGGGGCGTTCCATGCTGCCGGTGGCTCGTAGAGCGACCCTGGCGCGAGCGGGCGGGCGGGCGGGCGTTAGGGACGCAGCAGTGGCGGATAGAGCTGCTGGGCGGGACCGGTCCGGTAGAGCTGGGCCGCCGGCCCCGCTCCCCCGCAGTTGCCATGCCCGCGGGGATGACGAACCCGGGGGTGCCGGTCACCTTGCGGTGGAAGTTACGCGGGTCAAGACTGGTTCCCCACACGATCTCGTAGACGCGGCGCAGTTGCCCGATGGTGAACTCGGGCGGGCAGAACGCGGCCGCCAGCGGCGTGTACTCCAGCTTGGCTCGGGCTCGTTCCACGCCGTCGGCGAGGATGCGCTGATGATCGAACGCCAGGACGTCGGCCTCGAGGACATCCCCGACGGCTACCCAGTGGGCCTCGGCGGCGTCGGTTCCGGCCCGCGGCAGCGGCATCTCCGGCGCAAGAGCGAGGTAGGCCACGGTCACCACCCGCATCCGCGGGTCCCGGCCGGGATCGCCGTAGCTCGCCAGCTGTTCCAGGTGGGCAGCGCCTAGCGTCAGGCGAGTCTCTTCGGCCAGCTCGCGCGCGGCGGCCTGGCTCAGGCTCTCGTCTGGGCGGACGAAGCCGCCGGGCAGCGCGAGCGCGCCCGCGAACGGGTTTTCGCCCCGCGTGACCAGCAGAACCTGCAATCCGTCGTCCCGGATCGTGAGCACCACGAGGTCGACGGTGACGGCTACCGGCGGGAAGTCGCTCGGCTCGTAGACGCTCATTCACTCATCGTAGCCCATTAATCGTCAGTTTGACGAGAATGACTTTCAAGGCTTATCGTCGAAGTGACGATAAATGAGGAGAGTGAGCGACGATGGCTGACATCAAGCGGTACCCACTGGCCCGGCACCTGCGCGGCAACCCGACCATGCACGTCAGGCACCTGCGTCGGGGGAAGGCGGCGCATGAGGGGACGGGACTGTCGTTCTTCTTCCGCCCGTTGTCGGCGGTGCTGTCCGAGGTGCCGGTCGACGACCGGGAGCTGCCGCTGCTGTTCCACGCGCGGACGGCGGACTTCCAGGACCTCGCGGTCCAGGCGAGCGTGACGTTCCGGGTGACCGACCCGGTCACCGCCAGCACCCGGATCGACTTCTCGGTCGATCCGGACACCGGCCGGTGGCGCGGGACGCCACTCGAGCAGGTGGGCGGGCTGCTGACCGAGACCGCGCAACAGCAGGTGCTCGGACTGGTCGCCGGCAGCCCGCTGTCGAGCGTGCTGGCGGACGGGGTGGCGCAGATCCGGGACCAGATCCTGCATGGGCTCACCGTCGACGCGCGACTGGCGGAGACGGGGATCGCGGTCATCGGCGCCCGGGTGGTCGCGCTGCGCCCGGAGCCGGAGGTGGAGAAGGCGCTGCGCACCCCGGCCCGCGAGCAGATCCAGCAGGAGGCCGACCGGTCCACCTACGAACGGCGCGCGGTGGCGGTCGAACGGGAGCGCGCGATCGCCGAGAACGAACTGCAGAGCCAGATCGAGCTCGCCCGCCGCGAGGAGCAGCTCGTCACCCAGCGCGGCGCCAACGCCCGCCGGGAGGCGCAGGACGCCGCGGACGCGAGCCGGATCGGGGTGCAGGCCCAGGCCGAAAAGGAGGAGCAACTCGCGCGAGCGCGTGCCAACGGGACGCGGGCGCTGGGCGAGGCCAAGGCGGCCGGCGAGGCGGCCCGCGTCGCCGCCTACCGCGACCTCCCGCAATCCACCCTGCTCGCGCTGGCGGCTAAAGACCTAGCCGGCGGCCTGCCGCAGATCGGGACGCTGGTACTCGCGCCCGACCTGCTGACCTCGCTGCTGTCCCGGTTGACGACCGGTGACCCGGCGGTCGCCAACCGGGCTATCACCGGCTCCGCGCAGGAGCAGCGGTGAGCCTTGCGCCCCGGGTGGTGCTGGTACACCGGCACACCGAGCTGGAGGAGCTGGTGGCCCGGCACGGGACCCGCGGGCAGGCCGCGTTCTACCTCCGGACCAGGGGCCGCCGGATCGAGGACCTGGAGGCCCGGCACGCCGGGCAGGCGGCCGCGTTGGCCGCGGCGTCCTCCGCGATACCCGTCGGCTGGCGGCGGGGCCTGGTCGAGCGCGCCGATCTGCCCCGATTCCTGTTCGGCCCGGACGACATCGTGGTCGCGGTTGGCCAGGACGGGCTGGTCGCCAACCTCGCCAAGTACCTGGACGGCCAGCTGATCATCGGCATCGACCCCGAACCGGGACGCAACCCAGGCGTCCTCGTCCGGCACCCGCCCGCCGCGTGCGCCGGGCTGCTCGCGCTCGCCTTCCGCGGGGGCGGCGGCGAGCCAGGCGATGGCGGGCCGACCGCCGCCGCGCCGGTCGAGCGACTGAGCATGGTCACGGCGGAAACCGACGACGGGCAGCGGCTCACCGGGCTGAACGAGATCTATGTCGGCCAGCCCACGCACCAGACGGCCCGCTACGCGCTACGGCTGCCGGACGGCCGGGTGGAGGCGCAGGCATCCTCGGGGCTGATCGTGTCGACCGGCACCGGCGCGACGGGGTGGTGCCGCTCGGCCTGGCTGGAGCGCAAGAGCCCCCTTACCCTGCCCGGTCCGGGGGAAGACCGGCTGGCCTGGTTCGTCCGTGAGGCCTGGCCGTCGCCTGCCACCGGAACCTCCTGCACCGAGGGCACCCTGTCGACCGGGCAGGAGATCGAGGTGACCGCGGAATCAGACCGGCTGGTGATCTTCGGCGACGGCATTGAGGCCGACACGGTGCCGCTTACCTGGGGCCAGTCGGCGCGACTGCGCCTCGCGGACCACTGTCTGCGTCTTCTATGAGCCCGGGCCGCCGATGGGCGATATTCCCGCGACTACCTCGCTTCCGATTTTTGATGCGTAATCGGAAGCATGACAGCCTCAACCATGGAGCGTGAGGAGACGGCGGTCCGAGACCTATTCGCCCGGGTGGACGAGGTGCTCGATGTCGCCCACTCGATCGAGGTCGAACGTCCGCGCGACGCTGCGCGCTTGGTCCATGCTTGCCATGGCGCACTCTCGGCCGCCGAGCCGGTCCGGGTTCCCGTCGCGGCCAGGATTCTGCTCGTCAGTGATAAGACAGTCCGCGCGTGGGGGGAAACGGTCTGCTTACGCCGCGGGCAGTGCGACCGCGACTGCTCATCGATGCAGAACGTCTGCACACCGTCCTGCGCTTGCTCAGCGAGTTGCGCGCAGCCGGCCAAGATCGCGACTTTCGCGAGATGTTGTGGAACAGGCTGCAGGATGAAGCGCTGCTGGACCGGGTTGACCTAGCGGAAAGCTTGTCGCAAATGGACGCCGGGAATGCGTACCCCGCCCTCACCTGTGACGAGGAACGCCAATATTACGCCTGGCTGCCGCAGATTCCTTCCGGGCGCCAGCCGGACGGGCCTACGCTGTATGACCGTGTCCCAACTACCGAATGCAGACCTGAGGACCACGCGGCGTGCGGCGATGCTGCTGATCGTGACCGAGGAGAGCGATCTGCTCCTCCACCATCGCGATAACAAACCGGAGATCCCCAACCCCGACTGCTGGGCCGGGTTCGGCGGGGCGATCGAGGAGGGCGAGACCATCGAGGACGCCTTGCTCCGCGAAGTACGGGAGGAGACCGGGCTGCAGATCGCAGACCCGATCTTCCTCACTGAGGCGGTGGACCACGAAGGAGACGGCCGCACGGTCTCCCTCTTCTACATCGTCGGCGGTGTGCTCCCCGAGGACATCGACCTCCACGAGGGCGCCGGAGTCGGGGTGCACAGGATCGAGGCTCTGCCGCGGTTGAAGATGACCCCGTTCGTCCGGCGTGCCATCTACTCGCATCTACTTCCGCTGATCGCGGAGCGCTTAGCGGCGACTGTGCTAACACCACCGGATACTGATGGTCGTATCGACGAACGGCCAAGGAACTCTTGCTCAGACGAGTTCGAGTCGCTTGTCGAGTGCGAAGGCGAGTCGCTGCATCGTACCTTCGGTTGGATTGCCGGCACCGCGCTCGATGCGGCTGATATCAGCCTGCCGGACGCCTGACGCCTGCGAAAGCTCGCGTTGCGACATGCCTCGGGCCACCCTCGCGTCGCGGAACTGCAACCCGAGCTCGGTCGCCGCCTCGAACCGCCTCCGCAATTCGACCTCACCAACAGTCACGGCTGCTGCACCGCCGGCCGCCCGGTCCTCGAATCTAGTACCCATGGCTACCTCCCCCATCGGGTCAGGCCAAAAGCTCGGAGTGCTTGACGTACTTCTCAAAGATGTCTTCCGGTGCTCCACCGATGTCGGCTGCGGGCAAGTCGTTCACCTTGTGGGAGATCTCGGCGGCGGTCCATCGGATCCTGAACTCGTACAGACCTTCGCCCAGCGCCTTGCCGTACTCGGTCTTGACCAGTCAGGCCCCCGGCGCGCGAGCACCAGTCGGATCGGGGCGGTGAAGGCCGCCCGTTTCTGCTGCGACAGGCGCTCGGCCCACTCGCGGCGCGGCTCGCGCCCGTTCTCGTCCGCGTAGAATTCAACATCCCATACAGGATCTTCATTGGTTGATTTACCTTGCCGCACAATTCATCACTGTAGGCCACTGGACCGCCCACTCGGCGCATTGGCCGGAAATATATAGGTGCTAAACATTGGCGTCCGCGCCCCCAACAAGTGCGGCGCAACTATTTGCGTATTGCAATTACTTGCGGTCAGAGAGACGATATAAATCGTCCTCCAAACTGGATGTTCAGACGAGAAAGAATGGTGCGATGTCCGACCGTGTGACCCAGCTTGCCGCGTTTATGGCGGAGTACGAACGGGCCGCCAACTGCCGCGACGTCCAGCAGGTGCTGCCGTTGATCGTGGACGACGCCACCTACTGGTTCACCGATGGTTCCTACCGCGGGCGGGAGGAAATCGCGGGGGCGCTTGAGCGGACGTTCGCGACCATCCAGGACGAGGTGTACGAGATCCGGGAGCTCGAGTGGTTCGCGATGACCGACGAGTTCGCCGCCTGTCGGTATCACTTCTTCTGGCGGGGCGTGGTTGACGGCCAGCCGAGATCGGGCCGTGGACGGGGCACGAACGTGCTGGTGAAACAAGACGGGTCGTGGCGGGTCCGGCACGAGCACCTGAGCTACTGAAGGCGTCGCTCCGAGAAATGTCTTACCCGTCCGGTATGCATTGACCAGATGGGAGGACGCCGCATGGGGGCACTGGCGGTCCAGCTCGCAATTGGACGACATTCGGGTCGGCCTGGCGGACCTACGCCAGGTGATCGCGGTCTACGGTCTGCGCTCAATCGCGTTCTCCCGGACGTGCGGGCCCTCGTGTACCCGCCGCAAGGTCTAGCCCTTCGGGCCCCGGCGGGCTGATCGCCGACGGTTGCCGCGACGCGTCGGGCGGGGCATTTCGGGCGGGGCCGGCTTACCATCGTTGGCATGGCGAGGCTGGAAGTCAGTGTCAGGCCGGCGACCGCTGCTGACATCCGGCCGCTGGCGGCGGTCTTGAGCCGGGCGTTTGAGGACGATCCGCCGTTCGTGTGGATGCTGCCGGACGCCAGAACCCGGCAGGCGCGCGCGGGCCGTTTCTTCGGCACGGTGGTGCGGACCGAGGCGCTTGCCCTCGGCGCGGTCGAGGTCGCCTGCCTCGACGGCGTCATCGTCGGCGCGACGATCTGGTATCCGCCCGGGCGCTGGACCCCGGGCGTTCACCTGCGGACGCTGCTCGGCTTCATCAGCGCCTTCGGCCGGCGGCTCGGCCCGGCCGCCGCCCTGGAGCAGGCATTGGTCCGGGCGCATCCACGGGACCCGCACTGGTACCTGTTTGCCATCGGGGTGGACCCGGCCCATCAGGGCGGCGGTGTCGCCGGGGCGCTGCTGCGGTCCCGGCTGACCTGCTGCGACCAGGCGGGCGAGCCTGCCTACCTCGAGTCGTCCAAGCTCACCAACGTGCCGCTCTACCAGCGCTTCGGCTTCGAGCCGTCCGGGCCGATGCCGCTGCCCGACGGCGTCCCCGAGATCACCCCGATGTGGCGGGTGGCGACGGCGCGGGCGCGCGGCTGATCCCGACCGTAGTTGGCGGCTGCGGTCACGCACTCGGACGGTAGAAGCCGAGCGCGACGTCGATCTGCTCGTCTCCCGCCTCGGCCTCCGCGATCTCGCGGGTCAGCTCCACCATGCGGACTCGGATCCGCTCCGCCGACGCCGAGCTGACCTGGTCCTTGAAAAAGAGCATGATCGGCTTGTCCGGCTCCGCGTCCGGCCAGCCTCCCTTGCGTGCCTGGTCAAAGAAGTCGCCCAGGAACGCCTCGAAGGCCGATCGGACCGCCGCCTCACTCTCGTCCGCGTGCTGCCGGAACAGCGCCGCCGACAGCCGCAGGTCGCTTTGGCGGGCCCGGTAGCGCTGTTCCAGGATGCCCGAGACCATCCGCGCTGCCGCGACCTCGATCAGCTCGGCTGCTTCGAGCTGCTTCACGTGCCGGTAGAGCTTGGTCTGCGGTTCGCCGAGCTCCTTGGCCAGCTCCTTCACGGACATGACCGGCAGCCCGCCGTCCGGGGCGCGCCGGTTGAGGGCGGACAAGATCGCGAGACGCACCGGGTCCGCTAGCGCCCGCAGGCCCTCAACGGTGTCAATTTCCCGGACTCCGGGCTGCTCTGCCATGTCCGCCATGCTGCCATCTTGCCATGTCTTCACGAAACTGCCATCATTCACGTATACGTGAACGTTGATGCATTCGTGAAAAGACCAAGCCAGCAGGAACCCCCCATGGCCGACGCCCTAATCCCGCTGCGCCGCAACCTCCGCTTCCAGACGTTCTGGACGGCATCGGCAAGCTCCACCCTCGGCCAGGCGGTCGGCGACGTCGCCTACCCGCTGGCGATCGTCACCATGACCGGCTCGCCCGGTAAGGCGGCCCTCTTCTCGGCCCTGCTGGTGGCGGGGATGCTCGTCGCCGGCCTGCAGGCCGGCTCGCTGGCCGACCGCTACGACACCCAGCGGCTCGCGCTCGCGGCGTGCGCTGTCCGGATGGTGGTTGCGGTGGTGGTCGCCATCGCGCTGGACGGGGGCTGGCTGACGCTGCCGCTGCTGCTCACCAGCGCGATCATCCTCGGCGCTGGCCAGGCGCTCGCGGGCGCGGCAAACATGCTGCTGCTGCGGTCGATCGTGCCGGGCGAGCAGCTGACCCGCGCGCTCACTCAGGACGAGGTGCGGATCAACGGCGCCAGCCTGGCCGGGCCGTCGCTCGCGGGCGTGCTCTACGGCGTGGGCCACGTGGCGCCCTTCGCCTTCACCGCGGGCGCGTTCTTGGTCGCCCTGGTCGCGACTGCTCTCGTCCCGTTGATGCCGGTGTGCCGAATGCGCGTTTGGGCTCACTCTTGCCGGCCCAAAAGCGCATTTGACACGGTGGATGCTGGGGCTGGCGGGGGCGACGTGGGCACGCGGTGGCGGATGGGGCGCGCAGCGGAGGCGGGGCACGCAGGGAACGTAGGGGACGTAGGGCACGTAGGGGACGCGGGGAACGTAGGGCACGCGGGGAACACGGGGAACACGGGGCGGGCGGGGCAGGGAGCAGAGGATGAGGAGGGCGACGCCTCGCGTTCCGCGGCGGGTGACGGGGGGATGCTGGCGGGGCTTCGCGAGCTGTGGGGCAGCCCGTGCTGCGCGCGACGGTGGTGCTCATCATGGGGGTGAACACGGTCGGGGCCGGGCTCGAGCTCGTGGTCATCGTGATCCTCCGGCATCAGGCTGTCCCGGCCTACGCCATCGGGCTGGCGCTCGGCATCGGCGCGGCGGGCGGGCTGGCGGGGGCGCCGCTGGTCGGGTTGCTGCACCGGCTTCCGCCGGGCGTCCTGCTGCTGGTGGTGTGCGGGCTCGAGGTACCGGTGATGGCGTTGCTGGCGGTCCCGCTCGGCCCCTGGTGGGCGGCGGGCGTGCTCTTCGTCGGCCTGCTCGGCGTGCCCGCGCTGCGCGTCCTGGCCGACATCCTCATCATCCGGCAGGCGCCGCCGGAGCGCCGCGGCCGCGTCGTCACCGCGTTCATGACGCTCATCGCCCTGGGCATGCCGGCCGGCATCGTCGGCTGCGGCCTGCTCCTGCAGTACCTCCCGGCCCAGACCGCGATGCTGGCCCTGGCCCTGGCGATGGCGGCCGTGACCGGGTACGGGCTCTCCCGCACCGAACTGCGGCGCGCCGTGTGGCCGACGGGTGAGCGTCGAACGGATGTGCCGCAGGAGGCGGGACAGCGGGCCGGGTAGACGAAGTCACGCGACCGTTCGGGAAAAATGGTTGTGAATTTCGGTCATCACAGCAGCTCGTACCAGTGCTCGAACTCGCGCTGGGTGGTGAAGCGCACCGTTCGATACTGCGGGGAGCGGGCTGTGCGGTCGAAGAGGTAGTCGCGGCGTTCGCGGAAGGTGGCGACCGCGGACCAGACCGGGTGGTCGGGGCTGAGCCATGCGCGCAGCGTTTCGCGGTTGCCGCCGAACACTTCGGCGTTCGTCGCCGTCCTGATCACCGAACGCCGGATGAGCCGGGGCAGCACCACCGGGGACGCATAGTCGAGCCAGAGGATCGTGTCGGCCGACTGCCACATGAGGTCGCGGACGGCCGGATACCCCCAGGAGTCGAAGATCCAGGCCGGCTCGGCCGTGATGCGTTTGATCTCGTCGACCAGGCCGGGCGGCTGCGACCAGTTCGGCCCGAGGGCGAGCGCGTCCATCTCGTGGAACGGCAGGCCGAGCTTGGCGCCGACGCGGCGGGCGGCGGTTGTCTTGCCCGCACCTGACATGCCAACCACCAGGACCCGCCGCATCCGCCCAGTATGCCAGCGGGCAGCTTCTCAACGCGTGCTGCGTGATCCAGGGCTTCTTCGCCGGCGCGGAAACGGCGGGCTCTCACCAGCGGCGGAGCAGGCGAAGCTGCTCGCGTTCGTGCCGTCGCGGTCCTTGGCAGTCGAGGAATCGCCAGCGCCGGACCAGGTCGCCGCGCTCGGCCGCAGCGTGATCCATCCTGATACGCCGACCACCAGCGCATCGCTTGGCAGCTGGCTAGGCGTGGTGGCATCGGTCCGCAGAGGCGGTCCCCCTTGGCCGGCAGGCTCTGGCGTGATCGTTCCAGCCTCATGACCCGTCACCCCTAGCCCTGCGTCCGCTCGGTCCCGCCGGTCATGCCGTCCGATGCCGCCTGCCCCTGGGATGGCGGGACGGTGCCCGCCGCCCCGGCGGCGAGTTGCAGGCGCTCGGCGCCCAGCCCGATGTTGACGCCGGCGCCGTACGCGGTGACACCCGCCAATACGGTGGCCAGCGCGGTTCCCAGCACCAGGCTCACGCCCTGCTCGACGCTGAGGTCACCGGAGGCCCAGAACGCGGTGTACACGGCCACGCCCACGGCTCCCACCGCGGCCACCAGCCATCCGAGCCAGCGCAGGACCTTCGCCACCTGGCGGGCACGCTCCACTTCCACCGAGATTGCCTCTTGGCCCCTCATGCCCCCCCGCTCGCCGTCCCGGTTCCTTCCTAGTAGCCACAGGAGTCAGGCCGTACGCTCCCGGGAAGCGCCGGCGGCGGCATTCAGTAGGGGGCCTGGCCGGCCCGGAAGGCGCCCGAGACCTCGCCCACGAGGCCGATGTCGTCGGGGTCAAGCGTCATGACCGGGGCCCCCGGCTCGAAGTCGAGCTTGTCCAGCTCGGTCCAGATGACGTTGGGGGCCGTGGCGAGCTCGAAGTAGTAGCACCGGTTGGTCAGGTCGCACACGGTGCGGTACTCGGTGTCGTAGACCCCGAACTGGCTGTACGGGGCGCCGAACGGCACCGACGCGTTGCGGGCGATCGCCATCACCCCGGCCACGGCCGCGCGCTCGTCGCGCGGCTCGGGGAGCAGCGCGGAGAAGTAGCTGGCGCGCTGGAAGCGGTCGCGGGGGTTGACGTTCCCCGGCAGCGGCATGTCGTCGTGGGGGCTGGACAAGTCCAGCCCGGCCAGCAGCCGCAGCTGCTCGTCGTAGGGCGGGTCGTTGGTCATGACGCGGTACTGGGGCCCGTGGTGCACGACCGGCTTGCCGTCGAGGTGCTCGATGATCGCCGAGTCCCCGGCGGCGTCCTCCAGCGCCAGGTGCACCGCCGCCCTCGTGCCCCGGACCTCCATCATCACCACCTGGACCTCGGCGAGCAGTGCCAGGGCCTCGCTCACGGTCGCGGCCCGGTCCAGCGCGTACTGCGCCCACAGCCCGGCGTGCAGGCCCGGCACCCCCGGGTCGCGCTCCCCGAAGTCGGTCGCCTCGAGGTACAGCAGGTGCGCGGCCAGCCCCCGCTCGTTGACGCCGTCGACCGCGCCGGCCCCCTGGAACGTGGTGACCACCGTACCGTGCGCGGACGCCCAGCTCGCGGCGCTGCCCGTCACGACCTTCTCCCCCGCGGCCACGCCGCCGTCATGGCGGCTCCCGCGCGGGAACGCCGTCAGCACCGGCTCGGTCGGGTCGGGCCAGTCCATCGTCCGGCTCGCCACGACCGCGACCTCATTATCATTCCACAGAATCCGAGTACACACCGTTATCTCCCCAGGTAGACGGACCATTCCCGGGGCGTGATACCCCACCCGCCCGCCCGCAGAAACTGGCCTACCCGGGGCGCCCTCCACGGCCGGGCGACCCCCGCCGCGCGGAATGCGTTGCGCCCGGCGGCGACGCCGCCGGGAAGGAAGGTGCGGCGGTTAAGAAGTCACCGTAAGGGGTAGCACGCTCACATTCAGTGATATCGGCGCGGGCCGGGTTTCGGGCTGCGCGCCTGGTGCGCTGGGGTCTGGGGACGGGCGGCTCGCGGGGAGTCGGGCGGGGCCCGCAGAATCGGGCGGGGCCCGCAGAATCGGGCGGGGCCGCGGAAAGGGTGCCACGATGAAGGCCTTCGTCATGAAGGAAATCGCCTATGTCGGGTTCATGGACAAGCCCGTGCCGCGTCCGGGTCCGAATGATGCCGTCGTGCGCACTACCAGGGCCCTCATCTGCACCTCGGACTCCCATACGGTGCACGGGGGCATCGGGCCGCGGCAGGACCTGACCCTCGGTCACGAGGCGGTCGGCGTCGTGCACGAGGTCGGCAGCGAGGTCACGGTGTTCAAGCCCGGCGACCGGGTCGTGGTCGGCGCGATCACGCCCGACTGGGGTCACCCGGCCGCCCAGGACGGGTACGCGTCGCAGTCGGGGGCGCCGCTCGGCGGCTGGAAGTTCGCCAACACCAAGGACGGCGTCTTCGCCGAGTACTTCCACGTCAACGAGGCCGACGCGAACATGGCCAAGATCCCCGACTCGGTGCCGGACGACGCGGCGGTGTACTGCGCCGACATGCTCTCGACGGGCTTCATGGGGGCCGAGAACGGCAACATCCCGATCGGCGGGGCGGTCGCCGTCATCGCGCAGGGCCCGGTCGGGCTGATGGCGACCGCGGGGGCCCGGATGCGGGGCGCGGGCCTGGTCATCGGGGTCGAATCGGTGCCCAGGCGGCAGCACCTTGGCCGCGCCTACGGCGCCGACGAGATCGTCGACTTCGCCCAGGAGGACGTGCTTGACCGGATCCTCGAGCTGACCGGCGGCGAGGGGGTCGACACCGCGATCGAGGCGCTGGGGGCCGACCGGACCTTCCAGACCGCGATCAAGATCACCAAGCCCGGCGGCACGATCTCCAACACCGGGTACTTCGGCGACGGCGAGTTCGTGCGGATCCCCCGGGTCGAGTGGGGCGTCGGCATGGCCGACAAGACGATCGCGACCGGCCTGTGCCCCGGCGGCCGGCTGCGGATGGAGCGGCTGCTGCGGGTGCTCGCGGCCAACCGGATCAACCCGACGCTGATGACGACCCACACGTTCGACTTCGACGACATGGAACGGGCCTTCGAAGTCTCCGACCGCAAGCTCGATGACGTCGTCAAGCCGCTGATCAAGTTCTGACGCACGAGACGAAAACGGGCGCCGACTGGTTGTGGTTTTTGCGGGAGTCGGTATCAGCCGGCGGCGAGCAGCCCACCACGTGAGGTCGGGGTCACTGTACGAGCCCGCGTACAGATGGTGCCGGTCGGGGCCGTGCATCCGGATGTAGACGAGGTGAACTGAGCCGGGCTCGGCCAGCGGTAAAAGCTGCTGCTGTTGAGCTCTGCGGTCGGGAACGCAGCGGCGTACTGAGGCAGCCGTTCGCGAGCCGGGAGACCGTGGGGGTACAGCTCAGGCTCCCAGTGGTCGTAACTCCAGCCCGAGGTGCCGACCACGACGGTCACTGGTCGCCGCCTCGTCTCATCGCCAGCAGCCCAGCGGGGGGCCTGGCGGTGGGGTGGCTCCGCCGCCCTTGACCCGCAGCTCGCGACCGGCTTTCGGCCGTCCGACGCTGAACAGGGCCGGCTCGGCGAGGGCCAGCGCGCTGGCGGCGAGCGCGTCCGCGAGCTCGGCGTCGCGCAGGTCCGGGACGACGGCGGCGAACGCGAACATCGACGCGGCGTGCAGGAGGTCGACCACCACGCCGAGCCCGACTACCTCCGCCCCGGGGTTGAGGACGGTGATGACGGCCTGGGCGAGGTGCCTGACGCCGAGGACCCGGGCGACCTGGCGGGCGCGCGGGCTCGGCGGCCGCCCGGTGACGACGCCGATGATCGGACCGGGCGCGCACAGCAGGGCCGCGCCGTAGCCGGCCCGCGCCAGCGGGACCAGCAGCCGCAATCGGCCGGCGGCCGGGCTGGCGGTCGTCTCCGTCACCAGGAGCCCCAGGTCAGGGCCGGCTTGGGCAGCGACGGCGGGTCGAGGAAGGCGGGCGGGGCGGTCAGGTCGAGCGCGCTCAGCGGCGAGGCCGCGGCGGCGTCCCTGGCGGTCAGCGGGGGCAGGTTCCACTTCTGCTCGACCAGCTTGAGGACGGAGGTGTGGTCGAGCACTTCATGGCAGACGTAGTCGGGGCGCGCGTACGGCGACACCAGGACGGCCGGCACCCGGAACCCGTAACGGTCGTAGCGGCGCGGTCCCGCGTCCAGGTTGTCGGCGGCCCTGACCATCTTCGGGAACGCCATCCGGAGGGCGGACTGCAGCCTGCTCGGGGTGCCGGTCACGCTCCGGCCCTCGACGTCGTCGGGCGGGACCGCCGGGGGCGGCGGAACGTGATCGTAGTAGCCCCCGTGCTCGTCGTAGACCCAGATCAGCAGCGTGCCGGGCCAGCCCGGACCGTGCAGGCAATGGTTGATCACCTCGGCCGCGAAGCTCTCGCCCTTGCTGATGTCCTGCGGGTTCTCCTCGGAGTAATCCTCGAAGTCAGGGTCGACGATGCTGAAGGCGGGCAGCGTCCCGTTGTCGGCGTCGGAGAAGAACTGGTCGGTGCTGTGCACGTGCCGCATGTAGCGTCTGATACCCATGGGAAAGATATCGGCGGTGAACTGCAGGTCCTTCTTGACGCCGCGGTTGACCGAAGGAAAAGCCCGCCCGGCCGCCAGCAGCCGGCGTCGGACCATCCGGCGCTCGTGGCGCGCGTAGCGCCTGAGCTTCGACTGGCCGGCCGCCACCGGGTGATAGTTCGCCCAGGAAATGCCGCAGGAGTCGAGCAGGTCGAAGATCGTTCCCGCGGGCGGGTAGTCGAGCAGGTCGCTCGGCGCGTCGTCGATGAGGCCGTGCGCCGTTCCCGCGATAAGGAAGCGACGGTTGGGGAAGGTGGGCCCCAGGCACGAGCTGAACCAGCGGTCGGCGACCGGGAACGTGCGGGCCAGGCCGTAGTAGAACGGCAGGTCGTCTTCGGTCCAGTAGCCCATGCCGACGTCCGCGGCGGCGCCCTCGCACGCGGCCCGGCTGACGTCGCCCGCGGCCGGGACCACGACCTGGGTGCTGGTCACGAACCCGTCGTTCTTCCCGTCATTCCACTGGTGATGGCTGGCGTGCCAGCTCTGCGAGGGCACGTGCGGCCGCTGGACGGTTGCCGGAAGATGGTGCGCCCGGACGGGCTCGCCGTCGGCGTTCCGGTTGGACGCCTCGGGCTCGCCGTCGGCGGCGAGCGGGAAACCGTCGCCGCGATCGTGCAGCATGCCCAGGTAGTTGTCGTAGGAGTGGTTCTCCATCATCAGCACGACGATGTGCTTGATCTGCGGCAGCAGGTCGGTCCCGGCCGGGCGGGCGGGCTCCGGCGGCGGCCCGGCGACCGGGCCGCCGCCGTGTCTGGCCCGGCGTCTGCGCCCGGGCCGTTCGGGTTTCTCGGTCACGTTAGCTGTCCTTACCCGGGATGACTTCCCTGACCTTGGTCATGACGCCTTCCTTGATGATGCCCCAGCCGTTCGGGTCGCCCTTCAGCAGCGCCATCGCGGCGTCCTTGGCCTGCTCGTAGGTGGCGTGCGGCGGGATCGGCGGGACATCGGGGTCGGTCCTGAAGTCGAGCACGGTCGGACGGTCGGCGGCGAGGGCCTGGTCCCAGGCCGGCGGCGACCTGCTCCGGCTTGTCGACCGCGATGCCGTTCGAGGCCGAGGCTGCGGGCGAACCCCTCGTAGGAGACGTCGGGCAGCCGCTGCGACTCGGTGAACTTCGGCGCCCCCTCCATCGCCCGCATCTCCCAGGTGACCTGGTTGAGGTCGTTGTTGTGGAGCACCGCGATGATCAGCCGCGCGTCGGACCACTGCTCCCAGTAGTGCTTGACCGTGATCAGCTCGGCCAGGCCGTTCATCTGCATGGCGCCGTCGCCGGCGAAGACGATGACCGGGCGGCCGGGGCAGCCGAACTTCGCGCCGATGCCGTAGGGGACGCCGGGGCCCATGGTCGCCAGGTTGCCGGAGAGCGAGCCGCGCATATCGCCGCGGAACTTGAGCTGGCGGGCGTACCAGTTGGCCGAGGAGCCGGAGTCGGCGGTGACGATCGCGTCGAGCGGCAGCCGGGACGACAGCTCGCGGAAGACCAGCATCGGGTTGATCGGGTCGGCCGGGACGTCGGCCTCGGCCTCCATCGACCGCCACCACTTGGCGACGTTGTCCTCGATGCCGTCGCGCCAGGCGCGGTCCTCCTTGCGCCGCAGGTGCGGGATGAGCGCGCGCAGGGTGGCGGCGGAGTCCCCGATGAGGTTCAGCTCGTTCGGGTAGCGCATGCCGATCATCTTGCCGTCGATGTCGATCTGCACGCCGCGGGCCTGGTCGAAGGCGGGCAGGAACTGCGTGTAGGGGAAGCTCGAGCCGACTGTGAGCAGGGTGTCGCAGTTCATCATCATCTCGTAGCTCGGCCGGGTGCCGAGCAGGCCGATCGAGCCGGTCACGTAGGGCAGCTCGTCGGAGAGCACGTCCTTGCCCAGCAGCGGCTTGGCCACCCCCGCCCCGAGCAGGTCGGCGACCTGCTCGAGTTCCTTGCGGGCGCCGCGGGCGCCCTGGCCGGCCAGGATCGCGACCTTGCGGCCGGCGTTGAGGATCTCGGCCGCCTTGGCGATCCCCCGGTCGTCGGCGGTGGTGGTCGACCAGTCGACGCCGATCGAGGACGGGACCATCTTGAACGCGTGGGTCGGCGCCGAGTAGGCGAGTTCCTGGACGTCGGACGGGATGATGATCGCGGTCGGGGCGCGCTCGGCCAGCGCCACCCGGATCGCCCGGTCGAGCACGTTGGGCAGCTGCTCGGGGACCGTGACCATCTGCACGTAGTCGCTGGCGACGTCCTTGAACAGCGTCAGCAGGTCGACTTCCTGCTGGTAGGAGCCGCCCATGGCGCTGCGGCTGGTCTGACCGACGATCGCGACGACCGGGACGTGATCGAGCTTGGCGTCGTAGAGGCCGTTGAGCAGGTGGATCGCACCCGGCCCTGACGTCGCCATGCAGACGCCGAGGCCGCCGGTGAACTTGGCGTACCCGACCGCCTCGAAGGCGGCCATCTCCTCGTGCCTGGCCTGGACGAACTGGGGCTTGTTGTCGGCCCGGCCCCAGGCGGCGAGTATGCCGTTGATCCCGTCGCCGGGGAAGGCGAAGACGTGCTGCACGTCCCAGGCGCGCAGTCGCTCGAGCAGGTAGTCGGCAACGGTTGGGGATGCCATCGGGTAGTCCTCTCGTTTCGTGTCGGGCTTTGCCCGAGTGTCAGACGCGGCCGGTCAGGTGGTCGGCCGCGCGGGCGGCGACCGCCATGATCGTCAGCGCCGGGTTGGCGCTGCCCTGGGTGGGGAGCACGCTGCCGTCGGTGATGTACAGGTTGGGCACCGCGAAGCTGCGGCAGTTCCGGTCGACGACCCCCTGCCGAGGGCCGGCCGCCATCCGGGCGCCGCCGACCAGGTGCGCGTAGCGGTTGATGGTGATGACCTCGTCGGCGCCGGCCGCGTGGAGGATGTCCTCCATGACGGTCCGCGCCTGCTTCATCTGCGCCCGGTCGTTGTCGCACTGCGAGTAGGCGAACTGGGCGACCGGGAGCCCGTGGGCGTCCTTCTCGTCGGCCAGCGTGACCCGGTTCTCCGGCTGCGCCAGGAACTCGCACAGCGAGCCGAGAGTCGACCAGTGCACGTAGTCGCTCATGTACTCGCGCAGGGTGCGGCCCCAGTGGCCCTGCGCGGCGACGTGCTCGGCCCAGGTGATCGGGAGCGGCGAGACCGTCTGGATGGCGAACCCGCGCTTGTAGTCCCGGGCCGGGTCGGTCTCGTAGAACGCCTCGCTGCTCACCTCGGGCGGAGGCGCCTTGTACATCCGCACCTCGGCGTCGAACCGGCCCGCCGTCTGCGGCGCCCCCTGCACCATGAGGTACCGGCCGACCTGGTCGAACTCGTTGCAGAGCCCGTCCGGGAACCGCCTTGAGGCGGAGTTGAGCAGCAGGCGGGGAGTCTCGATCGAGTACCCGGCGACCACGACCATCCGAGCGCGCTGGAAATGCTCGCGGCCGTCGCGTCGGTAGTTCACGCCCAGGGCGCGACCGGTCCGCTGGTCGACCACGACTTCGGTGACCATCGCGTTGGCGCGGATCTCGGCGCCGTGGCTGAGGGCGTCGGGGATGTGCGTGATCAGCGGCGACGCCTTGGCGTTGACCTTGCAGCCCTGCAGGCAGAAGCCGCGGTAGATGCAGTGCGGCCGGTTGCCGAAGCGGCCGTTGACGATCGCGACCGGGCCGACCTTGGCGGTGATCCCGAGCTTGTCCGCGCCGCGCAGGAAGATCTCGCCGTTCCCGCCGACCGGGTGCGGCCGCTGCGGGTAGCCGTGCGGGTCGCCCCACGGCCAGTGCTCCCCCGCCACCGGCAGTTCCTGCTCGATGGCCTGGTAGTACGGCTTGAGGTCGTCATAGCCGAGCGGCCAGTCGGCGCCGACCCCGTCGTCGGTGTAGGTGGAGAAGTCGCTGGGGTGGAACCGGGGCGTGTAGCCCGCGTAGTGGACCATCGAGCCGCCGACGCCGCGGCCCGAGTTGTTCGAGCCCATCGGGACCGGGTCGTCGCCGCCGATCACCCTCGGCTCGGTCCAGTAGAGGTGGTGCGATCCGGCCTCGTCGCTCACCCAGTCGGCGTCAGGGTCCCAGAACGGCCCGGCGTCGAGCGCCGCGACCCGCCAGCCTTGGCGCGCCAGCCGCTGGGCCAGGACCGAGCCGCCGGCCCCGCAGCCGACGATGACAAGGTCGATCTCGTCGGCGTCGTCGAACCGGCGCATGTCCTGCCGGAGCTGGTGATTGGTCCTGGTGCCGTCGTTGGGCAGCAGCCAGGCGGACTCGTTGCGGGCGCGGACGCTGGTTGCGCTGGGCATTAGGCGTCCTCCCGCACCGGGTCCTCGGCCGGCCTTGTGTCGGCGACCTCGAACGGCTCCCGCCGGTCGACGCCCGCGTTCTTATAGCCGCGCGGATAGGCCGGGCCGGGGAAGCCGATCTCCGACCAGGCGTGCGGGTGCGCGTACAGGGCGGTGCAGGCGTACCTGGTCCACAGGCTCCACACCCGGGCGGCCGGAAGGCCGTGCCACTGGCCGTCGGCCCCGCCGTCCTGCACGGCCTGAATCAGTTTTTGCTGATCGGGCTGGGACGCTTCCGCGAAGCTGCTTCCGCACTGCCCGTGCGCGTCCTTGTCCAGGTATCCGAGCGTGTCCCGCCACGCCTGGCCGTCTTCCGGCATGTCCGCATAACGCCACCCGTCCGTCTCCCCCGCCGCCAGCCGCGCGTCGACCATCTCGACCAGGGAGACCTCCAGCGGCTCGTCGCACTGGCCGGTGAGCTGGTTGAGCAGGGCGGCGGCGGTCTGCTGCTCGGCCTCGGTGAAGAACTCCGGAGCCGACTGCGGCCTGGTCCGCGCGGTGATGAGGTCGGCCGTGACCTGGTCCCAGTGCCCGACCTGGTCAAGCACGTCGAAGCCGGGGAACCGCCCGGTCGCGGGGCCGGTCACTGCTCGCGCCGTAGGATCGCGGCCAGCAGCCCCATGCCGCCCACCATCGTCACCAGCAGCGGCGCCAGCAGGGGCGGGCCCATCTCCAGGTTGTAGCGGGCGTTGCGCCAGCCGCCGGGCTTCTGCGAGATCCCCCGGGCGTGCAGGTACACCCCCTGCAGGCCGTTGGCGACGATCGCGGCGGAGGCGATCGGCAGCGCCGTCTTCGCCATCCGCTGGCTGAAGAACCCGGCCACGCCTGCTACCGCGCCGACCGGGCCGAGCACCACCGGCACCCACATCATCTTGTTGCCGAAGCTCGCGCTGTCGTGCTCGAAGTAGATCTCGGCCGCCGTCACCAGCGCGCCGGCCGCGGTCAGCCCGGCCAGGCTGCGCTCGAAGTGCCCGGTCTTAATGTTGCCTACCATGCGGTCGATGCCCTGCACGGTCCCGCTGGACGGGCGCTGGCGCGTCAGCCACGCTGTCATGCGGTCTCCCTTGATCATCAGCCGGTCGTCAGCTGCCTTTGCCTGCAAAACCGGATCGGGTCGCCGTTGCGCGACGCCCCGCCGGTCCGCTCCGCCTACCCGCAGCGCCGGCGGCAAACCCGGCGGCCGGTAATGCGCAGGGATCCGAATGGACGGCCCGATCGGGGGCAGCCGTGCGGGTGCGCCCGGCCCGGCTAGGTCCGGGGCTGTTACCGATGAAGGAGAAACAGATGGGTTTCATGGACAAGCTCAGGAACCGGTTCCAGATGACCAAGGGCCGCGGTGAGGAGCGCGCTGGCCGCGCCCTGGGAGACCAGGACCTGGAGGCGAAGGGCGCGGGCGACCGCGTCGAGGGCGGCACCAAGCAGGTCGGCGAGCAGGTCAAGGACGTGGGCAAGAACGTCCGCGACACCTTCAAGCGCTAGAGTCCATCGGCGTGGGCCTGGCCGCCAGAGCGGAGCAGGTTCCATGTGGGAGTTCCTCAGATTCCATGTGGGAGTTCCTCAGATCCGTCGGCCCTCGCGGGGAGAGGATTCCCGGCGGCGGACGGCAAGCCGCCCGGAGGAGGCGTAGAGTGCCGGCGTGGTCGTGATCGCGGGTGTCACGAACGTCCAGTTCAGCGTTCCGGTGGACGGTTTCCCTGTTGCCTACGCGCCGGTCCGGTACCCGCAGGGTCAGACCGGTGTGCGGGTGGCCGGGGTGGGCTACAACGTGGCCGCCGGGATGGCCGCACTGGGCGGTGAGGTCCGGCTGGCGACGTTCGTCGGCGACGACCTGCTCGGCGGCGCGGTCGAGAGGGAACTGCGGTCGCGGGGCTTGCACGGGCCGTGGGTGGTGGCCGGTCAGGAGACCCCCCGCTCGATGGTGCTGCATGAGCCTGGCGGGGAAAGGATGATCTGGACTGACCTGCGCGGGCTGCCGCACGCCAGCTACCCGCCCGGAGTGTTCGCCGAGGCCCTGCACGGCGCTGATTGGGCGGTGATCACCAACATCGGCTTCGCCCGGCCCCTGCTCGCCGTCGCCCAAGATGCCGGTGTGCCCATCGCGGCCGACGTGCAGGCGGTCGACGACCTCGACGACGATTACAACCGAGACTGGATGGCAGCGGCGCAGGTGCTGTTCTGCTCGCATGAGCGGCTTCCAGTCCCGCCTGAGGCATGGGTCCCGGTGGTGTGGGAGCGATACCAGACGCCCGTGGTGGTCGTGGGCTGCGGGGCCGACGGTGCGCTGCTCGGGGTCCGGGACAGCGGGGAGATCCGACACGTGCTGGCGGTCGCGCCGCGCGGCGTCACCAGCACGGCCGGGGCCGGTGACGCGCTCGCGGCGGCCTTCATACACGTCTACGCGGCGACCGGCGACCCGCACGCCGCGATCGAGCAGGCGGTCGTGTTCGCCGGGTACGCGGTCGGCGCCGAGCCCGGCGAGAGCGCTTTCCTCACCGGTCACGAGCTCGCCGAGCTGACTCAGGCGGCGCCCGGCGGCGGGTGAGGGCCAGGTGCCGGGCGGCATAGCAGGTCGTACAGAGATACGGCAAGGGAAGGCGGCTTCAGCGGCGGAGTCTGCGGCCGCCCAGAACTTGCTCGGCGATGCTGACGCGGAGGCTTTCCAGCGTGTCGGATTGCCTGGTCGCCCGGGCCAAGAGCTCGTCCAGCTGCCCGGCGTCGAGCCGGTGGTCTCGCTGGGCGACGACCTGGAGGGTCCGCCATCCGGCGGCCTTGCCTTCCACGCCGAGCCGGAGCATCTCCGTCTCTTCGAGGGCGCTGAGCGGAGACCGCGAGAGCACGTGCCGGTTGAGCTTTAGCCGGCCGGCCTTCTCGCCCGCCCAGGCCGCCAGCAGCTTGTAGCCGCGGATCTTGACGCCCACCGCTGCCATCATCTTGACCAGCGCGGATCGGTCCGCCGTGATCTCGCTCACGAGCGGCTTCACGACCGTGGCGGTCTCGGAACCCGGCTCGGCGGACGCCGCCATCCGCCGCACCAACTCCAGGCCCACAGTCGCGCCGGCCAGGTGGTCGTTGAGGTAGACGCCGAGCAGGTCCTGCTCGGTGCGCCGTGCGGTTTTCGTAACCATCAGTTGTCCTGCGCCAGAGTCTCGAATGCGTCTGCCATCGGTTTCTCCTTTGTTGGTTGGACCCGGTCGCCCCGTCACGCGCTTGTGGATGCGGCGCGGCGCGGCCGAGCGTGTACCCGCGTTTCCGGACCTAACCCAGTCGCATCGAGGTAATAAACCAGCACGGGGTGGAACCGGCGTACCTCGGGCTGGCGACGCGGGGTTACGCTGAGGTGCCATTGGTTTGTACCGCGTCACCATGCGGTCCCATGCTGCTTGCTCGGCTTGTCACGAAACTGGCCGCTACCCGGTGCTCCGCGCACCACACCCATTTCTGTGGGCTGCGCCCGAGCTGCGGCCCGCCCTTCCGGCAGGAAGAGCGGTCCTTGGGCCGCCCGGCCGCGGACGCGGCCGTCTACCGGTCACACGGCGATGCGCGGCTCGGCCTCGGGCAGCAGCGACGAGCGGCCGGTTTGCCAGCATGACAGCAGGTAGCCGGCAACGACGTCATCAAGAGCTAGGCAGCAGGCCGCGCCGAACAGCACGTCGGGCGCGGCGCCGGGGTGATCGGCCACGTAACGGCCGCACACGTCATGCGCGGCGATCTGCTCGTGCACCGCGTCGGCTTCCACGTGCTCGTCGAAGTACCAGCGCTCCCGCGCGGTGGCGCCAAGCCGACGGGCTCCGGCCGCGTATAGCCGGTTGGGGCTGGTAGAGGTCATCTCCAGCGCCGCCAGATGCCCGAGCAGGGCGCCCGTCCACCGGCGGTGGAGGGCGAAGAACGACATCAGGTTACTGACGGCCAGCGTCACCGCCGGCACTGCCGGGACGTAGCTGCCGTAGCTGTCATCGAGTTCAAGCCAGCGCATCGCCGCGCGGAACAGCGTCGAGTGCATTCGCTCCGCCCGCCCGCCACCGTACTCGTCAGCCTGAATCTCGACGAGGGCGGCTTTGGCAGGCCCGTCAAGCCGCGGGATGCCGAAGCTGTGCGGGTCCGCCTCCTTCAGCTGGTAAACCGAGCGGTGCCCGAGGAACTCGGCGAACTGGTCTCGGCTTGCCCTGCGCGCCAGGTACCCGGCGAGGTCAGGGCCTCCTCCGCGGCTGGTCAGCTCCCGTAGCGCAGCTGGTACCGCAGGGGCCGGGACGGTTGCGTGCTCGCCCGCCAAGTCGCGTAGCGCCGTAAGCCACTGCCGCTCCAGCGGGCCGCGCAACGCCAGGACAGCCGGATGCCACTCCCAGTCCTCATCGACATCCTCGAAGCCGCGGTAGTGCAGCTCGTAACAGCACCAGAGGGCGAGCTGGAAGTCGTCGTCCTCCCACGCCCGCAGCCTCCCGTCAGGCACCGGCGGTACCGGGACGGCGGCAGGGATCCAGGAAGGGGAGCGATGGAGCGTCTCGTTGAGCCAGGCGCTTAGCACACCTCGGGCTGGCGGTAGTCTCATGCGCCTCGATTGCCCCGGCCGCCACTACTTATGCAGGTCCGGCCCGTCTTCAAGATCACAATGCGCGTCCAGGAGGTCGGCGGCCTCGCCCTCCCAGCCGGGCTGACGGTGTCTGTCATTGACACTGAAGCCGAGATACGGCCATCCAGCGCACAGAGCCGCGCTTTACTCTTCCGTTTCCCGGATCCTCCATTTTGAGGAGTTCTAGGTCACTGCGGACCCCCAGGTACAGCGCTGCGCTCATGGTGGCATACGGAGTCTTCCCAGCCGGCGCGATCAATCCTGCCTCTATCGCCTGATCGGTGATCTCGCGCGCTGTCAGCGGCTGGCCGACGAACTTCAAGACTCGAAGCGCGGCTTCGTAGTAGGTCATATCTCGACCCGGCCGATGCCGCTGTGCGGACTGATTCATAACTTCCCCCTCGCCGGATGGCTGGTGGCCGCCCCTACCCGGAAGTCGCCGCCCCACCCTTCTGGGCCGGGGACATTTGCGGCCACCGGTTCACCGTGTCAGGTCTAGCAACGGCCGAAGCTTAGGCCGCCGACCTTCGGGTAGCGGCCCGCTATGACTGATCAAAGCGCAGAGGGAAGGGTCACCGGGCAGGCCGGCGCGGTAGTAACCGTCTATGAGGACGGCCCGCTGATCGTGCGCGGCGACTTCGCGGTCACTGCCCAGGATGGGCGGCCGATCCCGGCCGGGCGCCGAACTGTAGCGTTCTGCCGATGCGGGCGATCGGCAATCAGGCCCTTCTGCGACGGTTCTCATAATCGGATCGGGTTCCGCGCTCCCGGCGGTGCTCAGCGGCCGCGAGCGGCGGAGCGAGACCCAGACAAGGTTCGCGGCACCGAGTAGCAACCCGGCTGATCTCGAACGCATCTCGCGAGGACTGCCGGACATGGCTTAAGCGGACGATGAGCGCTCCCGCCGGCCGCAGCGCCGACGGGAAACCCGGCGGCCGGGAATGGGCGGCGACCTGAATGGACGGCCCGATCGGGGGCAGTCGTGCGTCTGAGCCAGCCCGGCTAGGTCCGGGCTTTTAGCCGTTTGGCTCGCCACCAGACCGGAGGAGGTTCAGTGCGAGAGCGGGGGGATCAGGCGCGCCGGCGCGGGGAGGGCGCGCCCGGACCGGAGCGGCCGCGGTGGCCGTTCCTGGTCGCGGGTGGTCTGGTCTACGCTGGGGCGCTGTTGGGGGTGTGGATCGTGCTGGCCGGGGAGCCGGACGTGTCGGACCTGATCGCGGGTTCGGTGGCGGCCGTGTTCGCGGTCGGCGTCGGCTACTTCCTCAGCGAGCGGGGGAAGATGGTGCCCGTCCTGCGGGCCGCCGACGTGCGCGTCCTGGCGGCGGTGCCGTGGCAGGTGGTGGCCGAGAGCGGTCAGGTCCTCGCGCTCGCCGCCCGCAAGGCGGCCGGACGGCCGACCGCGCCCGGTGCGGTGCGCACCGTGCCGGTGAAGGTGGAGGCCGGCCTGCGCGGCTGGCCCGCCGCGCGCCGGGAAGCGACGCTGACCGCAGTCCTGTCGGCGGCCCCGAACACAGTCGTGATCGACATCGACACCGATGCCGGCACTGCGCTCGTCCATCGGCTGGTCGAACGGTGATCTGGTACCTGGCGGCGGCGCTGGTCCTGCAGGTGGCGCTGATCCCCTGTGCGTGGGTGTGCTGGCGGTTCGACCCCGAGCACCGGGTGGTCGCCCTCGGGCTGACCGGCACGGTCCAGGCACTGGCCCTGCTCTGCCTGGCGGTCGGGTACCGCGAGCCCGGGCTGGCGTCGATGGCGGTGGTGCTGGCGGCGCTGTCGAGCGGAGGCTCGGTCGCCTTCGCGCGGTTCCTGGAACGGTGGCTGTGACGGGAGTCATTTCGGACGTCCTGCTGGTGGCAGGGCTGGTGATCGTGGTTTGCTCGTGCGCCGGGATGGCGTTGTTCGACGACCCGCTGGACCGGCTGCACCTGGTCACCCCGGCCGCGATGCTCGGCTCGACCGGGATCTCGGCCTCGATCGTGGTGCGCTACGGCTTGTCGTCGTCGGGGCTGGCCGCCCTCGGGGTGGCGGCCATCCTCGTCGCCGCCAACCCGCTGACCGGCCATGCGGTGGGCCGCGCGATCGCGATCCGGCGCGGCGCGATCTGGTCGGATCCGGCCGACGCGGCGGCGGCTCCTTCGGGCTCGGAAAGCGCCGGCTCACTCCGGAGTTGAGCAATGAGCCAGGCGGTGATCGCGGTCGCGCTGGTGTGGGTAGCCGCGGCGGGCACGGCCGTCGTGTTGACCAGGGATCCGTTGCGGCAGGCGTTCACGGCCGGGTTCTTCGGGCTGGCGCTGGCCTTCTTCTACCTGTCGCTGCAGGCCGGGGACGTGGCGCTGTCGCAGGTGGTGGTGGGCGCGATCGCGCTGCCGCTGATCGTGCTGCTCAGCCTGGCCAAGGTGCGGAAGGACCGGGAGTGAGCCGCCGCACCCGCCTGGTCTTCTTCGCGGTGGCGGCGGCCGCGCTGGCCGCGACCCTGGGGGTCGGCCTGGCCGGGCTGCCGTCGTTCGGCGCGCAGGTGAGCGCCTACGCCCGGATGCTGAACGAGGTGGCCCCCCAGCAACGGCACGTCACCGACGTGGTGTCGGCGATCGGCTTCGACTACCGCGGCATCGACACCCTGTTTGAGGAGTTCATCCTGCTCAGCGCCGTAGCCGGGATCTCGGTGCTGCTCCGGCCGCTCAGCGACGAGACCCGACGGCTGCCGCAGGACAAGGCGCCGGACCGGACGATACCGCCGCCGAGCCCGGCGGTGTGGCTGCTGGCGGTGTTCCTCAGCTCGCTGCTGCTGCTGACCGGCCTCGAGACCGTCACCCACGGCCAGCTCACGCCGGGCGGGGGGTTCCAGGGTGGTGTCGTCCTGGCCAGCGGGCTCTTCGTCGTCTATCTGGGCACCAACTACACGACGGTGGAGCGGTTCCAGCCGAACGCGCTGCTCGAGGCCTCCGACGGGCTGGGCGCCTCCGGGTATGCGTTCATCGGGCTGCTCGGCCTGCTCGCCGGGGTCAGCTACCTCAGCAACGTCGTCAACCTCGGCATCACCGGGGACGCGGTCTCGAGCGGCACCATCCAGCTGCTGAACGTGGTGGTGGGCGTCGAGGTGGCGGGCGGGTTCGCGATCCTGGCGTCGGAGTTCCTCGACCAGACCGCCGTCGTCAGGACCAGGCAGCGATGAGCGTGCTGGCCTACGGGGTCGTCGTGTGGCTCTTCCTTATCGGCATCTACGGAGTCGTGACCAGCAAGAACCTGATTCACCTGGTGGTCTGCCTGTCGGTTGCGCAGTCCGCGACCGACGTCCTGCTGCTGGAGATCGGGTACCACGCCGACGGTCACGCCCCGGTCTTCGTCAACCTGCCTGCCCATCCGGGACCGGCCGTCGACGCGGTCATGCAGGCGCTGGCGCTGACCGACGTGGTGGTCGGCGCCGCGGTCACCGCGCTGCTGCTGGCCCTGGTTGTGCAGGTGCACAAGCGGGCCGGAACGCTCGATCCCGACCAGCTCCGCGCGACCAGGGACTGAGGCGACGTGAACCTGTTCACGTCGTCGTCCGCCGTCATTCCCGCGTCGGTCGTGGTCCCGCTGGTCGGGGCGGCCCTGATGGCGGGGTTCAGTGGGCTGCTGCCCCGGTGGGCCAGGGACGTGATCGCGATCGCAGTCGCCCTCGCCACCGTCACGCTGACCCTGATCTTGACGGCCGGCAGCGCCGGGCGGCCGATGATCTACTGGTTCTCGGGCTGGCGTCCGGCCCACGGCATGGTGATCGGGATCGACTACGCGGTCGGCCCGCTCGGGGCGGGCATGGCGTCGCTGGCCGGGCTGCTGGTCACCGCCGCCCTGGTCTACTGCTGGCGGTACTTCGACGGCGCCCGCGGCCGCTATCACGCGCTGGTGCTGATCTTCCTGGCCGGCAGCGTCGACTTCTGCCTCACCGGTGACCTGTTCAACTTGTTCGTCGCGTTCGAGCTGGTGGCGGTGACCGCGTTCGGGCTCACCGGCTACAACGCGGGGCATCCGGCACCGCTGCAGGGGGCGATCAACTTCGCGGTCACCAACAGCCTCGGCGGGATGACCGTCTTGATGGGCGTGGGGCTACTGTACGCGCGGACCGGCTCGCTGAACCTCGCCCAGATCGGCCAGACGCTGGCCGGGCGCCACCCCGACGGGCTCGTGGTGGTGGCGTTCGCGCTACTGGCGGGCGGGTTCCTGATCAAGGCGGCGGTGGTGCCGTTCCACTTCTGGCTGCCCGACGCTTACGGCTCGGCCCCGATCCCGGTCTGCGTGCTGTTCGCCGGCGTGCTGAGCGAGCTCGGGCTGTTCGGGCTGATCCGGGTGTGGGACACCGTCTTCTCCGGGCTGGCGGGCGGGCCCGGCCCGCGGATGCGGGCGGTGCTGCTCGGGCTGGGGATCGCGACCGCGCTGGTCGGGGCGGTGATGGCGCTGGCGCAAACTCAGCTCAAGCGGATGCTGGCCTTCGTCACCATGAGCCACCTGGGCATTTACCTGATCGGGGCCGGCCTGCTGACCTCGCTCGGTCTCGCGGGCGCGTCGCTGCTGGTGATCGGGGACGCGCTAGCAAAGGCGGCGCTGTTCCTCGGGGTCGGCGTCGTGCAGCATCAGCGGTCCACTGTCAGCGAGCTCAAGCTGCACGGCCGGGGCCGGGGGCTGGCGGTCACCGGCGTCACGGTCGTGCTCGGCGCGCTGGTGCTGGCCGGGCTGCCGCCGTTCGTGTCCTCAGACGGGCACGCGCTGCTGGTTTCGGCGGCGGACCAGGCCGGGCTGCCGTGGCTGGAGATCGTGGTCGCGCTGACCGTCATGTTGTCCAGTGGGGCGGTGCTGCGGGCGGCCGGGCGGATCTGGCTGGGCTGGGGCGTCGTCGAGAGCCCGTCATCGGCTGTCGGCACCGCTGACGATTCCGGCGATGAGGCCGAGGACCGACCCGACACGACGGAGGGCGGGGAACCGCGCGACCGGCCGGGGCGCGTGCCGCTGACTATGGCGCTGCCGCCGCTGGCGCTGCTCGCGATCGGGCTCGGGCTCGGGCTGGCGCCTGGCCTGGAGGCGCACGCAGCAGCGGCCGCGGCGTCCTTCTCCGACCGTTCGGTCTATGCGGCGCAGGTGCTCGGCACTCACGGCAGCACCACGGTCGCGAGCGGCGCGGTCGTCGCCGCCGCTTCCGGCGCGGTGACCTGTGGCGGTGTGCTCACCGAGCTGGGCCAGGTCGCGGTCGCGCTCTGTGTGGCCGCCGTCGCTCTTGACCGGCGGGCGGTGCGGCTCCGCCGGGGGCTCGCGGCCGGCACCGGATGGCTGCGCCGCCTGCACAGCGGCCTGGTCGGTGATCAGGTCACGTGGCTGGTGGCGGGCCTGGCGCTGCTGGCAGCGCTGGGCGGGGTGGCGCTGCGCTGACCGGTCCCGGGCTGCCCGTGCGGGGCCTTCTGCTTGATCCGGGAACCGGCTGTGCTTTCTTGGGCGCTGCCTACCGCTTTTGCGCCCGGTAGCGCTTGAGCAAGGCGGTGATCTTCTGGTAGTCAGCCTCGCCGTTCAGCTCGTCCAGGAGGTCATCGGGGCAGAGCTCGTACAGGTCTCCCCACCATCGGCGCCGCTTGTTGTCCCATATCCGGTAGCCGCCCGGAACTCCTCGTGCCACGTACTGCCTTCGGCTCACGACGCCCTCCCTACACACCTGCGCTAGGTGTGCGCCACGGTGGCGAAGGAGATCCCCTGCTCGGCAGCCTCGGCAGGTCACCAGCAGCTTGCGGTCACCCTCACGCAGCACACGGGCAGGAGCAGCTCGTCATGTCATTGATGAGGGTTGCGATCCTGATGCCCCTGACAACGCGCCTGGTTGGACGCTCATGGAGACTGACAGCGGGCCGCGTCGGAGGACTGCACGAGAGCCTACTGGAAGTCGACCCAGACGGAATCGAGGCCGCCGACTTCTGCTGAGCATCCGTTCCGTCTGCGGTATTCGCTAGCAACAGCGACGGTAGCCGCACGGAACGGATGGGCCTCCGGCCGCCTCGGGCCGCTGGCGGGAACTGCGTCAGGCGCTGCCGAGCGGGACGTCGCGGGAGAGGGTTACTGCGCACTCGAGCAGGGCGGCGTGGACGAACGCCTGGGGCATGTTGCCGCGGAGCTGGCGCTGGTGGACGTCGTACTCCTCGGTGTAGAGGGCGGCGGGGCCGCAGGCGCTGCGGTTGCGCTCGAACCAGTGCGCGGCCGCGACCGGGTTGCCGCACGCGTGCTCGACCAGCGCCATCCAGAACCCGCAGAGCAGGAACGCGCCCTCGGCCTGGTCCAGCGGCCGGCCGTCGTGCCGGAACCGGTAGACGTAGCCGTCGGCCGCCAGCTCCCGGCGGACCGCCTCGACCGTCGCCAGGTTCCGCGGGTCGTCGGCCGCGAACCCGCCCCTGATCATCGGCATCAGCAGGGCCGCGTCCACCCGCTCGTCGTCGGGCGCCCGCTGCCAGCGGCCCGAGGGGTGCACGGCGTCGGCGAGGCTGGCGGCGATGGTGTCGGCCAGCCCGCTCCACTGGGCCGCCTCGCGGTGCCCGTGGCCGCCCGGCGCGCCGACGGCGGCGGCGGCCGCGATCGCGCGCAGCCCGGACACGCAGGCGAGCCGGGAGTGCGTCCAGCGCCGGTCGTCGAGCTCCCAGATGCCGGCCTCGGGCTCGTTCCAGCGCTTCCCGATCCCGTCGGCGGCGACCGCCGCCGCCCGCCAGTCGTCTTCGGCCAGCAGGTCGAGGCGCGCGGCGGCCGCGAACAGCGACAGCGTCTCGCCCAGCGCGTCGAGCTGGAACTGCCCGCGCACCCAGTTGCCCGCCTTGCGCGGTGCCGCCGGGGAAGCCGCGCAGCTTGAGCGGCACCTCGTCGCCGATCGGCTCCCCCGCCACCGTATAGGCCGGCATCAGCTCGGGCCCGTCGTCGAGCAGCCGCTCGGTGACGAACCGGAGGGCGCCGGTCAGCAGCGGGTGCGGGCCGTGCGCGGCGACGGCGATGCCGGCGTAGCACTGGTCCCTGATCCAGGCGTAGCGGTAGTCGTAGTTCCGCCCGCCCTCCAGGCGCTCGGGCAGCGAGGTGGTGGCGGCCGCCACCATGGCGCCGCTGGCCGAGGTCAGCCCGCGCAGCACCGCGTAGGAGTGCCGCGCGTCGGCCAGCGCGATCAGGTCGTCGCAGCCAGGCGACGACGTCCGACCACGCCTCCTCGGTCGCCGCCCAGCTCTGCGCCGGGTCGGGCGGCTCGGCGGTGAATTCGCGATCGGACAGCTCGAGCACGAGATCGTGCTTCGTCCCCGGCGCGAGCTCGACCCGCATCCCCAGCCGGCCGCCGGCGAGCCGGGCCCGGCCCGCGCCCGACCAGCGGAACCAGGTGTCGCCGCTGCGGCCGGTCCAGGTGTCGCCGTGCCGTTTGAGGTCGGTCATGGTGGCGCGCCCGTACGCCGGCCCGCAGGTCGAGGGTCACGGTGACCTTGGCGGTGCCGTCGATCGCCTCGATCCGGCGCAGCAGCACGGCCCGGTGCGGGTCGGCGGGCATGGCGAGCGCCTCCCTGCATTCGATCCTGGTGTCGCCGACCCAGCGGTTGCGCCAGATCAGGCTGCCGCTCTCGTAGTAGCCACCCCAGACGTGCCAGGGGTCGGCGGGGGTGATCGTGTACTGGCCGGGGCCGCCGAGCAGGCCGCTGAAGGCGGCCGGGCTGTCCCAGCGGGGCACGCAGAGCCACGCGATCGAGCCGTCGGGGCCGATCACGGCGCCGCGCTCGCCGTCGGCGACCAGCGCGTACTCCCGCAGGACGCGCGGCGTCGGCAGGTCGCCGACGCCGCGCTGCGCCTTGCCGCCACGGCCGCCGGTCGTGCCGGTCGTGCCGCCCCTCCTGCCATTGCCGCTGCTGGACGTGCCGCTCTTGCCCCTGTCGGTTCTGCCGCCGGATCGCATCCTGCGCTACTTCCTTGTTTGGACCGGTCCATGCCAGGAAGTAGGGAGGCGACGTAAACGGGCGAAGACGTCACCGCGACGAAGACGTCACCAGGCGAAGCAGGAGGCAGGCACGTGACCGAGACAGTGGTGATCACCGGTGCGAGCGCCGGAATCGGGCGGGCCACGGCCGAGCTCTTCGGGCGCCGCGGCGCGAACGTGGTGCTGATCGCGCGGGGCGAGGACGGCCTGCGCGGCGGCGGCGGACGCGGTGCAGAGCGCGGGCGGCACCGCGCTGGCGGTCCCGGCCGACGTGGCCGACTTCGACGCCGTCGAGCGGGCCGCCGAGCAGGCGGAGGACCGGTTCGGCCCGATCGACGTCTGGGTGAACGTGGCGTTCACCTCGGTCTTCGCGCCGTTCTGGGAGATCAAGCCGGATGAGTTCCGGCGGGTCACCGAGGTCAGCTACCTGGGGTTCGTGCACGGCACGATGGCGGCGCTTGAGCGGATGCGGCCGCGCGACCGGGGCACGATCGTGCAGGTCGGCTCCGCGCTCGGCTACCGGGCGATCCCGCTCCAGTCGGCCTACTGCGGCGCCAAGCACGCCGTCAACGGCTTCACCGAGTCGGTCCGCTGACGAGCTGCTGCACGAGGGGTCCAAGGTGCGGATCACGGTCGTGCAGATGCCGGCCGTCAACACGCCCCAGTTCTCCTGGGTGCTGTCCCGGCTGCCGCGCCAGCCAGCAGCCGGTCCCGCCGATCTACCAGCCCGAGGTCGCCGCCCAGGGGGTCGTCTTCGCGGCCGACCACGCGGACCGCAAGGAGCACTGGGTCGGCGCTTCCACGGCCGGGACGATCATGGCGCAGAAGTTCGCCGCGCCGGTCCTCGACCGGTACCTGGCGCGGACCGGCTTCGACTCGCAGCAGACGGACGAACGGGCCGGCCTCGGACGGCCCAACAACCTCTGGCACCCGGTCGACCAGCTGCCGGGCAGCGACGAGGGCGCGCACGGCGTCTTCGACGACCGGGCGCACGCGCGCAGCGCCCAGCTCACGGTCACCGAGCGGGTCGAGGAGGCGGGCGCCACCGTCCGCCGCGCCCTCGGCACGCTGCTCGACGCCGCCCGTACCCGCGCGCCCCAGCACCCGTGGTCTACCGCCACCAGCCAGCAGGCGGACTCAGAGGCGCTGCCGGCCAGCGAGCAGACGGCCCCGCCGTCCGGCCACGACGGGTCACCGTCAGGCCGGGACGGGTCGCTCTCGGGCCTGGGCAACGCGTCCCCCGAGCAGAGCGGGCCGGCGTCAGACGCCGGCGCACCGCCGGTGGACCACGACGCTAACCTGGCCAATCACGACACCTCGCTGGCCGACCCGGACACCGCCGTGACCGACCATGACACGTCGGTGCCGACCGTGGACGCCTCGCTGCCCGAGCCGGCCGTGGTGTCCGGTGTCGACCAGGAGGCTCCGTCGGCGAACCGGCATTCCTTCCTTGACGACATTGAGACTCCGCTGGCGGACCAGGACGCCCGGTCGGCCGGCCAGGACGTCCCGGGCCCGGGGGCCGAGCCGGAGGCGGCGTGGCAGTCGGGCCAGGGCGCGGTTCCGCCCACCCAGATCGACGTGCCGCCGGGCCACGGCGCGGCGCCATCGGCCGAGGGCACCGCGCCGCCGACCCAGGGCGACGGGTCGCACGATCAGAACGACACATGGTCAGCCCCGGACACTGCGCCGCCTCCCGGGGGCACCGCTCCGCTTGACCTGGACAGCCTGTCGCGCGACCACGCCAACGAGTCGCGCGACCGGACCAACGGGCAGCAGGACCGGCGGGACGCAGCGCAGGATCAGGGCGACGTGTCCGCGGGCGAGCCCGCTCATGCGGCCGACCGTCCGAGCAATCAGCAGTCATGACGGTGCAGGCGGCGGACCAGGCGACCGCCCGTGACTTCCCGGTCGTGGATCAGGTCAGCGCGTCGGTGTACGAGGTGCCGACCGACCGGCCGGAGGCCGATGGCACCCTCGCCTGGTCGAAGACCACGCTGGTGGTGGCGCACGTCAGCGGCGGCGGCCGGACCGGCATCGGCTACACCTACGCGTCGGGCGCGTGCAAGCCGCTGATCGACGGCGAGCTCGCGGCCGCGGTCGGCGGGCTGGGCGTGCTCGACACCGGTGCGGCCTGGCAGGCGATGGTCCGGACGATCCGCAACCTCGGCCGGCCCGGGCTGGTCTCATGCGCGATCTCGGCGGTCGACACGGCGCTCTGGGACCTGAAGGCGACCCTGCTCGGGCTGCCGGTCAGCCGGCTGCTCGGCGCGACCCGGGACGAGGTGCCGGTCTACGGCAGCGGCGGTTTCACCACCTACGACGAGCCCGCGGCGCGCGCCCAGCTCGAGCGCTGGACGGGCGACCTCGGCATCCCCCGGGTCAAGATCAAGATTGGCGAGTCCTGGGGCGCGCGGCCCGCCCGAGACCTGGCCCGGATCGCCTTCGCGCGCCGGGTGATCGGCCCCGACGTCGAGCTCTACGTGGACGCCAACGGCGGTTACGGCCGCAAGCAGGCGGTCCGGGTCGCCCGGGCGATGGCAGACCAGGATGTGACCTGGTTCGAGGAACCGGTCAGCTCCGACGACCTCGACGGGCTGCGGGAGGTTCGCGACCAGGTGCGGCCGGATGTCACGGCCGGGGAGTACGGGTATGACCTGGTCTACTTCGCCCGGATGGTCGACGCGCAGGCGGTGGACTGCCTGCAGGCCGATGTCACCCGCTGCGGTGGCATCACCGAGTGGCAGCGCGCCGCCGCCGTGGCGGCCGCCCGGAGCCTGCAGATCTCCGGCCACTGCGCGCCCAACCTGCACGCCCACGTGGCCGCCGCCGTCCCCAACCTGCGCCACCTCGAGTACTTCCACGATCACGCGCGGATCGAGTCGATGCTCTTCGACGGGGCGCTCAGCCCGAAGGGCGGATCGCTGCGACCGGACCCGACCCGGCCCGGGCTCGGGCTGACGCTCAAGGAGTCGGACGCCGCGCGGTTCCGGGTGGCCTAATCGGCGTCGATCACTGCGCTTGGCCTGCCCGGGGTTAGCGCGGTCTTATGCCTGGGGTGTGGGTGTGGCCGAGGTCCGTTCGAAATGACGGATTTTGACTTTCTGGTTGGTGAATGACGCCGGGCACGTGCCAGACGCGCGCGGCGCTGCCCTCGGCGGTCGCGATGAGGCTGCCGTCCGGGGAGAAGGCGACGCCGGAGACGGCGTCGCGGGCCGTCTTGATCGCCGGCCCGGCGGCGGCGACCCCGCCGGCGGCGGTGTCCCACAGGCGCAGCCGGAAGCGGCCCGCCTCCGCCAGCAGCGGGCCCGCGGCGGCGAATTCCAGGATCGCGTCCTCGCCCGGCTCGCCGAGGTCGGTCGGCGTCAGGCTGGCGGTGTCCCACAGGCGCAGCCGCCCGTCGAACGTCGACGCCAGCGTGCGGCCGTCGGCGGTGAAGGCCAGGTGCCAGCGGGAAAGTGCGGTGGCGGTTGTTCTCTCGACCAGCCGGCGTCGCCGCCGGCCCGGGTCGCCGATGCTCCAGAGCTTGAGGAAACGGACGTTCCGGCCGCGGCTGTCGCGGTCCTGGCCGAGGGCCGCCAGGAAACCGCCGTCGGGCGAGATCACCGCGTCGCTGAGCGAGTAGGGCACCAGGCCCTGACCGCCCGGGTCGAAGGCGCGGTGGTAGCGGCGGAGCACCAGGCGCCGCTGCCGGGTCCGGGTGTCCCAAAGGTCGATGTCGTCGCCGGGATCGGTGGCGGCGACGAGCGCTCCGTCGGGTGAGAACGCGGTCAGGAAGCCCATCCGCCAGCCGGTCTTGCGCTGCAGCGGATACGGGACGTGCCGCAGCGCGGCGCCGTCCCATTCCCAGAGCGCGGGCGCCCCGGTCCCTTCGGTGGCCAGGAACCGGCCGTTCGGCGAGATGAAGCGGGCCCACGTCCTGACCGGCGAGCTGAGCGGCTGCCCGGAGCCCACCTGCCAGCCGAATACGGCCGACGTGCCCGGCGGCTTGGCCAGCACGACCCGGTCGTCGGGGGTGAAGACGAGCTGCGCGAATCCGACGTCGGGAACGCGGTGCGGCGGGTCCGGTGACAGGTCGGGCCCGACCTGCCGCCAGGATCCGGTATCCCACAAGCGGACCCTCCCGTCGGCCGACGCGGTCGCGAGCAGCTTCCCGTCGTGGGCGAACGCCACCCGCGTGATCGGCCCGGAGTGGCCGATCAGGGGCGAGCAGGCAAGGATGATGCCGGCCGGGTCGCCCGGGGCCACGGTGGTGGTGGCGACCGGCAGGCCGACCATGGTCGCGGTCGGGGCCTTCCTGTCGACGCCCCCGGCGCCCGCCCACCGGGGGGCGTCATTGCCGGGCACGGCCGTCCGGTCCGCGCCGGGGACGGCCGTCGGGGCATCGCCGGGCAGCGGGGTCCGCTGGTTGGGGATGGCCGCCGGGGCCTGCTCAGGCCCGCCGAAGTAGGCGATGAGCTCGTCCAGGCCGGGCCTGCTGTTCGGGTCCTTGTTCAGGCAGGCGCCGAGGATGTCGCGCAGCGACCCGGTCAGCGGCGACAGGTCGGGCGGCTCGCTGAGGATCCGGCCGATGACCGCGGGCAGTTCGTCCGCGTCGAACGGCCCGTGCCCGGTCGCGGCGAACACGAGCACCCCGCCGAGGGCGAACAGGTCGCTGCGGTTGGTGACTTCCTTGCGGCCGAGCTGCTCGGGTGCCATGTAGCCGTAGGTCCCGATCAGCGCGTTAACCGTCGTCAGCTGGCTGGCGTTGGCGGTCCTGGCGACGCCGAAGTCGATGATGCGCGGCCCGTCGGGGCCGAGGATGATGTTGCCGGGCTTGAGGTCCCGGTGGATGAGCCCGCAGGCGTGAATGGCGGTGAGCCCCTCGGCCAGCGCCGCGCCGAGCTCGCGGATCTGGGCCTGGTCTAGCGGGCCGTTCTGGCCGACCGCCTCCGACAGCGACGGCCCGGGGATGTAGGCCGTGACCATCCACGGCGCGTCGGCGTCTGGATCGGCGTCCACCACCGCGGCCGTGTGGAAGCCCCCGACCTGCCTGGCCGCCGCCACCTCGCGCGCAAACCGGCGGCGGAACTCGGCGTCGTCGGCGTATTCGGGGCGGATGAGCTTGACCGCCACCTTCCGGCCGCCGGGGGACGTGCCCAGGAACACCTGGGCCATGCCGCCCGCGCCGAGCCTGCCGAGCAGCCGGTAACCGCCGACGAGCTCGGGATCACCCGCCTTGAGGGGATTCACCGGTCCCACGCTCCCCAGCAATGTCGCATCCGCCGATGGACGGACAGTACATCACTCCACAGTAGGTTCAGAGATTTCTCAAGCGGCGTACGGGGCGGGCTCAGGAAACGCGGACCGGCCAAGGCGCCGCGGCGCTTCTTGCTGTTATCAGATCACGGGGCGCATGATCGAATTATTGTGCGGCAAAACATTCGGGAAACGTATTGAAACGTCGCACAATGAATCCTGCGCACCGCTCTTCTTGCTGTTATCAGCCTGAGGCTCAGCTGACCGAGCGGCCGGTGGGCGGCTGTGGCCGGGACGACGGCGGTATCGTCAGCTGGTGTGACGGGGATCGAGCCGGAACTGTGGGTTGACCGGGCGGGGGCGGCGGTCGCGTTCTACCAGGCCGCGTTCGGGGCGGCGGTGCTGCACCGGGTGGGCGAGGGGGACGACATCGTCGCCCAGCTCTCCGTCGACGGGGCCGCGTTCTGGGTGGCGGCGGCGGACTCTATCCGGAGACGGTTCAGCCCGGCCGGGATCGGCGGCGCAACCGGCCGGACTCTGCTCGTCGTGGACGACCCCGACGCGGTGTTCGCACGGGCGGTCGGCGCCGGGGCCAGCCCGGAGGCTCCGGTCGGCGACGAGCACGGATGGCGGCTGGGGCGGATCGTCGATCCCTTCGGCCATGAATGGGAGATCGGCCGGCCGATCGCCCGGTGGCCGCCGCAGCCGGGCTGATGTCGCCGGGCTGACGTCGCCGGACGGTTGTCGCTCGGGCGGGCGCGACCGCCCGGCGGATGGGGAATCATGGCCGGGCGGCCTGCCCTGGCTCTTGTCGGTCAGGCGGCGCTTACCACTCGTTGGCCCGCTCGGGCAGCAGCCCGGCGTCGCTGAGCATGAGGCGGGCGCGGTCGACGGTGCCCTCGCGCGCGATCAGGTCGTAGTGGGTCGCGGTCAGACTGCGGACGGAGCTGAAGTCGCGCTGGCCGCGGGTCCTGGCATGAGCCAGGTAGCCGAAGGCCGCGCCCCAGCCCGCCCCCAGCGCGGCGCCGGTCACGACTTCCAGGCGGCGCTGATCGGGTTGAGCACCGGCGTTCCGGTTTCTGGCATCGCTGTTCCCTGCCCTTCCTTGGGGTTACATCAACCAGCCTCGGCGATCGCTATGCAGGGGCGGTCGATGCCGCGTGAAGATCGGGTGGAGACGCGGCCGGGCCCGTCTCCATCTGGGCTCCAACGCCCGCACACGGGGTTTCCCCACCGGCCGGCGTTAGTGGGAGAGACGGAAATCCGGATGTGGGGTGATGTGATGGCCTGGGTGGCGCTGGTGACGGCGGGGTTGTTCGAGACCGGGTTCGCCGTGTGCCTGAAGCTGAGCAACGGCCTGCGGGTCCCGTGGCCGGTGGTGGGGTTCGCACTCTGCGCCCTGGCCAGCTTCGGGCTGCTCACCGTGGCGCTGCGGGAGCTGCCGGTCGGGCCCGCGTACGCGGTCTGGACCGGGATCGGCGCCGCCGGCGCCACCACGGTCGGCATGATCTTCCTCGGCGACGTGGTCTCGGTGACCAGGCTCGTCTCGATCTCGCTGATCATGGCCGGGGTGGTCGGGCTCAACCTGTCCGGCACGGCGGCCTGAGCGACCCCGGCCTCCCCCTTGACCGCCACCCTGACCGCGACGCCGGCCGTGCAGGCGGCGGATGAGCTCGATCACGCCGCTGAGGGCGATCGAGGCGCCGAGCGCCACCGCCAGCCCGGCCCAGATGTTGTGCTCGAAGGCGCGGCCGCCGATGCGGCCGATCAGGAATGCGTACAGCGCCCAGATGACGGCGGCGACGGCGGTCGCGGCGACGAATCGCCGGCGCTGATACTCGACGAGCCCGCAGGTGAGGGTCACCGCGGTCCGGCCGCCGGGGATGAAGCGGCAGACGATGATCAGCTGCGGGCCGTATCGCTCGAGCGACCGCTCGGCCCACGCCCGCGTCCGCACGCCCTTGGGCCCGGCGAAGAACCGGCGCTCGACGGCGGGTCCGAAGCGCCGGCCGAGCAGGTAGCACAGGTTGTCGCCGAGGAACGCGCCGGCCGCCGCGCACGCTACCAGCAGGGCGATGCGCGGGTCGGTGCTTCCGGCGGTGGTGACGCCGAGGGCGATGACCGCCGTCTCGCTCGGCAGGACCGGGAAGATCGCGTCGAGGGCCGGGATGACCAGCGCGATCAGGTAGGACAGGACCGAGTCGACCTGGAGGGTCTCCAGCACGCTCACGGGCGGCCTCCCCGCCGCGCGCGCAGCAGGCTGATGCAGACCACGATCAGGCAGACGCCGAAGATGATCCATGGCGCCACCACGAGGAGGAAGCTGTCGGTCATCGGCCCTGCCCTATGCTGCGGTGCAAGCGGGTATCGCTGTGCGTCACCAGTCCACCCACGGAGCATGCCCGTTCGATGGAGCTGTCATGGTGGCGGTGTGGAGGCGCGTCACGCGACGGCGACGGGAGGCGCAATGGCGGCCACGGTTCTGGTGGTTGAGGACGAGCGCAAGCTGCGGGATTTCATCCGGTCTTACCTGGAAAGAGCCGGTTTCACGGTGCTCTCGACCGGCTCCGGCGCGGAGGCGATCACGATGGCGGCCGACGCCGCGCCCGACCTCGTGGTCCTCGACCTCGGCCTGCCCGACGTGTCGGGCGAGACCGTGGCCAGCGAGCTGCGGGCGATGTCGGCCGTCCCGATCGTGATGCTGACCGCCAGGGCGGCCGAGGAGGACCGGATCCGGGGACTCGAGCTCGGCGCCGATGACTACGTGACGAAGCCGTTCAGCCCGCGGGAACTGGTGCTGCGGGTGCAGGCGATCCTGCGCCGGGGCGGCCCGGCGGCGGCGCAGTCGGGTGTCACCGGGTACGGCGGGGGGACGCTGGTGATCGACGAGCCGCGGCGCACCGCGACCGTGCGCGGCGAGCCCGTCCAGCTCACCCCGACCGAGTGGGGCATCCTGGTCACGCTGGCGACCGTGCCCGGGCGGGTCTACTCCCGGTTCGAGCTGATCAACAAGGTGCGCGGCTATGAATTCGAGGGCTATGAGCGCACAGTCGACTCGCATGTGAAGAACCTCCGGCGCAAGATCGAGGACGACCCGGCTGACCCGCGGGTGATCATGACCGTGCTCGGGGGCGGCTACCGGCTCGGCCTGACCCGCGATGGCTGAGCCGGCGCCGGCGTCACCCCCGTCGTCACCACCGTCGTCGGCGCCGGGGGGCGGGCGGCGGGGCAGCGGGCAGCGGGGCAGCACGCTGGGGCTGCGGCTGGCGCTCGCGTTCCTGGGCGTGTCGCTGGCGGCGGTGGCCCTGCTCGCGGTGCTCGCGGCGGTCTTCTCCGCGGTCGACGTGTCCTCGCTCGGCAACCGGCAGCGGAGCGAGCTGGCGAGCGCCTTCGCGGTCGCGGCGGCGAGCTCGTGGAACGCCGACCGGGGCTGGGCGGGCGCCGATCTCAGCCCCGTCATCGAGGTGGCGGGACAGAGCGGGGTGCAACTCGAGGTGCGCGACGACGCCGGTCACCCGATCGCGGCCACCAGCGGTTTCCCGACCGCCCGGGAGCCCCAGTCAAGCGAGCCCATCCTGGTCAAGGGCCGCCGGGTCGGCACCGTGCAGGTCGGTCTGACCGCGTCAGGACTCGGCGCCGCCGACAACGTGCTGCGGACCGCGCTGCTGCGGGCGATCGCGGGCACGGCCGGGCTGGCCGCCCTGCTGGCGCTGATCACCGGCCTCGGCGTGGCCCGGCGCATCACCCGCCCCGTCAACCGGCTGATCACGGTGACCCGGGCGATGGCGGGCGGCGACCGGTCCGCCCGGGCGGGCCAGGTCAGCGGGCCGGGCGAACTGCGCGAGCTGGCGGCCGCGTTCGACCAGATGGCCGACACGCTCGACCGCGAGGACAAGATCCGCCGGGACCTGGTGGCGAGCGTCGCCCATGAGCTCCGCACGCCGGTGGCGGTGCTCCAGGCCGGGCACGAGGCCCTGCTCGACGGGGTCATCGAGGCCACCCCGGACGAGCTCGGGTCGCTCCGCGATGAGGTCCTGCGGCTGGCCCGCATGGTCGACGACCTGCAGACGATGGCCGCGGCGGACGCGGCCGGGCTGCGCCTGACGCGCGCGCACCGCGATCTGGCCGACATCGCGGCGGCGGCCGCCGACAGCCTGTCCCGCCAGTTCGAGGCGGCCTCGGTCCGGCTTGACCGCGAGCTCGCCCCGACGCCGGTGGTGGCCGATGAACGGTGGCTGCACCAGGTGGTGACCAATTTGCTCGGCAACGCACTCAAGTTCACCCCCGCGGGCGGCCGGGTCACGGTCCGGACCAGGCAGGACGGAGCCGACGCGGTGCTGACGGTCAGCGACACCGGCGTCGGCATCCCGACTTCGGAGCTGCCGCACGTGTTCGAGCGGTTCTGGCGCGGCCAGGCCGCGGCGGGCACGTCCGGCAGCGGCATCGGCCTCGCGATCGCGGCCGAGCTGGCCCGGGCGCACGGCGGCACGCTCACCGCCGCCAGCCAGCCGGGGAAGGGAACCACCCTCACCCTCAGGCTGCCGCGCGCCTGACGCGGCCGCCGGCGTGGGGCGGGGGGCGGCTTCGCGCCGTGGCCAGGGGTGCGGGTGACTGCGCCCGGGTTAGGAGAGGGAGGCGTTGACGGAGTTGGCGGCTAGGGCGGCTAGGTCGGGGAGGGCGAGGTTGAGGCCTGAGGCGAGGGCCAGGTAGTTGTCGGCTACGTAGCCGCCGAAGTAGGCCGGGTCGTCGGAGTTGATCGTGACGTTGACGCCCGCGTCGAGCAGGATCGGCAGCGGGTGCTCGGCGATCGTGGGGACGCAGCGGAGCCGGACGTTGGACAGGGGGCAGACCGTCAGCGGGGTTCGGTCGGCCGCGAGCCGCCGGAGCAGGGCGGGATCCTCGACGCTGCGGATGCCGTGGTCGACGCGCTCCACGCCGAGTAGGTCGATCGCCTGCCAGACGTAGTCCGGCGGGCCTTCCTCCCCCGCGTGGGCGACGGTGTGCAGTCCGAGCCCGCGGGCGGCGTCGAAGACGCGGACGAAGTCGGACGGCGGGTAGCCGACCTCGGCCGAGTCGAGCCCGACGGCGAGCAGCTGGCCGGCGTGGGGGGCGAGTTCCTCCAGCGTCTTGGCGGCGTCGTCGGGGCCCCGGTCGCGCAGGAAGCACGGGATCAGCCCGACCCGCGGGCCGCCGGCGGCCGCGCTGCGGTCGGCGCCCGCCCGCAGACCGCCGATGACCTCCGTCAGCGGGACGCCGCGGGACAGGTGCACCTGGGGGTCGAAGAACATCTCGACCCGCGTCACCCCGTCCGCCCGCGCCCGGGCGAGGTAGGCCGAGGCGAGATCGGCGAAGTCCTCCGCCGTGCGCAGCACGGCCATGCACTCGTAGTACAGGCCGAGGAACGAGCCCAGGTCGCTGAACGAGTACGCCCCCCGCAGCGCCTCGACGTCCCGGTACGAGAGCGCCACCCCGTTGCGCGCGGCGAGCTCGAATGCGAGCTCGGGCTCGAGCGTTCCCTCGATGTGCAGGTGGAGCTCGGCCTTGGGCAGGGCGATGACCTGCGCACGGGTGACGGTCACGGGGACGGCTGCCTCTCCGGTCGGGTGGCGGGATCAGGCGAGCTTATGGCATTGACGTCACTGAGCTGACCGGGGGTTGCGGGGTCGGGGTCGAGGAAGCGGAGAGCGGTGCACCCAAGTGGGAGCACCGCTCTTGGTCCGCTTTCTGGTGGTCGGGTGGGCGTGGGGGCGGGGCATGCTTGGCTAGCTGCTGCTGGTGGAGGAGCTGCTGCTGGGGGTGCTGCTGCTCTTCTGGGGGTTCCTGATAACAATCAGGCGGGCGTCGTGGCTGCCACTGACGACCGGGCCGCCGACGAACACGAGCTCACCCGCCGACAGGGCGCTGCTGGTGGTCTTGGTGCCGTCCTGGCGGACGACCGAGTCGCTGACCAGCGTCCAGTTCCAGGTGGTGCCGTCCTTGGCCTTGACCACGACATCCTGGCCCGAGACCGACTGGATCGTGCCGCGCTCGAACGCCAGCGTCTTGGGGCCGTTCTTGGTCTCGAAGGTGAACTGGCCGTCGATGCCGCCGAGCCTGCGGAGCCGGACGAGCGCGGCGCGCACGTGCCGGATCTGGGTCGCGGTGGCGCTGGCCGTGGTGCCGCTGGCGCCGCTGGCGCCGCTGGCGGTCGTGGTGGGGGTGGACGCGGTGGTGAGGGCGTCGTTCAGCACCGCCGCCTGGCCGGTCGGTCCGCCGGTGCCGGCCGCCGCCGGGTTATTGCTCAGCATCGTCACCGCGCCGAAGGCGGCCCCGCCGACCAGCACGGCCGCGGCGACGCCGCCGGCCACCAGCCGGCCCCGGCTGGTGGTGCGGCCGGCGGCACGGGGGGCGCTGTGCGGGGCGGTCGGCTCGTACCCGAAGTTCGTGTCGTTGTTGTTCATGTCACCGAGATTGCCCGGCGGGTCTGGGAAGTCGGGTTGCTAAGTCTGGGAATACGCCGGGAACTCGCCCCGAGGTTGGGAAGAATGATCATCATGGAATTCGGCGTAGCGATCTTTCCCACCCATGACGCGATCCGACCGGGCGATGTCGCCCGGCTGGCCGAGGAGCGGGGACACGAGTCGCTGTTCTTCCCCGAGCACACCCACATCCCGGTCGAGCACACGCCCTACCCGAGCGGCGGGCCGCTGCCGTACCGCTACGTCCATACGTTCGACCTGTTCGTCGCCCTGACCGCGGCGGCGTCGGCGACCTCGCGGCTGCGGGTCGGGTCGGGCGTCTGCCTGGTGATCGAGCGCGATCCGATCACCACCGCCAAGGAGACCGCGAGCGTCGACTACCTGTCGGGCGGGCGGTTCGAGTTCGGCGTCGGGGCGGGCTGGAACCGGGAGGAGATGGCCAACCACGGCACCGACCCGCGCACCCGGATGGCGGTGCTGCGGGAACGGGTCGAGGCGATCAAGACGATCTGGACCACCGACGAGGCGTCGTATGCGGGCGAGTACGTGAACTTCGACCGCATCTGGTCGTGGCCGAAGCCGGCCCAGCGGCCGCATCCGCCGGTCCTCGTCGGGGGCGAGGGGCCGACCGTGCTTGACCGGGTGCTGGCCTTCGGTGATGCCTGGATGCCCAACCACGGACCTTCTGACCTCATCAAACGGTCGGCTGAGCTCCGGCTGCGGGCCGACCGGCACATCTCCCTGCAGGTCATGGGGGTCCCGGCCGATCCCGCGGTGTTCGAGGCGTACGCGGCCGAGGGGTTCGACCGGGTGGTGCACTGGCTGCCGTCGGCCGGGCGCGGGCCGGTCGAGCGCGCGTTCGACGCCTACGAGTCCGCCATCGCCGAGTTCACCGGAGGGTGACAGCATCATGATCATTGGCGTGGGGCTTGACGCCCGGCTCGCCCTTCCGTTCGAGCAGCTGCGGTCGGTCGCGCGGGAGGCGGCGCGGCTGGGGTTCGAGAGCCTGTGGACCCCGGCCGGCGGAGTGCCCGATTCGTTCCACCTGTGCTCGGCGTGGGCGCAGGACACCGGGCTGCGGACCGGGATCTCCGTCGTCCCGGCGGCGCGGATGTGGACCGCCCCCGGCCTCGCGGCCCAGGCGGCGACCCTCGCCCAGCTGTCGGACGGGCGGTTCGTGCTCGGCGTCGGCACCGGCGGGTACGGACCGAAGTTCTGGGCCTCGGTCGGCCTGCCCGACCGGCCGATCGCGATCATGCGCGAGTACGTCAGCGCGATCCGTGGGCTGCTGGCCGGGCAGCAGGTCGTGGCCGGGCCGATCATCGCCCGGGCGGGCGTCGGCTCGGGCACGCCCGGCTGGCCGCAGTCCGCCTCGCTCGGGCTGGGGGCGCTGCCGGACGCCCCGGTGGCGCTGGCCGCGCTCGGCCCGCAGATGCTCCGGCTGGCGGGCGAGATCTCGGACGGGGCGCTGCTCAACTGGGCCACCCCGGAGCGCATCGCGGTCAGCCGGGAACTGGTCGACGCGGGCGCCGCGCGGGCGGGCCGTGACCCCGGCTCGGTGCCGCTGACCATGTACATCCGCGTCTGCATCGACGATGACGTGGCGGCCGCGCGGCGGGCGTTCGGCACCCAGCTGCTCGGCTACGCCATGGGGCACCCCGGCATCCCCCAGAACGAGGGCTACCGGGGCCTGTTCGGCCAGATGGGGTTCGATTTGGAGCTCACCGAGCTGGAGGCGCGACGCGACCGCGGCGCTCCGATGACGGAGCTGGTGGACGCGGCGCCGGACGAGATGCTGCAGGCGGTCGGCTACTACGGGCCGGCCGGCCGGCGGCGGCCGCGTTCGCCCGGCTGAGCGCCGGGCTCGACGAGGCCATCGTCAGGATCATCACCGCGCGGTCGGGGCTCGATCCGGTCATCGAGGCGATGGCCGCGCTGACGCCCGAGTTGATCGCGGGCTGACGGCGCTAGCGGGCCGGGAGCGCGAACAACTCCAGATGCCCGCACTGCGGACACCGGAAGGCGTCGATCTGGCTGCGCGACTTGCCCATGAGCCGTGCATTTCCGAGCGGCCCGCGTTCCAGGGCCCCGGCAATCCACCGCGTGTAGCCCCTGCTGCCCTGGCCCGTATCTTCAACGAAGCCCTGCTGAAGACCTGTCGTGCCGCAGTGGGTGCAGTGGATCTCGCTGTTCACGGTGCAGAGTGTAGGTGACCGTTCATCAGCCAGGCCGCCGAAGCCCGGCCGAGCTGGGAGGGGTGACGGCCGGTCGCCAGGGTCAGGCGGATACGGCGTCGATGAGGCGGTCGAGGACCTGGAGCATCTCGGCCCGCGCCTGGGCGGGGTCGGCCGATTCGGCGACGAAGAGGGCGGCCTCGTCGCTGGCGCCCATCAGGACGTGCGCGAGCGCCCGGACCGGCTGCGGGCGGACGCGTCCGGCGGCGATGCCCTGCTCGAGCATGGCCTGCGCCAGCCCGAAGACGTGCCGCTGGCAGACCTCCCGCCAGTGCGCCCAGCCGACGACGGACGGCCCGTCGATCAGCGCGATGCGGTGAATCTCGGGCTCGACGCAGATCTCGAGCCAGGTTCGCAGCACGTGCCGCATGGCGTCGACCGGATCGGTGATTCCGGCGGCGGCCACGTCGTCGGCCAGCCGCCGGGCGATGTCGGCCTCGACCGCCTCCAGGACCGCGTCGAACAGCGCGGTCTTGTCCGCGAACTGGTGGTACAGCGCGCCGCGGGTGACCCCCGCCGCCGCGACGATCGCGTCGGTCGACACGTCGGCGAAACCGGTCTCGGCGAACAGCCTGCGGCCCGCTGCCACCAGCGCCTCGCGGGTCGCGGCGGACCGGTCGGCCTGGGTGCGGCGCGCGCGCGGGCCGGCGGGCGCCGGCGTAGGCGCGGGCTCCGATGACAGCGCGGAGGCCGGCGTAGCCGCGGAGGCCGGTGATGGCGCGGACATCGGTGAAGGCATGGCTCATTCTCCCACTGTGATTGACCTAGACAAACATACAGGCAGTATGTATGTTTTGTATTATGATGACTGACCATGCTTCAGCCGGCCTCTCCGTGGTTGACCTGCCGCAGGGCCGCCTCAGCTACCGGGTCGCCGGCCCGCTGTCCAGTTCCCGCCCGCCGGTCGTGTTCCTGCACGGGCTGCTCGTCGACTCGCGGCTGTGGGCGCCGGTGGCCGAGCGTCTGGCGGCCGAGGGCGTTCGCAGCTATGCGCCGACGCTCCCGCTCGGCGCCCACGAGGTCCCGATGAACGCCGGGGCCGACCTGTCACCGGACGGGGTCGCCGGGCTCGTCGGCGACTTCATCGCCGCGCTTGGCCTCGACAACGTCACCATCGTCGGCAACGACACCGGCGGGGCGATCTGCCAGCTCATGCTGGGCGGCGACGCCAGCCGCATCGGCGCCGCGGTGTTGACCAACTGCGACGCGTTCGACGCGTTCCCGCCGCGGGCGCTCGCGCCGCTCTTCTTCGCCGGGCGCCATCCCGCGATCGTCGCCTGCTTGCTGCCCGGGCTGCGGTCGGCGCGAATTCGGACGGGCAAGCTCGGCTTCGGGCCGCTGACCAGCGCTCCGCTCGACGCCAAGCTGACTCGGTCGTGGATCGAGCCACTGGCCGACAAGGCGATCCGTCGCGACGTGGCCGCGTTCGCGGGCGGAGTTCGCCCGCGGGTCCTGCTCGACGCCGCCAGCCGGTTCGGCCAGTTCACCGGCCCGGTCCGGATCCTGTGGGGAGACGACGATGCCTACTTCGGCCCCGAGCTGGGCCGGCGGCTGAGCGAGGCGTTCCCGCACGCCAGCCTGGTCACGGTGCCGGGCGGGCGGACGTTCCTGCCGCTCGAGCACCCGGACGCGGTGGCGCGCGAGATCATCGCCGCCGTCCGGGACACGGTGCCGCGCGAGGGCTAGGCGGCCGGGCGCAGCCTGGTCCCGCCGCTCACCAGGGAAGCGGGCGGCCGTCGCGGAAGAAACCGCCGGTCGGCCCGTTGTCAGGAAGGGTGGCGGCCCACACGACGCTGGCGGCGCCCTCGGCGACCGGGCGGCCGCCGTGGCCGCCCATGTCGGTCGCGACCCAGCCGGGGCAGACCGCGTTCACGAGGAACCGCTCGGAGCGCAGCTCCGCCGCCAGCATCCGGGTGAGGGCGTTGAGCGCCGCCTTGGAGGCGGTGTAGGCCGGCGTGCCGCCGCCCATGCTGGTCAGCGAGCCGGCCTCGCTGGAGACGTTGACGATCCGCGGGTGGTCGCTGTTGCGCAGCAACGGCAGGAACCGCTGGACCATCAGCCACGGCCCGTAGAGGTTGGTCTCGGCCGCCTCGCGGACGACCGCGAGGTCGGCGGTGATCGCCCGCTGCCAGGTGTCGTAGCTGATGGCGGCGTTGTTGACGAGGACGTCGAGCCTGCCGTAGCGGTCCCGGACGGCCGCGGCGGCCTCGTCGACGCTGGCCGGGTCGGTGACGTCCAGGCGGAGCGGCGTGACTCCGATTGTCTCGGCCGCCGTCGCCGCGGCCTCGGGGTCGCGGGCGGTCAGCACGACGTCGTGCCCGGCCGCGGCCAGCTGACGGCAGACCTCAAGCCCGATGCCGCGGTTGCCTCCGGTGACCAGCGAGACGGTGCTCACCGGGCGGACACGGGCACTAGCACGAGAATCCACGGGTCCATCATGGCAGTGCCCGCGGTGCGCGCCTGACGGCTTTAGCCGGCCGGATGGCGCGGCTGAACGTCGAACCCGAGGGCCCCGAGCACCTTGACGGCGCCGGACTTGCCGCCCTCGAAGTCACCGGAGGCAAGCCGCTGGCCGGCCGCGAACTCGTAGGCCGTGCCCAGGATCGCCTTCGGCGGGTACGTGCGCTTCTCCCAGACCAGGTCATAGGTCGTGGTCGGGGCGTACCCATGCGCGGCGAAGAACTGCTCCGGGCCCAGCCGGTCGTACTCCTTGAGCGCCCGGACCACGTCGTCCGGGGTGACCTTGTCCCACTCGATTGCGTGTGTCATCGGATCGATCCTCCTTAGGCCGGGGCCCAGTCAGGTGAGCGGCTCGCCGCCGTCGATGTGCAGCGTCTGCCCGGTCAGGAAGGTGCTGCTCATCGCGAACAGGACGGTGTTGGCGACGTCGTCGGTGGTGCCGATTCGGCGGGCCGGGTTGCGGGCGCGCACGTCGGCGTAGTACTTCTCCTTCCCCTCCTCGCCGAGCGCGTCCCAGGCGCCGCTGTCGATCACGCCCGGGGAGATCGCGTTGACACGGATCGGGGCCAGCTCGAGCGCGAGCGAGCGGGCCAGGGTGTCTCTGATCATGCAGTGATCCGTTCATGACAGCGTCCTTCCGGGCAGAGTGCGTGCGGCTGCTAGAAGACTGCTGCTAGCTGGGCCTTCCCCGCATCCCTCACATTGACGATCTCCATCCGCCGCCGAAATTGGCAACCACCGAAGAGTTTGTTCGAAGCCTTTCGGGTTAGACGAGGCACTCAAACCCCGACCGGGGCGATGGAAACGTTGAGTATCGCGCCAACGGCGGCGCGTGAGGGGGCGTTGTCATGATGCTGATGGCGAAGAACGCGACCGCTGCGGAGAAGGTGCGCAGGCACGTCGCGCTCAGCGCGGGGGTCACCGCGCTCGGCGGGCTGCTGTTCGGCTACGACACCGGGGTGGTGTCGGGGGCGCTGCTGTTCGTCAAGAAGGACTTCGGCGGCCTCTCCTCGTTCCAGGAAGAGCTGATCACCAGCCTGCTGCTGGTCGGCGCGGTGGTCGGCGCGCTGGTGGCGGGGCGGGTGGCGGACCTGATCGGCCGGCGCCTTACCGTCTTGATCACCGCCGCCATCTTCGTCGTCGGCGTGCTGCTGGCCGCGTTCACCCCGACCTTCCCGGTGCTGCTGGTCGCGCGGATCGTGATCGGCCTGGCGGTCGGGTCGGCCTCGATGGTGGTGCCGCTCTACATCGGCGAGGTGGTTCCGCCGCGGGTCCGCGGCGGACTGGTCAGCCTCAACCAGCTCGCGATCACGGCTGGGATCCTGGTGTCCTACCTCATCGACTACGGGCTGTCCGGGTCGGCCAACTGGCGGCTGATGTTCGGCCTGGCCGCGATCCCGGCCGTGCTGCTGTTCGTGGGGATGCTGTTCCAGAAGGAGAGCCCGCACTGGCTGATCCGGCAGGACCGGATCGACGAGGCGCGGGACGTGCTCAAGCGGGTGCGGAACGACGAAGACGACATCGACGGCGAGATCCGCGAGGTCCAGGAGGTCAGCCGCAAGCAGGCGGGCACCAGGGAGCTGCTGTCGCCCTCGATCCGGCCGCTGGTCTTCGTGGGCGTGATGCTGGCCGTGTTCCAGCAGATCACCGGCATCAACACGGTCATCTACTACGCCCCGACGCTGCTGCAGGGGGCCGGGTTCGGCAACTCGGCCGCGCTGCTCGCCAACGTTGTCAACGGCGCGGTCAACGTCGGGATGACCATCGTCGCCATCTGGCTGCTCGACCGGGCGGGCCGGCGCCCGCTGCTGCTGAGCGGCACCGCGGGCATGGCGGTCGGCATGGCGATCACCGCGCTGCGCCTTCCTCGGCGGCGAGAACCTGCACGGGGCGCTGGCCATCGTCGCGGTCGATCGGCCTGCTCATCTACACCGGCTCGTTCGCGATCGGGCTCGGCCCGGTGTTCTGGCTGCTGATCGCGGAGATCTACCCGCTCCGGATCCGCGGCGCGGCGATGAGCGTGGCGACCATGGCCAACTGGGGCGCCAACTTCCTGGTCACGGTCTCGTTCCTGACCCTGCTGAACGCGATCAACGGCGTCGGCGTGTTCTTCCTGTTCGGCTTCCTGACGCTGGTCGCGCTGGCGTACTTCTGGCGCAAGGTGCCCGAGACGAAGGGGCGCAGCCTGCAGGAGATCGAGCACGAGCTCACCGGGGAGCAAGGCCTAAGACGCGGTCGCCCGGCTCGGAAAGCGGCTCGGCCCCGGCGCCGACCTGGCGCAGCTGGACCCCGGCCGTGATCTGGGAGAACCCGTAGATCAGCGCGTACAGGCCGAACAGGAGGGCCAGGGTGACCGCGCCGACGCCGGGCCGGGCGAACAGCAGCACGCCGAACACGAACGACACCAGCCCGGACAACAGGAAGAGCGCGCGGGTGCCCGCGCTCTCGCCGGCCTGGAAACCGGCGAAGAACTCGGCCGCGCCGCCGACCAGGGCCCAGGAGGCCACCACGATCACCAGCACGTACGCGGTCGGGGCGGGCCAGACGAGGGCGAATAGCCCCGCCCCGAGGCCGACCACCGCCAGCAGCAGGTGGCCGAGGACCGGGCCGGCCGAACGGCTGCTGAACGCCCGCATGGTCTGCAGGCCGGCGTCCATGAACGCGTAGATCGCGAACATGATGACCAGCGCCAGAATCGTGATGCCGGGCCAGGCGATGGCGACGATCCCGATGATGAGGGCGAGCACGCCGATCAGGATCAGCGAGGTGGAGGTGGACTTGAACACAGGCGGCTTCCTCAGGATGCGGCCAGGTCGGACGGGATGACGATGTCGCGTTTCTGGATCTTGCCGGTCGGGCCCTTGGGCAGCGCGTCCACGAACCACACGTGGCGCGGGTACTTGTACGCGGCGACCTGGCTCTTGACGTAGTCGCGGAGTTCCTCGGCGGTGACGGCGGCGCCGGGCTTGAGCGCCACTGCGGCGGCGACCTCCTCGCCCAGGGACGAGTGCGGCAGCCCGATGACGGCGGCCTCGGCGACGGCGGGATGCTCGTACATCACCTCCTCGATCTCCCGCGGGTAGACGTTGTAGCCGCCCCGGATGATCAGGTCCTTCTTCCTGTCCACGATGTAGAAGTAGCCGCCGGAGTCGACCCTGGCCAGGTCGCCGGTGTGGAACCAGCCGTCGCGGATCGCCTCGGCGGTGGCCTCGGGGCGCTGCCAGTAGCCCTTCATCACGTTCGGCCCGGAGATGACGATCTCGCCCACCTCACCCAGCGGGGCCTCGTTGTCTTCGGCGTCGACGACGCGCATCCGCACGTCCCGGATCGGGGTGCCGATCGAGCCGGGCTTGCGCTCCCGACCGGGGAGGTTGAACGAGGCGACCGGCGACGTCTCCGACAGGCCGTATCCCTCGAGCACGGGGACGCCGAAGGCCGCGTCGAACCCGCGCAGCACCTCCACCGGCAGCGCCGCGCCGCCGGAGATGCACGTCCGCAGCGACGAGGTGTCGTAGTCGGCGCGGTCGGGCTGGTGCAGCAGGGCCACGTACATGGTCGGCACGCCCTCGAAGACGGTGACCCGGTGGCCGGCGATGATCCGCAGCGCGTGGGCCGCGTCGAACCGCGGCAGCAGGGTCAGGCAGGCACCCGACGCGACCGCCACGTTCAGCGCGACCGTCTGGCCGAACACGTGGAACAGCGGCAGGCCGCCGAAGATCACGTCATCCGGGCCCGACTGGACGATGTCGACCCGGGACACCTCGGTGTTGCTGATGAGGTTGCCGTGGGTCAGCTCGGCGCCCTTGGGGTGCCCGGTCGTGCCCGAGGTGTAGAGGATCACCGCGGTGTCCTCGTCGCCGGTGTCCGCGATCCCGAAGTCCGGGGTGGCGGTGGCCAGCAGATCGGGGAAGGCGACCCCGTCCACCACGATGGTCTCCGCCCCGGCTTGCTCCGCGCCGGCCTTCGCCTGCTCGGCGAACGCGTGCCAGGCGAACAGCAGCCCGGCCCCCGAATCGCTCAGGTAGTAGGCGACCTCCCGCCCCTTGAGCAGCGGGTTCATCGGGACGACGACGCCGCCCGCGCGGAGCACGCCGTAGTACACCACCGGCACCTCGGCGACGTTGGGCATCATCAGGCCGACCCGGTCGCCGGGCTTGAGGCCGCGCTCGCGCAGCAGCCCGGCCACCCGGGCGCTGGCCTCGTCCAGGGCCCGGTAGGTCAGCGCCGCGTCGTCCACCCGGACCGCCACCCGGCCGGCGTGCGCGCGGGTGGTCTCCGTCAGGTTCTTTGCCAGGTTCGTCACGCTGATCATTGTCCGGCGGGCGAACCGGGAGGTCGTCGGTCCCGGAAGTCAAGCCTGTCGCGGTACGTTGGTACGCCGGCACAAAGCGTTGTGGCGGCGTCCCGGTTAGCGTCATTGAGCACACCGCGAAAGGGGCGGGCTGAGCGCCATGGAATTTGATGTCTTCATCGAGATCCCCCGGGGCAGCCGGAACAAGTACGAGGTCGACCACGAGAGCGGCGAGATACGCCTGGACCGGACGCTGTTCACCTCGACCCAGTACCCGGCCGACTACGGGTTCGTGCGCGACACCCTGGGCCAGGACGGCGACCCGCTCGACGCCTTGGTGCTGGTGCTCGAACCGACGTTCCCCGGCTGCCTGATCCGGAGCCGCCCGATCGGCATGTTCCGGATGACCGACGAGAACGGCCCCGACGACAAGGTCCTGTGCGTGCCCGCCAGCGACCCGCGCCAGGAGCATCTGCGCGACATCCACCACGTGTCGGAGTTCGAGCGGCGGGAGATCGAGCACTTCTTCCTGATCTACAAGGACCTGGAGCCGGGCAAGAGCGTCGAGGGCGCGTCCTGGGCCGACCGCGCCGCCGCCGAGGCCGAGATCGAGGACTCCCGGCGCCGCCTGCAGGAGTCCGCGGGGTGAGCGGGGTCACGCCAGCCGGGCTTGCTAGATATAGTTAGCGCTTGGTATAGTTAGCAGTGTCGATCCCGCTCCAGAGTGGTCGGCCCCGCTACAGAGAAAGGCAAAGACAATGACCAGCTACTCCCCGCAGGACGTTCAGGACGACCTACTGAAAGTGATCCGCACGAGCCAGGAGACCGTCGTCGAGGCGGTCAAGACCTGGGTGGACACCATCAAGACGGTGACGCCCAAGGTGCCATCGGCCCAACTGCCGCTGGTCGAGAAGCTGCCGAAGCCGCAGGACATCGTTACCAGCGCGTACGACTTCGCCGAGAAGCTGCTCTCGAGCCAGCGTCAGTTCGCGCTGGAGCTTGTGCAGGCGACGGCCCCGCTCAGCCCGGGCAACGGCGCGCACGAGGAGCACGGCGCGGACGCCGAATGAGGAATCCGCGTCACAACCCGTGAAGCCCGCGCACCGGCCGAAATCCCGGTCGGCGACGGCACCAGTACGCGGCAGCACCGGACTCCGGCGCTGCCGCGTACTATAATGAGCGTATTTAAGGAGGCGGCCGTGACGGACCCATGGCAGGCGCAGCGGGAGGCGCTCGGCGCCTTCATCCGCATCCAGCGCCAGCTGGCCAACCTTTCGCTCCGCCAACTGGCCGACCTGACCAGCCTGTCGAACCCGTACCTGAGCCAGGTCGAGCGGGGGCTGCACGAGCCGTCGGTGCGCGTGCTCAAGGCAATCTCCGACGCGCTGAACCTGTCCGCCGAGACCCTCCTCGCGCAGGCCGGCCTGATCGACGCGGTGACGGGAAAGAGCGCGGAAGCCGCCGATGAGGCCGGCGAGGAAGAGCGGACCGAGGCCGCGATCGCGGCCGACAAGCGGCTGAGCGACGATCAGAAGGCGGCGCTCATCGCCGTGTACCGGAGCATGGTCGACCGGTCATGACGCGGTACCCGGCACGGACGGGGCGCCTGGCTCGGCCGGCCCGCCTAGGAGCTCGGACAGCCGTGCCTTGATCTCGGCGGTGACGGCGTCGGGCGGCTGGTCGGCGTTGACCGGGACCAGGATCCCCCGCTGCTCGTAGTAGGGCACGAGCGCGCCGGTCGTCTCGGCGTACACCTGCAGCCGGTGCCGGATCACGTCGGCCTTGTCGTCGGTCCGGCCGTCCTGGCTGGCGCGGTTGAGCAGCCGCTCGATCAGCACCCCCTCCGGCGCCTGCAGGTAGATCGCGGCCTGCAGGGTGAAGCCGTGCCTGGCCGCGATGTCAGCCGCGGCGACTGGCCTGCGAGAGGTTGCGCGGGAAGCCGTCGAGGATGAATCCGCCGCGCGCGGCGGCGGCGGTGACCGCCGGGATGAGCACGTCCAACACGATCTGGTCGGGGACCAGGTCACCGCTGGCCTGACAGGCGGCGATCTCGCGGCCGAGCGCGCTCCCGGTCTGTGCCTCGGCCCGCAGCAGGTCGCCGGCGGCGATGTGCTCGGCGCCGGACCATGCCGCCAGCCGTTCGCCCTGGGTGCCCTTGCCGGCGCCGGGCGGGGCGAGCAGCAGCAGCCTCACGGTGCGGCCAGTCTCGTCACGATGATCATTCTCCTCATTCTGCACGCTCGGCTCGGGGCGGCTACGTGAAGGCCCCAATTCCGGTGATGGCGCGGCCGACGATGAGCGTCTGCATGGTCTCGGTGCCCTCGAAGGTGTGGATCGCCTCCAGGTCCACCATGTGCCGCATCACCTGGTAGTCGAGCAGGATGCCGTTGCCGCCGAGCATGTCGCGCGCGTCGGCCGCGATCGCCCTGGCCTTGCGGGTGTTGTGCATCTTGGCCAGCCCGGCCACGGTCGGGGTCAGCCGGCCCGCCTCGCCCAGCCGGCCGATCTGCATGCAGTACAGCTGCATGGCGGTCAGGTCCGCCAGCATCGACACCAGCCGCTGCTGGATGATCTGGAAGCTGGCCAGCGGCTCGCCGAACTGGCGCCGCTCCTGCGCGTAGCGCAGGGCGGCGTCGTAGGCGGCGGTGGCGTGGCCAAGCGCCGCCCAGGCGCAGGTGCTCCGGGTGGTCGCCAGGATGCGGCTGGTGTCCTTGAACGAGCGCGCCCCGGGCAGCCGGTTCGCGGCCGGCACCCGCACGTTCTCCAGCGTGATCTCGGCCTGCCAGACCGAGCGCAGCGATATCTTCCCCTCGATGACCCGGGCCTGGTACCCGGGCGCGCCCTTCTCCACGACGAACCCGTTGACCTGGCCGTCCTCGGTGTTGCGGGCCCAGACGACGACCAGGTCGGCCACGCTCCCGAGGCCGATCCACCGTTTGCGGCCGTTCAGCACCCAGCCGTCGCCGTCGGGCGCGGCCGAGGTCTCCAGCGCGACCGAGTCCGAGCCGTGCTCCGGCTCGGTCAGCGCGAACGCCCCGAGCTTCTCCATCCGGGCCATGTCGGGCAGCCAGCGCGCCTTCTGCTCCTGCGACCCGCACATCGCGATCGACTCCATGGCCAGGCCCGCGTGCACGCCGAGGAACACGCCGAGGCTGCCGTCGCCGCGGTGCAGCTCCATCGTCACCAGCCCGCACGCCATCGGGCTCATCCCGGCGCACCCGTAGCCCTTGATGTCCTCCCCGACGATGCCGAGCTCGGGCAGCCGCTTGACCAGCGGCCAGCAGATCTCGGCCCGTTCCCAGTACGGGCCGACGACCGGCACCACCTCCTCGTCGACGAACCGCCGGACGGTGATGAAGTGCGACCACTCCTCCTCGGTGAACTGCTCGCGGACGGAGAAGAAGTCCGTCCCGAGGGACTCCCCGAGGTGCGTCGCGCTGGTCGGCTGCGTCATTGCTGCTCCCTCCGAGGTGGTGGTGGCGGGTTCGGCGTCGAGGAACGCCTCCACGACGGCGCCCAGGCGCTCGGCGTCGGCGGCCAGCTCAAGGTGGCCGCCGCGGTAGATGTGCAGGTCGCTGCGCGGTATCAGGCGGTGCATGATCCTGGCGTTGGCGACCGGGATGATCGGGTCGTCGTCGCCGGCCAGGATCAGGGTGGGCGGCCGCAGCCTGGGCAGGAACGGCAGGCTGGTCCAGCCCGCGGTGGCCAGCAGCTGGTAGTAGTAGCCCCAGGCCGGGCCGAGGCGCGTGGTGGCGTGCAGCAGGTCGCGGGCCACGATCGGGTCTTCCCTGGCGCTGCCGCCGTAGAGCTCGCCGGCGATGCGGGCCGCGTAGTCCGGGTCCCGGTGCCGTCGCGGCGAGAGCATCCGCAGCAGGATGCTCGGGCTGGCGGGGACCATGATCACGCCCGGCGCGGTCGAGACCAGGACCAGGCGGCGCACCCGGTCCGGCTTGGCTCAGCGCGAACTGCTGCGCGAGCGCGCCGCCCCAGGAGATGCCGAGCACGTCGGCCTGCTGATAGCCGAGCTCGTCGAGCAGGCCCGCCAGCAGTGACGGCAGCGTGGTCAGGTGGTAGGGCATGACGGCGGCGGGCGAGCCGCCGACGCCCGGCATGTCGAACCGGATCACCGGCCGCCGGGGATCGAGCACGTCGACGAACGGCTGCAGCAGCTCCAGGCTCACGCCGATGCCGTTGCACAGCAGCAGCGGCGGCCAGCCCGGGGTCCCTTCGCGGACCGAGACGCGCAGGGATCGCCCGCCGACCGACAGGATCCTCATCCGCTGGGACGCCGCTGCCTTCCGTGACCGGCCCGGGATCCAGCCCCGGCCGCCGCGCGAGCGGTTCTTCCCGGCGGCTCTTTCCCGGCCTGCCCGGTCGGCTCCGGGCTGGGCTGGTCAGCGGTCATAGACGTACGTTCCCGGCGCTTCGCCGATCGGCAGCAGCCCGCTGCCGCCCAGTTCCGTCGGCGCGGCATTCTCCTCCCCGCAGCGCTCGGCCAGCCAGCCCGCGTAGTCCGACCACCAGCTCCCCTGGCGGGTCTCCGCCTCGCGCAGCAACTCCTTGGGGTCGTCCGGGCACTCCTGCGCCAGCTGGTACTTGGCCTTGGCGTTGCCCGGCGGATTGACCATCGCGGCGATGTGCCCGCTGGTCGACAGCAGGAACCGGGTCTTGCCGCCCAGCAGCTGGGTGGAGCGGTAGCAGCTCTGCCAGGGGCAGATGTGGTCGGTGATGCCGGCGACGATGTAGCTGTCCCGGTTGACCGCGGCCAGGTCGACCGGCGAGCCGAGCATGGTGGCGGCGCCCGGCTGGACCAGCGTGTTGCCCGCGCCGAGCTCGAGGAAGTCCCGGTGCAGGCCCGCCGCCATCCGGGTGGTGTCCGCGTTCCAGAACAGGATGTCGAACGCGGCGGCTTCTTGCCGAGCAGGTAGTTGTTGACCCAGTAGTTCCAGATCAGGTCGTTCGGCCGCAGCCAGGCGAACACCTCCGCCAGCGACCGCCCGTCCAGGTAGCCGCGGGCGCGGGACGCGGCCGCGGCCACCCGCACGGTCCGCTCGTCGACGACCGCGCTGGCCAGGCCCGCGTGCGCCTGGTCGAGGACGGTGACCAGGAGGGTCAGCGCGGCGATCCGGTCCTGCTGGCCGATGTGGGCCAGGTGCGCGGCCACCATCGCCGCGATGATGCCGCCGGAGCAGGTCGCGGCCAGCGCGGTCTGCTCGCTGCCGGTGATCCGGCGTGATCGCGTCCATCGCGTCGAGGATGGCCTGGCCGTAGGTGTCGAGATCCCATTTGGCGTGCCGGGCGTCCGGGTTCCGCCAGGAGATCATGAACACCTGCAGACCGGTGCTGACCAGGTACTCCACCATGCTCCGGCCGGACGCCAGGTCAAGCACGTAGTACTTGTTGATCACCGGCGGGACGATCAGCAGCGGGACCTGCCGCACGGTCTCGGTGACCGGGCGGTACTGGATCAGCTCGAACACCGGGGTGCGCAGCACCACCGACCCTGGCGTGACCGCCAGGTCCACGCCGACCTCGAACGCGTCCGGCTCGACCATCGACGGCACCCGCGGCGGGACCGCCATGTCGGACAGGAAATTCCGCAGGCCCGCCACCGCGCTGCCGCCGCCGGTGTCAAGCGCGGCCTTGACCGCGGCCGGGTTCAGCAGCGGATTGTTGCTCGGGGCGAGCGCGTCGATCAGGTTGGTCAGCACGAAGTTGACCCGTTCGCTGTCGCGCCTCGTCCAGCCCGGCCTCGGCCACCACGCCCGCCACGCTCTCGCTGGCGGCCAGGTAGGCCTGCATGGAGGCGCGCAGCAGCGGGTTGCCGGCCCACGCGGGGTCGGTGAACCGGCGGTCGCGCCGGGACGGCTGGACCTGGGACCGGCCGACGCCGATGCGGGCCAGCTCGCCCGCCAGCTGCCGTCCCCGTCCGGCGACCAGCCGCGGCCTGACCGCCAGGGCCGCGGCCAGGCGCAGGCCGGAGCCACCGAGGTTCAGCCGGCGGAGCATGCCGGTCGCGGCATCCCCGAGCAGCAGGTCGAGCGGTACCGCGGCGGCGTCCTCGGCGGCTGACCGGTCCGAGTCGGCCGATCTGTCCGAATCAGTGTTAGCGCTCATTATCAGCCGAGCGTAAGCCTGCGACGGGCGTTCTTCCATTGGTCGCCCGTCACGAACCCCGGCCCGGGCGTGGTTCCGCGGGCACAGGCGCGGGGGCGGTCGGCGGCGAACCAACGGTCCGTTCGGGATAAAGGATGTTGATTTTATTCGGGCGGCAAACCGGCGGCGCTCCGGCCTCACCAGGATCGGATGATGACAGCGTGCCCGCTGAGGGCGACACTGGGGCATACGCGGGCTTCGGTGACCGACAGCCCGAGGGGAGGTGCTTCGCCGGTGGACGTGGATCGCCCCGTCGTGGCAGACCTGGTGGCCGAGGTCGCGACGGCGGTGAGCCGCCGGGCGGCCGAAGTGTCGCAGGACGTCTTCAAGCTGATCCTGAGGGAAATCCCGCAGCTGGACGACGACAGGCCCGTCGTCGCCCTGCTCGCCTCCAGCGTCGACAGCAACGTGGGTACCTGCCTGCAGATCCTGCAGCACCAGATCGACCTGACCGCCGTGCAAGCCCCGGCCTCGGCTCTGGAGTACGCGCGCCGCCTCGCCCAGCGCGGCACCCCGCTGACCGCGCTGCTGCGCTCCTACCGGCTCGGGCACACCCGCTTCTCCGACTGGCTGCTGAGGGAGCTGGCCGAGCACGCTGACGACCCCGAGACGATCACCGCGACCGTGCAGAGCACGGCCACGCTGGTAGCCGGGTATATCGACCAGGTCTCCGAGGAGATGGTCACCGCCTACACCAAGGAGCGGGAGAACTGGCTCCGGAACTGCAGCGCCGCCCGGGCGGGGCGCGATCCGTGACCTGCTGTCGGGCCAGCGGATCGATGTGAGCGCGACCGAGGCGACGCTGGGCTACCGGCTGCGCCAGCACCACGTGGGCGTGGTGTGCTGGACGAGCAACGAGGCGATCGCGGTCGACAACATCACCCGGCTAGAGCGGGCGATCAGCCACATCGCCGCGCAGACGGCGGTGCGGCGCCGACCCGGTCTTCCTCCCCCGCGACGAGTCGAGCGCCTGGGCCTGGCTCCCGCTCGGGATCAGGGACCGGTTCGACCCGGCCGCGTGCGACGCGGACGCCGGCATCCATGTCGCGTTCGGCGACGTGGTCAAGGGCATCGGCGGGTTCCGCCTCACCCACCAGCAGGCCCTCGCCGCCCAGGCGGTCGCGCTGGCCGGCGGATCCCCGCCCCGGGTGGTGACCTACGCCGAGGTCGCGCCGGTGGCGATGATGCTGGGGACGGGGGACCTGCTGCGGGCCTGGGTGCGGAGCACGCTGGGGCGGCTCGCCACCGACGACGAGCACCACGCCCGGCTGCGTGAGACCCTGCTGGTGTTCCTCGACACCGGCGGGAGCTACAAGGCGACCGCCGAACGGCTGGTGCTGCACAAGAACTCGGTCCAGTACCGGATCCACAAGGCTACGAGAGCCTCGGCCGCCCGGTCGGCGACAACCGCCACGACGTCGAGCTCGCGCTCCAGGCCAGCCGCTGGCTCGGCTCGTCGGTCCTCCAGCCGGCCGCCGGACGGGACTTACGCCGCTCACGCCGGCTCGCGCAGGTCGCCGACGGGGGTGCTCATGTCCCGCTCCTCCCTCGGCAGTAACGATCGGCACAACGCTATCGCTCTTAATCCCACCCGTGAAATGAAATGAAATAGGGCCTGTGCTTGCCCGCAGCGGCGTTGTACGCTGGTCGACTTTGCTTCTTCAGGAGGTCGAGTTGGCTGAGTACCCGAAGGAAATCACGCAGCGCTTCCATGGCACCCCGGAGCAAAATGCCATCGCCCTGGTCGGGGAGCGCCCGGCGCGGTGGGACCACATCGTGATCGAGGACTACGACCCGGGCTGGGTCGGCCGGTTCGCCGCCGCCCGCTCGCTGCTTGAGGCGGTTCTGGGCGGCCTGATCATCACCATCGAGCACGTCGGGTCGACCTCGGTACCGGGCCTGCCGGCCAAGCCCGTCATCGACATCGACCTGCTGATCGAGGACACGGCGGACGAATCGCGCTACGTCCCGGTTCTGGAAACCGTTGGCTACCGACTCGTGCTGCGGGAGCCGTGGTGGTACGGGCACCGGATGCTGATCAGCCCAGCCGAGGACGTGCACCTTCATATGTGGCCGCAGGACGCGCCCGAGCCGATCAGGCACCGGCTCTTCCGCGACTGGCTGCGATCGCATCCCGAGGACCGGGACCTGTACGCCGCGGTCAAGCGCCGCCTCGCGCGCGACACCGTGGATCAGCCCGCCGACTACAGCCTGGCCAAGAACGACGTCATCGACGACATCTACGCGCGCATCTTCGCCGCGGGCCCTGAGGCAGGAGGTGCCGGGGAAGACCAGGGCTGACGCCTGCCAGGGCGCGGCCGGTCCGGGCCGGGCGGGTGCCGGGCCGTCCGGTCAGACACGGCCTGACCGGACGACAAGGCCGACCGCGTACGGGCCGATCGTAAGAGCGAGAAAGAGCAGGCTGAACGTGGTCCGGCCGTTCGCTATCTGCAGCCCGACGGTGAGCAGCAGCAGGGCGATGATCGACCGCCGCTGGGTCCCCAGCGAGTAGGCCAGCAGGGCGGCGGGTATCGCGATCAGGTCGCCGAGCTGGCCCGGTATCGTCGCCAACGACCCCAGGGCGGCGGACGCCGCGAACAGGATCGCCGCCGCGATGGCCGATAGCTGGGGATCCGCCCGCCGCGGTATGAGGCAGCAGAAGGCGCCGACCGCGCACGCCGTTTCCAGCAGGTTGTCCGCGCCGCGCAGCAGATCCTCGGCGGCCAGGGATACCACCAGCGTCGCGCTGAGCCCGATGGCAAGGAGGAGGTCACCGCTCACGCCGCCCGATCTCCGCGACGGGCGCTCAGGCTCGCTCACTGGTGAGCTCCCTCCACCGACGACTCATTATCGCGTGCTTCGCCGCGGGCGCCGACGGGGGCCGCAGCTGACCCCGACGGCAGCCGGTGGACCCGTCATTGGTCAGGCACCGTGAAGATTTAGCGGCGCATGGTCCGTGACCTTGGGCGCGAGTCCGCGAATACTCGTGGTATGAGATTTATCCCGCTTTCCGATCATGCCGGGGAGATGCTGCGACAGGCACGCCGTAGCCGAGCCGGCGCCGGGAAGCGGGACGAGGAGCGATATCGGCTGGCGCTCGCGGCCTACGACCGGGCCGTCAGCGAGGCCCGTGAACGGCGTGATCGGGCGGTGGCGCGCTGGCGGCTGCTGTCGGCGCTGCGCTGGGCGGTGGCCGTCTGGCGCCGCAAGCGGGCCGGCCCGCCCTCGCCGCCCGCCGACCGCGGGCCGTCGCGCAACGAGGCGGCGCTCGAGGCCGGGGCCGAGGGGGAACGGGAGGTGCACGCCGCCCTTGACGGCGCCCTCGATGACTCCTGGACGTTGTTCAAGGGCTACCGCAACCGCGGCGGGGAGATCGACTACCTGCTGATCGGACCGACGGGGCTGTTCGCGATCGAGGTCAAGCACGTCAACGGGGCGTTCCGCATCACCCCGCAGCAGTGGCTGTACCGACGCTCCGACAGCTACGGCAACGAGGTCGGCGACGTGACCGTGCTGGCTGACCGGGGCGGCCGCCCGCCGCAGGCGCAGCTGGCGGAGCCGCTCGAGCAGCTCGAGCGCTTCATCGCCAAGCGCGGGCAACCGGTCCCGTGGCGTCCGGTCGTCCTGCTCAACCATCCCCGGGCGAAGATCATCAGCTGCGCCGACGGCCTCGGGGCGCAGGTCCTCACCTCCTCCAGCCAGCTGCTCGAGCTCGTCCGCGAGCGCGGACGGGGACGTCGGCTCGGGCCAGATCGCCGAGATCGGGCGGCTCATCGAGCGCGACCACCGGTTTCAGGCCGAACGGAGACGTTCGGGTACCCGGTGATCCGGTGCCCTGCGACTCGCCAAGCGCGGGCGCCAGGTGGTGGGTGCAGAGACCTCAGTTCAAGAACTCGGTGACGACGGAGACGAACTGGGCGGGGTCGTCGAGCCAGGGGAAGTGGCCGGCACCGGGCTGGACGACGAGCCGCGAGTTGACGAACAGCGCGGCGTACTCGGCGGTCACCGCCGGCGGCCGCTGCAGGTCGAGGCTGCCGCCGATGACGAGCACCGGCGTCCTTAGATCGGCCAGGCCCGCGCGGGCACCGGTGGGATCGAACGCCCCGTCGGCGCCGAAGGCTTCGGCCGCCTCCTCATTCGTCTGGTCTTCCCCGGCCGCGTCGTACGCCTGGGCGGCGGCGTCCCAGCGACCGTAGAAGAACGGGGCCGTCGCCACCCAGTCGGCCTCCGCTCCCCGCCGGCCGCGATCCGCTCGAACGCCGCGGCCGCGCCCGCGAACCACGGCTCGCCTTGCCGTAGGTTGACGATCTCGCGCCGCATCTCGGTGTCAGGCTCAAGCCCGACCGCCCGCCCGCTCGGCGTGACCAGGACGAGGCTGCTCACCTGGTGCGGATGCGACAGCGCGTACTGCAGGGCGATGTTGGCCCCGGCCGAGTGCCCGAGCACATCCGCGCTGGCCAGGCCGAGATGGTCCTGCAAGGCGAGGACGTCGTCTACCAGCCGATCGCAGCGGTAGCTCGACGGGTCGGCCGGGACCGCCGAGCCGCCGGTGCCGCGCAGGTCGAGTTGGATCAGCTTCCGGTGCCGGGACAGGCCGCCGAGGTCGCCCAGGCACGCGGACGCGCGCATCGGGCCGCCGGGCAGGCAGATCAGCGGTTCGCCGTCGCCGTGGACGTGATAGGCCAGCTCGGTTCCGTCGAAGGCGTCGAAGACAGGCATGGGACGTGATGCTTCCAGTCGCGGGACAGCACCTGCAAGCGGATATTGGGCGCGCGGAGGCGGGGTCGCTGGCGTAGGCGACAGGTGTCGTGGGGATCGCGGGGCGGTTATTGGGGGGACAGGTAGCGGCCGCGCCAGAAGATGAGGGGGGCGGTGTCGTCTCCGCTGGTTTCTACTTCCCTGACCCGGCCGACGATGATCTCGTGGTCGCCGCCCTCGAGCTGGTGCTCCACGGTGCATTCGAGGGTGGCGATCACCCCGTCGAGGCGCGGGCTGCCGGTGCGGCCGCGGCGGTGCCGGACTCCTTCCCAGGCGGCGGCGAGGCCGCGGCGGGCGAAGTTGGCCGACAGGTGCTGCTGCCGGGCGCCGAGCACGTTCACCGCGAACGCGCCGTGCGCGCGGACCGACTCCAGGGTCTTGCTCGACCGGTCGAAGCAGACCAGGATCAGCGGCGGGTCGAGCGACAGCGAGCTGACCGCGTTGGCGGTGGTGCCGACGGGCTGGCCGTCGGCGTCGACCGAGGTGACCACGGTCACGCCGGTCGCGAAGTGGCCGATCGCGTGCCGGAAGTCGGCGGCCGTCACGTCGGTCTGCTGCATCGGGTTGGCACCATCCAGCCGTGGGTCGGTAACGGTCATCTCAGAGCTGCCCGTGGTTCGGGGGGAAGGCGTCGTTGAGCAGGTAGTTGCCGACATGGTGATACTTCCAATCGACGGGGTCGTGGCTAGCGTGCGTCCGGGCGTTCCGCCAGTGCCTGGACAGGTCGTAGCGCTCGTCGGCGGCGCTCGCCCCGGCCAGCGAGAACAGGTCGCTGGCGACCTCGACGGCGGTGTCGCTGGCGAACGCCTTGGCCCGGGCCCGCACCGCGTCCAGCTTCTGGGCCACCGCCTGCGGCGGCTCGCCCCAGGTCAGGTACACGTCGGCGTAGCGCGCGGCCACGTCGAGGGCCGGGGCCGACGATCCCCCCAGGTAGATCTCGGGCCAGGTCACGGCCGGGATGATCTGGCCGCCGCGCACGTCGTAGTGACGGCCGGCGAACGTCACCGGGTCACCGCTCCACAGCGCGCGGACGATGTGCAGGAACTCCCCCGCCCGCTCGTACCTGGCGTCCTTGCCGAGGTGGTCGCCGAACCGCTGCTGCTCGACATCGTCGCCCCCGGTGACGACGTTGAGCAGCAGCCGGCCGCCGGAGACGCGCTGGTAGGTCGCGGCCATGTGGGCCGCCAGGGTGGCGACATCAGCCCGGGGCGGAACGCGACCAGAAACTTGAACCGGTGGGTGACCTGGGTCAGCGCCGCCGTCATGACCCACGCGTCCTCGCACCAGGAGCTGGTCGGGGTCAGCGCCCCGGTGAAGCCGAGCTGCTCGGCCGACCGGGCGATCTGGCCGATGTAGCCGATGTCGGGCACCCGCTCGGTGCCGCCCTCGGCGGCCCGGCTGCCCGCCCCGCCGACCGCGTTGCCCAGGCTCAGATCGGTGCGCGAGTCGCCGTTGGTGGGGAGGAACCAGTGCAGCACCACGCCCATCCGGCTCTCCTCGCGGTCGAAGCTCACATTTACCTAATTCCCGATCGATTTTATATGAAGTTCGATCGGCTGGCTAGAGCCGCCAGCGTGACCGCTCGGCGACAGGTGTGAGCCCTGGCCGTTACCGGGCCCTCGAGACCGGCCAGGGGAACGGGCGGGTCGAGAGCCGGCCGGGACCGTTCGAGATGATGGGTTTTAGATTTTGTACTCGCGGAGCAGGCCGCGGCTGATGATCATCTTCTGGATCTCGCTGGTGCCCTCGCCGATGAGCAGGAACGGGGCCTCGCGCATGAGCCGCTCGATCTCGTACTCGGTCGAGTAGCCGTAGCCGCCGTGGATGCGGAACGCGTCCTGGGTCACCTCGGCGCAGTACTCGCTGGCGAGCAGCTTGGCCATGCCGGCGGCGACGTCGTTGCGCTCGCCCGAGTCCTTCAGCCGGGCGGCGTTCACCATCATCAGATGGGCGGCCTCGACCTTGGTCGCCATCTCGGCCAGCTTGAACGCGATCGCCTGGTGGTCCGCGATCGGCTTGCCGAACGTCTTGCGCTGCTGCGCGTACGCCACCGCGAGCTCGAACGCGCGGATCGTCATGCCGCAGGCGCGGGCGGACACGTTGACCCGGCCGACCTCGATGCCGTCCATCATCTGGGCGAAGCCGCGGCCGGGGTGGCCGCCGAGGACGCTGTCTTCGGGCAGGGAGAAGTTGTCGAACAACGCCTCGGTGGTGTCGACGCCCTTGTAGCCCATCTTGTCGATCTTGCCGGGGATGGTCAGGCCCGGCAGCACCTCGCCGAACCCGGTCGGCTTCTCGACCAGGAACGCGGTGAGGTTCTGGTGCGGCTTGGCGGCGCCCTCGTCGGTCCGGGCGAGCAGCGCGATCAGGTTGGAGCTGCCGCCGTTGGTCAGCCACATCTTGGCGCCGTTGACGTCGATAGCCGCCGCCGTCTCGTCGCGGGTCGCCCTGGTCGTGATCGCGGCGACGTCGGAGCCGAGGTCGGGCTCGGACATGGAGAACGAGCCGCGGACCTCGCCGGCCGCCATCGGCGGCAGGAACTTCTGCTTCTGCTCGGGGGTGCCGTGCTGCTTGATCATGTGGGCGACGATGAAGTGGGTGTTGATGATGCCGGAGACGCTCATCCAGCCGCGCGCGATCTGCTCGACGACCAGGGCGTAGGTGAGGAGGGACTCGCCTAGGCCACCGTATTCCTCCGGGATGGTGAGGCCGAACAGGCCCATCTCGCGCATGCCCGCGACGATGTCGGCCGGGTACTCGTCGGCGTGCTCGAGCGCCTGGGCGTGCGGGATGATCTCCTTGTCGACGAACTGCCGGACGGTTTTCAGGATTTCCTGCTGGACGTCGGTCAGGCCGGCGGTCTGGGCGAGACGGGGCATGTTCTGGTCTCCTTGTTGGATGACGCCGTTAGATGACGCGGCGGTCGTGCAGGCCTGCCAGTTCGGGGGCGGTGAGGCCGAGTCGCTCGGTGAGGACCTCGTCGGTGTCGCGGCCGAGGACCGGGGCCTCGCCCGGTTCACCGTAGGCGCCGTTCCAGCGCAGCGGGGAACGGGCGGTGATCGACGTGGCCGTTTGGACGTCCGTATCGGGCTGGCCGGGCGCTGCGAGCTCTCCGAGCTCGATGTCGGCCAGGACCGGGTGGGCGCCGCGGCGGTGGGCGGCGGCGACGTCGGCCATGCCTTGGTAGGGGCCCCAGAGGACGCGGGCGCGGTCGAGTTCGGCGCTGGCCTGGTCGAGGTCGCGGCCCGCGAACCAGGGGCGGAGGATGGCGGCGATCGTCTCCCGGTGGCGGTAGCGCTCCTCCTCTTGTCGCAGGTCGGTGCCGAGGGCCGTCTCCAGGGCCTCGAAGACCTTGGCCGTTCCGGTCGCCTGCTTGAGCGCCTTCCACTGGCCTTCGGTCAGGGCGACCACCATCACCCGCTGGCCGTCGGCGGTGGCGAAGTCGGAGGCGAAGCTGCCGTAGAGGTGGTTGCCGTGCCGGGGGCGGTCGCCGCCGCGCAGCTCCGCTTCCGAGAGCCAGCCGAGGTTGGACACCCCGGCCAGCGCCACGTCGGACAGGGCGAGCTCGATGAACGCGCCGTTGCCGGTGCGCTCGCGGTCGTGCAGGGCGGCCAGCATTCCCGCCGCGACGCTGACGCCGGTGATCAGGTCCCAGGCGGGGAGGACGTGGTTGACCGGTGTGGTTTTTCCTTCCGTTCCCTCAGGGCCGGTGATCTGGGGGACGCCGACGGCGGCGTTGACGGTGTAGTCGACGGCCGGGCGGCCGTCGGGGTGACCCTGGACGCGGAGGTGGATGAGGTCTTTTCTGCTGGTTCGGAGTGCGTCGTCGGCGAGCCACGGACGGCCGACCACGTTGTCGATCAGCAGTCCCCGGTCGGGGCCGGGGGCGGTGATGAGCGCGACGACTAGGTCCTGGCCCTCGGGTGAGCGGAGGTCGATCGCGACCGAGCGCTTGCCCTTGTTCAGCGATGACCAGTAGTAGCTCTCGCCGTTCGGCGCGAGCGGCCAGCGGCGGTGGTCGTGGCCGCCGCCGAGGGGATCGATCCGGACGACCTCGGCGCCGAGCTGGGCCAGGGTCAGGCCGCCGGTCGGGCCGGCGACGTAGCTCGCGCACTCGACGACCTGCATTCCTTGCAGTGGCAACCTCGGCGTGGAGTCCATAGAGGTATTCAAGCCGAACCGGCGACCGTTGGGGATGATCGGGCGGCCGGCCGGCACCTCCTCCCGGCTTGGGATGGAGCTTGCCGGTGATCGACGACCGGGGCGCGGTTGAGGCTCGCGGTGTGCTGACGTGCTTGCGTGACGCCTGGTCAGATCCCGTGCCGGGCGTCCTCGGGATGATCACGAAGGGTTTTATGTTGACGAAGGAAAATTGTCTTATAAGGGCAAAAATCCTTCGTGATCATGGCCCGGTCCACGGTCTGCCTGCCCGCAGCAGACGGGCGGGGCGGCCGGGGTCGATGGGGTGCTGGCGGCTGCTTCGGGGGACCGACGATGCACGACTTGGGCACACCACGCGCGGTCACTGGTGGGCCGGCCATCAGAGGTAGGGGTCGTCGGCCGGGTCGCTATGCGATCTCTTGCCAAGCAGCCCAGAGCGCGTCGAGCAAACGCTGTTCGGCGGCGCGCGGCTAGCCGGGCTGGTGGAGGGCGAGCCGGAGGCCGACCTGGACCAGCGCCCAGCCGGCCCGCTGCGTCATAGAAGGTGCTGGTTCTTCGGTGGCGTTTCCGGTGGCGGCAGCGCTGGCTGGGGTGGCGCTGCGGCACCTGATCGCGGCTGCGGCCTGCAGCTGTACGGAGTGCTGGCTGGCCAGGTCTTGGGTCAATGCCGCGTGCATCGCCGGAACTCCCCTCGGTGCGGCTGCCTAGTCGGACGTTGCCTCGGGACGGGTGAACGGGAGCTGGGTCTCGAAGACCTGCTCTTCGACCTGGGAGATGTCGTCTATTTCGTGGATCCAGATGTCGCGGCCGGGGCCGGAGGTCTGGAAGCCGTTGGCGCTGCACCAGTGCACGAGGTCGTGGTAGACGGCCGGGTAGATGCTGCTGGCCTTGCCGTTGCGGACGGCGGTCGCCGCCTCGATCGCGGGCAGGATCAGGTACTGCGCGGGCGGCGGGAGCTCGGCCGGCCGCTCGGCGACCGGCAGGGCCAGGTAGATCGTGGCCTCATCGCTGTCGACGTCTTCGAAGAAGACCATGAACGGCCCAGTGACCTTGGCCAGCCCGGCGATGTCGAGCTCGTCGAACTGCGCTCGCGCGCGGTTGACGACGGGAACCGCGTGCTCGGGGCCGATGCCGGGGGCGGTGCCGCCGATGGCTACCACGCCCATGGCCGAGATCTTCTTCACCGTGATGTCGTCCGCTGGCATGGCGTCTTCTCCTTCGATGTAGCGGAGCCGGGCCTCGACTCCTCGCAGCCGGGTGATGTACTCGTCGAGTTCCTGTTCCAGCTGGGCGCGCCGGAGCGCGAGCATGCCGCGCAGCTCCTCGAGGGTGATCCCGCTGACCAGCTTGCGGGTCTGCTCGAGGGAGAACCCGAGGTCCTTGAGCGCCATGATCCGGTTCAGCTGCCCGAGCTGGTCGGCCGCGTAGCTGCGGTAGCCGGTATTCGGGTCGACCCTGGCCGGGTGCAGCAGCCCGATCTCGTCGTAATGCCGCAGCGTGCGAACGGACACCGTTCCCAGCCGGGCGAACTCGCCGATACTGAACATGGTTAGAGGATCAACCCTGACGTTGCGTGAGAGTCAAGCCTCGTTGTCGCGGCGCTTCGGCGAGACCAGGCCGGCCTGGTAGGCGAAGACGACGAGCTGGGCTCGGTCGCGGGCGCCGAGCTTGATCATGGCCCGGCTGACGTGGGTCTTGGCGGTGGCGGGGCTGAGCACCATCGCCTCGGCGATCTGGTCGTTGGAGAGGCCGTGCGCGACCAGGGCCGCCACCTCGCGTTCCCGGTTGGTGAGGCGTTCCATTCCCGCGGCGGCGACCGCGTCGGGCGGGCGGGCGACGAACTCGCTGATCAGACGGCGGGTGATCGCGGGCGACAGGAGCGAGTCGCCGCGCATGACGACCTGGAGCGCCTCCAGCAGGCCGGCCGGCTCGGTTTCCTTGAGCAGGAACCCGGCCGCGCCGGCCCGCAGCGCGCGGAAGATGTACTCGTCGAGCCCGAAGTTGGTGAGGATCACGACGCGGACTTCGGTCAGACGCTCGTCGGCCACGATCTGCCTGGTGGCCTCGATCCCGTCGAGGACCGGCATCTGGATGTCCATCAGGACGATGTCGGGGCGGTGCTCGGCCGCCAGCGTCACCGCCTGCCGGCCGTCGGCGGCCTCGGCCACCACCTCGATGTCGTCTTCCGCCTCGAGCAGCGATCGAATCCCGCTGCGGATCAGCGACTGGTCGTCGGCCAGCAGGATCCTGATCAAGGCGCGGGGATTTCGGCCGGGATCTCGGCGCGGACCTGGAAGCCGCCGCCGTCCCGCGGGCCTGCGTGGAGCCGACCGCCGAGCGCGGTCACCCGTTCGCGCATGCCCATGAGGCCGAGGCGGTTGCTCGCGCTGTGGCCGTTGCTTGTCGCGTTGCTTGTGCCGCTGCCGTTTCCGTTGGCGTTGGCGTTCGCGTTGGTGTTTGCGTTGGTTGGGTCGTTGGCGATGCTTCCGACGCCGTCGTCGTCGACGCGGATCTCGAGGGCGTCCGGCGTGTAGCAGAGATGAACCCAGGCCGAGGCCGGGCCGGCGTGGCGGCTGACGTTGGTGAGCGCTTCCTGCACGATCCGGTAGGCGGCCTGGTCCACCTCGGGCGGCAGCGTCCGCTCGACGCCGGTGACGTTCACGATCACCGGGAGGCCGGATGCGCGCGCCCGCGCCGTCAGGCGGTCGAGGTGGCTGAGGCCGCTGGTGTCGCCGTCGTCGTCGCTGCGCAGCACGCCGAGCGTGGTCCGCAGCTCGCGGGCGGCGTCCGCGCTCGCCTCCTGGATCGCCAGCAGCGCGGGCGACACCTCCTCGCCGCGCTTGCGGGCCAGGTGCACCGCCACGCCGGACTGAACGCAGATGACGGAGATGTTGTGGGTCAGGGAGTCGTGCAGCTCGCGGGCGATCCGCAGCCGCTCTTCGACCGCCCTGCGCCGGGCTACCTCGTCGCGCGTCCGCTCCGCCTCCTCGGCGCGCTGCTCGACCTCGCGCAGGTGCAGCCGCCAGACGCGGGACGCTACGACCATGACGCCGGCCGAGATGACCCATCCGGCCGCGTAAAACCTCTGCCGACCGCGATCCGTACGCATTCTCCGAGCCTACGCGGTCGGGATCTTCGGCCGTATCCGCCGGGCGGACCCATTTCCGGCTACTCCCCCGGGAGTAGTGCGGGCGGTCGGCGCACCCTCGGCGAGCAGGTGGAAGACGGTTCGCTGGCGGGACGACGATCGGCGTTCAGATCGGCAGCATCGGTGGCATGACAACGACACTTTCCACCGCCGGCCAGACCGGCACCGAGAGCAGCCGCCGCCATCTCGGCGTGGCGCTGTTCGTCATCGCGACCGCCCAGCTCATGATCGTGCTCGACGCGACCATCGTGTATGTGGCGCTGCCGCACATTCAGGCGGCGCTCGGATTCTCCGGCAGCGGCCTGGAGTGGGTCGCCAACGCCTACGCGCTGACCTTCGGCGGCCTGCTGCTGCTGGGCGGCCGGGCGGGCGACCTGCTCGGCCGGCGGCGGATGTTCATCATCGGGTTGCTGTTGTTCTCGGCCGCGTCGCTCGCGGGCGGGCTCGCGACCTCCCCGGCCTGGCTGCTGGCGGCCCGGGCGGTTCAGGGGGCGGGCGGCGCGATCGTGGCGCCGACGGCGCTGGCGCTGATCGCGACGACGTTCCCTGAGGGGCCGCCGCGCAGCCGCGCGATGGGCCTGTACGCCGCGATGAGCGTGGCCGGCAGTTCGGTCGGGCTGCTCGCCGGGGGGCTGCTGGTCGCGTACGCCGACTGGCGCTGGGTGCTGTTCGTCAACGTGCCGATCGGCCTCGCGGTCGCGGTGACGGCGCGGTTCGTGCTGGTGCCGGGGGCCGTGCGCCGGCCGGGTTCCGGTGGGCTCGACCTGCCCGGCACGATCACCGGAACGGCGGGGGTGGCGGCGCTCGTCTACGGCCTGTCCAACGCCGCTACCAGCCCGGACGGGACGTCGCACTGGGGCGACTTGAGGGTCGTTTTTTCGCTCGCGGCGTCGGCGGTGCTGCTGGCGGCGTTCGCGGTGATCGAAGCGCGCAGCCGCCAGGCGCTGCTGCCGGTGCGACTGCTGCGCAACCGGAACCGGGTCGGCGCGTACCTGATGATGCTGGGCGTGGGGACCGCTATCGCGGGCGTGTTCTTCTTCCTCACCCTGTTCGTGCAGGACGTGTGGGGTTACTCGGCGCTCCGGACCGGGGTCGCGTTCCTGCCGGTCACCGCGGCCATGCTGGTCGGCGCGGTGGGGGCCACCGCGCTGGTGCCCAGGATCGGGGCGCGGCCGCTGCTGGTGGGCGGCAGCGCCGTCACCGTCGGCGGGCTGTACTGGCTGTCACGGATGTCGTTGCACGGGACGTACGCGGGTGACCTGCTCGGCGCGGGGCTGGTGCTCGGGATCGGGTTCGGGCTGCTGATCGTGCCGCTGCAGCTTCTTTCCCTGACCCGGGTTGGTGAGGCTGACTCCGGGGTGGCCGCCAGCCTGCTCAACGCCGGCCGGCAGGTGGGCGGCGCGATCGGGCTGGCGGTGCTGGGGACGGTGGCCTGGACGGTGGTGGCGGACAACGCGCGCGGACGGGCTGGCGGCGTCGGGGGTCGGCGGCGTCGGGGTGCTGGCGGCGTCGGGTGCTGGCGCGCTGGCGGCGGCGTCTCGTCGGTGTATCAGCACGCGCTGGTGGTCGGGTTTGACCGGGCGTTCCTGGTGGGGGCCGGGATCGGGGTGCTCATTCTGCTGGTTGCCGTCACCATGATCCGGATCCGGCGGGCGGATCTGGCCGGGAGCTGACGTCGCGGAGCTAGCGTCTCGGGGGCGCACGGGTGCCGGCCGCATTGTCGGCCGGCACCTAGACATACGCTCGCAAACTGCCGCTTTTGAGTACGGTGGCGGCATGGACTGGGTGCAGGACATGACGGCGCGCTGGATGCGGATTATGTCTGCGACCGGCGAGGTCGGGACACCGCTGGACGAGGCCGTGCGGCAGATCAACGCGATCGCGGATACCCCGGCGAAGAAGGGCGGGCTCGGGTGGCGGAGGAGCAAGGGCGCCGCCTCCGGCGGCGATGCGTCTGCGGTCACCGCGCTGTGCCGTCAGCTCCTGGCCGGCGTGCTGGTCAGCGACATCGCGATCACACGCCTGTGCATGCTCGAGGGCCAGACTCGGGAGCAGGTCCTGGCCGAGCTGGCCGGCGACGTGCCCGGGCAGCTGGGCGATCGGCAGCTGCGCGCTCTGCAGGCTGAGCTGTCCGGAAGCTGCGCAGTGCTGAACAGCCCGGAGCGCGCGTCCTATGCCGGCCTCGGTGCCCGCATTGAGCAGCTGCTCAGGCTGGCGGAGCAGCAGGCCTCGGAGCTGATCGAAGGCGCCCGGGCCGAGGCGGCCAGGATTACCGCGTCGGGCGGCGCGCCACCGGCTGCGCCAGGCGTGGGTTCCGGTCTTGACGACCGCCCTGACGATCACCTCGGTGGTTAGGTGCCGTTACGGGCGGATGACGCGGTTCTCGGTCACGATCGCAGTGACCAGGTCGGCCGGGGTGACGTCGAAGGCGTAGTTCAGCGCGCGGGTGCCGTCGGGTGCGGCCCGGACGCCCTGGAAGGACGTGACTTCCTCGTCCGCCCGAAGCTCGAGGGGAATGTCCGCGCCGCTGGCGGTCGACTCGTCGATGGTGGACTCCGGTGCCGATACCACGAACGGGACGCCGGCCCGGCGGGCCGCGAGGGCGAGGGAGTAGGTGCCGATCTTGTTAGCCACGTCGCCGTTGGCCGCCACTCGGTCGGCCCCGACGATCACCGCGTCGGACAGCCCCTGGCTGATGACGAACGGCCCGGCGCCGTCGGCCACGAGGTAGTGCTCGATGCCAAGCTGGCCGAGCTCCCAGGCGGTAAGCCGCGACCCCTGCAGCAGCGGGCGGGTCTCGTCGGCGATGACGTGGGCGAGGGCGCCCCGGTCTCGCAGAGCCCGGATGACGCCGAGCGCGGTCCCCCACCCCAGGCAGGCAAGCGCACCAGTGTTGCAGTGCGTGTGGACCTTCAGGGGGCCCGCCCCGCACTCCTGGATGAGGAGGTCGGCGCCGCGCTCGCTGAGGCGCCGGCTGACCTCGATGGCGGTGTCGCGGACGGCGAGGGCGGCGGCTTCGGCTGCCTCGGCTCCGTCGGGGAGCACGGCCGCGACGGCGAGCACCTCGCGGCGGAGGTTGACCGCGGTCGGGCGGGCGTCGGCGATCCGCTTGACCTCGGCGTCGAGCCGCGCGGCGTCCCACCCTTCGCGCTTGGCCTGCCGGGCCGCGAGCGCCACGCCGAGCGCGCCGGCCACCCCCAGCAGCGGCGCGCCCCGCACGACGAGCCGGACGATCGCGTCGACGAGCTGGTCCACGGTGGTGATGTGGAGGACGTCGAGTCGGTGCGGTAGGGCGGTTTGGTCAATAGCGGTGATGTGGCCGTCCTGCCAGCCGATAACGTCATCCAGCACGCTGTTGCCGTTGCTCACGGTGACGACGCTACACCCGGAGGAATCCAATGCTGCTCCCTGACGCCCGCCAGGCGATCGTGACGACCTGCCAGGAACTGTCCCGCTCCGGCCTCGTGGTGGGGACGGCGGGCAACGTGAGCGTCCGCGAGGGCGACCTGGTGGCGGTCACGCCGAGCGGACTGCGCTACGCCGAGCTGACCCCGGAGTTGGTGGGCGTGCACCGGCTCGACGGCGTGCCGGTCGAGGCGCCGCTCGGCCCGACCAGCGAGCTGCCCCTGCACCTGGCGATCTACGCGGCCCGGCCGGAGGTGGGCGCGGTCGTGCACACGCACTCCGTGGCCGCGACGGCGTTGTCGACCCTGGTGGATGAGATTCCGTCGGTGCATTACTACCTGGCGATGTTCGGCGGGCCGGTGCTCGTGGCCCCGTACGCCACGTACGGCACGGAAACGCTGGCACGCAATGTGGTGCATGCGCTCGCCGACCGCACTGGGTGTCTCATGGGCAACCACGGCGCGGTCACCGTCGGCCCTGACCTGGTGACCGCGCACGACAAGAGCGTGTACCTGGAGTGGCTGTGCGACGTGTACCTGCGCGCATCGTCGGCGGGGTCCCCGCGCCTGCTGTCGGCCTTGGAGATCGACGCCGTGGGCGTGAAAATGGAGGGATACGGCCAGCGGCCGCCGACTGCGTGACCTGGCAGCTGTACCGGTGGAGTTGCGTTGGAGCGTTGGGGCGTTGGGGCGTTGGGGCGTTGGGGCGTTGGGGCGTTGGGGCGTTGGGGCGTTGGGGCGTTGGGGCGTTGGGGCGTTGGGGCGTTGGGGCGCGGGCCGGAAATCAGCGGCACGCGCGTGATCGTAGAGTTGCCTGTGTGAGTGAGCTAAAGAATCGCGTCCATGACATCCTCCCCAGCCTGATCGGCGACCTTGAGGATCTCGTCAGAATCCAGTCCGTCAGCGCCGACCCGCAGCGCCTGGCCGAGGTGGACAAATCCGCGCAGAAGACCGCCCAACTTCTGGCCGCCGAGGGAGTCGAGGCTGAGATCGTCCGGGCCTATGACGGCGCCCCGCCGGCCGTGATCGGCGAGCGGAAGGGGCCCGAGGGCGCACCGGTTGTGCTGCTCTACGCTCACCACGATGTCCAGCCCGAGAACGACCCGGCCGACTGGGACAGCCCGCCGTTCGAGCCCACCGTCCGCGGCGACCGCCTCTACGGCCGGGGCGCGGCCGACGACAAGGCCGGGATCGCCGTGCACGTGGGCGCGCTCCGCGCCCTGGGCTCCTCCCTGCCGGTCACCGTGCGGTTTTTCATCGAGGGAGAGGAGGAGGTCTCCTCCGAGACCCTCCCCGAGCTGCTGCGTCAGTACCGTGACCGTCTCGCGGCCGACGTCATCGTGATCGCGGACGCTGGAAACTGGGACATCGGCGTGCCGTCGCTGACGACCAGCCTGCGCGGCCTGATCCGGGTGGACGTCGAGGTGCGCACGCTGACGCACGCGGTTCACTCGGGCATGTGGGGCGGCCTCGTCCCTGACGCCATCATGGCGCTCACGAGGCTGCTGTCGACGCTGTGGACCGAGGACGGCAGCCCGGCCGTCAAAGGCCTCAGTTGGGTCGCCGGCGCGGACGTGGACTACCCCGAGGAGCGGCTGCGGGCCGAGTCCGGCGCCGCAGCGGGGACGCAGTGGATCGGGACCGGCTCTGCCGTCGAGAAGCTGTGGACCCGGCCGGCCATCACCGTCACCGGCTTCGACGCCCCGAAGGTGGCCGGCGCCTCCAACACCCTGACCCCGGTCGCCCGCGCACGGGTAACGATCCGCCTTGCCCCCGGTGACACTAGCGCGAACGCCCTCGCCCGGCTTCAGGAGCATCTGGAGAAGCACGTCCCGTGGGGCGCCCAGCTCGCGACCACCGTCGTTGACGCGGGCGAGCCGACCGTGCTGCCGACGATCGGGCCGGCCTACGCCGCTGCCCGCGCCGCCCTGGCCGAGGCCTGGGACGGCGTGGCGCCGGTCGACATGGGCACCGGCGGGTCGATCCCGTTCATCGCCGAGTTCCAGGAGACGTTCCCGGGCGCGACCATCCTCGTCACCGGCGTTGAGGACCCCGACACCCGAGCGCACGGGCCGAACGAGGGGCTTCACCTGCCGGAGTTCGAGCGGGCCGTTCTCGCCGAGGCCCTGTTGCTTCAGCGTCTGGGCGGCGCCTAGCAGTGGGGTAGCGCTTGGGTTCTTGGGTGTAGGTGCGGCCGCTGGGTGTTTCCCATTGGTGCCAGCCGGGTTTGGGCTGGGTGACTTTCCAGCCGGGTGTCTGTTTGACCTGGTGGCAGGCGCGGCTTCTTGCTCCGGCGTTGCAGGCGCAGGTCCGGCCGCCTTGGTCGTAGGGGACGGCGTGCTCGAAGTCGCTGTCTTTGGCGTGGCGGGAGCAGGTCGGCAGGGTGCACTCGGCGTCGCGGATCTGGACCAGGTGGCGGAGCATGTCGTTGGGCTCGTAGGCGTGTGATTCTCGGCGGTGGTCGCAGGCGTGGGTGGGGACGGGCTCGACCGGGACCTGGTATTGCAGGCCGCTGGGCAAGGTGATGATCCAGGTGCCGCACCAGGGCGGGTCGGCTGGCTCGCGTGCCGGGTCGGGGCTCGCGGGTCGCCTCGCGGGGCTGGCGGGGGGCGTCGGGCGGGGTGAGGGCCCAGCCGGTCGGCGAGGCGGGGCCAGGCGGGGGCGGCTGTCCGGGCGGGCGGGATTGCCCGGCCGGCTGGAGGAGCCTGGTGAGGCGGGTGGCGGTGATGGTGAGGTTGAGGCGGGCGGGCAGGGCGGTCAGGGGCGGGTCCGGCGCTCCGGGGAGGGGCGCGCGGCGGCGGCCGGTGGTGAGGCAGCCGTGGCCGATGGCGTGGCCGTCGGGGTCGGTGACGGTGACGCAGGCGGTGGTGTGGGGGCTGGCGGCGGCGAGCGCGGCCAGGGCGCGGCACAGGGCGGGGTCGAGGGGGCCGAAGCCGTGGCTCTCCCCGGGCCGCGTCGGGGGGCCGAGGAGGGTGGCAAGGGGGACGGTGAGGTCGGTCAGCCCCGGCGGGGCCGGGGATCCGGGCGGCGTCGACCACGGCGACCGCGACTGCGGCGGTGGTTGAGGTGGCTGCGGCGGTGGCGGCGGTGACGGGGGCGGCTGCGGCGGGGGCTCCGGGGGCGGCGCGGGCCCGGTCGCCCGCCGCCGTCCGGCCGGACCGGGGCCGGGGCCGTCGTGGTCATCGGCGGGCGGGCAGCGGCCGTCGCACGCGCGGCAGCCGCCGCGGTCGCCGGCTCCGCTATCGCCGGGCCCGCCGCCGTCGGGGCCACCATCGCCGGGACCGTCGCAAGGCTCGCCGCCGTCAGGCTCGTCATCAGCGGGATCACCGTCAGTCCCGTCGTCGTGGGGACCGTCGTCACCGCCAGGCTCATCGCCGTCAGGCTCGTCATCACCAGGGTCGTCGTCGGGATCGTGGTCGGCGGGACCGTGGTCGTCGGGACCGTGGTCGTCGGGACCGTCGTCGGCGGGACCGTCGTCGGCGGGGGGCGCGCACCTGCCGTCGCACTCGTCGCACGGGCAGTCCGACCCGCCGCTGGCCTCCGGCGCGTGTGCGCCCGGGTCGCCGGGCTCCGGCTCGTCCCGGAACGCGGCCTCCGCCGGGGCGCCCAGGCCCACGTCCGGGGGGCCCGCGGCGATCCTGGCCTCGGCGCTGACCTCGTTCATCAGGTCCAGGTAGGCCATCGCCCGGAACTGGTCCGTCAGCACGCCGGGGAACGCCCCCGAGTCCTGGTACACCCGCGCGCGGGCGCAGGTCGCGGCGTGCGCGGCCAGCGTCTCGGCCGACGGCAGGTCGCAGCCGAGCAGGCTCGCCGCGCCGGACCGCTCCCGCTTGAGGACCACCCGGGCCCGGTTCCGCTCCGCGTGCTCCCGCGCCCGCTCCGCCAGACCCGGGTCGACCGTGATCGCGGCCCGGGCGGCGATGCTCTCGACCTGCCCGTACGTCTTGCCCGCGAGGCGATCGGCGATCATCGCCTCCGCCGCCGCCTTGTCCGGCTCGCCCAGCAGCTCGAGGGCGTCGTTGACGACCCTCGCCTTGGCGTAGGTGAGCGTCCCGTCTTCCAGCAGCGCGCCGATGCCCGGCAGCAGCGCGCCGAGGTCCCACGCGGTCTGCATCAGCCGTTCCGCCGACATCGGGCTCATCGCCAGCGCGAGCCCGACGTCGGCCGTCAGCGACCTCGACCACTCGTCGGGCAGGTCCCCGTGGCAGTCGCGGCCGAGCCCGTCATCGTCCTGCGCGGATCGCCGCCCGGATCAGGCCGAGCTTGGCCGCGCACGCCCGCGACTCCAGCGCCGCCGCCGCCCGCACCGCCCCCAAGATCCCCGCGCGCGACCCGCCCTCGCACCGCCAGCCCGCCCCCGCCGCGCCCTCAAGCGCGGCCGCGAGGGCAGCCGACGGCGCCGCCGAGTCCCACACGCCGCCCTTCACGAACCCGGCCAGCCCCGGGTCCGGGGCCGCGCCGCCGGGCCCGGAGGCAGCCGGCTTTCAGCCGAGAGGCCGGGGCCGGGGCCGGGGGCCGCGTCGCCGGGCGGGCCGGGGTCCGGGACGGGCTCCTCGCCCGCCCCGCTCCCCTCCCCCGGCTGCCGGTCCATGAGCTCCCCCAAGTTGATCTTGGAATACACGTTCTAATACTTTGAACGCTATCACCGGGCACCGACAACCCAGGCTTCCGGGCACGTCAGATTCGGGATTATTTTCGCTCAGTCCGAAGAAACTCTGCTACAGTCGAACTTGTGAGCACGGCGTGGTTCGCGAGACGCGGGATGTGGCCCTCACTTGGGGCGGGCCGCGCTGGCGGAGCGGGCCTGTGCTTCCTAGACGACGCAGAACTCGTTGCTCTCGGGGTCGGTCATGACGAAGTGGTCAGGTACCCCGTCCTGCCAGTCCTCGCGGACGACGCTCGCGCCTGCCCCGGTCAGGCGCGCGACCGCCGCCTGCACCCGCGCCCAGCGAACCTCTTGCGGCTCGCCGCGGCCGCCGCCAGCCTGCACATCCAGGTGGACCCGGTTCTTGGCCGTCTTAGCCTCCGGGACCTTGAGGAACGAGATGGCCGGTCGAAGGCCCGCCGGGTCCTCGATATACGACCCATCACCCCATTCCTCGGGCGGCACGCCGACGGTGGCCAGCCATTCTTCCCGGGTCGCGAACCCAGCCGGGGGCGCGGCTTCCACGTAGCCGAGGGCCTGGCACCAGAACGCCGCCAGCTCGGCCGGGCCAGCGCAGTCGAACGTTATCGTCCATGCCGTGCTCATCACGCGCTCCTGTGCAACTCGAGACCCCGCCGCAGTGACCATCCCCCATTACTTACCTCACGGGTCTGACTTTCGAGCCCGCTCACCGGCGAACCGACCCGGCCGGACAGGCACTGGCTGGACAGGCATCAGAGGGCTGCGCGACAGTACGTACCATGCCGGCCCCAAGCGATTCCGGCGCCTGCGGGTTTCTGCGACATCGTCGCCGGGCGGGCGGAAGCCAGCGTGGCCCACGAGGATGACCACGTCGTCCCGTTCATGGATATCGAGCCGGTGACGGACGGGCTTCACCATCGACGCGCGCTGGCGGCGCGTCCGGGCGGAGCTTGACGCCTCGGCGCAGCGGGTTCGCCAGGGCATCGCCGCGCTTGCCACATGACCTAATCGATCTTCGAACACGACACACCCCGGGAGCAACTAATGGCTGTCCAATACCAGCTCGTCATGAACTGCGCCGACCCGGACCTGCTGGCCCGGTTCTGGGCCAGCGCCCTCGGATATCAGCTCGAGCCGCCTCCGGAGGGCTTCGCCAGCTGGGATGACTGGCGCCGCGACAAGGGCCTGCTTGACACCGTGGGGGTTGGCGCCGACAGCATCATCGACCCCGAGGGCCGCGCGCCCCGCATCTGGTTCCAGGTCTCGCCGGACGGGAAGGTGGTGCCGAACCGGCTCCACCTCGACATCCACGCCAGCGGCGGGTGGACGCTCCCGGCCGCGATCCGCAAAGAGCGGATTGACGCCGCAGTGCAGCGGCTTTCCGAGCTCGGCGCCACCGTGGTAGCGACCGGAGACCCTGAGTTCTACGCGGTGGGAATGAAAGACCCGGAGGGCAACGAGTTCGACATCAACTGACCGCGGGCAGGAGCTGGCAGGGTAGGAGCATGGAAACCGAGTCGTTCCTCGCCGCGGCGTCGGAGCTGCTGGCCATTCAGTCAACCGCCGACCGCCCGGCCGACCTCAGCACGGCGCTTGATTTCGCGGTCGGCTTCGTCGGCCCCGGGTTCACCGTCGAACGGTTCGAGTCGGCCAGTAAGCCGAGCGCGCTCATGTACGCCGCCGCCGAACGACCGGAACGCTTCCAGGTCATCCTCAACGCGCACCTCGACGTAGTGCCAGCCGCAGCCCGCCCAGTTCCGTCCGCGCCGCGAGGGCGACCGCCTCTACGCTCGCGGCGCCCAGGACATGAAGATATCCGCGCTCGTCCAGGCGCAGGTCTTCCGCGAACTGGCCGACACGGTGCCCTACCCGCTGGCGCTGCAGCTGGTCACCGACGAGGAAGTCGGCGGGCGCAACGGCACCCTGCACCAGATCAACCTGGGCGTCAGCGGCGAGTTCGTCGTTATCGGCGAGTCCAGCGGCCTGCGCATCGTGGCCGACTCCAAGGGGATGATCACCGCCACCCTGCGCGCGGTCGGCCGCGGCGGCCACAGCGCCTACCCCTGGCTGGCCGACAACGCCCTAGTCAAGCTGCACCGGACGGTGGGCCGGGTGCTGGCCGCCTACCCCGTCCCGGCCGAGGAGGCATGGCGGACGACCGTCAACGTCGCCAGGATCGAAACCCCCAACCAGGCCCGCAATCAGATCCCGGCGCTGGCGGAAGCCTGGCTCGACCTCCGCTTTCCGCCCGAGGACGCCGACTTCAACGGCAAGACCGCCGGAGAGATCACCGCGCACCTGGCGACCTTCTGCGAACCCGGCGTCACCGCGGTGGTCGACATCGCCGACCCGCCGCACCACGCCAACCGGGAACGCCCCGAGGTGCGGGCCCTCAGGCAGGCGGCGGCCGCCCAGGGGTACCGCGCCGATTTCCTGCGCAAGCATGGCGCCGCCGACGGGCGCTACTACTACCAGCGCGGCATCGACGCGGTCATCTTCGGCATCGGCGGGGACGGACTGCACGGCCCCGACGAGTACGCCGACACGACCACCATCGCCCCGTACTACCAGGCGCTGACGGACTTCCTCGGCAACCCGACCGGCGGCTAAAGCAGGCTCAGCCGCACTTCCTGCTGTCCCGCGCGCAGCATTTCTACTCACACCACGGAAATCCGGTTTCCTGGATCCTTTTCACGCAGCCCGCAGGCGGATCCGCGAAGCCGGGAGACTCACGTGGCCGACTGCCGCGCCCGTGGTAGGACGGTCCCGCGATCTTCGCTCTCTCCGTCACCGGCAGCTGGCGGTCACTTTCGGCCCCGGCCGCGAGACGGGCAGACCGGCGGCGCCATCGGCCCGGTCGCAATCAGATGCTGAGAAAGGCGCCGATCATCTCGGTGACGAACGCGTGGTCGTCCGCCTGGGGCAGGCCGGACACGGTGACCGTGCCGACAACACCCACGTCCCTGACGCGGATCGGGAAGGCGCCGCCATGCGCCGCGAACAGCCGCGGCTCGACTCCCAGCGCCTCGTCCAGCGCGATCCCGCGCGCCGCAAGCCGCCGGCCCACCAGGTAGGAAGCCGCGGAGAAACGGTTGACGACGTTGACCTTGCGCTCGATCCACGAGTCGTTCTCGGCCGTGGTGCCCGGCAGCGCGACGTGGAACAGCTGCTGGCCATTGCGCCGGATATCGATCGTGACGGGCAGTGCCCGCTCGATCGCGGCCGCCACCATCGCGCTGCCGAGCCGCCACGCGTCCTCGTTGCTGAACCTGGTGAAGACCAGCTGTTCTTCCTGGGCCTCGAGCGAGGCGATGAGCGCCTGCTGGTCGTCGTTCATACATCCCTCCGGGCCTGCGCAAGCGCCGCGTCCACCGTCTCCATGATCAAGATGGTCTCATCCAATCGTCGCTCTCGTCGCTGTCGTCGGTCCACCGGCCCCTGCGCTGCCGTGCTTGCGCCCACATCGCACCCCCTCCGATCGCGGACCACGCCGCGGGCGGCCCGCCACCCCTCACGCGACCGCGGCGACCGCCGTCCCGCTCGCTGCCGCCGCCCGTCTCGCGGTAACCCCAAGACGCCGGGGACCGGGCTCAGCCGGCTAGGCGGCCCAGTCGCGGGCCAATCGTTCGGCGCGCGTCTTGATGCCGAGGAGCATCTTGCGCTCCATGACCAGGCTGCCCGGCTCCATGAACAGCAGGTAGAACGGCCGGGCGGCCCGCGGCAAGCCCGCCGTGACGATCCTGTTCCGGCTGATCAGCCTGGTCGATCCCGTCTCGGGCAGCAGTGCGAAGATCCACACCCAGTTCATGTCGGCGATCCGGATCGCGAGGGTCCGCTCCGGGTCGAGCACCTCCACCCGCATGACCGGCCGGCCGGGGCCCATCGGCAGCTCGTCGCCGGCCTTGAGGTCCTGGAACTCGGGAAGGATCTCGTCGGCACTGTGCATGTTCAGGCCGAGGAGGTTCTCGATCCAGTCGTAGGTGTAGGCGCCGCCGCGGCCGCTGCCCATCTGCACGATCCACGGCCAGATGGCGTCCGGGGGAGCGTCGATCGTGATCGCGCGGGTGGTCACCAGGCCGGCGTCGGGCAGTAGCTCGTCGCCGGGCAGCTTCATGGCCGCCTCGTCGGCGCGGGCGCCCCAGGTGAGGCACCGGCGGCGGAGGAAGAGCGGGTAGGCGAGCGGGGCGAGCCCGGCCGCCAGGCCGGCGCCGATCGCCAGCGGGCGCTTGGTGAGTCTCATGTCAGCCTCCTATGAGCTGCGCGGCGATAGTGCTCGCGGCGCAGCAGCAGGCGCGGCCGGGCGGAACCGCCGTCCGCGCCGGGCCATCACTCACAGCGTCGGCCGTGCCCTGCCGTCCCGGATGCCAGAGCATCGCGTTCATGCCTCAATGCTCGCGCTGGCGGTGCCGGGCCGGCAGGGCCGTGGTTCCTCCAGGAGGAGGGCCGTAGGTCCCGCCGGGCAGCGGCGCACGACCAGAGACGTCGTCCCCGTCGACGGGCCGACGGTCCCGGCGCATGCCCTATGCGGCTGCTGCCCGCACCAGGCCATGAGGGAGTCAGCGGGCGGCGCCTGGCAGCCGCAGGCTGACCACGGCGCCGCCGCCCGGGCCGTTGCGCGCGGTTGCTGTTCCGCCGTGGGCGATGGCGATCGCCGCGACGATGGCCAGTCCGAGGCCGGCTCCTCCGCCGTCGCGGGAGCGGCCGGCGTCCGGGCGCCGGAAGCGCTCGAACGCGTGCGGCAGGAAATCCGCCGGGAATCCGGGGCCGGCGTCACGGACCTCGATGGAGAGGTCGGGGCCGTCTTCCCTGGCGGCGATCACGATGACCGATCCGGCGGGGGCGAAGCGCAGCGCGTTGCCGAGCAGGTTGTCGACGGCCTGGCGGATCCGGTCCGGGTCGACGCAGGCCCGGGTTCCGGCCGGCACGTCGATCCGGCAGGTCACCTGCGCCGCCGCCAGGCGGGCCGCGGCGTGGTCGGCGCTGCGCGAGAGGAGCTGCCGCAGATCGGTCTCCCTGAGCCGCAGGTCGAGCTGCCCGGCGTCACCGCGGGCGAGCACCAGCAGGTCGTCGGTGATCCGGGCGAGCCTTTCCGCTTCTTCCGCGGAGCCGCGCACCGCGGCGGCGAGTTCCTCGAGGCTGCGGCCCGGCCGCCCGGCCAGCTCGAGTTCCCCGCGCAGCACGGCGAGCGGGGATCGCAGCTCGTGGCTGGCGTCGTCGACGAAGGCACGCTCGCGCTCGATCGTGCGCCGGAGCCGGCTGAGCAGGTCGTTCATGGTCCCGGCGAGGGCGGCGACCTCGTCCCTCGTACGGGGGACCTCGACGCCGGCGGCGTCACCGCGCTCGGAGATCGCCGCGACCTGCCGGCGCAGCCGCTCGACCGGTGACAGCGCGGCGCGGGCCAGCCAGTAGGCCCCCAGGCCGGCGATGGCGACGAAGATACCGCCGCCGATGGCCAGTTCCCGCAGTACCTGACTCTGCGTGGCGTCGTAGGTTTCCAGCGAGACGGCGGCGACCGCGACCAGGCCGGGATGGCCTGCCAGCGGGGCGGCGGTGACCCTGGTGTCTTCCTCGTCGATAGTCCGGGTCGCCGACACCTGGGCCTGCCTGGCCTGGCCCAGCTCGGCCGCGGTCAGCAGCGGCGCGGTGCCGGCGTCGGGACTGGCGCCGCGGACCCGGCCGGCGGAATCGACTACCTGTATGAGGTATTCGCCTGGCACCGGGTTCGCGGCCGTGGCCGGGCTGCGGCCCGGTGCCGTTCCCGGGCAGGTACCGTGCGGCCTGGGCGAGCTGGGCGGTGAGCTGGGAGTCGATGGCGCCAAGCTGGGCGGCTGACAGGGCGGTGCTGAACAGCCACCCGCCGATGGCGAACAAGAGCGCGGCCGCGGCCGCGAATGCCAGGGCCAGGCGCAGCCGGATGGGCATGTTACGGGTTCTTCCCGGCGTGACGGAGGCGGTAGCCGATGCCCCTGACCGTCTCGATGTCGTGCCGGCCGAACGGCGTGTCGACCTTGCGCCGCAGGTAGTTCACGTACTGGTCGACGACGTTGGAGCCGCCGTCGTAGGCGAAGTCCCACACTGCCTCGATGATCTGCGAGCGGGTAAGCACGTCGCCGGGATGCCGGAGGAACAGCTCAAGCAGGGCGAGTTCCTTCGGGGAAAGCCGCAGTTCCGTCTCCGCTCGCCACGCCCGTTTCGCCGCGGGGTCGAGCCTCAGGTCTCCTTCGGCCAGGACGACGGGGCGCGACCGGTCACCTCGGCGGGCGAGTGCCCGCAGCCGGGCGGCGAGTTCCAGCAGGCTGAACGGCTTGACGAGGTAGTCGTCCGCCCCGGCATCCAGCCCGCGCACCCGGTCCCCCACGCTGTCCCTCGCGGTCAGCATGAGCACCGGGGCCCATTGCCCTTTTCCCTGAAGCCGGCGGCAGAGCTCGAATCCGTCGAAGTCCGGCAGCATGACGTCCAGGATGATCGCCCCGTAGGCGTTCTCGGTGGCCAGCCACGCGCCGTCCGCGCCGCTGGCGGCGAGGTCGACGGCGTGCCCTTCCTCCTCCAGTGCGCGCTTGAGGAGCCGGGCCATCCGGGTTTCGTCTTCCACTGCCAGTACCCGCATGCCCCAAGGCTAGGCCGCCGATCATGAGAAGATGATGAGGGCGTTGGGCCCTGCCTGCAGGGTCATTAGGCCCACGGCCCGGCCGGCGGCATCTCGGGCTGCTAGGGCCGTGGGCTTGCCTTAGGCGAGCTTTCGAGCCTGAGGGCGAGCTTGGGGCAGATCCGGACGGCCTCGCGGGCTTCTGCGGTCAGGCGGCCGGGCACGTCGCCGTCTCGGATGATCGGGAAGCCCCAGTCGTCCAGGGTGATCAGCTCGGGAAGGATCTCAGCGCACAGTCCCCGGCCGTCGCAGGCGATGGGATCGACCAGGAGCCTCGTGCTGGCGGTCATGACTGCCTCCGCGGCGGGACGGGCAGCACGTTCGCCGTCCTTGTGGCCCGGCACCAGCCGTGCGCATGCTGGCCAAGTTCGGGCTTGAAGACGTCGAGCGCGCTGCGGACCAGCCCTGCCGCGCCGTCGGGATGGCTGCAGGCGCCCCGGCCGTCGACCTGGCCGAGCCAGCGCCGCAGCATGCTGAGATCGGACGTGCGGCCTTCGGCGAGCCGCTGAAGTTCGCCGGCGATTGCGTCAAGGCCGAAGAGGCATGGTCCGCACTGGCGCGCGGACTCGTCCGCGAGATAGCGCACCACCCTGGCGGTCTCGGCGAGTCCGCAGGCGTCCTGGGGCAGCGCCGCGATCAGGCCGGCACCGGCGCCCGCGCCGAGAATGGCCAGGCCTTCCGATGAGAACGGCAGGGTTTGCGCTGCTGCCGCGTCGACCCAGTTGCCGTAGTAGCCGCCGAGCAGCAGTGCCTGCAGCGGCGCGGCCGCGCCGCCGGCCAGGCGGAGCGTCTCCTGCAGGGAAGTGCCGATCGCGATCTCGCACACGCAGGGCTGGTTCACCGCTCCCAGAATGGTGACAAGCATCGACCCCGGCTCCGCGGGCGTGCCGACCGTGCGGAACCACGAGGCGCCGTAACGCCCGATGAGCGCGAGGTGCGCGAGGGTCTCCACGTTATGCACGAGCGTCGGCCTTCCGCCGAGCCCTCGTTCCGAGATCCGGGGCGGTTTCCTGGTGGGGGCTGGGAACGCCGTCCTCGATCCAGTGCACGACGGCGCTGGCTTCGCCGGCGACGAACCGGTCCGCGGCCGTCATGACCCGGATCCGGACTCGGTCCGCGCCGGCCCGGGTGCGCTCGGCGGCGGCGGCGTCCACGATCTCGCGGACCGAGTGATGCACGACGATCACCGCCTGGCTGGCGCCGGCTATCTCCGCCGCGAGGACCGCCCCGTCCAGAACCAGCTGGGGTGACCGGGCGAGCAGGACCTTATCCTTGCAGCTCGCGGGCTCGCCCTCGGTGCCGTTCGCCACGACGATCGGGGCGTGCCCCGCCGCTACCGCCGCCAGCTTCCTCGCGGCGGGGAATCCCGCGCCGCCCCGGCCGGTGAGCCCCGAGCGGTCCACCTCGTCGATCAGGGCCTCCCGGCGCTGCCGGCTCAGGCCGGCCGACCGGAGCGGGCCGTACCGGGCAAGGTGCTCCGCCTGGCCGGCGGGTCCGGTCCCGCCATCCGCTGGCAGCAAGCGTGGCAGCTGATCGGCTGCCTGCCCGGCGTGCCGCTGGCGGCTGTCGGTGCTGCGCATCACCGGTGCGTCCCCGCCCGGTCGGTGACCCGCTCGAAGGCAGCTGAAGGCTGGCCGGCCGGCGTACCACTGCTGGTGTCGTGCCTGATGCTGGTCATAAGGCGCGCCAGCACGGCGGTGGCCACCGCGGCCGCGCAGCCCCACTCGATCACCACGACCCACCAGATCCCCAGGTCGTTGCCCGCGGTCAGGGAATGCGCGAACGCCGCCGGCCACGATAGGTAGGCCAGCCAGTGCACCGCCCGCCAGGCCCGGAACCCCAGGTGCCTGCGGGCCACGCTGGTGAGCAGCACCGCACCGCCCAGGTCGACGGCCAGGGTGCCAAGCCCGATCGCCAGCGTGCGGTAACCGGACATGAAGGGCAGCACCGTGGCGGCCCAGCCGATCGAGACGAACGGATCAAGGATCGCGGTCAGGACATGCAGGGCGAGGAACGCGATCAGGAACAGGGCGAGCGTCCTGTGCAGCTCGACGAAGACGAAACGCGGCCAGTGCCTCGGCGCCGCGCCCGTGCGCGCTGCCACGCCAAGCACTACCACGACGCTGAACAGGACCAGCAGCATCAGCCCGCTGGCGCGCGATACGAACCACAGGCCCTGCGACCCCGCGGCGGCGGCCACGTTCATCGCATTACTCCCGGTCTTGATCCGCGATATACGTGGCTCGCCGGCGAGACATTGATGCGGCCGCCCTCGGCGTCCGGCCAGCCGCCGACGTAGCGCACCTGCCCGTCGCGGGCGACGAGCCTGGCCGGCTGGCTGGCCAGGGCCAGCCACTCCTGCGCTCGCTCGCCGGCGACGACAGCGGCCGTGGCGGCGGCGTTGGCGTCGGCGCACGTGGCAGCGGCCACGCTGACCGTCTGCCATGGCCCATCAGAGGGAAGCCCGGTCCGGGGATCCACAATGTGATGCAGCACCTGTCCTGCCCGCCGCCACTGGCGGCAGGTGATGGACGAGGTCGCGACCGCGCCGCCAGCCAGCCGCACGTTCTGCGTCAGGGATGAGGCTGGATCCTCAGGCCTGTCGGCCACCAGGATCGGCCAGCCGTCACGTGGCGGCTGCCCGGCAATGGCGATGTCGCCGCCGAGGCTGACAAGCACCCCGCCAGCCTGGCCGGCTGCGTTCATGACCGCCCTGACGGCGCGATCGGATCCCAGGCCCTTGGCGGTTGCGCCCAGATCGAGCCGCACGTCGGCCGGCAGGCTGAGTATGGGGCCATCAAGCCGGACCGTCTGCCACCCGGGGGCCGGGACGGGCGCGCCGGCCGGCCCGCCCCGCTCGGGATCGATCGCGGCGAAGTCCCGGTCATAGCCCAGCGAGATGAGGGCGTCGCCAACGGTGGGATCTACCAGCCCGCCGGTCCACCGCGCCGCTTCAAGCGCGACGCTGACCGCCTCGGCGAATCCGTTGCTGAGCATGAACCGGCCACCCCCGCTGCGGTGGATCCAGGCGATCTCCGAGTCCTCCCGGAACCGGCTCGCCTGACGGTCAAGCGCGCTCAGGACGCTGTCCACCGCCCCGAGCGCCGCGCCGAGGCTCTCCGGCGGCCACACCGCGACCCGGGCCGTAGTGCCAAGCGCGGCACGCTCGGCGACGGCGACGGTGTCGTCGCCGGTGCTGATCCGCCGCCACGAGCTAGCCGCGCCGGGCGCGGGAACCGCGGTCATCACGTCAGTTGTCATGGTAGGCGGGAGCATGCCGCACCTGACTGACCACGGTCTTGCCGTTCACGACCTGGGAGGTGGTGGTCGTCGTCACGCCGGACGCGCTGGTCGTTGCCACCGAATGAGAGACCTGCGGCCCGGTTGCCCCCTGCGTTCCCGCCGTGGTGACGACCCCGGAGGAGCTGGACGACGCAGCGGCCGCGGGAGCCCCGACAGAGATCGCGTGGTGAGCCAGGGCCACCGTAGTCGCCCCGGTACCGACGATAAGCGCGGCAGCCGTCCAGTTCGACATCCTCCGGACCTGGCGGAGCCCCGCTCTGCGGGCCCTCCCCGACCGGCCGGGCAGGGCAGGGCCGACGGCTTCCGGAGCCTGCCATTCGGCAGCGCCTGACTCGGCGAATGCCGGAAGCCGCACCTGGCCTCTGCGGGGATCGCGTTCCGCGTTCATGTGGGTTTCCTTTCGGTTTCGCCGGTCCTTACCCGGTAAACCCATCATGCGCGGACGGTCATGAACCCTCCGTGAGAGAACGATGTGAGTCCTCACATCTACGGAGATGATCCCAGCCGCTCTGAAACGGTCCGGCCTTCCCGGCCCGCCTTGCGGCTAGATCGGACGCGGGAAGACACGCATGCAAGGAGTGACGAAAGTCCTCCCGGACGGGCACCTTTCGCCCGGGTGGTTCCCGGCCAGAGGCGCGCATGCTGAGGGCATGATGAGGAGCGGTGTATTCCGGACGGGGGCAGCATGGCTGAGCCGGCGTTCGGCGGTGCTGCTGCTGAGCGTGACGACCGCTGGCCTGGCTGCGGGGGGCGTGGCCTGGCTGGCCGGTGCGGGCGGGGTCGCGGACGCGGCCTGGCTCGCCGCCGCGGCGTGCGGCCTGGGCTACGCATTGTGGTCCGCCGCCGACAGCATTCGCCGCGGCCGCCTCGGCGTGGACGTGATCGCGCTGCTCGCGCTGGCGGGTGCCATAGCCGTCCGCGAGCTGCTGGCTGCCGCGGTGATCAGCGTCATGCTGACCAGCGGCCGGACCCTGGAGGCGTGGGCGGCGCGGCGCGCCCGGCATGACCTGAGCACGCTGCTGGACCGGGCGCCCCGGACCGCGCGCCGGTCTCGCGGCGACCGGGTGGAAGTCGTGCCGCTTGCGGAGATCACCGCCGGTGACATGGTGCTCGTAGCGCCCGGTGACGTGGTTCCCGTCGACGGCACAGTGGCCGCGGGCGTCGCCGTCCTTGACGAGTCCGCCCTGACCGGCGAGGTCCGGCCGGCCGAACGCGTCCAGGGCGACCCGGTAGCGAGCGGGGTAGTGAACGCTGGCGGCCCGTTCAGCCTGCGGTCCAGCGGCACCGCCGCGGAAAGCACCTACGCGGGCATCGTGCGGCTGGTCAGCGAGGCGGAGAACTCGCAGGCGCCGTTCGTCAGGCTCGCGGACCGGTACGCCATGTGGTTCCTGCCCCTGACCCTCGCCGTAGCCGGGTTCGCGTGGGCGCTCGGCGGGGCGGCCCGGGCCGTCGCGGTTCTTGTGGTCGCGACGCCGTGCCCGCTCATCCTGGCCGCGCCGGTCGCCCTGGTCTCCGGGCTGTCGGCGGCCGCCCGGCGCGGCGTGGTGGTAAAAAGCGGGGGCGTGCTCGAACGGCTCGCCAGCTGCACCACCCTGGTGCTGGACAAGACCGGGACGCTCACCGTCGGGCAGCCTGAGGTGACAGCGATCATCCCGGCCGGAAACGGCGGCCTGGACAATGAGGAGATCCTGAGCCTTGCCGCGTCGCTGGACCAGGTGTCCGGGCACGTGCTGGCGGCCGCGGTCGTCCGGGCAGCGGCCGGGCGCGGCAGCCCGATGAGCCAGCCGGCCGCCGTGACCGAGGTAGCGGGGCAGGGCATCACGGGCACCGTCGGCGGCCGGGCGGTCAGGCTGGGGCGCGCCGGGTGGACGGGCGCCGCGGAAACCGAGCCGTGGGTCCGGGCCGCGCGCCGCCGGGCCCGGCTGGACGGCGCGCTGACGGTGTTCGCCGCCGTCGACGGCCAGCCGGCGGGCGTGCTGCTGCTTGAGGACCGGATCCGCCCCGATGCCCGGCAGACCATCCGGGCGGTGCGCCAGGGCGGAATCAGCAGGATCGTGCTGGCGACCGGCGACCGCGCCGAAGCGGCCGACGCCGTCGGCGCGCTCACCGGCGTCGACGAGGTACTCGCGGAACTGACCCCGAGTGACAAGCTGGACGTGGTGCGCCGCGAGCAGCGCCTGGCACCCGTGATCATGACCGGCGACGGGATCAACGACGCCCCCGCGCTGGCCCTGGCCGACGTGGGGATCGCCATGGGAGCCAGGGGCTCCACCGCGTCGTCAGAAGCGGCGGACGCGGTCCTCACCGTCGACCAGATCGGCCGCCTCGGCGAGGTGGCCGTACTGGCCCGGCGTACCCGGCGGATCGCCATGCAGAGCGTGCTGGCCGGCATGGGCCTGTCACTGGCCGCTATGGGCGCCGCCGCCGCCGGGCTGCTGCCCGCGGTGTGGGGCGCGCTGCTGCAGGAGGCCATCGACGTCGCGGTGATACTGAATGCGCTCCGTGCCCTCGTGCCGGCCGCGCCCGAGGTCCGGCTGACGGCCGCCGATACCGACCTCACCCGGCGGTTCCGCGCCGAGCACCAGGCGATCCGGGCGGACATTGACCAGCTGCGGACGGCCGCGGAGACCCTGACCGCGCCCGGCGCGATGGCCAGGGTCCGCCGCGCGTGCGAACTGCTCACCAGCGAGGTATGGCCGCACGAGCACGCGGAGGAGTCTGACCTGTACCCGGCGCTGAACCGGGTGCTCGGCGGCGTGGACCCCACCGCTCCGATGAGCAGGGCGCACGCCGAGATCGCCGTCCAGATAGCGCGGCTCGGGCGGCTTGCTGACGACATCGGCGACCGTGAGCCTGACGACACCGACGTCGCGGAACTGCGCGGCCTCCTGTACGGCCTGCACGCCATCTTGCGGCTGCACACGGCACAGGAAGACGAGACCTACCTGTCGCTCGGCGACACCGCCGACACCGGCCGGCCAGCGGCCTGAGCGACCTGCGAGGACAAGGACAGACCGACACGTCAGCGGGTTACCAGTCCTCCGCCCAGGAGCCCGGCCGTGTCACCGATAAGAGATTCCATCCCGAACGGAAGGTAGCGCTGCCCGCCCGCGTGATCGCCAGGAGGCGCGGTGGAGCTCAGCCGTTTGCCTCCGCGTTCTGGTAAAGGCCTGCCGCCGCCCTGAGCGCCGCCGCGTACGACACCCCAGGCGAGTCGCCTCGCTGTTCAAAGCCGCCGATCACGCCGACGACCGTTGACTTCACGCCTTCCGCACCTGACCGAGTGGGGGCTTGCCGCACGGGAGGACGACATGACCCGGCCGCACGGCCGGCACGCACGGGCCAGGGTAGTGCGCCTTCACCGGAGGGGCGTAAATCGAGCTGATAAGGCCGCGGGCGGTGGCGCGCACGGGGAACTGGACCCGCAGGTCGGGCGGGGCCAGCTGCTGCCACAGCCAGGTCAGGGCGGCGGGCAGGGCAGCGGACCAGGCGTTGGCGGTGTCGCCCGCGTTGAGCTTGACGAACGGGACCTGCTGGACGCGGTTCATCGCGGCCGCGAACATGGTGGCGGGCCGGTAGTCGGCCTTGTCGTTGGTGCCGGCCGCGACCGAGTCGTGGACCTACTTCCTGCGCTGGCTCCTGCTTGCACCGCCGGGCATGAACATCCGCAACGACCTGGCCCACGCTTCATCGGCGACATCAGCCGGCACGCGTCGCCGCCCCCGACCAACCTGCTGACTTGGCCCCGCTTTCTCACCGCGACCGCGACGACATCCTTGGGATCCTCAACAATCCCGTCCCTTCGCCGGTGCCAGCACCCTGGAGAGTTGGGCCAGCCGAACCCTGCGCAGTGGATTAAGAGACTGGACTTGACGTCTGCGGTGCGATGAGATCGGCCCAGGCGTCGATCGCAGGCCAGTTCCGGTGATCGCCGTAACGGCCTCCGGTGGCCCGGAAGAACGCACGCCCGGTAGCTGGCCAGTCCGAACGCGTGATCGCGCCGGCGAAGTTACGGTGCTGTCGCGGGTGCAGCAGGCGCCGTATCTCGGCCATCTCCGGGGTCTCCTTGCGCAAGGCGCGGAACCGATTCGCTACCCGGGGCGGGAACATGCTCTCCTTGTCCCCGAGAGTGCTGACGCTGAAGAGCCAGACCGGCCGCTCCCGCAGCGGTGCTGCGTTTCGGTCAGCGAACTGTCGTGCCTCGGGGAGCCACTTGCCGCCGTGGATAGCGCTGCCGAGGACGACCGCCTCACAGCTCGAAACTTCCAGGACATCCGCGACTGCGCATGCCTTGGCATCGACGCCTCGCTGGCGTAGACGGTCTGCAATTCGGTCGGCGACACCACGTGTTGAACCGTGGTCGGTCGCGTAGGCGACGAGAACGACCATGACCATCACCTCCAAAAGGAGGACTACAGTACGCAAAGCCGCTGGCGCCGCTTGACGGATGTTGCCAGGGCGGATGCCATTGACCATCATCGGCATCCGCAAGCCCCCCGAGTAGGGGCCTTCGTCACAACCCGCACACCCGGCCGCGCTGATCGAACGTGAGGTGCGACCCGCGTGAGACAGGGGCAGCAGATTGTGGTCAAAGGCGGGATATCACGTTGACCTCGGGTTGCCGGACCGCCAGCTCCAGTTCCGTCCCCGCCTGGGCGAGCGCGCTGACACTTGCGATCGATCCCGTAGGTTGGCGTACATGACGCGGAAAGGCGCACGGCTGCGGCATGGATGAACGTGACAGCGGCTGACTGGGGCGTCCTGCTCTTGATCGTGCTGGCGCTGTTCGTGCTTGGCCTGGTGCTTGCGACGCGGCGCTCGCATGCGGTCGGCTTCCGTGAGGCCGCAGGGTGGTCGGTGTTCTTCGTGACGATGGCGGCGGGGTCCGCGTGGCCCTCGTCGGCCTGGAGGGGCGGGGGTACGCGGCCAGTTCTTCGCGGGCTACATCGTGGAGAAGAGCCTGTCGGCCGACAACCTGTTCGCCCTCGTGGTCATCATGTCGTCCTTCGGGGTGCCCCGCGAGCACCAGCAGCGGGTGCTGATCTTCGGGATCGCTGCCTCGCTGTGCCTGGGGGCCGCCTTCATCGCGCTGGGCGCGGCCCTGCTGGAGCTGCTGTGGTCCGGCACCGGCCAGGCCTGTCGTCGCACTGGTCGGTCTGGGTAAGGAAGGGCTTCCTCAGCCTGCGAGTCCCGTCCCCCGGCTGTGCCCGATGAGTGAGGTCACGGCCGGCACGTCTGGGACGGGCAGGCAGCACAGCAGCGGGCTGCATGTCACGCCGCTTGCGCTTCCCGCCCGCTTTCCATGTACTGCTTCAGCCCGGCCCAGTTCCGGTGCTCCCATCGGGGGCCGATGGCGCGCACCACAGGGGACAGGACGCGCACGGCACCCCGCAGCTTCATATCCCAGGACCAGCGCATCCGCGTGCCGCCGCCGGCATGGTCAAAGGTGAGGGTTCCGTCGACGTCCAGGTAGGACGACCGGATCGAGGTCGCTAGCCGGCGGGGCCGGTCGTAGTCCAAGATTTCCACGGTCATGACGCCTGTGGCACCCGTTCCCCTGGGCTGGGCGGTGAACCGGGTGCCACGGCCGACGGGTCCCGGTGACGTCTTCTCCGCGCGGGCGATCCGCGGGTTGTACCGTGGCTCGTTGCGCTCGTCGGCGACCATGTCGAACACTTGCTCTACCGGTGCGGCGATAATAATTTCCCCGCTGATGCGAGCCATCCGCATGCCTCTTCCTGGTTCTCAGGGTCTCCCAGGCAAACATTGCATGCCCGGAGCGGACGGGCCAGGGACCTTCGTCTGCCCACGCGATGGTCGCTCTCGCTCGTTGTCTGTTCGACAGCGGCCGCATCCTATGGACTCGATTACCGGATCGGGCCGCGCGGGGCTCACCACCGCGCGGGCGATCCTGGCATCCGGGTCCTTTGGCCGTCGGCCCGGGTCGTTCTTACCTACCGCGGCACGCCGGTCGGCGTCAGGCTGGAGGAACGGCCCGGGGTGGCCGTTGCCTCAGCCCGGAGGCTGCCATGAAACTCTCGCGCACGACCGCTGCCGCGGTAACGCTCACATTCGCTGGCCTGCTGGCGCTGACCGCCGCATGCGGCGGTCAGCCAGGCCAGCCCACCGGAGCATCCTCGCCGTCGGCCAGTACCTCCGCGTCTGTGCCTAGCCAGACTGCGGGGCCTAGCCAGGCGGCGACGCCCGGTAAGCCGAGTTCGGGCACTCCCACGCCGGCCCAGTCCGCCCAGGTGGTGTCATCCCGGGTTGCCTACCCGTGGCACTGGCCGAACGACGTCACCGCGCCTGGGCGCGTCACCCACACCTCCGCGCTGCCGCCGGTGCCCGAGCTAGTCCAGATCAGCGCGGGCAGCCACCCCGCCGGGTCCGGCGAGCGGCCGTTCAACCGGATGTCGTTCACCTTCACGACCGCCTTCCCCAGCTACCGGTTTGAGTTCGTCAACCAACTGGTCGGCGACCCCAGTGGCAAGATCATCCCGCTCGACGGCCAGGGCGTGCTTGAGATCGTGTTCACCAAGGCCCAGGCCCACACCGCCGACGGAACGCGGTCATCGGTCATCTCCCAGCCCGCCCCGCGCATCGGCTACGAGCGCATGACCGGCTATGCCCAGGGCGGCGACTTCGAGGGCGTGCTCACCTACGGCATTGGCATCACCCAGCCGGTCCTGCGCTCCAATCCGCAGTTCGCGGTCCGCGCGTATGAGGTGGAGACGGTCACTGGCAGCGGCCAGCACCGCTACACCGTCGCGATCGACATCGACACCACCAACCCCGCATAGAACCCCGGGGGCACCGTCGCATGGCTGCCGAGGCCAGCGTTCCGCCGGGAGCGTCAGGCATCCTGGGCATCGGTCGGCGGTGGTTGCCCGGACGCCGGATTCCCGGCGTCATCCGAGCCCGGCCGGGCCGGCCTCCTGGCGTTCATCGTCGGCGCGGTGCTGCCGCTGCTGGCGATCACGCTCGTCCCCGCTTCGGCGCGTATCGCCGTCACGTTCATCGCGGTGCTCGCCGCCCTCGTGGGGACCGGGGCAGCGAGCGCGGCGCTCGGCCGGTCACCGCGTCGCCCGGCGATCGTGCGCAACGTGCTCGGCGGCGATCGCCATGGGCGTGACCTACGGCATCGGCTCCTTATCGGAGCCTCTGGCATCTGACCCGCCTGCGCCGCGCTTCGGCCGCAGGGCCCAAGGTCCCGTGCCGCCGCGACCTAGGGACCTGCGCCAGCGGCAGCCACCATGCCTACCGTCATATGAGGAAGTGGTAACCATGGCTACTGGTCCACACGGAATTACCGCAGCGGCGGGCGACCCGCGCGGGCCAGACGATAGCGCAGGATCGGCGCCACAGCAGCCAGGCGGCTGGACGGTCGGGCGTGTCATCTCGGTGGTAATCGGCTCGCTGCTTGCCCTGATCTCGCTCGGCCTGCTCGGCGGCGGGGGCACCCTGATGTGGGCCGATCAGGCGCTGCGCCAGGACGGTTACGTGACGACTGGGACCGCCTGACCGGGGTCGTCGGAGACGTCAGGCTCCGGGTTACCGCCGCGGGCGCGGGCAGCCCGGTCTTCGTCGCGGTCGGCCCCGCTGACCGGGTCTCGGCCTACCTGTCGGGCGCCGCGTACACCACGGTTACGGGCGTCGGCGCGGGCGGCCTGGTCAGGCACGGCGGCACCGTCAGGCCCGCCCCGCCACGGACGGCGGGGATCTGGGTCGCTCAGGTTGCCGGAACGGGCACCCAGACACTGCGCTGGACCGCGGAGAGCGGTAACTGGATGGCGGTAGCGATGAACCCCGGCGGCTCGGCGGGTCTGACCGTGCGGGCCGACGCGGGGGTCTCCGCTCCGTGGCTGTTCCGGCTGGCGGTCGAGCTGATCGTGGTGCCGCTCCGCCTGGCGTCCGGGGCACGGCGACCGTGACGGCCTGGGTCATGGTGGTCGTGGCGAGAAACCACCGTCCGTTCTGAGAAAATCTAAAATCCTTCTCCCGAACGGGCGGGAGGTGACTCAGCTGCCCGTCCGGCTTTCCCTCGGCGGGGTCAGCGTACGATCTCGGGACCTGCTGCCGGCCGCCAAGGCCGGCTTCAGGGGCGGCCCGCCCGCCGTACCGCCTTCCGGGTCTCGGCGGCCGCGATGATCGACAGGGCCACGGCTGTGCAGAGGAGCCACTGCCTGACGTCAAGGGTGGTTGTCTTCAGGATTGCCTGGAACGGCCGCAGGACGGTGGACATGACGAGCAGGAAGAAGGACACCCCGGTCGTGATGATGAATGTCCGGTCGGAGAAGGTGTCCAGGAAGAACGCGGACTGCCGCTCGTCTTTCGCCTCGATCGAGAAGAACAGGTTGAGCAGCGAGAACGTGACCACGCCCATCGTCCGCGCGATGGTGAGCGTGCGCTCCATGAGCCCTGCGGGGGCTTGCTGTACCCGAGCCCGATGGACTGGATCGTCACGGTAGTGAAGGCCACCCGCAAGATCTGCGGCGGAAGGAGCGGCTCGCCGTCGGCGACGTTGAAGATGCTGGCGCCAAGGAAGGAGATGATGAAGCCGAACATGCATCCCATCTCGAACCGGATGTACCGGGTGAGGTTGTCATACAGCCCGCGGCCGAGCTCCGGCCCGCAGCACCCGCTCAACGCTGAGCGTGTGCCATGCAAGCCCACTGGCCTGCGGCTCCAATTCCGGCCTGGGCGCACCGGTCAGCCTGGCCCGCACCGGTCACTCCCTTCCCAGCGGGCTGCGGCCACGCTGGCGGGACAGGACCCAAAAGCCCGCGAGCGCGGCGCCGCCGAGTGCTGCCACGGCCAGCGTGGTTGCGAGCCCGCTGTGCGGCAGCTGCAGTTCGTAGAAGCGGCGCACTGCGGGTACAGGGAAGAGCATCACGAAGCCGGCCAGCACGGCGCCGACCAGCGCGATCCGGCGCCAGGTCAGCGGGGCGGCGAGCAGGACCAGCACGCACAGGCTCAGGATGAGGGTGACAAGGGTCGCGGCGGTGCGCTGCTGCACCAGCGGGAGACCTTGTGCGCGGGCCAGGGCGTAGGCGGCGAATGTCGCTGCGGCGATGATGCTGCCGGCCGGGATGGCGAAGCGCAGTACCCGGCCGGTGAACCCGGGCAGGTAGCGCCGGGTGTTCGGCGCGAGCGCGAGGAAGAAGGACGGAACGCCGATGGCCAGGGTGTCGATGATCGTCAGGTGGCGGGGCAGGAACGGGTAGGGCAGCAGCGTGACGCCCACGGCGACCGCCAGGAGCGTCGCCCAGACCGTCTTGGTGATGAACAGGTTGGCGACGCGTTCGATGTTGGCCGTCACCCGGCGGCCTTCGGCGACGACGCCGGGCAAAGTGGCGAACCGGCTGTCGAGCAGCACCAGCTCGGCGACCGCCCTGGTTGCCGGCGCGCCCGAGCCCATGGCGATGCCGATGTCGGCGAGCTTGAGGGCCAGCACGTCGTTGACGCCGTTGCCGGTCATCGCCACCGTGTGCCCGCGGGCCTGCAGGGCGGTGACCATCGCCTGTTTCTGCTGGGGTGTCACCCGGCCGAAGACCGAGCGCTCCTCCAGCAGGCGGCCGAGCGCGCCGGGGTCCTCCGGCAGGTCCCGCGCATCGGCCGGCCTGTCGGCGTCGGGCAGCCCGGCCCGCACCGCGACCGCGCTGACGGTGAGCGGGCTGTCCCCGGAGATCACCTTCAGCGCCACGCCCTGCGCCGCGAAGTACGCGATGGTCTGGGCGGCGTCCGGTCTAAGCCGCTCGGCGAGCAGGACGAAGGCCGCCGCCCGCAGGTCTTGCGGAAGCGACTCGCCGTCCAGCGGGCCCGCGGCGCGTGCCAGCAGCAGGACCCGGCGGCCGCTGGCGGCCAGCCCGGCGGCCTGCGACAGCTGGTCCTGCTGGCCGCCGGGCAGCACCATCTCCGGTGCTCCCAGCACCCAGGTGCCCTGGCCGGCGAAGCTGGCCGCGCTCCACTTGCGCGCCGAGGAGAACGGCACGGCAGCCTGCCGCGGCCACCCCTGCGGCGGCGGGAACGCCTGCCCGACGGCGGCCAGCGTGGCGTTGCGGTTCTCGTCGTCGGCCAGCGCCCCGAGTGCCGCTCCGGCCGGGGCTTGGTCATCGAGCCGGATGAGGCTGTCGAAGGCGATGGTGCCGTCGGTGAGGGTGCCGGTCTTGTCCAGGCACACCACGTCCACCCGGGCCAGGCCCTCGACCGCGGGAAGCTGCTGGACCAGGACCCGGCGCCGCGCGAGGGTGACCGCGGCCACGCCGAAGGCGACGCTGGTCAGCAGGACCAGCCCCTGCGGGACCATGCCGACCAGCGCCGCGACCGTCCCGGTTGCGACCTGCCGTACGTTCCCGTGGGCGTGCCACCCGCTGATCACCAGCAGCACGGCCACCGGCCCTACCGCCCAGGTGACGTAACGCAGAATCCGGTTGATGCCGTCCATCAGCTCCGAGCGCACCAGCGTGAAACGCCGCGCCTGGGCGGCGAGCTTGCGGGCATACGCGTCTGCGCCCACTCCGGTGGCCTGGTAGCCGCCCGACCCGGCGACCACGAAGCTGCCCGACAGGAGGCGGTCGCCGGCCCGCTTGCCCACTGGCTCGGATTCGCCGGTCAGCAGCGACTCATCGGCCTCCAGGCTCGCGCTGGCCCGCACCACCCCGTCAGCGACCAGCTGATCCCCGGCCCGCAGGTCGACCAGGTCACCGGCGACGAGGTCCGCGACAGCGATGTCCCGCGGCGCGCCGTCACGGATCACGCGGACCCGCGGGGCGCTGAGCACGGCGAGCCGGTCGAGCGTGCGCTTGGCGCGCAGCTCCTGCACGATGCCGATCAGCGCGTTGGCGACGAGCACGATGCCGAACAGGGCGTCCTGCGGCTGGCCCGCGACCAGGATCACGGCCAGCAAGACACCGAGGATGAAGTTGAACCGGGTCAAGATATTCGCCCGCAAGATCTCGGCGACCGACCGGCTGGTGCGCTCCCCGCCCGCGTTCGCCAGCCCGCGCGAGCGCCGCTCGGCAACCTGGGCGCCGGTCAGGCCGGCAGGCGGCGTCTCCGCCACCGGGGCGGCCGGCGCCGGCGGCGTGGAGGCGGCCGCATCACCCATGCCCGGTCACCACGCCGCGGTGAAGGGCCAGCGGAACGGGTGGCTACCGGCGGCATCGACAGCGTCCCCTCCCCCCGCGCTGCGGCTCACCGTGCCACAGGCTCCATCGATACGGGCTGGGCCGACCTCGATCGTGAACGGCGACTTCGCTGCCATAGTCATCCTCCTCACCTGCTTGGAGACTAGCGCCAGCCGGCCGGCTCAGCCGGTGAGCGCGTCGAGGGTGACGAACGAGTAGCCCTGGGCGCGCAGCCCGCTGATCACCTGGGGCAGGGCATCGGCGTCAAGCGTGGTGTGATCGTCGGGGTTGGACCCGACGTGCATGAGGATGATCTCGCCGGGCCTGGCCGCGCCGAGCACCCGGGAGGCAACGACCGAGGCGGTGATGCGCCCCGCGGTTCCCTCCCAGCCGAGGGTGTCGACGGTCCACCGGACCGGCACGTACCCGGCCTGGTTGGCGATGGCGATGGTCCGCGCGTCGGCATCGCCGAACGGGAACCGGAACAGTGGCAACGGGCTCTTGCCAGTTACGGCGGTGATCTGCCGCGCGGCGCCGAGGATCTCCTGCCGCACTGCCGCGTCGCCGAGCCGGGTGAGGTACGGGTGGCTGACGGTGTGGTCGCCGATCCGGAACCCCGCTGCCGCGATCGACCGGGCGGCCCCGGGGAAGTCACGCACGAAGCCCCCGGTCAGGAAGAAGGTGGCCGGGACGCCCTCGCGTCGCAGGGTGGCCAGGACGGACGGGACGGCGTTGGCGTTGGCGCCGGCGTCGAACGTCAGCGCGACCACGTGCCGGCTGGTGGGGATGACGGTCCAGTCCTTCCCGGCGAGCCAGCCGGTGACCGGGCGCGTGGCGGGCGCTGCGGGGCTCGTGGCCGGGCTTGTCGCTGGAGGGCTGGGCGAGGGCCGGGCCGGGGAGCTCGCGGTCGGCGGCGAGGCAGCTGGCGTCGCCTGCCTGCCGGGCTGCGTGCCGCCGCAGGCCGCCAGGCCCGTCGCGATGGCGGCGGCCAGCGCAAGCCGGGTGATCAGCAGCGTCCTCATGCTTCCAGCATGCGCGGCCCATGCAGGCCGTCAGCGGCCGTCAGGCCCCTTCCGGGCTGCCGATGGTCACGTGCTTGCCGTCTTGGGGCGGTTTCGTGCCGGAAGCCTGGGCCTAATGGCCCTACAGGGGACCCCGGAGGACGCGATAGGCCTAGTCACGTCGGCGTGTTGAGCGGGCAGGAGGGCCGGGATGGGCATCAACCTGGATGGCAGCCGCGTGCCGGGCAGCAAGGGAAGCGGCCCGTCAGCGCTCGCCCGGCCATGGAGTCCCGCGGTCGGCCGGCGGCTGGGCGCGGCGGGAATCGCCCTGGTCATCTTGAGCGCGGTGGCCTGCACCAGCGCTGGCGGAAGCGGGTCGGGCGCGTCCGTAAGCCCCTCCTCTGCGGCTGCCTCTTCTGCCGTGCCGTCTTCCGCGGTGCCTTCGTCGGGGGCCGCCTCTTCCCTGGAGCAGCAGTACGAGCAGGTCGTCGCCCGGGTGCTGCCATCGGTCGTGCAGATCTCGACGAGCGAGGGGTCCGGTTCCGGGGTGGTGTACGACGCCAGGGGCGATATCGTCACCAACGCCCACGTGGTCGGCACCGCGACAGCGTTGCAGGTGGGCCTGGCCAGCGGCGGCAAGCCGCTGGCTGCTTCGGTCGTGGGCGTGTTCGCGCCCGATGACCTGGCGGTGATCCGGGTGCAAACCGGGGCCGGGTCGCTGCACCCCGCGTCGTTCGGCCGCTCGTCCTCGGTGCGGGCAGGCGAGATCGTGCTGGCCATGGGCAACCCGCTCGGCCTGACCGGTACCGTGACCGACGGCATCGTCTCCGCGACCGGGCGGACCGTGTCCGAGGGCCAGGGCAGCTCCGCGGTCCTCATCAGCGCGATCCAGACCAGCGCGGCCATCAATCCCGGCAACAGCGGCGGCGCCCTGGTCAACCTGGCCGGGCAGGTGATCGGCATCCCGACGCTGGCCGCCGCCGACCCGCAGATAGGCGGCGCCGCGGCAGGGATCGGGTTCGCGATCCCCAGCGACACGGTCACCAGCATCGCCGCCCAATTGATCGCCACCGGGAAGGTCACCAGCTCCGGCCGGGCCTCGCTTGGCATCAGCGCACAGACCGTCGCCGACGCCAGCGGCCAGCCCGCCGGGATCGGCGTGGTCGCCGTCACCCCGGGCGGCGCGGCGGCCAAAGCCGGAATCCAGTCCGGCGACATCATTACGGCGCTGGCCGGCCAGCCGACTGCCTCCCTCGCCGCGCTGCAGTCGGTGCTGGCCGCGCGCAAGCCCGGCGACCGCGTGCAGGCACAGGTATCCCGTGACGGCGCCACGTCAACCGTGACGGTAACCCTCGGCAGCCTCAGCAGCTAGCCGGGCCGACAGCACGGAGTGCCGAATCATGCCTGACCCGAAGCCCGCCAGGGCGCCACTTCCGCCCCGCTGGTTCATCCGGCTTGCCTGGATCGCCCATCGCCGCCTGTACGGGTGGACGGGCGGGCGGCTCGGCCTGTGGCGGCCCAAGTCCGGCGGGTGGGGCGCCATGCGCCTTACCACGATCGGACGGCGGACGGGCCGGGCCCGTCCCGTGATCCTCGGCTACTTCGAAGACGGGCCGAACCTCGTCACCATGGCCATGAACGGCTGGGGCGATGCCGAGCCCGCCTGGTGGCTCAACCTCCAGGCGCACCCCGACGCCACGGCCGGTGCCGTCGACGGTCCCCGCCAGGTCACCGGCCGGGCAGCACAGGGCGACGAGCGCGAGCGCCTGTGGGCCCGATGGCGGCAGATCGACAAGAACCTCGATGCCTACGCCGCGCGCCGCTCCATGCAGACCGCGGTCGTGGTCCTTGAGCCGCGCCGCCAGTTGCAAGAAGAGGCCAGAGATCCTGCTCGCACGCAGGGATAGAAGACGGAGAGGAGTACAGATGCAGGGCTGGAGGCATGCCGTTGCAGATTTCACGAGACTCAAGGGCGCTGTTGCGGAACCGGACAGGCTGGGCGCAGAGGGCTGGGAAGCGGCGGGCCTGGTCTCGACGTGAGGTGCGGGATGGTGCTTCGTGCATCCCGTAGTCCCTGCAGAAGCGCCCGCGCCCCGAGTCCGCGCAACGGGGGGCCTGTGATGGCACGGGCGGCGGATGGCGTGATGTCGCGCAAGGTGCCGCTGGCGTGGCCGTCATGGTGGCCGCGCTGCTGACCCCGTTCAGCCGGGGCAGGCGCGGCAGGTGGGGAGCGGCCGCGGAGGCGGCCGCGGCCCGGTATCCCGGTGACGAACTGGTCCCGGAACCACGGTGGGGCTGGACGCACACCATCAAGGTCGACGCGCCCGCCGAGGGCATATGGCCGTGGGTCGCGCCGCCGGAACAATCCACCCGGAGTGGGCCGCGCGCGAGGGCGCGGAACTGAGCCTCCACCCGAAGGTGCCGGCATTGCGCATCGTGTCGGTGGAGCCGGGCCGGGCGCTGGTCGCCTACATGGCGCCCGTGCGCGGCATGAGCGCCGGCGGCCGGCCGGGGGAGCCCCCGCACCCGCATGCGCCAGCCCGGGAGGAGGATCGCTGGATGGCTGCGAGCTGGCTGTTCCTCGTCGAGCCGGCCGGCCCGGCCTGCTGCCGGGTCATCAGCCGCTACCGGTGCGACACTTCCGGTGACCTCCTGACCCGGCTCCAGTTCGGGCCCGCCATCATCGAACCGGTCGGCTTCGCGATGGACCGCCGCATGCTCATCGGCATCAAGCAGCGCGCCGAACGAGCCCGCCGCATTGCCGCCGCCAGTTACCCCAGCACCCCGCCCTCCTGAGCGCAGGCACCAGGCGCGCAGGTCAGCATCTTCCTGCTCGGCGAACGCGAGGTCGTCCGACTCGGCGTCCGTAACCTGCTGGACGCCGAGCCCGGCATCACGGTGATCGGCGACGCCGGCACGGCCGCCGCACTGGCCCGCATCCCCGCACCGCGGCCATCACCTGTGGCACCAGGTAGGCCGCGACGGTAACGCCGGCCAGCAGGTCACCGGCCAGCCAGGCACGGCGAGGGCCGCGCAGCTCAGCCAGTCCCGAGATCACGTCCTTTTCTTACCCAGGTCCCGGCAAGCCCGGACCTATTCCGGCCAGGTCATGACCAACGCCCCTGGCCGCGCGAGCCCGCCGGGGATAAGGCTGAAAATGGAGAAAGGGGGAGTCATGACTACGGTAATGACGCATGAGCCCTCCACTGACAAGCCCGACCGCCGGAGTGTCGCGGCGCTGCTCCTCGTCCCCGGTTTCTGGGGCGCGGTCAGCATCATCGCGATGTGGCTCGCCGTGATGTTCGACGGCATCTTCGGCGGCGACATGGTCTTCGGCAACAACACGGGCACGGGGGGCGGCCCGACGATCATCCCGTCAGCGGTGCTCCTGGGGCTGTTCGCCGTCATCGGCACGGTGTCCATCGCCAAGCGCGTCTTCGGCCGCCGCGACGCCGGCTGAGCGGTTCCGGAACGGCAGCGCGATCAGGGCGATGAGACAGCCCGGCGGCCACGTACGCCCCCGATGGTCAGGCTCGGTGCTATCCGCGGTCTTCCTCGGGGACGAGCTGGCGGGCGGACACGGCCACCGGCCCGGCCCCGTTCCATCCAGACCTCGTGCACATCACCCCGCCCGCTGAGCACGCCTACCCGCAGGCAGTCTGGCCGGGCGGCCCGGTCGGGGGCGGCGACATCGCCGCCGCGCCGCTGCGCGCCGCGCGGGCGGGGCCCTTCCCGGCCGGCACCGGCACCGTATCGGGCCCGTGGGTGCCGAGAACCCTGTCACGATCGCTGACCTCGTGTTTTGCGAGCAGCTAGGAGCGGCCTAGCTGCAGGCGACGTCGCTGCGCAGCCCGGCAATCAGGCGCATGCCCAGGCGCGCCGCGGTGCCCCTGGCGTCCAGTCGGCGCGGCAGTCGCGAGAGCATTAGCAGCGGTTTTCACCCTGCGTGACGGCATCGGCATGGTGCACTGGACCCGGTTCCAGCTGTGATCCAAGAGGCATAGCCCATCGGTCTAGTGAACGCGGTGGCCGACCGTCGCCCGGCGCGGCCCGATCGCGGCCGCTTTGACAAGCCCGCCATGACCCGGTCGTGACTCACGAGCTTGACTCACGAGCTAACACGGATCCAACATGGGGACAAAACGGACAGATAAAAAACGACCTGAAGCGGTAAAACCCCAGGTCAGTACGGGTACCCCGCCAGGGATTTGAACCCCGAACCCGCGGACTAAGAGTCCGCTCCTGTATTCGTTTCTTCGCCTTGAACTGCTGTCAAATAATGCTAGCACGTGCCGTGAGCTGCCATTTTGTCCGGGCGCTAGTATCCGTGACTCGCTGCGGATACCGGGCGGTGCCGGGGCGTACCGGGGCGTACCGGGGCGTCCGAGCAAACATGGAGCAGCCATCGATGCGCACTGGTCTAGACCACTGCGACCGAGGGTATCGGAGACGCGGCCGGGAGAGGGCGTGGGCATCGTCGGCAAAGGTATTGATGTCTGGCATGACGCGATATGCCAGGTGTAGTCGAAGTCTGGCGGAAGCGGCCGGTACGGTTCGTGATCCCTGCTGGCCCCCGGGCTGACGGCTCTTTACGGTTCCCCGTTCCCGGCGGGCGGACGTAGCACGGAGATGCCGGTCGCGGCGAAGTCGTCGCCCGTCCAGGCACCGTCCGGGTGCGCGGTCACGCCCAGGACATGGACATGACCGGAATCGGTCCGCGCTTAACGCCGCTGTCCGGGACAGGCTGATCCGTGACAACCGGGCCAGGTACCTGAAGCTGGCGCAGGCCGTTCGCGGTGGCGGACCGCTCCGGGAACCTTGAGGGCGCTGACTCCTGGGAAGATGCAGGCTCATGACAGCATGGCGTTGGCAGACATGACAGCTGCCAGACCGGACTTGCCGGGGCGAACCAGGCGGCGGGGTTCATGTGGCGTAGAGCTGGCCGTTGCTGCCCTTGGCGATCGTGATGGGGTTCAGGCCGGTGGCGGCCGGGCCGGTTTCGACTGCACCGGTGGCGGCGTTGAACTGCGAACCGTGGCACGGGCAGATGATGAGAGCGGCGGACTGGTCGTATTCGACCGTGCAGCCGGCATGCGGGCACACCGCGTCGAAGGCCACGAACTTGCCGGCCGTGGCCTGGATCACGATCGAGGGGTCGCCGGTGCGGGGATCGGTGAACGACGCGGCGCCGCCGGCCGGGACATCCTTGGCAGGTCCGATCGCCGTGCCAGCCGGATGGCCGCCACCGGACCCACTGGAACCATTGAAGCCGGGCGCCGCGTTGGGCGCGGACGCCGACTGGGTCGGGGACAACTGCGCGGTGCCGGAGTTGTTTTTCGTGCCGCCGGCCAGCCGGCCCAGGCCGGCCACCACACCACCCAGGATCAGGCCCGTGACCGCCGCCACGGCCGTCACGGTCCCCTTCAGCACGACCTCCCGGCGGCTGGCCTCCTCCGCACTCACCCGTCGAGAGCCGCGCCGCGCACGCGCCCGGGCCGCGATCGCCGCGTCGGCGGACAAGAGCGGACCGGCGCCCGCCAGCAGCAGCGGCGTCCACGCGAACGCGAACACGATGTCCGCGCCGGTGTAATACGGCGATGCGTGGAAGCTGACCGTCAGGAACAACAGCAGCGACAGCGCGACGCCACCCGCCGCGGCCAGCCGCTGCCACAACCCGAGCAGAGTGCCGAGGCCGACGGCGAGCTCGGCGACCGCGATCAGGACGCCGAGCGGGACCGCGAGATGGGTCAGCGGCGAGATCAACGGGTGGATGGGGCTGCGCCGGGCCGCGCCAGCCAGCTGCGCCTGGATCGACCCGGGATTACTGGCCTGGAAGAACCCGGGATTGGCGAGCTTCTGAAGCCCGGCGAAGCAGAACGTGAAGCCGAGGAAGGCCCGCAACGGAAGCAGCGCCCGGCCCAGCACGTCAGGGCTCAGCGAACCAGGCGCCGGCTGGGGCGGAGGCGGAGGCGGAGGGGTCGCGGGGGGCCGCGAGGGCCTGCGCTGCGAACGGGAGCGGCTCACTGGCCGCTCACCGCCGGCACCGCCAAAAGCAACGCGGCGTTCACGGCGGTAGAACGCGCAGTGCCTTCCACAGCGGCGCCGGTTCGGCTAGTCGATGCGCGCGCGTCCAGGTTCACGGTAAGCAACGGTATGGAAAGAACCTCTGATGCATAAGAGGGGCTTCCTCAGCGAATCGTCAGAGTACGCGCTTGTTCGAAGTACTCGCGGGTCTGCTCGATCAGCGTTTTTCGCTGAGTCGAAGCCAGCGATGCTGGCCCTCCTCCTCGGCGGCACCGGGGCTGCCCGCTACTTCGGCGGGCTGACCGGTGACGTTCGGCCCTGGCCGGCCACCGGACTGGACTCAACGTTGCAGTTAGCGCCTCCTCGAGCGTACGAGCGGGACACGGCGCGCGGGGTCATGTTCGTCGCGCTGAGGAGCGTGCCGCCTGCTACTTACCAGAGGAGATGCCATGATGGTCCTCGTGGCCTACGCCACCCGGCATGGCGCCACTGCCGGGATTGCCGATCGGATTGCTGCCGCCCTGACCGCGACGGGCTGGTCAGCCGAGGCCAGGCCCGTCGAGGACGTCAAGGACGTCGGGTCCTTCGACGCGGTCGTCCTCGGCGGCGCGGCATACATGTTCCACTGGCTCAAGCCGGCCGTACTGTTTTCCCGGCGTTATCGCAGGCAACTCGCGGCGCGTCCCGTGTGGCTGTTCAGCAGTGACCCGCTCGGCACCAACCTGGTGAACAAGGTCGGCAAGAACGTCCTCGAAGCCAGCAGGCCGAGGGAGTTCGACGAGCTCGCGACGCTGCTGCACCCGCGCGGCGAGCAGGTCTTCTTTGGCGCCTACGACCCGGACGCGCCGCCTGTTGGCCCCGACAAGCGGTTCGTCAAGCACATGCCCGCCGGGGCGGCCATGCCGGCCGGCGACTTCCGCGACTGGCCGGCCATCGACGCCCGGGCAACACAGATCGCGGCGGAGCTGGAGGCCGGCGAGCCGCGCGGGGAATGACTGGACCAGCCGTTGTTCCGCTGGCCGTGGCTCGTCAAGAGGATCCTGGTGCTTCCGCACTACGTGGTGCGGGCGTCCGTTGTTCCTGGCATTCGCGTGCTGAGCGCGGGGGCGGGCACTGCCATCCTGGTGACCGGCCGCTACCGAGGGCTCCCCGCTCGCCGTGCTGCGCGGGGAACTCGAGCTGGCCGGGCGGCCGGGCCGCAGCCCCGGGGAACTCGCCGCCGCCGTGCGCGGCTCCGCGGAAGAAGCGGAAAGGCTCGCCCGGATCACCGACAGCCGGAGCCCGGGCCTGCGTCGACCCGGACCGCATCCGCCAGGCCATCGACAACCTGCTCGGCAACGCGCCGCGCTTCGCTCCCGCCGGATCGGTCATCGTGACCGCCGCCAGGGAAGACGGCCCCGACCTCGCCATCGAGGTCCGTGACGCCGGCCCAGGATTCCCGGCGGATTTCCTGCCGCACGCGTTCGAGCGCTTCCGGCGCCCCGACACCGGCCGCTCCCGCGACAGCGGAGGAGCCGGCCTCGGACTGGCCATCGTCGCGGCGATCGCCGCCGCCCACGGCGGAACAGCGGCCGCACGCAACAGACCGGGCGGCGGTGCCGTGGTCAGCCTGTGGCTGCCAGGCGCCTCCCGCTGACGCAGCCGAAACTTCAGGAGGACAGGATGCCATGCCCGGAGCCTGCCGTGCGCAGGCAAAGGGTCGCAGACCCCGGGCCGGTGGACACCGTCCTCGCAGCCTGGTGTCAGCGTCAGTTGCCTGCAAGCCGTCCGCACATATGTCCGTGGATCCCCAGGGGACTGACCGGCGCGGTCGGCTACGCCGTAAGGCTCATGCGAAGATCTCCGCGTCCTATTGCCAACGGGCACCGAGGCCCCGCGGCGCTTCAGGTCGTGAGGCTAGCGTCGCCCGCGCGCCCGGCCAGCAGTGCCGCGCCGAGAACCGCGCCGGCGAAGCCGAGACCGCGGAGGATTCCCGCGGCACCGCCGGGCATGGGCTCCGCGAAGATCGTCAGGCCGGCGAGGATCGGCAGGACGTTGGTGAGCAGGCCCGATACTCCGGCCGTAGCCATGGCGGTCCCCCGCTGGAAGCCCATTTGCAGGGCCGCGAACGCCAGGCCGTGACAGACGGGGACCAAGGCGGCGAACAAGAGCACCGGGCTGACACGTCCAACCGCTGCCTTGGTCGCGACGTCGCCGGCCGCGTACAGCAGTCCCGCCGCGACCGCGAGGCCGGCGCCGGGCCTGAGCAGGGCCCGGCCGGGAACGGCGGCGACCAGGGCAAGGACGGCAGAGCCGAGCGTCCAGCTCAGGGGGGCGGTCCAGCCGGGCGCCGGCGCCCGGCTGGCGCCGGCCGTCAGGGACAGGCCGAGCAGGGCGAGGCCGCCGACCGACAGGGCCACCGCCACGCGCTCGGGCCTGGTCAGGCTGCCGCCGCCGCGCTGGACGAGCAGCGCGAGGAGTCCCACGCCGCCAGCCGAGGTGGCCTGCACGAGGGCGAGCGGCGCGAGGCCCAGCGCGGCGATGTACAGCGCCCACCCGCCGAGCCCGGTGGCGAATCCGGCCAGCCACTTCCAGTTGGTGAACAGGAGGGACAGGGACGACAGGGGATGCCGCAGCGTCAGGGCGGGGAGGGTGCCCGACATCTTGTGCTGGAGGTAGAAGCCGTAGTTCAGGGCGGCAGCCGACAGCAGCGCCAGGAGCAGGCCCGCTGTCAGGGTCATGGGTTCTTCTGGGGTGCCGCGGCTGCTGCTTGCCGCGCGTCGGGCTCGGGGCGGTCTTCGTGCTCGGAGGCCGGCGCCCAGCCTCGCCCGCGGATCAGCGCGGCGTACGGCAGGTAGCCCTCGGCGGCCATCGCCGCCACGGCTACCCTGGGCAGGTCGGCCCAGGCCTGGACGATGACGTAGCGAGGAATCCAGGCGGGCGCGAACTGGCCGTTGAACCGGAGCAGGTTGTCCAGCTGCAGGTCCATGACGTTCTTCAGCCGCAGCAGGACCCGCCGCTGCAGGCGCTGCGCGGACTGCAGCCCGGTCTCGGGACCGAGCAGGCCGGCGAAGGGAGAGAAGTTCAGCGACAGGTGGGCGTACCCGTGATCGCGGGCCCAGGACGCCGTCTCGGTGATGAGCCAGGCGGTGAACCCGTTGGGCGTGTCCCGCAGTCGCGGCATCGTGGACAGCGACAGGGAGCGGCTGGCGGGACACACCACGAGATGCAAGAACCCGGCCATCCCGCCGTTCGGGTCCCGGCCGATGACGAACGCCGCGTCGCTGCCGCCAAGCCGGAACAGGCCGTCGAGCTCCATGGCGAAGCCCTTCCTGGCCCCGTCCCGCAGCCAGGCCCGGTCCACCGTGACCAGCTCCGCGTGCAGCGCGGTCGGCACGTCCCCCGCCATGAGCACCTCCGCCTGATACCCGGTCCGCTCGAGCCGGTGAGTGGCCTGGCGGGCGGTGCGCATGCGGCGGCCCTCCAGCGAGAACTCCTGGACATCGATGACCGCCTCGTCACCGTGGTACAGCGGGCGCAGTCCCAGGTCCTGGTAGATCCCGAGGGACTGGCCAGCGGCGCCGAGGACGGCTACCCGCCAGCCGTGCTCCCGGGCATGGGCGAGGAAGGCCCTGAGCGCAGGCTCCGTCTCCCCGGGTGGCCCGATCGGGTCGCCGCTGATCAGCGCGACGCCGCGGACGACCCGGTAGGCGATGAGCGTGCCGCCGGTCACGAACCATTCCTTGTCGGAGCGCAGCGCGAACGGTGCCAGCGTGTCGGCTCCCCAGCGGCGGACGATCTCGGTGGCCTGGCCGTGGCGGTCGGTATCGCGGAACATGCGCTGACGCCAGGGGCGGATCCATACGGCAGCCGCCCAGATGACGCCGATAGCCACGATGGACAGGACCGAGAGCGGGAACCACTCGGCGAATTCGGTGGGCAGCAGGTCCACGTCGCTCGGCAGCTGGCCGCCCATCGCCCGCAGGGTGCCAAGCAGCGCGGCTGCCGGGCTGAAGGGCAGGCCGGACGCCGTCCGGTAGATCGTCAAGGCGGTGACACCGTAGAGCAGCGCGGCCAGCAGCATCCCCGACAGTCGCAGCAGAGCGGACGGCTCGGCCGACGGATCGCCGTGATAGGCGAAATCATCGCGGCGGGCGAGCAGCGCCATCGTCGTGAGCCCCGCCACGATCGCGCCGGCGTAGTCCGGGCCGCGGAGCAACTGCAGCAGCACCGACAGGCTCAGCAGCGCGACGGCAAGGCGCCAGGCACGCCGGTTCCGGCGGAGCAAGCCCCTGGAGGCCAGCACCAGCAGGACGCCTGCGGGGACTACCAGGGTATGCGCGGCCGGCCCGGCCGCGCCAGGCGCGAACCGCGCCAGCGAGCCGAGAGCCGAACTGAGGTCAGGGAAAAGGGCCGACACCAGGTCGATGGCCCCGGCGGCGGCCACCAGCCAGGCAAGCAGCCGCGGCGCTACGCTGCCGCGGTGCCCGCGCCTGCCGAGCAGCGCCCCTCCGGCGCCGGCCAGCGCTGCCGCGATGTAGACGGGCTGCAGGCCGGCCGCCGCGCGCAGCGCTTGCGCGGCAGGCACCTGGCGGACGACGAACAGGCTGACCGCGTTGATGGCGAGCAGCCAGATCCCGGTCCCGGCCGCGAGGGCCCAGGCTGCGGTCAGGCGGTCCAGGCGCACCGCCCGCGCCGCCAGCCCGAGCATCAAACCGCTGGCGGCGAAGGCCGCGACGCAGACGATCAGCGGGACGCTGTCGTGGCCGGGCAGCTCGTCCAGCGGCAGCGCGTCTGCTACCCGCGGCCCCGGCCAGCCGACCACCCGGGCCCGCACCCAGTAAAGCCAGCCCGCCGCCGCCAGGGGCGCCAGCACGATCGCCAGCACCACTGCGGTCGCCCGGGCCGCGATGACCGCGGTGCCGCGCAGGTAACTACCCATGACTTAGGTGCTCCGACGCGATGATCAGCGACTGGGGCATCTGCCCCCGCCACAACGCCCAGTTGTGTGCGCCGGGAACCTCGAAGAACCGGTGCGCGATACCCAGCCTGGTGAGCGCGGCGGCAAAGGCGCGGTCCTGCGACGCAAGCGGGTCTCGGGTTCCGCAGTAGAACCAGAGGTAGGTGCGGCGGGCCCGCACCTGGCCGGCCACGGACGCTATCGTCCGCGCGGGGCTGTTGTAGGCCAGGAGGCCCGGGCCATGGCCGAAGATGGCGGGTATGTTGTCCGCCATCTCGTAGCCCGACCAGCTTTCCAGCAGGCCGAACTCGCCCGGATGGTGCAGTCCTATGTTGAGCGCTCCGTAGCCGCCCTCCGACAAGCCCGCGATACCGCGGCCGCTCGCGCTGGCTATCGTGCGGTAGCGGGCATCGATCGCGCCGACAAGATCCCGGGCGACAAAGGTCTCCCACGCGTTTGCCTTGCTAATCCCGTTAGCCCATTCCGTGTCGGCCAGCACCGACCGGCCGCCGGTCGGCATGACCAAGATCACGGGCTTCATCCGCCCCGCCGCCACCAGCGTCGCCTCGGTGGTGACCACCTGGCCGACGTTCAGGTACTGAGCCGGCTGCCCGGGAGTCCCGTGCAGGAGGTACAGGACCGGATACCGCTGCCCGGGATGGCTACCATACCCGGGCGGGAGCACCACGGATACCTGGTCAGGAAAGCCGCCGAGAGCCGCGCTAGGCACCACGAGGGTCTGCACGCTGGGCAGGACCACCGGCACTTGCCTGCTGCCTCCCGGCCCGCTGACAACCACGCTCGCCGGCGCACTCGGCGGCGGGAACCCGCGGTAGAGCACGAACGAGGAAACGTAACGGGCCGTTCCGATAAACCCCGCCGCCGTCAGGACAGCAAAGACAACCACGACCACGGTCACCGCAACTCGCCGCCGGAGGGCCGGCCGGACCGCCGGGGTTGTCGGCACTGCCCGCCCAGGCGTCACCTCATCTGTCACCATGCCCACCCCCAGCGCACAAGAACACTCCCATGCGCGCCTGCAGCATAGGGACGAACGTCCCAGGCAGCGATTACAGGACCCCGGCGCAGCGGCCGGAATCCCTGCCGCTGGACCCGGTGAGCCAGGCGGCGTATGAGCCGGGAGAGCTGGCGCAGCGCCATTTCTGGTTCCTCCTCTGGAAAAGGCGGGGCGGGGCCCGGCGGCTCGAAGCGCACGTCGGTGAAGCCAGCCTCGCGCAGTGCCAGCTGCCAGAATTGCGGCGTGGCCGGGTGCTCGTGACCCACGCCGAATCCGTACCGGGTGAGGTTCTTGGCGATCCGCCACCAGCCGGCTGGCCCCCGGACAGCGAACGCCGTCACCTTCTCCCGGAGTATCCGCCGGTCGCGCCGGGTCGCGCCGCGGCCGAACATCATGTCCGCGACCACGATGCGGCCCCCAGGGCGCAGCCACCGCACCGCCTCGGCGGCCAGCGTCCGCTTGTCCTCGTCCCGCAGGTGGTGCAGCGTGTAACTGGACACGACCAGGTCGACGCTCGCCGCCGGCAGCTGGAAGGCCCGCAGGTCCGCCACCCCGGTCGCGACGTTGCCCAGTCCTGCCTGCGCGGCCCGCGCGGCCAGGGACTCAGCCATGACCGGCGAGATATCGACCGCGGGCACCGAACCCGCGAGCGGCGCGAGCGCGAGCGCCACCAACCCGGTGCCCGCACCCAAATCCACGCAGGCATCGGCCGCCCCAGTAGCCGCGATGGCCAGCAGCCGGTCGAGTCCGATCGTCGACGTGACGTGCTCATGCCAGCCCGCAACGCGCCCGTCCCATATCCGCGCCAGCGACACAGCGCACCCGCCTTTCAGGTTTCCTGCAAGTTACGGGGCGCAACTCTGGCGCGCCCATGAAGAGCGCATGGTGTATTTCTGCATCTGCGCTAGATCCGCATGCAGCCAAATGAACTTCCTCTGAATACGGCCGGGACCCACTCTGTCCGCGGCGACCGCCCGCACCGTCGCCGCCGAGCTCACCGTCCAGGGCGCCCTGGCCGCGCACCTCGAGCCGAGCTGCACATCGACCCGGATGGCATCCCCAGCCCGGTCCAGGCCGCCGCCGCATCGGCGCTGTCGTTCACCTCCGGTGCCCTGCTGCCGCTGCTGGCCATCTTGCTGCCCCGGCCGCGGCGCGGCTGCCGGGTACGTTCGCCGCCGTCCTGATCGCGCTGGACCAGGCGGGTGCCCTCAGCGCCCGCCTGGGCGGCAGCGGCATCCGCCGCGCGGTGCTGCGGGTCGTCATCGGCGGCGCGCTTGGCCTGGCCTTCGCCTACGGCATCGGGCACCTGTTCGGCACCGCTATCAGCTAGCGCTAACCCGGCCGGGTTCGGCACCCGTCCAGACCATTTTCAGATGCTTTGAATGCCCCAGCCAGCGCTTGTCCCCCTACCGTGAGGCCGTGACCTGGAAGAGTAACCGCACTGGCAGGCTTCTGCCGCTCGTCGTGCTGCTGTCGGGAGTGACCGCGCTGGCCGCCTGCAGCGCGGTCACCGCGCCGAAGCAGCCTCAGGCGCGCCAGACGGTCGTCACGCCGTCGGGCACGACCGCTGGCCGCGTGGCTTCGCGCACCGGCAGTGACGGGGCGTTGGCGCTTCCCCGGCCGGCGACCCGGAGCGCATTCGCCGGAGCGCCGCCGTACGCCGGCGAGGGAGTGTGGCAGCCGGCCGGGCGGCTCGTCGATGGCACGCCCGCGATCTACCAGACGCTGCTCGTTCCGCCCGGTGGCACCGAGCGGGCCGGTATCGCCTGGATGGATACGAGGCTGCTGTCGGCGCGGCTGTACTCGGGGTCGCTGTCACCGGGCGGCGGACCGTACAAGTACACCGCGCCGGTCACCCGGTCGGCGGCCAGTTCCCTGGTCGCGGCGTTCAACGGCGGCTTCAAGATGGCGGACGCCCACGGCGGCTACTACACCGAGGGCCGGACGGTTGTACCGCTGGTCCGCGGGGCCGCCTCGCTGGTGATCTACGACAACGGGTCCGTCACGGTCGGCGCCTGGGGTACCGACGTCGCCATGACGCCGTCCGTCGCGGCCGTCAGGCAGAACCTGTTCCCGCTGGTCGTCAACGGAAGGCCTAGCGCCCGCGCGTCCACCCGCACCTGGCGGGTGTGGGGCGGCACCTGCCCCTGCGGGCACGGTCAGCACGGCACGGACCACCAGTGGCGGTCCGGCCTCGGCGTCACCGCGGACGGCGCCCTGGTCTACGTGGCCGGCCCGCAGCTCGACCCGCCCCAGGTCGCCGATCTCCTCGTGCAGGCAGGAGCGGTGCGCGGGATGGAGCTTGACATCAACCCGAGCTGGCCGGTGTTCGCCAGCTTCAGGCCCGCGGCCACGGACGGCCTGGCCGCGCCGTCCAACGGCGCCAGGCTCATTGGCACCTCCCGCGGCCCGGCCGCCTTCTTCGACCCCAGCTACGCACGCGACTTCGTCACCATGTCCGCCCGGCCGAGGCCAGCCACCCGCTGAGGCCAGGTCTTACGCTGCCCAGAAGCGCGTCCGTCCTGACGCAGAAGATCACCGGAGATCCTAAGGACATAACACGAACCAAGTACTCCGAGACGGTCCTGTGACGTGGCTCAGGTGAGGGCGGCCCTAGTGGCCCTGGTGGCCGGCTGCCTGGCGCTGGTCCCGGCAGCGACCGCCTGCACGACCGCGGCACCGCCGGGACCAGCCTCGCCAGGCCCGGCACGAACCACGTGCGCGGCTGCGTCGACAGCCGCGTCGACGGCCGCCAGGCCCGTCAGCTGCCCGGTCGCCTCGCACACAACCCTGACCCGGGTGCGGACCGCTGACGGAGCGGTCGTCACCGTGGCGATCTTCCGCGGCCCGGTCCGGTACGTCCTGCACGACGGCAGCTGGGACCCAGCCTCGGCCTACAGCCGCCTGGTCCAGGCCGGGCCGGCGGTGGGTGCCGCGGAACGCCGGCGGCTAGTGGCGGCTTTCAACGGCGGTTTCCTGATGCGCTCCCACGCGGGCGGGTACGAGCAGGAAGGCCACGTGTTCAAGAAGCTGCTCCTCGGCCTGGCCAGCCTGATCATCGACCGGTCCGGGCAGGCCCGGATCGCGGTGTGGGGGGTCAGCGCGCCCGCCCGGGGCGAGGCCGTCTACAGCGTCAGGCAGAACCTGTGGCCGCTGGTGCTCAACCGGCAGCCGACCGCGCAGGTGGCGCTGTGGTGGCGGTGGGGCGGCACGAACTCCCACGTCGCGCTTGACCCTCGCAGTGCGCTCGGCCAGGACCCCGCCGGGGACCTGCTGTACGCGGCGAGCACGTCGGCCACGCCCGAGGACCTGGCCGAGGCGCTGGCTCGCAGCGGCGCGCGGATCGGAATGGAACTGGACATCAACGGGAACCTTCAGCTCGACATCGCACGCACCGCGGGCGGCGCGCTGTCGGCTGCCGGCCCCGGCCAGCTGCGCCCGGCCAGTCAGTACCTCGCCGGCTGGACCCGCGACTTCATCACCGTCCTCACACCTTAAATTTCCGAGTTCGAGTTCACGTGCCGCGAGCGGCCTCGGCGTGCCGATGCCGCTCGCCGGGATCACAGCAGGTTCCGAGATCGTGCGCTGGCCCCACCGCAGGAAGCAGGACGGCAGCTGAGTCACCGCCGCCCGTTCGGGAGAAAGATTTAGATCTTCGCGGAACGGACGGTGGCTTCTCCGCTCCGCCATGGTCACCGTGCCCGGATGCCAGGCGAACCGGCACCACGGTCCAGCGCAGTGTCTGGGTGCCTGACCCGGCGGCACGGGCCTTCAGCATGTCAACGAGTAGAAACGCGAGCACGACCGGCCGGCAGCTGGTCCTGTCAGCTGGTCCCACACGGGACCCACCACGGTCCCACCGGTCTTCAGATACAGAAGAGCAGCCCCTAAAGGGCCTGCTCAGAAAGGTGCGCCGCCAGGGACTTGAACCCCGAACTCGCGGATTAAGAGTCCGCTTCTTTGTTCGTTTATCCTGCTTGAACTGCTGTCAAGTAATGCTAGCACGTGCCGGGAGCTGCCGTTTCGTCCAGTCGCCCGCATCCGCGCCGTGCTGCGGATACCGGGGTGTGCCGGGGCATCCGAGCAAACATGAAGCAAACATCGGCGCGCATAGGTCTAGACCAATATAGCCGAAGGTGTCTGGGGCATGGCAAGGAGAGGCTGTCGCCATCGTCGAAAAAGGTATAGCTGGCCCGGCACGACGCAATATGTCATGTGCCGCCGAAGTCCGGCGAAACGGCCGGTACGGTTTGTGATCGCTGCTGGCAGCGCCCCGGATTTGCCCCGGGATCACAGCCTCGGGATTGTTCCGGACCTGAGAATCGGGCGATGTTCCTGGTCCCGCCACCCGGTTACCGGCGGAGCGGAGCCATGCGCATCGCGCGGGGTGCCCTGACGGAACTGGTCACATTCCCGTCGCCGACCCGATCACCACCAGGCCGGCCAGCGCGGCGGCGACACGGGACCCACCACGGTCCCACCGGTCTTCAGATACAGAAGAGCAGCCCCCTAAAGGGCCTGCTCAGAATGGGTGCGCCGCCAGGGACTTGAACCCCGAACCCGCGGATTAAGAGTCTGCTGATTTGTTCGTATCTTCTCTTTGAACTGGTGCTTAATTATGCTAGCGCGTGCCGGGAGCTGCCATTTTGTCCGGCCGCCCGTATCGGCGCCGCTCGGCGGATGCCGGGTGCTGCCGACGCGTACCAAGACATCCGAGCAAACATGGAGCAAACATCGGTGCGCGTAGGTCTAGACCACTGCGCCGAGGGCGTCTGGGCCATGGCCGGCAAAGGTATAGATGCCCGGGCACGCCAATATGTGTTAGCCGTGCCCGAGCCCGGCGGAAGCGGCCGACACGATCCGTGATCCTCGCTGGCAGCGCCCGAATTTGACCTGGCCAGGTACCTTCCAGGGAGCCGACCGCCGCACTCACCTCGGCTCCTGTCCCGCGCCCCGTGCCGCCGGGACTAGCGTGTTCGGTATACGTCGGCGCGATGGTCGATGCGCACGACGTGGACGGTCCGGGCGGGCTCGTCGATCCGGTAGACCACCCGGTACGCGCCGCGCCGCGCGGAATGGTACCCGGCTAGCTCACGGGCGAGCGGCTTGCCTACCCGGTGCGGGTTGTCTAGTAGCGCGCCGGTCAGGAACTCGGTGACCGCCGCCGCGGCCGCTACCGGCAGTCCGCGTGGCGGTCCCTCGACGAGGATGCGCCGGGCGGCCGGGGCCAGCGACAGGGCGTATGCCTCATCGCTCACCCGGCGTCGCGCTCATTCCGTACGCGCTCTGCCATCAGGCGCCGCAGTTCGTCGGCGCCGATGGCCTCGCCGCGCGCGATCTCAGCCTCTGCGGTACGGATCTCGTCAATCGCGCCGGGCGTGGACAGCAGATCGAGGGTCTCTTCTATGGTTTCCAGATCCGACACGGAGATGATCACGGCCTCAGGGCGGCCGTTGCGGGTGATCACGACGCGGTCGTGCGTATCCCGTACATCGTCAAGCACCGCGGACAGCCGGGCCTTGGCGTCCGCCAGAGGAATTATCATCGTCATGACCTGAATTATAGTCAAATAAAGCTGGCTGGCAAGCTGGGGGGTACGAGCCTGTGAGTACCGATAGCCCTGTCCCGCTCGGAAACTCGGTCTCATACCGTGAGCTGGGGTTTTGCTGCAGGGTCAGGAACGTGGCTGGGACCTGTGCCGTGCCAAAACCATGCGCAGGGTCTGACCTGCTCCTTTACGCTCGGCTCTCGTGCTTATCCGTCTCGTCTACCTGTTTATGATCCGGGTGCTTGGCTGGCTGGTGCTCCCGGCGCGCGGTAACGCCGCCAAGGACGCGGAGATCTTGGTCCTGCGGCACGAGGTCGCGGTGCTGCGGCGTCAGGTCGCCCGCCCGAGCCCGGACCGGGCTGACCGCGCCGTGCTCGCCGCCCTGGCCAGGCTGCTGCCCAGGCACCTGCTGCTGCGCCGGCTCGTGACCCCCGGCACCTTGCTGGCCTGGCACCGGCGCCTTATCAGCAAGAAATGGGCCTATCCGAGCACGCCGGGACGGCCGCCGGTCCCGGACGAGGTGTGGGCGCTGGTGGAGCAGCTGGCTCGGGAGAACCCGCGCTGGGGTACCGGCGCATCCAGGGCGAACTGCTGGGACTGGGGCACCGCGTGGGGGAGGGGACGATCCGGCGGATCCTGACCACCGCCGGGCTTGGTCCCGCGCCGCGGCGGGCGTCGCCGGCGTGGCGGCAGTTCCTGAAAGCCCAGGCGTCCGGCATCATTGCCTGTGACTTCCTGCACGTGGATACAGTGCTGCTCCGGCGCGTATACGTACTGTTCGTGATGGAGATCCAGACCCGGGCCGTCCATATCGTGGGCGTCACGGCTCATCCGACCGGGGCCTGGACTGCCCAGCAGGCCCGCAACCTCCTGATCGAACTCCGCGAGCGGGCCGGACGGCTCAGGTTCCTCATCCGCGACCGGGACAGCAAGTTCACCACGGCGTTCGACGGCGTCTTCGCCGGTAACGGCACGCGGGTGATCAGGACGCCGGTCCGGTCGCCGCGGGCGAACTCCTATGCGGAGCGGTTCGTGGGCACCCTTCGCCGCGAGTGCCTGGACCACGTGCTGATCCTCGGCGAGCAGCACCTGCGGGAGGTGCTGCCCGAGTACGCCCGGCACTATAACGACCACCGACCGGACCAGGGCCTGCAGCAGGAACCTCCGCTGCGCGAGTCCGGCCACGTCGTCCATATCACCGCCCGGATCGAGCGCAGGCAGGTCCTCGGCAGCCTGATCAACGAATACCGCAGCGCAGCCTAGCCCGAAGTTACGTCTGGCGAGGTGGGATTGTTCGGGGGCTGGGCTGGGGTTTGCGGTTCCCGGGGTGGCTTGTTCGTGTCTACGTGATGGTCAGGGGTACCGGGACGCCGAGGAGGTCGAAGGCGCGGCGCTGGTCTGGGGTGGGCTCGGCGAGGGCGGGGATGACGGCCTGGCCGTAGCGCAGGTCGTTGCGGGTGAGGGTGGCGAGGTGGTCGATGATGTCGCGGAAGCTGCGGATGGGCTGCCTGCCGGGCCCGGTTTTGCGTGAGGCTCTGGCGTCGGCGGATGCCGACCGGCGGGCGGGGGCGACCGGGCTGGCGCGGGCGGGCGGGTGCTCGTCGGCGTAGGTGAGCGGTGCCCAGGCCTGGCGCAGGTGCCAGGTGAGGTAGCAGGCGAGCATGCAGATCAGCACGTGGGCGCGGACCCGGTCGTCGAGCCGGTGGAAGATTGGCCGCAGGTCCAGGTCGTCGGCCTTGATGGAGCGGAAGTCGCGTTCGAGGCTGGAAAGGCCCTTGTAGGCGGCGACGGCGCCGCCGGCGTCGAGGGTTTCCGCGGGGACGGGGGTGCGGATGACGTAGATCCCGTCCGTGAGCGCCTCGGCGTCGATGCTGTCCTGATCGCGGCGCCAGGAAATGCGGCCTTCGGCAATGTCGAGGAGGAAGTGCTTGGCGGCCTTGCGCTTGTTGATGACCTTCCCGGCCTGCACGCCGATCTTGCCGGGGTCCTTGACCCGCCCCGCCCGCACCCGGGCGGCGATCTTGGCCAGGTCAGCCTCGGTGGCGGCCAGCAGGTCCTGGCGCTTGCGGGCGCGTTCTTCGGCCAGGACGGGGTTGCGGCAGGCGATCAGCCGCTCGCCGGGGAAGTCACCGGAGGTGATCTCGGCCAGGTCCTGCTCATCGAAGAGACTGAGCTGGAGCGGGCCGTCATCGTGCATGAGCTTCTTGATGGCCGGGGCACGCAGGCAGGTGATCCACGCCATGCCGTCCAGCTGGCGCAGGTCCTTGATCCGCGCCGAGGTGATCATGCCCCGGTCCCCGGCCATGATCATCTGCCGGAGCGTGAACTTGTCCCGGATCGCGTCCACCGCCCCGGGGAAGGTCTTCGGGTCGCCGGTGTTCCCGGCGAAGACCCGCACCGCCACCGGGCGGCCGTCTTCGTCGGTCAGCAGCCCGTACTCGATCTGGGCCTTGCCGCGCTTGCCGTCGCGGGAGTACCCGGACGCGGCCAGCTCGCAGCAGCTGCCCTCCACCCAGGACGAGGACAGGTCGAACATGGCGATCCCGCCCTCGCGCAGGTGGCGGCGCGCGAGCTGTTTTTCGATGTCGTCCTGCCGGGAGACCAGCCAGTCCATCGCGGCGTAGATGTCGTCGGTGGAGGTGCCCGCCACGCCCAGGTCCGGGCCGAGCGTCACGTCCTGCCACCAGCTCGCGGTGGACAGCTTGGAGGCGGGCCGGAGCACCCGGGAGACCGCTAGCGCGTACGCCAGGTCCCGGGCCGGGCCGGGCGGGCCGAGCAGCGCGGGGAACCCGAGCTTGCGGGCCATCGCCGCCACCGCGGCGGCGTGGCCGTGCGGCAGCGACCGGGCCACCTGGGCCGCTGCGGCGGCCGGGATGAACCGCTCCCCGGCCAGCGACCGGCGGATCAGCTCGATGGTCTCGGCCGGCAGCTTCGACAGGTTCGCCACCGTTTCGTTGCGGACCTTGCCGTCTTCGCGCCAGGACCGGCGCAGCAGGTGGGTCTCGTAGACCCGCTCCCGCCCGTCCGCCCCTGTGTAGTGGCGACGCTGTGTGGTCACGTGCACCGCGCCGGAACCGTTCGCCATATGGGGATCCTAGCAGAACCCAGGCGACCAGCCAGTCATATTTAGTGACGACACGCCGTGGGCGGCAGCAGTCAATCTCCGCAGATCAAGGACAAGATCACCCGGCGAACTTAGCCGTAACTTCGGCCTAGCGGGCGCGAAACGCCAGGTCAGCGGCTACGAATGAGTTTTGGAACGGCACAGGGGACAAAACGGACACGAAAAAAATAACCTGGAGCGGTAAAACCCCAGGTCAGTACGGGTGCGCCGCCAGGGACTTGAACCCCGAACCCGCGGATTAAGAGTCCGCTGCTCAGTTCGATTCTTCTCCCTGACCTGGTGACGGGCGATGCCGGTACATGCCGCCACCTGACGTTCCGTACGCTCGCCTGGTATCCGCTGGGGGCTGCGGATACCGCGTGCTGCCGGGCTGTACCGGGACATCCGAGCAAACATGGAGCAAACATCGACGCGAACAGGTCTAGACCATTATGACCGAAGGTGTCTGGAGCACGGCCGGCAAAGGTATAGATGCCCTCCGTGTGGTACATGCTAGCCGCACCCGGAGTCCGGCGAAAGCGGCCGATACGATTCGTGATCCCTGCTGGCAGCGCCCGGATTTGACCTGCGAGCACAACCTCAGATTGTTCCCGGACGCGAGAAGCGGGCGATGTGCCTGATCGCACCTTTGGTATCCCTGGGGCAGCGTGACGAAGCCACGGGCCCGCGAACCCGTCTGTCTACCAGGAGCCCTCGTAGCCCCAGCAAAGTTGCGCGACGCTGGGCAGGTCACGAGCGGGGCGCATATGAGCCCAGCCAGCACCTAGTGGCGGGGTTCTGGAACCACACGCTCGCTTCCATGGTGACCTGCCTGCGGACGTGTTGCTGCAGGGAACCGCAGGTCACTACCCGAATCATATTTCCGAGCCGCAGAGGGTCACGCTCGAGCCGTCGGCGCTGTCGGAGTACGAGCCAGGCCATCTGGTGGCAGCGGCCGGGTGACGGCCTTGCGCACGCGGCGGCCGCTGTGTACCTGGCGGGCCGTCGGGCTCCGGCGACATCAGCATGACCGCGATCATCGACCTCACGGCGGCGAGAATCCGGCGGCGGAAGGATTCTGGCCGAACTGATCAACGAGTACGAACGGGCAGCGTGAACCCATTTGGAGCGGGGACAGGCTGGAGGACTGGTTGCCGGTGTGTTGTGCGCGCCGGTCAGGAGGAGCCGTACTCGATGGGCACGTTGATGACCTGTGTCCTTGTCCATGCGGTGGCTCCCTGGTCGAGCCGCCAGACGGTCAGCTTGCTGCCGCTGACCGCGAGCGCGTCGAAGCCGCCGCCGGGGCCGGGGGCGAGTGCGGCGGTTCCAGGCGGCACGGCGGGCAGCGCGCGCCAGGCTGTTGCCTGGCCACTGATGGTCTCGGCGCGGCCGTCGCTGAGCACGGCCCACGCGGCGCCGCCGGCACCGAAGCCGGAAGACCCGACGGCTGCCGCGCCCAGCCGGACCGGCGCGGACAGGGCCCAGTGGGCGCCGCCATCGCCGGTCCGGGCGGCAAGCAGGCTGGCGGCTGTCCCGGTGCCGGCGACCAGCAGCGCCTCGTTCCCGGCTGGCGTGCTGGTCAGCCGCAGCACCCCGGTGGCCGCACCGGCCAGCGAGGCGGGGAGCGAGGGCCCGGCGGCCTGCCAGCTGCCGTCGGTGTAGCGGAAGATGCCGGTGATACCCGGCCGGGTGCACGTCGCGGCCGCCAGCGGCGCGCCTGAGGGGGTGAGGGATACGGCGGTGAGCCCGGCCGGGGAGCACCGCCGGCCCGCCGGGGTCTGCGCGAGGGAGCGCAGGTCAGACAGCGCCGACCAGTGCGTCCCGTCGTCGCCTGACTGGGTGAGGGTGCCGCCGAGGAGCAGCGCGAGCATCCGCCCGCCGCCGGGCGCGGCGGCCAGCGCGTCGGGAACATCTGCGAGGCCGGGCTGCAGTGGGCTGCCGGGCTGCCAGGTCGAGCCGTTATCGCGGGTGGCCGTCAGCGCGGAGAATGTGAGGTCCACGCCGGGCCGGAACCCGGCGATCAGGGACTGGCCGCCTTCGGCTGCCAGCACGAATCCGCCGTTGGTCGCCACCCCCGGAGGGGTGACCAGTTTCCAGCTGGTGCTGCCGGCGGGGCGGGTGAACAGCTGCGAGAACGCGTTGTGTCCGCGTTGGTGCCGTTCTCCCATGACGACGGCGGCCCAGGTGCCTGCCGTGGTGGCGAGCGAGGTGTTCAGCGACGGCGCCACGGCAGGCACGTTCGGCGAGGCCTGGTGGCTGGCCGCCTGGCCGCATCCGGCGGCGCACGCGGCCAGCGCAGTGATCACGACCGCGGCGAAGGCGCGGCGGGGACCCGCTGCGAAGGTCGGGCGCCTCCCGCCGCGCGGGCGGGCGGGCGCTTCACGGCTGCCCCAGCGTCTGCCGCGCGGCGTTGGCCAGCAGCACCGCATACGACGACGTGGAGCTGGTGGTGCCCGGCCCAGGGTCGTCACTGAGTTCCTCGCGGATATGCCCGGAACGGTCGAGGATGAAGGCGATGTCGCTGTGCGCGATCATCGCGCCGCCCGTGCTGATCTGCGCGGTGACGCCGTAGCCATTCCAGATCTTCTCCAGCTGGCCCGGCGAGCCGGTCAGGTACAGCCAGTTGGGCACCGTGTCGAGGTTCTCCTGCCGGTCGAACGCCCGGGTGTAGGCCACGCTGTAGTAGAGCGGGTTGATGACGATCCCGACCAGCTCGACCTGCCGGGCGTCGGCGCCGAGGAGCTGCCCGGCCCGGCGGACCTCCTGGGCGATCAGCGGGCAGTCCGACACGCACACCGGGTCGAGGAAGACCAGCAGCACCACCTTGCCGTGCAGGCTCGCCAGCGTGACCTGCCTGCCGTCCTGGCTGGTCAGCCCGAACGCGGGGGCCGGCTGGTCGAGCGCGGCGGTGGAGCCGGAGATGGCCTCGGCGATGATCGGGTCCGCGTTGCGGTTGACCGACGCCGCGGCCATCGGGGCGGCGCCCACCAAGATGACGCCGATCGCGCCGAGGGCGGCGGCCGTGCGGGCGCTGACGGCGCCGACGGCGCCGCGGACCGCGGCCGGGCGCAGCCGCTCCCGCCACGGCACCCCGGCCGGTGCGGCGGCGGCTTGTTCCGCGGCCGCACCGGCCGGGGTGAGCGCGAGGTAGCCGGCGGTGAACACCAGGATCATCGGGATCATGCTGTTGGGGTCGGTGCCGAGCCCGCCGAGGAAGCCGAGGTCCTCGATCAGCACCCAGTCGGCCAGGCACAGCACCGTGGCGGCGATCACCGCCGCGCGGGCCAGCCGGGGCCGGCCGGTAAGGAACGCCGCGCCGAGCACGGCCAGCGCGATCACGATGAACAGGTTCACCGCGAACCCGTGCGCGGCGGTGAACGACGCGAAGGAAGAGACCAGGGCGGACAGCGCGTGCGGCTGCGATGTCTGGGACATCGACTGCACCATGCCGGTCAGGGTGCCCGGCTGGCTGCCTGCGGTGCCCTGCCAGAAGCCGCGGCCGGGCCAGGCCTGCAGCACCGCCATGCCGATGAAGAAGATCCCCGTCCCGGCCAGGATGAGCCGGCCGGTCCTGGGCGTCCGCCAGGCGCGTTCGGGCAGCGCGATGAGCGCCCCGGCGACC
>CAWIIX010000029.1:0-37071 GCA_963836195.1 uncultured Actinomycetota bacterium | reverse complement strand
CTTGGCCAGGCCGACCGCGATCTCGATGAGCTGGTCCTCCTGGCCGCCGACGAGCTTGCGGCGGCCGGCCTCGATGAGGATCTCGGCGCCGGACACGCCGTACTTCCTCGCCTGGATCTCCGCGTGCTTGAGGAAGCTGGAGTACACGCCGGCGTAGCCCATGGTCAGCGACAGCCGGTCGAGCGCGGGCGGATTGCTCGTCGAGCACCGGGGCGACGGTCTCCTCGGCGGCGTCGATGATCTTCACCGTGTCGATGCCGGTCCTGATCCCCAGCCGCTCGGTGACCGCGGCGAACGCCTCGACCGGGGTGTTGCCCGCGCCGGCCCCGAACCGGCGGGTGGAGCCGTCGATCTGCTTGGCCCCCGCCCGGGCGGCCAGCACCGAGTTGGCGACGCCGAGCCCGAGGTTCTCGTGGCCGTGGAACCCGACCTGGGCGTCGTCGCCCAGCTCGGCCACCAGCGCGGCGATCCGGTCGCTGACCCCGTCCATGATCAGCGCGCCCGCCGAGTCCACCACGTAGACGCACTGGGCGCCGGCGTCGGCCATGATCCGCGCCTGCTTGGCCAGCACCTCCGGCGGCTGGCTGTGCGCCATCATCAGGAAGCCGACCGTCTCCAGGCCGATGCTGCGGGCCACCTTGAAGTGCTGGATGGAGATGTCCGCCTCGGTGCAGTGGGTGGCGATCCGGCAGACCGAGGCGCCGTTGTCGGCCGCCAGGCGGATGTCGTCGGTGGTGCCGAGGCCGGGCAGCATCAGGAAGGCGATCTTGGCCTGCTTCGCGGTCGCCACCGCGGTGGAGATCAGGTCCTGGTCGGGCACGGCGCTGAAGCCGTAGTTGAACGACGAGCCGCCGAGGCCGTCGCCGTGGGTCACCTCGATGACCGGCACGCCCGCCCCGTCGAGCGCGGCGACGATGTTCCGCACGTTCTCGACCGTGAACTGGTGCCTGATCGCGTGCGAGCCGTCGCGCAGCGAGGAGTCGGTGACGCGGACGTCGAGGTCGGCGCTGTATGACATGAAAGGGTCTCCGTCTGACTTAGCGCGCTCGGCCAGGATCCGCGTGCGCGAACCCTTCCCCGACCCGGGTGGCGGCGGCGGTCATGATGTCGAGGTTGCCCGAGTACGGCGGCAGGAAGTCGCCCGCGCCCTCGACCTCGACGAAGACGGCGACCCGGGCCCGGCCACCGCTCATCGGCGTAGGGTCGTCGAACTGCGGCTCGGTCCGCAGCCGGTAGCCGGGCACGTAGGCCGCGACCTCGGCCGCGATCTCCTTGATGGAGGCGGCGATCGCGTCCCGGTCCGCGTCGGCCGGGATCGCGCAGAAGATCGTGTCCTGCATGAGCATCGGCGGCTCGGCCGGGTTGAGGATGATGATCGCCTTGCCGCGCTCGGCGCCGCCGATCGTCTCCACCCCGCGGGCGGTGGTCTTGGTGAACTCGTCGATGTTGGCCCGGGTGCCCGGCCCGGCCGACGGCGACGCCACGCTCGCCACGATCTCCGCGTACTCGACCGGCACGACCCGCGAGACCGCGTAGACCATCGGGATCGTGGCCTGCCCGCCGCAGGTGATCAGGCTGACGTTCGGCGCGCTGGTGTGCTCGCCGAGGTTGACCGCGGGCACCACGGCCGGGCCGATCGCGGCCGGGGTGAGGTCCACCGCCTGGATGCCGAGCTCCTGATACCGGGGCGCGTTCTCCCGGTGCACGTAGGCCGACGTGGCCTCGAAGACCAGGTCGGGCCGCTCGTTGGCGAGCAGCCAGTCGACGCCCTCGGCGGTGGCGGTCAGGCCGTGGTCGGCCGCCCGCTTCAGCCCGGGGCTCTCCGGGTCGACGCCGATCATCCAGCGCGGCTCGATGAGGTCGCGAGCGAAGCAGCTTGTACATGAGGTCGGTGCCGATGTTGCCCGACCCGACGATCGCGGCGGTGGCCTTAGTCACGTGTCATCCCTGCTTACTCGAAAGATGCGGTCACGGTGCCGAGCCCGGCGAACTCGGCGCGGAAGTTCGAGCCCGGCCGGGCGTCGATTGCCCGGGTGCAGGAACCGGGCAGGATGAGGTGCCCGGCCTCGAGCTTGACCCCGAAGTCGGCCACCTTCCGCGCCAGCCAGGCGACGCAGGCGGTCGGGTTGCCGAGCACCGCGCTGGTGTTGCCGCGGGCGATCTCGACCACCCTTCCCCGCCCGTCGCCTGCCCGAGTACAGCACGGCGTCGATGTCGCTCAGGTCGACCCCGGCCGCCGCCAGCTCGGCCGGGCGTCTTGCGCTCGGCGCCGAGGATCACCCCGGCCGAGGAGGCGTTGTCGGCGATCGTGTCGGCCAGCTTGATCCGCCAGTCGGTGATCCGGCTGTCGATCAGCTCCAGGCTCGGCACGATGTACGCGGTCGCGGCCAGCACGTCGGCCTCGGTGCAGCCCGCGCCGGGCAGCGCCGCCCCGAGCACGTAGCCGATCTCGACCTCGATCCGCGGGTAGCAGTACCGGGCGGCCGGGATCGGCGCGTCCTGCGGCAGCACCATCGAGTCGAGCAGGTGACCGTAGTCGGGCTCGTCGACGCCCATCATCTGCTGCATGACCGGGGAGGACAGGCCGACCTTGTGGCCACGGACCCGGGCGCCGTCCGCGATCTTGCGGCGGATGTTGGCGAGCTGGATCTCGTACGCGTCGACCACGTCGATGCCGGGGAACGTCTCGGTCAGCGGCCCGATCGGCGCCAGGTCGCGCTCCGCCGCCCACAGCAGCTCGGCCGCCGTCGCGCGCTGGGTGCTATCAAGCATCGGTGTCCATCTCATGGGGCGGGGTGGTGGGCGGCCTTAATGTAGCCCGCCGACCGCGGCCGGCAAATGGCTCTTTTCCGCTGAGCGGGACGTCCCGGTCATTGGAACGGAGCCCTTTGCCCGCCTCCCCGCCCTGGCTAGGCTGACGGGACTTACCTAACTGCATGGAGGCATCCAGTGCCGGAAAGCGCCGTGTCAGGCAGCGCCATCTCTGATCACCAGTGGGACGAGATCTTCGACGTGGTGGTGGTCGGCAGCGGCGGGGGAGCGCTGACCGCGGCCCTGCTCGCCGCCCGCGGCGGCGCCAGTACCGTGGTCGTGGAGAAGGACGAGTTCTTCGGCGGCACGACCGCCGTGTCCGGCGGCGACATGTGGATACCGAACAACCGGTTCGTCAAGGACCGGGACAGCCGCGAAGACGCCCTCAGCTACATCCGGCGGCTGTCGGACGGCCGGGCCTCCGACCCCGAGCTGCAAGAGGTCTACGTCGACACCGCCCCCGAGATGTTCGAGTACCTGCTCGAGACCACCGGGTACGACTCCGAGCCGCACATCCAGCTCGACGACTACTACTCGGTCATCGGCGACCGCATCCCCGGCGTCCGGCACTTCCCGCGCACCTGCGCGGTCAAGCCCTACCCAGCCGGCGCCGAGCTCGGCGAGGAACTCGCGCGGAAGATCGCCTCCGGCCCGTGGATCCCGCCGCAGGAGGTCAGCTTCCCCGAGCAGCGGCGCGGCCAGGTCGGGGCCGAGGAACTGGCCGCCCGCCAGCGCGAGGTCTGGCGGGCCAAGGGCGGCGGGCTGATCGCCCCGCTGCTCAAGGGCGTGATCGAGGCCGGCGGCGAGCTGCGCGCGTCCACCCCCGCGGTCGAGCTGGTCACCGACGACGCGGGCGCGGTGGTCGGCTTGGTCGTCGAGGGCCCGGACGGCCCGCGCCGGATCGGCGCCCGCCGGGGCGTCGTGCTCGCCTGCGGCGGCTTCGACCACAACCCCGAGATGGTCAAGACGTTCATCGGGTACGAGGTCAGGCCGGTGACGCCGGCGCCCAACACCGGCGACGGGCACCAGATGGCGATGGCGGTCGGGGCCAAGCTCGGCTCGATGAACACCTTCTTCGGCTACGGCGTCATCTACGAGCCGTGGGACAAGGGCCGTGACGGCAAGCCGGTCCCGCAGATGATGATGGGCCTCGGGGCGGGGTCGATCATCGTCAACCAGCATGGCAACCGCTTCATGCACGGCGGCTACACCTACAACGACTTCCCGCACCCGTTCGGGGTCTTCGACCAGCGCAACCCGGGGTTCACCAACCAGCCTCCGGGCTGGGTCATCTTCGGCAACGACATCGTCGAGCAGGGCATCATCGGGTCCAAGCCCGGCATCGCGATGAGCATGACCGGCCCCAACGGCGAGGAAGCGCCCGACTGGCTCAGGCTCGCGGGCTCGATCCGCGAGCTGGCCGAGCAGATCGGCATCGACACCGGCGCGCTCGAGGCGACCGTCGAGCGGTACAACACCTACGCCGAGAAGGGCGAGGACCCGGACTGGGGCGACCCCGGGCAGACGCACGTGCTGACCGGGCCGGACACGGTGAACCGCAAGCCGATCACCGGACCGGTCTTCGGCGCCATCCAGCAGTGGCCGGGTACCCTCGGCACCAACGGCGGCCTGCGGGTCGACTCCCGCGCGCGGGTGCTCGGCTACCGGACCCCGGTCATCGACGGGCTCTACGCGGCCGGCAACACCGCCGCCTCGGTGCTCGGCGCGATCTACGGCGGCGGCGGAAGCTGCATCGGGCCCAGCGTGACGTTCGGTTACATCGCGGGCCGTCACCTGGCCGACAAAGAGTCGCGTGACATCGGGAAGGTGAAAGGCCAGTGACCGACGAGCTGTCATTCGAGGAGACCAGCCGGTTCCTCGATACCCCGAAGGGGAAGTTGCACTATCACGTTGCGGGCGACGGGCCGCCGCTGCTGCTGCTGCACGGATCGGGCCCCGGCGTCAGCGGCTGGGCGAACTTCCGCGGCAACCTGCCGGTGCTCGCCCGCGAGTACACCACCTACGTGCTCGACTTCCCGGGTTTCGGCAAGAGCTACTCGCCCGACGCCAACCCGCTCGCGGTGGGGCCGGCCGGGGTGCTCGACTTCCTCGACGGGATGGGGCTCGGCCCGCTGCCGATCATCGGCAACTCGATGGGCGGCAACGTCGCCGCCCGGATCGCGGCCGAGCACCCCGAGCGGGTCAGCCGGCTGCTGTGCATCGGCGGGGTGGGCCTGTCGCTGCTCAGCCCGTCGCCCCCGGAGGGCATCAAGCTGCTGGTGGAGTTCGTCGAGAACCCGACCAGGGAGCGGCTCGTCCAGTGGATGGAGTCGATGGTGTACGACACCGGCATCCTGACCGAGGAGTTCGTCGAGCTGCGGTGGCAGTCGGCGACGGACCCGTCCGCCCCGACCGACATCAAGAAGCTCTACAACCGGGCCATGCTCGAGGGGATGCGCAAGGGCCGCGCGTTCGGCGCCGTCGACGCCGTCGCCATGCTGACCAAGATCAAGGCGCCGACGCTGGTCATGTTCGGCCGCGACGACCGGGTCACCCCGATGGACGGCTCGCTGGCCGCCATGCGGCTCATCCCCAAGTGCGAGCTGCACGTGTTCTACGACTGCGGCCACTGGGCGATGATCGAGCGCAAGGACGAGTTCGAGAGCACCGTCCTCGCGTTCCTCGCCCGCGACCGCACCCCCTAACCCCACCCGCAACCCCACCCGCACCCCCACCCGGCAACCCCCACCCCGCCCGCAACCCCCACCCCGCCCGCAACCCCCACCCCGCCCGCAACCCCCACCCCCACATGACTGTGGCAGCGAGTCGCCTATCACCGGCTCGCTGCCACAACCATCGGGGGAGGAATCAGCGGCGGACCCAGCCGAAGTCGTACCACACGGTCTTGAGGCTGCTCACCGGCGTGCCCCAGGTCTCGATGTAGGTGACGCCCTCGGGGCCCGCAGTCATCGTGTACGGGGTGCCGGCCCGGCTGGTGAAGAAGCAGCCCGGCTTCACGGTCACGAACTGGCCCTCGGCCGGGTCGCCGAACTCGATCTTGTACTCGCCCTTGAAGACGATGATCGTCTCGTCGATGTTGTGCAGGTGGCGCGGCACGGTGAAGTTCGGCACCACCTTCAGCGGGTTGCGGAAGAACGTCATGAACTGGATCGGCTTCGTGCTGACCCACATGTTCTCCGCGAAGGTGGCGTCGAAGTCGACCGGCGCGTCCTTCAGCAGGCCGCCGTCCTCCCAGTAGTAGGTCGGGCTCTCCTGCTGGCCCTTCAACGACATGGGGATCCAGTCGGTGTCCGTCAGCAGGCTGTCTACAGAAAATGGCATAGCGACAATATAGGAGCCGTGACCCTTTCTGTCACTATCGGCGTTCTATTATTCGGGACGAAGAATCGCAGGTCAGGACGCGTCCCGCCTAGTGGAACGGGGCTATTGACCTGCGCCGTCAGCGCGGCAACGATGGGCTCGTGCCTATTTCCTTTTTCGATCTCCTGGCCGACGAGGGCTGGGAGCCACTCGACTTCTTTCAGGGCGACCCGACGTTCTATTGGAATGACGGCGGATTCATCGCGAATGCGCCGGTCGACATCGCCGCCACCCTCGACGGCGCGGTCTGGCGGTCGACCAACGTCGAGTCGGCCTTCCGGTGGCAGGGACGGCGCATCCGGCCTGACTTCACCGTGCCCAAGCGGCACGTGAACCACCCGCAGCTCATGATCGTGGTCGGCGGGCAGCTCACGGTGGAGTACGGCGCCAACGGCGAGGAGACCAGGCAGCTCGGCCCGGGCGAGTTCTGGACCGGCGACGCCAAGGTACCGTTCACGATCACCTCAGGTCCCGACGGCGTGACCTACCTTGAATGCTGGGACCTGCAGCCGCTGGGCCTCATCGAGACCACCTGGTACGACGACGGCCACTGGAAGCGCCGCGAATCCGGGTCCATCAAGTTCCCCCAGCCCTAGGAGGGGTTCACCAGTGCCAGTTCTTTCGCTCGGCTACCTGAGGCTGGAGTCAACCGACCTCGCCGCGTGGCAGACGTTCGCCGGGGACTTCCTCGGGCTGATGCCGGTGGCGGCCGAGGGCGACGAGTCCCTCCGCTACCGGATGGACCACTACCCGCCCCGCCTCGTCGTCTCGCCCGGGGCCGAGAGCAAGGCCGCCGCCATCGGCTTCGAGGTGCTGAATGAGCGCGACCTGCGGCGCACGGTCGCGGCGGTCGAGGACGCGGGCATCAAGGTAGTCGAGGGAACCGAGGCCGAGGCCGACGAGCGACGGGTGACCGGCTTCGTGCGGTTCGACGACCCCGGCGGCAACCCGGTCGAGCTGTTCTATGGCCCGATCCTCGACCACAAGCCGGTCGTGCTGCCTACGGTGAGCTCGTTCGTGACCGGCGACATGGGCATGGGCCACGTCATCGTCACCGGCGAGAACGGCCGGGCCCTGAAAGACTTCTACACCGACGTGCTCGGCTTCTACGAGCGCAACACGATGGGCGGCCGGGGGCGAACGGTCTGGTTCCTCAGCTCCAACGACCGGCACCACACCCTCGGCGTCACCACGGCCCCGGGCCGCGGTCGGCTGATCCACCTGATGCTGGAGGCGGCGTCCTTCGACGACGTCGGACTGGCGATGGACCGGCGGGAGAAGTACGGCATCGCGCCGATGATGAGCCTCGGCAAGCACACCAACGACGAGATGACGTCCTTCTACGTCTACTCGCCGGAGCTCTACGCGATCGAGTTCGGCTACGGCGGCCTCGCGGTCAAGGGCGAGCAGCCGACGTACGAGATCACGGCCGGCGCGTACTGGGGTCACAAGTTTTCTCCCCCGCCCGGCCCTCCCTCCCCCCCGCCCGGCGCTCCCACACCGCCCGCCGACCCCGCCGCCTAGCACCGGAGGCTGCGATGACTGACCTGAGCGGCCTGGGAGTGCCCGCCCTCGACTGGGGCGAGGTGTTCCACATGGGAATCCGGGTAGCCGACCTGGAGGCGGCCCAGCGCGAGCTGACCGAGTCGATCGGGGTGCGCTGGACGACGCCGGCCACCATCCCGATGAAGGCCTGGGCGCCCGACACCGGCTTCCAGAGCTACGACCTGACGATCTCGTTCACCACCGAGGGGCCGGTCCGCATCGAGCTGCTGTACGGATCGCCTGGCGGCTATCACGACGTCAGCAACGGCGGCGCCGGGCTGCACCACATCGGGGTCTGGGTCGACGACGTGGCCAAGGTCAACCAGGAACTGGTCGCCCAGGGCTACACGGTCGAGCTGGCCGGGGACACCCCGGAGAAGGGCTACGGCTCGTTCACCTATGTCCGCTCGCCGGGCGGGGTGCTGTTCGAGCCGGAGTCCGGGCTGCACGGTTCCAAGGAGCGCTTCGAACGTTGGTATGCCGGTGGAAACCTCTTCTGACGCGTTCCGTGAAGCCATGTCGTCGTTCCCGAGCGGGGCGACGATCGTCACCACCAGCGACTCCGACGGTCGCTGGTGGGGCTTCACGGCCAGCTCGTTCTGCTCGGTCTCGATGGACCCGCCGCTGGTGCTCACCTGCCTCGCTAACAGCGCGCAGTGCTTCCCCGCGTTCGCCGAGGCAACCCGGTGGAACATCCATGTCCTGCAGCACCGCCACGCCGACCTGGCGATGCGCTTCGCTACCCGCGGCGCGGCCAAGTTCGACGGGGCGGGCTTCCAGCCCGACGCAGACGGCCTGCCGTTCCTCAAGGGCGTCAGCATCTCGCTCCGCTGCACCACCTACTCGAAGGTCGACGGCGGCGACCACCTGGTGCTGATCGGCCAGGTCGAGGAGGTCGGGCAGGGCGAGGAGATGCCGTTCGTCTACTTCCGCCGCAAGTTCCACGCGCTGCCGGTCGCCGACGACCAGGCGGCGGCGAAGAACGGTCAGGCGCCGTCCAAGCCCACCCTGCCGGTCGTGATCGAGCTGGATCTCGGCTGGATGTTACTGCGCCGTCAGCAACCAGAACACCTCCACCGGGAAGTCCCCGGTGGAGGGGTCGGGATCGCCGTAGATCTCCCAGCGCGGCCCGGCCGCCCGGTACCCGTTCGCCTCGCTCCACGCGCGTATTGCCTGATAGGTGTCGCCGAGCGCGGAAACAGGCCCGATGTGCGTCGCGGTGGCAACCAGGCCGCCCGGAAGCGACGAGGCGGTAACCCGACCGACGGAATCGAATGAGCCGGTGACCTGAACGCCGACTTCGATGTTGGGAACATCATCCTTGTAGAGCATGACGTTGTGTCCGTGCCGGTAAAGCCCATCCGGGGCGCCACCCCGAAGAAAGCTCCACACCTCGTCCAGCATCGGCTTCCATAGCGCGGGGAACTCGGCCCACGTGACCGCGGCCGCCACTACCGCCGTCGGCGTCGGCTCAACCGTCTTCACGCTCACCCCGACCGTCATACGCGGAGCTTACGCCGCCGCCGTGACCAGCTCACGTGCCTTGCTCGGAATCTCACGTGCCTTGCTCGGGATCTCACGTGCCCTGCTCGAGATATCTCACGTGCCCTGCTCGGGATATTGCCAGCCCGCTGCAACGCATCGCCGACCCGCCGACCCGCGCTCCGGAAGCCCCGGCCTGCCCAGCCGCCCGCCGTTGCGAATGATGGGGTCTTTGTGGCGTAAGTTTTTCGAACATTAAATCACTGAATCCCGGGAATGAGTTTGTGATCATGCGAACAGAGATGCTATTATCGGGGTATGTAGATGAAGCGTCTTCCCGGACGGAGGTGGTGCCCCGTGTCGCAGCCCCCCAGCGACCAGCCCGAGCCCGTGCCGCCGTGGGACGCGTTCTGCGGCCAGGACCCGCCGCCGCCCGGCCCGCGGCTGACGGCGCTGCTGGGCGACGCCGCCGGGGCGATCGGCGAGCTCGACCCGCGGCAGCTGCTGGGGGCGGGGTCGGCGGCGCGGCGGCTGCGCGCTTTCGCGGACTACATCGAGGTGATCTCGGTGGCGGAGTTCGGCCGCCAGTGCGCCGAGCGGCTGGAGGCGTCGAAGGCAAGGGGCGACCGGGTCCGGTCGAGGGACGCGGAGTACCCGGCCGAGGAGCTCGGCTTCGAGATGACCGCCAGCGCCCACAGCGCCGGCCTCCTGCTCGACATGGCCGCCAACGTCGTCGGCCGGCTCCCGGCCACGCTGGCCGGGATGGCGGCCGGGCTGATCGACCGCGACCGCGCCCGGGTGATCAGCAACGCGACCCTGCACCTGCCCGACGGCCTGGCCGCCGAGGCCGACAAGGTCCTCGCCGACGCCGCCCCGGGGCTGCGGCTGGCCGACCTGCACACGAAGGCGGCCCGGCTCGAGGCCCGCCTGGACCCCGAGGGCGTCCAGAAGCGGAAGGACGAGGCCCGGCGCGACCGGCGGGTCGAGCTGCGCCGCGAGGACTCGGGGGCGGCGTCGCTGTCGGGGCGGGAGCTGGACCCGGCCGAGGCGATCGCGGGGAAGGCGTCGATCGACGCCGAGGCGGTCCGGCTGCGGAACGCGGGCCTGCCCGGCACCCTGGCCCAGATCCGGGCGGCGGTGCTGCTGGACCGGATCCACCAGCGCAGCCCCTGGGACCGCCTCGCCCCCCTCCCCGAACCCGAACCAGACGACGACGGCGACCCCGCCGACGACCCCGGCCCCGCCGAGGACGACCCCCTCGCCGACCCGGACTTCCCCGTCGACCCCGACTTCCCGGCCGACCCCGACTTCCCCGCCGGCCCACCGGCGACAATGACCCCGGCGGCGACTATGACCCCGGCGGCGACGACGCCCCGGCCTGCCCAGCCGACAGCGACTACGCCGGCGAAGCCGATGAAGAAGCGGCGGAAGCGGACGAGGACGAGGACGAGGGCCGCCCGGCCGGGTTCGACGGCCCGCCGCCCGGCTCCCCGTTCGACCAGGCCGGCCGCAAGACCCCGCTGCCCGCCCTGATCAACGTCACCATCCCCGCCGGCACCCTCCTCGGCTGGTCCAACGCGCCCGCCGACATCGGATCCTGGGGGCTGATGGACGCCGAGACCGCCCGCGCCCTGATCGAGGCCGCGTCCCGCCACCCCCGCACCCGCTGGTGCTACACCTTAACGGGACCCGACGGCCGCGCCATCGCCCACGCCTGCGCCCGCGGACCCCACCCCTGGACCCCGCCCCCGCCCCCGCCCGGCCCCGACATGCCCAGCCGTGCCGGGCCAAACCGTGACAGGCCGAGCCGAGAAGGGCCGAGCCGAGACGGCACCGCAGGCCGTGACGGACCCGGCGACCCCCGCCTGGCCCGCCTCGCCGACCTCCTGGCCACGCTCAACGCCACCCCCGAGCCCATCGCCCGGGACACCTGCAACCACGCCCACCGCGAGGACCGCTACACCCCCGGCCGCAAGCTCAAGCACCTGACCCGCGCCCGCACCGCCCGCTGCGCCGCCCCCGGCTGCGGCGCCCAGGCCATCACCTCCGAGATCGACCACACCATGCCCTACCCCGCCGGCCCGAGCTGCCAGTGCAACCTCGGCCCGCTCTGCAAGCGCCACCATCACGCCAAGCACGCCCCCGGCTGGCACCTCCAGCAACCCCGCCCCGGCGTCATGCGCTGGACCACCCCGTCCGGCCGCACCTACACCACCCACCCCACCCAATACGAAGAATGACGGGACCCCGGCGCACATCGAACTGGTAGGCCAAGCACGACCCAGGCGTCTACTCTGCCCACCCGTCGGGCTGGCCCAAGCCGAAGCTGCGGGGCGTGTCGCCTGCCACCGCCGGGGTCCGGGTGAAACGCGCGACCGGGCCCTGCGTGACGACGATGCCGAAGTCCTCCGACGGCCGCTCAAGGCGCAGGCCGCGCCGCGCCCACAAACTGTCGGGCGCCATAGTCGAGGCAGGCGTTTCGACCGCGCTGGCCGCCGACCGGCCGAAACAAAGCGCGCGCACGCAATCCTCGGCGGTTTGCGAAGCGATCCGGGCCTCGAGTTCATCGATCGAGTCGGCGCCCAGGCGGCGGAGCGCCTCGGGCAGGTCAGCGGCGGCGATGGCGACGAACACGGGCCGGTCGGCGGCCTCGTGGATTCGGTAGGTCGCCGAGGACGTGTCCCGCCCCCGCGCCGGGTCCACGTCCGCCCCGTCGACCGCGAAGGGCATCTGCTCGAGCAGGGCGGTCTGGGCGAGGCTGGTGTTCACCCGGTAGGTGTGGCCTCGCCGGCCGCGGTCGTAGAGGGCGGCGACGGCCCCGAAGGCGCTGAGCACGCCGGCCATGGAGTCGGTGTAGGGCCAGGGCGGGTCGTTGACCGGGGGCGCGCCCGACGGGGCGGTCGCCCAGCCCGCCGAGAGCGATGAGACGCCGATGGCGCAGTTGGCGATCTCGGCGTAGCCCTTGAAGTCGGCCCACGGCCCGGTGACGCCGTAGAGGTTCAGGTAGGTGAAGACAAGGGCCGGGTTGAGCTGGCGGAGCGCGTCGTCCGACAGCCCGGTCGCGGACAGCCGGCCCGCCGAGACGTTGGTGACGAGCATGTCGGCGTCGGCCACCAGGGTGTCGAACCGCTGTCGGTCGGAGGGCGTCTTGAGGTTGAGGATGACCCCTTTCTTCCCCCGGTTCAGGTAGACGTGGAACAGCGGCTCGTCATAAGCCGAGCGGGCCTCGGCCGGGTCGATGTCGACCTTGATGACCTCGGCCCCGAGGTCGGTCAGCAGGCGGGTGACCGTGGGGGCGGCCACTACGCGGCACAGGTCGAGCACCTTCATCCCCTGCAGCGGCGGCGTCCCGGGACGGCCGGCGAAGCCAGGGGGCGGGGAGACCGAGGCGGCCGGACAGAAGTCAACCGCCTGCCGCAGGGTCCGGACCGGGCGGCCAGCGTCGTCGTTCTGCTTGATCACGCAGCCCGCCGCCTCGGCGGCCGGCTCGCGCAGCCACTCACGGGTGGTCCGCAGCCGGGCGATCGGAATGCCGGCCGGCCGCAGCAGCGCCTCCCACTCGGCCGCGTCGCGGGTGGCGAACAGGCCGACCAGCTTCGCCCGCCACGCGGCGGGCGCCTCCCGATCGGTGCGCAGGGCAGCCCAGTCGACCGAGCCGTCCTCGATCCAGGCCTCGTTGCCGCTGACCCGAGCCAGGCCGACCAGGTGGCGGTGGGCGCCGCTGGTGAAGCACATGACCTGGTCGTCACGCGACCGGTAGAGCCCCGGCGCGAAGACGCCGCCCCGCATGGGAGCCTGCTTCTCAACCCGGGTGGTGAGGATCCCGCTGCCCTCGAGCAGCGCGTCCGAGAGCGGGATCTCGATCCGCTGACCCAGTCCGCCGTCGCGCTCGCGGGCGATCAGCGCGGCGCAGGCGGACAGCGCGGTCATCCCGGCCGCGAAGCAGGACGCCAGCGGGAGCGACGGGAAGTCCGGCATCTCCCCGGTCGGGCCGCCGAAGACCGGCGAGCTCGCCTGGCGCGAGTAGGCCCCGCCGGCGGCCATCACGACGCCCTCCCAGCCGGCCACAGCAGCACGCTCATCAAGCTCGGAGAACCCCGGCAGCGAGCAGTAGACCAGCCCTCGGTTGAGCTCATGGCAGGTCACGGCGTCGAGGCCGAGGCGGGCCATGACCCCCGGCCGGAAGTTCTCGATCAGCACGTCCGACCCGGCCACCAGCGCCCGCGCCCGGGCCTGCCCCTCCGGCGACTTGAGGTCGAGCACGTGCGTCGCGGCCCGGCCGCGGAGCAGGTAGGCGTTGCCCGGGTCGGTGAACCGCGGGCCGCCGGGCGGATCGATCCGGGTTACCTCCGCCCCCGCGTCGGCCAGCAGGGTGGCTGCCATCGGGCCGGCGACGTACTGACCGAAGTCCAGCACCCGCACGCCCTCGAGGGGCCGAGCCGCAGCCCGCGCAGTCACAACGCGCCCGTTCCGCTAACGTGAGCCGGCTCGAAGCCCGCCAGTGACGACAGCGCCTCGCCGGTCGTGCGCACCCGCCGGATCGGGTCCTCGTCCGGGGTCAGCGGCGACTGCGTGAACCAGCAGCCGTCCAGGCCCGCGTCCGCGGCCACCTGGCGCAGCCGCGCTTCGCACTCATCGGCCGTGCCCAGCAACTGGAACCGGTTGAGCAGGTACTCCTGGATGTCCGGGTGGTCGTCGAACAGGTAGCCGTTGGTGTTCCCGGCGCCGACTCCGTGGTTGGTGAAGTCGTAGCGGGCCAGCCGCTCGCGCAGGATCGGCTGCCACGCCTCGGGCACGCCCTTGTCCTCGAACGTCGAGCTGAACGAGAAGCGGGCGGTGCCCACCGAGCGGCCGCGCTGGCTGATCCGGGCGGCGTCGGCGGTGGCCTGGTCCGGCGCGACGTAGGTGGTGACGAACCCCCAGATGCGCAGGCGAGTGGTGATGCCGGCCGTGGTGCGGGCCGCCCGCGCGCGGGCGGACAGCGTCCGCAGGGCGGTCACGTCCAGCCCGGTCCCGAGGATCAGGTCGGTGGCCACTCGGCCCGCCGCCTCGGCTCCGCGCGGCCCCGAGGCGGCGATGTGGACTTCCATATCCGAGGGCGCCCAGCTCCGGACGTTGGCCACGTCCGCCTCGAGCTTGGCCCAGGTGCTCGGGGTCAGGCCGACCGAGTGGCAGGCCCCGTCGCCGGTCGCCAGGCCGGCGAAGAACCGGCCGGGGTAGAGCTCGCCGAACGTCCGCGCGGTCGCGCCGAGCACCGACCAGTGACGGGTGACGGTGTTGGTCACCGTCGGCCCGATGTGCACACGCTCGGTCGCAGCGAAGCAGGCGGCCGCCGTGACGTAGGTGTCCTGGTAGCGCTCGGGCACGGTGTCGCCGATGCCCACGCCCCAGAAGCCGGCTGCCTCGGCCGCCTGGGCGAACTTGACCGCCGCCCGGGAACTGTGGGTGAGGTTGATGACTCCGAGTCTCACGTGGGTCTCCTTCGACCGGCTGGCCGTCCCGCCGCTGGAAAGCCCCGTGCGTGACGACTATCGTATAACTGTTTTTAGCAGGTGCACTTAATATAACCAATAGGGTCATGGAGGTGCGGCGGTGAAGGTCCTGGTGATGGGCGGTACCCGGTTCAACGGGCTGGCGCTTGTGCAGGAGCTGGTCAAGTGGGGCCACGAGGTCACGGTGCTGAACCGGGGCCAGAGCGAGGCCCGGCTGCCGCGTCCGGTGCGTCGGCTCTACGCCGACCGGACCAACCACGAGCAGCTGCGCGAGGTACTCGGCCACGAGGAGTTCGACGTCGTCCAGGACCTGTCGGGCTACGCCCTGGCCGACGTGCAGCCGCTGGTTGAGGTCTTCGAGGGGCGGATCGGCCACTACCTGTTCGGCAGCTCGACCGTCATCTACGCCAGGCCCCGGGTCCTGCCGATCCGTGAGTCCGACCCGGTCGACCGCTCCGATCGGCAGACCGAGTACGGGCAGCAGAAGCTGAAGGTGGAGGCGTACCTATTCGATCAGTACCGCAGGAACGGCTTTCCGGCCACCGTGGTCCCGCTCTCGATGGTGCTCGGCCCGAGCAACATGGTCGCCGACCGCGAGCAGCGCATGTTCCAGCGGCTCCTGCTCGGCCGTCCGGTGCTCATCCCCGGCGACGGCACCACGCTGAGCCAGATCGGGCACGTCGACGACGGTGCCGTCGCCCTGCGCATGCTGATGATGCAGCCGCAGACGTTCGGCAAGCGCTACAACCTGACCGGCCGCGACTACTGGAGCGAAGAGGCCTACGTCGACACCTTCGCCGAGATCGTCGGCGTCACCCCGCACAAGGTCTTCGTCCCGGCCCCGGTCATGGACGACATCTACGCGGGCAAGGGAGACCAGTCGTCGGTCCGCAAGGGCGTGCCCGCCATGAACAAGGCCGGCGACTCCGCCGCCGCGGTCATGGCAAAGCACGACCCGCGGGCGGTCGGCGTGCGCGGCCTCATCCAGAAGCTCGCGCCCAACATCCACCACTGGAACGACAGCACCTTCTTCTCGGTCGAGCGGCTGTGGGAGGACGTCGGCTTCCGGCCCGCGTACACCTTCGAGGCCGCGGTGGAGCACACCTACGACTGGTTCCGGCGAGAGAAACTCGACCAGTCGCTGCAGTTCGACTTCAGCTGGGAGGACAACCTCCTCAAGGGCCTTGGTCATGAATAGCGCTGGGATGCCCGTGATCTCCTGCGTGTTCGCGCCCTCGCTCGACACCCCGGCCCACATCGAGCTGGCGGAGCGCCTGGGGTACCGGCGGGCGTGGTGCTACGACTCGCCCGCCCTGTGCGCCGACCCCTGGATGATCCTCGCTCTGGCCGCCGGGCGCACCCGCACCATCGGCCTCGGGCCGGCCTCGCTGGTGCCGAGCCTGCGCCACCCGGTAGTCACCGCGGCGGCCTTGACCACGCTGGCGGGGCTGGCGCCGGGCCGGGTGAGCACCGCCTTCGGCACCGGGCTGACCGGCCGGATGCTGCTCGGGGAGCGGCCACTGCGCTGGGCCGAGGTCGAGGAGTACGTCGCGACGGTCCGCGCGCTGCTCCGGGGCGAGGAAGCCAACTGGAACGGGAGCCCGGTCCGGCTGTCGCAGCCGGCCGGCTTCGCGGCCCGCCTCCCGGCCGACGTCGCCGTGCTGATCGCCGCCGACGGCCCCCGCGGCCGCACCGTCGCCGCCAGGCTCGGCGACGGGGTGCTCACTACCCGGGCGCCGCGCCAGCCGGCCGCGCCGGGTGAGCGGCAGGTGCTGCTGACCTTCGGCACCGTCCTCGACGAGGGCGAGGACGCGGCCGGCCCGCGGGTGGTGGCGGCGGCCGGCCCGGCCGTGGCCGCCGCCTACCACGCCATCTACGAGTCGAAGGGCGCCGACGGGGTAGACCGGCTGCCGGGCGGCCGCGAGTGGCGGGAGGCGGTGGAGGCGGTCGAACTGCCCCGGCGGCACCTCGCGATCCACGACGGCCACCTGATCGCGCTTAGCCAGCACGACCAGGCGCTGCTCGAGCGCGCGGCACCGCTGCTGACGACCTGGACCATGACCGGAACCCGGACCGACATCGGCACCCGGCTGCGCGCTCTGACGACGGCCGGGATCACCGAGGTGGCCTATCAGCCGATGGGCCAGGACATCCCGCGCGAGCTGGCCGCGTTCGCCCAGGCGGCGGGCGCATGACGACTCTGGTCAGGCTGGCCAAGCGGTACCCCGGCCGCAGCGTCGACGACTTCCGGCGCCAGATCGACGCCGCCACCGACTGGTCGAGCGCCGTACCGTTCGGGCTTCGGCGCGCGACCCAGGCGCTGACACTCGCGGGCGCCTACCGCCGCGGCGAACCCGCCTGCGACGTGATCGACGAGCTGACGTTCGACGATGAGACGAGCGTCGCCCGCTGCCTGGCCGATCCGGCCTTCCAAGGTGCCTGGGCGAGCCCCCTGCTCGATCCAGCCGAGGTCGCCTGCCTGGTGGTGGAGGAGCACATAGCCAAGCCGGGGCCAGTGCAATCCCCGTTCGTGAAGAACTACGAGCTGGTGACCAAGCGGCCGGATATGGACCGGGCCGAGTTCGACCGCTACTGGGCGCAGGTGCACGGGCCGCTGGCGGCGACGATCCCGACCATCAGGCGGTACGTGCAGGCCCACCTGGCGCCCGGGCAACTAGCGGGCGCCGCGCCCTACGACGGCCTCGCCATCACCTGGTTCGACGACGTCGCGGCGATGCGGGCGGGCGCCGCGACCGAGGCTTACGCTGAGACGAGGGCCGACGAGGCGAACTTCCTCGCGGGCGAGCTCCCGTTCGTGATCACCACCGAACGGACCACCTTCCCTCTGGCGTGACGGCGCGGCCCCCTGTTAGCGTTGTTCTGACCGGACAGTACAAAGTAGTAGGGAGGGTCAGCCGTGGCGAAGCGATGGGCACGACGGCCGGAAGGCTCCACCTGGGGCGACTGGGGCGAGGACGACGAACTCGGCCGGATCAACCTCATCACGTCGGAGAAGGTGCTCGAGGGCGTCAGGGAGATCGAGGCGGGCAAGAGCTTCTGCCTGAGCCTGCCGCTTGACTTCCCCGGCGGGTCCGCGATGAACCAGCGCCGCTACCCGCCGATCATCCGGCCGACCGAGGACCTGGCCCACAAGCCGGACACCTTCTACAACGTGATCGCCAAGGACTCGATCTCCCCGTCGTACATCGACGTCTGGTCCGACGACCTGGTGACGCTGTGGATGCAGTACTCGACCCAGTGGGACGCGCTGGTGCACCAGGGCGCGCTGTTCGACGCCGACGGCGACGGCGTCGCCGAGCCGCTGTACTACAACGGCTTCAAGCCGCACGTCGACATCATCGGGCCAAAGGAGGACGCCAAGGGGGACGGCAGCGGCAGCCTCGCGTTCGCCCGTCACCTCGGGCTCGAGCACATGGCGGCGCACGGCGTGCAGGGCCGGGCGGTGCTGATCGACGTGGCCTACCACCTCGACAACACCGAAGAGTGGGTCCCGGTCCCGATGAGGACTCTGCGCGAGATCATGGCGGCCGACAACGTAGAGGTCAGGCCGGGCGACATGGTCATCCTGCACACCGGCTTCGCCAACAAGATCCTCGAGTGGGACAAGAACCCGGACGCGTCGCGGATCCAGGCCATGTACCCGTACCTCGACGGCGAGGACCCCGAGGTGCTCGAGTGGATCGCCGACTCCCAGCTGTCGGCCCTGATCTCCGACAACTACGCGGTCGAGGGCTGGCCCGCCCCGAGCCCCGAGCCGCACACGCTGATCCCGGTGCACAACCTGTGCCTGTTCAAGCTCGGCATCCCGCTCGGCGAGATGTGGTACACCCAGGAGCTCGCCACCTGGCTGCGGGCGAACAACCGCAGCAGCTTCCTGCTGACCGCCCCGCCGCTACGGCTGCCGGGCACCGCCGGCGGCCCGCTGAACCCGATCGCGACCGTCTGAGCCAGGGACGCGCCCGCCGGGCATCCCCCGGCGGGCGGGCCGGCGTGGAGTAATCTACTGTCCGATAGTCCGTCACCAATGGAAAGGCCCGCGTGGCTCCGAACGTCGACAGGGACCCGATCCTCGAGGCCTACCATCTCTGGACCGAGAACGGCTGGGAGGACTGCGCTGCGGGCTGCACCGCGGTGACCTCGCTGATGCGCGTCCACCAGATGATGACGAGGCGGGCCGACCAGGTCCTGGCGCCGCTCGACCTCACCTTCGCCCGCTACGAGCTGCTCGTCCGGCTGTATTTCCGGGACAGGTCGCTGCCGCTCAACCAGCTCGGCAAAGAACTGCAGATCCACCAGACGAGCATCACCAGCCTGGTCGACCGGCTGGAGAAGCAGGGCCTGATCAAGCGCACGCCGCACCCGACCGACCGGCGCAGCACGATGGCGCAGATGACGCCGGCCGGGCGGGCGCTGACCGGCAAGGCCATCAACCTGCTCAACGCGGAGTTCTTCCGCGACCTGGGCCTCAGCGACCGCGAGGCGCACCTGCTCATCGGCCTGCTGATGAAGATGCGCCGGTCGTGGAACGACATTGAGAACCCCGACGGCTGGGAGCCGTTCGAGGCCGGCCTGGACGCCCCGCCCGGCGACTGAGCGCCGCAAAATTATACTGACCGATCGGTCCAATCGTGTTACTGTGGTCGAATGCCGGAGCGGATCGAGGTACCGGACGAGTTTCCGGTCGTCGGGAACGTCAGCGCCAAGCGCGTGGTCCTGACCGGTGCGGGCCGGGGTCTCGGCGAGCTCATCGCGCACGCGCTGTCCCGCGGCGGCGCGAGGGTGGCGCTGGTCGCGCGCACGGCCGGGGACCTGGCCGAGGTGGCCGGCGCCCTGAGCGGGCCGACGCTGCAGTTCGCGGGCGACGTGCGCGACCCGGAGTTCAACGACGCGGTCGCCGACCAGACGGTGGCGGCGTGGGGCGGGGTGGACGTCTGGATCGGCAACGCCGGGATCTCGCCCGTCGTCGCCGGGCCGCTCGAGACCAAGCCCGAGGTCTGGCGGGACGTCATCGACGTCAACCTGAGCGGCGCGTTCTACGGCGCCCGGGCCGCCGCCCGGGTGATGCGCCCGGGCGGGCGGATCATCTTCACCGGGTCGGTGCTCGGGGAGCGGCCGTCGAAGGGGCTCGCCGCCTACAGCGCGTCCAAGGCGGGCCTGGTGGGGATGGCGAAGGCCCTCGCGCTCGACCTCGCACCGCGAAGGATCACCGTGAACGTGGTGGCGCCCGGCTGGTTCGAGTCGCCGCTGGCCGGGCCCTGGATGCGCAGCGACGGCGCGACCAGGACCGTCCTCGACCACACCGCGCTGAACCGCTGGGGCCGCCCGGCCGAGCTGGCGGGCGCGTTCCAGTACCTCGCCTCGGACGCGGCCGAATTCGTGACCGGAACCGTACTCAACGTCGACGGCGGCTACCTCCTGGCCTGACCCGTTCAAGAAGGGAAGACTCTGATGGGAAACCCGCGGCGGGTCATCGCCATCCTCGGGCCGGCGGAACGCTCGGCAGCGCCCTGTCCCGCCAGCTGGCGGCCGAGCCGGACACCGACCTCATGCTCAGCGACCTCAGCCAGGACGCGCTGGCGCAGGCGGCCGACGACCTCGCCGCCAGCGCCGGGGGAGTGGCGACGGTGCCCGCCGACATCAGCGACTTCGCCGCGGTCGAGAACGTGGTCGCCAGCGCGGTCGACCGCTTCGGCCGCCTCGACGTGCTGATCAGCAACGCCGGGATCCTGTCGCCGAACGGCCGGATCCACAACCTCGGCACCGAGGACTGGGAACGGTCCTACCGCGTCAACGTGCTCGGCCCGGTGAACGGCATCCGCGCGGCCGTCCCGGTCATGCGCGCCCAGCGGTCCGGGTCGATCATCCTCACCGCCTCGGTGGCCGGCCTCACCGCCTGGAGCCACTCCTCCCCCTACTGCGTCACCAAGGCCGGCGTCATCCAGCTAGCCAAGGTCGCCGCGGTCGAGTACGCCCGCGACGGCATCCGCGTCAACTGCGTCTGCCCCGGCACCTTCCTGTCCGGCATGCACACCGGCCTGCCCGCCGAGGCGGTGGACGCCATCGCCGCCAAGCACCCGCTCGGCCTCGGCTCGGCCGACGACCTCGTCGGCGCCTACTCCTACCTGGCCAGCGACGCCTCGCGCTGGACCACAGGATCCGCCATCGTCGTCGACGGCGGCTACGCCGCCCCCTAAAGCCCCCGCCCAAGAGCAAAATTCAAATTCGTTTGATCGAACGGACCGTTGCTTCGCCTCCGTCCGGACCGGGTTCACTCGGCGACGTAGCCGCCGTCGACCGGCAGCGCCACCCCGGTGATGTACGAGGAGTCGTCGCTGGCGAGGAACACGGCGGCGGTGGCGATCTCGTGCGGCGAACCGTAGCGGGCCATCGGGACGGGCATCGGCCGGTCCGGCACCGGGGCCGAGTTGTCGGCCGGGGCGCCGCCCCGGCCGGTGTAGATCATGCCGGGGCAGATGCAGTTGACGCGGATGTTGTCGGCCGCGAAGTCGAGCGCCGCCCCCATGGTCAGCGCGACCACGCCGCCCTTGGTGCCGCCGTAGGCGGCGATCCCCTTGCGGCCGACCAGGCCGGTGGCGGACGCGGTGCTGATGATCGACCCGCCGCCGCTGGCGCGCAGCACCGGGACGGCGTACTTGATGCCGAGGAAGACGCCGCGCAGGTTCACCGCCACCAGCCGGTCGAACAGATCGTCGTCGGTCTCGTCGAGCGGGTGATGGGGGGCGTTGAAGCCCGCGTTGTTGAACACCACGTCCAGCCGGCCGAACGCCTCCACCGCCGCCGCGAACATCGCCTTCACGTCCGCCGCCTGCGAGACGTCGGCGTGCACCGCGATCGCGTCCTTGCCGATCTCGGCCGCGGCCGACTCCTCCTGCCCGCTGACGTCGGCGCAGACCACCTGGGCGCCCTCCGCCGCGAACAGCAGCGCCGAGGCCCGGCCCATGCCCGATCCCGCGCCGGTGACCACGGCGACCTTCCCATCAAGCTTTCCCATGACGCTCCGTTTCGGTGTTGGCGATCTCGCAGCACTCATACCTTGACGCGGCCGCCGGGGGAGGTCAATACTTTTTTGTGCCAACCGGTCAGTAAAATATTGCCGACCGTCGTCGCGCAGAAGGGACGCTGTTGAGCGAGCCACGGATTCCGCCCAGGCCGTCGGACGACTGGGACGAGGCGGTGGACGAGGCGCTGGCGGCGCTGCGGCCCCCGGGGAGCAATCGTGCGCCAGGTGAGCGGCGGCGGGAGCGGCCGACCTCCAACATCCTCGGCATCTTCTCCTGGCACCCGGACCTGGCGAAGGCCTGGTTCACGTTCAACAACCACCTCTTCCACTCCACCCTCTCGAAACGGGACCGGGAGCTGGTCACGGTCCGGATCGCCTGGCTCCGGCGCGGCGAGTACGAGTGGGCGCAGCACGTGCGGATGGCCAAGTCCGCCGGCCTGTCGGACGAGCAGGTCGACGCGATCATGGCAGGCCCGGACTCTCCGGTCTGGGAACCGCGCGACGCCGCCCTGCTGCGCGCGGTGGACGAGATCGCGGCCGACCACTACGTCAGCGACCAGACCTGGAAGCGACTGGCCGAGGACTTCGACCGCCAGCAGCTGATGGACGTGGTGTTCACCATCGGGGCCTACGACCTGCTGGCGATGGCCTTCAACACCTTCGGCCTCGAACTCGACCCCGGTCTCCCCGGGTTCCCGCCGCAGGACGAGCCCGGCCACTAGCGCAAAGCCCGGAAGAACGCCCGCACGTCCGCCACGAACAGGTCAGGTACCTCCATCGCCGGAAAGTGGCCGCCGCGGGGAAGCTCGCTCCAGTACACGATGTTGAAGAAGCGCTCGGCGTGCGGTCGCACCGAACGGATGAGTTCTCCCGGGTAGTTGGCCACCCCGGTCGGCACCGTCACCGGGCGCTGCGGCACCATCGTCTCCGGGGCCTGGCGCCGTTCCCAGTACAGCCGGGCCGACGACGCCCCGGTGCGGTTCACCCAGTAGAGCATCACGTTGGTCAGCAGCTGGTCCATGGTCAGGGCGGCGCCGCCGCCGGCCATCGGGTCGGTCCACTCGTGAAACTTCTCGATCAGCCAGGCCGCCAGCCCGGCCGGCGAGTCGTCGAGCAGGTAACCGACCGTCTGCGGCCGCGTCCCCTGGATCGCCTCGTAGCCGCCCCCGGCCGCTCCCGCCCGCCGTGCCCACGCGGTCGGCGGGGCGGCCGCCTGGCCGCTCGGCGGAGGCACGTTCATCAGGTTGACGTGCAGGCCAAGGGTGCGGTCGGGGCGCAGCTCGGCCATGTTGGCGGACACGATCGCCCCCCAGTCGCCGCCCTGGACGCCGTAGCGCTGGTAGCCGAGCCGGTCCGCGATCTGACCGAAGGCGGCGGCGATCCGCCGCGGGTTCCAGCCCGTCTCGGTCGTCGGGCCGGAGAACCCGTAGCCGGGCAGCGACGGCACCACCAGGTGGAACGCGTCGGACGGGTCGGCCGGATCGGCCAGCGGGTCGATCACGTCGAGAAACTCGACCACGGATCCCGGCCAGCCGTGGGTCAGGAACAACGGGATGGCCGCCTGGTGCCGGGACCGAATATGCAGGAAGTGGATCCGCTGCCCGTCGACGATCGTGACGAACTGCTGGTAGCGGTTCAGGCGGGCCTGGTGGACCCGCCAGTCGTAGGCCTCGAGCCAGTACCGGACGATCTCCCTGAGATCGTCCAGGGGCATGCCCTGCTGCCAGCCGATGCCACCGATCTCGTTCGGGAACCGCGTCCGTCGCAGGCGCTCGGCCAGGTCGTCGAGGACGTCCGACGGCACATCGATCACGAACGGCTCTAGAGCTGTCACGCTTGCCATCATAAGCGTTATATAATTACACTATTGGATGAATCGGGAGCGACGGGGGCTTGCGGGATGGCCGCCGTGCGAGCCATAGTGGACCGACCGGTCAATCGATTCTCGTAGGGGACTAAATTGGCAGTGCCCGGGCAGCGCCCAGACCAGCTGGCCGACGTGGTCATCGTCGGGGCCGGCATCCTCGGCATCAACCAGCTTTACCGAGCCGTCCAGGCAGGGTACTCGGTCCGGCTGCTCGAGCAGGCCGACGGCGTCGGCGGCACCTGGTACTGGAACCGCTACCCAGGGTGCCGATTCGACTCCGAGAGCTACACCTACGGGTACCTGTTCTCCGAGGAGCTGTGGCAGGAGTGGGACTGGTCGGAGGAGTTCGCGCCGCAGCCGGAGACCGAGCGGTACCTCAACCGGGTGGTCGACAAGTTCGACCTGCGCCGCCACATCCGGCTTGGCAGCAAGGTCACGTCGGCGGTCTGGGACGAGGGCGACGCCACCTGGACGACCGAGACGGAGGACGGGTTCACGGTCCGCTCCCGGTACCTCATCTCCACCACCGGCGTGCTCTCGGTGCCGCAGTACCCCGACGTGCCCGGTCGTGAGGACTTCGCCGGCGAGACCTACCACCCGGTCCGCTGGCCGAAGACGCCGGTCGACTTCACCGGCAAGCGCGTGGCCGTCATCGGCACCGGCTCGACCGGCGTCCAGATCGGGCCCGCGATCGCGGGCGAGGTCGAGTCGCTGGTGATGTACCAGCGCAGCGCCACCTGGGCCACCCCGCTCAACAACCACCCGATCGACGCCGACCAGCAGGCGTACCTCAAGGCGAACTACGAGCCGATCAAGGCCGAGCTCGACGCCTCGGTCGGCGGCTTCCTGCACTCCCCGGCCGGCAAGAAGTGGGTCGACGACACCCCCGAGCAGCGGCAGGCGTTCTTCGCGACCGTCTGGAACAGCCCCGGGTTCGCCAAGATCAGCACCAACTACGAGGACCTGCTGTTCAACCCGGACGCCAACCGCGAGTGGTGCGCGTTCATGGCGGACAGGATCCGCGCCCTCGTCGACGACCCGGCCACCGCCGAGAAGCTGATCCCGACCGACCACCTCTACGTCGGCCTGCGACCGCCGTACGTCACCGGCTACTACGAGATGTACAACCGGCCCAACGTGGAGCTCGTCTCGCTCCGCGACACCCCGATCGTCAAGGTCACCGAGACCGGGATCGAGACCTCGGACGGGCTGCGCGAGTTCGACGTCATCATCTGGGCGACCGGCTTCGACTTCGGCACCGGCGCCATGCTGCGGATGGGCATCGTCGGCGAGGGCGGGCTGACGCTCAACGACTACTGGGCGGACGGGCCGCTCACCTACCTCGGGATCATGACCCACGGGTTCCCGAACTTCTTCTTCCCCGGCGGACCGCACGGCGCGGCCGGCAACAACCCCCGCTACGGCGAGCATCAGGTCGTCTTCGTGCAGGACCTCATCGACTACGCCCGCGACCACGGGCAGCGCCGGATCGAGGTTCCGAAGGCGGACGAGCAGGCCTGGATGGACATGATCGCCCAGCTCCTGCCGTATTCGTCGTTCGTCAAGCGGGGCCAGTACTACGGCGGCAACACGCCCGGCAAGCCGATGGCGTACCTGCTCAACCCGGGCGGCCGGCCGAAGCTCGACGAGTTCATGGCCAAGGCGGTCCAGAGCGGCTACGCCGGGTTCCTGGCCTAGACAATGAGGAGTGATGTGGTGAGCGGACTGCGGCTAGACGGGCGCGTCGCGGCGGTGACCGGAGCCGGCCGGGGGATCGGCCGCGCCTACGCGCTGCTGCTCGGCCAGCTGGGCGCCAAGGTCGTGGTGAACGACCTGGGCGGATCCACCCTCGGCACCGGCGGCGACGCCGCCCCGGCCGACGAGGTGGTGAAGCAGATCGAGGACGCCGGGGGAGCGGCGGTCGCCAACTACGCCGACGTATCGACGGTCGAGGGCGGCACGTCGGTCGTCGACACCGCCGTCGAGCACTTCGGCGGCATCGACATCGTGGTGAACAACGCCGGCAACATGGTCTGGGGATCGCTGCCCGAAGCGACCATCGAAACCATCGACGCGCACTACAAGGTGCACGTCCAGGGCTCGTTCAACACCCTGCACGCGGCCTGGCCGTACTTCCTCGACAAGAACTACGGCCGCGCCATCCTCACCACCTCCATCGGCCTGTTCGGGCTGATGGACAACATCGGCTACGCGATCGCCAAGGCGTCCATGATCGGGATGGCCAAGAGCCTGACCGTCGGCAGGAAAGACGCCAACATCAACATCAACTGCATCGCCCCCAACGCGATGACCCGGATATCGGGCCGGACCGAGGAGGAGCAGGAGCAGGCGGCGCAGGCCGCGCAGTCGGTCCCGGCGATGGACCCGCTCAACGTCGCCCCGATGGTCGCCTACCTCGCCCACGAGTCGTGCACCGTCAGCGGGGAGACGTACCTGGCCGGCGGCGGCCGCTTCGCCCGCCTGTTCGTCGGGGTCACCGACGGCTACCTGCAGCCCGGCCTGACCGGCGCCACGATCGACGACGTGGCCGCGAACTGGGCCGCGATCAACGACGAGTCCGGCTACTACGTGCCGAGCGACCTGATGGACTGCGTCGGCCACTACATGTCCCACCTGCGCGGGTAGCCATGACCGGAGTCCTTACCGGGAAGACGGCCCTGGTCACAGGCGCCTCGTCGGGGATCGGCCGCAGCACCGCCCTGGCCCTCGCGGACGCGGGGGCCAGCGTGGCGCTCGTCGCCCGCCGGGCCGAGCGCCTGAAGGACCTGGCCGCCCAGATCGAGGCCGACGGCGGTCAGGCGCTCGCGCGGGCGGCCGATGTCACCGACGAGCAGGACGCCACCCGGGCGGTCGAGGACGCGGTCGGTCACTTCGGCGGCCTCGACATCCTCGTCAACGCGGCCGGCATGACCCAGACCGGCAAGGTCGAGAACGGCGACCTGAGCGACTGGCGGTACGTGTTCGAGCTCAACTTCTGGGCCGGCCTCTACACCGCCCGGGCCGCGATTCCCGCGCTCAAAGCCAACGGCGGCGGCGACATCGTCAACATCTCCTCGACCGCCGGCCGACGGGCGGTCGGAGCGACGTTCGGCCCCTACGCGGCGAGCAAGTTCGCGCTGACCGCGTTCAACGAGTCGCTGCGGGCGGAGGTGACGCTGGCCGGCATCCGGGTCAGCATCATCGAGCCGGGCGCGACCGCGACCGAGATCCACGAGCACATCAAGGACGAGAAGGTCCGCGAGTTCACCAGGAACCACGTGGAGAAGGACGGCGCCATGCAGGCCGACGACGTCGCCGCCGCCGTCGTCTTCGTGGTCAGCCTGCCGCCCCGGGTCAACGTCTCGCAGCTGGTGATCCGCCCGACCGTCGACGCCCGCGTGCTATGACCCAGCCCTCATCCCAGAACCACCAGAACCGCCAGATCAGGAGCAACGACGTGGACATCGACCGCATCGACTACACCGACCCGTCGCTCGCGACCGACCCCTACCGGCACCTCGACTACCTGGCCGAGCACCAGCCGGTCTACCGGGAGCCGCGGCACGGGGTGGTGATGGTGACCGGGCACGAGGAGGCGATCACGGTGCTGCGCCACCCCGACGTGTTCTCGTCCGCCACCCTCATCGTCGGCCCGGACCCGTGGGCGCTGCTGCCCGAGCGGCCTGACGGGGACGACATCACCGAGTTCGTCAACGCGCACCGCGAGTACCTGCCGCAGAACGACCAGATCGTCACCGCCGACCCGCCCGTCCACACCGCCCAGCGGGCGCTGCTGATGGGGCTGATCACGCCCAAGCGGCTGAAGGAGAACGAGGAGTTCATCTGGCGGCTCACCGACCGCCAGCTCGACTACCTCCTGCCGCTCGGCACGGCCGAGATCAACGCCGACTACGCGCAGCCCTACACCCTGCTGGTCATCGCCGACCTGCTCGGGGTGCCGGAGGAAGACCACGCGATGCTGCTGGCCCGCCGCGGCCTCAGCCAGATGCCCGGCACCAGGCCCGGCGGCGTCACCCCGAGGGAGCCCGCCGCCCGCACGACCGGTCACAACACGCTCGAGGTGTTCTACGACTACTTCTCCGAGAAGATCGCCGAACGCCGCGAGCGACCGCGGGGCGACGTGCTGACCGGCATGGCCCAGTCGCTGTTCCCCGACGGCAGCGTCCCCGAGCCGATCGAGGTCGCCCGGATCGCGTCCAACCTGTTCGCGGCCGGGCAGGAGACCACCGTCCGGCTGATCGCGACCGCCCTGCGGCGCATCGCCGAGGAGCCGCAGACTCAGGCCGAGCTGCGGGCCAACCGCGACCTGATTCCCCGGTTCATCGAGGAGGTGCTGCGGACCGAGGGCCCCATCCTGGGCGAGTACCGGCTGGCGATCAAGACGACCGAGCTCGGCGGGGTGCACATCCCGGCCGGCACCCAGATCTTCCTGTCGAACGGGGCCGCCAACCGCGACCCGCGCCAGTTCGAGTGCCCGGCCGAGTTCCGCGCGACCCGGGAGAACGTGCGCCGCCACATCGCCTTCGGCCACGGCATCCATACCTGCCCGGGGGCGCCGCTGGCCCGCTCGGAGACGCGCATCACGGTCGAGCGGCTGCTCGAGCGGACGACCGACATCCGCATCAACGAGGAGGCGCACGGCCCCGCGGGCAGCCGCAGCTACGACTACATGAAGACGCACATGTTCCACGGCATCAGCACCCTGCACCTCGACTTCACCGTGGGAGACTAGGGCCATGGCCGCCACCACCCACCGCGAGATCCGCGTCGACCGGACCCTGTGCATGGGCTCGGGGCAGTGCTGCTGGTACGCCCCGAACACGTTCGACCAGGACGACGAGACGATCGCCATCGTGACCGACCCCGAGGGCGACCCGGAGGAGGCGATCAGGACCGCCGTCGAGTCCTGCCCGACCCAGGCGATCTCGATCGTCGAAGAACCCTGCAGCTCACCGCGCGACCGAGCCGCCCGCCCAGCGGCTGGCCGGCGTCGGCCGCGAGTTCCGGCCGGTATCTCCTGCCCGGCCGCGAGCGCGCGGCGGACCGCCAGGTAGTCGCGCGGCGAGTTGACCGCGTGCACCGCGAGCAGCCGCCCGCCGCGGTAGTAGAGCACCGAGAACCGCTCCGCGGCCGGGTCGCCGCGCAGCACCGTCTGGTCGAACCCGGCCGCCAGCCCGGCGATCTGCAGCTTGAGCGTGCCCTGGTCGGACCAGAACCACGGCACCGCGTCGTAGGGAGCCGGCACCCCGGCCAGCGTGGCCGCGGCGACCTTGGCGTGGTCGGTCGCGTGCCCGTAGGACTCGAACCGGACCAGCGAGCCGTCGGCGGCGGCGGGATGCGGGGTGACCGCGCAGTCGCCCGCCGCGACGATCGCGGGATCGCTGGTCCGCGCGCAGGCGTCGACCACGATGCCGCCCGCGCAGGCCAGCCCGAGCTGCTCGGCCAGCTCGGTCCTGGGCTCGGCGCCGATGCCGATCACCACCAGGTCGGCCGGGACGAAGCTGCCGTCCGACAGGCGCGCCCCGGTGACCGCTCCGTCCACGCCCGTAAACAAAGAAACGCCCGTGCCGAGCAGGACGCGGACGCCGCGGCGCCGGTGCGCGGCGGCGTAGAAATCGGAGATGACCGGCGCGACCACCCGCCCGATGAGCCGGTCGGCCGCCTCCACCACCGTCACCGCCTTGCCCTTGGCGGTGGCGGCGGCGGCCGCCTCAAGCCCGATGAAGCCGCCGCCGACGACGAGCACCCGCTCGCGCCGCCGCCAGCCGCGCCCGCAGCTCGAGCGCGTGCTCCACGTCGCGCAGGTAGCAGACCCCGGCCAGGTCGGACCCGGGCACCGCCAGGCGCCGCGGCCGCGCCCCGGTGGCCAGCGCCAGGTGGCCGAACTCGAGGCGGCCGCCGCCCTCGGTGACCGCCACCCCCGGCCGGCCGGGCGCCGCCGCCTGCACGCCGGTGACCCGCTGCCCGGTCAGCACGGTGATCCGCTCGCGCTCGTACTGTTCCGCCGAGCGGAACTCCAGCGTTGTCGGGTCGGCGTTTCCCGACAAGAATGCCTTGGACAGCGGCGGCCGCTGGTACGGAGCGCGGGGTTCCTCGCTCACGATCGTGACCGCCGCCTGCCAGCCGAGCTCGCGCAGCGAACTGGCCAGGTGCACCGCGGCCTGGCCGCCGCCCACGATGAGCACGCCGTCGGCCCCGGCGAGCCGGCGGACGCGCCGCTTGACTGCACGCTTGGCATTACTCGCCGGAACCTCCGTACTCGAAGTTTTTGTTCTGAACGGTCAGTCTTATCTGCAAGCGCTCGGATGTCAACGCACTTCCGCCGCACCTGTTGACGGCAACCCTCCAAGGGCGCATTCTTATGACCAACCGGTCGGTACAAATAACAATGGCATAAGGATGACAGCGATGAAGCGTGCAGCCTTCGTTACCGGCGGAGCGTCGGGTATCGGGCTGTCCATCTGCCAGCACCTGGCCCGGGCGAGACACAGCGTCGCGGTCGCGGACTACAACGGCGACGGCGCCGAGGACGCGGCGAAGGCCATCAGGGACGCCTGCGGCCTCGCGATCGCCGTTCCGGTCGACGTCAGCGACCGGACCCAGATCGACAAGGCGGTCGCGGCCGCCCGCGGCGAGTTCGGTCCGATCGGGATCCTGGTGACCAGCGCCGCCGTGTCCCGCCGGGAGCCGTTCGAGCAGATCAGCGCGGAGTCCTGGGAGCGGATCGTCAGCGTCAACCTGACCGGCACCTTCCACTGCGTGCAGGCGGTGATCGGGGACATGACCGACGCGGGCTGGGGCCGGGTGGTGATGATCTCCTCGTCGAGCGCGCAGCGCGGCGCCCCCGGGATGACCCACTACGCGGCCTCCAAGGGCGGCGTGATCGCGTTCGGCAAGGCGCTCGCGCTCGAGTTCGCCAAGCGGGGCGTCACCGTCAACAACATCGCCCCCTCGGTCGTGGAAACGCCGATGGTGGAACAGCAGCGCGCGGCCGGCGCGGTGCCGTCGGCGCGAGGTGATGGCCCGCGGGGTGCCCGTCGGCCGCATGGGCACCGGCGACGACATCGCCGCCGCCTGCCTCTACCTGGTCTCCGAGGAGGCCTCCTACGTCACGGGCCAGACCGTGAGCGTCAACGGCGGATCGTTCGTCGGATGGTAACGACGTGACCTCTGAGGAGTTGGTTAAAGGTGACTGATATCCGGCAGGTGCTTGGCCGCGAGCGCACCCGCACCATCGCGGGCGCGGTCGTGGTCGCGGCGCTGGTCGCCGTCATCATTGACCAGTCGTGGAGCGGGCTGCCGGTCACGGGGAGCGCCATCATCGGCTTCCTCATCACCGGGGTCGCGCTCGGCTCGATCTACGGCGTCGCCGCGCAGGGCCTGGTCGTCACCTACGCGACGTCGGGCGTGTTCAACTTCGCGCAGGGCGCCATCGGCATGTTCCTCGCGTTCGTGTACTGGCAGTTCCGGGTCGACATCGGGCTGCCCACCATCGTCGGGATCCTGCTGACCGTGCTGGTCGCCGCCCCCGCTCATGGGCGTGCTGATCGAGCGGCTGATCATGCGGTTCCTGACCGACTCCCCGATCGTGGCCCAGCTGGTGGTGACGATCGGCCTGATGCTCGGCCTGATGGGCCTGGCCGGGTCGATCTGGAACCCGAACAGCAACACCCAGCGCGTCATCCCCACGTTCTTCGGCATCAGCGGGTTCAGCCTCGGCGGCACGTTCCTGCCGTACTACCGGGTCGTCACGATCGCCACCGGCATCGCCGTCGGGCTGCTGCTCCGGTTCCTGCTGTACCACACCCGGCTCGGCGTCACCATGCGGGCGGTCGTCGACAACCGGGACCTGACCGTCCTCAACGGCGCGCGGCCGGCCTCGGCCACCATGACGGCGTGGGCGCTCGGCTCGTCGATGGCCGCGCTGGCGGGCATCTTCCTGGCCGAGGAGCTGAGCGCGCTCGACCCCTCGACGCTGACGCTGTTCATCGTCGACGCGTTCGCGGCGGCCATCATCGCCCGGCTCCGCAGCCTGCCCATGGCCTACGTCGGCGGCCTGATCATCGGCCTGACGCTGTCCTTCCAGGAGACCTTCCTGAGCTGGAGCGGCCGGTGGACGTCGGCCCCGCAGGCCATCCCGGCCGCCCTGCTGTTCATCGCGGTGCTGTTCGTCAGGGACGCGCGGATCAAGGGCCGGTCCAAGCCGCGGCAGACGGCCGAGCGCATCCCCTCCAACCGCAACGCCCTGCTCGGCTTCGCCGCCCTCATCGTCATCGCGCTGATCTGCGCCGCCACCCTCAGCCGGCCGAACCTGCGCGAGGTCATCCTCATCGTGCTGACCGCGTTCGTGATGCTGTCGCTGGTGCCGCTGACCGGCTGGGCCAACCAGATCAGCCTGGCGCAGATCACCCTGGTCGGCTGCGGCGCGTTCGCCTTGGTGGAGTGGGGCTTCAACGGCAACGTGCTCGGCCTCCTCGTCGCGGCCGCGTTCGCGGTGCCGATCGGCATGATCATGGCCGGGCCCGCGATCCGGCTGCAGGGCATCTACCTCGCGCTGGCGACGATGGCGTTCGCCCGGCTGGCCGAGTTCCTGTTCTTCGACCAGCCGGACGTGTTCGGCAACGGCAACCGGCCAGGTGCCGAACCTGTCGGTGTTCGGCCTGCAGGTGGAGAACCCGTTCAGCTTCCTCGGGATCTCGTTCGCGCAGGACGCCGGGTTCCTGATCTTCGCGACGATCCTGTTCTGCGTCGTCGGCATGATCGTCATCGTGGTGCAGCGGCGCAGCTTCGGGCGTCGGCTGGTCGCGCTGCGGGACAGCCCCGACGCGGCCTCGATGCTGGGCATGAGCCTCACGCTGACCAAGCTCAGCGTGTTCATGTTCTCGGCCGCGATCGCCGGCCTGGCCGGCGGCCTGTTCGCCATCTACTACAGCTCGGTCGGCACCACCGACTTCCAGCTCACCGTCGGCCTCCCGTACCTGCTGCTGCTGGTGGTGGGCGGCATGACCACGGTCGGCGGCACGATCATCGGCGCGATCGGCCTGGTCCAGTTCGCCTGGTTCAACCAGGCGTTCCCCGACAACACCTTCCTCACCTGGTTCAGCAACCTCGGCCCGGGCCTGATCGGCATCGGCGTCGGCCGGAACCCGGAAGGCGCCTGGGAGCAGAACGTCCAGGCGGTCGCCAAGCTGCGCAGGCGGATCACCGGCGGCCCCGGCCGGGCCGCCGCCGACGGAGGCCACGCCCACGCTGTCCGGGGTGCGCGAGGCGACCAGGCTGCCCTCGCCCGCGCCGCGCACCGCCACCGACCGTCCGGCGGCCGAGCTGCGCGACATCAGCGTCCGCTTCGGCGGCCTGCTCGCGGTCAACAAGGTCAGCCTCGACCTGCAGGACGGGCAGATCATCGGCCTCATCGGGCCGAACGGCGCGGGCAAGACGACGCTGTTCAACGTCGCCACCGGCATGCAGGAGCCCAACGAGGGCCGGATCTTCGTCGACGGCCGGGACGTGACCGGCGCGCGGCCGCACCAGTTCGCCCGGCTCGGCCTCGCCCGCACCTTCCAGCGGCTCGAGGTGTTCGGGTCGCTCACCGTGCGGGACAACATCCGGGTGGCGGCGCAGCTGCACCGCAGGCGGTGGGCGCGCACCGGGGCCGGGAGCCCCGACGTCATCACCGACACGATCATCGAGCACCTGGGCCTGCAGGCGGTCGCGTCGACCCGGGCCGAGCTGCTGCCGACCGGAACCGCCCGGCTGGTCGAGGTGGCCCGCGCGCTGGCGACCCAGCCGCGGGTGCTGCTGCTCGACGAGCCCTCCTCCGGGCTGTCGGCGTCGGAGACCGAGACGTTCGCCACGCTGCTGCGCGGGCTCGCCTCCACCGGCATCGCGATCCTGGTGGTCGAGCACGACATGGGGTTCATCATGAACCTCTGCCACCACATCGTGGTGCTCGACGCCGGCCAGGTGATCGCGACCGGCACGCCGGCCGAGGTCCAGGCCGACCCGAAGGTCCTCGAGGCCTACCTCGGCACCGGCGCCGGGGAAGCCGAGCGCCCCGCGGCCGCCGCACCGGCCGCCGCCCGTCGCCGGTCGCCCCGGTCGCCCTGGTCACCGAGCCGGCCGCGCGCCCAGCCGCAGCCGCAGCCGGAATCCGACCGGCCGATCGCCGTCCAGCTCGACGGCGTGTCCGCCGGCTACGGCGGCATCGACGTGCTGCAGGACATCAGCCTCACGGTCCGCGCGGGCGAGGTCTGCGCGGTGCTCGGGCCGAACGGCGCGGGCAAGTCGACCGCGCTCAAGGTCATGTCCGGGCAGCTCGCGCCGACCAAGGGCACGGCGTCCATCAACGGCCAGTCGATCGCCGGCGTCCCGACCGAGCGCCTGGTCCGCGGCGGGCTGTGCGTGGTCCCCGAGGGACGGGGGATCTTCCCCAACCTCACCGTGGTCGAGAACCTCAAGATGGCCAGCTTCTCCGGGACGGGCTACACGGAGATCCTGGAGAAGTCCTTCCAGCAGTTCCCGAGGCTCGCCGAGCGCCGTACCCAGCTGGCGGGAAAGCTCTCCGGCGGCGAGCAGCAGATGCTCTCGATGGCCCGCGCCCTGGCCGTGAGCCCGTCCATCCTGCTGGTCGACGAGCTGTCGATGGGCCTCGCGCCCAAGATCGTCGAGGAACTGTACGAGGTGCTCGCGGGCATCGCCCGGCAGGGCCTGACGATCCTGGTGGTGGAGCAGTTCGCGGCCGAGGTGCTCAAGGTGGCCGACTCCGGCGCGCTGCTCATCAACGGGCGGATCACCTACCACGGCGCCCCCGACGTCGTCGGCGACATGATCAGCTCGGCCTACCTCGGCGGCGAGCACGCCGCCCCCGGCCGGCCGCCCCCCAGCGCGTCCTCGAGGGACAATGAGCGAACGTCAAGGCACCATCCGGCTGCCCGCGCGCGACATCGCCGTCCCGTCCACGGTGAGCCAGGAAGCCCAGGCGGTGCTGGCGAACCCGCCCGCCGAGCGCTCGAGTTCCCGGCCCTTGACGACCCGCAGGCGTGGCGGGCGATGATCGCCGCCCATGACGGCGCCATCGCGACGATGATGGCCGGGCGCGCGGCCGCCCCGGTCACGGTGGTGAAACGGGACCTGGCGGGCGGCGCCCGCGTCTACGAGATCACGCCGGACGGCCTCGACGACGGCGACGACCGGGTGTACCTCGACATCCACGGCGGCGGGTTCATCTAGGGCGGCGGCGAGCTCTGCGCCACGATGGCGGTCGGCACCGCGGTCCGGATGGCCGCCCGGGTGTGGGCCGTCGACTACCGGATGCCGCCCGACCACCCCTTCCCGGCCGCGCTCGACGACTGCCTGGCCGCCTACCGGGCGCTGCTGGCCGAGCGGCCGCCGGAGCGGATCGTCATCGGCGGCGCCTCGGCGGGCGGCAACCTCGCCGCCGCGCTGATCTTGCGCGCCCGCGACGAGGGCCTGCCCCTCCCGGCCGCGGTGGTGCTGATGACGCCGGCGCCGACCTCACCGAGGCGGGCGACTCCCATCAGACCAACCTGGGGCTCGACCCGCTCATCCCCGGCAGCGGGAGGCAGTCGTTCCTGCTCTACGCGGCCGGCCGGGACCTCCGCCACCCGTACCTGTCGCCGCTGAACGGCGACTTCGGCAAGGGCTTCCCGCCCGCCATCCTCACCACCGGCACCCGCGACATGCTGCTGTCCGACACCGTGCTCCTGCACCGGGCCCTGCGCCGGGCCGGCATCCCGGCCGAGCTGCACGTCGCCGAGGCCGCCGGCCACGGCGGGTTCCTGGGCCGGGCGCCGGAAGACCAGGAGATCCTGGCCGAGGTCCGCCGCTTCGCCGAGACCCACTGGGCCCGCTGACCCGCACCGTCAGACCCGGACCAGCTCCTCGGCGGCGCGCTCGATGGCCCGCCGGTCGGGCAGCCACTGCTCCTCCAGGCTCGGCGCGTAGGGCAACGGCGTCGGCGGCGGCGCCACCCGCATCACCGGCGCGTCCAGCGTCCAGAACCCCTGGTACGCGGCCAGCGCGGCGATCTCGGCGCCGATGCCGAAGTCGGTGACCCCCTCGTGCGCGATCAGCAGCCGGTTGGTCTTCGCCAGCGACGCCAGGATGGTCTCCTTGTCGAGCGGCGCCACCGTCCGCAGGTCGATCACCTCGACGCTGATCCCGCGCGCGGCGAGGGCCTCGGCGGCGGCCAGCGCCTCGTGCACCATCCGGGAGACGCTCACGATCGTCAGGTCGGTGCCCTCCCGCACCACCTTCGCCTTGCCGAGCGGGATCAGATACTCGGCCGGCGGCTTGGGCCCTTCATCCCGTACTGCTGGCGGTTCTCGATGAACACGACCGGGTTGGGGTCGCGGATCGCCGACCGCAGCAGCCCGTAGGTGTCGGCCGGGGTCGACGGCATCACCACCGTCAGCCCGGGGACGTGGGCGAGCAGCGCCTCCAGGGACTGGGAGTGCTGGCTGCCGGAGGAGCGGCCGCCGCCGAACTGCGTCCTGATCACCAGGCCCATGCGCGCCTTGCCGCCGGTCATGAAGCGCAGCTTGGCCGCCTGGTTGAGTATCTGGTCGAAGCAGACGCCGAGGAAGTCCAGGTACATCAGCTCGACCAGCGGGGTCATGCCCGCCATCGCGCCGCCGACCGCCAGCCCCATGACCGCGGTCTCCGAGATCGGGGTGTCGAGCAGCCGGTCGGGCCACCTCGCGTGCAGGCCGCGGGTGAGGGCGAACACGTTGCCGCCCTTGCCGACGTCCACGCCGGCCACGAACGCCTCCGGGTTGGCGTCAAGCTCCCCTTCGAGCGCCAGCCGGACCGCGTCCATGGTGCGGAAGATCTCGCCGTCCAGGGCCGGCACCCAGTCCGGCTCGGCGATGGCCGGCCGCGGCGCGTAAACCGACGAGCGGAGCACGCTCATGTCCGGCGGCGGCGCCTGCCTGGCGGCGTCGACGGCGGCGTCGATCCTGGCCCGCACCTGCGCCTCGACCGAGTCGAGGACATCCTGCCCGACGCCGCGGCCGAGCAGCCGCGCGCGGGTGATGACCAGCGGGTCGCGCCGCTGCCACTCCGACAGCTCGTCGGCGCTGCGGTACTTCTCCGGGTCACCCTCGTAGTGGCCGTGCCAGCGGTAGGTGGCGGCCTCCACGAACACCGGGCCGCCGCCCGCGCGGATGCGCCGCACCACATCGGTCATCACCGCGGCGACCGCCTCCACGTCGTTGCCGTCGACCGGCACGTAGTCGAGGCCGTACCCGGCGGCGCGGGCCGCCATCGGCACCGGGTGCTGGTCGGGAAAAGGCGAGAACTCCGCGTAGCCGTTGTTCTCGCAGAAGAACACGATCGGCAGCCGCCACAGCGCGGCCAGGTTGGCCGCCTCGTGAAAGGCGCCCTGCGCGACCGCGCCGTCGCCGAAGAAC
>CAWIIX010000028.1:0-189141 GCA_963836195.1 uncultured Actinomycetota bacterium | reverse complement strand
TAGCCGAAGGCGAATCCGATGACCGTCTCCACGCTCTTCACATCCCTTCCCGGCCGGGGTTTTTACATTTCCCGGATTTCCAGATATCGCTTGATGTCCGGTATCGAATCAATCACCATCGCGATTACCGCGGCTATCACGACCGCCTTCACCAGCTTGCCGATCATCTCGTCAGTCTCCTTTTCCATCTGTTCGGTGTTCGCGCAGGATGTCCTCGACCGCACGGACCGCGTGCGGCAGGGCCGCCTGCACCGGTTCCGACAGCCCCATTCCGGCCCCGGTGTCGGCGGGCTCGCACGCCACCACCAGGCTCCGCCCCGGGCGGCCGCCGAGCGAGGCGAGCAGGGCGAAGATGTCGTCCGGGGCCAGGCTGTGCGCGTCGATGACGGGCACCGCGAACGGATCGCCGCCGTGCGGCGGGCGCCCCCTTCTGCTCGACCTCGAGCACGCTGACCGTTCCCGGTTCGGCGCCGCGGGCGGCCGCGTCGACCAGCACGAACAGGTCGCACCCGTCGAGCAGGTCGTAGGCCAGGTGCACGCCCCTGATGCCGAAGTCGCGGATCTGCACGCCCGGCGTCGCCGGCCGTTCCGCCAGCAGCCGGACCACCTCGACGCCGAAGGCGTCATCGCGCTGGAACACGTTGCCCACGCCCGCCACCAGGGTCCGCCCGGTCATGGTCTGCTCCGCGGTCATGGTCTGCCCTCCGGTCATGGTCTGCCTCCGGTCACAGCCTCCGGCCCGGTCATGGCGTCTCGCACGGCTCTACCTCGTCCGGCGAGAAGTAGAGGAAGCGGCCGTGGGCGACGCGCAGATCCTGGTCCGGGTCATCGGTCAGCGACACCGCCAGGTAGGCGGTGTCATCCACGTCGAGGAGGACCGCCTCGACCCGGGCCGCCCGCCCGTCGAGGAACATGTCCTGCGCGTCGCTGCGCCGCACCCCCGGCCGGAGCGTGACCAGGCTGCCGCGTGCGATCCGGCGGCCGGCCACGGTGATGGCGTCGGTGTCGGGGGAGACGGAGGCGTCGGCGGCCGGATCCCACCACGGGACGGCGGGCTCGTAGCCGGCCGGCTCCCCGGGCCCCGCGCCCGGGCCGTGGCCGCGGGGTGGCCGGCGGACCCGGGGACGACGCGAGGCGAGCGGATGGTGCCGTGCATGCGCTTGAAGTCATCCGCGCCCAGCGCCTCGACCCGGTCGATCAGCGCCGCCGCCCGCGGATCGGTCGCCCGGGCCTCCTGCTTCTCGGCGTCGGAGAGGGCGAGCGTGCGCAGCGAGAGGATCTCGTCGATCTCGGTGCCGTCGTAGAGGTCGCCGGGGCTCTCCGGGGCGAGCTCCGGGTGGTCGTAGAGGATGATCGGGGTGGACAGCATGACCTGCCGCCCGCCGTCGGCTCCGGCCAGAACCGGCCAGCAGCCGATGTTCTCGCACGCCTGCACCTCGGCGCTGGCCCACTCGGGCGGGTCGGTCATCGAGATGAACGCCCCGCCGTGCAGGCCGATGATCATGTGCGCGGCTACCAGCGCCGTCGGCAGGGCGTCCTCCCGGGTACGCGGCGCGGTGGCCGAAGCGCTGCGATTGTCCACCCGCACTCGCAGCCGGGCGGCGCCCCACGGGCCGGGCAGCGGGGTGGCGAGCACCGGCACGGACGCCGGTCAGGTTCTCCCGCCGACGGACGACGTCGCCCTCGCGTTCCTCTCCTCCGGGTATCTCGAATTCGGTGACGTGCCCGGCGTCGAGCACCCGCGCGGCGTCGACGCTGATGACGAGCTCGTGCTCCACCGCCTCGTCCCAGGATGAGCCGTCGCTCGTCCGCCGCTGGACCTGCAGGAACCGGATGACCACGTCGACGGTCGGCTGGGCGCCGTGCTCAAGGACGCACTCGGTCTGAGCGAAGTCCCGCTCCGACGGGTCCACCGCCGTGTACCCGGGCGACATCACCACGCCGAACTGCCACCGGCTCCGGTTCTTGGCGGCGGAAGCGCGGTACGGGTACAGGATGTAGCCCTCGTACATGACCGCATCGGCCACGGCCCGGGCGGCGACGAAGTTCACGGCTCTGTTACCTCGGTGCTGGTCGGTTCCGTGGCAATCGGTTCTGTGGCATTCGGTTCTGCGGTGATCGGCGGCGCGTCCGGGCGTCCTGCCCGCCTCGGCCTCCGCCAGCAGCGCGCCGAGCGTCGCGTCCCAGGTCGGCAGCGCGCGCTCCGCCTTGAAGGCGGAAAGGGCGTCCAGCGTCTCGCGCCGGCAGCGCAGCCACGCGCTGCCGGGGAAGTGCAGGTTGACCACGTCCTGCCAGACGCTGACGGGCATCCGGAAGGACGCCTCGGAGCTCCACGGCACCAGCTCGACCGAGTAGCCGTTGCCCTGGGCCAGGAACACGGTGCCGCTGAACAGCAGCAGCAGCGGAATCGTGCCGTCGTCGAGGGCCTGCAGGTACCGCGCGGACGCCACCTCGAGGTCGTAGGTGCAGGGCATCTGCACCTCGATCTCGGTCAGCGCGGTGAACGCGGGCACCATCGTGGTCACGATCGCGAGCTGGATCGGCTTGACCGTGTCGGCCCAGCGCGAGGTATCGCCGAACAGGTCGTGCAGCCGCTTCGCCTCGGTCGCGGAGTACCGCCGTCGCTGCGGCTCGATGCGGATCTGGCAGCGCAGGGCGATCGCGTGCACGGGGACGCCGGAGCTCTCGGTGATCGTCACCGCGAACGACAGCGTTGGCGTCGCGGCGTACTGGACAGCGCTCGCGCCGGTGCAGCCGAAGACCAGGTCAGCCATCGCGGCGCTCCTCGGGTGCCAGCGTCGTCGCCGAGCCGCGCAGGCCGGCCAGGAACGAGGCCAGGGCGGCGTGCGCCTCGGCCCCGCCGTCGAACCCCTGCCAGCGCAGCCGGAGCTCGCCGACCAGCGCGTAGCACCGGTCGATCGGGAGCAGGAACACCTCGCCGCCCGGTTCCGCCGCGGTTGACGAACACGGCCTCGACGTCGGGGGTCATCGCCGCGAAGAGCGGGTACGCGGCGACCAGCCGGTCCCAGGCCGCCAGGTCGAGCTCGCACTCGGTCATGCCGCCCGGGCTCGGATAGCCCGCGACGACCCGGCCGAGCGCGGAGTTGACGAAGAAGAAGGCCATCGCGACCGGGATCTGCAGCTCGTTCCAGTCCGCCTCGTCCAGCGGCGTGGCCGGGTCATGGCGGACGCGCTCGGGCACCGACCGGTACTTGCCGCCCGCCGCGCCTTCGGACAGGAAGAGGAGGTAGCAGGCCCGGCAGGCGCAGACGATCGACCGCTGCTCGAGCTCGACCACGTGCCCGTGCCGGCCGTCGAGAACCTCGCGGCACATCTCGCACCGCTCCGCGCCGTCAGCGTCCGCCGCTGCGGCGGGCCCCGGGCGCGGGCCCTGGGCGGCGCGCGCGGCCGGGCCGACCGGGTTAGCCGGACCCGGGCCGACGCGGCCGGCCGGGGCGGCGGTCGACCGGGCGGCGAAGCGCCGCAGCCCCGTCACCCCCGTCCCCGTCCCGGTCACCGTGCCCCTGCCGGGCGCCGCATGATCTGCAGCAGCGGCACCTCGGGCGGCGCCGTGACCTCCTCGACGTGCACGCCCGCCACCTCGGGGGCCGCTTCCGCGACCGCCTCCTCGACGGCCTGTCGGGCCGCCGAGGGAGACGAGCCGCACCCGTGGCCGCTGGCGGTCAGCCGGAGCCCGGCGACGCCCTGATCGTCGATGCCGAGGTACTCGATCACACCCGCGTGCGAGCCGAGCCGCGACCGCACCGCCTCGAGCGCGCGGCCGATCCTGGTGTCCGCGTCGAGCGGGTGCAGATCGTGGACCAGCAGCAGGCTCTCCACCAGCGGGTCGCCGGCCAGCGCGTCCAGCAGTCGCGGCCCGGCGTCGGGATCGGCCCCGAGGATCGCGACGATCGCGGTCAGCCCCGCCCCGTACAGCTCGACCAGGCAGCCCACCAGTTCCTCGGCGGCATCGCCGGCCTGCGGCCCGGCCCGCGTTCGCAGTTCGGCGAGTAGCGCCTCGACCCGCTCGCCGGTGGCGCGCGCGTCCCTGGCTGCGGCCATCTGCCCTCCCTTCACACGGCTGCCGGCGTCACATGGCGAGGGGTACTCCCGTGGGCGAGTGCGCCGTCTTCAGCACCTTGCCGCCGCCCAGGTACATGTGGACGCCGCAGGGCAGGCACGGGTCGAAGCTTCTGACCGCCCGCATGATGTCGATGCCCTTGAAGTTCTCCGGGGCGTTCTCCTCGAAGATCGGGGTGTTCTGCACGGCGTCCTCGTACGGGCCGGGCGTGCCGTAGCTGTCGCGGACGCTGCCGTTCCACGGGGTGGGCGGGTAGGGGTGGTAGTTGGCGATCTTGCCGTCCCTGATCACCATGTGATGGGACAGGACACCGCGCACGGCCTCGGTGAAGCCGCAGCTGTCGGCGTCCGTCGGCACGTTGAACGGTTCCCAGGTCTTGGTCCGGCCGGCCCGGATCTCGGCCAGCCCCTGCTCGACGAAGTACAGGGCGCAGGCGGCCGCGTAGGCCTGGAAGTAGGTCCTGGCCCGGTCCCGCTCGATCGCGTTGGACAGCGGCGCGCCCTTCTTGTCGACCGGGATCTTCCACTCGAAGGTGACCTCGGGCCTGGAGACGGTGCGGGGCAGGTTGATCTGCACGCTGTGCCCGGTGGACTTCACGTAGCCGATGTCGACCAGGCCGGCCAGGGCGGTGGCCCACAGCCGCGCGATCGGGCCGCCTCCGGTGTCGAGCGGAAGGTGGTCCTTCCCGTCGAACCAGCGCGGCGACATGGTCCATGAGTACTTGTCGTCGAAGTCGCGCTTGGCCGGACGCGGGATCGTGTGCTGGTTCCACGGGTGGCGGCGGTCGACCGGGTTGCCGAGCTCGTCCCGGGTGACGAACATTTCCTTGTCTTCCCAGTCCTCGTAGAAGGAGTGGCCGAGCAGGATCCTGATCCCCAGGTTGATGTCCACCAGGCTGTTGGTGATGAGCTTGCCGTCGACCACGACGCCCGGGGTCACGAACATCTTGCGACCCCAGTCCGCCATGTTGCGGTAGGTGAAATCGCAGTACTCGGGGTTGTTGAAACTGCCCCAGCAGCCAAGCAGCACCCGCCGCCGGCCGACCTCCTCGTAGCCGGGGAGCGCCTCGTAGAAGAAGTCGAACAGGTCGTCGTGCATCGGCACGACGCGCTTCATGAACTCGACGTAGCGCATCAGCCGGGTCAGGTAGTCGGTGAATAGCTGCACCGTCGCGACCGTGCCGACCCCGCCCGGGTAGAGCGTGGACGGGTGCACGTGGCGCCCCTCCATCAGGCAGAACATCTCCCTGGTGGACCGGGACACCTGCAGCGCCTCGCGGTAGAACTCGCCCTCGAGCGGGTTCAGCGAGCGCATGATGTCGCCGATCGTCCGGTAGCCGTGCTCGGCCGCGTGCGGCGCCTCGGTCGAGTTGGCCTGCTCGAGCACGCCGGGGTTGGTCTCGGCGACCATCTTCTCGCAGAAGTCGACCCCGACCAGGTTCTCCTGGAAGATGTTGTGGTCGAACATGTACTCGGCCGCCTCGCCGAGGTTAAGGATCCACTCGCCCAGATGCGGCGGCCGGACCCCGTAGGCCATGTTCTGGGCGTAGACCGAGCAGGTCGCGTGGTTGTCACCGCAGATGCCGCAGATCCGGCTGGTGATGAAGTGCGCGTCCCGGGGGTCCTTGCCCTTCATGAAGATGCTGTAGCCGCGGAAGATCGACGAGGTGCTGTGGCACTCGGCGACCCGCTTGGCCTTGAAGTCGATCTTCGTGTAGATACCGAGGCTGCCCACGATCCTCGTGATCGGGTCCCAGGCCATCTCGGTGAGTTCGTTGGCGCCGCCAGCAGTCGTCGTCATCTGTGATTCACCACGTTTTCTGGTAGCCGGTAAGCAGTTCTGAGCCCTTCGCGCGCCACTTCGGCTCCTTGTCCGCCGTCTTGGCGGTGAAGCCGCGCAGGGTCCGGATGACCGAGCCGTACATGCCGCTAGCGGTCGAGGACACGCGTGCACCGGGCGGCTCGTCCATGAACGGCATGAACTTGTCCGGGAACCCCGGCATCGTGCACGCGATGCAGATCCCGCCCACGTTCGGGCAGCCGCCGACGCCGTTGATCCAGCCCCGCTTGGGCACGTTGCACTTGACCACGGGCCCCCAGCAGCCCAGCTTGACCAGGCACTTGGGCGAGTCGTAGGCGCCCGCGAACTGGCCCTGCTCGTAGTAGCCGGCCCGGTCGCAGCCCTCGTGGACGGTCGCGTCGAACAGCCATCGCGGTCGCAGCGCCTCGTCGAGCGGGATCATCGGCGCGGCCCCCGCCACCTGGTACAGCAGGTACAGGATCGTCTCGGAGAGGTTGTCCGGGTGCGTGGGGCAGCCGGGCACGCAGACGATCGGCAGGCCCGCCTTGGACTTCCAGTCCCAGCCCAGGTAGTCGGGCACGCCCATGGCGCCGGTCGGGTTGCCCGCCATCGCGTGGATGCCGCCGTAGGTGGCGCACGTCCCGACGGCGAGGATGGCGGTGGCCTTCGGCGCCAGCCGGTCCAGCCACTCGCTGGTGGTCATCGGCTGGCCGGTGGCGGGGTTGTTGCCGAAGCCGCACCAGTAGCCCTCGGACTTGATCGCCTCGTTCGGTATGGACCCCTCGACGACGAGCACGAACGGGTCGAGCTCGCCCCGGTCGGCCTTGTGCCACCACTCGATGAACGTGTCCGCGCCCTGCTCGGGGCCGCACTCGAAGTCGATCAGGGGCCAGTGCACCGCCACCTTAGGGAGTCCCGGCAGGGCCCCCAGCACGATCTCCTCGATGCTCGGCTGGGTCGCGGCGGTCAGCGCCACCGAGTCCCCGTCGCATCCGAGCCCCCCGTTCATCCAGAGAATATGGACGACTGGCTCCTCCTGCGTCATCGCATGCCACCCTTCGGTTGGCTGCCCGCGCGCGCGGGCTGGCGGTCTGGGGGCGAGCTGGATCGGGCGTCGCGGCACCTCTGGGTCGGGCGAGTCCGTTCTCGCGGTGCCCAGCAGATCGTTGGCGGTGGTCGCCGCCTCGCGGTGCTCATCTCATGCTCCGAGAGCCGGATCCGTAGCTATACGCTCACGCAGCCGGTTCGCCCATCGTATTCCCGCGATCGGCCGCCCACAAGACAAAAAAGTCGCATCGATAGACAGACATGTCCACCCGCGGGCCCGTCCGTGTCTCACCTGCATGTCCGCCTGTGCACTGATTCGTCTGCCGCGCTGATTCCCACATACCCTCATGAATGACGTCGCAGCTAGCGGGTCGGCGTCTTCCAAGCAACTGCACCGGAACGGCGGAGTTGGAGCATGGATAGGGCAGAGGGCGACGCGATCAGCGAGAACATCGAGGTCGTGCCGGTCGTCGTCGTGTCGCAGACCTTCCCCGCCCGGCCGTCCTCGATTCCGGACATCCGCGACTTCGTACGCCGCTGCCTGGCCCAGTCGCCGCTGTCGGAGGAGGACAACCGCGAGGTCGGCCAGACCGTGGCCCAGGCGCTGCTCGACGCGGCCGGCCCGACCGGCGCGATCAACGTCTCGTTCCGCATCTTCCCCGATCACGTCGAGGTCGACGTGCTGCGCTCGGGTCCCAACCTGGGCACGCCGACGAGCGTGAACGCGCTGACGTCGTTCCTGAACTCCGGCGGATCGGGTGCGTCCGGCGGCGCCCTCCGCGCCCCGGCCGACGGCGCCGGCGGCGTCGGCGACGACGCCTCGTCGTTCGCCGACTGGATGGCGGGCATGCTCCGCCGGGAGGGCATGACGATGGAGGCGGCCGCCCGCCAGTTGGGCGTGTCGGTGAAGACGGTCAGCCGCTGGGTGGGCGGCGCCACCGAGCCGCGACTGCGGGACCTGCGGCGCATCCGCGAGCTCTTCGGCGACATCCCGTTCCCCTAATCCGCCGCCGCGCCGCGCGCTCCGCTCCGCGCCGCTCCGCGCCGCTCGCGCTCCGCTCCGCTCCGCGCATGCCGCGCGCTCCGCTCCGCGCATGCCGCGCTGTGCGTGCCGCGCCCCGCGGGCCGGCGCCGTCGGCCGCGACCTCGGCTGGACCGCGCCCGCCAGAGCGCTTACCGTGGGGCGATGGCTGCTTCCACAGGTACCTACCGGCTCGGGCCGGACGCCGGGCGCGTCGTCATCAAGACGACCAGGGCCGGCCTGGCCGCCCGGGTCGGCCACGACCTGACGCTCGACGTCACCCGCTGGTCGGCGGACATAACTGTCCCCGGAGACGACCTGTCGGCCGCCACGGTGACCGCCGAGCTCGATCTCGGCTCCCTCGCCGTCGGCGCGGGCACCGGCGGCGCCCGGCCGCTGACCGACTCCGATCGCCGCGATATCGAGTCGACCATGCGCAAGATCCTCGGCGCCGGCCCCCAGGCGACGGCCGCGTTCCGCTCGACCCGGGTCGTCCCCTCCTCCGTCGGCGGCGCAATCGAGGGGACGCTCACGCTCAACGGCCGCTCCCAGCCGGTCCGGCTGCAGCTGACCAGCCCGGCTCAAGGCCGGTACCGCGGCACCGTCACCATCGTCCAGTCGGCCTTCGGCATCAAGCCCTACTCGGGGTTCTTCGGCGCGCTCAAGCTGCGCGACGAGGTGGTCGCCGAATTCGAGGTCGACCTCAGTCGCGCCGCCTAGACGGTCAAAACTGTCCGCCTTGTCTCTGGACGTGCCCCCACAACTGTCCTACGGTGTTGAGTTGGCGGCCGGGAACTGAAAGCCGCCGAGACCACGGCACATATGCTCGCTACGGACACTGAAGTCAGTTGAGGAAGTGACCAAGGTGGCGCGATCATCCGCCCGCGGCAGCCCCGTTCAAGGCGACGCGGTGGCCGGGATTTTCGACCGCAGGGATGCGCCGGTGCGCGACCTCGCCGCCCACGCCGGTGACGTCGCCGCGGCCTGCCACGCCATGGCGATGCGGTTCCACCGGGGCGGCAAGCTCGTCGTCTTCGGCATCGGCCCGGCCAGCACCGACGCGGAGCACGTGGCGGTGGAGTTCGTCCACCCGGTCATCGTCGGCAAGCGCGCGCTGCCTGCCGTCTCGCTCACCGCGGACGTGGCCACCGTGACCGGGATAGCCGCCAGCCAGGGGCTGGCCGAGATCTTCGCCCATCAGATCCGCTGCCTGGCCGACCCGGCCGACATCGCCCTCGGCATCTCGGCCGACGGGGATTGCGCCAGCGTGCTGCGCGGCCTGGCCGCCGGCCGCGAGCTCGGGATGCTGACGGTCGCGCTGGCCGGCGGGGAGGGCGGCGCGATCGCCGCCAGCCCGGCGGTGGACCACCTGCTCATCGCCCGGTCGGCCGACCCTCGCGTGGTCAAGGAAATCCACGTGACCATGTACCACGTGCTCTGGGAACTGGTGCACGTGTTCTTCGAGCAGCCGGGCGTGCTCGCACCAGAGGTGGTCGCGTGACCGGCGACCGCCCGCAGCCCGCCCCGCCCGCCGACGCGCCCGCCGTCCCCGAGTGCCACGACGACGTGTGCATCACCTGCTCCGACCAGGCGGTCGCGGTCACCGTGGTCCGGCTGCTCGACGACGACCTCGCGCTGGTGGACACCGGCGTCGGCCGCGAGGATGGCGCGGGCTGCGAGGAAGTCAGCGTCGCCCTGGTGGCGGCCAGGGTCGGCGACACCATCCTGGTGCACGCGGGCGAGGCGATCGCGGTCCTGGGCGGCGATCTCGGTGGCTGACGCGGGCGCCGCCCCCACCCCCGGGCCAGGCCGGCTCGGTGGAGTCGCTCTACCCGTTCCTGTACGCCGACGCGAGCGATCTCGGCGCGGTTCTCGAGGAAGTGCGCCGGTCAACCGTGGCCAAGGCGGAGGAGATCATCGAGCTGCGCCGTCGGGTGCTCGACCGCGACCGCGAGCGCCTGCTGGCGTGCGCGGCCGACATGGCCGACCGGTTCGCGGCGGGCGGGCGGCTGTTCGCGTTCGGCAACGGCGGCAGCTCGAGCGACGCCCAGCAGCTGGTCACCCTGTTCCTCAACCCCGGTCCCGGCCTGCGGCCGCTGCCGGCCTACGGGCTCACCAACGACGCCGCGGTGCTGACCGCGCTCGCCAATGACATCGGGGTCGAGGTCGTGTTCTCCCGGCCGATCGCCGCCTTCGGCGGCAAAAACGACATCGCCGTCGGCCTGTCGACCAGCGGCAACTCGGCCAACCTGCTCCGCGCCTTCGACGAGGCGAGCAGACGGGGCATGATGACAGTGGGCATCGCCGGCTACGACGGCGGCAAGATGGCCGAGATCGACTCACTGGACTACCTGTTCGTCGCGCCGTCCGCCTCGGTGCACCGGATTCAGGAGGCCCAGACCACCATGTATCACGCGCTGTGGGAACTGACCCTCGGGCAGCTCCAGACCAAGACAGAGGTGGGGACGTTATGTGCCTCGGAATCCCCGGTGAGCTGATCGAGTTCGTGCCCGATCACCCCGACCTGGCCAAGGTGGACGTCAGCGGGGTGAAGCGGGTGATCAACGTCGGGCTGCTGGCCGACGACATGCCCAAGCCGGGGGAGTGGGTGCTCATCCACGTCGGGTTCGCCCTCTCCAAGATCGACGAAGCCGAGGCGGCGGCCGCGCTCGAGTTCCTCGAGGGAATCGGGCAGGCCTACGACGACGAGCTCGCCGCCCTGCAGGAATCCCGGATCGAATAGGAGCGTGCCGCATGCGGTTTGTCGATGAGTTCCGCGACGCCGACAAGGCCCGCGCGCTGAGCGCCAAGATCACGGCGCTGTGCGAGCCGGGGCGTCAGTACAAGCTGATGGAGGTGTGCGGCGGACACACCCACACGATCTACAAGCACGGGCTCGAGGACTACCTGCCCGAGTCGATCACGCTGGTGCACGGCCCCGGCTGCCCGGTGTGCGTGATCCCGATGGGCCGGGTCGACGACGCGATGCACCTGGCGTCGGCCGACGACGTGATCATGACCTCGTTCGGCGACATGATGCGGGTGCCGGGCAGCCACGGGTCGTTCTTCGACGCGAAGGCGGCGGGCACCGATATCCGGATGGTGTACTCGCCGCTCGACTCGCTCAAGATCGCCCGCCAGAACCCGGACAAGCGGGTCGTCTTCATGGCCATCGGGTTCGAGACGACCGCCCCGTCGACCGCGATGACGGTGCTGCGGGCGGCGTCCGAGGGACTCGAGAACTTCTCGGTCTTCTGCAACCACGTCACGATCGTCCCGGCCATCAAGGCGATACTCGACTCGCCCGACCTGCGGCTGGACGGCTTCATCGGCCCCGGCCACGTGTCCACCGTGATCGGTTGCCGTCCCTACGAGTTCATCGCCCGGGACTACGGCAAGCCGGTGGTCACGGCCGGGTTCGAGCCGCTCGACATCCTGCAGTCCATTTACATGCTGATGCTGCAGCTGTCGCAGGGCCGCTCGGTGGTCGAGAACCAGTACTCGCGGGTGGTGCCGTGGGACGGCAACCCGGTCGCGCTGCGGGTGATCGGCCAGACGATGGAGTTGCGGCCCTACTTCGAGTGGCGCGGGCTCGGCTTCATCTCCCACTCCGCCCTGCGGATGCGGCCGGAGTACGAGCGGTTCGACGCTGAGGTGCTGTTCGACGTGCCCGGCGTGCGGGTCGCCGACCCCAAGGCATGCCAGTGCGGCGAGGTGCTCAAGGGCGTGCTCAAGCCGTGGGAGTGCAAGGTGTTCGGCACCGCCTGCACCCCGGAGACGCCGATCGGCACCTGCATGGTGTCACCGGAAGGCGCCTGCGCCGCTTACTACAACTTCGGCCGGATGAACAGAAACCGGGTCACCGAGACGCTGAAGGTGATCAGCCGATGAGCGTCGGCGAGGACGGCACTCCAGTCGGCGGCGGCCGGGCCGGCTGGGTCGCCGAGGCGCTGCGCGAGCACGAGGAGCAAGACGAGCGGGAGCGTCACGATCACGCCGACGCCGGCCGTCGCTCGCTGCCCGCCGACCGCGAGCAGCAGGTGCTCGACCGCATCGACCGGGCCCGCCGCCGTCGGCCCAAGGTCAGGGAAGAGCGGATCACGATGTCGCACGGCGCCGGCGGCAAGGCGACCCAGACGCTGATCGAGGCGGTGTTCCTCGAGACGTTCCGCAACCCCCGGCTCGAGCAGCTCGAGGACGCGGCCCGGCTGGACATCGGCGGTGCCCGGCTCGCGTTCACCACCGACTCCTACGTCGTCGCGCCGTTGTTCTTCCCCGGCGGCGACATCGGCGACCTCGCCGTCAACGGCACCGTCAACGACCTGTCGGTGTCCGGCGCCACCCCGATGTACCTGTCGGCCGGGTTCATCCTCGAGGAGGGCTTTCCGGTCGCGGACCTGATCCGCATTACCGAGTCCATGCAGGCGGCCGCCGTCGCGGCCGGGGTCCAGGTCGTCACCGGCGACACCAAGGTGGTGCAGAAGGGCAAGGCCGACGGCTGCTACGTCAACACGGCCGGCGTCGGCCTGATTGCCCAGGACGCGCCCGAGCTCGGGGTCGCGCTGGCCCGGCCGGGCGACGCGATCATCGTGTCCGGCCCGATCGGCGACCACGGCGTCACGATCATGCTGGCCCGGGGAGAGCTGGACATCGAGGCGGACGTCCGGTCGGACACCGCCCCGCTGAACGGCCTCATCGCCGGCCTGCTGGCCGCGACCAGCGGGGTCCGCGCGCTACGGGACGCGACCAGGGGCGGCGTCGCCACCATTCTCAACGAGATCGCCAAGGCGGCCGACGTCGGCGTGCTCGTCCGCGAGGACGCGATCCCGGTCCGCGCCGAGGTGCGCGGCGCCAGCGAGCTGCTCGGCATCGACCCCATGTACATCGCCTGCGAGGGTCGCCTGGTCGCCGTCATCGACGGCGGCGAGGCCGACCGCGCGCTCGCCGCCCTGCGCGCCCACCCGCTCGGCGCCGACGCGGCGATCATCGGCCACGTAACCGCCGACCCGCCCGGCATCGTCCAGCTCAAGACCGCCTTCGGCGGCACCCGGATCGTCGACACCCTCGTCGGCGACCCGCTGCCCCGCATCTGCTGACGCACCCACGCCACCCGCCGCCCCCGACCCCGCCCGTGGCCCGGGCCTGCCGCCACAGGCAAAATCAAGGGCAAAATCTTTGGCCCGAACGGACCCTTGGCCCAGCCCCTGCAGTCAATCGAGGCATTTCCTCAGGCGGACTATTAATATCCGGCCCGGAACTGCGGCATCTCGCTGAGCGCCTTCGCGTCGCGATGTGGACCTCCATCGGGCTGCCGAGCGACTGGGCCTTGCGCCTGCATTGACTGCAATGCCTGCATTGCAGTCAAGGAATGTTGAGGGAGGAGCGATGGCGACGCTTACGATCCGGGGCCTTGATCCGGTGACGCATGCGCGGCTGCGCGTCGAGGCTGCGCGGCATGGCCGGTCCATGGAAGCGGAGGTCCGGGCCATTCTTCATGAGCGGCTGACGCCCAGCGACGGCGAACGCGGCCTCGGAAGCCGCATCCGGGCCCGCTTCCAGGGGCTTGAAGGTGATCTGGAGCTTCCCGACCGTACCGGGGAACCGCTGCGCGCGGCGGAGTTCGACCTGTGATCGTCCTCGATACGAACGTGATCTTCGAACTGTCCCGCCGGGTACCCAACCCGGGGGTGCTCTCGTGGCTTGACTCACTCGCAGTTTCAGACGTGGCGACAACCGCGACCACGGCCGCCGAGCTGCGGTACGGCGTCGCGAGGCTTCCCGACGGCCACCGCAAGCGGGAGTTGACGGTGATGGTCGAGGGCATCCTGACCGAAGACTTTCACGGCCGGGTCCTTCCGTTCGACGAGCGCTCCTGCGTTCAGTACGCGGACATCGTCACCGGCCGCGAGCGAATCGGCAGGCCCATCGGCGTCGCCGACGCTCAGATCGCAGCCGTCTGCCGCGACCTGAACGCCATACTGGCAACCCGCAACACCGCCGACTTTGAGGAAACGGGAATTGAGCTCATCAACCCCTGGGAACGCGCCTGATGTGGCAAACCGGGCTGGTGCCGTCGGTACGGATGCGCTGCAGGAAGGGCACGACCGTGGCCAGGAACTCGGCCGGGCGGGTGCGGTGCACGGCATGACCGGCGCCCTCGATCGTGACGAGCGTGGCATCGGGCACAAGGCCAGCCAGCTTGGCCAGCAGCTGCTGCGGCACCGGGCTGGTCGCCCCACCGCCGATCACCAGCGTCGGGGCGGTGATCGCGGGCAGTTCCGCCCACCAGGCCGGGTCCGGGTCGTTCAGCTGCGCCATGATCGCCGGCACGACCGCCCAGTCGTAAGGCAGATCGCCGTCCGGGCGGGGACCAGGATCGAATGCGCCGCTGCCGTCCGGCGGCGGCGAGTCGACCAGGATCAGCCCGGCCAGCAGGTCCGGGTAGCGCTCGGCGAATAGCGTGGCGACCGTCCCGCCCATGGAGTGGCCGCCGAGGACGAACCGGTGGAGGCCGAGCGCGTCCGCGAACTGGCGCAGGTCCTCCCGCATCTCCTCCAGTGAGTAGGTCGCGGTGCGTGCGCTCGCGCCGTGCCCGCGCTGATCGGGGGTGATCACCCGGTACTTGGTGGCGAGCTCCACCGCGACCCCTGCCCAGGTCGAACAGCCACTGGGCATTCCGTGCAGCAGGACCAGCGGCGCCGCCGCCGGGTCCCCGTACTCGACGTAGTGGAAGTCGCCCGCCCGCAGTTCCACCGTGCTCATGCCAGAATCACCCTTGCCTAGAGTCAACCGCCGCCGGGACAGCCGTCTCGGCCGACGGGATGGCGAGCGCCGCGAGGAAGTCGTCGAGCACCGACAGCGCCCACTCGGCCGACGTCTGGCGGGGCGTGGTGACCAGCTGGACGCGCAGCCCGTCGAGCAGCAGCTCGGTGGCGGCGATCCGCAGGTCGCTCATCGCCATCCCGTCCCCGGTGCGGCGCCGGATCCGGTCGTCGACGCGCTCGCCCACCCGCCACAGGGCCGAGGCGACGACCTCGTCCTTGTCGGCGAAGTTGTAGCGGATCGAGCCGATCGACCAGCCGGCCTCGTCGGCCACGTGCGCCAGCGTGGTCCCGCCGAGACCGTTGCGCGCGATCACCCGGCAGGCCGCGCCGGCGAGCTCGCGGCGGCGGGCGGGATGGTCGACCTCTTTCGGCATGCCCTCAATTTAGCCCGACCTGCTCGCCGTCCACGTCCAGCTCTCGGCCGCCGGCGCCGGGCGTCGATGCGACCCCGGAAGACCGGAGGGGGCGGCATCGGGCCGCCCCCTCCCGGCCGGTATAAACCGACGCGGAGTGCGCGAGGCGCAGCAGGTGTAGATCGCCCCAGGCGGGTAGTCCTGCCGCATGGTCAGAATCAGGCGTTGGTTCGGCAAACGGCGGCAGGTCGTCTGGGCCGAGCCGGAGCTCCCGCCCTTTATCAAGATCAACCCGACGGCCGTTCCGACCGACACGCTCCAGCCTGGTGACATAACCATGGGCATAATGACCAGGGAATTCCTGGAAACCCCGGACGAATACCCGGAGTAACAGCCGGTCGCGGGCAGCGGCGACGGCCGCCTGGCCGAGGCTGATCCCGCCGTCGTTGGGCGGCACCCGCCCGTGCACGAGAACGCGGAAGCCGCCGCCCTCGAGCCGGCTGACGGTCCGGTCGAGCAACAGCAGGTTCTGGAAGACGCCGCCGGACAGCGCCACGACCCCCAGCCCGGTTCGCGACCGCAGGATCGCGCAGGTCCGCGCGATCGCGTCCGCCACCCCGTGGTGGAACCGGGCCGCGACGACCGGCGGCGCCACCCCGGCGCGAACGTCCTCGGCGACCGCGCGGATGAGGTCCGCCCCGGCCACCCGCAGCTGGCCGCCCTCCTCGATGGCAGCCGGGTAGCCGCCCAGGGCCGGGGAGGGATCGGCCAGCTGCTCAAGCTCGACCGCGGCCTGCCCCTCGTAGTTGATCGCGTCCCGGACGCCGAGGACGGAGGCGGCCGCGTCGAACAGCCGGCCGGCGCTCGAGGTAAGCGGCGAGTTGACGCCGCTGCGGGCCACCGCCAGCACATCTTTCCAGCGCTCGGCGTTGCGCCGCACGACGCCGAGCGAATCCGGGGTTCCCTCCGGGTAGGCGGCGGACAGGTACGCGGCCGCCATCCGCCACGGCTGCCTGATCGCGGCGGTCCCGCCCGGCAGCGGTACGGGCGCCAGGAACCCGGCCCGGGAAAACTCCGCCAGGTCGGCGATCAGGAACTCCCCACCCCAGATCGTGCCGTCGGTGCCGTAGCCGGTGCCGTCGAAGGCCACCCCGATGACCGGGCCGTCCTCGCCGTTGTCGGCCAGGCAGGACGCGATGTGCGCGTGGTGATGCTGGACGGCGACAAGCGAAACGTCCTCGCAGTCGAGCGCGTACTTGGTCGACAGGTACTCCGGGTGCAGGTCATGGGCCACGACCTGCGGGGTCACCTCGAACAGGCGCCGGAAGTGGGCGATGCCCTCGGCGAAGGACCGGAAGGTCTCGTAGTTCTCCAGGTCGCCGATGTGATGGGAGACGAACGCGTGGTCGTCCCGGCCCAGGCAGAACGTGTTCTTCAGCTCGGCGCCGCAGCCGAGAACCGGGCGGGGGAAGGGCGCCCGCAGCCGGATCGGCTCGGGCGCGTAGCCCCGCGACCTGCGCATGATCATCTCCCGGCCGCGGAACCCGCGGACCACAGAGTCGTCGGTGCGCATGTGAATCGGCCGGTCATGGACGCAGAAGGCGTCGGCGATGCCCGCCAGTCGGGCGAGCGCGTCCTCGTCGTCGTAGGCGATCGGCTCGTCCGAGGTGTTGCCGCTCGTCAGCACCATCGGACGGCCCAGCGCGCGGAGCAGCAGGTGGTGCAGCGGCGTGTACGGGAGCATCACCCCGAGCTGACGGCTGCCCGGCGCCACCGACCGCGCGACCGCGGCGTCAGCGCGGCGCGGCAGCAGCACGATCGGCCGCCTTCCGCTGGTCAGCAGCGACGCGGCGGCCTCGTCGACCTCGCACAGCTCACGCGCCGCCGAGACGTCCGCCGCCATGAGCGCGAACGGCTTGTCCTCCCGGAGCTTGCGCCCCCGCAGGGCCGCCGCGGCCGGCTCGCTGCCCGCGTCGACCGCGAGGTGATAGCCGCCCAGGCCCTTGACCGCGAGTACCCTCCCCTCGGCCAGCAGAGCCGCCGCCGCAACGACAGGATCCCCGTCGCGCTCGCTGCCCAGAGCGTCGAGCAGGCGCAGCCGAGGGCCGCAGGCGGGGCAGCAGACCGGCTGGGCGTGGAACCGGCGATCGGCCGGGTCGGAGTACTCCGCCGCGCACTCGGCGCACAGCGCGAAGCCCGCCATCGTCGTCAGCGGGCGGTCGTAGGGGACGTCCCGCACGATCGTGAACCTGGGCCCGCAGTTGGTGCAATTGATGAACGGGTAGCCGAACCGGCGGTCACCCGGGTCGGCCAACTCGGCCAGGCAGTCGGCGCAGGTCGCGCTGTCGGCCGATACCAGCGCCTGGCGTCGGCCGCGGGGATCGCTTGACGCGATGGCGAACCCCGCGCCCCCGCTGGGGGAAAGGGCGGTGGTCCGCACCGCCTCGATCCGAGCCAGCGGCGGCGCGTCATGCTCGAGCGACGCCAGAAAATCGAGCACCTGACGCGGCGGGCCCTCGATCTCGATGAAGACGCCGGCCGAGTCGTTCCCCACGTGGCCAGCCAGCCCGAGCCTGGTCGCCAGGGAGTAGACGAACGGCCGGAAGCCCACCCCCTGGACAACGCCCTCGACTTGGACCAGCGTGCGGATGCGCGGTTCCACCCGAGGATTATCTCCTCAGCCGGTCGCCTTCACCACAGGTCGTTGCCGGTCAGCACGTAGACGAACGGCACCACCGGGATGATGCAGAGAATCGCCCAGGCGATTTTCGCCCCGGTCCCCATATCTGTCCGGACCGCCAGGTTGATCCAGATGAGGACCACCGCGAGCGGGTGGAGGAAGCAGATCAGGAGCTCGACAATCTTCTTCAGCATGCCCTGCATCTACCCCCGGGCCGTTAGGCAACCCATGAGTGGTTAAGCAATACAGTGACCACGTGCCGAGCACGGCTCCTGAACCACGAACAGCCGGCCTCCAGTTGCACCGCTGGACCGACCGAGCCGTGGTCGGCGCGGCCATCGCCGCCTTCGCCTCCGGGTTCGGGCAGTTCGGCGTGGTGGCCGCGCTCGGCGACGTGGCCAAGGGCTTCGGCCAGGTGACGCACGGCGCGACGTTCGCCGACCAGGCCGGCTTGTCCGGAACCGACCTCGGCATCGGACTGGCCATCATCCGCCTGGCCGCGCTCGGCGGCCTCCCGGTCATCGCTCTGGCCGACCGCTTCGGCCGCCGCCGGATGCTGCTCATCACCGTCGGCGCGGGGCTGGCGCTGACCGCGCTGGCCGCCGCCAGCCCCACCTACTGGTGGTTCGTGATCGTCTTCGCCTGCGGGCGACCGCTGCTCAGCGCCACCAACGGCCTGGCCCAGGTCGACGTGGCCGAGGAGACCGCCTCGTCCGACCGGGCCAAGGCGGTGGCGCTGGTCGCGGCCGGCTACGGCCTCGGGGCCGGGGCCATCGCCGTCTTGCACAGCCTGGCGTCGGGTGCGCTCGGCTTCCGCGGGGTCTTCGCGCTGGCGCTGGTTCCGCTGGCGCTACTGCCGCTGCTGCGACGCTGGCTCTCGGAACCGGACCGGTTCGCGGTGGCGGCGGCCGGGCCCGAGCACCCGATTCCTGTCCTCGGCGCGGTCGCGCGGCCGTACCGCGCCCGCCTGATGGTGATCGCGGCGCTGGCCTTCGCCGTCTCGGTGATCACCGGGCCCGCCAACAGCTTCATCTTCCTGTTCGCGCAGAACTTCCTCCACCTGTCGGGCGTGCTGACGGCGGGCATGGTGGTGGGAGCGGGCGTCTCCGGTCTGGCCGGGCTGCTCACCGGACGGTGGCTGGCCGACCGGGTGGGCAGGCGGCTGACGGGCGCGTTCGCCATGGTGGCGATGGCCCTGCTGGCCGTCCTGGCCTACTCGGGCCCGGCCCCGGCGCTGGTGATCGGCTACATCCTCGAGGTGTTCGCCGCGTCGGTTTTCGGCCCGGCCATGGGGTCGATGACCAACGAGCTGTTCCCCACCGCGGTGCGGGCATCGGTGGTCGGCTGGTCGCTGGCGATCGGGGTGCTCGGGGCGGTCGTCGGCCTGATCGTCTTCGGCGTGGTGGCACGCTCCGGTCAGCCGTTCGCGCTGGCCGGGTTCCTCACCTTCCTGCCGGTCGTTCCGCTGATGGGGCTCTTCTGGCTGCTCCCGGAGACCCGCGGCCGCGAGCCCGAGGATCTCTGGCCCGACCAGTAGATCTTCACCCCTGTCAGGTGAGGCGGGGACTGCGGAAGGTCCGTAGCGTCGTCGTCCGTGGTTAACCGCTCGGCTGGCGCGCGGATCCCTCGCCGTCCAGTCCGGCGGCGCAAATCCGGACGACTCCGGCGGACTCGCTGGCCGGTCGCCGTGGCCGAGGTCGGCGTCGCGATCGCGGCCGGCCTCATCCTGCCGAGGGTGGAAACGCACTACCACTGGAGTGCCGGCGTCTCCTATGACGTGGGGACCGCGCAGGCGACGCTGGGCGCGATCGCGGCCGGGATGATCACGCTGACCGGGTTCGTGCTGACCGCGGTGACGCTGATCGTCCAGACCGTGCAGAACCAGTCGCCGAGGCTGATGCGGATGGTCGACCGCACCGACAAGACGCCGATTCTGTTCGGAACGTTCACGGCCACGTTCACGTTCGCGCTGGTGGTCCTCAGCCAGGTCCGAGAGAACGCGGTACCGGACGTGTCGGTGCTCCTCTCGCTGCTGCTTGCTGCTCGTCAGCGTCGGGTTGCTGCTTCGCCTGCTGGCCACGTTCCGCACCACGCTGACCACCGGCGGGCTCGCCCGGGCGGTCGGGCACGAACTGCGCGAGGTGATCGGCCTCATGTACCCGGCCCGGTTCGATCCGGACGAGAGCGCGGCGGCAGCGCACAACCAGGCAAAACCCCTGACGGGGTCGACGTGGCTGATCCGCCATACCGGCGTGCCCGGCGTCTTCCAGGCCTTCGACGAGCCGGCCGCGGTCGCGCTCGCGGCCGGGACGGGAACCGAGATCCGGTTCCTTCCTGGCGTCGGCGACTTCCTGCCCAGCGGGGCCAGGCTCGCCGCCGGGACCGGGCCGCCCCCGACCCGGTCAAGCTCCGCCGCCTGGTCCGGGTGGGCGCGCTGCGCACCATGGAGCAGGATCCGGCCTACGGGATCCGGCTGCTGGTCGATATCGCCCTCCGCGCCCTGTCGCCCGCGATCAACGATCCCACCAGCGCGGTGCAGGCACTCGACCAGCTCGACGACGTGCTGCAGCGACTGGCCCGGCGGTCGCTTGGCGACGGCCGCCTGCTTGACGACACCGGACGGGTCCTCGTTCGGTTCCCGGCGCCGAGGTGGGACGCGTTCGTGGCGCTGGCGGTCGACGAGATCATCGTCTCCGGGGCCGACAGCATCCAGGTCACCCGGCGGCTGCGCGCGCTCCTTGACGACCTGATGGCCAGCGCGCCGCCGACCAGGCGACCGCCCGTCAGCGCCCGCATCGCCACCCTCGGGCGCGCGGTCCGCCGCGCGCTGGCCGACGAGACGATCGCCACCGAGGCGATGGAGCCGGACCATCAGGGCATCGGCTCGCCTCGAGCCAAGGACTAGGCGCGGCGAACCACGTCGGAAATCACCCGCCGTGCGCGATGTTCCGCGAATGTAGCGATGGGTACTCTCAACATTACTGAAAGTTATGGACGAGATAGACGCAAGAGGGGGGCTGTTCGATGAGCAGTGCACAGGACCAGCCGGTATCCGGCTCCGGGACCAATGCCGCCGCGGGAACGAGCGGCACCGCCACCGGCGCGCCAGCCGCAACCGGGGCGCCAGTGGGCAAGCACGCGAGCACGACGACAGAGGCCGAGCGTGGCTACGTGCCGAGGCAGGCGTCGGGCTACGACGACAGGCCCGGGCTCGTGGAAAGCGACGCGAGCGGAGCGGTGATCGGCTGGACCGTCTTCGCCGCGGTGATGCTGATGATCTCCGGGATCGGCAACCTCCTCGAGGGGATCGCGCAGATCGTCAATGGCTCGTACTTCGTGACGGCGACCAACTACACGTACAACCTCTCGGTCCACAGCTGGGGATGGATCCACCTCATCGCCGGCATCGTCGTCTTCCTGGCCGGCGCCGCCCTGCTCGCGGACCAGACCTGGGCCCGCTGGGTCGGGGTTGCCTTCGCCTCGCTGAGCCTGTTCATGAACCTGGTCTACCTGCCGTTCTTCCCGGTCTGGTCGATCATCGTGATCGCCATCGACGCGTTCGTGATCTGGGCGCTGCTCACCCCGCGCCGCGGCTACGCGTGATCGCCGCCTGACTAGTCAAGAGGAAGGGATCGGGCACCGGCCGCCGGCCGGTGCCCGATCCCGTGGGCACGGGGACGCGCCAGGTGCAACCCGCCGTGCCAACCCCAGGTTTCACCCGCCACGGGTGACATCGCAGCATGGTCGAGGGGTAACGACCAGTGTGGGCCGACGATGGAAAGCGGACAACGAGGAGTCTTAATGGCGAAGCCGTTCAAGGGGACCATCAACGTCGACATCCGCGACTCGGAACCCGACTGGACCCCGTTCGAGCCGCCCAAGGCGCCGCCGGGCTCGCCCAACGTGCGTGTACATCGTGCTCGACGACGTGGGCTTCTCGGCGATGAGCTGCTACGGCGGGCCGGTCCCGACGCCGAACATCGACCGGATCGCCGCGCAGGGAGTCCGCTACACCCAGTGGCACACCACCGCGCTGTGCTCGCCTACCCGTTCGTGCCTGCTCACCGGCCGCAACCACACGCGCAACAGCATGGCCTGCATCACCGAGGCCGCCATCGGCTTCCCGAACGCCAGCGGCACGATCCCGCCCGAGAACGGCATGCTCCCGGAGATCCTGGCCGAACGCGGCTGGAACACCTACCTGGTCGGCAAGTGGCACCTGTGCCCGACCGACGAGATGCACCTCGCGGCGACCCGCCGCAACTGGCCGAGCGGCCGGGGAACCGAGCGGTTCTACGGCTTCCTCGGCGCCGAGACCAACCAGTGGTACCCGGACCTGGTGTACGACAACCACCCGGTGGACCCGCCGCGTTCGCCGGAAGAGGGCTATCACCTCACCGACGACATCACCGACAAGGCGCTCGAGTTCATCAAGGACGCGAAGGCGGTGGCGCCGGACAAGCCGTTCTTCCTCTACTACGCTCCCGGCGCGTGCCACGCGCCGCACCAGGCGCCGCGCGAGTGGATCGACCGGTTCAGGGGCCAGTTCGACCTGGGCTACGAGGCGATCCGCGAGCAGACCCTGGCCCGGCAGAAGGACATGGGGATCGTCCCGCCCAACACCGGGCTCCCGCCGCTCAACCCGATCGGCACGCCTACGTCCAGGACCGGCCCGGACGGCAAGCCGTTCCCCGAGCTTGACTACACCCGGCCCTGGGACTCGCTCGGCGACGACGAGAAGCGCCTGTTCGCGCGGATGGCGGAGGTCTACGCGGGCTTCCTCGCGCACACCGACCACCACATCGGGCGGCTGCTCGACTACCTGGAGCAGACCGAGCAGCGCGACAACACGGTCGTGGTGCTCGTCTCAGACAACGGCGCCAGCGGCGAGGGCGGCCCGAACGGCTCCGTCAACGAGATGAAGTTCGCCAACGGCGTCCCCGACGACATGGCCGAGAACCTCGCCAAGCTGGACGACCTGGGCGGGCCCGCGACCTACAACCATTACCCCAACGGCTGGGCGATGGCGTTCAACACCCCGTTCAAGATGTGGAAGCGGTACGAGTTCAACGGCGGCACCTGCGACCCGTGCATCATCTCGTGGCCGGCCGGCACGAAGGCGCGGGGCGAGATCCGCGGCCAGTACCACCACGCGATCGACATCGTGCCGACGGTCCTGGACATCCTCGGCGTCGAACCGCCCGAGACGATCAAGGGCCACACGCAGAGCCCCTTCGACGGGGTCAGCATGCGCGGCAGCATCGACGACGGGTCCGCGCCCTCGAACCGCCAGACCCAGTTCTACGCGATGCTCGGCTCCCGCGCGATCTGGCACCAAGGCTGGAAGGCGGTCACCACCCACCCCTGCATCGCCGGCTGGGGCCACTTCAACGACGACACCTGGGAGCTCTACCACACCGACTTCGACCGGGCCGAGCTGCACGACCTAGCCGCCGAGCACCCGGACAAGCTCAGGGAGCTGGTGGCGCTGTGGTTCGCCGAGGCCGGCGCGAACGGCGCGTTCCCGCTCGACGACCGGTCCGCGGTGGAGATCATGTCGACCCCGCGTCCGCAGCTCACCGCGCCGCGTTCGCGCTACGTGTACTTCCCCGGCACCGCCCCGGTCCCCGAATGGCAGGCGGTCAGCACCCGCAACCGTTCCTTCGTGATCGGCGCGCTGGTCGACATCCCCGGACACTCGGCCGAGGGGGTGCTGTTCGCCATGGGCTCGCGGTTCGGCGGTCACACCCTCTACGTGAAGAACAACCGGCTGCACTACGTCAACAACTTCCTCGGCAGCGAGGAACAGATGATCGTGGGCGGCGAGGACATCCCGACCGGGCAGAACCTCATCCTGACCGCCTCGTTCGACAAGGAGGAGCAGCGGCCGGACTGCGCCGTCGGGACCATGACGCTCTATCACGGCGACCGCAAGGTCGGCGAGCGCAAGATCAGAACCCAGCTCGGCGCGTTCGCCATCGCCGGCTCCGGCCTGAACGTGGGGCGTGACCCGGGCGAGCCGATCACCGGCGACTACCCGGGCCAGTCGCCGTACCCGTTCACCGGCGGCACCATCAACCGGATCGCGATCGACGTCAGCGGCGACCCGTACCTGGATCTCGAGCGCGAAGCGCAGCTCATGCTGATGCGTGAGTGAGCCGTGACCGCAGCGCAGGTCGACGCCCGCCGCCGGGCGAAGAACATGACCCGGATACCCGGCGGCGTCTTCACGATGGGCTCGGACAGACTTCTACCCTGAGGAACGCCCGCTCCGCCGGGTCGAGGTCGACGGCTTCTGGATCGACCAGCACCTGGTCACGGTGGCCGAATTCCGCCGGTTCGTGAAGGCCACCGGCTACGACACCGTCGCCGAGCGCCCGCTCGACCCGGCCCAGTACCCGGACGCCGACCCGGAACTACTGCAACCGGGCTCGCTCGTCTTCTACCCGACCCGGGGCCCGGTCAGCCTGAACGACGTGTCCCAGTGGTGGCGCTACACCCCGGGCGCGAACTGGCGTCACCCACGAGGCCCCGATTCCACCCTGGACGGCCTCGACCAGCATCCGGTCACCCATGTGACCAGCGAGGACGCCGACGCGTACGCCATCTGGGCCGGCAAGGAGCTGCCGACCGAGGCCGAATGGGAGTTCGCCGCCCGCGGCGGCCTCGACGGCGCCGTCTTCACCTGGGGCGACGACCCCGCACCGCGGGACAAGCCGATGGCCAACACCTGGCAGGGCGAGTTCCCGTGGCAGAACCTCAGGCCAAACCGGACACGGCACGTCCCCGGTCAAGAGCTACCCGCCCAACGGCTACGGCCTCTACGACATGGCCGGCAACGTCTGGGAGTGGACCAGCGACTACTTCACCGCGCCGACCGAAACCCGCGCCTGCTGCGTGCCGAAGAACCCCCGGGTCACCTCGGCCGCCGACAGCCTCGTCCCCGGCCAGCCCGGCGCGCACATCCCCCGCCGCGTCATCAAGGGCGGCTCCCACCTGTGCGCCCCCAACTACTGCCTCCGCTACCGCCCCGCCGCCCGCCAGGGCGAGGCGGTCGACACCTCCACCGCGCACCTCGGCTTCCGCTGCATCCTGCGCGAATAACTTCAAAACGAGCAAACCTTCATATCGAACGGACCCGGCTGACTCCCGTCCGTCCGCGATCCCCGGACCCCTCCATGACCTCGCTGCGGGCATCCTCTGACATGCCCTGGCACACCAAGGAGCCATGACAACGCCAATCTGAGCCAAGTTGATGCCGTAATGACTTGTGATGACACCATTGTGATGCCATACTGGCGTCATGAACCTCGAAGCGAACCTCAGCGACATCGCCCCCGCCATCCCCACCTTCGCCACCCCCGAGCCGATCACCGTCTCCGTCGAGCTGCCGGTCGGCGACGTCCGGATCGTCGCCTCCGACCGCTCCGACACCACCGTGCAGGTCAAGCCGACCGACCAGTCCCGCGAACTCGACGTCCGCTACGCCGCGCAGACCCGGGTCGAGCGCGTCCCCGGCGGCCTGCTGGTCAAGGCGCCCCGCCAGCGCGGTCTGGGCCTGCTCGGCAAGCCCGGCTCGGTCGACATCACGATCGAGCTGCCGGCCGGCTCCGGCCTGCACGGCGACTCCTCGGTCGCGGCCTTCCACACCGCCGGCCGTCTGGGCGAGGTTCGGATCAAGACCACGGTCGGCAACGTCGACCTCGACCGGACCGGCCGGCTCGACCTGAGCACCGGCGCCGGCGCCATCACCGTGGCCCGGGTCGACGGCGACGCCGAGGTCAGCACCGGCACCGGCCGCATCCGGCTGGGCGAGATCGACGGCGCCGCCGTGGTCAAGAACTCCAACGGCGGCACCCGGATCGACGCGGTCGCCGGCGACCTTCGGGTCAGCGCTGGCAACGGCGACCTCGCCGTCGGCCGCGCCGACGGCAACGTCACCGCCGACGCCGCCCACGGCGAGATCAGGATCGCCCAGGTCAGCCGCGGCACCGCCGCGGTCACGACCGGCTTCGGCCAGATCGAGCTCGGCCTGCGCCCCGGCGCCCCCGCCCGCCTCGACCTGTTCACCAGCTTCGGCCGCGTCCGCAACACCCTCAACTCAACCGGCGCCCCCGCCCCGGCCGACGCCCCCCTCGCCGTCACCGCCCGCACCAACCACGGCGACATCACCATCCGCCGCGCCTGATGACCCCTGCTGAGCAGTATCGTCGGGTGTGCCTGACGGCCCCATTCGCCGTCAGGCACACCCGATCTCAGCTGGGCGGCAGGTCGACCATGCAGACGTCGGCAACCTACCTAGGTCGTGACCGCGCGCCTTCCGGCCGGGACTCGGAATAGGTAGTATTACGTAGTAGCCGTAATACATGACACGTTCAAGGGAGGCCATCGTGGTTCTGAACAGCAAGGGCCAGGTGACCATCCCGGCCGATCTGCGGGCCAAGTACGGGATGCACCCCGGGGACGAGGTGGAGGTCGTGGAGGTCGGCGGCGCGCTTCAGATCGTCCGCGCCGAGGGAGCCGAGAGCAGGGGCCAGCGGCTGGTTCGGCGGCTCCGCAATACGGCAACTGGCCAGGAAGTGGCGGGGATGAGCACCGACCAGATCATGGCGCTGCTGCGTGGCGAGTGACCCAGCCGCGATCCGCCCTGCGACCCTGGTGGACTCGTGCGTGCTGCTTGATGTCATCACGGGCGACGAGCAGTGGGCCGACTGGTCGGGGCGGGAGATCGCGGCGGCCATGGACGCCGGCCGCATAGTGATCAACCCGCTTATCTACGCCGAGGTCTCGGTTGGCTACCGGACCATCGAGGAACTAGAGGAACTGCTGCCGGCTGCGGACTATGAGCGCGAGCCGCTGCCCTACCTGGCGGGCTTCGCCGCCGGGAAGGCATTCCTCCGGTACCGTCGCGGCGGCGGAGAGAAGCGGTCGCCGATGCCGGACCTCTACATCGGCGCTCATGCCGCCATAACCGGTTACCGGCTGCTGACCCGTGACGTCCGCCGGTACCGAACCTATTTCCCGACCATCGACATCATCGCCCCGCCCCAAGCCGAACACGAGACCGCGTGAAACCGGAAACCCTCGGCCCTGCGGCCGGGCTGGACACATTGTCCTCACCGTCACCACGCGCACCAAGCCGGGCGGACATGGCGGTCAACGTGGTCACTTCGGGTCGCGGGGCGCCCCCTACGGCACACGGTGACGCCCACGGCCAGTGAACGCGGCCCCGAATGGCACACGATCACGGCCCCAATCCCGGCCGGACCCTCGGCATCCGCCACGGCCGCCTCACGACCCGCACCGGCCTCCATGAGAACACCGGATGGAGCCGCCGCCAGCGCCCCCAGTCGGCCGCCACTCGACAAGCTAAGGGGCTCCCGCGATGTCTAGCCGCGCCTGGGGCGCGGAGGTTGCGGGGTGACGCCCGGGTGGATGTCGCCGAGCTTCCAGCTTCGGTCGAAGTAGGGCTCGAGCGGGCCGTAGAAGCGGACGTAGCAGAACCAGTGCCGGCCGGGAATGGTCTGCACCCAGTTGGACTCGTGGGCCGCCGGGGCGGTGGGGCCGAAGTAGAGGTTGACGGAGCCGTCGGCCTCGCGCTTCAGGTCCTGGTCGCGGGAGCCGCGGTCGCCGCGCCGCTGGTCGTTGTCGATCAGGCAGCGGGTGGCGGCGTCGTAGACCGTGGCCGACCAGAACAGCCTGGCCGGCGGGTCGGCCGGGACGTGCAGGGTGTAGCTCGCGCCGCCGTCGAGCCAGCTGCCGTCGCCGTCGGTGTAGGCGCTGAGGTAGGCCTGGCCCTGGCCCGGCGTCTGGCTCTTCATCGCCTCCGAGAACGTCACCGCCTCGTAGAACCACGAGGTGCGCTCGAGCAGCTCGTCGTAGCCGTCGCCGCGCTGAGCGGGGTTGGTCATCTGCAGCACCAGGTCCCACTGCCGATCCGGCCAGTAGCGGCTGCCCGCGAAGCGCTTGGCGAACGAGTTCGCCTGCGCCATCAGCTCCCCGGTGGCGGACGCCCGGGTCAAGATCGCCGCCAGCCGTTCTCCGGGCGTGAACGGCTTTCCCTTCTCGATGCCGAGCTGGCGGAGCATGGCCAGGTAGAACCGGTCGCGCTCGTCGACGAGCTCATGCTGGTAGATCTCGTGCAGCCGCGCCCAGTAGCCGATGCCACGCGGCTGGATCCCGCTCCACCGGCGGCCCATGGGCGAGACGATCCTGGTCGCGGGGGCGGCCCGGCCGTCGACGGGGGTGATCCGCACCGCCCGGGACAGGGTCTGCGCGCGCTTGGGGTCGGGATCGAGGGTGCGGAAGCCGAACATCACGTTCATGCCGGTCGCCTGGTGCACGTAGCGCCCGTCGGGTTCGGGCGCCTCCAGCCCCGGCGGCACGATCAGATGCCGTCCGCCCCGCCCCTGATCGGGGCCCATCTCACCGAGGATGCCGAACTCGCGCTGCCAGAAGTCCGACAGGCCGCCGGCGGTCGGGCCGGGCGGAACCTCGATCATGACCGGGCCGGTCTGGCTCAGGTCGATGAACGCCAGCGTGTACGGCGTGGTCGCGTTGGCGGTCAGTATCCCCAGCTTGTCTTGGTACGTCGCGTAGTGGACCAGGTCGTAGCTGGTCGCGCCGAACACGTCACGGTGCTGCGCCCGCCACTGGGCGAACGAGACCAGCGGCAGCGCCCACAGGTAGGCCTGGGTCGCGAGCTGGAGGTCGAGCTCGTTGAACACCAGCCCGAGGTCCGCCCGCAGGGGCAGCTCTCCGTCCATCCGGACGCCCGCCAGGTAACCGGCAAGCGAACCCGCGCGCGAGGCGGCCAACTCGGTATCGGTCATGGGCTCATCGTCGCCCGCCGGCCGCGCGGGTACTTCACCCCGGCTGGATGAAGCGTCAGCGGCCGCCCGGTTGGTTTAGCGTAGTTAGGGAACTACTGTCCGTATCTAGTGGCAAGAGTTCGGCCGGGGAAGGTTGTGACAGGAGATGTCTACTACGGGGGTCAAGCCGGGTACCGGGCCGAAGAAGGTCGCCGGAGTGTCGGTCACCTCGAAGAGAATCACGATCCTGGTGATCGTGGTCGCGGCGATCTGGTTCATCCTCGTCAACACACAGCGCGTCAGCATCTACCTCTGGGTGCCGAAGGTCACCGCGCCGCTGTGGCTGGTCCTCGATGATCACCTTCGCCGTGGGCCTCATCGCCGGCCTGCTCCTGCGGCGCAACCGAGGCGGCAAATCGACCCGATGACGCGGCAACCCCTGTGAGCGCGACCGCGATCACTGCTTCCGCCTGCCCCGTCACCGCCCGCCATTTGGCGCTGCGGGCCACAGCGCTACATCCCGGCTGGCGCGGTGTCCCACGGCGCCAGATCTATTGGCGCTGCGGGCCACAGCGCCATGAGGTGTTTAGCGCGGTGGGCCACAGTGCTAGGCCGGCGACTGCGCCTGGGGTCGGCACTCGGACGCCGCGTCGAGGGCGATGTCGATGAGCTGATCCTTTTGGCCGCCGACCAGGCGGCGCCGGCCGGCCTCCACCAGGAGCGTGCGGACGTCGACGCCGTGACGGTCGGCGGCGGTTTCCGCGTGCCGCAGGAAGCTGGAGTAGACGCCCGCGTAGCCGAGCGTCATGGTCTCCGGCCGACCTGGTCGTCTGCTCGACCGGGTTCACCCAGGGGGTGCCGTTCCTCCCGGCCGACGTGCGGCGGCGGCTGCTCGACGAGCGCGGCAACTTCCGGCTCTACCGCCAGATCCGGCCGGCCGACGTCCCCGGCCTGTACTTCAACGGCTACAACTCCTCGTTCTTCAGCCCGCTGAACGCGGAGATGGCGGCCGTCTGGATCGCGGCCGACCTGGCCGGCGCGGTGCCGCTGCCGGACGCGGCCGGGGTCAGGCGGGCGATCGCCGAGCAGCTGGCGTTCATGGACGACGCCACCAACGGCCACCACTGCCGGGGCATCAAGATCATCCCGTTCTCGATGCACAACGTCGACGAGGTGCTCGGCGACCTCGGCCTCAACATCAGCCCGGCTGTCCGCGCCTCGCACTGGATCAACCCGATCAACCCGGCCGCCCACCGCCGCGTTACCCCGACCCTGGTGCGGCGGCTGGCCCCGGCCGCGGCGCCGGCCCGGCCGCAGCCAGACAGCCCGGGCGAGCCGTCCGAGACGGCCGGCCTGAGCGCGGTCAAGAGCGCCTGAGCCATGAGGCAGGGAGAGTCGCCCCGGTCCGTTCGATCAAAAGATTTTGAAGTTCAAGACCATTTATTTCGAACGGACCTTTGGCTCTACCCCTGCGGCTCATGACCGTTCGCCGCGTCTTTGCGAGGTGCCGGGCCCCGCCTCCGTAGTAATACCGGGTTACCCCGGGGCCATCGCTGGCCCCCCCTTCCCGGTACTCCCCCCCTCCCACCCGCCATCCGGGTGGTTCCGGGCGGCGCCCGACCCCTCGCTAACTGGAGTTAACCAAATCCCGGGCGCGGCGAACACCCCCGGATCCGGGGGTGCCTGATGCGGACCTGTCGGTCTTATAGTGATTTCGTGGCCGCGCATGTGAGTACCGCGTCTGGCCAGGTCATCCGACTCACCGAAGGCAGTCACCTGGTATTCGGGCGGGGTCCCGAGGTCGACCTGGCGATCACTGCTGGGCGGGGGCTGTCGCGTCGGGCCGGGGTCATCAGGACGACGCCCGAGGGCGCCTGGATAGCCAACATCAGCCGCACCCACGCCCTGTACGTGTCGGGGGACGGCTACCGGATCCGGCTGCCCCGGGCGGAGGGCGACGGGGATCCGGCCGGGGGATGGCTCATCCACGAAGGGACGGCGATGGTTGGATCGCGCGCCATGATGGACGACGGGCTGCAGCTCGCGATCACCGTGCCGGGACGGCACCGGCGGCCGTCCGGGCCGATGGCGGCGGTGACGGCCGCGGCCGGCCCGAGCCGGCCGACGCCGACAGCACGCTGCTGCCGCTCTACCTGGACCCGATGACCAAGCTTTTCCTGGTCGCGCTGATGTGGTGCCGGCCGTGGCTGCTCGACCCGAGCGCCGCGTCCCCGCTGCCGCGCACCCCCGAGATCGCCCGATCCGCCCTCGAGGTGACCGGCGCGCACCACGAGCTCGAGCGGTTCGACGGCAACCAGGAGTTCCGCGACCGGCTCTCCGCCCGGGTGGCCGAGCACCTCAAGGTCCTGCGGCGCAAGATCGCCGACCGCGGGCTGGCCGGGCCGGACGTCCGGCTGTCGGACGAGGTCGCGGTCCGGGTGCTGATCGAGCACGGCGTGGTTTCCGCGAGTGACCTGCGGCTGCTGGCCGATCCGGCCTGGTGCTCGCGGCAGGAGGACCTGTGGTGGACGCGCGAGTTACGGCGGTCCGCCGCCCGGCGGCAGGCCGGTTGGTCCCCCGCCGCCCGCCGGGCCCGAGGACACCTCCTGCAGCGGCGGCTGGGAGTCGTAAGGGTAGACCTGGAACGAGGCGGTCGCCCTGATTCCGCCGGGCGCGGTGACCACCACCTCGTAGATCCTGGACGGGATCGGTTTCGAATGGAAGAACCCGTCAGCCTGGTCGATCACGTAGTTGAACGTCCCCTCCTTGTCCGCCGTCGGGTGGTCGGGGGAGTCGACGCCGTTCAGCTCGACCGTGACCGGCTCCTTGGGGACGAAGCCGACGCCGTGGATGACGAACTCGGTGTAGCCGTCGCCGAAGGGCTGGTTGACGCAGATCTGCGCGGCGCTCTCGAGGGCGGGGGTCAGGCTGCACGGCGCGGTCACCGCGACGGTTGACCCGTGCAGCAGTATCCCGGTCCCGATCCCGCCGCCGAACAGCACCACCGCCGCCGCCGCGGCGCCCGCCCACGCGAGCCGACGGGCGCGCGGCGCCGCCCGGGCGCGCGGGCCGAGGGTCGGGTCCCGGCGCCGGCGTCCCCGGCGCGACGGCGCCGGCCGCCAGTCACGGAGGGCGGCGGGGGCGAAGCCGGGCAGCGCGGTGTGCGATCCGGAGGTGGCGTCGTTGGCGATCAGCGCGATCGACCCGGCCGTCTCGCCGCCGCCGGCGTCGGTCGTCGTCGTTAGTGTCGTCGCCGTCGACCCGGGCGTCGGCCGGGCGCCGGGGCCCGTGCTGGTATTCGGCGATGAGCGCCATCGCCGAGTCGGGCAGGTAGGAGTGGCCGGGGCCGGCCGGGAGCGCGAACGAGCCGAGCTCGGTCAGGATCGCGGCGTCGGTCGGGCGGTCGCGCGGCACCCGCTGCAGGCACGCGGCGACCAGGTCGGCCAGTTCATCAGGCATGTCGGTCAGGTCGGGCGGCTCGGTCGCGAGCCGGACCAGAACGTCCATCACGGTGTCGCCCCGGTAGGGCGGATGACCGGTGGCGGCGAACACCAGCGTCGCCCCGAGCGAGAACACGTCGCTCGCGGGCGAGGTCAGGGTGGCGTCCCGGGCCTGCTCGGGCGCCATGTAGGCGGGGGTGCCGGCCGCGCCGCGGGTGGCGGTGAGCTGAACCCGCTCGGCCACCCGGGCCACCCCGAAGTCGATCACCTGCGGGCCGTCCGGCGCCACCAGCACGTTGGACGGCTTGACGTCGCGGTGCACCAGCCCGACGCCGTGAATCGACTGCAGCGCCTCCGCGCAGCCGGCCGCGAGCCAGCGCACGGCGGGCACCGGCAGCGGGCCGCACCGCCGTACCAGCGTGTTCAGCGACGGCGCGGGCACGTAGGCGGTGGCCACCCAGGGCAGGTCCGCCTCCGCGTCCGCCTGGATGACGGAGGCGGTGAACACCCCGCTGACCCGGCTGGCGGCCGCGACCTCGCGGGCGAAGCGGGCCCGGTAGCCCGGCTCCTCGGCCAGCTCGACCCTGATCGTCTTCACCGCGACCAGGCGCCCGGTGGTGGAGCGGGCGAGGAACACCTGCCCCATCGCCCCCGCGCCGAGCTTCCCGATGATGGTGTACGGGCCGATCCGTTCGGGGTCCCATCGCCGCAGCGGCTGCACGATCGACTGTGCCAACGTCGGCCGCCCTCTCTTAAGGCGTTGTCAGACACACAATCTTGCACAATCAACTGCATGACGGACAGTGAACCGCCACCGTCGGTACGCCTGAGGAGAGATTGATGCAGCCCAGGGCAGGGCACGACGTCTTCGGGCGTCACCGGGTGTCATCGGCGACGAGGGACTCCGGTGTAATGTCGCCCGCAGGGCGGCCGGCTGCGGCCGCGGAAACTGGGGAGATCACGATGTCGAAATTCATGATCCTTTACCGCGCGCCCGAGTCGGCGGCCGATCAGATGGCCACCGCCACCCCCGAGCAGCGGCAGGCCGGCCTGGAGGCATGGCGCGCCTGGGCGACCAGGGTGGACTACGCCATCGCCGATCTCGGCACCCCGCTCGCGCACACCGCCCATGTCGGCGCGGGCGCGGCCAGCACCGACGGCATCTGCGGTTACTCGATCCTGGAGGCCGGCTCGGCCGAGGAGGTCGAGACCGTCCTCAACGGCAACCCCCAGCTGGCCATGCCGGGCGGCTCGGCCGAGATCCTCGAGATCATCCCGATCGGCGACATGTAACCTCGCCGTCGGTCGCCGCATCCGTCCGGTTAGCCGAACGTGAAGGAGTAGGCCTGCAGGCCCGGCGACACCTTGATCGTCACGGTCCCGCTCCCCGGGGTCGGCTGGCTGACGACGGTGTAGATGTCGGGCGCGCCGGAGACGTGGAAGACCTTCGTCTTGCCGCCGGAGGCGGCGGTGAGGGTGCCGCTGCCCCCGATGTCGAGGTAGACGTAGGACGCGTTGTACGACAGCTCGATCGCGGCGTTCTTGCCCGCGGTGATCGACTGCTGGCCGATGGTCCAGGGCCCGGAGAGGGCGAAGCTGTGCGCGGGCAGCGCCGACGGGAACGCGAACGTGTCGCTCGTGTAGTAGTTGCCGTCGTAGTACTGGGCGCGCTCGGCGCCGAGGTAGGTCTCCGGTGACAGGTCGGGGTTGTCGGGAGTGGTGTTGGGGACACTGGTCGCCTTCGGCAGCGCGATCCCGGGATGCGCGGCCAGCAGCAGTTGCCGGATGATCTGCTCCTCCTGGGCGTAGTCGCCTTCCCCGACCGAGACGAACCGGATCTTGCCGGTGGCGTCGATGAGGTACGCGGCCGGCCAGGACTGGTTGTCGTAGGCGTTCCAGGTGTCGTACGAGTCGTCGAGCGCGACCGGGAACGTGAGGCCGAGCCGGCGGGCGCCCGCCAGGACGTTGGACGGCACGTGCTCGAAGGCGTACTCGGGCGTCTGCACGCCGACGACCTCGAGCCCGGCGGCGGCGTAGTTCTTGTACCAGGCCTCGACGTGCGGAAGCTCGCGCTGGCAGTTGATGCAGGAGTAGGCCCAGAAGTCGACGATGACGACCTTGCCCTTGAGCGAGGCCAGCGTCACCGGCTTGCCGTCGGCGGTGTTGAACCACCGCTGTATGCCCGCGAAGGCGGGCGCGGCACCGCAGTTCTCAATCCCGGAGCCGCCGTAGAGGGCGGCCGTCTGGCAGTCCTGGAGCGACACGCTGGTGCCGGCCGCGGGGGCGGCGGCGCCCTTCTCGAGGGAGTTGCCCACGGCCTGGGTGTAGTTCGGGATGTGCTCCTGGATGATGTCCGACAGGTTGAACGTCAGCGCGACCGCTAGCACGATCATCACCACGCCGCTGGCCGCGCGGAAGGCGCCCTGGTGACGGCGGTAGGCCCCGAGCCGCTGGCTCAGCCCGCGGCCGGCCAGGGCGAAGACGAGCAGCGGTATCGCGGTGCCGACGGCGAAGCCGAGGGTGAGGCCGATCGTGCGCAGGCCGATGTGATCGGTCGCGCCCGCGACCGTGATGGCGGCCAGCACCGGCCCGGCGCACGGCACGAAGACCGCGCCGAGGGCGATGCCGAGGACGAAGCCGTTGCCGCCGGTGCCGCCGAGTCGCTGAGGGAAGCGGTAGAACGGCCGCTCGAGCAGGTGCCCGAGCGACGGCACCAGCAGCCCGAGGCCGACCAGCACCAGCAGGACCAGGCCGGCCCAGCGGATGGCGTCGTCCGGCAGGTGCAGGCTGGCCAGGATGAGGCTGCCGAACAGGGTGAAGACCGCGAAGCTGAGCGTCAGGCCGGCCACGATCAGGTAGGGCCGCCGCCGGTCCCTGACCGCGCCGGGCTCGGCGTCGGAGCCCACGCCGCCGCCGAGGAAGACGACCGGAAGGACCGGCAGGACGCACGGGGACAGCCCGGTGATGATCCCGCCGACCAGGCCGATCAGCACTAGCGTCACGCTGAAAACCTCCCGCTGATGACCCGGGCCCCGAACATCTAAAGACTACGACTTGTAGTACGGCGCTTCGGGCGCGAGGGACTCCCGCACGGCCCGGCTCTCACCGTCACTACAAACGTAGACACCGCGAACCGTCCGCCGTTACATGACGAACCTCGCTGGCCGCCACCGGCGCTGCGAATACGACCGCTGCGCGGCGACTTAAAAGGGGCGCGCGAGCCCCGGAAACATGGGGTAGTGGCGAATGTTCAGCGAGGCGAGTTCCAGTCCCTCTGTTAGCGCGGTAGCGGCGATCAGGTAGTCCCCGGGGCCGATCCCAGAATGGGAGCGCCGATATTCGTTCATGAGGGTCGCGGCTCGCCAGGCCACCTGCTCCGTTACCTCGAATCGTTGCATGCTGCCGAGCAGCCGCATAACCTCGCGCAATTCCGGCGAGCGCATGCCCCCGGCGACCTCGGCCAGGCTCACGACGCTGATGGCCAGCGGTCCGGAGGTCCGCCGAGCGTTCACGAGCCAATCCCTGGCCGCCGTCTTGCCGCGCAGGTGCTCGATGAGCACGTCGCTGTCGACCAAGATCACGCGTCGGCCAGCCGGTCCAGGTAATCCGAGCGTTGGTCACGCGAACGGCTGAATGCCTCCTGCTCGGCGAGGACGCCGAACGAGCCGTCGATAGCGGCGAGGTCGGCCGCGAGATCAGCGCCAGGGTGGCCGCCAATCGCCCGGTCGATCAGTTCCCGGATGAGCTCGGCCCGGGAAACGCCCTCTGCCTGCGCGACCCGGTCCAGCGCAGCCGCCTGGCCCTCCGCGAGGTAGATGTTCGTCCTCTTCATACATCACATCATACACCACGGTGATCAGATGGCCCGGATCCTTACTGGAGGCCGGCCCGGACCGAGGTGATGCGGTGGGTGTTGAAGCCGAGCCAGTGCATCCGGCCCACGTAGCGGGCGTGCTCGAACTTGATGCAGCGGTCCATGATGACGGTCAGCCCGCCCTCCTCCGCGATCCGCGCGCCCTCGACGTTGACCACGCCGAGCTGGCACCAGAGGGTGCCGGCGCCGATCGCGACCGCCTCCCGAGCGATCTCCGGCACCGCGCCCGGCGCGCGGAACACGTCCACCACGTCGACCGGCTCGGGGATGTCGAGCAGGCTCGGGTAGCACGTCTCGCCGAGGATCTCGGTCTCGCGCGGGTTGACCGGGATCACCCGGTAGCCGTGCCGCTTGAGGTAGTAGCCGACGAAGTTGCTGGCCCGCAGCTGGTTGCTCGACAGGCCCACGATCGCGACCGTCTTCGCGGTGTGCAGCACCCGCTGGATCGTCATCACGTCCTGGTAGCGGCTGAGGTCGAGCTCCACGCTCACATCGGTCATGACGTCGCCTTCTTCCCCGCTGTCGCGGCCACGCGCTTGAAGCCCTGCTCCAGATCCCAGATGAGGTCGTCGACCGACTCGGTGCCGACCGACAGCCGCACCGTCCCCGCCCCGACGCCGGCCGCCTCCAGTTCGTCGTCGCTGAGCTGGCGGTGGGTGGTGCTGGCAGGGTGGATGATCAGGCTCTTGGCGTCGCCGACGTTGGCCAGGTGGGACCAGAGCGACACGCCGCGGATGAGGTCCTGCCCGCCGGCCCGGCCGCCCGCGCAGTCGAACGAGAACACCGCGCCCGCGCCGAGCGGCAGGTACTTCTCCACCAGTCGCCGGTACCTGCTCGACGGCAGGCTGGCGTAGGTCACGTTCGACGCGAGCTCGTGGGATTCCAGAAACGAAGCCACCGCGAGCGCGTTGGTCACGTGGCGGTCCATCCGCAGCGACAGCGTCTCCAGCCCCTGCAGGAACAGGAAGGCGTTGAACGGCGAGAGCGCCCCGCCCAGGTCGCGCAGCGTCTCCGCCCGCAGCTTCATCAGGTAGCCGAAGTTGCCGAACGTCTCGTGGAACTCCAGGCCGTGGTAGGCCGGCGACGGCTCCGCGACCACCGGAAAGCGCCCGTTGGACCAGTTGAACAGCCCCGACTCGACCACGATGCCGCCGATCGAGGTGCCGTGGCCGCCGATGAACTTGGTCGCCGAGTGGATCACGATGTCGGCCCCCCACTCGATCGGGCGGCACAGGTACGGCGTCGCGAACGTGTTGTCCACGATCAGCGGCAGATCGTGCGAATGCGCGATCCCCGCCACCGTCTCGATGTCGAGCACGTTCCCGGCCGGGTTGCCGATCGTCTCGGCGAAGAACGCCTTCGTGTTCGGGCGCACCGCCTGCCGCCACGCGTCCGGATCGTCGGGGTCGACCCAGGTCAGCTCCACGTTCATCTTGCGCAGGAGGTGCTTGAACTGGTTGACGGTCCCGCCGTAGAGGGCGGAGGACGAGACGACGTGGTCGCCCGGCTGGAGCAGGGTGAACAGCGCGGCCGCCTGGGCCGCGATCCCGCTGGCGAACGCCACCCCGCCGGCCGCGCCCTCCAGGTTCGCGACCCGCTCCTCGAACACCGCGACGGTCGGGTTCATGATCCGCGAGTACGTGTTCCCGTACTCCTGCAGGTTGAAGTAGGCCGCCGCCGACTCCGGGTCCTCGAACACGTAGCTGGTGGTCTGGAAGATCGGCACCGCGCGGGCGCCGGTGTTGGGGTCGGGCCGCTGCCCGGCGTGCAGCTGCCGGGTCTCGAATCCGAACGCGCGATCTTCCTCGCCGCGGTACTGGGTGTTGTCGTCGGTCACGGAAGAATCTTCTTCCTTAAGGTCACTCGCGCGCTAGGCTGGCCGGCCCGGCCGGCCGAGGAACTCGCGGATGATGGGCGTCTGCCGTGCCTCCTCGAGCAGGAAGCAGTCGTGGCCGTAGGGCGCCTCGATCACGTGGAACTCGACCGGCTTGCCGTTCGCGTCAAGCGCGTCGGCGATCTCCTGCGACGCCGCCGGCGGATAGAGCCAGTCCGAGCTGAACGCTATCAGCAGCGTCCGGGCCGAGATGCCGGCCAGCGCCCGCTCCAGCGACCCCCCGCCGTACTGCCGTCCGAGGTCGAAGTACGTCAGCGCGCGCGACAGGTAGAGGTAGGTGTTGGCGTCGAACCGCTTGACGAACGAGTCGGCCTGGTGCCGCAGGTAGCTCTCGATCTGGAACTCGGGTTCCGTGATCGTGTAGCGGATGTCGTCCGAGAACTGGAGTCGCCGGCCGAACTTGTCGCTCAGCGCCACCGCCGACAGGTAGGTAATGTGGCCGACCATCCGCGCCACGCCCATGCCCGCGTCCGGCGTTACTCCGGTCCCGTAGTAGCGGCCGCCCTGCCAGGCCGGGTCGCGCATGATCGCGTCCCGCGCGATCGAATTCCAGGCCACCCCCTGCGGCTGCAGCGCGTGCGTGCTGGCGATCGAGACCACCGCGTCGACCGCGTCGGGGAACTGGATCGCCCACTCGAACGCCTGCATACCGCCGAGCGAGCCGCCCGCCACCGCCGCCAGCCGCTCGATGCCAAGCTCGTGGAGGAACGCGCGCTCGGTCCGGACCATGTCGGCCACGGTGATCACGGGGAAATCAGGCCCGTAGGGCGACCCGGTCGCCGGATCGGCCGACGACGGCCCGGTCGTGCCCCGGCAGCCGCCGAGCAGGTTGGTGGAGACGACGAAGAACCGGTCGGTGTCGAACGCCTTGCCCGGGCCGATCATCCCGTCCCACCAGCCGAGCCCCTTGCCGGCGGTGCCATCGCGGTCGGTCGCGCCGAAGCCGTCGCGGGTGCTCTCCGGCGGCGGCGTCTTGGCGAAGCCCGCCGCGTGGGCGTCGCCGCTGAGGGCATGGCACACCAGGACGACGTTGTCCCGCCGGGGAGAGAGCGTGCCGTAGGTCTCGTAGGCGACCCGGACCGGGTGCAGATCGCGGCCGCAGTCGAGCCGGACCGGCTCCGGCAGGTCGAGGTACAGCGTCTCCGCCGTCCCGACCGAACCGGCCGGGAGCGCCGAGACAGGGTCTGACATGGGAGCTATCGTAACCGGTAGGGGCAGGTGTATTGTCAATCGATCCCATAGGGAATTTCACGGGGCAAGTGAGGGGAAGGGGCACAAGCGACATGACTACGGTTAGCAATGGCGTCAACGTGCAGGCACTGCTCGAGGCGCGCGAAGTCCTGAAGGGCGCGCCCGAGGCCGCCCAGTTCACCTGGCGCGCATCCTCGAAGTGGCAGACCGGCGTGCACAGCGAGATCAAGGTCGAGAACTTCTTCGGACTCGGCGAGGAGCACAGCCACCTGCAAGAGTCGGTCTTCCAGGCCGACCACCCCGAGGTCTTCGCCGCCACCGACAACGGCATCACGCCGATTGAGTACCTCCTCGTCGGCCTGGCCAGCTGCCTGTCGGCCGGCGTGGCGTCGGTCGCGCAGAACCGGGGCATCCAGCTCCGCTCGGTCGAGTCGATCGTCGAGGGCAACCACGACGTCCGGGGGATCCTCGGCGCCGACAGCGACGTCCGCAACGGCTTCAACGACATCAAGGTCACGTTCACGATCGACGCGGACGCGTCCCGCGAGGACATCGAGGCGCTGGTGGCCCAGTCCCAGAAGCGGTCGGCCGTGTTCGACGCGCTCACCAACCCGACCGACGTGACCGTCGAGGTCGCTTGAGCGGGAACGCCGCCGAGCAGTTCACCGCGGTCGTCATCGGCGCGGGGCACGCGGGCCTCGCGGCGAGTTACTTCCTGTCGCAGCGGTCGATCGACCACGTCGTGCTCGAGCGCGGCGAGGTCGCGAACTCCTGGCGGCGGGAACGCTGGGATTCGCTGCGGCTGCTGACGCCCAACTGGCAGAGCCGCCTGCCCGGTCTTCGCTACGAGGGCCCGGATCCCGACGGCTACATGACCGTGCCGGAAGTGACCGAGTTCATCGAGCGCTTCGCCAAGGTCTCGCGCGCCCCGGTCCGGGCCGGCGTGAACGTCACGTCGGTCCGGCCGGCCGACGACGGTTATCGGGTGACGACGGACCGGGGCGAGGTCGCCGCCCGGGCCGTGGTCATCGCCACCGGCGCGTGCAACCGGCCGACGGTGCCGCCCGTCGGCGCCGCGGTGCCGGCGTCGGTGCGGCAGCTGACGCCGTTCGACTACCGCGGCCCGGCCGGGCTGCCCGACGGTGGGGTGCTGGTGGTGGGCGCGTCGGCGACCGGCGTGCAGCTCGCGGCCGAGATCGCCCGCTCCGGGCGGCCGGTCACCCTCTCGGTCGGTGAGCACACCCGGCTGCCGCGCACCTACCGGGGACGCGACGTGCTCTGGTGGATGGACGCGGCCGGGGTGTGGGACCAGCGCTACGACGAGCTCGACGACCTCACCCGGGCCCGGCGGCTGCCGTCGCCCCAGCTGGTGGGGACGCCCGAGCGGACCACGCTCGATCTCAACGCGCTCGACTCGATCGGGGTCGGGCTGGTGGGCCGCCTGGCCGCCGTCCGCGGCGGCCGGGCGCTGTTCTCCGGCGGCCTCAGGAACGTGTTCTCGCTGGCCGACCTCAAGATGAACCGCCTCCTGGCCGCGTTCGACGAATGGGCCGCGGCGACCGGCCGCGACGCCGAGGCCGACGCTCCCGAGCGCTTCGAGCCGACCCGGGTGCCCGCCACGACCCGGCTCCACCTCGACCTGGGCAGCGGCGAGATCCAGTCGATCGTGTGGGCGACCGGCTTCCGCCCCGACTACGGCTGGCTCGACGTGCCCGTAGTCGACGCCAAGGGCCAGCTGCTGCACGACGGCGGCGTGGTCGACAGCCCCGGCCTGTACGCTCTCGGCCTGCCGGTCCTGCGCCGCCGCAAGTCCACGTTCATCTACGGCATCGAGGACGACGCCCGCGAGGTCATCGATCACCTGGCGCGGCACCTCACCGCCGTCCGCATGTGATCCAGCCCGCCGCCGGGGAATAGGCACAGGGATGACTCGATTATCTCTATTATCCCGATCTCATTAGACGGATTTGGAGCGAACGAGTGGCCTCTGCCTCCACCCCCTTCCACCTGGCCGTCGCGCTCGACGGGGCCGGCTGGCATCCCGCCGCCTGGCGCGAGCCCAGCGCCCGCCCGGCCGAGCTGCTCACCGGCCGCTACTGGACCGACGTCATCACGGAGGCCGAGCGGGGCCTGCTCGACTTCGTCACCGTCGAGGACGGCTTCAGCGTCCAGTCCGCCCGGGCCGACCGGGTGACCGGCCGCCTCGACGCGGTGCTGATCGCCGCGCGGGTGGCGCCGCTGACCCGGCACATCGGGCTGATCCCGACCGTGGTCGTCACCCACACCGAGCCGTTTCACATCTCCAAGGCGATCGCGACGCTCGACTACGCCAGCAACGGGCGGGCCGGCGTCCGGGTCCGGGTGTCGGCCAGCCCGCAGGAGGCCGCCCTCTTCGGCCGGCGGGACTTCCCCGAGCTGGACCTGAGAGACCGGGATGACCCGGCCGTGCGGCAGCTCACGGCCGCGCTGTTCGACGAGGCGGCCGACTACGTCGAGGTCATCCGGCGGCTCTGGGACAGCTGGGACGACGACGCGGAGATCCGCGACGCCGCCACCGGCCGGTTCATCGACCGCGAGCGGCTGCATTACATCGACTTCGCCGGCCTCTACTTCAGCGTCAAGGGGCCGTCGATCACCCCGCGGCCGCCGCAGGGACAGCCGATCGTGTCCGCTCTCGGGCACGGGACGGTGCCCTACCAGCTCATCGCCAAGGCCGCCGACGTCGGCTTCGTGACGCCAGTTGACGCCGATCACGCCCGGCGAATCGTGGCCGAGATCGACGAGGCCAGGCTCGCCGCCGACCCGGTGCGCGTGCTCGGCGACCTGGTCGTGTTCCTCGGCCCGAGCGAGGCCGCCGCGGCCGAGCGCAAGGCGCGCCTCGACGAGCTCGCCGGCTACCCCTACCAGAGCGACGCGACCGTGTTCGTCGGCACCGCCGCGCAGCTGGCGGACCTGCTCGTCGACTGGCAGCAGGCGGGCCTGTCCGGCTTCCGGCTCCGGCCCGCCGCCATCCCCGACGACCTCCAGGCGATCACCAGGGAGCTGGTGCCTGAACTACAGCGTCGCGGCGCGTTCCGGACCGCCTACGAGTCCGGGACGCTGCGCGGGCTGCTCGGCTTGCGCCGCCCGGCCAGCCGGCACGCGCAGGTTGGGAGCAACTGACGATGACCAAGCAGGTTCACCTCGCGGCCCACTTCCCCGGCGTCAACAACACCACCGTGTGGAGCGACCCGAAGTCCGGCAGCCACATCGAGTTCAGCTCCTTCCAGCATCTGGCCCAGACCGCCGAACGGGCCAAGTTCGACTTCCTGTTCCTGGCCGAGGGCCTGCGGCTGCGCGAGCAGAACGGCCAGATCTACGACCTCGACGTGGTCGGCCGCCCCGACACGTTCACCGTGCTGGCGGCGCTGGCGGGGGTCACCGACCGGCTCGGCCTGGCGGGCACGATCAACTCCACCTTCAACGAGCCGTACGAGGTCGCACGCCAGTTCGCCAGCCTCGACCACCTGTCGGGCGGCCGGGCCGCCTGGAACGTGGTCACGTCCTGGGACGCGTTCACCGGCGAGAACTTCCGGCGCGGCGGCTACCTGCCGCAGGAGGCCAGGTACGAGCGGGCGCGGACGTTCATGGAGACGACCTGGGAGCTGTTCGACTCCTGGCACGGCGATGAGATCATCGCCGAGAAGGAGTCCGGCCTGTTCCTCACCCGAGCCGACGCGGGACGGTTCACGCACCGGGACGGCCACTTCGACATCAGCGGGCGGTTCAACGTGCCCCGCAGCCCGCAGGGCCGCCCGGTCATCTTCCAGGCGGGCGACTCGGAAGAGGGCCGCGAGTTCGCGGCGTCGAGCGCCGACGCGATCTTCAGCCGGCACGGCACGCTGGCCGAGGGCCGCCCGTTCTACGCCGACGTCAAGGGGCGCCTGGCCAAGTACGGGCGGACGCCGGACCAGCTGCTGATCCTGCCCGCGGCGACGTTCGTGCTCGGCGACACCGACGCCGACGCGGCCGAGCTCGCCCGGGTCGTGCGCCGGCAGCAGGTCAGCGGGCAGACCGCGATCGCGTTCCTCGAGCAGCTGTGGAACCGGGACCTGTCCGGCTACGACCCCGACGGCCCGCTGCCCGACGTCGACCCCGACCTGGGCGAGCACACGATCGCCCGCGGCCGCGCGAGCGTGCGGATGTACCGGGACCCGATGGCCACCGCCGCCCAGTGGCGGGCGAAGGCGGAGGCGGAGAAGCTCTCCATCCGCGACCTGATCATCGAGGTCACCGGCCGCCAGACGTTCATCGGCTCCCCGTCCACCGTGGCCGGCGCCATCAACCACCTGGTGCAGGCGGACGCCAGCGACGGCTTCATCCTGGTCCCGCACATCACCCCGGGCGGGCTCGACGAGTTCGCCGACCGGGTCGTGCCGATGCTGCAGGAGCGCGGCGTCTTCCGGACCGAGTACGAGGGCAGCACGCTCCGCGAGCACCTGGGCCTGGCCCCGCTCGACGCCGCCGCCGCGGAGGCGGCGTCATGAAGTTCCTCGCGATCACGCTGATCGTGCACGCCCCCGACCCCATCACCGGCGACATCGCGCCGACGCTGCGCCGCGAGATCCCGGACCCGCCGTGGCCCTCGCCCGCCCCCGACCCCCTGCTCACCGGCTCACCCGCGTAACGGAGACGACATGGCCACCACCCCGCTCGCCGTCCTCGACCTGGTGCCGATCAGCTCGGGCTCAACCGCCGCCGAGGCCCTGCGGAACAGCATCGACCTCGCCCAGGCGGCCGAGCGCCTCGGCTACGCCCGGTACTGGTTCGCCGAGCACCACCTCAACCCCGGCGTGGCCGGCACCTCGCCCGCGGTCGTGCTGGCGCTGACCGCCGCCGCGACCTCGACGATCAGGATCGGATCGGGCGCCGTCCAGATGGGGCACCGCACCGCGCTGTCCACGGTCGAGGAGTTCGGCCTCCTTGACGCCCTGCACCCCGGCCGCCTCGACCTCGGCCTCGGCCGGTCCGGCGGACGGCCGCCGGGCGCAACCGGGCCCACTGGACCGAATCCGGTCGGCGAAGCCCTCACCGGCGAGGACGCTCGGGAAGGAGAGTCAATCCTTTCCCCCGAGGCTGCCACGGCCAGGAAGGGCCTGCTGATCCCGCCCAAGTTCGATGTCACCCGGCTGCTCGGCTCGCCCCGCTTCGCCATGCAGCGAGCGCTGCTGCAGCTGCCGGGCGCGAAGTCGCAGGACTACGCCGAGCAGGTCAGCGACGTCCTCGCGCTGGTGCGGGGCACCTACCGCTCGGCCGACGGCGAGCACGGGCGGGCCGTCCCCGGCGAGGGCGCCCAGGTGCAGGTCTGGATCCTCGGCAGCAGCGGCGGGCAGAGCGCCGAGGTCGGCGGGTCGAACGGCCTCCGCTTCGCCGCCAACTACCATGTCAGCCCGGCGACGGTGCTCGAGGCGGTCGACGGTTACCGGGCCGCGTTCCGGCCCTCGGCCGACCTCGACCGGCCGTACGTCAGCGTCTCGGCCGACGTCGTCGTCGCCGATGATGAGGCGACCGCGAGGGAACTCGCGGCCGGCTACGGGCTCTGGGTCCGCAGCATCCGCTCGGGCGAAGGCGCGATCAACTTCCCCACCCCGGAGGAGGCACGCCAGCACACCTGGAGTGACGCCGACCGCGAGCTGGTCGCCGACCGGGTCGACACCCAGTTCGTCGGCTCCCCGAGTCAGGTCGCCGACAAGCTCGAGCAACTGCGGGACGCCACCGAGGCCGACGAGCTGCTGGTCACCACCATCACCCACGACCACGCCGACCGAGTCCGCTCGTACCAGCTCCTAGCCGAGGAATGGCAGCGTCGGCAAGCGCCCACATGACCCTCGGTCTGGGGTCGACGATGGACGCGCCCTCATCCCGGCGGCCCGACATCGACACACTGTCCCCATCGTCACCACGCGCACCAAGCTGGATGGCTAAAAGGGTTAGCGTGGGCACTTCGGGTCGCGGGGTGCCCAACGCCCCACAATGACCCCTGTGTCGGGAAAACGTGGTCCCAAACGGAACACGATCACGCCCGCCGCCCGGGCGGGGGCTCTCAAACGCCGGGATGCCGACGGCCAGGGTCCTTATTCCGTAGGATAACAGCAAGAAAACGCTTCGCTAAGACGCCGGCGTTCGCCCTCGGACCGGAGGCTCACGCCGCCGCGGCGGCCGGGGCGGTGGTGACCGGCAGCCCGGCCCGCGCGGCGTTGCCGAAGTCGTCGTCGATGGCGGTCACGACGTGCCCGGCCGCGTCCAGGAGCCGGTCCGTTCGCAGGAAAGATTTTAGAGCTTTACTCGGGGTGGGAGATGTCCACCGGCGGCAGATCCTGCACGTCCTGCTTGGCGATCTTGAGCTGGGTGCCGTCGACCGTGGTGTCCACCGCGCTGATCGGGATGGCCACCTCCTTCTTCCCCCACAGGTGGCCCTCCTGCAGCAGCACGTGGGTCACGTGACCCGTGTCGGGGTGGACGACGAGTCCCTGGACGTGGCCGATGGCGCCGTCGGTGGCGAGCACCGGCTGGCCCCGGCGCACCCCCACCTCGCCCACCGGAACGGTGTCGTAGGTGATCTTCCTGGAGATCGGGCTGCCGTCCTCGGCGCCCATGCCGCCGGCCCCGCCGATGCCGTCCAGGTCGCCCACGCCGCCCGCGCCGTAGTAGGGCCAGGAGAGCACGTCCCCCGCCCCGAACGACCCGTAGCTGGTCGTCCTGGGCACGAACTTGGTCTCCTCGGCCGGCTCGAGGTTCTCGAACTCTGCCTTGGTGCAGCTGAGCCGGACCTCGGACGCGCCGCCGCCGTCGACCAGGTCGAGCGGGACAAGTCGGCTGGGCCCCTGCCTGAGGCCGGGCTCCACCACCAGGTGGGTGAGCGCCTTGGCGACCGGGTCGACGACCACGCGGCTCACCTTGCCCACTGGCCCGTCAGTGGCGCTGGCTTCCGCCCCGATCGCGAATTCGGCCGTGTCCGCCATACCTGTCCTCCTCCTGTCGTCCTCAGCGATGGGGGCAGCTCTCCCACTGGGAACTTTACGCTCACCCGACGCCCGTCGGCAGAGGGGCTGGCCTGCGGCGCGGCCAGCCGCCGACGCCGCCCGTGGAGGGTCGGGTGCACCCGCAGGAAAGATCCAGTTCTTCTTATCCGAACGGTCCCGGCTGACTCAGTTTTCGCCCGCCAGGGCGAATACCCGGGGCCGGCCAGGGGAGAGGTCAGGCCTCCGTAGTTCCGCTAGCTGGAGTAACCACATGAGCAACGAACTGGCAGGTAGGCGGATCGCGTTCCTGGTCGCCAACGTGGGCGTCGAGCAGGTGGAGCTGACCAGCCCTTGGCAGGCCGTTAAGGACGCCGGCGGTGAGCCGGTGCTGCTCGCGCCGGAGAAGGAACCCGTCCAGACAGTCCGCCACGAGACCGAGCCGGCCGGCTCCTTCGACCCCGATCAGGCCGTCGGTGATGTTCTGGCGGAGGACTTCGCCGCGCTGGTGCTGCCCGGCGGCGTCGCCAATCCGGACAAGCTGCGCCTGGTCCCGGAGGCGATCGCGTTCGTGAAGGGCATCGCCGCCGCCGGCAAGCCGATCGCGGCGATCTGCCACGGCCCGTGGATCCTGATCGAGGCGGACGTGGTCGCGGGCAAGTCGCTCACGAGCTGGCCCAGCCTGGAAACCGACATCAGCAACGCCGGCGGCGTCTGGCGTGACGAGCAGGTCCTGCTCTGCCCGGCCATGGGCTTCACCCTGGTCACCAGCCGCAAGCCCGACGACCTCGACGCCTTCAACGACCAGCTGGTCAAGACGTTCGCAGCGCAGGCGCCGTAAGGAACACGAGCATGCAGGTCAGGCAGGCGCTTCGACGGGTAGGCCGAGGGCGTGTGCGGAGTCTCCTAGGCGCTTGTCGTAGCAAACGAAAGCGGTGAGTTCGGCGCGCAGTTCGTGGGCCGTGGCGAGATGGATGGCGTCCAGGCTGCGGAGTGTGCGGTCTCCGATGACTTCGGCGGTCGACGCGACGTCGTCGATGCTGACCAGCGCGATTGAGGACAGGACGACGTTGGCCCGGCTCATCCGCTGTGGCGCGGTCCTGACCACGCTGCGCAGCATTTCGATCCGCAGCAGCCTGGAGGAGATCCGCGGAACCCCAGCGCGCTCAGCGATCCACAACTCCAGCCCCGCCGTCTCAGGCTCGGGCATGACGAGCTTGAGCGCAGCCGAGGTATCGAGGTAAATCATCAGTAGCGCTCGTCGTCGCGCATCTCGGCCAGGGCCGCACTAAGCGAAACGCCTTCCTCTGGCGCATCGCGAGCCGGCGTCGGCGGGATCGGCCCCGCATTGACTGCGGGAACCGCCTTGCCCTGCGCGATCAGGCGGTCAAGCAGCGGCGCCCCCGTTGTCGGCACCGCCGGTGAAAGGCGCGCGACCGGCCGTCCGTATTCACTGATCTCAAGCGACTCGCCGGCCTTGATGCGATCGAGTACCTTCGCAGTCTGCCGGTTCAGCTCGCTCACGGTTACCGAGTCCATAAATGAAGAGTACTACATAGTACTAACTCCAGGTGCCGGCCGGCTGCGGCTAGCTGGCGCGGTCGCGGATGTGGGCCGGGAGCGGGATCTCCGCGCGGAGCTGCGGGTCGGGCAGCGGGTCGCCGAAGGTAACCGAGATCGGGAGCACGCCCGCCCAGACGTCCAGGTCATGGTCTTCCGGCTCGTCCGCGGGCATGCCGGTCCGCACCTTGACCGACGCCTCCGCCAGCGGGAGCGACAGGACCGCCGTGGCCGCCATCTCCTTGCCGGTCGGCTGCCGCGCGGCCGCCCACCGGCCGGGGATGAGGTGGTCGGTGATGAGCCGCAGCGCCAGCCGGCGCTCGTCCTCGCCGGAGACGATCGCCGCGGTGCCGAAGATGACCGCGCTGCGGTAGTTCACCGAGTGGCTGAAGACCGAGCGGGCGGCGACGAGCCCGTCAATGTGGGTGACGGTCACGCAGACCCGCTGCCCGTCGGCCGCCCAGAACGCCCCGTTGGCCGACGACCCGTGCAAGTACAGCGTGTCGCCGTCGCGGCCGTAGGCGGTGGGCAGCACGACCGGATCGCCGTCCGCGACCACCCCGAAGTGGCAGATGAGGCCCGCGTCGAGCACCTCGTAGAGGGCGGCGCGGTCCACCTGGCCGCGGTCACGGTGCCTGCGCAGGGTGGTTCGGGGAGTGCTGGACAAAGGCGTGGTGTCGGTGCTCATGGTCTCGTAGCCTAGGGTCCAGGTGGACTGGCACAAATAGCCAATCACGGAGGATTCCTGATGACCACTTTGCCATCGGGCCTGCCGGTCGTGGTGCAGCGGGCGGACACGGTGCCGCTTGCCGCGCAGATATCCGCGCAGCTCGAGGCGGCCGTCACCGGCGGCGTGCTGCACTCCGGGGACCGGCTGCCGTCGAGCCGTGATCTGGCCGCCTCGCTCGGTGTGAGCCGGACGGTGGTGACCAACGCGTACGCCCGCCTGTTCGCCGAGGGGTGGCTCGAAGGACGCCACGGCTCCGGCACCTATGTGGCCGACGTCGCGGCGCCCCCCGCCGTCGTGCGTAATTCACCCCACCGGGCCGCTCCGGTGCCGGGCGCGAAGCCGCCGGCGGCTGCGCCGGGAACGCCTGCGGGGGCCGGCGGGCCCGTCGGGCGGCCCGCGCCGATCGATCTGCAGCCCGGCATCTCCTGGGCAGACGGGATCGAGCCCGCCGCCTGGCGGCGCGCGTGGCGGCAGGCGGGCGCGCACCTCCCGTCCCGGTGGCCCGACCCGTACGGGCTCCCGGAGCTCCGGGAGGCGATCGCCGCCTACCTCCGCCGGTCACGCGGGCTTGCCGTCGGGCCGGAGCAGGTTCTGATCACCCAGGGCGTGTCGAGCGGGCTGGCGCTGCTGGCGGACGTGCTCCTGACGCCGGGCGACCGGGCCGGCATCGAGGAACCGGGCTACCCTACCGGCCGCGAGGTGCTGCGCCGGGCCGGGGCGCGGGTCGTGCCGTGCCGGGTCGACGCGCACGGCATCGTCCCCGAGGAGCTCCCCGGCGATCTCAGGCTGCTCTACACGACGCCCGCCCATCAGTACCCGCTTGGCGGCCGGCTTCCGGTCAGCCGCAGGCAGGCACTGATCGCATGGGCCCGGGCGACCGGCGCGATCATCGTCGAGGACGACTACGACAGCGAGTTCCGCTACGACGTCGGCCCGCTGCCGGCCCTGCACAGCATGGACCCCGACGTCATCGTCTACCTCGGCACCGCGTCGAAGGTCATCGCCACCGCCTTCGGCGCGGGCTGGCTGGTCGCGCCGCCCGATCTCGTCGACAAGCTGGCGGCGCTGCGCCCGCAGCTCGGCGTCCGCATCCCCGAGCCGGTCCAGCACGCGATCCTCGCCCTGCTCCGCTCGGGCGACCTGGAGCGCCATGTCCGCAAGATGCGCCTGGAGTACGGCCGCCGCCGCGCCGCCCTGGTCGACGGCCTGACCCGCGCAGGCACCCGCGCAGGCCGGAACGCGGCGGAGGCCGGACCGAACCGGGCGGAGTTCCGGCTGCTCGGCGACACGGCCGGCATGCACGTGGTCCTGGAACTCCCCGACGGCTTCCCGGTCGGCCGTCTGATCGACGCGGCGGCCGAGCGCGGCGTCGCGGTCTACCCCCTCGACCGCTACTACGCGGGCAAGCCCACCATGAACGGCCTGATCATCGGCTACGGCACGGCCACCCTCCCGCAGATCCGCCGCGCCGCGGCCGAGCTTGCGATGCTGCTCAGCCGGTTCCAGGCGCAGACGGCGTAGGCAGAGCGGGCGCAGGCGGCCGCAGGCCGGCGTTCTCCCGGCTGCGCAGGCGGCGAAGCATCCGGGCGTCGGCGAAGCCGACCGTGCGGGCGGCCGTCTCCACCGTCGCCCCGTGCCCGATCAGGTGCTCCGCGCGCTCGACCCGCAGCACCTGCTGGTACCGCAGGGGCGTCATGCCCGTCGCGGCCACGAAATGCCGGGTGAGGGTGCGCTCGCTGACGCCGCAGGCCGCGGCTAGGTCCGCGAGCGGCAGGGTGTCGGCGAACCGGGACTCGATGCTGTCCTGGGCGCGGTGGGCGAAGTCGCTGAGGTGGTTGCGGTGCCTGAGCATCGCGCTGGCCTGCTGATCGTCGCCGTTGCGGCGCGCGTAGACCACCATTTCGCGGGCGACCCGGGCGGCGATGACGGGGCCATCGCGGACCGCGATCAGGTGCAGCGCGAGGTCGATCCCGCTGGCGATCCCGGCCGAGGTGGCGATCCGTCCGTCGACGACGTAGAGGACGTCGCGGACGACCGTCGCGCTCGGGTACCGCGCCGCCAGCTCGTCCTGGATGAGGTGGTGGGTCGTGCAGCGGCGGCCGTCGAGCAGCCCGGCCCGCCCGAGCGCGTCGGCCCCGGCGCAGACGCTCACGAGGGTGCCGCCGTCGGCGTGGTGACCCGCGAGCCGTCCGAGCGCGGCGGCGGAAAGGACACCGGTGCCCGCGATCACGGGGGAGCGCCAGCCGGGCACGATGATGAGGTCGTCGGTCGTCAGCGACGGCCAGTCGGTCGCCGCGCGGACGGTTGCGCCCTGCGCGGTGCGGACGTCTTCCTGCTCGGCGACGTAGTGCAGTTCGTAGCCGCAGCCGAGATCGGCGGCGGTGCTGAACGCCTGGGCAGGCCCGGCCAGGTCGAGCAGGTGCAGGCCGGGCACGAGCAGGAAGACGACCCTAGTCACGATCTGGTCAACGCGGCGGGCCGGCCGATCACTTCCTCGATGGTGGCGATGGAGGCGAATCGCCCGGCCAGCGCGTACTCGGTGCGCTCGATCACCGCGCTGGCGGGCAGCGTGCGCGGGTCGGCCAGCAGCTCTTCCACCGACTGGCCGGCGGGCGCGTCCCGATGCGCGATCGGGTTGGTCGCGGTCGCCTCGGTGATGAACGCGACCTGATAGCCGAGGTCGGACGCCACCCTGGCGGTGGTTTCGCAGCACTGCTCGGTCCTGATGCCGCAGACGACGAGCTCGGTGATGCCGCGCAGGGTCAGCAGCTGCTGCAAGCGGGTCGTGGTGAACGCGTTATGCGAGGTCTTGGTCAGGACGGGCTCCCCGTCGCGCGGCGCCAGCGGCTCGATCAGGCGGACGTGCCCGCTGGCCGGGTCAAAGGCGCCGCCGGTGCCCGGTTCGGTGTGCAGGAGCCAGACGACGAGATCGTCGGCCGCCCGGACGCCGTCGACCAGGCGGGCGACGTCGTCGGCGATGCGCGGGTTGGAGATGGCCTGCCAGAGCGGGCGCTGGCGGAACGATTCCTGGACGTCGATGACGATGAGAGCGCGGGTCATGGCCTCAAGCATGCTCGTTCGCCGGCCGGCCCAAAAGGCACGGTCAGGTCCCGCCGCGGACCGATCCGGTCACCGCGCAAGGCGATGCTGAGTTGATCACCCGTGCGAGGCGTTGCTGAGCTGATCATCGAGCGGCGGCTCGACGTCGGCTGAACTAGGGTATTGCCATGCGGCTGATCAGGTTTGCGGTCGGCGACGGCGAGCCCCGGGTCGGGATCCTCAGCCCAGGCGGCGACGGCGGGGCGGGGACGGTGACCGTTCTCGCGGCGGCGGGATCGCTCGGCGAGCTGCTCGCGCTGCCGCTGGCCGAGATCCGCCGGATCTGCGCCTCCCCGGCCGGCCAGACAGTGCCCGCGGCCGAGGTTCGGCTGCTCGCGCCGGCCGACGGGCGGATGGAGGTGTGGGCGGCCGGCGTGACCTACGAGCGGTCGCGGGCCGCGCGGATGGAGGAGAGCGAGCAGTCGGCCGACGTCTACGACCGGGTGTACGCGGCCGAGCGGCCCGAGCTGTTCTTCAAGTCGGCCGCCTGGCGGGTCAGCGGCCCGGGCGAGCCGGTGTCGGTTCGGGCCGACTCCAGCATCGACGTTCCCGAGCCCGAGCTGGCGGTGGTGCTCAACGCCGCCGGCGCGGTCACCGGCTACACCATCTGCAACGACATGAGCTCACGGTCCATCGAGGGGCAGAATCCGCTGTACCTGCCGCAGGCCAAGACCTACGCCGGCAGCTGCGCGGTCGGCCCGTGGATCGTCCCGGCCTGGGAGCTGCCCGACCCCTACGCGCTGACCATCGAGCTGACGATCTCTCGTGACGGCGGGGCGGCCTGGGCCGGCACCGCGACCACCGCGACCCTGCACAGGAAGATCGACGAGCTGGCTGCCTGGCTGTTCCGCGAGAACGAGTTCCCGGCCGGGGTGATCTTGTCCACCGGCACCAGCCTGGTTCCCGAGCTGCCGTTCACGCTCCGGGCGGGCGACGAGGTCCGCATCACGATCTCCGGAATCGACGGCGCCCTCGTCAACCCCGTGGTCCAGGGCAAGGCCGCTCTGCGGGCAGCGCGTCCCTAGCGTCACCGCGCCGCCTTACCGGCGCTGAGCGGCGCAGTTAGTGCTCAGGCGGGGTTGGCTTCCAGCTCGGTGAGGTAGTGGCTGAAGCCGCGCGGAGCGCGGGATTCGCGCCTGGCCGAGGTGGTGACGGGCAGGCCCCGGGTCCGCAGCACCCGGCTTCCCCCGGCGGTCAGCGCCGCCACCAGAGCGTGGTCCTCGGCCGTGGGCAGATCGGGGAATCCGCCCGCCGCCAGGTAGGCCGAGGCGCGGAAGCCCAGGTTGGCGCCGTGGACATGGCTATGCTGACCGGCTCCGGCGTCAACGCCCTCGTACCGCTCGCGGAACAGCGATCGCGTCCCCGGCGGGTAGCCGGACCAGTCGGCGACCTGGATCGTGCCGACGATCGCGTCCCAGCCCTGGCTCGCGTGGCGCACCTGCTGGCGCAGCCAGTGGGCCGGGACCAGCGTGTCGGCGTCGGTCGTCGCCAGCCAGACGCTGGCCGGGTCCAGGTGCCCGGTCCGGCGCAGCACCTCGCGCGCGCCGGCCGCGCGGGCCGCGCCCGCGCTGCTCGCGTCGATCGAGACGACCGAGGCGCCGCCGCGCCGAGCCGCCTGAACGGTCCGGTCGCGGCAGGCGTCGGCGACCACGATCAGGTGCACCGGCATGCCCCGCAGCGCCCGCGTCGCGCGGCGCACGCCTGCCAGGCAGGAGGGAAGCAGGTCCTGCTCGTCGTGCGCGGGGACGATGACGCCGACCGAGCGGATCACGTGATCCCCTCGGTCTGGGCGACCGACCTCAGGTCCCCGTCCGCGCGCGCGTAGACCTCGGCGGTGAAGTCCGGGTCGCGGTATCTGGCCAGCCGGGCCAGCCGCTGGTCGGCGGCCAGGATCTGGTGGACTTCATCGCCGGCCCGCGGATGATCAGGCGCGTGGTGCCGCCAGTGCACGGCGAGCAGGTGGCCGCCGGGACGGAGCGCCAGCAGGCCGAGGCGGAGCATCTGGCGCAGGTCCGCGTCGTCGAAGTAGTAGAGGATCTCGGAGAACACGACGAGATCGAACGAGCCCATCGGCCATTCGGCCGGGACCACGCGCTGCTCGACCCGCACGCCCGCCCGGCCAGCGGTCCGAGACCGGGCCGACGCGACCGCGTCCGGTATCGCGTCGCACGCGAGCAGGCGGTCGCAGCGGGATGCCAGTCGCTCGGTCAGCACCCCGATCGAGCAGCCGGGCTCGAATGCGCTGCCGTAGCGTTCCCGTGGCAGCAAGGCGACCGTGATCGCGTACTTGCGCGCCTCGTACCAGCGGTCGGCCAGCCGGTACGGATCGGGGGAGTCGCGGTACCGCTCGCGGAAGTGGCCCGGATCGAGCGTCACGGCAGCAGAACCTCCACGGTCCGGGTGAAGTGGGCGATCATGCCGGGGGTCAGCACCGGCCCGAGCCCGTGCCCCCGGTCCTCGGTCTGGCTGGCGAAACAGGTGATCGCCGCGCGCTTCCTGCCCACCGTGCGCGGCGCCAGCGGAACCCGCAGCGCCTGGTCCCAGGGCACCCGGGGGTCACCGGGGGAGGCCCAGTGCCACATCCAGACCGGGAAGCTGTAAAAGGCGCCGGTCGCGACCCGGCGGGCGGCGCCGCCCGCCGCCTCGTGGTCGGGATGCAGGTCGCCGTCCCAGGGGGCGAGGCAGAGGTCGAACCCCTCGACCAGCGGGGACAGCGCGGCCGCGAGCTCATCCGGGCGGTCGGCCAGGCCGCCGTCGGGCAGCTTGAGCCGGATGATCTCGGTCCCCCGAGTGCCCAGCGCGCGCAGCGCGGCCTCGGTCTCCGCGGTCCGCCGCCGGGCGAGCGGACCCGGGGAGGCATGCCCCCGGTGCGAGCGCTCGCCGTCGGTCACCGCCACCAGCCGCAGCCGCGTCCGCGACGCCGCCAGCATCGAAATCAGGCCGCCGGCCCCGAGCACCTCGTCGTCCGGGTGCGCGGCCACGATGACCGCGCTCCTTATCCCGGCTAGGCCGATCGGCCCGGCCCCGGGGAGCGTGCTCAGCCACGGCCAGGCCGCCCAGGTTCGCTCGTCCGTGCCCGGCGCGTCAATCGGATGCCGCCCGGAGGCATGGGTTACCACGTGTCTTCGGCCTCCGCGACGAGCCCTCCGAGCCGCGCCAGGTCGCTCTCCGCGTGATGCTGGCGCAGGTAGACCGTCAGATCGGCGACCGCGCGGGAATGCGCCTCATCATGGCCGAGCGGTCCCGCGCCGAGCGCGCGCCCGGTTCTGGTCAGCACGTCAGCGGCGACCGCCTCGGTCAGCGCGCGCACCCGCAGGGCTCGCAGCGATCCCGCCCGACGCAGGTCACCCGGATCGGCGTCGATCTCGTCGGCCGCCCGGTCGAGCGCGGCCCGGACCGTCCGCAGCCCGAGATCGACCGCCCCCAGATGGGCGAGCGCGTGCGGCCCGATGTCGCGCTTGGACGCGGCGCTGAGCAGCATCCGCGCGACCCCCCGCGCGCCCCCGTACCAGACGGCCGCCACCCCGACGCCGCCGTGGCTGAACCCGGGCCGGCCGGTGTACCCGCCCGGCGGCCCGACCGGCGCCGCCGGAACCCGCGAGAATCCCACGTCGAGCGTGTCGCTGCCCGCCATCCCGGTGGCGGGCCAGCTGTCCACGTCCGGCTCAAGCAGTTCGGTGTCGACCGCGAACAACCGCGCCCCGTCGTCAGCGGCCGCCGTGACCAGGGCGTGCGTGCAGATCCGGGCCCCCGAGCAGTACTGCTTGGTGCCCTCGAGCAGCCAGCCATCGGCTGCACGGGTCGCCTTCACGTTAGGTCCGGGCGGGTTCGCCGCCCACACGCCCCAGCGGCTGCCGGGTTCCGGCTGCGGGCCGCCGAGCTCGGCCAGGATCGCCGCCGCGTCGGCGTGGCCCTCGCACAGCCGCGCCAGCGACAGGTCTTCCCCGGCCAGGTCGGCGAACGCGGCCCACCGTTCCCTGGTCGCGCCGGCGCCGGGCAGCGGAATGTCAAGCCGGCCGGACTCGACCGCCGCGGCGAACGCGCGGGCGGTCCGCCGCCAGGCCGCCGCCGCGCCTTCGCCGCCCTGCCCCCAGTGATCCATCAGCTCCCGGTGGTCCCTCACCGCAGCCAGCCCCCGACCGTTCCTCACACGCCCGGCCGGTCGTCGCTGTCGTCCCGCTCGCGAATCGCGGTGATGTCGGTGATGAAGCTGCCTGTCGCCACAGCGGAAACCCCCAGGTCAAATCGGCTAACCGAGACATTCGGCTACCCGGGGCGGCGTGGTTCACACGGCAAAGCGCGAATCTGGTGGAATAGGCGGGCCCGCCCGGGGCGTCCTCGTGCTTAGGCTGCTGGTTCATGACGTAGCGAGAAACCCCGCGTCCGTTCGGAAAATCAAAAGCTTTTGATCGAACGGACGCGGGGCTTCGCGCCTGCTGCCACCCTCACCGGCCACCGTGCGGGCGCTATCGTCAGGCGGCCGTGGATGGGGTCAGGGACCGGAGCGGGGCTGCGAGCTCGCTGGCGAAGAAGTCGATGAACCCGTCCGGATCGGGGCCGGCGTTCATGGTGACCAGATGATCGAAGCCCGCGTCGACGAACTGCTGTGCGACCTGCAGATGCCGCTTGACGTCGGGCCCGCAGGCGAACTGCTCCCGGGCCTGTTCGGGGCCGATGCTGGCGGTCGCCGCCTCGAAGTTCACCGGGTTGGGCAGCTCGGCCATGACCTTCCACCCCGTCAGCGCGAAGGAGCTCTTCTCCAGGACCGCCGCGACCGCCGCGTCCTCGTCCTGCGCCCAGGCCAGGGGGATTTCCGTGTAGGCGGGTCCGCGCCCGCCCAGCCGCCGCCAGGTGCTGACCAGCTCGGCGTCGGGCTCGGTGGCGAACAGTCCGTTGCCGAGCTCCGCCGCGATGCGGGCTGATTCCGGCCCGCTCGCCGCGACGGCGATCACCGGGGGCTCCTCGGGGAGGTCGAACACGCGGGCGTCCTCGAGCTGCAGGTGCTTCCCGTCATAGGAGCGGTACCCGCCCTCCCACAGCAGCCGGATGATCTCCAGCGCCTCCCGGAATCGCTCGTGACGGACGCGCCGGGCGGGGAACCCCGTGCCGACCACGTGCTCGTTGAGCCGCTCGCCGGCGCCGGCCCCGAGTGTGAAACGCCCGTCCGAGATGATGGCGAGGGTCGCCGCCGCCTGGGCGATGATGGCCGGGTGGTAGCGGACGGAGGGGCAGGTAACCCCGGTCACCAGCCCGATCCGCTCGGTCTTGGCCGCGATCGCTGGCAGCACCGACCAGGTGAACGGGCTGTGCCCCTGAGCTTCCAGCCACGGATGGTAGTGGTCGCTCATCTCGACGAAGTCGAAGCCGGCCTGCTCGGCCAGCACCGCCTGGCGGATGAGCTCCTTCGGGCCGAAGGCCTCGGCGGTGAGCTTGTACCCGATCTTCATGTCTGTCCCCCTCTAGCGGCTTGCCGTCTGTGGACCGTCCCGGTCGGCTAACTGCCAGCAGCAGGCGACTTCAAACCCGGGCGGGACCCGAGGAGAGCTTGAGCAGCTGCCCGCTCGGCAGCCAGACCACTAACCGCCGATCAGGCTGTCGGATAGCCGGGCCAGCAGCTGGCCGGGGCCCGCGTAGATTTGCGCGGCCCCGGCATCGGCTAGCTCCTCGCGGCTGATGCCGCCGCTGAGCAGCCCGATGCACGGCACTCCGGCCTTCTGGCTGGCCCGCGCGTCCCAGACCGTGTCGCCGACGAACACCGCCCGCTCGGCCTGCCCGGCCGCCTTTTCCAAGGCGACCTCGACTAGGTCGGGGGCGGGCTTGGTGTGCTCGACGTCGCCAGCGAAGGTGGCCGCGTCGATGGCGTCCTCCGCGTCGAGGACGCCTCGCAGAATACCGGACTCGGTTTCGCCGGCCGAGCTGGCCAGCACTACGGTCAGGCCGCGCCTCTTGCACGCGCGGAGCAGCTCAACCGCGCCCGGCAGCGGCCGCAGCCGGGTCCAGTACGTGGCGTAGAGCGCGTCATGCGACGCCGTCAGCCCGCTGTCGGCGTCCCTGTCCCGGTCATCCGGCAGCAGTTGGTCAAGCAACTGGTCCGAGCCCATTCCGATGGCCCGGTGAATGTCGGCCATCGCCACCTGCTGCCCACCCTGGGCGAATGCCTGCCACCAGGTGACGACGTGCAGATAGTTGGTGTCGACCAGGGTGCCGTCAACATCGAACAGCACGGCCCGCAGTGATCGGCTCATGTCCCCTGACCTACCCGGGCGCCGCTCAGTCACGCTCCCACGGGGCCTCCTCGCCCACCCGCGCGCGGTTCGGTTAGCCCTTGTCGAGGCGGGGGAAGGTGACTTCCTCGAGCAGGAGCTGGATCGCGGCGGCGACCGGGAGGGCGATCAGCGCGCCGATGATGCCCATGACCACGCCGCCGAGGACGATGGCGACCATGCCGCCCAGAGCGGGGACCTTCACCGTGTGGCCGATGATCCGCGGCACCAGCAGGTAGTCCTCGGCCAGTCGGTAGGCGCAGTAGAAGACCAGGGTCGCGATCGCCACCGGCAGCGAGACGGTGAGCGCCACCAGCGTGACGATCGCGCCGCCGACCGTCGAGCCGATGACCGGGATGAGGTCGAGCAGGAATATCAGCAGGCCGAGCAGGGCCGGATAGGGGATACCCCACGCCAGCATCCACAGGAAGGTCCCGGCGCCGGCGATGAACGAGGTGATCACGTTGCCGAGGACGTAGCCGCCGACCTTGGTGAAGATCTCGTCGCCGATCAGCACCGCCCGGGTCCGGCGCGAGCGCGGGATCAGGTGGTAGAGGAACAGCTTGACCTGCGGCATGCCGACCAGGAAGTAGATGGTCATCACGGCGACGAGCAGGATCGAGGACACCGTGCTGATCACGATCTTCCCCGCCCCGATGACCCCGCCCGCGAGGGCGCTCCCCTTCGTGCTCAGCAGGGTGGTCACCCGCTGCTGTAGGTGGTACTTGTCGTTCAGCTTGCCGAGCGTCGAGCTGTGGTTCTGCAACTCGTGCACGTACCGCGGCAGCTCGTTGATCAGCGCGGATGTCTGCGCCGAGACCGGCGGGATGGCCGCCGCGACGAACCCGCCGACGAACGCGAACAGCGCGAGGATGACGATCAGCACCGCCGTCCAGCGCTTGATGCCATGGCGGTTGAGCCAGACCACGACCGGGTCCAGCCCGGCCGCGATGAAGAACGCGAGCCCGATCAGGATCAGCACCGAGGTGGCCTTGAGGAACAGCTCCACCAGGCCGATGGTGACCGCGACGCCGAGGGCGCCCATCATCCCGACCATGAAGGGGGAACGCGCGTTCAGCGGCTTGCCCGGCTTCCCGAGCCCGCCCGCCCGCCGCTCCGCGTCGGCATCCTCGATGGCCTCCCGGACCGGGTGACCTTGTTTAACCTCATCGAGGAGCGGTGAGGTAGGTGGCACATGCTCCGCGGCAGCCTGGTCTTCCTGATCGTCGGCTGAGGCCGGGCTCGCCGTTTCCTCGCTGGTTGCTCCACTCACGGCTGCTCTGCTGCCCAGCAAGCGCGCCGAAATGCACAGAACGCAGTATGACTTCTGGCGAGGGCTCATCGGCCCTCGGCGGTCACCACAGGAAGGTTTTCCGCATGTCCAGCAGCATGTTCGGCGTCGCCTTCGACGCCCGGGACGCCCAGGTCGCCGCGAACTTCTGGGCGGCGGTCCTCGGTCGCACCGTCGCCGACGGGGCGACCAGCGACAACGCACTGATCGAGGCCGACCCGGCCGTCCCCGGATCCAAGATTAGCTTCCACCGGGTGCCCGAGGGCAAGACGGTCAAGAACCGGATGCACTTCGACGTGATCACGACCGACTTCGACGCCGAGACCGACCGGCTGATCGGCCTCGGCGCGACCAAGCTGAACGAGGTCAACGGCGCCCGCGCCCACTGGGCCACGCTCGCCGACCCGGAGGGCAACGAGTTCGACCTCATCGACGGCTAGCCGCCGGACTCTGCCGCCGGATTCAGCCGTCGTTGGGATGAAGTGCCAGGCCGTGGGTAGCGCAGGCGTATGGCTGATACAGAAACGAACTCACGCGACACCAACTCACGCGAGGCGGCCGCCGAGCTTCGGATCGCCCGGGTCAGAGCGCTCAATAACCATGACCTCGTCGCCGTGGTGACCTACCTGCTGGCCAGGTACCCGGACACGTTCCCGGCGCTGCTTGACGACGCGCTCAGCTCCGTCAGCCCGAAGGCGGGAGACATGGGGGAGCGGGGATAGCCACGCTAATCATGAGGTGCCGGTGATGGGACCCGCGGAAGACGCGAGGCCGGGGACGGGACAGCAGTCTGCGGCAGCTTCTGATGCGCGTCCGGAGTCGGTGGCCGAGCGTGATGACCGCAATCTGGCCGAGTTGATCCAGGAACTGCGGGTCGTCAGCCTCGGCGTGCAGGTGCTGTTCGGCTTCCTGCTCTCGCTGCCGTTCACGGTCAGGTTCGTCAAGCTGAACGGCGCCCAGCGCGATCTGTACCTGACCAGCCTGGTGCTGTCTGCCGTCGCGACCGTGCTGCTGCTCGGCCCGGTCGCCTATCACCGGCTGGTGTTCCGTCGCGGCATGAAAGAGCCCCTGGTCAAGTACGCGAACCTGATGGCCGTGCTCGGCCTGGCGGCCGTCGGCGGGGCCGTGCTGGCCGCCGTCCTGCTGGTGACCAGCTACGTCGCCGGGGCGCTGGCCGCCGGGCTGATCACCGCCCTCGTCGCCTGCATGCTCGTCGGCCTCTGGTTCGCGGCGCCGCTGGCACGACGAGCCGACTGACCCGGGCGGAGCGCCGGCTGACCCCGGCCGAGCGCCGGGGAAGCGCCCGGGGAACGCCGCTAGTCCAGCGTGACGACGGTCGCGATCTGGTCCACGCCCGAGACCTTGAGCAGGGTGTTCGTCACCGACCCGGTCGTGCCGACCTGGATCGTGAGCCGGGCCTGCCCGGCCGCGCTGATCAGGGCCCGGATGGTCGCGCTGTCGGCGTACGTGACCGCGGTCAGGTCGACGGTGAAGGCGGCCGCGGCGGCGGCCGCGACGTCGAGCGTGGCCTGGAATCGCCCGACGTTGGTCAGGTCGATGTCCCCGGCCGCCCACACGATGGCCGGCTCGCGCTCATCTGCGGGCAGGAACTCGAACCGCGCCTGCGGGGCGGAGGCGTCGTCGGTCATGGCTTCAGGTCCTTGGTCAGGGTCACCGTCGTGCCGTCCACGGCGGGGTCGATCGTGACTTCGTTCATCAGGGCGTGCATGAAGATGACGCCGTGGCCGCGGGTCCCGGGGGCGGGTTCCTCCCGGTCGGCCGGCGGCGGTCGCCAGGTCCCGGTGTCCGTCACCGTCAGCCGCAGGGTCGCGTGGTCGGCGCGGGCGGTGAGGGTGACCTGGACCGGCGCCGCGTCGGCCGGGCGGCCGACGGTGGCGTGCTCGACGGCGTTGGCGGTGGCCTCGCCCGCCGCGATCATGACGTCGCTCGCCTCCCGGCCGCCGATCCCGGCCGCCGCCAGCCAGCGCCTCAGCTCAGCCCGGAGGAAGGACAGGCAGGCGGGGTCATCGGCCGATACCCGGACGTCAAGCGGCGCGGGCGGGTGCCGGTAGATGAGCGCGGCGACGTCATCGTCGTAGCCGGCGGCCGGCGTCATCGCCAGCATGACGTGGTCCACCGCCAGGTCCGGGTGGTCCAGGACACGTTCGCTGATCGCGGCCGCGGCGGCGTCGATCCCGGCGTCGAGCGGCTGGCCCCGCCGTTCGACGAGCCCGTCGGTGTAGAGCATCAGGGTCGCGCCGGCCGGCAGCGCCGCCGTCGCCTGGCTCCGCTCCCAGCCGTCGGGCAGCATGCCAAGCGGCAGCGACCGGGCCTGGTCGAGCAATTGGCGCTCGCCCCCGGCGGCGATGAGGATGGGCGGCGGGTGGCCGGCGCAGCTGTAGGTGACCGTCCCGGCCCCGTGGTCGATGATCGCGCAGAACATCGTGGCGCACTCCGCCCCCGGGATCCGGCCGGCGAAGGTGTCGAGGTCGGTCAGCGCCTCGGCCGGACCGCGGGCTCGGAGCAGGACGGCCTGGCTGGCCGAGCGGAGCTGCCCCATGACGGCGGCGGCGGGCAGCCCGCGGCCGACGCAGTCGCCGACGACCACGCCGGTGCGCTCGGCCGGCAGCGGAACCACGTCGTACCAGTCGCCGCCGACCTCGAGCGGCGGAACGGCCGGGGTGTACCGCGCCGCGAACCCGTGCGGCAGCTCGGTCGGGGCGAGGATCGCATGCTGCAGGGTCAGCGCGACCGCGCGGGCCTGCTCGAAGTCCCTCGCCTTGGCCAGGACCTGGCCCAGATGGCTGGTGAGGATCGAGAACAGTTCCCGCGCTTCGGCCCCGGCCGGCCCGTCGGACGGGAACTCGGCCACGATCGCAGCTGAGCCGGTTCCGCCGAGCGGGGCCGCGAGCAGGCAGCCGTCGCCGTCGCCGGGCAGCAGCGCGACCGAGGCGGCCGGCTGATGCCGGACCGCGTCAAGCGCGGCGAGCGCCCCGGCCGAGGCGCTCACGGCGGCCGCCGCCCGCGGCCAGCCGGTGATGGCGGGGTTGTCGTCGCTGGACCACAGCGCGGTGATCACGCGGCCGGCGTGGATCGCGGCCGCGATCTCGCGGGCGGCGGTGGTCAGCATCTCGGAGATCTCACCGGTGGCGGCCAGGGCGGCGGCGAAGCCGGCCAGGGTCGCCTCGCGCTGCCCGGCCAGCCGTTCGGCGGTCACGTCGCGGGCGGTGCCGACGAACAGCAGGCCGTGCCCGTCCGGGCTCGGCACGCTGGCCGAGGTGCACGCGAGCCAGACCGTGTGCCCGCCGAGGTGCCGGGCCGGGACCGTGTAGCGCCCGCCGCCGTCCCGCTTGGAGTCGGTGAATGCCTCGGCCATCGCCGCCCATCCGTCGGGGTCGGTGTCGCGGTCCGGGATCCATGGGTGCGGCCACCGGTACGGCAGCCCGTCGGGGCCGTAGCCCACCAGGGTCAGGAAGGCCTGATTGGCCTCCAGGATGGTCCCTTCCTGATCGGTCACGAAGAATCCTTCCTGCAGGGAGTCGACCAGGGTGCGGCGGAACTGCGACTCGCGGTTCCTGAACCGCGCCATCTCCAGGTTGGAGCGGACCCGGGCGAGCAGTTCCACCGCCGAGAACGGCTTGACCAGGTAGTCGTCGGCGCCCGCGCGGAGGCCCTCGACCGACGCCTCCTGCCCGGCCCGGGCCGACAGCAGCAGCACCGGCACGCCGGCCGTGCGGGCGTCCGCCCGCACCGCCGCGACCAGGCCGAGCCCGTCAAGCCGGGGCATCATCACGTCGCTGATCACCAGGTCGGGCAGGCCGACGCGGACGGCGGCGAGGGCCGCCTGCCCGTCGGTGACCATGGTGACGTGGTAGCCGGCCGTCCGCAGCAGCCGCGCCAGGTACTGCCGCATGTCGGCGTTGTCGTCGGCCACCAGCACCCGCGCGGGCAGCCTGCCGTCCGGCCCCGCCGCGGCATCGGCGGCAGCGCCGGGCGGGAGATGGCCGGCCGGCGGCCTGACGTCGGCGCCGTCGTCATCATCCTGCATGGTCCCCGGCAGCCAGCGCAGCGCCTCCTGGATGAAGGGGTCGGCGGTGGCCGACACCGTCGCCGCGTAACCGGCCGAGACGAGGGCGTCGGCCGGCAGGTGCGCGTTGCCGAAGGGCAGCCGGATGGTGAACGTGGTGCCCTCGCCCTCGGCGCTTGACGCGGTGATGGCGCCGCCGTGCAGCTGGACGAGCTCCTGGACCAGCGCCAGCCCGATGCCGCTGCCCTCGTTCGAGCGCGAGCGGGCGTTCTCGATGCGGTGGAACCGCTCGAACAGGCGCGGCATCTCGCGGGCGGGGACGCCGATGCCGGTGTCGGCCACGGTGACCACCGCGTGGCCGGCCGCCGCGCGCACGGCGACCCGCACACCGCCGTCGAAGGTGAACTTCAGCGCGTTGCTGAGCAGGTTCAGGACCACCTTCTCCCACATGCTGCGGTCGAGGTAGACCGGATCGGGCAGCGGCGGGCAGTCCACCTCGAAGGCGAGGCCGGCCCGCTCCACGGCCGACCGGAAGACGCTGGCAAGCTCGGCCGTCATCTGCGCGATGTCGGCCGGCTCGTAGCTCGCCTGCATCCGCCCGGCCTCGATCCGGGAGAAGTCGAGCAGCGTGTTGACCAGCCGGCCTAGCCGCAGCCCGTTGCGGCTGATCGCGTCGAGTTCCTCGCGCACCTGCGGGCTGGCGTCGGCCAGCAGTCGCTGAAGCTCCTGCGCGGGCCCCATGATGAGCGTCAGCGGGGTGCGGAACTCGTGGCTGATGTTGGAGAAGAACGTCGTCTTGGCCCGGTCGAGCTCGGCCAGCGCCTCCGCCCGGCGCTGCTGGTCCCGGTAGCTGCGCGCGCTCGCGATCGCGGCCGCGAGGTGCCCCGCCACCAGGCCGGTGAACGCCCGGTAGCCCTCGTCGAGCGGCCGGTACCGGTTCAGGGCGGCCACCAGGAACCCGTACGGGGGGACGCCCTGCTGCCCCAGCGGCATGATCAGCGCCTGGACCGGCGGCTCGCGCCACGGCCCGGCGGGCAGGCCGGGGAGCAGGCCGGCGTCGAGGTCCGCCAGCGCGGGCTCGCCCCGCAACGGCGCCGCGACCGGCCAGACCGGGTCCGGGTCGCCCGCCGTGAGCACGGCCGGGGCGGCGGGGTGCCCGGCCGTGATGCCGCTGCTCGCCGCCAGCCGGGCGGTGACGCCGCCGTCCTCGAAGCCGACCGGCTCGTACAGATAGGTGAGGGTGAACGGCAGGTCCTGCCGATTGCGCTCCAGCTGCCGCCCGGCGAAGTCGAGCGTCTCCCGCTCGGTCCGGACGACGCTCGGGTCCGAGCCCAGATCGCGCAGGGTGGCCATCCGGCGCTCGGCGATCACTGGCTCGGTGTCCTCGCGGACCACGCAGAGCATGCCGACCACGGCGGCGTCCTCGTCCCGCAGCGGGCTATAGGAAAACGTGTGGTAGCTCTCCTCCGGGTACCCGGAGCGCTCGAGGAACAGCAGCAGCCCCTCGTCCCAGGTCGCCCTGCCGGTGGCGAGCACGATGTCGATCCGCGGGCCGATGTCGTCCCAGATCTCCTCCCACACCTCGCGGGCCGGCCGAGCGCCCACGGGTACTTCCGCCCCAGCGTGTCCCGCCGGTAGGCGTCGTTGCAGAAGAACGTCAGCTCCGGCCCCCACGCCATCCACATCGGGAACCGGGAGGACAGCAGGATGTCGACCGCCGTCTGCAGGCTCTGCGGCCACGACCCCGGCCGCCCGAGCGGGGTGGCGGCCCAGTCCACCGCGGCGAGAGCACGGCCGACCTCCTCGTCGGCGGCGAACAGCCTGGCCTCGCCCCGCCTCGGCTCGGCATCTGCCGCACGCGCCACCGGCCGTCCCCTCCTCAAGACCCCGAGCCCCGTCCGCCGCTCGCCGGGGCCAGTCAGGCGGATAATACGACAACCCCCAGCTACCTGCGGCGACCCGTTCTAATCACCCGAGCTGACGCGGGGAGAAAAAGGCTTCAAACCGGTTATCCCGAACGGACCCGGCCGACTGTCACCCGCCCGTCATCACGCCGCCGGCCAGCCGACCGCACCCGCGCCGGTCACCGACGCCGCCGACCGCGCCTCCTGGCGTCGCAGGCGTGGCCGACAGGTCCGCGGAAAAGTTTTTCCTCGCCGGGGGTGTTCAGTTCGCGGCGCGGGGGTCTAGACTGGCCCCCGTGGTGCCTACGACGCAGGCACGTCCACGCCATCTTGGCGTGCGTGCTCGCGCGGCCACATTCTCCTCGCCCTTCGCTTGAGGATTCCGGCGCCGACAGCTCGCCGATGATGGCTCCCCGTTTACGAGGAGAGGCATCCCCGACATGAAGATCGCACTGGTCGCCCAGCACAGCACCCCGGTCCCCGCCGCCGACGGCAGCACCGCCGGCGGTGACGCCCGGCTGGTCGAGATGAGCAGGAGCCTGGCCGGCGAGGGCCACCAGGTGACCGTGTACGCGCGCCGCAACGGCACGTCGCTGCCGGAGCGGGCGGCGCTGGCCCCCGGCGTCAGCGTCGAGTACGTCGGCCCGGCCGACTCCGGCGGCGACGACTCCCGCCTGGCAGCGCAGGTCGGGGCGTTCAGCGCCCCGCTGCACGACATGTGGGCCAAGGACCGGCCCGACGTGGTGCACGCGGTGCGCTGGACCAGCGGCCTGGCCGCCCTGTCGGCCGCCCGCGACCTTGGCCTTCCCGTGGTGCAGACGTTCGACCAGCTCGGCGTCACCGAGCGCCGCCACGGGCTGATCCCGGCCGGGGCCGGCACCGAGCGGATCCGGCTCGAGCCCGCGATCGGCCGGACCGTCGACGCCGTCGTCGCCAACAGCTACGACGAGGAGACGGACCTGACCCGCCTCGGCATTCCCCGTCGCGCGATCCGCGTGATCCCGACCGGCGTCGACACCGGCGAGTTCACCCCGGAGGGGCCGGCCTGCGCGCGCAGTGACCGGCATCGCCTGGTGACCGTCGCCGACCTGGCGACCGAGCAGGAATCGCTCAGCATCCTGCTGCAGGCGATGGCCAAGATCCCCGGCGCCGAGCTCGTCGTGGCCGGCGGCCCGCACCGCGGCGAGCTCCGCGGCGACCTGTCCTACCGCCGCCTGGTCAAGCTCAGCGACACGCTCGGCCTGCACGGGCGGGTCTTCTTCGCCGGCCAGGTCACCGACCCCGCCCTCCCGCCGCTGCTCCGGTCGGCCGACCTGATGGTCAACGTCAACCAGCACGAGGCGTCGGCGGTCACCTCGATCCAGGCGATGGCGTGCGGCATCCCGGTCGTCGCGTCCGCCAACGGCGCCCACCTCGACGCCGTTGTCGACGGAACCACCGGCATCCTCGTCCGGCCCCTGCGCCCGGCCCTGCTCGCGCAGAAGATCCGCGCCCTGCTCGCCCACCCGATGCAGCTCGAGGCGTTCAGCGTCGCCGCCACCGACCGCGCCCGGTCCCGCTACTCCTGGGACCGCATCGCCCACGAGACCCTCGCCGTCTACGACACCGCCCTCGCCGCCTAACCGCGCCGAGGAGCCGGCGACGTCATCACGGTCAAGTTCACAGCCACCGAGATAAGCGGCGGTGACACCGCCTTCTGCGAGGACGACAACGCGCCGGACTGCGACGAGGTTCACCTATATGCGGCACTTGGGGGTTCCGGGACTATGGTCCCGGAACCCCCAAGCGTTGCGTTTCTTAACGGCGAGGAACCGGGCTGTATTGCAGGTCGTCTTAAAGTAACCTTAGATTCTGCTAAGAATGTTCCGCCCACCAGGCAAGATCTGCACAAGCGACACCTCCCTTATTGGGCGCAGGCGCATTGGCGACCGGCTATGCTGTGTCCTAAGCATCAACGACCAACGGAGAAATTCATGGCACAGCGGATTCAGACGCTCTTCATTGACGACATCGACGGCGGCGCGGCTGAGGGCACGGTTCGCTTCGGCCTGGACGGCGCGGACTACGAAATCGACCTCAGCGGCGAGCACAGCGATGAGCTGCGGGCGGCGCTGGGCAAGTACATCGAGCACAGTCGCAAGGTCGGCGCGGCCCGCCGCGCTGCCCGCGGTCGCGGCGCCGGCCACGCCATCGACACCGCCAAGGTCCGCGAATGGGCCCGGGAGAGCGGCTACGACATCAAGGACCGCGGTCGGGTGCCGGCCGATCTCGTCGCGAAATACCAGGCGTCGGCCAGAGCGTAATCGCCCCGGCCGGCCGGCCGTATTCCTATTCGGGGAATGAATCCGCGGGGTCGGGCAGGCCGACGAGCGTGGCCGGCCCGACCGTTGTCGTTGCGGATCAGGTAAAGCCGACGTTCAGGACGAAGTGCCCGAGGCGGAGGTTCAGGGCCCCGCCGCCGGCCCAGTGCACGATGAACGCCAGCAGGATGATGGCGAGGATTGCGACCACCAGCCAGAAGAAAAACACGACAATACCGGGAATTGCGTACCCGGCTACCGTTCTCACTCTTGCCACGGGCCCCAGCTACCCGGCGTCGTCCGGCTTATTCCACAACCTGGATGATGGGTACTTGTCAGCACACGGCACCAGCGGCGACGGAGGGCGGCACATGCGGGCGGTACTGATGACGGCGGTCGGCGGCCCCGAGGTCCTCCAGGTCGCGGAGCTGCCGGAACCGCAGATCACGGGGGAGCGGGACGTCAAGGTGCGGCTGCGGGCGGCCGGCATCAACCCGGTCGACTACAAGCTGCGCTCGCACGGGACGATCGGCGGGTCGCTGCCCGCCGTGCTCGGCGTTGACGGCGCGGGCGTGGTCGAGGGCACCGGGCCGGCCGTCACCCGATTCAGGGAAGGCGACGAGGTCTACTTCGTCGACGGCGGCTACGGGCCGACCCCCGGCACCTACCAGGAGGTCAAGATCGTCGACGAGCGCCTCCTCGCGCGCAAGCCCGAGCGGCTCTCGTTCGTCGAGGCGGCGGCGGCGCCGCTGGTCACGATCACCGCCTGGGAGGCGCTGCGCGAACGGGCCCGGGTGGAGGACGGCCAGCGGGTCCTCGTGCAGGCGGGCGCGGGCGGCGTCGGCCACATGGCGGTGCAGATCGCGCGGCTGGCGGGCGCCCGGGTGGCGGCGACGGTCTCGCCCGGCCCGAAGACCGAGCTGGCGTCGTCGCTCGGGGCCGAGCTCTGCATCGACTACACCCGCGAGGACGTGGCCGCGGGGCTGCGCGGGTGGACCGGGATGGACGGCGCCGACGTGGTGCATGACACCGTCGGCGGCAAGACCTTCACCGCCTCCTTCGAGCTCGTCCGCCCGTACGGCGACCTGGTCTCCAACGTGGAGAGCCCGTGGGAGGACGAGGCGATCAAGACCATGCACGACCGGAACCTGCGGGTCTCGTTTACCTGGATGCCGGCCGCCCAGGTATTCGGATGGCGGCAGCAGCGGGAACGCCAGCGCGCGATCCTCGAGCGGGCCGCGACCCACTTCGACGCGGGCGAGCTCCGGGTCCAGGTCGGCGCCGCCTTTCCGCTCGACCAGGCGGCCGACGCCCACCGCGCCCTGGAGGCAGGCAGGGTCCTCGGCAAGGCCGTACTCGAGATCGGCGACTAGCCGCCGCAACTTGAGCGGCTCACGGGACCTGGGAGTGCCGCGCGGCATCGCACGGCCACTGGACCGCCCCAGATCGCGTAATTATCACGAAGAAACTCTTTATCGCGAATACTTTCTACGCGCATAGCGGGAATTGTTTATTCGTGATCACATGGCTGAACTGGAATGCGCGCTCTTGGCCGGCTACCACGCGTTGTACGGACGCCCGAACTGGCCGCAGGACAGTTACGACGAGGCGTGGAGCCGCTTCGAGCAGGACGACCACATCCACGCCCGGGGCGCCCGCTTCTACGACCAAGTTGCGGAGAACAGAGGGCTCATTCAGTAGCTGATCCGGCTGTAGCGGCCGAGGGAGCGTACAACCGGGCCATGCCCGCCGCCGCGTTCGCCATCGCCGCGCGCAGGTCCTCCGGCGCCAGCACCTCGACCTGCGCCCCCAGGCCGAGGAACGAGGACTGCGCGTGCGCCAGCGACTCGATCGGCACCACCGCCGTGACCCAGCCGTCCCGGTCCGGCACCGCGGTCGCGTCGACCGCCGCCGTCACCGCCTGGCTGAGCAGATCACGCGCCCGCTCGCGGCCGTCCGCCGACAGCCGGATCGTGGCCTCGCCCTGCTGAAGACCCTCGCGGAACCGAAGGATGTGCGCGGCCCAGTACTCCGGCAGGCTGAACCCCGCCAGCCGCTCGAACTCCTCCTCCAGCGGGGTCAGGTTCAGCACCTGGCTGATCCGGTAGGTCCGCAGCGCCCCGTCGCAGCGGGCGACCACGTACCATTTGCCGCCCTTGAGCACGATGCCGTGCGGGTCCAGGATCCGCGTCACGTCGGTCGGCGCGACCCAGCGGCGGTAGCGGACCTCGATTCGGCGCTGATTCCAGACCGCGTCCGCGATCGCGTCGAGGTGGGGCGACGAGTCGCCGTCGTGGTACCAGCCGGGCGCGTCGAGGAGGAACCGCTCGGTAATACGGGCCGACCGCTCGCGCAGCTCCGGCGGCAGCGCCGCGTCCAGCTTGAGCTGCGCCGTCGCCAGCACCGTGCCCAGGCCGAGCTCGGCCGCCGGGCCCGGCATCCCGGCGAACTGGAGCGCCTGCGCCTCGGCGGCGGTCAGCCCGGTCAGCCGGGTCCGGTAGCCGCCGAGCAGCTGGTAGCCGCCCGCCGGGCCGGCGTCGCCGTAGATCGGCACGCCCGCCTCGCTCAGCGACTCGACGTCACGGTAGATCGTCCGCACCGACACCTCGAGCTCGGCCGCGAGCTGGGGCGCGGTCAGCCGCCCGCGGGTCTGCAGCAGCAGCAGAATTGAAACAAGCCGGCTCGCGCGCATATCCCTGACAATATGGGTCAGGCTCGTCGGCGTCGCCCCAGCCAGACCGCGGCGCCGATCACCACCAGGCAGCCGACCACGCCGACGGCGACGCCGGCCGCCGCGACTCGTTTGGGGGCCGGGGAAGGGCTGGCGGCCGGTGGGTGCGCGGCGGCGGGGAAGGCGACCACCTGATCCGCCGAGGGGGCCAGCAGCAGGCCGTCGGCCGCGCTCGGGGTGGCGAAGTGGTTGGCGGGCACGCCGATCGAGGCCTGCTGCCGTACCGCCCCGGTGGCCGGATCCAACCCGTAGAGCGTTCCGTTCTGCCCGATGGTCCAGACCAGGCCCGCGGCCACGATGGGGGGACCGCCGCCCGTCCCCGAGCTCCACAGCAGGTGCAGCGCGGCCGGGGACTTCACCGCCCGGACCGCGACGATGCCGCTCGTGCAGGGCAGGTAGACCGTCGTGCCCTGCACGGCGACGCCGCCGTCGATGTCCTGGCTGCAGGCCGAGCCAAGCGCCGCCTGCTGCCCGCCGATACCGCCCAGGTCCGCCTGGTTGAGCAGGTAGACGATGCGCGCCTTCCCGGTCAGGATCACCTGCCCGTCGGGCAGCAGGGCCGGCGCCACCGACATGTCAAGGTCCCTGGAGTTGTCCGCGGCCCAGGTGGCCGGCGCGAAGAACTGCACGAGCTTGAGCGACGGCGACAGCCGGAGCATCGAGTCGCTGTCGTCGTAGGCATGGCTGTACGAGTTGACCGAGCCGTTGCCGGTGCTGACCCAGACGTCGCCGCCCGAGTCCACCACCGGCGCCGCCCCGCCCATCCAGATCGCGCCCTGCGACTCGTCGGGGGCGGCGTCGACGGTGAACATGTCCGGTGGTCCGCCCTGCTCAGGCACGGCGATCAGCCGGCCTCGGTACGAAGCGCAGTCCCCGTCGTTCCCGCCCAGGCCGAACACGACCCGGCCAGCGTCAAGGGCCAGCCCGGTGCGCTGCAGCAGCGCGGCGGGATCCGCCCCGGCCGGGTCCACGTCCTGGGTCACCTCGATTTTGCCCGAGGCGGTGGACAGGCCGGTGAACATGTGCGCGGGCCTGCCGTTCACCAGCTCGTCGGCCACCACGAAGATCTCGCCGCGGGACTGATCGATGACCGGGGTGCCGGTGATGCCCGCCGTGGGCGTGAGGTCCCCGCAGGGAAGGTCGGCTGACGGCACGGGGGGGCCGACCCGCGTGGACCAGACCACCGCTCCGGTGGCGGCCGACAGCGCGTAGACGGTGTCGTCCTCGGTCGCCACGTAGACCCGTCCCGATGACACCAGCGGCTGGCCGTAGATCTCGCCATCGAGAGCGGGCGAGGTCCAGGCGGGGCTCGTCGTGTTGACCGCGGCCATCGACCCGGACGCGCCGTTGCCGTCATACCCCGTCCACGAACCGGACGACGCGGGTCCCGGCGCCCGCGTGACGGCGCCGGCCTCGCCGCCGAGCGCCCAGGTAACGGAGGCCAGGGCCAGCAGCGCGGTCACCGTCGTCCTCAGGAGCGGCCTAGTTGACATCGCATCACCATAACCGGCAGGTGCGAAATGTCGGACGAGAACGGCGATGCCGACCCGGAGAAACCACCGCCCGTGGCGGCGGCGCCGGTGCATAACCCTGACAGTACGTGTCAGGGTTGGCTTCTACCGTCAAGGGCATGACATCGACAGAGAACAACCACGGCACTGGCGACTTCGACTTCCTGATCGGCGAGTGGGACGGCATCCAGCGCCGCCGGAAGGCGTGGCTGGCCGACTGCGACGAGTGGTACGAGATGAAGTCGCGGACCCGCTGCTGGTCGGTCTTCGGCGGCGCAGGCAACATCGACGAGGTGGACTTCCCGGATCAGGGCTTCACCGGGCTCACGGTCAGGCTCAGGGACGTGGCGACCGGCGACTGGTCGATTTACTGGGCCAACAGCCGCGACGGGATCCTCGGGGTGCCGCCCGTCACCGGCCGGTTCGAGAACGGCGTCGGCCTGTTCTACGCCGACGAGGTGCTCGACGGCCGGGCGATCCGGGTGCGCTTCACCTGGTCGCACATCACCGCGGACTCGGCTCGCTGGGAACAGGCGTTCTCGCCCGACGGCGGGGAAACCTGGGAGGCCAACTGGACCGCCGAGTTCACCCGCCGGCCGGCGCTTGCCCCGGCGGCGCCCGGCGCCCGTGGTTGACAGGCGGAGGCGGGGCAGGGAGACTCACAGGAACCCTCAATTGATCTGAAAGCTACTCTCGCAGAGCGAAAGTGACAGACTGAACCTGGAGCTGACCATGGAACGGACCGTGTTCACCGGCGGGGCGGTGTTCGACGCGACCGGCACCGACCCGGCACCCGGGGAGGTGGTCGTCGACGGCGACCGCATCGTCGAGGTCCGCTCCGGCTGGCGCGATGACCACGGGACCGCGCGGGTCGTGAACATCGCCGGGCGCACGATCATGCCGGGGCTGATCGAATCGCACGCGCACCTCACGTTCCCGTCGGCCGTGGGTCACATCGACCCCTCGTTCAACCCGCCGCTCGACGTGAGCTTCTTCCATCACGTCGAGGGCATGGAGGCGGAGCTCGCCCGGGCCGAGCGCAACGCCGCCATCATGCTCGACGCGGGCTTCACCTCGGCCTACTCGGCGGGCTCGCTGCTGCCGATGCCGGTCGAGGTGATCCTGCGCGACAAGATCAGGGCCGGGGCCGTCCGCGGGCCCCGGCTGCGGGCCGCCAGCGCCGAGCGGGACAACCACCCGCTGCGCCCCGACGGGCATTTCGTCGCCGACTGGCAGGGCCCCGACGCCTGCCGTCAGTACGTCGTCGAGAACGCCGCCCAGGGCTTCGACAGCGTGAAGTTCCTGCTCAGCAACGACGACGTGTTCGTACCGGGCGGATCCCAGATCACCCAGTACAGCTGGCAGGAGGCGCAGGCGGCGGGCGAGCAGGCGCGCGAGTCCGGCGTCTGGCTCAACTGCCACGCGCAGTCGGCCGAGTCGGTCAAGCTCGCGGTGCGAGCCGGCTTCCGGTCCATCTACCACTGCACCTACGCCGACGAGGAGGCCCTCGACCTGCTCGAGTCGGTCAAGGACGAGGTCTTCGTCTCGCCCGCCCCCGGCATCATCTACGCCAACGTGCACGAGGGCGCGGAGTTCGGGATCGACCGGGCGACGGCGGAGAAGATGGGCTCGGTGGCCGCGCTCGAGGCGATGGCCGCGATCTACCCCGAGATCCGCCGGCGCGGGATCCGCGCGCTGCCCGGCGGCGACTACGGGTTCCCGAACAACCCGATCGGCCGCAACGCGCGCGACCTGCAGCTCTTCGTCGACCTGCTCGGCTACTCCGCGGTCGAGGCCCTCACCGCCGCCACCCGCCTCGGCGGCGAGCTGATGGGCATGGGAGATGAGCTCGGCCTGCTCGCCCCCGGCTACCTGGCCGACCTGCTGGTGGTCGCGGGGCAACCCGGCCGAGGATGTGACGCTGCTGCAGGACCCGGCCAACCTCGAGTGGATCGTCCAGGGCGGCCGGGCCCACAAGCACCCCGAGCTCAGCCAGCCCTCCCCGGCTTAACAGTGGTCACCGGCGTAGCCGGCCGCTAGGTGACTTTGCGGCCACCGGCGTAGCCGACCGACGGCTGACCTTGCGGTCACCGGCGTAGCCCGCGGACGGCTGACTTCGCGGTCACCGGCGTAGCCGACCGCCTCTGCACTGGGCGAGACCCGGCGTCCGGCGGCCGGGATCGGCACATCATCCTCATCGTCACCACTGACACCAAGCCGGACGCTCATGGGCGTCATCGTGGGAAGTTCGGGTCGCCGGGCTGCCCCCAACGGCACACGCTCACGCCCGAGGCCGGAAACCGCCGCCCCCAAAAGCACACGATCACGGCCCCAGCCCCGGTCGGCTCGCCGAGGTTCCTCCACAGCCGCCCCAAAAGCCCCACGCGCCACCATGAGGACGCCGCCTGGCGGCCCTGGGAGCAAACCGCCACTAGGAGGGCACGGCCTGGCGGCCGCCGTCGGCAACCGCAACGGCACGATCGATGCGACTACGCGGACCGGCCCGGACTAGACCCGGGCGACCTCGCGCGCGAACGCGACCACGGCGTCAAACAGCGGCGTCGGATCGGCGACCCCGGTCCACATGTGATCGGCCCCGTCGACCGCCTCGAAGCGGACCTCGACCCCGGCCTCGGCCAGCGCCGCCGCCAGGGCCTCGCTCTGCGAGAACGGGACCGCCCGGTCGGCGGTGCCGTGGGCGATCAGGAACGGCGGCGCCCCGGCCCGGACGTGGCTGATCGGGCTGGCCGCGCGGGCGAGCTCGGGCACCTCGGCCACCGGGGCGCCGAGCAGCCGCGCCTCGCGGGTGTCGAGCGGGTCGTCGGTGAGCGCGCCCGCCGCCCCGACCTGCTCGTCCAGGGCGGCCAGGTCGGCCGGCCCGTACCAGTCGACGACCCCGCGCACCCGCGGCCCCGTCGAACGGAGCCCGAGGAGGGCGGCCAGGTGCGCCCCGGCCGATTCGCCCCACAGCACGATCCGGCCCGGGTCGAAGGCGTACACCTCTGCCTGCCCCGTCAGCCACTCCACCGCCGCCGACACGTCCTCGAGCTGGGCCGGGAAGCGCGCCTCGCCGCTGAGCCGGTAGTCGACCGAGGCGACCGCGAACCCGGCCGCCGCCAGTCGCGCCAGCGGCCCGGGCCGCCACGACGCGAACGAAGGGCTGACCATCGAGCGATCGCCGCGCAGCCAGCCGCCGCCGTGCACGAACACGACCAGCGGCGCCGGATCCGCTTCGGCGGCCGGCAGGTAGAGGTCGAGCAGCAGCGGGCGGAACCCGATCGGGGCGGAGTAGGCCAGGCCGCCGACGAACCGCACGTCGTCATCGGGGGAGGGGATGTGCGCCATGGCCGCCATTCTCTCGTTCAGTGAAAGCCACTTTCACCGAGCCTGTGGCCAATCTAGCCCGGCCGAGACGACCGCGCCCAGTCGCCATCCGACCACCAGTCGACCATCGAAGCCCCCAGCCGCCATTCGCCGCCGAGCCGCCAGACCCCATCCGCTCGACGCAGCCGCCGAGCCGTACGGCGGGTCGGCGGGCACGCCGAAGCGGGCGAACAGCTCCGCGCCCGTGATCCAGCCACCGGCGTCCTCGGAGCCGAGCAGGTCGGCGGTGAGGAAGCCGGTCACGGCGGCGATCTTGCCGCCCTCTTCGGGGGAGAGGCTGAGCACGTCGATCGAGGCCGGGATGAACCGGCCCGGCGTCCTCGTCGTAGACGTAGCCGGCCACCGCCGGCTGGCCGTTGGCCCAGGTCGGCCGGTGCCGCCAGCGGTCGGTCAGCGGGTACCTGACCAGGAACTCCCGGACCGGCCCGAGGCCTCGGTACCAGGTCGGGACCGGCGGCATCGACCAGGTCACGTCGCGGGTGAGCATGTCGGCCAGGGTCTGGATGTCGCCGTTCTCCATCGCGTCCGCGTACTGCCGGACGAGGTCCCTGGTGCGCGCGTCGCCCAGCCTGCGCAGGGCGGACTGCTGGCTGCTGGCCGGCGCCGCGCGCCGCCATCGTGACCCGGGCCCGCTGCAGGGCGCTGGTCACCGACGCGGCCGACGTGCCGAGGTGGCCGGCGATCTCCGCCGCGGAGAAGCCGGCCACCTCGCGCAGCAGCAGCACCGCGCGCTGCAGCGGCGGCAGGTGCTGCATGGCGGCGACGAACGCGAGCTCGATGCTCTCCCGCTGCTCGTACCGCGCCTCCGGCGTCGGCTGGCCGGCCGGCGTCAGCCACCGATCGGGAAAGGGCTCCAGCCAGGGCAGCTCCGTGAGCGGCGGGTCGAGCTCGGCCCCCGGTCCGGCGGGCGCCCCCAAGTCGACCGCGAACTCACGTCGCGACCGGTGCCGGGCGATGTCGAGCGCGGCGTTGGTGGCGATCGCGTACAGCCACGAGCGGACCGACGCGCGCCCCTCGAACCGGTCGATGCCCTTCCACGCGCGCACCAGCGCCTCCTGCAGCGCATCCTCGGCGTCGTGGACCGAGCCGAGGATGCGGTAGCAGTGGGCGCGCAGCTCCGCCTGATAGGCGGTGGCGAGATCGGTGAACTCGTCTTCGCGCATCAGTCGCTGAACGTCGGGTCCGCGCCGTGCGGCTTGGGCGCGCGGCCCTTGGGCTCCTCCCATTCCTCCGACCGGCCGAGCGCGGTCAGGTCGAGGAACGAGTAGGCGCTGCCGGTCGTGTCGGTGCCGCGGGCCCAGGTCGAGTACGTGTGAAACAGCCGGTCGCCGTCGCGCAGGAAGCAGCTGAACCCGGGCAGCTCGGTCGAGTCATCGTCCTCGAGCAGGTCGGGCTGCTCCTTGTAGTTGTAGACGAACTGCTGGCGCTCCTTGTCGGCGGTCGCCTGGTAGTCGTAGTTGAAGTCGCTGCTGAAGGAGGAGTACCAGGGGATCGTCCAGCCCATCGCGGCCTGGTACTGCCGCAGCTTCTCCAGCGGCGCGCGCGAGACCAGGACGAAGTTCGTGTCGCGGGACCTCAGGTGCTTGATCATCCCGTCCGAGGTCTCGTTGATCCCGGCCGTGCAGCCCGGGCAGGCCGCGTCCCAGTCGGGGCCGAACATGACGTGCTGGATGATGAGCTGCCGGCTGCCGTCGAACAGGTCGGCCAGCGTGACCTTGCCGTCCGGGCCCTCGAAGACGTACTCCTTGTCGACCGCCACCATCGGCAGCCGCCGCCGCTCGGCGTTGAGCGCGTCCCGCTCGCGGGTCGCCTGCTTCTCCTTGACCAGCAGCCGCTTCCTTGCCTCGAGCCACTCCTCGCGCGTCACGACGTCGGGGAAAGCCATGCCAACCTCCTACCGGGTTCGGGTCTCTCACCTGCTTTGACTGCGCGCCGCGAGCGGATTAATCGGTCCGCCTGGTTCCCAGGGTCGCATGCAGCACCCGCAGCGCGACCCGCACCGCCTGCTGGTCGGCGCCGTCCCTCGCCCGGGCGGTGAGGCTGATCGACTGGGCCGGCGGGAGGTCGCGCACTTCGACCAGGCCCTCGGGCGGGGGTCCGGCCAGCGCCAGCAGGCTGATGCCGAGCCCGGCCCGGGTGGCGTTGAGCACTCCGCCGAGCGCGGCCGCCTCGCCGACCACGGTGGCCGGGATGCCGTGCTGGTCGAGGACGGCGAGGGCGCGGCCGCGGATCGCGCACGGCGCCTCGATCGCGAGCAGCGGCCACGGCGCGTCCCCGGACGGGGGAGTCCAGGTCGACGCGGCGCACCAGACGAGCGGCAGCGAGCCGACGAGGGTGCCCGGCCGCGCGCTCGCCTCGGTGATGAAGACCGCGAGATCGACGCTGCCCCGGTCGACCGCCTCGTTGAGCGGCGTGGTTCGGTCGAAGCGGAACTTGACGTTGAGGGCGGGCGACGTCACGCCGAGTTCGGTGACGATGGGCGGCAGGATGTGGTCGGCGCCGTGGTCGGTCGTGCCGATGATGAACTCCGGGCCCTCGGCGGGCCCGAGCCGCAGCAGCGCCTCGTCGTGGGCCGCGACGATCCGGCGGGCCTCCGACAGCAGCGCGACGCCGGCCTTGGTCAGCCGCGCCCGGCGGCCGTCCGGCTCGACCAGCGGCCGGCCGAGCGCCTTCTCCAGGCGGCGGATGTGCTGGCTCACCGCCGACTGGCTGAGCTGAAGGTCGGCGGCGGCGCGGTGGAAGCCGCCGGCGTCTGCCACCGCGATCAAGCTGCGCAGCGGAACGATGTCCAGCACGCGTGACATTTCCACCTCGGTTCCACTGCACCGGCCCGTGCGGGCCCACTGATAAGGGTCCGCGATCGAAGCCGATTCGAGATCGTCGTTGGACGCTCCCACCATATCCCTACTATTTTAATCGGTATGGATGGAAAAACTAGTCTTCCCGGCGGTCGGAGATGACCGTGACCACCGGGCGGGCCACGGCGGCGAACTGGAGCGAGCCGGAGGGCGTCGCCCCGCGCGGCACGCTGATCGTGATCCCGGGCCGAGGCGAGGGGCCCGAGCTGTACGAGCGCTTCGGGCGTCGGATCGCCGGCGACGCCTACCGGTGCACGTGGTTTCCGACCCGGTCGGCGACCCCGCGCGCACCACGTCCGAGGTGCTTGCCATCACCGCCGAGGTGCGTCCGTACGTCCTCGTCGCGGCCCGGTGCGATCTTCACCCGCCCGCAGCACCCGTACACGGAGGCGCTGCTCGACGCCATCCCCGCCCTCCCGAGGTGACGGGCAATGAGCCGACCAGTGCCACCCCGCGACCGTTCGGGAAAATCAAGATCTTTATCTCGAACGGTCGCGTGCTCCGCCCCGCACCCCCGCTGATTCCCTCCGCCGCCGGCCGACCCCCGAGGAGCAGTCGTGTCCAACCGCAAGCAGATCCGCCTCGCCATCAACCTGCTGGCGTCGGGACGGCATAACGCGTCCTGGAAGACGCTGCCAGATCCGGCCGGCCTGTCGACCGACATCGACGTGTTCATCCGGATCGCGCGGACCGCCGAGCGCGGCCTGCTCGACGGGATCTTCCTGGCCGACAACTACGCGGGCCTGGCCGAGGAGTCGTTCAAGCGGCCGTTCCGGGCGCTGTCGCCCGGCGTGCTGCTGGCGGCGCTGGCCACCCGCACCAGCAACATCGGCCTCGTGCTGACCGCTCCGGCGCTGTACGGCGACCCGGTCACCCTCGCCCGCGAGATCGCGAGCCTGGACCACGTCAGCAAGGGCCGGGGGGCCTGGAACATCATCACCAGCCAGCACGAGCACTCGCTGCAGATCCTCGGCGCCGGCCGCGAGCTGTCCCGGTCGGCCAAGTACGACAAGGCCGACGAGTACGTGACCGTGGTGACCCAGCTGTGGGACTCGCTGCCGCCCGAGGCGATCGTGGCCGACGCCGCCAGCTCGACCTACGTCGACGCGGGGCGGCTGCGGCCGGTCGAGTTCCAGGGCGGCTACTACCGCGCGGCCGGCGTGCTCGGCGTCGTCGGCGGCTACCGGGGCCGGCGGCCGGTGCTGCTGCAGGCGGGCGCGTCCGAGTCGAGCAAGCAGTTCGGCTCCAAGTGGGCCGACGCGCTGTTCACCAGCCACTGGACCAAGCCGTCGGCGCAGGAGTTCTACACCGACGTCAAGCAGTACGCGGCGCAGAAATGGCAGCGCGATCCGGCCGGGCTGCTGGTCGTGCCCGGCGTCTACCCCGTCCTCGGCGCGACCGAGGCGCAGGCCAGGCAGCGCAAGGCCGACCTCGACGACCAGCTCGACCTCGAGTACCTCAAGGGCTCGCTGGCGGCGCTGCTCGGCCTCGACGCCGCCGACCTGGACCTGGCCCGGAGCTGCCCTACGACAAGATCCCGCCGTCGGACCCGGCCGACGGGGCCGGCCACGTCCGGCGCGAGAAGGTCGTCGAGTCCGCCCGCGAGCGCGCCGCTGACGACCAAGCAGGTGCTGCTCGAGTACATCACCGGCGGTCACCGGATCGTCGTCGGGACCCCCGAGCAGGTGGCGGACGACCTGATCGACTGGGTCGACACCGACGCCTGCGACGGGTTCAACTTCAACGTCGACCGGTACGAGGACGGGCTCGAGCACCTGGTGGACTGGCTCGTCCCCGAGCTCCAGGCCCGCGGCCGGTTCAGAACCGAGTACGAGTCGACCACGTTCCGCGGCAACCTCGGCCTCGGCGACGCATCATGAGCACGCCGGTTAGCGAGCGGCTCGGGTTCGCCGACCTCGTCGACAAGGTGGCGGCCGACGCGCCGAGGCGGGACACCGAGCGGCTGCTCCTCGACGACCTGCGGCCCGAGCTGCGGGCGCGGAAGATCGGCGCGATCAGGCTGCCGCGCGCCGACGGGACGCGACTGCCGCTGACGGAGTTCTTCGCGTTCGTCCGCGAGCTGGCGGCGGCCGACTCCAACCTCGCGCACAGCCTCCGCAACCACTACGCCGGGATCGAGAACGCGCTCCTCGACCCGACCCCGAGCTCGCCCCGGCTGCTGGCCCTGGCCGCCGACGGGCTGCTGTTCGGCGGGGCCGCCCAGCAGCAGAGCGGAAGCTCAGGGCCGGCCTGCGCGGGCGAGGCCGTTCGCGTCGGCGACGACGAGTACCTGGTCAGCTGCCGCCGGTACTACGCCACCGGCAGCCTCTACGCCGACTACCTGACGGTGTCGGTCACCCTCGACGACGGCGTCGCGCGGACCGTGCTGATCGAGTCCGACCGGCCCGGGGTCGAGCTGCCCGACGACTGGGACGGCTTCGGGCAGCGGCTCACCGGCTCCGGCTCGATCGTGCTCGACCACGTGCGGATGACCAGCGCCGACTTCTTCCAGCGCCCGGTCACCGACCCGGCCGCGCCGCGCTACCCGTTCACGTTCAACCAGGTCTACCTGACCAGCGTGGTCGCGGGCATCGGCCACCGGGCGCTGCGGGACGCGGTCGAGCTGGTGGGGGAGCGGACCCGCAACTACTACCACGGGACGGCTCAGCGGACCGCGGACGAGCCGGTGATCCTGGCCGCGATCGGGGTCGCCTCGGCCAAGGCGTTCGCGGCGACCGCCACCATCGCCGCCGCCGCCGGGCTGCTGGAGGAGTCGTGGGACTTGCCCGCGCGACTTCGACCGCTCGCTGGCGGCGACGCTCGCGGCCAGCCGGGCCAAGATCACCGTCGAGGCGCTCGTCCTCGACGTCATCGACGCGCTCACCCAGGTGGCCAGCGGCTCCACCCTGTCCACGAGGCGGGCGCTCGACCGGCACTGGCGCAACGTCAAGGTCCTCGCGTCGCACAACCCGTCGATCTACAAGCAGCAGGTTCTCGGCGGCTACGAGGTGCACGGCACCAAGCCGCCGCTCGACGTCTACTTCTAGCAGCCCCGGACTGAAAGGCACCCGCCCATGACCGACGACCAGCCCGGCCGGCCGCGTTTCCGGCTCGGCTTCCTCACCCACGTCCAGGGCCGGGGGGACCCCGCCGCCGCCTACCGGAACGCCCAGGAGCTGTTCGTCGTCGCCGACGAGCTCGGCTTCGACGTGGGGTGGGTGGCGCAGCATCACGCCCCGCTCGGCGGCGGCGGCCTGTCGTCGCCGTGGACGTTCCTCGCGCACGCGGCCGCCCGGACGAAGCGGATCCGGCTGTCGACCGCGATCACCGTGCTGCCGCTCGAGAACCCGGTCCGGCTGGCCGAGGACGTCTCGGTGGTCGACCTGCTCAGCGGCGGGCGGGTCGAGATCGGCGTCGGCAGCGGCGGCAGCGAGGTCGAGTACGCGGCCTTCGGCCGCGACGTCGCCCGCAAGCGCGAGCTGACCAGCGAGGGGCTTGACGTGCTGCGCCGCGCGCTCGCGAACCAGGAGGTGGGCGCGACCGGGTTCACCATCCAGCCGCCCGCCGCCGACTTCACCGGGCGGATCTGGCAGGGCGTGTTCAGCCGGCCGGGCGCCGAGTACGCGGCCAGGGGCGGGTCCAACCTGCTGCTCAACCGCGCCGCCTACGGCTACGACGAGCCGACCGACGTCGTGCAGCGACCCTGGGCCGACGCCTACCTGGCGGCCTGGGACCAGCCGAGGGCGCCGCGGATCGGGCTGTCCCGGTTCGTGTTCCCGGCCAGGGATAGGAAGACCGCGCTCGACCAGATCGGGGCCGACGTGCACGCCGCCGCCCAGCGCTTCGCGGTGCGGGGGGCGTTCCCGGCCGGCCTCGGCCAGGAGGAGGCGCTGCGCCGGTTCCACTCGTTCTACGGCCACCCCGACGAGGTCATCGCGGCGCTGCAGGGCGAGCGGGTGCTGCCGGTCGCCACCGACCTGATCACGCAGTTCAACCCGGCCGTGCCCGACCACGACGCGGCCGTCCGCGCGCTCGAGCTGATCGCGACCGAGGTGGCGCCCGCCCTCGGCTGGAAGCCGGCCACCGTCGGCGTCTTACCCGCGTCAAGTTCCGCCTGAAAGGGCCGCCGGCCGCGCCGGCGGCCCTTCTGGCGTCTGGGGTCAGTCACGACGTTGCCTCAATTAGTAGATCTCTTGCTGAGAAAAATCAACATCTTGCAAAGAGATGTCAAGGAGTTTAGCGTCACAGTCGGCGACGCTGTGCACGCGATCGCCGACCCGCGCGACCCCCCACGCGTCGAGAGGATCAACGGTGTTCCATCCCGCTCCCCCATCCAGGCCGCCGAAGCTCCGCGGCCTGAGACGCCTGCTGCTGGCAGGCGCGACTTCCATCACGCTCGCGACGGCCGGCCTGGCCGGCGTCGCGGTGCTCGCCGCCACGCCCGCCTTCGCCGCGACCGCCACCGGCGGCAACGGCGCGAGCCTGCCCTATACCGAAGTCCAGGCCGAGAGCTCCGCTACCAACGGCACGATCATCGGCCCGAGCTACACCCAGGGCCAGCTCGCCGACGAGGCGTCCGGCCGCAAGGCCGTCACCCTCGCGGGCAACGGCTCCGGCCAGTCCGTCACCTTCACCACCCCGGTGGCGACCAACTCCATCGACTTCCGGTACAGCATCCCGGACACCTCCGACGGGTCCGTGTACACGGACCCGCTGTCGCTGTACATCAACGGAACCAAGCAGACCGACTTCACCCTGACCAACGCCTATAGCTGGTACTACGGCAGCTACCCGTTCGTCAACACGCCGGGCAGCGGCAACCCGCACCACTTCTACGACGAGGTGCACCGGCTGTTCACCACCACCTATCCCGCTGGCACCACGTTCAAGCTGGAGGTCGACTCGGAGGACACCGCGTCCTCGTACACGATCGACGTCGCTGACTTCGAGAACGTCGCCGCGCCGCTGGCCCAGCCAGGCGGCTCGGTGTCCGTGGTCAGCGAGGGCGCCGACCCCACCGGCGTGAACGACTCCACGAACGCGTTCAACGCGGCGATCACCGCGGCCGGCTCCGGCGGCACGGTGTGGATTCCGCCGGGCACGTACAACATCCCCGGCCACATCATCGTCAACAACGTCACCGTTGAAGGCGCCGGCATGTGGTACTCGACCGTCACCGGCACGGCACCCGGCTTCTACGGGAACTCCGCCCCGAACCCGAGCACCAACGTGCACCTGTCGAACTTCGCGATCTTCGGCAACGTTCAGGTACGCGACGACAGCGCCCAGGTCAACGGCATCGGCGGCGCGATGAGCAACTCGACGGTGTCGAACATCTGGATCGAGCACATGAAGGTCGGGGCCTGGATGGACGGGCCGATGACCAACCTGACCTTCAGCGGCATGCGGATCCGCGACACCACCGCGGACGGCATCAACTTCCACGGCGGCGTCACCAACTCCACCGTAACCAACAGCAACATCCGCAACACCGGTGACGACGGCATCGCGACCTGGGCTGACTCCGGCATCGGGGCCGACGCCGGCGACACGATCTCCAACAACACCGTGCAGTTGCAGCAGCTCGCCAACGGGATCGCGATCTACGGCGGCAACAACAACACCGTCAGCGGGAACCTGGTCGTCGACACCGGCATCACCCAGGGCGGCGGCATCCAGGTGGGACAGCGCTTTAGTTCCACCCCGGTGGGCCTGACCACGATCTCCAACAACACCCTGATCCGGGACGGCAGCCTCGACCCGAACTGGCAGTTCGGCGTCGGCGCGCTGTGGTTCGACGGCAGCCAGGGCGCGGTCACCGGCCCGATCAACGTGTCCAACGCGCTGATCGAGCAGAGCCCGTTCGAGGCCATCCAGTGGGTCGAGGGCACGGTCAGCGGGGTCAACCTCAACAACGTGTCCATCATCGGCACCGGTACGTTCGCCCTGCAGGAACAGACCGGCGGCACGGCCACGGCCACCAACGTCACGGCGACCGGCGTGGCCCAGGCCAACGCGGGCAACGCCCCCAGCTACAGCTGTGAAGGCAGCGGCTTCACGATCACCGATGACGGCGGCAACTCCGGCATCAGCCCGGCCGGGTGCAGCGTCGGCGTCTCGCCACCGCCGGTCTACCCGCCGTACCCGGTCACCGGTGTCAACGCGAGCCCGACGGCGCTGACGTTCAGTCCGACCGTGGTCGGCAGCACCAGCGCCGCGCAGACCGTGACGGTCGCCAACCCGACCAGCTCGGCCGCCTCGGTGTCGTCCATCACCGCCAGCGGTCCCTTCGCCGAGACCAACAACTGCGGCTCGTCGATCGCGGCGAACAGCTCTTGCACGGTCAGCGTGACCTACTCGCCGACAGCGGCCGGCGCCGCCACCGGCAGCGTCACCATCAACGCCGGCGGGGTCACCAACACGGTGAGCCTGTCCGGCACCGGCACGGCGCCGGGCCCGGTGCTGAGCGCCTCCCCGGCTAGCCTCTCCTTCCCCGCCACCCTGGTCGGATCTTCCCCCGCCACGCAGACGGTGACGGTGACCAACACCGGTACCACCGCCGCGACCGTCTCCAGCGTCGCCATCACCGGGGCCTTCAGCCAGACCAACAACTGCACCACGCTCGCGGTCAACGGCACCTGCACGGTGACGGTCAAGTTCACGCCCACGGCGGCGACGAACAGCGGCACCCTGACCGTGAACAGCAACGCCAACAACAACCCGCTGACCGTCGGGCTGTCCGGCGCCGGCATCACCTCAACCACCAACATCGCCCTCAACAAGCCGGTCACGGCGAGCAGCGACTGGCAGTCGTACGTGCCCGGCAATGTCACCGACGGCAACACCAGCAGCTACTGGGAGAGCACCGACGGCGCCGGGTACCCGCAGACCATCACGGTCGACCTGGGCTCGACCCAGTCGATCGGGTCGGTCACGCTCGACCTGCCGCCGGCGTCCGCCTGGAGCACCAGGACCGAGACGCTGTCGGTCCTCGGCAGCACCAACGGCACGACGTTCAGCCAGCTCGTCGGGTCGGCCGGGTACACCTTCAACCCGTCCACCGGCAACACCGCCACGATCAGCCTGCCGTCCGGTACCAGCGACCGGTACGTCGAGCTGAGCTTCACCGGCAACACCGGCTGGTCCGCCGCTCAGCTCTCGGAGTTCGAGGTCTTCCCCGGCGGCGGGAGCAGCGGCGGCCCCAGCGCGCTGACGGCCTCACCGTCGAGCGAGTCGTTCGGCAACGAGAACGTCGGCTCGACCAGCTCGGCCCAGTCGGTCACGGTGACCAACCCGGGCACCACCGCCGTCTCGATGTCGTCGATCGGCGTCACCGGTCCGTTCGGCGAGTCGAACAACTGCGGCACCTCGCTCGCGGCGGGCGCCTCCTGCACGGTCGGCGTGACGTTCGCGCCGACCGCGGCCGGCTCGGCAACCGGGACGCTGTCGGTTAACAGCAACGCCCCGAACAGCCCGCTGACCGTGGCGCTGTCAGGCACCGGGGTCACCACTAACACCAACCTGGCCCTCAACGCCGCGGTCACCGCGTCCAGCTACACCCAGGTGTACGTCCCCGCCAACGTCACCGACGGGAACACCAGCACGTACTGGGAAGCGAACAACGGCGCCTGGCCCAGCACGATCACCGTGAACCTGGGGTCGGCGCAGACCCTCGGCTCGATCACCGTCGACCTCCCGCCGTCCTCGGCCTGGTCGACCAGAACCCAGACCCTGTCGGTCCTGGGATCCACCAACGGCACCAGCTTCACCACCCTGGTCCCGTCCGCCACCTACACCTGGAACCCCTCCACCGGCAACACCGTCACCATCCCCCTCCCCTCCGGCACCAGCGACCAGTACATCGAGCTCAGCTACACCGCCAACAACGTCCAGAACGGCGCCCAGGCCTCCGAGATCGAGATCTTCGGCTAAGGCCTTAACCCCGGCCGGCGGGGCGTGCGCATCCAGCGCACGCCCCGCCGCCGTCCCCCGCTCCTGCGACGCCCACGACCCCCCGCCCCATAACCCGCCCCCACCCAGCCGCATAACCCACCCCCGCCGATAACCCGCCCCCGCCGATAACCCGCCCCCGCCGATAACCCGCCCCCGCCGATAACCCGCCCCCGCCGATAACCCACCCATAACCCATAACCCACGCACACCACATGACCACCTCGAACACCACGACGAGGGCCGAAAATCGGATATCAGCGTCATTGTGTGCTGTTCAGGTCGTATAGGCCCCATAACGGCACACGATGCGCCCCGCAGGCGAAAGGACGCGACCTAAACGGAACACGATCAGGGCCGGAGGGCCTCGAAGCTGGTCCAGCAGAGGCCGGCGGGCGTGCGCCGCTAGCGCACGCCCCCGTTTTGGTTACCCGGAGCGACCGCGTCTCCACACGTTCTCCATCTGCTCGCCGCCGCCTCTGCACACCCACCGGGGAGCGTGGCTTCCCATCAACCGGAACGGACCGAGGGGACCCTCGACGATGACTCTGATCAGGCAAAAGACCACGGGCTGGACACGGCGCAACCGGGCGATCAGGTCCCGCCGAGGACGACCCACCGCCGGATCAATGCCTCCGGGGTAGGCTTCGCCGTCCTGCGGACCCTAGTCGAGCGCGGCGTAGATGGCCCGGCTGTACTCCTCGGCGCGGGGCGACCCGATGATGCCCGGCGCCATCTTGTTCATCATGTACGAGATCGTCAGCTTCCGCGCGAGGTCCATCACGATCATGGAGCCGCCCCAGCCGCCCCAGAAGCAGATCTTCTCGTCGGGGAGGTAGGGAATCGTCTCGGGCATCGGCAGCCCGTAGCCGATGCCGAACCGCAGCGGGACCCCGAGCACCAGGTCGACGCCGCTGGCCTGCTCGCGGAAGATCAGGTCAATCGTCTCCGGTGACAGCAGCCGGACCCCGTCCACCTCGCCGCCGCGGGAGATCACCGACAGGATCCGGGCGACCGAGCGGGCGTTGCCATGACCGTTGGCGGCGCCGATGTCGGCCTGCCGCCAGCCCGGCGTGTTGGCCTCGGCGGCGCCGACCGCAGGCCCGGTGAAGGTCTTGGCCACCAGGCTGTCCGGCCCCAGCGCGGCCAGGTCGAACGGCAGCGGCGGGGGCGGGATCACGTCCGCGATCCGCCCCCAGTCGCGCTCGGCCGCGCCGATCTGGAAGTCAGCCCCGAGCGGCCCGGCGATCTCGTCGGCGACGAAATGCTTCAGCGAGGTGCCGGTGATCCGGCGGAGCACCTCTCCGATCAGGTGCCCGAAGTTCAGCGCGTGGTAGCCCGACGCCGTGCCCGGCGTCCACCACGGCGCCTGGGCGGCGAACCGGGCGGTGGACTTCTCCCAGTCGTACAGGTCCTCGGTGACCGCGGGCTGATCCAGCCCGGACACCCCCGAGGTGTGCGACAGCAGGTGCCGGACCAGCACGTCCTGCTTGCCGTTGGCGGCGAACTCGGGCCAGTAGGCGGCGACCGGGGCGCCCACGTCGAGCTGGCCGCGCTCGACCAGCATCAGGGCCGCCAGGCTGGTCACGGTCTTGGTGGTGGACCAGACGTTGGTGATCGTGTCCTGCGTCCACGGAACCGTCCCGGCCTCGTCGCGGAACCCGCCCCACAGGTCGACCGCGATCTCGCCGTCCAGGTCGACCACGATGGACGCGCCGACGTCCTCGCCGGAGTCGATGTTCCGCTGCAACGCCTCCCGCACCGCGCCAAAGCGGGCATCGCACGTACCGCTCAACTCAGCCATGATCGTTAACCCTTCTCCGTTGAAGTCCTAGGCTTGTTATGCCACATCAGGCACACGGTGGGAAGCTCTGGAGGTCGTAGTGGCCGATGACAGCCTGGGCCTCGGCATGACTGGCTCGGCCGAGGCGGTCGCCTCGTACGACCGGGCGGTCGAGCATCTGATCCGTTTTCAGCCCGCCGTCGCCGACGCGGCGGCGGAGTCGGTCGCGGCCGACCCGGGGTGCGTGATGGGCCGGGTGCTCGGCGCCTATCTGGCGCTGATGTCCACCGAGGAGGGCGGCGTGGCCGAGGCTGCGGCCGCGCTCGGCGCACCCGACCGCGCGGCCGGCGCGCTGCCGCGCGAGCGTGCCCACCTCGCCGCCGCCCGCCGCTGGATCGCCGGCGACATGGCCGGGGCGGGCGCGCTCCTCGGCGACCTCACCGTGCGGTACCCGCGAGATCTGCTCGCGCTCTTCGTCGGCCACCAGATCGACTTCTTCCGCGGCGAGGCGGTCAACCTCAGGGACCGGATCGGCCGGGCGCTGACCGCCTGGGACGACCAGCAGCCGCAGGCGGGTTTTGTGCACGGCATGTACGCCTTCGGGCTGGAGGAGTGCAACCAGTACGGCCAGTCATCCGCCGTCGGCCAGCGGGCGGTGGAGGCCAACCCTGACGACGTGTGGGGCATTCACGCGGTCGTGCACACCTATGAGATGCAAGGGCAGATCCCGGACGGCGTCCGCTTCATGCGCACGCGCCGCGCGGACTGGACCGCAGGCAACTTCCTCAACGTCCATAACTCCTGGCACTACGCGCTCTACCTGCTTCAGGCGGGCGACACCGCGGGCGCGCTCGCCGTTTACGACCAGTTCCTGCATCACGCCGGGTCCGGTGACATCGCGCTCGAGTTGCTCGACGCGACGGCGCTGCTGTGGCGGCTCTGGCTGGAAGGGGCCGACGCGGGGGACCGCTGGCCATCGCTCGCCCAGGCGTGGGCGAGGATCCTTTCGCCCGGCTTCTATCCGTTCAACGACATGCACGCGATCATGGCGTTCATCGGCAACGGCGAGCTCGACCGGGCCGGGGAGGTCGTCGCCGCGCTCGAGCGGGTGGCCGGCGCCGACGGCTCCGACGCCACCGCGGTGACCGGGACGGTGCCGACCGGGTCGGTGCCGCCTGGGCCGGTGCCGACCGGCACGGCGATGACGTCGGCGGTGGGGCTGCCGGTCTGCCGCGCCCTGGCGCACTTCGGCGCCGGAAGATACGAGCAGGCGCTGGCCGAGCTGCTGCCCATCCGCACCCGGGTGCACGAGTTCGGCGGCAGCCACGCCCAGCGTGACGCCGTGGAGCGGACCCTGCTCGAGGCGGCGATCAGGGCCGGGCGACAGGACCTGGCCGGCGCGCTGGTGAGCGAGCGGCTCGCGGTCAGGGAGTGCAGCACCTACGCCTGGTCGAAGCGGGCGTTCCTGCTCGCCGCGACCGGTGACACGGCCGGCGCGGCCTCGGCCGCCGCCCGGGAGCTCGAGCTGGCGACCGAGATCCGCGCCGCCGCCGACGCCCCGCTAGCGCGGTGATGCCTCGCCAGCACAGTGACGTCCGCTAGGGCAGTGACGGCTCGGGCGCCAGCGATACCAGCGGCGCGGGATAGCTGAGCTGCCTGCGTTGCGCGGCCGGAAGCTTCCACGGGGTGTGGATGAACGGAGCGGCCAGGCTCGCCAGTTCGGGCAGGTAGCGGCGCACGTAGTCGCCGTCGGGGTCGAACCTAGCCGCCTGCCGCAGCGGGTTGAGCACCCGGCCGGGCCGGGGGTTGTTGCCGGTTCCCGCCACCCACTGCCAGTTGCCCGCGTTACAGGCCACGTCGCCGTCGGCCAGCAGCTCGCGGAAGTGCCGGTAACCGTGGCGCCAGTCGATGCCCAGCGTCCTGGTGAGGAAGGAGGCCGTGATCATCCGTGCCCGGTTGTGCATGAAGCCCTCGGTCGCGAGCTGGCGCAGCCCTGCGTCGACAACCGGGATGCCGGTCTGCCCGGCCCGCCACGCCTCGAGCGCTCCCTGGTCGGTGGACCACGACCGGGGAGCGGATCCGGGGGCGCTCCGGTAGTCCGTCCGCGCGATATCCGGGAACGCGGCCGTGACCTGGTGGAAGAAATCACGCCAGGCCAGCTGCCGGCAGAACTCCTCACCGCCCGGTCGCGGCAGCGCCGCCCGCGCCAGCTCGATCGGCGAGATGCAGCCGAACCGGAGGTAGGCGCTCAGCCGGGACGTCTGAGGATCGGCCAGGTCGTCCCGGCCATCCCCGTATCCGCTAAGCGGGCCGTCCAGCCAGGCCCGCAGCAGCTCCTGGCCCGCCCGCTCGCCGCCCGGCGCCAGGCAGCGGGAGAAGTGCGCGTCCATCAGGGGTGGGTCGCCCGGGGTGACGCCGCGCGGGACATTGACGGTCGGCGGCGCCAGCCCGGGCTGCCGCCAGGCCGCCGCCCGCCAGGCGCGCCAGTAAGGGGTGAAGATCCGGTAGTGACTGCCGCCGGCCGGGCGCAGCTCGCCCGGCGGCACCACCGCGTGCCCTGGGGTGATCTCAAGCGCCAGCCGGTGCCTGGCGCACTCGCGCTCCAGGCCCTGCTGTCGGAGGACCGCGTACCTGGAGACGTCGCCGGCCACGAAGACGGCCTGCCCGGAGGTCCGCTCGGCCAGCCGGATCACCTCCGCGACCGGCTCACCGTGGCGAATCATCAAATCCCCGCCGCGTTTGCGGAGTTCGCCCCTGAGCACCGCGATCGACTCGGCCAGGAACCTCGCCCGGTTCGGCGGCGCCTTCAGCGCCGGGTCCACCACGAACAACGGCACCACCTGCCGGGCGCGAGCGCACGCCAGCGCGAGGGCCGGGTTATCCCGCACCCGCAGGTCGCGGGTGAAAAGGACGATTGCCGTCTCCATCGGTCTCTCCTGTGTCTTCCCATCTCTCCGCCCCTGCGCTCCTAGCTGCCCGCGCGCGGGCGTCGCGGCGGAAGCGGGATAAACCCGCTGGTCCGCGCGGCGTAGGCGGCGAAGCCGGGACGGGATCCGGCCATCCGCCGATCGGTCATCCGCTGGCCGGTGCCGCTGCGTCAGCACGAACGTCATCAGCAACGGCGACACCACCGTCACCAGCTGGATCGGCGATCCGTAGCTCAGGCCGAACAGCCCCCACCACATGCACGCGTCCCCGAAGTAGTTCGGGTGCCGGGTGTACCGCCACAGCCCGCGGTCCATCAGCCGGCCCTTGTTGGCCGGGTCGGCCCGGAACCGGGTGAGCTGCCAGTCGCCGACGACCTCGAAAACGAAGCCGCCCAGCCAGACCACGCCGCCGATGACGGTGATCGGGCCGACCGCCGCCGACGTCGTCATGCCGGCCGCCAGCGGCAGGCAGGCCACCCACAGGATCAGCAGTTGCGGCAGGTACACCATGTGCATTGCGTACCAGTTCCTATTTCCCGGCGCAGGGCCCAACAGCTCGCGGTAGCGGGGATCCTCTCCCGCGCCGCGCGCGCGAGCGGCCACGTGCCAGGCGAGCCGGACGCCCCAGAGCACCGCCGCGACCGCCAGCGGCCAGCGGCGATCGGGGACGCCGTGCCCGATCGAGGCGAGGAAGCTCGCCACGCCCGCCACCGCGATCGCCGCGCCCCACGCTGTGTCCATGACGCTGTGCCTGCCGGTCCTGGCGCCGATCACGAAGGTAGCGGCCACCAGCGCGAGGAGCGCGCAGACGGTGACGAGTGTTGTCAGGGGGAACATCGGGCCCTCCATCATTCCGGTCTCGCCGCGAGGATCTGGTCCACGCCCATCCGGCCCTCTTCGAATGCCAGCGCGCCGCCCGCCAGGTACAGCCGCCACATCCGGGCGCGCTCCCGGCCGATGATTGCCTCGACCGCGGGCAGGTTCTGCTCCAGGTTGTCGAGCCAGGCCCGGATCGTGCGCACGTAGTGCGGCCGCAGCGCCTGCACGCCGAGCACCTCGAGGCCGGCCTCCTCGAGCAGCGCGACCGTCTCCCCGACCGGCCGCATGTGCATGTCGGCGGTGACGTAGGACTCGATGAAGGCGCCGCCGCCGGGGGCGTTCGCGCCCCGTGACATCTGCTGGATCAGCAGCCGGCCGCCCGGGCGGAGCAGGCGGCGGAGCGACGCGCAGAAGGCCGGGTAGCCGTCGGCGCCGACGTGCTCGCCCATCTCGAGGGACGCGATCGCGTCGTACGGCCCGCCCGTCGTGTCGCGGTAGTCCTGGTTCAGCACCCGGGCCCGGTCGGCGAGGCCGAGCCCGCGCACCCGCTCCCTGGTGTAGCCGCCCTGCTCGGCCGAGAGCGTGACCGCGGTGACCCGCGCCTGGCGGTGCTGGGCGGCGTGCACCGTGAGCGATCCCCAGCCGCAGCCCATGTCGAGCAGCGAGGCACCCGGGCCGAGCCCGAGCTTCTCCGACACCAGGTCGAGCTTGTCGCGCTGGGCGTCGGCGAGCCCGTAGCCGGGGTCGTCGCTGGTCCAGTACCCGCACGAGTAGGCCATGGCCGGGTCGAGGATCAGCCGGTAGAACGAGACCGGGAGGTCATAGTGGCCGGCGATCACGGCCCGGTCCCTGGCCCGGCTGTGGGCCCGCCCGGAGAGCCTGATCTCACAGGCAGGCGGCGCCGGCGGCGGGCCGAATACCCCGAGCCGGCTGGCGGCGACCGCCGACGCCGACACCACGTCGGCCCACCGGCCCGGCCGCCAGCCGCGCCCGGCTCTCCGCCAGCGGCCGCCCGCGCCCCGGCCGTTCGCCCTGCGGCCGCCCGCCCCCCGGCCACCTGACGTCCGGCCGGACTGCGCCGAGCGGGCCGCACGAAACGCCCGGCGCAGTCCCTCAGTAAGGTCTCCGTCAACATCAAGGTCGCCGCTGACGTAGGCGCGCGCGAGCCCGAGTTCGCCCGGCGCCCACAGCGCGCGGCGCAACGCCAGCGGCGAGCGCAGCACGGCGACCGGAGCTCCGGGCGGCCCCGCCTCGCTGCCGTCCCAGGCGCGCACCCGCACCGGCAGGTCGACCCCGGCCCGGGACGCCGCCCAGGCGATCGTCGTGGCCGCGTCGGCCCGGCGTTTCGTCGGCGCTGTCATGCGCGCTCCAAGGTCAGCTGGCTGACGTTCAGGTACCCGGACCGGAAGCCGGCCTCGGCGTAGCACAGGTAGAACTGCCACATCCGGACGAAGACGTCGTCGAAGTCGAGCGCTCCGACCTCGTCCGTGCGGGCGTCAAACCGATCCCGCCAGATCCGCAACGTGTCCGCGTAATGGGGGCCGAAGTCAAATCGCTCGGCGACCCGCAGCCCGGTGCGCCTGCGCAGGCTGTCCTCGACCGCGGTGACCGAGGGGATCAGGCCGCCGGGGAAGATGTACTTCAGAATCCAGGTGTAGGTGCGCCTGCTCGCCATCATCCGGTCGTGCGCCATCGTGATCGACTGGAGCGCGACCCGTCCGCCGGGCGCGAGCAGCTGGTCGAGCTTGCCGAAGTAGGCGTCCCAGTAGCGGTCGCCGACCGCCTCGATCATCTCGACCGAGCAGATGGCGTCGTACGCGCCGGACACGTCACGGTAATCGCGCAGCTCGACGCTGACCCGGTCGGCCAGCCCGGCCTCGGCCACCCGGCGCGCCGCGAGCTCGTGCTGCCGGGCGGAGATCGTGACCGTGCGGACTTCGGCGCCGCGCTGGGCGGCCTGGATCGCCAGCTGGCCCCAGCCGGTGCCGATCTCGAGCAGCCGGGTGCCGGGCCCCACCCGCGCCTGGTCAAGCAGCCGGTCGATCTTGCGCCGCTGCGCCTGCCCGAGCAGCCGGTCGGCGGCGGCCGGCGATCCGTCGGCGGCGGTCTCGAACAGCGCCGAGGAGTACGTCATCGTCTCGTCCAGGAAGAGCGCGAAGAACTCGTTCGACAGGTCGTAGTGGCGCCCGATGTTGCGGCGCGCGCCGGCCTTGGTCTGCTCGTCGGCGGCCGGCTGCCTGCGCACGGCCAGCCGGCGCAGCCGCTGCAGCGGCGTCGGCACGAGGTCGGCGACGTTCGCGGCGAAGACGGTCAGCAGCCCGGTCAGGTCGGCGCAGTCCCACTCGCCGGCCATGTAGGACTCGCCGAAGCCGATCAGGCCGCCCGCCCCGATCCGGGCGAAGAACGCGCCGGGATCACGGACCACCATGAGCGGCGCGTCGGCGCCGCCCCGCGCCGAGCTGACGCCCGCCGGGCAGCCGGACCCGGATGGGAAGCCGGGCGACCGCCGCGTGGAACAGCAGCCGCGCGATCTCCCCGCGCGGCGCGGGGCCGGGCGCCGTCGGCGACGTCGGGCCACCGGGCTGGGTCAATAAGCCATGCTCGGTGGCGTGCGGTGCACTGATCACTGGACCCCCTGTTATCACTGGCCCCCCTCTTGCGGACGGCGCGGCGGTCGCGGCACCGGCCGCAGCCCTCGCGCGTACAACTTGATCCCCTGCCACCTGATCCGCGCGGACACGGTCGCGGTGGAGCAGGGATGCCGGACGGCGGCGCGTAGCAGCGCCCGCCGGGTGGCCGGCACGGCGGTGCCGCGGACGGTGGCGAAGAACCGGTGCCCGTTCGGGCGGTTCAGGGTGATGCTGACCGCCAGCCGCTCGCCCGGCCGCGGCACGCTCATCTGGTACCAGCCGTCGACCGGGTGGTACGGGGAGACGTAGAGCTCCTTGTCGACCCGGGCGCGGCCCTGGTCGTCGGTCTGCAGCAGGTAGGCATGCCGCTGGTGGTAGGTGTTGTGCACCTCCGCGATCACGCACGCCAGCGTGCCGTCCGCCCGATGGCACCAGAACAAGGTCAGCGGGTTGAACACGTGGCCGAGCACCCGGGCGTGCGCGAGCATCAGCACCTGGCCGCCGTCGAGGTCGACGCCGCGGCCGCGCAGGAACTCGTCGACGTTGGCCCTGATGCTGCGGGCCGGGTCGCCGAGGTGATCGCGGGCCTGGAATCCGGCCAGCAGCGACGGCCACCCCTGCGGGCGACGGCAGCCGGTCCAGGTCGACCAGCCATTCGTAGCTGCGATAGCTGAACGCGTTGCGCAGCGGCGCCACCCGGGCGTGCGCGATCCGGCACTCGTACAGCACCGCCCCCTCGGCCAGCGGCCGGGCCGAGTCGACACGCGCCGTCCGCACGGCCGCCCCGGTCACCAGGAGCCTCCGAGCGCCCGCGCGGCGGCCACGCCGGCGCCGGCATCCGTCCTCGTGGAATCCCCAGCCGTGGTAGGCGCCCGCGAACGCCGTGACCGGCGTGTTCAGGCCGGGCAGCCGCGACTGGGCCGCGACCGACTCGCGGGTGTAAGCCGGGTGGGCGTAGTCCATCACCGCGATCACATGCGCCGGGTCAACGTCCGCGCGTCCGCCGAGCGTGACGATGTAGTCCCGGTCGGTCGGCAGGCCCTGCAGCCGGTTCATGTGATAGCTGACCCGGGCCGGCGCCGTCGCCGAGCCGTCATGGCAGCTGAGGGCGTAGTTCCAGGACGCCCGGACCGCCGCGCCGCGGCGGCAGCAGCCTGGCGTCGGTGTGCAGCACCGCCTCGTTCGGCGTGTAGCCGAACGCGCCGAGCACGGACCGTTCGGCCGGGGTGGGCGCGTCAAGCAGCCGGAGCGCCTGATCGGGATGGGTGGCGATGACCACGGCGTCGAAGTCGAGCCCGGCCCCCGAGTCGTCCACCACCGTCACCCCGTCCGGGCGGCGGCTGACCGAGCGAACGGGGGACGAGAGCCGCACCTGCGCCAGCCGGGCGGCGATCAGGTCGACGTAGCGCCGCGATCCGCCCGCCACCGTCCGCCACGGGGGCGACCCGGTGACCGACAGCAGGCCGTGGTTGGCCAGGAACGCGAACAGGTACGCGGCCGGGTACTGCAGCGCCGTGCCCTGCGGGCACGACCACACCGCGGCCACCACCGGCACCGCGAAATGCGAGGTGAAGTAGCCGGAGAAGCCGCCCTCGCGCAGGAAATCGCCGAGCGAGATGCCGCCCGACGCCTCCTCCAGCAGCCCCGCCCCGGCGGCGAGCCCCGCCCCGGCGGCGAGCCCTGCCCCACCGGCCCCCGCCCCAGCGGGCGGCGCCGACGCCAGCAGCCGCCGGGCGGCCCGGTGAAACCTCGGAACCTCGGCCAGCATCTGCAGGTAGGCTCGACCGCCGCCGGCCACGCCGCGCCCAGGCCGGCCGGGCCGCGCTTGCCCGCGTAGTGCACGCCGCAGCCGGAGCAGCTGACCGACATGCTCATCTCCGAGGCCCGCGTCTCCACCCCGAGCTCGCCGAACAGCCGGGTCAGCAGCGGGTAGGTCCGCTCGTTGTAGACGATGAACCCGGTGTCGACCGCCACCTGGCGGCCGCCGGGCTCGTCGATCAGGTGCGTGTCGGCGTGACCGCCGAGCCGGCCGCCGCCTCGAAGAGCGTTACCTCGTCGGTCCGCGACAGGATGTAGCCCGCCGTGAGCCCGCTCACGCCGCCGCCGATGACGGCGATCCTGCGTCGGGTCACCCCGTTCCTCCCGCTTAGCGTCACATCTGCCATTCGTTACTTGTCGATCTTCGGATTGGTGGCGTCTCGGAAGAGGCGAAGGATCACGGCCGAAGCCAGGCCATAACGCGTGCACGACCGCCCCGGCCGGGGCCGGCGCCGTCGTGCGGCCGAGGACGTGCCTGAGCGCGCCCTCCAGGGCCGGGTAGCGGAACGAATGGCCCGCCGCCGCCAGCGCCGAGGGCCGGACGAGCTGGCTCGCCAGCGCGAGCTCCCTGGCGCCCTCGGCCCCCAGCAGGAGCTGCGGGCCCGCCGCGGGCACCCGGATCAGCGCCGGCCGGCCGAGCACCCGGCCGAGGGTCCGCGCGTACTCCGCCTGTGGCTCCGGCGCGGGCGCGACCGCGTTGACCGGTCCGCTCAGACCGGGATCGGTGACCGCGCGCAGGTAGATGTCGAGCAGGTCGTCGATCTCGATCCACGGCAGCCACCCGGTGCCGTCGCCAAGCGGCCCGCCGAGGCCGGTCTCGAACACCGGGTACAGCAGCCGCAGCATCCCGCCGCGCGGGGTCTGCACGATGCCCGTCCGGACCTGGACCGTCCTGATCCCGGCGGCCGAGGCCGGCCCGGCCGCGTCCTCCCAGGCGGCGGTCACGTCGGCCAGGAACCCGTCGCCGCGGTCGCTCGCCTCGGTCAGGATCTCGTCGCCGCGGTCGGCGCCGTAGAAGCCCACCGCCGACGCGGTGACGAACGCCCGCAGCCGCTCCGGGGACCGGGCCGCCAGCGTCGCCAGCGCGCGGGTCGGGCCGATCCGGCTGGACCGGATCGCCCGCTTGCGCTCGGGCGTGAACCGGCCGCCGATCGACGCGCCCGCGAGGTGGATCACCGCGTCGACGCCGTCCAGCAGACCGGCGTCGGGGTCATCCGGCCGCCACTCGCGCTCGCCGTCGTCCTGCGCGGGACGGCGGACCAGCCTGATCACCCGGTGACCGCCGGTGGACAGCAGCGCCGCCAGGGCCGAGCCGATCACCCCGCTCGACCCGGTGAGCGCGACCGTCAGCGGTTCCGGGCAGACCGCCCGGGCGCGCGCGTGCACGGCCAGGTCGGCCGCGAGCTGCCGGTGCCGGTAGCCGAACATCGGCCGCAGCGCCCGGCCCGGGATCGGCGTGTCAACGACGTCGGTGACCAGCGTCCCGCCCGCGGGCGCGGCCGAGAACTGGTGGGTATGCCGCCAGCGGAGCGCCGCCCCCAGCGGCGGCTGCAGCACGTCGGCGAACTGCCGGGGCGGGTCGTAGCCGCCCGGGTCATGGCCCGCCACCCAGCGCAGCCCGGCGGGCAGCGCCAGCACCGCCACCCCGTCGCGGACCGAAGGTGCCTCCCGCGCCACGCGCACCGGCTGCCATGGCGGCATCAAGCGCGTGATGGCCCCCGGCCGGGAATGCCAGGCGAACACCTCGTCCGGCTCTTCGCGTACCACACTTGAGTACGTAAGGCCCATATCGTGCCGCCTCCTTCGATCCGCGACGTCTAATGAATACTAAGTTACACTAAAACCATGAGGTTGGAGCCATGTCATGCAGCTACGTGATGCAGCCGACACTCTCGGCGTGCATTACCAGACCGCCTATGCCTGGGTGCGGCAGGGCACGCTGCCGGCCCGCAAGACCCCGCGCGGCTACGAGGTCAGCGAGGACGACGTGCGCGACCTGATGGCGCGACGGACGGCCGGCGTCGAGCCTCCGCAGGAGGTGAAGGTCAGGGACTGGCACGCCCAGGCCGACCGGCTGTACGCCGCCCTGATCGCAGGCGACGAGGCGCTGGCGCGGCAGGACTTCGACCGGCTGGCGGCGGGCACGCCCATCGTCGGGCTCTGTGACCGGGTCATCGCGCCCGCTCTGCACCGGGTCGGGCTGGCCTGGGCCGCCGGCGAGGTGTCGATCGCCGAGGAGCACCGCGCGACCGTGATCTGCGCGCGGCTGGTCGCCTCCCGGGCGCGCCAGCCGCAGGGCCGCCCGCGCGGCGTCGCGGTGACCACCACCCCGCCCGGCGAACACCACGGCCTGCCCTCGCTGATGGCGGCCGTGTGCCTCCGCGAGGACCGCTGGCGGGTCCACGACCTGGGCGCCGACCTGCCGACGGATGACCTCATCGGCTTCGTGGAACAGGTCGGGGCGACTCTGATCGTCCTGTCGTCGGCCACCGGCGACTCCGTCCGGACGGCCGTCCGGCAGGTCCGCGAGCTCCGCGCGCGCCTCCCCCACGTCCGCGTCCTGGCCGGCCGCCCCGGCGACACCCTCGCCCGCCTCCGCGACCTAGCCAGAGCCCCCGTCCCCCCGAAAAACTAAAATCTTTTTCCCCGAACGGACCCTGGTTCCTCCCACCAGGCCCGCTCACCCATCACCGATGGCAGCGCCACCTCCGGCAACCCGCCCCTCGCCCACCGGGTCCCTCCATCCATGGCCTCCGTCTGCCTCCGGCCTCCGCCCTTCCGTTCCGCGTCTCACGCGCCCCATAAGCCACTTCGGCTCAGGCCGACCGGCGTTCGGGCGTCAACGTGTGCCGCTCGGGTCGTATAGCGCCCCCTTTGGAACACAATGACGTCAAAACGCAAATAATGTCGCCATAATGGAACACAATGACGACGGCGGTCACGGATCCCACAAGCCGTCGGGTCCCGTTCAGTGCCCGGTTTGTCCGTCGATGGACTCACGGAGGAGGTCGGCATGGCCGTTGTGCCGGGCGTACTCCGTGATCATGACCGAGTAGACAAAGCGCAGGCTCATCTCGATTTTGCGGTTCGGGTCGATAAACGTCTCATCCAGCGACCGCCCGAGCGTCGTCTGCCGCACTGCTTCGATCTCACGCGCATAAACGGCCAGGTCCGATTCGGCGTCGGCGTCGGCCACATCGAACTCGGCCTGCATGTTGTCGTCGGTGCAGTACAGGTAGCCCAGCTGCGCCCCCGCGAACCTGGTCCTGAACCAGTCGCGTTCCACCTCGGCCATGTGCCGGACCAGACCGAGTAGCGACAGGTCCGACCGTTCGACGGCGCGGAGCTTGAGCTGCTCGGCGGTGAGCCCGCCGCATTTCCACAGCAAGGTCTGGCGGTGCAGGTCCAGCCACGCGTCGGCCAGCGTGCGCTCGTCCCCGGTCGGCTCGGCCAGCGGCTCGAGAACCCGGATGATCTCCGGTGCCGTCCACGTCATCCCGACATCATCCCGTCATGCGTCTTAGCCGCGTGACTCGGCGAACCGCTGTTGCCCGAGGACACCGAGGAGCTGCAGCTTCTCGAAGCCCTCGGTGCGCGGGGGAGCGGTGAGCACCAGCAGCGCCTGGGACTGGTCCTCGGTGAACAGCACCTGGCAGTCGACCTCGATCGGGCCGAGCTCGGGATGGATGAGCGTCTTGTGGTCCTCGAAGCGCCGGGCGACCTCGTGCCGTTCCCACAGCGCGGCGAACTCGGGGCTGGCCTTCTGCAGCGCTCGCGCGAGCTCGCCCGCGCGCGACCGGGGGCCCATCGACCCGTAGGCGGCGCGCAGGTTCGCGACCTGGGCGCGGCTCTGCCGGTCGCGGTCGTGCTCGGGGTAGCGCAGCCGCTCGGCCGGATCGGTGAACCAGCGATAGATCTCGCTCCGGGCCAGGCCGGTGTGGCCGGACTTGTCGCCGAACAGCGCGTCGGCCATCCGGTTCTGCACCAGCGTCTCGCCGAGATTGGACAAGATGAGGGCCGGGGTGTCGCTCAGGCGGTCGAGCACCCGCAGCAGCGCCGGGGCCACATGGGCGGCGGCCGTGGCCGGCGTCGGCGGGTTGTGCCCCGCGATCCGGAACAGGTAGTCGCGCTCGTCGCCCGTCAGCCGCAGCGACCGGGCGAGCGACGCGAGCATCTGCTCGCTCGGCTGCGGGCCGCGCTGCTGCTCGAGCCGGGTGTAGTAGTCGGTCGACATCGCGGCGAGGGCGGCGACCTCCTCCCGGCGCAGGCCGCGGGTCCGGCGCCGCGCTCCGGCGGGCAGCCCGACGTCCTCCGGCCGCAGCGCCTCACGGCGGCGGCGCAGGAAGTCGGCGAGCGCTCCGCGGTCCATGTACCCAGTATCGGTCCTGCGCCGGCGGGCCGCCGACCGCCAGCCAGGGATCGCCGATCCCCCGATAAGCGCTCTCTGCCCCCGCCGTCGCGGGTCGGCCAGGCTGGAGGCATGAACATCGCAGGCAACACCGTCTTCATCCCCGGCTCCACCAGCGGCATCGGCCTCGCCCTGGCGGTGGAGCTGCACGCAAGGGGCAACACCGTGATCGTCGGCGGCCGGCGGGCCGACCTGCTCGAGCAGATCGCCGCCCGGCACCCCGGCATCGACACCGTGCAGATCGACACCAGCGACCCGGCCAGCATCGACTCCGCCGCCAAGGAGGTGCTGGCCAGGCACCCGGACCTCAACGTGCTGGTCGCGATGGCCGGCATCATGCGGATCGAGGACTGGCGCAGGCCCGAGGAGTTCCTCGCCTCGGCCGAGTCGGTCATCACCACCAACGTGCTCGGCCCGATCCGGCTCATCGCCGCCTTCATCGAGCACCTGCGGGCCCAGCCGGACGCCACCATCGTGACCGTCTCCTCCGGCCTGGCGTTCACACCGCTGGCGGTAACGCCGAGCTACAACGCGTCCAAGGCCGCCATCCACATGCTCAGCGAGTCGATCCGCCTGCAGTACGCCGACACCACCGTGCAGGTCATCGAGCTCGTCCCGCCGTCAGTCCGCACCTCGCTGGTACCCGGACAGGAGAGCAGCGAAGTGGCCATGCCGCTCGACGAGTTCGTGGCCGAGGCCCTGACCCTCTTCGAGACGGAGCCCGAGGCCAGGGAAATTCAGGTCGAGCGGGTGAAGTTCCTCCGCTACGGCGAAGCCCGCGGCGACTACGACCAGGTCGTCGCCACCCTCAACGCCGCCGACCCGCACGGCAAATAAGGACGCCGCGCCGCAGCCTCAGCGGTTGTCGAGCAGCGGCTGGCGCGGGTCCCAGGTCGTGCCGTCGGCCGCGTCCCGCCGCCGCCGGGCCATCCCCGACAGCGCCTCCAGCACCACCCGGTTGGCCAGGAACGACGTGATCTCCGCGTGGTCATAGGGCGGCGACACCTCGACCACGTCGATCCCGGCCAGCGGCAGCTCGTAGGCGATCCGCCGCACCGAGTCGAGCAGCTGCCGCGCGGTCAGCCCGCCCGGCTCGGGGGTGCCGGTCCCGGGCGCGTGCCCCGGATCGCAGACATCGATGTCAACCGAGAGGAACACCCCGTCGCAATCGTCCATCGCGATGCCGAACGCCTCGGTCAGGCACTCGGTCAGCCCCCGCGCGCCGATCTCCGTCATCTCGTAGGAGCGCATCCCCTGCTCCGCCATCCACTCCAGCGTCTCCGGTCCCGGCCAGTAGCCGCGCAGCCCCATCTGCAGGAACCGGTCGCCGCGGAGCGCGCCCGACTCGATCAGCCGCCGCATCGGCTGGCCGTGGCCGATCAGCGACCCGAACTCGACGTCCCCGGTGTCGGCGTGCGCGTCGAAGTGGATCATCGAGATCCGGCCCTGCCCGCGGTGCTGGGCCACGCCGGCGGCGTCGGGCCAGGTGATCGTGTGGTCGCCGCCGAGCACGAGCGGGATCGCGTCCGTCGCGGTCACCGTGTGGACCGCCTCCTGCAGGTCGCGGACCGACCGGGCAGCGTCGCCGGAGAACAGCTCGACGTCGCCCGCGTCGTAGACCCGCAGGTCCTGCAGCGCGTCCACGCGCAGCGCGAGCGACGGCCGCGACCCGTCGTGCGGCAGGTAGCAGGTCTGCCGGATGTGCTGCGGCCCGAACCGGGTGCCGGCCCGGTGCGAGGTGCCGCCGTCGAACGGCGCCCCCAGGATCACGACGTCGGCGTCGGCATAGGTGGACGGCTCCGCCCAGTCGCAGCGGTCGACGCCGAGGAAGGTGATATCCGGGCCGAACTGGGGTCCGTAGCGGGTCATGATCGCTCCTTGAGGTATCGGTCGATAGTCGCACGCAGCCGCCGGCCGCCACAGCTCGGTCCGTGCCCGGGACGCACCCCCGGCCCGTCCCGCGGCTCATTCGACCCTCACCGTCGGCACCGCCGACACCGCAGGCCGCGCGGGCGCCGCGTCCGCGCGCGCAACCGCCACCCGTCGCGAACGCGCGGTCAGCGCGACGTACAGGCAGGCGCCCACCACCGGCCCGACCAGCGACGACAGGTCCGCCCCGGCGCCTTAAGGATGGGCGACGAACGCGACCTCCCCGGGCACGAGGCTCGCCAGCCATCACGAGTGCTTCGCCTTTTGCCGGCACCGTGGTTGTCTTGAACAACCTTGGCATCTCGCTATTCGTGCGGGCTGACGGGGGGACTGCATCACTGGCGGCTAATACGCCGAACCAGACCGAAATATCGCCGCTGACCGAGCTGCTAATGGACAACCAGCAGCCGCTGGTCAACGCGAACACCGGGACCTGGCGGGACGGCGTGGACGGCGGTTTCGATCAGTCCGAGGCGCCCGGCTGGACCGCACAGCAGAACAACACCGCGCTGTACGCCACGGCGGCCAACTTCGCCTCGGTGATCCCGTCGGCGTCGGCTAGCGGCACGCTCACCAGCATCTTCCGGTAGGCAGCAAGAAGAGAAGCCCCCAGCATATGGCTGGGGGGCCTTTCTCTCGGCCGGTGGCATTTGACCTACGGGGCAGAAACCACCTTGATGGTCCATGAGCAGGTCTGGTCGGCCTGCACCGAGAACGTATGCACCCCCGTGTCACCGGAGACGGTGGTGTTGCCGCTGCCGCTGGTCTGGATCACGTTGGGCAGCGAGAGGGCGTTGGAGTCGTCGCCACTGCCGGCGGTGTTCTCATCGACGATGAAGTTGTCGCCGCCGTCGCCTTGTGAGTTGTTGCTGAACGTCCACGAGACGGTGTAGTCACCGTCGCCGCCCACCGTGAAGCTCTGGGTCGATGAGGTCCCGGTGCCCGAGGCGTCCAGCAGTACGCCCTCGGTCGGCGCAGGCGTCGGCACGGTCTTGATCGTGGTCTTGACCACGGTCGGGCCCGGCACGTCCTTCACCTTGGTCACGATCTTCGTCGGGCCGGCGGTCACGGTCTGTGTCACCGTGGGTCCGGCCACCGTGTTCGTCACCGTCTTGGTCGCGCCGCACCCCGCGGCGGCCAGCAGCCCGCAGGTGCCGATAGCCAGCGCCACGCGCCGTTTGGTTATGTTCATAGTTGTTTCCCCCTTGAGCACACTACGCCTGTGTTTTGTCGTTGGTTCGCCGCGCCACCTCGGCGTCGATGAGGTGCCAACGACGGCGGCGCATTGGGGCTTGCTGCTGAGCGAAATCACTGATCGACTCACGGACCAGGCCCAGGCCAGCGTGGCTGTGCGGGCCTCGCAGAGGGTCATTGAGGCAGTCACCAACGGTCCGTTCGAGAAAAAGGATTTTCAAAATCCTTCCTCCGAACGGACCCTGGTTCCACCCGCACGGCCCGCTGAACCGCTTACACCGGAGTCGCATTCGAAATGTCGGCGTACGCCGACAAGCGCCACATGTCGGCGTACGCCGACATTGTGTTAAGGTCGGCGTACGCCGACAATCTACAATGTCGCCGTACGCCGACATCCCGACGGAGTTGCACCCGGAATGCGCAAGACACGAATCAGGACGATGCACGATCTAGCCAGCGCGGCACGTGGTCGCCGGATCGAGCTCGGCCTCACCCAGGCCGAGTTGGCTTCGCGAAGCGGAGTATCCCGCGACTGGGTCAACTCCTTCGAGCGCGGCAAGCGCACGGTCGACATCTCCCTTGTCTTCCGTCTGTTCGACGCGCTGGGCATCGAAATGGAGGCCACGGACGCGAGTGCCATCGGCGACGCGCCGGATGGGCCGCCCAACCTGGATGTCCTCCTTGACCGGTACTACAACCGATGAGCGATTCCCTGGCGGTCATCGCGGATGACATGGTTGCCGGATTGCTGACCCGCCTACCAGACGGGCGGCTTGAGTTCAGCTACAACGAGGCCTACGCCGCCCGCCCGGCTGCGACCCCACTGTCGCTGTCCATGCCGCTTGCGCAGGCCACCCATCCTGATTCCGTCATCACGCCCTGGCTATGGGGGTTGCTTCCCGACGACCCCTCGGTCCTCACACGGTGGGCGCATCATTTTCACCTGTCCCGCCCAGTCCCGTTCGCCCTCCTCGGCACGCCGATCGGGCTGGACTGCCCCGGTGCGGTGCGGTTCACGCAGCCGGATCGGACAGGCCAGGTGATCCGCGGCGCGGGGCGGGTCATCTGGCTGACGGAAGACGACGTCGCCCAGCTCCTCCGCGGACTCGGACGGGACTCGACGAACTGGCTCGGGGACGGCTTTAGCGGGCAGTTCAGCCTCGCCGGGGCACAGGCCAAGACCGCTCTGCTTTACCAGGACGGCCGGTGGGGAGTCCCGCTGGGACCCACTCCGACCACGCACATCCTCAAGCCCGCGATAGACGGGCTGGCCGGCCATGACCTGAACGAGCACCTGTGCCTCGATGCGGCCCGGCGCTGCGGCCTGCCAGCGGTAAGGAGCCGGATCACCAGGTTCGGCGACCAGTCCGCCATCGTGGTGGATCGCTACGACCGCTACCCGTCCGGTGCCAGCTTCGGCCGCATTCACCAGGAGGACCTCTGTCAGGCGCTTGCGGTCCCGCCAGTACGGAAATATCAGAATGAGGGCGGACCGAGCCCAAGCGGCATCGCTGACCTGTTCCGTCGAACGATGCCGAGACGAGTCGCCGAGCAGGCCGTTCGCTGGTTCGCCGACGCGCTCATCTGGAACTGGCTCATCGGGGGAACCGACGCGCACGCCAAGAACTACTCGCTCCTGCTCAGCCAGGGCGAGGCGCGCCTGGCGCCGCTCTACGACATCGCATCGGCCCTTCCCTACGGCGATCATGAGAAGAAACTTCGGCTGGCGATGAAGATCGGCGGTGACTACCAGCTCAACCCGCACCGGAATCGCTGGCCTGACGCCGCGGGCGACCTCGGCCTCCCGGCGGCGGAGCTGGTGGCGCGCGCCCGTGAGCTGGCCGCCGCCGTCGCGGATGCCTTTGCCGATGCTGCGAAGACACCGGATGTCCTCGCCCAGGTAAGCGAACTCCCGGCCAGGCTCACGGACCTGGCAGCCGAACGATCGAAGCGCTGCGCTCGGCTCCTTGGTTAACCCGGGCTGCGGGCGGGGTCTCCGAGCCTGCCTGAACGTCAGCGGGGGGCGACGCCGCGCAGGACGGTGGCCATGAAGTTGTCGAGGATCTCGGCCCGGGCCGCCTTGGGGTACTCGTGGCTGGCGATCAGCATCGCGTACAGCCCCATCATGAACAGCTGCGCGGTCGGGAGGGCACTCGCGTCGGGATGCACCTCGCCCCGTTCCCTGGCCCGCTCGACCACCTCGACCACGACCGTCATCACCGGGTACTCCGTCCACTTGTCGGAGCCGGGGAGCAGCTCCGGCCGCCGGGACGAGAAGTGCAGCCCGAGCATCTCGCGGAACAGGGTCTTGCCGACCCGCCGCTCCATCGCCGTGAGCAGCCGGACGACCTCGCCCAGGGCGGCGGGCAGGAAGCCCTGACCGGACGGGCGGTCGGCCGGGTCAGCCGCCGTGTTCCCGGCCGGCGGCTGGCCGGCGGCGGGGCCGCACCGGACCTCGAGCTCGGTCAGGAACTTCGACAGCTGGGCGACCAGCCTGGCCTCCTCGTGCCGTTCGAGCTCCGCCAGGACGTGCTCCTTGGTCGGGAAGTGGAAGTAGAACGTGCCCCGGGCCACGCCCGCCGCCGCCGCGATGTCGCCCACGTCGGCGGCCGCCATCCCGGTCCGCTTGAACTCCGCCAGGGCCGCCGCGTAGACCCGCTGGCGGGTCTGCTGGCGCTGCGCGTCTCGGCCTTTGACCGCCGCACGTCCATTGATCTTGTCTTCCACTGGCGGCATGATGCTTCCTTCATACGTCCCGTCGTTGACGAGTGTCAATGACATATTTCAGTGACAAGTGTCGACGAGGTCTTGTTATCGGTGGCGGCGCGGTCTATACACGAGGGTAATTGCTTACGTAACGCCGGGAGGCACGCGACGTGGAAACCGACGAGCTGTACTGGGACCCGTACGACGCCCGCTTCGTGGACGACCCGTGGCCGGTCTTCAACCGGATCCGCGACGAGGCCCCGCTCTACTACAACCAGACGCACGACTTCTACGCGCTCAGCCGGTACACGGACGTGGAACGGGCGGTGACGGACACGGCGACATTCTCCTCCTCCCGCGGCGTCATGCTTGAGCTGATCAAGGCGAACATGGTGATGCCGCCGGGCACCCTGATCATGGAGGATCCGCCGGTCCACGACATCCACCGGAAGCTGCTGGCCCGGGTGTTCTCGCCCCGGCGGATCGCCGAGCTCGAGCCACTGGTCCGCGAGTACTGCGTCCGCTGCCTCGACCCGCTGGTCGGTGAGTCCCGGTTCGACCTGATCGAGAAGCTCGGCCTGGAGATGCCGATGCGGGTCATCGGCATGCTGCTCGGCATCCCCGAGGAGGGCCAGGCGGCCTTCCGCGAGCAGGCCGACGCCCACCTGGTCGGCGATGACGGCAGGCTGGACACCAGTAAGGAGGCCGTCCTCACCTTCGAAGCGTTCGGCGAGTACATCGACTGGCGGCTGACGCACCCCTCTGACGACGTCATGACCGAGCTGCTCACCGCCCGGTTCGAGGACGAGCACGGCGTGACCCGCACGCTGACCCGCGACGAGGTCCTGATGTACGTCACCGTGCTGGCGGGCGCAGGCAACGAGACCACCGGCCGGCTGATCGGCTGGATGGGCTCGACCCTCGCCAAGCACCCGGAGCAGCGGGCGGACATCGCGGCCGATCGGACGCTGATCCCGGGCGCGGTCGAGGAGGTGCTGCGGCTCGAGCCGCCGGGACCTTCCATCGCCCGCTACGTGGCCAAGCCGGTCGAGCTCTACGGCCAGGTCGTCCCCGAGGGCAGCACGATGCTGCTGTTCGTCGGCGCCGCCAACCGCGACCCCGAGCGGTACGACGACCCGGACCGGTTCGACATCCGCCGGAAGAAGAGCCTGCACCTGACGTTCAACATCGGCCCGCACTACTGCCTCGGCTCCGCCCTCGCCCGCCTGGAGGGCCGCATCGCCCTGGAGGAGATCGTGGCGCGCTGGCCGACCTGGGAAGTCGACTGGGCCGACGCCAAGATGCAGCAGACCTCGTCGGTGCGGGGATGGGAGCGGCTGCCGCTCCTGGTCGGCTAGGGTCGGGACAGCCGCGATGACCGCCGTCGGGGCGGCCCGCTACGCAGGCAGCCGGGTGCACCGCGTCGAGGACGCCCGGCTGCTGACGGGCGCCGGCACCTTCGTCGACGACATCACCCGTCCGGGCATGCTGCACGCCTGCTTCGTCCGCAGCCCCCACTCGCGGGCGAAGATCATCGGGATCGACGTGACCGCCGCGCTCGAACTGCCCGGGGTGCACGCCGTCTTCACCGCCGCCGACCTCAACGGCGACGTCCGCGAGGCCTGGTACACCGGGACCGGAAACCAGGTGCCGGACACGCCGCGGCCGCCGCTGGCCGAAGGCGAGGCCCGGTTCGCAGGCGACCCGGTCGCCCTCGTCGTCGCCGACAACCGCTACGTGGCCGAGGACGCGGCCGAGCTGGTCGAGGTGAACTATGAGCCGCTGCCGGCGGTGGCCGACTACGCAACGGCCGGCACGTCCGAGGGCCTCGTCCACGAGGGCTACCCGGGCAATGTCGCGGGCCAGCTCGGGGGCGCGCCGGCCGAGTCGCTGGCGGACGTCTTCGGCGCCGCGGCCCACGTGATCTCGGAGACGATCTGGGAGCAGGCGTACGCCGCCGTGCCGATGGAGACCCGGGGCATCGTCGCGGAGTGGTCGGCCGGCAGCGGGGAGCTGACGATCTGGGCCGCGACCCAGGCACCGCACGAGGTACGGATGTTCAGCGCGCGGCTGCTCGGCCTGGCCGAGCACCGGGTCCGGGTGATCACGCGCGATGTCGGCGGCGGCTTCGGGCAGAAGGTGATGCCACTCCGCGAGGACATGTGCGTGCTGCTGGCGGCCAGGAAGCTCCCGGCCGCGCTGAAATGGATCGAGGATCGCCAGGAGAACCTGATGGCGGCCGGGCAGGCGCGGCACGAGCACGGCACCGCCCGGATCGCGTTCGACGACCAGGGGATCATCCTTGCGGCCAGCCTGGACCATGTACAGGACGTCGGCGCCTACCCGACGCCGTGGCCGGTCGGCACCGGCGCGTTCGTCGGGATGAACTTTCCCGGGCCGTACCGGGTCAGCCGGGCGACCTTCAGCCACGCCTCGGTGTTCTCCAACACCGTCGGCCGGGTCGCCTACCGGGGCCCGTGGGCGTTCGAGTCGCTCGTCCGCGAGGTCGTCCTCGACATCGCCGCCCGCCGGATCGGGATCGACCCGGCCGAACTGCGCCGCCGCAACCTGCTGAGCGCGGCCGACATGCCGTTCGCCAACCCCAACGGCATGCCGTACGACCACATGGCCTCGCTCGAGACGCTGGAGCGGGCGTTGTCGATCCTCGACTACGACGCCTTCCGGGCCGCGCAGGCGGCGGCCCGCGCTTCGGGACGCTACCTCGGCGTCGGCATCTCCTGCTACGCGGAGCCGACGTCGGCCGCGTTCGGCTACTACGCGACCGAGGGCGCGACGATCCGCATCGAGCCCAGCGGCAAGGTCAACGTCTACGTGGCCGGGGGGTCGACCGGCAACAGCCTGGAGACGACCGTGATCCAGCTTGCCGCCGACGCCCTCGGCGCCGACATCGGCGACGTGGCGACGATTCAGGGCGACACCGCGGTGACCCCGTTCGGGGCCGGTACCGGCGGCAGCCGCAGCGGGCCGATGACGGCCGGGGCGGTCGGGGAGACCGCCGCGATCCTCCGGGCCAAGCTCACCGCGATCGCGGCGCACAAGCTCGAGGCGGCCGAGGCCGACATCGAGCTCGCTCACAGCCGGGCCGGCGTCCGCGGCGACCCCGAGGCGCCCACGGTGAGCTTCGCCGAGATGGCCGACATCGCCTACTTCCAGCCGTACGCGCTGCCGCCGGGGATGCCGGCCGGCCTGGAGGCGAGCGGCCGCTACGCGCCGAGCGTCCCGATGCTGTGGGCGACGGCCACCCACGTGTGCACCTGCGAGGTCGACGTGACCACGGGCTCGGTGAAGCTGCTGCGCTACATCGTCGGCGAGGACTGCGGGCACATGATCAACCCGAACGTGGTCGAGGGGCAGATCGCGGGCGGGGTCGTGCAGGGCATCGGCGGCGTGCTGCTCGAGGAGCTCGCCTACGACGGCGACGGCAACCCGGTCGCCACCACGTTCATGGACTACCTGCTGCCGACGGCGGCCGACGTGCCGCTGATCGAGTACGGGCACGTCGAGGACGCGCCGAGCCCGAACCCGGGCGGCTACAAGGGGGTCGGCGAGGGCGGCGCCATCGGGGCGCCGCCAGCCGTGGTCAACGCGGTGGCGGACGCGCTGGCGCCGTTCGGGGTGAAGATCGCCCGAACGCCCCTCACGCCGGCTTCGATCGTCGCGCTGATCGAGGGGGCGGGGGCGTGAAGCCCGCGCCGTTCGAGTACCACGCGCCCGCCGACGCCCAGGAGGCGGTGCAGCTGCTGGCCGAGCTTGGCGACGGCGCCAAGCTGATCGCCGGCGGGCAGAGCCTCATCCCGCTGCTCGCGCTCCGGCTGGCATCCTTCGAGCACCTCATTGACCTGCGCAAGGTGTCCGGTCTGCGCGGAATCGAGAATTGCCCCGGATCCTTGCCTGACGGCGGCGGATCCGACGGCGGCGGATCTGACGGCGGCGGGTTCGGCGGGACCGTGTGGATTGGCGCGGGCACGACCGAGGCCGCGATCGGCCGGTCGCCGCTGGCGGCGGCGAGGGTCCCGCTGCTGGCGCGCGCGACCCCGCTGATCGGTCACTTCCAGATCCGCAACCGCGGCACGATCGGCGGTTCGCTCGCGCACGCCGACGCGGCCGCCGAGTACCCGGCGGTGGCGCTGGCCCTCGACGCGGTCATCGAGACGCTGTCGCCGCGCGGCCAGCGTGCCATCCCCGCAGTCGAGTTCTTCACCGGCCTCTGGAGCACCGCGCTGGAACCGGATGAGCTGCTCACCGGGGTCACGTTCCGCGCGCCGGGCGGCCGGGCCGGCTTCGCGGTGGAGGAGTTCGCCCGCCGGCCGGGCGACTTCGCCGTGGCCGGGACCGCGATCGCGATCGAGCTCGATGCCGACGCCGGCGCCGACGGGGGAGCGGACGGCCGGGATGCCCGGGTCAGCCGGTGCGCGATCGGCCTGTTCGGCCTCGGTCAGACGCCGCTGCGCGCCCCGGCGGCCGAAGCCTCGGTCGCCGGCCGCGCCGCAGGTGACCTGAGCACGGACGCCTTCGGGCGGGAAATCGGGCAGGCGGCGATGGCGGATCTTGACTCGGTGCCGTCTGACCTGCACGGTCCGGCCGCCTATCGCAAGCGCGTGGGCGCCGCCCTGGTGGCCGCCGCCTGGCGGCGCGCGATCGGGGAAGCGACGACCGGGGCGCATGGCGAGGAGGCAGTCGGTGGCTGACATCGGCATCGGGGTCCGGGTCAACGGCAGGCTCAGGCGGGCGAGGGTGGAGCCGAGGCTGACCCTGGTCGACTTCCTGCGCGAGCGCTGCCAGCTGACCGGCACCCACGTCGGCTGCGAGCACGGCGTCTGCGGCGCCTGCACCGTCCTGCTCAAGCTTCCGGGCGACGACGACCGCGCATCGGGCCCGCCCGACGGGCAGGCCGTCCGCTCCTGCCTGGTCTTCGCCGTGCAGGCCGACGGCGGCGAGGTCACCACGATCGAGGGCGTCAACACGGGCGGCCCGGGGCCGGGATCGGGCGAGCTCTCGGCCGTGCAGGCCGCCTTCCGCGATCACCACGGGCTGCAATGCGGCTTCTGCACCCCCGGCTTCGTCATCTCGGCGACCGCGTTCCTGCGGGAGCATCCCGACCCGACCGACGAGGAGATCCGCGACGCCCTGTCCGGGAACCTGTGCCGCTGCACCGGCTACCAGGGCATTCTCGCGGCCGTGCGGGCGGCGGCCGACAGCATGCTGACGACAAGCGAAGAAACCCCGCACTCTCAGGAACCGAGGTAAGTCATGCCAGGAAGAGCTGAAGGCAAGGTCGCTTTCATCACCGGCGCCGGACGCGGCCAGGGCCGCAGCCACGCGGTGCGGCTGGCGCAGGAGGGGGCCGACATCATCGCCATCGACATCTGCCACGATGTCGAGGGCGCGCTCCCGATGGCCACGCCGGCCGACCTGGCCGAGACCGTCAAGCTGGTGGAGGCGCAGGACCGGCGCATCATCGCCACCCAGGCCGATGTGCGCGACTTCGACGCGGTCAAGGCCGCGGTCGACGACGGCGTGGCGGAGCTCGGCCGGCTGGATATTGTCGTTGCCAATGCCGGGATCGCGAGCATCGGCGGCCCGGTCGAGTCGATGGCGGCAGGCAACTGGAAGGACACCATCGACATCAACCTGACCGGCCTGTGGCACACCGCCCGGGCCGCCATCCCGCACCTGGTGGCGGGGGGCCGAGGCGGGTCGATCGTGCTGACCAGCTCGATCGGCGGGATGCACGCGCTGCCGAACATGAGCCACTACGTCTCTGCCAAGCACGGCGTCGTCGGGCTGATGCGGTCGCTGGCGGTGGAACTCGGCCAGCACGGCATCCGGGTCAACTCGATCCACCCAACCAACGTGAACACGCCCATGTTCATGAACGAGGGAACGTACCGGCTCTTCCGCCCGGACGTGGAGAACCCCGGACCGGACGACGTGGCCCCGATCGCGCAGATGATGCACGTGCTCCCGATCGGCTGGGTCGAGCCGGAGGACATCAGCAACGCCGTCGTCTTCCTCTGCTCCGACGAGGCCCGCTACATCACCGGCGTCACCCTCCCCGTCGACGGCGGCGCCCTCCTGAAGTAACCGGCACCACCACCCATCCCGACATCCTGTCCCCGACGCCATCGACCCGCCCGCATTCCTGTCACCGACGCCAGCGACATCAATAGGTGCGGTCAATGGCGTAGCCGACAGGTTCCTTTTCGGGTCGATGGCGTAGCTGACAGCCGCGAAAACCAGTGTTGACGGTCTCCGGCCTTCTGGAGATCAGCGATCGCGCAGGACGAGGACCTGGGGGGTTAGCTGGCCGGACTCGATCAGCTGGCCGATTCGCTCACTCTGCTCGTCGGAGGTCCGCAGCTGCGGCGTCCGGCCGAAGCGCCGGTGCAGCTCGTGGTCGACCGCCTCGAAGCGGTTCCGCCAGTCCGCTGGCGGAGCGCTCATGCGGTGGGCGTTGGCCGCGGCGACCACCGCGAGCCCGGCCCTGCGGACCAGCGCATCGAGGTCGTCCTCGTTCGGGAAGTGGTTGCCCTCCGGCGGGTCGTCAAGCGGCAGCCGGGCGGCGACGTAGACCAGCAGGCCGATCCGTCCGCCCGCGCGAACGATACGGCGGAGTTCGCGAAGCATGGCCAGCTGGGCGTCCCGGCCCGGCAGCGTGCATAGGACGCCCAGGGACCAGGCCGCGTCGGCGCGGCCGTCCGCGAGCGGCAGGGCGGTCGCGTCGGCCTGGATGACGGGCAGGCCGAACAGCCGAGCCGCCGCCCGGCAGGCGGCTTGCTCGGGCTCCAGCAGGAGCGGCCGGATGCCGGCCTCGGCCGCCGCGAACGCGTCAGGGCCGCCGAGACCGGCCCCGACATCGGCTAGCAGCGCGCCAGGGGCCGGGTCCAGCCCCGCCAGCAGCCATTCGAGGGCGGCCGGCTGCCCGCTGCCCCGGCAGGCAGCCGGGATGGCATAGTCCGGACCGAGCTGGGAGGCGACCTCGGCGGTCCATTCGGCCACGGTGCCGAACTCGGCTTCCATCGGATCGGCGTCACCTGGCATCGTCGTGCACCTCCCCGAACTCGTCCCGCACCCGCTGCGCCAGGTCTGCCTTGACTCGGGCGGCGAACTCATAACCGCGGGCGGAGCCCAGGCCGGAGATGTTGACCCCCGCGACTCCGGGGATGCTCAGCAGCGTCCGGGCTTCCCCGGCCGCGAACGCGATGCCTGCGGCGACCGGATCGGGGCTGGCTAGCACACGGCGCACGGCCGCCTGGTCAAGTTCCAGGCCCGGCAGGACGCTGATCGCGGCGGCCGAGCGCTCGTCGGTGAACACGGCCACGGCGGCGATGACGGGGATGGTCTGGCCGAACTCGGTCATGCCGCTCATGAACCCCGCCACCGACGCCGGAGTGTCATGGTTGAGTACTGCGGCCGCCGCGCCTGCGCGCTGCTTCTGACTCAGCCGGAACGGCCGCAGGTGCCGAGGAGGTGCGGAGGGCGTCTCGGGGACGACGGCAGGGATTCCGGCGGCGGCGGCCAGCGCCGTAAGTCGAGGCCCGTCGAGATCGAAGACCGGGGCGCCCGGGCGGGTGCGAGGGCGGCCGTCGCCGGTCACGCACAAAACCGCGTCCACGTCTAGCTGACGCAGGGCCGCCAGCTCCTGCTCTAGGGCCACCTGGTTCCGGTCCCGGCAGGTAAGGGTAATCCAGGGTCGGGCACCGACGTCTTGCAGGAGCGACGCAAGTAGGGCGGGCGGGAAGTCGGGGTGCCGTTGGTGATCCCCGACCAGCACGGCGTCGGAGACCGGTGCGAGCACCGCCGCCACCGACTTGTGCGACCCGGCCGAGTAAGGCTCCGAGGTGAAGTCGGTCAAGATCAGCGGCACCGAGCGTAGCGGGACGGCCGGCACCGGGTCGGCCCATCGCTCGGGGACGGGGAATGCGCACGGTTGCGCCGCGAGCTCGCAGTCCCCGTTCGCGCGGACCCCGCCGCACGGCCCTATGACCATGTTCTTGGGGCACCCCTCGGACGGGGTCGGCATCGATTCTCCTTGCCTTTCCGTATCGGCCGTCTGGTCCGTCGTCGGCACTGTCGGGGGCTTACCTGTTGCCGTCGGGGGTCCCGCGTCCGGAGGCGGCCTGCAGTTCGTCGATCAGCCGGGAAGCATCCGCTTTGGAGATGCCGTCGAGATCCACGTCGCGCCCGGCCTCACGCGCCAGGGTCTGCAGGTACGACTTCTGAGGGCCGGTCATGGGCTCGTCTCCGGTGGTCCAGTCGTCGGGGTCCTTGGCCGGGTTGTCTTGCGGGCTCACATTGCCACTCATGCTTACCTCCCGTTCGATCGCCACGCTCCCTTACCCGGGCTTCAGCGGATCGAACGCGGCCGAGGGCTAGATCGAGCCGATGGGGGTGGCGGACGTGGAGCGTGAAATGGGCGAAGCAGCGGAAGCGGAACCCTGTCACCGACGCCACCGACTATGAGCAGGTCCGAGACCTCGGACGCGAGTATCTGAGCCGGAACCCGCGATCTCTCGCCTGAGAGGAGGCGATCACGTACGGCTGGCTGCCGGTGGGCCGGTGTGCCCGCTCCGCAGTTCGTCTATGCGGGCGGCCAGGGCACGTGGATCATCAGTGCTGCCTTCAATCAGCGGACGGGTGATCTGTTCCTGGTCGTTGGCGCCCAGTGGCTCGAGGACGACGCGCATACCCAGGGCCGCCGCGACCTCGGCCAGTGTGCCGAGGGTCGGATTGACATGGCTGGCCGAGAAAAGCCGCCGAACGGTAGCAGGCTCGGATCCGATTGCGTGCGCAAGTCCCGCCTTAGTCAGGCCTGCGGCCGCCCGGGCCATGTCCAGTTCGTTGACGATCCGGTCGATGGTAGTGATTCGGATCGACTCCGCGACATACTCCCGCAGGAACTCGGGATCCTCGAGGTCGCTGTCTAGGTCGTCCCAGAAGACACTCCGACCAGCTTCCATCGTCTTCCCCCCGCTTACCGCTAAACGTAACTTTTATGATACGCCGAGAATGGGGGTCCGGCAAGGACCATTGACTCTTCCCCCGTGAGGCCGCCGCCCCCGGCATCTCCGGGCGGCTAGATTAGGGCACATGCGGGTGGCGACGTGGAACGTGAACTCGGTCAAGCAGCGGATGCCGAGGCTGCTGCCGTGGCTCGACCAGCGGAAGCCGGACGTGGTCTGCCTCCAAGAGACCAAGCTCGCTGATAATGCTTTCACCGCGCTGATCGGCGACGACTTCGCCAGCCGGGGCTATGAGATCGCCATGTACGGCGAGCCGCGCTGGAACGGCGTGGCGATCCTGTCGCGAGTGGGGCTGGACGACGTGGTGACCGGCATCGCGGGCGCGCCCGGCTTCCCGGATCCGGAGGCACGCGCGGTGGCCGCGACCTGCGGTGGTATCCGGGTGTGGTCGCTGTACGTGCCCAACGGCCGCGAGCCAGACTCGGACCACTACCGCTACAAGCTTGCCTGGCTGGCCGCGCTGCGGAACGTCGTCCGCGAGCGGCTCGCGGGGGGAACGGACGTGGTGCTGTGCGGGGACATGAACATCGCACCGGCCGACGCGGACGTGTTCGACCCGGCCGCCTATGTCGGCCAGACCCACGTCACCGCGCCGGAGCGGGCGGCGCTGGCCGACCTGGAGGCGGTCGGCCTGCACGACGTGGTCCGGGACCGCTGGCCGGACAAGCGCATCTTCACCTATTGGGACTACCGGGCGGGGATGTTCCACCAGGACCTCGGGATGCGGATCGACCTGGTGCTCGCCAGCGACCCGGTCGCGGACCGGGTGCAGGCGGCCTGGGTCGACCGGGAGGCCCGCAAGGGCACCGGGCCGAGCGACCACGCGCCGGTGATCCTCGACCTTGACGACGCGCCCGACGGCGACATCGGTCCGGTCGTGCCGCCGCCCTCCGCGCGTCCCGCCCGCCGGGGACCGGTCAAGCTGCCGCAGGCCCCCGGTCCCCAGCAAGACGGGTGAGGCGGCCCATGCGCAAATGCCCAGCTGGCCGAGGAAGTAGCGGTCTTCCACCGGTGTCCCAAGTGCGAGTCAGCTCATTACAAGCAGCGTGCGATCCGTTCTAGCTCTGGGCCCGCGCCTGCGGGCGGCACGGGCCCAGTACCGGCTCGTGGTCCGGCAGATCGTCAGGCCCTGATGCTCAGAACCTTATTGGTTGAGGCCGAGGTGCAGTTTGCCCCGGGGCAGTCAGTCACCGTGGCCTGGACCACGGCAATGCCGAGGTGGAACGGAGCGCCATTCACATTGGCGGCGGCGAGGCCCGATTCCCGCTGTGGCTTGCCCGTGCACGTGAACCCGGACGAAAACCCGGCCTGGGCGACACGGACGCCGACCGCCTGTGTGGTCGTCGGGTTTACGCTGCCGTCATCGCCCGCGCCGCAGGTGACGGTGACGACGACTTGGATTGCGGCGCCGTTGGCCACTAGCGTCGCCGAGTTCACGCTGATCGCATCGATGCTCGTGGCCGACGCGCGGGCTGTGGTGGCGGCTGCGGCCGGGGAGGCTGGGGAGGCGAGCGCGGCCGCCGGTACCAGCGCTGCAGCGCAGGCTATGCCGGCCACGACGAGCAAGTGCTTCCGGGAGAGAGAGCGGAGTTGCATGGTGTCGCTCCTTTGGTAGGCGGTTACGAACCAATGCACACCTAAGACGCCTTAGAGGGCCCGACGGATAACACCCTGGGAAGAAGATTTCCCCACCCGGATTGGACGCCACGCCCACCGGAAAACCACACGCCGCCGCGGCGCGCTATGGGCGACGGTTCGTCGAGCACGACGCCGGGCGTCGCCCGCCCTGAAACGGCGAGCCTGAGCCAGCGCAGGAGCACGGCGAAGTCCTCGTCGATGACCGCCTGAGCATGGTGGCGGAAGCGCCCGGCCGCCTCCGTCTTTTCCTGCTCCCCGCCAGAATCGAATAGGGATATGGCATTCTCGTCGTCCTGGCGACGGAAACGCCATAAAGCCCAGCCAAACAACCCCCGCCGCCGGAGCCACCCGTGCGTACTCGCTCAGCCCGGCCGCCTGGCAGGCACTGCTGGAAACAGCGCAGCAGCGTACCCAGGCATCAATCGTCGATCTCGCGGCCGGCCGTGCTGTCGACATAGGCGGGGATGTCGCCCTCGTGCCGGTCGCCCGTGGTCAGCGTCCCGGAGGGCTCGAACATCAAGATCGAGCCGCCCGGCGATGACGGCTTGTGCTCGGTGCCCTTCGGGACGACGAAAATATCTCCCGAGCGCAGGCTCACGGTCCGCTCGCGGTCACCGTCGCGCAGCGCGATGTCGAACCGACCGTCGATGACAAGGAAGAACTCATCAGTGTGGTCGTGCACGTGCCAGACGTGCTCGCCGTGCACATGGGCGACCCGGATGTCGTAGTCGTTGACCCGGCCGACGATCCGCGGGCTGTAGACGTCGCTGAAGGCGGCCAGCGCGTGGCTCAGGCTGATAGGCGTGTCTGTCATGCGCTTATCGTCCGCGACGTGAAGCCAAAGGTCTTGTACGTTCTTGACGTGGACGCCAAGCAACCGGGTCACTGCCACGTCGAGGCGTGGGCGCCGAAGGTGCCGGGGATCAGCGAGGTGCTGCACGCCCGCATGGTCGACTACGCCTACCCGGCGCACTGCCATGAGGCCTGGGCGGTGCTGATCGTCGACGACGGCGCGATCCGCTACAACCTTGACCGCCGTCGCTGCGGTGCGGCGGGTCAGACCGTGACGCTGCTGCCGCCGGGAGTGACGCACGACGGCCGTCCGGCGCCCGGCGCGAGCGGATTCAGGAAACGCGAGATCTACCTGGACGGGGGCTTCTTCCCGGCCGAGCTGACCGGCGCCGCAGTCGACAACACCAGCATCAGCGATCCGCCGTTGCGAGCCGCGCTCTCTGAGCTGCACGACTGCCTGGCGGCCGGACCGGAAACCCTGGACGCGGAGGCGAGGCTCGCGCGGGTCGGAGAGCGGATCACCGGCCATCTAACCCGGGGAGCGCGCCCGGTTGCCGTGCCCGAGCCAGGCGTCGCCCGGCAGCTCCGGCAGCTCCTCGACGATCACCTCACCAGCGATGTCAGCCTGGCCTGGGCGGCCGCCGCCCTCGAACGGAGCGTCCCCCATCTGGTGCGGAGCTTCACTCGGCAGTTCGGCCTGAGCCCGCATGCCTACGTGGTCGGCCGTCGCGTCGACGCCGCCCGCCGCCTCATTCTCCGGGGCGCGGCGCCGGCCGACGCCGCCGCCGCAGTCGGCTTCTACGATCAGGCGCACTTCACCCGCCACTTCAAACGGCACACCGCCACCACCCCGGCCAGCTTCGCCCGCAGCCACACGCGACGTGCGCGGTGATCAACGGCCGCCCTCGAGCACGGCCGAACCCCGTTCTACGGATCATCGATGATGACGTCCGGCGCCGTCGCCGGGGCGATGAACGCGCACAGCCCGGCCGCCTCGGCCAGCAGCGCGTCGCGGTCCGCCGGGCGCAGTGAGACGAACGGCCGGATGCGCAGTTGCTGGTCCCGGAGCTGCCAGCTGCCCAGCCACAAGCCGTCGATCAGGACGGTGCCCCCGGTCGCGCCGTTGCCGGGCGGGAGCGGCACCGGGCGCCGGTGCGGGATCACCCGGGTGCGATCGGAGTGCGAGAGCAGCAGGTTGTCGTACTCGGGCAGGAACCGAGGCGGGGCGGGCGCGTCTTCGGCCGGCCGCGGCGCATCGGGCAGGTCGTACAGGGTCTGGCCCGCCTCCCCGCGGAACAGCCGGACCCCCAGCCGCTCAACCACCTCGCGGAGCCGGGTCAACCCGGACCACGCCTGGACGTCGGCTACGCTGGCCGGCCCGAATGCGCCCAGGTAGCGCAGCACCAAAGCGTCCACCTGCGTGTCGGCCGGCGCCGAACCGAGCGGCGCGCCCAGCCAGTCCGCCAGCGGCGCCCAGGCCGCCGAGCCGCCCTTGCCCCAGACGCCCCGGGGCGGCACCTGGCACAGCACCAGGTGAAGCGTGACGGCGTAGCCAAGCGCCCGCGGGTCGTCCTGCGGCCACCGTTCCGCCAGCAGCCGGCCGAGCTCGGCCCGGCTGCGCGGCCGTTCGGCCAGCAACCGCCCGGCCTCGGCGAGCACCGCCTTGAGGTCGGCCCCGGCCGTTCCGGCGCGGAAGTTCGCGTTGAACTCGGCCGCGCCCAGCGGGGCGAACAATGCCGCCCAGTCCAGCGCGTCGCCCGCGCTGACCAGGTGGACGGTGTTGCGCATCAACTGCAGCCGCGCCACCTGACGCTCCTCGGTCAGCGTCGCCAGCTCGCCCGGCGCGAATTCCCGGACGCGGGTCCACAGTCCCACGTAGGGAGCGAGCGGCGCCTGGGACTGCATCCCGGCCAGCCGCTCGATCGCGTCGACGGCCCGCACCGGCGCGCGTTCAAGGAGGTACTGGCGTGCCAGCGTGGCCCGGTTGAGCGCGCGCTGGCTCAGCACGTCGGTCACGAGCGATCATCGCCGTCTGCGACGTCATCGCCGTCTGCGACGTCATCGCCGTCTGCGACGTCATCGCCGTCTGCGACGTCCACGATCACCCGCCGCGACACTCGCTCCGCCTCCGCTATGACCGCATCCCGGTACGCGGCCGGAAGTCGGGCGATGCGCGGCCCGATCCGGCACATGGCCGCGTCTCCGGCCTCGTACGGCAGCGCGATTCCGGTCAGCGGCAGGATCTCGACATTCGCCCGCACATCGAAGTAAGACAGATAATCGCGGCCGACCGGGTTGTCGGCCTCGTCCACCGGCACGCCGACCAGCAGCGCGGTGCCTCCCTCGGCGGTGCCCACGGCCACGCCGAACGCGGCCGCCCCACTGGCGCGGGCGAGCGACGCCCGGTAGGAGGGCCACAGGTCGTTCGCGCGGGTGTCGCCCACCAGGCAGACCAGCTCCACGTCGCGTCGCGGCCACTTGCGCAGGAAGCGGTCGGCGTTCGCCGTCGCGGTCAGCGTGTTCGCGGCCGCGTTGCGAGTGTGCGGAAGGTGAAGGGCGTAGACGTCGGGCCGCAGCACGATCGGGATGCCGCTCGCGCAGACCCGGTACCCCCACTCGAGGTCATCGTTGCCCCAGCCGCGGAAGGTCTCGTCGAAGTAGAGCCGGTCGGAGGCCACGGCGGCGGCGGGCAGCGCGATCAGCCCGGTCCACGCGAACGCCCACGGAATGTTGTGCTCGACCCGGAACCGCGGGTCGGCCGGCCAGTCCGGCGCCGCGACCATGTCCCGCAGCGCCGCCAGGCGTTCCTCGTACGACCGGAGCTCGACCGAGTCGATGTCACCGCCGGCGTTGTTGTCGTAGGCGACGACCTGCCCGACGGCGCACCCGCGCTGACCGAACGCGAAGCAGTAGTCGTACAGCCGCTGCAGGGCCTCCGGCGCGAGCATCGTGTCCGCGTCGATCTGTACGACGACCTCGCCGGTGGCGTTGCGCATGGCCAGGTTCCTGGCCCTCGGGATGTGGAACTCCCGCGAGGAGCACACGGTGACGAGATTGAGCCGGTCAAGGAAGCCGGCGCACAGCTCGATCAACTCGGCCGAGTATTCCATCGCGCCGATGATGACCTCGAAGTCGGCCGCGCCCATCGTCTGCCGCGCCAGCGCCTCGAGCGCGATCCCGAGGTTGTCCAGGCGCGCCTTGTACGGAATGCACACGCTGAGCTTCACGCCCGTCACCGTTAACCCCCATCCCACAGGTCTCAACGTATCGGACCGGCATCACTCAACGACGGTGACCTTCGCCAGCCGCCACGTGTCCCAGGCAGCCGGCCGTTCTGCGTGGCAGTGCGCGCAGGTGACCGCGAGTTCGGACCGGTAGGTCGCCCCGCAGGCGAAACAGGTCCGGTTGGCGATCGCCGCCCGGGGGTCCGTCCTGGCACCGGGCGGCCGGACGAAGTCGAGGTCGTACTTTCCGGCCCAGGACAGCCACGACAGGCCCGGCACGGAGTTGTTCATCTGCTGGCCGACGGCTCCGCCGAACGACATCGCGAGCGGTCGCCGCGGATCGCTATCCCGCCTTGCGGGCGACCCCGCCGAGGCTGATGTCCGACGGGTCGGCCGCCGCCGCGCCGTCTTCCGGACGCCATGCGTGTTTCGGCACGAGGCCCGGCTCGACCAGCTCGAAGTCACCGAAGTACCCGCGGATATCTTCCGTGCCGCGCGCCTGGATCGGCTGGCCGGCCCGCTGGTACACGTCCTTCGCGCGCTCCGCGGCCGCCTGGTCGGGCAGGAGTTCCCGGCAGACGTGGGTCAGCACCAGGTAGCTGCCCGGCGCCAGCGCCTCCCGCAGGCACGCGGTGATCGCGGCCGGATCATCCTCGTCCCGTACGAAGTGGAAGATCGCCAGGGCCAACACCGCGACCGGCCGGTCGAAGTCGAGGTGCCCGCGGATCACCGGGTTCGCCAGCAGTTCCCTCGGCCGGCGGATGTCCTCCGCCACCACGACGCTCTGGTCCGGGGTCGCGAGCAGGGCGTTGGCGTGCGCCACGACGACCGGGTCGTAGTCGACGTAGGCGACGCGCGACCTCGGGTTGATCTCGTGCGCCACCTCGTGGACGGCGCCCTGGGTGGGCAGGCCCACCCCGATGTCGAGAAACTGGTCGATCCCGGCCTGGCCGGCCAGGAACCCGACCGCGCGGCGCAGGAACCGGCGGTTCTCCAGCGCGGAGCGCCGCTGTCCGGGCAGCTGCGCGAGCACCTGCTCGGCGGCGATCCGGTCCGCCTCGAAGTTGTCCTTGCCGCCCAGGTAGTAGTCGTACATCCGGGCGACGTTGGCCGTGCTGGTGTCGATCTCGGGCGAGACGTGACCGGGCTCGGCCTTGGTCCACTGCATGCCTGATGACGTCATGACCTAAAAGTACTTCTTGTCGGCTATTACGTCGTGCCTTTGCGCGCACGCAGCGGCCGGGGAGTGCGAGCTCCCCGGCCGCTGCGTCGGCCAGGCCTGATCAGAACGGCATGGTCAGAAATAGTGCCGACGGCCGCCGACCGCGTGGCCGACCATGCCCAGCAGCGCGAGCGCCAGGCCGATCAGCAGGACGATGATCCCGATGGTCCACAGGATCGCGATCTTCACCACGAACCCGATAATGAGTAGAACGATGCCGAGAATAATCACGGGAGCTCCTGACGGCTTGCCGCGCGGATGGCGGCAAGCAAGAACGGGTTTTCTGATTGAGCTGGTAAGGCCGTGCGGCCTCTACCTCTTCGCTGCGTGCTTGGCCTTCTCGCCCTTGAGCTTGACCTTGCCGGTCAGCTCTTCGACCTTCCCCTTGGCCCGCAGACGGTTGTCGCCGGTCGCCTTGCCGGCGTTCTTCTTCGACTTGCCTTTGAGTTCCTTGCCCTTGTCCTTAACCTTCTTGCCAAGACCCATAACCGACTCCTCCACGTGCCGCCGACAACGCCGTCCGCCGGTCCCCTGGCCGAACCGCGTTGCACGGTGCGCCTGAAGCAGGGTGCTCAGGCTCCGCCCAACTGCCCCGGCCGCAACGAGTCGAACAACGCCAGGCGCAGGCGCAGGCGCAGGCGCAGGCGCCGGGGACCGGGACGCCGGCCCGTAGGATGCGTTCCATGCCGGACGCATCGCCTCGGCCCGAGCCGTTCAGCCCGAAGGCCGATTCCAGCGCGCTCGACGACCTGCGCGCGCGGCTGCGCGGAACGCGCTGGCCGGACGCGCCGCAGGAGGCCGGCTGGTCGCTCGGGACCGACCTCGGCTACCTCCGCGAGCTGGTCGCGTACTGGGCCGACGAGTTCGACTGGCCGGCCCAGGAGGCGGCGCTCGGCCGGCTGCCCCGCTTCCGGGTGACCCTCGGCGGCCTCGGCATTCACTTCGTGCACGCCCGCGCCGCCGCGCCGGCCATGCCAGCCACGTCGCCCACGTCGCAGGCGCCCGTGCCCGCCCTGCCACTGGTGCTCTGCCACGGCTGGCCCGACTCGTTCTGGCGCTACTCGAAGGTCATCCCGCTCCTCACCGACCCCGCCGCGCACGGGGCCGACCCGGCCGACGCGTTCGACGTGATCGTGCCGGACATGCCCGGCTACGGCTACTCCGACCGCCCGGCCGGTCCGCCGCTCGACTCCATCGCCGTGGCCGCCCGGTGGGTCGAGCTCATGAGCGTCCTCGGCTACCCGAGGTTCGGCGCGGCCGGCGGGGACATCGGCAGCGGCGTCAGCCGCTACCTGGCGCTCGACTATCCGGACCGGGTCGTGGCCGTCCACCGCACCGATGCGGGCGTGCCGGTCTTCGCCGGCGACCCGGCCGACCTCACGCCCGACGAGCGGGCCTGGTTCAAGGACATCGCGGCCTGGGGCGCGGCCGAGGGCGCCTACGGGGCCATGCACCGCACCAAGCCCCAGACGGCCGCCTTCGGGCTCACCGACTCGCCGGTTGGGCTGGCCGCGTGGATCGTCGAGAAGCTCCGCGCCTGGAGCGACTGCGACGGCGACGTCGAGCGGCGCTTCAGCAAGGACGAGATCCTCACCAACGTCACCCTGTACTGGCTCACCGCGACGATCGGCTCGTCGATGCGCATGTACAACGCCAACGCCGCGATCGCGCCCGCACAGCACGCCCGCCGGGTCGAGGTGCCGTCCGGCTTCGCGCTCTTCCCGGCCGACATCACCCGCCCGCCGACGGCGTGGCTCGAGCGCACGGCGAACGTCGCCCGGGTGACCGAGCCGCCCCGCGGCGGCCACTTCGCGCCGTTCGAGGAGCCGGAACTCTACGCGGCCGAGCTGCGCGAGTTCTTCCGCCCCTACCGCCCGATCACGTGAAGCCGACGTTCAGGAAGAAGTGCCCGAGCCGAACGTTCCCGACGCCGCCGCCCGCCCAGTGCACGAGGCGCGCCAAGAGGATGATGGCGACAATGCACACCACCAGCCAGAAGAAGAAAATGACAATCCCGGGTATCGCGTACCCGCCAATTGTTCTCGCTCGAACCATAGGCACCCGGCTACCCGGCTCCGCCCCATATATTCCGTCGTAAAAAAACCAAAATCTTTATCCCGAACGGACCCTGCCCTCCGCCCCGTCAGTCCGCCACCCCCACCCCCACCGCCCGACCCACTACGCCCTTGCCCTCCCCCCACCGGCCACCCCCACCCACCGGCCACCCCCACCCACCGGCCACCCCCACCCACCGGCCACCCCCACCCACCGGCCACCACCCGTCGGCCCACCACCACCGCCCGACCCCCCCACCACGCGGCCCACCCCCACCCGTCGGCCCCCACCCGTCGGCCCCCACCCGTCGGCCCCCCACCACCGCCCGGCCCACCGCCCTGGCCCGCCGCCCCGCTCGCCGCCACCGGCGCACCCCCACCACGCGGCCCACCCCCACCACGCGGCCCACCCCCACCACGCGGCCCACCCCCACCACGCGGCCCACCCCCACTGCGGCCCACCCACCCCCCACCGCCCGACCCGGCCCGGCCCGGGCGCTGTGATCGTGTTCCGTTTGGGTCGCGTATTCGCGGCTGCAGGCGTTACCGTGTTCCTTTTGGGGCTCTATACGACCTGAACGACACACAATGACCCTCATGTCCAATTGGGTGGGTGCCAGTGGTGAAGGTGGGGACGTTGTGCCGATGCCCAGTCGCCGTCGCCATGTACTCGCGGGCGCGCCGGAGATGTTTGCCGGAGTTGTGAGATATCGGTCGTTTCTGTACGGTTTGCTGGAGGCCGAGGCGCCTGTGCGGCCGATTCCGGAAAGGTCATTTCATGTCTACTGACGCGCCCGCGTCCGTTCCTGATCCCGTGCCCGCGCAAGGCGCCGAGGATGCCCGGCTGACCGAGCCCGCTGAAACCGTCGGCGGGCCGGGCGCGGTCGAAGCTGGTTCCGGTGAGGCTGTCCCGTTCGCCACGGCTGGACAGCCTTCCGCGCTAGTTGCCCCGCCACCGCCGAGGCGGCGGCGCAGGCGGCCGAAGTGGCTGCTGCCGACCGTTGGCGGGGTCCTGGCGGCCGCCCTTGTCGCCGGTCTTCTCGTCTGGCAGCCGTGGAGCCCGCGACCGATCGCCCCCGTGTCGCTCGCCGCTAAGTCACCGACCGGCACGAGCGTGCAGTTGTCCTGGCCGGCCGCCAACGGCGGGGCCACGCCGGACCACTACGTCATCCTGCGGGACGGCGCGCAGGTGGCCGAAGTCAGCGGCGATGAGACATCGTGGACGAACACGGGCCTGAGGCCCGGTGACAAGTTCCAGTACGAGGTCGCAACGCGAGGCGGCGGCTGGCAATCCGGGCCGTCGCCGGTCGCGACGGTGACCACCCTCGCCCCGAGCCCGGTCGGGCTGAAGGTCGCGTCGACCTACACCACGGCGACGCTGACCTGGAAGCCGTCGCCACTCGGCCCGGCGCCGGACAAATACGTGGTGTACGACCAGGGCGAACAGGCGGCGACGCTTGACGGCGCGACCACGACGTACGTCGAGCATGGGCTGCTCGAAGGCGCCCCGTTCCAGTACACGGTTGTCGCGGAGTGGGGGACGGTCAAGTCCACGCCGTCCGCGACCGACTCCGGGACGATTCGCTCGGCGCCGCTCAGCGACTTGCAGGATGTGACCGTCACGTCGACAAGCATCCCGAGTGGCGCGACCGGGGCCACCGTGGGCAGGGCGTTCCCCACGTCCTGGGACTTCACCGCGGAGTGCGCGACGAACGCCTGCACGATGACCGTTAATCTCGTCGTTCCTACTGCTGACGAGGGGAGGTTCCCGCTGCTGGTCACGGTCTCTCCATCCGGCGCTGACTACACCGGCAGTGCCCAGGCGAAGTTCGCGAAATGCGAGGGGACCCAGACTACTGACACCATCAAGCTGACCCTCGTCCCGGACACGAGCGAGATATCCAACGGGCATTGGGGCGGGTGGACCGGCACCGTGGTCGCCACCGCGCCGTACGTCGACCTGGGAAACTCCTACTGCCCCTCGGAGAGCTGGGACTTCAAGGTGTCCTCGGGCAGCACCGGCAATGCAGGCACCGCCGGTTCCACTGTCTGATATCTCGGCCCGCACAACCACCCCCCGGCTGACCGCCCCAACGCCGAACGGCCCGTCCCGCGCTGGCAGCGCGGGACGGGCCGTCGGTTTCTCGAGGTCGTAGGCCAGATCGGTCTCGTGCGGGTTGGTGGAAACGTCACTTCCGTAGGCGGTGCTGGCCGCGTTGGCGACCAGCAGCGCTGTCGCCCGCGCTGTCGGTCGCCATCGCGCCCGACAGCCCGTTGGGCATGTAGCTGCCCTCCGCCCCGGCTGACCGAGAACGTCCCGGTGAAGATGTTCATCGCCGACAACCGGCTCGGCCTGATCCCGCTCGAGGTGGCCGGCAGCGCCGACGCGTCCCTGCTCATTCACGCCTCCTCGATGCTGGACACGCTGATCGCGCTGTTCGATCTGGTCTGGGAACGCGCGATCCCCATCCACCGCGACGGCGAGCTGTCCGCGCCCGGCCACCGCCCCGGCGACGACAAAGCGCGCTGCTCGGGCTGCTCGCGGCCGGCCTGACCGACAGCGCCATCGCCCGCCACCTGGGCACCCACCCGCGCACGGTGCAGCGCCGGTCCGCGAACTGCTCGACCGCCTCGGCGCCGGCACCCGCTTCCAGGCCGGCATCCAGCTGCCCGCCCCGGCTGGCTCTGAACCAGCCGGGTTCAGTTGCGCGGTTACGCCGCCGCGCCCCATTCGCCGACGCCCGCGCCGCCATCCGCCCGCCTGCGCCGCCACCCGCGCCGCCGCCCCGCCTGCGCCGCCGCCCGCCCGGCCGCGCTGCCATCCGCCCGCCGCGCCCCGCCGCCCGCCCCCGTTATGGCTCTGGGGGCCACGGGTTCACTAGAGCTGGCCCGGTGGGCCACAGGGCTCATACGAAGTGGCCTCGTGGGCCCCAAGGCCCGTTCTGTTATTAGCCCGGTGGGCCACGAGGCCAATTGCGCGCTCGCCGAGGACGCCGGCGCCTCGGTTACGCAGCGGCGGCGTCGCGCTTGGCGACCTCCTCGCGGACGATCGGTATCACCTGCTGCCCCACCTCGATCGCGTCCGCGAGCAGGTCGTAGCCGCGCATCGAGATGATGTCGACGCCGAGGTCGATGTAGTCGAGGATCGCCGCGGCGACGGTTTCCGGGGTCCCGACCAGCGCGTTGGAGTTGCCCGCGCCGCCGGTCGCCGCGGCCGTCCGGGTCCACAGCGCGCGGTCGAACCGCTCGCCCTCCTCCGCGATCGCGATCAGCCGCTGCGACCCGGTGTTCTCCGGGATTGCCGACCGGCCGGCGACGGCCGAGGGCGCCGCCGCCCGCCGCGACCCGCGCCTCGATCCGGTCCACGATGTCGTGCGCCTTCTCCCACGCCTTCTTCTCGGTCGGGGCGATGATCGGGCGGAAGGCGACCTGGATCTTGGGCACGTCGGTCCGCCCTGCCTCCTTGGCCGCCTGCCTGACCCACTCGATCTGCTCGGCCGTGCTGGCCAGCGGCTCGCCCCACAGGCAGTAGATGTCCGCCTCGGCGCCGCCGGCCCGGTAGGCGGCGGGCGAGGATCCGCCGAACGACACCCGGGGCCGGGGCTGCTGCACCGGGAAGACGTCGCTGACGAAGTCGGCGAACTTATAGTGCTTCCCGTCGTGGTCGAACGGCTGCCGGGACGTCCACGCCCGCTTGACGATCGCCATGTACTCGCGGGTGCGCTCGTACCGTTCGTCCTTCGACAGGTAGTCGCCCTCGCGCTGCTGCTCGTGGTCGGTGCCGCCGGTGATGAAGTGGACCGTCGCGCGGCCGCCGCTCACCTGGTCGACGGTGGCGAAGGTCTTGGCCGCGAAGGTCGGATAGGCGACGTTGGGCCGGTGCGCGAGCAGGAGTTGGAGGGTCTCGGTCTTGCTGGCGATATAGGCGGCGCCGATGTTCGGGTCGGGCGCGCCCGACCCGTAGGCGAACAGCACCCGGTCCCAGTCGTTCTCCTCGTGCGCGCGGGCCAGCCGCAGCGTGTACTCCCGGTCGAAGGCGGCGCCGTCGCGCGGCTGGGTCTCGGATCCGTTGCTGGTGGCGGCGATGCCGAGGAATTCCACGGGCATGATGATCGGCCTTCCCGGTGAGCGTCATCTCTATCTTCTCGGTCGGGATAACCGGCAACAGCGTCAGGTATTCCCGGGTCTGGGCAGCGTCGGCCAGCCCGGCCCGGCCTCCAGTGTGCTCTGCGAGGAAGACGGGGAGAGTGAGTAGGGGAGTGACTCCAGCGAGTCAAGGGGAAGTGAGGGAAGCGGTGAGCGAAGATGCACCCACCGAGCCAGTGACCGCACCAGAGCTGCAGGTAGGCGACGTTATCAAGGCATCGAACGGTCATTACTACGCCGTGGGCACGCGGCCGGAACCAAGCCAGGAGCGGCAAGAATACCCGGTGCCGAATATTGCGATGCGGGTAACCGAAATGAATGGCGATATGACCCGGGTCCCGAATAGCGAAAAGCGCGTAGTGCTTGCGCAAGATGCCGTACTCGATGTGCTGACACCGAGACCTATGAATTGAAATTGCGCCCGCCCGCGAGTCGGCGGCCCGCCTACTGCTTGCAGGCCACGCCGGCCCACAGCACCGTCGGGGTGGCCGCCTCGGCGTCCGACTCCGGCCGCCACTGCGAGGGTTTGACCACCCCGGGCTCGACCAGCTTGAGGCCGTCGAACATGCGGGTAATGCCCGCGTGGTCCCGCAGCGTGACCTTCTGCGGCATGGACTCGTTCATCCGCCGGACCATTTCGTTGTGCCGATCCGCCTCAATGTCGCTGGCCGGGTGCGAGATCACCAGGTAGCTTCCGGATGGGCAGGCCGCCGTCAGCCGCTCGATGACCTCGTAGGCCTCGTCGTCCGGCACGAACTGCAAGACCGTCAGCAGCATGATCGCGACCGGCTTCTTGAGGTCGAGCGTCTTCGCCGCCTCGGCCAGGATCATGTCCGGGTACCGCAGGTCGGCGTCCAGGTAAGCCAGGCTGCCGAGCGGGGTGCTCCGCAGCAGCGCCCGCGCGTGAGTCAGCACAACCGGGTCGTTGTCCGCGTAGACGATCCGGCAGTCAGGCGCCTCACGCTGGGCCACCTCGTGGATGTTGTCGGCCGTCGGCAGCCCCGCCCCGATGTCGAGGAACTGTCTGATCCCGGCCTCGGCGGTCAGGAACCGGACGCTGCGCGAGAGGAAGGCCCGGTTCGCGCGGACCGAGTCGACGATGTTCGGATAGGCCTGCCGGGTCTGCTCGCCGAGCTCCCGGTCGGCCGCGAAGTTGTCCTTGCCGCCGAGCCAGTAGTCGTACACGCGGGAGATATGCGGGACGGTGATGTCGAAGCCCGGCATACCTGCTCCTTCGGTGCATGAACGAGATCTTGACCAAGTATGCCGCATGCCGCCGCACTCTCACTCGTCGTCGCATTCACCACGGTGCGCAACGCCAACTCGCGTACCTGCTAGGCGCCAGACAGCCCCAGCGTGCCCAGCCGCAGCCGGGTGGTCACCGCCGCCGCTGCGGCCAGGCCGCTGAACGGCGCCAGCTGCTGCCCGAACGTCATCATCAGCGCCAACCAGTTCGCCACCTCCGGTTACCACACCGGGGCGCTGATAAACAACGGCACCAACGTGGTCAACAGTGCCAACCTCGGCGCCTAACGGGCAGGTCAGGCGGACTCGACGACCGCCTTCATCTTCTCCAGCGTGACCCGCATGCCCGCGGCGTTGGCGCGGCCGCGCGCGGACCCGAAGATCAGCCAGTACAGGCGGGAGACCGGCGTGGACGGCAGCGCGAACGACTCGGTGACGTCGGTCCCGCCGTCCGCGCCCGGTTCCAGCTGGTAGCGCCAGGTATTGAGAACCGATGACCGCCCCTGCGGCCCGACAGAAAAACCAAACGAGCGCCCCGGATCGCACGCCGTCACCGTGCAGACGGTCCAGTACACCGGTCCCCGGCCGTTGCGCCGCACGTGACCGCGGAACCGCGCCCCGATCGCGGGCCCGCTGGCGCCGCCGAGCCATTCCGCCTCGAACGTCTCCGGGCTGAACTCCCCGACCCGGGTGACGTCGCTGACCAGATCCCAGACGCGATCGGCCGGGGCCGCCATGTGAACCGTGACCGAACCGCGCATCGCCCGAGCGTACCGCGCGACCAGCGGCTGGCGTCAGAGCCCGGTGTTAATGTTGGCCGCATATCCAACGGAATACTTTGACGCCGCTCCGCGACGATCCCCTCGGCGCTCTCGAGTACTCGGACTACCGCATCGCCGCATCGTCGGTCGCGGCCCGATGAGCACGGAGCCGGCACCGCCTAGGCCAGCGCGGGCGGGCTGGCGACCGGCGCGACCGGGTGCTGCGGCGGCGACAACGACAGCGATTCGCCCCAGTCGCTGAAGGTGATGGTGGACGTGTAGCCGCCGCTGGCGACGACCGTCTCGCGCAGCGGGCGGGAGCCGGCCGCCGCCACCTCCAGCGTGACCCGCGCGGAGGCGGGAAGCTGCTGGCTCGCGGGGGCGCGGCCCTGCACGCCGACCGCCCGCTGCCCGGCCACGGTGGCCGGGGCGGTCAACGTGAGCGGGTCGGCCAGCGCGATCTCGGACGCAACCGACGACAGCGTGATCCCGTCGACGATGTCGGCGTAGCTGCTCGCGCCCAGCCCCTGGCCCGGATGGACGGCGATCCACTGACCCGTCAGCGACTGCGCCTCGGACACGGGAAGGTCCATGAAGCCAACCAGGCCCTGCTCGTCCCCCTCGACGTACCCCACGCCCCCGACGTACAGGATGGTGACGTCGCCGCCGGTGCTGAGCGTGATGTACTGCCGCCCGCCGTCGGCGGCGGCGTCGTCGGAGTAGGTGATGGTCCCGTTGGTGACGGCGGAGCTGATGGTGACGTGCACCGCCCGCGCGGCCTTCAGCGCCGCCAGCGACGCCGCCACGACGGCGGCCGCCGACCCGGCCGACGGAGCCGTCGCGGCCGAAGAAGGAACTGCCGGGGACGTAGCGGCCGGGTCAGTAGTGGCCGGGTCAGTAGCGGGCGGGGCACTCGCGGGCGCCTTCGGCCCGGGAACCGCGCTCGTGCAGCCGGCCAGCAGCGCCGACAACGCCAGCAGCGCCAGCAGCGCCAAGCAGCGCCAGCCCGGCCAGGCTCGCCGACGTCCGCGCGCTCAGGGATCGCTTCACTTTCCTATGCTAATTGGTCATCAACCGGCATATCGATTCGAAAGCGGACCAGAGTCGCGCACGGTCCGTTCGGGCGAATGGTTTAAGGCTTTTTCTCCGGATGGCCCGCGTCCACCGGCGGCAGATCCTGCACCTCGCGCTTGCTGATCTTGAGCTGGATGCCGTCGAGGGTGCTGGCGACCGCGCCGATCGGGATCGCCACCTCCTTCTTCCCCCACAGGTGGCCCTCCTGCAGCAGGAAGTGGGTCACGTGGCGGCTGCCGCGATGGATGACAAGTCCCTGGACGCGGCCGATGTGGCCGTCGGTGGCCTGCACGGACTCGCCCCGGCGGATCTCGACCTCGCCCAGCGGGACGGAGTCGGTGGCGACGACTTGCGGGGCTATGGCCCCGGCGCCGCCGACGCCTGGCACGGCCATCCCGCCGCCTTCCAGGCCGTAGTAGGGCATGTAGCTGATCTGGCCCGGGCCGTAGCCCCCGTAGGCGTCGGTGGCCGGGATGACCTGGGTGTCCTCGGCCGGGTCGAGGTTCTCGAACTCGGCCTTGCTGCAGCGGAGCCGGAGCCCGCCCGCCGCCCCGCCGAAGTCGACCAGGTCGAGCGGGACCAGCCGCCCGAGGTCGGGCCGGTGCTCCGGCTCGATCACCAGGTGGGTGACCTCCTCGACGGTGGGGTCGACGATCACTCGGATCAGCGTGCCGACCGCCCCGTCGCCGCAGCTGGCCTCGGTCCCGATCGTGAACTGAGTCGTGTCTGCCATGGCTAGTGTCTTCCCTGTTGGCAGAGCTTTAGTTACTCCTGGTTGCCGGTGCTGAAGGCCGCGTCGAACGACGCCGCCGGCGGCTCGAAGTCGAACCGCCGCAGGAACGCGAGCGACTCCGGCGCCCCCGTCAGCCGGTCCATGCCCGCGTCCTCCCACTCGACCGAGATCGGCCCGGCGTAGCCGATCGAGTTGAGCGTGCGGAAGACGTCCTCCCAGGGCACGTCGCCGCGCCCGGCCGACACGAAGTCCCAGCCGCGCCGGGGGTCGCCCCACGGCAGGTGCGACCCCAGCCGCCCGTTGCGCCCGTCCAGCCGCTTGCGCGCCTCCTTGCAGTCCACGTGGTAGATCCGGTCACTGAACTCGAGCAGGAACCCGACCGGGTCGAGGTCCTGCCACACGAAATGGCTCGGGTCGAAGTTGAGCCCGAAGGCCGCCCGGTTCCCCACCGCCGCCAGCGCCCGCTTCGCGGTCCAGAAGTCGTACGCGATCTCGCTCGGGTGCACCTCGTGCGCGAACCGCACGCCCTCGGCGTCGAACACGTCCAGGATCGGGTTCCAGCGGGCCGCGAAGTCGTCAAAGCCGCGCGAGATCATCGACTCGGGCACCGGCGGGAACATCGCGACCGTGTGCCAGATCGACGACCCGGTGAACCCGATCACGGTCCGCACGCCGAACGCGGCCGCCGCCCGCGCGGTGTCGGCGACCTCGGCCGCCGCCCGCTGCCTGACCCCCTCCGGCGACCCGTCGCCCCAGATCCGCGGCGGCAGGATCGCCTGGTGGCGCTCGTCGATCGGGTGGTCGCAGACCGCCTGGCCGACCAGGTGGCAGGAGATCGCCCAGCACTTCAGCCCGTACTTCTCGAGCAGCGCGTGCCGCCCCGCGAGGTACCCGTCCTCGCCCAGCGCGCGGTCGACCTCGAAGTGGTCGCCCCAGCAGGCGAGCTCGAGCCCGTCGTAGCCCCACGAGCTCGCGAGCCGGCAGACCTCCTCGAGCGGGAGATCCGCCCACTGCCCGGTGAATAGGGTGAACGGCCGCGCCATAAATCCTCCAGAAGAATCAAAATCTTTATCTCGAACGGTCCGGGCCGACTCTGGCCTCGTCGACGGCGACCCACCCGCTGCCGGCCGCCGCGCTGCGCTGGACCGCGTCGAGCACCCGCTGCACCGCCAGCCCGTCCCCGAACGACGGCGCCGGCTGCCCGCCGTCCGCGATCGCCGTCAGCAGGTCCCTGGCCTGGTTGGTGAACGTGTGCTCCCAGCCGAGGGTGTGACCGGGCGGCCACCAGCCGGAGAGGTAGGGATGTTCCGGCTCGGTGACCAGGATCCGGCGGAACCCGCCGGTCGCGCCGCCGTCGGTGTCGTCGCCGTCGTAGAACTCGAGCTCGTTGAGCCGCTCGAGGTCGAACGCGAGGCTGCCGGCCGCGCCGTTGAGCTCGATCCGCAGCCCGTTCTTGCGACCGGCGGCGTACCGGGTCGCCTCGAACGACCCCAGCGCGCCGGATCCGAACCGCGCGGTGAAGACCACCGCGTCATCGACCGTGACCTGTCCCGTCCGGCGAGTCCCGGCCGCGCCCCCGCTCCCAGTCCCGGCCCCGGTCGCGTCCGGCGTCCCGGCTCGGTCTTCGAATTCGTCGGCCAGCGGACGTTGCTCGACGAAGGTCGCGCTGACCGCCGACACGCCCGTGATCTCGTCCCCGGTCAGGAACCGGGCCAGGTCGACGATGTGCGCGCCGAGGTCGCCGAGCGCGCCGGAACCGGCCCGGTCGGCCTGCATCCGCCAGGTCAGCGGGGAGTCCGGGTCGACCAGCCAGTCCTGCAGATAGACCGCGCGGACGTGCCGCAGGGTGCCGATTCGGCCCTGCTCGACCAGCCGCCGGGCCAGCGCCAGGGCCGGCACCCGCCGGTAGTTGAACCCGACCATGGCCCGCGCACCGCTCGGGAACGCGGCGTCGGCCGCGGCCGCCATCCGCTCGGCCTCGGCCAGCGTGTTCGCGAGCGGCTTCTCGCACAGCACGTGCTTGCCCGCCTGCAGGGCGGCGATCGCGATCGGCGCGTGCAGGCTGCCCGGGGCGGCGATGTCGATCAGCTGGACGTCATCGCGGGCGATGAGCGCGCGCCAGTCGGTCTCGGTCGCGGCCCAGCCGAGTCGGGCGGCGGCCGATTCGGCCGCGGCCTGGTCGCGGCCGCAGATGGCCGCCAGCCGGGGCCGCAGCGGCAGGTCGAACACCCGGTCCACGGTCCGCCAGGCCTGGGAGTGGGCCCGGCCCATGAACGCGTAGCCGACCATTCCCACGCCGATGCTAGACGTCGGCGACATACGGATCCCAGTCCTCCGCCAGCGCCGCGGGCGGCTCGAAGCCGGACTCGACCGGCTCGAAGGCCGCCGTCTCGCCCGACCGGTCGATCGCGGTCATCATCTCGAGCACGTGCAAGGCCATCTCGCCCGAGGCCCGGTGCGGCTCACCGCGCCTGATCGACCGGACCATGTCGACCACGCCGCTGCCGCGTCCGGCCGCGGCGCCGGCCGAGCCGATCACGGTCCACTCGCGCTCGTCCGCCCGGCGCACCTTCAGGTCGCCGTCGAACTGGTTCGGGTCGGGCACCGCGAGGGTGGCGTCGGTCCCGGTGACCTCGAGGAAACCCATCCGGTGGAGCGGCGAGTCCCAGCTGAACAGCAGCGAGGCGGCCTGGCCGCCGGCGTACTCGGCTACGGCCGATATGAAGGTGGGCACCTCCACATTGAACTCCGTGCCCTTCCGCGGGCCGGAGCCGATCACCCGGGTGTCGCGCCCCCGGCGGCTGATCGCGGCCACCCGGGTCGTCGGCCCGAACAGCGTCGCCAGCACCGACAGGTAGTAGGGACCGAGGTCGAACAGCGGCCCCGCCCCCTTCGCGAACAGGAACTCCGGGTCCGGGTGCCACGACTCGGGCCCCGGCCCCTGCAGCAGGGTGAGCGCGCTGAGCGGGGTGCCGATCGCGCCCGCGGCGATCAGCCGCCGGGCCGACTGAATGCCGGCGCCGAGCATGGTGTCGGGCGCGCAGCCGACCCGGACCCCGGCCTTCGCCGCCTGGTCAAGCAAGGCGCGCCCGGCGGCGACGTCCGGCGCCAGCGGCTTCTCGTTCCACACGTGCTTGCCGGCCGCGATCGCGGCCGAGGCCACCTCGGCGTGCGCGGCGGGAATGGTCAGGTTCACGATCAGCTGCACGTCCGGGTGCTCGAGGGCCTGCTCCGGGCTGCCCGAGGCCGGGATGCCGTAGGCGGCCGCCTGCGCCTTGGCCCGGCCCGCGTCGATGTCCGCGCAGAACAGCACCCGCACGTCGGGGAATGTGACCAGGTGCTTCAGGTACTGCTTGCTGATGTTGCCGCAGCCGACGACGGCCACGCCGAAGGGCTTGGGCTCGGCCTGCCCTCCTGCCGCCGCAGCCGACATCAGGCCACCGTTCCGCGCTGCACCGGCTTGGCCAGGTCGCGCGCGGCCAGCCAGGCCAGGCTGTCGCCGACGGCGGTGAGCATGTCGGTCGCGCACCGGTCGAGCTCGACCACGTGCCACTCGGCCGACGGGCAGGCGGCGAGGATGTCGGCCACCGGCATCTGGCCGCTGCCGACCGCGACCATCATGTCGCCCTCCCTGGTGCCGATCGGCCCGTCCTTCACGTGCAGGTAGCGGACCCGGTCGCCGAGGCGGCGCAGCAGCGCGGGCACGTCCTGCCCGCCGACCGCCGCCCAGTACGTGTCGACCTCGAGGATCACCGCCGGGTCGAGCGCGTCGGCCAGCAGCTCGAGGGCGGGCCGTCCGCCGACGATGGACGACAGCTCGAAGTCGTGGTTGTGGTAGCCGAGCCGCAGCCCCTGGTCCGCGACCTTGACCGCGGCCTGGTTGAGCTCGCCCGCCAGCACCGCGATCGCCTCGGAGTCGGCGAACCGGACCGGGTCCGCCCACGGCACGATCACGGTGCCGGCGCCGACCGTCCGGGCGCCGCGCAGCATCGCGCCGCCCTCGCCGTCCAGGATCCGGGCGTGCACCGAGCACACCGCCAGCCCGGCCTCGTCGAGGTCGGCCCGGAGCTGCTCGGGGTCGGTCAGCACGTCATAGGGCTCGACCGCGCCGTAGCCGAAGTCAGCGACGCGCCGCAGGACCGCCTCCCGGCCGGCCGTCTGGAGCTGCTCGCGCAGGGTGTAAAGCTGCAGGGCGGGCGGACTGCTGATCAACATGCACGCTCCTCGCCAGGAACATTTTTCGCAAAGTTCCCGCTAAACTGATCGTCCCAGACAGCACGCTAGAACCCACTCAGGCAGGTGTCAATGGCGGCAGTCCGGGCAGTATTTTTTCGAAAAAATTAGGCCAGAGGGGCGCGGATGAAGGGTGCGGGTGCGTTTGGCGCGGGCAGCCCGGGCGGTTCGCCCGGCGGCGGTTCGGGCGCACGGGCCGGCGGTTCCGGCGCCGCGAACGCGGGCGCGGGGGCGTCGCGTTCCGGCCGGGCCGGGCAGCCTGACGAGCATCGCCGCGTCGGCCGGGGTGTCCGTCTCCACCGTGTCGAAGGTCCTCAACGGGCGGACCGACGTGGCCCCGGAGACCAGGGAGCGGCTCGGCCGGATCCTGCGGACGCACGGGTACCAGGTCGCGCCGAGGTCGGGCATCGGCGTCGTCGACCTGCTGATCGGCCAGCTCGGCGGCCTGTGGTCGGACGAGCTGATCCGCGGCGCGGTCACGGCGGCGGCCGAGACCGAGATCAGCGTCATCGTCAGCCGGGTCGGCTCCGCCAGCGAGTTCGCCCGCTGGCTCAAGATCGCGACCGCGCGCGGCACCCTCGGGGCGCTGAGCGTGCTGTACCTGCCCGACCCGGCGACGTTGCGGCGGATGGCCGACGCGAGCGTGCCGCTGGTGGTCATCGACCCGCCGTCCGAGCCGGGCGGGGAGGTCCGGTCGGTCGGCACCACCAACTGGCAGGGCGGCCTGTCCGCCACCCGGCACCTGATCGAGCTCGGCCACCGCCGGATCGCCGCCATCGGCGGCCCGGACCACCTGTGGTCCTGCCGCGCCCGGCTCGACGGCTACCGCAGCGCCCTACGCCGGGCCGACCTGCCGGTCGACGAGGACCTGGTCCGCTGCGACGAGCTCACCGCCGAGGCCGGCCTGCGCCGGGCCGGGGAGCTCCTCGACCTGGCCGATGCGCCGACCGCGATCGTGGCCGCCAACGACGCCCAGGCGTTCGGCGTGCTGCAGGCCATCGCCGAGCGCGGGCTGCGCTCGCCCGACGACGTCAGCGTGACCGGCTTCGACGACGTCCAGATCGCCACCTGGGCCACCCCGCCGCTCACCACCGTCCGCCAGCCCCTCGCGGCCATGGCCGCCACCGCCTTCTGGATGCTCACGTCCTCCGGCGCCGAGCGCGAAATGCAGCCCCGCCACCTAGAGCTGGAAACCACCCTCATCGTCCGCCGCAGCACCGCCCCGCCCCGCACCCCCACCCCGTCCCACTAACCACCCTCGCCCCGCCACCCCGGCCCACCCCATCGACCGCTCTCGCCCCGCCGACCGCTCTCGCCCCGCCGACCGCTCTCGCCCCGCCACCGCTCTCGCCCCGCCGACCGCTCTCGCCCCGCCGACCGCTCGCCCCGCCGACCGCTCTCGCCCCGCCGACCGCTCTCGCCCCGCTGAACCCGCCTCGCTCTGCCCTACCGTCCCGTCCTGACGCCTCCCCGCCCCACTGGACCGCCCCGCCCCTGCGGCCTCGCTTTACTGGACCGACCCGGCCCGCGCCCGATTGTTCCTGTCCATGATCGCGAATACTTTTCTTTTGACGTAAATAATTCGTGCGCATAGCACGAATTATTTACGCGATAAAAATAGTCTTCGTCACATTCATCTCAGGCGTTTCGCTGGCCTCCTTGATAACCGGACCTGGACGACGTCCGGGTCGAGCGAGGGCTTTGACTCGGTGTGGTGCGCGAGGCGTTCCTGACCGGTCCAGCCCGGCTGACTTCCCGGCCGAGCACTACGAGCGCTGCTGACCCGACGACCGGTTCGGACCGGATCGCCTCAACGACATCGGACGTCGAGGTCTGGGCCTGGACTGACCGGGAGTCACCACCTTCCGTTCGGGCAAATGGTCTTGATTTTGCCCTGACTGCCACGTGGAACGGGAAGAGCGCTTGTCGGCCAGTGTCCGCTTACCCGAACGTGAACACGTACGCCTGGGCGCCGGGCTGGTCGAACGTGATCTCCAGCGTCCGCTCGAGGACCTCGCCCTGCTCGCGGACGAGCTGGTAGCAGCGGCCGCTGCCGAGCACGCCGTTGCCGTCGGCGTCGGTGTCCGCGCCGTGTGACGACCCCGGGGGCCGGCCGTCGACCAGCACCCGAAACGGGATCGGCTCGCCACCTCCGGCCGACATCACCAGATTCGCGTCCCGCGCCTGGAAGCGGAAGGCGACGCTGCCGGCCCCGCGGTCGAGGGTGGCCTTCTCCTGCTCGATGGTCCAGTGGCCGGCCACCGCCCACTGGTTGAGCCGCAGGCTCCCGGGGATCCGGTAGAGCCTGCTCTCCGCGACCACGCCGCCGGGTGAGGCGAAGCCCTCGCTGCGCCCGTCGCCCAGGTAGGTCTCGGGTGAGCGCAGGTGGTCCCAGTCGGCCGCCGCCTCGACGCCCTTCCCCTCGACGGCGATGGCTACGGGCTCGCGGTCGACGCCGAGCATCCGCTGGATGACGTGCTCGGACTGCTCGTACTCGCCCTCGCCGAAATACTGGCCGACGATGACGCCGTCGGAGTCGATGAAGTACAGCGCGGGCCAGTAGTGGTTGTCGAAGGCGTTCCAGATCGCGTAATGGCTGTCAATCGCGACCGGGTAGTCGATCTCCCGCTCCGCTGTCGCCTGCCGGACCAGTTCGATGTCGCGCTCGAAGAAGAACTCCGGCGTGTGGACGCCGATCACCACGAGGCCGTCGCTGCGGTAGGCCCGCGACCAGGCGCGAACGTAGGGTTCCTGGCGCAGCCAGTTAATGCAGGTCAGCGTCCAGAAGTTGACGACTGCGGGGCGGCCCCGCAGCTCGGCGGGGCTAACCGGCGGCGAGTTGAGCCACCCGGCCGCCCCGTCGAGCGCGGGCATGTGCAGAGGACCGGACATGGTCATCTAGCGTAGCGACCTGAACCCGGTGCGCACCTCGGCGGAGAACAGCTCCGGCTCCTGCCAGGCCGCGAAGTGCCCGCCCCGGTCGACCTCGTTGAAGTAGACCAGGTTGGGGTAGGCCCGCTCGGTCCAGCTCCGCGGTGCCTTGTAGATCTCGTTCGGGAACACGGTCACGGCGGCCGGGATGGAGACGTTCTTGGCGTCGAAGAAGCCGTACGCGTTCTCCGCGTAGAGGCGGCTCGACGAGACCGCGGTGTTCGTCAGCCAGTAGAAGGTGATGTTGTCGAGGACCTCGTCCCGGGTCAGGTTCCCGACCGGGTGCCCGGCGAATGCGTCCCTGATGTCCTCGTAGCTGCGCGCGTCGTGGTTGATCATCCAGGCGGCGAGGCCGACGGGGGAGTCAGCCAGCGCATAGAGCGTCTGCGGCGACGTGGCCATCTCCACCGCGTAGCCGATGCCCTTGGTGTACAGGAAGTTGATCTGATCCCAGGTGCTCTGCTCCTCGGCCGACAGGCCGGCCGGCGCCGGGGCGCCGGTGACGAAGCGGATCTCCTGCGCCACCTCGGGCGGGATCACACCGGGCATGTTGGAGTGGATGCCGAGCAGTCCCGGCGGCTCCTGCACGGCCATCACGTCGGTGATGACCGCGCCCCAGTCGCCGCCCTGCGCGACGTAGTGCGTGTAGCCCAGGCGCTTCATCAGCTCGGCCCAGGCCGCCGCGATGTGGTCCGGGGTCCAGCTGGCGTCGCGCGGCTTGCCCGAGTACCCGTAGTCCGGTATGGACGGGATCACCACGTCGAAGGCGTCGTCGGCGCTGCCGCCGTGCGCGGTGGGGTTGGTAAGCGGGTCGATGACCCGCAGCAGCTCGATGATCGAACCGGGCCAGCCGTGGGTGATGATGACCGGCAGCGCGTGCTCGTGATTCGAGCGGACGTGGATGAAGTGGATGTCGAGGCCGTCGATCTCGGTCATGAAGTGCGGCAGCGCCTGCAGTCGCTTCTCGCACTTGCGCCAGTCGTACGGGCCCGCCCAGTACCGCGCCAGTTCCCGCATCACCTCCAGCTGCACGCCCTGCGAGTCGTCGGAGACGGGCTCCCGGTCCGGCCAGCGGGTGTTCTCGATGCGCGCGCGCAGGTCATTGAGCTCGGCCCGGGTGGCCACCGGGATCGTGAACGGTCGGATCGTTTCTGCGGTCGTGACGGACATCCGGGTCTCCTCGCTCGGTGTGGTTGGGCGACCACATCAAGCCTGGTCGGCGTCACCTCCCACCGCACCCGGGGGAGACCCGGGTTCATACCCTGGTCTTTCCGCCCGTCGCGTGAGCCGTGCGACCCAGCCGCGCGAGCCAGCCGACCAGCAGGGTGATCAGCGCGGCGACGGCGAAGGACAGGATCGAGGCCGACATCCAGCTCTGCGGGCTGAAGCCGATGAGCCGCCCGAACGACGTCCAGGCCGAGGCCCACCAGGAGACGTAGCCGGGATTGATGAGCTGGTAGGTGACGAAGCCCGCGGCCCAGGGGAGCAGCATCAGCCAACGGGACCTGGCGGCCGCCGACAGGTCCCAGCGCCGGCCCGACACGACGAAGTAGTCCGCGATCAGGACGGCCGACATCGGCACGAATACCGAGCCGATGAGGACGAGGAAGTTCTCGTAGTCGGCGATGTTCAGCCACAGCGCGCCGGCCGTGCTGACGGCGGCGATGGCCACCGCCAGGATCCGCCGGTCCCACAGCGGGCGCAGGTTCTGGGTGGACACCGCCGTGGAGTAGACGTTGGCGAACGCCTGGTCGAGCTCCCGGGCGGCGAGGACGGCGAAGGCGAGCGCGCCGACCGGCAGCGCGATGAACGCGCCGTAGATGTCGTTCGGGTTGCCGTGCGCGACCGTGACCAGCGCCAGCAGCCCGATGACGTAGCACAGCACCTGGGTGACGCTGTACCCGGCCAGGGTTCCGGTGAAGGCCGCACGGGGGCTGCGCGAATGCCGGCTGTAATCGGCGATCAACGGCGCGAACGACACCGCCACCGCGACCACGGTGTCGGTCGCCGCCCAGTAGCCGGTCCAGGTCCCGTGGGTGAATCCCGGCAGCGGGTGCCGCAGGAGCTGCACCAGCAGATAGCACAGCACGACCAGCACCGCCGTGGTCGCGTAGCGGCGCAGCACCCGGATCGCGCCAAGCGGCCGGATCGTCAGCAGGGCGGTGATCAGCCCCGCGATCAGCACGTAGCCCCACTTCGGCAGGGCGGGCGTGAGGGTGTGGGCGGCGGTGGCGATCGTCACCAGCTCGAAGATCCCCCAGCCGAGGCACTGCGCGATGTTGAGCACCGTCGGCAGGTAGGACAGCCGGGCGCCGAACAGCCCCCGCAGCAGCACCATGGCGGGGGCGCCGGTCTGCGCGCCCGGCAGCCCGGCCAGGGCGAGCGGGACCGTGCCGAGCAGGGTGCCCGCGACGATCGCGGCCAGCGCCGCCGCCAGCGACAGCTCCGGGGTCCCGGCGCCGCCCGGCTGCAGGACGAAGATCGCCCCGGTGAAGCCGAGCAGGCTCACCCCCAGGTTGCCCCAGAGCCCGAACTGGTCGAGCAGGCTGAGCGCCTGCGGCACCGGCTCGGCCAGGTTGCGGGCGACCTCGGAGCGGCGGTCGCCCGCAATGGTGACGAACTCGCCCGAAGACGAGGTAACGGAAGTGTTCGCGGTCGCCACGGTGGCCTCCCTACGCCGGCATTACCCGGTCAGGTTCCAACGGTCGGCGGCGCACGCCCCTGCGGGCAGCCACCCTCTCAGCCCGGTTCGGCCCGAGCTCCCGTGCGTATTTGCGTTGAAACGGTAGCACTCCGGGGGTGAGGCCGGACCGGCGGGGTCGGCCCAGGGCTCGTCGCCCCGCTTGTTTATCGCGCCTCTCACTGGTCCCGTTATGTTTGGCCTGAAGCAGGATGCCAGGGACTAGCTGGCCAGAACAATGGCATCATGGAGACGCGGCGAAATGCGGATGGGCACGGATGATCGTGCAGATGAACGTGCATTGGCGCAGGCAGAAGACACGGAACATATCAGACATATGCCTTTATTTTGCAACGGCGGCCGGGAAGTTCGTCCGCTTATGCGTTGGTCTAAACAGCAGCGGGAGAACGCGGACGCCGGTACCGTATTCTGGTCGAAGCCTTCACCTTCCCGTCATTTGGGGTAACCGGGTGAATGAGGGGGTATCTCGTGCGGGCAGACGCGCACACAATCGCAGTCGAGCGGATGCGGCTGGGTGATCATGCCTTTGCCCATTACGCCGACGACGATGTCCGCTGGGAGGTGCCGGCGGTATTCACCAACCGGGGGCTGTCACACGGCGAGAAGGTCATCGTGATGATGGACCCCGGGTGCTCGGCCGATGACGCCTGCGAGCGGCTGGCCGCCTACGTGATTGGCGTCGAAGACGCCCGTGACCGCGGGCAGCTGGTGTTCAGCAGCATGCGCGAGCTGATCAGCCCGGAAAAGTCAGCCACCGCGCGCAGGCAGCTAGACCGGCTGCGGCAGGAGACTGAGCTGGCGCGCCAGGAGGGGTTCGCCGGGCTGCGCACGGTGATCGACATGGCCTGGGTCGACGACCTGGGGATGGACGTCGAGGGCGTGATGGCCCGGGAAAAGAACGCAGGCTCGCTCTTCGAGAGCAGGCAGTACGCGGAGGTCTGCACCTACGACCGCCGCTGGTTCGATCCCGCCGTGGTCGAGGAGATGCGGGTCAGCCATCCGGTCGCGCTGCTCGAGCGCCCGGGTGACCTGCAGGCCCACCACGCCCCGGGCGAGCTGTACCTGATTGGCGACGCCGACATGGCGACCGGAGACATCTTCCGCGCGGCCGTGAGCGGTGCGTTCGAGGCGCCGCCGGACCGGCAGGCGCTGGTCGACCTGACGCGGCTGTGCTTCCTGTCGGCCGGGTGCGCCGGGGACCTGCTCCGTCTCATCGGGCAGACCGGCGCCGCCGACAAGGTCGTGGTCCGCTGCCGCCCGCCCCAGGCGAAGATCCTGCGCCGCCTGCGGGTGATGTGGACCGGCGGGTTCGTGCTGGAGGAGATAGGAGATGGCAGGTGACCGGTGGCGCGCCGCTGCAGATGCTCTTCACCGGCGCTGACCTGCCGAGGCTGCGGTTGCTTGTCGGTGACGGGGCCGCTGCGGCCGGCCTGGACGAGAACCGGTGCGAGGAGCTCGTGCTGGCGGTGTACGAGCTGGCGTGCAACGCGATCCTGCATGGCGGCGGGGCGGGCCGGCTGCTGCTGTCCCGGGTGGACGGCTCCGTGCGCTGCCAGGTGTCGGACGACGGGCCCGGCTTCCCCGACGCCATGACGCCCGACGCCATGACGCCCGACGCCGTGACGCCCGACGCGTCCACGGCCGACGCCGCGCTTCCCGGCGGCGGCCTTTGGCTGGCCCGGCAGCTGACGGACGGCATTGAGATCGGCGGCGCCGACCGCGGCCCCGGCGGGGCCGTCGTCACGCTGATGGTCCGCTGCCGCTCAACCGCCGCCAGCTGAGCGGTCAACCCGGCCGGTCAGCCCTTGCCCGGGTTGAACAGGCCCAGCGGGTCAAGGGCGCGACGCACGGCGTCCTGCATGACGAGCGCGCCGGGATCGAGTTCGCGCCGCATGCCGCCGCGCTTGAGCAGCCCGATGCCGTGCTCACCGGACACGGTGCCGCCGAGCTCGATCGCGTCGCTCAGGAACTCCTCGAACGCCGCCTGCGCGGCGATCCGGGCGCCGTCGTCGCCCGGCGGCGTGATCAGCAGCGGATGCAGGTTGCCGTCGCCGGCGTGGGCGATCGTCGCGATCGTCACGCCGTGCCTGGCGGCGGTCGCCTCGATCCGCCCGAGCATGGTCGGCACGGCCGAGCGAGGCACGCACACGTCCTCGGTGAGCACCGGGCCGAGTCGTTCGAGGGCCGGGTAGGCGAGCCGCCGGGCGTCGAACAGTGCCTCGGCCTCGGCCGCGTCGGTGGACTGGGCCACCCACTGCGCGCCCGCGTCGGTCATCGCGGCGGCGAGGGCGTCCGCCTCGCCCTGCCCCGAGTCGCCCGGCGTGTCCACCCGGGCCAGCAGCAGCGCGGCGGCGTCGGCGGCGATGCCGAGGTGCTTCCACTCCTCGACCGCGGTCAGGCAGGCGCGGTCGAGGATCTCGAGCACCGACGGGGACAGGCCGCGACGGGTGATCAGCGACACCGCCTCGCCCGAGCCGACCAGGCCGCCGAACGCCCCCACGATCGTGCGCGGCGTGCCGGTCAGCGCCGGGCGAAGGCGGAGGGTGATCTCGGTGATGACCCCCAGCGTCCCTTCCGACCCCACCAGCAGCCCGGTCAGGTCGAGCCCGGCCACGCCCTTGGTGGTGCGCCGTCCCAGCCTGACCACCTCGCCGTACCCGCCCGCCCCGCCGCCGAGGGCAGCCCCGTCGCCGAGGGCCGCCCCGCCGCCGAGGGCCGCCCCGCCGCCGACCGCCGCGCTGACCCCCGTCACCACCCGCAGCCCGAGCACGTAATCCCTGGTCACGCCGTACTTCAGACAGCACAGCCCGCCCGCGTTGGTGGCCACGTTCCCGCCGATCGACGACCACGGGGCGCTGGCCGGGTCGGGCGGGTACCACAGGCCGTGCTCGGCGACGGCGGCCTTCAGGTCGTTGTTCACGATCCCCGGCTGGACGACGCAGATCATGTTGTCGCGGTCGATCTCGAGCACCTGGTTCATCCGCGACAGGTCGAGCACGACGGACCCGTCGGTGGCGTTGGCGCCGCCGGACAGGCCGGTGCCCGCGCCGCGCGGCACGATCGGCGCGCCGAACTCCGCGCAGACGCGGACGACGTGCCGGACCTGGCCCTCGGTCTCGGCCCGGACCCCGGCCAGCGCGCGCCCGACCGGCGCCCACTCCGCGTCGTCGTGCGACATCGCGGCGAGCACATCGGGGTCGACCACCAGCCGTCCGTCTGGCAGCCCGCGGCCGAGCGCGCCGATCAGCGCGGCGGCGTTGAACGGATCGGCGGCGGGGGCATCGGCGGGCGGCGCGGTCTCCATGAGACTGACACTAAACGAATCCGCCGCCCGTGAGGGCGGCGGCCAGCCGGGCCCGGTGATGCGGGCCCGGCCCCCAGACGCCCCGGCGCCCCGGCCTCCGTCCGGTCAGCCCATCGCGGCCGCGAACATGCCGACCTGGTAGGAGCCGCCCTTCTGGTGCACGATCACCGCCAGCCGGTTGGCCGCGTTGATCAGGGCGATCTCGGCGATCAGGGCGGCGATCTGGTCGTCGTCGTAGTGCGCGCGCACCCGCGCCCAGGTCTCGTCGGACACGCCGGTGGCGGCGTCGGCCAGCCGGGTGCCCTCCTCCGCCATCGCCAGCGCCGCCCGTTCGGCCTCGCTGAACACGGTGGACTCGCGCCAGGTGGCGACCAGGTTGAGCCGGACCGGGGTCTCCCCGGCCGCCGCCGCCTCCTTGGTGTGCATGTCGGCGCACCACCCGCAGCCGTTGATCTGGCTGGCCCGCAGCGACACCAGCTCCCGGGTCGACCTCGGCAGCGGCGACTGCTCGATGACCAGGGCCGCGTTGGCGAACCGCTTGCTGAACTTGACCGCGATCTCGTTGTCGAACAGGTTGAATCGGGCGTCCATGATTTCGTCCTCACTCGGTCGGGTTGCACTGGACGAACAGAAGATGCCGGCCACCCGGTGCCTGTGACAGCCCCGGAGCGGTGTCACAAACCGGCCGCCCCGGGCATCTGATGAATGTGACCGCAAACAGCGAACCGGCAGACAGCGAACAGGAGCCCTCCATGGCCGGCCCGGATCCCGCCACCGAGGCGTTTCTCGCCCACCGCAACCTACTGTTCACCGTCGCCTACGAGATGCTCGGCTCCGCCGCCGACGCGGAGGACGTCCTGCAGGAGACCTGGCTGCGGTGGGCCGGGGTGGACCTCGAGCAGGTCAGGGACTTCCGCGCGTACCTGGTCAGGATCACCGCCCGGCAGGCCCTGGCCCGGCTCCGCGCGCTCGGCCGCCGCAAGGAGTCCTACGTCGGCCCGTGGCTGCCCGAGCCGCTGCTGACGGCGCCCGACGTGGCCGAGGACGTCGAGCTGGCCGAGAGCGTCTCGATGGCGATGCTGCTGGTGCTGGAGACGCTCGCGCCGACCGAGCGGGCGGTGTTCGTGCTGCGCGAGGTGTTTGACCTCGAGTACGACGAGATCGCCGAGGCGGTCGAGAAGAGCCCGGCCGCGGTCCGCCAGATCGCGCACCGGGCGCGGGCGCACGTCGCCGCGCGGCGGCCGCGCGGGGTTGTCTCCGCCGCCGAGGCCCGCGAGGCGCTGGATGCGTTCAAGCGGGCGGCCGAGACGGGGGACCTGCAGGGCCTGCTCGACATCCTCGCGCCGGACGTCGTCCTGCTCGGCGACGGCGGCGGGGTCAAGCAGGCGGTACCGAGGCCAGTCGTGGGGGCGGACAAGGTCGCCCGCCTGCTCGCCATCGGGCTGGGCAGGCTCGCGGGCACCACCTCCCTGAGCCCGGCCCAGGTCAACGGCTATCCCGCGCTGATCCTGCGGCTCGACGGCGAGATCGACAGCGTGGTCGCCGTCCGGATCGATGACGGCCTCATCACCGGGCTCTACTCCGTCCGCAACCCCGAGAAGCTGTCGCACCTCGAGCGCGAGACCGCCCTGCGCCGCTGACCGGACGCCCGCAGGCGGTCCGACACCGGCGGCCAATGGCCCGCAGGCGCCTACCTGATCGACTTGATCCGATAGACGCTCAGGGCCCCGATGAACGTGAAGATGCCGGCGAACGCGAACAGCACCCGGTAACCGCCGAGCTGGTCGATGACGAGCGCCGCCACCACCGGCGCGATCGCCTGCGGCACGTTGGTGCCGATGTTCATGATGCCCAGGTCCTTGGCCCGGGTCTCCGCGTCCGGCAGCACCTGGGTCACCAGCGCCTGGTCGACCGAGAGGAAGGCGCCGTACCCCGCGCCGAGGAAGGCCCCGGCAACCAGCGTGGTGCCGAAGCTCGGCCAGATCACCAGCAGCACCGCCGCCATGCCCTGCAGCGCCGAGGCCGCCGCGACGAACCGGCGCCGCCGCCCCGACCGGTCCGACAGCACCCCGCCGCCGTAGGTGGTGATCAGCGTGAACACCAGGTAGATGGCGGTCACCTCGAGCAGCGCGGTGTCCGGGTCCTTCAGCCGCAGGTCGTTGGTGAAGAAGTACAGCAGGTAGGTGGTGCCGAGCGCGTTGCCGATGTTGACCGCCACCCGCCCGCCGAACGCCCAGGCGAAGTCCGGGTAGGCCCGCGGCGACACCCACATCGCCTCGGTCAGCGCACTCCAGGTCAGCGGCAGCCGCCTGCCGATGATCGGCGAGTCGACGTACCGCAGCACGAACGGTATCGACAGGATCACCACCGCGACCGCCAGCACCAGGTAGCCGCTGGCGGTGCCGGTGATCACCTCCGCCAGCAGCGCCAGCCCGACCAGCAGCCCCAGCGCCTGGGGGCCGAAGATCGCCCCGGAGATGATGCCGCGCTGGGTCACCGGCACCTGGTCGGCGACGGCGGCGAACAGCCCGGCCGACGCGATCGAGAAGCCGAGCGAGGCGAACATCCAGCAGACCATCACCCCGACCCAGGACTGCTGGGGGCCGATCGCGACCAGCGAGAGGGCCAGCACGACCACCCCGGCCGCCATCCACACCCGCCGCCGGCCGAACCGCGACCGGGTGCGGTCGCACAGCGCGCCCGCCACCGGCAGCGCGATCAGCGCCACCACGCCCGCCGCCCCGTTGGCGATGCCGAAGTCCCGCACCTTGTGGGCCGCGTCAAGCGCCGCGAACTGGTTCGGCAGCACCAGCTGGACCGGCACCAGCCACGCCATCCAGAACCCGAACCACAGCAGCGTGAACCGCCCGGTCCAGCCACGGGATACCCGGACCGTCGGCTCGGCGGTTGTCTCGGCAAGAGGCATGCTGAGAATGTACAGGTCTGCCCCCACTATCCAACACAAGTCTCACAACCATTCGCCCGAACGGAAGGTGGTTCCCCCCACACGGCCAGAGCTCCTCGGCGCGGGAAGCCGCAGTGACCGGGAAAACGCTCCTCAGCTGGGCAGATGGCGCGCGGCCGGTTACGGTTTCCGCCCGACTCCGGCGTAGATGGCGAGGTTGCGGTCGTTGCCCGCGTCCCCGGCTCCGGGCCGCCACCGGTGCACCTGCACCAGGCCGGGCTCCACCAGGTCCAGACCCGAGAAAAACCGGCCCGCCTCGGCGTGGGTGCGCGCCGCGACCGGGGCGGCGGCCTGCTGGTTGTAGCGCTGCACGCCCGCGGCCACCTCGTCGGCGGCGACGTCGCCCGCGATCTGCGTCAGGGCCAGGTAGCTGCCAGAAGGGACCGCGTCCATGAGCCGGGCGATGATCGCGCCCGGCTCCTCCTGGTCGGGTATGCCCTGCAGGATCCCCAGCAGCATGACCGCGACCGGCTGCCCGAAGTCGAGGACGGCGGCGGCCCGCTGGAGGATCGGGGCGGTGTCGCGCAGATCGGCGTCGATGTAGGCCGTCGCCCCCTCGGGGCTGCTGGTCAGCAGGGCGCGGGCGTGGCTGAGCACGATCGGGTCGTTGTCCACGTACACCACCCGGGACTCCGGCGCCGCCGCCTGGGCGACCTGGTGGGTGTTGTCGGCCGACGGCAGCCCGGTCCCGATGTCGAGGAACTGCCGGATACCCGCCTGGGTGACCAGGAAGCGCACCGCCCGGGCCAGGAACGCCCGCTGCGCCCGGACCGCGATCCTTATATCCGGGTAAGCGACCGCGACCTGATCGGCGACGGCCCGGTCGGCCGCGAAATTGTCCCTGCCGCCCAGCCAGAAGTCGTACACCCGGGCCATGTGCGCCCTGCTCGTGTCAAATGGGACACTCGCGCCCGACCGCCCATCACCGCCCGTCACCTGGCCCGCCTTCCGGCTGGTTTCCGCTAATTCCAGTAATGCTCCCGTGTTCGCGCTGGCTCGCGCAACTCGATCGCCGCGTGCGGGACCGTCCTCCTCAGGCACAGTCCTGCGGCTACTGTCCGCGGGCAGCGACACTACACCGTGTCCGGATACGCTGTACAGTTAGTCGGACACTCTGTCCGGATGACATGTCTGGTTGCCTGAGCAGGATGGTCCACCGCTGACGCCCTGTCGGTCGCTCCGGACAGCGCCGCTTCGCGCGCTCATCGTCATAGAGGAGGCTTCATGACTACCCGCCCGTTCCGTTTCGGCGTCTCCCTGTTCACTGTCGGATCCCGCTCGTCCTGGCAGGACCGCGTGCGCAAGGCCGAGAGCCTCGGCTACGACGTACTGCAGGTACCGGATCACCTGGGCATGGCCGCGCCCTTCCCGGCGCTGGTGGCCGCGGCCGATGTAACCAGCATGCGGCTCGGCACCTACGTGCTTAACGCCGGTGTTCTCAGCCCCGCCTATCTGGCCAGGGATGTCGCCGATGTGTACCGTCTCACCGACGGGCGCCTCGAACTGGGGCTCGGCGCGGGTTACGTCCCCGGCGAGTTCGAAGCCGTCGGCGCGCCATTCGGAACCGGCGGGGAGCGGCTCCGGGAGCTGGAGAAGACCCTGACGGCGACGCGGGCGCTGCTCGCCGCCGAGGCCGACAAGCCCCTGCCGCCGGTCATGCTGTCGGGCTCGGGTGAGCGCATGATCCGTCTCGGCGGCCGGGAGGCCGACATCTTCAGCTTCTCGGTCATGGCCGGGCTTGCACCGGGGACCGCCCCCGAGGACGCGTTGGCCCGCCGAGTCCGGGTACTGCGCGAGGCCGCCGGGGACCGCATCGACGATGTTGAGCTGAACCTGTTCGTCGCGGCCGTCGGGGCGAGCGCGGACGAGGTTGACCTCACGATCATCGGTAACGCCAGCGGCCTGGATGACGATCAGCTCGTCCAGGTGCCCGGGGTGCTGATCGGTTCACCGCTCGAGATCGCGGACCGCCTGCTGCGGTACCGCGAAATGTTCGGCACCAGCTACATCAGCGTCCTGGAGCCGCACATGACCGCGTTCGCCGAGGTCATCAAGCACCTGCGGTGAGCCGTGCGGCCGGGACCGCGCGCCGCCGTGGCGTCCGCGGCCTTTCGCGCGCTAGCCCGCAGGGCGCCGATAGACGCCATACCACCAGGTCAGGGCCAGCTCGCGGGCGAACGTGGCATCGTCGTCCGAGCCCGTGTTCGTCACATGGTCGAAGATGGCCCGCTCGCCGCCGATGACGATGATCCGGCCTGCGCTGGCCAGGCTGATGCCCGCGGGGCTGCGGCCCGCGTCCTGCTCATCGCGGAGCACCGCGATCGTCCGGTCCCTGAACCGGTCCAGTCGATCGTGCCAGAAGGCGCGGACGGTCGCGTCGTAGCCGCCGACCTCGGCGACCGCCCGGACAACGCCGATGTGCTCCCGGTAGACCCCGATCACCCGCAGGAACGTATCCGCAAGGCCCTCGGCGCCGTCGGTCGGCTCCCAGGCGGACGCTACGTCGAAGGACGCGGCCACCATCGTGGCGGCCAGCCGCATGAGCAGGTCGGCCTTGTCGCGGAAGTGGGTGTAGAAGGTCGAGCGGGCGACCCCGGCCTCGGCGCAGATCTGCTGCACGCCGATCTCGGTGAAGTTCGCGCTGCCGGTCAGCAGGCGCCGGGTCGCGGCCAGGATCTCCGCCTCGGCCGGGGCGCGCCGCCCGGCATCGGGACTACGTCGTGTGATCGAAGGCAAGTGCGGATCCCAGTCTCAAGCTCGGCCATCCCCGATGGGGCAACGCTACACGCTGTCCGGGACGTCGGGTAGCACCGTATCGGACGAGTTGTCCGGACACCATATCCGAATCGTGGCAACTCGATCCCGGCCGGAGCGGTCCGCCTGGCCTGGCCGCCCGGTTTGCGATCGCCGGGCGGCCAGGCCGGCTCTGCTCACGACCGGGTGCAGGCCTCGGTCGCGGTCAGATAGCCGAAGCCCATCGGCCCGGCCGGGCCGACGACGCCCGCTGGCTTGCCGGTCTGGCCGAGGCCGACCCACAGCAGCGCACCGGCCGGTATCGCCGACGGCTTGATGAGGAATTCGGTGCCGTCGGCCGATGGCAGGCCGGTGCGGTTCTCGGTCTGCACCACCTGGTCGCCCATCCGGTAGCTGCCGCCTCGCCACTCGCCGCAAGCGGCAGGCCACGCGAGCGAGGCGGTCACGACCACCCGCGCGCCGTCCGCCCGGAGCGTGCCCTGCAGGCCCGAGGGGTCCTTCATCTCCCGGATGGTCACCTTCAGCGTGCCGTCGGGGTTCTCCGCCACGGTCCACGCGGTCAGCGTGGTCGAGGCGGCCGGGGCCGGCCTCGGGCTCGATCCGGATGCCGCGTTCTGTGCGGTCTTCCCGCCCGGAGCCGGCTGCCCGGCCGAGACGGTGACGGCCACCGCGACGGCCGCCCCGGCCGCCAGCGCCGAGGCCGCTGCCCAGGTCAGCCTCCGCCGCGTCCGGCTGACGGGCCGCGCCCGGCGGCCGGGGGCGGTCGGAGCCTCATGCGGTGCCGTGCGGACGATGTCCTCCGCCAGCTCGCCCAGGGCCCGCCGACTGACCATGGCCGAGGCTTGCTCGTCGGTGACGGGTGCGAGGCGGGACAGGAGTGTGTCGTCGTTCATGAGTTCCCTCTGATCAGCTCGGGCGCGAATGCGGTTCTGGTGTCATGGAGCGCGGCGGCGAACCGACGCCGGGCGCGGTGCAGGCGGATGCGGGCGGCGTTGCGGGAACAGCCGAGGACGACCGCGATCTGGCCGGCGTCGAGGCCTTCCCAGCCGGCCAGCGTGAGGATCTCGCGGTCGGCGTCGCCGAGGCGGCGGAGCGCGGCCGCCACCCCTTCGAGGCCCGACGGCGGGTCGCGGTGATACGGCTCGGTCGCTAGTTCGGACCGGAGCCGCTCGCCCAGCGCGGTGCGCCGCTGCTCGCCGCGGCGCTGGTTGGCGAGCACCCGCCGGGCGACCCCGTACAGCCACGGCCGGGCGTCCTCCCCGGCCGGGATGTCGTCGATCCGCCGCCAGGCGGTGAGGAACGTCTCGGCGATGACGTCGGCGGCGTCGTCGGCGTTGCCGGCCCGGCGCAGCGCGTAGCCGAGGATGGCGGCGTGATGGACGGCGTACACCTGCTCGAACCGCCGTCGCGGGTCGTCGGTCATCCGCTCACCCGCACCACCGGCCGTACGGCCATGAACGATGTGAAGGCACTGGATTCCTCTCGGTGCTGGGCTGGTGCTTCTCCTCAGCACATGTCCGGCACCCCTCCCGCCGTTTCATCCTCCCGGGAAACCGGCTCCTGCGCCTGGCATCCCGGGGCAGCTCCCGTACAACGGCTGCTCAGCGGCACCGTCCCCCGCGGCCGGCTCGCACCACAGCGGCCGGCCCGACCGCCCTGCTGTCGCAAGCGCCCGTGTTGTCTCGAATCCGATTCGCATGGCCCGCCGATCCTTGCTAACATCTGCATGTTCTCAAGCGCCGCTAGCTCAATTGGCAGAGCAGCGGACTCTTAATCCGCGGGTTCGGGGTTCAAGTCCCTGGCGGCGCACCCGTTCTGACCTGACCGTATAGCTCACCAGCTATACGGCTTTCGTCTTTGTGGGGCATGGATGGGGCATTCCTGGGTCACGCGCGGGCGCACCGCTGACTTGCGGCACGCCCGCGCGAGGAACCCAGGTCCCTCGCGCTACAGGGCTTTGAGCTGCGTGAACTCACATCTGGTAGTAGCCGGACGCGGTGACGGCGGCTGGGATGTGGGTCACGGGGACGCCGCCGAGTCTGGCCCCGGGGACGTTCCGGGCCGCCTTGATGATCATGTCGGCGGTGGCCTGGGCGGCGCGGTGGGCGGTCTCGGGCAGGACGCTTAACGGCACAGTCAGATATCAGAACTGTCCGAATACCTTGTCCGGGATCGCGGAGTGCGGGGTGACCGGGCGGGGGATCATCAGTCCGGGACGGTGTACTCCCCGCGGGCGACGCGGGTGATCCGGCCTTGCTTGAGCAGGCCGTCGAGGTAAACCGAGACGTTCGCGGCGTGCTCGTTCCCCCGTCCGGCCTGGTGCAGCGCGTTGACGATCCCGGCGGCGCGCAGGGGCCGGGGCCTGGCGTTGCGCAGGACGGCGATGATGGCGTCATTCTTGACCATTCCGGCGATGTCCCCGGCGCTGGCCGCGGCCGCGGGGCTCAGCGCGGCGATGGCGCGGGTCAGCGCGTCGCGTTCGGCCCGGAGTCCCTCGGTGCGAGCGCCTAGGCGGGCGAGCTCTGCCTCGGCGGCGGCGAGGTCGGCGGCAACGCGTTCCAGGTCTTTTTCTAGGGGATTCATAGTAGGAAATTATGATCTTCTTACTATTAATTAGCAGGTCATGTTGCCTCGTGCGGATGCCCTGGCTCGTCGAACAGGGGCGAGGCCTGCGGCGTTCCGGCTGCCGCGGGGCGAATCGTGACGCGTTTCGTGACGGCCGCGGCCGTGGCGAGCGCCGCGAGCTCGGTGATCAGGCGGTGCAGGATCCGGTCGGCCTCGGCGGGCCGGGCACGGAGGGCGGCGCCTGGTGGCGCGAATAGTGCCTGCTGGCCGCTGGCGGTGTCGGCCAGCGCTCCGGCCAGCTCGCTGACCTGCTGCCGGATCTCGACCGCGCGGGCGTGCCGTGCGGACGGCGGGAGCGGTGCCGGGCCCGCCGGCGGGAGCTCGCCGGCTTGCTGGCGGGCGCGGTATGCCCTGGCCTTGCAGGCGTCGGAGCAGTACCGGGCCTTGCGGCCGCCGCGGCTGCGGTCGCGGGCGGGCATCTGCCCGTCGCAGACCGGGCAGCGGGCGGTGGTGGTCACGTCCGGGCTGGTGTTTCGTGACGTGACGGAACGGGCTGCCGCGTGGTCCTGCGGCTGACGTCGGCGGCGTAGGCCATCCAGTCTCCTGCGGAGATGCGCTGCCAGGCGACGGCGACCTCGATGTGGATTCCGAGCATGCGTGCCAGCAGCGCGGCGGGAAGCTCGGCGGCCAGCTGGAACAGTGCCGTCGAGCGTGCCTGGCCGGGGTGGATGCCGAGGTCCTTCAGGCTCTGCCCGAGGCGGCCTGAGCTGACCGGGCGGCCGGGCTGGCCGCCGGGGAACAGCCAGGGCGAGGGATCGCCGGCACCGGTGGTGGCGTGTCCTCGCTTGCCTTCCAGTAGCTGCCGGGCCAGGCCGGCGACCGGCTCGGGCAGCGTGATCGGCGCCGTGCCGAGGGAGATCTGCACCGTGGCGCCGCTGGCGGTGACGTGGCTGGTGGTCAGCCGGGCGACCCGGGCGACGGGCTGCGCGTAGAGCACGACGAGCAGTCCGGCGAGCCGGTCCCGGGCGCTGACCGTGTCGTCGTGCAGCAGGCGGCGGGCAGCGTCCCAGCGGGCGTCGTCATCCAGCGCCCGGAGCGGGCCGTGCCACCTGACGGCCGGCAGGGACACCGGGGTCAGCCGCTGCCGTGCGGCCCAGCGGACGAAGTGCCCGGCGTCGCGGCTGCGGGAGGAGCCGGCCGAGACCCACTCATCAAGGTCGGCCTGCCCGCATGCGCCCAGGGCCAGCTTCCGGGAGCCCAGCCAGTCGAGCAGGGCGACGGCTGCCCGGACCTGCTGCTGCACGACGGTCTGCTGCTCGTGGGTGACGGGCCGGCCGCTGTTCCGGCTGCGGAGCCGGCGCAGCAGGTGCCAGGTCGCGTAGCGGCGCAGGGGCTGCCGCTGCTCCGGGTCGGGGCGGCTGTCGAGGATGTCCGCGGTGAAGCGCTCCAGGCGGGCCATCCGCTCATCGCGGGACGGCAGCGTCCCGGTGGCGACCAGCACGCTGCGCAGGTGCGCGAGGACCGGGGTCTGCTCCAGGCGGTCCAGCTCGCCATGGCTGAGGTCGCGCTCGCCTGCGGCGATGCCGGACAGCACGGCCGCGACGGGCGCCCTGGCGAGCCAGCGCAGCGCAGTCGCGGGCGGATCGGTTGCCATCAGCGCTTCCCTCAGCGGCCGGAGCGAGGGGCGGGTGCTGCCGTCCGGGCCGGCGAGCAGGCTGCGGAGCCGCAGCTCTAGCAGGCAGCTTGCGCACTGGCCGGGCCGCGGGCTGTCCGCGCAGGCCGCGCAGTCGGGGAACGCGGGGACGGTGCAGTCACGGCAGGCCGGCTCCGCCGGCGTGCCCGAGCCGACCGGCCCGTCCCGGCCGCAGGACGTGCAGCGGGCGGTCAGCTGCTGGCAGGCGGGACACCACGGCAGCCCGGTCAGCCGGGAGGTCCCGCATGGCCGGGCCTGGCCGCAGACCGAGCACTCCATCACCGGCAGCGGCGGGCAGGCGGGGCAGAGCGGCCCGTCCTGGCTGCGCGTGTCCACTGGCCGGCGGCGCCCGCAGCTCACGCAGACCTCAAGGTTGGCCGGGTCGGTGATCATGCAGTTCGCGCAGACCGGCTCCCCCTCGCCGTCCCTGGTGACGGGATCGCGGACGGCCCCGCAGCGCCCGCATGGCTGCGCGCGGGAGCGCGCGTGGCATCTCCGGCAGGCCCGGACGCCGTCCAGCGGCTTGTCGATCCGGACGACGCGTCCGCAGCGCCCGCATGACGGGCGGACGATCCCGCTGATGCCGGCGTCGTCCAGCATCTCGATGAGCCGCGGGACCGCCCGCAGCGGCGACAGGTGCCCGTCCCCGGTCAGGAGCGCGGGGTTCTCCTCAAGCGCCCAGGCCAGCTTCTGCTGGTAGGAGGGCCGGGGAGCCGAACGGCGGACGGCGCCGGCGACGGCCTCTCTCACGGCGCCGGGATCCAGGGCGGCGACGATGCCGTGGATGACCCCGACCGGGTCGCGCCCGTCGCCGTCCGGGCACTCCGAGCAACGGGAGCGGCCTGCCCGGTCCCGGCTGGAGACGCGCCGGACCTGGCCGCATGCCGAGCATGGCTCCCTGACCTCGTTGCAGGGGCCGCAATACCAGTCCTCGCCGCGGCGCTGCAGGGTGCGCAGCGCCTTGCCGCACTGCGCGCAGGCCGGCGGCGAGACCTGCGACGCACCAGCCCTGACCAGCAGGATCAGCAGGTCTCCCAGTGCCCGGGGCGCGGGCGACCGGCCGTCGGACAAGACCCCTGGCCGACCGGCCAGCGCCAGGGCAAGCCTTCGCTGCTTGGCCCGCCCCCCGGCGACCGCTGCCACCGCCGACCGGATCGCGTCGCGGTCCAGGCCGCGCTCGACACGGGCGATCAGCGTGACCATGACGCCGACCGGGTCGGCTATGGCATCACCCGCGAGGTCAGTCACCGAGCCGGGCGATCCTGGCCCGCCTGGGCCGCAGCTCGCCGACCCCGGCCCCGCCGCCGGCCGCGCTGGCCTTCTTCCTCGTCACGGCCCCGGCCGCGGGGACCGGCTCGATGAGGTCGCCAATCGCGCAGTCCAGGATGTCGAGCAGCGCCATGAGGATCTTCAGGCTCAGCCGCTCAGGCCGCTCAGTGACCAGCCGGTAGACCTGGCTGGACGACAGCCTGATCTCCCGGTCGGCCAGCGGCCCTATCAGGTCCGTCGTCGCGAACATGCCGCGGCCGGCCATCACCTGCCGCAGGTGCCACTGGTAGTCCAGCCTGGCTGCCATCAGCCCTCCTCCCGGCCCGTCCGGGCCTCCAGCGCCGGGGCCAGCGCCCGGCGCAGCGCCGTGTTCATGAAGTCACTGCTGACATGGGTGTAAATCGCGGTGGAACTGTCGGTCTCGTGGCCGACATTGACCTGGATGAACCGGCGGTCAACACCATCCTCAGTGAGGTGGCTGACGTAGGAGTGCCGCAGGCTATGGACGACCAGGGCCTCCGGAAGGCCAAGCGCGTCACGATAGGCGGTGAACCGTGCGTTGATCTCGGCCGGCTTGATCCGGCCGCCCCGCTCAGTCACCCACAGCGCCGGGTGATCCTCGCACCCGAACCGGGGCCGGACGTTCTCGACGTAGTCGGCGACCGCCTCCACCGCCCACCCCATCACAGAGGCCACGTTCCGCCGCCGCGGCGGCTGCCCCTTCTTCGCCTTCCCGTAGCGGACGTTCAGCATCCCGTACCGGCCGAACTCCGGAGCCGACGAGTTGCGGCCCCAGTCGGCCAGGTCAAGCTTCGACGTCTCGGTGCGCCGCAGCCCCCACCCGTAGATCACCTTGAACAGCGTCGCGTCCCGGTAGGCAGCCAGCGCTCCCTTCCGCCTGCTGTTCACGGCCCGCTCGACCTGATCGTCGGCATAGTCCAGGAACCGCTGCAGTTCCTCGCGGGTGAACGGCCTGGCCTCCGGGTTCCCCTCGTAGTCATTGAGGTGCGCGATCGTGTTCCACTCATGGGCGATCGCCACCGGGTGCCGCCCAGGGCCGAACGCCTCCTCGCACGCAACCGCCCAGCCATACCGGCCATCACTCAGGTACTCGCTGAACTGCCGCAGCGTGCACTGGTAGGACCGGATCGTCGACGGGGCCAGGTGCTCCTCAGCGGTCAGGTGCAGCGACCACTCGTCCATGTGCCCCGGCAGCCACTGCCACGGGTACTCCCCGGCGAACTCGCCGAACCGGCGCACCAGCCGCTCCCGCGGCACGATCGTGTCCTCCCGCAGCCCCCGCGCGACCTGCTGAGCCCGCCAGCCCCGCAGCATCGACTCGAGCATCGCGTCCTCCGGGTGCAGCTGCACCACCCCGGACACCAGCTCCAGGCGGGCAGCGCCCGCCAGATCACCCCGCCCCACCCGACCCCCGAGTCCCCCGAAACGGCAACCGCCCGACGAAGGGATCATGCATCCAACGGGACGCGCCCGCAGCAACTTCAAGAAACAATAGGTATCCGAGACGCTACGATTAGTTCATCAGGAGGCCAGGGATAGCCGCGAAACCGGACAGAATACGCCCGTCAGATGCAATTCCCGAGAGTTGGTATAGGTGTCGGCTGTAGTGACGATGCTGGAATGCCCCAGCATCTGCTGGATGACCTTCAGGTCGGTGCGGGATGCCAGGGCGATGGTGGCGGCGCCGTGGCGCAGGTCGTGGAGTCTGATCGGCGGCAGGTCCAATTCCTGGATGAGCACGTGAAATCGGTGGGTGAGGTACTCGGGCCGGATCGGGCGTCCGTCGGCGTAGGTGAACAGCGCCCGTCCCTGCCGCCAGCCCGGGCCGGTGTGGGCGCGGGAGTCGCTGCGGCGCTGCTCGGCGAACTGATGCCGCAGCAGCTCGACCGTCTGCCTGACGGCCTGGTCGACAAGCCTTCGGGTGCCGGCCTCGTCCAGGGCGATCGTCCGGCAGCTGGCGCGGCTCTTCGGCGGTCCGCAGTACAGTTCCCCAGGCAGGGCGATGAGCTGGCGGGAGATGGTCAGCTCGCGGGCCTCGGAGTCCAGGTCGTCTCGGTCCAGAGCGGCGGCCTCCCCGCGGCGCAGGCCGCGCAGCGCGATCAGCCACCACAGCGGGGCCAGCCGGTCGTTCTCCACGCCGGTCAGGAAGGTGGTGAGCTGCCGCAGCGTCCAGACGGCGACCGGCGGGCGGATGCCGTCCCGGCGGCAGGCCTCGACGCGCTCGTCGGTCCAGATGACCGGATGCGGGCGCACCGGCTTGTCCAGCCGGACGTGGACGAGCGGGTTGCTGGCGATCAGGCCCTCGCGGACGGCAGCGTTCAGCGCCGAGCGCAGTGTCGCCCGGACCCTGTCGACGGTGGACGCGGCGATGGGCGTGCCGTTCCTGGTGCGCTGGCGGGCGAGCAGGTTGAAGCAGGCCTGCAGTCGCCTGCTGGTGAGGTCGGCGAGGGTGATCCGGCCGATGCTGGGGATGAGGTACCGGTCGATGTGGTCGCGGTAGCCGTGCGCGGTTGAAGGGCGCAGGTGCGGCTCGGCCTGGGCCAGCCAGTACCGTAGCCACCGCGCGACCGTCCACGCGCCTGCCCTGGCCTCATCGGCCGGGCCGTCGAGGATGGCCTGGCGGGCGGCGATGGCCGCCTCCCTGGTTGCGAACCCGCCGCGGCGGTAGCGGGCCTTGCGCCCGCCGACGGTGGTGACCTGCACGGCGTAGTACCAGCTGCCGTGCCCTGGCTCGGCCAGCCGCGGGCAGTGGCCCGCGAGCTGCCGGCCGGTGTCCGCATCGGTGCAGCCGCACCGCTTGGACACGATGTCCCGAGTGCCGTTCATGACGTGCCTCCAGGTGAGGGATGATCCTTCAACCTGGACCTTGGCCAGCTGTCACCAGCGGAAACCCGCCTTACGGCCCTGGAACGGTCGTCACGCGAACTCGCTCGGCCACCGTTGGCGTCCGCAATATAACCGATTGCAGCACACCCTCGGATGCGCGTCCGGTGCGCGGATTCGAGCATTTCCTGCGGGCGGATGGAATTCAGCCGACAGTGGCAAGAAATGATCAAGCTGGGTCGTCACAGATCCGCGTCAGATATGCGATGACCGCCCATTGTCGCATTTTGGCTAGTATCCCCAGGCCGTGAACGCTGCCCAGAATTGGGGTTCGGCATAAGGAGGCGCTGGAGAGCCGGTGGTGGCGGAGGGGCGTAGGTTGATGGCCTGGGCTAGGTGGGGATGGCCTTGTGTGAACTGTCCGACTTGGTGTGTGGTGAGGTGGCGCATCCAGGTTCGTGCCTCGCGCAGGGCGTGAGCCGGCTGCGGGCTGGCGTTACCAGGGTCGGGGTTGAGGAGCTCGTAGAAGCGCGTCATCAGGAGTGCCGTCGCGTCGTCACGGACCTGCCAGAGACTGACGACCGCGCGGGCGGCTCCGGCCTGGAGGAATCCTGCCGGGAGCCCGGCGAATTCCTCCGGGGTGTCGGTGATGGAGTAGTGCCCTGACTGGCACGCGCTGGCGGTGGCGAGCCGACATCCGGTGAGGCGCCCGTCGGTCAGGTCGGTGACGGTGAGCCTGGTGTTGTTGGCTAGGAGGAGGGATCCGCCTGCCTGGCTGGTCAAGTCGCTGGACCCGTGGCAGGCCAGGTGGACGTGCGATGCTCCGGGAATCTGCGCCAGGATCCATGCCCGGGTTGCGTCTTCCCCGAATGCACAGGCGATCTGCGAGCCTGGGGCGAAGAGCTTGCGGATGGCGGCAAGTTCGGCTCTGGCGGCAGGCAGGGGCTGGGGGCCTGCCGGGTCCGCGACGCCGACGAGCCGGAGTTCGGCGGAATGAAGGGCACGTCGCCGACTCGCCCCGTAGACGCCTGCGGAAGGGGCGAGGTGGATTTCGCCGATGTCGTCCAGTACTGGCCCTGCCTAGCCGGATACGGGTACCGCGGCGAGGGGCAGCAGACCCAGCAGCCCAGTCGGGATGACGATCGCGATGTTGTCGGGGTCGCCAGCGAGGGCATCGGCGACCGGCTGGATGAGGGGCGTGATCTCGTCTAGCCGGTGAATCGCAGCGCGCAGCAGCCGGGGTCGGGTGGCGCCCTTCGCCGCCTGCGCCAGGAAGAATCCTGGCGCCCCGGTGGGTGACACAGTGATGAGGTGAGCGATGCTCGTGCTGGTAACTTCCGGGACCGGTATCGCGTCCACGATCGGCTCCCTGGCCAAGGACCGTGAGATGAGCGCATAGCTCCCCCACGGTGCGGACACCAGGTAGATGACAGGATGGCCGTCGGCCGCACTGCAGATGTCGGCCAGGGACGCGGGCTGCAGGAAGAGCTCGAGCCCGGGAATGCGGCGGATCTCGGGCAGCAGCCGCTGGATTCCCCTTTCCGCTGCGGCGATTCCTCCGCCCGCGCTGACCGGGGATGCCGCACTTGCTGAACCCGCTGCGTCCAGTGCCATGCGAAGGGCGGCGAGGACCGCGCGGTACGCGGCGGTGGCTTCGTTCGTGAGTTTCAACCGCGGTTGTTCGTGAGTTCTGACCGCACTTGGCGGCTGCGCGGATGATTTTTGTTCGCGAGTTCTGACCGCGGTCGCGGCGGGGCGGCAGGGTAAATCGGGGTCGTCGCCGAGGAGGAACTCGCCGTCGTTGCCGCCGAGGAGGAAGGCGAGGCGGTCCAGGTCGGCGCGGAGCGCGTCCGGGCCGTAGGCGGGGTGGCCGATGAAGTCGAGCAGTGAGGCGGCAAGACGCTCGGGGTCGGCGGTTAGCCAGCGGGCGATGAGCTGGAGGATTTCGGCGAGCTCGATCGCGTCGGCGGTGTCGATGCAGGTCCGGGGCATGACGGTGCCGGGGTAAGGCTGTCCGGGCGGGGCGGCGGGAGCCGGGCCGGTCCGTGCTCACGACTGCTCCTGGCCGAAGAGCGGGGTTTCGCCGGCGATGGCGGGCGCGGGCTGTTTCTTCGGGCGGGCGGGGGCTTGCTGGGCGGCGCGGGCCTGGGCGAGGCGGTAGGAGTCGGTGCCGGTCTCGATGATGTTGCCGCCGAAGGTGAGGCGGTCGACGATGGCGGCGCAGAGGCGGGGGTCGGTGAAGGTCTTGGTCCAGCCGCTGAACGACTCGTTGGACGCTATCGCGACACTCGCCTTTTCCTCCCGCTCTGTCAGGACCTGGAAGAGGAGCTCGGCGCCGCGGCGGTCGAGTTCCATGTAGCCGAGCTCGTCGACGCAGAGCAGGTCGACGCGGCCGTAGCGGTTGATGGTCTTGGTGAGCTGCCTGTCGTCGGCGGCCTCGACGAGCTCGTTGACCAGCTTGGCGGCCAGGGTGTAGCGGACGCGGTAGCCGGCCATGGCTGCCTCGGTTCCCAGGGCGATGAGCAGGTGGGACTTGCCGGTGCCGGAGTCGCCGATCAGGCAGAGCGGCAGCCCTTTCCTGATCCAGTCGCAGGTGGCGAGGGTGTTGACGACGGCGGGGTCGATGGCCGGGTTCGCGTCGAAGTCGAAGGCGCGCAGCGATTTCTCGCGGGGGAACCCGGCGGCCTTGATCTGGCGCTCGGAGCGGCGGCGGGCGCGGTCGTCGCACTCGGCCATGAGCATCTCGGCGAGGAAGCCGCGGTAGGACATCTGCTCGCGGGCGGCGGCGTCGGCGAGGTCGGGGAACTGGGCGCGGATGGTGGGGAGGTGCAGCATCCGGCAGGCCTGGTCGACGGCGGCTTCGGCGGCCTGCTCGGTCAGTCCGCGGCGGGGCTTGGTTGTCATGGCCGGGTTCCTTCCTGTGCGGTGCGGCAGTGGCGGAGCAGCTGGTCGTAGGCGGCGACCGAGGGCAGCGGCCGGGTGTCGGGCGGCAGTTTCTCCAGGCGGCGGGCGGTCAGGGACGCGACCGGCGGCGGGCCGGCCGGGGCGGCATCCTGGGCGGGCTGATCTGCGTCGTCGGCGGACTTGCGGGCCTCCAGCGCGACCGCGTCGGCGGTCAGCGCACCGGCCCGCAGGGCGGCGGCGAGCCCGGCGACGACGTGCTCGCCGTCCATGTGGCGGTGCAGCAGCAGGACCTCGACCAGCGCCCTGGTGCCGGCGGCGTCGCCGTGGGCCTTGCGGGCCGCCGCCCACCATGCGTCGTGGACGGGGGTGAACTTCCCGGCGGCGCGGGCCTGCTCCAGGGCGGTGGCCCCGGGCAGCGCGCCGGGCTTGCGGACCAGGGCCTCCAGGTAGTGGTCCAGGTCCAGGCGGGCGCCGGCCCTGCCGGGCAGCCGCTCGTGCCGGGCGGCTTCCGCGCGCCCGTCGTAGATGACCAGGTCCGAGGCGTGCAGCAGGACCCGGACCCGGCGGCCGATCAGCCGCACCGGCACCGAGTAGCGGTTGTTGCGGACCATGACCTGGGCGAACCGGTCCACCCGCGGGGACAGCCACAGGCCCGTCTCGAACGGCTCCTCCGGCAGCGGGCGCAGCAGCGGCCGCTCGATCGCGAGGAACTCCGCGACGGTCCGCGCCCTGCTGCCGATCCGCCGGGCCTCGTCGCCGGCGTCCCAGGCGTCGATCATCGCGTTGAGCGCCTGGATTGACGGCACGTCGGGGACGGGGACCAGGTGGTTGCGTCGGAACCAGCCGATCTGCCCTTCCACCCCGCCCTTCTCGTGGGCGCCCTCGATGCCGGGGCGGCAGTAGAAGGCGTCCAGGGCCCAGTGCGAGCGGAACGCGGTCCACCGCTCGGCCTCGACCCTGGACCGGCTGAGCCCGATGACCTGCGCGACTGCGGCCTTGAGGTTGTCGTAGCGGATCTTCCCGGCCGGGACCCCGCCCAGCACGCGGAAGGCATGCTCGTGGCCCTCGAAGAACGCCTCCTGCCCGCCCGACAGCGAGACCCGGTGCACCGCCTTGCCGGAGAAGGACAGCCGCAGGCAGAACAGGAAGCACCTGACGTCCGCCCCGGCCAGCCGCACCACGACCTCGCCGAAGTCGACTTCCGCCTCGTCGCCGGGTCTGTGCGACTGCGGCACGAAGACCTCGGCCGGCCCGCGGCCGGCCTCCGCCCGCACCTGCGGCCTCCGCTCGGCGACGTAGGCCCGGACCACGGGATAGGACACGTCGGCCATGCCGTGCTCGTCCATCAGCCGGCCGTAGATCCTGGTGATCGTGTGCCGCTGCTTGCGCGGCGCGTCCAGGTCCGCCTTCAGGATCTCGTCGATGACGGGCTTGAACGGGTCCAGCTTCGAGGCCCTGGGCGGAAGCTGCCTGCGGGGCTCGGGCCATGCCGAGGACAGGGCCCGCACGATGGTCCGGCGCCCGACCCGGTACTTCTTCTCGATCGCACGGCCGGACATACCCGCGCGGGCATCCCGGCGGATCGCGGCGTAAAGCTCGACCTTCGAAGGGGGCACGGGGGAACGCTCCTTCGTCACGAAGCGCATCCAGCATCTCACCACGAGCCACAGGGTGCGGTCAGAACTCACAAACAACGACTTCACCAAAACGGCCCTGCGGTCACTCCTGACGAACAAGTGCGGTCACATCACACGAACAAAACCACGGCGGCGAGCTGCTCGTCTATCTTGGCCAGCTGCGCCAGGTCAGCGGTGTCCCGGGAGGCGGACACCGACAGCTGGCGCGCCCTGGCGTGCTCGATCGCCTCGACCGCTTCCCGGGCCCGTCCTGCCCTGGCCAGGGCGTAGGCGGCCCATCGTCCCAGCCGCGGGATCCTCGCCAGCACCCTGCGCTGGTCCTGTGCGCTGGCCTGGGCGTTGTAGAGGATGGCAAATGCGGTGAGCTGGCTGGCGGCGACGTCGGCCGCTGCCCCCCAGTCGCCCAGCCGGGCGTGCGCCTCGAACAGCTCGCTCCCGATGGTCGAGTGCAGGCTAGGCGCAATATGCGGGCTGAGCATTTGGAATGCCTCGTTCCGCAGCCGCAGCGCGTCTGTAGCAGCGGGCCAGTCCGATGGTCTTCCGCGCGCGCCAGCATCCATTTCAGGCGCCCTGCCAGGAGCGGATCGTCAGCGCCGTCGATGACCGCCAGCGCCGACCGGGCCGCGCCGCCGGCCGCCTCCGGGTCTGGGGAGTCGCCGCTAAGCAGAAGATCGCCCAGGTTGTTCTGCAGCGTCCCCCACAATGCGAGGCCGTCGCCAGCGTTAAGGTGCGCCAGCGCTTGCACTTAGCAGTCCCGGGCACGCGTGCGGTCGCCGGCCTCACCCCGGCGGCTGAGCAGAAGCCCGAGGTTGAGCAGAGAGTGGGCCCAGTCGACGACGCTTGCCTGGGGCGATTTCTCCTCCAAGCCAGCCTCAACGTGCTCGATTCCCCTGGCCAGGTCCTCGCGCCCGCCGCCTGGGCGCTCGGCCAGCAGCAGGCCGTAATTCGTCTGAGCCAGCGCCCACCTGCGCGCATCGGTCCCCCGGTCGCAGACCTCAAGGACGCGCTCCATCAGCCGCTGTTGCGCTTCCCTGTCTTCGGTGGCATCGCCGACTGGCCTCAGGCGGTATGCGCCGGCGAGATTGACTGCCGCCTCCAGCCACAACGGGTGGTCTTCGGAAATCAGGCTCAGCGACCGCTGCAGCAAGTCGATGACCTCATCGATGCCCTCGGCGCTGATCACCGGCCGAGCTAGCAACAAGGCGGTCAAGTGCACGTTCAGGGCTGCCTCCAGGTCCTCGCGGCCCATGTCGATAGCCACCTGGCGGGCACGCCTCACTTGCGCCACGTCGGCCGAGTCAGTAGCAAGGTCGGCGAGCAGCTGGTCGAACCGGCCCATAAACCGCACGCCGAACTGGCTAATCGCCTCCAGGTACCCCCGTGCGACATCGTCCGGGGAACGGCCAGACGCGAGTCCCTCGATCAAGGCCAGGCGTGCCCGTACCGGCTCGTCGCTCTCCCCGGAAGGCACCCGGGTGAGATCTTCACGGACCATGGCGGCCGCAGCGGGGGAACCCAGCTCCGGGTGATCACGGAGGAACCCGGGTAGCTCCTCTGGCGGGACAGACCACAGCCTCTGCAACGCGGCGGTGATCGTCTTCCGGACAGGTCATGGCCCTCGGATCGACCTCTGGTGTACCTGCTATGTACCTGGCCAGGCAGCCGGCGCTGACGACCTGCACCCCAGCCGGCAGCCGCAGGCACCCGGAACGGACGAGGTACACGCCAAGTACATCGTCAAGGCGGAGACGTCAGCGGTGCGACAGTACAGGCGGGGAGCACTTATTCGGATCGTGCTGTATTTCCTGGTGTGGGGTGTGACGACGGCCAGCCGGGCCGGACCTGCCCGGTGGCGGCCATGTCGTGCTGCCCGGTAGCGGCCAGCTCGATTACTTAGTGTGACAGCGGTCCCTGATGGAGGCGCGCACGTAGCCGCCGTTATCTTAAGCCCGGATTTGGGTGTCTTCGCTGTAATCGCCGGGGATGTTTTGTGTGCTTTTGCCTAGGCGATGGACGCATTACCTGAACAGTGTCTCCGCTGCAGTGCTCTCACGAATCCTCTCTTCGGTGAGGTTTTTAGAACTAAGAGGCTACTATATGAACGCTGTGCGGTTACATGTCACCGCCGCAGACGCCCTGGTCAGACTCGGCGTAGACAGGACGACTTCAGATAACTGCCGTTCTGGATGCCTTTACTGATTTCATCTGGGACTGGATCGGCGTCACAGATCGGGTCGATCTGGAGCCCGTCGGAAGCCGTCAGGCAATGTTCCCTCACCACCGAGCGGCTGTGCTCATCACCGGCCAGCCGAACCCTCTCTGCGCGACCTTCCCCCGCACTCCCGCCCCGCGCTGCGGCCCGCAACTATGACGCCGCCACCGATGACCTCGCCCGGCAAGCCGGGCTCGCCGCCCGACGGCACCTCACAACGGGCGGACGCGGGCAGCGGACGCATGGCTGCGGGAATCGCGTTGCGGGGGCCCAGCCACCGTAGACATCTCTCGCCTGTCCGGTTGTGCTGGTCACGCCCCGTGGGAACGTGGACGCCGCATGGGTTCCGTCGGGCGCCCGGTCGTCGTAGCGTGTTGTGTAAGCTGCTGTGCGCGGTGAGCTACCGCCCGGGACATGCCACGCGACCATCACTACTGCCGCCGCTGCTGCGGATGGAGGGGCAGGCTGCGACCTTCGCCCTGTGGGAGACGCCCCGCGCCAGCAGGGTCCCGCCTATCTGGGAGGTGTAGCGATGAGCAAGGCGAAGGAGATCATGCATCGAGGCGCCGAGTGTGTCGCGGCGAGCGAGACATTGGAGATGGCTGCGCGCATGATGCGGGACAACCACTTCGGTGCCCTGCCGATCTGCGGACTGGACAATCGGTTGCAAGGCATCATCACTGACCGTGACATCGTCGTAAAGTGCCTCGCCGAGGGCCGCGATCCCAAGAAGACCACTGCTGGTGATCTGGCCCAGGGGAAGCCGGTCTGGGTCGACGCCAACGCCGACGATGACGAGGTGCTCCGGCTCATGGAGGAGCACCACATCAGGCGACTGCCGGTCATCGAGGACCAGCAGATCATTGGCATGATCAGCGAAGCGGACCTGGCGACGCATCTGCCGGCGGCGAAGGTCGCCGAGTTCGCAGGCCGGATCTACTCGGCGCTGCCGAGCCTGTAGCGCGGCCGGCGGTACGGGCCGTAACCCCACGAATCCGCGGGAGCCCGCCAGGCACCAACCCGGTGGGGTTTCGCGTCCGACGGGCGAATGCGCTGGCGGGCAGATCCCTGCCGGGGGCCGGATCGGGTGAGCATCGGCTGGGCGCCATGCGGCTGCCCGTTGTACCCGGCGATCCCAGGCGCGGGCACATCGTGGTTCGGTGCGATCAACCGGGATGTATCGAGACGTGGTACCGCCCAAGGCATGAGCCGCACGGCCTGCCCGGGTTCCAGCGGCATCACATCACAGGGGAGCTCAAGTAGCCGCCAAGGATGCTGCGGCGTGCCCGGTGTACGTTCGTGCCCTCCCGGGCCTGCCGCGCGCCACCCGCGCCCGGCTCGAACACGGCGCCATCGTCGCCGAGCTCCGTCGGGTGACCTGCCGATGTTCGCGACGCACATCGGTGACGCGGTCGAGAAGATGAGCACCCTCGCCGAGTCCGCAGCCAAGCCCGCCGAGTAGCGCAACCGCGTGTTCAACGGCCTGATCCCGACAATCCTGGCCTGCGAAGCGGATACCTGGGCGGCGTTCAGCTACGCGAACTTCAACGGCCGGACCCTCACCGACAACGTGATGGACGTGCAACTGAGCATCATGACTAACCCGGCGCTGCGCGACGATGTGCCGATTCCGGCGAGGCCTCGGAGGCGCGCCGAGTTCCCGTACTACAGCGAGCCCAACACGGGCATCTAACCAGGTATAGCGTGCCGACGACGCGGCTGGCGGGGCTGGCTCGGCTGCCGAGCGGGCCGACCTGAGCTTGCCAGGGAACTGATCCAGGCCGTCACCGCCAATGACGAAGCCGCCGTGCGCCGGCGCGCTCACATGACCCGACGATGAGGAGACGCAGATGTCCAGGGAAGAGAACATCGCTGCACATGCCCACTGCCACGATCTCTTGGCCGCACGTGGGTTCGACCGCCTCGGGGAGGTATTTGCCGCAAATGTCGTCGACCACGATCCGTCGTCTGACCAAGCTCCTGGCGTCGAGGGCGTCAAGCAGTTCTGGCGAGAATTCACGACGTCATTTCCGGACTTCCGCATGGAGGTAGACGCGCTGTCCGCCGACGAGGATTACGGCACGATGGTCTACCGCCTTTCCGGAACCCATCAAGGGGACTACATGGGCATCCCCCCGACCGGGGAGCACTTCGAGGTCCGCGGTCTTCAGATGGGCAGGTTCGAAAATTCCGTGATCGCCGAGCGCTGGGGAAGCAGCGACAGCCTGGGCATTCTGTCGCAGCTGGGGATCTTGGTGACGGCTGTCTAGCTGCGCGAGGTTCAGCTGGCAGGTGATGCTCGGACAGCGACGACCTCGATCTCGACCTTGATACTGGGCCACACCAGCGCTGGTATCACGGCCAGCATCGAGGCGCATTCGTGCTTGACGAATTCGCTGCGAACGAGGGTGTAGGCCTTGATGCCGTCGGCGTCCGTCAGCCACTGCCGGATGCTGACCACGTCGGGGATGCTCGCCCCGGCCTTGGCCAGGGCACCCTCGATGTTCTGCCAGGCCTGGCGGGCCTGGTCGGCGATATTGTCGGGCAGTTCGCCGTCAGCGGTCAGCCCCGGTGTCCCCGAGGTGATGATCTGCTCGTAGCCGGCCGGCACGCGGATCGCGTCGGCGTAATGCCCGATCTGGTGGGACACGCCGATGATGATGGGCTCTGTGGGATTCACGAGCGGTGCTTCCCTTCTGCTTGTAGCGGGGCCGGCTTCGGCCAGTCGGTCGCGGATTCGTTGGCGCCACAAACGGGGGTGCTGGGTTAGCCGCTGGTAGTCAGCTCGCCGTTTAGGCCATTCGGGTAGAACCCTCCCGAGGTGGCCTGGCCCGGAGTCAGGTAGACGATGTTGAGTATCTGGCCCGGGGTACGGCCGAAGGCGATGCCGTTGCCGTCGTCGGGAACGATGTTGGCCTCCCCGTCGATGGTGATGCCCTGGTCCAGGCCGGGGCGCCCGTTGAGGCCGTCGCGGGCGCGGGAGATCGCGTTGGCGTCGTCGGCGCCGCCGCGCTCGTACAGCACGGTCCGGACCGTTGCCGCGTGGTAGGCCTCCACGGCCAGGATGCCCGCGGCGGCGTCCAGGTAGGTCTTGTTGTCGATCAGGGGCGCCGCGCCCTTGAAGGCGGTGACCCCGACGTCCTCGAAGAGGAAGGCTCCGCGCAGGAAGTTGTCCTCGCTGGCGAATACGTCGAAGGTCTCCCCGGCCTTGATCAGGCCTGCTGCGGCTGCCGCGTCGGTAAAGCTCTGCTGCATGTTGATGGCCGGACGGGCGACCGCGGCAGACCCGAGCGCAGAGCGGAAGAACTCCACGTGCTCGTGCTCATCGCGGGCGATCTCCTTGGCGAACTGCCGGACTGACCCGCTGCCGAACTGCACCGCGTGGCCGCCAGTCACCGGGCCGCGCTGCCCCGTGCCGTGGGTCAGGTTCTCTGGCAGCCCCTCCCCGTTCACCGCGTAGGAGTAGAACTCTGCCTCGAGGTACTCGAGGTTCAGCGCGAAGTTGAGGATCGTGCTGTCGGAGATCGCGTTCGCGTCACCGGCCTGAGCTGCGAGCGCCGGGGTGGCCATCCACCTGATCAGGCCTGCGCCTACCAGCCCCAGGCCCGCCGCGCTCGCGCTCCCCAGGAACCGCGCCCGATCGGCCGTGCTCTCCGCGCTCCGGCTGATCAGGTCATTAACGTACTTCTTCCCGAACATCCTCATTTCCTCCTATCTGAGTGCTGTGACCTTTGTTCCCCAAGGAACAAGAAGCTTTGGCCTGTTCCTCGGAGCATCCGGGGGGCCTCCGCGGGAAAATCCGGGACGCCCGATACCTGCCGCCGTCGCCGGCCTGCGCCGAGCCGCAGCGGGCATCGACTGGCTGTGATGGCGATGGCACGGCCGATCGTGCGACGCCAGGCCGGGTGCACGCCTGGAGTGTGGGCGCTGTCCCGCGCGACGGCCGCTCCTTCCGCGAGGCATCACGCAAGGCTCAGGCTGCCCGGAAGTAAGGGAATTCGGCACGGATCCGAGCCGGGTCGGGGGCGACGCCGTCGCCGAGGGCTGAGTTGGTCGTCAGGGACAGCATGACGTCCATGACGTCATCGTCCAGGCCCCGCCCGTTGAAGCCCGCATAGTCAAAGGAGGCTGGGGTGCCGAGCTGGTAGGGCAAGGTCATCACGCCGAGCTTGTCGACGGCCCGCTGGGCGTAGGCGGCGGGGTCGGCGGCTGACCTCGCCAGCCTGGTGGTCTCGCGTATTACCGCGGCGATATGAGTGGTGAACCGGTCGTTGTCCCCGGACGGCACGGACCGGTTGTAATCCTCGCGCATCTCTGGCTCCCTGATCAGCAGGTGCGTGATGAGGGGAAGCCCCCAGCGGGCCACCTGCACCTCCGGGGCGTGCCCGTACAGAGAAACTGTCGCCCAGCCGTGCACGAGGCCGACTCCGATCAGTTCTGTGGGTACCTGGACAACGATGACGGCGACATTGCGCGGGTGGAAGAAGTCGGAATGGTTCTCGAATGCTTCGGGCGTGTACTTCCCCGCGGCAAGAGCGGCCTCGAACGATTCCAGGGCGGTAGCGTCGCCGGCGAACTGGTCCGCCGTCACGCCGGCGAACACCTGAATGCCGCTGTCGCCGGTGATGACCGCGGATATGCAACCCTCGGCGAGCAGCTCGCCCCCGGCGCCGTGGTCGGCGTCCTGGCCGGCGGCCCGGCGGACCTCGAAGCTCTGCACGTCGTCGTTCTCGTCCTGACGGTGATCGATCTGGCCGAAGCGGACCTTGAAGGATACGTCTTCCCGCGCGTCGCCGTCGGTGTCGAACCGGAAGACATACAGGCCCTCGTCCCGGAACGGTGCCGCCGTGCCGGGAGTGGCTGCGGGGTTGACAGTCATCGCCATGACCGTCCTGCCGGGAGGGCCCTCAAACAGATAGAGGTCGCAGAGGTTCAGCCGCGGGTCCTCGCGGCCGGTCGGAGTGTCGAAATGATGGGACATAAGTCTTTGCTCTCCTCGATCCGGTCGACACCTGCTCCTCCAGGGCAGGCCATCGGTCCATACGTCCGTCAGGATCTGCCAGGGACCTTCCGGAAACCTCTCGTTGACCTCTCGAGAGGGCACCCCGGGGGTGCTGCCGTCCCGGGACGACGACCACCCACCAGACCCGCCCACGCCGACTTCTCCAAGCGGCGGCTGGTGTCCCACGCCTCATGGCCCGGATAGTTCGCGGCAGCCGCGGGCGCTAGCGCACTCGATGCCGCTGATCTTGGAGCACCCATTCATGGATTTCGACCTCGAGTGGATGGTGAGCGAGTTCATCGAGCAGGTCTGGCAGCGGGGGTCGGGCTCCGGCAAGGTCCGGGCTCCGAGGGTGCCGAAAGAGAGGACGTGCCGGAGAAAGGACCCCAACGAGGCCACACCCGACCGCCGGGGACCGCTCCCTGAGGGGTCATCGGGAGGTTCCCGAGAGGTCGCCCGGAGAAAATCGGCGGGAGCCGGTCAGCGTCGAAGCACTCCGATGACGTCCGATCGAACGACAAGGGAAACGACAATGGCAGACCAATGTGACGTGATCGTGGTTAGCGGAGGGCCGGCGGCCCGGGCGGCAAATCCTGGCCACCGCTTCCACTCCTGTCATCCCGCCCATCAACCGACTGCGCGACGACCAGACCCGGGACACCCGCGACGCCACCTCGGCCCAGGAGGCGCCTGGCCGACTGGTCGTGCCAGGCAGCGGCGCAGCCGAGGAGGGGAAGGTACCGGGTTCTGAGTCATGATGGTGGGCTCCTTTCCGTCTTCCTCGAGGCGGTTGCCAGCGGCTGCCCCGTGAGCATCTGGGCCGTAGGCCGGTGTCCCCGCCGGTGCCGCTTAGTTTCCGGGCCGGCTTGGTGAGCGCGAATCACAAGATCATGCGATGCCCTCTCATCCAATGGAGCGCGAAGCCCAGTGCTGCCCGTAAAGGAGAATCCATGACCATCGCGCAGACTGAGTTCACGGCCGGGGATGCTGTCATCCCGGTGGTGAGTCAGGAGCCCTCGCTGACCGTCGGCCCGAGCGCGCTTGACCGGCTGCTGGCCCGGGGGCGGATCCGGGGCGCGCTGGCCATGCTCGGCCCGGCGTTCGTCGCGTCGGTGGCGTACGTCGATCCCGGGAACTTCGCCACTAACATCCAGGGCGGGGCGCAGTTCGGCTACCTGCTGCTGTGGGTGGTCCTGGCCGCGAACCTGATGGCGATGCTGGTGCAGTACCTGTCAGCCAAGCTGGGCATCGTCACCGGCCGCGCGCTGCCGGAACTGGTCCGCGACCGACTTCCGCGCCCGGCCGCCTGGGGCATGTGGGTGCAGGGCGAGGTGGTGGCCATGGCCACCGACGTGGCCGAGTTCATCGGCGCCGCACTCGGGCTGAACCTCCTGTTCGGCGTGCCAATGCTGCCGGCCGGGCTGATCACCGGCCTGATCACCTTCGCCATCCTCGGGCTGCGGGCCCGTGGCAGGCGCAGTTTCGAGCTGGCGATCATCGCGCTGCTCGGGCTCGTCACCGCCGGCTTCTTGTACGAGGCCCTTAAGCTCGGCCCGTCCGTCCACGATTCGCTGCGCGGCCTGATGCCCGGCCTCGATGGCGCCGGCTCGCTGTACCTGGCGGTGGGGATCCTCGGCGCCACCGTGATGCCGCACGTCATCTACCTGCACTCGGCCCTGACCAAAGACCGCGCCCCCGGCCGCGACGACCGCGACTGCCACCGCCTGCTCCGGTTCCAGCAACTGGACGTGCTCGCCGCCCTGGGACTGGCCGGCCTGGCGAACATGGCGATGCTCGCCGTCGCCGCCCGCGCCTTCCACACCCCGGCCTTGGCCGGGCTGAACACCATCGGCCAGGCGCACGCCCAACTCGGCCGCCTCGCCGGCGGCGGCGCGGCGCTGGTGTTCGCGGTCGCGCTGCTGGCCTCCGGCGTCTCCTCATCCAGCGTCGGCACTTACGCCGGCGAGGTGATCATGGCCGGCTTCGTCCGGCTCCGCGTCCCGCTGCCGGCCCGACGGGCGGTCACCATGATCCCCGCGCTGGCGATCCTGGCGGCCGGGCTCAATCCCACCAGGGCTCTGGTGCTCAGCCAGGTCGTGCTGTCCTTCGGCATCCCGTTCGCGTTGACGCCGCTAGTCATCCTGACCAGCCGGCGCGACGTCATGGGCCCGCACGTCAACCAGCGCCGCACCATCGCCGCCGGCGGTACGTGCGTGGCGGTGATCATCGCCCTGAACGTCCTGCTGCTGTGCCAGCAGTTCCGGCAATCGTGAGGCAGCCCGCGGCCGGCGAAACCCGGTGCCGGCACCCGCGCGCAGATACAGGAGGAATTATGAACGACAGGGTTGTGGACCGAGCTGCCGTGCACGCCACGCCGACTGACCTGGCAGTTCGCGACTGGCTGCTGGTAGGGCTGTCGTTCACCACTGGAATCTACGAGGCGATCTGCTTCCTGACCTTCGGGAAGGTCTTCACGGCAGCTATGACGGGAAACCTCGTGCTGCTCGGGATCGGTGTGGCTGGCACCCGCCAGCCCGCCGGACCGAACGCGGTCACGGTCGTCATAGCCCTCGCCGCGTTCGCGGCCGGCGCCGCGCTGGCGATGCCGATCCTCAAGGCATTCAACGGCGACAAGGAGACAGAAGACAAGAACATCTTCCAGGCGTGGCCGCGCCGGGTCTCGATCGCGCTCACCATCGCGCTGATCCCGCCGGATTCGCTACGCCGGCACATCGCCATCCTGCGCAGATCGCCGAATATTTACGTCCGTACACTCGACGGACTCCCTGCATGAAGGAGCGCAGATCATCCGTTCTTGCGCTCGGCTCGGCCCGATCGGATTCCGGTCCCGGCAGTGCCGCATGACCATCTGTTCCAGTTCGGCAGCTGGCTGCCCGTTCATCCACAGCAGGCCGGCGAAGGTCAGGATCTCCTGGTTCACGCACACACACTGCTCGCCTGCATGCAAGGCGGCGGGCACCAAGACCCTGCGCACCACCGCGCCGCTCGAGACAGCCTTCGACACCGCCCTGCCGAGGTCGCGTCATTCGCCGCCCTGCCCCGCCCCGCGCGGCGCACGCTGCGGCTAAGCGGTCCGGCCCGTAAGGCTCGCTCACCGATGGCGAAGATGAGCCCGGGTGGTCGAGGATCGCTGGCGTCCGTGCTTGATGCTCAGGCGGTCAGAGCGCTGTGCGATGCGCAGGCCGCGGCTGGCGAGCTGGCGGATGGTGATGGTGAGAGCGGCGGCGGCGAGGCTTGACCAGGTTGGCGGGCCGGCTAGGCGGAGCAGGCTGGCCGCGGTGAAGAAGTCCAGCAGGAGGGCCAGCGACAGCGGGATCCGCCGGGTCCTGGCCAGCGCCACGACGGCAACGACGAGCCCGGCGGCGGTAACGACCAGGGCGGCGTCGTGCACGATTGTGATCATCAGGCGTGCTCATCCGGCTCGGGCCGGCCGAAGGCCGGCTGGGCCTCGGGAACGGGGCCAGCATCATGGTTGGCCCTGACTCCGCGAACGGGCTTCACCGCCGGACCCGGAGGACCGTCCGCGCGTTGTGCAGCGGCCGCCTGGTCCGCCTGGACGAGCTGGCTTTCCTCCTTGATCTCCCGGCCGAGGAAGAAGTTCAGCGCCGTCCGGATCGCTGCGATCGCGGCCAGCTGCGCCAGCTCTGTGAAACTAGGTGACACAGCGGTGCGCAGGATGTCGGCAGCGAGCTGGAACTCGAGTCCGAGGGCCAGGAAGCGGCCCAGGTCCAGGCGTACCGGGGCGAACGGTGCCATCCCCTCCCGGCGAAGTGACACCCGAAAGAACCGTCCGAAGGCGATCACTGCCCCCACGAAGATCACCACGGCGCCAGCGGCCTCCACGACCCGCACGGCCACATCGACGACGTCAAGCAGGTCCTGCTCCCCGAAACCTGAGGCGATGATCATTGGTTCGCTTCTTTCAGGATGAGGTTGTCGACACGAGTTATCGGAGAATCCGCCGGTTCAGGCGCGACGACGGGCCGCAGCCAGCGGCGGGCCAGCGTCTAGCGCGATCACCCGCCGGTCCGGCGGGATGCACTGGAGGCCGAGGAAGCGGCAGGCCATGTCGCCCCGTGAAAGGTTCCTCCCTGGTCAGCAGACGCTCCGCGGCCTCCACGACGGTGGCCTCGAAGCCGCCTGGGCAGTGCCACGCCGGGGCCATTTCCTCCTCGGCTGCGCCGCTGCCTGGCACGACCAGTCGGCCAGGCGCCTCCTGGGCCGAGGTGGCGTCGCGGGTGTCCCGGGTCTGGTCGTCGCGCAGTCGGTTGATGGGCGGGATGACAGGAGTGGAAGCGGTGGCCAGGATTTGCCGCCCGGGCCGCCGGCCCTCCGCTAACCACGATCACGTCACATTGGTCTGCCATTGTCGTTTCCCTTGTCGTTCGATCGGACGTCATCGGAGTGCTTCGACGCTGACCGGCTCCCGCCGATTTTCTCCGGGCGACCTCTCGGGAACCTCCCGATGACCCCTCAGGGAGCGGTCCCCGGCGGTCGGGTGTGGCCTCGTTGGGGTCCTTTCTCCGGCACGTCCTCTCTTTCGGCACCCTCGGAGCCCGGACCTTGCCGGAGCCCGACCCCCGCTGCCAGACCTGCTCGATGAACTCGCTCACCATCCACTCGAGGTCGAAATCAGCTCGCGCCGAGCTGCCAGCGGCGGTGATTGGGTGAGCTAGGTTGTTGATTTGCAGATCCGACCTGACCGCCAAGGCGGGGGGCTTGCTCGGCAGCTACGAGGCCATGGTCGCGACGGACCTTTCAGGGCCCTTCAGTCCTTCAGCCCTGTCACGCCGCGAGGCTGCGGTGGGCGCTGCGGTCCCTGGTGAAGATCACCACCAGGCCGTTGGGGTCGGGGGCGAGCGCCATCATGTCTGTTGGGGTGTAGGTGCCGTCCTTGGTCCGGCAGTTGAACAGGCCGCTCCACCCGATCTGGTCGCTGCGGACCTGGGTCACCCAGTCGACCAGCTGGGGGAACTCGGCGGGGTGGATGGCCGAGACCGGTGTGGCCAGCAGCTCGTCGTGGCTGTAGCCGAGCCACTGGCAGGCCCGGTTGGCCTCTACGATGCGGTCGCGGGCCGGGTCTATCACGTAGATGGGGTGGTCGACGGCGTCGAAGCCCGCTGTGCTCGGCGCCCCCTGCTGTCCGGGCGCCGTCCGGGCCAGTTCGGCTCTCTGGGTGATGAAGCGCCGCAGGGCGGGCGACAGGCTTTGCCGTAGCGCCTCGCCGACCATCTGGTGTCTGAACCGGTAGCCGAGGCCGGCGGCCTCCAGCACCCGGTGCTCCCGGAGGCTCTCCAGGCGGCCGAGGGCCTCGTCCAGGCTCCGGCCCGCTACCCGGGCCAGCACGGCGGGGTCGAAGGGCTGGTCCAGCGCTGAGGCGCAGACCAGCAGGGAGTAGGCCTGCGGCCCCTCGGCCCGGCACCGGGCGAGCAGCACGTCGGCCAGGGAGGCGAGGACTTGGGCGCGGTCGCCGGCGGCCAGGGTGGCGGCCAGGAGCCGGGGATGGCCACGGGTGGGGGCATGCAGGTGCTCCAGGCCGGCCTCGGCGAGTTCCTCGTGGCTGAGTGGGGGCAGGGTGATCCGGGCCGAGGCCGGGAGCCGGTGAAGCTGGTGGCTGGTGAGCGCCTGTTCGGCTCCCGCGGTGGCGATCACCGCACCGGGGAGGACGGCGGAGCGCCGGTGCAGGTATGCCAGGGCCGCCATGGTGGCCGGATCGGCCCAGTGGAGGTCATCGAGGAGCAAGACGAGGGGGGCATGGGACCGCCACAGCCCGACGAGCGACTCGAGTGCCGCCGTCTCCGACGGAGGGGAGCCGGCCGGGCCGGGGCCAAGCTCGGGGAACACCGCTGCCAGGGCGGGCAGGCCGGCGTCGGCGATGGCCGGGGCGCCGAGCGCCTCGCGCAGAGCCGAGGCCAGGGGGACGTAGGGCAGGTGGCGCTCGAGCTCCGTGCAGTCGCCACGGCCCACGCCCACCCCCGGCAGGCGGGCCGCCAGCTCGTCCAGCAGCCGGGTCTTGCCCACCCCGTTCTCCCCTTCGACCACGACGATGGCCAGCGTCGAATCGCAGGCCTCCCCGGCCAGGGCCTCCAGGCGGCGCAGCTCGGCCCGGCGGCCGATGAGGGGGGCATTGTTTGGCCGCGGAGGCGGCCCCTGGCGTTCCAGGGGGCGGGGAAGCAGCGAGGCGGGGGCCTCCTGAGCCAAGATGGCCGCCTGGACCTGCCGGGTCTGGGGCGTCGGCTCCACCCCCAGGTCCGCCGACAGCAGGGACCGCAGGCGCTGGTACCCGGCCAGGCTTTCTCGCTGGTCTCCCTGGGTGTAGTGGGCCAGCATGGCCAGCCGGTGGGCCCGCTCGGCGTAGGGGTCGATGGCCATGGCGGCCTGCGCATGGTCGATGGCGGACCTGGTATCGCGTTCGGCCAGGGCGGACTCGGCCGCGTCTAGGTGCACTCCCAGCAGTCGGGCCCGGTAGGTGCGACGCAGCTCCTCGGCCCACTGCGCGTAGGGCTCGTCCTCCAGCACCTCGCCCCGGGCCCCCGCCCGCACAGCCTCGCTGAGCAGCTCGCGGGCCATCCTGGTGCCGGCCTTCCCGGCGGCGGTGATCCGCTCGTCGAAGCGGTCGAGGTCCAGGTCGATCTGCTCGGCAGCCAGCCGGTAGCCGCCCGGGTCGGTAACCACCAGGTCCCGGCCCCGCCCGACGCCGTCCAGATGGCGTCGCAGGAGTGAGACGTGATTCTCCAAGGCGGCGAAGGCCCGCTTGGGCACGGCCTCGCCCCACAGCCGGTCGGCCAGGCGGTCCTTGGTCACGCTGTGGCCGCGCGCCATGAGCAGCAACTCGAGCACCTGCTTGGCCTTGGGGCCGCCGAGGTCCCTCGGGCCGAGACGGCGCCCGCCCGCTGCCACCTCGATGGGGCCGAACAGCCGGGCCGCCACTGTCGCCGGCTCCCCGGCCGGACCGGCCGCACGCATGAGGCCAATTATCACAGCCCGACCGTATCGCCCGCCCAGAGGGTGGACCTGCCCGAGAATCCCATCCCTGAGGAGGGCGGGCGGCCTGAAGAACCACGGACCGGACGAGACCACTGTCATCATTTCGCAGGAGCAGGAGACACGGTCCCGGCACGCTTGATCGATGTCACGCGCCACCCGCCTCGTCCACGTCGGCAACTATCCGGGCCATGAGGCGTGGGACACCAGCCGCCGCTTGGAGAAGTCGGCGTGGGCGGGTCTGGTGGGTGGTCGTCGTCCCGGGACGGCAGCACCCCCGGGGTGCCCTCTCGAGAGGTCAACGAGAGGTTTCCGGAAGGTCCCTGGCAGATCCTGACGGACGTATGGACCGATGGCCTGCCCTGGAGGAGCAGGTGTCGACCGGATCGAGGAGAGCAAAGACTTATGTCCCATCATTTCGACACTCCGACCGGCCGCGAGGACCCGCGGCTGAACCTCTGCGACCTCTATCTGTTTGAGGGCCCTCCCGGCAGGACGGTCATGGCGATGACTGTCAACCCCGCAGCCACTCCCGGCACGGCGGCACCGTTCCGGGACGAGGGCCTGTATGTCTTCCGGTTCGACACCGACGGCGACGCGCGGGAAGACGTATCCTTCAAGGTTAGATGAGGTCCCCGGGCACGGGTGCCGGTGAAGCATGCGCCACTGGGCCCAGCGCGGGTTTGCCAGCAGGAATCACGAAGCGTGTCGATACCTCATGCCGGCTTGGACCACAGACCGCGCCGGACGCCTATACCTTTGCCGACGATGCCCCACGGCCGGTTCCGACTGCGTCTTCGACGTCCCCGCCACGGTGGTCTAGACCAATACGCATCGATGTTTGCTCCATGTTTGCTCGGATGCCCCGGTACGGTCCGGCACAACCCGGTATCCGCAGCGCGGCGCGGATGCGGGCGGCCGGACAAAATGGCAGCTCCCGGCACGTGCTAGCATTGTTTAGCAGCAGTTCAATCAGAATAAACGAACATAGCAGCGGACTCTTAATCCGCAGGTTCGGGGTTCAAGTCCCTGGCGGCGCACCCGTACTGACCTGGGGTTTTAGGCTCCAGGTCGTTCTTTTATCTGAGCTGGTGGGACCATGGTGGGTCCAATGTGGGACCAGCCTCAGTCTGCTGAGCTTTCGTTTCTCCCTTCGGGCATGCTGAAGGGCCGGCTGACGCGCCGGGTTGGCGTTGTCCGGGTCCTCGGTCGTTCGGCAGGGTGGGGCCACGCGCCGTCGTTGGCGCGTTCCCGGGAGCCTGATTGTCAGGCAGTGATCTCGGCTATTTCGGCCTCCTCGATCCGAGGCGTGTGCTTGCGTGCTTCCAGTGAAGCTCCACGACGAAGGACCCAAGCTTTGACACCACCTCCACCACCGCCCAGCTGGTTCGGGCCAAGAGCCAGCACCAATGACCCCGCGGTCGCAGCGCTGCTCGATCAGGTCGCGCCTGCCAGGACGTGGCAAGACATCGGCGGCAGTTTCAACCTCAACGTCCGGCTCGACGCCGCTGCACCGCTCGTCCTGCGTGTGCATCGACCATGGGCGACGCGCGGCCGTGTGGCGGGATTGCGCCGGCTGCGCGAGCGACTCCAGCGGGCAGGGATTCGGGTCGCCCAGCCGGTGCCGATCCTCGGCCGGGACCTCGCCAGGGTCGGTGGCCGCTGGGCGGAACTCGAAGAATTTGTCCCGCACGTGCAGCCAAACCCAAGCCAGGAGTCGTACCTGCGGCTGTTCGAGGAGCTCGGCCGCCTGCACGCGGGGCTGCGCGCGACCTGGGAGCCGGACCTGCCCGAGCCGCTCGACGACCACCGAACCCACCGCCAGTTGCACTACTGGCTCGGCTTCACGCGTCGCCGTCTGGGCCCTGGGGCCGAGCCCGTGGTGCGCCGCGCCAAGCTCCTCCTCGACGAGCTGGGCAAAGCCCGGCGCGGCGTCGACCTCCCGCGCGCTCCGATCCACGGCGACTACAAGCTCGGCAACGCGGTCCAACTGTCAGATGGCTCCTGGGCGAATCTCGATCTGGATTTCGTGCGCATCCGGGAGCGGCTCTACGACGTAGCCGCCAGCCTGTACTGGGCATCTGATAGTGGCGTCAACGTCGACCTCCGCGAACTCTGCGACGCCTACGACAGTTCCGCTCCCGAACCCGTGACGCTCGACGAGCGCCAGTTCCTCGCGGGGCAGATCACCCTGATTCCCCTGCACTGGGTCGCATCGGCCGGGTTTATGGATGAGCCAACCGGAGTACATGGAACAGTGGGCGTGTCCGAGGCGGAGAGAGCGATGGACGCCGCCGAGGCGTGGTGGGCACGCCGCGAGGAATTGACGTGGTAGTCCGGCCAGCGGTCGACGAGGACTGGCCTAAGGCCGAGCCGCTGCTCCGGGCCTTTGCCGCGGGGTGATGCTGGAGCCGCGGGGTGATGCTGGAGAGGCGACCCCGATCGACGGGACTGGCGCCCTATGAAACCGGTCCGTGGCCCGAAATCAGGTCGAGGTCGGCGTCAGGAACGGCTCCGAGGAACAGCGTTTCGCCCGTTTCCGGTTCCGTGACCTCGACTTCGTAAGCATCGTCGTAGACCTCGACGATGTAGCCGACCGAGCCCTCTGGGGCGCCATCGGCCCGATGCTGATCGCTCCGGAAACGGACTTTCGAGTAGTTCGGCCAACGATCTGGCACACCCATAGTTTTCCATCTGCGCGTGCCAGATCTCGCCGTTGATCTGAGGGTACTGGCCCTCGGCGTCTGGGGGTCGATAGCACGCATGTATGCAAAAACCCAGCTCAAGTTGATCCCCATCAAGTCCAGTCCGTAAAGCTCGCTGTTAGATAGGTCGAAGGCCGGGGCACGGCCGTTTCAAGATCATGATGTGAGTCCGAGGATGGTGAAGGGCCGCCTCACGTAGCGGCTGGGCCAGCGGGTGACTTCGGTGGTGTCGTGCTGGCCGGCCTGGCGCCTCTCGGGGTGGATGCGCGAGGCCACGGCGCGTGCTGTACCTGGGCGCCGGTGACTTTCGCCCCTACGCAGGCGTGCTAAGGGCGCGCACAGTTGAACTGAAGGGGCGGCCGTGATGAGCACGTCCTCGCGACTTGCGCCACGGTGCCTGACAGGCTGAGCAGGGGCTGTGCGGGCTCGCGTCCTGGTAAGGCGCGCGAAAGGGGCGGACGATGCCGACCACAACCTCCACCTCGCTGGACATGCGGGGCAAGACCATCACAACGTTCATCGCCTACGCAGCCGCGCGGCGGCTCGCCGAGCTGGCCGAGGGGGAGACGCTGGAACTGCTCACCGACGCCGGCGATGCAATAGACAACGACATACGCGCCTGGTGCCGGGCCACCAGACAGGAGCTTGCCAGCGCCGGGCGCAGCGACGGCACCTGCCGCTACGTGATCGCGAAGCCGTCACAGCCGCCGCGGCCGGGCCAGCGCCTTGCCGCGGTCATCTCCGACCCAGGACTTGAGGAACTGCTGTCCCCGCTCGGGTTTGCCCTCGCCGCTGCTCTGGAGGGTACCGACGTCTCGCTGTACTTCCAGGGACCCGCGGTACGCGTCCTGGCCAAAGGCTTCACCGAAAAGCTGCACGGGCCGGGCCGGCCCTTCAGCCGGTTCGCGCGGGCCGGACTCGCCAAGGCCGGGCACATTCCGGCGCGGGAGAAGATCGGCCAGCTGCAGGCACTCGGCGCCCGCCTCTACATCTGCGGGCCATCGATGCAGCATTTCAACGTGGCGAAGACTGACCTGGCCTTCGACGACGTGACCATCGCGGAGTACCTGACCTTCATGGAGATCATGGCAAGCGCGGACATCCACGTGTTCGCCCAGTAGCCACGCCCGGCAGATCGTGAAGCCAGTCCAAGGACGGTAAAGGGCCGGTCCATATACCGGCTGGCCCGGGCTTTCTGTCCTGCGCCAGGCGGCATCTGGCCTTCACGGCCGGCGAGCTGATGACCCGCGCCCGCCATCACGGTCGGCCCGCACGTGACCGTCCGTGCGGCCGGTTGGACGCATCGCCCTGCACGGCGGTCACGTTCCGGCCGATCAGCTTGACCGCCTCGTCCAGCGCTTCCTGCCGCCGGCCCGTGATGAAGACATACGCTCCTTCGTCTACGAACAGCCTGGCGCCCGCCAGCGCCATGCCGGTTGATGCGCCCGTGATCACCGCTACCTTGCCATCACACCCTCGCGTGACGTCCCCACCGGGAAGACGAGCGACAAGTCGAATAAGCGCGGTTCCCCCTTGCAGTGCACGATCCGCGTGCGGGAAGAGCTAAGGGGCGATGATCGCCTTCAGCCCGGCGCGCCGCTCGGCGGCGGCGAACGCCTGCGCAGCGTCCGTGAGCGGAGTGCGCGACGATACGAGCGGGTCCAGCGCCACTACGCCGCGCGCCGCCAAGTCGATCGCGCGCGGGTAGACCTCGTTCATGCGCCGCACCATCGCGATCGTCAGGCCTTTGCGCCGCGCAAGCGACGCCCGGAACGTGGTCGCGTCCGAGTCCGGGATCCCGCCGAGGACAACCCGCCCGCCCGGTCGCACGGACTCGAACGCGATCCGCACCGCGTCGTCGTTCCCGGCCAGCTCGAATGCGACGTCCGCCCCGTAACCCGAGATGTCATCCCGCGGCGTGACCACCTCATCCGCACCCCACTTGACCGCCGCCTCGCGCCGGTGCGCCAGCGGCTCCGCCGTGACGATCCGCGACACGCCAGCGGCCCGCAGCAACTGGATCAGCAGCAGCCCGATCGGCCCGCCCCCGGCCACGGCGACCGAACCGCCGAATGGCACGTGCCCCAGATCCAGCGCCCACAGCGCCACGCCAAGCGGCTCGAGCATCGCGCCGCCCGCGTCGGACACCGAGTCCGGCAGCGGATGCAGCAGGTGCGACGGCCACGGCATGAACTCGCGCATCATCCCGTCGGTCTCGCCGTGCCCGGAGAAGACGATGTTGTAGCAGAGGTTCCGGTAGCCGTCACGGCAGGCCCGGCACTGCTCGCAGGGCATCGCCGGATCGATCGCGACCCGTTCCCCGCGCCGCGGGCCGTCCGCGATCTCGCCCGCACCCTCGTGCCCCGGCACCAAGGGCCGGGAGATCTTGGCGTCGCCGATGGCGCCTTCGGAGTACCAGTGCAGGTCAGAGCCGCAGATGCCAACCGCAGTAACCCGCACAAGGCTCTCACCAGCTGCTGCTTCGGGCGCCGGCTCCTCCCCGACCCGCAGGTCCGCGGTTCCGTAAAGTCGCGCCGCTCGCATGCCCCCCACGTTATCCCTAACGACCGCGGTGCCGCCGGCTGGCGTGGCCGGCCGGTCCTACGGCGGCGACCTCGCCTGTGACCTCACCGGCACCATCCGGGCAGGCCGCCTGGTCTACGCCGGGTCCTACCCAGAGCCGGCACAGACGCGCAGCACCGACGAGCCCATCGCCCTGCCCGGGCTGTTCCACAACGACATGACCGCCGAGCCCGACACCGGCTGGTGGCCGCGTGGCCCGACGAGGTCGTCAGCCGCCTGCGGGAAACCCAGCGCCGGCCGATAACCAGGCAGGCGTGGCTGGCCGGCCCTTCGAGAGAAGCACGGCGCACGGTCCCGTCCACGATCCCCATCGGCCGCTCCCACCAGTCAATACCCGCCGAAAGGCAGCGACAGCTGCGCAGTCGGATCGATGACGTCCGCGTCGTCGACCGGGACCCGAACCCTTCCAGTTCAGCCTGGGGTAACTTCGGGTATGGCCCATCTCGTACCGACGGCCACGGCTGCGGCAGCCGTTCAGGAATAGCCCGCCGCACCCCCTGCGGCCGCCAGTCGTCGCTGCCCGCCAGGCGGGATGCGGGAGGTGCGGTGATGAATGACCTGGGCGGCCGGCCCGCCATGGCGACGCCGGAATCGCTGGACCAATGGGAGCGTGACTTCGCGCGGGACGGGTTCGTGATGCTGCCGGGCCTGCTCTCCGCGCAGGAGGCGGCCATCCTCCGCGACGGTGTTGTCCAGGCGCATCAATCGCCATGCCCCACGGGCATTCAGACTCCGCTGCACCGGACCCAGATGTTCCGCCGTGGACCGCAATTCGCGGCGATGCTCGACCGGCCGCCGATCATTGACCTGGCCGAGCGGATCCTTGGCGACACCTGCCATGTCATCGCGAACAACACCGTTTACACAGGGCCGGGCACGGGAGTCGATACCTGGCACGTGGACGAAGCGGTCCTCGTGCCTGTGCCCCCAGGGGCAAGGCTGCCTGAAGACATGGACATGCCCTGCTTCGTGGCTACCGCCATGTACTACCTCAACGACGTCTCAATGGAGGCGGGCCCAACCCAGATTGTCCCGGGCAGCCATCGCAGCGGCCGCCTGCCGCCCAGATCCGAGAATGAGCTGGTGTGGGACGGGCGCGGCTATGTAAGCCTCCTGGCACGCGCTGGCGACGGCCTCGTGCTTAACGGCCAAGCCTGGCACCGCGGCGCCACCAACCGCTCCGGCCACCACCGGATCGTGCTTCAGGTGAGTTACGGGAGGCGCTACATTTCCCAGCGGTTCTGGCCATTTGTCAATTTCTCGCTGCCCGAAGACGTCTGGGCTTCGGCGCCGCCGCGCCGCCGCAGACTGCTCGGGGAGCATCCGCACGGCCCATACGGCTGATCTCGTCCAGGGTGTTACGCGTTCTCCGGGGCCCGGTCGGACGCCTGCATACCGGCACCCGAAAACCTGTGCCGCCTGTGCAGATGTCCTCTGAGCGCCGTCCGGTTCGGTCGCGGGCCTGGTTCGGATGCGCATTCCCCGGGCGCGAACGTCGGCCTCAGTCCCACGCGAGATACACGGTAGGCACACATCTGCCCGTGCCCTTCCCCGCCGCGCCCGAAGGTGCTAGCGCGGCAGCGGCATTCGCCCGGGGCATGGATAGCTGACCTGTCAGTCACGTTCCGCATGCCTAATCCAGGCGCAAAGGCCAGGAGAGACGATGGAGTCCTCCACGTCGCGCGGCGCCACCATCATCAGGCCGTCCGGCGACGACCGCATCAGCACAGATGTGATCAGCCCGTTCAGGCACACGCTCTTACCGGACCCGGTGGCGCCCGCGACCAGCAAGAGCGGCATCTTCGCGAGGTTGGCGAGGACGGTCTTACCCTCGACGTCCTTGCGCAGCCCGACCACCATCGGATGATGGTCGGCGAGGGCGACGTCCGACCGGAGCATGTCGCCCAGGCTGACCGAGGTAACAGAGGCAGATACAGCCCCGCGCGGCACGAGGAACCGGCGGGGCTCGCATCGCCCGCACTGCCCGCGGTATGCCCCAAATGCAGATCCACTCGTTGTACTACCGGACGTCACTCAACCTCGCCATGCTCGTGGCCTGCCAGGACGCCCTTATGCTGCGAGCTCCGATCGCCAGGTCGCGTAGAACGCTCGCAGTTCGGCCGCGGACGAGCCGTCTGGTACGGGTATCTCGCTGTCGGTGAACCGGTCGAGGGTAGCGATCATGTCGGCGAGCACCCTGACGTCGAACCCCGCATCGATCTGGGCGGCGCGGGCAAGCAGCACGTCCTTTCCGAAGCGGCGGGCGAGAATATAGATGTCGGCGAAGTCGCGTGCGGCAGCCCTGTCGAACAAGGCGAGGAGCTTGTTGCCCGCGAGCTCTTCAGGGGCGAGCGTGGGCCCGGCCGGGGTCGCGGAGGCCGGGAGATCCGGTGGCGCGTTGACGGCCAGGTTGATCAGGACCCCGCTGTCAGCACTGCGGATGACCATCCGGCAGAACGTGTCATTATCGTGGATCCGCTCGGTCACCCAGCCTCGCTGGCGGGCCGCTGCCTCCAGGGCATCGCGCGCGGCGGGAACATGCCCGCGCTCAGGGGCGGTGAAGAAGTCAAGGTCCTCCGTGGACCTTGCCGTGAGGCGCTGTGCGAGCAGCGCTGCTCCCCCGGCTAGCAGGAAGCCCCTGCTGGCGGGCAGCGCGAAGAACATCCTGGCCACCTCCAGCTGGAAGGGTGGCAGTCCGGGCTGGCCGTCGCCCCCCGTCATCACGCCGCCTCGCCGGACGGCGAGACCAGCGGTGCCCACGCCGACCGGACCGCGCGCGGGAGGACTAGGTCGTCCCACAGGTCAGCGAGCAGCGCGCCGTCGACGTAAGCGAGGATGTCGGCAGGCCGTCCCTCCTGCAGGGCGATCTCATACACGCGGGCCCGGTCTGATCGCGACCGCAGGTCGAAAACGCGTCCCGGTGCGGACCAGTTGAGGTGCAACGGCAGCTCTACCACTGCCAGGGCGCGCGCCACGTCCAGTCGCGGCAACCGGTCTGGGACCCATACCGGCCTGCCACGCGCGGATGGCTGCTGGGTGAATGAGACGTGCGGCTGCGCCGCCAGTTCCCACCCCGCCCCGGAAAGAATGCGGGCAAAGGTGGCAACAGTGGGAGACTTCCGCCCGTGCTCGTACGCCGATAGCGTCGGCCGGGAGGTCCCGGCACGGCGCGCCAGTTCCTCCTGGGTCAGGCCGGAGCTGACCCGGGCTTGCTCAAGCAGTTCGGCGGCGTTCATCATCCAGCCAGTGTATCCGATCAGATACTGTATCCGTTCGGATACTGATGAGACTGCCCCTGAAGCTCCTTCAGGTCACTCGCTGTTCGCGGCCTGGAGCTCGCGCTCCAGCCACGCCCTGAGAGCACTCGCGGAGGTCGACGGGCGGAGCCGATGATCCTGACGCCGGCGGGCGGGTCACCGCGTCGGACGGGACCGCGCCGCTGGCGTCACGGTCATTGCCTCGGGGAAGCGGTCGCCCTGCACCGTGATGGCGGCCGCCGCGGTCTCGATCTCGTCCAACTTGGCTGCGGTGGGCTCGGGCTCGGCGGCCGCCTGACATCGGCGGCCGCCGGCCCGAACTCATCAGTGCCGGGCCTAGCCACTACTCGTGCCCCGCGACTACTCGGGCTTAAAGGTCGCCAGTTGGAACCGGTTGCCCTCCGGGTCGGCGAACACGGTGAGGCGGATCGGCGGGAGATAGGCCTCGTTGACCAGCTTGGCGCCCAGGCCGGTCAGCCGCTCGGTTTCCTCGTCGTGGTGCTCGGTGAGCAGGGTGGGAACGAACCCGCCAATGACCCTCTCGGCCTCAGGGGCCGGGTGGAAGACCATCTGAGGGCGGCTGTCCGGGTCGGTGGTGCCGACTGTCATGACCTCGGGGGCCGTCACGCCCGGGGTGGCCGGGCGGCCGAGGACCTTGCCCCAGAAGTCCGCCAGGCCGGCGGGATCGGCGCAGCCGATGTTCACGGATGCGAAAAACAGGTTGACAGTGCTGGTCATGATCTCTTCCTTCGATGAGGGCCTGGCCCGGGCGGGCAGGCCCTGGGAGTTTCCGCCGGCCAGCAAGACTGCCTCGGGAGGCAGTTCCTTGGCCGGCGACCCCGTGCGGGGCTGGTGGCTTCCCGTGACCGCGCGCTGCTACGCCGCCTCGGCGATCACGTCGAACTCGTTGCCTTCCGGATCCAGGAGAGTGGTCCAGCGCATGCTGCCCATCTTGATGTCCTCCTTGCGGCTCGCACCGAGGCCGATCAGCCGCCCGACCTCTGCCTCGAGGTCCCCGGTGATCAGGTCCGGGTGCATCCGGTTCTTCGCCGACTTGCCTTCGGGGACCTGGGCGAAGCACCAGCGCGGCTCCGTCCGGCCGGAGTCGTGCAGCCCGATGGAGGCGAACTCCCTGCCCGCGCCCGGGTCCAGCTCCTGGCCGAGCGCCCGCGCCCAGAACCCGCCGACCGCAGCGGCGTCCGCGCAGTCGAAGGTCACTGCAAACAGCCGGTTCGTCATGATTCCCTTGCTCCTCTCGTGGAAAGCGCCGGCCAGCACACCTCGGTGACCAGCCGTGCTCTCTATCCGTGTCCAGCAGCCTCAGCGGCCGACTGCCTCTACGTTCGGCGGTGCCCTAACGGGAGGGTCAATAGCGACCGGCGACCTCGACCCTCCCCTAATGGGAGGGCTCATACTGGGCAGATGCCAGCTGCCCTGACCATCGGCAACTTCTCATGCGCCACGCACCTGAGCGTCAAGACGCTGCGCCACTATCACCGCGTCGGGCTCCTCGTGCCGGCCGACGTCGACGTGGACACCGGGTACCGGCGGTACACGACCGACCAGATCCCGACGGCCCAGGTCATCCGCCGTTTCCGAGACCTGGACATGCCGCTGGACGAGATTCACGCCGTGCTGGAGGCTCCTGACCTGCGCACGCGCAACGAACTCATCTCCGCCCATCTGGCGAGCCTGGAACAGAACCTGGCCCGCACGCAGTCCGCGGTGGCGTCGCTGCGCGACCTGCTGGGCCGCCCGTCCGCCGTCGCAGCGGTCAGCCAGCGCCGGGTCGGCGCGGTGACGGCGGCAGCCGTCACCGCCGTCATCTCGATGGACGACCTGGTGCCCTGGTACCTGGGCGCGCTCGGTGAACTGCACGCCACACTCGACGCGCTGGGCGTGCGCGCGTCCGGCCCGGCCGGCGGGATCTACGCGGGGGAACTGTTCACGGACGAGCGCGGGGAGGCCACCGTCTTCGTCCCGACGGCGACCGAGATCCAGCAGCTAGGCCGGGTCGAACCGGTCGTCGTGCCGGCCGCCGAGCTCGCGGTCATCGTCCACCCCGGCTCACTCGCCGACGTCGACCGGGCCTACGGGGCGCTCGCCGCCTACGTGGCGAGTCACGCGCTGCAGGTAGACGGCCCGATCCGGGAGTATTACCTCGTCGGCCGTCAGGACACCACCGACGAGAACACGTGGCGGACCGAGGTCTGCTGGCCTACCTTCAACACCGGGGCGGCCGCCTGAACGAGTGGATTGCGCTGGCGGTCGGCGGACAGAGGCCGCGTACGGTGCTCACCCCGCCCCGGTCGGCGGCGAGCCCGGACGGTGTGTGGACCGGCACGTACGACTGTAGTCAGGGTCTTACCGGCGTGCGGCTGACGATCACCGGCCCAAATGGGGGCGCTCTCATGGCGACCGTTGACTTCTACCCGGTATCAACCAACCCCGGCGTCGCGGAGGGAAGCTACGAGCTAGTCGGCCGCTATTCCCGGACCGATGGACTGGTTCTAAACCCGAACTACTGGATCGACGAGCCGGCAGGCTACAAGATGGTGGGCCTTAGCGCGCCGCCCCCGCACGGAGACTCGATGAGCGGCTCCGTGCACGGCCCAGACTGCTCGACCTTCTCGGTGACCAGGTAGGGGCTGGCCGGAGAACGTGCGCCGCTAGGAGTCGGGGGTGCGGGCGATGGCACGCCGTTCCGCCCGAAAAGCGGCTACGCCCATCGGGGTCAACCTGGCCAATCCGGACTGGAAGGAGGCCTTCCTGCACACGCGCGATGCCTACGGCATCGTCATCCGGGCG
>CAWIIX010000027.1:0-174243 GCA_963836195.1 uncultured Actinomycetota bacterium | reverse complement strand
CCGGACATACCCGGATAAGTCCGGGTATGTCCGGGTGGGATGCCGCGCGGGGGTATCGGGACTAGCCCGTCGATCCCGGCGCCGATTGTCGGCTCCCATTGGCCCGGGATCAACGGTCGTCGGCGGCCCAGCCGGCCACGCCGACTATGTGCAGCACCAGTACCCGAGCGAAGGGCTGGTCCTGGTACTGCGGGTAGCGCCCTGCCAGCCGGACCGCAAGGGCCGCCGCCCGGCTAGCGGCGGTGTCGCCCTGCCAGCGCAGCTCGGCTCGCACCCACCACAGCCGTGACCAGTCGCTGCGGTCCCAGTGCTCGACCAGCAGTGTGGCCCGCGGATCCGCCTCCAGGTTCCGCTCCCGTTGTAGTCGTAGCGACGCCTTAGGCTTCACCAGGTCGATGGGCACGCCCACGTAGCCGTCGTCGTCCACCGCGTACGCGACGGGCACGGCGTCTACGCCCCGCTCGGCGTGCACGGTGCACAGGATTCCGTGGTCGTGTGACTCAAGCCTGGCCCGCGCCTCGTGATCCGCGAGCCTCATCAAGATCGCGGCGTAGAGACTCCGACCTTCAGGCCGGGGAGGAAACGCCGCTTCACCTCCTCTGAAATGTCGTTGCCAGACGGTATATTCAAATTGTCCGCGACAGCCAAGCGGGCATATGCACGACCTAGCACGAAACCGCGGCAGGGCATGCCGTGGCTGCGCGGGGAGGCGACGGGACGGCCCGGCCTGCGAACCGCGAACCTACAGCGCAACCAGAGGTTGCGGCTGGAATCCTCGTCCTTTGCGGCGATGGAGGATGTCAACCGTGTGGGGTCACCGACTTCAACGGCCCGCTCCGCGGCACCCAAGCTCCCGGGGATTGAGCGGCAGCCCTACCGGCATTACGCTGCTTCGTTATGGGGGGCTTGCGCTTGCAGGATCTCGCCTCCGTCTTCGCGCGGAGGACGGTGCGATGAACCCGGCAGCGTGGGTCGAGCGCCACGCCCGCCGGCGGCCCGGCGACCCGGCGCTGGCGGATGGCGATCGAGTCCACGCCAGCTGGGGCGAGCTCGCCACCCGGACGGCCGGCGCAGCCGCCAGCCTGTGCGATCACTTCGGCCTGTCGCCCGGGGACCGGGTAGCGATCGTGATGCGCAACCGGCCGGAGTACCTCGAGGCGCTGTTCGCCATCTGGCACGCCGGTCTCGTGGCCGTGCCGGTCAACGCTCGCCTCCACCGCGATGAGATCGCCTACATCCTCGAACACAGCGAGTCGGCCGTCGCCGTGACCGATGCCGACCACGCCGGCGACGTCGAGCCGCTGGTCGGCACCGTCGCTTCGCTCAAGGCGGCCGTGGTCGTGCCCGGTGAGCGGTGGGACCGGCTCACGACGTCGTCGCCGACACGGCTCGTCGGCCGGCGGCCGGAGGACCCGGCCTGGCTGTTCTACACGAGCGGCACCACCGGAAGGCCCAAGGGAGCCACGCTCACGCACCGCAGCCTGCTGATGGCGACACTCAGCTACTTTGCGGACATCGACCCGGTGCGGCCGCAAGACTGCATCCTCCACGCCGCGCCACTGTCGCACGGTTCGGGGCTCTACGGGCTGCCTCATGTGGCTCGGGGGGCAGTGAGCATCGTGCCGCAGTCCGGCGGCGTCGACGGCGACGAGATCGCCGCCCTCCTGGGGCGCTGGCCGGGAATGTCGTTCTTCGCGGCTCCCACCATGGTGAAGCGGCTGGCCGGCGACCGAGCCATCGCCGACGCGGACCTCTCCCACCTGAAGACGATCATCTACGGTGGCGCACCGATGTACCTGGCCGACCTCGAGGACGCGCTCGCCGTGTTCGGTCCTCGCCTGGCCCAGATCTACGGGCAGGGCGAGGCGCCGATGACGATCACCGCCCTGTCCAAGGCAGACCACGCCGACCGGAACCATCCCCGATGGCGGGACCGCATGCAGAGCGTCGGCGTCCCCCGTACCGACGTCGAGGTCCGCGTCGTCGACGACGGCCGCGAACTCCCCGCCGACGAGGTGGGTGAGGTGGTGGTCCGGGGCGACGTGGTCATGGCCGGTTACTGGAACTCACCTGATGCCACCGCCGAGGCTCTGCGGGAAGGCTGGCTGTACACCGGCGACATCGGCAGCTTCGACGCCGAGGGGTACCTCACGCTGCGGGACCGGTCCAAGGACCTGATCATAAGCGGGGGAATGAACATCTACCCCCGGGAGGTGGAGGAGGCGCTGCTCCGCCACCCCGGCGTCGGGGCCGCCGCCGTCGTCGGCCGGCCCGACGCGAAATGGGGCGAGGCGGTAGTGGCCTTCGTGGTGGCCGCCGACCGCGTCGCCCAGCCGTCGGTCGAGGATCTCGACCGGAGCTGCCTCGACCACATCGCGCGGTTCAAGCGACCCCAGGACTACCGGTTCGTCGATGCCCTGCCGACCAACAACTACGGCAAGGTCGTCAAGCGGGAGCTGCGCGACCGGCTCCGGGCCGAAACGGCGGACGGCGGGTCGCTTTGAAACCCGACCTGGCCGGGCGGCTGCCGAGCTTGGCGAAGATGCCGGATGTTCACGCCCGCTGGCCCGCCGTCCGGGGCCCTGTTATCCTCCGCCCTCCCCGGGCCGTAGGCCCGGGGACGGGGGAGGCGTGCTAGTCGACCGCAGCGTTGGCCGTGCCAGGCCAACGAACACACCGTGAGGAGGCCCTCTCATGAAGCTCGCTCTCTACTTGCCGAACTTCCGTGACAGAGTGACCGTCAAGGAGCTTGAAGATCTCACCAGCCTCGCAGAGGAGCTCGACTTCGACTCCATCTGGACGCTCGACCGGATCGTCGTTCCGGAGGCCTCTGATCGCGTGGAGCTCCAGTACTCGTTCGGCATGATGCCAGAGTTCCCGAAGGCGTTGCCGGTGTCCTCCCGCGGTCAGTGGTTCCAAGGCTGGCCGCTGATCCCCTGGCTGGCAGCGAAGACGTCGAAGGTGCGGATCGGCATGAGCATCTGCGACACGCCATACCGTGCGCCCGGTGTCCTCGCTGCGGAGCTCGCCACGGTGGACCACCTCTCGAACGGCAGGCTCAACGTGGGCATCGGGGCCGGCTGGATGCCCGAGGAGTTCGCGGCCGCGAGCGCCTCGCACATCTACCCCAAGCGGCACAAGCAGGTGCGCGAGACGATCGAGATCATGCAGGGCATCTGGACGAACGACCTGTTCGAGTACCACGGCGAGTTCGCCGACTTCGACAGGTGCGGGTTCGGCTGGAAGCCCGTACAGAAGCCGCACCCGCCGATCTTCTTCAGCGGGCTCAAGGACCCGGCTCGCTCGGCGAGCCGCATCTCAAAGTACGGCCTATCGGGCTGGATCGGGATCCAGGACACCCCGGACGAGCTCCAGCAGTGGCGCGGTGCCATCCAGCAAGAGCTCGAAAAGCTCGGGAGCTCGCGCTCGATCGACGATCTCGAGATCTGCAGCATGATCTGGCTCACGATCACGGACGAGGAGACGGATCAAACGCCACGAGGGAAAGGCACCAATCTCCTGGTGGGAACCGCTGCGCAGATCACCGACAACCTCAAGCGGTTGAAGGAGGCCGGGCTGACGATGCTGCTCATCTGGCCGCCGTTCCAGGACGTGCCGGTCTCGAAGACGCTCGACGACCTCAAGCGGCTGAAGGAGGAGATCATGCCGCAGGTCGAGGCCGCGTAACTCCGCAGCGCCATAGGCGGGTGAACCCGCGGCGAGAATCTCTTGGACGGACACCGAGTCGTTGCGCAGTTCATTCCGGCATGGCATTCGAGCAGTCTGACATCGCTCGCCGGTCGGTCTTTTTGGGACATATTGCCTGCAAGTGAGCCAGTGGCTGGCTAAACTAAACGGCCGAGAGGAAGACAGGAAGCGGGACTGGCCTCAGGCGCATGTTCGCCGGTAGCGGCGTACCAGGGGAGGCGGGGTTGCTACGTGAGCCGTTCACTCCCGTGGCGGAAATGACCGGCCAGCGGCGGCCGGGTTTTCTTTTCGGCGGCTGACCATGGTGACAGGCTCTGCCTCTCCCGGACTGCTGGGACTGGAACCGGCCGGTCAGCGTCTCCTGCTGGCCGTGGCCCGGCTGCCCGGTGGCGCAACGGCGGTCCTGGCGGACCTGAAACGCTGGTCCCGATCAGCGACTGGGCGCGCGGCGGCCCTGTTCGCGGTGATCGCCGGGGCGTACGCGGTGGGCGCGGAACTGGGGTGGCACCACTTCAGTTCAGGCCTGGCGTTCGGTTATCCCCCGTCTGGTGTCGATGTGGCCGCCCTGCTGCTGGTGACGCGGCGGCGCTGGCCGGTGGTGATCGCCGCGATCGTGGTCAGCGAGGTCGGCGTCGATCTGCAGCATCACCTGACGCTCGCGGTGGCGCTAGCATCAGCGCTGGCCAACGCGGTGGAGCCGGTGGCCGGCGCGTCGTTCGTCCTTTGGTTGTGCGGAGGACGGCGGCCTGACCTGGGGACCCGCGTCGGTCTGGGCTGGTTCGTCCTGGGCGCCGCGGTCCTCGGGCCGCTAGCGGGCGGGCTGGTCGGGGCCACTGCGAGCTGGGCGAGCAAGGGCGGCTGGTGGCCGGGGCTGGTGCTGCAGTGGTGGGCGGGGGACGGAATCGCGGTGCTGGTGATCGGCGGCACGTTGCTGCTGTGGGCGCAGCGGCGGGCACTGGTGTCCTCGCGGTGGCTCGAACTGGTGCTCGTGGTCCTGCTCACGGCTGGGCTTTCCGTCACGGCGTTCCGCTTCGGTGACGTGGCCGGCCTGCTGTTCTTGCCGATCCTGGCGTGGGCGGCGCTCCGGCTGCGTGACCTGGGCGTGGTTCTTACTGGCGCGGCGTTCGCGGCAGTGGCCAACTACATGACGGCGGCCGGGTACGGCGAGTTCGCTCATCTGGGGCTGCCGTCTCCAGCTTCGGTGGCTGTGACGCAGGCCTATATCGCCCTGGTCCTCCTGGTCGGCTGGATGCTGGCTCAGGAGGTCGCGGGCCGGATGTCGGCGGTGCAGGACCGGGACAGCGCACGCCTGGGGCGAGCGATGGCGGAGGCCCGGCGGGAGGCCGCCGAGCTGGGCGCGGTCCTCGCTGATGCCGATACGGTCAGCTCCGTCGGTGACAAGGTGTCGGCCGCGGTCCGCGCCCGGCTGGACGCGGCGCATGTGGTGATCAGCGTGCTGGCCGCCGACGGACGCCGGTTCGAGCCGCTCGCGGGTGGCGATGCTGCCGCGCAGGTGGCGGTCATGTCAGCGCAGTGGACGGTCGATTCCGACGCGCCGGGACCGCGCGCGGTCCGGGACCGCACTGCTGTGTACCTGGCTGACCTGAAGGCACCCGGCGCGGGGATCGGGTCCACGGCCGCGCTTCCGTTGCTCACCGAGGTCGGCGCCCTTGGCTATCTCGGCGTATGGTGGGCCGGGCCGCGTGAGCCGACCGCCGCGGAACGCGAGTATCTGCGGACCATGGCCGAGACGACGAGCCGTGCCCTGGAGCGGGCCCGGCTCCGGCAGGCCGAGCGGCGCGAGCACGCGCGGGTCGAGGCACTTGCCGAACTCACCAGGCTGCTCGCCGCGGCGCTGACCCCCGAGGCGATCGGCGAGGCAGTGACCGATTGCCTCTGCGCGGCCGCCGGCGGCGCCGACGCGCTATGCCTCGGCGTCATCAGCCAGGACGGTCGGCGGCTGGTATGGATCACCACGGCCGGCTACGCGGAGGAGGTCCGCGAACAGTTCCCGGACCTGCCGATGGACGTCCCTGCGTCCGCGACCGATGCCGCCCGGACAGGCCGACCGGTGATCATCCGGACGCCCGCCGAGTATGAACAGCGGTACCCGGGCCCGGATACCTCGGCGATCCTCGCGGACGGATCGAGCTGGCTGACCTGGCCGCTGTGGGCAGGCACGGCACCCGTCGGCGCGATCGGCCTGCTGTGGAGGCATCCCCAGCAGTTCGAGTCAGGGCAGCTCGCCTTCGTCGGCGCCGTCGCCGACATCGTCGCGCAGGCCCTGGTCCGCGCCCGCGTCTACGCCGATGAGCACGCGCTCGCCGCAGTCCTGCAGCGCGCGATCATGCCCACGACGGCCGCGGTGATTCCCGGCCTGGAGATCGGGGCCAGCTACCGGCAGGCCGGAACGACCCGGCAGGTCGGCGGGGACTGGTACGACGCGATGGCCCTGCCGGGCAAGCGCGCCTACCTGGCTGTCGGCGACGTGATCGGACACGGCCTGACCGCCGCCGAGGACATGACACAGCTACGCAACGCCGGGCGTACCCTGGCCATCGCCGGCTACCAGCCCGCCAGCATCCTTGAAGAACTGGCGCGCATCACCGACTGGGCGACCAGCGGGAAGTTCGCGACCGCGGCGGCTGCGATCATCGAGCCCGACGTGTCTGTGGTCACCTACGCCACCGCGGGCCACCCGCCGATCCTCATCCGCCGCGCCAAGACCGGGACGGTGGAGATCCCCCCGCCCGCCGAGGGGCCAGCCCTTTGCCTGCCGAACGACCAGGACTTTCCGCAGTACACCCAGGGCCAGACGGGTTTCGACGCCGGCGATATCATGCTCATGTACACCGACGGGCTGATCGAGCGGCGCGGCGAAGATCTCGAGGAAGGCATAGCCCGTGTCGCCGAACGATTGCAGGCATGGCAGCCCGGCGCGCCGCTCGGCAGCTTTTGCGACGAATTGATCGCGTCCCTCGCCGCCGAACCCCAGCTCGACGACATGTGCGTGCTAGCCGTCTCCCGGCCAGGACCGGACCGAGCGCAGGGAGAAGTGTCCTGAGCCGCACTCCGGGCACCTCCGGCAGACCTCGGCTTTCTCGGCTTGGGAAGCTGTGCCGTCCGAGCTTCTATATGGTCTGAGGTGCAAGACGAGCTGTCCGTGAGTGACCGATCTTCACCGCGGTCTAATGGCACGCTATGGGACGGCTTGATCGGCAGGTCAGGCGACGGTTCTACGTAGGGACGCGGCCAGCCATGGCGTGAGCCGAGCATCATGACCCCGCCCAGCAACCAGAAAATGAAATAGATGACGGCAGCCGTGACGGCCACCGCCCCGACGGTTGTATGACCGGGGATGCCAGCGACCGTAAGAAAGGCTGGCATGATGATCCCGTATACGCCCCACGCGGCTGTCTTTTCCGCCCGCGTCAGCGCCCGGGCGGGTTTGCGCAGCGGCTGGGCTGAGGCCAGCCCGGCGGGGATGTCAGCGGCGGCCGCGGCCAGCTCCGCGTAAGTCCGTGACGCGAACGTCTGGGCGATCCGCGCGTCAAACTCGTCCTTGGTCAGCCAACCTTGCACGAAAGTGGCCTTGAGCGTGTCGATGACCTGCTCGCGGTCGGCGCGCGACGCCCGCAGGTGGCCGCGGCCCGGCGCAGCTGCTGCTATTTCGTCTCCGGGCTCTGCCATCACCGGTGCCTCCCCACGAGGACAGTCAAAGCGTAACGCAGACCGTCTGGCGGCCATCGCGGCCCTTTTGATCCGTAGATCAATGGAGGGTGTCCGGCGACGCGCCCGCATGTCCGCGGAGATCGCAAGGACGTTCAGCGATGCCAATTCCGTAAACGAGATGTATCGTGTTTCTGTCGGCCGCAGCGAAGGAACCCACGCAAGGAAGGCGGCGCTGAGCATGTTCGAGAGGTTCACCGACCGGGCGCGGCGCGTCGTGGTCCTGGCCCAGGAAGAGGCCAGGATGCTCAACCACAACTACGTCGGCACCGAGCACATGCTGCTCGCCCTCATCCGCGAGAGCGGCGGGGTAGCAGCCCAGGCGCTGCAATCACTCGGGATCACCGAGGAGACGGCGCGCCAGCAGGCCGAGGAGGTCGTCGGCCCGGGCCAGTCCGGCCCGCAGCGGGGGCACCTCCCGCTCACGCCACGGGCCAAGAAGACACTGCAACTGTCCATGCGCGAGGCCATCGCGCTCGGCCACGCCTACATCGGGACCGAGCACATCCTGCTCGGCCTGCTCCGCGAGGACGACGGCGCCGCCATACGGGTGCTGAACGGCCTGGGCGTTGACCCGAACAGGGTCCGTCAGCAAGTGATCCAGCTGGTGTCTGCCAGGCGGGTCCAAGAAGAGCCTGGAACCGGCCGGGCCGCTGGCCGGGGGAAGCGCAAGCTGCTGTCTGAGCTTCGCGGCCGTCTCGACTCTTTGGAATGGCGCTACTCGGTGCTGGAACAGCGCGTAGGCACCGCTCCGGAGCTGGGCCAGCTCGACCAGGAGATCACCCAGGTCCGCCGCGACAAGGAGAGCGCCATCGACGCCCAGGACTTCGAGAACGCGGCGGTGCTTCGCGACAGGGAACAGCAATTGCTCGGCGACAAAGCCGCTCGTCTGCAGGAGTGGGCGGCCCTCCCGTCCCTGAGCGATGAGGTCGAGCGACTTCGTGATCTTCTGCGTCGGCACGGCATCGACCCGCAGGACGGCGCGGCATAGGCGAAGGCCCAGCGGTTAGCCAAGCTGGCTGATCAGGGACACGCCTCGGCGGCCCAATCCGTCCAAGGGCACTGACCCCGTCCTTCCGCTATTCAGGCGTAGCAGGCGCCCTGTTGGTCGGTGTCGGCCGAGCGGTGACGTGGTGTTGTCGCGTGTGCTTGGTCGGCGTTGGCTGCGCGCGTTGCTGTCACTGTTGCGGTCAGTCGTCGGTTCGCTGGCACCGTGATCTTGTAGGTCGCGTTCACTGGACTAGCTGCTCGGTGATTAGGTAGGCGCCGAGCAGTATCAGAGCGATTCCGGCGACCTGTTCCGCCCGCTCGCGCCAGCGCTCGCCGATCTTGGCGCCGATGGCCAGGCCGAGTTGAGCCGCTATGAAGGCCTGCAGGGCGATGGCCACGATGACGGTGGTGACGGGCAGGTGAGCCAGGCCGATGGTGAATCCGATGGCCAGCTCGTCCAGGCTGATGCTGAGCCCCAGCGCGATGAGCGCTAGCCCGCGGCTGGTGATGATGCGGGCGGCCCTCTCCTCGTCGTCCTTCTCGCCCGCCAGCAGCATCCAGGCTCCGATGGCGATCACGGCGGCACCCGCCAGGTAGTCGGCGACCTGGCCGATTCCGCGGGCCAGGGCGGTGCCCAAGCCCAGGCCGATGAGCGGCATTCCGCCTTCGAAGATCACAAAGACCAGCGAGATACGCAGCCGCTGCCACGCAGTGATCGCCTGGCTGGCCCCGATCGCGGCGGCGACAGCGAAGGAGTCCAGGCCCAGCGGAAGCACAAAGGCCAGCAGTTTCAGCATCGATTCAGGCTCTCATGGCCTCTCATCACGTGGCCGCGGTGGCCTGCCAGACTGAGCGGGTGACTCCTGCTGATACCGCGGCGCGGAGCGCTCTGCTGCGCCGGGGCTTTGCCCTGGAGTACGTGACGCTGGCCTGGAACGTGGCCGGGATCGTGGTACTGGCTATCGCGGCGATCTCGGCCCGGTCGGTGGCGCTGGCCGGGTTCGGCCTGGACTCGCTGATCGAGATCGGTGCGTCCACGGTCGTCATCTGGGAACTGTCGGGCACCGGCGAGGAACGGCAGCGCCGTGGCCTGCGGCTGATCGGGTACGCGTTTGCCGCCCTGGCGGTCTATCTGCTGGTGCAGTCCACGGTGGTGCTGGCCGCTGGCTACCACCCGCGGCACTCCGTGCTCGGGATCATCTGGACGGCGGCGACCGCAGTGGTGATGTTCGCGCTGGCAGCCGGTAAGGCCCGGACGGGCCGGGCGCTGGATAACCCCGTGCTGCGCACTGAGGGCCGGGTCACCATGATCGATGGGATCCTCGCTGTTGCGGTCCTGGCGGGCCTGGTGCTGAATGCCGCGCTCGGCTGGTGGTGGGCTGACCCGGCCGCCGGGTACGTGCTGGTGTACTACGCCGCCCGCGAGGTACGGGAGATCTTCTCCGCGGATCACTGACCCGGGGCGGGTCTGGCCTGGCCTGGCCTGGCCTTCACCATCCTGACATACGGCACCAGGCAACTCTACGGGCCATCATTAGTGCGCAAGTTGAGCTCTCACGAAGAAAGAAACCGCAGGTCAGCGCCCCACCGAATCGGCTCGCGTCAAATTGTGGCCCAACTCAGGTCTTACCAGGCCACCATCGGCGCGACGCACCCCTTCACGCTGGTGGCCGAGAACAACATCTCGACCTACCTGCGGGGTGTCGGCGCATTCCACGAGGCCCTCGAAGTCGCCGGCCGGACATTGGGAGCGATGCGCACGTCGCTCGATGACGATCACCCGTTCACGCTGTCCTGCCAGATCAACGAGGCGAACTGCCTGTACGACCTGGGACAGCTGAACGAAGCGCAGAGCCTGCAGCGGAACAGCCTGGAGCGGCTGAAGAAGACCCTCGGCGCCAGCCATCCCGACGCGCAAGTCTGCGAAGCGAACCTGGCGATCACGCTGCGGGCTCAGCAGCGCACCGAAGAGGCGGAAGCACTCCAGCTCAAGGTCATCATGGGCTTGGGCGATGCGCTTGGCAACGATCACCCTAGCGTCACCGCGCTGCGGGAGTGGAGACTGCAGAACCGTGATCTCGAGGCGCAGCCGACGTAACCGGCGCTGGCCCGCGGGCGTGCGCGCGACCGCCTTCACGGCGAGCTGTCGGCCATCCGCCGATCGCACAAAGGTCGTCACTTGAGCCTGTCCAGACTCTGGCGGGCGCGGCGCTCGGCGGCTTCAGCGCGACGCGCGCGCAGCCGGGCCGTGGCCAGCTCTTCCCGCGCCTGCGTGAGGCGTTCCTCGAGCTGGCGGACCTCCGCCTCCAGCCGGTCTTCCACTGCTGCCGCCTCGGCGGCGGCGGTGGACGCCTGAGCCAGGGTCCGTTCGGCATCCTCGAATTTCTCCCGGGCGCGGGCCGCGCGCTCGGCTGCCTCCTGCGCCTGCCGCTGCTCTTCCGCTGCCCGCTGCCGCTCTTCCGCTGCCAGCCGCGCTTGCTCCCGCGCAGCGTCTTGCGACTCACCGTCTTGCGACTCACCGTCTTGCGACTCAGCGTCTTGCGACTCAGCGTCTTGCGACTCAGCGACGGGTGCCCTGCGGACGCCGGACCCGGGTTCGGCTGCAGTGCGCGCCGCCCGACGAGACCTCCGCGTCGCGATATCAACCGGGGCGAACTCGACCACGGCGGGAGACCCGCCGTCGTCGGCCGAGGCGGTGCCGTCAGGAGATACGCCGTCGGTCGGGGCAAAATCGCCGTAGCCGAACCCCGACCACTGCGCCGCCTTGGTGAGCGTCCCCGCCGCGAACAACGGCCGCGGTCTCAGGATCGGCCAGCGCGGCCGTCAGCGTGTCGGTGACCTCCGCCCGCAGGCTCGCCGACGGGTCCACCGCGCCCGCCCGCCGCGCGCCAGCGCCTGGGCCGTAAGCCCGTCGATCAGCGACCCCGCGCGCCGCCGACAGCTCCCGCAGCCGCCGCCCGTCCTTGGCCGCCTCCGCCGCCCGCAGCTCGGCCGCGAGCGCGGCCATCCGGTCAGCGGCTGACGGCTCGGCCCGGGCCAGCCGGTTGACCACCCAGGCGGCCCGCGTCGGCTTCCGCAGCGCCCCGATCGCGGCCGCCGCCTCCCGATCGCCGGCCTCCTTCGCCGCCGCCACCAGCGCCTTGCGGCGCTCGGTGAACACGTCAGGGTCGGCCCCGTACAACTCCGCGACGGCGGCGGCCACGGCGGGTACGGCGGCTACGCGATCGGAGGCCACCAGCCGGTTATGCCCCGGTTCGGAGCCCCGCGAACAGGTCGGTCTCCGGGATCGGCGCGCCGGTCGTGTCGACCACGCGGATGAAGTACTCGTAGCCGAACGCCTGCTCGGCCACCTCCGGCGGGATCTTGCTGAACCACGAGTCGTTAATCTGGCTCCCGTGCGCGAACAGCGCCGCCCGCTTGCGCTCCAGCACCGGCCGGATGTCGATCGTCGTGGTGATCCGCTCCTCGGACTCGAGCGCCCGACGTCCGCGCTCCTCGTCCTCCTGCCAGTCGGGCACCTGCTCGCCCGCCGCGCGGAGCGCGTCCCAGATCTTCCGCCAGTTGGAGCCCCGCATCGTCGACAGGTAGACCTTGGCCGGGATGCCGGTCTCCTTCGCCGCCGCCTGGGCCGCCAGGCTCGCGTGCACGTGATCCGGGTGCTGGTAGGCGCCCTGGTCGTCGTAGGTCACCAGCACCTGCGGGCGGTACTTGGTGATCAGCTCGGCGATCCGGCCCGCCACGATCGGAACCGGCACGTTGCTGAAGGCCTCGGGACTGCTCTTGTAGTCCCATTCCTCCATGCCGGAGTCGTGGTAGCCGAGCGTCTCCAGGTCGCTGACCTTGAGGATTTTCACCGACTGGTCGAGCTCGGCCAGCCGCTGCCTGGCCACCGCCTCGGGGTCGTGACCGGGTTGCCCCGGTTTGATACCGCCGGGCGCGTCACCGTACTCGCCGTTGGTGCAGGTGACCACGACCACTCGGATGCCCTGGTCGGCGTAAGCGGCGAGAATGCCGCCGCTTGACGCCTCGTCGTCGGGGTGGGCGTGGACCGCCATCAGGGTAAGAGGCTCTGACATGCTTCCAGCCTGCCATGCCCGCGCCGTGCTCTGGCCACCGTGGGCGGCCAGAGCACGGCCAGTCCAAGCTGCGCTAGTTCAGTTCAGCCGTGCCCCGGCCGTCGGTCACCTGCGCGGGGGCGACGCCGGCCCCGTTCGCCGAGGCCTTCTTGACCAGGTCAAGGATGGACATGCCCTGCCCGATCAGGCCGGCCACGACCTCGTTGAGCCCCTGGGTGCCGTTCAGCACGGTCAGGTTCGCCCCGGCCAGGCCGCGCGCGGCCGACTCGACGATCGCGGGCAGGTTCGCCATCAGCCGGTCGGCCGCGATCAGCTCCTGGTTGCCCTGGCGGAGCGAGTCCGCCCTGGCCCGGTTCGCGTCCGCCTGGCCCTCGGCCAGCGACCGCTCCGCGTGCGCGTCCGCGTCCGCCTTGACCTGAACCGACTTCGCCTGCGCGTCAGCCAGCGTCTTCGCCCGGTAGGCCTCCGCCTCGGCCGCAAGCCGGGCCTGGTCGCGGTCGGCCTCGGCCATGGTGCGCTTGCGGAACGCCTCCGCCTCGGTCGCGAACCGCGACTGGTCGCGGTCGGCCTCGGCGATCGTGCGCTTGCGGTACGCCTCGGCGTCGGCCGGCCGCCGCACCTCGGCCTCGAGACGCTGCGCGGCCAGCTCGGCCTGCCGCTGCGCGAGCGCGGTCTGCTGCGCAATGACCTCCTGCGACGCCTGGGCCTCGGTCAGCGGGCCGGCCTGGGCGGCCCGCGCCTTGGCCTGCTCGGTCTCCGCCTGGTAGCCGGCCTGCTTGATCGCCATGTCCCGCTCGTACTGCGCCTTCATCGCGGCCGCGTCGAGCTCGCGCTCGGCCGCCTCGAGCTCGGCCTTCGCCTTGGCGATCCGGGCCTGGCTGGCGATCGCGGCCGCGTGCGGCGCGGCCAGGTTGTTGATGTAGCCGGTGGAGTCCTCGATCTCCTGGATCTCGAGCGCGTCCACCACGATCCCGAGCTTCTCCATCTCGGAGTGGCTGCCCTCCTTCACCTCCTGGGCGACCCGGTCGCGCTCCCTGATGATCTGCTCGACCGTGAGCCCGCCGATGATCGACCGCAGGTGGCCGGCGAACACCCGGCCGACCAGCACCTCCATCCGGTCCTGCTCGGACAGGAACCGGCGGGCCGCGTTCGCGATCGACGTCTGGTCGTCTCCGACCTTGAACGCGGCCACCGCGCGGACGTTGAGCCTGATGCCCTGTTTGGTAATGCACTCCTCGGTGATTTCCGCCTCGCGCAGCGCCAGCGACAGCATTCGCGCCCGCTGCTTAACCGGCAGGACGAAGCTGCCGTGACCGGTGACGATACGGAATTGCGTCGCATCCGAGCGGCGCTTGGAACCGGAAATGAGCAGGGCTTCGTTGGGCGCGGGAACATGCCAGAACAACATGGTTGACTCTTCCTCGAGTCTAGGGAAATGGGGTGACGAACACCGAGCGGGCCGACAGTGATTCGACGACCGCTACCCGCGTGTGGCGGGCGATTGGCTCATCGGACCAGGCGGCGAACGCCTCGCTGGCGCCCCGAATGGGGAGTAGTACCTCGCCGGGGCCGTGGGCCGGAATGGAGACTGTTACCCGCCCGACCTTGCCGAGCAGGCTCTCTTCCGCGTCCATGGACACGTTCACCGGCTTTCGCATTTGAAGCGCCAATACCGGTATACACCGGGGTTTGAGGGCCGCGGCGGGGGACCCCCTATGTATTACCGGCTTATGTATTTAGCGCTTTACGGGAGCGCCGATAGCGGTTTTCCGCAGCGTCAGCGGCACCCGGACCGTCAGCGTGCCCGGCTGGACCATGACCGTGAGCGAGTCGCCGGGCGCGATGACCTCGCCGTCGACCTCGCGGGGGAGCGTCACGCAGGAGGTGATCTCCACCCGGCGGGCCTGGAACCGCTCGAGCATCCGGTCCTGGTGGTGGCTGTGGGTCAGCACCCGGGTGGCCAGCCGGGTCCAGCCGAAGGGGCCGTGCGGCGCGAGGACGCCCACGTCGAGCATGCCGTCGTCGAGCCGGGCGTCCGGCAGCAGGCTGAACCCGCCCGGGAGGAGCCCGGAGTTGCCGACGACGACCGACCGCGCCGTCCGCTCGATCGGCGGCCGGTCGTCCAGCCTGATCGTGAACTGGGTCGGCGGGGTGGCGAGGTGGGCCGCCCCCGACATCGCGTAGGCGAGCCAGCCGAACTGGTGCTTGAGCTTCGTCCCGGCCACGACGGCGGCGTCGAGGCCCATGCCCGCCATCGCGGTGAAGGGCTCCCGGTCGGCGACCGCCAGGTCGATCTGCCGGTCGTCGGCCGCCCGGCCCGGGTCGAGCGCCAGGTCGAGGGCCGCCCGCGGGTGGCCGGGGATGCCGAGCGTCCGGGCGAGCAGGTTGGCGGTGCCGTGCGGGACGATCCCGAGCGGCACGCCGGTCGACGCCACGCCCTCGGCGCAGCCGCGGACGGTCCCGTCCCCGCCGACCGCCACCACCAGGTCGGCGCCGTCGAGGGCCGACCCTCGGGCCGCCGCGACCCCGGCCTCGGCCTTCTCGGTCACGTGGAACTCGGCCGTCCACCCGTTCCCGGCGGCGACCTCGCGGCAGAGCGGCACGAACCGTCCGCTGACCCCGGCCAGCGAGCCGTTAACCACAAACGAGACAGCAGGCATATCGACCCCGAGGCTACCCGTCCCGGTCCTGGTCATTCCCCCCAAAAGTCAAAGACACACCCCCTTCATCCCGAACGGACCCGGCCGACTCCGGTCCGTCCACCGCTTCCCCCGCCCGGGAGCGACCTCAGCCGCACGTACCCGCCCGGCCACCGCGGCCACCCCGCACGCCCGGCCGGCCCATAAAAACGGCGATGCCCCCGCAGTTCGCGGGGCCATCGCCGTTGAGGGTGAAGCCTGTTAAGGAGAGGGATGGGGGAAGGGGGTGACGTTACCTCAGGTGCCAGTGGTACGGCGCGATCAGCTTGTCCACGCTGGCCGGCCCCCACGTGCCCGGCTCGTACGGCTCGACCGGCGGGGGATTCGTCAGCAGCGGCTCGGAGACCTCCCAGAGCCGCTCGATGCCAGCGGAGCTGGTGAACAGCGCCATGTCACCGAGCATCGCCAGCAGGATCAGCCGTTCGTACCCCTCGAGCGCGTTGGACTGGGCGAACGAGTCCGCGTAGTGGAAGCTCATGGTGGAGGCGCCCAGCGTCATCTCCGGCCCGGGCACCTTGGCCATGAAGTCGACGTGGATCGACCCCGGGTCGGCGAAGTCGATGACGATCTCGTTGGCCCGCCCGGCCGGGATGTCCTTGCGGTGCGCGTGGAACATTCGCAGCGCCGGCTCCTGGAACCCGAGCGTGGCCACCTGCCGCGAGGCCTTCATCGACTTGCCCGAGCGCAGATAGAACGGCACCCCGCGCCAGCGCCAGTTCTCGATCTCGACCCGCAGCGCGATCATCGTCTCGGTATCGGAATCGGCCCGCACCCCGGGCGATTTCGTGTAGCCGTCGTACTGACCGCGCACCACGTGCCGCACGTCGATCGGCCTCAGCGCGTCGTAGACCTTCAACTTCTCGTCTCTGAGCTGCTTGGCCGACAGATTCACGGGCGGTTCCATCGCCAGGAACCCAAGCACCTGGAACAGGTGCGTCACCACCATGTCCCGGTAGGCGCCGGTCGCGTCGTAGAACGCGGCCCGCCCCTCGATCGACAGCGTCTCCGGCACGTCGATCTGCACGTACTTGATGTGCTGCCGGTTCCAGATCGGCTCGAAGAGCCCGTTGGCGAAGCGGAAGGCGAGGATGTTGTCGATCGACTCCTTGCCCAGGAAGTGATCGATCCTGAATATCTGCGTCTCGTGGAAGACCTTGAGCACGGCCTCGTCCAGCGACTTGGCCGAGGCCAGGTCCCAGCCGAAGGGCTTCTCGATGATCACCCGGGAGTTCTCTGTGGCCAGCCCGGACGAGCCGAGCATCCCCACCACCGACGCGAACGCCGACGGCGGCACCGCCAGGTGAAACAGCCGCGCGACCGAGCCGGCGCCGTCGCCGTTGCCACGCTGGCCGCGGGAGTCGCCGATGGCCTTCTCTGCGGCGGCGACGGCTGCCACCAGCGGCGACGGGTCATCCGGCGAGGCCGGGGCGAAGGTCAGGTGCGAGACGAACTTGTCCCACGGCTCGCCGAAGGGCTTCGCCACCCCGAACTCGTCGCAGGCCGACCGCGCGCGGGACCTGAAGTCGTCCTCGGAGACCGCGAACTCCGGCGGCGAGGTGCCGATGATCGCGAACTTCTCCGGCAGCAGCCCGGCCACGAACAGGTGGTAGAGCCCGGGCAGCAGCTTCCGCTTGGCCAGGTCCCCGGTCGCACCGAACAGCACGATGATGTGCGGGCTCGGGCGGGCGTGGTCCCCCTTGGCTGGTCCGGTCGTCATCCCTTCTGCTCCGCGTGGCCGCCGAACTCCGACCGCATCGCCGACAGGATCTTGCCGGTGAACAAGCCGAGGTCACGGGACTCGAACCGCTGGTACAGGGCCGCGGTGATGACCGGCGCGGGCACGCCCTCGTCGATCGCGGCCTCCACCGTCCACCGGCCCTCGCCGGAGTCCGACACCCGGCCGCCGAACTCGCTCAGGTCGGGCGATTTCGCCAGCGCCGCGGCGGTCAGGTCGATCAGCCAGGACGAGATCACCGAGCCGCGCCGCCAGACCTCGGCGACGTCGCCCACGTTGATGTCGTACTGGTAGTACTCGGGGTCGCGGAGCGGCGTGTTCTCGGCGTCGTGGACGGCGTTCTTCTGGTTGCCGATGTTGGCCCCCTTGATGACCGACAGCCCCTCGGCGATCGCGGCCATCATGCCGTACTCGATCCCGTTGTGCACCATCTTGACGAAGTGCCCGGCGCCGGACGGCCCGCAGTGCAGGTAGCCCTGGGACGCCTGTGACCCGGCGGCGCGGCCCGGCGTTGGCTCGATGCACTCGCTGCCCACGCCAGGCGCGATCGTCTTGAAGATCGGGTCGAGCCGCATGACGGCGGCCGAGTCCCCGCCGATCATCAGGCAGTACCCGCGCTCAAGGCCCCACACGCCGCCGGAGGTGCCGACGTCGAGGTAGTGCAACTTCCGTGGCGCGAGGGCCTTGGACCGGGTGATGTCGTCGTGGTAGTAGGAGTTCCCGCCGTCGATGATCGTGTCGTCGGCGTCGAGCAGCGGCGCCAGCTGCTCCAGCGTCTGGTCGACGATCCCGGCCGGGATCATGATCCAGACGTTGCGCGGCTTCTCCAGCGCGTTCACGAAGTCGGCCAGCGTGTTGGTACCGGTGGCGCCCTCTGCCGCCAGCCCTTTGACCGCGTCCGCGTTCACGTCGTACACGACGACGTGGTGGCCGTCGTGCATCAGCCGGCGGGTCAGGTTGGCCCCCATCCGGCCGAGCCCGATCATGCCGAGCTGCATTGGTGAGCTAGTTGCCATGGCGAGTTCTCACGCCTCCTTGGACGACTTCAGTGATCGGTAACGACGGATCAGCGCGTTGGTGGACGAGTCGTGCGTCAGCTCGGGCTCCGACGCCGACGTCAGCTCCGGGATGATCCGCTGCGCCAGTTGCTTGCCGAGCTCGACGCCCCACTGGTCGAACGAGTCGATGTCCCAGATGGTCCCCTGGACGAAGACCGAGTGCTCGTACAGCGCGACCAGCGAGCCGAGCAGCCGCGGGGTGAGGATGTCGCACAGCAGGGTGTTGGTCGGGCGGTTGCCCTCCATGACCCGGTGCGGCACGACGTTGTCGGGCGTCCCCTCGGCCCGCACCTGCTCCTCGGTCTTGCCGAACGCGAGCGCCTCGGCCTGCGCAAACACGTTGGAGGAGAGGTAGTCGTGGTGCTCGCCGAGCGGGTTGAGCGTGCGCGCGAACCCGATCAGGTCGACCGGGATGAGCACCGTGCCCTGGTGGATGAGCTGGTAGAACGAGTGCTGCCCGTTGGTACCCGGCTCGCCCCAGTAGACCGCGCCGGTGTCGTAGTCGACGTGGTTCCCGGCTAGCGTCACGTGCTTGCCGTTGGACTCCATCGTCAGCTGCTGGAGGTAGGCGGGGAACCGCTTGAGGTACTGGTCGTACGGCATCACGCCGACCGTCTGGGCGCCGAAGAAGTCCCGGTACCAGACCGCCAGCAGCCCCATCAGCACCGGCAGGTTGCCGGCCAGCGGAGTGGTACGGAAGTGCTCGTCCATCGCGTGGAAGCCGGCCAGCATCTCGTCGAACTGGTCCGGCCCGATCGCGAGCATCGTCGACAGCCCGATGGCGGAGTCCATCGAGTACCGGCCGCCGACCCAGTCCCAGAATCCGAACATGTTGGCCGTGTCGATGCCGAACGCCGACACCTTCTCGGCGTTGGTGGACACCGCCACGAAGTGGTTCGCGACCGCGTCCGGCGACCCGAGCGCGGACACCACCCATTCCTTGGCCGACTCCGCGTTGGTCAGCGTCTCCAGCGTCCCGAACGTCTTCGAGGAAATGATGAAGAGCGTTTCGTCGGGGGACAGGTCGCGGACCGCCTCGACGAAATCGGTCGAGTCCACATTGGACACGAAACGGAACGTCATCTCCCGCGCGCTGTAATGCTTTAGCGCCTCGTACGCCATGACCGGCCCGAGGTCGGAACCGCCGATACCGACATTGACCACGTTCTTAATCGGCTTGCCGGTATAGCCCTTGAATTCGCCCGAGCGGACCCGGTTGGAAAAGTCGCGCATGCGCGCGAGCACGCCGTGCACTTCCGCCACGACGTCCTGCCCGTCGACGACGAGGGTGGCGTCGGCGGGCAGCCGGAGCGCGGTGTGCAGCACCGCCCGGTTCTCCGACACGTTGATGTGGTCGCCGCGGAACATCGCGGCCCGGCGCTCGGGCACGCCCGACTCCTCGGCCAGCTCGATCAGCAGCGCCACGGTCTCGTCGGTGATCCGGTTCTTGGAATAGTCCAGGTAGATTCCCACGGCCTCGGCCGTCAGGCGCTCGCCCCGGCCCGGGTCGGCGGCGAAAAGGTCACGCAGGTGCTGCCCGGAGATGTCCGCGTAATGGCGCTCGAGCGCCTGCCACGCCTTCCGCTCCCGCAGCGGAGTCGTCGGCATGTCGTCTCCCCTCGTCAGGTGCCCGCGTCGTTCCCGGGCGCCGCCCTCATGCGATCGGTGTAATCAAACCGATCCTTCCACGCCTGACGACTGCCCCACCCCCCGGGTTCCGAACCGGCCGGCTCCCGTTTCGCGATTGCTTACCGGCTGACTTCCGAGCGGTCGTCACCCCACAGGGTGTGGAAGCTGCCCTCGGCGTCCGTGCGCCGGTAGGTGTGCGCGCCGAAGAAGTCGCGCAGGCCCTGGACGAGCGCCGCGGGCAGCCGCTCGGCCCGGAGCGCGTCGTAGTACGCGAGCGCGGCCGAGAACCCGGGCACCGGGATTCCCTCGCTGACCGCGGTCGACACGACGTCCCGCCAGGCGTCCTGCGCTCCCGCGACCTCGCGGGCGAAATCGGGGTCGGCCAGCAGCGTCGGCAGCTGCGGGTCGGCCGCGTAGGCGGCCCGGATCCGGTCGAGGAACGCGGCCCGGATGATGCAGCCGCCGCGCCAGATGACGGCCATCTTCCCGAGGTCGATGTCCCAGCCGTACTCCTCGCTGCCGGCCGCGATCATGTTCCAGCCCTGGGCGTAGGACACGATCTTGGACGCGTAGAGGGCCTGCTCGACCTTGTCGGCGAACGCGCCGGGGTCCGCGACGGTCGCGTCGCGGCCGGGCCCGGCCAGCCCGCGGGCGGCCGCGCGGAGGTCAGCGTGGCCGGACAGCGACCGGGCGAAGGTCGCCTCGGCGATCCCGTCGACCGGCACGCCGAGGTCGAGCGCGGTCTGGATGGTCCACCGGCCGGTCCCCTTCTGCTCGGCCTGGTCGAGGACGATGTCGATGAACGGACGGCCCGTCTTGGCATCGGTGTGCGCGAGCACCTCGGCCGTGATCTCGATCAGGTAGGAGTCGAGGCGACCGGTGTTCCAGGTACGGAAGATCTCGGCGATCTGCGCGGGCTCGTACCCGCCGGCGTGCCTGAGCAGGTCGTACGCCTCCGCGATGAGCTGCATGTCGGCGTACTCGATGCCGTTGTGGACCATCTTCACGAAGTGCCCGGCGCCGTCCGGCCCGACGTGGGTCGTGCACGGCACGCCGTCGACCTTGGCCGCGATCGCCTCGAGCATCGGGCCGAGCGCCGCGTACGACTCGGGCGACCCGCCGGGCATGATCGACGGGCCGTTGAGCGCGCCCTCCTCGCCGCCGGAGACCCCCATGCCGACGAAGTGCAGGCCCGCCTCGCGCAGCGCCGCCTCGCGGCGCCGGGTGTCGAGGAAGTGCGCGTTGCCGCCGTCGATGATCATGTCCCCCGGCTCAAGGAGCGGGGCGAACTCGTCGATCACGGCGTCGGTCGCCGCGCCCGCGTTCACCATGATGACCAGGCGGCGCGGGCGCTCAAGGCTGGCGACGAACTCCTCGGCGGTGCGGGCGGGGACGAAGGCGCCCTCGTGGCCGAACTCCGCCATGATGGCGTCGGTCCTGGCCGTCGTCCGGTTGTGCAGGGCCGTCGCGTAACCGTGCCTGGCGAAGTTTCTGGCCAGGTTCCGGCCCATCACCCCGAGCCCCGTGACCCCAATCTGCGCCGTCGCCTGGCCGGTCATGTCGTCCTCGTCTCCTTGGTCTGCCGCTTCATCGCTATCGCCTGATTGCTTCCGGCCTACCTTAACCGTCGGCTGTCGCCCCGCCGTCGCCGGCGGGTGAGCGATGGGCGCGACCGGGCTACTGCGGCGGCGCGCCCGCGGCCGCCCGCGCCACCCGGCCGACGCGCTCGCTGGAGGCGAGCTGCTCGAGCAGCACCGGCTCGCCCAGCGGCCCGCACAGCGGCAGCTTCCAGTTCGGGTACTCGGTCGAGGTGCCGGGCATGTTCTGGGAGCGGACCTCGCCCGCCGCCTCGGCCAGGTTCACGCCGATCATCAGGGCCGGCGTCAGCGCCAGGTACCCGTACAGCGCGGCGGTGAACTCGTCGGCCGACGGACGGCGCCCGGCGGGCAGCAGCCCCTGGCCGACCAGCGCGCCGATCCAGTCGTCGACGATCTGGGCGGCCTCGGCCCGCTCCTCCGCCTCCGACCGCACCAGCAGGTCGAGCGCGAGACGGTCGGTCACCTGCGATCCGGACAGGAACGCGGCGGCCGGCGGCAGGTCGTGGGTGGACACCGTCGCCAGCGCGTTGCGCCGCCACCACTGCGGCGCGAGCGGCTCGTTCGACCAGCCCCGCTCGAACCAGAGCATCTGGGTGCCGAGCGCGCCCCGCGCCGCCAGCGCGTCCCGCAGCCACGGCTCGACCGTGCCCAGGTCCTCGCCGATCACCACCGAGCCGGCCGCCGCCGCGGCCGCCGCCAGCGTCCCCAGCGTCCCCTCGACGTCGTAGTACACGTACGCGCCCTGATCGGGCGACATCCCGGCCGGTATCCACCACAGCCGCGACAGCCCCATCACATGATCGATCCGCAGCCCGCCCGCGCCCGCCCCGCCAGCGTCAGCGTCGGCCCCACCGGCCCCGCCGGCCCCGCCGCCCGGCGCCCGCCCGAGCGTCGAGTCGAACAGCTCCGCCAGCGGCCGGTACCCCGCCGCCGCCAGCGCCCGCGGGTGGTAGGGCGGCAGCGCCCAGTCCTGCCCGCGCTGGTTGAACGCGTCCGGCGGCGCCCCCACGGTGAACCCGGAGGCGAGGAACTCCTGCCCGGCCCACGCGTCGGCGCCGCCCGGGTGCGCGCCGATCGCCAGGTCGGCGACGATGCCGATCGCCATCCCGGCCTCGCGCGCGGCCGCCTGGGCGGCCGCGACCTGGTCGGCCACCAGCCACTGGACCCAGGCGTGGAATTCCGCCTGCACCGCCAGATCGCCGCTGCCGACCGCCTTCCGCACCGCTCCCGACCGCGGGTCCCGCAGCCGCGCGGGCCACTGCCGGTAGTCCGGCCCGTGCACCTCGGCCAGCGCGCACCAGGCGGCCCAGTCCTCGAGCGCCCGGCCGTGCCGCGCGCGGAACGCGTCAAGCGACGCCTGCCGCGCGTCCGCCAGCGGCACCTTCCGCAGCATCTCCAGCGCCTCGCGCTTGGCCGTCCAGACCGCGTCCCGGTCAATCAGCGCGGGCGTCACGCTCGCCGCCCGGAGCGGCTGGCCGAGGCGAGACAGCCGGGTCCGTTCGGGGAAACTCAGGTTTTTGTATTCGGGGATGTCCTCAATGCGGAGGTACAGCGGCGAGATCCAGCGACGGCTCATCGGCAGGTAGGGCGACGGCGACACCGGCGGCAGCGGCTCGGCCGCGTGCAGCGGGTTGATGAGCACGAAGCCGGCGCCGAGATCGCGCGCCGACCAGGCGGCGAAGTCCGCCAGGTCCCGCAGGTCGCCATGGCCCCAGGACCGGCGCGAGCGGAGCGAGTAGAGCTGGACGGTGAACCCCCACGACCGCTCCGACGGCACCGGCGCAACCGCGTCCGCGACCGGGTCCGCCCCGGCCCCGGACGCCGCGGCCCCGGACGCCCCAGCCCCGGACGCCCCGGCCCCGCCCGGGTCGCCAACGATCCCGCCAGCCCCGCCAGCCCCGCCAGCCCCGGTTGCGCCGCCAGACCCCGCCGCGGACGACGGCACCGACTCCAGCGCCGCGACGATCGCCTCCAGCGTCTCGTCGGGCACCGTAATCTCGCGTCCCTGCCAATCCCAGTAATTGACAGATACACCGAGCTCGGCGGCTCGCCGCCGCAATTCCCCGTCGCTCACCTGCCCCAGTGTGCCCGATTATCTCCAGACCGCAAATTTTCGAGCCCGCCCTACCTGACCAGCGTCGCGGCATGGTCGGGAACGAACGTCTGCGCCTCGATCGGGGTCCGCTGGTACCCGGTCGACTTCGGCCGCTTCGGCAGCTTAAGCGAGGGCTCGGGCACGTCGCGATACGGGACCGTGGACAGCAGGTGCGCGATCATGTTGATCCGCGCCCGCCGTTTGTCGTCGGACTCGACCACAAACCACGGCGCTTCGGGAATGTCGGTCATCGTGAACATGTCGTCCTTGGCCCGCGAGTACGACTCCCAACGGGTGATCGACTCCAGGTCCATCGGCGAGAGCTTCCACCGCCGCATCGGGTCGTCGAGCCGGGATTCGAACCGCTTCTGCTGCTCGGAGTCGCTGACCGAGAACCAGTACTTGCGCAGCAGGACGCCGTCCTCGACCAGCATCCGCTCGAAGGTCGGGCACTGGTGCATGAACTCCGCGTACTGCTGCTTGGTGCAGAACCCCATCACGTGCTCGACCCCGGCCCGGTTGTACCAGGACCGGTCGAACAGCGTCATCTCGCCGGCCGCGGGCAGGTGCTCGATGTACCGCTGGAAGTACCACTGGGTCTTCTCGCGCTCGGTCGGCGTGGGCAGCGCCGCGATCTGCGCGACGCGCGGGTTCAGGTACTGCGTGACCCGCTTGATCGTGCCGCCCTTGCCGGCCGCGTCACGGCCCTCGAAGATGACCACGATCCGCGCGCCCGCCGTGCGCATCCATTCCTGGACCTTGACCAGTTCCCCCTGCAGCCGGTAGAGCTCCGCCTCATAGGCCTTCTTCGGCAGCCGCTCGGTCGGCTCCTTCGACGCCGGCGGCGGCTTCCCCGGCGACGACGTGCGTGACTTGCCCGATTTGCCGGTCTCGTGCTCGTGCTTGGCCATACCACAGTTGTAACCTGCTCGTCGTGAGCGATAACCAGGCAGGCCAGGGTTACGGCACGGTGAACGTCTACCGAGCCCCCGGTGCCGTGAAAATCGAGCTGAACCGGCCCGACCGGCTGAACGCCTGGTCCAAGGAGCTCTCGTCCGACCTGCTCGCGGTGCTGCGCGAGGTCGCGGCCGACGACGAGGTGCGCGCGGTCATGCTGACCGGCGCGGGCCGGGCGTTCTGCTCGGGGGCCGACCTCAAGGACGGCCTGGCCGCCGCCACCGGCCCCGACGGGCACGTCGACACCAAGTCCGCCCTGGTCACCTGGTACCACCCGATCGTCACCGCCATCCGCGAGATGCCCAAGCCGGTCGTGACCGCGGTGAACGGCGCGGCGGCCGGGGCCGGGCTGTCGCTCGCGCTGGCGGGCGACCTGGTGGTGGCCAAGGAGTCGGCCTCGTTCTCGCTCGCGTTCGTCAACATCGGCCTGGTCCCCGACGCCGGCGCGTCGCTGTTCGTCCCGTCCCGCATCGGCTTCGCCCGGGCGGCCGAGATGGCGCTGCTCGGCGATCCGGTCACCGCGGCCAGGGCGGTCGAGATCGGCCTGATCAACGCGGCCTGGCCGGACGACGAGTTCGGCACCCGGTCCGACGACCTGCTCGAGCGCCTCAGCAACGGCCCCACCCGGTCCTACGCGGGCAGCAAGCGCGAGCTCAACCACTGGCTCTACGCCCGGATGCCCGAGCACCTCGAGCTCGAGGCCCACATCCAGGGCGAGCTCGGCGACTCGAGGGACTTCCACGAGGGCGTGACCGCGTTCCTCGAGAAGCGAAAGGCCGCCTTCACCGGCGAGTAAATTCAAGATCTTCATCTCGAACGGGCCCTGGTTCCACGATCCGGCTTCCATGACAGCCAACGGTGGCGTCCGGTACCGGCGTCGTACCTCCAGCCCCCATGACGGCCACCCCGTCGCCGCAGCCTCGCGCGTCGTACCGTAATGGGCATGACAACTGAGAAGGTGGCGGTCGTCACCGGCGCAGGTTCCGGGCTCGGCCGCCTGATCACGATCGCGCTGGCCGACCAGGGGTGGTACGTCGTCGCGGCGGGCCGCCGGTTCGAGCTGCTCGAGGACACGGTGCAGCAGGCGCTGCCCGAGATGGTCCTCCCGGTCCAGGCCGACGTGGCCGACGAGGAGTCGGTGGCGGCGCTGTTCGCGACCGTGCGGGACCGCCTCGGGCGGCTCGACCTGCTGGTCAACAACGCGGGCACCGGCGCCCCGGCCGGGGCGGTGGACGAGGTCACCCCCGAGGGCTGGCAGTCGATCGTGGCGACCAACCTGACCGGGTCGTTCCTGTGCGCGCACCACGCCGTCGCGATGATGAAGGCGCAGGACCCGATGGGCGGCCGGATCATCAACAACGGCTCGATCTCCGCTCACTCGCCCCGGCCCCGCTCGGTCGGCTACACGGTGACCAAGCACGGGATCACCGGCCTGACCAAGTCGATCTCGCTCGACGGGCGCCCCTACAACATCGCCTGCGGCCAGATCGACATCGGGAACGCCCACACCGAGATGACCGAGAAGATCGCGGCGGGGGCGCCGCAGGCGGACGGATCGGTCAAGGCGGAGCCGACGTTCGATCCCAGGCTCGCGGCGGACGCGGTGGTCTTCATGGCCGGGCTGCCGCTCGACGCGAACGTCCAGTTCCTGACGATCACCGCGACGACGATGCCGTTCATCGGCCGCGGCTGATGGCGGGCCGCGGCCGACGACGGACACAACAGGCTTCGCCCGAGGGCCCGCGCGCCGGAACCCTGGGTGCGGAGCCCTCGGACGGGGGGGCATCCGAGGGCTCCAACGGGGAAACCCAGTAGCGAAACGCCGTTGCCTCCGAGAGCGTTACACGCCGGAGACAAAACTTTTTACAGGCCGTAGGTCTCGAGCAGGCGGAGCCAGATCTCGCTGATGGTGGGGTAGGAGGGGACCGCGTGCCACAGGAGCTCTAGCGGGACCTCGCCCGCCACGGCGATCGTGGCGGCGTGGATGATCTCCCCGACGCCGTGCCCGGCCAGCGTCAGGCCGACGATCGTCCGGCGGTCCTCGTCCACGACCATCTGCGCGTGCCCCCGGTACTGGTCGGCGAACAGCTTCGCCCCGGCCACGTTGCCGAGCTCGTACTCGACCACGCGGACGCGGCGTCCGGCCGCCTCGGCCTGCTCCGCCGTGAGCCCGACGGCGGCCACCTCGGGGATGGTGAAGATCACCTGCGGCACGCAGGTCTTGCTCGACCGATCGCGCACCGTCGGCTCGCGGCCGTCGGCCCGGGCGGCGATCGCGTCGCCGCAGACCCGAGCCTGGTACTTGCCCATGTGGGTGAGGAGCGCGAGGTGGTTGACGTCGCCCGCCGCGTACAGCCAGCCGCCGTCGACGCCGGTCACCCGCATCGTGTCGTCGACGTCCAGCCACGATCCGGGCGCCAGCCCGACCGTCTCAAGCCCGATGTCGCCGGTATGCGGGGACCGCCCGACGGCGGAAAGCACCTCGTCGGCCTCAACCTTGGTCCCGTCGTCGAGCGTGACCGTGACCGTCCCGACCCCCGCGCCCGCGCCTCCCGCGCCCGCATCGCCCGCGCGCCCGCCGGCCCGCGTCGCCCCGGTCACGTCAACCCCGATCCGCACGTCGACCCCGGCCTCACGCAGCCCCGCCGCCACAAAGTCCCCCGCGAACTCCGGCAGCCGCTCCAGCAGCGGCCCGCGCGAGATCAGCGTGACCTCCGCGCACAGCGCCGACCACGCGGCCGCCATCTCGCACCCGACCACGCCGCCGCCGACGATCACCAGCCGCCCGGGCACCGCGTGCGCGCTCGTCGCCTCCCGGCTGGTCCACGGCGCGACGTTCGCCAGCGAGTCGAGCACCACCGCCCGGGTGCCGGTCGCGATCACCACCGCCTGCCGTGCGTGCAGCGACAGGTCCCCGACCGTGACCAGCCGCTCGCCCGCGATCCGCCCGTGCCCGCGGACGAGGTCGATCTTCGCCCCGGTGAGCCACTCAACCTGTCCGTCGTCCTTCCACCCGTGCGCGAAGGAGTCGCGCCGCGCGAGCACCTCGACCGGGTTCAGCCGCGCCCCGCCCACCCCGCGCACCGCCCCGGCCTCAGCGACCACGTCGGCCGGCCGCAGCAGCGCCTTGCTCGGCATGCACGCCCAGTACGAGCACTCGCCGCCGACCAGCTCGGCCTCCACGATCACGGCCGTCAGCCCGCCCCGGACCGCCCGGTCGGCGACGTTCTCCCCGGTCGGCCCCGCCCCGATCACGATCACGTCGTACGTCTCGTCAGCCATGCCGCCTCCTAGATCCACCAGTGGCCCCAGCTAACTGTCACCGTAGCCGCCCCGCCCCGTCCCGCGCCCGCCCGAGGACCACGCGCACCCCACCGCCTACCCCCGCGCCCGAGGGCCACGCGCAGCAGCCCACCGCCTACCCCACGCGTCACACAAGACCCCCGCGAACCCCGACCTCGTCAAGATCGCGAAGACTTTTGTTCTGACGTAAATAATTCGTTCTATGCGCACGAAAAGTTTTCGCGATAAGAAAAGTTTTCGCGATCACGGGCCTGACCCGAGCCGACCCCAATGCCCGCCCGGTTTCCGTGTGACGCAAGTGACTAGAGAGTCGCGATTACCCATCGCCCGGAGCGGCCAGCAGAAAGACGCCAATGGCGCAAATGACAAGGCAGACCACACCGACCAAATGCGCCCAGTTGGCATCCGTGAACACCAGCAGCCCCGTGCCCGCCACCAACCCCGCTGCCGCGAAAGTGCCCCAAGCCCGCACCCGAGCCCCAGCCTCCCCGACGCGCCCGACGTCACCGCCGCCCTGGACGCCCCCAGCCCTCCCGCCCTCGCCGCGGGGCCGACCCGAATCCCTCCCACGCCGTCTCCCGCCGAGGCGCTCGCACCGTCATCTCGCACCGACGAGACGCCCGCGGCGTCCTCCGGAGTGTCGAGCCGCCCCCGCAGGTACAGCGTGAACAGCAGCCCCAGCGACGGCACCAGGACCACCGCCCCGCAGCACGACCGCGACGATCAGCGCGACCAGCGTCGACCGGCCGGCGGCGGCCTGCACCACGGTCAGCCCGGGCAGCAGCCGCGGCGCCTGCCCGGCCGCCCACCCGACCACGACCGCCGCCACCGCCAGCGCCGCCGTCACCCGGGCCAGCCCGAACCGGTACCACCAGCACAGCAGCAGCGTGGCCAAGCCCGGCCGCGGCCGAGACGCAGACCAGCCCCAGCGCGACCCCGTGGGTCAGGTTCAGCCCGGACCGCCGCATCACCAGCAGCCCCGCCAGCGCCAGCGCCCCGCAGACCAACCCCGCCGCACAGCGCCCGCCGCCGAAAGGCGGAAGCCAGCGTCCCATCACCGCCGTCCGCCCCCGCGACCTCACCAGCCGCCGCCGCACCCGTCAACCCCCGCGACCTCGGCCGCCGCCTTCGCGTGCCGCCGCGAATCCGCCGCGAGATAGACCGCCGCCAGGTACCCGGAGAAAACCACCGCCAGCGCGCCGATCAGCACGCAGGCCGGGTTCAGCCACGACGTGACCGGGTTGCCGACCGCATTCCCGACCGGCACCCGGCCGGTCGCGATCGCCCCGACCGCCGTCCCGAGCGCGAACGGGGTCAGCACCGACGACAGCGCGAACAGGTACTCCGCCAGCCGGGACTCGTCAAGCGCGCCCCGCAGCGCGTAGGCGGCGCCGCGGAAGATGATCCCGATCGCCGCGATCAGCAGCGGCGCCGCCAGAGTCGAGGTGATCGAGCCGTACGCGACCGGGTACGCCGTCCAGGCGATCACGAGCACGAAGATCAGCCAGACGTGGTTGGCCTCCCACACCGGCCCCATCGCGTGCCTGGCCTCGTCCCGAATCCGCCGCGCGGACGCCGAGCCCCCGACCGCCAGCAGCGTCCACAGCCCGGCCCCGAAGTCGGCCCCCGCCAGCACCGTGTACGCGGTCATCCCGGCCAGGATGAACGCGACGGGCACGTAAGCCACCGAGGCCCTCCTCGAGCGCCAGCCGGTCAGCCGAGCACGATCAGCGCGGCAGCGGCACCCGCGCCAGCCGCCGCAAGATGAAGTAGACGATCACCCCGAGAATGACGTAGACCACCGACAGCGTCCCGTACCCGATCGGGATGTCGCTCGCCCCGGTCACCGCGGCGTCGACCCGCATCACGTCGTACACGATCCACGGCTGCCGCCCGACCTCGGTCGTGATCCACCCCGCGATCAGCGCCACCACCGACAACGGCCCGGCCGCGACTACCGAGACAAGCAAGCAGCCGCGGCAACGACCCCCGCCGCCGGAACCGCAGGAACAAGTACACCAGCCCGATCAGCGCGAGCAGGGTGCCGATCCCGACCATCGTCTGGAACGAGAACCGCACCACGTTGACCGGCGGCTGGTCGGCCAGCGGCACGATCGCCAGCCCCTTCACGACCGCGTTCGGGTTGTGGAACGCCAGCAGCGACAGCAGCCGGGGGATCTCGATCCCCCACACCACCGCGTGCCCGTTGTACCAGCCGAGCAGGTGCTCGGCCGCGCCCCGGGTCGTCGTCGCCAGCCCCTCCATCGCCGCCAGCTTGACCGGCTGATAGACGGCGACGTCGCGGGCGGCCCAGTCCCCGACGATCACCTGCAGCGGCGAGGCGACGGCGGCGGCGGTCATCGAGATGCCGAACGCGGTCCGCTCGTACCGTCCGCGCCGCCCCCGCAGCAGCGCCCACGCGTACGCCGCGGCCAGCAGGAACCCGCAGACGATGTAGGCCGCGAAGTACATGTGCGCGTACTCGCTCCAGAACATCGGGTTGTCGAACAGCGCCCGCCACGGATCCACGTCGGTCGCCCGGCCGTTCACCAGCGTGAACCCGGTCGGATGGTTCATCCAGCCGTTCACCGCGATGACGAAGAACGAGCCCGCGACCCCCGCGACCGCAATCGGGACCCCGCACCAGAAGTGGACCCACGGCCGCAGCCGGTCCCAGCCGTAGGCGTAGATGCCGATGAAGATGGCCTCGACGAAGAACGAGAAGCCCTCAAGCGTAAACCCGAGCCCGAACACGTTCCCGAAGTCCTGCATCCACACCGGCCACAGCAGCCCCAGCTCGAACGAAAGGATCGTGCCGGTAACCACCCCCACCGCGAACAGCGCGAGCATAATCCGCGACCAGCGCCGCGCGAGCGTGCGGTAAAGCTCGTCGCCGGTCCGCAGGTACCGGTACTCCGCGAACAACACCAGCACCGGGAACGCGATACCGAAACAGACCAGCGGGATATGCACGCTCAGCGAGAGCGCCTGCATCTGCCGCGCCTCGTACAGATAATGCTGATTCACGCCCACAAAGGCAAGCCTACGCGCCTGTACTACGACGCGTAGTAGTCGGGGTCCGGGTTTATCAAATAACCAAAGGTCAAAGGCGAAAATCCGTCATATCGAACGGACCGTTGCTCCGCCTTCAGCGCACATATCTCCCGCCCGACACGGGCATGCCCTATCCGTTCCGCGGCCCGGCCTCCGGCCCCGACCGGCCTCCGGCCCCGACCGGCCTCCGGCCCCGGCCTCCGGCCGCTCCTGCCCGACCGGCCTCCCAGTCCCACCTCCGACTGGCCTCATCAGAATCGCCAGTCCCACTGGTGCCAGACTGGCGGCTCAGTTCAGGTGCCAGCGGACGATCGCGAACCCGTGGTCGATGGCGGCCGCGAGCGCGTCCGGCTCGAGCCGGCCGTCGGCCGTCCGGGGGAGCGGGATGAACCTGGCCGCGGGCGGGTTCCCGGCCACGATCACGTCGAGCAGCCGCTCGACCTCGGCCGGATCGCGGACGAGTTCCGGGCGGGCGGCTACCTCCCGCCCGCGCAGCCGGATCCGGACCGGCCGTCCGCCCTCCATGTTCAGCGTCCACCGCCCGCCGCCCGGGGTGAGCAGCGCCTCGCCGTCGCGCGCATAGCTCAGCGGCTGCCGGTAGCTCCGCCCGGTCTTCCGCCCGGTGTAGCTGACGAGCATGAGGTTCCTGCTCAGCGGGGTCGGGAACGGCAGGCCGAGCACCGCCCGCATCGGCACGTTCACGAATCGGAAGATCTTCGACCGCCGGGCCATCGCCGCTCGGTCGACCGGTTGCGCCGGGCTCTGGGATCGTGGTGTGTTCTCGTTCATACGCTCAATATTAGATATCTAAGAATTTGATGTCAAACGTTTCGACATCGATGCGTGATGCTAGACTCGCATTCGTGCCTCAACCGTTCCCGCTGCCGATCGGCCTGCGCCTGGCCCAGGCGTCGCGCACGGTGGAGCGCGCCTTCGACGCGGCGCTGGCGGAGGCCGGGGGCTCCCTGCCGGTCTGGCTCGTCCTGCTCAACCTCAAGGTTCGTCGGCCGGCTAACCAGCGTGAGCTCGCCGAGGCGGTCGGGATAACCGGGGCCACCCTCACTCACCACCTGAACGCGATGCACGCCCAGGGCCTGATCGCCCGCACCCGCGACGACGCCAACCGGCGGGTCCAGGTCGTCACGCTGACCGAGGCGGGCGAGGCGGCGTTCCTGCGCCTGCGCGAGGCCGCGATGACCTTCGACGCCAGCCTCCGGGCCGGATTCGCCGAAACCGACCTGGCCACCCTCGCCGCCAGCCTCGACCGCCTCGCCGCCAACGCCTCCACCGCCGCCAACGACGCCACCGCCCAATAGCGGCCCTTGGCCTGCGGTGGGCGCCAGCAGTCGATCCACGTGGCGAGTCCCAGCGTCCGGCGACAGGCCATCCATCGCCACAGCTTCCTCACGGTCACCACGCGCACCCGCCCAATTGGATATCGGTGTCATTGTGTGTCGTTCAGGTCGTATACAGCCCATAACGGCACACGGTGACGCTCACAGGCAGAAAACGCCGCCCCCAACGGAACACAATCATGGCTCCCACCCAGGCCGGCTCGTCCACTTCCGCCACCGTCGCCCCGAAGCCCTCTCCCGCCACCGCTGGAACACCATCTGTAGCCAGCTCGAGAGTTAGCCGCTGAGCCCCTCAATGACGCCGTACGGGAACGCAACCGGATGGACGGCGCCGATCCTCAGGCCGGCCCCCGCGAGAAGCGCGGCGTACTCAGCGTTGGTCCGCTCTTGCCCTCCGGTGATGACGAGCATGTTGATGTCACTCAGGAGGGTGGGCACGGCGTCGCCTGATCCATCGGGGATCAGCCGTTCGACGATCAGCACCCGGCCGCCCCTCACCATGGACCGGCGGCAGTTGCCGAGAATGTCGCTCGCCCGCTGGTCGTCCCAGTCGTGCAGCACGTTGGCGAGCACGTAGCAGTCGGCGCCGCCCGGTACCCGCTCGAAGAAGTTCCCCGACCGCACCTCGCATCGTTCGGTGAGGTCGGTCCGGTCGAGCACCGCCCGGGCGCGCGGTCGAGTCGAGCATGGACGCGCTGCTGGCGTGCGGGCGTCACCAGGAGACAGTCACGGCGCTAGAGGAGCTGACGGCGGAACACCCGCTGCGCGAGCGATTCTGGGCTCAGCGCCTGCTCGCGCTCTATCGCTGCGGCCGCCAGGCCGACGCGCTGCGCGCTTATCGCGAGGTCCGCACCGTCCTGGTCAGCCAGCTCGGGGTCGAGCCGGGACCCGAGCTGCGCCAGCTCGAGGGCCGCATCCTGCGTCAGGACAGCCAGCTCGAGTACGGAGAACTCGAGCGCCCCGTCGGCGACGACATCGGCCGCCCGGTGACCCGCTACGTCGACAGCGGCGGCGTTCACATCGCCTACCAGGTCCTCGGGACCGGCCAGCGCGACATCGTGTTCGTCCCCGGCGCGATGAGCCACCTCGATCTGCTGTGGGAAGACCCCGAGACGGCGGCCTTCTTCCGCCGGCTGATCCACCCTGGGCCGGCTGATCCTGTTCGACAAGCGCGACACCGGGCTCTCTGATCGGGCCCCGGCCGACTCCCCGTTGGAAGAGCGCATGGATGATGTCGCCGCGGTGATGGGAGCGGTCTCCTCAAGCCAGGCGGTGCTGTTCGGCTATTCCGAGGGCGGCCCGATGAGCATCCTGTTCGCGGCCGCTCATCCGGAGCGGGTGACCGCGCTGATCCTCGGGGCGGCGACGGCGCGCTATCCCTGGGCGCCCGACTATCCGTGCGGACAAGGGTCAGACGAGATGTTCGATGCCCTCACCGAGATCGCCGCGCACCGCTGGGGTCAGGGCGCGACCATCGAGTGGTTCCTCCCCAGCCGGGCCGGCTCGCCCGAGGCCCGCCGGCTGTTCGCTCGTTTCGAGCGGATGGCCGTCAGCCCGAGCGCGTTCCTGCGGATAGTCCGGTTGATCCGCCAGATCGACGTCCGCGACGTCCTGCCCGCTATCCACGTGCCGACCCTGGTTATCCAGCGTCTCGACGACCGCATGACGCCTCCCTGCCACGGGCGCTACCTGGCCTCCCACATCGCGGGCGCCCGCTATTTCGAGCAGCCCGGCGACCACGCGCTGCGGTTCGCGGGCAGCGGGGACAGCGATGAGCTGGTCGACGAGATCGAGGATTTCCTCGCCAGCGCGCCGGGTCCCCGCGACCCCGACCGGGCTTTGGCGACCGTCCTGCTGACCGAGACGGCGGGCGGCCCGGCCGATCCCGAGGCCGACGTGCGTCACCGGCTTCGGGTGCGCGCCTACCGAGGCCGCCTGATCGAGAACAGCCAGGCCGGCCTTCTCGCCACCTTCGCCGCCCCCGGCCAGGCGATCCGGTGCGCGGCCGCTCTTCGCGATGAGGCCGCCGGACTGGGAGTCCAGATCCGGGCGGGCATCCATGCCGGCGAGGTGGACCTGGCCGGCGACGAGCTGGACAGCCCTTCGGTGCGCATCGCCCGCTGCCTGGCCGCGCTCGCCCAGCCAGCCGAGATCCTCGTCTCGCGGGCGGTCAAGGACCTGGTCCTGGGAACCGGCATCTCGTTCGCCGATCGCGGCCCGCATGAGCTCAGCGGGGTTCCCGATCAATGGCAGCTGTTCGCGGTCACCCAATCCGGCTGACCGGTCAGCGTCCGTCGATAGGCGCGCGCTCAGCCAACGAGCCGATGGGCGGCCATCCAGTCGGTGGCGAAATCAACCAGCGCCCGCTGCGGCGTCAACCGCGCGTCGGCGTTGCCGACCTCGCCGGCGGACAACCCGACCGCGACCTCGAAGGCCGCGCCGATCTGCTCGAAGTCATCCGTGCTGGCGACGACGTCCGTCCAGGCGATCCACTCGCTGGTGCCGTCGGCCCGCCGGACGCAAGCGCCGGTAACCGCGCGCGGCGGCGACTGCTGCCGCCACTCGGCCAGGTGCAGGGACGTGTTCGAGTCGTGCCCGCAGCCGAGCAGCAGCACCTTCCCGTCGAGCCGGTAGATCGCTCCAAGCGGGGAGCTCTCGCCCAGCGCGTCGGTCAGCCGATGCCCCCCGGTCACCGCGGCGGCCTGCCGGCCGAGGGCGGCGAACGACACCTGCGGATGATCGCTGCGCAACGCGCCCGGCCAGGTGCGGACGGTCTCGGCGATGACGCCCATCCACCGGCTCGGGGTGCGGCACCGGTCGAACCCGGGCGCCTGCAAGCGGATCGCGGGCCACCACCCCTCGGGGACCGGCGGGTTGCGCCAGTCGCCCGGATCGGTGTTGTCAGGCGTGTGGGTGGGCACCACGAGCGTGCCGGCCGGCCCAAGCACGTCGAGCAGCGCCTGCACGACCGCCTGGGTGCCACCCGCGACGAAGCCAAGGCTGCGGGCCGATGAGTGCATCAGTACCGTGTCGCCCGCTGCCACGCCGAGCGCGCGCAGATCCGACGCCAGCGACCGCACCGTGTGCGGCGCCGTCTGAGCAGCGTACGGCGCTGCCTGATCCATCACTGACCCGGCCGAAGGGGCGGAACGGGCGGAAGGTCACCGACCATGGACGCCGGGTCGATGATCCGGTCGAACTCGGCCGCGCTGACGTACCCGAGCGCGAGCGCCGCCTCCCGCAGGGTCGACCCGGTGTGGCTCGCCCGGTGCGCGATCTCGGCCGCCCGGTCGTACCCGATGACCGGCGACAGCGCGGTGACCAGCATCAGCGACCGGTCGACGTCCTCGGCGATGCGCCCGAGGTTCAGGGACGCGCCCTCCACGCAGAACACTCGGAACGTGCGGCACGCGCCCGCCAGCAGCGTCGCCGAGTGCAGGACGTTGGCGATGATCACCGGCCGCATCGTGTTCAGCTCCAGGTTCCCCGACGAGGCGGCGAAACCGACGACCGCGTCGTTGCCGAGGACCTGCGCGCACACCATCAGCATGGCCTCGCACTGCGTCGGGTTCACCTTGCCGGGCATGATCGACGAGCCCGGCTCGTTCTCCGGCAGGATCAGCTCGCCGAGCCCGGCCCGCGGCCCGGAGCCGAGCCAGCGGATGTCGTTGGCGATCTTCGCCAGCGGCACCGCCACCCCGCGCAGCCCGGCCGACGCCGCCGCCAGCGCGTCCGAGCCGGCCAGGGCCGCGAACTTGTTCGGCGCGGTCACGAACGGGTACCCGGTCGCGTCCGCGATCAGCGCCGCGACCTCGGCCCCGAACCCGGGCGGCGAGTTGAGCCCGGTGCCGACCGCGGTACCGCCCACCGCGAGCTCGTACAGGCCCGCGCAGGAGCGCGAAAGCCCGTCAAGAGCGGCTGAGAGCTGGGCAGCGTACCCGGACCACTCCTGTCCCACCGTCAGCGGGACCGCGTCCTGCAGGTGGGTCCGCCCGATCTTCACCACGTCGCGCCACTGCGCGGCTTTGAAGGCAATGGCGTCCCGCAGCGCGGTCACCTCCGGGATGACCCGCTGCCGCACTACGGAAACGGCCGCGACGTGCATCGCGGTCGGGAACGTGTCGTTGGACGACTGCCCCATGTTGACGTCATCGTTGGGGTGCACCGGGGTCTTGGACCCGATGACCCCGCCCACCAGCTGGATCGCCCGGTTGGCGACGACCTCGTTGACGTTCATGTTCGACTGGGTGCCGGACCCGGTCTGCCAGACGCGGAGCGGGAAGTGCGCGTCGAGCTCGCCCTCGACCACCTCGTCGCAGACGCGGGCGATGAGCGACGCCTTCCACGAGGGCAGCCTTCCCGCCTTGCCGTTGGCGAGCGCGGCCGCCCTCTTCACGTAGCCGAACGCGTGGCAGACCTCGCGCGGCACCAGGTCGGGGCCGATGTCGCCGAAGTGGATCAGGGACCGCTCCGTCTGCGCTCCCCAGTACCGGTCGGCCGGCACGTCCATGGCCCCCATAGAGTCGGACTCTCGCCGGTGCGCGGACCCGCTCGCGGGGATCCCGACCGGCAGATCAAGCACCGCAGGCGCGTCATCGTCCATACACCCAGATTCCCACATCCCGATAGCATCCCGACGCATGGAGGTCCCCGCATCATGAGCCTGTCCGCCGCCAGGGTCGTCGCCGCCAGCATCGCGATGACCTGGGTACCCGAGACGGCCACGACGGAGATGGCCGAACGGGACAGCGCCGCCATTCCCGGCGGCCGCGGCGGCATGGTCGTCGCCTACGCGGGGGAGACGGCGCTCGGCACCGGCGGCGTGGTCATCGCGTCCGGCGCCGCGCGGCTCTGGGGCGGCGCGGTCCTCCCGGCCGCGCGCGGCCGGGGCGTCTACCGGGCGACGCTCGGCGCCCGGCTGGACTACAGCGCGGCCCACGCAGCGTCGATGGCGCTGGTCAACGCGCGGGTCGAGACCTCCGGGCCGATCCTGCGCGAGGCCGGCTTCGCAGCCTACGGGCGGCAGGTCAGCTACCGCGTCCCGCTTCGCTGACCCGGCCGACGCGGCCGGCCGGATACCATCGAACGCCATGGAGGTCGCCGCATCATGAGCCTGTCCGCCGACAAGGTCGTCGCCGCCAGCAACGCCTGGACGTGGATCCCCGACAACGCCACCACCGCGGCGACCGAGGAGTACCTGCTCGTCCGCTTCCCTGACTACTTCGAGCACCCGCTCGAGCTGCTCCGGTTCACCCCCTCGGGGCAGTCAGCGGCCGCCCTGGCGACCGGCGTCGAAACGGTGCTCGAGCGGGCGCGCGAGTTCGGCCTCCCCGACCTGTACTGGTGGGTCAAGCTCGACAGCCCGCCCGAGGTCGCGGACCTGCTCCAGGCGCGCGGGGCGACGGTGGACGAGACGCTGGACGTGCTCGCGGTCGACCTGCGCCCGGGCACGCCCGAGATCCTGCCGCCGGGCAGGGACGTGGAGCTGCGCTGGGCGACCGAGGTGGCCACCCACCGGGACGGCACCCGGGTCGGCGTCACCGTCTTCGGCGGGTCCATGCCGCCCGAGGAGCGCCTCGCGGAGGAGGCCAGACGAGACCGCGCCACCGTCAAGGCGGGCGATGGCGGCATGGTGGTCGCCTACATCGACGGTGCCGCCGTCGGCTCCGGCGGCCTCGCCATGGCCGACGGGGTCGGCCGCCTGTGGGGCGGCGCGGTCCTCGAGACCGCCCGCGGCCGGGGCGTCTACCGCGCCATCCTCGCCGCCCGCCTCAAGTACGCCGTCGCCCACGCCGCGACGATGGGCCTCGTCAAGGGCCGCATCGAAACCTCCGGCCCGATCCTGCGCCAGGCCGGCTTCGCCGCCTACGGCCAGGAAGTCTCCTACCGAGTCCCGCTCACCTAACCCCACCGCGACCTGTCGGCTACGCCATCGACCTCAGCGGCCGGCTGCGTCAGCTGTTGTCGTAGTGAGTGGGCGGGAACGGGTGATCCTCGTCGAGGCTGCCCAGCTCGCCCGCCTTCTCCTCGCGGTTCGATCTCGGCCTGCGCGTCCTTGTACTCGGCGCTCTGCCGGACGTCGGTCCGTTGCGGCACGCCCTCCGGCAGCGGGTCGGTGGCCGGCGGGACCTCGTCCGGGTTGAAGTCGTCCAGCCCGGCGTCGACCCGCTCGTCCTCCGTCAGCTCGGCGAGCTTGTCCTCGTCAAGGCGCTGGGCGGCGCCGCCATGCTGACGGCGGTCACGATGAAACTCGGGTTCGCTCATACAAACCACGCTACCCCGAACGTTTCCGGCCGACTCGCCGGCGTCGACTCTGCACCGGGCGGCCATGCGGATACGTCGCCCGGCAATGGGTAGCCCCCAGGCTAAAGCCATGCGAAGGGATATCGATGTCAGACAACATCTACTCGGTGAGCGAGATCGTCGGCTCATCGGCCGAGGGCATTGACGACGCGATCAAGGTGGCCATCGGCCGTGCCTCGAAGACCCTCCACAACCTCGACTGGTTCGAGGTCAGCAACATCCGCGGCCGGATCGAAGACGATCAGCGCTGCCACTTCCAGGTGACGCTGAAGGTCGGTTTCCGGCTGGACGAGCCCAAGGCCTGATCGGCGCGGCTCAGGGCTGGCTGCCGGGGCGGACGAGCCGGAGCGCGTTGAGCAGCTCAACCCGCGAGGAGATCCCGAGCTTGGCGTAAATGTGGTCAAGGTGCGCGTCGACGGTGCGCTTGGAGATGAACAGGTGCTCCGCGATCTGCCGGTTGGACATGCCTCTGGCCGCGAGGTCGGCGATCTCGGCCTCACGGAAGGTCAGCTGCCCGGGCATCCGCCACCGGGTGCCCTCGGCGGTCGGCTCGTCGGCGTCGTTGACCGCGAACGCGACCAGCTGGTCGACCGGGTGCCGTCCGGCGTCGGCGAAGACCGCGTCGAAGCGCTTGCCGGTGAACCCCTCGCGGGCCCTGCCCATCGCCTCCACGTGGAATCGCTCCAGGGCGGCGGTGCCGCCCAGCCGGCCGCCGGCCCGGTCCCAGAGCGGATCGGCCGCGCCGAGCAGCCACGCCGCCCGGACGTGGCGGCCGGCCCGGGCGGCCAGCCAGCCGTGGATCTCCAGGCAGTAGGCCATCCCCATGACGTCGCCGAGCTCGTGCTTGGCGATCAGCGCCTTGCTGGCCGTGGTGACGGTCTCCGTCGTGCCGGGAGGGATCCCAGTACATGGCCATCGCGGAGATCGCGTACGCCCAGCCCTGGGCCCATCGTTCCTTGATCTCGCCGCTCTCGCCGTCCTCGCCGAAGCGGCGGGTCACCTGCGCGGCGTACCGCAGCGCGCCGTCGAAGTCGCCGGAGAGCTGGGCCACGTGCGCGAGGTGCACGTCGAGGATGCGCAGCCCGGCCCGGTCGTTGAGCCGCTCCAGCCGCTGCTCGGCCTGCGCGCCGGCCGCGCGGGCCTCCTCGTACCGGTCGGCGATCGTCAGCGCGAGCGTCAGGTAGCAGTAGCCCCGGCCGACCAGCTTGGGGTCGCCGCGCTGTTCGCCGATCTTGGTGCCGGCGGTGGCGTCCGCCACCGCCTCGTCCGCCTCGCCCTGCATCGCGCCGAGGTAGCCGCGGACGACCAGCGCCCAGCCCCGTTCCGGACGACGACGGGTCGGGGAACCGCTCGAGCACCTTGTCGAGCCAGTACTTGCCCTCCCGCAGCAGCCCCGACATGTGCCAGTACCCGTACAGGCGCGATGGCGAGCTCGGCGCCGTCCCGGTAGCGGTTGCCGTCGGTCGCGTCCAGCGTGTAGCCGAGCGCGGCCCCGAGGTTGGCGTGCTCGCGCTGCAGATCACGGAACCGGTCGAGCTGGTCGTCGTCGACCACGTGCTCGCCGAAGTAGCGCGCCATCGACAGGTAGCGGGCGATGAACCGGTTGCGGACGTCCGCCTCGGCGCCCGAGTCGGCCAGCTCCTCGGCGCCGAACTCGCGGATGGTGTCGAGCATCTTGTACCGCGTCGGCTGGCCGCGCCGCGGCTGGCGTCGTCCCTGGTGATCACCGACTTGTCCACCAGCCGGACGACGGTGTCGAAGATCTGGCCGACGCTCAGCTCGCCGCCCGCGCACACCTCCTCGGCCGCCTCGACGCAGAAGCTCCCGGCGAAAACCGACAGCCGCGCCCACAGCGCCTGCTCGGCGGGCGTGCACAGGTCGTAGCTCCAGCCGATGGCGTCACGGAGCGTCCGGTGGCGGGTGTCGCCGCCCTCGCCGCCGCCCGTCAGTATCGTCAGTCGGCGGTCCAGCCGCTGGTCGATCCGGTCGGCCAGCTCGGCCAGCGGCAGCGCCCGCAGCCGGACGGCGGCCAGCTCGATCGCGAGCGGCATGCCGTCGAGCCGACGGCACAGCCGGATCACGTCGGTCCTGTTCGCGTCGTTGAGCGTGAACCCGGGCAGCACGGCGGCCGCCCGCAGGGCGAACAGCTCGATGGCGTCGGTCGCCCCCTGAGCGGGGGTGTCGTCACCGGGCAGGCCGAGCCGGGGGAGGATGTAGCAGCTCTCGCCGGTCACGTCCAGCGGCTCGCGGCTGGTGGCGAGCACCGTGACCTCGCGCGTCTCGGTGATGACGGCCTCGGCGAAGAGCGCGCAGGCGTCGATGATGTGCTCGCAGGTGTCGAGGACCAGCAGCACGCTCTGGTCGCGCAGGTGCGTGAGCACCGCGTCGAGTTGCGAGCCCCGGGACTGCTCGGGCAGGTCGAGCTGCCTGGCGACGGTGTGCGGCAGCAGCTCGGGGTCGAGCAGCGCCGACAGCGGACACAAAGACGACGCCGTCGCGGTACCCGGCCGCGGCCTGCTCCATCGTGCGCCGTGCCACCCGCGTCTTACCGACGCCGCCCGGGCCGACCAGCGTGACCAGCCGACTGCCGCGCAGCAGCGTTTCCACGCGGCACAGCTCGGCCGCCCGGCCGATGAAATCGTTGGCTTCCGAGGGGAGCCGCCCTGCTTCCTCGGCGGCGTTACCGACGAGCATGTGACCCTCATCACGTCTAGGGTGGGATGCGCTTATCCTACTCCGTCACGCCTGGCGGCGCGCGCTTCGCGCTTCGTCGGTACCGATATGGGCGCCGGCGCCAGCCGCCGGGTTCAGCCGCCTGGTCCGGCCGCAGGCCGGTCGGCCGCAGGTCCCGGAGCCGGTTTCCAGGTCGTCGACGTCGGCCAGGGCGAACCGGATGATCTGGTCAAGCGGCGTCGGCGGCGCCGCGTTCGCGCAGCTGCCAGTAGCGTTCCTCGCCGAGGCCGTCCTGCGCCGCCCGTTCCGATATCCGGTGCAGCGCCACCAGCGCGGGGGTGCCGGTGTACCAGGGGCCGATCCGCTCCCACAGCGGCGCCGACCCGCCGAATAGCAGCGCCGCCCGCTCGTACCGGCCCTGGGCCGCGGCCAGGAAGCCGAGCGTGCCGAGCGCGTAGGCGATGCTGCCCATGTCGCCCAGTTCGTACTCAAGCGCCAGCCCGCGACTGGCGGCGAGGTGCCGTCCTCGAGTTCACCGCGCAGCAGATGGCCGAGCCCCTGCCCGGCCAGCAGCAGGCCGGTGGCCCAGTGCTCGTCGGCGGGCAGCCGGGCGATGCCCTCGGCGCAGCGCTCGATGGCCAGATCGGGGCGGGCGGAATGCAGGTGCAGCGCGGCGGTCTGGACGTCGAGCGCCGCCAGGCCGAACGTGTCGCCGACCGAGCCGAGGCAAGACGCCGCGATCGTCGCCATCTCATCGGCCTCGGCCAGGTTTCCGCTCCAGGCGAGGGTCCGGTGCAGCGTGACGTAGGCGCGGCCGCAGACGGCCATGTCGCCGAACGCGGTCCGCCATCGCCACGGCGGCCTCCGCGTCGCCGCGGGCGGCGTGCAGATCCCCGAGCAGGGCGGTCACGTAGCCGCGAACGGCCAGCACGCGGGCGCGCGCAGGCGACGGCCGCGGGCACCGGTTCAAGCACCCGGTTCAGCCAGTACTCGCCCTCCCGCAGTCGGCCGGACAGGCGCCAGTACAGCATCAGCGAGGTCGCGATCCCGATCGCGGCGCTGTCGTTGCCGCGCAGGCCGAGCGCGTAGTCGATCGCCGCCCGCAGGTTGGCGTGCTCACGGCTGAGCGCGCGGTACTGCGCGGAGCTGGTCCCGCATCGGGTCGTCGCCCCAGCGCTGCGCCAGGGCGAGGTAGTGCGCGACGAGCCGGCGTCGGACCGCGGCGACGCGGCCGATACTCGGCCAGCCGCTCGGCGCCGAATTCGCGGAGGGTGTCGAGCATCCGGTACCTGGCGAGCCCGGCCCCCTCGGACCCCCCGGCTCCCGCGGCCTCGGCCCCGGGTTCGGCCGTGGCTCGATGACGAGCACGGACTTCTCCGCCAGGGCGATCAGCGACTCGACGACCTGTGCCCCGGTCAGCTCGTCGTCCGCGCACACCGTCGCGGCCGCGGCGAGGTCGAAGGTCGCCCGCGAACACCGACAGCCTGGCCCAGACCACCTGCTCGATCGGCGTGCAGAGGTCGTGGCTCCATTCGATCGCGGCCCGGAGCGTCTGGTGCCGCGCCTGCCCGGCCCGCTTGCCCCCGGTGAGCACGTGAAAACGGTCGTCGAGGCGGCTGGGCCATCTGGTCGAGCGGCAGCGCCCGCAGCCGCACCGTGGCGAGCTCGATCGCCAGCGGGATGCCGTCGAGCGCCCGGCAGATCCCGATCACGTCGGCGCGGTTCAGGCTGGTGATCGTGAACCCGTCGACGACAGCCGCGGCGCGCTGGGCGAAGAGCGCGACCGCATCGGAGTCCGACGCCTCGTCGTCGACGTCGGGCACCGGGCAGCGGGCGCAGGAGAAAGGTGCTCTCCGCCCGCACGTCGCAGCGGCTGCCTGCTGGTCGCGAGCAGGGTGACCGCCGGGCGCCGCCGCAGCAGCACCTCGCCCGCCAGCGCGGCGCACGCGTCGACGAGGTGCTCGCAGGTATCCAGGATGAGCAGCAGCGCCCGCTCGCGCAGGTAGTCGAGGACGGCCGCCGAGCTGAGGCCGGGCGTCCTCGGCGGGCAGGCCCAGGCTGGCCGCCACGGTGGACGCGAGCAGCAGGGGATCGCGCACGGCCGACAGCTCGACCAGGATGCACCCCGTCGGGGTAGCGGCCCGTCGTCTGCGCGGCGACGCGCACCGCGACCCGGGTCTTGCCGACCCCGCCGGTGCCCACGATAGTGACCAGCCGCGACTCCATCAGGGCGGCGCTGACCTGGGCGATCTCAGCCTGGCGGCCGACGAAGCCGGTCGCCTGCGGTGGCAGCGTGCCTGGTATGCGGTGGGTCGTGCCGGAAGTCATGAGACCTCACGCGCTCGGGGGGACAGCGCAAGATTACTACGCGCGCCTGGTCGGCGACAGCCGGTCGGAGCTGGCTGCCCGGCCCGCGAGTCACGCGCCCAGATTGTCAGCTGGACCCGCGAGGAGATGCGGAGCTTGGCGTAGATGTGGTTGACGTGCGCGTCCACGGTCCGCCGGGAGATGAACAGTCGGTCGGCGATCTCGCCGGTTGGACAGGCCGCTCGCGACCAGCGCCGCGATCTCCCGCTCGCGGCTGGTGAGCTCGCTCGGCGTCCGCCTCGGCCGTCCCCGCCGCCCCGGCCGCGGCGCCGTCCCCGCGCGGTCATCCCCGCGCCGGCCTCGGCCCGGGCACGCCCGGCAGCGCGTCATCGCCCGCCACCAAGAGCGCGACGATCTGCTCGATCGGCGTGCCGGCGCCCCGGGCGCGCAGCTCCGCGTACCGGTCGGCTCCGAGCACGCGGGCGGCGGCCGCGGCCGACCGCGCGCGGTGCCCCTCCAGCCCGGCGTTGCCGCCGAGCCTGCCGCCCGTCAGCCCCCAGCGCGCCTGCGCCGCGCCGAGCAGCCAGGCCGACGCGCTCGACACCGGCCGTCGTCGGCCGCCAGCCAGCCGAGCACGTCGAGCGCGTAGGCCTCGCCGATCGGGTCGCCGAGGTCCCGCATGGCGCGCAGCGCCTCGCCTGCCGCGTCGCGCGCACTCCGGCCTGGCGCCCGGGCTGCCGGTAAAGCGCCAGAGCGCGGCGTCGATCAGCGACGTAGCCGTGCAGCCAGCGCTCGCCCGGCCCGAGCCCGGCCAGCGCGCGCTCGCCCGCCGCCGCCGCCGCGGTGAAGTTCCCGCCCAGCTGGTGCGCCAGCCCGAGCTGGACGTCGAGGCAGCGCAGGGCCGCGTCCGCGCCGGCCGCGGTGAGCCGCAGGCGCGCCTGCCCGGCCGCCTCGACCGACTCCCGATAGGCGCCGCGCGAGCGCGAGCGCGAGCTGCAGCGCGAGGTAGCCGAGGCCGTCGGACCGGTCGTCGCCGACCCGCGCGGCGATGGCGATCGCCTCCCTGGCATCGGCCACCGCCTCGGGCAGCCCGAGCATGGCACCGAGCACCGCGCGGTTGGCCAGCGCGCTCGGCCGCTGCGCCGAGACGGCTCGCGGAACCGGGCCGAGCGACCGCGTCCTGCCAGCGGATGCCCTCGCGCAGCCGCCCCGACATGAGCCAGTAGGGCAGCAGCGCGGTCGCGAGCCGGGCCGCGTCTCGCCGCCGGTCGGGCTCGGCGGCGGCGAAGCCGTGCTCGAGCGCGGCGCTGAGGTCGGCGTGCTCGGCGCGGAGTTCGCGCAGCCGCTCGGTCTGGTCGTCGGCCAGCAGGTGACGCCGGAAGCTCCAGCGCCCTGCCAGATACCGCCGCGCGTGCCGCCGTCGGCCGTCCGCCTCCTGGTCGGCCGCCGCGAGCCGCTCCGCCCCGTACTCGCGGGCCGAGGCGATCAGCCGGTACCGGGCCCGGACGGGTCCTCGCCATCCCCCCGCAGGACGACCGACTTGTCCACCAGCGCCGCGAGCACGTCGCCGACCTGGTCGGCCGGGACCAGCGGGCAGGCCGCCACGTCCCGCGCGGCGGCGAGGTCGAAGGACCCGGCGAAGACCGACAGCCGCTCCCACACCGCCCGCTCGGCCTCCGTGCACAGACCGTGGGACCAGCTCGATCGCGGCCCGCAGCGTCTGGTGGCGCGGCACCGTGCCGCGCCGCGCGCCCGCCAGCACCGAGAACGTGGCGTCAAGGCGGTCGGCCAGCTCGGCCAGCGGCAGCGCCCGCACCCGGACGGCGGCGAGCTCGACGCCGAGCGGGATGCCGTCGAGCCTGCGGCAGATCCTGATCGCGTCCGGGCAGTTCCGCGTCGGAGATCGTGAACCCGGGCAGCGCGGCGGCGGCGCGGGTCGCGAACAGCTCAACCGCGTCGCCCGGCCCGGGTTCGCGGCCGGTCCTCAGGCACCGGCAGCGGGCCGAGCCGCAGTACCTGCTCGCCCGCCAGGTGCAGCGGCTGCCTGCTGGTCGTCAGGATCGTGATCCTCGTCGGTCTCCGCAGCACGCTGCGAGGCGAACCGGGCGACGGCGGCGGCGAGGTGCTCGCAGGTGTCGAGGATCAGCAGCAGCCGCTGGCCGCGCAGGTGGTCGAGGACCGCGGCGCGGGCGGGGCGGGGTCGTGGCCGCGCAGCCCGAGGCCCTCGGCCACCGCCGCCGGGAGCAGCGCCGCACCGGTCAGGCCGGAGAGGCTCGACCAGGCGCGTGCCGTCGGCGTAGCGGTTGGCCGCGTCGGCGGCGGCGCGCAGCGCCAGCCGGGTCTTGCCGACCCCGCCGGGACCGGTCACAGTGACCAGCCGCCCGCGGCGCAGCAGGCCGGCCAGCGCGGCGAGCTCGTCCGTCCGGCCGACGAACGCGGAAACCTCGGCCGGGAGCTGCCGTCGTCGTCGCCCGGCGTCAATGCCCGGCGCAGCCGCCGAATTCATCGTCACCTCACGGAGCTAGCGATTTTTACTCCGCATTATCCCTCAGGCTGCGCCCTTTAGCAGAAGCAGAAAAAAGAAATTGATCTCGAACGGACCCGGCTGGCTCTGATTCCGATACCCAATTCGAAGAGGGCGGCGCTTGCGCGGACGTGTGTTCCCGCCTTCCGGTCGACTTGGGCAGGAAATGCGCGGAAATGCGGAGCGCCCGGCCCTGCCCTCAGCGGGCGGGAACCGGGCGCGATCGCGACGGGCGAGAACTAACCCTCGATGATGGCTTCCGTCGTCATCAGGTCGGGGGAGGTCTCCATCCCGGCCTTCCAGGTGGAGCGGGCGATGATCTTGCGCAGGTCGGCGCGGTCGGCGTACTTGGCGGCGATCTCCTTGACCTCCGACAGCAGCCCCTCCGACAGGGTGGTGGGCTCAAGGCCGAGGGCGAGGAACTGGTCGTTGCGGACGACGAGGTCGTTCTCCTCCGCCTCAACCCGGGGGTTGGGCAGGTAGGCGATGTCGGCCCCGGTGATGTCGGAGACCAGCTTGGCCAGGTCGAGGACCCGGTGGGTCTCGGTGATCTGGTTCAGGACCTTAGGCTTGTCGCCGGCCTGGGGCGGGTTCGAGATCGCGATCTCGATGCACCGCACGGTGTCCTTGATGTGGATGAACGCCCGGGTCTGCCCGCCGGTGCCGTGCACGGTCAGCGGGTGCCCGATCGCGGCCTGCATCAGGAACCGGTTCAGCACGGTGCCGTAGTCGCCGTCGTAGTCGAACCGGTTGATCAGCCGGGGGTCAAGCGCCGTCTGGTTCGTCTGGGTGCCCCACACGATGCCCTGGTGCAGGTCGGTGATCCGCAGCCCGTCGTTCTTGGCGTAGAACGCGAACAGCAGCTGGTCCAGCGTCTTGGTCATGTGGTAGACCGACCCCGGGTTCGCCGGGTGCAGGATCTCCCGCTCCAGGTCGCCGTCGGGCGTCGGCACCTTCACCGTCAGGTACCCCTCGGGGATCGGCGCGGAGCCCGACCACCCGTACCCGTACACGCCCATCGTGCCCAGGTGCGCGATCGCCGCGTTCACCCCGGTGTCGGTGATCGCCGTGAGCAGGTTGTGGGTCGCCCGCACGTTGTTGTCGACGGTGTACCGCTTGGTCTTCTCCGACCGCATCGAGTACGGCGCCGCCCGCTGCTCGGCGAAGTGCACCACCGCGTCCGGCCGCAGCTCCGCCAGGATGGCGGCCAGCCGGTCGTACTCCGTCGCCAGGTCGACGCTGACGAATCCGATCTCGCGCCCGGTGACCTCCCGCCACGCCCGCAGCCGCTCCCCGATCGCCGCGATCGGCGTCAGCGACTCGACCTCCAGGTCGATGTCGATCTTCCGGCGGGACAGGTTGTCCAGAATGGTGACATCATGACCACGGTCCGACAGGTACAACGAGGTCGGCCAGCCACAGAAACCATCACCCCCGAGTACGAGGACGCGCATTACGACTCCTATCGCATCAGCAGCGAATCTTGCGCCGTGACTTTACCTCTAGTGAAGAGTCTTCGTCACGCAAACCGGCGCTCACCTCGGCCGAGCCGGAGGACGCCTGCTTCTGCCAGCGGAGTGTAGCGGGAGCGACGGCCGCCGGGGCGGCGGCGAGGGAGGACGGCGCGAATCGGTGACAAGAATCACTATCGGTTTTATCCAGTTCCGGACTTGTTCAACCGTCTAGACCTCTCGGCGGCCGGGGTGAGCAGCTCGCCGACCGCCTCCACCAGCCGCGTCATCTCATAGGAGATCTGCCGCGTGTCGCACTCGGGCGCGGTGAGCACCGCCAGCGCCGAGCCGTCGCTGACCGCCTTCACGAACATCAGCCCGCGGTCCATCTCCACCAGCGCCTGGATCGGCTGGCCGGCCTCCATGATCTGCGCCGCGCCCCTGATCAGGCTGGTCAGCCCGGAGGTGATGGCCGAGAACTGCTCGACCGCCTCGTACGGGATGCCCGCCGACAGCGCCAGCGGCACCCCGTCGGCGGATACCACGATCGCGTGCGCGACGTCGGCCACCCGGGTGGTGAAGTCCGTGACTAGCCAATTCAGGTCCTGACGGTACGGGCTGCTCAACGGCTCGTCTCCTCTCCTGCGTAGGGTGTCCAGCCCGGTGGGTTACCCGCCTGGGTCGCGTCGCGGCTGCCAAGCTGGAACCCGGCCAGCCGGTTGCGCGCCGCTTCCGGCGAACGGCGCCGCGGCGTCGGCTGGTCGGCTCCCTGCCCCGGGGAGGGCTGGGTTCCCCGCTGGGCTCCCGTCCCCCATCCGCCCTGCGCCCCGGTACCGGACCCGGCCGGCGCGCCGAGGACCGGCGCCGCATCGGGGCGGGACGCGTCATAGCCGGACGCCGAGCCGTCGAAGCCCTCGTTCGACCGCGGCACCCGCTGCGGCAGCCCCGCCTGGGTCTGCCGGGAAACCGACGGCCCGGCAGGCGGGCCGCCGCTCCGCCAGCCGCCCAGCTCGGCCGGGCGCATCCCGGCGTCGGCCGAACCCGCACCCGGCGCCGACCAGTCGACGCCGGGTGGCCCCCAGCTCCGCCCCGGCGGCGTCGGCCGCTGCCCGCCCCCGGCCGAAGCGCCCGGTCCGGACGAGGCCGACGGGGAAGAGGAAGCGGCGGCAAACGGGGACGAGTTAGACCCCGGGGAAGACCCGCCCGGCGCCCGGCCGGACGGCGTCTTGGCCGCGAACCAGACCGACCTGGGCCCTGCCCCGCCCCCGACCACAGGCTGGTCGCCGCTGGTGGCGAGCAGGCTGAGCCGGTGCCGCCCGCCGCCCGGTCGGCCGGTCGTGCGCTGCCGGAGTCCCGACGTGCCGTGGGCGGCCTGCAGCGCCGCCCCGAGCGCGGGGGTCGGGTCGTCGCCGAACGACGTGATCTCGTTGAACGTGCTGCCCTCGGGGCGCGGCCGCGAGTGCATGCCCGACCGTCAGCGGCTGCTCGCGGCTGGTCAGGGTGCCCGGCAGCCAGACCAGGGCGTTCAGGCCCTGCGGGGTGCCCGCGCGGAGCCTGACCCTGATGCCGTGCCGCGCCGCCAGCCGGGAGACCGCGAACAGGCCCATGTGCCGCGACACCGACACGTCCACGCCGGGCGGGTGGTCGAGCCGCCAGTTCATCTCCGCCAGCCGGGCGGCCGAGACGCCGACCCCCTCGTCGCGGACCTCGACCAGCACGCCGCCGCCGGGCGAGTCCGCCCACCGACACCTGGATCTGGTTCTCCCGGGGCGAGAACAGCGTGGCGTTCTCGATCAGCTCGGCCAGCAGGTGCACGATGTCGGCCGCCGCCTGCCCGGAGACCATGATCCCGGGCTGGACCGTGAGCGCCACCCGGCCGTACTGCTCGATCTCGGCCGAGGCGGCGCGGGCCACGTCCCCGAGCGGCACCGGCTCGCTCCACTTGCGCACCGGCTCCTCGCCCGCCAGCACGAGCAGGTTCTCCGAGTTGCGGCGCATCCGGGTGACCAGGTGGTCCATGGAGAAGAGGTGGGAGAGCTGCTCGGAGTCGGTCCTCGTTCTGCTCGAGGTTGTCGATCATCCGCGACAGCCGGTCGATCAGCGGCACGCTGCGCCGCGACAGGCTGATGAACATCGTGTTGAGGTTGCTGCGCAGCTGCGCCTCGGTGCCGGCCAGCCGCACCGCCTCGGCGTGGACCTGGTCGAACGCGCGGGCCACGCGGGCGATCTCGTCGGTGCCCTGCACGCCGATCGGCTCGACGTAGCCGAAGGTAGCCGGGTCCGCCTCGGCCAGGTCGGTCCCGCTGGCGGCGGCCGCCACCCGCGCGGGCAGCCGGACGGAGGCGATCTCGAGCGCGTCCGTCTGCAGCCGGCGCAGCGGGTTGACCATCGACCGGGCGACCAGCGCGGTCGCCAGCAGCACCAGCAGCACCACGGCCACGGTCACCACGGCGGTCAGCACCGCCGACTCGAACGCCTGAGTGCTGCAGCTGCTGGCTGCGCTGCACGACCGCGGCCGCCAGCTGGTCGTTGACCGTCCGCATCCCGTTGACGGTCGAGGACATGTCGGCGAACCAGCCGTGCGGGCGTGGTGGCCGTGTTGGTGACGCCGAGCCACCATCTTCTGCCCTGGCCAAGCGGGAAGATGATGGTCGGGTCGCCGACCGCGCTCACCAGCGTCTCGATCAGCTGCGCGGACTGGGAGTGGAGGCTGGCCTCGGCGTTGGTGACGGCCGTCGTCTGGGCCTGCGTGGCCACCGCGTCGAACGACTGCTGGTCGGCGAACTGGAGGTCCTGCGCGGTGATGAACGCGTCGAGCCCGCCGAAGTCGTCGAGCGCCACCGGGCCGGTGACGTTGTTGGCGGGCGTCCCGTTGGTCACCGCGTCGTTGAGCGCGCTGGCGAGGAACGCGCCGTAGAGGATCGCGCGCTGCTGCGATGCCTGGTCCTCGGCCATGGACAGCGCGCTCAGCGCGCGCACGTTGTCGCCCAGCTGGACGTCGCCGCTGCCGATGGTGATGTCGTCACCCAGCGCGAACAGGATCGAGAGGATGCCCGAGTAGCTCTCGATGACCTCGATCGGTGTCTCGCTGGCGAGCGCGTTCTGGTCGGCCTCGACCTGCGTCTGGCCCTTGGCCGGCTGGGGGAAGATGGACGAGCGGAGGCTGGGCAGGTACCTGATCTGGTTGAGCACCGTCGTCGCCTTGGACCGGGTGCTCGCGGGGAACCCGGAGCCGATGCCCGCGACCAGCGCGGCCGTCAGCCGGGCGTCGGTGTTGGTCGTGCTCTCGGCCGCGGCCAGCGCCGTCTGCTCCTGCCTGCAGGTACTGCTGGAGCGGCGCCAGCACCTGCTGGCCCGCCTGGTCGGCCACCGCGTCCCCGTCCAGCATGGTCAGGGCCTGGACGCCGACCGTGTGGTCGCGCTCGTCCTCCATGGCCTGCGCCAGCGCGGTGATCTGCCGGGCGACGTCGGCCAGCTGCACGCGTGCGCGAGTAGTCGCTCGCGGTCCCGACCGCGTCGGCGATCCGCAGGCCGCCGAAGACGAGGCCGAGCAGGCTCGCCATGACGAACAGCGCCACCAGGCGGGTGGAGACCGACCAGTTCGACAGGGAGGACCGCCGCAGCCGGTCCGGACCCGGCCCCGCCCGGTCGGGCCGCGCCCGGTCCGGCTGGCTCCCGGCCTGGTCACCAGCCCGAATAGCGGGCATGTCAGTCTGGCTGGCTCGCCGCCGCCCGGTTGCAGGCGCGTCGGGGCCTCTCATCGCTCTGCCCTCGCATATTCATGTCGTAGCCGCAGGTAAATCGACATGAGCCAGTCCTGACGCGCGCCGCAGCCGTGCTCGGTACGCGCATCTGGCTAGCGAGAGTGTAAGACTCCGCAGACATCGAGGTGTAACCAAATCGCCATATAGCGCAAAAATAGGTGTTTGGTGTGCAGTATTGGTCGTCGTTTCTGACTTGCTCGGCGAAAAGGCGACCGTTGACCGGACCCGATTCCCGCTCCGTCACGCCCGACAACTGGCAGCTCAGGAGTGAAGTAGGAATTTGATCGCGTCCAGCGCCGCCTCGATGTTGGCGACCGAGTTGGCGTAGGAGATCCGGAGAAACCCCTCGCCATGCCGGCCGAAGGCGGTGCCGGCCAGCGCCGCCACCCCGGCCTCGCGCAGCAGCCGGCCCGCCAGTTCGTCGGCGCCGACGCCGGTCCCGGTGATGTTGGGGAAGGCGTAGAACGCGCCCTGCGGCTCGACGCAGCTGACCCCGTCGATCGCGTTGAGCCCGGCCACGATGACGTCGCGGCGCGCGCGGAACTCCGCCACCATCGCCGCGACGCCGTCCTGGGGCCCGTCGAGGGCGGCGATCGCCCCGTACTGGCTGAACGCGGAGGTGCAGGAAACCGAGTTGATCGCCAGCCGGGTCACCGGCTCCACCAGCGCGGCCGGGAAGACCCCGAAGCCGAGCCGCCAGCCGGTCATCGCGTACGTCTTCGACCAGCCGTCGAGCAGGATCGTCCGGTCGGCCATCCCGTCAAACGAGAGCACGCTCGCGTGCGGGCCGTCCCCGTACCGCAGCGCCCAGTACACCTCGTCCGACAGCACCACCAGATCGTGCCGTACGGCCAGCGCGGCGATCGCGGCGCAGTCGTCGGCCGTCAGCGCCGAGCCGCACGGATTGTGCGGGGAGTTGATGATCAGCAGCTTCGACGCGGGCGTGATCAGCCCGGCCAGCTCGTCGACGTCGATCCGGAACCCGTTCGACTCCCGCAGCGGCACCGGCACCGGGGTGGCCCCGGCGAACGCGGTGATCGACTCGTACATCGGGAACCCGGGGTCGGGGTAGAGCACCTCGTCCCCCGGCCCGCACAGCGCCATGATCGTGAAGAACATGATCGGCTTGGCCCCCGGCGTCACCACCACCCGGTCCGGTGAGGTCCGCAGCCGCCCGGTCCGCTCGAGGAACGCCGCCACCGACTCGCGCAGAGCCGGGATCCCGGGCGCGGGCACGTAGTGCGTCTGCCCGGCCCGGAGCGCCTCGACCGCCGCCTCGCTGATGTGCTCCGCGGTCGGGAAGTCCGGCTCGCCGATCTCGAGGTGGATGACCCGCTGCCCGGCCGCCTCCAGCGCCTTGGCCCGCGCCAGCACCTCAAACGCCGACTCGGTCCCCAGCCGCCCCATACGTTCCGCAAGCCGAAACTCGGTCATAGCGCTGAGCATAGGTTCGCGCCCGCGACCCGGTCACTGGAGCCGGCCACTAAGACCGGCCGGGGCGAGCCGGCGTGGAAGACTGGAGCCATGGACGCGGCACCGGAGTCGCTCGAGAGCGTGTACCGGCAGGAGGCGACCCGGATCAGGGCCGCCCTGGCCGCGCGCACCGGGGACATCGGCCTGGCCGAGGACGCGGTGCAGGACGCGTTCATCGAGGCGATCGAGCACTGGCCGCGCGATGGCGTGCCCGCCAGCCCGGGCGGCTGGCTGGCCACCACGGCTCACCGCAAGGCGCTGGACCGGCTTCGCCGGGACAAGGTCGGCGAGCGCAAGCTGGCGCTGCTAGCGGTGACCGACACCAGCGCCTGCCCGGACGGCCCGGCCGCGCTCGGCCGCGGCCACGGCCGCGACGAAAGCGATGCGCCCGACGCCGGGGGAGCGGACCAGGAGGCCGACGACGAGCTGCTGAGCCTGGTCTTCGCCTGCTGCCACCCCGCGCTCGGCCGGGACGCGCAGGTCGCGCTCACGCTCCGCGCGGTCTGCGGCCTGACCGGGGAGCAGATCGCCCGGGCCTTCCTCGTCTCCGAGGCCACGATGTCGCAGCGGCTGCTGCGCGCGCGCAAGACCCTGGCCGACGAGCGCTCCCCGGTCCGCATCCCCGATCCGGACGAGCTGGCGGATCGCCTCGCCCAGGTGCTCGCGGTCGTCTACCTCTTCTTCAACGAGGGCTACCTGGCCTCCTCCGGCCGCGAGCCGGCCCGCCGCGACCTCGCCGCGCAGGCGATCGCGCTGACCAGGACCCTGCACCGGCTGATGCCGCGCGAGCCCGAGGTCCTCGGCCTGCTCGCGCTGCTGCTGCTGCACGAGTCGCGCGCGGCGGCCCGGTTCGACGGCTGGGGCCGCCTCATCCGGCTGAAGGACCAGGACCGCTCGCGCTGGAACGGCGCGCTCGCGGACGAGGCGACGCGCCTGCTCGACCGCGCGATCGCGCTGCGCCGCCCGGGCCGTACCAGGTTCAGGCGGCGATCGCCGCGCTGCACGCCGGGGCGGCCGACTACGAGCACACCGACTGGCGGCAGATCCGCCTGCTCTACAACCGTCTTCAGTCGTTTGCCCCGTCCCCGGTGGTGCTGCTCAACCGGGCGGTCGCGACCCGTTATGCGGAGGGCGCGGAGCAGGCGCTAGCCGAGATCGAGCCCCTGCACGCCGATCTCGACGGCTACCACCTCTTCCACGCCCTCCGGGCCGCCCTGCTGACCGCCCTCGGCCGCGCCGCCGAGGCGGCGGCCGCGAACGACCGGGCGCTGTCCCTCGCCGCTAACCCGGCCGAACGCGACCTCCTCAGCCGCGGCCTCACCCTTTAAGGCGAGCGGTCAGCCCATCTCCAGGACCGGCCGGACCTCGACCGTGATCCAGCCGCGGTCCACGCCGGGCCAGGTCTTGGAGATCTCGACCGCCTCGTCGATCGTGTCCGCGTCGATGATCGAGAACCCGCCGAGCACCTCCTTGGTCTCGATGTAGGGCCCGTCGGTCACCCCGGTCGAGCGAACGGTCTTGGCCGTCTCCGATCCCTGCAGCTGCTTTCCCGCCTCGAGCTTGCCGGTGGCGCCCCACTTCTCGTACCAGGCGCCGACCTCCCCGTACCAGGCGCCCCACTCGGGGGTGTTCGGCTTCGGCTCGTTCGGGGTGTCCATGATCAGCAGTACGTACTTCATCAGAGTCTCCCTCCGCGCCGCGCCCCCAGCGGGCGCCCGCACCGACTCCACGAACCCCGGCCCGGCGATTCCGACAACCCGGCCGAAGAATTTCCGACCGGGCCGGCCGAGGCCTATCGTCCCGGTCTAGTCCCGCGCGCTGAGCACGCAGAACTCGTTGCCCTCGGGGTCGGCCATCACCACGAACCGCGCGTCCGGCCCCTGGCCGACGTCGATCCGCCGTGCGCCGAGCTCCTGCAGCCGCCGGACCTCGCCCGCCTGGTCGTCGTCCGGTCCCGGCGCGAGGTCGATGTGCAGCCGGTTCTTCAGCGCCTTGGACTCCGGCACGGGGACGAAGATCAGGCCGGGGGAGCGCTCGGCGAGCGGGATCGTCCGGCTCTCGTCGGCCATGTGCGGCGACTCGATGACGAACTCGTCATCGGCCTCGTAGGTGACCTCCCAGCCGAGCACCCGGGCCCACCAGTGCGCCTGGGCCTTGATGTCGTGGCTGTCGATGACCATCGTGTAAAAGCGCAGGCTCATCCGGTCACGGCACCAGGATGTCGTGGTGGCTGGCCGCGAACGCGCGCTCGGATTCCGTCAGGTCGCCCGGCTTGACCAGGCGGACCAGGTCAACGTGGCGGCCGACCGGGCACCACTGGATCCGCCACAGCCCGAGCCTGATCGCCTTGAGCGACCCGCCGGGGATCCACGTCGTGGTGAACAGGTGACCCGCCCGGCAGCGGACGAAGGAGTTGCGGCCGACCTGGTACCCGGCCCGGGTGGCCACGATCGTGCCGACGACGTAGCCGGCGACGACCACGGCCGCCACCGACAGCCGGCGCTTGCGCTTTGACGTTGACATGCCGCCAGGCTACGCCGAACCGCGTCGGGCGACGCGGCGTCCGCGGTCGTCCCAGGGCGGCGCCGCGTCCTCGAGGAAGAGGGTGAAGTCGCTCTGGCTGCGCGGCCCCCGGTAGGTGAACGTGAACGCCCGCAGGATGTCGAGGCCGAGGATCACGTCCGCCCCGAGCGTGCTCGGCTTGATGCCGGCCGCGCCCAGGTCGAACGGCACGAACATCCCCTCGGTCGCCTGGAGCTCGATCCTGACCGGGTACATGTAAATGACCGCCCCGTTGACCCCGACCCGGTTGACCTCGGCCGCGCCCATCGGCTCGAGCCCGAGCGACCGGACCACGTCCGGCGAGACCGCCGAGTGGTTCGCGCCGGTGTCGATGACGGCGACCACCTGCACGGCCGGCATCGGGGCGGGGTGGCTCACCACCTGCGCGTGCGGGGCCGGCCTGACGGTGACGCTGGTGACCGGATAGCCGTGCGGGTCGAGCTGCCCAACCAGGTAAGACATGCCGTCCCCCTCCATCCGGTGAACCCCGCAAGCAAGAGGTTATTGCCTCCGGGCGACGTTCAGCACCGTGCCCCAGTGCCGGCGCAGCAGGCCGTCCGGCCGCAGCGCCAGCCGGCGCCGGATCTCCCCGTACAGCCGGTCCCGCTGCCATGCCTCCATCGACAGGTTGCTCGAGAACGTCTCGAGCAGCCGGATGTACTCATCCGCGGTGTACCTGACCTCCCAGTCGAACCGTCGGACGGCCACATCGGCGAACAGCCCGCTCGCCTCGATCTCGGCCCGGCTGTCCGGCAGCGTGGCCGGGGTGGGGGAGACCCAGCCGGCCGGCATCCCCGACCCGATCTCGTCGTACACGTCCTGAATCTCGGCGAAGAACGGGTCACCGCCCGACTCAGGAAACACGTGCGTCGCCGTCCAGAAGGCCAGATGCCCGCCCGGCCGCAGCAGCGACCACGCCTTGCGGTACTTCACCGCCGGATCGATCCAGTGCCACGCGGTCGCGGCGAACACAAGCCCAAAACCGCCAACCCCGTCATCTCGAACGGTCCCGGCCGACTGCCCGGGCGTCCACGACTCGGAGTCCGCGTGCCCGACCCCGCCGGTCCACGACTCGAAGTCCGCGCGCCCGACCCCGCCGCTCCACGACTCGAAGTCCGCGTGCCCGACCCCGCCGCTCCACGACTCGAAGTCCGCGTGGTCCACCCGCACCCGCCCGAACCCGGCCAGGTTCCGCCGCGCCTCCGCCGCCAGCGCCCCGCCGAGCTCCACGCAGCTGATCGCGAACCCCCGCCGCGCCAGCGGCAGCGTCGCCTTCCCCGATGCGCACCCGACCTCGCACAGCTCATCCCGGCCCGCTACCACCCCGGTCAGCCCGATCAGCGCCTCATAGAGCGCGTCCGGATACTCCGGCCGCGCCCCCTGATACTCCTCCGCCACCGCGTCAAACGTCCGCCGCAGCCGCTCCCGCTCCGAGATCCCGTCCACGTCCAAGAACCCTAACCCCACCCCCCATCCCGCCGACCCCATTTCCCACCCCGCCAACCACCCCCGCGACCCAGCCGCCCACCCCCCCCAACCATCGCGCCCCACTCACCCCACACGTCACCCCCATCCCACTCCCACCAACCCGCGCCCACTCCCTGTCACCTACGCCAGCGACAGGCACGCGCGGTGAGGATGAGGACGTTGTTGCCAGTCCCCGCGTCCGCCTGCATTTCCACGCCGTCACCCACGCGGCCCCTCGCCTCGCCAGCCTCATGGGTCGCTGGGCGTGGCCGACAGACGTCCACGGGCACGTCGGCGGTAGCCTGTGGTCGCTAGTCCACCCTTCAGAGAAGATGGTCTATAGTCGACAATCGACTGACATCGCGCCTATCTGGAGGAGTTCAGCATGACCGAGTCGACCGTCGGGCTGACCATCGTGATCGGCTCCTACCTGGAGGCGGACCTGGTGGCGCGGATCGCGGCCGCCCCGTCGGTGGCGCGGGTCGCCTACGAGCCCGACCTGCTCCCGGTGCCACGGTACCGCTGCGACCACAACGGGCGGGCGCGCGACCTGAGCGAGGCCGAGCTAGCGCGGTGGCGGTCGATCGCGGCCAGCGGCGACGTGTTCTTCGATTTCGACTGGCTCGACCCGGCCGGGATGGCGGACCTGGCCAAGCACGGGCGGCTGCGCTGGGTGCAGGCGACCAGCGCCGGGATCGGGGGGTTCATGCAGCGGACCGGGCTCGACCACAGCGGCCTGACCGCCACCACCGCGGGCGGCATCCACGCGGTGCCGCTGGCCGAGTTCGCGGTCATGGGGGCGCTGCACTTCGTCAAGGGCGCGCCCGACCTGCGGCGGCGGCAGCAGGCGAGGCACTGGGAGCGGTACACGACCAGGCAGCTGGCGGGCCAGCGGGCGCTCGTGGTCGGGCTCGGCGGGATCGGCCGCCGGGTGGTCGCCAGCTTCGCCGCGCTCGGCGTGGAGGTGTGGGGCCTCGGCCGCGACGGCAGGTCCTACCAGGTCGACGGCCTGGCCAAGGTCATCGCCCGTCAGGACCTGGACGCGGCGCTGCCCTCGGTCGACGTCGTCGTCCTCGCCTGCCCGCTGACCGAGGAGACCGAGGGGCTGATGGGACGCCGCCAGCTTGGCCTCCTGCCGCCGGGCGCGGTGCTGGTCAACGTCGCCCGGGGCCAGATCGTCGATGAGCAGGCGCTCATCGACGGGCTGCAGGCGGGGACGCTCGGGGGAGCGTGCCTGGACGTGTTCGCGACCGAGCCGCTGCCGGCCGACAGCCCGCTGTGGGAGATGGACAACGTCATCCTGTCGCCGCACTCGGCCTCCACCGTGGCGACCGAGAACGAGGCGCTGACCGACCTTTTCATCGACAACCTCGAGCGGTTCGCCGACAACCGGCTGCTCCGCAACCGTTACGAGCCCGCCGATGGGTACTGACATCCTGGAGGCGTCATGATCTCGCACGTTTCGCTGCCGGAAGCCGTCCGGCTCACCCTCCGACGGCGGATACTCAACAACGAGCTCGCCGCGGGCGAGCGGCTTATCGAGGCGAGCCTGGCGGCCGAGTTCGGCGTCAGCCGGACCACGCTGCGGTCCGCGCTGATGGAGCTCAAGAACGACCGGCTGGTCGAATTCTCGCCCCGCCGCGGCTGCTGGGTGGCGCGCATGACGCCGGCCGAGATCGAGGACGCCTGCTTCGCCCGCTACCTGCTCGAGTCCGGCGCGGTCGGCGAGGAGCGCGCGGTCATCGACGACAACCTGGTCGCGGCGCTCGGCAGCGAGCTCGAGGCGATGGCCGAGGCGGTCGCGGCGGGGGACCTGGCGGAGACCGTCGAGAGCGACACGCGGCTGCACAGCCTGCTGGTCGAGGCGGGCGGCCGGGCCCGGCTGGCCGAGCTCTGGCACTCGCTCGACGGCCAGATGGGCGCGCTGATGCGGTCATCGATCGAGTTCCAGGGCAGCGAGCTGGCGGATGTGGTGGGCCGCCACCGCACCCTCATCGACGCCGTCCGCACGCGGGACATGACGCTGATCGCGGCCGCGCTGCAGGACCACTATCTCAACCCGAGGAACTTCGCCGAGAACGAGTAGCACCGGTCGAGATCTTGGCGGGCCGGCGGGCGTGAAACCAGGGTCCGTTCGAGATACGGATGATCTTGACTTTGAATCTAGGCGCCGAAGCCGGTCATCTCGGCGGCCTCGTCGAGGGCGAGCTGCCACGGGAAGTTGCCGTCGGCCGCGCCCGACGGGGCGCTGCCGCCCGGGCCGAGCAGGACCGAGACGCCCTCGGCCCGCAGCGCCTTCACCGACCGCGCGAACTGCGGCCGGGAGGCGAGCGGGGCGCTCACGGCCGGCAGCACGACCGTTGGGATGGCCATCCCGGTCTGCTCGGCCAGCACCGCCAGCGCGTACGAGTCGGCGACGCCGAGCGCCCACTGGTTGAGCAGGTTGAACGTGGCGGGCGCGACGACGATCGCATCCGGGATCCGGGACCGGGGCTCTCCCGGCGACCGGTGCGCGCTGCGCACCGGCGACCCGGTCAGCGCCTCGATCGCGCCTACGTCGAAGAACGCGAGCGCGGACGGCGTGGCGACCACCTGCACCACCCAGCCCCGCGCGATCGCCTCCTTGACCAGCGTCCCCACGTCCGAGGCAGCCCCGGCGCCGGAGACGACCACTGTCAGCACCCAGCTCTTGCGCGCCATGCTTCGAGTCTAGAAACGCCTGGCCGGAATGACCAGCCACCCCGCCGACGACCAGCCCGGTTGCCACCCGGAATGGGTGATTCGGTTCCGTTGGCGGGCTCCTAGGCTCGACCCGGGTAACGGCTGCATGCTGCGCATACGTGGAGGTAGGGCACATTATGGTCGCTGATGCTCTGCTGGCGTCCTGGCGGGACGCTCCCGCCCGGCGGGCGATCGTGGACTTCGTCGCCCGGGTCACCGCCGACGGCGGAGCGGAGTTCGTCGCCCCGGCCGATCGGGTGGCGGTGTTCGACAACGACGGGACGCTGTGGAGCGAGAAGCCGATCCCGATCCAGCTTGACTTCACCCTGTTCCGGCTGGCCGAGCTGGCCAACGAGGACCCGTCGCTGCGGGCCCGGCAGCCCTACAAGGCCGCCATCGAGCGCGACTACCGCTGGCTCGGCGACGCGATGGTCAAGCACTACCGCGGCGACGACGCCGACCTCGGCGTGCTGATGGCGGCGGTGGAGTCCGCGTTCGAGGGGATGAGCGTCGAGGACTTCAGCGCCGAGGTCATGACGTGGCTCGGGACCGCGGCCCACCCGGTCCTGCACCGGCCCTACATGTCCTGCGCGTTCGTCCCGATGGTGGAGCTGCTGCGCTATCTGGAGGCGAACGGCTTCACCATCTACATCGCGTCGGGCGGCGACCGCGACTTCATGCGGCCGTTCGCCGAGCAGCTCTACGGCATTCCGCCCGAGCGCGTGATCGGCAGCGCCCTCGGGCTCGATTTTCGCTCCGGCGAGGACGACACCGAGCTGCTGTACAAGTCGAAGATCGAGTTCTTCGACGACGGCGTCCAGAGGCCGATGCGCATCTGGAGCAGGATCGGCCGCCGCCCGCTGGTGGCGGGGGGAACTCCAACGGCGATATCCCGATGCTGCGCTTCGCCCGCGGCGCCGGCCAAGACGGCCTGCGCCTGCTGGTGCGGCACGACGACGCCGAGCGCGAGTTCGACTACCAGGCCGGCGCCGAGGACGCGCTGGCGCGGGCGGCCGATCGTTCGTGGACGGTGGTCAGCATCGCGACCGACTGGGCGACGGTCTTCCCGCAGTTCCCGGCCGTGCCCCGGACCAGGTCGGCGGCCGAGGAGGAGGCTGGCTCACGCGCCCCGGTTACCGGCTGAGCAGACCGGCTCGATCAGGCGGGTCGCGCCGCCGGCGCGGGTGTGGGTTACGCTTCCATCGTGCCTATCGCCGTCCGCCTCGCCCCTGGTCGCCGCCCTCGCGGCTGCCGGGCGCCTGCGCGGCGCGTGCTCGGACGCCGGGTGCGCTATGTGATCGGGTCCGAGGCTGGTCAGGTCAACGGGATGCGATGGCTGAGCGCGCCGCGCATCGCGGCGGGTATCTGAGGGAGATCGTTCTCCCCGGCCCCGCCGCGTGACCCTGTCATCAGCCATACGACCCGGGGCGTGCGTCCCGGCTCAGGAGCGTGTCTACCGTGAACGGCGAATTCTTCATCCCGGCATCGCCGGGCCAAATCCCCGGCGCCGAGGGCTATTTCGGCGCCTACGGCGGCAAGTTCATCCCGGAGGCGCTGGTCGCCGCCACCGGCGAGGTCGCCGTCGAGTACGAGAAGGCCAAGGACGATCCCGCGTTCGTCGCCCGGCTCGAGGAGCTGCTTGCGCACTACGCCGGGCGCCCGAGCGCGCTCACCGAGGTACCCCGGTTCGCGGCGCAGGCGGGCGGCGCGCGGGTGTTCCTCAAGCGCGAGGACCTGAACCACACCGGCTCGCACAAGGTCAACAACGCGCTCGGACAGGCGCTGCTGACCAAGCGGATGGGCAAACCCCGCGTCATCGCCGAGACCGGCGCGGGCCAGCACGGGGTGGCCACCGCGACCGCGTGCGCGCTGCTCGGGCTGGAATGCACCGTCTACATGGGCGAGCTCGACACCCGTCGGCAGGCGCTCAACGTGGCGCGGATGAAGATACTCGGCGCCCAGGTGGTTCCGGTCACCTCCGGCGCCCGCACGCTCAGGGACGCCATCAACGAGGCGTTCCGTGACTGGGTCGCCAACGTCGACACCACGCACTACATCTTCGGCACGGTCGCCGGACCGCATCCGTTCCCGGCCATGATCCGCGACTTCCAGCGCGTCATCGGGGTGGAAGCCCGCCGGCAGATCCTCGAGCGGGCCGGGCGGCTGCCGGACGCGGCGATCGCGTGCGTCGGTGGAGGGTCGAACGCGATCGGCCTGTTCCACGCCTTCCTCCCCGACCCGGGGGTACGGCTCATCGGCTGCGAGGCCGCCGGAGACGGCGTGCAGACCGGGCGGCACGCGGCGTCGCTGTCCGCGGGCGAGCCCGGCTTCCTGCACGGTTCGCGCTCCTACGTGCTGCAAGACGACGAGGGCCAGATCGCCGAGACCCACTCGATCTCGGCCGGGCTGGACTATCCGGGCGTCGGGCCTGAGCACGCGTACCTGCACGACGTGGGCCGCGGCGAGTACCGTCCGGTTACCGACGACGCCGCGATGCGGGCGTTCCGGCTGCTGGCGTCGGCCGAGGGCATCATCCCGGCCATTGAGAGCGCCCACGCGCTGGCGGGGGCCCTCGACGTCGGCGTCGAGCTCGGCCCGGACGGGCTGATCCTGGTGAACCTGTCTGGCCGGGGCGACAAGGACATGGACACCGCCGCCCGCTACTTCGGTCAGCGCGAAGCCGCGACGACCGTCGAGGGGGCGTCCAAGTGAGCGGGAACATCGAGCTGCTGGCCGGCGCCCTGGCCCGGGCGAAGCGGGAGAACCGGGCCGCGCTCATCGCCGGAATGCCGGCCGGCTTCCCGACCGTCGACGGGGGCATCGCCGCGATCACGGCGATCCTGAACAGCGGCGCCGACGTGGTCGAGGTCGGCCTGCCGCACACCGATCCGGTTCTTGACGGCCCGGTCATCCAGACCGCCGACGACATCGCCCTGCGTGGCGGCGTCCGGATCGGCGACCTCATCCGCACGGTGCGGAAGGCGCACCGGGCCACCGGCAAGCCGGTGCTGGTGATGTCGTACTGGAACCCGATCGCCCGCTACGGCATCGAGCGTTTCGCCGGCGAGCTGGCCGAGGCCGGCGGGGCCGGCTGCATCCTGCCCGACCTGCCCGTGCAGGAGTCCGCGCCGTGGCGTCGGCAGGCCGAGGCCCGCGGTCTCGCGACCGTCTTCGTGGTCGCGCCGAGCAGCACCGGCGAGCGGCTGCGGGAGATCACCGCGGCCGGCTCGGGGTTCGTCTACGCCTCCTCGCTGATGGGCGTCACCGGCACCCGCGCATCCGTCAGCGAAGCGGCCGCCTCGTTGGTGGGACGCGTCCGGGCCGCCACGGAACTTCCCGTCTGCGTCGGAATCGGCATCTCGAACGCCGCCCAGGCCGCCCGCGTGGCCGGCTTCGCCGACGGCGTGATCGTCGAGTCCGTCCTGGTCAAGGCCATCCTTGACGCACCCGACGAGCCCGCAGGACTGGCGGCGGTGGCGCAGCTCACCGCCGAACTCGCCGACGGCGTCCGGCGCGGAGCCGGCCCGCCAGCGCCGCCCGCCCGCCTCCCCGGGGCCTAGCGCAGCGCGCCGGCGTTTCCTCCCTCAAGCGAAAGCGGGGTCACCGGTAGTGGCTGAACGCAGAACGGGCACCGCGGGTCGGCGTCCCGCGAGGCTCGCGCCTGGTCGACCGGCGCGCCGCAGTTCGGGCAGTGCGTCGGCACCGACCACGGCGGGCCCGCGGCGGCGCCCGTGCGGGCGGTCGGCTGCCCCTTCGGACGCTGCTCGCGTTCGATGTAATCGTGCAGCGCGCGCTGCTGCAGGGCGGGCACGTCGATCACGAGCCTGGCCCGGTCGGCGGCGTCGTAGCGCACCGGGATCCGCGTGCCGTCCGACAACGGGAGCTGGATCTTGGGTATCCGGTCCGGGTGCCGGAGTTGCTCGGCCCCGCGGACCTCCGACAGCCGCCGCGCCTCCTGGCTTCCCGGGGTCGGCTGGTAAAGATTGGCCAGTTCCTGATCGAACTGGACGGTCTGGCCGTCCTTGAAGGAGACTTCAACGCGCACCTGCGACCGACCGCGGTCGGCCGCGGAAAGCTCGCTGTGCATCACCATCCCCCTGGTGACAGCCCCGTCGCGGAGCAGTCTTTCCCGCTCGGCCTCGCTCAATTGCTCATGACGATCGTGATGATTGAACAAAATCAAACTCTCCTTGGGCGGCTTCTGGCTACACGGTAATCGCCGGCGACTTGCTGCCTTCTTAATCGCCTCCCATCGGCGCCGGGGACCGCATGGCCGCCGACGGAGGGCCGAGGTCTAGCCTGGCATGATCACCGTTAGTCCTAGTACCGTTACTCTTTGCCGGGGCTGCCATGAGTCACAGTTCCCACGGCGCTCGCCGTCGGGCACCGGACCCGCGCTTGCCGGTCCGGGCCTGCCGCTTGCTGCGGGTCCGGGCGATATGGGTGACCGCCCTGGCGGTCGGGTCCCTGGTCGTGGCGGCGATGACGGCGCTTTACATCGCGTCTTCGACCGACCCGCTTGCTCACCTGAGCGGCCTGCCGGTGGCGGTGGTGGATCAGGACCAGGGCGCTGCGGTTGGCGCTCAGCGGATCGATATCGGGCGGCAGATCGAGGGCGGCCTGCTGGCCGCCCCGGCGGTGACGGACCGGCTCCGCCTCGAGAAGCTGACCCTGCCCCAGGCCGAGCAGGCCATGGACCGCGATGCGCTGTACGCGACGCTGGTGATCCCGCCCGGCCTGACCGCCAACCTGCTGACCGCGACGGGGCTTGCCGCCCCCGGCGAGCGCCCGGGCGCCGTCACCGCCGCCCCGCAGCTGGAGATCTTCATCAATCAGCGGGCGGGAACCGTCGGCACCTCGCTGGCAACCGGGATCTTGCAGCCCGCGCTGGCGGTGGCGTCCCGTCAGATCGGCCGGCACCTGGCCCCCCTTGTCCCGGCCGGCTCGGCCGCGCCCGCCACCAGGCTGCTGCTGGCCGACCCGCTCCCGGTGACGGTCGTGCAGTACCGTCCGCTGCCGAACAACGCCGGGCTGGGCCTGACCCCGTTCTACATCGCGCTGCTGACGCTGCTGTGCGGTTTCATCGGCGGCGGGATCGTGAACTCGGTCGTGGACTCCGCCCTCGGCTACGCCAGCACCGACCTGGGACCGCGATGGCGCCAGCGTCCGCCGGTGCCGATCAACCGGTGGCAGACCCTGCTGGTCAAATGGGGCGTCATCGCGGTGGCGACGGCGGTGCTGACGGCGGTGATGCTCCTGGTGGCCTGGGGAGTGGGCATGGACATGCCCTGGCCGTGGCTGCTGTGGGTCTTCACCTGGCTATGCGCGCTCAGCGTCGGCATCGGGACGATCGCGCTGTTCGCGATGGCCGGCAACTACGGGCAGCTGATCGGGCTGCTGATATTCGTCTACGCGGGGCTGGCCTCGGCCGGCGGGACCGTGCCAGTCGAGGCGCTGCCCGGCTTCCTGCGCGCGCTGAGCTACGTGGAGCCGCTGCGCCAGGTCATCGAGGGCACCCGGTCGATCCTGTACTTCAACGCCCAGGGCGTGGCCGGCCTGACCCGGGGGACCGTGGCCGCCGCCGCCGGCCTGGTGTTCTGGCTCGTCGTCGGCGGCTTCGTCGTGCGGTGGTACGACCGCAGGGGCTTCTACCGCCTCCGGCCCGAGATCCTGGCGCACGTCAACCAGTCCGTCCAGGACTTCCACGCCAAGGAGGCCGAGCAAGCCAAGGAGGCCGAGCAGGCCGAGCAGGCCGAGCAGGCCGAGCAGGCCGCCCCGGCCCCGACCCCCGCGCCCTCCGACGCCGAGTCCTCCGACCCCGTGCACCCGCCCAGCGGCGAAACCGGCCCAGGTGGAAGCACCCCGTGAGCGAAAGGCACATCCCATGACAGAATCCATCGCCGGCGTTCCGATCCCGGACACGCGCCTGGCGGCCGATGCGACCGAACTCGTCCGGGCGGACGCGCCGCCGCTGCTGTTCCACCACTCGCGCCGCGTCTACCTGTTCGGCATGCTGCAGGGACGGCGACTAGGCCTGGCGCCCGATCCCGAACTGCTCTACGTCGGCGCGATGTTCCACGATCTCGGCCTGACCGACAAGTACCGGACCAGGAACCAGCGATTCGAGGTCGACGGCGCCGACCAGGCCCGCGCGTTCCTGGCCGGCCACGGGATCAGCGGCGATGAGGCGCGCCGGGTGTGGACGGCGATCGCGCTGCACACCACGCCCGGTATCCCCGAGCATCTGGAGCCCGAGATCGCGCTGGTCACGGCCGGCGTCGAGACCGACGTGCTCGGCATCGGCTACCGCGACCTCGACCCGGCCGACATCAGCGCCGTCACCGCCGCGCATCCGCGGCCCGACTTCAAGCGGCAGATCCTGGCCGCCTTCACCAACGGGTTCGCCGACCGCCCCGACACGACCTTCGGCACGGTCAACGCCGACGTCCTCGAGCACTTCTCGCCCGGGTTCCGCCGGACTGACTTCGTCGAGGTCATCCAGTCGAACCCCTGGCCCGAGTAGCCCGAGTAGCAGGCGGCCGGTCTGGTTCGTCCCAAGCTCAATGCCCGCTGGTGTGAAGCCCCCAGGCGGCCCGCTTGTGTGAAGCCCCCATGCGCGGGGTATCCCCTCGGGCACGTCGCGAGATTGCCTGTCGAGTGTAATCACCGCAGGCAGATAACGTTCTTAGAAAACGTAGACGATACAGCGAACGACCGTCGCGCGCAGACCTCCGCCGCGCCCGCTGACGCCGGCCGGCGATCACCGAGTGCATCGCCGGTAACCCGCGACAACCAGCCTGATGAGGAGACAGCGATGGCCAGGAACGTAGCCGATGGCTTGTGGGAGATGCTGGTGGCGGCGGGGGTGCGGCGCTGTTACGGGATCGTCGGCGACGCGCTCAACCCGGTGATCGACGCGCTGCGGCGCAACGGCTCGGTCGACTTCGTGCACGTCCGCAACGAGGAGTACGGCGCGTTCGCGGCCGTCGCCGAGGCCCGGCTGACCGGCAACCCGGTCGCGGTCTGCGGCACCGCCGGGCCGGGGGTGGTGCACCTGGTCAACGGGCTGATCGACGCGCGCAAGGAGCGCGCGCCGGTCATCGCGATCGCCGGCGACGTCGAGTCATCGCTGCTCGACACCGAGGCGCTGGAGGAGCTCAACCCGTACAAGTTCTTCGACACCGCCGCGCTCTACATCGGGCGGCTGGTCAACCCCGAGCAGCTGCGGCCGCTGGTCAGCACCGCGATCACCACCGCCGTGGCCGAGCGCGGCCCGGTCGTGATCGCGGTGCCGGGCGACGTGGCGGTCCGCGACGCGCCCTCGGTCCCGCTGCGGGTGCCGCTGCCCGCCACCACGATCGGCGCCGCCTCCGACGGGGACGTGGCCGCCATGGCCGCCCTCATCAACCAGGCGGAGACGGTGGCCATCTTCGGCGGTGACGGGTGCGCGGAGGCCCAGGACGAGGTGCGCGCGCTCGCGGCGCGGCTGAAGGCGCCGGTCGGCTACAGCCTCAAGGGCAAGGCGTGGCTCGAGCACGACAACCCTAACGCGGTCGGCATGACCGGGCTGCTCGGGTACGGCGGCTGCCACGGCGCGATCAACAACGCCGACCTGCTGCTGATGCTCGGCACCGACTTCCCGTTCAGCGAGTTCCTGCCGCATAAGACGGTGAAGACGATCCAGGTCGACCGCGACCCCGGGCACATCGGCCGCCGGGCGCCGCTCGAGCTGGGCGTGATCGGCGACGTCGCCGCGACGCTGCGCGCGCTGGCACCGCAGGTCGCCGACAAGCAAAGCGATCACTTCGTGCGCAAGCACGTGGCGGAGACCGAGCGGTGGCGCAAGCGCCTCGGGCACTACGTCACCAAGGGACCGGGGATCAAGCCGATCCGCCCGGAGTACCTGGCGGCGCTCCTGTCCGAGCTGGCCGACGACGACGCGATCTTCACCGTCGACACCGGCACGCCCTGCATCTGGGCCGCCCGGCACATCGAGTACGGGCGCGACCGGCGGATGCTCGGCTCGTTCACCTGGGCGTCGATGGCGGACGCGGCCCCGTATGCGTTTGGCGCCGCCCTGGCATTCCCCGGGCGTCAGGTCATCGCGCTCTGCGGCGACGGCGGATTCACCATGGGCGGGCTTGGCGACCTGCTCACCCAGGTCCAGCGCAAGGCCCGCGTCGTCAACGTCATCCTCAACAACGGCATGCTCGACTTCGTCGACATCGAGCAGCAGGAGGCCGGCTTCGTCCCCTACGGGACCGATTTCGTGAACCCGGACTTCAGCCAGGTGGCCACGGCCATGGGCGCCCGCGGCATCCGGGTCGAGGAGCCGGGCGACCTCCGGGCCGCCCTGCAGACGGCGCTCGCCCACACCGACGGGCCGGTCGTGCTCGACGTGGTGGTGGATCACTACGCGCTCGCGCTGCCCTCCCACGTCCCGGTCAAGACGGCCGAGGGCTTCACCCTCAGCCTGGCCAAGCAGGTCCTGACCGGCAAGCTGGACACCGTCATCGAGACCGCCGAGCACAACGTCCGGCTCCTGTAACCGCCGCCCGCCGCGCGGCCTAAGCGGCCGGGCTACGTGCCAAGTGCGTGTTTGGGCTCACTCTTGCCGGCCGAAAAGCGCCCTTGGCACACTGGGACCCCGGGGGCGGCGACAGGGGGCGGGAGCGAGTAGATGCTGACGCGTCCCGTCAGGGCCTGAGGCCCCCGAAGACGAGGTCGAAAAGCCGCCGGGCCCGGCCTCTCCAGTCCGACTTCGGGTCGATCTCCCACAGCCCGGCCAGGCTCAGCAGGACGTCATCCGGGTCGAGCCCCGGTCGCACGGCGCCCGCCTCCTCGCAGGCCGAAAGCAGCCGCGCCAGCGCGGTGACGATCAGCTCGTACGTCTCCGCGTACAGCGGCGTCTCCGAGTTCGTGGCGCTGCCGAGGGCCGAGGCCAGCCCGTGCTTGGTCATCGCGTACTGCGCCAGCCGGTCGACCCACTGCCGCAGCGCGTCGGCCGGCGCGGAGCCCGCCAGCAGCAGGTCCGCGCCCTCGACGAGCTGCTGCACCTCCTGGCGGTACACCTCGAGAACCAGGTGGCCCCGGGTCGGGAAGTGGCGGTAGAGCGTGGCGTTGGCCACCCCGGCCCGCTTCGCGATCGAGTTCAGGGAGGCGTCGCCCGACTCGGTGAGGGCGTCAAGCGCCGCCGCGAGGATCGCCTCGCGGTTCTGGGCCGCGTCGGACCGCTGTTGCTGGGTTGCCAAGCGGGGAGCTCCCCGGTTAGTGTGACGGTACCGGGGAGTTCCCCGCTACATCCGAGACTACTCCACGGGCTCACGGGCAGCACCCGCCCGCCCGCCCGCCGTCAGGAGCCTGAGCATGGCCATTCACACGGAACTGAGCCCGGCCGAGGCGGCCGACCGCCTCGCCATCCGGGAGCTGTTCGACGCCTACGCCCACTGCGCCGACACCCGCGACGCCGAAGGCCAGCAGGCGCTCTTCACCCCCGATACCCGCTTCGCGGTCTACCTCGGCGGGGAGGGCGCGGAACCGAGCTACGTCATCGACGGGCGCGAGGGGCTGACGCCCGTCTTCGAGGACCTCCGGCAGTACCAGGCGACCACGCACTTCAACGGCCAGAGCACGGTCACCCTCGACGGTGACCGCGCCACCGGCCTCAGCTACACGATCGCGCATCATCTCTACACCGTCGACGGCGTGCGGATGATCATGATCGCCTCGCTCCGCTACCGGGATACGTTCGCCAAGGTCGACGGCGCCTGGCTCTTCGCCGAGCGCAACCTGCTCCTGGACTGGAGCGAAACCCGCCCCTCGCCCGCCGCGAGCACGGCCGGATAAGACGTCCCTACTGCCCGGCGGTGGCGGAATACCGGTCGGTGCCGAGCGGACCCCCCTGACCGGGGGAGCGCGCCAGCGCCCGCAGGATGATCTCGGTGACCGCGTCAAGCGGGAGCGCGGTCGAGTCGATGACCAGGTGGTAGTGGCGCGGGTCGGCCGGATCGGCTCGGTAGAGCCGGCGCACGTAGGTGTCGCGGGCCCGGTCCGCCGCCTCCAGATGGCGGCGCGCCTGGTCCACGCTGATCCCCTCGATCGCGGCGCCCTGAACGACGCGCGCCTGCGGCGGCCCGTCCAGCCGGACGTGGAACCCGTGGCCCTTGCCAAGCGCCACCGCCGCGCCCCGGCCCAGGATCACGCCCGCGTCCGCGTCGGCCAGCCGGCGGATGTCCTGTTCGCAGTACCGCCGCAGGTCCTCGTCCTGATGCCGGGACGGCGGGGCCGACTGGGTCGGCCCGGCCGGCATCGCCGCCGTCAGGCAGGCGAGCAGCCAGCCGGCCGGGGTCAGGTTCGACTCGTCCCGGGTCAGCGGCTCGACGCACGGCCCGGCCGCGCCGACCCCGCCCGCGCTGTTCGTCGCCCGCTGCACGAAGGGGACGCCGAGCCGCTCCGCCAGCGCCGGGGCGACCACGGCCCCGCCGGCCCCGTAGGTGGCAGACACGGTTACCAGCCGGACCAGATCTGAAGTCATGATCTCGTCTCCTTTCCTGATGCGCCGACGGGCTTCCGCACGCCCCGACCGGGCCTTCTCATGCCACGACGGGCTCGGCGTCCCGGCCCTGCCGCGGGATGAGGATGCCCGACCGCAGCACCAGCCCGCACACGACGGCCGCGCCGGCGAAGATCGCGGCCGACACCCAGAACGCGACCACGTAGCTGTGCACGGCCGCCCCGGCCTGGGCGGCCGGGCTGGTGCCGTGGGTGACCAGGTAGCTCGACAGGGCGCTGGCGGCGATGGTGTTGAGCAGGGCGGTGCCGATCGAGCCGCCGACCTGCTGGCAGGTGTTGACCATGGCCGACGCCACCCCGGCGTCGCCCGGGTCGGCGCCGTAGGTGGCGGTGTTCAGCCCGCAGCCGAACACCAGCCCGAGTCCCAGCCCGATGATGACCAGCGCGGGCAGCACCCAGGCGGCGTAGTTGATCGTCACGCCCAGCTGCGTGGCCAGGATCACCATCCCGCCCGCGGCGATGAGCAATCCGGCCGTGATCAGGATGCGCGGGCCGAACCGGGGCATCAGCAGCTGGCTGGACGTCGTCGACGACACGATCAGGGCGCCGATCAGCGGCAGGAACGCCACCCCGGTCACCACCGGCGAGTACCGCAGGACCTCTTCCAGGTAGTAGGTGAGGAAGAGGAACACACCGAACAAGCCGATCGCGGACAGCCCGATCGCCAGGTAGGCGCCGCCCCTGAACCGGTCGAGGATGATCCGCAGCGGCAGCAGCGGATGCGCCACCCGGCGTTCCGTCAGCGCGAACAGGGCCAGCAGGACCACCCCGCCCACCAGCAGCCCGATCGTCAGCGGGTCGCTCCAGCTCTTGGTATCGGCCTCCGACAGCCCGTAGACGAAGGCGACCAGGCCCGCCACCACCAGCACCGTCCCGGGCACGTCGAGGTGCACGCTGGGGTCGCGGGTGTCGCGGGTCAGCAGCCGGATCGCGGCCGCGACCGCGACCACCGAGAAGATGACGTTGACGTACAGGCACCAGCGCCAGGACAGGTACTCGGTCAGCACCCCGCCGAGCAGCAGCCCGACCGCGCCGCCGGCCCCGGCGATCGCGCCGAAGATGCCGAACGCCTTGCCCCGCTCGGCCGGGTTGGTGAACGTCACCGTCAGCGTGGACAGCGCGGCCGGCGCCAGCAGCGCGCCGAACGCGCCCTGGACCGCGCGCGCGATCAGCAGAATCGTGAAGTTCTGCGCGGCCCCGCCGAGGGCCGAGGCGCAGGCGAAGCCGATGATGCCGATGATCAGCATCCGTTTGCGCCCGACCAGGTCCGCCAGCCGCCCGCCCAGCAGCAGCAGCCCGCCGAACGCGAGCGAGTAGGCGGTCACCACCCACTGCCGGTCGGCGTTGTTGAACGCCAGGTCGTGCTGGGCCTCTGGCAGCGCGATGTTCACTATCGTGGCGTCCAGCACCACCATCAGCTGCGCCAGGCAGACGACCCCGAGGATCCACCAGCGTCGGGAGTCGTCTGCGGCGACGCCACGATCGGCGGCAACGGGCACTTGCGATGCGACGGCGTGCTCGGCTTCCTGTGCCATGAAATACCCCTCGAGTGAGGCTACCCGCGAAAATCAAAATCATGAGTTTTCCGAACGGTCGCGTGACTCCGTCTCCCTCCGCCCGATAGCTCCCGGCATGCGGCCGACCTGGCAGCCGCCCGATTCCTTCGCGCCCCCGCCCGAGTCAGTACGGGTATGACTAATCAACTGTTCACCGATCCCCACCGCAAGGGCCGTCCGGCCGACCTCGCGCGGCAGGTCGCCGCCCGGATCCTGACCGGGCCCCACCTGTCGGTTCTGACCACCGTGAACGCGGACGGCTCGCCCCAGGCGTCGGTAATCCTCGTCAAGCCGGACGGCGACGACATCTACTTCAGCACGATCAAGGGCCGCCGCAAGACCGAGAACATGCAGCGCGACCCCCGGGTGAGCCTGCTCGTGCACAGCCTGCCGGGCGCGGACGGCGAGTTCACCTACGCGGTCATCTCCGGCCCGGTGGAGCTTGCCGACGACCCGGACGCCTCCTTCCACCAGGTGATGTACGACCTGCACATGGGCGGGGCGCCCGCCCCGGTCGAGCCCGGGGCGGAACGGCTCATCGTCCGGCTGCGCCCGCAGCGCGTCTACGCCCCGCCGCCCTACGTCGCCGGCTCCGAGTAGCTCCCGCGAGAGCTACGCCGGAGCGACATGTCGTTTCCGTCGTCCTGGCGACGGAAACGCCATGTCGCTACCCCCGCCGCGACCCCGGCGCGAACACGTTCCTGATCGCCCGCACCGCCAGTGTCACCAGTACCGCCGCCACCCCGATGCGGGCAACGACCGGCTCCGGCGAAGCGGCGGCCGGCCGGTCCTGGCCGCCGCCGGCCGACCCGAGATGGGCGGCCATCCGCAGGTCGGCGTCGCTCTCCGCCTCCGTGAGCAGCCCCCGTTGCTGCAGGTAGTACAGGAGCGCGAAGCCCGGCACGACCAGCACAACCGCCAGCCCGGCGACCACGAACTCCGCGTCCAGGGTGGCGCTCGGCGCGCTCCCCGATGGCAGCGTCAGCGAGGTCGGGAACAGGTACGGGTACTGGGCCAGCCCCCAGCCCCACACCACCGTCGCCACCGCGACCGCGGCCGTCGCCCGCAGGATCAGCGGGTGGTACCAGCGCAGCCAGAGCATGCCGAGCACCGCGATCCCGGCCGCGATCGAGACCGCCACCAGCGGCAGCGAGATGCCGGTCAGGCGGTGATAGACGTACGGCGCGCTCCTCGAGAGCTCGAAGAACGTGCCGCCGGCCAGCCCGCCGGTCACCGCCCCGGCTGCCGTTGCCCGCAGCGCGAAGTACCGCATCAGCTCGTGCCGGTCGCGCTGACGCGCCTCCAGGACCAGGAACACCGCGCTGACGTAGGCGCAGGCGGCCACGAACAGGAACCCGGTCAGGATGGCGGTGGGCGAGGTCCAGGCCGCCAGCACGTTCCCGCCCGGGTGGACCGGCACCTGCCCGGTCGCCACCGCCCCGACCACCGTGCCCATGAAGAACGGCGTGATCAGCGAGGAGGCCGCGAAGGTGGCGCCGGTGAGCTGCTGCACCCGCATCCGCTGGGCCGTGTGCCGGAACGCGAACCCGACCCCGCGCAGCACGATGCCAAACAGCGACAGGCTGAGCGGCACGAACAGCGCGGTCATGATGGCCGCGAACGCGGGCGGGAACGCGGTCCACAGCAGCACCAGGATGAAGATCAGCCACACGTGGTTGGCCTCCCAGACCGGGGTGATGGACTCGTCGATCAGCTCCCGCGGGGCCGCGCCGCGTGATGGGCCGCCCGCCACCAGGTCCCAGATCCCGCCGCCGAAGTCCGCCCCGCCGAACAGCGCGTACGCGGCCAGCACGACGAACAGGATCGCGGCGACCGCGATCGTCTCCGCAGATGGGTTCACGGCGCGTCCGCCCCGCCAACCGGCGCCCGGGGCTGAGCCCCCGAGGCCCCGGAGCCCCCGAGCCCCCGAGCCCCCCGAAGCGCCAGCCCCCACCGCGTCGCCCGACGGGCCGTACGGCACCTGCTCGGCGTCCTCCTCGGCGGGCCCCGCCCGCCGCCATCGCCGCGACATGATCATCGGCACGCCGATCGAGACCACGGTCAGGATCGCGTACAGCGCCAGGATCACCGCCAGCGTGACCGTGACCCCGCTCGACGGGGTGACGGCGGTGCTCACCAGCAGGACCTTGTACACGATCCAGGGCTGCCGGCCCACCTCGGTGACCACCCACCCCGCCTCCATCGCCACCACCGCCGCGACGCCGGACAACGCGGCCGGGACCAGGAACCACGCGGTCATCAGGACCCGGCGGTGGAACCACCACCACCAGCCCTGCCACGCCGCCAGCACGAACAGGAGGAAGCCGATCCCCACCATCAGGTCGAAGCTCAGGTGGATGAGCGTGTCCAGCGGCGGCTGCTGCGCCGCGGGCACACTGTTCAAGCCGATGACCTGGGTGTGCGGATTGAACCCGACCAGGATCGAGTCGAACGCCGGTATGGAGGTCCCGAAGTAGACGTGGCCGTTGATCAGGATTCCGCCCAGCCATTCCGGAGCGTCGCGCTGGGTGCTGAGGACGTACTCCATCGCCGCGAACTTGACCGGCTGGTTGTGGGCGATGAATCGGGCGATGACGTCGCCCATCATTACCTGCAGTGGGGCCGCGATCCCGGCGATCGTGAACGGGACCCCGAAGCCCAGCCGGTGATAGCGGTCCCGGCGGCCGCGCAGCAGCCCCACCGCGTACACGCCCGCCACCACGAACCCGGTCACCATGTACGCGGCCAGGAGCATGTGGGTCGCCTCGTACGGGGTCGACGCGTTGAAGAACACCGACACCGGGTCGACGCTGGTGATCTTGCCGTTGGTGAGCGTGTACCCGGCCGGCGAGTTCATCCACGAGTTCGCGGCGACGACCGAGATCGCGCCGAGGATCCCGGACACCACGATCGGCATCCCGGTCCACCAGTGCGCCCAGGGCGACAGCCGCCGCCACCCGTACAGGTACACCCCGACGAAGATGGCCTCGAGGAAGAAGAAGATCCCCTCGAGCGAGAACGGGAGCCCGATCGCCGCCCCGTACCGGCCCATCAGGCCCGGCCACAGCAGGCCCATCTCGTACGACAGCACGGTCCCGGACACGGCCCCGACCGCCACCAGCACCGCCATGACCTTCGACCACCGGCGCGCGAGCAGCATCGCCACCGGGTCCTGGCGCTTGATGCCGATCCACTCGGCGGTCATGGTGACGAACGCGAACGCGACGCCGAAGCACGCGAGGATGATGTGAAACCCCAGCGACGACCCCATCTGCGACCGGGCCGGCACCGGATTGACGGCACTCACGGCCAGAACGTGCGTCATCGTGCCTAGCACGCGCCCCCCTTATGCCCGCACCGCGGCTGCGAACGATCACGCTATGTGTACCGCTGCTGCACTCCGGGTACACGTGGAGAAGCCGCAACGTTCTCGCAGAAATGGCATCCGACCATATGAGCAGCAGAAACGTCGGCGCGGTGACCCTGGTCATCCTGCTCGGGCTGGTGATCGGCGTGCTCGGGCTGGTCGAGGCCGACCTGTACGCGGTCGGAGTGCTGATCCTCACCCTCGGCGGCGTCGGCGCCGCCGCCCTCGCGGGCGAGTACCTGATCCGGTTCCTCCGCACCCACCTGCGCAGCGGCGACTAAGCGGCCACGCGACTAAGCGACTAAGCGTCCGACCGGCACCGCCGCCGCCGAGCACACGGTGCGGGCGATCGCGACGTAGTCCCGGATCAAGGGGCTGCGGCGCAGGCTGTCCCAGGCCAGGCAGACCTGGTTCGGCGCGATGTCGCTGACCAGGACATGGCAGATGTCGGCCCGGGTGTAGAACGTCGCGGTGGACAGCGGCAGCACCACGATCCCGTGCCCGGCCGCGACGTGCTCCAGCTTCTCCTCCACGGTCCGGAAGAACGGGATCCGCCCCGGCGGCTGCCCGTCCCGGAGCTCAACCGCGATGTCCCGCCATTCGGGCACCGCCTCCGGGTCCTGGAGGAGGTGCTCGGCGGCCAGGTCGGCCACCATGAGCGAGTCCTTGCCCGCCAGCCGGTGCCCGGCCGGCACCACCGCCACCCGCTGCTCGCTCAGCAGCGGCTCGGTCGTCAGCCCGCGCAGCTCGACCGGCAGCCGCAGGTAGCCGACGTCCACCGTCCCGTCGTGGATCACGTCGGTCTGGTTGAGCCAGTCGGTCCGCAGCACCTCGACCGTGACCTCGGGATTGCGGCGGGAAAACTCGAGGACGGCGGCGGTGACGATCAGCCCGGGCATGAACCCGACCGTGAACACCCGCTCGCCGGCGGCCACGTCCCTGACCCGGCGCCGGGCCGCGTCGGCCGACGCCAGCAGCGCCCGGCCGTCATCGAGCAGGGCCTGCCCGGCCGGAGTGAGCCGGGTCGCCCGTTTGTCCCGCTCGAACAGCTGGACCTTCAGCTCCCGCTCGAGCGCGCGGATCTGCCGGGAAAGCACCGGCTGGGCGATGTGCAGCGCCTTCGCGGCGCGGCCGAAGTTCAGGTGCTCGGCGACGGCCACGAAATAGCGCACCTTGCGCAGATCGACGTCCACGGCACGCTCCCTCCGGCTCCCGCTGCTTTCGGCGTACGTCGGTGCGTTCAGCGTACGCCGGCGCCGTCTGGCTCATGGACGGGCGGCCTCCGCGTCCCGCCCCGGCCCCTTGACCGCACCGGGGTTAGCGCTCACTATGCGGATGTGAGCGCTCTCATAAGACTGGCGGCGCCGGCAGGCGGATCGACCACCGTCGGCGTGGCCCTCGTCCAGGTCGCCTGCACCAGCGCCGAAACCACCTGTCCACCGCCCATTGCCCCGGCGCCAACTTGACATATAGCCAAGGAGTCTTCAGAATCCTGCCATGGATGTGAGCGCTCACAGCGATGGCGAAGCAGACGCCGAGCCGGACGCTGGCGGTAGCGGTGGCGCCCAGTCCCTCAACATCTACGACGTCGCCGGCGCGGCCGGCGTCTCCTACCAAACCGTCTCCCGGGTGATCAACGGCGCGCCCAACGTCAAGCACTCCACCCGCGAGCACGTGCTGGCGACCATCACCCGGCTCGGTTACCGGCCGAGCCGGGTGGCCAGGGCGCTGGCCGGCGGCCGGGTCCAGTCGGTGACCGTGCTGACGTCGGACACGACTCTGTTCGGCCACCGGTCGGTCCTGCAGGGCATCGAGGAGGCCGCCCGCGCGGCCGACTTCGCGATGGGGGTCCGCGTCATCGAGTCCGAGCAGCCGGACGCGGTCCGCGATGCCGTCGACCGGTCGGTCCTGCGCGGCTCGGCGCTCATCGTGGTCGCCTTCGACCGGGCCGGGACGCAGGCGCTGAGCGCGGTCCCGTCCGGCGTGCCAACGGTCGGCATCGTCGAAACGCCGACCGGAGCCGAAGGCGACGGCAAGCCCTGGGTCTGGATCGACGACTGCCAGGCGGCGGCGGAGGCGACCGCGTACCTGCTCGGCCTCGGGCACCGGACCGTGCACTACGTCTCGATCCCGCCGCTGTCGGACGCGACTCCCCGCCGCCTGGCCGGCTGGCGCTCGGCGCTGGAAGGTGCCCAGGTGGCGGTCCCCGAGCCCATCCAGGCGGGCTGGCATCCGCGCTCCGGCTATGCCGCCGGGCAGGCACTCGCCGCCGATCCCGAGGTCACCGCCGTGCTCTGCGGGAACGACGACCTCGCGCTCGGCGTGATCAGGGCCATGCGCGAGGCCGGGCGCGCGGTCCCCGGCAGCGTCAGCGTCGTCGGCTTCGACGACATCCCGCAGGCGGCGTTCCTGACCCCCGCCCTGACCACCGTCCGGCTGGACTTCACCGAGCTCGGCCGGGCCTCCTTCGACCTCCTGCGCGAGCAGATGGGAGCCGTCCCGGTCGACCGCCCCCGACCAGGTCCCGAGCTCATCATCCGCGAGAGCTCCGGACCTCCGCAGCCCAGCTGACCCAGCGACCGGATCTTCCATGGCCGCGCCTCTCGCCGATGCCATCGACCCCAAACGCCTCCTGTCGCCTACGCCATCGACAGGATGCGGGGCTGGATAGAGACGCTCACGGTCCGTTCGAAATCATGGGTTTGATCTGCCTGAGCGGTGACCGCCGGCACAGTCCGCGCCGCCCTCTGATGCCGGGCGGCGAGTCATGGCTAGCCGGCCGCGTGGCCAGCCCGGCGCAGGCCGAAGTTGGCGGTGACCCGCATCAGCTGCAGCGCGACCAGCGGCAGCCCGAGCAGCAGCAGCGGCGGGTCGATCCAGGCGAGCGCGGCCGCGCCCCCGATTTCGGTCAGGAAGAGCGGCCCGGTGACGAGCACATTGCTGATCCCCAGCCGTACGCACCCCGTCCAGAACTCGGCCGCCGTGCTAGCCGCGGGCCGCGCCGCGCCCCCGGAATCGTCCAGCCCCTCCAGGTCCGCCCGCTCCCGGGCCGCGAGCAGGAACACGTAACCCAGGGCGCTGGCCGTGACCAGCAGCGCCACCGTGCCGAACCCGAGCGCGAGCCGGTCAGCCGCGCCCGCGCCGGCCGCGAAGTGCCGCACCTCGATCACGCCGACCACGGCCGCCGCCAGCGGCACGCCGACCAGCACCGTCTGCCTCGCCCAGCGGGCCCGGAACCCGATGATGAACTCCCGGACCACTTGGTCTTCCCCGTCCCGCCGCCACCGTTCCAGCGCGTGCGTGGCCGCGCTTACCGCAGCGGGCAGCGTGATGACCGGCAGCGAGAAGAGGAGCAGCGCCAGGTTGAGCGCGAGGAAGTTGAACAGCGCCGCCAGCGCGGCCATGATCCGTGTTCCGAGAATGCCCGTCATGACCGCCTCACCCCTTCGTCCCGGTCAGCGCGATCCCCTGGATGAACGTTCGCTGGGTCAGGAAGAACAGGATGACGATGGGCGCGGTCGCCGCCGTCGCCCCGGCCATCACCCACGCCCAGTTCGTCGTGTAGTCCCCGAGTATCAGGTCAAGCCCGAGCGAGAGCGGGTAGGAGTTCTGGTTGCTGATGTAGATCAGCGGCCCCAGGTAGTCGTTCCAGCAGTAGATGAACTGGAACAGGATGACGGTCGCCATCGCGGGCTTGGCCAACGGCAGGATGATCCGGCTGTAGATGAAGAACTCGCTGGCGCCGTCGATGCGGGCCGCCTCCGACAGCGACTGCGGGATCGTCATGAAGAACTGGCGCAGCAGGAACGTGCTGAACACCGAGCTGCCGAAGAACGTCGGCACCTCGAGCGGAAGGTAGCTGCCGATCCAGCCGAACCGCTTGTACATCACGAACAGCGGGATCAGCGTGCAGATGAACGGCAGGATCATCGTCATCAGCATCACGTAGAAGAGGGCGTCCCGGCCGGGCCACTTCAGCCGGGAGAAGCCGTACGCCACCAGGCTGCTCGATATCAGCACGCCGACGATCGTCACCGCAGCGTAGACGAACGTGTTCAGGAAGAACCGCCAGATGGGCAGCGCCGCGAACAGCTGCGGGTAGTTGGACCACAGGAACGGGTGCGGCCACCACACGACCGGCAGCTGGAGCGCCTGCCCGGCGGTCTTGAACGAGGTGCCGATCATCCACATCAGCGGCAACCCGAAAACGCAGCTGAGGACGATGAGCACGAGGTGCTTGGACGCGCTGGAACCGAGCTTGCGCAGCGTCTTGCGCAAGCCGCGGCGCGAATTGGCGGCCGCGGCTTTCCGCGTCGGGGACGGAGTCGATATCACGGGCTGCGGCGGTGCGCTTCGCATCTGCTCAGTCACCGCTCTTCATTCTCATAGTAGACCCACCTCGACGAGGTTTTGAGCAATACGATGGTTACGATGAGGACCAGGATGAATAGCAGGAATGCCATCGCGGAGGCGTATCCGAGGTGCAGGTACTGGAATGCCTGCTGATAGTAATAGGTGACGTAGAACATCGTCGAGTTGCCGGGGCTGCCGGGCGGGGTCTCGATCACCTGGGCCTGGGTGAAATACTGAATGGAGAGCACCAGCGACAAGATGACGTTGAACAAGATGATCGGGCTGATCATCGGGATCGTCACGTAGCGCAGGCGGTGCCACGGCCCGGCCCCCTCCAGCGCGGCGACCTCGTACATCTCTTGCGGCACGCCCTGCAGCGCGGCCAGGTAGATGACCATCGGCTGGCCCATGCCCCACAGCCCGAGCAGGATGAACGTCGGCTTAGACCAGGTGATCGAGAAGAACCAGGCCGGGCCGTTGATGTGGACGTCGGCCAGCAGCGCGTTCACGATTCCGAACGACGGCTGGAAAATCCATACGAAGATCAGCGAAGACGCCACCACCGGCACGATCGACGGAATGTAGAACAGCGTCCGGTAGAACGCCTGCCCGCGGACGTTCATATTCAGCAGCATGGCCAGGCCGAGCGCCGTGACGGTCGAGAATGGCACCTCGATGATCGTGTAGTAAAACGTGTTGAAGAGCGCGGTCCTGAACGTGGTGTCGTGGATGAGCGCGTCAAAGTTCGCCAGCCCGGTAAAGGTTGGATTCCCGATCCCGGTGAAGCTCGTGAAGCTGTAGTACAGGGTCGCGAAGAACGGGTAGAGGTAGAACCCGCAGAACCCGATGATCCAGGGGCTCACGAACAGCAGCCCCACCCAGAGCCGGCGCGACCCGGGTGACCGGAGGGCCGGAATGACCGCACGGGTTGTCATCTGCATGCCTACCTCTACCTCGTTCGTCACGTGCTGTTTGTACCGCTAGCCGAGGCGCCTTGTCAGCCGCCTGCCGCGCTGTTGGCCTGCTGGTCGATGTAGACCAGCGCCTGCTGCGGCGACTTGCTGTGCTCGGCGATGTCCTCGGTCGCGGTCGCCTCGGCGGTCTCGAACTCGGACTCTGTCGCGGTGAGGGTCGGCGCGACCGAGGCCGAGCTCGACATCTGGCTCACGAACACGTTCAGCCAGGGGTTGGCCTTGAGCCAGGCCTGATAGGCCGGCTGCTGGACGATCGACGGCGACGCGGGCATCCAGCCGCCCTTGGGATCGATCTGGGCAGTGAAGGTCGCGTTGTTGTATCCGGCCAGCCACGCGGCGAACGTGAACGCGGCCTGCGGGTTGGCGGCGCCCTTGGGGATGATGTTGTAGTTGCCCTGGCCGAACGTGCTCGGCTGGCCGACGGTGCCGGGGAACGCCACCACGCCGAAGTTGCTGTTCATGCTCGGGTTGGTCACCGGGATGTTCTGGGCGCCCTCCCAGGGTCCGTCCATGTCGAAGCCCATCTTGCCTGCGACAAACGGGTCATCATCGCCGCCCGCGACCGCCCCGTAGGCGGCCTGCATCGCCTCGACGTCCGCGAGCGGGTAGTTGTCGTACTGCGCGAGCCAGTTCGCCTCGGTCGTCGCGGCCGGGCAGGTCTCGAAGCTGTACTTCCCGGCCGAGCTGAAGCAGTTGACCGCGCCGAAGAAGCTCCCGTAGTACTCGAAGCCCGCGTTGCCGCCGGCGTCCGGGTCGAAGCCGATCTGCTCGAGCTTGCCGCCCGAGATCTTCCACTCCTTGGCCTGGTCGGCGTAGAGCTGGGCGAGCGTGGTGGGCGGCGAGGAGATGCCCGCCGCCTTCAGCATGGACTTGTTGTAGTACAGCGCCCAGGAGTTCATCGACATCGGCAGCGCGTACAGCGTCCCCTTGTACTCGCCGCCCTGCAGCGCGATCGGGTACTCCCACTTCTCCAGCCCCGCGTACGTCCCGGTCAGGTACGGGGACATCGACTGGATGGTCCCGTCGGCGGCGTACTCGCCGAGCACCGGGTTCCACTCGGTGAACACGTCCGGCGGGTCGCCGGCCGCGATCTCGGACAGCAGCTTCGCGTCCCCCGTGGCGCTGGGGATGTTGGACTCGGTCACGTGGATGTCGGGATGGGTCTGGTTGAATTCGGTGACCATCTGATTCAGCAGGGTCAGAGTGTTGCCCGACCACATGGTCTGCCAGGTGATGTTCACCACCCCCGACGTCGATCCGGTGCTGCCGGTCGAGGTCGAGGTCGTCGAGGCGGCGGGGCCGCCGCAGGCCGCGAGGGTGAGCACGGCGCTGGTCGCGAGCAGCGCCGCGGGCGTCGTCCAGCTTCTTGCCCGGCGTCTGCGCGGGATGTTATCGGTCACGAGTCACTCCGTTTCCTGGTGCTCTGTCTGTCCCTGCCAGTTGCTCTTCTGCTGATCTTCTGCAGCGGCTCACAGTTCGGGGTGGACTTGTGTGAGCGCTCACATCCATGGAAGGATTGTGACCGCTCACAATTTGATCGTCAAGGGGCGCTGCCGTCACGATTTAACCCTCGTGATATGCGGATGACCCAGACAGGGCAACGAGGAGGCTCGCTTGGCGAGCGCAGCTGAACCACTGATCGGCGTAACGGATGAGGTCCTGGACCTGCGGATCGAGGTGGGCCAGGACAGGATGGCGAGGATCGTCCGGCTGGCCGCCCGCGCCGCGCCGGAACCGCCGGCTCGCGCCGCCGGCGAACTGCCGGCTCGCGCCGTCGGCGAACTGTCTCCAGACGTCGGCGCCCAACCGACCGACGCCGCGCTGCCGCTGCTCGACGTGGTCCTCGCGGGCGAGGGGAAGGCCTGGTCCGGCGACCGCTACTGCGAATCGGAGGCCGGGGGACGGTTCCGCTACGTCGGTCACGACCGCGCTGACCTGCCGCGGGGCTGGCGCGAGCTGCGGGTCGACCTCGCTGACCCGGTCAGCGGGCTGCGGGCCGAGGTGTTCTACCGCGTGCTGGCCGGACGGGGTGCGCTGCGCTGCTGGGTGCGCCTAACCAACGCCGGCGCCGCGCCGGTGACGGTCGAGTCGGTGACGTCGTTCCTGTGCGGCGGCCTGTCGAGCGCGCCCGTGATCGCGTCCGGTGCCGCCATGGCCGCGCCCGACGACCTCGACGACCTCGACGTGCTGTGGGCCGAGAACGACTGGCTGGCGGAAGGGCGCTGGCAGCGCCGAGGGCTCCGCGATGCGCTGCCCGACCTGAACCGGCACGTCCACGGGGCCGATCCGCGCGGCCGCTTCGGCCTGACCAGCACGGGCACGTGGTCGTCCGGTATCTACCTGCCGATGGGCGCGGTCGTCAGCCGGTCGACCGGCCACGCGTGGGCCTGGCAGATCGAGCACAACGGCGGCTGGCACTGGCAGGCGGGGGAGTGCACGCACCGGTATCTCGCCGCCGGCCCCGGCCCGCACGGCCGCCACGCGCCCGCCGGGTCGGCCAGCGGCGCCTACGTGGCGCTGCTCGGCCCGGCCGACACCGAGCACGCGTGGCACGTCACGCTGCCGCCGGGCGGCACGTTCACGACGGTGCCGGCCGCGGTGGCCGTCAGCGCAGACGGGTTCGAGGGGGCCGTCGCCGCCCTGACCGCGGTCCGCCGCGCGATCCGCCGCCCGCACGAGGACGCCCGGCGGCTGCCAGTGATCTTCAACGACTACATGAACACGCTGATGGGCAACCCGACCACCGAGCGGCTGCTCCCGCTGATCGACGCGGCGGCCGAGGTCGGCGCGGAGTACTTCTGCATCGATTCCGGCTGGTACGCCGACCTCGATGAGAGCTGGTGGGACACGGTCGGCGCGTGGAAGCCGTCCGGCACCCGGTTCCCCGCCGGCATCGGCCAGGTGCTTGACCGGATCAGGGCCGCGGGCATGGTGCCCGGCCTGTGGCTCGAACCCGAGGTAGTCGGCGTGAACAGTCCGGTCGTCGCCCAGTTGCCGCCCGAGGCGTTCTTCCAGCGGGACGGCAGGCTGGTGACCGAGCACGGCCGACACCACCTCGACCTCAGGCACCCGGCGGCGGTGAAGCACCTGGACGAGGTGGTGGACTTCGTGGCGGGCGACCTCGGCGTCGGATATCTCAAGCTGGACTACAACATCGAGATAGCGCCGGGTCCCAACAGTGGCGGCCTGAGCCCGGGGGCGGGGCTGCTCGAGGCCAACCGGGCGCAGCTCGACTGGCTGGACGCCGTCCTCGACCGGCACCCCCGCCTGGTGCTTGAGAACTGCAGCTCGGGCGGGATGCGCACCGACTACGCGCTGCTGTCCCGTTTCCAGCTGCAGTCGACCAGCGACCAGCAGGACCCGCTGCGCTACCCGCCGATCGCGGCGGCGGCCCCGGCCGCCATCGCCCCGGAGCAGGCCGCCAACTGGGCCTACCCGCAGCCGTCGTTCACAGACGACGAGATCGCGTTCACCCTCTGCGGGGCGATGCTTGGCCGCATCTACCTGTCCGGTCACCTCGATCACATGAACCGCGAGCAGCGCGCGCTGGTCGCCGAGGCGGTTCGGGTGCACAAGGACCTCCGCGGCAGCCTGGCCAGCGCGGTGCCGTTCTGGCCGCTCGGTCTGCCGCGCTGGACCGATCCCTGGATCGCCCTTGGCCTGCGCACTCCCGCGGCCAGCTACCTGACCGTGTGGCGCCGCCCGTTCGACGGGCGGAGCGGGCGCGGAGCCGCCGACCAGCCAGCGCTCACCCTGCCCGTTCCGCACCTGCGCGGCATGCGGGTGACCGCCGAGGTGCTCTACCCCCGTTCGACCGGGGCCGAAGCTACCTGGGAGGCTGCCGCGAGCACCCTGTCGGTGGAGCTTCCGCGCTTCCCGTCCGCCTGTCTCATCAGGCTGGGCGCGCGGTGAGCGCGCGCCGCTACGCCGTCGTCGGCACCGGTGCCAGGGCCGGGCTGTACATCCGCGCCCTGGCCGACCGCTACGCGCCCGACGGGGCAATCGTGGCCTGGTGCGATCCGAACCGGGTCCGGATGAACTACTACGACGAGATTCTGACTGCGGCCGGCCGCCGGTCTCCCGCGCAGTACAGCCCGGATGACTTCGGGCGCCTGCTGGTCGCCGAGCGACCGGACGCGGTCCTCGTGACCTCGCCCGATCACACCCATCCGCGGTACGCGGCGCAGGCGCTGCGAGCCGGCTGCGACGTCATCCTGGAGAAGCCGGTCGCGACCTCGGCCGACGGCGCCCGGCTGCTCGCGGACGCGGCCAGGTCGTCGGCTGGCACGCTACGGGTGACGTTCAACTACCGGTACTCCCCGCGCAACAGTGTGCTCAGGCGGGTGATCGCCGACGGGCTCATCGGCCGGGTCACGTCGGTCCATTTCGAGTGGGTCCTCGATACCGTGCACGGCGCCGACTACTTCCGCCGTTGGCATCGGGAGAAGACAGCCTCCGGCGGGCTCCTGGTGCACAAGTCGAGCCACCATTTCGACCTGGTGAACTGGTGGATCGGTGACATCCCGAGCACCGTCTACGCGCGGGGGGCGCTGCGGTTCTACGGCGCCGCCAGCGCCCGCGAGCGCGGCCTCGGGGCGCGCCCGGAGCGATCCCTCGGGGCGCCGGGCATGGCCGCCGACCCGTTCGCGCTCGACCTGGCGGCGGCCCCGGCCCTGCGCCGGCTGTACCTGGAGGCTGGGACGAGCCGCTGCTGGACTCGCTGCTGCGACGCGATGCCCCGGCCGACCCGCTCGGCCAGCGCGCCGACTACGCCGACGGGCTGGCCAGCGTCGCGATCGGGCTCGCGGCGAACGAGTCGATCGCGACCGGCAAGGTCGTCGACGTCTCCCAGCTCGGCATCGAGCTCCTCCGCGTGCCCGCCGCCAGAACCTCGCGGCGACGTCTTTGACCCGGCCGCCACGTCGGGAACGCCGGGTGGTCGAGCTCCGGAGGGGAGACCCACGGCCCTAATAGGCGCCGGGGACGGCCACCCGGATTCCCGTCGGGCACCCGAAACAGGATGCCGGACTGGATAGAGACGGTCACGGTCCGTTCGGGAAAATGGGTTTGATCTAGACGAGACCCAGGGAGAGGGACACTGCGATGCCGGAACTCCTCATCGACTTCATCACCTCACTCGATGGCTACGCGGCGGCCGACGGCTGGCCGGGCTGGTGGGGGCTCGAAGGACCGAGTACCTGGCGTGGCTGGGCGAGCAGCCGGAAGCGAACTACACGGTCCTGATGGGCGCGACCACGTACCGGCTCATGTCGGGATTCGCCGTCGGGGGCGAGCCGGGCACCGATGCCCTGGCGGGCATGTCGAAGGTCGTCTTCTCGGCCACGCTGCGCGAGCCCCTTTCCTGGGCGAACACGCAACTCGTGGCCCAAGATCCGGTTTCGGCCGTGCGGGAGATGAAGGACAAGGCGCCGAAGCCGATGCGCACCATCGGCAGCCTCACCCTCTGCCGCTCGCTCCTGATGGCCGGCCTGGTGGACCGCTTCCGCGTCGTTGTCTTTCCGGTTATCACCGGAAGCACCGGCCGGGAGCGGATTTACGACGGCTATCCCGATGTTGCGCTGAACATGATCAGCAGCCGCACCTTCGATGGCCGGATCCAGCTGCTCGAGTACGTTCCGACGATTCTGGCTGGACCGCCGCTCCCGTCTCATCCGGCTGCGCACTTACGCGCCGGGGACTGCCACCCGGATCGCGATCAGCGGGTAGTGGCCGCGATCACCTTGACTGCGGCCGCGGGCGGGGCCTAGCTTTCGGCCTATGCCCGTCCGGTGGCGACCGGGCCTTCGCTGCCAGAAAGGGAGCATCGCATGGCCACGGCCCAAGAAGGCCAGATGACGCCCGCCGCGCGCCGGAAGTTCGTCCGCGAGCACCGGACGGCGATCTTCGGATACGGCCGCAAAGAGCACGGGCCCGCGATGACGGTCCTGTACTACATCATGGACGGCGACGACCTGCTGATCTCGACCATGCTGGCGCGCGGCAAGGCCAAGGCGGTGCAGCGCAATCCCAAGGTGTCGCTGTGCGTGCTGGACGAGAACTGGCCGCCGACCTACATCACGCTGTTCTGCGACGCGACGATCGACGCCACCGTCAGCTCCGACCCGGATGCGGTCGCCGACCTGCTCCTGCGGGTTCTCGAGCTGATGGCCGGCCGCGAGCTTGACCCCTCCGCCCGCGAGCACGCCCGGCAGATGGCGATCAAGGAAGACCGGGTCGTCCTCCGGCTGAAGCCGTACGCGAGCTTCATGACGCCGCCCCGCCATATAGCAGGCGAACAGGACCTCGAGAACCTGACCCACTGGACGAGCTCGTCCCTCCCCTGGGACGCGGAGTAGCGTTTACCTGGGCGGCCGGCCGAGGTCGGGGCGGATAGGCGCGATGGGCGCCACCGGGTGGCGGCGCGGGCCCGACCATAGCGCGGGCACGGCGTAGACGGCGGCGCCGACCGCGTAGGCGGCGCGCTCGTAGTTGACCCGCCAACCGACGAACTCCGGCCACGCCTCGGCCGGATCGCGCTCGATCGGGAAGTCGACTTCCCGCATCCGGGCGACCGCGTCGAGGAACTCCGCGTAGGTCAGGGCGATGCCGGCCTCCGGATCGGGCTCATTCGGAATGTCGAAGCCCATCGCCCGGGCGACCCGGTTGAAGCACTGGAACCCCCCGCGCAGGCACAACCGGGCCGGTATCACCGGCGCCGACTTCGGTGACAGGGCCAGGAACAGCGCGGCCGAGTCGAGCACCGCCAGCAGCGAGGTAACCCAGGACGACAGCGGCTGCGGCGACCGGAAACGGACCAGCTGCTGGTACGTGGTGTGGCTCTCGGCGACGTCGGCGGCCCAGCGTTCCCACTCGGCGTAGAGGCTAGGCATCGTGTCCAGGGTCGACATGCCCGACCCGAGCCCGTAGTGGGTGCGCGCGAGCAGTTCCGGGCCCCAGGACGGGAAGCCGCCCCGCGCGTTCAGCAGCGCCACCGCGGTTTCCCTGCGGTTGAAGGCCGCGTACAGGGTCGGCAGGTAGGCGATCTGCAGCGCGATGATGACCAGGCCGGTCGCCGCGGCCAGGAACACGATCACGGCCGGCGCCGTCCCCGCGGGCACGGCGAACCCCAGGGTGAACAGCGAGGACCCGGCGTCGACGAAGGCCGACACCACGCCGCGGATCGCGAACGGCCACAACAGCAGGGCGTACCCGACATACGCAACGACCAGCCACGTCACCAGCTGGCCGAGCAAGATCGCCGCCGCCTGGGTGGCGAGCAACTGGTCGCGCCGCCTGGAATCGTCCACGCGCGGCACCACCAGCTGGTAGGCCCGGTCAACCGTCCGGTCCACCCACCGCGTCAGGCGGCTGCCGACCGAGCGGGTGACGACCAGCGTCCCGATGAGGCTGGAGACCGAGGTGAGCACCAGCAGCCCGCCGATCACGGCGGCCGCCGCCCGGCCCGCCAAAGGCATCACCATCGGGCCTGCCTCACCTCCCCGGCGATGCGAACCACCCTCCCGACCCGGCCGAACGCACGGATGACCGTAATCGCCGCGGCGGCCAGCGCAAGATCGCAATCAGCACGACCGATGCCGAAAGTCCTTCCATATCCCGAACGCTACACCGCGCTCTGAGCCGGGTTATGCCCTGCTTCGAACGGGCCGCGCCGCACCATCGGGCGGTACCCGGCCCGGATCGCCGCCACGGTCGCGCGGGGCGTCAGCACCGCGGCCGACCCGTCGAACTGGTCGATCCGGTCGGTGTACCCGGCCGGGGTCCAGCGGTGCAGGCCGCCGTCGTGGACCAGCCAGAACTCGCCGTCGTGGACGATGAAGACGCCGTCAGGAAGCTCGCTCAGCGGCGCCGGGTAGGTGACGCGGGCCCCGTCCACGAGCCGGCGCTGCCGGTGCAGCACCCGGTCGATGTCGTCCGCCGAGGGTTTCGCGGGCAGGGCGCGGGCCGCCGTCCAGGCCGTTCGGAACGACTGGTAGGCCGCATGGCGGCATTCCGCGCAGGGCCGGTGCCCGGCCGCCAGCGCGACCGCCTCGTCGAGGAAGAACAGCTCGGTGTAGCGGCGGGGCCGCAGGATGGGCCGACGGCGGCCGCGGAACTCGAGCACGCACACCAGCCAGCGGCGGACCTGGTAACGCCGAACCAGGGCCAGGTCGTCGTTGTGGAGCACGCCCCGGTTCCCGTACATGGTCCCGCGGTGCTCGGTCGCGATCAGCTCGCCCGCGGGCGTCACCCGGTTCCGCAGCGGGCGGTCAAGGCCCGCGAGCCGGTCCTCGGTCATGGTTCCAGTGCACCACCGGGCGGCCGGGCCGTCTGGCGGTTTTCCGACGAGATCACCTCCTGCCGGTTGTCGGTCGAATTCAAAGGCCAAAGTCAACATCAGGATTTCCCCGAACGGACCCGTGATTCTCCCCGTCCGCCGATGGCAGTCCTAAGCTGGCAGGCGTGGATCCGGGGTGGGCGTTGCGGCAGATCGCGTTCCAGCTTGAGCGGTCCGGCGCGCCGACCTACCGGGTCCGGGCGTTCCGCCGCGCGGCCGAGGTGGTCGCCGGGCTGAGCGCGGGCGAGCTGTCCGGCCGGGTGCAGGCCGGGACGCTGCGGCAGCTGGCCGGGATCGGCGAGGTGACCGCCCAGGTGATCGCGGAGGCGGCGGCCGGGCAGGAGCCGGAGTACCTGACCCGGCTGCTCGGCGGCGGCCCGCCGGCCCCGCCGTCGGCGCTGCGAGCGGCGATGCGGGGCGACTGCCATGCGCACTCGGATTGGTCCGACGGCGGCAGCCCACCGCTGGAGATGGCGCTGGCCGCGCGGGACCTGGGGCACGAATGGATCGCGCTGACCGACCATTCGCCCCGGCTCACGGTGGCCAACGGGTTGTCCGCCGACCGGCTCCGCGCCCAGCTGGAGCTGATCGGCGAGCTGAACGACACCCTGGCGCCGTTCCGGATCCTGTCCGGGATCGAGGTCGACATCCTCGACGACGGCGCCCTCGACCAGACCGAGGAGCTGCTCGGGCGGCTCGACGTCGTGGTCGCCAGCGTGCACTCCAAGCTGCGGATGCCGTCCGGGCCGATGACGGAGCGGATGATCGCCGCGATCGGCAACCCCCATACCGACGTGCTCGGCCACTGCACCGGGCGGCTGCTGACCGGCCGGGGCCGGCCGCAGTCGGAGTTCGACGCCGAGGCGGTGTTCACCGCCTGCCGCGACCACGGCGTCGCGGTGGAGGTCAACTGCCGTCCCGAGCGCCAGGACCCGCCCGACGACCTGCTGCGACTGGCGGTGGAGATCGGCTGCGTGTTCGCGATCGACACCGACGCGCACGCGCCCGGCCAGCTCGACTGGCTGGACGGCGGCTGCGGCCGCGCGGAGCAGTTCGGCCTCGGGCCGGACCGGGTGATCAACACCCGTGGCGCGGCCGCGCTGACCGGACCAGCCCGCTAGCGCCCGGCCGGGTCAGACCGGCAGCGACACATCGCCGCGGGCCAGCGCCTGGACGGCCTCCGTGGTGAGCGGCTGTCCGCCGATCGCCCAGTCGCCGCTCTTGACCTCCTCGACCACGCACCAGGTGACGCCGCGCATGCGCTCGCCTTCGATGGCGACCATGGCCTCGGTCAGGTCGTTCCGCGCGCGCGGCGCTCAGCCGGCTTTTGCCTCGCTGATTTCCACCAGGTGGCCATCCGGGTCGCGCAGGAAGCACCGGATTTCCGTGCCCCAGTCGTAAGGCGGGGTGAGGAACGTGGCCCCCCTGGACCGCAGCGCCGCATAGGCCGCGTGGCAGTCGGCCACCCGCAGCGTCATCGCGTGACTGACCAGGCTCGCGTCAGCGGGCGGCCGGAAGACCACGGCGGGCTTGTCGGGGGTCGGGCCGCCCCCGCTGACCAGCAGCAGCCAGCTGCCGGCGAAGCGCAGCACGACGCTCGTCCCGCCGTACTCCCGGTACAGTTCGGCCCCGAGGACGTCGATCCAGAAATCCCGTGACCGGGCCGGGTCGGTGACCACCAGGATGTGCGTGACCGCCACGTCCGGGCCGAGCGGGCCGGGCTGCTGCTGGTTTGCCATGACGCTCCCGTTGCCTGTGCACGCGCGATGACTTGGCCGGTCGCCGCGCGTCCTATCTACCGGACGCTGTTAGCCAGGATGTCGGCTCAGTAAGAAAGGATGCCTTATGGAGATCATCAACCTAGGTAAGGCGGACGGGCTGCCGCCGGTGGACTGGGCCGCGGTGGCCGCCGCGCTCGACGCCGGGTCGGCGCCCGCCGCGGACGCGCGCAACTCCCGCACGACGTGGCTGGCCACGGTCAACGAGGACGGCAGCCCGCATGTGACCGCGGTCGGCGCCCTCTGGCTGGATGGCACGTTCTGGTTCCAGACCGGCACCGCTACCCGGAAAGGGCGCAATGTCGCCCGGGACCCGCGCTGTTCCATCGCGTTGTCGATCCGCGACGCCGACGTCGTGGTCGAGGGTGACGCTGCCCGGGTGACCGATCCGGACGCACTTGCGCGAATCGCGCAGGCGTGGGCGGACAATGGCTGGCCGGCCGAACTCGACGCCGGCGGGACGGGCATCACGGCCCCGTTCAACGCGCCCACGCAAGGACCCCCGCCCTGGAACGTGTATCGCCTGCGCCTGCGATCGGCGATTGTGACCTTGTCGGCGGAGCCGGGCGGCCTGACTCGCTTCCGCTTCTGACGCCGAGCGGCCGGGGGCGGTCAACCGCTACCGCGCGCTCCAGACGGCGACCCGCGACAGCCACGCGGTGGACGGGTAAACCAGCGGACCGTTGCACGACGGGCAGCTGTTGTTCGGGCCGTCCTGGTTCTGGAAGATCAGCTCCTGATCGGCCGTGGGGGGCAGCGGAACCTTGCCGATGAACCTCTTGTTGTACCAGACCTTAACCTGCCCGCCCGTCCGCAGCATGGAGACCGTGAGCCAGCCGGTGGAACCGGGGCCGAGCGGCCCGCAGTGGCTGACCGAATTGTCGCTGGCGTGACCGTCGGGCTGCAATGTCCCGTAATGCGTCTGCTCGCACGAGCGGCCCGACTGCCCCTCCAGCATGTCGATTTCGCCGTTGTTCGGCCACGGCGAGCCCGTCGACCAGAACGCGGGCCAGTTAGCGGTGGAGCCGTTCGGGCCGGACGGGATGTACACCAGCCCCTGAACGAACGAGTTCGGCCCGATCACCGCGTCCGACGAGATGACCTCGGCCCACTGGTCCTCACCGGTGACCTCAACCCCGAGCCCGTAGCGGGAGCTGACCGAGACCGTCGCACCCGCCCCGGGCTGGGTCACCCAGTCGCCCATGCCCTGCCTGGTGAAGTCATGGGCGTAGGTCACCCGGTAGCCCGCGGGCGCGCGGACGGAATTCGGGAATGGTGGCGCGACGAGGGCGGGGCTGTTGAAGCCGCCCGCGGAAAAGAAACTCAGCGCGACGATACCGGCCGCAAGGACACTGGCCACGACAGCTTTCACCCTCCCCGATAGCGCCGCGATCCGCTTATATGCGTCCTTAAAGGTGTGCGTCATCCCTCCCGCGGCTCTTCCCCGATGACCCAGACGCGCAGAGCAGCCTATTTGCTCGGCGATGGCAAATGGGTGACCGAAACGCCAGCGAGAATAGTTTTATCAGCGGCCGGACATCCGGCCGGGAGTGGGTCAGAACCCCGTCAGACCATTCCCGGTAAATCCGGTACAGATCCGCCCGCGCATCGTCAGGCCTGGTGTCTCACCGGCCGTGACGATGTCGGGTCGGGAAGCGCGGCGACCATGGGCCATCGGCGCCGCTTATAGCCGCTAGCGGCAAGGCGCCGAGCCGGAACGCAATGCCCGGGCCGCTCCCCAAGTTGTGGTCAGGCGCGGGGCCGCGAGAGCGGTCGCCCGCCAACGACAGCACGGACCAACGGCGAGGGAAGCGGCTCACATGAGTGACCTAAACGGCAAGACAGCACTGGTGACCGGCGGGAACAGCGGTATCGGCCGGGCGGCGGCGGTGGCGCTGGCGAGGAATGGCGCGCACGTCGTGCTGTCCGGCCGGGACTCGGTCCGTGGCGAGCAGGCGGTGGCCACGATCCGCGAGGCCGGGGGGACCGCCGACTTCGTCAAGGCGGACCTCGGTGACGAGGCCAGCGCCCGCGCCCTGGCCCGGGAGGCCGAGAGGCTCGGCGGCGGGCACGTGGACATCCTGGTCAACAGCGCCGGGGTCTTCCCGTTCGGCCCGACCCACGAGGCGACCGGGGCGGACTTCGACTGGGTGTACGACGTCAACGTCAAGGTGCCGTTCTTCCTGGTGGCGGAGCTGGCACCCAAGATGGCCGGACGCGGGCACGGCTCGATCGTGAACGTCACGACGATGGTGGCGGAGTTCGGGGCACCGCAGATGGCGCTCTACGGCTCGAGCAAGGCGGCGCTGGTGCTGCTGACCAAGTCCTGGGCCGCCGAGTACGGGCCGTCGGGCGTGCGGGTGAACGCGGTCAGCCCGGGACCAACTCGGACCGAGGGCACCGCGGGCATGGGCGAGGCACTGGACCAGTTGGCTGCCGCCGCCCCGGCCGGGCGGCCGGCGCTGCCGGAGGAGATCGCCTCGGCCATCGTGTACCTGGCCGGGGACGAGGCGAGCTTCGTCCACGGCGCGCTGCTGCCGGTCGACGGCGGCCGAGTCGCCGTCTGAGCCGGCCCCGCCAGCGGGCACGATAGGACGATGGAAATACGCGAGCTGCGGGCGTTCGCTGCGGTCGCGGAGGACGGCAGCTTCTCCGCCGCCGCCCGCGCGCTGCACGTGAGCCAGTCCGCGCTGTCGCAGACCATTCGGTCGCTGGAACGCCAGCTTGGCGTGCGGCTGCTTGACCGGCACTCGGCCGGGGTAACCGTCACCGAGCCGGGCGAGGTGCTGCTGCGGGAGGCCCGCGCGCTGCTCGCCCAGCACGATCGGATCCTCGCCGCGGTCACCGGCCAGGATGTGGCCGGCCCGGCCACCTTGCGGGTGGGCGTGCCGCTCGAGCTGCCGGGAAGCGTGCTGCCAGGGGCGCTGGCGGACATGGGCGCGGCCTTCCCGCAGACCCGGGCGGAGATCAGCCATGCCTCCAGCGCGGCTCAGCTGGCGGCGCTGGCGGCCGGCGACCTTGACCTGGCCCTGGCCAGGGAATGTCCGCCCGGTCCGGGCTACGACGCCGTGCTGGTGGCCGAGGAGCCGCTCGGCGTCCTGCTGTCGGCCGGCGTGGCCGCGGAACGGGCCGGCAGCGGCAGCGTGTGGCTGCATCAGCTGGCGGACCTGGAGTGGGCCGGGTTCTCCCGGGCCGAGTCTCCCGCCTGGCACGATCAGGTCACCGGCACGCTCCGCAGCCATGGCATCGACGTTCGCGACCGCCCCGGGCAGGGCGGCCAGGGCCTGATCGCCGAGGTCAAGCTGGCCGCCGTCGGCACCGGCCAGGCGTTCGCGCTCGCGCCGCCGGCCTGGGCCGGCACGATTCCGGACGCCGTCACCTGGTGCGCGCTGGTCGGCAACCCCCTCATCCGCCGCACCTGGGCCGTCTGGCCCGATGACTCTCGCCGTCGCGACCTCGCCGCCTTCGTCGCCGCCCTCGATATCACCGCTGCCTAACGCCATCGGTACGTATGTATCCGGTAAAGAGAGCAGGCGCGCCGCATGACCTTGGATCAGTGGTCGGGTTCGTACTTGAAGGAGAGCTGGAGCTTGGTGCGATAGGTGATCGCCCCGCCCTCGTCGAGGTGAATGTCCTGCTTAACGACCTCGGCCACCCGCAGATCGCGGAGCGTTCCGGCGGCCGTCCTGACTGCCTCCGCTGCCGCGTCTTCCCATGAAGTGGTGCTCGTCCCGATGATCTCGGTCACTCTGTACACGCTCATGGCGATCTCCTCAGACCACGTGCAGCCCGCTCCGGGCCGCTGCGGCCAGCCTTTCACAGAGACGCCATGTTAGGGATGGATAACTAACCGTAATTGTTGGTCGATGCGGGCGCTCACCGGGATGACTGCCCCCGTGGCAGCTACGGCACGCGGATGAGCAGTTCGCCGTGCAGGACGCTGATCCAGCCGTCCGGGTGGGCCGCCCACTCGCGCCACGCGGCGGCAATCGCGTCGATGTCCTCCTGTGTCCCCAGCCCGCTCGTCAGCAGCTGCTCGGTGATCGCCGAGCCGGCGATGCGGTCGGCCCACATGCCGCCCCAGGCCTCCCGCGAGGCCGGGTCCGCGTAGCACCACGTTGACGACGTCGCCGACACATCCGTGATCCCGGCGGCGTGGGCCCACGCCAGCAGCCGTCGTCCCGCATCGGGCTCGCCGCCGTTCGCCCGGGCCGCCGACTTGTACAGCTCTCGCCACCGGTCCAGCCCGGGAAGCTCCGGGTACCAGGTGAAGCCGCTGTAGTCGCCGTCGCGGACCGCCACCACACCGCCGGGGCGGCACACCCGCACCATCTCCCGCAGCGCCGCCACCGGGTCCGCCACGTGCTGCAGGACCTGGTGAGCGTGGACCACGTCGAATGATCCGGACGGAAACGGCAGGTCGTGGATGTCGCCCGTGACCAGCCGGGCCGACGTGTACCCGCGACGCTCAAACTCAGCCCGGGTCACCGCCAGCGCCGCCTCGGTCACCTCGACCGCGGTGACCGGACCAGGCGCCACCCGTTCGGCCAGGTCGACCGTGATCGTGCCCGGCCCGCTGCCGATGTCGAGCAGCGACAGACCTGCCCGCAAGTAGGGGAGCAGGTAGGCGGCGGAGTTCTCCGCGGTCCGGGTCCGGTGCGAGCGCAGCACGCTCTCGGCGTGCCCGTGGGTGTAGGTCGCAGTGTCAGGCATACGGCCGACTTTATCACCCGTCTCCATAATGCGAGATAAGCGTCTCATTATTTGAGACACGGAAGCGAGGTCAGAAGGTGATGACGGCGCGGCCGCGGAGGCCGCCGGCCTCCATCAGGCGATAGGCCTCGGCGGCGCGCTCGGGCGGGTAAAGGCCGGCCACGCGCAGCTGGATATGCCCAGCCGCGGCCTGGTCGGCCAGCTGCTCCAGCCAGGCGGTGTTGTGCATGGCGTTGCCGACGCTAACCGGGTGGACGGTGATGCCCCGGCCGGGTCCGGCGCCGCCGTCCCAGCCGCGCACGACCGCGATCGCGCCGCCGTCGCGGATGGCCGGCAGCGCGGCGCGGGTGAGCGCGGCGGTGGTGTCGAAGACCGCGTCGACCCCTCCGGGCAGGAGTTCGCGGACCGCGTCGGCGAACCCGTCGCCGCGGGGCAGGACGTGGTCGGCTCCGAATCCGGCGACGAGGGCCTCGTCCCCGGGCCCGGCGTCGGCGATCACCCGGATGCCGCGCTGGCGGGCGAGGCCGATGACGTAGGAGGCGAGCAGGCCGGCGCCGCCGGTGACGGCGAGCGTGGATCCGGCGGCCAGGCCGAGCATGCGGAGGCCTTCGAGCGCGGTCAGGCCGTTCATCGGCAGGGTGGCTGCCTCCGGCGCGCTCACCCCAGGCGGCACCGCGACGACGGACGCCGCGGGGACGACCACCAGTTCCGCCTGGGCGCCTCCCTCGGGCAGCCACGGGCTGACGACGGCCATCACCGGCTCGCCGACGCTCAGCCGCAGGCCGGCGTGGCCGAGCGACTCGACCGTCCCGGCCGCGTCCATTCCGGGCGTGAACGGCGGTTCGACCGCTCTGCGCCACATGAACACGTCGATCGGGTTGACCGCGGCGGCAGCCACCCGCAGCCGGACCTCGCCGGGGCGCGGCGCGCGCACGGTCCGGTTTTCGACCGTGATCGCGTCCGGGCCGTCGGCCTTGTTGACGGTCACTGCTCGCATGGCATCCTCCTGTCGGGCGCAGCTCGGGTCCGGCCTGGGTTCACGCGCGCTGCCGGTTCCGCTGCCTGCTCGCCGCCGGACAGCCGATCGCGTGAAGGATGCCTGGTCACAAGACCAAACCTATCGGCGGCCGGGCTCGTCTCCATCGCAAGATCGTTGCCATCGGTGTGCAGCATCTGGTCCCGGCAGGCGGCCAGCAGGGGGCAGATCAAACCCTTCTTATCGAACGGTCCCGGCTGACTCTATCCCCCCACGATTACCTGTCGATGGCGTAGTTGACAGGAATCGAACAAAAGATCATGCAAGATCAATTTGATTAGCGTCAGTCAAACGGGTATTCTCTAGGGAGAGGCAGGCAGCCCAGCGTGAGTAAGACGTAGCAGACGCATCCGCGGCGGCCGCCTGGCATGCCACCCGCCGCGGAACCCAGCGGGAGGGGGTGGTTCATGATGTGCACGCCGGACGGGGCGGGTTGCGCCCTGGCCGCCCCCGGCCGGGCGTTCGCCAGCGTCGCCGACGCGCTGCGGGTCGGCCACGCGCTGGCCGGGTACCTGAACTCCCCGGCCGCCGCCGACCTGGCCGGCCCGGCCCGGGGCGAGGCGCTGGAGCAGCTCGGGGCGATCACCTCCCTGCTCGACGCGGCCCGGAACGGCCTGCTGCGCCGGTTCGACGCCGACGGCGGCCACGACGCCGACGGCTACCCCAGCACCGCCTCCTGGCTGGTCGCCAAGCACAAGCTGGGCTGGAGGGACGCCAAGACCGCCGTCCGCCAGGTCCGCCTGCTCGCCCGCCACCCTCACCTGGACGACGCGACGACCACCGGCGCCCTCACCCTCTCCTGGGCGAGGGAGATCGCCGGGTGGACCGGCCGGATCGACCACGACGAGCTCCAGCAGGAAGCCGACAAGATCCTCGTCGAGGCCGCCGCCGCCGGCGCCGGCCTCGACGACCTCAAGCTCATCGCCCAGGCCGCCTACGAGGCCTGGCGCGCCCAGGAGCCCGACCCCGACGAAGACCCCCACGGCAAGGGGTTCGGCGACCGGGACCTCCTCCTGGACACCACCATGGACGGCGCCGGCCGGATCCGGGGCGACCTGACCCCCGAGTGCGCCGCCGCCGTCACCGCCGTCCTGGAAGCCCTCGGCAAACGCCGCGGCCCCGACGACTTCCGCACCATCGGCCAGCGCTACCACGACGCCCTCCAGGAGGGCTGCGAGCTCCTCATCCGCGCCAAGATGGTGCCCGACCGGGCCGGCGCCGACACCCGCGTCGACGTCACCATCCCCCTGTCCGACCTCCTCGCAGATCGACGGCGCCTCGGTCGTCGAGGACACCTGGCTCCGCGCCCGCGCCGGCCAGCACGGCTACCTGACCGGGGAAGGACGCGCAGGCCGCCGCGTGCGACGCCCTCATCGTCCCGGTCGTCACCGGCGCCCCCGACTGGGACCTCATCGGCGAGATGATCACCCTGGTCACCGACGCCTACAACCACGCCGGCCGCGCGCCGGGCACCCCGCTGCCGCCCGAGGCGTGGCAGGCCCTGCAGTACGCCCTCGCCCGCCGCGCCATCCGGTTCGTGTCCGGCCCCGGCGCCCTCGCCTCCGCGCTGCGCCGCACCCTGCTCGGCAAGCCCCTCAACACCAAAAGCGCCATCCTCGACATCGGCTACGCCGACACCATCCCCGACTACATCCGCAAAGCCGTCATCGCCCGCGACAAGGGCTGCGCCTGGCCCGGCTGCAACCGCCGCCCCGCCCACTGCGACGTCCACCACGTCAAACACAAAAAACACGGCGGCAAGACCAGCAGCGTCGATTGCGTGATGTTGTGCCAGTTTCATCATGACGTCTGCGTGCACCGGATGGGCTGGGACCTCGAGCTCCTGCCCGACGGATCCACCCGCGCCACCAGCCCCGACGGCGCAACCACCCTCCGCAGCCACCCACCACCACCCACAGCCCAACCCAGCGGCTGACACCCCGCCCGGCTAACCACCCGCCCCCGCCCTCAACCCGACGCCCGCGACCGGAAGGCACCACCCCGGCCGCGGGCGCCAGCACGCCCAGACCCGGGAGTAACCCTCGTTTCGGCTCAGCTCAGCCGGACGGGAAGCGACTCCAGGCCGTTCATCAGGCTGACCGAACGCCACCGGAGCTCCTCCGGCGCGGCCGCGAGCGACATCCCCGGGAAACGGTCGAGCAGGGTGCCGAGGGCGACCTCGGCCTCCATGCGCGCGAGGGGAGCGCCCAGGCAGTAGTGGATGCCGTGCCCGAAGGCGACGTGGCCGCTGGTGTCACGGCCAAGGTCGAGACGCTCCGGTCCGGGGAACCGGGCGGGATCGCGGTTCGCGGACGGGAGCGCGATGATCACCCACTCGCCGGCCGGGATCGCCTCGCCGCCGATCGATACCCCCTCGGTGGTGAACCGATCGTTCGCGTGGTTGACCGGGCCGGTGAACCGGAGCAGCTCCTCGACCGCAGCCGGGAGCAGCGACCGGTCCGCGCGCAGCCGCGCCATCTCCCCGGGGTGGGTCAGCAGCGCCAGAACGCCGGAGGCGATCAGGTTGACGGTGGTGTCGAAGCCCGCCATGACCAGCAGGAAGGCGGTGGACACGAGCTCGGTGACCGTCAGCTGGTCGGCGGTCCCGTCCGCCTGGTCGCTGGCGGCGATCAGCGCCGACAGCAGGTCGTCGCCGGGCTCGGCTCGCCGGGCCGCGATCAACCGCGTGAAATAGGCGGCCAGATCATCCTCCACCCGCGGCATCTCCCCGGCCGCGTCGTAGCGGAGCACAGTCGCCGCGATCTCGGCTCGGTCCGCCTCCGGGACGCCGAGCAGCTCGCACAGCACGGTTACCGGCAGCGGACGGGCGTAGGCGGCGAGCAGGTCGGTGACCCCATCGCCCGCCGCCAGCCCGTCCGCCAGCCCGTCCGCCAGGCCCGCCGCGATCTGCGTCGTGCGCGGCCGCAGCCCCGCTATGCGGCGCGGGGTGAACGCCTTCTGCACCGGTCGGCGCAGCCGCGTGTGATCGGGCGGATCGGCGTGCAGCATGTGCGTCGCCACGCCGCGGGCCTCGCTCGGCCGCGACCGGGCCCCGCCCGGCCATCGGCTCATGTCCCGGGCCAGCCTGGGATCGGCCAGCGCGGCCCGCGCGTCCGCGTAGCGGGTGACGACCCAGGCGCGCCCGTAACCCGGCATCCGCACCTCAGCCACCGGCCGAGACTCCCGCAGCCGGGCGAAGAATCCCCACGGATCCTGGTAGTAGGCCTCGCCCTCCAGGGACGCCGGCTCTATCGCGGTCGAATCCGTCACGGTCCAAACCGTAGTTACCAGACTGCGCCGTCGTCACCAGGTTTTCCGACGGATCAACCGAAAATCAAAACCATTTGCCCGAACGGACCGTGACTTCGCGTTCCCCGGTAACGGATCACCGAGGCCGAATCACCGGAATCAGGCGACGACTGCTCACCGGCTCGACAGCGAAGCTGCCCAAGGGTTTGCAAACAGAGGAAACCCTCTTCGCCTCTCCATCGCGGCATTGTCCGCGCCGAACGGCGGATGGGGATACCTGACAAGGAGTCGGAATCGGCATGAACAGGCGAAGAATGCTCGGATCGAGCCGTGGCCGGGTCGCCTCGGCGGTCGGCGCCGTGGCAGTGGCGCTGGCGGTGGCGGTAGCCGGGGCGACCGGGGCCGCGGCCGCGCCCGGGCCGGGGGGAACACCTGGGCAGTGGTCGATGGGCGGGCAGAACATCGATGACACTCACTACCAGGCCGCCGAGCACGAGATCTCCCCGGCCAACGCGGGTCGGCTCGCGCCGCGGTGGACGCTGACCACGGCCGGCGGCATCTCCGCGACCCCGACCGTTTACGACGGGACTGTTTACGTCCCGGACTACGGCGGCAAGCTGTGGGCGGTCGCGGCGGGCAGCGGGCGGGTGCTGTGGTCGAACGACATCTCCAGCTACACCGGGATGGCGAGCGACCAGTCCCGCACCAGCCCGGCCGTCTACGGCGCCGAGCTGATCCTCGGCGACGGCTGGATCCTCAGTCCAAACACATCCGGGGCCCGCGTGTTCGCGGTTGACCGCCGCACCGGCGCGCCGCTGTGGTCGACCGTGGTGGACACCGACCCGAACTCGATGGTCACCGGTTCCCCGGTGGTCTACCGCGGCATCGCGTACGTGGGGATCTCCTCGAAGGGCGAGGGGAACGCCGAGGACTCGTTCCGCGGGGCGGTCATCGCGCTGGACGCGGCGACCGGCAGGCTGCTGTGGAAGACCTACATGGTGCCGTCGAACAACGGGGGCGGGGACTCCAACAAGCCCGGCTACTACAGCGGCAACGCGGTATGGGAGTCCACCTTCGCCGTCGACCCGGCCCGCGGGCTGCTGTACATCGACACCGGGAACAACTACAGCGTGCCCGCCGGGGTCTGCACCACGCCCGAGCAGACCGGGTGCACCAAGCCCGCCGCTGACGACTACGTGGACTCGATCCTGGCGCTCAAGCTCGGTAACGGCGCAGTCGCCTGGGCCGATCCGACGGTGAACGGCGACTTGTGGACGCTTGTCACGCCGACCGGGCCGGACTTCGACTTCGGCGCCGGGCCCAGCCTGTTCACCACCGCCAACCCTGCCACCGGCCGCCCCGAGCAGTTGGTCGGCGCCGGTCAGAAGAGCGGCGTCTACTGGGCGGTCGATCCCGCTACCGGCAAGGTCGTCTGGCAGACCAAGGTCGGCCCGGACGGCAACGGCGGCCTCGGCGGCATCGAGTACGGCACGGCCACCGACGGCCGCCGCATCTACGCGGCCGAGGGTGACACGGCCAGCATCCCCTACACCCTGGGCGGGTCCGGCCCGTACTCCGGGCAGACCGTGACCAGCGGCTCCTGGGCCGCGCTGGACCCGGCCACCGGCAAGATCCTGTGGCAGACCCCCGACCCGACCGGCTCCTTCGACATCGGCTTCGTCAGCGTCGCCAACGGCGTCGTCTACGGGGGCTCGGTGGCCACCACCGGCACCAACATGTACGCCCTGGACGCCGCGACCGGGCGGATCTTGTGGAGTTTCGCTAGCGGCGGCTCGGTGACCGGCGGTGCCGCGATCGTCGACGGCGGCGTCTATTGGGGCTCCGGATACTGCGGCACAGAATGCTTCACCGCCCCGACCAACAACGACAAGCTATACGCCTTCGGCCTCCGGTAAGCGCGGAACCTTCCCGACTGCGAATCACCGAAGCCAGGTGAGGACGGCTCACCTGGGCGGCCCATAACCTCGCAGGCATCCGATCCCTTGTTCGACCGCGGCAAGTCTCGACTCAGGAGAACGACATGGCAGACAACGAGCAGCTCGTCCGGCAGGCGTACAAGATCGCCGAGGACATGGACATGGTGGCGTGGCCTGCGGCCTTCACCGAGGACGGCACGTTCACCGACGAGTCCATCGGGGTGACCTGGCGAGGCCCCAGCGAACTGCCCGAGCAGGTCGAGAACTACCACCGGGCGTTCCCGGACATGCACCGCGAGCTGTACCACGTCTACGCCAGCGGCAACATCGTGGTGGTCCAGCTGGCGCTGCAGGGGACCCAACTCGGCCCGCTGTGGCTTCCCAACGGGACGCTGCCGCCAACCGGCAAGCGGATGGACGCGCCGTGCTGCGACGTCTTCGAGCTGATCGACGGCAAGATCAAGCGTTTCGACTGCTACCCAGAAGGAACAATCATCCTCACCCAACTCGGCGTGCTCGATAACCTCGGCGCGGCACTCGTCCCCCACGCCTAGCGGGCAGGTCTGGCGAATCACCGGGATCTGGTGAGGACCTCTCACCTTCGCGCCGGCCACCGTTAGCGGTTGTCTATCGGGAAAACACCCAACTCAAGGGAGACGATGTGGCGTTTGCGATGCGGGATGAGTGGCAGGAAGAGCCGGTCTCCACCACCGGCGCGGAGTATGTCGAGCCGTCGGCGACGGAGGTCATCAAGCCAGGCCAGCGGGTCAACCACTTGTTTCCTCGTGCGGTCATGGAGGAGTTCGTCCTGCAGCGGGTGACCGAGCGGGTCTGGTGGGTGACCCGGCAGTTCTACGGGTCCCTGTTCTACGTCGGGAAGCGGGGCGTGCTGCTGTTCGATTCCCCCCTCGGCGGAGCCGACGCGACGCTGGCGGCGATCGCCTCGGTGACGTCGCTACCGGTGACGGCGGTGGTGTACTCGCACTTCCACGCCGACCACGTCGGCGGGTCGCGGCGGCTGTTCGAGCTGCTCGCCGCGGCGCCGCCGCGGGTGATCGCCTCGAAGAACACCGCCATCTGGATGTCGCGGTTCCCGTCGGACCTGCCCCGCCCGACCGAGGTCCTCGACTGGCCGTCGGGCGCGGTGCCGTTCGAGGACGTGACGGTGCGGCTGGCCGGTTTCCCCTTTCCCTCGCACGCGCCCGACCACGCGATGTTCCTGATCGAAGAGGAGCGCGTCGGGCACACGGCTGACGTGGTCAACGTCGACCAGCTGCCGTTCGGCGGCTTCGGCGGGCAGGAGCCGCTCGTGTTGCTGGCGGCCAACCTGGAGTTCATTCGGTCGCTTGAGTTCGACTGGTTCTGCGGCGGACACGGCAACATCGGTGAAAAGTCCGACGTCGACTTCTACCTCGGCTACCTGGACGACGTCGCGGCGCTCGTCAACGAGTACGTGCCCCGGCCGACGGAAGTGCCCGACCTCTCGCTGACCGACTACCTGGCCGCCGGGCTGGATCTCGACGCCAAGAACCGGCTGCTGTCCCAGCTCGACAATCACTTCGGCCTCTACCTGTACGGCAAGCAGATCGTGGACGGCGTGAAGCCCTTCTGGGATGGCGTGGACCCGTACCAGATCGGAAACATCCCTGAATGGACGGCCGCACGGCGGCAAGCCGTTGACGAGGCCGTGCCAAAGATCATCGAACGGCTGCGACCCAAATACGGGCGCATGTACGACTTCGACGACGCGCAGCCGTTCAACGTCCGCCTGATGGCGATGGACATGCAAGTAACCATGTCCAATCGCTAGCTCCACGTGATAATCGAACGTAAAAGGCAACCGTCCATGCCCACGACGGCCTTGCCGGCCCCGTTGCCGCCCGGCTATGGTGCGGCGCATGGACATCGTGATCTTGCTTTTCGATCGCTTCGAGCCTCTCGACGCGATTGGACCGTACGAGATCCTGGCCCATGTTCCCGGCGCGAAGGTCCGCTTCGTCGCGCCAGAATCGGGGCGGGTCACCGATGTGCTCGGCTCGCTCCCGGTCGACGTTCCGACCCGGTACTCGGACGTCGAGGCCTGCGACGTGCTGCTGGTCCCGGGTGGCGGCGGGGTCTGGACGCTGCTTGAGGACCAGGACTTCCTCGGGTGGCTCCGCCGTGTGCACGCAACTACCCGGTTCACCACCTCGGTGTGCACCGGCTCGCTGCTGCTGGCGGCGGCAGGCCTGCTCGACGGGCTGACCTCGGCCACCCACTGGGGCACGGCCGGCGAAATCGAAAGCTACGGCGCGACCTACACCCCCGAGCGGGTCGTCCGCCACGACCGCATCATCACATCGGCCGGCGTCTCCTCGGGTATCGACATGGCGCTCCACCTTGCCGCCCTGCTGGCCGACGAGACCACCGCCCAGGCCATCCAGCTCTATACCGAGTACGACCCGCAGCCCCCCTTCGACAGCGGCTCGCTGGCCAAGGCGTCACCCGAAGTCCAGGAGCGCGCCCGCTCGCTCGGCTGAAAAGTGTTCACCAGGGAAACCGAGGTCGGCGGCGCAACCGCCCAAACAAACTCCTGGTGTCAGCACCGAACTGATGCTGCTGCGATGGTGACGTGAGCAAGTGACGAGTGTTGCCCCGGAAGTGCTTGCTGGTCATGACGGCTTTGTTAATAACTTGACATGCCATTTCAGGTGACGTAGGAGATAACCGAAGCAACGCGTGCGCGGGATGCCGCCTGGATCCCGGGGGGTGGCATGACGTTCGAGGCGAAGCTGCTTTCTCCGCTGCCATGCGGTCCCGACATGGCCGATGACGTCTTCGCCGACACCGCGAGCGGGGGAGTCGCCCTGATCGACGCCCCGGAGGGTTACCTGCTGACCGAGGGGCTGTCGCTGGCGCTCGCGCGGCTGCGGCGGCACCCGCTTTGGGTACGCCTGGGGCCGGAGGACCGTGACCCAGCGACGTTTCTCTTGTCGGTGATCGCAGCGGCCCGGCGGCGGGGGAGCGAAGCGGGTCAGGCGACGCTCGCCCGGATGCGGGAGCACCCGGGGCCGGTGTTCGGCTGGCCGGCGTTGTTCGCGCAGCTGGCCGTGGACCTGCGCGGTGACATTTTGCCAGATGGCGTCGTGGTCTTCGAGGACATCCACCTGGCATCGGCCGACAGCCCCACGCTGTCGCTCGCCGGTCGGCACCTGCTCCCCGGACTGGCCGACGCCGCGCCGTGCGTGCTGGTGAGCCACCGGGAGCCGCAGGGGCTCCCCACCGCCATGTACAGCCGCAAGTCCACCGATGACGTGCGGCTTACCACGCCGGCCGTCCGGCGGCTGCTCGCCGGGTGCGCGCCGGATCTGACGGCGCGCGCACGGGAACGGGCGTTGACGCTCATCGCCGGCCGCGCTCCGGTTATCGCGGGAATCAGCGAGCTGGCCGTCGCCGGCTCCCCGCTAGAGCCTTTGCTCATGCGGGCGGCCGGCACTGAGGACCTGATGCTTCGCACGGTGGAGACCCTGCTCGTGGACGCCGAACGCGAAGACCGGCGAGTGCTCGGCCTGGCGGCCCGGGTCGACTACATGCACCCCGCCCTGGCGGCGGTTATCGGCAACGGCGGGCAGCTGCTGCCCGGCCCCTGGTTCCAGCGCCTCGAGGAGGGGTGGGCGCGCGTCCGCCCGTGGTGGCGGCAGTCGGTGACCGCGGTACTCGGGCGCCGGGCCATGCCCGGCCGCGACAGCCTGCACGAGGCTGCCGACTGGCTGCTCGCCGCCGGCGCGAGCGACCGTGCCATCAGCCTGTACCTGGAGATCGGTGATCACGACTGCGCCGCACGGGCACTGTCCGGCGAAGCGGCGACCTTCATGGATCGCGGCGAGTGGGCGACGGTAGACCGCTTGCTAGCCGAGCTACCCGACAACCTGCTCGGCAAGTATCCCAACCTGAGCTGCTGCCGGGCTGACATCGCGGCGATCCACGGTGAGGCGGCGACCGCACGCCGCTGGTTCGATCTCGCCGCGGCACAGTTCGACAAGCGCGGCGACCTCGACGGCGAGTCACGCAGCATCCTGGCGGGAAGCGCGGTGGCCGCCGAGGCCGGCGACCTCGCCGACGCCGCGTCCCGAGCGTCAGCAGCTCGTTCGCTAGCGGCGGCGGCGGATCTGCCGCAGGTCCAGATGTGGGCCTCCTGGCAGCTGGGACGCGTCGCGCTTGCGGCAGGAGACAGCGACGCCGCGCTCGCGTCGTTCTGCGGCGCAGTCGCGCCTCCCGCGGCTTCCGCCGGCGCGGCGATCGCGGCAGGCCCGGTCAGGGCCACCGCCGAGCTGGCGGCGCGGGTGACGGAGCTGCGCCAGGAGCAGGAAGCCCACCGCAAAGCGCAGTGCGTGCTCGAAGACAGCGAGCACGCCGCGCTCAACCAGCTCATGACCGCGGCCACGGTGGACGTCGGCGCGAACGCAGAGGTGTTCGGGGCGCACGGGTGGAGCACTGCACCCGCGCCGCTGAAGTTCCCCGTTGTGGGGCAGCCCGTGCCGGGTCAGTCGGCGAGCACGCGAGCCGGCCGCTGGCCGCTCGTCCGGCTGCGGCGTACGCTGCTTGCGACACGGGACGCTCCTGTGCCGCCGGCGCCACCGATCGCCGTGGACGCCGTCGCATCGGACGCGGCGCGGCCTGCTCGAGCTAGCGCCCCGGCGGTCGGCTCGGCTGACTGGCCGGCCGCTCTCCCGGCGCCGTCGGCTGCGGGAGCGGCCGGAGAACTCGCGGTCCACCTGCTCGGTCCGCTGTACGTCGCGCTCGAGGACGTCGCGGTGCAGGACTGGCCGAGCGCCCGCTGCCGCTCGCTGCTCGGGTACCTGCTGACGCACCGCAAGCCGTGGCCTCCACGCGAGGTGCTGACGGAGGCGTTCTGGCCGCAGGCGTCACAGGAGGCATCGCGAAACAGCCTCAATGTCGCGATCCACGCGCTGCGGCGGACGCTGCGGGGCGTGACCGAGACGCCAGTCGTTGTGCACAGCGGTGGTGTCTACCGGATCAATTGCGACTTTTCGCTGTGGCTGGACTTCGAGGAGTTCGACAGTCGGGTGGAGTCCGCACGTCGGCTGGAGAAGGCCGGGGACGTCGCGGCGGCCACGCGCCAATACGAGTTCGCAGCGAATCTGTACCGCGGGGACTTTATGGCGGACGACCCGTACGAGGATTGGGCCGCGCTCACCCGGGAACGTCTGCGCCTTGCCTATCTGGACGCTCTCGGCCGTCTGAGCGGCCTCTACTTCGACGCCGAGCATTACACCGCCTGTGTGAACCTGTGTCAGCGCATCATCGAGCGCGACCGGTGCAGGGAAGACGCGCACCGGCGGCTGATGCGCTCCTACAGCAGGCAGGGCCTGCCGCACCTCGCCCTGATGCAGTACCGGTTGTGTGTGCAGGCACTGGCGGATGAGCTCGGCGTGGAAACCGGCCCGTCAACGAGGGACCTTCATCGGCGCATCCGCGGGCACGAGCGGGTGTGAGCTAGTAGCTCGCGCCCCATTAACCATTAACCGCGGCCCGCCCCTCGGCTAAGCGCTGCGCGGGCGCGAGTTAAGCGCCGCCCGCGAGCCTGTCGGCAGGCACGAGGAGGTAGCGGTGGCTGTGGCTAGAGTCCAGGGTCAGGGCGATGAGATCGCCGGCGACGACCTTACGCGGATTATCGGCATTGGCACGAAGACTGCCGAGCGGCTGAGGGCGAGAGGCATCGGAAGCTTCGCCGCGCTCGCGGCGCACGCTCCCGGCGAGATCATCGCACTACTGCGCGATGTCTCCGGGCTGTCCGCCGCCCGGGTGGACGGGTGGCGTTCCCAGGCGCGAGCGCTGCAGGCGGAGGCGTTCGCTCGCCCGTCGTCGGCCGCCGACGACCCGGACCCCGACCCGAACCCGGAGCGTGAGCCGGACACGGAGAAGAACGGGCAGCGCTACGAAAGTTTCCTGGTCCGGATCTTGCTCAACGAAGACGGTTCCGTCCGGCGGATGACCGCACAGCACGTGCGGACCGGGCACGAACGGCACTGGCCGGGGCTGGACCGTGCGGGGCTGCCCGAGTTCATCGAAACTGCGGTCGCCGATTCCCTGGCTCCCTCAGCCCCGCCCTCGTCACCAGAGCCAGCGGCGCAATTGTCCGGTCCGACGCGCAGTGACGAGATGGCGTCGGCGGCGGTAGCGCCGCCTCAAGGTGCGCCGACCACGGCCGCGTCCAGTTCGCCAACCGGGGCGCGATTCGCCAGCGAGTCCGTGACCTCCACTGTGGCGCTTGATGCGGCTACCCGCTCCCGCCTGAAGTCGTCGGCGGTTCTGTCGGTAGAACGCACCGCACTGCGGACGGGCGAGCCGTTCGCCGTGACCATGAACGTCGAGTTCGAAACGCTGCCAGCCGCGCGGCTCGTTTACAGCGCGATCGTCGTCGCCAGACCGCTGACCGGCGGACCGAAACGCACCCTCGCCCAGGAGGATGGCCTGCTAGCCGCGTCCTTGTCGTCGAGTATCGAGATCAAGACGGCCGGATTGCCGGCTGGGATCTACCGGCTTGACGGCGCGGTCACCCTGCGGGAGCCTGGCGCAGACCGCCCGGCCCGGGTTGCCGTGATGGCCGAGGGACTGCTGCTGCAGGTCGTTCCCGGGTAGTGGCGGGCCGACCGGGTGTCAGGCGGACTCGCCGTCCCAGTCGATGCCGTGGTCGCGCAGCCACCGCACGTCGGTGCCGTCCATGTCCGGCAGCGGTTCCGGGAGGATGGTGGCGCCGCCGACCCGCAATCCGCCTTTGCCCCCGACGTGGACCGCAGAGTCATCCCCATGCTCGAGCACGATCTTCTCGTAGTCCGGGGGCCACCGCAGCAGCATCCGCCGCCCGCAGGACGGGCAGTACCACTCCTCGGCACCAGACTGCGCGCGGCCGCCCAGAATCATCTCGTGTCTTTCCGGCATGAGGATCACCTAACGACGCCTGTCTGTTCTCACCCATCAGCTACCCGGCTGTCGGCAAACATTCCACGCGGCCAGAAAGCCGTCGGTGGCTTAATCCACCAGGCATACCCGTTAAGCGCGCTGGCAGGCCCCGTTAAGCGCCGCTTCCTAGCGTTGCCCGCACGACATCGTCCCGCGTGCGCGGGACGCGAGGAAAGGAAGCCCGACTATGTGGCAAGACCTCAGCTCGTTCCTGACGGGAATCGGCCCGGACATGAACGTATTGGATTCCTCCGGCAACACGACCGCCATGCTGTCGGCCGCGGCGGGCGGCTCCGTGCAGGTGGAGTGGAGTTTCACCGGCGGCGCAGTGGCGCTGCTTGGCAGCATACAGTTCAACGCCATCCTGTACGCCGACCCGATCGGTCCTGCGGGGTCGATTTCGGTGGACAACTCCATCGTGGCGCCGGTGACTCCCATTCCCACATCTGGCCCGGTTTCCTACCAGCCAACCATTACGATCCCGCCGAACACTCTGCTGGCTGACGCCGTGTACGTGTTCACCGTGATAATCACGGCCTTTGAGGTGACGGCCGCCGGGTCGGTCCAGCTGCCCATCGCCGGTTTCGCCGAAGGTCCGCTGATCGCGGTAACCGCGTAACCGGTGCGCAGTGCGGAAGCCTAAGGCCGCCTCGCCGCGACGGGCGTGAGGCGGCCCTAGGTTTCATAGGCTGCGCACGGGCCTGGCGCGTGGTTCCCCGCGCCCCCATGGCCTGGCTGTCTACTCCACTCTCAGGGCACCAGGCTGAACGCCTGAGACGGCGTGCCGTTGCAGGCGTACTGCTCGAGCTGAACTCCGCTGCCGGTGGAAGGGGCGTCCAGGCACAGGCCCGAGTTGTCGGCGGCGAAGGAGTAGTAGCCGGAGTACTGCAGGCCGGCGGCGAACAAGGCGTTGGTGTTGCCGGTCCCTCCGTAGTTCCAGGTCTGGAGCGTGTCGCCCGGTGCGGTGGCCCCAACTCCGCCGGTGATGTTCCAGCTCTCGCCCTCGGACTGGGCGTTCTCGTTGACCACCTCGTAGTAGCCGCTCACCGACGTCGGCACGAACTGCCAGAGCTGGCTCGTGGCCCCGGTGCAGGCCAGCTGCTCCACGGCGGTGCCGTTGGCGGTCGAGCCCCCGGCCGCGCTTGCGCACAGGCCGGAGCCCTCGTTCACCACCTCAAGCCACGACGAGGAGTTGATGCCCGAGTTGGGCACCAGGCTGAACGCCTGGGCCGAGCTGCTGTTGCAGGTGGACTGCACGAGCTGAACGCCGCTGCCGGCAGAAGGGGCGTCCAGGCACAGGCCCGAGTTATCGGCCACGAACGTGTAGGAGCCCGAGGACCCGAGCTTGGCCGAGAACAGGGCGTTGGTGTTGCCGGTCCCTCCGTAGTTCCAGATCTGGAGCGTGTCCCCGGGGGCGGTGGCGCCCACCCCGCCGGTGATGTTCCAGGTCTCGTCTTCGGCCTGGGCGTTGTCGTTGACCACGTCGTAGTAGCCGCTGACCGAGGTCGGCACGAACTTCCAGAGCTGGCTGGCCGCGCTTGTGCAGGCCTGCTGGACGACGGCGGTGCCGTTGGCGGTCGAGCCCCCGGCCGCGGTGGCGCACAGGCCGGAGCTCTGGTTGACCACCTCGAACCACGACGAGCTGACGCCGGAAGGGGCGAAGCTCATCGCGTGGAGGTTCCACCCCCCGTTGTCCTGGTCGACGACCAATGTCTGGGTGCCCGCGGGCAGCGTGACGGTGGCCGTCACCGTCGTCCAGTCCTGCCAGCCCCCGGTGGCCGGGATATTGATATTGCCCGACAGGTTGGTGCCCGCGAGGTTGGCGATGTGCAGGGCGTCGGTGACACCGCTGGGAGAGGCCACCCGCAAGCTCACCGTGTAGGTGCCGGCGCTGGCCGCGTTGACCGTGTACCGGGTCCACTGCCCGCCGCCGGTCCAGCCGAGGTCGTAGCCGGCGCCGGCGCCGGTCGTATCGGTGGTGTCGCTGGTCGCCTCCAGGTCAACCCCGTCGCTGCGGTAGCTGTCGGCCGTGCCGTTGACGGAGCTGACGTTGTAGCCCACGCCTTGCCCGCCGGTGTCGTAGTTGACGGCCTGCACGGTGCCCGGCACCTCGGCCGCGGTGCCGCCGAAGGCGCCCTCGCCCGCTCGCGTCTGGCTGTAGCCGGCCGCGACGATGTTCGCCTGGACCGCGCTCTGGGTGGCCTCGGACGGGAAACCGGAGACGTCGGCGGCTTCGAAGAACTCCCCGTCGCCCAGACTCGTGTTGTCGCCCCCGGTGCCGAGCTCGATGGAGCTCTGGATCTTCATCGGGTCATAGCCGCCGCTGGGCAACGCGCCCGAATAAGTCTGGATCAGTCCGCCTGACTGGGCGTTGCCGTACTGCAGGGTCATGTTGGTCCCGCCGTTGTTCTCCTCCCAGGCGGAGAGGAACGTGCCGTTCTCGCTCGGATAGGCCGGGGGATTGTTGCCGGTGTTGCTGAAGTACATGCCGTTTTCAATGTCGGCCCCCACCCAGGGACCGGGGCCGGTGCAGTTGCCCGTCCAGCAGTCGGTGCCGTAGTAGATCGCGTTCATCGTGGCGTTGCCGTCGTCGGAGTCGTTGGTCTCGCCCTGGCCGAAGTCAAAGCAGCACTGGTTGCTGGTGATGTTGGAAGACATGACGGCGTACAGCCCGTCGGGCTGAGAGCCGGTGGGGAGGTTGCGGGCGGAGTTGTCGCGGTAGCCGGTGCCGAACTTGTTGAAGTAGATCCCGTACGCCGGCTGACCGCCGACGTACACCGGCAGCGCCTCGGCCGGGGCGCCGATGTCCGCGCCGCCGGGGCCGGGGCCCGCGTTCCCGCCACTGCAACCCGAGCAGGACGTGCCCGGCGAGATCGGCATGTTGTTGGCGTTGGAGGTCTGGTCGTACAGCTCGGTTATGGTGCACGTCGTGCCGGCGCAGAACGAGTTCTCTGGCGCCACGTTGACAACCCCGCCGGTCGATTCCAGGCCGACGTTGAGGAACGTCGAGTCGGAGGCGCGCTGGACCTGGTAAAGCGGTCCGTCATAGGCCTCGAACAGCGCCCGGGTGGTGCTGTAGGCCGCCTCGCACGGAGTACCGCCCGAAGCGTAGATGTCACAGGGCTCGGGCGTGGCCGCACGCGCGGGCGTGGCGCTGAACGCGGGGATGGCGAGCGCTGCCGCCAGCACCAAGGCCACGGCCAGCGCCACCCACCGGCGGGGGAGGGTTAGCGAGAACATGTGTCAGCCTCCGTGATCGGGGAGCGGGCACGCGGCGCGCCGGCTGTTCATCGGATGTTTTTGGCTTTCTGACAGTGAGATTCCCCCAGGTTTCGGCAGGCGTCAATTGCGTGGCACGGAAATATTTTGTCAATGATCCGATGTCTGCCGAGGTCAGAAGCCAGCTGTCAGATGCCAGTCGTTTCGGCGGGGCCCGCCCCGGCCGCGCCGCGTCCTTCGGCCGGAATGAGATAGCCCGCTCGCTGCCGGGTGACGATCAGCGGCTGGCTGCCAGGCAACTCCAGCTTGGCCCGCAGCCGGCTGATGTACGTGCGGACGTATTCCGTCTCCGCCTCGTACCCCTGGCCCCAGACCTGGCGTAGCAGGTGCGCGCGGGACAGCAGCTTCCCCCGGTTGATGGCGAGCTCGCGCAGCAGCGCGAACTCGGTCGGAGTGAGGCGCACCTCGGCCCCCGCGAGCTGCACCTGCTTGCTCGCCAGGTTGATCGACAGGCCGCCGACCGCGATCCTGGCCGGCGCGGGCTCGGCCGTGGCCTCGGCGGCGGGCCGGGTCCGGCGCAGCGTGGCGTGGATCCGGGCGAGCAGCTCCTCAATGCCGAATGGCTTGGTCATGTAGTCGTCGGCGCCCATGTTCAGCGCCGTGACCTTGTCCTGCTCCCCGCCTCTGGCCGACACCACGATGATCCCGACGGGTGACCGCTCGCGGAGATCGCGGCACAGCTCGAACCCGTCCGCCCCGGGGAGCATGAGGTCGAGCAGGACCATGTCCGGCTGCTCGAGGTCAAACAGGTCGATCACCTTGGTCCCGGCGGAGACGACCGTGTCGAAGCCCCGCACGACCAGGTTGGAGCGGATCAGATCGACGATGTTCGGATCGTCTTCAATAATCAGCACCTTTGTCGCGACCATCGGATTACTCACCGTAGTCATGGGCTTTCTCCAGTGATTAGTCATCCCCGCATCGCGCAACTATAAGGCGGTTTGCCCGCCATGAGCCAGCATCCGGGAAACGTCGATCGAAGTTACGTAGCGGCCAATGTGCGGCCGTGTCAATCTGCTGATTTTCGAGTTTTTTTCGCTCGCTACGGACCCTCCCTCCTGGTCGACAGACCGGCATCGCGCGATATACGCTGCGCTACGGACCGAACGCGGACGAGGTGGCACGCTGGTCGCCGAGGGGCTGGACCGGATCGCCACGCGCCTCCCGGCGAGGCGGAATGATGGTTAGTACGCATCTAGCAAATAAAACTATCCATAAAATATTAACGGGTCAGTGATCGCCCAAACATTGACCGGTACGCCATGTAGGGCTACCTTTTCTCGCCGCCGTTGCAGCGTGCGTAAGGCAGGCCGACGGGTTTAGTCCAATTAGATCACGGGTGTGTTTCGGCCCTTGATGTATGGCGTTCCCAAGATCTACCTTTCATCCCGGAAGGACACGCGTGTTGTGCGGTGTCCCACGTCGTCGTATCTGTGCACAATGTGGTGGCGAAAGGGGTCTGGGATGCTTCTGCGTAACAGAGGTCAGGGAGGGTGGCACTCTCGTTCACAAGGCCACGGCACATCTAGGTCTCTGCCGAAACTGGGCCTGGTGGCTGTGGCAGCGGTCGTCGCCATGGTGGCCGCGGGCTGCTCGTCGTCCTCATCCTCGTCGACCACGGCTCCCGCGTCGGCCGCGGCGACCTCGTCAAGCCCGGCTTCGAGCGGCTCGGCCACGGTTCCGTCGGGGCTGAGCATCAGCTCCTTCACCGTGGACATCGCGTCGACGATGTCCCAGTTCAAGCCGCTGGCCGCGGCGGGGACCAAGGGCGCGAGCAGCCTGCAGATCGGTGTGATCCTGCCCGACACCACGTCGTCGACCCGGTGGGTTGACTTCGACGCGCCGTACATGAAGGAAGCCTTCACCGACGCCGGGTTCACCTCGTCGGAGTTCCGCATCGACAACGCTCAGGGGATCGACGCAACCCAGCTGAGCGACGCGACGGCCGACATCAACCTGGGTGCCAAGGTCCTGATCGTGTGCCCGCTCGACGGCCCGACCGGCGTGGCGATCGCGAAGCTCGCGGAGCAGAAGGGCGTCATCCTGGTCGCCTACGACCGCGCCATCTTCCAGGGCACGGACACCTACTACGTCAGCTTTGACGGCGAGAAGGTGGGCGAGCTGATCGGCACGGGCTTCAACCAGTGCCTTACGTCCTGGGGCGTCAAGAGCCCCCAGGTCTACGTCCTGAACGGCGGCGAGGACACCGACCCGAACGCGATCGCCTTCGCCACCGGTTACAACAAGGTGGTCTTCAACCAGCCGGCCAAGTCGGTCGCTGCGGGCGCGAGCGGCACCGCCGACGGCGCCAAGCTGGTTGCGGAGAACTTCGCCCCCGGCTGGGACAACACCAAGGGCGGCACGATCTTCCAGCAGGCGTTCACCGCCAACCCGAAGATCAACGCCACCATCGAGGCCAATGACGGGCTCGCCAACTCGGTGATCACCGACCTCAAGTCGGCCGGGGTCAAGGCCAACACCATCCCGACCACCGGGCAGGACGCCACGGCCCAGGGCATGGCCTACATCCTCCAGGGCTACCAGTGCGGCTCTGTTTACAAGCCCGTTTACAAGGAGGTCCAGGACGCCGTATCCGTGGCGACCATCCTGCTGGCCGGCCAGAAGGTGCCCCCGGCCCTGCTGAACGGCACGGCCACGGACTCGGCCGACACGAGCATCACCGAGCCGGCGTCGCTGCTGTCGGCCACGTGGGTGACCAAGTCGAACATCGAGTCGACCGTGGTTGCGGACAAGTTCGACACCGCCTCGGCGATCTGCGCGCTCGCGGGTGCGAGCGTCTGCTCCGCGAACGGGATCAAGTAATCATCTGACCGGGGCTGGCGGGCTCGCTCTTGCGGCGGGCCCGCCAGTCCCGCGACGATGTACTGGCAATGCGGACAACCTGGGCAAAGCTACTGACGGGTATTAAAAATGACTGAGGTGAATGAGGCCCCGGCAGGCGCGAGCCGCGGCGGGGACGGGGCCGAACCCCTGCTGAGGCTGCGCGGCATCGACAAGCACTTCGGGCCGGTGCAGGCGCTCTACGGCGTGAACCTGGACCTGCCCGCCGGCCAGGTGACCGGCCTGTGCGGTGACAACGGGGCCGGGAAATCGGTCCTCACTCGCACCATCTCCGGCGCCCACCAGCCGGACCATGGCGAGATCTTCTTCGACGGGAAGCCGGTGCACATCCGGAGCACCCGTGACGCCTCCGCGCTGGGAATCGAGACCGTCTACCAGGATCTTGCGCTGGCCGACAACCTGGACATCGTCCAGAACATGTTCCTCGGCCGTGAGCCGCTGAGCTACGGCCTGCTCGACGAGGACTCGATGGAACTGCAGGCGGCCGAGACCCTGAGCGCCCTGCGGGTGACCACGGTGCGTTCCATCCGGCAGCCGGTCGCCTCGCTCTCCGGAGGTCAGCGGCAGTCGGTGGCGGTCGCCAAGGCGGTCATGTGGAACTCCAAGCTGGTGCTGCTCGACGAGCCCACCGCCGCCCTCGGGGTGGTGCAGACCCGGTCCGTGCTTGACCTCATCAAACGGCTTCGCGACCGCGGGCTGGCGGTGATGGTGATCAGCCACAACCTGACCGACGTGTTCGAGGTCGCCGACCGCATCGCGGTGCTGTACCTGGGGCGGATGGTGGCCGAGGGGCCGACTGAGACCTTCGACCTGCAGAGCGTAGTGCAGTACATGACGACGGGCACCGCCAGCGGGCGGCCGTACGAGGCCGCCGGATCAGCCAATGGCAAGGGCTGAGGCGGATGGCCAGAATCGAGGAGCGCCGGTGACCGCGGACCCGGGCGAGACCCCGGCCGGGACGGCGGGCCCCGGCACGGCTGACCTCACCCTCGACGCCAAGGTGGCCGCGGCCGACGTCCCGCCCGCGATCCTCGCCCAGTCGCTTGGCGAGTACGTGCGGGTCTGGTGGCTCCGGGTCCGCGCCGGCAACAGCGGTCTGCTGCCGGTGGTCCTGGCCATCGTGGTGGTCGCCGTCGTCTTCGAGATCATCACCCCTGAGCACGCCTACCTGCGGCCGAGCAACCTCGTCTACATCTTCGGTCTGAGCACCGTGTACATGGTGCTGGCGATGGCCGAGACGCTGGTCCTGCTGCTCGCGGAGGTCGACCTGTCGGTCGGCGCGGTCGCGCTCATCGGCGGGGTGATCGCCTTCAAGCTGGTTCAGCAGCCCGGGCCGGACTGGCCGTGGTGGGCAGCGGTGCTCGCGGCGCTCGCTATCTGCGGCGCGATCGGCGCCCTCCAGGGAACGCTGACCGCGGTGCTCAGGGTCCCGTCCTTCGTTTCGACCCTGGGCGGGTTCCTGCTCTTCTCCGGAGTCCTCGTCATCATCCTCGGCGGGGCCGACTCCACCGTCAGCCTCAACACCTCGGACCCCAACCAGAACGTCATCTACGAAATGGTTCAGGGGCTCATCTCTCCCGTCGTCGCCTGGATCATTCTGGCGGTGGTGGTCGTCGCCGCCGGCGCGTCCCAGTGGCTGCGCTCAGTCAGGAGGCGGCGCCGGGGGCTGACCACTCCGCCGCTGAGCCTGACCGCGATCAAGCTCGCGCTGATGGCGATCTTCGGGGCGGCGGTAGTGATCATCTGCTCCGTCAACCGGGGGAGCACCCTGAAGTCGGTCACCGGGGTTCCGTGGGTCATCCCGATCGTCCTGGTTCTGCTCGGCGTCTGGACGGTGGTGCTCCAGCGGACGCGCTTCGGCCGCTACATCTACGCCATTGGCGGCAACCCGGAAGCGACCCGCCGGGCCGGCGTCAGCCTCCCCGCCATCCGCATCTGGGCGTTCGCGTTGTGCTCGGCGACCGCCGCCCTCGGCGGCATCCTGCTCGGCTCGTTTTTCTACGGTGAGTACAGCTCCAATACGGCCGACCCCGGCCAGCTCGTCCTGTACACCGTCGCCGCCGCCGTTATCGGCGGGGTCAGCCTGTTCGGCGGCCGGGGCAAGGCCATCCACGGCGTCCTCGGCGGACTCCTCATCGGCGGCATCGCCTACGGTGTGTCCCTGCTCAGCCTGGGGTCGCTGTCCACGCCGCTGCAATACATCCTGCCGGGCGGCGTGCTCCTCATCGCAGTGCTGATTGACGTGCAGTCACGGCGCGGGGCGGGGGCGGTGACCGGTGTCTGACGACACGCGAAGGACAAGCGATGAGGAAGTTCCTGTGACTGCGGACCCCAGCGAGACCCCGGTAGCGACGGCGGACGCCGGGACGGACGACCTTACCCTCGACGAGGCGGTGGCCGCGGCGGATGTCCCGCCCGAGCTCGTCGCCAAGTCGCTCGGCCAGTACCTGCGGGCCTCGCTGCTCCAGGTCCGCAGCGGCAACAGCGGTGTGCTGCCGGTGATCCTGGGCCTGGTGGCGGTCGCGATCGCCTTCCAGATCCTGAACTCGAAGTTCCTGTCGGCGCAGAACCTGGTCAATCTGTTCGAGCAGAGCACCGTGTACATGCTGCTGGCGATGGCCGAGATCTTCGCCCTTCTGCTCGGGGAGATCGACCTGTCCGTCGGCCTGGTCATGGGCCTCGGTAGCGTGGTGGTGGCCGAGCTTGTGCAGCCCAGCGGCGCGAACTGGCCGTGGTGGGCGGCGATCACCGTCACGCTGCTCGCCTGCGCCGCGGTCGGCTTCATCCAGGGAACGCTGGTGGCCCGGCTGAGGATGCCGTCGTTCATCGTCACCCTCGGCGGCCTGCTGATCCTGGAGGGCGTGGCGATCATCGTCCTCGGCGGGTCGCTCGTCGGCATCGGAAACTCCCAGTACCCCAACGAGGTCGCCCTCTACGACATCTTCTGGGGGTCGTTCAGCCCGCTGGTCGGCTGGATCTTGCTCGCCGTGACGGTCGGCGCGGCTGGCGTGGGGCTCTGGATGCGCGACGCTCGCAAGCGCCGCCGCAACCTGGAGGCCGCGCCGCGCAGCCTCACCGTGATGAAGATCATCCTCATCGCGGTCGCGGGAGCCGCGGTTGTCGCCATCTGCAACGTCAACCGCGCCCACTTCGGGACGATCGAGGGGGTTCCCTACATCATCCCGATCGTCCTCATCGTCCTCGGCGCCTGCACGCTCCTGCTGCAGCGAACCCGCTTCGGCCGTTACGTGTACGCCATCGGCGGCAGCCCCACGGCGGCCGAGCGAGCAGGCATCCGCCTGACCTCGGTCCGAACCTGGTGCTTCGTCCTCGCGGGCCTGATCTCCGGTATCGCCGGCATACTGTTCGCCTCGTGGCAGGTGTCGCTGACCACCAACATCATCAAGGCCTCCAACAGCTACGTGCTGCTCGCGGTGGCCGCGGCGGTCATCGGCGGCACCAGCCTGTTCGGCGGCCGGGGCAAGACCATCCACGGCATCCTCGGCGGCCTCGTCATCGGCGGCATCTACAACGGCCTCTACCTGCTGGGCGTGTCGAGCCAGTGGATTCAAGTCGTCGTGGCCGGCGTCCTGCTCGCGGCGGCGCTCATCGACGTCCTCTCCCGCCGAGGCGCGCCTGGCCGGACGTGACCCCATCGCCGGCCGACGGGGACTGGCGTTTGCCTGCCTGTCCATTCTGCTAACGGGCGCCGCCGCCGGGTGCAGCAGCGGGTTGTTGCCGGCACCCGAGTCAGGATCCGGCTCCAGCGCAGTCGGCCAGCCCGTCACCGCACAGTCCGGCGCCGCGCCGCCACCGGCAGCGGCGACAAACCTGGACGACGGCGATGGCGTCGAAGACCCGACATCCGTGTCCTGCCCGTCCGCGAGCCTCTGCATGGCCGTGCTCGAATCGGGCTACGCGGCCACGTATGACGGAACCAGGTGGAGCCGGCCCGGCCAGGCTGTCTTCATCCGCGGGCGAGCCCGATTCCGTGTCCTGCCCGACCGTGAGCTTCTGCATGGCGGTAGACGCGCGAGACTCATCCGCGTTTCTGTTCAACGGCAGCACATGGGCTTCCGCTCCGAGCATTAACGATCCTGCCTCGAGCACCCAACCGGGCATGGCATCGGTATCGTGCTCCTCGCCGCGCTTCTGCGCTGCCGTTGACAACGGCTCGAACGCGTTCACGTTCAACGGGACCTCCTGGAGCCCCGCCGCGGTCATAGATCCCGGCAACGAGCTGAGCACGGTGTCTTGTCCGAGCGCACGCTTCTGCGCCGCGGTTGACTACGGCCCGAACGTGGTGACATTCAACGGCACCGCCTGGAGTAAGCCATCCGCCATCGACCCAGCCGGCTACCTGCAGGCGGTGTCGTGCGCGGCGGCTGGCTTCTGCGTTGCCGTTGATCGCAGAGGGAACGCGCTCACGTTCAACGGCAGCACCTGGGGTGCGCCGGTCAACGCCGATCCCAACGGCCTCAGCATGGGCGAGGGCGGTATCTCCTGGCCGGTGGTGTCCTGCCCGACCAGCCACTTCTGCGCCGCCGTCGACGGCAACGACGGAGACCTGGTCACCTTCGACGGCAGCAGCTGGACCGCGCCCGTCACCATCGACTCGAAGGCCGCTAACTCTGACAAGGGACCAGTCCTTGTATTCCTTATGTCGGTGTCCTGCCCATCCGCCAGGTTGTGCGTGGCAGGCGACACCGTCGGGGATGTTTTCGTCCGAGACTGACGGCGCCCCGGCGCTACTGGCTGGGAGTGCCGCGGATATCGCCACCGGTCCATTCACTGTCATCGGACCGACGCCAGTCGATGGTGAAGTTAAGAAGATAGTACGCGCGGCCCGGACGTCGCCGTCTAGCTGACGGTTTAGACGTTAACACGCTGATTGCTTAAAGAAGATCAAGATCTTTATATCGAACGGTCCGTGGTTTCACCACCTTGCGTCCTTCCTCCAGGAGGCGCGTCTCTTCCTCGGCATCGGTGCCCAGCGTGCCGGGGTAGTGGGCTGAGTTCACCACCCAACTAGCAGGACGCGAGAGAGCGTAGAAAAATATATTACTATACGTCGGATTTGACAGCTTTTAAACGAAGCGACTTCTGTTAACGCCCGCATAACACTTGAACTGACTTGCATCCGAAAGTTGACTCAGTACCGGCTGCATGCGCTAATCTTCCGGCCTGTTGGGTATTCGATCGCAGGTCGCCGGAGCTGCACGACCGCGATCACGGGGAACTCGCAGACGCGTATTTCGGTAGCCGGGCGCGGCAGGCCCTCATTTTGGTATTCACCGGCCCGCGTGCGGTTCGCATTTGGTCCCGGATTGCCGCTCCGTTATTTCTCCATGCCCCGGCAGGCGGATGAATCAGTCATACGAGAGGATACAGATTTTGAACGGAAGAAGGCTGACACCCGCGCTCGCCGCGGTGGCGATCGCGGCGATCGCGGCGGTTGGCTGCACAAGCAGCACGTCACAGGCCACGGGCGCCGCATCGGTGTCAGGGAACACGGTCGACATCTACTCCAGCCTGCCGATGCAGGGCTCGTCCAACGTGCAGACCATCCCCATGGTCAACGGCATGAAGCTCGCGCTCGCCCAAGCGGGAGGCAAGGCGGGCAAGTTCACGGTGAACTTCACCGCGCTCGACGACTCGACCGCGGCGGCCGGGAAGTGGGACCCCTCGCAGACCGCGGCCAACGCCCGCAAGGTCGCCGCTGACCCGAAGGCCGTCTACTACATCGGCGAGTTCAACTCCGGTGCGAGCGAGATCTCGATCCCGATCCTGAACCAGGGCGGCATCCCGCAGGTCTCTCCCGCCAACACCTACGTGGGCCTGACCACGAACCTGCCGGGCAGCGCGCCGGGCGAGCCGGGGAAGTATTACCCGACCGGGAAGCGCACTTACCTGCGGATCGTGCCGATTGACTCGATCCAGGGCGCGGCCGACCTGCTGGCGATGAAGCGGGCGGGCTGCACCAAGGTCGCGATCGCCAACGACAAGGAGGCCTACGGGGCGGGCCTCGCCCAGCTCATCGAGCTGGAGAAGGCCGAGTACGGCGTCAACGTCGTCAGCAACACCGGCATCGACCCGACCGCGAGCAACTTCCGCACCTACGCGCAGACGATCAAGTCGGAGGGAGCCGACTGCTTCTTCTTCTCCGGCATCGTCTCCAACGGCGGCGTCCAGATCGTCAAGGACGTCAACGCCGCCCTCCCGACGGCCAAGATCTTCGGCCCCGATGGCGTGTGCACCTCGGCCTGGACCCAGGCCTCGCAGGGCGGCGTGCCTGCCTCGATCGACCCGCTGATGGAGTGCACGGTCGCGACCCAGGACCTGGCGGCCTACCCTGGCGGCAAGGCGTTCCTGGCCGCGTACAAGGCCAAGTACGGAACGGCCGATCCTGACCCGTACGCGATCTACGGCTACGAGGTTATGAAGCTCGGCCTCGACACCATCGCGTCCCTCGGGGCCAACGGCGGCAACAAGGCCGACGTCCTCAAGACGCTGCTCGCCATCAAGGACCGCAACTCGGTGATCGGCGCCTACGGGTTCGACGCGAACGGCGACACCACCCTGAAGTCCTACGGGCTCTACTCAGCCGACAAGACAGGCAGCCTGGTCTTCAAGGAGACCCTGACGCCGACGAAGACCGTCAGCTAATCGCACTGGTCACATCGGCTCCAGGCGCGGAGGGGCGTCGCACGGTGGCGGCCCCTCCCGCCTGACTTTCCGCGTAGGACACGTGAATACGACACTCACCCCGAGCCCTCCGGTAGTGGCCGCGCGCCCGGCGGCGGCCGCCCTCGCGGCCCTGCGCCGGTATGGCGGCCGCTGGGGCCTGATCGTGGCGCTCGCCGCGCTGCCGGTTTACTACGGTGTCACTGACCTGGTCAACGGCTATCAGGCCGGCGTGGTAGCCGGCCACCCGGTCATCCACCACGACCTGTCGCGGCTCGGCTTCAACTTCGCCGAGGGACTGTCGGACGGCGCCATCTGGGCCCTGATCGCGATCGGCTACACCCTCGTCTACGGCATCATCGAGCTGATCAACTTCGCGCACGGCGACGTCTTCATGATCGGCTCGTTCACCGCCGTCGGCATCTGGTCGGTGCTCGGCCTGAGCCTGGCCACCTCCGTACTCGGCGTGATCGGCGGCCTGGCCGTCTCGCTCGTCATCGCCATGCTCACCACCGGTACCCTCAACGTCCTCATCGAGCGGGTCGCCTACAAGCCCCTGCGCAACGCGCCCAAGCTAGCGCCGCTGATCACGGCGATCGGCTTCTCCTTCATCCTCCAGAACGTCGGCCTGCTGTGGCGCGGCGGCTCACAGCAGAGCGTCACCGACCTGATCGGCGCGCAGCAGGTGGTGTTCACCGTCGGCGGCGTGCCCATCCTGCGCGGCTACATCCTCGCCTGGGCGGTGATGGTTCCGCTGGTGCTCGCGCTGTCGTGGTTCATCAGCCGCACCCGGCCGGGCAGGGCGATGCGCGCCACCGCCCAGGACCCGGACGCGGCGCGGCTGATGGGGATCAACGTCAACAACACGGTCTCGCTGACGTTCCTGCTCGGCGGCGCGCTCGCAGGCGCGGCCGGCCTGATCTACGCCGTGTACGAGACACAGGTCTGGTACTTCCAGGGATTCCAGGCGGGCCTGTTCGCGTTCACCGCGGCGGTCATGGGCGGCATCGGCAACGTCCGCGGTGCCGTTCTCGGCGGCCTGATCATCGGCGTCATCCAGGCGCTGTCCGATGAGCGCATCGGCCCGCAGTGGACCGAGGCCATCGTGTTCGGCTACCTCATCGCGATCATGGTCCTGCGCCCCACCGGCCTGCTCGGCGAGGAAACGAGGGAGGCGGGGTGAGCGAGTTCCCGCCGCAGCTGCGCGAATGGCGCGCGGCCGTCGAACGGCTGGTCCCGCCGTGGTGGGGCAAGGCCCTGGCCGGCCTGCTCATCGCGGTGGGCGTCGTCTTGCCGTTTCTCACCGGATCAAGCAGCGGCTTCCTGAACGGGACAATCGTCGCCGTCACGTACGCGGTGATGGCTCTCGGCCTCAACGTCGTGGTCGGCATGGCCGGCCTGCTCGACCTCGGCTACGTCGCGTTCTACGCGTTCGGCGCGTACTGCGTCGGCTGGTTCGGCTCCGGCTTCTTCTTCGGCGTGCGGGTCCACGTGGGCGTCTCGCCGTTCACGAGCGCGCTGGCCGGAATCCACCTCAACTTCGCGGGAATCCTCGTCGCGGCGGTCGTCGTCTGCGCGGTGGCCGGCATGATCATCGGGCTGCCCACGCTGCGGCTGCGCGGCGACTACATCGCGATCGTGACGCTTGCGTTCGGCGAGATCATCGGCGTCCTCGCCGTCAACGGGCAGTCCATCGGCGTGGGCGGCGGCATGACGCTCACCGCGGGCAACCTGGGCATCAGCGCGGTCGACTCGCCGTGGTTCCCTGGCTCGGGGTCGTTCGGCCTGCTCGACCTGCGCCCCTGGTACTGGCTGATCTTCGGCATCTTGCTCATCGTGCTCTTCGTCAACCTGCGGGTCCGCGACTCGCGGCTCGGCCGGGCCTGGGTGGCACTGCGCGAGGACGAGGTGGCGGCCGTCTCCATGGGCATCCCCCTGGTCAAGACGAAGCTGATGGCCTACGCGATCGGCGCGGCCTTCGGCGGGATGGCCGGGGCGTTCTTCGGTACCTATTTCACCGAGGTCAACGCGGGCCAGTTCGCGTTCGGCTTCTCGATCTTCATCGTCGCCATGGTGGTCGTCGGTGGCATCGGCTCGATCTGGGGCGCCCTAGCCGGCGGCCTGCTGCTCGGGTACATCAACAACTACCTGATCCCCGACGTGCTCAACAACCTGCCGTCCGCGTTCGGGCTGAGCTTCCAGCTCAGCTCGGTGTCGTTCGGGATCTTCGGTTTCCTGCTCGTGCTGGTGATGACGGTGCGCCCGCAGGGCCTGTTCCCCGAGCGGCGGCGCCGCCTCGAGCTGACCGGCGAGGTCGCGGCGCAGGACGGCGAGTTCGGCCGCGAACCGGAGGGACCGGCATGAGTGCAGACGCCGTCCCGGCGCCCCCCGCGGCCCTGGCCGCACCGTTGCCCCCGCCAATCCTGCTCGCTCAGCGGATCACCAAGCGGTTCGGTGGGCTGATCGCGGTCAACGACGTCACGTTCGACATCCCGGGCCGGTCGATCGTCTCGCTGATCGGCCCGAATGGAGCGGGCAAGACCACCTTCTTCAACATGCTCACCGGGCTGATCCGGCCCACCGAGGGGCGGATCAGCCTCGACGGCAGGAACATCACCAGGTCCCGGCCGGATGTGATCACCGCCCGCGGCGTCGCCAGGACCTTCCAGAACATCCGGTTGTTCGGCGCGATGACCGCCACCGAGAACGTGATGATCGGGCATCACAGCCGGATGAAGGCTGGCGTCTTCGGTGCCATCGTCCGGCCGCCGTGGGTGATGAAAGAGGAGCGCGCGGCCGTGGAGCGGGCGCGTGAGCTGCTCGCCTACGTCGGGCTGCGGCGGGCAGACTTCGACCGGCTCGCCATCCACCTCCCCTATGGCGACCAGCGGCGGGTCGAAATCGCCCGGGCCCTGGCCAGTGAGCCGCGGCTGTTGCTGCTCGACGAGCCAACGGCCGGCATGAACCCGCAGGAGTCGGCGACCCTGGCCGCGTTCATGCGCCAGATCCGCGACGACCTGAAGCTGACGATCCTGCTTATCGAGCACGACATGAAGGTCGTCATGGGCGTCTCCGAGCGCGTCACCGTGCTCAACTACGGCGGCAAGCTCGCCGAGGGCACGCCCGCCGAGGTCCGCGCGAACCCCGCCGTGGTTGCGGCCTACCTCGGGAAGGAAGGCTGATGGCGCTGCTCGAGATCAGTGACCTGCACGCGCACTACGGTGCGATCGAGGCGCTCAAGGGCATCTCGCTGACCGTCGACGAGGGTGAGGTGGTCACGCTCATCGGGTCCAACGGGGCCGGCAAGTCCACCACGCTGCGCTGCATCTCGGGGCTTACCCCGGCCAGCGCGGGCACGCTCGCCTTCGCCGGCGAGGACATCACCCGGGTGGCACCCCACGAGATCGTCACCCGCGGCATCGCGATGTCGCCCGAGGGCCGGCGCTGCTTCTCCCGGATGACCGTCAGGGAGAACCTGGACCTCGGCGCCTACCGGCGGCGCGGCCCGGCCATCGCCGCCGACCTGGAACGTGTGTTCACGCTGTTTCCCCGGCTGAAAGAGCGGGAGAGCCAGAAGGCGGGCACGATGTCCGGCGGCGAACAGCAGATGCTCGCCATCGGCCGGGCCATGATGGCCAGCCCGAAGCTGCTGCTGCTCGACGAGCCGTCGCTCGGTATCGCTCCTGTCCTGGTGGATCGGATTTACCAGACCATCTCCGAGATCCACATCCTCGGCGTGGCGATCCTGCTCGTGGAGCAGAACGCCAACCGGGCGCTCGACGCTGCCAGCCGCGGCTACGTGCTCGAGACCGGCCGCGTTGTGCTCGCGGACCACACGTCGTCGCTGCAGCGCGACCCGAGGGTGCAGGATGCGTACCTAGGAACATGAACCAGAACAACGGAACGATCGGCGTGATCGCGCTTTACCTGCTCTTCATCTGGCTGATCTCCGCCGCGGGCGGTGCGTGGCTGACCGAGCGGAAGGGCTACGGCGAGCGCCTGGGCCTGCTGCTCGGCCTGGTCCTTTCTGCGGTCGGCCTCATCCTCGCGCTGGTGCTTCCCGGAAGGCCTGGCTCGAAGTGGAAGCGGGGACGAGGCGGCGAAGCTGGGTGACGTGGCCTGGCCCGAGTTCGCCCAGGTTCGCTACCTGAAGCAGCTTCATGGTGCGGATGATCTCGTCGCGCAGGATCTCGATGGCGCGGTCGACGCCGGGCCGGCCGCCTGCCATCAGGCCGTACAGGTAGGCCCGGCCGACGAGGGTGAACCGCGCGCCGAGGGCGATCGACGCGACGATGTCGGCGCCGTTCATGATGCCGGTGTCGATTGCCACCTCGACCGTGCCGCCGACGGCCCTGACGACCTCGGGCAGCAGCCGGAACGGCACGGGCGCGCGGTCAAGCTGACGGCCGCCGTGGTTGGAGAGCACGATTCCGTCCACGCCGAGATCGGCGAGCTTCCTCGAGTCGTCGACGTTCTGCACGCCCTTGACGACGATCTTCCCCGGCCACAAGTCGCGGATGATGTCGAGGTCGGCGAAGGTGATGCTCGGGTCGAACGCCTTGTCCATCAGCTCGCCGACGGTTCCGCCGGTGGAGCTGAGCGAGGCGAACTCGAGCTTGGGGGTGGTCAGGAAGTCCCACCACCACCAGGGCCGTGGTATCGCGTTGACGATGGTGCCGAGCGTCAGCTGCGGCGGAATGGAGAAGCCGTTGCGCCGGTCGCGCAGCCGCGCGCCGCCGACGGGGGCGTCGACGGTGAAGAACAGGGTGTCGAACCCGGCCGCCGCTGCCCGCCGGGTGAGCTCGTAGGAGATCTCCCGGTCGCGCATCACGTAGAGCTGGAACCAGTTGCGGCCGTTCGGGTTGGCCGCCTTGACGCCCTCGATCGACGTCGTCCCGAGGGTGGACAGCGTGAACGGGATGCCCGCGGCGGCGGCCGCGCCGGCGCCGGCCACCTCGCCCTCGGTCTGCATGAGGCGGGTGAAGCCGGTCGGCGCGATGCCGAACGGAAGCGCCGACGGGCCGCCGAAGATAGTGGTCGAGGTGTCGACCCGGGAGACGTCCTTCAGGATCGAGGGGTGGAACTCGATATCCTCGAACGCCTCCCTGGCCCGGGCCAGTGACAGCTCTGCCTCGGCGGCGCCGTCGGCGTAGTCGAACGCGGCCCTGGGCGTCCGCCGCCTGGCGATGTCGCGCAGGTCGTAGATGGTCAGCGCGGTCGCCAGGCGGCGCCTCCGGCCGTGGAGCTCCGGCTTCTTGAACCGCATGAGCTCAAAGATCTCGCCCGGCTTCGGGAACTGTCGCTCAACCATCGGTCAGGTCCCCCGGATGCGGCTGCGGCTCATCGCTGGAGCATACCCAGCCCGACATTGGACCCGAGTGGCCGGGAGCGGGCGCGGCTGCCCCCATGACGGTAATTCGAGCCCGATACGCCGGTCGCCGGCCGCCCATCCGCCAGACCGTTCCAAGATTGGGCTCAATTGGGCTCTAATCTTCCCCTGAGCTATTGCTCTTCTGGGCTCAAACTGGTAAATCTGGGTCCAAGCTGGATAGTCGGCATGGAAAGGGAACGAATGCGTTACATCGACGCCGTGCGCACGCAAGGCAAGAGTCTTCGGGCGTCCCGCACTGCGGTAACCGACCGGCTGCGGAGTCTGGACCTGACGCCGTGGCGGCAGCGCCGGCTCGCTCTCGTCGGGATGGGCGCGTCAAGCAACGCGATCAGCGCCGCCCTGCCCGGCTACTGGGCCGCCGGCCTTCCCGCCGCATCCTGGGCGGGCTCGGAGTTCGGGCTGGCCGGCCCGGCGGCGGCCGCGGAGGCCGTGATCGCGGTGTCGCAAACCGGGAAGAGCGCCGAGGTCTACGCGGCTCTGCGGGACACGCAGTGCCCGCGACTGGTGGTGACTGACGTGGAGGGCTCCCCGCTCGCGGGGTTCGCCGAGGCGGTGGTACCGCTTTCCCTGCTGCCGGACAGCAACGTCAGGACGATCGGCTACACCGGCACGATCCAGGCCCTCGGCTTGCTGCGCGACTCGCTCGCGGGCCGCGACCGCACCGCCGGCGCCAATCAAACCTGGGACGACGCCGCCGACGGGCTGGAGGCCCTGCTGCCCGCCGCCGAGGAGCTCGCCGAAGGGCTGCTCCCGCGGCTGCGCGGCGTTACCGCGTTCGATGTGGTGGGCTCGGGCGTGCACGCGGGGACCGCCCTGCAAGGCGCCCTGCTCCTGCGCGAGGTGTGCAAGCTCCCCGCGACCGGCTACGAGACCTACCAGTACCTGCACGGTCCGATCGAGGCGGCCGAGGCGGGCCGGGTCGTGGTGGCGATCGGCGGGGCACGGGAGGCGAAGCTCGCTGCGGACCTGGCGGCCGCCGGGTCGACGGTGCTCCACGTCGCGGCCGGTCCCACCGCCCCGGCGGGCCAGGCGATGAGCTGCGGCGGCCCGGGGATCCCGGCCACATTCACGGTGACCGCGGCCGAGCCGCTGGCGCAGGCCGTGCTCGCGATCCTCCCGCTCCAGACGATCACCTGCGCAGCTGGCCGAGGACCTGGGCCTGCCTGACGGCGAGTTCCGGTACCACCAGGACGACACGAAGGTCGGCTAGATGGAATGCGCGGCCGGCACCGGCGGCATCGACCTCGACCAGGGCGACGCGGCAATCGGCGTCGACGTGGGCGGCACGAAGACGGCGATCGGGCTCATCGACGCGGCCACGCTCACGCTGGTGGCGAAGACCGTGATCGCGACCGGCCGTGAGCGCGGCGGCGAGGCGGTCCTGCTCGACGTCGAGGAGCAGGTCCGGTCCCTGGACGGCCATGCCCGTGCGCTCGGCAAGCGGGTGGCCGGCGTCGGCGTGGTCGTCCCGGAGAACGTCAGCGTGGCGGGTCGCATCACCTCGAGCGCGGTCATGCCCGGCTGGGACAAGCTGCCGGTCGCCGAGCGGCTCGGGACGGTCGCGCCTGCCGTGATCGACTCCGACGTGCGCGCCGCGGCGCTGGCCGAGGCCCGCCTCGGCGCCGGCCGGGACTACGGCTTTCACGCCTTCATGACGATCAGCACCGGGATCAGCTACTGCGCGGTCATCGGCGGCCGTCCGTTCGCGGGCGCGCACGGCGGCGCACTGCACCTGGGGACGTCGGTTCTCGCGCTGCTGCCCGACGGCACCGAAGTCCAGCTCGAGCGCCTCGCCTCCGGGAGCGCGCTCGTCCGGCGGTACGCCGCCAGGGGCGGCGCCGCGACGAGGGCCGAAGAGGTGCTCGCCGCCGCGGCGGCCGGGGACGAGGCGGCCGGGGACGTGGTCGACAGCGGCGCCAGGGCGCTCGGCCTGGGCATCGCGCTGCTGCTCAATGTGCTCGACCCCGAGGCGGTGATCACCGGCGGCGGGCTCGGCGGCGCGGACACCGAGTACTGGTCACGCGCCCGCCGGTGGGCGCGGCACTACGCGCACGACCACGCCAAGCCGACGCCGGTGATCCGAGGACGGCTCGGCCCGGACGCGGGAGTCATCGGCGCCGCCATCACCGGACTGCTGGCTGCCAACGGCCGCGCGGCGGACGCCGCCGCTGTGTCAACGACAACGGATACGGCACGAACACAACCCAAAGAAAGAAGTGATCCGAGGTGGCACGCAGACCCCTGTACCAACGGTTGGGCGCCCTCAGCATCGTCGGCCTCGCGGCGATCGCCGGCTGCGCGAGCGGCGGCGGAAGCGCGAGCGGCGGAAGCGGAAGCAATTCGGCCGCGGCGCTCGCCAAGACCTGGAAGGGCACGCTGAACGAGTGGAACTGGGACATTCCCGGTGACGACCCGGGCGAAAGCGCCGTCCTGCCGATCCTGATCAAGTCCCTGGAGACGCAGTATCCGGGGGTCAAGGTCGTCAACACCTCGATGAGCCTGTCCGACCAGAACGACAAGCTGCCGCTGGCCTTCGCCAAGGGGTCGAGCGCGCCGGACGTCAGCGAGACCAACGAGGGCCTGCAGAACCAGGGCCGCCTCGTCGCCGACGGCGAGCTGCTGCCGCTTGGGCAGTATGACAAGGTCTACGGCTGGTTCGCCAAGGTCGGCTCGCTGCCGCTGCAGTACAACTCCCTGCCCGCCAACGGGAAGACGTTCGGCTCGGGCAGCGTCTACGGGATACCGGAGACCGGCACCGTCGTCGGCATCTTCTACAACAAGGCGCTCATCGAATCGGTCGGCGGCGCCGTGCCGACGACGTGGGACCAGTTCACCAGCGACATGGCGCTGCTGGCCAAGAACGGCAAGACGGCGATGGCGTACGCGGCGGGCCAGCCAACCGCCTATCAGCCGGTGCACATGCTCTACACGATCGCGAACCACTACGTCTCCGCGGCCGCGCAGAACGCCTTCGTGTTCCACACCGACAAGAACGCGTCCATCGACACGCCCGGCTTCGTCCAGGCCGCCACGACCATGGCGCAGTGGACGAAGGACGGCTACTTCCCGGCCGGGTACCAGGGCCTGTCCGATGTGCAGGCGCTGAACCTGTTCGACCAGGGCAAGGCCGGGTTCTTCCTGGAGGGCGACTGGTACTCAAGCTCGGTCCAGCAGGCGCTCGGCGCCAACGCCGGGTTCTGGGTGCCGCCGGTGGTCACCGGCGGTCCCGGCGAGGGCTGGTCGATCCCGGCCAAGGCACCGGACCCGAACGCGGGGGCGGCGCTCATCAACACCCTGCTGTCCCCGGCTATCCAGGACGCGCTGCTGAAGAACGGCGACATCCCGGTGGTCACGCCGAGCGCCTCGGCGCTGGCGGCGGCGTCCCCGACGCTGCGCGCCGCGGCGACGGGCTGGTCAACCGCGGTGCACGGGGGCGGCCTGGTGCCGTACCTGGACTACGCCACCCCTGACTTCCTGAACCAGGAGATGGCCGGGATCCAGGAGCTCCAGGCGGGCCAGACCACGCCGGCCGCCATGATGGCCTCGCTCCAGTCCGACTACACCTCCTACTGGTCGCAGCAGAGCTGACCGTGACTGTTCTCAGCAAGAGGCCGGCCGCCACGGACACCAGCCGTGGCGGCCGGCCGCCACGGCCCAACCCGGCCGCCCGCCGGCGGCGGCGCCGGGAATGGCTGTCCGGCTACCTGTTCCTGGCCCCGGCCGCGGTGTTCCTGGCGGCGCTGATCATCTACCCGCTCGGCAAGGCGGTGCAGTACTCGCTCCAGCGGTGGGACGGCATCGGCGCTGCCAGCTACGTCGGGCTCGCGAACTACACGCAGATCTTCACCGACCCGGTCGAGCGCGGCTCGCTGGCCAATCTCGGCATCCTGCTCATCTTCTACGCGCTGGTACCGACCGGGCTCGCGCTCGCCGTCGTCAGCATGGTCCGCCGCGTCCAGGTCCGCGGCATGGGCTTCTTCCGCGTCGTCTTCTTCCTCCCGCAGGTCATCGTGACCGTGGTGGTGGCGATCGTGTGGACGTGGCTGATGGCGCCGAGCGGCACCGGCACGATCAACCAGATCCTGCACGCGGTCGGGTCTCGGCCCGGCCACCGGCACGCCCTGGCTCGGCAGCTTCGGCACCGCGCTGCCCGCGGTCGGGCTGATCGCCGCGTGGCTGGACTTCGGGCTCTGCTTCGTGTTGCTGCTGCCCGGCATCCAGCGCATACCGCCGGAGATCTTCGACGCGGCCCGGGTCGACGGCGCCGGCCTGTTCCGCGAGTTCTTCCGCATCACGGTGCCGATGATGCGCCGCGACATCGGCGCGGCGCTCACGATCAGCGCGGTGGCCGCGCTGCAGAGCTTCACGCTGATCTACCAGGCCACCAACGGCGGTCCCGGCTACGCCACGATGGTGCCCGGCCTGCTCATCTACCGCGACGCCTTCCAATTGGGCGCGGTCGGCTCGGCGAGCGCCCTCGGCATCGCCATGACGGTGATCATCTTCGTCCTGACGTTCGGCATCAGGGCCCTGATCGAGCGAAAGGCGACCTGATGCTGTCGCGCACTGAACGGACGGTCTGCCTGATCATCCTCATGGCCGCCGCCGTCGTCACCCTGTACCCGCTGATCACGCTGGTCAGCACCGCGCTGTCCGGCAGCGCGACCTCCGGCGGGATCAGCTTCAGCTGGCACATGTCGCTGAGCGGGTTCAGCTACGCCTGGCGCAACGGCGACTTCTCCCGCTACATGCTGAATACCGCGATCGTCACCGTGACGGTGGTGGTGGTGTCCACGGTGATCGCCGTGATGGCCGGCTACTCCGTCGCGCTGGCGAAGCCGCCGGGCGCGCGCTGGGTGCTGTACGCGTCGGTGTTCGGCTTCATGCTGCCGGTCGAGGCGCTGATCGTGCCCTGGTACTACCAGCTCAGCGCGTTCAACATCGTCAACACCTACTGGTCGATGATCCTGCCGCAGGCGGCGCAGTCGATCGCGTTCGGCACGTTCTGGATGTACGTGGCGTTCCGGTCGGTGCCGCGGTCGCTGTCCGAGAGCGCCCGCCTGGACGGCGCCTCGTCGCTGTCCCTGCTGTGGCGGATCCTGGTGCCGAACGTGGCCCCGGCGGTGAAGACGATGGCGGCGCTGGTGTTCCTGTGGACCTGGAACGCGTTCCTGCTGCCGCTGGTGATGGTCTCCAACTCGTCGCTGTACACGGTCACGGTCGGGCTCTCCACGTTCACGGGCGCGCATTTCAACAACTATTCGGCCCTGGCGGCGGGCAGTTGCCTAGCCGCGCTTCCCGTCGTCGTGGTATATCTCTTCGCGCAGCGAAGCTTCATCGCGGGTCTGTTTGCGGGGTCGCTGGTCGAGTGAGGAGCTGGACGGACATGCGGCCAACCGGCGCGGGGGAAGCCCTGGTGTCATCCCGGCGGATGCCGGCCTATGAACAGGCCGCCGCCACCCTGGAAGCCGAGATCCGCAGCGGCAGGCTCGGCGCCGAGGAGCGGCTCCTGTCCGAGCGGGCCCTGGCGGAACGGCTGCGGGTCAGCCGGATCACCATCCGCCGCGCGCTGGCCCGGCTGGCGGAGAAGGACCTGGTCCGTTCCTCAGAGCGCAGCGGCTGGTTCACCGTGCCGGTAAGTCACGGCAGCACGGCGATGATCAGCTTCACCGACCAGGGGCGGCTGCGCGGCTTCGCCGTGACCTCCCGGGTGCTGCGCTGCGCCACCCGCGAGGCGACCCTTGAGGAGGCCGAGGAACTGGGGATCGCCCCGGGCAGCCAAGTGTGCGATCTGGCGCGGATCCGCTTCTTCGACGGCCTGCCGATCGCTACCACCGAGGCGATCGTGCCCGCCGCCCTGGCCGCCGGGCTCGATCGGCACGACTTCAGCACAGCCTCCCTGTACGACGTGCTGCGGACCGAGTATCAGGTGTTCCCGAGCCGCGGCAAGTTCGTCATCCAGGCCGGAGCGGCGGCACCGCCGGTCAGCGATCGCCTGGAGATCAGCCCCGGCGACCCGGTGCTGATCTACAGCCAGACCGGCTACGAGCGGGGCGGCCGGGCGTTCGAAGTGGCCAAAACCGTCTACCGGGCCGACCGTTACCTGTTCCGCGGCACCCTCGTCACCGACAGCGAGGGCACCGCCCCCGTGATCCGGGAAACTCGCTGACGCTGATCATGGGCCACCAAGGCTAGCGGTGTCGCCGGGCATCTCGGGAGCCGCAGGCGCGGCACGCCGTGCGTAGCGTTGCCGCATGCACGATCAGACACGCGATGCCGGTCGCTGCGAAGCGTCAGTGCGTCTCGCCGAGCAGATGACCGGCGACGCGGGCGAGGTGGGTGCGCATCGCCGCTACAGCGGCGTCCGCGTCGCGTGCCCGGAGGGCGGTGACGATCGCCTGGTGGTCTTCCTGGTAGAGATCCCGCCGCTGCCGGGTCGCGCTGCGGCGCTTGAGGTCGCCCCAGACTTGTCCGTGCCGGGCCGACTCCACGACGCCGTACAGCGCGACAAGCAGCGGGCTGTGCGCGGCGGCGATGATGGACCGGTGCAGGGCCAGGTCCCAGGTTTCGAACTCCTCGTAGCTGGCGGCCTGGTCGCCTCCGGCGATGCAGCGTTCCATCTCCGCGAAGTCCCGGGCGGTCGCCCACGCCGCGACGAGAGGTAGCGCCTGCGGCTCGATGAGGCGGCGGACCGTCATCACGTCGGCCGGGGCGAAGTCCGAGGCGGCGGGGCGGTCCCGTGGGCTGGCCGGCTCGGTACCGCCGCCTTGACCATGGCCGCCCAGACCGCCGGCCGCTTCGCCCGCGCCGGTCTCACCGCGGCGCGCGGCGGCCAGGGCGCCGGCCGCCGCGTCGCGCAGGAACGTGCCGCGGCCGACCTCGCGGGAGATCAGTCCGTCCGCCTCAAGCGCCGCCAGCGCGAGCCTGATCCCGCTGCGGGTAACGCCCAGGTCGGCGGCGAGCCGGCGCTCGGTGGGCAGCCGGGAACCCGGTCCAAGGCCCGCCCGGCCGGATTCGGCCAGGATCAGCTCCGCGAGCTCACGTCCCCGCCTCGCGGCCGCGGCTGGCGTGGTCACCGTCACTGTCTGCTCACCATCCACCCTGCTTGGCGCAGGCTATCGCATCCCGCGCCGGCGCGCCTCGCGGCATCCGGGCCGGACTGGGGAGCCCGTGCGCGGATCAACAACCAATCCTACCAATTACTGTCAGTTCGTGATGTCTCTGAACCATTTCTGCATATTTGAGGTATTGACCGCCTCGTGATGCCGATCTAGTCTCCAACCAATCTGGTTATTTTGACCAATCGGACGCAAGATGGCGCCCAATTGCGGGTGCCTGATCACAGGAGGCGGCCACGTGCGGCTCGCGACCATACTCACTCAGGCAGGGCCACGGCTGCACGTACGCGGTGAGTCGGGGTACGTGGACGTCGCCGCGGAGACCGGCAACCCGGAGTTCGCCACGCTCGCCGCCGTCCTCGAAGCGGGCCCGGCGGGCCTGGACGCGGTCCGGGCCGTCGCCACCCGGGACGGCCGCGAGTACGGCCCGGCCGACCTAGGGCCCGCGGTGCCCGCCCCGACGCGGATCCTCTGCCTCGGCGTGAACTACTCAGAGCACGCGATCGAAGGCGGCCGGGCGGTCCCGACCTGGCCGGAGGCGTTCGTCCGCGGCCGGGACAGCGTGCTCGGCCCGTACGCGGACCTGGTCAAGCCCGCACTCACCGAGCGGTTCGACTACGAGGGGGAGCTCGGCATCGTCATCGGCGCCGGCGGCCGGTACATCCCGGCCGACAAGGCCCTGGATGCCATCGCCGGCTTTGTGGTGCTCAACGACGCGACCGCGCGGGACTGGCAGCGAGCGGCCACGCAGTGGACAGCGGGCAAGAACTTCGAGGGCAGCATGCCCATCGGCCCCGAGGTGGTCACCACCGACGAGGCGAACATGACCGACGCGCTGCTCACCACCGTCCTGAACGGCCGGGTCATGCAGTCGGCCCGCACCTCGCAGATGATCGTCGACATCCCGCAGCGCCGTCGAGTTCTTCTCCTCCTTCACCCGGCTGGCTCCCGGGGATGTCATCGCCACCGGCACGCCCGGCGGCGTCGGCTTCGCGCGCCAGCCCCCGGTCTGGCTCACCCCCGGCGACGTCATCGAGGTCACGATCGAGGGCCTCGGCACCATCCGCAACCACGTGGTCGCCGAGCCAGGCGACCAGGCCGGCTGGCGGTGGCATCCCACCGTCACCGCCAAGCCCGGCCTCTGAGCGCCCGCCGCGGCTCACCCCCAGCCCACCCCAGAACGCACTTGTGGAGGGACAATGAAGTTCACCAGCCCCGCGACCGGGCGCAGACGCCGCGCCTGGATCCTCGCCGCCGTCATCCCCGCCGCGGCGCTCGCCGCGCTGACCGCCTGCAGCTCCTCGTCGGGCAGCACCAGCGCTCCTGCCGCCAGCACCTCAGCACGGCGCCCGCAGCCAGTGCCGCCGCCGCCGGCCAGCCGACCGGATCGCCGCTCACCGTCGCCGACGTCGCTCCGTTCAGCGGCCCCGACGCCTCGCTCGGCCCCACCTACCTAGCCTCCTGCTACGGCGCGACCGCGGCCATCAATGCCGCCGGGGGAGTAGACGGGCACCCGCTCACCTGCAAGAGCGTCGACACCCGGGGCGACCCCGCCGACGCCGTGCCTGCGGTCAACCAGATGTTCGCCTCGACCTCCAACCTGGCGCTGGTCATCGGCTGCACGTCGGACGAGGCGGCCGCCGTGGTGCCGATCATCAACGCGCGCAAGATGACGATGTTCTGCATGACCGGGCAGTCCGAGTTCGACAGCGTGCACTTCCCCTACTTCTACCGCCTGGTCCCGCCTGACCTGGAGGAGTCCTACGCGATGGTGGCCATCGCGCAGCAACTCCACTACACCAAGATCGCCCTCGCCTTCGGCAACGACATCGGCTCGCAGACCTTCATCCAGCCCGCCATCGCGGCGCTGAAGAAGGCCGGGATGACGCTCACCACCGACCAGACGCTCGACTTGACCGCCACGACGTTCCGTACGGAGGCGGAAGCCATCGTCCAGTCCCACCCGGACGCGATCATGACCGAGGCGCTCGGGTCGGCCGACCCGACCCTGTTCTCCGAGATCGAGCAGCTCAACGGCGGCAAGATGATCCCCGTCATCGGGACGTCGGCGGCCATCTCGCCCGCGTTCTTCAAGTCCGCGGCGGCGGCGGTCGGCGCGAGCACGTTCGCGTCCGACTTCCACGCCGACAACCTGGTGACCGAGACCAGCGGCCCCGCGTTCCAGGCGTTCTCCGCCGCGCTCCTCGCCCAGCAGGGGAAGGTCCCCGGTGCCACCGGCGACTTCACCACCTACCTGAGCGCGCCCGGCGGGGTCCACCTGTATGACGGGATCAACCTGGCCGCGCTCGCGATGGTCATGTCCAAGTCCACCAACCCGAGCGTGTACGGGCCGGACATCCTCGCGATCGGCGATGGCACGCCCGGCGCGACGGTCTGCTACTCCTTCGCGTCCTGCGCCAGCCTGCTCGCCGCGGGCAAGGCCATCAGGTACGAGGGACCGGGCGGCCCGACCAGCTTCGACAGCTACCACGACTCGACCGGCATCTTCCAGATCGACACCTACAGCGCCAACGGCCAGGTGAACGTCGTCGGCAACCTGAGCGCCGCGCAGCTCCGGGCCCTGTCCGGATGACCATCTTCCTCGCCTCGGTGGGCTTCGGGCTGGTCACCGCGTCCGTCCTGGCGATAGCGGCCGTCGGCTTCACGCTCCAGTTCGCCGTGACCGACGTGCTGAACCTGGCGTACGGGGCGGTCATGATCGCGGGGGCGTTCCTCGCCTACCTGCTCAACTCCCACGGCGTGAACGTCTGGATCGGCCTGGTGGTCGCGGTGGCGGCCTGCGCTGCCGGGTCAGTGCTGCTCAACGCGTTCGTTTACGCGCCCTTCCAGCGGCGCGGCAGCCGCGCCGATCACGATGGTGATCGTCTCCCTCGGGATGACCCTCATCATCGAGTTCGGCGTCCAGGCCCTGGCGGGCGGGACCAGCGTCTCGTACACGATGAGCCAGGGACCGTCGGTCAGCGCGGACGGATTCACGCTGACCGCGGTGCAGTTCGTGGTGATCGGGCTGTCCCTGCTCGTCATGGCGGGAACGCACGTGCTGCTCCGCTACACCAGGCTCGGGAAGGCGATGCGCGCGACGGCCGCCAACCGGACGCTGGCCCGCAACTGCGGCATCAGGACCGGACGGGTGATCACCGCCACCTGGGCGATCACCGGGGCGCTGTGCGGCCTGGCAGGCGTGGTCTTCGCGATGGACGCGGGCAGCTTCAGCGCGACGAGCACCGACCTCTTCCTCGTGCTGATCCTGGCGGCCACCTTCCTCGGCGGCCCGGGTCAGGCCTACGGCGCCATGCTCGGCGCCGTCATCATCGGCCTGGCCACGGAGGTCAGCGCGGCGTACATCACGCCCTCCTACAAGTACGTGATCGCGTTCGCGGCGCTGCTCGTCGTGCTCGGCGTGCGACCCGCCGGGCTGCTCGGGAAGGCGGCCGCATGAACTCCTACTACGTCATCAACCTGCTCATCTACGCTGCCGTCGACGCCATGGCCTGCCTCGGCCTGAGCCAGCAGTTCGGCGTGGCCGGCGTCACCAACTTCGGCTTCATCATCTTCCAGGCCGCGGGCGGCTACACGGCCGCCATCCTCGCCTCGCCGTCGGACTCGGCCAACGGCGGATTCCAGTCCTACATCGGCGGCTGGAACCTGCCGTTCCCGGTCCCGTGGATCGGCGCGGCGGTCGTCGGCGGGCTTATCGCGCTGCCGTTCACGTTCCTCGTCGGGCGCCGGCTCCGCGGCGACTTCGCCGCCGTGGGCCTGCTGGTCACCGCGGTGCTGCTGAACCTCCTGGCGACCAACTACCGCCCGCTGCTCAACGGGGACGCCGGGCTCTCGCTGATCCCGCAACCGCTCCAGGGGGAGTACAACCCGCAGTCGGCCGGCTACGAGTGGGCGCTCGCCGCGGTCGCGATAGTCCTGTGCGCGGTCGTCTACCTGCTCGTCCGCCGGATCACCGAGTCACCCTACGGCCGCAGCCTGCGCGCCATGCGGGACAACGATATCGTCGCCGACTCCCTCGGCAAGAACCTGCTCTCGCTCCGGACGGCGATGCTCGTAGCAGGCGGGGCCATCGCCGGCCTGTCCGGCGGCATCCTGGTCTCCTACATCACCACGTGGTCGCCGGCCGCCTGGGGCTACGCCGAGACCGTCGTCCTCTTCGCGGCGGTCATCATCGGCGGGGCCGGCAACCATCGCGGCGCGATCCTCGGGGCGATCCTCGTCCCGGTCGGCTTCGAGGAGGTCACGCGCTACATCCCCACCTCCAACAGCCTGCCACCGAACCTGATCCCCTCACTTCAGTGGGTGGCGATCGGCCTGCTCATCGTGATCTTTCTCTGGGCGCGGCCGCAGGGCATCCTGCCTGAGCGCAAGCGGGTGATCCGGGCTGAGCCGCTCCGCCTGGCCGTCGGCCCCGGTACCCGCCGCACCCGGCGGTACGGACCAAGCGGAAGCGGCCACCGCCCCCGCCGTTCCGCGTCCTGCCGCGCCGCCGCCCGACGCTGCCGTTCCGTCGACTGACACCTTGCCGTCCGTCGCCGCCGTGCCCCCGGCCGGCGCTCTATTGCGTCGCGCCGGCGCCGCGGGCGCCGGGCGCAGCAGGCACCGCCTGACCGCGAGGTGGTGCTGCAGGCCGTGGACGTAGTCCGTGAGTTCGGCGGGCTGCGGGCGGTGGCCGGAGTCTCCCTCTCCGTCCGGCGCGGGACGCTGACCGGACTCATCGGCCCCAATGGCGCGGGCAAGTCCACGCTCCTGGCCATGCTCGCCGGGACTCTTCCCGTGTCCGCCGGGCAGATCCGCTACCAGGGCGAGGACGTGACCAGCCTGCCCGCCTACCGGCGCGCCCGGCTGGGCCTTATCCGCACCTTCCAGCTCGCCAGCGAGTTCAAGAAGCTCACCGTCATGGAGAACCTGCTGTCATCGGTACCGCGCAACCGCGGGGACTCGCTGCGCGGTGCCCTGGCCGGACCGAGGTACTGGCGAGGCGACGAGGACGCGGCGATCGCCAGGGCGACCGCCTTGCTCGAGCGGTTCGGCCTCGAAGCCCACGCCAACAGCTACGCCGGTGACCTCAGCGGCGGCCAGCGCCGCATGGTCGAGATCATGCGCGCGCTGATGGCCGAGCCGCGGGTGCTGCTGCTCGACGAGCCGATGGCCGGCGTGCATCCGACCCTGGCCCGCAAGATCGGCGGCGAGCTCGTCGAGCTCGCCGCCGGGGGACTGACCGTGCTCATGGTCGAGCACGAGCTGGCCATCATGGACGAGTTCTGCAATCCGGTGGTGGCCATGGCCGAGGGCGCCGTCCTGGCTCAGGGCACCATGTCCGAGTTGAGGCGCCGCAGCGATGTCGTGGAGGCTTACCTTGTCGGCTGAGCGCACTGCCCGCGGCGTGCCGCTGCGGGCGACCGGGGTGACCGCGGGCTACGGCGGCGACCCGGTCATCAGGAACATCACGGTCCTGGCCGAGCCCGGCGAGGTCGTCTCCCTGGTCGGGGCGAACGGCTCGGGTAAGTCCACCTTCCTCAAGAGCCTGGTCGGCGTGGTGCGCGTCACCGCGGGCACGGTCGTCATCGGCGAGACGGACGTGACCCGCAAGGCACCGGAGGAAGTCGCCAGGGCCGGGGTCGGTTACGTGCCGCAGGTCGATGACGTGTTCGCGCCGCTGACGGTGCGGGAGAACCTGGAGATGGGCGGCTACCTGCTGCCGTCCGGGCAGGTCAGAGCCAGGATCGACGAGGTGACGACGGTCTTCCCGCGGCTCGGCGCGATGCTGTCGCGGGCGGCGGGCAAGCTGAGCGGCGGCGAGCGCAAGATGCTGGCCATGGGCCGGGTCCTCATGCTCCAGCCAGCTGTCTTCCTGCTTGACGAGCCCACGGCCAACCTTGCCCCGGCCATCGCCCGCACGCTGCTCGAGGAGCACGTCCGCCGGCTGGCCGCGAGCGGGGCCACGGTGCTGGTCGTCGAGCAGCGCGCTCGCGCCGTGCTCGCGATCTCCGACCGGACCTACGTCCTCGCGGGCGGCGAGGTCCGGATGGAGGGAACCCCGGCCGAACTCGCCGCCAGCCCCGCCTTCGTCGAGTCCTTCCTCGGCGGCACGGTCGCCCGGTAGCTGCTGACGGCGGGTCGCCGACTACCCCGGGCTGTCCCTGCATCCGTCTTCCGATTACCGCTCGAAGGAGGAGCTGTCTGGTGGCAACCGGCGAACGAGCGCGGGTTGCCGTATTTACAAGGCGGTCGGCACGGCCTCGCCGGTCCGCGGCTCTGGGTAGCGACCGCAAGGTCAAGGGAGTCACGCGGCTAGGGGGCGGACCACCAAGGGGGACGTCAGCCGGCACCGAACTCGCGCTCGGCCTCGTGCGCAGGTGAGCAGGAGTTCGTCACTGATGAAGAACGCTGTGCCGTATGGCTCATCGTCGGCCAGCACCAGCGCTGTCGTGTCCTTCAGCAGGCGCCGCAGCTTGTCGAGCACTTCGCTGTCGAGGGTCATGACGCACCTCACGCGTTCGCGGCGGCTGGCTGGCGCGCGATAACCGGCTGGTCATCAGGCTGCGGCTGCGCCTTGTCGCGCGACCACTCGAGGGTGACCTTATCGAGGCGTCTCCGCGTGCCTTGCCGAACAGGGCGATGACCTGGCCCGCCTCGATCGCCAGCCCGAACCCGAGCTCCACTGTGGCCTTGTCGGGTCCGGTCCTGCGGACCGCGGCGAGTGCTTCCCGGCTGACGCGCTCGATCGACGACATGATCGCAGGCAACTGCGCGGCGATGTGCACGTTAGCGACGGGTACGTTCCCCACGAAGGGCCGCACGCCGCCAGCCCAAGGTCACCCGAGTCGACGCGCCGTGTGAGCCCTGAGCTAGGGGTTACTGGTGAGGCCATTAGGTGCCATTAGGTGGCCTAATCAGGTCGGCGAGGTGGAGTCGATGACCCGGACGCCGGACGCCGGATACCGGGCGGAACTTTATCTTGTCTACCTGATAAGAGCGTCGTAAGCTGTCGATATATCGCGGTCATATCGTGAGAATTGTGCGGAGCGCCAAATGCCGCCAGCAGGATTCCGGGCCTGGGTCTTCGACCCGCGTTGGTTTGATGTGTCCAGTCACCTGAGCAGCCGGCTCAACCAGGCGCGCGGCACCGTCGTTGGGATGCGGGTCGGCCATGGCCCGGGCACGCGCGGCGGGCTGCGGGACCCGAGCCTCGGCGGACCGAGAGGCCCGGGGCATTGAGGCATGGGAGCGGTGGCTTCGGCAGATCACCGGGTGGCTGGTGGGCAGGGCAGCCCAGCCCGATGCGGCGCCTGAAGGGAGACGTGCGCGCGGCGATCCTTGCATTGCTGGTGGAAGGCTCCCGCAACGGTTACCAGGTCATCTCCGAGATTGACGAGCGCAGCGGTGGCGCCTGGCGGCCCAGCCCTGGCGCGATCTACCCGGCCCTGTCGCAACTCGCCAGGGAGGGCCTGATCGCAGCTGAGGAATCCGGCGGTCGGCGCACGTTCAGCCTTACCGACGCGGGCCGCGCCTATGTGGAGCAGAACCCCGGGATGGCTCGCGGCGCGTGGGAGTCGATAGACCAGCAGGAGGCCTGGCAGCCGCCTGGCCTGTTCGCGGTGGCCGCCAGGCTCGGCGGCGGCATCGTCCAGGTAGCCCAGGTCGGCACGCCCGAGCAGATCAACGCTGCGGAACGGCTGCTGGAGCAGACCCGGCGGAGGCTATACCTGATCCTGGCCGATGACATGAGCGGCGAGGAGGACAAGCGGTAGAACATCAGACGCAATCCCGGCGCCCTGACCGCCCTTATCCCCACGACGGGCCGACAGTTCCTCCGTCGCAGGGAACGCCGGATAGCGGACAAAGTATATCTTGTCTACCTGATAATAGCGTCGTAAGCTGTCGATATATCGCGGTCATATCGTGAGAATTGTGCGGAGCGCCAAATGCCGCCAGCAGGATTGCGGGCCTGGGTCTTCGACCCACGTCTTTTGATGTGTTCTGGTCTGGGAGTGGCCGCTTCGGCAGGTCACCGGGTGACTGAGCAACAGGCGGCGGAACGCCGGGAGCAGGGGGACTGGCCGCAAATGAGATTCGGCTCGTGACCATGCCGCGCAGGTTCACTACGTACTGACGCGGAAAAACGCCAGTCGTCAGGAGGTTCCCGCCGCTATGCAACCTGGCCCCGGCCCCGGCCCCGGCCCACTCCACATGCTGCGCGGATTCAGCGCCGATGAGTCGGTGACCAAGCAGCAGCTGAAGCCGGGAACCGTCCGCCGGATCGGGGGATACGCTCGGCCCTACCGCTGGGATCTGGCCACCTTTCTGCTGGCTGCCGCGCTGGACGCGGTGATCACGGTGGCGATCCCGGTGCTGCTCGGGTGGGTGATCGACCGCGGCGTCCTGCCGAGGCGGGTCGATGTCGTGATCGTGGTCGCCGCGGTGGTCGCTGGACTGGCCATCTTCGACGCGCTCCTCAACTTCGTCCAGCGCTGGTACACCGCGCGGGTCGGTCAGGGCCTGATCTACGACCTGCGCACGCAGGTATTCGCCCACGTGCAACTGCAGCCGATCGCGTTCTTCACCCGGGCGCAGACGGGCTCTCTAGTCAGCAGGCTGAACACCGACGTGATCGGCGCGCAGGAGGTGCTGACCACGACGCTGGTATCAACGGTGTCCAGTACCCTCCAGCTGATTCTGGTGCTGGTCACGATGCTCTACTTCTCTTGGCTGGTCACGGCCATCGCGCTGGCGCTGATACCGATGTTCATCATCCCGGCCCGCCTAGTCGGGCGCAGGCTGCAGCGGCTAAGCAGGGAGTCGATGCAGCTCAACGCGGTGCTGGGGTCGACAATGACCGAGCGATTCAATGTCGCAGGCGCCATGCTGGCGAAGCTTTTCGGCGAACCGTCGCAGGAGTCTGGCTTGTTCGCCGGGCAGGCGGCCAAGGTCAGGGACATCGGCGTGGTCCAGGCCATGATCGGCAGCACGCTGTTCATCGCGCTGACGCTGCTCGCGTCGCTGTCCCTCGCGGTCGTCTACGGGGTAGGCGGCGACCTCGTGGTGCGCGGCGCCTTCCAGGTCGGCACGCTTGTTTCCCTGGCTCTGCTGCTGAACAGGCTGTACGGGCCGATCACCGCGCTGTCCAACGTCCAGGTCAACCTGATGACCGCGCTGGTCAGTTTCGACCGGGTGTTCGAGGTGCTCGACCTGAAGCCGCTGATCGAGGACCGTCCGGGCGCAGCACCGCTCGTGCTTGCGGAACAGGCTAGCGGGTCAGCTGGCGCAGTACCGCGAACAGCGGAGATCGTCTTCGACCATGTCTCGTTCCGCTACCCGGCCGCGTCCGAGGTATCGCTCGCGTCGCTGGAGTCCATTGCCTTGCCAGTGGCCGAGCGCACGGATGCGCGGCTGCGCGTGCTGCACGACGTGAGCTTCATCGCGCCCGCCAGAAAGCTGACCGCTCTGGTCGGGCCCTCGGGTGCGGGTAAGACGACGATCACTCACCTGATGTCGCGGCTGTATGACCCCGACGAGGGCACGGTGCGCATCGGCGGGTTCGACATCAGGGACGTGACTCAGCGGTCGCTGCACGACGTGGTCGGCGTGGTCACCCAGGACGCGCACCTGTTCCACGACACGATCCGGGCCAATCTCACGTATGCCCGGCGCGGGGCCACCGAGGAGGAGCTGATCGAGGCGTGCCAGGCGGCGCAGATCTGGGATCTGGTCTCAACGCTGCCCGACGGCTTGGACACCATCGTGGGCGACCGCGGATACCGGTTGTCCGGCGGCGAGAAGCAGCGCGTCGCCCTGGCCCGGCTGCTGCTGAAGGCACCCGCCATCGTGGTGCTCGACGAGGCCACCGCGCACCTGGACTCCGAGTCGGAGGCCGCTGTCCAGCAAGCGCTCAAGACGGCCCTAACCGGCCGCACCTCGCTGGTCATCGCCCACCGGTTGTCTACCATCCGTGAGGCCGACCAGATCCTGGTCATCGACGAGGGCCGGGTCCGCGAGCGTGGCCAGCACGACGAGCTGCTCGCGGCTGAGGGGCTGTACGCAGACCTGTACCGCACCCAGTTCGCTCGCCAGGAGCCCGTCGGCTCGGGCCTGCCGGGCGGGCATTTCCCGCCGCATCCGCCTTTCGGACATCATCCTCTGGGTCCGCCTGGGAGGCCGGGGCACGGGCCGCCCCGGAGGCCGGGGCACGGGCCGCCCGGCCCTGGCCCGTTCAACACCCCGTGACCGGCGAGTGCAGCCATTCGAGCATGTCAGGCGGAGCCAGTTGGGCGGCACGCGCGTAGTAGCCAGCCATCTCCTCGTCGCTGAGAATCTCGCGTCCGGCCCCCGAGGTACCGCGGCGGAAGAAGGAGGCAGCGTCTTTGACCACTCCCGGCGGCGTCGGGATAAGGCTCTGCGCGCTGTCCCGCATCCTCCTCAACGTGGCCGCCTGGGTGAGCGCGGGCCAGGCATTCTCCGGGACGGCTACCCCGAGCCTCCCGGCGAGCCAGCGCATCTGGCCCTCCAGGTCTGCGAGCAGGTTGTCGTAGTGCACCAGCAGTACATTCGGCGCGTCTCGCCTGGCCCAGGCATCTGACAGGTGCCACAGGACGCCAGGCAGTGAGTCAAGGTTCCGGCGGGAATCGTCATCGTCGGCGATCCAGCCGAGCAGGGCGTCGTGCAGCATCTCGGGTGACAGAGGCGGTGCGGGCACCGTCGCCGGCATGGGCGGAGGCTTGGGGCGGGCGGGGAATATAGGAGGATTGTGCCGCTGGTCCGGCATGTGTGGCCTGCCCGGCATCGGCGGCCTGGGCTGGCCGGTGCGGTGCTTTACCGGCGGCGGAGGGCCAGAACCCTCTGGCGGGTGGCCGATGATTTCGTTGTGACGGCAGAGCGACACGAACGTGTCGAGCGGATGCCGGGCCGTAACGATATAGGTGACCTCGGGGTGGAGCGGAATCCCGTCAAGCGGCGTGTGCGTCTTGATGAAGCGCCGGTGCTGCTGCTCGGCGAGCAGGCCATACTGGAAACCAAGCGGGACGCCCAGGTTATCCAGCCACGGCGAGAGGTGCCAGAGGGAATCCGGCAGCTCGGGCGTCTGGAAGATAAGCAGCGCGCAGATCATCTGCATCCAGGTCGTCCCGGTCTTACGCCGGGTGCTGATCACAATGTCACCAGGCCGGAAGCGAAAGCCGAGCCACCGGCCGCTGTCCTCGTCAGGCGATTGATAGTGGATTGGGGCAGGGCGCATGCGGAAAGTTTACCGGCCCCGGGCTTCAGTAGCGGCTCGCTGTGGTCAGTGATGCAGAATTGACAATTGATACGGTCTCCGCTTAGAGAGGAAACCGAAATTCGCCTTCAGCACGCACCGGCCTCCAGGGCCAGCGAATGACGCGGAACGTGGGCAGGCTTGTCGCATCGGTACGCACCGTCGTACCCTGTTCCTGAGCCTACGCTAGGGGCGTAGCCATGCACGGGGAGCTCTCTACATGGCCCGAGAGAATCCATGCGTTCAGTCAGACCTGAGGTCAACCCAAGTTCGCCGCCCGGACTCCTCGCGGGACCGGGCGGCAGCGATCGCTTCGGTCGGGAGCGCATTTCCGGACCAGTCTTATTCGCAAGACGAGATCGGAGCTCTCCTCGGTCTGGAGAACAGGGCCGTAAAGAAACTTCTCCGTTCGCCACATATTCAGAAGAGGCACCTTTACCTTCCGGGGAAAGACGCCCGGACTGGGTCCTTGCTCCAAGAGTCCCCAGCCGACCTACATGCCAAGTTCCGGGACGGAGCACTCGAGATCGGATCGCGCGCGATCCGTAATGCCCTGGACGCCGTATTCCTGTCTCCAGCGGACGTCGACTACATGCTGTGCGTTACTTCAAGCGGCTTCATGGTTCCGGGGCTCAGTTCGCTCTTCTCGCGCGAACTCGGGTTTGACCGCAAGCTCGTCCGGGCGGACGTCGTTGGAATGGGATGCAACGCGGGCCTGAATGGGATGAACCCGCTCGTCCAGTGGGTCAAGAACCATCCAGGCCGGGTGGCGCTCCTGGTCTGCTGCGAGATTAACTCCGCGATGTACTTTGTTGATGAGACCGTGCGCACCGGCATCGTCAACAGCCTCTTCGGCGACGGAGCGGCCGCGGCGGTCCTCACCAGCTATGTCGAGAACGGCACAGGACCGCTGCCGTCCGGACCGGTGCCTTGCGTGCTCGATTTCGAGAGCTTTTGCGTGCCCGAGCAATGGGCGTCCATGCGGTTCGACTGGAACGATAGTGCCGGGAAATGGAGCTTCTACATCGACCGGGACATCCCTTATGTGATCGGCTTCAATGTCCGCGAGCCCCTGGAAAGGCTGCTAGTGCGGAACGGCCTGGATTTCTCCGACATCAAGCACTGGGTGCTGCACACCGGCGGCGGTGCGGTGATCGACTCCGTCAAGCTCAGCATTGGCCTCGATGAGCACGATGTCCGGCATACGCGCGCCGTGCTGCGCGACTACGGGAACATCTCGAGCGGCAGCTTCCTGGTCAGCCTGGAACGCCTGCTCGCGGAAGGCTGCGTGTCGGCTGGCGACCTGGGCGTCATGGTCACGATGGGCCCGGGAGCCCAGATCGAAACCGCGCTGTTCCAATTCGGGCAGGCCGGGGCGTGATGAGCGCGATCCGTAAACGCAGTGCCAGGCAGCCGCGCGCGAAGGAGTAGTCAATGTCAGAAACCCTCAGCCGCAGGGCACCTCGCAGCTCGCCCTATACGGGCACCACGCTTCCCCAAGGTCAGCCCTTCTGGATCGTGGACGGACGCGCTTACGATTTCACCGAGTGGATGACCATTCACCCGGGCGGATCGATGTGGTTTCAGCAAACTCAAGGTCGGGATATCAGCGCCCTGCTCCACACGTACCACAGGGAGCCGGCCCGGCTGCAGAGGATCCTCGCGAAATACGAGATTAAAGAATCCGGCGCAGCACGCCGGATCACCGAGAGCGACGTACTGCCGAAACTTGGGGTACCCCCCTTCCTGTTGGCGCCGGATTTCGACGCTCGAACGGATCTGCCGAAACTGAATTATGGCGATAAGGAAAGCTTGCTCGCGGAGATCCGTACCAGGGTGAACGCCAGGTTCTCCACGCGGACCCTGAAAAAGTACGACCACGCGTTTGACGCGGTGACCTGGGCCATCGGTATCGCGCATGTCGCCGCGCTGGCCCTCCTGATTGCCAGCATAATACCTGCCTGGGCATTCATCATCATCATGGTGGTGACGCGAACCGGGCTGGCCGGCGCGGGTCATTACCATCTCCACCGGAAGTGGAAGCAGCGGCGGGGTCACCGGTTCACGCTGCCGTTCGGAAAAGCGCTTTTCGACATCAACTACGTCGGCACGAGCCTGATCGGAAGCGACGGGCACGTGCTGCTACACCATCCTTACCTCGGCTCCGGAGCCGATGTGAAGAAGACGTTCTTCGATGGCATGCTCCGGCTGCATCCAATACTCCGGGTCCCGGGCTACACCCTCCACAAACTCGGCATATGCCTGACCGGGCTGCCGTTCCGGGCAAGGGAGATCGCCAAGTTCGAGCGTCCCAAGCCCGGCCAGACCGCCGAGCCAATCACCAGGGACCCGGGTCGGGCAGACTTCTGGCTCATCCGTGCGTGGCTAGTAGCCGAGTTCGCCCTTTGCTTGGCGACCGGTCACATCCTCGCCTGGCTGATCCAGTTCTTCCTGACCTTGTGGTTCAACACCTTCCTTGTCGTGGCGAGCCATGACTTCGAGGAGTCGGTCACCGAGGATGAACTCGCGCTGATCCCCGTGCCGCTACGCAATGACTGGGCAGCTCAGCAGATCTGCTTGAGCTACGACCTGAGCGTGGTCGGCAACCGCTGGATTGACCTCTTCCTCTCCGCCGGTCTAAGCCCGCACCGCGTCCACCACGTCCTGCCGTGGCATGGCTCTGGGTTCGCCAACCTTGCCAGCGAGGCCACGGTCCGGGAGGTATGCGCGGAGGTCGGCATCACCTGGGAGCGTCCCCGGAACCTGATGTTCGAACGTTTCCCGGCCGTAATGAAGCACTATCTGCTCTGCCCGAGGAAGCCTGCTTCGCCGCGCCCGCCCGCCATGGCCCCGCCGACCATGCTTCCCGGGCAGCCTGCGCCACCGAATCCGGTCCCCGGGCAGCGCCCGCCCGCCATGCCGCCGCCGACCATGCTCCCCGGGCAGCCTCCGGCACCGAATCCGGTCCCCGGGCAACTGCCGCCGGGTCCGCCGAGTCCGCTCTCCCGACCGCCGCTCCCGCCGGATTCGGTCCGCGTGCAGCCTCGTTCATCGGTCCGAGGTGAGCTCGGCGAACTCTTCCGCTATACCCTCGACGGTTTCAGAGGAGTCGGCGTGTAATAACCGCAGCCCCCTCATGACCGTTCAGGACATCATCCGCCCGGCGCTGCCACAATTGCGAGTCGGCCAGAATCCGCCCTACCGGCAGGCCACCATGGCACTGCCCCTGGCCGATGGCGCGAAAGCACGCGTCCGTTCGAGCTCATGTTTCGGATTTTTGAAGATCAAGATCCTTATCTCGAACGGACCGTGGTTCCACGTTGAAGGGACCGGCTCACGATCGACCCTGCGTCGGCCCGCTATCGCACGTAGGCGCGGGAGTCTGGCGAGTCCGCAGGTTGACGCGGGTTATGTGAACAGCCGGAAGCCAGCCGCCAATCGGCGGCTGGCTTCCGTGTTTGCGAGGGCCTACGTAGCGACGCGGTGAACCGCTCCCATGCCCGGCCCGCATGCGCACTCGGCTCACCGAGCGAGGCGGTGGCAGCCGCTAGCTGGCCGGGAGGCCGAGGAGCTTGTTCGCCGCCAGCGCGTACGAGTTGGTGTAGGTCGCGGGCAGGTTGACCGGGCCGGTGATGACGCCCGCCAGCTTGCTGATGGCCATGATCACCGTCGGGCCGTCGGCCGGCATGATCCCGTTGGGCAGGAACTGGGACTTGTCCGTGGCGAGGGTCGAGATATAGGTCGCCTTAGTGACGAGCGCGTTGTTGACGAAGCTCGGCGGAAGCACGTTGGCGACGTCGGCCGCACTGTGGGTGGCGAGCCAGTGCATGGTGGCGACGATCGCGTCGACGACCTTCTGCACGGTCGCCTGGTTGGCGTTCACCCAACTGGTCAGCCCGAGCACGCCGGCGGTGGGCGTGAAGCCGCCGAGCCACTTCTGCACCCCGGCGGTGGTGGTGAGGTCGAACGCCGGGTAGCCGATGCCCAGCTTCTCGATCGCGGCGACCGTCGGCTGGGTGGTCATGCCGCAGAGGATCTTGTGGTGCTGAAGCGCGGCGATCATGGTGGAGCCGTCGCCGGCCGCGATCCTGGAGTACTCGCCGGTCTTCAGGCCGTACCTAGCGGCCAGGTACTGGGTGAGCTGGTCGGTGCCAGACCCGAGGTCGGTCACCCCGATCGACTGCCCCTTCCACTGCGACGGCGAGGTGATGTGGGTGCCGGTGGCGCACATGATCCGCTCGCCCGGCGACCCGGACAGCTGCGCTACGTCCACCACGGCCTTGCCCTGGAGCTGGAAGTTGATCGTGTGCACGTACCAGGCGCCAGCCAGGTCGACCTGCCCGGACGCCATGGCCGTCTCCGCGCCGACGCCGCCCGCCACCTCGTTCGACAGCACCATGTTGACGCCGTACTTCTTGTAGAACCCGAGGCTCTGCGCGAGCTGATAGGGCAGGTAGATCTGCTTGTTGATGCCGCCGACCATCATCGTGACGGTGGGCAGGCCGGCACTCGACGTGGAACCGCCGCCGCCAGTGGTGGACGCGGCCGTGCTGCTGCTGCCCGACGAGCACGCGGCCACGGTAAGCACGGTGGCGCAGGCGGCCGCCACGGCCGCCAGGGCGCCTCTTCTGAGACCGATTTTTCGCATGGTGCTACTCCTGTTGTTGAGGTGAGAGAAAACAAACGAGAAAGATGAGAGGGAGCGAGACGGAGCCGCTCAGACCGCGGAGGCCTCGGTCGCCATCTGCGGCCGCCAGGCCAGCACCCGCCGCTCGAGCAGGCTGATCAGCCACTCGGCGACTAGCGCGAGCGCGCCGATGATGATCATGCCGGCGAAGACCCCGTTGGCGTTGAAGTTGTTGGCCGAGTCAGAGATCAGCACGCCGAGGCCGTGCTGGGCGCCGAGCACCTCTCCGACCACCGCGCCAATGACCGCGAACCCGAAGGCCACGTGCAGCGACGCGATGATCCAGGTCATCGCGGACGGAATGACCACGGTGCGGACCAGCTGCATCCGCGACGCGCCGAGCACCCGCGCGTTGTTGATCAGGTTCCCGTCCACCTCACGGACGCCCTGGAAGGCGTTGAAGAAGACCACGAAGAAGACCAGGAAGGCGGCCAGGACCACCTTCGACGACATGCCAAGACCGAGGATGATGATGAAGAGCGTGCCGAGCACGATGCGCGGCAGCGCGTTGACGGCCTTGATGTAGGGGCTGAAGACCTCGGACAGGAACCGCACCTGACCGAGCAGCACGCCGGCCACGATGCCGCAGGCCACCCCGATGAGGAACCCGAGGACGGCTTCCTCCATGGTGGTCTCGATCTGCAGCCAGATCGAGCCGAAGCTGGTGCCGTGCCGCACCCAGTCCACGGCCTGCGACACGATCCCGCTGGGCTTGCCGAAGAAGAACGGGTCCACGATCTTCAGCGTCGTGAACAGCTGCCAGCCGCCGAATACGAAGATGAGCACCGCGATCTGCGCCGCGAGGACCTTGCCGCGTCGGCTGGTCATGACGACACCTCCTCGACGGTGACCCCGGGGCCGGCCACGCCAGCCGGGGCGGCTGAGGCGCGGGCGTAGGCCCGCGTCACCTCGTCGCGCAGCGACTCCCAGATTTCGTGGTGCAGCTCGGTGAACCGCTGGCCGAACCGGATCTCCTGCACCGACCCGCGCGGCCGGGGCAGGTCAATGTCGAACACCGCCTTGACCGTGCCGGGCCCGGCGGTCATCACCACGACCTTGTCGGCGAGCGCGATCGCCTCCTCCAGGTCGTGGGTGACGAAGATCACCGACGGCCTCGACTGGTCCCACAGCGTCAGCAGCTCGGTGGACATGATCGCCTTGGTCTGCACATCGAGCGCGCCGAACGGCTCGTCCATCAGCAGGATCGACGGCTCGTTGATCAGCGCCGCCGCCAGCGCCACCCGCTTGCGCATTCCGCCCGACAGCTGGTGCGGATGATGGTCCTCGAACCCGGTCAGGCCGACCATCCGCAGCCAGTCCCGGGCGTCGGTAAGCGCCTGCTTCTTGGGGACGCCGCGGAACAGCGGCCCCATCGCCACATTGCCGAGCACCGTCTTCCACGGCAGCAGCGCGTCGGTCTGGAACATGAAGCTGGTGCCGCGCCCGATGCCGGAGACCGGCTGCCCGCCGACCGACACCGTCCCCTCGCTGGCCTGGTCAAGGCCGGCCACCAGGGTCAGCGTGGTCGACTTGCCGCACCCCGACGGCCCCACCACGGCGCAGAACTCACCGGGCTCGACGGTCATGGTTACGTCACGCAGGGCGGTGAACGCGCCACCGCCAGGCGTCTGGAATCGTTTGGTGACACCCGATAGCTCGATGCGGTGGTCACGTGGTGTGTTGGATCGCACAAACCAGGACGCTAGCGACGGACGTGACGGCCGTCACTATTGCGCTCAATCCTCGCCGTAAAGCGCGCTGCGCGCCTTTTGGCGCATTTAGATCAAACCCATCGCTCCGAACGGAAGGTTGCTTCGCCCTTCCGGCCTGCCGTGTCTCTCGGCCGCCGGGGGAGGGCGAAGCGACGGCTCGTTCTGCCACTTGTGCGCATTTTGCTATTTTCCGCGGTTGTTCCTGGGGCGTTGCCCCGTTGTTACACTGCGGTAACCCCAGCCGAGGTCCCGTGGAGAGGAGGAACCGATGCGGCTTCCCCTCTGGCACCACGTACGACAGCGCCTCTCCGCCCAGGTCGTCGTCGTGATGGTGGCGATCCTGCTGCTGACCGCGGTCAGCGGCTTCATCGTCATGTACCAGAACACCTTGGGGCAGCTCAACGACCAGTTCGAGCATCGATCGCTGTCGATCGCGCAGACGCTGGCGGGAGAGCAGAACGTGGTCGCGCTGGCCGCGGACGGCAGGCCGGGCGGCCAGCTGCAGGTGCTGGCGGGTCAGGTCCAGGGCGAGACGCACGCGCTGTTCGTGGTGATCACCAACGCCCAGGGCATCCGCCTCACCCACCCGAAACGGAACCTCATCGGTACACCGGTTACCTACGGGGACCCGAGCCGGCGGCGACGGAACCGTTCCGCACCGGCCAGAACTACCTCGGGCTCCAGGACGGCACCCTCGGCGCGGTGGCGGCCGGCAAGACACCACTGTGGCTGAACGGACGCCTCGTCGGCGAGGTCTCGGTCGGCTTCCCCGCCGCGAGTGTCAGCAGTGCGTTGTCCAGTGCGTTGCTGACCTTCATCCTCTACCTGCTAGGGGTGCTCGTGGTCGGCGTGCTCGCCGCGCTCGCCCTGGCCCGCCGGCTGAAGCGGCAGACCTTCGGCCTCGAGCTCAGCGAGATCGCCGCGCTGCTCCAGGAACGGGAGGCGATGCTGCACGGCATCAAGGAAGCGGTGCTCGGCTACGACACCGCGGGCCGGGTGCTGCTCGCCAACGACGCGGCCCGCGACCTGCTGGGCCTGCCGGCGGACTTCGCGGGGAGCAAGCTGCGCTACATGCTGCCCCCCGGCCGGCTCGCTGACGTCGTGACCGGCGAGGTGACCGGCAGCGACCTGCTCGTGCTGCACTCCGACCGGGTGCTGGTTGCCAACCGGATGCCGATCACGCGCAACCACCAGCAGCTCGGCTGGGTGGTGACCTTCCACGACCGGACCGAGTCCGAGACGCTCAAGCGCGCGCTCGACGAGGTGACCGGGCTGGCCGACACGCTGCGGGCCCAGTCGCATGAGTTTTCGAACCGATTGCACACCCTGGTCGGCCTGGTCGAGCTTGGCCATTACGCCGAGGCGGTCGAGTTCGTCACCGGCCTGTCCGCCGCCCGGGGCGAGCTGACCGATCAGCTCGTCGAGGCGATCGGAGAGCCCAAGCTGGCCGCGCTGATCCTGGCCAAGGTATCCCTGGCGAGCGAGCGCGATGTCGAGCTCCGGCTGCTGCCCGACAGCAAGGTGGGGCAGCGCATCACCGCGATCACGCAGGTGCTGACGGTGGTCGGCAACCTGATCGACAACGCGATCGACGCCGCCTCGTTCGCGCCCGCCCCGCGTGAGATCGAGCTGAGCCTGGTCGCGGCCGAGTCTGACCTGCTGATCCGGGTGCGCGACACCGGCCCCGGCGTCCCGCACGACCTGCGTGACCAGATCTTCACCGACGGGGTGACAACCAAGTCCTCGCTGACCGGCGCCAGGCGCGGCCTCGGACTCGCCCTCGTCAGGCAGGTCGTGGAGGGCATGGGCGGCATGGTCAGCGTCGGCCAGGACGGCGGCGCCGTCTTCACCGCCGTGCTGCCCGGCTGTCTCGATGCCGGGGTGACGGCGCCGAGGTCCCAGGTGGTGTCATGATCCGCACCCTCGTCGTCGATGACGACTTCCGGGTCGCCTCGATCCACGCCGCCTACGTCGCCAAGATCGATGGCTTCGAGGTGGTAGCCGAGGCGCACACCGCCGCCGAGGCGCTCGACGCGGTGGACCGGCTCCGTCCCGACCTGATGCTGCTCGACCTCTACCTTCCGGATGAGCACGGGCTCAAGCTGGTCGCCCGGCTGCGCGATGGCCACCCGCCGGTGGACGTCATCGTGATCACCGCCGCTAAGGACGCCGACAGCGTCCGCGTCGCGATGCAGAGCGGCGCGCTGCACTACCTGCTCAAGCCGTTCAGTTTCCCGGTGCTCCGCGACAAGCTGCTGTCCTACGCCCAGATGCGGACCCGGCTGAGCGCGCTGCGCCACGCCGACCAGCGCACCGTGGACCGCGTATTCGGCGCCCTGCGCGCCCCCGACCAGCTAGCCGGGCATGAAGGGCCGCTCGGTGCACACCCTGGAGGCGGTCGAGCAATTGCTCAGCGAGACGGGCGATGACCTGTCGGCCGCCGAGGTCGCCGAGCGCACCGGCATGAGCCGCGCCACCGCCCAGCGCTACCTCAGCCACCTGCACGAGGTCGGCCGGGTGGAAATCCGGCTCCGCTACGGCAGCGGCGGACGCCCGGAACACGGCTACCGGAGCACGGCCACCGGCAAGGCCGGTCCGTGACCGTGCGAGCGCGGTCTGCGCTCGCACGGTCCCGCCTCTCGTTGACCTGAGGCGCAGGCGCCTGGGCGCGCAGGTGGCAATCAGCGACCACCGCCTGCGGGGGCGGGGTGGCGCTCAGGGCGAGCCATCCCAGTCGGGCGGCCCCTGGTTCCGCCGCGCATCCACAGGAAGACGGCGAGGAGCAGGAGGACGAATCCAACTGCCGCCGCCGTGATCGGCGCGGTCACTCCCGCGAGAGTAATCGCGCTGCTGCCGCTGTTGGCGTCGTTCACGGCGGCCGACAGGCTGGCCGGGCTGGCGTGGTAGGTGTACGCCAGGACCGGCAGCACCGGGATGACCTTGCCGTTGGGTAGCGCGATGCCGCCCATCTCGGACTCGTTGTTGTTGACGTTCACGACCAGCCCGGTGGCGGGCGCCACGTAATAGGAGTTGGCCGACTGATAGGTGTAGGCGAGCGGAACTGACGTGGCGCCAGGGAACGCCTGAGCCAGGCTGGCCAGGAGCGTCGGCGAGATGAGACCGGCCGCGCGCAGGCTCGGCAGCAAGGACACCGGCAGCGACTTCGGCAGGCTCGCCAGCAGCTGCGGGTTCTTAATCGGCATCGGCGGGGTGGTCGCCTGGTACTCGTAGGTATTGATGCCGCCTTGCTGCACCTGCGTGACGTACCTCAGGGTGGTGGTGGTGTCGGTCTGGTACACCCACCCGGTGTAGTTCTGCTGCTTGGCGCCGAGCGGCCAGCTCACCGTCAGGCCGGTGGCGGGAATCACGCTCCAGCTGCCGGGGTGACTGCTTGTCGCTTCGAGGGTCTGCCGGTCGAGCGCGTAAGGCGAGACGGTCTGCCCGACCGTGCTCCCGGCCACCGCGATGTTCCTGGTGTCCTGCACGAGGGCGGTGTTGCCCGACGTCTGCTGCACCTTGACGGTCTCGGTGATCGTCGCGGGCAGGCCTGTCTTGATGGCGCCGGCCAGGTTGCCGGTCGCCAGCGCGGTCGGGTTGAACAACGTGCGGATCGTTGCGTCATAGGTCCGCGACTTGTTGTAATTGCCCGGCATGCGCGCGATGTACGACGGTGTGACCCACCAGGCCATCAGGCAGGCGGCGATGAGCAGGACTAGCCCGATCACACCGCTCGCGATTGCGGTTTTGCGCATGATAACTCCTGTCACGCACGCCGCCCGGGTCGCCCCGTTGCCGTTCTGCTCCAGACGGCACGCTCAGTAACACCGCTCGGGGTCATGCGAGCATTCGCAGCCCCGTTGCCGGTGCGAGAGTTGATGATGTCGGCCAGTAATGTGAAATTTCACCCCCCCGGTGTCTCATGGCCTGTGCGCGTCGCAGCGTGGACCGCTACGGCGAGGCTCCGTTCACCGGACCCCGCGCGGGGACGTCGGCGAGTGATGCCGGAACCGGCTCGGCGGTGCCCGGGGCCGTGACCTCGGCCAGGCTCTCCCGAAGGCAGGCCAGCAGGACATCCGGGTCTGGCGCCGCGGCGGTGTCGATGTTGATGCCGATAAGGCAGGTGCCCGCGTAGGACAGCAGCGTGGTGTTCAAAGAGGCCCCGATGGTAGGCCCGAACGCGCACAAGCCGGTGACCTTGCCCCCGGCGATGTAGACCGGGGCCGGGGGGCCGGTTACGTTGCTCGCGAGGAAGTCGACGTGCTTGAGTATCCCGCCCACATAGCCGACCGGCAGCAAGTTGATCGCTCCGGCGATCAGACCGGTGACCGGGAGGGACGGCTCCCTGCGGGCCGCTTCGATGACGTGGTGCAGTACGCGCATCCTGGCGCCCCAGTCCGGCTCGCCGACCGGCAGGATCAGCCGCTGCAGGGTGATCTTGTTGCCCCACCCCGTGTTGTCCTCGGTCCTGAGATTGACCGGGACGACGGCCCGCAAGAACTCGGCCCGCGCGCCGTGGCGCTCGTGGTATCTGCGCAAGCCCCCGGTGACCACCGCCAGGTAGGCGTCGTTGACGGTCCCGTCGGCCGCCTTGGCCGCCGTCTTCAGCGCATCAAGGGAGACCTCCATCACGGCCAGATGGCGTGTCGTCGCGCGCTCCCGCATCAGGGGGGACATGGCGCCAGAACTCGGCCCGGCTGTCCGGTAGACCGAGCGGGCCATCGCGACGGCGTCGCGGGCGACGCCGGCCGGGTCGCGCGCCGAGCGGACCAGAGCCGGGATGGCCGCCCCCGCCCCGCGCCAGGCCAGGCGGGTTAGCTGCGCGGTCATCCCGCCCACGGCATCGCTGACGAGGGTGAGCTGGTCCAGCTTCTCGCCGAGCGGTGCCGATGGCATCGCACCCAGGTGGCGGTGCTTTCGCTTCGGGTCGGCGATGACCGCCAGCATGCGCATTCCGCTCACGCCGTCCGACAGGGAATGGTGGACCTTGGCGATGAGCGCCGCCCCTCCGTCCTCGAGGCCTTCGACCAGGGTGAGTTCCCACAGCGGACGGGTGCGGTCGAAGGTCTCCATGGCCGGCCAGCTCGCGAGCTGGAGGACCGCGTCCCGGGTCCGGGGCTCGGGAGCGCGGACGCGGTGGACGTGCCAGCTCAGGTCGAAGTCCGGATCGTAGATCCACCGGGGGGCGACGACGGGGATCGGGGAGTCGATGACGCGCTGGCGCAGCGGGGGTATGAGCCGAGTTATCCGGTCGACCCGCGCCACGAGCACGTCCCAGTCGGGCGCGCGGTCGAGCCAGACGACCACGACAATCGACGGCCTGAGCACCGGATCGCTCTCCATGTGCCAGGAGAACGCGTCGCTCGCGCCCATGTACGCACCGCTCGACATCGTCATCTTCCGACGGTATGACGCATTTTCCGGCCCCGGCAGGGCCAGAGGTCCCGGAATCCCGTGGGCGCACGTCCCGGTCGACCCCACGTGCGCAAGTTACCAGGGGGTAGCATTCCCAGACCCGACCTTCTAGGCTTTGGCAGGGGACGACTGGTCACGGATGCCGGCTGTCGGCTGTGTCCCGGTCGGGTCCCAGGGGGGCTGAAGATACGATGCACGCTCTTGATTACGACGTTCTGGTCATCGGGTCGGGCTTTGGCGGCAGCGTCGCGGCCCTGCGGCTGACGGAAAAGGGGTACCGGGTCGGTGTGCTTGAGGCCGGCCGCCGGTTCGACGATCCAGCCGATCCCCGCCCCGGACAGCGTCAGAGCCGCCTGCCGAAGACGTCGTGGCGGATTTCCAAGTACATGTGGGCACCGCAGTTCGGCCTGACCGGCATTCAGCGCATCCACCTGCTGCGCGGTGAGAAGGACTCACGGGTGCTCATCCTGGCCGGGGCCGGGGTCGGCGGCGGTTCGCTCAACTACGCGAACACGCTGTACCGGCCCGCCGAGCCGTTCTACGACGATCCGCAGTGGAGCGGCATCACGGACTGGCGCCGCGAGCTCGCACCGTATTACGACCAGGCCGAGCGGATGCTCGGCGTGGTCCCCAACCCGACCATTACCCCGGCGGACCTGGTGATGAAGCAGGTCGCCGACCGGATGGGGCGCGGTGACACGTTCCATCCGACCCGGGTTGGCGTGTATTTCGGCGATGGCCCGGGGACGCCGGCCTCCGACCCCTTCTTCGGCGGTGCGGGGCCGCTGCGGGCCGCCTGCACCGAGTGCGGCGCGTGCATGACCGGCTGCCGCAACGGCGCGAAGAACATGCTGACAGAGAACTACCTCTACCTCGCAGAACAGGCCGGCGCGCGGATCGTGCCGATGACGATGGTGACCGCCGTGCGCCCCCGCCAGGACGGGTTCACGGTCGAGGTCAAGCGCACCGGCCGCCCGGGCCGCCGGCGGCGCGAGCTCACGGCCGGGCAGGTCGTGTTCGCGGCGGGCACCTGGGGTACCCAGAAGCTGCTGCACAAGATGAAGGCGACCGGTAACCTGCCGCGGCTGTCCGACCGGCTCGGCGTGCTCACCCGCACCAACTCCGAGGCCATCCTCGGCGCGGAGCGCGCGCGGCTCAAGGGGGACGACTACACCCGCGGCGTGGCGATCACCTCGTCGTTCTTCCCCGACGAGGACACCCATATCGAGCCGGTCAGGTACGGCCGCGGCTGCAATGAGATGGGCTCGCTGCGCACGCTGCTGGTCGACGGCGGCGGGCGGACGCCCCGCTGGGCGAAATTCCTCGGCCAGGTGGGCGCCCACCCGGTTGAACTCGCCAAGGTGTTCAACTTGCGGCACTGGTCGGAGCGGACGGTCATCGCGCTGGTCATGCAGAGCCGCGACAACTCGATCACCGTCCGGGCCAACCGCGGGCGGCTCGGCTGGGGCATGCGGTCCGGGCGCGGCCACGGCGAGCCGAATCCGGTCTGGATCCCCAGCGCCCACCGCGCCACCCGCCTGCTGGCCGAGGAAGTCGGCGGCACCGCCTTCGGCACCTGGACCGACCTGTTCAACATCCCGATGACCGCGCACTTCCTCGGCGGCGCCGCCATCGGCGACTCGCCCGCAACCGGCGTGATCGACCCCTACCACCGTGTCTACGGGTACCGGGGACTGCACATCGTGGACGGCTCGGCGGTCTCGGCCAACCTCGGCGTGAACCCGGCCCTCACGATCACCGCCCAGGCCGAGCGGGCGATGGCGATGTGGCCGAACCGCGGCGACGCCGACGCGCGCCCCGACCCGGGCGCTTCCTACCAGCAGGTGGCGCCGGTCCCGCCGCGCACCCCGGCCGTCCCGGCCGATGCGCCGGCCGCGCTGCGGCTGTCACCGCGGCTGAAGGCCTGACCCCGCGTCCGTTCGGGAAAAGGCATTTAGTCATCCCGAACGGACCTGAGGTGTCTCTGCTCGGTCAGCCATCCGGCGACCCGCCTTGACGAAGGACGCCGTTGTGCCCTTGCATGGCACTGACGAGTTCCTGACCGGGTGGCCGCGCCCGCGCCGGGGCGGACCGGGGCGCCGGTACTCAACCGAACAGTCAGGCGGACGCGATGTCCATGAGCTCAGCAACCGGGCCTGATCACGAGGCCGGGCAAGCGCCTGCCACCTGGTGGCTCGCGCGCGGCGAGGATCGGCTGCCTGCCACCGGCGACTGGCTCAGCGCGGCCGAGCGCAGCCGGGCCGACGCGCTCAGGTACGCCAAGCGGCGAACCGACTTCCTGCTCGCCCGGTGGACGCTCAAGCTCGCGGTGGCGCGGGTACTCGGCTGGCCGGGCGAGCCGGCCGTGCTCGCCAGGATCGAGACCAGGACCGCGCCAACCGGCGCCCCCCGGCTCTGCATCGACGGCCAGCCGGCCGGTCGCGGCGTGTCGCTCAGCGACCGCGCCGGGTGCGCGATCTGCCTGGTCGCGGACCGTCCGGGCGCGCTCGGCTGCGATGTCGAGATCGTCGAGCCGCGCAGCGACGCCTTCGTCCGCGACTACCTGACGGAAGCGGAGCAGCGGCTGGTGGACGGCGCCGGCCCGGCCAGGGACATGGCGGCCAACCTCATCTGGTCGGCCAAGGAAAGCGCGCTCAAGGTGCTGGAGACCGGGCTGCGCCGGGACACCCGCTCGGTCGAGGTGACGGTGGCCGAGCTGAGCCCGCCGGAGCGCACCTGGTCCGCGCTCCGGGTTCGCACCGCCGAGGGCGAGGTCTTCCCGGGATGGTGGCGGCGGAGCGGTGCGTTCCTGGTGACCGCCTGCTGGCCGGCCGGCGGGCCGTCGCCCGCCGGGCTTGAGGCGCGGTCCCCGATCGACACCATGCTCCCGTCGCACCGCTGGGTCGACCGGCCGGTCAGCTAGGAGTTTGCTGAATTAGCATGACTCGAACGTAGTAACCACGTCGATGACCAGGCTAAACCCTAATGAAGCACTCCCAGGAACGGTCTAATTCAGCGAGCTCCCAGTCCGGATCAGCTCCCCGTGCGCATGCCGGGCACTTCGGGTGCTACCGCGGCCGCCAGCAGGCGTTCCACGGCGCCGATGACGAACGGCCGGAGCTGCTCGGCAGCGATGATCTGGTCGACGGACCCGACCCGCAGCGCGCGCCTGATGTCGTGGATGCCGTCGAACTCATCGGCGACCTCCTTCAGCTTCTCGGCCCTGACCTCCTGGGTGACCTCGGCCAGCTGATGGTGGCCGTCCGCGAGCGCCTTGCCGGTCGCGGTCGTGAGCTTCGTCCGCAGGCTCGTGACCCGGGGATCTTCGTCTGTCCTGGCCGACACCTGACGGGAGAGAACGACGGCGGCGGCGGGCGCCCCGCCGATCACCGAAGCGTAGGAGCCGGCCACCGCGGCCGTCTCCATGTCATCGTGCAGCCGCTTGGAGAAGACCACGAACGCGCCGCCGTGGTAGCGCGAGACGACCACGAAGACGATGGGCCCGCTGAAGTTCGTCACCGCGCGGCCGATCTCCGCGCCGTACTCAAGCTGCCACTTGCGCATGCTCTCGGGTGAGCCGTCGAAGCCGCTGAGATTGGCCAGCACGACAACCGGCCGGTTGCCGCTGGCCGCGTTGATGGCGCGGGCGACCTTGCGCGACGACTGCGGGAAGAGCGTCCCTGACGTCCACGACGACGGGCCGTCGGCGGGAACGAACCCGGCTCTGGCCACGTTGCGCGACTCAAGGCCGATCAGGCACACCGGGAACCCCCCGACCCGCGCCTCCCACACGATCGCGCCCTCGGCGTTGTGCCAATGGGCCCACCGCTCGAACGGCACGTCGTCGGCATCGCTGACCGCCCGCATCACCGAGCGCATGTCGAACGGCTTCTTGCGGTCGCCGTTCAGCTCGGCCGAGAAGATGTCCCCCACGGTGGCGAACTCCGACCCCTCGACTTGCTTGTGCGGGAACGCGCGCACGTCCCGTTCGGACGGGTCGCTCGTCGGCGCCCGGCGCGGATGCGGCTCGCCCGGGACGATGTACGTGTGCGCGTAGTGCCGCAGCAGCAGCGCGCAGGCCGCCGCCAGGGTCGGCGCCCAGTACTGCGCTTGTCCGTTCGGCCCCATGACCCGCTCGAATCCGCCGATGCCGAAGTTGTCCTCGGCGGACACGCCGCCTGAGTAGTCCAGCGACTTCTTGCCGGTGAGGACCATGGCGCTAACGGGCGTCATGATGAGGATGCCGCGGGTGTGCATGAGCATCGTCGCTTCGGCGTCCCAGTACGGCTGGGCACCGACGTTGATCCCGGTGACGACGATGTTGACCTCGCCGCCGGACTGGGTGAACTCGACCAGGCCGCGCAGCACCGCGGCGATCCAGTCCATGTTCTCGGTCCCGCTGTCCCAGGCGATCTTGGCGCCAGACGACAGCGCGAACCACTCGACGGGCACCCGCATCCGCCGGGCGAGGGCCAGCGCCGCCAGAATGCGGCGGCACTCCGGCTCCGCCAGGCTGCCGAGTCCCTCGGTCGGGTCGCCGAGGATCGCCACCCGGCGGATCCCCTCCGGCACCAGGGACGTGTAGTTGGTAATGACGCCGGTGATGATCCCCGCCGAGTTGCGGCCGTACGGCCGGCTGACCGGCACGAGCTCATCGGCGCCGGCGCCGTTGCCGTCCGTGGTTCCGCCCTCGCTGAGGTCGTATTCGGTGAAGTCGCCGGCCGGGAAATCCGAGGGCGCGCCCTGCGGCGGCGTGAGCATGCGGATGAGCTCGTACGGATAAGGCACCCCGAGCCGCTTGGCCCGCAGGGCACGCTGCTGGTACTCGGTATGCGGCTGGATGGGCTGGTCCGATGGCTCACGGACGCGCACCGTGACCGCCCGGTCGGCCACGTTCTCGATATCGAGGATGGCCGTCCGCGGCTCGCCGGTCGCCTCGTCCGGCATCTGGACTCGTACCGCGACCTTCTCCAGCCCGAGGTCGGCGGCCTGCGACGCCAGCTGGTGGGCCAGATTCCGCCAGGTGCCGGTGGGGATGTCCCACACCGGGCGCACGTAGAGCAGCACCCTGTTCCGCAGCGGGCGCTGTCGCTGCGGCTGGCCGCGGAGCGCGTCGCGGATGTCGGCGAAGGCACGGACGAGGATGCCCTCAAGCATCGGATACCCGATGATCTCGCCGGCCGAGTCGCGGGCGGCGGTGAGGTCGCGCACCTCGGCGATGGCGATCAGCCGCTCGTCCTTGCGATTGGCGCGGGCGACGGCGTGGAACAGGTACACATCCTCCGCGCTCGGCAGCTTGCGGAGCGAGAAATTCGACAGCCGCCACAGGTCGAGACGCTCGGCGATCATCGGGTGCAGGTTCCGTAGCAGCGGGTCCTCGGCGAACCCGGCCGGAGTCTGCGAGAACGTAAACGTCTGGGTCCGCTGGTACTCCGCCGCGCGCTCGGCGTCTTGGGCGGCACTCGTCATGGTGACGATCAGACGGTGCAGGTCGCGGCCGAAGTAGGTACCCGAGAGCATCGGGGCAAGCTCGGCGGCCATCTCCTCGTCCGGGAGGAGGGGCTCGTCGCGCCACGACTCAACGTCGACGACGACCGGCCGGTCGGGAGCGATCCCGGTCAGGTGCGCGGCAACCGCACGGGCGAACGCCGGCAGGTCCGCGATGGGCACGTACGCGGTGACCAGGTGCACCGGCGGACCGTCCTGCCCGGGCTCATGGTAGTCCGCGAGGCACGTGAGGTGACCGCCGAACGTCTCGCACCGCATCCGCTTGAGGTCGCGTACCCGGTAGAACCGGCGGGTGCGCGCCTCGAGCAGCCGGGCTCTGGCCGTCTCGTCCGCGTCGCGGTACCAGTCTCGGATCCTGCCGCGCATCGGCATCGGGAACCAGACGATCCGGTCCGTGAGGTCGCGCTGCCGATCGGGCGCGGGCTGGTCGCACAGCTCGTCCAGGCTGGTCTCGATCTCCGCGTACGCCTTCGCCCGGATGCGATCGATCACCGGCCCGTCGACGTAGCGGAAGCGGACGTCCCTGGCCAGGTCGCAGACATCGGGGTAGCGCCCTTGGGTGGAGCTGATCAGCCGGGCGAGCACGGTCAGTCGGTCGTCGGTGATCGCGTCCGCTAGCGGGTCGCGGCCGCGGCGCCACCGGTCCAGGATGGCGATCACGATGGGGGCGGCGGCGGGCATCCTGTCCACCGACCGGGTGATCCGCAGCAGCGCCTGTTCGAGTTCCGGTGTGCGGGTCAGCGACTGGATGCCATAGCGGGCGAGCATGGCTCGCAGCTGCCGCAGGAAATGATCGGGCACCCCGCTGCGCTCGGGGTCGAGGAACGACAGGTAGGCGAGCAGGTGCTCGTGCGAGCTCCGTGGGTGCTCTTCCTCCTGCTCGTCTTCCGGGACCGGCCGGGACAGCGCCGCCGCGTCCGCGAAGATCTCCAGGAGTTCCTGGTCACTGGGTATCGTGCCGTCATTGTCGGACGGAACGATTGTCAGTTGCCTGCTTCGCTCCCGGCTGAGCTCACGAGCGTCGTCGTCTTCGATGTCGTAGCCGAGCAGGTAGGCCCGGAGCAGATAGTCGATGTCGGCTACGTCCTGGCCCGCGGGCGGTGTCGCCAGGCCGGCGAACTCGGCCGCCGTTCCGCGGTGGGTGCCGGACCCGTTCTGCCCGCCAGGCGTCGTCGGCCCGGCCGTCGCTTGCAGCGCGACCAGCGGCGCGCCCGCCTCCACCTGCGTATTCACCTGGGCGTAGAGCGACCTGACGGTGCCGTCGTGCGGCGCGACGATGGTGGTTTCCATCTTCATGCTTTCGACCACGGCGAGCGGGTCGCCGGACCGGACGATGTCGCCGGGGCCGACGAACACGGCGACGACGAACGCCGGTGACGGGCAGCGGACCTGCCCGCCGTCGTCGCGGTTGATGACGTGCGCGACGCCGTCGACCTCGATCAGCAGCCGGGAACCCCGGCTCGCGGCGACGACCTTGTACCGCCTGCCGCGGCAGGCGACCGCCCGCTCGAAGCGGGCGAGCCGCTGGACGCCGACCTCGATCAGGGTCGTGGGAGTTCCGTCCGCGGCCGGGCCGGCCGCGACTCGGTAGTCGCTCTGCCCCAGGCGGTACACGTGCATCCGGTAGGAGCCGCCGCGCGCCCGCAGTCGCAGCCCGTGCCCGACCTGGTCGGGGAGTTCGGGACGGCCGCGTGCGGCCGAGGCCACGAAGTTGGCCTGCACCGCGGCCTGGTCCGCGTCGGCGCCCTCGACCGCCGCGGCCAGCAGCGCGATCGGGTCATCGGCGGGCAGATGGCCGCCTGCCTCGGTCAGCCGGTCGAGCCAGCGGGTGTCGTAACGGCCCGCGACGATATCCGGGTGACCGGCCAGGAAGAGCAGGAACGCCTTGTTGGTGGTCCCGCCGTCGATGACCACCAGGGATTGCGCCAGCGCGCGCCTCAGGCGGCTCAGCGCCTCCGCCCGGTCGTGCCCGAACGCGATGATCTTGGCGATCATCGAGTCGAACTCCGGCGCGACGTCGTCGCCCTCGGCCACTCCGGTATCGACCCGGACTCCGGGCCCCGACGGCAGCCGCAGCGCGGACACCAGGCCCGGCGTCGGCGCGAAGTCGTGCTCCGGATCCTCGGCGTTGAGCCTGGCTTCGATCGCGTAGCCGCTGACAGCGGGCGCGGTCGGCGGCAGCCTGCCGCCGCGCGCGATCTGCAGCTGCAGTTTGACCAGGTCGATGCCGGTCGTCATCTCGGTCACCGGATGCTCGACCTGCAGCCTGGTATTGACTTCCATCAGCAGGAACCGCTGCGTCGTCGCGTCGACGAGGAATTCCACGGTGCCCGCGCTGCGGTACCCGACGGCGCCGCAGAGGCGCACGGCGGCGTCGCGCAGCGCGGCCGCGGTGGCCGGGCCGACCGCGGTCGAACCCGACTCCTCGAGGACTTTCTGATTACGCCGCTGGACGCTGCAATCGCGGATGCCCGCCGCCCACACGGTGCCGTGCCCGTCCGCTATCACCTGCACTTCGACGTGCCTGTCGCCCTCGATTTTGCGTTCGATGAACACGGTGGGATCGCCGAACGCCGCTTCCGCCTCACGCCGCGCGGAGGCGAACGCCGCAGGCATCGCGCTCTCCGACTCGACCAGCCGGATGCCGCGGCCACCGCCTCCCGAGGCCGCCTTCACGAGCACCGGGTAGCCCAGGATCCCCGCCGCGATCCGCGCGCTCCGACTGTCCTGCACCGGGCCGCCGCTCCAGGGCACGACCGGTACCCCAAGCTGCTCCGCCAACTGCTTGGCGCGCACCTTGTCGCCAAGCAGTTTGATGACGTCGCTGGGCGGGCCGATGAAGGTGATGCCCGCCGCTTCGCACCGCGCGGCGAACTCGGCCGACTCGGCGACGAAACCCCAGCCCACCCAGACGGAGTCGGCGCGGGCCCGTCCGAGCGCGGCCATCACCGTGTCGAGGTCCACGTACGCGCTGTGCCTGCTGCCGTCGGGGTTGGCGATCAGGGCCGGGCCAAGCGGGACCGCCTCATCGGCCTGCCGTACGAACAGCGACATCGCGTCGGGGTCGGTGTACAGCGCGATCGTGGTTATCGGCTCGCCGAAGTCCTCGCCAAGCTCGCCGACGGCGGCCAGGCAGCGGGTGGCAGGCTCGCCCCGGTTGACGATCGCAAGCCGCCGGACGCCAGACATAGTGCCCCCCTCACTGACCGCTCGGCGGTCAGGTTCGCATCGCATCGCGGATCGGCTGCTGGAGATCGGCCGGCAGCGGGCTGTCGAGGCCGATGGTCCGGTAGCCGTTGACGCGCAGTATCACGTCGCCGTCGCCGTCGAGCACCTCGCAGTCGAAGCTGCCGTCGGCGGCCGGATGGGCGACGGCGAACAGCTGCGCCTCGGGAACGGGCCGGTGCGCCATGCTGACAAGATCCGCGTGAGCGGGCAGCGCCATCTGCCCGGCGTGGCCGATCTCCCATAGGCCCGCGGTCTGGAAGCACGCCTCGGCCAGCCGCGGCTCGGTGGCCGTGTGCGGCGTCTCTGGCGTGTGCGCGGCTGGCATGTGCCGGGCGAGACAGGCGACGGCGTCGGCGCCGCGGTTCCAGGCCTCGTGGACCACCTGGTACGCCTGCCCGTGGAAGAACACGTGGTAGATGTCGCCGGCGGTGACCGCCGGTGCCTCGTGGGCTCCTGGCGCCTGGGCTCGCTCTTGCCCCGCATCGTCCTCCACCGTGGCCGAGGTCAGCCTGACCTGGCCGGTGAAGTGCGTCGTGACCCGCGGTGCCTGCTCGCCTGCGAGCATCCGGCTGGCGCTCAGCCTGCAGTCCGCGATGAGGTCGGCGCCATCGGGCCGGATCACCGCGGTCACGGTGATCGTGCGCGGCTCGTCCCGGTAGAACTTCAGCGGTGCGATGAAGTCCACCTGCTCGACGTCGGCCACCCGCAGGCCGGGAACGGCGAGGCCGGCCAGGGCCGCGAACGCCTCGATGCCCATCACCCCGGGCAGCACCGGCGTGCCGTCGATCCGGTGGTCGTGCAGGAACGGCTGTGCCGCGGGATCAAGCGTGGTCTGCGCGCTGAGCCCGGAGTAGATTCCCATCCCGCTGATCGCGCCGATCATCGGGCCCGCGGAGCCGGCGTCGATCGCGGCCGGGTCGAGCCCGCCGGTGACGTCGTTCTCGGCGGCGAGCAGGCCGAGCTGTCCGCCGACGACGACCTCGCCGCTGAACGGCCCGGCGGCCAGCTCCCGCCCGATCCACGGGATGCCTGCCTCGGGCGCCAGCATCTCGATGCCCGCCATCGCCATCACCTTCGGGATGGAACCCCTGGTCGCCATGCCGAGTCCGCCCCACGCCGTCCAGTCGACGGCGATCGCCCTGGTGTCCGGGCGGGTGGCGCGGAAGCTGGACATGATCTTGCACAGCAGGTCGTTGGCGGCGGCGTAGTCCGTCTGCCCCGCGTTGCCGAACCGGCCGGCCACCGAGCTGAACGCCACCACCGCGCCCAGTGGCATGCCCTCGGCCGCGTGCAGCAGGTTGAACAGGCCGTCGCTCTTGACGTCGAAGACCAGGTTGTACTCGCGCGGCTCCTTGTCCGCGATGGCGCGGCTGACGTCAAGCCCGGCCGCGTGCAGGAGCACGTCAACCCGCCCGTGCCGGTCGCGGATGTCGGCCATGACGCTCGCGACCGCGCCGGGATCGGTCAGGTCGGCCGCGTGGTAGTAGGCCTCGCCGCCTGCGGCGCGTACCGCCTGGATGGCGATCAGGGCCGAGTGCAGCCGTTCGAAGCGGGCCAGTTCGCGCTCGATCAGCACCGGTGTCGGCCGGGTGCCGCCGACGACGAGACGGTCGGCGATCGTCTTCTTCAGCCCATCCCGGTCGGCCGCGAACTGGATCAGGTCGGGGTCGGCCGGATCCGGCTCGGGTGCCAGGTCGATCAGGTGGAAGGTGCCGCCGCTCGCCTTGGCCAGGTCCGCGACGATGGCCGATACGATCGCCCCGGCCGCTCCGGTCACCGCGAACACCGTCTGGCGGCCGAGCGTCATTCCGCCGCTCCCGTCGCCGAACGGGACTTCCCGCAGGCCCACCGCCCAGCGGCGGCCGCCGGCGCGGCCGATTTCGACCGCTCCGGGATCGCGCAGGGTCTCCTCGATCAGCGCGTCGGCGAGCGCGGCGGTCTTCTTGGAATCCGGGAAGTCAAGCGCCTTGACCATGGCGTCCGGGCGCTCGCGCCAGTACGCCTTGACGAAGCCGGTCACCGCGCCGCCGAGCGGCGCCGTCGCTCCGTCGCTGTTGTATCCGTGGTAGCCGCCCATCCGGGTGCCGGCCACCAGGAACGTGCCTTGCGGCCCGAGCTGGCCGGCCTGGTCGAGTCGCCGGACCACCGCGTACAGGTTCTTGACCCTGCGGCGCAGCGCCTCATGCCAATCGGCCAGGTCGAGTTCGCTGAGGGCGGGCTCGGCGTCGAGGGCGGCCAGCCAGTACAGGCCCTGTGCCGGGCCGTCAGCCAGCCAGCCTGCCAGCCGCGAGTCAAGGTCGTCGGCCGGGCAGCCCGGCTCGATGACCAGAGTGCTGGCGCCGAGCGAGCCGAGCCGCTTGACAAGCGCCTTGCCGACCCCGCCCTCGTCGGCCATCACGATGATCCTGCTCGCGTGGTCGAGCGTCACGGCGGTGGGCTTGCACCACTGGACGGGCGGCCGCAGCACCGGCACGGGGATGCGGCGCGGCAGACGCTGCGCCGCCGCCGGGTCACCGGTGAAGGCGGGCGCCGCGTTGAGCGGCGGCGCCGGGGCCGCTTCGGTCTCCGAGGCGGCGGGCTGGCCGGACGGCGTGTCGCCGGCCACGGGCTCGGCGGGCGCAGACTTGGCAGGCGCGGCGTTGTCGTTGACGAAGCCGATGACGTGGGTGAGGGTCGGGAAGTCGCGCAGCCTGAGGTTGTCCTGGCGGGGGATCGCGAAGCGCTCCCTGACCGCCGCGAACACCTCGGCCTGCTTGACCGTGTCGACGCCGAGGTCGGCCTCCAGGTCCAGGTCGAGGTCGAGCAGGTCGCGCGGGTATCCGGTCAGGCCCGCCACGATATCGAGGACCGCGTCGGTGGCCGGATCCGCACCCGGGCGCGCCGCCTCGGCCGGCCCGGGACTGGCGGCCGCCGTCTCGGCCGCCATCTCGGCGGCGGTGTCGCTCGCCACCGGCTCGGGCGAGCCGGCCGCCTTCTGCGGCTGCTCCGTGTTGTCGTTGACGAAGCCGATGACGTGGGTGAGGGTCGGGAAGTCGCGCAGCCTGAGGTTGTCCTGGCGGGGGATCGCGAAGCGCTCCCTGACCGCCGCGAACACCTCGGCCTGCTTGACCGTGTCGACGCCGAGGTCGGCCTCCAGGTCCAGGTCGAGGTCGAGCAGGTCGCGCGGGTATCCGGTCAGGCCCGCCACGATATCGAGGACCGCGTCGGTGGCCGGATCCGCACCCGGGCGCGCCGCCTCGGCCGGCCCGGGACTGGCGGCCGCCGTCTCGGCCGCCATCTCGGCGGCGGTGTCGCTCGCCACCGGCTCGGGCGAGCCGGCCGCCTTCTGCGGCTGCTCCGTGTTGTCGTTGACGAAGCCGATGACGTGGGTGAGGGTCGGGAAGTCGCGCAGCCTGAGGTTGTCCTGGCGGGGGATCGCGAAGCGCTCCCTGACCGCCGCGAACACCTCGGCCTGCTTGACCGTGTCGACGCCGAGGTCGGCCTCCAGGTCCAGGTCGAGGTCGAGCAGGTCGCGCGGGTATCCGGTCAGGCCCGCCACGATATCGAGGACCGCGTCGGTGACCGGCTCGGCTGCCTGGGCCGCCGTCGCGGCCGGCGCCTTGGCTGCCGCCGGTGCCTCGGCTACCGCCACGGGTTGCGCGGTGGCGGTCTCCACCGGACGGGGGCTCTCCACCGGACGGGGGCTCTCCACCGGACGGGGGCTCGCCACCGGACGGGCGGTCGCCGGCTGCGGCTTCGCGGCCACCCGGACCGCCGTCTCGCGGACCGGTGCGGCCTGCGCGGCCGGCCGGGTCGCCGGGGACTGCCTGGTGGCGTCGTCGGCGACCCGGAGCCTGCGCTGCACGACCTCTAGCTGGGCATCGTCGCGGCCGGTCACCTTGGCCAGCCAGGAGCTCCACGCCGCCTCGTCCGCGATGCGGTAGGCGAAGCCCAGCTCGCTTGGAGCCCGGTGCATGCCATCTGGCGGAGCGATCCAGTGCAGCAGCGTCATCGAGACCTGCGAGCCGAATCCAGCCGCGAGGCGAAGCGCGTACGTGACCGGGTACGCGCCGCCGCGAGACAGGTTCAGCGGGCCGAGCTCGGGATCGGGCTCGCGGTAGTTCGGCACCGGCGGGACGATCGCCGTTTCCAGCGCCTTGACGGCGACGACTTCCTCGATCCCGGCGCCCATGGCGTGCCCGGTGAAGCCCTTCGTGTTCGCGATGACGATCGAGTCGGCGGCCGCTCCGAACGCCGTCCGGAGCGCGCTGATCTCGGCCGACGCGCTGCCGCCGCGGGCCGGGGTGTAGGTCTCGTGCGAGACGAACATGGTCTGGTCCGCGATCTTCGCGCGGTCGACGCCCCGCCGCTCGGCCTGGCGGATGAGCGTCTCCATCACCTGGGAGATGTGCTCGACGTCGAGGCGAGTGCCGTGGAAGGCGCTGTTGGCGGTGACTGCCGCCAGGATTTCGCAGATCGGCCGGATGCCGCGCTCGCGCGCCGCGGCGGCGGACTCCACGACCAGGGCAGCGGCGCCCGAGCCGATGATCATTCCGTGCCTGCGCCGGTCGAAGGGCAGGGCCGCGTCCTCGACCACCGCGTCGGTGGCCGCCGCCCCGCTAGCGAGGAATCCCGATCCGACCCAGGGCAGCAGGGTGTCGGAGGCGACGTCGTCCGCGGAGACCACGACGACGCGCCGGCAGCGCCCCGCCCTGATCCAGTCCTCGGCCACGCACAGTGCCTGGGAAGTGCTCGCGCAGGCCGCGTTTACCTGCGTGTTCGGACCGCGGGCGCCGATGAGCTCGGCGAACTGCGAGTGTCCCATGGACAGGACACGGAACAGGAAGCGTCGATCGAAGGTGAACGGCTCGGCCTGCAGCAGGTGCTGCAATTCGGCGACCCGCCTGTCCACCTCGGCTAGCGCCTGGTCCTGCGCGCTCATCCTGGCCCGGATGTCCTCGAGGACGCTGAGTTCGTGCCTGCGGGCGCGGTCCTCGTGGTAGTGGTTGAGCTCGGTCGCGAAGGACCCGTAACCGGGGAACGCGGACGCGAAGATCACTCCGGTGTCGTCGCGCATGTCGGCGGGCAGCCCCCAGCGATCCGGCAGCCTGGTGCCGAGCGTCGTGGTGTGGTAGTGCCGCACCAGCGGGATGCCCGCGTCGCGCAGCGCGTCCACGCCGGCGCCGATGGCCAGCCGGGTGCACTGGTCGAGCGCGGCGTTCCGGTCGGCGTCGACGCCGAACTCCGCGGCGAGGTCGAAGCTCCCGTACCGGCCGGCCAGCTTGATGACGTCGCCCTCGCTCTTGATCGCCTCGAAGACCGGGTCGCCGGTTTCGCTCTTGACCAGCCGGGTGATGTGCTTGTCGACCATCTCGTGCCGCATCTGGCGCGGGACGACGTCGATGAACTGCTGGCCGGAAAGGATGCGCGCGACGTTCTCGTCGTCAAACACCCGCTCGGTGCCGGGCAGGCCAAGCGCGGCGCCGGTGATGACCACCGGCTCGGACAGCGGCTCCGCCGCGCCGTCGGGCGCGGTCGGCGACGCCGGGGCAGGCTGGACGGCGGCGACGCTGCCCTGCTGCGCGACACTGGCGAAGATAGCGCGGCCGCGGTCGATGAGATCGGTGACCATACGGCCGAGTTCGGCGTAACCGTCTTCCTGCATGGCTGCTCCCGGTGGGGTGAGTGAGGTAACCGGTGAGTCGGCTGCCACCTGCACGGACGTCTGCTCACGAGCTGGCGCGGGCCGCGCCGGCTGCGCAGGCCGGGCCGGATTACCCAGGCCAAGGCCCGCGGCGTACAGGCCGCAGAGCGCGGCGTTGAACGACGGCACGTCGCCGTACTTCGGGTGGTTGGTGAACAGCGCGAGGACGTCGTCGTGGGCCGAGCCGAGCACGTCGTCGGCGAACCCGGCCAGCGCCCGCTTCGGCCCGACCTCGACGAAGACCCGGGCGCCGGCCTCGTACAGCGTGCCGAGGCCCTTGACGAACTGGACCGGCGACGCCACCTGGCGTGCCAGGATGTCCAGCATCCGGTCCTGCAGACCGGGGCCGCTGGCGGGGTAGAACTCGCCGTCGACGTTGGCCACGACCGGCAACCGCGGAGCGCGCAGATCCAGCCTGGCCAGCGTCCGCCGGAGCGGCTCGCTCACCGGCGCGACGATCGACGTGTGGAACGCGTGGCTGACCGGGATGCGAGCGGCCGAGTACCCGGCCGAGGTGAACGCCTCGATCGCCTGCTCGACCGCCTCGGTCGCGCCGCCGATCACGGCCTGGTGCGTGCTGTTGATGTTGGCGACGACCACGTAGCCGTCGACGGACGCGACCACCCGCTCGATCTCGGCCAGCGGGGCCATCACGGCCGCCATCGCCCCGTGGTCGGGCACGTTGAGGCTTGCCATCCCCCGACCGCGGGCGCTGACGGCCTCGAGCGCCGCCGCGAACGACAGGGCGCCCGCCGCGACCAGTGCCCCGTACTCGCCGAGGCTGTGCCCCATCACCAGGTCGGGCTCGACGCCGTACGCGGCCAGCAGGCGGGTGAGCGCGAGGTCGGCCGCGAGCACGGCCGGCTGGGTGATCTCGGTCTGGAGCAACTGTCCCTCGGCCCGCGCCACCGCCGCCGGGTCGTTACCGTCGACGAAGATGTAGGAGGTCAGCGGCTTGCCGAGCAGGGGAGTCATGATCTCGTCGGCCTCGGCGAACGTCTGCGCCACGATGGGCTCGTTCTCCCGGAGCTCGCGGAGCATGTTGACGTACTGCGAGCCCTGCCCCGTGTACAGGAACGCGATCTTGGGCGCGGGGCCATGGCCGAGGAACACGCCGCGCGAGCGCAGCATCTTGCGCAGCTCCGCGGGGCCGCCGGTCAGCGCCTGGACGGCCTTGCCGGCCTTGTCCGCCAGCTCGGCGGCATCACCGTAGTCGATGGCGACCCGTACCTGAGCGGTTGCCAGCGCCGGGTCGGGGGGCGCCAGGGCCGGCGCCCGGCCGGCCGCCGCCTCGTCCCGTACCCGGGCAAGCTGGGCGGCCACGTCCGGTTCGCTGTCGCCGCCGACTACCAGCGCGCCGCGCAGCGGCGGCCTGGCCTCATGCGTGACCGGGCCGCCGGGCCGGGCGGCCGCCCGCTGGCCGGCCGGGGCGGCAGGGACCTCGGCCGGACGGCCAGGCTCGGCCTGGTGGCCTGCTTGACCTCGGGGACGGCGAACACCCGCCGGTCCGCGTCGCCGTGTCGGCCGGGAATGTACTCCTCGAGCGCGGCGTGGAAGTTGGTGCCGCCGAATCCGAAGGCGCTGACGCCCGCCCGGCGCACACCGCCAGGCGGTCGCGGCCACTCCCGCAGCTCGCTGTTCACCCGGAACGGAGAGCTGGCCCAGTCGACGTTCGGGTTCGGGTCGCTGAAGTTCAGGCTCGGCGGCAAGCACCTTCTCGTGCAACGCCATGGCCTGCTTGAACAGGCCGGCGGTGCCCGCCGCCCCCTTCAGGTGGCCGATGTTCGACTTCACCGAGCCGAGCGCGATCGAGCCTGGCGCCAGTTCGCCCGCAGGGAAGACGTAGCCGAGGCTCTCCAGTTCGGAAGCGTCACCGACCCGGGTTGACGTGCCGTGCGCCTCGACACAGGAGACAGTGCCGGGGTCGACGCCCGCGTTGCGCCAGGCGCGCGCGATGGCCAGCCGCTGCCCGGCCGGATTAGGGGCGGTGATGCCCTTGCCCTTGCCGTCGCTTGACCCGCCGACGCCGAGGAGCAGCGCGTAGATCCGGTCCCCGTCACGCTCGGCGTCGGCCAGCCGCTTGAGCACGAACAGGGCCGCTCCCTCGCCCATGACGAACCCGTCGGCGCCGGCGTCGAACGGCCGCGTCCCGGTGGCGGACAGCGCCCCGATCTTGCAGAACTTGACGAAGGTGGCAGCCCCCATGTTCCGGTCGATCCCGCCGGTGACGACCGCGTCGTACTGCCCGTCCGCCAGGCCCTCGGCGGCCGCGCTGAGCGCGGCGAGCCCGGACGCGCAGGCGGCGTCGGTGGTGAAGCTCATGCCGCGGAAGTTGAACAGGTTCGCTATCCGCCCGGCGATGACGTTCGACAGCTCGCCCGGCATGGTGTCCTCGGTGATGGCGGGAAACAGGCTCAGGAACGACTGGCTCGTCTCGGCCATGACCGCGTCACGAGTGCTGGTAGGCAGCGACGCGAACGTGGCGGACCGGGCAAGCTCGCGGGTGAACTCGGGCAGCCGTATCCGCATGGTCGTCGAGTAGTGCTGCTGGCCGCCAAGCGCGCTGCCGAGCACAATGGCCACGCGTTCGGGGTCGACGTTCCAGCCGGGCCACCCGGCATCGATCAGGGCCTCGCGCGCCGCCGCCACCGCCCACTTCTGGCTGTCATCCATCTGGTCGCTCACCTTGGGCGGCAGCGGCAGGCGCCAGCCGATCGGATCCCAGGGAAACTCGCGGACCCATGCCCCGATCCGTGAGTAGGTCTTGTCCGGGGCGTGCGGGTCAGGGTCGTAGTACAGGTCGAGGTCCCAGCGGTCCTTCGGGACGTCGGTGATGCTGTAGCGCCCGGCGGTGATGTTGGCCCAGAAGTTCGCCGCCGTCGGCGCGTCCGGCATGATCGCGCCCATGCCCACGATGGCGATGGGCTGGTGCCCCGGCCTGCTCGGCTGGGTGGCGTCGTGCGGATTCGCAGTCATCTCACTAAGTCCTTCACGTTAGAGCGCTCGTACAGGGCATCGGCGACGCGGTCCATGTCGGCTATCAGCCCTTCCTGGACGGCGAAGGAGGCGCCGAGCCAGCGGCCGCCGGGCAGCGGGGCGCCGTCGACCGCCCGTGGGCCGACGGCCCCGGTCACCCAGCGCAGCCCGTCGCACGCCACCTTGTGGGCCGCGTCGCGGGCGAACACCCGGCTCATGGCGGCAAGCGCGCTGCCGTCGAACCGGCGGTCGGCCTTCTCCGGCAGCTCGCCGTCGAGCGCCGCCGCGGCACGGGCCGCGAAGCAGCCGGCGCCTTCGGCCGCGGCGATCAGCTCGCCGAGGCGCAGCAGCACATGCTGGTTCCTG
>CAWIIX010000026.1:0-220478 GCA_963836195.1 uncultured Actinomycetota bacterium | reverse complement strand
CCCAGGTTGATATGTAATTTGCTACCATTTAGCCATGCTGAACGGCACAGATCAGACAGCCAAGCCCTACGACATCTACGCCAGAGTCAGCCGAGTCAAGAGCAAGACAAGAAGAAGAACGAGCCGTCCACGGGCGGGCAGGTCGCGATCTGCCGCCTGAGGCTCGCCGACCTTGACCTGCCGGAGGGCAAGGTTCTGGTTGATCCGGGGCGTTCGGCGTGGGACCCGACTGTTAAGCGCCCGGCGTGGGACGAGCTGATGGACCGGCTTGAGCGCGGCGTGTCCGGCGGGTTCATTGTGTTCGACCTGGAGCGGTTCACCCGGCAGCCGAAGGACGGCGAGCGGATGATCGAGCTGGCCGCTCGCGGCCTGGGCGTGCTGGACAGCGAGAGCGAGTACGACCTGACCACGCCGAACGGCAAGAAGGCGTTCCGCGACGCGATCAACGCCGCCGCCTACTACTCCGACCGCCTGTCCACCAGAGCCCGGCGAGGCAAGCGGCTCAAGGCAATGTCGGGGGAGCCGAACACCACAACCCGTCCATTCGGCTTCGAGGACGATTTCGTGACCGTGCGCGAAGCCGAAGCCGAGATCATCCGGGAACTGACGAGGCGGTTCTTGGCGGGAGAATCGCAGCACGCGCTGGTACGTGACCTCAACGCACGCGGCATCCTCAGCAGCAAGGGCAACCCTTGGACTGTCAGATCCCTGCAACTTCTTCTGCTCAGAGAGCGCAACTGCGGGAGAATCCTCTACACCGACACGGAAACAAACGTTAAGTCCATTGCCGGGCATCTGCCGGGGAAGCCGATCATTACCGAAGACGACTTCGACCGGGTATGCGCGATATACGCCGCGCGCCGGGGCAGCGAGGCGCCCTCGGAGATCTACCTGTGCACGGGGATAGCCTTCTGCGGCCGTCCGGACTGTGGCAAACCGCTCACAGGTCACCCAGTAGACGCTCTGAAGCGGTACGAGGACGGTTCGGTACGCCGGGAATACAGGTGCGGCCCGTCTTCTAGCGGCAAGGGCTGTGCCAAGATCAGCGTTGATCAGCGTGGCTTGGATGAGGCGGCCGGAGCCATCGCTGTGGCGATTCTGTCTGACTCTCGCCATGCCGAGGCGATCGAATCCGTCACCCGGGAACTTGAGAGCGAAGCCGCGCGGCTGGACCTGGCCATCGCCGAGGCTGAACGTGTCGCGGAAGCGCTGGCCGACCGCCTTGGGCGCGGAGAACTGACTCTCTCGCGCTATGACATCGCCAATCGGCCACTGGATGAGCGCATAGCCAAGCTCAAGGCCGAACGCGAAGCGCTGGGCGACACAGCTCCAGGCGCTTCGCGGCAGCCAAGCCGGGAGCACTGGCAAAAGCGGTGGGATGACGCCGACACGGCGGAAAAACGCGAGCTGTTGAAAATGGCCTTGCGCGGCCGACGCCTCGTCGTCGACCCGGCTAGCCTTAAGCGCGCTGAGCGGTCCGATGTCACCCGTCGGCTCAGGATCGTCTCAGCGGAAGGCGAAGACCTGCCAGACACGACGATGACGATCGCGGACGTGATCGCGGCCCGTGCCGCACATGGCGGGCTCGTGTCCACCCCTAGCGCGCCGGACACCAGATGGTCGAAGCGCCGGACTTTCACCGAGGAGTACAAGAACCGCATCCTTGACGAGTACGAGAACGCGGGACCGGGAGAGCGTAGTGCCCTGCTGCGCAGGGAGGGCCTGCACTACACGAATATCTCCTCCTGGCGCCGCAAGAGGGTCGGGTAGACCGTGGCCGCCGAACTTGTCAGCTCAGACCGGCCGATTGATATCTACGCCCGTGTCAGTCAGCTCAAGCGCAACGAGAAGCGCGAACCGTCGACCGACGGCCAGGTGTCGGTATGCCGGGTCCGCCTTGCCGACCTTGGTCTCGCGGAGGGCAAGGTTCTGGTTGACCCCGGTCGCTCGGCGTGGAACCCGGCTATCGAGCGTCCGGCGTGGGACGAGCTGATGGACCGGCTGGAGGGCGGCGTTTCCGGCGGGTTCATCGTGTTCGACCTGGAGCGGTTCACCCGGCAGCCCAAGGACGGCGAGCGGATGATCGGGGTGGCCGCTCGCGGCCTCCTGGTGCTGGATAGCGAGAGCGAGTACGACCTGCGGACCCCGAACGGCAAGAAGGCGTTCCGCGACGCGATCAACGCCGCCGCCTACTACTCCGACCGCCTGTCCACCAGGAGCGCTCGCGGTAAGAAGCTCAAGGCGATGGCGGGCGAGCCGAACGGCTCGGCGCGGCCCTTCGGCTTCGAGGACGACCGCGTCACCCAGCGCGAGGACGAGGCTGCCGTCCTGCGGGAACTGACCGCCCGGTTCCTGGCGGGCGAACTGCAAGACGCGCTGATCGCGGACCTGAACGCGCGGGGGATTCCCACGGCTCAGGGCAGGCCGTGGACGCGCCCGGCGCTGAAGACGCTGCTCACCCGCCAGCGGAACTGCGGCAGGATCATCTACACCGACCCCGCGTCGGGCCTGACGTCCGTCGTTGGCCGCCTGCCAGGTGATCCGATCGTTTCCGAGGAGGACTTCGACCGGGGAACCGCGATCTACGCCGCGCGCCGGCGCGGGCGCCCGAGTTCACCGCACTACCTCTGCTCGTCCTTCGCCGTCTGCGGGCAGCCCGGCTGCGGCCACATCCTCCACGGCCGGACCCGCAACGGCCTCAAGCCCTACCCGGACGGGTCGGTGAGCCGTTCGTACTGGTGCAACCCCACAGCCGGAGGGTGCGGAAAGACCGAAGTGGACCAGCGGGCACTGGATTCAGCGGCACGCGCGCTCGTGGTTGAGATCTTGTCGGACACGCGCAACACCGACGAGATCGAGCACGCCGCCTACGAGGCAGCCAGCGAAGCCGTCCAGCTCGACATCAAGATCGCTGAAGCTGAGGCGGTAGCGGAAGCTCTCACCGATCGCCTAGGACGAGGCGAGATCACCCTCGCCCACTACGACCTGGTCATCAAGCCAGTCGATGAACGCATCGCTAGCCTCCGGGCCGAACGCGCCGCACTCCCCGATCCCGGCCCCGTCCCCGGAACACAGCAGTCACTGGGAACAAGCCGTGCCCAGTGGCGGCAGCGGTGGGACACCGCCGACTACAAGGGAAAGCGAGACCTGCTCAAGATGGCGCTGCGGGGCAAGCACCTGGTGATACAGCCAGCCCAACGGGGCAGGGGCAGCGCCGACCTGGACGATGTCGTAGGCCGCGTCAGCGTTGGTCAAGGTTAAGCAGGGCGAGCATCCTGCCAGCCCGCGCTCCAGGTCGATGTCGAGGTCACCAGTGAAGCTGTGGCATCCCGGGGCTACGCTGGCAGCATGCTTGTCGCTTTCTCAATTACGCTACGCCGCTCGGCACGGGTGAGGGCGTCGGCAGAGATCGTCGCCGAGGCGGTCCGGGTCGTCCGCGAGAGCGGGCTGCCCAACCGGACCGACACCATGTTCACAAACATCGTGTGCTTAGCGCACTGTTAGCACTGAACGGCATCGCCGCAGCTCAGGACACCTACAGGAGGTCCCTCTGTCATGATCGTCGCGTTCTCGGTTGCTCCGTCCGGTACCGGAAGCGCCGACGGCTCCGTCTCCGATGCGGTTGCCGCAGCGGTGAAGATCGTACGAGACTCCGGCCTGCCGCACCGGACGTCGGCGATGTTCACTGAACTCGAAGGCGCCACCTGGGACGAGTGCTTCGACGTGGTGAAGCGCGCCACCGAGGCCGTGCTCCCGTTCGGGTCGCGGGTCTCGCTGGTGCTGAAGGCGGATATCCGGCCAGGCTACGAGGGCCAGATCGACTCGAAGCTTGAGCGGCTGGAGGCAGCGATCGAGAAGCAGGACGACCAAGCCCACTCGTGACCCGCCTGTTAGATGTCTAGGTCATGGCGGAGGCCGGTTGTTACCGCCCTCGATATTTGAACATCCAGCGACTGAATTATCTGTGGACGATTCGGCACAACTCAGCGAGGAGCGCAGACAACCTGATCACATAGCGTAACTGCCGACGTGACTTAAGGGCGCGCGCTACCCGCCGTTCGGTGCGGTCATGCCCTTTGCGATCTTGGCTGAAGACCACGCACAGATCAGGCCGATCTGGCGTTCCGGGCTCCGGTGCATACGACCGCTTATGCGGAGAGCAGTGTTGCTTTCCCGTATGCCTATGCACTTGCCTTTATTCCCTTGAGATCGGCAGTGATCTTTAATTTGGCCGTTACGGATTATCGAGGGAGGCCTGGTCAGATGACTATGTCTGGTGTGTCCAAAAGACTCAGTTCGGCGCCGAGCAGTATTCTCAATGTAACACTTCTCGCTACAGTAAATGGTCGAAGGTGCATGGTGCTCGCTGGTCATCACGGCCATCGCATTCTGAACCGCCTCTGTAGCCGATCGCTCTTCCACGGGAACTCCTCTGACAGTTCCGACGTTTCCGCTAGCCTACGCGCCCCGTTGATCGGGATGGAAGCCGAAGAGCAGGACGCTGAACTGGAGCCTATGATCGTTCCCAAGCTGCTCCAGGCCGAAGACTGCCCGCGGAAACTAACCAACGGCTACCTAGAACGCATCGACCCGGTGCCGCCCAGTGAAACAAATTAGCTGCCGCCGGACCTACTCCTCGACCGCCGGATAAGGATAAGCTGGGTCCTCGGAAGACCGGAATGCAGGGCAGGAAATGAGGCAAATGATGACGGACTTTATTGAGGACTTCCCGGCGGCCACGCCGACGTTCGACTTCGATCTGATAGCTCAGTCTCTCGTGCCGTTGCTGCGTCAGGACACCAAGGGCGCCTTGGTGCTTGGTATCCATGGCCCCTGGGGATCCGGCAAGACAACTCTGATGCAGGCTGTCCGAAGCGCGCTCGAGGCGAACCCGGGTGACAGCAATCCACTATTCGTAGACTTCAATGCCTGGAAGTTCCGTGAGCGCGAGGCGCTGTGGCGCGCGTTGATCCTGCGTCTGGTCGCAGAGCTGCGCCCGTTCGCCGGCGCGGACGCGGCCACTGAGCTCGATGAACTCGAGCGGTCGCTGTACCAGGCCTTCATCGTGCAGGAGAAGGGGCCATGGACGGTTAATTGGCAGAGTCTCGTCACCGAGGTCATCACGATCGCGTTGTCAGTCATCCACCTCGACTTCGTCGCGAAAGCTCTGGCACGCCCGGCGTCCTGGGTCGGCAAGATATTCGGCAAGAAGAATGGCGACGGCATCGATGAGAAAGCCATCGAGGAGCTGGGCGGCATCCTCGAACGGACGGCCACCAACCGCCAGGTCGACCAGGTGCAGTCGATCGAGCAGTTCCTTGAAAAATTCCGCCAGGTGATGGACGCGCTCAAAGCCGATAAAAGGCGGGTCTACATGCTGATCGACGACCTTGATCGCTGCCTTCCAGAGGCGGCGCTTGATATTTTCGAGTCGATCAAGCTGTTCCTCGACGCCGCTGGCTGCGTATTCGTCGTCGCGCTCGATCGCGACGTCATCCGCAAGGGCCTCAACCTGCGTTACGGCGGCAGCCCGCAGAGCGACGAGCTCCTGATTGTCCCTGACGAGTACATTGAGAAAACAATTTCGATCTCTTACGATCTGCCGCGGCTCTCAGATAAAGATGCGCATGGCATCATCGACGGTTTCCAGCTCCCCGTTTCTCTGTCAGCTAACCAGAAGAACCTGATAATCACCGCCCTGGGAACCAATCCGCGCCGGCTCAAGCGGTTTATGAATACACTCGGCCTGCAGCTGCGCCTGGCCCAGCTCGCCGCTGATCATGACCGGCCGGTTCCCGGCGGCCTGCTCAATGACGGCGACCGTGATGTCCTGGCTCGCTTCATCAAGCTGATGCTGATCTCTTACCGGTACTCCGGGGTATTCGCGCTCGCCCTCGATGACCAGGAGCTACTTGTTCTCCTGCAGAGCGTGGCGAACCAATCGATCAACAACCCCAGCGTCAGGAAGGGCGCTTTGCAGCATTTTCCTGCCGTGGTGCGGACGCTGGAGGCAGATGAGGGATTCTGGCGGCTGATGCGTGCCCGGCCGGAGTTCGAGGAGCATGACGCGACGGTCTCAACGCTACTCAGGTGGTTCCGTCACGACGCTGGCGTGAGCGGCCAGTAGGATTAGCGTCCCTGACCGCGCGTTATCGTCGCGTACACGCTCAGGTAGAGCGACCAGGACGTGTGCGCACCGGCGACCTTCGCGACGGCCGTCACGAACTCCGTCTCGCCGGGCGCCGCCTCAAGGACGCGGTCGATGAACTCATCGAGGCGGCCTGCCTTCAAGGCGTTCATCAGGGTGGTGTGCCAGGTCGGAACGTCGGGCTGCTGGGCCTCCATGGTCCGCCCCAGGCTAAAGCCAAGACCCTCCAGGGAGTCGCTGGTCGCCGAGGCGGCGATGCTGGCCAGGCGCGAGACATCCTCCTGCGTCACAGCACCGAGGCCAAGCAGCTGGAGACCTCGCCGGAGCACCTTCACGCTACCGGGGCCAAGCTCGGCCACGGCGGCGCGGGTCAGCTCGGGGTCATCGGTCAGCGTCGTATCGGGCAGCCTGAGGAAGATCCTGGTTCCCTCACCACGGAGCCGGGAGGCAAGCGCGCCCGATGGATCCTCGAGCTCCTCGCTGTGAGCCTCGCGGCGCATGACGAGCCGCTGGAGCAGTACCCCGAGCCCGGTCACGGGATCATCGAGCAGACGGGCGAGCTCACCGGCGCGATCCAGCAGGTCATCCGCGTCCAACCAGGCTTCGGACCGGTGCGCGAGGTGCGCCAGGGCGACGCAGCTGCGCATCACGCCCTTCCGGTCGCTGTCTTCCTGGGCCTCTGCCCGCGCGTGCCGTGCCGCGGGAAACGCTTCCTCCCAATTCCCGATGGTGATCAGCCACACCACCTCGATGAGGTTAAGCGGACTGTTCAGCGAGCGGTCCCGTCGTTCGCGGAGCACCCGTCCGGCGCTCTCGGCATCCCCGCTCTGCAGTAGTTGCCGGCACCGCCGGGCCGTCAGCTGCTCCCAGTCCTGGAGCTCGGCGCGACGCCGGATCTGCTCGCTTACCACCAGGTCCATATGCTGGGCCAGAAATACCTGGCCGGATACAGGTAGCTCCTCGAAAGCGCCTCTCAGGTACTCACCGACGCCCGGCCTCCACAAGGCTTCAAGCTGCTTCGGGGCGTCGCCCAGCTTCAGCCGATGATAAATCTGCTCGGCATTGGCGATATCCCCGTCCTGGACGGCGTAGTAAGCTGCCGCGCCCTGGTGAATCGCGTGCACCTGATCCGGCCGGTCACGCTCCAGCCGGCCGAGCATGAGCCGGCGGACATCCGGGCGATGCCGCAACGACCCATCCTGAGAGGGCGATACGAGGGTGATTTCCCGCCGGAGGGCCAGGAAGAGCTCGGTGGCGTGCGCCATGTCCCGCACATCGAGATGGCACGGGCCGGCCAGAACCGTCAAGATCAGCTCCGGGGTCACGCGACGTAGCACCAAACCAGGGTGGGCGAGCCGGCGGACGTCGGGGTCTTTTATGTGATCGAGAATCCGCCGGTACAGCACACCCTCGATGGTCTCTTCGTAGGCGGAAAAGCCAAGCTCGGGATTCCTCCGGCGCCAGCGTGGCCGGTCGACGCCCTTGATCCCGCGCTGGTCGACGGCGTCCTCGCCCTCGCGGCGGAGCACATCGGCGGCCAGGGTCAGGCTAAGGGGGCTGCCTCCGACCTGCCGGACGATGGCCGCGGCCAGCCCCGGCCGCGTGACACCTCTGGCCTCGAGGAATCCGATGGCGGCCGCATCGTCGAGGTCCCCGAGCTCGAGTTCCTCGGCGCGGCGGCCGTTCACCCTGAGGTCGCGGACCGGAGCCCGCCCGGAGACGACCGTGCGCAGGGTCGGTATCAGGTCCTGGAGGTCGGCGAGCCATTCCCAGAGCCGCTCCACGCGAGTCTCGCTGCGATACTGCACCTCCTCGAAGGTGTCCAGGACAAAGAGCAACGGTGGCCGCTGGCTGTCCGCCTCGAGGGACGGGGCAGGGAGCTGCCGCACCAGTTCGGCGAACCGCTCGATATCGCGGCGACCCCAGGTTCGCCGGTCGGCGATCAGCCCGGAGGCCTGGTCGGCGAGGGAAGCCTCGCTGATCGGGTCAAGCGCGACGGACGACAGGAGGTCTTCCCGGTCGAGTAGCTCCTCCTGAAGCTTCCGCGACAGGCTCTCGCACGCTTCCCGGTGTTCGGGGTACTGGATCCCGAGCTGACGCAGCGCCTCGGCGAGCAGGGTGGCCGGTTCCTCGATGATCAGCGTTGGGTTGTCGAAGTCAAGGTAGGCAAAAGGAATGCGGAGCGCGTTATCGGGGTGGCCGTGATCGAGGGAGAGCTTGGCTATCAGCGTGGACTTCCCGACCCCGCCAGGCCCGTAGATGACGAGCGGAGCGCGTGCCGTCAGGCGCGCCCACATCCTGATCTGGCGGGTGACATTTCCCCGGCTGAAGAATTCGGGCGGGTAGAGGCCGACATAGTCGCGCAGTGCCTTCAGTTCTTTGGCACGTCCGCCGAAATGCTTGCCCGCGAGCTGCTCAAAGGCGGCATACAGGCCGCGCTCCTCGATCCGGCGTCGCAATTCTGCGGGGTCGGGCAGGCCCGGGAGGATGCCATCCAGCCAGCGCACCACCGTCAGGGCAGCTTGCAGTTGTGACAGGTCCTGCTCATCGAGCCGGGGAACATCTCCCCGAATATACGATTCAAAGACCAGCTGGGCGGTCGTGTTCAGGCGGCCGGGATTGGCCTGAAGCACTTCCAGCATCCGCTCCCGCGTGCCTAGCAACTGCAGGGTCTGCCGCCGGACCGGCGCGAGCAGAGCCCACCGGCCGCGGCCCTCATCGTCGTTCGCGACCTTGGCGGCGTCGTCGATCAGCAGGCCCAAGGCCTCTGCGGGTTCGGCTGTCCCGTTTACGGGCTGCAGGGTCAGCGGATCGAACGCGCTAAGCACGGCCGCGGCTTGCCTGAAGGCGGCACGGCGAGGCTCGACGAATTCCCGCTGCTCCCGCTCGGATTTCCGGCGGGTAAGGTTCCACTCGAGCTGCGCGGTGAAGGCATCGAATGATCCCTGCTCTCCAGGGGAGGTCATTGCGCATCTCCCCGCAGCTTCCGCACGAACGTCAGTGTCTGGTCCTCGACCGCCTGACACAGCTTCGTCATGCGTTCAGGGTCGGCGGGCGGGCACTGGTCGATGACTGCCTGCGATGGGAAGCGCACCTGATCGCGGTCAAGTTGCTGGCCGATGCTCTCGCCTAGCCAGATGAAGTAGTCCTCGACATCGACCAGTCCGATCTTGTCGGGTGACTCGAGGACGTCGCGGTCCACGCTCTTCGTCCAGAGGTTGGGAAATGGCTCCCGGTAGCCGAGAAGGAGCAGCCTCAGGTACTTGTGGCCAGGGCCTTCCTGAGCGAGCTTGGCCAGGTGGTTAATGAACTTCTTGATGTCAGTAAGCAGCGTATTTTCGTCTACCCCGTCAATGACCAAGCACCAGTGATGGTTGCTGGCGACTGCCTCCCTGATAACCCACTCGGCCAGCCGGATGAGGTAGCTGTTCGGAGACTCCGCGGCTAGGTCGGGGAGAGATTCGGTGGACCGTCCCATGCGCGCCACCAGGCTGCGAGCTATTTCCCTTGGCGACGGCGTCTCGCCGATGTCGACCGGCGAGATCAACTCGAATTCCTGCAGCTCCCGGCTAAGATGCTCGAGCAGAGCCGTCGTATACGTTTTGCCGCTGCGCCTTGGCCCGCTTACCGCCAGTACGCTCGGGCCGTTCTTCTCGAAGAGGAGCTGACGCAGCTTGGGGCGTAGTTGACGCCGGTCCAGGAACGGCTGCCCGCCGAGGACGAGATAGGTGTCGTAAGCGTCCCCCCTGGGACCTGGCCCGGGAGCGGCAGGCTGAGAGAGCTCAACCTGGAGATCGGCAACGATCCCGGCGAGGACAGGAAAGCTATTGGCCGACAGCCGGTCAAGATAGCTGGGAAGCAAGTTCGGCTGTGGACCTGGGGGCGACAGGCGTTCCATCAGCTCTAGCGCGGCTCTTGCAGCGGCATTCGGGCTGGCCTGCCATTCGAGGTCGTATATTGCTTTTGAGTAGTCCTGCCGAACCGAAGGCTCAAGCAACGAAGAAACCTCTGCGTCGAGAAAGGCGTAGAAAGGCTGGTTGGCCAGGTGTTGGGCCAACACTGTTATCACGACCTCACGGTGCTGCGATGAGAGCATCATGACTCCAGCAGCTGACTAGAGCCCGGTGCGAGAGGCCTGACACGCCAGAACTTCGCCGCCATACGCAGATTTTTGCACATCACCGATCCCACCCCTAGGAAAAGTAACTCTAGCCTACTGGCGTTCGAGTCCCCAACGCCGGCCGTAGGCGACATGATGTCGCTGTGAGCATCTAAGACCGGCTGCGAGTTATAGGCAAGGCATCATCGCACCGAATGGCTGGCCAGCGCCCGCACCAGGCCGCCGGTCATGGCGCCGAAGTCATGCGTAGCCGGTTTGAGGCACTCTTCGCGCGACTGGCGTGACCTGCTCGCGTTCTTGGCGGTCCTGGCAACAGGCATCCTTCTCATGGTTCTCGGCCACGTGACATCGGGGCGGCTCGACGACTGTCTATGCAGCGCTCGTAGGACTGTATGCAATATGGAGGCACGTCCGCCCATGGATCCCTCCACTCACATTCAGACGTGCATCCTCATCTGCCTCAATGAGGGCACGACGCGCCGACAACGTGAGCCAGAACTGGGAGTTCTGTGCGCGGCGCCTAGTCCCGCAGTGGCGGCGGTTGACAGAGACAGAGTCGGCGTTCTGATCGGTCTGGCCACAGTCAGGCCAGCAGGGACGGCCGCGCTCCGTGACAGCTAGAGCCGCGCAAAGAGCGCTGCCGTTGATCATGGTCCTACGTGCAGATAAAGCGGCCGCTAGCATCGGTCGGCCGCGGGGGGAGCACGTCTGCGCGGCGGGGGCAGCCTTCATCTTCCTGGTGCCGCCGGTACCAGGAAGATGGGTGACGGTACCAGGGCCGGGAGAGCGTTACGCCGCTGGCTCCTGACCGTTGCGGGCGTCGAGCCGCGCGGCGATCCTGGCCACCGCAGCCGCCTGCGAGCTGGTCAGCGGCGGCAGCTCGGCCGCCAGCGCCGCAGCCCACGCTCTGAGGCCCTGCTCTCGTGACACCCGCCCAGGGTCCTGGTCAGGGCAAAGGTCTTCCGCCTTTTTCCCCGCCGGGTTTGCTTCACCGGGTGCTTGCTGTGCCGGTGGCGTTGCGTTCGACGGGTGCGGGACGCTGGGAGAATCGCCGGTCGGTGATCTAGGGGCGACGGGGCTGGTCATAGGCGGTCCGACTCCACTTCATCCCACCCGGTCCCGGCGGGGTCTAGCTCGTGCTGGTATTGCTCGCCGTGTTCGGGTTCGGTGCGCCAGGGGTCGGGGAGTACGCCGCCCAGGTCGATGAGCCGCATCGGCGCGTGCCCGCCGTGCAAGGGCATCCATGCCGGGCCGCAGGCCGGGCAGGTGACGCGCGGGTCGAGGGCGGCGGTCGCGATCTGAAGGTCGAGGGACGCGGCGGTGGCGGCGAGTGCCTTGCGGGCGGACTGCTCGCGGCGCGCGGCGGGGAAGCAGAACAGGAGTGGCATCGTGAGCGCGGTGTTGGTCCCGGCCTGCTCGGCGTAGCCGGTGAGCTTGCCGACGAGCTGGGGCAGGTGCTCGGTGCCGGTGTCGTATTCGAGGAGGAACGCGATGTCGGTTCCGTCTTGCGCCCAGACGCCGAGCCCGTCGGGGCGTGGGCCGAGTTCGCGGCTGTGGGCGTACAGGTAGTCGGAGGCTTCGCCTTCGCCGTCCCACCTCAGGAGTTCACCGCCGCCGTGCTCGCGGGCGTGCCGCGCCAGGGCGACGAAGAACCACGACGCGCCCGTCAAGTGTCCCAGGCGCTGGGAGCGCTCGAGGGCAAGCTGCCGGTCCGCGCGGACCATCGGCAGCCATCTTTTCTCGTCGCGGTCTTCCTGGCCGAGCAGCGCGGCGCCGATGGGGCCGAGGACGTAGTGCCACGGCGCGGAGCCGGTTTGAAGGTGCGGCCGGAAGCGGCGCAGCAGGCCCAGGCGCACGACCACCGCCAGGCGGTGCCTGGCGGTGGTGATGTTCCTGAACGCGAGCGCGGCGAGCTGGTCGGTGGTCAGCACGCGGTGCCGCGCCACCAGGCGCACAAGCTCACGGTCACGGTCGGTCAGGTGACCGGCCACGGACAGCACCGCTGCCTCGTCCCGGGCCGCCCTGGTGCCGACACCTGCGCCTGTGCCCGCCCCGCGCGTATGAGGATGTGATGACACAGTCATAAGCCCCGGTCCTTTCCCGTAGGTACATTTCGCCGCTGACCAGGGGCTACGGCCGGGCCGGGGGCGGCAGGTCGGTCGGCAGATCTGGTGGTCCGGGTTGCCTGCCGGGCAATCGTCCGGGAGGTCTGCCAGGTGGAACGCTGGCTGTGGAGCGAGGTCATGCGTACAGTCGCCTTTCCGTGCGTGAACCGTGCCGGTCCCCGCGCATGCCAAGGGCGCCTTCATCCCCGGAGTGGACACGGGGCAGGCGGAAGGTCGTCAGGGAAGGGGCGGGCCAGGCCGCCGTGACGGGTGAAGGGGCCGGCTGGCGCGTGCGTCGGCGTCGCCTCCCCGGTCCCAGGTCCCCGCCCGGTCCGGAGCCCGCCGTCCGCACGCTCCCCGGACGGGGGTCGCGTGCCAGCCGTGGCCGTGCGCGCCGTGCCGCGGCCGACAAGGAGGTTGGTGCCGCGCCGCGCGACGCTCGCGCGTCCTTCATGAACGCTCCGTGCCGGGTGGGCTGTCAAGGCACCGGTAGACCGACCGGTATCCCCGGAACGGTAAAGACTTGGCCAAGGGGTGCGCGGAGCGGGCCATAGCGCGCGGGGGCCGCTGTTGTCACGCGGCATCCTGGCCATGAGCCGTCTCCAGGAACTTGCCCGGCTGGCGTTTTCCTGGATAACGCGCGCGTTCGCCGCCGGCAGGTCGTCATGGCTGCCTCCACGATCCTCGGCGCCCCGTGGTGAGCGTCGTGGCGACGGTAAGGGAAGCACCCGCGGTGGCTGCCGACCGCGTCGGCGGCCCGGCGCCCCTGGTGGCGGTGCCACATCAGAGCGCTGTCAGACCTAACAGGCAGACTGTCAGACCAATCAGGGAAGAAGCGGAGTCGGACGATGCATGACATCATCAGCGACATCATCGACTGGGACCAGGCCAACAAGGCATACCTGGCCGGTGAGGGCCAGTCGAGCGAACGGTACATCCAGCGGCTAGAAGCGGCCGACCGGATGGCCGAGATCGAGGCCCGGTGGCATCATCTCCCCGGAGGGTTCCTAGGCGAGCGGAAGCTCATCAAGACTCACATCCAGGCCGTTGCCGAGAGCACACAGGCTGCAACTAATGAAGAGGTGTGCTGGCTGGCCATCGCCGCCGCAACCGCCTGGATACCTCAACGGGAAACGGTTGAGACGGCGTTGCCCCGCAATCAGGTCACGCTGCTGGACGGCCTTTCTACTGCTCAGAGGGCAGCTACCGCTGCGGATAGCAGGTTCGCCCAAAAAATAGTTAATTAAAGCCCTACCCACTCTCCCTCGACGGTGGTGAACATCGCGTCGGTGTGATTGGGCAGCCCGCTGGCGCGGACCACGCGGACGGCCTCGGCGACGATTTCCCCGACGTCCTCGCCGACGCCGAGCGGTGTGACAGAGAAGGCGATGAGCATGCGCCCACGCTAGCGGAGTTGGTTGCGGGGTGTTTTCCCGCTCCCGGCCCCACAAGCGGCTGACCGGCCTTGATCGGCTAATCTTGCGGGCATGAATGCGACGCCGCCGACGCCCGAACCCGCCCCGACCAGCTACGCGCAGGCCGGTGTAGACGAGGAGCGCGAGCAGGCCGCGTTCGCCCGCGTGATGCGGCCGTGGCTGGCCAGGACCAAGGTCAAGTCACCGCTCGTCACCTCGATCACCGGGCTGGCCAGCGGCTACTTCGCGACGCTGATGCACCTGCCGCCCGGGCCGCCGATCGCGCTTACCACCGACGGCGTCGGCACCAAGATCATGCTGGCCGAGGAGGCGAGCCGCTGGGAGCCGATCGGCGTCGACTGCGTGGCCAACAACGTCAACGACCTGATCTGCGTCGGCGCGGTGCCGCTGGCCCTGCTCGACTACATCGCGACCGACCGGATCGACGAGGCGGTGCTTGACGAGATCGCCCGCGGCCTCTTCCTCGGCGCCGAGCTGGCCGGGATCGCGATCCCGGGCGGCGAGATCGCGCAGATCGGCGAGATGCTGGCCAAGTCGGCCAGCGGCGGCCCCACCCTCGACCTGGTGGGCACCGCGATCGGCGCGCTCCCGCCGGCCGAGGGCACCGCCGACGGCTACCGGCTGGCGCTCGACGGCAGCGCGGTCGGCCCGGGTGACGTCGTCATCGGGCTGCCGAGCTCGGGACTGCACAGCAACGGGTACTCCCTCGCCCGGCACGCCCTGTTCAAGACGGCCGGCCTGACGCTGGACGACCAGGTGCCGGGGTCCGGCCGCCGGCTCTCGGACGCGCTGCTCCAGCCAACCCGGGTCTACGTGAACGCGGCCGAGGCACTGTGGGCGGCCGGGGTGACGCCGCACGGGATGGCGCACATCTCCGGCGGCGGCCTGCTCAACATCACCCGGCTCGCGGCCAACGTGTCCTACGAGCTCGACGCCGTGCCCGCCGTACCGGAGCTCTTCGCCCTGATCGCGAGCGCGGGCGACGTCGATGACGCCACCATGTACGCCACCCTCAACATGGGCATCGGCTTCTGCGTGGTGGTGGGCGAGGACGACCAGCGGGCCGCGCTCGACGCCCTCCGGGCGGCCGGCGAGGACGCCGTCCGCATCGGCACGGTGACCGAGCGCCCGGGCCGCACGGTCACGATCCCGGCGGCGGGCCTGATCGGCCAGGGAGACGCCTTCCAGCCGGTACGTTAGGTTCTTATGGACGTCAGGGACTACATCGCGGCCAGCGCCGCGGACTTCTCGCGGGCGCTGCGCGAGTGGCTGGCCATTCCGTCGGTCTCGGCCGACCCCGCCCGCCACGGGGACGTGTGCGCATCGGCCGAGTGGCTGGCCGAGTACCTGAGGGAGACCGGCTTCCCGGTCGTCGAGGTCTGGGAGACCGGCGGCCTGCCAGCGGTGTACGCGCACTGGCCCGCGGCCGACCCGGGCGCCCAGCGGGTTCTCGTCTACGGCCACCATGACGTCCAGCCCGCCGCCCTCGAAGACGGCTGGGACTACGAGCCGTTCGAGCCGCAGGAGAAGGACGGCCGGATCTTCGGCCGCGGCGCCTCCGACGACAAGGGCCAGGTGCTCTTCCACGCGCTCGGCGTCCGCGCCCTGCTGGCCGCGCGCGACGATGACGCGCCGCCGGTCTCGATCACGATGCTGATCGAGGGTGAGGAGGAGTCGGGCTCGCCGAACTTCGCCGCGCTCCTGGAAAGGCGCAAGGACGAGCTCAAGCCGGACGTGATCGTGGTCAGCGACACCACCATGTGGGCGGCGGGCACCCCCTCGATCTGCACCGGGATGCGCGGCCTGGCGGACGCCGAGATCACGCTGACCGGGCCGTCGCGCGACCTGCACTCCGGCTCGTTCGGCGGCGGCGTGCCGAACCCGGCCCACGCCCTGGCCGCCCTGCTGGCCGGGCTGCACGACGCGGACGGCCGCATCACCCTGCCCGGCTTCTACGACGACGTGGTGCCGCTGACCGAAGACGAGCGTGCGCTGCTGGCCAAGCTCCCGTTCGACCAGCAGAGCTGGCTGGCCGACGCGGGCGATAGCGGCGCGACCTACGGCGAGGCCGGGTTCACCACCCTCGAGCGGATCTGGGCGCGCCCGACCGCCGAGGTCAACGGCCTCTGGGGCGGGCACACGGGACCGGGCGGTAAGACGATCATCCCGAAGGCGGCGCACGCCAAGCTGTCGTTCCGGCTGGTCGCCGATCAGGAGCCGGCCAAGGTCGTCGAGTCGCTGAGAAGATACGTGGCCGATCGTCTGCCCGAAGGCATCGCCGGTACCGTCACCGAACGCGGCGGGGTACGTCCCTGCCGGTCCGCGATCGACTCGCCCGGCGTGGCCGCCGCCCGCCGGGCCATGCAGCGCGCGTTCGGCACCGAGGTGCTGTTCACCAAGGAGGGCGGCAGCGGCCCGGAGGCGGACCTGGCCGACATCCTCGGCGCGCCGCTCGTCTTCGTGGCGGTGGGGCTTGACGCGGACCGGATCCACGCACCCAATGAGTATGTGGATCTTTCCCGGCTGCTGCTAGGGGCGGAGTCGATCGCCTACCTGTGGGAAGAAATCGCCGGCGTTGGCGTGGCTCGATGAGCCTCCCGGCCGAGGTCGAGGGGTCTGACGCCGGGCCGCTGGGGCGGCTCGCGCTCTCCCGGTCGGCGGTGGACCGCGCCACCCAGCGCCGCTCCGACGCCGAGTGGATCGAGGCAGCCTGGGCCGACCCGCGCACCCGGGTGGTGGTCGTGCACGCCTCGCAGGCGCTCGGCCGGACCGTCGACGGCCGGCCGGAGCTGGTGTTCGCCTCCGCCGCGGAGGCGCCGGCGGGCACCCGGTTCTTCCTCGGGGTGGACGACGACGAGGTCGCCTACTTCGGCGTCAGCGCGGCGGCCGGGGCGCAGGCGTGGGCCTGGTCAGCGGAGCCGGACGCCAAGCCGATCTCGCTGCGGCTGGCGGGCGCGCTGCTGAGCGATCGCGATGCCGGCCTGCTGACCCACGCCATCGCGCTCGCGAACTGGCACGACACGCACACGCACTGCCCGCAGTGCGGGGCGGCGACCATCCCCGCCCCGGCCGGCCACATCACCGTGTGCCCGGTGGATGGCAGCGAGCACTTCCCGAGGCTCGACCCGGCGGTGATCATGCTCGTCACCGACCCCGACGACCGGTGCCTGCTGGCGCGGAACGCGCTCTGGCCGAAGGGCCGGATGTCGGTCCTGGCCGGGTTCGTCGAGCCCGGCGAGTCGGCCGAGCACGCGGTCGTGCGCGAGGTCTTCGAGGAGGTCGCGATCGTCGTCGGCCAGGTCCGCTACCTGGGCAGCCAGCCGTGGCCGATGCCGCGCAGCCTGATGCTCGGCTACCAGGCGGTGGCGGCGGCCGGCCAGTCCATCGCGGTCGACGAGGAGGAGATCGGCGAGGCGCGCTGGTTCACCCGGGCCGAGATGCGGGCCGCGATCGACACCGGCGAGCTCGGCGTCGCGCCGTCGTCCTCGATCGCCCGGCGGCTGATCGAGTACTGGTACGGGGCGGAGCTTCCCGAAGGTCCGAACAGCTGGGCGACCGCCGCCAGGTAATTTTGTTCACAGTTATTTCACGGTTTCGTGACGCCGTTTTCTTGACTAAAGCGACCTACTTACTAGGATATAATCAGGAGTGAGCTAGGGGAGGTGGCGAGGCGCGTGCAGATCGGAGCGCAACTGCTTGGCGGCGCCGAAGCGCGGGACGTGGCCGACCCCGGCCAGCCCGGGCCCGGGCCCGGGCGCATGGTGCCGCGGCCGAAGGCTGACGGGACGCTGCTCGCGGTGGTCCCGATCCCCGGCACCGGCACGTCGATGGCGATCGTCGGCTATCCGGTGACCGCGCCCGGGGCGCTGGCCGCGACCGGGTCGGCCGGGGCGGCCGGAGCTGACGAGGCCGAGCGGCACCTTCAGCGCTCCGGCCTGCTGCTCGACCACGACCAGCGGCGGGTCTGGGTAGACGGGGCCGAGGTCGCGCTCACGTTCCAGGAGTTCGAGCTGCTGGCCTTCCTCTCCGCCCACCCGTCGACCGTGTTCAGCCGCTCCGACCTGGTGAGCCGGGTCTGGCAGCGAGATTTCGCGGCCGACAGCCGGACGGTCGACGTGCACGTCAGCCGGCTCAGGCACAAGCTCGGCCCGGCCTACGGCCGGTACCTGGTCACCGAGTACCGGGTCGGCTACCAGTTCCGCCCCGCAACCGGCTAGCCTTCGCCGGGTGGCGTCCACCCGGGACTGGTTCGAGTCGGTGGCCGAGGCGCGGCGACGGGCCCGGCGGCGGCTGCCGCGCCCGGTCTTCATGGCGATCGAGGCCGGCGCCGAGGCGGGTGTCACCCGGGCCGATAACGTCGCCGCGTTCGGCGAACTCCGCTTCGCGCCGCCCCGGCTGGCTCCGCCCCGGCCCCCGGCCTGGCCGGCCGCGCGGGATCTGCGCACCTCGGTGCTCGGGGTCGACATCGGCCTGCCGGTGATCGCCTCCCCGGTCGGCGCGCAGGCCGTCCACCCGCTGGGCGAGGTCGCGGTCGCGATGGGCACCCGCGACGCGGGGACGGCGATCGGGCTGAGCGAGTTCGCGAGCAGGCCGGCGGCCGAGGTCGCGGCGGTCAACCCGAGCCTGTTCTTCCAGCTGCACTGGTCCGCCGACCGGGACACGCTGCTCGAGCGGGCCGAGATCGCCCGCACGGCGGGCGCGCGGGCGCTGATCGTCACCCTCGACTGGTCGTTCCCGGCCGGCCGGGACTGGGGAAGCCCCGCGATCCCCGAGCGGCTCGACCTCGCCGCGCTGCTCCGGCTCGCCCCGGCCGGCCTCGCCCGTCCCGGGTACCTGATCGACTGGCTCCGCCACGGCGGCCTGCCCGACCTGACCGTGCCGAACATGGCGCGCCCGGGCGAGCCCGCCCCGGGCTTCTTCGCCGCCTACCGGTCATGGATGACCGTGCCCCCGCCGACCTGGGCCGATGTCGCCTGGCTGCGCGACCAGTGGGCCGGGGAGTTCCTGGTCAAGGGGGTCATGCGACCGGACGACGCGCGGCGCGCGCTCGACGCCGGGGCGACGGCCGTTTCCGTCTCCAACCACGGCGGCAACAACCTGGACGGCACGCCCGCCTCGATCCGGGCGCTGCCGGGGGTGGCCGAGGCGGTCGGCGGCCGGGCCGAGGTGCTGCTCGACGGCGGCATCAGGCGCGGCGGCGACGTCGTGAAGGCCCTCGCCCTCGGCGCCCGCGCGGTGATGATCGGCCGCCCCTGCCTCTGGGGCCTGGCCGCGGGCGGCCCGGCCGGCGTCGGCAACGTCTTCGACGTCCTCCGCGCCGGCATTGACTCGACCCTGCTTGCCCTAGGATGTCAGTCAATTCACCAGCTTGACCCGGCGGACGTGATCGTCCCCGAGGGCTTCACCCAGGGTCTGAAGTGACTGCTGCGCGGCATGGGTACGCGCCAGCTCAGCGGGGTAAAGGGGTCGCATGGACGAGAGCAGGGCGCGGGCTTTGTTGCGGGCGGAGCGGGCCGAGGTGGCCACGCTGCTGCGCGAGACCGAGGAATCGGAGAGCGAAGCCGAGCAGGCGCCGGACAGCCCCACCGACTTCGGTGACGAGGGACTGGCGCTGACCGAGGAGGAGGACGAGGGCGACGTCGCCGATCAACTGCGGGAGCGACTGGCCGCGATCGACCGGGCGCTGGCCCGGATTGAGGCCGGAAACTACGGCCTGTCGGTCCTCAGCGGCAAGCCGATCCCGGCCGACCGGCTCGAGGCGGACCCGGCCGCCGAGCTGACGATTGAAGAGGCCCAGGCCCACCGGTAGGGCGTTCGCCCGGCGTTTCCCAGGCGGGGCCGTGCGCCTGCGGCCCGCTCTCAGATGCAGGAGCCGTGCGCCGACGAGGCGTCGGCCGCCCCAGTCGACCCGGTCAGCCTGGTCAGCAGGTCGCGGAGCTGGCACTGCTCGTCGGCGGTGAAGCTGCCAAGCAAATCGGCCTCGACGCGGTCCCGCGCGCTGCTGACCTCGCGCTGGACCCGCTGCCCCTCGTCGGTGAGCTCGGGAATGCGGGCGCGCCGGTCGTGGCGGTCGGTGGAGCGGGTGATGAGGCCGCGTGCCTCCATCCGGTCGAGCAGCGAGGTCATCGTGGTCTTGTCGAGACCCAGCGAGTGCGCGAGCGAGAGCTGAGTCTGCCGGGGGCCCGCGGCCAGCGCTGAGAGCACGATCCAGTCGCGCGCGCTGGAAAGGCCGTGCGCCCTGGCCGCCTCGTCGAGCCCGGCCCGCATGTGCTGCGCGGCCCGGTGCAGCAGCCAGGTGAGGTCGGGACTGCCGGCGTTCGCGGCGCCCGCGCAGGGATCGCCGACAGCGGCGCACGGATCGTCGCCAGCCGCCAGGCACGGATCGGCCGCGGAGTCGTCGACCGCGCCGCCTAGCCGAGCTGTATGTCCCACTGTGCCCACCCTCACAGACTACCCTCGCACAAGATATTCTCATTTAAGATATTCTTGCCTCAGATCATCTTGACGTAGACTACATCTCGCGGCGCTCTCGTGCCGTAACTGACCTGGGAGGACATAGCCATGACCCTGTTCCGCCTCGACGCCAGCATCAACCCGGACAGCTCGGCGAGCCGCGCCATTGCCGACATCGTCGAGTCCGAGTGGGTGGCCGAGAACCCGGCTGGCGTCGTCGTCCGCAGGAACCTGGGCACCGAGCCGATCGCGGCCGACGCCTGGACCGGCGCGCTGCGCGCGAGCTGGACCCCGGAGGCGGCCCGTACCGACGAGCAGACCGCCGCCATCGCGCTGGCCACGCACCTGGCCGAGGAGGTGCGCTCGGCCGACGCCGTCCTGCTGGCCGTGCCGCTGTACAACTTCGGCATCCCGCAGCACGTCAAGACCTGGATCGACGTGGTCATCGCAGGCGCCGCGTCCGCCAACGAGGCGCTGCTCGCGGGCAAGCCGGCCGTGCTCGTCGTCGTCCGCGGTGGCGCCTACGGCGCGGGCACCCCGCGCGAGGGCTGGGACCACTCCACCGGCTACCTCCGCCGCATCATCGCCGACGTGTGGGGCGCGGACCTGACGATCGTCGAGCGCGAGTTCACCCTGGTCGGCGTCAACCCAGCCCTCGACGACTTCAAGGAGCTGGCCGGCCAGTTCAAGGACGCCGCGCACACCGCCGCCGCGCAGGCGGGCAAGGCCCTCGCAACCGCGTGACGCCGTGCCTGGCCTTCTGCGGAAACGTCCGGCGCGCTCGGTCCGCCGACGTTTCCGCGCAAACGCGTCGGTTCCGCTCAACCTAGGTCAGAGCAGATTGGCGGCCACGGTCGCGCCGAGCTCGTAGCACCGGCGCTCGACGTCCTTGCCGACCGGCCCGGTCGCCTCCACCGGGCTGAAGGCCTCCGCCCAGCCCAGGCCCTTGGCGATGGCGGTCACCGCCCGGACCGCGCCGGTGGTGTCGCTGCCGCCGTGCACGTACAGGCCGTAGGGCGCCCCGGTCTTGGCCTGCAGGCACGGATAGTAGATCTGGTCGAAGAAGTGCTTGAGCGCGCCTGACATGTAGCCGATGTTGGCGGGGGTGCCGAGCAGGAACCCGTCCGCCGCGAGCACGTCGCTGGCGGTCGCCGCCAGCGCCGGGGCCACCGCCACGTCGATCCCCTCGAGTTCGGGGTCGCGGGCGCCCGCCAGGACCGCCTCCAGCATCGCCTGCAGCGCGGGCGAGGTGGTGTGATGGACGATGAGCAATCGCGTCAAGGCGCGCCCCTCCGGATCCGCTAGCCCTTGGGCGCCCAGCCCAGGGCCGGGCCGAGCTTGGTCGCCAGGTCGGTCAGAATCTGCGCGTAGTCCTCGCGCTCGAAGGTGAACGGCAGCGCGAACGCCACCTCGGTCACCTCGCGGAACCCGGCGTGCTGGTACAACCGCGCCGCGATCTCCTCCGACGGGCCGATGAGGTCCCGCGCGAACAGCATCCTGGCCGGCCCGACCGGGGCGGCCGTGCGCGGCGTGCGCGCCGCGACGTACGCCTCGTACTTGGCCCGCTGGGCGCCGGACGCGCTGTCGGTCGGGATCACGACCAGCCCCTGCGACACCCGGGCCGCCGTCCCGGCCGGGTGCGCATTCCGGAAGGCCCGGATATGGGACTGCTGAATCGCGGCGAAGTCCTCGGCCTCCTCCGCCCGCACGACCGACGAGGTCAGGAAGTTCACCCCGTTCTCGCCCGCCCATCGCGCCGAAGCCAGCGACGCGCCCCCGTACCACATCCGGGACCGCAGCCCGGGGGAGTGCGGCTGCACCCGCGAGGAGAACTGCTCGAATTGCTCGGCCCCGTCGAACGTCGCCGCGGGCGCCCCGGCGACGAACCCAAGCAGCCGGTCCACCCGACGGTAGCTGAAGTCCTCGAGGTCGGCCGTGTCCGGATAGAGCGCCTCCCGCACGTCATCCCAGTGCATCGGCTTCCCGACGCTGAACCCGGGGTTGAGCCGGCCGCCGGAGAGCACGTCGACGGTCGCCAGGTCCTCGGCCAGCCGGAGCGGGTTCTCCCAGCCGAGCGGGATCACCGCCGTGCCGAGCTCGATTCTCGCGCTGCGCTGGGTCGCGGCCGCGAGCATCGCGATCGGGGAGGAGACGCCGTACTGCAGATGCCGGCAGCGCAGCCACACCGAGTCGAAGCCGAGCCGCTCGCCGAGTTCGATCGCCTCGAGCGTGTCCTCGTGCCCCGGCCCGGGGTCCTGGCCGTCGAATAGCCCGATGGTGAGGAAGCCGAGCCTCTCCAGGGCAACGCCGGGCTCCGGCATGTGCTATCCCTTCCGGTATTGATTGATCAGAAAGGTAACAGCGGGTGGCGGTCTGCCTGCGGGAAGTCCGTCCCACGGGCCAAATTCAGAGTATCGAACGGTCCCGGCCGACTCTCTTCCGCGCAGCAGTTCCGAGCGCGCTTTATCGCCGCGAACAGTCATATCATCTGGCATACTGCGACGAATAATGCCCACGACGGGAGGGGGGCGTATAGGGGTTCCCCGGCCCTCCGCCGTCACCGTTCCCGGCAGGTAACATGATCCGCTTCAGCCATGGCGTCGCCACCTCGGTGGGTCGCGTCCGCCGGGTCAACGAAGACAGCTATCTGGCCGTGCCGCCGATTTACGCGGTGGCCGACGGCATGGGCGGCCACGGCTCGGGCGACGTGGCGAGTAGGCTCGCGGTCGAGGTGCTCGCGCGCTGCGTGGAGCTGCGCCCGCTGTTCACCGAGGCGGTGCTGCACGCGCTCGAGGAGGCCAACCTGGCCATCATCGGCCACAAGGGGCCGAACCGGATGGGCACTACGATCACCGGCGTGGCCGGACTTGAAACTGCGGGCGGAGATCATCTGATGGTGTTCAACGTCGGTGACTCGCGGGTCTACCGGCTGGCAGGCGATCGGATCGAGCAGCTGACGGTCGATCACTCGGAGGTTCAGGAGCTCGTCCTGGCGGGCGTGCTCACCCCGGCCCAGGCCCGCACGCACCCCCGCAGGAACGTCGTCACCCGTGCCCTTGGCAGCGCCCCGGTCGTGCTGGCCGATCACTGGCTGCTGCCCGTGATCTCCGGCGACCGGTTCCTGATGTGCTCTGACGGCCTGTTCGGGGAACTGCCGGACGAGGTGATCCTGCCGCTGCTCGCCGTCGGCCCGGCCCAGCAGGCGGCCGAGGCCCTGGTCGCGGCCGCCGACGACGCCGGCGGCCGGGACAACATCACCGCGGTGGTCGTCGACATCGGCCCCGTCGGCGACTCCGCCGGCGAGGCGACGGTGCCGCGTGAGCAGCTATCGGCCGGGTGGGGCGGCCAGCCTGGTCCTGACGGCTCCGGCCGCGATATTCACGGCCCGGTCGGCCGTGGCTAGCGTCGGTTACGTCCCCGGCTCGCTGACTGCGGTGGCGGGCGAATCCTGCCTGGCGCTGGTCGAGGCCGCGCCCGATTCCCCGGCCGCGGCCTGGATCTGGCAGCAGGCCGGGCAGGGGGCCTCGGCCCAGGCGCTGCTGGCCGGGCTGCTCGGGGCCGCCTTCGAGGGCGTGGGCGGCTTCACCCTGCTCGACCGGCCCGCGGCCGGTCCGCTCCGTCTGTTCTGCCGCGGCGCGGTCGCCGCCACCGTTGTTAGCGGGACGGCGGTTGGCGGGACCATTGTTGGCGGGACCGTTCTTGACGGGACGGTTGTTGACGGAACCACGGCGGGGGGCACCGAGGCCTCCGTCGCCGTGTCCGCCCGGATCGACGGCGTCGGCCTGCTGACCTGGCGAGAGCACGTTGTCGCGGCGGACGCGGAGCGGATCTACCTCGGCCAGCCGCCCGACGACGGCGCGGTCTGGCTGCCCGCGGCGGCCGGCGTGCTGCTGGCCGGCTGCGTGATCGTCGAGCTGGCCGAGACCGCGCCCCCGGCCGCCCCGCCCCCTGGCGTCCTGCCCGTCGCCCATCCGGCGGCCGGCCGTTCCGATACCGTCAGCTCGGGTGCCGGCGATGCCGGCGCTGGCAGCTCCGGTGCCGGCAGTGTGGATGCAGTCAACTCCCGTGGCGCACATTCCGATGCCGGACGTTCCAGTGTCGTTGATTCCGATGGCAATGGTCCCGGTGCCGGATCTGCCGTCCAGGACTCCCCGGACGTGGGCGCGGCCGTCCGACCGCCCGCCCAGCCGGACGCGGCTGAGGTTGCCGACCCGGCCGGCGCGCCCGACCGTCCGACCGACGCCGACACCCGCGCCGACGTCGACGTTCCCGGCCCGCCCGCGCCCGACGGGTGGTTCCAGCCGGCCGGCGCCTCGCACGACTCGGCCGCGCCGTCTTCCGCGCCGGGGCCGGACACGCCACCGCCGATCGCCGGGCCCTGGGACCCGCCGTCCGGCTCGTCGAACGGGAACTGGGCGACTCCGCCGCCCGACGGCGGGCCAGACCCGACGGCGGCGCCGCCCGTGCCGGAGGGCGCGGACGGGCTCTCCGACGCCGTGTCGTGGGGAGCGGGGCCCGGCGCGCCCGCCGCCCCGCTCCCGCAGCGAAGCCGGCCCTGGTCGTCGCGCCGCCGCCTGCCTTGGGAGCGGAGGAAGGCGGGCTCACGGCCGAGCGCGCCGACCCGGTCCCGCCGCCGGACCCGGTCGCCCCGGACGTCCCGGCCCTGATCTGCCCGGCCGGGCACGTCAACCCGCCGAGCGAGGCGGCCTGCCGCCACTGCGGCGCGACGCTGCCGCCGGATCCGGTCATCGTCCCCCGGCCGGTTCTCGGCGTGCTCCGCCTGTCGACCGGCGACGTGCTCGCCCTCGACCGGGACGTTGTCCTCGGGCGCAATCCCCCCGCCGACGTCACCGTCGCCAACGGCGCGGCGCGACCGCACGTGGTCAGGCTCCCGAGCGCGGACGGTGAGATCTCCCGCGCCCACCTGCGGATCACCCTCAGCGGCTGGCACGTGCTCGTCACTGACCTCAACTCGACCAACGGGAGCATGGTCACCATGCCCGGCCGCGACCCCGAGCAGCTCCCTCCCGGGGTGCCGGTGCCGATCAGGCCCGGCACCGTGGTCGCGCTGGCCGAGGGCGTTGACTTCCGCCTCGAGGCGCCGGTGTGAGCCGAACGCCACCGACAACCGCCGGCTAGGGCTTCAGCTCGGCCAGGAACTCCTCCCAGGTGCGCTCGCCCAGGGTGGCGTCGCCGGCCGGGAGGTTGGCGCCGTCCCGCACGGCGCGGGCGATCTTGCCTGGCAGGGGGACCGGGAGCAGCGGGCGGTGGCGGTCGGCGGCCTGCAGGTAGCCGCGGACCAGGTCGGCCATCGGGTAGGCGGTCGGGCCGGCGAAGTCGGGTGCCAGGCCGGCCGGTTCGCCGTCGGCCAGCTCGATCAGGCGGTCCGCGACCTCGCCGGTGTCCACCGGCTGGAAGCGGATGCCGGACGGGACCGGGATCAGCGGCAGCCGCGCCATCGCCCGGGCGATGAGCGCCACCGCGTCGAAGAACTGGGTCGCCCGCAGAATGCTCCACGGCAGGCCGGAGCGCTCGACAGCGCGCTCGGTAGCGGCCATCGACTCGAAGTAGCCGAACATCAGCCTGCCGAGGCCGCGGCCGACCGGGACCCGGTCCGCGCCCACGACCGAGATCTTGACCAGGTGGGGCGGCGCCGGAAGCTGCCTGGCGGCGCGGATAAGGTTCGCCGTCATGGCCTGGTCGCGGCGGAAGCTCTGGGTCCCGGCGCAGTGGATGATGATGCTCGAGCCGCGGATGGCCTGGTCGACGCCCTCGCCGGTTACCAGGTCGGCCTTGACGTGGTCGACGCCGTCGATCGCGGGTTGTCGGGTGTGGCTGAGCACCCGCAGCTGATGGCCTGCGTCGTGCAGGCGCTGGACGACCGGGCGGCCGGCCCGGCCGGTGCCGCCGGTGACAAGCACTAGCGTCATGGTCTTGCTCCTTCGTCACATCGGGCCGATCCGGCCCGTCATGGGTATGACGGAACCCGACGGAAGCATTGTGACGGTGACTGGCTGATGGACGACGAAAGTCTGGCCGAGCGGTTCGAGGGGAACCGGGCTCGGCTGCGGGCGATGGCCTACCGGATGCTCGGCTCGGCCAGCGACGCCGACGACGCGGTGCAGGAGGGCTGGCTGCGCGCCGCCAGGGCGGGCGCGGACGACGTCGCGAACCTGGACGGCTGGCTGACCACGATCACGTCGCGCGTGTGCCTGGACATGCTTCGCTCGCGGCAGGCGCGCCACGAGCAGCTCGCGGGCGACGCCGAGGAGGAATTCGAGCTCCGCGGGTTCGCCGGCGGCGGCGTGGGATCGCCTGACGTCGCTGGGCCGGAGCAGGAGGCCGTCCTGGCCGACTCGGTCGGACTGGCGCTGCTGGTCGTGCTCGACCGGCTGGCGCCGGCCGAGCGGGTGGCGTTCGTGCTGCACGACATGTTCGGGGTGCCGTTCGAGGAGATCGCCGGGATCACGGGACGCTCGTCCGACGCCGCGCGGCAGCTGGCGAGCCGGGCCAGGCGACGGGTGCGGGGTTCGGCCGGGCAGGACGACGACACCCCCGGCCAGCCGGGGAGCGGGCCGACGGCCGCCCGGCGGCTGGCCCGGCAGCGGGCGGTCGCCGAGGCGTTCATCGCCGCCTCCCGGGCAGGCGACCGCGACGCGCTGCTGGCCGTGCTCGATCCGGACGTCGTCTTGCACGCGGACGCGGCCGCGGTCCCTTCCGGCCGACCCTCCGAGCTGCGGGGCGCGGCGGCGGTGGCCAACGGGGCGCGGCTGTCCGGCCAGCGGTCGAGGTACTCGGTCCTCGCCCTCGTGGACGGGGTGCCCGGCATCGTGTACGCGCCGCAGGGCAAGGTCGAGATCGTGCTGGCCTTCAGCTACCGCGACGACCGGATCTCCGGCGTCGAGGTCATCGCCGACGCGGATCGGCTCGACGCGCTCGAGCTTGCCGTTCTCGGCTAGGTTGCTACGAGGCCGCGAACGCGGCGATCGTGGCCGGCAACGCGGGCCAGTCGAGCATGTTGTAGTGCGTCCGGCCCGCCGCGATCGGCCAGCCGCGACGGGGTGGGCAGGGTGCCGTCCCAGCCCGCGTCGTGGTGCCCGCCGCCGAGCAGCGAGTAAAACTCGGCCGCGTGCGACGGCGGGATGCTGTCCGAGTCCCCGTAGATGAGCAGGGCCGGGACTTCCATCAGCTTGACCTCGTCGGTCCAGTCGTAGGGCTGGCGCAGCAGCGCGCCGGTCTTGTCGATCAGCGTCGGGAACGACGACGGGTCGGGGGCGACCTTCGTCCACTGCTCGTACATCGGGCTCTGCCGCAGCGTGTCGAACAGCGTGGCCCCGCTCATCTGGTCAAAGCCGGCCAGGATCTCCGGGAACCAGGCGGAGCGGCGGCACGGCGCGGAGATGACCACGAGCTTGCGCACCGCCTCCGGGTGCCGGATCGCGCAGCGCAGGCTGGCGCCGCCGCCGAGCGAGTAGCCGAGCAGGTCAACCGGGCCGAGCCCGAGACGCTCGTATCACCGCGGCGATGTCCTCGGCGAAGTCGTCCCAGGTGAACGACCGGGCGACGTCGGCCGTATGGCCGTGTCCCTGCAGTTCGAGCGCGATGACCTGGCGGTCGGCCGCGAGCTCGCCCGCCAGCCCGTCGAACATGCTCGCCAGGCCGTACCCGCCGTGCACCAGCACCAGCGGCGTCCCGCCGCTGCCGCGGCTCTCCCAGTAGATGTCGACCCCGTTGGCCTGCGCGTACCCGGTGGCAGGCTGCTGCCCGGTCGGCGTCATGAGCGCGTCCTCTCGTCATCCCCTGTGGCTGCGTGCCTCTTACCCTGATTACTCCGACGATCCCACACGGCCGGAGTCATCGGCGGCGGGCGGCGCGGCCGGGCGTCGGACCGCGTCCATCAGCAGGTCGAACATGCGCTCAAGCTGCTCGCGCCCGCCCGCCAGCGAGGTCGCGGTGAAGCTGCCGACGATCAAGGCGACGATGTCCTCCGGACGCACGTCGTCGCGCAGCGTCCTGGTGGCGAGCGTCGGCCGCGAGGACGGCGCTGACCGCGGCGGCCAGTTCCTCGCGGGCATGCGACACCGTCACCGTGCCCGCGGCGAAGACCGCCCGCAGCGTGTCCGCCATCTCCCGCTTGGCCGCGACGTAGTCGGCGAACCGGTCCATCCACGCCCGCAGCGCCCGGTCGGGCGGGAGCGTCGCCAGCAGGTCGTCGACGCTGGCGCAGAGGTCCGCCAGTTCCTTGCGGTACAGCGCCTCGACCAGCGCCTCGCGGGTCGGGAAGTGCCGGTAGAGGGTGCCGATGCCGACGCCGGAGTCGCGCGCGATCTGCTCGAGCGTCACCGGCTCGCGGCCGGACGCGAACGCGGCCCGGGCCGCGTCGAGCAGGCGCGCCCGGTTCCGCTCGGCGTCCGCCCGCGGACGCCGAGGCTGGGCCTCCCTCGGACTAGGCGTCGACATAATACGGAGGCGCCTCCGTTTATCTGCTACGATGGATTTACCGGAGGTTCCTCCGGTTCCCTCTTCACTATGCCACGTTCGGAGGATCTCCGATGACGACAGCAGGTCAGAAGACGGAATTCCACCGCCGCCCGTCCCCGCTCCGGGCGGCACCGCGCGGATGGCGGGGCGGGCGGTCGCCCGCATCGGGTTCGGCGCGATGCAGCTCGAGGGCCGGAACGCGGACCGGGACACGGCGCTCGCGGTGCTGCGGCAGGCGGTCGACGCCGGCGTCAACCACATCGACACCGCCCAGTTCTACGGCGACTGCAACGCGCTCATCCGGGCGGCGCTGGCGCCCTACCCGGACGACCTGGTGCTGGTCAGCAAGGTCGGGGCGGAGCGGGACGCCGGCGGCGGCCTCGTCCCGGCCCAGCGGCCGGAGCAGCTCCGCGCCCAGGTCGAGGCCAACCTGGCCACGCTCGGGGTCGACCAGATCGGCGTGGTCAACCTGCGCCGCCTCGACGCCGCCCCCGGCATCGTCGCCGAGGGCGAGCAGCTCGTCGACATCGACGACCAGCTGGCTGAGCTGGCCGCGCTGCGGGACGCGGGCAAGATCGGCGGCATCGGCCTCAGCAGCGTCTCGGCCGAGCAGCTCGACCGGGCCGCGCCCGCGGGCATCGCCTGCGTGCAGAATCTCTACAGCGTCATCGACCGGACGGGCGAGCCCGTCCTCGACCGGTGCCGTGCGCTCGGCGTCGCCTGGGTGCCGTTCTTCCCGCTCGGCTCGGCGTTCGCCAACCGGGCGCGGGTGACCGACCACCCGGCCGTGATCGCCATCGCGGCCGAGGTCGGCGCCACCCCAGCCCAGGTCGGGCTGGCCTGGCTGCTGTCGCACTACGACCGCACGCTGCTGATCCCGGGCACCTCCGACCCCGCGCATCTGGCCGAGAACATCGCCGCCGGGGCCGTTCGGCTGCCGTCGGCGGCGGTCGCGGCTCTCGACCGGCTCTCCGGATCGACCGCGTCAACCGCGTCAACCGCATCGGTAAGGACGGACTCATGAGCGCGACCGGCGGCACCGCCCGGCAGACCATCGAGCGGTTTCTGCAGGCGGCCATCAGCCCGGAACCGGGGGACATGGCCGACTGCTACGCCGAGCGATTCGTCATCGAGATGCCGTTCGCGGCCGGGCTCGCGCCGGAGCGGACGGAGATGACCAGGGACGAGTTCCGGGCCCGGGTCACGGCCGGGCTGGCGGCGCGCCGGTACACCCGGGCGGTGGACGTGCGGATCCATGAGACGGCCGACCCCGAGGTGGTGGTGGCCGAGTACCGGCTCGAGGGGCGCAAGGGCGCCGACGCGAGCCCGTTCTCGCTCGCCTTCGTCATGGTCGTCACGGTCCGCGACGGCCTCATCGTGCACTCCCGCGACTACAGCAACCCGATCGACGGCGCCCGCCTCCTCGACCGGATCCCGCAGCTGGTCGCGATGCTTACCGAGGACGGCGAGCGCTAGCCGCCGGTCGCGCGGCGGACCCGGAAGCGCGGATGGGTGACTCGCGACCCCTGAATGACCTCCGGGTCATCCAGGAGCAGGGGGGCTGTCGCGAGCTCGTCGAAGAAGAGGACGCCCTCGCCCAGGAGCACCGGCGCCAGGTCCACGGCGGTCTCGTCGACCAGGTCGAGGTCAAGCGCCTGCTGGATGATGCTGGGCCCGGCTAGGGGGACGGCCTTGCCGACCGCGATCGTCTTGGCCTGGCCGATGGCGGCGGCCACCCCCTCGGGCACGGCGGTGAACGGCGCGTCGGGGGTCGGCCAGGACTGCGGCGGGCGGTGCGTGAACAGGAAGAGCGGCACGCCGAGGGGGTGATTGCCGCCCCAGCCGCTGGTGTAGTCGTAGACGCGCCGTCCCACCACGATCGCGCCGGTTCCCTTGATGGTGTCTCGCAGATAGCCGGCGCTCGCGGGCTGTCGACTGTTGCCGTCGGGGTGGTCTTCCGCGTTTCCTGGCGCTCACTGGTGATCGGATAGTCCGTGACGCGCGCGGTCGCGCATGCGAAAGTTCGATGTGATTACCGGAATGTCGGACCTGCTCGATACCCTGTTCTCATTATTTCGGGCGTGGGCGGGCAGGAGGGCGGGCGGTGAAGGTGGTGCAGGCGTACCGGTTCGCGCTGGACCCGACCCCGGCGCAGGAGCGGATGCTGCGGTCGCATGCGGGCGCGGCGCGGTTCGCGTGGAACTGGGGCCTGGCCAGGTGCCGGGAGCGGTACGCGGCCGAGGGGAAGTGGTTCTCGGCGGCTGAGCTGCACAAGTTGTGGAATGCGGAGAAGAAGGCGAACAGGGGCCTTGCCTGGTGGGCGGAGAACTCCAAGTGCGCCTACCAGGAGGCTTTCCGCAACCTCGACCGGGCGCTGCGGGACTACGTCAAGTCGAGGAAGGGCGAGCGCAAGGGCAGGCGGCTCGGGTTCCCGAGGTTTAAGAAGCGGGGGAAGTGCCGGGACTCGTTCCGGCTGACCGGGGCGATCCGCTGCGGTCGCGGCGCCGTGACGCTTCCCCGGCTAGGGTCGATCCGCACCCACGAGCCGGTGCTCAAGCTCGCCCGCAAGATCGACGCCGGCACGGCGCGCATCTTGTCGGCCACGGTATCGCGGACGGCTCACCGGTGGTTCGTGTCGTTCACCGTCGAGGTGGACCGGGACGCGCCGGAGCGGCACGCCAGGCCGGGTACGGCGGTCGGGGTCGACCTCGGGGTCAAGACGCTGCTGACCGGGGTGGACGGCCGGGGGCGGCTGATCGAGGTGGCCGGACCGAAATCGCTGCGGGCGGGCCTGCGGAGGCTGCGCCGGGCGTCCCGCGCGCACTCCCGCAAACAGCCCGGGTCGGCGGGACGGCGCAAAAGCGCCGCGCGGCTCGCCCGCGTCCACGCCCGCACCGCCAATCTCCGTGCGGACGCGCTCCACAAGGCGACCACCGCGCTGGCGATCCGGTACGAGAGGGTGGTCGTGGAGGACCTGAACGTCACCGGGATGATCGCCAACCGCAGGCTCGCCCGGGCGGTGTCGGACCAGGGGTTCGGGGCGGCGCGGCGGATGCTGGGCTATAAGACGGCGCGGGAGGGCGGGACGCTGGTGGTGGCGGACCGCTGGTACCCGTCGAGTAAGAAGTGCTCGGGCTGCGGGTCGGTGAAAGCCAAGCTGACCCTCGCCGAGCGGATCTACCAGTGCGACGCGTGCGGGCTGGTGCTGGACCGGGACGTGAACGCGGCCCGTAATCTGCTGTCGCTGGCCGCCAGTGGGGCGGACAGGCTAAACGCCTGCGGAGCGGCGGTAAGACCCGGCCTCACGGCCGGGCGCGCCGCGATGAAACAGGAACCCGGCACCGCCAACCCGGGTCAGACCGGGACCGCCGCCCCCCAGGCGGCTGCGGCATGAGTGCCAACAAGCACTCAGCCGCAACGGCGTTCTCGGACGCCTTCCTCGACGGCGACGTGGCCGGCTTCCTGCGGGCGCGGTGGACCGAGCGGCTGAGCGCGCAGGACCCGCAGGCGCGCACGATCGTGGCCGAGCTCGGCGGCGAGGTCGTCGGGCTCGCGCACACCCAGCTCGTCGAGAACGCCGAGTGGGGCGCGCTGCTTGACAACCTGCACGTCGCCTACGGGCTGAAGAGGATGGGAGTCGGAACCCGGCTGATGGCGCTGACGGCGCAGGCGGTCCTCGACTCCGCGCCCGCTTCCGGCCTCTACCTGTGGGTGCTCGAGCAGAACGCCGGCGCCCGCGCCTTCTACACCGCCCGCGGCGGCACCTGCGTCGAGACCAGCCCGGTGTCGCCGCCGGGCGGCGACCCGGCCCGGCTGAACGGCAGCCCGCAAGGAATGAGATTCGTCTGGCCCGACCCGTCGAAGCTGCTGCTGTCGACGGCGGATTGAGCTCGACCTCGACGCCTATCTCAAATTTGAGATACCGTTTGATGTATGGAGGATGCCGAAGAGGGCGCCGGGCCGGTCTCGCCCGACCTGCCGATGCTGCCGGGTTTCCGCGAAATGGCGCTGCGCCGGATGGCGGCCGAGCGGGCCGGCCTGGTCCGCGAGCTGGTGGGGCAGCGTTTGGCGGCGGGCCTGTCGCAGACCGAGGTCGCCGCGCGGATGGGCACCTCGCAATCCGCGGTCGCCCGGCTGGAGGCGGGCACCGCCGACGTGCGCACCTCCACCCTCGAGCGGTACGCGGCCGCCGTCGGCGGCCAGATCACCTGGAGGCTGAATGGCTGAGCAGCAGCGGTGGCCGGGCGGCCCGCCCCAGCCGGGAGAGTTCCCGCGCCCGGGGGAGTTCCCGCGGCCGGGCGAGCCCGGCGCCCCCGGCAGTCCGGGGACGCCCGGGCGCACTCCGCCGGGCGAGCCCGGCCCGGTTCCCGGGACGCGGGTGTGGATGGACCCGCACGCGGACTGGCAGGACCGGCTGTACGACCGGCTGCTGGAGAAGCGGATCATCATGGCCACCGGCCTGCTCGACGACGACGCCGCGACCCGGCTGTCGGCGCAGTTCCTCACCCTCGACGCCGACGGCGACGGCGACGAGCCGATCCGGCTGGAGCTGCAGAACCTGCGCTCCGAGTTGCCCGCCGCCCTCGCGGTGATGGGCGTCCTCGACGTGCTCAGGGTCCCGGTCCACGCGCAGGCAGGCGGCGAGATCCGGGGCGCGGCGCTGGGCGTGCTGGCCAGTTGCCCGCGTCGGCTCGCCTACCCGAACGCGTCGTTCGCGCTGTCGGAGCCGAGGCTGGAGTTCGACGGCACGGTGACCGCGGTGACCGAACGACAGCAGCAGGCCGAGCGGATGCTCGACTCGCTCTACTACCGGATCGCGGAGGCGACCGGGCGGGAGGCGGACGAGGTCCGGGACGACGCCAGGCGCAGCCGGACGCTCACCACCGCCGAGGCCATCGGCTACGGCCTGATCCACGGCCGGGTGAGCTCGCGGGACGAGTAAGCCGTCCTCAGCGGTTACTGCCGCGTGGTCAGGTCTTGGGTGCCGATCACGTTGAGCAGACGCAGCGCGTCGTGGTCAGGGGTGCCGGGGACTGCGGTATAGAGGATGATCCAGTGGTCGCGCTCGGGATCGTGCAGGGCGTCGCAGTCCAGGTTGAGCCAGCCGACGGCTGGGTGGCGGAGGCGTTTGCGGGTCGATCGACGGGTGGACACCTCGACGTCGGCCCACAGATCGCGAAAGTCCGCGCTGGCGCTGTTCAGCCGGTCGATGAGGGCGCGGACACCAGCGTCGTCCGGGTAGCGCGCACTTGCCGCGCGCAGGTCGGCGACCGACTCGCGGGCGAACTGATCGCCCCCGGCGGGGTCGTGGCGGGCGCGGGCGGCGGGGTCGGTGAAGAACCGCCAGACGATGTTGCGCTCGGCTGCGGGGAGGGCGGAGAAGTCGCCGAGGAGGGCGGCCGCCATCCGGTTCCAGGCGAGCACGTCGTAGCGGGCGTTACAGACCAGGGCTGGCGTATCGTTCAGCCGTTCAATCAGGTGCAAGACGCCCGGGCGCACCTCATCGCCCGGGCCCGTGCCGAGAGCGGGCTCGGGGTCCGTGAGATGGCGCAGGTAGGCGTGTTCGTCGTCGGACAGCCGCAGCGCCCGGCCGATCGAGGCGAGCATCTGGGGCGACGGCGTGGGCCCCCTGCCCTGCTCCAGCCGGATGTAGTAGTCGACCGACATGCTGGCCAGCTCCGCGACCTCCTGTCGCCGTAGGCCCGGCGTCCGGCGTCGCGGCCCCTCGGCCAGCCCCACATCGGCGGGTCGCACCTGGCTGCGGCGGTGCCGGAGAAACGCTGCCAGCTCTGCCCGGTTGGTCTGCTCCACATCCCCAGGATCGCCGATCCGCGGCGCCTCGACCATGGGACCCGCGATACCAGCCTCAACGAGGCTCTCCCGCTGCCGGCGCTCTCTTGCGATCGTGCCGCTATGAGTGAGACATCCGAGAAGAAGATCGTGCTGATCACCGGGGCGAATAAGGGGATCGGATTCGCAACCGCCGCCGCCCTCGCCCGATCGGGGCATACCGTACTGTTGGGCGCGCGCGACAGTGAGCGCGGCGCGGCGGCGGCGCGCCAGCTCGCCGCAGACCGACTCGACGCCCGATTCGTGCGCCTCGACGTCACCGACGCCGCGACGATCACCTCCGCCGCCGCGCTTATTGACGCCGACTACGGGCGCCTGGACATCCTCGTGAACAACGCGGGCATCAGCCGAGACCGACCCCATCCGCCGACCGAACTGCCCGTCGCGCTGCTGCGAGAGACCTACGAGACCAACGTCTTCGGCGTCGTCGCCGTCACCAACGCGATGGTCCCGCTACTGCGGAAATCGTTGGCGGGCTACATCGGGAACGTGTCAAGCAGCCTGGGGACCGTCGCTTCGCTTGCCGACCCGGAATCGCCGCTCTGGCAGTACGCGAACCTGCTCGGCTACAACTCATCCAAGGCCGCGCTCAACGCGATCACGCTGATCTACGCGCACACCCTGCGCGCGGACGGCATCACCGTCAACGCCGTCTCGCCCGGGTACGTCGCCACCGACCTGAATCACCACAGCGGCCATCTCACCGCCGAGGAAGCGGGAGCGCGCATTGCCCGCCAGATCACCCAACCGGATAGCGAGGCAACCGGGGTGTTCCTCAGCGAGAACGGCGGCACCTATTCCTGGTAACGCCGATGCGCGCGGCCGTGCCCGTGATCTGAGATGATCTGGGACGAGGGGGACGGAGGCGACGATGAGCGCGGAAAACCGGATTGAACACGCCCGATTGCTCTACGAGCGCGCCGTCTTCGACGGCGACGCGGGCGCGCTGTCGACCGCGGACAGCGAACTGGACGGGGTAGAGGCCGATCTCGCCCTGGCCCGCGGCCGGGTCATTCACACGCGTTTCCTCGGGCAGTTGGACGAGGACCCCGACCGGGCTGTCGAGGATCCAGGCGAGCTTGTGCTGTTTGAGCGCGCGGCCAAGCTGTACCGCGCGCTTGCGGACGTGCGCGGCGAGGCCGAGGCGCTGTTCTGGGTCGGCTGCTTCCACCAGGTCGTCCGGCGTGACGATCAGACCGCGGTGCCGATCCTTGAACGCTCCCGCGAGCTGGCGGCACAGGTCGGCGACAAGAGCACGATGTCCGAGGCGCTGCGGCACCTGGGCATCGCCGAGCACCGGGCCGGGCACCTGGACGGCGCCCGCGCGCGGCTCGAGGAGTCAACCCGGCTGCGCCGGGAAATCGGCCTCATGCCCGGCGTGGCAGCGAACCTGGTCGGGCAGGCCTACATCGCCGCCGCCGATGACCGCCGCGACTATGCCCGTACGCTGCTGTCCGAGGCGGCCGCGATCGCCGACGCGACCGGCGCCCACCGCATCATGCGACAGGTCGACGAGGCCCGCGCCGACCTGTCGTTACCCGAGCCGGGTGATTCCGCTGATGAGGGGCATCGGCCGCCCCGTCTTCGCGCTCAACCCCGGCGGGCAACGGACAGCGCGGGCTGTCACAGGTCGTCGGCGGTGACGAAGGGCAGGCTGGCGATGCTCTTGTCGGCCCGATAGCCGTCGGGGACCCCGTCGACCATGATCACATCCATCTCGAGGTTGTCGGTCCGCAGGTGGGCGATCTCCTTGTAGGCGGCGGATTCGTACCAGCCCCGGGCGCTGCCGCAGTCGGGAAAGTCGATCACGATGACGCCCATGCCCCACGTCCCCTCGAGGACCTGCGGCGGGGTGTCATGGACCCGGAATCGCCCGCCGAACGGGTCCAGGGTGTCGTCGATCCGCCTCAGGTACTCGGCGATCTCCGGGCTGGGGTTGATGAGGCGGCGAACGTTGGCGATGACGAAAGCGGACATTGCGGTAATTCCCCTCGGAGGGTGTCAGTGGCGTGTTCTCACTGATCAGAACGCTACGGCGGCACCCGGCGGGAGGAATCAGTCATCAATAGGTAATTACGCCCCCGGTCCGCCGCAGCGTGATCTTCACGCCGTCTAGGCTCGCCGTATCGCTGCGTTGCGGCCCATTCCGCTGGGCCCGCACACCGGCTACGGGGCGGGCGTGCTCGGCCCGATGATCCTGGCCGGGATCGGCATCGGCATGGTGATCGCGCCGGCCATCAACACCGGCACGTTCGGCGTGGTACCGCAGGACGCGGGCGTGGCATCCGCGACCGTCACCGTCGGCCAGCAACTCGGCGCCTCGGTCGGCACCTCGCTGCTGAACACCATCTTCGCCGCCGCCGTCACCTCCTACCTCGCCGCGCACCTCGCCGCGGCCCGGCTTATCGGCCGCCCGGCCCTGACCGGACTGGCGCTGGCGCACGGTTACGACACCGCGTTCTGGTGGACCGCCGGCATCTTCGCCGTCGGCGCGGTTGCCGGCGGCTCCCTGCTCCGCTCCGGGCCGCTGCTGCGCCCGGCGAGCACGCCGCCCCCGGCGCGCGCCGAAGTGCCGACTGCCACAAGCCAAGGCCGACCCCGGGCTTCCCGGTTGATATGGCCCGATCCCAGGCGTGTCGCGGGCGTCGCCACCATCGCCCGCTCCGCCGCTGCGATCACGAAAGATTTTATTTTCACGAAGGATTTGTGCACCTATTCGATAATTATCCTTCGCCAGGAAGAAAATCATTCGTGATCATGCTGACGGCGGCTTGGTGCGTGCGCGGAGTGGCCGGCGAGTCTTCTGCGGTCGATGTGACCCGAACAAAAAACTAGGCGACCCGGCCTGCCAACACGGCAGTCAGATCGCCTCGGATGTAGGCGCCCCCAGCAAGATTCGAACTTGCGCACCCGGCTCCGGAGGCCGATGCTCTATCCCCTGAGCTATGGGGGCTCACTAACGCAGAAATGCTACCAGCCCGGGGCCGCGCTCGTGACACGCGCGCGGGACGCACCGGTGACGGGCGGAGGACACGCTCCGCAGCCATGGCAAGTAGTTCCCTGACGCGGTAGCCTCACGGACTGTGACGCATGGTTTGGGGAGGGTGCTCGTTGTGGACGACGACGAGGTCATCCGGCAGCTTATCGCCGTGAATCTAACCCTCGAGGGGTTCGACGTGGTGACGGCGGTCGATGGCCAGGACTGCATTGACCGGGTCCAGTCGATCGCGCCCGACGTGATCACGCTGGACGTGATGATGCCGCGGCTTGACGGGTGGGAGACCGCCGTCCAGCTGCGCAAGACGCCCGAGACCGCGCACATCAAGGTGGTCCTGATCACGGCCCGCGCCCAGGAGGACGACATCGCCCGGGGCGCCAACGTCGGCGCGGACGCCTACCTGACCAAGCCCTTCGATCCCGGCGAGATGATCCGCGTGGTCCGCGAGCTGGCCGGCGCCCCGCCCGCGTAGCGCGGTGATCACCAGCGACGTGCGGCACGCGATCGCGCGCGCGATCGCGGACGAGGGGCTCGGGCCGGCCGATCCCGGGCTGCGCCCGACCGGTACGCCCGGGCAGTACGCCTCGAGCGTTGCGTTCGCTTCTGGCGAACAGCCACGTCCGCTGGCGGCTCGCGTCGCGGCCCGGTTGGAGGGCGCCGGCGACATCGCCCGGGCCGAGGTCACCGGCCCCGGCTTCATCACCGTCACCGTCTCCCCCGAGGCCCTCGCGGCCCTCCCCGGCCGCATCGTCGCCGCCGGTCCCGGCTGCGCCACCAGCGTCGCGCTGCGCGGCGTCCGCCTGGCGGCCCCGCCCGGAGGGGACCCGCTCACCGAGGTGAGCTGGGAAAAGGCCAGAGCGGCACTCGCCGCGCAGCTGACCGCCCGGCTGGCCGCCGCGGCGGGCGCGACGGCAGCTGTTCCCGAGGGTGTCGAACGGACCGTGTCTTCGCCCTCGCCGCAGCAGTCTCCATTCGGCGGCGGAGCAACGGTCCGTTCCGAAGCAGAAGAAGAGGGACCAGCCGCGACCCGGCTGCCGCCGGAGACCGAACTGTCGCGGGCGGTCGCCTGGGCCGGGGCCGACGCGGTCCGGTTCTCGCTGGCCAGGGCGGCGCCGGGGCGGCCGGTGGGGATCGACCGGCAGCAAATCGCGAGGCATGTGCTGGGCAACCCCGCCTATGCTGTGAGGTACGCGCACGCCCGCGCCGCGTCCGGGGTGCGCTGGGCAGCCAACTCCCGCCCTATCACCCTCGGGAGGCCAGCGGTCCCACGGCATCCGCTCGCCCACCAGGCGGAATTGGTGCTGCTTGACGCGCTGTCGTGGCTCCCGGAACGGGTCGCCGTGGCCGCGCGTCGTGGCCGGCCGGATGAGTTCGCCCGGTACCTGGAGGAACTGGCCAGCGTCACCGTCGCCGCCCTGATCTGTGTCGGTTACCCAGCAAACGCCCGGGTGCCCGGAACTGACAGACTGTCCATGGCGAAGGCGGCGCGGACCGGGCTGGCGGCCGGACTCGGGCTCCTCGGAGTCGGCGCGCCCGACCGGCTGTGAAGTTGAGACGTTGAGAATGGGGAACCGCAGTGAGTCGTGTCGCCCACCCGGCCGGGCCGAGGCACGGGGACGTGCTGCCGGCCGACCACCCGCCGGCGCCGCCCGCCGACCTTAACGCGCTCAACCCGGCGATCTGGCCCCGCGGCGCCCAGCGGCTGGGCGGGGTGCTGACGCTCGGCGGCGTCGACGCGCGCGACCTGGCCGCCAGGTTCGGCACTCCGGTGCTGGTCACCGACGAGGCGGACGTCCGCAGCCGGGCCCGCGAGTACGCCGAGGCGTTCGGCCCGGACGCGCACGTCGCCTACGCGGCCAAGGCGTTCTGCTCGCGGGCGGTGCTGCGCTGGGTGACCGACGAGGGGCTCGGGGTGGACGTGTGCACCGGCGGCGAGCTGGCGGTGGCGCTCTCGGCCGGCGTGGACCCGGCCCTGATCACGCTGCACGGCAACAACAAGCTGCCCGCCGAGATCGAGCAGGCGGTGGCGTCCGGGGTCGGCCACATCGTGGTCGACTCGTTCGAGGAGATCGCCCGGCTGGCCTACCACGCCGACATCGCCGGCACCCGGCCGCGCGTCCTGGTCCGGGTCACGACCGGGGTCGAGGCGCACACCCACGAGTTCATGGCCACCGCCCACGACGACCAGAAGTTCGGCTTCTCGCTCGCGTCCGGCGCCGCCGACGAGGCGGTCAGGCGGGTGCTGGCGCTGCCCGCGCTCGAGTTCGCCGGGCTGCACTCGCACATCGGGTCGCAGATCTTCGACACCGGCGGCTTCGACGTGGCCGCCCGGCGGGTGCTCGAGCTGGCGGCGCGGATTCACGCCGAGCACGGCGTCGCGATCCGGGAGCTGGACCTGGGCGGGGGGTTCGGCATCGCCTACACCCCCGAGGACGACCCGCCCGAGGTGAAAAGCCTGACGACGGGGCTGCGGGCGATCGTCGCCGCGCAGTGCGCGGCCTTCGGGCTGCCCGAGCCCCGGCTGACGATCGAGCCCGGCCGCGGCATCATCGGGCCCTCCACGGTGACGCTGTACGAGGTCGGCACGATCAAGAACGTGGACGGCATTCGCACCTACGTCAGCGTCGACGGCGGGATGAGCGACAACATCCGCACCGCGCTCTACGACGCCTCGTACACCTGCGCGCTCGCGTCGCGCTCCTCGGACGCGCCGCCCATGCTCGCCCGGGTGGTGGGGCGGCACTGCGAGAGCGGCGACATCGTCGTCAAGGACTGCCACCTGCCCGCCGACCTGGCGCCCGGCGACCTGCTCGCGGTGGCGGCGACCGGCGCGTACTGCCGGTCGCTGGCCTCCAACTACAACCACCTGCCGCGCCCCGGCGTGGTGGCGGTGCGGGACGGCGGGGCGCGCGAGATCGTCCGCCGGGAAACGCTTGATGACCTGCTGCGATTGGACGTCGGATGACTGAGCCAAACGGCAAGACGCTTAAGGTGGCGCTGCTCGGCTGCGGCGTCGTCGGCACCCAGGTGGCCAGGCTGCTGCGCGAGGAGGCGGCCGAGCTGGCGGCCAGGTCGGGCGCGCAGCTCGAGATCGCCGGCATCGCCGTCCGGCGGCTGTCGCACCCGCGTCCCGGCATCGACCGCGACCTCCTCACGACCGACGCGATGGGGCTGGCGACCAGGCCCGACGTGGACATCGTGGTGGAGGTCATCGGCGGCATCGAGCCCGCGCACTCGCTGATCCTGGGCGCGATGGAACGCGGCAAGTCGGTCGTCTCCGCCAACAAGGCCCTGCTGGCCGAGCACGCCGAGCAGATTCACCGCGTCTCCCGCGACTACGGAGCCGACCTCTACTACGAGGCGGCGGTAGCGGGCGCGATCCCGATCCTCCGTCCGCTGCGCGAGTCTCTGGCCGGGGACACCGTGCACCGGGTGATGGGCATCGTCAACGGGACGACGAACTTCATCCTCGACCGGATGGACTCCTCTGGCGCCGACTTCAGCGAGTCGCTCGAGGAGGCGCAGGCGCTCGGCTACGCCGAGCCCGACCCGACCGCCGACGTCGAGGGGTTCGACGCCGCCGCCAAGGCAGCCATCCTGGCCTCGCTCGCATTCCACACCCGGGTCACCGCCTCCGACGTCTACCGCGAGGGGATCACCGAGGTGACCGCGGCCGACATCGCCTCGGCCAAGGTGCTCGGCCGGATCGTGAAGCTGCTCGCGATCTGCGAGCGCACCGACGAGGGGGTCGCGGTCCGGGTGCACCCGGCGATGATCCCGAGGACGCACCCGCTCGCGGCCGTTGGCGGCGCCTACAACGCCGTCTTCGTGGACGCGAAGTCGGCCGGCCAGCTGATGTTCTACGGAGCGGGAGCGGGCGGCACCCCGACCGCCAGCGCGGTCCTCGGCGACCTCGTCGCGGTCGCGCGGAACCGGCTGGCGGGGACCAGGGGCCCCGAGGTGACGACCTACGCCGAGCTGCCGGTGCTGCCGATGGGCGACACCCTGACCAGGTACCACGTCTCGCTGGACGTGGCCGATAAGCCCGGCGTCCTCGCCCCGGTGGCGGAGGCCTTCGCCCGGCACGGGGTCTCCATCCAGGCGGTCCGGCAGACCAGCAGGGGCACCGAGGCGCTGCTGGTCATCGTCACCCACGTGGCCCGGGACGCCGATCTGGCGGCGACGATCTCCGAGCTCCAGGCGCTGCCGGTCGTCCGGGCGGTGGCGAGCGTGATGCGAGTTGAGGGGGAGGAAGACCAGTGACCGGTTCGCAGGCCCCGGCCGCCACCGGGGCGCGCGCGGCGTGGCGGGGCGTCATCACCGAGTACCGGGACCGGCTCCCGGTCACCGTCGGGATGCCCGCGATCACCCTCCAGGAGGGCGGGACGCCGCTGCTTCCGGCCCCGGTGCTGTCCGCCCGGACCGGGTGCGACGTGTACCTGAAGGTCGAGGGCCTCAACCCGACCGGGTCGTTCAAGGACCGCGGCATGACCGTCGCCATCACCGTGGCGGCGGCGCAGGGCGCGCAGGCGGTGATCTGCGCCTCGACCGGGAACACGTCGGCATCGGCGGCCGCGTACGCCGCCCGGGCCGGCCTGACCTGCGCCGTGCTCGTGCCCAAGGGCAAGATCGCGATCGGCAAGCTGGCCCAGGCGCTGGTCCACGGCGCGAAGCTGCTCCAGGTCGACGGGTCGTTCGACGACTGCCTCGAGCTCGCCCGCAAGCTCGCGGTCGACTACCCGGTGGCGCTGGTCAACTCGGTCAACCCGGACCGGATCCAGGGCCAGAAGACGGCTGCGTTCGAGGTCGTGGACGCGCTCGGCGACGCGCCCGACATTCACTGCCTGCCGGTCGGCAACGCCGGCAACATCACCGCCTACTGGATGGGCTACCAGGAGTACGCCGGCCTCGGGCTGGCCAGCAAGCGGCCCCGGATGTTCGGCTTCCAGGCCAGCGGCGCGGCGCCGATCGTGGACGGAGCGCCGGTGACGCACCCGCAGACGATCGCGACCGCCATCCGGATCGGCAACCCGGCGTCGTGGACGCTGGCCGAGGCGGCCCGCGACGAGTCCGGCGGCCTGATCGACAAGGTCACCGACCGGGAGATCCTCGCCGCGTACCGGATACTCGCGCGCGACGAGGCGGTCTGGGGCGAGCTCGGGTCGTCGGCGAGCGTGGCCGGGCTGCTCGCGGCGGCCGGCGACGGCAGGATCCCCGGCGGCTCGCGGGTGGTCTGCACGATCACCGGCAACGGGCTCAAGGACCCGGACTGGGCGCTGTCCGGCGCGCCCGCCCCGACGACGGTCCCGGTGGACGCCGCCTCCGCCGCCGCCGCCCTCGGGCTGGCCTAGATGACGTGGAGTGAGACCCCGGTTCTGGTCCGCGTGCCGGCCACGAGCGCGAACCTGGGGCCGGGCTTCGACGCGCTCGGGCTGGCGCTCGGCCTGCACGACGAGATCGACGTCGTGGTGACGGCGTCGGGGCTGTCGGTCGAGGTGTCAGGCGAGGGGGCGGCCGAGGTCGCCGACGCGGGGGAGCAGCACCTCGTGGTGCGCGCGATGCGGTTGGCCTTCGACGACCTCGGGGTTGACCAGCCGCCCGGCCTGGCGCTGCGCTGCGTCAACCGGATACCGCACGGGCGCGGCCTCGGCTCGTCGGCGGCCGCGATCGTGGCCGGCATCCTGGCCGCGCGGGCGCTGGCCGGCGCGAGCGTGGACCCGCAGGACGCGCTGCCGCTCGCCAGCGCCCTCGAGGGGCATCCCGACAACGTCGCGCCGTGCCTGTTCGGCGGGCTCACCATCGCCTGGCTGGCCGATTCGACCGCGGCCGCGCACGCCGTTCGGCTCGAGCCCCTCGCGGAGATCCGGCCGGTCGCGTTCATCGCCCCGGAGTCGGTCTCCACCAAGGTGGCGCGGGGGCTGCTGCCCGCGAGCGTGCCGCACGCGCACGCCGCCCGCAACGCGGGCCGGGCGGCCCTGCTGGTCGCCGCCCTCACCGCCCGCCCGGACGCGCTGTTCGACGCCTCGGAGGACCTGCTCCACCAGAGCTACCGGGCCCCCGTCATGCCGGCCACGCACGACCTCGTCAGCCGGCTGCGCGCGGCCGGGGTGCCCGCGGTCGTGTCGGGCGCGGGCCCGTCGGCGCTCGCGCTGCTGACCGCCGACCGCGCCGGCGAAGCCGACTTGGAGAAGCTGGATTCAATCGCGCGGGAAACGGGTACTCACTGGCGCATAACCCCGCTAGCCGTCGAGAGACGCGGCGCCAGCGCAGTTCCGGATGGTCCGAGCATCCGGTGAGGCCTGGCCGTTGTCTCCCGGGGAAACGATGCCCTTTCCCCCCGGGAACCCTCGTCTGGCTGCGAAAACCCCTTTTCCGCGACATGGATGGCTGCAAAGGAATGCCGTGGGCGCTGTCGGTGTTAAGCTGGGTACAGCATCGGTCGCCTCTTTGCGGGGCGGGTGCTGGTCATCCAGACGTCGCCTGGGGGGTAACGTATACCTGCCCAGGGATCGGGCTCTTAGCGTCACCCCAGGAGAGCGATACGTTCCCCTGAGCGCTACTCCACAGCACATCTTCACGCCGGCGGCTCCGGAGACGGGTCGCGCACACGGACAGACGCGACGTGCGGGAGTAGATGCCGAGCGCAGCCGCAACCTTCATCATGAGCAAATGAGGGTCTCGCGAGCAATGCGATCGGGCCTGGCGCCACGGAACCCGGGTCGAGAAGACACCTAGGCGGCCGAGGATCATAATGGAAGGACCATTAGTGAGCGACACCACCGAACTCCTCAGCGGCGCGGCCCCCGCGTCCGAGGATCCCCCCATCGGGCAGCCGGCCGCCGCATCCCCACGGTCATCGGGCCGTAGTGGCGGCGACCTTTCCAAGTTGCTCGTCTCCGATCTGCAGCGGCTCGCCCAGGAACTCGGCATTTCCGGGACGGGGCGGATGCGGAAGGGGGATCTCGTCGCCGCGATTACGGAGCGGACCGGCGGCGTGCGCTCAACCCCCAAACAATCAGCTACGCGAGCTGCGTCTGCGGGAGCCGACACCGCCCGCCCCCTGAATCAGGATGCTATGGAAGCAGACACATCCGCCCGGCCAGCCAATGCCGCCGCCCCCGTAGTGGCCGGCCACGGCGAAGCGCCGGCTGCCGCCCGTCCTTCCGCCGTGGCGGAGACGGACCGCCCCGCCGTCTCTGACCGGGCCGCCACTTCCGATCGGGTCGGCGTCTCGGCTGCCTCGCAGCACGCGGGCCTTTCGGCCGAGCAGTCGGCCGAGGCCGGCTCCGAGGCCCAGGGCCAGAGCGGCGGCCAGGACGGCCGCCGGGACCGTCGGCGCAACGGACGCCGCGACGACCAGGGGAACGGCCGCGACCAGCGCCGTGACAACCGCGAGGGTGGCCGCGAGAACCGCCCGGGCCGTGACCAGCGCGACGGCCGCGAGCCCGCCGCCGCCAGCAACGCCGGGAGTGGCCAGAACACTCAGGGCGGCGGCAACGGCGGCCAGAACCGGGGCGACAACGCCAACCGCGACGGGCAGAACCGGGGAGACAACCAGAACCGCGGCGACAACGCCAACCGCGCCATCGACGACGATGACGACAGGAGCGGGCGGCGCGGTCGCGACCGGTTCCGCAACCGCAACCGGCGTCGCGGCGAGCGCCCCGGCGCCGAGCCCGAGACGGTGATTGCCGACGACGACGTGCTGATCCCGATCGCGGGCATCCTCGACGTGCTCGAGAACTACGCGTTCGTGCGGACCACCGGCTACCTGCCGGGGACGAACGACGTCTACGTCTCGCTCTCCCAGGTCCGCAAGCACGGACTGCGCAAGGGCGACGTCATCGAGGGCGCGGTCCGCCAGCCGAAGGACGGCGAGCGCAGGGAGAAGTTCAACGCCCTGGTCCGGCTGGACAAGGTCAACGGCCTCGACCCCGAGGAGTCGATCCGCCGGCCCGAGTTCTCCAAGCTGATCCCGCTCTACCCGCAGCAGCGGCTGCGCCTTGAGACCGACCCGACGCTGCTCGCGACCAGGATCATCGACCTGATCAGCCCGATCGGCAAGGGCCAGCGCGGCCTCATCGTCTCGCCGCCGAAGGCCGGCAAGACCATGATCCTGCAGGCCATCGCCAACGCGATCACCAAGAACAACCCGGAGTGCCACCTCATGGTCGTCCTCGTGGACGAGCGTCCTGAGGAGGTCACCGACATGCAGCGCACGGTCAAGGGCGAGGTGATCCACTCCACCTTCGACAACCCGGCCGAGGCCCACACCACGGTGGCCGAGCTTGCCATCGAGCGGGCCAAGCGCCTGGTCGAGATGGGCCACGACGTGGTCGTGTTGCTCGACTCGATCACCCGGCTCGGCCGCGCCTACAACCAGGCGGCGCCGGCCAGCGGCCGGATCCTGTCCGGCGGCGTCGACTCGACCGCGCTCTACCCCCCGAAGCGGTTCTTCGGCGCGGCCCGCAACATCGAGAACGGCGGCTCGCTGACCATCCTGGCGACCGCTCTCATCGAGACCGGGTCCCGGATGGACGAGGTCATCTTCGAGGAGTTCAAGGGCACCGGCAACATGGAGCTCAGGCTCCGCCGTGAGCTCGCCGACAAGCGGCTCTTCCCCGCGGTCGACGTGGACGCGTCGTCCACCCGCAAGGAAGAGATCCTGATGGCGCCGGACGAGCTCAAGGTCATCTGGCAGCTCCGCCGGGTGCTGCACGCCCTCGAGCCGCAGCAGGCGCTCGAACTGCTCATGGAGCAGATGCGCAAGACCCGCTCCAACGCCGAGTTCCTGCTCCAGGTCCAGAAGACCACCCTGGGCATGGACCGGGACCGGTAACGGCCGGAAATATTAACCAGACCTAACTAGTTTGAGCGTCTGGCACACTAGATGGGTTCCGGTTCACGCCGCGCCTGCCTCGTTTCGACGGGGCAGGCTGAAGACGGCGACCCGGCGACCTTTGAGGCAAGGAGCCAACCGATGAAGTCCGACATCCACCCGAACTACGAGGTCACGACCGTGACCTGTGGCTGCGGGGCCGAGTTCACCACCAGGTCGACCGCGCCCAACGGCGTGATCCACACCGACGTGTGCTCGCAGTGCCACCCGTTCTACACCGGCAAGCAGAAGATCCTCGACACCGGCGGACGCGTCGCCCGGTTCGAGAAGCGCTTCGGCAAGGGCCCGGTCACCGGGGCGGCCGCCAAGAAGAAGTAGCGACCTCGCCAGCGCCCGCGTGCCCGCGTTAACGGGCACGCGGGCGCTGTGCTTGTCCGGTGAGGTTGTGGTTGACGCTAGGGTTAAGGCAGCGCCTGCCCTGCGCGAGAGAGAAGGTTTTCCCTTTGTTCGACCGGTTGGGTGAGCTGGCCAGCGAGCATGCCGAGCTTGAGCGTGCCCTCGCCGATCCCGGCGTGCACGCGGACGCGGATCAGGCCAGAACGCTCGCCAAGCGGTACGCGGAGCTGACGCCGATCGTCAACGCTTACCTCGAATGGCGGCAGGTCGGCGCGGACGAGCAGGCCGCGCTCGAGCTGGCGACCGAGGACTCGACCTTCGGGCAGGAGGCCGTCGAGCTCGCCAAGCACCGCGAGGAGCTCGAGGAACGGCTCCGCAAGCTGCTCGTGCCGAGGGACCCGAACGACGATCGCGACACGATCCTCGAGGTCAAGGCGGGCGAGGGCGGCGACGAGTCCGCCTTGTTCGCGGGCGACCTGCTGCGGATGTACCAGCGTTTCGCCGAGCGGCACGGCTGGAAGACCGAGATCATCGACTCCACCGTCACCGGGCTCGGCGGCGTGAAGGACGCGACCGTCGCGGTCAAGGCGGGCCGGGGCGGCACCGGGGCCTGGTCCCGGCTGAAGTACGAGGGCGGCGTGCACCGCGTGCAGCGGGTGCCGGTCACCGAGTCGCAGGGGCGCATCCACACCTCGGCCGCGGGCGTGCTGGTCACCCCCGAGGCCGATCCGGTCGAGGTCAAGATCAACGACAACGACCTGAAGGTCGACGTCTTCAGGTCCTCGGGCCCCGGCGGCCAGTCGGTCAACACGACCGACTCGGCCGTGCGGATCACCCACCTGCCGACCGGCATCGTGGTGTCCTGCCAGAACGAGAAGAGCCAGCTCCAGAACAAGGAGCAGGCGCTCCGGGTGCTGCGCTCGCGGCTGCTGGCGGCGGCCGAGGCGGAGGCGGACGCGAAGGCCTCGGCCGAGCGCAAGGCCCAGGTCCGCACCGTTGACAGGTCGGAGCGGGTCCGCACCTACAACTTCCCGGAGAACCGGATCTCCGATCACCGGGTCGGCTATAAGGCGTACAACCTGGACCAGGTGATCGACGGCGACCTGGACGCGGTCATCGACGCTCTCGCGGCCGCCGACCTGGAAGCGAAGCTGGCAGAGGGCTAATGACGCTGCTGCTCGATGAGATCGCGCTGGCGACGGCGCGGCTGGCGGAGGCGGGCGTGGACTCCCCGCGCGCCGACGCCGAGATCATCGCGGCGCACGTCCACAACGTCAAGCGCGGCGAGCTGCACACGGTGCCGGACGCGGAGTTCGACGCCCGGTTCTGGGTGGATATCGGCCGCCGGGAGAACCGCGAGCCGCTCCAGCACATCACCGGGCGGGCGTACTTCAGGTACCTCGAGCTCGACGTCGGCGCCGGCGTGTTCGTGCCCCGGCCGGAGACCGAGGTCATGACCGGCTGGGCCATCGACCGGCTGCGCGCGATGGACGTCGCCGAGCCGGTCGCGGTCGACCTCGGCACCGGATCCGGGGCGATCGCGCTCTCGATCGCCCAGGAGGTGCCGAGGGCGAGCGTGCACGCCGTCGAGGGGGATCCCCTGGCGAGGAGCTGGGCCGAGCGGAACATCACCCGCTACGTGGATTCCTACACCGCCGGGCGGGTGCTGCTGCACGAGGGCGACTTCGTCTCCGGCGACCCGCGCCAGGGCCTCAAGGAGCTGGCGTCGCTGGCCGGCACGGTTGACCTGCTCGTCTCCAACCCCCCGTACATCCCGCTCGGCTCGATCGTGCAGCCCGAGGTGGCGGAGTACGACCCGCCCGCCGCGCTCTGGAGCGGCGCCGACGGCCTGGACGCGATCCGCGGGGTGGAGCGGGCGGCCCGCTGGCTGCTGCGACCCGGCGGCCTGCTCGCCATCGAGCACGGCGCCCCGCAGGGCGCGGAGGTGTTCTGGGTGTTCCCCGAGGAAGCCGGATGGCGGGATACGACCAATCACAAGGATTTGGCCCGAAGAGACCGGTTCGTCACGGCAATGTGGCCGGGCGAGTAGCGCTATTGTTATCGCGCGCCCGCGGCGACGGTTGGCTTCGTCTTCGGGCCGCGCATCGAGGACCGGCTGGTTCTGCTTAGGATGGAATCAATGAGCGCTCGATACGACTGCGCCGACACGCAGCAGCGGGAAGACGGCCTGGTTGCGGCCACCAGCGCCGTGCAGGATGGCCAGCTCGTCGTGCTGCCCACCGACACCGTCTACGGTATCGGCGCCGACGCCTTCACCCCGGCCGCGGTCACCGCGCTGCTCGCCGCCAAGGGGCGCGGCCGCAACATGCCGCCCCCGGTCCTGGTCGGCAGCGTGCGGGCGGCGGCCGCGCTGACCGAGACGCTCGGCCCGTACGGCCAGGACCTGATCGACGAATTCTGGCCCGGCCCGCTGACCCTGGTCTTCCGCTCGAGCCCGACCCTGCACTGGGACCTGGGCGACACCCTGGGGACGGTCGCCGTCCGCATGCCGCTGCACCCGGTCGCGCTTGACCTGCTCCGCCGGACCGGCCCGATGGCGGTGTCAAGCGCCAACCTGCACAGCGAGCCCGCCGCCACCTCGGCCGACGAGGCGCAGCAGCAGCTCGGCGACTCGGTCTCGGTCTACCTGGACGGCGGCCAGTGCGCCGACAACGTGCCGTCCACCATCCTCGATCTGACCGGGACGGTGCCGCGGATGCTGCGCGCGGGGGCGATCAGCGTCGACGCCCTGCGCAAGGTCGTCCCGGTGATTGACCTGCCCGCCAACCCGGCCGTCGTCGAAGAGGAGCTGAGTCCGGCCGACCGCCGGGCGGCGGAGAGCATCGCCGCCGCCAACGCGGCCGGGATCGTGGCGCCCGCCGAGCCTGCCGAGCCTGCCGAGCCTGCCGGCCGCGTCCGTCGAGGCGGCCGCGTCCGCCGCGCCGGCCGAGGCCGATCCGGTCGCCGATCAGGGACCGGGCGCCTGATCGCCCGCCGCCATGCGCGAGTATCTCTACGTTCTGATCATCGCGGCGGCGGTGACGTATCTCCTCACCCCGCTGGTGCGGCGGGGCGCGATCGCGGTCAACGCCCAGCACGCCCCCCGCAGCCGGGATGTCCACACCGCGCCGACGCCGCTGCTCGGCGGGCTCGCCATGTACGGCGGGCTGGTGGCGGCGCTGCTGGTCGCCGAGCGGCTCCCCTACCTGCAGCGGGCCTTCCCGTCGTCGCGCACCGTCATCGGGCTGCTGCTGGCGGCCGGGCTGCTCGTGCTCATCGGGATGGTCGATGACCGCTGGGAGATAGGCGCCCTGGCCAAGCTGGCCGGGCAGATCGCGGCCGGCGGCATCGTGGTCTGGTCCGGCGCGACCATCCCCTGGATACCGCTCCCCGGGGGCGGGACGATGCCGCTTGAGCCGGACCTCAGCTACACGGTGACGATCCTGATCATCGTCGTCACGGTGAACGCGGTGAACTTCATCGACGGCCTCGACGGCCTGGCGGCCGGCGTCGTCGGGATCTCCGCGCTCGCGTTCATGGTCTACTCCTACACGCTGACCAACTCGGTCGAGATCCCGTCCCAGTCGGTGCCGGCGGTGGAGTCGGCGGTGCTGGCCGGCATCTGCATCGGGTTCCTGCCGCACAACTTCAACCCGGCCCGGATCTTCATGGGCGACACCGGGGCGATGCTGCTGGGCCTGCTGCTCGCCTACGGCCCGATCTCGAGCACGGCCACGCTCGACAACAACATCCTCATCAACTACGCCAGCACGAGCCCGGTCGACCGGTTCGCGACCATCCTGCCGCTGCTGCTGCCGATCGCGATCTTGATCATCCCCTACACCGACCTGCTGCTGGCGGTGGTCCGGCGGATGGCCGCCGGGCAGTCGCCGTTCGCCGCCGACCGCCAGCACCTGCACCACCGGCTGCAGAACATGGGGCACTCGCACCGGCAGACGGTGCTGCTCATGTACCTGTGGGCGGCCCTGTTCTCCGGCGCGGTGGTCGGCCTCTCGGTCATCAGGGTCCCGCTGATCTGGCTGGCCCTGGCCACCGTCGGCGCGGTGATCGCGCTGGTGCTGGCGACGATGCCGAAGCTCCGCCCGTGGCGGTCGACCGGCAAGCGCGCCGCCGGGACGAGGAGCCGTCACCGGATCGGGGCCACCCCGGTCCGTTCGACCGGGCCCATAACCGCGGCCAACGGCCAGGCCGCAGCCGTCCTGAGGCCGGCGCCGAACGGGATGCCGGCCGTTTTTTCCGCCCCGCCGGCCGAGCCGACGGCCGACCTCACGGCCGACCCGGCCGGCCCGGGCGGCCTCGCCGGCCCGGGCGGTCAGCGCCCGCCCGCCAGCGGCCCGTTCGGCCCTGGCGGTCAGCGCCCGCCCGCCAGCGGCCCGTTCGGCCCGCTCGGCCCAAGCGGTCAGCGCCCGCCCGCGGCCGGTCCGGCCGGACCGGCCGGACCGGCCGGGCAGCGCCCGTCCGCGGCGCAGGCGGCCGCGCGACCGGGCCCGGGCGCCGCCCCGCTGCCGAGCCGCCACGCCCGTAACGCGGGGGCAACAAGACCGTAACTGGCGATCCCCGGTTATTCTGCTGTAACCTGCGGGAACGCCGACCGCGCGGTTGGTGCGTGTCATTTCGCCGCATTTGGGGCCAGACACCGCCGGCGCCCGTCCCGGTTGGGGTGGGGGCCCTCGCGCATCCGAATGATGGTCATGTAAAGTCATCACCAGGTAAAGCCAAAGTCAAGAACTTTGTGATAGCCTTCACAAGCAGGGTCGAAGTCGGACACTACTACTCATATGAACTCGAGGGAGAGCCGGTAGAGATGGCGCACTATGGCCGCGTTGTGCGGTGGTCGATCGCGCTGACCAGCGTGGTGGCCGCCGTTGCGGTCGTCATCTCCGCGCTGGTCGTCGGTTCCAAGGGCATCTACGGAGCGCTCATCGGCGTCGGCGTCGTCGCCGTGTTCTTCGGCATCAGCATCGTCGTGGTCGGCCGGGCCGCGAAGGTCAGCCCGATGGCGATGATGGTGGCCGCGCTCGGCTCGTTCGTGTTCAAGATCGTCGCGTTCGCGATCGTGCTGGTGGCGATCGGGCACTCCACCGCCTTCAACGGCCGCAGCCTCGGCTTCACGGCGCTCGCCTGCATCCTCGCCTGGTCCGCCGCGCAGGCGGTGGCCGCGATGCGCATGCAGACGCTCTACGTCGAGCCCGACGGACAGAGCTGAGGCGCGGCGGTCGTGGGAATGCGGAGCTATCGCCGTCCGGGCCGGTACGCCACGTCCGGAGCGCCTGGGTCGGCTTCGCCGGCCGGCGGCGCCGATGACGGGCTCTCGATGGGCACCGGCTGGAACGTCGTCAGCTACCTGATCTCCGGCCTGCTCGCCTACGGCGGCATCGGCTGGGTGATCGGGCACTTCACGCACGTGTCACTGTTCTTCCCGATCGGCATGCTGGTCGGGCTCGCTATCTCGACCGGCTGGATCGTCTATAAATACGGTCGGCCACATCAGCAGGGGAACCCCCCGAAGGGAGATGATCGGTGACCGGCGATCTCGCGGCCGCCGCGGAGGGCTGCCACATTTTCACCGGGTGCGGGTATCCCGCGCCCGGGCTGGATGACTTTTACTTCCGGAAGCTGTTCAGCATCGGCGGGTGGAACGTCACCAAGCCCGAGCTGATCGCGGTCCTGTGCGTCATCATCATCATCGCGTTCTTCTGGGCGGCGTTCGCCAAGCCGAAGATGATCCCGGGGAAGACGCAGAGCATCGGCGAGATGGCCGTGCTGGCCGTCCGCGACAACATCGTCCGCCCGGTGCTCGGCGCCAAGGGCGACGCCTACATGCCGTTCCTCACCTCGTTGTTCTTCTGGATCCTGGTGATGAACCTGATGGAGCTCATCCCGGTGCTCCAGTTCCCGTCGATGTCGCGGATCGGCTTCGTCTGGCCGCTGGTGGGCGTCGTCTACATCTTCTACTGGTATCTCGGCTTCAAGACGAAGGGGTTCATCGGCTACTTCCGGTCCTGGGTCCCCAATGCGCCCTGGTTCATCATGCCGATCCTGATCCCGGTCGAGATCCTCAAGTACGTCTTCATCCAGCCGTTCACCCTGGGCGTCCGGCTGTTCGCGAACATGTTCGCCGGGCACCTGCTGCTGTCCATCTTCATGGTCGCGACCTGGTACCTGACCAGCCTGTCGATCGGCCTGCTGTACGCGGCGGGCTCGCTCTTCATGGTGTTCTTCGTCTTCCTGCTCGAGCTCCTGGTGGACCTCCTGCAGGCGTTCATCTTCACCACGCTCACCGCGACTTACATCTCGGACTCCCTGGAGCACGGCCACTGAGCCGCGCCGGGCGCCCACAGCTCAACTCTCTAGCGTTACAGCCCGGCGGGCAGGAGCCGCCGGACCGACCGAAAAGGAAGAACTAATGTCAGCAACCGCCGTTCTCGCCACCCAGGTGATCAGCGTCAACATCGGCGCGGTCGGCTACGGCCTCGCCGCGATCGGCCCGGGCATCGGCATCGGCCTGGTCTTCGGCCACGCGATCGAGGCCATGGCCCGCCAGCCCGAGGCGTCCGCCCGGATCCAGCTGTACATGTGGATCGGTTTCGCGCTGACCGAGGCGCTCGCGCTCATCGGCCTCATCGCCCCCTTCATCTTCAAGTACTAAGAGTCCGATCCAGGGAAGTGAGGGCCGGATAAATGCTCCTCGCCGATAGCACTCAGAACCCGCTGCTCCCGACCGGGTCCGAGCTGATTCTCGGGATCGTCTGCTTCGCCATCGTCTTCGGCATTCTCGGCAAGATGCTGCTGCCGCGGATCACCAAGACGCTGGCCGAGCGCGAAGACGCGATCCAGGGCGGCATCAACCGGGCGGACGAGGCGCAGGCCGAGGCGCAGGCGGTGCTCAACCAGTACCGCGCGCAGCTTGAGGACGCCAAGCACGAGGCCGCGCGGATGCGCGAAGAGGCCCGCGAGGCGGGCGCCCAGATCATCGCCGAGATGCGCGAGCGCGCCGAGGCGGAGGCTCGCCGGATCACCGAGGCGGCGCAGTCCCAGATCGAGGCGGACCGGCAGCAGGCGCTGACCTCGCTGCGGTCCGAGGTCGGCACGCTCGCCACCGAGCTGGCGAGCCGGATCGTCGGCGAGTCGCTGACCGACACCGCCCGGCAGGGCCGGATGGTCGACCGGTTCCTGGCCGACCTCGAGGCGCAGGGCACCGCGGGCACCGGGGCCAGGCAGTAATGCGCGGCGCGAGCAGGGCATCCTACGCCGAGCTGCGCGAGCGGCTGTCGGCCGAGGCGCGCGGGGTCGTGACCGCCCAGCGGGTCGGCGACGAGCTGTTCGCCGTGGTCCGGCTGCTCGACGACGAGCATGGCCTGCGCCGCGCGCTCGCCGACCCGTCCAAGCCGGCCGACGAGAAGCGGGCGGTGGCCGGCCGGCTGCTGCACGGCAAGATCTCGGCCCCGACCGAGCGGCTGGTGACCGAGGCGGTGGCGGCGACCTGGGCGAGCCCGGGCGAGCTGAGCGACGCGATCGAGCAGCTCGCGATCGAGGCGCTCACGATCGTCGCCCAGAACGAGAACACGCTCGACGACCTCGAGGACGACCTGTTCAGGTTCGCCCGCCTGGTCTCGGCGCAGCCGGGCCTGCGGTCCGCCCTGATCGGGACCACCAGCTCCGACGCGAAGGCGAGCCTGCTCTCCGGCCTGCTGTCGGACAAGGTCAGCCCGGTGTCGCTGAGCCTGATCACGCAGGTGCTCACGCACCCGCGCGGTCGCTCGCCGCAGGCGGCGCTCGACCTGTGCGCGTCGATCGCGGCGCGGCGGCGCGAGCAGCTGGTCGCGGTGGTGCGGGTCGCCGCCGAGCTGACGGCCGCGCAGCGGCAGCGGCTCGCCAGCGCCCTCACGAACGCTTATGGTCAGGGAATTCACCTGAATGTGGTGCACGATCCGGCGGTCGTAGGTGGCATGTCCGTCCAGATCGGGGATGAGCTAGTGGACGGGACCGCGGCAAGCCGCCTGGCCGAGGTCCGGCGCAAACTTGCGAGCTGATTCGGCCGGCGACCGGCCGGCTCAGGGATTTTCACGAACGGAATGAGGAAGATGGCGGAGCTGACAATCCGACCGGATGAGATCCGTGACGCGCTTGCGCGGTTCGTCGATGAGTACGAACCCGCTGGCGCCGAGCGCGAAGAGGTCGGCACGGTCGTCGAGTGCGGCGACGGCATTGCCCGGGTCGAGGGTCTCCCCTCGGCCATGGCCAACGAGCTGCTTGAGTTCGAGAACGGGGTCCGGGGCCTCGCGCTCAACCTGGACGTGCGCGAGATCGGCGTCGTCATCCTCGGCGAGTTCGCCGAGATCGAAGAGGGCCAGAAGGTCAAGCGGACCGGCGAGGTGCTCTCGGTCCCGGTCGGCGACGCGTTCCTCGGCCGGATGGTCGGCGCGCTCGGCGAGCCGCTCGACGGCCTCGGCCCGATCGAGAACACCACCCTGCGCCAGCTCGAGATCCAGGCGCCGTCGGTCGTGCAGCGGCAGCCGGTGAAGGAGCCGATGCAGACCGGCATCAAGGCGATCGACGCGATGACCGCGATCGGCCGGGGCCAGCGGCAGCTGATCATCGGCGACCGGCAGACCGGCAAGACCGCGATCGCGATCGACACGATCATCAACCAGAAGGCCAACTGGGCCTCCGGCGACCCGGTCAAGCAGGTGCGCTGCGTCTACGTCGCGATCGGCCAGAAGGGCTCGACGATCGCGGCCGTCAAGCAGTCGCTCGAAGAGGCCGGGGCGATGGAGTACACCACGATCGTGGCCGCCCCCGCGTCCGACCCGGCCGGCTACAAGTACATCTCGGCCTACACCGGCAGCGCGATCGGCCAGCACTGGATGTACGGCGGCAAGCACGTCCTGATCATCTTCGACGACCTGTCCAAGCAGGCCGAGGCGTACCGGACCGTGTCGCTGCTGCTGCGCCGCCCGCCGGGCCGCGAGGCCTACCCGGGTGACGTCTTCTACCTGCACTCGCGCCTGCTCGAGCGCTGCGCCAAGCTGAGCGACGAGCTCGGCGGCGGATCGATGACCGGCCTGCCGATCATCGAGACCAAGGGCAACGACATCTCGGCCTACATCCCGACCAACGTGATCTCGATCACCGACGGGCAGATCTTCCTCGAGACCGACCTGTTCAACTCCGGTGTCCGCCCGGCCATCAACGTCGGTCAGTCGGTCTCCCGGGTGGGCGGCTCGGCCCAGATCAAGGCCATGCGGAAGGTCGCCGGCCAGCTCCGGCTGTCGCTGTCGCAGTTCCGTGACCTGGAGGCGTTCGCGGCGTTCGCGTCCGACCTCGACGCGGCCTCGCGCGCGCAGCTCGACCGCGGCGCCCGGCTGGTCGAGCTGCTCAAGCAGCCCCAGTACGACCCGTTCCCGGTCGAGGAGGAGGTCTGCTCGATCTGGGCCGGCACCACCGGCCAGCTCGACGACGTGCCGGTCGAGGACGTCCGCCGGTTCGAGACCGAGTTCCTCGAGTACCTGCACCGCAACAACGAGGGGCTGCTGACGTCGATCAGGGAGACCAAGGACCTGCCCGACGACAGCATCGCCACCCTCAAGGACGCCATGGGCCGGTTCCGCCGCACCTTCGAGGTGACCGGCGGGAAGCTCCTGGTCTCCGACGACGACGAGGCGGTCACGCCGCTCGCCCCGGGCGAGGTCGACCAGGAGTCAGTCGCGAAGTACAACCCGCCGGCTGACACGGTCGCCCCGGACGACTCGACGGGCGGCGAGTAGGCGCCATGGCAGCACAGCTTCGCGCGGTCCGGGCGCGGATCCGGGCGGTCAAGTCGATCGCCAAGATCACCCGCGCCCAGGAGCTGATCGCGTCCTCCCGGATCGTCAAGGCGCAGCAGCGCACGCGGGCGGCCGAGCCGTACGCGCGCGAGCTCACGACGGCGGTCGAGGCCGTCGTGAGCCGCTCGCCCACGATCAACCACCCGATGACCAACGAGCCGGAGTCGGTTCAGCGGTCCGCCGCGCTGATCATCACCAGCGACGGCGGGTTCGCCGGCGCCTACAACGCCAACGTGCTCCGCGAGTCCAACCGGCTCCGTGAGCGCAACCGCGAGCGCGGCAGCGCCACGGTCAACTACGTGACCGGCCGCAAGGGGATCGGCTGGCACCGTTTCCGCGACCTCCCGATCGAGGCCCAGTGGAGCGGGTTCTCCTCCCAGCCGACCTACGCGCAGGCGGAGGAGGTGGCCACGGCTCTGCTCGACGCGTTCGAGAAGGACGCCAACGACGGCGGCGTGGACGAGATCTACCTGGTCTCGACCGAGTTCGTGTCGATGCTGACGCAGCGGCCGGCCGTGGTCCGGCTGCTGCCGCTGCGGATCGAGGAGAGGGAGGGCGAGCGCCCCGGCGGCCAGCTGCCGTCGTACGAGTTCGAGCCGTCGACCGACGTCGTCCTCGACGCGCTGCTGCCCCAGTACATCGCCAGCCGGATCTACTATGCGATGCTCGAAGCGGCGGCTTCCGAGCTCGCGGCGCGGCGGCGCGCGATGAAGGCCGCCACTGACAACGCGAACGACCTGCTCGACCGGCTGACCCGGGAGGCGAACAACGCCAGGCAGGCCGAGATCACCCAGGAAATCAGCGAAATCGTCGGCGGGTCAAACGCGCTCGCTGAAGCGAACGCAGGGAGTGAGTAACAGACCATGACCGCGACCGTAGAAAACGCGGAAACGACCGGCACGGCCAACGGCCGCGTCGCCCGGGTCATCGGCCCGGTCGTCGACGTGGAGTTCCCGGCGGAGTCGATGCCGGAGATCTACTACGCGCTGCACGTGGACATCACGTACGCAGGCAACACCCGCACGCTGACCCTCGAGGTCGAGCAGCACCTGGGCGACAACCTCGTCCGGGCGATCTCGCTCGAGGCGACCGACGGCCTGATCCGGGGCGCCGAGGTGATCAACACCGGCGCGCCGATCTCGGTCCCGGTCGGCGACGTGACCAAGGGCCACGTGTTCAACGTCCTCGGCGACCCGCTCGACGTGCCCAAGGCGAGCCTCGACATCACCGAGCGCTGGCCGATCCACCGGCCCGCGCCGCCGCTCGACCAGCTCGAGTCGAAGACGGAGATGTTCGTCACCGGCATCAAGGTCCTCGACCTGATGACCCCGTACGTCCGCGGTGGCAAGATCGGCCTGTTCGGCGGCGCCGGCGTGGGCAAGACGGTGCTCATCCAGGAGATGATCCGCCGCGTGGCCAAGAACTTCGGCGGCGTGTCCTGCTTTGCCGGGGTGGGGGAGCGGACCCGCGAGGGCAACGACCTCTTCCTCGAGATGACCGACTCCGGCGTTATCGACGACACCGCGCTCGTCTTCGGCCAGATGGACGAGCCGCCGGGCACCCGGCTGCGGGTCGCGCTGTCCGCCCTGACGATGGCGGAGTACTTCCGCGACGTGCAGAAGCAGGACGTGCTGCTGTTCATCGACAACATCTTCCGGTTCACCCAGGCCGGCTCGGAGGTCTCCACCCTGCTCGGCCGGATGCCGTCGGCGGTGGGCTACCAGCCGACCCTGGCCGACGAGATGGGCCAGCTGCAGGAGCGGATCACGTCGACCCGCGGCCACTCGATCACCTCCATGCAGGCGATCTACGTGCCCGCCGACGACATCACCGACCCGGCCCCGCACACGGTGTTCGCGCACCTGGACGCCACCACGGTGCTGTCCCGGGCGATCACCGAGAAGGGCATCTACCCGGCGGTGGACCCGCTCGACTCGACGTCCCGGATCCTCGACCCGCGCTACATCGGCCAGGACCACTACGACGTGGCCCGGACCGTGCAGACGATCCTCCAGCGCTACAAGGAGCTGCAGGACATCATCGCGATCCTGGGCATCGACGAGCTCTCGCCGGAGGACCAGATCACGGTGCAGCGCGCGCGGCGCATCGAGCGGTTCCTGTCGCAGCCGATGTACGTGGCCGAGCAGTTCACCGGGCAGCCGGGCGTCTTCACCCCGATCGAGGAGACGATCTCCTCGTTCAAGGCGATCGCCGAGGGCAAGTACGACTCCTACCCCGAGCAGGCGTTCTACATGGTCGGCGGCATCGACGACGTGGAGCGCAAGGCGAAGGAGCTGGAGCGCTAGTGACGCTGCACGTAGAGGTGCTGCTGCCGGACCGGTCGCTCTGGTCCGGCGACGCCGGCCTGGTCATCGCGAAGACGATCGACGGCGACATCGGCGTCCAGACCGGGCACTCGCCGGTGTTCGGCATTCTGTCGCCCGGCAGCGTGGTCCGCGTCCGCGAGGTGCCGGGGGACGAGAACCCCGGTGACGTGGTGCGGGCCGCCGTGCGGGACGGGTTCCTGTCCGTGACCGGCAACCGGGTGTCGATCCTGGCCTCGTCGGGCGAGCTCTCCGGCGACGTGGACACCTCGGCCGCTCAGGCCGATCTGGACGCCGCCACCGAGGCGGCCGGCTCGTCGGCCGCGGCCGAGGAGTCGCCCGACGTCAAGTACGCCCGCGCCCGCCTGCGGGCGGCCGGCGACCAGGCCTGACACCGGATCTAGAGGCGATTGGCGCGGACGGAGCGGCGGTGGGGGGAGCGCTAACGGACGCGGTGTGGCTGTTTGCCGCGTTCCTGGTGCTCCTCGTGGTCGCCGCCGTCGTCCTCGCCAGCCGCCGCTTCCTGCTCGAGCGGAGCGGCGGGACGGTCGAGTGCGCGCTGCGCCGCCTCGACTCGGCCGGCCAGCCCGATCACGTTGGCCTGCCCTGGCACGGCCTCGGGCACGGCGGCTGGCGGCTGGGCGTGCTCTCCTATCAGCGGGACGAGCTCTACTGGTACGGCGCCCTCGGCGTGCTGCTCCGCCCGGAGCAGGTCTTCCAGCGGCGGGCGCTGGCGGTGGTCTCCCGTCGCCCGGCCGACGAGGCCGAGGTCGCGGCGCTCGGCGCCGGCCGGATCGTGGTGGAGGTGGCGGCCAAGCCGCCGGCCGACCGCGTCCGGCTCGCCCGACGGCGGCCGCTGGCAGCTCGCCATGTCCGACGCGGCCCTGACCGGCTTCCTGGCCTGGCTGGAGGCCTCTCCGCCGGGCTCCCACCTGGCCGACTTCGGGTTACCGGTCGCCGCCCGGGCGCCAGAGGACGTCCCCGGTGCCCGCGTTGGCGGCCCGGGCGAGAATGAACAGCAGGTCCGAGAGCCGGTTGAGGTACCGGGCGGGCCAGCGGCTGATCGCGTCGCCGTGCTCGGCGACGGCCGCCCAGGCGGTGCGCTCGGCCCGCCGGGTCACCGCCCGGGCGGTGTGCAGCAGGGCGGCCCCCGGGGTCCCGCCGGGCAGGACGAACGTGCGCAGCGTGGGCAGGGCCGCGTTGTAGGCGTCGCAGGCGGTCTCGAGGGCGCTGACGTAGCTCTCGTCGATCCGCAGCTGCGGGTACTCAGGCGGCGCGAACGGGAGCGGGGTGGCCAGGTCGGCCCCGCAGTCGAAGAGCTCGTTCTGGATCCGGCGCAGCAGCGCCACGATCTCCTCCGGCAGCCCGCCGAGGGTGATGGCGGCGCCGAGGGCGCAGTTGGCCTCGTCGGTGTCGGCGTAGGCGGCGAGGCGGCTGTCGGTCTTGGCCACCCGGCTGAAGTCGGACAGCCCGGTGGTCCCGTCGTCGCCGGTGCGGGTGTAGATCGTGGAGAGTACGACCGGGGTGTCCCGGCGATCGTCGGCCATAGGGATACCGTAGATGAATCACTCTAAGTAATCATCATGGAAATGTGATTAAGTCTCTGGCCTGGGGTATTAGAGCTATCGTACAACAGGGATCACAGAAAAGTGACTCAGAGTAGTCACGGATGCGAATTCTGGGGTCCGGCGGTTCTCGGGGGCCCGCCGGACCCCGCTTTGCGCCTTCTGGCCCCCTTGGGCGTAATAAGGTACCCCTGTGTTCGATTACGTGATCGTGGGCGGCGGAAGCGCAGGTTGCGTGGTCGCGGCCAGGCTCGCCGAGGACCCCGGCAGCAGGGTGCTTCTCCTGGAAGCGGGCCCGGACGGCAGCGCCGTCGATGAGATTCAGGTGCCCGCCGCCTACAACCGGCTCTTCCGCAGCCGGTACGACTGGAACCTGGTGACCCTCCCGCAGGAGCGCGCCGACGGCCGCCCGGTCTACTGGCCGCGGGGCAAGGTCCTCGGCGGCTCCTCGGCGATGAACGCGATGATCTACATCCGCGGCGGCAAGGCCGACTACGACGGCTGGCGCGATGACTTCGGCTGCGCCGGCTGGGGGTACCGGGAGCTGCTGCCGTACTTCCGCCGGGCCGAGGACAACGGCCGCGGTGAGAGTGCCTACCACGGCGTCGGCGGGCCGCTGTCGGTCCAGGACCTGCGGCACAAGTCCGAGCACACCCGGCACTTCATCGAGGCGGCGGTCCGCCGGGGCGCGGTCGCCAACGAGGACTTCAACGGCCCGCAGCAGGAAGGGGTCGGGTACTACCAGGTCACCCAGCGAGACGGTCGGCGCTGCAGCGCCGCCGACGGCTACCTCGCCGCCCGGCCGGGGAACCTCACCGTCGTCACCGACGCGCTGGTGACCGGGGTGCTGATCGAGGGCGGCCGGGCGGCCGGGGTGACCTACCGCCGCCACGGCCTCGACGAGACCGCGCGGGCCGAGGCCGAGGTGATCCTGGCGGCGGGCGCGATCGGCTCGCCCCAGCTGCTGATGCTGTCCGGCATCGGCCCGGCCGACCACCTGCGCGAGCACGGCATCTACGTGATCGCCGACCTGCCGTCGGTCGGCGCCAACCTCATCGACCACCCGTCGGTCCCGGTGATCTGGTCCACCCCGTCGCTCAAGGGCCCGTGGGAGTCGTCCGGCAACGCCGGCTTCGCCCGCTGGCGGCTGACCCACAAGGGCCCGCTGACCTCGAACATCGCCGAGGCGGGGGGATTCGCCAGGAGCGACCCGAGGCTGACCGCGCCCGACCTGCAGTGGCACGTGCTCCCGGTCGCGTTCCGCGAGCAGGGTCTCAGCGACCCGGCCAGCCGCGCGATGACCGTGCTGGTCACGCTCGTCGACGTGGCCAGCCGGGGTCGCCTCGGCCTCGCCTCCCGCGACCCGAGGCACCGTCCGCTGGTCGACCCCGGCTACCTGTCCGACGTCCGCGACCTGTCCGCGCTCGCGGTCGGGGTGCGGATGGCGCGCGACTACGGGACGGCCGCGCCGATGTCCAAGATCTGCGCGCGGGAGCTGGCGCCGGGCGACGGGGCGCACACCGACCACGAGATGCGCGACTACATCCGCGCCAACATCGCGTCCACCTATCACCCGGCCGGGACCTGCGCGATGGGCGGCGACGTGGCCCGCTCGGCCAGCGGCTACGACAGCGTCGTCGACCCGCTGCTGCGGGTCCGCGGCGTGAACGGGCTGCGGGTGGTCGACGCCTCGGTGATGCCGACGCTGCCGCGCGGCAACACCAACGCCCCCACGATCGCCATCGCCGAGCGCGCGGCCGACCTGATCGCCGGGCGCGCCCCCCTCGTGCCGCTGGACCCGGAAGCTGCACCAGCCCCAACGCTCACGGGCTGAATCGTCGGCGCTCAGCCGCTCCCGGCCACTTCGAGATACATGCCCGGCCGGTATTGACGGAGAGTAGTCCTATGAGTGCAAACTAAGATCAGGTGCTGGATCGAGAGGGGAGCTCGATCATGGCTACTGAGACTGGACCAATCGGAGCCTCCGTCACCGGGCCAGGAGACATCGGCCTCAGACGCGAGATGGGACTTATCGGGGCCACCTGGGCGTCGGAGACCTCGATCATCGGCTCCGGCTGGCTATTCGCCGGAATGGCGGCCGCCGTCCTGGCCGGGCCCGCGGCCATCTACGGCTGGCTCATCGGCGGCGGCTGCGCCATCGTCCTGGCGCTCCTGCACGCCGAGCTCGGCGGCATGTACCCGGTGGCCGGCGGGACGGCCAGATTCCCCCACCTGGCGTTCGGCAGCGTGGCCGGCGTGTCGTTCGGGTTCTTCTCCTGGCTGCAGGCGGTCACGGTCGCGCCGGTCGAGTGCTACGCGGTGATGACGTACGGCCAGTACTACTGGCACAGCATCTACGACCCGACCACAGGCCGGATCACCACGCTCGGCTTCGGGATGACGATCGTGCTGATGGCCATCTTCACCGCGATCAACTTCCTAGCGGTGAAGGTGTTCTCCCGCGTCAACGCCGGCATCACGTGGTGGAAGGTCGCGATCCCCATCCTGACCATCATCATCTTCTTTTTCTTCTTCCACGGAGGCAACTTCAACCCGGGCGGCGGCGGCTTCATGCCGTTCGGCATGAAGGCGGTGTTCGGCGCCATCCCCGGCGCGGGCATCGTGTTCTCCTACCTGGGCTTCGAACAGGCCGACCAGCTAGCCGGGGAGATCAAGAACCCGCAGAAGAACCTGCCGCGCGCGATCATCATCGCGATCCTGCTCGGCACCGTGATCTACTGCCTGGCGCAGATCGTGCTCATCGGCGCCACCCCGGCCAGCCTGCTGACCCACGGCTTCCAGGGAATCCCGACCGGGAACCCGGTGCTCGTCTACCCGTTCGCCGCAGTGGCCGGCCTGGCCGGGATCGGTATCTTCTGGGTGACGATCCTGCACGTCGACGCGTTCGTCTCCCCGTTCGGCACCGGCCTGATCTACCAGACCTCCACCTCGCGGATCGGCTACGGCCTGGCCAGAAACCGGTACTACCCGCAGATCTTCCAGTGGACCGACCGTCGCGGCATCCCGTGGTTCAGCCTGATCATGGCGTTCGTGTTCGGCATCTTCTTCCTGCTGCCGTTCCCGAGTTGGACGGCACTGGTCGGCCTTGTCACCGGCGCGAGCGTGCTCATGTACGCGGGGGCGCCGCTGTCGCTTGGCGCCTTCCGCCGCCAGGTGCCGGATGCGCCGCGGCCCTACCGGGTGCCTTTCGCCGTCGTGATCTCGCCGCTCGGCTTCATCATCGCGAACATGATCATCTACTGGTCCGGCTTCAACGTGGTCTGGAAGCTCGGGGTCTGCATCGTGATCGGCTACATCATCATCGGCGTCTGCATGGTCTTCGACCCGGAGCGGCCCCCGCTGGACTGGAAGTCGGCGCGGTGGCTGCCGGTCTACCTGATCGGCATGGGCTTCATCTCGTGGTTCGGCCAATTTGGCAGCGGCGCGCCGCCGATCAACAACGGCCGCCTCCCGTACGGGTGGGACATGCTGACGGTGGCGGTCTTCAGCGTGGTCATCTACTACTGGGCACTGCACGACCGGCTGCCCAAGCAGGAGATGGAGCTGCTGGTCGCGAAGCAATCCGTGCGGATGGGCGACGTGCCCGCGCAACCGCGGCACTGACCCATCCATTCCGGTGGAGGGCCTGCCCGCGCACGCACGCGCGACGTAGCAGAGGCTGCTAGCGGCGGCGGCGCTTGGGCTGGTACAGGCGCCCGTGCAGGACGGTGACCAGCTTCACGATCCGGTCCATGTCCCGCTGGTCGCGGCTGAACGTCGTCGTGCGCACCAGCGGCCTCATCCGCTGCCTGGTGATCGACTTGGCCCGGGAGAACTCGCGCAGCCCGTCCGCGCCGTGAATGCGCCCGAAGCCGGACTCACCGGAACCGCCGAACGGCAGGGCCGGCACCGCCGCGAACGAGATCGCCGAGTTCACCGACGTCATCCCGGCTCGAAGCGCCCGCGCTGCCTTCAGGCCGGCCCGACGCCGCTTGGTGAACACGGCCGACCCGAGCGCGTACGGCGACGCGTTGGCCAGCCGCACCGCGTCGGCCAGGGTCGGCACCGGGGTGACGGTCACGACCGGGCCGAACGTCTCCTCGCGCACCGCCGAGCTGTCCTCGGGCACGTCCACCAGCACGACCGGCTGCACGAACGGCGCCCGCACGGAGTCGAGCCCGCCGTAGGCCGGGCGTCCGCCCCGCGCCACCGCGTCGGCCAGGTGCCGCTCCACGACGTCGATCTGCCCGGGCAGCGTCATCGGCCCGTAGGAGGCGGCGTCATCATCCCCCGGCCGCAGCCGGGAGACCCGCTCGTTCAGCTTCTCCAGGAAGGAGTGGTACACGTCGTCGACCACGTACACGCGCTCCACCCCGATGCAGGTCTGGCCGGCGTTGGACATCGCCCCCCAGGCGGCCGCGTCGGCCGCCGCGTCGAGGTCGGCGTCGGCCGCGACCAGCAGCGCGTCCTTGCCGCCGCACTCCGCCAGCACTGGCGTGAGCGTCTCCGCCGCCGCCGCAAGCACCTTCCGCGCGGTGGCGGCCGACCCGGTGAACGCGAGCTTGCTGACCCCCGACTTCGCTAGCTCAGCCCCGGTCGCGCCGAGCCCGGTGACGAGCTGGACCACCAGCTCGGTCTCGCCGAAGACCTCCGACAGCACCTCGGTGAACGACTGCACCAGCCACTGCCCGACACCGGTCGTGAGCTCGCTCGGCTTGAACACGACCGCGTTCCCGGCCGCGAGGGAGTACGCGATCGACCCCATCGGGGTGAAGACCGGGTAGTTCCACGGCCCGATCACGCCGACCACGCCGAGCGGGTGGTACTCGACCGAGGCGGCCTGGTTCAGCATCGCGATGCCGGAGCCCACCCGCCGCGGCCGCAGCACCGACGAGGCGTGCTTGGCCGCCCAGTCCAGGTGCAGGATCGTGTTGACGATCTCCAGCGTGGCGTCGTCGAGCGGCTTGCCGGTCTCGTCGTGCACGAGCTCCGCGAGCCGCCCCATGTACCGGGTGAGGTGGGACTTCCAGGCGAGCAGGCGCAGCCGCCGGTCGCCGAAGGAGAGACCGCCCCACCACTCGGCGGCGCCCCGCGCCCGCCGCACCGCGGCCGCGACCTCGCGCTCCCCGTCGATGCCGTACGTGGCCAGCACTTCCCCGGTCGCGGGGTTGACCGACTCGAACGTGTCCCGCACGCTGCCCCATGCCGGCACCGTGGGTGAAACCGCATGTCCTGCCATGGAGCACAGTAAACCATTACGACCCGAGCGCTGGCATCCCCCAGTGCGGGCCCGCCGAGGCCGGTAGCGTAGGGCCCGTGCCCGACCGCCCGTATACGCTGCTGAGCTGCGCCGTCTCGATTGACGGCTACCTCGATGACGGGTCGCCCGGCCGGCTGATCCTGTCCGGCCCGGACGACCTCGACGAGGTCGACGCGCTGCGGGCGGCGGCCGACGCGATCCTGGTCGGCGCGGGCACGGTCCGCGCCGACAACCCGCGGCTCCTGGTCCGCGACCCGGCCCGGATCGCCGCCCGCGAGGCGGCCGGGAAGGCGCCCCAGCCGCTCCGCGTCACCGTGACCGGCACCGGCGACCTGGACCCGGCCGCCCGCTTCTTCACCGGCCCGGGCGCCGCCCTGGTTTACTGCCAGTCGGCCGCCGTCGCCGCCGCCGAGCGAAAGTTCAAAGGCCGGGCGGTCGTCATCGACGCGGGCGCGGACCTCTCCCTGGCGGCCGTGCTCCAAGATCTTCATCTCGAACGGACCGTGGCGACTGTCCTCATCGAAGGCGGCGCCCGGATCCTGCGCGACGCCCTGGCGGGCGGCCTGGCCGACGAGTTGCGGCTGGCAATAGCCCCGTTCTTCGTGGCTGACCCGGCCGCCCCCCGCTTCGCCCTCCCCGCCCGCTACCCCCAGACCGCAGCGAACCCCATGATCTTGGTGTCCCTCCGCCAGGTAGGAGAAGTAGCCGTCCACCACTACCGCCTCCCGCCCGTCCACGGCCGCTAGCGGACCGGCTGACCAGTCCCTACGGCCGGCTGGGTCGCTCCCGTCGCGGTCGGCGGCTGTGCGTCGGCCCGCGGCGGCCGGCCGGGCAGCCAGAACGAGAGGAGGGCGGCGAGCGCGGCGAAGCCGACCGACCACCAGAAGGCGACGTGGAAGGCGGCGATGAGGTCGCCGTGGTGGGCGGCGACGGAGCTCCCGAAGATCACCGCCAGGACGGCGACGCCGAAGGAGCCGCCGATCTGCTGAGCGGTCCTGGTCAGCACGCTCGCGTGGGGGATCTGGGCGCGGTCGAGTCCGAGGTAGGCGACCGCCATGACCGAGATGGTGACGGCACCGAGCCCGAAGCCGCGCGCCAGCAGCCACAGCGCCAGCAACCAGCTGCTGGTCTTCGGGTCGGCGAAGCAGAACGGGATGGTGGAAGCGGCGATGATGGCGAACCCGGCAATGGCGATGACGAGCCCACCGACCGGTGGGCGAACAGCCGGATGTTCACGATCGGCTCGCTCGTGCGCACCGCGGACAGGCAGAAGGCGACCAGGAGGACGGCGCCGACCGCCAGCGGGATGATCACATCCCCGTCGCCGAATCCGGCCGCCGCGCCCGCGTTGGACAGGCCGAGGATGAGCGCCGCGATGCCCGGCGCGAGGAGCGCGAACCCGAGGACGTCCATCCTTGGCTTGACCGCCGACACGGTGTCCTTGGGCAGGTACTTCGCGGCCAGAATCAGACCGGCCAGGCAGAACGGCACGTTTACCCAGAACATGAACCGCCAGCTCAGGTGGGTCAGGATCGCGCCCCCGACGAGCGGGCCGAGGATCGGTCCGATCAGCGCGGGCAGCGCGATGAGCGTGACCGTCCGGCCGAGCGACTTGCCCCCGGCGGCCTGCATGATGAGCGTCGTCAGGACCGACAGCAGCAGCCCGCCGGCCGCCCCCTGGACGACCCGCCAGGCGATCAGGGAGTCCGCGTTCCAGGCCAGGCTCGCCCCGATGGAGCCGACCAGGAAGAGGGCCAGCGCGAACATCCACAGCCGCTTTCCGCCGTACCGCCGGCAGCCCCCAGGTGGAAAGCGGTACCGTCATGCCGAGGGCCAGCAGGTAGCCGGTGCTGACCCACTGGATGGTCGAGACGGACGAATGCAGGTCGATCACCAGCGTGTGCAGGGCGACGCTGACGATGGTGGTGTCGAAGACCACGGCCAGGACGCCGACCACCAGGATCAGGCCGGTCTTGATCACCTTCGGGTCGACCTTGCCATCGGCCGGGGCGGTTGCAGCCATGGCCCACCTTCAAATAAGAGTTGTAGACCTTTCTTATCTGGAGCGTACGCTAGGCCAATAAGGAATGCAAGCCTCTCTTAATGAGGTGTGAGTAGGCTCATGGTCATGTCTGATCAGGTCCGACACCGCCGCCGGGGCGAGGAGCTCGAGCGCGCGCTGCTCGACGCCGCCTGGGAGGAGCTGGCGACGGTCGGGTTCACCAGCCTGACGATGGAGTCGGTCGCGGCGCGGGCCAAGACCGGGGTCGCGGTGTTGTACCGCCGCTGGTCGAACAAGGACGAGCTGGTGCTCGCCGCCATCGTCAACTACCGGGAAACGCACCAGGTGGAAACCCCCGACACCGGCAGCCTCCGCGGCGACCTGCTCGAGCTGCTCGGCAGCTTCAGCGACGGGCAGTCCAGCTTCCGCGCGGTCATCACCGCCAGCTTCGCGGGCCTGCTGGCCGACAGCGGGATGACCCCGGCCGAGGTGCGCGGTCGGATCATCCAGGACGCCCCGATCAAGTCCTCCGCGATCTACCGCCGGGCCGGCGAACGGGGCGAGATCGACCTCGATCGCATCCCCGAGGCCGTCCTGTCCATGCCGTTCGACCTCATGCGCCATGAGCTGCTGATGACGCTGACCGCGGTCCCGGCTGAGCGAATCGTCTCGATCGTCGACGACCTCTTCCTCCCGCTGGCGGCCCAGTACCAGCCGACCGCCGATCGGCGACGCTGAGCATGCCGAACACAAAAGGTGCTCGATGGGCGGTACTGGCCGATATCGAGGCCGCATGGTGAGCCAGCTGACGGAGAGCCCTTCGAGCGCGCGCGAAGACGGGCGTCGCCGGTTCCCGCGGTGGGCCTGGGTCTCCGCGACGGCGCTGTCGGCCGTCATGCTCTTCTTCTGCTATCTGCGGCTGTCGCGCACCTACGCCGACGGTTCTGACGGCGCCGACCAGGCGCTGCAGGCGTGGGATCTGCTGTACGGCAACTGGCTGCTGCGCGGCTGGACTATCGCCGACGTTTCGTTCTATACGACCGAGATTCCGCAGTACGCGCTGGTTGAGCTCGTCCACGGTCTCGGGCCGGGCGTGGTCCATCTGGCCAGTGCCATGACCTACACGCTGCTGGCGCTGTGCGCCGGCCTGCTCGCCAAGGGCCGAACGACGGGCCGCGACGGCATCGTCCGCGCGCTGGTGGCGATCGGGATCGTGCTCGCGCCGCAACTCGGCAACGGCATCCACCTGCTGCTCTCCCAGCCCGACCACCTCGGCACGCAGGTTCCCCTGCTGGTCATATTCATCTTCCTTGACCTCGCTCCGCGGCGCTGGTACGTCCCGCCCGCGGTCGCCGTGCTGCTTACCTGGGTGCTGGTTAGCGATCAGGTCGCCCTGTTCGACGCGGCCGCCCCGCTGACCGTCGTGTGCGGGATCCGCGCGCTCTACGCCCTCGTCCGCGATCGCAAGCCGCTGGCCTCCCAGTGGTTTGAGCTGTCGCTCGCGGCGGCGGGCGTGGTGTCGTTCGGAGCCGCGAAGCTCATCACGGCCGTGATCACTCACGCGGGTGGGTACGCGGGCCTCCCGCTCAAGGCGATCCCTGCTCCCCTGCATCTCCTGCCGGCCCACTTCGCGCTGACCATGGAGGGCATCCTCAACATCTACGGCGCCGATTTCTTCGGCGTGTCGTCCGGGAACGTGAGTGGACCGGCTTCGGGGAGCCTCGGAACGACGGTGGCGGTCGTCATCGCCCTGGTGCACCTGGTCGGGGTCGGGCTGGCGATCTGGGGAGTGTGCCGTGCGCTCCGGCGCTTCTTCTCCAGCGACCTGATCGCCTCGTTGCTCGCCGCCGGAATCGTGATCAACCTGGCAGCCTACGTTTTCAGCATCGATCCGCAGACGCTCTTCGACACCAGGGAAATTGTCGCGCTGCTGCCCTTCGGCGCCGTCCTCGCGGGCCGTCTGCTCACCGGGTCGCTGGCCCGGGCGCGGCTGGAGCCAGTGCTGGTCGGCGTGCTGGCGTGCTATGTGATCGCCCTCGGGTACGGGGTCGCGCAGCCTGCGGCGGTTGACCACGAGCAGCCGGTCGTCGGCTGGCTTGAGGCTCACCACCTGTACACCGGGCTCGGCACGTACGCCGAGGCGAACATCATCACGCTCGACAGCGACGGCCGCGTCGCGATCAGAACGGCGTCCTGGCGGACCACCGGCGCCGTCCCCAGGAACTACGAATCGAAGGCCTCGTGGTACGACCCTCGGGTCAGCTACGCCAACTTCATCCTGTCAAACAGCGGCGACGGGAACAACGTGTCCGTCGTCCCCATGCGTGACATCCTGCCGTTCGCCTGCCCGCCCGCGCGCATCTACCGGTACAAGACCTTCACGATCATGGTCTGGAAGAAGAACCTGCTGGCCGACCTGGGATCGCCGCCATCCAGCGTGCCGGGCAACATCCCCTGAGATCGAGCGGTCGCCGGTTCCATGCCCGTCCACCCGTTGTTATTATCCGCCGCTGGTGGCCAGGTAAGGTTTCCCCGTTCCTCGGGAGCACGCCAATTTCGGCTAGCCTCAAGCCTGTGGCCGGGGCAAGAGCGCAATTTTCCCATGTCGACCTTTCGTGTTCGATTAAACGCAATTCGTAGCGACGAGGCATTATGGATTGGTATGTACGAGCCAGCGAGCGGCGGTCCCTCGGCCGCGCTGCCGCAGATGTGGACACGGCGCCGTTGTCCGGGGAAAGCAAAGCGGGGGAGACCCCTCCCGATAAACCCTGCCGCACCGCAGGCGCGCCTCCGCGGGCGCGTCGCGCCTGGGAGGCGCTGGCGTGGGCGGCCGGCGCGGCCGGGCTCTTCCTGGTGCTGCTGCGCGTCTCCAGGACGGTGGTGGCGACTGCGGACGCGGCGAGCCTCGCGCTCCAGGCTCATGACCTGCTCCATGGGAACGTTCTGCTGCACGGGTGGCTGACCGGCGATGTCACTTTCTACACGTTCGAACTGCCGCTGTTCGCTCTTGCTGAGGCCTTTCTCGGCCTGCACGCCGTCGCCGTGCAGGCGGCCATGGCGGTCATCGATCTTATCGTCGCGGCGTGCGCCACCGCCGTCGCGGTGACCGGCAGCCGAGGCATCGCCCGGGCGGGCCGGGCGGTGGTCGTCATCGCCGTGATCGGCGCCCCGGCGCTTGTGCCCGCCGACAGGTACCTCCCGATCGGGTTGCCCGATCACACTGGCACCACCGTCTTCCTGCTGCTCGGCTGCCTGCTGGTAGACCGTGCCCTCAGCTGGCGCTGGACGGCGCCGTTGCTGTGCCTGCTCCTGTGCGCGGGCCAAGTCGGCGACGTGACCGTGCGCTACGTCTATGTCCCCGCCATCGTCCTCGTCTGCGCCTTGGTGGTCGCCCGGACCCGCAGGCTCCGGAGCGCGGACACGGCCATCGTCGCGGCCGCACTCGGGTCGGTCCCGCTCTCGCTCGCGGTTCGCGCGGTCCTGCGTCACCTCGGCGCCTATCAGATGGTGGCGCCGAGCACCGCGATCGCGCCGATCAGCACCTGGACGCACAACGTGGCGGCAACCTGGCTGGAGCTGCGCACCGTCTTCGGCGCGCAGGCACCAGGCGGCTTGTCTGCTATCGACGCCCTCTTCGGGTGGGCCTGCCTGCTCGCCGTGGCGGTCGGCTTCGGCTGGACGCTGTGGCGCTGGCGCACCGCGCAGCGGGTCGATCAGGTGCTCGTCGTCGCGATCGCCGTCAACCTCGGCGTGTACGCGATATCGACGATGGCGTTGCGCCTTACGCCGCAGGAGCTCACCGGCGTCCCAGTGTTGGGCGCGGTGCTCGCGGCGCGAACACTGATGCCGGCGTCGCTCCCCCGCCCTTGGGCGACAGCGCTCGCCGCGCCCGTGTTCGCGGTAGCCCTGGTGCCGCTCTGCCTCGTCGCGACCCAGCCCTCGGCGGTCCCGTACCGACAGCCCCTCGCCGTGTGGCTACAGGCGCACGGGCTTCGCCACGGTCTCGCGATGTACTGGGCCGCGCCCCAAGTCACCTTCCTGACCGGTGGCGAGGTACAGCTCCGGGCGGTGATCGCGGCAGACGGGAAGATAAACCCCCTCGAATGGGAAACGCAGAATTCCTGGTTCAACCCGGCCGAGGATTACGCGAACTACGTGGCCTGCCTGCGCAGCTATCCCTTGTTCACCCGCACGGCCGAGCGCGTCTTCGGCAGGCCAGCCAGCATCCGTTACGTTGGCGATTGGGCGATCCTGATCTACCACAAGAACCTGATTGAGCAGGTAAGCCCTGTCGTCCTCCCCGCGACGCAGTGACGGCCCCAGGGCCTGGCGGGCGAGTATATGCCCGGGTTCTTCGGGGGGAGAACGATCATGAAGCGCGCGATCAGCGATGCCGTAATCGGTCAAATGCGAATCGGATGCGCTGTCATCAGGCCAGAGCCCACGCGACCCGCGAGCAACGCCCGCGGTGATGCGGTCAGCAGGTGTCGCCTGGCGGTGCCTCTTGCAGGTTGTTCAGCAGGTTCTGGTTCCAGACGAGAACCTGGAACTCGCCGACCTGGTAAGTCCTCGCCGGTGCGCCAAACTGCGTACGCACCGCCGCAAGCCACTGAGCAGTCGACCCCCCGGTACACCCCAGGCTCTCCGGGGACACCACCACGAACCGCGCGTCGTAGCGCGCCGGATCGAACCACTCCTTTTCCGACGCCCGGTTGACCCCGATGAGTTCTCCGGCCTGGTTCAGGATAACGGGCGCGACCGTTACCCGGTTGTTGCTGTCGAACGTGACGCTGTCCGCCTCCCAGTAGGGCGCAAGACCTGACGTGAGGCCGTGGTCGTTGAGCCAGGTCGCGAGCTGCGTGCTCTGATCCTGCACCATCGCCGGCTGAGTCGCGTTGTAACCCAGGCAACCCGCGTAGAACACTAGGACCAGAGCGAACACCGTCAAATGCCGTCCGCGGATCAGTGGCTCCGCCAGCAGCCGACCCGCGAGAACCGAGCACGCGACGAGCACACCCACCATCTCATGTGGCCCGCCGCCGCTCTGATCCCGTAGCACGTAGGCCACCAGCACCACGACCGAGGTAACGGCGAGCACTTGCACTGCGAGTCCGTGCTGGCCGAAGCCGCGGAACGCGCGGACGAGCGCCCATCCGGCTAGCGCGACGCCGACTAGGTGCAGCAACGGGACCAGTGCGCTCGCGCCGACTTGGTCGCCCGAGAAGTCCGCCCCGAACAGCGTCAGGAGGTCTTCCACCATCCCCCAGACGTTCTGGTACAGGAAACGGATCGGGTAGAAGGTGGACTGCGGCTGCAAGAGCACGAATCCGCCGACGTGACGGATGAACTTCAGGACGAGTTCGGCGATGCCGGTGGCGACGAGGGAGGCGGCCACCAGGGAGAGTTCGCGACGGCGCAACTCACGCGCACGGTACATCCGGATCGCGCACACAAGCACCAGAGGCGCGGCGCCCTCATAAAGGGTGATCGAATCAGCGATCTGCGCCCAGAGCAACAGTGCGCCGACCCCAACCGGGACTCCCCAGCGCGCGACCGTACGCGTCTCGTCCCAGTCCAGCAGGAACCACACCGCCAGTAGCGGTATCTGGATGGCGGTGTGGTCGGGGTCGTGCAGCATCGCCGTCGTCGAGGCACCTAGCGTCGGCGCGAGCATGATCCCCGCCGCCAGCAGCGCACGCACAACACCCGCGCGGCCGCGCTGGTCGCCTCTGGCGAGTATCGCCACGCCGAGGACCACAAGCGTGTAGTTGAGAGCCGAGGTGAGATGCAGAACGTCCGGTGACAGGCCGCGCAGGGCCTCGGCCACCATCAGCTCCGGCAGCTGGATCGTGTAGAACGAGATGTCCGTAACTGTCCAGCCGCGCAGCAGTATGTTCCCGTGCAGCATGTCCCATGCCTGCAGCGCGTTCGATGCCCCGTCAGAGTTGACGCCTGAGGTCCACGCCTGGCGCAGATAGGCCACGAACAGCAGCAGGCCCGAGATCACGAGCGCCAGCGGCCAGTACCAGCGGCTCCAAGTGACTGGTGCACGATGCGGGTTGCTCACCGTTGGGCGAGTTTCCTCGGCGGTCGCCATCGCTGTCCTCACTCTTCTCGTGGACGATGCGCGCGAACCATCAAGGACACGCCGGGCAGGGACCGCACCGGTAGATAGCGTTCGGAGACGATCACTACGGTGAGCGCCGCGTTGACGAGACGGGACGTTTCGCTCAGGTCGCTTCCGCTCACGAACCGACGACGGATCGAGACAACCGGCCGCAGCAGGACGTTCCAGCTCCATAGTCGATCAACCACGAACCCGGCCTTCGTCATCAGTTCTTCCAGGCCTGTCCTGTCGTACCTGCGTATGTGTCCGACCGCTTCGTCATGGGGTGACCACAACGCCATGTCGCAGGGAACGGCGATCAGTGCCCTGCCGCCGGGACGGAGCACGCGATACAGTTCGGCGGCCGCCGCGTGATCGTCTTCGATGTGCTCGAGCACGTCGAAGGCGGTGATCAGGTCGTACTCGCTCGACCCCAGCGGAAGATCACAGGCGTCGGCTTCGATTGCCTCGATCCCGCTTTGTTTCGCGATCGCAACGGCGGTGGGAGAATAGTCAACCGCGAGCGCCTGCCAGCCAAGTTCACGCAGCACCTGGGTGTTGCCGCCGGCCGCGGCGCCCACGTCGAGTGCTCGCCCGGGCGCGTATCCCTTAAGTTCTCGCCGCAATAGCGCGCGGCGCTCCCTGTACCACCAATGCTTGTCTTCCAATGCTGCCAGGGTCTCTATTTCTTGCGCTTCCATATCTCCTACAGGTCTTACCTGGTCTCACGGGCGAAAGCCCAGCGGTCGAGAGCTATGTAGCGGAATGTCGTCAAAGTAATGGCAACCACGAGAATGGCCGCGAGCTCCGCGACCTTATTCGCCCCTGGAAAGAGGAACCTGAGCAGGCTCACGGCCCCGGTCGTGCTCGCATAGTATAGGAAGAAGAGAATTCCGGCGCGGTAGTGCTGACGTATCCGGCTGCCTGCCGAGCGGCCCTCGGCTGTCCGGGCGAACGTCCACTTCCGGTTCGCCTCTGTGTTGGCGACACTGGTCACGGCGAGCGCGACCAGGTCCGCGAGGGCCGGCACCCATACGTGCCGCAGCACCAGATAGAGAGCGACGAACAACGCGGTAGACAGCAAGCCGGTCACGGTGAACGTGAGGATCTTCGAGAGAGATTCAACGCGAGATTGCCTGGGCGCCAGCGTGGCGTCGGGGTGAACAGGGGCCAGACTTGGTCGTAGCGGCAGGTCAACGCGAGCCTTGCCGACGGCGATCTCATAAGCTACTCGCGCGACCCCGCGGAGATCGGCGGACGCGGTACGCCGGACGTTGACCCGCGAATCCACGTCTTCCACCCAGTCAACTGGGACCTCGTGAACCCGCACGCCGTTGTATTCGGCGAGCAGCAGGAGTTCCGTGTCGAAGAAGAACCCGTCGTCACTGACCTTCTCGACGAGGGGTCGCGCGACCTCCGCCCTGGCCGCCTTGAATCCACACTGCGCGTCCGTGACCGAGGCCCCCATCCCCCGCCGCAGCAGCAGGTTGTACGCACGGGAGATGAGCTCCCGCTTGAGCCCGCGGTGAACCCGGGCCCCATAACCCAGACGGGTTCCGATCGCGATGCTCGAATGCCCCGTGGCCAGGGGCGCGATCAGCGGCGTCAGCGCGTCCAGACCGGTTGACAGGTCGACGTCCATGTACGCGACGATGTCGGCGGGACTTTCTAGCCATCCAGTTCGAAGCGCGGCGCCACGTCCGCGAATGTTCAGGCGACGCGCGAACACGGCGGGGAGGGTGGCCTCGAGTTCGGTCGCGAGTTCCCATGTCGCGTCCACGCTCCCGTTGTCAATGATCGTGATACGCCAAGGGTACGGAAACGACTCCGTGAGGTACGCGTGCAGCGTTCGAACGCACCCAGGCAGCGCGCGCTCTTCGTTCAGCACGGGAATCACGATGTCCACGGAGGCGTGCTGCTCCGCCCCGGGAGAGAGCGCCGGCATCTCCGTGGCAACAGGTGATGTAGTCATGGGTGGTTGCATCGATGCGCAGTATATCCATGTTCACGTGGCCCGATAGGGGCTTTACGCAGTTGTTTCACCCGATCCCCTCGGGCTGGAATGACGGCCATGGACCCGATTATGTCACCTCTCGGTTACGTATCGTAAGATCACTTAAGGTATTTGAATTGCGACTTACAGTGATATTCTTCGGTTCATCAAGTCTGCCCACGGCTCGAGAGTCCCCCGAGCCCGAAGGCGATCGGGAGGCCCGTTTCCACGGCTCCCGCCGGGCGCGATCACGTAACTCGTGCCGACCGGTTATTGGATGGCGGCGTCATCGGGGGAGATGCGATCCTGGCGCCATGCTCAGTCCCCGCGAGGTGGAGTCCTTCATCGAAGACGGGTACGTCGCCGTTCCCGGGGCGGTGCCCGTCGATGTCGTGCGGGCCTGCCGGGAGATGATCTGGTCCGGCCTCGCCCGGCACGGGGTGACTGAAGACCCGGGCACCTGGACGGAGCCGGTGGTGCGGATTGCCTGCCCCGAGGGCGGCCCGTTCGCCGAGGCCGGGACCAGGCCGGCCCTGTGGGAGGCCTTCGACCAGCTCATCGGGGCCGGGCGCTGGTGGCGTCGGCCCGGTGTGGGCGGCACCATTCCGGTCCGCTTCCCGAGCCTGGCCGACCCCGGTGACGCGGGCTGGCACATCGAGGCCAGCTACCAGCGAGACGGGCACCAGCAGGTCAACGTCAACTCGCGGGCCCGCGGGCTGCTGGTGCTGTACCTGTTCAGCGACATCGACGAGGCCAGCGCGCCGACCCGGATCCGTCCCGGGTCGCACCGTGACGCCGCCCGGGTGCTCGCCCCGGCCGGGGACGAGGGGCTGCCCTGGCTCGAGGCGGCGACCGCGGCGGCGGACGCGAGCGCGGGCCGGGCCACCGCGCTGGCCGCCGGCCAGGCGGGCGACGTGTTCCTGTGCCATCCGTTTCTGGTTCACGCCGCCTCGTGGCCGCACCGGGGACGGGCTCCCCGGATGATGGCGCAGCCCGGCGTGGCCCTGCACACCCAGTTCCCGCTGACCGCCCCGCTCAGCCCGGTCGAGCAGGCGATCGTGGCCGGCTTCGCCGCCGAGAACGGCGGGGATCGCCGGTTAGAACAGGGTGCCCTCGCGCTCGATGCCGCGCATGGCGTCGTAGTCGAGGACCAGGCAGCGGATGCCCCGGTCCTCGGCCAGCGTGCGCGCCTGCAGCTTGATCGTCTGCGCGGCGAGCACGCCCTTCACCGGGGCCAGCAGGGGGTCTCGGTTCAGCAGCTCCAGGTACCTGGTCAGCTGCTCGGTGGCGTCGATCCCGGCGTGCCGCTTGAGCTCGATCGCCACGTGCTCGCCGTCGGCGTCGCGGCACATGATGTCGACCGGCCCGATCGGGGTGGGGTACTCGCGGCGGACCAGCCGGTAGCCGTCGCCGAGCAGGTGCAGCTGCTCGGCCAGCAGCTCCTGCAGGTGGGACTCGACCCCGTCCTTGACCAGGCCGGGGTCGACGCCGAGCTCGACCGAGGTGTCGGACAGGGTCTCGGTGATCGTGATCGTCAGCGTCTCGCCGGCCTTGTTGGTGACCGTCCACTTGTCCGGCTGCTCGGTCAGCCGGCAGGGCGGTGACATCCAGTTCAGCGGCTTATAGGAGCCGCCGTCGGAGTGCACGAGGACCGACCCGTCGGCCTTCACGATGAGCAGCCGGAGGGCGGCCGGGAGGTGGGCGGTGAGCCTGCCGTCGTAGTCGACGCTGCACCGCGCGATAACAAGGCGCACGGAACGCACTGTAGTGCGATTAGGCGGGTGCGGGGCGCGGATACCCTTGATGCCTGTGACCGCGCGTAAGAGCCGGCGGCCTAAGCCCGCCCCGCCAGCTGCGCCGCTCGGCCCCGAGCGGGTCGAGGACTGGCCGGACGGGGACTGGGTGGTGCGGCCGGTGCCGGGCGCGGCGGCGGGCAAGGCGTACCGCTGCCCCGGCTGCGACCAGGAGCTCTACCCCGGCACCGCGCACGTCGTGGTGTGGCCGACGCACGCCGGCGTCACCGACCGGCGGCACTGGCATACCGTGTGCTGGCAGCGGCGCATGCAGCGCCGTCCCGGCTGAACAGCCCGCACAAATCATCCCGTATCGGGGGGTGCGGGGGGTCGTCCCCCCGAAGACAGCAGAGGACACATGGCACAACTGATTAGGGCGGCGACGGTTCTCCCCGCCAGGCGGACGCCGATCACCTTCACCACCGAGGACGGGCTGAACCTGGTCGGCGAGCTCGCGCTCCCCCGGGACCGCGATCCGGCCGCCACGCTGGTCTGCCTGCACCCGCTGCCGACCCAGGGCGGCATGATGGACAGCCACGTGATGCGCAAGGCCTCCTACCGGCTGCCGGCGCTGGCCGACGTGGCGTGTCTACGCTTCAATACGCGGGGCACCGAGTCCGAGCGGGGCCGGAGCGACGGCGAGTTCGGCGGCGGCGAGACCGAGCGCTACGACGTCGCGGCGGCCGTCCGCTACGCGGTCGACGCCGGGCTGCCGAGCATCTGGCTGGTCGGCTGGTCGTTTGGCACCGAGCTGACGCTGCGCTGGGGGCTGCTGCCGGGCGTGGTCGGCGGGATCCTGCTCTCCCCGCCGCTGCGCCGGGCCACCGACGCCGACCTGGACGCCTGGGCCGCGTCGGGCAGGCCGCTGACCGCGCTCGTCCCCGAGTTCGACGACTACCTGCGGCCCGACGAGGCGCGGCAGCGGTTCGCGCGGGTGCCTAAGGCCGACGTGATCGGCGTGGACGGCGCCAAGCACCTGTGGGTGGGGGAGACGTACGTCCGCATTGTGCTCAATGAGATCGTGCGGGTGGTGAACCCCCCGGCGCTGACCGGATCGGCGCTGCCGACCGAATGGGACGGAGCCCTGTGACCGAGCCGCTGTTGCGCAGCGCCTGAGCCGTCCCCGGGCCGACAGACGAGAAACGCGTACGCCCGGCCCTTTACAGGCCGGGCGTACGCGTTTTCAGTCGCAACGAGCCCCGTCAGGCGCCGGTCGCGGTTACTCGGTCCACCAGTCCTCGGCGTCGGGGCCCTTGCCGTCGCCGTTGGCCGCGCCGCTGGGGCGCGGCGCCGGCGCGGCGCGGCCCGTTCCCGGCCGGCCGGACGGCGGGCGCCGCGGCGGCGGGGACGCTCTCGGCGATGGCGGGCTGAACCGGGGCCGCGGCCACGGCCGGGTCCATGGTCGGCATCTGGATGCCGAGCTGCCCGCCGAGAAGCTGGCGGACCTGGGCGAGGTGGGTGGAGATGTTGTCCTTCTGGCGGGTCAGCTCGTCGACCTCGCGCTGCGACGGCGACGCGGCGCCGCTCGGCCTCGGCCTTGGTCTCCGACAGCAGCTGGTCGGACTGCGCCTTGGCCTGGGCGACGATCTGGTCGGCGTTCTTCTTCGCGTTCGACACCAGCTGGCGCGCGTGCTGGTCGGCGTCGCGGCGGGTCTGGTCGGCCTGCGCGGACGCCTTGGCGGCGCGCTGCTCGGCGGTCGACGCGCGCTGCTCGGCCTCGGAGACCAGCTTCTGGGTGGCGGCCTGGGCGGCGGCGAGGCGCTCGGCCTCCTGGCGCTCGGCCTCCTCGCGGCGGGTGGCGAGCTGGATCTCGAACTCGGCCTCGGCCTGCGCCCGCTGGGCCTCGCTCTCCTCCAGGATTCGCTGCGCCTGCGACCGCATCTCGTCGGCCTGGCGCTTGGAGGTGGTGAGGATCTCGTCCCGCTCGCGCTTGGCGGCCGCCTTCAGCTGGGCCACCTCGCGCTCGGTGGTGGTCCGCAGCTTGGCGATGTCGCGCTCGGTCGCGGCGCGCTTCTCGGCCACCTCGTGGTCGGCGGTGGCGCGCAGCTTGGCCACCTCGCGCTCGGTGGTGGAGGTCAGCTCGTCGGCCTCGCGCCGGGCGGTGGTGCGGATGGAGTCCGCCTCGCGCTCGGCCGCGCCGCGCACGTCGTCGGTCTCACGCTTGGCGTTGGCCCGCAGCTCGGCCGCCTCGTTCTCGGCCGCGGCCCGCAGTTCGGCGCCGTCAACCTTGGCGGCCGCCTTGATCTCGTTCGCCTCGGACCGCGCGGCCTGAACGAGCTCGGTGGCCTGCTCCTCGGCCAGCCGCAGCAGCTGCTCGATGCGGGCGCCAAGGCCGGAGTAGGTGGGTCGCTCCTGCTCCTGGATCTGCCGCTGCGCATCCTGCAGATCGCGGCGCGCGCCGACCGCGTCTTCCTGGTGGCGGCGAGCCTCGGCCGCGAGCGAACGGATGTGCTCGTCGACCTGGTGCGGATCGTAACCGCGCATCACCTTGGCGAAGTCGCGCGGCGGAGTCTCTTCGAAGAAGCTTGTTAGCTGAGCGTCAATGTCCGATTGCATGTGGGCCTAATCCAAGCTAGACGGGGGACGGCAGGCGGGGGCCGGGTTGCGGGCGGAGCTCTCGCCAATGAGAGGCAATTTACTCCGCCTTCGCCGGGTCTGTGGGTTGATCGGCGTTCTGCGCCGACAGAATCCCGAGCTGGCCCCGCGTGGTCCCCCGGGGGAGAAGTCTAGAGGTCACAAGCTTCCCATATGCCCCGTGGACCCATCCAGGAAAGTCACATTTCATGCACTCTCAGGGGCTGCACGAGCTCGGTCAGGACTCCGCCGAGATCGCCCGGGTGGAGGAACGCGATGGAGGCCCCCATCGACCCGTGCCGCGGCCGCGAGTCGATCAGCCGCACGCCGGCCCCGCCGACCTCCGCCAGGACGGCTGTGACATCGGTCACCGCGTAGCCGACGTGGTGCAGCCCCTCGCCCCGTCGGGCGATGAACTTGCCGACCGTGGTCTCGTCGCTCAGCGGCTCGAGGAGCTGCACATACGAGTCGCCCGAGTCGGTGACCAGCATCGCCTCGCGGACCCCCTGCTCGGCGTTGGTCTCTTCGCTCGCTACCGTGAATCCGAAGACGCTAACGTACCGGTCAATCGCGGCCTCGAGCGAGCGGCAGGCGATCCCGACATGATCGATTCTCAGCAACATGGTAGGTATCGTGACATATAGGCGGGATAGGCGTAATTGAGGAGGCCCTGGTGGGCGACCGTGACCCAGTGATCATAGGCGGAGCGCGGACCGGCATCGGGCGGCTGCTCGGATCCCTGTCGGGGTTCAGCGCGGCCGAGCTCGGCGGCTTCGCCATCAAGGGGGCGCTTGACCGCGCCGGGATGGCGCCCGAGGGCGTCGAGTACGTGATCATGGGTCACGTCCTGCAGGCCGGGACCGGCCAGATCACCGCCAGGCAGGCGGCGGTCAAGGCGGGCATCCCGATGACCACCCCCGCGACCACGGTCAACAAGGTCTGCCTGTCCGGGCTCGACGCCATCGCCCAGGCCGCCGACCTGATCAGGCTGGGCGAGTTCGACGTCGTCGTGGCGGGCGGCATGGAGTCGATGTCCAACGCGCCGCACGTGCTCAAGGGCTCCCGGCAGGGCTACAAGTACGGCCCGGTCGAGCTGCTCGACTCGATGGCCTACGACGGCCTGACCGACGTGTTCAACGGGCTCTCGATGGGCGAGTCGACCGACCTTGACAACGCCAGGCTCGGCATCTCCCGCGAGCGGCAGGACGAGTTCGCCGCCCGCTCGCAGCAGCGCGCCGCCCGGGCCGCCAAGGACGGCCTGCTGGCCGACGAGATCGTCCCGGTCGAGGTCACGTCCAAGCGGGAGACGATCACGTTCAACGCGGACGAGGGCGTCCGCGGCGACACCACGATCGAGTCGCTCGCCCGGCTCCGGCCCGCCTTCGGCGCCGACGGCACGATCACCGCGGGCACGGCCTCGCAGATTTCCGACGGCGCCGCCGCCGTCGTCGTCACCAGCCGGGCGACGGCCGAGCGGCTCGGCGCGTCCATCCTGGCCGAGGTCGGCGTGTTCGGCACCGTCGCCGGGCCCGACAGCGGCCTGCACTTCCAGCCCGTCGAACGCGATCGGCAAGGCCCTCGGCAAGGCCGGCCTCGGCGTCAGGGACCTGGACCTGATCGAGATCAACGAGGCGTTCGCCGCCGTCGGCGTCGCCTCCATGGACGCGCTCGGCGTCTCGCCCGACATCGTCAACGTCAACGGCGGCGCGATCGCGGTGGGCCACCCGCTCGGCGCGTCCGGCACCCGGATCGCGCTCACCCTCGCCTGCGAGCTGCGCCGCCGGGGCGGCGGCCTCGGCGCGGCGGCGCTCTGCGGCGGCGGCGGCCAGGGCTCGGCCCTGCTGCTGCGCGTCCCCTAAGGGTCGCCGCGCCAAAGCGCGGAACCGGTAGCGGAGGCAGTCCGGGCGAGGGCCAGGCGTCCCCTCTGCCGGGCGATCTCCTGGCCGGAGAACGGGGACTCGCGGTCCGTTCGATCAATAGGGTTTAAAGCCGCGGACGACCCCGGCCCGCGTGACCGGCCGCACCGGGGCGCCCGCGGCTAGTGGCCGGGCGTGATCGACGTCGCCGGCGCCCACGTGGCGCCGCCGTCGGATGTCATCCAGATCTCGTGCAGCGACGTGTCGGCGGGCACCGCGACGCCCTGGTCGTCGGTGGTCATGCCGACGTAGCTGAACCCGCCCTTGGGGGCGCCGCCGCCGGTCGCGTTGCTCGGCTGCCAGCGCTCGCCGTTGTCCGCCAGGTAGTAGATCCCGCCGGTGGTGGCCAGCGCGAGGGCGCCGTCGGGGGCCGCCGCGAGCGATGTCGTGACGCCGATGCCGCCGACGTCGGTGCCCGACCACGAGGCGGCGGACGGCTGGGTCCACGTCGCACCGCCGTTATCGGACGTGTACAGCGCGGGCGGTGAGCCCGCCGACGTCCCGTTGCAGGCGATCGCAGAGCTGGCTCGAGTTGACCAGCGCCAGCTGCGCGGCGCTCGGCAGCCCGTCGGCCTGGGCCGCGCCCGGCTTGCAGGGCGACGGGCCGACCTGCGACCAGGTGCCGCCGATGGAGCCGGAGTAGAGCGTGCCGTCCGGTGCCAGCAGGTAGCCGTCGGACCCGGTCAGCGCGAGCACGGCCGACGTGGGGGCGCCGCCGTTGGTGAGCCCGTTGGTGGCCTGGCCGACCCGCCTCCAGTCGGCGCTGCCGGCGGTGGCCGTCATCAGCGTGTAGCTGGTGCAGCCGGCGGCGAAGGCGGCGGCGGAACCGCCGCTCGGGGCCGGGCAGCCGTTCGCCCACAGCGCGTACGCCCGCCCGCCCGACGTCTCCAGGTCGGTGACCCGCGCCCCCGAGGTGGTGACCTGGGACCAGGTCGTGCCGCCGTCGCTGGTGGCCCACAGCTCGGGGCCGAACGCCCAGCCGTAGGTGTCGTTGAGGAACCTGATCGCGCTGACCCCGGTCGCCCCGCTCGGGCCCGCTGGTGTCCGGCGCCGGGCCGCCCTGCCAGCTCTGCCCGCCGTCATCGGTTCGCGCGATCGACGTGCAGATGTAGGCGTCCTTGTTGTCGCACGTGCCGGGGGTGCCGGCCTGCGCCGATCACCCAGCGCGGCCTGCGAGCTCACGAACGTGACCGACGTCGGCTGGAAGTTGCGCGGGACCGGGTGGGCCTGGCCGGACGGCGCGATGGCCGAATGCGTCGCCGAGGGAGACGGGCTCGACGTCTTAACCGGGCTGCCGCTCCGGTCGGCGACTGGGTTCCCGGGCCGCGTCGAGCCGCCGCCGTCGGCCACGTTCGCTTCCCTGGCCGAGGGCGAGGTCAGGTGCAGGTTGAGCCCGACCGGGACGGCGATGGCGACTGCCGCGGCCACGGCGGCGGCCGACACCATCGTCACCGCGAGCTTGCGCAGCTTGCGACGCCGCGCCCGGCGGGTGATGAGCTCGAACGTCCCCGGCGGCGGCGGCAGCGGCGGGGCCTGCTGGCTCAGCCAGCGGTCGAGCGGGTCGCGCTCGTCGTCAGCGTCCATTGTCCCTCCCGCCCTTCCGTCGTCCGTCGCCCGTCCCGCCGTTCTCCCGGCCGCCCTCGCGTTCGGCGAGAGCATCCTTGAGCTGGCCCTGGCATGGTACAGGTCCGCCTTGACCGTTCCCTCCGGCCGTTTCACCAGCGCCGCTATCTCCTTGATGCCAAACCCGGCGTAGTAGTGGAGCAGGAACGGGTCGCGAAGCTTGGCCGGCAGCGCGGCGATGAGCTCGCGCACGTCCACGTCCTGGGCCGGGTTGACCGAAGGTTCCGGGTCGCTGCCCGCGGTGATGTTGCGCATCGCCCGGCGCTCCCGCTCGGCCTTGCGCCAGTGGTCCCTGACCAGGTTGGTGGCGATCATGAAGAGGTAGCTCTGCGGGTTGTCGAGCTTGTCGGGGCTCGTCCACTTCGAGAGCAGCCGGACGAACGCCTCCGAGGCGATCTCATGCGCGGTCTCCTCGTCGTCGACCAGCCGCCTGACCCAGCCCGCCAGCTTCGGGTAGTTGGCCGTGAACAACTGCTCCGCGAGGGCAGCGCGCGACCCCGTGTTCGCGGTGACAACGGCGTAAGGGCCCGTCTCCGCGCCCGCGTCCGAGCCCACCAAGCCTCCCTGCTGGAGTACGCAACTGCTTACCACTCTGGTTACCACACCTTCGCACCGTAGCGGAGGGCCCGTTTTCCCGGTCTCCCCTACAGACGCTCGAGCTGCCCGGTTGGTTGTAGTAGCTTCCGATTGGGCATCTACACCGGGCCGCCCGACGTTCTAAATCTCGATACGGTTGGTCACATGCGCGCGCTCATCATCGTTGACGTGCAGAACGACTTCTGCGAAGGCGGCTCGCTTGCGGTCGCAGGCGGGGCCGCGGTGGCCCGCGGGATCACGTCATTGCTGGCCAAGCCCGATCACGGCTACGACCACGTGGTCGCGACCAAGGACTTCCACATCGACCCCGGCAGTCACTTCGCCGACGAGCCAGACTACGCGAAGTCCTGGCCGGTGCACTGCGTGGCCGGGTCGGCCGGGTCGGAGTTCCATCCCGAGCTGGACACCGCGCCGATCGAGGCGACCTTCCGCAAGGGCGCGCACGCCGCCGCCTACAGCGGTTTCGAGGGCGCCGACGACGACGGGACGCCGCTCGCCGCCTGGCTGCGCGCCCGCGACGTGGACCAGGTCGACGTCGTCGGCATCGCCACCGACTACTGCGTGCGCTCGACCGCCGCCGACGCGGTGGCGAACGGCTTCGGCACCCGGGTCCTGCTCGGCCTGACGGCCGGGGTGGCCCCCGGGTCGACGTCCGAGGCGATCGAGTCGCTGCGCGGCACCGGGGTCGACGTCGCCCCGGCCTAGTCGCGCTCAGTCGTGCACGTTGAACCAGTGCCCGCGAGCGTCGCAAGCGGCGCCCGTCAGCGCGTTAGCGGCGGGACAGCGCCCACTGCCGGATCTTCTCGATCCGGGCCTTGATCTGCTCGGCCGAGGCCTGCGGGAGCGCCGGGCCGCCGCAGGCCGGGCGGAGCTCGTTGTGGATGACGCCGTGCGGCTGGCCGGTGCGGTGGCTCCACGCGCCGACCAGGCCGTTGAGCTCCTTGCGGAGCACCGCCAGCTGGGCCCGGCTGACGGTCGCGGTCGCCGTCGCCTGCGGGGCGTCCGCCGCCGGGGCCGGCCCGGCGAACAGCCCGGCCGTCGGCGCCGCCGGCCGACGGTCCGCCCGCCGACGGCCGCCCGGCGGCCGCCGAGCGCGCCGCCAGCTGCGCCGACTGGCGCTTGCGGAGCAGCACCGTCACCTGGTCCGGATCGAGCAGGCCGGGCAGCCCCAGGTAGTCCTCCTCCTCGGGCGAGCCGGCCTCGGTCGCGGTGCCGAACTCGCCGCCGTCGAACAGCACCCGGTCGAACGTGGCGGACGCCTTCAGCGCCTCGAACGACCGGCCCATGAGCTCGAAGTCGTCGGGCGTCTTGCGCTCCCGCTGCGCCTCCTCGAGCTCGGCCTCCGGGTCCCGGTCGAGCGCCCGGACCACGTGGTCGCGCTCGGCCTCGAGCTCGGCCGCGAACCCGAGCAGCACCGGCACCGACGGCACGAACACCGACGCGGTCTCCCCGCGCTGCCGGACCCGGACGAACCGGCCGACCGCCTGGGCGAAGAACAGCGCGGTGGACACGGAGGTCGCGTACACCCCGACCGCCAGCCGAGGCACGTCCACGCCCTCGGACACCATCCGCACCGCGACCATCCAGCGGGCGGTGGAGGCGGCGAACCCGGAGATCTTCTTGGACGCGGTCGGGTCGTCGGACAGCACCACGACCGGCCGCTCGCCGCTGATCCGCCGCAGCAGCCCCGCGTACGCCCGCGCGGTCTCGTGGTCGCCCGCGATGACCAGGCCGCCCGCGTCCGGCATCGCCCGCCTGACCTCGGTCAGCCGCTTGTCGGCGGCCTCGAGCACCCGGGTGATCCACTCGCCCGACGGGTCGAGCGCGGTCCGCCAGGCCTGCGCGATCTGGTCCTTGGTCATCGGCGTGCCGAGCGTCGCGGTGATCTCGTCGCCCGCCCGGGTCCGCCAGTGCATCTCGCCGGAGTAGGCGAGGAAGATCACCGGCCGCACCACGCCGTCCGCGAGCGCGGGCCCGTACCCGTACACGTAGTCGGAGGCGGACCGCTTGACCCGTCCGCCTCGGGGACGTAGGTGACGAACGGGATCGGGTTCGCGTCCGACCGGAACGGCGTTCCGGTCAGCGCCAGCCGGCGCCGGGCGGGCTCGAACGCCTCCCGCACCGCCTCGCCCCAGGACAGGGCGTCGCCCGCGTGGTGAACCTCGTCGAAGATGACCAGCGTGCGGCGGCTCTCGGTGCGCGCCCGGTGCAGCGCGGGATGGGCCGCGACCTGGGCGTAGGTGACCGCGACGCCCTGGAAGTCGGCCCCGGCCTTGCCCTGGGCGTTCCGGTAGGACGGGTCGATCGCGATCCCCATCCGCAGCGCGGCCGGCCGCCCACTGGTACTTGAGGTGCTCGGTCGGCGTCACGATCGTGATGCCCGCGATCTCGCGTCGCGCCATCAGCTCCGCTGGCGACGGTCAGGGCGTAGGTCGTCTTGCCTGCGCCGGGCGTCGCCACCAGCAGAAAGTCACGCCGGGCAACGCGAAAGTACTCTTCGTAAGCAGCCTGCTGCCAGCCCCGGAGAGAAGAAAAATTATGATTCCGAACGGACCCGGCTGACTCTGGTTCGCCCACTACTCCGCAGCGCCGTCGCCGTCGTCGCCAGGCGGCAGCGACTCGTAAATCTCCTTGCACTCCGGGCACACCGGGTACTTCTTCGGGTCCCGGCTCGGCACCCAGACCTTGCCGCACAGCGCCTTGATCGGCGTGCCGAACACCGTCGCGTTCATCATGTCGTTCTTGTCGACGTAGTGCGCGAACCGCTCGTGATCGCCATGCGAAGTATCGACCTTGCGGTCCTCATGTACCTTCAGGTCGCCCTCAGGCATTACTTCGGTGCTCACGGTTCGAGTTTACCTACCCGGCGCGGTTCTAGTGGGATGACCCCCCGGCCGGGCGTCAGTTCATCGCCGGGTCGTCCGGGAAGGTCGCGAGGAACGCCAGGTCGCCCTCCTGGCGGCGCAGCACCTGACGCCACAGACGTTCGGGGTCGTCGGCGAAGACGTCGCCCGGCTGGGCGGCGAGCACGTACCAGGCGCCCTCGTCGATCTCGGCCTCGAGCTGGCCGGGGGACCAGCCGGCGTAGCCCACGTAGACGCGCAGGCTGGTGATGGCCGGGGCGAGCAGCCGCGGCGGCGTGTCCAGGTCGAGCAGCCCGAGCCGGGCCAGCGCGGGGGCGCCGTCCAGCGGGCGCCAGCCGATCGGCTCGTCCTTGCCCGGGACCATCGCCAGCGCGAGGGCGCTGTTGGGCGCGACCGGGCCGCCGCGGAACACCACCGAGGGCTCGGTCGCCAGCTCTGTCCACTGCTCGAGCACCTGACCGACCCCGACCGTGGTCGGCCGGTTCAGCACGACGCCGAGCGTGCCCTGGACCTCCTCGTGCTCGACGATGAGCACCACCGCGCGCCGGAAGTTCGGATCCTCGAGCAGCGGAGTCGCGACGAGCAGTCGGCCAGCCTTCGGATCCGAACCCATGTGATCCATGTAACCACCACGATCGACGCTGGGCGATCTTGTTCGGGCTACTCCGCCTGCGCCGCCTCGCGGACGGCGGCGGCCACCCCGGTCGCGACGTCGGGGTGGAACACCGACGGGACGATGTAGTCGGGGCCGAGTTCCTCGGCCGGAACCACGTCGGCCAGCGCCCGCGCGGCCGCCACCAGCATGGTGTCGGTGATCCTGGTGGACTGGGCGTCGAGCAGGCCGCGGAACACGCCGGGGAAGGCGAGCACGTTGTTGATCTGGTTCGGGTAGTCGCTGCGGCCGGTGGCGACCACGGCCGCGTACTCGCGCGCCTCGTCCGGGTCGACCTCGGGGTCGGGGTTGGCGAGCGCGAACACGATCGCGCCGGCGGCCATCGTCTTGACGTCCTCGCCCGCCAGCACGTTGGGCGCGGACACGCCGATGAACACGTCGGCGTCGACGACCGCGCCCCTCAGGTCGCCCGGGTAGCACGCGGCGTTGGTGTGCTCGGCGATCCAGGTCAGGCTCTCGTTCAGCCCCGGCCGGCCGCGGTAGACCGCGCCGTTGATGTCGCACGAGATCACGTTCGTCGCCCCGGCGGTGAGCAGCAGCTTGAGGACCGCGGTGCCGGCCGCGCCCGCGCCCGCCATGACGATCTTGACGTCGGGCAGTTCCTTGCCCACCACCCGCAGCGCGTTGGTCAGCGCGGCCAGCACCACGATCGCGGTCCCGTGCTGGTCATCGTGGAACACCGGGATGTCGAGCATCGCCCGCAGCCGCCGCTCGACCTCGAAGCAGCGCGGCGCGGAGATGTCCTCCAGGTTGATCCCGCCGAACCCGGGGGCGATGGCCGCGACGGTGGCGACGATCTGGTCGGTGTCCTGAGTGTCGAGGCAGATCGGCCACGCGTCGATGTTCGCGAACCGTTTGAACAGGGCGGCCTTGCCCTCCATGACCGGCAGCGCGGCGTAGGGGCCGATGTTGCCGAGGCCGAGCACGGCCGACCCGTCGGTCACCACGGCGACGCTGTTGCGCTTGATCGTGAGGCGTCGCGCGTCCTCCGGCTTGGCCGCCAGCGCGAGGCTCACCCGCGCCACGCCCGGCGTGTAGGCCATCGACAGGTCGTCGCGGTTGCGCAGCGGGACCTTGGACCGCATCTCGATCTTGCCGCCGAGGTGCAGCAGGAAGGTGCGGTCGCTGACCTTGTGCACCGTTACCCCGGGGATCGCGGCCATCGCCGCGACCAGCGACTCGGCGTGCGCCGTGTCGGTTGCGGCGCAGGTGACGTCCACCCGGAGCTTGCCGTGGGTGCCGGAGTTCACGTCGATGGCGGTCACCAGGCCGCCGGCCTGCTCGACGGTCCGGGTGATCTCGCTCACCGCACGGCCGTGCGAGGCAACCTCCAGCCGTGCCGTAATCGAGTACGACACGCTCGGCGCCATGGTCACGTCAGCTACCGCCTTTCCGGGACGACACTGTCCGCCCGACCCGCGCACGACTCTGCGCAAAGAGCCAGGATTCTAGGGTATGAGGTCCGCGCGAACACCGCGTAATCTTCATGCATGGCGCGGGACACTACGATAAGCCCGTCGGCCGCCGGCCCGAGCGTGATAAGCGCGGAAGGCGGCGTGATCGATGTAACACGGCTGCGCGTTGCCCTCGCCCGGCTCTCCCGCCGGCTCCGCCGGCACGAGCTCGCCGGGCTCACACCGACCCAGCTGGCCGCGCTCTCCACCGTGGAGCAGGTCGGGCCGCTCCGCCTGGGCGACCTGGCCGCGGCCGAGGGCATCGCCCCGTCCACGCTGACCCGGCTGGTGGCCGTGCTCGAGGAGCTCGGATACGTCCGCCGGGACGCCGACCCGAAGGACGCCCGCGCGTCCACGCTGGCGATCACGGTGCTCGGGCACGAGACGCTGGAACGGCTCCGGGCGGAGAACTCCGCCCTGCTCGCGCAGCGGGTGATGCTGCTCACCCCGGAGCAGCGGGCCGCGCTGGCGGCGGCGCTGCCGGCGCTGGAGTTGCTGGCCGACCCCGATCCGGCCGCGCCGCGGCCCTCGCGGGGTTAGCGCGGCCGCCGCCGCGAAGCCGTCGACCTGAAGCCGCCGCCGCCGCGAAGCCGTCGACCTGAAGCCGCCGCCGCCGCGAAGCCGTCGACCGGTCCTAGAACAGGAGCAGCGCGAGCTGGGTGCGGGCCTTCTTCACCCGGTCGTCGTTGGGCGGCAGGACCTCGAACAGGTCGAGCAGGTGCAGGCGGGCCGTGTTCCGCTCGGCTCCCGAGGTTCGCTTGATCACGCCGAGCACCCGGTCGAACGCCTGCTCGGCGTCCCCGCTCGCCATCTGGAAGTCGGCCATCAGCAGCTGCGCGTCGATGTCGTCGGGCGAGCCCGCCGCCTCCCGGCTCGCGGTCGCCGGGTCGGCCGACGACACCCGCCGCATCAGGTTCACCTGCGCCAGCCAGCTCTTGGCGAGCGGGTCGGCCGGGGCGTCGACGAGCGCCTTCTCCAGCGCCCCGGCGGCGGAGTCGAGATCACCGGTCTCCATCGCGTCCCTGGCCGCGGCGAGCGCGGGCGGCAGGTCGTCGACCACCTCGCCCTCCTCGCCGGGCGCCCCGGGCTCGCCCGGTTCGCCGCCCTGGACCCCGATCTGGTCCGCCACCGCGAGGATCTGGGTGATCCACTGCGAGACCTGGGCCTCGGGCATCGCGCCGAGGAACGCGTCCACCATCTGGCCGCCGACGATCGCCACCACCATCGGGATCGACTGCGCCTGGAACGCCTGCGCGAGCCGTGGGTTCGCATCCACGTCGACCTTGGCCAGCACCCAGGCCCCGGCCGCCTCGTTGGCGAGCTTCTCGAGCACCGGGCTGAGCTGCTTGCACGGACCGCACCACTCGGCCCACAGGTCGACGATGACCGGGGTCGTCCGCGACCGCAGCACGACGTCGGTGTTGAAGGTCTCTTCCGTCACCTCGAACACGAACGCCGAGCCCGGCGTCGGCCCCGTCCGCGCCCGCGTCGGCGGCGCGGGCCGCCTGCTGCTGCCTGCGCTGGGCGGCGGCCTGTCGCGCGCCGAGATCAACGGCACCGTACATGGAGAAGTCCCGCGGCGTCTGCATGTCTCTATCTTGCCCCATGAGTCGATGTGATCTGCGCCCCATATTGGGCGCGCGCGGGCGCGCTGGCAACATGTTGCGCTAATTATCGTCCAGTGTAGCATTTAATGTGCTACCGTTCGTGCATGCCACAGAAGGGCGACCGGCGCCGAGGCAAGCCGCTCAACCCGGATCTTGGGTACTCGGGCGACCCCGTGCACCACGCCACCAGCAATCTGCCGTCGCAGCGGATCGGCATCCGCGAGCTGCGCCAGCACGCCAGCGTCTACGTCGACCTGGTGGAACGCGGTTACACGGTCGACATCACCAACCGCGGCCGGCTGGTCGCCCAGATGGTCCCGGTGCGCGACCCGGAGAGCCCGCTCGAGCGCTGGATAGCGCGGGGGGTCATCGAGCGCGCGGAAGACGACGGCAGCGTCCTCGAGATCGAGCCCTACATCGGGCCGTCGGCCGGCCCGACCGCGAGCGGCGCGCTCGGGCGGCTGCGGGCGGGCGAGGACGGCGACAGCGCCGGGACGGGGCCGCAGTGATCTACCTCGACTCCTCCGCCCTGGTCAAGCTCGCGCTCTCCGAGCCCGAGTCGGCCGCGCTGACCAGCTACCTGGCGACCCGCCCGGGCCAGGATCTGGTGTCAAGCACCCTGCACCGGGCCGAGGTGCTCCGCGCCATCTGGCGGTCCGAGCCGGGCGCGCTGCCCCGCGCCCAGCGCATCATCCGCCGGGTCGCGGTCGTCTCGCTCACCCACGACCTCCTCGACAACGCCGCCACCCAGGCCCCGGCCAGCCTGGGCACCACGGCCGCGATCCACCTCGTCTCGGCGCTGACCATCAAGCGCGACCTGACCGCCTTCGTCAGCTACGACAAGCAGCTCCTCGACGCGGCCGAAGGCGCAGGCCTCCCCGTCGCCAGCCCCGCCTAAAACCCGCCCGCGCACCCCCGCACCCCCGCGCCACGTCCCCGCGGGCCACCGGCACACCCTCGTTACGTCCCCGAGGCCACCGGCGCACCCTCGTTGTGGCCTCGTGGGCCACACGCCCGTTTCCGATGTGGCCCTGGGGGCCACAGGCCCGTTTCCGATGTGGCCCTGGGGGCCACAGGCCCGCTAGATGCAGCCCGGTGGGCCACAAGGTCGCAACGGAACCCGGCCCCGTCGGCCGTTACCCGGTCAGTTCGAAGGCCACGATCTTGAGGCGGGGCCGCTGGCGACCCTTCTCGAGCGAGGACTTGAGTTCGTCGTAGACGCTCTCCCAGTCGCGCTCGACCCGGCTGGGCGCGACGTTGTGCGGGAAGACGCCGTGCTTAAGCAGGCGGCCGCGCTTGGCATCGGTCCTGAGCCAGCCGTCTCGGTAGAAGTGGTACTCCTGGGAGTCGATCTCCGCCGAAACGCCGGCCTCGGCCCACCACGCGTCCACCTCGCCGATGTCCGTGCCGTCGGCGGCGCGCAGAAAAACGTTGAACGTCGGCGTCGGCAGGTCCGACTTCAGCACCCGTTGCCGGAAGCGCTCCTCGGCGACGGAACGTACCCCCGCCCCGACTTCCGATAGCGCGGCGCGCAGCCTCGCGCTGTCATGGCTGCCGCCGTGCTGCAGTTCCAGCCCGATCTCGGCGATCGAGCAGGCCTGCTTCTGCACCGCCTCCGCGACCACCGACCGCACGTCGTCGAGCGAGGTGGATAGGCGGGCGGCATCGGCGACCGCGCGGGTCGGCTCGGCGAAGATGATCGCGCCAGTCCGGAAGACGCGCGGCATTCGCCTGGTCCGATGGATCCGAACGAAGCCGGTGCTCTGCCGCTTGACCGACCACGGGATCAGCACGTCGATAACGTCCGGTCCGGGCGACCGGAGCCGGTGCAGTCGGACCGCGGCGGGCCCGGTCACCACGCTGCGCTGCCCGGCGTAAAGCCTCGCGGCCACTAGGCGCTGCTCGGCCGTTGGCTTTCCCGTCACCGTCAGGTAGACGCCCGGCAGCAGCTTCTGCCACTTTCCGTCCGGCCTGCACCACACGCTCAACGTGCTGCGCGATATCCCGCAGGCAAAGGCCTGGCCGCGGCTGATCACCTGATGCTGCGCGGCCAGCGTGCGGCGCATCTGCTCACGGTCAAATACGGCGCGCTTCGGCATAATCACATTATGTCACCGAATATGCGCTATACGTAACAATCTTGGCGAAAATGATCCGTCTCGTCCCCGCCGGCCGCCGACGTTGTGGCCCAGGGGGCCACGGGCTCGTCTCCGTTATGGCCCTGAGGGTCACGCGCCCGTTTCCGATATAGCCCTGGGGGCCACAGGCCCGCTAGATGCAGCCCGGTGGGCCACAAGGCCGTAACGCATACGGAACGCCCCGTTAGCCGGCCGGGCCGAACGCCACCTCGCGCGGCGCGCCGCCTCGCGACGCGCCACCTCGCGACGCGCCGCCTCGCGACGCGCCACCTCGCGCGGCGCGCCACCTCGCGACGCGCCACCTCGCGCGGCGCGCCAATCAGGCGTCCTCGGCGTCCGGGCCGAAGACGGTCGGGATCGCCGGGTACCCCCGAGACAGCTGCATTGCGTACGAGGGGAGCTCGGCCAGCACCGCCGTGTGCCGGGCCCGCGCCGCCTCGAGCGGCTCCCGTCCGACGATCTTCCCGTCCCGGACCAGCTCCTGCAGCAGGAAACGGGCGGTCGGCGTCGCCTCGGGCGGCGACAGCCAGATCCGCTCGGTCACCGCCTCGCCGGCGGCGTTGTGCTCCCGCACCGCCCACTTGCGCCCGCCCCGCCCGGGCTTGCCGACGGACCGCTTCGCCACCGGCCGCAGGTCGCCGGGCCCGGCCGGGGCGCCGTCGGCGAGCGCCTCGTCGGACCGCGCCACCAGCTTGTAGACCAGCGCCGCGGTCGGCGCCCCCGATCCGGTGACCAGCGAGGTGCCGACCCCGTAGCCGTCGACCGGCGCGACCGCGAGGCCGGCGATCGAGTACTCGTCGAGGTCGCCGGTGAGGATGATCCTGGTCGATTTCGCGCCGAGCGAGTCGAGCAGCGCCCGGACCGAGACCCCGAGCGCGGGCAGGTCACCGCTGTCGATCCGCACCGCGCCGAGCGAGTCCCCGGCCGCCTCGACCGCGGCCCGCACCCCGTGCTCCACGTCGTAGGTGTCCACCAGCAGGGTGGTCCCGTGGCCGAGGGAGGAGAGCTGGGCGACGAACGCGTCGTGCTCGCTGTCGTGGGCGAGCGTGAACGCGTGGGCCGACGTGCCGGACGACGGCACCCCGTACGTATAGCGGGCCATCAGGTTCGACGTGGACGCGAACCCGGCGATGTAGGCCGCCCGGGCGGCCGCCACCGCCGCGCTCTCGTGGGTGCGCCGCGATCCCATCTCGATCAGCGGCCGACCGCCCGGCCCGGGCCCGCCCGCGGCGGTCACCATCCGGGATGCCGCCGACGCGACCGCGCAGTCGTGGTTGAGTACCGAGAGCACGACGGTCTCGAGCAGCACCGACTCGGCGAACGTGCCCTCGACGACCAGGATCGGCGACCCGGGGAAGTACACGTCGCCCTCGGCGTAGCCCCAGACGTTGCCCGTGAACCGATACGATGAGAGGAATTGGAGCGTGGTCTCGTCTACGATCCGATTATCCCGCAAAAAGGACAGCTCGGCCGGCCCGAAACGGAACCGCTCCAGCGCGTCGAGCAGCCGGCCGGTGCCGGCCACGACGCCGTACCGGCGGCCGTGCGGCAGATGGCGGGCGAAGACCTCGAAGACCGCGCGCCGCGAAGCGGCGCCGCTGTGCAGGGCGGCCTGGAGCATGGTGAGTTCATAGTGGTCTGTCAGCAGCGCGGTGGTCCCGCTGTTCACCGGTGTGGTCACAGGTGGAAGACTACGGACAGGGAGGTGGCTGCGAGTGAGCGTGGCACCCGCTGAGGTGGATTTGCCGCGGTCAGCGGATGAATCGGTGCCGGATAAGCCCTGGCTGACGATTGTTTGGAACGACCCGGTAAATCTGATGTCGTATGTGACATATGTCTTCGAGCACGTCTTCGGCTACTCCCGGCCGAAGGCAGAGAAGCTCATGCTCGATGTCCACCACAAGGGCAGGGCCGTGGTGGCGAGCGGCACCCGCGAGGCCATGGAGCGTAACGTCGAGGTGCTGCACGGCTACGGCCTGTGGGCGACCGTTCGCCAGGATGCGTAGGTAGAGATGTTCAGGTCCACCAGGGATGGCGGCGTCACCGTCAGGTTGTCGGGCGGTGAGGCGACGCTGCTGCGCACCCTCGTCGTCCCGGTCATGGAACTGCTGAACGACCCCGCCCGCCCGACAGCGCCGTCGGCGCCGTCGGCGTCGCCCGTGGGGGTCGCGCCCGACGAGGCGGCCGACGTCCTGGCCGACCTGGAAAAGCAGTTCAGCTCGCCCGACGAGCCTGACCCGGAGCTGCCTGCCGACCCGGTCGTCGCCCGGCTGCTGCCGGACGCGTACAAGGACGACCCCGAGAAGGCGGGCGAGTTCCGCAAGTACACCGAGTCCTCGCTCCGGGAGGCCAAGAAGTACTTCGCGCAGACCCTGCTCGAGACCCTGCCGCCTGAGGGCGGCAAGGTCAGGCTCACCGGCGACCAGGCCAGGGACTGGCTGCGGGCGCTGAACGACATCCGGTTGATGTTCGGCGTCCGGCTCGAGGTGACCGAGGAATTTGAGGACCAGCTCGCAGGGCTGGACCCGCAAGACCCGAGGCTGCCCGCGTTCGAGGTCTACGGCTGGCTCGGCATGGTGCAGGAGTCCCTGGTCCACGCGCTCGACCGGTAGTCTCACGGATCATGCTGACGATCTCGCGCGCCCTCTACGAGAAGATCATCGAACACGCCCGCAAGGACCATCCGGACGAGGCCTGCGGCGTCATCGCCGGCCCGGAGGGCAGCGACACCCCGACCCGGTACATCCCGATGCTGAACGCCGCGCGCTCGCCCACCTTCTACGAGTTCGACTCCGGTGAGCAATTCCGGGTGTGGCGCGAGATGGCGGACTCGAGCGAAGAGGCCGTGGTGGTCTACCACTCGCACACGGCCACCGAGGCGTACCCGTCGCGCACCGACATCTCCTACGCGGGCGAGCCGCAGGCGCACTACGTCCTAGTATCGACCCGGGATGAGTCTGAGACCGAATTCCGCTCGTACCGGATCATCGACGGCAAGGTCACCGAGGAACCCGTCCAGATCTCGGAATGATCGAACGCGGCGCGCGGTTCCAATCCAAGGCGTATTGAAGTTCACTACAGGAGCGTTGTCACATGGCCATTGAGGTTCGAATCCCCACGATCCTGCGCAGCTACACCGGCGGCGCCAAGGCGGTTGAGGGGTCCGGCGCGACGCTGGACGAGCTCCTCGACAACCTGGACGCCGCCCACGGCGGCCTGCGCGAGCGGCTCGTCGACGGCGAGAAGCTGCGCCGCTTCGTCAACGTGTACCTCAACGACGAGGACGTCCGCTTCCTCGGCGGCCTCGAGACCCCGGTCAAGGACGGCGACACGGTGACGGTGCTGCCGGCGGTCGCCGGCGGGTCGCGGTAGCGGAAAAGGCTCAAAACATTTAGCCCGAACGGACCCTGACGTTGCGTTACGACTCACTGCTTGCCTCCCTCGGCAACACCCCCCTGGTGGGGCTCCCGAGGCTCTCCCCGTCCGACGACGTCCGGTTGTGGGCCAAGCTCGAGGACCGCAACCCGACCGGGTCGGTGAAGGACCGGGCCGCGTTCTTCATGGTCGAGCAGGCCGAGAAGGACGGGCTGCTCCGGCCCGGCTCGACGATCCTGGAGCCGACCTCGGGCAACACCGGCATCTCGCTCGCGATGGTGGCCAAGCTCCGCGGCTACCAGCTGATCGTGGTGATGCCGGAGAACACGAGCGAGGAGCGCCGCCAGATCCTGGGCATGTACGGGGCGGAGATCTTCACCTCCCCGGCCGCGGGCGGCTCCAACGAGGCGGTCCGGGTCGCGAAGCGGCTGGCGGCCGAGCACCCCGACTGGGTGATGCTCTACCAGTACGGCAACGAAGCGAACGCCCGGGCCCACTACGAGACGACCGGGCCGGAGATCCTGGCCGACCTCCCGTCGGTCACCCACTTCGTGGCCGGGCTCGGCACCACCGGCACGCTGATGGGGACCGGCCGGTTCCTGCGCGAGCACGTGCCCGACGTCAAGATCGTGGCGGCCGAGCCGAGGTACGGCGAGCTGGTCTACGGCCTGCGGAACGTGGACGAGGGCTTCGTCCCCGAGCTCTACGACGCCTCGGTGCTGACCACCAGGTTCTCGGTCTCCTCGGCCGACGCGCTCCGCCGGACCAGGGACTTCCTGTCCAAGGAGGGCATCTTCGCCGGCATCTCGGCCGGCTGCGCGCTGCACGCCGGGCTGGCGATGGCCGCCCAGGCGGTCAAGGCGAAGGAGCGGGCCGACATCGTCGTGCTGGTCGCCGACGGCGGGTGGAAGTACCTCTCCACCGGCGCCTACAGCGGCACCCTGGGCGACGCCGAAGCGAAGCTCGAAGGCCAACTCTGGGCCTGAATTTCTCTCGTGAGGCACACTGTGTTTCATGCGTCTTACCGTGGTGGGCTGCTCCGGGAGTTTCCCGGGTCCGGAGAGCGCGGCGTCCTGCTATCTGCTTGAGGCGGACGGTTTCCGGCTCGTCATCGACATGGGCAACGGCTCGCTGGGGGCGCTGCAGCGGTACGCGCCGCTGTTCGGCGTGGACGCCGTCGCGCTGAGCCACCTGCACGCCGACCACTGCGTCGACCTGTACTCCTACTCGGTCGCGCGGACCTACGCCCCGGCCGGGCCGCAGCCGGCGATCCCGGTCTACGGGCCGGCCGGCGCGCGCGAGCGGATCGGCCTCATCCACTCACCCGAAGGGGACGACGGGCTGGCGCAGCGGTTCACGTTCGAGACGCTCGCGCCCGGCTCGGCGCGGATCGGGCCGTTCGACGTGACCCTCGCGCACATGAACCACCCGGTCGAGACGTTCGGCTTCCGGTTCGCCCACGGCGGCCGGACGCTCGCCTACACCGGTGACACCGGCGAGACCGAGGCCGTGGTCGGCCTGGCCAGGGGCGCCGACGTGTTCCTATCCGAGGCGGCGTTCCTCGACGGCCCCGACCTGCCGCCTGACCTGCACCTGACCGCCCGCCAGGCGGCCGGCTACGCCTCCCGGGCCGGCGCCGGACGGCTGGTCCTCACCCACCTGCAGCCCTGGAACGACCCGGACGCGGCCCGCGAGGAGGCGGCCGCGTCCTTCGACGGCCGCATCGACGTGGCCGTCACCGGACAGGTCATCGACCTGTCCGGGACCGCCGTTGCCTCGGGCGGGCCCGGGCGCGACCCCGGTAGGGTTGATTCATGACACGTCCAGACGGAAGGGCCGCGGATGCGCTGCGGCCGGTGCGGATTACCCGGGGATGGCTCGATCACGCCGAGGGGTCGGTGCTCGTGGAGTTCGGCAAGACCCGGGTGCTCTGCGCCGCCAGCGTCACCGAGGAGGTGCCGAGGTGGCGGCGGGGGAGCGGGCTCGGCTGGGTGACCGCCGAGTACGCGATGCTGCCGCGGGCGACCAACACCAGGAACGACCGGGAGTCGGTCAAGGGCCGCCTGGGCGGGCGCACGCACGAGATCTCCCGGCTGGTCGGCCGGTCGCTGCGCGCGGCGGTGGATTACAAGGCGCTGGGCGAGAACACGATCGTCATCGACTGCGACGTGCTGCAGGCCGACGGCGGCACCAGGACGGCCGCCGTCACCGGCGGGTACGTGGCCCTCGCGGACGCGATCGACTGGCTCCGCAAGCGCGGCAAGCTGAAGGGCAGCCCGCTGGTCGCCTCGGTCGCCGCGGTCTCGGTCGGGATCGTGAACGGCGAGCCCCGGCTCGACCTGGCCTACGAGGAGGACTCGGCCGCCGAGACCGACATGAACGTGGTCTGCACCGGCACCGGGGACTTCGTCGAGATCCAGGGCACCGCCGAGCGCGAGCCGTTCTCCCGGGCCATGCTCGCCAGCCTGCTCGACCTCGCGACGGCCGGCTGCGCCGAGCTGACCCGGCTGCAGACCGAGGCACTGAACGGGGCGCTCGGTGGCTGAACCGGCCCGCCGGGTCGCGCTGGCGACGCGGAACGCCGGCAAGATCGCGGAGCTGAACCGGATCCTGGCCGATGTCGGCGACGGCATCGAGATCGTCGGCCTCGACTCCCTCCCCGGCGCGCCCGACGTGCCCGAGACCGGCCTCACCTTCGCCGACAACGCGCTGCTGAAGGCGCGCGCGATCGCGGCCTACACCGGGTTGCCGGCCGTCTCCGACGACTCCGGCCTGGCCGCCGACGCGCTGCACGGCATGCCCGGCGTGCTGTCGGCCCGCTGGGCGGGCAAGCACGGGGACGACGCCGCCAACCTGGCCCTGCTGCTCGGCCAGCTCGCGGATGTCGACCAGCGCGGCGCCGCGTTCGTCTGCGTCGCCGCGCTGGCGCTCCCGGGCGGCGGTGAGTGGACCGCGACCGGCGTGCTGGCCGGCACCCTGACCCGCGCCCCCCGTGGCGGCAACGGCTTCGGCTACGACCCGATCTTCGTGCCCGAGGGCCTGTCGAGCACGACGGCCGAGCTCGAGCCCGCCGACAAGGACGCGATCAGCCACCGTGGCCGCGCCTTCCGCGCCCTCGCCCCGGTCATCGCCGCGCGCGCCTAGCCGCCAGCGTCGGCGCCGGGCGCAAGCCCGGGGCCGGCCCCGGTGCCGGGACTGGCCGCTGGGTTAGCCGACGCTGCCGAGCGCGCCCGCCGGCAGCGCGGTGGTCTGGTCGGCCGCGGTGATCTGCTTCTGCATCGCGGCCTTGGCGCTGCCGGAGAGGTACTGCATCCCCTTGTCGAGGGCGACGGTCCCGGTGTACTCGGTCACCGGGACGCCGTCGAGGGTCCGGGTCCCCGCCTTGCGCACGCCGGTGGCGCCGGTGAGCAGCTGGGACTCGTTGAGCGGGCTGGTGCTCGTGGCCTGGCTGAAGAGCTGGCTGAGGTTGATCCCGCTGCTCTTGCTGAGGGCCGACACCGGTATCGCCAGCCAGGGCCTGCTCGCGTGCAGCTCCTGGGTGAGGACCGACCACTTCATGTAGAGGCTGCCCGGCGTGATGATCTCGGAAAGGCCGCCGGGCAGCGACTGGCCGGCCACGCTGAGCGTCCGCAATCCGGCTTAGTCACGCGACCCGTGGCACACGGCTACCCTATGCGGCATCGCAAAACCCTGCCCGGAAACGACCCCGCCGTAATGCGATAGCGTATGGGCGGAACAGCACCGCAGGAGGGGAGGCCCAGTGGCCGGAGCACGACTCGAGCCAGGCGACGAGGCGCCCGACTTCACGCTGCCCGACGCCGACGGCAACGCGGTGTCGCTGTCGTCGCTGCGCGGCCAGCGGGTGATCGTCTACTTCTACCCGGCCGCGCTCACCCCCGGCTGCACGAAGCAGGCGTGCGACTTCACCGCCGCCATGCCCGACTTCGGCAAGCTCGGGCTGGCGGTGCTCGGCATCTCCCCGGACGCCCCGGCCAAGCTGGCCAAGTTCCGCGAGAAGGAGCACATCACCTTTCCGCTCCTGTCCGACCAGGACAAGTCGGTCCTGACCGCCTACGGCGCGTACGGCGAGAAGATGAACTACGGCAAGACGATCATGGGCGTGATCCGCTCCACCTTCGTCATCGATCCCGACGGCAAGATCGAGAAGGCCCTGTACGCCGTCAAGGCAACCGGCCACGTCGACCGGCTCCGCAAGGATCTGGGAGTATAGAAAAGCAACACGCGGGCGTGGCGAAATGGCAGACGCGGCAGGTTTAGGTCCTGTTGGTGGAAACACCGTGGGGGTTCAAGTCCCTTCGCCCGCACCCTCATCCTTCGGGTGGACGACCCATCGCCGTCCCCCAAAGTCGGTCTCACTAATCCCACACGCAACACCAACACCACTGGTTGCGCGTCCGGCCCGGAATTGCATGATCGTGGGGAGTTGGGGGCCGCCCGCGACCCGAAGGGAACACGATCATGCGTGAGTGCGGTGACACGTGCCCCCAACGGCACACGATGAGCTCGAAGTCCGGACTAGGGGGCCCCGGACGGGCTAACGCTAGTGGCCCGTGGGGCGCCTGGGAGGCGCGGGGTCGGTGAAATAACGCTCGAGGGTGGGGGTCTCGTCGGGGTCGGCCAGGACGAGGACGTCGTCCCCGGCCTGCAGGGTGGTGTCGCCGCCGACCGTGAGCAACGCGCCGTCTCTGATCACGAGGCTGACCCAGGCGTTCTCACCGCAGGGCAGGTCGCCGACGGTGCTGCCGTCGGCGGTGGCGCCGGCGGCCACGTGGTATCGGTGCAGCCCCTCCGGCTCCTCGCTGAAGCGGATCCCGAGCGACCAGGGCTCCGGCTCGACCGTCCGCAGCGGGATGCGGAGCCGGTGGGCGAGGGCGGGGACCAGGCCGCCCTGCACGGTAACCGAGAAGCCGACGATGACGAAGATCACCTGATAGGCCTGGGCGGCGCCGGCCGTGCCGGAGTCGAGGATGGTCAGGCCGAGCAGGATCGGGACGGCGCCCTTGAGCCCGGTCCAGAGGAAGAAGATCCGCTCCTGCACGGTCAGCCGGACCGGCAGCAGCACCAGGCCGCCAAGCACGGGGCGGATGACGAACGTCAGCAGGATCGCCAGCGCCAGCCCGTGTGCCCAGGCCGACCTGCTCGCGAGCTCGGACAGCCGCATGGTGAGCCCGAGCATGGTGAACGCGACGATCTCGGCCAGGCTCGCGAGCGAGGAGTGGAACCGCTCGATCTCCCGCTTGTACGGGGCGGGCTCGTCGCCGAGGATGATCCCGGCCACCAGCACGGCCAGGAAGCCCGAGCCCTGGGCGACGGTGGCGACGCCGAAGATCACCAGCACCCCCGCCAGCACCCGGGGCGAGTACAGCCCCTCGCTCGGCAGCGGCACCCGGCGCATGAACGCTAGCAGCGCCAGCCCGCCCGCCACCCCGATCGCGACCCCGACGGTCATCTGCAGCGCGAACTCGCCTACCACGTGCCCGACGATCGCCCCGACGCTGCCGTGCGCGGCCAGCAGCGCGGTGAGCAGCGCGATCCCGACCGGGTCGTTGGCGCCGGACTCGCCCTCGAGCAGCACCCCGGTCCGGCCCGCGATCTCGCGTCGGCCGAAGACCGAGAACACCACCGCCGGGTCGGTCGCCGCCACCGCCGTGCCCACCAGCAGCGCCAGGTGCCAGCCCATGCCCGCGACGTAGTGCGCGGCCACCGTGGTGCCTGCGGCGGCGACGAGCGTGCCGGCGATCCCGGTCCAGACGATGGCGGCGGCCGCGGTACGGAACCGCCGCCGGCCGATGTGCATGCCCCCGTCGAACAAGATGATCGCGAGCGCCACGGTGACGACGTGCTCGACCGTGGCGGCGGGCAGCACCGTGCCCGCGGAGGACAGCGCCGACTGCGGCCACAGTTGCGCGGCAATCACGGCCGCGACGAGGAAGAACGCGGGGGCGGGCACCCGCAGCCGGGCGCTCAGCCGGTTGGATAGCACCGCCGCGGTCCCGGCCAAGCCGATCACAGCGATGATGAGGCCGAACTCGGTGGTCCCCGACATAGTCGGGATCTTACGGGGCTACGACCCGGCGGCCGAGAACGGGGAGAAGTTGAAGCCAGACGACGGCATCAGCATGTTGCCGACGTCGTACTTGCTGCTCAGCAGGCCGAACTGGTACATAACGTTGGCTACCCGCTGCAGTCGGGTCTGGTCGATGCCGATCGGGTAGGTGTCGAGCGACATCACGGCCGCGATCTGCGACGGCACCTGGCCGTCCGGCGCGCTGGCGAGCTTCTCGAACGCCGTCTCAACCGCGGACCGGTCGGTGTCCGCGATCTCCTGGCCGGCCGACAGCGCGGCCAGGAACCGCTCGAGCGTGTTCGGGTTGGCCGCCGCCCAGGCCTTGGTGACCACGTATCCCTCGATTGGGAAGTCGCTGGTGGCACCCTGGTTGAGGTCGGCCAGCGGGACCGCGCCGAAGTTCTGCTCGGCCAGGCTGGCGAACGGCTCGGGCATGACCGCGGCCGAGAGCTCGCCGCTGGCCAGGTCCTGCCCCATGTCGGGGAACGGGATTGCCCCGCCGAACTGGGCGGACGCCTTGTCTTTGGCGGTGGGGAACTTCACGTCGCTCGGGTTGATGCCGTTCTCCTTGAGCACCGAGACGCCGAGCAGGTAGTCGATGTTCTCGGGCGCGTTCACCCCGACCAGCTTGCCCTTGAGCTGGGACAGCTGGGTGATGTGGGAACTGGGCATGACGAACAGCGTCTGCGCGCCCTGCTGCATGACCGAACCCTCGGAGATGATCTCGAGCGGCTTGTGCTGCTTCGCCACGGCCTGGACGTAGGAGACGTAGTTGCCGGCCGAGATCTGGAGCTTGCCCGCAAGCTGCTGCGTGATCGCCGTCTCAGAGCTCGTGGCGGGCGAGTAGTTGATCGTCAGGCCTTCCTTGGCGAACAGGCCCTCGCTCTGCGCGACGAAGAACCCGGCCGAGTCCATGGCCGGCACCACGCCGACGTTGAGCGTGGTCTGCTCGGCCGGGCCGTAGTTCGTGGGCAGGCTGCCGGCGATCGAGTCGGCGCCGGAGCCGCCGCTCGCGGAGCACCCCGCCGCCAGCGCCGCGACCGCCGTCAGCGCCACGGCAGTTGCCGCGTGCCTCCACTTGCCCTTGCCGATCACTGGAACCCCTCACCTGAGCTCGACACAGACCGACGTCTATGCCCCGTGAAGGATAAACCAGCATCAATTCGAAGGATGTATATTTACGAAAAATCGGACCCGCGGTCTAGCCCCTGATCAGGCCCGGCTCGGGCTGGACCATCGTGGCTATCTGGAACGCGCTCTTAGCGCCCGGCGTCAGGCCGTACTCGAACATCGAGTCGGGTACCCGCTGCAGCTCCGGCAGGTCCATCGTCAGCGGGTAGCTGTCGATGGACATGTTGTCGGCCACGAGGGGCGTGATGCCGGTGTACTTCTCCATCGCCGACTCCACCGCCGCGCGGTCGGTGTCGGCCAACTGCTGGCCCTCGGCCAGCGCCCGCAGGAACGCGGCCACGGTGTCCGCGTGGGTCCGCACCCACTGCGTCGCGCCGATGTAGCCGGTGAAGGGGAAGTTCTGCATCGACCCCTGGTCGAAGTCGGCCAGCGGCACCGCGCCGAGCTGCTGCTCGGCGATCGTGCCGAGCGGCTCCGGCAGCCAGATCGCGTCGACCTTCCCGGCCGGCAGCATCTTCAGCAGCGCGGGAAAGCCCCCCGCGGGGATGGCCTGCCTGATGTCCTTCAGCGCGTAGCCGGTGTCCTCGAGCAGGGCCCCGACCATCACGTCGCCCACGTCGTTGGGCGTGTTGAGACCCACCCGGGCGTGGAACTTCCCGAGCGAGGCGACGGTCTTGAACCGCGAGTCCGGCATCACGTACAGCGCCTCGCTGCCCGGCTGGAGCTCGGACCCGGCCGCGATAATCCGCATGCTGGCCGGCTTGCCGTCGAATTTGCCCGCCATCTGGGCCAGGATGAACGACACGTAATTGCCCGCGACGAGGTCAGCCCGGCCCGACTGGAGGTCGGGGATGCCCGCCTCGCCGCCGGTGATGGGCTTGATCTTGACGGCGAGTCCCTGCTGCGCGAAGAACCCCTCATAGGCCGCGACGTAAAGGCCGCCCTCCTCGGACGCGGGGACCGAGTCGACCGTGATGACGGTCGGCTCGGTCGGCCCGCTGGCCGCCGCGGCAGCGCCAGAAGAACAGCCCGCCAGGCCGCCCGCCGCCAGGATCGCGGCCACCGCCATGCCCGAATAAGCCAGCCTATTGACAAGCATTTGTGCAAGCCCCCTTGCCCGTGTGGCACCGAGGCTATTGCAATTGCACGGGCAATTCAGGGGGATTTATCTTTTATGGTAAATGTCCATATTGCCTGATGGGCGGCTAATATCTGAGACGCCGCGAATGGACGTTTCTAACCGCCGATCTCGCCCGGCTCGGGCTGGATCATGTCCGTGATGTTGTAGTGCCGGGAGAGCACGCCGAACTGGTACATCGCGTCGGGCACCCGCTGCATGACCGGGACGTCCATGGCCAGCGGGTACGTGTCCAGCGTCATGTTGGCGGCGATGAGCGGTGACACCTGGTGTCGACTTCACGAGGGCCTTCTCCACCGCGCTCCGGTCGGTGTCCGCGATCTGCTGGCCCTGGTCGTAGGCGCGCAGGAACGCCGCGATCGTATCGGGGTTGGCCTTCACCCACTGCGCGCTGCCGACGATGGTGCCGATGGGGAAGTTCTGCAGCGATCCCTGGTCGAAGTCGGCCAACTGCACGGCCCCGTACTCCTGCTGGGCCTCGGTGCCGAACGGCTCCGGCAGCCAGGCCGCGCCGATCTTGTGGTTGGCCAGGCAGGCCGGCATGAGCGGAAAGGCCGGCTGCACGACTCTGCTTGATCGACCCGAGACGGAGTCCGTCCGCCGCGAACAGCGAGCCGAGCAGCACCGGGCGATGTTATTGGAGCGAGTTGATGCCGATCTTCGCGTGGTCCTTGGCCAGGTTCGCCACCGTCTTGTAGCCGGAATTTGGCAGTACGTACAGCGCCTGGTTGCCCGGCTGCATCTGCGACGAGTCGGCGATGATGCGCATGTCGAGCGGCTTGACTGGCTGGAGCGGGCCGGCGGGATTCGTCGGGTCGGGCGCCGCGAACTTGCCCGCGACCTGGGCAAGGATGAACGAGACGTAGTTGCCCTCGATGAGCTCGGCCTTGCCGGTCTGCAGGTCGCCCATGCCGTACTCGCCGCCGTTGATCGGAACGATCTTCACCGTCAGCCCCTGCTTGGCGAAGAACCCGTCGTCCTGCGCGATGTACAGGCCGGCCGCGTCCGCGGTCGGCACCGCGTCGATCACGATGGTCGTAGCTCTCGAGCGGGCCGCCGCCGCGCCGCTGGAACCCGCGCCCGAGCAGCCCGCGAGGATGGCCACGGGAATGGCCGCTGCCAGGCAATATGCAAGTTTGTTGATAAGCCGCATGATTCTCCCATCGTCGCTGCTCACGAGGGTAATCAGGGCGGCCGTCCGTAATGGCTGGTTTACCCGGATATTGCGCGGAATGTAATCGTCTAATATAGACGTCGATAACATTGATATTTGTATAAGCAATTGGAAAGGCGCGCCCGGCCGGGGCGCGCTCCGCCGCGCGCGACACCATGCCGGTCCCGCGAGCGGGCAAAGTGGTCTTATAGAGTGACCGGCATGGCTGAGACCGACACCGAGACGACCGCGCTCGCGCCGCGCGAACTGGTCACCGAGATCGAGCGCACCCGCGCCAACCTCGCGCAGACTATCGACGAGATCGCCGACCGGGTCGCCCCCGGCAACATCGCGCGGCGCGCGGGCGACCGCGCCAAGGAGCGGATCAGCCAGGTCGACCCGCTGATCGGCAGCGCGGTCGCGCTCGCGGCCGTCGGCGTCACCTGCTACCTGATCTGGCGCCGCATCCGCAAGTAAGCGGACGCGGCGGCGCCGGATCAGGATCAGGCTCAGCCGCGACGTGATGAGCTCTTCGTACTCGGCCGGGGAGAGCAGCCCGGTCGGCTCCGCCGCGCCCGGCGCCAGCCGCACCCGGAACATCCAGCCGAGGCCGTACGGCTCGGCGTTGATGAGGGCCGGGTCGTCGTTGAGCTCCTCGTTGACCTCGGTGACCTCGCCGTCCACGGGGGAGTAGAGCTCGCTCACCGACTTGTACGACTCAACCTCGCCGCACGGGTCATCCGCGCCCACCGTGGCGCCGACCGTCGGCAGCGACACGTAGACCACGTCGCCGAGCGACGTCGCCGCGAAGTCCGTAATCCCGATCGTGGCGGTCTCGCCCGCGATCGCCACCCACTCGTGCTCTGCCGTGTACCTGAGCTCGGCGGGAACGCTCATCGTCGCTTTCTCCTGTCGTAAAACGGAAGCTCGTCCGCTTTTTCTTATTGTCGCAAGGAAGCGCTGTCACGCTTTTTTCCTTTTGTAAAAAGGAAGCACTGTCACCGAGGCGGGCTCGGCCCGTCCCCGGACGTCAATGTAAAACGGCCCGGGGCCGGCGTCGGCCGCCACGTACGCCATCGCGATCGGCAGGCCGAGCGAAGGCGACGGCCCGCCGCTGGTCACCACGCCGACCCGCGCCGACTCGGCGAGAGCCGGCCCGGCGACCACCGGGTACCCGTGCCGCGGCACCCGCCGCGACTGAACCACCAGCCCGACGAGCACCTGCTGAGGCCCGGCCGCGGCCCGCGCGGCGAGCGCCGCCCGGCCCACGAAGTCACCCGGCTTGTCGAGTCGGACCACGCGCCCGAGCCCCGCCTCATAGGGGGTCAGGTCCGGGCCGAGCTCGTTGCCGTACAGCGGCATTCCCGCCTCAAGCCGCAGCGTATCGCGCGCGGCCAGCCCGGCCGCGGGCAGGCCGTCGACCGCGAGCGCGTCCCAGATCGGCACGCAGTCCTCGGCCGCGCAGAAGATCTCGAAGCCGTCCTCGCCGGTGTACCCGGTCCGCGCCACCCAGGCCGGACGCCCCGCCACCGACCCGTAGGCGCCGCTGTAGTAGCGCATTTCGCCGACCGGGAGATCGGTGACGGCGGCCAGCCGGCCGGCCGCGTCGGGCCCCTGAATGGAGATCAGCCCGGTCGCGATCGTCTCGTCCGTCACCACCGCGTCGCCCGGAGACCCGCTGGAGAAGCTCCGCCAGCACCACGTCGGTGTTGGCCGCGTTGGCGACGACGAGGAACCGCTCGTCCGCCTGCCGGTAGATGATCAGGTCGTCGAGGATGCCGCCGTCCGGCGCGCACAGCATCGTGTACCGGGCGCCGCCGACCGGCAGCTTCGACGGCCAGCCGACGACCGCGTAGTCAAGCGCCGCGCCCGCGTCGGGCCCGGTCACCGCGATCTCCCCCATATGGGACAGATCGAACAGGGCGGCGGAGTTCCGGACCGCCTGGTGCTCGGCCGTCTCGCCTTCGTATCGGAGCGGCATCAGCCAGCCCGCGAAGTCGGTCATCGTCGCGCCGAGTCGCTCGTGCACCGCTCGCAGCGGCGTATCTCGTACCGTCGAGGTCACCGTGCCGATCCTAGTCCGGGTTCCGGGTAGCTGGGCGCGGTTAGGCGCTTGCCCTCAGGTAGAGGCCGCGCGCGGTCGGGCCGAGCACGGTGCCGTAGAGCGTCCGCAGGTCGCCGGAGAGCTTGTAGGCGGTGACGGCGGTGATCGTCCCGGCCCCCGTCTGCGGGCTGAAGCCGGCCAGCCAGGGCCCGCCGCTGTCGCCGGCGGTCATCGCGCACGCGATGCGCGCGCTCCCCGGCCTGATCGCGCTGCTGACGGCCAGCCCGGCGCAGTAGTTGGCGTACAGCCCGGAGTACGGCCGCAGCGCCGGGTACCCGAACACGTAGGCCCGCGTCGCCAGCGGCGCCGTCTGGCTGGCGGCGAAGCGGATCGGCAGCCCGGCGGGCGCCCGCGGCCGCCGCGCCCTCGGCCCGTAGAGCCGCGGCCGGGGCGACCTGGACGAAGGCGACGTCGTAGCGTTCGCTGCCGGCCGGCCCGGTCCAGCGCGGCGAGACGAAGAACCGGCGCGCGGTGTACTGGCCGTACGGCTCCGCGCCGCCGGAGTAGCCGGGCACGAACGTCCAGCCGACCGCCCACTGGCCGCGCCCGTTGGTGACGCAGTGCGCGGCGGTCAGCACCACGTAGCCGCGCCCGCTGCGGACCAGCGTGCCCGAGCACGTGTAGTCGGTGGCGCCGAGGGTGAAGAAGATCTTGCCGACGGCGGCGGCGGCCGCGCCGCCGTGCACCAGTCGCAGCCCCCGCCCGGCGGTGTCCCCGGTCAGCCAGGCGGACCGCGCGCCCCGGCCGCCGGGCGGCTGACGGCCGCCAGCCGGGCATGCGCCGGCGAGCGGCCGGCCGCCGCCGCGCCCGCCCGGGAGCCCGACGCGGCGGTCGCGGCCTGCGGCAACAGCGCCTGCGCGCCGACGGCGAGGGCGACCCCTGCCATCAGAGCGACGATGTCGGCTACTGCGTGTGATTTTCATAGGTATCGGGAATGCTACCGGCCGGGCGACCGCGACGCGCCCAAGATTCGCGTTCCCGCCGCCGCGGACGTGCATGGAACAATGGCGGGGTGAATTCGACGCCAGCACCCCCCGCCCCGCGTGACGTGGTGATTCTCGGTTCAACCGGGTCAATAGGGACCCAGGCGCTCGACATCGTGCGCCGCAACCGCGGCCGGTTCCGGGTGGTCGGGCTCGCGGCCGGCGGCGGCAATCCGGGCCTGCTCGCCCGGCAGGCGGCCGAGTTCGGCGTGGACGTGGTGGCGGTCGCCGACTCCGCCGCCGCGGCGTCTGTGGAGCAAGAGCTAAAGGCAGAATTTGATCGAACGGACCCTGGCTCCGCGCCGTCCGCCCATGGCCCTGACGTCCTGGCCGGCGCCGACGCGGTGTCGCACCTGGCCGCGCTCCCGTGCGACGTGGTGCTCAACGGCGTGACCGGCGCGGCCGGGCTGCGGGCGACGCTCTCCGCGCTCGAGGCCGGCCGGACGCTGGCCCTGGCCAACAAGGAGTCGCTGATCATCGGCGGGCCCGCTGGTGACCAGCAGGGCCAAGCCGGGGCAGATCGTGCCGGTCGACTCCGAGCACTCGACCATCGCCCAGTGCCTCCGGGCCGGGGCCAGCTCCGAGGTCAAGCGGCTGGTGCTGACCGCCAGCGGCGGGCCCTTCCGGGGCTGGCCGGCCGAGCGGCTGACGTCGGTCACGCCCGAGCAGGCGCTGGCCCACCCGACCTGGAACATGGGGCCGCTGGTGACCGTCAACTCGGCCACCCTGGTGAACAAGGGCCTCGAGGTGATCGAGGCGCACCTGCTGTTCGGCTTCGGCCTCGACAGGATCGACGTGGTGGTGCACCCGCAGTCGATCGTGCACTCGATGGTGGAGTTCTCCGACGGCGCCACGATCATCCAGGCGAGCCCGCCCGACATGCGGATCCCGATCGCGCTCGGCCTCGCCTGGCCGGACCGGGTGGCCGAGGCCGCGCCCGGCCTGGACTGGACCACGGCCGCGACCTGGACGTTCGAGCCGCTCGACGAGCGCGCGTTCCCGGCCGTGGCGCTGGCCAGGGAGGCCGCCCGGCGGGGCGGCACCGCCCCCGCCGTCTACAACGGCGCCAACGAGGCGTGCGTGGCCGATTTCCTGGCGGGAAGGATTTCGTTCCCGAGGATCGTTGACACCGTGGCTCGCGTAGTCTCTGAACACGACACGTCGGGTGCCGGGGTGACCACGGTCGACGACGTTCTCGCGGTGGACGCGTGGGCGCGCGCGCGGGCGCGGGAGCTAACCCGGTCGGCGTAAGCGTAGGGAGGAACGCACGTTGTTGGACGTGATCGGCTGGCTGATCTTCCTTGCCGCGCTGCTGATCTCGGTCATGCTGCACGAGACCGGGCACTTCGTGGCGGCCAAGCGGTTCGGCATGAAGTGCACCCAGTACTTCATCGGCTTCGGCCCGACGATCTGGTCCACTCAGCGCGGCGAGACCGAGTACGGCATCAAGGCGCTGCCGCTCGGCGGCTTCGTCAAGATCACCGGCATGACCTCGATCGACGAGGTGGACGAGGAGGACGAGCCGCGCTCGTTCCGGCGCGCGCCTGGCTGGCAGCGGCTGATCGTGCTCGGGGCCGGCTCGTTCATGCACTTCGTGCTGGCGGCCGTGATCATCTTCGGGCTCGCGCTCGGCATCGGGATCGAGAACCAGGTCGTCACCAACCAGGTGGCCGCGGTGACGCCCTGCGTGCAGCCGTCGAAGGCGGCCCTGCTGGCCGGGGCCAAGTGCGCCGTCGACGCGCCGAAGTCGGCCGCGGTCCAGGCCGGGCTGAAAGTCGGCGACACCGTGACGGCGTTCAACGGGGTCAAGATGACCAGCTGGACGCAGCTGCACAACGCGATCCTGGCCACCAAGCCGGGCACTGAGGTCTCGCTCACCGTCGACCGGGACGGCCGGACGGTGGTGCTGCACACCAAGCTGGCCGACGTGCCCGGGTACGGCAGCGATCTGGGGTTCGACGCGGCCGAGAACACCGGGTTCCAGTCGGTGGGCCCGGTCGGCGCCATCCGCTACGTCGGCAGCGGGTTCTCCCAGGTGGTCACCGGCTCGGTCTCCGCCCTGGCCGAGCTTCCCGGCGCCGTGCCGGACCTGTTCAACAAGGAGAAGCGGGCGACGTCGGACGCGGGCAACGTGTCGAGCGTGTACGGCGCGGCCAGGGACACCGGCCAGGCGGTCGCCGCCGACGTCGGCTGGAAGCAGAAGGTCTCCTTCATCCTGCTGCTCATCGCGTCGCTCAACATCTTCGTGGGGATATTCAACCTGCTGCCGCTGCTGCCGATGGACGGCGGCCACATCGCGGTGGTGCTGTGGGAGATGGTGCGGTCGTGGTTCGCCCGGCGGCTGCACCGGCCGGACCCCGGCCTGGTCGACTACCGTAAGCTGATCCCGGTGAGCTTCGCCGTCTTCGTTGTCCTGGTCCTGTTCGGGGCGCTGCTCATTTCCGCGGACATTTTCAACCCTGTGAGCATTGGCTAACGACGAGTAACCACCCTGACGGATGAGTCAGGGTGGGCGAGCGATGGCGCAGAGACTAGGCGAGAATAGAAGCCGTGCTGATGACCCGACGCACCGACGGGATGGGAATCTAAATGAGCGTTGACCTTGGCATGCCCGCTACGCCTCCGGCCCCGCTGGCCGAGCGCAGGCAGTCGCGTCAGCTGATGGTGGGGAACGTGCCGGTCGGCGGCGGAGCGCCGGTGAGCGTGCAGTCGATGGCGACCACGCTGACGGCCAACGTGAACGCCACCCTGCAGCAGATCGCCGAGCTGACCGCCTCCGGCTGCCAGATCGTCCGGGTCGCGGTGCCGTCGCAGGACGACGCGGACGCGCTGCCGATGATCGCGAAGAAGTCGCAGATCCCGGTCATCGCCGACATTCACTTCCAGCCCAAGTACGTGTTCGCGGCCATCAACGCCGGCTGCGCCGCGGTCCGGGTGAACCCGGGCAACATCAAGGAGTTCGACGACAAGGTCAAGGAGATCGCGCGGGCCGCGTCCGACGCCGGCACCCCGATCCGGATCGGCGTGAACGCGGGCTCGCTCGACAAGCGACTGCTGGCCAAGTACGGCAAGGCCACCCCCGAGGCCCTGGTCGAGTCGGCGCTGTGGGAGTGCTCGCTGTTCGAGGAGCACGGCTTCCGCGACATCAAGATCTCGGTCAAGCACCACAACCCGGTCGTGATGATCCAGGCCTACCGGCTGCTCGCCGCCCAGTGTGACTACCCGCTGCACCTGGGCGTGACCGAGGCGGGCCCGGCCTTCCAGGGCACGATCAAGTCGGCCACCGCGTTCGGCGCGCTGCTCTCGCAGGGCATCGGCGACACGATCCGGGTGTCGCTCTCGGCCCCGCCGGTCGAGGAGGTCAAGGTCGGGATCGGCATCCTCGAGTCGATGGGCATGCGCGAGCGCGGCCTCGAGATCGTCTCCTGCCCGTCCTGCGGCCGCGCCCAGGTGGACGTCTACAAGCTGGCGGAAGAGGTAACCGCGGGCCTGACCGGGATGGAGGTCCCGCTCCGGGTCGCGGTGATGGGCTGCGTGGTGAACGGCCCGGGCGAGGCGCGCGAGGCTGACCTCGGCGTCGCCTCGGGGAACGGCAAGGGCCAGATCTTCGTCAAGGGCAAGGTCATCGCGACCGTGCCCGAGTCGAAGATCGTGGAGACCCTGATCGAAGAGGCGATGCGGCTGGCCGAGCAGGCCACCGAGAGCGGCGCGCAGGAGACCGGGCCCGGCCAGCCCATCGTCACGACCTACTAGACGACGATCTCACCGACCCTCCCGGCCAGTTCCGCGTGCGCATCGGCCGGGAGCAGGACGTCGGTGACGAGCACGCTGATCTTCTCAACCGGCGCGAACGACGCCAGGCTGACCACCCCCCACTTGGTGTGATCGGCCAGCACGACGACGCGCCTGGCCACCTTGATCAGCGCACGGTTGGTCTCGGCCTCTGCCAGATTGGGAGTGGAGAGGCCGACCTCGGGGTCGAGACCGGTGCAGCCGAGGAAGAGCGTGTCGAAGTGGAGCGACGCGATTGTCAGGTCCGCCACCGGCCCGACGAGCGCGTCCGAGGCCGTCCGCATGCCGCCGGTGAGCACCACCGACGCCACGTCCGGGCTGTGGTTTCCGCTGAACAGGTTCGCGACCCGGAGCGAGTTGGTGACGACGGTCAGGCCCGGGACGTCGAGCAGGCACTGGGCGAGCGCGAAGGTCGTCGTGCCGGCCGCGATCGCGATCGCGGTGCCGGGCCGGACCAGGCCGGCCGCCGCGCGGGCGATCGAGGTCTTCTCTGGGCGCTCGAGCACGAGCTTGTCCTCGAAGCCGGGCTCATGGCCACCATGAGAGCCCGGCAGGACCGCGCCGCCGTGGACCTTTTCCACTAGTCCGTCCTTGGCGAGCACTTCAAGATCCCGGCGGATCGTCATGTCCGAGACGCCGAGTTGTTGCGTTAGGTCACTCACCCGCGCGCTGCCGTCGTTTCTGACGGCTTGCAGAATGAGTGACTGCCGATGTCTAGCCAGCATTCACTACCCCCTCAATAGTGTCCGAACACTATAAAGTATGACGGCTTGGGAGTGTTGTTGGGTTACGACACAGAGTGTCTGAAATTTACGCGCAACGCCGAGAAAAAATTCGGCGATGTGCGCCTTGTGCCGAATCTCGTAATGAAAAAAGCCGACATGTAGCGATAGGTATCGAAACTGATGCCCCTGTGTATCGAATTGATGGCGATCCGTGTCGGATGCTGTCGGACCGGTGCGGCGGGCCGTCGGCCCGATGCGGCAGGATGGAGGGCATGCCGATTTCCTCCTTCGCCGAGGCTCCGCCCGCTCCGGGGCTGCCTGTCGCTGGCGGCGGTCGCGCTCGCCGTCGGCGCGGGCCTGAGCGCCTGCACACCCGGTCCGGCGTCCGCCCCGTCCGCCGTCGCGGGGGCGTCGGACTCGGCCGGCGCGGACCGCCTCGGCCGGCGGCGACGGCGCCGGGACGGCCGCCATCGTGCCGACCGCGTCGACGCTGCACTGGAGCCACTGCGGAGGGCAGCTGGCGGGCCTGGAGTGCGCGACGCTCGCGGTGCCGCTGAACTACGCCGACCCCGGCGGCCGGAAGATCACGCTGGCGCTGTCGATGGCCCCGGCTACCGCGCCCGCCGCCAAGCAGCAGGGCGTGCTGCTGGTGAACCCGGGCGGGCCGGGCGAGCCCGGCCGGTCGCTCGCGTCCCGGGTCGCGTCTGGGTTGAGCCCGCAGGTGGCGGCCAGCTACGACATCGTCGGCTTCGACCCGCGCGGGGTGGGCGGCTCGGTGCCCGCGCTGAGCTGCGACCCGAGCTTCTTCGACGAGGTCACGGCCCAACTACATCCCGGCCACCGCGGCCGCCGAGCAGGTGCTGATCGGCCGGGCCAAGGCCTACGCGGCCGGGTGCGAGCAGCGGTTCGGCTGGCTGCTGCCCTACATGACGACGGTCGACATGGCCCGCGACATGGACCAGATCCGCCAGGCATTCGGCGTATCGAAGATCAACTACTACGGGTTCTCCTACGGCACCTACCTCGGCCAGGTCTACGGGACGCTGTTCCCCGACCGGGTGCGCCGGATGGTGCTCGACTCCACCGTGGACCCGACCGGCGCCTGGTACACCGACAACATCGACCAGGACTACGCCTTCCAGGGGCGGCTGGACGCGTTCTTCGCCTGGACGGCGAAGTACGACTCCGCCTACCACCTGGGGTCCACCCAGGCGGAGGTCCAGGCGGCCTACTACAAGGTCGCGCGGCGAGCTCGGGAAAACGCCCATCGCGGGGTCGAACGGCCCGGCGGTCGGCCCGGACGAGCTTGACGACACGTTCGTCATCACCGGGTACCTGGACTCGGTGTGGCCCGCCTTCGCGCTGGCGCTCTCGCAGTACGCGGCCAACGGTGACGGCAGCGGGCTCCTCACCCAGTACGAGACCTGGGGCACGACGCAGCGAGAACACGTTCGCGGTCTACAACGCGGTCGAGTGCGCCGACGTGAACTGGCCGAGGAACTGGTCGAAGTGGCAGGCCGACACCGAGCGGGTCTACAAGACCGCGCCGTTCGAGGCCTGGGACAACGCCTGGTTCAACGCGGCCTGCGCGTTCTGGCCGGTCACAGGGCCCGGCCGAGCCCTTCAAGGTCGACGGGGCGGGGCTGCCGCCGGTCCTGATGCTGCAGGGCACGCTGGACCCGGCGACCCCGTACGCGGGCGCGCAGGACGCGCACCGGCTGCTGCCGAGCGCCCGCATGGTGGTCGTGGAGGGCGGCGGCAACCACGGGCAGTCGCTCGAGACCCCGCCCGAACCAGTGCGTGCAGAACTACCTGAACGCCTACCTCGCCACCGGCGCGGTGCCGCGAGCGGCCGGGTCTGGTCAACGCGACCTGCCCGGCCACCCGCTGATCCGACTCCGGGTGGGTAGGCCGGACGGAAGCGGCTAGGCTGGGAAACATGTTGCGCGTTAGGCAGCGCTCGGAGCAGGCCAGGCTGCTGGATGACCGCGACCGGGCCGCGGCCCTCGAGGTGTGCGGCGCCGATCCGGTCGCGAACGTGTTCGTCGAGTCCAGGATCAGGATCTTCGGCGCTGATCCGGGGCGGCTCGGCGCCCAGCTCTGGGGTTTCGAGCAGGGCGGCCGGCTGGTGTCGCTGTGCTACTCGGGCGCGAACCTGGTCCCGGTGCAGGCGACCCCGGCCGCGGTCGCCTCGTTCGCGGACCGCGCGCTGCGCCAGGGACGGCGCTGCTCCTCGCTGGTCGGCCCGTCGGCGGCGGTGAGCGAGCTGTGGGGGTTCCTGCGCCCGTACTGGGGGCCGGCCAGGGACGTGCGGGCCGCGCAGCCGCTGATGGCCATCGACGGCCCGCCGTCGGTCGCGGCCGACCCGGCCGTCAGGCGGGTCCGCGTCGACGAGATCGACATCCTGCTGCCCGCCTCGATCGCGATGTTCACCGAGGAGGTCGGCGTCTCCCCGCTGGCGGGTGACGGCGGCGCGTCCTACCGGGCGCGGGTCAGCGAGCTGGTCCGCGCGGGCCGCGCGTTCGCGCGGATCGAGGACGGCCGGGTCATCTTCAAGGCCGAGGTCGGCGCGGCCACCCCGAGCGCCTGCCAGGTGCAGGGCGTGTGGGTCCGCCCCGAGTACCGGGGCCGCGGCATCGCCGCCCCCGGCATGGCCGCCGTGGTCAACCAGTCCCGCGAGACGATCTCCCCGATCGTCTCGCTCTATGTTAACGACTTCAACGCCCCCGGCCGCGCCACCTACAAGCGGGCCGGCTTCCGCGAGGTCGGCGAGTTCATGTCGGTCCTGTTCTGAATCGGCTAGTCGCCGGGGCGGAATTGAAGGCGCTAAAACGCCGGCGGCTTATCTAGTCGCGCTCGCGGGTCTTGCGGAGGCGGTCGAGCACCGGTTCGCACGCGTCGGTGAGGGCGTCAAGGCCGTCGGGGGCGAGCTGGTCGATGAAGTGCCGCCTGACGCTGGCGACGTGGTGCGGGGCGACCTGGCCGATGGTCTCCGCGCCGCGCTCGGTCAGCACGGCGAAGGTGCCGCGCTTGTCTCCCTCGCACCCCTCGCGGACGACCAGGCCCCTGGCCTCCATCCGGCTGACCTGATGCGAGAGCCTGCTGCGGGACTGCGCGGTGCGGTCGGCCAGCTCGGTCATCCGCAGCCGGTTCCGCGCTCGCCTCCGACAGCTCGACCAGGATCTCGTAGTCGTGCATGGACAGCCCGAAGGGATGCAGGTCCCGGTCCAGCTGGCGCATCAGGAGCTGGGCAAGCTGGATGTAGGCGCGCCAGGCGCGCTGCTCTTCATCGGTGAGCCAGCGAGGGAGGCTGGTTTGCGGGGCACCGTCAGCCAGAGGCTCTGTCGGCATAGCAGGTAACCTACCGGTCGCGCTCGGTGCCTGCCACCGTCCCGCCGCGCTCGGTGCGCTGCCACCCGGGCGGTGCCCGGTGCGGTAACGTCGGGCGAGATGTCAGAGACGGCGGCGAACACGAAAGCGGCGAACGCAGCAGCTCCGAAGCACAGTCGGCTGGCGTGGCTGGACGCGCTGCGCGGATTCGCCGCGCTGTGCGTCGTGTTCGACCACGGGTCCACGCTGATGCTCCTGCCGGTCAGGGACTTCCTGTACCGCTGGCTCGACCTCGGCCAGTACGGCGTCTTCGTGTTCTTCCTGATCAGCGGGTACATCATCCCGGCCTCGCTGGAGCGCAAGGGGTCCGTGCGCGGATTCTGGACCAGCCGGCTCTTCCGGCTGTACCCGATGTACCTGGTGCGCTGGTCATCGCCGCGGTCACCTACGAGACCGGGTACGGCACGCTCAGGGGCGCCGAGCATCACCCGCTGTCAGTCGGTGTTCGCCTGGCTGCTCATGCTGCCGAACCTGCTGACCGGTCCCAACGTGCCCAACGTGACCTGGACCCTCTCCTACGAGATGGTCTTCTACCTGCTGCTGGTGGCGCTGTTCAGCTGGGGCGTGCACCGGCGCAGCGGCACCTACGCGACGGTCTTCGCGGTCGCCGCGGTGGCGCTCGGCGGCGTGCTGCCGATGGCGGCGCTCACCCGCTGGGCGGGCCACGCCGACCACGGCGGGCTGGCGCTCAACGCGACCGCCGACGCGCTGGTCCTCGGCGGCATCGTCCTCGCGGTCTCGTCGCGGTCGCGGGTGGCCCGGGCCGGGGCGGCCGTGGCCGGCCTCACCGCGCTCGTCCTCGTCATGGTCAACCAGGGATCGCCGTCGCCGTGGGAGGGGTGCGTGATCCTGGCCCTGATGTTCACCGGCACGCTGATCTACCGCACCCAGCAGCGGCAGCCGGGCACCAGCAGGGCGATGACCGCGGCGATCGTCGTCGGCGTGCTCGCGCTGACCACGTTCGCCGGGCTCTGGCACGGCCAGCAGCGCCACATGAGCCATCAGTGGCTGATTCAGTGGGCGACGTCGGTGCTGCTGGCGGGCGCGACGTTCGGGCTCGGCCTGGCCGCGAGCCACCGCCGGGTGCCCCGCTGGTGCGCGTGGCTGGGCATGATCAGCTTCTCGGTCTACCTGCTCCACCCGCTCGTCTTCGACGCCTACCGGATGTCCCGGCGCTGCACCGCCCGCACACGCTGCCGGTCCAGGGCTGATGTTCGCCGGCTGCCTGGCGGTGATCATCGGGCTCAGCGCGCGTGACCTACTACCTCGTCGAGCGGCCGATGCAGCGGCTGGGCCGTCGGCTGGCGGGCCTGCGGTGGCGGGAGCGGGGGCGGCGAGCCCGCGGCGGTCGCGGCCGTCGCGGCGGCGGGCCGCGTCGGCAGAGCAGGCAGCCGGCCAGCCCGCCGACTACGCGACCGGCGCGGCGACCGGCTCGGGCAGCGCCGCGACCGAGGCCGGGTCCGGGCGGGACACCGACTCCGACCGGCCCGGGGCGCCGACGGCGGCGCGGAGCGCGTCAAGCAGCAGCGCGGTCGCGGGCGGATCCGGCGCCTCGCCGTAGCGGACCGCCACCACCGACCGGCTGGTTCCGCGCAGCCGGGCCGTGCGCACGCCGGGGTTGCGGGCCGCGCGCAGCGCCAGCCCTGGCAGCAGGGTGACGCCGAGGCCGGCCGTGACCAGGGCCTGCGCGGCGACGAAGTCGTCGGTGGTGAACGCGATCCTGGGCGTGAACCCGGCGTACGCGCACTGCCTGAGCAGGTGCTCGCGGCACCGGTCGCAGCCGGCGATCCAGCGCTGGTCGGACAGCCGGGCCAGGTCGGCGGGCCACAGTTCGGTCACCGCGGGCGCCAGCGGCGGCTCGCCGCCGCAGACCGCCGTGTCCGGCATGATCAGGTGCACCGGCTCGGACAGCAGCACCAGCTCGCGGAGGTCGTCGCGGTCGGCCGACGGCGGCGGCGCGTCGTCCGCCAGCGGGTCGGCCAGCCGCCTCGGGCGCCGCCGCGGCCGCCGCCGCCGGGTGCCGCCGTCGTCCGCCTCGTGCCGGAAGATCAGCGCCACGTCCACGTACCCGGCCCGCAGCATCCGCAGCGCCTCCGGCGGCTCCGCCTCGGTCAGCCGCAGGTCGAAGCCGGGATGGCGCTCGTCAAGGATCGCCGCCGCGGTCGGCACGATGGTGCCGAGGGCCGACGGGAACGCCGCCAGCCGCAGCCGTCCGGCCCGCAGCCCGGCGAACACCACCAGCTCGTTCTCGGCCGCGTCGAGGCGGCCGATGACCTCGACCGCCCGCTCGGCCAGCAGCCGCCCCGCGTCGGTCAGCCGGATGCCGCGCCCGGCCCGCTGGACCAGCTTGGTGCCGGTCTCCGCCTCGAGCCGGGCCAGGTGGTGGCTGACCGACGGCTGCGCGTAGTTCAGCGCGTGCGCCGCCGCCGTCACCGAGCCGTGCCTGGCCACGGCGACGAGGACGCGGAGCCTGGTAACGTCGAGCATGGTCCTGACTATAGACGCTATCGATTGGTTCGCCCAGAGACCCATTTCGGACTAATCAGTGCAGGTCGCAACCGCAATCGTTACGGTCGGCCGATCGGCCGTTGGCGCCGGCGCGGACCGGCGACCGCCGTTCGGGATAATCGTCAGCGTGACCACCGCTGCGGGCAAGGCCGACGGGCAAGCTCACGGTGCGGTCGCCGACGAGGAGAAGGAACGGCTGACCGCGCTCGGCGGGCTGGCCGCGCTCTCGCTCGACGCGCTCTCCAGCGTCGCCTACGGGCCCGAGGCCATCCTCATCGTGCTGGTCGCGGCCGGGTCGTCGGCGCTCAAGTACAGCCTGCCGATCACCGGCGCGATCGTGGTCCTGCTGGCGGCCCTGGTCATCTCCTACCGTCAGGTCATCGAGGCGTTCCCGAACGGCGGGGGCGCCTACGCGGTCTCCAAGACCCACCTCGGCACCACGCCGTCGCTGGTCGCCGCCGCCTCGCTGACGGTCGACTACATACTGAACGCGGCCGTCGGGGTGTCGGCCGGGGTCGAGGCGCTGACCGCCGCGTACCCGCGCTCTACGGCGCCCGGGTATGGCTCTGCCTGGCGGTGCTGGCGCTGATCACGGGGGCCAACCTGTGGGGGGTGGCCGAGTCCGCCCGCCTGTTCATGGTGCCGACGCTCGCGTTCATCGTCTCGATCTTCGCCGTGATCATCATCGGCCTGGCCCGCAGCCACCCGGCGGTGCCCCTCGGCCACAATCTGCCGCAGGTCACCGACACGGTCGGCCTGCTGCTGATTCTGAAGGCGTTCGCGTCCGGCTGCTCGGCGCTGACCGGGGTGGAGGCGATCGCCAACTCGGTGCCGCAGTTCCGCCGGCCGCGGGTGCGACGGGCGCAGCACACCGAGGCCGGGCTCGGCCTGCTGCTTGGCGGGATGCTGCTCGGGCTCGGCCTGCTGATCCGGCACTGGGACGTGGTCCCGCAGTCCGGGACGACGGTCCTCGCCCAGCTGACCGAGGGCGCGGTCGGGCACAACGTATCTACTACATCATCCAGCTGGTCACGCTGGTGCTGCTCTCGCTGGCGGCCAACACCTCGTTCGGCGGGCTGCCGGTGCTGGCCGGGCTGCTCGCACACGACAACTTCCTGCCGCACGTGTTCGGCCTGCGGGCCGACAGAAGGGTGTTCCGCTACGGCGTCATCGTGCTCGCGATCGCCGCCGGGCTGCTGCTCATCGTGGTCCGCGGCGACACCCAGGCGCTGGTGCCGCTGTTCGCGGTCGGGGTCTTCATCGGCTTCACCCTCTCCCAGGCCGGGATGGTCAAGCACTGGTACCTGCAACGGTCGGGTGGCGCGGTCGGCCGGACCTGGGTCTACCGGGCCTGATCAACGGCGTCGGCGCGGTGCTCACCTTCGCCGTCACGATCATCGAGCTGGTCAGCAAGTTCCTGGCCGGGGCGTGGCTGGTCGCGATCGTCATCCCGCTGCTGGTGGCTGATGTTCATGGCGGTGGCGCGGGCGTACGAGCGGATCGGCGCCGAGCTCGCGATCGGGCAGGTTCCGCCGCACCCGGTGAAGCAGGCGTCGCTGGTGATCGTGCCGGTGGCGGGCATGTCCCGGCTGACCGCCGAGGGCGATCTCGGCCGCGAAGTCGCTCGGCGACGACGTGATCGCGGTGACCGTCGTCTTCACCGACTCCGACGAGGACCGGGCGCCCGAGGCGGCCTTCCGCGACGAGTGGCAGTCGTGGAGACCGGAGGTGCAGCTGCTGACCCTCCGCTCGGCCCACCGCTCGATCGCGAAGCCGATCGTGACCTACCTGCGCCGGTCGAGGCCGAGGACAAGTACCACCGCCTGGTGGTGCTGATCCCCGAGATCCAGCCCACCACCCCTGGCAGGCGCTGCTGCACAACCAGCGGGGCGTGATCCTCGGACGCGCGATCCGCCGCGGCACCCGCAACGTGATCCTCTGCCGCCTCCGCTACCGGCTGGAGACCCTGGTCGACGATGCCACCGCCGCGGCCGAGCGCGCGGCCCGGAGCAGCAGGCGGCCGAGCCGAAGGAGCCCGAACCGAGGTTGATTTTCCCGGTGGGCCCGTAAACCTCGCCGCATTGGCGTCGCGTCTTACTTGTGAGGCTCGGTGAAAGCGGGACACCGAGCCTCAACCATGTCCGGAGTCAGCCCCAGCCCCCCTGCCGACGGCCCGGGCGCCCCTGCCCCGGGGCTACCATGTGGGGCGATGAGCCTGGATGAGATCGACGCGCGGATCATCACCGCGCTGATCAAGGACGCCCGCGCGAGCTACGCCGTGATCGGGGCCGAGGTCGGCCTGTCCGCGCCCGCGGTCAAGCGGCGGGTGGACCGCCTCCGCGAGTCCGGCGCGATCACCGGGTTCACCGCGCGGGTCGACCCGGCCGCGCTGGGCTGGACGACCGAGGCGTACGTGGAGCTGTTCTGCGGCTCGTCCACCTCGCCGGAGGCGATCGCGGCGGCGGTCAGGCGGCACCCGGAGGTGGCGGACGCCTGCACGGTGACCGGCGAGGCGGACGCCCTCGTCCACATCAGGGCGGCCGACATCAGGCACTTCGAGCAGGTGGTGGAGCGGATCGCGGCCGAGCCGTTCATCCAGCGGACACGAAGCGTAATCGTACTGTCGAGACTTGTTGAGCGAGCCGACGCATTCGCCCCGCCTGGGCGGGCATGACGGGCTAAAATGTCCGCATGCCAGAGACTGACAGTGACATGGGCGCGGAAACAGCGCGGTTTCAGGCCTTCGCCACCCGGCGGGACGACGACCTTCCCCCGCCCTGGCAGATGAAGGCGCCCGGCTCCAAGATCGGCCTGCTGGTCGCGATCGTCATCGGCGTCGCGATCCTGGCGCTGCTCCTCGGCGTGATCCTCGGCGCTTAGCGCTGCCGGCCCCGCCTCACCGGTCCGGCGGCGGGAACTCGGCCGAGCCGCGCTCGATCAGCCGCACCGGCACCAGCACCGTCCGCGGCGGCGCCTGCTCGCCGGCCAGCCGCCGGACCAGCAGCTCGCCCGCCGTCCGCCCGATCAGCATGGCGTCGTAGCTCAGCACGGTGACGGGCGGCGAGACGAGGTCGGCGAGCGGGAAGTCGCCGAATCCGACGACCGCCATCCGGCCCGGCTCGGGGATCGCGCGGATGACCGCCTCGGTCTGCGACCGGTCGGCGCACAGCACCGCGGTGACCGGCGCGCCCGGCAGCGACTCGGCCGTCAGCGCCGCCCAGGCCGGATCGGCCGTCAGCCCCGCCACCGCCATCGCCTGCGGTGTAGCCGGCCAGCAGCTGCGTCGCCCGGTAGGCGGCGGGGTCGGCGCTGACCAGCCCGATCCGCCGGTGCCCGTGCGCGACCAGGTGCGCGACGGCGGCGCGGGCGCCGCCGCGCTCATCGGGCAGGACCGCGTCCGCGCGGACGTGCGCGGGCGGCTCGAGCACGAACACGGCCGCCACCCCGGCCTCGATCTCCGACACCAGGTAGTCGTGCGAGCCCGGGGTCGGGATGATGATCAGCCCGTCCACCCGCCGGGCGCACATCGCCAGCGCGAGCTGCTCCTCGCGCTCCGCGTCCCGGTCGGTCGAGCCCGAGTACAGCAGGTAGCCGTTGGCCCGGGCGACGTCCTCGAGCCCGCGGTAGACGGCCGCCTGGTCGGCGTTGGTCCAGTCGTCGGCGATGAAGCCGAGCGTCGCCGTCTGCCCGGTGCGCAGCAGCCGGGCGGACTCGTTGCGCCGGAAGCCGAGATCCTCGATCGCGCCCTGCACCCGCTTGGCCGTCTCCGGCGTCACCCCCGCCTCGCCGTTCACCACCCGGGACACGGTCTTCAGCGCGACGCCGGCCTTGGACGCCACGTCCTTCATCGTCGGCCGCCCGACGCTATGCACTGCCTCAACCTGCTTATTCATCGGTCCCCCTGGTAACAGTTTGCTCAGCACCGGCCCGCCGGACACCTGCCGACGGGAGGAATATGGCCGCTGCGCGGAGCCACGGTCCGTTCGAGATGATGGGTTTCCGGTTCTCGGGGGGAGGCGCGGCAGGCGTATGAGGCGAAAGGACGCCGTAACCGGGTCAGTGGCAAGATAGGCGACATGAGTCTCTTTACGGCAATCGGGTGGTGACTGAGCGGTGACGACGCCGGCCCGCTCTCAGCTGCCGGTGGCCGTGGTCACCGGCGCGAGCCGCGGCATCGGGCTTGAGGTGTGCAGGCAGCTGGCCGCGCTCGGCTACGTGGTCGTGCTCGGGTCCAGGGACCTGCGGGCGGCCGAGCTCGCGGCCAAGGAGCTCGACCCCGGCGGGGAACGGGTGGTCGCGGCGCACATCGAGGTCGACAATTCGGTCAACATCGACCAGCTGGCGGCGTGGATCCGCGAGCGCTGGGGACGGGTCGACGCGATCGTCAACAGCGCCTCGACCGCGCCCGACCAGTACGCGATCGCCGGCACGGCCGACCTGTCGCCGGTGGCGGAGGCGCTCGACGTAAACCTGTTCGGGGCCTGGCGGGTGATCCAGGCGCTGCTGCCGCTGCTGCGCTCGAGCCCGCGGCCGCGGGTGGTGAACGTGTCAAGCGAGGGCGGCTCGATCGCGCTGATGAGCGGCGGCCGCCCCGCCTACAGCGTCTCCAAGGCGGCGCTCAACGCTCTGACCAGGATGCTGGCGGGCGAGCTGTACCGGGACGGCGTCCTCGTGAACGCCGTCTGCCCGGGCTCGAGGGCCGGCGACGGGGCCCGCGGCGGCCGGGGGAGCGGGCGGTCGGTGGCCCAGGGCGCGGCCAGCGTCGTGTGGGCGGTGACCCTGCCCAACGGCGGGCCCACCGGCACCTTCACCAGGGACGGGCGCGAGCTGCCGTGGTAGCGCGAGCGGCCAGGGAACGCGTGAACGCCGGGTGCGCGGCACCCGGCGTTCGCTCGCTATCGCGCTGTTAGAGGTGGTGCGGCTTGGCCAGCGGCCAGCCGCCTCCCGCCAGCCGGGCCCGGACCCGGTTGACGTCGGCCTCGTTCGGCTTGGTGTTCGTCACCGCCGCGATCGCCTTCCTGATCGCCTCGGCCGACTGGGGATCGGAGACGCTGGCGAGGTTATCCGCGATCAGCTCGACGTCGTTGTTCGAGAGCTCGCTGCCGAGGAGGGCGAAGAGCGGAATGTAGTCGACGTCGGGCACGCCTTCCGGGTAGCCGGCCCGGAGCCAGTCGACGACCTTCTTGAGGACGGGTGGGAGTTCCATATTTGCCATGTTGCTACCGCGCCTTCCTGGCTCGGGGGCCGGTGGTCACTTCTTCACCGGGGGGTGGCCGATCTGGTACACCTCGTAGATGCCCCAGCCGATGGCGGCGAGGACGATGAGGAAGGCGATCGCGGCGAGCACCATGCCGAGCACGTTACCGCCGACGAGCACGTCCGAGTCGTCGCCGCCGTCGGCCCCGGCCGTCGCCAGCTTGCCCGTCCGCGGCCCCCAGGACAGCGCGTACAGACCGCCCGCGAAGAGGGCGGGCAGGCCCGCGCCGGCGATCAGGCCGAATACCACGATCTTCCACAGAGCGCTTAGGTTGATCCAGGACATTGTTCGCTACCTCTCTACGCTCTGCGCCGCTAGGCCGCGACGGGCTCGGCCGGCTCGGTCGGGGCCACGCCGCCGGTCCACTCCGAGTTGACGTTGTTGTGGTCGACCTTGGTGGCGCGGGACCGGTAGTAGATGAACCCGGCCAGCACGGCCAGCAGGATGAGGTCCACCACGACCCCGAGGGTGCCGCCGATGCCGTGCGCCAGGGCCTCGGCCCCGGCGCCGACCAGCGCCGCCGACGGGAGGGTGAACAGCCAGGCGGTGGCCATCCGGCCGGCCACGTTCCAGCGGACGTCGGCGCCCTTCTTGCCGAGCCCGGTGCCGATGATCGACCCGGTGGCGACGTGGGTGGTGGACAGCGAGTAGCCGAAGCTCGAGGAGAGCAGGATGATCGCGGCCGAGGCGGACTCGGCCGCCATGCCCTGCGGCGCCTCGATCTCGACGAGGCCCTTGCCGAGCGTGCGGATGACCCGCCAGCCGCCGAGGTAAGTGCCGAGGGAGATGGCGATCGCGCAGCAGACGATGACCCAGATCGGCGCGTTGGACTTGGCCGCGATCGTGCCGTTGGCGATGAGGGCGAGGGTGATGACGCCCATCGTCTTCTGGGCGTCGTTGGTGCCGTGCGCCAGCGAGACCATGCAGGCGGACCCGATCTGCCCGATCCTGAAGCCGTGGCCCCGCGCTCCGGCGGTCAGCGACCGGCTGATCCGGTAGAGCAGCCAGGTGCCGGTGGCGGCGACCAACGCGGCGATGATCGGCGAGAAGACGGCGGGCAGGATGACCTTAGAGACCAGGCCGTGCCAGAGCACCGCGCTGCCACCGGAGGCCGCCATCACGGAGCCGATCACGCCGCCGATGAGCGCGTGGGAGGAACTTGAGGGGATGCCGAACAGCCAGGTGACCAGGTTCCAGATGATGCCGCCGGCCAGGCCGGCCGCCACCACCGTCAGCGTGACTACCTTGGTATCGACGAGGCCGCTGGCGATGGTGGCCGCCACGGCCAGGGAGAGGAACGCGCCGACGAAGTTGAGCGCCCCGGAGATCGCCACCGCTGTCCGCGGTCCCAGCGCCCCCGTGGCGATCGACGTCGCCATCGCGTTGCCCGTGTCATGGAAGCCGTTGGTGAAGTCAAAGCACAGGGCTGTGATGACCACCAGGACAAGCACAGTGTCGTTGCTCACAAAAGCGACGGTAAAGGTCGCTTAGGGAGTTGCGAAGGGTGCCGAAAGCATGCAGTTACCAAACTTTAAATCAACGAAAGGTTACATACGTTACCGAGTGTCGCAGGATGGGTGAAACGGGCTATTTCTCCAACGCCGATCCGTCGGGGTCGCGGGCCAGCTCACCGGCCTGGACCGGCGCCTGGACCGCCTCGGCCGACGCCGGATCCTGTTCCTGTTCCTGTTCCTGCTCAAGGTCGGGCGGCTGGTAGCGGTACCCCATGCCGGGCTCGGTGATCAGCCAGCGCGGCCTGGCCGGGTCGGGCTCGAGCTTCCGGCGCAGCTGGGCCATGTAGAGCCGGAGGTTGCCGCCCGCGTTGTCGTACCCGGGACCCCACACCTCGTTGAGCAGCTGCCGGTGGCTGAGCAGCTTGCCCGGGTTCCGCAGCAGCACCTCGAGCAGGTGCCATTCGGTCGGCGTGAGCCTGATGTCGCCATCGGGGTGCGGGTCGGCGGCGGCGGCGGCGCCGTTTTCGCCCGAACGGACCCGGGTTCCACCTGGCCCGGTCCTGGTGACCCGCTTCGCCGTCAGGTCGACGGTGAGGTCGCCGAGGGCCAGCCGCGGCGGCAGCTCGGCCGCCGGGGTGCGCCGGACGGCGGCCCGCATACGGGCGAGCAGCTCGTCCATCCCGAACGGCTTGGTGACGTAGTCGTCGGCGCCGGCGTCGAGCGCCTCCACCTTGTCGGACGAGTCGGCCCGTCCCGACAGCACGATGATCGGCACCGCGGTCCAGCCGCGGAGCCCTCCGATCACGTCCACGCCGTCCATGTCGGGCAGCCCGAGGTCGAGGATGACCAGGTCCGGCGGGTGCGCGGCGGCCTCCTCGAGCGCCTGGGCGCCGCTGGCGGCGACGCTCACGTCGTACTGCCTGGCCCGCAGGTTAATCCGCAGCGCCCGCAGGATCTGCGGCTCATCATCAACAACAAGCACCCGTGTCATGGACAGAAGACCCCTTAGTTACCGGGCGCGGCCGGGAGGGAGATGGTCATGGTCAGGCCCCCGCCGGGGGTGTCCTCGGCCGTCAGCGTGCCGTCCATCGCCTCGGTGAGACCGCGCGCGAGCGCCAGGCCGAGGCCGACGCCGGTGGTGTTGTCGGTGTCGCCGAGCCGCTGGAACGGCACGAACATCCGGTCCCGGTCGCCCTCGGGAATGCCGGGGCCGCGATCGACCACCCGCAGTTCCACCCGGTCGCCGAGCGCGGAGGCGGCGAGCAGCGGCGGCTTGCCGGCCGGCGAGTAGCGGAGCGCGTTCTCGGTCAGGTTCACCACGATCCGCTCCAGGATCGCCGGGTCGGCGCTGACGGCAGGCAGCGTGTCGGGGATGTCGACCGTGATCTCCCGGCCGGCCGGGCCGAGGTCGTCCAGCGACCGGGCGACGATCTCGTCAAGCCCCGACGGCCGGGGGAACAGCGACAGCGCGCCGGCCTGCAGCCTGGACATGTCGAGCAGGTTGGCCACCAGGTGGGTGAGCCGGTCGAGCGACTCGTCGGCGGTGGCGAGCAGCTCGGCCGTGTCGGCGTCGTCCCAGTCGATGTCCTCCGAGCGCAGCGAGCTGATCGCGGCCTTGGCGGAGGCGATCGGCGAGCGCAGGTCGTGGCTGACGGCGGCGAGCAGCGCGGTCCGCATCCGGTCGGCGGCCGCGATCGGCTTGGCCGCCTCCGCCTCGGCCGTGAGCCGCTGCTGCTCGAGGGCGACGGCGGCGTAGGCGGCGAACGCGCCCAGCACCCGCCGGTCGTCGGCCGGCAGCGGCCGGCCGGCCAGCGCCAGCGACAGCGTGTCGGTGACCGGGACGTCCACGTCGGCGTCGTCGGGCCTGGTCACCGGCGCGTCACCGGAGCAGGCGACGACGGCCCACTCGCCCGCCGGGCCCCGGCCCGCCCCGCCCGCCGGGTCCAGCCGCTCGAGCAGGCTGGCCGAGCGCATGCCGAACGCCTCCCTGGTCCGCTCGAGCAGCGCGTCGAGGGTGCCCTGGCCGCGCAGGATGGATCCCGCCGTAGTCCGGAGCAGCTCGGATTCTGCGTTGGCGCGGGCCGCCTGATTGGACTTCCTGGCCGTGGCGTCGACGATCCAGCTGGTGACGAGGCCGACGGCGACGAACACGCCGAGCGCCAGGGCGTTGTTGGCCTGGGCGATCGTCCAGTAGTGGATGGGCGGCGTGAAGTAGTAGTTGAGCAGCAGCGACGAGATGACGGCGGCGATCACCGCGGGCAGGAACCCGCCGGTCAGCGCCACGACGATCACCGCCACCAGGAACGCGAGAGTGTCGCTGGTGAGGTTGATCCCGGTCCGGTCGCTGGCGAGCACGAGCGTGCCGAGCGGCGCCAGCGCGACCGCGAGGACATACCCGGCGATCTGCCGCCGGGTCGTGATCCCGCCGCGGTACCGGGGCAGCAGCCGCCACCGGCTGCCCACCTGCGAGTGGGTGACGATGTGGACGTCGATCGCGCCCGAGCCGCGGATGGTCTTGGCCCCGATGCCCGGCCCGGTCAGCAGGGCCAGCAGCCAGGACCGGCGGCTCGCGCCCAGCACCAGCTGGGTCGCGTTCTCGGCCTTGGCGAAGGTGAGCAGCGCCTCGGAGATGTTCTCGCCCACGACCTGGTGGTAGCTGCCGCCGAGCGACTCCACCAGCTGCCGCTGCCGGGCCAGGTTGGCCGGGTTGGCGCCGGTGAGGCCGTCGGACTTGGTGACGTGGACCGCGAGCAGGTCGCCGCCCGAGGCCCTGGCCGCGATCCGCGCCGCCCGCCTGATCAGCGTGTCGCCCTCGGGGCCGCCGGTGAGCGCGACCACGACCCGCTCGCGCGCCTCCCAGGTGGAGGTGATGTCGTGCTCGGCCCGGTACTTCTGCAAGCCCTCATCGACCTTGTCGGCCAGCCACAGCAGCGCCAGCTCGCGCAGCGCGGTCAGGTTGCCGGCCCGGAAGTAGTTGGTGAGGGCGGCGTCGATCTTCTCCGGCGGGTAGATGTTCCCGTGCGCCATCCGGCGGCGCAGCGCCTCGGCGGTCATGTCGACCAGCTCGACCTGGTCGGCCGCGCGGACCACGGCGTCAGGCACCGTCTCCCGCTGCACCACCCCCGTGATCTGCTCGACCACGTCGGTGACCGACTCCAGGTGCTGCACGTTGACGGCGGAGATCACGTCGATGCCGGCGTCGAGCAGCTCGGCCACGTCCTGCCAGCGCTTCTCGTTCCGCGACCCCGGCACGTTGGTGTGCGCGAGCTCGTCGACCAGCGCGATCTGCGGCTTGCGGGCGAGCACCGCGTCGACGTCCATCTCCTCGAAGAACGAGCCCCGGTACTCCAGGCGCTTTCTCGGGACGACTTCGAGCCCGTCGATGAGGGCGGCGGTCTGCGGCCGGCTGTGCGTCTCGGCGAACCCGACGACGACGTCCGCCCCCCGTTCCTCCCGCCGGTGCCCCTCGGAGAGCATGGCGAACGTCTTGCCCACCCCGGCCGCCGCCCCCAGGTAGATGCGGAGCTGCCCCCGGGGCGCGGTGCCATCGTCGCGTCGCCAAGCCATATCTTAATTCTGGGGCAACGACGCAGGTCACCCGTCACGTGTTAACGACATCCATGCACGTACGGGACGCCCGCGCGGCCCGTCCGGGCCGACTGGCATGATCAAAGGTATGACTCTGGTAAAGATCAACGCGATTTCGGTCCCGGCCGACAGCGGGGACGAGCTGGCGCGGCGGTTCGCGGCCCGCGCGGGAGCGGTGGACGATCAGGACGGGTTCGAGGGGTTCGAGCTGCTCAAGCCCGTCGATGACCGGACCACCTGGCTGGTCGTGACCCGGTGGCGGGACGAGGAGTCGTTCCAGGCGTGGGTGAGCTCGCCGTCGTTCGCGCACGGGCACCGGTCGGCCAGCGAGCGGGCGGGCGGCGACGCCCCCAAGCCGGTCGGCGTGCACAGCGAGCTCTGGTCCTACGAGATCGCCGGCGGCTCCGCCAAACCCTGACAAAACAGCGCGGCATCGGCCAGGATCGATCCATGGCCGAGCAGACTGATCCCTGGAACAACCCCGCCTTCCTGCGCGACGTGCAGTACCGGACGGACGCCAACCTGGCCGCCCGGCAGTCGATCTACGCCTACCAGCTCCCGCGCATTGACCTGCCCGCGCGGGTGCTCGACCTGGCCGCGCCCGCGCCGGGCGAGGTCGTCGCCGACGTCGGCTGCGGGAACGGCGCCTACCTGGCCGAGCTGGCCCGGCGCGGGTTCGCCTGCCGGGTGCTCGGCCTCGACCTGTCGCCGGGCATGCTGGCCGCCGCCCGCGAACGGCTAACCTCGGTCGGCGCGGCGCCCCGGTCGGCGGCGTCGGACTCGGCCGCCGCGGCTGCGCCGCCGGTGACCACGGCTGCGCCGCTGGTGACCACGGCCGCGCCGCCGGTGACCACGGCCGCTGCGAGCGGCGTGGCGCTGATCGGCGCGGACGCGACCGCGCTGCCGCTGCCCGACGGCGTCGCCGACCTGACGCTGGCGATGCACATGCTCTACCACGTGCCCGACCCGTCGCAGGCCGTCCGCGAGCTGCGTCGGGTCACCCGCCCCGGCGGTCGGGTGGTTATCGTCCTCAACGGCCGAGACCACCTCTGGCAGTTGCGTGACGCCGTCGCGGCCGCCCGCGCCGACGGAATCGTGCGATCACAGCGCGAGCGGGTGACCCTGGACGACGGCGAGGCCCTGACGGAGCCCTGCTTCTCGTCCGTGACCAGGCACGACTTCGTGTCGGAGCTGCGCCTCCGCGAGCCCGGGCCGATCGTGGATTACGTGCGGTCGATGTCGGGCACCCAGCACGCGGCCGACCCCGAGCGTCTCGTCGCCGAGGTCGTCGCCCGGTTCCCGGCCGGCCCGGACGCGGTCATCACCATCACCACTCACACCGGCTGTCTCGTCTGCCACGTGTAAGCGCCCGATATTGGCGATTGTGTTCCGTTTGGGTCGTATAGCGCCCCCAACGGCACACGATGCATGATCAACTGCCGCCCGGGTGTCCTTAATGGCACACAATCACGCTTGCAGGCCGCCACGGCGACCGCTAACCACCGCTAACGACCGTTAACGACGGCTAGCGGCGGTAGTAGGCGAAGAAGTCGCGGGCCGGGCGCCCCCATAGCAGGATGGTCGCCGCGAGGCCGATGATCCAGATGATGACCGTGGTGGCTCGGACCCCCGGGTCGTTGTCGGTGCCGAGCAGGACGGTCAGCAGGCCGGCGGTGTCGAGGCCGAGCAGCACAATGGCGGCGGTCCGCGCCCAGCCGCGACCGCGGCGGCAGGCGCCGGCGACCACCAGCCAGCACACGACGCCGATGAGGCCGCCAAGCCCGACCACGAGTGCGATTTCGCCGGTCATGGCGTTGGCGTGCCTGGCGGCCGCGGCGGCGCCGTTGGCTGCCGCCCGCGCGGTTGCGCGCTCGTCGTACCGCGCGAGTGGAAGGCTTGTCAACTTCGCCCGGTACCCGGCCGCGAGGTTGTTCTCTTTGGTCGCCGTGCTGGTATAGCCGGTCTTGGCCTGGTTGCCGAACAGGATGCTGAGCGCGGTGACGACCGCGCCCAGGTACATCAGCCGGACCGCGCCGAGCACCGGCGTCGGCACCTCGGCCTTGGTCGGACGCCGCCTTCCCGGGGCGTACTGGCCCAGCGGCGTCGCCGGGCCGGGGTAGCTGGCCCCGCCCGGTCCGCTCGGCTGGCCGCCGCCGGGCCAGGAACCGCCGGAAGACGGCTGCTGCTGCGGCCACGGCGCCTGCAGCGTCGCGCCCGCGGGCGCGTCCCCGGGCCCGCCGGGCTGCGGCCACGACGGCGTTCCGTACCCCTGCCCGGCCTGCGGTCCCTGCCCGGCCTGCGGTCCGGCCGCCGACGGCATGGCCGCCTGCGGGGAAACCGCCCCGGCCTGTGGCCACGCGGCCGGCTGCGGCCACCCGGGCGGCTGCTGGCCGGACGCGTATTGCTGGCCGGACGCCGGCTGCTGGCTGGACGTGTACTGCTGGGTGCCTGCCGGCGGCCACGACGGCCCGGCCGCGGCCTGCCCGTAAGGTGACTGGCCGGGCGCCGAGCCCGCCGATGCCGGCCCGCCGCCCATGCCGCCGGCCGCCGCCGCGTAGTAGCCGTCGGCCACCATCGGCGCGTGCCCGGTCGCGGCCGGCGTCATCCCCGGCGCCGCGCCCTGGTCGCCCTGCGACTGGCCGGCCGGGACCGGGCTGCCCGCCCAGGTCCGGCCGCCCAGTCCCGGCCCGCCGAGACCCGGCCCGCCGAGCGCCGCACCGCCCAGACCAGGCCCGCCCAGTCCCGGCCCGCCGAAACCCGGCCCACCAACGCCTGGCCCACCAAGACCCGCCCCGCCCAGACCCGGGCTGACCGGCGCCCCGCTCACCTCGGTGGCCGGGTGCGGGGCCTGGTCGGCGGCGATGATCCCGGCCAGCGGCTCCGGCCAGAACGCGCCGATCGTGCCCGGCAGCGGCGGCCCGAGGGCCGAGACCATGGCCGTGAGCTGCGCCAGCGCGATCCGCTGGGCCGGGTTCTTGGCCAGGCAGGCGGTGATGACCTGCTGCAGCCCGGCCGGGATGCCGGCCAGGTCCGGCTCGCCGGTCACCACCCGGTAGAGGATGGAGGCGGCGCTGCCGCCGCCGAACGGCGCGTTGCCGGTCGCCGCGTAGGCGAGCACGCAGCCGAGCGAGAAGACGTCGCTCGGCGGGCCCGCCTGGCTTCCCTCGGCCTGCTCGGGTGACATGTAGCCGGGGGTCCCGACCACCATCCCGGCCGAGGTCAACTGGGTGCCCTCGAACGCGCGGGAGATGCCGAAGTCGATCACGTGCGGGCCGTCGCCGGCCAGCAGCACGTTGCCGGGCTTGAGGTCCCGGTGCACCAGGCCGCAGCCGTGCACCGCGCGCAGCGCGTCGGCCAGGCCGGCCGCGAGCCGCCAGACGGCCGTCTCGGCCAGCGGGCCGTGGCGGGTGACCACCTCGGCCAGCGGCGGGCCGGGAACGTAGGCGGTGGCCAGCCAGGGCGGGTCGTCGTCGACCCCCGAGCCGACCACCGGCGCGGTGTACATGCCGCTGACCAGCCGGGCCGACGCGACCTCCTGGCGGAACCGGCGCAGGAACTCGGGGTCGCGGGCCAGCTCGGGGTGCACCACCTTGATCGCCACCGCCCGGCCGCCGGGGGAGAAGCCGAGGTAGACCCGGCCCATGCCACCCGAGCCGAGACGGGCGCGGAGGGCGAACTCCCCGACCACCCGCGGATCGTTCGCGGAAAGCGGTTCCATCTGTACTCCTATGCCGCCGAGCCACCCTGGCCGCCCTGGCCCCTCAGGCCACTGAGCCGTCAGACCCCCGAGCTCTCAGCCAGCACGCAGAGATTACCCGGATTGCCCGCAAGAAGTAATCCCTGCGGGCAATCCGGCCCCGACGCCGCAAGCCGGGGGGTAAAAGGGGGCCCTGGGCCGAAGCCCAGGGCCCGAGGCGGCTGCTAGTTCGTTACTTCGACAAGGCGCCGCCGACGTACTGCGCCTGCCCGGGCAGGTTGTCCAGGGCGATGTTCAACGTGAGCACGTCGACCCCGGGCTCGCCCAGGAAGCCGATGACGCGGGCGTGGGTGTTCTGGCTGACCAGCTTCTGGACCTCAGCCACCGGCAGATGCCTGGTCGCGGCGACCCGGTCGACCTGGATGGCCGCGTTGGCCGGCGAGATGTCCGGGTCGAGCCCAGACCCGGACGAGGTGACCGCGTCCGGCGGGATCTGCGAGATCTTGACGTGGTCGAACGCCGCGATCTGGGCCTGGAGCTGCTTGACATCGGTGACCAGGGTCGGGTTGCTCGCGCCGAGGTTGGCCGCGCCCGAGAAGCCGGGGTCGCAGCCGTAGTCAGTGGCGTCGCCGCTCGTCGCGGCCGAGGGCCGGGGCTGGAAGTACTGCGGCAGCGGGTCCCCCTTGGCGTTGACGAACTCCTGGCAGAGCAGGCTCGACCCGACGACCTGGCCCTTGTACGTGACCAGCGACCCGTCGGCCTGGTTTTTGAACGCCGCCTGGGCGACGCCCCACATCACCACCGGGTAGGCGATGCCGCAGATCACCGTGAAGACGAGCAGCAGGCGCAAGGCCGCGATGTACTGCCTGATAGAGGATGGAATACGGTTCATGGCGAGATCACCTGAATCCGGGGATGTTCATGATGATGAGGTCGATCCCCTTGATGCATGCGAACGGGAGGATGATTCCGCCGACGCCGTAGATCCACAGGTTCCTGCGGAGCATGGCGGAGGCGGAGGCGGGCTTGTAGCGGACGCCGCGCAGCGCGAGCGGGATCAGCGCGACGATGATGAGCGCGTTGAAGATGATCGCCGAGGCGATCGCCGAGTTCGGACTGTGCAGTTTCAGGATGTTGAGTTTTTCGAGACCGGGGATCACCCCGCCGAACATGGCCGGGATGATCGCGAAGTACTTCGCCACGTCGTTGGCGATGGAGAAGGTCGTCAGCGCTCCCCTGGTGATCAGGAGCTGCTTGCCGATCTCCACGATCTCGATGAGCTTCGTCGGGTTGGAGTCGAGGTCCACCATGTTCCCGGCCTCCTTGGCGGCCGAGGTTCCGGTGTTCATCGCCACGCCGACGTCGGCCTGGGCGAGGGCGGGCGCGTCGTTGGTGCCGTCGCCGGTCATCGCGACGAGCTTGCCGCCCTCCTGCTCCTTCCTGATCAGCGCCATCTTGTCTTCCGGCGTCGCCTCTGCGAGGAAGTCGTCGACGCCGGCTTCCTCGGCGATGGCGCGCGCCGTCAGCGGGTTGTCGCCGGTGATCATGATGGTGCGGATGCCCATCGCCCGCATCTCCGCGAACCGCTCGCGGATGCCCTCCTTGACGATGTCCTTGAGGTGGATGACGCCGAGGGCGCGGGCGGTGCCGGACGAGTCGCGCTCGGCCACCACCAGGGGGGTGCCGCCGGCCGCCGAGATCCCGTCGACGATGTCGCCGAGTTCCTTGGGCGGGTTGCCGCCGTTCTCCCTGATCCAGTTCGCGACCGAGGCGGCCGCGCCCTTCCTGACTTCGCGTCCGTCGGCCAGGTTCACGCCGCTCATCCGCGTCTGCGCGGTGAACGGCACGAACTCGGAGCCGGCCAGTTCGCCGCCGGTCCGCTCGCGGAGGCCGAAGTCCTTCTTGGCCAGGACGACGATCGAGCGGCCTTCAGGCGTCTCGTCCGCCAGCGACGACAACTGCGCCGCGTCGGCCAGGTCGGCCACGGAAACCCCGCCGACGGGCAGGAATTCGGACGCCTGGCGGTTGCCGATGGTGATCGTGCCGGTCTTGTCGAGCAGCAGCGTGTTCACATCGCCGGCCGCCTCGACCGCCCGGCCCGACAGCGCGAGCACGTTCCGCTGCACCAGCCGGTCCATGCCGGCGATGCCGATCGCCGACAGCAGCGCCCCGATCGTGGTCGGGATCAGCGCGACGATCAGCGCCACCAGGATGACCAGCGTCTGCGGCGCGTTGGAGTAGTACGCCATCGGCTGCAGGGTCACCACCGCGAGGACGAAGATCAGCGTCAGCGAGGCGAGCAGGACGTTCAGCGCCACCTCGTTCGGCGTCTTCTGCCGCGAGGCGCCCTCGACCAGGGCGATCATCCGGTCGATGAACGTCTCGCCCGGCTTCGACGTGATGCGGACCACGATCTGGTCCGACAGCACCTTGGTGCCGCCGGTGACCGCGGAACGGTCGCCGCCGGACTCGCGGATGACCGGCGCCGACTCGCCGGTGATGGCGGACTCGTCGACCGAGGCGACTCCGTCGACGACGTCGCCGTCACCGGGGATGACCTCGCCCGCCTCGACGACCACGTAGTCGCCGATCGTGAGGGCGGTGCCGGGCACCTGCTCGACGCGGAGCGAGTGAGCGGAGTCGCCGGGCTTCCAGCCGATCAGCCGACGCGCGACCGTCTCCTGCTTGGTCCGGCGGAGCGTCTCTGCCTGCGCCTTGCCGCGGCCCTCGGCGACGGCCTCCGCCAGGTTGGCGAAGACCACGGTGAGCCAGAGCCAGGCGGTGATCGTCCAGGCGAAGATCGACGGCTGGACGATCGCGTCGTAGACGGTCAGCACGGAGCCGATCTCGACCACGAACATGACCGGGTTCCTGATCTGGACCCGGGGGTCCAGCTTGAGGAATGCGGTCGGCAGCGACTGCCAGAGCATCTTGGGGTCGAGGAAACCGCCACCGACCCGACGCCCCGGAGCAACGACATCCTGGGCGGTCAGCGTGGAATCGCGGTCCGTTACCTCTGGTGATTTTGATTCTGATTGCGGAGTACGTGGGGACATCAGTGCAGTCCTTCAGCGAACGGCCCTAGCGCGAGCGCGGGGAAGTAGGTCAGGCCGACGAGGATGATGATCACGCCGATGAGCAGGCCGGCGAACAGTGGCTTGTGCGTCTCGAGCGTGCCGGCCGACGCCGGCACCGGTTGCTGTTTCGCCAGCGCGCCGGCCAAGGCGAGCACGAAGATCATCGGCGCGAATCGGGCGATCAGCATGACGATGCCGCCGCTCACCTGGTACCAGGTCTGGGCCGTGCCAAGACCGGCGAACGCGGAGCCGTTGTTATTGGCCATCGAGGTGAACGCGTAGACGACCTCGGTCAGGCCGTGCGGCCCGGCGTTCAAGATCGCTCGTCGTGGTACCGAGAACCCGAGCGAGAGCCCGGCTCCGATCAGCGCCGAGGCCGGTGTCGCCAGGATGTAGAGCGCCGCGTACTTCATCTCGGTCGGGCGGATCTTCTTCCCGATGTACTCGGGGGTCCGGCCGACCATCAGGCCGCCGATGAACACGGTGAGGACAGCGAGCATGAGCATGCCGTACAGGCCGGCTCCGACGCCGCCGGGCACCACCTCGCCGAGCATCATGTTGAACAGCAGGATCCCGCCGCCGAACGCGGTGAACGAATCGTGGAAGCTATTCACCGCTCCGGTGGACGTGACCGTGGTCGACCCGCCGAAGAGCGACGATCCGGGGATCCCGAACCGGACTTCCTTGCCCTCCATCGCGCCGCCGGCCTGCTGCAGGGCGGTGCCGGCGTGCTGCCACTCGAAGAAGCTGATGCCGCCGACCGCGACCAGCCAGAGGCCCACCATCACGGCCACGAGCAGGTAGCCCTGCCGGTTGTCCTTGACCATCTTGCCGAAGGTGCGGCAGAGGGCGAACGGGATCACCAGCAGCAGGAAGATCTCGAACCAGTCGGAGAACGCGTTCGGGTTCTCGAACGGGTGCGCGGAGTTCGCGTTGAAGAACCCGCCGCCGTTGTTCCCGAGCTCCTTGATGACCTCCTGCGAGGCCACCGGGCCGCCGACGATCGACTGCATGCCGCCGGACAGCGTGTGGACGGCGCTGGTGAGGTTGAAGTTGTCGATCACGCCGGTGGACATCAAGATGATGCCGCCGATGATCGAGAACGGGATCAGCAAGCGGATGGTGACCCGGGTCAGGTCGACCCAGAAGTTGCCCAGCCGGTCGGTCTTGTTCCTGGTGAAGCCGCGGATGAGCGCGATCGCCACCACGATCCCGACCCCCGCGGAGAGGAAGTTCTGCACCGCGAGGGCGGCCATCTGGGTGACGTAGCCCATCGTGGACTCGCCCGAGTAGTTCTGCCAGTTCGTGTTGGTCACGAACGAGGCGGCGGTGTTCCAGGCGGTCACCGGGTTGACGTTGGCCATCCCGTTGGAGTACGGCAGCCAGTGCTGGATCCGCTCGATCAGGTAGACGAGGAGCACCGAGACGAAGGAGAACGCGAGCAGCGAGCGCGCGTACGTGCCCCACTTCTGGTCTGCCTCGGGGTCGATGCCCATCACCCGGTAGAGGCCGAGCTCAACCCTGGAGTGCTTCTGCGAGGTGAAAATGCGGGCGATGTAGTCGCCCAGTGGCTTGTAGAAGACCGCGAGCGCGACGACGAGCAACACGATCTGCAGGATGCCGGCGAGAGAACTATTCATTTAGAAACGCTCCGGCCGGGCGAGGGCGTACACGAGGTACACAGTGAGGAGGATCGCGACGATTAGCCCGATCCAGTTCTCAGCGCTCAAGGTGCTCAACCCCCTTGACGATGAGGATGAGCACGGCGAAGACGATGATCGTCAGGCCGACGTAGAGGAGATCCGACATCACAGCTCCTGTAGAAGGAATGTGTTACGGACCAATCAAAACGCAGGTCACCCGGGGTAATCCCGGTCCTGACGGCAGCTATGCGGCGGAGCGGCCGTTCCTAACAGACCTCATGCGAGGGGTCGTCAGCGGTCGATTCCGTGATCGATTCCCTGGTCGATCTCGTGCAGCAGCGCCTGCCGTCCGCGCAGCGACCACGACCGCTTCAACCGGCCGTTCCCGAGCTCCGCCATCAGCGCCGAGGGCGGCACCGCGAGCACCGGGCACCTGGCGTGCGCGAGGCAGTACCGGCCGATCGACTTGCGCAGCGCCCGGCCGACCAGCGAGCGCCGCCCGGTCCCGATCACCAGCAGGTCGTCGGGAGAGCCTGCGACGTCGACGAGCACCGGGCCCGGCTCGCCGCGCTCGATCCGCGCCAGCACGGTCACATCGTCCGGCAGCCCGCCGAGGCCCGCGTCGAACGCGTCCGCCAGCCGCTGCTTGGCCGCATCGCGCCAGATCTGGCGCAGGAAAGGCGAGGGATGGGAGCGCTCGGACAGGTCGCCGCCGGGCGGGACCCAGGCGATCACCGCCACCAGCGTGGCCTCTCGGGCACGCGCCTCATCGGCGGCCAGGCGCAGCGCCTGCAGGCTCCCGAGGGATCCTGATACTCCCACCACGACCCGACGCACCGCGGCCACGATGGCTCGCCTCCTGAATTCGCAGTTACCCCTTTGACTCATCCAACAGCGCCGCGTCGCCTGCCTGGTCCCGTCCTTGCGAGACCCTAACGAGACTTAATTGAAATGTTACGTTTGAGCATCTTTTGGTCGCTTTCCGTCACTTAAATCAAAATCGTCATCTCGAACGGACCTTTTGTTTCTCTCGTCCCGTCCGTTTTGTCAGGCACCGTTGACGGCGGTCACGCCGGTCAACGTGCCGACGTAGGCGGTGCCCCCCGCCAGCGAGAGCGACGAAAAGTGCGGCAGGCCCGCGCCGATCTCGATCCGACTCCTGATCGCGCCGGTGGCCGAGCTCAGCTCGTATAGGGTGCCGCTGGTGCCGCCGTGGGAGTTGTAGGCGGTGACCCAGGCCGCGCCGCCGCCGAGGACCGGCGACCCGTTGCCGTCGGACGGCCCGCGCCAGCGAATGTCGATCTTCCGCTCGGCCGCGTTGACGTAGACCGCGGCCATGCCGCCGCTCTGGCAGGGCTCGTAGACCATGGACCCGCTGGTCGCGGTGCCGCCAAAGGCCCGGCAGACGTGAAGCGACGCCCGCTCGTGCCCGATTCCGCCGAGGTGCGCGGTGGACAGCAGGTAGCCGACGCCGCGCTTGCCGACGATGAACGCGGTAGTCGGGTCGCCCGCCGCGATGACCGGCTCGGTCGAGCCGAGGTCGAGGTCGCTGGCGTTGTCGGCCGCCCAGCTGGCGGGCGCGAAGTAGCCGTTGCGGTGCAGGACCGGGCTGAGGGCGGTCACCGAGTCGCTCCCGTCGTAGCGGTCTCCGGGCCCCGCGGCGCCGTTCCCGTTGGAGACCCACAGGCCACCGTTCGGTTCGACGACCGGGCCGCCGGTCCCCCAGACGGCGCCCTCCCGGCTGGTCGGGGTGTGCCAGCTCACCAGCGGGCCCCGGCCGTTGAGGGCGACCCCGACGACGCCGCCGAGGTAGGCGCCGCAGTCGCCCGCCAGCCCGCCGAACGCGGCGTAGACCCGCCCGTCGTCGATGGCGAGGGCCGGGCGCTGCTGGTTCCGGTCGGGTTCGTTCGCCGTGGTCGGCTGGTCGAGGTCGCGTCTGACCTCGACCTTGCCGTCGGCCGCGGACAGCCCGAAGAGCACGTGCTGGTAGCCCGTCGTCTCCGCCACCGCGTAGACGAGCCCGTCGCCCTGGTCGTAGATGGGCGTGCCGGTGATGCCGAGGGGGAAGATGTCGCCGCACCCGTGCAGGGCCGACTTCGGCACCGGGGCGCCGACGTGGGCGCGCCAGACCGTCTTGCCGGTGGTCCTGGAAATGGCGTAGACGCTGTCGTCTTCCGTCGCGGCGATGACGTCGCCGCCGACCACCAGCGGCTGGCCGTAGACGGCGCCGTCCAGGGGCGCGGTCCAGGCGAGGGTGAGCCTCCCGGCGGCCGGCAGGCGGGGCGCGATCCCGGTCCGCTGCGCGTTCTGGTCGAACTCCGGCCAGGCGGCTGAGCGGTACCTCGCCTCCGAGCCACCGGGCGTGATCGCGCGGGCCGGCGCCTCGGCCGCCGGTGCCGTGGCGGCCGCCGCCCGCGCCGTGGCGACCGCCGCCGCGCCGTCGCCCCGTGCCGTGGCGACCGCCGCCCGGGCCGTGGCGACCGCCGCCCGCGCCGTGGCGGCCGGCGTGGCGCCGGCGGGCGCGCTGCCCGCCAGCGCGCCGCCCCCGGTGCAAACGGCGACCGCGCACGCTGCCGCCGCCAGTGAAGTCCCCCGCATGATCGCTTCCCCACGCTGGCGGACCCCGGCCGCCGCCGGTGTCGGCCCCGGTGATCCGTGCTGCTGCCAGCCGCGACCCTACCAAATCGTTACTGTCTGCAATCGATAAGTTCCGCGGCGTGTCCTGGCATGATGGGTGAACTATGGACGACAACCTATTTTCGCAACCCCCGGGGGAAGCGTCCTTTGTGGCGATTGGCGATAGCTTCACCGAGGGCCTGAACGACGCGGCGCCCGGCGGCGGGTACCGCGGCTGGGCCGATCGGCTGGCCGGACTGATCGCTGCCGAGCACCCGGGACTTCGGTACGCCAACCTCGCGGTCCGGGGCAAGCTGATCCGCCAGATCGTGGCCGAGCAGGTGCCGGCCGCCGTTGCCATGTCGCCCGGCCTGGTCTCGCTCGCGGCCGGCGGCAACGACATCATCCGCCCGGGCGGTGACCCGGACACGCTGGCCGAGATCTTCGACGGCGCCGTGGCCAGGCTCCGCGCCTCCGGCTGCCGGGTGCTCATGTTCACCGGGGCCGACCTGGTCGGCTTCCCGGTGATGCGGCTGCTGCGGGGCCGGATCGCGGCCTACAACATGCACCTGCGCTCGATCGCCGACGCGCGCGGGTGCGACCTGGTGGACCTGTGGTCGATGCGGTTCCTGCGCGACCTGAGCGCCTGGTCGCCGGACCGGCTGCACCTGACCTCGCAGTCGCATCAGCGGCTGGCGCTGCGCGCGTGCGAGGTGCTCGGCGTCCCGGTCACCGAGGACTGGCGGGTTTCCCCGGCCGACGACGAATTCCGCGCGCTGGTGGCCGAGAAGACCTCGCGGGGAGCCTGGCTGGCGGCCCGCCGCGAGGACGCCCGGTGGGCCCGGGAGTACCTGGCCCCGTGGGTGAACCGCCGGCTGCACGGCACCTCCTCGGGCGACGGCGTGACGGCTAAGCGCCCCGCGCTCACCCCGGTCTCGCCGCCGATCCTCATGTGACCCGGGCCGGGGGGAGCTCGTCGGCCATGACGCCCCGGCGGGCCGGCCGGGCGGCCGCGCTCGGCCAGGCGATGACCAGCAGCACGATGAGGCCGGCCACGATCGGGGCCCACCAGATCCAGTAGTCGTGCGACGGTCCCTGGGCGGCGCCGGTCAGGCCGCCCGCCAGCAGGCCCGCCGCGAGCAGCCGCCGCCAGCCGAGGGTGGCGGCGGGGATGAGCGCGACCGCCATCGGCGGCCACGGGTAGTACGACACCATCACCGGCTCGAAGAACGACCGCAGCGCCAGCGCGAGCGCGATCCACCAGAGCACGCCGGCCAGCAGCTCGCTCGGCAGTGTTTCCCCCGTTCGCTCCCGGGGGGAGCCCTCCGGGCGCACGTACTCCGCCCAGCGGCGGCGGATGGCAAGCGCGCACAGGCAGGCCAGCGCGATCGTGGCCAGCCGGAAGGGGCCCGCCGCGACGTTGTGGTTGGCGATCTGCGGGGCCAGCGACGTCCAGATCGTCGGGTGGTTGATGACCGGCGAGTCGGGCTGGCTGGTGACCGACTGGTAGGTGTCGTGCCAGTTGGCGATCGCGGCCGCCGCCACCAGCACGACCGACGGCAGCGCGGCGCGAACGAGGAAGGCCGGCATCCGCCGCCACGGCAGCAGCGCGAGCATGATCGGCAGCGCCAGCAGCACCAGCGGCTGGACGCAGACCGCCGCCCCGGCCAGCCAGCCCGCCAGCGCGTTGCGCCCGTTGCCCTGGGCCAGGACGGCGTAGAGCAGCAGCCCGACCGCGACCGCGTCCTCGGGGTGCCCCCAGCGGGCGCAGACCGACCACAGGATGCCGGCCCCGGCCAGCGCCAGCAGCCCTCGCGTCCAGCGGGGCACCTCGAGCCGCTCGGCCAGGGCGTCGGCCGCGAACAACGGCAGGCAGCCGATCGCGATCTGGTACGGCCCGGCCAGCAGCCAGACGGCCGGATGGAGGTTGGCCGCGCCCGGGATCGCGAGCGACAGGTGGAGCGCGGCGATCAGCGCGGCGCAGGGCAGCAGGATGACCGCCGCCCCCGGCAGCGAGATGAGGCCGGTCGGCGGCGCGTAGAGGCCGCCGACGTTCCCGTGCGCGAGCCGGGTGGTCGCGATCAGCGTGCCCCACAGGTCGTAGGGCAGCGCCCATTCCGAGCGCCCGATCAGCGTCGGGCCCCAGGTCGTGGTGAACATCCCGACGAGGACGAGGCCGGCCGAGGCGATCAGCGGGAACATCCGCCGCCTGATCCGCTCCCGCATCCCGCTCCCCTTTGTGTTCTCCCCCCGAGAGGAGAGCGTGCCCCCGTTCCGTTGCTGGTGAACTGCGTTGCGGAACGCGTGTTAGATTACAGGCGTCAGCCGGGGCGGTCATCCGCCTGCAGGCTGATGGCGCGCCAGGGAGCGAAGCCGGTGAAGCCCGTCTGTGGCCACTCCGGCGCTGTCCCGCAACTGTGATGATCCTGCCTCGCGCAGGGTCTAAGCCAGGTCGACTCAGGCTGCGCCGGACGACATCGACCCTCGTGGGAAGGGCGCCCCGTCCCGTCCGCCGAGATTCTCCGCTCCCGGCCGGGCGGCGGTCTCGCCTTCCTCCCCGCTCATAACGGAGGAAGCAGCACACAATGAGAACTCCCCAGCGGCTCACGGCCGCCGTCCTGGCGGCCGTCGCCGCGGCCGCCGCCCTGGCCGGCTGCTCGTCGGCCAGCGGCAGCGTGACCGCCGCCAAGGCGCCCGCTCAGCCGACCCCGTCCTCGATCCTGGTGCCGGTGTTCCCGACCACGTTGGCGGCCGCCAACGGCAGCGTGACGATTAACCGCCAGCCGAACCGGATCGTCTCGCTCGACCCGACCGCGACCGAGGACCTGTACGCGATGGGCGCCGGTACCCAGGTCGTCGCCGTCGACCAGGACTCCGACTACCCGCCCGGGGTGCCGGTGACCAGCCTGTCCGGTCTCACCCCGAACATCGAGGCGATCGCCAAGTACAACCCGTCCCTCGTCGTCGCCTCGCAGAACTCGGGCGGCCTGGTGAGCGGGCTCGGCAAGCTCGGCATCCCGGTGCTGATCGAGCCGGCCGTCTCCACCCTCAGCGCGGCCTACCAGCAGATCGAGCAGCTCGGCCGGGCGACCGGCCACTACAACCAGTCGACCGAGGTCGTGAAGAACATGCAGGAGGTGATCACCGACTCCGTGCGGCAGGTCGGCACCAAGTACAGGGGCATGACGTACTACTGGGAGCTGAGCAACGACCCGTACTACTCCGCCACCTCGGCCACCTTCATCGGGCACGTCCTGGACATGTTCGGCCTGAAGAACATCGCCGACGCGGCCGGCAAGCCCGCCGACGGCGGCTACCCGGAGCTGTCGCAGGAGTACATCGTCACCGCCAAGCCGCAGCTCATCTTCCTGGCCGACAACATGCCCGCCGACGGCGGGCAGGCCCCGGCGATCGTCGCCAAACGGCCCGGCTGGGCGGGCATACCGGCGGTGGCCGACCACGCCGTCTTCGGACTGAACGACGACATCGCCTCGCGCTGGGGGCCGCGCCTGCCCTCGCTGGTGAACGAGATCGCGAACGCGCTCGCGAGCGTGAAGTCGTGAGCGGGCACCGCTGAGGAACCTCCGGTCCCTGCGCAGGCTCGGGGCGTTCGGCGTCGCGGCGGCCTTCCTGGCCGCCGCGATGCTGGTCTCCGCGTTCGTCGGCGCGGCCGACCTGAACCCGCTCGCCACCGCGACCGCGCTCCTGGACAAGATCCCGTTCGTGAGCCTGCCGTCGAGCATGTCGCCGCTCGACCGCGCGGTCCTGTTCCAGATCCGGCTGCCGCGGGTGGTGCTCGGCGCCCTCGTCGGCGCGCTGCTCGCGCTGGCCGGGGCCGGCTACCAGGGTGTGTTCCGCAACCCGCTGGTCGACTCGGGGATGCTCGGCGCGTCGGCCGGGGCCGGCCTCGGCGCGACGCTGGCGATCGTCGACCTGAGCGGCGCCGGGCCCGGCGTGGTCCCGGTGGCCGCGTTCGTGGGGTCGCTGTCGGGGGTCGCCGTCGCCTACCTGACCGGCACGGTGGCCAGCCGGCGGACCGTGCTCGGCGACGGCGTGGCGACGCTGCTGCTGGCCGGGATCGCGGTCGGCAGCTTCCTCACCGCCGTGCAAACGTTCCTGCTGCAGCGCTCGCAGCCCGACATCCAGGCCGTCTACAGCTGGCTGCTCGGCTCGCTGTCGGCCGCGACCTGGCAGCAGGTGGCGTCGATCCTGCCCTACGCCGCCGTCAGCTCGGTCGTCATCCTGCTGCACGGCCGGCACCTGGACGTGCTCGCGGTGGGCGACGAGGAGGCCCGCGCGCTGGGCCTGCGGCCCGCCCTGGTGCGCACGATCGTCATCGCCGCCTGCGCCCTCGCCGCCGCCAGCGCGGTCGCGGTCAGCGGCCTGATCGGCTTCGTCGGCATCGTCGTGCCGCACGTGGCCCGTCGCCTGGCGGGCCCCTCCTACACCAGCGTGCTCCCGCTGTCGCTGCTGATCGGGGCCGGGTTCCTGGTCCTGGCGGACACCCTGGCACGGACCGTGCTGTCGCCCGCCGAGCTGCCGATCGGGGTAGTCACCGCGCTCATCGGCGCGCCCGCGTTCGTCTGGGTGCTGCGCGGCACCCGGCCGGTGGGCACCTGACGTGACCTCGATCGCCGTCGCCGAGCTGGCCGTGACGCTCGACCGCGCCCCGATCCTGCGCGGCGTCAGCTGCGAGGCCCCGTCCGGCGGCTGGCTGGCCCTGATCGGGCCGAACGGCGCGGGCAAGTCCACCCTGGTCAGGGCGGCGGCCGGGCTCGTGCCCTACCAGGGGACGGTGCTGCTTGACGGGGCCGACGCGGCCACGCTGAGCGCGCGGGACCGGGCCCGGCTGGTCGCCTACGTCCCGCAGGAGCCGGTGCTGCCGCCGGACATGACCGTCGCCCAGTACGTGCTCCTCGGGCGGACCCCGTACGTGGGCTACCTGGGCGCGCCCGGCCGCCGGGACCGGGCCCGGGCCAACGCCGCCCTTGAGCGGCTCGACGTGGCCCGGTTCGCGCAGCGCCGGCTGGCGCGGATGTCCGGCGGCGAGCGGCAGCGGGTGGTGCTGGCGCGGGCGCTGGCGAGCGAGCCGAGCGTGCTGCTGCTTGACGAGCCGACGTCAATGCTCGACGTCGGCCACCAGCAGCAGGTGCTCGAGCTGGTCGACGGGCTGCGCCGGGACGGCGGTCTGACCGTGCTGTCGACGCTGCACGACCTCACCGCAGCGGGCCAGTACGCCGACGCGCTGGTGCTGCTCCACGAGGGCCGGGTGGTGGCGTCCGGGCCGCCGCCGGCGGTGCTGACGGCGGGCCTGATCGAATCCGTCTACGCGGCCAGCGTCGCCGTCAGCACCGGGGCCGACGGCCGTCCCACGGTCGCCCCGGTCCGGCGGCAGGCCCGCTGACGGGGCGAGGCGGCGGGCCGGGTAAGACCAGGGTCCGTTCGATATAAAGGGCTTTTCTTTGCATTTCGATCTTCACGGTCGCCGGCGCAGATAACCGGGCCGGGTCGGAGTACTGTCTGGTTAAGTGTCCGATGCCATCGGCTTATTAGGGGCCGCCATGTATCAGCCTTATCCGGGCGGAGACCAGCCGCCCGCGCAGTCCGCCGAGGTCGGGGCGCCCGTCCGGCCGCCCATCCCGCAGTCGGTGACCCGGGCGGTGCAAGTGATGTACCTCGGCGCGCTCGCGAGCCTGGTGGGCATCATCCTTGAGCTGCTGACCAGGCACTCGCTGCGCACCTTTATCTCTGACCACGCCACCAGGAACGGCAAGCGGCTGACGGCCGCGCAGGTGGCGGACACGTACCACGCGGAGTTGGTGGTGCTCGTCGTGGTCGGTCTGATCGGCGTCGCATTGTGGATCTGGATGGCCCAGATGAACAAGGCGGGCAAGAACTGGGCCCGGATCACCTCGACGGTGTTCTTCGCCCTCGACACGCTCGGCGCGATCGGCGGCCTGGCGGGCGGCGCGCTGTCCGGCGGCAGCGTAAACCGCTTCTACGGCCTCGTCGTCTGGGTCATCGGCGTGGCCGCGATCCTCCTGCTCTGGCAGCGCTCGTCAACGCAGTACTTCAAGGGCGCGCCCCGATAAGGGCTTTTGTCTCTCCGGAGCTTCCCGTCCTGTCGCCTACGCCAGCGACACTCATAGGCGATGTCGATGGCGTAGGCGACAGGTCGACAATCCTGTCGGTGGCGTAGCCGACAGGACCGCCGCGGGGCTCCTAACTGTGCGGGACCGCTACCCGGCCGCGCCGCCCCAGACGGTGACCCGCTTCGGGATGAGGGTGACGACCATCCGGACGTCGCCCGGCCCGTCATGCTCGCTCAGGTCGGCGCCGCCGTACTTCGCCCCGACCTTCTTGGCGAACTCGTAATCGGGATCGGCGGCGATCTCCGCGTCGCCGCGCAGCTCCACGTACCGGTAAGGGTTCGCCGGGTCGAGGATGAGCAGGCTGCAGGCCGGGTTGGCCTGCAGGTTCTTCAGCTTCTGGCGGGACGTGTTCAGCGACAGCTTGACCGTGTCGCCCTCGGCCAGGAACCAGATGGCGGACAGCTGCGGCCGCCCGCTGGCCCCGATGGTGCCGAGCACGGCCACCTGCGCGTCGAGCAGATCGCGATGCGTGTCTGGAATCGTTGTCATGACATCAACTCTACGGCGCTGCCCTCCCTCCGAGATGGAATCTCACTCATCGAAGTTAAGTAGTCACGGAATGATGGCATAATTCCTATTATGAGGACGCTCGACAACCTGGAAACAGATACGCGCGTTGTTGATGCTCCTGATGAGCCGCGTGAGACGGTTGAGCCGCGGCAAGGCCAGGTGCTTGACGACCCGGAGAGGCGCCGCGAAGAATCCGCCGAGTTGCGGCAGCGAGTCGAAGGCCACTGGGACGAGCGCCCATTCAAGGTGGACCGCGAAGAGCTTGGCCGATTCGACCTCAAGCGCGCCGGGCTGCCGGACATGAGCATTGAATCTGCGGCCAAGTACATCGAGGAGCATCGAGCCTCCCGCCCCTGGCTGGCAATGACTGATCGCGCGTCCCCGGAAGCACGGCGCATCATCGCCGCGCTGGACGCCGCCGACGGCCACGCCCACATCCGCCACGAAGGCTGGGTAACCGAAGAAGCGAACAGGAGGCGGGTCGCCTACCGCGAGGATCCCGCCCAACTCGACCCGGCGAAGAAGAGTCCTAGGCATTGATGGTCTCCGGCAGAACGACAAGCCGCATCGGTGCGCCGACCATCGCCACCCGGATCGCCGATCCGGATGCCTTCGCCACCGCCTTCGCCCGCGGTGTCGAGCATCCTCAAAGTTCGGGAAGCGATGGACATGCCGTTCAACCCGAGTCAGAGGCCGAACCCCGTCAGTGATGCCGATCGCAGACCTGCTCGGACCGGATGGCCTACGGGCACTGCACTGGATGGCGGCTAGAGCCGGTTGACGGGAGCATGAAAGCCGCGCAGGCAAACCGCGACGCCTGGCTCCTGACGAAAGCAGAGGGGCGCGAGCCAGATGTTCCCGAGCCGCGAGCGGTCCCCGTCCGCACGTTTCGAAGGACGGAGTTATCACTTTCACGTTCATCGCAACAATGACGACAGCGGTAAGACGCGTCACGAAGTTCGCGCCGACCTGTTCACCGATCCGCCGCGACAAATCCACTTAGAGGAGTGCTGATGCCAGCGTTTTACTGGGAGCGTCATCCGGACGGCCCGTTCGCGACGCTCATTGCGGTCGCGACGAATTACCTCCATCCGGAAAACTACGATCTTGACCTCTTAAGGGACTCGCCAAGCGCGAGGACGACCAAGAGATGCAGGTCTTCAAGTCCGAACTCCGTGAGGCAATTAGCGGACCCGAGCCAGCTGCCGGGTGACGAGCTGTCGGAGTCCGTCCAGTACGGCGACGGCAGCGACGAGGCGTTCCTGCGTCGGCTATGGCACGACCTCTACGGCGACGAGACTCCGTGAGCTCGGTCTACTGCCCCGCAGCGTCCGGGTCGACCTTGGCGAAGCCGCGCACGTCCGGGAACGGCGGCTCGTCGCCCGCCTTCAGGTCCACCTGGAAGGTGTTGAGCAGCATCGCCAGCATGGAGAAGTTGCCCAGGCAGCCGATGATGTCGACCAGGCCCGCCTCGCCCCACCCGGCGTGGGCGGCGTCGAACGTCGCCTGGTCGACGAAGTGGTCGCGCAGGATCTGGGTGGCGAAGGAGTAGAGCAGCTGCTCGTCGGCGTGCGCGAAGTGCGGCATCTCGTTGTTGGCGAGCTCCTTGATGGACTCGGCCGAGACGCCGGCCGCGATCGCCTTCTTGTCATGCGCGTTCCACGAGTACTGCGCGTCGAAGTGCCGGGCCGCGATCAGCAGCGACAGCTCCCGGAGGCGCTCGTCGATGCTGGCGTCGAACCGGCAGGAGGCGCCGAGCGCGTCGACCTTCTCGGCCAGCTCCGGCGAGCGCAGCCAGATCGGGAACGGCCCCCGGGTAGCGCCGCGCTTGGCCGCGATGGCGTCGCTGATCTCCTGCTGGCGCGGGGTGAGCTCGGTAAGGGCGGGCAGGCGCATGGGGTTTCCCGTCGATCGCTTCGGTGGCACTGTTCAGCCACATTGTGGCTGCTCCGGCGGCTACTTCGACGAACGCTAAGAATGCAGGCTGAGGCGGCCGGGCGGGCTGGGCGCGGCTGTAGCCTCACGCCCATGACGGTCATCAAAGTGGAGAACGTGCGGCGGCTCGGCCGCGGCGGCGGCGTGGTCACGGTCCCGCTCATCACCCGGCAGTCGGCCGAGGAAGAGAACCTGATCACGACGGGCATCAGCAGCTACCCGGTCGGGAAGGGCGCGCCGCCGCACTCGCACAACTGCGACGAGCACGTGACGCTGCTGTCCGGCGCGGCCGAGGTGGAGATCGACGGCAAGATCACGCCGCTGGTGCCCGACGACACCACCTACGTCAAGGCCGGCATCGTGCACTGCTTCCGCAACACGAGCGACACCGAGCCGATGAAGATCCTCTGGGTCTACAGCTCCGCCTACGTCACCCGCACCTTCGCCGACACCGGCGTCACGGTCGAGCACCTCTCCGCCGCCGACCAGATGTCCAAGGACGACGACCCGGCCGGTTAGCTCCGATACCGCCGATTAGCGCTGTGGCTCACCGCGCTAATCGGCCCTTGGCGCTGTGGCCCACAGCGCCAATAGGTTTGGCGCTGTGGGCCACAGCGCTAATAGCGTTTAAGCGCTGTGGCCCACCGCGCCAATAAACGGTTGGCGCAGCGGGCCAAGGCGCGTGACACGAGAAAGCCCCCGAGACCCAAGTGGCCTCGGAGGCGTCTGCGCCGGCGCAGCCGCAGCGGCTACGCGGAAGCCACGTCCTTGAGGAAGCGCCGGATGGCGTCGTTGAAGAGGTCCGGCCGCTCCCAGTACATCGAGTGCGGCGCGTCCGTCACAACCTCCACTCGCGCGTTGGGCAGCAGCTCGCCCGCGCGGCGGACGGTGGCCGGCGACAGCACCGCGTCCTTCTCGCCCGCGAGCAGCAGCAGCGGGAACGGCGCCGCCACGAACTCGGCAACGGTCGGCCCGTCGCTGTTGAGGTTGGTCAGGTCCTGCATGTTGGCCGTGTTGAACGTGCCCATCTGCCAGAACAGGAACGCCAGGTCGGGCCGCCTCGCCCGGAACTCCGGCGTCATCAGCCGGTCGAGCATCGCGATGATGTCGCAGGGGAAGTTCCGGGCGTCGTGCTCCTCCGTCCACCTGGTGCGCCCGAAGCCGCGCAGGTCCACGGTGTTCTCCGGACTGGTGATTACCCGGGTGTGCCGTGCCGAGCTCGTCGAGGTGAACGAGGAAGCCCTCCCAGTCCTCGACCTCGACCGCGACGTGATGGGGCGTCATCTGGTCCATCGACTCGACCGGGCTCTGACCTGGGCGAAGTCGGACGCTTCGGCCTGGGGTGATGCTGGCTACAGCTCGGACGCGGGGGCTAGGCGCACCCTGGATTCGGGGGCTAGGACGATCGCGGCCAGCCGCAGGATCCGGAAGGCTCTTGCCATGGACATCGCGATCTCGGCCGAGCGGCTCGGGTCCCTGATGAACGGCGCCCTCCGCAGGCCGGCCGCCTGGCTCGCCGGATTCGCGCTTTACGCGGCCGGAGTGGCCATGTTCAGCGGCCGGGGGCTGGATCGCTGGTGGGGCATCTGGGCCGCGGGCGGGTATGCCATCGCGGCCGCCTGCGCTGTCGCGATCGCGGCTCGCCACCGCAGCCCCCGCGCTCGCGGCGTTCAGGCCGAGGCGCTGGCCACCGCCGTCGCCACCGCCGTCGCCGTCGCCGGGGCACTGGTGGCGCCGCTCGTCTGGCTGGCCACGCGGGAGCCGATAACGCCGGACGCCCTGGTGGTGGGCAGATCGGGGATGCTGCTGCTGCACCACGGAACCCCCTACCTGCAGTCCGCGCAGCTCGCCCGGGGTGGCTGGCTTGCCTATAACCCGTACCTGCCGGCGATGGCGGTCTTCGGCCTGCCGAAGGCGCTCGCCCTCCCCGGGCTGCTCGCCGATCCGCGTCCGTGGCTGGCAACGGCTACGTTCCTGATCCTGCTCGCCACCTTCAGGATCAGCGGGATCAGCCGGATCGGACGGATTCCGGTCACCCCGCTCGGTCTCGCCGCGCTTGCCGTCTGCTCCCCGGTGATGGCGTTCCCGCTCGCCGAGGGCATCACCGACCCGCCCGTGATCGCCCTGACCTGCCTGGCCCTGGCGCTGCTGATCAGGTTCGGCGGCGCCGGCTGGCGGCCCGCCGTAGTCCTCGGGGCGGTCTGCGCGATGAAGTACACCGCCTGGCCGGCTCTGGCCGTGCTCATCGTGATGGTCATGGTCAGATACGGCGGACGCGCGGCGGCCAGGTTCACCGGCACCGCGCTCGGCACCGCGATCGGGCTGACGATCGCGCTCGCCCCGGCCGGGATCCTGCACCCGGCCGCGATCGTGGCCAACACCGTCGCCTATCCGCTCGGCCTGACCGCCGCCCGGTCGCCCGCGGCCAGCCCGCTTCCCGGCCATCTGCTCGCCACGCTCGGTCCGGCCGGGCGCGCCGCCGCGATCGCCTTGCTCCTCGCGGCGGGGGCGGCCCTAGTGGCATCGCTGGTAAAGGCGCCGCCCAGCACATCGGCCTCAGCCGCCAAGCGGATCGCCCTCGGGCTGACGGCGCTGTTCGCGCTGTCGCCGGCCACCCGCTTCGGCTACTTCTGCTACCCGCTCGCCCTGTACGGCTGGGTTGCCCTCGCCGGGTACGCGGCCAGGGCAGCAGCGCCGGACGCGTCGCCACCAAGCGACACGTCGTCGGCCGGGCCACTTAGGCCGAACGGCCGAAGGTCACTGGCCGCGGTCGGCCGTGGCTAGCCCAAGGGAGCCGGGACGGGGACGTCGAGGGCGGTGGCGACCTCGGTCTGCTCACGCCAGACCTTGGGACCGAGCGGAATGTGGGCCGCGGCGCGCTCGGCCCTGGTGCGCCGGCCGCGCTCGCCCGGTACCAGGATCTCGGCGGTGCCGTCGGCTGGGAGCAGGGACTTGATCGCGCCCTCGGCCGGCTTGGTCTGCGGAATGCGGGCCATCACGCCGAACCGGTTGGGTGCGCCTCGCACGCCTCGAGGGCGAAGTCGGTGCGGTCGCCCTCTCAGGACGGCGGGAGGATCAGGCGCTGTCGGCCCCGGCCTCGTCCATCAGGGCAACGCACTCCTGACAGGTGAAGGCCGCCTCGCGGTGCCCGTGCAGCCGCATGCGCTCCCGGCGCGATCCAGGGACGGTCGGGGGTCTCTTCTTTTTCAGATGTGCACCTGGGAGTCAACAATGAACACGGAGATAACTACCTTTCTGTGTCGAGCTTGAGCTTGAGTTCGGCGATGATGTGCTCGGCGATGGCCATCGACGCCGTTGCCGCTGGTGATGGGGCGTTGCGGACCGAGGTGACCGGCCCGACCTTGCTGATGCGGAAGTCGTCGACCAGCCCGCCGTCGGGGTCGACCGCCTGCGCCCGGACCCCGGCGGGCGCGCTGGTCACGTCGCCCGGCGTCAGCCAGGGCAGGTACGTCCTCGCCTCGGCGAGATAGGCGCGTCGCACCAGCGACCCCCGGTACTCGCGCACGCCGGTCATCCAGTGCTGCCGCGCGAGCCGCCTGAACGCCGCTGAGCGGGCCAGTCGCGCTACCTGGTCCCAGGTCACGTCGGTGCGCCGGTATCCCTCGCGGGCCAGCGCGAGCACCGCGTTGGGCCCGAGGTCGGACGTGCCATCCACGCGGGGCGTCAGGTGCACGCCGAGGAACGGGTACCGAGGGTCGGGCACCGGGTAGATGAGGCGTCGTACCCGGCCGGCCGCGTGCGGGCGCAACCGCAGGTACTCGCCCCGGAACGGGATGATCTCGGGCGCGGCAGTGTCCCCGACGGTCGCGGCGAGCAGGTCCGCCTGCAGTCCAGCGCAGATAATGAGCCGGGACAGCCGGAAGGAGCCGGCCGGGGTGTCGGCCTCAACGCCGTCCGCGCCGTCCGCCCCGCGCAGCCGTAGCGCGCTGACCGGGGTGGAGGTCAGCACCCGGCCGCCCGCGGCAGCCACGTCGGCCGCGAACGAGCGGGCGATGGCCGGGTAGTCGACGATGGCGCTGGTGGGGGAGAGCAGCGCGGCCACCCCGGCCACCTCCGGCTCGAGCTCGCGCAGCTCGGGCCCGGTGAGCCACCGCACGCCGGGGACGCCGTTGATATTCGAGCGCCGCTCGAGCTCGCGCAGCTTGACCGTCTCGGCCTCGTCCCGCGCTACCACCAGCTTGCCCCGCTCGTCCCAGGCGAGTCTCCGGTCGGCGCAGTAAGCCCGCAGCAGGCTGACGCCGTGCCTGGTCATCTTCGCCTTCGCCGAGCCGGGCGCGTAGTAGATGCCGGCGTGCACGACTCCGGAGTTGTGCCCGGTCTGGTGCGCGGCCACGGCCGCCTCCTTCTCGAACACCACGACCGGGACCCCCGCGCCCGCGAGTTGCCGTGCCACCGCCAGCCCGACGATGCCGGCCCCGATGATCCCGACCGGGGCGGCGTCGGTGACGTCCGCTACCACTGGTACCTGACGGCGGTCTTGACCCAGGCGCAGAAATGCGGTCCGGGCGCCCCCCGCTTTGCAGCCCGGGCCCTGGACGGGCCGGCGCACCGCGCGAGCGCGGCGGCCCGGTCGAGCGGGCCGGTCCGCCGGCACCTCGCGAACGCGGTCCCGGCGAGGGAGTACGCAGCCGCTACATCGGCTGCGGTCACCGCAGTCGCTTCTCCGACGACGGAACGCATGTCCGCCGGGTCCCTCACTTCTAGCATCAGCCCTCCGCAGAAGCGCATGGCCGCCCGTCGGCGCGGCTCCGTCATCCTAGGAAGCCACGGAGACCAGGTGAGCGCTCGCGCTGCAACCTTAGATGACGTTGCGACGATCCCGCGCACCCCCCGAGTTCTGGGCCGTCGTATCGGGGAGGTTAACGATGGAATGACCCTGCCCTCCGCCCATACCGTCCATTTGCTGCGCAATCCGGCGGCGGGGATAGGGTTGAAATATGAAACTGGGTCTGCACATCTCGGACTTCACCTGGGAGGGCGGAGCCCCCGAGCTCCGCTTCAAGCTCGGTGACATCGCCAAGCGCGCGGAAGACGGCTGCGTCGACCGGATCAGCGTCATGGACCACGTCTGGCAGATCGGCCACATCGGCCCGCCCGAGCACGAGATGCTCGAGGCCTACACCGCACTCGGGTTCCTGGCCGCCAAGACCGAGCGGGTCAAGCTGCTGACGATGGTCACCGCCGTCGTCTACCGAGAGCCGGGCCTGCTCGCGAAGGCGATGACCACGCTCGACGTGCTGTCGGGGGGTCGGGCGATCCTCGGCATCGGCGCCGCCTGGAATGCCGAGGAGTCGGCCGGCCTCGGCCTGCCCTTCCCGCCGGTGGCCGAGCGGTTCGAGCGCCTCGAGGAGGCGATCCTCATCTGCAGGCAGATGTGGAGCGGGGACGACGCCGCCTTCTCGGGCAAGCACTACCAGCTCGCCCGCACCCTCAACTCGCCCCAGGCGCTGTCCCGCCCGCGCCCGCCGATCCTGATAGGCGGCTCGGGCGAGAAGAAGACGCTGAAGCTTGTGGCCCGCTACGCCGACGCGTGCAACATCTCCGCCTACGACGTCCCCGAGGCGGCCCGCAAGCTCGCGGTGCTCCGCGAGCACTGCGCGAACGAGGGCCGCGACTACGCCGAGATCGAGAAGACCGCCCAGACCCGGTTCGACCTGGGCCTGGGCGGCGAGAACGTCAATAAGACGATCGAGCAGGTGCACGCGCTGGCCGAGGCCGGCTTCAGCGTCGCCCACGGCTCGTTGGTCAACGTCAGCATCCCCGGCCAGCTTGACCTGCTGGCCGAGCAGGTCATCCCCGCCATCGACAAGTTCTAGAGCAAGGGACGTCCGTGACTACTCCCGCACCAGCAGGAACTCCAGGTGGACCGCCCCGGCGGCGGAAGCCGCCGCGCCGGGCCGAGGTCGTGTCGGTGTCGCCGGTCTCGCCCCGGCTGATCTCGGTCCTGGTCACCGGCGACGACCTTGACGGGTTCGCCGGCGCCGCCCCGACCTCGCACCTGAAGGTCTTCCTCCCCGCCGAGGGCGAGGACGCGCCCAACCTGCCGACCCCGGGGCCGGACGGGACGCCGGTCGCGCCGGACGGGCCGGCGCCGGTGGTCCGCACCTACACGCCGCGCCGCTACGACCCGGCCACGCGCACCCTCGAGATTCAGTTCCTGCTGCACGGGACCGGTCCCGCCTCCGAGTGGGCGCAGCGGGTCAAGCCGGGCGACCAGCTCGCGGTGGCCGGCCCGGGCGGCCGGTTCTCCCTCGAGCCGGCCGCCGATCACTGGTGGCTCGCCGCCGACGAGTCCGCCATCCCGGCCGTCGGCACGCTGCTCGAGGCGCTGCCGGAGACGACCGCGGTCGACGTCCACCTCGAGGTCGACGGCCCGGACGACGAGGTCGAGTTCACCGGGCCGGCCAAGACCACGATCAGCTGGCACCACCGGCGCCGCCCGGACGCGTTCGGCGCCGAGCTGGCCGACGCCGCCCGCGCGTCGACGATCCCCGATGGCGCCCGCGTCTGGGTGGCCTGCGAGGCCGCCGCGATGCGCGACATCCGCCGCTACTTCATCGCCGACCGCCACCTGCCGCCGTCGTCGCTGGTCACCCGGGGCTACTGGCGCACCGGGGAGCAGAACCACCCCGACCACGACTACGGCGAGGACTAGCTCACCGGTCTCCTACTGGCCGACGCGGCCGTCGATGCGCTCGCGAAGGAAGTCGGCGTGGCCGCAGTGGCGGGCGTACTCCTCGATCATGTGCACGAGGACCTCGCGGAGCGAGATCGTCGTGCCGTCGCGCATGGTGCCGCGGGTGCCGAGGTCGCCGGAGCCGTTGACGTAGCGCTCGGCGTAGCCGACCTCGCCCCGCCAGTCATCCCAGGCCCGGGCGACTACCTCCGGGTCCGCGACCGCGCCGGTCCACTCGGCGTCGACCTCGCCCTCGGTCCAGTACAGAGGCGGCGCGTCCTCGCCCGCCATCACCCGGCGGAACCAGTTCCGCTCCACGTCGGCCATGTGACGGATGAGGCCCAGGAGCGACATGGTGGACGGCGGCACCGACCGGCGCGCCAGCTGCCCGGCGTCGAGGCCCGCGCACTTCATCTCCATCGTCAGGCGGTAGACGCGCAGGTAGTCGACGAGAACCGACCGCTCGTCGCTGAGCTCGGTCCCGGTGTCGCGCGGATCGTCGGCCGGATCCATCCAAATGTCCGCCCGCTCTGTAGCGGCCGTCCACCGCTCCGGCACGGCTCCGCCTGCGCTCTCCTCAACCATGGCCCACATCCTGTCACTCGGTCCCCACCCCGTCATCGCGTTTTCCACCCCGCGCTACCCGCGCAGCCCCCACCTTCTCCCGTCCCGTTGTGGCCTCGTGGCCCACCGGCCCACATCTAGCGGGCCCGTGTCCCCCAGGGCCGAAACAAACACGGGCCCGTGGCCCCCAGGGCTACAACGGACATGGCCTGTGGCCGCTTGGGCTACAACGGACATGGCCCGTGGCTCCTGGGCCATCACGAAGGCCTGTCGCCTACGCCATCGACCCGAACGGCGACCTGTCGCCTACGCCAGCGACACCGATAGGCCATGTCGATCGCGTAGCTGACCGGCGGCCGAACCTGTCGGCTACGCCATCGACCCCAAACGGGAACCTGTCGGCTGCGCCATCGACCCGGACCGCGGCAGACCCAGGCCGAGTCGCGGATGACGACGCGGCCCGGAGCGGGGGAGTGGCCGGGATCGGGGTCTAGGCCGAGAGCGGCGCGGGCCGCCTGGCAGCCGTGGGCCTCCGCGTCGATGTGGACCGTGGTGAGCGTGGGGCTGGTGAGCGCGCCGTAGCCGTTGTCGTCGAAGCCAATGACGGCCAGCGACGGCGGTTATCTCCGGGTGGGCGGACAGGAATTCGCGGAGGGAGTCGGCCGGGTCCGTTCGAGATGACGATTGTGAATTTGACCTTGACCCCGGCAGCGTCAGCGGGGGCAGCGGCAGCAGGCCGAGCGCGGCGGCCGCCTGATCGGCGAACCGCTGCCTGACGGCCCGCAGCGGGGTGCCGCGATCCGGCAGCGCGAACGCGATCCGGGTGTGGCCCCGGCCGGCCGGATGACCGGGCTGGGCGGCGACGTGCGCGGCCAGGCCTTCCTCCCGGCCGCCTCGTGTGGGGCGAGCACCCGGGGCCTGGCATCGACGCCGGCGCCGACCCGGGTTCCCGCGGATCCGCGCCACCGTCGCTCCCGCGCCCTACGACGCGCACGCTCGGACTCAATACCGACGCCACTAACCGGGTTGTCCACCGCTTGTGGTGAGCCCCAGTGCTCGTCGGCAGGGATTAAGTTTCCGCACGTGACGACCTAACATGAGAGCACAAGGACTTACGAATTTTCGGGAAATGGGCGTTACGTGGAAACTGTGCTCGACGATTTCTCGATGGAGATGACCGGCAAGGACGTCTCCCGGCTGGAGGCCGCCGCGGGCGTCATCCCGCCCGGAACCAGAATCCACGTGACGTTCCTCGAGAACGAGGACCTGGGCATGCGAGTCGGCGCCGCGGCGGCGGTCAAGCGGCTCGGCTTCGTCCCGGTGCCGCACATTTCCGCCCGGCGGATCGCGTCGCAGGCGATGCTCGAGGAGTTCCTGGCGGCGCTGCGCGAAATCGGCGCGGCCGAGAACGTGTTCTCGGTCGGCGGCGACCCGGCCGTCCCGCACGGTCCCTACGAGGATTCGCTCTCGCTGATCGAGTCGGGCGTGTTCCAGCGCTACGGCGTCAAGCACGTCTCGATCGCCGGCCACCCGGCCGACCACCCGGAGGTCCCGATCGACGTGCTCTGGGCGGCGCTCGAGAGCAAGTCGGCCGCGCTGGCGAAACTCCAGATCCCTGGCGCGGTTCTGACCCAGGTCGAGTTCGACGTGGACCGGGTGCTGAGCTGGCTGGAGGAGGTACGCCGGCGCGGGGTCGAGCTCCCCGTCCGGGTCGGCGTGCCCGGCCCGACCAGCATCAAGGGGCTGCTCGGGTTCGCCTCCAGGCTCGGCGTCTCCACCTCGGCCACGATCGCCAAGAAGTACGGCTTCTCGATGACCAACCTGCTCGGCAAGGCCGGCCCGGACAAGTTCATCCGCGAGCTGCAGGACGGCCTCGACCCGGCCAAGCACGGCGAGGTGAGGCTGCACTTCTACACGTTCGGCGGGTTCAAGTCGACCGCCGAGTGGATCGCGAGCTTCCGCCAGGAGTTCTAGGGCGGAGCTGCGGGTTCGCCGTGGTGGCCGTTTTGATTTATCCCGAACGGACCCTGCGTGACTCCCAATGCCTAATGTCACCCTGGCACTCGCGGTCACGTTCGCGAAGCTCGGCCCGCTCCGCATCCCGTCAGCATATGTTGACGCCCGCCCAGTCGTCAGCATATGCTGACCCACATGGAATCAGACCTCGCCATCACCGTGGCCGCCTCGGGCAGCGACCCCGACACCGGTCTGCGCGCGGTCGCGGCCCTGCGCGACCTTACCGAGCGGTTGGAGATCCTCCAGGTCGACAACGCCCGCAGGCTCGGGTGGTCCTGGCAGCAAATCGCCGCGCGGCTCGGCGTCACCAAGCAGACCGTGCACCGCAAGCACGGAAAGCGGACCGGGGGCCAGTCATGACCAGGACCTTCACCGAGGACGCCAACGCCATCGTGGTGCAGGCCTACGAGCACGCCATCCGGCTCGGGCACCCCTACCTCGGCGGCGAGCACCTCCTGCTCGCGCTGGCCAACGCCAGCCAGCCGGCCGGCGCGGTCGCGCGCGAGCACGGCGTCACGCCCGGGCGCGCGGAGGCGGAGATCGTCCGCCTGTCCGGGGGCGGCCTGTTCGGTGACCTGGACCGGGGCGCGCTGGCCGCGGTCGGGGTCGATATCGACGCTGTGCGCGCGACGGCCGAGGCGTCCTTCGGCCAAGAGGCCCTCACCCGCGCCGCCCGGGCCGTCCACCCCAGGCCCCGCTGGTTCGACCCGCGGCGCGCCGCCTTCTCCGGACGGGATGGCGCCTTCCTCCCCCTCGGCCCCGGCGCCGGGCAGGCCCTCCAGGGCGCCCGCCGCGCGGCGGGCGCCCGGGGCGCCACCCCGCCGTTCGGCGTCGAGGATCTCGCCCTGGGCATCCTCGCCGTCAGCGAGGGCCTGGTGCCCTCGATCCTGTCGGCGCTCGGCGCGTCCGGGCCCGCGTTGAGCACCGCGATCCTGGACCGCTGCCACCCGGCCAGTTGACCCGCCGGCCACCGCCCGCGCAGGCCGGCCATGCCCGGGCCGCACCATTACGTGACCAGTTCCAACGCAATCACGGTCCCCGTCGGGACGGGCCCGCTGCGACCCGGGCGCCGTCCCGACGGGTGTCAGGGGGTGATGCCGAAGGTAATCCGGTAGTCGCACACGCCCTTGCAGGTGAAGACGCTGGTCGCGTCGTCGTCCACGTAGGAGTAGGCGTACGGTTCCGCCCGCTTGAACACCGCCGCGTAGTCGACCGGCCAGGTAGCGGGATTGCAGGCCGCCCGCGACGAATACTGGCCGCGGCAGCAGAGCTGGTCGGTGTCAAGCCGGGCGCAGGCGGAGATGCAGCCGACGACGGTGCCGCCCGCCTTGACGTCGAGGATGCTCGGGCAGACGACCGGCTTAGTGCAGCCGGCCGGCACGCAGCCGTCCGAGCTGATCTTGTCCACCGTCCCGCCCGAGGACTTGGTGATGTTGATGTACATCGGCAGGTTGGAGCCGTCGACCATCGACACGTCGTAGAAGTCCAGGCTGTCCCAGGCGTCGAAGTTGACCTCGGCCAGCGTGGCCGGGATCGTGCCCCATCCCGTGCACTGGAACAGGCCGCCGCAGTCGCCGGTCTGGCAGTGGCCGACGCCCGCGCTGTTGAAGTCGCAGCCGGTGCGACCCCAGAACCGGGTGTTCAGGTTGTTCGGGGTGCTGATGGTGACGCTCTGCCCGGCGGGGAGCACCCAGCCGGTGGCCGCCAGCGGCGTGGCCGGGTTAGGCGCGGCCGCGACCCAGATCGTCTGCGACATCTTGTTGGCGAACGTCACCAGGCGCCGTGAGCCGGCGGCCCCCGAAGGGGGTGGCTCGGAGGCCGCCGGGGCTGAGGAGGCGGAGGACACGGGGGACGCCGGGGTGGCCGAGGGCATCCGGGCCAGCGTCGGGGTGGCCGAGTGGCCGCTCGGCGACGGAGTCCGCGTGGCCGCCTTCGCCGCCGCGGCGCCGCCGTCAACGGCCGACGCGGTGCCCGACGACGCGCGCTGCCCGCCTGCCGAAGCGGCGGCGGTGCCCGCGCTGTTCGCGCCGTTCGCGCCCAGGGCGGCGCAGCCCGCCGTCAGCATGATGGCGCTGAGCAGCACCGCCGCCGTCGTCAGCGAACCGGACCACCGCGCCCGCCGCCGTCTACCGTCCCGGCTACCGTTTCGGCCGAACATCACCAGCATCCTCCCTGCGTGCATTGGCTCCGTACCGGAGACGCGACGAAGGGCCGGCCGATAACACATTTCGTCTTCCGGATTTTCCGTTATCCGTGGCTTGCGGTGGTGTCTCCTAGGTTGTGATGCAAACCCCATCGGAGCTCGACCCGGACGTCGCCACGGTGGTCGCCGCGCAGCGCGGCGACCGGCGCGCGGTTGACGTCCTGGCGGCCGCGTACCTGCCGTTGGTCTACAACATCGTCGGCCGGGCGATGAACGGCCATCCGGACGTCGACGACGTCGTGCAGGAGACGATGCTGCGCGCCGTTCGCGGCATCGGCGAGCTGCGGGATCCGGCGGCCTTCCGTTCCTGGCTGGTGGCGATCGCGATCAGGCAGGTCCGCGACTCCTACCGGGACCGGCTGGCGCAGCCGCCGACGGTGGAGTCGGACGCGCCCAGCCCCGACTTCGCCGACACCACGATCGAGCGGCTCGGCCTGTCGGGCCAGCGCCTGGAGACGGCCGAGGCCACCCGCTGGCTCGACGACGAGGACGGGCACGTGCTCGCGCTGTGGTGGCAGGAGGCGGCCGGGAAGCTCCGCCGGGCCGACCTCGCGGTCGCGCTCGACCTGTCGCCCGCGCACGCGGCCGTCCGCGTCGCTCGCATGAAGGAGCGGCTGGTCACGTCGCGCACGGTGGTGCGCGCGCTGCGACGGGTGCCGCCCTGCCCGAGCCTGGCGACGATCACGGCCGAGTGGGACCGCGAGCCGAGCCCGCTGTGGCGCAAGCGGCTGGCCCGGCACGTCCGGGACTGCCCGTGGTGCCTGGCCGACACCGCCGAGATGATCCCGGCCGAGCGGCTGCTCGGCGGGCTGCCGCTGATCGCGGTGCCGGCCGCGCTGGCCGGCGCGACGCTCGGCCTGGCGGCGGGCGGCCCGGCCGGGCCGCCGCCCGGCGGGACGGGCAGCGGCGCCGGCGGCCGCGGCGGCAGCGCCCACGGCGGCAGCGCCCGCGGCAGGGGCGCCCGGCGGGCCCGGCTGACCAGGCACGCCCGGCACACGCGGCTGCTGGCGAAGGCCTCCGGCGCCGTCCAGCCGAAGCTCATCGCGGCGTCGGTGGCGCTGGTGACGTGCGCTGCGGGCGGAACGTTGGCGGTCGTGCACGCCCGCGATGCGGCGGCGCCGGCCGCGCTGAGCGTCGCCGCCCCCCGGCTGCCGACGCCGACCCTCGCCCTGGCCGTGCCCCCGGTTGTCACCCACGTGACCAAGCCGAAGAAGAAGCCCGCACCGAAGCCGTCGCCCTCCAAGCCCGCCCCGGTGACCGTGACCAGCCAGCGCAAGGGCGTCGCGACCTGGGACGCCGCCGGGGCGAGCCAGGACCTGGCCGCATCCGGGGCGTCCTGGTACTACGACTGGGGCGCGACCCCGAGCGGCATCACCACCCCGGCCAGCACGAGCTTCGTCCCGATGATCTGGGGCGCCTCTGACGTCACCGCCGCCACCCTGGACCAGGTCAAGAGCGAGGGGAGCGTGCTCCTCGGCTTCAACGAGCCGGACCAGGGCGGCCAGGCCAACATGACCGTCGCCCAGGCGCTCGACCTCTGGCCCCAGCTGGAGGCGACCGGGATGACGCTCGGCAGCCCGGCCGTGTCGTCCGGCGCGGCGACCCCCGGCGGCTGGCTGGACCAGTTCATGACCGGCGCCAGGGCCCGCGGCGACCGGGTCAACTTCATCACCGTGCACTGGTACGGCGGCGACTTCAGCACCGGCCCGGCCGTGCAGCAGCTCGAGAGCTACCTGCAGGCCATCTACGACCGGTACCACCTGCCGATCTGGCTCACCGAGTTCGCGCTGACGAGCTACGCGGGCCCGACCCCGGCCTTCCCGACCGAGGCCGAGCAGGCCGCGTTCCTGACGGCGGCGACCCAGATGCTCGACGGCCTGCCCTACGTGCAGCGCTACGCCTGGTTCGCGCTGCCGGTCTCGTCCGGCAGCGGCACCACCGGCCTGTTCAACCAGGGGCCGGCCGTGACCGAGGTCGGCCGCGCCTTCGAGGCGGCCCGCTGACCGGCCGGCCCCCAGCCCGCCGGGGCGCCGCGCGCCACCGTCGGCGACGGTTACTATGCGGACATGCTCGGATCGGGTCCGGACGACGGCGACGTGCTTGAGATGGGTTCAGAAAGGCCGCGGCGCTCGTGGTCGGTCGGCCGCCGCGGCCGCCTGGCGCTGGCCGGCGTCTGCGCGCTGCTGCTGATCGCGGGCGGCACCCTGGCCGGTCTCCGGCTGAGCTCGCCCGGTCCCGGCGACTCCGCCCTGAACAGGCTGATCACCGAGGTCACGACCGCTCCGGTGGGCGCGGCCGGGTCCGGCGGGGTGGTCGCATACCAAGGCACGCTGCCGGCGGCGAGCTCAGCGCCGAACTCGGCCAGCTCGTCCGCCGTGGTCAGCGCCGGATCGGGCTCGATCGTGCTGTTTAACGGCTACGCGACGCCAGCTCCCGCGAACACCCGCCCGCTCACCTCCGCCGGCAAGCCCGAGGTCCTCTACGTGGCGACCGGGTACTGCCCATTCTGCGCCGCCCAGAGCTGGCCGCTGATCATCGCGCTCAGCCACTTCGGCCAGTTCTCCGGCCTCAACGTCAGCCGCAGCCCGACGTTCGAGGGCATCGCGCCGGTCGACGGCTGGACCTTCTACGGCTCGTCCTACACCAGCCGCTACCTGGCCTTCGCCCCGGTCGAGACCTACTCCAACGTCCTCGTCAGCCCCAACGCCGACCCGGCCGACCGCACCAGCTACCGCAAGCTGCAGTCGCTCACGCCCGCCGAGCAGGCCGCCTTCCACCAGCTCGACGTCGCCGGGCAGACCCCGTTCACCGATTTCGGCGGCAAGTTCTCGGAAACCGGCTCGGCCATCGTCCCGACCGCGCTGACCGGCCTTACCTGGACCCAGATCGCGGACGGCCTGCGCCGCCCCGGCAGCACCCCCGGCGTCGCCATCCTCGACGCTGCCAGCGTGCTGACCGCCGAGCTGTGCCAGCTCACCGGCGACCGCCCGGCCGCCGCCTGCCCAAAATCATAAATTCAAATTCGTCATATCGAACGGTCCCTGACTCCGCCCGTCCCGTCCCCTGTCACCCGGCGGGCAGGCGGCGCCCGCGGCCATATCGACTTCGGGGCTGAACGCTGCGGACGGTAGCATCGAGTCAACTATCGGAACGTCGACTATTCGACCTTCAACGTGAGGCAGCGCCGTGTCCCAGATCCGTGTCCAAGTGCTCGACCGCCAGGCTCAGCGGAATGAGCGCGAGGTGACGACGGGGACTACCGCCGGCGACCTGTTCCCCGATGACAGGGACGTGGTCGTCGCCCGGGTCAACGGCGAGGTCCGGGACCTGTCCTGGGTCATCTCCGACGGCGACGTGGTGGAGCCGGTCCCGGCCGACTCGCCGACCGGCCGCTCGGTCATCAGGCACTCGTCCGCGCACGTGCTGGCGCAGGCGGTGCAGCAGGCGTTCCCGGAGGCGAAGCTGGGCATCGGCCCGCCGATCGAGAACGGCTTCTACTACGACTTTCAGGTCGACCGCGCGTTCACCCCGGAGGACCTGAAGGCGATCGAGTCGCGGATGCGCGACATCGTCAAGCAGGGCCAGCGGTTCGTCCGCCGCGAGGTGACCGACGCCGACGCCCGCGCGGAGCTGGCCGACGAGCCGTTCAAGCTCGAGCTGATCGGCATCAAGGGATCGGCCGGGTCCGACGACGAGGTGGCCACCATAGACGGGGCGTCCAGTGAGATAAGTGCGGGCGTGCTGACCATCTACGACAACGTCGACGCGAAGACCGGCGAGCTGCGCTGGAAGGACCTCTGCCGGGGCCCGCACGTGCCGTCCACCCGGCAGATCCCCGCGTTCAAGCTGATGCGGAACGCCGGCGCGTACTGGCGCGGGAGCGAGAAGAACCCGCAGCTGCAGCGGATCTACGGCACCGCCTGGGAGTCCCGCGCGGCCCAGGACGAGTACCTGAAGCTGCTGGAGGAGGCCGAGCGGCGCGACCACCGCAAGCTCGGGGCGGAGCTCGACCTGTTCTCCTTCCCCGAGGAGATCGGCTCCGGCCTGCCGGTCTTCCACCCCAAGGGCGGGATCATCCGCCGCGAGATGGAGAACTACTCGCGGCTGCGCCACGAGGCGGCGGGCTACTCCTTCGTCAACACCCCGCACATCACCAAGGCGCACCTGTTCGAGACCTCCGGTCACCTGCCCTACTACGCGGACACGATGTTCCCGCCGATGGAGCTCGAGGGCAGCGAGTACTACCTCAAGGCCATGAACTGCCCGATGCACAACCTGGTCTACCGGTCCCGCGGCCGGTCCTACCGGGAGCTGCCGCTGCGGCTGTTCGAGTTCGGCGCCGTCTACCGGTACGAGAAGTCCGGCGTGGTGCACGGGCTGACCCGGGTGCGCGGGCTGACCATGGACGACTCGCACATCTACTGCACCAAGGAGCAGATGGAGGCCGAGCTGACCTCGGTCCTGCAGTTCATCCTCGACCTGCTGCGGGACTACGGCCTCGACGACTTCTACCTGGAGCTGTCCACCCGGGGCGACTCGGACAAGTTCATCGGCTCGGACGCGGACTGGGAGTCCGCGACCGAGACCCTCCGCGCGGTCGCCACCGCGTCCGGCCTGGAACTGGTGCCCGACCCGGGCGGCGCGGCCTTCTACGGGCCGAAGATCTCCGTCCAGGCGCGCGACGCGATCGGCCGGACCTGGCAGATGTCGACCGTCCAGCTCGACTTCAACCAGCCCCGGCGGTTCGGGCTCGAGTACCAGGCCGCGGACGGCACCCGGCAGGAACCGGTCATGATCCACCGGGCGCTGTTCGGCTCGATCGAGCGGTTCATGGGCGTGCTCATCGAGCACTACGCGGGCGCGCTGCCGCCGTGGCTGGCCCCGGTCCAGGTGACCGGCATCCCGATCAGCGACGCGCACGTCGCCGTACCTGGAGGAGGTCGCCGCCAGGCTCGGCGCCCGGCGGATCCGGGTCGAGATCGACGACAGCAGCGACCGCATGCAGAAGAAGATCCGCAACGCCCAGAAGCAGAAGGTCCCGTTCATGCTGCTGGCGGGCGACGAGGACGTGGCCGCGGGCGCGGTCTCCTTCCGCTACCGCAACGGCGCCCAGCGCAACGGCGTCCCGATCGACGAGGCGATCGCCGAGATCGTCGCCGCCGTCGAGACCCACGCTCAGGTCTAGCCGCCCTCCCGCCCTCCCAGCCCTGTGGCCCCGCGGCCCGCGGCCGCACCGCCCCGCCCTGCGGCCGCGCGGTTCGCGGCCGCACCACCCACCGCCCCACCTGTCACCTACGCCAGCGACACTAATTGGCGATGTCGCTGGCGTAGGTGACAGGCCGCGACCCCTGTCGATGGCGTAGCCGACAGGCGCGGGGCGCGGAGCTTGGCTGCGCGCCCAGTCGCGTCGGAATTCTGTATCGGCCTCCGGTATATCGGATCCCGATGTATAGTCGGCCGCATGTCGAAACGTGATGCCAGCGAGCCGGCCGACGCCGCGCCGCTGGCCGGGTTCGGGCGGTACGCCGGGCCGGCCACGCTGATCTTGTCCAGTCTGGCCGACGGGCCCAAGCACGGGTACGCGCTGACCAAGGACGTCGAGTCCTTCGCCGGCGTCCGGCTGGCGCCCGGCACGCTGTACGAGGCGCTGGCGCGGCTCGAGTCGCAGGGGATGATCGAGGCGCTCGAAGCCGACGACCGCCGCCGCCCCTACCGGCTCACCACCGCGGGCGCGACCGCGCTCAAGGCGCACCTGGCCGCGCAGGCCCGGGTCACCGAGGTCGGCCTGCGCCGCCTGGCGGTTAACTGGGGCAGCGCCAGCTGGGGCGCCGCGTGATCCCGGCTGACGACCCCGCAGAGGCGGCCTCCGCTTCCGGTGACGCCGAGATGACCGACGTCGACGTCGACATCGACGGCGACGGCGACGGTGCCATCCAGCGGGCCGAGCGCCTGCTCCGCTGGTACCCGAGGCCATGGCGGGACCGCTACGGGGCCGAGTTCACCGAACTCCTCGTCTCCGAGATATCGGAGCGGCCGCGATCGCTGCGGCGTTCCCTGGACGTCGCGCGCGGCGGCGTCCGGGCCCGGCTGGCCGACGTCGGCCTGGCCGGCTTCCCGCTGCCCGTCGCGCCCGCCGGCGGCGGGGCCGGCGCCCTGGCCGAGCAGGCCCGCCAGCGTCAGGTCAGCGCGAGCCTCGGTGCGTTCAGCTGCGCGCTCGGCGGCTTTCTCGTTTTCGGCTCTGCGCTGTGGTCCCAGCTCCTCATCGGCTGGCAGTTCTCGGTCATTCTGAGCACCGGCACCCGGGCCGCATCCCCGCTCCGCCGCCTCCTGCAGACACCGGGCGACGACGCGGTCCTGGTCGTCTTCACCACCGGGGCGATGCTCGTCCTGCTCGTCCTCGCCGTCCTCGCCGCGCTCCCGGTGCTGGCCACGGTCGTCGGCCGGATCGCCCGAGGGCGCGAGCCGAGGCTGATCAGGCCGGCTCTCGCCCTCGCCGCCTCGCTGTTCCTGCTGTTCGCCGGCGGTCGGCACTTCGAGAACAACTGGCTTGGCACCGGCGGCCATCACGCGCTCATCCCCAGCGGCCTGGCCGCGTTCATCTGGGCGGTCACGCTCTTCGTGAGCTCGTACTGGGGACATCCGGCCATGCTCGCCACCCTGCCCGTCGGTGAGCGAGTCTGGATGGCGCTCAGCCCGCTCGTTCTCGCCGCCGCGGTCGCCAGCGCGGCGGTGCTGGTGCGGCGCGCCCGGCTCTCCTCGCGGGTCGCCGCCTTCGAGGCGGGCCTCGGCCTCCTCGCCTGCGCCACGATGGCCGCCGTGGTCGCCTGCTACGCCGTCTGGATCGCGGCCAGGGTCCGGCTGCACCCGGACCTGCCGACCGGGATCAGCATCGGCGCCACCAATGCGACGATCATCGCGCTGCTGGTCGTGGCGCTGGCGGTGGCGGCGCAGGCGGCCCGGATGGCGGTCCGCGGCCTGCGACGGGCGCGCGCCTGATGGCGCCCGCGTCCCGTCGGCGCTTCCTCGGCTACGGTCTGGCCGCGGTCGCGGCCGCCGCCGTCGGCGTGGGCGGCGCCGAGCTCATCAGCCGCGGTGACCTGCCGGGCAAGGGCGCGCTGGACGCGCTCGACGGGGCGTGCTCGGTGGCCGCGCCCGACCTGGCGTCCTACGCCCCGCCCGGCCCGCAGGTGTCCGGCACGTTCTACTCGCGGGCCAGGAACCGCGCCGTCGGCTACACGATCGGCTACCCGCCCGGGCACCGGCCGGGCGCGGAACTACCGCTGGTGATCATGCTCCACGGCTACGGCGACTCGCACGTCAGCGCGCTGTTCGGCCTGTCGCCGGCCCGGGCGCTGGCGCTCCGGGTCGGCGGCGCCCCGCTGCCCCCGATGGCGCTGGTGACGGTCGACGGCGGCGCCGGCTACTGGAATCCGCACCCGGGCGACAACCCGCAGGCGATGCTGACCGATGAGGTGATCCCGCTGTGCCGGCGCCGCGGCCTGGGCGGCGCGCAGCGCATCGGCGTCATGGGCGTCTCGATGGGCGGCTACGGCGCCCTGCTGCTGGCGGAGAAGTTCCCCGACCTGATCAGCGCGGCCGCCGCGATCAGCCCGGCCATCTGGACCAGCTACGCGCAGGCGCGGGCGGCCAACGCCGGGGCGTACGCGTCGGCGGCCGACTTCGCGGCCGCCGACGCGGTGACCCACGCGGCCGCGCTCGCCCGCGTCCCGGTCCGGGTCGCGGCCGGCTTCGGCGACCCGTTCTACCCCGGCGTGCGGGCCCTCGCCCGCGCGCTGCCCAAGCGCACCGGGGGCGAGCCCCCCGAGGTCAGCTTCTCCAACGGCTGCCACGACGGCGCCTTCTTCACCGCCCAGGAACCGCCGTCGCTGGCGTTCCTAGGCCGCCACCTCACGAGCACGCCGGCCTGACCGGCACGCCGGCCCAACCGGTACGCCGGTACGCCGGCGGAGTCAGTCGGCGTCGCCGAGCAGGGCCTCGGCCCTCTCCTCGGCCTCCAGGTCCCGTTCGACCACGGCCTCGGCCGACATCGCGCCGTGGCCGACGGCCGCGGCGGCCGCCACCGCCTGGGTCCGCTCGGCCTCGCCGAGCAGCTTGTGACCGGTGGACAGGATCACGATGCCGAGCAGGATCGCCCCCGCCCCGATGTAGAACGGCACGTGGATGTTGAAGGCGAGCACGAGCCGCCCGGCGGCGTAGGGGGCGAGCCCGCCGCCGATGAACCGGACGAAGCTGTAGGCGGCGGACGCGACCGGCCGCTCGACCGGCGAGACGGTCATGACCGCCTGCGTGGTGACCGTGTTGTTCACGCCGCAGACGATGCCCGAGACGATCACGAGGATGATCAGCGCGGGCTTGTTCAGCGTCCAGATCGCGATGCCGAGGCTGATCAGCGCGAAGATGAACAGGTTCGCGTACATGGTCCGGGCGATGCCGAACCGTCGCTGCAGCCACGGCGCGCCGAACACGGCGAACACGGCGACCATGATGCCCCAGCCGCAGAACACCAGGCCGAGCTTGATCGGCGACAGCTCCATCGGGAACGGGGCGTAGCCCAGGATCGTGAAGAAGCCCCAGTTGTAGCAGAGCGCGGTCAGCGCCATCGTGAGCAGGCCGCGGTGGCGCAGCGCCTTGAACGGCGCCGACAGGCTGGTCCTGGTGGCAGGCCGAGGGGTCTTCTCGACCAGCACCACGGTGGCGCACAGCGAGATCGCCATCAGCACCGCCACCCCGTAGAACGGCCCGCGCCACGAGATCTCGCCGAGCGTCCCGCCGACCAGCGGGCCGACCGCGATGCCGAGGCCGAGCGCGGTCTCGTAGAGCACGATCGCGCCCGCGAACCCGCCGCTGGCGGACGCGACGATGACCGCGAGGGAGGTCGCGATGAACAGCGCGTTGCCGACGCCCCAGCCCGCCCGGAACTCGATGATCTCGCTGATCGAGCCGGACGAGCCCGCCAGCGCGGAGAACGCGACGATCAGCACCAGCCCGGCGATCATCGTCCATTTCGCGCCGATCCGCTGACACCCAGTTGGTGATCAGCATCGCGACCGCGGTGACGACCAGGTAGCTGGTGAAGAGCAGGGTGGTCTCGCTCGGCGAGGCGTGCAGCTGGTTCGAGATCGCGGGCAGGATCGGATCGACCAGGCCGATGCCCATGAATGACACGACGCAGGCGAAGGCGACGGCGAACACGGCCTTCGGCTGCTTAAACGGGCTCGCGGCCGAGCCATGGGGAGTGCCGCTCAATTTAGTGAGCTCCTCAGTGTGATGCGGTGGGTAGTGGATAGTCGTCACGGGAGACGCTGGCGAGTGCCTCAAGCGCGGGCTGCGCGGCGCTGAGCGCTGCCAGGTGCTCCGGGCTGAGCTGGGCGAGGACGGCGGCGAGGCGCGCGGCCCTGGAAGCCCTGCGGTGCGCGAGCGTCGCCCGGCCCTCGTCGGTGACCGTGACGAGGACGACCCGGCCGTCGTCTGGATCGGACTCCCTGCGTACCTGCCCGGCATCCTCAAGCCTGCTGATCAGCTGAGTCATCGCCGGCTGGGTCACCCCCTCTCGCGCGGCGAGCGCACTGAGCCGCTGCGGTCCCAGGCTCTCGACGGAGGCCAGCGTCGCGACGGCGGTCAGCGACAGCTCGCCGGGCGGGGTAAGCGACCGATACAACCGGATGATCCGGTCGAGGCCGACCGCGAGCGTGGCGGCGACCTCTGTGACCGTCGCGGCCCGAACGGTCCCGCTCGAATTTTCCATAAGCAACTTATATCACATGCTAATGAAATCCGTCCAAGGCGCCGGGCAGGCGTCCTCGCGGGTCCATGTAAGCGCTTTCATGAGGAACGGACCGCTGTTTCGCCCGAGATCCGTCCTAGTGGAACATCCTTAGCAGAGGTAACGTTGTTTCTGGCCGGGAAAAGCAAGACCGGATCGGAGCGAGCACAGCCGTGACAGCCATCCAGGGGGATTCCGTCAGCGCCACCGCAGACGACGACGTGGCCGGGCCGCCCGGCGGTCCGCACGGAGGCGAGGCCGGCGGCGCCGGGCAGCGCGGCCCCGCCGCCGCCTGGCGGCAGATGACGTCGTCCTTCCGCCACCGCAACTACCGGCTGTTCTTCTTCGGCCAGCTGGTCTCGGTGATCGGCACCTGGATGCAGACGATCGCCCAGTCGTTCCTCGTGCTCGACCTCACGCACAGCGGAACGCAGCTCGGGCTCACCACCGCCGCCCGCTTCCTCCCGATCCTGATCTTCGGCCAGGCCGGCGGCCTGTTCGCCGACCGCCGGGACAAGCGCCGGATACTGCTCGTCACCCAGACCTCGGCCGGCCTCCTGGCGGCCGTGTTCGCCGTGCTCACCGGCACCCACGAGATCCGGCTGTGGAGCGTCTACCTGCTCGCGATCGCGCTCGGCTTCGTCAACGTCTACGACAACCCCGCCCGGCAGGCGTTCATCTCCGAGATGGTCCCGCCGGAGAACCTCGCCAACGCGGTGACGCTCAACTCGGTCGCGATGAACATGGCGCGGGTCTTCGGCGCCGCCGTCGGCGGGGTGCTGGCGGCGATCGGCCTGACCCTGTGCTTCGCGCTCAACGCGGTCTCGTTCGGCGCCGTCCTGCTGTCGCTGACGCTGATGAGCACCGCCGCGCTGTACCCGGCCCGGCCGGCCTCGAAGAAGCCGGGGCAGATCCGGGCGGGCCTGCGCTACGTCAAGTCGACCCCCGCGCTGCTCATCCCGCTCGTCATGATCGCCGTCGTCGGCACCCTCGCCTGGGAGTTCCAGGTGTCGCTGCCGCTGATGGCGACCCACGTCTTCGGCGGCGGGGCCGGCGCCTACGGGGTGATGGCCTCGGTCATGGGGGTGGGAGCGGTGGCGGGCGGCCTGGTCTCGGCGGCGCGGGCGCGGCCGAGCGGCCGGGCGCTGTGCCTGGCCTCGATCGGCTGGGGGATCGCGATCCTGGTGGCCGCGGTCGCGCCGTCGATGCCGCTCGAGCTGGCGGCGCTGCTGTTCGTCGGGTACGGCTCGATCACGTTCAACTCGATGGCGAAGACCGTGCTGCAACTCGCGGCCACGCCGGAGATGCGCGGCCGGGTCATGGCGCTGTGGGGTCTGGCCTGGCTCGGCTCCACCCCCATCGGCGGGCCGATCGTCGGCTGGGTCGGCCAGGAGGGGGGCGCCCGCTGGTCGCTCGTGGTCGGCGGCGTGCCGACCGTGCTCTGCGGTCTGCTCGCGCTGCCGGCGCTGGCCAAGATCGACCGTCGCCGCGGCGACCCGTCGCGGCCGGCCGCGGCGATGTCCCGCCTGCTGCCCTCATCTATCCCGAACGGTCGCGTGGCTTCGCCCGGTCAGCCCATGACCGAGTGTTCCGAGGAGACCAGCGACGCGAATACCACCACCGAGCTAAGGTAATGACCGGTGGCGTAGTCGAACGTTCCGCCGCAGGTGACAAGCCTTAGCGACGAGTAATGGGTGGGGCCGTAGATCATTTCCGTCGGGAAATCGGACTTGGTGTATTTGCGCACGCCGGTGACGCGGAAGACGGCCGTCATTCCGTCGGCCAGCGCCACGTTAATATGATCGCCCGGGTGCAGCGCGCCGAGCCGGTAAAAGACGGCCGGGCCGACCTCGCTGTCCACGTGGCCCTCGATGACGGCCGTGCCGATCTGCCCCGGTGTCACCGAGTACTCGTACCAGGCCGCCTCGTTCGCGCTGGTGGCGAGGTCGGGCACCGCCATGGTGCCGTCCGGGTTGAGCCCGAGCCGCAGCAGCGGCGATCGCACGCCGATGGCCGGGATGGCGACGGACACCGGGGATGAGCGCCGCAGCGACGGTTCCCGCGGCGCGGCCGGGCCGACCGTCCCCGCCGCCGCCGCGCCCGGCGACGGCGCGTGCTGCTGGGCGAGCATCGCGACGGCGATGGCGGCCGCGCCGCCAAGCAGCAGCGCCGTCCCGGTTAGCCCGGCCAGCCTGATCTTGGCCCGCCCCGGCAGCGGCGGGGCGGGCGCGAACTGGCTGTCCGGCCACGACATGACCACGCGCAGCCCGCCAATGCGCGGCCAGCGGCTCAATGCCGTCCCTTTCTGCCATTCCCGCTCGCCCCTTTTGGCTCGCGGAGTCGTCTTCCGTAAGGGGGTGCTACTCGCGTAGCCTAATGTCCTAATGGAAGACACGCCATTGCCCGCCCGCCGGTCCGATCGCGGGCGGCGCTATCTGCGGCCGTCTATGCGAACGTCTCACCCCTCGGCACCTGGAATTATGCCGGCCGACGGGAACGGCGGCGAGTTGTTTGCCCGTTCGCTCTTTCGCCGGCGGTCCGGATGGCACATGCTCAGATGGGTAGAGCGACGCCATTGTCCGCCGGTCATCCGAGGAGGCTTCATGAAGGTCCGCCTGACTGTGCCCGTCGCGATTCGTCCTGCTCCGATCCGCGCCAACGGAACCCCGCCTTCGCTGACCAGGGCGGCGACCCGGCCGGCGGGGACCCGGGCGGCGTTGCTCCGGGTCGGCCGCGCGACCGCGATGGCCGCCCTCCTGGCGGTCGCGGTCGCCGCCTGCAGCCTCGGCGGATCGCCCTCCTCAACGTCGTCGCCGAGTCCGCACATCACGACCGGCACCGCCACCTCGCCATCTTCCGGCGGCACGGGCACGAGCTCGGCGACGGACAAGGCCACGTCAAGCGCGAAGGCGACGTCGCACCGGCACGGCGCACATCCACCGGCACGGCGACATCCACCAGCACGGCGACATCCACCGCCAGGGCGACCGCGACCGCCACGACGACCCATCGGCCGACCGCGAGCCCGTCCGCGACGCGGACGGCCACGCCGAGGTCCACCCCGACGGTGACGCACCACGCGACGACCGCGCCCAGCCACTACTACCCGGTCGGCGCGCCCCAGACGGGCGGCGGCGGCACGGCCGGCCTGCAGGACGTCACGCTGTTCGGCGCCGGCGGCGCGGCGATCCTGGCCGGCTTCGCCAGCCTCGCCTACCGCAGGCGCCTCACCCGCAAGCGCCGCGCCGAGGACGACACCCGCCCCGCCGCCCCCACCCACACCACCGTCCCCTAACCGTCGTCACCGCCGCCAGCGTCCCTCGTACCGCTTCGGTCGCGGCTGGTCGGCGTTCGGGCGTCAGCGTGTGCAGTTCGGGTCGCCGGCTGCCCCCTTTGGAACACAATGACGTCCAATGTGCCGGAACGACGCCCCCAACAGAACACAATGGCGGGGAACGCCGCCCAGGAGCCGCCGGGCGACGTGACGGCATTGCCGCGGGCCCTCCGTGATACCGTGCTGGGGTATCGTATTTTGCGATTGACCACACGGAGGCGGATATGCACGGCTACACGCCGGACAAGGACAGGTACCTCACGCGCCTGCGCCGGATCGAGGGCCAGGTCCGCGGCCTGCAGAAGATGGTCGACGACGACAAGTACTGCATCGACATCCTGACCCAGGTGTCGGCGGTGACCAGCGCCCTCCAGTCGGTGGCGCTCGGCCTGCTCGAGGATCACCTCGGGCACTGCGTGGCGCAGGCGACGGCCGAGGGCGGCGACGTCGCGGCCGAGAAGGTCCGCGAGGCGTCCGAGGCGATCGCCCGCCTCGTCAAGTCCTGAGCGTGATCAAGACGAGCACCACCGATCTCATTATCGGCGGCATGACGTGCGCCTCCTGCGCGGCCCGGGTCGAGCGGAAGCTGAACCGGCTCGACGGCGTCGCCGCGACCGTCAACTTCGCGACCGAGGCGGCGCGGGTGTCCTTCCCCGAGACGCTCAGCGTCGCCGATCTCATCGCGGTGGTGGAACGCACCGGCTACACCGCCGCACTGCCCGCGCCGCCCGATGCCGGGCAGGACGCGGACAGCGCGGCCTCGGCGCGCCGGGAGCTGCGCCCGAGGATGCTCGTTTCCGTGGCCCTCGCGGTTCCCGTCGCCCTGCTCGCGATGGCTCCCGCCCTCCAGTTCCCGGACTGGCGGTGGGCATCGCTGGCCGCGGCGACGCCGGTCGCGACCTGGGGCGCGTGGCCGTTCCACCGCGCCGCCCTGATCAGCGCGCGGCATGGCGCGGCGACCATGGACACCCTGGTCTCGATCGGCGTGTCCGCCGCCTACCTCTGGTCGCTTTACGCCCTGTTCCTGGCCGGCGGCGGGACGCACGCCACCTACCTGGAGGTGGCGTCGGGCGTCACGGCGCTGATCCTGCTCGGCCGGTACCTGGAGGCGCGGGCGAAGCGGAGCGCGGGCGCGGCCCTGCGCGCTCTGCTTGACCTGGGCGCCAAGCAGGCGACCGTGCTCAGGGACGGGCACGAGTTCAGCGTTCCCGCCGACCAGCTCCGCGTGGACGACGACTTCGTCGTCCGGCCGGGGGAGAAGATATCGGCCGACGGCACCGTCATCGGGGGCAGCTCGGCGGTGGACACGTCGATGCTGACCGGGGAACCGGTTCCGGTCGAGGTCGGCCCGGGCGACGCGGTGACCGGCGGCTGCGTGAACGTCGGCGGCCGTCTCCTGGTCCGGGCCACCCGGGTCGGGGCGGATACCGAGCTCGCCCACCTCGCCCGGCTCGTCACCCAGGCGCAGGCGGGCAAGGCGCCCGTGCAGCGCCTCGCGGACCGGGTCAGCGCCGTCTTCGTCCCGGCCGTGCTCGTGATCGCCGCCGCGACGCTGGCCGGCTGGCTGGCGTCGGGAGCGTCGCCGGACGCGGCCTTCACCGCCGCGGTCGCGGTGCTGATCATCGCCTGCCCGTGCGCGATGGGCCTGGCGACCCCGACCGCGATCCTGGTCGGCACCGGCCGCGGCGCGCAGCTCGGGATCCTCATCAAGGGCCCCGAGATCCTGGAGAGCACCCGTCGGGTGGACACCGTGGTGCTGGACAAGACCGGCACGATCACGGTCGGCCGGATGACGCTCACCGGCGTGGTCGCCGCTCCGGGGGTGCTCGAGACCGAGCTGCTCCGGCTGGCCGCCGTGGTCGAATCCGCGTCCGAGCATCCGATCGCCGCCGCGATCACCGCGGGCGCGCGCGATCGCCTCGCCGCCGCCGTCGGCGCCGTCGCTCCTCGGTGGGCGCCTGACGTTCACGATGTCTCCGACTTCGCCGCCTACCCCGGCTTCGGCGTCTCCGGGGCGGCCGAGGGCCACGCCGTCCTCGTCGGCAGGCGCGGCTGGCTCGCCCGCCAATGGTCGCTGGCCACCGGTCCGGAGCGGCCGGAGCTGGCCGACCTGGCCGAGCGGGCGGACCGGGCCGAGGAGAGCGGTCAGACCGCCGTCTTCGTCGCCTGGGACGGGCGGGTCCGCGGTGTGCTCACGGTGGCCGACACGATCAAGCCGACCGCCCCGGCGGCGGTGGCCAGGCTGCGCGACCTGGGCCTGCACCCGGTGCTGCTGACCGGCGACAACGAGCGCGCCGCCCGCGCGGTGGCCGGCCAGGTCGGCATCGACGACGTCATCGCGGGCGTCGACCCGGGCGGCAAGCTGGCCGCGATCAGGGGCCTCCAGGACCGGGGCCGCACGGTGGCCATGGTCGGCGACGGGGTGAACGACGCCGCCGCGCTCGCCCAGGCCGACCTGGGCCTGGCGATGGGCACCGGCACCGACGCGGCCATCGAGGCCGCCGACGTGACGCTGGTCGGCGGCGACCCCCGCGCGGTGGCCGACGCGATCGGCCTGTCAAGGAAGACGCTCAGGACCATCAAGGCCAACCTCGGCTGGGCCTTCGGCTACAACGCGGCGGCCATCCCGCTGGCCGCTTCCGGCCTGCTCAACCCCACGATCGCGGCCGCCGCGATGGCGTTCAGCTCGCTGTTCGTGGTCACCAACAGCCTGCGCCTGCGCCGGTTCAATCCCCAGTAAGATGCGTGGCATGCCGAACAGCCCCGCGACGCCGAGCCCGGCGACGCCCTATCCGGTGCCGACCAGCACGGTCACCCTGACCGGCTGGGGCCGGATCGCGCCGACCACGGCCGAGCTCGCCAGCCCGGCGACCGGCCCGGAGGCGGCCGGGCTGCTCCGGCTGACGGCCGGCCGTTCGACCGCGGTGATCCCGCGGGGGCTCGGCCGGAGTTACAACAACGCCGCGCAGTCCGCCGGCGGGGTGGTGATCTCCACCGCCCGGCTGAATCAGATCCTCAGCCTGGACCCGGACGCCGGCGTTGCCGTCTGCGAGGCGGGCGTCAGCCTTGAGCAGCTCATGGTCGCGGGACTGCCGCACGGCTGGTTCGTGCCGGTCTCGCCCGGTACCAGGCAGGTGACGATCGGCGGCGCGATAGCGGCCGACGTGCATGGCAAGAACCACCACCTGGCCGGATCCTTCGCCAGCCACGTCAGCGCCTTCGAACTGCTGCTGCCCGGCGGCGAGCCGGTGACGGTGACCCCCGACGGCGATCCGAGGCTCTTCTGGGCGACCGCCGGGGGCATGGGACTGACCGGGCTCATCACGCGCGCGACGATACGGCTCAAGCGGGTCGAATCATCGCTGGTCGCGGTGGACACGGTGAAGACCGCGGATATCGACGAGACGATGGCGGTGCTGGCCGAGCACGACAAGAAGCACGGCTACACGGTGGCGTGGTCCGATGTGCTCGCCACCGGCGGCGCCCTCGGCCGGTCGATCATCACCAGCGGCGACTTCGCCCGGCCGGCCGACCTGTCGCCCGGCCAGCGGGCGGACCCGTTCGCATTCGACCCGCGCGCCAGGATCAGCGCGCCCGCCGCCTTCCCGCCCGGCCTGATGAACCGATACTCGATCAGGCTCGCGAACGAGGCCTGGTACCGCAAGGCGCCGAGGCTGCGCGAGGGCGAACTCCAGACGATCAGCCAGTTCTTCCACCCGCTGGACGGGATCAGGAACTGGAACCGGGTCTACGGCCCCGGCGGCTTCCGCCAGTACCAGTACGTGATGCCGTTCGGCGCCGAGGCCGCGGTGCGGCGCTCGTTCGAGATGATCGCCCGGCATCCGGCCCCCTCCTTCGTGACCGTGCTCAAGCGATTCGGCGAGGGCGATCCCGGCCTGCTGTCGTTCCCGACGGCCGGCTGGACGCTCGCGCTTGATTTCCCGGCCCGCACCCCCGGCCTCGGCCCGTTCCTCGACGAGCTCGACAAGCTCGTGGTCGCCCACGGCGGACGCGTCTACCTGGCCAAGGACTCCCGGGTGAGCGCGGCGACGCTCGAGCAGATGTACCCGCGCCTACCCGACTTCCGCAAGCTCCGGGCCGAGCTCGACCCGCATGGTGCGCTGGCCTCCGACCTCTCCCGCCGCCTCGGCCTGTAACTCGCGGCCTGGAACTCGCGGCCTGGAACTCGCGGCCTGGAACTCGCGGCCTGGAACTCTCGGCCGGTAGCTGTCGGCCGAGGGCCCGTGGCCCCGTCCCGGCCGCTACCGGGACGGGCCCGCAGGCCGGCCGCTAGGGAGCGCTCGCGAACGGCGGGTAGGCCTCGCCCGGCTCCTGATCCTCGTCCTGCGCGGAATCCTGGTCGGAATCCTGGTCGGAGTCCTGCACGGACAGGTCCCTGATGGCCTGGTTGGTCATCTCGATGTTGGCCTCGACGTCGATCTTCAGACCCTCGGCCATGTCGACCTCGCTGGCGGTCTCGTCAGTGCTCGCCACCAGGTCGTCGATCTTCTCGTCGACCTCGTGCAGCCGCTTGAGCACGTCCTCGCCCCGGCGGGCGGCGTCGGCCTCGCTGAGCACCTGGGCGAGCATCTCGAGCTTGCCGATCCGGTTTTCGACCTGGGTGGTGCCGCGGGCGAGATGGCGTTCCTGGGCCTGGATCTTGGCGTAGACGGCCGGGTGCTGGCGCTCGTAGCCCTTGACGATGTTCTTGATGTTGATGCGGACGTCAGAGATCATCGCCAGCCCCTCGATGATCTTCCACAGCAGCTCGGGGACGTCGGCCGCCACCCGGTCGGCGTCGACCGCCTCGTCCCGCAGCGACTCCGAGCGGTAGATCCGGTTGGCGGCGTCGACCGCCCGCTCCCAGGTGGCCCGCGCCTCCTGGTCCAGGTCGGTCCGCGGACGCACGTAATGGCGGTGGAAGATCTTCCCGGCGTGGGCGGCGTAGTACTCGCTCAGGTCGCGGGCGGGCGAGAGCGGGATCAGCCCGGCCGCGAACGCGGGGCGGCCCTGCCTGGCCGCCGCCCGGGCCGACCCGGCCAGCAGGCCGAAGCCGGCCCCGATCACGAGCAGGATCGCGAACGTGTCCGGGCCGCGCAGGATCCCGGCCACGATCGACACCACCACCAGGGCCCAGGCCGCGGCCGCGAGCTGCCGGGCCGCGGCCAGCGACCGCGGCGGCGCGGGCGCGGCCGGCGGCGGGTCCATGAAGCGGACCAGCTCGGCCGAGGCGAGCACGCCGTAATCGGGCCCGCCCCGGCGTTCGAGCTCCTGCCTGGCGGCGGGCGGGATCTGCGGGTCGACCACGACCGAGGTCGGGTCGAAGGAATCGCGAGCGCGCGGCGCCGCGCTGCTGCGGGTGGTGAGGTCGCCGTCGAACGCGGGCACGTAACCAGAGCCGGCCGGCGGTTCCTGACGACCGCCAAGGCCGGTGTCGTAGCCGGACATGTCCCTAACATCACCCCTATAGCGAGAACCGGCTGTTTCGTCGGTTCACGTGATGCCGTCCCGCAAGGAGGATGTCCAAAAAACACGCCGGGCACACCGTGAGGTTCCCGGTTGCCCGGCACCGGGAGGCTGCCGGGGGCTTGGCGAGGGGCCGCCACGGCGCGGGTTGGCCGGCGTGCGCGGCCGTGCAGGCGGCAGAACCGGGCGTACCCGGGCCGGCCTTCCCCGGTAACTGTTAGCGAGATCGTTAATCAGTTACCGGGGCCGGCCGACGGGGCGATCGCGACTTTCCGTCGCATATCAGCCGGACTAGGCGCGGCGGACCTTACGCCCGAAAACGAACTTCTCCGTCGGCTCGGTCGGCAGCGTGGTCGTCCCGTCGTGGGCGGTGCCGGCCTTGTTGCTCACCGCCGGGATCGCGAAGTACTGGAAGGTGATGGTCGTCTCGCCAGGCCGCGCGCCCGGGTCCACGTCGAAGATGGAGTAGCCGTAGGCGTCGGTGGGGTTGATCGCCGCCGACCAGGGCGCGTCCTCGACCGAGTCGGCCGAGTTCCGCTTGAACCCGGCCGCCTGCGAGCCGGTGATGGCGTTCCGCTCGGTGATGACCTTCGCCCGCGGCGCGTCGTCAGCGGTGTCGACCCCGTAGGTGTTGGTCGGCCCGTTGGTGCCGCCGCCGCCGAGCACTAGGTACACCGTGCCCTCGGCGGTATTCCAGGCCGGGGTGCCGTCGTGGGAGTAAGGCTCGGTCGTGACCACCGTCGGGCGGCGGGTGTCGACCTTTTCGCCCGCCGTCTGGTCCGGGTTCGGCGAGACCACGGTGCCGAACTCGCCGTCGTCGTAGCCGCGGACCGGGTAGGTCCGCTCGTAGTCGTGCTCGTGGCCGTGGAACACCAGGTCGACCTCGTACTTGTCGAATAGCGGCAGCCAGGCCCGGCGGATGCCCAGGTCGGACCCGTTGCCGTTGACCGACGTCGACATCGGGACCTGGTGCATGAAGACCACGATCATGTCGACGGAGGGGTCAACCCGAGCCTCCGCCAGCGTCGCCTCGAGCCACAGCGTCTGCAGGTTCGGCGTGCCGCCGGAGTAGTCGGGCACCAGCGAGTTGTTCTTCGCCTTGAACTCCAGATCGCCGGTGTAGCCGTGGTTATAGGTGACGGTCCCGTTCGGGATCGCCGCGCCGGACGAGGTGGTCTCGGGGGCCGCGTTCGGGGCCGAGTTGAGGTAGGCGGAGGCGCCGTCCTGGTAGATCACGTCGTCGGCGTCGAGCGAGATGAACTTCACGGTGCCGACCTGGAAGGCGTAGAAATTGCCCCGGAGCCGGTTGCCGTCCCAGTTGACCAGGCCGTTGTCCGGCAGCAGGAACCGGCTCAGGTAGTGGCCGTACCCGTAGGGGCCGTTCCAGTAGTTCCCCGCCGCTCCCTGCGCGGCGATCCCGCCGGGGGCGTTGCCGGCGACCCCGGCGTGGCTGTCGATGCCGAACTCGGTCTCGTGGTTGCCGAGGGCCGGCATCCAGGGCCGGTTGGCGGCGCTGCGGGCCACGTTGTTGCCGAAGTCCCGCCAGACGCCAGGCGCGTTGAAAATGTCGAGGTTGGCGTAGCAAAGGTCGCCGTTGAGGAGGTGGAAGAGCGGCGCGCCCTTGCCGTCGCCTGGGTTCTCGATCGCGGTCACCGCGAACCAGGAGTTGTCGCAGGACTCGTGCCAGATGTTGCCCGACGAGTTCAGGTCCCAGGACGGAGTGGACAGGTCACCGTAGCTGGAGAAGCGGAACTTCGCGCGCCCGTGCGGCGCGGTCTCGAACGAGGAGCCCGCGGTGGACGGCGTGTGGGCTCCGTCGCTGATCTCGTAGTAATAGCGGGTTGACGGCTCCAGGTCGGTCAGCTGGACGTGGTAGAAGTACGTGGTCTGGCCGTTGAGTCCGTCCGTGAAGCTGACCGAGGAAGCGTCCTTGTAGCGCTTGGTCACGTCGAGCGGTGCCGGCTCGGGCAGCTTGAACAGGGTGCCAGGGTTGTGCTTGGTGATCGGTCTGGTCGAGATGGCGAGCGTCGGGGCCGGCTGCGGGACCGTGCCCGGCGCGCTCCAGGAGACCGTGACGTCATGGGCCGGGTTGTTGCCCCAAGTCAGCAACAGCTGCTCCGGCGCGGTGGTGGTCGGCAGGGGCAGCGTGGTCGTGGGCGGGCCGCTGGGGGCGGTGGCCGCGAGCGCCCGCGGCGCGCGGACGGTCGTCCCGGCCAGCGCGGTCACCGCGCCGGCCCCAACGGTCCCGATGATGAACCTGCGCCGGGTGAACCCGGGCTTGCCGGCTGATTCAGCCGCGTTCGAGTCGCTCATATCGCGAGACGCTAGACAACGCAAGTGAACAAGGCGTGGCGGATGGCCAGCCGTCAGCCAGCGGTTCGCCTGACATGCGGGTAACGCCGACTCGGGCGACACGGGCGCCAGGGGTTGCGCCGCACGGCCCGTGAAGGTCAGATGAATGAAAGAGGCGGGTACACGTCCGAGGACGATAAACCGAGGGCACGCGAGTCAAGGGAGATGCGCGATGAAGACAAGAGCTGCGGTTGTCTACGAGCCGGGCAAGCCGATCGAGATCGAGGAACTCGAGCTGGCCGGGCCGCCCGGCGACGGCGAGGTGCTGATCAGGTACACCCACGCCGGGCTCTGCCACTCCGACGTGCACATCCAGCACGGCGACCTGCCGGGGCGGCTGCCGATGGTGCTCGGCCACGAGGGCGCCGGGATCGTCGAGGAGGTCGGGCCGGGCGTCACCCGGGTCGCGCCGGGCGACCATGTGGTCTGCTCGTTCATCCCCAACTGCGGCGTCTGCCGCTACTGCGCGACCGGGCGCCAGTCGATCTGCGACATGGGCGCCACCATCCTCGAGGGCTTCCTGCCGGGCGGCAAGTTCCCGCTCCGGGGCCCGCGCGGCGACTACGGCACCATGTGCATGCTCGGCACGTTCAGCCAGTACGGCCTGATCCACCAGAACTCGGCCGTCAAGGTCGATGACGGCCTCCCGCTGGAGAAGGCGGTGCTGGTCGGCTGCGGCGTCCCGACCGGGTGGGGGTCGGCGGTGAACACCGCGAACGTGTACCCAGGGGACACCGTGGTGATCTACGGCATCGGCGGCATCGGCATCAACTCGGTCCAGGGCGCGCGGTACGCCGGCGCCAAGTACGTGGTGGCGGTGGACCCGCTCGAGAACAAGCGCGCGAAGGCGCTCGAGCTCGGCGCCACCCACGCGTTCGCCACCGCCGCCGAGGCTCAGGACAAGATCGTCGACCTCACCCGGGGCCAGCTCGCCGACTCGGCCATCATCACCGTCGGCCTGGTCGACGCCGAGGTGGTCGGCAACGCCTTCAACGCGATCGGCAAGGGCGGCACCGTGGTCGTGACCGGCCTGAACAACTTCGACGTCAACATCCAGCTGCCGGCCACGGTGCTGACCCTGTTCCGCAAGACGATCAAGGGCAGCCTGTTCGGCGACTGCAACCCGACCACCGACATCCCCAAGATCCTCGGCCTGTACCAGGCGGGCGACCTCAAGCTGGACGAGATCATCACCAGGACCTACACCCTCGACCAGGTCAACGAGGGCTACGACGACCTCCTCAACGGCAAAAACATCCGCGGCGTAATCATCCACGAGCATTAGGGCAGTAACAGGCGCAGGGGAGGCGAGCAGACGCCCGTTCGCCTCCCCCAAGGCCGTCCGGCCGGGACCCTTATTGCCCAGTCCACCATGCCGGGTGTGGGATTATAGGCGGCATGGATCTTCTCGCCGACCTCGAGGCCCGTGGCCTCGTGCAGGACAGCACTGACCGCGAGGCGCTGCGCGCCCGGATCAAGGCCGGCGGGCTTGGTCTCTACTACGGCTGCGACCCGAGCGCGGACTCGCTGCAGATCGGCAACCTGATCGGGCTGCTCGTGCTGCGCCGGTTCGCCGACGCCGGCCACAACCCGATGGCACTGGCAGGCGGCGCGACCGGGATGATCGGCGACCCCGGCGGCCGGTCGACCGAGCGGAACCTGCTCGACGCCGAGACCCTCGCCCGCAACACCCGGCGCATCGCCGACCAGCTCGAGCGCATCTCCCGGGTCGCGCTGGTGAACAACCTCGACTGGACCAAGGACCTCACCCTGCTCGACTTCCTGCGCGACGTCGGCAAGCACGCGAGCGTGAACCAGATGGTCGCCCGCGAGTCGGTCAAGGCCCGGCTTGAAAGCGAGAACGGCATCTCGTTCACCGAGTTCAGCTACCAGCTCCTGCAGGCCAACGACTACCTCAACTTGTCCAGAAACCACCAGGTCGAGCTGCAGATCGGCGGCTCCGACCAGTGGGGCAACATCCTGGCCGGGGTCGACCTGATCAGGAAGGCCGACGGCCGGCACGCGCACGCGTTCACCTGGCCGCTGCTGCTCCGGTCGGACGGCAAGAAGTTCAGCAAGTCCGAGGGGGAGGCGGTCTGGCTGGCGGCCGACCGGACCTCGCCGTACCAGTTCTTCCAGTACTGGATGAACGTGCCCGACGCCGACATCGAGCGGTTCCTGCTCCAGCTCACCCTGCTGCCGGTGGCCGAGTGCGAGCAGATCGCGGCCGCGCACGCGGGCGCCCCGTACAAGCGCGACGGCCAGCGCCGCCTCGCACGCGAGATCACCACGCTGGTGCACGGCCCCGAGGCGACCGCCGCCGCCGAGGAGGCGACCGCGATCCTGTTCGGCGGCTCGCCCGCGGGCGCGTCCGCGCAGGCCCTCGAGTTCCTCGCCTCCGAGGTGCCGACCTCGCCGTTCGCGCCCGGGGTGACGCTCGCGGCCGCCCTCGCCGCGACCCCGCTGGCCTCGTCGCTGTCCGACGCGCGGCGAACCATCGACCAGGGCGCCGCCTCGGTCAACGGCGAGGTGGTCCCGGCCGACCGCCCGCTGGCCGAGTCCGACCTGCTCTACGACCGCTGGATCCTGCTCCGCAAGGGCAAGCGCAACTACCACCTGCTCGCCGTCGCCAGCTGACCCCGCAGCCGCCTCGCGAAGATCAAAATCGCCAACCCCCTCATATCGAACGGTCCCTGGCCTTCGCGTCGCCCGTCACGCGTCTCCGGTTCGGGTGACGACCGCCGACGATGAGGCCCGCAACGCTCTCGGCGCCGGCTTGCCCCGGATGGGGGAGACGTGGCGGCGGGGGTAGGGCCACGGTCCGTTCGGGATAACAGATTTTGAATTTGCCTTGACCTCACCGCGCTGCCGCCAGCAGGTCGCGGCGATGGCGCTGGCACCAGCGGCGGGCCCGGGTGGCGGTGGGGGCGACCGCGCGCCAGTGGTCGGCGAAGCCCTGGTGGCCGGCCGCCGCCGCGTCGGTGACGATGGCGTACGTCCAGTCGTGGTTGGCCAGCACCGCCTCCGCGACCTGCCTGCGGCCGGCCCGGGGGAGCCCGCTCGCGGCCAGCAGAATGCGGAACCGCTCGAGCGCGCGCCCGCGCCGGCTGTCGGCCACGTCGGCCTCGTCGAGCAGCGGCGCCAGCGAGCGCGCGGCGGCGGCGAAGTCCCAGGCGGCGCTGCCCGGCCCGGCCAGGTCGAAGTCGATCAGCGCGACCGCCCGCCCGCCGCGGAACACCAGGTTGGCCGGGTAGACGTCGTTGTGGCTGACCAGCCCGGTGCGGTACCGCGCGGGGACCGGGCGGGGCCAGTCGTAGCCGGCCGGGTCGAACGACGCCGCCGCCCGATGGTAGCGGCGCAGCAGGTCGGCCACGCTGACCAGGGCGTCGTCGGTGAGCGTGTCGGCCGCCAGCGGCGGCACCGCCGCCCGGCCCTCGATGTAGCTCAGCGTCTCGCCGGCCGGCCCGGTCGCCAGCACCCGCGGGGCGCCGTCGAAGCCGACCCGGGCGAGGTGGTCGAGGAGCGCGTGGGTGGCGCGCCAGCAGGGGGCGGCGGGCCTGCGGACCGTGTCGCCGACGCGGACGACCCGGCCCACGTTGGCGGTCCCGCCGCGCAGCGGCTGGCCGCCGTCGGCCGAGGGGCGCGCCCTAGGTACCTCCGTCGCGGCCGTCCACGGCGCTGAGCAGGGCTCGGGCGAGACTCGTGTGGGTGACAAGGCCATGGACTAGCCCTCCTCGGATCGCGGCCCGCACCGCGTGGCTTTTCGCGGCGTCGTAGGCGACGGCAAGGACGAATGGGATCTCGGTGAACAACGGGGCCGGCGTGACGATCATCCGGCTGTCGAGCGGGGTGCCGAGCGGGCGGCCGTCGGCGCCGATGAACACCCCGGCCAGCTCCGCGTGGACGCCCAGGGTGGTGAGGGCCGATCGCTCCGCCGTCGTGACCGCGTCGTAGATCGTCGACAGCCCCGGCTCCCACGCGCCGATCGCGACCACCGCGATCGTCACGCTCGGGACGAGCGCGAACGCCTCGGCGATGTCGCCCTGGCGGCGGATCGCCGCCGCCGTCTGCGCGTCGTCGAGCAGCATGGGCGCGTAGAACACGTGCGCGGGCCCCCCGCCGATCCGGGCCACGCTCTTGACCAGGTCGAGCAGGTCCCGGCCGTCGGGCGGCGGCACCGCCCCGGTGAGCTGAACGATCGGGCACGGCGGGAGCTGGGTGAGCGCGGCCGTGAGTCCGCTCAGCGCCCTCGACCAGGACAGGCCGAGCACGTCGGTCGGCTTGATGAGGTCCATCAGCACCTGGCCGACCGCCTCGCCCAGCCGCTGCCGCAGCGGCGACTCGTCGTCGCCGAAGTTGAAGACGAACGCCTGCCGGAGCCCGAAGGCCGAGCACAGCTCGGCCGACAGCCCGGCGTCGAGGACGCCGCCCGGCAGCCCGATCTCGATCCGGACGAGCCCGCTCTCGCGAGCCGAGTCGAGCAGCCGCGCGACCCGGAACCGGCTGATGCCGAGCCGCTCGGCGATGTCGATCTTGGAGACGCCCTCCAGGTAATACTGCCGCGCCACGCGCGCGGCGAGGACAACTTCGGACGGCCGATCAGCCGACAAGCTGGCCATATACGCCTCCGGCCATGCGCTCATTTGAGCGCATTTATCTCATAATTGCAGCTTCTATTGACATTGCATAGCGGCGAGTTCAGTGTGAAGTCAAGGTTCATTTGAGCACAAGCCGCTCATATGAGCATAACGGGTGCAGGGTCGGCGGCGCTAAGCGCCAGAACGTCTCATCGCCGTGGAGGTTCATTAATGAGTTCGCCCAGGTCCTCCTTCAAGAGCTCCAAGAGGAAGCTGGCGGCCGCCGGATGCGCGGTCGCCCTGGCAACGCTGGCCGCCGCCTGTTCAAGCGGCGGCGGTTCGAGCACCAGCAACGCCGCCGCCAGCGGCAGCAGCAACAGCGGCACCGTCACCGTCGCGGTGGTGTCGAATCCGCTGATCACCGGGCAGATGATTCCGCTCACCCAGTCCGTGTTCGAAAAGGAGAACCCGGGCATCACAGTCAAATTCGCTACGTACACCGAGGGCGACCTGCGGGCCGCCATCGAAAAGGACGTGAGCACTCACAGCAACTCGTTCAACGCCATCATGATCGGGCCGTACGAGGAGCCGCTGTTCGCCAAGAACGGCTGGCTGGTCGACTTGACCAAGACGTACACCAACAGCGACCCGTCGTATGACGCGTCCGACCTGCTGCCTGCGGTCGCCAAGGCGCTGTCCAACAACGGCGATCTGTACTCGGCGCCGTTCTACGGCGAGTCCTCGATGCTGTACTACAACAAGTCCCTGCTCAGCTCGGCGGGCGTCACGATGCCGCTGCACCCGACCTGGGCGCAGGTCCAGGCCGCGGCGGCAAAGGTGAACCAGCCGGGCAAGGTCGCAGGCATCTGCCTGCGCGGCCTGGCCGGCTGGGGCGACAACATGGCCGCCCTCGACACGGTGATCAACACGTTCGGCGGCGAGTGGTACAACTCCAGCTGGCAGGCACAGCTCAACTCGCCCGCGGACACTGCGGCCATCAACTTCTACGTCAACCTGATCAAGAACTACGGCGAGTCCGGTGCCTCCAACGACAGCTTCAACCAGCTCCTGACCCTGTACGGCCAGGGCAAGTGCGCGATGTGGTACGACGCCACGGTGGCGGCGACCTCGATCGCGACCACCTACCCGACGGTCTACGCCCAGACCGGCTACGCCTTCGCCCCGGTCGACAAGACCACCTCCTCCGGCTGGCTCTGGTCCTGGTCGCTCGGCATCCCGCAGGGCGTGTCCGACCAGGGCGCGGCCTGGAAGTGGATCTCCTGGGCCACCTCCAAGCAGTACGACACGCTGGTCGCGCAGAAGTACGGCTGGTCGGCGGTGCCCCCCGGCACCAGGACCTCGCTCTACAGCAACCCGAACTACCTCAAGGCGGCCGCGCCGTTCGCGAGCATCACCATCCAGTCGATCGACGGCACCGACCCGGACCACCCGACGGTGAACCCGGTGCCCTACGTAGGCGTCCAGTACGTCGACATCCCGCAGTTCGAGACGCTCGGCCTGTCGGTCGGCCAGCAGATAGCAGGCGCGATCGCGGGCACGGAATCGGTCAGCCAGGCGATATCGGCCGCCCAGTCCGACGCCTCGGCCTACACGCCGGCCGAACTGTCCGGCACTAACTGAGGCAGGGACAGCCACCATCATGGCCGTTCTCGAGGACGTGACCTCTCCCCCCGCGACCGGGCTCCGGCCGCGGGGGGCGGGCCAGCGCGAGCGGTGGTCGCGGCGCCTCCCGCTGCTGCCCGCGCTGGTCTTCACCATCGTCGTCACCCAGGTCCCGTTCCTGGTGACACTCTGGTACAGCTTCCAGAGCTACTTCTGGAACGAGCCCGGCGGCGCGCACTGGACCGGGATCTCCAACTACAAGGAAGTCTTCACCGACCCAAACTTCCGCAGCGCGCTGTGGCGCTCGGTGACGATGACCGCGATCGCGGTGATCGTCGCGATGCTCCTCGGCATCGCGCTCGCGGTCCTGCTCGACAAGAAGTTCCTCGGCCGCGGCATCGTCAGGACGCTCATCATCACGCCGTTCCTGATCATGCCCGCCGCCGCCGCGCTGATCTGGTCGGGCCCGATGCTCGACCCGAACTTCGGGCTGCTCAACTGGCTGCTGGAGCCGTTCGGGGTCAACCACGTGGCCTGGCTGACCACCCACGCCTACGGGTCCGTGATCGTGGTGATGGTCTGGGAGTGGACGCCGTTCATGACCCTGATCGTGCTCGCGGGCCTGCAGGGACAGGGCGCCGACGTGCTCGAGGCGGCCACGGTCGACGGGGCGGGCGCGCTGGCGACCTTCCGCGAGCTGACCCTGCCGCATCTCCGCCCGTACATCGAGCTCGGCGTGCTGCTCGGCTCGATCTACCTGGTGACCGCGTTCGACCAGGTGAAGCTGATGACCAACGGCGGCCCGGGCACCTCGACCACGACGCTGCCCTTCTACCTGTACCAGAAGGTGAACTTCGCCTTCGACATCGGCGGGGCGGCCGCAGCGGGCGTGGTCACCGTGGTGCTAACGATCATCGTCGCCAGCTTCGCGCTGCGACTGTTCGCCAGCGTCTTCCGCTTCGAGGAGGCAAAGTGACCGCACTGGCAGACGCGCCGGCCGCGGCGCCGAGCGCTCCGACCCGGCCCAGGCGCAGCCGCCGCGCCCGCGAGATGTACAGCCTGGCGGGCTGGACGGTGCTCGGCTGGGTGGTCGGCATCGCCTTCTTCATCCCGGTGCTGTGGATGGTGATCACCGCCTTCAAGCCGGAGGCGTCGGCCGAGACCTGGCCGCCGAAGTTCACCTTCAGCCCCACGCTGGCCGAGTTCCGGGTGGTCTTCAACGGCGCCACCCCGGCCTGGCCGTTCATCGAGCACTCGGCGATCGCGACCGTCGGCTCGACCGTCCTGGTACTCGTGCTCGCGCTGCCGGCCGCCTACGCGCTGTCGATTCGGCCGGTCGGCGGGTGGCGCGACTCGCTGTTCTTCTTCATCTCGACCAAGATGCTGCCGGTCGTCGCGGCGATCGGCCCGCTCTACGTGATCGCGCTGAAGGCCCACCTGCTCGACAGCATCTGGCTGCTGATCATCCTCTACGCGGCGATGAACCTGCCGCTCGCGATCTGGATGATCCGCTCGTTCATGCTCGAGGTGCCGACCGAGATGCTGGAGGCGGCTCGGCTGGACGGCGCGGGCCGGATCCGCGAGATCACCGAGGTGATCATGCCGGTCGTCTCGCCCGGGCTGGTCTCCACCGCGCTGATCTGCATCATCTTCGCCTGGAACGAGCTGTTCCTGGCGCTCAACCTCACGGTCACCAACGCGGCCACGATGCCGATGTTCCTGATCAGCTCGGTCCCGCAGGAGGGCCTGTACATCGCGCACCTGTCGGCGGCGGCCACGGTCGCCTCGGTCCCGGTGATCCTCGTCGGCTGGGTCGCGCAGCGCTCCCTGGTCCGCGGCCTGTCGATGGGGGCGATCAAGTGAAACCAACCCACCTTTTGTCCGAACGGACGCGTGCTTCGCGGAGGTCCCCCCATGGCCGGAGTTAGGTATGTAGGCGCGAGCCGGGTGTACGCCAAGGGCGCCAAGCCCGCGGTCGACATGCTCGACCTCGACATCAAGGACGGCGAGTTCATGGTGCTGGTCGGCCCGTCGGGGTCGGGCAAGACCACCGCCCTGCGGATGCTGGCCGGGCTCGAGCCGCTGGACGGTGGCCGGATCGAGATCGCCGGGCGCGACGTGAGCGACGTGCAGCCGAAGGACCGCGACATCGCGATGGTGTTCCAGAACTACGCCCTGTACCCGAGCAAGACCGTCGCCGAGAACATGGGCTTCGCGCTGAAGATGCAGCACGTCCCCAGGCCGGAGCGCGACCGCCGGGTGCGCGAGGCGGCCCGCATCCTCGACCTCGACGAGGCCCTCCTCGACCGCAAGCCGAAGGCGCTCTCCGGCGGCCAGCGGCAGCGCGTCGCGATGGGCCGCGCCATCGTCAGGGAGCCGAAGGTGTTCCTGATGGACGAGCCGCTGTCCAACCTCGACGCCAAGCTCCGGGTGCAGACCAGGAGCCAGATCGCCGAGCTCCAGCGCCGCCTCGGCGTCACCACCGTCTACGTGACCCACGACCAGGTCGAGGCGATGACGATGGGGCACCGGGTGGCCGTGCTCAGCGGGGGCACGCTGCAGCAGTGCGCCTCGCCGCGCGAGCTCTACGACAACCCGGTCAACCAGTTCGTGGCCGGGTTCATCGGCTCGCCCGCGATGAACCTGCTGACGGCGCCGCTGGCTGAGGGCGGCGCCAGGCTGGCGGGGACGGTCATCCCGCTCGCGCCGGCCGTGCGGGTCGCGGCCGACCGGGACCGGCTGACCGAGATCGTGCTCGGCATCCGGCCCGAGCAGATGCACCTGACCGACGCCGTCGGGTCGGACCCGGGCCGGCCTCGGGCGGTTCGGCCTCCGGCGGCTCGGCCGTGGGCGGTGCGGCCGCAGCCGGCTCGGACGCGGTCGGCTCGGGCGCGGCCTCGGGTGGCGCCGAGCCGGGCGGCGCGGTGCTGCCCGGCGACGTCGTGCTGGTGGAGGAGCTCGGCGCGGACGCGCTGCTGCACGTGCGGCTGGCCGACGGCGGCGGCGCCGTGGTGGCCAGGGCCGAGGGCCGCAAGCCGCCGGCCCCGGGCCAGCGGGTCGCGTTCCGCGTCCAGTCGGCCGACGTCCTCGCCTTCAACCCGGCCACCGGTGCCCGGCTGGCGGGCTGAGCCTCACCCCTGCTTTCCGATCTTCTGATCTGACGATTGATGGAGGACCCATGCGGGCGATTGTGCTCGACCGTCCCGGCAGCTTCCGGGTGACAGAGGTACCAGATCCCACGCCAGGACCAGGCCAGGTCGTCGTCAAGGTGGATGCCTGCGGGATCTGCGGCACCGACCTGCACATCATGGACGGCGAGTTCCCGCCGACGCCGTACCCGATCACGCCCGGCCACGAGTTCGCCGGAACGATCGCGGCCATCGGGGCCGGCGTCACGATGGACCTGCCGGTGGGCGCCCCGGTCGCGGTCGACCCGTCGATTTACTGCGGGCACTGCCGGCGCTGCCGGGCCGGCCGCGGCAACCTGTGCGAGAACTGGGCCGCCATCGGCGACACCGTCGACGGCGCATTCGCCGAGTACGTGGCGGTCCCCGCGGCCAACGCGTACCGCCTCCCGGCGGGCTTCGACGGGCAGGCGGCGGCGATGGTCGAGCCGCTGGCGTGCGCGGTGCACGGCCTGCGGCGGCTCGGTCCGGTGTTCGGCGACTCGGTCGTGCTGACCGGGGCCGGCACGATGGGGCTGCTGCTGCTCCAGCTGCTGGTGCACGCGGGCGCGGGCGCGGTCACGGTCGTGGACCGGGTGCCCGACCGGCTCGAGGTCGCCACCAAGCTCGGGGCGTCCCGGGTCGTCGGAGACATCGGCGAGCTCGCGGGGGAGCGGTTCGAGATCGCGGTCGACGCGACCGGCGCGCCGGCCGTGCTCCAGGCCGTCTCCGACCTGCTCGACCGGGGCGGCCGGCTGCTCGTCTTCGGCGTCTCGCCGGCCGAGGCCGCGCTCAGCGTCTCGCCGTTCCGCGTCTACAACGACGAGATCACCGTCACCGGCTCGATGGCGATCCTGCTCAGCTTCGCCCCGGCCGTCGAGCTGATCACCAGCGGGGCGGTCGACCCTCGGCTGCTGCTGAGCAAGCCGCTGCCGCTCGAGGAGTTCGGCGAGGCGCTGCGCCGAGTGCGGGCCGGCCAGGGCATCAAGTGGCACATCCGCCCGTCCTGAGTGCGGCGTCGCCGGCCGTTTCCTGGGATAGTGGATCGTTGTGCACACCCGGGTGTGCACAACGATCCACTATCTTCACTGTCGACTCGGGCGGAGGCGGTGCCGGTGATCGTCGTTGCCGGTGAGGTGCTGGTCGACCTGGTCGTGAGCGCCGACGGCCGGGTTGACGCGCGGCTTGGCGGCGGTCCCTACAACGCCGCCCGGACCCTGGCCAGGCTGGGCGCGGCCACCACCTTCTTCGGCGGGCTGGCCGACGACCGCTTCGGCCGCCTGCTCCGCGGCGCCCTGCACGCCGAGGGCGTCGCCATCGGCGTGCCCGGCCCGTCGGCCGCGCCGACCACGCTGGCGCTGGTCGACCTCGACCAGGCGGGCGTCGCCAGCTACGCCTTCTACCTGACCGGCACCGCCGCCGCGGACCTGGACTACCCGCCGCTGACCGAGGCCTTCGCCGCGATCCTGGCCGAAGCCCGCGCCACGCCGCCACCGCCGCCGCCGCCGCCACCGCCGCCGCCGACGCGGCGGTCGCCGTCCACGTCGGGGCCCTCGGCCTGGTGATGGAGCCGATCGGGTCGGCCGTCGAGCGGCTGGTGCTGACCGACGTGCCGCCCGACGCTCTGGTGATGCTCGATCCCAACTGCCGCCCCGGCGCCATCGCCGACCGGGCGGCCTACCTGGGGCGCATCGGCCGCATCGCCGCCCGGGCCGACGTGGTCAAGGCGAGCGTGGACGACCTCGCCTACCTCTACCCGGGCCTACCGTCGGCCGAGGCCGGCGAGTTGCTGCTCGCCGCCGGCTCCGCCCTCGTCCTTGTCACCGACGGCCCCCGCCCGGCCCGGGCGTTCCTGCCCGGCGCGGTCCTGGCGGTCGAGGTTCCCGCCGTCGACATCGTGGACACGATCGGCGCCGGCGACGCCTTCGGCGGCGGCTTCCTCGCCTGGTGGTCGTCGAACGGCCTCACCCGGTCCGACCTGAAGCGGATCCCCCTGGTCCGGACCGCCGTCCAGGCCGCCGCCGCCGTGGCCGCCGCCACCTGCGCCCGGCCGGGCGCCGATCCGCCAACCCTGGCCGACCTCCAGGCCGCCCACACCTGGCCGCCCCCCAACGCCCACCCCTAGCCGACACCAATAGACGCGGTCGATGGCGTAGCCGACTGGGTCTCAAATCTGTCGATGGGTTAGCCGACAGGTAATCAGCCAGCGGCGTCGCCGCCGGCGCGTCAGACCGGGATCTCGGAGTAGTGCGAGGCGTCGCCCTTGCGCACCACCGCGGTGTCGCCGCTGATGCCGACGGGGACGGGGCCCGCCACCGTGACCCGGTGCAGCAGCCGGGGCTCGTCGTCGTAGTCGGCGACCGCGTAGTGCTGGGTGGCCCGGTTGTCCCAGATCGCGATGTCACCGTCGCGCCACGTCCAGCGGACCGTGTTCTCCAGCCGGGTGACGTGCCGCTGCAGGAGCGTGAAGAGCTCGTTGAAGTCAACCGAGGACAGCCCGGTGAAGGACCGGACGAAGTGGCCGAGCAGCAGCGTCGGCTCGCCCGTCTCCGGGTGGATGCGAACGACCGGGTGCTCGGTCTCGAATTCCATGTGCCGGAACTGGTCCCGGTAGTCCTGCTCCTTGACGTCGACACCGCCGATCTGCACCCGCTCGGCGGCGTAGTCGAACAGGTTGGTGTGCACCGCCCGGAGGTTGTTGACCAGCGCCTTGAGCGCCGGGTGGAGGCGGGCGTAGGCAGCCGCGGTGTTCGCCCAGACGGTGGTGCCGCCGTAGGGCGGCAGCACCAGCGCGCGCAGCACGCTGATCGCGGGCACCCGGTCGACGAACGTCACGTCGGTGTGCCAGGAGTTGGCCTTCTGCTGCTCGGAGTCGATCGGCAGGATCGCCACCCCGTCCCCGCTGACCGTCGGGTGCGGCTTGGTCAGCGGCCCGAACAGGCCCGCGAAGGCGCGCTGGTCGTCGTCGGTGAGGCCGTGCTGGTCGCGCAGGAACACGACCTTGTGCCTGAGCAGGGCGGCGCGCAGCTCGGCGAACGCGGCCGGGTCCACCTCGCCGCTCGCTCGGACCCCCTCAACGACGGCGCCGATCACTCCGCCGACCTTGCGGACGGTGATGTGCTTGTAGTCGGCGGGGGGTCCGGAGAGCGTCACGTGATCCTGGAGCTGGGTCATTCCTGTTCCCTTCGTGCGTTCGTTCCCCTAGCCTCACATCGACGCTTGCCGATAGTCAAGTATTCCCACCCTTTTGGTTGGAAATGCTGGACGTCACCCGGGAGTTGCGCGGAGAAGGCGAGACGGCCTTTAGGCCTTGGGGAAGGCGGACGGGGCCATGTCCATGGCGCCCATCGGCTGTCCGTTGAAGGCGATGTTGTGGTGGACGTGCACCCACCAGTTCCACACCGCCAGGTGCGGGGATCCGGTCACCTCGCCCAGCATGTTGCCGTCGGTCTCGGTCCAGATGATGTCCTCGGTGTTCGTCGTGCTGTTGTAATTGCAGAACATCCGGCCGGCGGCCTGGCTGGCCGCGTTGAGCTTGCCGGTTTCGAGCTGCTGGATCGAGTACGCCGACGTATGCAAGCCAAAGTGATTCCAGGAGATCTCGGCGCCGTTCTCCGGCGGCGCCGACGCCCCGCAGTCTTGCGTGTTGACCACCAGACGCCCGTTGTTCGATTGCTTGATGGCCGTCTCGTAGGCCTGGTAGAGGGCGTCGGGCGAGCTGTAGTTCTGGAAGAACGCCTCGGTGATCCCCGGATACGGGTTAGCGCACCTGGCCGACACCGCGCTGACGAACGTGCAGCTCTTCGGCGGCAGGTACCCGGTTGTCCAGACGGCCGCGTTCAGCACGGCCAGTGCCTGGCTGAGCGTCTTCGCCGGTGTTGCGGGCAGCGTGGGAGGCGTGAGCGCGGTGCCGATCGCCGGCGTGCGCACGGTAGCCGATCCCGCGGTCGCCGACGAGCCCGCGCCCGGCTGCTGGCCGGAGTCGGCCCGGCCGGGAAAGCCGAGCCACGAGCCCAGCGTGATCCCGATGCCGGCCGTGAGCACGAACGCCAGCGCGAGCAGCAGCACTGGCACCCGTCGGTCGCCCCGGTCGCCGGCGGTCCGCCGCGCAGCCGCCCGTCTGCGGTGGTCGCCGTGATCGCCGTGGCCGCCGTGATCGCCGGACCCGGCCAGGCGGCCGGACTCGACCGCGCCGCCAGCACCGATTACGCCGTCAGAACCGACTACGCCACCGGACCCGACCAGGCCACCGGATCCGGCACGACCATCCGCCCCGTCAGGATCGCCCGCGCCGCCCGGCCCGCCGGCCTCACCTGGCTCACCTGACTCGCCGAGGGACGGGGGACCGCCCGACGGCGGGCCGCTCGGCCGGCACGGCGGCGACCATTCGGGCACGGGCGCGAGTTCCGGCAGACCCGGCAGGTTGTCACGCCGCAGCGCGGTGGGCCGCGCGACGCTCGCGGCCATGACCCGCAGGCCCGTCTGCACGCCGTGCGGGCCGTGCGGGCCGTGCGCGCCGTGCGGATCGTGCGCGCCGTGCGGATCGTGCGCGACCTCCTGATAATCGGCCACCGGCGGCGCCGGGCGCAGTACCCGCCGCGACAGCCCGCCCGGCGGGGTCGCCGCCGGGGCGTCGGCCATCCCGAGCGCCTGCCGGGCCGCGCCCACGAACTCGCGGCAGTTCTCGTACCGGTCGCCCGGCTGCTTGGCCAGAACCCGGGTGAACACCTCGTCAATGGCGGGCGGCAGATCGGGACGGAGCAGGGTGAGCCGGGTCGGCGGCTCCTCGACATGGGCCCAGATGATCGCCGCGTCGAGGTCCTTCTCGAACGGCACCCGGCCGGTCAGGCACTCGTAGAGCACGCAGCCGAGGGAGTACTGGTCGGCCATGCCGAGCACGGACAGGCCGCGAATCTGCTCGGGCGCGATGTAGTCGATGGTGCCGAGGAACGCCCCGGCGGTGGTCGGGCCGGTGCGCCCGATGGCCGGCTTCGTGATCCCGAAGTCCGCCAGGTACAGGTGGTCGGGGTCGGAGTCGTCCGTCCCGCGCTCCGTCAGGAGGTTGCCCGGCTTGACGTCACGGTGCACCAGGCCGCGCCGGTGCGCGGCGTCAAGCGCGCGCGCCGCCTGGCTGAGCAGGAAGATCGCGGTATCGGGGAGCAGCCGCCCGCGCTTGGCGATCATCTGCCGCAGGTCGGTCCCCGAGACGCAGCGCATCGCGATGTACAGCAGCCCCTCGGTCGACCCCATGTCGTGAATGGGGATGACGTGCGGGTGGTTCATCGCGGCCGCGATCCTCGACTCCTCGAGGAAGCGCGTGCGGAAGACGTCGTCGGTGGCGAGTTCCGGTGCCAGCACCTTGAGCGCGATCACGTTGCCAAGTCGCGGGTTCTCGGCCTGGTAGACGGTGCTCATGCCGCCCCGGCCGAGGACCGCCCGCAACCGGTATCCGGCGAACTCGTCGCCCACCAGCGGCAGCTCGGGCATGTCAGACTCCTATCCGCCTGTCTCACGAGATTTCACACTAAGTGAACAATAGACTGCATTGGGTAGTCAATAGGGAGATTGACTGCATTGCCCGGCCCGTAACGCTAGCTCGGTGATGTGCCCATATAGACGACGGTGAACGGATGTGAGGCCCGTTATTGATCGCCGTGTTTCCCTGTTTTCCAGCGCGGGCAGCGGGTTGCATGTAACCGTTGGTAGCGGGATGGACACGGGGCGATCACCAAACGGGGGCGGAGTGATCACATGGACGGGACACGCAGGCACAGATCTCGGCGCCGGCCGCTGCCGGGGGCCATCGCCGGCGTCGGCCATCCGGCCAGGCGGCTGAGCCTGACGGCGCTGGCGGCGGGCGCGGTGGCGGCCACTGCGGTCACCGCGGTCGCCGCGGCGGTCGCAGCCTCGGGGTTGGGCGCCAGCGCGCCGCCATCGGCCCGGCTGACCGGTGAGGTGGGGCCGGACAACACCGCCCCATCGCCCAGCCTGGCCTGGGCGTACGCGGCCCCGGCGGTGATCGGCGGCGGGCACCCGGTGGTCACGCAGGTGCCGGCCGAAGACACGCCGCTGGTGCTCACCGCCGAGGATCACCAGGCCTGCCCGGCCGCGGCCGTCGCCTGCGTCGACCTGGCCCGCCACATCACCTGGCTGCAGGCGGACGGCAAAGTCAACTTCGGCCCGGTCAGGATGGAGCCGGGCAAGCCCGGGTCGGGACCGCACGCGACCCCGACCGGCACCTTCCAGGTCCAGTGGAAGGCAGGCCCGAACCTCGTCAGCAACATCTACAACGAGCCGATGCCGTGGGCCGTCTTCTTCGCCCCCGGCGGGGTCGCCTTCCACGGCGGCAGCCTGACCCAGTGGTCGCACGGCTGCGTCCACCTCACCCTCGCCGACGCGCACTACTACAACGAGCACCTCCCCATCGGCGCCGAAGTAGTCGTCTTCTAGCCATCCGCCCCCGAGGCCTCCGGCGCCGTCATCGGTATGCGCCGGTGGGCGGCCCACTCCGCCAGCTGGTCGGCGAAGTGCGGGCTGGCCGGGTCGCCGGACGCGCCGCCCGGGATCACGAAGCTGGCCGACCGGCCGTCGGCCAGGTCCACCACCTGCCGGTAGACCGACAGGCTGGCGACCGTGAACGGGTCGCCCGCCCGCCAGCCGTAGCCGGCCGCCTGGAGGGTGTCGGCGTCGCCGCCCATCGGCACGCCGGGCAGCCGGCCGGGGCCGCCGTCGGCCGCGCCCAGCGGGTGCACCAGGACCGCCTGGTGGGAGTCCCCCCACCGCCACTGCCGAGGGTCCCGGCCGCCGAGCTTGACCGCCGCCGCCCACGCCGAGGCGAGCGCGGCCGGGACCGCGGCGAGTACCCGGCGAGCCCGCTCGCCCGCCGCGCCCGGTCCAGGGTCCGTACGGCCGAGGCCCTCGCCGGATGGGGCCGGCATTCCGAGCAGCTCCCACGTGTCGCTGCCGAGCCACCGCCTGACCAGGGATATCGTCGGCGCGAGTACACCCGACGCGACCCAGTCCCAGGTGTCGGGGCCGAGAATCGGGCGGTACAACTCGGTCGCCAGCTCCCGGACGAAGCAGCCGTAAAGCAGCGCCGCCGCCGACTCCGCCGCGAGGTCCCCGTCGAACCCGGCCAGCAGCGACCGCGCCGCCTCGGCGTCCGGGGAACCCTCGACCGGCCCGAGCGAGCCGAGCACCCGCCCCCATCCCCGGGCGGCGACCGAGACCGTGTCCGCCTGCATCCCGGCCAGCGCGTCCACGGTCAAGCCGGCCCGGCCGTCGAGCTGCGACCGCAGCCGCTCGGCCCGGAACGGCTGTGCGAACGTGTAGGACAGGTAAGGCTCGTCCCCGTCGACGATCGCGTTGTTGGCCGTCATCACGTACCCGACTGACGGATCGACGGTACGCGGCAGCTCGCCGAACGGCACCGGCGACGTCCACTCGCACGCACCGTCCCAGCCGGCCACCGGCAGCCGCCGCCCGCCCTCCGATGACCGCACCGGCACCTCGCCCCGGCACTGGTAGGCGATCTGCCCGGCCACATCGGCGCAGACCAGGTTGTTGACCGGATCGACCCAGCCGTCCTGGGCGTCGCACATCTCCTCGACCGAGCCCGCCGTCAGCATCGGGAACATGCACTCGAACCCGCTGTTGGCCCGGTAGGTCCCGGTCCACTTGAGCGCCAGCGCGATCCCCGCCTCGGGCGACCCGTGCACGATCGGCCCGTGCCCGGTCGCCCACGCCGGCACCGTCACCGGCGACCCGCCGCGCACCTCGATCCGCTCCTGCCTAAGCTCGGCCGGCGCCCACCCGTCCTCGGTCAGGTACCGATCGCCGGAGAACCGCTCCAGGTAGAGATCCTGCGAGTCGGCGTCCGCGTGGGTGATCGCCCAGCCGACCGACCCGTTGAAGCCGAAGTGCGGGAACCCCGGCAGCCCGGGGAACGTCGCCCCCGTCACGTCGAAGTCCGGGCACGACACCCGGCACTGCCAGTACACGTTCGGGGTGTCGAGCGCCCGATGCGAGTCGTTGCAGATCACCGCCCCGCCATGCGCGGTCCGGCGCCCGCTGACCGCCCACGCGTTCGATCCCGGCTCGACCTCGGCCAGGAAACCGAGGTGCCCGACGACGTCGGCCAGCGCGTCGTCGAGCAGCCGGGCGACCGGGGCCGACAGCCGCCCGCCGGGCGGCACCGCCAGCGGCGACCCGAGCGGCGGCCGCGTCTCCAGCCGGGCGAAGGCCGAGGGCCCGACGCGCGCGAGCAGCACTGCGTTGGCGAGCTTGTGCTGCCACTGTCCCATCAGCACGTGCCGCACCAGGAACGCGGCCACCGAGTGCCAGGCAAGCCACGGCTCGACCGGGTACCGCCCCGGCAGCGGCAGCGCCCCGTCCGCGATCGCGGCGTTGACCCCGCTCGCGTACGACTCGAACGCCGTCCGCGCCGTCGCCGACATCACGGCGACGTCCCGCCGGGCGGCCGCGGCCAGCCCGAGCCGGCGCGCCAGCACATCCCCGCCGACCGCCCCGGCCCCGGCGATCTCGGCCCACCGCCCGCACGCCCGCCGCCGGTCGTAGTCAAGCTGGAACAGCCGGTCCTGCGCGCACGCGTAGCCCATCCCGGCCCACGCGTCGGCGGCAGTCTCCGCGAGCACATGCGGAACCCCGTGAGGGTCGCGCGTGATTGAAAAATCCATAAAACCGATTATCCCGAACGGACCCTGACTCCGCCTCCGACCCGAACATTACTATTCCGATCGGCAAAGACCGGTATTAGAGTGCTGCCATGACCTCTCGCACGGCTGTTGAAGCCTTCCTGGCCGAACCCCGCAATGTGATCGTCGTCGGCATCCGCAAGGACGGCCGCCCGCACGTCTCCCCGAACTGGTTCCTCTGGGACGGCGAGCGCTTCTACGTCTCCACCACCCGTCCCCGGGTGAAGTACAAGATCTTCAGCCGCGACCCGCGGGTCGAGCTCGTGGTCGACGACGCGACCGGCCACCGCTACGTGGCGCTCTCCGGCACGGTCGAGATCCTCGAGGACGTCAAGCCCAACCTCCACCTGTTCCGCGCCATCCGCGAGAAGCACGGCCGCGAGATCCCGCCCGACGACACCCTCGCCGCCGACCTGATCGCCGACGACCGAGTCCTCCTCGCCATCACCCCGAGCGCGCCCCAGTCTGACTGGACCGCCGTCGGCCTCGACTAACGCGCCGCCGTCGGCGGCTGCCGGTCGCCCTCAGCCGTTGGGATCTCTCATCGGTATGTAGGTGTTGGTCGACGGGCAGTAGCCCTCGCCCATCTTCACGTAGTAGCACCCCTGGGCGTTCGTTGACGTGCCGGGCGCGGGGCCGCCGGGGTTCTCGATGTACTGCTGCTCGGTCTCCCCGGCGGGGTTGCAGTCGCCGACCTGGTAGCCGCTGGCGAAGTTGCACGGGTTGCCGGTGCCGCCGCCGAAGATGTCCCCGAGGTAGCCGGCCGCCGCGGCAGCCGCTGGGGTAGCGGCCGCGGGCGCGGGCGTGCTCGCGGCCGGCGTCGGCGTGGAGTCCGCTGGCGTCGATGCCTGCGTGATCGTTTTGGTGACGGTCGGCGTGGGCTTCGCGGCCGGAGCGGGTTTCACCGTCGCCGCCCTGGTCGGGGTCGACTTCGGCGCCGGCCCGTGAACGACCGTCGTCGTGCTGCTGCAAGCCGTGAGAGCAGCGACAACGGCAACGGCGCCAATCAGCTTCCGCATGAGCCCACCTCTCCCTGCCCGAGCACCCTCCCGCCGCCAGGATCCCGCCGTCTCATGTCGGGTGCCATGCCCGGAAACGCGCGGGAGGACACCGGGACTAATGCATTTCCAGGGTGTTTTCCCAGTTCAGGGACATCTGGTGTGATGTGCCTCTATACACAGCTAAACCGATAGGCATAATAGGTCGTCCAGCCCGATTACCTCTATCGCATCGCCCGCGTGCACGAGCAGTCCGGCTTCGACCGGGTGCTCATCGCGCACAGCTCGTCCATGCCCGACGGGTTCACCGTGGCCAGCCAGATACTGAACGCGACCGAGCGGCTCGGCGTGCTGCTGGCGCACCGGCCCGGCTTCATCGCCCCGACGATCGCCGCCCGGATGTACGCCACGATCGACGCGTTCCACCCCGGCCGGATCGCGCTGCACGTGATCTCCGGCGGCGACGACGCCGACCAGGCTCGCGACGGCGACTTCTCCGACAAGCCCACCCGGTACCGGCGCGCGGACGAGTTCCTCGACATCGTCGAGCGCGAGTGGTCATCGTCCGAGCGCTTCGACTACGAGGGCGAGTTCTACCGGGTGAAGGGCGCGCTGTCCTCGGTCCGCCCGGCTGGCGGGCACCTGCCGATCTACTTCGGCGGCGCGTCCGAGCACGCCGTCCGGGTGGGCGGCAGGCACGCCGACGTCTACGCCTTCTGGGGCCAGCCGCTCGACGGCATCCGGCAGCGCATCGCCGAGGTCCAGGCCGCCGCCCAGGCGGCCGGCCGCACGGTCGACCGGTTCTCGGTCAGCCTCCGCCCGATCGCCGCCGACACTGAGGAGGCAGCCTGGGAGCGGGCCAACGAGATCCTCGAGCGCACTCAGGAGCGCGCCGCCGCGTACGTCGCGGCAGAACACCGCCGGGTCCGAGGGGTCGCAGCGGCTGCTCCGCTACGCCGGGCAGAAGGACCTGCACGACAAGCGCCTGTGGACCGCGCTGTCCAAGGCGACCGGCGCGGCGGGCAACTCCACCGCCCTCGTCGGCAGCTACGAGCAGGTCGCCGAGTCGCTGCTCGACTACGTCGCCGTCGGCGCGAGCACGCTGCTGATCCGCGGCTACGACCCGGTCGGCGACGCCGCCGCCTACGCCACCCTCGTCCGGCTCGTGCACGAGAAGGTCGGCGACGACGTCCTCGGCTTCCGCGCCGCCGCCGTCTCTCATCGATAGCGATTCAGAATCAGTCCCAGTTATCGCCGGGATTGATGATAATTCGAAATCAAATGTTGACACTGCGGAAACTCGCTCCTAAATTACATATTACCGGTCAAATAAGTAGACATTAGGAGTCGCAATGACCGCAGTGACCGAGCACGTCGTCCAGGGCGGGACCCTCACCATCCGGCCGCTTCAGCCCACGATCGGCGCGGAGATCAGCGGGGTGGACCTCACCCGCCCGCTGAGCGACGCGGATCGGGACCAGATCAAGGCCGCCATCCTCAGGTACAAGGTCGTCTTCTTCCGCGATCAGCACCTCGACCAGGACCAGCACGCGGCGTTCGCGCGCCGGTTCGGCCCGCTCTACACCCACCCGAGCACCAGCAAGGCGTACGCGGACACGGTGCCTGCCATCCACAAGATCTCCGCCGCCGAGGCCAACGAGAGGCACGCCAAGCTGCTGGCCAGGCAGCAGGCCGACGGCTGGGACCCGTACCACAGCGACACCAGCTGGCGGCTGGTGCCCACCTGGGGGGCGGTCCTCCGCGCGGTGAACCTCCCGGACGTCGGCGGCGACACGATCTGGGTAGACGCCGGCCTTGCCTACGACCGGCTGCCGGAGGACGCCAAGGAGCGACTCGAGGGCCTGCACGTCACCCACGACTACCGGGACGCGCTGGCCGCGGCCGGGCAGGACTACCCGATCGTGGCCCACCCGATCGTCCGCACCCACCGGGAGACCGGCCGGAAGATCCTGTTCGTCAACTTCACCGAGCACCCGTGGATCGTCGGGCTCGACCGGGCGGAGAGCAGAGAGCTGCTCTCGATCGTGCATGACCAGTACCGGAAGCCCGAGCTTCAGGTCCGGTTCAGCTGGCGCCCCGGGTCGATCGCGTTCTGGGATAACCGGGCCGCGGTGCACTACGCGGTCCGCAACTACGGCGACTTCCCCCGGCTGCTCGAGCGGATCCTGATCGCCGACGAACCCCAGTACGCCGACCTCTGACGGCTAACTCCATCGGCGCTCAGCCACCGTATTAATAACGAGGGCATGGCGCCCCCACGTGAATGTGCCACCGGCGCCCCCGGGCAGGCGGGCCGGTGGCACATTCACCCACTCAGCGGGGCGCACCCTCTTCATCCAGCTGCGGTTATAGCCGCGGTCGGTGGCGTAGCTGACCGGCCGGAGATCCTGTCGATGGCGTAGCCGACAGGCCGCGCGCTGAGCGGGGAGCCCCGGTTCTGGAGCAGGATAAGCCCATGACCCAGGATTTCGCGGCCCGCATCGGCGCCCTGGTCGGCATTCCGGTGGCCGATGTCAAGGAGGTCGGGATCAGACACGGATTCAGGCACCTGACCGGGGCGCTGGCCGACGGCCAGGGGATCTTCGTCAAGGCGGCAGTCGGCGACGACGGCGGGGCGCCGGGGGCGTTCGCGGCCGAGGCGAGCGGGCTGCGCTGGCTCGCCCAGGCCGATGCGGTTCAGGTGCCGGCGGTGCTCGGCGCGGACGAGAGCACGCTGGTCATCGAGCTGCTGCCGCCGGGCGAGCCGACGCCGGGCGCGGCCCGCAACTTCGGCGCGGCGCTGGCCAGGATGCACGCCGCCGGCGCGCCCGGGTTCGGGGCGCCGTGGCCCGGCTACATCGCATCGCTCCCGCTCGACAACACCCCGCTCGACGGCGCTCCCCTCGATACCACCCGGGAGCCGGACTGGGGGAGCTGGTACGCGGAGCGACGGCTCGCCCCCTACCTGAAGCGGGCGCGGGACGCCGGCGTGCTCTCGGCGGCCGACGCGCGCCCGGTCGAGGCCGTCATCGACCGCATCCGCGAGCTGGCCGGCCCGCCCGAGCGGCCGAGTCGCGTCCACGGTGACCTGTGGGCGGGCAACGTGCTCTGGCCGGGCGGCCGCCCGGCGCTGATCGACCCGGCCGCGCACGGCGGCCACCGCGAAACCGACCTCGCGATGCTGGCCCTGTTTGGTGCCCCCCACCTTGATGAGATCCTGCGCACGTACGACGCGACGGTCCCGCTGGCCGACGGCTGGCGCTCCCGCGTCCCGCTCCATCAGCTCCATCCCCTGCTGGTCCACGTCTGCCTGTTCGGCGCCGGCTACATTCCCCAGACGATCACGGCCGCTCGCCAGACCCTCCGCCTCTGACCTGGGTAAATAGCCGCACAAGCCACACTGAGAATGGTCACGCTCAGATATCGCCACATTGCTCTGCGCCGGCATGGGGCAGTTTGGCCCAGGATCGGGCCGGGTAGGGCTGGCGGTTGCCGGGCGTTCGTCCCCCGGGACGGGTGCCCCTGACGCCAACGACTGCCAGTCAGGAAATGCACACCATGGCCTATGACCCATTCGGACCTGGCGACATGGGCGCCAGTCCTTTCGATGACATTTTCGCGCGTTTCTTCGGCGGCTCGGCGCCGCAGCGGCCGGCCCAGCGGATCGACATCGGTGCGCTGATGACCGAGCAGGCTCGCGAGCTGATGCGGGACGCCGCCACCCAGGCGGCCAGGTGGGGCGACCCCGATCTGGACACCGATCACCTGCTCTGGGCGGCGACGCGCCAAGAGTCGGTCCGGCGGCTGCTCACCGCGGCGGGCGCCGACCCGGACCACATCGCCAGGAACATCGAAGCGGGCGCCAAGCGCGGCGAGCCCCGCGAGGAGGCGCCCAGCCTGACCCCGTCGGCCAAGCGGGCGCTGCTCGACGCGCGGCAGGTCTCCCGGGCGTTCGGCTCCTCCTACATCGGCCCCGAGCACCTGCTGTTCGCGCTGGCCGTCAACCCGGAGTCGGCCGCCGGACGGCAACTGCGGGAGGCGCGGGTCACCCCGGAGACGCTGCAGCAGGCGGCAGCGGGCGGCGGCCCGGGCGGCGCAGGCGGGCAGCCGCCGTCGGACACCCCCACCCTCGACGAGTTCAGCACCGATCTCACCGCGATGGCCCGCGATGACCGGATCGACCCGGTGATCGGCCGCGAGTCCGAGATCGAGCAGACGATCGAGGTGCTGTCGCGCCGGACGAAGAACAACCCGGTGCTCATCGGCGAGCCCGGCGTCGGCAAGACCGCGATCGCCGAGGGCATCGCCCAGCGCATCGTCGACGGGGACGTGCCCGACACGCTCCGCGACAAGCGCCTGGTCCGGCTCGATCTGGCCGGACTGGTCGCCGGGACCCGCTACCGGGGCGACTTCGAGGAGCGGCTGAAGAAGGTCATCAACGAGATCACCGCGCACAACGACGAGCTCATCGTCTTCATCGACGAGCTGCACACGGTGGTCGGCGCCGGCGCCGGCGAGGGCGCGATGAACGCAGGCAACATGCTCAAGCCCGCCCTCGCCCGCGGCGACCTGCACATCGTCGGCGCCACCACGATCGACGAGTACCGCAAGGACATCGAGAAGGACGCCGCGCTTGAACGGCGGTTCCAGCCGATCCTGGTGCCGGAGCCGAGCGTGGACGACACGATCGAGATCCTGTGCGGGCTGCGGGACCGGTACGAGGCGCACCACCAGGTCCGCTTCACCAACGAGGCGCTGGTGGCGGCCGCGCAACTGTCCGACCGGTACATTACCGACCGGTTCCTGCCGGACAAGGCGATCGACCTCATCGACCAGGCCGGCGCCCGGGTCCGGCTGCGGACCAAGCGGCCGGCCAAGGACCGGCGCGAGCTCGAGCGGCGCCTCGACCAGCTGCACCGGGAGAAGGACGAGGCCGTCGCGGCGGAGGACTACGACCGGGCGGGGTCGCTGCGGGACGAGATCGCCGAGCTGACCGATCGGGTGGACAGCGCCGCCGACGGTAATGGCGACGAGGCCGCCCAGAAGAACGTGCCCGAGGTCGGCACGGCCGACATCGCCGAGGTCGTCTCCCGCTCGACCGGCATCCCGGTCGCGCAGCTCACCCAGGAGGAGCGGGAACGGCTTCTCGAGCTCGAGGGGAACTTGCACCAGCGGGTCATCGGCCAGGACGACGCGGTGACGGCGATCGCCGAGGCGGTCCGGCGCTCGCGGGCCGGGCTCGGCGACCCGAACCGGCCCATCGGCAGCTTCCTGTTCCTCGGGCCGACCGGCGTCGGCAAGACCGAGCTGGCGCGGGCGCTGGCCGAGGCGCTGTTCGGCAGCGAGGACCGGATGATCCGGATCGACATGAGCGAGTTCCAGGAGCGGCACACGGTCAGCCGCCTGGTCGGCGCCCCTCCCGGCTACGTCGGCTACGAGGAGGCGGGCCAGCTCACCGAGGCGGTCCGCCGGACCCCGTACGCGGTCCTGCTCCTCGACGAGATCGAGAAGGCGCACGCGGATGTGTTCAACATCCTGCTGCAGGTGCTCGATGACGGCCGGCTGACCGACGGCCAGGGCCGCACGGTCGACTTCAAGAACACGGTCGTGATCATGACCAGCAACCTCGGCTCGGACCTGATCGGCCGCCGCAGGCTCGGCTTCGACGGCGGGGGCGATGGGGGCCAGGGCGGGAGCCAGGACGCGCAGGCGCAGGACCGGATCATGAGCAGGCTGCGCGAGGCGTTCCGGCCGGAGTTCCTCAACCGGATCGACGAGATCATCGTCTTCCGGCAGCTCGACGAGACCCAGCTGCGCCAGATCACCAGCCTGCTGCTCGAGGAGACCGTCCGGCGACTGCACGCGCAGGACATCACGGTGGACTTCACCGCCGGGGCGGTCGACTGGCTCGCCCGGCGCGGATTCCAGCCCGAGTTCGGCGCCCGGCCGATGCGCCGGACGATCCAGCGGGAGGTGGACAACCGGCTGTCCGCCATGCTGCTCGGCGGCGAGCTCAGCCCGGGGCAGCACGTGACCGTGGCCGAGGAAGGCGACGCGCTCGAGTTCCGCGTCGGTGACCGCGACCCGGCCCAGGTGCCTCCCCAGGCCGGCCAGTCCGATCAGGAGGCCGCCGGGCAGCGCGCGTAGCGAGGTAGCCGCGCGCCGCCCGGCCGAGCAGGCCGGCCCTGGGTTACCCGATCCGCAGCCAGACGGTGGTGTCAGGCGGCAGCAACCCGGTGTCGAGCGGCCCGCTGGCGAGCAGGGCGGACGCCTGCGGCGGGAGCGGAACCGGCTCGGCCGACAGGTTCGTCACACAGCGGAAGGACGAGCCGCGGTCGAAGGCGAGCACCCCGTCGGGAGAAGGCTGCCAGCTCATCGGGGCATCGCCGAGCGAATCCTCGGAGTGCCGGATGCGCAGCGCGTCCTGGTAGAGCCGGAGCATCGAGTCGTCACGGGCGGACTCGGCCGCGACCGTGAGGTCGCGCCACTCCTTCGGCTGGGGCAGCCACGGCACGGCCGACGCGCCGGGCGGCGTGAAGCCGAACGGCGGCTCGGTCCCGGACCACGGCAGCGGCACCCGGGACCCGTCGCGGCCGGGGTCGTCGCCGTGCGTGCGGTAGAAGATCGGGTCCTGGCGGAGCTCGTCGGGGATGTCCTGCACCTCCCACAGCCCGAGTTCCTCGCCCTGGTAGATGTAGACCGCGCCGGGCAGCGCCATCGTCAGCAGCGCCGCCGCCCGCGCCCGGCGGGCGCCGAGCTCCAGGTCAGCCCCGAAGCCGTGGAAGTACCGTCGCCGCTGCAGGTCGAACGCGGTGTCCGCCCGGCCGTACCTGGTGACGATCCGGTCGACGTCGTGGTTGGACAGCACCCAGGTCGCCGGGGCCTCGCCCGGCAGGCTCAGCGTCTGGTCGATCACCTGGTGCAGCGCGGCGGCGTCCCACGGGCAGCTCAGGTACGGGAAGTTGAAGACCGTGTGCAGCTCGCCCGGGTTGACATAGCGCGCGAGTCGCGCCGCGTCGGGCAGCCAGACCTCGCCGACCAGGACCCGGCCCGGGTATTCGTCGGCCACGGCCCGCCAGGACCGGTAGATCTCGTGCACCTCGTCCAGGTCGGTATACGGATTCGGGTCACCCGAGTCGGCTGAGTAGTCGGGCAGGGCCGGGTCCTTGGCCAGCAGCGCGGCCGAGTCGATCCTGATGCCGTCGACCCCGCGGTCGAACCAGAACCTGAGCACGTCCTCGAACTCGCGCCGGACGGCCGGGCTGTCCCAGTTGAAGTCGGGCTGCTCGGGCGCGAACAGGTGCAGGTACCACTCGCCCGGCGTGCCATCGGGCTCGGTGATCCGGGTCCAGCCCGGGCCGCCGAAGATCGACTGCCAGTTGTTCGGCGGCTGGTCGCCGCCCGGCCCGGTGCCCGGCCGAAACCAGAACCGGTCCCGCGCGGCCGACCCGGGGCCGGCCGCCAGGGCCTCGATGAACCACGGGTTCAGCGAGGAGCTGTGATTGGGGACCACGTCAATGATGATCTTTATGCCGAGCGCGTGCGCCTCGGTGATCAGCGCGTCCGCGTCCGCCAGCGTGCCGAACAGGGGATCAATACTGCGGTAGTCGGCGATGTCGTAGCCAGCGTCGAACTGGGGCGACGGGTACCAGGGGTTGAACCAGATCGCGTCGATGCCGAGCTCGGCCAGATACGGCAGGTGAGCCCGCGCGCCGGCCAGGTCGCCGATCCCGTCGCCGCTCGCATCGGCGAAACTGCGGACGTACAGCTGGTAGATCGCGGCGCCGCGCCACCAGGAATCGCTCGACCCCGATGACGATGGCTCGGGTGATGCCGGCTTGTGCACGGTAAACCTGCTTTCTCCAGGGTTTGGGCAGCGGTCGATGACCGCGGCCGGCTGATGCGGATGCGGCGGGCGTGCTCGCACCCGTTGATCAGCCTCGGATGCCGCCGGCGGTGAGGCCGGCCATGATGTTGCGCTGGAAGATGAGGAAGAACACGATCGTGGGGATGGCCGCCATCGCGGACGCGGCGATGATGAGGTTCTCCGGCGTCCCGTATGTCGCCTGCCAGATACCGACGTTGAGCCCCTCCCTGGTCGGGCTGTAGCCGTACTCGACCAGCAGCGGCCAGAGGAAGTCCTTCCACACTGCGACCGTGGCGAAGATCGAGACCACGCCGAGGATCGGGCGCGACATGGGCAGCACGATCTTCCACAGGATCATCAGCCGGGACGCGCCATCCACGGAAGCGGCGTCGATGTAATCCGTCGGTATCGAGTCGAAGAACCGCTTGAGCAGGAAGATGTTGAACGCGTTGGCCACCGACGGCAGCCAGATCGCCTCCGGCGTGCCGACCAGGTTCCAGTGCACCAACGGCAGGTTGACGATGGTCACGTACTGCGGCACGACGAGCACGGTGGCCGGGATCATCAGCGTGGCGAGCATGAGGAACAGCACGACGTTGCCAAATACCGGGCGCAGCTTGGACAGCGAGTAGGCGGCGGTCACGTCGAACACGAGCTGGAACGCCAGCGCGCCGGCCGCGTAGTAGACGGAGTTCCACAGCATCCGGCCGACGTCCAGCCGGTTCCACGCCTGCACGTAGTTACTCGGGTGCAGGGCATGCGGGTAGAGCGTGGGCGGGGTGGCGATCGCTTCCTGAGTCGACTTGAGCCCGTCGGTGAACAGGAAGTACAGCGGCCCGATGAACACCAGCGTGAACCCCACGAGAACCAGCGTCAGCACGACGCGGTACACGATCCTCCCGCTCCGCCGGTTGAGCTGCACCTCGGAGATCAACGTCCGCGTCGTCGTTGTCGTCTGGCGGCGCCGGGAGGCCCGGGCCCTGTCGCTAGCGGTGATAAGGCTGGCCATGAGAAGTCAGAACCCCCTAGCCGCGCTCACGGGTGACCCACAGGAACCCGCCCGAGAACACGGCGAGCACCAGCATGAGGACCACGCCGAGTGCCGAGGCGCTGTTGTAGTTGCTCGCGCCGCTCATCGCGAACGCGTACTGATAGATGAGCATCACCACGGACTGCGTGTTGTCGCCCACGCCACCGCCGCCGTTGGTCAGCACGAAGGACTCGATGAACATCTGCATGGTGGCGACGACCTGCAGCATCAGCAGCAGGGTCAGGATCAGCCTGGTCTGCGGGATGGTCACGTGCCTGATCCGGCGCAGGATGCCCGCGCCCTCGAGCTCGGCCGCCTCGTACAGCTCGCCGGGGATGTTCTGCAGCGCGGCCAGGTAGATGAGCGTCGCGCTGCCCATGTTCATCCAGGTCGACGCGATCACCACCGACACCATCGCGACGCTGAAGAATCCGGTGCCCGGCTGGAACACCCACTGCGACGTCGGCAGGTGGAGGAAGTGCAGGATGTCGTCGAAGAGGCCGTACTGCGGGTTGTAGAAGTAGGCGAAAAGCAGCAGCGCCGCGGCCGGCGTCAGCATCACCGGCAGGTAGACGAGCGCCCGTAGGTAGCCGCGCGCGTGCCGCAGCTCGTTGAGCACGATCGCCACCACGAACGGGGCCGCGAACCCGAGGATCAGCGCGAGGATAGTGAACTCGAGCGTGTTCCGCCAGGCCTGCCAGAAGGTCGGGTCATGGAATATCCGGACGTAGTTCGACCACCCCGCAAACGCATAGCCGCCCCCGTATACCGGCTTCTGGAAGCTCATGATGAATTCGCGGACGATCGGGTACCAGGAGAAGAACGAGAAGCAGAGCACCGCGCCGATCAGGAACCCCCAGGCGGCGGCGTTTCGCCGCGCCCGCGGCAGCACCGCCCTGGGCCGCCGCCTGGCGGCGGTCGCCGGCGGCGTCGCGCGCCGCGCGACGCGGGTCACAACATTCGCCATTCGCTTCTCCTGTTGGTTCGGTCGCGGATCGACCGGGCCCGGGGCGGCCGGCTGAGATCGCCGCCCGCCCCGCGCTCGGCTGGTGGTTGAGATTAATGATGAGTCGCCCGAACGGTCCCGGGTTTCCCCTTATCCCGCGCTGTTTGCCAGGATCGTGTTGACGTTCGTCGACGCGGTCTTGAGCAGCGCCGGGATGTCGGCGTTCTGCTCGCTCAGCACGGCCAGCATGACCGGGTCGAGCGTCTTGTAGACGGCCTGGGCGTCGAACGGCTCGCCGTCGCCGGGTGTCTGCGCGTCGATGAACGACTGGTAGTACGACACGTTGATCGTCGCGGAAGCGGCCCGGAGCTGGTTGATCTTGGTGCCGGTGGCACCGACGAACAGTTCAGGCTCGGGGAAGCCGACGGGGAACCCGTCCGACTTCTGTCGGGCGAAGTTGAACTGCCCGACGCCGGGCGTGAGGTCCTCGAAGTTGAGCCACTTGACGCCGGCCGCGATCTGCGCCGGGGTGTCCTTCGGGGAGAACATGAAGTCGTTGCCGCCGGAGAGCGAGCCGGCTGGGGTGCCGGTAACGCTGGGCAGCGGCGCCATCCCGATGTCACTCAGGTTGCCCTTGTCGGTCGGCACGATCACGTTGTAGATGTCGTCCGGTGCGCCGATGTACATGCCGAGCTTGCCCGCGGCGAACTGCTGCTGGAGCGTGCCCCAGGCCAGGCCCTGGGTGGGGCTCATCGCGTTATCGGTGAACCGCAGCGTGTGCAGCGCCTCGAGGATCGCGGTGCCGTTGGCGTTGTCGAAGGCCGCCGTCGGGGCGGCGCCGCTGTTGTTGACGGTAGTGCCGCCGAGTGCGTCCATGTACGAGGAGAAGTGCCAGCCGCCGTTGTTGCCCGCGCTGTAGTCGCCCCAGCCCTCGATGCCGCCGCCGAGCTTGGCGATCTTGGTGGCGTCGGCCTCAACATCGGTCCAGGTCTTCGGCGGGTCGTTCGGGTTCAGCCCGGCCTCGGTGAAGAGCTTCCTGTTGTAGATCAGCCCCTGGGTGTAGTTGGAGGTCGGCAGGCCGTACAGGGTCGAGCCCGCCTCATCCGCCTTGAGCGAGCTCGGCGCGATGTCATTGAGATTGGGCACGGTCTTTGTGGTGACGTACTTGGTGATGTTCGCCGCCTGGCCGGCCAGCAGCACCTGCGGCAGGTCGGTGAAGTAGGTGTAGTAGAGGTTGGTCTCGGTCCCGGCCCGCAGCATCGCGGCGAACGTCGCCGGCACCGCGTCGCACGGGTAGTTGTAGACGCTGTGAATGGTGATGTTGGGGTTGGCCTTCTCGAAGAGGGCCACGTCCTCCAGCCACTCCTTGTTCTGCACTGGCTGCTGCGCCGCTGGCGGCGCGCAGTCGATGCTGATAGTCACCGGGCCTGTCGAGCCGGCTGTGGTGGTGCCGCCACTGCTGCTGCTACCGCAGGCTGCGGCGCCGAGGACAATTCCTGCTACGGCGGCGACCGCGACTACCGGGCGGTAGCGCAGTCCATAACGCTGTCTGCTCTTCATCGCTCCATCCCTTTCCTGGGGCTGAACGTCGGCGATGTGCGACCGCGCCGCTGCGATGAGTCGGTTTGGCGCCGTCGCCGTTGAGAGCACGATACGTTTCCGGACATCTGCTTGCAAGATGTTGATGATCTGATGAAAAGACACAACTTTATTACGGTGGCGGATAGCGAAGAAACCGGAGGAAGACGACTGTAACTTGCGGAAAAATGCCGTATCGTTTGCAGCATGACGCGAACTCCCGCCCGGCGACTCGCAGACGTCGCCAAGAAGGTTGGGGTCAGTGAGGCGACCGTGAGCCGAGTGCTCAACGGCAAAGCAGGTGTGTCCGATAGCACCAGAGACGCGGTACTCACCGCGCTGGACGTGCTCGGCTACGAACGCCCGAGCAAGCTGCGCGGGCAGCGTGCCCGGCTTGTCGGCCTCGTGCTGCCCGAACTGCAGAACCCCATTTTCCCCGCGCTGGCCGAGGTCATCGGCGGGGCGCTGGCCCAGCGTGGCTTCACCCCGGTGCTCTGCACCCGCACCGAGGGCGGGCTCTCCGAGGCCGACTACGTCGACATGCTGCTCGACCAGCACGCATCGGGGGTGGTGTTCGCGGGCGGCAACTGCACCGAGGTCGCCGCCCCGCACGACCACTTCCGGATGCTGCGCACCAGGGGCGTGCCGGTGGTGATCGTCAACGCCGCCATCGACAGCCTCGAGTTCCCGCGCGTCGCCTGCGACGACTTCGCCGCGGCGGGACAGGCCTTCAACCACCTGGCCGCGCTCGGGCACGACCGCATCGGGCTGCTGCTCGGCCCGGAGGATCATATGCCGTCGCGCCGTCGGCTGGTCGGGTTCGAGGACCACGCCCGGCGCTCCGGCATCTCCGCCGCGCCGGTCGAGCACGCGCTGTTCTCGCTCGAGGGCGGGCAGGCGGCGACCAGCCGGATGCTGCGCCAGGGCGTCACCGGCGTCATCTGCGGCAGCGACGTGCTCGCGCTCGGCGCGATCAGGGCGGTGCGCCGCGCGGGCCTGACCGTGCCGGGCGACGTCTCGGTGGTCGGCTACGACGACTCGGCGTGGCTGAACTGCACCGACCCACCGCTGACGACGGTCAGGCAGCCCATCGAGTCGATGGGCAAGTCCGCCGTGGCGCTGCTGGTCAGCCAGATGGAGACCACGGTCGGTCACGCGGAGGAGCTCCTCTTCGAGCCCGAGCTGGTCGTCCGCGGCTCAACCGGCCCCGCCCCGGCCCGAGTCTGACCGTCAGGCGTCGCCGTATCAGCCCCGTTACAGCCCTGCGGGCCACCGGCCCACTTCCGTTATGGCCCTGGGGGCCACGGGCCCAGCTCCGTTATGGCCCTGGGGGCCACGGGCCCAGCTCCGTTATGGCCCTGGGGGCCACGGGCCCAGCTCCGTTACGGCCCTGGGGGCCACGGGCCCGCTCTATCCGGTCCGGTGGGCCCCAGGGCCGCATCGTCATGGGTCGGCGGGGCCCGGCGGCGAGACGGGTGGGTGCCAGGCGGGGCGCTCGGCGTGTCCGAGCGCGAAACCGCCCGCGTAGCCGGGCACCAGGCGGGCGACCGCGTCGAGGCCGGTCAGCGGATCGCGGAGCGTGCCGTCGACGGTGGGCGGCCAGCGGTACGGGGCCGTTGCAGGACTCGCCCGGTGCCCGCTCATGATCGCGGGCCGCTCGCGGCGGATCTCGCCACAAGCGGCCCGCGGCCACGCAACAGCCAGAGCGGTTACCCGGCGACGCCGGCCGGGCTCGCCCACCGTCAGCGGGTGGCCGATCGACTCGCCGCTGGCCGGGTCGAAGAAGTGCAGGCGGCTGGTGTCGATCGCCAGCTCGAGCGGCTGCCCGGACCGGACGCCGGACCTGGAGGAAACGCGCGCGGTCCACAGCGTCTTGCCGCCGGCCAGCGCGGTGACCGTCTCATCCTCCTCCGACGAGCCGTCGGAGGCGCTGGCGATGGAGGCGTGCTCGACCGGCGGGGCGTCGATCGTGAAGATTGCGTGGATCTCGGTCCCGAGCTCCTCGGTGACGCCGACCGTGACCGGGAACCGGGCCCACGACGCGTCGCCGTAGGCGCCGTCCTCGAAGTCGGACGGCCGGACGCCGAGGATGACCTGCTTCCCCAGGTACCCGTCGAGCCCGGGCTTGGCCTCGAAGACCGACGCCGGCACCGGGAGCTGGAAGCCGGCGAAGCTGACCGTCGCCCCGCCGTCGCCGCGGTCGAGCGAGGCCTGCGCGAAGTTCATCGCGGGGGAGCCGATGAAGCCCGCCACGAACAGGTTCACCGGCGACTCGAACAGCCGCTGCGGGCTGTCGACCTGCTGGATCCGGCCGTCCCGCATGACGCAGACGCGGTCGCCGAGGGTCATCGCCTCGACCTGGTCGTGGGTCACGTACACGGTCGTGATGCCGAGCCGCTCGTGCAGCTGGTTGAGGGCCGCCCGCATCGACACCCGGAGCTTGGCGTCGAGGTTGGACAGCGGCTCGTCCATCAGGAACGCCTGCGGCTCGCGGACGATCGCCCGGCCCATCGCGACGCGCTGCCGCTGGCCGCCTGACAGGGCCGCGGGCTTGCGGTTGAGGTACGGCTCGAGGCCGAGCAGCGCCGCCGCCTCGCCGACCCGCCGCTTGATCTCCGCCTTCGGCGTGTGCCGGAGCTTGAGGCCGAAGGCGAGGTTGGCCTCGACCGTCATGTGCGGGTAGAGCGCGTAGTTCTGGAACACCATCGCGATGTCGCGGTCCTTCGGCGGCAGGTCGTTGACGACCTGGGTGCCGATCGAGATGGTGCCGTCGGTGATCTCCTCAAGGCCGGCGATGGACCGCAGCGCCGTCGACTTGCCGCATCCGGAAGGACCGACAAGCACCATGAACTCGCCCTCCTTCACCTCAAGGTTCAGGTCGTCGAGGGCCTTGACGCCCCCCGAGTAGACCTTCTCCACGTGTTCAAGGACGATCTGTGCCATTGAGAAGCTCCCTTGTCTGCCGTGTCTTCATGATGTCCGCCGGCGGCTGTCACGGCAACATTGCGCTGATAAATGTTGATGATCAATGAGGTGGGATGATAGATGACGTTCCGCGCTCAGGGGAAGCCCGGTCACGTCTCTTCTGTGCTGAGCGTCCGGACCGAGACCGGGGTGGTAAGTACCCGGTCGGCCCCGACCGGCCGTACCGGGCCGGTTAGCGTGAACGAGCCGGACAGGGGCAGGTCGTCGGACGCGCCCCCGACGGCAACCGAGATCTCGCCCGGCTCGACGATCCGGACTCCGTCCAGCCCGGTGAAGGCGGTCCGGTCGGCATGCAGGCGGAAGGTCACCCGCGCGCTCTCGTCCGGTACCAGTGTCACCCGGGTGAAGCCGGCCAGCCAGCGGGTCGGCCGCACCACCGAGGCCACCGGGTCACCCAGGTAGAGCTGGACCACCTCGGTCCCGGCGACGGAACCCGTGTTGCGCACGGTGCACGAGATCCCCACCCCGCCGTCGGTCGCCGTGTGGTCCGCCGACAGCTCGAGGTCCTCGTACCCGAACGTCGTGTACGAGAGGCCATGCCCGAACGCGAACAGCGGCGTGGGGTCCACCGAGCTGCCCGCGTGCAGCGCCGCGTTGCGCGAGCGCAGGTAGGTCGAGGGCTGCGCGCCCGGCAGCCGGGGGATCTCGACCGGCAGCTTGCCGCTCGGCGTCACCCGCCCGGTCAGCACCCCGGCGATCGCATGACCGCCCTCCTCGCCGGGGAAGAACGCCTGGACGACGGCGGCCAGCCGGTCCGCCACCTCGCCCAGTGCGTACGGCCGGCCGGTGACGAGCACCGCCACCACCGGCGTGCCGGTGTCGGCCAGCGCCTGCAGCAAGTCCTGCTGCACGCCGGGGAGGGTGAGGTCGGTGACGTCGCACCCCTCGCCGCTGGTTCCGTGCCCGAACAGGCCGGCCTGGTCGCCCACCACGGCAACAATCAAGTCGGCCGAACGGCCCGTCGCGACTGCATCGGCGAACCCGCTCCGGTCGGCCGTGGCGACGTCGCACCCGCGCGCGTAGCCGACGTCGGGGAGCTCCTCGCGGAGCGCGGTGAGCATGGTGGCAACCTCAACCCCGGCCCCGCTGCCGCCGTCGAACCACGCCTGGTGCTGGAGGTGCCTGGGCATCGTGTAGCAGCCGAAGAACGCGAGCGGGTCGTCGGCCAGCGGCCCGATGACGGCGACCCGGGCCGTCTTCGGCAGCGGCAGCGCCTGCCGGTCGTTGGCGAGCAGCACGACCGACTCCTCGGCCAGCCGCCGGGCGATGTCCCGCTGCTCGGGCGGGTCGAGGTCCAGGTCTTGGTCCTCGGCCCGCCCGTCCGACTCGTGGCCGGCCGGGAGCGGCGACCAGTCGCGGTCGAGCAAGCCGAGCTCGAGCTTCTGCCTCAGCACTCGGGCGGCGGCGCGATCGATGAGCGCCTCGGGGACGTCGCCGGCGGTGACCGCGGCCAGCAGCGGGTCGCCGTAGCAGCGGGTGCTCGGCAGCTCCACGTCAAGCCCGGCCGCCAGCGCCAGCGCCGCCGAGCCGGCCTTGTCCGCCGCGACCGCGTGCTGGAGCTGGAGGAAGGAGACCGCGAAGTAGTCGGAGACGACCACGCCGTCGAAGCCGAGCTCGTCGCGGAGCAGGGCGGTCAGCAGGCTCGGGTCGGCGCTGGCGGGCACGCCGTCGCGGTCGATGTAGGTCGGCATCACCGACCGGGCGCCGCCGATCCTGATCGCCATCTCGAACGGCGGGAGGATGACGTCGGCGAACTCGCGCGGGCCCATCGAGACCGGCGCGTGGTTCCGGCCGGCTCGCGACGCGGAGTACCCGGCGAAGTGCTTGAGCGTCGCCTGCAGGCCGACCGACTGCAGCCCCTGCACGTAGGCGGTGGCGACGGTTCCGACCAGGTACGGGTCCTCGCCGATGGTCTCCTCGACCCGGCCCCAGCGGTAGTCGCGGGTCACGTCGAGGACCGGCGCTAGCCCTTGGTGGATGCCGGTCGCCCGCATGGTCGCGCCGAACGCGGCCGCCATCTCGCCGACCAGGGCCGGGTCAAAGGACGCGCCCCAGGCCAGCGACGTCGGGTAGATCGTGGCGCCCCAGGCGGCGAACCCGGTCAGGCACTCCTCGTGCGCGACCGCCGGGATGCCGAACCGGCTGCCCGCCACGATCCGCGCCTGCAGCCCGGCCAGCGCCCGCATCCCGGCGCCGGCCGACACCGGGCGGCTGCCGAACACCCGGGTGAGCTGGCCGATCCCGTTCTTGATGAGCTCCTGGAGCGGCGGCTGCTCCTCGTTGAACTGGTCCTGCATCGGCGCCACGCCGTCGCCCTCGCCCGACGCGCCCTGCCAGATACTCCCAAGCTGGGCGATCTTCTCCGCCAGCGTCATCCGGCTGAGCAGCTCGGCCACCCGCTCGTCGGCCGACCGCGCCGGGTCGTGCCAGGGTTTCGCCGGGCCCGTCGCTGACGAGCCTGGGCCGAGATCCGCGTCGGATCGTGGCATGACGGAGACTTCGGTGTTGTCCATGGGACCTGTCATTTCTCGTTGCTCCCTGGGGTCGCGGAGTCGGCCTTGGGGGTGGCGGTCGACTCGCGCACGATGAGTTCGGTGGTCAGCTCCATCCGGGTCGACCGCAGCGGCACGCCGTCGATCAGCTCGCCGAGCATCTGCGCGGCGGCGTTTCCCATCTCGGCCAGCGGCTGCCGGACGGTGGTCATCGGCGGCGAGGCCCAGCGGGCGACCGGCAGATCGTCGAATCCGACCACGGACAGGTCCTCGGGAATGCGCAGCCCGTGCTGGCGGGCGGCCTCGTAGACGCCGAAGGCCTGCTGGTCGCTGCCCGCGAAGATCGCCGTTGGCCGGCCGGGCAGGCTGAGCAGTTCGGACGCGCAGCCGAATCCCCCTTCGTGGCGGAAGTCGCCGTACCGGACGAGCGCCGGGTCGAACGCGACGCCGGCCCGCTCCAGGCCCGACCGGTAGCCGTCGAGCCTGGCCAGGCTGCACAGATAGTCGGCCGGACCGGTGATCGCGGCGATCCGCCGGTGGCCCAGGGAGAGCAGGTGCTCGGTGGCGGCGAACCCGCCCGCCCAGTTGGTCGCCCCGACGGACGGGATATCGGCCGGCGGCGTGTTGACCGGGTCGATGACGACCAGCGGTATGCCAGCCCCGCGGAGCTGGCCGACTTGAGTCTCGGTCAGCTTGGTGGTCACCAGGATCACCCCGTCGCTGTGGTGGCTAGCGATCGTCGAGGTCCAGCTGGCCGGCCGGGCGTCGCCGTGCCGCACCGAGGAGACCGCGATCGCGGTCCCCCGCTCCGCGCCCCATTCCTCGACGCCGCGCAGGATCTCGACCGCCCAGGGGCTGTCCAGACCGATGAACACGAGGTCTATGAGTCCAGAGCGACGGCTGAGTCGCGGTCCGGTTCGGGGATACTTATGCCGGTCAAGAAGCTGCTCCACCCGGGCGCGGGTGGAGGGCGAGACGTCTGGGCGGCCATTCACCACCTTCGACACAGTGGGCAGCGAAACGCCTGCCTCGGCTGCGATGGCGGCGAGCGTGGTCTTCCGCACGACCTCACCTTTCGGGTTAATCTCGAAACTTCTCGGTAGCGCAGATCGACTGAACTGCGCTGTTCTCGCAGCATCGTACGCGAATCGTCAAGTGATGAAAATGTTCGTAACGCCATGGAAACGGGGGGTTGACCCCGCTGTCGCTCGTCCTTACGATGACGGCACGTCGAAAGTCGCTCGAAAACTTTCGAAAGTGGCTTGTGCCCAATCCCAGGAGACGACCATGCGTAGCAGCCGCGCAGTTGCCGCCGCTCCCGCGGAGCGTCTTCGGAGTAGTCGTGGTACCCAGTTTCGCTCAAGGAGTTTCTACGATGATGAAGAAAACCCCCGCTGCGGCGATAGCCGCACTCGGCCTCGGCGTCGTCCTGGCTGCCGCCGCCTGCTCTAGCGGCGGCAGCAGCAGCAATGGCGGCAATAGCCCTTCCTCCACCAGCCCCGTCACGCTGACCTTCTGGACGAACGCCACCCCTGGACCCGGCCTTACGTTCTTCCAGAACGCCGTCAAGTCCTTCGACGCGGCCCACCCGGGCGTGACGATCAAGATGCAGGCCATCCAGAACGAGGACTACGACGGCAAGCTGCAGACCGCGCTGGCCTCGAACTCGACGCCGGACATCTTCTTCCAGCGCGGCGGCGGCAAGATGCTGGCCATGGTCAACGCGAGCCAGGTCGCGCCGCTTACCCTCACCGCCGCGGACCAGGCCAATGTCAGCGCGGCCGCGCTCGCAGGCGAGACTCTTAACGGCAAGATTTACGCCATCCCGCTGGACCAGCAGCCCGAGGGGATCTACTACAGCAAGGACCTCTTCAAGCAGGCGGGCATCACCTCGACGCCGACCACCATCCCTGAGCTCGAGGCCGATGTCGCCAAGCTGAAGGCCATCAACGTCGCGCCGATCGCGGTCGGCGCCAAGGACGCGTGGCCCGCGGCCCACTGGTACTACAACTTCGCCCTCCGCGAGTGCAGCCAGGCCACGATGAACGCGGCCGGCACGACCCTCAAGTTCACCGACCCGTGCTGGACGAAGGCCGGTAACGACCTAACGGCGTTCCTCAAGATCAACCCGTTCCAGCCGGGTTTCCTGACGACCGCCGCGCAGGTGGGCGCGGGCTCCTCGGCCGGCCTGGTGGCCAACCACAAGGCCGGCATGGAGCTCATGGGCGCCTGGGACCCGGGCACGATCTCCACCCTCACCCCGAACCAGAAGCCGCTGCCTGACCTCGGCTGGTTCCCCTTCCCGGCGGTTCCCGGCGGCGCGGGCGACCCGAGCGCGATGATGGGCGGCATCGACGGCTACTCGGTGTCCCCGAACGCCCCGAAGGAGGCCTTCGAGTTCCTTGAGTACCTCGTGACCACGCCCGAGCAGCAGGCCTACGCCACGGCGTTCATCACCCTCCCCGTCAACAAGGCCGCGCAGTCGGTCGTGACCGACTCGGTCAGCGTCTCGGCGCTCCAGGCCCTGAACCAGGCCGCCTACACGATGCAGTTCCTCGACACGCAGTACGGCCAGAACGTCGGCAACGCGCTGAACGCCGCGGTGGTGA
>CAWIIX010000025.1:0-198947 GCA_963836195.1 uncultured Actinomycetota bacterium | reverse complement strand
CGCGCGGCGCTCGGCCTGCAGCAGGCTGACGAAGTTGGTCAGCGGCTCGGCGGTGGCCTTGATGAGGTTCGGCGCCCGGTCCAGGTTCAGGTAGTTCGTGATGGACGTGTACGCCACGTACCCGAACAGGCCGAGCATCGTGATCAGCGGGATGGCTACCAGGAAGTAAATTCTGAGCCGTATGGATCGGCCGCGCGATCCCATGGGATGACCCCCTGCGGTTACGGGTAAGGGCATGGTCACGATACCGCGCATTCAGCCTTCGATCGTGGCCAAATCGGTACATTTCATGATGAAAAACTGCAGGTAACGGTGATATTCGGTGTCTGCAGGCTGACTGGTGACGGCTCCTTTGTCGGTGCCACGGCCTAGGCTTGAAGCCGTGACCACGACCCTCCTCGACGGCCTCAATCCGCAGCAGCGCGCCGCCGTCACCCACGCCGGCGGACCGCTGCTGATCGTCGCCGGGGCCGGCTCGGGGAAGACCCGGGTGCTCACCCACCGGATCGCCTACCTGCTGGCCGAGCGGGACGTGTCGCCGGGCGAGATCCTCGCGATCACGTTCACCAACAAGGCGGCGGGCGAGATGGCGGGCCGGGTCGCCGCAGCTGGTCGGCGACCGCCGCGCCCGGGCGATGTGGGTGATGACGTTCCACTCGGCCTGCGTCCGGATCCTGCGCCGCGAGGCGGCCAGGTTCGGCTACCCGTCGAGCTTCTCGATCTACGACTCGGCCGACTCGCAGCGGCTGATGGCGCTCGTCTGCCGCGAGCTCGAGCTCGACGCCCGCCAGTACCCGCCGAAGTCGATGGCGGCGCAGGTCTCGAACCTGAAGAACGAGCTCGAGGACTACGAGTCGTACGCCGCCCGGGCGCGCACGCGCCCGGGAGAAGGCGCTGGCCGAGGTCTACGCGGAGTACCAGCGCCGCCTGGTCGCGGCGGGCGCGATGGACTTCGACGACCTGATCATGGTCACGGTCAACCTGTTCCAGGCCTTCCCCGACGTCGCGGCCGCCTACCGGCGCCGGTTCCGGCACGTGCTCGTGGACGAGTACCAGGACACCAACCACGCGCAGTACGTCCTGGTCCGCGAGCTGGTATCCGGTGGTGGCCTCTCTTTTCGGCTCTCGAACGGACCGGCGGGCTCTGGCGGGCCGACTGAGCCCGACCCGGCCGGGGCCCTCCGAGCTGTGCGTCGTCGGCGACGCGGACCAGTCGATCTACGCGTTCCGCGGCGCGACGATCAGGAACATCACCGAGTTCGAGCAGGACTACCCGAACGCGACCGTGATCCTGCTCGAGCAGAACTACCGCTCCACCCAGAACATCCTCGCCGCGGCGAACGCGGTGGTGTCGAGGAACTCGGGCCGCAAGCCGAAGAACCTCTGGTCCGAGGCCGGCGACGGCCCGCCGATCATCGGCTACGTGGCGAACAACGAGCACGACGAGGCGGCGTTCGTCGCCGAGGAGGTCGACCGGCTGAGCGACGAGGGCCTGGCGACCCCCGGCCAGGTCGCGGTCTTCTACCGGACGAACGCGCAGTCCCGTGTCTTCGAGGAAATCTTCATCCGGGTCGGGCTGCCGTACCGGGTGGTCGGCGGCGTCCGGTTCTACGAGCGGCGCGAGGTCCGCGACCTCCTCGCCTACCTGCGGCTGATCGCCAACCCGGCCGACGAGGTGTCGCTGCGCCGGGTGCTGAACGTGCCCAAGCGCGGCATCGGCGACCGGGCCGAGGAGTACGTCGCCGGGTACGCGTCCCGGGAGCGGATCGTCGTTCGCCGCAGGCGCTGCGGACGCCGTCGCGAGGTTCCGGCCCTGGCGGCCCGGTCGGCGTCGGCCATCGCCGGGTTCAACGCGCTCGTCGACGACCTGCGCGAGCAGGCCGCGACCGGCGGCCCGGTGGCCGAGCTGGTCGAGGCGGTGCTCGACCGGACCGGGTACCAGGCGTCGCTCGAGACCTCCGAGGACCTGCAGGACGTGACCCGGGTGGAGAACCTGCAGGAAATGGTCTCGGTCGCCCGCGAGTTCGACGGCACGACCCCCGACGGCACGCTGGCGGACTTCCTCGAGCGGGTCGCGCTGGTCGCCGACGCCGACCAGATCCCGGACGGCGAGAACCACGGCGGCATGGTGACGCTGATGACGCTGCACACCGCCAAGGGGCTCGAGTTCCCCGTGGTCTTCCTCACCGGCATGGAGGAGGAGGTCTTTCCGCACCAGCGGGCGCTGACCGACCCCCGGGAGCTCGAGGAGGAGCGGCGGCTCGCCTACGTCGGGATCACCCGCGCGGAGCAGCGGCTGTACCTGACCAGGGCCGTGTCGCGGAACTGGTACGGCCGCCCGGCGTTCCACTCGCCGTCCCGGTTCCTGTCGGAGATCCCGGCGTCGCTGATCGAGTGGAAGCGCGACGCCGCCGCCGTGGCCGCCGCCTCGACGCCCGCGTCGGCGCGGCTGGCGTCCCGGCCGGGCGTCAACGCGGTCGGCAACCGCGCCGTCCCGGCGCTGACGGCGGGGGACCGGGTGAACCACGACAAGTTCGGCCTCGGCACCGTGGTCTCGGCCGACGGCTACGGCGACTCGGCCGAGGCGAAGATCGACTTCGGCGGCGACTACGGGGTGAAGCACCTGGTGCTGCGGTACGCGCCGCTGGAAAAGCTCTAGCGCTGGTCCCAGGGGTCCCGCGGCGGCCGGGCGGGGCGCGGCGGGGCGGGCGGACGCTGGGCGCGCGGGTCGCCGGGCCGGGCCCGCCGGGTTGGCCGGGCGGGGACGGAACGCGGGCTGCGGGGCGGCGGGCGGGACGTTCCGGTTCGGCGGGCGGCGGTCGGCGCCGTCGGCGCGCGGATCGGCCGAGGGCCGGGGATCGTTCCACGGGTCGCGGTCGTCGCGGGCCGGGCGAGCGGGCCGGGCGCCGTCGGGGCCGGGCCACGGGGCGCTGCCCGGACGCTGGCCGGGCCGGTTCCTGGCCGTCTGCGGGTCGGCCCACGGGTCGACGTCCGGCGGGACCGGGGGCGCGGCCGCGGCCGCGGCCGCGGGAGGTCCCCGGGCGGTCCTCCGACATCGGGAACTGGCCGCCGACGAGCTGGCGGGCGAGCAGCCAGCGGGCGCCGCCGATGACCAGGACCAGGATCGTGGCCGCGCACATCGGGAAGAAGATGCCGGCGATCCACTGCGTGAAGCCCGCCGCCAGCCCCGCCGTCGACGACGAGAGGCTGCTGTCATGGATCTTGCCGGTTATCACCGCCCCGGCGAAGAAGGCGAAGGCCGGGCAGCGGGAAGAACAGGTAGACGGCGCCGGGCCGGACGCCAAGCGTCGCGACGACCGCGCCGACGATGATGAACAGGCTGAGCAGGAACCCGGGCTCGCTGCCGGCCACCAGCGTGGCGACGATCCCGATCAAGGTCCCGGCGACCAGCGCCAGCACGGCGTTCCTGGTCGACATGGCGCCGATCAAGCGCAACGGCGACCTCCGGGTCCCCCGGACGCGCCGTCGCCCGGGCGTTCCCTGGGCGCCCGCGGCGGCCGGGGACCGCCTCTCCCCGGTCGTCGGGCCCGCCCCAGCCTGGCCCGTTGCGCGGATCGCGCCGCATCGCTGATCCGCCGCGCGTCGCGCGGCCGGGGGTCGCGCGGATCGCGCGGGCGCGGGTCGGGCCGACCGGAGCCGGGCGGGCCGGCGGCGCGGCGGCGCGCGGGATCGTCGGGCCAGCCGCCGGCCGCCCCCCTGGGCGCTCGCCGGGCGGGCTCGCCTCGCGTGGGGCCGGGTCGGGGCTCCCACCCAGGTTGAGTGGTCATTGCTGGAGAGGGTAATACATCGTTTCCTAAGTTTCCCTCAAGCCGGGGCGTCCGCCTGCGCGTCGACGCCATTACGTTCCGCTGTGCGTACCATCTGACCAGGTAGTATTCACACCAGTGTAAGGACCGTCCGGCACCGGGTAGCCTCGCCGCAACGGTGAACAGATTCGGCCGGAGGAGACCAGATTGCTCGGCATGCGCGGCGCGACGATCGCGGGCAAGGTCGGGTACGCGGCGAGTTGCCTGGTCGCGGCCGTGCTGCTGGTGGTGTCCGGCTACGCCCACAAGGTCGACGGCCTGGTCACCGGGCTGGCCAGCTCCAACGCGATCTCCGGGGGCGCGCAGACCGGCGCGATGAACATCCTGCTGATGGGTCTCGAGAGCCGGACCGACTACCAGGGGAACACGCTTTCGTCCGCGCTGCTGACCGCGATGCACGCGGGCAGCGTCTACGGCGTCAACAACGAGGGCGTCGGCGGCCAGGACACGAACACGCTGATCCTGATCCACATCTTCGCCGGCGGCCAGCGGGCGGTCGGCTTCTCGATCCCGCGCGACGACTGGGTCACGTTCCCGCAGCCGTACGACGGCCAGTCGCAGGGGAAGATCGACCAGGCCTACGGCCTGGCCTACGCGCAGTCGCTGAACCAGACCGTGAACGCGTCCATGAGCCGGTCCCAGCGCTACTTCCTGGCCAACGAGGCCGGGCAGAAGGCCACCATCGACACGGTCGAGGCGGTGACCGACCAGAAGATCGACCACTTCGCCGAGGTGAACCTGGCCGGGTTCTTCTACCTGGCCCAGTCGTTCGGCGGCGTCGAGGTCTGCGTGAACTCGTGGGACGGGCCGACGGCCCGGGCACGAACCTGCACGACGCGAACTCCGGCTTCAACGCGTGCCGACCACCTAGCGGCTCGCTACCTGCACCTGGCGGCCGACCAGGCGCTGGCGTTCGTCCGGGAGCGGGACAACCTGCCCAACGGCGACCTGGACCGCACCCACCGCCAGCAGGCGGTCCTCGACTACGTGATCTGGAAGCTGAAGACCGGGGGCGTCCTGACCGACGTCGGCCAGCTCACCAGCCTGCTCAGCACCGCCGACAAGTACCTCATCACCGACTCGAGCTGGAACCTGCTCGACTTCTCCACCCAGATGCACGCGCTGAGCGGCGAGAACCTGAAGTTCTACACCGCGCCGATCGTGGGCTACGAGACCGTCGACGGCCAGGACGCCAACCAGATCGACATCCCCGCGATCCAGGCGGCCATCAAGGCGAAGTTCACCGCCCCGGCGCCGTCGTCCGCCGCCTCGAAGCCGGCCAAGAAGGCCGCCCCGATCCCGGCCGCCTCGACCGTCACGGTCGACGTCTACAACGGCGGCAGCACCGCCGGGCTGGCCGGCCACGTATCGGCGGCGCTGGTCGCGAAGGGCTACCGGGCCGGCGCCGTCACCGACGCGTCCGCGCAGTCGCAGACCGTCGAGACCGCGACCGAGGTGTTCTACGGCGCGGGCGCCTCGGCCAACGCCGCCCGGATCGCCGGCTACTTCGGCGTGACCGCCACCGCGCTCGGCTCGCTGCCCGCCGGGCACGTCGAGGTCCTGCTCGGCCGCGGGTCCGCGATCGTGCCGGCCGGCCTGGCGCCGGCCGCCAGCCCGGCCGCGACGCCCTCGGCCGGCGCCACTGCCGGGAACAACGGCGCGGCGGGCAACGCCGTAACCGTCACCCCGAACGCCAAGTTCGGAATACCCTGCGTTTACTGACATATGTTCATATCTTGTGGGTTACTGTTCCAGCTGCGTTTTCTGACCTCCCCAGGAGGAGCAGCCATGTTCTCGGCGCGAGTCGGGCGGATGATCGCCGGCAAGGTGATCTACACGGTGAGCTGCCTGCTCGCCGCCGTGCTGGTGATCGTGGCCGGCTTCGCGCACAAGACGGTTGCGGCCTTCGACGCATTCGGGTGACGGGATCACGATCGGCGGCAGCTCGTTCCGTCGGCGCGATGAACATCCTGGTGATGGGCTGGAGAGCCGCACCAACTTCAGGGGCAGTGCCTGTCCGAGAGCCTGCTGGTCGCGATGCACGCGGGCAGCGTGGCCTCGTGCGAGGACCAGACGGTCAGCGCCGAGGACACCGACACGCTGATCCTGGTGCACATCTTCGCGGGCGGGCAGAAGGCGGTCGGCTTCTCGATCCCGCGCGACGACCTGGTCACCTACCCCAAGGCGTACTACAACGGCATCACCACCGGGAAGATCGACCAGGCCTACTACTTCGCCTACGTCACCTCGCTGGACTCGACCTACGGCTCGTCCATGAGCTCCAACGAGCGCTACCTGAAGGCCAACCAGGCCGGCCAGCAGGCCGAGATCGACACGGTTCAGTCGGTCACCGGCGTGCACATCGACAACTACGTGGTGATCGAACCTGGCCGGGTTCTTCTACCTGGCCCAGGACTTCGGCGGCATCGAGGTGTGCGTCACGCCGACGACGGTGAACGGCACCGCCGACGCCAACCTGTACGACCTCGGCCAGATCAACTCCGGCTGGGACGCGGTGGCGGACGGCTACAACCTGAAGAAGGGCGGCCCCCAGTACCTGCACCTGGCGGCCGACCAGGCGCTCGCGTTCGTCCGGGACCGCGACAGCCTGCCCGACACCGACCTGAGCCGCACCCACCGGCAGCAGGCGGTCATCGACTACGTGATCTGGCAGCTCAAGCACGAGAACGCGTTCAGCGACATCGGCCAGCTCGACGCCCTGCTCGGCGACGCCAAGCAGTGGCTCGTCGTCAACAACGAGCTTCAACCTGTTCGACTTCGCCACCAACATGAGCGCGCTCAACGGCAGCAACCTGAAGTTCTACACGCTGCCGATCGTCGGCTACGCCGACATCAACCTCAACGGCTCGATGCAGGACGTCAACGACGATCGACGTCAGCTACATCCAGCAGGTCGTGAACAAGGCGTTCAACCCGCCCCCGGCGGCGAAGACGCCGGCCAAGCGCAGCGAGCCGACGAAGAAGGCGGCGCCGATCCCGGCCGCGTCGACGGTCACGGTGGACGTCTACAACGGCGGGTCCACGGCGGGCCTGGCCGGCAGCGTGTCCCAGCGCGCTGGTCGCGCTCGGCTACAAGGCGGGGCCGTCGCCGACGCGTCGGCGCAGTCGCGACGGTCGAGACCGGCACCGAGGTGTTCTACGGCGCGGGCGCGTCCGCCAACGCGGCCAAGATCGCGACCGACTTCGGCGCCACCGCCAAGGCGCTCGCGTCGCTGCCCGCCGAGCACGTGGAGGTGCTGCTCGGCACCGGGTCGACCGTGGTGCCGGCCACCCTCACCCCGACGTCGTCGTCAACCCCGTCGCCGACCCCCTCGTCCTCGTCCGCCGGCCAACAACGGCGCGGCCGGCGGCGCGGTCACCGTCGCCGCCAACGCCAAGTACGGAATACCCTGCGTGTACTAACAGTTACTGTATGTAGCTTGCAGGCAGGGAGGAACGGCGATGCCAACGGCGCGTCTCGGACGGGTGATAGCGGGCAAAGTCGGTTACGCGGCCGCCTGCCTGCTCGCGGCCGTGGTCCTCGTGGTGTCCGGCTACGCGCACAAGGTGGTCGGCTACGCCAGCGGGTTCAACGACGGGGTCTACGACCGGCAACTCACCGTCGAACTCCACCCAGGCGATGAACATCCTGGTGATGGGGCTGGAGAGCCGGACCAACTTCTACGGGCAGGCGCTGCCGCCCGCCCTCATCACCGCCATGCACACGGGCCCGATCGGGGGCCAGGACCCGAACACGCTCATCCTGATCCATATCTTCGCGGGCGGGCAGAAGGCGGTCGGCTTCTCGATCCCGCGCGACGACCTGGTCAACTTCCCGCAGCCGTTCAACGTCGACGGCATCACGATTCCCGACGGGAAGATCGACAACGCCTACGACTGGGCCTACGCCGAGTCGCTGGCCAAGACCGGCAGCTCCACCAAGAACGACTACCTGCTGGCCAACCAGGCCGGGCAGCAGGCCGAGATCGACACCGTCGAGTCCGTCACCGGCGTGCACGTCGACCACTTCGTCGAGACCAACCTGGCCGGGTTCTACTACCTGGCGCAGGCGTTCGGCGGCGTCGAGGTCTGCCTCAAGCCGGAGGAACCGGGCATCAACGCGGCCAACTACACGTCCTCGAACCTGTACGACTTCAACTCCGGGTTCAACGCGGTGAAGTACGACGGTTACAACCTGACCAAGGGCGGCGCCCAGTACCTGCACCTGTCGGCGCCGCAGGCGCTCGCGTTCGTGCGCGAGCGCGACAACCTGGCCGAGGGCGACATCGACCGCACCCGCCGCCAGCAGGCGGTCATCGACTACGTGATCTGGCAGCTCAAGCACGAGAACGCGTTCGCCGTCGGCGGCACCATCACCGGGCTGCTCAGCGCCGCCAACCAGTACCTGATCACCGACCAGCACCTGAACCTGCTCGACTTCGCGACCGACATGCAGGCGCTCAGCGGCCAGCACCTCTCGTTCACGACGCTCCCGTCGGTCCCCGGCAGCAGCGAGCTGCTGCCGGGCTACGGTTCCAGCCCGCAGAGCGTGAACATCATCTCCGTGCCGTACATCAAGCGGATCGTGCACGCCGCCTTCTACCCGGCGCCCGGCGCGCCAAGGCGAAGACGACGCCGGGAAGCAGACAGCGGCGGCCCCGCCCGCCTCCACCGCCGCCGGCTCCTCGCCTGCGGGCAGCCCGAGCTCCGTCGGCCGCGCCGTCGGCGCCGGCCGGCTCGGTCGACGGCGGCGGCACCATCACCGTCGGGCCAAACGCAAAGTACGGCATCCCCTGCGTCTCTTGAGCAGGGAATGCCGTACTGATCGCTCCGGCCGATGGCACAAGGCGCCAACTTATCGGCCGGAGCGATCAGTGTGTCTTCCGGGGGGACGACCCCCCGTAACCCCCCGCGAAAGACCCGGGCTTTAACCGCGGCTACAGGTTGTTGATGATGTCGCGGACCAGGGCGGCGGTCTCGCTCGGGGTCTTGCCGACGCGGACGCCGGCCTTCTCCAGGGCTTCCTTCTTGGCCTGGGCGGTGCCGGCCGAACCGGAGATGATCGCGCCCGCGTGACCCATGGTCTTGCCCTCGGGGGCCATGAACCCGGCCACGTAGCCGACGACCGGCTTGGTCACGTTCTTCTCGATGAACGCGGCCGCCCGCTCCTCGGCGTCGCCGCCGATCTCGCCGATCATGACGATCGCCTTGGTGTCGGGGTCGGCCTCGAATGCGGCCAGGGCGTCGATGTGGGTGGTGCCGATGATCGGGTCGCCGCCGATGCCGACCGCGGTGGTGAAGCCGATGTCCCGCAGCTCGTACATCATCTGGTAAGTCAGCGTGCCGGACTTCGACACCAGGCCGATCTTGCCCTCCGACGTGATGTCGGCCGGGATGATGCCGGCGTTGGACTTGCCCGGGGACGCGATGCCGGGGCAGTTCGGCCCGACGATGCGGGTCTTGTTGCCCTTCTCGATCGCGTAGGCCCAGAACTCGGCCGTGTCGTGCACCGGGACGCCCTCGGTGATGACGATCGCCAGCGGGATCTCCGCGTCGATCGCCTCGAGCACGGCCGCCTTGGTGCCGGCCGCGGGGACGAAGATCACCGACACGTCGGCCCCGGTCGCCGCGATCGTCTCCTTGACGGTGGCGAACACCGGGATCTGCTGCCCGTTCAGCTCGACGGTGGTGCCGGCCTTCTTCGGGTTGGTCCCGCCGACCACCTTCGCGCCCGCGGCGAGCATGCGCGCGCCGTGCTTGCGGCCCTCGCCGCCGGTGATGCCCTGGATGAGGATCTTGCTGTCAGCCGTGAGGAAGATAGCCATCGCTCAGGCCCCCTTCGCGGCGAGCTCGGCGGCGCGCTTGGCGGCGCCGTCCATCGTGTCAACCTGCTCGAGGCCCGGCAGGGCGGCGTCGATCAGGATCTGGCGGCCCTCTTCGGCCTTGTTGCCGTCCAGCCGGACGACGATCGGCTTGGTGACCGACTCGCCCCGCTCGGCCAGCAGGCCGAACGCGGACACGATGCCGTTGGCCACCGCGTCGCCCGACGTGATGCCGCCGAAGACGTTCACGAAGACCGACTTGACGGACGGGTCGGACAGCACGATCTCCAGGCTGTTGGCCATCACCTCGGCCGAGGCGCCGCCGCCGATGTCGAGGAAGTTGGCCGCCTTGACCCCGCCGAACGCCTCGCCCGCGTAGGCGACCACGTCGAGGGTCGACATGACCAGGCCGGCGCCGTTGCCGATGATGCCGATCTGGCCGTCGAGCTTGACGTAGTTGAGGTGCTTCTCCTTGGCCCTGACCTCGAGCGGGTCGGTGGACGTAAGGTCGGCGAACTTGGCCTGGTCCGGCTGGCGGAAGAACGCGTTGTCGTCCAGGGTGACCTTGCCGTCGAGGGCGAGCACCCGGCCGTCCGGGGTGAGCACCATCGGGTTCACCTCGACCAGGGTCGCGTCCTCGTCGGCGAACATGGCCCAGAGCCGCTCCGCGAGCACGGCGGCCTGCTCGGCCGCCTCCTCGGGGATCCGGCCGGCCTTGATGATCTCGAGCGCCTTGGCGTGGTCGACCCCGGTCAGCGGGGAGATCGGGACGCGCGCGATCGCGTCCGGGTTGGTGTGCGCGATCTCCTCGATCTCCATGCCGCCGTCGACGGTGCAGATCGACATGAACGTCCGGTTCGCGCGGTCGAGCAGAAAGGAGAGGTAGTACTCGGACTTGATGTCCGAGGCCTCGGCGATCAGGACCTTGTGCGCGATGTGGCCCTTGATGTCCATGCCGAGGATGGCGTCGGCCTTCTCGAAGGCCTCGTCCGGGCTCTGGGCCAGCTTCACGCCGCCGGCCTTGCCGCGGCCGCCCGTCTTCACCTGCGCCTTCACCACAACTTGGGGGATGCCGTCGGCCGCGAAGGCGGCGGTGATCTCCCGCGCTTCCTCGGCAGTGTCGGCGACCTTGTCTTTCAGCACAGGAACGCCGTACTCGGCGAAGAGTTCCTTAGCCTGATACTCGAACAGGTCCACTGGGGGTCCGATCTCGGTCGGTTGTTTGCGTCTACGTCCTGCACCGCTTCGACGAGCGGCTTTCACCTGAAGCGTAGTCGTTGCGACTCGGCCGGTGCCGCTCGGAAGCCCGATGTGAGCACCCTCTCAGCGTGGCGCCGGTCGCGCAGCTAGCGGGACTAAGTGTTATCGATATGGTACTCAGTACCGCAGGCGCCGACAAGCCCGGCCGGGCCCCTTGATAGCGGCGTGGCGGCGTGCCGTTTGCCCGATCCGTTGCCAGGATGGGCGATGTGAGCGATCTGCCTACCCCCACCTGGCCGAGCCGCCCGATGCTCATGGCGGGCGGGATCGCCGCGCTCGCGGCGGCCGGCGGCGGGCTCGCGGTGCTGGTCACGCTCACCCTCATCGGCTGGATCACCGCGCCCCACGTGGGCCTCGGCGGCGGGCTGGCCGGGGTGCTGCGCTCGGCCGGGCTGCTCTGGCTGGTCGCGCACCACGTCGAGGTGACCGTCGGCGGCGTCGGGCGGATCGGGCTGCTGCCGCTGGGCCTGGTGCTGCTGCCGGCCGCGCTGATCGAGCGGGCGGGCCGCTGGATGACCCACGAGGGCCACGTCAAGCGCCTGCGCGACGTGGGCCTGGCGGCGCTCTCGATCGCGTTCCCCTACGCGCTGTTCACCGGCGCGGTGGCGGTGGCGAGCAGGACGGCGCTGGCCGCCCCGTCGCTCTGGCAGGCGGTCACGACCGGATTCGGCATCGCGTTCCTGGCCGGCGGCTTCGGCGCCGCCCGCGGCCTGGCGCCCTGGCGGAAGCTGGCCGGGCGGGTGCCGCCGCGGGCGCGATCGGTGCTGCTCGGCATGGTCGCGGCGCTGGCGATGCTGGCGACGTTCGGCGCGGTGCTGGCGGCGGCGTCGCTGGCGGTCCACCTGAACTCGTACAAGGAGGCGGTGTCGGCCCTCAACCCCGGGATCGGCGGGTCCGCGCTGCTGCTGCTGGCCAGCCTCAGCTATCTGCCGAACTCGGTCATCTGGGCGATCGCGTACATGCTCGGCCCGGGGTTCGCGTTCGGCGTCGGCACCGCGGTCTCGCCGTCCGGGTCGGCGCTCGGGGCCGTCCCCGCGTTCCCGATGCTGGCGGCGGTGCCGGTCGGCGTCAGGGCCGCGTTCCCGCCCTGGCTCGGCTTCTTCATCCTCGTGCTGCCGTACCTGGCGGGCGCGCTGGCCGGGCTGATGACGGTGCGCATCGCGCCGACGCCGACCCTGGAGGCGGCGCCGCTATGGGGGCTGCTGACCGGCTCGCTGACCGCGGTCGTGATCGGGTTCGCGGCGAAGCTGTCGGGCGGCCCGCTCGGGCCGGCGGCTCGCCTCGGTCGGCCCGGCCGGCCTGGAGGTCGGGCTGGTCGCCGTCCTCGAGATCGGGGTGACCGCCGCCCTGGTCGCGGGGGCCGCCAACTGGCTGATCCTCCGGCACCACATCCGGCGCCTGCCCGCCGCCGGGCCGGCCGCCGAGCGGCTCAGCGGCCCGCTGCCGAGGCTGGTGGTCGACCAGACCGACGACGACGGCGGCCACCGTATCTACGTCGACCCGTGGGCCAACGACATCACCGAGTAACCCGAACCCCGGGCATCCCGTCCCAACCCTGGCGACCCGTGCCAAAGGCGCATTTGGGCTCGCTCTTGTCGGCCCAAAGGCGCATTTGGGCCGCCTGGGATCGGTTGGTCAGTTGTCGCCGAGCAGCTTGATCTCGTTGCGGACGGAGTTGTCGAGCTGGTTCTTGCAGGCGGTCTGGGTGGCGCTCGTGTTGGCGCCGTTCATGCAGTTGGCGTACTGGTTCAGCTCGGTCCTGAAGACCAGGAACCCGGACAGCGCGAAGCCGCAGAACATGAACGCGATCAGGCCGAGCACGGTGGCCGCGACCACGCCGCGGGGCCGCCGGGTGCCGGCCCGCCTGGCCGTCGACATGGTGCCGAACGCCAGCACGAGGGCGACGAAGGCGACCGCGAGGGCGACCCCGACCACGTACGCGCCGCGGTGAATGTTGCTGATCTGGGTCATCGCCAGCAGGCTGAGCACCGACAGCGCCAGCGCCGCCCAGGCGCGCTGCCGGAGCCCGGGCGAGGGCGGCGGAAGCTGCGGTCGCGGCGGCGGGAGCAGGAGCGGCGACCGCGGCGGCGGCGGATCGGTGAGTCTGGCCATGTCGCGATCTATTGTGCCGCACCGGTTAGGGTGTCTGCCATGAACGCCAGGCTGGTTGTGCTCGTCTCCGGGGCGGGGACGAACCTGCAGGCGCTGCTCGACGCGTGCGCCGACCCGGGCTACGGCGCGAGCGTCGTCGCGGTCGGCGCCGACCGCGACTCGATCGCCGCGCTCGACCGGGCGAAAGCGGCTGATATTCCGACATTCACCGTCAAGGTGGGCGATTTTCCGACCAGGGACGACTGGGATCAGGCGCTGGCCCGCGCGTGCGAGCGGCACCGCCCCGATCTGATCGTCTGCGCCGGGTTCATGAAGCTGGTCGGCCAGGCGTTCCTGGCCCGGTTCGGCGGCCGCTGCCTGAACACGCACCCCGCCTTGCTACCGTCGTTCCCCGGCATGCACGGCGTCAGGGACGCGCTCGGCTACGGGGTCAAGGTGTCCGGCTGCACGGTCTTCCTCGTCGACGAGGGCGTCGACGCCGGCCCGGTGCTCGCCCAGGCGGCGGTGCCGGTGCACGATGACGACGACGAGGCGAGCCTGCACGAGCGGATCAAGGTGGCCGAGCGCGCCCTGCTCGTCGGCACGGTCGGCCGGATGGCCCGTGAGGGGTGGTCCGTCAACGGCGACAGGAAGGTAAGGATCGGCACGTGACTGCCATTCCGATCAAGCGGGCGCTGCTGTCCGTCTACGACAAGGCCGGCCTGGTCGAGCTGGCCGCCGCCCTGCACGGGGCCGGCGCCGAGCTCGTCTCCACCGGCTCCACCGCCAAGACGATCGAGCAGGCGGGCATCCCGGTGACCAAGGTGGAGGACCTCACCGGCTTCCCCGAGTGCCTCGACGGCCGGGTTAAGACCCTGCACCCGCGGGTCCACGCCGGGCTGCTGGCCGACCTGTCCAACCCGGACCATGAGCGCGAGCTGTCCGAGCTCGGCATCGCGCCGTTCCAGCTGCTGGTGTCCAACCTCTACCCGTTCGAGCGGACGGTGGCGTCCGGCGCGACCCCGCCCGAGATCATCGAGCAGATCGACATCGGCGGCCCGGCGATGGTCCGCGCGGCGGCCAAGAACCACGGCAGCGTCGCCGTGGTGACCAGCCCGGGCCAGTACGGCGATGTGATCAAGGCGCTCGCCAACGGCGGGTTCGACGAGCCCGGGCGGCGCCGCCTGGCGGCGCAGGCGTACGCCCACACGGCCGCCTACGACGCCGCCGTCGCGTCCTGGTTCGCCGCCAGCTACGCACCCGACGAGGTGGCCGAGGAGACCGGCTGGCCGGACCTCGTCGCCCAGGTCTGGCGCCGGGCCGACGCCCTCCGCTACGGCGAGAACCCGCACCAGCGCGGCGCGCTGTACGAAGCCCGGACGACGGCGCCGGGCGCCGACCCCGGCATCGCCCACGCCGAGGTGCTGCACGGCAAGGCGATGTCCTACAACAACTACGTGGACGCCGACTCCGCCCGCCGCGCCGCCTACGACTTCGCGCAGCCCTGCGTGGCGATCATCAAGCACTCCAACCCGTGCGGGATCGCGGTCGGCGCCAACATCGCCGCCGCGCACGCCAAGGCGCTCGCGTGCGACCCGCTCTCCGCCTACGGCGGAGTGGTCGCGGCCAACAGCGCGGTCACGGACGCGATGGCGGGGCAGATCATCGACGGCTTCGCCGAGGTGGTGATCGCGCCGGACTTCGATCCGGCCGCGATCGAGATCCTGACCGGGAAGTGGAAGAACATCCGGCTGCTGCGCTGTGATCCGCCGCCGTGGGGCGCGGCGGGCGGGGCCGGTGAAACCACGGTCCGTTCGATATCATCCGAATTTGAATTTCGGCCGGTGAGCGGCGGACTGCTCGCGCAGACGTGGGACAGGATCGACCAGCCGGGCGACGACCCGGCCGGGTGGGAGCTCAGGGCCGGGACCGCGGCCGACGCCGCGACGCTGGCCGACCTCGCGTTCGCGTGGCGAGCGTGCCGGGCCGTGAAGTCGAACGCGATCCTGCTCGCGGCGGGCGGCGCGTCGGTCGGCGTGGGCATGGGGCAGGTGAACCGGGTCGACTCGGCCCGGCTGGCTGTGGCCAGAGCCGGAAATCGGGCGGTCGGCTCTGTGGCCGCGTCAGACGCGTTCTTCCCGTTCCCCGACGGGTTCGAGATACTCGCGGAGGCGGGTGTCCGCGCGGTGGTCGAACCCGGCGGCTCGATCCGGGATGACGGCGTGATCGCCGCCGCGCAGGCGGCCGGCGTGACGCTGTACTTCACCGGCGTCCGGCACTTCTACCACTAGAGGGGTTCTCGCGTGAGCGCATCGATCCTGGACGGCAAGGCGACCGCAGCCGAGGTCAAGGCGGACCTGAAGGTGCGGGTGACGGCGCTCGCCGCCCGCGGCATCACCCCCGGTCTCGGCACGATCCTGGTCGGGGACGACCCGGGCTCGCTCGCCTACGTGGCCGGCAAGCACCGGGACTGCGCCCAGGTGGGCGTCGCCTCGATCCGGCGGGACCTGCCCGCCTCCGCGAGCCAGGCCCAGGTCGAGGAGGCGGTGGCGGAATTGAATGGCGACCCCGCCTGCACGGGGTACATCGTTCAGCTGCCGCTGCCGCCCGGGCTCGACGAGAAGCGCGTGCTCAACCTCATGGACCCGGCCAAGGACGCGGACGGCCTGCACCCGGTCAACCTGGGCAAGCTGGTGCTGGGGGAGGAGGCGCCGCTGCCGTGCACCCCCCGCGGCATCGTCGCGCTGCTGCGCCGGTACGGGGTGGAGATCGCCGGGGCCGAGGTGACGGTGATCGGCCGCGGCATCACGGTCGGGCGGGCGCTCGGGCTGCTGCTCACCCGGCGCTCGGAGAACGCCACCGTGACGCTGTGCCACACCGGGACCAAGGACCTCGCCTTCCACACCCGAACCGCGGACATCGTCGTGGTCGCGGCGGGCCGGGCCGGGCTGCTGACGGCGGACATGGTCAAGCCGGGCGCGGCGGTGCTCGACGTCGGCATCACCAGGACCGAGGCCGGGCTGGCGGGCGACGTCGCGCCCGACGTGGCCTCCGTCGCCGGGTGGATCGCGCCCATGCCGGGCGGGGTCGGGCCGATGACTCGCGCGATGCTCATCGCTAATGTGGTAGAGGCGGCGGAGCGCCAGTTATAGTCGGGGGTACTCCGTACCCCCCAAGGGGGACTCCGTACCTACTGACGAGTAACGTAGAATCCGTTCTCGGGAGTTTGACACGCAGGAAGGGCAGCGCCGTCCATGAATATCGTCGTCTGCGTAAAGCAGGTACCTGACACCGAGGTCGAGCGCAGCCTGGTGCCCGGTGACAACACGGTGGACCGGGCCTCGGCTGACGGGGTCATCAACTACCTCGATGAGTTCGCGATCGAGGAGGGCCTCAAGATCGCCGAGGCCCAGGGCGGCGAGGTCACGATCTTGTCGATGGGCCCGGCCAAGGCGGCGGAGTCGATCCGCAAGGCCCTCTCGATGGGCGCGGACAAGGCCGTGCACGTGATCGACGACGCGCTGGCGGGCTCGGACGCGCTGGAGACGTCGCTGGCGATCGCCGAGGCGCTCAAGGTGGTCGGGTTCGACCTCGTCGTGTTCGGGTCGGAGTCCACCGACGCGCGGACCGGGATGGTGCCGGCGATGGTGGCCGAGCGCCTCGGGGTGCCGCAGCTGACCCTGGCCGGGAAGGTCGACGTCTCCGGTTCCGAGGTGACGATCCGGCGGCTGGCCGACGACGGCTACGAGGTCGTGACCGGGTCGCTGCCGGCCGTGGTGTCGGTCGTGGAGAAGATCAACGAGCCGCGTTACCCGACGTTCAAGGGGATCATGGCGGCGAAGAAGAAGCCGGTGCAGACCCTGACGCTGGCGGACCTGTCGCTTGACGCGGGCTCGGTCGGGCTGGCGAACGCGGCGTCGCGGGTGGAGGACTTCGCCAAGCGGCCGCCGCGGGCGGCGGGCGTGGTCGTGAAGGACGAAGGGGACGGCGGCGCCAAGGCGGCCTCGTTCCTGGCCGACCGGAAGTTCATCTGAGAGGGCTTGGATCACATGGCTGAGGTACTGGTCCTCGCGGAGCACACCGCTGACGGCGAGGTCAAGAAGGTCACCCTGGAGTTGCTGACCGCCGCCCGGCGGCTGGGCGAGCCGTCGGTGGTGTGGACCGGCCCGGGCGCGGACGCGGCCCAGCCGCGGCTGGCGGAGTACGGCGCGGTCAAGGTCTACGTGTCCGACTCGCCCGACTTCGCGGGCTATGTCGTGGCGCCGGCGGCAGAACTGCTGGCCTCGCTCGTCGGGTCCGCGTCGCCGGCCGCGGTGCTGATCGCGGGCACGACCGAGGGCAAGGAGATCGCCGGGCGGCTGGCGGTCAAGACCGGGTCGGGCGTGCTGACCGACGCGGTCGACGTGACCGCCGCCGACGGCACGCCGGTGGGCGAGCACGCCAACTTCGGCGGCGCGGTCGTCGTCCACGCGACGGTGAAGACGGGCACGCCGATCATCGCGGTCCGGCCGAACTCGGTCGCGGCCGAGCCCTCGCCGGCCGCGGCCGCGGTTGAGACGGTCGCGTTCACCGCGTCCGACGCGGCCAAGACGGCGAAGATCACCGAGCACGTGGTGGCCGAGGCGAGCGAGCGGCCGGAGCTGTCGGAGGCCTCGATCGTGGTCTCAGGCGGCCGCGGCACCGGGTCGGCCGACGGCTTCGGGATCATCGAGCAGCTCGCCGACTCCCTCGGCGCGGCCGTCGGCGCGTCCCGCGCGGTCGTCGACGCGGGCTGGTACCCGCAGCAGTTCCAGGTCGGGCAGACCGGTAAGACCGTGTCCCCGCAGCTGTACGTGGCGGTCGGCATCTCCGGCGCCATCCAGCACCGGGCCGGCATGCAGACCTCCAAGACGATCGTCGCGGTGAACAAGGACGCGGAGGCGCCGATCTTCGAGATCGCCGACTTCGGCGTCGTCGGTGATCTGTTCACCGTCGTCCCGCAGCTGATCGAGGAGATCGGCAAGCGCAAGGAGATCTAGATTTCGTCGGCCGGCGTGGCGGCGCGGCTCGGTTAGGCTTTAGGACACGATGAGCACTTGTCCGGTTATCTACCTTGACCATGCCGCCACCACGCCGATGCTTCCCGAGTCAATCGCCGCGATGACCGAGGAACTGGCCCAACTGGGCAACCCCTCGTCGTTGCACAACGCCGGGCGGCGCGCCCGGCGGGTGGTGGAGGAGTCGCGGGAGCAGATCGCCGAGGTGTTCGGCGCGCGGGCGAGCGAGGTCATCTTCACCAGCGGCGGCACCGAGGCGGACAACCTCGCGGTCAAGGGGATGTTCTGGGCGCGCCGGGCCGGCGACCCCCGTCGCGTCCGGGTGCTGACGACCGCAGTTGAGCACCACGCGGTGCTCGACTCGGTCCACTGGCTCGCCGCCGCCGAGGGCGCCTCGCCGCAGTGGCTGCCGGTCGACGACTGCGGGGTCGTGCACGCCGACGCGCTCCGCGCCGCGCTGGCCGCCGGGGCCGACGGCGCCGACGGCGCGGCCCTGGTCAGCGTGATGTGGGCCAACAACGAGGTCGGGGCCGTGCAGCCGGTGGTCGCGCTGGCGGCGGTCGCGCACGAGCTCGGGGTGCCCTTCCACACCGACGCGGTGCAGGCGGCGGCGCAGCTCCCGGTCGACTTCGCCGCGTCCGGGGTGGACGCGATGACCGTCACCGCCCACAAGCTCGGCGGGCCGGTCGGGGTCGGCGCGCTGATCCTCGGGCGCGCGGTCGCCCCGGTCCCGGTGCTGCACGGCGGCGGCCAGGAGCGGGACGTCCGCTCGGGCACCCTCGACGCGCCCGCGATCAGGGCCTTCGCGGTCGCGGCGGTGACGTCCGCGCAGCGGCGCGAGGCCGAGGCGGTGCGGGTGGCGGCGCTGCGCGATGATCTCGTCCGGCAGGTGCTGCTGGCCGTCCCCGACGCGATGCTGAACGGGCCGCTGCCGGGCCCCGGCCGGCTGCCGGGCAACGCGCACTTCTCGTTCCCCGGCTGCGAGGGCGACGCGCTGCTGCTGCTGCTCGACGCCCGCGGCATCGCCTGCTCGACCGGGTCGGCCTGCACCGCCGGGGTCGCCGAGCCCAGCCACGTGCTGCTGGCGATGGGCGCCGACGAGGCCCGCGCGCGCGGCTCGCTCCGGTTCTCGCTCGGCCACACCACCACCCAGGCCGATGTGGACGCCCTCGGCGCGTGCATCGGCGAGGCGGTGACCCGGGCCCGTCGGGCGGCCGGCTCCGCCGCCCGCTGACCGCTCGGTCGGCGCGGCCATCGGCCGGTCTGCGGCGGGTAGCCTGGAAGGGTTATGGGGCTTAAGGTTCTTGCCGCCATGTCGGGCGGGGTTGACTCCGCCACCGCGGCGGCACGCGCGGTCGACGCCGGTCATGAGGTGACCGGCGTCCATCTTGCGCTGTCGTCGAATCCGCAGTCGTACCGGACCGGGGCGCGCGGCTGCTGCACGCTCGAGGACGCGCGGGACGCGCGCCGGGCCGCCGACGTGATCGGCATCCCGTTCTACGTCTGGGACCTGGCCGAGCGGTTTCGGCAGGACGTGGTGGACGACTTCGTCGCCGAGTACGCGGCGGGCCGGACCCCCAACCCCTGCCTGCGCTGCAACGAGAAGATCAAGTTCGAGGCGGTGCTCGACCGAGCGATCGCGCTCGGCTTCGACGCGGTCTGCACCGGTCATTACGCGCGGATCGACGGCGATTCCGGCGCGCTGCGGCGGGCCGTGGACGCGGGCAAGGATCAGTCCTATGTCCTCGCCGTCCTCACCAAGGACCAGATCGCGCACGCGCTCTTCCCCCTCGGCGACACGCCGAAGACGTCGGTCCGGGCGGAGGCGGCCGAGCGCGGCCTGCTGGTGGCCGACAAGCCGGACAGCCACGACGTCTGCTTCATCGCCGACGGCGACACCCAGGGCTTCCTGGCCAGGCAGCTCGGGTCGGCGCCGGGTTCGATCGTCGACCGGGACGGCACGGTGCTCGGCTCCCACGAGGGTGCCTTCGGGTTCACGGTCGGGCAGCGCAAGGGGCTGCGGCTCGACCGGCCCGCCCCGGACGGCAACCCCCGCTACGTGCTGTCCATCGAGCCGGTCAGCAACACCGTCACCGTCGGCCCGGCCGACGCGCTCTCGGCCACCGAGATCACGGCGATCCGGCCGGTCTGGACCGGGTGCCCCGCGCCGCAGTCACCGGTCGAGTGCTCGGTCCAGCTCCGGGCGCACGGCGAGGTGTACCCCTGCGTTGCCTGGGTGGCCGGAGACGAGCTGGTCATTAACCTGCGCGCACCCGCGCGGGCGGTGGCGGCGGGCCAGGCGGCGGTACTCTACGACGGCGACACCGTGCTCGGCAGCGCCACCATCTCAGCCTCCCGCTGACGTCACTTGTCCCCGTAGAGGTGCCGATTCAGCTCACTCGGCCGGGTCGATTCCGGGCAGGATTCGGTGTAGAAGTTCATTACCGCCACCACCCGAACGTCAGCTGCAGTGATCAGCGGGCGTGCGTAGTGCGGATGGCGCCTGGCGTCAAAAAAGATGAGATGCCCGGCCTGCGGGCGGATAACCGAGCAATCGCGCTCGACGGCGTCGATGCTGGCGGCGTCCGGATCATGGGCGAAAACCAGCTCACCGCCCGCCGCATGATTAGTGCAGAAGAGCAGGCCGGTGAGCGGGTTGGAGTCGACATGGCACTCGAACCGCTCGGCCGTCCCGCGCTGGACGTTGAGCACGACGCCATATCGCTCGTCGTCGGCCGCCATGACGGGCTCCGCCCAGGCCTCGCGGGCAAGCTCGAGGAAAACGCTCCGATAGGACTCGTAAAGCCAGGGCACCCGCTTCCTGACCTGATCGGCGTGCACGCGCCCGCGCCGGATGCGGCGTACATCCGCCCCCTCTCGCGACAAGACCGGGGTACGCGGAAACTCACGAAAATCCGCGTCCCCGGCCGCCTCGCTGACATCCTTCAGCCACGCTGCTGGGAGGGTGCCGTTCAGGTCGAACGTCGTCCAGTGGAATTGCGACAGCATGCCTCCCGTGCCGTCGCCGCTACACCTCGGGGTGGGGGTCGTAGTGCTCGTACCGGTACTGCAACGAGGGTCGCGCGTGCAACTTGCTCATGGCGAATTTCCCACTCTCGGTCGGTCGGCGGTCCGCCTTTCCTGGCTGGAGCGAGGTCAGGCGGGTCGGCCGTCTTGCCAAACCCGATTATGAGTTGACTTGTTGTCGGGTGTCTAGTTCGATCGCCGTGATTGATTCTGCTGTTACTGCTGTGACGACGCGCGCTCCGGGGATACGGACAACATCGCCGCCAACTGGATCAGCAGGTCCGTATCGAGCGGGGCGGGCGGCGGGCCGGGCAGCGACGCCGGCGACAGGACGGTGCCCGGCCACCCGGCGAAAGACCACGCATCGACCGGCGGGCGAACCGCGGCCGGCGCGGGGGCGATCGGCGCCGGGGCGATGGGGGCCAGGACGACCGGCGCCATCGCGGCCGGGGCCGGGGCGGGCGTCCCGCGGGCCTTCGATCGCTTCGACCTCCATTCCAGCCCGGCCATTGCGGCCAGCACCGCGATGGGCAGGAAGGCGGGAAGCGCGAGCAGCATCCCGGTTGGCCGCACCCCGATCCACCCGGCCAGCAGGCCATCGGTAATCGAGGCGAGCGGCTTGCTTCCGGCCCAGGCGATCGCCCAGACCGCCATCACGCTGGCCTGATCGACGCCGGCCGCCCTCGACAGGAGCGTCCTGGTCATGGAGTTGGCGAGCAGGCAGGTGACCCCGGCCGCCAGCGCGGCGGCGAGGCTCACCCAGACCGACGGGGCCGAGACGAAGACGACCATGCAGACGCCCAGCGCCGCGAGGACCGTGGCCGCCAGCCGGAGGGACGGCGCGTGCCGTGATCGGCGCAGCGACCCGAGCACGCTGCCGGCCCGAGCGCCGCGATGAACCCGCCCGACCAGCCCTGCGACACCCCCAGGTGACTGGTCAGGGCCGGCCCGAGTACCTGCACCGGGTCGTCGGCGATGGTCACGGCCGCCACCATCAGCAGCAGGAGCGTGATCCGGCGGTTCCGGCGGGCGATGACAAAGCCGTCCTTCACCCGCGACCGGCGCTCCGGCTCGGCGTCGGCTCCCTTCCCCGCCAGGACCAGCATCAGCGTGAAGACGAGGAAGCTGACGGCGTTGACCGCGAACGCGAGCCCGTAGCCATGCGTCATGAGCACGATGAGGACCGCCAGCGGCGGTGCGAGCGCGCGACCGAGGTTGTAGGAGACCGCGTCCATCACGAAGGCCGGACGCGTATCGGCCGCGGGCACCAGCCGCCGCACGGTCACGTTCCGCGCCGGCAGGGCAAAGGTGAAGGTCAGCCCGCCGAGCAGCGCACCGCAGACGAGCGGCCATTCGGTCAGGACGTGACAGAACGCCGCGGCCGCCAGCGCGGTCGCGATGGCGGCCGCCACGACCTGAGTCAGGATCAGGGTCTGCCTGCCGCCGATCCGGTCGGCGAGCACGCCGGCGAAGGGGCCGAGCACGAGCGGGCTGGTGAACTGGGCGCAGGTGACGAGACCGACGGCAAGTGCCGAATGTGAGAGGTGATACGCAAGGAGCACCTGAGCCGTGTTTTGCAGCCAGGTTCCGAAATCCGACACAACGCTGCCGCAGAAGTAACGTCGAAAGCTCCGGTGGCGCAGCGTCCGCCACGACGACCGCTGACCGGTTTCGCGGGTCAGGCCGAGAAACTCTGAGGTGCTGGCTCGTAGGAGCGCAGGCGTGTAGGAGCCCAAGTGACTGTCCTAGTTATCGAGATCAGTTGTTAACCAAGGGGAAAATGCACATCAGCGGGGGGTGAAGTAGTCCGCGTTTGTCTCGGTGTCAGACTGACTCGTTGTCCTGTTCGGCCTCGTATGACGGGTCTGGTAGGTCCCCGACGTTGACGATGAACTGATTGCGGTCGGTCGGGAAGACCGTGACCGTCACGCGCAGCGGGGTCCCCGTCTGGTCGAAGGCGGTACGGAAGATCTCGAACACGGTGGCATCGTGCGCCAGTCCGAAGAACCGCTGCTCGTTAGCGTCGGGACTGCGGGCGGTGATCCAGTCGCGGTAGCCGACCTGCCTGATGCCGAGGGCCTCGGCGAGGTAGCGCACCGTTCCGTTCACGATGTCCTCGTCCATCAGCAGGCGGGTGGCGCCCTTGGTGATGAACTCCATCGGATAGAAGGACGTCTGCAGGGACCAGGGGATCTCGTCGATGTAGCGGCGCTGATGCCGGCTCACCACCTGTGACCTCGGCGGAACCCGGAGCCGCCGGCCGACCTCGACGGTCGGCGTCTGGATCTCCACCTTGGGAACGGTGACCCGGGGCCTCCGGTCCTTGCTGCTGACGTCGGACAGGTAAGTGGCGCCCTCGGCGCCGGTGGGCGCCAGCGGGTCGGTCGACAGCACGGTCACGAACGGGTCGATCCGCTGCGTGACGAAGGTGCCCTGGCCCTGCCTGGTCTCGACCAGGCCGAGGCTGGCCAGCCGCTTGATCGCGTCCCTGATGGTGTTCCGCGAGGCGGAGTAGGCATCGCTGAGCCCGAGTTCCGTCGGCAGCCGGCTGCCGGGCCGCAGGGCCGCGGGCAGTTGGCCGTCGGGCTCGACCGCAGCCGGGTCGTCGCCCTCGGGCGCGAGGGTCTCTCCCAGCTCTATCCGGCTACGCAGATCGTCGGCGATCTGCAGGTACATGGGTTGCTGAGGCACTGCTCCCCCGCAAGATTGGGATGACTCGGACTAGGCAAACAATCCGATTCATAGGTCTATCTCTACCGTGATAAGCCAACCGTTAATCATGCCAACCACCCGAATGATCCACATCGTTCTGATCACCCGAATATTAGGGATCAATGTCTGGTTTGCGCCGCGCCGTGCGTGGTACAACGGAGGTATGGTCCCAAAGGTTGGGATGACTCTAACAGGTTGGATGACATGGTGTACAGGGTTCAGCCGACTAAGTGGGCTGCATGGGTGCAGCCGGGTTTGGGGCGTAGCTCTGGCGACCTCGCCAACCGGTCTCTTGGGTCAACCCGGCCGATGACTCGGGGAAGCGGGACCAGGGGAAATGCCGCGGGAGACCACGGCGGAAGAGTTCGGAGGCCGTCATGGCCAGTCTCATCGTCATCGCAGTCGTCCTGACCGTAGCCGGCGTCCTGGCCGGCGGTTTTATCGCCATCTCGTTCGCTATCAGCCGGGGACACCACGTCAGGTCCGTCATCTGGAAGGTGCAGGACCATACCGGTCAGGGCACTCGCCCGCTGACCGGCTCCGGCCGCCGGGGCTAGCCCGGCGGGATGAGGGCGCTGGCCTCCGCGGGGGCGGCCAGCGCCCTCCGCTGGCGCTGGCCCTCGCCGGATGAACGGGGGCAGCATGAGCTTCATCGGCGTCATGATCATGACCGGGGCCATCGCCACGTGCTTCGTCATCGGGATCGTGGGCGGTGTCCTCATAGTGATGCGGGCGGTCCCATTCAAGCGGCCGCCGGGCGCCCACCGCGACGGCCCGCGGGCCCCGGCGTCGCCGCTGAATCGCCTGCGGCGGCTAAGCTCAGCAGCGTGGCTGACAAGGGATTTCCGTGGGGACCCGGCACCGCGACCGGGATCGGGTCGATGCCCGGCGGCAACCCGCTGGAGACGGCCCAGCTGATCTTCGACGAGGTGCCCGACCTGCCGTTCCTGGCCGAGCTCCCGGGCCGCGGCCCGGGGGCCGACATGGTCGGCCGGGCGGCGGCGCTGCTGGTCGACATCGCGGTCGAGGTCACCCCGGCCGGCTGGCGGATCGCCGATCGTCCCGGCCGCGACATGCGCCGGGCCAGATCGATGCTCTCTTCCGATCTGGATGCGATGGAAGAGGTTCTGGACGGCTACCAGGGGCCGCTGAAGATCCAGCTGGCCGGGCCATGGACGCTCGCCGCGACGATCGAGCAGCCGCACTCGCAGAAGGTCGCGCTGGCTGACCCCGGCCTGGTCGCCGACCTCGCGTCGTCGCTCGCGGAGGGGGTCAAGGCGCACGTCGCCGAGGTCGCCAAGCGGGTGCCGGGCGCGACCCTGCTCGTTCAGCTCGACGAGCCGTCGCTGCCCGCGGTCGCCGAAGGCAGCATTCCCACGCCAAGCGGCCTGTCCCGGGTCCGGGAGGTGGACGAGGAGGTGCTGCGGGCGAAGCTGCGCGAGGTCCTGGCGGCGACACGCGCCTACACGATCGTCCACTGCTGCGCTTCCGGCTATCCGTTCGAGATAATTAACGGCGCGGGGGCAGACGCGGTCTCGTTCGACCTCAGCCTGCTCGGGCACGGTGATTACGACAAGTTCGCGGAGACCGTCGAGGGGGGCTCGGGATTGCTCATCGGCGCGCTCACCGTCCCCGTTCGCGATAGCGGCGGACGGACCCGGCTGACTCCCGAAGGCACCGCCGACGCCGTCCGGGAGCTGTGGCGGAAGATCGGGCTTCCCCCGGCCGGCTGCGCCGAGCAGGTCGTCATCACCCCGGCCTGCGGCCTGGCGGGAGTGTCGCCGACCCAGGCGCGGGACGCGCTGCGCTGGTGCCGGGAGGCGGCGCGGATCCTGCCGGAGCTGATGGCGGAGCTGGCGTGACCGACGGTGCGATCACGGGATGGGATGACAGATGGAGCTGACTGAGGCCAGGCAGCGGCACGCCGAGCTGAGCGAGAAGCTGCTTGACGCGCAGTACCGTTACCACGTGCTCGACGCCCCGACGATCTCCGACGTCGAGTACGACACCGGCCTACGGGAGCTCAACGAGATCGAGGACGAGTTCCCCGAGCTGCGCACGCCCGACTCGCCCACCCAGCACGTCGGCGGTGCCATCTCGACTCACTTCACCCCCGTCGAGCACCTCGAGCGGCTGCTCAGCCTGGACAACGTGTTCTCGGCCGAGGAGTTCTCGGCCTGGTCCGACCGCGCCGCCAAGCTCGGCGGGAGCGGGCCCTACCTGTGCGAGCTGAAGATCGACGGGCTCGCGATCGACCTGGTGTACGAGCGCGGCCGCCTCGCCAGCGCCGCCACCCGCGGTGACGGGCGGACCGGCGAGGACGTCACGCTGAACGTGAAGACGATCAAGGCGGTCCCCGACCGGCTGGCCACCGGCGACGTGCCCGAGCTGCTCGAGGTGCGCGGCGAGGTGTTCCTGTCGGCGGCGTCGTTCGACCGGCTGAACGAGACGCTGCAGGAGGCGGGCAAGCCCGCCTTCGCCAACCCCCGTAACGCCGCCGCCGGGTCCCTGCGGCAGAAGGACCCCCGGGTCACCGCGTCCCGCGCGCTCGGGGCGATCGTGCACGGCATCGGCCGGGTGGTGGGGGCCGCGGACGCCGACGGCGCGATCGTCGGGTCCGCGGCCGGGCCGAGCGAGGAGGGGCACCTCGAGGGGGCGCCGGATACGCAGTCCGGCTGGTACGAGCGGCTGCGCGGCTGGGGCCTGCCGGTCAGCGACAAGTACCAGGTCTTCCTCGACCTGGCCGAGGTCCAGCGCTACATCGACTACTACGCCGACCCCGGGCACCGGCACGAGACACCGTATGACATCGACGGCGTGGTGGTGAAGATCGACCCGATCGACGTGCAGCGGGCGATGGGCGCGACCAGCCGGGCGCCGCGCTGGGCGATCGCCTACAAGTACCCGCCGGAGGAAGTCAACACCAAGCTGATCGACATCCGGGTCGGCGTCGGCCGGACCGGGCGGATCACGCCCTTCGCGGTGATGACCCCGGTCAAGGTCAGCGGGTCCACCGTCGACCGCGCCACCCTCCACAACGAGGATGAGCTCAAGCGCAAGGGCGTGCTGATCGGCGACACGGTGATCCTGCGCAAGGCGGGCGAGGTCATCCCCGAGGTGGTCGGGCCGGTGACCGAGCTGCGCACCGGCGACGAGCGTGAGTTCGTCTTCCCCCGCCAGTGCCCGGAGTGCGGCACCCCGCTCAGACGCGATGAGGGCGAGGTCGACTGGCGCTGCCCCAACGCGGTGGCGTGCCCCGCCCAGCTCCGCGAGCGGCTGTTCTACCTCGCCTCGCGCAGCGCGCTCGACATCGAGGCGCTCGGCTACGAGGCGGTGGTGGCGCTGCTGCAAGACGGCCTCGTCCACGACGAGGGCGACCTGTTCTACCTCACCGACGAGAAGCTGGCGACCAGCCCGTTCTTCGTGAACAAGGCCGGCGGGCTCAAGCTCGTCGCCCACGCGCTGCTGGCCAACCTGGAGGAGGCGAAGAAGCGCCCGCTCTGGCGGATCCTGGTCGCGCTGTCGATCAGGCACGTGGGACCGACCGCCGCCAGGGCGCTGGCCGAGGCCTTCGGGTCGGTCGACGCGATCGCGGCCGCGTCCGCTGACGCGCTGGCGATCGTCGACGGCGTCGGCCCGACGATCGCGGCGTCGGTGGTGGAGTGGTTCACGGTCGACTGGCACGCCGAGATCGTGGCCAAGTGGCGGGCGGCCGGGATGCAGCTCGCCACCCCCGGTTTCGACCCGTCGGCGGCGGCGGGCCGGGTGCTGGCCGGCGTGACCGTCGTGATCACCGGGACGCTGCCCGGGCTCAGCCGCGACGAGGCGGCCGAGGCGGTCCGCGCGGCCGGCGGCAAGGTCTCGTCCTCGGTGTCCAAGAAGACCAACTTCGTGGTCGCGGGCGAGAACGCCGGCTCCAAGTACGACAAGGCGGTCGAGCTCGGCGTCCGCATTCTCGACCAAGCCGGCCTCCAGATCCTGCTCGCCGACGGCCCCGACGCCCTGCCCCCGGCGCCGGACGTCGAGGCCGGGTAGTGAGCCTTCTCGGCAGCGAGGTGCTGTCGCTGCTGCCGGCGGCGGTGCGTGAGTGCATCAGCGAACCTCAGTGGTGGCGCGACGAGCTGGCGGGCCTGCACGTGATGAACGCGCTCAACGAGCTGGCTCTGCCCGACGGCCTCAACGGATACCAACGGGTGGATACGGCCGAGTCAAGGCAGTGGCGCTGGAAGGGGCACGCGCTCGTCCACGAGAGCTCGATCGTGCACCGGGGCGTCAACTTCTTCGGTCCGGTGCTCATCGGACCCGACTGCGAGATCGGGCCGAACGCCACCGTGTACGGCCCCACCGTCGTCGAGTCCGGCAGCTACCTGGGCCCGGGGGCGGAGATCCGCCGCTGCCTGCTGCTGGCCGGGGCGGAGGTCGCGCACACGAGCTACGTGGGCCACTCGGTTCTCGGGCGCCGGGTTCGGCTGGGCGCGTTCTTCTGCGGGGCGGTCAGGAACCTGCGCCGGGGGACCGTCCACATGTACGCAGACGGGGCGCTGGTCGACACCGGCGAGGTAACCATCGGCTGCGTCATCGCCGACGGGACCGAGACCGGCGTGCGGGCGACGGTGATGCCCGGCCGGCGGATCGTCGAGACCCCGATCGTCGCCGCCAATGCGCTCGTCATGACCAACTGCTAGCCGCACCGCTAGCATTTGCCCCAATCGAACCGATTGGAGCAGATGTTGACACTATTGAACCGCTTGGCCCCGGCCATGCCGCAGCCGGTTTTCCGAGCGGTACACCTGATGTACACCGGTGCCGCGCTGAGCGTGCTCACCACGGTCGTTATCATTCTTGTTGCCCCCCGGGTCGGCGTATTGCGCATCGGGAGCATGTCGCCGATTGTCGAGTCCCACGCCCAGCAGGTGGAGAGAGCGGTTTTCAGCGGCGCCGTCGACTGCGCCGCCTGGCTGTGGATGGCCTCGAAGAACAAGGGCGGCCGGGCCTGGGCGCGCGTCCTGTCGACCGTGTTCTTCGCCCTGTACTGTGCCGGCCTGGCGATCGATCTCACCGGAGGCGAAGCCATCGAGATCAAAGCGCTGAACATCGTCAGCTGGCTGGTTGCGCTCGCCGCCACTATTGCGCTCTGGCGGCCGGAATCTGGCCCGTTCTATCGCGAACCTTGGCGGTTGTGAACGGAAGGTGAGTCGTGGCGGTGGAAGCTGCCGACGGCTCGCCGGACGGGTGCCGGTCCGCCACCGTCCGGCCAATATGCGGGATGATGCTAGCCGTGCTCACGCTGCCGTAGGGAGGTCGAGCTGTCGAACTACCAGGTGGTCGAGGTCTGCGCCGGCGCGGGCGGGCAGTCGCTCGGGCTTGAGCTCGCCGGGTTCGAGCACGAGCTGGCGGTCGAGCTCGACCCCAACGCGTGCGCCACCCTGCGGCGCAACCGGCCGCAGTGGAAGGTCGCGCAGGGGGACGCCGCCAACCCCGCCGTCTGGCGCCCCGACCAGTACGCCGGGGTGGACCTGGTCGCCGGAGGCGTGCCCTGCCCGCCGTTCACCATCGCGGGCAAGCAGCTCGGCGCGACCGACGAGCGCGACCTGTTCGCCTGGGCGATCGAGCTGTGCGGAACGATCCGGCCGCGCGCGCTGCTGCTCGAGAACGTCCGCGGGCTCTCGCTGCCCCGGTTCGCCGCCTACCGGCAGCGGGTTCTCGACCGGCTGGCCGAGCTCGGCTACGCGGCCGACTGGCGGCTGCTGCACGCCTCCCAGTACGGGGTACCGCAACTGCGACCCCGGTTCGTCCTGGTCGCGATGCGACCGGAAGACCTCGCCTACTTCGGCTGGCCCGAGCCGGAGGGCGATCCCGGCACCGTGGGCGAGACGCTGGCCGAGCTCATGGGCGCCAACGGATGGCCGGGGGCGGAGCGCTGGGCGCGCACGGCCAACGACATCGCGCCCACCATCGTCGGCGGCTCCAAGAAGCACGGCGGCGCCGACCTCGGGCCGACCCGGGCCAAGCGAGCCTGGCGGGAGCTGGGCGTGAACGCGCTCGGCATCGCCGACGCGGCCCCGCTTGAGGGCGATCCGGTCACGATGGCGCCCAAGCTGACCTGCGCGATGGTCGCGAGGCTGCAGGGCTGGGACGACGCTGAGTACCAGTGGACCTTCACCGGCCGCAAGACCTCGCACTACCGGCAGATCGGCAACGCCTTTCCGCCGCCGGTCGCCCGCGCGATCGGCGGGCAGATCCGGCGCGCCCTCGACCATGAGGGCGCTCCGGGCGAGCTCGTCGAGCGCGGCAGCGCCACCCACGACCCCGTCTACGCGATCCTGCGGGACGACGGCGGCTTCCTGACCATGGAGCAGGTCGTGCGCCGGCTGCAGGCCCCGATGGAGACCCCGGCCTTCGAACGGCACCTCGCCCACCTGCGGCGCGACTTTCGGATCGAGGTCGACCGGCGCACGACCGGCGACGCCTACCGATTGGGCGAGTTCAGGGCCTTCGTCGGCCAGGACGACCACCTCAGGCACGAGGCCTTCGCCCACCCTGCCAAGATCAGCTGAGCCGTTCCAGGATCAGCTCCCGCACCCGGGGTGCGTCGGCCTTGCCGCCGGTCGTCTTCATGACCGCGCCGACCAGCGCCCCGACCGCCGCGACCTTGCCGTTGCGGACCTTGGCGGCCACCTCCGGGTTGGCGGCGATGGCCTCGTCGATGGCGGCCAGCAGGGCCGAGTCGTCGCTGACGACCGCCAGGCCGCGAGCGGCCACCACCTCGTCGGGGGTTCCCTCGCCGTCGAGCACGCCGTCGATGACCTGGCGGGCGAGCTTGTCGTTGAGCGCGCCCGAGGCGACCAGCGCGGCCACCCGGGCCACCTGCGCGGGCGTGATGGGCAGCTCGGAGACGTCGACCCCCGCGTCGTTGGCCTTCCTGGCCAGCTCGCCCAGCCACCACTTGCGGGCTTCGGCCGGGGACGCGCCGGCTGCGACCGTCGCCTCCACCGCGTCCAGCGCGCCCGCGTTGCGCAGCGCCTCGAACTCGAGCTCGGACAGCGACCACGACTCGATCAGCCGGGCCCGGCGGGCGGACGGCAGCTCGGGCAGCGTCTTGCCGATGTCCGCCACCCAGGCCGGGTCGGGCGCCACCGGCACCAGGTCGGGCTCGGGGAAGTAGCGGTAGTCCTGCGCCTCCTCCTTCGACCGCCCGGAGGTGGTGACGCCGGTGTCCTCGTGGAAGTGCCGCGTTTCCTGGATGATCCGGTCGCCGGAGTCGAGCACGAACGCCTGCCGCTCGATCTCCGAGCGGACCGCGCGCTCGACCGAGCGGAGCGAGTTGACGTTCTTCGTCTCGGTCCGGGTTCCCCAGACGCCGGACCCGCGGACCGACAGCGACGTGTTCACGTCGCACCGCATCGAGCCCTCCTCCATCCGCACGTCGGAGACGCCGAGCGTGCGGAGCACGTCGCGGAGCTCGGTGACGTACGCCTTGGCGACCTCGGGCGCCAGGTAGCCGGTGCCGGGCACCGGCTTGGTGACGATCTCGACCAGCGGGATGCCCGCCCGGTTGTAGTCGACGAGCGAGTACTCGGCCCCCTGGATGCGGCCGGTCGCCCCGCCCACGTGCAGCGACTTGCCGGTGTCCTCCTCTAGGTGGACCCGCTCGATGCCTACCCGGATCGTCTGACCGCCGACCAGGACGTCCAGGTACCCGTCGGTGCACAGCGGCTCGTCGTACTGGGAGATCTGGAAGTTCTTGGGCATGTCCGGGTAGAAGTAGTTCTTCCGGGCGAACCGGCACCACGACGCGATCGAGCAGTTCAGCGCCAGCCCGATCTTGATCGCGAACTCGATCGACCGCCGGTTGACGACCGGCAGCGAGCCCGGCAGGCCGAGGCAGACCGGGCAGACGTGGGTGTTCGGCTCGGCGCCGAACGCGGTCAGGCAGCCGCAGAACATCTTGGTGGTGGTGCCGAGCTCCACGTGCGTCTCGAGGCCGAAGACCGGCTCGTAGCCCTGGAGCGCCTCTTCGTAGGTGACGGTCATGACGAGATCAGCCCCTTCGCCTCGGTCAGCAGCGGATGCCCCCAGCGCGAGTTGAACGCCGCCTCCACGGCGGCCCCCACCCGGTACAGCCGGTCGTCGGCCAGCGGCGGCGCCATGACCTGCAGCCCGACCGGGAGACCGTCCTCGTCGGCCAGGCCGCACGGTACCGAGATGGCCGCGTTGCCGGCCAGGTTCGACGGGATCGTGCACAGGTCGGCCAGGTACATCGCCATCGGGTCGTCGGCGCGCTCGCCGATCTGGAACGCGGTGGTCGGCGTCACCGGCGAGACCAGCACGTCGACCTGACTGAAGGCCGCCTCGAAGTCCTGGATGATCAGCGTCCTGACCTGCTGCGCCTTGCCGTAGTAGGCGTCGTAGTAGCCGCTCGAGAGGGCGTACGTCCCGAGCATGATGCGCCGCTTGACCTCGGCCCCGAACCCGGCCGCCCGGGTCTCCGCCATGACCTCCTCGGCGCTGCCGCCGCCGGTCCGCAGCCCGTAGCGCATGCCGTCGAACCGGGCCAGGTTGGAGGAGCACTCGCTGGGCGCGATCAGGTAGTACGCGGGCAGCGCGTACTTGAAGTGCGGGCAGCTCAGCTCGGTGACCTTGGCCCCGAGCGACTCGAGTAGCTCCACCGCCTCGGTGAACCGGCTGATCACGCCGGGCTGGTACCCGTCGCCCGACAGGTCGGTGACCACGCCGATCCGCAGGCCGGCCACGTCGCCGTGCCGCGCCGCCGCCACCACCGGCGGGACCGGCGCGTCAATCGACGTCGAGTCCATCGGGTCGTGCCCGGACATCGCCTCGTGCAGCAGGGCGGCGTCGAGCACGGTCCGCCCGAACGGCCCCGGGGTGTCAAGCGAGGAGGCGAAGGCCACCACCCCGTAGCGGGAGGAGCCGCCGTAGGTCGGCTTGGTGCCGACGATCCCGCAGACCGCGGCCGGCTGGCGGATCGAGCCGCCGGTGTCGGTGCCGAGGGCGAGTGGCGCCTCGTAGGCGGCCACGGCGGCGGCCGAGCCGCCCGAGGAGCCTCCCGGCACCCGGGCCAGGTCCCACGGGTTATGCGAGGGGCCGTAGCCGGAGTTCTCGGTCGACGAGCCCATCGCGAACTCGTCCATGTTGGTCTTGCCGATCAGGATCGCGCCGGCCGAGCGGAGCCGCCCGGTGATGGTCGACTCGTAGGGCGGGTACCAGCCCTCGAGGATCTTCGATCCGCACGTGGCGGGCGCGCCGATGGTGGTGAACAGGTCCTTCACCGCGACCGGGACCCCGGCCAGCGCGCCCAGCGGCTCGCCCGCCGCCCGCCTGCGGTCCACCGCGCGGGCCTGCGCCAGCGCGTCCTCGGCGTTCACGTGCAGGAACGCCCGCACGTCGCCGTCTACGGCGGTGATCCGCTCCAGGTGCGCCTGGGTGACTTCGGCCGCCGACACGCTTCCTGCGGCCACCGCGGCGGCCAGCTCGGCCGCGGTCTTCGTGGTCAGATCGTCCATCGGGTCCCCCTCACTCCTCGACCAGGATCCTCGGCACCTTGAACCGCTGCAGCTCGACGGCGGGCGCCCCGCTCAGCGCCTGCTCCGGCGTCAGGCAGGGCACGGGCTCGTCGTCGCGGTAAACGTTGTCAATGCCGGTCGCCTGCGTGGTCGGCGGGATTCCGTCCGCCGCGACCTCCTGCACCTGCGCGACCGACGAGATGATCTGGTCGAGCTGCGGGGCAAGGTGGTCGAGCTCTTCGTCGCTGAGCGCGAGCCTGGACAGCCGGGCCAGGTGAGCGACCTCGTCGCGGGTAATGGGCATGCGCTCCATCCTAGGGCGGACCGGGCGCGAACTCGTAAGCGATTAACAAGCTGCAAGCGCCCCCTTGCGTGTCGCTGAGTGGTTACTGACGGTTTCGTCCCTGCTGGTACCCGCGCCGGCCCGGTGCCCTCAGCCCGACACCGGGGCCGGCGTCGTTTTGGCGATGAAGGACAAGATCAGCGGCAGGGCGCCGGGGGTGCTGCCGTCGGGGTCGGGGATGTTGTGGCCTCCGGTCTGATACAGCGCCCACTCGAGCGTCTTCCCGTTGGCGCAGGACCACGTGCTGAGGGACATCGTGCCGTGCGTGACCACGGTCGGCTTGCTCGAGCACTTCAGGTCCGCCTGCAGCCGGGCGATCTGAACCGTGGCCGGCGGCGACTCCTCGCCCTTCTCCCCGGGCTTGTAGGGGACGAACTTGTCGTTCAGCGAGGAGAACACGAGGATGTTCTCCGGCTTGGTGACCACGCAGCCCGGCATCGGGTCGGCCTTCAGCGCCACCATGCCGTCGAACAGCGTCGGGTCGGTGCAGGCGAGGCGGTAGGCCAGCCGCCCGCCGTTGCTGTAGCCGATGACGTAGACGGGCCTGGTGCGCCCCGGATCGATCTTGGGGACGAGTGCCTCGATGAACCCGACGTCGTTGACGTTCTCCGCGGCCGCGGCGTCGCAGCAGCCGATCGCGTTCCACGACTTGTTGATCGCCACCGGGTAGACGAGCTCGGCCTTGTCGTCGTTGACGGCGGGCAGGAAGTCGTCCCGGGCGATCTCGTTGCTGGTGGTGGCGCCGGCCCCGCCGAGCACGACCACGATCGGGGCCGACTTCGACAGCGTGGCGGTGGGCGCGATGACCTCGTACTGCCTGGTGACGCTGCCGACCTTCATCGAGTAGGTGGTCGTGGTCGACTGGCGCGCGCCCGCGCTGATGATGTGCATCCCCGCGAACGTCCCCCCGCCGAGGGTCACGACGAACGCCGTGATCAGCATGAGGAAGCGGCCCATCATGATGCGTCGCCCACGGAGCTTCACCCCGACCCCTTCTTTTTCGCCGTGTACTCGCGGCCCGTCAGCATCAGGCTGGCCGGCGTCCGCCGTGCCGCCGAGGCGATCAGCCAGGCGAGCGCGTAGATGATCGGCACCGCCACGAAGAGCAGCGCCACGACCTCGAGGCCGTCCGGCGCGCGCCGGACCGCGCCGAGCCAGCCGCCGTTGGCGCCGAGGAAGCTGGCCCCGGTCAGCAGCAGCAGCCCCTGCAGCACGAGCGGGTGCGCCAGGTAGATCCCGAACGAGCTGGCCGAGCCGGCCGCGGCGAACTTCCGGTGCGGCGCGCCGCGGTCGCTCCACAGCAGCCCGGCCCCGAGCAGCGTCCAGCCGAACGTGAGCGCCTCCAGGATCACGATCGGCTGGAAGACCGCGCTCGCGTTGGCGGGCGTCGCGCCGAACCCGTAGATCTCGGTGAAGTAGGTGCCGAGGCCGGCGATCACGCCGACCGCCGCCATCAGCGCGATCCTCGCCGGGGTGCCGAGGTGCCGCCGGGTGAACGCGCACAGCTGCTCGAAGTGCCAGCCCGCGATCGCGCCCGCGATGACGTAGAGCACGTAGGTGTCGACCCAGTAGCCCTGCCCGGCGCCGTTCAGGAACTGCGCGAACTGCCCGCTGGCGGGCCGACCGAGGTGGTAGTGGAGCGCGCAGGTCAGCCAGAACTGGTACGCGACGGCCGCCGCCAGCAGCCACCGGTGATAGCCCTCGGTCTTCCGCAGCACCCACCGCAGGGCCGGGAAGAGCAGGTAGATCTGCATGCTGACGAGCAGGAAGTACAGGTGATAGCGGGCGCCCGCGTTGAGCAGGTCATGCAGGAACGCGGACGGGAACGCCCCCCGGCTGTTTCCGTCGGCCGCGTAGTAGATGGCCGACCAGGTCACGTAGGCCGGGACCACCAGCCAGTACCGGCGCCGCCAGAACCGCAGCGTGTTCAGCCGCGGGCGGTGCCCGTAGTTGTACGTCAGGACCAGGGCGGTGAGCAGGAGGAACAGCTCGCGGCTGGTGTGGAAGACGGTGCTCACCGCGCCCAGGGCGAGCGTGACCTGCCCGCCGCCCCAGGCCAGCGTGTGCACGCCGACCACGAAGACCATGATGATCAGCCGGATCATGTCGAACGCGATGATGTGCGGCCGGGTAGCGGCGGGCGCGGCGGGGGCGGCGGCCGGCGCCTGCGCCTGCGCCGCGGCAGGCTGCGACTCGCCGAGCGGCCGGAAGCGGCCCGGTGTCGGAAAGGGTGGAGCTCACGGCCGCGAACTCACCAGGTCCTTCAGCTGCCGCCGGGAGATCTTCCCCGTCGGCCCGAGCGGCATCTCCGCCACCAGGCAGAACTCGCTCGGCTGCTTGTGCCGCGGCAGCCGGGCGGCGCAGACCTCGCGCAGCGCCGCCTCGACCTCGGCCGCCGCCGCGGCCGCGTCCGTCACCACGTACGCGACCGGCCGTTCGCCGAGCACCACGTCGGCCGCGCCGACCACGGCGGCCGAGCGGACGCCGGGCTGGGCGAGCAGGATCTCCTCGATCTCCCGGGGGTAGATCTTCTCGCCGCCCCGGTTGATCACGTCGTCGGCCCGGCCGACCAGGAACAGGTAGCCGTCGGCGTCCAGGTAGCCGAGGTCGCTGGTGTCGAGCCAGCCGTCGGCGTCGATCACGCCGGGCCGGCCGCCGCTGTCGTAGCCCGCGATCACGCCCGCGCCCCTGATCCGGACCCGGCCGACCTCGCCCGGCCCGGCGCTCCCGCCGTCGGGGAGCTCGATCTTGACCTGCGACCCGGCCGGCCGCCCGGCCGACCCCTGCTTGCGCGGCCCGTCGACCGGGTTCGCGGTGATCATGCTGGCCGCCTCGGTCATCCCGTAGGTCTCCACCACCGGCACGCCGAGCGCCGCCTCGAACCGCTGGAGCGAGGCCAGCGGCAGCGGCGCCGACGCCGACCGGACGAACCGCAGGGCGGCCGGGCGGTCGGCGGGCGGCTCGATCGCCAGGATCGAGATGATCGCGGGGACCGCGTTGATCCAGGTGATGCCGCGCTCGCCGATCATCGGCCAGAAGCCGCGCCTGCTGAACTTGCGGTCGAGCGCGAGGTACGCCCCCGCCCGGAGGGTGGCGAGCACGCCGACCACCTCGGCGTTGACGTGGAAGAGGGGCAGCGAGCAGTAGCCGCGGTCGCGGCGGCCGAGCCGGTGGGCCTCGACCACGCTGGACGCCACGTGCGCGAGCTGCTCCTCGCGGAGCAGGATCCCCTTCGGCGTCCCGGTGGTGCCGCTGGTGCAGAGGAAGATCCCGCCGGCGGCCGGACCGCCCCCGGTCGCGGCGGGAGGCGGGCCCGGGGCGGTGGCGGCCGCCCCGACCGGGTCAACGGGGTCAATGACGTCAAAGTCAAATTCGGTTTTGCCGAACGGTCGCGTGGCTTCGCCGGTCAGGTCACGCGCGCCGCCACCGGGCGCGGCGTCCACCCGGTAGACGACGGCGGCCGGCTGGGCCACGCCGAGCACCCGGGCGACGTCGGTGTCGGGCGCGGCCGGGTCAAGCGGGACGGCCACCCGCCCGGCCGCCACGATCGCCACCAGCGCGGTCGCGTACTCGACGGGCTCGCCCAGCCGGACCACGATCCTGGCCCCGGGCGCCAGCCCGGCCGCGTCCAGCCGTCGCTCCACGTCGCGCACGGTGTCGCGCAGCCCGGCGTAGCTGAGCGCGGCCGGCCCGCGCGCGTCCGCCAGGCACAGGTCGGCGCCGTGGCAGGCGGCCGCCTGCTCGATCCAATCGCGTATCAAGGTAGCCATCCGTCCGGTCAGTACATCATTCGCGGGTCGTTGTAGTGCTTGAACTCGAGCAGGTTCCCGGTCGGGTCGATCAGCACGAACGTCCGGTGCTCCTCGACCAGGCCCTCGAACCGCCGCGACAGGTCGTGGTAGAACGGGATCTTCCTGGCGATCGCGCACGCGTGCAGGGCCTCGAAGTCCGCCGCCGCGCGGAACGTCACCCCGAAGTGGTTCGGGTAGAGGCTGCCGGGCTTGGCCGGCTCGCGCCCCTCGACCAGGTGGCAGACCACCTGGTCGCCGAAGAAGTCGAGGGTGATCCGGTCGGCGTACCGGCGGGCGAGCTTGCAGCCCAGCCTGGTCACGTAGAAGTCCTGAGCCGCGTCGAGGTCGTGGGTGGGCACCGCCAGGTGGAACGCGTCGGAGGTGGTGCGCACGGATTACCTCCCCTCGAAGACGGTCAGCGTGTCCGACCGGAGCCCCAGGCGGAGCGTCTCCAGCCCGATGACGCCCGCCGCGGGGACGTTGCCGAGGTTCACGTCCGGCCCGATCCGTGTGATCAGGTGCGCCTGCAGCTCGGTGTTGGGCGCCTCGATGAGCAGCTTGTCGACCGAGACGCCGCCGTGCAGGATGTCCTCGAGCAGGCCGTAGCGGAGCTCGCCGTCCGGCCGGCAGATGCCGGAGCTGCCGCTCTCCCTCGCCTCCAGCGTCACCAGCGTGGCGCCGGCGTCGAGGTCCTCGGCGATGGCGGCGATCCACTCGCTCGGCGGCTGCATCTCCGACTTGCCGGAGTCCTTGAAGCCGACCTCGGACACGACCTCGAAGTCGCCCGCGAGTTTACGGATGTAACCGGCCTTCTCGGAGTTGGACATGTCGATCGTGCCGTTGGACGCCTCGACGTGGGTGGCGCCGTAGTCCTGGCAGAACCGCCGGAAGTCCTCGAACTGCCCCTGCAGCGCGAACTTCTCGAATAGCGTGCCGCCGAAGTAGAAGCCGACCCCGTGGTGGGCGAGCACCTCGATCTTCTGGCGCAGGCAGTTGGTGACGATCGAGGTGCCCCAGCCGAACTTGACGTAGTCGATGTACTCGGCCCCGAGCTCGATCTGGTCGGTGAACAGGCCGAGCGGGACGCCGCCGTCGATCACCATCGTCAGGCCGGACTGACGGGGCTTGGCGGCCCGCTCGGGCAGGGTTAGCGCGGTCCGGATCATCGGGTGCCTCCTTGAGAGTGGTTGAGCATGTGCTGGGGGTCGGGGGAGATGGAGCGAGGGCGCGGGTGGCCCGGCAGCCGCGCGCGGAAGTCGGGAATCCGCACCGCGGTGGCGTTCTGGACCGCGCCCCAGCCCATCTGATCAGCGGGGATGCCGCTCAGGTACGCCTCAAGCACCCGCACGGTGCCGCCGTGGGCGACGACCACCACGTCTCCGTCGTCGTCGTCATCGACCGCGGCTGCGAGCTCGTCGATGAACTCGGCCGCGCGCCGGTAGAGGTCGCGCACGGACTCGCCACCGTCCGGTCGCACGTCAGGATCGGCCACCCGGCCCTCGTCCAGGCCGGTTACCGACGCGCCGATCGTAGCGGAGGGAAGTCCCTCGAGCACGCCAAGTGACCGCTCCCGCAGTCGTGCGTCGGCGAAGACCGGCAGCCCGAGCACCGCCGCGAAGGCGGCGGCGGTCTGCCGCGCGCGGCGCAGGTCGCTGGCGTAGATAGCGCGGATCGTGCGGTCGCGGAACGGCCGGGCGGCGTCGGACGCCTGGGTCAGGCCGCGGTCGGTCAGCTCCGCCCGGTCGTTGTGCCCCTGGGCCAGGCCCGCGACGTTCCAGGTCGACTCGCCGTGCCTGACCAGCCATAGGGCGGGTTCGGGGCGCGGGTCGGCCGGGCTGCTCTGGTGGTCCATGCCAGGCAGCTTGGCCAGTCAGTGTTAAAGAACGATGAAAATGTAAACGACTTCAGCCAACTCTAAAGAAACTCTAAAGATCCTCAGGTTAACTCGTTCGGTATGGAGACAAGAGTGCTGGTCGTGGACGATGACGCCGACGTGCGTGACTCGCTCCGCCGGGCCCTCGGCTACGCCGGCTATGAGGTCGCGACGGCGGTCAACGGGGCGGAGGCGCTGAAGTCGGTCGCCAAGTCGCCGGTCGACCTGATCATCCTCGACGTGCTCATGCCGATGCTCGACGGGCTCGGCGCCTGCCGCGCCCTGCGCGATCGCGGGGATGGCACGCCGGTCCTGGTGCTGACCGCCCGCGACACGGTCGATGACCGGGTGGCGGGCCTGGACGCGGGCGCCGACGACTACCTGGTCAAGCCGTTCGCGCTGCGCGAGCTGGTGGCCCGGATGAACGCGCTGCTGCGCCGCGCGCAGCCGCCCCGCGACGTGGTCGGCTACGCCGACCTGACGCTCGACCTGACCGCCCGGACGGTCCGCCGGGGCGGCGCCGAGCTCAGCTTCACCAAGATCGAGTTCTCCCTGCTCGAGCTGCTCGTCCGCAACGCCGAGCAGGTGCTCGGGTACGACATGATCATGGACCGGGTCTGGGGCTACGGCGAGGCCCCCGCCTCCAACGCGCTGCAGGTGTTCGTGGCCTTCCTCCGCCGCAAGCTCGAGGCCGAGGGGCGACCGCGGCTGGTGCATAACGTGCGCGGCGTCGGCTACGTGCTGCGGGCCGCGCAATGAGGATCCGGCTCACGCTGAAGGCCCGGTTCATCCTCGTCGCGGGCGGCGCGGTGGCGGCGGTGGCGCTCGCGATCACCGCCGTCGCGTTCCTGGCGATCCGGACCGACCTGCAGAACCAGGTGCGCCAGGAGATCGCGGGCCGGGCCGACAGCGTCGTCCGCGACGCGCTGCACTACCACGGGCACATACCGAACGGCTGGGTGCCGCCGCACTCGACCGGCGGGTTCGCGAACCTCACCTACACCCAGGTCGTCACGGCGGACGGCCAGGTCTGGGCCCCGCCGGGCGACCTGCACCTGCTCACGCCGAGCCCGGCCGCTGTCGCGGTAGCGGGCGGCAAGGAGGACTCGTTCTACTCCTTCTCCAGGATCAACGACGTCAGGGCGATGGTGTACACCGAGCAGATCGCCCCCGGCCTCGCCATCCAGGTGGCCGAGGCGACGACCTCGACCGATCAGGAGGTCTCGCGCATCGGCACCATGCTCGCCGTGCTCAGCGTGGTCGGCGTGCTCTCGGCCACCCTGCTCGGCTGGGCGGTGGCCCGGGCCGGGCTCGCGCCGGTCGCCCGGCTGGCCGGCGTGGCCGAGGAGGTCACGCTGACCGGCGACCCGGGCAGGCGGGTCGAAGTGCGGCGCCGGGACGAGCTCGGCCGGCTCGCGATGTCGTTCAACGCCATGCTGGGCGCGCTGCAGCGGTCGCTGGACGCGCAGCGGCGGCTGGTCAGCGACGCCAGCCACGAGCTCAGGACCCCGCTCGCCAGCCTCCGCATCAACGCCGACGTGCTCCTCGAGCACCCGGAGATGCCCGCCGCCGAGCGCAACGAGGTCCTCACCCGCGTCGCCGACCAGGTCGAGGAGCTCAGCCGCCTGGTCGTCAGCGTCACCGACCTGGCCCGGGGCGAGCCCCTGGAGCGGGAGCGCTCCCAGATCCGGTTCGACGCGGTGACGTCCGACGCCCTCGACGCCGCCCGGCGCGACTGGCCGAATACGGAGTTCGACGCCGACCTGGGCCCGTGCACGGTCAACGCCAGCGCCGACCGGCTCCGGGTGGCGGTCAAGAACCTGCTCGACAACGCGGCCAAGTTCGGCCCGCCCGAGGGGCCGATCGAGGTCAGGCTGGCCGACGGGGAGCTCACCGTGCGCGACCACGGCCCCGGCATCGACCCCGACGACCTGCCGTTCATCTTCGACCGCTTCTACCGGGCCACGTCCTCCCGGTCCGCCCCCGGGGCCGGCCTCGGCCTCGCGGTCGTCCGCGAGATCGCGCTTGGCCACGGCGGGATGGTGACGGCGGATCCCGCCCCCGGCGGGGGCACGGTCATGCGCTTCAGCCTCCCCGGCCGTCGCCGTCCCGAGCCGCGGCCCGAGGGCAACGACCGGACCGGCCGGCCCGGCGTCATGGCGGCGAACCCGGGCGCCGGCCGCTAGACCGCGCGCTGGCGTCGCGCCCCTCGGCTTAGCCGCCGGGCGCCCGGCGCCCGCGACTGGCGGACGGCGGTTACTCGGGCGTCTCCGGGTGCAGGCGGTTCACTCGCCCGGTCCAGGTCGCCTCGAGCAGCCCGATCAGCCTGCTGACGGTGGTGTTCACCGGCGCGTCGACGCCGCGGGCGGCCGCGCGGGCCGCGATCGCGCCGTTGAGGTGCGCGATCTCGGTCGGGCGGCCGTTCATCAGGTCCTGCAGCATGGACGCGAGATGGTCGCCGGACGCCGACGGGTCGAACTGCGCTCGCATCAGCCGCAGCGCCGCCGCCGGGTCCACGGTCACGCCCTCGGCCCGCGCCACCGCCGCGACCTCGTCGAGGACGGACCCGGCGAGCGCGTCGAACCCGTCGTAACGGGCCAGCGCCGACACCGGGATCGAGGCGATCGAGCAGAGGCTGTTCATCACGCAGTTGAACGCGACCTTGGCCCAGATCACCTCCAGCGCGCTGGGCGCGGTGCGGACCGAGATCCCGGCGCCGTAGAGCGCGAGCGCGATCCGCTCGGCGGGCTCGGTCGCAACGCCGCCGTCGGCCCCCGGCAGCGGGCCGAGCACGGTCTCGCCCGACCCGAGCGCCCGGATATGCCCCGGCCCGAGCAGTTCGGTGCCGAGCGTCGTCGTGCCCGCCAGCAGTCGACTCGCAGGCACGTGGGCGAGCAGCGCCTCGATGTTGCCGAGGCCGTTCTGCAGCGTCAGGACCAGGGTGGACGGCCCAATCGCGCCGGTCGCGGTCGCGGCGGCGGCCACGGCTGCGGTCGCCGTCGCCTTCGCGAACACGATCACCAGGTCGGCCGGGCCGCCGGGGTGGGCGGGCTCGGGAGTGGGGTGGGCGGGCGGGGCCAAGAAAACAGCGGGCACCGCCAGCGTTCTCGTGCCGGTCGCGTCGGTGACCCGCAGGCCGGCCTTGTTGATCGCGGTCACGTGCTCCCGCCACCCGTCGAGCAGCGTGACGTGGTGGCCGGCCTCGAACAGCGCCGCGCCGAATCGGCAGCCCATCGCCCCGGCCCCGGCAACCGTGATCTTCATGCAATCATCCCCCGCTCCCTACCCGGCCCCCGGCCAACCGCGCGCTTGAGGCCGCTTTGGCTCGCGGGAGCATCCCACCGGGGTTTAGCCAACTCGGCGCAGGGCGTCGGGGGTGAGGTCGGCGAGTGTGGGGTAGCCGTCGACCGCCATGATCAGGTCCGCCTCGGCCAGGATAGAGCGCAGCACGTGGATGGCGCCCGCGGCGCCGCCGATGGCCAGGCCGTAGGCGTAGGGGCGGCCGATGCCGACGGCGGAGGCGCCGAGGGCGAGCGCCTTGATGACGTCGGCGCCGGAGCGGACGCCGGAGTCGAACAGGACCGGGACGTCGCCGGCCGCCTCGACGATGCCGGGCAGCGCGTCCAGGGCGGGCAGCCCGCCGTTGGCCTGGCGTCCGCCGTGGTTCGAGCAGTAGATGCCGTCCACCCCGCCGTCGATGGCGCGCCGAGCGTCGTCGGGGTGGCAGATGCCCTTGACGATCAGCGGCAGCGTGCTGATCGAGCGCAGCCACGGCAGGTCATCCCAGGTCAGCGGGTTACCGAACACCTGCGCCCACTTGAGGATGGCGGCGCCGAGATCCTGTTCGGGGTCCTGGCCGAGCAGCTTGCGGAAGACCGGGTCGGTGAAGTAGTTCGCCAGGCAGTGACCGCGCAGCTGGGGGAAGTTGCTGACGGCGAGGTCACGCGGACGCCAGCCGGTGATCCAGGTGTCCAGCGTGACCACGATGCCCTTGAACCCGGCTGCCTCCGCCCGCCTGACCAGGCTCTCGGCCAGTTCCCTGTCGGTCGGGGTGTAGAGCTGGAAGAACCCCGGGGTGCCGCCGAACGCGGCCGCCACCTCCTCCATCGGGTCCACGGTCAGGGTCGAGGCGACCATCGGCACGCCGGTGACCGCCGCCGCCCGCGCGGTCGCGAGGTCGCCGTGGCCGTCCTGGCAGCACAGCCCGATTACCCCCACCGGCGCCATGAACAGCGGCGAGGGCAGCGTCAGGCCGAACAGCTCGACCGACAGGTCGCGCTTGGTGGCGCCGACGAACATCCTCGGCATCAGCCCCCACCGGGCGAACGCGCTGACGTTCGCCCGCTGGGTGGCCTCGTCGCCCGCCCCGCCGGCCACGTAGGACAGCACCGACGGCGGCAGCGCGTGCGCGGCCCGCGTCTCCCAGCCGGCGAAGTCCATCGGGTAGTCGGGCACGACCCCGCTCAGGCCGGCGAAGTAAATCTCGGTCTGGTAGCCGCCGTAGTCCGCCATGACGAGCACGCTACCGTCGGTCCGTCGCATCCGGGAAGTGGGTCAGGGCGGCGATGGCCAGTCCGACGTGACCGCTTCCTGGGCCGCGAGCGCCTCGGGCGACCACGCCCGGACCGCTGGGCGACGTCCCGCCCGCGTTCCGCCATTGGGGGACAGTAAACCGCAGGTGCGGGTAAGGGAAGCGCCGAGCGTTAGGGAAGCGCCGAGCGGCGCCAGCCGCCTGCGGACGGGTGCACGGGCGGCCGCAGCAGCCGGGCCCGGGAGTTCCAGTTGCGGGCGGGCGGCCGCTCGGCCGCCGACGCGGCTGCGGACCGGGCGGCGGCGACGGCGGTGAGGGTGGCGACCAGCGCCGCGATCTCCTCCGCGGTGGCGTCGCCGCGGACCACGCTCAGGTAGGGCGCGCCCGCAGTCACCTCGGTCCGTTCGGGCTGCGAATGACCTTGACCTTGACCTTGCTCTTCAGCCACGGGACTTTCCTACTCCAATGCCGAACTCGCGGTGCACCCGGGCCCAGAAAGCGTCCCGCAGCCACTCCCGCGCCTCCTGGTACGGGCGCAGCGACTGGCCGAGCTCCTTCTCCGCCTCGACCAGCAGTTCCTTGTCGATGACGGGGGGCAGGATCGGGCCCGGCAGCAGGTCCCTGATGTTGTCGGCGCCGCGGGTGAGGATCCACTTGTGGGCGACGTGCTCGCCGGCCTCCTCGACATGCCGCCGGTCGGGGCCGAGCCGGGGCAGCCCCCCGGTCGCGGTGATGTGCGGGTTCCGGGGGGTGAGCTGGACCGGCGGGCGCGGGTGGCGCTCGCCGAACAGCTGGGCGGGCGACGGTACGGTGGCCTGGACGTCGGGCCGCGGCTGCGGCTCGGCGGCCGGGTTTCTGGTGAAGTACGGGCGGACGAAGGCCGAGTCGAGCACGTCGACCGTGTCCGACTCCCAGACCAGGCGCTCGGCCTGGTTGGTGCCGTAGGGCGGCTCGATGCCCCACAGGTGGATGCGGGCGCCGAACGCCTGGGCGGCCTCGACCGCGGGCACCATGTCCTCGTCGCCCGCGATCAGCACCGCGTCGGTGATCGCGCGGTGCCGGGCGAGCGCCTCCATGTCGGCCCGGATGTTGGCGTCCACGCCCTTCTGCTGGCCGCGCGCGTTGAGGTTGCCGAGGCGGAGCTTGACCCATGCCATCTGGGCGACGACGCGCTGATCGATGGTCGGCACCCGGTCGCGGGCCGCGTCATACCAGTAGACCCGGAGCAGTTCGCCCCGGAACAGCTCGTCGGCGTGCTTGGTAACCGCCTGGATGAGGCCGACCGCGTCGACCCGGTAATCCCGGCGCGCGCTGGTGCCGAATAGCAACTCGCCTGCGGCCGCGTAGATATACCCGACATCAACCATGACCGCATATCTGGCGAGGACGGGCATTGGGGCGGCGAATTCGCTCATCGTCTTATGACTCTAGGGCAGTTTGGGCTGTGCGCGTGCCACTTGGCCGGGGATTGCCGGCGGACGCCTTCCAAATGGTTACCGATGGTGATTGCGCTCACTGTGCGTCGCCCCGGCCGGGTCACAACGGGATGTTGCCGTGCTTCTTGGGCGGCAGGGTTTCGCGTTTGGTGCGCAGGCTGATGAGGGCGCGGGTGACGGCGGCCCGGGTTTCGGCCGGGCGGATGACGGCGTCGAGGTAGCCGCGCTCGGCGGCGATGTAGGGGTTGGCCAGGGTGTCCTCGTACTCGGTGGTCTTCTGGCGGCGGAGCGCGTCGGGGTCGGCCGCGGCGGCCAGCTCGCGGCGGTAGAGGATGCCGACGGCGCCCTGGGCGCCCATGACCGCGATCTGCGCGGTCGGCCAGGCGAGGTTGACGTCGCCGCCGAGGTGCTTGGAGCCCATGACGTCATAGGCGCCGCCGTAGGCCTTGCGGGTGATCACGGTGATCTTGGGGACGGTGGCCTCGGCGTAGGCGTAGAGCAGCTTGGCGCCGCGGCGGATAATGCCGGCCCACTCCTGGGTCACGCCGGGCAGGAAGCCGGGGACGTCGACGAAGGTGAGGATTGGGATTGAGAATGCGTCGCAGGTCCGGACAAATCGGGCCGCCTTCTCCGACGCGTCGATGTCGAGGCAGCCGGCGAAGTGCATCGGCTGGTTGGCGACCACCCCGACCGGCGCGCCCGCGACCCGCCCGAGGCCGACCACGATATTGGGCGCGAACGCCTGCGTGGACCTCGCAGGAACGTGCTCGGGGTCGAGGATCGTCTCGATGACCCGGTGGATGTCGTAGGGCTGGTTGGGCGAGTCGGGGATGAGCGCGTCGAGCTCCTCGTCGGCGGCCGTGACCGTGTAGTCGGGGGCGGCGGGGATGACGGGGGGCTCGTCGAGGTTGTTGGACGGGAGGTAGGACAGCAGCGTCCGCGCGAACTCGATGGCGTCGGCCTCGTCGGTCGCCTGGTAGTGGGCGACGCCGGACTTGGCGGCGTGGGCGTGCGCGCCGCCGAGCTCCTCCATCGTGACGTCCTCGCCGGTGACGGTCTTGATCACGTCGGGGCCGGTGATGAACATGTGGCTGGTGCCCTCGACCATCAGGGTGAAGTCGGTGATCGCGGGGGAGTAGACCGCGCCGCCGGCGGCCGGGCCCATGATGAGGCTGATCTGCGGGATGACGCCGGAGGCGCGGGTGTTGCGGAAGAAGATCTCGGCGAACAGGCCGAGCGCGGCCACGCCCTCCTGGATCCGGGCGCCGCCGCCGTCGTTGATCCCGATCACCGGGCAGCCGACTTTCATCGCGTGGTCCATGATCTTGACGATCTTCTCGCCGTAGACCTCGCCCAGGCTGCCGCCGAACACGGTGAAGTCGTGGCTGTAGACCGCGACCGGCCGGCCGTCGACGGTGCCGACGCCGGTGACCACGCCGTCGCCGTAGGGGCGGTTGCGGGCGATGCCGAAGTCGTGCGCGCGGTGCCTGGCCAGCTCGTCGAACTCGGTGAAGGAGCCCTCGTCGAGCAGCAGGGCGATCCGCTCGCGGGCGGTCAGCTTGCCCTTGGCGTGCTGCTTCTCGATCGCCGCGAGCGAGCCCGCGTGCACGGCCTCGTACCTCCGGCGCTCCAGATCCGCGATCTTCCCCGCAGTCGTGTGCGGGTCAGGCAGGTCGACAGGAGGGGTGTCAGCTGCAGTCATGGGGGAAAGGTTAACCTGGCGGGCGGTTGGGGTCACCACCTGGCGGTTACTCTCATCCACGTGAACATGGCCACTAACGACCGGATCAGAGATTCGGCTGAGCTTCCCGAGCCCATGCGGCGTGACGTCCGGCTCCTCGGCGACGTGCTCGGCGAGGTGATCAGCGAGTCCGGCGGGGCCGACCTGCTGGCGGACGTCGAGCGACTGCGGCACGCGGTGATCGATGCGCGGCGGGTGCCCGACCGCTCGTCGGCGACGGCGGCCGACGCCGCCGACGCGATCGCCGCACTGGTCGGGTCCTGGTCACGCGATCGCGCGGAGCAGGTCGCGGGCGCCTTCACGGTCTACTTTCACCTGGTCAACCTGGCCGAAGAGCAGCAGCGGGTGCGCACCCTGCGGCACCGGGACTCGGGCGACACGCCGCCGCGGGAGTCGCTCGCCGACGCCGCCGAGCGGATCACGGCCGAGCAGGGCCGCGCCCACCTGGACGCGCTCCTGGGCGAGCTGGTCGTGCACCCGGTGTTCACCGCGCACCCGACCGAGGCGCGCCGCCGCGCGGTTGTCGCCTCGCTGCGCCGGATCGGCGGGCTGCTCGCCTCGGTCGACGACGACTTGGCGCGCGAGGTCGAGACGGGCACCGCGACGTCGTCCCGGGGCGCCGAGCTGCGCCGGCGGCTGCGCGAGGAGATCGACCTGCTGTGGCGGACGGCGCAGCTCCGGGTGGCCGGGATGACCCCGCTGGACGAGGTCCGGACGGTGATGACGGCGTTCGACGAGACGCTGTTCCGGCTCGTGCCGAGCGTCTACCGGTCGCTCGACCAGGTGCTACTCGGCGCGGCCAGCGGGGCGGCGGCCTCGCCGGTGCCGCCGTTCCTGCGGTTCGGCTCCTGGGTGGGCGGCGACCGGGACGGGAACCCGACCGTGACCGCCGCCGTGACCCGCGAGGCGGCGGTGATCCAGGCCGAGCACGCGCTGCGGGCGCTCGAGGCGGCCTGCGGCCGGATCGGCCGGGCGCTGACCGTGGACGAGCGCGCCGCGCCGCCGTCGGACGCGCTGCGCCGGGCGCTGGCGGCCGCATCGGCGGCTCACCCGGAGCTGATGGCCGAGATCGGGGCGCGGTCGCCGGGCGAGCCCTACCGGGCCTACCTGCTCTACGCGGCCGAGCGGCTGACGGCGACCCGGACCAGGCACGCCGACCTCGCCTACGGCTCGCCGGCCGAGTTCGTGGCCGACCTGCGGCTGGTGCAGGCGTCGCTGGCGTCGGCCGGGGCGGTCCGGCAGGCCTACGGCGAGCTCCAGCACCTGATCTGGCAGGCCGAGACGTTCGGTTTCCACCTCGCCTCGCTCGAGGTCCGGCAGCATTCGGCGGTGCACGCGCGTGCGCTGGCGGAGCTGCGGGCGGGCGGCGAGCTCTCGCCGATGACGCTCGAGGTGCTCGAGACGATCCGGGTGATCGGGTGGATTCAGCGCCGGTTCGGGTTCGCGGCCTGCCACCGGTACGTGATCTCGTTCACCACCGCCGCCGCCGACGTGGCGGCGGTGTACGAGCTGGCCGGCTACGCGTTCCCCGACGGCGGCGGGCCGGTCCTCGATGTGGTGCCGCTGTTCGAGTCGGGCGACGACCTCGCGGCGGCGCCGTCGGTGCTGACCGGCATGCTCGAGCTCGCCCCGGTGCGGGAGCGGCTGGCGGCCAACGGGCGGCAGCTAGAGGCCATGCTCGGCTACTCGGACTCGGCCAAGGAGCTCGGCCCGGCCTCGGCGACGCTGCGGCTGTTCGAGGCGCAGGCGGAGCTCGCCTCCTGGGCGGCCGCCCACGACGTCGCGCTGACCCTGTTCCACGGCCGGGGCGGCGCGATCGGCCGTGGCGGCGGCCCGGCCGGCCGGGCGGTGCTTGCGCAGGCGCCGGGGTCGGTGTCCGGGCGGCTCAAGGTGACCGAGCAGGGCGAGGTGATCTTCGCCCGGTACGGCAGGCACTCGATCGGCCTGCGGCACCTGGAGCAGGTGACGTCGGCGGTGCTGCTCGCCTCGTCGCCGTCGCTTGGCGAGCGGAACGCCGCCGCCGCGGCCGAGTTCCGTGAGCTGGCGGCGTCCATCGACGCCGCCTCGAAGTCCGCGTTCCGCGCGCTGGCGGAGGCCGACGGCTTCGCCGGGTGGTTCGCGAAGGTCAGCCCGCTGGAGGAGATCGGCGGCCTGCGGATCGGCTCGCGGCCGTCGCGGCGCGGTCACGGCGGCGGGCCGCTCGGCCTTGAGGACCTGCGCGCCATCCCCTGGGTGTTCGCCTGGGCGCAGACCCGGCTGAACCTCCCCGGCTGGTACGGCCTCGGCAGCGGCCTCGCGGCGGCGGCCTGGACCGGCATCGAGGCGGGCGACTCCGACGGCGACCTGCCCGAGGAGGGGATGGCCGAGTTGCGCCGCGCGTACAAGGAGTGGCCGCTGCTTGCCGCCCTGCTCGACAACGCCGAGATGTCGCTGGCCAAGACCGACCGCGCGATCGCGGCCAGGTACCTGGACCTCGGCGGCAGGCCCGACCTGACCTCCCGGGTGCTGGCCGAGTACGACCTGACCCGCCGGCTGGTGCTCGCGATCACCGAGCACGACCTGCCGGTGGCCGACCGCCCGGTGCTGGCCCGCGCGATCGTCCTGCGCGACCCCTACGTCGACGCGCTCTCGTACCTTCAGCTCCGGGCGCTGACGGCGCTGCGGGCGGAGGACGTCGACCCGGCCGAGCGGGCCGCGCTCGAGCGGCTGCTGCTGCTGACGGTCAGCGGGGTCGCGGCCGGGCTGCAGAACACCGGCTGACCGGGCTGGGTGGTCAGAGAGCGGCCGGAATCGGCTGGGACCGCTCGGGATAGTGCTTGGACCAGCAGGGGTAGCGGGCGGCCAGCTGGTCGCCCGCGGCCAGCCGGGCGATGGCCGTCCTGCTCGGCTCGTCGTCGGGGGTGTAGACGACCAGGCGGGCGCCGGGGACGGCGTTGACCGCGAAGCTGGTCGTGGTGGTGGTGATCGGGCCGACGCCGGGGTGCCGGAACCTCTTGGTGTAGGTGGTCGGCCTGGACACGTCGTGGGCGGCCCAGGCGGTGGCGAACGTCGGGCTGAGCGCCTCCAGGCGGCGGATGAAGTGCGTCCAGGCGGGGTCGCCGACGTGCCGGCCGTACGCCGCCCGCAGCTGGGCGACGAGCACGTCGCAGTGCGAGTCCGGGTCCTCGACCGGGCTGCAGCACGACGGGGCCGCGAGGTTGACGAGCAGCGTGTTGCGCTCGCCGGGCGGGGCCGAGGTGACGCCGGGGAAGATCGACTCGTACACCTTGTTCCAGGCGAGCAGGTCGAACCGCTCGGTGAGGATGACGGCCGGGAGCGGGATCGCGTCGACGACCTGCTGGACCTCCGGCGGCAGGGGGCAGTCGACGCAGTCGGCGGGCCCGCTGGCGCCGGGCAGGTCCGCCAGCCGGAACAGGTGGGCCCGCTCGGTGGCGTCCAGCCGCAGCGTGGTCGCGATCGCGTCGAGCACCTGGACGCTCGCGTTGATCTTGCGGCCCTGCTCGAGCCAGGTGTACCAGGTGACGCCGACCCCGGCCAGCTGGGCGAGCTCCTCGCGCCGCAGGCCGGCCGTGCGGCGGCGGGTGCCCGGGGGCAGGCCGACGTCCTCGGGCTGGATGCGCTCCCGGCGGCTGCGGAGGAACGCGGCCAGCTCGGTCCGGCGCGCGCTGGCCACGCTCGCGGTGCCGTCGGGGGCGGTGCCGTTCATGGTCGCCATGCTCACGTCCTCATTCTGCTCCCCGGGTCCTACCCTTGCCAGGTGGTGTTAGTACCAGGATAACCAGGCTCTTGGTACCAGCATAAGAGCAGGCGGCAAGCTGGTGCCATGACACAAACCACTGCGCGTCTCCAGCCTGCCGTCACCAGCGGGCGCCGGGCGGGCCGCGCCGCGTCGCCGGGCGTGGTGCTCGCGGTCGTGCTCACCGGCCAGCTGATGGCCATCATCGACGTCAACATCGTCAACGTCGCGGTCCCCGCGATCCACTCTGAGCCTGCACACGACGGGCTCGGGGCTGCAGCTGATCGTGGCCGGCTACACCATCGCCTACGCGGTCCTGCTGATCACCGGCGCCCGGCTGGGCGACATCCTCGGTCACCGGCGGATGTTCCTGGCCGGCATCGGCCTGTTCACGCTCGCCTCGCTCGGCTGCGGGCTCGCGCCGTCGGCCGGGACGCTGGTCGCGCTGCGGTTCCTCCAGGGGGCCGGCGCCGCGGCGATGATCCCCCAGGTGCTGAGCCTGATCCAGCGCACCTACACCGCGCCGGGGCCGAGGGCGCGGGCGATGACCCTGTACGCGACCATCATCTCCGGCGGCGCCGTCCTCGGGCAGGTGCTCGGCGGGCTGCTGGTCAGCGCGAACCTCTTCGGCAGCTCCTGGCGGCCGGTCTTCCTGGTCAACGTGCCGGTCGGGCTGGCCGTGCTGGCCTGCGGCCGGCTGCTGCCCGCGCAGGGGCAGCGCGACCGGCAGCGCTCGCTCGACCTGCCCGGTCTGGCGGTGCTCACCCCGGCCGTGCTCGCGTTCGTGCTGCCGCTGGTGCTCGGGCAGCCGCTCGGCTGGCCGGCCTGGGGCTGGGCCCTGCTGGCGGCTTCGGTGCTGCTGTTCGGGCTGCTCGGCCTGGTCGAGCACCGGGTCGGCGGCCGGGGCGGGCAGCCGATCCTGCCGCGCTCGCTGCTCGGGCTGCCGGGGATGAAGGCCGGGCTCGGCGGGCTCTTCGCCACGATGGCGATCTTCGGCGGCTGGCTGTTCTCGCTGGCGCTTGAGCTGCAGGACGCGCTGGGGGAGTCGCCCCTGCGGGCCGGGCTGACGTTCGTCCCCTGCGGCGTCGCGTTCGCGCTGGTGAGCCTCAACTGGCGGCGGCTGCCCGCCCGCTACCACGAGGGGCTGGCCATGGCCGGCTTCGTGCTGACGGCCGTCGGCCTGCTCTGGTCGGGGCTGCTGATCCGCTCCGGCGGCGCCCCCGGTCCGTGGCTGTACGTCTCGCTGGCGGTGGCCGGCGGCGGGATGGCGGCGGCGTTCGGCGTGCTGATGACGCGGGTGCTCTCCCGGGTGCCGGTGGCGCTCGCGGCCGACGCCAGCGGCGTGGTCGTGACCGTGAACCAGCTCGGGATCGTGGTCGGGATCGCGACGTTCGGCACGCTGTACCTGAACCTCGCCGGGCGGCTGCCCGCCGCGGCGGCCTCGGCTGCCCGCGCCATCGGCGGCGCGCACGGGCCGGGCGCGTTCGCGCTCTCGTCGGCGCACGCGTACCTCGCGGTGTCGATCGCGCTGGCGGCGCTGGCGGCAGTCGGCGTCGTGCTGGCCCTGGTCCACGTCCGGGCCGCGCGGGGTGAGCGGGCGGTGGCTCAGACGGCGCCGGTTCCGGCCGCGCAGGGCCAGGGCGGACAGGCCACGGGCGCGCAGGGCCAGGCGGCGCGGCAGTAGGCTGCGGAACCATGGCGACGACGCATCGGCTTGAACTGGACGACCAGACCCTGCGCGAGTGGGACGCGGTCGTGGTGGCGGCGGGACCGGACGGGATCGTGCTCGACCGGTCCGCCTTCTACCCGGGCGGCGGCGGCCAGCCGCCGGACCACGGCACGCTGCTCTGGGGCGGCGTGCAGACCCGGATCGTGGACGCGCGCAAGGACGACGGCGAGCTGCTGCTGGTGCCGCTGGAAGGCGACCCGCTGCCCGCCGTCGGCGCCTCGGTCCGCGGGGCGGTCGAGGACGACCGGCGGACCGCGCTGATGCGCACGCACTCCGGCCTGCACGTGCTCTGCGGGGTGGTCTTCCGCGACTTCGGCGCGCTCGTCACCGGCGGCAACATGGATGTGCTGACGGCGCGGATGGATTTCAACCTGGAGGCGGTGCCGCCGGGGTTCAAGGAGGCGGTCGAGGAGGCGTGCAACGCGGAGCTGCGCAGCGACAGGAAGATCGTGGTCCGCTCGCTGCCGCGGGCCGAGGCGTTCGAGATCCCCGACATCATCCGCACCGCGACCAACCTGGTGCCCGATGACGTCGAGGAGGTGCGGATCGTCGACATCGTCGGACTCGACCAGCAGGCCGACGGCGGGACGCACGTGGCGTCCACCGCCGCCGTCGGGCGGATGTCGGTGGTGAAGGTGGAGAACAAGGGCAAGGGCTTCCGCCGCCTCCGCATCGCCATCGGCGACTGATGGGCGACCGGGCCGGCCGGATCGCCCGGGGGCGGGCCGATCCGGGGCCATGTGATCGGCGAGGCCCTGCTGCACCCGGACGGCTCGTCCGGATTGTGGACGTCGGTCAGGACCGTGGCCAGCACCGGCTCCACCAACGCGGACCTGCTCGCCCGCGGCGGCCCGGAGGGTCAGGTGCTGGTGGCCGAGGAGCAGACCGCGGGCCGCGGACGCGCGGGCCGGACGTGGGTAAGCCAGCCGGGCGCGTCGCTCACGTTCTCAGTGCTGCTGCGGCCGGCCTCGGTGCCGCCGTCGGCGCGCGGCTGGCTGCCGTTGCTGACCGGGGTGGCGGTCGCGGCCGGGGTGCGGTCGGCGGCCGGCGTCGCGGCGAGGCTTAAATGGCCGAATGACGTCCTGGTGGGCGACCGGAAGCTGGCCGGCATCCTGGCCGAGCAGTCCGCCGACGGCGCCGCCGTGGTGATCGGCGTCGGGCTGAACGTCGCCACGTCGGAGCAGGCGCTGCCGGTATCGCCGACCGGCCTGCCCGCGACGTCGCTGCTGGTCGAGGGCGCGGATGTGGCCCGCGAGGCGGTGCTGGCCGAGATCCTGCGCTCGCTCGAACGCTGGTACCTGGTCTTCAGCGCGGACCCTGATCCGGTCCGGTCGGGCCTGCTGGCCGAGTACCGCGAGGCCTGCGCGACCCTGGGCCGCCAGGTCCGGGTCGAGCTGCCGGGCGGCCGGGTACTGACTGGCGTGGCCGAGGACGTCGACGCGGGCGGACGCCTGCTGGTCCGCCCGCCGGGCGCCGCGTCAGCGACCGCCGTCTCGGCCGGCGACGTCGTCCACCTGCGGTAGAGGGCGGCGAATCCAATCGTCGCGTGGCCGTCATCCATGTAGATCGGCGTCACCAAGATGTCGGGTTGGAAGTCTTACGATGTCGGGTATGGGTGGTGACCGATCGCTGGCGGTGGGCGAACAGTCCGTCGAGGTGCTGCATCCGCACTGGAAGACGCTGGCCGGGCCGGTCGTGCTTGCGTTCGTGATCGTGGCCGCGCTGCTGGTCGGCGAGGTGCTGATCCCCAGCGGCCGGGACGCGGCGATCGAGCGGCTGGCGGCGGCCGTGCTCGCGATCGTGCTGCTCATGTGGTGGCTGGTCTATCCGCTGCTGCGGTGGCGCACCACCCGCTATGAGCTCACGACGAAGCGGCTGCGGCTGCGCATCGGCGTCGTCGCGCGCAACGGGCAGCGACATCCCGCTCTCGCGGATCACCGACGTCTCGTTCCGCAAGTCCCCGCTTGACCGGCTCCTCGGCTGCGGGACGCTCGTCGTGGAGTCGGCGGGCGAGCACGCCGAGATCATCCTGCGCCAGGTCCCGCACGTGGAACGCGTGTCCGCCACGCTGTTCCAGCTGGTCGAGGACGAGCGGCTGCGGGCCGTGCCGGGCGTCCAGGATGACCGTCGTTCCGATCCCGCGCTGACACCGGTACGCTCCGCAAGTGTGACTGAGATTGTGGATTCCTCGCTGCCCGACGTCGGAGCGCTGCGGGAGCGGATCGAGCGGGGCGGGGCGGCCAAATACCACGAGTCGGCCGCGGCCAGCGGGAAGATGTTCGCCCGGGACCGGATCGCGCTGATCGCCGACGCCGGGTCGTTCACCGAGGACGGCCGGTTCGCCAACGTGCTCGCCGACGGGCTGCCGGCCGACGGTGTGATCACCGGGACCGCCACCCTCGACGGCAGGCCGGTGGCGATCATGGCGAACGACTCGACGGTGAAGGCCGGATCGTGGGGCGCGCGGACCGTAGAGAAGATCATCAGGATCATCGAGAGGGCGCTCGACCTCGGCATCCCGATGATCTACCTGGTGGACTCGGCCGGCGCGCGGATCACCGACCAGGTCGAGATGTTCCCCGGCCGCCGGGGCGCGGGGCGCATCTTCCACACCCAGGTGCGCGCCTCCGGCGTGATCCCGCAGGTCTGCGCGCTGTTCGGCCCGTCGGCGGCGGGCGGCGCCTACATCCCGGCGTTCTGCGACTTCGTGGCGATGGTCGAGGGCAACGCGTCGATGTACCTCGGCAGCCCGCGGATGGTCGAGATGGTGGTCAGCGAGAAGACCACGCTGGAGGAGCTCGGCGGTGCCCGCATGCACTGCTCGGTCTCCGGCAGCGGTCATTACCTCGCGAAGACCGAGGACGAGGCGCTCGCCGCCGTCCGGCGCTACCTCTCCTACCTCCCCTCGAACTGGGAATCGGCGCCGCCGCAGGCCGTCGAGGCCGCCGATGTCGCCGGCCGCGGCGCCGACCTTGGCCGCCTGGTGCCGGAGAGCGAGCGGCAGGTGTTCGACATGCGGAAGTTCATCCGCGCGCTGGCCGACCCGGATTCCTTCTTCGAGGTCCACGCGCTCTGGGCGCGCGAGGTCACGGTCGGGTTCGCCCGGCTGGACGGCCAGGTGATCGGGGTCGTCGCCAACAACCCGCTCTACAAGGGCGGGGTGCTCTTCGTCGACTCGGCCGACAAGGCGGCGCGGTTCGTCGAGATCTGCGACGCGTTCGGCGTGCCGCTGCTGTTCCTGGCGGACGTGCCCGGGTTCATGGTCGGCACCGCCGTCGAGCGGCAGGGCATCATCAGGCACGGCGCCCGGATGATCAGCGCGATGTCGCAGGCGACGGTGCCCAAGATCTGCGTCGTCGTCCGCAAGGCCTACGGCGCCGGCCTGTACGCGATGGCGGGCCCGGGGTTCGAGCCGGACGCCACGCTGGCCCTGCCGACCGCGAAGATCGCGGTGATGGGGGCGGAGGCCGCGGTCAACGCCGTCTACGCCGCCAAGCTCGCGCGGCTGCCCGAGGACGAGCGGGCGGCCGAGACGGCCCGGCTGCGGGCCGAGTACGACGCCGACATCGACATCGTCCGGCTCGCGTCCGAGCTCGTCATCGACGACATCGTGCAGCCGGAGGCGCTCGCGGGCGAGCTCGCGCGGCGTTTCGCCGCCGCGCGCGGCAAGTACCGCCCGGCGGTCCGCCGCCGTCATCCGATCAGCCCCGTCTGACGTTCGAGCTGCATTCTGATTCGGGCATTCGAGCGCGCGTCACTGGTGCAACTTTTTTACCGTGGCTTTACTATTTACGTATGACCCGAGTGCTGCTGGCCGAGGACGACACCTCCATCTCCGAGCCGCTCTCCCGCGCGCTGCGCCGGGAGGGCTATCAGGTGGAGGTCACCGAGGACGGCCCGACGACGCTCGGGCGGGCGCTGTCGGACGGCGATCGACCTCATCCTGCTCGACATCGGCCTGCCCGAACTCGACGGCCTCGAGGTGTGCCGCCGGGTCCGCGCGGAGGGGCACGCGGTGCCGGTGCTCATCCTCACCGCGCGGGCGGACGAGGTGGACACCGTGGTCGGCCTGGACGCCGGCGCCGACGACTACGTGACCAAGCCGTTCCGGCTGGCGGAGCTGCTCGCCCGGGTCCGCGCGCTGCTGCGCCGGGGGACGACGGCCGAGGCGCCGGGGACGGTGGGCGAGGTCCGGGTGGACGCGGAGGCCAGGCGGGCCTGGCATGGCGACGTCGAGCTCGACCTCACCACCAAGGAGTTCGACCTGCTCTGGATTCTGCTGCGGGACGCCGGGAAGGTGGTCACCCGCGAGCAGATCATGCGCGAGGTCTGGGACGCCAAGTGGTGGACGTCGACCAAGACGCTCGACATGCACATCTCCTGGCTGCGCAGGAAGCTCGGCGACGACGCCCACCACCCGCGATTCATCACCACCGTCCGCGGCGTTGGGTTCCGGTTCGAGCGCGGCGACTTATGAGGCGGCGGCTCTGGCTGTCGGCGTCGGCGGTCGCCGTGGTCGCCGCGCTTGTCGCGGCGGTTCCGCTGCTGGTCGTCGCCGCTGACCGCGACCACTTCATGCTCGCGCTCGGCCTGCCGCTGCTGGCCGCCGCGATCGCGGCGGCGGTGGCGCTGTCCGGGGCCGTGGCCCGGCGGGCGGCCCGGCCGGTAGAGGAGCTGGCCGAGGCGGCCGGGCGGCTCGGCACCGGCGACCCCCGCCCGGTCGGCCGCCGGTACGGCGTCACCGAGCTTGACCAGGTCGCGGACGGCCTCGACAGCGCCTCCCGCCGGGTCACCAAGCTGCTGACGGCCGATCGCGAGCTCGCCATCGACGCCTCGCACCAGCTCCGGACGCCGCTGACCGCGCTGTCGATGCGGCTCGAGGAGATGATCGCCTCGGCCGATGACCCGGCCGTGGTCCGCGAGGAGGGCACCGCCGCGCTCGCCCAGGCCGAGCGGCTGGCCGACGTGGTGAGCCAGCTGCTCTCGCCCGGCTCGCCGGGTGGGCGCCGGCTCCGCGGGCAAGATCAGCGTCGACAGGATCGTGCTGCAGCAGATCACCGAGTGGGAGCCCGCGTTCCGGCGGGCGGGCCGGAAGATGGTGCTGATCGGGGACTCCCGGCTGCAGGCCTACGTCACCCCGGGCGGGCTTGCCCAGGTCATCGCGACCCTGCTGGACAACGCGCTGATGCACGGCGCAGGGGACGGTGACGATCCGCCGGTCGCAGTCGGCCAGCTCGGTGGTGATCGAGGTCGAGGACGAGGGCAACGGGGTGCCGGCCGAGCTGGTGTCCAGGATCTTCGAGCGGATCGGTGAGCGGGCGGCCGGAGGGGACCGGCCTCGGTCTCGCGCTCGCCCGCACGATGGCCACCGCCGACGGCGGCCGGATCGTCCTTGCCCGGCGGAAGCCGCCGGTCTTCGCGGTCTTCCTGCCGCGCAACCCGCCGGGCGGTCAGGCGAAGGCCAGCCGCAGCGGCCCGGCCTGACGCCGGGATCTCAGCGGAGGCTTCAGTGCCTGCGGTGCCGGCCCTGCTGCGAGCGCTGAACCGACGAGGCCGAAGTCGACAGGCCGAGGTCTTGCCCGGTGGCGGCCTCAGCTGGCGAGGAGGGGCGAAGTCAACGGTCCGTTCGGGATAACTGTGTTTTCCATGCTTTCCATCCACGGCGCCGGGCGCTCGGCGGGCTGGCCCCAGGCCGCGGGCCTCCACGGCGGCCGCCTCGACGCTGGTGAGTGCTCAGCCGACGGCTCCCACGGGGTCGCGGCGTGCCCGGTGGCAGCGGCCGCGCGGCGTAGGCCGGGTCGAGGTCCCACGGCGGGTAGTCGGGGACCGGCTCCGCCTCGGCTGCCGTCGGCGCGAGGGCCGACTCCTCGGCCGGGGCGGTGAACACCCACTGGCGGTAGGCGAAGTACCGGAAGATGGTGCCGAGGCCGGTGCCGACCACGGACGCGGCGTTGTACTCAAGCTGGCTGTGCAGGCCCAACCCGTACGTCACGATGGCGATCACCACTTCCGCGATGAGCAGCCCGATCACGTTGAGCACGATGAAGAGCGCGAGCTCGCGCCCCAGCGCCTGGTTCTCACGGTGCTTGAACGTCCAGAACCGGGAGCCGAGGTAGGTGACGACGATGGCGATGATGGTCGAGATCGCCTTCGCCTCAAGCGCCTCCACGTGGAACTTGCCGTGCAGCACCGCGGCGCCGCCAAGGTCGATCACGGCCCCGATGCCGCCGACCACGCCGAACTTGAGCAGCTCGGGTACCAGGTGACGGTAACGGGAGTACAGTCCGGCGGCTGGGAGGGCCATGCGCGATTTGCCCCTTTCAGAGAGGTACGCGTACACGGTAGTTGACCCTCTTTGCTGCGACGTTCAGGGTTGTCTGAATCGTTGCTCTGCAGTTTGCGGCCACGACTGCCCTGCCTGCGGGCCCCGGCGACACGCCGGGCCCGCAGGCAGCCCGATGCCCGCTAGACCTGAGGCGCGGGCTCGGCCGGCGCGGCCGCCGAGGCGCGGGCCGACCGCTCCGCGATCAGCCGCCAGGTGAGGTAGATCACGGCGGTGAGCACGAACCCGACCTCGAAGGTCAGGTCGCCGGCGCTCGGCCAGTGGTTCGGGATCACGCCGACGTACTCGGTCTGGTTGGCGAACAGCCAGATCGAGACGCCCGCCCCGATCAGCCATCGCGACCGGGCCGGCCCAGTTGGTGTACTTCTTGTCGAAGAGCAGGCGCTCGATCTCGCTCGGTCGACTTCCGGCGGCGCAGGAACATGTCGCAGAACACGACCGCCAGCCACGGGCGCGATCCAGTAGGCGATGATCAGCAGGAAGTTGTTGTACTTGGTGCCCGCGTCGCTCAGCCCCGACCAGGCGAGGAAGAACCCGATGGTGCCGAACCCGAGGGCGACGATCGCGCGGCGGATGGGCAGCGGCAGCTTGATGCCGATCGCGGTGAACGAGATCGCGCCCGAGTAGATGTTGATCGCGTTGGCGGCGATCGCGCCGATCGTGATCGCGAGCAGGGTCAGGTCGCGCCAGCCAGGTGGGGAACACGCTGGTGAAGGCGGCCGTCGGGTTGCCCCGCGCCCGCGCGCCACGCTCGGGATCGTCGCCGGCGGCCGCGCCGACGGTCTCGAGCAGCACGCAGGACAGGAACAGGCCGAGCCCGGCCCACAGGGCGATGGCCCGCTTGCTGGTGTCGGGCTTGAAGTAGCGCGTGTAGTCCGAGGCGTACGGGTTCCAGCCCACCGCGTAGCCGAACGTCGCGCCGAGCTCGATCAGGAAGGCGCCGGGAATCGTCGAGTGCTTGGCGCCCGGGTGGCCCTTGGACAGCATCCAGACGGACGCGATCAGGAAGATGATCACCAGCACCGGGAAGGCGTACCGCTCGAACACGTGGATCAGGTTGTGGCCGAGGAACGCCACCACGATCTGGACCACGACGATGATCAGCAGGCAGAGCACCTCGGGCATGTGGGTCAGCGAGTTCAGCGCGAGCGTGCCGCTCACGCTGTTCACCGCGAACCAGCCGATCCCGCGCGACAACGGCGTTGATCCCGGCGGGCAGGGCGTTGCCCCAGTACCCGAAGCCGAGGCGGCTCAGCACCATCTGCGGGACGCCGTACCGCGGGCCCTGGGTGGACAGGATGCCCTGGGTGATGGCGCCGAGCCCGGTGCCGAGCACGATCGGCGAGGACGGTGGACCAGAAGCTCATGCCGAAGACCCAGACGCCGAGGAAGCCGACGAAGATCGTCGCGAACTCCATGTTCGGCGAGGTCCAGGTCCAGAAGAGCTGCGAGCGGGCGGCCGTGCCGCTCGCTGAGCGGGATGAACTCCGCTCCGCCGGGCTCTACGGCGATGACCTTCTCGCCGTAGTTCCCCTCTCTTACCTCAACGTCGGTTAGCGTCGTCATCTGTACTCCCTGCTTGCAGGCGTGGCCAGGGTTGCTGGCCGGAACTGGCTTGGTCTCGCCTGGGGGGCGATAGCCGGGCTGGCTGGCTGGCAGATGTCGCGACGCTGCGGCCTCGTTTGCCACGTTGGTTGTACCCAGGATTGGGCGGTTCCGCGTAGGCTACACCGCGTGCATTCACGGTTGTCACCTGCGGGTTCAGAGGCAGGCCCGCGAGCCGGTCGGCCCGGCCGGGCCGATCGAGCGGAAGTCCGTCACCGGCATGCCCGCCGTCGGCATGGTCGGCGGCGGGCAGCTGGCCCGGATGACCGCCGCGGCGGCGGTCGGTCTCGGCGCGACGTTCCGGGTACTCGCCGAGTCGCCGACCGAGAGCGCGGCGCTCGTCAGCTCACAACGTGGCGATCGGGTCGCATCTCTCCTTGCCTGACATGTCATCATTCGCGGCCGAATGTGACGTTATCACGTTCGATCATGAGCACGTGCCAGGCGCCGGTGCTGGTCGCCCTGGAGTCCGAGGGCGTGCTGGTCAGGCCCGGGTCGGCCGCGCTCAGGTACACCCAGGACAAGCTGGCCATGCGGGACGCGGCTCAGCGCGCTCGGCGTGCCCTGCCCCCGGTTCGCGCCGGTCTCCTCGGTTGCCGACGTGGTGCGCGTTCGCCGACGGCTCATGGCCGGTCGTGCTCAAGGCGGTCAGCGGCGGCTACGACGGCAAGGGCGTCTGGGTCTGCGGGTCCGCCGGCCGAGGCCGAGGACGTCGTCGCGCACGGGGTCGCGCTGCTGGCCGAGGAGTTCGTGCCGTTCCGCCGGGAGCTCGCCGCGCTCGTCGCCCGGTCGCCGTCCGGGCAGGGCGCCGCGTACCCGGTGGTGCAGACCGTGCAGGTGGACGGCATCTGCCGGGAGGTGATCGCGCCGGCCCCCGGGCTCAGCCCCGATGCGGCGGTCGAGGCCGAGGCGATGGCGCTGCGGATCGCGGCGGAGCTCGGCGTGACCGGCCTGCTCGCCGTGGAGCTGTTCGAGACGCGCGCCGGCGCGCCTGCTCGTCAACGAGCTCGCGATGCGGCCGCACAACAGCGGGCACTGGACGATCGAGGGGGCGCGGACCTCGCAGTTCGAGCAGCACCTGCGCGCGGTGCTCGACCTGCCGCTCGGCTCCTGCGCGCCGGCCGCGCCGTCGGGTCAGTTCACCGTGATGGCGAACCTGCTCGGCGGCACCGACCCGGACGTGTTCGACCGGTACATCCACGTGATGGCGGCCGACCCGGCGGTCAAGGTGCACTTCTACGGCAAGGAAGTCCGGCCCGGGCGAAAAATCGGGCACGTCACGATCGTCGGCGGTCCCGGGCGACGGCGTCGAGGAGCTCCGCGACCGCGCCCGCCGCGCCGCGAGCTACCTCCGCTGGGGCACCGAAGACGGCGACTGACGCTATTGTCGAACCGATTTGCCCTGATCGAGGCGCTGGTTAAAAACACGATCAGGCTTGCCTGGTGATCTTCGACAACTAACCTGTCACAAGATGATTAACGAAGCCAGGTCGGTAAGTGGAGGGCTTCGTGACCGTCGGCGAATCGCTGACTCAGGCGCGCTACCAGGCGGGCCTGACGATCGATGAGCTCAGCGAACGCACCAAGATCCGGGGCACCGTCATCCGCAGCATCGAGGCACGATGACTACGAGGCGTGCGGCGGGGACCTGTACGTGCGCGGTTACGTGCGCGCCATCGCGGGCGCGGTCGGCATCGACGCCCAGGGCGCTGATCCGCGAGTACGACTCGGAGCGGGTGCGACGCGAGCGCGCCGATGCCGATCGCCACCACGTTCGACCTGCCGCCACGTCGACCGCGTCGCGCCCCGGCCCGAGCGCCGTCGCCCGACCCGAGCGCGACCGCGATGCGCCTGCCGCGGTCGGGCCCGGGCCGCGCGCCGCCAGGACCCGGACGCAGACCCGCTTCGACCTGCCGCCGGTACCGCGGACGGACTGCCGCGGCGACGAGGTTCGACATCCCGGCGGTGCGCGCCGATCAGACCGAGGACCTGATGGCGGCGGGCTACGAGGTCATGCCCGCAGTGGCCGGCGCCGGGCGACGCGACGGAGGCCGGCCCGCGTCGGGCGGCGCGGAGCGCAGGGCCTCGCCGCGGGGCCAGGGGCCGCGCCCGCCGGACGTTGCCCGCTGCGACGCCGACGCCCCGGCCGCAAGGCCGCTCCGAGCGCAGGGCGCGGCCGCGCCGTCGTCTGCTGGTCGGCGTCGGCGCCGTGCTCGGTGCTGGTACCGCCGGCGTGGTCGGCGTCCGCCTGGCGTCCGGGTCCACGCCCGCCAAGAACGCGGCCGACTCGACGGCGGCGCAGGCCAGCGCGTCGGCGCCAAGGCGGGCAAGTCCGCCGCGCCGGCCACCTCGGCGCGGCCGACAGCCAAGCCCGCCGCGCGCCACCGCCACGCCGTCGGCCACAGCCCACGCCCGGCGAGCGCGGCGCAGCGTCCGCCAGGCCGGTCACGCACCTGCCGCTCGCGGCGGCCGAGGCGTTCGGCCCCGACGGACTCGGCGACGGCGACAACCCGTCCGGCGCCGGCTACGCGATCGCAGCAACGCGCCGCTGCCGTGGTCCACCAACTGGTACGCCACCGCGCAGTTCGGGATGCTCAAGCACGGGACCGGCCTGCTGCTCGACCCTCGGCCACCAGGCCACGATCACCAGCGTGCGCATCGACCTGACCAGCTACCGGGGCGTCAACCTGCAGCTGAAGGTCGGCGACGGCACCGGCCCGCAGGACTTCAAGGTGGTGGCGACGGCCGACAACGCCGGCGGCGACGGTCCGGCTGACGCTGCGCCACCCGGCGTCCGCGCGCTACCTGCTGATCTGGTTCACCCAGCTGCCGCCGAACGGCGACGGGCCACTACCAGGAGAGCGTCTACCACGTCCTCGTCAACGGCCGCCGCTAGCGGGCAGACGCCGCCCGAGCCGTTACGCTAAGGGCCGTGCAGAGTGATTCGCCGCTGGTCGGCGTGGTGATGGGCTCCGACTCGGACTGGCCGGTGATGCAGGCGGCGGCCGAGGCGCTCGACGAATTCGAGCGTGCCCTACGAGGCCGACGTGGTGTCGGCGCACCGGATGCCGCGCGGAGATGATCGCCTACGGCGAGCAGGCCGCGGGCCGCGGCATCCGGGTGATCATCGCCGGCGCGGGCGGGGCCGCGCACCTGCCGGGCATGCTCGCCGCGGTGACGCCGCTGCCGGTGATCGGCGTCCCGGTGCCGCTCAAGCACCTGGACGGCCTCGACTCGCTGCTGTCGATCGTGCAGATGCCGGCCGGCATCCCGGTGGCGACGGTCGCGGTCGGCGGCGCGCGCAACGCGGGGCTGCTCGCGGTGCGCATCCTCGCCGCCGCGGACGACGAGCTGCGCGCGCGCATGATCGAGTTTCAGGCCCGCCTGACCGCGCAGGCCCAGGCGAAGGGCGCGGCGCTCCGCGCCAACCTCTAGGCACTGCTGACGTTCGGTATCGGTTTGGGCACAGTGCGGCTCGGGGGGTGTTTCACGCGTGCATCGGAGGTGCATTCTGGATCCAGCGCAGGCAGCTGGGACGGGACTGGCTGCAAGTGTCCGGCGGGGGTCGGGGGCGCTGCGCTAACGGGGTCAAGGGGGTAGGTCAATATGGCTTTTTCTGTGGCCAAGAGCCGTCCGTTCCGTTCGCTCGGCCTGTACAAGTCCAGCGGCAAGCACGCTGCCCCGAAGGGCTCGGTGCCCGCGCCGCGGCAGTCCGTCGAGAACGCCGGGCATCAGCCGGCCGCACGCCGCGCACGATGCCGCGGCTGACCGGCCCGGCCGCCAGCGAGCAGCAGGCGGCCTAGCGCACGCCGGCCAGGCATTCAGACGCCCGTCCCGCCTGTCGACATGCGGGGCGGGCGTCTGCGTGCGGTCGGCGTTAGCATCGGGGCATGAGCACCTTCGCACTCTCCGACGAGCACCAGGCGCTGCGCGAAGCGGTCCGCGCGCTCGCGGACGACAAGATCGCGCCCCGGGCGGCGGAGATCGACCGGACCGCGGAGTTCCCCTGGGACGTGTACGACTCGCTGGTCAAGGCCGACTTCCACGCGGTCCACATCCCCGAGGCCTACGGCGGCGCCGGCGGCGACGCGCTCGCGGCGGCGCTGGTGATCGAGGAGGTCGCGCGCGCGTGCGCGACGTCCTCGCTGATCCCGGCGGTGAACAAGCTCGGCACCGATGCCGCTGCTGCTCGGCGCGTCGGAGGAGGTCAAGCAGCGTTACCTGCCGCCGGTGGCGCGGGGCGAGGCGATGTTCTCCTACGCGCCTGTCGGAGCCGGAGGCGGGCTCGGACGCCGGCGGCGATGCGGACCCGGGCGGTCCGCGGACCGACGGCGGCTACGTGCTCAACGGCGTGAAGCGGTGGATCACCAACGCGGGCGTGTCGAAGTACTACACGGTGATGGCGGTGACCGACCCGGACAAGGGCGCGAACGGCATCTCGGCGTTCGTGGTCGAGGACGGCGATCCCGGCTTCACCTTCGGCGCGCCCGAGCACAAGCTCGGCATCAAGGGGTCGCCCACCCGCGAGCTCTACTTCGACAACTGCGAGATCCCGGCCGACCGGCTGATCGGCGACGAGGGCCAGGGGTTCAAGATCGCGCTGCGCACCCTGGACCACACCCGCGTCACCATCGCGGCGCAGGCCCTCGGCATCGCGCAGGGCGCGCTCGACTACGCGGTCGGCTACGTGAAGGAGCGCAAGCAGTTCGGCCAGCGCGATCGCCGACTTCCAGGGCCTGCAGTTCATGCTCGCCGACATGGCGATGAAGCTGGAGGCGCGCCAGGCAGCTCACCTACGCCGCCGCGGCCCGCTCCGAGCGCGCGATGCAGGGCGAGAAGGTGGACGACCTGACCTTCTTCTCCTCGGCCTGCAAGTGCCTGGCCTCCGACGTCGCGATGTCGGTCACCACCGACGCGGTCCAGCTCCTCGGCGGCTACGGCTACGTGAACGACTACCCGGTCGAGCGCATGATGCGCGACGCCAAGATCACCCAGATCTACGAGGGCACCAACCAGATCCAGCGCATGGTGATGGCCCGGCAGCTGCTGAAGGGCTGGTGATTGGCCGCTGACCTGGGGTTTCTCGGGTACGTCTGCATTAGACGGCGCCATCCCACGAGTTGGGCGGCCCGTTCTCGTGTCCGTATTGCCCGGTTGATCCTGCGCACCAGGTACAAGGCTTCTTTGGCCTGGCCCTCGTCGCAGAACTCGAAGGCGCGCAGTTCGCTGTCGATGGGCTGCAGGCCTTTGATGTGGCTGTCGCTGAGGATGCTGCCGGGCTGCACGGCGCGTGGCGTACCGAAGCAACCGGGCGCTGGCAGGCTCGCGCAGAGCGGCTGCGCACCGACCAGGCCTGCGACCTTCACGATCACGCTCAAGGCCGCCAACGCCGCCGGAACCGTCACCGAGAAGCTCGCCCTCGCTCTCAACAAGTAGGCGCACCTGAGCGCTGAGGCCGCCGCCCTGCGGGCGGCGGCCTCAGCGCCTTACTTGCGGGCCGGGCTTACGGGCATTCCGGGACCACCGGGCCGTTGGAGTTTGTCCACAGCCAGGCGTCGGAGTAGTAGTAGCCGTCGGTGGACAGGTCCCAAATCGACTCGGTGCCGTAGGGGCCTGCGATGGACTGGCCGCCGACGTAGCAGGCGATCTGGACGTCGGAGCCCGCCGCGCGAGCGGGGCCCGACGTGTAGGCGTTGCCCGGGCCGGTGTGGCCGGAGTCCCCGCCAGTGGCCTGCGAGACCACGGTGACGGTCTTCAGGTCGCACGCCGGGACGACCGGGCCGTTGGAGTTCGTCCACAGCCAGGCGTCGCTGTAGTAGTAGCCGTCATCGCCCAGGTCCCAGATCGTCTCGGTGCCGTAGGGGCCTGCGATGGACTGGCCGTTGACGTAGCAGACGATGTAGATCGGCGAGCCGGCCGCGTGCGTGGGGCCTGCGGCGTAGGAGTTGGCCGGGCCCCTGTGGCCGGAGTCGCCGCCGGTCGCCTGCGAGACCACGGTGACCTCAACGCCCGGTGTTGTACCCTGTCGGGGGCCGGTGGCGGAGTCGGGGTGCTCGCCGTGGTGCCAGTCAGAAGTACTGGCCGACCAGCTGGTGCCCTTGGCTGTTGCTTCGCCCCGACCTGGAATGTGTACGTGGTTCCGGCCTTCAGGCCGCCCACCGTCACCGACGTGGTGCCCGCGCCCACCGAGGGGCCGGCGGTCCAGGCGCTGGTGCCGGTGACGCGGTACTGGGTCACGAAGCTCGCCACGTTGTCGGCGGTGTTCGTCCAGGCCAGCGCGGCGGCGGTCTCGCTCGTCGCCGTCACGCTGGCATTGGTCACCTGGGAGGCCAGCACCTGCGGGGTGCTGCCCGTCGCGTACGCCGACCAGCGGGTGCCCGCGATGTTGCTCGCGCCGACCTGGAACGTGTACGGCTCGCCGGGGATCAGGCCGCCGATCGTCACCGACCTGGTGCCGGAGCCGACGGACGGCCCGGCCTGCCAGGCGCCGGAGCCGAGCTTGTACTGGGTGAGGAACTCGGTCTCGTTGCTGGCGGCCTCGTTCCAGGAGATCGTCGCGTCCCGCGCGGCCATGGCCGGCGTGCCGATGGCCGGCTCGGCCGGGATGGGCACGGTTTTCACCGTCAGGTATGCCGACCACCGGGTGCCCTTGGCGTTGCTCGCGCCGACCTGGAACGTGTAGGTCGTGCCCGTCCTCAGCCCGCTCACCGAGACCGACGTGGCGCCGGCCGGGGCAGACGGCCCGGAGGTCCAGTTGCCGTTGCCGATCTTGTACTGCGTCAGGTACTGGCCAACGTTGTTGGCGGAGTCCGTCCAGTGCAGCACCGCGCTAGACCCGGTGACCGAGGAGGCGCTCAGGCTCTCCGGCTCGCGCCGGCAGGGTCTGTGGCAGGTCCTTGACGTGGATGAACTCGGTTGGCCAACCGCTTCCGTACGCGGGCTTCTGACCCTTGACGACCTCGTGGATGGCGAACCCGTTGTGGTAGTCATAGTTCATTTCGAGAGGTCGACGATGTCCGTCGGCGACTTGACTTGCTCGACGATCGCGACGTGGCCATCGCCATTCGGCCACCAGGCGACGGACCCCACCGCCGGGGTGTCGTTCACGGTAATCCCGGCCTCATGGGCGGCGGTCACCCAGTTGCCCGCGTTGCCCCACTTCTCCTTGCCAGTGAGGCGGTAGTAGTCGTTGAAGCCAACGCCCGTGAGCTGGTTCAGCCGGTAGGCGACCCACGATGTGCACTGGCCCTGGTAGAAGTACCACTGGTCGCCCGCGCAGTTGGCGCCGGTTGTCTCATTACAGTCGGGGGCGTTCGCATACGGGTACCCGTAGAGCTGGTTCGCCGCCTGAGTCCCCGCGGGGGCTCCCGGCCAGGGACCTGAGCCGGTGACTGCTGAGGCAGTCGGCGCGATTGCGACCTGCGCCACGACGGCGGTAGCCGCCAACAGAAGCACAGGCAGCGCAGCGCGCAGCCTATCGGTGAACTTCATGGCACCCGAATCCTCCCCCGGGCAGGTCTCCGCTGCCCGCCAGGCAGGGCCGGCCCCCCGGCCCCGAAAAAACTCTCGCATGCTGCTCCCTCGCACGTGTTCCAGTAATTTCGCTAGATTGACAGATACGCGGGCAGAGAAATGCGGTTTAGGTGTCCGAGGTTGTCCGGGGTTCCACCTGACCGGCCGGACGGCAGCGACAAGTGTCCACAACAGTCCAGCGGTCAATTGCGAGGTCGAGCCTGCGGGCGCGAACACATGTCCTGATCACGACGAACAGGCAAGCCGCCAGTTAGAGCCTCAACTAGGCCATCGGGCTCAACCCCGTCAATCCCTCGATCGTCGCCAGCCGCGGCGAGACCTGCAAACTGATGGGCCGCAACGACCACGCGCTCGCCGTAGGTGTCGAAGAATGGCGCGACCGTACGTCCAACTGCCATGCGGTTCACCCCGGCAACGAAAACTCGGGTGAGTTCATCAGCCGGGAAAGCAGCAGACGCACATCGGCGTGATCGCTGAACTTCTTGGACAGGTATTCGCGTGCCCGGTTGACCTGATCAGCAGCAGCTACTGATCCGACTCAAGCTCGTGGCGACGCTGCTGGTACTCAGCCGCACGGTTATCGAACTCGCCGAGCCGGGCGCCACTGCTCGTTCCGTCTGTGTTCCGTCAGAGCCCGGAAGACAGCAGAAGATGACCATGGCGTGGTGCCGACCCTGCTGTCCGTGGAAGGTCAGGCGGGCATCGGAAAGCCCGGCGTCACGGGCAGCCCGCCGCCATCTTCCCGCCCCGCACGGCCGCCCGCACCCGAAACGGAAGCCGCGCCACAGACGGGGTAACCCCCGCCAGTCGGCCACCCGCAGCCCCAAAAATTTACGGGCAGGCCGCAGCAACTGGACTCCATGCTCGGACAGTTCGCATTCGAAACCACGGCCGAAGTAGTTCTTGTCGCCGATGAGAGTCTGTCGGGGGCGCTCTCGCAGAAGCTCGCATCCGGCTGCCAGGAGGTCAAGGAGGGTCTCGCGTTCGTCGGCCTTGGCCCCGGTCAGGGCGAGGTGGTGGTGGCCAGGATCCGGTTGACGCTTCGCATCAGACCGGCGGCCTTGCGCAGCCGCTTGTTGTAGCCGGGCTGCTGGGGCAGGTGGGGGAAGAGGTGGCGCAGGTGGGCACGGGCATGGCGGAGCCATTTGGCCTCGGAGGTGTAGCCGAGTATGGCCTGCATCGTGGCGAGGGTGACCAGTTCGGCATCGCTCAGGCGGGGCGTAATGCCGACCGGCGGGCGCCACGGCGCCAGGTCGGGATGCTCCTTCAGCATGTCGTCGGTCGTCGCCTAGAGTGCTGTCGCGAGGGTGTCCACGTCGTTCGTCACAAAACGATCTTGGACACCCTCGTTCTCGTCTCCGCAGGCACCCCTTGGACCACACCACCAGGAGGAACCAGTGTCGTACCCGCAACTGCTCACCCCCGAGGAGAAGCTCGCCGACGCGAAGAAGCTGTTGAGCCTCCCGCGTATCGTCGTGATCTGCGGCTCCACCCGCTTCATGACCGAGATGAACGAGGCCGATCTGCGGGAGACCAAAGCCGGAAAGATTGTCGTCAAACCGGGCTGTGACATGAAGTCGCCGCACGAACTTTGGTCCGATCCTGTCGAGGCCGAGGCGCTGAAGGTTCGACTCGACGATCTGCACCGGGCGAAGATCCGGCTCGCTGATGAGGTGCTCGTAGTCGGCGACTACATCGGAGACAGCACCCGAGCCGAAATCGCCTACGCCCGGTCGCTGGGCAAGCCCGTGCGGTTCACGCACCCCGAAGTCGACCCTGACGCCTGACCGCCCGCTGCCACCTCGACAACCAGGGCCGGCAGCCCGCCGCCTGACCGTCTCGCGGTGGCTTCGGCCGCCGCCCACCCCACACCCTCCGCAGGCATCCCTTGGAATTGATCATCCTCTAGTGCAGCCCGCAGGCCCCGGCTGGCCGACGCATCCCCCGTACGGGAAATGGAGGTACTAATGCCGGGTGCTCGCCGGGCAGGGGACCGTGGCCTTGAACTCCGGGTGGGCACCAGGAGTGGGGTCGGTGAACCGGCAGCCGAACAGCGGCGACGCGACCGCCCTCGGGTTGAGGATGTCGTCGCCGGCGGGCCGCTTCCCGGTGTGGATCCACGACACCAGGGCGGAGAACGCGGACGACAGCTCGCTGGTGGTGTAACCGCAGTGCGTGACTTCGCGGATGGCCCGGTCCACGAACAGACCGCCCTCGCCGTGCGCCACCATCATGGCGTCGTACTGCTGGTCCATCGAGAGCGGAACGAACAGGTCTCCGATCCCGTGGACCGACAGCACCGGGATGCCCGGGTCGCCGTGGATCACCGGCAGCTCCGCGGGCGACAGGGCGTCGGCCGAGGAGGTGGCCGTGACCGGCGTCCGCAGCACGGCGCGGTTGAGCGCGATCTCCTGCGGCAGGTCGATCAGCGGGTTGTCGCCGAACGTGTAGAACGTGCGCTCGTTGCCGGCCACGCTGCCGTTGGCGAAGCCGAGGGTGCCGCCGTTGAGCCCGGGGTAAACGCCGAACAGGAACGGGGCCTGGGTGAGCGGAGCGAACCCGAAGCTGTCCCAGTAGTCGATCGCGCTGGCGAAACCAGGACGGGTACCGCCGGACAGCTGCTCGACGGTGTCGGCCCACAGCGTCCCGGTCTTGGTGAGGTCGGTCGTGAACGTCTGCCCGCCGGTCGCCGCGTCGGGGGTAATCCCGAGCGCGGGCAGTTCGGACTGCACCGTGGACTGGTACGCGGGCGCGTACGCCGCTCCGGCCGCCAGCGTCGTCGGGTAGCTGATCGTCGTCCCGGTGAGGCCCGCCGCGGTGACGTTGGCGCCCAGGTAGTAGTTGAACAGGTTGTTGCCCGCCAGCACCCCGCAGTAGGGCATGGCGCCCGCGAAGTCGCCCTTGTAGGCCTCGATCTCGGCCGTGGTGACCTCGCCGCCCATCGACAGGCCGCTCATGATCACCTGCCGGGACCGTAGTCCGGTGATCGACGGGAACGCCTCGAGCAGGTCGTGGGTGTCCACAACGCCGTCGCCCGGGTCGTAGCCGTTCATCGCGTAGCTCGACGCGGCCCAGGCGAATCCGTTGTCCACGAAGTACTGGCGCAGCTGGGGATCATCGACCCACACCTCGTTGCCGGTACCCCGGTAACCGTGGGCGAACATCACCAGGGTCCCGTTCCAGTTGGGCGGGACCTCGATCCGGTAGGAGGCCCCGTCGGGGGCGATGCCGGTCCAGACCCGGGACAGCTGGCCGCTGCCGTTGGCGATCGGGCTGAACGGCCCGGTGTAGGCCGCGCCGTTGAATTCGCAGGCCGGGTCGGCGATCTGGACGCCGGGGACAACCGTGCTTGGCGTGGTGACGCACGCGCTGGGGCTGAACGCCGCCCCGGCCGCCCGGGCTGATCCTGACAATCCAGCGAGCGACCCGAGAACGAGAACGCCGCCGCTAACGAGGGCGGCGACGAGACGGCGTGGGTGAGAGCGAGCCGGCATTGGCATTCCTCCCGGGACGGCAGTGCGCTATGCGTAGCTTGCTCCCGTGTTTCACCCGCTTCAAGACGGCCGCAAGTATGAGTTTCCCGGTTGTTAACCGTAATTCCGACATCATCGGTTCTTATCCCCGCAAATCCGCCCGCTGGTCCGCGATCGCCCGCATCTACCGGATGTGTGCTGACGGGAAGCCGCGCGACGAAGATGACCCCGGTCAGAGCGACCGCGATAGCGAACGAGAACGCCAGCGCGACTCCAGGGCGGTGCCCTATCCGGGAAGCGGCGGCCACGATGGCCCCCGCCACTCCGGTGCCGATGGCCTGACCGAGTACATCGCAGAGCTGAAGAGCCGAAGTCGCCCGGCCCTCCTCGCCCGCTGCGGCGCGATCGAGCGTGGTCACCGACAGCGGAGCGTAGGCAGTGCCGATCCCCGCGCCGGCCAACGCCCAGGCCACGATCGCCAGCGCGGGAGGCACCGCCGGCAGGAGCACCACGCACATCGCGCCGAGGCCGATGGCGACCAGGCACAGGCCAGGCCGGACCAGACGGCGCGGCCCCCACCGGGCTATGCAGCGGGCCTGCACCCACGATCCGGCCGTCCAGGTAAGGGTCGACGCCGTCAGCGCAAGCGCTGCCAGCGCCGTCGGGGCGTGCCGGACGGTTACGATCGCATACGGGACATAGGCGTCGCCAGCGAAGAAGCAGCACGTCAGCAGCGACCGGCTGAGGATTGTGACGGTCAGCCCTGGCCGTGCGGTCAGATACCGAGGCGGTGTCAGCTGGCGCATGGAGACAGCGAGAAGGGCGCCGCCGGCGACACCGCCCGCGGCGACCACGGGCGCGACGCCGGAACTGAGCGACGCCAGCGCCGTGCCGGCGCCGGCCACCACGCCAAGCACGGCCAGGTACGGCACGGCGGCCGTTCCCGGACTCGCGGGTGGCGGGACGTGCCGCAAGGCCAGCACGACCAGCACCCCGGCCGCGATCACCAGCGGCAGCAGGCCCAGGAATACCCAGCGCCAGCCAACTGCCGCGGCCACCAGGGCGGCGATAGCCTGGCCCGATCAGGCCGGGCACCACCCACGCGGTGGACAGCACCGCGAACATTCTCGGCCGGGCCTCCTCGGCATAGCACCGGGAGATCGCCACGTAGGCCACTGCGGGCACGACCCCGGCCCCCAGGCCCTGCACCGCCCTGCCCGCGACCAGAACCAGCATGTCCGGCGCGGTCCCGCCGATGATCAGGCCAAGGGCGAACAGGACGAGACCGGCGAGCATCGGCCGCCCGAGCGGCACCCGGTCGGCCAGCGTTCCGGCGAGCACGATCCCGATGAGGCTCGCCAGCAGGAAAGCGCTGAACACCCACCCGTAGAGACGGAGATCTCCCAGTTGGCGGCCGACCACCGGCAAGATGGTGGCGACGGCGAGCGCCTCGAACGCGACGAAAGTGACCGCGAGCACCAGACCGACCGTCAGCGGGCGCTGCGCCGGCGCCCATATCCCTGCGGCCGGACTGGCCGGCGCCGTCGGGGCGCTGTCCGTATCTGAGCTCATTAGGTCGAGGGTAGAACCTCAACTGGCGTTGAGGTCAAGCGCGGCCGCCTGACCGGTCGATGCGTGACGGGGGTAGCAGCGGCGCGCCTCAGCGTCCGGGCGGTATCGGCGGGGCCAGGTTGGCGCCGACCAGGTACCGGCCGTAACGCTCCCAGTTCACGTACGGCGCCATGGCGCCCTGGTGGGTGAACGCGATCAGGTCGCGCAGGAGCCGCTGGATGGGCCGGTCCAGTCGGATCTCGTCCGTCGGGCAGACGTCGAAGAGCCGCTCGATTGCCTCCCGCGCCAGCTTGTAGCAGAGGGTCCCGCCGGCCCCCGTCAGCTGCGGGTCGGTGATCCGCTCGGCGCCCGGCTTGAGGGTCGAGAGCACCCAGTGCTGGTAGGCCTCGATCATCTTGATGTTGGTGTGCGCGGTGGCGATCGCGGTCTGGACGACCGCGGAGTCGTACATCTTCTCGTAGCCGAGCATCCTGATGCCCCGGCCCTTCGCCAGGTCGTGGAACGCCTCAAGCGCGTAGCGCGCCATGCCGAGCGGCAGCGCCGCTATAAACGCGTAGCCCATGTCCCCGGCCTGCAGCAACTTGAAGACGTCGGCGATCCGGCGCGACACCCGGTGCTCGGGGATGAACAACTGCCCGCACTCCACGGAGTTGCTCCCGGTGCCCGCCGCGCCCATAACGTGCCAGTCGTCGGCGATCGTGAGCTCGGACAGCGGGATCAGGCAGAACCCTTCCGAGGTGCTTCCGTCGCGCTCCTCGATAGAAACGCGCAGCAGATCCCAGTCCGCGTGGTAGCAGCCGCTGTTGTACGGCCAGCGTCCCCGGCCTCGGATCCGGTAGCCCCCGTCGACCGCCTCGCAGACCGCGCCCGCGGAGCCGAAGGTGCCGGCGAACCTGGCGTTAGGCGTCTCGGCGTAGATCTCGGCCAGCGTCTCCTCGGGGAAGACTTCCGCCATCCGGCCGATGCCGCTGTAGATCTGCAAGACCCAGGCGGTGGACGGGCAGCCGCTCGCGATGTGGGTCATCGCGGTCGCCGCCGTCGCGGCGTCGGTCCAGTAGCCGCCGCGGTTCACCGGCATGAGCATCCGGAGCAGGCCGGCTTCCTCGATGGCCCGCACGTTCTCGTCCGGCACGTGGCCCAGCCGATCAGCCAGGTTCGCGTTCGAGCGCAGGAGCGGGATCAGCGACTGCGCGCGGCTGATCAGTTCCTCGGAGCTGGGCGCCGCCGGCTTGCCGTCGAGCATCGCCTCGGTCACGTTCGTCCTTCCCGGATGGTGCTGTTAGCCGGGCCGCATGGCAACACTCGGTTGGCTCAAGCTCGACCACCCGCCGAAATGGAGGATATGGTCGCGGCGGTCGGCCGGTGAAGTAAAAGTTCCGCTCACCCGAACGGGTCGTACCGGATCGTCTCCCGGATGCGGCCGCTCTTCCGGCAGATGCGGGAGCGGCTGGACGGCATGGGGACGGAGGTGCTGCTCCAACGCGACGCCGACCCTGCGACAGGGCCGAACCAGCTTCGTGATCGCCAGGCGGCCCGATTCCATCCCGGGCGAGAATTACGGCCTTTCGCCGTGGTTTCATTATATCATAATAATGATCATTTTGCATTTCAGATTAGCGATTGAAATCGGGAAATGTATTCGCTAAATTCCTGGTCGTGGGTCTAACCGAAGAGAAGTTCATCGCCTCGGGTGAGGTGCGTTTGTGGGCGGAGCGGTCCGGCCGCCCCGAGGACCCGGCTGTCCTGCTCATCATGGGGACCTCAGCGCAGGGGATCGGATGGCCCGATGAGCTGGTCGACGTGCTCGTCGCCGGAGGACGGCAGGTGATCCGGTTCGACCATCGCGACACCGGGCGGTCCACCTGCGTGGATTTCGCGACGCAGCCCTATGCCCTGGCGGACATGGCGGCCGATGCCGTCGCCGTGCTCGACGGGCACCATATCGCCGCCGCGCACATCGCCGGGGCATCCCTCGGCGGCGCGATCGGCCAGTGGCTTGCCGTGCACCGCCCTGGCGCGTGCTCACCCTGAGCGCGATCATGACCGGCCCGCTCGGTCATGACGCCGGACCCGCGTGGGCACGCGCCCTGGCCGGGCAGGACTCCGGATCCCGGCGATCTCCCGCCGCCGTCGGCGCGGTTCCTGCGCCATCTGGCCGAGCGTGCGGCCATGCCGCAGACGACCCGCGAGGAGCAGGTCACCGCCGGGCTCGAAACCTGGCGCGTCCTGAACGGCGATGCCCTGCCCTTCGACGAGCCGGCCGCCCGACGGTTCGTCGAGGCTTCCTACGACCGGGCCGCTAACTTCGCCGCCGCCGTCAACCACGACCGGGCAGGGCGCCAGATGACGCCCGACCGGTTCGCGCCGCTGTCGAAGATCACCGCGCCCGCGCTCGTCATCCACGGCACCGAAGACCCCCTCCGCCCCCTGCCGCACGGCCAGGCCCTGGCCGCGCAGATCCCCCGGTGCCCGGCTGCGAACAGTCCCCGGCATGGGACACGGATTCTTCTCTCCCGGCCTGCCCCGTCACATCGGTCAGATCATCCTCGACCACACGCAATCACCGCCATCAGGCACCTGATCGGCGCGCGGCAGGCTGACATGCTCCGATAGGCCTGCCCGGCTGCCTGTCAATCGGCGCTTGGCGGCAAGGCAGCCGGGTCGGCCTGATTTTCCGGGGTGGGCGCGCCGGCGACGAGGTCCCTCAGCCAGTCCCACCGCTCCATGCGGCGCTGATCGTAGCGGGACGCGGCGCGGTCGGCCCGGCGCGGCCGGGTCGGGTAGCGGCGCACCGCCCACCAGGACCCCGGCTTGGCCAGCCTGATCGCCCCGACCAGCGCCACCGGGCCGATGACGATGCCGATGACACCGGTGATGACCTTGCCCTTGAGCAGGCAGATCAGGCAGAGCGCGAGGGTAATGGCGATGGTGGCGATCGACGACCACCATTCGGACGAGCCGATGCCGCCTGACACGAAGCTGGCCCCGCCGACCAGTGCCCCGGTTATCACCAGGACGCAGAAGATCGCGTCGACCGATTGCCGCCCCTGCCTGGCCCAGTAGACGTCCTTCAGGTGCAGCCAGAGCGCGAACTCGTCGACGGTGAGGCCGACGCCGATCCCGAATACCGCGGCCGCCGCGTCAAGCGCGGCCCCTGACGGTGTCTGCGATACCAGGACGATGCCGGTGCCGATGATGATCAGGATGCCGAAGACCTGGTGGTGAATGTGGTTGCCGCCGAGCGAGACGTTGCCGAGCCCGGCCCCGCCTCCGCTGCCCGATCGGATCATCCTGGTCACCATCCTGGTGATGAGGAAAGTCACCAGGATGCGCCAGGAACATCCACATCATGGGATGCAGTGGAACTCACCCCCGCCGACCGAAATCTCTCGTGCCTGCAGAGATGCCCCGGTGGGAGCGCCCAGGAACATCCGGCGGTGGCTCAGGCACGGGCGTACCGCCCGGCGGTCAACGGCACGAAGATCACCAGCAGCAGCACCATCCACCCGACGGACGCCAGAACCGGGTGGAGCAGCGGCCACGCCCCGTTGGCGGGCGCGGACGGGCTGCCGAATAGGTCGCGCATGGCGGCCGCGATCGCGCTGACGGGATTCCAGTTGGCGATCACGCGCAGCCACGCTGGCATCCCCGAGGTGGGGACGAAGACGTTGGACAGCATGGTGACCGGGAAGACGAGGATCGACGCCTGCCCGGCCGCCTGCTCGTTGCCGAGGACGAGGCCCAGGTACATGCCGACCCAGGTGGTGGTGAACTGGAAGCCCGCGACCAGGGCGAGCGCGCCGATCGCGAAGCCCGCGCCGCGCTCGATCCGCCAGCCCACGGCCAGACCGCACAGCCCCATCAAGACGAAGCTCCCCAGGCCGTAGAGCGTGGTCGCGGCGGCCTGCCCCATCGGCACCGCCGTCCGCGCGATCGGCAATGACCGGAAGCGGTCCACCACCCCTCGGCTGCTGTCCCGGGCCATCGCCACCATAGACGGCAGGATGTTCACCGCAGTGGTCGCGAACAGCCCGGGAACAAGGAATGCCCGGTAGTCTCCGCCGCCGGGCACCGAGATCGCGCTGCCGAAGATGTAACCGAAGATGATCACGAGCACGACCGGCGCGCCGAGCGTCAAGGCGATCGCGCTAGGGTCATGCCGAAGCCTGCTGAGCTGCCGCTCCCGCCGCCGCGGCGCCGTCGGTAACGACGCCGATCATGCCGCCGCCTCCGCTTTCGCGCCGGTTTCTGCTTCGGTCTCGGCCAGGAAACCTCGTCCAGGCGTTGGGACGCCTGATGCTCACGTCCTCGGCCTCGACCCCGGCCGCGTCGAGTCGTCGGACCAGTTCGGGCAGGGTCACCGCGCCGACCGTGATCGGGACGGACAGAAGACGGGTATCGGAGTCGACCCGCGGTCGGCTGCCCGCGATCGCGGTCAGGACGGATTCCGCCGCCGACAAGGCGTCAGTGCTCGCGGCCGCGTCGCTTAGGACCACGTCCACCCGGCCGCCGAGGGAGTTCTTGAGCTCGTCCGGGTGCCCTGCGCGGTTACCCGGCCCTGGTTGACGATCACGATCTGGCCGGCCAGTCGGTCCGCCTCGTCCAGGTACTGCGTGGTCAGCAGCACGGTGGTGCCCTCGCCCGCCAGTGACCTGACCGCCGACCAGATCTCGGACCGGCTGCGGGGATCGAGGCCGGTGGTCGGCTCGTCGAGGAACAGGACCGTCGGCGCCACGATCAGGCTGGCCACCAGGTCCAGCCTGCGACGCATCCCGCCGGACCACGTCTTCACCAGACGGCCTCCGGCGTGGGCGAGCTCGAATCGTTCCAGCAGCTCGGCGGCCCGAGCCCTCGCCCGGCGCCTGCCCAGGTGCCACATCAGCCCGAGAATGAAGAGGTTCTCCTGGCCCGTCAGGTCATCGTCGACGGCCGAATGCTGGCCCGCCAGGCCGATGGCCGCGCGGACCTGCCGAGGCTGGCGAACGACGTCGTGCCCGGCGACCCGGGCGCTGCCGCTATCGGGCCGGGTGAGCGTGGCCAGCACGCGGACGACGGTGGTCTTGCCCGCGCCGTTCGGGCCGAGCAGCGCGCAGATACTGCCTTGGGACACCGCAAGGTCCAGCCCCCGCAGAGCCTTGACCTGGCCGAAGGATTTCTGCAGTCCCTCGGTCTCAATTACCGTCATTGGGCGTTCTCCCGTCCGCTTGATGAAACTACGTACATAGTACGTCATACACTGTACGTAGTTAATTCCGGAGTGCGACACGCCATCGCGTCGAAGCGACGGGCAAGTCGCGGCAAGATGGAACGGGTAAGCCCACGGGTCAGAATCCGTCGCGAGGAGAGGGCCATGCCGACGCCGGCTCCACCGCCAGAGGCCGATGCCGCCGATGGTGCCAACGCCGTCCGCGCGGCGCCGGGGTCCCCGGCCGAGGTACGGCCGCGAGGACGTGGCCCGGGCGGCGGTGGCGATCGCCGACGCCGAGGGACTCGAGGCGGTGACGTTCCGTGCCATCGCGGCCCGCCTCGGGACGGGCGTGATGTCGCTCTACAACTACATCCCCGATAAGCAGGCACTGGTCTTCGACATGGCCGAGCTGATCGCGGCCGAGCTAGCCCTGCCGGAGCCGACGGGCGACTGGCGGGCTGACATGCACATCGTGGCGGGCAGGCAGCGCGATCTCGCGCTCCGTCACCCGTGGATGATCGAGGCGGTGTCTCATCTTCAGCCGCTCGGCCCGGCCACGCTCGGCTTCCTCGAGTTCGCGCTCGGCGCCCTTGAACCGACTGGCCTGCCCGCGAGGGACCGCCTCGAGGCGATCGCCCTGATCAATGGGTTCGTGCTCAACATCGTGCGCGCAGAACTCGAGAGCCGCACCGCCGTCGCGGACCCGCAGCACCAGGCCGCGCAGTACGCGACGCTTCCCGACCTGCTCGCCACCGGCAGGTACCCGCGATTCGCGGCGGCAATGGCGGAGGGCGGGCAGCCGGAGACGTGGGACCCGGCCGTCCATTTCGACCGGCTGCTCGACCGGGTCCTAGACGGTCTGGTCCATGCGGCGAGCATATCAGCGGTTCATCCGGGTGTAGACCCGGAATGCTAGCCCGGACCGGCTTGATCGCCCCCCGTCGCCTGGTGGCGTTCGGCGTAGCGGGCGACGCGCGCCCGGTTGGCGCAGGACGGCTTGCACCATTCCTGCCGGCGGTGCTTGCGGAAGTAGCGCACGCAGCGGGGCGCCTGGCAGGCGCGCAGCTCGTCCACGGCGGGCGAGGCGAGCAGCTCGAGCACCGCGAAGGCGAGGATGCCGACCGTCGCCGCGCTCGGGTCGACCTCGGTGGTCCGGGTCACGCGACCCGGCCCCCGTCGTAGGCGTAACGCGTCGCGGGCGCGATCGCGTCGACGCAGCCCTGCAGCAGCTCCAGGGCGGCCTCGGCCGGCATTGCGACGCGGCCGTGGTCGGCCCGGCTGGCGGGTCGCGGGGCGACGGCCGCGGCGAACAGGGCACGGGTCGCGGAACGCGCGGCCAGCAGCGACTCCCAGTCGACGGTGGAGCCGAGCCCGCGGCCGGAAAGCCACGCCTGGGCCGCTTCGGCCGTGGACAGCAGGTCGTCCACCCCGCCGCGGCCGTCGTGGACCAGCGTGTTCGCGAACCCGACGGCAAGGTCGCCAGTATCGGCTGGAAGCTCCATGCCGATGATGTTACCGTACCTAACGGATAGATTTCAGATAACCATTAGGAGTCGGATGCCCGTCATCGCTCACCTCAGCGACACCCACCTAGATGGCACCGCGCCGCGCCTGCAGCGCCTGCTCGACGTTGTCGCCGAGACCGCCAGCGCCGGGGCGGACGCGCTGGTCGTCACCGGCGACCTCACCGACCACGGCACGGCGGCCGAGTACGGGCAGTTCGCCGCGGCCATGCCGACCGACCGCCGGTGGCTCGCGACGGTGGGAAACCACGACCGGCGCGAGCCCGCCCGCGCCTGCCTGAATCCCGGCTCGAGGGGGCAGCTTGACAGCGTTCTCGACATCGCCGGCCTGCGCGTGATCGCTCTTGACTCGCTGATCGAGGGCGCCGACGACGGGCGCCTCGACGCAACGTCGCTCGCGTTCGCCGCGCGGGCTCTTGACGGCTCGCCCGGGCCGGCTGTGATCGCGTTGCACCATCCGCCGGTCGCCGTCGGCCACGACCTCATGGACCGACTCGGGCTGCGCGATCCCGAGGGGCTGGCGGAGCTCGCGCGGCACCCCCGGCTGGCGGCGATCCTCACCGGACACGTGCACACGTCCCTGGCCGCCCGCTTCGCAGGCACTCCGTTGCTCGGCGCCGGCGGGTGGCCTCGACCATGCGGCTGGGCTCGAGGACCGACCCGATCGCCGATGCCGCGGCCGTCCCTGCCTTCGCGGTGCACGTATTCGACGACACGGGCTGGGTCCGCACCGTCTTCCATCCGCTGCTGCCCGCCTCGTGATCACGGTCGCGACGTCGCTGACATCACGGGCGTCGTGCTACCGCTGGTCATCACCCCGGGCGCGAGCTTCGCCCTCACCGTCGCTGGCGCGGTCGAGCGGTCCCGCTGGATCGGGGTCCGCATCGCGATCGGGACGGCGGCGGCGATCTCGCTGATCGCCGCCGCCGTCTCTGCTGCACGCCGCTAGCGCAGACGCTGGGCGATTCTGGTCTCGCCCGCCTGCTGGGGTACGTCGGCGCGGCCGTGCTGTTCGCGCTGGCCGCTCGCGTCGGGTACTCCGCGATCAGAACGGGGCACCCGGCGGGCGGGCGTCAGCCGGGTGCGCGGTCGGCTTCGGCCCGCGCCTTCATGGCAACCATCGTGAACCCGAAGGCGCTGACCGTGTACCTCGTCGTCGTCCCGGGGGTCGCGGTGAGCCTGGGGCAGTCATTGCGGACCGTCGGCGTCGTCTTCGCCGTGACCCACATCATCTGCACCTTCGGCTGGCTCGCGGCCGTTGACTGCCTCATCCAGCGGGCACGATGGCTCGGGCAACCCCGATCGCGTCGGGTGCTCCAGCTCGCCGCCGCAGCGGGACTGGTCGTCACCGGCGCGATCCTGCTCCTGACCGGGCGCGCCTAGCCGCCCGCGCTCCAGGTAGCGGGCGCCGGATACCTGGCTGCCAAGCGGGTCGAGCAGGGCCAGCTCGTCCCGGTGAGGGTGATGTCGAGGGCGGCGATGTTCTGCTCGAGCCACTTGACGCGCTTCGTGCCGGGGATGGGGGCAAGCGGGATGCCGAGCCGCTCCTGCTGGGCGTAGACCCAGGCCAGCGCGATCTGCGCGGGCGCGACGCCCTTGGCCGCGGCGACCTCGCGCACGGTGTCGGCGATGGCCTGGTTGGTCGTCGCCGCCGCGGCGGCGAAACGCGGGTTGTTGGCGCGGAAGTCGTTCGAGCCGAGCGCGCTGACGTCCACCGTGCCGGTGAGGAAGCCGCGGCCGAGCGGCGAGTAGGGCACCAGCCCGACGTTGAGCTCGCGCAGGGCGTCGAGCACGTCGGTCTCGACGTCGCGGGTCCACAGCGAGTACTCGCTCTGCACGGCGGTGATCGGGTGCACCGCGCAGGCGCGGCGCAGCAGGTCGCTGTTGACCTCGGACAGGCCGAGGTAGCGGACCTTGCCCTCGGCCACCAGTTCGGCCATCGCGCCGACGGTCTCCTCGATCTCGGCCGTCTGCGGCGGACGGTGCAGGTAGTACAGGTCGATGACCTCGACCCCGAGCCGGACCAGGCTGCGCCTCGGCCGCCCGCTTGACGTAGGACCGCTCGCCGCGCAGGACGCGGGGCTTGCCGTCGCCGCCGGACCGGTCGATGCCGAACTTGGTGGCCAGCTGCACCTCGTCCCGGCGGTGCGCGATCGCCCGGCCGACCAGCACCTCGTTGTGGCCGGCGCCGTAGACGTCCGCCGTGTCGAGGAACGTCACGCCCGCGTCGAGCGCCGCGTGGATCGTGGCGATGGACTCGTCCCAGTCGGCTGCGCCGTACCATTCGCTCATTCCCATGCAGCCGAGGCCCTGGGCGGAGACGGTCAGGTCGCCTAGCTTGGTGGTGCGCATTTCTGCCCTTCTTGTCCTTAGCTCCTGCGTCCGCGCTTCGCGGACCCGGCGCGAGTAGGTGTCGATCTTCGAGTTGAGCAGCTTGAGGCATTCCCGCTGGGCTGCCAGCGCTCGGCGCACCTCCTCGCGGTGACGCCTGCAGGAGTTCGAGGCGCTCGGCCTCGCCGCCGCCGGACCGCACCAGCTCCGCGTAGCGCTGCATGTCGCTGACGGGCATGCCGGTCTCGCGGAGCTTGGTGATGAGGGCGAGCCAGTCCAGGTCCGAGTCGCTGAACCGGCGCCGTCCGTTGGCGTCTCTGGCCACCGGTCCGAGCAGGCCGATGCGCTCGTACCAGCGCAGCGTGTGCTTGGACAGCCCGCACTTCTCGGCCGCCTCGCTGATGCTCCAGGTCGTCACCTTTACGAGCCTACGAGTTAGAGTGCGCTCTAACGCAAACGGCGGCCGCGACCCGATGGTGCGCTCAGCCGAAGTAGTGGCCCTTGTCCAGGTCCTCGATCAGACCGGGCTGGACCGGCCGCCAGCCGAGCAGCTCGGTGGTGAGCGCGCTTGACGCCGGGCAGTCGAGCGCGAGGATCATCCCGAGGAAGCCGAGCTCCTCGGCCGGGACCGAAGCCGTCGGCAGGCTCAGGTGACGGCCGATCACGGCGGCGAAATCGCGCACCGGCACGCCCTCGTCGGCGACCGCGTGCAGCACCGACCCGGCCGGCGCCCGCTCGACCGCCAGGCGGACCAGCGCGGCGGCGTCCAGCACGTGCACCGCCGGCCAGCGGCTGGACCCGTCGCCGACGTAGCAGACCACGCCCCTGTCGCGGGCGAGGCCGATGACGCGGGAGATGAGGCCGTGGTGGTCGCCGTCGCCGTGCACCGACCGCGGCATCCGCACGACCGACGAGCGGACGCCGCGGGCGGCCAGGTCGAGAACGGCCCGGGCGTTCTTGTCCCGGCCGCCGCCGGGCCGCCGAAGGCGGGGAAGTCGCGCTCGGTCGCCACCCCGCCCGGCATCGCGGGCGTCCCCGAGGCGGCGACCAGCGGCTTGCCGGTGCCCTCGAGCGCCGCCGCCATCGCCTCGACCGCACGCGCGTCGGCCTGGACCGAGGCCGCCATCGGGTGAAGTCGTGGATGTAGGCGAGGTGGACGACCGCGTTGGCGTCGGCCGCCCCGGCCCGCAGCGCGTCCAGATCCCCCAGGTCGCCGCGGAGCACCTCGGCCCCCAGGGCGGCGACGGCGGCGGCGGCGAAGTCGGACCGGGCGAGCCCGAGGACCTGGTGACCCGCGCCGATGAGCTCGGGGACGACGGCCGATCCGATCCAGCCGGACGCGCCGGTGACGAATACGCGCATGAGCAGCTCTCCCTAACAGTGATGCGACATTTGTCCCATCACTGTAGCAGCGTTGATGGGACAAAGGTCTCATCAACTATGCTGTGGGCATGGCCCGATGGGAACCCGATGCGCGGCAGCGCCTGGTCGCCGCCGCGCTCGACCTGTTCACCGAGCAGGGCTACGACGACACCACCGTCGCCCAGATCGCCGACCGGGCCGGGCTGACCAAGAGCACCTTCTTCCGGCACTTCCCGGACAAGCGGGAGGTGCTCGTGGCCGGGCAGGACACGCTGTCCCGGCTCCTGACGGAGGGCATCGCCGCCGCCCCCGAGTCCGCCACGCCGCTCGAGGCGGTCGCGCTCGGCCTCGAGGCCGCCGCCATCGGCGTTCACGCCGGAACGGCGCGAGCTCGCGCCCAGGCTCCAGGCGGTCATCGCCGCCAACGGCGAGCTGCAGGAACGCGACGCGCTCAAGCACGTCGGCCTGGCCAAGGCGATCAGCGACGCCCTCCAGCGGCGCGGCGTGCCCGACCCGGCCGCCAGCCTCGCCGCCGAGCTCGGCGTCCTCGCGCTCGGCGCGCCTCCGCCCGCTGGACCGACCCCGCCAACGACCGGCAGCTCGGCGACCTCGCCCGCCAGTCACTGCAGGAGCTGCGGGCGGCCAGCGCCGCCCTCGGCTAGACGGCGAAGGTCGGCCGCGCAGATCAAACCCGTTGCTCTCGAACGGACCGGCGACCGCGCTCTGCAGTTCGCAGCGCCTGACCAGCAGCGCGGTCAATCGGCCATGCGCTGGCAGAGCCACGCCAGCGAGAGCGGGTACCGGTAGTCGATGCCGGCGTGGGTCGCGTCGAACAGCTCGTAGCGGATCTTCTCCTCCGCGACCCCCACGTCGAGCAGCGCCGCCCGGAAGGCCGCCGCCCCGACGTCCAGGTAGAAATCGTCCCTGGTCCCGGCGTCGATCCAGATGCCGCGGAGCCCGCGCAGGGCGGCGGCGTAGCGCGGCACCATCCGCACCGGGTCCCAGTCCAGCCAGCGCTGCCACACGTCCGGCCGCAGCACCCCGGTGACCGGGTCGAACGGCAGCTCGGGGGTGCCGTCGTCGCGGGCGGAGAAGCACGCGGCGACGCCGAGCAGCGCGACCAGGGGCATGTCCTCCGGCTGCGTGAACGACACCCGGGACCGGAAGTCGTCCCACCACCGGAAGATGTCGCCCGTCGTACTTGCGCAGGTGCCGGACGGCGGCGGGGAACTCCGGGATGTAGGAGTACTCGTAGAGCGCGTCGCCCGCGTGGGTCGCCAGCGCGCCGAACAGGTCGGGCCGCAGCATCGGCGTGATCATCGCGCCGAACCCGCCGCTCGACTTGCCGATGATCGCCCGGTGGGCGGCGTCGGGGATCGTCCGGTACCGCGCGTCGACGTAGGCCACGACCTCGTCGCACAGGTACGAGTGGTAGCGCCCGGTGCCGGGCGAGTCGACGAACTGGCTGCCGCCGTAGGCGTCCAGGCGTCCACGTACACGACGACCGCAGGCGGCGCGTCGCCGCGGGCGAACATCGCGTCGGCGGTCTCGGGGAACGGCTGCCGGAACGCGGTCCGGTTCCGCCACATCGCCACGTGCCCGGTGTATCCCTGGATCACGTAGACGGCGGGGTACGCGCGGTCCGGCGATCGTCGTCGTACCCGGGCGGCGTGTACACCAGCAGCGGCCGCTCGGACGGGTCGCCCAGCGGGTTGCCGCGCAGCAGCTCGCTGCTGATCACGTGCTCGTGCATCCGTCCGGACAGCTCAGCGATCCATGGCAGCATACGCACGATCATTTCACTCGCCCCCCGCGACGCTGTCGCAGGTGCGTCAGGCACGCTGTGGTCGAGATGCTGCAACAAGGTTCCGGAGGCATCCTGGGGTCATGAGCCACCCGGAGACCGGCCGCCACGACCACGGGCACACCACGATCACGACCACCACCACGACCACGACCACGCACGATCACGACCACGATCACGACCGCGGCCGTTGGCCCGGCTGCGCCATCTGCTGCGCCCGCATTCGCACGAGCCCGCCGACCAGGTCGACGCGGCCCTCGAGGCCAGCGCCGAGGGCATGCGGACGCTGTGGATCTCGCTCGCCGTGCTCGGCGGCGACCGCGCTGCATCCAGGCCGCCGTGATCGGTGCTGTCCGGCTCGGTCGCGCTGCTCGGCGACACGCTGCACAACGCCGCCGACGCGCTGACCGCGGTGCCGCTCGCGATCGCGTTCCTGCTGGGCCGCCGCCCGCCGACCCGCCGCTACACCTACGGCTACGGCGGGCCGAGGACCTGGCCGGGATCGTGATCGTGCTGACCATCGCCGCGTCCTCGGCGCTGGCCGCCTACGCGGCGTTCGACCCGGCTGCTGCACCCCCGCCCCGTGTCCGACCTGGTCGCGGTCGCCGTCGCCGCGCTGGTCGGCTTCGCCGGCAACGAGCTGGCGGCCCGGTACCGCATCCGCACCGGCCGGAGGATCGGCTCGGCCGCGCTGGTCGCCGACGGCCTGCACGCCCGCACCGACGGGCTCACCTCGCTGGCCGTGCTTCTCGGCGCGGGCGGCGTCGCGATCGGCTGGAACTGGGCCGACCCGGTCGTCGGCCTGCTCATCACCGTGGCCATCCTGGCGGTGCTGCGGCAGGCGGCCCGCGAGATCTACCGGCGGCTGATGGACGCCGTCGATCCCGCCCTCGTCGACCAGGCCGAGCGCACCCTGCGGGCGGCCGCGGGCGTGCTCGGCACCGGCCAGGTCCGGCTGCGCTGGATCGGCCATCAGCTGCGGGCCGAATGCGAGGTCGTCGTCGCCGGCCGGCCTCACCGCCGCGGCGGCCCACCAGGTCACGGTCAACGCCGAGCACGATCTGCTGCACGCGCATCCCGCGGCTGGCCGGCGCGCTCGTGCACGCCGACCCCGACGAGGCTCGGCCGAACCCGCCGCCGACCCGCATCTCGTCCTCGCCGATCACCGCCACACCGCCTCCGCCCCCGACCACCACCCGGGCGTCGCCAGCGACGCCCCGCCCGCGGCCCTGGCTTACGGCTGGCTGCCGAGGGTCACGGTCGCCTTCTTGCCCGTCGCCCCGTCCGCGCGTACCCGATCGTCACCGTGTCGCCGGGCTGCTTGGTGAGCGTCAGCTCCTGCAGCTGGACGTTGGTGGTGGCGGTCTTCCCGTCGATCTCGGTGATCACGTCGCCCTGCTGCAGGCCCGCCTTGCGCGGCCGGGCCGCCGGGCACCACGCCCGCCACGAACAGCCCGCCCTTCAGGCCCGCCTGCGCGGCCGCGTCGGCCGGGATCGGCAGCGTCTGCACGCCGAAGTACGAGTGGGACACCCGGCCGGTGGAGATGATCTCGTCGGAGATCGTCTTGGCGATGTTGACCGGGATCGCGAAGCCGAGCCCGACGCTGCCGGCCGAGGATCCGCCGTCCGCGGTTGGCACGCTCGCGCCCGCCGTCGGAACGCCGATGAGATCACCCGAGCAGTTCACCAGCGCGCCGCCGCTGTTGCCGGGGTTGATCGCGGCGTCGGTCTGCAGCGCCGACACCAGCAGCGCGGACTGGTCGTCCTCGGCCGGCACCTCGACCGTCCGGTCCATCGCGCTGACGATGCCGGACGTCACCGTGCCGGACAGCCCGAGCGGCGCCCCGATCGCGACGACCGGCTGGCCGACCTGCACCGAGTCCGACGAGCCGAGCCCGATGACCTTCAGGTTGTCCGACTGCGCGACCTTGAGCACGGCCAGGTCGGTCAGCACGTCCCGGCCGACGATGGTGGCGGGCACCGTGGTCCCGTCCGAGAACGTCACCTCGACCTTCCCGCCGTTGGCGGCGATCGCGATCACGTGGTTGTTGGTCAGGATGTAGCCGTCGGACCTGATCACCTCACCCGACCCGGTTCCCGCGCCCGCCGCCCCGGTGGCGGCGATGGTCACGACCGAGGGAAGCACCTTGTCGGCCACCGAGGTGACCGCGCAGCCGACGTCCGAGCTGGCCGAGGCGCTGCCGCCGCTGCTGCTGCTGCCCGACGACGAGCAGCCGGCCAGCGCCGCGCCGGCCGCGACGGGCACAGACCAGCCAGGGCAGCCAGCGGCGATGGCCGGCGTCGTGCTTGGTCACCCGGTCACCTTCCGGCCCGTCGTGGTCGAATCCGCGGTCGACTCGCCGCGGCCCCGCGCGCCCGCTGGCCGGGGACGCTGACGTCTCCGGCCGTCTCGCGCTCGATGTCGGCGGCGGTCGAGCGGACCGCGTGCCGGAAGGCGAACGCCCCGAACATCTCCATCAGGCCCATCACGATGAACCAGACGCCCATCAAGATCGGCGAGCGCGGTGATGGACGCGATCGGGGCCGAGATCACGACGATCCCGGCGATCAGGCTGATCACGCCGAAGAAGATCGTCCAGCCGGTCCCCATCCGGGTCGGGGTGCCGGAAATGCCCGCGATCAGCGCCGTCAGGCCCTGGACGACCCAGGTCAGGCCGATGACGAGGCCGATCAGGGCGATGCTGAGGTGCAGGTGCCTGATCAGCACCAGCCCGGCCACGATGAACACGACCCCCGCGATCCCGCGCCAGACCCGGCCGTGCTCCTCGCCGCGGAACGCCTCGACGACGTTGTAGATCCCGGAGAAGATGACCAGGACCCCGAGCAGCACCGCGACCACGGCCAGCGAGACCCCCGGCAGGGCGGCCACGATGATGCCGAGAATGAAGGTCAGCAGCCCGACGGCGAACGCCGCCCGCCAGTCAAGCAGCCCGCCTAGCGTCAGATCGGACCGGATCGCCGCCTTGTCGGAACGTTCGGATGTCATCTGCTGCCCCCTCTGGTCGGCGTGCTCCGGGCAGGCGGCAGACACGCCGCGCGCACGCACCACAGCCGTCAGCGTGCCACCGGGCCGGACGGGCGGGCCTCATCCCAAGGGGGTGAACTTCCGGCGGTCAGGCTCCGGGGAAGCACGAACCGCTCCATCGCGTTGGCGAAGCCCTCGTCGCTGTTCGCGGTGGTGACCCGGCGGGCCGCGCGCTGTACCTCGGGGCTCGCGTTGCCCATCGCGATCGAGAGCCCCGAGTGGGCGAACATCAGCACGTCGTTCGGCATGTCGCCGATCGTGGCGATGGCCTCGGCCGGGATCGAGTACCGCTTCGACAGGTACTGCGCGACCGCGCCCTTGTTGGCGTCCGGGTGGGTCACGTCCAGGTAGTAAGGCTGGGACCGGGAGGCGGTCACGTGGTCGCCGAACTTGTCGTGGGCGGCGGCCGAGGCGCGGGCCACCGCGTCCAGGTCGTCGCTGACCCCCACCAGCTTGGCGATGTTCTCGGTCAGCCCGTCGAGGCCGGTCATGACCTTCGGCTCGAACTTCACGGTGGCCGTCTCCTTGGCGACGTGCGCGCCCTTGGGGTCGGGCACGTACCAGTCCGCCCCCTGGTAGACCCAGGTGTCCAGGCCGAACGAGCCGAACAGCTCGGATACCGGCTTCACCAGGTCCTCGCGGCAGCACCCGCTGCTCGATCACCGACATGTCCCGGTTCACCAGCAGGCCCCCGTTGAAGGCCGCGATCGGGGTGCTGAGGTTGAGCGGCTCGACCAGCATCGACATGCCCCGCGGCGGCCGCCCGCTGGTGACCGCGAACAGAATCCCGGCCTCGCCGAGCTTGCGCACCGCATCGATCGCGCGGTCGGTGAGCACCTTGTCGTTGGTCACCAGGGTGCCGTCGACATCGGCCAGAACCAGTCGGATGCTGCTGCTCGCCACGAGTTCTCCCCGAGTCACCGGCCGAAGGAAAGTTCAAAATCGATGCTATCGAACGGACCCTGGCTCCGCCCGGACCGCCCATTCCCCGTCGACCACGGTTCACCGCCCGTTGGGCCCGGGGGTAAGGCCACGGTCCGTTCCAAATTATCGATTTTGATCTTTTTCCGCTGGTCGTGAACCTGTCCCACGTCAGGTGCAATAGACGGGTGATGGACGACGACGAGCTGATCGCGAGCCTGGCCGGCGGTGATGACACGGCGCTGCGGGAGCTGTTTGCCCGGCACGCCCCGTGGCTGGCCGCCAGGCTCCGTAAGGCGCTGTCGTCGCACGACGTCGAGGACGTGCTGCAGGAGACGTTCCTCGCCGTGTGGAAGAGCGCGAAGACCTACCGGCCGCAGGGCACCCCCGAGGCCTGGCTGTGGGTGATCGCGCGCAACCAGGCCGCCCTGCTGCTGCGCAGACGCGGGCCGGCCGCCCTGGCCCTGCTCGACGAGGGGCCGCTGGCGGTCGATCCGGCCGAGGCGGCCGCCGTTACGGGCCGACCTCGCCGCCGCCGCGGCGGCGGCGCTCGGCCCGCCCGGCTGCCCCGAGCGTGAGCTGTGGCGGCTCCTGTACGAGGAAGACCGGCCGGTCGCGGAGGTGGCGGAGCTGATGGGCGTGCCCGAGGGAACGGTGAAGAGCCGCGCGCACCGGGCGCGCCGGCTGCTGCGGGCGGCACTGGGAGGAGCGCGATGAGCGATCGCGGATGGCGACATCGACCTGAACCGGGTCTGGCTGAACGTCGCGGCGGTGGTCTGGCGCCGTCATCCCGGCCGGGCGGAGCGGACGGCGGCGCGGCTGCTGCGATCGCCGGGCCTGGCCCGGGCGCTCTTCACCACGCCCTCCCTGCTGCTCCCGTGGCTGATCGCGTCGACGATCGTGCTCGCCGTCGGCGCGCTGACCCAGGTCGGCGCGGGCCAGCCGCTGGTCTGGCTGATTGCGCCCGCGGTCGCGGCGGTCGGCATCGCCTACTCCTACGGTCCCGGCCTCGACCCGGCCTGGGAGCTGTCCTGCTCGATGCCCGTCAGCGACCGTCTCGTGCTGCTGACCAGGGCGGCCGCGGTTTTCGCGGTGAACGCGGCCCTCGGCCTTATCGCGAGCGCCGCGACCCTGGGCACCCACGTCTCGACCGGCACCGTGCAGCTCACCGTCGCCTGGCTGCTGCCGATGACCGCCGCCTGCGCGCTCGCGCTCGCGGTCGCGGTCGCCGTCAGGTCGGCCCTCGCCGGCGCGGGGCCGGCGCGGGCGCCTGGTTCATCCTCGTGCTCGCCCACGGCGCGGCCGACAGGCCCGCCGGGGCAGGCGGCGGCCTGTCCGCCGCGGCGCTGTCCTCCGTCGTCGCCGACGCGAACCTGTACCTTCCCTGCCTAGCGGTCGCGGCCTGCTGCGCCGCGATCGTGTTCTTCGCCATCCGCCCGCAGAGAGGCTTGCTGTGAACATCGAGTTGACGGACGTTACCCGCACGTTCGGGAGAAACAAGGCGGTCGACGGGGTAAGCCTCGCCGTCGGCTCCGGGGTGTTCGGCCTGCTCGGACCCAACGGCGCGGGCAAGACCTCGCTGCTGCGCATGCTCGCCACCGTGCTGCCGCCGTCGTCGGGCACGATGCGGCTGCTGGGCCGTGACCCCGGCGGGGCGGCCGCCCGCACCGAGATCAGGCGCAGGCTGGGCTACCTGCCGCAGAACCTCGGCTACTACCCGGCGTTCACTGTGGCCGAGTTCGTCGAGTACTTCGCGCTGCTCAAGGAGATGCCCGCCAACCAGGTGCCGAAGGCGGTCGCCGCCGCCATCGAGCGGGTCGATCTCGGCCCCAAGGCCACGTCGCGGCTGCGGACCCTCTCCGGCGGCATGCTCCGCCGGGTCGGCATCGCCCAGGCGATCGTGAACGAACCCGAGCTGCTCCTGTTCGACGAGCCGACGGCCGGTCTCGATCCCGAGCAGCGGGTCGGGTTCCGCTCGCTGATCCGCGACCTCGGCCGCCGGGCGGCCGTCGTGGTCTCCACCCACCTGGTCGAGGACGTCGGCGCGGCGTGCTCGGAGGTAGGGCTGATGGCCGAGGGCAAGGTCGTGTTCCGCGGCACGCCCGATGAGCTGACTGCGCAGGGGGCGGGCTCCCGGGTGGGCGACTCCGCGCTTGAGCGCGGGTACAGCGCGGTCCTGGCGGCGTCCCGCAAGCAGGTGGCCGCGTGACCGTGGTCGACCTCACCGCGCGCACGGCCCGATTCCGGCCGGCCCGCGCACTGCGGCTGGAGATCAAGCACAGCCCGGTCGTCTGGGCCCTGCCGGTCCTGGCCGTGATCTTCTACTTCAACGCGTACCGGACGGCGGCCGGGTCCCCACCGATCTGGACGGCGCGGGCCTCGGTCATTCCCGGTGCCAACCTCGTCTTCTTCAGCGTGATCGGCGCCGGGATCGCCGCCTGGACCGCCGCCAGGGAGGGCCGCAGGAAGACCGGTGACCTGCTGGCGACGACGGCCCGCGCGCCCTGGGCACGTCAGTCGACGGTGCTCGCCGCCACGACGTTCTGGGTGGTGCTGGCCTACCTCCTCGGGATCGCCGTGATCTACATCCAGACCGCGACCCAGGCGACCTGGGGCGGCCCGCCGCTGTGGCCGGTGGCGGTCGGCGTCGTGGGGATCGCCGCCGCCTGCGCGATCGGCTTCACCGGCGGCACCCTGTTTCCCGGCCGGTTCAGCGCGCCGATCGTCGCGGTCGCCGTCTTCGTCGCCTGGTTCGTCGGAGTCGCCGCCGCGAACAGCGCGCAGAGCGCAGCCAACGGCATGAAGGGAACGTCCGCGCTGCTGGTGGTGGCCGCCGACCGCCAGCACGATCCGGCCCTCGGCGTCTTCTATCACGTCTCGCCGGATGTCTCCATCGCGCGGGTCATGTTCATGGGCGGGGTGCTGCTGGTCGCCGTCGGCCTGCTCGCGCTGTCGCCCGCGGCGCGCGTGCCCGGCGTCCGGGGCCTGTCCCTCGCCTCGACCGGAAGGGGGCCGAGGGTGGCGGCCGCGGTCCTGGTCGCGAGCGGCGTGGCCGCCTGCGCGACCGCGTTCTCGCTGACCGGCACCGCACGGAACTCCTTCTGGACCGGCTGGGAGATCCCCGCTCTGCATGATGCGGCCGGCGACCAGCCGATCCCGTACGTCCCCGACTGCGCCGGCGGCGCCTTCACGGTCTGCATTCACCCCGCCTTTGAACCGTACCTAGGCGCCATGTCGGCCGCCCTGCAGCCGGCCGCGGCCGAGATCGCCGGGTTGCCCGGCGCCCCGGTCAGGGCCGAGATGAACTCGGGCGTCGCGATGCGAGCCGTCGCGGGGACGACGACGGTCTTCACCTATTCAACGGAGCAGGAAGGGTTCGGCGACGAGTCGTTCTGGGCCACCCCCGCCCTGGCGCGCACGGCGGCCTGGGAGCAAGGGGTGCAGCAGGACTTCATCACCTGGTTCGTCTCCGACCCGGCCGGGCAGGACTGGTCAGGCCCGACCCCGGCCGAGGAAGCGGTGGCGATCGCGCTGCTGGCCAGGATCGGCGCCCCGGTACCGCAGTACCCGCAGTTCAGCCAGCCGAGCACGTCGTCGGGCACGTCGAGCACGTCCGGCCCGGCAGGGACGCCTTCGGGGGCGACCGCAGCCCAGATCACCGCCGCCGCGAGCCGGTTCGGGTCGCTGTCGCCGGCCGCCCGGCACGCCTGGATCGCGGCCAACCTCGCCGGGCTGCGCTCCGGCGCGATCACGCTGGCGCAGCTCCCATGACGGCGGCCGGGGTCAAGACCCCGCCGGTGCCCCCGGCTCCGTCGGCGGCCCCGTGGCCACGGCCGGCCGGTCAGGTCGGCCGCTCGCTTGGTCTGGCTGCACCTGCGCAGCCGGCGGGTGCCCGCGGCGGTACTCGCGCTGGCCGTCTGCACCGCCGCGCTCCGCGCGGTGGTGCACTGGCAGCTGACGTCGGGCGGAGGGCTCACCCAGCAGACCCCGGTGATCGTCGAAGCCGCCGCCGCGGTGGTGATCGCGGTGACGACCCACGGCCCGTTCGGCGAGGCGGAGCGGGCCACCGGCCGCTGGCTTCCGTTCCTGCGGCTGGGCTCGGCCCTGGCGCTGACCGGCGCGGCGATCGGCCTGCTGCAGCTCGGCGTGACCGGCGCCGCCCTCAACGGCGGCGTCCTGGTGCTGGCCCGCAACGTCATCGGCATCACCGGGATCGGCCTGCTGGCGTCGCTGGTGACCGGCGGGTTGCTGGCCTGGATACCCCAGCTCGGCTACGTGGCGTTCGCCGAGTACGCGTTGACTGAGCTCTGGCGCAACCCGTGGACCTGGCCGGTCCGCCCTCCGACGGACCGCGGCGCCTGGATCTGCGCCGCGCTCGTCTTCGCGGTCGGCCTGCTCGCCTTCACCGTCCGCGGCGCCCGCACCCGCCTCGCCGACGACGGCTAATGGCATCGGCGACAGCCTCCGCGCTTGGCCTGACCTCGGTCGGCGGCCGAGCATCGACACACCGTCCTCATCGTCACCACTGTCACCAGGTCGGATCGGACAAATGGTCAGCGTGGGGACTTCGGGTCGTATAGCGCCCCCAACGGAACACGATGTCGTCCTCGGGCGGAAAACGCGGCCCAAACGGAACACAATCATTGCTCCCGCCGAAGTCGGCTCGTCGGCAATCTTCTCGACCGCCACGAAACCCACACCCGCCACACCACGTGAACACCCCTTGGAGCCACCCGCTGCCGTCCAGCCCCGGAGCCCGCCGCGTGACACGCTTCGCCCTGGGATTTCGCGCAGGAGCGTAGATCGTGGATCGTTGTGTACACGCGGATGTACACAACGATCCACTATGTCGCCAGCGACGGTCGCGGGGGACGGCACACTAGGGGGGTGCTGCGCATCGTCGAGGTCGACAGCGCCGACGACCCCAGGCTGGCGGACTACACCAGGCTGACGGACGCCGGGCTGCGGACCCACCTGGAGGCCGAGCGGGGCCTGTTCATCGCTGAGGGAACCAAGGTCATCACCCGCGCGGTCGCCGCCGGGTACCCGGTCCGGTCGATGCTGCTCGGCCGCAGTCGGCTGGTCGACCTGGAATCACTCCCCGATATCGACGGCGGCGCTCCGACGTACGTGGTCCCGGACGAGGTCGCCGAGCGGCTGACCGGCTACCGCGTGCACCGGGGGGCGCTGGCGGCGCTCGCCCGCAGGCCGTTGCCGGAGGTCGCCGGGCTGATCCGGCGCGCGCGCCGGATCGTGGTGCTCGAGGATCTGGTCGACCACGCCAACGTCGGGGCGATCTTCCGCTGCGCGGCCGCGCTCGGGGTGGACGCGGTGGTGCTGTCGCCCCGGTGCGCCGACCCGCTCTACCGGCGGTCGGTCAAGGTCTCGATGGGCGCGGTGTTCGCGATCCCGTACGCCCGGATGAGCGACTGGTTCGACGGCCTGACCGAGCTGAAGTCGGCCGGCTTCCGCGTCCTCGCGCTTACCCCGGACGAGGGCGCCACCCCGATCGGCGCCGCCCTGAAGGGCACGGGAGACCAGGTGGCGCTGGTATTCGGCACCGAGGGAGACGGGCTGTCCGCCCGCTGGCTGCACGAGGCCGACGAGGCGGTCCGGATCCCGATGAACCGGGCCGCCCGCGCGGCCGGGGTGGACTCGCTCAACGTGGTCGCGGCGGCGGCGATCGCCTGCCATCTGCTGACCGCTGAGTGACTGCCGATGAGTGACCAGCGGGATAAGAGGGGACGTTCTAGCCCGACTTGGTGAACGGAGACGGGTGGGCGAGCAGGAGCTTTTCACGCTGACGGTCGCCATCGCCGTGGTGGTGATCATCGGGCGCGCGGTCGCAACCCGGCTTGAGGTGCCCGAGGCGGTCGTGTTCGTCGTGCTCGGCGTGCTCGCCAGCCTGATCCCGCAGGTGCCCAACATCGACCTGTCGCCCGCCGTGGTGCTGGTGCTGTTCCTGCCGCCGCTGGTGTACAACGCGGCCTTCCTCACCGCGCCCAGGGAGACGCGGGAGAACGCGGTGCCGATCACCGCGCTCGCGGTCGGCACGACGGCGGTCACGATCGTCGGCGTGGCCTGGGTGATCCGGCTCGTGCTGCCCGGACTCGGCTGGGCGCCCGCGTTCGCGTTCGCCGCCGCCATCGCGCCGACCGACGCGGTGGCGGCCACCGCGGTGATGTCCAGGCTCGGCGCGCCGACCCGGGTCGTCACCATCCTCGAGGGCGAGAGCCTGATCAACGACGCGGTCGCGCTGACCGCGTTCAGCCTGGCGGTCGAGGCGATCGCGCACCCGTTCACGGTCGAGCACGCGCTGCTGCGGCTGCTCCAGGTGGTCGCCGGCGGGATCGCCTACGGACTCGTCGTCGCGGTGGTGATCGGGCGGGTCCGGCACCACGTCCGCGATCCCGGCCTGCAGATCCTGATCACGCTGATCACGCCGTTCGTCGCCTACATCCCGGCCGAGCAGCTGAACGTGTCGGGCGTGCTCGCCACCGTGGTGGCCGGCGTCTACCTCGGGACCAGGACCGAGGGCATGCTCCAGCCCGCCTCGCGGGTCAGCGGCACGATGTTCTGGCGCACGCTGATCTTCCTGCTCGAGTCGGCGCTGTTCGTGCTGCTCGGCCTCGACCTGCGCGCGGTCGTCAGCGAGCTGTCGACCGTGATCTCGTTGCGCGCGGCTGGCCGCCGCGGCCGCCGCCGTGGTCGGCGCGATCATCGTGATCCGGCTGGTCTGGGAGCTGGCGGTGTCACCGCTGATCAGGTTCCTGCCCGGCGAGCACTCGATGTTCGTGGTCAACCCGTGGCGCTACCGGCTCGTCATCGGCTGGGGCGGGATGCGCGGGGCGATCACGCTGGCCATCGCGCTTACCCTGCCGACCATGGTCGACGGGGCGCCGTTCGCCGAGCGATCGGTGCTGATCCTGCTGGCCGCGGTCGTCGTGGTGGTCACGCTGCTTGGCGAGGGGCTGACGCTGGCGCCGCTGGTGCGGCACCTGGGGCTGGCGAAGACCGAGGAGCATCAGCGGCGGGAGGCGGTCGCGCGGGCGCGGGTGACCGAGGCCGGGCTCGCCCGGCTCGACGAGCTGGCCGAGGCGGGCGAGGTCGACGAGGACACCGCCAACGTCTACCGCCAGCTGTTCGAGCTGCGCCTCGACCGGGTCCGCAGCCTGCTCAGCGACGATGATGAGGACCCGGTCGACACCAGCGCGTTCCGCCGCGAGCTGGTCCGCGCCCAGCGGGACAAGCTCGCCCAGCTCTACGCCAAGGGCAAGATCAGCGACGAGATCCGCCGGACGATCGCGCGCTCCCTCGACCGTCAGGAGGGCCGCCCGCCGCTCGGCTGAACCAGGTCGGTCAGCGCCGCGTCAGGGTGCGGCGGCATGCGCACCAGGGCGGCGATGCCGGCCGCGACCAGACAGGCCGCGGCCCCGGTGAGCAGCGCCGCCCTGGTCCCGCCGGCCTTCGTGATCGCCCCGTCGATGATCGAGCCGAGCGGGGTGGTCCCGATGTAGACGAACACCCACAGCGCCATCACCCGCCCTCGGTACTCGGGCGCGGAGTGCAGTTGCAGGGTGGTCGACGCCATCGTCACGAACGAGAACGCCGACAGCCCGGTCAGCACCAGCAGCACGCAGGCGACCGCCACGTCGGGCGCGAACGCGGTCGCGGTCAGGCTGAGGCCGAAGGCCAGCGCGCCGGCCATCAGGTAGACCCGCCGCGGGTGGCGGACCAGGCCGACGCCGAACGAGCCGGCCACCGCCCCGACGCTGAGCGCCGTGGACAGCAGGCCGTAGGTGCCGCCGCTGCCGTGGAAGGTCTTGTCCGCCAGCACCGGCAAGATCACCGAGAAGTTGAACGCCAGCAGGCCGACCAGCGCCATCATCGTCAGCGGGAGCCACCGCTGCTGGCGGCCGCGCGCGTACCTGAGGCCGGCCAGGACTCCGCCGCTTGGCCTTGCGTTTCCTGGCGGTCGAGGCGAGCGGGCGCACCGCGATCAGCGCGACGATGACCGCCACGTACGACAGGGCGTTGATCCCAAAGCACGGGGTGGTCCCGACGGTGGCGATCAGCACGCCGGCGATGGCGGGGCCGATCACCCGGGCGCTGTTCACCACGATGCCGTTGAGGCTGATCGCGCTGGACAGGTCGTCCGGCGTCACCAGCGAGCTGATGAACGCCTGCCGGGCGGGCGAGTCCGGGATCGACACGATGCCGCTGGCGACGCTGATCACGACGATGACGGTGACGTTGGCCTTGCCGGTGACGCGAGAACCCACAGCAGGCCTGCCAGCAGGCCGAAGGCAGCTGGGTGCCGATCAGCAGCGGCGCAGGTCCACCCGGTCGCGATCGGCCGCCCCACGGGCCGACAGCAGCGACGGCACCCCGCGGCCGCCAGCACCAGGCCGAGCCGCGTTGCCGTGAGCTTGAACCAGCCAGCCAGCGGTCTGCTGCAGGAACGTACCGCTGGCGGACGCGACCTGGCCGGCGAAGTACAGCCGGAAGGGCTTCGAGTGCAAGGCCCGGAACGTCCCGCGCCGTGCCCGGCCCGTCTTCTCGCCGGGCTTGACGCCGGCCTGCTGGCCCGTCTGGCTCGGTTGGCCGGCTCGCCCGCCAGTTCAGTAACCCGCGCCGCATTCGTCTCTGGGACGACCGTGAGTCCGTCGCGATCCATTTGCGCTCATGATCGCATGACCGCGGACTCCGGCCACCACCGGCAAGATGCGGTCCACGACCTGGCCCCAGCTCAGCGGAGCGAGTCGACCACGACTGAGGGGTAGCGGGCGGGGAGCTTCCGATCCAGGGTCGCTAGCGTGGCGCCGCTCGTCTGGGCGAACGCGGCTAGGTAGTCATCCGTCCAGAGCTTGTGGCTCTTATCGTCGCGGGCGGAGATAGCGCGCCACACGGCGTCGAGGTCATCAGGCTCCTCGGCCCAGAGCACGCGCTCATCCGCCCAGAGTTGGTCGAACACCCGCCATGCGGCGCTGCGGTCGATGGCGTCCTCGCCCATGATGGCCGGGTTCGACAGCAGCCGTCAGCAGGCCCATCTGCGTCCGTCACGATGTCGGACGCTTCGGGATCGTAGCGCCTGCAGCTATTACCGAGGTGAAGAGGACCTCGCGCGCAGGCCTCTTGGCCCGGAGGCCTGCTGAGAGACTCGCCGGACCGAGAGCCGGTAACCGACGGTGAGGATCGAGCGACCCCGAGTATCGGGATCGAGCAGCGTGGGAGCCGACCGCAGGCCGAGTGCGTCCGGTGGCGCGGCGGCGCGGCGGGCCAGTACCCCCCGTCGATGAGCTCGCTGCGCGTCATCCGACCGCTCGGACCAGCGTGATCAGTGGGGCGGAGAAACGGTCCGTTCGGGATAATCTTGATGTTGATCTTGGTCTTTGGCGCTAATGGCGGAAATCGCGGGTAGCCGAAGCCGACCGAGTAAACGGCGGCGGAGGAGAAACCGGTGAATACCGGCCTGGTGAAATCGATAGTGGTGGACCTCAACGACTGGACCTGGGTCGCTGTGGAGTACCGCGTCTGGGTGATAATCCTCGCCACCGCGATTGGCCTGGCGGTGCCGCTGCTAGCCGCGGCCAGAGCGGATGCGCCCCGGCCGGCGCCATCGCTGGTGATCCGCGGCGGCGCGGTCGGACTGGGGCTGTCGTCGGCCTTGATGGCCGTCTGCTCGCTGCTGCACTTCAGCGATCAGCGCTGGCTGGCGGTCAGCCAGCGCGGGAGCGTGCACGTCAGCGCGCCGGGCGGGGTGTTCGGGTTCGCCAAGCCGGCCGTCGCCGTGATCAATTCGGTGGCCGGCCTGCCGGCCGAGTGGCGGGCGACCCAGGTGGCGGTGCACACCGCCATGATCTGCTCGTTCCTGACGATGGCGGCCCTGGTCTTGATCGTCGTGACCTGGCGGCGGGCCCGCCGGGCGGAGATCCGCCAGGTCGTGCGGGAGGAAATCCGGCGCACGACCGTCGGCGCCGCCGGCTGAGGTGGTTACGCCGCCGCCACCATGTCGGCGTCCCGGTTGACGAGGGCCGCGTAGTGGCCGCCGAGGGCGAGCAGCTCCTCGTGGGTGCCGCGCTCGGCGATCTGCCCGTGGTCGAGGACGAGGATCTCGTCCGCATCGCGGATGGTCGACAGCCGGTGCGCGATCGTGATCGTGGTGCGGCCCGCGCTCACGTGGTCGATCGCCTCCTGGACGGCCTGCTCGGTCTGGTTGTCGAGGGCGCTGGTGGCCTCGTCGAGGACGAGGATCGGCGGGTTGCGGAGCACCGCCCGGGCGATCGCCAGGCGCTGCTTCTCACCGCCCGAGAACCGGTAGCCGCGCTCGCCGACCACGGTGTCGTACCCGTCCGGCAGCGACGCCAGGTGGTCGTGGATCTGCGCGGCCCTGGCCGCCGCGACGAGCTCCTCGTCGGTGGCGTCGGGCTTGGCGAACCGCAGGTTGTCGGCGACCGAGGAGTGGAAGAGGTAGGTCTCCTGCGAGACCACGCCGATCGCGTCGGCGAGGTCGTCGAACGACATGTCGCGCACGTCGACGCCGTCGATCCGCACGCTGCCGGCGCTGACGTCGTACAGCCGGGGGATGAGATAGCTGAGGGTGGTCTTGCCCGACCCGGTCTCGCCCACGATCGCCAGGCTGCGCCCGGCCGGGACGGTCACGTCGATGTTGCGCAGGGTCGGCTGGGACGAGCCGTCGTAGGTGAAGCCGACGTTGTCCAGGCGCACCTCGCCGCGCACGGCGCCCATCGGCGTCGGATGCTCCGGCTCCTCGATGTCGACCGGGAGGTCGAGGTACTCGAAGATGCGGCCGAACAGCTCGAGCGAGCTCTGGATGTCGACGCCGGTGCTCATCAGCTGGACGGCCGGGCGGAACAGGCTCTGCTGCAGGGTGGTGAACGCGACCAGGGTGCCGATCGAGATCGCCATGTGGTCGCCGCGGCCGGTCAGCCCGGTCGCCAGGTAGATGACGGCGGGCATCGCCGACATGACGATCTGGATCGTGGACTGGCGCCACCGGCCCGCCATGCTCGAGGCGATCTCGAGGTCGGAGAGCTGCTGCGACTCGGTTGAGAAGGAGTCCGAGAGCGAGCGCGAGCGGCCCATCGTGTGGCCGAGCATGATGCCGCTGACCGAGAGCGACTCCTGCACGATCGAGGTGATCGTGGCGAGCTTGCGCTGGCGGTCGCGGGTGATGCGGCGGCGTTCGGTGCCGACGCGGCGGCTGACCCAGACGAAGAACGGCAGCATGATCAGCGACGCGATCGTGAGCCGCCAGTCGAGGACGGCCATCGCGATGACCGCGGCCACGACCGTGGTCGCGTTGGAGACCAGCGAGGTCGCGGTGGTGGTGACGGTCGCCTGCATGCCGCCGATGTCGTTGGCGATGCGGGACTGCACCTCACCGGTGCGGGTCTTGGTGAAGAAGGCGAGCGACATGCGCTGCAGGTGCGAGTAGACGGCGGTGCGGAGGTCGTGCATGACCCGCTGGCCGACCTTGGTCGACACGTAGGTCTGGGAGACGCTGAACGAGCTGTTCGCGATCGCGACGACGATCATGCCGAGGGCGAGGACGGCCAGCAGGCCGGTCCGCCCCTGGGGCAGCGCCACGTCGATGACCGCGCGGATCAGGAACGGGTTGACGAGCGAGACGAGCGAGGAAGCCGCGACCAGGAGCAGGACGAAGCCGAGGCTCCAGCGGTAGGGCTTGAACAGGCGCACGATGCGGCGCATCGAGACGCGGGGGTTCTGATTCTTGGGGTTCTTGGGGTTCTTGGGGTTCTGTGCGGTACGCAATAAAGCCTCCGTGTTGCTGGTTATGTTAGTCATGATAGCTCAAACAGAGGCTAGCTCACAATAATTCCGTACCTCAGTATGAGCCAGGCTCCTGGTACCGTGAGGCCATGGAGTACGAAGACCCGGTCCAGCTCGCGGACCTGCTCCAGCGGCACACCAGGCGGCTCCGCCGCTCCCAGGCCCAGCGGCTGGCCCCGCTCGGCCTCACCCCGGCCCAGGAACGCGCCCTCCGCATCATCACCCGCAGCGAGGAGCCGCTCCGGATGACCGAGCTGGCCGACCACCTCGGCATCGTGCCCCGCTCGGTCACCACCGTCATCGACGCCCTCGAAGAGGCCGGCCTGGTCCGCCGCGAGATCGACCCGCACAACCGCCGCGCCATCCGGCTGCACCTGACCGACCGCGGCCTGTCCGTCCGCGACGACATGCGCGAGGCCCGGCGGGGCGCGGCCGAGGACCTGTTCGCGCCGCTGTCGGCGGCCGACCGCCAGGCGCTGGGCCGGCTCCTGGCCCTGCTCGACCCCGAGCCTCAGCCAGAGGCATAGCGACATGGCGTTTCCGTCGTCCAGATGACGGAAACGCCATATCCACTGTCAGAGAATCACGTTCCCGAAGAAAGCCCGAGCGCCGCCCGCAGCGCGGCCTCAGACCGCTGCTCGGCGGCGCTGTCCGCCTTGATCGTCGGCGTCCACGCGCTGGCGGCCGAGCCGCTCAGCCCCGGCAGCGCGAGGATGTCGGTCGCGAGCCGCTCGTCGTCGGTCACGAACGCGGTGATCGCCGCCGCCACCCGCCCGGTGGCGCCGTCCGACAGCAGCCGGGCGTCGAGGTCGGCCAGCGCGCCCGCAAACGGCTGGTCGATCGCGTCGATCTGGGCCGCGGTCGGGCTGGACGTCTTGACATTGCCGATCCCGGACGAGGAGGACTGCGGCGACAGCCCCTTGAGCTGGGAAACCCACGCTTTCCCGGCCGCGCTGACGGCCGCCTGGCCGGACCGGAAATCCGCCCGGATCACGGCCGGGCCGGCCGGCCGCGCCGCCCCGGACAGGAACGCCTCGACCGCGACCGCGAACGGCGTGCCCTCCTGGAACAGGAACCCGTGCCCGGCGTCGGGATAGAGCTCCAGCTTGGCGCCGGGGATCAAGCGGGCGATGGCCCGCGAGTTGGAGACCGCGTCGAGCTGGTCCTCGGTCCCGTCGGCGACCAGCGTCGGCGCGGTGATCTCGGAGGTCTTCCGTCCGGCCCCGTCGGTGCCGTGGAACCAGGAGAGCGCGGCGCTTCCCTGGGCGGCGATGACGCCGGCCGACGCGGCCTCGGCGTCGGCGTAGCTCTCCGCCCCGGCCGCGAACGCGGCCGCCGCCATCGGCTGGTCGGCCGGGAACAGCACCGAGAGCCCGTTGCCGTTGGTGAGGTCGTTGATCTTCGCCTGCGGCGGTATGACCGTGCCTTCGCCGGGGAACGTGGCGCACAGCACCAGCCGCCGCACCTGGCCCGGGTGCAGGACGGCCAGCGCCTGGGCGATCATGCCGCCCATCGACCAGCCGAGGACGTCGGCCCGGCCGAGGCCGAGGGCGCTGATGAGCGCGCTCGTCTGGTTGGCCATCGCGTCGACGGTGAGCGGCGACGGGAGCGCCTTGGTGCCGCCGATCCCCGCGTTGTCGAAGACCACGACCCGGTTGCGCAGGGCGAGGGTGTCCACCAGCTGCGGTTCCCAGGTCTCCATCGTCCCCGCGTACCCCATGATCAGGACCAGCGGCGGCCCGCTGCCGACCTCGCGGTACCCGACCGGGCCGAGCGCGGTCTGCGCCACCTGCGCCGCCGCCGAGGTGACGGAGACCGTCCTCGCCCCCGGCGGCGACGAGCCGCAGGCGGCGAGCGCCGCCACGGTCACCCCGCCGTGATCCGTCCCCCAGACTGCTCTCGCTCCGCGTCGTCCTGCTGCCGTGTCGCCTCATCGCGATCCCTGCCTTTCGTGTGCCGTCTACACCTCAATGCTGGCGACGCGCGGCGCTCGGATCCACCGTGCGACTACCCGTTTCCCAGGTACGGCTAGCACGACAAAAAGCAGTTCAAATGCTCAAATTCGTTTTCTCGAACGGACCCGGGCGACTCCCTCGGGTCACGCCTCCAGGTACCGGAGGACGGCCAGCACCCGGCGATGATCCGCATCCGACGGCGCAAGGCCGAGCTTGCTGAAGATGTTCGAGACGTGCTTCTCCACCGCCCGCTCGGAGACCACCAGGAGGTGGGCGATGGCGCCGTTGGAGCGGCCCTCCGCCATCAGCGCGAGCACGTCGCGCTCCCGGTGGGTGAGGCCGCCGAGCACGTCCGCCCGCCCGCTGGCGGCCAGCAGCTGGCTGACCACCTCGGGGTCGAGCGCGGTGCCGCCCGCCGCCACCCGGCTCAGCGCCTCGATGAACTCCCCGACGTCGGCCACCCGGTCCTTGAGCAGGTACCCGACGCCGGCGCTGTTTCTGTGCGACGGGCCCGGGGCCGACCGCAGCAGGTCGGCCGCGTAGCGGGTCTCGACGTACTGCGAGAACACCAGCACCCCGGTCTCCGGGTGATCCCGCCGGATCGCGATCGCGGCCCGCAGCCCCTCGTCGGTGTAGCCGGGCGGCATCCGCACGTCCACCACGGTGACGTCCGGGTGGTGCTCGGCCACGGCGGCCAGCAGCGCCTCGCCGTCGCCGACGGCGGCGGCCACCTCGTGCCCGCGGTCGGCCAGGATCTCGGCCAGGCCGGCCCGGACCACGGCTGAGTCCTCCGCGATGACGACTCGCATCGGCCTGGGCTCCCGCTTTCCTCAGGCGTGGGACGGCATCTCTACGGTGACCACCGTAGGGCCGCCACGCGGGCTGCTGATCTGGATAGTGCCGTCGACGGTCCGCAGCCGCTCGGCCAGCCCGGCCAGCCCGCTGCCGTCCCGGGCGCGGGCGCCGCCGTCGCCGTCGTCGCTCACCCGCACCCGGAGCAGCCCGGGCACGTGCACCGCCTCGACCGTCGCGTGCCGGGCGCGGCTGTGCTTGGCCACGTTGGCCAGCAGCTCGGCCGCGCAGAAGTAGGCGATGGTCTCGATCGCGGCCGACGGGCGCTCGGGCAGATCCGCGATCACCTCGACCGGAAGCCCGCTGCGCGCGCCGAGCGTCGTCAGCGCGGTGCCGAGCCCGTGGTCGAGCACCGGCGGATGGATCCCGCGGGCCAGGTCGCGCAGCTCCATGATCGCCTCCTTGGCGCTGCGGTGGGCGGCGTCGACCAGCTCGAGCGCCCGCTCGAGGTCGACCCGGGCGGTCCAGCCGTCGGCCGTCCCGCCGGCCGCGCCGCCGAGCTTCTCCCGGGCGAGCCCGAGCTTCATCGCGACCGCCACCATCTGCGCCTGCGCCCCGTCGTGGAGGTCCCGCTCGATCCGCCGCAGCCGCACCGCCGAGTCGTCGACCGCGCTCGCCCGGGTCTCCTCCAGGTCGCGCACCCGCTGCGTAAGCGGCGGGCCGAGCAGCCGGGCGGCCAGCATCCGGTCGAGGTCGTTGCACCCGCTGATCATCCACGGGGCCCAGACCAGCACGCTCAGGCCGGCCGGAACGAGCGCGAAGGACACCGCCAGCGAAGGCACCGACTGGGCGACGAGGACCGGGTTCGGCGTCCACCACGCTATCCACCCGGGTACCTGGACCGCGTCGCCGTGCGCGGCGAGCTGGTGCAGGAGCTCCCACCAGACCGGGAACGTGGAGTACCCCACCCCCCAGGCCACGATGTAGATCAGCCCGATGCCGCCGCACAGCGCGATCGGAAGCTTGAGCAGCAGGTAAGCGCAGGCCCGCCAGCCGACCGGGTCGGTCAGGCTCGAACGGATCCAGCCGACCAGCCCCGGCTGCCGCCGGAACGGCGGCGGCGGCTCGATCGGCCGCACCGGCCTCGGCCGGAACAACCGCTGCGACTCGGTCCTCGACCCAACCGCCCGGTTCGCCAGCCTGCGGCAGAACCCGCCCAGCCGTCGCGCCGCCCGCAGGGACAGCGCCAGCAGTGGCAGCCCGGCGAAGCTGACCGAGAGCGCCAGGCCGACGGTGACGGCGACGGCCGTGAACGCGAACAGCGGGATCGCGACCACCAGGCTGATGCCCGCGTAGCGGCACTCTCTCCAAGTGCGGCGGGTGAACGGCTCGCGCAGCGCTCGCCGCAGGCCGCGCTTGAACGAGCCGCGGGGCCTCGGCGGCCTGGGCGGCCCGGGCACTCCCGGCGCCATCACCCCCGGCGCCGCCAGGTCGCGCGGGGCCATCACGCCGCGCCCGGCGCTCTCGCCCGGTCGCTGGGTAAAAGCCATACTTCGATAATCGCGGCGCGCCCGCGCCGCGTCCATCGTGCGGCCACCCGAGTCGGCGGTACGGCTGGCACGAAGGACGCGGCGCGGGCGACGCGGTGCGGACCGCCGGCTACCCGATGATCTGGGTGCTACCTGATGACCCGCGTGGTCTCGTCGTCGTCGTGAACGGTCTCGTCGTCCTCGGCGCTGACGGTCTGCGCGGGCACCACCGGCGTCTCGGTCACCAGCCGGGGAACGGCGGTGATCCGGCCGGCCACGGCCGCCGAGATCAGCACCAGCACGACGCCGAGGCCGGTGAAGAACCCGATCTGCTCCATGGTCCGCATCAGCGTCGTGGTGCTGGCCGGGACCCCGACGTTCCAGGTCGTCGTCCACAGCGGCGCGAGCACGGTGCCGAGCGCGAACCAGGCCCCGGCGATGATGCCGAGGAAGGCGCCGAACAGCGCCACGTGCCTGCTGAAGGCGTAGATAAGCAGGACCCCGCCGACGAACGCGACGGCCCCGGGGACGATCTCGAGCAAAAGCCGCCCGTGATCGTACGTCCACGCCTTGTCCGGCGTGTACGCGTAATGGAAGTACGGGCCTACGAACGGGATCAGCGCGCCCCAGATCCCGAGCAGGGCGACCAGTACCCCGCCGAGGATCCCGTGCGTGCGCCGGATCCGCATGATTCCCGCCATTGTCTATCACTTCCAGATCAAGTGTTGCTTTCGGGTATGTCGGACAGCGGCTTTCGCTACCCGGCGATGCGGGGGGTATTCACCGCCGATCGCACTAGATCGGCGGAACTTCGGTCCGGGTGGAGAAAAGTGTTGAAATCGATCTCTCGGACCCCTTGACGCCAAACACTACCGGCGAGTAACTTTCCGGCAGTGAGGCGGTGTGGGTTAGCTCACACTGGGACAAATTCCTTCAACGGTGCCTGGAAGGTGGGCCAATGTCGGCCGAGGGCAGTACGAGCAGATTTCACGTACCAGGGAAGACCAGGTGGCGGCGGTTCGCCATCGTCGCCGTGCCGGCCGTCGCGATCGCGGGCGTCCTGGTCGGGCTGACCGCGGAGGGCGCGATCGCGTCCAGCATCTCCGTCTCCGGCGAGGAGTACACGGTCAAGGCCAGCCAGCTCAGCGGCACTGGGTTCGAGCAGTTCGGCGGCGAGGTCAGCAACGCCAAGGGGCCGCAGCCGGTCATCGTGTCCGCCATCAACCACGCGAAGCTGACCGACCTCTGCCAGGCCGTGACGGTCGGACCACTTACCCTGCGGCTCACTGCGGGCGATGCCGGCACCCCCGCGAGCGCGGACAACCTGATCGTCGACGCCAGCGGGCAGACCGGCAGCCAGGCGACATTCAGCAACATCAGCATCGGTCTCGACGCCGGGACGCTGACCGAGGACCCCGGCACGACCGGCGCCGCGGGCAGCTTCGGCGAGCAGGCCGACAGCGTCACTATCGACAACCTCAACCAGGACACCTGGCTGACCACGGCCGGCACGTTCACCCTGCCGGACCTCCGACTCGGCTTCGGCGGGGGCTGCTGACCGCATGACGACTGACGACGCGGGTTCCGCCCCGGAGGCGGACGCGGACTCCACCCGCTTCTCCTCAGGGCCCACGGAGCCCGCGCCGGCCGAATCGGCGCCGCCCGCGACCCGTCGCCGGCGGGGATCGCAGGCGCGCGCCACCTGGCGGCGCTGGCGGCGCAGCCGCCCGTTCTGGGGCGGCCTGCTGCTGGTGCTGTCCGGCCTCGAGCTGCTGGCGCTGCCGCTGACCGGCGTGCTCGTCAAGGGCCAGATCAAGCTGGTGATCTACATCGGCATCGGCGGCGTGTTCGGCGTGCTGATCGGGATCCTGCTGATCGCGGCGGGCATCGTGCTCTGGGTCAACCCGACCCACCGGGTGTTCTACGGGATCGCCGGGATCGTGCTCGGCATCATCTCCTTCCCCGCCTCCAACCTCGGCGGGTTCGTCCTCGGCATGCTGCTCGCGATCATCGGCGGGGCGCTCGCGTTTGCCTGGGTCCCGGCCGAGCCCGACTCCGTCGACGTCGTCGCCCGCCGGCCGGGTCGGCGACGACGCGCCGGCCGACCGGGACGGCCCAGGCGGGGAACCGTCGGCCGGCCTCGGCCTGGTCGCCGAGCCGGCCGCGGAATGGGAAGGCACCGCCACGATCGCGGAGGAGGCCGCCTCGGAATCGGATGGCGGCGGCCTTCGCGTCGGCGACGCGGCCGGGCGGCACCGGACGCTGGCTGTCGCCGCGATGCCGGCCCTGCTGGTGGCCGGGATGCTCGGCACCAGCGGAGCGGCCAAGGCGGCGTCCGCGCAGCCCGACGGTAACTGCATCCTCGGCATCATCTGCCTGCCGTCGGCGTCGCCGACCCCGACGCCCTCCGCCTCCGCGCCGACCCCGACGCCGTCCGCGTCGTCCTCGCCGCCGGTCCCCGCCAGCCCGTCTCCGACCCCCTCGGTCGGTCAGTCCGGGACCGGTGCCCCGTCGGCGACGCCGACGCCCGCGACGTCGGCGAGCGCCTCGCCGTCCCCGAGCGGCACGTCGGCCACCGGAGCCGCCGCCAAGGGCAAGAAGGCCGTCGAGAAGCACGCCGCCGCGCCGTCGGGCATCACCGCCGCGGCCGCCGGCTCGGTGCTCACGGCCGGGTCCGTCACCCTGACCGACTTCCACTACCTGGGCAACGTGAACGTTCCCGTCGCCGGCGGCGGGACCGAAGAGATGATGGAGTTCACCGCCAGCTCGGCCGACCTGTCGGGCGACGTCACCGTGTCGGTCACCCAGGGCGGGCTGACCACTGACACCAGCAGCCCGTCGCTCGGGTTCGGCGACGGCATGAAGCTCTACGCGACCAAGCTCTGCGGCAACCTGTTCGGCGTCCTCCCGATCTGCTTCACCCCGTCGACGGTGAGCGCGGTCCTGCTGTCGATCGCGAACGAGCTGACCGCCGCCGTGCCCGTCACGATGACCGATGTGACCACCGACCAGCCGCTGACGACGGCAGGCTCGCTGCGACCGGCTCGCTCACCATCGGGTTCTAGGCGCGGTGAGCTAGGCCCGGTTTTCCGGCGCGCGGTGGGCTAGCTCGAGGTTGAGCCAGGCCGCGAGGCCGGCGATCTCCGCGTTGACCGCCTCCGCTATGTCCGCGGTGAAGGGAACGTCCTCGTGGACGGCGTTGACCGTGAACACGCCGGCCTTGCGGTCGGCGGCCGCGTCGAGCTTGCCGACCAGCCGGTCGCCGTACAGGATCGGCAGCGCGTAGTACCCCCAGCGGCGGTTGGCGACCGGCTTGTACATCTCCAGCTGGTACTCGAACTCGAACAGGTCGGCCGCCCGGACCCGGTCGTGGACCAGGCGGTCGAACGGGGACAGCAGCGCCGCCCTGGCCTCGAACGGCTCGGCCAGCCCGTCCGGCCCGTCGAGATAGGCCGGGTCGACCTGCCACTCGCCGCGGACGCCCTCGACCACCGCCGGCTCGCCCGCCGCGCCGACGACCGCGGGCTCGAAGGACTGCGTCGGCCCGGTCACCCGGGCGATGCCGAGGGCGCGCAGCCGTCGCCGGTCCCGCTGCCGCGCGGCCTCGGCGGCCGGGATGACCGGATGGTCCGGGTAGACCCGCTCGGCGAGGTCCCAGAGCCGCTCACGGCCCTTCCGCCCGGCGACCGCGACCTCGCCTCGGCCGACCATGAAGTCGAGCAGCCTGGTGACGTTCTTGTTGTTGGTCCAGCCGGTCGACTCCCACGGCCTGTCGCAGGTGTCGGGGAGCTCACGGGACGGCAGCGGCCCCTCCTTGCGCAGCCGGTCGAGGATGTCCCGGCGGCACCGGTCGTTGGCCGCCACCCACTCGCGTCGGAAGACCTTCCACTCATTCGCCTCGCCGTTGCCGGCCCACTCGGCCATCTCGCCCGCGGTACAGCGCCAGGTCCTCGGCCGGGCGCAGGAAGGCGAGCAACTCGATGAGATCCCGGTCCGCCACCGCGGCCTGCAGGTGCTTGGGCTCGTAGCCCGACCCGAGCCGGGACCAGGCGACCAGGTCGGCGCTCGGGGCGATGGCGCTGACCGGGTCGAGCTGGAGCATCGTGAGCTGGCGGACCACCGTGAGCAGATCGGGGGGCCGTTGTCCGGTGAGAAGCTGTGCCCGAACGGCGATCCGCCGCGCGTCCGGCCGGGTGAGACGGTGCACCTGCGCCATGAGCGGAGCCTAACTCACGCGGTTTTCTGCCCGGGATCCGAGGACCGGCTGCCCACCGCGGCCGCCGCGGAAACCTCGGTCCCACGGCCAGTGGCCGCGATCGTCGGAGTACACGAGCTGGAGCGCGGTGACCTCCGGCCCGTACAGCTCGAGGGCCACGTTCAGGTGGGCCGACGGCTCGGCGACGCGGACGATCTCGACCAGCGGCCCGCCGACCAGCGGCACCCGCTCTCCCGGCGGCGGCGGGTCCGCGTGCACGAAGTGCGCGGCGACGCCGTTCAGCAGGTCGTCCGCCCGCTGCTCGGGCAGGCCGGTCACGACGATCTCGGGCTTGCCGTGGCCGGCCAGCCCGACCGTGTACGAATAGGGCGGGCGGTACTTCTCCCGCCGCACGTGAATCACGATCCAGCATTGCTCGGCGAGCATCTCGCGCAGGTGGTCAATCCAGTCCTGGCGGCTGGCCTGAGGGTGATCACATACCCAGCACATCCGATTCCTCCTCGATGTCGGGGCGACATTCAAGGCCACCCTAGGCCGAGGGACCGACATTCTGTTCGATGAAGATCATCTAGGCTGCGCCCTGCTCGGCAAGGAATTGCAGACTGCCCGGATCTCAGCCCGCGTGCAGCACCCGGAAGCGACCGGGCTCGGCCGGATCCCGGTCCACGACCTGGACCGGCGGCCAGGCCCACTGCCAGACGCTGATGCCCGGCGCGCGGGAGAACCTGATCGGCCCGCGGCTGCCCTCGACCGCAACCCGCGGCCAGGATCCGGCCGTGCGGGCCCGGTCCTGGCCACCCGAACGGAGCGCCTCGGCGAGGACGACGATCGTGTCGTAGCCCTCGAAGGCGACGAACGAGGGCGCCGCCGCCAGCCGCTCGCGCAGCGCCGTCTCCACCCGCGCGCCGAGGGGGCTGAGGCGCTCGGGCAGGTAGCGCAGGAACGGGATCGCGGCGCCGTCGTCGCCGAGCAGGGTCGCCCACTCGGCGAACTCGGGCTGCCCGGCCGGGGCGCCGATCATGATGTGGGCGAGGCGCCGGTCCCGGCGGACGGACCTCACGATCGCCGCGGCCGGCTCCGGGTACCCGGCCAGGACGATGAGGGCGGTGGCGCGACTGTCGGCGAGTTCGTCGCCCACGGCGGCGGGCGCGACCGCGCGCAGGTCGAGTTCGATGACGGCGCCGCCGCGCGGGGCGAGATAATCCCGCAGAATGCGGGTTCCGGACGCCCAGTAGACACTCGACTCGGCCGCCACCGCGATCCGGCGGTGGCCCGCGCGGAACAGGAAGTCGGCGTAGATCCGCCAGCCGCGGGACTGCGCCGGGGCGAGGCGCGCGACCCACTCGGTTGGCTCTTCCGTGAGCGCGTCGAGCACCGCCGACGAGCACAGGAACGGCAGGCCGACGGCGTCGGCCCTGGCCGCGGCGGCGCGGGCGACGACGCTGTGATACTCCCCGGCCAGCGCGGCGACGCCGAGGCGGGCCAGCTCATCCACCGCCGCCGCGGCCGTCGCCGGATTGGCGGCGGTGTCCCTGACCACCAGCTCGAGTGGCCTGCCGGCGATCCCGCCGGCGTCGTTGACGTCGCCAGCGGCCAGCTCGAGGCCGGCCAGCAGGTGCGGCCGGCCTCGACCCAGCCGGGCCGGGTCAGCGGGACGAGAGCGCCGATCCGGAGCGCCGATTCGTCGGCCCGCTCCGCTCCGGGCGGCGATGGCGGCGTGCTCACGTCAGGCGCGGCGGCTGTACCGTCCCGGCGCCTTGGAGTCGACGCCCCAGCTGGTGACCCACGTGGGGGTGATCCGGATGACCTCGCGGCTCATGAACGGCACCGGCGGGTCGACGTCCTCAAGCGCGACCGCGGTGCCGCGGATCTCAAGCCCGCGCACCGTCCACGGGTCACGCGAGACGAGGTCGTCGATGACCAGCGCGACCTGGCCGTTGCGCTGGACGTTGCGGAACTTGCGGCTGGCGCCCATGGCGTGGCCGCCGATGATGATGTCGCCGGTCTCCTCGTCGAGGAAAACGCCAACCGGGTTGTTCTGCGGCGCGCCGCCGCCATCCACCGTGGCGAGCCGCGCCAGCGGCTGGCTCTGCAGGTAGGCGCGCTCGGCCTCGGTCAAGGTGACGGTCATGCCCGCAGTTTAAGACCTCACCCCGGGCGGGGACAGCGGCGCCGCGCCCGGGCGGCGCTACACGCGGGGGAGCAGCGCCGACAGCAGCTCGCCGACGCGGGCGGCGGACCCCTGGGTGGCGGCCAGCACGTCCCGGTGATTGATCGGCTCGGGCGACAGCCCGGCCGCCGGGTTGCTGGCGATCGAGACGCCGAGCACCTCGGCCCCCAGGTGCCGGGCGGCGATCGCCTCGAGCGCGGTCGACATGCCGACCAGGTCCGCGCCGGCCGCGCGCAGCATCCGGATCTCGGCCGGGGTCTCGAAATGCGGCCCGGGAACGGCGGCGTAGACGCCCTCCGCCAGCGACGGGTCGAGCTGCCTGGCCAGACCGCGCAGGCGCCCCGAGTACGTCTCGGTGAGGTCGGTGAACCGGGAGGGCGCGTCCTCCGGCAGCGGCCCGGCCAGCGGGGAGCGGCCGGTCAGGTTGATGTGATCGCTGATCAGCACCGGCTGGCCGACCACGTAGTCGGCGTTGATGCCGCCGGCCGCGTTGGTGAGCACGACGGTCCGGCAGCCGGCCGCGATGGCGGTGCGCACCCCGTGCACCACGGCGTGCGGGTGGTGGCCCTCGTAAAGATGAATTCGTCCGAGGTAGAGCAGGACGCGGAGCTGGCCCTTTCGTATATAGCGAACGGACGGTGTGTGACCCTTTACCGTCGGTTGCTCAAATCCGCCCAGGTCGGCAGTGGAAATTTCTGCTTCCGGCGCCCCGATCGCGTCGGCGGCGGCGAGCCAGCCGGAGCCCAGGACCACGGCGGCGTCGAAGCCGTCGGCTCCGGTGAGGGTCTTCAGCGCGGCCGCACTGGCCGCGGCGCGGGCAAAGGGGTCCCCCGCCGCGGGGGCGGACGGGGCTGCCGCTACGTCGTTCATGGCGCCGATCATCTCGCAGTTTGCGGGTCCTGTCATGCGGCTGATCACGGTCCGTGTTATTGTCCCGTGATTCGCGTCACAGAATGGTAAGAGAAACCGCGCCGCCTTTCTTGGTGAAGTCGCGGGCGGCCGATGTCTCCTTCTGGCATCGTTGTTCGGCAGCGGTAGATGGGTGCGGTATATGCACGACATGCACCGGAAGGGACTGCTTTGTCACGACATCGGACGGCGATGCTCGATGCCACGACTCCGGCATCGGACAGCGAATCGGAGACTCCCGTCGCCGCTCCCGTCAGCCCGGTCGGGCCGCGGAGCGGACGCAAGAAGAAGCGGGGCCTGTTCCACCGGACCGGCGTGGTCGTGCCCGCGCTGGGGATGGCGGTGCTGCTCGTCGCGGGGGTCCTGGTCGCTGCGAAGATGCTGAACACGAGCGGCAGCGGAGCCAGCGGGCTCTTCTCGTCCATCGACTCGCTGGGGCAGAGCAGCCAGGTCACCGCGCTCGAGAACGAGCGCGCGACGATCATCGCGATGAACGACGCGGCCGAGACGCTGACCGTGGTCGCCAAGCCCGCGCACGCTGACCCGACGCAGATCCTGGCCGCGCAGAAGCAGGCCGCCAACGACGCCGCGGCCGGCTCCGGCATCCAGACCGGCACCGGCATCACCGGGACGCCGCCTCCGGCCAACCCGAGCTCGGCCGAGGTGATCGGCGAGGACGAGCTGGTCGCCTTCGGGTTCAGCAAGTCGACCCAGTGGCCGTGCCTGTACGACCTGTGGCAGCAGGAGAGCGGCTGGAACGTCTACGCCGAGAACCCGTCCGGCGCCTACGGCATCCCGCAGTCGCTGCCCGGCGACAAGATGGCGAGCGCCGGCGCCGACTGGCAGACGAACCCGAAGACGCAAATTATCTGGGGCCTCGGCTATATCCAATCGGTCTACGGCACGCCCTGTGGCGCGTGGGCGCATGAAGAGGCGGACGGGTACTACTAATTCGGTTCGCTCGCGTCATTGCCCAATTGATTTTATTCGGCCGCATGGGGCTTATTCGGCGACCTGACTCCGGCCTATTGAGAGATGGCTAATTCGCGGTCCATTCGGTCGTGCTCGGCCGGGCGCTCGTCGGTCCGCGCCGAGGCGGTCGGGGCTGCGCTGGGGCAGTCGGGGCTGCGCCGGGCGCGGTCGGCCGGTCCGTCCGGGGCCGGCGATCCGGGCTGCTGGCCCCGGCAACGGCGAGGCGATGGACCGTAACCAGCAAATCGGTAACACCGTCCTCACCCTCACCACGCATAACCTCACGGGCGCGTATTAAGGTCACTGTGTTCCGTTTCGGTCATATGACGACAGGTCATATGACGCCCCATTCGCCCCACATTGCCGACCCGGGCCGGTGCCGGGCGGGACGGCGATGGCGGAATGCGGGCACCGCAAACGATTGTTCCAAGGCATCGTTAGCAACCGACAGCATCCCGCTCGCGAGACCAGCGCTGCACCCCCAGCAGCCCCGACGCCCTGCCCCGCGTCTAGTCCGCGAGCCGACGCGCGCCGCGCTTCCCCAGCGCGAGCATCCCGGCGTCAGGGATGGAAGAAGATCGCGATTGCCGCGAGCTACCCAAGGTTCACCTTTGTCACCCCACCTTTCCCTGCCCTTCCGCATGTCCTCGAAGCGTTCCAAGGTGATCGCCGTCGCCGCGGCGGGCACCCTGGCCGTGGCGATTGCGGCCGGAGCGGCCGCCGCGACGCTTCCCTCGGGTACCGCGGCCGGGTCGGCCACCGCCGCCGGCGCGTACCTGACGGAGGTCGCCGGCCACCAGGGCGCGACCAGGGCCGCGCAGGCGGACACGATGAGCGGAGCCCAGCTCGTCATCAACGCCGAACGGGCCCGGTTCGGCCTCCAGCACAGCGAGGACGTCGCGGCCGCGAAGGCAGCGGCCGCCCACGCCGCGCAGCCGTCCGCGAAGGCCTCGGCCGCGAGAGCCGCCGCAGCCAGGGCAGCGGATGCCGCCACGGCCAAGCAGGCGGCGGCCAAGCGGGCAGCTGCCACCCAGGCGGCATCGGCCGCGCCGCCCATCCAGACGGTCGCGACGAAGCAGGCGGCCGAGCCGTCCGGTTCACCGCAGCACGTGGCCGAGCAGATGCTCGGCCGGTTCGGCTGGTCGAGCGGCCAGTTCTCGTGCCTCGAACCGCTCTGGGAGCGCGAGAGCGGCTGGGACGTCACCGCCGAGAACCCGAGTTCCGGCGCGTATGGCATCCCGCAGGCGCTGTCGGGCTCGTTGATGGCGAGCTCCGGGCCCGACTGGCAGACCGACGCGGCGACCCAGATCCGCTGGGGCCTCGCCTACATCCAGGGCCGTTACGGCTCGCCCTGCGGCGCCTGGGCCCACGAGGAGTCCGCTGGCTGGTACTAGCCGGCTGGCGCTAGGCGCGCCGGACACCTGAAGACCGCCCGGTCTGCGACTGCCCCCCGATCGCGGACCGGGCCTTTCCGCTAAGACGTCGTGACCGGCTCGAAGGTCGGCAGGATCTTCTCGAAGATCGGCAGGTAGGTGCTGTTCCACCCGCTGTCCGGCGCCCTCAGGTAGATCGCGTAGGACTGCCTGCCGGCCGAGGTCGGCAGCACGAACAGGATGTCGTCGGTGCGGACCCGGAGGTCTTTCAAGGACCAGGTGAACTGCCAGAACGCGCCCCGGGTGCCCCGGACCGGCACCGCCAGAAGCTGGAGGCGCTGGTAGTCGGGGAACGCGTTCCCCGCCACGGCCTGCTGCTGCTGGAGGTACTCGGCCTCTTGCACCATGTCGCCGGGGTACGCGTGCGGGCTCAGGTCGACGTCGAGCACCATGTCGTCGCGGCCGTAGAAGTAGGTCGCGAGCCCCTTCGGCTGGCTGGTCCAGCCCGGCGGCACGTCAATCGTGAAGCCGGCCGTCGTGTGGTGTTGCGACGGCGTCACCGTCTCGGCCGTCCAGCCCGTCGGGACCGAGGTCGATCGCCCGTTGAGCGCGTTCACCGATCCGAACGCGGTCTTGGTCGCGGCGCCCTGGACCACCGCCGTCGTCCCGGCGCCGCTAGCGCCGTTGTTGTGGCGCAGGGCGAGAGCCGTGCCCGCGCCGATCGCGGCCGCGACCAGCACGGCGCAGATCGCCAAGATGATCCAGCGCCGTGATCCTCGGCGGCGCCGCCCGTCGCCGGCCGGCGCCGGCGGGTACTGCACAGCCAGGTCGGGGTACGGCTTGGATGGTCCGGCGTACTGCCCTGCGGGCGCCGACGCGGCGGCACCCGAAGAGGCGGGACCGTACTGCGAAGCGGGCCGCTCTGCGGGCGCTGCGGCCGACCACTGCCCGCCCGCCGCCGCCGTTCCCTGGGGGGCCGGCCAGTAGGACGGCGTGCCCGACGGGGCGACCGGGGACTGCGCCGACCCGCGGGCCGCCTTCGGCGTCCGCTGGACGGCGCCGGGCTGATCCGGCCGCGCGGCCGAGAACGTCGGCGCGGCCGGGCGCTCTCCGGGCCTGGCGGCGGTGAACGTCGGCGCCGGCTTCGGCTTGGGCTTCGGCTGCTGCCGGGGCCGGGTCGGCTCGGGGTCGGCCGCCGAGTCGTCCGGGCCGGCCTGCGCCGCGCTCGCCTCCCCGGGTTCGGCCCTCACGACCGCATCCGCCGCCGCCGGCGGCGCGTCGGCATCCTCGGCATCGTCGAGCGGCTGCGGCGCCTCGACCGCCGATACCGCGTCGACGGCAGACACCGCCTCGTCGTCGGCCGGCCCTGCTGCCACGTCCGCTGCCGCGTCAGCGAGGTCGGCCGCAGTCGCTTCGGCACTGGCCTCCGCCGTCGGCTCTGCCTCGGCCTTCGCCCCCGCGTCCGCCAATGCGTCTGCGGCCGGCTCGGCGTCCGCCTCCGCGGCTGCCGCACCGGCAGCAGCAGCGACACCGGCAGCACCGGCGCCGGCTGCCTCCGGGCCGGACGTCGAGATCGCGTCCTCGGCGCTGTCCGCGTTCGCTTCCTGGCCGGCCGCCGCCGCGCTGTCGGCCGCCTCCACCTCGCCGGCCACTTCCGGTGGTCCGGATTCCGGCTTCCCCGCCCCCGGGGCGTCAGGCTTCGGGCTTGGCGAGGCCGCCGGCTCCGGGACCGGGGCATCGCCCAACCCTGGCTCCTCCGCCGCCGCTGCCGAGGGGGCCGCCTTTGCCGATGGCGCCGCCGCTGCCGACGGGGCCGCCTTGGGCGACGGCGCGGCCTTGGCTGATAGCGCTGCCTTGGGCGCCTGGTTCTCCGGCGTGGTCGCCGCGACGGCGGGCGCGGGCGGGGCGATCGCGGCCGGCGCCGCGCCGGCGGCCAGCTCGCGAGCCGCAGCCGCCTTGGGGGGACCCGCAGAACCGGACGCGGGCGCGGAGGCCGGCCGTTTCACCGGCGCGGGCGCGACGGGACTGGCCGACGGCCGGGCCTGCGACGCCGCGGTGGGCGGGTGGGCCGGGGCGGGCTGCTCCGTCTCGGCGGCGGAAAGCAGCGGCAGCACGTAGGCGAACATCCGCGCCGCGGCGGGCGCAGCGGGCCGCGATGAGGGGTCCCTGCGCATCAGCGCCCCGATAACGGGGGCGAGCCGGCCGGCGTGGGCGGCGACCGGTGCGTCCTCGTTGATGATGGCGGACATCGTGGTGATGGCGCCACCCCGCTGCTCGTACGGACCGCGGCCCTCGACCGCCGCGAACAGCGTCGCGCCGAGCGACCAGAGGTCCGACGCGGGCGTGGCATCGCTGCCGCGGATCCGCTCGGGCGCGGTGAAACCGGGGGAGCCCATCACCATCCCGGTCTGGGTCAGCCGGGGATCGCCCTCGAACTGCGCGATGCCGAAGTCGGTCAGCACCGCCCGCTCGTCCCAGCCGGTGCCGGTCCGGTCGGTCGCGATCAGCACGTTGCTCGGCTTCACGTCCCGGTGCAGGACCGCGGCCATATGCGCGGCCGCCAGCGCGGACAGCAGCTGCTGGCCGATCCGGGCGACCCGAAGCGCCGGCAGCCGCCCCTCCACCGTCAGCACCTGGTCGAGCGACCGCGACGGGACAAGCTCCATCACGATCCAGGGCCTGCCGTCCTCCTCGGCCACGTCATAGACGGCGACGAGGCCGCGGTGAGACAACCGGGCGGCGGTCCGCGCCTCGCGCAGCGTTCGCTGGTAGGCGTTGCGCCGCTCCTCCTCGCCGAGCAGGGAGGAGATCACGACCTCTTTGACCGCCACGTCGCGGTCGAGGATCTGGTCGCGAGCTCGCCAAACGACGCCCATGGCACCACGGCCGATGGGGTGCTGAAGGTTGTAACGCCCGGCGATGACCCGCCCTGTCATAGGGGGCATAGACCGGACGATATCAGCGATTAGGGGTGGCTGCCGATGGACAGCAGCGGACCGGCCGCCTCGGCGAAGAAATCATTTCCCTTGTCATCGACGATGATGAAGGCGGGGAAGTCCTTGACCTCGATCTTCCACACCGCCTCCATCCCAAGCTCGGGGTATTCAAGCACCTCAACCTTGGTGATGCAGTCCTGGGCGAGCCGTGCCGCCGCGCCGCCGATCGAGCCGAGGTAGAACCCGCCGTGGCGCTTGCACGCCTCGGTCACCGCCGCCGACCGGTTGCCCTTCGCGAGCATGACCAGCGACCCGCCGGCCGCCTGGAACCGCTCCACGTAGGAGTCCATCCGGCCGGCCGTCGTCGGCCCGAACGAGCCGGACGCGTACCCGGCCGGGGTCTTGGCCGGGCCGGCGTAGTAAACCGGGTAGTCGCGCAGGTACGACGGCATCGGCTCGCCCGCGTCGAGCCGCTCGGCGATCTTCGCGTGGGCGATGTCGCGCGCGACCACCATGGTCCCGGTCAGCGAAAGCCGCGTCTTGACCGGGTACCGGGCGAGTTCCGCGCGGATCTCCGCCATCGGCCGGCTGAGGTCGATCGACACGACCTCGGCGCCGTCGGCGGCAACCGACGCCGGGTCCGGCAGGTACTGCGCCGGGTCGGTCTCGAGGGCCTCGAGGAAGACGCCGTCGGCGGTGATCTTGCCGACCGCCTGCCGGTCGGCCGAGCAGGAGACCGCGATCGCCACCGGGCAGGACGCCCCGTGCCGGGGCAGCCTGATCACCCGCACGTCGTGGCAGAAGTACTTGCCGCCGAACTGCGCCCCGATGCCGATCTTCCTGGTGATGTCGAGGACCGTCTGCTCGAGCTCGACGTCGCGGAAGCCGTTGCCGAGCATGGAGCCCTCGGTCGGAAGCGTGTCCAGGTACCGGGCGGAGGCGTACTTGGCCGTCTTGAGCGCGAATTCGGCGCTGGTCCCGCCGACGACGATCGCGAGGTGGTACGGGGGACAGGCCGACGTTCCGATGGCGCGGATCTTCTCCTCGAGGAACGAGGCCATCCGCGTCGGGTTCAGCACCGCCTTGGTCTCCTGGTAGAGGTACGACTTGTTCGCCGAGCCGCCGCCCTTGGCCATGAACAGGAACTTGTAGGCGTCGCCGTCGGTCGCGTACAGCTCGATCTGCGCGGGCAGGTTGGAGCCCGTGTTCTTCTCGTCCCACATGGTCAGCGGCGCCATCTGGGAGTAGCGCAGGTTCAGCTGGGTGTACGCGTCGTAGACGCCGCGGGCGAGGTGCTCCTCGTCCCGCCCGTCGGTCAGGACCTGCTGGCCGCGCTTGCCCATCACGATCGCGGTGCCGGTGTCCTGGCACATCGGCAGCACCCCGCCGGCCGCGATGTTCGCGTTCTGCAGCAGGTCGCGCGCGACGTACCGGTCGTTCGGCGACGCCTCGGGGTCGTCCAGGATGGACCGCAGCTGCCGCAGGTGCGAGGGCCGGAGCAGGTGGGCGATGTCCCGGAACGCCGTCCGGCTCAGCAGCGTGAGCGCCTCTGGGTCAACTTCAAGAAAGCTTCGTCCGAACGGACCCTTGGCTACAGCTCCACCGTCGCCGATCTTCCGGTAGGTGGTGTCGTCGCGGGAGAGCGGGAGCAGATCGGTGAAGGAAAACTCAGCCATGGGCCAAGCTTAGGACCGTCGGGCGACCGTGGGCGGCGTGACGTTGGTCGCGTCTGCGGCATGCGTTGAACTCGTCGGCGTGTCCTTAACTTCCCGACTTGTTTGGGTATCCGCAACCTTGTAAGGTGACGTTGTGCGGCGGCGCTGCGACCACGCGGTCCCCCCGTCCGCGAATGGAAATGCTCGCCACGCAGTGCCCCCGTCTGCGGCGGCTGAGCGGTCGCGCCGCCGCATTAAGCTTCCGTGTTCGTTGGGCCTTCGGCCCAACTTCCCGGGCTCTCGGTACCACCCGGGGGACGACCCCCCGTACCCCCCGCAGCGGGCTTCGCCCGCAAACCGTGGCATGGGCTCTCTTAACGCCCCCGCCAGTCCTATCGGCCGCGCCAGCCCCATCGGCCCATCGCATTGACCCCGCCTGCGCGGCGCTTTGGCCCGCCGAGGCCCCATGGCCTCTGGCGCCCCAGCTCTACTCCCCGAACGCGCCAAGTGCGCGCCCGTCAACGCGCCAAGTGCGCGCCCGTCAACGCGCCAAGTGCGCGCCCTCAACGCGCCAAGTGCGCGTTTGGGCCGGCAAGAGTGAGCCCGAATGCGCACTTGGCATACGATGCTGCGGGGTTGCTACTATGTACGTACGTAGATAGTAGATATTGGGAGTCGCGGTGTCGGGATCTGGTTCGCGGGAGAACAGGCGGCGCGCGCTTGCGGAGGCCAGGCGGGCCGAGGCGCGGCGCAAGCGGCGGGTGCGGATGGGCCTGGCGGCGGGCGCGGTCGTGGTGGTGGCGGGCGTCGGGGTCGGAGTCGGGGTTGCGGTCTCCGGCGGCAGCGGATCCGGTGGCAGCGAAGTCGTCGGCAACGCGGCCGACTACCTCCCGCTGTCCACGCTCGGCACGCTGACGGCGGCGCCGGCGGCGGGGGCGCTCGGGCCGGAGAAGGTGCCCATTCCGACCGCTCCGGTGCTCGCGCCGACGTCGGCCGCGACGACCGGGCAGACCATTGACGGCATCGGCTGCCAGACGAGCGAGCAGACGGTCTTCCACATCCACACGCACCTGACGATCTTCGTGAACGGACAGCAGCGCCAGGTCCCGGCGGCGATCGGCATCCCCGGCGCCGTCGCCCAGCAGACCGCCGCCGGCCCGTTCGTCGACTCCGGCACCTGCTTCTACTGGCTGCACACGCACGCGGCCGACGGCATCATCCACATCGAGTCGCCGGTCGAGCGGACCTACACGCTGGGCGAGTTCTTCGACGAGTGGGGGCAGCCGCTCGGCCCCGGCCAGGTCGGCCCGGCCAAGGGCAAGGTCACCGCGATCGTCAACGGCAAGGTCTTCAAGGGAAACCCGCGCAACGTCCCGCTCGGCTCCCATGAGGACCTCCAGCTCGACGTCGGCACCCCGCTGGTCGCCCCGGAGACGATCGACTGGTCCAATACGGGCCTCTGACCGGTCTGGCGGGTTTGGGTGAAGGCGAGCCGGAAAGCCTGCGAAGCGTGACTACTGCTTTCGTGCTTGGCGGCGGGGGGCTGCTCGGGGCGCATGAGGTTGGGATGCTGCGGGCGCTGGCCGAGGCGGGGGTGCGGGCTGACATGGTCGTCGGCACGTCCATCGGGGCAGTGAACGGCGCGTTCGTGGCGGCCGACCCGGACGGGGCGGCGGGGCGGCTGAGCGAGCTCTGGCAGGGGGAGTCCCTGCGGGTGGTGTTCAGCGAGACCGTGCTCGGGCGGGCGGTCCGGCTAGCGCGGTCGGGTACCCACCTGCACGCCATCGAGCCGCTGAGGAAGATGTTGGCGGAGACGCTCCCGGCCGAGGACTTCGCCGACCTGCGGGTGCCCTTCCACTGCGTGGCCGCCAGCATCGAGGACGCGACCGCGCACTGGTTCGCGTCCGGCCCGCTCGTGCAGGCCGTCATGGCGTCGTGCGCGGTGCCGGGGCTGCTGCCTCCGGTTGAAATCGACGGGCGCCACTATTTCGATGGCGGGCTCGTCCACTCGATCCCGGTCGGCCGGGCGATCGCGCTCGGCGCCAGCACCGTCTACGTGCTGCACGTCGGAAGGATAGAGAGCCAGCTCCCGGTCCCGAAGCGGCCGTGGGAGGTGGGCCTGGTCGCGTTCGAGATCGCGCGCAGGCACCGGTTCCACGAGGAGATGGCGGCGATTCCGTCCGGCGTCCGGGTGCACGTCCTGCCCTCCGGCGGCGACCAGTCCCAGCCCGGACTCGGCCAGTTCCGTTATCGGAGCCGAATTAAGGTAAGTAACAGCATCGACCGCGCGTACGCGGCGTCAGCGAGCTACCTCGCCCAGCAGGCCGCCTGCCGCTGACCGACCCCAGGAGACGCCGATGCTTCCGCCGACGCTGGTACGCCGCTTTGCGCTGGTGCCGCTCGTCGTCGTGATCGCGGCCTGCCTGGTCGCGCTGACCCCGCTGGTGGCGCTGGCGAGCTGGGCCTCGGCCCTGGTCAGGCGGTGGACAGGACACGGGCACCGGTCCCGGCCGCTGCGGGTGGCGTGGCTGGCGCTCACCTGGTCCGTCGGCGAGATGGCGGTGCTGACCGTGCTGCTGTGCCTGTGGATCGTGAGCGGGTTCGGCGGGCGGCTCGACACCGCGCCCTACCGGGCTCGTCACTACGCGGTGATGGAGCGGTTCCTCAACCAGATCTACCGGGCGGCCGAGCGCGCCTGCGGGCTCCGGGTCGAGGTAGCCGGACCGCCGGACGAGGCCCTGGTCGACGACCGCCCGGTCATCGTGCTGAGCCGGCACGCGGGCCCCGGCGACTCGCTGCTCGTCGTCCACCACCTGCTCACAGTCTGCGGCCGGCATCCCCAGGTGGTCATGAAGGCAACCCTCCAACTCGACCCGAGCCTGGACGTCGTGGCCAACCGGGTCCCCAACGCGTTCCTGCACCGCCGCTCGCCCGCGCCCGCGCCCGCCGGTGCCAGCGCCGCTGGCGGCGGCAGGCCCCACGCCGACCAGATCAGGCAGATCAGGCGGCTGGCGGCCGGCCTCGGCGGGCGCGACGCGCTGCTGCTGTTCCCCGAGGGCGGGAACTGGACGCCGCAGCGCTGGCGTCGGGGCATCGCGCGCCTGCGGCGCGGAGGCCATGACGATCTGGCCGAGCGGGCGGCGGCCATGCCCAACCTGCTCCCGCCCCGGGCCGGCGGGGCCTTCGCCGCCATCGACACCTGCCGGTCGGCGGACGTGATCTTCGTGGCCCACACCGGGCTGGACAAGCTCGTCAGCGTGCGCGACGTGTGGCAGAGCCTGCGGACCGACGTGACCGTGCACGCCCGCTGGTGGCGGGTCTCGGCGGCCGACGTACCCCGCGGCGCCGATCACGAGACGCAGGTCGGCTGGCTCTTTGACTGGTGGGAACGGCTCGACGGGTGGATCACCGAGGAGTCGGGCAGCATGGCGACGACCGGGCAGCGCTCAGCGTAGCTCTTCGGCCTGGACGGTCATGGACTCGAGCACCGGGCCGCCGAAGGTGGTGGCCACCGCCACGTCGGTGGCGTCCCGGCCGCGGCCGATCACCACCCGGCCCTTGCGGCGAGCGTTGTTGCGCGGGTCGAAGGTCCACCAGCGGTCGCCCAGCCACACTTCCATCCAGGCCGCGAAGTCCATCGGCGCCGGGTCGGCCGGGATGTCCAGATCCGGTAGGTAGCCGAACGTGTAGCGGGCCGGGATGTTCAGCGCCCGGCAGAACGAGATCGCGAGGTGGGTGAAGTCGCGGCACACCCCGTACCGCGAGTTGTTGACGTCCACCGCCGTCGAGGTTGCGGTCGAGCTGCCGTACTGGAACGTCAGGTGCCCGTTGACGTGATCGCAGATCGCCTGGACGCGCCGGTAGCCGGGCGCCAGGCCGCCGAAGCGCTCCCACGCCTCGGTCGCCAGCAGGTCGGGCAGGCAGTAGCGGCTCGGCAGCGTGTAGATCAGCGTCTCGGCCGGCAGCTGGCTGGGCGGCAACCTCCGGTGCCTCGGCATCGACGTCCTCGGTCGAATCGGGCACATCGGCCACGGCCGAGAACCCGAACTGCGATCGTCCGGCGGGCAGCACGGTCCGCACGCACTCGTTGCCGTAGATGTCGGTGTACCCGGCGACCGCGCCGGGCGGATCAGTGAGCCAGCGATCGCCCTCGGTGCTGAGCGACCGCGCGACGGCAGGCCGCACCATGAACACGGCCGGGGTGGGGACTTCGGCGCGATAGGTGAACACGCAGCCAATGGCGAGGCGTCGCCGACCGGTCAATTTCATTGTTTCCTCGCCCATTTTTCCTGCCATGTTACCCAGGCGAGGGCGGAGGATGCCGGCGATCGTCCGGCCGGCGGTCAGATGTCTTCCATCTGCTCGGCCAGCCGGCCGAGCGCGGGCACGGCGGCGCGGATCGCCGCGCGATCGGCCGGGGGCAGCCGGTCGAGCGCGCGGCCTGCCAGCTCGGCCCGCATGTCCCGCCACTGCTCGACCCGGGCGGCGCCCGCCTCGGTCACGGTGAGCCGGACCGAGCGCCCGTCGGCCTCGGCCCGACCTCGGTTCAGCAGGCCGGCCGCCGCCAGCTGGCTGACCATCGTGCTGACGCTGTTGGGGGCCAGGCGCAGCTCCTGCGCGGCCTCCGCGACCCCGATGCCGGGCCGCCGCGCGGCCAGCCTGAGCAGCTCGGAGCGGGCCGGAGGGAGCGCCCCCGCCGTCGCCGAGCCGCGCACCGCGCGGCGTGCCACCCGGCGCACCGCCCCCACCGCGGCCAGGAGCTCGGCCGCCTCGGCCTTGGCCGCTTCCGCCTTGGCCAGCGCCCCGGCGTCGGCCGCACTTACATCGTTCACAGAGCTAACTATACGGACTGGATTGTCCCACGCCAAGTGCCGCGCCACGTGCATGTTTCGAAATCGCACGGGTAGCCGGGGCTGAAGTGGCCCGAAAGACTTGGGTAGCAAAGGCGAAAGGGTGCGTGATGAGTAAGGGGAGCAGCTCGGGGCGGGGGATACCGGGGGGTCTCGAATGACGACTCGATCCGCCGAAACGACAAAAGGCAGTCCGAACATCCGCAGCCTGATCCCGGCCAGGATCGACCGGCTGCCCTGGTCGCCGTTCTTCACCAGGCTGGTCATAGCGCTCGGCATCGCCTGGATCCTCGACGGCCTCGAGATCACCATCGCCGCCAACGTCGGACCCGACCTGACCCTGCACAACACGCTGAACCTGGGCGCGGGCGCGGTCGCCGACATCGCCTGGTGGTACCTGATCGGCGAGGTCATCGGGGCGCTGTTCTTCGGTCGGCTGTCGGACAAGCTCGGCCGCAAGAACCTCTTCATGATCACCCTCGGCGTCTACCTGATCGGCAGCGGCCTCACCGCGGCGACGCCCGGCGGCGGCAGCTGGATCTGGTTCCTGTACGCCACCCGGATCATCGCCGGCATGGGCATCGGCGGCGAGTACGCGGCGATCAACTCGGCCATCGACGAGATGATCCCGGCCAGGTACCGGGGCCGGATCGACCTCGCGGTCAACGGCACCTACTGGGCCGGCGCGCTGATCGGCACCGCCGTCACCCTCTGGGTGCTGAACCACGCGCCCGCCGACTGGGGCTGGCGGATCGCCTACCTGGTCGGGCCGGTGCTCGCCCTGGTCATCATCTACGTCCGGCGCAACCTGCCGGAGTCGCCGCGATGGCAGATCATGCACGGCCGGCAGGCCGAGGCCGAGGCGTCGATCAAGCAAATCGAAGACCATGTGGCCGCGACCAAGGGGTCGCTGCCGCCGGTCGACGAGGGCAAGGAACTGGAGATCACGCCGACCGCGCAGATCGGCTACCTCCGGCTGCTGATAACGCTGTTCCGGACGTACCCATCGCGGTCCTTCCTGGTCTTCATGCTCATGTCGACCCAGTCCTTCCTCTACAACGCGATCTTCTTCACCTACGGGCTGGTGCTCGAGTTCTTCTTCCACGTCAAGGCGACCGACACCGCCTACTACTTCTTCGCGTTCGCGGCGGGCAACCTGCTCGGCCCGCTGACCATCGGGCGGCTGTTCGACACGATCGGCCGCAGGAAGATGATCTCCGGCACCTACCTGCTGTCCGGGATCCTGCTGCTGATCGTCTCCTTCCTGTTCAAGAACGGCTCCCTGAACGCGACCACGCAGACGCTGTGCTGGGCGGTCATCTTCTTCTTCGCCTCGGCGGGCGCAAGCGCCGGCGACCTGACCGCGAGCGAGGTCTTCCCGCTCGAGGTCCGGGCGAAGGCGATCGCGGTGTTCTTCGCGATCGCGCAGTGCTTCGGCGCCTTCGGCTCGGCCTGGTACGGCCACCTGATCGGTACCGGGCAGGACCGCAACACGCTGTTCGCCGGCTACGTCGTCGGCGCGATCGCGATGATCCTCGGCGGCCTGACCGCGGTCTTCTTCGCGGTTGACGCCGAGGGAAAGTCGCTCGAGGACGTGGCCACGCCGCTGTCCGTCATCGCCAAACCGTCGCAGGCCATCTTCCGGGCCGGCGGATCAGACGGCCGGGCGACATGACGACTACCTTGGCCCGGCGAGCAATGCTGGAGGTTGGCAGCGCCGGCCAAGGTAGTTTGTGCTTATGCCCCCGCGCCCAGCGCCGCGCGATCTCCGCGCCTCCGACGCCGACCGTGAACGAGTCGTGGCCGTGCTCGGCGAGGCGCTCGCCGACGGCCGTATCTCCCATGAGGAGCACGGCGAGCGGATGTCGGCCGCGCTGTCCGCCCGCACCCTGGGCGATCTCGCCCGGCTGACCACGGACCTGGCCGCCCCCGAGCGCCAGCCGTTGCAGGTGGACGGCGGCCACCCGGTCGCGGCGCTGTTCAGCAACGCCGAGCGGAGCGGCCGGTGGGTGGTCCCCGCCACCATGACCTGCGTCGCCGCGTTCGGCGAGGTGGTGCTGGACCTGCGCGAGGCGCTGCTACAGGACCGGCACGTCGTGCTCAGCGTCTACGCGGTGTTCGGCCGGGTCCGCATCATCGTCCCGGCCGGGGTCGAGGTCGTGATGAACGGGACCCAGATCCTCGGCCGCCAGCGCGGCGGCACCGCCCGGCGGGTGCCGACGTCCTCAGAGACGCCGGTGGTCGAGGTCCGCGGCTACGTGGCCGTGAGCGAGGTGCTCGCCCGCACCCCGCCCCGGACCCGCCGCTGGCTGCGGTGGGGCCGCGCGTCGCTGCCGTGATCCGGCTCAGTCGTACTTGACGGCGGAGTAGGCGCTCAGCTTCCAGAGGGCGTGCTCGCTGCGGATCGAGCGGATCGTGCCCGACCTCGAGCGCATCACCAGCGAGTGGGTGGTGAGGCCGCCCGGCTTGTAGCGGATGCCCGCCATCAGCTCGCCGTCGGTGATGCCGGTGGCGGAGAAGAACACGTCGTCCGATGAGACCAGGTCGTCGGTGGTGAGCACCCGGCTGAGGTCGTGCCCGGCGTCGAGCGCCTTGCGCCGCTCCGCGTCGTCCTTGGGGGCGAGCTTGCCCTGGATGACGCCGCCGAGGCACTTGAGCGCGCAGGCCGCGATGATGCCCTCCGGGGTACCGCCCACGCCGAGCATCAGGTCGATGCCGGTATCCGGGCGGGCCGCCATGATCGCGCCGGCCACGTCCCCGTCGGTGATCAGGTGGATCCGGGCGCCCGCGGCCCGGACGGCGGCGATCAGGCCCTCGTGCCTGGGCCGGTCGAGGATGACCACGGTCACGTCGCCCCGCGAGATGCCCTTGGCCTTGGCCACCGCGGCGATGTTGACGGCCGGCGGCGCGTTGATGTCGACCACGGCGGCCGCCTCGGGGCCGGTCGCCAACTTGGTCATGTAGAAGACGGCGGACGGGTCGTACATCGAGCCGCGCTCGGCCACGGCGAGGACGGAGACCGCGTTCGGCATGCCGTTGGCGCACAGCCTGGTGCCGTCGATCGGGTCCACCGCGACGTCGACCGCCGGGCCGCTGCCGTCGCCCACCTCCTCGCCGTTGAACAGCATCGGGGCGTTGTCCTTCTCGCCCTCGCCGATCACGACCACGCCGCGCATCGACACCGAGTTGATCAGCGTCCGCATCGCGTGCACGGCGGCGCCGTCGGCCCCGTTCTTGTCGCCTCGGCCCACCCACCGGGCCGAGGCCATCGCCGCCGCCTCGGTCACCCGGGCGAGTTCGAGCGCCAGGTTCCGGTTGGGCGCGTGCTCGGCGGGCTCGGGCGTCCCGGGGATACTGGTCGAGTTCTCATCGGTCATGGTGAATACCTACCCGTTCCGTTACGTCCGCTTTACCATTCAGGGCGCATTTTTACCAGGTCGCCCGGCCCGACGGCGTTAGCCCCGCCGGTCCCAGGCCTGCTGAAGCGCGCTGGCGAACATCTCAGCTGGCTGCGCACCGGAAACCCCGAGCGCCATGTCGAACACGAAGAACGGGACGCCGCTGACGCCGAGCTCGCGCGCCTGCAGCTCGTCCCGGCGCACGTCCTCGGCATAGGCGTCACCGTCGATAACATCCCCGGCCGCGGCCCCGTCTAGACCTGCCCCGGCGGCGATCTCGGTGATCACGTCGAGGTCGAAGACCTGCCGTCCCTGCCCGAAGTAGGCCTCGTTGACCGCGTTGAGCAGTTCCCCCTGCACGCCCTTGGCGAGCCCGAGGTGGAGCACCCGGTGCAGGTCGAAGGTGTTGCCGACCGGGCGCTCGGGCTGGAAGCCGAGGCCCTCGGCCGCCGCCAGCCCCGCCACCCGCGACTCGGCCGCGCGGGCATCCGCCTGCGACATGCCGTACTTCCTGCTCAGCATCGCGAAGGTGGTCTCGCGGCGGCCTTTCGGGTAGCTGGGGTCGAGCTCGAACGAGTGGTAGACGACGTCGACCTCATCGCGGTGGGCAAATGAGCTCAGCGCGTGCTCGAACCGGGCCTTGCCCACGTAGCACCACGGGCAGATGACGTCGCTCCAGATATCCACGCGCATGCCTACAGCCTAGGATGCGCGCTCGGCGGCGGGTATCCCGCGTCGGTGTGACGTTGGAAGCCTCAGAAGGGGGCGCCCGGGGAGGCCGGGCCGTCGGCGGGCTCGCGGGACGCCATGGCGGCGGTGAGCCGGGCGCGGGCGCCGTCCAGCCACTCGGCGCAGACCGCGGCCAGCTTTTCGCCCCGCTCCCACAGGTCAAGCGACTGCTCGAGGGTGAGCCCGCCCGTTTCGAGCCGCTTCACCACGCTGGCGAGCTCGTCTCTGGCCTGCTCGTAAGTGAGGGCTTCACGATCAGTCACAGCAAAAATCCTACTCGTGATCCACGGTGGCGGTCAGCTGGTCCTCGGCGAACCGGATGGTCAGCCGGTCGCCGGCCGAGACCTGCTTGGCCGACCGGACCACCGCCCCGTCGGCGTCCTGGGTGATGGAGTAGCCGCGGCGGAGGGTGGCGGCGGGGGAGAGCGCGAGCAGCCGGGCACGGGTGTGCGCGACGTCGTCGCCCGCCCTGGCCAGACCCGAGTCGAGGGACTGGCGGGCGCGCCGGATGAGCGCGTCGACCTGCTCGGCCTGTCGCTCGATCTCACGGACCGGGTCGGCGATGGCCGGGCGGGAGCGGGTCGCGTCCAGCCAGGCCTGCTCGCGGTCGAGCCAGCCCCGCATGCACCGCCGCGCCCGGTCGCGCAGCTGGGTGACCAGCGCCAGCTGCTCGGCCACGTCGGGCACGATCCGCTTGGCCGCGTCGGTCGGCGTGGACGCGCGCAGGTCCGCCACGTAGTCGAGCAGCGGGGTGTCCTGTTCGTGCCCGATCGCCGACACCACCGGGGTGCGGCAGGCCGCGACCGCCCGCAGCAGCGCCTCGTCCGAGAACGGGAGCAGGTCCTCGAGCGAGCCGCCGCCCCTGGTGATCACGATCACCTCGACCTCGGGATCCGCGTCGAGCTTGCGCAGCGCCTCGATCACCTCGGCGGCCGCGTACGGGCCCTGCACGGTGGACTGCTCGATCCGGAACTTGACGGCCGGCCAGCGCCGCTGCGCGTTCTGGACCACGTCCCGCTCGGCCGCCGACTCCCGTCCGCACACCAGCCCGATCACGCCGGGCAGGAAGGGCAGCGGGCGCTTGCGCTCGGCCGAGAAAAGGCCCTCGGCCGTCAGCTCCACCCGTAGTTTCTCCAGCCGCGCCAGCAGCTCGCCCACGCCCACCGCTCGGATTTCGAGGGCGGTGAGCGCGAAGGAGCCTCGCGTGGCGTTGAAGTCCGGTCGGACGAACATCACCACGCGCGCGCCCTCAACCGGGGAGACCACCTCGAACACCTGCCGAGTGCAGATCACCTGAGCGGACACCGCGGCGATCGGGTCCCTGAGGGTCAGGAAGACCGTGTTGCCGCGCTTCTTGCACTCGGCGATCTGCCCCTCGACCCAGATCCGGCCGAGCTTGCCGATCCACCCGCTGACGGCCTGCAGCACGGTCCGGACCGGGACCGGTGCGTCGGCTGACGTCTCAAGGGCCATGTGGCTATCCCATCACGACCGCGGGCGCCGGTCAGACTGCGACGCGCTACTCGGTGACCTTCGGGAGCGACTGGGTGAGCCCGAGGGCGAGCTTGGTGATCCGGCGCTCGAACATGGTGATCACGTCCTCCCGGTTGGCGTGCGCCTTCTCGTACTCGATCAGCACGGTCAGCTGCTCGGCGGTGAGGTTGCGCAGCCGCGCGCGCAGCGACGCGATCGTCAGCTCGTCGTAGTTCGGCAGCGGCAGCGCGGCGGCGTCGCCGGCCGTCTCCGGCACCGCAGCCGTCTCCGGCGCCGCGGTCGTCTCCGCCGCCACCGTCACCGGCGCGGCGGAAGTCTCCGGCGCGGTCGTCTCCGGCGTCACGGTCGCCTCGGACGCGGCGGTCGTCTCTGGCGCCGTCGTGACTTCCGCCGCGACGGTCGCCGCCGGCACTGCCGTCTCCGGCGTTTCTGTGGTTTCCGGCGCGGCCGCCTCGGTCGTCGGCGCAGAATTCTCGGCGCCGGCCTTGTTGCGGATCTTGTCTTTGACGAAAAGCATCGAGCCTATTCCGGCGAACATCGCCCGCAGCGCTGACGCCGGGGACTCCTTAACGCGCTCTTTAACCTGCGGGACGCGCATATCACACTCTCCTCAAACGGATGGGGTGCCACCAGTCTGCCGTAGCGAGGCCCTGTCCGGTTGTGTGTTGATTAAGGTGATACCTTCTGAATTTTCCCACGGTCCCGCCGAATGTGGTCGAATCCAGCGAGTGACGCCTTGTGCGGCCTCCGGTACGGTTCATGCAAGTGTAGGCAGCTGCCCGACGGGCTGGCGGTCTCGCCTACCATGGATGACATGTCTGAGACGCACCGACGGGTCCTGCTGGCAAAGCCACGCGGCTACTGCGCAGGGGTCGACCGGGCCGTGCAAGCGGTGGAGATCGCCCTTGGCCGGTTCGGCGCGCCGGTATACGTGCGCAAGCAGATCGTGCACAACAAACACGTGGTCAGCGAGCTGGAGAAGCTCGGCGCGATCTTCGTCGAGGAGACCGACGAGGTGCCCGAGGGCAGCGTCATCGTGTTCTCCGCGCACGGCATCGCGCCCGAGGTTCGCGAGTCGGCCAAGGCCCGCGGGCTGACCGCCATCGACGCGACCTGCCCGCTGGTGACCAAGGTGCACAACGAGGCGAGGCGATTCGCCGCCACTGACCACGACATCCTGCTCATCGGCCACGAGGGCCACGAGGAGGTCGTCGGCACCACCGGCGAGGCGCCGGCCCGCATCCAGCTCGTCGACGGCCCGGCCGGGGCGGACGACGTGGAGGTGCGCGACCCGGCCAAGGTGGTCTGGCTCTCCCAGACGACGCTGTCGGTCGACGAGACGGTGCAGACCGTCGCCGCCCTCCGCAATCGGTTCCCGCAGCTGATGGACCCGCCGAGCGACGACATCTGCTACGCCACGCAGAACCGGCAGACCGCGGTCAAGGCCATCGCCCCCCGGTCCGACGTGGTGATCGTCGTCGGCTCGCCGAACTCGTCCAACTCCGTTCGCCTGGTCGAGGTGGCCAAGGACGCGGGCGCGCGCGCCGCCTATCTGGTCGACGACGCCGGCGAGGTCGACGCGGAATGGCTCCGCGACGCCTCCACGATCGGGGTCACCAGCGGCGCCTCCGTGCCCGAGGAACTCGTCGCCGGGGTGATCGGCAGGCTCGCCGGGCTCGGGTTCGGCGACGTCGAGGAGATTGAGGCGGTCAAGGAGCGGATGACCTTCCAGCTCCCCCGCGAGCTGCGGAAGTAGCGGGCCTGACCAGAGTCGGCCGGGTCCGTTCGATATGAAACGGTTTTGATTTTCGCTCTTACATCGGCTCCGACGTGACCAGCTCCGGCGCCGACAGCGGCCGCGCCGTCTCCGTGACCGGGGTCGGGGCGGCGAGCTCGGCGTCGACCAGGCCAAGGGCCGACAGCCGGCGGGCGCTCACCAGCACGCGGCTCTCCATCGTGCCGACCGCCTGGTTGTAGCTGCCGACCGCGTTCGTCAGCGACTTGCCGAGCTTGTCCAGGTGCCGGCCGAGGCCGCCGAGACGGTCGTAGAGCTCCCGGCCGAGCTCGAACACCTCCCTGGCGTTCTCCGACAGCGCCTGCTGCTGCCACGCGTACTGGACGGTGCGGAGCATCGACACCAGCGTGGTCGGCGTGGCCAGGTGCACCCGCCGCGCCAGCGCGTACTCGAGCAGCCCCTGGTCGTGCTCGAGGGCGGGGGCGAGGAACGCCTCGCCGGGCACGAACATGATCACGAACTCGGGCGTCTGCGGCAGCGACGACCAGTACGCCTTCGAGCCGAGCTGGTCCACGTGGGCCCGCAGGTGCCTGGCGTGGGCGGCGATGCGCGACTCGCGCTCGCCGTCGTCGCTCGCGGCCGCCGCCTCCAGGTACGCCGCCAGCGACACCTTGGAGTCGACGACGACGTTCTTGCCGCCGGCCAGTCGCACCACCATGTCCGGGCGCTGCTGCCCGCCGCCGAGCACCACCTGCTCGTCGAAGTCAACGTGGGCGGCCATCCCGGCCAACTCGACCACCCGCCGCAGCTGCAGCTCGCCCCACCGGCCGCGCGCCTCCGGCCGTCGCAGCGCGGTGACCAGGGCCTGGGTCTGCTGGCGGAGCTGCTCGGCGCCGTGCCGGGTGAACTCCACCTGCTGCTTCAGTTCAGCGTGCGACGCCTCCCGCGCGATGTCGGATTGGCGGAGCTGCTGCTCGACCCGGGCGAGGGTCTCCCGCATCGGCCCGACCAGTGTCTCGACGTCGAACCGCTGCGCGAGCTGGCCCTCGGCCAGCGCGGTCTTCTCCGCCGCGGCCCGTTCAAGCAGCGCGGCCCGCTCCTGGGCCGAGCGGGCGCGCTCCTCCGCCGTCGCCGCGGCGGTGCCGAGGCGATTGCGGGCCACCAGGTATCCGAGCACCGCGCCGAGCGCAAGGCCGGCCAGCAAGGCGAAGATGATCACATGTTCTAGTATCGGCGCGCCGGCGCGGACCCCGTGGGTAGACACGCGCAGGACCGGAGACAATGGTTACCGTGCAGGCGGCCATCGAGGTGCGCGCGATCGGCCAACGGGCCCGGTCGTCCGAGGAAGTCACTCTACGTGACGTTTCATTGACTGTTGGCCATGGCGAGCTGATGGCGATCATCGGCGGCAGCGGATCGGGGAAGACGACGCTGCTCGACGCGATGTCGGGACTGCGCCCGCCGTCCTCGGGAACGGTGGCCCGCTCGACCGGGTGGTCGGCCCGCGCCGGCCGGCGCGCCGGATACATCCCCAACGCGGACACGATCCACCCGGAGCTCTCGCTTGACCGGGTGCTGCGGTACACGGCCGCGCTGCGCGGGGCCGGCGACTACGAGGGCGCCGCGGCCGAGGTGCTGCGCGCGGTCGACCTGGCCGCGCGCTCGGCCGACCGCGTCGGGAAGCTGGACGCGGGCCAGCGCAAGCGCGCCGCCATCGCGGCCGAGCTGCTGGCCGAGCCGTCGCAGCTCTTCCTCGAGGAGCCCACGATCGGCCTCGACCCCGCCCAGGGGACCGAGGTCATGCGCCGCCTGCGCCGCCTGTGCGAGAGCGGGGTCACGGTCGTGCTCACCACGCAGAACCCGCTCGACGCGGTCCGCTGCGACAAGGTGGCCGTCCTCGCCACCGGCGGGCACCTGGCGTTCTTCGGCACGCCGGACGCCGCCTGCGACTACTTCGCGGCCGACAGCCTCGACGAGATCTACGAGCGGCTGGCTGGTCTCGGCGACCCGGCGGCGGCCTGGTCCCGCCGCTTCCCCCAGTTTTCCCGAACGGTCCCTGGTTTCACCGCCTCCCCGACCGTTCCGCCGCCACCGGGGCCGGCCCGTCTGCTGCCCGACACCGCGGGCCCGCACTCGGCCGGCCGGGCGTCGGCCGGCCCGCACGTGGGCCTGCTCGACGACGGGCTGGCCGAGGCCGGTCTGGACGCTGACCTCGATACTGACCTCGATACTGACCTCGACGCCGACCTGGATGTCGGCTCCGAGGTTGACGCCAGTGCCGGTCTGGATGCCGGGGTGGATGGGGGTCGGGGCGGTGCCGAGCCCGCCCTTGGCGCCACCAACGCGGGTCGGCCCGCGGCCGCGGCGGCCGGGTCGCAGATCGGCCCGTTCGGGCAATGGGCGGTGCTCACCAGGCGGAACGTGGACGTGCTGGTCCGGTCGAGGCCAGCGATGGCGGCCCTGGCGGGCGCGCCGGTGGCGGTGCTGCTCGCCTTTCTCGTCCTGCTCGGGCTCGGGGCATTCGACCCGGCCAGGCCGGGCGCGTCGTTCTGGGCGGTGTTCGGCGGCTTCTTCGTCGGCCTGGCGTACGGCCTGCCGCAGATCCGGCCGGAGCTCGGCACGCTCCGCGCGGAGCGCTTCTGCGGCCTCAGCCCCGGCGCGTACGTGCTCGCCAAGGCGGCCGTGCTGATCCCGCCGCTGGCCGTCGCGGACGCCGTGATCCTGCTGGCTCCCGGCCTGGCGGGTCGGCTGGACGACGGCGGGTACGGTCCGGTCTTCGTCACCCTGCTGCTGTCGTCCGCGGTCGCGCTCGGCCTCGGCCTGCTCCTGTCGGCGGTGGCGCCCGCGCCAGCCGGGGGCGCTGACCACGGTCGCCGCCTGCTGCCTGCCGCCGGTCCTGCTCGCCGCGGCGGTGCTGACCCTGCTGCACCGACCGGTCTGGGGGAACTGGCTGGGGCTGGCGGCGTGCCTGGTGGCGCTGCTGGCCGCCACGACCGCGATCATCTACCGTCGGCTGCCGTCCGACCGACGTGGCCTGGCAGCGCGGCTAGCAGCTGTGCCGCGGTGGCAGGGCGGCCAGGTCGGGACGGCGGTCGCGGTACGTGCGCTCGGCGAAGTCGAGAAACGCGTCCACGTCGTCGAGCGTCGAGGCGACGCCGAGCGAGACCCGGACCGCGCCGCCGGTCGGCAGGCCGACGAGCGACAGGTAATGCTCCATCGTCGCAGTGCCGCCACCGCGCGACAGCGCCCGCCCGGCGGCCCGCAGGTCACGCCGGGCGAGCCCGAACGCGGCCTCCCCCGCGCCGGGATTGCAGAAGCAGCCGGTCCGCAGCGAGATGCCGGCCGCGCTCGAGTCGCGGGACACCGCGCGCTCGTCGATCACCCGCCCGTCCGGGTCGAGGAAGTTCAGCGCGACCGTGCCGCCGCGCGCGATGCCGGTCAGCGGCCCGTACACCCGTACCACCGGCGCGCCCGAGCTGTGCCGCATCCGGCCCAGGCAGTCAAGCAGCCACGCGGTCAGCATGCCGACCCGCTGGTGGATGAGGTCGATCCCGACGCCGGAAATCCAGTCGAGTCCGACCGTGACGTCGGGGATCGACAGGAAGTTCACCGTCCCGTCTTCGAACCCGGCCTCGGCCGGCAGCATCTGGTGCCAGCCGCCGTCGACGCTCACCCCCATGATGGTGCCGCCGGCGAACCACGGCCGCCGCAGCCGGGCCAGCGCGTCGTGCCGGGCGAGCAGACAGCCGACCCCGGTCGGGAAGCCGAACACCTTGTACCAGCTGATCGCCACGAACTCGGGCTGGACGATGGACAGGTCCAGGCGGCTGGTCGGCACGTACGCGGCCGCGTCGAGCAGGACGTCGTAGCCCGCCGCCTGCGCCCGCGCCACCCACGCGAGCGGATGACGGACCCCGCTGAAGTTGGACTGCGCCGGGTAGGCGAACAGCCCCGGCCGGGACCCGCGCCCTCGGCCGATCGCGGCGAGCATGCCGGGCTCGCTGACGCGCAGCTCGCGGCCGTGCAGCCCGACGTACGCCACCCGGGCGCCGCCGCGGGCGGCGTACTCCCTGATCCCGTTGACCGAGTTGTGGTTGTCGGCGGTCAGCACCAGCCGGCTCCGCCGCCCGAACGGGTACGCCTCGCCGACCAGACGGCAGGCCCCGGTGGCGTTCGGCGTGAAGATCAGCGCGTACTCGTCAGGGTTGGCGTTGAAGTACCTCAGCACCGCCGCCCGGGCCCGCTCGACGAGCAGCGTGGCGGCGGACGAGGTCGGATTATCGGAGTGCGGGTTCCCGTACACCCCAGATCGCAGGCGCGCCGCGTGCGCGCGAAGCTGCGACCGGGCAGGCAGCCCCGACCCGGTGTAGTCCAGGTACACGTGCCCGCCCTCGTCCAGGTACGAGTATTCGGTCGCCCGAAGCTCATCAAGCCGGGCCGTCGTCTCATAGCCCGGATACGCAGCGTTAAAGTCACTCATAGTATCCCCCCGGTTGCGCTACGAGTGTATGAGGCGCGATCGCTCAGAACGCCGACCTAAGGCCGCGTCGCCGCTGCCAGGTTCCGAAGGTCGACGCCGGCGGCACTAGACTCGCCGTTCGTGAGCCTGTCTATCGGAATCGTCGGTCTGCCCAACGTCGGCAAGTCCACCCTGTTCAACGCGCTGACCAAGGCCGGGGCGCTGGCCGCGAACTACCCGTTCGCCACGATCGAGCCCAACGTCGGCGTCGTCGGCGTGCCCGACCCTCGGCTGGCCGCGCTGGCGTCGCTCTACAAGTCGGCCCGGGTGGTCCCCGCCTCGGTGCGCTTCACCGACATCGCCGGGCTGGTGCGCGGGGCCTCCGAGGGCCAGGGGATGGGCAATCAGTTCCTCGGCCACATCCGCGAGACCGACGCCATCTGCCAGGTGGTCCGGGTGTTCGACGACCCCGACGTGACCCGGGTGGAGGGATCGGCCGATGCGGAGGGCGACATCGAGACGATCGTCACCGAGTTGATCCTGGCCGACCTGCAGACGCTGGAGAAGGCGGCGCCGCGCCTGGCCAAGGAGACGAAATTCTCCAAGGACCCGGATAAGCTCGCGACCGCGGCGGCGGCCGAGGCGGCCGTATCCGTGCTTGATTCCGGAACCACGCTATTTGCCGGAGCGGCCAAGGCGGGGATATCGCTCATGGCGCTCAGGGAACTGCACCTGCTGACGGCCAAGCCATTTATCTACGTCTTCAACATGGACGTATCGGACTTGTCCGACGAAGACCTGAAAAAGCGCCTTACGGCGCTCGTGGCGCCGGCCGAGGCAATCTTCCTCGACGCCAAGACCGAGGCCGATCTGACCGAGCTGCCCGACGAAGAGGCGGCGGAATTGCTGGCCGAGGCCGGCCTCGGCGAGCCCGGCCTGGCCCAGCTCGCCCGGGCCGGATTCCGCGCCCTCGGCCTGCAGACGTTCCTGACGGCGGGGCCGAAGGAGACCCGCGCCTGGGAGATCCCGATCGGCGCGACCGCCCCGGAGGCGGCCGGCGTCATCCACACCGACTTCCAGCGCGGCTTCATCAAGGCCGAGATCGTCTCCTTCGACGACCTCATGGCGGCGGGCTCGGTAGCCGCCGCCCGCGCCGCGGGCAGGGCCCGCATCGAGGGCAAGGACTACGTCATGCAGGACGGCGACGTCGTCGAGTTCCGCTTCAACGTGTAGGGCGTCGCGGTGCTGGTCAGATGATCACCGGTTCCACGTGATGAAAGCCGCGGCCGCCGGCGTTGCCCGGTCCAGGGTTCGCTGACTCTGCGAATCTCGCTGGTAACTTAGTGGTCGATCTGGTATGTGGCGATGCCGTGTGGCGGCCAACCGGAACCCGGTAGGAGCGCGGGCGCTCGTCGTTCGGAAGCTGGCCTTGATCTCCGATTGTTACGGAGAGTATTGGCCGTTTGGCCGACGTTAGCAAGCCGCAGGGCGATTACCGGCGGGGATGAAGATTTTTCCGTATTTTCGTGAACCGCCGCGTAGGTCGTTGCGTATCAGTATGTAACGAGTTACCGTCGGCTGGGGCTCTGTTGCGGTAGCGGAACCGTAACTGTGTCGGTTGTGACTGGAGGTTACTCCAGTACACGATAGATGCGGTTTGTTCGGTTCCAATGCCACACGTGTGGTCGGTTTATGCCGCACAATGGAGCACGGGACGGCAGTAGTTCGCCCGTGTCTGGCTGGCAGGCGCGGCGGGCGGAGGAGTGATGGTGCGTAGGCTCAGCTTGGCTAGCCTCGATAGCGGTGCGGAGTCGCCCGTTTACGGTGCAGAACCGTTTCGCCGACAGGTCCGGACTGGGTGCGCCGCGACTCGCCGCAACCTACGACATGTCGGTCATCGACCGGCACAGCGGAATCTGGTATGTAAAGGACATCCGTGCATCTACGCAGCCGATGGGAACCCAATGGCCTGGTTCGCGTCATCGTTGGTCGTGCGTTACGTCAACGTGGCCGAAGGTTCCTGCGGGTCGCCGATGACCCCGTTGCGTCCCCTCAAGCGCACCGATGTCCACGGAAGGGAAGGGTAATGTCCGTATCGCTCATCGCCGCTGCGGCCCCGCAGGCGGCGGGGATCAACACCAACGGTCTTGTCATCTACCTGCAGAGCCTTTTCGGCCCGCTGTTTCTTGGCATCGTGGGTATTGTCGCGCTCTTCTTCCTCTTTACTCGCGAGATCACCCGGTTCGTGCAATTCATAGTGCTGGCTGTCGCGATCGCCGTGATTTTCTACGCACCGAGCATCGTGCAGTTGCTGGCGACGGGGATAGCCAACGCACTCGGGGTTCACTGAGTGATTTCTCACTGAGGAGCGCAGCCCTGTGGACCTGCCCACGTATACGAATATCTGGCGGATAGAAAAGCGGCTCTACAAGCTTTATGACTTCCGGCTGCCCATGCCGCTGCCTATCAACTGGATCGCCGTATTCGCCGGGATCACGGTTCCCTATGTTGTGCTGCTGATCGCAATAGGACTGCCTTTCAATCACACCCTGCTCTGGCTGTACGTGCTGCCGCCGGGGCTGCTCACCTGGCTGACCACCAGGCCGGTCATCGAGGGGAAGCGACTGCCCGAGCTGGTCGAGTCCCAGGTGCGCTACCTGACCGAGCCGCGGACCTGGGTCCGGCTCACCCCGCTGGCCGAGAAGGACCAGATGATCCTGTCCGCTCGCGTCTGGCGCGGCCGCCAGGCGTCAGAGCGGGCCGCAGCGGCGATGGCCGCCGCAGCGACGGCATCCGCCACGGCACCGGCCGGCGCGTCCGGCGCGGCCAGGGGGGCCGTGGCCAGGCGCGGACGGGCGAGGGCACGGGTGCCTGCGGTCGCGCTGAACGCGCCCGTTCCCGTGCCCGTCCGGGACCACGGGCAGTCGGCGAGCCGGCCGCCGCGCCGGGCCAGCGGGCAGGTGCTGACGCCGGGCTCGACGATGCGCCCGAGGGTGCTCGCGCTCGGCCCCGGCGGAGGCGGCCGGGCAACTCCCGCGCTGCCCGCGGCCCGGACGGAGCCCCGCCCCCCGGCCTCCCAGCCAACCCCGCCGCGGCGGCCGGTGATACCAGCGGTGATCGAGGGCGTGCCGGTGCGGGCACGGGCGGGCGCGGTCGGCGCCCCGCCGCTTGAGGTGTCACATGACCGGCCGAGCCAGCGCCCGGTGCGGGCGGAAGCGGCAGCGCCGCCCCTGGCGACCCGCCCGGTAACGACTCTGCCAGGCGGGAACGTCGGGAACACCTGGCCGTCTCCCGCCCGTCCGCTTCGCCCAGTCCGGACCGCTTCGGCTCCGGCCGACCCGGCTCCTGGCGAGGAAGCCCCGGCTGCCACTGAGGCAGCTTCCGCTCCGGTCGAGGCTGTTCCGGCTCCGGTCGAGGCAGTTCCGCCTGCGGCCGAGGCTGCCCGCCGGCTCCGGTCGAGGCGGTACCGGTGGAGGCCGCGACGGTCGGCGAGACCCAGGTCGACGTGGCGCCCGCCGATGTGGCGTCGGCCGAGGTCGCGCTGGTTGACCCCGCGCTGGCCGACGTGGACGCCGTCGACGCGGCGCCGGTCGAGGTAGACGCGATCGAGACTCCGGTCGGGGCCGCGCCACAGCACGTGGCTCCGGTCAAGCCAGCGCCGATCGAGCCCGCACCGGTCGAGCCCGTCCCGGTGGACGTCGAGCCGGTGGCGGTGGAGACCGCGCTCGCTGAGCCCGCGCTCGCCGAGCCCGCCGCTGCTGAGGCTGTGCTGGCTGCGCCCGAGTCGGCCGAGCCCGCGCAGCCTGAGTCCGCCCCGGTCGAGCCCGGGCCGGCTGAGCCGGTGATGGTCGAGCCCGCGTCGCCGCCACCAGCGCCCGTTGACCGAGCCAGGCTTGAGCACTCCCACGAGCCCGCCCAGGCAACCGCACCGGTTCAGGAAACCCAGAACCGTGCGGTGCCGTCCATCGAGCGCGCGCTCAGCGGTCCGTCGCGCGAGCAGAACCCGTCCTGGCACGGGAAGGTCAAGATCGTCACCGGCGCGGGCGCCTCGCACGGCCCCGGCGCCAGGGACCAGGAGGCGCTGGACAGGAACCGGGCCAGGCTGGAGGTGCCGGAGCCGCGGCGCATTCTCGTCCTCGGCTGCACCGGCGGGGCCGGCCAGACGGTGACCGCGCTGATGACCGGCTACATGCTGGCGAGCCTGCGCGAGCACCCGGTCGCGGTGGTGGACCTGCACGACGGGACGCTCGCCCGTTACCGCGCGCCCGCCGCCTGGCTCGACGAGATCCTCGCGGGCCGTCCGCCGCAGCAGGTCACGTCCTCGCGACCCGACGGCCTGAACCCGACCCCGAAGCCGAGCCCCGCCCGGCTCGACGTCATCGCGTCTCACCAGCAGCCGCGCGAGGGCGATGAGATCAAGCTCGCCGTGCAGCTGAACCGGCACTACCCGCTGACGGTGCTCGATCCGGGTCCTTCGTTCCTGACCAGGCTGCTCAAGGTCACCGATCAGCTCGTGGTCGTGGTGCCGGCCAACGCGGAGGCGGCGGGCGCGCTCGCCGACACCCGCGACTGGCTCGACAACAACGGCCATGCCGAGCTGGCGATGCAGTCGGTGACGGTGATCAACGGCGTTTCCCGGCGCTCGCTGCCCGACGTGGAGCACGCCGAGTCGATCGCCCGCGGCCGCTCCCGCGCGATCGTCCGGATCCCGTGGGACGACATGCTGCCGGTGGCGGCCGCCGGCCCGTCCACCCTCCGCCCGCAGACGCGCGTCGCCTACACGGCGCTCGCGGGGGTGCTGGTCGCCGGACTGGCCGCCGTCCCGGTGAGGAAAAAGCCATGAGATATCGAACGGACCGGGCTTACTCTGCAGGCGCGACGACTCGGGGGACGTGGTGAGCGGAAAGTCGAAGGGGCGCAGCCGCCTGGCGATCCGATACTTCGACGACCGGGTGCTGCTGACCGACACGCACGCGTGGGCGTACTACCGGGTGCCGTCCGTCTCGTACGAGTTCACCACCCCCGACGAGCGCGAGGCCCTGGCCACCAACGTCACCGTGGCGCTGGCCGCGATCAGGATGCAGGACGCCGAGGTGCACCTGCGGATCGCCCACCGGCCGTACCCGGTCGTGGAGTGGGCGACCGGCCTGGACGCGACGGCCGATGGCGGCCCCGGCTGGCGTGAGTACCTGGACCAGATCTACCAGCACGTGTGGGCGAAGGACTTCTGGTCGAAGGAGATCTACCTCGGGGTCAGGCTGGGCCAGCGGTCGGTCCGCGCGCAGCTGTCAGGCGGCCTGGTCGGGGCCTTCGGCAACCCGTTCCGCGCGGCCGAGCGGACCCGCGGGCCGGAGGAGGACGCGCTGCCCGCGGGCGAGGTCGGCAAGTGGACCGAGCAGGCCGAGCGGCTCGGGCGGGCGCTGACGGCGTCCGCGCTGGCCGCCCGGCACGCCTCCTCGCGCGAGGTGGCGTGGCTGTTCCGGCACACCCTGATGGGCTCGCTCGGCGACGCGCCGCCGTCGGCGACCCGCCGCCGCCGGTGGGGCGCGGGGGAGATCGAGCAACTGTACGAGGGCACGGTCCACAACGGCCGCACGATGCTCCGGCTCGAGCAGGTCGAGGGCGAGTCGTGGGCGGCGTTCCTGTCGTTCGCCCGGTTCCCCGATCTGATGGCGTTCCCCGAGGGCGAGCCGTGGCTGCACCACGCCGACTCGCTGCCGTTCCCGGTCGAGGTCTCCTCGCGCATGCGCCTGGTCCCGCCGGCCAAGGCGTCCAAGGACGTGGGAAGACGCCTCGCGCACGCCCGGGACATGGACGCGCACATCCGCGAGGCCGGCGCCGAGGCGCCCATCGCGCTGGCCGAGCAGATCGCCGCCGCGCGGATGCTCGAGCACGGCATCACCAAGGAACGGCTGCCGTTCGTCTACGGCTGGCACCGGCTGATCGTGACCGCGCCGAGCCGAGAGCTGTGCGTGCGCCGGGTGGAGGCCGTCACCGAGCACTACCGGGACATCGGCATCGACCTGGTCAACTCCACCGGTGACCAGTTCTCGCTGCTGAGCGAGTCGCTGCCGGGCGAGCGGGTCCGACTGTCCTCGTACGTGCAGCGCCAGCCGCTCTACACGATCGCGGGCGGGATGCCGACCGCGACGGTCGAGCTCGGCGACCGGATCGCGGACGGCGTCGGCTGGATCGGGCCGTACATCGGCGAGACCCTGGGCCGGGCGCGCTCGGTCGTGCACTTCGACCCGATGCTGGCGGCGGCGCGGAACCGGCCGACCGCGGTGGCGATCACCGGCGAGCCCGGCGGCGGCAAGACGACGCTCGCGATGCTGCTGATCTACCAGCTCGCGCTGCGCGGCGCGACGATCGCGGTGATCGACCCCAAGGGCGACGCCGAGCCGCTGGCCGAGTTCCTGTCGAAGACCGGGCGGCGGGCCCGGGTGCTGCCGCTCTCGTCGGCCGCGGCCGGCCTGCTCGACCCGTTCTCGTTCGGCGATGACCTGGCGGAAAAGCGGACGATGGCGACGGAGACGCTGCGGCTGCTGCTGCCGAGGATGAGCGAGGAACGGGAGTCGGCGATGATCCAGGCCGTCGGCGCGGTCGCCGTCGGGCCTCGGCCGTCGCTCGGCAAGGTCGTCAGGCACCTGGAGGAGTCCGACGACCCGGCCTGGAAGAACCTGGGCGCCGTGATGCGCTCGGTCTCGGAGATGCGCCTGGCCAGGCTCTGCTTCTCGCCGTCGGGCGGGCAGCAGATCGACGCCGAGGGGTGGACGACCGTGTTCACGCTCGGCGGCCTCACCCTGCCGGACACCACCACGGGCAGGGAGGACTACTCGTACGAGCAGCGGCTGTCGGTGGCGCTGCTCTACCTGGTCTCCCAGTTCGCCCGACGGCTGATGAACACCGTGGACAGGACCGCCCCGAAGGCGATCTTCCTCGACGAGGCGTGGGCGATCACGTCCACGCCCGAGGGCGCGAAGCTGGTCCCCGAGGTGTCCCGGATGGGGCGCTCGAGGAACACGGCGCTCGTGCTCATCTCGCAGAATGCGGGGGACTTGCTGCACGAACAGGTGACCAACTGCATTTCCAGTGTTTTCGCGTTCCGCTCGTCGGAACGCTCCGAGGTGGCGAACGTGCTTTCGCTCCTCGGGGTCGAGCCGTCCGAGGAGCACAAGAGCAACCTGCGCTCCCTCGGCAACGGTGAATGTGTTTTCCGTGATCTCGACGACCGCGCGGGCCGCATCGGCGTCGATCTCGTATCCGAGGAACTCCGGGACTGGATCGACACAAATCCGACACGAGCCCGTCGGCAACCACAGCCGGCGGCAACCCCTCAGTAAGCACCGCCGAATACAGGAGCCTCCCGAGATGGCTGAACCCCTCCCACGAGCCGGCCGGTCAAGGCCTGCCCGACGGCCTGCCCGTGCCCTGCTGGTGGCCGCAGCGATACTCACGGTCGTGTTCAGCGGGCTGTTCATGTCCCGCCCGGCGTCCGCCGCCACCAGCGCCCCGTCCGCGCCGTCGGCCACCTCCGCGCGCACCGCCTCCTCCGCGCCCGCCACCTCCTCCGCGCCCGCCACCTCCTCCGCGCCGCCACCTCCGCGCCCGCCGCCTCCTCCGCGCGCACCGCCACCTCCGTACAGGCTGCGCCGTCGGCCAAGACCGCCGAGACCGCCCACTCTGCCCAGTCCGCCCGGAGCGGCGAGTCGGCCAAGGCCGCACCCGCCGTGCTGCTGGCCGCCGGCAGCAGGAACGCGTTGCTGCAGCCCGACGGCGGAGTCTGCAGCGTGCCCGGGATCGGCGACATCGGCGCGCTCGCGGGCCTGTGCAATGAGGGTTCGTCCGGCCTCGGCGGCGCGCTGAACAACATCTGCACGCCCGGCACGCCGCAGCCGGAGCAGGCCACGTCGGGCATCAACTCGCTGATCACCACGCCCGGCAGCCAGCCGACCGGGGTGACGCTCTACGACCACTACAACATGGCCGGGCAGTACTGGGCGGCCTACGGGCTGCAGTGCTCGGACATGACCTCGCTGATCGGCAACAACGTCGCCGGCATGGTCTTCGACATGGCCAAATCGCTGGACCGGGTCACGATCACCGTGTACCAGTCGGCGGCCGGGTCCAACATCCTGAGCTGGCTCAGCAGCTCGGTCGACAACCTGATCAAGGCGCTCGGCAAGGCGATCTACTTCCCGTTCCTGGCGCCGGTCGTGATCATCGGCGCGATCTGGCTCGCCTGGCAGGGCCTGATCCGAAAGCGCGCCACCCGGACGATCGAGGGCACGATCTGGATGGTCATCGCCTGCGCCGCCGCCATCTGGCTGATCGGGCAGCCGCAGGACTTCACCGACGTCGGCACCACCGTCTCCAACGGCGTTACCTCGGTGCTCAACACGGCGTTCGCCAACCTGCCGACCGACGCCACCACCGGCGTCGGCAGCAACTGCCTGCCGATCCAGCAGAACGACCCGGAGTCGGTCACGCCGAACTACGCGTTCACCTCCGGCAGCGGTCTGGTGGACCAGAACGCCAACGAGCTCTGGTCGGTCCTCGTCTGCAAGCCCTGGCTGGTCGGCGAGTTCGGCACCAGCCAGTACGCCCCGCTGGGCTCGGCCGCCGCCAACACCAACGTGGTGAACGAGTACGGCCGGTCCCTGCTCTTCGCCCAGGCGGTCGCGACCAACGAGACGTCCTCGCCCGCGCTGACCCAGGAGAAGCAGGCCGTCTACAACGGCATCGCCATGCGCCTGCAGACCCAGGACCCGGCGGTGTACTCGCTGTTCCAGGGTGATCAGTGGACGACCCGGCTGGAGATCGGGTTCACCGCGCTGTTCGCCGCCGTCGCGGCGGGCCTGCTCGTGCTGCTGATCGCGCTGACCCTGATCATCTTGAAGCTGGGCTTCCTGCTGCTGCTCGTCGCCGGGCCGTTCTTCCTGATCGTCGGGGTGCATCCCGGGTTCGGCCGGGTGGTCGCGATCCGCTGGTTCGAGATGCTCGTCGGCGTGCTGCTGAAACAGGTCGCGGTCGCGCTCGTCCTCTCGGTCCTGCTCTACTGCTACTCGCTGATCATGAGCACCACCGATCAGGAGCTGCCCTGGGCGCTCAAGATCATGATGATCTCGCTCGTCACGGTGGCGGTGTTCATCTACCGCAAGCCGTTCCAGCATCTGTTCTCCTCGGTCGGCTACGGCATGCTCGGCGCCAACGAGCGGGCCGAGACCTCGTGGCGCGAGTCGGCCTTCGGGTTCCGCCGCGTATCCGCCACCGCGGCGGGCACCGTCGTGCCCGGCGCGGGCGCGGCCCGCGCGTCCCGGTGGGCGCGCCGCACCGCGCCCGATCGGCGGGGGGCCGCAGACGGGGCCGGGACCGGCGCCGCCGAGGGCGGCGTCCGCGCCACCTCATCGGACGGGATGTCCGGCGGGCCGACGGCCGATAGCCACTCCGCCGCCCGGCAGTGGCCGGCCGCCGGGGTCGGCACCGGACGGACGGCGCCGCCGCTGCCGCTGCCGACCAACGGCGCCCCGCCGACCGCGAACGGCGGTTCGGCGGGCTGGGCCCGCGGCGGCGGGGGGCCGGGCCGGCTCGCGCGGCCCGGCGCAGCCGCCGGTCCGCACCACCGGGCCGATGCCCGCCGCGCCCACGCCGCCACCCCGGCCGACGTCGGCCGCACCGAGGCCACCGGCGGCGACCCGGCCCACCGCGACGCGGACGGCGTCGACGCCGCCGGCACCGACGCAGTCCACGCCGACGCCCGCACCGCCGTTCTGGTCGCGGTCCCGCCGTCGGCCCCAGTAGCGGAGCCGGCCATGGAACTCTCGCCCGGCAGGCAGCGGCTGCTGTTTGTCGTCGTCGTCATCGCGCTCGTCGGCCTTGGCATCTTCGTGATCCGCGGGCGGAGCGACGGGAACACGGCGGCGCCGCCCGCGACCCCGACGCCGACGGCCAGCGCGCCGGCCGCGAGCGGGGCGGCTACCGGGTCGGCGGCCGCCGCGTCGTCGCCCGCCGCCTCGCCGCCCGCCGCCTCGCCGCCCGCCACGGCGGGCGGCGCGAACATCTACCAGTGGCTGCCGTTCACCCAGTCGGACCTCAGCGCCGCAGCCAAGACCACGCTCGCCTTCGCCAACGTCTACGCCAACACGAGTTACACCGAGACCAAGGCCGCCTACGCCGGCAAGCTGGCCGGGCTCACCACCCCGCAGGAGGCGGCGACGCTCGTGTCCGACTTCGAGTCGCCCGAAATCGCCGCCACCAGGACCGCGGACAAGCAGGTCGCCACCGGGACCCCGACGATCGACTCGATCAGCTCGTTCGGCCCGGAGCCTCCGGAACCTCCGGGCCCTCCGTCGATCACGTTCGCGGTCACCATCGCCCAGAAGCTCGCCTCGACCTCGGGCACGATGACCAGCACACCGGAGTACACCATCACGATCGTCTCGACCGCGACTGGCTGGCAGGTCGAGAACATCCAGCTAGCCTCGCTGGGTAACCAGTGAACCGCCGTGCGGCCGGGCCGACGGTTATCGGCATCGCCCTCGCGCTGCTGCTCTGCCTGCTGGTGGTGCCGATGCTGGTGGTCGGCGGCACCGCCATGCTGTTCGCGGGCGGTGACGGATCGACCTGCGGGTCCACCGCCGCCGCGGCCGTGCAGCCGACCGCCAGCGACGTCGCCGCGAACTCGATCCCGGCCAACTACCTGCACTGGTTTCAGTTCGTCGGGCTCCAGTACAACGTGCCGTGGACGATCCTGGCCGGCATCGGGAAGGTCGAGAGCGACGACGGCCAGACCAGCCTGCCCGGCGTGAACTCCGGATCCAACGCGTTCGGCGCGGCCGGGCCGATGCAGATCGGCATCCGCGGCGCGTCCGGCGACGCGTGGGCCACGTACGCCACCGTCGAGGACGGCAACCCCCCCGCCAGCGTGTACGACCCGGCCGACGCGATCGCGGCCGCGGCCAAGTACCTGATCGCGCACGGGGTGCAGCAGAACGTCCCCGAGGCGATCTTCGCCTACAACCACGCCGACTGGTACGTCCAGGAGGTGCTCTCCTGGGCCTCGACGTACGCCAGCGGCGGGTACACGATCTCCGAGGTCACGCCGAACGGCGACGGCACCGCCGATGACAGCGTCCTGTCCAGCACCAACTGCAAGGAGGACAGCCAGCTCGCCTCCTTCGTCGCGCCCAACGCGATCGTGGCCAACGCCGTCAACTACGCCGAGGAGCAGCTCGGCAAGCCGTACCTGTGGGGCGGCACCGGGCCGGTCCGCGTTCGACTGCTCGGGGCTGGTCATGATGGCCTACCAGTCGGCCGGCGTCACGATCCCGCGCACCTCCCAGGAGCAGTGGAAGCTGCTGCCGCACATCCCCGCCTCCAAGGTGCTCCCCGGCGACCTGGTGTTCTTCGCCGGGGGAGACGGCACCGCGAAGGCGCCGGGGCATGTCGGCCTGGTGGTCGGCAAGCACACGATGATCGAGGCGTACGCGCCGGGCACGCCGATCCGCGTCTCCGCGTTCGGCACGCCCCAGTCGGCGCCGGGCGACACCGTGGTCGTCGGCTACGCCCGCCCCTGGAGTAACAAGAACGCTAATACGTAAGTTTTGAGTCGTATCGCACCATTTGGGTGGTTTGAGCCGTGGGCGGGGCCGGTGATGCTAGCCTGCTTATCGGTAACTCTCTGCATGAAAGGTGCTACCGTGCGGGTTTCTAGGCGGGTTTGGCTGACCGGGACCGGAGCCCTCGCGGCGACCATGATCGCGGCGGCCTGCCTGGCCGGGCCGGCCTCGGGCGGCGTGCAGCCGCCGCCCGGGGCGTCGATGGCCGAGCTCGGGGCGGGCGCCGCTACCTCGGCTCGCGCTTGCGTTCCGGCGCATCTCGGCGGCGCCTCCGCTACCTCGGCCGCCGCGCTTGCGTCGGGCGCGTCCACGCCGTCGGCCGCCGCGCTCGCGGCTGACTCGGCCGCCGCGCTCCGCCGCGGCGTCGCCGGGCCCGATGGTCGCGCTGGGCGACTCCTACACCGCCGGCGCGCTGCTGCCGACCGACCTGAGGGCCAGGCCGCTCGGCTGCCTGCGCTCCACCAAGGCCTACCCGGTGCTGGTGGCGGCCGCGCTCGGCGCGTCGCTGACCAACGTGGCCTGCTCGAGCGCGGGGGTCGCGGACATGACCGCCGCGGAGCGGACGGACCTCGGCACCAACCCGCCGCAGCTTGACGCGCTCGCCCCGGACGACTCGCTGGTCATGCTGACGCTGAGCGGTGACGACATCGGCTTCATAACGTGCTCGACGAGTGCATGGAGCTCTCCTTCACCGACCCGTGGGGCAGCCCCTGCCGGGCGCACTACACCGGCGGCGGCACCGACCAACTAGCCGCCCTGGTCGGGCCGAGGCGCCGAGAATGGCCGCCGTCCTGTCGGACATCGCCGCGCGCGCCCCGCAGGCGCGGATCGTGGTGGTCGGCTACCCGGACATGTTCCCGCTCAGCGGCGGCTGCTGGCCTGCGGTGCCGATCACCGACGGCGACATCGGCTACCTGCGCGGCATCGAGCTGCAGCTGAACGCCATGCTCGCGGCCGACGCCAAGGCGGCCGACGCCACCTTCGTCAACACCTACACGCCCACGATCGGCCACGACTTCTGCCAGCCGGAGCGGATCAGGGACATGGAGGGCCTGCTCCCCGGCTCGTTGGCCCTCCCGTTCCACCCCAACGCCCGCGGCCAGGCGGCCATCGCCGCCGCCGTCCTCGCCGCCGTCCGGCCCTGAAAGGCCGTGTCGTCCCTGCAGCTCGTTAGACATCCCGGGGCTTAGCTTGTCAACCGGTGGATTGCCGGGTTGGCCAGCGCTGGCTCCCGGGGTGTTCTCGTGGTGGCGGATGCGGGTTTCGGGGCGGCGGTCGAGGATGGCGAAGGGCCGCTCTGAGCGGGAGCCCGTGATCGTGTTCCGTTGGGGGCCGCGATTCCCCGCTGCGGACGTCAGCGTGGGCCGTTGGGGGCGCCACACGACCCGAAAGCCCCACGATGACCCCGATGTCCGTCCTGCTTGTTGCGCGTGGTGATGGTGGGGACAGCGCGTCGATGCCCGGCCGCCGGGCCGAGGGTCTCGCGAACCCCGTGGGCGGCTGCGGCCGCGAGGCGTCCGCCACGACGGGCCAGGGGAACACGCCGCAGAGCAGGAGCCCGCTGATCGGCCCGGGGTAGTTCCGAAGCAGGGCCGATGCCTCGGCCGGACCGCACGGCAAGGACGCCAGCCCGACGGCTCGGTGGCGGGCGTCTCATCGAGTAGGCGCGTGCCCACCGGGCGGGCGGGCGCGGTCCGGCGGCGCTGCCGTATGCTCCACTAAGCCCGCGCGGCGCGCCGTTACTAGGCCCCGGATGACGGTCCCCGGGACTAGGGTTGGATTGTCCGCCGGCGGGGTTTCTAGGAGGATGACGTGACCAGCGATTCGTTCGTGCACCTGCATGTCCACACCGAGTACTCGATGCTCGACGGTGCCGCGAAGATCGCCAAGCTGGCCGCGCGGGCCAAGGACCTGGGCATGCCTGCGGTGGCGATGACCGACCACGGGAACATGTTCGGCGCCTACGAGTTCCAGAAGACCGTCGCGGGCGCCGGGCTGACGCCCATCATCGGGATCGAGGCGTACGTCGCGCCCGAGTCCCGGCTGCACAAGCAGCCGGTCTACTGGGGCGACCAGCACCAGCGCAAGACCGACGAGGCCACCGGGCGCGGCGGCGACGTGTCCGCGTCCGGCTCCTACCTGCACAAGACGCTGCTCGCCGCCAACGCGCAGGGCCTGCGGAACCTGATGAAGATCTCGTCGCTGGCCTCGCTCGAGGGCTACTACCGCAAGTGGCCGCGGATGGACGACGAGCTGCTCGAGCAGTACCACGAGGGGATCATCGCGACCACCGGCTGCCCCTCGGGCGCGGTGCAGACCCGGCTGCGGCTCGGCCAGTACGACGAGGCGCTCAAGACCGCGGGCAAGTACCAGGACATCTTCGGCAAGGAGAACTACTTCCTTGAGCTGATGGACCACGGCATCCCGATCGAGACCGCGGTCCGCGACGAGCTGCTGCGGATCGCCAAGCACCTGAACATTCCGCTGCTGGCCACCAACGACTCCCACTACGTCACCGAGGACCAGGCCGGCGCGCACGACGCGCTGCTGTGCGTGGGCACCAACTCCCAGGTCGACGACCCGACCCGGTTCCGGTTCTCCGGCGCCGGCTACTACCTGCGCACCGCCGATGAGATGCGGGCGCTGAACTCCTCGGACGAGTGGGCGGAGGCGTGCCGCAACACGCTGCTGGTCGCCGAGCGGGTCGAGTCCTACAAGGAGGTCTTCGCCCACCGCGACCTGGCCGCCAAGTTCCCCGTCCCCGACGGGGAGACCGAGATGACCTGGCTGCGCAAGGAGGCGCAGCGCGGCGCGGTCCGCCGGTACGGCGCCGACGGTCCCGGCGCACATCACCGAGCGGATCGAGTTCGAGCTCGGCGTCATCGAGCAGATGGGCTTCCCCGGCTACTTCCTGGTCGTCGCCGACATCTGCAAGTACGCGCGGGACAACAAGATCGCGATCGGCCCCGGCCGCGGGTCGGCGACCGGCAGCATGGTCTCCTACGTCACCGGGATCACCGAGCTCGACCCGATCGAGCACAGCCTGCTGTTCGAGCGGTTCCTTAACCCCGAGCGCATCAGCATGCCCGACGTCGACCTGGACTTCGACGAGCGCCGTCGCGGCGACATGATCCGGTACGTCACCGAGCGGTACGGCGAGGACAACGTCTCGCTGATCATCACCTACATGACGATCAAGTCCAAGGCCGCGGTCAAGGACGCGAACCGGATCCTCGGCTACCCGTTCGCGGTCGGCGAGAAGATCACCAAGGCGTTCCCGCCGGCCGTGCAGGGCAAGGAGATCCCGCTCGCCGCGATCTTCGACGAGGACCACGACCGGCACGCCGAGGCCGGCGAGCTCCGCTCGATGTACGCCGATGACCCCGACGTCAAGAAGGTCATCGACACCGCCAGGGGCATCGAGGGCCTGATCCGCGGCACCGGCGTGCACGCGGCCGGCGTGATCTTGTCCTCCGAGCCGCTGGTGGACGTGATGCCGATCCACCGCCGGGCGGACGACGGCGCCCGGATCACCGGGTTCGACGGCCCGAGCTGCGAGTACATGGGCTCGCTGAAGATGGACTTCCTCGGCCTGCGGAACCTGACCGTCATCTCCGACGCGGTGCTGAACGTCAAGGCCAACCGCGGCATCGACGTGGACATGCTCAAGCTCCCGCTCGACGACGCCAAGGCCTACGAGCTGCTGGCGGCGGGGAAGACGCTCGGGGTGTTCCAGCTCGACTCGACGATGATGCGGGACCTGACCAAGCTGATGGCGCCGGCCCGGTTCGAGGACATCTCGGCCGTCCTCGCGCTCGGCCGCCCGGGCCCGATGGAAGCCAAGTCGCACATCAACTACGCGCTGCGCAAGAGCGGCCAGCAGCCGGTCTCCCCGGTCCACCCGGAGCTGAAGGAGCCGCTCGAGGAGATCCTCGGCGAGACCTACCACCTGGTGGTCTACCAAGAGCAGGTCATGGCCATCGCCCGCAAGCTCGCCGGGTACACCCTGGGCGGCGCCGACATCCTGCGGCGGGCGATGGGCAAGAAGAAGAAAGAGGAGATGGACAAGCAGTGGGCCATGTTCTCCTCCGGGATGAAGGACAACGGCTACTCCGAGGAGGCCACCCAGGCGGTCTGGGACGTGCTGCTGCCGTTCTCCGCTTACGGGTTCAACAAGTCCCACACCGCCGGGTACGGGCTCGTCTCCTACTGGACCGCCTACCTCAAGGCGAACTACCCCGCCGAGTACATGGCCGCCCTGCTGACCTCGGTCGGCACCAACAAGGACAAGATGGCCGTCTACCTGGCCGAGACCCGCCGGATGGGCGTCAAGGTGCTGCCGCCCGACGTCAACGAGTCGCAGCTGCGGTTCGCGGCCGTCGGCGACGACATCAGGTTCGGGCTCGGCGCGATCCGCAACGTCGGCGAGAACGTCGTCGACGGCATCATCTCCGCCCGCGCCGCCCAGGGCAGGTTCGCCAGCTTCAACGACTTCCTGACCAAGGTGCCGCTCCCCGTCTGCAACAAGCGGGTGGTCGAATCGCTGGTCAAGGCCGGCGCCTTCGACAGCCTCGGGCACCCCCGCAAGGGCCTGATCCTGGTCCACGAGCAGGCGGTCGACGCGGTGATCAGCGTCAAGCGCAACGAGGCGATCGGGCAGGACTCGCTGTTCGGCCCCATGGACGGCCCGTCAGAGGCGGGCTCGGCGCTCGAGGTGCCCATCCCCGACAGCGAATGGAGCCAGCAGGACACCCTCGCCTTCGAGCGCGAGATGCTCGGCCTGTACGTGTCGAGCCACCCGCTGGACGGGGCCGAGGCGCTGCTCGAGCGCAGCCGCGACCACAGCATCGCCGACATCCTCGACGGCGCGGGCGGCAACGGGAGCGTGCGCATCGCCGGCATCATCACCGCGGTCACCAAGAAGATCACCAAGCAGGGCAACGTGTGGGCGCTGGTCGGGATCGAGGACCACGAGGCCGCCATCGAGGTCGCCTGCTTCCCCAACACCTACCAGCTCTACGTCCAGGCCCTGATACCCGACGCGGTGGTCTCCGTCACCGGGAAGATCCGCAAGTCGGAGACGAGCGACGGCAACACCACGGTGTCCTTCAGCGCCGAGCTGCTCGAGGTCCTCGACGTCACCGCCGCCCAGAACGGCGCGCTCCCGCCGGTCGTGCTCAACGTCCGCGAGGACAGGATCACCTCGGGCCTCACCGACGAGCTCAAGCGGATCCTCCAGGCGCACCCGGGCAAGGCGCCCGTTCACATGAACGTGAGCAGGCCGGGCAGGCCCGGCGGGACGCGCCTCAACCTCACGATGTTCAGCATCGAGCCGACCAACAGCTTCATGGCCGACATCAAGTCCCTGCTCGGCCCGACCTCGGTCGCCCAGTAGGGCGGCCGGGGCCGCGGCGCCCGGGGCCTCAGCGGTCGGCCGCGTGGCGGCCGCGTCGCACCGACCGGACGCCGCGCGGCGTGCGGGCCTCCTGGGCCTTCCTCGACAGCTCCTCCGGCAGCCGGGTCAGCGGGTTGGCGGCGCTCGCGACGACGTCCTGCGCCATCTCGGTGACGCGGGACCCGCGCGACCGCGCCGCCCCGCGCAGCAGGTCGAACGCCTCGCGCGGGCGCAGCCGGTGCCGCTCCGCGAGCACGCCGATTGCCTGCTCAACCCGGACCCGCGACGCCAGCGCGTGCTCGAGCTGGGCAACCGTGACCGCCAGCCGCTCCGCCTCCTGAGGCTCGTTGGTGACGTCCACCGCCGGCAGCGGTCCGGTATTGCTGCGCCGGGGGGCCGGCGGGCGAGCGGGCGGCGGGGCGCGCCGTCGGCGTCCACCGCCTCGAGCATCCCGGTGTCCTGGCTGACCGCCTGGTCGGCGGCGAACAGGTCCGCGAGCACCATCGCGCTGGTCAGGTCGGAGACGTTCTCCTCGCCGACGACCCAGCCGCGCTCAGCCTTGCGCACGACCACATCGTCGGTCTGCCCGTGCTCGTTTGCCCTGTTTTCGGTCATACCTGTCCCGCCCTCCCCAGGCTGGCTACCACCGGCCACCAGCAACACACTATCCGTACAACCCCACGGACCCCGAATTGCGTTCGTGAACAGATTCGTATGCGGGGGAGGGGTAACCCGGGTCCGTTCGGGATGATCGATTTTGACTGTGGTTTCGCAGCGCTTGCTCAGCCAGTGGGGCTGGCGAGCTGCGCGAGCTTCTTCTGCACCTGGGCGGCGGACGGGTTGCACATCGTCGAGCCGTCGCCGAACAGCAGGGTCGGGACGGTCTGGTTGCCGCCGTTCACGCTCATCACGAACTCGGCCGCCGCCGGGTCGAGCTCGATGTCGACCTCGGTGACCTCGATCCCGGCGCGGTTGAGCTGTCGCTTGAGGTTCTTGCAGAATCCGCACCAGGTGGTCGTGTACATCGTGAGCGGCACGGGGATCTCCTCGTTGTTCTGGGGCCAACCGACTGCTTGCGGGGGTCTTCGGGTGCTTGCAACAACTTTCACCGTCCCGCGCTTCCCGCGCGGGACGGCCATCCCCGCGCGCATGCGGCAAGATGTGACGGATGGACCCCGATGACCTGCTGGCCGCCCTCGACCCCGAGCAGCGCGAGGTTGCGCTCGCCTGCCGGGGGCCGGTCTGCGTGCTCGCCGGGGCCGGAACCGGCAAGACCCGGGCGATCACGCACCGCATCGCCTACGCGGTCGCGACCGGGGTGGCCAACCCCGGGCACGTGCTCGCGCTTACCTTCACCGTCCGCGCGGCGGGGGAGCTACGCGGGCGGCTGCGCGCACTCGGCGGAGGCGCGGAGAGCGTGCGCGCGGCCACGTTCCACTCGGCGGCGCTGCGCCAGCTCAGCTACTTCTGGCCCAAGGTGATCGGCGGCCGGCCGCCGAAGCTGGTCGAGTCCAAGCTCCCGATGCTCCGGGAGGCGGCCCGTGACCTGGGGCTCTCGGTCGCGGGGGGCGCGCTCGCGGAGGCGGTGACCGAGATCGAGTGGGCGAAGGTCTGCCAGACGCATCCGGACTCGTATGTCTTCGCGGCGGCCGAGGCGGGCCGGTCGCCGTCGGCCGGCCTGGAGGAGGTCGGGCGGCTGTACCAGGCCTACGAGGCGCTGCGGAGGGACCGGCAGCTGATCGACTTCGAGTCGGTCCTCGAGCTGACGGCGGCGATCCTGCTCACCGAGCCAGCCGTCGCCCGCGAGGTGCACGGCACCTACCGCTACTTCACCGTGGACGAGTTCCAGGACGTCAACCCGCTGCAGAAGCTGCTGCTTGACGCCTGGCTGGGCGGGCGCGAGGAGCTGTGCGTGGTGGGCGACCCGCAGCAGACGATCTACTCGTTCACCGGCGCCACGTCGGAGTACCTGCGCGGGTTCTCGGTGGACTTCCCGGCCGCGTCGGTCGTTCGGCTGGTCCGCGACTACCGGTCCACCCCCCAGGTGGTCGCGGCGGCGAACCGGCTGACGGCCGGGGGCGCCGGGTCGGCTCGCGCCGGCCGAGTCGTCCGGTGAGCTGGTGGCGCAACGGCCCGCCGGGCCGGATCCGGTGATGACGCGGTATCCCGACGAGGAAGCGGAGGCGGCCGGGGTCGCGGCCGCGGCGGCGGGGCTGATCAGCCAGCGGGTGCCGCCGAATGAGATCGCCATCCTGTTGCGGATAAATGCGCACATGGAACGGTTTGAGCGAGCGCTGACGGACGCGAAGGTGCCGTACGTCGTGCGCGGCGCCGAGCGCTTCTACGACCGGCCCGAGGTCCGCCAGGCGCTGGTGCTGATCCGCGGCGCGGCCCGGGCCGACGGGGCGGGCACGGACGCGAGCGGGGCGCCCGGGGAGCTGCCCGCCGCCGTCCGGCACGTGCTCGCGTCGGCCGGGCTCACCTCGGTGCCGCCGGCCGCGCGGGGCGCGGTCAGGGAACGCTGGGAGTCCCTGGCCGCGATCGCCGGGCTGGCCGACGATCTGGCCGCGGCCCGGCCGACGGCGACGCTGGCGGAGTTCGCGGCCGAGCTGAGCGAGCGCGAGGACACCGGGCACGCGCCGGTCGCCGCCGCCGTGACCCTGGCCACGATGCACGCGGCCAAGGGCCTGGAATGGGACGCGGTGCTGATCCCGGGGCTCGTTGAGGGCATAATGCCCATCGTGCACGCGAGAACGGCCGAGGCCATCGAGGAAGAACGGCGACTGCTCTACGTCGCGGTGACCAGGGCGCGGGTCCGTCTCGTGCTCTCCTGGGCGCCGGCCCGCACGCCGGGCGCGGAGGCGTCCCGGCAGCGGTCGCGCTTCCTGGCGGCGCTGTTCCCGTCGGTGCCGGCCGCGGCGGCGGGCGCATGAGCGACTCCCTGGACAAGCTCCTCGACCTGCTCGACCTGGAGCAGATCGAGGTCAACATCTTCCGCGGCCGGTCGCCCGACGAGACGGTCCAGCGGGTGTACGGCGGGCAGGTCGCCGGGCAGGCGCTGGTCGCCGCCGGCCGGACGGTGCCCGACGACCGGCCGGTGCACTCGCTGCACGCGTACTTCATCAGGCCGGGCGACCCGACGGTCCCGCTCATCTACAGCGTGGACCGGATCAGGGACGGGCGCTCGTTCACCACCCGCCGGGTGACCGCGACCCAGCACGGCAAGGCGATCTTCGCGCTCTCGGCGTCGTTCCAGCATCCGGAGCCCGGTCCTCGAGTTCGCCCTCCCGATGCCGGCCGCGCCGTCGCCCGAGCTGCTGCGACCCAACGCCGAGCGGTTCGCGGAGGCAATGGGCGTCACGCTCCCGGCGCACGTCCGGGAGAGCCCGATCGACGTCCGCTCGGTCGGCCCGATGTCGATCGAGGTGGCGATCGACCCGTCGCTGCGGCCCGTCGGCCGACAACCTGGTCTGGCTGCGGGTGAACGGGGAGCTGCCGGACGACCCGCTGCTGCACGTCTGCCTGATGACCTACGCCTCGGATCTCACGCTGCTCGACACGGTGCTCCTCGACCTGGGCCTGAGTTGGCACAACGGGACCGCCTCGGGGGCGAGCCTGGACCACGCGATGTGGTTCCACCGGCCGTTCCGGGCCGACCAGTGGCTGCTGTACGCCCAGGAGTCAACATCGGCCTCGGGCGCGCGCGGCCTGGCCCGGGGCGAGGTGTTCACCGCCGACGGCGATCTGGTCGTCTCCGTGGTCCAAGAGGGCCTCATCCGCACCACTCCAAAGTCCAATTACTGAGCGCTTACGCAGACCAATCAAGCCAGGGAAACAAATCTCTCTCCAGAAGAGAAATCCCAGGTCAAAAATGTGTTGCCCTGCTGTGAAGGCTCTCGTAGAGTTACGTCATGTCCGTGGGCCAGAGCAACGACCCCTGTGGAAGGAGGTGCCCCGGTGCTGAACAACACGATTGACGTGACGGCTGCCCCGTGCGGCGCCGCGTTCCCGGGTGCCCGCTCGCCGTGGACCATGCTGCAGGCCATCGGCCTGTCCGCCGTGGGGATGAACCATGTCCGCACGCCGTATCCCGTCCCGGTCGCCGTGGCTGCCGACGCGCGTCTCGCCGCGTTCGGGCAGATCCCGGCCATGACGCAGAAGCAGCTTGAAGTCGCTCCGGCGACCGGGCTGCTCACCGCTACTGACAACCGTAAGCACAACGTCTACAAGACCCGCGTTAACGCCGGCGGCGATGGCGCATCGGGTCCGCATCCAGAACGGGAACCGGCCTAACTTAGGCCGGTGAGAATCCCCTCAGGCCGCGGACCCGAACACAGGGTCCGTGGCCAGATTTATTTCGCAGGCCCGGTCCCGTCAGACCAGCACCACTGGACCAGCAAGCGAGAGGGGATGGCACCGATGCTGCGGCCCGATGCCTCCGCGAGCGCGACAAGCGCGGCGGGGTTCGAGTCAATATCGTCGAGGTCCGAGGCGGTCGCCGTGATCGACCCGTACGTCGACGAGCACGCCGGACAGGGCGCTACCGCGACCGGGATCGCGATGCTCTTCGGTCAGGCCGAGGTTCCTACGGGCCTCGATCTGCCGTGCGCGGACGACCCTGAGCTGTTCTTCGCCGAGGCGCCGGAGGACGTCGAGGCGGCGAAGGCGCTCTGCCAGGGCTGCCGGGCACGCGAAGTCTGCCTTCAGGGCGCGCTCGAACGGCGTGAGCCGTGGGGCGTCTGGGGCGGGGAACTACTCCTGCGCGGCATCGTGGTCCCGCGCAAGCGGCCGAGGGGCCGTCCCCGCAAGGCGTCCGCCGAGGAGCTAACTGGTGCGGCCAAGACCGATGAACAGGCCGCCTAGCCAACGTCTTAACTGACGAACACATCTTCTGGTAATTGATGCGACAAGCACTCATGCCCGACAAACGTACGCACACAATGCGAAGAGGTCTTCACCACCATGTATATCGAACAGTGTCTCGCCAGCGAGCGACACGAGGAGCGCCTTAGGCAGGCGCATGAGGAAAGGACGGCGCACCAGGTCGCCGAGCTTCACCGGATGGAGAAGCGGCAGGAGCGCGCCGAGCGCGAACTGCTCCACGCCTGGCAGGCCGTGGACCACCTCCGATCGGTGATCCAGGCCGTCCGCTAGCCGTCCGCTAGCGCAGCAGCCGGACGTAACAACCAATAAGGACCCGGGGTGCGCGAGGGCCATCCCGGGTCCTTTTACGTTCAGCGCTGTCGGTTCGACGCGGCGTCGGCGTAGCCGGGGACCCAGCGGACCACCTCGGCCCGGAACGGGCCCTCGCACTCGAGCTGGCAGAGCACGCCGATCCCGGCGGTCGACACCCGGTGGATCAGCACGTAGGACGGCGGCAGGTTGAACTTGCGGGCGACGGCGTTCAGGTCCGTCATCCGGCTGGCCTCCTCGCGCATCCACTCCCGGCTGAACTTGAACGTCTCGACGCTCGACGGCTCGGCCAGCGGCGCCAGGAACGCGCGCAGCGCGTCGAGGTCGACCGCGATGCCGGGCCGCAGGAAGTTGTCCGCCCGCAGTTCCCGCTCGACCTCGGTGATGTCGGGATCCGGGTCGTGCATGATGCGCAGCAGCCGCCCGAAGATCGGCGGCAGCCCGTCCGGCAGCCGGTCCACCGCGCCGAAGTCGAGCACGCCGAGCCGCCCGTCGTCCAGCAGCCGGAAGTTGCCCGGGTGGGGGTCGGCGTGCAGCAGCCCGGCCCGGGCCGGGCCGGAGAACAGGAACCTGGTCAGCAGGATGCCGGCCCGGTCGCGCTCGATCTTCGACCCGTCGCTGATGATCTTCGAGAGCGGGGTGCCGTCCATCCACTCGGTGACCAGCACGTGATCGGTCTCGGTGACGACCGGCGGCACGTAGATGTCGGGGTCGCCCGGCGTAGGCGTCGGCGAAGGCCCGCTGGGCGGCGGCCTCGAGGTGGTAGTCGAGCTCCTCCGCCACCCGGTCGCGAAGCTCGTCGAGCAGCGGCTTGACGTCGAGCCCGGGCATCAGCAGGCCGAACAGCCTGCCCACCCGGGCGAGCTGGGTGAAGTCGTTGATCAGGGCCTTGCCCGCCCCGGGGTACTGGATCTTGACCGCGACCTGCCTGCCGTCCTTCCAGACGGCCCGGTGCACCTGGCCGATCGACGCGGCGGCGGCCGGGGTGTCGTCGAACGAGGCGAACTCGGCCCGCCAGTCCTCGCCGAGGTCGGCCGCCAGCACCCGGTGCACGGTGCTGGCCGGCAGCGGCGGCGCCGACTCCTGCAGCCTGGTCAGCGTCGCCCGGTACGGCTCGGCGATCTCGGGCGGCAGCGCCGCCTCGAAGATCGACAGCGCCTGGCCGAACTTCATCGCCCCGCCCTTGAGCTCGCCGAGGACGCGGAAGACCTGGTCGGCGGTGCGCTGCTGGATCTCCTGGCCGACGATCTCGGCCGAGATGCCGCCGATCCGCTTGCCGAACCCGAGCGCGGTCCGCCCGAAGTACCCGAGCGGCAGCCCGGCTAGCTTGGCGGTCCGCTGCACGCTGCCGCGGGGGACGTCGCCGTTCCGGGGGACGTCGCCGCTTCTTGGGGACGTCGCCCGCTTCCACACTGTCCGCCATGCTATGACTTAGCTCCGCCGTACGCATGACCTGTCTGACTCGCCGCGACCTGTCGGCTACGCCGTCGACCGGAACGCACCCTGTCGGCTACGCCAGCGACACCAATAGGCGCTGTCGCTGGCGTAGCCGACAGCACCAGCCGCCGGAGAAGCGTCCCGATATGGCCGGAATGTCGGTCGTCGGCGTCACGATTTGTGCATGAGACCAGCACTGAAGGCGGGACTTCGGCCGCTCTGGCGGGACCGCGACACGCTGCAGATCGGGGTCGACCCGCGGCGCGCCCGGGCGCTGACCGGGCTGGGCAAGGCCGCCGCGATCGTGTCGCTGCTCGACGGGTCCCGCGATACCGCCGAGGTGGCGCGGACCGCGGCGACCTACGGCATCGGCCAGGACGCGGTGGACAAGGTGCTCGGGCTGCTGGCCTCGGCCGGGGTGCTCGATGACTTCCCCGCCGGCCTGCGGGCCGCCCTGCCCGGGTACCTGCTCGAGCGGATCACCCCCGAGCTGGCCTGCGCCGCGCTCGCCTACGGGCACGGCGACGGCGGCGCGGCGGTGCTCGCCCGCCGCCGGGCCGCGTTCGCGCGGGTCTACGGCGCGGGCCGGGTCGGCGCCTGCGTCGCGACGTTCCTCGCCGCGTCCGGCGTCGCGTGGGTGAGCTGCCTGGACACCGGCGACCACGGCCCCGGCCGACATCACCCCGGGCGGGCTCGGCCTGGCCGACGTGGGCGCGAACAGGTCGGCCGGGGTCGCCCGCGCCGTCCACCGGGTGGCGCGGGAGGTGCGAACCGCCGACGACGGCCGCCGGCTGCCCGACCTGGCGGTGCTCACCGGCCGGCCCGACCCGGTGGTTCTCGACGACCTGATGCGGCACCGCGTGCCGCACCTGGTGGTGCACGCGGACGAGGCGATCGGGGTGGTCGGACCGCTCGTGCGGCCGGGCCGGTCGGCCTGCGTGCGCTGCCTCGACCTGAGCAAGACGGCGCGGGACCCGGCCTGGCCGCGCGTCCTCGCCCAGGCCGGGGCGCCGGCGGCCCGCTCACGCGTTCCGCAGGCGTGCGACACCGTGCTCGCGGCGGCGACCGCCGCCCTCGCGACCGCGCAGGCGCTCACGCTGATCGACCGGGCGGGCGAGCCAGCCGCCGCCAATGGAACGCTTGAGCTGGTGCTACCCGACTGGCAGTGGCAGCGCCGCGGCTGGCCGCCGCATCCCGCCTGCACCTGCGGCGCCGGCCTGAACGGCCGCGCGAGCGGTTGACGCGCCCGCTTACGCCGTCCCCGGGTCGCTCCTCGCCGTCCGCCGGGCCGTCGGCCTGGCCGGCCGCTCGTCGGCCGGGCCGTCCTCGAGATCGGAGATGTCCAGTTCGGTCGCGCCGTGCAGGAACCCGTCCGGGTTGGCCAGATCGTCGGCCGTCGGCAGCAGGTCCGGGTGCGCCCAGAGCGCGTCCCTGCCCTCGATCCCGCGCGCCTGGTGACGTCGGCCCACAGCACCGCCGCCTCGCGCAGCATCCGGGGCCGCAGCTCGAGCCCGACCAGGGCGGCGAAGGTCCGCTCCGACGGACCTCCGGACGCCCGGCGGCGCCGGATGGCCTCGGCCAGCGCCGCGCTGTGCACCAGCCGGGAATCGGCGGCGGCGGCCACCACGGTCGCCACCCACCCCTCGACCAGCGCGAGCGCGGTCTCGAGGCGGGAGAGGGCGGCCTTCTGCTGCGGGGAGTCCTCCGGGCGGAACAGCGTCTCGCCGCTCAGCGCGCCTCGCAGCGCCTCCTCGGGGTTGGCCATGTCCATGTCCGGCAGGGCGTCGCGCAGCTTGCTCATGTCGATCGTGATGCCGGCCGCGTAGGCCTCGACCGCGCCGAGCAGGTGCTGGCGCAGCCACGGCACGTGGCCGAAGAGCCGGTGGTGCGCCGCCTCCCGCAGCGCCAGGAACAGCCGTACCTCGCCCGGGTCGACCGACAGGCCGTCGCCGAACGCGGCGACCCCGGCCGGCAGCAGCGCCGCCGTCCCCTCCGGGGCCAGCGGCAGGCCGATGTCGGTCGAGGTGGCCATCTCGCTCGCGAGCTCGCCGATCGCGGTGCCGACCTGGCCGCCGAGCATCGCGCCGCCGAGCTGGCGCAGCATCGGGGCGAACGCGGTCATGCCGCCCATCCCCGACAGCATCGCCCGCATCTCCGGCGGCACGCTCTCGTCGTCGAGCTGGGCGGGTCGAACGCCGTCATCGAGCCCATCGCCTCGATCGCCCTGGTCGCGATCGGCTCGCACAGGGTGGACCAGACCGGGAAGGTCGCCTCCAGCCACTCCGACTGGGACCACGCCTCGATCTTCCTGATGCCGGAAGGGAACGCGGTGACGTCGTCGAGCCACAGGTCGGCCAGCCGGACGGCCTCGGTCACGGTGGCGCGCTCGTTGGCGAGCACGCTCGGATCACCGCGGCCGGCGATCGAGTGCCTGGCCAGGTTCTTCGCCAGGTCCCAGTTGACCGGCCCGCCGCTGTAGGAGAGCAGGTCGGCGAACTGGCGCAGCGCGTCGGCGAACTGGTTCGGGTTGCCGGGGCCGCCAGGGCCTTCCGGGCCGCCGGGAAGTCCGAATCCGAACGGGCCGGACGGCCCCTGGCCGCCTGGCGGCGTCGGTTCGTCGTCGCCGGGCCGGCTCGGGTGGGCCGAACCCAAAGGGTGGACGGTCAGCCATGATGCGCCCCCTCAGCTGATAGGGGTCGGGCAGGATAGAAGGGTCATACATTGCCACGCTATTCGGGAGTAGCCGATTTTGAGAAACGGCAGACGGCAGGTTCGCCATGAGCGCAGCGTTCGCCGTGAGCGTAGCACCGCTGCGGTGCCGCCGGTGGTGGCGGTCACCGGTGCGGCCCGCGGGGTCGGGCAGGCGCTCGCGGTCCGGCTCGCGGACTCGCCGCTGATCGGACGGGTGGTCGCGATCGACGATCACCGGGGCGACGCGGCCGGGGTGACCTGGCGGGTCGCCGACGTCAGGGATCCCGCGCTGGCGGCGCGACTGGCGGGGGTGGACGTGGTGGTGCACACCGACGTGTCCACGTCGGTCGACCAGGACCCGAGGGAGCGGCGGGCCAGGAACGTGCGCGGCGCCCAGACCGTGCTGACCGCCGCGGCGGCCGAGCGCATCGGCCGGGTCGTGCTGCTGACCAGCGCGATGGTGTACGGGGCGCGCCCCGACAATCCGGTCCCGCTCCCCGAGGACGCGCCGCTGCTGGCCGACGCGGACGGCAGCGTGGCCGGGGACCTGATCGAGATCGAGGAGCTCGCCCGCCGGTCACGCCGGGTCAACCCGGGCACCCAGGTGACCGTCGCGCGGCCCGCCGCGCTGGTCGGCGACGCGGTCGACACGCTGCTGACCAGGCACTTCGAGGCGCCGCGGCTGCTCGCGGTGCGGGGCTGCGGGCCGCGCTGGCAGTTCTGCCACGTCGATGACCTGGTATCCGCGCTCGAGCTGGCGGCGGCCGGGATGGTCGGCAGCGACTTCGCGGTCGGGTGCGACGGGTCGCTCTCGCAGGCCGAGGTGGAGTCGCTGAGCGGCATGAAGTCGCTCGAGCTGCCCGCGCGGCTGACGTTCGGCACCGCGCAGCGGCTGCACCGGCTCGGCGCGACGCCGGCCCCGGCCGCGGAGCTGCGCTACGTGGTCTACCCGTGGGTGGTGGACTGCGCGGCGCTGCGCGCGGCGGGCTGGCACCCGTCGGTCAGCAACGCCGAGGCGCTGACGGTGCTGCTGGCCGCCCGCGGCGGCCACCACGCGGTGGTGGCCGTCGCCTGGCCCGCAAGGACGCGGCGCTGACGGCGGCCGGCGCGGCGGGCACGGCCGCCGCCGTCCTCGGCACCGCCGCGATCGTCCGGCATGCCCGCAAAAGAAATAAAACCTAAAAACTTTCTTCCGAACGGTCGCGTGGTGGCACCGGTCGGCGCGCTGAGGCCTCGTCCGCGGTGGCGCGGTACCGTGGTCGGGTGAACCAGATCAGGCTGATCGCCGTCCGGGACACGGCGCTGTCCGTGGACGAGGTGCGGGCCGCGATCGCGGACCCGGCCGCGGGCGGTGAGGTGCTGTTCGTCGGCACCGTGCGCGACAACGACGCCGCCCGGGGGGTGACCGGGCTCTCCTACTCGGCCCACCCGTCGGCCGCCGACGAGCTGCGCCGGGTGGCGGAGTCCATCGCCGCGAAGTACCCGGACGCGATCGCGGTGGCCGCGGTGCACCGGGTCGGGGACCTGGCCGTGGGAGACCTGGCGGTCGTCGTCGGGGTGTCCTGCGCGCACCGGGCCGAGGCGTTTCACGCCTGCCACGCGCTGATCGACGAGCTCAAGGCGTCGGTGCCGGTCTGGAAGCACCAGCGGTTCACCGACGGTTCCGACGAATGGGTCGGCAGCGCGTAGTCTTCCGATCATGTCCCGACGTTCCCTGACGCTGGCCATCGCCGGCCTCGCGACGGTGGTCGCGATCGCGGTGGCGGTGCTGCTTCCCGTGCCCTACGTGATCCTCGGACCGGGTCCGACGCTGAACACGCTCGGCGCCTCCTCGGGGCAGCCGCTGATCACGATCACCGGGCACCAGACGTACCCCACGACCGGGAACCTCAACCTGGTGACGGTCAGCTACCAGGGCGGCCCCGGCTCGAGCATGAACATCTTCCAGGCGCTGCGCGCGTGGCTTGACCCGTCCGAGGCCGTGGTCCCCGAGACCGAGCTGTTCCCGGCCGGGCAGTCGGCGCAGCAGACGCAGGCGCAGGACACCGAGGAGATGACCGGCTCGCAGCAGCTGGCCACCGCCGCCGCGCTGACCGAGCTCCACATCCCGTACCAGACGCTGGTCACCGTGGTCTCGACCGTGCCCGGCTACCCGGCCAGCAAGGCGCTGAAGGCCGGGGACGTCATCGAGGCGGTGGACGGCAAGCCGGTGGACGGGCAGACGTCGCTGAGCTCGATGATCACGGCCCATCCGGCCGGCACGGTGCTCACGCTGACGGTGCTGCGGGCGGGAAGACGCTGACGATCCCGGTCGCGAGCAAGGCGTCGGCCGGCACCCCGGTCATCGGCGTCACGGTCCAGGAGCAGTACAAGTTCCCGTTCACGGTGTCGATCAGCGTGGGCAACATCGGCGGGCCGAGCGCCGGGATGATGTTCGCGCTCGGGATCATCGACAAGCTCACCCCGGACAACCTCACCGGCGGGAAGTTCATCGCCGGGACCGGCGAGATCACCGCCTCGGGCGCGGTCCAGCCGATCGGCGGCATCCAGCAGAAGATGGTGGGCGCCCGCTCGGCCGGCGCCACGATCTTCCTCACCCCGGCCGGCAACTGCTCGGACACCGCCGGCGCGGTGCCCGCCGGGCTGCGGCTGGTGAAGGTGTCCACGCTGTCGCAGGCCATGTCCGATCTTGAGGCTATTAAGGCGGGCAAACCGGTCCCCTCGTGCTGACGGTTGCCACTGTTACCTGGCCATGCTCGCTGCGTCAGGGGGGCGGGCGTAGGCTTCGCCTAGGTAGGTAAGGCGAAGGGAGCTCGTGAGTCGTGGCACTTCGGGTACTCGTCGATGCGACCGGGGTGCCGGCCGACCGAGGCGCGCTGGGCCGTTACGTGGACGGGCTGATCGGCGCGCTCGGGCGCCACCGGGACGGATCTCGCCGTGGCCTGTCAGCTCGCGGACGAGGAGCGCTACCGTCGGCACGCCCCGGACGCCACCATCGTGGCGGGCCCGGTCGGGCTCGGGCACCGGACCGAGCGGCTCGCCTGGGAGCAGAGCGGGCTGCCGGTGCTGGCCGAGCGGGTCGGCGCGGACGTGCTGCACATGCCGTACTACTCGATGCCGATGCGCCCCGGCCTGCCGACCGTGGTCACGATCCATGACGTCACGTTCTTCACCGACCCCGAGCGCTACACGGCGTCACACGCGATGTCGCTGAAGTCGGCCACCCTGGCGTCGGCCAGGCAGGCGACCCGGCTGATCGTCCCGTCCAACGCCACCAGCGACGAGCTGGTCCGGGTCCTCGGCGTGGACCCGGCCCGGATCGATGTCGCCTACCACGGGGTGGACCACAACCTGTTCCACCGCCCGACCCCGGAGCAGGTCACCCACGTGACCGCGCGGCTCGGGCTGCGGGGCAAGCCCTACGTCGCCTTCCTCGGGTCGCTGACGCCGCGCAAGAACGCGCCCGCCGTGGTCCGCGGCTGGGCCCAGGCGGTGGCCGACCTGGAGAACCCGCCCGCGCTCGTGCTGGCGGGCGGCGGCGGCTGGAGCGACGAGCTCGACCAGGCGGTCTCGGCCGTGCCGCCCAACCTGCGGCTGGTGCGGCCCGGCTACCTGCCGTTCGCCGACCTGGCCGGCTTCCTCGGCGGCGCGCTGGTGGTGGCGGCGCCATCGCGGGGCGAGGGGTTCGGGCTGCCGGTGCTCGAGGCGATGGCGTGCGGCGCCCCGGTGCTGACGACCTACCGCACGTCGCTGCCCGAGGTGGGCGGGGACGCGGTGGCGTACACCGAGCCGGAGGCGGAGTCGATCGCGACCGCGCTGCGGGCGCTGCTCGACGATCCGGGCCGGCGGGTGGCGCTCGGCGAGGCCGGGCACGCCCGGTCGCTGGAGTTCACCTGGGCCGCGTCGGCGGCCGCGCACGCGGCGAGCTACAAGCGGGCCGCCGAGTCCCGGTTACCTGGCTGCAACCCGTGTGACGTTGGGCATAACGCTATTGAGCTGGATTCTCGTGTGTCCAGCCGATGCCCAGGCGCGACCTGAGTATGCTGCGTGGGTCGCCGGCGCTGCCCGGCGGCTACCCGCTGTCCATGGAACCGACCGGTTAAGGCAGACACATATGCCGCGTGAACCGCTAGAGGCGATCATGCTCGTCGGGGGTAAAGGCACCCGGTTGCGCCCCCTCACCCTGTCCGCGCCCAAGCCGCTGCTGCCCACGGCCGGGGTGCCGTTCCTCGCGCACCAGCTGGCGATGGCGGCGGAGTGCGGAATCACGCACGTGGTGCTGGCGACCTCCTACCGGGCCGAGATGTTCACCGAGGCATTCGGCGACGGCGCGCAGTTCGGCCTGTCCATCGACTACGTCTACGAGTCCGAGCCGCTCGGCACCGGCGGCGGGATCAGGAACGCGGCGGCGCTGCTGCGCGGCGGCCCGGACGAGCCGATCGTCGTGCTCAACGGCGACATCCTGTCCGGTCACGACCTGCCCGCCCAGGTCGACCTGCACCGGAAGAAGGAAGCGGCGGTGACGCTGCACCTGGTCCCGGTCGACGACCCGAGCCGCTACGGCTGCGTGCCGACCGATGTGGCCGGCCGCGTCACCGCGTTCCTGGAGAAGACCCCGAACCCGGTGACGAACCAGATCAACGCGGGGTGCTACGTCTTCCGCCGGTCGGTCATCGACCAGATCCCGGCCGGCCGGGTCGTCTCGGTCGAGCGGGAGACGTTCCCCGGCCTGATCGAGGCCGGGGCGGTCGTCATGGGCTACGCCGAGGCCGCCTACTGGCTCGACGTCGGCACCCCGGAGGCGTTCGTGCGCGGCTCGTGCGACGTCGTCCTGGGCGCGCTGCCGTCGCCCGCGCTGCCCGGCGCGGTCGGCGCGTTCCTGGTCCTCGGCGACGCCAGCGTGGCCGCCGACGCCCTGCTGACCGGCGGCACCACCGTCGGCGCGGGCGCCGTCATCGAGGCCGGGGCGGTCGTCGAGGGCAGCGTGGTCTGCGGCGGCGCCACCATCGGGGCCGGCGCCGTGGTCCGCAACAGCATCGTCGGCTACCGGGCGACCATCGCTGGCACGGCGACCGTGGACGGCGCGACCGTCCGCGGCGCGGTGCTCGACGGGGTTGTCATTGGCGACGAGGCTTACGTCGGGCCTGGGAACGAACTGCTCAAGGGGCTGCGGGTCTGGCCCGGCACGCGGGTCGAGCCGACGATCAAAGCGGGGTCGCGAGCGGTGTCGCTCGGACCGCAGCGCACGCTGGCGGACCGCATCACGCTCCGCTCGCTTCCGGGCAGCGGTGATTGCCTCGACACGTCGGATTGCCCGGGTCTGGGCTGACGCCGGCCTTACGATGGGGCGCGTGGGTGCAGCGTATGGGTGAGCCGATGCTCGAGGTTGAGTGGCTGGCGCCCTATGCGCTCGACGTCCGGGTGACTCTTGGGGTGCAGGGGCGCGGGCGCGGGGATCCCGACCTATCGGGTCGATGATGGCGGGGCGATCTGGCGGACCTCGCTGACGCCCGAGGGGCCGGGGACGATCCGGGTGCTGCCGGCGCCGGTTTGGGTCGTCTCGCCTGATGACGAGTCCGTGTCGACCAGGGTGCGGGCGCAGGCGTGGGGGCCGGGGGCGGCGTGGCTGCTCGACGCGCTTCCGGGCGGGCTCGGGCGCGATGACGACGTGTCGGGGTTCGATGCGTCCGTGCCATCCGCTGATCTGGGACTCGGCCCGCAGCAATCCGGGGTTCAGGCTGGGGCGGTCCGGGCGGCTGATGGAGGCGCTGGTGCCGGCGATCCTGGAGCAGAAGGTCGTGATCCTGGAGGCGCACCGGGCGTGGAGGATCCTGCTGTCCAAGTTCGGGACCGAGCCGCCAGGGCCCGCGCCGACCGGGATGCGGGTGTTTCCCTGAGCCCGCGGTCTGGCGGCGCATTCCGTCGTGGGAGTGGCACCGGGCCGGGGTGGAGGGCGTCCGGGCGGAGACGATCATCAGGGCTTCGACGGTCGCTGCGTCGCTTGAGCGGCTGCTCGAGGTCGGCCACGAGGAGGCCGACCGCAAGCTGCGGACGATCCCCGGCATCGGCATCTGGACCTCGGCCGAGGCCAGGCAGCGGGCGGCGGGGGACCCGGACGCGGTCTCGGTCGGCGACTACCACCTGAAGAACATCGTCGGCTGGGCCCTGGCCGGCCAGGACCGGTCGACCGACGAGGAAATGCTGGCGCTGCTTGAGCCGTTCAAGGGGCACCGGCACCGCGCCACCCGGCTGATCGGGCTGAGCGGCGGCGCCGGCCTGGCCCGTCCTGCGGGCTCAGGCCCGGCCCGCTACGGGGCCGTCCGGCCGCAGCGCCGGGGCCCGCGGCTGTCGGTCCGCGACTACCGGAAATTCTGAACCGTCGATCGCGGTTGTTGCCGTCGGTATGGGCGCAAAGCCCGGATCGAGCTGCCGTAAGGTGCAACATATGAGCGCTTCGAGCATCGGCCAGGGTGAACACGACGGTGTCAGCGAGGCCGCTGTCCGCCGGGCGCTGGCCCGGGCCGCGGGCGAACCGCTCGACCAGCCCGACGCGACGACCCTGCTGCACGCGCGAGGCGACGACCTCCGCGCGCTGCTCGGCCTGGCGGCGCGGACCCGGGACGAGGGGCTGGAGGCGGCCGGGCGGCCAGGGGTCATCACCTACTCCAAGAAGGTCTTCATCCCGCTGACCCGGCTGTGCCGCGACCGCTGCGGCTACTGCACCTTCGCGACCGTGCCCGGCCGGGCTCGACAGCATGTACCTCAGCCCGGATGAAGTCCTCCAGATCGCCCGGCCAGGCGCCGCCCTCGGCTGCAAGGAAGCCCTCTTCACCCTGGGCGACCGCCCCGAGGCGCGCTGGCGGCAGGCCCGGGAGTGGCTGGACGCCCACGGCTACGCCGACACGCTGTCCTACGTCCGGGCGATGGCGATCCTGGTGCTCGAGGAGACCGGCCTGCTCCCGCACCTCAACCCGGGCGTGATGAACTCCCGCGACTTCGAGCGGCTGAAGCCGGTCGCCCCGTCCATGGGCATGATGCTCGAGACGACGGCCGAGCGGCTGTTCACCGAGCGGGGCGCTCCGCACTTCGGCTCGCCCGACAAGGACCCGAAGGTCCGCCTGCAGGTCCTGGCGGACGCCGGCCGCGGCCAGGTGCCGTTCACCACCGGCATCCTCATCGGCCTGGGCGAGACGCCGGCCGAGCGCGTCGACGCGATCTTCGCCCTGCAGCGGGTCTCCCGCGCGTACGAAGGCATCCAGGAAGTCATCGTGCAGAACTTCCGGGCCAAGCCGGACACGAAGATGCGCGACACCCCCGACGCCGAGCTGGCCGACCTCGCCGCCACGATCGCGGTTACCCGGCTGGTGCTCGGGCCCGGCGCCCGCATCCAGGCCCCGCCGAACCTCGTCGGCGAGCAGTACCAGCTGATCCTGGACGCCGGGATCGACGACTGGGGCGGCGTCTCCCCGCTCACCCCGGACCACGTGAACCCCGAGCGTCCCGTGGCCGCAGATCGAGGAGCTCGCCCAGGCACCAAGAACGGCGGCTTCACGCTGCGCGAACGGCTGACGATCTACCCGCCGTACCAGCGGGCGCCGTGGCTCGACCCGCGCGTCGCGGCGCACGTCGCCGCGCTGGCCGACCCGGCCACCGGCCTGGCCGACGAGTCCGCGATCCCGCAGGGCCGCTCCCGGCCGGAGCCCGCCGCCACGATCGCGGCCAACGGCGTCCCGCCCGTCTCCCGCTTATGCTGAATCGGTGAGTCCTGGCGAGACCGACACCGGTCTTCCGTCACCATCTCTGGTCGGCGCAATGGCTGCGCGCGGCGACCGCGGATCCGGCCGCCCTGCCCGATGAGGGCTACGCGGCGCTGCTCGGCGCGGACGGCCCGCAGCTTGACGAGCTCTGCGAGCTGGCCGACTCGCTGCGCGAGCGGGCGGTGGGCAACGGGCTCACATACGTCGTGAACCGGAATCTCGACCCGTCCGCCGTGGCCGGCCCCGACCAGCGGTCCCGACAGCGGCTGGCCGCGCTGGTGGCCGAGGCGCGCGAACTCGGCGCCACCGAGGTCTGCATGCAGGGACCGCTGCCGCCCGACTCCGATGACGATTACCTGGATCTCATCCCCCGCTGCAGGGACCCTTGCCGCCCGACTCCGACGACGACTACCTGGATCTGATCGCCGCCGTCAAGGCGCCCGCGCCGGAGATCCACCTGCACGCCTTCCGTCCGCCGGAACTGCTCGACGGCGCCGCCCGGCGCGGGATGCCGCTGGAGGAGTTCCTCCTCGCCGCCCGGGAGGCGGGGCTCGGCTCGGTTCCCGGCACCGCCGCGCGTATCCTCGACGACGAGGTGCGGGCGCGCCTGGCCGGCGGCCCCGACCTGCCGGTGTCCCGCTGGGTCGAGGTGATCGAGGCCGCCCACCGGGCCGGGCTGACCTCGACCTCGACCATGGTCTTCGGGCACATCGAGACCCCCGCCCAGCAGGTCGCGCACCTGCGGACGCTGGCCGGCGATCCAGGACCGCACCGGCGGGTTCACCGAGTTCATCGCCATGCCGTTCGTCCCCGCCGCGCCCGCTCCCTCCGCCGCCGCTCCCTCCGGCGCCGCTCCCTCCGCCGTCGGCTTCCCCACCCCTGCGCCTGCCGGCTTCCCGGCCCCCACCCCCGCTGGCTTCCCGGCCCCCACCCCCGCCCCGGGCCTGGTCGGAGCGGACGTTCCGGGTCCGTCCTGGCGGCAGGTGCGGGCGGTGCACGCGGTGGCCCGGCTGATGCTGCACGAGCGCATCGGCAACATCCAGGCGGCCTGGCCCAAGTTCGGCCTCGACGCGTCGGTTGACCTGCTCCGCAGCGGCGCCAACGATCTCGGCGGCCTGCTGCTCGACGGCCGTCTCGCGCCCGACGCGGGGGCGGAGGCGGGCCTGGTGCTGACGCTCGACGACGTCGAGCGGGTCGCCCGGGAGCTCGGACGGCCGCTGCTGGCAGCGCACCACCGGCTACGGAAAGGTCATCGCCGGTGTCTGACGACCGCGGGGTGACGTCGGTCGACGTGCTGATCGTGGGCGCGGGTTTCGCCGGGATCGGCATGGGGATCCAGCTCGCCCGCCGCGGCCGGGAGTCCTTCGTCATCATCGAGCAGGCCGACGACGTCGGCGGGACCTGGCGGGACAACCGCTACCCGGGCGTGTCGTGCGACATCCCCTCGCACCTGTACTCGTTCTCCTTCCGGCCGAACCCGCAGTTGGTCCCGGGTCTTCGCCGAAGGGCAGTGAGATCCACGACTACCTGCGCGCCTGCGTTGCCCAGGAGGGACTCGACGATCACCTGCGGTTGAACTGCGCGCTGGCGGAGGCGGCGTGGAGCGATGACGACGCGCGCTGGCTCGTCCGCACCACCCGGGGCGACTTCTCGGCCGCCAACCTCGTCATCGCCACCGGACGGCTGTCCGAGCCGAAGATCCCGCTGATCAAGAACCTGGACGGGTTCGGCGGACGCTGGTGGCACTCGGCCCGCTGGAACGCGAAGGTATCGCTGGTCGGCAAGCGGGTCGGGCTCATCGGCACCGGCGCCTCGGCGATCCAGATCCTGCCCCGGCTGGCGGCCGAGGCAAGCGAGATCGTGGTGTTCCAGCGTTCCGCCCCGTACGTCCTGCCGCGCGGCGACCGGGAGTACAGCCGGGAGGAGATGGAGCGCTTCGCGGCCGACCCGGGTACCGTCACCGCGCTCAGGGACGAGCTGTTCGCCGAGGCCGAACGCGGCCTCGGGGCCCGCCAGCGGCGGCATCCGGACATCGACCTGCTCCGTCAGCGGGCGCTCGACCATCTCACCGGCTCCGTCCCCGACGCGGGGCTGCGCCGCCTGCTGACCCCCGATTACGAGATCGGCTGCAAGCGGATCCTGTTCTCAGACGACTACTACGCCGCGCTGCAGCTCGATCACGTGCGGCTCGAGCCGACCCCGCTGGCCCGGACCGCGGATGGCAGCGGGACCGCCGGCGGCGGCGGCAGCCGCACGGCGGTCGCCGCCAGCGGGAACAGCTACGAGCTGGACGTGCTCGTGCTCGCGACCGGGTTCAACTCCACCCGCCCGTCGATCGCGGGCCACATCCGGGGCCGCCGATCGCGGCTGCTGGGCGAGGAGTGGAGCAACGGCATGGCCGCGCACGCCTCCACCACCGTGCACGGCTTCCCGAACATGTACGTGCTGGACGGGCCGAACGCGGCGCTCGGCCACAATTCGGCCATCTACATGATCGAGACGCAGGTCAGCTACGTGCTCAGCGCGCTCGATCACCTGGCCGAGAGCGGCGCCGACGCGCTCGAGGTCACCGCCGAGGCCGTGCACGCGTACATGCGCGACATCGACGCGATGGCGCGGGACACGGTCTGGGTCCAGGGCGGCTGCACGAGCTGGTACCGCGACGAGCGGACCGGCCGGGTCACGCTGCTGTGGCCGGACTCGGCGACGTCGTTCCGCGACCGCCTCGCCACCTTCACCGGCGTCTCCTACGATCGCCTGCGCCAGCGACGCAACGGCTAGACCCGGAGCCCCGCACCCAATGAGCCAAATGCGCCTTTGGGCCGGCAAGAGTGAGCCTAAAAGCGCATTTGGGCACAGTTGGCGAGCGGGGGGTTAGCGCGAAAGCACGGCAATGGGCTTAGCGGGTGATGGTGAAGGTGGCTGGGTTGCGCCGGGGGCGCGCGGGAGGGGCGGCGGCCGGGTGGCCGATGGCGACCGTGCCCATCGGGCGCCAGCCGGGCGGCAGGTCGAGGGCGCGGGCGGCCAGATCCTGGCAGAACAGGGTGGACGAGATCCAGGCCGAGCCGAGGTTCTCGACCGCCAGGGCGACCAGGAAGTTCTGCACCGCCGCGCCCATCGAGACCGTGAACATGTCGCGTTCGGCCTGGGACCGGCGGCCGTCCGGGTAGGCGTGGGCGGCCGACAGCTCCAGGCAGGGGACGACGATCAGCGGCGCGTCGCGCAGCGGCAGGCCGCGCCGGGTGCGGCGGGCGATCTGCTCCTCGGTGAACCCGTCACCGCGCAGGTCCGCCACCCACGCGTCGCGCATCGCGTCGAGCAGGCGCGTACGAGCGGCGGGCGACGACACGATCACGAACCGCCAGGGCTCGCTGTGGTGCGGCGCCGGGGCGGTGAGGGCGGCCTCGATCGCGCGCTCGACGGCGGCCGGATCGACCGGCTGCGGCGCTGAACGAGCGGACCGTGCGCCGGGCCGGGCAGCACGTCGGCCGCGCCGAGCCGGAACATGTCCTCGCTGGCGACCCGGACGAGCGCCCGCGCGCCCGGGCCGTCCTCGTCGGTGACGAGGGCGGCGAGCCCGCGCACGAGCGCCACCGGCAGCTGCAGCGCCTTGCTCTTGACCAGGTCGCCGGCGGCGGCGATCTCGTCCGCCACCGCCGCCATGGTGACCTCGAGGGTGTTGCCGAACGCGTCTTGCTCGCCCCGGTGGTCGCGCACCGGCAGCACCCCGGCCGCGCCGATCGCGGTGTCGGTCTGGCCGGCCCGCCACGGGCGGCCCATGGTGTCGGTGACCACCACGCCGACGCTCACCCCGAGCCGTCCGCGCAGCGCCTTGCGCAGCCGCCGGGCGGACTCGTCGGGGTCCTCGGGCAGCAGCACGACCGTGCCCGGCGCGGTGTTGGACTCGTCGACCCCGGCCGCCGCCATCACCAGCCCGTGCCTGGTCTCCGAGATCGTCGTCGCGCCGCGCCTGGCTACCACCCGGACGGTCTCGGCCGCGATCGCGTCATCGCGCGACATCGCCGTGACCCGGCCCTCGGCCTTGCTGACGATCTTGGAGGTGACCACGAGGATGTCGCCGTCGAGCAGCCCGGGCCCGCCCGGCGCGAGCGCGGCGTCCGCGATGATCTTGGCCAGGTCATCGCCGGAGGAGACCTCCGGTATCCCCGGCAGGCCGGAAATGGTGATCTGCTCGGTCATCGGGCCAGCTCCCGGGCAAGCTCGATGGCGGCCCGGGCGATGGCCGCCGTCGACGGGACGTCGCGCATGTACAGCGGGAGCGCGCGCACCGCGATGTCGGCCAGGGCCGGGTCGTCGGCCGCCGCCTTGTCCTGGTCGTCGACCAGCCAGCCGTCGATGAGGTCGGCGCCGTAGTGCGCGGCCACGGCGGCGGCCGTCGTCTCGACCCCGATCGTGGTCAGGCAGACGTCGGCCATCCCGCGGACGGGCGCGCCGCCGATGATGCCGGAGACGGCGACCACGGTCTTGGCCGAGACCGCGTCCCTGATACCGGGGACGGCCAGGATCGGCCCGATCGAGACCACCGGGTTGGAGGGCGGGAAGAGCACGAAGTCGGCCTCGCCGATGGCCTCGAGCACGCCCGGGGCGGGCGCGGCCTGGTCGGCCCCGACCGGGATGATGGCCGAGGCCGGGACCGCCGCGTGCAGCCTGACCCACCACTCCTGGAAGTGGATCAGGTGCTCGGCCTGACCGTCCTGAGGTGAAACCAGGGTCCGTTCGATATCAGCGGTGTTGATCTTGACGTGGGTTTCGATCTTGTCGTCGGACATCGGGATCAGCTCGACCCCCGGCCGCCAGCGCGCGCAGAGCTCCCGGGTGACGGCGGAGAGCGGCAGGCCCGACGCGAGCAGCTGGCTGCGCAGGATGTGGGTCGCGAAGTCGCGGTCGCCGAGCGTGAACCAGGACGGCTCGGCGCCGTAGGCGGCGAGCTCCTGGCCGACGCTGAACGTCTCGTCCGCCCGGCCCCAGCCCTGCTCGGGGTTGATGCCGCCGCCGAGCGTGTACATCACCGTGTCCAGGTCCGGGCAGACGCGCAGGCCGAACAGGGTGATGTCGTCGGCGGTGTTGCCGATGACGGTGATCTTGGCGTCGGGGGCGGCCGCGACCAGCCCGCGCAGGAAGCGAGAGGCGCCGACGCCGCCGGCGAGCACGGTAATCCGCATATCGCCAGTCTTGCATGTGCGGGGCGTGGGACGTCGCCGGCGGGCCGGCCATCGGGGTTGTCCCAATTGCGGTGAGTAGCGAAGTATGTGCGTAGCGAAGTTTTTGAAGAATTTATCGTGCAACTTGGACAACCAGGTGGCCAATACCACCTTCCTCGCTTGACGTGAAGCAAGACACGCGGGTGTAATTTCATTGGTGTGATTCTCGCTGTCACGGGAAGGGCAGTGAGCGTCAAGGGGGCTCCATGAGGGGAGGATGCGCTTTGACTGAGGTCATCGTCCCGCTAACGCAGGTTGTTGTCCGTCCGGAAGACGTAGATGACGTGGGTTGGCAGGACCAGGCGCTGTGCGCGCAGACGGATCCGGAGGCGTTCTTTCCAGAAAAGGGCGGTTCCACCCGGGAGGCCAAACGGGTCTGCCGGGGGTGCGAGGTCCGGGCCGAGTGCCTGGAGTACGCGCTGGAGAACGACGAGAGGTTCGGCATCTGGGGCGGTTTGTCCGAACGGGAGCGACGACGGATCAAACGCCAGGTGGTTTAGGGCATCTGACCGTAATCCTGCCGTCGGCTGTGCATGCACTGTAATGTGAACCGGGTTCCCGCGGGGAGGGTGAGCGCTTCTGCGTGCCTCCACGCGGGACGGCCCTGACCCCCGACCTGCGCTGGACCACGTGTCAACTACCGCACCGCAAACCAGGCACACCGTTACCGCGCTCATCGTCGCGCACGACGGCGCCCGCCTGCTGCCCGGCCTCGTCCAGGCGCTCCAGGGGCAGACCTATCCGGTCGACCAGGTGGTCGGGGTGGATACGGGAAGCCGCGACCGCAGCGGGGCGGTGCTGTCCGAGCTGATCGGTCAGGACGCGGTCTTCGGCATGGACCGGTCCACCGGCTACGGCGAAGCGGTCTCGGTCGCACTCCGGCACGCAACCCGCCTGCGCTCGGGGCAGACCGACCCGAACCTGACCCGGATCGAGTGGATCTGGCTGCTGCACGACGACTGCGAGCCGGCCCCGCAGGCGCTCGAGCGGCTGCTGCGGGCGGCCAGCAGGGACCGTTCGGTGGTGGTGCTCGGGCCCAAGGTGCTCGACGGCCAGGACCGGCGGACGCTGCGCGAGGTGGGCGTGTCCATCGACCGGGCGGGCCGCCGGATCACGGGCATCGAGCCGGGCGAGATCGACCAGGGCCAGCACGACCACAACAAGGCCGTGCTCGCGGTGGGCTCGGCGGGCATGCTCGTCCGCCGCGACGTGTGGGATCAGCTCGGCGGGTTCGACGCCGGGCTCAGGATGTTCCGCGACGACCTCGACTTCTGCTGGCGGGCGCAGGCGGCCGGCTACCGGGTGCAGGTCGTCACCGACGCGGTGCTCTACCACCGGGAGCTGTCGGCCAGGCGACGCCGGCCGACCGAGGGCGGCGGCGCGCGCAGGCTCGACCGGCGCAACGCCCTCTACGTGCTCGCCGTCAACCTGCCGCTGCTGGCCATGCTGCGCATCGTCGGCGGGGCGGTGATCGGCTCGATCATCAAGGCTGCCTACTTCGCCGCCACCAAGCAGCTCGACCTGGCGCGGGCACAGGCGGAGGCGGTCGGCTGGCTGTTCCTGCACCCAGCCCGGCTCTGGCAGGGCCGCCGTCGGCGCGCGGCCGGCCGGGCCGACGCCTACGCCGCCGTCCGCAGCTTCATCCCGCCCGCGCGCACGCTCTCGCGGCTGGCGGAGAAGGTCGCGGGGCTGATATCGGACGGCCCGCCGCAGGCGTCCGGGGGGCGGCACCAGGCGGCCTCGGAGGAATCGGAAGAAGACGAGCAGTTCGTCGACGCCCAGTCGGTCATGCGCAAGGTCATCGGCAACCCGGGCGTCCAGCTGTTCGCGGTCCTGGTCGTCGTCGCGCTGATCGCCGAGCGGCGGCTGCTCGGCACTAGCCCGCTTGGCGGCGGCGCGCTCGTGCCCGCCTGGGGCGGTTCGGGCGCGCTGTGGAGGGAGTACCTGGCGGGCTTCCACGCGATCGGCGTCGGATCGACCGCGTCCGCCCCGGCGTACCTGGCGGTCGTGGCGGCCCTGGCCACCGTCCTCGGCGGCCAGGCCTGGCTGGCGGTGGACGTGCTGCTGCTGGGCTGCGTGCCGCTGGCCGGTTTGACCGCCTACCTGGCGACGCGGCGCCTGGTCGCGGCCACGGCGGCGCGGGTGCTTGCTCGCGGCGTCCTACGCGCTGCTCCCGGTCGCGATCGGCTCGGTCGCGGCCGGCCGTCTCGGCACCGCGGTGGCGTTCGTGCTGCTCCCGTTGATCGCGATCAGCGCGGGGCGGATGCTCACCGGCACCGCCAAGAAGGCGCGCCGGGCCGCGTGGGCGGTCGGCCTGCTGGTCGCGGTGGCGGCCGCCTTCGCCCCGCTCGCCTGGATCCTCGGCGTGGTGTTCGCGGTCGGCGTGCTCGCCGCCCGGCGCTGGCTGCTCGCGGCCGACCCGGTGAACGCCGCCATCGTCGCCGTCGTGCCGTTCTTCGTGCTCTTTCCCGTGGTCGCTGCACCTGCTGACCGACCCGATCACGTTCGTGACCGAGGCGGGCGTGCAGACGGCCGGCCTGACCACGACCGGGCTCGGGCCGAAGGAAGCTGCTGGCGCTCAGCCCCGGCGGTCCGGGCCTGCCGCCGGTCTGGGTCACCGTCGGGTTCGGGCTCGCCCTGATCGCGGTGCTGCTGCCGACCCGCCGCACCTGGGTGACCGGCGTCGGCTGGTGCGTCGCCGTCGTCGGCTTCATCGCCGCGGTCGCGCTCAGCCGGATCACCGTCACGCCCGAGGGCGGCGGCCAGCCCGTGGCCGGATGGCCCGGGGTGGCGCTGGCGCTGGCGGCGCTGGGGCTGCTGCTCGCGGCCGCGCCGGCCGCCGACTGGCTGGCCGGGATCGCCTCGAACGAACGCCCGATCTCACCCGACTTGAGTGCCGCCGCCGTCCCGGGGCCGCGCGCTGCCGCCCGGTCCGGCTACGGCACCGTCAGCCGGGGCCTGGCGATCGTCACGCTGGTCGCCGCCGCGTCGGCGCCGCTGCTGGCCGGCCTGTTCTGGGTCAAGGACGGTGTGCAGGGACCCGTTGGCAGCGTGACCTCGCCGCTGCTGCCGGCCTTCGTCTCCGCCTCGTCGACCAGCGGCCAGCGGTACCGGACGCTGATCCTGCGGCCGAACGGCAGCACGCTTGACTACACCGTCGTCCGGCAGGGCGACCCGACCCTGGGCGAGCCCGAGCTGACCACCGACTCCGCCGCCGAGCAGGCGCTGAGCCGTCAGGTCGCCGCGCTGGGCGCGCCCGACGGGGCCGACGCGGGCGATCCCGGCCTGGTCCTGGGCTCGTTCGGGATCAGGTGGGTGCTGCTGCCGGGGCCGGTTGACCCCGCCCTGGCCGAGCGGCTCGACGGGTCCCTGGGTCTGGACGTGCTGACCAGCTCGGCCGGCTATGACCTGTGGCAGGTGGCCGGGCCGGTCGCGCGGGTGGTCGTGACCGCCCCCGACGGCACGGTCACTCCGCTGTCCGCCAACCCGGTCAGCATGAGCGACGCCAGCGCCCCGGCCGCCGGGGGCACCCTGACGCTGGCCGAGCCGTACGGCGGGTGGACCGCGACCCTCAACGGACGGGCGCTGTCGCCGATCGCCGCGCCCGTCGACGGCTGGGCGCAGGGGTTCGTGCTCCCGGCGGGCGGCGGCAAGCTCTCGATCAGCAGAAACGACCTCGCCCGGGAGGCATCGCTGCTGGCCGAGCTGATCGCGGTGCTCGCGGTCTGCATGCTCGCGCTGCCAGGAAAGCGCGCCGATCCGGCCGAACAGGCCGAGGCGATGGCCGCGCTGCGGGCGGCGAGGGACGCCAGGCGGGCGTCGGGCGGGTCGCGGTGGTTCGCGCGCCGCGGTGACGGCGCGGGCGGCTCAGACGTGGTCGGCGTCGGCGTCGCCGACGACGAGCTCGCGGCGGTTGACGCGGCGACGGGCGAAGCCGCGCCGGCCGGGACTACGGGCCGCCGCGGGCGGATCCGGCGTCCCGGCGCCGCGCTGGCCGGCCTTGGCTCGACCGGGCTGGCCATGACCCGCAGGCGCGGCGGCAGGCGCAAGGCCGACGGCCAAGACGACGACTACAGCGGGGATGACATCGGCCGGGAGCCGGCCGACCAGGACGCGCACGGCCAGGACGCGCACGGGCAGGACGCTTTCGGTCAGGTTGCCTTCGGCCCGGACCGGCGCGGGCAGGACGCTTTCGGTCAGGACTCCTTCGCCCGGGACCGGCGCGGGCAGGACGCCTTCGGTCAGGGCGATCTGCCGGAAACCGTGCCGGCGGCCGAATGGCCGGTCGGCGCGACCGCGGCCGGCGCCGGCCTCGCCGGGTCCGGCGGGCAGAATTTCGCCGGCGACGGTGCCGAGCAGCAGGCGCCATGGGACATGGTGGGCGACTGGGGCAGCGCCGGGCGTCGCGATCACGCCGGCGAGCAATGGGATCGGACGGCGCCGTGGGCCGATCGGCAGACCGCAGCCGGGCCGCAGGCGATGCCGACCCGGCCCCCCGGCCGGCCGTCGGGCGGGGGGCCGGCGGAAGCCGCGCCGTGGGAGACCGAGTCGTGGGGGTCCGGACCGCAGGCGTTCCCGCCAGCGACCGGCCCGCAGCGGTCGCCTCGGTGGCAGACGGGTCCGCAGGCGCCGCCGTCAGGGACGGGTCCCCGACCCGCGATGACGCCGCCGGACGCGGGCCAGCTGTCCGCGCCGACCGGCTGGAGCCGGGAGACCGGCGAATGGGAGAGGGCCGCCCGGGCTGACCGCGCCGCCCGGCCTGACCAAGCCGGCCGAGCCGACTGGGGCGACCGAGCCGACTGGGCTGATCGAGCTGACCAGGCCGGCCGGGCCGACCGGGCTGAGGAATCGGGTCGCCTGGGCGAGCCCGGCTACCCGTTTGAAGACGATTTTCCGGCCGGGCCCGCAGACGGGTCCGGCCCGTGGCCGGCGGCCTCGGCCGTGCCCGGCCCGCCGAGCGCGGCCGGCGCGGGCAAGCCGGAACGCCACTCGCACCGGGCGAGCAAGCACGGGCGGCCGAGCCGGTGGCGCGGCTCATCCGATCGCCCCGGTCGGGACGGGGAGTCATGATTCGCCGCTTCGCCCTCCTCGGCGGGGTGCTGCTCGCGCTCGCCGCGGTCGGCCTGTTCGCCCTGTCCACCAAGCCGGCCGCGAGCCGGGCCACGCTCGCGGCCGGGCAGGCCGCCACCGTGACCTCGGTCACGCGCTCGTGCCCGCCCTCGGCGCCGGGCGAGGGCGCGGCGAACATCTCCATGATCGCGGTGCCCGCGCAGGCGGCCTCGTCATCGTCGGCCGGCACGGCCACGGCCAAGGGGGCGGGCGGCGCGGCCGGCTCCGCCACCGTGAGCTCGATACCCGCCGCACCCGCGGCGACCGCCGCGCCCCCCGCCGCCAAGTCGGCCAAGGGCAAGGCGACGGCGGACGGCACGCCTACGCCAGGCAGCGGCGCCCCGGCCGGTAAGGGCGCCTCAACGGCCACGGCCGCCGAGCGCCCGCGCCCGTCACCGTGCCGGGCGCGGCGACCACGGTGGCCGCCCCGGGCGGGGGCGACGGCGCCGCCACGTCGGTGTCGGCAACCGGGCGGATGGCCGCCGGATTCGAGGCGGAACAGGCCGACTCGGCGGGCATGGGGCGGGTGAGCTGCTCGCACCCGAGCTCCGACATGTGGTTCGTTGGCTCCGGCGAGCCGGACGTGTGGCTGTACCTGACGAACTCGGGGACCGCCGAGGCCAGCGTCGACCTGACCATCCTGACCGACACCGGTCAGCAGAACGGGCTGGCCAACGCGATCACCGTCGCCCCGAACCAGGTCGTCGCGGAGAACGTCTCGCCCTACGTGCACGGCGCCCAGGCGGTCGCCCTGCACGTGCAGACCAGCTCCGGCCAGATCGCCGCCTCGGTCTGGGAGGGCGCCAGCGCGGGCAGCGGCGCGTGGCTGCCGCAGGCCGCGGCGCCCTCCACCACCGTGGTGATCCCCGGCCTGACGGTCGCCAGCAGTTCCGCCCGGCTGTTCATGACGGTGCCCGGCGCGGCCAACGCGAAGGTGAAGGTCGTCGCGTACACCCCGGCCGGCGCGGACACCCAGTTCGACAGCGGCAGCGCCCCGGTGCAGGCCTCGGCCGCCGCGACCACACCGGTGACGCTCAGCTCGCTGGGGGCGTCGGCGGCCGGGCTCGAGTTGACGTCGAACGTGCCGATCGTGGCGGGCGTGCTGGTGCCCGGCGCGGGGATCGGGTCGTTCACCGCCGGGGCCGCCCCGGTCACCGAGCAGGGCGTGGTGGCGGGCAACCCCTCCACCCGCGGTCTCACCGTCGGCCTGCTGCTCACCGCCCCCGGGGGGGCCGCGACGGCCAACGTCAGCGTGATCGCCTCGGACGGCACCGTTACCTCGCCCGCTCGCCCTGCAGAACGTGACCGTCGGCGCCGGGCACACGCTTGCCGTCGCGGTGCCGCGACCACCCGGGTCCGGTCGGCAGTCGTTCGCGATCGTGCTCACGCCGAGCTCAGGGTCGGGCCCGCTCTACGCCACCCGGGTGGTGACCTCGGGCAGCGGAGGCCTCTCGGCCGAGGTCACCTCGCTGCTGCCGGTGCAGAGCGCACTCACTCAGATCACCCTGCCGCCGGTCCAGAACTCCTACACCGCCGTTCTTCCCTCAGCCGGCCGGCGGGGCGCCAGCCGGCGGGGGGCCTGCCGGTCAGTCGAGGCCGCCCCGGTAACCAGGGTCAACCGAGTCGGGCTCAAGGCCGAGGAAGTCGGCGAACTCCTCGACCACGATGTCGAACACCAGATCGCTGAGCTCGCCGTCGTTATCCGCCCGGGCCAGCAGCGGGCGACGGTAGACGATGATGCGGGCGGGCGTGGCCGGCCGGGCCGGGTTACGGGACTCCGGCGACCCGGGCACGGTCCGCGCCAGCGGGAGCGGGACGCTGTCGTCGGTGAGCTCGTCGGCCTCCGGCACCTCCTGGACGGCGAACTCAACCCCCGCCAGCTCGGCCTCCCAGCGCCCCTCAAGGCGGGCCACGGCGTCGAGCACCATGTCGTCGAACTGCTGTGACCTGGTGCGGTAGAGCGGCACCGCCGGGGGGACCAGGCGGCCCCGCAGGCCCCGTCCGTGCCGGTCGCGCCGTCGGATCCGAGGGGACTTGGCGGGCTCGATAGCGCCGTTCTCACCGCTGCTCACAGTAACTGAGAGTATCCCCGGCGAGCGCCTAGCGGATACTGGCCAGCCGGACAGTAGGCAGACAAAACGACACGATCGCGAACCGCGCCCCCGGTGGTGGCGAAAATGGCTCCGAATAGGTACCGTCAGCCGTTGTGAGCGACAACGAAAACCTGCCGGCGACCCGGGGGGCGGCGCCGGCCGGACAGTCTGCGGACTGCGCGAACGCTCACCCGGACACGCGTCGTCCGCGTGCCGTTAACCGTCTGGTGAGCGAGGTGGGCTGGTGAATACCCGTTGCTGCTCGCGTACCGCGTGCAAGAAGCCTCCCGTTTACACGCTCACGTACGTGTACAGGGACTCGACCGCAGTGCTGGGGCCGCTTGCGGTCTCTGTCGACCCGCACTCCTGGGACCTGTGCGAGATGCACGCCGGGCGACTGGTGGTGCCGCGCGGCTGGGACGTGGTCCGGCTGCCGCCCGACCCGGCCCAGGAGCGGGCCGACGATCTCGAGGCGCTTGCGAACGTCGTGCGCGAGGTCGGGTCGCGCGGGGCGCCGGCGGCGTCCAGGGCGGCCGCCCAGCCCCGGCCGGGGGGCCAGGCCCGTCCGGCCCCGCAGCCGCGTCCGGCCGTCTCCGAGCCGGTCGGCCAGGGGGTCGAGGTCGGCCGCCGCGGCCACCTGCGGGTGCTGAGGTCCGCCCCGTCTCCGGCCCCCGAGGCGTAGCTTCCCGTCGATCGCTGACCCGGGCCCCCGAGGGCCGTCCCCTGGGGGTAATTACCTTCGCCGACCGATAGGTTTGGTCCTGGGAAGAGTCTGTACACGGGATCAGTCAGAAGACGGGACTTAACGTGAGCGACCTTGACAAGATCTTCAAGGCTTATGACGTCAGGGGTGTCGTACCTGACGAGCTTGACGAGAGCGTGGCCGAGGCCGTCGGCGCGGCTTTTGTCCGGCTGACCGCGGCGAAGACGATCGTCACGCTGCACGACATGCGCGCAAGCAGCGGGCCGCTGGCCGACGCGATCGGCCGCGGCGCGACGTCCCAGGGCGCGGACGTCATCCGGGGCGGGCTCGGCTCCACCGACATGGTGTACTACGCCTCCGGTTCGCTCGGCGTGCCCGGCGCGATGGTGACCGCCAGCCACAACCCGGCCCGCTACAACGGGATCAAGCTCTGCAAGGCCGGCGCCAAGCCGGTCGGCGTCGAGACCGGCCTGGCCGAGATCAAGGCCATGGTCGAGCACGGCATCCCCGCCTACGACGGCGAGCCGGGCACGACCACGGACCGGGACCTGCTCCCGGGCTACGCCGACTTCCTCAAGAAGCTCGTCGACATCTCCGGCATCCGCCCGCTTAAGGTCGTCGTCGACGCGGGCAACGGGATGGGCGGCTACACGGTGCCGACCGTGTTCGAGGGGCTGCCGATCACCCTCGTCCCGCTCTACTTCGAGCTGGACGGCTCGTTCCCCAACCACGAGGCGAACCCGATCGACCCCGAGAACCTGCGCGATCTGCAGGCCGCGGTGGTGGAGCACAAGGCTGACATCGGCCTGGCCTTCGACGGCGACGCCGACCGCTGTTTCATCGTCGACGAGCGGGGCGAGATCGTCTCCCCGTCCGTGCTCGCGGCGCTGATCGCGACCCGCGAGCTCGCCCGCGAGCCCGGTGCGGTGGTGATCCACAACCTGATCACCTCCCGGGCGGTGCCCGAGCTGGTGGCCGAGCACGGCGGCACCCCGGTCAAGACCCGGGTCGGCCACTCGTACATCAAGGCGAAGATGTCCGAGCACAACGCCATCTTCGGCGGCGAGCACTCGGGTCACTTCTACTTCAGGGACTTCTGGTTCGCCGACTCGGGGATGCTGGCGGCGCTGCACGCGCTGGCCGCGCTCGGCCACGACAGCCGCCCGCTGTCGGCCATCCTGAGCGAGTTCTCCCGCTACGCGAGCAGCGGCGAGATCAACAGCGAGGTCGCCGACCAGGCCGCCGCGACGGCGAAGATCAAAAGCGTTTACTCCGAACGGACCGGGGTGACCCTTGACGAGCTCGACGGTCTCACCGTCTCCGGGGATACCTGGTGGTTCAACGTCCGTCCTTCCAACACTGAGCCGCTACTCCGGCTCAACGTGGAAGCGTCGGACGAAGCGGAAGTGGCCGCGATCCGCGACGAGGTACTCGGGCTGATCCGCCAAGGCGCGGGTCGCTGACTCAGAAGGACTCTGAATGGAAATTGAAGACTGGGTGATGGAGTTCATCGTCTGCCCGAAGTGCCGAGCCGACCTGCGAGCGGACGAGGCTGCCAGCGAGCTCGTGTGCACCGGGTGCGGGCTTGCCTACCCGGTCCGCGACAGCATCCCGGTGCTGCTGGTGGACGAGGCCAGGCAGACGTCGGTGCCGCAGGCAGAGGGCAGCGCGGGGTGAATACGCCGCAGGGTGGGGTGGCGCTGGCCGCCCTCCGCCTCGACGACGCCGAGCTCATCGAGTCGGGCGACCCGGGCGGCATGCTCAGGCAGGTCGCCTCGTCCGCCGCGCAGGTCCGGACCGCGCTGGGCGCGTGCGCCGAGACCGATCTGTCCCAGCTCAGCCCGGACGCGCGGCCCCGCGCGATCGTGGTCGCCGGGTCGGGCGGGGCCGGCGGCGCGGTGTTCGCGGGTGACGCGCTCGCGGCCATCTGCGGGGCCGGTACGCCGGTCCAGGTGACCGGCGTGACCGGGTACCAGCTGCCCGGCTGGATCGGCGCCACCGATCTGGTGATCGCGGTGTCCCGTTCCGGGCACACGGCCGAGGCGATCGCGCTGGCGGGCGAGGCCGCGCGGCGCGGCTGCGGCCTGGTCGGGGTGGGCGCCCCGGGCTCGCCGCTGCAGGAGCTGGCCGCGCGCGCACGGGGAACGTTCATCCCGGTGACCACGGTCGGGCCGGCCCGCGCGATGGCGTGGGCGCTGACCGTGCCGCTGCTGGTGGCCGCGGCCAGGCTTGGCGTGGCGCGCATCGACGAGGCGGACTACGAGGCGGCGGCGGCCGTCATGGAGGACGTGTCGCACCAGTGCCGCCCGTCCAGCGAGTCGTTCGTCAACCCGGCCAAATCGCTGGCGCTTGACCTGATCGGGCGGCTCCCGATGATCTGGGGCGGGTCGGAGCTCGCGGCGGCGGCCGCGCGCCGCTTCGCCTCCCAACTCGCCGCGAACGCCAAGTACCCGGCGATCACCGGCGTGCTGCCGGCCGCCGGGCACGATCAGGTGGCCGCGTTCGACGGTCCCTACGCGCCGCCGCCCGAGCCGACCTTCCCCGCCGCCGAGGACTTCGGGCGGCTCGGGGGACTATCCGAGGACCGATTCGAAGACGGCGAATTCGATTCGCTCTCCGACGCGGGCGACGACGAGCTCGGCCTCGACGGGCCGCCCATGGACGAGGCGCAGCTGCGGCTGGTGCTGCTGGCCGACCAGGCGGGCGAGCATCCGGTCGTGGAGCGGACCAGGATCGCGGCCGCGTCGCTGGCACAGGCGCGGGGCATCGACGTGTCCGAGATCGCGATGGAGGGAGGCGGTCCGCTGCGGCGGCTGGCCGGGATGGTGCAGTTGATCGACTACGCCTCGGTATACCTCGGGATCGCCAGCGGGATCGACCCGCTGGCAATCGCGGCGATCAAGGATCTGCGAGACCTGACCGGGCGCGAGTGAAGTCAGTCATCGCCGCGCTCGCGGCCAACCTGGCCATCGCGGTCGCCAAGTTCGCCGCGTTCTTCCTGACTGGGTCGGCGTCGCTGCTCGCCGAGGCCATCCACTCGGTCGCCGATACCGGGAACGAAGTGCTGCTGCTGATTGGCGGCGGCCGGTCGCAACGGGCCCGCACGGCCGAGCACCCGTTCGGGTTCGGCCGGGAAAGGTACTTCTACGCCTTCGTGGTGGCGGTAATGCTGTTCACCGTCGGGGCGGCGTTCTCGCTCTACGACGGCATCCACAAGATCATCAGCCCCGGCCAGCTCGACAACGCGGTGATCGCCTACGCCGTGCTGGGCGTGTCGGCCATCCTGGAGGGCTTCTCGCTGCGCACCGGGATCCGCGAGTCGAACGAGCATCGGGGCGGGCACAACTGGGGGCAGTTCGTCCACCTGACCAAGATCCCCGAGTTGCCGGTCGTGCTCCTCGAGGACACCGCGGCTCTGCTCGGGCTGCTCTTCGCGTTCCTCGGCGTCCTGCTCTCTCAGCTGACCGGGCACGAGCAGTGGGACGGAGTGGGGTCGGTCGGCATCGGCCTGCTGCTCGCCTGCGCCGCGTTCATCGTCGGGTACGAGACCAAGAGCCTGCTCATCGGCGAATCGGCCTCGGAGGAGGTGACCGCGCGGATCGTCGTCGCGGTGGAAAGCGGTCCCGAGCAGTACCGCCTCATCCACCTCCGGACGTCGCACATCGGACCGGAGTCGCTGCTGGTGGCGGGCAAGATCGGGGTCGCCGCCGAGCTGACCGCGGCCAGCCTGGCGGCGGGCATCGACGCGACCGAGCAGCGGATTCGGGCGGCCGTGCCGATCGCGGACACGATCTACCTGGAGCCGGACATTTACCGCCCGGGCCAGGAGGACCTGACCGACCCGTCGATCGCCGTCGTGCAGCGCACCAGACGCCGTCCGCGGCTGCCCCGCCGCCGCTCGGGCTAGGTTCCCAGGGCGCGCAGCGCGCGCTCCTTCTCGAAGTCAAGCGCGCGGCCCGCGCCCGGCCCGGTCGGCACATGGCCGGTGCGGCGTCCGAGGTCGGCCACGGCGGCCCGCGCGGCCGGGTCGGTGAGCACTCGGAGCCCGAACGCCAGCGCGGCCGGGGTGATGTCGTACTGTTGCTCGATGCGCAGGGCTGTGATGATCGCGGCCATGTCCTCGTCGGTGAATTGCCGGTGCGCCTGGCCGCGGCCGGTCGGCCGGTCCCGGAGCGGCGGCAGCAGCCCGAGATCCTCCCGGTAGCGGAGCATCCGGGGGGACAGACCGAGCCGCGCGGCGGCCTCCGTGATCCGCATGACACTGAATCTAACATTTATTTGTCAAAAAACCCACCCCTTGCGTGCGGCCGGGTCCCGGGATCGCGTAGCGTCGTGTCCGTTGCCGCACGCCGGCCACCCCACACGTCAATGGAGGAGTCACGCGCATGAGCGCCGAACCGTACAAGGTCGCCGACATTCACCTGGCTGATTTCGGCCGCAAGGAAATTCAGCTCGCCGAGCACGAGATGCCGGGCCTGATGGCCACCCGCGCGGAGTACGCCGAATCCCAGCCGCTGCGCGGCGCGCGGATCACCGGCTCGCTGCACATGACCATCCAGACCGCCGTCCTGATCGAGACCCTGGTCGCGCTGGGCGCGCAGGTCCGCTGGGCCAGCTGCAACATCTTCTCCACCCAGGACCACGCCGCCGCCGCGATCGCGGTCGGCCCCGACGGGACCCCGGACGACCCCAAGGGCATCCCCGTCTTCGCCTGGAAGGGCGAGACCCTCGACGAGTACTGGTGGTGCACGGTCCAGGCGCTGTCCTGGCCGAACGGCGAGTCCCCGAACATGATCCTCGACGACGGCGGCGACGCCACCCTGTTCGTGCACAAGGGCGCCGAGTACGAGGCGGCGGGCGCGGTCCCCAGCCCGTCCGAGAACGACAGCGAGGAGTGGGTGGTCATCCTCGACAAGCTCCGCGACTCGCTCGCCGACCACCCCGGCAAGTGGACCAAGGCGGTCGAGACGATCAAGGGCGTCACCGAGGAGACCACCACCGGCGTGCACCGTCTGTACGAGATGCACAAGGCGGGCTCGCTCAAGTTCCCGGCGATCAACGTCAACGACTCGGTCACCAAGTCCAAGTTCGACAACAAGTACGGCTGCCGGCACAGCCTGATCGACGGGATCAACCGCGGCACCGACGTGCTCATCGGCGGTAAGGTCGCGCTCGTCCTCGGCTACGGCGACGTGGGCAAGGGCTGCGCGGAGTCGCTCCGCGGCCAGGGCGCCCGGGTGATCGTCACCGAGATCGACCCGATCTGCGCGCTGCAGGCGGCGATGGACGGCTACCAGGTCGCCACCCTCGACGACGTCGTCGGCCAGGTCGACATCTTCGTCACCACGACCGGCAACAAGGACATCATCAAGGCCGCCGACATGGCGAAGATGAAGCACCAGGCCATCGTCGGCAACATCGGCCACTTCGACAACGAGATCGACATGGCCGGCCTGGCGGCGACCCCCGGCATCAAGCGGGTCAACGTCAAGCCGCAGGTCGACGAGTGGCGCTTCGCCGACGGCCACACGATCATCGTGCTGTCCGAGGGCCGCCTGCTCAACCTGGGCAACGCGACCGGCCACCCGTCCTTCGTGATGTCGAACTCGTTCACCAACCAGGTGATGGCGCAGATCGAGATCTTCACCAAGCCCGAGGCGTACCCGGTCGGCGTCTACACGCTGCCCAAGCACCTGGACGAGAAGGTCGCCCGGCTCCACCTGGACGCGCTCGGCGTCAAGCTGACCGTGCTCACCAAGGACCAGGCCGACTACATCGGCGTCCCGGTCGAGGGCCCGTACAAGCCGGACCACTACCGCTATTAAGAACTTCCGGGTTCTCGTCAGCGAATGAGCAGATGACCACCGACGCATCGCGCCGGTATCGGTCCGTCCCCGGGCTCGCGGAGCTCGGGGACGGCCGCATCAGCTATGCCGAACGGTCCATGCCGCTGCTGTCGGCGCTGGCTAAGCGGTTCCGGGCCGAGCGCCCGTTCGACGGCATGGTCATCGCCGCCTGCCTGCACGTGACGGCGGAGACGGCGGTGCTGGTGCGGGCGCTGCGGTCCGGTGGCGCGCTGGTCCGGCTGGCGGCGTCCAACCCGCTCTCCACCCAGGACGACATCGCCGCCGCGCTCGGGGCCGGCGACGGGGTGGAGGTGTTCGCCCGGGCGGGGGTGGACCGGGACACGTACTACGAGCACATCGCGCTCGCGCTCGGCGCCGACGGAATCGGCGGCGCGGGCGACGTTGACGGACCCGATCTGGTCCTCGACGACGGCGGTGACCTGGTCTCCACCCTGCACACGCGAGCGCTGCCGGCGACGCTCGACCGGGTGCGCGGGGGGTGCGAGGGGACGACGACCGGCGTGCTCCGGCTGCGCCGGATGGCGGCTGACGGCACGCTCGCGTTCCCGGTCATCGCGGCCAGCGACACGCCCGTCACCCGGCTGGTGGACAACCGGCACGGCACCGCCCAGTCGGTCATCGACGGGCTGCTGCGCGCCAGCGGGATCCTGCTGGCGGGCAAGACCGTGGTGGTGGCCGGGTTCGGCGCCTGCGGGGTCGGCATCGCCGAGTCCGCCCGCGCCCTCGGCGCGCGGGTGGTGATCACCGAGGTTGACCCGGTGCGGGCGCTCGACGCGGTGCTGCGCGGCTTCCTGGTGCTGCCGCTGGCCGACGCGGCCCCGATCGGCGAGGTGTTCATCACCGCGACCGGCTCCGCCGACGTGATTACGGGCCAGCACCTGGCGATGATGCGGGACGGCGCCATCCTCGCCAACGCGGGCCACTTCGACGTCGAGATCGACGTGCGGGCCCTGGCCGCCCTGGCGGTCGGGGTGCAGTCCGATGTCCGCCCGCACGCCGACGCCTACGAGCTCGCCGACGGCCGCCGCCTGCTCCTGCTGGCCGAGGGGCGCGTGGTCAACCTGGTCGCCGCCAACGGCCACCCGCCCGAGGTGATGGACCTGGCGTTCGGCATCGAGGCGCTGACGCTGGCCCGGCTCGCCCGGCAGTCGCAGCGGCTGCCCGCCGCCGTCCACCCGGTGCCGTCCGACATCGACGCCGAGGCGGCCCAGATGGTCCTCGCCGCCCTGGGCACGAGGACCGATTCCCTCACCCCGGCCCAGCGCTCCTACCTGGCAAGCTGGCGAACCGGCTCTTAGCGAGGGCGTCGGTCAGCCACGACAGCCCCGAGCGGCCGGCGTCGGACGGCGTCAGCGCCAGCCAGCCGAGGAGCGCCAGCGGGTAGGCGTAGTAGCCGAACCTGGTCGACGGGTCCAGCGTGAACAGGGCCGCGTAGCCGACCGCGAGCCGGAACGCGACGTCGCGGACGTCGCGCGGCGGGCGCAGCAGCAGCCAGGCGACGAACGCCAGCACCGCGATGACCATCAGCGCCACCGCCGCCGCGTGGCCGGCCCGGCCGAGTTCGGCGATGAGGTGGCCCGGGAGCGGGCTCTGGGCGGGCGTCTTGTACTTGGTCGCGCCGAGCGGGTACTCGATCAGGTTCTGCTTGACCGCGTTGACCGCGCTGGGCGACGCGAGCGCGGCGGGCGCGCCGACGGCCGCCAGCACCGCGGTCAGCCCGATCGCGGAGGCGGCGAACCGGACGGCCGCGCGGGGCGCGTACCGGACCCACGCCATCACCCCGAGTACCGGGATCACCGCCCACGCGGTGGTCTTCATCGCGCACGCCAGCGCGAGCACGAGGCCAGCCCACACCAGCCGGTTCCGGTACGCGAGGGCGAGCGTCAGGCAGGTCAGCCCGATCACCGGCGGGTCGGTGACGCCGACCGAGAGCGGGAACGCGATCACCGGCGAGACGACGGCGACGGTGGTCAGCCACAGGAGGCGGTTACGGCAGTGAGCGCAGTCGCGGATCGGGTGCGGCGAGACAACCGCGAACGCGGCCGCCAGGGCCGCGACCGTGACCAGCGTGGTCCAGATCCTCGGGTCGCCAAGCACCCCGCCCAGCCCGGCCGATCGCGGCAGGCCGAAGATCTCCATGAACGGCAGGTACGGGTTGTAGGACTCCCAGCCCGTCAGCAGGCTCTGCGGCAGGTACGGGGTGCCGTGCTTGAGCAGGTAGCTCGCCGACTGGCTGATGACGACCACTTCGCCGGTGGGGGCCGCCCTCGTGATCAGCCAGAGCAGCGGCGCGATGAGCGCACCGCCGGCCGCCGCCGCCAGCGGGACTACCCAGTTCCTGGTGACCAGCAGCAGGATCGTCGTCACCGCGTAGCCGCCGCAGGCCCAGGCCGCCCAGGTGCCGTCGGCGTGCCCGGTGAGGATGGTCACCCCCGCGTAGACCGTGAACGCCCCGAACCACCAGGTCATCGCCCGTCGGCTGGGCAGGTCAAAATGACCGGCCGACGCGGCGGGGTGCCGGTGCTCTTGGTCGTGCTCAGGCGACTGGAGCGGCTGCCCGGTTTGCTCGGCGCCGTCGGTCCCAGTCAAGGACTCGCTTCCCACGGTTACTCAGGTTACGTTCACCGGGGCATCAGCCGCGTCCGCCCGGAGGGGTAGTCCCCGGGGCCGACCCCGGCCGGCCTTCCGTCACTTGCGGACGACCATCACGGCAGTGTCACCGGGCCAGTCCCAGAAGACGCCCTCGGGAGAGCGCTCCCTCAGCAGGTCTCGCACCTCGCCCGCGAATTCCTCGACCCGGTCGCCGAACAGGTGCGGCGCGGCATAAGACATGGAGAAGTAGTTGGACAGTACGGCCTCGATATCCTGCACGCGATCGGGGACGCCGGGGGCGAGGATCACCCGTGGCGCGCCGAACCGGGTACGGGCAAGGGCGTCCTCGAGGTTGAGCTCCTGAACCGGCGCGGCGCCCTGGCCCGCCCGCCTTGTCGGTCCGAGATACCTCCGCACCAGCTCTCCGATCTCGTCGTGCGGAATGGGCGGCGGCCCGGGGCTCGGCGGGATGGCCCGCCCCTCGGCCTGGTGACCAACGAGGACCAGGCCGCCGCCCGGCTCCACCATGTCGTACACCGCCTCGGCGACCGGAACCTCGTCCGTCCAGTAGAACGACTGGCCGAACGTGACCAGTCGGTACGGCCCGGGCGCGACCGCCGGAAGCTCCTCGGCCCGGGCCTTGATCCAGGTGATGTTCGCGATGTCCCGCTCCCGGGCGGCCCGGCGGCCCTCGGCGATCATCGCCGGATCGGGGTCAAGGCCGACGGCGCCCGCAAACAGGCGGGCCAGTCGCACGGTGAGGATGCCGGGACCGCACCCGACGTCCAGGAGCCTCCCGCCGCCATCGAGGCCGAATTCCGCTGCGAGGAGACCCTCGAGCCGGGGCGAGTAGGGAGGCCTTCCGCGCCGGTAGTGGACAGCCGCGCCACCGTAGAACGAAGGGTCGTAGCGCACCGCCCTTAGGGCAGCTTCCAGTCAACCGGCGCGGCGCCGCCGGATTCGAGCAGCTGGTTGGCCCGGCTGAACGGCCGCGTGCCGAAGAATCCGCTGTGCGCGGACATCGGGCTCGGGTGGGCCGACTCGATGATCGGCGTGCTCCCCAGCATCGGGGCGAGGTTCCTGGCGTCGCGCCCCCACAAGATGGCGACCAGCGGCTTATCGCGCGCGACGAGGGCGCGGATCGCCTGTTCGGTGACCTCCTCCCAGCCCTTGCCGCGGTGGCTGCCGGGCTTGCCCGGCTCGACCGTGAGTACCCGGTTGAGCAGCAGCACGCCGCGCTCCGCCCACGGGGTGAGATCGCCCGTGGCCGGCGCCGGGTAGCCCAGGTCCTGCGAGTACTCGCGGAAGATGTTGAGCAGCGAGCCCGGCAGCCGCCTCACGCCCGGGTCGACGGAGAAGCTGAGGCCGACCGGGTGGCCGGGCGTCGGGTACGGGTCCTGGCCCATGATCAGCACCCGCACGTCCGCAAAGGGCTGGGTGAAGGCCCGGAGCACGTTCTCCCCGGCCGGAAGGTACCGCCGTCCGGCGGCGATCTCGGCCCGCAGGAAGGCGCCCATCCTGGTGATCTGATCGGCAACTGGTTCGAGGGCGTCCGCCCAGCCCGCCTCGACGACCTTGTTCAACGGCTCCGGCATGCACAGAACTCTAGTGCGCCCGCCGGCGCCAGGCTTCCAGCTCAGCGTGTGCGGTTGGGGCACGCGTCACGTCGCCCGGACGTGAGCGTGTTCCCTTCGGGTCGCTACCAGCCCTGGCCTCGGCCTTGGCCGCCCTGCTGGCTCTGGCTCTGGCCCTGGCCCTGGCCGCTCTGGCCCTGACCCTGGCTCATCCCCTGCCCCTGCCCCTGCCCGCTCTGCGCCCTGCCCTGCTGGTCCCGGTCCTGGTCCTGGTCCTGGTCCTGGTCCCGTCCCATGCCCCGCTGGTCCTGGTCCTGGCCGCTTTGCCCCATGCCCTGCTGGCTCTGCCCCATGCCCTGCTGGCCCATGCCCTGCTGCCCCATGCCCTGCTGCCCCATGCCCTGCTGCCCCTGGCCCATGTCCTGGCCGCTCTGGCCCATGCCCTGCTGGCCCATCCCCTGCTCCCCCATGCCCTGCTGGCCCTGGCCCATGTCCTGGCCGCTCTGGCCCATGCCCTGCTGGCCCATGCCCTGCTGCCCCTGGCCCATGCCCTGGCCGCTCTGGCCTTGACCCTGGCTCATGCCCTGGCCCTGGCCGCCGCCCTGCCGGCCGATCGTGTCCCGTGCGGTCTGCATCCCGCCCTGCTGGCTGTCTTGCATGCCGCCCTGCTGGCCCGTGTCCTGCTGGCCCATGTCCTGCTGCTGGTTCTCGGCCTCGTCCTCAGCCTTGTTCTTGGCCCTGTCGAAGATACCCACGATTCCCCCCGGTTGCCTTTCGCCAATTACCAGCCGTATGCCAGTAATATCCTTTTTCCGCAATCGCGAACGTCGCCTACCTACCCGCGACTGCTCTATCTACCCGTCTCGGGCCGGTGCGACCGGTAGGTTATCTCTGGCAATCGACCCCGTCCCCCGGCTGTCTAGGGGGTGGTGTCGTAGGGCGTCCTGACCAGCTATGATGCGTTTTCGCGGCCGTTTCAGGCGGTTAACGTATTATGCTTAGCAGTGGTTACGATAAAAGGATGATAATAATGCTATTAAGCTCCTAAGGTCTAATATCCGAGTATGTCCGTATCTTGCCGGCGGCGGCAACGGCAGGGCCGCGTGGCCGGCTGCGGTCCGATCCGACCTCGGCCGGGATGCGCGGGGCGCCGGCGGCGCGTACCGTCAAACGGGCTCGCTGGTGGTGCGGAGCTGGTAAAAAGGGGTTAACCTGCGCATGGTGGTGGCGGGTCAAGCGGCGGGCAGGACCGTCTGCCGCCGTGAGCGCTCGCTTGGAGCAAAACACATGGAACGATGGGGCCCATGAAGGGACGCGTGCTAGTCGTCGATGACGACGCGGCGCTGGCGGAGATGCTCGGCATCGTCCTCCGCGGTGAGGGATTCGAGCCGACGTTCGTCGCCGACGGGGATAAGGCGCTTGAGGCCTTCCGCGACACCCGGCCGGATCTGGTGCTGCTTGACCTGATGCTGCCGGGCACCGACGGTATCGACGTGTGCCGGCAGATCAGGGGCGAGTCGGGCGTGCCGATCGTCATGCTGACGGCCAAGACCGACACCGTGGACGTGGTCGTCGGGCTTGAGTCGGGCGCGGACGACTACATACTCAAGCCGTTCAAGTCACGAGAGCTCGTGGCCAGGATCAAGGCGCGGCTGCGGCGGACGGACGACCCCGCGCCGGAGATGCTGCAGATCGGCGACGTGGCGATCGACGTCGCGGGCCACTCGGTCAAGCGCAGCGGCGAGACGCTCAGCCTCACGCCGCTCGAGTTCGACCTGCTAGTCGCCCTCGCCCGCAAGCCGCGCCAGGTCTTCACCCGCGAGGTGCTGCTCGAGCAGGTCTGGGGCTATCGCCACGCGGCCGACACGCGGCTGGTGAACGTGCACGTGCAGCGCCTGCGGGCCAAGATCGAGAAGGACCCCGAGCACCCCGAGATCGTGGTCACCGTGCGCGGCGTCGGATACAAGGCGGGACCTGGCTGATCGGCGGATGGAGTGGTCTGCGGTTAATTCCGACGCGGTCGGCCTGCCGCCCGCGCCAGATGCCGTCGTGCCCGGGCCCCCTGCGGCGTCCGCCTCCGGGCTGGCCCCGGCTCCGCTCGAGCCCGCCCCGGAGTCGCACCACGAGCCCGGCGAGCACGCCGAGCACCGTGAGCGCCGCGATGTGCGCGAGGCGTGGGAGATGGCGCTGCGCCGCCGGAAGTGGGTGCGCTGGACCGTCAGCTGGCTTCCGCACCGGCTGACCATCCTGATCCGGTCGCTGCTGCGCGTCCAGCATCTCGTCATCGCCAAGATCAGGTACCGCTGGCATCGGTCCCTGCAGCTGCGGGTGGTGGGGACCACGCTGGTGATCTCGGCGGCGGTGATCGCCGTCCTCGGCTTCTTCCTCACCGAGCAGATCAACCAGGGCCTGGTCGCCAACGCCGAGAGCTCGGCCAGGACCCAGATGCTGGCTGGGCTGAACACCGCCCGGGCCCAGTCCGGCGTGAACAGCGAGCCGGCCCGCGGGTCCGACGCCGAGACGTTCATGAACTCCGTCGCCAGCGCCCTGCAGCCGAGTAACAGCAGCTCGATCAGGTACTACCTGGCCATCGGCCCGAACGCGAGCCTGCAGGCCGAGCACGGGTTCGGGGCCGAGTGGGGCACCACCGGCGTCTCGGCCGCCTCGCTGCCGCAGACGCTGCTCAACGACGTTGCGGCCGAGCAGAGGCTGCAGGCCTCGCAGGCGGCCGCCGCGCCCGACGGCAAGGCGACGCAGACGATTCTTTACTACGCACCGACCGAGCTCGTCCTCACCGACGGCCAGAGCAAGCCCGCCATCGTCGTCGGCGCGCCGCTCGGCAACTGGTACCAGCTCTACTATTTCTTCCCGCTCGACAACGAGCAGCAGACGCTGCAGCTGGTCCAGACGACGCTGATCGGCGCCGGGATCGCCCTGGTGCTGCTCCTCGCGGCCATCGCCTCGCTCGTCACCCGGTGGGTCGTGCTGCCGGTCAGGCACGCGGCGCGGGCCGCGCAACGGGTGGCGGCGGGCCGGCTCGAGGAGCGGATGGCGGTCGGCGGCAAGGACGACCTCGGCTCGCTCGCCTCGTCATTCAACGACATGGCGGCCAGCCTCCAGGAGAAGCTGCAGGAGCTCGAGGAGCTCTCCAAGGCGCAGCGGCAGTTCGTCTCCGACGTCTCGCACGAGCTCAGAACGCCGATGACCACGATCAGGATGGCGGCCGAGATCCTCTTCGAGTCGAGGGAGCAGCTCGATCCCGCCGCCGCCCGCTCGGCCGAGCTGCTGCAGAGCCAGATCGAGCGGTTCGAGACCCTGCTGACCGACCTGCTGGAGATGAGCAGGCACGACGCCAACGTGGCCACGCTTGACGCCGAGCTGGCCGACATCTCCGACATCGTGCGCAGAAGCGCCGACGACGCGCAGCAGCTCGCCGAGCGCCGCGGCTGCCGAATCGAGTTCCGGCTGCCCGCGCAGGCCTGCATGGCCGAGGTCGACCGCCGCCGAGTGGAGCGGATCCTTCGTAACCTGCTGGTCAACGCCGTCGAGCACGGCGAGGGACGGGACGTCGTGGTGACGGTGGCGGCCGACCGGGACACGGTCGCGATCGCGGTCCGCGACCACGGGGTAGGGCTGGGCCCGGGCGAGGAGCTCCTGGTCTTCGAGCGGTTCTGGCGGGCCGACCCGTCGCGCGCCCGCACGGTCGGAGGGACCGGCCTCGGGCTGGCGATCTCCCTGGAGGACGCGCGGCTGCACGGCGGCTGGCTGCAGGCGTGGGGAGAGAAGGGCCGGGGCTCGGTCTTCCGGCTGACCGTGCCGAGGGAGGCGGGGCAGCCGCTGGCGGGGTCGCCGCTCCCGCTCGGCCCGGATGAGGCCGAGATCGCCACCAGCATCGTCACCGTCCTCGAGACCGACCTTACCGGCGGCGGACGTGGGTAGCCCGGTCCGACGGCCGCTGCTCGCGGTGCTGGCGGTGCTGGCGACCGCCCTCGCGGTCACCGGGTGCGTGTCGATACCGAACGCGGGCCCGGTGCTCTCCTACCCGGTCACCGAGCAGACCGGGGGTCAGAACGGCCAGAACCTGCAGTTCTCGGCGCAGCCCCCGGGCGACGGCTGGACGCCTCAGCAGATCGTGAGCGGATTCCTGATCGCCGCCGCCGCCAACCAGAATCAGGTCGCCAGGGGGTACCTGGCGCCGGGGGAGAGCAAGCGCTGGAACCCGGCCTTGACGACGACGACGTACGTGTACAAGAGCAGGCCGATCGTCCTCAGCTCGGTGCCGCAGCCGGCGGTGCCGGCGCCGGGCCCGGCCAGCGCCAAGAAGGGCGCGCCGCCGCCGTCGGCGACGGTCGAGGTCAACGGCACGGTCCAGGCGATCCTGTCCACCAAGGACGGAACCTACGCGGTCCCGTCGGCGTCGGGGCCGAACAGCTCCGACCCGCAGTACTTCAACCTGGTGAAGACCGGCGACGAGTGGCGCATCTCGGCGGTGCCGTCGGTGCTGCTGCTCACCCAGACCCAATTCGCGAACGACTACGACCTGAGGAACCTGTACTTCTTCGACCCGACCTATCACTACCTGGTCCCCGACCCGGTCTACGTGCCGCTGCAGGCCTCGGCCAGCAGGCTGACGACCAATCTGGTGGACTACCTGAAGTCGCCGCCGGGGGACTGGCTGGCGGAGGGCGCCACCGAGACTGCCTTCCCGCCCGCCGCCAAGGTCACCGCCACGCTGGCCGACAACCTGGCCACGGTCAACATCACCGGGGCGATCAGCCAGGCCCAGAAGGCCCAGGTGGCGTCGCAGCTGCTGTGGACGCTGGTCGGCTCGGGCCAGGGCGGCTCCCAGGTGTCCTCGGTCCAGCTGAACGTGAACGGCAAGGCGTTCGCCCCGTCCGGCAGCTCGGGCAACCCGGTCGAGAACCTGTCCCAGGCCAGCTCCGGGCCGGCCACCGGCGCCAGCGCCACCGCCGCCGGCCAGCTGGTCTACTACCTCGACGGCACCGGGGAGGTGTACAGCAACCGGGTCGGCGTGGCCGGCGTGGCCCGCCAGCAGACCCGGGTCGCCAAGATCGGCCCCGGCTACACGCAGATCGCGGTCTCCCAGGACGGTAAGTACCTGGCCGCCCTGCGCGGCAACGGCGACCTGTACATCGGCCCCATCCACGGCCCGCTCAAGCCGCAGCAGGGCTCCGGTTACACGACGTTGAGCTGGGATCCGACGGACAACCTGTGGTCCTCGACCGGCGCCAACGAGCAGATCTTCGTGTTCCGGGCCGGCGCGGGCCTGAACACCAGGCAGACGAGGCCGATCGAGGCCACCGTGACCTCCGGGGCGGGCCTCAGCTCCGGCGTCGTCACCGCCCTGCAGATCGCGCCGGACGGCGTGCGGGTGGCGATGATCCTCGACTCGGACCAGCTGACCTTCGGCGCGATCGTCTGGGGGCCGGGGACGGGCACCGGTCTCGGGTCGGTCAGGATTCAGCTCTCGTTCTTCAACGTCAGCGATTTCACCAGCGGATTCGCCGGC
>CAWIIX010000024.1:0-48304 GCA_963836195.1 uncultured Actinomycetota bacterium | reverse complement strand
CTGGACCGCACCGACCCGGCCGCGGTGTTCGACGAGATCCGCCGCGGGGACATCCTGGTGCACCTGCCCTATCAAAGCTTCGACACCTCGATCTTGCGGTTCCTGCAGAGTGCCGCCGTCGACCCGGCCGTTCTGGCGATCAAGCTCACGATCTACCGCACCGGCCGCCGCTCCCCGATTGTCCAGGCGCTCAAAGAGGCGGCCCGCCGCGGCAAGCAGGTGGCGGTCCTGGTTGAGATCACGGCACGATTCGACGAGGCGCCCAACATCGGCTGGGGCAAGGAGCTCGAGGAGGCGGGAGCTCACGTCGCGTACGGCGTGGAGCGGGTCAAGACGCACGTCAAGCTGGCGCTGGTGGTACGCGAGGAGCCAGACGGCATCCGCCGGTACGTCCACGTCGGCACGGGAAACTACCACGAGGGAACGGCCCGGCTGTACGAGGACCTCGGGCTGCTCAGCGCGGATCCCGAGCTTGCCGCCCACGTCGCAGGGGTCTTCAACGAGCTGACCGCCGGCATTCCGGCCCCGACCCCGGGCAAGCTCCTAGTGGCGCCGCACGACCTTCGCGAGCGGTTCATCGCAGCGATCAGGCGCGAGGCCGAACACGCCCGGGCCGGACGCCCTTGTGGTATCCGGGCCAAAATGAACCAGCTCCAGGACCCGCAGATGATCCGGGAGCTCTACCGGGCCAGCCTGGCGGGCGTCCCCATCGTCCTGAACATCCGCGGCCTCTGCTGCCTGCGGGCAGGGGTCCCCGGGTTGTCCCCGACAATCAAGGTCTACAGCACCCTCGGCAGATTCCTGGAGCACAGCAGGATCTACCGCTTCGAGAACGGCGGCACCGCCGAGTTCTTCATCGGCTCGGCCGACTGGATGACGCGCAACCTCTCCCGCCGGATGGAGGCTGTCGCCCCCGTCTGCGATCCGGTCGTCAAGGCCGAGCTGGAGACGATCCTGCGTACGTACGACGAGGACAACTGCTCGGTCTGGGACATGCAGCCCGATGCCGAGTACCTCCTCAGGCATCCGGCTGCGGGCGAGTCCCGCAGGAGCGCTCAGGAGCTGTTCATCGAGCGCTCGGCGTCGTCATTATGAATCAGATCACCGTCTGTGACTGATGGGGGGACGAGATATGACTACTGATGCTCGTGAGCTCGAGCGGGAGCACGGTCCCGGCGTGCTGACCGACCCGCCGTTGACCGGGCACTCCTCCGCCGCCGAGGTGGTGCTCTCCTACCTGCGCGACGAGGTGGCGGCCATCGCGCGCTACGACCCACTGGTCCGCAGGGACGAGCCAGACGCGGTGCACCAGATGCGGGTGGCCACCCGCCGGACCCGCAGCGCACTGCAGGCCTTCGGCAGGATCATCGACAGGGAGGAGACCCGCCCGCTATGTGAGGAGCTGAAGTGGCTCGCGGCCGCGCTCGGACAGGCACGCGATACCGAGGTAATGCGTGACCTGCTCGAAACCACCCTTGCCGGTATCCCAGCCGCCCTAGTCGCCGGGCCGGTCGAGGCCCGCATCGCCGCTTATTTCACCGCCGAGCTCACGAAAGCGGGCAAGACCGCCATGGCGGCGCTGGACGGGCGGCGCTATCGACGGCTTCGGGATGACCTGGACCGGCTGCTAGCCCGGCCACCGCTGACGCCACTGGCGGAACGCAGCGCCGCCGATGTGCTCGCGAAGCCGGTCCGGCAGGCCGGACGCCGACTGCTGCGAGCGCTGGCCGCCGTACCTGAGGCCGACGATCATGACGTGGCGCTCCATGAGGCGCGCAAGGCGGCCAAAAGGGCGAGGTACGCCGCCGAAGCGGCAATGCCCGCACTTGGCGGCGCGGCCAGCCGTCAGGCCGCCGCGGCCAAGGACCTGCAGCAGGTGCTCGGGGACCATCACGACAGCGTGGTCGCCCGTACAGTGCTGCTCGACCTGGCCGGAAAGGCCCGGAAGGCGGGGGAAGACACCTTCACGTACGGCCTGATGTACCAGCGCCAGGCCGACCGGGCCGCCAGCATGGAGCAAACTCTGCCTCCATTCACCGCCAAGACGCTCGCGTGATAAACGACGTCCGAAGCACAGGGTCGATGGGACGGTTGGCCCTGTCATTACGGGACGTTTTGCTCTATGACCGCCAATCACTCACCGCGAGCATGGGGGAGTTAGGAGCGGCTGGCGAGTCCCGCCGTCGCGGCTGGGCTGCTAAAGCCAAGGTCGCCGCTCCATGCCCAAGGAGGCAGCCATGAAGGCGCTCGTCTACCACGGCCCTGGTGCCAAGGGGTGGGAGACCGTCCCCGACCCCGAGATCCTGGATGACGCCGATGCCGTCGTCCAGGTCGACACCGTGACCATCTGCGGGACTGACCTGCACATACTCAAGGGTGATACCCCGGAGGTAGAGAGCGGGCGGATCCTCGGCCACGAGGCGGTCGGCACCGTCGTGTCGATCGGCTCCGGCGTCAAGACGCTCGCGGTCGGCGACCGCGTCCTCGTGTCGTGCGTCTCGGCCTGCGGCCGCTGCCGGTTCTGCCGGGAGGGCCGCTTCGGGCAGTGCCTCGGCGGGGGCGGCTGGATCCTCGGGTACATGATCGATGGCACCCAGGCGGAGTACGTCCGCGTGCCGTTCGCCGACACCTCGACCTACAAGGTCCCGGCCGGCGTGAGCGATGAGGAGATCCTCATGCTCGCCGACATCCTGCCCACCAGCTACGAGGTAGGCGTCCTCAACGGCCGGGTGGGCCCCGGCGACACCGTCGCCATCGTCGGCGCGGGCCCGATCGGCCTGTCCGCCATCCTCGGGGCGCGCATGTTCTCGCCCGGCCACATCGTGGCGATCGACCTCGCGGACGCGCGGCTAGAGGCGGCGAAGGGCTTCGGCGCGGACCTGACGGTCAACAACGGGCGCACCGACGCGGTGGCCTTCGTCAAGGAGCTGACCGATGGCCTGGGGGCGGACGTCGCGATCGAGGCGGTCGGAACGCCGGCCACCTTCGAGCTGTGCGCGGACCTGGTGCGCCCAGGCGGCCGGGTGGCGAACATCGGCGTCCACGGCGCGCCCGCCACGCTCCACCTGGAGAGGCTGTGGATCCGAGACGTCACGATCACGACCGGCCTGGTGGACACCTACTCCACGCCGACCCTGCTGAAGATGGTCGCCGCCCGCCACGTCGACGCGGCGCGGTTCGTCACCCACCACTTCGCGCTCGACGACATCACCAGTGCCTATGACACGTTCTCGCGCCCCGCGGACACCGGTGCCATCAAGGTCGTCATGACCCGCTCCTGAGTGCTACCCGCCCGCCTTGCCGGGACCTCGCGCCCCGGCAAGGCGGACCGCGTCCGTTCCCGCAAGGAGGCCACCATGTACCCGTACTCGCTGCTTTCCATCGGCCCGTACCCGAGTTCGATGCTTTCCGCTGGCCACCTCGCCATCATCGTTGTCATCCCGGTGCTGGCGTTGGCCATCTGGCTCATCGGCGTGTTCGTCGCCGCCCGCGAACCGCGGCACCGAGGCGCTGTCGGCACGACGTCGCTGCCGCGGCTGTCGCAGGAACAAGAGCCAAAGCACACGGAGCCAGAACGCAGGGCCGCCTTATCGTTTCCGGTCAGTGACCGTCGCCTACGGACGACAGCCGTGTTCGGCCCAGGCGGAGTTCATCGGCGCAGGCGGGCCCGGACGAGCGCGGGAACCGCGGCGCGTCCGGTGACCGGCCGGAACCGGTCGGAGGCCGCGCTCAGCGCGGCGTACTCGTCGTCGGACAGCTCGATATCGGCCGCCGCGACGTTGCTCTCGAGCTGCTCGACGGTGGACGCGCCGGGGATGGCGGTGACCGCCGGGTGCCGGATCACCCAGGCCAGCGCGACCTGGGCGGGGGTGGCCGCGTGAGCGCGCCCCACCTGTCGCAGCACGCCGATCAGCTCGCCGGCGCGGTCGAGGTTCTCCGGCAGGAACAGCGGGTTCCCGGCCCGGACCCGGTTGGCGGGCCTGCTGGCCCGGTCGTAGCGTCCCGACAGCAGGCCCTGCGCCAGCGGGCTGTAGGCGATCACGACCCGGCCGGCCCCGGCCGCGAACGGCAGCAGGTCCTGCTCGGGCGCGCGGTCAGCGAGGCTGTAGCGGACCTGGTTGGTCAGCACCCGCCCGCCGAGCGCCTCCTCGGCGGCCCGCCAGCGCGCCAGCGGGTAGTTGCTGACGCCGACCTCCCCGACCAGCCCGACCCGCTGCAGCGCGCTCATGCCCCGCATGATCGAGCGGTCGGAGACCACCGGGTTCGGCCAGTGCACCTGATACAGGTCGAGCAGCCGCGTTCCCAGACGGCTGGCGCTGGCCACGGCGCGCTGCTCCACCACCGGCGCCAGGGGCAGGACCGGGAAGAGCTTCGTCGCCAGGAAGACCGAGCCCCGCCGCTCGCCCAGCGCCTCCCCCAGGATGCGCTCGCTGCGCCCCAGACCGTACACCTCGGCCGTGTCGAACAACGTGACCCCCAGGTCGACCGCCCGGCGGACGATGTCCCGGGCCACCGAGCCGGCGTAGCCCTCCCCGTATCCCCACTCCCGCGCCCCGAACTGCCACGTGCCCAGCCCGATCTTGGAAATCCTGGTGGCCGTGTCGATCTCCAGATACCGCATGCCGGGCCGCTCCTTCTCTTCCGATGCGCGGACCGGCGGGACGGACGGGCTCCGGGCGGCCAGCGCATGCGGGCGGCGTCGTCCCGGTGGGGTCAGCCTCCCTGTGGAGGACGGCTGCGGTTCTCTCACCCGAGTCGCGGCCGACCTCACCGCAGTAATTCCCAGATCCAGGGGTACCCACCGTCCGTTCGGAAGATCAAGAACATCATTCCGAACGGACCGTTAGCTCCGCGCCGACAGCCCCGGCTGAGCCCTGGCCGCAGGTGACCGAAGACCGGCGGCGGGCGCAAGGTCCCTGGCTGGCGCGGCTTCGGCCACGCACTGCGCCGGCACGGTCTGCGCCGCGTGCCTACGGCCCTTAGTCCCGTCACGCAAGGACGGATGCCCCCTCGGCGCCTGGACATGCGCCCCTGACCATCAACGGGCGGCAAGCCTAGCGTTGTAGGTGAAGAAGCAGGTCAGCGCCCGGAGGAGAGCAAGATGCCAGGAATCATCGTCGGTGTCGACGGCTCTGATCATTCCCGCCACGCCCTTGAGTGGGCGATCAGGGAAGCAGCGGTCCGTCGTTCACCGCTCACCGTACTGACCGTCCAGCAGCCGGCCACCGTGGTCTGGGGCGTAGGCGCCGTCGTGCCCATCCCCTACCTATACGATCAGGACCTGGCTGAGCAGGCCCTCAAGATGGCACAGGAAGAGACGGACACCACGCTCGAGAAGGTCGGTCCCGAGTCCCGGCCCTCGTCGGTCACCGTCCGGGCCGTCGTTGCCTTTCCTGCGGAGGCGCTACTGAAAGCCGCCACAGAGGCGGACATGCTCGTCGTCGGCTCCCGCGGAGCCGGCGGGTTCAAGCGGCTGCTGATGGGCTCGGTCAGCACCCAGGTCTCGCAGCACGCCCACTGCCCGGTTGTGGTCATTCCCGCCACCGACGACTGACGCAGCGGAAGCGCGGCAGGGGCGGGACGTTAACTTGTGCGGTTGCTGGGATTATCTCGGTTACGCAGGGAGATCTCGTCGGACTCAGCGATGTGGTCTGCCTCGACGGCTCGCAGCCCTTCCCCCAGGCGCTCGCGAGCCTGCCGCAGCAGCTTGAGGGAGTTGCTGGAAAGGCTCTGCGGGGCGGCGCGCTCCGGGTCAGCGCCGTGTTCCTCGATGAGGTGGGTCTGGACCGCCGCCGCGACTTCGTCGACCGCCTTAAGCGCGTGGTAGATGGCCCGGTCCCGTGCAGTGTCGTCAACCATTCGGCCAGTATCGCGCACCGGCTCAGACGGCGACGCGCCTACTGGCGGTGCCGGAGCGCAAGGCGGTCAAGAACCGTGCACCGACTTTTAACTGGCCACCATCGGCGACTCGACCTGGCCACACACGGGGATGTTCTCATGGCCACGGACACAAGCAAACGCAGTGCACCCGGCTTGATCCGTCTGAAGGGGAACGGCGACGGCGACCAGCTCGGCCCCCCAGCCTGCTCGCCGCCGTCGCCTCGACCCGTACAACACCATCGACAGACCTTTGCGGTCCTCGTCGCCCCCCGAGCGACGTGGATGGTGCTGCCGGGGACCTTGAATGCCTGAGCCGAAAGATGTCTGATTAGTGCCACTCGGCCTTGTCGCCGAGGGCTTCGCTCATCGGGCAAAATCGTCCCCGGGACGACGCTCGCCCCTGTCTGGAGCATCCTCGCGCGGTAATCCCGACGCCAACAGATCACTCAATTCGGGCCCGGAGGGCTGCGGTTCCGCTGACGGAAACAGGCGGAGCTGGATGGCGGCGGACGACGGCCCGGGAGACGTTCCTGCGGGGTATGTCGCACGGCTCCTCCGGCTTGGCGGTCCACAAGGTCCGCTGCCGGGGTCCTGAGCAGCAGTCGAGACTGAATGACTCCTGCGAAACAGGAGCAATGACTCGACCACCGAGACGATAACACATCGACGTAACCAACGGTGACTCTTTCAGTACGAATATGTCGGAATCTGAGAAAGAGACGTCGGCGTGGCTATGCGATCGAGCCAGACGAAGGCCGAATAATGCACCAAAAGTACGGCTGTGTCGTATATACGTCCGGCTGAGCACGGCGAGAGCACCCTTGGATCGGACGGGAGTGGAGTCGCAGCTGCGGGATGCAGGTCGTTGCGGACGCTCGCCACGGGTGCCGGACATCCCACGAGATTAGGTGTCAAGCGGCGAGGTCGGCCCCGGGGAATTCGTCTCGGTGGGCCAATCGGTCGCCTCGTCGTAGGTGGTGCGTGTCTTTGAGGCATCCGTGGAGGATGCCGACGAGCCGGTTGGCCAGCCAGGCGCAGCGCGTCGTTGTGCCCGCTCGCGGTAGAAGCCACGGTCCGTTCGGCTGAACGGCTTTTGATTTTTGAATGGACCGTTAGCTCGCGCCTAGCGCAGATCATCTCATGAGCGGGCGGAGAATGGGCGCGAGGTGAACGCAAGCCCCCACGTCGAAGACGAGGAGTCGGTCCGCTGAGCCGAAAATGCCGAAGTTCGACAGGTGCGCGTCCCCGCACGCCTGCACCGCCAGCCCGGACACCGGCGTCCGGGAAAGGTCGCTGGCCATCGGCAGCGCCGCGGTAGTAGGTGAACGGGGACACCATCATCCGGCCGCGCCGGATGGGCACCAGCTCCGGCACCCGCGACTTCGCCTGCTCTTCCAGCAAATCGATCGGGTCGGGCCGGCCCGGCCCCGGGTCGAACTCCGCGTGGCTCTCACGGGGCACAGCGGCCCGCGCTTCCTTGCCCCGCTCCGCGCGCTCCGCCGGAGTCAGCCGGTCCAGCCCCGACTCCAGCTTGCAGCGGTGTGTGCTTTGTGCACTTTGGGGCGTAGCCACAGCTGTCAGTCGGTCAGCTTGACTCATCGTGGTTGATCTCTCACGCTGCTCAGGTCGTCCGGGCCGGGTGAGCAGGTGCTTGTGGTGCTGCCTTGGCGGTGTGCTTTTGCAGTCGGTCCGCCAGGAACATGACGATGAGGGCGATCCCGACGCCTGCGAACGTGAACAGGATCCTGCGTCCCTCGTCGGCAAGGTTGGACGGGTGGGGTACGTCCGCGGCGATCAGGATGGCCCCGGCCATGGCTGCGGTGTACCAGGCGTAGTTCACGTCGTGGATGGACGCTGCCAGGGCGATCAGGAGGACGACGATGACCTCGAGCGCGGTCCTGTTGTCGACCGCCAGGAGGACGAGGGCGGCCACCCCGGCGCCCACGACCGTCCCGGCAATGCGCCGCTCGGCGATGAGGCTGGATTGCTGCAGGCTGGGCTTCATGGCAATGATCGTGGCGATGGGCATCCAGTAGGCGTTGGGCAGGTGCAGCCCGAAGGAGATCGCGACGGCGATCGCCAGGGCGGCGCCCCGGATCACCGCGAAAAGGATCAGCGGCCGGGTCAGCGGCCGCGGCGAGATGTCCCCGGGGATCTCGGCGACAGGCTGGGGCTCGGCGACCCGCCTCCGGGCCAGCCACATGAGGAAGGTGTAAGCGATCCACAGCCCCGACCCGACCAGCCAGGCCAACGCCTGCTTCCACGGCTCGGTGTGGATCAGGCCGGAGCCGAACAGACCCGGCACTTCGAAGGAGATGAGAGTCGGCAGGCCGAGGGCGACGATGAACCAAATGTTGAGCAGATAGGCCGCGACGAATCGGTGCAGGCCGTATGTCACCGCCAGCCCGCCCAGCAGCGTGGCCACGAAGGCGGCCAGCACCACGAACCCCCAGGGCCCTCCGCCTATACCGAATCCCAGGGCCGTCAGCAGTGCGCCGGCTGCTGCGACCACGGCCAGCCGGGGCACCCGGTAGCCGTAGCTCCCGCCGGGGTCGCTCACGGCCGCGATCAGCGCCCCGAAGATCGCAGTGAGGAAGTACCTCCGCTCCGCCGGGAGCACGCCCACGATGATCAGCAGTCCCAGCACAACCGCGAAGACGACGCCTCTGCGCAGGCTGAATCCCTGCCGGTTGAGCTGGAATACCGTCGACACCTGGGTCACGACTCACCTCTCAGGCAGGATCGTCCGGCGCACGTTCCCCGCCAGTGTCACCGGGCCCGTAGTCGTCTGGGATCCGATCCGCTGGCGTGGTTTGCTGGGCCTAGCGGCCGCTAGTGCCTGGCGTAGCTGTCGTCGGCAATCTCGGAGTCGGCTACCGCGATCGCGATGCCCAGCGCCCGGAGGATGCTCCCGCCTGCCGAGACCACCCGGGCCGCACCCACCACTGGGGCGACGGCGATCATGACTCCCTGGAGGTCCTCAGCCGTGACCCCGCTGTCCTGGGCCGCCCCGGCGTTGGCAAGGTAGGACGCAGCCGGCGCGTCCATTGCGATCAGCGCGGCGATCCGCGTGAGCATGAGCTCGCGCGGGGCGAGAGAATTGTGCTCGACCGACGCCGCGGTGATGTCGGCGAGTGTGTCAAGGACAGGTGTATCGGCGGCCATGGGGCCCTCCTCTTGTCCGCTGGCATCGGTTGCCAGGCGGTTCAGCCAGCCCGCCGCGGCCGTTGCCGGCCGCTGCGACTCGGTCTCAGGCTCACACCCGGGCGGGCGCCCCCGCATCACCTGCCCCCGAATTCACCTAGGGGAAACCCACGGCCAGGACAGGCCGGTCCGGAACCCCCGGCGCCAAGACGGACGGCCTTGGCCGGCAGGATGCCCCTCGGAGCCCTTATCGTCGGCCGGAGTGCGCCGAACGCCGGTCTTGTCTGCATGAGCGAGCGCGTTTCCGGCGTTGGCCGATCGCATCGGCGAGCGGCGCGGTGATCTTCGGTCGGCGACAGGGACCAGCGCTCTGGGCCTGGAGCACGTGTCGCGGCGATGTGCCCGGCGGATGAACCGCGAGGTCCGGCAAGAGCAGCACGGCGGAGAGGCGAGGGCACGCCATCGCTGAAGCCAGGCGGCCGGTACCGGTGAGCCGACGTTCGCGGCTTCCCCTAGGGGAATTCGGGCGGCAGGTGATGCGGGGGCGCCTGCCCGGGTGTGAGCCTAGGGCCGTGACGCAGCGGCCGGCGACGGCCGCGGCGGGCTGGCTGAACCGCCTGGCAAAGGATGCCAGCGGAACTGGAGGAGGTCGGCATGTCCGGTAGCACGTTCATCCTGGTGGCGACGTATCCGGATGAGGCAACGGCACAGGATGACTACCAGGTCGTCAAGGACGCTCACGCGGCGGGCCTGGTGGGCTCCTACGATGCGGCCGTGGTCACCAAGGATGCCAACGGCAAGGTGCATGAGAATAAGGACGAGACGGCCACCCGAAAGGGCGCCTGGTGGGGCATCGCCGCCGGGGCGGCGATCGGAGTCATCTTCCCGCCGGCGGTGCTGGGCGCGGCCGCGGTCGGCGGCGTGGCAGGCGGGATCACCGGGCACCTGTCCAAGGGAATGTCACGGTCGCAGGCTAAGCAGCTGGGGGACTTCATCGACCCGGGGCAGGCCGGGCTCGTCGTGGTCGGCGAGAGCAAGGTCGAGGACGCGATCAAGAACGCGGTGACCAGGGCGGAGAAGGAAACAGCCCAGGACCTTGACGTGGACCCCAAAGACATCGACAAGGCCCTGCAGTCTGCGGTCAACGACATGTAACCTCCGGCCGGCTGTCCTGATCGGCGCCGCGCACCGCAGCCGCCGAAGTCAGCTGACCGGCCCGTCCCCGGCCGTAGGCGCGCGAACTATCAATGAGCTGCCGGGCCGCGGCCTGGCTGAGAGGTGACGGGATGAAGACGGTGATCGTGGGAGGAGTCGCGGGCGGCGCCTCGACCGGGGCGCGGCTGCGGCGGCTGGATGAGTCGGCGGAGATCGTCGTGCTCGAGCGGGGCCACTACGTCTCGTTCGCGAACTGCGGCCTGCCGTATCACATCGGCGGGGCCATCCCGGACCGGGACAGCCTGCTGCTGCAGACGCCGGAGAGCCTGGCCAAGAGCCTGGCGCTTGATGTGCGGACCGGGCAGGACGTGATCCGCATCGACCGCGACGCCAAGGAGGTCGAGGTGCGCGACCTCGCTCAGGCGCGGACGTACCGGGAGTCCTACGACAAGCTGGTGCTGTGCCCGGGGGCCGAACCTGTCCGGCCGCCGATCCCGGGGGCAGATGACCCGCGGGTGGACGTGCTGCGCAACATCCCCGACATGGACCGGATCATCGCCCAGCTGGACAAGGGCGCCACCAGCGCGGTCATCGTCGGCGGCAGCTACATCGGCCTGGAGCTTACCGAGGCGTTCCGGGCTCGCGGGCTGGCGACGACCGTGGTCGAGCAGGCCGAGCGGCTGATGTCCTGGCTGGACCCCGAGATGACGCGGATCCTGGACTACCACGCCGCCACCCACGAGGTGGACCTGCGGCTCGGCACATCGGCCACAGCGGTCCGGCGGGGGACAGACGACCAGCTCCTAGTCGATCTGTCCGACGGCACGTCAGTAGAGGCTGACGTTGTCGTGCTGGCGGCCGGGGCGCGGCCCAACGTGGGCCTCGCCCGAGACGCCGGCCTGGAGATCGGGCCGCGCGGCGGCATCATGGTCGACGCGCAGATGCGCACCTCGGCACCGGACATCCTCGCAGCCGGCGACGCGGTGGAGACCGCGCACTTTCTGACCGGGGAGCCGGTGCTGTCGATGCTGGCCGGCCCGGCCAACCGGGAGGGCCGGATCGCCGCCGACACGATCGCGGGCCGCGAGGATGTCGGAGGCTACCGGGGCACCCAGGGGACGGCCGTGGTCAAGGTGTTCGAGATGACCGCCGGGGGCACCGGCCTGACCGAGACCGAGCTGCGCGCGGCGGGCCTGGACTTCCGCAAGGTCTACACCCACCAGAACGGCCACGCCGCGTACTATCCGGGCACCGCGCCGCTGTTCCTGAAGGTGCTGTTCGACCCGGCCCGGGGCAAGCTGCTGGGCGCCCAGGTGCTCGGCTGGGACGGCGTCGACACGCGCATCGACGTCCTGGCGGTCGCGCTGCGCGCTGGGATGACGGTGTTCGACCTGGAGCACCTGGAGCTGGCCTACGCCCCGCCGTACGGGGCGGCGAAGGACCCGGTCAACATGGCGGGCTTCCTGGGCTCGAACCTGCTGCGCGGCGACATCCACCTGTGGTACCCGGAGGACTACCCGGGCTGCGCCGGGCGGGTGACGATCCTGGATGTGCGCACGCCGGCCGAATACAAGGCATGGCACATCCCCGGGGCAGTCCTGCTGCCGTACACCGAGCTGCGCCAACGAGTGGATGAGGTGCCCCGGGGCAAGCCCGTGTACACCTACTGCCGGTCGGGCTTCCGCAGCTACATCGCCTACTGCGTGCTGAGGCACAACGGCTGGGACGAGGTGGCGTTCCTGGCCGGCGGGATGATGACCTACCACGGCTACCACATGACCCCGCTCGCCGTCGGCAACGGCGGCATGCCGATGGTCGCCCACGCCGAGGACCGGCTGGCCCAGCGCCCCGAAGCGCTCGAGCACATCTGACAAGCCACGAGCAAATCGCATGCCGCCGATCATCGCTGACATTCAGCTGAGGTTGCGATGAGCATCCGCACCGCTCAGCCAAAGCCGGACCCCTGTCACTGCGGCATGCGCACCTCGCGCCCGTCAGAGTCCGTGCCCGTGCGCGGCCTCCGACCGCTGCCATGTGAGAAGACGGCACTTCCTGACCGAGCGAATGGTCGAAGCGTCTATGCCAACCTGAGGCTCCAGACGTTCAGCCACAACCGGCCCCGTCACTGGTGGGGCGCTGACAGATCATGGAGCCGGAACGGTGGTCGTGCGGCGCCCGATGCGGGTGAGAATTCAGCCAGATCAGAAACCGGTAGGCTGAGGGCATGCGCCCCGCGCAGGAGGTATCCGGCGGCGGACAGGCAGCGAGTCTTTCGCGCCTCCCGCTAGTGCCGCAGGCCCGCCAGGGCGACTCTGAACGGCAAGGCCCCGGCCCGGGCGGCGGGGTGCGGCAGGGCACAGATCAGCCGATTCTGGTTGGCACGAAACTGCATCCGCCACTCGTGCGCGAGCTGACGATTCCGCGCGGGCGCCTGCTGGAACGTCTTCGGAGGGGCTCGGACCGCAGGCTCACACTCGTCGCGTGCCCGGCGGGCTTCGGGAAGACCACCCTGCTGGCGGCGTGGCACGAGGCCGAGGCCGCGCGCACGCCCTTCGCGTGGCTGACGCTGGACGCGGGCGACAACGACCCTGTAGTCCTCTGGACGCATGCGATCGCGGCGCTGCGCCGCGCAAACCCCGCCGCCGGCAGGCCGGCGCCGGCGCAGACGGTCGTGGCACCGGTCATCGACGTGTCCCTGCCGCGCCTGGTCAACGAGCTGGACGGCCAGGGTGAGATCACGCTCATCCTGGATGACTTCCACCGGCTGTCGAGCGCGCCGGCCCGCGATAGTGTCCGGTGGTTCATCGACCATGCGCCGCCCGGGTTCCAGCTCGTGCTGGCGACCAGGACGAGCCGGCCCTTCCGGTCGCCGCGCTGCGCGCCCATGACGATTTGCTCGAGCTGCGGGCCCGCGACCTGCGGTTCACCCCCGAGGAGGCGGACGCATTCCTGAACGGCCGCCTCGGGCTCGGACTGACACCTGAAGATGTCGGAGAGCTGGTAGCGAAGACGGAGGGATGGCCGGCCGGGCTCTATCTCGCCGCGCTCTCGCTGCAGGGCACCGCGGACCGTCGCGCCTTGGTGCGCAGCTTTGGCGGCTCCACCCGTCACGTGGTGGATTTCCTGATGACAGAGGTAGTCGAGGCGCACGACCCGCCGGCGCAGGCGCTGATGCTCCGCACGTCGATTCTCGAACGGCTGTCCGGCCCGCTGTGCGATGCCGTGCTTGACCAAGAGGGCTCGGCCGCGATGCTCGACGCGCTGTCTCGAACCAACCTGTTCCTGGTTCCGCTCGACGACGAGGGCGGCTGGTACCGCTTCCATCACCTCTTCACACGGCTGCTGCGGGTGGAGCTCGAGCGGCGCGAGCCGGGCACGGCCCCGGGGCTGCACCGGCGCGCCTATGCCTGGCATCGTGATTACGGGACGACCGACGAGGCGATCCAGCATGCCACAGCAGCCGGGGCGTACGCCGAGGCCGGCGAGCTGATCCGGATCCCCTGGATAAGCTACGCGAACACGTGCAGGTACGACACCGTCCTGGCCTGGCTGCGGCGGCTCCCCGACGAGATGCTGAGCGGGGACGCGCATCTGCTCCTGATCCAGGCGTGGGTGCTCTCGCTGTCCGCCAGGCGGGAGGAGGCGGCGCTGGCCATCGCGGCGGTCGAACGGCTGGGCGATCTGCGCGCGGGGCCGCTGCCGGACGGCTTCAGCTCGGGCGAGGCCAGCCTGACGCTGCTGCGGGCCTGCTTTCCGTGGGGAGATGCGGGCGCCCAGCTGGAAAATGGCCGCCGGGCGGCCGAGCTTGAGGGCCCCGGGTCGCCTTGGCGGCCACTGGCTTGCTGGGCGCTGGGCACGGGCCTGTACTTCCGGGGCGAGCCTGACGAGGCCGACCGGTGGTTCGCGGAAGCGGCGGCGCTGGCGCCTGAGAGCGCGCAGTGGCTGGCTGGCGAGGCGTCGCTGGCTTACCGATCGTGGATCGCCGGCGAGCGGGGACGCCTTGACGAACAGCGGATGCTGGCGGACGCGGCCGTCGAATTCGTGCGGGAGCAAGGCACCGAGAACGTCATCGGCGTGGCCCCGCTGGCTCTGGGAGTATCGCTCGCGGCGCGTGACAGGCCCGAGGAGGCGCTGCCGCTCATCGAACGCGGTGTGGCGTTCTCGCGGACCTTCGGCCAGCCCATCCAGCTGGCGAATGCGCTGCTCAGGCAGGCGTCGGCGCTTCGGGCCCTGGGCGAGCACAAGCGTGCCGCGGATGTGATAGCCGAGGCGAGGTCCATCCTCGAATCCTGTCCTGATCCGGGCATCCTGGCCGGGAGGCTGGCTGTTCTTGACCGGCCACCGCGGATCCGCCACGTCCAATCCGGAGAACATGAGCTGACGCAGCGCGAGCTCCGGGTGCTCAGGCTTCTGCACGGCGATTTGTCCGAGCGAGATATCGCCCGTGAGCTGTTCGTGTCGCACAGCACGGTCCATAGTCACGTCCGGGCGATCTACCGCAAGCTCGCTGTGTGCTCACGGGCCGGTGCGCTCGAACGCGGCCGCGAACTCGGCTTCTTCGGCGAACATCGAAGAGATGACGCACGGGTCGCAGCGGGCCGGGACGTACCTGCCCCGTGACTGGTCAGCGCCCGGACGTGCTTGCAGGCCCGGGTCTGGCCTCGCAGCCGCTTTCCCCTAGGGGAGCCCGGCCGAAAGGGGATGACGGGTCGCCTGCCTGAGTGTGAGGCTGCGTAGACATGGACAGCAACTGGCCGCAAAGCCGCAGGTACCGCCTTATCCTTCGCGGGGAGCTGGGCGATTCGTTCGGATTCCTTTTTGAAGGCATGCAGCTGCAGCGGCTCGCGGGGATGACGACGCTGACCGGCCAGGTTGCCGACCAGGCGCACCTGCTCGGGCTCATCGAGCGAATCCAGGAGCTGGGCGTTGAGCTCGTATCCGTCAATCCGGACCACGGAACGAACGGTGCAGCGGGTCCTGAGGTGGAATCTGGCTGGTCATGATTGTTCATCACTAGCGACCCAGCGGACGAGCACCCCGTTGACATGCTGAGGCAAAGGCCGACCGCCGTGCCCATCCCAGGACCACAAGGAGGCCGTTACCTGGCGGCCGGCCCGGAGTCATCGCCCGTATCCGAGCGCTTTTCCCGGCCGCGTTGCACGGCCCCCACCAGCACTCGTATGCCGGCGCCCAGAAGCGCGAGGTCACCGAGCATCTGCACGATGAGCACCACCCGGGCCGCCTCGGATTTGGCGGTAATATCCCCGAAACCCACCGTGGAGAACACGGTCACCGTGAAGTACAAGGCGTCCGTGCGGGTCAGCGGCTCGGTGAAGCTCGCCGCGGAGACTTGCTCCATCACAAAGTAGGTGGAGGCGAACAGCACCAGGTACAAGGGAAGAATCAACCCCAGCGCCTCGGCCGCCCGCAGACCCGGGTACCGCGAGCCGGCGATGACCCTGACCTCCCACGCCATGACACCCGCGAAGACCAGGACGCCAACCAGCAACCGGATCGCCGCTTGCGAATCCCATCGCCCGTTCAGCGGAAGTACGTAGTACAGAACGACCAGCACCACGGCGACCAGGACGCCGCGCAGGACCGCCGAGAAGACGAGCCGTCGCCGCTTCACCGTCGGCAGGGTCTGGAAGTCCTGGTTCGTCATGGTCGCTCCTAAAAACGCTCTCCCCCGAGGCAGGCTCGCCTAGTAGGCAAGCCTCCGCGAAGGCATCAGCGCGCCAATGAGCCAGAAGAATGGCAGGAAGAGCCCGATGATGAACATCACCCAATGGCCCTTCCTGATCGACGCAACGCCAAGAGTAACCACGAGTATAAAGTAAATGATACTGCCGGTGATGATCCACACCATTTCGATCCTCCTTGCAGAACGTTTTCGATCTCTTTTGGCAAGGATGCTCTGAATTATACGAATCGCCGAGAGCCGAAGGTCCTGTCGAACGTCCCCGTCGCAGGTGGCTGCCGTTGCTAGATTTCCCGCAGCCGACACGAAATTCGCGCGCAGACATGGCATATGGCGCACATCAGGACACTTCACCTATGGTGACGGCTGCTCCTCGCGGGATTACGTCCACGTGTCCGACATCTCCCGATTGGTGATCGATTTCGGCTCGAAGGAAACCCCGGTGCTCAGGTTCGCCGCGGTGTAGCCGAGGATCCGCCACATGAGCTGCCCGCTGGCCATCGCGAGGACCCCGGCGGCGACCGCCACGACCTGCGCGACAGTGTCCCGCTTCGCCGGGGTGAACGGCAGCCGGCCGCCAGCGGCGCTTTCGGGCTCACTGCCCCTATCCGGCGTCACAGAGGGACAACTTAGCGGCATTCATGGCAAGAGGGGCGTTCCCGCGAGCGGGAACGCCCCTCGCCCGTGACGGGCTAGCTCAGCGCGTCAGCGGTGAACGTCGACATGCTGCGGTTGCGGTCAGCCCACCCCCCAGATCTCGCCGGCGTCTCCGTCGCACGCTTCAAGGAAGAGCTTGCTGCCCTTGGTGGTGGACGAGCCGCGGTCGGCCAGGCAGAGGTTGGCGTCGGTGTTGACGATTTCCCCGTTCGGCCTGGTCGCCCAGTCGGAGTTCAGGTAGCTGACGTTGCTGCTGCTCTGCGAGGGCGTCGGTGTGCAGTTGGCCACCGCGACGGGTGTGTTCTCCAGGTACTCAAACGGATAGGTCGTGTTAGTTGTCGCCAGCGCGGTCAGGCACAGCCCCTGGTGCGTGGCCGGTTCCCCGGTCGCCGAGAACAGGAAATCGGAGAAGTCGCCCCAGCGCTGCGCGCTGACTGCGTCGCACGGCTCAAGTTCCACTGCGGTCCCGGAGACTGTGCTGTTGCCCGGGTCTGAGGCGCACATCGTGCCCACCGCAGAGACGATGGAACCGGCCGGGAGCTGGAAGTGGTCCGACCCGCCGGCCGCCGGGTTGGCGGCGCAGTTGAAGATCTCGGCCGCCAGGGCGGTCGTCGCGCCGGAGTTCGGGTCGGTCAGGCACAGCCCGGTAGCGGGGTTGGTCAACGTGCCCTCGCCCTGTTCCAGTGACCATGTCTCGCCGGCCGAGCCGTTGCAGGTGGCGAGTTCGACCCCGCTGCCGCTGGCAGTGCCGGCCGTGTCCAGGCACTTGCGGTTGATCTGCAGGGTCTGGCTGCCGTCGGGCGCCGCGTCGGGTACCAGCGCCCACTGCTGCTCGGCCGACGTCGCGCACGGCGCGAACTCGGCCTTGGTCCCGTTCGCGGCGGCGTTGCCGGTGTCGTCCAGGCACATGCTGGTGAACACCGCCGCCACCTGGCCGGTTGTCTGGCTGTAGCCCGCCGCCAGGTCGGGCGCCACGACCATGGTGAAGGACGCCGATCCCTTCGCCCCACTCGCATCGGCCGCCGTCACCGTCACCTTTGACGTCAGCGCGGTCGCGGTCTTGACCGGGGTGCCGGAGATGACGCCGGACCGGCTGATCGACAGGCCCGTCGGCAGTTCAACCGCCGTCCACGTCAGGGCCTTGCCGGCCGAGTCGGTCGCCTGCAGTGACAGCGTCAGCTTGGCGCCCGCGGCCACGTCCAGGGTGCCCGGGTCGGTAACGGAGATCGTGTTCCCGGCCGTCGTGCTCGCGAAGGCGGTGATGCCGTCCGGGGTCCCCAGGCCGGTCGGGGCGTCGTAACCGGGCTCGCCGTGGCACAGGTAGGCGCGGAAGGTCTCGCACCACCCGTTGGTGCCGCCGGTGGCCGGGTACAGGTCGGCCGCGTGACCCTTCTGGTACAGGTAGGACGCCGGGTAGGTGCCCGGCTTCGGTGTTCCGGCCAACGCGTACACGGCGGCGATGATCGGCGATGCCGCGCTGGTGCCGCCGACCGACTCCCAGTCCAGGGTCTGGCCCAGGTAGGGGTAGGTGTCGTAGATCCAGACGCCGGTGTTGGGGTCGGCGACCGCCGACACGTCGTTGTCGGTCCTGGTCAGGCAGCCGTCGGGTGAGGTGTCGTCGACGGCCTGCCACGCGGGCTTGGCCTGGACGGCCGAGCAGCCGGACCCGGTTTCGCTCCAGGCGCTCTCGGTCCAGCCCCGGGATTTGCCCGTTGCCGGGACCAGGGTGGTGCCGCCGACGGACGTCACGAACTGGGTGCTCGCCGGGTAGGACACGCCGTAGCCCGCATCGCCCGCGGCGACGGTGATGGCGACCCCCGGGTGCCGGAACGCCGCGTTATAGGCCTGGTCGGCAAAGGACTCCGGGCCGCCCCAGCTGTTGGAGACGAACTTCGCGCCGAGCGCCACCGCGGAGTCCTCGGCGGCCGAGAACTGGGTGATGCCGGGGTTGTACTGTTCCGGGATGTTGGCGGCATCGAAGCCGGCCTCGACCAGCAGGATCCGGCAGTTCGGGCAGATCGCCGAGACCATGTCCAGGTCGAGGGATTCCTCGACCTCCCACGATCCGGTCGGGTCCGCGATCGGCAGCGGGCTGGCCTTCCCGTTCTGATTGACCTTCACCACGCAGCCCGCGCCGGTGGCGGTGTCGCACGCGGGCAGGCCCCACTCCTTGCGGTAGGCGGCCAGGTTCCGGGCCGCGTCCGGGTCGTCGCCGCCGTCGACGATCGCGACCGTCATGCCCTTGCCGCGGTTCTTGGACGCCGCGACCAGGTTGTAGGCCTGCTGCAGGTCGGCCGGCCGGTAAGCGAACGGATTGACCAGGTCGGGCTGGAACGCGGCGCGCGTGCCGGTCTTGATGACCGACAGGCAGGACATCACGCCGGGGCTCGTCGGCGTCGGGCATACCTGCCGCTCCCCGGCCGGAAGGGTCCTGCCTGCCGTCATCGCCGTCGTCGCGGCAGCGTGGGTCGATGAGGCGGACGCCGACGGCGACACCGCCAGGCCCACCAGCCCCACCACCGCTACCGCCAGGGCGCCCGCAAGCTGTCGCCTTCTTCGTCGTACGCGCATGTATGCAACTCCGATCTCGTGATAAGGCCGTGTTTCCTGAACCTTCAACCAAAGCTCAGGAAACTGCCATCAGAGACGCCGGAGAGACTTGGTCGGTTGTGTCCGAGTTGCAGTGAAGATGAGCAAACGACTAACTCGCGGAGTTCACCGGGAGGGTCACGCCGGGGAACCGGCAGCGTTCCCAATCAGGGCGTCCACTTGCCCAGGGTGAACGTCGGATGCCACAGGCTCAGCGGCCAGAACAGCACCGAGATGATGTACTGGCCCCAGCTGTGCAGCAACGGCACGCTGTCCGGGGACGCGGGCACATGCGGAGAGGCCGTGTTGAGAACGACGCCAATCAGAATGTAGAGGGCGATGAGGAAGCCTCTTCTGCTGAAAAGCGTCTTGAGAAAGTCCACGTCAGGTCACACTCCTCTCGTGGATGCCGGTGATCGAGGCAGTCCACGCGTCCGGGGGTCTAGCCGTGCCGGTGGCTAGTCCCCGGCGGGACACTCGAGCAGCGGACCAGGCTGCTCCATTCCCCCCCGGGGACGCGAAATAGGTGGTTGGCGGTCTCCACCATAGTTCGCCCGTAGCTGTCCGTCCTCGCGACACTCCGTAGAGTTATCAATTGTCGCGACATGCGCAGCGCGGCGGGGGTTGCCCCCGAGAGGCGAGCTGAGCGAGGGCCGCTCGCACTCTGCCGACACGAAGCGGGGCGGCTACCCAGGACCCCGCCATGACGAGCGGCCAGCACATCCCCATGCCGCCGCGGATCAAACTACCTGGCCAGAGACATGACCGGCCTGGCAATGCCCTATCGGGCGACTTATTGCCATATATGACACATATCTACACAGAATGATAAACGGAACGTGGTCGTACGATGACTAGATGTATATTCATGTAGCCATGTGGGCGTCCGACTGACTCGGAGGCGTGGGCTTGCCGACCAACCAAGAAAACCCGACCCGCACACTGCCGGTTACTCACGGTATGAATTCGGTCGCATTTCGCGAGCCCATCCAAGAACCACTGCCGGTGCGGCGCCTCCAGATCTGGGGGCCCGAAGAACGCGATCGCGAGACCGGGGTAATCGGGCAGCTCAACCGGCCCTTGCCGTACACCGGTCCGGATACGGCCGCTCAACTGACGGCGCTGAAGTACCTCCAGTACGTAGCGGCCGAGCAGGAGCGCGCCGTTGACGTCGATCTTGTCGCCCGACGGTGGCTGCTGCCCGTTGTGGTCGCGCTCCAGGTGGCGCTATCGGCCCGGCTGATCAGGGCCAACACGGCTTTTCAGGACGAAGGGCTGTACCTGTGGGCCGGCCATCTTGAGTGGGCGCACTGGCTGCACGGCACCCAGATCCCGGATTACGCGAGCTACTTCTCCGGCGCACCGGTCTTGTATCCGCCGCTCGGGGCGCTGGCGAACCACTATGGCGGGCTGGCCGGAGCGCGTCTTCTCTCGCTGGCGTTCATGCTGCTCGCCACGACCCTGCTGCACGGCATCACGCGGCGGCTATTTAATCGCGGGGCGGCGAACTTCGCCGCGTTCCTTTTCGCCGTCCTCGGTGCGACCGAGTTCCTCGGGGCCTTCGCCACCTACGACGCCATGGCGCTGACGCTCATGGCCCTCTCCGCGTGGATTGGGGTCGTTTCGGCCGGCCGCGGAAGCGCCGTCCGCACCGCCCTGCTGTTGCTGTCCGGTGTTGTCTGCGCGCTGGCGGACGCGACTAAGTACGCGACCGCGCTGTGGACTCCGATCGTCATCGGGCTTGTCGTCCTGCTGGTCTGGCGGCGGTCGGGCCGAGGCGCCGGGCTGGCCGCGGGGATCGTATTCACCGCTGGCGTTGCCCTGCCGATTGCCATCGGCCTGCACATGGGCGGCGCGTCGTACTGGCAGGGCATTAAGTTCACGACCTTGTCGCGGCAGCAGGGAGACGCGTCGCCCGTCGGCGTGCTGTACACCAGCCTGGGCTGGGTCGCGGTCGTCTTGGTGCTGGCCGTCATGGGCGCGATCATGAGCTCCGGCGGCAGGCGCGGCCGGCCGCAGACCGCCATCGCCTGGCTGCTCGTGGTCGCCGGCCTGCTCGCGCCGCTTGAGCAGGCCCGCATCGGCACGTTCACCAGCCTGTTCAAGCACGTGGGCTACGGTGGGTGGTTCGCCTGCGCGGTCGCCGGGTTCGCGCTGGCGGCGTTCATTCAGAGCGTCCCCGCGGCCAAGGCCGGGCGGGCGATCGCGGCGAGCCTCGCGATCGCGGTCCTCGCGATGGGCTCCGGGATACTGCTCGCGGGATCCCACTTCCAGGGCTGGCCCACGGCCACCTCCGTGGTCTCCTACCTGAAGCCAATAGCCGGAGACGGGAAAATCCTGGCCGAAGACGATCCGGTCCTCGAGTACTACCTCCCGGGCGTCCGGTGGAAGAACTGGCAGGCCATCAATGTCAACGACGATGTGAGCATGTTCCGGGGGCAGATCCTCACGGGCCAGTACGCGGCGGTCGTCTTCGATTACGTGGACACGACGCCGCTCGACCTCAAACTACGGCAGCTACTGGCCCAGAGCGGGCGGTATAAATTGACCCGCAGCTTCTATGTGCGGCAGCGACTTGGCCCGTACACGCAGTACGCCGTGTGGACGCGTATTTCGAAGGGGCGGATTTGACGACTCAGGCCAAGAGCGCCAAACGCACAACTCCGGGAGACATGCGGCCCGGGCCGGTGCTTCCCGTCCCGCCAGACGACGCCGAGAAGTACGCCTACATTAATAGAGCACTTCCCTACCTTTCTACGTGGCTGACCGCAGGCTTCTTCTTCCTGGTCGCAAGCCAGGTGATCACGGAGTATAGAATAGGCGCGGCGGTGATGCTCGCGCCGTTCACCGCGTTGTACGCCGTGTATCAGCTCATGAGCTTGCCGATCAATTTTTCCGGTCGCGGTTTCAATCTCTCGGCCCACCGAAGCAAAGTGGTTAATTGGCGTCCACGGCGCTATCCGGACGTCGATATCTACCTGCCCATCTGCGGGGAAGCGCCGGAGATCCTGTACAACACCTGGGCATCCGTAGCCAGGCTAATGAAGGCATACCCCGGACGCGCTAACGCGTACGTCCTTGATGATGGGGCGGACGAGATCGCGCGCCATATGGCCGCCCAGCTGGAATTCGAGTATATCGTTCGTTCCAATAGGGGCGCGTATCGCAAGTCCGGAAACCTGCGGAATGCGTTCAGACACACGCACGGGGAGTTCTTCCTCATCCTCGATGCCGACTTCACGCCCCGGTCTGACCTGCTGGCGGAGCTGCTGCCGTACTTTGACGATCCTCATGTCGGGATCGTCCAGTCGCCGCAGTACTTTCGCACGACCGCGGAGCAGACCTGGGTCGAGCGCGCGGGGTCGGCGATCCAGGAAGTCTTCTACCGGTCGATCCAGGTATCCAGGGGACGCTACGGGGCGGCCATCTGCGTGGGAACGTGCGCGATCTACCGCCGGGCGGCACTTGAGCCGTTTGGTGGGCCTCATCTGATCGACTACGCAGAAGACGTCCATACCGGCCTTGACGTCAATCAGGCCGGGCAGCGGCTGGTCTACGTGCCGGTCAACCTGTCTTCTGGGACGTCTCCTGACAACGTGCACGCGTTCGTCCACCAGCAGGTGAGATGGTGCACGGGCAACATCTTCACGGTGATTCTCGGGCGGCGCCTGTGGACCGTGAAGATGTCCCCGCTGGCCCGGCTGTCGCACATATCCGGGTTCTTCTACTACGTCTCGAGCGCGTTGGCGGTGTTCAGCGTCCCGGCCTTCCCGGTCGTGCTCCTGCTGTTCGCGCCGGACACGATCAGGCTGTCGAACCTGCTGTTGTTCGGGCCGTCGCTGTGGGTGGGCCTGGTCATGTACCCGAACTGGCACCTGAGCGACTACCGGCTCCGCGACGTCCTCCCGCTGACCATCATCCGAGGCTGGGCCCACGTGCTGGCGATCTGGGATTACGCCCGCGGCCGCACCCTGAAATGGCAGCCGACGGGGGCAAAGGTCAACCGGGTCCAGCGGCTGTGGTGGAGCCTCATCATCTGGAACGGCGGCGTCGCCGTCGCCTGGCTCGGATTGACCGCATACCGGATGAATCAGACGCACTCCTACGAGTATCTGATCACGGCGGTCACAGGCCTCGTCAACGCGGCAGTCACCATGCGCGCCATCTACGCCATGAGCGCACTCGGCCAGCGGTCGCGGCCTGTCCGGCAGCCCCTTCCCCACGATCCGAAGAAGAGGATTCGGTCCCGCAATGCCTTCGCCCTCGCATTTTCCATAGTGCTGGCAGTCGTCACGGTAGGTGCGGTCGCTTTCTCGGGGACGCCGGAAAGCGACAGCCAGCCAGCGGCGCTTCCTCCGTTGCCGGCTGTCAAGTCGGGCGCCGGGCCTGTAGGGCAGCCCGCTCTGCCGATCGTGGGCCTGTACACCGGCGCTGAGTCCTGGACGCCGGCAGCGCAATGGGATAGCGCGGTCGGGACGTCCGCCAACCTGCTCCTCTACTACAACGGATGGGGCGGGGCATTCGAAGCCCAGTACGCTAACGTCGCGCATGCCCATGGCGCGACGCTAGTTGCGGACCTCGATCCGACCGGAAAGCAGAGCGTCAGCCAGATCGCGGCCGGCGACGGAGACACCTGGCTCCGTTCCTATGCCGAGTCCGTGGAATCCTTCGGCTACCCGGTTGTCATCTCCTTCGGGCACGAGATGAATGGCAACTGGTATCCGTGGGGATACACTCACACATCCGCGGCCGATTTCATCGCCGCCTGGCGCCATGTAGTCGACGTGTTCCGGTCCGTAGGAGCGTCCAACGTTACGTGGCTGTGGACGGTCAACGCCACGCAGCCCGGGCTCGATCCCTCCGTTCGCCAATGGTGGCCCGGCCGGCAATATGTCAACTGGGTGGGCATCGACGGGTACTACTACCGCCCGGGCGACACCTTCAGCACGGTAATCGGCACCACTCTCGACGAGATCCGCCAGTTCACGAACGCCCCGGCGCTGGTCGCGGAGACCGCGGTCGGCACCACGTCCCTGCGCGAAACTCAGATCAAGGGCCTGCTGGCCGGGGTGAAGGCAGACCACATGCTGGGCTTTGTCTGGTTCAACGTCGCGCAGCATGACGGGATCTACCACCAGGACTGGAACCTCCAGGACGACCCGGCCGCACTCGCGGAATTCAAGATCGCCCTCGCAAGCTTCCTGGGAAAGACATAAGCGGGAGGCGCTACCCCGAGAGGCCGAGCTGGGCCAGGGCCGCTCGCGCGTGCCCGGCGGCTTCGGCCGGGGTGGGGGCCGGGTCGATGCCGAGCAGCCGCCGACGGTGCTTCTCGCCCAGCAGCAGGGAGAACAGCGGTTCCGCGAGCGGCTCGCTGGCGGGGCCGCGCTCGGCCCGGATGTGCTCCGCGAGCCGGGCGATGTGCCTGGCGTCACCGCTGCTGTGCAGGATCAGGGCGAGTTCGGGGAACCGGGCCGACTCGGCGATCACCAGCCGGTGCAGGTCGACGAGCTCATCGGAGTGGACCCGGCTGACGATGCGCGCGGCGAGCACCTCGAGCGTGTCGTCGTCGCTGGTCGCGTCCAGGCTCACGGTGGCGGCGAGCTGCGTGACCATGGCGGCGAAGAGCCCGGCCTTGTCGCCGTAGTAGGCGTAGAGCGTGCGCTTGGTGACCTGGGCCGCCGCCGCGAGCTCGTCGACCGTGCTCGCGCCGTAACCGCAGTGGAGGAAGACGCACAGGACGTTGCTGAGGATCTCGGCTTCCCGCGCGCGCCGCTCCTCGGCCGTCGGCCGTCCGCGCTTGCGCGGCTGGATCCCGGGCTGCCCGTCCATGACCCCTCCCTCCCTTCCCGCCGCTGAGCCCTGCGCTTTCAGCGAATTCTGCCGCCTGCCGCCTTGCCTGGCCAGCATCGCTTCTGCATAGAATGATACGAAACAGTGTCATTCTTTTCCTGCGCGGCCCACGAGGCCGGGGAAGGCCACGCGATGGCAACTCAGGCACGTCAGCGGCGCACCACCGCGCCGCAGGCAGCCCCCGGTGAGCGGCACGCCCAGCTCCGCCAGTTCTACCGGGACATGGTGCTCGTCCGTCGTTTCGAGGAACGCGCCGCCCGCGCCTATACCGAGGCCCTCATCGGCGGCTACTGCCACCTGAACCTGGGCGAGGAGGCCGCCGTGGTCGGCCTCATGTCGGCGCTGCGGCCGACCGACTACCTCTTCACGAACTACCGCGAGCACGGCTACGCGATCATGCGCGGCATCGACCCGAAGCGGGTCATGGCCGAGCTGTACGGCCGGGTCGACGGCGTCTCCAAGGGCTGGGGCGGGTCGATGCACATGTTCGACGTCACCCACCGGCTGCTCGGCGGCTACGGCATCGTCGGCGGGCAGCTGCCGCTGGCGACCGGCGCGGCCCTCGCCATCGACTACCGCGGCGGCGACGAGGTCGTGATGTGCACCCTCGGCGACGGCACCACCGCCATCGGCGCGTTCCACGAGTCGCTCAACATCGCCGCCCTGTGGAAGCTGCCGATCGTGTTCGTCATCATCAACAACGGGCTCGGCATGGGGACGACGGTCGCCAAGTCGTCGGCCGAGCCCGACCTGTACAAGCGCGGCGCCGCCTACCGGATGGAGTCCGCCCGGGTAGACGGCTTCGACCCGCTGGCGGTCCGCGACGCGGCGGCCGCGGCGGTCGAGGCGGCCCGCAACGGCCGGCCGTACCTGCTCGAGGTCGTCACCGAGCGGCTGCGCGGTCACTCCGTCGTCGACCCGGCCAAGTACCGCTCGGCGGCGGAAGTCGGGCGGCTCAAGGACGAAGACCCGGTCCGGCTCCTGGCGGCCAAGCTGACCGCGGACGGGGCACTCGACCCCGACGCGATCGCCGCGATTGAGGAAGAGGTCGCCGCCATCGTCACCGCGGCGGCCGACTTCGCCGCCGCCAGCCCCAGCCCCGACGTTTCCACGCTGTTCGACTACACCTACGCGACGCCGGTGCCGAACGACTCGCGGCGGCTGCCGGGCCAGCCCCTGTTCGAGCCGCCGCCCGCCGCCGCCCCGACTCTTCTGCCCGCCCCCGAACCCGCCCTCGGAGCCAGCGCATGACCATCATGACCTACCGCCAGGCGCTGCACGACACGCTGCGGGCGGAGATGCTCAGGGACGACAACGTCTTCCTGATGGGCGAGGAGATCGGCGTCTTCGAGGGCTCCTACAAGATCACGGCCGGCCTGCTGAAGGAGTTCGGCGAGAAGCGGGTGCGGGACACCCCGATCGCCGAGGAGGGCTTCGCCGGCGCCGCGATCGGCGCGGCGATGCTCGGCCTGCGCCCGGTCATCGAGATGATGACGATCAACTTCTCCATGCTCGCGCTCGACCAGATCATCAACCACGCGGCCAAGATCTACGGCATGTTCGGCGGCCAGGCGAGCGTGCCGCTCGTCATCCGCACGCCGGGCGGCGGCGGGCAGCAGCTCGGCGCGACCCACTCGCAGAACATCGAGCTGTTCTACGCCTTCGTCCCCGGCATGAAGGTCGTCGCCCCGTCCACCCCGGCCGACGCCAAGGCGCTGCTGCTGGCGGCCATCCGCGACGACGACCCGGTGCTGTTCCTTGAGAACCTCGCGCTCTACAACACCAAGGGCGAGGTCCCCGACGACGACACCCCGGCCGAGATCGGCCGGGCCGCCGTCACCAGGCCGGGCAAGGACCTGACGCTGATCGGCTACTCGCGCATGGCGCACGTCGCGGCTGAGGTCGCGGCGTCCCTGGCCGAGTCCGACGGGCTCGACATCGAGGTCGTGGACCTGCGCAGCCTGCGCCCGCTGGACCGGGAGACGATCGTCGCCTCGGTCAGGAAGACGCACGCCGCCGTCGTGCTTGAAGACGACTGGCTCACCTACGGGATCGGCGCCGAGGTCGCGGCCTCGATCTCCGACGGCGCCTTCGACTACCTCGACGCGCCGGTCCGCCGGGTCGCGATGGCGGAGGTGCCGATGCCTTATTCGAAGACGCTGGAGACGGCGGCGCTGCCCTCGCGCGATGACGTCACCGCCGCCATCCGGCAGACCCTCGCCGCCGTCGGCCACCGGACCGCGCCGCTCGCGCTAGGAGTTCCGCAGTCGTGATTGAGATCAAGATGCCGCGCCTGTCCGACACGATGGAGGAGGGCGCGATCTCGACCTGGCGCAAGCAGCCGGGCGACAAGGTCGCGGTCGGCGACGTCCTGGTCGAGATCGAGACCGACAAGGCGGTCATGGAGTACGAGGCCTACCAGGCCGGGACGCTGGCCGAGATCCTCATCCCGGAGGGCCGGAACGCCGACATCGGCGCCCCGATCGCGCTGCTCGACGACGGTGCCGGCCGTCCCGCGCCGGCCGCCCCCGCCGCTCCGAAGAAAAACGCTGTTGCCGAACGGTCCCGGCCGGCTCTGGTCGCGGACACTGATTCGACCACCCCGTCGAAGGCGCCCGCCGGCTCCGCGTCCCCGCAGCCGGGCGCGAGCGCGGACGGACACGCCAACGGCAGCAGCCGCCAGATCGCGTCGCCCCTGGTGCGCAAGCTGGTCAGGGAGAATCACCTCGACCTGTCGCAGGTCACCGGCAGCGGACCAGGCGGCCGCATCATCCGCGCCGACATCGCCGACCTGCTGGCCGCACCCGCGGCCGGATCGACGCCGTCCCCGGCGGCTGACTCCTCCGCGTCCGTCGACCCGCAGACCCCGGACGACGTGCGCGGGTCGCGCGAGGCCCCGGTCAGCCAGGTCCGGCGGGTGATCGCCCGGCGCCTGACCGCCAGCGCCCGGGATATCCCGCACTTCTACGTGACCGCGGTGGCGGACGCGCAGGCGCTGATGGACCTGCGGTCGACGCTGAACGCACAGCTGACCGAGGCGGGCCGGGCCAAGATCAGCGTCAACGACCTGCTGATCAGGGCGTGCGCGCTGGCGCTGCGTGAGCACCCCGACGTCAACGTCTCCTACGGCGGCGACGACAGCGGCGTCATGCTGATCCACGACCGGATCAACATCGGCGTCGCCGTCGCGGCGGAAAGCGGCCTGATCGTTCCCGTCATCAGGGACGCCGACGCCAAGACCGTCACCCAGCTCGGCGCGGAGGCCAGGCAACTGGTCGCCCTCGCCGCCGAGCGCAAGCTCACCCCGGCTCAGACCAGCGGGGGGACGTTCACGATCAGCAACCTCGGGATGTTCGGGGTGGAGCATTTCACCGCCATCATCAACCCGCCCGAGTCGGCGATCCTGGCGGTCGGCGCGACCACCCGCGAGCCGACTGTGGTCGGGGACGTCCTGGAACCGCGTTACCGGCTGAGGTACACCCTGTCGGTCGACCACCGGGTGATCGACGGCGCCCTGGCGGCGAAGTTCCTGCAGTCGCTGACCAGCCTGGTTGAGCACCCCTGGATGATCATCGCCTGAGGCGGGCCGTGGCTAGCCCCGACGCCGTGATGAAGGGGATCAGCAGCGGCAGCGAGACCCAGGCGGCCGAGGCGGCGGCGTCGCTGAGCGCCAGGTAGCCGGCGCCAGAAACCGCGCTGGCGACGGCCAGGACCGCAGCTCACGGTGCCGGGCGCGACATGGACGACCGGCCCGGACGCGGGTCGGCGGCCGAGGCGAGCAGCGGCAGCGTCCGCCACCGGACGACCTCGGTCAGGGCGATGACGCTGGTCGACCGGACCACGACCTTCGACCGGTTCAGGTCCACCAGCGCCTGCTGCAGCCCGTCGTGGGAGCTGGCGGCGATCCGGCACAGCACGTCGCCGCTGCCGGTGATCGTGTGCGCCTCGATCACGCCGGGTATCGCCTCGAGATCGCGCTGAACGGCGTCGATCGCTCCCTGGGCGATCTCGAGGGTGACGAAGGCCTGGATCCCGAAGCCCGCCGCGGCGACGTCGATGTCCGGCCCGTAGCCGGTCACGATCCCGTCGCTTTCGAGCCGCTCGATCCGGGCCGACACGGTCGCTCGCGCGACGCCGAGAATCCGCGACAGCTCGAGCGCGCCGGTGTGCGGTCGCTCTCGGAGGGCGGTCAGCAGGGCGAGGTCGAGGGCGTCAAGGACTGGTCGGGGAGCCATCTCGTCGTCCGCCTCCGGAATTCGGTTAACCATACTCATTGCCTACTTGGAAGACGCTATCAGTAGGCTGATATGGGCAGTTCGCTCACCACATAATGGGCTGGTTGCGCATCTCTAACCCATTTTGATCTACTCGCGGCAGAGCGGGACGAACACGCGGAGGAGCGACGATGGACGCCAACACGCTGCTGAACGACAACGAACGTCTGGCCGGGTTGGGCCTCGATGAGCTCAAGCAGCTGGTCGGCCTGGTTGAGTACGACCCGTCGGCCGACCCGTTCCCGGTGTCGGGCTGGGACGCGCTGGTCTGGATCGTCGGCAACGCCGTGCAGACCGTCCACTACCTGCAGTCGGCGTTCGGGATGGAGCTGGTCGCCTACTCCGGTCCTGAGACCGGGAACCGGGACCACCACGCCTACGTGCTGAGGTCGGGCGCGGCCCGCTTCGTCATCAAGGGCGCCTACGACCCGGCCAGCCCGCTCGCCGACCACCACCGGGCCCACGGCGACGGCATCGTCGACATCGCGCTGGCGGTGCCGGACGTCGACCGCTGCGTCGCCCACGCGTCCGCCCAGGGCGCGGTCGTGCTCGAGCAGCCGCACGACGTCAGCGACTCCCGCGGAACGGTCCGGCTGGCCACGATCGCCGCCTACGGCGACACCGTGCACACGCTGGTCGACCGGTCCCGCTACAGCGGGCCGTACCTCCCCGGCTACGTGGAGAAGTCATCCACCCGCACCCGGCGGGCCGACTCGCCGCGCCGGATCTTCCAGGCCATCGACCACGTGGTCGGCAACGTCGAGCTCGGCGCGATGGACCAGTGGGTCGACTTCTACAACCGGGTCATGGGGTTCACCAACCTGGCCGAGTTCATCGGCGATGACATCGCCACCAACTACTCCGCCCTGATGAGCAAGGTGGTGTCGAACGGCAACCACCGGGTGAAGTTCCCGCTCAACGAGCCGGCCGTCGGCAAGAAGAAGTCGCAGATCGACGAGTACCTGGAGTTCTACGGCGGTCCCGGGGCGCAGCACGTGGCGATCGCCACCGGCGACATCATCGCCTCGGTCGACGCCATGGTGGCCGAGGGCGTCGAGTTCCTGTCAACCCCGGACTCGTACTACGAGGACCCGGAGCTGCGGGCCCGCATCGGCCGGGTGCGAGCCCCGATCGAGGAGCTGCAGAAGCGCGGCATCCTGGTCGACCGGGACGAGGACGGCTACCTGCTCCAGATCTTCACCAAGCCGACCGGCGACCGGCCCACCGTCTTCTTCGAGCTCATCGAGCGGCACGGTTCCCTCGGCTTCGGCAAGGGGAACTTCCAGGCGCTGTTCGAGGCGATCGAGCGCGAGCAGGAGCGCCGCGGTAACTTCTGAGCCCTAGGGGCTGCCGCCGTTTCTCAGCACCTGGAAGCCGACCCGGGCCAGCAACTCCGGAATGCGGCGCACCGCCTGGATGTTCCTCGCCCGCGTCTCGTCCGACAGCCGTTCCCAGGGCACCAGGTCGGGACGCACGCGGCCGTACCGGGCGGCCCCGGGCTCGAACCCCTGGGACGTGCGCTCCTTCACCCAGCGCTCGTGCTCCAGCCGGGCCAGCAGCCGCAGCTCGTCGTCGTCGAAGGCGAACTCGAGGGTCGGATCGAAGACCGGCACCATGAGGCAGCCGATGGCGGCCAGCTTCTCGCCGATCTGCCTGGCCTGAGCGCGGTTGGACTCCTTGAACTCCTCGGGCAGCTCGTCCCAGGAGCCAAGCGAGGCGCCGCCCGGGGCCTGGCCGCGGCCGACGGCGGCCTCGACGGCCGATCGGTGGATGGTGCCGTAGTCATCGTGGATGGCCTGTGCCAGGTGCTCGGTCACCTGCGCGGTGACGTAGCTGGTGAGGCTGGCGAGAATGCGATCCTGCGTGGTCAGCCTCGCCTTCATCCGGCGGCACTCGTGCAGGATGGCCTTGGCGTCGAGGAAGGTCTGCTCGGAGCGGCGGTCGGCGGCCCTCCCGAGCACGTCCTGACCGACCATGATCACGATCATGAAGATGAGCTGGGCGAGGGTGGACAGGAACGACATGAACGCGAACGGGTACGGGTCGAACCGCTGAACGCCCGCCCCCGCCAGCACGATCCAGCCGACCTGGGTCCCGGCCGCCAGGTAGAAGGCCCACATGGTGCCCAGCCGCTTCGTCAGCCAGGCCGCGATCCGGCCGTTGACGGTGACCGCCTGGTCGATGGCCTGGGGCGGCGGCTGCACCCGGTGCCGCTCGATCCAGGGGTGGGGGCTCCACTCCAGCAGGCTGACTCCCCGGCTGAGTGACCGATCGTGCCGGTCCAGATGCTCCTGCAGGTCCACCACCTGCTCGAAGATCGCCTCGGCGTTCTCGTAGGTCTGCACCGCCCGGTGGTCGGCCGCCACCCCGAGAACGCGCTGGCCGACCAGGATCACCAGGCACAGCACGAGCTGCACGACGTTGTCGAGGAAGAGCAGGAAGCGGAACGGATACGGATCGATCCGGTGCAGCGGGCCCCAGGAGGCCAGCGCCAGCCACCCGCCCACGATGACGAGCGCCGCGTACAGCGCGGGCATTGAGCCCACCGACCGGGTCAGCGCGACCGCGATGACGCCGTTCACCCCGATCTGCTCGTCGGCAATCGTGGCCGGGGTCTGCGGGAGATCAGTCGCGGGGCTGGCCGTACTCAAGAGCCCTCCTCGGGCAGCAAGGGATCGTGCGTAGCCACCCGGGGCGGGGCACTCGAGACGTACCCATCTCCGATGCCCGTTATATCCATTTGTGTTGATGAAAGTGGTAAATCGCGGCCGACGCCGCCCGGCGTCAGCGGCCCATGGTGTAGAACTCCGCGTTGGGCATCAGCGCGCACAGGTGGGCGAGGCGGTTCGACATCGCGAAGAACGCCGTGATCGCGCCGACGTCCCAGATCTCGTCCTCGGTCAGGCCGGCCGCGCGGGCCGCGTTGAGCTCGCGCTCGCCGAAGCGCTCGGGGGTGCGCGTGAGCCCGAGGGCGAGGTCGACGATCGCCCGCCAGCGTTCTGGCAGCTCGGTTTCCCACGGGTTGATCGCCACCTGGTCGGCCAGCTCCGGGTTCTTGGACCGGATCCGCAGCAGGGCGCCGTGGGCCACCACGCAGTAGCCGCAGTGGTTCGCCCCCGAGGTGGCGACGACGACCAGCTCCCGCTCGGCCTTGCTGAGGCCGTCGGAGCGGTCCATCAGCGCGTCGTGCTGGTCGAGGAACGCGCGGAGCTCGGCCGGCCGGTGGCCGAGCGCGCGGAAGACGTTGGGGACGAAGCCGGACTTCTCGGCGATCACGCCGACTCGCTCCTGCAGGTCCTCGGGCAGCTCGTCCAGTTCGGTCACGCCGAAGCGGCTGACGTTCATGCGCGGCTCCTCTCGGGATGACGGCGGTTGACGCGGCTGCCAGCCTACGACCGCGGCCCTGGATTTCGGCCGCCGACCGCTGGCATGCTGGCGGTATGGCTGCCACGCACGAGGTGACCAACCAGCCCCGGCCGCTGGTTGGCTACGACGCCTCAGAAGACCCGGCAATGCTCAGCGCCCTGCACCGGGAGGGCGCCGGGTGGGCCGAGGACGAGGTCCGCCGTCTCGGGCGGCTGGCCGGCGGCGAGCAGGCCCAGGAGAACGGGCGGCTTGCGAACGAGAACCCGCCGCGGCTGCGGACCCATGACCGCTACGGCCATCGCATCGACGAGGTGGAGTTCCACCCCGCCTGGCACGAGCTGATGCGGGTCGCCGTGACCAGCGGGCTGCACGCCGCCCCGTGGCGGGACGACCGGCCCGGCGCGCACGTCGCCCGGGCGGCGGCCTTCTACGTCTGGGGTCAGACGGACGCGGGGCACGGCTGCCCGATATCGATGACCTACTCGATCGTGCCGGCCCTGAGGCACGCCCCCGACCTGGCCCGCCGGTTCGAGCCGCTGCTGGCCGCGCCCGACTACGACCCCGGCCTGCGCCCGCCGGAGGAGAAGAGCGGCCTGCTGTCGGGCATGTCGATGACCGAGAAGCAGGGCGGCTCCGACGTCCGCGCCAACACCACCACCGCCCTCCCGGCCGGCGACGGCAGCTACCGCATCACCGGTCACAAGTGGTTCACCTCGGCGCCGATGAACGACCTGTTCATGGTCCTCGCCCAGGTGCCGGGCGCATCTTCTCCGGCCCCCGGCCTGTCCTGCTTCCTGCTGCCCCGCGTGCTGCCCGACGGGACCCGCAACGGGATGCGGTTGATGCGGCTGAAGGACAAGCTCGGCAACCGGTCCAACGCCTCGGCCGAGGTCGAGTACGAGGACGCCACGGCGTGGCTCGTCGGCGAGGCGGGCCGGGGCGTCCGCACGATCCTCGACATGGTCAACTCGACCCGCCTGGACTGCGTGCTCGCCGCCGCGACCGGGATGCGCAGCGGGGTGCTCCAGGCGACGCATCACGCCGCGCACCGCCGGGCGTTCGGGAAGACGCTGATCGACCAGCCGCTGATGGCGAACGTGCTGGCCGACCTGGCGATCGAGTCGGAGGCGGCCACCGTCGTCGCCCTCCGGCTGGCCGGCGCCACCGACCGGGCGGCCCGCGGCGACCGGGAGGAGGGCGCCTTCCGCCGCCTGGCCCTCGCGGTGACCAAGTACCACGTCTGCAAGCAGGCCCCGGGACACGCGGCCGAGGCCCTGGAGTGCCTCGGCGGCAACGGCTACGTCGAGGAATCGGGCCTGCCCCGTCTCTACCGGGAGGCGCCGCTCCAGTCGATCTGGGAGGGATCAGGCAACGTGGCCGCGCTCGACGCGATCCGCGCCCTGGCCCGGGAGCCGCAGGCGGCGGAGGCGTTCTTCGCCGAACTCGACGCCGCCGCGGGCGCGGACCGCCGCCTCGACGAGGCGATCGCACGGCTCCGCAAGGACGTAGCCGACCCGGCCGAGGCGACCGCGCGCCGGCTGGCCGAGTCGATGGCGGTGACGCTGCAGGGCGCCCTGCTGATCCGCCATGGGCACCCGGCGGTGGCCGATGCCTTCGTCGCCACCCGGCTGGCGGGCGACCGGGGCCGCGCCTACGGAACGCTCCCGCCCGGCACGCCGACGGCGGAGATCCTCGCCCGCGCCCTGGCGTCGTAGCCCCGCCTCCGCCGGACGGGTCGGCCTCGGCCGGGGCCGTGATTGTGTTCCGTTTGGGGCCCCGTTTTCCGGCCGCGGGCGTCAGCGTGTGCTGTTGGGGGCAGCCCGCGACCCGAAGTGACCACGATGACGCCCATCTCCGTCCGGCTTGGTGTCCGTGATGACGGTGGGGATGGTGGGTCGATGACTGCCGCCGGACGTCCGGGCTCGCCAGTGCGTCGGCCGGGCCTGCCGGCGCTCTGGTCCAATGGGGCCATGACACCGAAGCCCCGATCGTCCGAGTACTTCGACGGGTGGTACGCCGACAAATCGGCCGCGCCGCAGGTCGCCGACATCACGAACCGCAACCTGGGGCTGCCGCCCGGCGCGCAGGCCGGCATCGTGCCCGAGGTGGCGATCGACGAGATCGGGCGGGAGCTGCGGCTGAAGCCCGGCGACGTCCTGCTCGACCTGGCCTGCGGCCGCGCCTGGTACGGGCTGGAGATCACTGCCAGGACCGGTGCCAGGCTGATCGGGGTCGACTTCTCGGCCGAGGCCGTGCGGCAGGCCGCCGCGCAGGCCAGGCTGGGCAACCGCGATGACGCCGAATTCCGGACCGGCGACCTGACGGCCAGCGGCCTGCCCGACCACTCGGTCAACGCGGTCCTGTGCACCGACTCGATCCAGTTCCCGGAGCGGCCAGAGGACGCCTACCGAGAACTGCGCCGCGTCCTCGTCCCGGGTGGCCGGGCGGTGCTGACCAGCTGGGAACCCGTCGATCGGGCGGATCAGCGCCTGTCCGAGCGGATACGCCGGGTCGATCTTGGCGCCGGGCTGCGCGCCGCCGGGTTCACCGACGTCGAGGTCATGGACCGCCCGCAGTGGCTGGCGTGCGAGCTGGCGGTGTGGCGGGAGGCGGTCGCGCTCGACCCGGGGGACGATCCGGCGCTGCGCTCCTTCATCGACGAGGGAGCCCGGTCGCTGGGATACGCCGACGGGCTCCGCCGGGTGATGGCGGCGGCGACCGCCCCGTAGCGGGCCTGGCCGGGGGAGCAAACCCAGCGGAGCCGGCCAGGGCGATATGAGTTAAGGTTAGTTTGGTTAATGCAAGTACTGAAGACTTCCTGACTAGCTAGGGGCACCTCCCACCGTGACGGCTCCATCCGAGGCGGGCGCGCCCGCAGACCCCGGTCGCGCGCTCGGTCCGAACTACAAGTGGATCGCGCTTTCCAACACGACGCTCGGCGTGCTGATGGTGACCATCAACCAGTCGATCGTGCTGATCGCGCTGCCGGACATCTTCCGCGGCATCGGGCTCGACCCGCTCGGCGCGGGGAACACCAGCTACCTGCTGTGGATGTTCATGGGCTTCATGGTTGTCTCGGCCGTGCTGGTGGTGTCGTTTGGCCGGCTGGGCGACATGTACGGCCGGGTGCGGATGTACAACATGGGCTTCGCGGTCTTCTCGGTCGCGTCGATCTTCCTGACCGTCACCTGGCAGCATGGCGTCGCGGGGGCCTTGTGGCTGATCATCTGGCGGATCGTGCAGGGCATTGGCGGCGCCTTCCTGTTCGCCAACTCGACCGCGATCCTGACCGACGCGTTCCCCGCTAACCGGCGGGGCACCGCCCTCGGCCTGAACTCGATCGCGGCCATCGCCGGCTCGTTCATCGGCCTCATCCTCGGCGGTCTGCTCGGCCCGGCCAACTGGCACCTGGTCTTCCTCATCTCGGCCCCGATCGGCGCCTTCGGCACCGTCTGGGCGTACTTCATGCTGCACGACACCGGCGTGCGCAGGCACGCGAAGATGGACTGGTGGGGCAACCTGCTGTTCGGCGTCGGGCTGATCGCCATCCTGGTCGCCATCACCTACGGCCTGCAGCCGTACGGCACCAGCGCGATGGGCTGGACCAACCCCGAGGTGCTGGCCGGGCTGATCGGCGGCGTCGTGCTGCTCGTCATCTTCGTGTTCGTCGAGCAGCGCGTGGCCGAGCCGCTGTTCCGGATCTCGCTGTTCAAGATCCGGCCGTTCGCGTACGGCAACATCGCCAACCTCGCGCTCTCGATGAGCCGCGGCGGCATGCAGTTCATGCTGATCATCTGGCTGCAGGGCATCTGGCTGCCGCTGCACGGCTACAGCTACAGCCAGACCCCGCTATGGGCCGGCATCTACCTGATCCCGCTGACGATCGGCTTCCTGCTGTCCGCGCCGCTCTCCGGCATCCTGTCCGACCGGTTCGGCGCCAAGGCGTTCACCATCGGCGGGAGCCTGCTGGCCGGGGTCACCTTCCTCTTCCTTGCCTTCCTGCCGGTGAACTTCTCGTACTGGGAGTTCGGGCTGATCATCGCGCTCAACGGCTTCGGCACCGGCCTGTTCGCCTCGCCGAACCGGGCCGAGATGATGAACTCGGTCCCGGCCGACGCGCGCGGCGCGGCCGGCGGCATGATCGCCACCTTCATGAACTCCGCCTCGGTGCTGTCCATCGGCATCTTCTTCTCGCTGATGGTCACCGGGCTCGCCAGCAAGCTGCCGCACACCATGTTCGCCGGGCTGACCGCGCAGGGCGTGCCGGCCTCGTCAGCGGCGACCATCTCGCACCTGCCGCCGATCGGCGTGCTGTTCTCCGCCTTCCTCGGCTACAACCCGATCCAGCAGCTGCTCGGGCCGGTGCTGGCCCATCTCAACCCGGCGCACGCCGCGTACCTGGCCGGCCGGGTGTTCTTCCCGAACCTGATCACCGCCCCGTTCCACAGCGGCCTGATCATCGCGTTCGGGTTCGCGATCGCGGCCTGCGTGATCGGGGCGGTCGCCTCGGCGCTGACCGGCCGGGCGGCCGAAGCCGGGCAAGGAGCTCCTCGGCGGCGAACTCGCGGCGGTCGCGGGCGACGCCGGGTTCGAGCCCAGCGAGCTCGTCGTCAACGACGACGCGGTCGTGGACCAGCGCGACGGCGTGGCCCACGGCACATCGGAAGCAGCGGACAAGCCGGGGAATATCCGGTTAAAATTTCAACAAGCTGGGCGGGCGGCATCCTGCCCCTGAGGCACGTCCGGTGCGGCGCGAGCGCGGCGCTGGATGCGGGTCCTGCAGACGCCGTCCCGCACGCTGGCTGACGCCCCGTGCCGGCACCGTCGGCACGGGGCAGTTTCCTGTCGTCGCCTGGCGGGCGAACCCCTACTTCCAGTTGGAGCCCGATGCCATGCAAGTCCGGGTGACACTCTCCGGTAGCCCTCCGGTCGTTGCCCGCTGGCTACGGGCAGGTATCCTGCGGGTGAGGAGCGAGTAAACAAAATCTCCGTCGCTCCGCGCAATGGGGTTCGCGGGGATGATGGCCCTGGCAGATATTCGGCGCGATATCCGAGGAGATGCTTTTTTCGTGAGCGAAACTTCCCCGGCCGCAGTCGTCATCCTCGCCGCAGGCGAGGGCAAGCGCATGAAGTCCCGCACCCCCAAGGTGCTGCACACGCTGTGCGGCCGCACCTTGCTCGGGCACGCGCTGGCGGCGGCCGACGAGCTTGACCCGGCCCGGCTCGTGGTCGTCGTCGGGCATGGCAGGGAGCAGGTAGGCGCGGAGGTGGCCGCGGTCACCCCGCAGGCGCGGATCGTGCGCCAGGACCAGCAGCTCGGCACCGGGCACGCGGTCCGCATGGTCACCGAGGCGATCGGCACCATCCCCGGCACCGTCGTGGTGAGCTACGGCGACATGCCGCTGCTGCGCGGCCAGACGCTGCGCGAACTGGTCGATCGCCATCACCGGGCGGGCAACGCGGTCACCGTGCTCACCGCGCGGGGCGACGCCGCCGGGTACGGGCGGATCGTCAGGGACGGCGGCGGCGCGTTCCTGCGCATCGTCGAGGAGCGCGACGCCACGCCCGAGGAGCGGGCCATCGACGAGTACAACTCCGGCTGCTACGCCTTCGACGGGACCCTGCTGGCGGACGCGATCAAGCGGGTGACCACCGACAACGAGCAGCGGCAGGAGTACCTCACGGACGTGGTGGACATCCTGCGCGGCGACGGCCACCAGGTCGGCACCATGCTCGCGGCCGACGCGGGCGAGATCACCGGGGTCAACGACCGGGTCCAGCTGGCCGAGGCGCGGCGGGAGCTCAACGACCGGATACTCGACGGCTGGATGCGGGCCGGGGTCACCATCATCGACCCCGCCTCCACCTGGATCGACGTCACCGTCACGATCGGGCAGGACGCCGAGATCGGCCCGCAGACCCAGCTCCAGGGCGCCACCGTCATCGGCGAGGGCGCCAAGATCGGGCCGGGCTGCCTGCTCGAGGACACCGTCGTCGGCGAGGACGCCGTCGTCTCGCACGCCGTCTGCCGGCAGGCCGAGATCGGCCCCCGGGCCACCGTGGGCCCGTACGCCTACCTCCGGCCGGGCACCAGCCTGGCCGAGGACGCGCACGTCGGCGCCCACGTGGAGCTGAAGAAGGCCTCGGTCGGACCGGGCGCGAAGGTCCCGCACCTGACCTACGTCGGCGACGCGACCATCGGCGCCGGCGCCAACATCGGGGCGGGCACGATCTTCGCCAACTACGACGGGGTGGCCAAGAACCACACCACCGTCGGCGAGCACGCGTTCGTCGGCAGCAACACCGTGCTGGTGGCGCCGGTCACGATCGGGGACGGCGCCTACACGGCGGCGGGCTCGGCGATCACCGACGAGGTGCCGGCCGGGAACCTCGGCGTCGCCCGGGGCCGCCAGCACAATTCCGACGGCTGGACCGCCCGCAACCGACCGGGGTCACGCTCGGCGGACGCAGCCGAAACGGGTCCGTTCGGACGAATCGATTTGAAGATTTTTGATTTTTAGTTATCAGCGCGGCGTAAGGGAGAGCAGCAGCAGGTGAGCGGTATGACGGCGCCCAGCCAGAAGAAGATGATGTTGTTCGGCGGGCGCGCCTTCCCTGAGCTTGCGGCTGAGGTCGCCGACTGCATGGGGGTCGAGCTCGCGCCCTCGCGGCTTTACGACTTTGCCAACGGCGAGATCATGGTCCGGTTCCTCGAGTCGGTGCGCGGCTGCGACGCCTTCGTGCTGCAGAGCCACACCGCCCCGATCAACCGGTGGATCATGGAGCAGCTGATCATGGTCGACGCGCTCAAGCGGGCGTCGGCCAAGCGGATCACCGTGGTGATGCCGTTCTTCGGCTACGCCAGGCAGGACAAGAAGAGCGCCGGCCGGGAGCCGATCTCGGCCCGGCTCATCGCCGACCTGTTCGCCACCGCGGGCGCCGACCGGCTGATGGCGGTGGATCTGCACACCGCGCAGATCCAGGGGTTCTTCGACGGGCCGGTTGACCACCTGTTCGCGCTGCCGATCCTGGCGGGGTACCTGGAGAGCAAGCTCAACGTCCGCAACGTGACCGTGGTCGCGCCGGACGCCGGGCCGGGTCCGGGTCTGCGAGCGCTGGACCGACCGGCTGGGCACGCCGCTCGCGATCATCCACAAGCGGCGTGACCCCGAGGTGGCCAACCAGGTCAAGGTGTTCGAGGTGGTCGGCCACGTCGTCGGCCGGACCTGCATCCTGGTGGACGACATGATCGACACCGGCGGGACGATCGCGAAGGCGGCGGACGCGCTGTTCGAGCAGGGCGCCGAGCGGGTGATCGTGGCGGCGACGCACGGGGTGCTGTCCGGTCCGGCCGTCGACATCCTGAAGAACTCGCGGATCAGCGAGGTCGTCATCACCAACACGCTGCCGGTCGCGCAGGAGAAGACGGTTCGACAAGCTGACCGTGCTCTCGATCGCCCCGCTGCTCGCCCGCGCGATCAACGAGGTCTTCAACGACGGCTCGGTAACCAGCCTCTTCGACGGCCAAAGCTAACTCGCCCACCCCCTGCGGGCCAAGAGCGGCCGGGGCGAGCAGGAAGATACAGCCAGCCCCCCCGTCCCGCCATTCCCCGGATTGGCGGGACGGGGGCTTTTCGATGGCCGGGACCGGCCACCCCTCGGTCCCGACCACCAGCTCTGGTGCCGTCCTGCGTCGCGCGGCACGTGGTTCCACGTCCCGTGCGGCCCCTGTTGCTTTCCGGCGCTGAGATGAGCATGGCAGGCGGCGATTGAGCGGCGATTAAGCCAATTTGCCCGACTCGCTACCCTCCGCACTTAACTCAATGCAAGCGAGTCAATCGTGCCGTGTCCGATTTACGGTGCGCTTAAGTCGTGATTAAGTGGGGAACGACAACAGCCCGGAGTTCCACCCGCGGCGCCTAATTACCGGCTAGCGATGCTCGCCAGCCGGCGTTTGCCGTTTACCCCGAAGCGGAGGAGAGCGTGCGTTCGGACGGGCTGGCCTGATGCGCTTCCGCATCCTGGGGCACCTTGAGGTGCAGGGCCCAGACGGCTGGACGGCGATCAGCGCCGCCAAGTGGCGGTCGCTGCTCGCCTGCCTGCTCGTGCGGCCCGGCCAGCTCGTGTCGACCGAGAGCCTGATCTTCGAGCTGTGGGGCGAGAACCCGCCAAGCACGGCCAACAACATGGTCAGCATCTACGTGCACCGGCTGCGCAAGGAGGTCATCGGCGACGCGGAGGGACGGGTCCTCGTCCACCGGGCGCCCGGCTACCTGCTGCGGGTGGCACCGGGCGACGTCGACATCCAGGTGTTCGAGGCGCTGGTCGCCGAGGGCCGGTCCGAGCTGGCCGCCGGGCGACGCGGACCGCGCCGCCGAGCTGCTCGGCGAGGCGCTCGGGCTGTGGCGCGGGCCGCTGCTGGCCGATGTCCCGCCGTCCCCGGCGCTCGTCACCGCCGCCGAGCGGGCGACCGAGCTCTGGCTCGACGCGACCGAGCTGCGCATCGAGGCCGACCTCGCCTGCGGCCGGGCGGCCCAGGTGGTGGCGGAGCTGCGCGGCCTGGTGGCGGACCATCCCCTGCGGGAGCGGCTCTGGGCGCTGCTGATGCGGGCCCTCGACGAGGCCGGGCGCCGGGCCGAGGCGTTCGAGGCGTACGCCCTGGCGCGCCGGACGATCGCCGAGGAGCTCGGCGTGGAGCCCGGGAGCGAGCTGCAGCGGCTGTACGCGGAGCTGCTGGCGGCGGACGCGTCGTCCGCGTCCGCGTCGGCGCCGCAGGCCTCGGCTTCCCGCGGGCAGCGGCGCGCGCCCGGCGTTCCGCCCGGTCCCGACCCGGCGGGCACCGCCAGCCCGGGCAAGACGAGGGCGGACGGCGGCAGCGCGACGGCGCGCGGCTGACGCCGCGGGCGCGCCGGTCAGACGACCGCGGCCGACGCCGGGCGCCGACGCCGCCGACGCCGACGCCGACGGCTCCGCGCGGTCGCGGGCCGATTCGCCGGGCTCGATCGCGATCGGCACCATCGCCGACCCGGGCTCGCCCGGGGCCGCCGCCCCGGCCGCGCCGGAGGCACCGGATCCCGCTCCCGGATCAGGGCCGGTCATTCCGCGCCCGGCCCAGCTTCCGACCGACATCGGGGACTTCACCGGCCGCGAGACGCCGGTCGAGCAGCTGTGCGCGCTGCTGCTCGGCGCCGACCCGACCAGCAGCCCCGGCGCGGTGCCGATCGCCGTCGTGAACGGCGCGGGCGGCCTGGGCAAGACCACGCTCGCCGTCCACGCGGCCCACCAGGTCCGCGCCGCAGTTCCCCGACGGCCAGCTCTACGTCGACCTGCTCGGGGCGAGCGCGCAGCCGGCCCAGCCGGGCGAGGTGCTCGCCCGGTTCCTGCGCGACCTCGGCGTGCCGGGCGACAAGGTCCCGGCTCACGACGACGAGCGGGCCGCGCTCTACCGGACCCGGCTGACCGGCCGCCGGGTGCTGATCCTGCTCGACAACGCCAGGGACGCGGCCCAGGTCCGCCAGCTGCTGCCGGGCAGCTCGTCGTGCGCCGTCCTGGTCACGACCAGGAACCGGACCCCGGACCTGGTGAGCACCCGGTTCGTCGACCTCAACGTGCTCGAGGACGCCGAGGCGCTGGCGCTCTTCGCCCGGATCGTGGGCGAGGAGCGGGCGGCGGCCGAGCCCGACGCCACCGCCGAGGTGCTCGTCGCCTGCGCGGGCTGCCGCTGGCGATCAGGATCTGCGCGGCCCGGCTGGCCGCGCGCAGGCAGTGGCGAGTCGGCACGCTGGCCGGCCGGCTGCGCAGCGAGCACCGACGGCTCGACGAGCTCAGCATCGGCGACCTCGCGGTCCGGGCGTCAGCTTCCGGGTCAGCTACGACAGCCTGCAGGCCGCCCGCCCGGGGCAGTCGATCCGGCCCTGGTGTTCCGGCTGCTCGGGCTCTGGCAGGGTCCGTCGATCAGCCTTGCGGCCGCCGCGGCGCTGGTCGGGGCGCCGGAGGACGATATCGCGGACGCGCTCGAGGCGCTGGTCGACGCGAACCTGCTCGAGTCGCCCGCCCCGGACTGGTACCGCTTCCACGACCTGCTGCGGGTCTACGCGACCGAGCGCGCCCAGGCGGAGGAGTCGGAGGCCGGGCGGGCGGCGGCGGTGGGCAGGCTGCTGGGGTGGTACCTGTCGAGCGCAGAGGCGGCGGCCGACACGGTCTCACCGCACCGTTACCGGGTTGCCCGCCAACCGGGGCCCGAGGAGTATCCGCTTGTTGCGCTCCCGGCCGACAAGGAAGAGGCGCTGGCCTGGTACGACGGCGAGAAGGCGAACGTTGTCGCGGCCACCCGCCAGGCGGCCGCGGCGGGCCTGCACGAGATCGCCTGGCGGCTGCCGGCGGCGCTGTTCCCCTTGTTCAACCGGCGGAGCAACTGGGCCGACTGCGTGACCACCCTCCGCGTGGCGGTGGAGAGCGGGCGGAGCACGGGCGGCGGATTCGGCGAGGCGCTGGTGCTCTACCAGCTCGGCTGGGCGCTGGCCCGACTGCGGGACGAGACCGCCTTCGGCTACCTGGAGCGGTCGCTGGCGATCCGAACCGAGCTGGGCGACACGATGGGGGAGGCGCAGGCCGCGATCGGGCTCGGCGAGGGATACCTCAAGATCCGCGGTCCGGGCGCCGACGCCCTGCGGTACATGCGGCTGGCGGTGGACCTGCTGCGGCCGACCGGTGCGTCATCGATGCGCGGCGTCGCGCTGAACAACCTGGGCGAGGTGTACTGGGAGCTCGGCGACCCCGACGCGGCGGCGGAATGCTATGCCCAGGCGCGCGATATCTATCACGAAGTCGGCGGGCACACCGAGGGGCATGTGCTGCACAATCTCGCCCGCGTCTACCTGCATCTCGGTCGAATTGACGACGCTATTGCCTGCCTGCGGGACGCCATGCCGCAGCATCGCCAGTACGGGGATCTCGTCGGCGAGGCGACGGCGCTCAAGCATCTAGGGCAGGCGTACGAGCGGACCGGCGACGTGGCCCGGGCGCAGGCATCGTGGACCGCCGCCCTGGCGATCTTCGAGCGGATCGGCGAGGAGCCGGAGGCGGCCGGCGTCGCGGCGGCGCTGTCGGCAGTCTCTTCAGGGAAATCAAAGCGGTAACGGTTGCCGTTAGGCAAACATTTCGTGCCTGCTCGACCGATTAGCCCGGTTATTGCGCACGCCGTCATTACAATTCGGGCGAGCGCTTCCGCTGAAGATTCCCGGGTTGCCGGGCGCAAGAAAGAGGATGACGAATGAGCGAGACTCCGGAAACCACCGAGACCCCCGAGACCACCGAAACTCCGGAAACCACTGAGACCCCCGAGACCACTGAGACTCCCGAGACCACCGAAACTCCGGAAACCACCGAGACTCCCGAGACCACTGAGACTCCCGAGACCACTGAGACTCCCGAGTAGACGGAAACGCCGAGGGTTAGGGCCGTCGCGGGCTGCGCCGGCTAGCGCTGAGCAACCAGTCCTCCGTTTGAGCGTGCGTGCGGGTGCGGAACGTCCGCAGCCGCGCGCACCATATTTGCCGGCTAGACTCGCGACGCGCATCCATGTATCCGTATGAGGAGTGACTGACCGTGCCTGAGGTCCGTATCGAAGCCGAGCCGCGCACCGAGTTCGGCAAAGGCGCGTCTCGCGCCATCCGCCGCGAAGGTCGTGTGCCGGCCGTCATGTACGGGCACGGCGCGGAGAACCGCCACTTCTCGCTGCCCGAGCACGAGCTCATGCTCGCGCTGAAGACGCCGAACGCGCTGATCCGGGTTGAGGGCCTGCCCGGCCGGGCCGCGCTCGCGCTGCCGAAGGCGGTGCAGCGGCACGCGATCAAGGGCGTGATCGAGCACGTCGACCTCATCGAGGTCCGCAGCGGCGAGAAGGTCACCGTTGAAATCCCGATCCGGGTGACCGGCGAGGTGTTCTCCGGCGGCATTCTCGACCAGCAGATGGTGCAGCTTTCCGTTGAGGCGGAGGCCACCCACCTCCCCGACGGCGTGGACGTGGACGTCGAGGGCGCCGAGGTCGGTACCCAGGTCTTCGCCAAGGACCTCACGCTGCCGAAGGGCACCACCCTCGCGGGCGACCCCGAGGCGCTGGTCCTGCACGTGATCGAGCCGCGGAGCCAGGCGCAGTTCGACGAGGAGATCGGCGAGGGCGGCGAGGAGACCGCGGCCCCGGTCGAGGTCCCGCCGGCGCCGGGCGCAGTCGAGGCCGAGTAACAACAGCCGTACGCTGACGGGGAGCGGGGCGCGCAGTTCGCGCCGCGCTCCCCGTACGCACGTTGGAGCACTTCTTATATGGCGGACGACCGGTGGATCATCGTGGGGCTCGGGAACCCGGGCCCCGAGTACGCGGGCACCAGGCACAACGTCGGCCAGATGGTTCTGGCGCTGCTGGCGGAGCGGATGGGCGCTCGCTTCAAGGCGAACCGCACCCGCAACGACATCGCCGAGGGCCGCCTGGCGGGCCAGGTGGTGACCCTGGCCCGGCCGCACTCGTACATGAACCTGTCGGGTGGTCCCGTCTCGGCTCTGCTCGGGTTCTACAAGCTTTCGCCCGAACGGACCGTGGTTCTGCACGACGAGCTCGACGTCCCCTTCGGCGGGGTCCGCCTGAAGCTGGGCGGCGGCGACAACGGTCACAATGGCCTGCGCTCGATCTCCGCGTCCCTCGGCACCCGTGACTACTACCGGGTCCGGTTCGGAATCGGCCGTCCGCCCGGCCGCATGGACGCGGCCAACTTCGTCCTCAGGGACTTCTCCGCGGCCGAGCGGAAGGAACTCCCGTTCGCCCTCGACCGCTGCGCCGACGCCGTCGAGACCTTGATCACCAAGGGCCTGACCGAGGCCCAGAACCTCTATCACACCGATCCGCCCGCGTTATCAGCGCGATCCGAGAGGCGCGAGAATGTCCGGTCTTCCCCCCGAGATCGACACCAGCAGACCGCATCCCGCCCGGGTCTACGACGCGCTCATCGGCGGCGAGAACAACTTCGCGGCCGATCGGGAGACGGTCGAGCGGGTGCTGCTGAAGTCGCCCAACGCGCGCATCGCGCCGCGCGAGAACCGGGCGTTCCTCGGCCGGGCGGTCCGGTTCCTGACCGCCGAGGCGGGCCTGCGGCAGTTCCTCGACATCGGCTCCGGCCTGCCGACGGCGGACAACGTGCACGAGGTCGCGCAGGCGATCGAGCCCTCGTCCCGGATCGTCTACGTCGACAACGATCCGCTCGTCCTCGTCCACGCGCGCACCCTGCTCACATCTCACCCCCAGGGCCGCACCGCTTATATCCAGGCCGACGTCCGCGATCCCGACGCCATCCTGACCGCGCCGGCCACGATCGAGCTGCTGGACTTCAGCCAGCCGGTCGGGCTGCTGCTGCTCGGGATCCTGCACCTGCTCGGCGACGACGACCAGCCGGCCGAGATCGTCGCGAGGCTGCTCGACGCCCTGCCCGCGGGCAGCTACCTCGTCGCCTCGCACCTGACCACGGAGCACGACCGGGAGCGGACGGCGGCCGGGCAGGCGGTCATGCGAGATGCCGGGATCACCATGCAGAAGCGCGACTCCGGCATCTTCGCCGAGATCGCCTTCGCCGGCCTGGAACTCGTTCCGCCGGGCGTGGTGCTGGTGTCGGAGTGGCGGCCGGCCGGCGGCTCCCCCGACCGTCGCCGGCCGAGGTGAACATCTACGGAGGGGTCGCCCGCAAACCCTGATCCGCTCTCCCGCCCGCCGCCCCGCCCACCGCCTCGGTTTGAGACGGTGTTCCACTCTAGGTAGCCTCTGCGGAGGCGCCCGACGCCGTTAGCGCGTATCGGACCAGCATGAGGAGCCCCCGCTTGACCACAGCCGACGACCACGCGCTCGCCCACGACCTCGCGGAGCGGGCTGGCCGCCTGCTACTGGACCTGCGCGCCGAAGGCGGGGACCCGGCCGCGCTCAAAGACGCCGGCGACCGCTCCTCCCACGAGTTCCTGATGGCCGAGCTGGCCAAGGCCAGACCCGCCGACGCGGTCCTCTCCGAAGAAGGCCTCGACGACAAGGCCCGCCTCACCGCCGCCCGAGTCTGGATCGTCGACCCCCTAGACGGCACCCGCGAGTTCGGCGAACCCCCCCGCACCGACTGGGCAGTGCATGTGGCGCTGTGGGAGCGCAACGGCAATGCCGGCGCAGCCCGCGGCGAGCCCAGCCGCGATGCCGGCGCAGCCGGCGAGCTCACCGCCGGAGCCGTAGCCCTCCCCGCCCAGGGCGCCACCCTCTCCACCCGTGATGCCGCGGAGCGACCGGACCGGGGAGGAGATTCCCGCCGGCCTTCCGCAGGAGTGCCGGCGGGAACCTCCCCGTCCGGGTCGGGCGCGCAGCGCCCCCTACGGATGGTCGTCAGTCGCACAAGAGCGTCCCAGCTGGTCAAAGACGTAGCAGCACTACTAAACGCTGACCTAGTACCCTGCGGAAGCGCCGGCGCCAAGGCAGCCACGGTGATCACCGGCGAGAACGACGTGTACCTGCACTCCGGCGGTTTCTACGAGTGGGACACCGCCGCCCCGGTCGCGGTCGCCCGCGCAGCCGGCCTGCACGTCTCCCGCATCGACGGCAGCGATGTCGCCTACAACCAGGAGAACCCCTACTTGCCGGATATCCTAGTTTGCCGGCCCGCAATTGCTGGCCTGCTGCTCAACGCCATCAGGGAAGCGACGCATGCGATCTGATTACCTCCTGTCCCAGCTGGACGTGCTCGAGGCCGAGTCCATCCACATCATGCGCGAGGTGGCCGCCGAGTTCGAACGGCCCGCGCTGCTGTTCTCTGGCGGCAAGGACTCGATCGTCATGCTCGCGCTGGCCGAGAAGGCGTTCAAGCCGGCCAACATCCCGTTCCCGGTCATGCACATCGACACCGGGCACAACTTCCCCGAGGTGATCGACTTCCGTGACCGGCGGGCGGCCGAGCTCAACGTCCGGCTGGTCGTCGCCAGCGTCCAGGACTCCATCGACGCGGGCCGCGCGATCGAGGAGACCGGCCGCTGGGTGAGCAGGAACCGGCTGCAGACGGTCACGCTGCTCGACGCGATCGAGGAGAACCGCTTCGACGCGCTCTTCGGCGGCGCCCGCCGGGACGAGGAGAAGGCGCGGGCCAAGGAGCGGGTCTTCTCCTTCCGCGACGAGTTCGGCCAGTGGGACCCGAAGAACCAGCGCCCCGAGCTGTGGAACCTCTACAACGCGCGGATCAAGCGCGGCGAGCACATCCGGGTGTTCCCGCTGTCCAACTGGACCGAGCTTGACATCTGGGACTACATCGAGCGGGAGAACCTGGAGATCCCGTCCATCTACTACGCGCACGAGCGGCTGGTGTTCGAGCGGGACGGCATCCTGCTGGCCGACAACGAGTTCCTGACCAGGACCGAGGACGAGCAGCCGTTCACCGCGACCGTGCGCTACCGGACGGTCGGCGACATGACGATCACCGGCGCGGTCGTGTCCAGCGCCGCCACCGTGGCGGAAGTCATCACCGAGGTCGCCGCCACCCGGATCACCGAGCGGGGCGCGACCCGCGCCGACGACCGGGTGACCGAGGCAGCGATGGAAGATCGCAAGCGGGAAGGTTATTTCTAGACCATGGATATCTTGCGATTCGCGACCGCGGGCTCGGTCGATGACGGCAAGTCGACC
>CAWIIX010000023.1:0-8719 GCA_963836195.1 uncultured Actinomycetota bacterium | reverse complement strand
GCTGGCATCACGGACGCCTCCCTTCCACACGGCCAACTCACGGCGGAGGTGCTCCGCCCGAGTCGGCGCTGAACCTGATTCCGTCGCACTATCGCATTAGGCGACGGCTGCTGGCAACCGAATATTGGCCCACCGTCTGCGTCTAGGAACCCGCAGCCTGAAGGGGAACGCGGGCGTCGCTGAAGGACTGCATGGTCTCGGTTGATTCCTGGGCGCCGACGTTGAGGACGTTGATCGTGACCGGGTCTCCGGGCTGCGCAAGGACGAGCGCGGGCCCGACCGACGCCACAGTTCCGACGTAAACACGCGTCGGCTGGCCGACCAGGCTGATGTACCAGTACTTCTGCCCGCCGGTGATGTCCCAGCCAATGGCGGCGATCTTCCCGGTTATCGTCTGGTACTGGCCGCCCTGCTCGGGCGCCGTCCCGTTAGCGGTGCCCTCGGTGGCGAGTTGGGCGAGGTAGTTCTGCAACGCGGCCGACTTGCTGTTGCCGAACACCACGTTGTTCGCCGTTGCCTCGTACGCGTCGACGAGGCCGATGCCGACGAAGCTCGGGCTCGAGCCGTCCGGCTCGTAGGTGGCCACCCAGGTGAGGTGGCCGTAGATGACGTGCAGGGTCAGGTCGACCGCCTGGTAGTGGTCGGCCTTGACCAGGGAGGCGCCGGTCCCCGAGGCGTTATCGAATGCCTGGGTGACCGGGCCCTCGATGCCCATCGGCCGCTGGGGCGTGTAGATCGTCATCGCCCCGGTGGCGGCGTTCATCTCGACGATCTTGGATACCGAGTTGTCGCTGTTGTAACTGGTCAGCAGCATCCGCCAGACCGGGTGATCGGCACCGGTGTAGACCATGACCGGCTGGCCGGACACCTGGAAGCGGTTGGCGTTGCTGCTGCCGAGGCCCTGGAAGCCAGCCTGAGAGTACTCCCCGTACCAGGTTGCGATCGTCATCGCCACCTGCTGGCTGTACACGCGGTCAACCCAGGCCGGGACATCGCCAAGGGCGTAGCGGGTGATCTGGCCCGTGTGCGCGTTGATCACCAGCACGCCGACCGGAGCGAAGAACGTCCAGCCGAGCCGGGGCGATAGCAGCGTCACCGTGTAATACGGCAGGCCCTGGTCGTTGATCTCCAGCGTGGGATCGTCGAGCAGGTATCCGCTGTAGCCGTGGCTGTAGGCCCACCGGGCCGGCTCGCTCCCCTGCCCGCCGCCCAGGCTGACGATCATGGAGTAAGGCCCGTCGTAGTGCTCGACCGGGACGGCGTTCGGGTCCTCGGCTGACACCATGATGTAGCCGGGCTCGATCGCCTGCAGCCGCGCCTTGTTGCCCGCGCCGTCAAACTCCAGCGGGAACACGTACCACATCCGCCCGTCCACGTACTGCAACGTCGCCGGGCCGAGCGTGAGGTAGGTGCTGTAGTTGCGCTGTCCCGCGATGCCGGTGGCCATGGCCTGTGAGGCCTTGGTCGTGGCGATATCGGGCGAGACGATCACCATGTGGTCCGTGCTGCTGGCGGGCAACTGGTCACCGGGCGCAACCGTCACGCTGACTAGGTGCGAAGCCAGGTAGGCGTCGTGGCCGCTGTTATGACCGACGAGCCAGACGGTGCCGAAGGTCACGGTGGCGAGCACGGCGACCACGCTGCCCGCGTTGAGCCGCCCGCGGGTTGAGACGGCGGCGGCCGCCGCCACGAGGACCAGGTTCACCAGGATCAGCGGCACCAGCCCGCCGAACGTCATCATCGGGCGGCCGGCGTAAAAGGCGAGACCGTCGACGACGTACAGCAGAACCAGGCTGCCCGCCAGCAGCCAGGCGGTGCCCCGCCAAGTAAGCGCGCTCGCGAGCTTCGACGGGGGCGCTGGCCGGCCGCGCACGGAATGTCCGCCCGAGCGCGGTGCAGGCCCGGATGCCGGCGCCCTCCGCAGCCGGACGTGCAGCCGCACCCGGCGGAGCAAGCTCACCGGCACGGCGAACATGGCGGCCCAGAGCAGGCCAAGCAGCAGCGGGGGCATCGGTTACCTTCCGAGGGGCCTTCGCACGGCTGTCGCCTGCGCTAGGGGCATCGACATGACCATGCCGCTCGGGGTTACCAGCAGCACGGTATCGGGGTTACTGGAGATGATGAACGCCTGATTGAGGCCAACGGTATGACCGATGCCATCGGCGTCTTCGATGATGGCGTGATCGCCCGATCTCGTGACGGAGGTGACGTTGCCGCCGAGGTCCTGGGCCCACCACGTCGCGCCAGACGGCACCGTCCACTGCTCGGACGCATAGGCGGCGCCGTTCTCAAGCAGGAGCAGCGCCGGGCTATCGGTCGAGCCGTCGGCCAGCTGCCGCCAGGGGCCGAAGTCCTGCCTCAGGGCCTGCAGGTCGGTCGATCCGGGGGCCACCGATTCCGCTACGGAACTACCGGCGGAGGTCGCCATCGGCGGCCCGGACTGCTGCGAGCCGACGTAGCTGGCGATACCGATGCCGAGCCCGGCGGCCACGCCGATGGCGATCGCGGAGATCGCCGCCACGGGCCGGTTCCATCTCCAGCTGATGCCTCGCCGGCCCCCGCCGGACGACGGCCGGGTTCTGGCCCGCACCTTCGCCCGGCACCACCGGCATTCGCCGCCCTCATCGAGGTCGAGCGGCGCGCCGCAATTGCCGCAGGTGTCCACCGACGCGCTCACGGTGGCATCATAACGGCGATATGCGAAGCTTGTCGGACTGGCCCGGTCGTCCAGGTAGAGCCGGGCGAACGGCGACAATCAGCTCGTCCGCGATCCTCTAGCCGGCCTGCCTAACGCCCGGGCGCGTTACCGCCGTTACCGCCGCAATTGCGTACCGCTTTACGATGCGGCCGCGCCTCGCCCGGGCGCGGCCGCTCCGTCAGGACGCCGGGGTGGAGCCGGACTTGTCGCCACCGGAGAACAGGTCGTGCAGCACCTTGCGCGCGCTCTCCTCGGCCTTCTTGACCGGCTCGCGCTGGCGCAGGTCGGCGATCGCGCTCTCCGCCTTCTTGCCGGCGTCGCTGGCGCGCAGGTCGTTGATGGCCGCCTCGGCCTTCTTGGCCGCCTCGCCTTCCCGCAGGTCGTGCAGGGCGCTCGCGGCCTTCTTGGCCGCGTCGGTGTCGCGCAGGTCGCGGGCCTTGGCGGCGGCCTGCTGGGCACGCGCGGCGGCCTCCTTGCGTAGCTGCGCGGTCGACTCGCTCCGCTTGCGCCCGGCGCTCTTGGCGGAACCTGACAGCCCCTCGGTGATACGCGTCCACAGATCCCTGATCCGACGCTCGAACTCGCTCATGATTACCTCCAGGTAACAAGATATATCGCGTTATCGGGTTATGTCCAGTCGGGCTCGAAACCGCGTCGTCCGTTCTCACTACCCCTGCCCAGCGTGACATGCATGCGGGCGCGGCGGGAGGGCCAAGCCCGCCGGATCTCGCCTGTCGCGCCCGCCGGGAGTACGGTGCGGAGTCGTGGTCTTCACGGCGAGGCTGACCGTGCTCGGCAGCCTGAACATGGATATTTCGGTCACGGTGCCGGACCTGCCAGTCCCCGGGGCGACGGTGCTCGGCCGCGCCGCCGTCTTCGCTCCCGGGGGCAAGGGGGCCAATCAGGCGGTGGCCGCCGCCAGGCTGGCCGGCGACGCCGGCCTGTCGGTCGCGATGATCGGCTGCACTGGCGACGACGAGTTCGGCCGGACGCTGCGGTCGGCCCTGCGGGCCGAGGGGATCGACGACAGCGGGGTACGTGCTGTGACCGGCGTCCCCACCGGGATCGCGATGATCACCGTCGACCGGGCGGGCGAGAACATGATCACGGTCGCGGCGGGCGCGAACCACCAGGTCAGCCCGGCCGATATCGCCGACCTCGGCCCGTCGAGCCCGTCGAGCCCGGACGGGCTGCGTCCCGGCGCCGCGACCGCGACCCCCGAGACGGCCAGCGCGCCCCGCAACGTGCTGGTGATCAGCGCCGAGGTGCCGATTCCGGTGATCGGCGCGGCCCTCGCCGCGTCCGCAGGCCGGGCGCTGCGCGTGCTCAACCTCGCCCCGGCCCCGCCGCGCGCGCAGACGGCCGAGCTCATCGGCGGCCGGCCCCGACTGGCTGGTGGTGAACGAGTCGGAGGCCGCCGCCGTGCTCGGCCGGGGCGTGGCCGGACTGGAAGAGGCCGCCGCCGCGGCCTCCGACCTGGTCGCGGCGGGCGCGCGCAACGCCGTGGTCACCGCGGGCGCGGCCGGCGCCGCCTACTGCGGACCGGGCGCAGGCGAAGGCGAAGGAACGGCCGCAGGCGAAGGCGATGGCAACCGCCACCCGGCCGCCCCCGCGCGGCCCACCGCCGCAGCCCACCCCGGCACCGTCACCGTCCCGGGTTTCAAGGTCGCCGCCATCGACACCGTGGGCGCGGGCGACACGTTCGTCGGCGCGCTCGCGGTCGCCCTCGCGGCCGGCGTTGCGCCGGTCGACGCGGTCACCGCCGCCGCCGCGGCCGGCGCGGCGGCGGCCGCTAGGCCCGGCACCCAGTCGGGCATGCCGCGCCCGGCCGACGTCGGTGACGCGACCGGCCACCGCTGGCCGGTTACGTCGCGCTAACACGACGCAATTGGCCTGGGCAAACGGGCACCCGACTCGATAAAGTAAACGGAAGGTTAACAAAAGGCAAACGTAATTAACACCTTATGGTGAATTTGTGCTTAAATGATGCCTGCATCACATCGCCGGGAAAGGAGTTGCGAGTGACCCCTGGCCTGGCAGGTTTCATCGCCGCCGGAGACGACGCGCGCGCACGGGACGAGGTCGTCGCCGGAGTGCTCGAGGCCCTCGGGACCGCCTTCGGCGTCATCCCCGAGCGCGGCGGCAAGCCCGCCCCCGCCTGCCGTCGGACCTGGCTCGACACGTTCGACTGGCGGCTGTACCGGGCCGGGCTGACCCTGGAGTACGCGCCGGCCACGAGGCGGCGAGCTGCTGCTGTCCGGCGACACCGTCGCCCCCGCCAGCAAGCCAGCCGCCCCCGCCAGCACGGGCGCCGCCCCCGCCAGCAAGGCAGCCGCCACCGCCACCGCCCCCGCCCCCGCCCCGGCCCCAGCCCGCGCCACCACCCAGCCCCTGATCGGCTGGCAGGCGACCCGCCCGCACCTGATGTGCGAGCTGCCCGACGGCCCGGTGGCGTCCAGAATCGGCGACCTCGTCGCTCCGCGCGCCCTGCTGCCGGTCGTCACCGTCGCCAGCACGACGACCACCTACCGGCTGCTGAACGAAGACGGCAAGACCGTCGCCCGCCTGCTGGTCGAGCGCGCGTCCATCCCGGGCCCGCAGCCCACCGTTCTCGCCCCCCGGCTGGAGATCGCCGAGGTCCGCGGCTACCCCGGCGCCGCCCGCACCGCCGCCCGCCTGCTCGGGGCCGCCCCCGGCATCGAGCCCGCCACCACGACCACGGAGACGGAGGCGCTGCGCGCGGTCGGCCGCAGGCCCGGCGACTACTCGAACAAGGTCGACGCGGTCATCACCGCCGCCCAGCCCGCCAGCCAGGCGGCCGCGACGATCCTGCTCCGGCTGCTCGACACGATCGAGGCGAACATCCCCGGCGTCCTGTCCGACACCGATACCGAGTTCCTGCACGACCTGCGCGTCTCGGTGCGGCGCACCCGCAGCGCCCTGAAGCTCTTCGGCGACGCGCTGACCGGCCGGGGCGGCCTGACCGAGGGCGAGGCCGCGTTCTTCGCGGCCGAGTTCAAGTGGGTCGGCGACCTGACCACGCCGACCAGGGACCTGGACGTGCACCTGCTCGACTTCGACGACACCGCCCACTCGCTCAGCGCGGCCAAGCCGGACGACCTCGAGCCGTTCCGCGCCTACCTGGAGCAGCGGCGCCGCCGGGAGTTCCGCCTCCTGACCCGGGGCCTCAAGTCGGCCAGGTTCGTAACCCTGACCAGGGACTGGCGGGAAAAGCTGACCACGATCGCACAAGCCAGTCCGAGAACCAGAGTCGCCGGGGCCCGTTCGGGCAAAGACAGAGAAGCCGCAGGGGAGACCACCGGTGCCCTGGCGATGGAGCGAACCCGCGCCGCCTTCGCCAAGACCGTCCGGCGAGGCGTGGCGATCACCGTCGAGTCACCCCCGGAAAGCCTTCACGACCTGCGCAAGCGAGCCAAGGAGCTGCGGTACGCGCTCGAGTTCTTCGCCCCCCTGCACGACCGGGCCGCCCAGGCCAAGGTGGTCGGCGAGCTCAAGCGGCTGCAGGACTGCCTGGGCGAGTTCCAGGACACCGAGGTCCAGGTCGGGGAGATCAGGGCGCTGGCGACGGCGATGCTGGCGGCGGGCGAGGCGCCGGCCGTCACCTTGCTGGCGATGGGAGAGGTCACCGCGGGGCTCGCGCTTCGGCAGCGGGTCGCGCGGGAAGACTTTGGTCGCCGGTTCGCGGCGTTTGCCGGGATCGACGGGCAGCGCCGGATATCGGCGCTGTTGCGGGGGAAACTGGGCGGTAGCTGACATGCGGATCTATGCGACTTACAACATCAAGGGCGGGGTCGGGAAGACCACCACGGCCGTCAACCTCGCCTTCCTGGCGGCCGAGAGCGGGCTGCGGACCGTCTTGTGGGACCTGGACCCGCAGGGCGCCGCGTCCTTCATGTTCCGGGTGAAGCCGAAGGTCAAGGGCGGCGGCAAGGCGCTCATCAGGGGCAAGCGGCCCCTCGACGACGCCATCAAGGGAACCGATTTCGACAACCTCGACCTGATCCCGGCCGACTTCACCTACCGCAACATGGACCTGCTCCTCGAGGCCGCCAGCAACGGCGCAAGCGGCGGCGGCGACGTTCCCGGCGGCAAGCCCGCCCGCAAGCTCGCCAAGCTCCTGGCGCCGCTGGCCGACGAGTACGACGCGGTCTTCCTCGACTGCCCGCCGTCGGTGTCCCTGGTGTCGGAGAATGTGCTGCAGGCGGCCGATGTCATCCTCGTCCCGCTCATCCCGACCACGCTGTCGGTGCGAACGCTGGAGCAGCTGTCCGATTTCGTGGCCGAGTTCAACGGCCACCAGCCGGAGCTGCTCGCGTTCTTCTCGATGGTCGACCGGCGTAAGAAACTGCACCGGGAAATAACAGAAAAGCTTTCTGTCGAACGGACCGAGGTGGCTCGCACCGTCATACCGGCTCTGTCGGTCATTGAGACGATGTCGGTCGCGCGCGCCCCGGTCGTCGTGTTCGCGCCTAACACCGCGGCGACGCGGGCCTACCGCGGTCTCTGGGCTGAGCTGCGCGCCTTTGGCGAGGAACGCTCGCCGTCCTAGCGGCGCGACGGGGCTGGGTACCCCCGCTCGGCTTGCCCAGCAAGCGGGTCCCGGGCGAGTGCGTCCCGAGCGACCGGGTGGCCGCCAGGAACTGCTCCGGCGGCCGCAGCCGGGGGGCCCTGAGCCTGATCGGCCGGGGTCGGCGCCGGGCCGGGCTGGGCTCGCGGGGGATGGAGTCCGCGGTCAGCCCGGTGCGCAGCCGGTCGACGTGGGTGAGGATCTCGCCCCGCAGCGGCCACTGGCTGCCGGCGATGAACTCGGCCGCCCGCTCGCCGTCGGCGTCGGCGTGGCCGGTCTCCGTCACCGGGACCGGGCAGGGCCGGGGCGCGAGCAGATCGGCCAGCCGGTCCTGCAGCCGGTGGGTCTCCTCGAGCTGGGCCGCGAGCTCCGACTCGAGCGAGTCGCTGCCGGCCGGCATCGACTGCACCAGCGCCCCGTAGGTGCGGATCACCGCGCCGAGCTGGGTGAGCACGTCGGCCAGGCGGGCCCGGGTGGCCGCATCGCGGAACGGGTTGGCGGAGCTGTCGATCCGGGCGCCGTCGAGCACCGAGCGGGCCAGCCCGCGCACGGTCAGCGCCGCGTGCTCGAGCGCCTCGAGGCCGCCGCGGAGCGAGACGTTCAGCTCGTCGACCGGGACCGACTCGGCGGTGGCGATCAGCGCGCGCGGGTTGAGCTTGGCGCTGTCGGCCGTCTCGCGCAGCGTGTCGTCGACGCGCTCGATCTCGTCCCGCAGCGACCTCGCCTCGACCAGCCACTCGGCGACGAGCGCAGGCTCGGGGTCGTCGCCTAGGTCCGCGCTCATCCGGTCGAGCAGCGTGGCCAGCCGCCCGGCCAGCCCGCATACGGCCGCGCGGGCCGGCTGCACCCGCAGCGACCCGAACGCGAGCCCGCCGAGCAGCCCGGCGGCGGTGCCGACCAGCGTGTCGACCACCCGCCCGGTCGCGGCCGCGCCGTGCCCGGCCGAGGCGAAGATCAGCATCGCGCTGATCGGCACCTCGAGCAGGTCCTCGCCCAGTCGCAGCACGGCGCCGATCAGCAGCGCGGCCGCGATCACGAGCATCAGCTGCCACCAGGAGAAGCCGATGAACTCGGCCAGGCCGACCGCCAGCAGGACGCCGGCGGCGACGCTGAGCACCTTCTTGAGCCCGCTCCTGATCGTCTGGTACAGGCTCGCCTGCAGCACCAGCAGCGCGGTCAGCGGCGCCAGGACCGGACGATCGGTCGTGCCCGGGATGAGCGTCGCCAGCAGGTACGCGAAGGTCGCGGTGGCGGTGAGCCTGATGATGTACGCGGAGGTGTCGCGCGTGGACCTGACGGCCAGCGCGGAGCGGATGTGACGGATGGCGTTCAAGGTCATAATCAGACGCAACGGTCCCATAGAAGAGTCGAAGACGAGCAGGTGGGGAGCGACGGGGATCAGCACCGTCGGTAGTGACAACGCCCGTGATCTC
>CAWIIX010000022.1:0-15280 GCA_963836195.1 uncultured Actinomycetota bacterium | reverse complement strand
CGCCTCCTCCGCGCGCACCGCCACCTCCGTACAGGCTGCGCCGTCGGCCAAGACCGCCGAGACCGCCCACTCTGCCCAGTCCGCCCGGAGCGGGGAGTCGGCCAAGGCCGCACCCGCCGTGCTGCTGGCCGCCGGCAGCAGGAACGCGTTGCTGCATCCCGACGGCGGAGTCTGCAACGTGCCCGGGATCGGCGACATCGGCGCGCTCGCGGGCCTGTGCAATGAGGGTTCGTCCGGCCTCGGCGGCCAGCTGAACAACATCTGCACGCCCGGCACGCCGCAGCCGGAGCAGGCCACGTCGGGCATCAACTCGCTGATCACCACGCCCGGCAGCCAGCCGACCGGGGTGACGCTCTACGACCACTACAACATGGCCGGGCAGTTCTGGGCGGCCTACGGGCTGCAGTGCTCGGACATGACCTCGCTGATCGGCAACAACGTCGCCGGCATGGTCTTCGACATGGCTAAATCGCTGGACCGGGTCACGATCACGGTGTACCAGTCGGCGGCCGGGTCCAACATCCTGAGCTGGCTCAGCGGCTCGGTGGTCAACCTGATCAAGGCGCTCGGCAAGGCGATCTACTTCCCGTTCCTGGCGCCGGTCGTGATCATCGGCGCGATCTGGCTCGCCTGGCAGGGCCTGATCAGAAAGCGCGCCACCCGCACGATCGAGGGCACGATCTGGATGGTCCTCGCCTGCGCCTTCGCCATCTGGCTGATCGGGCAGCCGCAGGACTTCACCGACGTCGGCACCACCGTCTCGAACGGCGTTACCTCGGTGCTCAACACGGCGTTCGCCAACCTGCCGACCGACGCCACCACCGGCGTCGGCAGCAACTGCCTGCCGATCCAGCAGAACGACCCGGAGTCAGTCACGGCCAACTACGCGTTCACCTCCGGCAGCGGTCTGGTGGACCAGAACGCGAACGAGCTCTGGTCGGTCCTGGTCTGCAAACCCTGGCTGGTCGGCGAGTTCGGCACCAGCCAGTACGCACCGCTCGGCTCGGCCGCCGCCAACACCAACGTGGTGAACGAGTACGGCCGCTCCCTGCTCTTCGCCCAGGCGGTGGCGACCAACGAGACGTCCTCGCCCGCGCTGACCCAGGAGAAGCAGGCCGTCTACAACGGCATCGCCATGCGCCTGCAGACCCAGGACCCCGCCGTGTACTCGCTGTTCCAGGGCGATCAGTGGACGACGCGGCTGGAGATCGGGTTCACCGCGCTGTTCGCCGCCGTCGCGGCGGGGCTGCTCGTGCTGTTGATCGCGCTGACCTTGATCATCTTGAAGCTGGGCTTCCTGCTGCTGCTCGTCGCCGGGCCGTTCTTCCTGATCGTCGGGGTACACCCAGGCTTCGGCCGGGTGGTCGCGATCCGCTGGTTCGAGATGCTCGTCGGCGTGCTGCTGAAACAGGTCGCGGTCGCGCTCGTCCTCTCGGTCTTGCTCTACTGCTACTCGCTAATCATGAGCACCACCGATCAGCAGCTCCCCTGGGCGCTCAAGATCATGATGATCTCGCTCGTGACGGTGGCGGTGTTCATCTACCGCAAGCCGTTCCAGCATCTGTTCTCCTCGGTCGGCTACGGCATGCTCGGCGCCAACGAGCGGGCTGAGGTCTCGTGGCGGGAGTCGGCGTTCGGGTTCCGCCGGGTGTCCGCCACGGCGGCGGGCACCGTCATGCCCGGCGCGGCCGCATCCCTCGCGTCCCGGTGGGCGCGCCGCACCGCGGCCGATGGCACGGGAGCCGCCGACGGGACCGGGACCGGCGCCGCCGAGGGTGGCGTCCGCGCAACCTCGACCGATGGAATGTCCGGCGGGCCGACGGCCGACAGTCACTCCGCCGCCCGGCACTGGCCGGCCGCCGGGGTTGGCACCGGACGAACGGCGCCGCCGCTGCCGCTGCCGACCAACGGCGCCCCGCCGACCGCTAACGGCGGTTCGGCGGGCTGGGCCAGAGGCGGCGGCGGGGCCGGCGGCGGCTCGCGCGGCCCGGCGCAGCCGCCTGTCCGCACCACCGGCCCGATGCCCGCCGCGCCCACGCCGCCAGCCCGGGCGACGCCGTCCGCCCCGAGGCAGGCAGGGACGCGGCCCACGGCGACGCGGACGGCGTCGACGCCGCCGGCACCGACGCAGTCGACGCCGGCGCCCGCACCGCCGTTCTGGTCGCGGTCCCGCCGTCGGCCCCAGTAGCGGAGCCGGCCATGGAACTCTCTCCTGGCAGGCAGCGGCTGCTGTTTGTCGTCGTCGTCATCGGGCTCGTCGCCCTGGGCATCTTCGTGATCCGCGGGCGGAACGACGGGAACGCGGCCGCGCCGGCCGCGACTCCAACCCCGACCCCGACGCAGAGCGCGGCCGTCACAAGCGGGGCGGCTACCGGGGCGCCGGCCCCGGCATCGTCGCCCGCCGCATCGTTGGCCCGCGCCACCCCGTCCGCCGCGGCCGGGGGCGCGAACATCTACCAGTGGCTGCCGTTCACCCAGTCGGACCTCAGCGCCGCGGCCAAGACCACGCTCGCCTTCGCCAACGTCTACGCCAACACGAGCTACACCGAGACGAAGGCCGCTTACGCCGGCAAGCTGGCCGGGCTCACCAGCTCACAGGAGGCGGCGACGCTCGTGTCTGACTTCGAGTCGCCCGAAATCGCTGCTACCAGGACGACGGACAAGCAGGTAGCCACCGGAACCCCGACGATCAACGCGATCAACTCGTTCGGTCCGGAGGCCCCGGAACCAGCGGGCCCGCCGTCGATCACGTTCGAAGTCACCATCGCGCAGAAGCTCGTCTCGACCTCGGGCACGGATACCAGCTCACCGGAGTACACCATCACGACCGTCTCGACCGCGACCGGCTGGCAGGTCCAGAACATCCAGCTCGCCTCGCTAGGCAACCAGTGAACCGCCGCGCGGCCGGGCCGACGATTATCGGCATCGCCCTGGCTTTCCTGCTCTGCCTGCTAGTGGTACCGATGCTGGTGGTGGGCGGTACCGCCATGCTGTTCGCCGGCGGTGATGGATCGTCCTGCGGCTCCACCGGGGCCGCGGCCGTGCAGCCGACGGCCAGCACCGTCGCCGCGAACTCGATCCCCGCCAACTACCTGCACTGGTTTCAGTTCGTCGGTCTCCAGTACAACGTGCCGTGGACGGTCCTGGCCGGCATCGGGAAGGTAGAGAGCGACGACGGCCAGACCAGCCTGCCCGGCGTGACATCCGGATCCAACGCGTTCGGCGCGGCCGGGCCGATGCAGATCGGCATCCGCGGCGCCTCGGGCAACGCGTGGGCCACCTACGCCACCGTCGAGGACGGCAACCCTCCCGCCAGCGTGTACGACCCGGCCGACGCGATCGCGGCCGCGGCCAAGTACCTCGTAGCGCACGGGGTGCAGCAGAACGTCCCCGAGGCGATCTTCGCTTACAACCACGCCGATTGGTACGTCCAGGAGGTGCTCTCCTGGGCGTCGACGTACGCCAGCGGCGGTTACACGATCTCCGAGGTCACGCCGAACGGCGACGGCACCGCCGATAACAGTGTCCTGTCCAGCACCACGTGCAAGGAGGACAGCCAGCTGGCCTCGTTCGTCGCGCCCAACGCGATCGTAGCCAGCGCCGTCACCTACGCCGAGGACCAGCTCGGCAAGCCCTACCTATGGGGCGGCACCGGGCCGGCCGCTTTCGACTGCTCGGGGCTGGTCATGATGGCCTACGAGTCGGCCGGCGTCACGATCCCGCGGACCTCGCAGCAGCAGTGGAAGCTCCTGCCGCACGTCCCCGCCTCCAAGGTGCTCCCCGGTGACCTGGTTTTCTTCGCTGGCGGAGATGGCACCGTGAAGGCGCCGGGACATGTCGGCCTGGTGGTCGGCAAGAACACGATGATCGAGGCGTACGCACCGGGCACGCCGATTCGCGTCTCCGCGTTCGGCACGCCGCAGTCGGCGCCGGGCGACACGGTGGTCGTCGGCTACGCCCGCCCCTGGAGTAACACGAACCCTAATACGTAAGCTTCGAGGAGTATCGCACCATTTGGGCGGTTTGACCCTTGGGCAGGGCCGGTGATGCTAGCCTGCTTATCGGTAACTCTCTGCATGAAAGGTGCTACCGTGCGCGTTTCCAGGCGGGCTTGGCTGACCGGGGCCGGAGCCCTCGCGGCGACGATGATCGCGGCGGCGTGCCTGGCCGCGCCCGCCGCAGGAGGCGTGCAGCCGCCACCCGGGGCGTCGATCGCCGAGCTAGCGGCGGGCACCTCCGCCACCTCGGCCGCGCTTGCGTCTGGCGCCTCTGCTGCCGCGGCCGCCGCGCTTGCGGCCGGGACCTCCACGCCATCGGCGGCCGCGCTCCCCGCCGATCCCGCCACGGCGTCAGCTGCGCTCCCCGCCGACCCGGCCGCCGCCTCGGCCGCCGCCCTCCCCGCGCTGACCGGCCCGATGGTCGCGCTCGGCGACTCGTACACGGCCGGCGCCCTGCTGCCGACCGACCTCAGGGCCAGGCCGCTGGGCTGTGTGCGCTCCGCCCGGGCCTATCCGGTGCAGGTGGCGGACGCGCTCGGCGCGTCGCTGACCAACGTCGCCTGCCCGAGCGCGGGGGTCGCGGACATGACCGCCGCGGAGCGGACGGACCTCGGCACGAACCCGCCGCAGCTTGACGCGCTCGCCCCCGACGACTCGCTGGTCGTGCTGACGCTCGGCGGCGACGACATCGGCTTCATGAACGTGCTCGACGAGTGCATGGAACTCTCCTTCACCGATCCGTGGGGGAGCCCCTGCCAGGCCCACTATTCGAGCGGCGGCACCGACCAACTCGCCGCCCTGGTCAAGGCCGAGGCGCCGAGGATGACCGCCGTGCTGTCGGACATCGCCGCGCGCGCCCAGCAGGCGCGGATCGTGGTGGTCGGCTACCCGGACATGTTCCCGCTCGGCGGGGGCTGCTGGCCGGCGGTGCCGATCACCGACGGTGACATCGGCTACCTGCGGGGAATCGAGCTCCAGCTGAACGCCATGCTCGCCGCCGACTCCAAGGCGGCCGGGGCGACCTTCGTCAACACCTACACGCCGACGATCGGCCACGACTTCTGCCGGCCGGAGACGATCAGGGACATGGAGGGCCTGCTCCCCGGTTCCCTGGCCCTGCCGTTCCATCCCAACGCCCGTGGCCAGGCGGCCATCGCCGCCGCCGTCCTAGCCGCCCTGAGGACGTCCTAGTACCGGGGTCAGGGCGGGATCGTCGCGAAGACCCGCTGATTCTATGTCAAGGCTGATATCGCCTCCGGTCCGTTCGGTGCCTGTGGCACAGTCCTGATTGTGCCGTTGGACGATCTGCCGGACTGGCTGCCGGCCTGGTGTGTGGACCATCTGGGTAGCGGGCCCGTCGGCGTGCTGTTCCAGCGGCGGCAGGTCTCGATGGTGTTCGGCCTGCGGCTTGCCGGCGGTACGGACGTGGTGGTCAAGGCGCGCGCTGACGGCGGACGGGCCGTGCCGTGCGTCGCGGCGCAGGCCCGGCTGGCCGAACGCGGGTTTCCGTGTGCGCGACCGCTCACGCCGGTAGTGGGTGTCGGGTCGCTGTCGGTGCACGCCGAGGAGTTCCGGCGCGGCGGCGAGGTGCTGCACGGGGACTCGCCGGAGGTGGCCGGGCGGTGCGCGGAGGTGTTCGCCCGGCTGATGATCGAACTGGCCGGCGTGGCCGTCGCCCCGCCGCTGCCGAACCCGCCCTGGGTGCGCTGGGACCACGCCGATGCCGGGGCGTGGCCGGCAATCGACGTCCTGGACAACCGAGACCAGAGCGCCGTGCCCGCGTACGTCATGGACACAGCCGTGCGGGCCAGGAGGCGGCTGCTGGCGGCCGATCTGCGGTGCGTGCTCGGTCACGCCGACTTCGAGGCGCAGAACCTGCGCTGGCACGGTGCGAAGGTGCATGCGGTACACGACTGGGACAGCCTGGCCTGGCAGCCGGAGGCGGCGCTGGCGGGAGCCGCGAGCGGGGCCTTCGCCAGCGACGGGCCGCCCACGCTGGCGCCGGTCGAAAGCTCCGAGGCGTTCCTCGTGGCCTACCAGGACATCCGGGGGCGCTCGTTCACTGCCGTGGAGCAGGAGATCGCGTGGGCGGCAGGCGTGTGGATGGCGGCATACAACGCCCGCGAGGAAGCACTGCACGGCGCCAGCCCAGTGTGCCGCGATGCGCTTCGTGCACAGGCAGCCGAACGCCTCCGCCGGGGCAATGCCTAGGACCAGCAGGCGAGTCCAGCGAGTACCAACGCCCACCGGCCAGCGCTGCTCCTTTGCGATGGTGGCCGGTCGAGTAGACCCGAGCGAGCGGAAGCCTCGGCCGGCGCGCAAGGGGAGGACGCCATCCCTATCGGGTCGGTGACCGGCACCTCGTCGAGCCGATGCGCGGGACCGGCATGGACGGCCTCGCCGCTCCGTTCCAGCGCGGCCAGAAATCGCACGTGATCAATCAGGGTCTTCTGATCGCGCAGCTTCCTTCCTTCCCTCCACCCAGGCTGGCCCGCGCCTGTAGATCGCGATCGATAAGGGCTTCAGGTCTGGCATAGCGCCAATCCAACCCGTGGGCGCCCCGTGTCCATCCGCCAGCCTTACCTACCCAGCGAGATAGGTAAGTGTGGCTTCCAGGTAAGCCTTTATCGGAGTCGTCTGTCATGGGAGCGGGATATTATTCGATTATAAGTTTCAGCGGATAAGGAGAGGAGGAACCCTGATGGAACAGGAGCCCGGCCAAGACCCGGAAAACGACGGCCCGGCCGGCCCGCAGCCGCCCCCGGGTTCCTCCCCGCCCGGCGCGGGCTCTCCCGGGCCCGGCGCCCCGGGCGGCGGCCCCTCAGCCGCCGATGCCGATGCCGATGCCGATGCCGGCGACGACGGCGACGGCGAGAGCGTCTTCGGCCCGTGGGATGCGTTGGAGGGCACGCTCGGGGCGGCGCGGGAGCGGGAGGAGCTGCTGGCCGGGTTCGCCCCCGGCGGCGTCTGGGACCGGCATCCGCCGGGCCCGGAGCTGGGCGCCGCCGTCGCGCGGGCGGCCGGCCCGGACTGGCGGTGCGGCCTGGCGACGGGGCCGGAGCTGGTCGGGCTGGTGCGGGCGATGGCGGCGCAGCAGTCGTGGGCGGCCGCGGGCGTCCTGGGGGTGATCCGGGCGCTGATCCGCGACGACGACCCGGCGTTCCTGGCCCGGTCGCGGCACGGGGACCTGCCTGATGAGTGGGACGACTCGCTGGTCCACGAGATCTCCCTGGCGCTGGCGGTGTCGGCGCCGTCGGCGGGCAAGACCACCCGGGCGGCGTGGGAGCTCGGCGCCCGGCTGCCCGGGGTGGAGCTGCTGTTGCGGGACGGGACGCTGGACCTGGCGCGGGCCCGGCTGGTCACCGAGGTCTTTGGGGACCTGTCCGACGAGGACGCCGCCACGGCCGAGGGGCTGCTCTTGCCCCGGCTGATGGAGCCGCCCCGCAAGACCTACACCCAGGTCGAGCGGATCGCCACCGCGATCGCGGCCGAGGTCGACCCGGAGCTGGCCGAGCGGCGGCGGAGGGCGGCGGAAAGGCACCTGTCGCGGGTGACGATGTTCCGCGAGCAGTCGGGCACGGTCGCCTTGTCGGGCCGGGATCTGCCGGCCGACGAGACGCTGGCCGCGTTCGCGCACGTGAACGCCCGCGCCGGGCTGTACAAGGAGTCGGGGGCGTTCCCGGAGGAGGGGATGGACCGGCTGCGGGCGACCGCCTACCTGGACATCCTCAACGAGATCGCCGCCGCCGACCGGATCGCCTACGGGCGGCTCGTCCCCGAGACCGCCCCCGCCGACGCCGACGACCCTGACGGCGCCGCCCCCGCCGACGCGCCCGACGGCGGCGCATCCACCGGCGACGGCGACGCACCCGATGCCCCGGAAGCCGAGGCCGGCCTCGACGACGACGGCGTCGACGACGCCTCGGACGACACGGTCGGCCGGGGCGGGTCCGACTGCCCCTGCGGCGAATGCGACGGCCGGTGCGCGCCCCAGAAGACAGCGACTTCCCCGACGACGGCGACTTCCCGGATGACAGCGACTTCCCGGACGACAGCGACTTCCCGGACGGCGGCGAACCCGGCGACGGCGGACCGGGCGACGGCGGACCGGGCGACGGCGAACCGGGCGGTCCCGGCAGCGGCGGCCCGCGCGGCGGCAGCGAGCCGCCCGCCCCCGGCGGCAGCGCAGGACCCGGCGCCGACGGCGACCGCGGCTCGCGCCGCGATCGGGACCGCCCACCCGGCGGTCACGGCGGGCCCGCCGGTCCCGATCCCGGTCCCGATCCCGATCCCGATCCCGATCCCGATCCCGACGTCCCGGTCCCGGTCCGGACCCCGGTCCCGGTGACGCTCATCGTGGCGGCGAGGGAGTCGCCGACCACCGTCCGGGAGCAACCGCGACCCCGCCGCGATCGCCGTTCCTGCGGCCGCCCGACGGCCCCCCGCCCACGCTGACGGACCTGGTGCTCCCGCTCGCGACCCTCCTCGGCCTGGCCGAGCGGCCCGGCGAGGGACACCCCCTCGGCGCCCTCGACCCCGCCCTGTGCCGGGCGCTGGCGGCCACCGCCGCCCGCAGCCCCCACACCACCGTCTGCGTCACCGCCACCGACCCCGACGGCATCGCGATCGGCCACGGCTGCGCCGCGGCCGGCCGGCTCGCCCGACCGCCCGACGGGCCCACTCCGCCCCTGGTGGCGCTCCCGGCGCGGGTCAACCTCACCATCACCGCAGGTCGCCTGGCCGAGCTAGGCGCGCGGCCAGAAGTCGGGCCGCCCAGACCGCGGGGGAGCGGCTGGGCATTCGCCCGCCGCGGCGCCGGCCCGCCCGCCGACCCGGACTGGAGCGGCCCCTGGGCGCTGAGCACCCCATCGGGCCTGGAGCTCACCCTCGACCTCGAGCCGATGCCGACGTTCGACTGCGACCACCGCCACGAGTCCCGCGCCTACCAGCCCAACGCGACCCTCCGCCACCTCGTCCAGATCCGCGACTACACGTGCACGTTCCCGCCCTGCAACCGCCACGCAAGGGACTCAGACTTCGAGCACGCGGTGCCGTACGACCAGGGCGGCCGGACCTGCGCGTGCAACGCCGGGGCAAGAAGCAGAAAATGCCACCGGGTCAAGCAATCACCGGGGTGGGACGTCACCCAGCCCCAACCCGGATTCCACCAGTGGACCACCCCCCGCGGCCGGACCTACACCCAAGGCCCCAAGCGGTACCCAGTGTGATCGCCGTGGCTTGGCCGGGTGGGCGGGCGCGGTCTGGCGGGGCTGCCGTATGCTCCACTAAGCCCGCGCCACGCCCCCTGACTAGACCCCGGATGACGGTCCTCGGGACTAGGGTTGGATTGTCCGCCGGCGGGGTTTCTAGGAGGATGACGTGACCAGCGATTCGTTCGTGCACCTGCATGTCCACACCGAGTACTCGATGCTCGACGGTGCCGCGAAGATCGCCAAGCTGGCCGCGCGAGCCAAGGACCTGGGCATGCCTGCGGTGGCGATGACCGACCACGGCAACATGTTCGGCGCCTACGAGTTCCAGAAGACCGTCTCGGGCGCCGGGCTGACGCCCATCATCGGGATCGAGGCGTACGTCGCGCCCGAGTCCCGACTGCACAAGCAGCCGGTCTACTGGGGCGACCAGACCCTGCGCAAGACCGACGAGGCCACCGGCCGAGGCGGCGACGTGTCCGCGTCCGGCTCTTACCTGCACAAGACGCTGCTCGCCGCCTCCGCGCAGGGCCTGCGGAACCTAATGAAGATCTCGTCGCTGGCGTCGCTCGACGGCTACTACCGCAAGTGGCCGCGGATGGACGACGAGCTGCTCGAGCAGTACCACGAGGGGATCATCGCGACCACCGGCTGTCCCTCGGGCGCGGTCCAGACCCGCCTGCGGCTCGGCCAGTACGACGAGGCGCTCAAGGTCGCCGGCAAGTACCAGGACATCTTCGGCAAGGAGAACTACTTCCTTGAGCTGATGGACCACGGCATCCCGATCGAGACCGCGGTCCGCAGCGAGCTGCTCCGCATCGCCAAGCATCTGGGCATTCCGCCGCTGGCGACCAACGACTCCCACTACGTCACCGAGGACCAGGCCGGCGCGCACGACGCGCTGCTGTGCGTGGGCACCAACTCCCAAGTCGACGACCCGACCCGGTTCCGTTTCTCTGGCGCCGGGTACTACCTGCGCACGGCCGATGAGATGCGGGCGCTGAACTCCTCGGATGAATGGGCGGAGGCGTGCCGCAACACGCTGCTGATCGCGGAGCGGGTGGAGTCCTACCAGGAGGTCTTCGCCCACCGCGACCTGGCCGCCAAGTTCCCCGTTCCCGACGGGGAGACCGAGATGACCTGGCTCCGCAAGGAGGCGCAGCGCGGCGCGATCCGCCGGTACGGCGCCACGGTCCCGGCGGAGATCACCGAGCGGATCGAGTACGAGCTCGGCGTCATCGAGCAGATGGGCTTCCCCGGTTACTTCCTCGTCGTCGCCGACATCTGCAAGTACGCGCGGGACAACCAGATCGCGATCGGCCCGGGCCGCGGGTCGGCCACCGGCAGCATGGTCTCCTACGTCACCGGGATCACCGAGCTCGACCCGATCGAGCACAGCCTGCTGTTCGAGCGGTTCCTTAACCCCGAGCGCATCAGCATGCCCGACGTCGACCTGGACTTCGACGAGCGCCGTCGCGGCGACATGATCCGGTACGTCACCGAGCGGTACGGCGAGGACAACGTCTCGCTGATCATCACCTACATGACGATCAAGTCCAAGGCCGCGGTCAAGGACGCGAACCGGATCCTCGGCTACCCGTTCGCGGTCGGCGAGAAGATCACCAAGGCATTCCCGCCGGCCGTGCAGGGCAAGGAGATCCCGCTCGCCGCGATCTTCGACGAGGACCACGATCGGCACGCCGAGGCCGGCGAGCTCCGCTCGATGTACGCCGATGACCTCGACGTCAAGAAGGTCATCGACACCGCCAGGGGCATCGAGGGCCTGATCCGCGGCACCGGGGTGCACGCGGCCGGGGTGATCTTGTCCTCCGAGCCGCTGGTGGACGTGATGCCGATCCACCGCCGGGCGGACGACGGCGCTCGGATCACCGGCTTCGACGGGCCGAGTTGCGAGTACATGGGCTCGCTGAAGATGGACTTCCTCGGCCTGCGGAACCTGACCGTGATCTCCGACGCGGTGCTGAACGTCAAGGCCAACCGCGGCATCGACGTGGACATGCTCAAGCTCCCGCTCGACGACGCCAAGGCCTACGAGCTGCTAGCGGCCGGGAAGACGCTCGGGGTGTTCCAGCTCGACTCGACGATGATGCGGGACCTGACCAAGCTGATGGCCCCGGCCCGGTTCGAGGACATCTCGGCCGTCCTCGCGCTCGGCCGCCCGGGCCCGATGGAAGCCAAGTCGCATATCAACTACGCCCTGCGCAAGAGCGGCCAGCAACCGGTCTCCCCGGTCCACCCGGAGCTGAAGGAGCCGCTCGAGGAGATCCTCGGCGAGACCTACCACCTGGTGGTCTACCAAGAGCAGGTCATGGCCATCGCGCGCAAGCTCGCCGGGTACACCCTGGGCGGCGCCGACATCCTCCGGCGGGCGATGGGCAAGAAGAAGAAAGAGGAGATGGACAAGCAGTGGGCGATGTTCTCCTCGGGGATGAAGGACAACGGCTACTCCGCGGAGGCCACCCAGGCGGTCTGGGACGTGCTGCTGCCGTTCTCCGCTTACGGGTTCAACAAGTCCCACACCGCCGGCTACGGGCTCGTCTCGTACTGGACCGCCTACCTCAAGGCGAATTACCCCGCCGAGTACATGGCCGCCCTGCTGACGTCGGTCGGCACCAACAAGGACAAGATGGCCGTCTACCTGGCCGAGACCCGGCGGATGGGCGTCAAGGTGCTGCCGCCCGACGTGAACGAGTCTCAGCTGCGGTTCGCGGCCGTTGGCGACGACATCAGGTTCGGGCTCGGCGCGATCCGCAACGTGGGCGAGAACGTCGTCGACGGGATCATCTCCGCCCGCACCGCCCAGGGCAGGTTCGGCAGCTTCAACGACTTCCTGACCAAGGTGCCGCTCCCCGTCTGCAACAAGCGGGTGGTCGAATCGCTGGTCAAGGCCGGCGGCTTCGACAGCCTCGGGCACCCCCGCAAGGGCCTGATCCTGGTTCACGAGCAGGCGGTCGACGCGGTCATCAGCGTCAAGCGCAATGAGGCGATCGGGCAGGACTCGCTATTCGGCCCCATGGACGGCCCGTCGGAGGCGGGCTCGGCGCTCGAGGTGCCCATCCCCGACAGCGAATGGAACCAGCAGGACACGCTCGCCTTCGAGCGCGAGATGCTCGGCCTGTACGTGTCGAGCCACCCGCTGGACGGGGCCGAGGCGCTGCTCGAGCGCAGCCGTGACCACAGCATCGCCGACATCCTCGACGGCGCTGGCGGCAACGGGAGCGTGCGCATCGCCGGCATCATCACCGCTGTCACCAAGAAGATCACCAAGCAGGGCAACGTGTGGGCGCTGATCGGGATCGAGGACCACGAGGCCGCCATCGAGGTCGCCTGCTTCCCCAATACCTACCAGCTCTACGTCCAGGCCCTGATACCTGACGCGGTGGTCTCCATCACCGGGAAGATCCGCAAGTCGGAGACGAGCGACGGCAACACCACGGTGTCCTTCAGCGCCGAGTTGCTCGAGGTCCTCGACGTCAGCGCGGCCCAGAACGGGGCGCTCCCGCCGGTCGTGCTCAACGTCCGCGAGGACAGGATCACGTCTGGCCTGACCGACGAGCTCAAGCGGATCCTCCAGGCGCACCCCGGCAAGGCGCCCGTTCACATGAACGTGAGCAGGCCGGGCAGGCCCGGCGGGACGCGCCTCAACCTCACGATGTTCAGCATCGAGCCGACCAACAGCTTCATGGCCGACATCAAGTCCCTGCTCGGCCCGACCTCGGTCGCGCAGTAGGGCGGCCGGGGCCGCGGCGCCCGGGGCCTCAGCGGTCGGCCGCGTGGCGGCCGCGTCGCACCGACCGGACGCCGCGCGGCGCGCGGGCCTCCTGGGCCTTCCTCGACAGCTCCTCCGGCAGCCGGGTCAGCGGGTTGGCGGCGCTCGCGACGACGTCCTGCGCCATCTCGGTGACGCGGGACCCGCGCGACCGCGCCGCCCCGCGCAGCAGGTCGAACGCCTCGCGCGGGCGCAGCCGGTGCCGCTCCGCGAGCACGCCTATTGCCTGCTCAACCCGGACCCGGGACGCCAGCGCGTGCTCGAGCTGGGCAACCGTGACCGCCAGCCGCTCCGCCTCCTGAGGCTCGTTGGTGACGTCCACCGCCGGCAGCGGTCCGGTATTGCTGCGCCGGGGGGCCGGCGGTCGGGGCGGGCGGCGGGGCGCGCCGTCGGCGTCCACCGCCTCGAGCATCCCGGTGTCCTGGCTGACCGCCTGGTCGGCGGCGAACAGGTCCGCGAGCACCATCGCGCTGGTCAGGTCGGAGACGTTCTCCTCGCCGACGACCCAGCCGCGCTCAGCCTTGCGCACGACCACATCGTCGGTCTGCCCGTGCTCGTTTGCCCTGTTTTCGGTCATACCTGTCCCGCCCTCCCCAGGCTGGCTACCACCGGCCACCAGCAACACACTATCCGTACAACCCCACGGACCCCGAATTGCGTTCGTGAACAGATTCGTATGCGGGGGAGGGGTAACCCGGGTCCGTTCGGGATGATCGATTTTGACTGTGGTTTCGCAGCGCTTGCTCAGCCAGTGGGGCTGGCGAGCTGCGCGAGCTTCTTCTGCACCTGGGCGGCGGACGGGTTGCACATCGTCGAGCCGTCGCCGAACAGCAGGGTCGGGACGGTCTGGTTGCCGCCGTTCACGCTCATCACGAACTCGGCCGCCGCCGGGTCGAGCTCGATGTCGACCTCGGTGACCTCGATCCCGGCGCGGTTGAGCTGTCGCTTGAGGTTCTTGCAGAATCCGCACCAGGTGGTCGTGTACATCGTGAGCGGCACGGGGATCTCCTCGTTGTTCTGGGGCCAACCGACTGCTTGCGGGGGTCTTCGGGTGCTTGCAACAACTTTCACCGTCCCGCGCTTCCCGCGCGGGACGGCCATCCCCGCGCGCATGCGGCAAGATGTGACGGATGGACCCCGATGACCTGCTGGCCGCCCTCGACCCCGAGCAGCGCGAGGTTGCGCTCGCCTGCCGGGGGCCGGTCTGCGTGCTCGCCGGGGCCGGAACCGGCAAGACCCGGGCGATCACGCACCGCATCGCCTACGCGGTCGCGACCGGGGTGGCCAACCCCGGGCACGTGCTCGCGCTTACCTTCACCGTCCGCGCGGCGGGGGAGCTACGCGGGCGGCTGCGCGCACTCGGCGGAGGCGCGGAGAGCGTGCGCGCGGCCACGTTCCACTCGGCGGCGCTGCGCCAGCTCAGCTACTTCTGGCCCAAGGTGATCGGCGGCCGGCCGCCGAAGCTGGTCGAGTCCAAGCTCCCGATGCTCCGGGAGGCGGCCCGTGACCTGGGGCTCTCGGTCGCGGGGGGCGCGCTCGCGGAGGCGGTGACCGAGATCGAGTGGGCGAAGGTCTGCCAGACGCATCCGGACTCGTATGTCTTCGCGGCGGCCGAGGCGGGCCGGTCGCCGTCGGCCGGCCTGGAGGAGGTCGGGCGGCTGTACCAGGCCTACGAGGCGCTGCGGAGGGACCGGCAGCTGATCGACTTCGAGTCGGTCCTCGAGCTGACGGCGGCGATCCTGCTCACCGAGCCAGCCGTCGCCCGCGAGGTGCACGGCACCTACCGCTACTTCACCGTGGACGAGTTCCAGGACGTCAACCCGCTGCAGAAGCTGCTGCTTGACGCCTGGCTGGGCGGGCGCGAGGAGTTGTGCGTGGTGGGCGACCCCCAGCAGACGATCTACTCGTTCACCGGCGCCACGTCGGAGTACCTGCGCGGGTTCTCGGTGGACTTCCCGGCCGCGTCGGTCGTTCGGCTGGTCCGCGACTACCGGTCCACCCCCCAGGTGGTCGCGGCGGCGAACCGGCTGACGGCAGGCGGCCTGGGTCGGCTCGCGCCGGCCGAGTCGTCCGGTGAGCTGGTGGCGCAACGGCCCGCCGGGCCGGATCCGGTGATGACGCGGTATCCCGACGAGGAAGCGGAGGCGGCCGGGGTCGCGGCCGCGGCGGCGGGGCTGATCAGCCAGCGGGTGCCGCCGAATGAGATCGCCATCCTGTTGCGGATAAATGCGCACATGGAACGGTTTGAGCGAGCGCTGACGGACGCGAAGGTGCCGTACGTC
>CAWIIX010000021.1:0-298599 GCA_963836195.1 uncultured Actinomycetota bacterium | reverse complement strand
GCCGATCAGGCGCAGGCCATCTCCGGCAGTGACGCTCACCGGGCTGGTGGCGAGGCCGCAGCGGTAGAGCGACGCGAAGATGAAGTCGCCGCTGCGGTCGCCGGTGAAGACCCGCCCGGTCCGGTTGCCACCGTGCGCGGCAGGCGCCAGGCCAACAATGAGAATGGACGGTTCCGGATTCCCCAGCCGGGGACCGGACGGCCCCAATACCGCTCCGAGCGGAACGACTTGCGGCGGGTAAGGGCGACTTCCTCCCGCCACTCGACCAGCCGGGGGCAGGCCCGGCAGACCGACTGCCGCGCGATCAGCTCCGGCAGCGTCCCGGCGCCGCTCGCGAGCTCATCGACCTCGGCGCTGGTGGACGCGATGGGCGTGTCCGCGTCGGCCGGGTCACCCGGCCAGCCGGTGCCGGGCGGCACGAACGGCGCGGGCACATCGCCGCCGGGCCCGGGACCGTCGGCCACTACGGCACCAGCGACCAGGCGATGCCGTCGAGGATGTCGTGCTCGCTGACCAGGACCTCGGTGAACTCGAAGCGGTTCATGATCCGGTCGAGGATGAGGGCGCCCGCTCCGATCACGTCGACCCGGCCCGGATGCATCACCGGAATCGCCGCCCGCTCGGCCCGGGTCATGGCCAGCAACTCGAGGGCGATCTCGTGCACCCGCTCGGCCGATATCCGCGAATGATGAATGCGGGCGGAGTCATAGCCCGGCAGGCCGAGCGCGATCGCGGCGACCGTGGTGACCGAACCGGCCAGGCCGACCAGGGTGCTGGCCGTCGCCACCGGGACCGAGGCGGCCACCTCCTGCAGCGCGGCGTCGATGTCGGCGGTGGTGGCGGCGATCTCGGCCGCCGGGGCGGGTCCGTGTGCAGGTGCCGTTCGGTCAGCCGGACGCAGCCGATGTTGACCGACCGGCCGATCATCGGCCCGCCGTCGCTCAGCGCTTCGGGGCCGCCGAGGACGAACTCGGTGGAGCCGCCGCCGATGTCGGTGACGAGGTATGGCGGCTGGCACGCGCCCTCTCCCAGCGGGGTGCCGAGGAGCTCCCTGGTCGCCCCGGTGAACGACAGCCGCGCCTCCGCGTCGCCCGAGATGACCTCGGGGGCGACGCCGAGCACCTCGACGACCCGGTCGGTGAACTCCTGCGCGTTCGCGGCGTCCCTGGTGGCGCTCGTCGCCACCATCCGGATCGCCTCCGGCGCCGCCGCCTCGATGAGGCCGGCGTACTCGCGCAGCGCGGTCATCGTCCGGTCGAGGGCCGCCTCGGAAAGCCGCCCGGTCCGGTCCACCCCTTCGCCGAGCCGGACGATCCGCATCTTGCGGGCCACGTCGGTCAGGGGAGCGGGCGCGTCGGGGGAACCAACGGTCCGTTCGATATCGTCTTCGGTCTTTGGATTGATGTCCGCGATCAGCAACCGGATGGAATTCGTCCCGCAGTCGATCGCCGCGACCCGCCTGGTGGTCACTGCCCCTCCTCGGGCACCGGGACGCACGGGCCGCGGTTCCACCACGGGCCGATCTCGTCCAGCGCCTCGCGCCCGAACGGGTTCGAGCCGGGAACGGCGAGCTCGTGAGCCACCAGCGCGTGCAGGCATTTGACCCGTTCGGGCATCCCGCCGGCGGACTGGGTGCCGGGCGGCAGCGGCTCGACGCCCGCGAGCGTCGCCGCGACCGCGCGGTGGTCGAGGTAGTTCTGGTGCGCTTGCCGGTAGCGCTCCCTAAGCGGCTCATCAGCGAGGCGCTCGGTCATCTCCCGCATCCGGCCCGCCGCCTCGAGTCCGCTGATCGCGGCGGCGGCCCGGGGGCAGGTCAGGTAGTAGACGGTCGGGAACGGCGTGCCGTCGGGCAGCCGGGGCGCCGTCTGCACGACGTCGGGGAGCCCGCACGGGCAGCGGTGCGCGACCCGCTGCAGCCCCCGGGGAACCCGCCCGAGCTGCGCGGCGACCGCTTCCGCGTCGCGCTTGGATATGCCCGGCTCGGCCGCGTTCACTTGGCGGCTGGGCGTCGGCGCGCTGGACGGACTGCCACAGCGTGGCGTACCAGGGGTCCGCCGCCACGTGCGGCTTGCTCGCGGTCGCCGGCGCCGACACGCCGGAGACGACCTCGTAGCACTGCTCCTGCGGGAAGCACATGTGCAGCTGGTCCTCGGCCTGCTGCTCCACGTACCACGTCTGGGTCAGCCTGCCGTTCTCCTGCTCGAGCGCCTGCACCTGGGCCGCGTTGGTCTGCTGGAGCGCCAGCAGCTGGTCGATCTGCTGACGCTGGGCGATGTACTCGCGGACCGGGTAGGCCAGGCTGAGCGCGATCGCGCAGATCACCACCGCCAGCAGGGCGGCCCGCCCGGTCAGCCGGGTCGGCCGCGCGGCCGCCGCCATCGCGGCCGCCTGCGCTGGAGACGGCCGCTTCTGCTGGGGTGGTGGAGTCTGCCCGTCCATATCAGGAGGCGGTGAACCTCGGGAAGGCGCCGGCGCCGCGTAAACCGCCGCGTCGCCCAGGTGCTCCTCGATGCGCAGCAGCTGGTTGTACTTGGCGACGCGCTCGCCGCGGGCGGGCGCGCCGGTCTTGATCTGGCCGGCGTTGGTGGCGACGGCGAGGTCGGCGATGAAGGTGTCGTCGGTCTCGCCCGAGCGGTGGCTGATCATGCAGCCGAACCCGGCCCGCTGCGCGAGCGAGACGGCATCGAACGTCTCGCTGACGGTGCCGATCTGGTTGACCTTCACCAGCAGCGAGTTGGCCGACTTCTCGGCGATACCGCGGCGGATCCGCTCGGGGTTGGTCACGAAGATGTCGTCACCGACGATCTGCACCCGGTCGCCCGCCGCGGCGGTGAACGCCTGCCAGCCTGCCCAGTCCTCCTCCGCCAGCGGGTCCTCGACGCTCACGATCGGGTAGTTGCTCACCCAGTCGGAGTAGGTCGCGATCATTTCCTCGGCGGACTGCGGCTTCCCGTCGAAGTGGTAGACGCCGTCGTGGTAGAACTCGGTCGCGGCCGCGTCGATCGCGAGCGCGATGTCGCGGCCGGGGGTGAACCCGGCCTTGCCGATCGCCTCGACGATGAGGTCGAGCGCGGCCCGGTTGTGCTCGAGGTTCGGCGCGAAGCCGCCCTCGTCGCCCACCCCGGTGGACAGGCCGTGCTGCTTGAGCACCGACTTGAGCGCGTGGTAGGTCTCCGCGCCCCAGCGCAGCGCCTCGGAGTACGTCGACGCGCCGATCGGCGCGATCATGAACTCCTGGATGTCGACGTTGGAGTCGGCGTGCGCGCCCGCCGTTGACGATGTTCATCATCGGCACCGGCAGCACGTGCGCGTTGGGGCCGCCCAGGTAGCGGAAGAGCTGCAGCCCGGCCGAGTCGGCGGCCGCCCGGGCCACCGCCATCGACACGCCGATGATCGCGTTGGCGCCGAGCCGCGACTTGTTCGGCGTGCGGTCGAGGTCGATCAGCGCCTGGTCCACCAGGCGCTGGTCGTCGGCCTCGTGGCCGAGCAGCTCCGGCTGGATCTCGTCCACCACGCTGTCGACGGCGCGGCTGACGCCCTTGCCGCCGAACTCGGCGCCGCCGTCGCGGAGCTCCACCGCCTCGAACGCGCCGGTGGACGCGCCGGACGGCACGCCCGCCCGGCCGACGGAACCGTCGTCGAGTACGACCTCGACCTCCACCGTCGGGTTGCCCCTGGAGTCCAGGATCTGCCTGGCATGCACCGCTTCAATGGACGCCACCGTCGTCAGCTCCTTGCCTGTTAGCGTGAGAACTTGCTCACTAGCGAGGGTAGTGGAAGGTCCCTCGACTCGCGCAGCGGGCACGCCGATATGTCCGCCACCGGTACAGCTACGGTGGCAGTTGGGGGAACACCGACAATCAACCCCCGTGAGAGATCAGGGCTGGCGGCGCGCACGCTCGAAGATGTGTGCTGAACAGAGATCGATCTGCATACGATGGTCATACCACTGAACCCGGTACTGTCTTCTCCCCCGAGCCGACGCCGCCGGGGCGGGCGATTCGTGGAGGTACCCCTCGTGTGAACACGAGCTTTCGACGAGGTCAGCCGACATGACACCCTTCCTTCGTTCTCATAGCCCGAGAGCCTCCGCCACGCGGTCGGCGGCGGCGTCCCAGCCGTGGTCGGCCAGCCAGGCTCCTGGCCCGCAATGCCCCGCCGGCCGACCGGTCATCCCGCTGCGCAAGCAGTGGCCGCAGCGCGTCCGCGATGGCATCGGCCGTAGGGGCGCAGACAACGCCACTAGAGGACCGTGCCACAAGATACTGCGCGAGGTTATCGGGAGCTGACGTGGTCACGACTGGCAGACCGCAGGCGATGGCCTCAAGGACCGCGATGCCGAATCCTTCTCGCGTCGTGGGAAATACTGCCACCCGCGCCGCTTTCATGAGGGCGTAGACGTCCTTCTGCTCCCAGACGTCGTGCCGGAAGTCGACGGAGTCTGCGATCCCGAGTCTCTGCGCCTGCGCATGCAAGGCCTCACGCTGTGGTCCATCGCCGATGACTCGGCAGGTGACGAACAGGCCGGAAGCATGCAGCAGCGCTACGCTATCGAGCAGCACGCTGATGTTCTTGTGAGGCAGGAGCCGACCTACGGTGACGAGATCGACCCTCGCAGCGTCTGGGTAGGAATTGCGTATCCCGTCCAGGTCGATCCCGTTGGGGACGACGGAGATCGAGGCCCGGTCGCCCAAGATCGCGCGCAACCGTTCGGCGGTCTGGTCCGATGCCGCAATGAGGTGGTCGGGGAGGCGCATGGAGAGCCACTCGACGAACCACGCCATCTTGGCTGTCCTGCTGCCGAGGTATTGGCGCCAGTAATCGTGGCCCCATACCTCGTGCCAGGTCACTGTCAGTGGCTTGCGCTTGATCCAGGCGACCACGCGGAGCGTGAAGATATGGAAGTTGGGAAACTGATCGGCCTCAAGGACGTCGAAGCGGAACCACAGCAGCCGCAGGCAGCCAAGCGCGAAGAGGATTGCTTCTCGGAACGACCGCCGCTCTCCCGTATACATGGCGTACAGCCGCGACACCGCGTGGAAGGTGACGTGCCCTTCACGGCGTGTCGGACGGGCCGTCCCACCATTTCATCGTGAAGACATGGACATCCGCCCGTTGGCTGAGCCGCGCTGACAACTCGTGGTACCTGAACTCCTTGCCTCCGCGAAAGTACGGGTATATAGCGTCGCTGACGAGGGCAACGACGGGCCGCCGACCTGCGGTCATTGCTGGGCCCGCTTCTTCGGCGCCGGTGCAGAAGAAGTCTTCAAGGAATCGATCGATTCATCGAGACTAGCGCCAGCCACATTGAAACCTCCGGTCGACCGCCAAAGAACGCGGCTACCATTGGGGTCGTAGCCATGGCCCCGCCTCGTAGGGAGGGCCAGCGCAGCCTCGCTCCCCTTGATCTGATTTTTGCCTCACATGACTACACTCGGAGCCTGCAGCCCGTGAATTGGCGACCTTAACCTCCAAGGAAACACCGCTCATTCCTCGTTCCTCTCATGCGTAACCACCCCTGACGGCATGACAGCCGTACGCGAATTAATGAGCGTGATTTAGAGACGTCTCTGCACTGTGCCCACTCGAACCACCACCGCAAGAGACCCCTAGGAGGGCACAAATCCGACCCCAACATATCTAGTCGTCGGCACAACTTCTGGACCCTGGGCTGCTGCCCCAAGATCCTCGTCTCCGCCACAACCTGGGCCTTCACGACCAACGGAGGAGGCTTATACAAACCCCTCGCCTCTCGAAGCGTGCGCCCGTCTGTCAGGCGTGACGCGAGACGTCGATGCCCCCCTGCTACTAGGGACTTGCAAGGCCCCCTCTGACGACCGATCTGTTTGTAGTGCTTGGAAAACACACAAAGCTATGACATGAAGCAGTATCTCTCGCACGCGCTGCGCGTCTCGAGTTTATCCACATTGCTCGTATCGTGACCTTTTCCGATGTTTAGATCAAGTTACAGAACGTTAAAATGAATGCAATCTTTTGTTGAAAGTCGTCTGATGGTGCATTCAAATTCCCAATAGGAGGGAATCTGTTTCGTGAACTCTTGTTGCATTAAGTTTTGTCGCTTGCCGCTGGTATGTCCTCTCGGCATCCCCTCACGCGCCAACGCAGTCCCGAGCGCACCCAGAGACCTAGGGCCTAGGTGGTTTCGGACGGAATCTCAGCTCGGATTTCTTGTCGTGCTCAGAATCGCAGCTCGAGTGTCCCGCTGACCATCGCGAGCTAATGTCCGGACAACGTCGGACAGGCCATGGCAGCTCCGTGGCCGGACACGTACACGTAACCTGCCTGGCTGCAGCCCGTCGGTGGGTACCTGCGCAGGTTTTTGTTGGCCGTATCGAAACCAACTGTGCGGCGGCCGACGCGATCCTGCCCTCCGTCCCCCGTCCAACCCGCGTCCGGTCTACCGCCGAGGACCTCCGGACGCTGCTGCGCGCCGCCTGGTCGGGCGCCGACCCCGACCAGGCGTTCCAGGAAAAATAAAACAACAAGCATGATCTGGTCACAGCTGTAAACAGAGACGGGGCGTCCGTGCATAAATTCAAGAACGTCTTCTTACCGTAGAGAGTCATGCAGTTGTAGCCCTTGCGGGCTCATTCAGCTCTACAAGCAAGTCTCTAAAACCGGCCGCGCCACTGATCACGATCGGGCTCCTCGGTGAACGGGCGGTGCCCGCCACCTGAAGTGCATCCCACCGATTGTTTGCTTCATCGAGACCCCCTTTAATTGCGAGATTCCGGATTAAAGCCATCGTGAGGGACTACGCGGCGTTGGTCGCTCATCAGCCTCGCCCTGGAATTCCGCAAATTCACACAGGAAATTTCCGAATCAACCAAGGTTCGGTTCGTCTGCGCTTAATCGGCATTCCGCTAAGAGGTTTTTCAGGTGGGGCCGATACCATAGCTGTCGTGGAGCCAATTGGTAACGACGGTGCGTGGAAGAACACCCCCCAGTTGGATCCCTCTCCGGCTCCGGCTTCCGGTGCTCCTTCTTCTCCCCCTCCTTCTCCTCGGACGGGGCCGCGCGGCCGGCGGGGACGGCGATGGCGGTGGGTACGCCGAGTCCTGATCGCGCTGGCGGTGCTGTTCGCCCTCTTCTGCGGGGCCACCGCCTGGCTATTTGTCTGGCCGACGACGGGGATGCCCGCACGCGTCGATGCCATCGTCGTGCCCGGCGGGTTCGGGAACCGCATCTCGGCGGCCATCGCCCTGGCGAAACAGGGACGGGCCCGATACCTGATCCTCTCGCAGGGCGAGTACGTCCCGCCGCAGCTCTGCGGGGCGCATGTCGGCTCCGCGCTAGCGCTCTGCTTCAAGCCCGACCCCGACACCACCCAGGGCGAGGCCGAGGGGACCGCCCGGCTCGCCCGGGAGTACGGCATCCGCTCGATCGTCCTCGTCACGACGCCGGATCAGACCTGGCGGGCGGAACTGAGGTTCGGGCGGTGCTACAGCGGCGAGATCTACGGCGTCACCACTCCGCTGCCGAGGCATCTGTGGCCGTACCAGATCGCCTACCAATGGGCGGCAACGTTCAAGGCCGAAATTGTGCAGCGAAGTTGCTAACACCGGGTGGGCACAGCCTTCGATCTGGTCACCAGCACGCGGGGGTCAGCGCCGTGGTGGTTTTTCGGGCGGGCCAATCCATTATGTGGGCGCTGATTCAGACGACCTGCGGACAGGCGCCGGTACCATTGACGTAGAGGGGAAACGATCAGTGGGCCTTCGGAGACGCGGCGGAAAGCATCGAGCGCGCACACGTGTTGTCCTACCGGTAGGACTTGCCGACATGAAGTGGACGCATATCCGCTTGGGCGTCGGCTGTCTCGGCGCGGCGGCTATCCTGCTGGTCGGCGTTGTGGTTGGCACCGCGGTCGCTCATCAGGGGTCGACCAGCAGCGGCGTTTTCTTCAACACCCTCCCGCCCGGCGCTGCACTGCCGTCCGGAGCAGAATGCGCTAGTTTGGTCCGAAAATCACCGAGCCCTGAGAACCGGCCGGGTAACGAGCGCCTCAATGACACCGTCGGGCAACAGGTAGGTCCGACGGTCTTTCCCCAAGGCGACAAGCCGCAAGCCGCAGCACTCGCATCCCGCATCGACGGTGACTTCACTGGCAGCACGGAGGAGATCCTGCGCTGGGCCGCCTGCAAGTGGGGCATCAACCAGGACATTGTTCTCGCCGAGGCCGCAGTGGAGAGCTGGTGGAATCAGACCCAGCTCGGCGACTGGACGGATGACGCCACGCTCTGCCCTCCCGGCCACGCACTGGGAGTCGACGGCAAGCCTGGACAGTGCCCGCAAAGCTTCGGAATCCTTCAGGTCAAATACCGTTATTTTGAGACAGCGTGGCCGGGCTTTGGCAACTCAACGGCGATGAACGTGGACACGATGTATGCCGTCTGGCGGTCATGCTATGACGGCGATGAGGTGTGGTTGAACACTCAACCTCGTGGGAAGCAGTACGCCGCCGGCGACGTATGGGGCTGCATAGGCCGGTGGTTCGCCGGTAGTTGGTACACGGCGCCGGCCGAACACTATATCGCCTTGGTCAAGGAGTACATGAACGAGCGCATATGGGAGACCCCGGCGTTCGCTCATCAATCCCAGCCCGTAGCCGCGGCAGGCTAATCACCTCTGCCGAAACATAGTGCACAACGGCACCACCTCTCGCCGACGTAGCGGCCCTCACCAAGGTGAGGGTTGCCCACGGACGCCTAGCTTGCGTTACTTGTTCCGTGGACGGCGCTCACGGCAGGGTCGTGACGACGCCCAGGATTCCCGCGGTACGCCGAGAGATGCGGGTATGAGGCAGTCCAACGCTCGTCCTCGCAGGATCCGCGGCCCCACAGACATCTCATCCGATTTAGGTCTAGTTACGACTGTCGTGAGGCGAAGGAGCAGTACGAATGCAGCTCGGGTACACGATACGGGCCTCATATACGATGCTGGGTCACCCGCGCGCGGGAATCGAGCGGATCCGCGGCCGTATCGACAGACGCAGGGACCAGCGCGAGCTGCTGGCTCTCGGGCGTTCGCCGGGTGAGCATTACGAGGCCGTGAGCGACTGGTCGGAGGTCCTGCACAAGGCGATCGAGACGCCGTGGCCATGTCAGGAGTCACGGCAATTCGGCGAGGTGTGGGATGCCACGATTTCCGATCTGGCAGCGGCGGGGCTGCGCGTCGGCTTGGCCTCTTACCGCGGGTGGAACGACGGCGACCGGTCGCAGGCCGAGGCCATCTGGTGTCTGGTGGCGCACACGCGCCCGGCAACCGTTGTGGAAACCGGGGTGGCACACGGCCTTATCAGCCGGGTGATCCTTGAGCGCCTCGAGCGCAACGGGACCGGTCACCTGTGGAGCGTCGATCTCCCAGCGGTGGATCCGGCGCTGCATCACGAGATCGGCATAGCCATCCCTGAGCACCTGCGACCGCGCTGGACCTACGTGGAAGGGACGAGCAGGCGCCGCCTGCCGGGACTTGCCCGCGAGCTCCAGCAGGTCGATCTCTTCGTTCACGACAGCCTGCACACCGCGCGCAACACCTGCTTCGAACTCGACACCGTATGGCCGACGCTGCCGCCGGGCGGGGCGGCGATCGTCGACGACATTGATCACAGCCTCGGGTTCAGCCGCTTCATCGAACGGGTGGCTCCGGCAGCCTCGATCGCGGCCAGGCACATCACCGGAGACGGACTCTGGGGGATCGCCATCAAGGCGGCATCGCAGGACCAGCCTTGGCCGGGCACCCAAGACCCTCGGACGCCGGGCATGGTGCAAGTGACTCGGGAACATAGGCATCAGCGGATCGAAGACGGCGTCGTCGGTGAGATCGCCCGCATGATTCATGCCCAGGCGCCCGATTACGGCCGCCTACTGCAGATCCAGCCAGGCCGCGGCCGACAGACCCTGCTGTTCCGCGACCAGCTTGCCGCCCCTGACCGTCCGGTTATCTACGATGGCGAAGACGTCCGTGATCCGGCCGTGAGCACCGCGACGGATTTCCGTCGGGTTGATGTGGAGGCGGCGGCCTTCCCCGCTGCCGATGGCGACTTCGACCTGGTGGTCTGGAACCGCGATCTGGTCACGGTGAAGAATCTCGGTCCCGCTTTGCGGGAGGCGCGGCGGGTGCTGCGGCCCGGGGGCGTTCTGGTGGTCGCCGTCCCCAACCTAGCGGCCCTGCACAACCGCCTGCTGTTGCTGGCGGGCTACCAGCCGACGACGCTCCACATCGGCAACGGTGATCATGTTCGCGGCTTCGCCGTCCGTCCGATGACGAGTTTCCTTACCCGCGACCTCGGCCTCGAACTCCTGCAGGTCACCGGAGTGGGCATCGCCCCCGTGAGTGCCGCGGTCCTGCCATCGCCGTTGCGGGACATCAGCCACACCGTCGTCTGGGCGCTCCGCAAGCAGGCTTAACCGGATGTGGCCGCCAGGAATCCGGCTTCCGCGAAGCAGACCCGCCCGTCCTCTGACGCCGGGCCGTCAATAATCCAGCCATCGCCCTGATCGCGGATCGTCGAAGCCGCGCGCTTCCGCCACCACGTCGCAACCTCCTTCGGCAGGGCGTGCCAGACGGTGTCGTCGCCGACGAACTTCTCGAGCAGCGACTCGTACCCCTGGGCGAGGCGGTCGTCGCGGGCGTAATCCGGGTGAGTGAGCACCAGGACCATGCCGCCCCGGTCGCGGATGTGCTCAGCCTTGCGCAGCCACAGGCTCCCGTCCGTGTGCTGCAGGATGGTGAACAGCGTGTGGTCCTGCGGGAGGGTGATCGGGAGTTCCACCGTGTCCCGGTTGAAATAGGGGAGGAAGCTGCAGCACCCGCCCGGCTGCGGCTCGTACGGGTCCGTGTCCGAGTAGGACGAGTCGTAGTCGAATCCGAGCCGGTTCATCAGGTCCCAGCCCCGGTGCGTGGCGGGGGACCGGAACCCGACCGCGCCCCAGCGCCTGGCGTTCTCCCACATGGCCGGCAGCCGTTCGTCGATGAACCGCTCTTCCAGGTCCCTGCCATCGTGCAGGAGCCCGTGCACGCCGGCCTCGCAGCCATCGTCTTGCAGCGAGCGGGCCATGTGGTCATCGACCCGGTAGCGGCCGCCGACGAAGTTCCAGGACGATCGGTACCCGCGAGCGCGCTCGGGCCCGCGCAGCAGGTCCATGTCGCGGTAGCCGACGTCGGTCTCCACGTCGTGGGTCAGCACCAGCGCCCACGTTCGGCCGGACGGCCAGACGGCGAGGAAGGGCACCGGCTCCCCCGCCAGGTTGGCGATCGTCGTGAACAGCCAGCCGTAGAAGTCGTGCAGGCTGTCTTCGATCGGCCACGCCGGGAAGGGCGAAGCCGCCTGCACGCGGGTGAACTGCCGTCGCATCGCCAGCTGAAGCGGCCGGGGCAGGGCCGGGCGGACCAGGTAATAGGCGCGCATTAGCGCAGCCGCGTGGGCCAGCGCCTTGGCGGCGGAACGCCCGATGTCCCGGTATCCCTCCGACCAGAACAGCCGCATCACCTCACCCGGGTCGAACGGCAGGAAGACGTTGCCGTCCGCGTCCCGCCAGACGGCCGCCACCGGGGGGCCGTCAGCTCCGGCTCGAATGGGCTCGGCCTGGTGCCAGCGCCCTTCCGGCCCCGGGAGCATGGCCTTGACGGCGGCGTCCGACGCCACATGCCCGAAGAAGGTGAACGTATCGAGCGCGTAGCGACCCGGCTGGCTGGCCGCGCTCTCGGCCGCCGGCCGAGCGTCGGCGCCGACCCAGAACAGAGAGCGCGCAGCCCGGCCGGGACGCGCCACCGCGGTCAGCGTGCGCACGAAGGCGGCCGCGCCCGCGTGGCTGCTGCCCTCTGAGGCCGGCCGGACCTCGTAGGGAGTGCGGAAGTAGTCGAAGAACACGAATGGGTGCGAGGCTTCGAACACGGGCCCTCCTCGGGGTGCCGGAGAGATCACAGGCCGCGTTTAACCGCGAGGTAGGGCAGCAGTGCGATCTCATAGAGACCTGGCAGCGGGTCGCTGACCGAGAACACCGCCTCGGTCCGCACGCCGCGGAAGGAGCGCAGGTACTCCCCCAGCCGCAGCCGGCCCGCCCGGATGTCGAGCAGGGCATTGGGGACATCGGTATTGAGCCGGACCCAGCGGACGCCGGTCCGGGCGTGCGCCTCCGTCACCGGCGCGCCGACCTGGTCGCGGAACAGCAGGTAAGGAAAGTCCACTCCGGCGGCCGCCCCCAGCGAGTGGTAGCCCCACGTCCTGGCGTTGACATCGAGGAGCTTGCAGACGCCGTCGCGGGGGTCGCGCTTGTACTCGAGCTCCACCAGCCCGTAATAGCCGATTGCGGTCAGGAAGCGGCAGGAGGGCTCGACGATCTCGGGCAGCGAGATCGTCTCGACATAGGTGCTCGCGCGGCCGAAGTCGGATGGATGCTGACGCCTGCGCTGCACCGTCATGCTGGCCACCGGGTGGCCCTCCCGGAAGAACGCGCAGTAGGCGAACTGCTGCTCGCCGCCTCCGGGGATCATCTCCTGGACGATGATCTCGCTGGCCGGCATGATCTCGGTGGCGCGGCGGAAGGCGTCCAGCAGCTCGGCGGCGGTGTCGGCCCGCCACGCCTTGGCGTGGGTGGCGTAAAAGAAGTGCTCCTTGATCGCGGGCTTGAGCACGACCGGGTCATCGACCTCGATCGCGGCCAGGTCCTCCTCCGACCGCGGGAACCAGGTCCGCGGCACCGGGATGGACAGCCGCTCGGCCAGGCTGTACACCTCCCGCTTGTCCCAGGCGTGCTGGATCGAGGTCAGCCCGGGAGTGGGCACCCGGAATTCCTTTTGGAGCACGTCCCGATTCGCCGCGATGCCCGCGACGTTTTCCTCGCGGGTCGGATACAGCACCCACCCGGACAGGCCGAGCTTGCCGCGGGCCAGTGCCAGCGCGTCCAGCAGATCCTGCTCGGTGCGCAGGCTGGGTACCCGAATGGAGTCCCGGACGAAGCGCGACACGCGCGAGATGGAAACCTCGTCGTCGATGACGCACACCGGGACTCCGTGTCGTCCGAGGCTGCGGGCGATGCCGAGGCCCTGGTAGTCCCCGCCGATCACGATCGCGCCGACGTCGCGGGCGGCCACCCCGAAGTCGTCCTGGCGGGAGGCCACCGACGAGCTTGAGGTCACGGCGCCCCTCCGGCGGCGGCCGGCATCGCGGTCGGCTCGGCCGTCGCGGCGACCCGGGACGGGCCGGCGATGGCCCGCGCCACCGCGCGTCCGCTGTACCAGCCGCCCGACACGAAGCGCATGATCGGCCCGAAGCTCCACGCGGCCGGGGCGCCGAGGAAGTGCAGTCCCGGCACGGACGATTCCATCCCGGTGGTGAGCAGCGGGTATCCGCCGGCCCGCTTGATCTGGGCGGTGATCGTGTCGGTCAGGAACGGGTAGCGCGTCACGTCTACCCGGTAGCCGGTTCCGAAGAGCAGGTGGTCAACGGTCTGGGTGGCACCGTCCGCGAACGTGACGTCGAGTTTCCCGTCTCGCGGGGTCGCGGCGGCCACGGTCCGGCCAAGCCTGATCGGTATCCCGGTCAGCCGCGGCCGCAGCCAGGCGGCGCCGGCCGGGCGGATGGCCCGGTAGGCCAGCCGATCCTGAAGTCCGCGCGGCAGCCGCGTGAACAGTTCGGGCACAGCCACCAGCCGGGACAGTCCCATCGGGCCTACATCGGTGGGCGCGTACACGAGACGAGCCGCCCGGCCAAGCATTCGCTGGTACTTGCCGCCGTGCAGCCAGTTCACATGATCCTGCCGGACGGCCACCTCGGCCTCGGCGCCGTTCTCCTGAAGCAGTGCGGCGCACTCGAGCGCGCTCTGGCCGCCGCCCACGACCAGCACCCGGGACCCGCGGAAGCGGCTCAGGTCCTTGTGCTCGCCGGTGTGCGAAGCCAGTTCCGATGGCAGGTGGTCAGCCAGCGCCGGACGGCTGGCGAACAACTCGATGCCAGCCGCGACCACGACCCGGCGGGCGGTCAGCGCGGCGCCGTCATCGAGCGTCAGCCGGAATCCGTCTCGGCCCGCTTCCACCTCTTTCACCAGGCGCTTGTCGACATCCGGCGCGACCTGCTGCTGTACCCACAGGCCGTAGTCGACGAAGCGGTCCAGCGGCACTGGCCGGCCGAAGCTGGCACCGGTCGCGGCGCAGAACGAGTCCAGGGTCAGCTCCCCCTGGGGCTCCCCGATGCAGGTAGCCGTCCAGTTGGAGCGCAGCACCAGTCCGGCGGGCATGTTCTGCCAGAACGACATCGGCTGGCCGATGACGCGGACATCCACCCCCGCCCTGCGCAGGTGCGTGGCGGCGGCAAGCCCGTACGGTCCGGCGCCGACGATGGCGACGTTCGTGTCAGTCATGATTCGGCGGCTCCTCGCGGATAAATTGCAGGCTGGTGAGGAGCGTTAATGATTGATACTCCCCCGCACAGAAGCATTCTTCCCCGGCCCAAGGAACCGGCGCCGCCCCTTCCTGACGTAGCCGGTCTCATCAAACTGAGGATGGCATGACACGACACAATCAATTCCTGAGTTTTATCGTCAATGAGCAAATTCATTCTGGCCGTATCGGCTTACGATCACTGGGACGGTGAGCGGCGGGTTCGGAATCGACGCGCACGTTCGGATAATTCTTCGGTTTTCCGAACGAACTGTGGCGGCCGCGGGGGAGCCGACTCGACCGGTCAGCGTGACCGGCGAGTACGACCGGGACGGTCACCCGTCGGCAACAGGACGCCGGGCGTTGCTAGTGCCGCCGCTGTCTGGCCGGAGTCTTCGCATCAGCGGCAGCGCGGGCGAATGTCTCGGGTAGAGCCGCCGTCTTCGCCACCACGCCGACGATCGTGCGCCCTGCTACCACTCGGTCGCCCACGTCGACGGCGAGCCTGATGTCTTTCCCCAGCGGAAGGAGCAGGTCAACCTGTGAGCCGAACCGAATGGCCCCGACCCTCTGGCCAAGCCGCAGCTCTTCGCCTTCTGACACGAACATGACGATCCGGCGGACGAGCCTTGAGGCGATCTGCACCATGGCGATCTGCAGGTCGTCGGTTCCGATAACGGTCGTCACCCGTTCGTTGGAGGCAGCCATCTCTGGGTTCCTGAGAGACCCGAAGGTGCCATGCACCCGCTCGACGAGGCGCACGCGGCCTGCGATGGGCGCCCGGTTGACGTGCACATCCGCCAGGTTCATGGAGATGCCGATGGCGACCGCGCCGTTGTCGCACAGCGCGTTACCGTGCAACTCGCGCAGCAGGCTGGGGTGTCCCTTCTTGACGGCCACCGGAAGCTCGCCCGGCGGCACGAGCTTCAGGTAGATCACCCGGCCATCGGCCGGGCTGACGATGACGTCGGTCCGGTCAGGGGCGGCCCGTTCCGGGTCCCTGAAGAAGATGGCGAGCAGCCAGCCGACCGCCGCTGTGACGGTGACTCCCCACATCGCCAGCGTCCCGGTCACGGTGGTGAAGTGGGCCAGCGGGTTCACCGCGCTGAGCACGAGCGCGGTCACCATCGATTGGGCCAGAATGCAAACTCCGGCTCGGACGATGCCGAGCTGCCATTTCCATGCCAGCGCGAGCGCGGGAATCACGGCCAGTACTGTGCCAACGATAATGTAGCCAGGCATGCGCTTAGCTGCCCTCCAGCCGAGTCGGCGGCGCGATTCCGGGGGGGCAGAAGAGGAAATCGTGGACATAGCCATCGGGCATCATGTAAGGGATAAACCGCCCGTCGAGGAAGCCGAGTTGGTCCCGGGCGACGTCGAACTCTCGAAGCGGACGCAGCTCGCTCCCCGCCACGAACCAGCCGCGGTACCCCGCCGCGTCGAAGAACGCGAAAGTGTTCTCGATCGGATCCTCCCGGTGCCGCGCCTCAACCTCGGCGAAGACAACCGGGCGATCGCGGTCGAGAATGCCGGCCGCGCCCTCGAAAACCTGCTGTTCGTGACCCTCGACATCGCATTTCAGGAATGAGACCCTGCGCTCCCCCTCCAGTAGCTCGTCGAGCGTGCGCAACTGGACAACGCAGCTGTCCTGGCGGCCTGTCTCCTGGTGCCCGCCCTGGTCCGGCCTCAGGCTGGCCAAGGCGTCGATGGAGTGACCGTCATGCACCGGAATCCGCAGCTCCCCGTCGCCCGAGTGGTCGGATGCCGCCACCGCGTGCACCGTGATGTTGCGGCGCCGGCCCGCGATGGTCCGCAGCCGCGCGCCGTTTGCGGGAAACGGCTCCACCGCGTGGACCCGCCCCTGGGCTCCGACCTTGGTGGACATCAAGTAGGTGTAGACGCCGCGGTTGGCACCGACATCCACGCCCACCTCGGTCGCGCCCATCATCGCCTGGATCAGGCGTCGGCAGACGTCGTGGTGCAGGCGCATCTTCAGCGCGCGCATGCGGGCGCTGAGGCCGGGATCGACCTCGTCTACCATCCGCTCGAGCCTATTCATGCGCGGTCTCCGCAACGCTGACAGGTTGCGGCCGGTCCAGCAGATCCGCGGTGATGACGTTCCCGAGCAGGTCCTCGAAGACCTCCAGATAGGAGACACGCTGAGCGGTCCAGCCGTTCCTGCTCTGCGCGAGCTTCCCGTTCTCCGCCAGTTCCGCGCGACGCTCGGGATCTGCTCGCAGCTTCCGAATGGCCGCGGCGAGCCCGGCCTCGTCTCCCGGCTCGAAATATTCGATGAAATCGGCGTCGTAGAGCTCCGAGACGGCTCTGAGCCTGCTCGCGATCACCGGCAGGCCGAAAATCCAGTAGTCCACCATCTTATTCGTGTGGACAAGATGCGAGTATGGCGACGATTTCTGCGCGACGACGCCGACATCCGCCGAGCAGAGAATCTCCCTGAGCCGGTCCAGGCTCACCCATCCCTCGAACCGCACGACATCCTGCAGCCCCCGGTCAGTGATGGCGCGCATCATCTTCTCGACCCCGGACCCACGCCCGGTTATCACGACCTGCAGGTCAGGCATCTCGTCGCGCAAAAGGCCGACGGCGTCGATGATGGTGTCCTGCCCGTACCGGTCCTCGATCGTGCCGTGGCAGAGAACGACGAATCCTGGTTCAACCCGGGCCGACGGATGCGACGACTGACCGGGGCGCATTGCCTGCGGATCTGCGCAATTCAGCACCACGGTAATGCGCTCGGCCACGGCCCCTCGCTCGACGAACCGTTGCTTGAGCTGATCAGACACCGTCACCGTGTGGTGCGCAAACCCGATGGCCCATTGCTCGATGCGGGCGAGCACTCCGGTCAACGGGGTCGGCCCGAAAATGGTGGTGGCCAGTTCCGGCGTTGGCTCCTGCATCTTCGCGACGACCTTGCTCCCGAGGAGCCTGGGCACCAGCGCGGCGAACACCAGGAAGTCCGGCATCGAGCACACCTGGACAACCGCGTACGGCCGGCGAATGTGCCTGACCGCCAGGTGCCCGGCCGTCAGCAGGAAGAAACGGGCGTAGGCGAGTGCCTTGCTCGCGCTGCCGCCACGGCCGCGAGTCACTGGCAGGCGGACGACCTGCACGCCGTTCACGGCCGCGCACCGCGGAGCGCCGGGCGCGCGTAGGCATAGCACCTCAACGTCGAATCCGGCGCTGGCCAGGGCCTCCGCCTCACGCTGCATCTCCCCGTCATAAATGTCGTTCTGACGGACGATGCAGGCCCGGCGCCGCGTTTGCGATCGCACTATGACTCCCTCGCTTAATCCAGTCTGCCTGTTGTCACGAACTAGAGCCTTCGCCGCTGCCGGTTTCCGCGTCGCCTGGCCCAGGCGCGGGAACGTGCGCAACGCCGAACGACTCCTGGCGATGCCCGTTCGGACCACGCGGCGGTACCGCGCTGGCCAAGATCGCGGGTACCTCGGCCGCGGGGGAGACCGACCCCCCAGGCACCGGAGTGGGACGTGCCCGGCCAGTGACGGGCGAGGTCACCCCGTTCAGGGCGCCGATGATGACCTGCGGCCCGGTCGCCCGGACCTGCTGGACGGCCGCGCTGACGTCTTCGCGAATGGTGCGCCGCACATCTGCCACGATGATCACGATGTCGCTCTCGCGGGCCAGTGCGATCGTGTGGGAAGCCTCGAGTACCGGGGCGCTGTCGACGACAATGACGTCCGCCTGAGCCCGCATGTCAGCGAAGGCCTGGGCCAGCCTTGCGTCCCGGTGCAGCTCGACTGGCTTGATGGTCACATCCCCCGCGGTCACGAGCTTGAGCCCGGTCACGCCGGCGACCGGGATCGCCACCTCGTCGACCGAGGCCCGCCGGGCCAGCAGATCGCTCCAGCCCGGCCTCCGGCCTGCGTCGAATACCGTGCCAAGCGACAGGTGCGACAGGTCGGCGTCGACGAGCAGGACTCTCGCGCCCGACTCGGCTAGGGCTGCTGCCAGGTTGGCGGCGACGCTCGTGCACCCGTCGTCGGCCTTCGCGCCCGTGACGAGCAGCACCGCCCCGCCACCTGGGACCGAAGCGATCAGTGAATTGAGATTTTCCCTGAGGTAGCGGTAGGACTCAGCCGTCGCGGAGAGCGGTTGCTTGATAAAAACGTTCCCCGAGTGCTGGGCGCGCGGGATCACGGCCAGGACCGGCGCTTCCAGGAAGCCCTCCAGATCCGCGGCGTCGCGCACCCGATGATCGGCATGATCGCGGACGAAGATGGCCCCGATGCCCAGCAGCAACCCCAGGATCGCGCCGATAGGCAGCAGGACCTTCAGGCTCACTCCGGCCGACGTCGTAGGCAGCGTTGCCGGTGTGACCAGGGTGACGATCATGGGGTCGTGCGTCCGTGCTTTCGCCGGGGCGTTGACGTCGTTCCGATAGGCCATGTACGCGTTCGCCGCGGCCGCCGCGCAGCGCTGAGCGCCGACCGCCGTCGGCATCGAGCAGCTGATCGACAGGACATTGGCGGTGCCACCGGTTGCGTTGGTGCCGGACACGACTGCCGTCAGATCCTTCTGCAGCGCCGTCGACGTGATGCCGAGTGCGCTGGCGGCATTGTCGAGGACGACCCCCGAGATGGCGACGTCCTGCTCGGTCACCATGTTCGGCGTATACGGGATGACGAGAGCGGGGAGGTTCGGCTCGACGTCGACTTCGGCGGTCGAGACGTAGCGCGGTGCGACGCTGTGGTGGATCAGGAACGCGCCGGCCATGCCCGCAACCACGGCGAGCACCAGCCAAATCATGTGCTTACGGAGCAATCTCATGCGAAGACCCTCTGGGGTGGAGCGACGGTGACCGCCGCGCGGGAAGTTGCGCCGGCGGCGGAGGGAGTCCGCCGCGCGGGGAGCTTACGAATCAGGCCAAGCAACAGGAAGAGCGCGTCGCCGGAGCCGCGGAATGTTAGGTGCGGGTCGAAAACCATGAGCACTACCTGAGAGCACATGGCCGCCACCATCGCGGTGGCCACAATCCCGGTCGCATCGGCTCGCCGCGCGTAGGCCAGGCTCTTCTTGATCACGGCGGCAGCGAATGCGAGGTAGCTGACGAGCAGCGGGATCCCGCCGCCCCAGAGCAGCCAGGTATAGCCGCTCTCGATCCAGATGAAGCCTTCCGCCTTGCTTGACGTGGCAATGCGAGGAGAGGGCTGCACCCCCAATATCCAGTTGTGATCAGAAAACAGCACCGGCCAGAAGTAGTTCCGCAGGTTGTAGAGCCGGTCGACCCAGCTGAGCGGGAGGCCGGCCGTGGAATGGAAGCCGCTGAGCCGCATCTCGATCACGGGCCACAGCAGCACCCCGCCGAGGAGACCCACCGGGGCCATGTAGATGGCGAGCCGACCCGATCTGGTCAATACCATGAGCACGATTACGGCCAGGATCAAGCCGATCACGGTCGCGAATTCCGCTGCGGCGACAACGGTGATTGCGAAGAGGACGCCAAGGCCCCCGAGCAGCAGGCGGCGCGGGTGACCGCGCGCGATCATCGCGACCGCGATCCCGAGGTTGAGAATCGCCAGGTCCGCTGTCGCGGAGGGCAGCCCGAGCAGGGAGCTGCCCCGGCCGATCGACACCATGCCTTCCGCACTCGACGTCGAGGTGTACTTCGCGACCAGCCCGGGGACCCCGGGAACGCCGATCGACTGCGCGATGCCGATGACGCCGACGATCGCCGCCGCCGCCATCGACAGCCATAGGCATCTCATCGCCTGCTCACGCGTCTTTATCACCGACCTGACGATGACGTACTCGGCGAGCAGCTTCCATATCACGATGCAGTAGAGGAGATCTTCGCTCCCGATCGGGCGCTGCCGGACGAGCATCATCGCCAGCGGCACCACGGAACTGGTGACCCCGAGCGCGATCAGGGCGACGTCGACGCGGTCCAGGCGCGGCCACCCGGTCTCGCCGCTGCGCAGCCCAGCCAGCCAGCGCAGCCCTATGCCAGCGCCAAGCAGGACCATGAGCGCTTCGTTCGGCCGCAGCAGCGGTACTACCGAGCCCGCGTTGACGCCGACGACAAGCGGGGTGAGGAAGATGAGCAGGTACGCGGCGATGGCTGGCCGGGCCATGGCCCATCCGACGATGAGGATCACGAGCGCGGCGCCCAGGGCGTACTTGAGCTTGATGCCCGCCAGTGCTCCGATCCCGGCGATGACGAGCAGCAGGACGGCGTCGAGCTGCCGTCGCCGGCCGACTTGGCCTGCGGCCCCGACGACCCTGGCCAGCTGCGGCCCGACCCGGGACAGCCCGGGCACGTGCTCGGTCAGCGAGCGCCTGCGGTCGCGCAGCGCTCCGGTGAGCCATTCCATCTGCTCGGCTCCCATGGCCGCCTGGGCGGCGAAATAGATGGCGGCTCCCGCCAGGCTGACCACCAGCACCGTGGCGACGCGGCCCGGTGCGCTCGTCAGGCGGTCGGCCAGGGCGCTCCCGATCGCCCAGGCCGGCACGGCCATGATCGCCGAGGCGATGACGGTCTGCCGGAATGGCAGCAACGTCTGCTCCCCGCCGCGCGGCAGCTGCCGCCGCAGGCTGCGCACGAGGTACAGCGCCCCGGCCACGCTGCCGGCCGACATGGCGAGGCCGAGCCCGGTGAGCAAGTCGGTACCGCGGAACTGCTCGGCGACGGCGATCCCGCCCGCGCACACGGTCACCTGAATGATCATCGCGCGCAGCGGGCGGCTAGTGTCCTTTCGCGCGTAGCACGCGTAGGTGCTCACCAGGAACAGCGTCTCGCCGATGATCGCCGGCCCGAGGCCCCGCAGCGCGGCCGCGATAAGGTCACGGCCGTCGGTCGCGCCGAAAGCGCCAAAGCCGATCGCGCCGGCCACCGGCTGGGAGAGGACGGCGTAGGCGGTCGCCGCGGGGACGGCGAAGAAGCAGGCGAACGCGAGACCGTTGAGGTAGGTGTCACGGAACAGCCCGGCTTGGCCGGGACCGATCATGCGTGACAGCCTCGGCACAAGCGAAAGCGCGACCGGCGACGCCGCCAGCGCGACCGGCAGGAAGTAAAAGTTCGTCGCCAGCTGGAAGGCCACCACGCCGCCGGGCACGCGGTCGGCGGCCAGCAGCAGCGCCGCTAGCAGCAGCGCCTCCAGTGCAGCCTGGGCCAGCGCGGGCACCGACCGGCGAAGCGTTTCCCGCACCTGAGGATCGCGCCAGCCGGCTCTCGGCACAAGGACGATGCCAACCCGTTTGGCGCCCCACCACTGCACGGAGGCGTGCAGCAGGACGGCGCCGGTGGTGCCAAGGCCGAGTAGGAGCAGCAGGCCGGGCGAGGGTCTCTGCTCGGTCGCGACATGGGCATAGAGGAATGCCACGACGCCGAGGACGGCGATCGTGCCCAGGTTTTCCAGCGCGGGTGCGGCTGACGGCAGCGCGAACCGGCGGTAAGCGTTCTGGACCGCCGTGGCCGTGCCCACGATTGCGTACAGCGGTACCTGCGGCAGCAAAAGCAGCACCAGCACCGCGCCAATGTGCGCCTGACTGCCCGCCGCCGTACCGTCAGCGGCGCCAACCGAGCCGAACCTGAGCAGCCAGGGGGTCGCGACCGCCATCAGCGGGACGATCGCCAGCATGCCCAGCAACGCCATCCCGAACAGGCCGCCCGCGGTGCGGGCGGCCGCGGCCCTGTCCCCGGAGTCGATGTGGCCGACGAGAGCGGGCACGAGGAGGGACGAGAACATCGACCCGGCCAGCAGGCCGTAAAACACGAGATTCGGCAGGGAGTTGGTGAACTGGTAAGTGTTGGCCAAGTACGTCGCGCCAAGCACCGCCGCGACCGTGATGCCGCGCAGGACCCCGGTGACCCGGCTGACCAGGGTCCATACGGCGACCGAGAGGGAGTCGCCGATCGCGCCTTCCGGCGTGGTCAGGTCGAAATCGCCGTCGAAGGGCTTGACAGCGGTCTTGGCGGCGCCTTGCGTCATTAGCTCGCGCCCCCGCGGAAGAGGGCCGGCATCGTCCGGGCGAGGATACTGAGGTCAACGACGACGTTGCGGCGCCGCACGTACTCGACGTCAAGCTCAAGGGCCGCCCGCATGGAAAGCTGGCTGCGGCCGCTGATCTGCCACAGGCCGGTCATGCCGGGCTTCACCGTGAACCGCGGCCGGTACGATTCCGCGAGCAGGTCCGCTTCCCAGGCGAGCATCGGACGCGGCCCCACCAGCGACATCTCGCCGCGCAGGACGTTGATCAGCTGCGGCAGCTCGTCCAGGCTGGTGCGGCGCAGCCACGCGCCGACCGGCGTGATCCGCCGATCGCCGACCAGCTTGAACAGACCGCCGTGGCGCGCGGAGTCGTCCTCCTTCTCCGCTGCGAGCATGCCGGTGACGTACTCGCGGTGCGCCCGGTCGTCGTTGCCGACGTACATGCTGCGCAGCTTGAGCATGGTAAAGGGCCGCATATCGCGGCCAACCCGCTCCTGCCGGAAGAAGGCCGGGCCAGCGGATGTCAGCCGTACCAGGCAGCACAAGAACAGCAGCACGGGTCCGGCGACGACGAACAGCGCCGAGGCGATGGTGACGTCGAGCGCCCTCCTCACCGCCTCCTCCGGGAGGCGTGACACGGTCATCACCCTCCTCGCGGCTACGTCAGTCACGACGAGGTCCCCTTCCCTGCGTTACCGTCGGCCAGGTGGTAGGGGCTCGCCGACATCGTGTCCATGACCACCCGGGCGTCGATGTCGGGCAGTTCCGCGACGCAGCGGCGCGGCACGGCAGGATTGCCGAAGGCGACCATCCCCGGCGGAATGTCGCGCGCGACCACCGATCCGGCCCCGATGAGGGCCCCGGCTCCGATGCGCACGAACGGAAGGATGGTTACATTGACGCCGATCTGCGCTCCGGCGCCAATCCTCGGGCCGGCCATCAGCTCGGCCGAGCGGCTGTTCCCGGGGTAGAGGTCATTGGCTATCGTCACCCCGGGCGCGAGAAATACGTCGTCTTCGAGTTCGCTGTATTGCGCGACGTAGCAATTGCAGTGGATTTTTACCCGGTCGCCGATGCGGCAGTCGTAGTCGATGACGCTGTTGGTCCAGACCGAGACGTCGTCGCCGACCTCGCAGCCCTCCCTGATGACGACGCCATGCCCGGTCTGCAGGCGGAGGCCGATCGTCGAGCCGTCGTACAGGACGGTTCCCGAGCGGAGCCTGGCGCCCGCCCCGAGGACCAGCGGCGCGGCGCTGGCACGCGACACCGGGTAGCCCACGACCACCCCGGGGTCGGCCGCCAGCGCCTCGCGCGTATGCGCGTCTGCGAGCTCACTGGACACCGGCGGTCTCCGGCCTGGTGGTGGTGGCGCGCAGTACTGCGGCCAGCGACTCGCACACGTAGTCGACCTGACGGTCGGTCATGTGCGGGAACATCGGCAGCGACACAATCTCGCCCGCCGCCCGCTCCGCCACCGGCAGCGGCCGCTCCGCGAACCGTCGCAGCGGTGGCTGCAGGTGGCACGGCACCGGGTAATGCACACCGGTCTGGATGCCGCGCTCAGCCAGTTCGGCCCGGACGCCTTCCCGCGCGGCCACGCGCACCACGAACAGGTGGTAGACGTGCCGTGCGAGCGGCGCGGTCGCCGTCAGTCTCAGTCCCGCGTCACTGAACTCGCGGTCGCCAAGCAGCTTCTCATATCGCGTCGCGAGCGCGATCCGGCGCTCGGTCCACGCGTCGAGGCGGGCCAGCTTGCCGGAGAGCACGATCGCCTGCAGAGCATCCAGGCGGCTATTGGTGCCGATGTAGTCGTGTTCGTAGTGCGAGCTGCCGTGGGACCGTCCATGGTTGGCCAGTGACCGTATGTGGTCGGCCAGCTCCGGCCGCGAGGTGACGACGGCGCCCGCGTCCCCGAACGCCCCCAGGTTCTTGGCCGGGTAGAAGCTGAAGCAGGCCGCTTCACCGAAGGATCCCGCGCGACGGCCGGCCCATTCGGCGCCGTGCGCCTGCGCGGCGTCCTCGATCACGGCTATCCCCGCTTGCCGGGCGGTGGCGAGCAAGCTGGTCATGTCCGGCACCTGTCCGTACAGGTGCACGACGATGACCGCCCGGGTGCGCGGCGTGATCGCCTCGGCCAGGGTGCCCGACGTCATGAGCAGCGTGTCGTCGCTGACGTCGGCGAAGCGCGGGATGGCCCCGGCCCGCACCACGGCGGCGGCGGTGGCGATGAACGTATTGGCCGGAACGATAACCTCGTCGCCTGGGCCAAGGCCGAGCGCTATCAGGCTGAGCTCGAGGGCGTCGGTTCCGCTGGCGAGGCCGACGGCATGGCCCGCGCCGCAGTAGTCGGCCCACCGTCGCTCGAAGGCCGTGACCGCCGCGCCGCCAATATAGGCGCCGTCGAGGAGGCACGCCCGGTACTCCTGCTCGATCTCTGGCCAGACCTCACCCGCCATGACGCCTAGGTCGGTGAACGGAACGCTTTCAGGGCTCATCGGCATGCCTGCTCCGTCAGCCAACGGAGGTCCTGACGAGCGGGGCGTCGAGCCCGGCGGGCGAGCCGACCGCCGGTCGCGTCACTTCCTCCAGCGCCACCGGGCGCTGTTCCCGAAGCGAGATCTGAGCGCATTCGAGGGTCTGGACGACGGCCAGGCCGCTGTTCCCGTCCACGCAGGGAAGCGAGCCGTTGACGATGCAGTCGACGAAATGCTGATCCTGGACGGCCAGGGGCTCGGCGAAGGGGACGTAGGGCGCCACCATCTCGCCGAGGTGGTAGGCGATTCCCGACAGCGGCGCGTCGCTGTTCTCCGGCGGGGACGCGGATTTGTCATAGACGCGGATCCGCTCTTCGTCCGCCATGTCGTCGTACACGACCATCTTCTTGGATCCCACCGCCGTTATCCGGCGCACCTTGCGGGGATCCAGCCAGCTGACGTGGATATTGGACCGGACGCCGAGGTCGCCGTAGTCAAGCCGTATGTAGGCGACGTCCTCGTGTTCCGGATGGACGTGGCGCGATCCCCAGACGGTGACGGTTGTCGGCAATGAGCCGAGCACGAAGTTCGAGATCGATATGTCGTGCGGGGCCAGGTCAAAAATGACATTGACGTCACTCTGGTAGAGCCCGAGGTTCAGGCGGGCGGAGTCGAGGTAGAAGAGCCGCCCGAGGTGGCCCCCCTGCACGAGCTCACGCAGCTTGTGGACGGCCGCGTTGTGCTCGAAGGTGTGGCCGGGCATGAGCACCACCCCGGCCGCCGCGGCGGCGTCCATGATCGTCAGGGCCGCGTCAGTGGTGGTCGCCATCGGCTTTTCGATGAGCACGTGCTTGCCCGCCGCGATCGCCTGCAGGGCAAGCGGCGCGTGGCTGCCGGGCGGCGTCGCGATCACGACCGCATCTACGTGCGGCAGGGCCGATTCGAGGTCCGGGTACGCGGCTGCGCCGGACTCGAGCCCCGGGCGGCCGCTCCCTATCTGGGCAAACTGCTGATCAACGGCGATGACAGCGGCGACCCCGGTTGTGGAACGAAGCACCCTGACGTGCCTCGAGCCCCAGTACCCCACTCCAACGACGCCGACTCGGATTCCCGCCGCCCGCACATCCCACCCCCGGCTGCCGCAATCCTGCGGCCTCGGCCCCCCGAATTTTTCCCCTACTGTCAACAGCCTCGCCGATTGCCCGATAGGATGGCACCCCCGCATGAGCCGGCGGAGCTACGTCAGATTAGGGTTACCAAGACAGTCACGGCAGATATGTCATTGGTGCGGCTATTGTCGGATGACAGCGTGAAAGCCCGCCGCGCGCCGTACGCCATGGCGCGCATCGTGTTACAGCGGCTTCGGGTCAAGCGTCAACCGGGGACCACGGGATCCCGTCGACCAGTCGGCATCGCGTGAGGCCCGCCGCCGCGGCTCGCGAGCCTTCGGCGCCCCCTCGAGCCGGGGGCGCGCCAGCGCCACCACCTCGAGCGTGGAGTGGACTCCGAACTTCGACATGAGGCTGTGCAGGTGGGTGCGGACCGTGTTCGCGGACAACTGCAGCCGGTTCGCCACCTCCTTCCGGCCGACGCCCTCGACGAGGAGAAACAAGACATCCTGCTCCCGCGGCGTCAGCGCCGCGAGCAGGTCGTCGCTGTCGCGGCGGTTGTCCTGATCCTCGATGAGCAGGTGCAGCACCACGCCCAGTTCCCGCAGGGGCAGCCACGTCTCGCCGCGGGCGACGCCGCGGATGACGCTGAGCAGATGATCGATCGACTCGTCTTTCCGAACCCATGCCGCCGCCCGGGCGCGCAACGCCGCCACAATTCGATCGGGCTCGGCGCCGGTGCTGAGCATGACGATGCGCGGCGGGTCGGGGCGCTGCATGATCTCCGCGGTGAAGGCGATAGCCGAATCATCCGGAAGGTCGGCATCGAGCAGAATCACATCGGCCGATCGCCCGACCAGCACGCTGGAGGCGAATTCGGCGGATTGGGCCGTCGCCAGGACCAGCAGGTCCGGCTCAGTGCCCAGCCGGATCGCCAGGGCGTCGCGAAATGCGAGCTGCTGATCAACGATGAGCACCTGCAACATCGGCGACGGCGGTGATACTGGCTGAGTCACATCATTGCCCCTGTACTCACGGGCACTTCTCCGGCGATCGGCGACGCGTCCGGACGACCGGCTGCCCCGACCGAGTACGCATCCGCGGCCACGGTCTGATCGACCAGCAGGCCTTCGCGACTCGCGAGGGCGGCGAGCTCGAGCCCGCTGTGCGCCCCGAGTTTCGTGAGCACGTTCTTCACATAGGTGCGGACGGTATCGACGGTGATGGTCATGGCGAACGACATCTGCCGGGTGCTCTGCCCGCACGCGATCCGGGCGAGGATCTCCTTCTCCCGGGGCGACAGCTCAGCCAGCCGGTCCGTGTCCCGCGCCGGCGCCCGCAGCGGGCCCGGGTTCAGCACGTCCTGGCCGGCCTTGGTCGCGTCCAGCGTCTCCGCGATCTGGGCGACGCTCTGGCCGAGATGGGTGACGCCCGCCACGCCGCTTTTTATCAGCTGGGAGAGCATCTCGGGGGTGGTGACGTCCGACAGCACCAGCACCTTGGTGCCGGGATAACGCCGCAGGATCACTCGAACGGTATCGAGGCCATTCAGCTGTTTGCCAGCGTGCAATCCGAGCAGGCAGACATCCGGCACGCAGTCGCCGGCCGCATTGCAGCTACTGCTAACGGTCGTAGTAACCGCGAGCACGTCATATCCGCGCGCATCGAGCGCGGCCGCCAGCGCTTCCGCCAGCATCAACTGCTGATCGCAGATGAGTATCTTCATTTCATGCTCCCCCGATCGAACACGTCCACCCCATTCAGACATGTGCTGTGCTGAGCACAGGCACCGAGCCGCCATTCCGGAGGCACACCGGATCCCGCCATCGCCGATTAACGGCTTTTAGCAGGTGGCGACCAGCCAAGCTTGTTGGGCGCCGACTCGGTATGTTCGGCGCAGAATTCGCGAAGTAGTCGAATGTGATGCGGTCACGTGCATCCCAGGCACTGCCCGCCCGAGACGCGAGGGACGTCGAGCGTAGCCTGCCGAGCACGTGGCGAGGTTTCTGCCTGCGGAAGTTTGGGCGAACAGCAAGCGCCCACCCGGCCGCGACGGTACCCTCGGTGTAGCGTTCCTGATCAGCCGACTGCTAGCCGGGTTGATCGATTGCAGCAACAGAAGAACTCGATACACCTACCCCACCCCTCGGTGTGCCGGACCGGCGAGGGATCGCCGCCGAAACACCTCTTCAGGTTTAACACGATTGCTTTGGCTTGTCTCTAGGCTGTCTCTCCTAGACGCGCAGCCGGGTCGACGGGTTTACCCGCGCGCACCTCGAATCGAGGGAATCACTAAACAATTTCGGCCGACCTGTAAAAAAACGATACTTTTGGCTGATTCTGTTCCCGCGCCAACAAATTCCAAATTTTTCAATCGTGATCACACACCCAGCGGGCCGGCCCTCACCGTCACCTGGTAATGGTCGTGGCCCCTTCTGAGGCAAACGTAAACTAGAGTGCAGATTATTAATCCGTGCGCATGCGCTGGGCCATTTACAGTCAGCAAGAATGCGTTTTGCGATTTACCGATGACCGACCGCAATCATCAATAACCTCGTGTTGCTCATAAAACCGACTGGGCCCACGAATAAATAACGACGACTGCTCCTGGTCGGCGAGGCGGCGGGCGGCGCCCCGAAGCTCCACCTCCGGATCCAGGTCGGCTTCCCGTCTGGTCATCGCGGTGCGGTTCGCGGGGGCCCGGGCCTGGACGAGGCAGCGGGCGGCGACGGGGTGTTCCGGCAGCTGGTGCTCGCGCGGATCATCGAGCCGGCCAGCAAGATCGACCGCTTTGAGCCAACTCAGGCCGGCAATGTAGGCTCCGCGGCATGCGCGAGCTAATCGACGGCCTGGTCCAGTCTGCCCAGAACAACGGTATGGAGCTCTACGGCGTGCATGTGTACCGCCGGGGAGAGGAGCCGGTCGAGAGGCGGCTCCGCTCGGACGACAGGGAGAACCTGCGGTCGGTGTCGAAGACGTTCGTGTCGGTCGCGCTCGGCATCGCCGAAGCCGAGGGCCGCCTCGCCCTCGACGACCCCGCGCTCAACTACTACCCGGAGTTCAAGAAATCCGCCGCCCCGGGCCTGGAGCAGGTCACGCTCCGCCATCTGCTGACGATGACATCAGGGAGCCCGCATTCCTGGTCCGCCGACGAGCCGGTCGAGGTCCCCGACCTGGCGGCGGACTTTTTCGCGACCCCCCTCGCGCACGAGCCTGGCAGCTACTTCAGCTACACCGGCATCGGCCCGTACGTGGCGGCCCGCGCGCTGCGCGCCGCGACCGGCGCCAGCGTCCGCGACTACCTGATGCCGAGGGTCTTCGGCCCGCTCGCCATCCACAATCCCCAGTGGCACACCTGCCCCCTCGGCCACCCGGTGGCGGAGAGCGACCTGTTCCTGCGCACGTCCGAGCTGGCCCGCTTCGGCAGGCTGCTGCTGGACGATGGCCGCCACGAGGGCCGCCAGCTGGTCCCCGCCGGGTACTGCGCGCGGATCGCCGCCGAAAGCGTCGCCACGGCGGTCAACGACCCCGAGGACCAGGGGTTCCGCCTGACGCCCGGCTACGGCCTCGGCGCCTGGTGCGGCCCCGGCGACGGCACGTTCACCATGGCGGGCCGCTACGGCCAGCTCTGCATCGTCTCCCCGCCCCGTGAGGCGGTGGTCACGATCACCGCCCACGTAGAGCAGGGCTCCGCCCGCACCTCGATCACGACCCTGGTCACCGAGGAGCTACTCAACCGCCTGTAGAACTAGCGCCACCAGCGGATCTCGCGGGCGATGCCGGCGCCGCTGGTCCGGTCGAGCTGCCATTATCAGTCCGCGTTCCCGCCGTCAGCGACCTCATAATAGACGTCTGATGTTTAACTCCCCAGGCGATTCTAGGAGAGCTTTGTAGGCTGCACCGCGAGATGTTGGGGTCCCGTTGTAACTGTTGATTAGACCTGACCCGCCGACGCAGGGCCCGTGCGCTACGTTCCAATCCCAAGCCAAGTAACTGGTGGACTGCGAGTCGAGCCATGCTGCCACACTTTGGATGTAAGCATCTCCACAGTCGCGCTCCCCGATCTCGCCAGCGATCACCGGAACACGTGCGATTAGGGGAGCAACCTGACCGATCCAGCATGACGTCGAATTACACGCATTGTGATTGTAGGAGTGCCAAGAAGCTACCAGGTTATGGTCAGAATCGAAGGGCATGTAAGCCAGCCATTGGGTTAGGTCATTGGCCCATGCCAGGCCACCGAGCATTATCACGTTGCCAGCGCCGGTGGACCGGACGGCGTTGACCAAGGTCTGCATCCCGGCCACGCGGTACGGAATCCCGGCGCAACTCCCGCCGTGGACCCAACACCGCCATCCTTCGGTCTCGTTACCGTGATCTGCGATCTCTGGGTAAGGCTCATTGAACAAGTCGAAAATGACAGCGTTGTTTCCCTTGAATACACTTGCAACCGATTTCCAGAACCGGATCGCTGACGTGTCTGGCATAGGCTTCTGGCATACCGCCTGCGCCGAAGAGCATTCAGATCCATGACCTGTGTACCGGCCGGCCGTCCAGTGCAGGTCTAGGATCGCCACCATGCCGTTGGCGTTCAATAGCTTCACATATCCCTCGACGGCATGCTGATATATGCTGCCAGCGTACGCCGAATCTACGTAGGACTCGCCGTTCCAGCATGCCTCGTTCAAAGGTATGCGCACTGCATTGACATGCCAATTGCGTATGGCGGTGACCGACGCCTGGTCGCTTGGCCCCGCAAATATGCCGTGGCCTTGAACACACTCGAACTCGGTGCCCGAACGATCCACGCCGCGCAGCACAACTCGGATGCCGCTGGCGCTGACCAGCTTGTTTCCCGACACGTGCAGTTGAGGGCCTGCGACGGGGTCGGGTGGCGAGTCGGCACAGCCCGCCAGTGCAGCGACCGCAGCAAGTCCGGCCCAGCTGACAATGATCGTCAATGCCGCACGAAAGCTGCCCCACCGGCCACCCACTCCGGCACGGTTCATAGCGCGGAGTCTCCGAACAGAAGCACTGGATCCTCGGTAATATGCCGGACCCTGGCGATCGTCCCGGCAAACGCCGAGGCAGGCGAGTCGTAGTAGCCCTCGACGCCGACCCACGTGACGTATCCAGCGCCCGGCCACCAGTCGCGAAGCGGGGGCGCCGTGGTGTTGCTCTTTCCGATCGTCCAGATCCAGGTCACGTTATCCGCATTCTGGGCCCGGAAGATGTCGATTATGTGTCGCCACGCCTGGACGAATACTGTCGCGTTTGTTCTTAGGTAGCCCCACGAGAACTCATGTTCGTTCATCTGCTGGCCGAACCCGATGACAACAGCCCCATGGTAAGCGGCCACCGCATCCGCGTAGGCCCGCAGATAAGAATCGTCGGCTCCTCGAGCGATGGCGGCGAGATTGGCGTCGCGAGGCTCAATCTGGACGAATGGGACTGCACCGGCTGTGCGGGTACCGGCGACGAAGGTTGTCTTGAAGCCTTGGTGCCAGCCACTATAGCGAACTGCCATCGTGGGGAGCGTTCCTGTTGCGCGGCTACCCCTACGTGACGGTACGTACAAGCCAGGATTCGCTGGCTCATAGACGGCAACGTAGTCCTTCGGCGAGGGCAGCGCGGCGCGCACCGGGAACAGCGGCCGCGCCGGAGCATTTGAGGCGGCGTTCATCGAGGTGCTGTGGTCGGCTAGCTCGGCGCCGCCCGGCTGCGACGGCCCCACGATAACGATCGCGATCGCCGCCGATGTAGCGCCGAGGAGGACACTAACCGCCGCAACCGCTTGATGCTTGACCATCCACGTCACGATCCGCTGCGCCAATCCGGTAGTCGTCTTAACAGTAAGTTTCATGAGGACTCCATCGATGCATTTCCGCCGATTGCGGCCATGTCCTCCGCGCGGCTTCGAGTTTCCGCACCACTCACCCGCGTGACCCATCCTTGCTTGTGCATGGTCACCGTCCCCCATATCCGCATTGGCCGCAGGACGAGCGTCAGCCACACCATGGCCACCGGGACGAGCGCAAACGCCTCCAATCGGTCAATCGTTCTCTGGTCACTCCGGCGGACGGCGAACATCCGTGAGGCAACCAGCCACATCCAGACTGCACCGATATACAAGGCGGTTATAGCGAACGACCTGGCTTGGTGCCAGTCGACGGCCACCGCAACAAGGACCGAGATAAACCCTAGGTAGCTCCATGTCGTGATCGCCGTGTACCACCATCCCCAAGACGTCAGGGGTAGGTAGCGCACTCGCCACAAGGTGCGCAGCGCTGTGCCGCGCATCCATCGAATCCACTGTCTTAGCGTGTGTGACAGGGTCTCGGGGTACATCGAGAAGCACACGGCGGACGGCTGCTGGACGGCCCGCCCACGGTTCAGGGCATACAGCGTCAGCATGGTGTCGTCGCCGAGCATGACTGGCCGCCCGAACAAGGTCTCCCCGATGTAGGCGGGCAAGGTCTCCCTGATCATGCTTCCGCTGTAGAGGGCATAGGTTCCGCGGTTGACCAGGACATTGCCCCCGGCGACATTCTGCGCCGAGCACACCGTGAACTGCCAGATCAGAGCGTTTATCCCTTTGATGCGCGTGAGCAAGCTATTACCGTAGTTCCATGCCATCTCCAGGCCGGCGACAGAGTGGACACGGGAGTCGGCAAAAGGCTTGAGACCCTCTTCCAGCGCATTATTCGCTAGTGTGGTGTCAGAGTCGAGTGTGACGAACACATCAGCGGCTGGATCGGAACCGAATGTGCGGGCCTGAGCCCGCTTCTTGCCCACGTTCGGATATCGGCGCCAATTGAGCTCGACCGACGGAGGGTGATGCTCCAGCCAGTATTCGCGTACCTCTGAATAATCCTCTTTGGTGGAGCCATCATCAACAACGTCGACTCGGTTCGGCAGCCGGGTCTGAGCGAACAACGCGTATAGCACTCGGTCGAGGACTACTGGCTCCTCGTTGTATACAGGGATGTTGACAGTGACCCGTATTCGGTCGAGGTGAGCCTGCTGCTCCCTGGTCACCGTGTAAGGCCGCTCGAGCCACGACACCACCCACTGTACCGCGGTAAAAGAGAACGAAACTGTCCAGATCACTGTGATCAGCCGATAGTTGGTCCACATATCGATGTAGTAAGCGTGCCGAGCGACTGATAGGCCAATGACGATACTTACGCCCACCAGCACGGGGGCGAGTGGTGGCCGAACAGCAGTGGCCGTCGGAATGTTGTACTCGTGCTTCACAGATCTTCCATCCCCTTGTCTCGCCGCCATCCGTAGCGGATCAGGAAGATGACGAGCAGCGACGCCGGTACTGACCATAGGAAGCAGGCTCCAACCACGCTCAGGAACGGGGTCGGCATCGTGCTAGGGATCACGATATGCAGCAAGATCCGAGCTAGGTGCGTCGTCACCACTGGTATTCCCAGAGGTCAAAATCCCCGCTCTCGAACCGGTCGGTCCAAGGTATGGACGCGACGAGGCGATATCCCCCTGCTGCGCGCACAGCAGCAAGCACCTCCTGATCGACCTGCCTGCGGGTAGAGAAGGAGAAGTCAAGCTCAACGACCGAGAAGTAGTGGTTCCTGATAGCCCCCAGGTACGCGGCCGGGCCGTCTTCTTCCCTGTCCCGCACCGGATCCCAGTACCAGAACCCACCCGCGTTGTTCGTCAGCTGCCGGGGCGAAAAACCGAGGTAATAGTCCGCTACCGGGCCCTGTTCCGCGAAAATCGGCGCCCTGGGGTCGGCTGCGACCAGTCGCTGCATGGCGGCCATCACGGCGGCCGTGTTCGGCCAAGACGCGTAGAAACTGGATGCCTGCGGGATGCCCATGAACGCAATAAGGCCGATGGTGCCGACGGGAATGCGCCAGCCCCAGAAGTGGCTGGTTTCCAGTGCGCGAGCTAGAACGTAGCCCACTGCGATCGCCCCAAACCACGCACCGAACGTGACATGCTTGTCGAGGCTGGTCAGAGTGTGAATGCGAGCCTGCTCAAGCGGCGCAAGCACGACTGCGCACGCCAGCGTTGCGCATATCAGCCGGACCCGGGTGCTTTCGGCGATAACCATTCCGCGCAGAGCGATGACCAGGATCAGGCCGATCCACAGGGCTGAGTCACGCAGGATCGACCCGCTCGGAACTGCGTTGGACGACCTTGCCAAGGTTGTGAACATGATGCCTTGGAGATAGGCGTGCCCGCCGCACCGTAGCAGAGCAACCAGGATCACGGCGCTTGAGTAGAGGGCTAGGCGCATTGCGCGCGCACCTCTGCGCAACCAGCCGCCGCGCGTCGCCGTCAGGGCGGCTAGGGCCACCACAACTGGGTCCCATAGGGTCGTCGGGTACTTGGTGGCGTCCGCCAGCGCGAGCACCAGACCAGCCGTTATAAGAAGCGGCTCGCTCAGGCGTCCGCAAGCCATCACCACCAACCACGCGGCCAGCCCCAAGAGGAACAGTGCCAACGCGTCGTAGGTGGCGAATGCCCCGAGGAACTGAGCCGAGCCCAGCACGCCGAATGATCCTGCTGCTATCTCCCCAGCACGGCCTCCGAAAAGCCGACGGGTCGCACTGTACAGGAGGAGGGTGGTACCGAGCATGAACCCCAAAGACAGAGCGCGGGCAGCGGCCAGGCCGCCGAGGCTGTCGGCGAGGGCTCCGAGCGGAGGGTAGATGACAGGCGCTCCAGAGAAGTACGTCTGGAACGTGGGCACCGGCGTGCCGTGCAGCAGGTGCCCCAGTTCCAGGTGGCCTGCCCAGAGATAGAGCGCCTCATCGTTGAACGCGGTCTTCGACCACATCAGACGCAATGAAAGAACCGCCTGAGCGGCCAGCACCGCGAGCAGGGGGATGGACAGAGGGAAGGGGCGGCGGGTACCGTGCCTGCCACCCCCTCCGGTCTCTTCGCGATCAGGCTTCAGCGCAGTTCTTGCGAACTGCTGGATGTCCACTTCCTTGGTCCCCAGCGTGCCCACACTCATGAGGCTGCCGACTGGCGAACTCTCGCTCATTGGTAGGAAATCTTGTGACTTTGCGCCCGCAGGCGTCGCATCCACGGTGGCAAAACCGAACTCGGCAGGCAATCGACGTTAGCCCTTCTCGCTGACGGGGCAGAACTCCTCAGGCGATGACGAATTTCGCGGCGCAAAACAGCATGTAAGCCTGCCCGCACTTGTGAAATCAGGTAGTTGCGGAATCTATCCAATCACCCAGGAGAAGCTGAGCGCCGCTCCGCACCGCGTACGAGGTGCGATGTGTCGCGACGGCCCCCCACCGCCGGACCAATGCTTCTTATCGGACGCACGGCGTTCGCCCGTACATTCATTCATCCTAAGAAGACGCCAGGATACGGCTACAGGTTCATATTTACATGCCTCATCGGTGAAATTTTATGAGACCGATCCGGCGAATTCGCGCAAACAGTCAGAATAGTGGTTAGACGCTTGAAAGGTGGCGCGTGAGCACATCATTGCGGGGCTGGGTGACGTGCCTTACGGCTCCTATGCATGTGAGGGCAAATGAACGGAAGGCCTGATTAGCGCGCCCACATCCCTTGATTGAAACTTTTCCTATACTTTCTTCAGGATAGGTCGATTAGATGCAATCGCGGGATGGCGGTTGATCTACCGCTGACGTTCCAGCTCCCGCACCTCGTCAGCGAACCGGCGGGCGGCGACCCGTAGTTCCAGCTCGGGGTCCAGGCCAGCTTCCCCGGCGCGTGCGACCAGCGCCATCAGCTCCGCGCCAAGACGTTCGCCGGTGAGGCCGGTCTCGCCGGCGGTGCCGGACGCGCCATCAGGGCCGCCGTCGACGGCCGCGCCGACGGGCACCGTGATCCCGGCCCGCGCCGCCCGCCGCTGGAGCTGTGCCGCCAGCGAGAGCGCCGGCTGCCCGAACGGCACCCCGTCAAGCACCGACGCCTGATCGCCGCCGTCCCCGGCAGCGGCCGCCTTGGCCGACCGCTCGGCCTTCTTGATCTCTTCCCAGTTCGCGTTGACATCCGCCGCCGACGACACCGAGACCGACCCGAACACATGCGGGTGCCGCCTGATCAGCTTCGCCGCGAGGGTGTCGGCCACGTCATCGATCGTGAAGCCGCCGTCGGCCGCCGAACGCTCCGACGCGATCCGGGCATGGAAGAGCACCTGGAACAGCACATCGCCGATCTCCTCGCGCAGCGCCGGCATGTCGCCGTCCTCGATCGTCTCCGCCGCCTCGTACGCCTCCTCCAGCAGATAGCGCAACAGCGAGGCGTGCGTCTGCTCCCGGTCCCACGGACAGGAGCGGCGCAGCGTGTCCACGATCGCGACCAGCTCGAGCAGCCGCGCCCCGGGGGCGTCCTCCGCTGGCGGCACGGCGTTCGGGGGCACGTCGGCCGGGCTGGTCACCTCAGCACGCGGGGGTGAGTCCCGTGGTCGACGCGGGCGACGGCACGCCCGCCGGCTGCGACAGCGTGTTCTTGGCCGCCACCACCGTGTAGGTCGAGTAGTCGAACCGCCCGAACTGCGGGCTGACCGAGATGTTCAGCGACTTGGCGGCCTGGCACTCGGCCTTGTTGTACTTCGCGGTCACCGTGTTGCTCTCGCCCTGGGTGGTCACCTGCTTGCCGCCGTTGGCCTTGGTCTGGTACGCGGTCTCCTGCGCGACCCAGGTGCCGAGGTCGGGCAGCATCTGCGGCGAGATCCCGTTGCCGAGGAACAGCGCGGTGGCGCTGCTGTAGCCCTCCTGGGAGGCCGAGGCCGCGGCCTCCGACTTGATCTCCGACAATCCCGTCTGCGACTGCGCCTGGGTCACCGAGATGCCATTGTCGGCCGCCACCTGGTCCATGATGGAGAACCTGATCAGCCAGGTCAGGACCGCCCGGGGCTGCTCCGCGGCGGTGAGCGAGATCTGGCTGCCGAGCGGCTTGGAGGCCTGCTGCAGGTTCGAGACCTGCTGGTCGAGCGACGAGCTGGTGATCCGCTGGCTGCCGACGATCGCGGCCGAGCCCGCCTGCACCGGTGAGCACGCGGAGATGAGCGCGCACGCGCCAAGGCCGGCCGCGCCAAGCGCGAGCACGCGGCGCGTCTTCCTAGCGGGCACAGCCCGGCCAAACACAGCCCTGCCAAACACAGGCGGTCCCTTCCAACACTTCAATCACAGCTGAATTCTACGAATCGGACAGTACCGAACGGACGACCTCGGCGCACCAAGCGAGCAGCTCGGTGTCGCGCAGCGGCTCCCCGCCGAAGCCGCCGCTGGATGCCCCGGCCTTCGGCACCGGTACCAGCATGGTACGCACCGGCGGCTTGAGGATTGTCTTCGGGTATAGCCGCTGAACTCGGACCACACGGGAGTCAGGCAGCTCGACCGGGGCGAACCGCACGTGCGACCCCTGCAGGGTGATATCGGTCAGCCCGACCCGCCGCGCCGCCGACCGCAGCCGGGCCACGTCGAGCAGGGTCGCCACCGGCAGCGGGAGCTCGCCGTAGCGGTCGACCAGCTCCTCCCGCACCGCCACCACGTCGTCCTCGCCGTCGATGGCCGCGATCGACGTGTAGGCGGCCAGCCGCAGCCGCTCGCCCGGGACGTAGTCGTGCGGGATGTGCGCGTTCACCGGGAGCTCGACCCGGACCTCGGGCCGCTCCGGCGGCGCGTCGTCCTTCAGCTCGCGGACGGCCTCGCCGATCATCCGGATGTAGAGGTCGAAGCCGACCCCGGCGATGTGCCCGGACTGCTCGCCGCCGAGCAGGTTCCCCGCGCCGCGGATCTCCAGGTCCTTGAGCGCGACGTACATGCCCGCCCCGATCTCGGTGTGCTGCGCGACCGTCGCCAGCCGCTCGTGCGCGGTCTCGGTCAGCGGCTTCTCCGACGGGTAGAGGAAGTACGCGTACGCCCGCTCCCGGCCGCGCCCGACCCGCCCGCGCAGCTGGTGCAGCTGGGACAGCCCGGCCGCGTCGGCGCGGTCGACGATCAGCGTGTTCGCGTTCGGGATGTCGAGCCCGCTCTCCACGATGGTCGTCGCCACCAGCACGTCGAACGACCGGTCCCAGAAGTCCACCATGATCTTCTCGAGCTCGTGCTCGTTCATCTGCCCGTGCGCGACCTGGATGCGCGCCTCCGGCACGAGCTCGGCCAGCCGCGAGGCGACCTTCCTGATCGACTGGACCCGGTTGTGCACGAAGAACACCTGGCCGTCGCGGAGCAGCTCGCGCCTGATCGCCGCCGCGATCTGCTTCTCGTCGTACGCGCCGACGAACGTCAGCACCGGGTGCCGCTCCTCGGGCGGGGTCAGGATCGTCGACATCTCGCGGATCCCGGCCACGCCCATCTCCAGCGTGCGCGGGATCGGCGTGGCCGACATCGCGAGCACGTCCACCTCGGTGCGCAGCCGCTTGAGGTACTCCTTGTGCTCGACCCCGAACCGCTGCTCCTCGTCGATGATGACCAGGCCGAGCTGCTTGAACCGCGTCTCCGGCGACAGCAGCCGGTGGGTGCCGATCACCAGGTCCACGGTCCCGTCGGCCAGGCCGCGCTGGGTCTCGGCCACCTCGGCCGCGGTCTGGAAGCGCGACATCGGCTTGACCGACACCGGGAACGGCGCGTACCGCTCGGAGAACGTGTTGAAGTGCTGCTGGGCGAGCAGCGTGGTCGGCACGAGCACCGCCACCTGCTTGCCGTCCTGGACGGCCTTGAACGCGGCCCTGACCGCGATCTCGGTCTTGCCGTAGCCGACGTCGCCGCAGATCAGCCGGTCCATCGGGACCGGCTTCTCCATGTCGAGCTTGACCTCGTCGATGGCCGACAGCTGGTCGGGCGTCTCCACGTAGGGGAACGCGTCCTCGAGCTCCCGCTGCCACGGCGTGTCGGGCCCGAACGCGTAGCCGGGCGAGGCCATCCGCGCCGAGTACAGCCGGATCAGCTCGGCCGCGATCTCGCGGACCGCCTTGCGCGCCCGGCCCTTGGTCTTGGCCCAGTCCGCGCCGCCGAGCCGGTGCAGGGCCGGCGACTCGCCGCCGACGTACTTGGTGACCTCGTCGAGCTGGTCGGTCGGCACGTACAGCCGGTCGGGCGGGTGCCCGCGCTTGGCCGCGGCGTACTCGAGGACCAGGTACTCGCGGGTCGCGCCGGCCGCGGTCCTGCTCGTCATCTCGACGAACCGGCCGACCCCGTGCTGCTCGTGCACCACGTAGTCGCCCGCCCGCAGCTGCAGCGGGTCGACCCCGCCGCGCCGCCGCGCGGACGGCAGCCGCCGCTCGTCCCGCGCGCCCGGCCGGGAGGCGCCGCGGGCGGCGAAGTCCGCCTCGGTCAGCACCGCCAGCTTCACCGCCGGCCAGCTGAACCCCTGCCGCAGCTCACCGGTCGACACATAGGGAATGCCGCCCTCGGGCTCGTCGTCGATGTCGCCGAGCCGCGCGCCGAACCCCTCGCCGCGCAGCACCTCCGCCAGCCGCTGGGCCGGCCCGTGCCCCTCGCTGACCAGGACCACCCGCCAGCCCTCGGCTGAGCCACTGGCGCACGTCGTCGATCATGCGGCTGGTCTCGCCGCGATAGGCCATCGCGGCCTGAGCTTCAATGGTTATGGCGAACGGACCTCGCTGACTCTCATCAGCCAGTTCCTCGAGCGGCGGGGCGGGCCGTCCGTCGGGGACCTCGTTCGCCTCGTCGCCGTCCCCCAGCGCCGAACGGGGCCAGCGTCCACCACGGGATGCCGAGCTCGGCCGTGTGCTCGCGGATCGTCGCGATCGGCTGGAAGGCCGACCCGCCGAGGTCGATCGGCGCCTCGCCGCCGCCGGCCGCGCTCGCCCACGACGCCTCGAGGAACTCCTGGCTGGTGGAGACCAGCTCCATCGCCCGGGTCCGGATCCGCTCGGGGTCGCAGGCGACCAGGACGCCGCCGAGCGGCAGGTGGTCGACCAGCAGCTCCATCTGGTCGGCGAGGACGGAGGCGAACGCCTCCATGCCCTCGACCGTGATCCCGTCGGCGATCTTGCCGAGGATGTCGGAGACGGCCGGGTGCTGGTCCGCGAGTTCCTTGGCGCGGGCCCGGACCGACGGCGTGAGCAGCATCTCCCGGCACGGGCGGGGCCCACAGGCCGTGCTCGGCGGCGCCGGCCGAGCGCTGGTCCGCGACCTTGAAGACGCGGACCTCCTCGACCGTGTCGCCGAAGAACTCGATCCGCAGCGGGTGCTCCTCGGTCGGCGGGAACACGTCGAGCAGCCCGCCGCGGACCGCGAGCTCGCCGCGCTTGCTGACCATCTCGACCCGGGCGTAGCCGATCTCCACCAGCCGGGTGATCACGTCCTCGGGATCGGCGTCGTCGCCGGCCACGAGCCGCACCGGCTCGAGGTCGCCGAGGCCGGCCACGATCGGCTGCAGCACCGACCGCACCGGCGCGACCACCACCCGCAGCGCGCCCCCCAGTTCGTCCCCGGCCGCGGCGGGGTGCGCGAGGCGGCGCAGCACCGCGATCCGCTGGCCGACGGTGTCCGAGCGGGGCGAGAGCCGCTCGTGCGGGAGCGTCTCCCAGCCGGGGAACGTCGCGACCGAGTTCGGCGGCAGGAACGCGCCGAGCGCGCAGGTCAGGTCCTCCGCCTCCCGCGCGGTCGCGGTCACCGCGAGCACGAAGCGCCCGCGGCCGTCCGGGGACACGGTCCCGGCCGCCAGCGCGGCCGACCAGCAGCGGGCGCAACGCCGACGGCGCGACGAGGTCACGCTCGCCGCCCGCTGGCAGAGTCGGGGCTGGCGGCGAGGGCAGAACGGAGCTGTGGATCTTCGGCTACGGCGGCGAGCAGTCCAGCGAGGCTCATGTTGTCCCAACGTCGGGTATTCGGGGTTCCCTGGCACAGCGGGCGCGGCCCACCCGCGGGCGGCACCGGGTCACACGAACCCCCGTGCGCCCCGGACCGCGGCGCCCACTAGCTCAAGTGCGGCGCACGCCTAGACCTCTTACAGTTTACGTCCTGGCGATCCCCGCACCCGCACAGCCCAGCACGTTTCCGTGGTAATCGGGTAACCCTCAGGCCGGCCCCGGCACCGTTGACGACGTCCGACCTGATCGAGGTTTTTCCCGCAAAAGGCAACCTTGGCGGACGCGCCCGCAAGCCGTGGGCCAGGCTGGACCTGGCACGGGGGTGCCAACGGGGGGGTGGCGCGGTGAGCAGCTACGCGAACGACAGGCCGGACCGGGAGCCTGCCCAGCCAGCCAGGCCGGACCGACGGTGGTCGGCCGGCGTCGTGGCCGTGGTCGCGCTCATCGCGGCGCTGGCCGTCGGCGACCTGATCTTCACCGTGGCCGAGTCGGTCGGCCGCCACTCGGCGCCCCTCACGGCGGTCCAGGCCGTCCCCCGCCCGGCGGCGGTGGCGGCGGCAAGCCCCGCCCCGGCCGCGTCCTCCACCCGGGGACCCGTTTCCGGCGCGATGGCGGTCCGTCTGCTCACGATCGCGTCGGCCGCCGCCGACGGCCCCGACGGTACGAGCGACGGCGACCACCCGGGCCTCGCGGCGGGGATCATCAACGGCGGCGACGGGCAGGCGTGGCAGACCAGCTGGTACGCGACACCCGAATTCGGGCAGCTGAAGCCCGGCACCGGGCTGCTGCTCGACATGGGCGCGGCGGTGAACGTCAGCCGGGTGCGGCTGGCTCTCGGCACCCCCGTCGGGGTGGACGTTCAGGTCCGGGTGGGGAACCTATCGCTCCCGGCTCAGCTGCCCGTCGCGGCCAGCGCATCCGACGTGGGCGGGACTGTGCAGTTGCGGCTGAATACTGCGGCCAACGGCCGGTACGTGCTGATCTGGTTCACCCGGCTGCCGGCCGAGTTCGCAGGGCAAATATCAGGTGACCGTCTACAGCGCCGCCGTATATGGCGCCAAGAGGACATTATTCGCCGAGCTCGGCCGAAGTCATCGATCAAACTTGATGCGATCCGTAGTTATTCAATTACCATACAGACATGACAACTGCGGAGCGTGGCACTTCGGGCACACAGAGGAGCGGAAACCGCTTCTTCGCCGAGCCACTGCGCGACTATGTGCTTCAGTGTCTCGGGCGCCCGATCAGCCTGCTCCAGGCGGGCAGCCTGGCGCCGCTGCGCGAGCTGAACATCGGCGGGCTGGCCGAGGGCGGCTTCGAGATCTCGGTCTCGGTCGTCGACGACGACAACCCGGTCGCCCGGCGGGCGCTCCGGGAGGCGGAGTCCGCCTACGACGACGTGATCACCGGCGACCTCCGCTCGGCCCCGATCCCGCAGCGGACCTACGACGTGGTCTACTGCGCGCTGCTGCTCGAGCGCGTGCACCACGTCGAGCTCGTGCTTGACCGGCTCGTCAGCGCGCTCAAGCCGGGCGGCCTGCTGCTGCTGCGGACCGGCGACAGGCACAGCGCGGCGGCGCTGCTCGACCGGCTGCTGCCCGGCCCGGTCCGGAGGGCGGTCTGGTCCCGGTTCCGCCCCGGCGTGCCCGGCCCGTTCCCGCCGGTCTACGAGAAGGCGGTCTGCGACGAGGGCATCGCGTCCTACGCGCTGCTGCGCGGCCTCGTCATCGCCACCCGCGGCACCGAGCTGACCCGCCCCGATCACCCGGCCGGGCTATCATCGTCGATGCGAATCATCTGCGCCGCCATCGCCTGGCTCACCCGGGGACGCCTGACCGACCGCCACGATGAGCTGCTCTACGTGATCCGCAAGCCAACGGATCGTTTCGCCCGCGTCGTCTGAGCGGGCGGCGCCGTCCACAGCCGCGATACGGAGGCGCACGTGACTGCCGGACGGAGCTCCCCGCCGAGCTAGGCCAGCTGGCCGGCCTGGACCCCGGACGACGAGCAGCTCGGCCAGCTCGAGCTGCTCACCTCGGGCGCGTTCGCCCCGCTGGGCGGCTACCTGACCGCCGAGGACCTGTCCGCCGTGGCCGCCAGGGGCGAGCTCGCCGACGGCACCCCGTGGCCGATCCCGGTCACGCTCACCGTCCCCGCCGCCGCGGTCCCGGCCGAGGCCGTCCGGCTGGTGCTGCGCGACCCGGAGGGGTCGCCGCTGGCGGTGGTCGAGATCACCGAACGGGCCGCCGCCGACGCCGCCGACGCGGTCCGGCTGGCCGGCCCGGTCACCGCGCTCCGCGCGCCCGAGCACGGCCCGTTCCGCGCGCTCCGCCGACGGCCGGCCGACGTCCGGGCCGAGCTCGGCAGCGCCCCGGTGCTCGCGCTCACGACCAGGCGACCGCTCGGCCAGCGTCAGCTCGGCCAGCTCAGGCACCTGGCCGATCAGCTCCGGGCCAGAATCCTGCTGCTTCCGCTGGTGGCCGGGCCGGCCGAGCTCGTCATCCGCCCGGAGTCGCTGGTCCGGGCCGTCCGCGCCGCCGCCCGGCAGCTCCCGGCGGGCACCCTGGTCGTCCCGGTGCCGCTGCCGCCGCAGGGCAACCCCGCCGACGAGCTGCGGGCCCGCGCGGTCGTCGCCGCCGCCTACGGGGCGACCCACCTGCTGGCAGACAACGGGCGGGTGGCAGGGGAACCACGCGACCGTTCGGGAAAACCGGATTTTGACTTTAAGAAGCTCGGCCTGGAGATCCTGGCCGAGGGCGAGTGGGCGTACGACCCGCGGGCGGAGGTCTGGCGGCCGCTCGGGCGCATCGAGCCCGGCCTCGAGCGGGGCGAGCTGTCCGACGCGGAGCTGGGCGAGCTGCTCGACCACGGCGACCCGCTGCCCGCCTGGCTGATGCCGGCCGGCGTGGCGGCCGAGCTGCGCCGGGCCCGGCCGCCGAGGTCGGCCCGCGGCATCGTCGTGTTCTGCACCGGCCTGTCCGGGTCGGGCAAGTCAACGCTGGCCCGGGACCTGCGCGACGCGCTGCTCGAGCGCGGCGACCGGACGGTCTCGCTCCTCGACGGCGATCTGGTGCGCCGGCTGCTGTCGGCCGGGCTCACGTTCTCCCGGGCGGACCGGGACCTGAACATCGCTCGCATCGGCTACGTGGCGACCGAGGTCGCGCGGCACGGCGGGATTGCGATCTGCGCTCCGATCGCCCCCTACGCGGCCGCCCGGGCCGGGGTGCGGAGGATGGTCTCCGAGGTGGGCGACTTCCTCCTCGTCCACGTGTCGACGCCGCTCGAGGTGTGCGAGGCGCGCGACCTGAAGGGCCTCTACGCGCAGGCGCGAGCGGGCGTGATCGGCTCGTTCACCGGGATCTCGGACCCGTACGAGGCGCCCGACGACGCCGACATCGTGATCGACACGTCCCTGGTCTCCAGGCATGACGCCGTCGCGGCGGTGCTCGATCAGCTGACCCGCGGCGGCTGGCTGGCCTGAGCGGCTACGCCTTCGGGAAGCCGAGGACGGGCTCGTCCGCGTCCGGCGTCACCACGTGCTCGGGGTCGACGGCGGCCTCGTCGTCGCCGGAGTCCTCGAGGGCGGCGCCGTCGTTGAGGCGCTGGGTGAACTCGCCGGCCTTCTGGCCGACCCGGCTCAGCCGCCCGTTCAGCCTGTCGGCGATGATCGTCCGCTGCTTGTTGAGCAGCACGTAGCTGAGCAGCGCGCTGACGATCAGCGCGAGCCCCAGCAGCAGCAGCCCGCGCGCCCCCGCCCAGAACAGGACCAGGACCGCGGCGCCGAACATGATGATCCGGGCGCTGGTGTAGACGAACGTGGTTCGCAGAGCACTGGTTTTCATAGCACTACCCAGTGTAGGACGGGCGGCCGAGGAGCGCGGCCAGCAGGGTCGGATCGATGCACCGCCACCCTGGCCGCTTGGCTGGGCCTCCTGCTAAGAGACCGCGCCATTACCGACCGCAATGGCGCGTCGCGTCGAAGATCATCCCGTAGCCCATTAACAGGTGTCAATGCCGATGGGACTCAGTGAAAACGGCCCGAACTGACATTTAATTTTCGCTAACTATTTGCCGTCATTCGGGCAGAACACGGATGATCTCGGCCAGCAGGATCGGGTCGATATTGCCGCCGGACAGCACCGCGACCACCGGCGCGGCCGTTCCGTCCGGGACCAGCCCGAGCTCGGCCGGGTCCCGGAACAGCGCCGCCGCGACCGCCACCGCCCCGCCCGGCTCGGCCACCAGGCGGCCCTGCAGCGCGAGGCGTCGCACGCCCGCGAGCATTTCCGCCTCGCTGACCGTCACGATGTCATCGACCAGCGCCGCGATATGCGGGAAGGTCAGCTCGCCGACCTGCTCCACCCGGAGCGAGTCGGCCTTGGTCCTGGCGGTGTCGGCCGCCGCCCAGGCGACCCGGGCGCCGCTGCGGAGCGAATCCCGCGCGTCGGCCGCGAGCTCCGGCTCGACCCCGATGACCCGCGTTCCCGGCAGCAGCGCCTTGACCGCGACCGCGATGCCGGACACCATCCCGCCGCCGCCGACGGGAACCAGGATCGCGGCGGCCGGCCGCGCCCGGCGTGCCCGGCGTGCCCGGCTTCGTGCCCGGCGGCGAAATCCTCGGCGATCTCCAGGCCGATCGTGCCCTGCCCGGCGATCACCCGCCGGTCGTCGAAGGGCGGGATCTCGGCGTACCCCCGGTCGTTCGCGATCTTGGCCGACGCCTCGATCCGCGCCGCCAGCGTGGGCGCGACCGCGACCAGCTCCGCGCCGACGCCCCTGATCAGATCCGTCTTGACCGTCGGCGCGTTCTCCGGCACCACGATCGCGGCGGGCAGGCGCAGCCGGGCGGCGGCGTAGGCGACGGCGAACCCGTGGTTGCCGCTCGAGTGCGCGACCACGCCCGGCGGCCGCGCCTCGGCCGACATCGCCGCGATCGCGTTGTAGGCCCCGCGGAGCTTGAACGCGCCGGTCGGCTGGAGCGACTCGGGCTTGATCAGCAGGGCGGGCGGCCCCGCGGCCGCCGCGGCACCGGGAAAGGCGAGCAATGGCGTCCGAACCGTCACTCCCCGCAGCCTCTCGGCGGCGGCGCGTATCTCATCGAGCGAAACGAGGTCAGCCACCTCGTAACCCTAGTGCAAGCCCGACACCCGCATCGTGCCACGTCGCGCAGCTAATACTCCGCAAGTCACCCAGAGCGACTGGCGAATCGCTAGGCTAATTTCCAGAAATCTAGGCAGAAAGTACCCGTTTGTCGCCAAACTATGGGCATACTCCGACCGAGTACGAGGAGATGGAACGTGGACGGCAACAATGAGCGGCTGCTCACCCCGGGGGAGGTAGCCGCCCTGTTCCGGGTGGACCCGAAGACCGTCACGCGGTGGGCGGCGTCGGGACGAATCACCAGCATCCGCACGCCCGGCGGGCACCGGCGGTTTCGAGAATCCGAGGTGCGCGCCCTGCTGCGCGGCGACAGCGAGGTCTCGCCCGAGGGACACCCGGCCGCGTCGTAGCCGGGTTTACCCAGCCGGGCGGCGGTCCTGCGGGGGCAGCCTGCCTTGCGGGGCGGACGGCGGCGGCCGGGCGTGCCCGCCGGTGCGGCGCGCTCGGCAGTACTACGCGTCCGGCTCGGCGTCCTGCCCGGGCCAGTACTGGTCCCCGACGAGCCTGGCGAACTCCTGGAACTCCCGCAGCAGGGCCGCGTCCCCGGCCCGCCACTGGTCCTTGCGCTGCTCCGCCTCATCGGGGGTGATCGCCTGCGCGGCCAGCCGGTCGTAATCGGCGTCCTGCGGGCCGATCTCCACGTACACATCGCCGATGATCCGCCCATCCCCGGTGTGGATGGCGGTCTGCGGAACCTGCAGGTTCCCGTTCGGTAGTCGTATCACGAACATCGCAGCTCACCCTAGATGCCATAACGCCGGTTGAAGTACAGCATGACCTGCAGCGCCAGCCGGGTGTTGCCGCCCAACATATCGACAAGCGCCGGCCGCTGCGCCGAGGCAATCGCGGCGAACGAATCCGCGAAGAACTCCTTACGCCCAAGTCCGCCGCCTTGGCGATGAAAGTCACTTGCTATGTATGGCTGACATTGATCATAGATCCGCCTGAACTCGGGCGAGTCGGATTGCCATTTTCCCGGCGGGCTGTCCAGGTCGTCGAGCGCGTGCCCGATCTCGTGGCACATCACGTCCGGGGTCGGCGACGGCCGGGTGCCGACGACGATCTTGCGATCTCCGTAGGCGCCGGCGCAGGCGTCCCAGGTCGCCTTGCCCGACGGCAGCTGGACGCCGTGCAGCGCGCCCATGTCGTCGAGGTCGGGCACCCCGCCCGCGCCGACGTAGATGCCGTCGAGCCCGTCCGCCAGCTTCTCCTGCAGCGCCCGCGGGAACTCGGCCAGCCGCTCGATGGCGGCGATCGCCTGCGGGGGCGGCGTGGTCGTGGCGGCGTCCCACTGCCGCCAGAGGATGGCCTCGAGCGGACCGCAGTGCCGAAGGCCGTCGACGCGCCTGGTGCCCGCGGGGGTGCGGGGCGGCGAACGGCAGCGCCGCCTTGGCCGGATCGCGGGCCAGCCGGGCGCGCGCGCCCGACGGGCCGAGCAGCGCGGCCGCCTTCTGCCTCGCCTGGGCGGCAGTGCCGTTCCTGGCCTGCGCCTTCTCGGCGGGCAGGCCCGCCCGCGCGGCCCCGGCGGGCTCGCCCACGACCTGATACCAGGGCTGCCTGGGGGCCACCGCGGGCGGCTGGGCTGGCGCCGTCCTGCCCGCGCGTGGCGGTCTCCACCGGGGCGGCCCCGAACTGCGGCGCCTCCCTGATCCGGGCCCGGCCGACGCCGCCGCCACCGGGCGGCGCCGCCCGCGGCGGGCGAGTAGTTCCTCGGCCGCGGCGGCCGCGGCCGGACCGCCTGACCACGGGCTGGAGACGCGCGGCGCGGGCCCGGCCTGCGGCGATCGTTGTGGAAGACCGGCCGAAGGCCGGTTCGGGAGCCCGGCCGGCGGCTGCATGGCCGGGCCCGAGGGCCGCTGTCGCCGAGTCGCCGCCTGAGCGGCCTGGCTGCCCGTTGCCCCGGCCCGCGTTTCTCCGGTGCCTGCCGCCGGCGTCCCCGCCGTCGCCCCGTGGGTCGCGCCGGCCCGCCGCTGCCGGGGCCCTGCCATCGGGGACGCCAACTGACGAGTCGGCCGAGCCGCTCGAATAGGCGTAGCCGCATTCTTGGACTCCCTGCTTTCGCGCCAAAGCCCAGAGTATTCCGAAAACGGCCCCGACGTCACCCCGGGTGACAGACCGCGACTAAACAGGCAGGTGAGGAAATACGAGCATTCCGAATGCGGGATAGCAAGTGAAAGGTTAGGCTTTCGCCATGTTGCTGTCAGGTGTCCTTTTTGTCCTGTTCCTGGCGGGCTGCTGGCTCTACTGCCTGACCGACGCCGCCCTCACCCCGGCCGAGGAGTTCCCGGGCTGGCGGAAGCGCACCTGGCTGGTGGTCATCGCCGTGACGCTGATCGCGGGCGCCATCGCCTGGCTGATCGCGCGCAGGAACTGGCGGCCGGAGGACCAGTGGCCGTCGTCGGCCACCCATCTGATCGTCGTCGACCGCGATAACCCCAACGTCGTCTGGCTCTCCCCCTGGACGCCGCAGAACGCCGGCCGATGCCGCCCAGGCCCGCCACCCCTCGAGCCGCTCGATGCGCCCCGAGGCATTCCGGCTGGGTCGCGCCCAAGGGCCCGGATGACGATCCCGAGTTCCTCCGCCAGCTCGCCGAGCGCATCCACGGCACCCCGACCGACCCGGCCGAGTAGCGCCGGGCCCGCGTTGCCCACTGGCCCCGGCCCGGAGTTCCAGCCGCCCGCGAACTCGCCCGCGATCGGGCCGCTTGCGGCGCGCCGGACCTCGCTCCGCCGAGCGGCCACCGCCTATCCGTCTCGGTAATGTTTCGCGCAAGTCGGTCAACCGCTGCGCCGATGGTCGATGTGGTCAGGACCGGTAGCAGACGCCGCGCGGTCGAACCGATAGGACGACGGCGTTGATCCGCCTGGTGCTACTGGACTCCGGCGTAGGAGTGCAGGCCGGTGACGAAGATCTGGATCACGAAGATGTTGGTCATCAGGCTGGCGAAGCCGAGCAGCTGGATGTAGTGCGAGCGGATGCCGCGCCAGCCGCCGGTCGCCCGGGCGTGCAGGTAGGCGGCGTAGATCACCCAGGTGATGAACGCCCAGGTCTCAACCGGGTCCCAGCCCCAGTAGCGGCCCCAGGCCTGGTCCGCCCAGATGGCGCCCGCCATCACCCCGAACGTCCAGATCGGGAACCCGAAGACGACCGCCCGGTAGGTCAGCTTGTCCAGCTGGGCGCCGCTCGGGATGCGGTCGAGCAGCGGGTTCGGCTCGGCCTTCCCCGCCGCGACCCGCTTCCGGTACCGCTCGGCGACGATGTACATGATGCCGAGGACGGTGGCGACGAAGAAGATGCCGCTCGACGAGCGTCATCGCGGTGACGTGGATGGACAGCCAGTACGACTGCAGCGCGGGCACCAGCGGCCCGGCCGGGGTGTAGATGAGCGTCTCGGCCAGCCCGAGCGCGATCACGATCGCGCCCATCACGAACACGCCGATCGCCCAGGCCCGGTACTTGACCAGGATGTAGTAGAAGAAGATGGCGGCCACGCACGTCAGCGCGGTGATGAACTCGTACATGTCGCCCCAGGGGGCCCGGTCCACCGCGATTCCCCTGGTGGTGACCGCGATCACGTGCGCCAGGATGCCGACCGCGCTCAGCGTCGCGGCGGCGCGGACCCACGGCCCTGCCTCCGCGATCGCCCCGAGCGCGCCCGACGGCCGCACCGGCCGCGCGGCGTCCCGGCCGGCCGGGTCGCCGGGGCCCGCGGCGGCCGCGACCGCGCCGGGCGCAGCCGGGCTCGAACCCGGCGCCCTGGGCCGCATTCGATTCCGACGCGGCGCCGACCGTCGCCAGCTGGGCGGCCCGGTCGACGGCGGGCTTGGCGGCCAGCATCGCTTCCCGACGGCGCGGCCGTCCGAAGGCGTAGTCGCCGGCGAAGGCGAGCAGCGCCAGCGAGTAGATGAGCAGCGCCGCGATCATGAAGTCGGTGCTGACGTGCGCCAGGCCTTGGTTGACGGACACGAGCGTCACGCTCCCGTTTCTGACTGGTTGTTAGGCTCAGGCTTCTGGTGGTCGGCCGATGCCGCAGGCCCAGCAGTCGGCGAAGATCGGCGATGTGGGCGATGACGCGTCGGCGATGTCGACCGCCAGGTTGGCGAACTCGTCCTCGAACCCGCCGCTGGCGTCAGTCCTGGTCAGGCCGCCGACGGTGACGACCGAGCCGACGCCGTCCGGGCCGGGCACCGCCCGCACGAACACCCGCCGCCGCCGGATGAAGAACGACAGCAGCAGCCCCGCGATCGCCAGGATGCCGCAGACGAGGGCGGGGACCTGCCCCGGGTCGTAGGTGATCGTCGAGGCTCACCCACTGCGCGGTGCCGACGTAGGTGATCGACCCGAGCTTGCCCGGCAGCTTCCAGGTGCTCCCCGGGGCCAGCAGATGCGGCCCGCCCGGGATCTGCGTCATCTGGCTGGTGTCGAGCTGGTAGACGCTCTGCGAGACGCCCGAGCTCAGGCCGAGGTTGCCCGAGTAGCCGATCAGCGACACTTCCGGGTTGTTGGCGGCCGGGAAGATCGACTCCAGCGTGGTCCCGTTCGCCATGTAGGCGGTCGGCACGAACACGCCCTCGAAGCCGAGCGAGGCGCTCGGCGCCTTGACCACGCCGTCGGAGAGCATCGTGTTCGTGTTGGCCGGGATGAACGGGCGTCGCCTCGTCGTAGGCGACGCCGTTGGGCCCGGTCACCTTGAACTCGGGCGCGTACCCGTGCCCGATCAGGTACACCTTCACCGAGTCGACCGACAGCGGGTGGTTGACCTGGATGTCGTAGTTCTTCGCGGCCCCGCCCGGGGTGGCCGTGTAGGTCACGTTGGCGTCGAATCCGGACGGCTGCCCGATCGACGCGCCCGAGTTGATGTAGTCGGCCGTGAACTTGTCCAGCGTGAGCGAGAAGGGCGCCAGGTCGGACCCGGTGACCAGTCGTCCGGGGTGGAACTCGGCCAGCTGCGCGGTGGTGTCGGAGAACGTCTGCCCCTCGGTGACCAGCTCGTCGGCCTTGTAGCCGAAGAGCCCGCCGAGCGCGATCGAGAGCAGCACGCCGAGCAGCGACAGGTGGAAGAGCAGGTTGCCGACCTCGCGCAGGTACCCCTTCTCGGCCGCGAGCCAGTGGCCGCCGCCGTCCCCGGCGGCCGGCCGCCGGAGCCGGAAGCGCTGCCCGCCGAGCACGGTGGCGGCCGCGTCCACGGCCGCGTCCGGCGGCAGCGCCGACGGGTACGTCACCGACTGCGGCAGCCGCGCCAGGTTCCTCGGCGCCCGCGGCGGCGGCGTCCTGGCCGACCCGACCAGCTTGAACGTCCGCGGCACGACGCACCCGACCAGCGAGGCGAAGAGCAGGATGTAGATCGCCGCGAACCAGGGCGCGGCGAACACGTTGAACAGCCCGAGCCGGTTCAGCCACGGCGCGAGCCCCGGGTGCGACGTGAAGTACTGGGTCACCGACGCCGGGTCGCTGCCCTCCTGGGGCAGGATCGAGCCGGGCACCGAGCCCAGCGCGAGCAGGAACAGCAGGATGAGCGCGGTCCGCATCGAGGTGAGCTGCCGCCACGCCCAGCGCCCCCAGCCGGCGCCGGTCGTCGGCACTCCCGTGGACCCGCCGCTGCCGCTCTCCGTCGGTTCGACCGGTCCGGTTCCGAACGGTCGCGTGGCTTCGCGGTCCAGGTCCGCCGCCTCTGAGGCGGGCGCGGCCTTGGAGGTGGTCGAGTGCACATCGGTCACTGGGTCACCGCCGCATCGTTGAGCAGGGTGGTCATCTCCGGATAGGTGACGGCCCCGTCGATGACCCCCGCGACGTGCCCGGTCTTGTCGATGACGAGGGTCGTCGGGGTGGCGCTGATCGGCACCGCGATCGCGAGCCGCTCCTCGACCGCCCCGTTCGCGTCGTTCACGCTCGGGTAGGTGATGCCCACGCCGTGCAGGAAGGCCAGCGCCTGGGTGGGGGTGTCCTGGAGGTCGTCGCCGAGGAACGCGATCCCCCGCGGGCCGTACTCCTCGTCCAGGTACTTGAGCGTCTGCCCCTCGGCCTGGCACGGAGCGCACCAGGAACCCCAGACGTTCAGCACCACGATCTTGCCCCGGTAGCTCGCGAAGTTGATCGGCGAGCCGGTCAGCGAGGTCGCGGTGAAGTCGGGCGCGGCCGGCCGATGGCCGACCTTATAGGCCACCATGTTGCCGTCGTCGCTGGCGCTGCTGCTGTTCCCGTGGGTGAACACGGTGACCACCAGGGCGGCGACCAGCAGCACGACGACACCGGCCGCCGTGGTGACGACCGTTCGGCGCTTAGCTTTGAACACCACCGGCTCGGGTCCCTACCGTCTCCTACAGGGGGTAGTACGTCGTGCCTATTGTGCCCTATCCGGGTCGGCGACCTGCTGGCGGGGCGGCACCGCGTAAGAAACGCCGGTCAGCCGGTCCCCGTCGAAAGTGAGGCTGGTGACGGATCCGACGGCGCACTGGCGGCTGCTCGGGTTGTGCCACAGGCGCTTGTGCTCGGCCGCCAGGCGGGTGACCCAGATCGGCAGCTGGTGGCTGACGCAGACCGCTTCCTTGCCCCGGGCGGCGTCCCTGGCCCGGTCGACGACCTGGTGCACCCGCGCGGCGACCTGAGCGTACGGCTCGCCCCAGGACGGCCGGAACGGGTTCCACAGGTACTGCCAGTTCAGCGGGTTGAGCGCGAGGCTGGCCAGGCTCACGGACTTGCCCTCGAGCACGTTCTCCGACTCGATCAGCCGATCGTCGGTGGTGATCGTGAGCCCGAGCCGCTCGGCCACCGGCTGCGCGGTCTCCTGCGCCCGCTCGAGCGGCGACGCGAAGACGGCGGCCACCGGTCGCCCGGCGAAGAAGTCGGCCGCCGCGACGGCCATCATCCGCCCGTTGGCGGACAGGTGGTACCCGGGCAGCCGCCCGTAGAGGACGTGCTCCGGGTTATGCACCTCACCGTGCCGAAGCAGGTGAACAACAGTCATCTCAGTCATGGCCCCGCCAGCCTACCGGCAAGCCGCGGGCTACCCGCCGCCCCGGTCGCCCCCCGTCAGGCGATCACCTCGACGTACTTGCGCCGGTCGCCGATGATCTCCGTCAGCCGGCCCAGGCGCAGCCGGGCCCCCGCGTGGTCGACCGCGGCCAGGTCCGAGGCGCCGGCCAGCTGCGCGGCGAGCTCGTCGGACTCGCTGACCAGTCCCCAGTCGAACTGCAGGAGCTCGTCGAGCCCGGCCCCGCGTACCCGCTGCCACACCCTGTCCTCGGGCAGCAGGGGCAGCCCGCGGACCGTGGTGCAGACGGCGTCGATGTCCCGGCCGAGCCGGTCGGCCTGCCGCAGCGGCGCCATCAGCTCGGCCGGCGGGAAGGGGTCCTCCCTGGTCGAGGGCGGCACCCGGTCGGCCCGCCACCGGGCGGCGAGGTCGCGCAGCCGGGTGGAGGCCTGCCCTAGGCTGCCGGCCACGCGCTCCCGGACCAGCAGGTCGTCGGCCCGCAGCCTGCCCTTGGCGGTGTAGACGTCGGACGCGAGCAGGCCGCGCAGCCGGTCGGCGATCGTGTCGGCCACTCCGTCACTGGCCCGGGACGACGGGGGCCGCAGCGCCGTTAGCGGCCGGCACGGTGGCGGGCAGGCCGGTCAGCCCGATGTTGAACGGCAGGCCGACCGCCATGTTCGGCGCGGAGACCAGGCCCCGCTCCGCCATCTTCATCGCGACGTAGTAGCGGACCGCGTCCAGCTCCGACAGGCCGAACGCGCGCAGCGAGATCAGCTCCCGCATTCGCTCGTCCCGCGGCTTGACCAGCACCTTCACGTCGTTGAGCATGATCCCGTAGATGGACAGGAAGTCCTGCAGGTGCCCGCGGACGAGCTCGGTGATGTCGTGGATCCGCTCGTTGACCCGCTCCAGCGGCGTCACCTGGATCAGCTGGTTGACCGACTGCTCGACGACCGGGCCCGCGTAGAGGTTGAGCGCCTCGGTGGTCAGCGCGTGCCCGGCGTAGGGCATGTGGGTGACCAGCTTGACCGCGTCCTCGGCGGTGTCCACGTGCACGTAGTAGTCCACGTCGTAGACGAGCTCGGCCAGCTCCCGGGAGAGCGCGACGCCCTTGGCCTTGACGACGCTTTTCGCCCGGGACACGAACATGACCTCGTACTGCCACGGCGACTGGCCGCCGTAGAACGCCTGCTGCATGCTGCCGATCAACGGCCGCTGCGGCGTCGACACCGGGTACTGCCCGGTCTCGTACACGTTCAGGATCGCGCCGCGCGACTTGAGGACCGCGAAGTGGTTGCTCTCCACGGTCAGCAGGCTGCCGTTCATGATGTCGTTGGCCGGATAGTGGTACATGAGGACCCCTGGCCCCATGACCTCCGTGCCGTCGGAGTTGAGCGTGCTGATCACATTTCGCATTGCCATCAGTCGACATCCCGTCCGTCCGGGGAGCTACCTGCCCTCGGCCCTGACGTCAATCCTGACGCTTTTGCGGCTAATCCGGTAGGGCTGCGGCGGCGGCGCGGGCGGCGGCCGGGAGGGCGGCGGCGATCCGGTCGAGCTCCGCCTCGCCGTGCGCGGCGGAGGTGAACCACGCCTCGAACGCCGACGGCGGCAGGTAGACGCCGCCGTCCAGCATGGCGTGGAAGAACGCGGAGTACGCGGCGGTGGACTGGTCCTTGGCGTCGTCGAAGTTGGCGACCGGGTCGGTCCGGCCGATGAAGACCGTGAACAGGCTGCCCGCGGCCGACAGGTAATGCGGCACGCCGACGGCGGCGAGCTCGGCCGAGACCAGCTTGGAGAGCGCGCCCGCGAACGAGTCGACCGCGCCGTACACCTCGGGCGTGCAGGCGCGCAGGGTGGCCAGGCCGGCCGCGGTGGCCAGCGGGTTGCCCGACAGCGTGCCCGCCTGGTAGACCGGGCCGACCGGCGCGAGCCTGGACATGATCTCGGCCCGGCCGCCGAACGCGGCGCAGGGCAGGCCGCCGCCCATCACCTTGCCGAACGTCACCAGGTCGCCGCGGACGCCGTCGAGCCCGTACCAGCCCGATGCGGAGACGCGGAAGCCGGTCAGCACCTCGTCCATGATCAGCAGCGCCCCGGCGCCATCGCAGAGCGACCTGAGCAGCTGGTTGAAGCCGGGGGCGGGCGGGACCACGCCCATGTTGGCCGGGCAGGCCTCGGTGATGACGCAGGCGATCTCGCCCCCGCGGGCCGCGAACAGCTCGGTGACGGCGGCCGGGTCGTTGTACGGCAGCACCACCGTGTCGGCGGCGGACGCGCCGGTCACCCCGGGCGTGTCCGGCAGCCCGAGCGTGGCCACGCCGGACCCGGCCGCGACGAGCAGCGCGTCCACGTGGCCGTGGTAGCAGCCGGCGAACTTCACCACGACCGAGCGGCCGGTGTAGCCGCGGGCCAGCCGGAGCGCCGACATCGTCGCCTCGGTGCCCGAGTTGACCAGCCGGACCTGCTCGACCGGGGCCCGCGCGATGATCTCCGCCGCCAGCTCGACCTCGCCCGGGGTGGCGGCGCCGAACGACGTGCCGCGCGCGAGCGCGTCCGACACGGCCGCCACCACCGACGGATGCGCGTGCCCGAGGATCATCGGGCCCCAGGAGCACACGAGGTCCACGTACTGACGACCGTCCACGTCGAACAGGTAGGGCCCGGCCCCGCGCTCGATGAACCGGGGCACCCCGCCCACCGGGCCGAACGCGCGAACCGGTGAATTCACCCCGCCCGGGGTCACCTCGACGGCGCGGGCGAACAGTTCGGCGGATCGGTCAGTCACGAACTAGCCTTCTTCCTCAAGCACGTCAACCAGGAACTCAAGCAGCCGCAGCGCGTCCGGCAGCGGCTGCGCGCCCGACGGCCCCGCGGGCGCGCGCACCCAGCGTACGTCCTGGCCGGTGCCGTACCTGGAGGGCGGGGCGAGCACGTAGCTGTCCCGGCAGTGCCAGCGCAGCGCCTCGGTCTGGGTGAACATGTCCGGCGAGGAGTCGAGGCCGCACGACCACCACTCGTCCTCGTCGGCCGGCGCGCCCCTGGTGATGACGTAGAAGTGCATCCGCTCGGCGCCCTGGACCGCGACCGGCCCGGTCTCGACCCCGGCCGCCGCCATCCGCGCGAGCACGGTCGCCCCGGCGACCGCGGGCACGTCCAGAACGTCAAAAACCCGCCCGGTGACGAGTATCACGTTCGCCTCCGGACGGGCTTCCCACCACTGCCTTACCACTTCGCTGTCCACGCTCGCCTGCATCTGCCAGGTTGGCGACACCGGGTGCGCGCCTGGCGCGGGGCAGCCGACCCGGTCGCATGAGCAGGCCCGCCCCGGCTCCGACAGCCCGATCCCGTCGAGTCCGTCGCTCGCGTGCGCCCCGGGGCAGACCGGCCACCCCATCGCGGCGTACTCCAGCGCCGCCGCGCCGAGGTCGGGCGGCCGCTGCGCCGCCCGGCGTCGGCCTCGTCGCCGCATCATCGCTACCATCAGGCCCCGAACTCCTAGTGGTCCACCGACCCCACGCCGCCGACGGATATGCCAAAGCATCCGCTCATGCGGTCGGGTGGGATAGCCGAAAGCGTACCGCCACCGGGGGCCTCACCAGGCCCAGACGGTGGTGACCCGCACCACGGTCCGCGTCAGCGGAGCCAGCCGGCCACTTCCGTGGCCCAGTAGGTGAGGATGACGGAGGCGCCCGCGCGGCGGATCGAGGTGAGGGTCTCCATGATCGCCTTGTCCCGGTCCAGCCAGCCGTTGGCGGCGGCGGCCTCGATCATCGCGAACTCGCCGCTGACCTGGTACGCGGCGACCGGAACGCTGGACCATGTCGGTCACCCGGCGGATCACGTCGAGGTAGCTGAGGGCCGGCTTGACCATCACCATGTCGGCCCCCTCGGCCAGGTCGAGCTCGACCTCCTTCAGCGCCTCGAGCACGTTGGCCGGGTCCTGCTGGTGGGTGGCGCGGTCGCCGAACTTCGGCGCGCCCTCGGCCGCCTCGCGGAACGGGCCGTAGAAGGCCGAGGCGTACTTCGCCGAGTAGCCGCAGATCGGGACGTTCCGGAAGCCGGCCCCGTCGAGCGCCTTCCTGATGGCGCCGACCTGGCCGTCCATCATGCCGCTCGGCGCCACCATGTGCGCGCCCGCCCGCGCCTGCGCGACCGCCGTCGACGCGTAGCGCTCGAGCGTCGCGTCGTTGTCCACGTAGCCGTCGTCGGTGACGATGCCGCAGTGGCCGTGGTCGGTGTACTCGCACAGGCACAGGTCCGCCATGATCACCAGGTCGTCGCCGACCTCGGCCCTGATGTCGGCGATCGCGACCTGGGAGATGCCCTCGGGGTCGTCGGCGCCGCTGCCGACGCCGTCCTTGTCGGCCGGGATGCCGAAGACGATGATCCCGCCGACCCCGGCCCCGGCCGCCGCGGCGGCCGCCTTCCGCAGCGAGTCCCTGGTGTGCTGGAGCACGCCCGGCATCGAGCTGATCGGCTGCGGGTCGGCCAGGCCTTCCTTGATGAACACCGGAAGCACCAGCTCGGCCGGGCGCAGCGCGGTCTCCGCCACCATCGCCCGCAGCGCCTTCGTCCCGCGCAGCCGCCGCGGCCTCACTTCAGGAAACCCAGCACTCACAGCAATTCTCTCCGTAGGGGTGGGGTGGTGCTACCTCAGACGGCGTCGGCCGCCGCGGCGGCGCTCGCTCGGGCGGCGCAGCGGCTCGCCGGCCTCCAGCGCGGCGTCGCGCTGGGCGGCGCCGAAGTCGGCCAGCGCATCGACCAGCGCGCTGACCGACGGCTTGGTCGCCGTCACGTCGACCCGCAGCCCGAACTCGGCCGCCGTCTTCGCCGTCTGCGGGCCGATCACGCCGATCACGGTGACCGCGTGCGGCTTGCCCGCGATGCCGACCAGGTTCCTGACCGTGGACGAGGACGTGAACAGGACGGCGTCGAACCCGCCGCCCTTGATCGCCTCGCGGATCGGGGCGGGCGGCGGCGCGGCGCGCACCGTCCGGTACGCGGTCACGTCCTCCGCCTCCCAGCCAAGGTCGGTCAGCCGGGCGAGCAGGGTCTCGGTGGCGATGTCGGCCCGGGGCAGCAGCACCCGGTTGATCGGGTCGAGCACGTCGTCGAACGGCGGCCACGCCTCGGCCAGGCCCTCGGCCGACTGCTGTCCCTCCGGCACCAGGTCGGGCCGGATGCCGAAGTCGAGCAGCGCCGCCGTCGTCTGGTCGCCCACCGCGGCGACCTTGACCCCGGCGAAGGCCCGGGCGTCGAGGCCGTACTCCTCGAGCTTCTCCCGCACCGCCTTGACCGCGTTGGTCGAGGTGAACGCCACCCACTGGTACCGGCCGGTGACGAGGCCCTTGACCGCCCGCTCCATCTGCTGCGGCGTGCGCGGCGGCTCGACCGCGATCGTCGGCACCTCCTCGGGCACCGCGCCGTACTCGCGGAGCTGGTCGGACACGACCGAGGCCTGCTCCCTGGTGCGCGGCACCAGCACCCGCCAGCCGAACAGCGGCTTGGTCTCGAACCAGGACAGCCGGCTCTTCGCCGCCGCCGCGTCGCCGACCACGGCGATGGCGCCGCCCCTGGTCGTGGCGACGGTCACCCCGGCCGCCTTCAGGTCGGGCCCGATGCGGCCGAGGGTGGTGACGACCGTCTGCTGGTCGGTGGTGGTCCCGTCCCAGGTGATGGCGAAGGGCGTCGCGTCGGGCCAGCCGGCCGCGATCAGCATCTTGCCGAGGTCGGCCGGGGCGGTCTCCGCGCCCATGATCACCAGCGTGCCGGCGCTGTAGCCGACCCGGCTGGCGTCGTTGGCGTGGATGATCCTCAGCTCTCCGGGCGCGTCGCCGGTCAGCGCGATCCCCGCGTAGGCGGGGGTGCCGGTCGCCGCGGCCACGCCGGGGACGATCTCGAACCGCGCCTTCGCCTTGGCGCACGCCTGGATCTCGGCGGCGGCGCCGGAGAGCAGCGGGTCGCCGGGGAACAGCCGGACCGCGAGCTGCCCGGCCTTCGCCGCCACCGCGAGCACCTTGGCCGTGCCCGGCGGGTCGGAAGGCTCGGCCAGCTGCACGTCGTCGGCCAGCAGGTGGCGGACCCGGTCGGCCAGCTCCGCCTCGGCCACGACCAGGCTCGCGTCGGCCAGCAACCGCACCGCGCGCATCGTCAGGAGTCCGTCGTCGCCGGGGCCGGCGCCGACGAACGCGACCCAACCGTCGATATCAGTCATGCGCACCATCCCCGTCGGTGTCGTCTGCGCGCATCAGGTCTGCCGCGCCGAGCGCCAGCATCCGCGCCGCCAGCTCGCGCCCAAGTCGGGCTGCCTCGCCTGCGTCCGCTTCGCCGCTTTCACGTATCACTATTGTGCCGTTAGCCGCGCCCGGGTCCAAAGCGCCAGGCGTCGGAGTTTCCGACCGGGTGCCGAGAACCACGGCGTCCAGTCGCAGCCGACCGGTACCCGCGTAGCCGGTCGCGTATGCGCCGACCGGGGCGCTGCAGCCCGCCTCCAGGGCGGCCAGCAGCGACCGCTCGGCGGTCACCGCCGCCCGGGTCGGCCGCGTGGTCGATGGTCGCGAGCAGCGCCGACCAGCTCGGCGTCATCGGACCGGCACTCGACCGCGAGCGCGCCCTGGCCCGGGGCGGGCACCATGTCGTCGGGTTCGAAGATCTCGCTCACCAGGTCGGTGTGGCCGATCCTGGCCAGTCCCGCGTACGCGAGCACGACCGCGTCGAGCTCACCGTCGCGCACCTTCGCCAGCCGGGTGTTCGCGTTCCCGCGGATGGGCACGCAGGTGAGGTCGGACCGCAGCACGGACAGCTGGGCGGCGCGGCGCGGCGAGCCGGTGCCGATGCGCGCGCCCGGGGGCAGGTCGGCCAGCTTGGCCCCGTCCCGCCCGACCAGCGCGTCGCGCGGGTCGTCGCGGGCCGGGATGGCGGCCACAGTGATGCCAGGAGCGGCTCCCGGTCGGCAGGTCCTTGAGCGAGTGCACGGCGAAGTCCACCTCCTCGCGGAGCAGGGATTCCCGCAATGCGCTCACGAAAACCCCCGTACCGCCGATCTGGGTGAGCTGCTCCCTGCTCACGTCGCCGAGGGTGGTGACGCCCACGATCTCGACCCGGCGGCCCGTCTGCCCGGTGATCAGCCTGGCCACGTCGCCGGATTGCGAGATCGCCATCGGGCTGCGGCGGCTGCCGAGTCGCAGCGGTTCCGGGTTCACAGGTCCCCCTCCAGATTGGGAATGCTCGGGGAGTCCACCTCGGCGTGGGTCACGGCGTCGATCGTTCGCGGGTCAAGATCGAACAGCACCCGCAGCGCGGCCGCGTACTCTTCCCCGTCCGGCGACGACGCGAGTTCTTTTACCCGAACGGTGGGCGCATGCAACAGCTTGTCTACCACTCGTCGCACCGTCTGGGCCATTTCTTCCAGCGCGTGACCGCTCACGCTCTCCTCCGACAGCCGCCCGGCCAGCCGGGCGAGCTCGGCGTCGACGACCGTCGCCGCCTTCGCCCGCAGCGCCACCACGGTCGGCGTCACCCGGTCGGCGCGGACGGCGGAGCCGTAGGCGGCGAACTCCTCCTCGACGATCGCGCGGACGGCGGCCACCTCGTCGGCCCCGACGGCGGTCTCGCCGGTCCCGCGCAGCGTGTCCATGCTGATCACGATCACGGCCGCCTCGGCCGGCCCGGGCAGCTCGGCCACCGCCCGATCGACGTCACGCGGCATCGCCAGGTCGAGCAGCACCAGCGGGCGGGCCGGGTCGCGGCCGGCCAGCACCGCCCGAACGACCGGCTCGGTGATCACCAGGCTGGCGGCGCCGGTGCAGGAGATCACGAGGTCGGCCGCCTCGATTGCGGGCGCCAGGTCGTCGAAGTCGGCGACCGCGCCGCCGACGCCGGCCGCGAGCCGCTCGGCCCTGGCCCGGGTCCGGTTGGCGACCGTCACCCGCGCCGCCCCCGCCCGGGCGGCGGTGGCCACGGCCAGCCCGCTCATCGCGCCGGCCCCGACCACGAGGACATGGAGCCCGGACAGTCGCCCCGGACCGTTCGAGACAAGCTTGGGTTGATCTTGACCTTCGTCCGGCGCGCTCCCCAGGTGCGGCGCGGCCAGCTCGATCCCCACGCTGACCAGGCTGAGCCCGAGCCGGTCGATGCCGGTTTCGGCGCGGGCGCGCTTCCCGGTCCGCAGCGCGAGCCGGCCGAGGTCGCGCAGTGACCGGCCGAGCGTCCCGTGGTCGCCGGCCACCTTCAGCGCCGTCCGCACCTGGCCGAGTATCTGGTCCTCGCCCACCACCATCGACTCGAGGCCGCTCGAGACCGCCAGCAGATGCTGGACCGCCCGGTCCTCGTAGTGCACGTAGAGGCTGGAGGTCAGCTCGGCGGCGGGGATGCCCGAGTAGCGCGAGAGCAGGTCGCACACCCCGGCGACGCCGCCGTGGAACCGGCCGACCTCGGCGTAGACCTCCACCCGGTTGCAGGTCGAGATCACGAACGTCTCGGCGATGTCCGGCAGTCGCGCGACGTCGTGCAGCAGCTTCCCGAGCGTGTCGCCGCTGACCGCGGCACGCTCAAGCGTCGAGACCGGTGCGCTCTTGTGGCTCAGTCCGACGACGAGGACGCTCATTGTTCGGGTCCCACCCTCAATACCGCCTACGCTTCCGCCGCTGTCGGATCCGCCGCCTGCTCAAACCGCTCAGCGGACCGCCGCTGGGCGTGGAAGGCGAGAATCTGCAGCTCAATCGATAGGTCGACCTTACGCACATCCACGCCCTCTGGCACATTAAGCACCAGCGGGGCGAAATTTAGGATGCTTGTCACCCCGGCCGCGACCAGCCGGTCGCACACCGACTGGGCGGCCCCGGCAGGCACCGCGATCACCCCGATCGCGATGTTCTCGCTGGTCACCACCGCTTCAAGCTCGCTCGAGGGCCGGACCACAACCCCGCCGATGTCGCTCCCGATCAGCGACTGGTCGGTGTCGAAGACCGCCTCGATCTGGAATCCCCTGGTGACGAAGCCGCCGTAGTGCGCGAGGGCGCGGCCGAGGTTACCGGCGCCGACGATGACCACGGGCCAGTTCTGCGTCAGCCCCAGGGCCCTCGACACCTGGTAGACGAGGTACTCGACGTCGTAGCCGACGCCCCGGATGCCGTAGGAGCCCAGGTGGCTCAGGTCCTTGCGGAGCTTGGCCGAGTTGACCCCCGCCGCCCGGGCGAGCTCGTCGCTCGCCACGGTCGAGACCCCGCGTTCCGCCAGCATGTAGAGCGCCCGCAGGTACACCGGGAGCCTGGCCACGGTGGCCTCGGGGATGCCGCCCGGGTATGGGCGATCGGCGGTTGATCCGGGCTCCGATGCGAAGCCGGGAAGCTCGGCGGCATTGGACATGCGACGCTCCCGGGGGAAGGTTCGGCGCTGCGGCGGGCGAGCACGTGGCGCGAGCCCGCAACGATGACGATGGCGAGCGAACGGACATCGGCCTCTATCGGCCAGCTTGAGCCGGTCGCGGCCGCTACCCACCATACGTCGTTTGTGAACAGATGCACAAAGTGCGGTCGTCCGCCGCCGGACGACCGCGCCCGGCCCAGGGTGCCGGGCCGGGGACGCCGGGCCGGCGCGACGGGGCCATCACGGACCGTGACGGGGCGGCAGCCGAGTCGCGTCACCATAATAACGAATCGCGCCCGACAACGGACGACGCGCGCTGCATGTCTGTTATGTGACGGCAGTGGAGACAGGTAAGACGGGTACGGGTACGGGCGTAATTTGTTAATGCCTGGTGTTCGTGTTATTGAGCGGACAGCGCAGCACGCAGGCGCTCTTCCGATACTCGCCAGAAATCGTGCTGCACACCATCCACGAAGGTAACGGGGATCTGTTCCCAATATTCACGCAAGTCGTCCTCCGATTGCGTGATATCACGTTCTTCCCACGTAACTCCGAGATCATAGGCAACCCGGCGGATGATCTCTCGCGCATCATCGCACAAGTGACATCCAGGACGGCCGAGCAAGGTGATTCGCGGCGGCGCCATCTAGCTCGACCGGTAACCCTGGTCGGAGTATCCCGACGGCGACCACTCAGCGGAGTCCGGCCGCGACTGGTCGGAGTCGCCCCCCGGGTAGCCGCCGCCCGACCCGTCGTCGGCTGCGCCGTAGCCGTTGGCCCCGTCCGGCGTCGCGCCCGACGGGGCGCCGCTGCCGAGCTCGCGGTAGCGGCGGACGGCGGTCACCGGCGCGCCCGCGGCCGGCTGGCCGGCCGGGCCCTGGTACTGGCCTGCGGCCGGGCTGGCGGGGGTGAAGTACGCCCCGCCGCCCGCGCCCGAGTACCCGTTCGCCCCCGAGTAGCCGTTCCCGTTCGAGTAGCCGTCACCGGTCGGCTGTCCCGCGGCGCCCGGGTAGCCGGACCCGCCCGAGTAGCCCGGGCCGGCGGCGTAGCCGCCGTTCTGCCTGGTAGCCGCCGTTCGCCTGGTAGCCGGCGGTGGCCTGGTAGCCGGTGCCCTGGTAGCCCCCGGCGTCGGGATATCCGCTGGTGGCGGGGTATTCGGCGGCCTGCTGGTACTGCCCGCCGTTGGCCGCCTGGCCGCCGTTGGCGTACCCGTACTGCCCGGCCGCGGTGTACTGCCCCGCCGCCGCGGCGTACTGGCTGGCGGCGGCGGCGTAGCGGTCCTGGGCGGCGGGGGTGAAGCTGGCGGCCGGCGCCGCCGGGGCCGCCGACGAGGCGGCGGCCGGGGCCTGGTACTGCGTGCGGGTGACGGTGGCCTGCTCGCCGCCGTACTGGGCGCCGTTGTACTGGGCGTCGCCGTTGTACTGGCTGTTGCCGTTGTACTGGCTGTTGCCGTCGTACTGGCTGTCGCCGTTGTACTGGGGGTCGCCGTTGTACTGGCCGCCGTTGCCGTACTGGCCGCCCGCGTACTGCTCGGAGCGCGACCGGTCGCCGCCGGCGGCCGACCCGGCCGACCCGGCCGACGGGGACGCGGGCTGCGCATCCGGCCACGGCGACTGCTCGGCGGCGGCCGGGGCCGCGCCGATCGCCGCCCGGGGCGGCGCGCCCAGCGCGGCTACCTTCGCGTATTTCAGCCGCAAGTCGATAATGTTCGTGGCGAGCACGCAGGACGCGCGGTCGGCCATGAAGCGTCGAATATGGGGTTGCCGTTCATGGCTCTCAAACGCCGCCCGATTGCGGTAAATCTCGTACACGATCCGCTGCATTGGCGCCTTTGGCACCACGTGGATGACATAAACCAGGGTATCCGGCTCGGACGTCCTGACGCCTTCCGCGGCGCGCTCAGCGAGGCGGTCGAATTCCGCCACCCGATCGCTTAGCAGCGTATAGATGGAAAGCCGCCCGACCGGCCTTGGCGTGCTGGCCGGCATCTCGGGGGCCGGGTAATCAGCGCCGGCCGACATGAATTCAGGAACAAAGGCGGTGGCGCCGTCGGCGTCGGCGAAACCGGTGCGGCCGCCGTAGCCGGAGTCGTTTCCGTAACCGTAGCCGCCCTGCCCGTATCCGGAGTCACCGTAGCCGGCGCCCCCGTATCCCGGCCCCGACTGGCCGGACTGGTAGCCGTTGGCGGCCCCGTTCTGGCCCCCGTACCCGGCCCGGCCGCCATGGCCGTTGGCATCGTAGGCGGACGGGTCGTAGCCGTTTCCGTTGCCGTTTCCGCCCCGGGCGCTGCCCACGTCGTACGAGGTGGCCTGCTCGGTCATCGGCTGGAACGAGGGCGCGGGGTACCTGCCGTCGGCGCGGCCGTCCGACCATGGATCGGGTCGGCGATCGGGCGCGCCGTCTCGGCGGCCCTCGTCCCACCCGTCGTCACGCCGTCGTCTGCCGCTCATATCCGCTCCGATCTCAGTACCGAGAACGCCCCACCCGATACCATTGTCGGCCAAGCCGGGCGTTCTGACCGGCGTCTTGTCAACATCGGCCCTGACCGCTCACGGTCAGTTGGCCGAGTCCTCGGGCACGCGGAAACGCGGGCACGCGCCAGGCGCGCCCGCGAGACCATGCTGCCCGCCCGGCGGCGGGCGGTACGTGCGCTACTTCTTGTTCCTGCGCTGGATGCGCGTCTTCTTCAGCAGCTTGCGGTGCTTCTTCTTCGCCATACGCTTACGGCGCTTCTTGATGACTGAGCCCATCAGGCCACCATCCTCTCGGCACAACGGCAGACGGGCACGCCATCACCCACCGGCGGACGGGAGGCGGGCACACGCCCGGAATTACTAGAGATCGCGCGAACGACAACCGCTCACGCAGTGCTCCAGCGTACCGGGTACCGCACGCCGATGAGACGCCCGGTGGCAGGACAGGCTCCGTCGCCCGCCCGGCGTGACCGCTCGGACCCTGGTCAGGCGGCCTTGGCGGCACCTGAAAGCGAGGTCACGCGGACGTCGGCTTCGACCCTCCGACGTCCGCGAGACCGCGGCACTGGCTGGGTGCCTCGGCGGTTCCGGTCGCCCGCGCTCAGCCGCCAGTGCCGTCGCTCAGACGGTGCCGACGAAGGCCGCCCTCAGGTACTGGTTCACTGCCTGCTCAGGGACGCGGAAAGAACGTCCGACCCGGATAGCCTCGAGTTCGCCGGAGTGGACCAGTCGATAGACGGTCATCTTTGATACCCGCATGATCGTGGCCACTTCGGCGACGGTAAGGAATCTAACGTCGCTTAGGGGAGTTTCGTTTGCCATCATTGCCCTCTTCCGCGCGATGCCGAGCACGCCTGACCGGATTCAGCGCACCAGTCACGTACGTATCCAGGGTAAGTCCCGTACGGAAAAGAGCAAGTACCCATAATAGCCTCAATGTACTTACCCTAGAGGCTCAAGCAGACCCGAGTCCCTTCTGACGTCTGTCGATTCTCTGCAAAAAGCAGAAAGCAGCACGTCACGTGCGTGCCCGGGGGTACCGGGGCGGTCCCGGGAAGATAACTGCGGAAGTAGCCCGTGCGCCGGAAACACGGCACTCCGGGTGCGCATGATCGCGCGATCGACCGGATCACTGGGATCCACGCCGGACGAAAAAGCAACATAGCGGGCATCGGCTCCGTCGGTCATCGACGCCGGCGCCGTTTCCCCGGCCAGCGATCGCGCGAGCTCCCGCCACCGGGCCGGCGTCGCCGTGGCCGGATCGATCGGCGTTCCCGCCGCGATCGCCAGCAGATGCGTCCAGATCCGGGGCACCACCTGAACCAGCGCGTACCCGCCGCCGCCGGTCGCGAGCCACCGCCCCTCGCACAGTTCGTGCGCCAGGTCGTGCATCATGACCTGGGCCAGCCGCTGCCCGTCGATGGTCAGCTGGAGGTTGGCGAGCGGATCGAGACGGTGGGCGTCGCACCCGTGCTGGCTGACCAGCACCGTCGGCTTGAAGGCGCGCAGCAACGGCACCACGACCCCGTTGACGGCGCGCAGCCATCCGGCGTCCGCCGTCCCCGCGGGCAGGGCGACGTTCACCGCGTACCCCTCGCCCGCCCCGGCGCCGGTCTCGCCCGGCAGCCCGGTGCCGGGGAACAGCGTGGCGGGGTGCTCGTGCACGCTGATCGTCAGGACCCGGGGGTCGTCGTAGAACGCCGCCTGCACGCCGTCCCCGTGATGGACGTCGAGATCGACGTAGGCCACGCGCTCGGCCCCGGCCGCCAGCAGCCACTTGATCGCGACCGCGACGTCGTTGTAGACGCAGAACCCGCTGGCGGACGCGCGCATCGCGTGGTGGTGCCCGCCCGCGACGCTCACCGCGTGGGCCGAGTCACCGGACCAGACCGCGCGCGCGGCCGACGTCGTCGCGCCGACCACGAGCGCGGCCGCCTCGTGCATGCCCTCGAAGACCGGGTCGTCCGGGGTGCCGAGCCCGTGCCGCAGGTCGGGCGCCAGCGTCCGGCCGGCCCGCCGGACCGCCTCGATGTAGTCCTCGTCGTGCACGGTCGCGAGCTCGCCGTCGGTGGCGGGGGACGGCGAGACCAGCGTCACCGCGGGCGAGGCGAGCACCCCGAGCTCGGACGCCAGCGCCATCGTCAGCCGCAGCCGCACCGGGTCGAACGGGTGCCCGGGCCCGAAGTCATACGTCGTGAGCGCCTCGTCCCACGTCACCACAGCCGACCCGGCCACCCGCGCACCTCCGATGTGTTAGCAGCGATCCTGGCTACCCCGCGACGGCCGCGAACTTCACGACCGGCCGAGCTCGCGGCCCCGGTTGCGAGCCGCCTCGATCGCGGCGAAAACGGCGCCGCGCATCCCGCGTGAGTCAAGCTCACGGGTCGCCGCGATCGTCGTGCCGCCGGGCGACGTCACCGCCTCGCGCAGGATCACCGGGTGCTCACCCGAGTCCCGCGCCATCGTCGCCGCCCCGAACACCGTCTGGGTGACGAGCTCGAGGGCGGTCCGGCGGGGCATGCCGACCAGGACGCCGGCGTCCGCCATCGCCTCGATCAGGTAGTACACGTAGGCCGGGCCCGAGCCGGCCAGCGCCGTCGCCGCGTCCTGCTGGTACTCGGGCAGCCGGACGACCTTGCCGACCGGCGACAGCATCTCCTCCGCGATCCCCAGGTGCGACTCGGAGGCGAACGACCCGGCCGAGATCACCGACATCCCCTCGTTCACCAGCAGCGGCGTGTTGGTCGTGACCCGCACCACCGGCACCTCGACCGGAAACCGCCGCTCGATGAACGTGGTCGTGATCCCGGCCGCGAGCGAGATGATCAGCTGCGACTCGGTCACCAGGCCGGCGATCTGGTCCAGCATCGTGCCCATGTCCTGCGGCTTGACCGCGACGACGAGCGTGGCCGCGCTCTTCGCGGCCTCCTCGGCGGTGACGACGGGCACCCCGTAGGCGGCGCGCAGCTCATCCCCCCGCGCCTCGCGCCGCACGACCACCGCGATCTCCGACGGCGGCCGCCCGGCCCGCAGCAGGCCCGACAGCAGCGCCTCGCCCATCTTCCCGGTGCCAAGTATCGCGATCATGGGCTTGACCCTAGCGAACGCTAGAGCATCTTCCGGCCGGCCGGCGGCGGCGGAACGCTGTCGCGGCGCAGGGTGACCTTCACGTTGGCGCCGGCGTCGGGCGAGACGATCACTTCCTGGGCGGCGGCCACCCCGTCCGCCAGCAGCGCGGCGTCGGCCGGCACGGTCCGCTTGATCAGCCCGAGCCCGATCGGCCCGAGCTCGAAGTGCCGGGCGGCCGACCCGACGAACCCGACCTCGGCGCCGCCGGAGGTGGTGATCGGCGCACCGTGCCCGGGCAGCCGGTCCACCGAGCCGTCCAGGTGCAGGAAGACCAGCCTGCGGGGCGGGCGGCCGACGTTCTCGATCCTGGCCACGGTCTCCTGCCCCCGGTAGCAGCCCTTGTTGAGGTGCACGGCCGTCTCGATGAGCCCGATCTCGTGCGGCAGGGTCCGGTGGTCGGTGTCCAGCCCCGGCCGGGGGATGTGGGCGGCGATCCGCGCGGCCTCGAAGGCCCAGAGGCCGGCCACGGGGTAGGTCGCCGCCAGCTTTCCCATCGCGTCCGGTTCGACAATCAAGTCGGTACCGAACGGACCCTGCATGACTGCCTTAGCGTCCACGTCTTCAACCACGGGCGCAGCGTCGGTGCCGGCGATAGTCGCCACCGCCAGCGCGTCAGACAGGTCCTCGACCTCGACCCGGAGCATGAAGCGCATCGAGTTGAGGTAGTCCACCAGCGCCTTCGCCGTGTGCGGCTCGACGTGAATCCAGGTCGCGGCGCCGTCGTCGGTCAGCGTCAGATGGTGCTCGACGTGACCCTGGGGGCTGAGGACGAGCGCCTGCTGGGTGCTGCCGGGGCCGAGCCGCTCCAGGTGCTGGCTGGTGAGGCTGTGCAGCCAGGACAGCCGATCGGGCCCGGTGATCTTGATGACGCCCCGGTTAGACCGGTCGACCAGCGTCGGCCGCTCGCTCATGACGCGCTGCTCGCGCATCGGGTCGCCGTAGTGCGCGGCGACGCCCTCGTCCGGCCACTCCGCCTCGACGGCGCCCGCTAGGTCAAGCATCTGAGCCACCCCTGCACTCTCTACAGCGTCCGAAAATGGTGAGGTGCGAGACGTTGGTCTCGAACCCGTGTCCCTCGTCCAGCGCCTGCGCGAGCGGCGCGATCGTCTCCCTGCTGGCCTCCTCGATCTTCCCGCAGTCCTGGCAGACCAGGTGCACGTGGCCCGCCTCGGTTGCCAGGTGATAGGTCGGCGCGCCGTGGTTCAGGTGCGTGTGCGCGACCAGGCCGAGGCTGTCGAGAAGCTCCAGGGTCCGGTAGATCGTCGAGATGTTGACGCCCGTGGCGGTCCGCTGGACGTTGGCGGCGATCTCCTCCGGAGTCGCGTGGTGGAGCGTGGCGACGGCCTCGAGGACGAGCTGGCGCTGCGGTGTCACCCGGTAGCCACGGGACCGAAGCTCCTGGTCCCAGGAACGATTCCGCGTCTGACCTTGCTCCATGTCAACGATTGTAGTTCTGCCGGGCGTTCGGTTCGCCAGCGGAAAAATCTCTTGCGCACCACCGGGTGGCTCACGTAGCGTCGTCAGTAAGCGGAAGGGAGGTGGTCCGATTTATGCATGATCCTCGGACTTGCGAGGTGGCTGTCAGCTAGCCGCCGCCCCCGCCAAGTGGGCCTGCGTAGTGGGCCCCGGCTGCTTACAGTGGCGGCGGCGGGCTAATTCAGGGCATACACCGGACCCCCGGGCTGATCGGCTTAGTCCAGCCGATCCCGCGCCTAGCGCGGAGTCGCCCGGGGGTTTTTACTGTATTTTCGCGGCTCGCCGCCGGGCGCTCGGGACCTGCCTGCTCCCTCGTCGCTCGGTCGCTTCGCTCCTTCGCTCCTCAGTCCGCCGGCAGGGGCGCGCCCTTTGGCTCGCGCGGGGCCCGAACCCCACCCTTTTCGCCTGTCGGCTACGCCATCGACCTCGAACCACGCGTCGGACATCCCACTGGCCCCACTGCCACCTGTCGGCTACGCCATTGACCCGAAACGCGACCTGTCAGCTACGCCAGCGACACTGATAGGCGCGGTCGACGGCGTAGGTGACAGGTCGAGCAACCTGTCGATGGCGTAGCCGACAGCGTGCGGAGACGGTCGCTGGCGTTTCTCTAGTCGATCCAGTCCCACTGGAGGACGGCCCACAGGTGCGGGGTGAGGGGCTGGCCCATGGCGGCCATGTCGAAGGCGTAGGCGAGGTCCTTCTCGCCCTCCTTGGCCTTGCTCGGCACCAGGCCGTACAGCCGCTTGCCGGCCACGTAGGGCTTGGCGGTCTCGGTTCTGGCGACCGCGTCGGTCGCCATCTCGATCGTGGTGAGCCCGGTCAGCTGGCCGTAGTAGATCTCGCTGATCCCGGTCGGGTGGCTGAGCGCCACCTCGAGCTTGCCCTCCGGCTGCGGGCGCCAGAAGCCGGCCTCCACCGCGAGCGGCTCGAGCCGCACCAGGTCGCCGTCCGCGTTCCGCTGCAGCTCGCCGTCCTCGGTCGTGGCCAGCCGCCAGGTGCGGCTGGTGTAGATCAGGTACGGCTTGCCGATGTGAGAGAACGTCACTTCCTGGAAGAAGTCGAACGGCTCGATGGTCGGGTAGTCGCCCTTGCCGGTCCCCACCCACCGGCCCAGCAGGAAGCTGAACGGCGTGATGGCCGGATGCTCCTCCGGCAGGACAATCGGCGACGTGCCGTCTTCTGGCATGCCGTTATCCGTCATGCGGGCCTCCACGGATCACCTTCACCGCCGCGTAGCCCACGGCGATGGCGACCACAGCGTAGGCGATGATCAAGATCGTCGCGCTGAGCATCCCGTGCATGGCACGCGAGCGTAGTCGCCGGTGCCCGGTTTGCGCCGAGGGCGCGCCGGGCGGGCTAGAGTTTCCCTCGTGGCAAGGAACCTCGTGATTAAGGTCACGGCGGGCGCGGACGCGCCCGAGCGGTGCAACCAGGCGTTCACGGTGGCCGCTACCGCGGTGGCGAGCGACGTGCCGGTCTCGCTGTGGCTGACCGGCGAGGCGGCGTGGTTCGCGCTCCCCGGGCGGGCCGACGGCTTCACCCTGCCGCACGCGGCCCCGCTGCCCGACCTGCTCGCCTCGGTGCTCGCGCTCGGCACGGTGACCGTGTGCAGCCAGTGCGCCGCCCGCCGCGATATCACCCCCGCCGACGTCATCGCCGGGGTCAGGATCGCCGGCTCGGCCACCTTCGTGGCCGAGGTGGTCGCCGACGACGCCCAGGCCCTCGTCTACTAACCCCACTCCCCCCATCCCCCACTCCCACCATCCCCCACTCCCACCATCCCCCACTCCACCATCCAACGAGCCCCCACTCCACCATCCAACGAGCCGAGTGCGCGTTTGGGCCGGCAAGAGTGAGCCCAAACGCGCACTTGGCACAGTCAGTGGGGGGACTAGGCCGGAAGGACGGCGGCGAGGCGCTCGGCGCGCAGGCGCTTGGCGAGTTCCTCGGCCTCCGGCGGGAACGGCGGCAGGGGGCCGACCGCCCAGAAGAGCAGCAGGTCGGCCAGGTTCGGGTTGCGGACGAGGGCCGGGCCGTGCAGGTAGGTGCCGAGCACCCGGCCCGCGTACGAGCCCTCGGTTCCGTCGCCGTTGCCGGTGCCGATCTGAGTCCGGGCCAGCGGCCGTACCCCCGGCCCCAGCCGGGTGACGCCCTGATGGTTCTCGAACCCGGTCAGCCGCCCCACGTTCAGCCCGGGGTCGACGTCCGCGACGATCTCGCCGACGGCGCGGCTCTCGCCGCGGCCGCTGCGAATGTCGAGCAGGCCCAGTCCCTGCACCGGCTGGTCGTCGGCGCCGCCGAACTCGACGCCCATCATCTGGTAGCCGGCGCAGACCGCGAACACCACCGCGCCCCGCTCGGCGGCCGCGTGCAGTCCGCCGTCGGCCAGCAGCCGACGGGTCGCCAGCGTCTGCGGCAGGTCCTCGCCGCCGCCCATCAGGTAGATGTCGCCGTCTCTCGGCACCTGCTGGTCGGAGTTGACCTCGATGATCTCGACCGGGATGCCGCGCAGCCGGGCGCGCCGCTCGAGCACGAGCGCGTTCCCCCGGTCACCGTAGGTGGAGAGCAGGTCGGGATAGACCCAGACCAGGCGAAGCGGTCGCATTACCTGTCACCTCTCCTTGCCGCGCGCACTACTGCACCCGTCCGAGCGCGGTGCGGTACTGCTGGAAGGCCGTGTAGTTCGCCAGCACCTCGAGGTTGGCCGACCCCGGTCTGACCGCGTCGACCGCCTCGTCGATGCTGCTCACCAGGCGGAACTGCACCTCGTCGGACTCCAGCCGGACGGCCAGGTCCAGCCTGCGCTCACCGCCGACCAGCACCGTCCGGCCGCGCAGACGGCGGAAATCGACGTCCCAGAGCCAGGACGTGTCCTTGCCGTCGGGCCCGTTGGCGTTGACGGCGAGCAGCACCGGGGCCGGGGGCGGGGCCACCACGTCGAGCGCCTCGAGCCAGCCGGCCGGGTTCTTCGCCAGCAGCAGCCTGATGTCGACCCCGCGCCTGCTCACCTGCGTGTAACGCCCGGCCACGGAGGTAACGCCGCGGATCTCGCGCAGCGCCTGCGCCAGACGCACGCCGAACGCCTCCGCCACCGCGAGCGCCACCACCGCGTTGGCCCGGTTCGCCCGGCCGGGAAGGGCGAGCTCGAGCGGGGTTGACCGGCCGGACGGGTCGATGACCTCATCGTCGTAGAGCATCCAGCTCACCGGGGGCCGGCGGAGGCCGCACTCCCGGCAGGACCAGTCGTCGCCGTCCCGCTGCAGGTGGGCACCGCAGTTGGGGCAGCACCAGGAGTCCTCGCGCCACGCCTGCCCGGCCGCCACCCAGGTGACCTGCGGCGACGCGCCCGCCGACCAGGCCACGAGCGGGTCGTCGGCGTTGGCCACCACCCGGCAGTCCGGCGCGGCCGCCAGCGCCTCCCGCCAGCGCCGGGCGAGCAGCCAGATCTCGGCCGCCCGGTCCATCTGGTCCCGGCTGAGGTTCAGCAGCGTGACGACCTGGGCGCTGGTCGCCCTGACCATCGACGGAATGTACTTCTCGTCGGTTTCGAGGACCGCGATGCGGGCGTCGGGGGTGCGGCTGAGCGCGGACACCGCCCCGGCGTCCATGTTCGCGCCGTAGATGTTCGACGCGATCTGGCCGCCGAGCGGGGCCAGCGCCGCCGTGATCAGCCGCGTGGTCGTCGTCTTGCCGTTCGTGCCGGTGACGAGGACGACCTGGCGGCCGGCCGCGAGCAGGGAGAGCAGATCGGGCTCGAGCCGCAGGCCGATTCGGCCGCCGATGACCGAGCCGTCGCCCTTGCCCGCGAGCCGGGAGACCGAGGCGGCGGCGTCGCCGACCGTCGTCGCGAGCTTGGCCCGGATCGGCAGCCGGGTTCGGTGGTGGGTGTTCGCGTCCATCGCGGCCGATGCTATCCGCTTACCGGTCCCCCGCGCGGCAAGAGGTGCCCCTGCCCCTGTGAAGGCCCCGTTAACTTCTGGTCGGCCGGCGCCAGTCCGGCCGCGACGGCGGCGGGCCGAGATTGGGGCCCGCGCCCGCGCTCTCCGGCGTCGCGGCCGGCCAGCCGCCGACCCCGACGCCGACGCCGCCGCCCGGGATGACCGGGTCCGCCGCGGTCAGCTCGCCGATCTCGTTCAGCGCGGTCAGCGTGGCGACGCCGAGGCCCCCGATCGCGGGGTTGGCGTCCGCGAGCAGGACCCGACGGCCCCCGGGGGCGGCGTAGCTGACGATCATGGCGGTGGTCGGCAGCCGCTGCAGCTCGGACGGCTCCACCAGCAGCTCCCGCGAGCGCTGGAGGGAACGGGCGAGCGACTCGCTGTCCCCGGTCGCCCGCGAGGTGGACACTCCCCAGGCGGTGCTGGTGCTGATCCCCTCGGTGAGCGAGACCGACTCGCTCGTCCCGTGCGACGTCCCGCTCTGACCCGACCGCGACCGTCCGCCGCCGAACGGCGTGACCCCGGCGCCGCCGGTCCGCGAGTAGCCGCTGCCGTCCGACGTCGACGCGGTGTCGGTGGTTGACGACGCGGTCGAGGCGGAGTCGCCGACCGTGCTGGTGTACGACGTGCCGGCCGTGTCGGTGACCGACGTGCCGACGGTCTCGGTCAGCTGGGAAACGACGAACCGGTGCTCGGACCCGATCTGCTCGCTCGCCGCCTTCGCCTCCTCCGCGTTCCCGAGCCGCATGAACGCGACCGCGGCGTTGCCCCGGCCGATCCGCTGCCGGACCGGGGCCGGCACCGACCGGTAGGCGAGCACTAGCCCGGAGCGGGTGGTCTCGCAGGCATCGGTGAGGCGGTCGAGCACGTCATCGCGGAGCCGCTCGGCGCCGAGCACGACGAGCGTGTGCCGCCACGAGGCCGTCCCGCGGCCGGCCGGCAGCCGGCCCACCAGGTGCGTGAGCGTGGTGATGACGAAGCTGCCGAGGAGCCCGGCCGACAGCGCGCCCGCCCGCTGGTCGACCGCGATCACCCGCAGCCGGCCGCGGGGCCGGTCGACCGGCTCCCGGCCGGCCGCGGCCAGCTTCCTGAGCTGCGCCTCGATGCCGAGCGCGCGCTCGAGCACCACCCGGTCGGTTGCCCCCTGGCCGTACAAGGCCGCGATCTTGCCCGCCTCGCGCTCGGTGATCAGTCCCGCTGCCACGTCGGCCCGCAGATCGCCGACCTGCGCGAGGGCGCGCAGCGCGGCCGCCACCCGGGCGAGCGAGCTCGGCCCGCCGTCGTCGAGGGCGCCGATGACCCGATCGAGGATGGCGCTGTCGACCGCGAGCTCCCGGGCCGATGTTCGCTCCTCGGCCACGCTGACCGAGAGCGCCAGGACGTCCGCCAGCTCGCCCGGGGCGAGGGCGGCGGCCAGGTCAAGGCGGGGCAGATCGCGGGGGAGCACCCAGACCGCGGGGTCGACCCCGCCCGCCGCGATCGACAGCTCGACCAGGTCGGCCGCGACCGCGCCGCCGGACAGGTCGATGACGGTCATCTCGCCGCCGGTCGCCAGCCGCCCGGCGGCGACCATCGTCAGCAGCGCCGACCAGCCGGAGAGGGTGCCGCCGGCCACGTCCACCCGGTCGACCCCGGGCGGGACGGGCACGCCGTACCAGCGTTTCTGGGTCTCGAAAGCGGACCGCCGCCGCTGCCACTGGCTGACGAGCCGGGCGTGCTCTTCCTGCCCGGCGAAGTGCCGGCTCTCCTGGTCCGCCCGCAACCGCTCGACCCGCTGCCGCTCCGCCTCGATCCGGCCCCGCAGCACCCGCTCCCCCTGCCAGATCGCGTACCCGGCGAGCGCGGCCGCGGCCAGGAAGACGGCGATGGTCGGGGCGGCCACGACCGGGCGCAGCAGGCCGCCCGCCACGCACGCCCCGAGCGCGAGCGCGACCCCCGCCGCGACGGCGACGATGATCTTCAGCGGCCGGTTGATCAGCCGCTCCTCGCGCCGCTGGGCGGCGAGCCAGTCGGCCGGCATCGGCTCCCGCGGCGGCGGCGCCGGGCGCCGCGGCGGCGGGCCGGGGTCCGGGCAGGGAGTCGCGTACTCCCACCCGAGGTAGAGCCGCTGATCGGGATCACGCGGGGTCAAGGCGCAGCCTCCGCCACCCACGCGCCCGGTCGGCGGCCGGGCGCGGCAGCCGGGCCGGCACCAGCCGGCCGAGCGCGATCAGCCGGCGGCCGGCTTGCTCACCGCCAGCACAAACTCGCCCGGCCCGAGCGACAGCAGGGTGCCGGCCCGTACTGGCTGGCGGCCGTCGCCGGGCCGGCCGCCGTCCCCGGACTGGCTGGCGACTCCGGGCCGGCCGCCCTCGCCGGGCTGGCCGACGACCCCGGGCCGGCCGCCCTCGCCGGGCTGCCCGCCCGCCCAGCCGCCGCCGACCCCGGGCTCACCGCCGGCCGAGGCGGCGAGGATCGACGCCAGGGACGGGTCGGCGAGGCGGAGGATGAGCCTTGTGTCCACCAGCCGGGCCAGCTGCGCCGCCGCCGCCGGCGACGAGGTGCCGACCAGGACCGCGAGCCCGCCGACACGGCCGTCGCCGATGAGCGCGGCCACCGCGTCCGCGGGCAGCCGTTCGCCGCCGGTGAGCCAGATCAGTCCGTCGCCGTCGACGCCGATCCGGTTCAGGCCCGCCGCCAGCGCCGCGATGTCGGCGCAGGCCCGGGACGCCAGCTCAGCCGAGCCGACGCGGAGCAGCGCCGCCGACCGCTCGCTGATGACCGGGCCGAGGTCCAGGCCCGGGCGCTCATGCCGCAGCGGTGTGCCCGTCGCCGCGCACGCCGCCGTCAGCGCGCGGGCGATCGCGGCGTCGGCGCTCACGTCGAGGACGATCAGCGGCTTACGGCGGCGGAGGGCGGCGTGCACCACTTGCAGGCTGGCGACCGTCACCCCCCGGTTCTCCGCGCCCGCCACCAGGATCCCGCCCGCGATCTCGGGCCACCGCAGTTCCGCCACCGCACCGGTGGCGGGGGCGACCCCGAGCGCGCAGCCGTTCCTGGTGACGACCGACCCGGATCGGATCAGCCACCCGGCGAGGGCGGTCCGCGCCGCCGCGACCGCACCGGGACGTCGCGGCGGAATCGCCGATGCGCCGGCCCGCAGCGATTCGAGCCAGCCGACCAGCGCCGCCTCGGCCGCGCCGGCGATCAGCGCGATCGGCAGCTGCCGGGGCAGCCAGCGCTCGGCCCCCGCGAACGCTCCCGACGGGTGAGTCAGCCCCGCCGCCAGGCGCCCCTGGCCGAGGTAAGCGAGAACCTGCGCCGGCCCGGCCGCGAAGCCGGCGGCCGCGCGCCCCGGACCCAGCGCCAGCACCCAGACGAGCCCGGCCGCGGCCGGCCCGGCCAGCCATCCCAGCCGCCACCGGGTGACCCGGCCGGCCAGCAGGAACAACAGCGCGAGCACGAGGGTCAGCTGAGCGAGCAGCAGGTGGGCGGCCAGCAGGAGCACGGCGCAGGCGGCCGCGACCCGGCTGCGACGCGGAGGGCTCGCCGGAACCGGGTGGCGCACACGCCCCGGCATCGATCCCATCGCTGGCACTCCCTGGCACCGCCCGAGCAGTTATCTACTCTAGGTTGCCAGGAATGTACCCTCCGTGTCGATACCTACTAATCGTCCGGATGCGCGGCCCGGGGCAGACCGTCTCCGGCCTGGATGACGACCCGGAAGCGATCGGGCTTGAGGGTGACCGTGGTGAGGCCGACCGGCGACCCCGTCGCCTGGTCGTCGAACCTGATCGTGACCGAGATGGCGGGCTGGCCCGGCGGCAGCCGCAGGCTGCGGGCGACCGACGGCTGCGGCGGCGCCAGCTCGAGGTCCACCGCCCGCGCGTACGCGGGCGGTGCGCCCGGCCCCGCCTCGGGCGGCGCCTGCAGGGTGGCCTGGAAGGACGTCAGGTCGTCGGCGGCCGCCCCGCCCGCCGCCCCGGGCACGTAGGCGGTGGAGATGGCGACCGGCTCCGCTCCGACCGCCCACACGCACCTGATGATCCGGACCTCGCTCTGGCCGGCCGCGCCCAGCGCCCAGGCGACGTCCTGGGGCGCGTCGCGCTGCGATACGTGCCTGGCCTGGCAGCTGATCTCGCCGCCCATGGGATCGAGCTGGGTGCTGAGGCCGCCGATCCCCTCGACCGGGATCAGGTACTCGGCCGGGCTCGCCCGGTAGAGCTGACCGTCCGGGAGCCTGCGGATCAACGACCGCCGGGCAAGCTCGCCGATGGCCACGTCGATCTCGGCCATGCTGACGTTGTACCGGCGCGCGAGGGCGCTCCGCCTCGGCAGCTGCCAGCCCGGCTCGCGGTGCACGAGCGCAGCCGCCATCCGATCGGCGAGCACACCGCTCGCCCCGCGCTGAGCGGGCACCTGGGCCTCCACCCGACCTTTTCCTCCAAGCCCGTCCGCACGCTCGATCAAGAAATTAACAAGGCCCGCCCCATCGCCACCTAATTGATATTCAGGTCAGGTGAACTCCAGCTGAATTGCAGGGAAATGAAGGTGGTCCGCTAAATGTCATATAGGTAAACTATTGCCACTCGCGAGAACGCGATCGGGCCAGAAACTACGGCCGCGACACCGCTTACGCCGCAATCGGCGGGCCTGCCGGCACCGCCCTGACCGACACCCCGCCGAAGCCGGGACTACCCTGGCACTAGGCCGGTAACCTGGTTCTGACCTGCTATATCAGTACTACATACCGTACATAGTGGTCATCAGGCAAACATATTTATAAATTCTGGACAAATGTAGCCTTTCCTTCCCACGAGGCTTCTAACGGCCTGCCTGCCGCTCGGTCCGGAAAATCGAAGTCACCAAATGTTAACCTTCCGGATGCCGCGCATACACCTGAGCTTCACCCGAGGCTACCTGGGCGTCCTATGAATAGACGGGTTGCCACGGTTTGCGCGGCACATTCCACGCGCAAGCCGGCAATGAAGAGCGTTAAAGCTCACACTACAAGGAGAATTTCTGATGCAGTTCCGAGGCAAGCAGGTCGTGGCGGCTAGCGGTGCTGTCGCCGCCGCCATCGCCCTGGCCGCATGCTCATCTTCATCGTCGTCGTCAAGCTCCGCGCCGTCTTCGGCTGCGGCCAGCACCCCGGCTGCCTCCGCCACCACCTCGGCGAGCGCCTCCTCGGCCAGCGGCACGATCAGCGGCGCCGGCTCGACGTTCCAGACCAACTTCCAGCAGGGCGCGATCTCCGCGTTCAAGTCGGTTGACCCGAACATCACCGTCAACTACAACCCGGTCGGCTCCGGCACGGGCCGCACCGACCTGTACGCGAACACCGTTCTGTACGCAGGATCGGACTCGCCCATCCCGTCCAAGGAGACGTCCAAGGTTCCCGCGGGCAAGACCGTGCTGTACTTCCCGGTGCAGATCGGCCCGATCGCGATTGCCTACAACGTGTCCGGCGTGTCCGACCTGAAGCTGGACGCGACGACCCTGGCCGGGATCTTCTCGGGCAAGATCACCACCTGGAACGACGCCGCAATCAAGGCCCTCAACCCGGGTGCCAGCCTGCCCAGCAGCTCGATCAACCTCGAGGTCCGCTCGGACTCCTCCGGCACCACCGCCAACTTCTCCCAGTACCTGGTGGACGCGGCCGGGAGCGCCTGGACGCTGGGCACCTCGTCGATCGTCTCGTTCCCGAAGTCGGCTCACGCCAACAGCGGCGGTAGCGCGGTCGCGGCGGCCGTCAAGGCCACCTCGAACTCCATCGGCTACGTAGACTTCTCCACCGCCACCGCGACCGGCCTGACCGCTGCCTCGATCAAGAACTCGGCGGGCGACTACGTGGCGCCGTCGTCGGCGGGGGCCACCGCCGCCGCGAGCCACGTCACGCCCAAGGCCGACCTGACGTTCGCCACGGTCGACGAGCCGGGCGCGACCTCGTACCCGATCACCTACCAGTCGTGGGACCTCGTGTACGAGACCCAGCCCAACGCGAACGACGCGGCGCTGCTCCAGGCCTACCTCGGCTACCTGCTCGGGCCAGGTCAGCAGCTGCTCACCCCGCTGAACCTGGCGCCGCTGCCCCCGGCCATTGACGCGGCCGCCAAGGCGCAGCTCAGCCAGATCACCGGCTAGGAGCTTCCTGTGTCCCACGCAGCTCGCATACGGACGCTGTCGTGAGCACGGCGACGAAGGCGGACCCGGCCAAGCCGGCCGGGTCCGCCGATTCGCTGTCTACCCGACGGCCCCTCGGCGACCGGGGGTTCCAGCTGCTGGCGCTGCTGTCCGGCGTCCTCGTCCTCGCCATCCTCATCGGCATCGCGGTCTCGACCGCCCAGCAGGGCTCCAACTGGTTCTCCACGGCCGGCTTCAAGGGGATCTTCTCCACCGTCTGGAACCCGGGGTCCAACCAGTTCGGCGCGATGGCCTTCGTCTACGGCACCGTGCTGACCTCGGTCATCGCGATCATCATCGGCGTCCCGGTCAGCCTCTGCGTAGCGCTGCTGCTGACCGAGGTAGTGCCGCGTCGCTGGGCGCAGCCCATCGTGGTCATCATCGACCTGCTCGCGGTGGTGCCGTCCGTGGTCTGGGGCCTGTGGGGCATTCTCGTGCTCGAGCCCTGGATCCAGCCCATCTACGCCTCGATCGCCTCCGGCGTCAACGGCATCCCCGTGCTTGACAACCTCTTCGGCGAGGCCAACGGATCGGTCAGCGGCGCCTCGTTCTTCACCGCCGGCCTCATCCTCGCGATCATGATCACGCCGATCATCACCTCGCTGTCGCGCGAGGTCATCGCCACCGTGCCCGCCATCGACAAGGAGGGCGCGTACGCCCTCGGCGCCACCCGGTGGGAGATGATCCGGGGCGCGGTCTGGCCGCACAGCCAGGCCGGCGTGGTCAGCGCGATCCTGGTCGGGCTCGGCCGGGCGATGGGCGAGACCATCGCCGCCGCCCTCGTGATCGGCTCGTCCGTCCAGGTCACGTCGCACCTGTTCGTCCCCGGGTACTCCATCCCGGCGGTCATCGCCAACCAGTTCGGCGAGTCCTCGGGCGAGTTCCGGTCGGCCCTGATCGGCCTCGGCCTGGTCCTGTTCGTGATCACGATCATTGTCAACCTAATCGCCCGGGCGGTCGTGGAGCGCTCCGCCCGGCGCAGCAGGGGGGCCTGATGGCTGCCGTCTCCAACCAGCCGACGATCGACCTGAGCGAGCCGGGCGGCTGGCGGCGCAGCAAGAACCAGATCGCGACCGTCGTGATGTGGCTCGCGTTCGCGATCATCCTGATCCCGCTCGGCCTGGTGATCTTCGAGGTGATCGCCAAGGGCGCCAAGGCGATCTCCTGGCAGTTCCTCACCAACGGCACCATCCCGCCCAACGTGATGCCGCTCGGCCAGGGCGGCATGGGCGCCGCCGTGGTCGGAACGCTCGAGATCACCGCGTTCGCCGCGGTGATCGCGATCCCGCTGGGCATCCTCGGCGCGGTCTACATCTACGAGTACGGCGGCCGTAACTGGTTCGCGAAGGTGATCTCGTTCATGGCCGACGTGATGACCGGCGTGCCGTCGATCGTGATGGGCCTGTTCATCTTCACCGTCTGGGTGATCCCGCGCGGCCTCAACGGGCTGTCCGGCTTCGCGGGCTCGCTCGCGCTCGCCTGCCTCATGCTGCCGCTGATCATCCGGTCCACCTTCGAGATGCTCCGGCTGGTGCCGGACCACCTCCGGGAGGCCAGCTACGCCCTCGGCGCCACCAAGTCGCGCGTCGTCCTGACCGTGGTGCTGCCCGCCGCCGTCAGCGGCATCGTCAGCGGCTCGCTGCTGGCGGTGGCCAGGGCGGCCGGCGAGACCGCGCCGCTGCTGTTCACCATCGGCGCGGTGGAGTCACTGAACAGCAACCTGTTCAGCGGCGCGACCACCTCCCTGCCCTCGCAGATCTTCAGCAACGCGCTGTCGCCCTACGTCGGCGCCGAGGAACGGGCCTGGGGTTGCGCGCTGACGCTGATCGTGATCGCGTTTATCCTGTTGTTTACCGCCCGCATCGTCACCGCTCGATTCACCCGCTACACGCGCTAGGGATCTCCATGGAACAGCCTGAGCAGAAAATCCAGCTGACGGTGCCGGCAGCGACCGAGGCGGCCGCGAAGCAGGACGACCAGTTCACCGGATCGCCTGTCTTCGACGCCAAGAACGTCTCGATCTACTACAGCGCCTTTCGCGCCGTGACCGACGTCTCGCTCACGATCTACGAGAACGAGATCACCGCGTTCATCGGCCCGTCCGGCTGCGGCAAGACGACGGTCCTGCGGACGCTGAACCGGATGAACGACCTCATCGTCGGCGCCCGGGTCGAGGGCGAGATCCACTACCGGGGCGCGTCGCTGTATGAGCGCTCGGTCTCGCCGACGGCCGTGCGCCGCCGGATCGGGATGGTCTTCCAGAAGCCGAACCCGTTCCCCAAGTCGATCTACGACAACATCGCCTACGGCCCGAGGATCAACGGCATCCGCAGCAAGGCCAAGCTGGATGAGATCGTCGAGCGGTCACTGCGCCAGGCCGTCCTCTGGGACGAGGTCAAGGACCGGCTGAACAAGTCGGCCCTGGGCATGTCGGGCGGGCAGCAGCAGCGCCTGTGCATCGCCCGCACGCTCTCGGTCGAGCCCGACGTCATCCTCATGGACGAGCCCTGCTCGGCCCTCGACCCGATCGCCACCGGCAAGATCGAGGACCTGATGCACGAGATCAAGTCCCGGTACACGATCGTCATCGTCACGCACAACATGCAGCAGGCGACCCGGGTCAGCGACCGCACCGCCTTCTACTCGGTGCTGCGAGACGACAAGAGCGACACCCGCACCGGCGTGCTGGTCGAGTACGGCCGGACCGCGCAGATCTTCGAGGACCCGCACGACACCCGCACCCAGGCCTACGTGACTGGTCGCGTGGGGTAAATAGATCGACCCGGTCAGGGGAATGGGGGGCGGGGAGCCCCCCATGCAGACAAAATCGGAACGGTCGCGGCTGACTCTGGCCGCGGCCGTTCTCTGTTATTCGGTGGTCGGACCCGGGTTGGGGATGGCCCCCGAGCCGGCCAGGTAGACGACCCGGCGGGCGATGTTGACCGCGTGCGCGCCGAGTCGCTCGAAGTCGCGGGCGGCCTGGGTCATCTCCATCGCCACCGGCAGCGACATCTGACCCGAGGCGAGCTCGGCGATGAGGCTGGAGTGCAGGTCGTCCATCTCCTCGTCGCGTTCCATGAGCGACTGCGCGGCCGACCGGTCGCGCTGGTACCAGGCGTCGGCGGCCGTGCGCCACATGGCGGCCGCGAGCGCGCCCATCGCCTCGACCAGGCCGCTGGCGCGGGCGGAGAGGTCGCCGCTGAAGATGCGGTTGGCCCGCGCGGCGATGTGCACCACCAGGTCATGGGAGCGCTCGAGCTCGGGGACGATGCGCAGCGCGGACAGCAGGAACCGCAGGTCTGACGCCACCGGCGCCTGTAGCAGGATCGCCCGGTTGACCAGGTCCTCGACCTCAAGGTAGAGCGCGTCGATCTCGCGGTCGCGGGCAAGCAACGGCGTGAGCGCCTCGCCGTCGCAGCTCAGCAGGGCCTGGGTCGCGCTCGGCAGGTCCTCGCCCACCATCGCGAAGAGCTCGATGACCTTGCTCTCGATGTTCTCAAGGGCGTTCTCGAATTCCTGTCGCTGCTCACTCACGCGACCCAGGGTACTGCGGGCCGATCCACCAGCAGGGGAGGGAAAGATGACGGCGGCGTGTATCGACGGTTAACAGCAGGCCTCGCCGCTCTGGAAGCGACCGGGATGCCAGCGTGCCCGTTTGCCTGAGCTCGGGCAAACGGGCACGCGGTTGAAGGTTCCTAGCTGGTGGGTTCCTTCACGGCTGGCGGGGGTCCCGCGGCCGGCTGGGATCCCGCGGCCTCGGTGGGAGTGCCGCCGTCTGGCGTCCGCCAGATCAGCCGGTGCAGCGGGATCCAGCGCGGGATGTCGCGTAGTCCGGGGATGAACGGGATGCCGAGCAGCAGGAGGGTCCCCAGGCCGGTCATGTAGACGGCGATCATGTCGATGTTGGCCGAGTTGGTCCAGCCCGGCACCTGGTACCACAGGGTGTACAGCCACAGCCAGGGCTGGCCGGGGTAGCTGCCGGACTCGTTCATGACGCCCCACTGGCTGCCGGTCAGGCCCTGCGCCTGGGCCTGGTTGGCGAAGTACTGGCCGTCCTCCATGAACAGCAGCGGCTTGGTGAAGTTGGTGCCGTAGAACGGCTGCTGCGAGAGCAGGTCGGTGTCCAGCGCGCCGCTGCGGGCCAGGGTCAGCTCGCCGGCCATCAGGGCCGGGACCGGCCCGTCGTTGGCGGCCGGGACGACCGGGGCGCCGTTGGCGAACTTCACGCTCGTCACCGCGGTGGCGTAGGCGTTGGCCCACGCGAGCTGCCGGGCGGCCGGGGCGGCCCGGTAGACGGCGAGCGGGGCGGCGATGCTCGGGTCGGTGGCGGCGAGCGTCGCTAGCGGCCCCAGTACGAAGTCCTGGGCGGCGTTGACCGGCTGGGTCACGCCGGGGATGGTCTGCGGGGAGAACAGCAGCCGCTGGACGCTGCCGCTCTGGTTGTTGTAGGGCGGGCCGTAGGTGGCGGTCTCGCTGGTCCCGTTCAGCTCGGTCGCGGCGGTGCCAAGGAAGTCGGCCGGGGCGACCCTGGCCCAGGTCGCGATCGTGATCGGCGGCACGTCCGGGGACGACAGCAGGGAAGCCAGGCCCAGAGTGAGCGCCAGCACGACCACCCCGGCGATCGTCCCCTCCTTGAGGATGTCGTAGCGGCGGTTCGGCCCCCGCCACGGCGCTGCGTCGGCGGCGCGCTCCGCCAGCCGCTCGGCCCGAGGGCGCGGCCGGAGCGACGGGCGCGAGGCCGGAAGCGGGTGGCTCACCCCGCGCACCCGCACCAGCAGCACGTGCGCGCCGACGATCGCGATCAGCACGATCGGGACGAGCACGATGTGCCACATCAGCATCTGGCCGAAGTTCATCACGTTGAAGAACGCGCCGACCCCGACCGAGTTGAACGCGTCCTTGCCGCTGGCGGAGATCCACTGCGAGTCGAAGTTCTGCTGCGACACATAGCCGGTGAAGCACTCCACCACCGAGGCCACGAACGCGACCACCCCGGTGATCCAGGTCAACGTCCGGCGGCCGCGCCAGGCCGCCATCCAGAACTTGCCCCACAGGTGGATGACCAGCAGCGCCATGAACAGCTCGACGCTCCACAGGTGCAGGCTGTTGAAAAAATGCCCGACCTGGTTGTAATGCCACCAGTCCGGACCGCCCAGCGCCAGGGCGAACCCGCTCACGATCGCCACCCCGAGCGCGGCCAGGGAGCCCACGCCGAACACGTAGATCCAGGACGCGACGTAGGCAGGCTGCCGGTCCGGGAGCAGCTTGCCCGGCGGCAGCAGGCGGAGCCCGAGCCTGCGGACCTTAGACGTCCACATGTCAGCGTCCTCGTCAAGGCCGGCTTGGGCGTCAACGGGGGTCTCGGGTTCAGTGGCGGCGGCCGCGGCCTCGGGCGTCGCGTCGAGCTTGCGGCGGCCGGGGAACGGCAGCAGCAGGGCCGCGCCGAAAATGGCCACCATGACGGCGATCAGCACCAGGTTGGCGACCGAGACGGTGAATATCGACCAGGTCAGGTAGTGGCCCGGCGAATTGAGGTCGACGGCGAGGTGATCAGGCATGGCGGGCTCTCCGGTTCCAGTTCCGTGCGCGCAGGCCGACGGCGTCGGCGGTTGACCGCTTAACCATGCGCCAGAGACGAGACCGGTACCAGGGGCCCAGGGTCATCGCCGGCCGGGACGTTAGTCCTGAGGACAAACGGAATGCCGGGAACCCGGAAACGACGATGGCGGGTGCCGGCGGTCGTCCGCCGGCACCCGCCATCGCGGGAACAGACCTCTAGACCGCGAACTCGACGGTCGTGACGTGGCCGATGTCGGCCGAGACGGCCTGCTCGAGGCGCACGCCGCCGGGCGCGAGCACCCGCAGCGTCCAGTCGCCGGGGGCGGCGAAGAAGCGGAAGCCCCCGTCCTCGCCCAGCGGCACCTCGGCCACGAACTCGTCGCCGGTGCCGAGCAGGCGGGCGTAGCCGGTGGCGACCGGGTCGCCGTCAGCGCGGAGCACGCGCCCCTCGACGATCGCCTCCTTGCCCGCCTTGTCCTTGGTGATGGTCACTCCGCCGGCCGGCGCGCCGCAGGAATCGTCGCTCACTTGCCCTCCCCGATCTCGATCGGCACGCCCACCAGCGAGCCGTACTCGGTCCATGAACCGTCGTAGTTCTTCACGTTCGGCAGGCCCAGGATCTCGTGCAGCACGAACCAGGTGTGGGCCGAGCGCTCGCCGATCCGGCAGTACGCGATCGTGTCCTTGCCGAAGTCGACGCCGGCCTCGTCCTTGTAGAGGCTGGTGAGCTCCTCGTCCGCCTTGAAGGTGCCGTCCTCGTTGGCGGCCTTGGACCACGGGACGTTCTTCGCGGTCGGGATGTGGCCGCCGCGCTGCGACTGCTCCTGCGGCAGGTGGGCCGGGGCGAGCAGCCGCCCGGAGAACTCGTCGGGGGAGCGCACGTCGACCAGGTTGCGCTTGCCGATCGCGGCGATGACCTCGTCGCGCATGGCCCGCAGGGTGGCGTCCTGCTCGGAGGCGGTGTAGCTGGTCTTCGCCCGGGACGGGACGTCGCGGGTGAGCTCGCGCGAGTCGAGCTCCCACTTCTTCCTGCCGCCGTCGAGCAGCAGCACGTTCTGGTGGCCGTAGAGCTTGAAGTACCAGTACGCGTAGGCGGCGAACCAGTTGTTGTTGCCGCCGTAGAGCACCACGGTGTCGTCGTTGGAGATGCCGCGCTCGGACAGCAGCGTCTCGAAGCCCACCTTGTCCACGAAGTCACGGCGGACCGGGTCCTGCAGGTCCTTCTTCCAGTCGATCTTGATCGCGCTGGGGATGTGCCCCTTGTCGTACGCGCTGGTGTCCTCGTCTACCTCGACGATGACGGTGCCAGGAGCGTCGATGCGGGACTCCACCCAGTCGGCGTCGACTAGGGCGTCGGAACGGCTCATTGCTGAGAAACCTCCTTGAGCGGCCTGCCTTACGCGGCGGGCCGGATCCTCTGGATAAACAGGTACATGTGGCAGCCGAGGCAGAAATCGAAGGCCGCGTTGAGGAACGCGGCCGCCAGGGCGAACGCGGCGAAGACGATCCCCACCACCGGGAGCCCGACCGCGAAGCCGATCGCGCCGATCCCGGCGAAGGCCATGCCCACGCCCTGCGAGAAGCGGGGCGGGGCCTCCGGCTCGGTCTTGGCCGGCGGCCCGAGCCGCGGCCGGACAAGGTGACGGAAGACGATCCCGTAGGGCGCGTAGCGCAGGCCCGCGACGGCCCCGGTCGCGAACACCAGCGTCTGCGCGAACAGTAGCCAGCCGGCGAAGGCGTGCGAGATGCCCGCGGTGACCACGACCACGGCGAGCACCACGGTGGTGATCACCGCGCCGAAGCGAGGCCCGCGCGAATCGATGTTCGGCGAAGCCTGCCCGCGCGAGCCGATGGTCGGCGAATTTACGGTCATGTCATGCTCCCAGACGCAGGTGAGATGCTTATGTGCTCCGCCTGCCCCCGCGGCTCGAACCGCGCCGTTCAGGCAGTCGCAGGCACCGCGCGCGTACACATCGCGGTCGTCACCCGGCAGAAATCGACGGCACGGCGCTTGGTCAGCATCTGCGTCGGCCTGGAAGTCACAGACCAGATGCTATGCAACCGCGACGCCGCTGTCACCCTTCGGCGGGCGGACCAGGACGGTCCGGCCGATACGGAGGCTATTGTCCCCTCATTCAGTGGGGAATTCAAGAGACCGCGTCCTCGCCGAGCACCGCGCCGACGGCGGCGAGCAGGTCGGACTTGCGCTGCTGGCCGGACGAGCGGCGCTCGATGACGCCATCCGGGCCGAGCACGAGCACGGTCGGCGTGGCCATGACCCGCAGCCGCCTGGTCAGGTCCATCCGGTCGGCCGCGTCGATCTCCACGAACGCGACGCCGGGCCGCTCCCCCGCCACCTCGGCCAGAAGTTCCCTGGTCGGGCCGCAGTAGGTGCAGAATTCGGTCGAGAACTGGACCAGGGTCGCGCGCTGGCCGAGCGACGCGCCCAGGTCGGCGGCCGTCAGCAGGGTGCCAGGGCTGGCTTCCGGTGCGGAGTCGCCCCGGTCCGTTCGATCCGAGAGCGGGGTTGACCTTGGTCCTTGGAAGCGGCCCGCGCGGGCGCGCAGCCCGAACCCCGCCGCGGAGGCCGCGACGAGGACGACCACGAGCACAATCAGGCCACCGATCACGGACATAGCAGCGCAGACGGTACGGGCCGGTATTCCCCGGCCGTCCGCGACTTTCCCTCCGACCCTCTCGCCGGCGCGCATTGGCGGCGGTTCAGACGGAAAGGGAGAGGGTCCGGGCGCCGCCGACCGTGACCTGGAAGCCGCGCACCCCGCTGGCCGGCACTCCGGCCGACCCCGGGTACCAGACCGCGCCCTCGTGGTTGTCGGTCACCCAGCCGCCGGCCAGCGTCCGGGTGCCGCCGGGGCCGATCACCCAGAGCCGGCAGGAGGTGCCGACCGGGATGCCGTTGACCTTGACCGCGAGCTGGGTGCCCCAGCCCATCGAGCGGTACTCCACGCTGGCGGACATCCCGCTGGCGGCGGTGGTGGCGGTCAGCCACGGGCCGTTGGGCTGTCCCGGGTAGTTCACCGACGCGGCCGCGGGCGGCGCCGGGCTCCCGCCCAGTCGCAGGCCGCCGAACACCCCGGCCGCGACGATCAGCGCCGCGGCCACGCCGAGGCTCGCGTCCCGCCAGCGCCGCCGCCGTCGCCGGGCGGCGGTCAGGTCGATCACGGTGGCGACCAGCTCGGGCGGCGCCGCGCCGACGTCCGCCCGGCCGGCCGGGGGCGGTCCGTCGCCGGCCGCCAGCGCGACCGCCTCCTCGGTGGTGACCCGGGCGAGCAGGGCGGGCAGCGCCGCCAGCCCGGCGAGCTCGTCGCGGCAGTCTCGGCAGGTCGCCAGGTGGGCCTCGACCAGCGCGCGCTCGGCCGGGTCGATCGCGCCGAGCACGTAGACGCCGAGCGAGACCCGGGCCTCGGGGCAGTCCATGGTCGGCGTCACGGTGCCAGCCCTCGTTCCTGGAGCGCCAGCTTGAGCGCCTTGAGCGCGTAGTAGGTGCGCGACTTCACCGTTCCGGGCGGGATGCCGAGGGTCGCGGCCGCCTCGGCCACGGAACACCCGCGGTAGTAGGTCTCGACGATAACCGTGCGGTGGTCCGGTCGCAGCGAGGCCAGCGCCTCCGCCACCGCCCACGACTCGAGCGTCCGGTCCGCGTCGTCGTGCGCGGGCAGGGTGTCGAAGGCCGACTGCCCGACCTCGTTCGGCCGCGACTGCCGGGCGCGGTGGGCGTCGACCGCGAGGTTGCGCGCCACCGCGAACAGCCACGGGCGAGCCGGACGGTCCGCCAGGGCGTCCGGGTGGCGCCACGCCCGCACCATGGTCTCTTGCACGAGGTCCTCCGCCCGCTGTGCGTCGCCTCCGGTCAGATGCATGGCGTACCGGTGCAGGGCGCCGCCATGCTCGGCGTACAACGCCCTGATAAACGCTTCGTCGGCTCCGCGTTCGCCGCTGGCCGTTGCTGCGTCCGGCACATCAGGTAGAACGTGGCCGTGGACGGGGCGGTTCAATGGCGGCGGAAGATTCTGCTCGGCGGCCATCGCGGGGTCGGTGCTCACAGTAACCGATATACCGGTCCTAATCACGCAAAGCAATCAAATCGACGCAATCAGTTACCATTTGTCGTCAGTGTTGCTCGAGTTCACGGAGATTCATCCGAGTGAAACACGTCACGTTTAGTGCCCGACTGACCGGCTCTCCGCTGCTGCCGGGGCTCCGACCGTCGACGACACGCGTCGCCGTCGTCACTCTCGGCCGGCTCAGCCGCCGGCGAAGGGCGGCAGGACCTCGACCACCGCGCCGTCGTCGAGCACGATCGACTGCCTGTCCGTACGACCGACCGGATCCGCGTTGACCAGGAAGGACGACCTCGCGAGGACGTCCGCCAGGCGTCCGTCGGGTTTCCGGCTGGCGACAACCGTGTTAAGCAGATCGCTGAGCGTGATTGCCTCGACCGACTCCTCCTGAACCCCGGCCGCCTCCTTGGCGGCGGCCCAGTACCTGATGGTCACTTTGGCCATATCGGTTATCCTCATTTCAACGGGACCTTGGGCGCTGTTGCCCCCGGGTCCCGTTTGTGTTTATACAGATAATGATGGCGTTCCCACGCCGCATGACTGGAGGTGGCATCCGGTGAGCGAGCTGCTATTGGTGACCGGCGTACTTGAGCCCTCGTCGGAGGTCCTGCCCGCCCTCGGCCTGCTGCTGCACTCCGTCCGCGTGCTCCCCGCCGACGCCTCCGCGCTGGTCGAGGCGCCGCCGGCCGACGTCATCCTGGTTGACGCGCGACGCGACCTTGCGCACGCAAAGAGTATCTGCCGTCTGCTCCACACGACCGGCCTCGACTGCCCCATGCTCGCCATTGTCACCGAGGGCGGGCTTGCCGCGATCAGCGCCGAGTGGAACGCTGACGATGTGATCTTGAACACAGCCGGCCCGGCCGAGGTCGAGGCGCGGCTGCGGCTGGCCACCGGGCGCCGCGCGATGCGCGCCGCCGCCGACGCGCCCGACGAGATCAGGTCCGGCGACCTGGCCATCGACGAGGCCACCTACTCGGCCAAGCTGCGCGGCCGGGTCCTCGACCTCACCTTCAAGGAATTCGAGCTGCTGAAGTTCCTGGCGCAGCACCCCGGCCGGGTTTTCACCCGGGCGCACCTGCTGCAGGAGGTCTGGGGCTATGACTACTTCGGCGGCACCAGGACGGTGGACGTCCACGTCCGGCGGCTGCGGGCCAAGCTCGGCCCCGAGCACGAGGCGCTGATCGGCACCGTGCGGAACGTCGGCTACCGGTTCGTCCCGGTCAAGGGCGTGCCGGAGGACCGCGACAGCGCCGATCTCTGCCCCCGGCTCGGGTCGGACGTGGTGATCCCGGCCGACCGGTGACCGGACCGACCGCCCCCGGCGCGCGCATCGACGAGGGCCCGCTCACGCCCGGGCGAGCCGCGCAGGTCCTGGCGCTGGCCGGCGCCGCGACCGCCGCCGACGGCGTCGCCCCGCTCAGCGAGGACGTGCTCCTGCAGGTCAGGCACGGCAGCGGGCCGCTCGCGGTCGACGTCGTGCTGGCCGCCGACGGCGACGACCTGGTCGGCTACGCGCATCTGGACGGACCCGACGACGAGGCGCAGGGCGGCGACATGAGCGGCGAGCTCGTCGTTCACCCCGCCCGCCGGCGTCAGGGGCACGGCGCGACGCTGCTCGCGGGCCTGCTGGCGGGCGCGTCCGGGCACGGGGTGCGGCTGTGGGCGCACGGCGACCTGCCGGGCGCCGAGGCGCTGGCGGCGAAGACGGGATTCACCCGGATACGGGCGCTGCTGCAGCTCCGGATGCCGCTCGCCAACGCCCCCGGGACCGACCCGGCCTTCCCGGACGGGGTCACGGTCCGCCCGTTCGCCCCCGGCACGGACGAGGCGGCCTGGCTGGCGGTCAACCACCGGGCGTTCGCCCATCACCCCGAGCAGGGCTCGTGGACGATGGACGACCTTCGGCTGCGCGAGGAGGAGCCGTGGTTCGATCCGAACGGCTTCTTCCTGGCCGAGCGCGACGGCCGGCTGGCGGGGTTCCACTGGACGAAGGTGCACCAGCCCGCGGCCGGGGCGGGCGAGCCGATCGGCGAGGTCTACGTGGTCGGGGTCGACCCGGGCGAGCAGGGCGGCGGGCTCGGCAAGGCGCTGACCCTGACCGGCCTTGCTCACCTGCGCCGGCTGGGGCTGGCCGAGGTCATGCTCTACGTTGACGAGGACAACACGGCGGCGGTCAAGATGTACACCGCGCTCGGCTTCGAGCTCTGGTCAACCGATGTGATGTACCGGCGCCCCTGGGACTAGGCCCTTAGGCGCAGGCCCGCAGGCCAAGCGCGGCGTCGAGTTCGCTCTGCGGGAGCGGGCCATCAGAGGCCGCAACGGCGGCGAGCACGTCCGTGTAAAGCTCGATCTCGTCGAGCGCCACGTCGTCGTGAACACGAAGATCCACCTGCATGGGCATCGTGTTCACCTCCGTCGGCCGGGCACTGCCTGCCCCGCCTTTCAGCTTACGTCGCAACACCATTCCTCCGCATGACCCATCGGAGCCATTCGCAGACCACCCTTGCGTACGGTTTTACCCGCCTTTGCGGTAACGATCCCACGATTCAGTAGCGGAAATGATCTGCGTCTGATAACGGACATCTGTTTACTTTCAGCGCCTTGGCATCATCGTTACGGCCAGCACCATATGTCCGTTTATGTTGCGGTACATGATCCAATGTCCGCATATCTGAGGGTAACTAACTGATTACAGCTTACGTCGCGCGCAGCGTTGACGCCATACCACGGCCGCAATTCGGCCGTTTCGGTTGCGGAGGGCACCCGCCCGGGGAAGAGTTGGGCAGGTCAACCGCTGTACGCCCCATGCTCGTGCCGTACCTGCAGCTCACCACGCAGGGCGCGGCCACCGCTAGACTCCCGGACTATCGTCCCCGCAGACCACTCAGGACCCAAATCTCGTGAATGAAAACAGTGACCTCCTGCCGAACCTGCTGCACGAAGAGTTCGAGATGCAGATGCGCGGCTACAGCCGCCGCCAGGTTGACGACTTCGTAGCGCGCCGGAACAACGAGATCCGCGAGCTTGAGCAGCGTCTCGCCCGGACGCTCGACGACTCCGAGCACCTCCGCCGTGAGCTGTCGACCGTGCGCCAGCAGGCGCTGTCCGGCAGGCCCGCCCACGAGGAGGTCAGCGAGCGGATCTCCCAGATCCTGAAGCTGGCGGACGACGAGGCGCACGCGCAGAAGAGCAAGGCCGACGAAGATATCGCCAAGCAGCGGGCCGACGCCCAGCAGGAGTCGGACCGGGTCCGGGCCGAGGCGCGCGAGCAGGCCGAGCGGATGCTGACCGCCGCCCAGGAGCAGGCCGAGCGGACCATCTCGGCCGCCAGGAACGAGGCCGACAAGACCCGCACCGCCGCCAAGACCGAGGCCGACCGGCTGACCAGCGACACCCGGAAGAAGGCGGACGCGGCCCTCGCCCAGGCCAAGGCCCAGTCGAAGAAGGTCCTCGACGAGGCGACGGCGCGCGCCACCGCCATCCACGACGGCGCCGAGCGCAGGCTCAACCTGCTCAGCACCAGGCACGCCGAGACCGTGCGCCGCCTGACCGACATCCTCGGCGGCGTGCAGGGCCTCGTCGCCGCGGAGGCCGCCCGGATGTCGCTCGAGGAAGAGGTCAACCAGTCCGTCAGCCGGGCGGTCAGCCTGGCCGAGGCGGCCGACGCCGCCAACGCGGAGGCCGGCGAGGACAGCCAGGAGGACGACCTGGGCCTGGCGACGCTGGCGCCGCCGACGGCGGAGACGGTCGCGGCCGGCACCGCCGCGCCGCAGCGGGGCGAGGACGAGCGCCAGCCCTTCCCCCGGCGGTCGGGGCTGGGCGGGCGCCCCGGGATGCACGCGGCTCAGGAGCCTGCTCCCGACCCGTTCGACGGGCCCGTGCCCGTCGGCGGCGGGATGCTGCCCCCCGGCGGCCGCGGCCCGAACGGGCGTCCGGGCACGACTCCGCCGCCGCCGCCGTCGCTGGCCGACCGGGCGAGCCGTTTCGGCGGCCCGCAGGACGGCCCGCCCCGGCCCTCGCTGCCCCTGCCAACCGGCGCTCCGGTGTCCGGCCTGGGCGACCCGACGGCCGACCGCGAGCCCAAGCGCGAGCAGCCGAGCCGCACCGGCCTCATCGACCCCGATGAGCCGACCGAGGGCATCCGCCTGCTCTAGGCTCCGAGCACCGCGACCCGATGGGCGCCGCCGCGATCCGCGGCGGCGCCCATCGGTTTTTCGGGGTGAGGCTGGTCCGGGTGAGGCTGGTCCGGGTGAGGCTGTTCGCGGTCAGGCTAAGGTGCGGGTGGCCGGGTCGGCGAGCACGTCGAGGCGCTTGAGTATGACGCCCTCGCGCAGCGCCCACGGGCAGATCTGGAGTTGGCTGAGGCCCATCAGGTCCATCACCGCGTCGGCGACGATCGCGCCGGCCGGCATCTGCCCCGCCCGCCCCTCGGAGACGCCGGGGAGCCGGGCCCGCTCGGTCCGGGTCATCGACGCCAGCCGCTCCGCCCACAGGCCGGTGTCGCTGTGCTTGAGGAACCGCTTGGTGTAGAACCCCTCGCTCGACGGCGCCGCCCCGGCTATCCGCGCGAGCTGCCTGAACGTCTTGGACGTGCCCACCGCGTGATCGACCGCGCCGCCGCGGCGCAGCCCGCCGGCCAGCTTGGCGATCTGCGCCCGCACGTGTCGGCGCAGCGCCCGCACCTCGCCCGGCGGCGGCGGGTCGGCGGTGAACCAGTCCCTGGTCAGCCGTCCGGCGCCGAGCGGCAGCGACACCACGACCTCGGGGTCCTCGTCCTGGCCGGCCGCGATCTCAAGCGAGCCGCCGCCGATGTCGACGACCAGCAGCCGCCCGGATGACCAGCCGAACCAGCGGCGGGCGGCCAGGAAGGTGAGCTTGGCCTCGCTCTCACCGGACAGCACCCGGATGCGGGCGCCGGTCCGCTCCTGGATTCTGGCCAGCACGTCCTCGCCGTTGCCCGCATCCCGGACGGCGGAGGTGGCGAACCCGATGAAGTCCTCGACGCCGGTGTCCTCGGCGATCCGCAGCGCGTCGGCGACCACCTCCGTCAGCCGCTTCTCGCCCATCGCCGACAGCGTGTTGTCCTGGTCCAGGTGCGCGGCGAGCGACAGGTCGACCTTGTGCGAGAACGCGGGGAGCGGCTGGCCGCCTGGATGCGCATCGACAACGAGCATGTGCACCGTGTTAGACCCGACGTCGAGTACCCCCAGTCGCATGACTCAGACGGTACCTGCCGAGGCGGGCCGGACGATACTCCCCCCGGGAGTCCTCCCCGGCTCCCCCTGGCAACCTGGTTCTGCCTGGTGGCGGGGGCATGAGGTACGTTCACCCTCATGCGTAACGGTGAAGTCTCCTACTGGTGGCAGGCGTTCGGCGGGTTCCCCCCGCGGCGCGCGTCCCTGCCCGGCCCGCTCGAGGCGGACGTCGCCATCGTCGGCGGCGGCTACACGGGACTGTGGACGGCGTACTACCTGGCGGGGCTGCGACCGTCGCTCCGGATCGTGGTGCTCGAGGCGGCGTTCGCCGGATACGGGGCGTCCGGGCGGAACGGCGGCTGGGTGACGTCCGAGTTGCCGGGGTCGCGGGCCCGCTACGCGCGCGGGCCGGGCGGGGTCGCGGGCGTCCGGGCGCTCGAGGCCGAGCTCAGGTCGACGGTGGACGAGGTCGGCCGGGTGTGCGAGGCCGAGTCGATCGACTGCGACTTCGTGAAGGGCGGCCGGCTCTCGGTCGCCAGGTCGGCGTCGCAGCTCGCCCGGCTGCGTGACTCAGTCGCCGCGATCAGGGAGTGGGGGGACGGCGACGACGTGTACGAGTTCCTCTCCCCCGCCGCGCTGCGCGCCCGGGTGAACGTGGCGGGCGCGCTGGCCGGGCTCTACGCCCCGGCCAGCGCCCGCATCCAGCCCGCCGCGCTCGCGGCCGGGATCGCCTCGGCGGCCGAGCGGCGCGGGGTCGACATCTACGAGGCGACGCCGGTCACCGCGATCGAGCCGTGCGGGCCGCCCGGTGCCGCTGGGGCCGGCGCGGTCGCCCGGACGAAGTTCGGCGACGTCCGGGCGCGTTCGGTGCTGCGCTGCACCGAGGGCTACACGGCCGGCCTGCCGGGGCTGCGGCGGGCGCTGCTGCCGATGAACAGCCACATGATCGTGACCGAGCCGCTCTCGCCCGAGGCGTGGCAGGAGATCGGCTGGAACGGGGCGGAAACGCTGGGCGACGAGGCCCACGCGTACATGTACGCGCAGCGCACCGCCGACGGCCGGATCGCGCTCGGCGGGCGCGGCGTGCCCTACCGATTCGGCTCGGGGGTGGACCAGCTGGGGCAGACGGATCCCGCGACCGTGGCCGCGCTGACCGACGTGCTGCGGCGGATGTTCCCGGCGGCGGGCTCGGCCCCGATCGCGCACGCCTGGTGCGGCGTGCTCGGAGTGCCGCGCGACTGGTGCGCCACCGTCACGTACAACCCCGCGTCCGGCCTCGGCTGGGCGGGCGGCTACACCGGGGTCGGCGTCGCCGCCTCCAACCTGGCCGGACGGACCCTGGCCGACCTGGTGCTAGCGGAGCCGTCGCCGCTGACGGCGCTGCCGTGGGTCGGCCATCACAGCCGGTCCTGGGAGCCGGAGCCGGCCCGGTGGGCGGGCGTGCAAGGGCTCTACGCGCTCTACCGGCTGGCCGACCGGCTCGAGTCGCCCGCCGTCCCCGGCAAGGGCGTCCGGGTCGGGGAGGCGCTCGGCCGGGTCGGCGACGCGATCTCGGGGATCCCGCACTAACGTGACGGTCTGGTCACGCCGGCCGGCCACACTTGAGGTGTGCCGGGGATGAGCGACGACGAGGCGCGGCCGACTCCGCAGAGCGGTGCCGCCGCGCCTCACGTCGCGCCTTCCGCCGCCTCTAAGACCGCCCCGCCGCCGCCCCTCAAGCCGCGCCTCCGGCCGCGCCCGAGGTCATGGACGGGATCCGCTCGCTGCACGAGCGGATCGACGAACTCCAGCGCCTGATCGCGGGGCGACTTGATACTGAGGGCGTGCGCACGGGCGACTGGCTGCACACCCAGGCCGATACGGCGGTGCACGCGGCCCGCGCCGTCCCCGCATGGCGGCGGCGCACGCAGGGCGAACTGCGGTGGCCGGTCACGGTGACCACCGCAGTGGCGGTCGGGCTGCAGATGGCGTTGCCCGACCGGCTGGTGCTCGTCCATCCGTCCTGGGTGCTGCCCGCGGTGCAGGGGGTGCTGATCGTGATGCTCCTGGTTGCCAATCCGCGTCGCATCGATAAGGAGTCCAAGGCGATCCGGCTGCTGGCGCTGACGTTCGCCGCCCTGCTGAGCCTGTCCAACCTCTGGTCGCTAGCGCGGCTGGCCATCGGCATCACGCAGGGAACCACCGGCACCACGCCGAGCCACCTGCTGATCACCGGCGCGCTCATCTGGCTGACCAACGTGATCGTGTTCGGCCTGTGGTACTGGGAGTTCGACCGCGGCGGGCCGGTGGCCCGCGCGCTCAACACCAAGCAGTACCCGGACTTCCAGTTCGTGCAGATGGTCAGCCCGCCGGTGATGGTCCCGCCCGACTGGGAGCCGCATTTCGTCGACTACCTGTACCTGGCGTTCACCAACGCCGCCGCGTTCAGCCCGACCGACGTGATGCCGCTGTCCCGCTGGGCCAAGATCGCGATGACCGTGCAGTCGGCCATCTCGATCGTGACCGTCGTCCTGGTGGTGTCGCGCGCCGTCAACATTCTGTAGTTATCAGGAATGAGCGGTGACCTGCGTTTTACGTGGGGGGTTCGTCCGGCGTAACGTGCAGCTCATGTTTCTCCCCACGTCATTGGTCGGAAGTTATCCACAGCCTGACTGGCTTATCGACAGGGGCCGGCTGGCCGGCCGGTTCCCGCCCCGGGTGCGCGCGACCGAGCTGTGGCGCGTCGATCCCGAGTTCCTCGAGCAGGCGCAGGCGGACGCCACCCTGCTCGCGATCCGCGCGCAGGAGGACGCGGGGCTGGACATCGTCACCGACGGCGAGATCCGCCGGGAAAGCTACTCCAACCGGTTCGCGACCGCGCTCGACGGGGTCGACATCGACAACCCGGGGACGGCGCTCGACCGCAGCGGCCACCCGAACCCGGTGCCGCGGGTCGTCGGCCCGATCAAGCGTCGTCACGCGGTCGAGGTGGAGGATCTGAAGTTCCTTCGCGACCACACGTCGCGGACGGTCAAGATCACCGTGCCCGGACCGTTCACGATGGCGCAGCAGGCGCAGGACGACTACTACGGCAGCCGCGAGGCGCTCGCGTTCGGGTACGCCGAGGCGGTGAACGAGGAGATCCGCGACCTGTTCGCGGCCGGCGCCGACATCGTCCAGCTCGATGAGCCTTATCTGCAGGCGCGGGCGTCCGAGGCCGCCAAGTACGGGGTGGCGGTCGTCAACCGGGCGCTCGAGGGCGTGACCGGGCTCGGCACCACCGCCCTGCACCTCTGCTTCGGCTACGCGGCCGTCATCCACGAGCGCCCCGAGGGGTACTCGTTCCTCCCCGAGCTTGCGGACTGCGACGTCGAGCAGATCTCCATCGAGACCGCCCAGTCCTCGCTTGACTGCTCGGTGCTGTCTTCGCTGTCGGGCAAGACGATCATCCTCGGGGTGCTCGACCTGTCCGACCCGGCCGTGGAGACGCCCTCGGTGGTGGCCGACCGGGTCCGGCGGGCGCTGCCGTACGTGCCCGCGGACCGGCTCGTGCTCGCGCCGGACTGCGGCCTGAAGTACCTGCCGCGCGAGTCCGCCGACGGCAAGATGGCAGCCCTCGCAGCGGCGGCGGCCGAACTCCGGGCCGAGCTGGGAGGCTGATCGCGGCTCTGAGTTCCCTAGGGTACGGCGGCGGCAGCCGGACGGCCGTGGTTGTCCAGCGGCCAGGTGAGGGTGATGCCGCCGCCTACCGGCAGGGCGTGCCAGCGCGCGGCGAACTCGTCCAGCCGGGCCAGGATCCGCTCGGTCAGCCTGGATTCCCGATCCTCGGGCGGCACCCGGTCGAACCACGCAGGCGGCTCGCCGCGGTGCCCTGCCCGTAGCTGCCACAGCACCTGGCAGATCGAGGCGAGATGCTCGGACCGGCCCATCTGGGCGTGCTCGGCCGGGCTCGGCTTCCGCCTCGCCTCCCGGCGCTTCTGGTGCCTCAGCAGCCGATTGTCGGCCGGCCAGAACATGTTGCTCTGGCCGGCCGCGATCCGGCCGAAGGCGCCGCCGGCGAGGCGCGCCTCGGCCTCGACCAGGAAGTGCACGGCGTCATGGGGCAGGTAGTCGTCGTAACCCGGGCCGTGCCGGGGCGCCAGCTCCGGTCCGCGCTCCCGGACGACCGTCATCAGGTACCGACGCCCGGAATCCTTCGTGAACGTCACGTCCATGTACGTCACGGTAACCACGGCGCAGTCGGAAGGCACCCGATTTTTCGCCGCTCCGGTAACCTCGGGGCCATGAAGCTCCACGTCGGCTGCGCGATGTGGACGTACGCACCCTGGCAGGGGCGTTACCTGCCCCACCCGCTGTCTCCCCGCGAGCGCCTGAGCGCGTACGCGACCTGGTGCAACGCGGTGGAGGGCAACACCACCTTCTACGCGACGCCGGCCCTCGACACGGTGCGGTCGTGGGCCGAGCAGACCGACCCCGATTTCCGCTTCGTCCTTAAGCTGCCGAGGCCGATCACGCACGAGCGCCGCCTGGCGGACGTCGACGAGCCGCTGCGCGCCTTCCTGGCGGCGATCGAGCCCCTCGGGCCGCGGGCCCACACGCTGTGGATCCAGCTGCCGCCCTCGTTCGGCCCGGCCGACCTCGGCGCCCTGGCCGGCTTCCTGCGCCGGCTTCCGCGTGGGCACCGCTACTGCGTCGAGGTGCGCGACCGCGAGTTCTTCGAGGACCCGCGAGCGGAGCAGCAGCTGGAGCGGGCGCTCGGCTACGCCGACGCCGAATGGGCCACGTTCGACACCACCACCCTGTTCGGCAGCCCGCCGACCAGCGCCGCCGAGCGGGAGGCGTGGACCAAGAAGCCGCGGCTGCCCCGCCGGGCGCGGGCCCTCACCGCCGAGCCGGTCGTCCGCTACATCGGCCGGGACGACAACGCGCGGACCATCGCGGGATGGCAGCCGTGGCTCGAGGACGTCGCCGGCTGGCTGCGGGAGGGGCGCTCCCCGACCGTCTTCATCCACACCCCCGACAACGTCGACGCGCTCGAGCTGGCGCGCCGGTTCCACGACGACGTTCGGGCCCGGGTACCCGAGATCGAGCCGCTCCCCGAGACGATGCCGACCGGGCCGGCGACGCTCTTCTGAGCACCGTCCGCGGCGGTGGGCGGCCGTCGGCTATATCCTCGCGCCCTCGGCCCCGTAGGACATCAGGCGGTCCGCCGTCAGCCGGATCCAGGCGCTGATCCAGTCGCCGGAGACGGCGGCCCGCACATCCGCCGGCGCCAGCGACGGCTGGACGACCTCGGCCGACCCTTCGATAAGGACGGCGATGTGCTCGTCGTGGTCCCCCTCGGCGATCACCATCGTCAGCCAGGGGGCGGCCCGCAGGTTCCGCTCGCGGACCGAGCCGGCCACCGTCGGCAGCCAGAACGTCCCTTCGCGCCTGATGTAGGCGGACAGCGCCGCGTGCGGGCGTCCGTCAGGACGGGCGGAGCCGACCACCGCGAACGCGCGACGGTCGAGGTACGACGCCAGCTGCGCGGCGTTGAGCCGGCGCTCCGGCGGATAGGAGCCGACGGTCGCGGCGGTCGCCCGCAGGAACGTCCGGTCCTGCAGGCGGCCAAGCAGTTCGCTCATGGATCAGTTGTACCCCTGAGAAGATTGGTTCTGATCCCCCGGCGACGCAAGGGAGTGCGCGAATGACGGCATCGGAGAGCGGCCTCACGGCCACCGCCTTGGCCTGGCGGGAGGCCGACCCCGACCCGGAGACGAGGGCCGAGCTCGACCAGCTGCTTGGCGCAGGGGACGCCGTAGACGCGGCCGCCGAGCTGGCCGGGCGCTTCGAGGGATCGCTGGCTTTCGGCACGGCCGGCATCCGGGCCGCGATGGGCGCAGGCCCGATGCGCATGAACCGGCTGGTGGCCGGGCGGGTGGCGGCCGGCCTGGCCCGCTATATCGCCGCCACGGACCCGGGCGCGGCGGCGGCCGGTGTCGTAATCGGCTACGACGGTCGCGCCAAGTCCGACGTCTTCGCCGCCGACGTCGCCCGGATCCTGTCCCGGGCCGGCGTCAGCGTGTCGATGCTGCCCGGGCCGCTGCCGACCCCGGTGCTCGCCTTCTCGGTGCGGTATCTGCACGCCGCCTACGGAGTGATGGTGACGGCCAGCCACAACCCCCGCCGGGACAACGGGATCAAGGTCTACGTGCGCGACGGCGGGCAGCTGCTGCCGCCGGCCGACTCCGACATCGCCTCGTTCATCGACGCGGTCGACCCCCTTCGGCTGCCTGCGGGCTGGGCCGAGGGGCCGTTCGCGTTCGCGTCCGCCGAGGATGCTGTAAGCGCCTACATCACGGCCGTGGCGGTCGGCGGACCGCGCGTGGCGGCTGACGGCAGGCAGGTCGCTGCCGATGGCGGGCCGACTGCGGATGGCGGCCAGCTAACCGTCGGGCGGGGACTGAAGGTCGTGCATACCGCGCTGCACGGCGTCGGGGACGCGACGCTGCGGGCGGTGCTGGCCTCGGCCGGCTGGCCGGCGCCGGTGCCGGTCGCCGCCCAGCAGCAGCCCGATCCCGCCTTCCCGACCGTGCCGTACCCCAACCCGGAAGCGCCGGGGGTGCTGGACCTGGCCGCGGCGACGGCGGAGCGCGAAGGCGCCGACCTGGTTCTGGCCAACGACCCCGACGCCGACCGGCTGGCGGTCATGGTGCCGGGCCCCGAGGGCTGGCGGATGCTCACCGGCGACGAACTCGGCGCCCTGCTCGGCGATGCGGTGCTGACCCGCCTGGCCAGCGGCGGCGCCGACGGCTCGAGCGGCCCCGGCGGCTCCAGCGGTTCCGGGGACCCCGGCGGGCCTCCCCCGGTCGTCGCCACCACCGTCGTGTCCGGGTCCCTGCTGCGTCGGCTGGCGCAGGCGGCCGGCGTGCGCTGCGTCACCACGCTGACCGGCTTCAAGTGGATCGCGCGGGCCGGGGGCGCCGACGGCGCGCTGGTCTACGGCTATGAGCAGGCCCTTGGCTACGCGGTTCGGCCGGACCTGGTGGCCGACAAGGACGGGATCAGCGCGGCGCTGCTGGTGCTGCGCGTGGCGGCGGAAGAAGCCCGGGCGGGACGGGGGCTGGCCGACCGGCTCGACGACCTCGCGCTGGCCCACGGGCTGCACGTCACCCGGCAGCGGTCGCTGCGGACGGACGGCACGGCCGGCCTGGCCCGGCTGGCCGATGCGGTCGACCGGGTCCGCGCGGAGCCGCCGCGCGTGCTGGCCGGCCAGCCGGTCACGGTGACCGACCTGCGCGAGGGCGCCGACGGGGTGGTGGACCTGGCGGGCGGCCGCGCGGAGCGCTCCCCGGGCCAGCCGATCCCGCCCGCGAACGTCCTGATCTGGCGCGTCGGCGACGTCGCGCGGCTGATGATCCGGCCGAGCGGCACCGAGCCCGAGCTGAAGATCTACGCCGAGGTCATCCAGCCGGTTCGGTCACGCGGCGAGCTGCCGGCCGCCCGGGCGGCCGCCGACGCCCGCGTCGAGCAGTTGCTGACCGCCGCCGCCGCCGCGCTCGCGCCATGATTGTGTTCCTTTAGGGCCCGCGGTTTCCGGCCGCGAGCGTTAGCGTGTGCAGTTGGGGGCAGCCGGCGACCCGAACTACTCGCTCACGCCCATGTCCGTCCGGCTTGGTGTCAGTGGTGACGATGAGGACGATGTGCCGATGCCCGGCCGCCCGACCGACGGTTTCGCCGCGCTTGGAGGCTGTCGCCTTCGCCACCGGCCGGGCGTTCAGCGACGGGCGTCACCGCTCGTATGCGTCGTGCAGCCGCCACCAGTACCCATCCTCATTGCGGCCGAGCGGCGCCCGGTCGAGCCACTGGTACGCCCCCCAGAGCGCGTCGAGGCCCCGGGCGTAGGCGGAGTAGGCGTGGAACACCCGTCCGCCGTCGCGGACGAACCCGCTCATGCCCGGCTGCTCGCCGGTCCAGTCCTTCCAGTTGACGTCTCGCGCCTCGAGCTCGCCCTGGCCCCGGTAGTTGTACTCGACCGGCGCGACATCGGGGTCGATCGTGACGTGGAAGTCGTAGTTGAAGTCGCTCCCGAGCGATGACGCCCACGGGAACGTCCACCCCATGCGTTCGCGGTAGGCAAGCAGCCGGTCGAGCGGCGCCCGCGAGATCGCGACCAGCGACACGTCATGGGCCTCGAGGTGAGCGCGGACGCCTTCGAAGCCGTCGGCGATCGCCGAGCAGCTGGGGCATCCCTCGGTCCAGTCGGGCCCGAACATGAGGTGGTAGACGATCAGCTGCGATCGACCGGAGAAGAGGCCGTCGAGCGTCGCCTCGCCCGCCTCGGTCGTGAACGTGTAGTCCTTGTCGACCGGGACCCACGGCAGCGCCGCCCGCTGGCGGGCCAGCTCGTCGCTGCGCTTGGTGAGCTCCTTCTCCTGCTCGAGCAGCGCGAGCCGGGCCGCGCGCCATTCGCCGGCGCTGGCGATCGGGTGTCCGCTCGCGGTTCGCGTTGATTCATCCGCCATGGCGGTCTCCTCTCTCGTTGTCATCGTGGTGGCTTCGTTTCGCCTCGGCGTGCGCGGTCTCGGCGAGCCGCTTGATCGAGCCGAGTCGCCGGTCCCATTGCGCCGCGAGCTCGGCCATGGCCCGGGTGGCCTGGTCCAGGCGATCCGCCTCGACCTGGTAGAGAACCTCCCGGCCCCGTTTGCGGCGGCTGATCAGGCCGGCCCGCTCGAGCACGACCAGGTGCTTGGAGACGGCCTGGCGGGAGAACGGGACCCGTTCCGCCAGCCAGCTCGCGCTCGCCTCGCCGTTGCCGACCAGGAGGTCGAGAACCCGCCGGCGAGACGGGTCGGCGACGGCGGACCACAGCTCGTCGTCAGCCTGCGCGGTCACTCCGGCTGGCGTTTCCCAAGCAGCGTGGCGAGGCGGTCCAGGATCTCGCCCCAGCCGCCCCGGTGCTCGTCGGCGTAGCGCTGCTTCTCCGCGTCGGGCCAGTCGAGCGACTCGTGACCGCTTTCCACGACCCGAAGGCGGGTCCGCTCGCCGCCCTCGGCCGTCAGCGTGAACTCAACCAGCATCGAGTTGCCGGCAGCGGGCTCGCCGTTGACGTTGTCGTTCCAGCGGAACGAGAACCGCGTCGGCGGATCTACGACCTCCACCACGACGGGCCCGCCCTGGTCACCGAACCCCATATAGCCTTGGGCGCCCGGTTCGACCACCAGGTCCACCCGGTCGGCGAACCACTGCGTCATCTGCTCGGGCTCGGTGATGGTCCGCCACACCACCTCGACTGGCGCCTCGATCAGCACATCCCGGTCGATCAGCAGACTTGGCATCAGCATCCGCTCCCACTTCGGTTGGCGTCGGCGGACGCCGATCGCCCGCGCTCCCTATCTGCAACCAACGGTAGCATGTCATCGACCTATCCGCAACCTATGGTTGCAGTTCAAAAGGCGGGTGGCCTCATTGAGGACGGCCGTGGCCCCGGCCGGGTCAGCGGGCGAGCCACTCGCGGTAGGTGGTCGCGGCGAGGACCGCGCCGTCCTTGGCGATCAGCGCGTCGCCCGGGACGGCGGCGAAGATGCCGGCCCGGTCGTCGGTGACGACGGTGCGATGGTCATCGCGCGCGGCGAGGGTGATCCGGCCCAGCTCGTCAAGCCTGAAGACCTCTGGCCCGGCGACGTCGCGGGTGCCCTCCAGCGGCGCGCCCGAGCTGACGTCGGCGATCGCCTGGGCGACGTCGGCCGCGGCGATCGGCTGGATGAGGGCGGGTGACAGGCGGACCGTGTTCTCGTCGGCGCTGAAGGACAGCGCCGGCTCGATGAACTCGAAGAACTGGGTCGCGCGGACGATCGAGTACGGCGTGGAACCGGACTTGAGCACGTCCTCCTGCAGCACCTTGCCTCGGTAGTAGACCAGGCCGGGCACCAGGTCAGCGCCCACAATCGAGAGGAGGACGGCGTGGCCGACCCCGGCGTCGGCGGCGGCCGCCCGCAGATTGTCCGACGTCGTCTGAAAGAACGCGACCGAGGCGTCGTCGAACGTCGGCGAGTTGGTCACGTCGACGACGACGTTCGCGCCCTTCAGCGCTCCCGGCAGTCCCCGCCCGCTGAGCAGGTCCACGCCGGTGGACCGCGAGTGCGGCACCGCCTCGTGCCCGCCCGCATTGAGGATCTTGACTACCTGCGATCCGATGAGCCCGGTCCCGCCCATGACGGCGATCTTCATGTTCCTGTCCCCCTGGTGACGTGTCTTCCCCAGCGGTGTTCCCGTTGCGGGCGAGGTAGCCGCGACGGCGAGGCCGGAAAGTTAGCCTGCAACGCGTGGGACTCTCGACGCATAAGCAGGGCATGACAGGTGATCAACGCTCCGATGGTGAGCTGCTGGCCCGCCTGCCGCGTCAGCCGGAACTGATGGGCGTGCTTTATGAACGGCACGCCCATGCCGTGTTCCGGTACCTGGCGCGACGGGCCGGGCCGCCAGCCGCTGAAGATCTGACGTCCGAGGTTTTCATCGCCGCCCTGTCCGCGTCGTCGCGGGTCGTCGCGCACGACAGCGGCAGCGCGCTGCCATGGCTGTACGGCATCGCGCTGAACGTGCTGCGCAGGCACCTCCAGAAGACGCGGTCGGCACATGAGACGGCGGGCGATCCCGGGGTCGACTGGGACGCGGTCGATGAGCGGGTCGACGCCTGGGCCGAGCGCGGACGACTCCGGGCGGCGCTGTCCGACCTGTCGGACTCCGACCGTGAGCTGCTCCTGCTGACGGCGTGGGAAGGGCTGACGCCCGCCGAGGCGGCCGCGGCACTCGACATCAGCCCGACGGCGGCCAGGAGCCGCCTGCACCGCGCGCGCACGCGGGCGATGAGGGCGCTCCGGAGCCAGCCGGGCGGCGGCGCCTACGCAGTGACGACTTTGCACGCGAGACGGGAGGCATCATGAACTCTCTTGACGACCTGCTCTCTTCGGCCGGCCGGGTTCGCGAGTTCTCGGACGAGGGGATGAGGGACGGACTGGAGCGGCTGGACGCGACGATCGCGCGCGCGAGCGCGGAGCAGGCGCCGGCTCACCGGAAGGCCGCCTCCCGCTGGCGGCCCGGCTGGCGCGGGATGACGGCCGTCGCCGTGACCGCGGCGGTCGCCGCCGCGGCGGTGGCGGCCGCGGTGGTCCTGCCATCGTCGTCGGCCCCGTCGAACACGGCCCCGGGGGCGGCCCCGGCCCCGAAGGCGACCGCGAAAGCGAGTCCGACCGCCAGTGCGGAGCAGGCCGGCGACCCGGGGGCCGAGGTCACCCTGTCGTCGGTGAGCTACACCATTGACACCACGACCTCCAGCACCCCCGCCGCCGTCGTCCTGGACGCGGCCGCGACCGCGATTGGCAAACAGGCGGGCACGGTCTCGGAGCCGAACGTCGACTGGAGCGAGCCCTACTTCCACACGGTGCAGGTAGTCACCTGCATTGGCGGGACAACCACCGACAACGTGTGGCAGACGCGCACTGACGATGGGGTCGGCGACTCCACCGGCGGGGACTGCAGCGGCCCGGGCGGCGGCAGCATGTACCCGATCGTGGCCGGGTTCGCCGACTTCTACGGGCTCGGGAACCAGCCCCTGACCGAGTCGCAAGTGGACCAGCTGCCCACCGACCCGAACAAGCTGTGGCCGCTGCTTGAGGGGTTCGACGGGGACTCGCTCAACTCGGACACCGCAAACCCGCACTCGAACGCGTCCACCTTGTTCCAGAGCATCTGGAACCTGATCACCAGCGAGCCGCTGTCCCCCGCATTCAGCAAGGCGCTCCTCGAGGACGCGGCCAAGATCCCCGGCGTCACGGTCGAGGGCAAGTACTCCGACTCGCTTGGCCGGACCGGAACGGTGCTGCATATCGGCATCTGGACGATGGCCATCGACACCGCAACCGGGCAGATCCTGTCGATGACGCAGAACGCCATCCCCGGTGTCCCGATCTGCGGGGGCAAGGTCCCGGCCCATAGCCTCTGCCAGCCTGGCGGCAGCTCGACGTCCGTGTACGTCAGCGCCCAGCTCGTCCCGTCCGTGCCGAAGACGGTGGCCGGCATGATCGCGTATGCCCGGGCCCACGAGGGGAAGGTGTGGGTGGCGCCGGCGCCCACTCCGAAGCTCTGACCGTAGCCGTCCCGGATCCAGGCGACCCCGGCGCCTTAAGGCGCCGGGGTCGTCGACGGGTCGGGCCTTGGCAGGGAATTCAAGGACGTGGCGAGCGGGGTGCCGGCCACCGGGCAGTTCCGCGCGACGGACGGCGGGAGTTCCTTCGGCGCCTGCTGGGTGTCCGTACCGGATCGGCTCAGGACGTCGTTGCTGATCGTGGTCCAGGCGAGCAGCGCGGCCGCGAAAGACGCCCCCGCCGCAACCCTCATGGCGACCGGGAACCCGGCTGCCATCCTGGCCGGGTCCTCGAAGGCGGAGCCGGAAAGCCCGGCGGCGAGGGGAAGGGCCGCGACCGCGATCATCTGGCCGAGACGCGAGAGCGCGTTGTTGACGGCGGAGGCGATCCCGGAGTGCCGTGCATCGACGCTCGCCAGGACCGTCGCCGTGATCGGGGTGATCAGCACGCCGAGACCGACCCCGAAGACGATCAGCGAAGGCAGCACCGCGGTAAAGAACCGGTCGCCGGGGTGGGAGCATCGGGTGCTCGGCCCGCCGCTCAACGGCGACAAAGCCGGCCGCGGCGCCCACCCCGACCGCCGCCGCGGCGATCACCGCCGGCGTCAGGCCTCCGGACGCCTGGATCAGCGCGAAGCACGCGCCCGCGATGGCCAGCGTGGCGAGCGCGGCACCGCGCAGATCCACGCCGCCGACGTGGGTCGGGTCCCGGGTCTCGGGCACGTGGCGAAGCGCCGCCGCGACGACGAAGACCCCGAGCGGAAGGTTGATCAGGAAGACCGCGCGCCACGACACCGCTTCGGTCAGGTACCCGCCGACGGTGGGGCCGATCGCGCCCGCGACCCGCCCACCAGGACCAGCGCCGCCAGCGTGAGCACGTAGCTGTTCAGCGTCCACTGCAAACCCGCGACCCCGGCGTGGAGATTACGGCCGATCGTCGGCAGCGCCACGTTGACGACCGTCGCCTCGAGCAGGATCATCGAGTCGCCAAGCACCGCCACCGCCAGCACCCAGCGGCCGGCCGCCGAGGCAAGCCGCACCGAGCCGGCCCCGTGACCCTCGTCGTCTGGCAACTGCCCTCCCTGGCGCTCCCCGCTCACCCTCAGTGTGTATGCCCCGGGCCAGTTCATCGAGCGGAAGAGGGGTGCGCGCGTTCCCGGCGTATCCTGTCCACGCGGTCGACGCGACCGAACTGGCGCGGCTGTCGAGATCAGCGGCCGGGATGAGCAAAGCGGAGGGCGAGCCGGTGACTACGGTGACTATCGCAGGCCCTGACCTGAGAAGGTTCCTGGACGGGCTGCCCGGGGTGGACAGCGTCGGGGCCGAGGCGCGCGCGGCGGTGCTGGCCAGCCGGTCGATCAAGACCACGGCCAAGCGGCTGGCGCTCGACCTGGCGATCTCGATGATCGACCTGACCACCCTGGAGGGCCAGGACACCCCGGGCAAGGTCCGCGCGATGTGCGCTAAGGCCAAGCACCCGGACCCGGCCGACCCGACCGTGCCGATGGTCGCGGCGGTGTGCGTCTACCCGGATCTGGCCGAGGTCGCCGCGGCCGAGGTAAAGGGCACCGGCATCCACGTGGCCAGCGTCGCCACCGGCTTCCCCAGCGGCCGGGCCAGCCTGGACGTGAAGCTGGCGGATGTGCGGTCGGCGATCACGGCCGGCGCGGACGAGGTCGACATGGTGATCGACCGGGGCGCGTTCCTGGCCGGGAAGTACCAGCTGGTCTTCGACGAGATCGCCGCCGTGCACGAGGTCTGCGCGGGAAAGGCCCACCTCAAGGTGATCCTGGAGACCGGCGAACTGGTCACGCTGGACAACGTGCGCCGCGCCTCCTGGCTCGCGATGCTGGCCGGGGCCGACTTCATCAAGACCTCGACCGGGAAGGTGAGCCCGGCCGCCACCCTCCCGGTGACGCTGGTGATGCTGGAGGCGGTCAGGGATTACCGCGAGTCGCACGGGCGGCAGGTCGGGGTCAAGGCCGCCGGCGGGATCCGCACGGCCAAGGACGCGATCCGCTACCTGGTGCTGGTCAACGAGACCGTCGGCGACGACTGGCTGGACCCCGACTGGTTCCGCATCGGCGCCTCCAGCCTGCTGAACGACCTGCTGATGCAGCGGACCAAGCTGACCACCGGCAGCTACTCCGGCCCCGACTACTTCACCCTGGACTCGTAATGGGAAAGTTCGACTACGCGCCCGCGCCGGAATCACGCGACATCGTCGCCCTGCGGGAGTCATACGGGCTGTTCATCGACGGCGACTTCGTCCCCGGCAAGGGTGACGGCGTCTTCAAGACGATCTCGCCCGCCACCGAGGAGGTCCTGGCCGAGGTCACCGAGGCCAGCCCGGCCGACGTTGACCGCGCGGTGAGCGCCGCCCGCAAGGCCTACGAGAAGACCTGGGCGGCCATGCCGGGCCGGGAGCGGGCCAAGTACCTGTTCCGCATCGCCCGGATCATCCAGGAGCGAGCGCGCGAGCTGGCCGTGCTCGAGTCGCTCGACAACGGCAAGCCGATCCGCGAATCTCGTGACGTCGACATCCCGCTGGCCGCCGCGCACTTCTTCTACTACGCGGGCTGGGCCGACAAGCTGGAGCACGCGGGGTTCGGCCCGGACCCGCGGCCGCTCGGCGTGGCCGGCCAGGTCATTCCATGGAACTTCCCCCTGCTGATGCTCGCGTGGAAGATCGCCCCGGCGCTGGCCTGCGGAAACACCGTTGTGCTGAAGCCCGCGGAGACAACGCCCCTCACCGCCCTGCTGTTCGCCGAGATCTGCCAGCAAGCCGACCTTCCCCCCGGCGTGGTCAACATCGTCACCGGGGCCGGGCCGACCGGCCGCGCCCTGGTCACCCACCCGGGCGTCGACAAGATCGCGTTCACCGGCTCGACCGAAGTCGGGAAGGAAATCGCCCGCGCGGCCGGGCGCAGGAAGGTCACCCTGGAACTCGGCGGCAAGGCCGCCAACATCGTGTTCGCCGACGCGCCGATCGACCAGGCGGTCGAGGGGATCGTGAACGGCATCTTCTTCAACCAGGGCCACGTCTGCTGCGCCGGGTCCCGCCTGCTGGTCCAGGAATCGGTCTATGACGAGGTGCTCGCGTCGCTGCGCAGGCGGCTGGCGACCCTGCGGCTGGGCGATCCGCTGGACAAGAACACCGACGTCGGCGCCATCAACTCGCCCGCTCAGCTCGCCAAGATCCGCGAGCTGTCCGATTCGGGGGAGGCCGAGGGCGCGGAGCGCTGGTCGGCGCCGTGCGAGCTGCCGGTCAAGGGCTTCTGGTTCCCGCCGACGGTGTTCACCGGAGTGTCACCGGCCCATCGCATCGCCCGCGAGGAGATCTTCGGGCCGGTGCTGTCGGTGCTCACCTTCCGGACGCCGGCCGAGGCGGTCGCGAAGGCCAACAACACCCCCTACGGGCTGTCGGCCGGCGTCTGGACCGACAAGGGCTCGCGGATCCTGTGGATGGCCGCGCGGCTGCGGGCCGGGGTGGTGTGGGCCAACACCTTCAACAAATTCGACCCCACCTCGCCGTTCGGCGGCTACAAGGAGTCTGGCTACGGCCGCGAGGGCGGCCGCCACGGCTTGGAGGCCTACCTCGATGTCTGAGACCGTTCCCGCCTCGCGGCTGGCCGTGCGCAAAACCTACAAGCTCTACATCGGCGGGGCGTTCCCGCGCTCGGAAAGCGGAAGGTCCTACCCGGTGACCGACCACAAGGACAACTTCCTGGCCAACGCGGCGATGGCCTCGCGCAAGGACGCCAGGGACGCGGTCACCGCCGCGCGCAAGGCGGTGGCCGGCTGGTCCGGCGCGACCGCGTACAACCGCGGGCAGGTGCTGTACCGGGTGGCCGAGCTGCTTGAGGGACGCCGGTCGCAGTTCACCGCCGAGGTTCGCGCCGCCGAGGGAATCGGGGCCCGGGCGGCCGAGGCGGTGGTGGACGCCACGATCGATCGCTGGGTCTGGTACGCCGGCTGGGCCGACAAGATCTCGCAGGTCCGAGGGGCCGCCAACCCGGTCGCGGGGCCGTACTACAACATCTCGCTGCCCGAGGCGACCGGCGTCGCCGCGGTGCTCGCACCGCAGGACTCCAGCCTGCTCGGGCTCGTCTCGGTGGTGGCGCCCGCCGTGGTCAGCGGCAACACCGTGATCGTGGTGGCCAGCGAGTCCCGCCCGCTGCCCGCCGTCACCCTGTCGGAGGTACTCGCCACCTCCGACGTCCCCGGCGGGGTAATCAACATCCTGACCGGCCAAACCGCCGAGATCGCGCCCTGGCTCGCGTCCCACATGGACGTCAACGCGATCGACCTCACCGGCGCGGCCGATGACCTGTCCGACGACCTGGCGGACGCCGCAGCCGACAACCTCAAACGGGTCATCCGCCCCCGTTCCGCGGACGGCGACTGGACGGGCTCCCCGAGCCTGCACCGCATGCACGCGTACCTCGAAACCAAGACCGTCTGGCACCCCACCGGCACGTAGCCGGTCCTCTCTCCGCGAAGCAACGGTCCGTTCGAGCTGATGTTTTTGATTTTTTCGAACGGACCTTTTGCTTTTCGTTAATTCATCAATTCACCCTTTTACTTGATTACATCTGTACCAAATACTGCGCAAATGTCACCTCGTGGACCGACCAGACCGTCGCCGGCCCGGTCAGGACCGTCCTCAACAGCGTCTCGTGCACCAGCGCCAGTTCCTGCGAGGCGGTCGGCGAAGTTGCCGATAACGGCGAGGAGGGCACGTTGGCCGAATCGTGGGACGGGTCCGCTTGGACCGTCCAGACGATCCCCGATCCCACGACGACGCAGGGGGCCCAGCTGACCGGGGTGTCGTGTGCCTCGGCGACCTCCTGCACCGCGGTCGGATGGCTCACGTCGAGCGACCTCAGCACCGACGGACAGCACCAAACGGTGGTCGAGACCTGGGACGGCACGGCGTGGACGCTGGAGTCCAGCCCGAATTCCGGCAACGACAGCATCTTGCAGGGCGTGTCCTGCGCAAGCAGCCAGCTCTGCACCGCCGCCGGGATGGGGAACGACGAGGGCGGGGTGCAGACGACGCTCGTCGAAACCGGCGGCTGAACCGCCATCAGGCGCACGTAGCCGACCAGGCCGAATGACCTGGCAGACGGGGTCCGCTGGGGGCGAGGCTGGTCCTCGCCCCCTAGCAGGCGCGCCGACCGAGTCGGGCTACGCGCCGGTCGAGGCGGACTATCGGTGGCGGCGTACGGGGGATAGGTTCAGGTCATGCCGGGTCGGATCGTGCTGTACGGAGCTTCGGGATACACGGGTGCGCTGACCGCGCAGGCGATGGTCGCCGGCGGGGCGCGTCCGGTCTTGGCGGGCCGTGACCATGGCCGGCTGACCGCGCTCGCCGCCCGGCTGGGGCCGGCTGGCGATGGGCCGCCGTTGGAAACAGCGGTCGCGTCAGCCGAGCGGCCCGGGTCGCTGCGGGACCTCATCGGCGCGGGCGACGTGCTCGTGTCCACCGCCGGACCGTTCATGAAGGTGGGGCGGCCCGTGGTGACCGCGGCGGTGGACGCGGGCGCGGTCTACCTGGACTCCACCGGGGAGCCCCCGTTCATCCGCCAGGTATTTGAGGAATTCGGCCCGCGCGCCCAACAGACCGGCGCGGTCCTGCTGACCGCGTTCGGCTACGACTACGTGCCGGGAAACCTGGCCGGGGCGCTCGCGCTTGAGGCGGCCGGGCCGGGTGCGGCCCGGGTGCAGGTCGGCTATTTCGTGCGCGGGGACCTGCGGCGGGGAGCGAGCGCTGGTACTCGCGCATCGATGATCGGCATGCTGCTCGAACCCGGATACGGCTTCCATGGCGGCCGCATCGTGACCGAGCCGACCGCGGCGCACATCGCGTCGTTCATGGTTGACGGGACGAAACGGGAGGCTTACTCGCTCGGATCATCGGAGCTCTTCGCGCTGCCCCGACTGCGGCCGGAAGAGGCGGCGGACGGCGCTCCCGGACAGTCACCGCTCACCGACGTGAGCGTCTACCTCGGCTGGTTCGGGCGGGCGACGAGGCTCGTCCACTACGGATCGGCGCTCACGGCGCCGGCCAGCCGGCTGCCCGGGGCACGAACGGCTCTCGACGCCGCGGCGCGGCGAGTCCAGCGCGGCCGGGCCGTGCCCGCACCCACGACCGCCATCCGCTCGGACGTGGTGGCCGTGGCGCGCGACGCGGGCGGCAGCGAACTGGCCACGGTAACCCTGGTGGGCGGGGATCCGTACTCGTTCACCGCGTCGATCCTGGCCTGGGCGGCAGTCAAGGCGGCCTCCGACGGCGTGCGCCCGCCCGGCGCGCTCGGCCCGGTCGAAGCCTTCGGGACCGACCTCCTCGAGACCGCCTGCGCCGCCGCCGGATTTCATCGCGCCACGTCGTTAGGCTCTGACCGGTTCAGGAACCGTCCATGCCCAGCGCGGTCGTGACATCCTGGATCGCCTGCGCCTCGGCCGGGCTTACCTGCTGCCCTCCCTCGCGGTGGGCGGTGGCGACCTTGTTGGCCACGGCCAGCACGAAGTGCCGGTAGTCGTCGCGCTCCTGGGCGGTCGCCTTGTCTTCCACCAGCGCGGTCGCGTCGGTCAGGCAGGCGAGCTGCTGGTCCCTGAGCTCCTCGGGCGTGTGAATCTTGCCGCCGCGCTCGATGCGCGGCTTCTCCGAGACGATCTCGTCGAGAAGCTCACTCTCGCCGTGCTGGGCGCGGGCCTCGGCGTAGGCCTTCGACATCGCAATCGTCTCCCTGAACGTCCCTCCGTGCGACGCCGAGATGACGAGCAAGCCCGCGGCCGGCGGCCCCTCGAGCACTAGCTGCCATTCGCTGGGCGAAAACGCGGCCTTGGTAGTCATGGCACTCTCCGATGCGGACGCGGATGCGGTGCGGATCAGGTAAGAGCATTCCGCGACCGGCGCCAACCCACCTCACCCGCCACGGGTCATTGGGTCCCTGGAGGATCAAGTGGGGAAACCCGCTGCGACGCGGTCGCGCTCGCCGGCGTCTCGAAGTACCCAGCCAGGGTCAAGTGCGCGCTGCTGGGCTGGATGGCCTGGAAACAGGCAACGACACAGGCCCTCGCTCAATCGGACTAGTCCCCACCGGCCCCTACCCGTACTGGCCCTGGGGCCATTGCCGGTGTAGCGGCCATGAGCATCCCTGCTCTTTTATCTATGAACTTGGTGCAAGAAGCCGACATGCGCAATGAAGGTCCGCACCTGCCGCGCAGAGATCTATTCTGGCCTGGTGCTGGACCTGAGCAGCCTCAACCTCGACGACATCGCCACTGCCCTGGCCGACCAGGCCAACTACGAGCACCAGTGGCTGATCAGCCCGGAGACCGGGGAGATCGTGTTCTGGACTGAAGACACCGGCATCGACGGCCAGACGCCAGTCGACCTCGATGGTCTGGACCTGGTCGGCATCGACCCGCTGCCGCCCTGGGTCTGGTACCAGGACATGGCCGACTTCGCCGACATCATCACCGATGAACGCGCCGGCCGCAGACTGGCACGGGCCATCCAGGGCAAAGGCGCCTTCCGCCGGTTCAAGGACGAACTCCAGGATTATCCGAACCTGCTGTCAGCGTGGTACGCGTTCCGTGATGTCCGCGCCGAGCGCCGGGCCGTCCAGTGGCTGGCCGACAATTCGCTGATCGACGACGACGCGGCCAGCCGTTTTCTGGTCGACCACCCGGACCCCGATCTGCCCTGAGCCCTCAGGTCTTTCGGCCGGCAAATAAGGTGCCCGATCACAGCCGGCCATGACAGGATGACGCGGCCCGCTGTCCACCGGAAGGGCCCCGTTGCCTGCTGGGAACCGTCTGCTTGCAACGGTGCTCGCGGCGAACGTTATCTCCGTCACGGGGGACTCGCTGACCCTGCTCGGGGTGCCCTGGTACGTGCTCGAGAGCACCGGCAGTTCCGCCCGGGCGGGCGTCGTCGCGTTCTGCGCGCTGCTCCCGGTCGCGGTGTCCGCCTGGGCGTCGGGGCCGTTCATCGACCGAATCGGACGCCGGCGCGTCAGCGTCATTTCCGACCTAGCCCGCGGGACCTGCGTCGCCGCGATCCTGCTGCTGCCGGTCGACGCGCGGGAGAAGTTCGGCAGCGTGCTCGCCCTGGGGATGCTGGAGACGGTGTTCGCCGCCTGCGCCCTAGCCGGAGCGCTGCTGTACGGTGCCGTGGGTCATCGGTGGCGACGGTGGACGGTGTTCGCCGTGGCGTTCCTGGTCGTCGGCGCACCGAGGTTCGTCGTGGCCGGGCTGACCAGCAGTGTGGCAGCGCTCGCGGTGATGATGGCGGTCGAGGGGCTCGCGTGCGGCGCGCTCAACCCGATCAGGGCGACGGTCGTGTACGAAACCGTGCCCGCGCACCTGCGCAGCGGGGTGATCAGTACGATGACGTCCGCGGGGCTCCTGGCCGCGCCGTTCGGAGGCCTGGTGGCCGGATTCCTCGTCGGCACGGTCGGCCTGTTCACCACGCTGATCGCGACCGGGGGCGTGTACTTGGCCGTCACGCTTTATCCAGTGGTCTCCGCGTCGTGGCGGGGGATGGATTCTTAACACGCGGACCGTCACCCGAGAGGCGGCGTAAATGAAATGACGCAACGGCTGATATGGCACTAGAACTGGACAATGCTCACCAGTTCGCCCGCGCCCGTCCGCGGTTCCACCGCGCTGCCGTCCGGTTTCCGGCATCGCCATGCCTCCGAGGAGGCCCGCGCGATCGCCCAGAACGGCATGATCTTGCGAGTTCAGGTCGGGTCCGGGGTGCACGGCACGTCGATCACCGGGCAAGACGACCGGGACGAGATGGGCCTGTGCCTGGAGCCGCCGCAGTTCGTCACCGGCCTGGCACGCGTCCCCGACGGCATCGGCGGCGTGGCACCCTCGGTGCGGTTCGAGCAGTACGAGCGGCACACGGCGTGGGACAGGCCCGGCGGCGTGGCCAACCGGTCGGGTGCCGGCGACCTGGACGTCATCATCTACTCGGCTCGCAAGTGGGCGCGGCTGGCGCTGGCCGGGAACCCGACCGTGCTGCTGGTGCTGTTCGTGCCCGACGAGGAGGTCGTCTTCCGGAACGAGGCCGGCGCCGAGCTAACCGCCAATGCGGACCGCTTCGTCTCCCGACTGGCCGCCACCCGGTACCTGGGGTACCTGCGGGGCCAGAAGGCGGCGATGACCGGCGGGCCGGGCGCGCACACCAACCGGCCGGAACTGGTTGCCGTCCACGGTTACGACACGAAGTACGCCATGCACGCCCTGCGACTGGGGCTGCAGGGCATCGAGCTGCTCAGCACCGGGCGCATCACGCTGCCCGTCCCCGAGCCAGACCGCGCGTACCTGCGATCGATCCGCCGGGGCGAACGGCCGCTGTCCGAGGTCCTGGAGGCGATCAGCGACGCCGAGGCACGGCTGGCGGCGCTGCGAGACAGCACCGCGATCGCCGACCAGCCAGACCGCCCCTGGGTCGATGGCTGGCTGCACCGCACCTACCAGAACTTCTGGGACCGCTCCCACTAGGGAGCATCCGGCCTGGCGGCGCGAAGCAACGGTCCGTTCGGGCTGATGTTTTTGCCAGGCGGCCAACTTGCAATCTGGACGTAGGTGTCAGCCGTCGCCGTCGTTGTGAAGGCGGGCGCTCCAGTGGGGTATCAGGTCGTGGCCCTCGGCGCGGTTCTGCTTGAGGTGGTCCAGCCAGTCCGGTCCGAGCTGGGTGAGCTCGACCAGGTTGCCGTCCGGGTCGCGCACCGCGGTGATCTGTGACTGGACACCGAACTCGGTGGGAGGGTAGCACGGCACGGTGCCGTGCTCTTCCAGCCAGGTAACCATTGCGGGCAGGTCGAAGACCATGAACGCGAGCTTGACCGGGCCGGGCCCCGTGGCCGGGTCTTCGGGATAGTCCTCGGCCGGGTGGATCGCGAAGTGCACGTCGCCCAGCTCGCAGGCCCAGTGAGGCTGGCTGTCGCCATGCCGTTCATCATGCAGGGGAAGGCCGAGCACGTCACGGTAGAAACCGACCAGCCGCTCGGGCTGGCGGGAGACGAGGATGAGCCCGGAGATGAAATGAACATCTTCCGGTCGTTGCGAACTGTTCGACATCAGGTTGCCTCCTCCTCCTCTGGGTCGGTCACAGTTAATCATCCCAACGTCCCCTAAGTGGGGGGCGTGTCCTCATCGCTGGTTGTCCCGGTGAACATCATGAGTGCGCCCATTCTGGACGTCACGAACGGTGCGCCGCACAGCGGACAGCCAGAAGCGTAATTATGGCGCCTGAATTCTTTGAAGAAGGGAAGGCCGGAATCCGGATAGAGCGCTGGCACGTTGCCGCCGCATACGAAGCAGTGGAGCGACGTGTATTGGGTGATCAGCACGCAGGAAAGCGAGGGTGGTCGCGGGTCGGCACTGGGCGACGCGTTCGAGGAATTGCGGAAGCCCGGTACTGAGGGGCGTGGGCAGCTCCTCATACCACCCGTAAACAGTTAGTTCGCCCCAGTTGCCCACTTCGACCCGCTGCACAGGGCAACAATAGCCGCCCCTCGGCTCTTCAGCCGGGGGCACGTTCAGGCAATTCCGACCGGTTCACCCGGGGTTCATGAAGTACCCGTACTCATCGACGATGAGCTCGATGTTCCCGGGGCTGTTGTTGTAATAGGAGACCTGTGCGCTCGTCCCGCCCTTGGCAATGACGAGGTTGGGCACGGTCTCGTTGACCGTGAAGTTCAGGTTCGAGACGACCGGCCGCGCCTGGCCCGCCGGGTAGACGATCAGGTTGCCGTCCCTGGCCGGCGCGGTGACCGTCACGTTGTCCACCATGGCGGCCGCAGTCTGGCCGGCGTCAGTGAGGATGTTCATCGTGATCGCCTTGTCCGCAGCCAGCGCACTGCCGGTGGTCCTGGTGTCCAGTTCCCTCGTCGGGCTGATCGGGACGAAGCTGTCCGGCGCGCTGGATGAGAAGTACCCCTCCAGATCAGCCACCATCTGCACGGTGCCGGGTGAGGCGTTGGCGATGTCGGCCACGTCGTTCGTCAGCGCGACGATCACCAGGTTGGGGACGGTCTCGCCGGCCGAGAAGTTGAGGTTCGAGGCGTTCGGCTCGGGTGTGCCGTCCGGGTACGCGGTCAGGTGCCCGCTCTTCTGCGGCTCCGTCACCGTGAGGTTGATGACGGCGGCCGCCGCACCCGCGGGCACCTTCCCTGCCAGGTTGAGCTGCAGCACCCCCTTGGCCGCGACCGGCCCCTTGACGCCGGTCCCGTTCCTAGTGTCCAAGACGCGGGTCGGCGTGCCCGGCTGGTACCCGTACCCACCTTGCGCGTAGAAGCCCTGCAGGTCGGCGACCACGTCGACGGTGCCGCCGCTGTTGTTGTAGAAACTCACCTGGCCGTCGCTGACCTGGACGGTAACCAGGTTGGGCACGGTCTCGCCGGCCGAGAAGTTGAGGTTGGACACGGTCGGGGCCGTGCCAGCCCCTGGGTACACGGTCAGGTTGCCGCCCTTAGTCGGCGAGGTCACGGTGACGTTCATGACCACCGCGGACATATCGGCGGCGGGGACGCCGTCGACAGTCGGGATCGACAGGGTCAGCTTGCCCTTGGCGCCGACCGGGGCGATCTTGCCGGTGCCGGTGCCGAAGCGTGTGTCCAGGATGCGGTCGGGCGAGACCGGCGTGTAGTCCGCCCCTACGACAACGCGGTCAGTGCCGGGTTGGCGAGAAGAGAGGGTGTAGTCCACGGTGTACGGCCCAGCGATGCGGTAGGTGTGCGGGACGCTGGTGGCGTAGCCCACTTCGGCCGGCGCGTCATCGCCGAAGCTCACCACCTCGCTGTACAGCGGCCCGTTGGTGGGCCAGGCTGGGGTGTAATCCAGCGTCCAGGTGGCCGTCAGACTCCCAGTGCTCGCGGCGCTGGCATGGGGCGCGGTGGTCGTGCCGCCCTCAAGCTCCATGGCACCACGGTCGTAGTATCCGACGCCGGTGTTGGGCACGCTGGGATCGTCGGTCCTGGGGTCGCCGAACTGGTCGGTGGACAATGCACCAGGCGCATTCGAGTTGGCCGAGTCGATGGCGGGCGAGCCTGCCTCCAGCGGGTACCAGAAGGAGTTGTAGCTGGCGAGTGGCGCCGGCTCAAACGCCTCCTTCCCCAGGTCAGGGTTGGCCACGATATCGTGCGCGCCCTGGTCGGACGCGGTCTGGAAAGCGACCAGGCTGGTGTAGCTGGTGCCGCCCCAGTCATACAGGGGCTCGCCAGCGGAGGGGTCGATCAGGTTGTAGTCGACGACCGAGCCGACCTCAGAATCGGCCGAGACCGAGATGCCGGTGCCGGCGACGCACGCGGTCCCGCTGCCGTTTGGCTGCACGATGTTGTTCTCCACGGTCACGCCAGTCGACGCGCCCGCGACGGAGATCCCGCCAGAGCAGATGGTATGGATGGTGTTGCCGGTGACGTCGGTGCCGGGGGCGCCGTTCACGAGCACACCCCAGGTGTTCAGCCCGTTTGGCACGATGGAGTTGCCGGTGATGACCACGCCGGACGCGCCCGGATCCACCTCGATCGGGTTTCGCCCCTGGACCGACATCCGGCTGACGGTGATGTCGCTGGTGGTGCCGTCAACCTCGATTGACGCGGTCGAGTAGCTTTCGTCGGCGCCAAAGCCGCCGTTGATGGTGATGTCAGACGAGCCGCCGGTGACGTAGAAGCCTCGATTGCTATATGCGCTGAACCCGTCAAGCCCGACGTTGTGCGCGCCGGAGATCGTGAACGCCGGCCCGGTCGAGACGTTCTGGACGATCACGGTCCCGATCGCGTCAAAGGTGATGGGGGCCTGCGCTGTTCCCGAGACGGAGATCGTGGTGCCGGAGTAGTTACCCGGCTCGACCACGACCGTCTGGCCCGGCTGGACGACGCTCGCGGCCTCCGCGATCGTGCAGAACGGCTCGCTCTCGCTGCCAGGGCCAGTGTCGGAACAGACACTGGCCTTGTTGACCACCTGGTTGTCGACGTACAGGTCGGTCCCGGTGGACGGGTAAGGGGTATAGGGGACAACCGAGGTGGCGGCGGCCTGGGTGGCCGTGACCGCGGCCGAGGCTCCACTAGGGCCGACGATTGGCACGACGATCGCGACGGTAGCGAGCCCGGCCGCGCCCATGGCAAGCCCAACGGACAAACTTGATCTGAGGCGCACGGGATCTCCCTAGCAAGGCGGCGGCAGGCCAACAGCGGCCGTTCAGGCCTACGCCCCGCTATCAGCTTGGGGGATCATATCGTCATTTGTGGAAATTGCACGATATATGGTGCCGACTAGTTGGCACCGTGATCGCGCACTCCGGCACCCGATCTTCGCGCCAACGGTTTCGCTAGGTCGGTAGGTCCTCAGCTGGGCCGCCACACCTCGAGGGTCAGCACGACGGCGACGACTATGATCAGTGCGGTCATTGCCAGGCCTCCGTAGCCGGAACATCGCATTCCGAAGGTAGCGCGTGAGACGTCCGCCTCAGCAGTCGATCTACTGTCGGGTCCGATCCGAACGTCCCAGTACTCGTGATATAACGAGTTATTACTCGACTTGAGAAGGGTCTGAGATGCCGATCGCCGAGATAACCAGGGACGAGACGAGCGAACGCGCCCGGCTGCTACGGGTCGATTCCTATCGCGTCGAACTGGACCTGACTGGCGGCCCCGAGACATTCCGGTCGGCATCGGTGATCAGGTTTGACTGCGTCAGGCCGGGAGCGGACAGCTACGTCGACCTGATAGCCGAGACGGTGCACGAGATCACGCTGAACGGCACGGCCGTCGACCCGGCGACCGCCTACGCGGACGGGCGGATCGCGCTGTCCGGGCTGGCCGCGCAGAACGAGCTCCGGATAGTCGCCGACTGCACGTACGCCGACGGCGGGGGAATGCAGCGCTCGGAGGATCTGACCGACGGGCGCGTCTATGTGTACACGCACTTCGAGCCGGCCGATGCGCGCCGTGTCTACGCGAACTTCGAGCAGCCAGATCTGAAGGCGGAGTTCACCTTCCAGGTCACGGTCCCGGAGCGGTGGATCGTGTTCTCCAACCAGCCGGCGCCCGATTCGGAGCCGGCCGCTGGCCGGCCTGGCTCGGTGGTGTGGCGCTTCCCGGCCACGCCGCGGATCTCCACGTACCTGACCGTGCTCGCGGCGGGGGAGTTCCACGTGGTCCGCGAGACCCACACCACGCCATCTGGCCAGGTGATACCGCTCGGGCTTGCGTGCCGCCAGTCGATGCTGGCCTACCTGGACCCGGACGACGTGTTCACCATCACCCGGCAGGGCTTCGACTACTACACCGAGTTGTTCGGCACGCCCTACCCGTTCGCCAAGTACGACCAGGTCTTCGTACCCGACAGCGGCGGCGCGATGGAGAACGTCGGCTGCGTCACGATCACCGAGTCGCTGATGTTCCGGTCTAAGGTGACCGACGCCATGTACGAGCAGCGGGCGATGGTGATCCTGCACGAGATGGCGCACATGTGGTTCGGCGACCTGGTCACCATGAAGTGGTGGGACGACCTGTGGCTGAACGAGTCGTTCGCCGAGCTGTGCGGGTTCCAGTCCGCCGCCGAGGCGACCAGGTTCACCGATTCCTGGACGACGTTCTGCGGCGGCCTCAAGGCGGCCGGGTACCAGGCCGATCAGCAGCCGTCGACGCATCCCATCGCGGCCGACGTGCCCACGCTCAGCGAGGCGCAGGCGAACTTCGACGCCATCAGCTATGCGAAGGGCGCCTCTGTGCTCAAGTCGCTCGTTTCCTATCTCGGGCGGGACGCCTTCTTCGCCGGCGTCCGGGCCTACCTCACCGCGCACGGATGGGGCAACGCGACGCTCGCCGACCTACTCGGCGCGCTGGAGTCCAGTTCGGGCCGCAGCCTGACTGAGTGGTCGAAGGCATGGCTGGAGACGGCCGGGCCGAACACCCTGCGCCCGGAGTTCACGGTCGACGCGGATGGGGCCTTCACCAGCTTCGCGGTGCTGCAGGAGGCGCCGCCCGGACAGCCGACGCTGCGGCTGCATCACATCGCGATTGGGCTGTACGAACGAGATAGCGAGGGCGCTCTCGTGCGGACGCACCAGGTGGAGGCCGACCTGACGGGAGCGCGGACCGAGGTGCCCGGGCTGACCGGCCGACCGCAGCCGGACCTGATCCTGCTGAACGACGACGACCTCGACTACGCCATCATCCGGTTCGACGAGAGGTCGCTGGCCACCCTGACCGAGTCAATCGGAAGGTTCCGTGACGGGCTGGCCAGGACCATCTGCTGGACGGCCGTGATCGACATGACCGGGCAGGCGGAGCTGTCGGTGCCGGCCTTCGCGGCGATACTGGCCGCGGGCATGGGGTCGGAGTCGTCTGTCTCGGTCTTGCGCGAACTGACCGGGCACGCGTCTCAGTTCCTGGCCTTCGCGTCCGACCCGGCCTGGGTCGGCGACGTCAAGCGGCAACTGGCGGCCGAGGCCCTCAGGCTGCTGCGCGCGGCGGCCCCGGGCAGCGACCATCAGCTTGCGTGGGCGACGATGCTCGGCTGGACCGCGACCGCGTCGGACCAGCTTGACCTGCTGGCCGGGCTGCTCGACGGCAGCGAGGTGATCGAGGGCCTGGCCATCGATACGGAGCTGCGCTGGCGGTTGCTGCGGCGCCTCGCCGCGATGGGCCGGGCCGGGGACGCGCAGATCGACGCCGAGCTGGCGCGAGACCACACCAACGCGGGACAGCGGCATGCGGCCGCCTGCCGTGCGTCGGTCCCCGACGCCGAGCACAAGGCCGCGGCGTGGCAGTCGCTGACAGAGGCCAACGGTCTCGGGATCGAGGACATCGTCGAGATCGGCTACGGCTTCAACCGAATGGAACAGGCGGACCTGCTAGCCGGCTTCACGGAGAAATTCTTCTCCCAGCTGCCGGAGATCTGGGCACGACACGATGGCCTGCTACGGGTCGTGCTGGGGAAGCTGCTGTTCCCCTACTCGGCGGCCTCGCCCGAATTGCTCGAACGCGTCGACACGTTCCTCGCCACACCTGACCTGGATCCGGCGCTGGCCCGCGTCGTGATTGAGGGCCGCGACATCATCGACAAAGCGCTCCGATCCCGCGCCTTGCCCGAGTAGCTGGAGATGCGTCGGGTTTCGCCGGATGGTGCGCCAACAGGGCGTCATACATGCCGAGCATGTGGCGCGCCGACAGCTCACCCGCACGCTCCAGCCGACGGTTCCTCCGTTAGCGAGCTGTAGCGCGTTGTCGGGGCTCGCGTTGGTGTCGCCGCTGGCGTCAAGGTAGGGCTGGAAGTCGAAGACGCCGATGCCGTACCGCCAGGGCTGCGTCCGCACAGGAAGGGGCTACCTGCCAAAAGCCTCGGGCGATGTTCGCCAATATCGACATGATCATGTGTAGTTGCCTGCATTTCAAAAACGGTAACTACACGCGATCAGCGCACGCTGATCCCGGTCGCCGACAGGCACGTCAGGCGCAAGCCCCCGTCACGCTCAACCAAGGCCAAGGCGATCGACGTCGACTGGAGGGCAGCCCGGTGAGCGATACCGGTACGCCTGGACCTGCTCCCGGCCAGCCGCCCTGCGGGTGCGGCTAGCGGACGATCAGGACGGGTCGGTCAGCCAAGTGGATCACCTTGTGTGCGGTGCTGCCGACGATCAGTCCGGCCAGGTCGCCGCGGCCACGCGAGCCCATCACGATGATGCCGCAGTCAAGCTCGATGGCGTCGGCGACGATCTCGCGGGCAGCATGGCCGTACAAGGTGTTCTTCACCATGCCGTGCGCCTTGACCCCGGCATTAGTCAAGATCTCGACGGAAGCCGCGACCTCAGCGTTAGCCTCACTCGGGGTCTCACGGGGAGGCAGTATGCCGGCCTTGCCACCTGGCTCAAACTCGCGGAGGTGCAGCACCCACACTTCGCCCTTGGAAAGCACGCCCAGATCCCGGGCCGCCAGGACCGCGCGGTCGGAAACCGGTGACTGGTCGACCGCGACCAGAATCTTTTCGTACATGGCCTTCGTCTCTCTTCTGTACGCGGGGAGCAGGGCGAGCCTCGCGCTTTCCCCTTATCCTCTTTCCACTTTACCGCGGTATAAAAATCTGGAGAAGTGGCGTTGGTCCGGGACTTAGGTCCTTTCCGGTTGTCAGTTACCTTCTGCCCGCCAGGACGGATAGGAGCGAAGATCGGAGTGAATGAACTTGGCTTTATGCGTAAGTCGCCACCACTCGGGTCTCTGGTATTAGCATTCCATAGGTACCCGTCACTTGACGCGAGCCAATTCGCGATCCTGGTCTTATGGGGATTGAAGGGCTGAGGTCTTTGCCTGGCTGACCACGTTCGGCGTGCCTGCGTGACTGCCGTTTCCGCCGGCGCGTCCAGTCCCGCCACCGGGCAGTCCCGGGCGGCAGCACCGGGCTGAGCCCAAGAACGCGAAGACTTTTCGCAACGTGAAGACTTTTAGCTCGCATAGCGCGAATTTCTTTCGCCGTAATAAAAAAGCTTCGCGATCCAGGGCGGCAACCGCCCCGCCCGCCTGATCACCCGGCGCGTGAGGTCGTCGGCGCATCACCAGCACCATCGGCCGAGCCCAGGGACCCGGGCCATTCAAACCCTGTAAACGTGGATCACCCCAAACTTGGCGAGCTCGTAAATGAGCTGCCCGACTGGCGCTTGCACTGCTCCCGGATCAAGCGCACTACCCGTTGAGGGGCGGTGCGACGCGGGCGCAGCCGGTCGAGCCGGCTCTCTGACCGAGGTGCCTGGAGTGCGGAGGCAGCGACTCCTAGGCCGCCGGCGCGCAACTCGATCCCAGCCAGACCCGGCAATTGACCATCGAAGCGACCCGAGACTGCTGGCGGGATATGATGCCGCCCAGCGGCATTCGCCGAAGGCTCCTACCACGCCGCGCTAGGCGTGTCCGGCGCGGCACTACTGCACACGGTGGCCGTTTTCACTCGGCGAGAGGTTCTTCGGCGAATGACCAGGATGATCCGGGAAGGCTTCGGCTTGGTCCAGACCCTGCGGCCGGAAACCATGACGGACTTCGTCACCCCGGCAGCCGGGCTGTTCTCCGTGTGGCACCTGGGCATCCCGGACGTCCACGACCGCGCCTGGACACTGACAATTGGCGGCCGGGTCGCGCGTCCGCTGACCCTGAACCTAGACGATCTCCGGCGCCTGCCACAGACCACCGTCACGTCCGTGCACGAGTGCGCCGGCAGCCCCCTCAAGCCGGAGGTGCCGCAGCGGCGGGTGGGTAACGTGCGGTGGGGCGGAGTTCGGCTGCGGGACCTGCTGGAAGCGGCCCGAATCGAGCCGGGCGCGGCCTACGTCATCTCCGTCGGCTGCGACCACGGCACCTTCGACTCGGTCCACCATGACCGCTATGAGAAGGACCTCCCGATCAGCAAGGCGCTGGACGGCAGCAGCCTGGTCGCACTGACCCTCAACGGCGAACCGCTGCCCGTAGAGCACGGCGGCCCCGTCCGCCTGGTCGTGCCCGGGTACTACGGCACCAACTCCACCAAGTGGCTGACCGAACTGCGGCTCTCCGGGCACCGCAGCGCCGGCGCGTTCACCACCAGGTACTACATGGACCCGCCGAGCACCAGCTCACCCGACGCCACTCCGGTGTGGGAGCTGGCGCCCAACTCCTGTCTTGTCGCCCCGGCCGATGGCCAGGCACATCTCGGCCAGCCGGTCGAGATCTGGGGATGGGCCTGGGCCGCAGAACCCGTCACCTTGGTCGAGGTGACAACCGACGGAGGCCAGACCTGGGCCACCGCCCAGGTAGCCGACCGCATCGACTACGGGTGGCAGCGATTTTCGCTGCCCTGGACGCCTTCCTGCCTTGGCGAGCACATTCTCGCCTGCCGCGCGGCAACGCGCGAGGGCAAGACCCAGCCTGCTACTGCGCGCCGCAACCGGATCTACCAGCGCATCATCTTCGTGACACAGGAGGCGACATGAGCAACATCGTCACCATCGCCGGCGCGCATCTGGAGCCCGTCCTGCTGGACAAGACCGCCACGATGAAAAAGGCCGTCGCCGCGATCGCCGAAGCAGCGGGCCGGGGCGCGCGGCTCGTCGCTTTCCCCGAGTCGTTCATTCCCGGGTTCCCCATCTGGGCGGCCCTGCGCGCGCCGATCTGCAACCACGAGTTGTTCGCCAGGTTCGTCCAGAATTCTCTCTACCTCGACGGGCCTGAGATCGAGGAATTGCGCCTGGCGGCCAGGCGGGACGAGATCGTGGTGTCGATGGGCTTCAGCGAGCGCAACCCGGCCAGCCTGGGGAGCATCTGGAACTCCAATGTGCTCATCGGCGCCGACGGGAACGTGCTCAGCCATCACCGCAAGATCGTCCCGACGTTCTACGAGAAGCTCATCTGGACGCCCGGTGACGGCCACGGACTGCGCGTGGTCGCAACCCCGATCGGTCGCCTAGGCGTTCTGATCTGCGGAGAGAACACCAATCCGCTGGCGCGGTACACGCTCATGGCCGAAGCTGAGCAACTGCACATCTCCACCTACCCGCCGCTGTGGCCGACCCGGGATCCCGCGTCCGGCGGCCGCAACTACGATCTGGAGAACGCGATCAGGATTCGCGCCGGGGCGCACTCGTTCGAAGCCAAGGTATTTAACCTCGTTGTCTCCGCGGTCTTCGCTGAAGACTCCGCCAAAGCGCTGCAGAGCATGGGGGAACGCGCCGAACGGATCGTGGCCGACACCGCGCGCGGCATATCGCTCGTCATCGACCCCTTCGGCGATGTGGTCGGCGACGTCCAGCGCACCGAGGGAATCCTCTACCAAACCATCGACACCGACGATGTGCTCGAACCAAAGCAGTTCCACGACATCTCCGGCTCCTACAATCGCTTCGACATCTTTGACCTGCGCGTCGATCGGCGGCGCGTCCAGCCGATCACAATCACGCCCGATCCGTCACCCGCTAATTTCGCCAGATCGGCGCCGTTTCGATCGACTGATTCAACCGATCCCGGCTCGCCCGAGACCGCAGTCCAAACAACGTGACATTGGCGGAATAGATGCCGCCGATGATCTCGTAGCCCGCTCAATCGGCACGAAGTGCAGCTGGCGGCGCCGTCCATCGGATGACCGTGTCTGGTGATCCGGGCGGCCGCCGAGAAGCTTCTCGATACCGGCACCGCTGCCTGGGTACAGTGGGTGAGTGTCCGATTCTGCAAATTGTCTGTCGTGCTCGTTCTGTGGACAGCGCCAAAAGCAGGTTGAGAAGCTGATCGCCGGGCCGCATGCGTACATCTGCGACGCTTGCGTGAGCCGGGCGTGCGCGGTCATAGCCGAACCCGGCCGGACGGCCCCCACGCCTATCGCCACGATCCAGATGGTCAGTGATGAGGCCGGGACCGAACAGTGCAGCTTCTGCGGCAAGCGCCGCGACCAGGTCGCGGCGATGGCGTCGGCCGGTGACAGGCGGATCTGCGATGAATGCCTGGAGCTATGCGACGAGATAGCAGGTGCCCGAGCGCCACTCTGAAGGAGACACGGGCTTGCACCAGTAGCCGCACGGCCTCCGGTTCGGCGTGCCCGCCTGGAAAATCTCCTCGTGTCATCCTCGCGCCTCCTAGGCGACACTCCATCCGCCGTCCACGGTGACGCACTCGCCCGTGATGAAGCTGGCGTAATCGGAGACCAGGAACGTGACCACACGGGCGATCTCCCCCGGGGTCCCGAGCCTGCCGATCGGCGCGCGAGAGACAAGGGCCTGCCGGGCGGGCGTCCCGTCGATGTCCCGTGTCATCTCCGTGGCCACGAAGCCGACCGCTACCGTGTTCACCCGCACGCCATGGGCGGCCCACTCGACGGCCAGCGTCCGCATGAGCCCGAGCAGCCCGCTCTTGGCCGCCCCGTAGGCCACCGCGCCCTGCAGCCCGGCGCGCGCGCTCGTCATCGAGCCCACGTACAGCACCGACCCAGGACGCTCACGGGCGATCAGCGGCCTGACCACCGCGCGGGAGAGGGCAAAGGCGGCCCGCAGGTGGATGCCGACGACGCTGTCGAAGTCCGCCAGGGTCATGTCGATCGCGGGCTTGCGGATCTGGTTGCCCGCCGCGTGAGCTAGGACGTCGATGTCGTCGCCGACGAGCGCGGCGGCGGCCGTCACCAGTTCTTCGGCGTCGTCGCCCCGGCCGATATCCCATGGCAGCGGGAGCGCCCTCCCGCCGTTGGCGGCGATGACCTCGCTCACCTGCTCAAGCCGGTCGGCCCGGCGGCCGACCAGGACCACGGTGGCCCTTGCCCGCGCGAGTTCGGTGGCGATCGCCGCACCGATCCCGCTGCCCGCTCCGGTGACTAGGGCGACGCGGCCACCCAAGTCGATGATCTGACCGCTCGACATGACCCTCCTTATGCGGTGCGGACTGCACATGAGGCGGGAACTTCCCATGAGTCCGATGTCCTTGCAGAGAACATCGGATGTCAAGCTAGTCCGGTCATCTTGCCTCGTCAACCATTTGGTCGCTCATATCTCACTGTGTGCTGGGATAACTACGGAGCGTCCTTATAGTCTGGAGTTTGCGGAAGTACTATGCTCGTTGTCAGCGAGTACGGCTCAGCGATCGATGAGACATCCGATGTCTATGGCCCAGTCATCAGATGTAATCCTAGAAAGGTGACCGGTGAGCATCACCGACGACGCGCTCGCCGACTGCCCGCGAAGCGAAAACAACTCACGAAGGGAACCCATGACTACCCGCAGTAGCACCGAGACCGTCCGACTCACCAACGACGTGTCCATCCCGCTCATCGGCTTCGGCACGTGGCAGCTTCAGGGCGATGAAGCCTACAACGGCGTCCGGGCCGCGCTGGAGTGCGGCTACCGACACATCGACACCGCCACCGGTTACGCCAACGAGGACTGGGTCGGCGCGGCCATCCGCGACAGCGGCGTCGGCCGCGAGAACGTGTTCATCACCACCAAGTGCCCGCCCGACCGGGCTAGCGCCGGCCAGGAGCGCGAGACCCTCGATGAGAGCGTCAAAGCGCTGGGGGTCGACTTCGTCGACCTGTGGCTCGTGCACTGGCCGCCGAACGGCGAGGCCCGCCCCGAGACCTGGAAGGCGTTCGGCGAGGCCCTGGAGCAGGGCAAGACGCGCGCGATCGGCGTGAGCAACTACAGCATCGCCCAGATCGACGAGCTGATCGCGGCCACCGGCCTGACGCCCGCACTGAATCAGATCCAGTGGAACCCGTTCGCCTACGACGCGTCGCTGGTTGCCGAGCTGGGCGACCGCAACGTCGTCCTTGAGGGCTACAGCCCGCTCAAGCGCAGCGACCTGGGCAACCCGGTTCTGGGCGAGATCGCCGACGCGCACGGCAAGACGCCCGCGCAGGTGATCCTGCGCTGGCACGTGGAACACGGCTTCGTGGTGATTCCGCGCTCGGCGCGGCGCGAGCGCATCGAAGAGAACTACGCGATCTTCGACTTCGCGCTGACCGCGGACGAGGTCAGCCGGATCGACGGGCTGAGGGCGTAGGCATGGAGATCATCCGTTACCTGGATGTCGGCCGGCGACCGCTGCCCGGCATCCGGGACGGGGCAGGCATTCACCCGCTGCCCGTGCCCAGCCTCGCGGCGCTGCTCGCCCTCTCCCTGGCCGAGATCAGGGACGTCACGGCGCAGGCGGCGGCGGCCCCGACCATCGCCGGCGCGGTGACGCTGCTGCCGCCGGCCGACGGCCGGATGGAAGTGTGGGCGGCGGGGGTCACCTACTTCCGGTCCAGGGAAGCCCGCCTGGAGGAGAGCGGCGGAGCCGATTTCTACGACCGCGTCTACGACGCGGAACGACCGGAACTGTTCTTCAAGTCCGTTCCGTGGCGCATCGTCACCCACGGCCAGCCCATCGCCATCCGCCGCGATTCCGTGCTGAACGTCCCGGAGGCGGAACTGGCCATCGTCGTGAACTCCGCCGCCGAGATCATCGGCTACACGATCTGCGACGATGTCTCCTCGCGCACGATCGAGGCGGAGAACCCGCTTTACCTGCCCCAGGCGAAGGTTTACGCAGGGGCCTGCGCGATCGCGCCCGCCATCCGCCCAGCCTGGGAGATCAGCGCGGCCGACCTGGCCATCAGCCTGAAAATCACCCGGGATCGTACCGTGACGTGGTCGGGCAGCACCAGTACCAGCCAGATCAAGCGCTCGCTGCCGAGCCTCGTCAACTGCCTGTTCGCCGAGCAGGACTTCCCCGACGGCGCCATCATCTCCACTGGCACCGGCATCGTGCCCGAGATCGCCTTCACCCTCGCCCCCGGCGACACCGTCACGATTGAAATCGACCAGATCGGCGTCCTGACCAACACGGTTGCCGCCGGAAAGGACGCCCTCCGGTAAGCCTACGTACTCCAGGCCCGCGGTCATTCATCCCCGTCAGCGGCACCAAGTGGATGGCACTAGTCAGGCAGTCGCTGTTCTTCGATGCCGGGCATGATGCTCTGCTGCAGCCCCCGGTCCGGCTGGAGGGTAAGTCCGGGCTGGCCAGCCTCAACGCCGGTCAGGGTGAGTTCCATCTCGCGGAGGTACTCGGTCCGCCCGTCCGCGTGCAGCCGGAACGGCAGGTCGTGGCCGGGGTAGATGATGTCCCCGATCGCCAGCAGCTTGCTGATCGACTTGGTCGCCTGCTCGTTGTTCCAGAAGACCAGCGCATTGCGCCCCTCACGGGCAACCGTCGCGTTCTGGATGGAGTCGCCCGCGATCACGGCGATCCCGTCGCCGGTCGCCACGGCGACCGCCATCGTCCCGGCCGAATGCCCGGGCGCCGACACGATCTCGACGCCCGGGAGCAGGGCGGTGCCCTCCGTTACCGTGCGGATCCGGTCCTCGTAACGGGCCAGCATGTCGTCGATCCACTCCGGGCAGGCCAAGTCGTTGCGATGCGGGCGACGGACATAGCGCCGTTCGTCCGGGTGCATAGCGATCTCGGCCCGCGGGAAGATGTCCACGTTTTCGATGTGGTCCCAGTGCGCGTGGGTGCAGACGACTATGTCGATGCTGTCCCGGGTCAGTCCGCGCTGACGTAGCGCAGCGTCCAGTGCGGGGCGCCGGCCGGTGTGGCCAGTGTCGACCAGGATCCGCTTTAGTTCCCCCTTGTCGTCCAATCCCTCGACCAAGGTGATCGCACAGAACGCGATGGATCCCTGGTCAGACCCTAGCCGGTAGCCGTCGAGGACGATCTCCACGTCCGGGCTCCTCAGTCTCACGGCACTCCTCCTCACGACCTTTACTTGTCTTCCATCCCAGTGACGAGGAAGGCTTCCCCTAGCCTCGGTCTTTCGCATTCGCGGCCTGCTGGCCTGGGGGCTGGCGGCTCTGCTCAGCGGTCGGCCGTGCGGAGGCAGCGGTCGACCGCACCCTCGTGCGTCGCTATGCCGTCGTCGCCATCGCGACTGGCCTCGGGAAGGGAAGGCACTGCGAGCGGCAAGGCCGGACGATGCGCCTCCCAGAAATCTAGCCTGTCACGGTTGTGATCGAGGGACACGCTCGAGATGCGATCCAAAATGACCGTCGCGCGCGCGTTCTGCTCGTAGCGCGGCCAGCTCGGCACCGAGTCCAGCGTGGGCTTGCCGTCTCGCGCGAAGGTCGCCCAAGCAGCGCCGACCTGCCCGGCAAGCTTGCGAACGGCAGGATCCGCGACGAGTTCCGCACCGAGAAGCTCGTCGACGCCCTTCTTGTCGAGGGCGTCGAAAACGAACGGGACGTCTATCTGGTGCGCCGCGCCGATCGTCCCGCCCCGCGCCGTGCTCTCGATGGCGAACTCAAACATGAACGTCGGTCTTCCCGCGGACGCATGCGCGTCAGCGAGCTGTCGCGACGGAAGCAACCGGCCCGCGTCGCTCAGGGCCAGATCCCATAGGTCGGCGTCGGCGAGCGCTGAGCCGCGGCGATAGAGCTCCGCCGCCCGCGTCGCCAGCGCGGATGATCCCGCACCGAGCAAGTCCTCGAGCCCGGCTCCCAAGTCAAACCCCGGTTCTGTCACCTGCATCCCGGTCAGGTGGAAGAGCTTGTCCTCTGAGGCAGTGTTGCCGATCATCATCGGCACATCCGCCGCACGCCCTTTGCGGACGGTATCCAGCGGATCTGCCGGAATCGTCATGTCATCCAGTACCGGGAACATCAGTTGCCGCAAGGTCCTCTGGACTTCAAGCAGTCTGAGTATGGAGACGTCGCGGAGTTCCGCGAGAACGTTCCCCGGCTTGATCTGAAGGGCTTCGAGTATGCGCTGCTTCGTCCATTCAGCGTGCGACAAGGGAAAGAAGTTGGCAACATTGCCGCTCTGTATGATCGCGCGCTGGAACAGCCCCTGGCTGAGGGGTGAGATAAGCAGCGAGCCGACAGCCATCCCGCCGGCCGATTGGCCGAAGATTGTCACGTTCTCAGGGTCTCCGCCGAACTGCGAGATATTGCACCGCACCCACTCGAGCGCTGCGACTTGGTCGCGCAGACCGAAGTTCGCCGCAGAGGGGTCAATATCGCCGAGGAACAGGCCCCCAAGGATCCCCAATCGATAGTTAAACGTAACTATCACGACGTCGTTTTTCAATGCAAGATTCGTTCCGTCGTACCACTCTGCGCTTCCCGACCCGGTCATGTATCCGCCGCCGTGGATCCAGACGAGCACCGGCCGAGCTTCGTCGTCGATTCCGGGAGTGTAGACGTTGAGGTAGAGGCAGTCCTCCGCGAAGAGCCCCGTGCGTGGCGGGTAATAGATCCGTTCGGCACCAGGTATAACCATGGAAAGGGGGTCGACGTTCTGGAGGGACGACGGTCCGAACTCGATCGCGCTACGTTCACCCTTCCAGGCTGATACCGGCGCAGGCGGAGCGAACCGCAGCTCCCCGGTCGGGGGCGCCGCAAACGGGATGCCGCGAAACACGACGATCCCGTCCCGTTCGATTGCGCCCCGTACGAGGCCGGCGCTGGTCGCTGCTATATCGGTCGTCATTTCTTTTCCTTGCTGTTCGCCAGGTCGAAATGCGTGATCCCGAGGTCAAAGGCCCGAAACAGCACGCCGTGTGCGTCTTGGAGCGGCCGGTCGGCGCCGAGATTGTGCCACAGGCCGAGGGAAATCGGCGGCAGACCCAGACGGCTGGGGCCGCAGCGAAGGTCACGGACGGAGTCGTAGCGGTGGCCGGCGGCGGTGTAACTCATGAGCCTCCTCGGCAGGCGTCCTGGGACGCCAGATCTTCAGCGGCCGGCGTGCCGGACGGGGCTCGGTTGTGCAGCCAGCACCGGGCTGTATGCCCGGATTTCACGTCGAAGTCAGGCGGACGGGTAGCGCAGATCTGCATCGCATGCGGGCAGCGCGCGCGGAACCGGCAGCCCGTGGTGGCCTCTCCCTCCCCGCGCTCCGCTGCCGGGGTGCCCGAGGCGGCCGAGTTGGCCAGGGCGGCTTTCCTCCGCCGCAGCCGCTCGTGCCGCTGCGCGGCGACTTGTGCCCGATCGGCGGCCGCGCGTGGCACGGCCGATTCGAGCAGCTGGGTGTAGGGGTGGGCCGGGTTGAGGATCACCTCGTCCACTGGCCCCTGCTCCACGATTTCGCCGCGGTACATCACCATGATGCGGGCTGAGAAGTGGCGCGCGGTGGCCAGGTCGTGGGTGATGTACAACAGCGCCAGGTTCCGATCCCGCTTGAGCGCGTCCAGGAGGTTCATGATCTCCAGCCGTATGGACACGTCCAGCATGGAGACCGGCTCGTCGGCGAGTATCACGGCGGGATCGGGGGCCAGCGCCCGGGCAATCGCCACTCGCTGGCGCTGCCCGCCAGACAGCTCGTGCGGGTACTTTCCGGCCATCACCCGCGGCGGCGCGAGGTTGACCGCCTCGAGCAGCTGATCGACCTTCTGGTCGATGCCGGCTCGCGGGTGGCCGCTGATCCGCAGCGGGCGGCGGATGTGGTGCTCGACCGGAAATGACGGGTTGAGCGACGCGAATGGATCCTGGAAGACCATCTGGACGTCACTGCGGTAGCGCCGCAGGGCACGGCCCCGGTGCCCGGCCGGCTGGCCTCGAAGCATCACCTGGCCGCCGGACGGCGTAAGCAGCTGGGACAGCGCCCTGGCCACCGTGGATTTCCCGCTGCCGCTCTCCCCGACTAGCGCGAGGGTCTCCCCAGCCTGCAGCTCGAAGGACACATTGTCGACGGCACGCAGCCGGGAGCCGTCCCGCTGGGCGAACTCGACGCTCAAGTTACGGACCTCCAGGATGCTCATCGGTCCTCCCAGCTCGTGACGGCGGATACGGTGGGCTCGCCGGAACGCGCTATCTCCGCGGGCGGCCCGCCCGGGCGCAGCTCCGGATCGTGCAGGTGACAGGCCACGGTCCGGCTCCCGGCCGGGCCCGCGAGCGTGGCCGACGGGCGCAGCCGGGGATCCAAGGTGGTGCACGGCTCGAAGGCGAAGCCACACCGGGGCGCGAACGCGCAGCCTGAAATCGGGGCCCGCAAGTCCGGCGGGGTGCCCGGCACGCCCTTCAACTGGCGGCGCTCGTCATGAAGGCCGGGGAAGGAGTGCAGCAGCGCGTACGTGTAGGGGTGCGCAGGCTGGGCGGCGACCTGCTCGGTCGGACCGAACTCGACGATCTCCCCGGCGTACATCACGGCCAGCCGGTCGCTGATGTCCAGCAGCAGCGACAGATCGTGGGTAATAAAGACGATGCTGAACCCAATCTCCTCCCTGAGCCGATCGATCTCGTCGAGGATCTCTTGCTGAACCACCACGTCCAGGGCGGTGGTGGGCTCGTCCATAATGACGATCTCGGGCTGCAGGGCCAACGCCATCGCGATGACCACCCGCTGACGCATCCCGCCAGACAGCTCGTGCGGGAATGACCGGATGCGGTCCGGGGAGATGCCGACCATCTCCAGCAGCTCCCGGCTCCGCTGATCCCTGTCCGCGGCGTTCATCTCCGGAACGTGCTCGACGAAGATGTCCCCGAACTGCTTGCGCAGGCTGCTCACCGGGTTGAGCGCGTTCATCGCACTCTGGAACACCATCGACACCTTCGACCAGCGGAACCGACGCAGCGCCGCGGCGTCAAGCGCCATGATGTCGATCGGTTCGTCCCGGTCGCGTCCGTGGAACCGTATCGTGCCGCCGGAGAGCCGGGCCGGCGGCCGCAGCAGCCGGGCCAGCGCATAGGCCAGCGTGGACTTCCCGCAGCCGCTCTCGCCCGCAATGCCGAGCACCTCACCGCGGCGCAACTCGAGAGAGACGTCGCGCACCGCACGGGTGGGGGCGGCGCCGGCGTACTCCACGGAGACATGCTCGGCGCTGAGCACCACGTCAGCGGCGGCGCCACGCGGCCCCGCCGTGTCTGGGGCTGGAATCATAGCTGGGACCCCTCACATCTGGTCGTCATTGGCCTTGGAAACCTTGTATGTCCGGAGACGGGGGTTGAGGATCTCGTCGAGGCCGAAGTTGATCAGCGAGAGCCCTGTTCCGACCAGCGCGATGCACAGGCCGGGCGGCACGAACCACCACCAGGCCCCGCTGGAAAGCGCCTCGTCGTTCTGCGCGAAGTACAGCATGTTGCCCCAGGTCAGCGTGTCTGGACTCTCCAGTCCGATGAACGCCAGGCCGGCCTGGGTGAGGATGGCGAAGATGACGGTGAAGATGAACCCGGAGATGATGAACGCGGACAGGTTTGGCAAGATCTCCACCACGACGATCCGCCAGGTCCGCTCGCCAGACACCCGAGCCGCGAGCGCGTAGTCGCGACTGCGCAGCGACAGCGTCATACCGCGCAGCACCCGCGCGCTGCCGGCCCAGCTAGTGATCGCAATCACGAAGATCATCGGGCCGAGGCCGCCGGACTTCAGGTACGCGGAGACGATAATCATCAGCGGCAGAACCGGGATGACTAGGATCACGTTCGTCAGCAGGTTGAGCGCGTCATCGCTGATCCCGCCGATGAAGCCGCCGCCGACGCCGATGGCCAGCGCCACCGCGGTGGCGATAACCGCGGCGGCGAAGCCGACCTCGAGCGTGCCGCGGGCGGACACGATGAGCTGGCTGAGCACGTTCTGGCCGCTTTGCGTGGTGCCGAGCCAGAACTTCGCTGTCGGGCCGGCCAGGGTCGGCCCGACGAACGCGTTCGGGTTGTGCACGAACATCGGGCCGAAGATTGCCAGCAGCACGAAGAACGCGATGATGACGACGCCGGCCAGCATCCGCGGCGATTCCCGCAGCCGGCGCCCGCGGCCCGGAGTCGGCTGGCCAGGCCGCCAGCCGGGCGCGCCGCCGGGACGGTGCCGGGGATCTCGGTGGGACTGGCGATGCTCATGATGCCTGCCTGGTACGCGGGTCGATGAAGACGTACAGCATGTCCACGATGAAGTTCGCGGCCAGCACGGCGATCGTGATGACCAGGAAGATGCCCTGCATCAGCGGGTAGTCGCTGTTCTGCACCGCCTGCAGGAGCTCGTAGCCGATGCCGGGGTAGGAGAAGACGATCTCCATGATGATCGAGCCGCTCACCACGAACCCCAGCGAGATGGCGAACCCGGTGAAGCTGGGCAGCACCGCGTTGCGGGCCGCGTACCCCAGCAGCACCCGCCGCGGCGACAGGCCCTTCGCCTCGGCGGCCACCACGTAGTCCTCCGACAGCGTGCTCAGCGTCATGTTCCGCATGCCGAGCAGCCAGCCGCCGAGCTGAGCCAGCACGATCGTGGCCGCCGGCAGGATCGCGTGCTGCAGCGCGCTGACGATGAACGGGCCGCTCCACCCGATCGTCAGCGTCGGGTCGTAGCCGCCGCTCAGCGGGAGGACCGGCACCACCACCGCGAACAGGTAGAGCAGCATCAGCGCGAGCCAGAAATACGGCATCGCGGTGAGGAACGTGGTCGACGGGACCAGCATGTCCAGCCACTTGCTGCGTTTCCAGCCGGCCAGCGCGCCGAGCCCGGTGCCGACCAGGAAGGCGAGCACGGTCGCCGTGCCGACCAGGACGATCGTCCACGGCAGGGCCGAGGCGATGATCGACGTGACCGGGACCGGGAAGTTAGTGATCGACACCCCGAGATTAAAGTGCGCCAGCTGGTCGAGGTAGCGCGCGTACTGCGAGAAGATGTTGGAGCCGCCCAGGCCCAGCAGCGCCTGCAGCGCCTGGTACTCGCCCGGCGGGGGGTTCCCGGTCTGCGACATCCGGGCCAGCAGCGCCTCGACCGGGCTGCCCGGGATCAGCCGGGGAAGGAAGAAGTTAAGGGTGAGCGCCCCCCACAAGGCGATCAGGTAGAACCCCGCCTTGCGGGCTAGGTAGCGGACGCGCATCGGTTTCTTCTTCCTTCCCCTGCTGCCTGTATCCATTGGTGCTCAGCCCACCAGCGACAGCCGCGGGGTCACCCACGCGACATCCGGGTTCAGGGAGTTCCCGGCGTACGGGTTGCTCAGCGTCGGCTCGCCGGTCACCATGTTGCCGTTGAACTCGGTGTCCCCCTGCTGGTCGGTGACCGGGATGATGGGCAGCTGCTGCGCGACGATCGACTCGATCTTGTAGAAGTCGGGGCGTTGCGCCGACACGCTCGGCGTCGTGGCGATGGAGTTGAGCAGCGAGTTCACGGCCGGGTTGTTGTAGCGGCCGTAGTTGCCCGCGGTGTCCAGGCTTCCGATCGCGGGGATGCCCTGGCTGTCCAGAATGTTCTTGTAGTAGACGTACGGGCTCGGGGTGAAGCCGTAGTAGCCGATGACCATCTGGAAGTTCCCGTTCGACCGGTTCGATGAGAACTGGCTCACCGACTCGGTGTCAACCGTCATGTTGATCCCGGCCGCCTTCAGCTCCTGCTCCATGATCTGGAGTACCGATACGTAGTCCGTGTACGCGGACGGGACCTGGACGGAGATGTTCAGCTCGCTGCCGTTCTTGGTGAAGACGCCGTTCGAGCCCATCGTGTAACCCGCGGCCTCCAGGGTCTTCTTGGCCAGGCTGACGTTGTAAGCGAACGGCTTGTCCAGCGCGGGGTTGGTGATTTCGCCGAACAGCGGCTGCACCAGGTCGGTCTGGTTGACTTGGCCCGCGAGGCCGTCGTAGACGTCCTGGCTGATGAAGTTCCTGTTGATGGCGTCGCTGATCGCTTCCCGCACCGCCAGGCTGGCGGTCGGCCCGCTGACCATGTTCGGCACGATGTCCATGATCCCGGCCGGTATGCCGTAGACGTGATAGTTCGGGTTCTTCGACTCGTACACCTGCTTGATGTTCGGGATGTACGCGCCGGCATACCCCACCGAGCCGTTCTCGATGGCAAGATCCAGGCTGGTGTTGCCGTCGTAGTACAGGTACCTGAGCGTCTTGATCTTGGGCAGGCCCGGCTGGTAGTAGTGCGGGTTGGCGGCCAGCACCATGGCCGTCCCGTTCACCGACGACACCTCGTAGGGGCCGGTGCCGACCGGCTTCGGGTCCTGGTAGGTGGCCGGATCGGACACCGACTTCCAGATGTGCCCCGGGACGATGTAGGTGGTCCCGGCGATGTAGTTGATGTCGCTGTAGGACGCCACGGAGAAGTTGATCGCGACCTTGTAAGGTCCCTCGGTCACGGCGCTCGTGATCGGCAGCGCGTCTTGGTTGAGCGCGTGATCCGACTTGATCAGGTTGAAGGTGTAGGCGACGTCAGCGCTGGTGAACGGGGTCCCGTCGGTCCACTTCACGTTCTGGCGCAGATCGAAGGTGACTGTCTTGCCGCCGTTGGACCAGGCGTAACTGGTGGCCAGCCACGAGTGAGTCTGCGCCGCGTCGGCCATGTCGAAGAACCACAGCGGCTCGTAGATCAGGCCCTGGGCGGGGAGCTGCGAGGTTGGCGAGAACGGGTTGAAGTCAGCGGTGAAGGGCGTGTTGTTGCCGAACGCGAGGGTCAGCGTATCGGAACTGCTGCTCTGGCCCGCCGCCTGGCCGCTGACGCCGGACGAGCAGGCGGCCGCGAGCAGGACGCCGGCCGTGGCCAGCGTCAGCATGGCGATTCTGTGCCAGTGCGGTCTTCTGATTCGGTGAAGCATTGTCTGGTTACTCCTGCCTGCTATTCGGGTGTGCCTGTAGAGGATTCGTTCAAGTGACCGCAACTGCCGGTGAGGTGCTGCTCACCTGTCCCGCCACACGGGACCGTCGGGGAACAGGTGCGCGGCGATGCTCTCCGGACGCAACTGCGAGCTGTACCCGGGGAGTTGCGGGGCCAGGTAGCGTCCGTCGCGGACCCGCACCGGGTCAAGGAAGTGTTCATGCAGGTGGTCCACGTACTCGACCACCACCTCATCGAGGCTCCCGCTGACCGCGATGTAGTCGAAGATGGACAGGTGCTGCACGTACTCACACAGCCCGACGCCGCCGGCATGCGGGCAGACCGGCACCCTGAAGTGCGCCGCCAGCAGCAGAACCGCGATCACCTCGTTGACACCGCCAAGGCGGCATGCGTCGATCTGGCAAAAGCCCATGGCCCCTGCCTGGAGGAACTGTTTGAACATCACCCGGTTATGGGCGTGCTCTCCGGTAGCCACCCTGATCGGAGCGATCTCACGGGCGATCGCCGCGTGCCCGAGCACATCGTCCGGGCTGGTCGGCTCTTCGATCCACAGCGGCGAGAATTGCGCCAGACGGCGCATGTTGCGTATGGCCTCGTCAACATTCCAGACCTGATTAGCATCGAGGAGCAGGTGCCCGTCGGAGCCGAGTTCCTCACGCAGCAGCGCGGCGCGGCGGAGGTCGTCGTCAATGTCGGCGCCGACCTTCAGCTTGAGGTGCCGCCAGCCGCCAGCGACCGCCTCCCGTGCCAGGGCACTCAGCTTGTCGTCGTCATACCCAAGCCAGCCAGCTGAGGTGCTGTAAGCGGGGATGCCAGAGGCGAGCACCTTAGCTCGCCGATCAGCGCGCCCGGCCATCCGTTCCTCGAGTAGCTCACGCGCACGGCCTGGCGACAGCACGTCGCCGATGTAGCGCCAGTCCACCAGCTCCACCAGCTGAGCCGGGGACATCCCAGACAGCAGCTCCCACAGAGGCATTCCAGACCGCTTTGCGTACAGGTCCCAGACGGCATTCACGATCGCGGCGGTCGCCAAGTGGATGACGCCCTTTTCCGGCCCCAGCCAGCGCAGCTGGCTCTCCCCGGCCAGCCTGCGCCAGAAGCCGCCGATGTCATCGAACACCTCGTCCACGTCCTGCTGCAGCACCAGCGGAGCCAGGGCCTTGATGGCGGCCACGCACACCTCGGTGCCGCGGCCGATGGTGAACGTGAAACCGTGCCCCTCCAGCCCATCTGAGGCGTCGGTGCGGATCACCACATAGGCCAGTGAGTAATCCGGACTCGGGTTCATCGCGTCCGAGCCGTCCAGGCTCCGCGAGGTCGGAAAACGAATGTCGGCCGGCTCCACCGAAACGATCTTGGTCAAGACTCTGCACTCTCATCCTGTTCGGGACTCATCCAGGTCTATTCATTCGATGTCTGCGCTCTAGACATCTGACGCATAGCACAGTAGAACACGCCAGCCGGGATCGTCAACACCCCGGATCGTTCAGCAAGTTCCCAGGTAGATGGCACAAAGTTCCATGGCTAGAGCTCGATCTACACTCTCGATGCTACTCACAGTGAGCATCAGACATCAGGCATTTGCATGTGAGAGACTTGATGTCTATGCTCTAAATGGCCGGGCAGCCGACTCGCAGCGGGAGTTGATGTGATCGAACTGGTTCTCAAGCCATCAGCGCCCCATGCCCGCATCAGGCAGTCGCTGACCGTTAAGGGACGGGCGTCCGCGATGGACTGAGGCAGGTGGCCGCTGCCGGGCTAATCAGCGATTCGGTGGGCAGCCCGGAGGGCTTGCTCGCCCGCGCGTCGCTTGCACGCGACGCACTGGACGTCACCATCGCGCCGGATCATCAAGGGACACCGAGCATTACCGCAGACCTCGCCGGCATGGGGTAATGGCGACGGTTGGTCGAGCCGCTCGCCAGCCGCATCGACATTGGCACAGGTCAATATCGACTTGTCGCGGGGGCCGGCCGAGACCCATGGCGACCTGCCCATCTTCGGCCCTACACTAAACGGCTCTAGACCTTCTCAACGCTGTCAGCCGGGTGTAGGGCTCTGTGCGGGCAAACAAAGGGACCCTTGTCAGAGGGGGCACTATCAGTGAAGGGGGCAAGCGCATGAGCATCACCGATACGGCCATCGCCAGGCTGCGCGACGTGATCCTGGCCGGAGAACTACCTCCAGGATCCCGGTTGCCGCCTGAGCAGGAACTGGCAGCGCAGCTGGGCATCTCGCGCGGGTCGATGCGTGAGGCGGTACGGGCTTTGACCTATATGGGACTTGTCGACGTGCGCCGGGGAGATGGCACCTACGTCACCGAACTCGAGCCTAGCCAGATGCTCGAAGGGGTTCGGTTCGCTGCCCAGGCAGCCAGAGACGGCACCGTGCTCGACGTGATGGAGGTCCGCAGCATGCTCGAGCCAGCCGCCGCATCCTTGGCCGCAATGCGGATCAGTCAGCCGCAACTGACGGAGCTTCGCACGCACCTAGAGCGAATGCGTTCCGCAGCCGGTGATCCCGTGCGGCTCGTCGAACATGACGCCGCCTTTCACGACTGCATCGCCCGGGCAACTTGCAACGAGTGGCTTGCCGCATTGCTTGGAGGGCTGGCCGCGCCGACTATTCAGGCCCGCCGCCTCCGTGTGGAGATCCAGAACGAGGTCCCGGCCGCAACCATCGAGCAGCATGAGCAGATTCTCACCGCCCTCGAAGAGGGCAACCCGGAGCTAGCCCGAGCGACCGCGCTGGTGCATGTCAGCCAGACCAACCGAGGACTGCGAGCCTTGCTGAACGCGTCCGAGAAGGGCGGTATGGGCATGAGGTCCTCGCTGTCCGGAACAGTTGGGGCGCATGCGCCACGCCAATCGTGACCTGGCATGCCCTCCGGCGCCGGAGCGATGTCGCATCCCGCCGTGACGAGTGCGTCGCGTCCCGGGGTAGCTCCTCCAGGGTGGCGCTGACGACCTTCTCGACCTTGTCCAGCAGGACCGACGGCGGCCGACCGAGGCCGTTTCTCGTCGTGCAGCCCGCCCAGGCGGCCCTCGATGAACCGACCCCGCCAGCGCGCCACACTGTGCTCGCTGGTCCGCAGCTCCGCCACGACGGCCTTATTCTCCCTGCCCTCCGCGCAGGCAAGCACGATCCGCGCCCGCAGCGCCAGCCCAGTCCTCCACTCTGAGCACCCTCTCTCCCCCGGCTCGCACCGCCGAGCCAGGAGATCCCCAGAGGGGGGTTGACTGGGCGACGCGCGACCGCGGCTTGCACCGAAGACGCCCGGGTGCGTGCCTGTACCTGCCGTGTCCTGCTGTGCCGATCACTGTGATCAGGCGACTGATGTGCGACAGGTGTCTAGGAAGCTGAGGCAGCGGTCCGCCGCCGGGCCCGGCACCTGGCGCTAAGAGCGGGTAGAGCCGCAGCACCGCCGCCAAAACCGGCGGGCATACGTCCCAGCAGCCACGGCAACCGGCAACAGCCCCAAAAGGCGGTAAACCACACATAGCTCCCAGACGTCAACCAAGCGGTCAAGCAGGCCCAGTCCCGCAACCTGGCTGCCGACCTGGAAAGACGCCCGGAACCTCAGACATGGGCTGGCTGGCTTCGACCGGACGCCATGGAAACGCTCGAGAGTAAGAGAGTAAATGAAGTTCAAGGTGATAGCCGCCTGCGCCCTGACGGCAGCAGTGGCCGGGATCAACGCATGCAGCTCTGGTGGCGGCAGCTCGGTAGCCAGTGGCAGCGACAACTGCGAGTTCGGCGCGACCGATGCCGCCACGACCGACACCGTCCCGTCCGACGGGGCTCAGATCCATCCGGGCGTGACCGTCCAAGTGTGGCAGTCCGGCGAGTCCTGCGACGCATGGGAGACCGCCCTCGCGAACTTCGGCATGAGCTGGACTCCGCAGAACATGGGCTCGCCCGTCAGCCCGCAAGGTGGGAACGTGGTCTGCTATCTCTCGCAGAACGGCGTCGTGCTGGACGTGGTGGCGACGGCCACCAGCCAGGGAGCGACGACGATTTGCTCCACGAAGGAAAGCCAGGGATGGGTTTCATCGTCCTACCAGACGGCGTCGGAGAAGTCTGCCAAGTCGAAGGCGGCGAAGCAGGCGGCCCAACAAGCGGCGCAGCAGGCTCAGGCTCAGGACGCGGCCAACGTCCAGCAGGCACAGCAAGACATCGCCACGGCACAGAACTACGTAGGAGACTCGGTGTCGGACTGGTCGAGTGACCTCGGGCAGATACAAGCCGACCTCAACACACCGTCCAACGTGTGCTCGGTTGGAGACGGCGCCACTCAGCTTCAGTCCGACATGACCTCGGAGTACGACAACATCATCTACCTTCTCAACGACCAGGAAGAGCAGTTGCCGTCGTCCGTGGCATCCCAGGTCGACAACGAGTTGCAGAAGATCGCCATCACGTACTCGACCGTGACCAACGACGCCAACGGCTATATCGCTCAGGCGAACCAGTCGGGTTGCAACATCACGGAACTGCCCCAAGTGCCGACCGACGGCGACTGGACCACCTTGAGGGAAATGCTGCTCCAGACCGAAAACGGCTCATAACCGCCGAGGAGGGTGCGCGCCCCGTCGCAGCCACCGTGAGGGGATCACCGCCGGGCCACCCGAACCGCTCTTCGGGGTGCCGCGCATCAAGGCCCAGGAAACCCGCGCCAAGCACTGTGCAGACCTACGAAAACGGACGTCAGTGACAAGCGGAACCGCGCTAGACGGAAGGTGCGGAATACCCGCTAGTAGGATCCAGGACACCCCGTCCACCAGGCAAGAGAGCGTCCGTTCAGCGATCCCGTGTTGCCTAGAACCAGACAATTGGTGGTCAGGCACACTGCCGACAAGGTGATCGTCCTTGTATCCGGGTCGCTGCGCCAATCCGGCCCTGGCGTCAACTGGCGCGTCGGCCAGGCCCTCAAGAACCAGCGCCGATGACCATGGTCCGCCGACTGCGGACCTTTCGGTCCTGTTGCCGCCAGGAGCGCAGTGTCCAGGCTGGAATGACATGAATTCCGGTGGCCGGAGGCGATTGCATGGCTCGGACGGCAACCTATACGGGCATCGCGGGCCCCGTGAACGGCCAGCCAAACCTGGCCGCGAGGCTCGGCGGTTGGAGCGCGCGGCACCGACTCGTCGCGATCGGCGCCTGGCTGGTGCTCGTCGTAATGACAATGATGGCGGGGAGCGCAGTCGGCCAGGTCACCATGACTCAGGCCGAGTACGGCACCGGCGAGTCCGGCCAGGCGGCGTGGCTGCTCGCTGACGCGGGCATCAAAAACCCCGCCGCCGAGCTGATCATGGTCTCGGGTCCCGCCTCATCACCTGATCCGGCCGCACTGGGGTCCGCGGTCAGCGCCGTCCTCACCGCCATCAAGGCAACAGGTCAGGTACAGGACATCCGTCCGCCGGTGCCCGCCGCGAACGGACGCGACGTGCTCGTCCAGTTCGCAATCAAGGGCGACCCGGACACTGCGGCGAATCGCGTGCAGCCGGTGGAGAACGCCGCCACCGGCGTTCAGGCCGCGCATCCGGGCGTCACTGTCGCGGAGTTCGGCGCGGCCAGCGCGAACAAATGGTTCAACGACACAATCGCGCAGGACTTCAAGCAGACCGAGTGGACCGTAGTGCCGTTGGCGATCGGCATCCTGCTCGTGGTCTTCGGCGCACTGCTAGCCGCGCTGCTTCCCGTGCTGCTCGCGCTGACCGCGTTTCTGGCCGCCGACGGACTGCTCGCGCTCGTCAGTCACGCCCTGCACGTGGACACATCGGCGAGTTCGGTCATGCTGCTGATGGGCATGGCCGTCGGCGTCGACTACTGCCTGTTCTACCTGCGCCGAGAGCGCGAGGAACGCGCCGCCGGCGCGAGCCGGGAGGCGGCGCTGCGGACCGCCGCCGCCACCTCGGGCCGCTCGGTTCTGGTTTCCGGGCTGACCGTCATGGTGGCGATGGCGGGCATGTTCCTGGCCGGCATGCAGATCTTCGACGGCTTCGCGATCGCGACGATCTCGGTGGTGCTGATCGCGGTCGCAGGCTCCGTGACCGTGCTGCCGGCCATGCTGTCACTGCTCGGCGACAAGGTGGAACTCGGGCACGTTCCGTTCCTGCGCCGGACCGGCCGTCCGGCGAACGGCGGCGGGCTCTGGAAGGCCGTGCTGGACAAGGTGCTCGCGCGGCCCGGACTCTCGGCCGCACTCGCGGCCGGGACGTTGCTGGCCCTGGCCGCGCCCGCGCTCAACATCCACACGGAAAACCTGAACGTGCAGCAGATGCTCCCGTCCAGCACGCCCATCGTCCAGAACTACGACCACATCATGACCGCGTTTCCTGGTGGACCTGCTCCGGCGATGGTCGTGGTCAAAGCGCCCGACATCCAGTCCGCGGTCGCCCGCCGGCAGATAGCCGCGCTGGTCAGCTACCGGAGCGCGGCGCTGGGCACCCCGGCTGAGACCACCGTCTACCCCGCCGCCAACATCGCGGAGATCACGGTGCCGCTGGCCGGCTAGGGATCGACGCGACCTCGCGGCAGGCCCTCGCGACGCTGCACGACCAGATCGTGCCGGCGACCGTCGGCAAGATCCCGGGCAGCACCGCGCTCGTCGGCGGCACTCTCGCGGCGTCGCTCGACTGGAACAACCATCTACGCAGCAGCATCGTCTGGGTGTTCCTGTTCGTCATGGGCGTCACGTTCCTGCTGATGCTGTTCTCGTTCGGCTCGGTGGTGATCGCGGCGACCACGATCGGCCTGAACCTGCTCTCGGTCGGCGCTGCTTACGGGGTACTGACCGCGGTCTTCGTGCACGGCTGGGGCGTCTCGCTCCTCGGCACCCAGGCCCCCGGCGCGATCGAGTCGTGGATCCCGCTGTTCGTCTTCGTCGTGCTGTTCGGCCTGTCCATGGACTACAACGTGTTCGTCGTGTCGCGGATCAAGGAGGCACATGACCGGGGCATGCTCACCAGACAGGCGGTCGAGCACGGCATCCGCTCCACAGCAGGCGTGGTAACTAGCGCCGCGATCATCATGGTGGCCGTGTTCACGGTCTTCGGCGCGCTTTCCCTCCAGCAGTTCAAGCAGCTCAGCGTCGGCCTGGCGGTCTCCGTGCTCATCGACGCGACCATAGTCCGCGGTGTGCTGCTGCCCTCGGTTATGACACTGCTCGGCGACCGCAACTGGTACCTGCCGAACTGCCTTTCCCGATTCCGCCTGCGCGCCGGTGAATAACAGAGGAGAACGCATGTCAGCAAGACGAATCGTGGCGATCGGGGCCGGCGTGGTCGCTGGGCTCGGCTACCCGCTGTTCTTCCGGCGCTGGTGCCTGACCTGGGGTGCACGGAGCGATGAAGTGGCCAGGAAGCTGCCGGGCGATGAGCTGTTCCCCGGTGCCGACTTGGTTACGACCCGGGCGATCGCCGTCAACGCGCCGCCCGACGCCATCTGGCCCTGGCTGGTGCAGATGGGTAGCGGACACGGCGGCGCCTACACCTACGACTGGATCGAGAACCTCCTCGGACTGAACATGCACAGCGCGGAACAGATCCTTCCCCAGTACCAGGACATCAAGATCGGCGATGAACTTCCCCTGGGGCCTGGCCGTCAGGTCATGCGGGTCGAGATAGCCAACCCGCGGCGCAAACTCACCATTCGAAGCTCCGACCTGAATTGGGTATGGATCTTCGCACTGGTACCTGACAACGGGACCACGCGGCTGATCAGCCGGAACCGGATCGCCACCGTCGGCCTGTCCCCGGTAAGCCGCCTGTTCTACACGCTGTTCATGGAGCCCGGCAGCCTGATCATGGAACGCAAGATGCTGCTCGGAATCAAGCAGCGCGCCGAACGAGGTGCCGCTACGGCGAATTCCGGGACTGGCCCGCCATCGACCTGATGACAAGGCAGTAGGCGCGATGCCGACCGTGAGCTGGCGCACGCCTACGGCGTCGCTGCGCGATGGGCTACGCCCACCCTTGACAGGCCCCGTACGACTCCTAAGCCGTCGGTCGATCCCTGGACGCAGCCTTTCGCGACAAAGAGGCAATCAGACCGATCATGAGGGCGCCTACTACAAGCTGACCGCTCGCTGCGATAAGAGCCTGCCAGTACGGCGCAGCTGGGGCGAAGCGGGAGGGACCGAGCGGTGTTCCGTCGGTGTCGCGGGGAAACGCCGTCAGCAAGAGCCTGAAATCGTGCAAGACCACGCGACCAATCGCCGTGCTTCCGGCAAGAGCGCCCAACCAGGCGGCGGCGAACCACCACGTGAGAGGCGCGTGATGGCGTAGATTGATCAAGCCGAGGATCAGCAGTATGACCGGACCCACCGCCCACACTGCGAGCAGCCCCAGAAACGCCAGTATCCAGGGATAATCAGCGAGTTCGGCGAAGTATCCCGTCGGGATTGAGACGGGCCGGATCGACGCATAGAACACATACCCGGCGCCCGCAGCGAGTACCAGCGAGTAGCCGCCCGCGATCGCGGCGGTCCACTCCTCGGCCGCGCTGCCACTTGGCTTAGCATCATCGCGCCGGAACGGTTGTATCAACAGGAACCTCCTTGCTGCGATTCTTGCATCTGTCACATAGGTTCCGTGCAGCATCGCATTTCGTATCGGAGGCTTGACCACAACGGCTGACCACAACGTCACCGGAAAAGGACGGACATCAAGCGGTGGTCCAAGCGGTTGATGTCCAGGTGAGCCGCCCCAATCGACAAGGACTCGCTTCATCCCGGCCACCAGGCAGGACCGCAATGTCACCCTCTCGCCGCCACGATGTCCATCCTGGTAGCAGCTTGGGACTGTCAGGACGTCTTGAGTGTAGGCGTCGCTTCTGTCAGTCGCTGCTCCAGGCGTGTGAGTGCTGCCTGAGCCTGTATACGAACGGTCGGGTTCCCGAAGTCACCGGCCTGGTCGGTTAGGCGGATGATTCGCTGGACCTGATGCGGTAGGCGCAGCGTTTCTGCCTCGCCGAGGGCGGCGGACAGCATGCCGACCGCAGCGTGCTCGTCTCCCGCCCGGGCGAGCAGATCCGCGGTGGTGACCTGCTCGATGACGCGCCACTGCGGAGTCGGGGGGCTCTCGTCGGCCGCAAAACCTTCCGCCAGGTCAACGGCCTGTCCTGTGCGGCCAGTGGCGAGCAATCCGCGGATGCGGACCTCCCGGACGGTAAAGGCGTTGAAGAAGACCTCGTGTCCTTCGTCGGCGTTCAGTGCCTCGACGCACCGCGCTGCCGCCGTGTCGAACAAGTCCGCCTGCCCGGACTCGGCGGCGGCGCGGGCGAGCAGAACCAGTACGGCGCCGCGGTGGCCTAGACGATCGTCTAGCTGCAGAGACTGCCACAGCCGGGTCATGGCCGCTGAAGTGTGGCCGGCCTTGCGGAGCTCATTGCCGTGCATGCGCAGCACCGACGCGAGCAGGTCACGATCACCGAGGTCCCGGGCGAGGCGCAGTGCTCGGCCGGTCCAGCGTGCGGCGGTGGCCATCTGCTCCTCGGGGAGCAGGTGCCCGAGCGCGACTCCGAAGGAGACACGGGCTTGCACCAGCAGTCGCACGGTCCCCGGTTCGGCGTACCCGCTGGCGAGGCGGGCCTCCAGCCTGGTGATCAACGGCCACAACTCGCTGACCGCCTCCGCGGCGCGGCCTCCGTGGCGGGCTACGTCGGCCAGCCGGATAACGGAGGCACCGAATGCGAGCATGGCGGCGAAGTCCGCGTCGTCCGCCCCGGTAATGCCGAGCACATGCGGCGGAATGGCGAGCGTGCGGGAGATGCGCCTTAATGACCCGCGGTCGGTGAGGCTGCGCCGGCCGCTTTCGATCATGGAGATGTAGGTCCGGTCAAAACCCAGCAGGTCCGCGAGCTGCTGCTGGGTAAGTCCGCCGGCACGCCGGTAGCTGCGCAGAATCGCTCCGACGTTTCCCTCGAGACCTGCGGAGGCTGGCCGTGGAAACCAGGAGGCGGCCGCCACCAGTGTTCTCGGCGCCGGCGAGAAAGGGAGCTGGCGGGCGGTGCGAGATGTCGAAGGCTCTGACCGCGAGGCGGGAGAGCCACGGTGGTCGCGGCGCTCGGGCATACCCGGCCCCTAGCGGTCAGTCTGCTGCTCGCCGCGAAGCCGAGCAAACCACGTGGCGACCGATCGTTTGTAGCCGTCAGGCATCACGAGGTCCGGCACCTGATCCGCAGCGAACAATTCCGCCCTCTTGTGCTCGTTGCTGACCACCGGAGGCTCCATGCTTCTGACGTAGCAGCCGTAGGTGACGATCACCACGTCGCTGCCCGGCCGGATATGGTACTGCCAGCAGTCAAGCAAGGGTCCCGCGTCGACCTTCCAGCGAGATTCCTCGCTGATCTCCCGTACCACGCAGTCGAGCGGGTCTTCACCTACCTCGAGCTTCCCACCCGGTAGTTCCCATTCGTTCCGCTCGTTTTCCAGGAGCAGCACCTTACCGTCCTGGATAGCGACACCTTTCACCGAGACGGGAAAGGCATGCGCGAGATGATCCGACGCGGGAATATCCACCTGGCTGCTCCTCGAGTCGCAGATTCTGCTGTGACTGTAGCACCGGCCCGAGCGGCCCGCCCGCGCTCAGCGTGACAGATTGTCACTAGCCACGGTGACGAGCCACTTGCCACCCTTGCGGTAGCACCCTCCTACTTCGGGAGAAAACGATGGGGACATTCCGGGCTAACTACATCGACATCCATGCTTCAGACTGGCGGCAGCAAGCCGCAGCACAACTGCGCGAGCGGGGCCTGGTGACATTTAGCGGCATCACCGAGCGTGCCGCGCTAATAGGCCTAGCACGCCAGCTGATGACAATCCGCCCTCACCGGGACGCCGACGCGGACGGCGTAACGGTAATTACCAAGACGCAGGAGGAGAGTTCTGGCTTTACTGGCTTTACCGACGCCGAGCTCATCCCTCACACTGACGGATCGGCGGCGTCCAACCCGCCCGGCCTCCTGCTGCTTGCTTGCCAGCAAGCCGCCGACAAGGGCGGAAGCACCCGCGTTGTGGACGGCGGCCTCGTCACCAGGGCACTCGCCGACCAGCACCCCGCCGCGCTAGGGACGCTGTCTGCACCAAAAGCGGCCTTTTTCGGGACAGGCGGCGCCTACCTCGGTGCCCCACTGGAACCAGCCGGGCCAGGCCGGATGCGAATCCGGCTCCGACTCGACGACCTGGCCTGGTTCTCCACCGAAGCAGCGGGGGCGATCCCACTCTTGCGAGCAGCGATCGCCGCGCACACGCAGACGTTCAGGCTCCGCGAGGGCGACGGCCTGCTCCTTAGTAACACCCGGTGGCTGCATGGCCGCGACAACTTCGTCGGCCGCCGTGCCATGCTCCGCATCCTCGGCGACCCACTGCCAGCCACAGGCATCCTCCCTGGCTTCCCGTCACCCCTAACAGCGACGGACCTACAGGCGCCGTTGGCAGCCTGATAACCGGCCGAACACGCCAACAGCGGCTTCCCGTCGACCACTCGACGAGTGCCACTGGGCGGAAGCAGACCGCTGGCATCCGTAGCCGTTACCGAGAAGCCAGCCATTCCGTTGGGCGCCGACTAGTACGGATCGGCGCTCACTTGGCGGAAGCTCGATAAGCGCTGTGCACATCGAGCGGACGGAGCACCTAGGTCCGCTAAGCGATGTTTTCGCAGATCAGAGACGAAGTGTGGTCAGGGGCGGGGTCGAACCGCCGACCTTCCGCTTTTCAGGCGGACGCTCGTACCAACTGAGCTACCTGACCTTGGCGATGTAGCGCAAGGCTCCTACCGCTGCGGTCCTGACGGGATTTGAACCCGCGACCTCCACCTTGACAGGGTGGCGAGCACTCCAACTGCTCTACAGGACCATCTGTTGTTGTCCACCTTAGCGGACAACCTGCCCCTTGCGGGACGTGACGCCGAAGCCGTAACCGCCAGCGCCTGAAAGAGCATATCACCGGAACACCGTGGTTGAGCCCGGCTACGACTGGGCGACGGAAGCGTCTGCCTCGTCACGATCCGCAGCCGGCCAGGCGATGACGGGATCGCCGACCACGAGCACGACCTCGTCGCCCGACGAAGGCGGCTCGGCGCGGTGCACTCGTGCCTGCACCGGCCCGGAGCCAGCCACGTCCACGGTGACAAGCATGTCGTGACCGTGATAGCGGATGTCGGTGACCTTGCCGGTCACCGCGTCTTCGGACTCCTGCGGGGATACCGGATCCGCGCCCGACGTGGGATAGCGTGATCTGCTCGGGCCTGATAAGCACGCTCAATCTGGTCGCGCCCGCAGTCTGCCGGGATCGCGGAGCACGTGCAGGCCGAGGGCGGTCCGCACCCGCACCCCGCCCGCAGTCGCCGTTTCGCTCATGCCGGGCAGCAGGTTCGCCGTGCCGAGGAAGGCCGCGGTCCACGGGTCGGCCGGGGTCGAGTACACCGACCGGGGCGCGCCGACCTGCAAGATGGCGCCGTCGTGGAGCACGGCGACGCTGTGCGCGCACGACAGGGCCTCGTCCTGGTCGTGGGTAACAAGAACCCCGGCCGTGTCGGTGGCGCGCAGCGCCACCGAGCACGTCCGCGCGGACCGAAGAGCGCAGGCTCGCGTCAAGCGCGGCGAACGGCTCGTCGAGCAAGACCAGTTTGGGCCGGGAGGCCAGCGCTCGGGCGATGGCGACCCGTTGCTGCTGGCCGCCCGATAGCTCGTGGGGATAGCGGCGGCCAAAGTCCGCGAGCCCGACGAGGTCGAGCATCTCGTTCACGAAGCCGCCGTGCCGCTCCCGGCGCGGCAGGGCGAACGCCGCGTTAGCCCGCACGGTCAGGTGCGGGAAGAGCGCACCGTCCTGGGGCACGTACCCGATATGACGGCGTCCTGGCGGCACCCGCCGACGCCCGTCGTCGGTCAGCACGCCGCCCGGCGACGCTGATCCTGGTGCCGACCGGCGTGCAGACGCTGGCGACCCAATTCTGGAACTACCAGCAGAACCTCGCCTACGGCCAGGCCGCACCGTTTGCCCTGCTGATGATCGCGATAGCCGCCGTGCCGAGCTACGTGCTCGGCCGCTTCTTCGACCGTTGCACGCTGACCGCACCCAAGCTATGGAGACGCCGCCACTCCTAGTAGCGGCGGCGTAGGGGGCAGGCGTGGTTGCGGGGATGCTGGCGGGTCGGGTCGGGTCGGGCCGGGCCGTGATCGTGTGCTGTTGAGGCCACCGTTTGCCGGCCGAAGGCGTGAGCGTGTGCTGCTGGGGGCAGCCGGCGACCCGAAGTACCCACAATGACGCCTCTATCCGTCCAGCGTGTGGTACGTGGTGACGATGTGGTGCGTGGTGACGATGTGGTGCGTGGTGACGATGTCCGGCCGCCGCCAGGCCGTGTCTCGCCGAGTGCGGAGGCCGTCGCCTATGCCGCCCGCCGATCCTCAACGTGATCTGGCGGGCGCTGAAGAGTCCACCGCCTGCTTGCCGGTGAAGCCGACATCCGTGGGGCCAGTGGGAATTGCGGAACACAGTGAAGGGTGCCCCCAACGGGATTCGAACCCGTGCTGCCGCCTTGAAAGGGCGGTGTCCTAGGCCACTAGACGATAGGGGCGTCTGCGCGGTAACAGAACCGCGTTACGCACTCGCCCATACTACAGGCGAAGCCTGCCGACCAAGGACTCCAGGATCGAGCTGGTCTCCCCTTCCTCGGGCAGCACCAGCCAGGCGAGCGCGTAGATGAGCGCGCCGAGCCCCCAGAAGACGGTGAAGACCCCGAACCCGAGGCGGACCAGGTTCACGTCAACCCCGAGGTAGTTGGCCAGCCCGACGCAGACGCCGGCCGCCAGCCGGCCCTCCCGCGGCCGCAGCAGCAGCCGCTTGCCCCCACTCCCGTTGTTCTCGTCCATATCTGTGATCATGCCTAGTCGCTATGCGATCTGTCATCAGGAATCACCCGGCCAAAACCCTGAGACATCCCGCGATCCACGCCGGCGCGGGGCCAGAAGCCGCCTGGGATATCCGCGTGCGGCCCACCTTCGGTACGCTTCGGTAGGAGTGTCGACTACGCGCGGCACTGCGGGGTGCTAGCTCAATGGCAGAGCAGAGGACTTTTAATCCTTGGGTTCAGGGTTCGAATCCCTGGCGCCCCACCATCCGAACATCGGGATCGGTCGCGGCCCGTCCGGGCGGCCCGCCTCCCCTGCGCGGCCGCGCTCGACCCCGGCTTCGCCCGGCTTGCGGCTCGGCGACTCATTGACGCGCATCACACAGAGTTAGGCTGACTCGCTCCCGACCGAACCGGCTGGTCGGTATCTTCGACAGCGTGCATGGACGCATACCAGGCGGGAAGGTTCCACCCGGGTCGTAACCTGTACGTTCCAGACATTCCCGCCCGGTCTGGCAGGATCGCCGGCCAGCAGTTCACCCACAGGGGGTCGCATCAGTGAAGGGTTTCAGAGCCTTCATCAACCGAGGCAATCTCATCAGCCTGGCGATCGCGATCGTCGTCGGCACGGCGTTCACCGCCATGGTCACGGCGCTCGTGGCCGACATCATCACGCCGCTGATCGCGGCGATCGCCGGCAAGCCGAACTTCGGCAACCTGCATTTCACGATCCACAAAAGCACTTTCCTGTACGGATCGTTCCTCAACGCGGTCCTGTCGTTCCTGATCATCGCCGCCGTCGTCTACTACCTGATCGTGGCACCGTCGGTGAAGCTGTCGGCGCGGCTGACGAGGACCGCGGAAGCGACGACCAGGGATTGCCCGGAGTGCCTGAGCACGATTCCGATCGCGGCGTCGCGGTGCATGTACTGCACGTCACAGGTCCCGCCGGTGAACCCCACCCCGCCGCCGACATCGGCTAGGCATCGCGCAGCGCCCCAGCAGCCCCCGCAGTTTCACCAGCCCCAGCACTATCAGCAGTAACCGCTTCAGCGGGACCTGTGGAAAACAGAAAGTCTGGACTCGGGCCGGGGCCTGGCCGTCCCGAGTCCAGACGATCTTGACAGGGGCCATCTGATTGGCTCCTGTTCTTTTAGTCTGGCACCGCTTCCTGATAGGAAGCTGTGGCAATCCTGCGAACAAGATAACTGGCTTGTAACGGCCAGCGCCTCGTCCTTGGCGGCCGATGCGGCTGCGAGCAGCTGCGTCACCGGCTGATCAGGAACATGTCGCTGCGCAAGCTCAAGAACGTGATCGGTATTGTCTCGCTCAAGAAACTCCGCCAGCCGCTCGGCCTCGTCGGCGCTGAAGCCGATCACGGCACGTGGCTGTCCCCAAGGCTCATTGAGCGCGTAGCCCACGTAGCCCACTACCGGCTGAGCCGGTGTCTCCCCGAGGCCCTGGAGCGCTCTCCAGCGCTCCCAGGCCGATTCCAGGCGCGCAGCCGCGTGTTGTGCGCGGCCGACCAGCTCTGGATCACGCATCGTGCGATCCCCCTAAAAATTGTCTGCCCCGGAATTTCTCCGGACCGGTCCCAGCGCGGTGAGCGCCGCCTGCGCTAGCGTCAAGAACCCCTTCATGACCACTTGCGCGAAACTGCCCTCGCCCGCTGGGACCGACCCCCATACTCCGGACGAGCTCCGCCACCGGCATGACCAACGGCACGAAAAGCGTGCCGCCCTCCTGGGCCATGCGTCAGAGGCAGGATGCTACTCGGAACGCTGCTGCGGAATACCCGCGAGCAGTGCACGAACCTCGGTCTCCCGGTAACGCCGGTGCCCCCCAAGCGTGCGGATTGACGTCAGCTTGCCGGCCTTCGCCCAGCGCGTGACCGTCTTGGGATCGACACGGAACATCGTGGCGACCTCGGCCGGGGTCAGTAGCGGCTCGGCCTCTGGAGTGCGTGCGGACATTGGTGCGGCCTCTCCTCCTGGATCGATGTAGCGATCCTCGCGTTGTATGTTGTGTGGCCTTGGTGCCCCGAAGGAGCTTGACGTAGATATCCCCATATGCATGGCCCGTGGGTCCATCTTCCATCACCAGCGGTGACTAGTCGATAACTTTCTGCAAAGTTTTTGTGTTTCAGTGCCCCGGTGCCCCCGCTGGCTGCGTCACTGTCAGTGATTCTAGCGATACTTATCGTCGCATCGGGCCAGATTCGGAAAAACTGCCCTGCGCATTCTGCTTCCCCGCAGCTCACCCCCGCCCTCCCCGGTGGTGGCCGTCGTCCGTGACGCTGTAGCCCCCTAGACACTGACTGTAACCTACCACGACTGAATCGGTATATAACCAGACACTTGTCTTTCTTGACCACGATGGTGCGACAGGTACCGCACGTCAACCCCTGTGCGGGCCCTGGCGCAGGACTTTTCGCAAGTGCGCCGCCTGCAAGATCACCGGCCCGAACCGGTCCCGAACCGACCCCGAACCGGTCCCGGACCCCGGCCGCACCGGGGCGGCGCGGCCTTCGCGTCGCCTGCGACCCCAACCACAGAGCTCTAACTGCCCCCGCCAGACATACTGGGGACACCGTGACACCAGATCGGCGTAGTCATCAGGGCCGCAAAGCGGGTACGGTTATACTTGTACGGAAGCTGGCCAAGCGCCGAGGTCTCTGAGAGGGATCTACGGCGGTTCTGTGTGTGTCACAGGTGTGCCAGCGATAAAGGCATCGTGGGGCCGCACGGCTCCTGACGTTCGAGGGGGTCGAGCCAATGGGGCGCGGCCGAGCCAAGGCCAAGCAGGTTAAGGTTGCTCGCCAGCTGAAGTACAACGGCGGCGGCACCGACCTCAACCGGCTGCGCGAGGAGCTGGGCGTCGGAACGGAAGCGCGGAGCGCCGACCCCGACAGCCCGTACGCCACGTACGACGGCGAGGACGTTGATGAGGACGCTCTCGACGACGACGATGGCGATGAGGACGACGAGGATGACTGGTCGTCGTCTCGCTTAGCGCAGCGACACGCTAGACCGCAGCGGCAGGACACCTAGTGCCTGCCGCTGCGTTCGCTGCGCACCCGGCGTAGGCGCCTGAGAGGCGCCCGCCGCCCGGGCGCTCAGAGCGGCTCAGGCGCTCAGAGCGGCTCAGGCGCTCAGAGCGGCTCAGGCGCTCACGGCTGGCTCGAGCACGCCCTTGCCGCGCTCGCTCTCCGGTACCTCCACCGGGTAGTGCCCGTCGAAGCAGGCGCGGCAGAGCGATTCAGGCCGCTGCTCGGTCGCCGCGACGAGCTGATCGAGCGACACGAAGCCGAGCGAGTCGGCCCCGATCGCCTCGCGGATCTCCTCGACCGTGCTGTGACCGGCGATGAGCTCGTCGCGCGATGCGAAGTCGATGCCGTAGAAGCACGGCCACTTCACCGGCGGCGACGCGATGCGCACGTGCACCTCGAGGGCGCCCGCCTCGCGCATCATCGCCACGATCGCCCGCTGGGTGTTCCCCCGGACGATCGAGTCGTCGACCACGACGATCCGCTTTCCCGCGATCACGTCGCGGAGCGGGTTCAGCTTGAGCCGGATGCCGAGCTTCCTGATCGTCTGGCTCGGCTGAATGAACGTCCGGCCGACGTAGGAGTTCTTGACCAGCCCCTGCCCGTAGGGGATCCCGCTCGCCTCGGCGTAGCCGATGGCGGCGGGCGTGCCCGACTCGGGGACCGGGATCACCAGGTCGGCGTCGGCCGGGAACTCGGCCGCGAGCCGGCGCCCGATCTCCACCCGGGTGACGTGCAGCCCGCGACCGCCGATGGTGGTGTCGGGGCGGGCGAGGTAGACGTACTCGAACAGGCACACCTTCGGCACGGCGGGCGCGAACCGGCGCGACCGCAGGCCGCGCTCGTCCAGCACGATCAGCTCACCGGGCTCAACCTCGCGCACGAAGGTCCCGCCGACGATGTCGAGCGCCGCGGTCTCGCTCGCCACCACCCAGCCGCCCGCCCCGCCGCCGAGCCGGCCGATCACAAGCGGCCGGAACCCCTGCGGGTCACGCGCCGCGTAGAGCGTGTTCTCATCCATGAACGCGAGCGAGTAGGCGCCTCGGACCACCGGCAGGATCCGGGCGGCCGCCTCCTCGACGCCGCCGTAGGACGCGGCCCCCCCGGCGATCAGCTCGGTCAGCACGTCGGTGTCGGAGGTGGCGTGCAGCGCGGAGTAGCCGCTCTCGGGCGGCAGCATGCCCGCCAGTTCGCGGGTGTTGGTGAGGTTGCCGTTGTGCCCGAGCGCGATCGAGACCGTCGGCGTGGAGCGGAAGGTCGGCTGCGCGTTCGCCCACACCGGCGCGCCGGTGGTGGAGTAGCGGCAGTGCGCGACCGCGATGTCGCCCCGCAGCGCGGTGAGCGAGGGCTCGTCGAAGACCTGGGCCACCAGGCCCATCTCCTTGTGCACCACGATCCGCCTGCCGTCGCTGACGGCGATGCCCGCCGACTCCTGGCCGCGATGCTGCAGGGCGTGCAGCCCGTAGTACGCGAGCTTTGCCACGTCTTCGCCGGGGGCCCACACGCCAAAGACGCCACAGGCATCTCTCGGCGGGCGGTCGTCGGGATCGAGATCGTGCGTAAGACGCCCGTCTGGCTTAGCCACGACATCAGTCTATTTGCTCCACTGACCAGCGCACACCCCCGGTGCCACAGCACTACCTCAACGGCAGGTAGTCCGACAGGTCAGCGCGGGCGCCGCTGGCCCGGACGGCGCCGCTCCGCACCGCCTCGGCCCAGCCGAGCCGCCCGGTCGCCAGCCGGATCCAGGTCAGCGGATCGGTCTCCACCACGTTGGGAGGGGTCCCCCGCGTGTGGCGCGGGCCCGCGACCACCTGAACCGCCGCGACCGGGACAACCCTGACCTCCACCGAACGGCCGGGTGCTTCGCGCTCCAGCTCGATGAGGAGGTGGCGGGCGGCAGACCGCAGGGTCGCCTGCGGCGGTTCCTCCGCCCGGTCGAGCGCGGACGTCACCAGGGCTACGTTGGCCTCCCCGTCCGGGTCGGCCTTGCGCGGCGGCATCGCGGGCTGGTCAGCCGAAGAGCGCGGGCAGGGTGGCGGCCCAGACCCGCTCGAGGTCGGTCACGGCGACCTCGAAGGCGTTGACGACCGTCAGCGTCTCGCCCCCGGTACGGCCGAGCACCGTCGCCGGAACCCCGTGCGCGTCGCACAGGTCGGCGAACTCTTCCTCACGGCCGGGCGTGACCGAGACCACCGCTCGCCCGGAGGACTCGCTGAACAACGCCGTGAACGTGTCCGCAGGCGGTTCCACTTCCACGCCCGCGCGGTTGTCGAAGCCTGCCAGGCTCACCCAGCAGCCGACGCCCCCGCGCAGGCAGGACTCCGCCAGCGCCACTCCGAGCCCGCCGTCGGACAGGTCGTGGGCGCTGGCCAGCACGCCCGCGGCGGCGGCGGAGGCGATGAGCTCGGCCAGCCTCCGCTCGGCGTCGAGGTCGACGGCCGGCGGGCGCCCGCCCACATGCTTGTGGACAACGTCGGCCCAGGCCGAGCCGCCGAACTCCTCGCTCGTGGTGCCGAGCAGGACGACCCGCGCCTCCTCGGCCGGGAAGCCGACGCCAAGCCGGGTGCGAACGTCGTCGTGGACGCCGAGCACGCCGATCACCGGGGTCGGGCGGATGGCGGTGCTGCCGGTCTGGTTGTAGAGGCTGACGTTGCCGCCGGTCACCGGGATGCCGAGCGCCTTGCAGCCGTCGGCCAGGCCGCGGACGGACTCGGCCAGCTGCCACATGACCTCCGGGTCCTCCGGCGACCCGAAGTTCAGGCAGTTGGTCACCGCGACGGGGCGGGCCCCGGTCATGGCGACGTTCCGGTACGCCTCGGCCAGGGCCAGCTGGGTGCCCTGGTACGGGTCGAGCAGGCAGTACCGGCTGTTGCCGTCGGTGGCGAGGGTGATGCCGAGCCCGGTCTCCTCGTCGATCCGGACCAGGCCGCCGTCCTCCGGCATCGCCAGCACGGTGTTGCCCCGGACGATGGCGTCGTACTGCTGGGTCACCCAGCGCTTGTCGGCCAGGTCGGGCGAGCTCAGCAGCGCCACCAGGGTCTCGCCCAGCGCCACGCCGTCCACCGGGCGGGCCAGCCCCTCGGGGCCGTCCTCGGTCAGCGCGTCGAGGCCCGCCGGGCGGGTCATCGGGCGCTCGTAGACCGGGCCGTCGGCCGCGGTCCTCGGCGGGAGCTTGACGACGGTGGTGCCACGCCAGGTCATGGTCAGCAGCCCGTCCTCGGTGACCTCGCCGATCACCGTCGCCTGGACGTCCCACTTCGCGCAGACCTGCATGAAGGAGTCGATGAGGTCCGGCCGGACGACCGCCATCATCCGCTCCTGCGACTCGCTCATCAGGATCTCGGCCGGGGTCAGGCTCGGGTCGCGCAGCGGGATCGCGTCCATGTCGACCCGCATGCCGCCGTCGCCGCCCGCCGCCAGCTCGGTGGTGGCGCAGGCGATGCCGGCCGCGCCCAGATCCTGAATGCCCTCGATCAGCCCCTGAGCGTAGAGCTCGAGGCAGCACTCGATCAGCAGCTTCTCCAGGAACGGGTCGCCGACCTGGACCGACGGGCGCTTGGCGGACTTGCCGTCGGTGTCCGCGAACGTCGCGCTGGCCAGCACCGACGCTCCGCCGACGCCATCGGGCCCGGTCCGCGAGCCGAACAGCACGACCTTGTTGCCGGCGCCGTTGGCTTCGGCCGCCTGCAGGTCGCCGTGCCGCATGAGGCCCACGCAGAGGGCGTTGACCAGCGGGTTGCCTGCATAGCAGGAGTCGAAGACGAGCTCGCCGCCGATGTTGGGCAGGCCCAGGCAGTTGCCGTAGAACGAGATCCCCGAGACGACGCCGGGCAGCACCCGGGCGGTGTCGTGCGCGTCGGCCGGGCCGAACCTGAGCGCGTCCATGACCGCGATCGGGCGCGCGCCCATGGCGATGATGTCCCGGACGATGCCGCCGATGCCGGTCGCGGCGCCCTGGTGCGGCTCGACGAAGGACGGGTGGTTGTGGCTCTCGATCTTGAAGGTGACCGCGTAACCCTGGCCGATGTCGACCACGCCCGCGTTGGCGCCGATGCCCGCCAGCAGGTGCCGCGCCTGGTCGGCGTCGGGCGCGAGGTTGCGCAGGTGCACCTTGGACGACTTGTAGGAGCAGTGCTCGCTCCACATGACCGAGTAGAGGGCCAGCTCGGCGGCGGTGGGACGGCGGCCGAGGATGTCGCGGACCTTCGCGTACTCGTCGTCGGTGAGGCCGAGCTCCTTGTAGGGCTGGTGCTGGTCGGGGGTCTGCTCGGCGACCTCGATGGTGTCCTTCTCGCTCACTGCCCAACCCCCGCCCCGCGGCCGGCCGCGAACTCCGACCCGGCGAACGCCACCACGGCCGAGGTGAAGAAGCCAAGTCCGTCGGCCGACGGGCCGGTCAACCGGTCGATCGCGTGCTCAGGGTGCGGCATCAGGCCGACCACGTTCCCTTCCTCGCTGCAGATGCCCGCGATGTTGCGGGCGGCCCCGTTGGGGGCGTCGCCGACGTAGCGCACCACGACCCGGCCGGCCCGCTCCAGTCCGTCGAGGGTGGCCTCGTCGGCCGCGTACGCCCCCTCGCCGCTCTTGAGCGGCACGGTGAGCTGCTGGCCGGCCGTGTAACCGGAGGTCCACGCGGTCGCCGCGTTCCCCACGACCAGCCGCACGTCGGCGTGGATGAAGCGGCGTCCGGCGTTCCTGGTCAGCGCGCCCGGCAGCAGGTGCGCCTCGCACAGGATCTGGAAGCCGTTGCAGATGCCGAGCACCGGCAGCCCGGCCTTCGCGGCCGGCACGAGCTCGGCCATCACCGGGGAGAACCGGGCGATCGCCCCGCATCGCAGGTAGTCGCCGTAGGAGAAGCCGCCGGGGAGGATCACCGCGTCCACGCCGCGCAGGTCCCGGTCGGCGTGCCAGAGCGAGACTGGCACCGCCCCGGCATAGCGCACGGCGCGGGCCGCATCGGTGTCGTCGAGGGAGCCAGGGAATGTGACAACGCCTATCCGCACGTACTGCAGCCTACCCGGCAGCCGCTGCACTCGGCGAAATGTCGCAGCTCAGCGGGACAAGGCGGCTACGCGCTGCGAGCGAGCGGCGGATCCCAGGCGATCCGCTTGTCGAGCACCACCCGGGTGCCCCGGCCCGGCGCGGTTCGCAGCGTGACCTCGTCGACGCAGGCGCTCATGATCGCGAACCCGCGTCCGGACTCCGCCAGCGCCGCATGGTCGGGGGCTTCGTGCTCGGGCGGCGCCGCCTCGGGCACGGCCCGGGCGCGCAGGCCCCGCCGGCGGGCACCCCGCGGCACCCGGCAGCCGCGCCCGCCGTCGGTGACCTCGACCCGGCAGGCAGCGCCGTCCACCGTGGCCGCCACCGTGAAGGCGGCGGCGGAGTGGCCCGCGTGCAAGACGACGTTGGTGCACGCCTCGGTGGCGGCGAGCAGTATGTCGGAGACAGAGTCCTCGTTGACGCCGACCCCGCGCAACGTATCGCCGAGCACCTGGCGCATCACCGGGACGCTCAGCATCTCACGCTCGAACACGAGGCAGAACCTGACCTTCGGCCGCGCATCTCGTCGCTGCGTTCTCACACCACAGGGATTTCCCGCGACACGCCGTGATAATCAATTTTTTTGGTCCGGGACTTGACAGGTCACTCCGTGATATGCAAGGAGAACTCTTCTATCACCGGGTTGGCCAGCAGCTCGCGGGCAATCTCCTCGATCTGGGCGCGCGCCGCGTCGTCGGCCGGCCCGTCTAGCTGCAGCTCAAAGCGCTTGCCCTGGCGCACTCCGGTCACATTCGCGAAACCGAGGCGATGCGAGGCGCTGAGCACCGCCTCGCCCTGCGGGTCGTGAATCTCCGGCTTTAGCATGACATCCACGATCACTCTGGCCACGTATCCCTCCAAGGCGAACAGGGCATATAACGTCAGGTGCAAGAACTACCGCGTCCTGCCAAGCGGCAACCGCCCATGAAGCGTACCGCCGCCGCCGGACGTCAAGCCTGGTCAGGCCGGCGACGGCGATCCCACCGCCGACCACACCGAAGGGAGTGTCAGGTGACCACCGAGACCATCCAGATTCTTACCCCCGAGGGCGAGCGGACCGATCACCCCGAGTACCCGCTCGGAGACGTTGACATCAAGGGCATGTACCGCGACATGGTGCTTGTCCGCCGAATCGACACCGAGGCAGTCGCGCTCCAGCGCCAGGGCGAGCTTGGCCTGTGGCCGCCCCTGCTCGGCCAGGAGGCCGCGCAGATCGGATCCGGCCGCGCGCTGTCGCCAAAGGACATGGCGTTCCCGTCGTACCGGGAGCACGGCGTGGCCTGGTGCCGTGGCCTCGACCCGCTCCGTATCCTCGAGCTTTTCCGCGGCGTCAACCACGGCGGCTGGGACCCGGAGGAGCACAAGTTTCACCTCTACACGATCGTCATCGGCGACCAGACCCTGCACGCCACCGGGTACGCGATGGGCATCAAGAGCGACGCGGTCGAGGATGAGGCGGCCATCGTCTACTTCGGCGACGGCGCCACCAGCCAGGGCGACGTGAGCGAGGCGTTCGCCTGGTCGTCGGTCTTCAACGCCCCGGTCGTGTTCTTCTGCCAGAACAACCAGTGGGCGATCTCGGCGCCGGCCGAGCGGCAGAGCCGGGCCCCGATCTACCAGCGGGCCAGCGGCTTCGGCTTCCCCGGCGTCCGAGTCGACGGCAACGACGTGCTCGCCTGCTACGCGGTGACCAAGCAGGCGCTGCGGGCCGCCCGCGAGGGCCAGGGCCCGATGCTGATCGAGGCGTTCACCTACCGGATGGGCGCGCACACCACGACCGACGACCCCACCAGGTACCGGCTCTCGAGCGAGCTCGAGGCCTGGCGGCTGCGCGATCCGATCGAGCGCGTCCGCTCCTACCTGGCCCGCACCGGCGAGGCCGACAGCGCCTTCTTCGAGGAGGTCAACGCGGCCGCCGACGCGGAGGCGGCGCGACTGCGGGCCGCCGTCCTGGCGCTGCCCGATCCGGCCCCGCTGGCGCTGTTCGACCACGTGTACGCGGGCCCGCACGCGATCCTCGACGCCGAGCGCGCCGAGTACGCGGCCTACCTGTCAGGATTCGACGAGGCCGGCGCGGCGGTCGCCGGGACGGAGGTCGCCCGATGAGCTCGATCACCCTCTCCAAGGCGCTCAACGCGGGGCTGCGCAAGTCGCTCGAGTCTGACCCTAAGGTCATGATCATGGGCGAGGACGTCGGCAAGCTCGGCGGCGTCTTCCGGGTCACGGACGGACTGCAGAAGGACTTCGGCGAGCACCGCGTGGTCGACACCCCGCTGGCCGAGGCCGGCATCGTCGGCACCGCGATCGGCCTGGCGCTGCGCGGCTACCGGCCGGTGTGCGAGATCCAGTTCGACGGCTTCGTCTTTCCCGCGTTCGACCAGATCGTCAGCCAGCTCGCCAAGATGCGCTACCGCTCCGGCGGCAAAGTGGCCCTGCCGATCGTGATCCGGATCCCGTTCGGCGGGGGGATCGGCGCGGTGGAGCACCACAGCGAGTCCCCCGAGGCCTATTTCGCGCACACCCCCGGGCTGCGCGTGGTCGCCTGCGCCGACCCGGCCGACGCGTTCGCGATGATCCAGCTCGCCATCGCCGCCGACGACCCGGTGATCTTCTTCGAGCCCAAGCGGCGCTACTGGGACAAGGCCGAGATCGACACCTCGGCGCCGCTGGAGTCCGCGCTCCCGCTCGACCGGGCCCGGATCGTGCTCCCGGGAGACGACGTCACCCTGCTCAGCTACGGGCCGCTGGTCCGCAGCTGCGTCGAGGCGGCGCTGGCGGCCCGCGCCGACGGCCGGTCGATCGAGGTGATCGACCTCCGCTCGCTGTCGCCGATCGACGTTGCGACCATCACCGCGTCGGTAGCGCGGACCGGGCGGTGCGTCGTCGCCCACGAGGCGCCGGTCTACGCCGGCCTCGGAGCGGAGATCGCCGCCCGGGTGACCGAGCAGTGCTTCTACCACCTGGAGGCCCCCGTACTGCGCGTCGGCGGGTTCTCGACCCCCTACCCGGTGGCCAGGGTCGAGGATCACTACCTGCCCGACCTGGACCGCATCCTGGACGCGGTCGACCGTACGTTCGCCTTCTGAGCCCGGAGAAATCAGCATGAACAAGGAGTTCAGGCTCCCCGACGTGGGGGAGGGCCTCACCGAGGCCGACATCGTGTCCTGGCATGTCAAGCCGGGCGACACGGTCACGATCAACCAAGTCATCGTCGAGATCGAGACGGCCAAGGCGGTGGTCGAGCTGCCGAGCCCGTTCGCCGGCACGGTCAGCGCGCTGCTGGTGAACGAGGGCCAGACCGTCGACGTGGGCATCCCGATCATCACGATCGACGTGCCCGTCGCGGGCGAAACCCCGGCCGACACCGCCCCCGCCGAAACGGCGGCGACGACCGAGGCAGCGGCCGAGCCCGAGCCGCAGCCCCAGCCGCCGACCGAGGCAGCCCCCGCCCCGCCTGCCCGGCAGCCGGTTCTCGTCGGGTACGGCGTCAAGCCGGGCTCGACCAGCCGCCGGCCGCGGAAGCTGCCGCCGACCCGGCCGGGCTCCTACCCGGCCTCGCCCTCGTCTCCGCCCAACGGCGGTCCCCTCCCGGGAGTCGGCGGGGCGGGTGCCCCCCCAATCGGGGGGTCTGCGGGGGGTCGGCCCCCGGGAGCGAGCACCGCCTATCTCGCCAAGCCGCCGGTGCGACGGCTCGCCCGGGACCTCGGCATCGACCTCACCGGGCTGACTGGCAGCGGGCCGGAAGGGTCGGTCACCAAGGAGGATGTGCAGAAGGCAGTTGTCTCCCGGGGGGACGACCCCCCGTACCCCCCGGGGCATGCCCAATGGAGAGGCAATGATATTGGGCATGCGGGCGAAGCAACGGTCCGTTCGACACCTCGGTCTTTTGCGGAGCCGACCGCCGGGCCGCAGCCCGTCGCCGAGCTCAGCCCGGCCGCATCCGGGGCCGATGAGGAGCGGATTCCGGTGCGCGGGGTGCGCAAGCACACCGCCGCCGCGATGGTGGCGAGCGCGTTCACCGCGCCCCATGTGACGGAGTTCCTCCAGGTCGACGTCACCGAGACCATGGCCGCGGTCCGCCGGGCGCGCGAGCTCCCCGAGTTCGCCGGGGTCAAGGTGTCGCCGCTGCTGTTCGTGGCCAAGGCGCTGCTGGTGGCGGTGCGGCGGAACCCGATGATCAACTCGTCCTGGGACGAGTCGGCGCAGGAGATCGTCGTCAAGCGGCGGGTCAACCTCGGCATCGCGGTCGCGGCCGAGCGCGGGCTGCTGGTGCCGAACGTGAAGGGGGCCGAGGCGCTCACGGTGGCCGACCTGGCGCGGGGGATCGACGCGATGGCCTCCACCGCGCGGGCCGGGAAGGCGACGCCCGAGGACCTGGCCGGCGGCACCATCACGATCACCAACGTGGGTGTGTTCGGCGTCGACGCGGGTACCCCCATCCTGCTGCCCGGCGAGGCCGCGATCCTGGCGTTCGGGCAGGTGCGCGACTTGCCCTGGGTAGTCGACGGCGCGCTTGCGGTGCGAAAGGTAACGACCCTCTCGCTCTCGTTCGACCATCGGATCGTAGACGGAGCGCTAGGCTCTGCGGTCCTGCGCGACGTAGGCTCGATGCTAGCGGACCCGGTCCGTATGCTGGCTTGGTCGTAGCGGGCCCGACGCAGGTCGTGAGCGTTCCCTCAGCCGGCTTGCAGACGCGCGAAGGAAGATGGATGGCATGACGGTGCACAAGCTGCGCGACGCGGTCGTGGTGATGGCCGGGTTCCTGGCGCTGATCTGGGCGTTCCAGGTGTTCAACTGGGCCGACGGGTACCGCCTGGACGTGGACTTCGGCATCCTGCCGATGCACCTGAGCCGGCTGCCGGACATCTTCACCGCCCCGTTCCTGCATTTCTCATGGCAGCACATCGAGGGCAACAGCCTGCCGCTGTTCGTCCTCGGTGTGCTCGCCGCTTACCGGTCCGTCGCGCGCTTCCTCGTCGTCTCGCTCATCGTGCTGCTGACGAGCGGCATGGCGGTGTGGCTGTTCCAGTCGAGCAACGAGCTGACGGTCGGGGCCTCCGGGCTTATCTTCGGGTACTTCGGCTACGTCCTCGTGCGCGGCTTCCTCGACCGGAACATGGTCGACATCGGCGTCGGGGCGGTGGCGGGCGTCCTCTACTGGACGATCCTCCAGGTGGCCATCCCGGGCACGCCCGGCGTGAGCTGGATAGGTCACCTCGGCGGGCTGGCCGGCGGCGTGATCGCGGCCTGGGTGGTGCGGACCCGGACGCCGGTCGACGCTCGGCCGCGGCCGGCCGGGGGCGCCCCCTCCGGTCGGCGGTCCGAGGACAAGGCGATCGCCGACCTGCTCCGCGAGATCGAGGCCAAGCGCCCGTAAAAGCGCGAGGGTGCGCGCGCCTAGGTCTGCCTCCTAGGCGCGCGCAGCCTTTTTCGCGCTGGCGCTGGCGGAGCCCGACGAGGCTAGAACGCGCCCTCGGGGACGTCCATGACGTCGGTCGTGGTCTGCTCGATGATCTTCCTGTCGCTCTCCAGGCGCGGCAGCACCGTCGTGGCGAAGAACCTGGCGACGGCGAGCTTGCCGGCGTAGAAGTCGCGCTCCGCGACCGGCAGCGCCTCGGCGTTGTCGAGCGCGCGCAGGGCCACCTCGGCCTGCCGCCCGAGCAGCCAGCCGATGATCAGGTCGCCGAAGGCGAGCAGCAGCCGCACCGAGGTGAGCCCGACCTTGTAGACCTCCTCCGGCTGCTCGAGCGAGGCCAGCGCGAAGCCGGTCATCGCGTTCAGCGCCGCCTCGACGTGGGTCAGGCCCTCGGCGATGGCGGCCCGCTCGGCCTTCAGGCGGCCGTTGCCGTTGTCGGCGGCGGCGAAGGCCGCGATCTCCGCGAACAGCGCCCTGACGGTGGCGCCCTGGTCGCGGCCGATCTTGCGGAAGAAGAAGTCGAGCGACTGGATGGCGGTGGTGCCCTCGTACAGGGAGTCGATCTTCGCGTCCCTGATGTACTGCTCGATCGGATAGTCCTGCAGGAACCCGGAGCCGCCGAGCGTCTGCAGCGAGAGCGTGAGCGTCTCGTACGCGCGCTCCGAGCCGACGCCCTTGACCAGCGGCAGCAGCAGGTCGTTGCGAGCGGCCGCGGCTGCGTCCTGGCCGCCGCCCGCGGCCGCGAGCTGCACCGCGTCCTGCTGCGTGGCGGTGTAGAGCATGAGCGCCCGCAGCCCCTCCGCGTACGCCTTCTGCTGCATGAGCATCCGGCGCACGTCCGGGTGGTTGATGATCGTCACCCGGGGCGACGTCTTGTCGAACTGACTGGCCAGGTCCGGTCCCTGCACGCGGGTCTTGGCGAACTCGAGCGCGTTGAGGTAGCCGGTGGACAGGGTCTCGATCGCCTTGCTGCCGACCAGCATCCGCGCGTGCTCGATGACCATGAACATCTGCCTGATGCCGTCGTGCACGCCGCCGACCAGGAAGCCGACCGCGGGACGGCCGGGGTCGCCGCCGAACGTCAGCTCGCAGGTGGTGGAGACCTTGAGGCCCATCTTGTGCTCGACGTTGGAGACGCGGGCGCCGTTCCGCTCGCCCAGCGAGCCGTCCTCATTCACCAGGTACTTGGGCACCAGGAACATGGAAAGGCCCTTGGTGCCGGGTCCGGCGCCCTCCGGCCGGGCGAGCACCAGGTGGAAGATGTTCTCCGTCATGTCCTGGTCGCCGTTGGTGATGAACCGCTTGACGCCCTCGATATGCCAGCTGCCGTCGGGCTGCTCGATCGCCTTGGTCCGCCCGGCCCCCACGTCGGAGCCGGCCTCGGGCTCGGTCAGCACCATGGTGGCGCCCCAGCCGCGCTCGACCGCGAGCTCGGCGAAGCGCTTCTGCTCGGGGGTGCCGAGCGTCCACAGCACGGTCGCGAACGACGGCCCGTTGCCGAACATCCAGGCGGCCGGGTTGGCGCCGAGGATGAAGCTGGCGGCCGCCCAGGCCAGCGACCTGGGCACCACGGTGCCGCCGAGCTCGGGCGGAACCGAGAGCCGCCACCACTCCGCGTCCATCAGTGCCCGGAACGACTTCTTGAAGGACTCCGGCATGGCCACGTTCCCGGTGCCGGGATCGAAGACCGGCGGGTTGCGGTCGCCGTCGACCAGCGACTCGGCCACCGGCCCGGTCGCGAGCCGGTTGACCTCAACCAGCATGTCCCGCGCGGTTTCCTCGTCCACCTCGGCGAAGGGCCCGGCGCCCAGGATCTCCTGGCGACCGAGCACCTCGAACAGGTTGAACTCGATGTCCCGGAGATTGCTCTTGTAGTGGCTCATGTAAACGCCCCCCGTGGGTCGGTGCCTGATTACATGTTACTCGCTAGTAGCATACTGCACGGCCGGCCAGGCCGCTATTTTCCGCTGCGGGGGCCCGCGCCAGAGTGCTACAGTGCGTTAGAAGACGATGACGGAAGCCATGCCCTGTTCGCCTGTTTCAGCACTTTTGAGGCACAAAGGACCCCTTGGCATTAGGCTTCCGACTCGTGACGGACGCACGCGACCCCTCGACAGGCATCCCCATGCGGCAGCCTAGCGATGGCATGCCTCCCCGGCAGCAGGGTGGCGTGTCGTCAACTCCCCCGTTCTCACCCGACCTGCCCGACCGGCGCCCGAGTGCGCGCGCCACCGGCAGCTTCGACGCGTTCGGCGGCGGGAACCTGCCCGCCCGCGGTCCGGGCGGACCAAGAGGCGCAGGCGGTCCGGGCGGCGAAGGCGGGCAGGGGCGGGGCGACGGACCGCGCGGCGGGGGCCAGGAGGCATTCCCGGTGCGCCAGCCGACCGCGCATCCGCTGCGGTCGAGCGGCCGTCATCGCCGGGCGGTGCCGAACAGCCTGCCGCAGACCGCGCCGGCCCTCGTGCTCGCCGTCCCCGGCCGTGACACCGACCTGACCTCCGGCCCGGCGGGCGAGCTGACCGCCATTCTCCGGGTGGACAACCCGGCGGTGGAGGTGCGGGCCGCGCGCATTGACGGCGGCGGGCCGGGCGATCCCTCCGACCTGCGGGCGGTGCTGGCCGACGTGGCCACCCGGCGGCCCGACGACACCCCGGCGGCGGTGGTGATCCCGCTCATCGCGACCGTCAACCCCCCGGTGGTCACCCGGCTCCGCGAGTCCGTGGCCGCCAGCGGCGTGAACGCTCTGGTCAGCGGGTTCGTCAACTCGAACGCGATGGTCGCCGAGGCGCTGCACATCAGGCTGGCCGAGGCCGGGCTCGCCCGCGCCGACCGGGTGCGCCTGTTCAGCATCGTCACCGCCGCCGACGGCGTCCTGATCGCGACCTCGGGCGGTCCCCACGGCGCCGCGTCGGCCAACGTGACCTCGGTGCTGCTCGCCGCGCGACTGGCGCTCCCGGTCATCACCGCGTCGATCGACAGCGCGCCGACCGTCCACGAGGGCGTCATGCGGCTGAAGGAGATGGGCGTCAACCGGCTGGCGGTCGCGCCGTGCTTCATCGGCCCCGAGGTCGCCCACTTTGACGTGGATTCCCTGCGCGCCCTCGGCGCCGAGTGCGCGGCGCCGATCGGCGCGCACGCCAACATCGCCAAGCTCGCCGCGATGACCTACGGCCAGGCGCTCAGCCAACTGGACCTCCCGGCCTTCGGCGATCAAGACCCGCACGGCCAGCACGAGTAACGCGCTGTGTCCGATGCATGCGCATAGGACCAACTGGGCGATCTTTCGACGTATCCTCGCAACCGTTGCCGCTTTGTCGACGTCATAGGTGGCAGCAGAGTCGAATGCCCGTGATTGTGGGGAATGCTGTATGCGTACGGTAACCAAGGCGCTTGGCGCCATCATTGCGGTGGCGGCCCTGGCGGCCGCAGGCCCGGTCGCGGCCAGCGCCGCGACCGCGAGCCCGGCCGCGTCCACAGCCCAGGTCCCCGACGGCCCGTCGGGCTTCTACTACGGGACCGACAGCCTGCCGGCGGCGGTCACCGGCAATGGCCCGTACCACGATGCCCGTCCTCGGGTCCGGCTACGGCGGCTTCCTCGGCATGGCCGGGAACTGGGCCCGCACGGAGGGGTGCAAGACCGGCAACTTCCTCAACTGGTCGGCGGCCAACAGCGCGGAAGCGAACACCAACTACACCAAGTACGGCATCGGCATCGGCACCGGCGTCTACTGGTACATGGGCGGCCCCGGCGTCGACCCGCACTGGAACGGCACCACGTCGGAGGCCTCCAACTGGGGCCAGCAGCAGGCCGCGGACACGCTCGCGGCGATGAAGAGCCTCAAGGTGACCTACCCGGTCGTGTGGGCCGACATCGAGCTGCCGGGGATCGAGCCGGCTCCCGACAACGGCTGGAACAGCGTCTACTCCTCGCCCTGCAGCGAGCACGTGATCCGGTCCTCCGTGCCCGCCGCCGTCGACCGGGCCGAGTTCAACGGCTACGCGAACTACATCACCGCGCACTCGACGTACAAGGTGGGCGTCTACTCCTCGGCTCCGGTCTGGACCAGCATCTTCGGCACCGGCACCGACTCGCTCCTCCCGAACACCTACGAGTGGACCTACCTGCCCGAGACTTCGCACGTGTCCTTGTCGTCGAGGTCCTATGGCTGGTGCCTGGTCGGCACGAGGACGTGCGCGCAGTTCTTCGGCGGGCAGACCAGCTCGAGCAAGTACGCGCTGATGTGGCAGTGGTCCGGCGGCGGCGGCTTCGTCAACAGCTACCACACCGACTTCGACCAGATCGACACCACGCGACAGAGGTAGCGCCGCCCCGCCTCGCGGGACCGCAGACGGGCTCCGCCGACATCGTGTCGGCGGAGCCCGTCGGCGTCTAATCCGGCGGCGTCTAGTCGGCGGTGCCGGCCAGCAGCGGGTCGAGCCTGAGGGTGGGGTTGTCGCGCTTGATCGCGTTCAGCCGCCACTTGTCGGCGAACAGCGCCAGCAGCGCCCCGTCGAGACGCCGGGTCAGCACCTCGGCCCCGCGCACGCCCGCCAGCGCGGTGACCCCCTCCTCGTCGGTCAGCCGCGCCAGCTCGTAGCCGAGCGAGTCCAGCTCGGAGCGCGCGCCGAACTCGTGCTCGAGCCGGTGCAGCACGACGTCGAACTGCAGCGGCCCCACCGCCGCCAGCACCGGCGCCTGATCCCCGCGCAGGTCGGACGCGAGCACCTGGACCACGCCCTCGGTGTCGAGCTGGTCGATGCCCCGCCGGAACTGCTTGTACTTCCCGGCGTCCCGGCAGCGCACGACGCCGAAGTGCTCGGGCGCGAACGACGGGATGGGCGGGAACGCGACCGGGACATCGGCGTAGAGCGTGTCCCCCGGTCGCAGCGCGCCCGCGTTCACCAGCCCGATCACGTCCCCCGGGTACGCCGTCTCGACCGTCTCCCGCTCCTGCCCGAACATCGCCTGCGCGTACTTGGTCGCGAACGGCCGCCCGGTCGCGGCGTGCGTCAGCACCATCCCGCGCTCGAACCGCCCCGAGGCGACCCGCACGAACGCCACCCGGTCCCGGTGGGCGGGGTCCATGTTGGCCTGGACCTTGAACACGAGCCCGGAGAACGGCGCCGCCACCGGCCGCGGGTCGCCCTCCACGGACGTGCGCGGCGTCGGCGCGGGCGCCAGCTCGCACATCGCGTCGAGCAGCCGCCGCACCCCGATGTTGGACAGCGCCGCGCCGAACAGCACCGGCGACGACTCCCCGGCCAGGAACGACTCCATGTCGATGTCGGCCCCGATCTCGGTCAGCAGCTCAAGCTCCTCCAGCGCGGCGTCGAAGGCGGCGCCTTCGCGCTCGCGGGCCTGATCCGGGTCCTTGAACACCTCTTCCAGGGCTTTCCCGGCCCCGCCCGGCGTCCGCGTGTACGCCGTGTACACGCCGGTCGCGCGATCGATCAGCCCGCGGAAGTCGCCCGCGATCCCGACCGGCCAGTTCAGCGGGGTGGGCCGCAGCCCGATCCGCTGCTCGATCTCGTCGAGCAGCTCGAGCGGCTCCCGCCCGGGCCGGTCCCACTTGTTGACGAACGTCACCACCGGAACGTGCCGGGACCGGCAGACGTCGAACAGCTTCAGCGTCTGCGGCTCGAGGCCCTTGGCCGAGTCGAGCAGCATGATCGCGCAGTCCACGGCCTCGAGCACCCGGTAGGTGTCCTCGGAGAAGTCCGCGTGGCCGGGCGTGTCGAGCAGGTTGAGGACGTGCCCGTCGTAGTCGAACTTGAGCACGGCCGAGGTGATCGAGATCCCCCGGTCCTTCTCCATCGACATCCAGTCCGAGGTGACACCGCGCCGTCCGGCCTTGCCGTGCACCGCGCCCGCGCTGTTGATCGCCGCCGCGTGCAGCGCCAGCGCCTCGGTCAGGGTGGACTTGCCCGCGTCGGGGTGGCTGATCACCGCGAAGGTCCGCCGCCTGGCCGCCTCATCGCGCACGGCCAGGTCCGCTCCGGACCGCTTCTCAACGTTTGTCACCGACACCGCGGCAGCACTCCCTAACTCAGCACGTCTCTCTCAGCGCGACGTCCCAGACTCCAAACAGGAGAAAGTCAAGATCTATTCTCCCGAACGGACGCGTGGTTCCACGCCAACGCACCATGACCGCCAACGGCGGGCGACCCGAAGTCAAGCCCGGCCCCTTATGCTACCCGACCTCCGGGTGGTCACCGGGACGGCGAACAGCTCCCGGCGCAGGCCTGCGATCATCACAGAACATGACACATCAGTCACATTCCGATTTTCCACATGTTACCAACAGTATGTTGATAACTACCTTCTGCCGGCCTGTGGAAGTCGGCTGGCGCGACACGCGCCATCGCGGCGGTCCTACCCGCGACGGGCTTCTCCCACTAGTTTCATAGCCAGACAAAGGAGGCCAGATGGCTGCGGTGGACGTCGGCGGGGTGCGGATCGAGTACGAGGTCAGCGGGCAGGGCCGCCCGGTGGTGCTGCTGCACGGCTTCCCAGACTCCGGGCGGCTCTGGCGGCATCAGGTGCCGGCCCTGGCCGAGGCCGGTTTCCAGGTCATCGTCCCCGACCTGCGAGGCTACGGGCGTTCCGACAAGCCCGAGGGCGTCGACGCCTACCACCTCATGCTGCTGGCCGGGGACGTCATCGCGGTGCTGGCCGATGTCGGCCTCGAGCGGGCCCACGTGGTCGGCCACGACTGGGGTGCCGCCCTCGCCTGGGGGATGGCATCGCTCGCCCCCGGCGCCGTCGACCATCTCGCGGTGCTGTCGGTCGGCCACCCCGCCACCTTCCGCCGCACCTTCCGGCAGCGCGAGAAGTCGTGGTACATGCTGCTGTTCCAGTTCCCCGGGATCGCCGAGCGGTGGCTGAGCGAGGACGACTGGGCCAACTTCCGCACCTGGGCCGGTCACCCCGACGCCGACCAGGTGATCGCCGACCTGGAGTCGGCCGGATCGCTCACGCCCGGCCTGAACTGGTACCGGGCGAACGTCCCGCCCGAATCATGGGTTGAGCCGCCGCTGGCGCTGCCGCCGGTGCAGGCCTCGACCATGGGCATCTGGAGCACGGCGGATGGCGCCCTGACCGAGACCCAGATGACCGACTCGGCCGAGAACGTCTCCGGCCGGTGGCGCTACGAGCGTCTGGAGGGCCCGGGTCACTGGATGCAGCTCGAGGCGCCAGACCAGGTCAACGAGCTGCTGCTGGACTTCCTCCCCCGGTAAAGGAAAGCGCATGCTGATCTACTCGGCGATCATGTCGCTGGACGGGTACACGACCGATGCCGACGGGGGCTTCGAGTGGAGCGCGCCGGACGAGGAGGTCCTGGCCTTCCTCAATGACCGGGAGCGCCCGATCGGCACCTACCTCTACGGCCGCCGGATGTACGAGGTCATGCACTACTGGGAGATCGTTGACCTGGCGGGCCAGTCCGCGGCCGAGCGGGACTTCGCCGGGATATGGCGATCGGCCGACAAGATCGTCTACTCCTCGTCGCTGGCGGAGGCGACGACGGCCAGGACCCGGGTCGAGCGCAGCTTCGATCCGGAGGCCGTCCGCGCGCTGAAGCAGCGAGGCGACGTCAGCATCGGCGGCCCGACCCTCGCCGCCCACGCAATCCGCGCCGGTCTCGTGGACGTGTACGAGCTCTACGTCACGCCGTTCATCGTCGGCGGCGGCCTGGCCGCCCTCACCTCGGGGGCACGGGCCTCGCTTGACCTCGTTGACGAGCGCCGCTTCGCGAGCGGCGTGGTCTACATGAGGTACCAATCAAATTCTTAACTCGAATCAGTTCACGTTACGCAGCTCGCTCGCGAGGCGACCGGCGTGGCGCCCAGCCCGGCCGCCCCTCGCCAGCAAGCCCGCTGGCTCGCGCACGCCAGCGCGCGTCACCACCTTCGCTGAGACGAGCGCGGGACCCGCTGCCCCGCCAGCGGTGGCCGACATCGACACACCCGTCCACATCGTCACCACGGACACCAAGCAGAACCGGACATAGGGGCATTGTGGGTACTTCGGGTCGTATAGCGCCCCTTTCGGAACACGATGACGGCCAACACGCCGGAGCGACGCCCCTAATCGAACACGATCATGGCTCCGCCCAGGCCGGCCTGTCGGCATCCGCCCTGTCCGCCCTCACGACGGCGGGCGGGGATCGGCCTGGCATGGCTTGCCTTTCGCGATCGCGTCATGTACTTTCCATTGGGAAAGTACATGACAGAGGAGCCTTAATGGGCGACGTGGCAAGTGACCGGACAGCGCTGGAGCTGCTGCGAGTGCAGCGCGGCCGGCTGGCGGACCGGATGCGGCCGCCGTGGTGGTACTTTCCCGGTATCGCGATCGTGTGGGGGCTGTTCTTCGCGGGCCCCTTCAGCTCTCGGTCTTACTCTTCCCCGGTGTCGGTTAGCACCTGGGCCATCCTGGTCCCCGCACTGGCAGTGTGCTTCCTGCTGCAGTGGGGGATGACGCGGGCGACCGGCCTGAAGACGGGCCCGCGTCCCCTCCGCGTGCTGCGGGACGGCCTCTTTTACTATCGCCCGGGTCGTCCCGCCGGGATCGCGATGGCCGTGGTGAGCTTGGCCGGCCTTGGGGTCGAGCACTTCATGATCGATCGCGGCCTGATCATGGCCGCGATCGCAGTCGCCGCCCTGGCGGTGGCGGCGCAGGTGACCGCCCAAGGGGCGCTGGTGCGGGCGATCCGTCAGAATCTGCGAGACGGCGGAGGGGCGTCGTGACCGCCAAGCCGGATCCGCTTATTCACCCGATCACCCGGTTGTCGATCTGCGGGCTGCTGGCGGCGGGCGCGGATTGGGTCGAGTTCGCCGCGCTGCGCGACGCGGCCGGGATCAGCGACTCGGTGCTGTCGAAACAGTCCCGCGTGCTCGAAGACGCCGGGTACATAGAAGTCCGCAAGGGCGCGGTCGGCCGACGGCCGCGCACCTGGTTCCGCCTCACCGCGGCCGGGCGCCGGGCGCTGGAGGGACATCTGACCTGGCTGGCCCAGCTGGAGGAGGCCGTCTCGGCCAGCGCCCGTGAAATGGAGCAGGACGGCCCGCTTCCCGAGGATCGCGATCAACCCCGCCGCGCACTGCCGCCGCTGCTTGGCAGCATCTGAGCTCGGTCTGACCGCGTCGGTCAGCCGGTTCGGCGCTCTCAGCGTCTGCTAATCTCCGCGGATGGCAGACCTGGGACCCGTCGCTTGGCCGCCAGAACCGATCAGGACCGAGCGGCTGGTGCTCCGACCGCCCGAGGCCAGGGACCGCCCGGCGCTCATCGAGCTGCTCGCCTCCCCGGAGGTCGGCGCCTACCTCGGCGGACCGCGGGCGCGTGACGAGCTCGAGCGCGAGATGCCCGCGGCACCCGAGCGGCCCCCAGGCCTTTTCGCGGTCGATCTCGACCGAGCCATGATCGGCCAGATCATTCTCCGGCGGGCAGATGAGCACGGGCATCCGGACGCAGCCGGGAAGGCCGAGCTCGGCTACCTGTTCCGGTCGCACGCGTGGGGATTCGGCTACGCCGCCGAGGCGTGCGCAGCGGCACTCGGCTGGCTCGCTGTCGAGCTCCCCGGCGAGCCGGTGGTCCTGTTCACCCAGACCGCCAACGCCCGCTCGATGCGCCTGGCCGCGAAACTCGGGTTCACCGAGGTAAAGCGGTACGAAGCCTACGGCGCCGAGCAGTGGTTCGGCCTGCGGCCCGCGATCACGCCGTGAGTCAGCGACCGCTGCCTACTGCGGCATTTGACCGTGCCGCCGCGCTCGCCGGGCCGAACGCCTCCGTCCGAGGAACTATTGCCCTGGCCGGCGGGACGCACGCCCGCACGTGCCTAATCCAGACCGCCAACCCCGAGCGGGAGTTCATTCTTCGCGAGTTCCCTGCGGGCGATCGCGCGGTCAGCGACGAGATGCAGGTTCTCGGCGCGCTCGACGGACTCGGCGGCCTGGCCCCGCGACTGTTGGCCGCTGATCCCGGCGGCCCAGCGGAAGAGCCGTGGATCCTGATTTCCCGCCTGCCCGGTCGCGCCGACATCACCCCGGCCGATCCACCGGGCTTCGCGCGCCAACTCGGCCATGCCCTCGCCCGGATCCACGCGACGGCCACCGATCGGCTGGCTGGGTTTCCCCGCGTGCTCGACCGGCCGGCGGAATCCCGTGCCGCCCTCCGCGGTCCGGCTGCCAGCGTGGTGTCGGCCAGGTGGGAATCTCTCGCCGCCGAGCCGGCTGGGCTGACCCATAACGACTTCTGGTCAGGCAATACCGTCTGGCAGGACGGCACCCTCACCGGCGTTGTGGACTGGTCTGGCGCTGCCCTCGGCCCGCGCCGCTTCGACCTCGGCTGGTGCCGACTTGACCTCTATTTGCTGTTTGACCAGCGCGTCGCCGACCGGTTCCTGGAGTCCTACCAGGCGGCGAGCGGAAACGCCTGCCCTGATCCGCTGTTGGCCGACCTGTGGGCCGCCGCCCGGTCACATGCCTCGGTGGAGTCATGGGCCCCGAACTATCGCGACCTTGGCCGTGCCGATCTGACCGCTCGAGTACTCCGGGAACGCCACGCCGCGTGGACCCGGCACCTGATCGAATGCTCGGCGAACGCGACGCCACAGCCTTGAACCTGCTACTCACCATTAGTTGCGCCAAATTCTTACATTAATTTTTGTTGAATAAGAGCTTAATATGAGGCTATATGTAGATGTCCAGCGAGCGACATTGTGGCATATTTGTGACTAATTCGGCAGATCAACGGCCTTAGCCACGCAGAGTTGTCGTTAAATGGTGAGGCAAGTCAACGCGCAAAGTAGTGCGGCCTGGCAGCTCTGCAGGGCCGTTTGCTCGGGTTCGCAGCTTAGGCGGCGCTGGCGAATGTGAGGTGGGAGCGCAGTGGCTAGGCGACCGGTGAGGCATGCCGGGCCGTCGCGAGCGAGGGCGCCATGGTCCGCGTTCGCGCCGTCGAGGTGGCGAGTCCGGTGGCGACTGGTGGCCATGGTGGTCGTGCCCGCGGTGATCGCAGCCATCCTCGGCGGGATCACCATCGACCGGGACGCCAGCGACTGGTTGGCGACCGGCCGGGTGCAGAACCTGGCCCAGCTGGACACGTCGGTGGTGCGGCTGGCTCAGGCGCTCGAAAACGAGCGCGACCTGTCTCTTGGGTACGCGGCGAACCAGGACGCGATACCGGGTCTGGCTGCGAAGCTAAGGCTCGCGCAGGAGGCGTCAGCCACTGCCGGTCAGGCTGTTCAGGCCGGGGCGGCCAGGATCGGGATCGGCGGCGGCTACCAGGCGACGATCGTGCAGGACCTCGCCACGCTCTCGCAGGCGCTGACGAATCTGCAGCGCGTCCGCCCGGCGATGTCGTCCTCGTCGTCGAAGCAGATCCAGTCGGCCTCGGCGAGCGTCTCCGCGTACGCCGGCCAGGCCATTCAGGCGGCCGACACGTTCAGCGCCTCGGTCGGCAACGGCACCAGCGACGCGGACCTCAACGGCAACCAAAATGCTCTCGGTGCGCTGCTGCGGGTGTCGAACCAGATGTCCGTCCAGCGCGGCGTCCTGCTGGTTGCGCTCGGCTCCACGCCCCCCGCGCTCAGCCCCGCCAACCTGGCCGCGCTGCTGCAGGCCCAGCAGCAGCAGGCCGCGGATCAGGCCGAATTCGACGCTTCCGCCAGCCAGGGCGAACTGGCGAACCTCAGCAGCGTGACCGGAGGCAGCGCGTCGGGCGCGGCGCGGACCGAAGAGGCGCTCGCACTGACCAACGCTTTCAGCAACGTGCCGCTGACCTCGCTGAACAGCGTCAGCAACCCGAAGCTGACCGCAGCGGGCTGGTACGACGCGATGTCCGCCACCATCAGCGGTGCGCATCAGGTACAGGACCAGCTCGTCGGCACGCTGGTCACGCAGGCCAGCGCGCTCCGGTCGCAGGCTACGTCGGGTCTGCTGGTCACCAGCGTTCTCACGGTTGTCCTGCTGGCCTTGGTGGTGCTGATCACGACCGTCGTGGCCCGGTCCTTGATCCTTCCGCTGCGGAAGCTGCGCTCCGACGCGCTCGAGGTGGCCAGCCGCCGGCTGCCCGAGACGGTGGCCCGGCTCAGCGAGAGCGAGGACGCGGCCGAGAACGCCGAGATCGAGCCGATCGGGGTCGCCTCGGCCGACGAGATTGGCGAAGTCGCGCGGGCGTTTGACCAGGTGCACCGAGAGGCGGTCCGGCTGGCGGCCCACGAGGCCCGGTTGCGCGGCAATCTGAGCGCGATGTTCGTCAACCTGTCCCGGCGCAGCCAGATGCTGGCCGAACGACAGCTCGGCATCATCGATTCTCTCGAGCAGTCCGAGCAGGACCCAGACCGGCTCAGCGGACTGTTCCGGCTGGACCACCTCGCCACCCGCATGCGCCGTAACTCCGAGAACCTGCTGGTCCTGGGCGGTCACGAAGATCCCCGCAAGTGGAGCCAGCCGGTGCCGCTGCTGGACGTCGTCCGCGCCGCCATCTCGGAAATCGAGCAGTATGACCGGATCGCGGTGAACGTCCAGCCGGGCGTCGTCATAGCCGGCCGCGCTGCCAGCGACCTGGTGCACCTCGCGGCCGAGCTGATCGAGAACGCGACCGCCTTCTCGTCGGCTCAGGTGCTGGTCACGGCCGGGATGCTGAACAGCGGCGGCGCGTTGGTCGAGATCATCGACGAAGGTCTGGGCATCGCGGACGAGGAGCTGGCGCGCGCGAACTGGCGGCTGGACCACCCGCCGGTCATCGACGTGGGGGTCTCACGCCGGATGGGCCTGTTCGTGGTGGGCCGCCTTGCGGCCCGGCATGGCGTCCGGGTGCGGCTGAAGCACGCACAGCCCCGTGGCCTGTCGGCCCTGGTCTGGCTGCCTGAGTCGGTCGCCCAGTTCGAGGCCGCGCCGGTTAGCTCACCGCCGCGGGGGGCCGACACCGGCGCCTACCCGGTACCGCCTGGCTCGGGCTCGTTCGCCACGATCCCCGCCCCGTCTTCCCTCGCCGCCTCGGGAGCCCAGGCGGCGGCAGGTCACCCGGTCGGGTCGGGCTGGTTCCGTGGCGGCGACGGGCCGAGCGGCAACCTTCCGCACGGATCTCGAGACCGGGTCGATAGTCAGCATGCCGAGCGGCAGGCCAGAATCGCTCGCCGCCGATCGCCGGGAGAGGTCCGCAGTCGGCTTTCGGAGTTCCAGCACGGGGCGCGCCGGGGTCGCTCGGACGCACCGCAGACTTTCGGGGCCGATGAGAAGTGACGCCGATGGCACAGACACGAGAGGGAAGCCCGTGAGCACCGCAGGTTATCCGGCGCAGGACCTTAACTGGCTGGTCACGGACTTCGTCGGGCGGGTTCCTGACGTGGCCCAGGCATTGATCGTCTCCTCTGACGGGCTCGTGGTGGCGGTCAGCGCCGGGTTCCCGGAAAATCGGGCCGAGCGGCTGGCGGCGGTGACATCCGGGCTCGCGAGCCTCGTGCAAGGGGCAGCGAGCATTTTCGAGGCCGGCGGCGTGAACCAGACCGTGGTCGAGATGGACGCGGGGGTCCTCGTCGTCATGACCATCAGCCACGGGGCAAGCCTGGCCGTGCTGGCCGGACCCGACGGCAAGATGGGTCTTATCGCCTACGAGATGGCGCTCCTGGTCGAGCGGGCCGGACGGATGATCACTCCGGCCATCCGTGACTCGGCCCAGGCCGCCATCGTCCCCAGCCGACGGTGATCGGTCAGCCCCGAGCGTGGGGCGCCATGGCCGCGACGATTCTGGTCGTCGCCGGATGTTCCTCATCCGCCCCGGCCGTCGTGTCCCCGGCGGGCGGCGTCGCCGCCACTGCCGACAGTGCCGTCCTCAGCGGCACCATCAACGCGAGCGGATCGACCTTCCAGCTCACCTTCCAGGAAGTGGCCATCTCCGGCTTCCGGTCGGTTCAGCCCAGCATCAGCGTCAATTACGACGGCATCGGCTCGGGCGGGGGCCGTGATGCCCTGGCCACCAGCACCGTCAACTTCGCCGGCTCGGACTCGCCGATCCCGTCCACCGAGGTTGCCAGCTTCAAGGGGAAGCAGGTGCTCTACTTCCCAATCGTGACCGGCCCGGTCACCCTGTCGTACCACCTGTCCAACGTGCCCAGGCTCCGTCTGTCGGCATCGGTCATCGCGGGCATCTTCGACGGTCAGATCAAGACCTGGGACGACCCCGCGATCGAGGCTGACAATCCCGATGTCACACTGCCCGCCATGCCGATCACGCTCGCCGTCCGCTCCGATTCGTCCGGCACCACCGCCAACTTCACCGAGTTCCTGGTGGAGGCCGCAGGTGCTGCGTGGCCGCTCGGTACCAGTTCGACCGTCCACTGGCCGGCTGGCAGTCGAAGCGCCAAGGGCAACGGCGGGGTAGCGGCGATCGTCAAATCCACCCCCGGGGCCATCGGGTACGTCGACTACTCGACCGCCAAGGGCGCCGGGCTGACCTTCGCCTCGGTCGAGAACAAGGACGGCAACTACGTAGCGCCTTCGCCGGAATCCGCTGCCCTGGCCGCCAGCCAGGTCACTCTCAAGCCCGACGAAACGTTCAGCGCGATCTGGGCGGGCGGAAGCGGCTCCTACCCGATCACCTACCAGTCGTGGGACCTGGTGTACGCCAGGCAGCCGAATGCGAACGACGCCAACATGCTCCGCGCTTACCTCGGCTACCTGCTCGGGGCGGGGCAGGAACTACTTCCCCAACTCGGCTACGCACCGCTGCCCTCGAGCATCGATCAGCAGGCGCAAGCGCAGCTGACCAAGATCGCCGGCTGACACCTTCTGACGGCGATTGATCCACCGCCGCCGTGGCCGCTCTGGCCACAGTGGAACTGCCGTTGCACCTCAACTGGTCGGCGCCAGGACGCGTATTCAATCTCAGGTCGCGGACCGATCGGGCGCGCCTGTACGAAATCGTGCTGCAGGAAGGAACGCCAGCCGACATTCTCGCTTACGTCTACGGCGCCCTGCTCATTGACCTTTGGGACGACCTCGTGTTGCCACGGAGTGTGCACTCGGCGTGGGCATCGTTGGTCTCGCCGTCGAGCGAGGCGGCGGCGTAATGGCGGCGGACGACAGCCGGGACTAGACAGTATCGGCGGGGCTCTGTCTGGCTCCACTTGATGCGTTGACATTCCCGGCAATAATTCGGGCTCTGATGACTGACCGTCCGGGTGCTGGGAGGATCACGATGTGACCGAGTTGACTCAGCGGCTGACTGACCGGATCCGCCGCGACTTTCCTCCTGGTACTGCAGAGCAGGTCTGCGGATACCTCAAGGGCTTGACCGCCGATGCCTGTGGCGGACAGGTTCTGGAGCGCATCCAGGCGGCCGTGGTCCTGGCTTCGTACGGTCAGTGGGAGCGCTTCCTCGCCGTGTTCAAGCTGCTCGCAGTGGACTGGCGGGATGTGCTCATGGCTGGCGGACTCGGCAACGAAGACTGGCCACAGGTGTTGAACAGGGAACTCGCTCAGTATCAGGGGCGACGAGAAACCTAGGGTGTGTGACACATCAACCGGGGCCTATCTGTCAGGTACCGACTGCTACTGCTCGATCGGGCACGCAACGGGCACGCGACAGGAGGCTTGCCACTACCTTCTGGCGTGTGGACCTTGTCGAGCCGATCGTCACTCAGTTGGTCACTCACGACGAAGCTTCCCCGATGCTTGCTATGTACTCGGTGTATTCAACGGCCTCAATGCTGATGGAGACCCAACTTTCGGGGAACCCAAGAAGGCTGGGAGAACCAAAACTGTAAGCGGGTGGCGATCCGTCCGGCCCGTTGCCGGTACAGCAGTCTTTTGCCCACTCCATTTGCGAGAGCAAGAGTTCTTCGGGATAGCCATAAATAATAGCAAAGGAACGAGCGATTTCAGCAGCCGCATCGAACGTATCGGCTTGTTCGCAGGCTAGAGGCTGAACTTCGCCTCTCAGGGTTCCATTTGAACGCAATGAGACCGCGCGCACAGTGAAGGGAGCGTAATTCTCCAGGCCAACCATGAGCACATTCTACTGGTCCCCCGTCAAACCCATGATCCGATCATTACTCCTGCGTTTCCGTGCGTACCTCTCGAACTTCCTCGCTTTGGGCCCGTGGATGGCCCGTGCTCGGCACCTCCCACAGCGGCCACGGTCGGACGGGTTCCGCTCAAGAGCTGGGCCGGTTTTGCCAGTCCCTTAGGACGCGACCGAAGGGAGTGCTCTTGACGGGTTCCGGGAGACCCCCGCTACTGCGTGGACACCGAAGCGGGCATCATCTGCGTGCGCGCGAGCGTGGTCGAGCTCGCCCGTGGCCCGCTCGTCACCAGACCAACCAAGTCGGCCCCTGGCAACCGCGACGCGACCATACGATCCCTACTTCGGCACTCCCCTATGGCTGGCGACCGACTGTCGCGGTCACGTCCTGTGGGCCTATAACACTGCGCACCTGGACCTGCTGGAAGCCTATGTGTCTGCCCAGTTGAGGGAACGCGGCTCAATCCCGGGGAGCATGAGCCTGGTCGAACGACTTCCCGCCTGGATCAAGGACGGCAGGCACCGGAGTGAAGTCCTCAGCGGGATACGCCGACTTCGGGTGATAGCAGCCTGGCCACCTGCCCGGCGCGCCGCAGTGGGACCGGCCGCCAGGCCGCACGCCCGTGGCGAGCGCGTCCAGGCGCGGCGGCGCTCCGCGCCGCCGTCTTGTTAAAAGTATTAAGGCGTATTCGTCAGAGAACAGGCAGCTCAGAGGCAATACTGGCCAACACGGCGTGGCAGTGCTCCCGCGTCCTGGGCCCAGGTTTCCATCCAGACGAGAGAGCTGTATACTTTACGTATGGCAGATCCGATTACATTTCGTCCGACTTCTGAGGATACGGAAAATCTCGCGATCCTGACGGCAGACGGAACTAGTCCAACCCACGCCATCCGGCATGCGCTGGAAATCGCCGCGCACAACAAACGGCAGGAAGACCTGCGCGCCGACGCCGCGCGCCTGGCAGCCAATCCCGAGTACCAGGCGGAGATCCGCGCGGTCCGGGAAGAACTGGACGAGCTCCGTGCGTGGTGACGTCTACCGCCTCAAGAAGCCGCGCTCCGCTCAAGGACACGAGCAGCAAGGCGAACGCTACGCCGTCGTCGTCCAGGCCAACGCCTACGAACACCTCTCAACCTGGCTCGTGGCCCCAACCACAACCAAGTCCTTCGGATCCCTGATTCACCCCACCATCGAACTCCTCGGCCAGGATGTCCGGGTACTGGTAGAGCAGACCACCGCTGTCGACCCGCAGCGCCTCGGCGACTTCGCAGGCCGCCTAGACCCGGACGAGCTCATGGAGATCAACGTCGCCCTACGCGCCGTACTTGACCTCGAATAACAGACGCAGGCACGACAATTTTGTAGTTAAGCAAGATCATCCTCGAGCTGTGGCTGGTCATGCGGTGCATGTCTGACTGTGCGGGGTGTTGCAGACGGCTCGCCAGGTGCTGCTGGCCTCACGGCAGCCCAGGGCGATGATTGCACCGGCTCCAGCGACGGTCCAGTGCATGTCTGCCTGCTTGAGTTGTTGCCCGACGACCGTCTTGCAGTTGGCTTCCACGACGCCGGAGCCTACGAGCAGGCCGCGGGAGCGGAACTATTGGTATCGCATGCGGGGGCGTTGTTCAGGAAGTGGCCGAACTCGTTCTCGGTCTCGTCTTTCTTGACACCTCCGAGAGGGTATTCGCGCACCGCGGCCTCGATGCCGTGGGTGGCCCGGGAACTTGCCCGGCTGACCTCGGTGACGGTGTCGCGGATGATCAGGACGTCCCTGATGGTCTCGCGCTGGTGCCGGACGTAGACGTTGCCCCTGCGCTTTGCCCCGGAGTGTTGAGATGGCGGTGGGTGAGGGTCTCCCCGGCTACGTGGAGCAATGAGCCGCCCGCCAGTCCGGCGAGGTTCGTGAGGTCGCTTGGGCGAAGACGAAGCTGTGCTGTCTCGTGGACCTGGTCCAAGCAGTGCCCTGAAGTGTCTGCGATGCCTCGCGGGGAGCGCAGGGGCAGTGCCTCGGTCAGGGGATGTCGTGGATGTTGTGCTCGGCGAGGTCGGGGGCGTGCCGGGCGACGGTGCGGTAGTCGGCGTCGTCGTGCAGGACGGTCAGGCCGTGGTGGGCGGCGGTGGCGGCGATGATGAGGTCGACGGCGGAGGCGCTGCGGTGGTGGCCGACGCGTGCCATCTGGTATTGAACGGCGGAAATCCAGCGGCCGGCGTTCTTCGGGACTGCGGCGTCAGGGTAGAGGTCGGCGAACATCTCGGAGATCTCGTCGTACTCGGCGGCGTCGCGCGCGCTATATAGGAACTCGGCGCGCTGCGGGTAGCAGCTGGCGACCGCCTCGGCGTCGATCGCGTCGTACCAGGCTTCCTGCAGTTTCGGATCGCGGAGCAGGCGGACTAGGGCCGAAGTGTCGAGCAGGTAGATCACCTGGCGTCTTTCTCGGCCTGGTGCAGCCGCTCCGCGTCCTCGACCGCCCCCCAGTGCCGGGCGCGGTCGAAGTGCCGGCTGATCCGGGCTGCCCGCTCCTGCCGCTCGGCGTAGTACAGCAGAGCGAGATTGACGGCATCCTTCTTCGTCCTCGCCCCGGACAGCGCCATCGCGCGGTCCAACGCGTCCTGATCGATGTCGATCTGAGTCACGGCCATCGGGCACCTCCATGATGTTGCCTACCCACAATGGATAATACATCACCAACATCGGCTCGGGCGGCGCTCGGCTGCCTGCAGTCGGAACTCCCGAGCGCCTTGTCGAATCGAACCCGCGCGACGAGCCCGAATGGCTCCACCTGTGCGTTTAAATGCGGACCCATGCATGCGCCGCGGTGCTGGGGAATCGGGGCCGCAGCCTGGCCTCACGGGACCAGATGGGGGAAATAGTGGTAGAAAGACGCGGTCCGCCGCGTAGCTCGAAAGTCGCAACTATGTACGAATCCTGGCTTGGAAGAGCCAAGTTGCCATGATGGGAAGGTAATGGCCAACGCCGAACGGAGTTACTGAGGTGCATCCGCACACAGAATCGAAAAATCCCCGCTATAAGCGATCTAGAGAGAGCGGATGACGGGAATCGAACCCGCACTGTCAGCTTGGGAACTGGCTTGTCACGCGCACTCTGACCATGAGCTCCCACGTCAACGGCATTCCGGGCCTTGTCCGCTGCTGACCGCTCTACATCGCCGATCGCCATTCGATCGGGCACGTAGCGGGCACGATGCTGGCTCGGCTGACCGTGGCTATTCGTACCCGCTCGCCGTCACGAGGACGCCCGCGAACATCCTCCAAGTCGGGGCGGTCGGGAACTGCTCACCGCGATTGGCGTAGAGACCGGGGAGACCCTCCAATGCACCTGCCAGCGCGTCAAGAAACCGATCCAGCGTCGTGTTCTCCCATTCGTCGGGGTGGGCGCGTAGGTCGCTCAGCATCTGCTGAACGATCTCAGCTAGATCGTCGTGACTGTTCACCTGGCCGAGGTCACCGACTTCTGCAAACCTGCCGGTGTCGTAAGGACCCTTCATGCATCCATCGTGCCGCATGGCGGGCTTGGTCGGACGGGTTCTGTCAAGTGGCGGCGTAGCCGATCCCGCAGGGACGCCGTAGGCGCTCTTGACAGGTTCCGGGAGACATCAACGATTCCCGGTGGCGGTTCGGGGAGCGGTCTTCTCCCTGAACCGCGCAAGTGCCGAGGTCTCACCTTCGCCGGATGAAGCCGCGCGGCTTGGCCTCGTCGCCCTGGTGCTCGTGGCCAATGGTCGTTCGCGCGCTCGCCACCTCGCGCGTTCGTTGAGGCGGGTCCCCCGTGCGGACCTGACCGGGGACGCGGACCTGGCGGCGGGCAGCCCGCGCCGGAGTGCCGCCGCACGGGAGGCGGCGGGCGTAGCCATGCCGCCCCAGAGACCAGCCTTCCCCGACGCCAGCTCTGACGCCCTCGGTCATGACCATACGTCTGCCCGCGCTACCCGCGCATTTCCTGGCATCCCCCGCGTGACTCTCCCAATTTGGCCACGTCTGCCGACCGGCGACGGCGGGCGTCAGCCCGCCCTTGAAACCGTAGAGAAAGTTGTCACAGGTCAAATCGGGCTCTCGGTCGCTGGTCTTCACCGGTCCCCAGGGCGCGCAGCTTCGGCGGAGCAACTTCACCCGCCAGTGGAAGAAGGCCACCGATGCGGCGGACTTGTCCGGCTTCCACTTCCACGACCTTCGCCATACCGGCAACACGCTGGCCGGTGAAGCGGGCGCGACCCTCCGCGAACTGATGGACCGAATGGGCCACGCCTCGACTCGGGCCGCGCTGATCTACCAGCACCGCACCACGCACCGTGACAAGCTCATCGCCGACGAGATCAGCAAGCGCGCCCAGGCCGCGCTCAAGCCAGCGGGCACGCAGCGGGCACGCGGCAAGAAGAAGCACTCATGACGGCTTCGCTGATGATCTCGGAAAACACCGCGCTGTCTGCGCGTTCTCAGGTGGAGCGGATGACGGGAATCGAACCCGCACTGTCAGCTTGGGAAGCTGATGTTCTGCCATTGAACTACATCCGCCGGTTGTGCCGTGCGCCACCAGAGGCGGGCAGCTCGGCCGTCCTTGCCCACACATCGTACAGGAACAGGTAGCTTGCTTGCGTGCTCCTCTCCGATCGTGACATCAAGGCCGAGATCGAGTCCGGGCGGGTCAAGCTCGACCCGTATTCGCCGGAGCTCATCCAGCCGTCCAGCGTGGACGTGCGGCTCGACCGGTACTTCCGGGTGTTCGAGAACCACCGGTACCCGCACATCGACCCGGCGGTGGAGCAGCCTGACCTGACCCGCCTGGTTGAGACCGACGGGGACGAGCCGTTCATCCTGCATCCGGGCGAGTTCGTCCTCGCGTCTACCTACGAGGTCGTCTCGCTGCCAGATGACGTGGCGGGGCGGCTCGAGGGAAAATCGAGTTACGGCAGGCTGGGACTGCTGACGCACTCGACTGCAGGGTGGATTGACCCCGGGTTCTCCGGTCACGTGACGCTGGAGCTGTCCAACGTCGCGACGCTGCCGATCAAGCTCTGGCCGGGCATGAAGATCGGTCAGCTGTGCCTGTTCAGGACCAGTTCCCCGTCCGAGCACCCGTACGGCTCGGCGATCTACGGCTCCCGGTACCAGGACCAGCGGGGCCCCACGCCCTCCAGGTCCTACCTGAACTTCTACCGCACGAAGCTCTGAATCGACGATCTTCCGTCAAGACCCGCATGCGAAATAAGAAGGACCGCCCAGCAGACGCTCAAGGCAGACTTCGCCAGTCGTATGCGCCGGGCGGCCCCTTCAGCTGCTTACGTCGAAGTACCCCCGGCGCACTGCGCCGGTAAAATTCCGCCATGACTCACCGGAGCACGAGATGATCGTCCCGGCTTTGTCTTGCGTGTCGCGAATGGCGACTGCGTCCGCGGCGTTCGCCACTTCCACACAGGCGCCGTTACTTATGCTACGGGCCGCTTTACGCCAATTGAGGCGGTGTGCGTCGCCCTCGGGCGCAAAAATGTTAGTCACCTTGCTCCTGCCAGTGAAGGGTCCATCCGTATCCGTTCGCACCCACTCGGGCACGCTTGGTTAGCTACCCGCATCACACGTCGAACTACCCGCTAAGCCCGATGAAGCTTAGCGATGTTGTTGATAAGTTTTGTTGAATCTTGTGGATTCCATGCAATAACGCGCAAGCGTTCGAAAACTTGCCAATACCTGTCAAGATCCTGGGCTCGGTCGAGATAAAGCCATCCGACCAAACCCTCTACGTATACCACGTCCGACGAGTCAGAGTCGAACTCTAGAATGTTAAAATTGCTGTCCATCGCGGGATGGGCGCCCGCTTCGTACGGTATGACCTGTATATCAACATAGGGCAGTTCCGAGATGTCCGCGAGGCGTTCCAATTGGGCGGCCATAACGGTTCGGCCGCCGACGGCGCGGTGCAGCGCCGCCTCGTCGAGCACGACCGCGAGCCGTAGTGCCCGATCCCCCGTTAGACGGCTCTGCCGACGGATCCGGACCTCGACGTGCTCGGCGATTCGGTCGTCCGTATAGTCCTGGTATCCCCCCTCATGCATTGCCCGCGCATATTCGGGGGTCTGCAGGATCCCGGGGATGACGGATGACATATAGCAGCTGATGGCCGCCGCGTCGGCCTCGAGCCCCACGTAGGTCGCGAAGTCCAGCTCATAAGACTGCCACCAGCCCGGCTGCTTCCCTTCCGCGGCCAGTCTGGACATCCGATCGCGCAGAGCGTCCGTTACTTCGTAAAGCTGGCACAGATCGCGGATGTCCCGGAGCGTCGCCCCGCGCTGACCCGTCTCCATCCGACTCACCTTGGACGGGGAACACAGCAGTCTTGTAGCCACCTGGTCGACCGTCAGTCCACGCTCGTTGCGCAGAGCCCGCAGCAAGGTCCCCAGCTCGCGCCTGCGCACCGTGGGACTGCCTGTGGAGCTGCGCGCTTCCGGCACTGGAATCGCTTCCTTCTAACTAGCGCTCGGCAGGTTGGGGTGGGGCCACAAATCCCAGTCAGCGGTATCACATCGACGATACGGGCCGATGGCACATGAGTATGGCACTTGATTTTGGCACTTGCCAACCGCTTGTGACAGATGCAACATTTGAATTGAGACCGCAGCAGGCATCCTCAAGCGACCCGCCGACAACGGGGTTGAGCGGTGACTACGGGGCTATCGATCCGATATCGCTAGCAGCCGGGCGTCGCGCGAGCTGGCGATGGAACTAGGAAGCCTGTCATCCGCTGCATTCATCGTGTGCACTGACGCACACCCCCACAAATACCGCTGGACCGGTGCTGCCACACCGGCCCAGCAAAACACCACCCGTCCTCAGGAACCACCGAGAAGGGCAAGTGACAATGCTTAACGTAACCAACCAGGCCGGCAAACACAAGTCCAGGTGGCCAAAGGACAACCTCAGGTGGCCGAAAGGTAACTCAGCGGAAACAATTGAGCTTCCCGACCTTTACATCACCGCAACGGCCTGGGGGAGATGCGACCGCCCGGCCTCGGCGGCGGACACATTCTGCGGCGCCTCCACCCTCGCGGCCGCGTGGCTGATCGGGTTGCCGCGGCGGGCCGGGCGCCGGCTGTTCGCGGTCAACGACACCGAGGCGGGCTGGCGGCGCTGGCAGGTCACCGAGGCCCTCGGCGGTCTCGGCCGACGGTATCGGGACGCCAGGTGGGACGCGCTCGCGCAGGACCCTTCGCTGCGCCGCGACAACATCGGCGGGGACATCGACCCGTGCAAGGCCGCACGGCCGGTCGACGGCTGGGATGACGTGCGCGGCTGGCCGTGGGATGGCGAAGGGTAATGCCGTCCGGTCGCCCGCAGGGGCGCAACGACCCGAGCCTCATCTCCAGCCTGGAGACGGCCGTTCGGCACGTTCCAACCGAATCAGCGGTTGAGCACGGTTTCGGCGGTTGAGCACGGTTGAAGAGCCGGCTTCAACCGGAAGGCGCAGACAGGGTCCGTTCGAGATGACCGATTTTGATCTCCTAAGCCTTCTTTGACTCTTCTCCGCGCTCCTCGCGCAGCCGCACCGAGCGGATGAGGAGCTGGGCGACGTCGATGACCTCGAGGGAGTCCTTGGCCTGGCCGGAGGCCTTCTTCTCGTTGACGGCGTCGCCGAGCATGACCATGCAGTAGGGGCAGGCGGTGGAGACGGTGTCGGGGTTAAGGGCGAGGGCTTCGTCGATCCGGTTGTTGTTGATGCGGGTGCCAATGCGCTCTTCGAGCCACATCCGGGCGCCGCCGGCGCCGCAGCAGAATCCGTTGCCCTTGCAGCGGTGCATTTCCTCGGCCCGGGTGCCGGGGACGGCGTCGATGATCTGCCGGGGCGGGGTGTAGACCTGGTTGTGCCGTCCGAGGAAGCACGGGTCGTGGTAGGTGATCTTCTCGTCGACCGGGTTGACGGGGGTGAGCTTGCCGTCCTCGACCAGCTTGGCCAGCAGCTGGGTGTGGTGGATGACCTCGTAGTCGCCGCCCAGCTGGGGGTACTCGCGGCTGATGGTGTTGAAGCAGTGCGGGCACGACGCGATGACCTTCTTCCCGGTCCCGGCGCCGACCCCGGCCTCGTTGAGCGTCTCCACGTTCTGCTGGGCGAGCATCTGGAAGACGAACTCGTTGCCCAGCGGCGGGCGGGGTCGCCGGTGCAGGCCTCGGCCGGCCCGAGGACGGCGAACTTGACCCCGGCGACGTGCAGCAGCTCGGCGATGGCCTTGGTCGCCTTCTTCGCCCGGTCCTCCAGCGCCCCGGCGCAGCCGACCCAGTACAGGTACTCCACGTCGTCCGGGATGCGCCCGTCGAGGACGGGGACCTCGAAGTCGAGCTCGGTGATCCAGTCGGCCCGGCGGTCCTCGGCCATGCCCCAGGGGTTGCCGCGGCGCTCCAGGTTGTTGAGCATTCCGGTGGCCTCGGTCGGGAACGCGGACTCGACCAGGACCTGGTGGCGGCGCATCCCGTTGATGTGGTCGATGTGCTCGATATCGACCGGGCACTCGTTCACGCAGGCGCCGCAGTTGGTGCACGCCCACAGCGCCTCGGGGTCGATCACCCCGTTGACGTCGGCGCCGCCGACCAGCGGCCTGCCCGCCTCGGCGAGCACGTCGGCCGGAAGGTGCTCCCGCTCCTCCTCGGTCGCCAGCAGGTACGGGGCCTTGGCGAAGGCGTGGTCGCGCAGGTCCAGGATGATCTTCTTGGGCGACAGCGGCTTGTCGGTCGCCCAGGCCGGGCACTTGTCCTGGCAGCGGCCGCACTCGGTGCAGGTGCCCAGGTCGAGCAGGCCCTTCCAGGTCATGTCCTCGACCTTCCCGATGCCGAACACGTCGGTGTCCGGGTCGGCCTCCTCGAAGTCCAGGACCTTCCCGTTCGACCGCATCGGCTCGAGCGGGCCGAGCGCGTTCGGGCGGCGGGAGAACATGATGTTGATCGGGGCGAGGCCGATGTGCAGGTGCTTGGAGTAGGAGGCGACCACCAGGAACGCCATCACGACGGCGAGCTGGAGCAGGATGAACGTCGCCTCGAGGACGCTGTTGACCCCGTACCCGAGCGGGTGCAGGATCTGCGCGGCGGCCCAGGACGCGAACGCCCACGCATGCGGGTAGGGGAACACGCCTGTGTTCTGCTGCGCGCCCCGGTAGAGCAGCAGCGTGATGATCACCGCGGCGATCAGCGCCAGGACGACCCAGGCGGCCGTCGTGTGCGAGCCGAAGAACCGCGACTCGCGGCCCTCCTTATGGGGGTTGTTGCGCAGCCTGATGACCGTGAACGTGATGATCCCGGCCAGCACGCCGACGGCGAACAGGTCCTCGAGGAACCCGATCGCCGCCCAGTGGCCGATCCCCGGGATCGCGAACGTGCGGGAGAAGAGGTCACCGTATGACTCGATGATCGTCAGCAGCAGGACGATGAAGCCCCAGAACGTCGCCGCGTGCGCCGCGCCGGGGACCGTCCACTGGAGCAGCTTCCGCTGCCCGACCACCTCGGTCAGCTGGGTCTCCACGTCGCCGCCGGGATGCCTGCGCACCGACGCCACGCGCTCCGGCGCGGGCTGCCCAGAAAATGCCAATCGCCGCAACCACCACACCCGCCGCCCGGCGAGCGCAAACGCCGCCGCCGTCAGCACCAGGCCAACGATTATCCGCACGTCCACGCGCAACCTCCTCATGTGCCTGGGGGCCAAGCCTAACGGCGTGACGAGCGACACCCAAGAGTCCACAGCGTCAGGTGGATCACGCTGGGCCGCTCCGGGTAAGCCCGGTTGGGGCGGCCCGGGGCCCGCTCCGCGCCCCCCGGGGGAAAACCTCGCGCCCCCGGGAATGATCCAGCCATCACAAAAGTTGAGCCTAAGTGACTCAAGTCATTTGACACCGGGACTCGCCTCGGGCAGGCTTGAGCCCGGCAGACTCAACTTCACAACACACACTACAAGGACTGCTCATGGCACGTGCGGTAGGTATTGACCTCGGGACAACAAACTCGGTGGTCGCCGTCCTCGAGGGCGGGGAGCCGACGGTCATCGCCAACGCGGAGGGCGCGCGGACCACGCCGTCGGTCGTCGCGTTCGCCAAGAACGCCGAGGTACTGGTCGGCGAGGTCGCAAAGCGGCAGGCCGTCACCAACGTGGACCGGACGATCCGTTCGGTCAAGCGGCACATGGGGACCGACTGGACCGTCGCCATCGACGGCAAGAAGTTCACCCCGCAGCAGATCAGCGCTTTCATCCTGCAGAAGCTCAAGCGGGACGCCGAGGCTTACCTGGGGGAGAAGATCACCGACGCGGTGATCACCGTCCCCGCGTACTTCAGCGACGCCCAGCGGCAGGCGACCAAGGAAGCCGGCACGATCGCCGGCCTCAACGTCATGCGAATCATCAACGAGCCGACCGCCGCGGCGCTCGCGTACCACCTGGAGAAGGAGGGCGCGGCCAAGATCCTCGTCTTCGACCTCGGCGGTGGCACCTTCGACGTCTCGCTGCTTGACGTCGGCGACGGCGTGGTCGAGGTCGAGGCGACCAGCGGCGACAACCACCTCGGTGGCGACGACTGGGACCAGCGGATCGTCGACTGGCTGGTGCAGGACTTCAAGTCCGGCTACGGCATCGACCTGTCCAAGGACAAGATGGCGCTGCAGCGGCTGCGCGAGGCGGCCGAGAAGGCGAAGATCGAGCTCTCGCAGTCGATGGAGTCGCAGATCAACCTGCCCTACATCTCGCACGGCCCGGACGGGCCCCTGCACCTGGACACCCGGCTCACCCGGGCCGAGTTCCAGCGCATGACCTCCGACCTGCTCGACCGCTGCAAGAGCCCGTTCCAGCAGGTCATCAAGGACGCGAACGTCAAGGTGGCCGACATCGACCACGTGGTGCTCGTCGGCGGCTCCACCCGGATGCCCGCGGTCGTGGAGCTGGTCAAGTCGCTCACCGGCGGCCGGGACCCCAACAAGGGCGTCAACCCCGATGAGGTCGTCGCCGTCGGCGCCTGCCTGCAGGCCGGCGTGCTGCGCGGCGAGGTCAAGGACATCCTGCTGCTCGACGTGACCCCGCTGTCGCTGGGCATCGAGACCAAGGGCGGGATCTTCACCAAGCTCATCGAGCGGAACACCACGATCCCGACCAAGAAGTCGGAGATCTTCACCACGGCCGACGACAACCAGCCGTCGGTGCAGATCCAGGTGTACCAGGGCGAGCGCGAGATCGCGGCGTACAACAAGAAGCTGGGCATGTTCGACCTGACCGGCATCGCCCCGTCCCCGCGCGGCATCCCGCAGATCGAGGTCTCGTTCGACATCGACGCCAACGGCATCGTGAACGTGTCGGCCAAGGACCTGGGCACCGGGAAGCAGCAGTCGGTCCAGATCACCGGCGGCTCGGCGCTGAACAAGGACGACATCGAGAAGATGGTCCGCGACGCCGAGCAGTACGCCGAGGAGGACCGCCGCCGCCGCGAGGAGGCCGAGGTCCGCAACCAGGCTGACACGCTCGTCTACTCGACCGAGAAGTTCCTGGCCGAGAACGACGACAAGGTGCCGGCGGACGTGAAGACCGAGGTGCAGGACGCGATCGCCGACCTCAAGAAGGCGATCGAGGGCAACGACCTCGACGCGATCAAGACCGCCAGCGAGCATGCCGCCACGGTCAGCCAGAAGATGGGCAGCGCCATCTACGCCGCCGCTCAGGCGGAGCGCCAGGAAGCCGGTCAGGACGAGACGGCGACCGACGCACCGCACGACGAGGATGTCGTCGACGCCGAGATCGTCGACGAAGGCGAAGGTGGAGCCGCCTGATGACTGCACCTGAGGAGCCCACGGGGCCGGTGATCCGCGATAACCGGCGGATCGACCCGGTCACCGGGCAGCCAAAAAGGGGCAAGCACGCGGCCTCTCAGCCGGCCGGCACCGCAAGTGCCAGGCCAGCCGGGCGGCGCCGGCCCGGGGAACGCTAACCCGGGCGGCGCCGGCCAGGGCGGCACAGGCGCCGCCAAGCGCGGCGCGGTAGACGAGCCCCAGGCCGCTGCGGCGGCCCCCAAGCCCACGGCGACGCCGGCCGGAAGCCCGGCCGCCGAGCCATCATCGGAGGCAACCGAGTTGCGCGCCCAACTGGCGGAGCGGACCGCCGACCTGCAGCGGCTTCAGGCGGAGTACGCCAACTACCGCAAGCGGGTCGACCGCGACCGCGCCACGGTGCGCGAGCAGGCGGTGGCCGGCGCCCTCGGGGAGCTGCTGCCGGTGCTCGACGCGATCAGCCAGGCGCGCGAGCACGGCGAGCTGTCCGGCGGCTTCAAGTCGGTGGCGGACTCGCTCCAGGCCGCGGTCGGCAAGCTCGGTCTTGCCAGCTACGGCCAGCGCGGCGACGCCTTCGACCCGAAGATCCACGAGGCGCTGTCGTACTCGGACTCACCCGACGTGACCGAGGACACCTGCGTGGACATCTTCCAGCCCGGCTACAAGGTGGGCGAGCGGATTCTGCGCCCAGCGCGGGTGGCGGTGGCGGCGCCAGGTTCAGGGCCAGACGGAAGCGAGAACGCTGCCGAGTGGTCAACCGGAGAAGACAATAACTAGCGAAGAGCCCGGCGAGGCCAGATGAGCGCGAAGGACTACCAGAAGGACTACTACAAGACGCTGGGCGTCCCCAAAACCGCGACCGCGGCCGAGATCAAAAAGGCCTATCGCGAACTCGCTCGGAAGTATCACCCCGACGCGAACAAGGGGAGCACCGACGCCGAGGAGCGCTTCAAGGAGATCACCGAAGCGTACAACGTGGTGTCGGACGAGAAGCAGCGCAAGGAGTACGACGAGGCCCGCTCGATGTTCGGCGGGTTCCGGGTGCCAACCGGCAGCCGGACCGGCGCAGGCACCGCCGGCGCCGGGAACTTCGACTTCGGCGACCTGTTCGGCGGCGAGGGCCTGGGCGACGTGATCGGCGGGATCTTCCGCGGCGGTCGTCCCGGCGGCGGCAGCGCCGCCAGCCGGGCGCGACGCGGCGCGGACGTCGAGACGGAGACCAACCTGTCGTTCGGCGACGCGATCGACGGCGCCACGGTGTCCCTGCGGCTCACCGGCGAGGGGCCCTGCCCCGTCTGCCACGGGACCGGCGCCAAGACCGGCACGGTGCCGAAGGTCTGCCCGGACTGCCATGGCACCGGGCAGCAGAGCCGTAACCTCGGCGGGTTCGGGCTCTCCGAGCCCTGCAAGACCTGCCGCGGCCGCGGCCTCGTGGTCGAGGACCCGTGCCCGTCGTGCAGCGGCAGCGGGCGGGCGATGAGCTCGCGCACCATCCAGGCCCGCATCCCGGCGGGCGTGGCCGACGGCCAGCGGATCCGGATCCCCGGCAAGGGGGCGCCCGGCGAGCATGGCGGCAAGCCGGGCGACCTGTACGTGCGGGTCCACGTGACGCCGCACCCGGTCTTCGGCCGGACCGGCGACAACCTCACGGTGACGGTGCCGGTGACGATGCCCGAGCTTGCGCTCGGCGCGGAGATCAAGGTGCCGACGCACCGGGGCGCCGCCGTCACCGTGCGCGTTCCGCCGGGCACGCCGAACGGACAGGTGCTCCGCGTCCCCGGCCGCGGCGTCCGCCGCAAGGACGGGACGCTCGGCGCGCTGCTCGCCACCGTCGAGGTGGTCGTGCCGCAGGACCTGAACAAGAAGGCGCGGTCGGCGCTCGAGGACCTGCGCATCGCCACAGCCGAGGCGGACCCGCGCGAGGACCTGCTCCGCCGGGCCCGCCAGGAGTAGCGGCACCGGCCGCAGCCAGAAGGAAAAGAGAACGAGGGAAAGGAGATGACATGAGCAACCCATACGAGCTGTCTGATGACGTGCCCGTGTATGTCATCTCCGTGGCCGCGCACCTATCGGGCATGCATCCGCAGACGCTGCGCGGCTACGAGAGGGTCGGGCTGGTCATACCGCGGCGGACCGCGGGCGGCGGCCGCCGCTACTCGATGCGGGACATCCTGACGCTGCGGGAGATCCAGCGGCTGTCCCAGGAGGAGCGGATCAACCTCGAGGGCATCAAGCGGATCCTGGACCTGGAGCGGGAGCTCGAGCAGACCCGGCTGATGGCCGCCGGGCTGCACGCCGAGATCTCCCTGCTCCGCAACGAGCTGGAATCCACCCGCGCGGTCGCCGCCCGGCTGGCCGAGCTCCGGCGATCACGGACGGTCGACCCGGCCGCTACCCTGGTCCCGGTCCGCCCCTCCACCAGGGTGACCTTCTGGCACGCGGCGGCCGCGCAGGCGACCCCGCCGCAGGCGACCCGCGCCGCAGGCGACGCCCCCGCAGGCGGCCGCCGCGCCCGGCGAAGCCGGCCAGCCGCAGGCGGACGCACCGCCGGGCGGTCCCGGCCAGGCCCCCGCCGGCGAGAGACGTTAATAAGTTAATAAGCCTCAAGGGGATTGAAGAGACCCATGGACGACAAGCTCACCCGAAAGAGCCAAGAGGCGCTCTCGGTGGCGATCAGGAAGGCCGCAGCGAACGGCAACCCCCAGGTCGACCCGCTGCACCTGCTGGCCGCGCTCCTGGAGCAGGCCGACGGGACGGCGGCGCCGCTGCTGCGGGCCGTGGGCGCCGACCCGGCGCTGATCGCGAAGGAGGCCGCCGATCAGATCGGCCGGCTGCCGCGCATGCACGGCGCCACCACCAGCGCCCCGGAAACGTCGCGGCAGCTGCTGGCGGTGATCAACACCGCCGCGGGCCGCGCCCGCCAGCTCGATGACGAGTACGTCTCGACCGAGCACCTGCTGGTCGGGATCGCCGCCGACGGCGGCCAGGCCGCCACCCTGCTGCGCGGGGCGGGCGCCACCGCGGACGCCCTGACCGAGGCGTTCACCGAGGTGCGAGGCAGCGCCAAGGTCACCAGCCAGGACCCCGAGGGCACCTACCAGGCGCTCGAGAAGTACGGCGTCGACCTGACCCAGCAGGCCAAGGACGGCAAGCTCGACCCGGTGATCGGCCGCGACTCCGAGATCCGGCGGGTGGTCCAGGTGCTGTCCAGGCGCACCAAGAACAACCCGGTTCTCATCGGCGAGCCCGGCGTCGGCAAGACCGCCGTCGTCGAGGGCCTGGCCCAGCGCATCGTCGCGGGCGACGTGCCCGAGTCGCTGCGCGGCAAGCGGCTGATCGCCCTCGACCTCGGCAGCATGGTGGCGGGCGCGAAGTACCGGGGCGAGTTCGAGGAGCGGCTCAAGGCCGTCCTCAACGAGATCAAGGCCAGCGACGGCCAGGTCATCACGTTCATCGACGAGCTGCACACCGTGGTCGGCGCGGGCGCGGCCGAGGGCGCGATGGACGCGGGCAACATGCTCAAGCCGATGCTGGCCCGCGGCGAGCTGCGGATGGTCGGCGCCACCACGCTTGACGAGTACCGCGAGCGGATCGAGAAGGACCCCGCCCTCGAGCGGCGGTTCCAGCAGGTCCTGGTGGGCGAGCCGTCGGTCGAGGACACGATCGCGATCCTGCGCGGGCTCAAGGGCCGCTACGAGGCGCACCACCAGGTGCAGATCTCCGATGCGGCGCTCGTCGCCGCCGCCACGCTGTCCGACCGGTACATCACCGCCCGGTTCCTCCCCGACAAGGCGATCGACCTGGTGGACGAGGCCGCCTCCCGGCTGCGGATGGAGATCGACTCCTCCCCGGTCGAGATCGACGAGCTCCGCCGGATCGTGGACCGGATGAAGATGGAGGAGCTCGCGCTCTCCCGCGAGTCCGACGCGGCGAGCAAGGACCGGCTCGAGAAGCTGCGGGCCGACCTGGCCGACCGGCAGGAGCAGCTCACCGCGCTGACCGCCCGCTGGGAGCAGGAGAAGTCCGGGTCTCAACCGGGTCGGCGAGCTGAAGAAGAAGCTCGACGACCTGAAGGGCCAGGCCGAGCGCGCCCAGCGCGACGGCGACTACGAGACCGCGTCCAGGCTGCTCTACGGCGAGATCCCCACCCTCGACGCGGAGATCGCCGAGGCGGCCGCGCGACCGACCGCGGCGACGAGGGCCAGCCGGACGCCGGCCAGCCCCGGCCTCAGCGCCCCGCCGATGGTGAAGGAAGAGGTCGGTCCCGACGACGTGGCCGATGTCGTGTCGGCCTGGACGGGCATCCCCGCCGGGCGGCTGCTCGAGGGCGAGACCGGCAAGCTGCTGCGGATGGAGGACGAGCTCGGCAGCCGGGTCATCGGCCAGGCCAGCGCCGTGCAGGCGGTGTCCGACGCGGTCCGCCGGGCGCGGGCGGGCGTGTCCGACCCGGACCGGCCGACGGGCTCGTTCCTCTTCCTCGGGCCGACCGGCGTCGGCAAGACCGAGCTGGCCAAGGCGCTGGCGGAGTTCCTGTTCGACGACGAGCGGGCGATCATCCGCATCGACATGAGCGAGTACGGCGAGAAGCACTCGGTCGCGCGCCTGGTCGGCGCGCCGCCCGGCTACGTCGGCTACGAGGAGGGCGGTCAGCTCACCGAGGCGGTGCGGCGGCGGCCCTACTGCGTGGTGCTGCTCGATGAGGTCGAGAAGGCGCACCCCGAGGTCTTCGACGTGCTGCTGCAGGTCCTCGACGACGGACGGCTGACCGACGGGCAGGGAAGGACGGTGGACTTCCGTAACACGATCCTCATCCTCACCTCGAACCTCGGCTCGTCTTTCATCGCCGATCCCGCCCTCGACGAGAAGGCGAAGCGGGACGCGGTGATGAACGCGGTGCGCGCCTCGTTCAAGCCCGAGTTCCTCAACCGGCTGGACGACGTGATCATCTTCGACGCGCTCACCACGTCGGAGCTGTCGAGGATCGTGGACATCCAGGTGGACCGGCTCGGCCGCAGGCTGTCGGCCCGGCGGCTGACGCTGACCGTCACCCCGGCCGCGAAGGAATGGCTGGCGCTGACCGGGTTCGACCCGGTCTACGGGGCCCGGCCGCTGCGCCGGCTGGTGCAGTCCGCGATCGGCGACAAGCTGGCCAAGGCGCTGCTTTCCGGCGCGATCACCGACGGCGACGAGGTGGTCGTCGACCTGGACTCCGACGTCCGACGGGCTGACGGTGCAAGGCCGCTACGCCGGGCCGGCCTAAGCCTGCCGGGCCGCGGTAACTCAGGCCTTGCGGGGAGTGCCGTCGAGCATGCGGTCGTAGTCGTCCTCGCCGAGGCCGAGGTCCACCCGGAGGCGATACCTGAGGCGGAGCAGCAGCTGCAGCTCCGCCTCATCGCCGAGCTGGATGCACCGCTCAACGCCGACCGTGCTCCAGTCCTGGCGCCCGGCGCAGGTCGCCCTGCTCGGTGAACAGCTCGGCGAGCAGATCGCAGGTGCGGGGGCTGACCGTCCTCGCGCTCGGCGGTCAGCCCGGCCAGCAGCAGCTCCGCCTCCGGCCCCCGGTCAAGCCCAAACAGCGCCCGGGCGAGGTGAACCCTGGCCTCGGCCGAGACCAGGCCGCCATCCTCGATCGCGGCGCTGAACTCGTCCGCGGCAGGCTGCGGCTCGTCGGCCATCATCCACTGCTCGCCCGCCCGCACATGGGCCTCGGCGCGCAGGCCAGGATCAACCTCCTGCGCGAGCTGGCTCATGCGGACGGCGGCCCGCACGTGATTGCCCGTGCGCGCTGCCTGGAACTCGATCTCGTCGAAGTCGCCGACGCCTGCTGCCACTCTTCCCACGCTACCTCAGCGACCCTTCTCCATACGTCCGGATTTATCGGCGGGCGTGCTCAAGCGCATCCCAGAACCCGCGGCGCAGCGCGTGCCGCACCTCGTCATGGAGCAGGAAGTCGATCGGCAGGGCCGATCCCTGAAGCAGCCTGGCCTCAAGGTCAGACGGCATCCGGGGCTTCCTGGCAAGCACGGCTTCCAGCCAGAGCGCGGGCGCGTCGCGGGCCACCGACTCGCCGAACGCCTGGCCCTCCTCGTGCGCGGACTGCACCGCGTCGGCGAGGGAGACGCCGGACTGCCCGCCGGAGGATACCCCGGCGATCCGCCCGCGTCCTGCTGCGCGGCCGAAGGCGGCGGGGCCACCTGGCTCAGCGCGGGATACGCATCCGATCCGGGCTGACCGGGTTGACCTGGCCGACCCGGCTGACCGGAGCCTCCGTCGCCCGGCCCTGCCTGCCCGGCCGGACCCGCAGGCCCCGCATAGGCGCCCGGAGCGGGCGCGGCGGGCGGCTGGCCGACGAGCGAGACCGGCCCGGTGACCGGGCGCGGCCCACCGTAGGCGGGCCCGCGGTTACCGCCGTAGCCCTGGCCGGGCTGCTCCATCGGCACCACCGGGGCGATCGGCTGGCCGCCCGACCCCGGTCCCGACGGCAACGACGACGGCCCGGCCCCGAGGTCCGGGTTGGCGGGACCGGCCGGCCCCTGCGACTGCGGCCGCTGGCCGAGCGGCCCCGGACCGGACGGCCCCGGACCGAGCGGCATCGGGCCGGACGACGGCTGCCCCGTCGGCTGCGCGGACTGCGCTCCGTTGTGGACCGGCAGTCGGCGGATCGCGGCGGTGCCAGTCCCGGCGCCGACCGGGACGGGGACCGGCGACAGCTGGTAGCGGTCACCCGCATCCGCCGCGAACGACGGCTCCCGGGCAGGCGCCTCGAGCTGGAATTGATCCCGAACGCCGCCCGGGCTGTACCCGGACTCGACCGGGCGAAGCACGTCCGGCTCCGGACGCAGCCGGGCCGGCGCGCGCTCGGCGGTCAGCTCCTCGGCGACGGGCGGAACGGCGACCGGCGCCGCGTACAGCTCTTCCCGCGGGGGCAATTCCGGCGATTCCAGCCGCAGCTGGGCGTCCTTGCGCGCGGGCGCCTCGGCCCGGGCCGTGAACTCCGGCCGGCCCGGTTCACGGCCGGCGCGGGCGTGAAGTCGGGAATGGAGGGCCCGGCGCCGGGGCGGCAACTCCGTAGTCGGACTGCGAGGGCTGCGAGGGCTGCGACGGGCCGTAGTCCTGGCCGGCCCGGTAGTCGTCGAGCGGCCGGTAGTCCGAGACGTTGCCGTAGTCGGCGATCGTGTCGTACGCGGCGACCGGCTCCCGGACGACGTCCGCCCGGTCTTCCTCCGGCCGTTCGGCCGCGTGCTGGGCGACGCGGCCGAGCAGCGCCCGGCCGTTCGCATGACCGTTGCCGTGCGCCGCTGCCGTTCGAGCCCGGCGTGGATCGCGAGCATCCCGCCGTCCCGTTCGTCCCGGCGCGGCGGCTCCGCCCCCGAGATCAGCTCGGCGAACGGCCGCAGCTGGGAGGCGCTGATCTGCACGATGTCGTCGCACTCCTGGCGGAGCGCGCGGGGGATCTCTGCGTTGCCGTCGGTGGCGATGTGCAGCAGGGTGACCCGCATGCCCATGTCCTGGACGTCGGCGATGACCTGCGCGAGATCCTCTTCGCGCGCTGACCACCATCGCGTCGCTCACGGCCTTGTTCCGCGCCAGCGTGGTGAGGTCGCGGTGGATCTCCCCCTCGACGCCCTCGCGGCGGCCCGGCCGCATCTTGGCCAGCCGGAGCTTGACGCCGGGCAGGTCGGCGAGCGCGTCGTGGTCCGGAGCTCCGGCGCCCCTCGACGGTCGAGTCGTACCAGTAGCAGCGGAGCAGCGGCATCCTCGACCGCTCCATGGCCAGGCTGGCGAGCAGTTGCAGCAGGCCAGGGTAATCCCAGGAAACCGACTCCCGGCGGCGCGTACCGTGCACCGCCATGGCGCCGTCCGCTAGCACATAGCCCGCGTCCACGAACAGCGCGCAGCGATCCACGCCACACCGTCCTTTCCCCTCACAGTGCGAGAACATCCAGGTCAGCAGCCACAGCGACACAATGGCCGAGCGTTCTCCGCCCTCCTAGGGTAATGAAAGTGCGCCGCCCGCGATGGCCGTTCCGCGCGGAAGTCACAGGCCGGCTGGGCGCGAGATCATCCGTCGGCCATACACTTCGGAGCTGTGAGTGATCGCGAAGAACTGCTGGCAGGGATCAAGGCCAAGGGCATCGTGCACGGCGACTTCGTGCTGTCCTCGGGGCAGCGCGCGAGCAGCTACGTGGACCTGCGCCGGGTGACGCTCGACGGCCGGCTGGCCCCGCTGGTCGGGCGGGTGCTGCTCAACGCCACCGCGGACCTGTCCTACGAGGCGGTCGGCGGGCTGACGCTCGGCGCCGACCCGGTGGCGACGGCGATGCTGCACGCGGCGGCCAACCGGGGCACGCCGATCGACGCGTTCGTGGTGCGGAAGTCGGAGAAGACGCACGGCCTGCAGCGCCGGATCGAGGGCCCCGACGTGAAGGGCCGCCGGGTGCTCGCCCTCGAGGACACCTCCACCACCGGCGGCTCGGTCCTCACCGCGGTCGACTGCCCTGCGAGGCGGCGGGCGCCGAGGTGGTCGGCGTCGCCGTCCTCGTCGATCGCGGCGCCAGGCAGAAGATCCTCGACCGCGGCCTGCCCTACATCGCGGTCTACGAACTGGCCGAGCTCGGCCTCTAGCTAAGCCGAGTTCGGCCTGGACTACCCTGCCGGTGCCGACCGCTGCGCTCGGGCGACCGCGGCGATCGGGGACGCCGCCCGCGGCCGCCTCGCGTCGGAACGCGCGCAGCCGGTAGAGGACGAAGCCGACGATCGCCAGCACCACGACGACCACCAGGATGTAGCTGGCGAGCGAGAGGCTGTGGTTGAGCTTGCTCCACTCGCCGCCGAGGCTGTACCCGATGCTGGAGAGCACGACGACGTAGATGATCGTGCCGATGAAGTTCAGCACGCCGAACCGGACCGGCGGGATGTCCACCAGCCCGGCCACGATCGACGCGAAGGCGCGGACGAACGGCAGCATGCGCGCCACCGGCAGCGCCCACGCGCCGCGCCCGGCCAGGAACCGCTCCGCCCGGGCCACGTCCGACTCGGTGATCAGCACGTACCGGCCCCAGCGGCGCACCAGCGGGTGACCGCCCCACCGGCCCACGCCGTAGGCGATGTAAGAGCCGACCATCTCGGCCGCGGTGCCCAAGATGATCACCAGGGCCAGCGACGGGTGCGGGTGCACGACCGCGCCCGACGCGATCGCGCCGCCGAGCAGGAACGTCAGCTCCGAGGAGATCGGGATGCACATTGCTTCGAGCACGCCGAACAAGACGATGGCGTAGATGGCGTGCGACACGAGGAAGCTCTGCATGGGCACCTTTGTACAGCATGGCCAGGGGTGACATAGCCCACTTCCAGGCTTGCCACGCGCTGAGAACCATCTGAATTTTAGTCGCCAACATGCACGCGTCGGTCTAGAGCGCCGCCGCGCTGGCTATTACAGTTCTTCCGGGAAGTTAAGGAATTCAACAGGAGGCATCGCCATGCCCATCGCGACCCCAGAGATCTACGCGCAGATGCTCGACCGGGCCAAGCAGCAAGGCTTCGCCTACCCGGCGATCAACGTCACATCGAGCCAGACGCTCAACGCGGCGCTCAAGGGCTTCGCCGACGCCGAGAGCGACGGGATCGTCCAGGTCTCCACCGGCGGCGCCGAGTACCTGTCCGGCCAGGCGGTCAAGGACATGGTCACCGGCGCGAGCGCGCTGGCCGAGTTCGCGCACGTGGTCGCGGCCAAGTACCCGATCAACATCGCGCTGCACACCGACCACTGCCCCAAGGACAAGCTGGACGGCTACATGCGCCCGCTTGTCCAGATCTCGGCGGAGCGGGTCAAGGCGGGCAGGGAGCCGCTCTTCCAGTCCCACATGTGGGACGGCTCGGCCGTGCCGCTGCCCGAGAACCTCGAGATCGCCAAGGACCTGCTGGCCAAGTGCGCCGAGGCGAGGATCATCATGGAGCTTGAGATCGGCGTCGTCGGCGGCGAGGAGGACGGCGTCGTCGGCGAGATCAACGAGAAGCTCTACTCCACCCCGGATGACGCCCTGGCGACGGCGGAGGCCCTCGGCCTCGGCGAGCGCGGCCGGTACATCCTGGCCGCGACCTTCGGCAACGTGCACGGCGTGTACAAGCCCGGCCACGTCAAGCTCCGCCCGTCGGTGCTCAAGGAGATCCAGGACGCGGTCGGCGCCAAGTACGGCAAGGAGAAGCCGTTCGACCTGGTCTTCCACGGCGGCTCCGGCTCGGCCGAGAGCGAGATCCGCGAGGCGCATCTCCTACGGCGTGGTGAAGATGAACGTGGACACCGACGCGCAGTACTCGTTCACCCGCCCGGTCGCCGGGCCACATGTTCGCCAACTACGACGGCGTGCTCAAGGTGGACGGCGAGGTCGGCAACAAGAAGGCCTACGACCCGCGGTCCTGGGGCAAGGCGGCCGAGACCGGCATGACCGCCCGGGTCACCCAGGCCTGCCAGGATCTGCTCTCGGCCGGCACCCGGCTCGAAGTAGAGGCAAATTCACAACCGTCATCTCGAACGGACCGTTGCTCCGCCTCCGGCCTCCATGTCCGTCCAGGTGGAGCAGCGGTCCGTTCGGCTGGCCTCATTTCGGCTCCACCAGCGGCATGTCCTTGGCATCTGGGCGCACACCAGATGACCTTGGGCCGCAGTCGGTCTACGGCTTCAGGTGGGCGGCTGCCTCGGCGCTGCTGTCGGCCAGGAACGTCCAGCAGCGCTGCCCTTCGTCCTCCTCGCCGATCGCGTCGGCCGCCCGGGCAAGCGCCGCCAGGCAGCGCAGGAAGCCCTGGTTGGGTTCGTGCGACCACGGGATCGGCCCGTGGCCCTTCCAGCCGTTGCGCCGCAGCGCGTCGAGCCCCCGGTGGTACCCGGTGCGGGCGTAGGCGTAGGCCTCGATGAACCGGTCGCCTTCCAGCGCCAGCTCCGCCAGCAGCGCCCACGCCAGCGAGAACGTCGGGAACGCGGCCGCCACCTCGACCGCGGGCTTGCCATCTGACAGCATTTTCGTCGCCTCGGGCGTCGGCGGCAGCAGCGTCGCCGGCGGCTCGCCGAGCAGGTTCGCGTGAGTGCTCATGCGCAGCAGTGTGCCAGATCGGATCCGACCGCCTGCAGGTAGACGTCATGGCGACGGTGCCGGCCCCTGCCTGGTGACGCTACCCGAATAGGTTTCACCTGGGTGTTTCGGGTAACCTCACAACGCAAGAGCCCCTGTCGCGCTTGCGCCGCCAGGGGCTTTCGTCGTGTGAAAGGCGTGAAGAGAATGCCTGCCATCGTGCTGATCGGCGCCCAGTGGGGCGACGAGGGTAAGGGCAAGGCGACCGACCTGCTCGGGGACAGCGTGCAGTACGTCGTCAGGTACCAGGGCGGCAACAACGCCGGCCACACCGTCGTGATCGGCGAGGAGAAGTACGCGCTGCACGTCCTCCCGTCCGGTGTGCTCTCCCCGGACGTCACCCCCGTCATCGGCAACGGCGTCGTCATCGACCCCAAGGCGCTGTTCGAGGAGATCGACGCGCTGCAAGAGCGCGGCGTGAGCTGCGACCGCCTGCTCGTCAGCGCCAACGCGCACCTGATCATGCCCTACCACCGGGCGCTGGATAAGGTCAGCGAGCGGTTCCTCGGCAACGCCAAGATCGGCACCACCGGCCGCGGGCATCGGCCCGACCTACGGCGACAAGATCGCCCGGGTCGGCATCCGGGTCCAGGACCTGTTCGATCCCGGCATCCTGCGGCAGAAGCTCGAGCTCGCCCTGCGGGACAAGAACCAGGTGCTCACCAAGATCTACAACCGGCGCGGCATCGACGCCAGGCAGATCGCCGACGACTACCTCGCCTACGGCGAGCGGATGCGGCCGTACGTCGCCGACACCGGCCTCGTCCTCGGCAAGGCCCTCGACGAGGGCGCGACCGTGCTCCTCGAGGGCGCGCAGGGGTCGCTGCTCGACATCGATCACGGCACCTATCCGTTCGTCACCTCGTCGAACCCGACGGCGGGCGGCGCCTGCGTCGGCGCCGGCATCGGGCCGACCAGGATCAGCAAGGTGATCGGCATCGTCAAGGCGTACACCACCCGGGTCGGCTCCGGCCCGTTCCCGACCGAGCTCAATGACGAGCACGGCGAGTTCCTGCGCAAGGTCGGCGGCGAGTACGGCGTGACCACCGGCCGCGCCCGCCGGACCGGCTGGTTCGACGCGGTCATCGCCCGCTACGCGACCCGCGTCAACGGGGTCACCGATTTCTTCGTGACCAAGCTCGACGTGCTCTCCAACCTGGACAAGGTGCCGGTCTGCGTCGCCTACGAGGTCGACGGCAAGCGCTACGACGAGATCCCGATGACGCAGACCGAGTTCCACCACGCCAGGCCGGTCTACGAGTACCTGGACGGCTGGTGGGAGGACATCTCGGAGGCGAAGTCGTTCGAGGACCTGCCCAAGGCCGCCCGCGACTACATCAGGACGATCGAGGAGCTGTCCGGCGCCCCGGTCGCGGCCGTCGGCGTGGGCCCCCGGCGCGACCAGACGCTCTAGCTCCGCCCGCTCCTCTAGCCGGACACCTGTCGCCTACGCCAGCGACCCGGCCCCCCACTCCCGTCGCCTACGCCATCGACCCGGAACCCCACCTGTCCTAAATCGGGTCGAGGGCGTCGTTGACAGGTAGCGCAGGCTGCCCGGGTAGGCTCCGGGAACGTGCGCGTACTTGTGATTGGGTCTGGCGGCCGAGAGCATGCGATCGTCCGGGCGCTGGCGGCCGACCCTGACGTTAGCGAGCTGCATGCCGCTCCCGGGAATCCGGGCATCGCTTCGCTGGCCCGGACGCATCAGGTTTCGGCTACCGACCCCGGGGATGTCGTTGGCCTGGCTAAGCGGCTCGGCGTGGATCTCGTCGTCATCGGGCCGGAGGCGCCGCTGGTGGCGGGGGTGGCGGATGCGCTGCGCGCGGCCGACGTCGTCGTGTTCGGACCGGATGCGGCGGCGGCCCGGATCGAGGGGTCTAAGGCGTTCGCCAAGGACGTTATGGCGGCGGCCGGGGTGCCGACCGCCGAGTCGCGCGTCGCCACGACCCCGGCTGAGGCGCAGGCGGCGCTTGACGCCTTTGGGCCGCCCTACGTGGTCAAGGACGACGCGCTCGCGGCGGGCAAGGGGGTCGTGGTCACCGAGGACCGCGCGGCGGCGCTGCAGCACGCCGCGTCCTGCCAGCGGGTGGTGATCGAGGAGTACCTGGACGGGCCCGAGGTGTCGCTGTTCGCGCTGTGCGATGGGAGAACGGCGGTTCCGCTGCTGCCCGCGCAGGACTTCAAGCGGGCGCACGACGGGGATCTGGGGCCGAACACGGGCGGCATGGGCGCCTACACCCCGCTCCCCTGGGCCCCGGCCGGGCTGGTCGACGAGGTGATGGACCGGGTGGTCATGCCCGCGATCACCGAACTCGGCCGCCGCGGCGCGCCCTATCGCGGCGTGCTCTACGCCGGCCTCGCGCTGACGAGCAAGGGCGTCAAGGTGATCGAGTTCAACGCCCGCTTCGGCGACCCGGAGACCCAGGTGGTCCTCGACCGGCTGGCGACGCCGCTGGCGGGCCTGCTGCACGCGTCGGCCGTCGGCGGCCTGGCGGCCGCCCCCGCGCTCCGCTGGCACCCGGGCGCGGCGGTGACGGTGGTGCTCGCCGCCGAGGGCTATCCCGAGTCCCCGGCCAAGGGCGACAAGATCACCATCGAGTCGTCCGAACGGACCGATGGTTACCTCCTCCAGGCCGGCACCGCCCTCGTGGCGGGCGACCTGGTCACCGCGGGCGGGCGGGTCCTCAACGCCGTCGGCTCCGGCCCCGACCTGGCCGCCGCCCGCGCCGCCGCCTACGCGGCCGCGGGCCGGGCGGACCTTCCGCGGCGCCTGGCACCGTCACGACATCGCCGAGCGCGCGGCGGGCGGCTAGGCCCCCGGCTCCCAGCCGACAGCTAGCGGCGGCGGCTACCGTAGAAGCATGATCGACAGGTATACGCTGCCCGCGATGGGGCGAGTCTGGTCCGAGGCCCACAAGTACGAGCTCTGGTGCCGGGTGGAGACGCTTGTGCTCGAGGCCAACGCCCGGGCGGGGACGGTGCCTGCGGAGGCGGTCGGCCCGGTCCGCGCCGCGCCGCCGCCGACGCCCGAGGCGGTGGCCGAGGTCGAGGCCGTCACCGAGCACGACGTGATCGCGTTCCTCAGCGCCTGGGCCGACAACACCGAGCCCCGCTCCGCCGCCGCCTACGTGCACTACGGGATGACCTCGTCCGACCTGCTCGACACCGCCCTCGCGCTGCAGCTCGTCGAGGCCACCGACCTCATCCTGGAGAAGGCCGACCGGCTGGTCGCGGCGCTGCGCGACCACGGGCTCGCGCACTCCGGACACGCTCCGCTCGGGCCGGACGCACGGCATCCACGCCGAGCCCGACGTCTGGGGGCACCGGGTGGCCGACTTCGCGTTCGCCGCCGCCAGGTCGCGGGACCGGGTCCGGCGGGCGCGCGCGGCGGTCGCGGTCGGCACGCTGTCCGGTCCGGTCGGCAGCTACTCCAACATCGACCCGTCGATCGAGGCCGAGGTGATGCCGGAACTCGGGCTCCGCGCCGCCGACGTCGCCACTCAGGTGGTCATCCGCGACGGCATCGCCGAGTGGGTGTCCGCGCTGGCCATCCTGGCCACGGTCTGCGAGGCGATCGCGCTCGAGGTCCGGCACGGGCAGCGGACCGAGGTGCGCGAGCTCGCCGAGCCGTTCGGGACCGGGCAGAAGGGCTCTTCGGCGATGCCGCACAAGAAGAACCCGATCAGGTCAGAGCGGATCGCCGGGCTCGCCCGGGTGGTGCGGTCGTACGTGACGCCGGTCACCGAGGGCATACCGCTCTGGCACGAGCGCGACATCTCGCACTCGAGCGTGGAGCGGATCGCGCTGCCGGACGCCGCCATCGCCACCGACTACCTGCTCCACCTGACCGCGGGCCTGGTCGAGGGGCTGGTGGTCGACGTCGACCGGATGCGCGCGAACATGAACGTCACCCACGGGCTCCTGTACTCCTCGTCGGTGCTGCTCGAGCTGGTGAGCAGCGGGCTCTCCCGGGAGGACGCGTACGCTCTCGTGCAGGCCGCCGCGATGGACACCTGGGACAACCAGACACCCTTCCGTGATTCTCTGATTACTCAGGGTAAGAACAGAAACATGGTGCTGGACGAGGCCGCCCTTGACCGGGCATTCCGCGCGGAAAGCTACGTCGAGCGACTTGGTGGAGTCTTCGCTCGTCTGGCCGAGCTCACTTGAGCACCCTCATCGGGTGGCATACTGGACAACGCGTTCGCCCGGCTGCGCTCATGGAGTGCGCCGTTCTCGCCGTTCCCCCTCGGACAGGAGCTGTATCTACATGACCAAGGGCACCGAGATCCGCTACCGTGTCCGCGGCGGAGCGCCGCTGCAGGGCACGGTGTTCATCCAAGGCGCGAAGAACGCGGCCCTGAAGATGATCGCAGCGGCCCTGCTGACCGACAAGGGTCGCACCGTGCTCAGGAACGTCCCGCCGATTGAGGACGTGTACCGCGCCGTCGAGCTCGCCCAGGCGGTCGGCGCCCGGGTTGAGTTCCACGAGACCGAGCGCACGCTCGTGGTGGACGCCTCGACGCTGAACTCGCCCGTGCTGCCCGCGGAGATCGCCCGCCGGTTCCGCGGCTCGGTGCTGTTCGTGCCCGCGCTGCTGCACCGGTTCGGCGAGGCCGTCATCGAGGGCATCGGCGGCTGCAACCTCGGCAGCAGGAACCTTGACTTCCACTACCGCGGGTTCGCCCGGCTGGGCGCGACCGTCGACGAGGGCGAGTCGGTCATCAGGATCACCGCCCCCGACGGCCTGCGCGGCGCCCACCTGTACCTGGACACCCCGTCCCACACCGGGACCGAGAACCTGATGATGGCGGCGTCGCTGGCGCCCGGCACCACGATCATCGACAACACGGCGCAAGAGCCGGAAGTGCTCGACATGATCTCGTTCCTCACCAAGATGGGCGCGGAGATCACCGGCGGCGGCACCGGCTTCATCACCGTCCACGGCGTGTCGGAGCTGTCGGCGGTCGAGCACACGGTGATGTCCGACCGGATCGACGCGGGCGTGTTCGCCATGGCGGCGGTGGCCGCCGGCGGCGAGATCAACCTGGTCGGCGCCAACATCGACCACTTCGGCGTCGCCCGCTGGAAGCTTGAGCAGATGGGGGCCGAGTTCTCCTCCAGCGGCGCCGTGCTGCAGGTCCACCGGGAGAAGCCGCTGCGGCCGATCAACGTGATCACCAGCCCGTACCCCGGCTTCGCGACCGACCTGCAGCAGCCGATCATGGCCGCCGCGACGCTGGCCGACGGCGCCAGCTACATCCGCGAGACGATCTTCGACGGCCGCTACTCGCTGGTGCCCGAGCTGAACAAGATGGGCGCCAAGGTCGAGATCGACAACAACGTGGCGATCGTGCACGGGCCGTCGGTGCTCCGCGGCTGCGACGTCGTGGCGCCCGACCTGCGCGGCGGCGCAGCCCTGATCCTGGCGGGCCTCGCGGCCGAGGGTGAGACGGTGGTCTCGCCCGGCTACCTCATCGACCGCGGGCACGCGACGTTCGCCGAGCGCCTGCGCGTCCTCGGCGCCGACGTCACCGCCGAGGAGCACGAAATCCGCTAGCCCTAAGGGCTACGCCCGGTAGGGGAAGGCACGCGCCGCCGCGAGGAAGGCGTCATTCGCGGCGGGCGTGCCGATCGAGATCCGCGCGCCCTCGCCCGCGTAGGGGCGAATGGAGATCGCGGCCGCGTCGCACGACTGCGCGAAGGCCATCGTCTGGTCGCCGAGGCGGAGCCAGACGAAGTTAGCCTCGGTCGCGGGGACGGTCCAGCCTTCCGACCGGAGCGCCTCGCGGACCCGGTCGCGCTCCTTGACGATGCTCTCCACCCGCTCGAGCAGCTCGTCCTCGGCGTTGAGGGAGGCGATCGCGGCGGCCTGGGCGATCGCGTTCACCGTGAACGGGAGCATGGTCTTGCGGATCGCCTCCGCCACCGGCTCGTGGCCGATCAGAAAGCCGATGCGCAGGCCCGCCAGGCCGTAGGCCTTGGAGAAGGTCCGCAGCACGGCCACGTTGGGACGGTCGCGGTAGAGGTTGACGCCGTCGGGGACGTCGGCATCGCGGATGTACTCCCGGTACGCCTCGTCCAGGATGACCAGGCAGTCGGCCGGGACCTGGTCGAGGAACTCGGTCAGCTCCCGCTCGCGGACGACGGTGCCGGTCGGGTTGTTCGGGTTGCAGACGAGGATGAGCCTCGTCTGCGGGGTGATGGCCGCCGCCATCGCGGCGAGATCGTGGGTCTCGTCCCGGAGCGGGACGCGGACCGAGGTGAGGGCCGCGAGGTCGGACAGAGGCGGGTAGGCCTCGAACGAACGCCAGGCGTAGAGCACCTCCGCCCCGGGCTCGCCGACCGCCTCCATCAGCTGCTGCAGGACGCCGACCGAGCCGCAGCCGACGGCGACGTGGCCGGCCGGGACGGCGAACCGCTCGGCGATCGCCGCCGTCAGCGCGGCCGCGCCGTTGTCCGGGTAGCGGTTGACGTCACGGGCGGCCTCCGCGATCACCTCGACCACGGACGGCAGCGGCCCGTACGGCGACTCGTTGGATGACAGCTTGTGCGCCTCGCCCGCCGCGGCGGTGGGCGCCTGGCCGGGCTTGTAGGCGGGCACGGTGTCGAGCACCGGACGGAATCGCGGCGATACGTCATTCATGGGTATCAGTTTCCCACCGGCGGATCACTGCCCGGGCCGCCTGCGCCGATCTAGGACAGCGACCTCGCCGCGTACGCGTAGGCCTGCTGGCCGAGCTCGCGGACGGCGGTCTGGGAGGCGTTCGGGCCGACCACGGTCACCGCGCCGACGAACCCGGCGCCGCGGTAGACGAGCGACCACAGGGTGTCCTGGCCGCCGGCCGCCGGCGCGACGTTCATGACCTTGGCCTGCTTGCCGATCCCGGTCAGGGACGATTCGGTCACGCTGAAGCTGACGGACTTGCCGTCGACGGTCTCCTTGTAGTGCGCGCAGGAGGCGGGCAGCCGTCCCGCCAGCGCGCTCGTGGCGGCCGTGCCCGGCGCCGCCGCCACCAGCTCGGAGACGTCGTTGCCACCCAGCTTGAACGTGACCGACGCGGCCGTCGCGCCGACCAGCGCAGCGGAGTCGAGTCCGGTCTGGACGGCCTCCGCGCACGCCTTCGGCGCGCCGCCGGCCGACTGCCCGGCCGTGTGCGCGGAGATCGCGGTGTAGTCTCCGCTCGCCGCCGGCGACGTCGCCCCCACGCCGTTGACCCGGGTCAGCAGGGCGGCGCGGAGCTTCGAGGCACTGAAGTCCCCCTTGGCCGCCGCCGACAGCGAGGCGCTCGAACTGTGGCTGCTGGAGCTGGTGCACCCGGCGAGGCTCACGCCGACTACTGCGGCAGGCACCAGCAGGAGGATCGCCGTTTGCCGCCTACGACCGTCGAGCATCGCACATCCCTTCACGCTACGAATTCAATCGATGTCGTTGCGTGATGATAGCGCACGGTGAGTTACCGGCAACCACACTGGGTCAACCGAATGTGGTCGGGCCGGTTGAGCTCAGCTGACCGTAGTTGGCTTTTTGGTGACAACGTGAGGCTTGACGGCCCTGTGGACCTCGTTCTGCTTCTGCTTCGCCGCCCATTCGGCGACCGCCACCTCGTGGGCGAGCTGCGGCGTCATCCAGTCGAGCATCGGCGTCAGCGCCGCCCGCCAGACGGTCGCCTGGTGCCCGCCGCCGGGGATGATGTCCAGCGGCACGCCCGCGTCCCTGAGCAGAAGCTCCTGCTTGAAGAGCTCCGCCGCGTGCACGTCAGCCACGTCGGTGGTGCCGGCCGCGAGGAAGAACTGGGGGACGTTGACCGTGACCGGAACCCGCGTTATGTACTCGTCGGGCGAGTTGACCAGCAACAGCCTCTTGCTGTGGGCGAAGTCGTTGACGTCGACCGGCGTGCCGCCGGCCTTGCCATCCAGCGGCACCTGGCTCTCAATCGGGGCGAAGTAGCCGCTGAGGGATGCGGCGTAGCCGAACAGGGCCGGGTTCTGGAGGGCGATGTTGGCGGCACAGTAGCCGCCCTCGGAGTACCCCGCGACTCCCCAGGCCACTCCGGGCGGCATCACCCGGAGGTTGGCGGCGGCCCAGTCGGGGACCTCCTGGGCGACGTAGGTCATGTCCTGGACGCCGCCGGGGTCGTTGAGGCACTGCAGCCCGTACTGATGGCCGCCGTCCGTGTTCGGCATGACCAGCACGGCCGGCTTGGCCTTGCCGCTCGCCATCGCGTTCAGGAAGATCGGGATCACGTTCATCACGTTGACCCACGCCGCCGGATCGCCGGGCGACCCGTGCAGCAGCTCAATGGCCGGAAACCGGTAGTTCGCGTACGCCTTCTGGAAGTACTGCGGCGGCAGGTAGACATACGCCGTGCGGCTGATGTGGGTGTGACGGCCGGCGATGTCGACGCCGAACAGCAGCCCGTACTGCTCGTCGATCTGGGAGTCGTTCGCGCTCCCGATAAGCGACTTCAGCGAGCCCGCGGTGCCCTTGCCCAGGCCGGCCGCCGTCAGGTGCGGTATCGACGTCGTCTGCCCGGACAGATCGTTGTAGAGGGCGCCCCAGGTCTGGTAGTAGTCGTAGTACTTGTTGACGGCGAAGATGCCGAACACCATGGCCGGGATGAAGGCGAGACAGGCGGCGATGACCCGGAACACGACCCGCTTGGCCAGGGCGACCCAGGTAATGAGCCCCCCGAATGCCAACAGCAGCAAGATAAGGAACAGCGTCCCCTGAGGTTCAAGCACGGCTACCCCTCGCGGTGGTCTCCAGCCTGAGATCAGCCGGAGACCATGTGTGGCGGTGGAGGTGGGATTTGAACCCACGGAAGGGTTGCCCCTTCACACGCTTTCGAGGCGTGCGCCCTCGGCCACTAGGCGACTCCACCGCCGGTGAGCTTACCCGACGTTCGCATCAAACAACGAGTCGGATCACTACCTGTGTTCCGAGAAGAACCTTCGTATTACGTTCAGGCACTCGTCCGCGAGCACCTCGCCGATCACCTCGGGCACCGGCGCGAGTCGCTGATCCCGCACAACGTCCCAGAGCGAGCCGACCGCGCCCCCCCGGGGGTCCGCCGCCCCGAAGATCACGCGGCCCAGCCGAGCGGCCGTTATCGCGCCCGCGCACATGGTGCAGGGCTCAAGCGTGACGACCAGCGTCAGGCCGTCAAGCCGCCAGTGGCCGACCGATCGCGCGGCCGCCCTGATCGCTACGATCTCCGCGTGCGCGGTCGGGTCGCCGTCGGCCTCGCGGCGATTGCGCCCGCGCGCGATCACCGTCCCCGACCGGTCGAGAATGGTCGCGCCGATTGGCACGTCGCCCGATTCGACGGCGGCACGGGCCTCAGCGAGCGCGACCCGCATGGCCGGCTCGAACGAGGCCTGGTACCCGGTGGGCAACGGTCAGGCGCCGAGGGCAACGTCGAGCGCGCGCTCCATCGCCGGGCCGAAGCCGAGTCGCACCGCGATCGACTCCACCGCGTCCTCGACGTGATCCCAGGGGTCGTCCTCGGAGTCGAAGTCCAGCCGGCTGCAGATCGCGGCGAGGTCCATCTCGTCGAGGCCCAGGTCGGCGAAGATGGACAGGTCGCCGACCGGCAGCACCTGGTCCAGGTCATCCTCGTCCGGGACGGGGATGTCGAGGTAGTCGAGCACCTGCTCGGCCAGCGGGTAGTCCAGCGCCGCGCCGATGTCGGAGAGCAGCACCGAGACCTGGTTGCCGATCATCCTGACGGCCACGAAGAAGTAGTCGTCGATCCCGGCGAGCCCTATCGTGCCCGCGAGACTCGGCTGCTGCCGCAGCGCCCGGATGAACCCGTTCAGGTCATCGGTCACGGCCACCGGCAGGACGTCGGCATTCCACCCGTCGTCCTCACGGAAGACGACGATCGCAAAATCAGTCTCGCTCACCTCAGGCATCGCCATGGTCCAAGCATGCCTTGCCGGGAGGAAGGTTGTCAGATCGACGGGGGTGATGGTGACCAAGCCGAGTCTCATCCGGCCCCCGGCGTGGCTCCTTCTCCTCTACCGCAGGTCGGGGCAGACTGCTCGCAGGGCGGCGTATTCCCGCTCTCGGTCAGGCGTAGCGCGCGCGAGATGCGGGCATAATTGGTCCCGGTAGGGACGGGCATGGCCAGAGCCGCACCTGCTTGGTGGTCCCCCATCCAAGCGGCGTTTCGGTCTACTATTAAGGAACTGGCACGATGGAGCACTCTGCGCTTCCAGGGAGGCGGCAGTGAAACTCAGCAAGATCCTCACCTATGCGGCTATCGCATTTGTCATCTGGTGGGTGATCCAGCAGCCCACGAGTGCCGCGCATCTGGTGCATAACATCGGGGCGCTGCTCAGCGAGGCTGCGCACGGTCTGTCGAATTTCGTGGCGCAGATCTGACGCCGAGGGCGGGAATTAGCAATGGGTATTAGGGTCGTTCCGAACGAGACCGTCCCGGCGAGCATCTACCGGGTTCTCCTGCCGCACGAGCGCAGGGTGATCACCGTTCGGTTCCACCCTGCGGTGCTGATCAAGCCGGTTGCCCTGGCCCTCGCCGGGCTCGCGGTGGCCGGCTTGCTCTCCACCATCGCGCGCCTCGATAACACGGACGCCCTGGTTGTCATCTGGCTCTTGTGGCTCATTCTCCTGATCCATCTGCTTTACAGAATATATGTGTGGCTCGAAGATTACTTTGTGGTAACTTCGCAGCGCCTGCTGCTCGCCACCGGCGTCTTCACGAAATCCGTCAACATGATGCCGCTGGGAAAAGTCACCGATATGAGCTTCAATCGCTCGGCGATGGGACGGCTGCTCGGTTACGGCACGTTCGTTGTCGAGTCGGCCGGCCAGGATCAGGCCCTGCGCACGATTGACCACCTGCCCTACCCCGAGCAGCTCTACCTCGAGGTCTGCGGACTGATCTTCAAGGACCAGGGCACCGGGGACGACTAATTACCGACCGCGTTCGCCTGACTGCGTTTCCGCCCATTCCCTGGCCGCGATTGCGGAGCCCCGCGCGCCGGCCATGTCGAGGTCGGGGACCAGCGTGATCTCCGCGATCTCGGCCTGCTCGACGTAGAGCACCGTGTTCTCCTTGACGGTGTCGACGAACCAGTCGCGGAAGTGCGAGGCGGCCTCGATCACGCCGCCGCCGACGAAGTAGGTGTCCGGGTCGGTGAACTTGGCGGCGATGGAGAAGACCCGGCCGATCGCCATCGCCTGCTGCCGGAAGATCTCCAGGGCCATCACGTCGCCGCTCTCGGCGTAGCCGCGGATCAGCTTGGCCGCCCGGCCGATCTCCACCTCGGCCAGCTCGTGGCCGGGGTACCTGGTCAGCCAGTACGGCAGCAGGTTGCGGGTGATCCCGGTCAGCGAGGCGACCGACTCCGCGTCGCCGAACTGGCCGCAGTTGCACGACGGCAGCGTCTGATCCGGCTCGAGCAGCCCCTCCAGCGGGATCATCATGTGCCCGAGCTCGCCCGCCATCCCCGCCGCGCCGGTGATGACGCGGCCGGCCTGGATGACGCCGCCGCCGCAGCCGGTGCCGACGATGACCGAGACCGATCCGCGCGCGGCGGCGTTCGCCCCGTGCCGCACGTGATGGGCGTAGAGGGCGGCCGCGTTGCCGTCGTTGTTGTAAACGACGGGGATGCCAAGCCGGGCCTCGAGGGCGCCCCTGATGTCGAACCTGGACCAGTCGGGGTGGCCGAAGTTGGTGGCGCCGCCGGTCATCAGGACGCCGGCCGCGCTGGCCGGGCCGGGCGTGTCGAGGCCGACCGCGCGGACCCGCTCCCGCGGCACCGAGGTCATCGCCAGCACCTTGTCGAAGGAGTCAACCAGCGCGGTGATCGCCTTGTCGGGCCCCTCGCGGACCAGGCTCGGCAGCTCGGCCATCGTGTCCACGAGGAAGCGGCCGCGGTCGTCGAGAACGGTCCCGTTGTTGGCCGTGCCCCCGTTGTCGATGCCGACCGTCACCCAGCCGCCCGGTGCCAGCATGAATCCTCCCAAAACAGTAGACCTGCCCGTGTCCAGAAGACCGTATCCCAGCGGCGCCGCAGCAGGGAACAGGCGGGAGAGGTGCCGGGGCTGAAAACAGGCCTGGTCACCGGTCAGGGGTGGTGACCGGTGACCAGGGGCTTGGGAGGGAACTCCGCCAGTGACCAGAAGCTTCAAGGTCGCGCGCTATCTCGGCGGGCGGCGTGGACGGAAGAAGGCCTCGCGCGCGACGTTATTGGTACTGTACGCGAACATCCCGGCTACGTGATCATGCCGGAATTAGCCCGTAGCGTCTTCGTAAGACCGGGCCCAGCGCGTAGCCAGCCCGGCAGCCAAAGTCAAGATCATTTCTTCCGAACGGACCCTGGGTGACTCTGCCAGGTTGACGTGCGCCGTGTCCAGCAGGTCGCGGGCCGTGGGCAGGACGCTCATCTCGGCCGCGAGGCCCCGCCGGGTGGCCCCCCTGGACCTGATCGTGTGCCATTGGGGCGCTCCAACATGGCGTTAGAGCGTGATCGTGGGAAGTTGGGGGCACCCCGCGACCCGAACGACCCACGCTCACGCCCGGACGGTCTGGGCCTGTGGCCAGCGAGACCAGTGGGGCTCATGGGTCGACCGCACAGACCCAGTACTACCTGCGGGCGAAGCCCACCTCAGAGTGAGGTAGACCTAGGCATCCCAGGGCCACCACCGCCCGGTTTGCGGGCTGAAAGCCCGCCTCGGGGGGTACGGGGGGTCGTCCCCCCGGAAGATGCACGGAGCGGGGAAGCTGGCCGCCAGGCCAGCGAACACAGTTGTGCGGAGGATCGGGGATTTGAACCCCGGATGGGATCACTCCCAAACCGCATTAGCAGTGCGGCGCCATAGACCGGACTAGGCGAATCCTCCATCCGCGTCCGCGCTGACTTCTGCCGTAGATGCCGACATCAGCCGTAAAGGACGTGGTGCCGATCAGCGTACCGGTACCGGCGTCGCTCGGCAAAGCGAGCGACGCCGGCGGCTGCCCGGGCGGGCAGCGGGACCGGTCCGCCGGGCGGCCCTCAGTGCTGGAGCGGGGCCAGCGTCGTCACCTCGAGGTCGCCGTCGGCGTACCGGTCCCGCAGCGTGGTCTTCTTGAACTTGCCGACCGAGGTCTTCGGCACCTCGTCGATGTAGGCCCAGCGCTCGGGGAGCTGCCAGCGTGGGATCCGCTCGCCGAGGAAGGCGCGCAGCTCGTCCGGCGTCGCCGGGGGCGCGTCGGAGCGGAGCACGACGGCCGCCAGCGGCCGTTCTCCCCATCGCTCGTCGGGCACCCCCACCACCGCCGCCTCGGCCACGGACGGGTGCGCCATCAGGATGTTCTCGAGCTCCATGGACGAGATCCACTCGCCGCCCGACTTGATCACGTCCTTGGCCCGGTCGGTCAGCCTGATGAACCCGGCCTCGTCCAGCGTGCCCACGTCGCCGGTGCGCAGCCAGCCGTGATCGAACTTCTCCGGCGCGTCGTCCTTGTAGTACGACGCGGTGATCCACGGGCCGCGGGTCTCGAGCTCGCCCACGGCCTTGCCGTCGGAGGGCAGCACCTCGCCGTCGTCGCCGGTCAGCCGCCCCTCCACGCCGCAGATGAGGCGGCCCTGGGAGGCACGGTAGGGCCAGACCGCCTCCCCGGTGACACCCGCGGGCTCGCGGGCGACCGATCCGATCGGCGACAGCTCGGTCATCCCCCACGCGTGCGTCATGACGATCCCGAACTCGTCCGCGTACGCGCGCATCACCGCCTCCGGCAGCGCCGAGCCGCCGCAGACCAGCGTCCGCAGCGACGACAGGTCGCCGCCGGCCGTCCGCAGGTGGGCGAGCACGCCCTGCCAGATCGTCGGCACCCCCGCGCCCACCGTGACCTTCTCGGTCTCGATCAGCTTCACGATGACGGCGGGAATCATGAACCGGTCCGGCATCACCAGGTCGGCCCCGGACATCATCGCGGCGTAGGCCAGCCCCCAGGCGTTGGCGTGGAACTGGGGCACGATCGGCATCACCCGGTCGTGCTCGGAGACCCCGATCCCGTTCACCGTGCAGACCGCCATCGAGTGCAGGTAGGTGGAGCGGTGGCTGTAGACGACGCCCTTGGGCAGCCCGGTGGTGCCGCTCGTGTAGCACATCGCCGCCGCCGACCGCTCGTCGATCTCCGGCCAGTCGAAGGAATCCGGGGCGGCCGCCAGCAGCTCCTCGTAGGAGTGCACCTCGCACCCGTGGCCGGCCAGCGAGGCGAGCGCCTCGTCGTCGGCCGGCCCCGACACGATCACGTGCCTGATCGTGTCGGCGTACGGCAGGACCTTGGCGAACAGCGGTACCAGGGAAGAGTCGACGATGACCGCGTGGTCGCCCGCGTGGGTGGCGATGTAGCCGACCTGATCGGCCGCGAGCCGGATGTTCAGGGTGTGCAGCACCGCGCCCATGGACGGAATGGCCAGATACGCCTCGAGGTGCTCGGCGTTGTTCCACATGAACGTGCCGACCCGCTGGTCGCCGTCGACGCCGAGCGAGCGCAGCGCGTTCGCCAGCCGTGCCGTCCGCTCGCCGACGTCCGCGTAGGTCCGCCGGCGCGACGGCTCGTCCCCGGCGCAGGTGACGACCTCCTTGTCGCCGAATACCGCGGTGCCGTACCGCATGATCGCGGAAACGGTCAGCTGGAAGTCCATCATCGTGCTTTCCACGGCGGACCCACCTCCTCGTGAAGTTCCACTGAGTGCTACCAGCAACGCTAGCGCCTCTTTATGCGCTGATTTAGGGCGCTGAGGCTGATAGTGCCATGTGATCCGGGCCCGTGTTAAGCCTCCGCCCGGCGGCTCCTCACGCGGAGAACCCGCCGCGCAGCTCGGCGTCGGCGCCGAGCTCGGCGTCCTTGCGGAGCTTGGCGACCGCTCGCGCCACGGTCGACTTGACCGTCCCCACGGAAACGCCGAGCGCCGCCGCCACCTCGGGCTCGGTCATGTCGTCGTAGAACCTGAGCATCACCGCGGCCCGCATCTGGCGCGGCAGCCGGTCGACCGCGCGCTGGACCACGTCGTGCAGGTCGCTGTCGCCGGTTGCGTCGGCGGCCGGGGAGTCGGGGATCTCGTCGGTCGGGTACTCGTCGAGTCGCCGCCTGCGCCACCCCGAGATGTGGGTGTTCACCATGACCCGGCGGACGTACGTGTCCAGCGCGGCCGGATCGGAGATCTTGTCCCACGACTGGTACGCCTTGACCAGCGTGGCCTGGAGCAGATCCTCGGCGTCGGCCCGGTTGGCGGTCAGCGCCTGGGCAGCCCGAAGGAGCGCGCCGCTGCGCGCACGCACGTACTCGCCAAACGCAACGCGCTCGCCGACGCTCATGGACCCTCTACGCTCAAGACACCGCTACTCTGAGTGATAGATCAGTAACGATACGCCTCGATCGATGACTTCTGCCACTCGGCCACAGCAACCGCATCAGCGGAACACTGGTCACTCTGATAAAGCGCAAATGGCCCGTGAGCCACCTATCTGCGCTTCCTCGCGGACGGAAATTGCCGAATCACTTGACGTGTCTGCGCGTATGTGAGCATCGTCGGACATGACCTCGCGAGGGTCGCAATCCCATGGCGGGCAAGTGCGGCGGAAAGCACATGTTTGCGCGGGTTGCGCCGACCTGACTGATTCAGGACCTACGACCCGATACGCCCGCCGGGCTTTGCTGCGCGCGGCGGTCTTCGACAGCCCCGTTTTCGATGGCCACGAGCCCGAATTCTGGGCCCACCGGCCGCCCCGGGCGGCCACCGTCGTCACCGGGGTGCTGGCCGAGGTGACGCCGCAAGCGATCGTGGTCTCGCGGCCCGACGGCGACCAGTTCATCGCCGTCTCGCCGAGCACGGTCACCTGGCTCGGGGCGAAGGTCTCGCCGTCGGCGCTGCGGGCCGGGGACCCGGTCATCGTCCGCCGCCGAACGCACCGGCTGATCTCCGGCCCCCCGCCCGCCGACGGCGATCCCGGGGCCCGCGATCCCGGGGCCCGCGAACCCGCCGCCAGCATCGCCGAGCGCATCTGGGCCAGGATCGGCCGGGTGGCGGGCGAGATCATGCTGGTGCGCGGACGGGAGCTGACAGTCGACACCGGGCAGCACGGCCGCGAGCCCGAGCGGGTCGTGATCGCCGAGGCGTCGCTCCGCCACGTCCAGGTCCGCTTCCCCCGGCTGACGCCCGGCTACCTGATTGACGTCATCGGCACCCGCCGCGACGACGGCTGCCTGCTGGCGGTCACGCCCGCCACCGCCCAGCCGCCCTACCTCGCCGCCCATCCGCCAGTTCCCCCGCCCGCCGGCGCCTACAGCGGCGGTCCGATCAGCGGCGCGGCGGTCTGGCACGAGCCCGGCGAGGAGCCGGCCGACCTGCTCGGGGTCGGCTACGCCGCCCTCGACCCGGAGACCGAGGGCGAGGCGGCCGGCCCGGGCGACGGGGCCTACCAGCATGAGCCCTGCGCCCGGCTGCCGTACCTGTCGCTCGGCAGCGCCGTGCGGGTCAGGAACGAGTGCGCCGACCGGGCGGCGGTGCTGCCGGTCACCAGCTGCAGCGCCAGCGCGCGCCAGTTCTGCGACCGGTGCGTGAAGTGCGGGACCTCCCCCCGGGCACGGGTGGCGGACCTGACCATGGCCGCCTTCGTGGAACTGGGCGGGAATCTGGAAGACGGCTGCTTCAACGCGACGCTGACGCTGGCCGGCTGAGGTCCGGCCGGGAAAGCGCGCAGCGCGAGTAAACGGGTGTGTGACGGGGTGTACTGGGGGTGGTGTTCGTGGGTGGGGCAGGGGTGCTCGCGGTAGCGCGCGAGGTCCAGATTCCGCTGCTCGCCGTGCTTCTCATCGGCGGCTGCGCGGCCAAGGCACGCCGTGCGCTGGGCGCGCGGTCCATTGACGCGGGCATCGGGCCGACCGCGATGTTCCCGTTCCGGCTGCAACGGCCGGCCGCGATCGCGATCGTCGTCAGCGAGTTCGCCCTCGGGCTCGGCCTCCTGGTGACCGCGGGCCGCCTCGGGGCGGGCGAGCCCGCCAACGCGGTCCGGGTGGTGACCGCACTGCTGTTCTTGACGGCGGCGGCCGTCCTTGCGGACTTGCGCACGCGGCGCCCGGACGCCGGCTGCGGCTGCTTCGGCGACGTGAGCAGCACGCCGGTGGGCTGGCGGACGATCACCAGGGCGGCCCTGCTCGGGGCGGCCGCGGTGGCCTCGCTCGGCGTGCCGCCGCTGCGCTCGCTCGGCTCGCCCGACTGGCTCGGCGAGGCGCTCGCGGTCACGGCCGCCGAACTCGCGTTGCTCGCGGCGCTGTCGCCCGAGATCGGCGAGATGATGGTCAGGCTCGGCCGCGCCGAGCCGTGCGAGCTGCGCCGGGTCCCGGTCGCCAAGACGCTCGACAAGCTCTGGGCCAGCGCCTCGTGGCGGCGGTACCACCGCTACCTGATCACCACCACCCCGACCGACGTGTGGCGCGAGGGATGCTGGCGCTTCGCGGTGTTCCCGGGCATCCTCGCCAGCCGCCGGGTCGAGGTGGTCTTCGCCGTCTACATGTCCGGCCGCCATGCCCCGATCCGGGCGGGCGTGATCGACATCGACACCCCGCCGGCCACTTTTCCCTCGTCCCGCTACAGCTCTCTAACCGTGTATAGGAAAAGCGCAATACTAAAGAATAAAATCAATATTTCCTCGAACGGACCCGGCTGACTCTGGTCCCGGACACTTAGACCGGCTGTGCGCGCAGGAACTTGCCGAAGTGCGGAACGGTGAAGGCGATGAGGCCCCGCTCCGAGCTGTAGATGAGGCCCTTCTTGATCAGCCCGTCCCTGGCGGGCGACAGGCTCGACGGCTTGCGGCCCAGCTCGTCGGCCACGTTCGAGGTCGGCACGGGCTCGTCGCCGATCGCGGCCATCGCGCGCATGTACTCGCGCTCGGCCGGGGTCGCCCGCTCGTACCGTGAGCCGAAGAAGCCGACCGCGAGCTCGCCCTCGGCCTCCGGCGCCGCCACCCTGACGTCCCCCACGGTGATCGGACTGGCCGCGGCGACGTCCCAGGTGACCTTGCCGTACGCCTGCACGAAGTACGGATAGCCGTCCGCGGCCTCGTAGAGGGCGTCGAGCGCGTCCTGCTTGAACAGCACGTCCTCGCGCTCGGCGGGGGCGAGCAGCGCCTGATCGGCCGCCTCCCGGTCCAGCCGGTCGATCCGCGCGTACCGGAAGAGCCGTTCCGAGTAGCTCTTGCTGGCCGACAGCACCGACGGCAGGTGCGGGAGGCCCGCCCCGACCACGATCAGCGGCCCTCCCACCTGGGACAGCTCGTGGCAGGCGGCGCAGAGCGCGGACACGTCCTCGGCCGGCACGTCCTGCATCTCGTCGACGAACAGCGCGATCCCGACCCCGAGGTCGGCCGCGACCGAGGCCGCGTCGGTGAACAGCTCGGTCAGGTCCACCTCGAGGTCACCCGAGTCCGCCCGGCCGCGCGCAGCGGGCACGTCGATGCCGAACTGGGCGCTGACCGTGGTCCCCTTGGGCGCCTTGGGGTCGCGCAGCGCGAACGCCTTCAGCACGCTGAGGAAGTCGTCGACCCGGTCCGGCGCGCGGTGCCTGGGCGCCAGCTCGCGGACGGCCATGTGCAGCGCGCTCGCCACCGGACGGCGGATCGACTGGTCGGGCCTGGCCTCGAGCTTGCCGGTCCCCCACAGTCGCTGCAGCGCCATCGACCGGAAGGTGTTGAGCATCACCGTCTTGCCGACCCCGCGCAGCCCGGTGAGCACCATGGACCGCTCGGGGCGGGATCTGGCCACCCGCTCGAGGACGATCTCGAACTGGCCGATCTCCCGGTCCCGCCCGGCCAGCTCGGGCGGCCGCTGCCCGGCACCGGGCGCGTAGGGATTCCTAATGGGGTCCACAATGGGACTCTATGACGCCCTCTAGTCGAATTCGTAGATTTCCGTAGAGAGCGCTACCGGCGTGTCGCGGCCTCCCCCGAGGGCGTCGACGGCGGTCAGTTGTTACGGCCGAGGAACCGCTTGTGCGCCTCGGCCAGCTTGAGGTACGCCCGGGCCGCTATCTCGGCCCGCCGCGCGGCGTACTCGTGCGGCGCCACCTCGAACCGGGTGAGTTCGACCTGCACAGCCGCAAGCTCGGACTCGTACTCGTCCTCGATCGTCAGCGCGTCATCGACGTACTGGGTATCCGCCTTGCTCATGTTCACGGTCAACTGTTCGTACCTTTCATGCTGCACCCCCGGCAGGCTAGTCAATCGCATTTGCACGCGCGAGCGGGCTCACCTGGGTTAACTCATTATTCACAGCCGAAACACCCATGCCTGACGGTCACACGCGGTCATTTTGGTCATCTGACGTACTGCGTGATGTAAATCACACTGACCGCTATTCGGTCGCTTTGCTGTTATGGCTTACCGGGCCGTTGATACGGCTGAGGTAAGCGTTGTAGGCGGCGAGCTGGTCGTCGTCGTCGTCGACGTCGGCTGGCCGCGCGCCCTGGCCGGGCGCGCGCCCCGTCCCCGCGGCCATGGCGGGCGCGGCCGGGGCGGCGGGCGCGCCCTCCTTCATCCGCTCGGCCATGGTCGCCCGGCGCGCGGTCTCGAACCAGCCCATGGCCGCCGACGACCGGGGCTCCCTGGTCCACGAGAAGAACGTCACCATGATCACCACGAACATGATCGCCGCGCCGCCGATCCACATCACCGCGCCGCCCTGGTGGATGTCGTTCAGCGGGGTCGGCCCCCAGTTGCGCGGCGCCATCGGCAGGAACGGATAGGTCTGGTACGAGCCGAGCACCACCCCGGTGAACGCGTCCACCGGCATCGCCAGGAACAGCAGGAAGAGCCGCAACGGGTAGGACACCTTCCACTTGATCGGCTCCTTGCCGATCAGCGGAAGGAAGTAGAGGTACCCGACGACGAGGTAGAGCACGTGCTCGGCCTCGTGCACCGCGTCGTACTGGATCACCAGGTTCATGAAGTTGGTCAGGTGCGTGCCGACGATCACCGCGGCGTAGGCGACGATGCCGACCCCCGGCCAGGTGATCCACGTCACCGGCTTCGACCTGACCAGCCTGATCCCCCAGGCGTGGACCGGGTTCCTGCTCGCGTGCAGCAGCAGCGTCATCGGCATCCCGGCCACCAGCAGCGGCGGCGCGATCATGAGCAGCATCAGGTGCTGGATCATGTGGTCCCAGAACAGCGTGTCGTCGTAGGTCCCGATCCCGCTCTGCGTGGCCAGGTTGATGACCAGCAGCCCGAGCAGGAACAGGATCGTCCGCCCGAGCGGCCACGGCCGCCTCGGGTGACGCTGGCGGACGCGGAATGCCCCCCACAGGTAGAGCGCCGCCAGGATGGCGGTGAACCCCGTCACGATCGGAGCGAACTGCCAGTTGGTGGCTGCCTCGCTCCAGCTGAACGGCGGCAACATGGAGCTTCCCATACAGGCGAGAGTACCCCTACGCCCCGTCGTAGCCGACTGCGGCGTTGCGCTCGCCGATCCGCCGCAACGCGCGTCTCACCAGCCTCAAGAGGCTGGAGCCGCCGGTCCCGCTCAGCCCGACGGCGACGGCCAGTTGCAGCTGATCAGCGGATCGACGCCCAGGTAGTTGAGCGGGCCAGTGGCAATCGTGGCCGCGATGGTGGCGCCGGAGCTGCAGGTCGTCGTCGCGCTGTCGTAGTAGCCGCGCTGCCCGGCGGCGGCGGCGCCGATGGCGAGCCAGAGGAACAGGATGATCGACTTGCGCGACATGCCACCTCCGACCGCTGCCAGAAAACCACACACAGGCCACCTAGTCGGATAATAGTGCCCAACCCCCCTCCCCCCACCACATTGCTCACATCGCCACGCCGAGCATGATCAAGCCACCGCCAGCCGAGCCCGGTTTCCCTTCAGCTGCGCCACCCACATGACCGCCACCCTGTCAGCCGCCGCCGACACTAATAGGCGACGTCAATGGCGTAGCCGACAGGGTGAGGAAACGGGAGCCCTAGGCCCCCATTGGCCGTGTCCTCCCTGGCAAACGGCGCAGAGCCCCGAACGTCAGGTTCTCTCGCCACGGTCAACCCATGAGGAAGCGGAGGGCGTGGGATTCGAACCCACGAGGTCGGTTCCCCGACCTAGTTGTTTTCAAGACAACCGCCATCGGCCACTAGGCGAGCCCTCCTGCGTGGAACAACATTACGCGAATGGGGACCGCGACGTGGTGCTGGCCGCTGATCGGCGCGGGTGGGCGAAGCCGTCAGCGACCAGGGCGGCCAGGTCGAGATAGGCGTCGGCGGTCTCCTCGTTGAGCAGCTCGAGTTCCACCTCCGCGCCCTCCTCCAGGTGCGGATCGTAGGGCACCCGGACGACCGCGCGGGAGCGGGCGGCGAAGTGCTGCTCCAGGCGGTCCAGGTCGACCGTCGACTTGCTCCGGCGGCGGACGGCGGACAGCGCCACGACGCCGCCGCGGACCAGGTCCGCGTAGCCGTGCGCCTCCAGCCAGTCGAGGGTGGCGCTGGCGCTGCGCGCGCCGTCCACCGACGGGGAGCTCACGAGGACGATCTGGTCGGCCAGCTCGAGGATGCCGGCCATCGCCGAGTGCAGCAGACCGGTGCCGCAGTCGGTGATGCAGATCGAGTAGTAGTGCTCGAGCACCCCGGTCACGGCGCGGTAGTCGTCGGCGCTGAACGCGACCGAGACGCCCGGGTCCCGGTCGGACGCGAGGATCTCAAGCCTGCTCGGGGCCTGGGACGTGTACGCCCTCACGTCGGCGTACCTGGTCACCATCGATCGCTCGTTGAGCAGGTCCCTGATGGTGGCCGGGGTCTCGAGGCGAACCTTGTCCGACAGCGTGCCGCGGTCCGGATTGCCGTCCACCGCGATCACCCGGTCCCCGCGCAGCGACGCCAGCGTCGAGCCGAGTCCGACGGTGGCCGTGGTCTTGCCGACGCCGCCCTTGAGGCTCAGCACCGCGACCCGGTAGTGCCCGCCCGCGACCGGCGCCCGCACCCGGCCGACCAGTTCGCGCCGGCGCATGCTGGCGGCCGACTCGCCGATGTGGACCAGTCCCCCGGTGGCTCGGTAGACCGTTCGCCGCCAGCCGCCGTCGGGCGTCGCCCGCTTGCCCGGGAGCAGCAGCTCGGAGGTGAGCGTGTCCGCGCTCTGCCGCTGCAGCGGCGGGCCGTACGGCCCGACCTCAGCCGGTGCCGCCCAAGCCGCCTCGGGTGGTGCTGCCGACGCCGCCTCGGGCGGTGCCGCCCAAGCCGCCTCCGGCGGTGCCGTCGTCGCAGGCACTGGTACCGCAGGCAACGGCGCCTCGGGCAGCAGCGGCGGCGCCGGGACGTCGCTGCCGACGCGGACCTGCGACCATAGCACCGACGGGCCGCGCAACGGCGGCGCCGCCTCCGGCGGCCGGGGCGCCGTGTACGGGTCGGGGGCCCACGTCGACTGGACGTCAAGCGGCCGCTGCGCCGAAGGACGCGGCTCCGGCTGCCGTTGCCGAATCGGCGGCGCCGGCGCCGATTCCGGCCGCCGAGGCGCCGTGCTCGGGAAGGCGTGCCACGTCGGCTGCACATCAGGCGGCCGCTGCGGCGAATGGCGCTGCTCCGGCTGCCGTTGCGGGAGCGGCGGAGGCTCCCCCTCGCCGCCAGAGAGCATCTCCGGCCGTCGCGCCTGGGCCGGCCGAACGTGCCTGGCAGGCGCGCTCGACGCCGACGGCCATGGCGGAGGCGCGGGCGGCGGCTGCGATGCCGGCGGCGGCGCCGCCGGCATCGGCGGATAGCCGGGGTCGGGGAGCGCGTCCGGATCGGGCAGCTGCTCCATCACCGGCAGGTCGGGCAGCGGCTGGTCCGCCGCCTGCCAGTCGGGGAGCGGCCCTCGGGCGGTACCCGCCTCCTCCGGGTAACCCGAAGCGAACGGGTAGATCTCCGTGGCCTCCTGCGCACCGGAGGCTGAGCTGTTGTCGTGTTCGTCTGCCATCATGGCCGCCCCCGGTAGCCACCTGCCTGCCCTTGCCATACTGTTCGCGGCGCCCGTTAACTCGGTACGCAGCTCTCTGACCCAATAGCGGTTGAAAGACCCTAGTTAGGGAGATTCCCGCCCAGGAGGCAGCTATGCACGCGGTCGTGATCAGCAAGCCCGGAGACCCCGAAGTTCTGCAGTGGACCGAGGTCGCGGACCCGCGGCCGGGACCGGGCGAGGTTGTCGTCGAGGTGGCCGCGGCCGGCGTCAACCGGGCCGACCTCATGCAGCGGCAGGGGCACTACCCGCCGCCGCCGGGCGCGCCGCCCTATCCGGGCCTCGAGTGCTCCGGCACGGTGGCGGCCCTCGGCGACGGCGTCACCGGATGGCAGGTCGGCGAGCAGGTCTGCGCGCTGCTGTCCGGCGGCGGCTACGCCGAGCAGGTGGCCGTCCCGGTCGGTCAGCTCCTCCCGATTCCCGAGGGCATCACGCTCATCGAGGCCGCCGCGCTCCCGGAGACCGCCTGCACCGTGTACTCCAACGTCTTTCTCATCGCCGGGCTCGCGGCCGGCCAGACGCTGCTCGTCCACGGCGGCGGCAGCGGCATCGGCACGATGGCGATCCAGCTCGCCAAGGACGCCGGCGCCCGGGTCGCGGTCACCGCCGGATCTCAGCGGAAGCTGGACGTCTGCCGCGCCCTCGGCGCCGACATCACGATCAACTACCGCGAGGAGGACTTCGTCGACCGCCTCATGGCGGCGACGGACGGCCACGGCGCCGACGTGATCCTCGACATCGTCGGCGCCGCCTACCTGGCCCGCAACATCGCGGCCCTGGCCCCGGACGGCCGGATCGCCAACATCGGCCTGCAGCAGGGCCGCCGGGCCGAGCTCGACCTCGGCGCGCTGATGGCCAAGCGCGGCGCGATCAGCTCGACCAGCCTCCGCGCACGTCCCAGGGAGCAGAAGGCGAGCGTCGTCGCGGCCGTCACCGAGAACGTCTGGCCGCTGGTCGCGGCCGGCCTGATCCGCCCGGTCATCGACACCGAGCTGCCGATGCAGCAGGCCGCGCAGGCGCATCGGATCATGGCCGACTCCACCCACACGGGGAAGATCCTCCTGCGAGCCAAGTAACCGTCGCAACCCGATAGCGTGTGAAGCATGAGCGACGAAATCAGCCCACAGGAGCCGGGCAGGCCGCAGGTCGTCGTAGTCGGACCGGACGGGATCGCCGTCGGCGGCGGCAGCGAAGAGGCCAATGGCAATCCGTCCGAGCGGCCGATCATGGAGATGGTCGAGCAGCCCGCGAAGGTGATGCGGATCGGCTCGATGATCAGGCAGCTGCTCGAAGAGGTCAAGTCCGCGCCCCTCGACGAGAAGAGCCGGGCCCGGCTGAAGGAGATCCACCAGAATTCCATCAAGGAGCTCGAGGACGGGCTCGCGCCCGAACTCGTCGCCGAGCTCGAGCGGCTGTCGCTGCCGTTCGAGGACGACACGCCGAGCGAGGCAGAGCTCCGGGTTGCGCAGGCCCAGCTGGTCGGCTGGCTCGAGGGCCTCTTCCATGGCATCCAGACCACGCTGTTCGCGCAGCAGATGGCCGCCCGCGCCCAGCTCGAGCAGATGCGCCGCGCGCTCCCGCCGGGTCTGATGCCCGCGCAGGAGCAGGACCAGCAGCCGCTCCGGGGCGCAGGCCCCTACCTTTGACTGCCTGACCTGTTCACAACCGAGCCCGACCTCGACCTCGAGCCCGAACTGGAGCCCGACCCGACCGCCTGGAGCCGCTAGGCCCGGCCGTACCTCAGCCGGGCCAGCCAGGCGGCGGCGTCGGCGAACTCCGCGTCGGTCGTGCCCGGCCGGACCTGCGTCTGCCCCCGGTCGGTGCGCGGGTAGCTGCCGAGGAACCGAACCTCGGCGCAGACCCGCCGCACGCCCATCATCGCCTCGCCCACCCGGGCGTCGTCGATGTGCCCTTCGCAGTCAATGAAAAAGAAGTAGCTGCCGAGCCCGTCGCCGGTCGGCCTCGACTGGATCGTGGACAGGTTGATCCCGCGCACGGCGAACTCGGTCAGGATCAGCATCAGGGCGCCCGCGTGGTCATCGCCGAGGAACGCGGCCACCGAGGTGCGATCGGAGCCGGTCGGGGCCGGCAGCGATCCGGCCGGGCCGACCTCGACGAACCGGGTGACCGCGTTCGATCGGTCGTGCACATCGGGCACCAGGACCGTAAGACCGTACCTGGACGCCGCCGCGGCGGACGCGAGCGCCGCGTCCAGGTCCCCCTCGCCCGCCCGCCGGGCGGCCTCCGCGTTGGACGCGAACGGCACCCATTCCCGACCGGGAAGGCTCGCTGCCAGCCAGCGCCTGCACTGCGCCTCGGCCTGCGGGTGACCGCCGACGGTCTTCACGTCCGCCAGCGCGGTGCCTTCCCTGGCCAGCAGCGCGAACTCGATCGGCAGCCTGGTCTCGCCGACGATCAGCAGGTCACCGCCGGCCAGGTCGTCAACGGTGGCGGTGACGATGCCCTCGACCGACGACTCGATCGGGACGACGGCCCGCTCGGCCGCCCCGCTCCGGACCGCGTCGAGGGTGGCGCCGATGGTGGCGCACGGCACCGGTTCCACCTCGCCCTCGAGGCGTCGGCCGGCCCCCGCCAGCCTGGCCACGGCCGCCTCGCTAAACGTGCCCTCGGGACCCAGATAGGCATAACGCATGACCTCATCTTGCCGCAGCGGCGCGCGTGCGGGGGCCGACGCGCGTCAGTTGGCGGCGGCGGCGCGCTTCGCGGCCGCGCCGCGCCGTCCGGCCGGCGCCGGGACGACGGCGGAGAGCCCGGTGCCGAGGCGCGCGGAGTGAACCGCCTGCGCCTCTTCCGGCGAGAGCTCCTGGGAGCCCTTGCCCGCCACGATCGGCTTGGCGTAGGTCCGGGTCTCCGCCCGGCCGTTGATCGAGCTGATCACCACGCCGTCGCCGAGGGTGTTGAGCAGCGCGAGCGAGAACGACAGCTGCCCCGACATCTCGTTGAGCGCGTCGTACCGGACGATCCCAACGTCTCGCATCGCCCGGGGATCCACGGTGCCGTGCGATCCGACCGCCCCCTGCACCAGCGCGGCGCATTCGCGAACGGACTGGGCGGCACGTCTGCTCGCCCTCAGCCCAACCGCAACCCCGAGCACCCCGAACAACACTCCTACCGCGGCAATCACGATCGTCGTCACGGTTAGCACTATAGCGGTAACGCTTGGTGGCGGTCAGTGTGCCCCGCGGCATGAAGCCAAGGGTCCGTTCGGAAGAAAAGATTTTCAAATCATCATCTCGAACGGACCGTTGCTTCGCGTCATCGGCCGCCCCCCCGCCACCAGGGGCAGGACGTCAGCGCAGCCGGGTCGCCAGCGCCAGGCCGACGTCGGCGAACTGGCGGGCGCGGTGCAGTTGCGAACGCAGGTCGGAGCCGGTCGCCCGGTGGGCCATCTCCACCTCGACCTCGACGATGCGCATGCCGCTGCGCTTGAGGTCGATCGTCATCGCGGTCTCGACCCCGAACCCGCGCGCGAGCGGACGGGCGGCCTCGAACGCGGCCCGGGTGAGGCAGCGCTGGCCGTTCAGCGGCTGGGCGGGGGTCCAGCCGGTCGCCCGCCTGATCCCGGATCCGGCCAGCCGGACCACGAACCCGTGCCCGGCGAGCTTGACCCGGCTGGCGAAAACCGCGATCGTCATGTCCGCTTCGCCCGCGGCGACCGGCCCGATGAGCGGGCCCGCGCAGGCCGCGGTGGGGCCGAGGTCGGCGTCGAGGAAGAGCAGATGCCGCGGTCCGCCCGCCGGGCGGCGGCGATCGAGCTCGGCGACCTCGCGCGCCCCGACCATCATCGCCATTGCCTTGCCGTGATTCCTGGCGTAGCGGAGCGTCCGCGCGCCGGCTTCCCCGGCGGCCGCGGCGGTCGCGTCGCGCGAGCCGTCATCGACCACCACGACGACGTCGACCCCGGGCAGCGCCCTCGCGGCGGTGACGGTGGCGCCCACCAGGTCCGCCTCGTTGTACGCGGGAATGACGACGGCAACCTGAGACATGAGGCGATGCTAGTCTCCCGCGCCCGGCGCCGCCCGGCCCGCCGAAGCGGGGCCCGGCAGTCAGTTGTTGCTGGCGGGAGACTCCGCGATCGTGAACACGGCGTCGAGCCCCGTCACCTGGAGGATCTTCTTGATCGCGGGGCGGGGCGCGGCGAGCTCCAGCTCGCCGCCCCGCTCTCGCGCCTGGCGCAGGCACGAGAGCAGCACGTTCATGCCGGTTGAGTCGCAGAACTCCACCCCGGACATGTCGATGATGACACGCGACGCCGGGGCGGCACTGGCTATAACCGCGGCGATCTCGCTCTGTAGCCGCGGAGCGGTATATAGGTCGATTTCCCCGGTTGCGATCACAAGCTCGTGATCACCCTGAGACCGACTTGAGACATTCAGCTCCACGGCTGGAACCATACCATTCCCCATCACCCAGTCCTAGTCACTGATCATCTGGCCGCGGCTGCCGACGGGACACGTCCTGCCTGGTGGGCGGCCCGGAACAGGCCGTTAGTCAAGCGACGCACTCGGCCTGGTCGGCGGGCCGCCTGGGCGCCGGCACCGCCGCCGGCCGCTCGTTGCGCGGTTCCGGCATCATCGCCGGCTCCCTGCTGACCGGGCAGCTGATGGCGCGCGGCCCGCCTCGGCAGCCCGCCAGCTCGCCCCCCGGGACCCTGATCACCTCGACGCCGGCCGCCTCCAGGCGCTCGTTGGTGAGCGTGTTCCGCTCGTAGGAGACGACCGTGCCGGGGCCGAGGGCGAGGATGTTGCCCGCGTCGTCCCACTGCCCCGACGGCCCGCCAAGCGAGCCCGACCTGGCCGGCCCGATCCGGGCCAGCCCGAGGCCGGTCTCGATCACCTGCAGCCGGTCAAGCCCCATTGCCTGCGCGGCCGCCTCGAGGAACGGCTGCGGGTGAGACAGCCACAGGCCGTCATCGCGCTGGGTAATGGTCCGCGCCACCAGCGAGTAGGCGACCGAGGGACGCATCATCACCGTGTCCGGGCCGATCAGCGTGCACAGCGTGTCCAGGCACTCGCCCGTGCCGGTGTCGGTCAGCGCCGCCAGCACGGTGTGCGCGAACCCGGTGTCGAACACCCGCCGCGCCAGGCGCTCCATCCCGGCCGGCGAGGTGTGGGCGCCAACGCCGATGGCGACCACGCCCGGCGTCAGCAGCAGCACGTCGCCGCCGGCGAGCACCTCGTGGTCCGGCTCGTAGAGCCGCTTGGTGCCGGCGAACATCGGGTGGTAGCCGGTCGCGATCGCGACCAGCTCCGCCTCCCGCCGCCGCCCGGCCGGGCTCGTCACCGCCACCCGGTCGCCGATCCAGACGCAGGTGTCGCGGGCGAAGACCAGGTTCGGCAGCGGCTCGATGACGTAGTCCCACGCGCCGAGCAGGCCGAAGACCGCACCGCGGCCGCCACGGAACTCGTCGCGGGCCAGACCCATGACCAGCACCTGGCCGAGCTCCTCGGGCCGCAGATCGCTCAGGTACTCCTTGAGCTGGCCGCGCAGCTCCTGGCCGAGCCTCGGGTCGCTGATCGCGGTCGCGATCGCCTGCTCCCGGCCCGGCGCGTACTCAAGCGCGTCCTGCACCAGCTCGGTCAGATACAGCACCTCGACGCCGCGCGAACGGAGCACGGCGGTGAACGCGTCATGCTCGGCCTGCGCCCGCTCCGCCCACGGCAGGGCGGGCAGCAGCATCCCGCACGTGTGCTGTGGCGTTACCCGTCTCAGTTCCGCCCCGGGCCGGTGGACCAGCACCGTCCGCAGCTGGCCGATCTCGCTGTCTACCCCGTAGAACTCGGACAACGAATCCCCCCGGAAACGCATCATTCACGTCTCGTTGCCGCACTGTTTCGTAATGAAGCTGCTTCGCGGTGCAGCATCCCCCACCGGGGGATTATCACCACTTGAGGAGACGCTTACGCATCCCGTGACGATGTGATTACCAAACGTCGCGGATGATGATTCGCGTCGCGGCCGGCGTCGGAGTGCTCGTCCGCCTTTCCGGGGCTCAGCGCCAGTTCCGCCCAGACCGTCGTCTCGCCCGCGCCGTCCGGGGACGAGCAGACGCCCCACCGCAGGGCGAGCCGATCGACGATGCCGAGGCCGCGACCGCCGATCGCGGAGTGGCCGGGCTCGTGCACCGCCGGCACCGTCGGCCCGCCGCCGTCGCTCACGGCGATCTCCAGGCAGTCGTCGTCCAGCCACCAGGCGACCCGAACGACGGAACCCGGCAGCGGCGTAGCGTGCCGCAGGGCATTGCTGATAAGTTCACTGAGAACGAGGCCGGCATCACACGCCGTAGCCTCGAACACTCCAGCCTCGGAGAGGTCGCCTATTAGACGTCGGCGAGCAACGCCGACACTAGAGGCTGTATACGGGAGCATCAACACGCTCGACGTACCCACCTCCATGCGCACCCCGCCCCGTCCGTGATGCCTACGAACCCGGCATGAGCGAAAATGCCCCCGCGCGTCGACGGTGAAACCGTGAACGGCAGATTTCGGGCGTGTTATACGACACTGTGTCCGGGGTGTTATCTGGCGCCGTGTCCAGATTGTCCGGCACCTGGACTCGCGGCGGCCGGCGAGGCGGTACCTTCTGGGGGTAGAGCTTTCCTTGTTCCGCCGAGCTACCTAGTGGATGGGCACCATGGCTGACCCGACCGTCGTGGTCGACAACCTGCACGTGGTTTACCGCGTTTACGGGGCCGGCGGCAACAAGGGCACCGCCGCCACGTCGCTGATGCGCCTGGTCAAGCGGCAGCGGCGGGTCTCCATCCGCGAGGTCCACGCCATCCGCGGCATCTCCTTCGTCGTCAGCCACGGCGACGTGATCGGGGTCATCGGCCGGAACGGCTCCGGCAAGTCCACCCTGCTGCGGGCCATCGCCGGCCTGCTCCCGGCCGAGCAGGGCGCCGTCTACACCTCGGGCGAGGCGGCGCTGCTGGGCGTGAACGCGGCGCTGCTTGACGACCTCACCGGCGAGCGGAACGTGGTGCTCGGCTGCCTCGCCATGGGCATGGCGCCCGCCGAGGTCAAGGCCCTGTACCCGCAGATCGTCGAGTTCTCCGGGGTCGGAAACTTCATCGACCTGCCGATGCGCGCCTACTCGACCGGCATGGCCCAGCGACTCCGGTTCGCGATCGCGTCCGCCAAGAGCCACGAGATCCTCATGATCGACGAGGCGCTGGCGACCGGCGACGCCGCGTTCCGCACCAAGAGCCACAACCGGATCAAGGAGCTGCGCGACGAGGCCGGCACGGTCTTCCTCGTGGCCCACAACCTCGGCGAGATCGAGCAGAGCTGCAACCGGGTGATCTGGATGGAGGCCGGCCAGATCCTGCGCGACAGCGAGGACGTCCCCGGCGTGATCGACGAGTACCTGGCCGCCACCGGCGGCGAGCCCCGCCACCGCGAGCAGGCGCGGCTGTAACTCGCCCGCGCAGCGCAGGCTGAGCCGCATGATCGTGCCGCCCTCGGGGCGGGTCTTGGCGACGACCGTGCCGTTCTGGGCGACGGCGAGCCGCCGGACGATGTAGAGACCGATGCCGACGCCGCCGAAGCGGCGCCGATCGCCGGTCTCCCCCTGCACGAACCGCTCGAAGATGCGCTCGTGGTCGCCCACGGAGATGCCGATGCCCTCGTCTTCGACGTCGACCTCGATCATGGGGCCGACGACCCGGGCGCGGACCATGACGGTGCCGCCCGAGGGCGAGTACTTGAACGCGTTCTCGAGCAGCTGGCCGACGATGATGTCGGTCGCCATCCCGTCGCCGAAGGCGAGGGGCAGGTCGGCCGGGACGTCCGCGACCACCTCGTGCTTATCGGACAGCGGGCCGAACGAGACCACGGTGGCGCGCAGCAGCGCGGCCAGATCGAACGAGTCGTTGTTGACCGGGAGCGCGTCGGCGCCCGCCCGCGCGCCGAGGAGCAGCTGCTCGACGAGCCGGCCGAGCGAGCCCGCGCGCTCGGCGATGGTCCTGACCGCGGCCCGGCGGTCGGCGTCCGAGAGCTGCTCCCATCGGCTCGCCAGCGTCGAGGCGAAACCCTGCACCACCGTGATCGGGGTGCGCAGCTCGTGGCTGGTCGTCGCCAGGAACAGGTCCTTCGCCTCTTCGAGCTCCTTGGCCGCGGTGACGTCGCGGAAGTCGACCACCTTCTCGCCGCCCTCGCCGAGCTCGGTGCAGAGCACGTCGACCCAGCGGCCGCTCGGGAGCTTGTGCGTGCGCCGCTCCCCCGGCACCGGCAGCGGGAACGGCGGCGGCGTGCCCATCACCTCGCTGGCCGGGGTGCCGGTGATCCGGTGCGCGGCCGGGTTCCACTGCCGGACGTTCCCGCTCTCGTCGAGCACCGCGATGCCGTCGGCGCTGCCGTCGATGACCGCGCGCTCGTGCGCGCGCTGCCGGACGACCTCTTCGAATGCCATCGCGTTGGTCAGCGCCACCCCGGCGTGCCCGGCCAGCAGCTCGAGCAGCTCGAGTTCGACGTGGCTGAGGGTTCGGCGGCTGTAGAGCGCGTAGAGCGCGCCGTAGGGGCGTCCGCCGACGTGCGACAGGGAGAGCGCGATCGTGTGCAGGCCGGGCAGCGCGGACCAGATGAGGTCGTCGAACCCGCCGGCCTCGTCGGTCGCCATCATCACCGTCTTGCCCGACCGCAGCAGCTCGCCGACCAGGCTGCTCGACAGCGAGGCGACCCGGCCGCGGAGCCGGGCGGGCAGGCCGGCGGTGGAGACGAGCCGCAGTCGCTCGTCCTCGATGAGCACGAACCCGCCCGCGTCGGCGCCGGTCAGCTCGCGGAGGCTGGCCGCGATCCGGTCGAGCACGGACTCGAGGTCCCGCTGGGCGTTCATGTCCGCCACCACGTCACCGAGGCGGCGCACCACCCGGGCCCGTTCGGCCATATAGTGCCGGGCGACGTCGTCCTCGCCGGTCTGGTGGCAGATGTTGACCCAGCCGATCACGTCGCCGGCGCCGTCGGTGAGCGCGCTGGTGTCGATGCGGACGTCGATCACGGACCCGTCCTTGCGGATCCGCCGGGTGGCGAAGGAGACCTGCCCGCCGCCGCGGACCCGTTCGAAGACGGCGTTGTGCTCGGCCGCGCTCTCTTCGGGGATCGTCGGCGGCTCGAGGCCGATCACCTCGGCCGCCGCCCAGCCGAACATCCGCTCCGCGGCCGGGTTCCAGAGCATGACGGTGCGGTCGGTGCCGTAGGCCACGATGGCGTCGGCGGCGCTCTCGATCACGGCCCGGGCGGTCGCGTCGACCCGCTCCCGGCCGCTCCGGCCCGCCGGATCGCCGGAAGAAGGGGACCCCGGTCCGCCTCCCCACGCTGGGTGCGCCTGCTCTGCCACCACATTCTCATGGTGCCACCTGCGACGGCCCAGGTCTGCGGAAGGGAGTTACTTCCCTTCCTAATGATGTGCGCCAGGGCTGCTGGGATGCCGGTTCCATCCTGTTTCGCGGTGGCTTACGGGACGGGACTGCACGCAGCCCGGAAACGATCACAGAGCGTGGCGCCGTGCGACCCACTCTGCCCCCGGCTCGGCCCAGGCCCTTCCGCCACGGGCGTCTGGCACCTATAGTGCTGCTACGTTTTCGAAGCTTCACCAGCCGGACATCTGACGTTACGCCCTCCCGATCCCGCATGAATCGGGCCAGACGGGGCATTTCTTCAGATGATGCACAGGCTCCGCTTAACAACGGAGTAGATATTTGCTATAACAAAACTATCGACCCCCAGTGGCCGCGAGGACGCGGAAATGGACCCTTCTCAGGACCAGGGCGCGCCTGGGCAGCGACGGCCGGATCGCCGTCGCCAGCGGGACCGCTCACAGCCGCAGCCGCAGTTGCACATTTCGCAGCAGCGGCCGATAGCGCTGGCCCATCCCGTCATCGCCGGGTACAACGGTTCACCGTCCGCGCGCAACGCGCTCGCCTACGCGGCGGGCATGGCCCGGCGGCTCGACCGGCCGCTGCTCATCGTCTACGTCACCTCGCCCGGCGTTTACTGCGAGCCGATGACCGGTCAGGTGGTGGGGCTGCTACGGGACGCCGACTCGCTGGAGCGCTGGCTGCTGGCCGAGCTCGACCAGGCGGCCGACTCCGGCGGTCTCGAGGTGCACGTCCGCACCCGGCGCGGCAGCCCGGCCCGCGAGCTCGCCACCATCGCCGCCGAGTTCAGCGCCGACGCCCTCGTTATCGGCGGCCCGGCCCACTTCTGGCACCGCCTGATGGGCTCGGTCCCCAGCTGGCTGGCCCGCCACGCCCGCTGCCCAGTCATAGTCGTCCCGTAGGCCGGGCCCATTCCCGGCCGATATCCGGCCGCCCCAATTCCTATTGTCCCTATTGCCATTCACGCCACCGACAGCGTTTTGCAGGCGCAGCTCGGCCACCGCCTTGCGGGCAGAACCTCGACCGTCGCTTTGCGGGCGAAGCCCGCACCGGGGGGTTCCGGGGGGTCGTCGCTTTGCGGGCGAAGCCCGCACCGGGGGGTCCGGGGGGTCGTCCCCCCGGGAGATACAAGGAAACCGGGAAGCTGAGCGAAGCTCAGCGACCATGGGTGGGCGAGGAGGGATTTGAACCCTCACATCCTCTCGGACACACGGACCTGAACCGTGCGCGTCTGCCGTTCCGCCACTCGCCCTCTGGAATGACGACTCAGGCTAGCACGACCCCCAGTGTGGTCGCGCCCCGGATAACATCAGATGGATAACGAGCGGAAGGGAGGCCCAACGGGTGGGAGTTCTGCAGCGCTTCGAACGCCGGCTTGAGGGCATGGTCGAGGGGACCTTCGCCCGCGTGTTCAAGTCCGAACTACAGCCGGTCGAGGTGGCAAGCGCGGTCCAGCACGAGATGGACGAGCGCGCCGCCATCGTGGCGCAGGGTCGCACCCTGGTGCCGAACGACTTTGTCGTGGAGATCGCGCAGACCGACGCCGAACGTCTTGACGTGCTGGCGGAGGACCTCGGCGTGGAGCTCGCGACGCTGGCGCGGGATCACGCCAAGGAGCAGGGTTACTCGTTCGTCGGCCCGGTCCGGATCCGGTTCGAGGGCGTTCCTGACCTGACGACTGGCACTTTCCGCATCCGGTCGGGAGTGATCCGCGGGCACACCGTCGAGGCGGGCGAGGTCCGCCAGCCGGTGAGCGACCTGCCTCGGGTCGCGTCTTCGCAGTTCCCCGGGCGGCCGCGGCTGGTCGTGTCCGGTTCCTCCCCCGGCACCGGCGTGGCCGCGGGAAGCACGTATGAGCTGCAGACCCCGGTGACCCTGCTGGGCCGGGGGACCGACTGCGACCTGCGGCTGGTCGATGCGGGGGTGTCGCGGCACCATTCCGAGCTGCGGGTGGAGGACGGCCAGGTGGTGCTCGTCGATCTCGGGTCCACCAACGGCACGTTCGTCAACGGGCAGCCGGTGCGCCGGGTCGCGCTGGTCGACGGCACCACGGTCACGCTCGGCCGGACCACGATGATTTTCCGCCAGGACGACAGGTATTGACGAAGGACGGCCAGGTAGTGAGTACTGCGGCCGGCCAGGTAGTAAGTAGACCCGCACCGGAAGACCGGAGAGTGACTAATCTTTAGGCCAGCCCCGCCGGAGAGGGCAGCCCAACCGCAAGCGACGTAGGAGCCGAGGACACCGCACGGGATGAACGCGCTCACCCTTACCCTCATCAGGGTGGCCTTCCTGGCCGTCTTGTGGCTATTCGTCATCGCGGCGATCGGCGTGGTACGGACCGACTTGTTCGGCACCGCCGCGTCCAAGGTGCGGCGGCCACGGAACCAGGCCCCGCCCCGACCGGTCGCCCAGCGCCCGGTCAAGCCGCAACGCCCCGGCCGGGGAGCGCCGCGTTTCCTCGTCGTCACCGAGGGCGCACTGAGCGGCGTGAGCATCGACCTCACGGACCAGCAAATCACCATGGGCCGGGCCAATGACGCCACGCTGGTACTAAACGACGACTACGCTTCAACCCACCATGCCCGGATTTTTCCACAGGACGGACAGTGGATCGTTGAGGACCTCGGTTCCACCAACGGCACCTATCTGGACCGCCAGAAGGTGATCCGGCCCACCCCGGTGCCCGTTGGCGTGCCGATCCGTATTGGCAAGACCGTTCTGGAACTGCGCAGATGACACTAGCCCTCCGCTATGCGGTCCGCTCTGACGTCGGTCTCCTCCGCGAGGGGAACGAGGATTCGGCCTTCGCCGGTCCGCACCTGCTCGCGGTCGCGGACGGCATGGGCGGCCACGCGGCCGGTGAGGTGGCAAGCGCCGCCACCATCACCACGATCGCTCCGCTTGACGACGCCAGGAACATCGGACCCGACCTGGTCGGCGCCCTCGCCGACGCGGTCGCCATGGCCAACCTGCGGCTGCAGGAGCTGATCATCTCCGATCCCGCGATCGAGGGCATGGGCACGACGCTGACCGCGCTGCTGTGGGCGGACGGCTACGCCGCCCTCTGCCACATCGGCGACTCGCGCGCCTACCGGCTCAGGAACGGCCAGTTCCTTCAGATCACCCACGACCACACGCTCGTCCAGTCGCTCGTCGACGAGGGGAAGATCACCGAAGACGACGTGGCAACGCACCCGCACCGGTCGCTGTTGCTGCGCGCCCTCGACGGCCGGACGGTCGCCGAGCCCGACCTGACCCAGCTCGAGACGCTGCCAGGCGACCGCTACCTGCTCTGCTCCGACGGGCTGTCGGGCGTGGTGACCGAGCACACGCTGCACCAGACACTCAGCTCTATCAGGGACCCCGACAAGGCGGCGCTGCAACTGGTGGAGCTCGCCATCCGCGGCGGCGGTCCCGACAACATCACCTGCATCGTCGCCGACGTCATGGACACCCAGGCGAGCGCGGTGCCGCCGACCTGGACCCCGGTGCTGGCCGGCGCCGCCCAGATCGGCTCCTCGGCCGATCTGGGCCAGCCCGCCCGGCAGAGTTCCCCGGCCACCAGGGCCATGCGACTGACCAGGACGGCGCCCCAGCAGGCGACGCCCGACGAGCCTCCGACCGGCACCTGGCCGGGCGGCCCCGGCGACGGCTACACCGGCAGCTTCGACACCGCCGGGTTCGAGACCGACGGCTACGGCGGCCCGGGCGACGGCTACGGCGGCGGACGCTTCGACACCAAGGGTTTCGAGCGGGTTCCCGGCGACGAGGACGGCGAAGACGAGTACGACGAGCCGGGCGGCGCGCGCCGCGGGCATCGCGGCAGCCGTCACCGCTATGACGATGACGACGATAACTACGGCCACCGATCCAGGCGCCGCTGGCCGATCGTGACCGGCGCGCTGGTGCTGCTGGTGCTGCTGCTCGGCGGTGGCGCTTACGGCGCCTGGTGGTACAACCAGCAGCAGTACTACGTCGGCGTGCAGGACGGCTACGTGGCGGTCTTCCAGGGCACGAACCAGAGCCTGGCCGGGATGAGCCTGTCGAAGCTGCTCACCCGGTCCACCCTCCAGGTCAGCCAGCTTGGCCTCACCGACCAGAACACGCTCAGCCAGACGATCTCGAAGAGCAGCCTGGGCGAGGCCACCACGCTCGTCGACGGGCTCCAGGCCCAGGCCAACCAGTGCCACCAGCAGTGGACGGCCCTGGCGACCTGGCAGGCCAAGTCCGTCACGTACAACGCCGCGGTGGCCAGGGACGCGGCGTCCAAGGCCAAGCCGAAGCCCACGGTCCCGGCGGCCGACGCTCCCGGGCCGATGCCGTCGACGCCCGACCCGGACGGCTGCGCGCCGGCCTCCGCCTTCGGCATCCCGGCGTCGGCGCTGCCCGGCCCGCAATCGGCCGCGCCCGCGACCACGCCGACCGTCAAGCCCTCGGTGAGCCCGAACCCAACGGCCTCGGCCAAGAGGTCCTCGACCCCGGCGGCCGGGTGAGCAGCATGACCATGCCGTCCCCGGCCCTGGGCAGCCAGCCGCCGGAGGAGGCCGCCGTCACCCGCAGGTCGACCGAGCTGCTGATGACCGGCTTCGCCCTCGCCATCGTCGCCCTCGCGTTCGTCACCGTCGGGTTCGGCCTCAAGGGCCAGCATCCGTCGACCATCATCGGGTACATCATCGCGTACTCCGCGATCATCGTCGGCGCCCACCTCGCGGTGCGCAAGTTCGCGCCGTACGCGGACCCCCTGCTGCTGCCGATCGCGACCGTGCTCAACGGCCTCGGCCTGGTGATGATCTACCGGCTCACCCAGGTGGGCCGGTCCGGCAACCCGGGCCCGAATAGCAAGTCCGGCGTGATTCTCTCCTCGTCGGCCACGGTCACGCAGATCATCTACACGGTCTTCGGCATCGCCGTGTTCGTGCTCTTCCTGTGGCTGATCAGGGACATCAAGGTCCTGCAGCCCTACACGTACATACTCGGCCTGGCCGGCCTGGTGCTGATCGCCCTGCCGGCCCTGCTGCCGGCGTCCATCAGCGGCGTCGCGGGCACCAGCGCCAAGGTGCAGATCGCCATCGGCGGGTTCTCGGTCCAGCCTGAGGAGTTCGGCAAGCTGCTGCTGGCGGCCTCGTTCGCCAGCTATCTGATGGAGCACGGCCAGCAGCTCTCGCTGCTGACCGACAGGTGGCTCTTCTTCAGGATGCCGCGGCGCAAGGACCTCGCGCCGATCCTGGTGGTCTGGGCGCTCAGCATGCTGCTGCTGATTTTCGAGAGCGACATCGGCACCAGCGCCGTTTTCATGGGGCTGTTCGTGGCGATGCTCTACGTTGCCACCGGGCGGCGCTCGTGGGTGGTGATCGGACTTGGCATGTTCATCACCGGGGCGTTCCTGGCGGCGGAGTTGGTCCCGCACGTCACCCAGCGGTTTACCGTCTGGCTGGACCCGTTCAGCACGGCCAACCTCGAGCAGGGCACCACCCCGTCCTATCAGGTCGTCCAGGGCCTGTACGGGATGGCGAACGGGGGCCTGCTGGGCAAGGGGCTGGGCAACGGCCAGCCCTGGTGGACCCCGCTGGTGCAGAGCGACTTCATCTTCACCGCGTTCGGTGAGGAGCTCGGGCTGGCCGGGGTGATGGCCCTGCTGCTGCTCTACGGCCTGCTCGTGCAGCGCGGCCTGCGGACCGCGCTGCTGGCCAAGGACGAGTACTCCAAGCTCCTCGCCAGCGGTCTCTCCTTCATGTTCGCGCTGCAGGTCTTCGTGATCGTCGGCGGCGTGACCCGGCTGCTGCCGGACACCGGGATCACCACGCCGTTCCTCTCCCAGGGCGGCTCCAGCCTGGTGGCCAGCTGGCTGCTGCTGGCCGCGATCGCGCGGACGAGCGACTCCGCCCGCCGCCCGGCGCCGCGGCCGATTCAGGATGAGGGGATGACTCAGGTGGTGTCGCTCCGGTGAACCAGCTCAAGCGCGACCTCAACCGCCCGATCAAGCGGGTATCGATCGCCGTCCTCGTCCTGTTCGTGATCCTCCTCGTCAACGTGAACTACCTGCAGGCGGTGGACGCGCCGAGCCTGGCCAACGGGCCGGAGAACGCCCGCACCGAGTTCAACAACAGCCAGATCCAGCGCGGCCCGATCGTGACCGCCGATGGCGTCGCCATCGCGGCCAGCAAGGTGACGAACGACTCGACCGGGTTCAAGTACCTCCGCACCTATCCCGACGGCGCCGTGTACGCCCCGGTCACCGGCTACGACACGATCTTCACGGCCGCGCAGGCGCCTAACTACGCGACCGGCGTCGAGCGCGCGGAGGACTCCCTGCTGTCCGGGACCGGCGATCAGCTCGCCTTCCGCAACTTCATCGACATGATCACCGACAAGCCCCAGAAGGGCGCGACGGTCCAGGTCACGATCAACTCCAAGGCCCAGCAGGCCGCCTACGCGGGGCTTCAGTCGACCTTGACGGGCAAGACCATCAACGGCGTTCAGCAGGTCGGCGGGGTGGTCGCGCTCAACCCGTCCACCGGCGCGATCCTGGCGATGGCCTCGTACCCCAGCTACAACCCCAACCAGCTGAGCGTCCTCAACACGCAGACCGCGGGCAACGTCGTCAGCCAGCTGACCCAGAAGGTCCCAAGCCCGCTGATCAACAACGCGGCCCAGACCACCCTGCCGCCCGGCTCGACGTTCAAGATCGTCACCAGCTCCTCCTGGTACACCCAGAACACCACGCGGAACCCGACCGACAAGCTCTACTCGCCCCAGCCGCTCAAGCTGCCGAACGGGAACCAGCTCAACGACGACAACGACGCTCCCTGCGGCGACGGATCCGGCCACACGCCGGTGATCACCGCGTTCGCCGAGTCCTGCAACACCCCGTTCGCGAACCTCGGCATCCTCCTCGGCGGCCCGACGATCGGCGCGACGGCGGACAAGTACGGCTTCAACAAGGCCCTCGACATCCCCGGCGTGACCACCTCGGCGTCCCAGTTCGTCGCCGAGTCCGACCCCTCGTTTACCGCTTACGACGCGATCGGCCAGCACGACACGACCGAGACGCCGCTGCAGGAGGCGATGATCGCGGAAACCGTCGCCAACGGCGGCGTGATGATGAAGCCGTACCTGATCGATCAGGTCACCGCCTCCGATCTGTCGGTGGTGGACCAGACCCAGCCGCAGGAGCTCGGGCAGCCGATCTCGGCGACCGTCGCGGGCTACGAGAAGCAGATGATGATCGCGGTCGTGCAGGACCCGAACGGCACCGGCGCCCAGTTCAACCAGAGCGCCCTGAACGGCCTCCAGATCGCCGGCAAGACCGGAACCGCCGAGAACGGCGTTAGCTCACAGCCCGACGCGGTTTTCACCGCTTTCGCACCCGCTGACAACCCCAAGATCGCCGTCGGCGTCATGATTGAAGGTGGCGGCTACGGGGCCGCCGCGGCCGAGCCGATCGCTGTCGCGGTCATCAAGGCCTATCTCGCGACTACGGGGCAAGGGTGAACGCGCACGTTCTCGACGGCCGGTACGCACTGGTCGAACTGATCGCCACCGGCGGCATGGGCGAGGTCTGGCGGGGCATCGACCAGATCCTCGGACGGCCGGTGGCGATCAAGATGCTCGCCGCCATGCACGCGGATGACGAGCAGTTCCGCGCCCGCTTCCGGGCCGAGGCGCGGTACGCGTCCTCGCTTTCGCACCCGGGGATCACCCGGGTCTTCGACTACGGCGAGCGCAGCCCGCTCGGCGGCCCCTATCTGGTGATGGAGCTGGTTGACGGCCAGCCGCTGTCGGAGATCCTCGAGCGCTACGGCCGGCTCGACCCCTACGTGGTGCTCGACATCGTCGCCCAGGCGGCGCGGGCCCTCGATATCGCCCACCAGTCGGACATCGTGCACCGGGACATCAAGCCCGGCAACCTGCTGATCATGGCCGACGGGACGACCAAGATCACCGACTTCGGCATCGCCAAGGCCAACTCCCTGCAGGCGATGAACCTGACCGCGACCGGGATCGTAATGGGCACCGCGCTCTACGTCTCGCCCGAGCAGGCGACCGGCTCGCCGCTGACCGGCTCGTCCGACATCTACTCGCTCGGCGTCGTCGCCTACGAGTGCCTGTCGGGGGAGCCGCCGTTCATGGCCGACCAGCCGCTGGCGATCGCGATCATGCACAAGCACGATCCGGTCCCGCAGCTCCCGCCCGACGTGCCGCGCCCGGTGGCCGACCTGGTGTACGCGATGCTGGCGAAGGCACCGGACGGCCGCCCCGTGACCGCGCAGCACGTCGCCGACCGCGCCGACGTGATCCGGGAGGCGCGCAGCCGTTCCGGCCACAGCGGGCCGATCACCGCCAACCTGCCGGTGGTGCCGAACTTTCCGCCGCCCGATGGTAACGATTTCTACAACGACGGTAACGATTTCTACAACGGCGAGCCTGCGTTTTCCCCTGATCCCCGTCCTCGGCGCCGCAGCCTGATGTTGGCCGGGGCCGGCCTGGCCGCGTGCGGGATCATCGCGATCATCGTGCTCCTGCTCACTAGCAGCACAACCCCGGCGGCGACGATGCCTGGAAAGTCCGGGCGTGCCACATCGCCTGGCCAGTCGGCCAGCGAGGCGGCCACGCCGACCACCGCCTCGGTGCCGGCAAGTACAGTCGGTGGCGACGCGACAGGGACTAATCTAGGAACGACATCGGAGACCCCTAGCGCGAGACGTTCGGTCAGCCCTACGACGAGCGCGCGACAGTCTTCGACGTCAACGCAGTCAGCGCCGTCAACGAGCACGTCCTCCTCCGCGTCGGCGACAACCAGCTCGCCGCCGACGTCGCCGACGGATACCAGTTCGTCGTCGGCGACGCCGACAGGCTCGGCAACGCCGATACTGCCGCTGGCCGGCGACGGCACGGGGGGATGACACTTCGATGCAGGGTGGTTTGGAAGAGTGCGAGACATGACACAGCCGCGGCTGCTCGGTGACCGTTACGAGCTCGAGGGTGTCGTCGGACGCGGCGGCATGGCTGAGGTGTACCGGGCGCGCGATCTCCGGCTCGACCGGGTGGTCGCGATCAAGACCCTGCGCACCGATCTCGCACGCGATCAGACCTTCCAGGCGCGGTTCCGCCGCGAGGCCCAGTCCGCCGCGTCGCTGAACAACCCGTCCATCGTCGCCGTCTACGACACCGGCGAGGACATGTCGACCGGGGTGCCCGTCCCGTTCATCGTGATGGAGTACGTGGACGGCAAGACCGTCAGGGAGCTGCTGAACGACGGCCACCGGCTGCTGCCGGAGCGCATCCTGGAGATCATCTCCGGCGTGCTCCGCGCCCTTGAGTACAGCCACCAGGCCGGGATCGTGCACCGGGACATCAAGCCCGGGAACGTGATGGTCACCAGGAACGGTGACGTGAAGGTCATGGACTTCGGCATCGCCCGCGCGATGAGCGACGCCCAGGCCACGATGACGCAGACCGCGCAGGTGATCGGCACCGCCCAGTACCTGTCGCCCGAGCAGGCGCGGGGCGAGCGGGTGGATACGCGGTCCGACCTGTACTCCACCGGCTGCCTGATGTACGAGCTGCTGGTCGGGCGGCCGCCGTTCACCGGCGACTCCCCGGTTGCGATCGCCTACCAGCACGTGCGGGAGAACCCGATACCGCCGTCCCGGCTCGACCCCGACCTCCCCCCGTGGGCGGACGCGATCGTCCTCAAGGCGATGGCCAAGTCGGCCAACGACCGCTACCAGACCGCCGCCGAGATGAACGCCGACATCCAGCGCGCCGCGTCGGGCATGCAGGTGGCGGCGGCCTTCCAGCCGCCGCCGACCCGGGCCGACTACTACGACTACCAGCAGAACACCCAGCGGATGGGCCCGCAGACGATGATGGGGGCCGGCGTCGCGCCGACCACCGTCTCGCAGTACCCGCAGGGCGGCTACCCGCCCGGCTACCAGCCGGGGTACAACGAGGGCGGTTACGACAACGGGGACGGCGAGCAGGGCGGCGGCCGCCGCCGCTGGCTGCCGTGGACCATCGCCGGGGTCGTGCTGGTGGCCGCGATCGTCGCGGCCCTCCTGCTCCTGCACGGCGGCGGCGGCACCTACGTTCCGACCGCCCTCGTCGGCGAGCCCCAGGCCACCGCCGTCGCCCAGGTCAAGGCGGCCGGGCTGACCCCGAGCGTGCAGCAGCAGGCCGACGCCAACGTGACGGCCGGCAACGTGATCAGCACCAACCCGTCCCCCGGCTCCAGCATCTCCAAGGGCGGCACCGTCACCCTCTACGTCTCCAAGGGCGCGGCGCCCATCCTGCTCCCGGACGTCAAGAACGAGCAGTACAACAGCGCCGCGCAACAGCTGCGGCAGCTCGGCTTCACCAACGTCAACCCGGTGGCCGATAACCAGTCGACCCTGCCGGCGGGCGAGGTTGATCACATGAGCCCGACCCCGAATCAGAAGTACGCCCCGAGCGAGACGATCACGCTCTACTACTCGGGCGGCGGGATCCCGGTGCCGACGGTGACCGGCGTCCCGCTGTCGACCGCCCTCCAGGAGCTCAAGAGCGCCGGGTTCACCTCCACGCCGAGCGAGAACTACGCCAACGGCCCGGTCGACCAGAACATCCCCGTCGGGACCGTGTGGAAGCAGTTCCCGGCCACTGGCACCGTGCCGCCGAACACGGTGATCACGCTCTTCATCCAGCAGACGGCGGCGACGCCGACGACCTCGGCCACGCCGAGCGGCACCCCCAGCGGGACCCCGAGCGGCACGCCGAGCTCGACCGCCACCCCGACCGGGACCGAGACCACCGCCCCGCCCGGGGGCTGAGCGCAGGCCACCCGGCCGAAAATCCGTAACCGTGCCGCTGGTGCATTACGCTTACCGGCAGCAGCCCGCAGTGTTAGCCCGGGGAACGTCCCCGGTGCCTTCGCAGTCCCCGAGCAGGAGGTGCGCGGTGCCCAAGTCCCGCGTCCGGAAGAGGCCGGTCTACACGCCGCCGACCGCGCAGTCGAAGAAGCGGGCGGTCAGCCCGCCGTGGCTGGTGCCGACCATGATCGCGTCCCTGATACTCGGGCTGGTCTGGATCGCGCTCTACTACATCACCCAGTCGGACATGCCCGGGCTGAGCGCGCTCGGCGGCTGGAACCTGGTCTGCGGGTTCGCGCTGATCGTCGTCGGCGTGGTGCTCGCCACTCAGTGGCACTAACGCTCAGGTGGCGCTAACGTCCAGGTGGCATTAGCGCTCAGCCGCTAGAAGCCGGCCGCCTGGCTGAACTCGGCGGTGAGGTGGTTGGACCTGAGCACCACGATCACCAGCAGGATGACGAAGATCGCGACAGCGGCCGCGCTCTGGATGAGCAGCCGGTTCTTGCGCGGCGCGTAGGCGAAGGCGGCCGTGATCAGCCCGCCCACGATCAGGCCGCCCACATGATCCTGCCAGGCGATCTCACCGCGGTAGATGAAGCTGAACGCCAGGTTGATCCCGATCAGCACCAGGATCCCCCTGGTGTCGATCTGCATCCGCCTGGACACGACGAACCAGGCGCCGAACAGGCCGAAGATGGCGCCGCTGGCGCCCAGCGCGAGCTCGGTGTTCGGGGCGATCAGGAAGAACGCGACGGCGCCGCCGAGGGCGCTGAGCAGGTAGACGGTGATGAAGCGGCCCCGGCCGAGCAACTGCTCCAGGCTCGGCCCCACCGCCCACAGCGCCCACATGTTGAACAGGATGTCGAAGAAGCCGAGGCCGCCGATCCCGCCGCCTGCGGGCGGCAGGAACGCCGATGTGATCAGCCGGTACCACTGGCCGGAGGCGATGCCCTGCATCGGCCCGCCCGGGCTGAACCGCGCGTACCCGAGCAGTGCCCAGTCGTTGGCGATGGACGGCCTGGCCAGCTCGATCAGGAACAGCACGACGTTGACGGCGATCAGGGTCCAGGTGACGACGGCGGTCCGCGCGGGCCTGCCGCCGAAGACCGTCGTCGGGCGACGGGTGGTCCGGCTGCCCTCGCGCACGCAGTCTACGCACTGCTGCCCGACCGCCGCCGAGCGGAGGCAGTCCGGGCACGCGTGACGACCACACCGGACGCAAGACACCCATGTTTCCCTGTCTGGGTGCCGATAACAGGTGGGCGGTGTTTCCTGCCCGTCGGGGGTGTCCTGGTCCGGCGTGGTCATCGGGGGGTACCGTCGCCTAGTCGCGGGTGATCGTGACGGACTCAAGCACCACCGGGGTCACCGGGCGGTCGCCGGGAGCGGTCGGCACCTGGGTGATCGCCTTGATCACGTCGACGCCGTCGATGACCTCGCCGAAGATCGTGTGCTTGCCGTTCAGCCACGGGGTGGCCGCCACCGTGATGAAGAACTGCGAGCCGTTGGTGCCCGGGCCGGCGTTGGCCATCGCCAGCAGGTACGGCTTGTCGAACCGCAGGTCGGGGTGGATCTCGTCGGCGAACTTGTAGCCGGGGCCGCCGGTGCCGGTGCCGAGCGGGTCGCCGCCCTGGATCATGAAGCCCGCGATCACCCGGTGGAAGATCGTGCCGTCGTACAGCTTGTCCTTAGTGTTGGCCCGGGTCTTCGGGTTGGTCCACTCCCTGCCACCCTCGGCGAGCTCGACGAAGTTCCGTACGGTCTTCGGCGCTTGGTCAGGGAACAGCCGGACAGTGACCGTCCCCTGCGTCGTCGTCAGCGTCGCGGTCAGCGTTTCGGTCATTACGTGACTCCGGTTCATCTCCAGGCCGGGCGATCCGGCCTGTCTCCATTCACCGTACCGGCTTCACCTCAATGTCACTTCGCCGCGCGCCTCGATGATTGAAGAGGGTGTCCAGGGGAACCTTGTCTCACCGAGAGCAAGCAAAGGAGACTGATCGTGTTCTTCACCAAGACACGCGCTACCAAGAGCAGCTCTGCCGACGTGAGCGCTCGAGCGCGCGCGGCCGGACAGGCGGCCCAAGTGGCAGCGCAGAATGCCCAGGTCGCAGCTCAGAACGCGGCCCAGAACGCGGCCCAGAACGCGGCGGTCGCGGCGCGCACCGCCGCCACCGCCGCCCAGGCCACCGCGCAGACCGCGGCGTCCGGGGTGAGCAGCGGAGTGCAGCAGGGCGTCTACACCGCCCGGCGCTGGACCGCGCCCCGGCTGGAGCTCGCCGCCGAGCACGTCACCAAGACGGTCGCCCCCAGCGTCTCCTCGGCCCTGCGCAGCACGGCCAGGCAGGTCAGGCCGGCCGAGCCCGCTAAGCGCCGGACCGCGCTCACCTGGTCGCTGCTCGGCGCCGCCATCGTCGCGACCGCGGGCGCCGCGTTCGCGCTGATCCGCTACCAGTTCCGCGCGGCCACGGCCGACGAGACGGTGGAAGTCGGCGAGACGACCGACGCATCCGGCAAGCCGACCACGGCGACGCAGGCCGGGCCCGCGACTGCGGCCGCCCCGAACGGGGTGAGCGGGACGGGCGGGACGAGCACCCCGAGCGGGCCGGGCGGGCCGGGCGCGTCGACCGCCAAGACGACGTCGAGCAAGACGGCCGCCAGCAAGACCGCCCCGGGCAAGACGGCGGGCGACGCGACCGCGACAACCACTGATACGTCAGTGAATGGGCACGTTACCTCGAGCGGGTGGTAGACAGCGAGACGCACGTGATGCCTTGATCTTGGTGTCCTATTGACACTGTGCGGATGCACGTTCATTTTTTAATAGAGGTCCGAAGTCCCACTCCGGGGAGGAACACCATGGCTGGGTGGGACGAGCGCATCGCGCAGTTGGAGGCCGAGTTTCCCGGGTGGCACATCTGGCGGTCAAGCGCCGGCCGATGGTGGGCCACCCGGACGGGCACCGTTCCTCGTCGCGAGGACCTGGGCACCGGCCGGGTGATGACCGCCGACGCGGACGACGCGAGAGCACTCCGTGACCAGCTCGCCGTCCAGGCGTCCCTCGACCGGGAGATCACGGGCTGACCCGGACGCCGGTAGCATTCCAAGGACAAAGATCACCCCCGGACCGTGGCCTAGGGCACATCTTTAGATTTCGCCCGACGGATCTTAGCCAGTCCTTAAACGATGCCTGGATACGGTCGATTGACGCCGGACTTCCACCGAAGGCTGGCAAAACCGGGCGTATCCACCTGCGGAGTGAACACCGTGATTAACCGGATCATGCGCGCCAGCGGGGGAACCCGGGGGCTCGTCTGGACCGCGGCGGCCTGCATCACTGTTTCGCTTCTGGTGATGTTCTTTGTGTCCGTCGCCGGGCCATCCATTGTGGTGCCGGCGATGGCGCACGCCCCCGGCGGCGCGCCGCCCTGGTGGTTCTCGCTGAGGCTGGGCCGGCCAATGGCGCTGTTCCTTTCGTGGGGCGCGGCCGTGGTCGGCGCGATCGGCGTCGGGGCCGGCCTGCTGGCGGTCTCCCGCGGCGCCCGGGTACCGGTCCGGCCGCTGCTCGCGGTCTCGTTCATCGCCATCGCCATCTTCGTGTTCCTGCCGGCGGCCGGCACCACCGACACCCAGTCGTACGCCATCGACGGCAACATGATCGTGCTGCACCACAGCCCGTACGTGTTCACGCCCGCGACGATGGCCGCGCTCGGCGACAAGCTCGCGGTCGGCAGCCCGTCCACCTGGGCGCACCAGCTATCGGACTACGGGCCGATCGCCTCGGCCGAGGAGTGGCTCGCCGCCGAGCTCGGCGGCACCTCGATGGCGCTGATCACGTTCTGGCTCAAGCTGTTCGTGGCGATCGCGTTCGGCGCGGTGGCGCTGCTGCTCGACCGGCTGCTGCGGGACAACCCGGCGATGCGCCTGCGCGCCCACCTGCTCTGGTCGGTCAACCCCCTGCTGCTGTGGGAGATCGTGGCCAGCGGGCACGTCGACGGCCTCGCGATCGCGTTCGGGATAGCCGGCCTGGCGGCGTTGCGGTTCACCCCGGACGGGGCCAGGCCGACGCTGGCCCGGTGCGCGGCGGTGGGCACCCTGCTCGCGGCCGCCGCCTGCACCAAGTCCCCGTTCGTGCTCTTCATCGTCGCCGCCCTGTGGGCGGTCGGCGATCCCCGGCCCGGATCGCCAGCCTGCTCGGCGGCTGGCTGTGGCTGACGGTGGCGTCCTACGCGATCGCGGGCTGGCCGGCGGTCAAGGTGCTGTCCCAGCGCGGCCAGCAGATTACCTGGGACAACCTCTACCAGGTGCTCTACCGGCCGTTCGGCCTAGCCGGGCCGCTCGGGGCGGACAACATCCCCGGCTGGGTCTTCCCGCTGGCACTGGTCCTGTTCCTCGCCGTCGCCGCGCTCGCCTTCTTCCGGCTGCCCGACCGCGTTCCCGGGCTTCCGGCCGTCAGCCCGGCGCTGGCGTTGAGCCTGGCCTGGGTCTTCTTCTGGCCGTTCCAGCGCCCCTGGTACGACGTCATAATCATCGCCCTGCTCGCGCTCTACCCCGCGTCCGGGCTCGACGTCCTCGTCCTGGTCAGGCTCTGCTTCGCCGCCGTCACCTACATGGAGGCGGGGCGGGTCTTCGGAATGCCGTGGTACCAGCACACCCAGTTCATCGAGGGCGAGTGGATCACGTCCACCGTCCGGTTCCTCACCGCGGCCGCGCTGATCTGGATGTGCGTCACCGGCCGCTGGGGCGGCAGACCCGACGAACTGTCCCCGGACGCGGCCGCGCCCGCGGGTGCGTCCCCCGCGGGCGCGGCCCCCGCCAGCGTGACGCCCCCGGCGGTCACGCCCCAGTCGTCCTGACCGCAGACGGCTGCAGGTACCGCTCCGGCCACCGGCAGTCGATGAACCCGGCCAGCAGGCCGGCCAGCGGCCCGTCCGCCTCGATGGCCGACGGCCGGGTGGCGCCGAACGCGACCTCCTCGGTCACCGCGCCCGCCAGCAGCCATTGCGGCTCGTCGGGCTGGCAGAGCCACTCGCCCCGGTCCAGCCGGGCCGAGATGCCCGCGCAGACGTGGCCGGCCAGCGCCGCCGGATCGGCGATCGCGGCCGCCCGGGCGGCCACCGCGGCGTCGACCGCGTGCGACAGCGCGCACTCGCGCACCCGGGCCGGCAGCGCGGTCAGCGTCGCCAGCGCGGCCGGGACCGGCACCGGCGCCGGCCAGCCGGTCAGGTGCGCGAGCACCGCCAGCTCCGCCCACGGCCGCATCGGGCCCGCGCCCTCAAGCGCCCGTTGCGCGGCGCGCATGTCCCGCAGCGTGCACGGCCGCGCCCGGCAGGCGGCGCCGCAGGTGGCCGAGCGGGGCCGCACCACCGCGCGGGCATCGGCGGCCGGGACGGGCGGTCCCGCCTCGCGCGGGCTGCCGTCCGTCACCCGCACCAGGATCGGGAAGTCCATCCCGTCGGAGAACACCGCCGCCTCCCCTGGCGGCAGCGTGACCAGGTAGCGGGACTGGGACGGGGACGCGTTCATCGTCGCGCCGACCGCCTCGCGATCATCGGCGGCCGGGAGCCGGTGCACGATCTTGACGGCGGTGTTCTTGATCACGTCGGGGACCAGGCGGGCCGGGATCTGCTCGGCGATGATCAGCCCCTCGCCGTACGCGCGGATCTCCGCCAGCAGGCCCGCGAACATCTCGACCGCGTGCCCGGCCGCGCCGCCCCCGCCCGGCCCGTCGCCGGACTCGGGGCGCCGCAGCAGCCGGTGCGCCTCCTCCACCACCGTCAGGTGCCGAAGGCCGCCCGCGCCCGCCGGGCGCGCACGCTGCGCGAGCCGCAGGTGCTCGGCCAGCCGGATGAGCACGGTCCCCATCAGAAACGCCTTGTCCGCGTCGTCGCCGACGTCCTCGATTTCGAGCACCACGTTCCTGGTCAGCAGCGCGCCGAAATCGATCGGATGCCCGCCCTCGAGGAAGCGGCCGGTCGTGCCGTGCCTGAGGCTGGCCAGCCGGACCCGAATGAAGCCGAGCACGTCGTCGGTGACCCGCTGGGAGTAGCCGATCTCGGTGACGACCCGTTCGGCCGCCCGCTGCAGCGCGGTCAGGGTCGGGTAGGCGGGAGCGTGCCCGCCGTCGGCCGGCTCGCCGAGCGCGAGGTCCCAACCCGCGTCCTCGTAGACCCGGCCGAGGGCGGCGCTGAGCACCTGCGGGAACGGCTCCTCGGACCGGAAGGACGCGATGAACAGCGCCCGGACCAGGTCCGCGTGGGTCTGCAGCGGGAACCTGGCGCCGTCCTGAGCGGCGGCGGGCTCGAGCGGGTTGAGCCCGGCCGCGATCGCGTCCGGCTCGCCCGGCCTGATCCTGATCACCTCGACGCCCGGGAGGCGCGCGGCCATCAGCCGGTACTCGGCCTTGGCGGGCTCGACCACCAGCCACGGGGTGCCCTGCCCGGCCGCCGCCTCGAGCAGTGACCGCACGGTCTGCGACTTGCCCGCCCCGGTGGCGCCGCAGACGAACACGTGCCGGTTGAGCGAGTCGCGCGGCAGGACGAACGGGCCCGCCGTCCGCAGGTTCCGGTCCAGGATCTGGCCGAGCCGGATGCCCGGCCGCCCGTCCGGCGGGCATCCGGCGGGCCCGCTCCTGGGTGACGTCGAATTCGGGCCGGAGCGCCAGCCGGACCCCCGGCACCTCGGCCTCCGGCGGCCGGGCGAGCGCGGCCAGGAACTGGGTCGACCCGTAGAACGGCGACGCCGGCACGGCGTCACCGCCGGGCTCGAGGGCGGAACCGGGGCCGAGGGGCGCCGGGCTGAGCGCGTACGGCAGCCCGCTCAGGTCGGCCGACGCGCACAGCAGGCCGGCGATCCTGGCCGCGCTCGGCCCGTCCGTCCCGCCCGCCGCGACCGTGATCCGCCAGAACCCAGTCGACTGGCCGCGCTGCAACTCGGCCTGCCGTTCCCTGAGTCGCCGCGCCTGGGCCGCCCGCTCGGGGAACCGGTCGGCCGACCCCTCGGCGATCCGCTGCCGCAGCCCGGCCTCCTCCGACAGCGCCCGCAGCTCGTGCGCGGTCACCGGTTCGGCCGTCACCAGCCAGCCGAACGGCCCGGTCCAGCTGCCGAGCAGCCCCTCATCGAGCGAAAGCCCGGCCCGGCCGGGCGCCCCCGCCGGCCCGGCGCCTCCGGTGCCGCTCTCGCCTGGCAGCGCCAGCAGGCCGTCGCTGATCCCCGCTACCTCCCGCCAGCAGGCGAGCTGGCCGAGCGCCCGGGCGAGCTCGGCCGGCGGCAGCGCCCGCCCGCGGGCCCCGCCCGGCAGCGCCAGCAGCACCTCGCCGCCGGCCGGGTCAGCGCTGCCGACCAGCGCGTCCCCGGCCGCGATGATCAGGACCGGCCCGCCCGCCGCCGCCCGCACCCAGCCGAACGCGACCGGGCCGGCCACTCCAACGCCCACGGCCCGTGCGATGCCCGCGTGGTAGGCGGCCACCAGCGCGGCCGCGCGCTGCGGCCGGCCGGGATCGCCGCCGTCCGGCCGCGCGGGCGCCGCCTGCGACGACTCGGGGCGGCGGGGTATCTCGGTGATCCGGTAGGCCGGGCAGCCGGCCGGCACCAGGGCGCAAACTGTCACAACCCATACACGCATCGTCATAGTCGGCGGTTCATGAAAACCAGGACTCTTCGGACGCGCGTCAAAGGGGTACGACGATTTCGGCGCTTAACATCGGAGTTACGGAGCCCGCTGATGCGAACTGCCAGGTCCCCCAGCCGCGGTCGCCGGCCCAGCGCTCAGCGAACTCTGCTCGGCCCGGCCGTGCTCGGCCCGGCCGCCCTCGCCACCGCCCTGGTCGCCACCGCCGCAGTCGGGATGATCGCCGGCCGGCCGGTGGCCGCGCTATCCACCGCAAGCCAGGCCGCGATCGAGGCCAAGGCGGTCGTCGCGGGCAAGGCGGCCATCGCCGGCAAGGCGGCGGCCGCGACGACGGCGAAGTCTCCCGGCTGGCGGGTGGTTGCCACCATCGGCCCGGACAACGAGGCGGTCACCGGCACCGTGAGCGCCGCCTCGGCCGCCGGCAACTGGTCGGTCTGGACCGGGACGGCCTTCACCGCCGTCGAGCGCCTGCAGGGAACCCGCTGGTCGCGGGTGCCGCTGCCGGCCGCGCTGACCGCCTACGCGCGGTCCGCGGTCGCCTTCGGCGGCGACTCGGAGACCGACTTCTGGCTGTTCAACTCGCGCAGCGCGACCCACGTGCTGCGGTTCGCGGGCGCCCACTGGACGCTCCAGCGGATCCCCACCTGGGTGCTGCAGCGACAGTCGGGCGGGGGCGGGCTGAGCGTCAGCGCCGCGGTATTCGGCCCCGGCAACGTCTGGGTCTTCGGCCTCGGGGCCAACGCCTACGCCGCCCATTACGACGGCCGCGGGTGGGCGAGGGTCCGCCTGCCGACCGTGCCCGACGAGGTGAGCGCGGTCAGCGCCGACGACATCTGGGCCCTGCACGGAAACGCGGCCTGGAACTGGAACGGCGAGACGTGGACCGCGAGCAGGATCCCGCGGGCGGCCGGGAACCCGCCCGAGAGCTTCGGCCACCTCAGCGCCACCGGGCCGGGCAGCGCCTGGGTGTGGCGTGACGTCCTCGTCCCGGGCCGCCCGCCCGAAGTCGACCAGTTGCACTGGAACGGCACCTCGTGGCGGCGGGCGGCCGCCGGCACCCCCGCCGGCCTCATCGATTCCGTCGTCCCGGACGGGTCCGGCGGCCTGTGGGCGACCGGCGCGAACCCCGGCGGCCTCCACCGCTTTTACCACCTGGCCGGCGGCCGCTGGAGCGAGGCCAGCCCGCCGGGCGGCATCGGGGACCAGCAGCCCGAGTCCCTGACCTGGATCCCGGGCACGCACTCGGTCTGGGGCACCGCCACCGGCCTCACCAGCAAGGGCAGCTACGCCGAGATCATCAAGTACGGGCCCTAAGTCAAACCCGGACAAGCCACAAGCGCCCTATCGAACGGACCCTGGATGACTCACGGTCCGAAGACCTGCTCTAGGTAGGGGTTGTCGAAGCGGCGGTCCGGGTCGGTCTCGTCTCGGATCCGGAGGAAGTCGTCGAACCGCGGGTACACGGTGGCGAGGTAGGCGGCGTCGCGGGTGTGCATCTTGCCCCAGTGCGGCCGGCCGCCGACGGCGATGGCGATCGACTCGAACAGCCGGAAGTACTCCTCGTAGGGCAGTCCGGTGTACTGGTGGATAGCCACGTAGGCGCTGTCGCGGCCGTACGCGGTGGACAGCCAGATGTCGTCCGCGGCGGCGACCCGGATCTCGACCGGGAACATCACCGGGTGGGCGAGCCGGGGCACGCCGGCGCGGAGCTGGCTCAGCACCTCGTGCACCGACTCCCGGGGAACCGCGTACTCCGACTCGACGAACCGGACCCGGCGCGGGGTCACGAACACCTCGTGCGACGGCGCCGAGTACCGGCGGGTGGACAGCGTGGCCGAGGCGAGCCGGTTCAGCGGCTTGATCAGCCGGGGCACCGCCCGGCCGGTCCGGCACAGCGCGCCGAAGGCCGCGTTCTCCATCACCTCGTACTCAAGGAACCGCCGCCAGCCCGGCATCGGCGACGGGATCCCGGCCCCGCCGACCGCGCCGGTCCGGTTGTTCTGCTTGAGTAGCGCGTTGGTGCCGTAGGGGAACCAGTAGAACTCGAAGTGATCGTTGACCGCGGCGAACTCGTCGAACCGCGCGAGCACCTGGTCGACGTGCATCGGCGCCTCGTGGGCGGCCAGCGCGAAGGCGGGCACGCACTGCAGCGTCACGGTCGAGATGACGCCGAGGGCGCCGACCGACACCCGGGCGGCGTTGAACAGGTCGGGGCGCTGCTCGGCCGAGCAGGTGACGACGGACCCGTCCGCCAGCACCAGCTCGAGCGCCGCCACCTGGGTGGCGATCCCGCCCAGGCCGGCCCCGGTGCCGTGCGTCCCGGTCGAGATCGCGCCGGAAATCGTCTGGGCGTCGATGTCGCCCAGGTTCGGCATGGCCAACCCGAGCGAGTCGAGCACCCGGTTCAGCTCGCGGATCGTGGTGCCCGACCGCGCGGTGATGAGCCCGGAGGCCAGATCCGCCCCGACGATGCCGGTCCAGCCGGACAGGTCGAGGGCGGCGCCCGAGGTCGCGGCGGCGGCGGTGAACGAGTGCCCGCCGCCGAGCGCCCGCACCGTGAGCCCGCTCCCGGCGGCGTCCTTGACGGCGTCGGCGATGTCCTCGGTGGAGCGCGGCCAGTACCGACGTGCCGGGTCCGCGCTTGCCGTACCCGCCCAGTTATGCCAGGTCATTCGCCTACTCTTCTAGATTTTCTTCGGCCCCGTTGATCGTTTGCCGACGCCGACCCGTTAGTGTGCCGCTATGTCTGACTTGATCGCCGCAACGGACGTCCGCGAACGGTATGCCCGGTATGACCAGGCCACCGCCGACCTTGACCCGCCGTTCGCCGTGGTCGATCTCGCCGCGTTCGACAGTAACGCCCGCGACCTGGTGCGGCGGTCGAGCGGGGTGCCCATCCGGGTGGTGAGCAAGTCGCTGCGCTGCCGCCACCTGATCGAGCGCGCTCTGGCCCAGCCAGGATACCGGGGCGTTATGTGCTATTCGCTGGCCGAGGCGATCTGGCTGCACTCCATCGGCCTCAGCGACGACCTGCTGGTCGCCTACCCGACCGCCGACCGGGCGGCGCTGCGGGCGCTGGCGGCCGACGAGGCCGCCCGGCAGCACATCGCGGTGACCATCGACTCGGCCGGCCACCTGGACTTCATCGACGCGACGATGGGCACGGGCCACCCGCCGATCCGGGTCTGCCTCGACCTGGACATGTCCTGGCGTCCGCTGACCCGCGGCCCGGTGGTGCAGATAGGAACGTGGCGGTCGCCGCTGCGGTCGCCGGCCGAGGCGGCCCTGTTCGCCGCGACCGTGCTCAAGCGGCCCGGGTTCTCGCTGGTCGGCGTGCTCGGCTACGAGGGGCAGATCGCCGGCCTGGGCGACGCGCCGCCCGGCCGGCCGGTCCGGGCCGCGCTCGTGCAGGCGATGCAGGCCCGCTCGTCGGCGGAGCTGAACGAGCGCCGGGCCGAGGTCGTCCGCCGGATCCGGTCGATCGCCCCGCTCGAGTTCGTCAACGGCGGCGGCACCGGCTCGCTCGAGTCCACCTCGGCCGACAAGTCGGTCACCGAGCTGGCGGCGGGCTCCGGGCTGGTCGGCCCCACCCTGTTCGACGCCTACGCCAAGTTCCACCCGCAGCCGGCCCTGCTGTACGCGCTGCCGGTGGTCCGGCGGCCCAAGGCGGGGGTGGCCACCCTCTTCAGCGGCGGCTACGTGGCCTCCGGGACCGGGACGCCAGACCGGCTGCCGTCGCCGTTCTGGCCGGCCGGGCTGCGCCTGACCAAGACCGAGGGCGCCGGCGAGGTGCAGACCCCGGTGCTCGGGCCCGCCGCCGACCGGCTCAGGATCGGCGACCGGGTCTGGATGCGGCACGCCAAGGGCGGCGAGCTGGCCGAGCGATTGACCGCGTATCACCTGATCAGCCCAGGCGAGCCGGAGGCGGTCAGCGTTCCCACCTATCGGGGGGACGGACAGTGCTTTGGATAAGCCCGGTATGGGCATTGTCTTAGTCACGGTCATCGTCGCCCGGAGAGTCGGCCAGGGTCCGTTCGATCCGCCGGTTTCTTTCCTTTACCAAATCGAGATGAATCGGCATACTTAGCTAGAGAACACACAACGTGGAGGTCACCCCGTTGACGAATCGGGCCTTCCGCTCACCACGAGGCCTCATCGGGGGACTGGCGCTCCTGCTCGCAGGCATCCTGACCACGGTCGGGCTGAGCGGCTGCGGCACCCCCGCGTACAGCTACGTCGCTGACGACGCGGCCGGGACGTACTACAAGGTGCCGGTCCAGTGGCATCCGCTCTCCCGGCAGCAGGTCGACGCGCTGCTTCAGGCCGAGGGCGAACCGAGCGCCGGCATCTGGTCGACCGCGTTCGACGCGGCCGCCGGGCCGAACGCCAGCCACCTCACGGACGGCGGCCTCGCCCAGCCCTTCGCGTTCGCCGAGGTCTTCGCGCTCAACTCGACCGCGAGCAACGAGCTCTCGTACAACATGCTGCGGGATCTCCTGCTGCCGGTCACCTCGAGCACCCGGAGCGCGGAGGCCCAGGCGGGCTTCCCGCTGACCGGCTTCAAGCAGCTGCTTGACCAGACGATCACCGGAAAGGCGGGCGTGCACGGGGTGCGGGAGACGTTCCAGTACACGTTCCCGGGCGGGACCGTCAACACCTTCGACGAGGACGTGCTGACCAACGCCGATCAGACCGAGGTCTATCTGCTCCAGGTGCACTGCACCGCCACCTGTTACACGCAGAACCAGAACGCGATCAACACCGTCATGACGTCATTCACCGTCGGGAGTCCCACATGAAGAAGTCCCAGTGGCCGGCCGCGCAGGGACTCAGCTACGAGGGCGGGCGGCCGAAAGACGAGGACATCCTGACCAGGAGGCCGATCTCCTTCTGGGACCGGATTAAATGGCTGGTTCTGCTGGCCATAATCTGGCTGCTGCTGGTCTGGTCGCTGATGGCGGACAACCCGCTGATCGGGTTCCTCGACGCGGTCCGGCTCGAGACCCGGCTCGGCTTGTGGGTATTCGTGCTGGCCGGCCTCGAGGTGCTGCACCAGGCCCACTTCCTGATCAGCGAGCACTCCGCGGCCTACAACCAGTTCTGGATTCAGAAGGTCTGGCGCAGTTCCGAGCGGCTGTCGCAGCGCAGGCTGTCGGCGTGGACGCGGTACCGGATCGGCCGGATCATCCGCTGGGTGGTGGTGCTCGCCGTCATCGCCATCATCGCCGGCAAGATCATGCACGATGCGCCGCTCAACGCGGTCGTGCTCATCCCGGCGATCCTGTGGCACGCGCTGCCGACCTTCATCCAGTACGCCTTCCTGCTGTTCTTCACCGTCGCCCAGTTCGCGCTGCTGTTCTGGTTCATGTCCAGGGGCGGGGTCGACGTCTACTACCCGGACGACATCAAGACCAGGTTCAGCGACGTCTGGGGCCAGGACCACGTGCTCGAGCGGGTCAAGGAGAACATCATCTTCCTCGAGCACCCGGAGCTGGTCGAGGACCGCGGCGGCTACGTGCCCGGCGGCATCCTGCTCTGGGGACCGCCCGGCACCGGCAAGACGCTGATGGCGGAGGCGGTGGCGGGCGAGACCGGCAAGCCGTACGTGTTCGTCGACCCGGGCGCGTTCATCAACATGTTCATGGGCGTCGGCATCCTCAAGGTCAAGAGCCTCTTCCGCAAGCTCCGCAAGCTCTCGCTGCGGTACGGCGGCGTGATCGTCTTCTTCGACGAGGCCGACTCGCTCGGCAACCGCGGCATCGCGATGGGCGGGGCGCCCGGCGGGCCCACCCGGGCGACCCCGGCGGCGTTCGCCGGAGGCGGCTGCCACGGCTTCAACTACCTCTCGTCCGACACCCAGTCGATGCTGACCAAGGACGCCCTGCGGTCGGAGCTCTCCGAGGGCGACGACGCGCCCCGCGCCCGGCGGAGCAAGCAGATCGTCGGCGGCATGATGGGCGGCGGCGCGGGCGGCGGCGGCATGGGCACCCTGCAGGCGCTGCTGACCGAGCTGTCCGGCCTGAAGAAGCCCCGCGGGTTCATCAACCGGGTGGTCAGAAGGGCGCTCGGCATGCGCCCCAAGCCGCCGCCGCACTACCGGATCCTGATCATGATGGCGACCAACATGCCGTCCACGCTCGACGAGGCGCTGCTGCGCCCGGGCCGGATCGACCGCATGTACCGGGTCGGCTACCCGTCGAAGAAGGGCCGCATCCGCACCTACGAGGGGTACTTCGCCAAGGTCGCGCACGAGCTGACCGAGGAGCAGATCGACAAGCTCGCCACCATCACCCCCTACGCGACCGGCGCCAGCATCAAGGACCTGGTCAACGAGGCCCTGATCACCGCCATCAGGGACGGGCGGGACGTGATCACCTGGCCCGACGTGATCAAGGCGAAGCAGCTCAAGGAGCTCGGGCCGCCCGAGGACGTCGACTACATCGAGCGCGAGCGGCACGCGGTCGCGATCCATGAGGCCTGCCACGCGGTCATCGCCTACCGGACCCGGCAGCACCTGGACATCGACATCGCCACGATCGAGAAGGGCAGCAACTACCTCGGCATGGTGTCGTTCATCAAGCCGGAGGACCAGTTCACCCAGTGGCGCAGCGAGCTGGAGTCGGACATCCTCACCGCGCTCGCGTCGCTGGCCGGGGAGCGGCTGTACTTCGACAACGACAGCTCGTCGGGGGTCTCCGGCGACCTCGACTCCGCCACCACGACCGCCTCGTTCATGGAGGCGTACTGGGGGATGGGCAAGACGGTCTCCTCCTCACGGGCCTCGCGCCGTCTCGAGGGCGAGACCCCCGGCAACAACAAGGCCGCCGCGCCCGCCGGCGACCAGGGATCCGTGCCCGGCATCCAGCGGCTCGCCGACCGGATCGAGGACAACCTGGCGGCGCTGCTGGTCCGGGCGGAGGAGATCCTGCGCGAGAACGAGCGCTGGGTGCTCTCGGTCGCGCACGCGCTCGAGACCCACAAGACGTTCAGCGGCGAGGACATGACCGCGATCTTCGAGGGCACGCGGGGGCCGCTGGTCGACGGCACGCCCTACACGGACGACGCGTTCATCGACCGGCTGCGCGAATATCACACGGCCGTGGCCCGCGCGCACCGCGAGCACAGCCAGCCCGACGTGCCGCTGCCGGTGCCGGTGCCGGCCTACGCCATCGGCTACAGCCCGGCCGAGCTGTACGGGACCAACGGGAACGGCAACGGGACCGGCAGCGGAGCCGACAGCTTCGTCGACGGCGGCTTCGGCGGCAACGGGAGCGGGTCCGGGAACGGGAATGGCGGCGGGACCGGCGGCGATGACATCATCGAACTGGGCGGTCACGGCGGCGATCAGGCCTGACCGTGCGAGCCCGCCACCAGCTCCGCCTGGCGCTGAACCTGGTCAACGGCTCCACCCTGTGCGGGCTCGCCGTCGCCCGGCTCGGCCGCGCCCGGCTGGCCGGCTGCCCGGACGGCCTGCTGGCGGGGACCGGCTACCGCCTGCCGGTGCCGTCCGCTCCCGCCTTCACCCTCGGCAACGTGATCGTCACCCGGCGACCCTCGATTGACGCCGAAGGCAACCTGTTCAGGCACGAGGCCAGGCACGCCACCCAGTACGCGTGGTGCGGCGGGGTGCTCATGCTGCCGTGCTACTTCACCGCGGCGGGCGCGTCCTGGCTGCTGTCCGGGGACGTCGGCGCGTGGAATCCGTTCGAGCGGCTGGCCGGGCTGGCCGACGGCGGGTACCGCGATCGCCCGCTCCGCTGGCCAGCCCGGAATTCCGCTAGCGAAGCGTCAGACGCTCGATGCCGGCTGGGACTCCGGCTGCGTCCCGGGGTACGCCGCGCGGTACGCCGAGCGCTCGCGGAAGAACCGCACGGCCATCACGATCGGCAGGACGAAGGCGTAGAAGAAGATGAAGACGTGCCCGGACGAGAAGAACAGCAGCAGATAGAGGCCGTAAATGACGAAGGCCGCGCCAACGATGAAGTTCATCACCCGGCTTCGCCTCGCGTAGGGCAGCCGGAGGCTCCCCATCACGAGCATCATCACGCCGCTGGCAATGAGGAAAAAGATGTACACATTAAACAACATCGATCGACGCCACCTCGGGTCTTTGTGACCGGTTCATTCACCGGAGAAGACAGATTAAATCGTGAACCGAACACAGAAAACAGACATCGTGGTGGATTAAGCCAAATCTTTATCGCCCGGGCTCTGATCACCGCGAGAGGCCGGCCAGCAGACGCTGGACCTGGCCTCGGTCGCGGTCGGGGACCAGGCGCGCCTGCCGGATCGACCGCCAGCCCTTGCCGGTGAGCAGGAACTCGCCCGGGGCGCCGACGGCCGCGATGCCGTTCATGATCGCCTGCGGGTCACGCCAGTGCCGCTCGGCCGCCGCGCCGGCGTCCACCACGTCGGTGACCTCGCCGAGCTCGAGATCGATCCCGGCCAGGCAGTCGGTCCCGGCCACGTTGGCCCAGACCAGGCCGCCGGCCCAGGTCAGGTCGTTCAGCCCGCGCACCCGCTCGCCCTGGCAGCGGATGGGCAGGACGTCGCGCGGTTCGAGCGTGACCGGGTCCCGGCGCACCAGTTCGCTCGTCCCGTCGCTGGTCACCACGTCCGGCAGCGGCGCCGCGCCGTCGACCGGCGTCTGGCCGACCGCGCACATCCCCCACCCTTCGCGGTTGTAGCGGACCTTCTCCCGCAGCTCAAGCGTCTCGGCGTCCCAGCTCAGCGCGATCCGCTCGCGCCAGGTGAGCTGCCAGATGCCGTCCGCCACCCGGCAGATCCCCTCGCCGAAGAACTCCGGCTCCAATTCCGCTTGCGCGGCCACCGAGCCTGCGCCGAGTTCATACCTCCGCAACGCCGACTGCCCGTAGTTCCCGACCGACTCCCAGACCGAGCTCCCCTCGGCCAGCAGCCCTTGCGAGAACCCCCGCCCGGGATGCGGCATCCTCCGCACCACCTGCACCCGATGAAACCGCACGACCCGATTATCCCGGATCGGCTCGTTCGCGAAGGGCATTGACAAGCGCCGGGATCACCACGTGCAGGTCGCCGATGACGGCGTAGTCGGCCCGGGTCATCATGGGGGCGGCCGGGTCGGTGTTGATGGCGATGATGCTCTTGGCACCCGAGCACCCGGCGAAGTGCTGGATGGCGCCGCTGATCCCGCAGGCCAGGTACAGATCCGGGGTGATCTTGGTACCGGTCTGGCCGACCTGCATGGTGTGCGGCCGCCAGCCTTCGGAGGTCACCACCCGGGAGACGCCGACGACGCCGCCGAGCAGCGCCGCCAGTTCCTCGAGGGGGCCGAACCCGTCGGCGCTGCCGACGCCGCGGCCGCCCCCGACGACCACCCGGGCGGTCGCCAGCGATGCACCGCCAGCGCCGGCCGGTGTCTCGACCGCGCGCACCACCAGATCGCTGCCGTCGACCGAGGGCGCGACGTGATGAACCGCGGCCGTCGTTCCCGCCTCGTCGGGAACGGCGGAGACGGCATCGGTCGCCACCGTCAGCAGCGCCGCCGGCGCATCGAGCACCGCCTCCTCCAGCAGCAGGCCGGCCCACCGCTGCCGCACGATCGCATACCCGTCGCCGCCGTTATCCACAGCCTGTGCACAGTTCGCCGCCATCGGCAGCCCGGTGATCGCGCCCAGGTGCGCGAGCACCTCGTTGCCGCGCTCGGTTCCCGCCGCCACCACCGCGCGGCCCGACTCGCCCATCAGCCCCTGCAGCACCCGGGCCCACGCCAGCGGCGCGTACCCGTCGATCCCCGCTACCGCGTACACGTCGGTGACGCCGTAGGCGGCCAGGTCGGCGACCAGCCCGGGGCCGACCCCGGGCGGCTCCGCTCCGCCCGTCGGCGCACCGCCGGCGAACACGACGGCGGCGACCCCGCCGCCCCGTCCCGGAGCGTCAGCCGAGCCGGACGCGAGCCCCCGGGCAAAGGTGATCGCCCGCAGCGACACGTCCGCCACCCCGGCGGCGCCACCGTCGACCGCCCCGCCGTCCAGCTCCACCAGGCAGAACACCGTCATGAGACCACCCCGAGCTCCACCAGCAGGTCGACCAGGCCCGGCACTGCCGCGGCGCCCTGGCCGAGCACGGTCGCCTGCTTCTTCGGCCCGTCGGGCACCCGCAGCGACGTCATCCGCACATCTCCGTCGGCAGCGGCGGCCGGACCCGGCACCCGCGTGATCGGCGCCCGCTTGGCCCGCAGCCGGCCAGGCAGCGAGGGATAGCGCGGCAGGTTGATCCCTTCCTTCACGGTCACCACGCACGGCAGCTCAAGCGCGAACGTCTCAAGCATGCCCCGGTAGGTCCGCGACGCCGACGCCCAGCCCGCGGCGTCATCCACCGCCAGCGCCTTGATCCCGGTCGCGGCGGGCCACCCGAGCAGGTGCGCGAGCCGGATGCCAACCTGGTAGTCCCCCGTGTCCGAGGCCTCGTTGCCCAGCAGCACCAGGTCGAAGCCCCCGTCGGCCGCCACCGCGTGCAGCGCCGCCGCGGTCGCGATCGGCCCGGCTTCCAGGCCGGGCTCGGTCTCGATGAGCACCGCCGCCGACGCCCCGAGCGCCAGGCAGGCGCGCAGCTGCTCCTCGGCGACGGCGGGCCCGAGCGTCGCCACCGTCACCGACCCGCCGAACCGCTCGGCCAGCCGGACCGCCTCCTCGACCGCGCACTCCTCGTGCGGGCTGATCGTGAAGCCCGACGCCAACGCGTCGATCGCCCGCCGGTCGGCCGTCAGCGTGATCGCGCCGCCGACCGTCGGGACCCGCTTAACGCAGACCAGGATCTTCATGACCGACGCTCACCGCATCCGCTCGCCGGCCGGGTCGAACACGGCCCCGTGCGACGCGACCGTCACCGGGTACTGCTCGCCCAGGTACTCCGTCAGCAGCGGCGTGCCGACCTCGGCCACCGGGGTCGGCAGGTACGCCATCAGCAGGTGCTTGCCGACCGACGGCCCCGACCCGGCCGAGGTCACGTAGGACGGCCGCCCGAGCGCGTCCACCAGGCGCGACCCGTCCAGTCGGAGGATCGGCTCGCCGCCCAGCAGGTAGCGGGGGGTCCCGTCGGCCGACGCGACCGAGTCGACGGTGAGCGTGCACAGCACCGCCGCCGGCGCCGCCGCCCGCGCGGCCAGGTACTCCTCCTTGCCGATGAAGTCGGCCGACTTCACCCGCGGCCGCGTCATCCCGGCCTCGACCGGGTTGTACTCGCCGGTGAGCTCGGCTCCGAACGCGCGGTACCCCTTCTCCAGCCGCCCGGTCGTCCCGTACACGCCGATCCCGACCGGCACCAGACCGTGCGGCCGTCCCGCCGCCAGCAGCAGGTCCCACAGGTGCCCGGCCTGCTCGGCGGGCACGTGCAGCTCCCAGCCGAACTCGCCCACGTAGGAGATGCGCGAGGCGAGCACGACCGCCCCGCCAAGTTCAAAAGACTCGATCATCCCGAACGGTCCGGGGCGACTGTGGTCCCCATCGCGATTCGCCGCCGCGAGGACATCCCGGGCGCGGGGTCCCCACAGACCGATCGTGGACCACGCCGACGAGACATCGGCCAGCTGCGCGTCGTCGGGCAGCCGGTCGCTGATCCACTGGGCGTCCCGGCCGCCGTCGGCGGCGCCGGTGACCACCCGGAAGTGGCTCGCGCCGAGCCGCATGATCGTGAGGTCGGCCACGAACCGGCCCGCCTCGTTCAGGAACGGCGTGTACACGGTCCGCCCGGCCGGCCCGTCAAGCTGGGCGACGGCGAGGCGCTGCAGCCCGGCCAGCGCCCCCGGGCCGGTGACGTCGAGGATGGTGAACGCGGACAGGTCGACCAGGCCGGCCCCGTCGCGCATCGCCAGGTGCTCGGCGTTGATGATCGGCGACCACCAGCGGGAGTCCCATTCGGCCGGCCGGTCCATCAGCCGGCAGGCGTAGGTCGCCAGCAGCGGCTCGTTGGACGCGTACCAGTGCGGCCGCTCCCAGCGGGCGGTCTCGCGGAACACCGCGCCGAGCTCGCGGGCCCGTTCGTAGAGCGGGCCGGTGCGCAGCGGGCGCTCCGACTCGTACTGCTCGGCCGGGTGGACGATGCCGTACATCTTGTTGAACGACTCGGCCGCGCGGGCGCGGGCGAACCCGGTCGTCCGCGATGACGGGTAGAACCGGGAGACGGCCGCCTCGTGCACGTCGATCGTCGGCACCCGGCCCGACATCAGCTCGGCGACCGCCCGGCCGCAGCCCGGGCCCTCCTTGATCCAGCTCGCGGCCGCCGCCCACAGCCCCTTGACCTCCGGGGTCTCGCCGAGCAGGGGGTGGCCGTCCGGCGTCATCGAGATCAGCCCGTTGATCGCGTACCTGATGCCGGCCTTCTCGTCGCCGAGCAGCTCCGGCATGAGCTCGAGCGACGCCGCCAGCTGGGGGTCGAAGTCGTCGGCGGTGAACGGCAGCTCGGTCGGCGAGAGCACCGCCGCCTCGTTGGACGGGATCGTCTCCGGCGGCACGATGATCGGCCGGTGCATGTACGAGCCGACCTCCATGTCGCCGCCGTGCTGCCGCTCGTACATGCCCTCGTCGACGTCGCGGACGATCGGGTACGAGATCTCGCCGGTGGTCTCGGCGAACAGGCCGATCGGGCCGACGCTGATCATCTGGTGCACGGTCGGGGTGAGCGCCAGCCGGGCCCCGGCCAGCGCCGCGACCTTCGGCGACCACACGCCGCAGCAGATCACCACGTTCTCGGTCGCGATCTCGCCCTTGCTCGTGACCACCCCGGTGACCCGCTCGGCGGCGGTGGTGATGTCGAGCACCTCCGCGCCCGAGATCACGGTCAGCGCCCCCGCCGCCTGGGCCTGCTCGCGCATCAGCGTGCCCGCGCGCAGCGAGTCGACGACGCCGACGGTCGGGAAGTAGCCGCCGCCGAGGATGACCGACGGGTCGAGGTAGGGGACGAGCTTCTGCACCGCCTCGGGCGAGATGATCTCGGCCGGGATGCCCCAGGCCTTGGCCTGGGTGGTGCGGCGAAGGAGTTCCTGCATCCGCTCCAGGGTGCGGGCGACCTCGATGCCGCCCGACTCGGTGAACACGCCGAGCGCCTTGTACTGCTCGGTCGAGTCCCGGGTCAGCTCGAACATCAGCCGCGAGTACTCGATCGGGAAGATGAAGTTGGACGCGTGGCCGGTGGAGCCGCCCGGGTTCGGCAGCGGCCCCTTGTCCAGCAGGACCACGTCCCGCCAGCCAAGCAGCGCCAGGTGGTGGACGAGGCTGTTGCCGACGATCCCCGCGCCAATGACCACGGCGCTCGCGCGGGCCGGCATGTCAGTCATGATGTCTCCTCAGGCAAACTCAGCTAGGACGGCAGCTCGGCTAGGACGGGTTTCTGGTTGGGTGCTGTCCGGTGGCGACGCCTGCCGGGTCGGTCACCCCGCGGCTCTCGACAGCGGCTTGCGCGGCCGGTGGCCGAGGGCGGCCGACAGCCCGGCCGCCTCGTCGGCGCAGCGGCGGGCCGCGTTCGCGGCCACGTCCCTGGTCATCCGCGACGTCGGCGCGGAGACCGACATCGCCGCCACCACCGTGCCGTCGTAGCGGAAGACCGGGGCCGCGAACGCGATCAGCCCCGCCTCGAGCTCCTCGTCGGTCACCGCGTAGCCGCGAGAGCGGACGACGGCGAGCTCTGCCCGCAGCGCCGCCTCGCTCGTGATCGTCTTCTCGGTGCACCGCTCGAGCTCGCCCGGCGGCAGCTTGGCGGCGCCGTACGCGAGCAGCACCTTGCCGAGCCCCGAGGCGTGCAGCGGGACCGGGCGGCCCACCCAGTTGGTGCCGCCGATGAGGTAGGCGCAGTCCACCTGGGCGATCTGGTCGACGCTGTGCCCCGAGGTCACCACGCCCAGGTTGATCGTCTCGCCGGTGGCCTTGCCGAGCCGGTCGAGGAACGGCTGCGCGACCGCGACCAGCGACGATCCCCCGCCGTCGCGCCAGGCGAAGCTGACGAACATCTCGCCCGGCAGGAACCGGCCGTGGTCGTCCCGACGGACCAGGTGGTTGCGCTCGAGCGCGAGCAGCAGCCGGGACGTGGTCGACTTGGCCAGCCCGGTCCTGACGGTCAGCTCGGTGAACGTGACCGGGTCGGACGCGTGCACAACCTCCGACAGCAGCGTCGCCGCCCGGTCCACGGCCTGCGTGCCGTTGGGGTTGCTCATCCGCGCCTCGCCTATCGGGCTAAACCACGTTATGGGACCAAGTTCTACGATATGGCCCCTTGGTGTCAATAGGCGCACCCGCCTCGGGTTTGGCTGAGAGCACGCGTTCCGGCAATTCTTGTGGGAAACACCAAAGAGGAATGTGGCCGGATTGGAAATCTAAGTGTGTGCTCAGCGTGGTCATCGCGATCGAGCCTAGGGCCACGTCACAGCGCCGCGCCACGTACATTTGGGGTCGAAGACAGGCGAAGTAAACGCGGTCGGCCGCCCCTTGACGCACGGCTCGGCCGCCGCGAATGGTGGTGGATATGACCTCGGAGGATCGCAGCGGGCGGGAGTTCGTCCTGACCCTTTCCTGCCCGGACAAGCCCGGCATCGTCTACTCGGTGTCCAGCTTCCTGGTGCAGCACTCGGCCAACATCATCACCAGCCAGCAGTACGGCGAGCCCGACGACGGCCTGTTCTTCATGCGGGTGCACTTCTCGGTGCCGCTGCCGGGGCGCGAGGTCGCCGACCTCGAGCGCGACTTCGCCTGGGTGGCCGAGTCGTTCCACATGACCTGGCGGCTGCACGACAAGTCCGAGCGGATCAAGACGCTGGTGATGGTCTCGCAGCTCGGGCACTGCCTGAACGACCTGCTCTTCCGCTGGTCGGCGGGCTCGCTGCCGATCGACATCGTCGGCGTCGTCTCCAACCACCAGGTCTTCCGCGACCTGACGGAGACCTACAAGGTGCCGTTCCACTACGTCCCGGTGACGGCCGACACCAAGCCCGCCGCCGAGGCGAGGCTGCTGTCGCTGATCGACGAGACCAGGACCGAGCTGGTGGTGCTCGCGCGCTACATGCAGATCCTGTCGCCCGAGGTGTGCAAGCGGGTCGAGGGCCGGATGATCAACATCCACCACTCGTTCCTGCCGTCCTTCAAGGGCGCCAAGCCCTACCACCAGGCGCACGCCAAGGGCGTCAAGCTGGTCGGCGCGACCGCGCACTACGTGACGCCCGACCTGGACGAGGGCCCGATCATCGAGCAGGGCCTGGTCCGGGTGGACCATTCCTACGGCCCGGACCGGCTGGTCGAGGCCGGCCGCGACGTCGAGACCCAGGTGCTGGCGCGCGCGGTCGCCTGGCACGCCGACCACCGCGTGCTGCTGAACGGCAACCGCACGGTGGTCCTGCCCTAGTCAGACGGGCGCCATCGCACCCGGTAAGCGGTGCGTCCGCGCGCCGCGGACGGCGGCCAGACGAAGGTTGCGGGCGAGGGCCGCCCCGCCGAGCAGTTCCGCCCGGTCGCCTAGCTCGCCGGTGATGACGCGGACCGAGTCGGCCACCACCGGGGCGGTGTGCCGATCGATCGACTCCCTGACCCCGGCCAGCACGTACTGGCCGGCCGCGCCGAGCGAACCGTCCACGACCACCGCGCCCGGGTCGAACATCGTGCAGAAGCTGGCCAGCGGCCGGCCCACCAGCCGGCCGAGGTCGGCGAAGACCCGGCGGACGCCGGGGTCGCGTTCCGCCGCGAGCGCGAGCATCTGCGGGAGCGCGAGCTGTTCCTCATTGGACAGCCGGACGTAGTCGAGCAGCGAGGAGCCGACGATCGCGGCCAGGCAGCCGCGACCGCCGCAGCTGCACAGATCGCCGTCGTCGCGCACCTGCACGTGCGCCAGCTCGCCGCCGAACCCGGAGGCGCCGCGGTGCAGCCGCCCCCCGATGACGAGGCCCGCCCCCACGTTGTGACCGAGCGTGACGTAGACGAAGCTGTCGTGGCCGCGGCCGGCCCGAACGCGGCCTCGCCCAGCGTGCCCAGGTTGGCGTCGTTCTCCACGTGCACCGGAACGGCCAGCCGCTCCGCCACCGCGACGGCCGACTCGCCCGGGCCGACCGGCCTCGGCAGCCCGATCACGGCGCAGCCGAGCTGATCCCACGAGCATCCCGACCCGATGAGCAACTCCTCGACCAGGTCGCCGACCGGCACCGCGATCGATCCCAGATCGGCCGCATGATAGCCGACTACCTCGGTCGACGACAGCCGGGCGATGATCTGCCCGGGGTAGGTGACGAGGGCGGCCTCGATGCCGGACCGTCCGCACGAGAGCACGGCGGTGACGGTCGGCGGCGCCGCCGACGCCAGCGTCCGCGGCGGGCGCCCGGCCTGGGCAGCCCGGTCCGCCTGACCGGCCGTGCGCTCTACGATAAGCTCCCGGCTGATCAGGTCGCCGACCATGCCGGTGACGGTCGTCCGGGGCAGTCCGGACAGCCGGACCAGGTCGGACCGGGTCAGCGGTCCCGAGCATTCGAGCAGCGCGAGCAGTTCCCCGGCGCTGCCCCCCGGCTCGTACGGCATCGTTTTCCCCTCACGGCGTGGGGCGGCGACTAGGTCGGCGACCGCTCTGCATCCTTCTCGACCATTATGACGAATCCGGATTAATATCGCCCGGTTTTGGCCGGTTATTATCGCTATATATGGCATTTTCAGCTGATAAACCGCGCCGCTCGGGGCTACGGCAGGCGTTCCGCTCGCTTGAGTCACCCGACTACCGGCCCTGGTTTTTCGCCCAGGTCTTCTCGGCGTCCGGCACGATGACCCAGGGCGTGGCAATGTCCTGGCTGGTGCTCCGCCTGACCGGCAACGGCGTCGACCTCGGCCTGATGACCGCCTGCACGTTCCTGCCGCTGCTGGTCTTCGGCCCGTACGCCGGCACGCTGGTGGACCGGTTCGACCGGCGGCGGCTGCTGATCGTGACGCAGACCCTGCTGCTGTTGCTGGCGGCCCTGGCGGCCACGCTCATCGCGACCGGGCTGGTCCGGCTGTGGATGCTCTTCGTCATCGCCGCCCTCACCGGATGCGTCAGCGCGCCCGACGGCACCGCCCGCCAGGTCTACGTGATCGACCTGGTGGGCACCGGGCGGCTCGCGAGCGCGGTCAGCCTGTACGAGGTCGTGCTCAACATCTCCCGCGTGGTCGGGCCCTCGGTCGGCGGCGTGCTGCTCGCCACCGTCGGCGTCGGTGCCTGCTGCGCCCTCAACGCCGCGTCTTACCTGCAGCCGCTTTACGTTCTGCTCCGGCACCGGCCGCGGCACGCGGCCGCGAGGCCGGCTGCGGCCGGGACCCGCAAGGCGCCGCCCGGGCAGCTCCGGGCGGGCCTGCGCTACGCCTGGCGGAACCGGCCCGTCCGGGTGTGCCTGTTCCTGGCCGCCGCCTCGGGCCTGCTGTTCAACCTCAGCGTGCAGCTGCCGCTGCTGGCGACCCGCGTGTTCCACCTCGGCGGCGGCGGCTACGGCCTGATGATGGCGGTGTTCGGCATCGGCGCCCTGCCCGGCGCCCTCCTCGCCTCGGCCGGCCCGGGCCGGCCGACCGGCCGGTCCGTCGGCGTGCTGGCGCTCGCGACCGCGGCCGCCGTGTTCGGCACCGCCGCCGCGCCCGCGCTGTGGCTGGTGCTGGCGGGGCTGGCCGCGACCGGCTGCCTGTCGATCTGGTTCATCGCCCAGGCGAACACGCTCGTCCAGCTGGCCGCCGAACCGTCGATGCGGGGCCGGGTGATGGGCCTGTGGACGATGGCGCTGCCCGGCACCGAGCCTGCGACCAGCCCGTTCGCCGGCTACGTGAGCCAGACGTTCGGCGCCAGGGACGGGTTCAGCCTGTCCGGCGCGGCGCTGCTGCTGACCGCCACGATCGGCTGGCGCGCCCTGATGGACCGCCCGGCCGCCTCCGGTGCGGCGCTGACTGACGATGAGGCGCTCGCGGCCGCGACGGCGATGCCGGCCGATACGGCCGCGCTGGCCGAGGCGACGCTGGCCGATACCGCCTGAAAACATCTCCGGTCGTCTGCCCTGGTTAGGGTGTCCACGTTGTCCTGGTCAGGCACGAAATCATCCCGCCGGCGGGGGCCCGCGGACCGAGCGCAGCCTCCGCGGCGCGCCGGGGGTGCCGATGTCACGAGTCGGCTCCCATCAAGGCTCGCCGGACATCGTCAAAGTTGTCCGTAAAGAATTCCTCTGCTGCCTTCTCCGTCGCAAGGAGAAACGCTATCTGCTCCTCGTCTGGCGCTTTTGCGGAGAAGGTGAGCTTTGGCCCGTAAGCAAAGAGGTCTCCGTGCCCGTTAAAGATGTCGTACTTGACGATAAGGTAGTCCCGCACGAGTGCCACCTCCATCATAAGCACGCAGTCCTCCACCCTATTAATATCGCGCGTGGCGAGCAGGCTCAGATAACCGGTGAAGGGAAACTTCGGGCCATGCTGCCAAGTCGCTGACGGCAGGGCTTCCGGAAACTCTATCGCAAGTTTATCGATAATGACATCGAAATACTTCCGTAGCGGAATCCATACCCGAGCTAGCTGGTCCTTGCTCAACATGCTCTGATTCCAATCTCAAGGTGCCGGATTCATATCCTTTGCATTTGGCGTCTTATTCTGGAGCGTATTACCACCCGAGCGGTATAGGTACCGGCGCGACGGCCGATACGATGCCACTGAGAACGAGGCCCGTGATGTTACCTTGATTGTTGAGCCTAATTCCGAATCCTTGGTTGATCAATCCCTCCAGCCTGGTGTTGAGCATCGGGCCGGAGAAGGAGGCTAGTTCGGCGTGCAACTGTTCGGTTGTCGTCGGCTTGGGTACGCGCCCTTGATGATCTCGCCTAGCCACGCGGGCAGGTTCGCCAGCTCGGCCGTGATCAGGTTCCCGCTCGCGGCCATGGCCATGTTCACGACCTGCCCGAGTGCCGGCCATCAGCGGCGCGATGATCCCGGAGACCGTTTTCCCGGATTTCGCGCTGGACGTCGCCCACCAGCCTCCGCCCCTGCCCGCCCGGGCCACGGCGAGGCCCCGCGCAGCCCGCGCCTAGGATTTTGGTCATGGCTGTTATCGGCAAATCTGACCTCGACGTGTTCCCGCTCGGACTTGGCGGCAACACCTTCGGCTGGACCTCCGACAAGGAGACGTCCCTGTCGGTGCTCGACGGCTACGTGGCCGGCGGCGGCAACTTCATCGACACGGCCGACTCGTACTCGGCCTGGGTGCCCGGGCACGCCGGCGGGGAGTCGGAGACCATCATCGGCGAGTGGACGAAGGCCCGGGGAAACCGGACCTCGGTCGTCATCGCGACGAAGGTGAGCAGGCACCCGCAGTTCCGCGGCCTGTCCGCCAAGAGCGTGCTCGGCGGGGCCGACGCCTCGCTCAGCCGGCTGCAGACCGACTACATCGATCTGTACTACGCCCACTACGACGACCCGGACGTCCCGATCGCGGAGTCGGCCGGGGCCTTCCGCGAGCTGCAGGTCGCAGGGAAGATCAGGCACGTCGGGCTCTCCAACTACACCGCGCCCCGGATCCGCGAGTGGTTCGCGGTCTGTCAGTCCGAAGGCTGGCCGCTGCCGGTCGCTTTCCAGCCGCAGTACAACCTGGTCGCGCGCGAGCCCTATGAGACCGATTTCGCGCCCATCGTGGCCGAGTTCGGCCTCGGCGTCATACCGTACGCCGCGCTCGCCAGCGGCTTCCTGGCCGGCAAGTACCGGACCGCGACCGACAACGCGGGGGCCGCGCGGCAGTCCGCGGCGGCGCGCTACCTGACGCCCACTGGTCTCGCGGTGCTCGTCGCCCTGGACGAGATCGCGGCCGCCCACCGCGTCGAGGACGCCTCCGTGGCGATCGCCTGGCTGCTCACCCGGCCCGGCGTCGTCGCGCCGCTGGCCAGCGCCCGCACCGTGGACCAGCTCGGCCCGCTGCTCGCCGCCGCGACCCTGAACCTCACCGCCGACGAGGTCCATGCCCTCGACCACGCATCCGTCGAAGCATAATTCGGTTAAATACAGTTGCTACGTTGGCCGGAAGTCCAACGAGATAGCGCATCCGCTCCGTGTTCTCGAGGGCAGCCGACTGCTGATCAGGCAACCCGACCTGTTCAGATCGGGGCGGGCCACCTATCGGATCGCCGAGCCGTTGGTCACGTTCTACCAGTCGATCATGAGCCGTGACCGGGCGCGGCTCGAACTGGGAGAAGGGCCGACGGTGTGGCTCGGTTCCGAGGGCCGATTTCTCTCCCAGGTGGTAGGACCGCACTTCGAAGCGCTCTGCCGCGACTACGCGATCAGGGCCGATCCGCAGGTCTTCGGCGGCCCGCCCGGCGAGGTGGGCTCCGGCGTCGTCGCTGATCCAGCCAACCGCGCCCAGCTAGAGATCGACGTCGCCGTACTGGCGCCTGCCGAGCACGGGCGCCCCCGCCGCGTTCTCTCCCTGGGCGAGGCGAAGTGGGACCGGGTCATGGACCGGCAGCACGTGCAGCGCCTGCGCCGTGCCCGGGATCTGCTCGCGGTCAAGGGGTTCGATACCCGTCACACCCGCCTCCACTGCTACTCCGGCGCCGGATTCAGCCCCGAGCTGCGATCGGCCCGTGATGCTGACGTCCACCTGGTGAACCTGGAACAGCTTTACGCTGGGTGAGTCTGTCCGGAGTCGCCCCGCTAGGACGTCGGCGCGAGCAGGCCGATGAGGTCGTCGACGAGGTCGGCGTCCAGGGGCCGGCGGGTTGCCAGGGTCCGGTACCAGATGGTGCCGAACACGATGTCGGCCACGATGCCGGGGGCGGGACGGGCGGGCAAATCGCCCCGTTCGCGGGCGCGGTCGATGATGACGGCGAGCGCTTCGCGACGGCGCTCGAGGAAGGCGGCGCGGAAGCGGTCGCCGAACTCCCGGTCAATCTGGGCCTCGGCCATCAGCGCCCGCAGCAGGTCGGCGAGCCCCGGGTGGCTGGCCATCTGGTAGCTGGCCTCGAGGAACGCCCGCAGGTCGGCGCGGTAGCTGCCGTGATCGGTCACCGGCACGCGCAGGTCGGCCTTGGCCGCGCCCGCCTCCAGCAGGATGTCGGCCTTCGACGGCCACCACCGGTAGATCGTCTGCTTGCCGACGCCAGCCCGCGCGGCGATGCCCTCGATGGTGAGGCGGCCGTAGCCGATCTCGGCCGCCAGCTCGAGCGCGGCCATCAGGGTCGCCTGCCGGGACGCCTCGCTGCGCGGGCGCCCGGGCATTCGTCCTTCGTTCATGCGGTCGATGTTACAAGACGTCTCGTCTCGTATAGTATCGAGACGTAGGGTACCGAAACTGGGAAGGGAAGACACATGCGCGCAGTGGTCATGGGCGGAACCTCCGGCATCGGGCTGGCGACCGCCGAGCACCTCGCCAGCGCCAAGTTCGACGTCACCGTGACCGGCCGCGATCCGGTGAAGCTGGCCGACCTGGAGGGCAGGTTCGCCGGCGCCGAGCGGGTCGATGGCACCGACCGGGACGCGGTGGCCGCGTTCTTCAAGCGGCTGGGGCCGTTCGAGCACCTCGTGCTCGCCTTCAGCCCGGGCCCGGTCGGACTCGGCCCGATCCGCGAGATCAGCCCCGACGACTTCGAGACCGCCTTCACCGGCAAGCTGTTCGGCTACGTCCACGCGATTCGCGAGGCGCAGGTGACGGGGTCGATCACGATGATCTCCGCCGCCAGCGCGCGGGCCGCGCTGCCCGGCACCGTCACGCTGGCGGCGGTCAACGGCGCGATCGAGCGGATGGTCTCGCCGCTGGCGGCCGAGCTCGCGCCGGTCCGCGTCAACGCCGTCTCACCCGGCATCATCGACACCCCCTGGTGGTCGTTCCTGCCCGATGACCAGCGCCAGGCCCAGTTCACCGCGGCCGCGGGCAGCGTGCCCGTCGGCCGGATCGGCACCGCCGCCGACGTGGCCGGCGCGGTCGCCTATCTAGTCGACGCGAGCCTGGTGACCGGGACCATCCTGCCCATCGACGGCGGATTCACCGTCGCCTGACGGCGCCCAGTTCGGTTGACTGCAGCTGGCCGCGGCATACCTCGGTCAGCTGCAGTTCACCGCTCGCCAAGGATGACCGGGAGGCTGCGCAGGCCGCGCAGGACGGTGTTCTCCTTCCAGGCCGGCTCGCCTGCCAGGCGCAGATCGTCCGGCCGAACCAGCAGCTGGCGCAGGACGATCTGGGTTTCCAGCCGGGCCAGCGGCGCGCCGAGGCAGAAGTGAATGCCCTGTCCGAACGACACATGGCGGGTCGGCGGGCGGGTGATGTCGAGCCGCTCGGGGTCGGCGCACAGGGCGGGATCCCGGTTGGCCGCGCCGACCAGCATCAAGGCGGCCGAGCCGGCCGACACCGGCACCCCGGCGATGCTCGCGTCGGTCAGCGCGACCCGCGCGGTCAGCTGGACCGGCGGGTCGTAGCGCAGGAACTCCTCGACCGCGCCGGCCATGAGCTCGGGCTCGGCTCGCAGCCGGGCGAGCTGGCCGGGGTGCTGAATCAGCCCGAGGACGGCCGAGCCCATCAGGCTGGTGGTTGTCTCGTGCCCGGCGACGAGGAGGAGGATGCAGGTCGCGATCAGCTCCTCCTCGCTAAGCACGTCACCGTCGTCAACCACCCCCGCCAGCGCGGACACGAGATCGTCGCCGGGAGATCGCCGACGGGCCGCGATCAGATCGCTCAGGTAGGCGCCGAACTCGGCCCGGGCTAGCTGCTGTCGCTCCCGGTCCTCGGCCGAGATCAGGAAGCCGGGGTCGAGGCCCCGCGCCAGCGCGTCGGACCAGCCGACCAGCCGTTGGTAGTCGGCCGGCGGAACGCCGAGCAGCTCGCTGATCACCGTCACCGGCAGCGGCGAGGCCAGCGCGGCGATCAGGTCCACCGGCCCGCCGGACGCGCTGGCGGTCTTGATCAGCTCGGCGGCGATCGCCTCGATCCGAGGGCCGAGGTCTCGCACCCGCGCGGGGGTGAACACCCGCGAGACCAGCCGGCGCAGGCGGGTGTGGTCCGGAGGGTTCAGCGCGAGGAATGACCGGACGGCCGGCGGTTCCCCGGTCACCTCGGTGCTCTGGCCGACCCGGCGGAGCCCCAGACGGCCCGCCTCGGCGCGCCCGAACCTGGGGTCGCGGAGCACCGCCGCGCAGTCTTCGTGGCGGCTGAGCACGTACACCCGCTCGATCGGATGCCAGACCGGCCGGGCAGCCCGCAGCCACGCGTATGTGGGGTAGGGGTCCGCGACTCGATGCGGGTCAAACAGAGTCATCAGCCCTTCGACCCCGTCGGCCAGCATCTCGGTCACGGCTCGAGTCTAAGCCCGGCCAAAGGGCCTGGCGGAGACCGCCGTAGCCGTCGCTCGCGCGCACCGCGACCGGTGCGCGCGAGCGGGTGCCGACTCCTAGTAGCCGACAGGAACCTCAGTGAAGCCGGCCGGGATCACGGGGTTGTTGACCAGCTTCACCATGGCCGGGGTCCTCGGCACCCACGTGTAGTCGGCCGTGATCGGCGGGGACCGCGGCAGCTGGTTGAAGTAGTCGATCGTGCGGACCACCTGGTAGGTGTGGACGTCCGCGAAGATCACGAACGTCTTGACCGGGCCTGCGGAAATGGACAGCTCGACGGTGTGGTGCCCGTCGACGTAGGGGTGGCCCACGATCTTGCCCACGCCCTTGTCGAGCCACTGCTTGACCTGCGCCGGGCTGTCGTAATCGCCGCCGACGGCCCCCGACGGCTCCGGGCCCTGGACCGGCCCGGCCGCGTGCATGTTGTAGTTTCACCACGTGCGGGGGCCGTAGTTGACCTGCGTCTGGTCCCAGTGCAGGACCCGGTTCGAGTCGAAGTAGTCGTGCTCCCAGTACGTCAGCCCGGCCCCGCGACTTTTGCCCGGCGAGGGTACGCGGGTCAGGCGGGGCTCAGACCGATCGAGTCGAAGACCGCCCGCGCGCTGGCCCCGGACCCGGCCAGCCCGAGCAGGAAGTACGTCGCCGGGCGGCGCGGCCGGGTGACCGAGAAGCTCAGCACGCCGGCCGGGAGGCCGCCCTGCCCGGTGACCGAGGAGAGGCAGATCCGGACGCCGCGCCGCGACTGGCAGCGGCCGTAGCTCTGGCCGACCGACTCGGCCGCGTACTTCCCGGTGACGGCGACCAGGCCCGGTTCGGCCTCGTCAGCGCCGGCGTACGGGAGCTGGAGCGGGCACGGCAGGTACATCGGCGGCTTGGTCGCGTTGACCAGCAGCAGCGCGTTCGTCCACAGGCCGGTTCCGCAGGTGGACCACTGGTCTTCGCGCTGCAGGCCCCAGGAGCGCGGGGTCGCGAACGTCACGCCGGCGAACTGCCGCCAGACCCAGCCGACCGGGACGCGGGCGGCCGGACCACGGCTGAGCACAACGTCAAGCGGCGACCTGGACAGCGTGGCCAGCACCCGCGCGGCCAGCTTGCCTCCGGCGCCGACGCGCACCCCGAGTTCCGGGACGAGGTACGCCGTGGTGCCCTTGGCGCTGGCCAGCCGGTAGACCGGGATGCCGTGAATGACGGCGCTGGGCTTGCCCTGGGTGAGTCCCTTCGGGAACTTCCCGGCCGGGAGGATCCAGGCCAGGCTGGCGGTCACGCCGCAGTTCCAGCCCTTGGGGAACCCGGGGGTGACGCCTGCGAAGATCATCCCGTCGAAATCCCCCAACCCGCACATGAGCTGCTGCGGGGTCTCCACCAGCCACGACGATCCCGGTACCGAGAGCTGCGCGTTCCCGTACGGCACCGGCGCCCAGCCGGCCGGAGTGGCGGATTGCGCGGCTGGCGCGGCGTCCGTCGCTGTAGCTGTCAGCGAGGCGGCGCTGGTCGCCGGTGGTGCCGTGAGTGCGCCGACGGGTCCGATCATGGCCGCCGCTACCGCCGCTGCCGCCAGGCCGATCGCGGCCGCGAGCCAGCCGCGCCCTATTCGCCGCGTGCCCTGCTCTTTCCGGGTCATCGCCAGTGCCTTTCGGGGATCTCGTGCCTGCGGCGGACGCCGCCGACTGCTTGGACGACCCGGGCGAGGCATCCGGTTGCGGTTTCCGGTAACGGTTTCGCCGCGCAGCTCGCCGATCGTTGTCGTGACAGCTGGCGGCAGGGGGAAGCCTGTAGGGGAGGGGGCACATGATGACACAGCACTGGCCAGCCATTTCCTACGACCGGTGGGCCGCGACCTGCGACACGCTGCACGCCCACACCCAGCTGCTTGGCAAGCTGGCGGTGGAGCTCGCGCCGCCCGAGCCGGAGCTGCTGCACGCCGCGCTACGACTGACCGCGCGCGGCCTGGAGACCGGGACGCTGCGCGCGCCGGATGGTTCCGGGTCGCTGGTGGTGGCGCTTGACCTGCACACGCACGAGGCGGTGGTGGAGCATAGCCGGGGATCGGTCCAGCGGGTGCCGCTCGTCCCGGACCGGCCGGTGGCCGACGTGACCAGGGATGTCCTGGCGGCGGTGGCCCGGGCGGGCGGCGCGGTTCGCATCAACCCGAAGCCGCAGGAGGTCCCGTGGAGCGTGCCGCTCGACGAGGACCACGAGCACGCCACCTACAACCCGGGCCAGGTCGAGGCCTACTTCGGCGCGGCCACCCAGGCGGCGCTGGCGCTGGCAGCGTTCCGCGCGCCCTACCGGGGCCGGTCCACGCCGGTCAACGCGTGGTGGGGCTCGTTCGACCTGTGCGTGCTGATGTTCTCCGGCGCCCCGGCCGAGCCGGCGTCGGACGGCTTCATCACCCGCAACGCGGACGACGCCCAGCAGATCGGGCTCGGCTGGTGGCCGGGGACCGCCAGCGTCCGGGCGGCCTTCTACGCCTTCGCCTACCCGGCGCCGCCGGGCTTCGGCGAAGCAGCCTTGTCCCCTGCGGCCGCCCGGTGGGACAAGACCCTCGGGGAGTACATCCTGGACTGGGATGACGTCCGCGCAGCCCCCGACCCGCATGCGACGGCGGTGGAGTTCCTGCGCTCGGCCTTTCTTCATGGCTGCCGGACGTGCGGATGGAGCGCCGAGCTCGGTGCCTCCGAGGAGGGCAAGCCGCCAGCCATTCGGTGACGCGCGATAAACCGGGTGACGCCGGTGATCGTGCCCGCGACAATGCCGGCATGGAAGAGGTCGAGGTCGTCGTTGCCCATTCCGAGCGCGCGACCCTGCGGGTCGGCGACGTGTTCCTGAAGATCGACGCCGATCAGGCGCGGGCCGACGCCGAGGTCGAGGCGATGGCCCTGGCGCCGATCCCGACGCCGGAGATCCTGTGGCGCAAGCCGCCCGTGCTCGCGATCGCCGCCGTCGGCGGGACGGCACTCGGCCACCTCGGCCAGCCGTCGAAGGCGTCGCCGGGGGCGTGGGCCGCGGCCGGCGCGGCGGTGCGGATGCTGCACGACGCGCCGCTGCCGCCACGGCCCGGTCAGAGCCTCGACGAGCTCGCATCGCGCCTCGCCGCCGAGTGCGAGTGGCTCGTCGCCAACGACGTCCTTCCCGCCGACCTGGTCACGCGCAACCGCCGGCTCGCCGAGACCGCGCTCCGGCCGTGGACACCGGTCTTCACGCACGGCGACCTGCAGGCCGACCACATCTTCGTCGCCGGCGACGAGGTCACCGGCGTGATCGACTGGTCCGATGCGTCCCAGGGCGACGCGCTGTGTGACCTCGCCATCCTCACGCTCGGACACCGGGAGCGCCTTGGCGACGTCGTCGCCGGCTACGGCGCCGACGTCGACCGCGACCTCATCCACGCATGGTGGTCGCTGCGATGCCTGACTAACGTCCGCTGGCTGGCCGAGCACGGCTACGGCTCGCCGGACGAGTTCCCCGAGGTCGCCGTGCTCAGATCCCGGCTGTGAGGCTGCCCGAACCCGGCCCGTAGCGCGGGCAGCGGAGCGCGGTGGCCCAGGTTCAGCCGGTAGTTGCGCTCCCGGCTTCTCGTCGGTCGCGAACCCGAGTTCGTGCCGGATCCGCCCACCCTTGAAGCCTAAGCTCGTTGACCTGTACGTCTCACGGACGTACAATAGAGCCAGCGGCTGGGAGGAGCAGTACTGCCATGTCCGAAGCCAAGTCTGCTCGCATCAATGTGCGGTTGAACCCTGAGTCTCTTGAGACGATCAAGGCGGCCGCCAGCGTGCAGCAGCAGGACCTGACGTCGTTCGTCCTCGGGGCTGTGATGGAGCGGGCCAGGGCTGTGCTCGCCGAGGACCGGCTGTTGCGGCTGACACCGCACGAGGTAAACCAGCTGGAACGCGCTCTGGACTCCGAGCCGGAGGTCGTTCCTCAGCTCAAGGCCTTTATCCGACGGATCAGTGAGAGCAGTGAGGCTGTCCCAGGCTGATCGTGCCGAGCGTGTCACCAGTCGTAGGTGCCGATAAGGACCCCGGTCGGCACGGGCACCGACACTGGCAGGGCCGGGAGCGGGGTGAAACGCCCGTCGCGGAAGAGCCCGAATCGGACGTGCCCGTCCCACACCTGCGACCCGATCACGACGCTGCCGTCCGCGTTCGCCCAGCCGATGTACGCCCCGTCGGTGTCCCCGGCCTGGACGGAGCATTCGGGCTCGAAGTCGACCAGGCTTGTCGAGACGCCGCCCGTGCCGTCCTTGGTTTGCTCGAGGAAGCCGATAGACGTCCGCCCTCTGTATGTGCACGCCCCGCCGCTACCGGCGCTGGTCGGCGGACCGTCCGCCTTCACGCTGCCCGCGCAGATGACTTCCTGTCCGCCCGCGATCAGCTGCCAGCCCTGCGAGGCGTTGCAGGTGACGCTGCTGTCCTTGTTGACCGTCGTCCCGATCGCGGCAACCACACTGCTGCTGGTGATCAGGTTCCCGTTCGGCGCGGAGACGTCAAGCACGCGGATGGCGGCGGAGTTCCAGGCGAAGGCGAGTCGCCGCCCGTCGGACGACCAGCGCAGGACCCTGGCGGCGGTGAATTGCGATGATTCCCCCGATGCCGTCCACGACTCCACCGCGACCGAGCCCGGCACCGTCGCCGACCAGGCGTGTACCACCCTTCCGGTCGCAATGGAGTAGATCCGCACCGTCGCCGGACTGCCGGCCAAGGCGACCGCCACCTCGGTGCCGTCGGGTGAGATCGCGACCCCGGCCGGGTTCTGCTGGACCGGGATCGGCACCTGGGTCAGCCGTGCGGGCGTTCTGGCGCCCGGGTCGATGCGGAGCAGATACCACACCGCCGTGCCCCTATCGGCGCCGCCCAGGCGGTCGCCCATGGCGATGAAAGTCCTGTCGTCGGCGGCCGCCCCGTAGATCTCCTCGAGGTACACGCCATGCGGCTCGATGACCTCACCCACCTGCTTGCCGGTGGCGGTGTCGTCTACGACCAGGTACGGCGTGCTCGCCTGCATCCAGGCGACGTAGTACTCGGGCACCCCGGGAATGCTCACGTTCTTGCCCGCCGGGCCGACCGAAGTCGTCGAAGGAGAAGGCGAAGCCACGCGACCGTTCGGGACATCTCTGATTGTCACCAGCGCGACGGCGACGGCCGCGACCGCGACTGCGGCGGCGATCGGGGCCAGCTTGGACGGCCACCGGCGGTCCGGGCCGGGGCTCCCGGGACGGTCCGCACCACCGGGTCGGCGCAGGCCGAGGCGGTACGTGCCGCGACGGCGCAGGCCGAGGCGGCGGGTGCCATGACCGCCGAACTGCACCTCATCGGCGGCAGCCGGGAACGCCCGGGCGCCGGGCGCGAGCTCGAGCGGCGGGGCGTCGCGCACGGTGTCCCCGATGGCCCGCATCGCCGCCCGGGCCCGGTCTTCGGTGGTGATCATGAGCCCTCCTTGAGCTTGCGGCCGAGCGCCGCGACCGCGCGGGAGGTGGCCGACTTGACCGTGCCCCGGCTGACGCCCATGGCGCGGGCGGTCTCTTCCTCGGACAGGTCGAGGTAGAACCGGAGCACGAGGGCCTCGCGCTGCCGGTCGGGCAGCGTCCGGATGGCGGCCAGCACCTGCTGGTGCTCCTCGCCGATCAGCGCCAACGCCTCGGCCGACTCGCTCGCCGTCGGCCCGGGGCCCTGACGGTCATGGCGGTCGCGCTGCCCGCGCTGCCGCAACGCGTTGCGGCAGCGGTTGAGCACCGCCGAGCGCACGTACGTGAGCGCGTTGCCGGGGTCGGCGAGCCGGTGCCAGTGCCGGTACAGGCCGAGAAACGCGTCCTGCACCACGTCCTCGGCGGCGCCGCGGTCGCCCAGCATGACGATGGCGAGCCGGATCAGCCCTACCGCGTGGGCCTGGTAGAGCGCGGTCACGCCGGACGTCGAGTCGGCGTCGGCGTCGGCGTCGCCCACGCGGCTGCCGCCGGGCGTCAGCGGCGGTCGGCTCGACATATCCATCCTGTCCACGAAGCAGAGACACTTTCCGCGCGATCAGGTTGCTCGCGCGGTCAGGAAATTCTCACCCGGCTTCCAGACAACGGCTACTCGTCCATATCCAGAGCGGACCGCGGGTTACTCATCCACCTCTGCGGTCTGCGCCTGTCGTACCTAGATGACACCGATCGCGAGCGCACCCCAGGCGAAATTCTGCGGTGCTCCGTGCCCGTCCGCGGCCCGGTCCCAGGCGGAAGGGACCGGGGCCGACCGCTTGCTTTCGGGGTGCTACCAGCCCGCAACCAGTCACCGAGCCCTCCCGCCACCGGAGAGAGCAACTATAGGTCTTAGCGCGTCTTCGAGCACTGCAAGTTATCGCTGTTCTGGGGGGAAATGGAAAAGACTATCGGGGTAACGGCCAACGCCGTCGCGGGTATTCGTGGCACCCCGGCGGCAGCGGTCGTAACGTCATGAGGCGGCTCGTCATCGCCCTCGCCGCGGCGCTGTGCCTCCTCGGCCTGATAGCCATCCCGGCGGGCGCGAGCGTGCGGCCGGAGGTCGGCGTCATCGGCCAGTGGAACAAGCCCATGTGCGGGTCAAACGACTGGGAGCGCATCAAGCTGCCGACTACCGAACTCGCGGTCATCGACAGCGCCGGCACCTGCGTCAGCAGCGAGCGCTACCACGGCACGTTCGCCGTCCCCAATGTCCTGTTTAATACGGACTGGCAGTACCCCGCCCTGATCGCCGGCTACGTGCCCACGGGCGAGCCCACGTGCGCGAGCAGCAAGGACACCTGCTACACCTTCCCGGTGCAGCAGAAGCACGACGGCGCTCCGATGGTCAGCTTTGGCTCGTGGATCGCAGGCGGGTACCAGGGCAACGAGTCACTCGACATCTGGTTTTCCCCGGTCCAGAGTCACCACAGCATCGACGCCCGCAACGGGGACACCGAGCTGATGGTCTGGACGGCATGGCCAGGCGTCAACGCCCGCAGCCGACTGGGAGATGACGTCACCATCGACGGCAAGCGGTTCGGCATCATGACGTGGGAAGCCGGGCACGACGGAACCACATGGCGCTACGTGGCCTACCTCTGGCTGAACGCGCCGAACGGCAGCAAGGGCCGACAGGTCAACGTCTCCGGCCTGTGGCTCAACCCGTTCTTCCGCAACGCCGAGAGCCACGGCTGGCTAAGCAGTGACAGCTGGCTGTGGTCCATCGCCACCGGGTTCGAGATGAACGACAACGGCCGGACCAACAACATCCACAACTTCAGCCTGGAGGGACTGCCGACATCACAACCAACACCGAGCGACTAAAGCGGACTGTCCCGGGGCTCAGCCGCAGGAAACTCAGCGTCCGATCCCGAACCGAGCTGGCGCACCGGCTGCCATGCGTGACTGGGTGTTCACCTGATTCGACGGGCGGCGATTGACCGTAGCGTCGTGGGTGTTGGTGCCGATGGGCAACGGGGAACTGGCCGATGGGGGTCGGCCAGTGCCGAGGCCGCGGTTGATCACTCGGGGGGTGATCGACCGCCGCCTGGCACCGGCAACACTCGGGTCGCGGTCGATGGCTTCTGGGGAGTGATCGACCGCGACCCGCACACCGGCCCACACGAGAGAGATCGTTCCAGTACGCCACCGCCACCGACCCAGGTCTGAGAGGAAAAACCATGCTCAATGGCACCGCCGTCCCATTGCCCCGGCGCGAGATCGACTCCGGGGACCTTCCGGCCACCGTCGGCGCGACGGTTCCAGCCCCGCGGGCGGTTGAATCAAACGCCCACATCGCGGCGGCCGCGTACCTGATGAAGCGTGCTGACGTCACCACCTTGGCCGTCGTGGATGGTCGCGAGCCGGAGCAGGCGGTAGGTGTGATCACTGCGGCGGATGTTGCCGGAGTGATCGCGGACGGAAAGAATGTCAATGACGTCCGGATCTACCAGTTGATGCGTCCGAAGCGGGCGTGACCAGCTCGGCGCATTGACAGAAGGCAGCAGTTGCATCAGATGGATATGACTAGAGGCACGGGACGGTTGCAGGGCAAGCAGGTGCTGGTCACCGGGGGCACCACCGGCATCGGCTTCGCCATCGCCGAGAGATTCCTCCGCGAGGGCGCGAGGGTTGTGGTGACCGGACGGGATCAGGAGCTGGGCCAGCGCGCGGAGGCAGCGCTCCGCGAAGGCGGCCAGGGCTGGTTCGTGGCCGCCGACGCTGGCGATCCGGCTGCGGTGGCGCGCTCGGTGGAGCTGGCAGCCGAGCACCTGGGGACGCTCGACGTGCTGGTCAACAATGCCGGGGTCGGGGTTGAGGCGGGCCTCCTGCGAACGCCCCTGGCGGACTACGACCGGCTGATGGACGTGAACGTGCGGGGCTACCTCCTCTACGCGCAGGCCGCTTACCCGCACCTGGCCCGCGGCCGTGGCTGCATGATCCACATCGCCTCCGACGCGGGCATCTGGGGCGAGCAGGCCATCGGGCTGTACTCGGTCTCCAAGGCGGCCGTGGTAATGCTGGGGAAGATGCTGGCGCTGGAGGCGGGCCCGGACGGGGTGCGCTCGAATGTGCTCTGCCCGGGAGATATCTGGCCCGGGATGCGGCACATGGCCCCGGCCGGTGAAGAGGACCGGCCCGAGAGCGGCGACTGGCCGATCCCCCCGATCGGCCGGCTCGGCGAGGCCCGCGACGTTGCCGCCGCGGCGGTCTTCTACGCAAGCGACGAGGCTGAATTCATCACCGGCACGACGCTGCTGGTCGACGGCGGCATGACCGCCGGTTATCACCAGCGCGACAACAGCCCGCTGGCCGAACCCGGCACATGACCCGCGGCACCGCCGAAGGGGGTGTACGGTGCGTCAACCCGGATCTACGCTGTCACTAGACAATCTCGGGTCCCTGGCCTCTTCCGTCGTCGCGAGAGACGGCGGCCGCCCCCAAGACCTCAGCGGATTCCCTGACTCATCTCCAGATGAGAGGATCTTCCGATGCCGCTGTATATGTATCAGCTCTCCTACACTCCGGGGGCCGTGGCAGCCCTGGTCAGAGAGCCGCAAGACCGGATCGAGGCCGTCAGGCCGACCATCGAGGCCCTGGGCGGCAAGCTCGTGGCAGCCGGCTACCCGTTCGGCGAGTACGACGCGGTTGTCATGTTCGAGGCGCCGGATGACACGAGCGCGGCTTCCTTCGCGCTAGCGATCGCCGCCGGCGGTGCGGCCAAGTCGGCGAAGACCACTCGGCTGCTGAATGGCCAGGAGTGGATCGAGTCCTTGCGCAAGGTGCAGGGTTCTCAGTACCGTCCGCCGCAGTAGGCGCCCACGGGTTCGTCGCTGGCGAAGTCTCCCGGCAGACGGCAGGCGGCGTTGAATGTCAGACCCGTTTCGCCGTCCGGCTCAGGCCCACTCGCGCACTACTCCCTCTCCCCAACGGACCCGTCGTTCCTCGTCAACCGCACAGCTATCCTGCCGCGAAGGCTTTTTGCGCGATCCGCGAAAGATCTACGGCGCTGCCGGCCATGAACCAGCATGTACGGACGGACGAGCGTGAGGAGCAGCAACAGGTGCGTGCTGACGACGGATATGCGCAACGAGAACGTCGCTTCCGCCAGCTGTACGAGGAGCATTACCTGCACATCCAGGCGTACGCGGTCCGCCGCGTGGATGTGCAGGCCGATGTCGCAGACGTCGTGGCCGAGGTGTTCACAACCGCCTGGCGGCGGCTCGACGACGTTCCCCCGGCCCCCGAGGCAAGATTGTGGCTCTACGGCGTGGCTCGCCGCGTTCTGGCTGGTCATCGACGCGGCAAGGAACGGTTCGGTCGGCTGATCGCCCGGATCGAGGCCAGTCATGTCGCCGCGCCGCAGCCGGCTCTCGACGGCCCGGACGGCCGGCTGACCCGGGCGCTGCGCCAGGTTCCCGCCGCCGAGCGGGAGGCTCTCATGCTCGTCGCCTGGGAGCAGCTGTCCTACGCAGAAGCCGCGCAGGTCCTGGGCTGCTCACCGAACGCGATCGGGATCCGGGTGCACCGTGCCAGGACGCGGGTGCGTGAGGCGTTCGGGGAGCCGCCGCCAGCAAACCCGGTCCGCGAAACGCCGATGCCAGCTCATACGGGAGGAAACCATGGACGTTGACACTTTGCTCAGGGCACACGACCCGGCCAGCCGGCAGCCGCTGCCCGGACCTGACTCGGCCGAGGCGATCGGCATCTACCAGCAGATCATCGGATCAGGCCGGCCGGAGCGGAAAGCGGCACGCTCACGCATCCGCATCGTCGTCGGCGTGACATCAGGGGCCGTGGCGGCGCTGGCGGTCGGCCTCACGCTGTCATCGCTGCCCGGCGGCACGCACTCGGCCGGGACGGCGATCGCCCACCCGAACCCGGTGCCCAGCCGTACCGCGGTCATCGCGGTTCTGACAGCAAAGCAGGTGCTGGATACGGCGGCCACCGCCGCGCTGAGCCACCCCGGCGCGGCTCCACGGCCGGACCAGTTCGTCTACACGAAGGTCGGGGACGGCGGCGGTCACGTCGCGCAGACCTGGCTCTCGGTGGACGGATCAAGGAACGGGCTCATGGAAGCCCAGGGGCCCTACGGAACGACGACCATTCTCGGCTGCGTCGACGGCAAGCGCCAGATCCGGCTGCCCGGGTCCAACGGCAAGCCTTATACGGGGCCGGCCAAGCCGAAGGCACCCGTCCCCCTGGACGGACCGGTCGTCACCGAGCCATGTACCCCGCAGCCCGCGTTCTTCCCCGCGATGCCCACGACCGCGAGCGCGATGCCCGCCTACCTGGCCAAGGCGCAGGGAGTCAGGCTGAGCGACATCAACGACGTGGCGAAGGTCGTCGGGGGCATGTTCCAGTCCGACTACCTCCTGCCTGCGCAGCGGGCCGCGTTGTATGAGTTCCTGGCGACCATGCCCGGCCTGACCCTGGAGCGCAACGTCAAGGACATAAGCGGCCGCCCGGGGATCGGCGTCGGCTGGTCGTTCATGGGCAGCACCGCCGTGCTCATCTTCGATCCGACCACCTACACCCTGCTTGGTATCACCACCCGGGGTGAGCAGGGCCAGGTTGGCGGGGACGCCCTGCTCCGGACGGCGATCACGAACCAGGCTGGCCAACAGCCGTAACACGCCGTTCGCGCCCGTTTGCGGCCCCGGTCCCAGCGGAAGGGATCGGGGTCGGCCGTCGTGGCGGAGCGGATTTGCGCACTAATCCAGTCTGGGGAGTCTTCGCTCTCTGCTCGCCAAGGTAATCGGCTCAGTGGCGCGTTGCGGCGTAGCCGAGCAGGGCGGCGAGCCCCAGTGCGCTGCGGGGTGCGTAGGCGATGCGCCACAGCCCGCCGTGCGCAGCGGCGTATGCCTCGTCCTGCCACGGGTGCGCGTGCACAGGCCCGGTGGCTTGGAGGTCATGCACGAGCAGTGCTGCCATGAGCGTCCTGGTGGTGGCGGGCTCGAATACCTCGGCCCCGAACCAGTGCGCGCCGGCGTAGGCGGCCGCCAGCGTGCGGTTCTTCGTCACCGACCGGGTCCGGGTCGGTGGGGCGACGTTGAGCGACACGGTGGTCCCGGCCTCGCGCGCGACGGTGGCCCGCCACCGCTGCAGCCGTTTCGCCAGGGCATAGTTCGGGCCTTGCTGAGGGACCAGGGTGTCGCTGATGCCCGGGTCGGCGCCGGGCGCGTAGGCGCGGCGGAGCAACCGCCCGCGGGACAGGCCGCGCAGCGGCGGCCGGCCAGCTTCGCGGTGCGGGACCGGGCCGCGTAAGCCCCGACGGAGTGTGCGACCGCGTCAGAGGGGACGGCGAAGACATCGGTCGGCGTGGCGAGAAACGCCAGTGCCACATCGCTGCGGGCGGCCTGCAGGCGCATGGTCAGCACGTCCGCCGCGGCGCACGCGGCCACGTTCGCGCCGCCGTCGGCGTAGACGTAGTTGCCGAGCACCAGCGGGCCGTTCAGGCCGGCCAGCCAGTCCGCGGCGTCCGGGACCTGGCGGACCAGGTTGAGGCCTGCCCATCGCGCGATGGCGTCGTCGCCGCTGTCAGGGCTCAGCGCTGCCGGCGCCTCCCGGCTCACGGGCACGAGCAGCTCGCCGGCGCCCTGCCGGGCCATGCTCAGTACCCGCTCCCACACCCGCGGGCTGGGCAGGTCAACACCCGCCACCCGGGCGCCCCAGCGCAGCAGCACCTCCAGTGGGCCCACCTCTGCGCCTGCCCCGAGCGCGATCACTGTCTGGCCCGGCAGCCGCAGCCACTCCGGATGCGCCGCAACCTCGCTGACGGCTTCCGCGCACGACGGCTCGATGACCCCGCCGCTGACCCAGGTCTGCAGCTGGCGTGCCAGGGCATCGCCGCGCAACCGCTCGCCACGATAGGGCAGCGACAGCTCGGTTTCCCGCTGCCCGGACCCCGGCACGCTGAGCGTGGCGAAGGAGGCCGGCGCGGGCGCTGCGAGCATCGCATCCAGTCCTGTCTCCGCGCCGGCCGGCCACCTGACCCGCATCCGGGCGTGCAGTGAACCTAGCCCGTCGCGGGCGACCGACAGCGCGGCAGCCTTCGACGTCAGTCCCGCTTCCACCAGGCGGCGAAAATGGATGAGGTAGCCCGAACGCCAGTTCGTCTCCTGCTCCGCGCCAAGGGCGCCCACCGGATCGACCGGGCGCAGCGCGTCGGCAACCACCGCCCTGCCCAGCGCGGACGTGCTCCGCCTCCCGTCCGCGGACAGCGGGAAAACCACCCCCTCGGCTCCGTCACCCTCCATCAGGCCCCCTGTCACCACCGCCAGGCACCACTCGCCCGTCAGCCCCGCCACGCGGCGAACCAGCCACCGCGGCGCCGCCAGTGGCGGACAGTATGCCACCAATGTGACTACGGATCCCGCCCGCGGCGCACCGGATCCTGCCGATCTGTCTGCTTCAGCCTTTCTGCGATAACGGTGCGCTGTGACCGCGCCGGTGCGCTTGATCGTCGGTGAGTGACCGTGGTTGACTCTTACCGCCCGTGCTGACGGGCAGTGTCGAGCACGCTGCGCTTTGATCAACGGCCCGGCTGCGCAGGCAGAGAGGCGGACGCCGTGAGCCTGGTGCGTGCCGTGGAGGTGCCGCAGCTGCCTGTGTCCCGGCTGGAGCCGGTCACCGGCGCCCTGCGGTATGCGGAGCTGACCCGGGCCGCCGCCCAGGTCCGGCAGGTACTGGCCGGGCGCACCATCTGGAACGTCAACTCGACCGCGGCGGGTGGCGGGGTCGCCGAGATGCTGCAGTTCCTGGTCGGGTACGTGCAGGACCTGGACATCGCGATCGGCTGGCTGGTGATCACCGGCGACGCCGGGTTCTTCGCCATCACCAAGCGGCTGCACAATCAGATCCACGGCAGCCTGTCCGGAGCACCGCTCGGCGCGGCGGAGGCCGCTCACTACGCACAGATGCTGACCGCGAACGCGGTGGAGCTGGCCGCCCGGGTCCGGCCCGGCGATGTGGTGCTGCTGCACGACCCGCAGACCGCTGGCCTGGCCGCGCCGCTGGCGCAGGCGGGCGCCCGGGTGGTGTGGCGCTGCCACATCGGCGTGGACTGGGAGAACGAGGTGACCCGGGCCGGGTGGGATTTCCTGCGGCCGCACCTGACCGCCGCGGAAGCATACGTGTTCTCCCGCCGGGAATACGTCCCGTCGTGGATCCCCGCCGAGAAGGCGTGGATCATCCCGCCGTCGATCGACCCGTTCTCCCCGAAGAACCAGCAGCTCGACGCCGAGACCGTGCGGGCCATCCTGGCCAGGCTGGGCGTGCTGGATGGCGCGGCGCCGACGGCGCCCGCTAGGTTCACGCGCCGCACCGGCGATGTGGATACTGTCATCCGGTCAGCGGCCGTCATCGGCGAGGGCCGCCCCGGACCAGGTGATCCGGTGCTGGTCCAGGTGTCCCGGTGGGACCGGCTCAAGGACATGGCCGGGGTCATGCGCGGCTTCGCGGACCATGTCGCCCCCGCCGGTGAGGGGTACCTGATGCTGGTCGGCCCGTCGGTCACGGATGTGAGCGACGACCCGGAGGGCGCCGCGGTCTACGGGGAGTGCCTGCTGCAGTGGCACGACCTGAGCCCTGCTGCCCGGGCGCGGATCTTGCTGGTGACCCTGCCGCTGGATGACATCGATGAGAACGCGGCCATGGTCAACGCGTTGCAGCGGCACGCCACCGTCATCGTGCAGAAGAGCCTGGCCGAAGGGTTCGGGCTGACCGTCTCGGAGGGAATGTGGAAGGGACGGCCGGTCATCGGCTCGGCGGTCGGCGGGATCATCGACCAGATCGCCGAGGGCACCGGCATCTTGCTGCCCGATCCCGGCGACCTGGCGGCGTTCGGATCGGCGGCCACGCTCCTGCTCGGCGATCAGGACCGGGCGGCGCGGATGGGACAGGCCGCCCAGGTCTACGTCCGCGAGAACTTCCTCGGGGATGTACATCTGCTGCGCTATGGCAGGCTACTCGGCACGCTGATCGGCGGAGGCTAGCACAGTGGTCTTCACCAGGCGGCCTTGGCGCCGCTCATAACGGGCACGCGGACTTCCTGCGTGAGGGTGTTGACGGGGCCGTAGGCGCGTGAGTCGCCGTCCAGGCTGGTCAGCGACCATTCGCCGCTGTCGTTATGCCAGCAGTACGGCTAAGATGCGTGGCCATGGCTGAAATTGTGCTGCGCGTCCGGCTCATCGGTGGAGATCACCTGGACGTCGGGTACGACGAGCCGGGAACGGCCGATCCGAATGAGGTCGCCGAGCATGTCATTTCGGCTCTGGCTGAGGAGTCCGGCCTGCTTCGCACTCACCACGGTGACCGGCTCGTCGTGCTGTTCGGCCGGGGCGTGGCAGCCATTGAGGTGGCGCCTCGCGGCGCGATCCTCTGACTCGCCTGCTCTGCCCTAGCGGCGTCAGCCGAGCCGCGCGCCCCCAGTCGCACGGTAGAGGTCCCGCAGCAGCGACACCTCCGCCAGGTGGTAGTCAACGGTCATGGGGCCCACAAAGTATCCGGGTAATCCCCCCGCCGCTGGCTTTACGCCAACTGTGTTGGATCTATTGGTTGCGCCGGGAGATCCCGTCGGACTCGGCGATGCGATCGGCCTCGACGGCCCGGAGTCCCTCCCCCAGATGCTCGCGGGCTTGCCGCAGCAGCTTGAGAGAGTTGCTAGAAGAGCTCGCCGGAGCGGCGCGTTCCGGATCGGCTCCGTGTTCCTCGATGAGGTGAGTCTGGAGCGCTGCCGCGACTTCGTCCGCCGCCTTCAGCGCGTGGTAGATAGCCCGGTCCCGTGCATTGTCGTCAACCATGTGGCCAGTATCGCGCAGTCGGTCGGTTCTACGGCCGCACGACCCCGTGAAGCTCGATCACCTACGCTGCCACTGGCCCAGAGGCGCTCGGTCGCTGCGATGGTTATTGGCTGGCGTTCCCTCCGGCCACAGGGCACGATCATTGCTGTGAACGATCTGGAAGAAGGCACCAGCCTCGGCCTGGATTTCGGCAAGCTCGCGAGCGTGGCGGCGACCGGCGCGCACGTGTTGCCAGTCGTGCTCCAGGACGCGGACAGCGGCGAGGTCTTGTTCATCGGGTACGCGAACGAGGAGGCCCTGCGAACATCGCTGCGCGAGCGCATCGCGGTGCTGTGGTCCACCTCGCGCAACGAGCTGTGGCGAAAGGGCGCAACGTCCGGCGATGTGCTGAAACTGGCCGAGATCCGGGTCAACTGCGAGCAGAACTCGGTGCTTTACCTAGTACGGCGGACGACCGGCGGAGCATGTCACACCGTGTCCCATTCGGGATCGGCCCGTCCTTCCTGCTACTACCGGATGATCACCGACGAGCTGACCCTAAAGCCCGTTTAGCAGCGGCTGTTAACGACCGTGTACCCCTCGGACGGATACAGGGTCCCATTAGGTACGGCGAGGTCTCGGCCGGTTCCGCAGTCCGGTCGGCCCGCCAATCCGATCGCTGCTCTAACCCGTTATCCCGAACGGACCCTGGATTACTCATCCACCGCGAGGGCTCTCCCGGCGGCGGCGCGGGCGCGGGTGACCTGCGGCGCCCCCAAGCCGATGAGCCGAAGGCAGGACGCGGCGATGTCGTGAGCATGGGCATCCCGGAGGTCACCGGACCGGCGCAAATGGATGACCGACTCGACGACCTGCATGACCAGCGTCGCGATGAGGGTCTCGTCCAGGCCGGCCGACGGGGCGGCCGCGCGGCCGAGCCGCCCGTATACCGCCTGCAACTGCGACCGCTCCGCCCGGAACGACGCAAACTCTTCCCCCTGCACCTCCGGCACCAGGTAGAGCGTGGCGATGTTGTGCGGCGCGCGCGTCAGGGTCCGCACGTCGATGAGGGCGAGCGCATACAGCCCGGCGGCGGGGTCGTCGCGGCAGCGGGACTCCAGCGTCGCGGCGACCTGCAGGGTGGGCCGCACCGACTGGGTGAGCAGCTCGAGCAGGATCTCATCCTTGCCCGCGAAGTAGTAGTACAGCGACGCCTGCCGGATGCCGACGCGCTCGGCGATCTGCCGGGTCGTCGTCGCGGCGAGGCCCTGGCTGACGAAGAGCCCGGCCGCCGCGTCGAGTATCTCGGCGCGCGGCGGCACGTCGGCATTGCTGGCCGGCCGCAGCCGCGGGCGGCCCGCCCGCCGGTGCTCGGCCGCCCCTGCCAGCTTGCCCGCCGCCGGGCCTCGCGCGTCCGCCACGCCAGCGATTATCTCAGACCGCCGCGCGGCGACCGATCCACCCGCGCCAGCCACCGAAGCGCGTGATGTCGGCGGCTCCCCGCAGCGCGGCCGGCTCGCAGATGAATCCCAGCACGTCACGGCCGTCGTCCAGCCGGACCCGGCCGATCGCCATGGGGGCGGCCAGCCCGGTCATGAAGCGCGCGAAACCCGCGGCGGGCAGCCGCCACACCTCGCCCGTGATCGACGCCCCGGCCTGCCCGGCGGCGGATGCCTCGGCATTGGCCGCGGGCAGTGGCTCGACCCGGACCAGCCCAGGCTTGGGCGGCTGGGTGTCCAGGGCGTACAGCCGGTAGGAGGGCGCGGTGGCAGCCGGTCCCAGCAGCGTGCCGCCCGCCGCCAGAAGCTCATGGTTCAGCGGCTGCCCGCTCAGGTGCGCGCCGACGACCAGCAGGTCGACGTCGGCCTGGTCGCACCGCGCGGCGATCTCGGCCAGCCGGGCGTCGCTGCCCGCCGGACCTGTCAGCATGATCCCGAACGGCAGCCCGGCGACCGTCCCGGCCGGCACTGCCAGGGACGCGAGGTCGAGCAGGTTCGCGAAGTTCGTGTAGGTCCCGAGCCGCGCGTTGAGGCCGACCGGGTCGCCGCGCACTTCGGCGATCGTGGGGTGCAGCGTGGTCGTCGGGGTCAGCAGCGCGTCGGAGCCGACCAGCGCGTCGGCGGCGCGCGCCGCGAGCCGGTCCAGTCGCTCCCGGTCCGCGAAGTAATCGGCCGCGCCGTGCTTGGCGGCGTCGAGAATGATCGCCGCGACGACCGGGTCAAGGTCGCCGCCGATCAGCCCGGCGTGCTCGCGGACGTGGCCGCCGACCGCCGTGTAGCGCTCGGCGACGAACGATCCGCCGTACAGCAGGCTCGCGGCCTCCAGCAGCGGCGCGATGTCGATCTCGGCCACTTCGGCGCCGACCGCCCGCAGTCGCGCGACGGCCGTCTGGAACGCCTCCGCCCAACCGTCGGCCAGCCCGGCGAGCTGGGCTGGCAGCGGGACGGCGATGCGCAGATGCCCGGCGTCGGGCGCCGCGTCGGCGCTGCCGGGCCGCCAGCCGCCACGCGGCTGGCTGCCGAGCAGGGTCGCCAGCGGGTCCACGCCGTCGGGGCCGGCCATCACCGCGACCACCCGGCCGGCCAGCGGCAAGGACCGCGCGAACACGGTGACGCAGTCGAGCGACCGGCAGGCCGGCACCACGCCGGTGCAGGGGATGACGCCTCGCGTGGGCTTGACGCCCACGATGCCGTTCAGTGCCGCGGGCACGCGACCGGAGCCCGCCGTGTCGGTTCCGAGGGCGAAATCAACCAGGCCGAGCGCCACCGCGACCGCCGACCCGGCGCTGGAGCCACCGGAGATCCTGGCGGGATCCCACGCGTTGCGGACCGCGCCGTACGGGCTGCGGGTGCCGACGAGTCCGGTCGCGAACTGGTCGAGGTTGGTCTTGCCGAGCACCACCGCGCCAGCCGCCCGCAGCCGGGCGACCGACGTGGCGTCGATCGCGGGCAGGTACTCGTACGAGGGCGCGCCCGCCGTGGTGGGCAGCCCGGCCACATCGATGTTGTCCTTGACGGCGGCCACCAGGCCGGCCAGCGGCAGTTGCTCGCCGGCGGCGACCGCGGCGTCGATCGCGGCGGCTTCAGCCAGGGCCTCGGCCGACGGACGGAGCGTGATCCAGACCTCGGGCCGGTCGACCGCGTCGATGGAGGCGTACGCGGCCGTTACCCGGGCGACGGCGCTCACCAGGCGACGGCGTTCATCGACCGGGGCGGCTCGGGCGCGGCCGGGGCGGGCCCGTCCGGGACGACTGCCAGCAGCACCTGGCCGGCCGCGACCTGGGTCCCGACGGCGGTGTAGACCTCCGCCACGGTCCCGTCGTGAGGGGCGACGATGATCGTCTCCATCTTCATCGCCTCGAGCGAGGCGAGCTTGTCACCGATGGCTACCCGCATGCCAGGTCGGGCGTCGACCTGCCAGACGCTCGCGATGAACGGCGCGGTCACCGCGGTCGCCCCGGCCGGCACCCGCACCGCCTCGCCCATGCCGCCGTCGCCGCCGGGATCGCGCTCGGCCGGGTCGAACTCGGCCCGGTCGAACTCGCCGCTGGCACGCCAGCGCCCCTTCTCGGCAGCGAACGCCGCCGCCTGGCGGGCGCGGAACTCGGTGATGGACGCCGTGTTCGCCGCCAGGAACCGCGTGTACGAGCCGTAGTCGAACCAGCCGTCGGCCACGTCCACCTGCCCGCGCCCGGCCTCGGTCTCGGCCCGCAGGTCGAGCAGTTCCTCGGCGCTGACCGGGTACCACTCGATCCGGTCGAAGAAGCGCAGCGCCCACGGCTGCTCCGCGAACAGCCCGGCCCGGCGGAACCGGTTCCACACCTGGGTCGTCCGCCCGACGAACTGGTAGCCGCCAGGCCCCTCCATGCCGTAAATGCACAGATAGGCGCCGCCAATGCCGACGGAGTTCTCCGCCGTCCACGTCCGCGCCGGGTTGTACTTGGTGGTGACCAGCCGGTGCCGCGGGTCGACCGGCGTGGCCACCGGCGCGCCCAGGTACACGTCGCCGAGCCCGAGGACCAGGTACTGCGCGGCGAAGACAATCTCCCGCACCTCCTCGGGCGTCGCCAGCCCGTTGATCCGCCTGATGAACTCGATGTTCCACGGCGTCCAGGGCGCGTCGGAGCGGACGCCGTGCATGTACCGCTCGATGGCGAGCCTGGTCGCCGGGTCGTCCCACGACAGTGGCAGCCGCACCGTGCGCGACGGCACCCGAAGCTCGTGGGCCGGGGGCAGCGTGTCCTCGACCCGCTGCAGCAGCGGCAGCAGCGACCTCGCGGGCAACCGCGCGGCGTCGGTGTGAATCTGCAGCGACCGGATGCCCGGCGTGAGGTCGACGACCCCGGCCAGGCCCTGGGCCGCCAGCGCCTCCTGCAGGGCGTGGACCCTCATCCGCAGCCCCAGATCGAGAACGGGATCGCCGTACTCGACGATCACGTTGTCGTCGCCGTCGCGCCGGTAG
>CAWIIX010000020.1:507500-869370 GCA_963836195.1 uncultured Actinomycetota bacterium | reverse complement strand
GCGGTAGGGTGGGCCGCCGGGCGAGGTCCCGTGTTCTGTTGCGTGAACCCGGGCCTTTTCCTGGCGGCCTCCCTCCGAACCCGGCGTGCGCCGTTAGACGCACCGGGCTCTCCAGCGATTTATGCCGCGTGCGCGACGGGGTTCGCGTGGATCCAGTCGTGGCAGGCGGCGCAGACGACGAGCGTCTTGCGCCGCATTTTTGCCATGAGGGCGGCCCACGCGGGCTGCCCCGGTTCCGGTTCCCCGAGCGCTTTGAGGCCGGTGACCTGGTGGACTGTCACCGTGGTGCCGGTCTCGCAGAGTTCGCATTCCCGTTTGCGGAGCCTGGAGATCAGCTCCTTGCGGGGGTGGGGTGCCGGGCCGGGCGCGGGGTCACGGATGACCGCCCGCCGGTCTTGCCGCAGGGTGATCCCGCCGAATCGTGCTGCCAGGTCCTTCTTGCCTTCGCGGTGCTTTCCTGGCCTCGTAGCAGGTCCGCGGTCCGTCGCTGGTCTCGATTTTGGCCCGGTAGCGGGCGGCCATCTTTGTGACGGTGGAGCGGTGCTTGGCGGCCAGGGTTTTCAGCATGGACGTCTGTGCATGCCAGTGCAGGGTGTGCAGCCGCCAGACGTCCTGGGCGAGGAGGTAGTAGTTGACGACGCCTCTGTACTCGGCTCCGTAGATCCGGACGATGTCGTAGTCGTCGAGGTTCTGGAGCCGGGACCGGTGCCACGGTTTGCCGTGCTGCCGGTAGGGGGCGCACTTGGCCTTGATCACGTCCGGCGGCACCCGCAGCGCGATGTTCCCGTTGGCCGTGCGGCGGCCCCCGGTTCGCTGCGTGTCGCAGTGCTGGACGGTGATGTCATAGCCGAGGAACCGCGCCCGCTGGCTGCGGGCGCGGGTGATCAGGGTCTTGGCCGCGTTGAGCTCCAGTCCGAGGGTCTCCCGGAGGAACTGCGCGATCCTGGCCTTGATCTGCTCGGCTTCGGCCCTCGGCCCGGTGAGTCCCAGCAGGTGATCGTCGGCATAGCGGATATACCGCAGCCGCCGGTAGCCAGGGTCCATCGGGTCGGTTGAGGGGAGCGTGCGCATCTGCTTGTCCAGGTCCCGGGCCGCTGCCCGGTCCCCGTGCTTTCGCGCGTTGCTTCGCCGGGCCTTTATCCTGCTGTATTCAGGGTTGCTTTTCCGGCGTGCTCCTCGCGTGTACTGCGGGATCAGTTCCTGCTCGACGAACTCGTCGAGCTTGTGCAGGTAAATGTTACTGAGGATGGGTGATACCACGCCGCCCTGCGGGGAGCCGCTGAGTGTTTCATGGTGTACCCAGTCTTCCAGGTACCCGGCTTTCAGCATGTTACGGATAAGCCGCAGGAACCGCTGGTCGTTGATTTTCTCCGACAGTATCCCGAGAAGGATCTCGTGGTCAAGCGACCCGAAGCAGTCGGAGATGTCGCCCTCGATAAACCAGGTAGTCCCGGTCCAGGTGTCGTTTATCTCCCGCAGCGCGGTATGACATCCTCGCCTTTTCCGGAACCCGTGCGACCGGTCAGAGAACACCGGTTCGTAGTACGCCTCAAGGAGCAGGCGGACCACTTCGCCGACTAGCTTATCGGACCATGACGGCAGGCCGAGAGGGCGGAGCTTCCCGTTCTTCTTCGGGATGTAGACGCGGCGGGCCGGGGAGAACCGGTACCGTTCGTTCCGCATCAGCCCTATGATCTGTCCGATCTTTTCCTCGGACATGCCGTCGGCGGTTTCCTCGCTGGTCCCGGGCGTCATCGCTCCCTGGTTGGAGTAGATGTTCCCGTAGGCCAGCAGGTACAGTTCCCTGTTGAACATCTGCCTGTACAGCTGCGTGAGCGGCAGGCCCTGCCTGCCGCGCTCGCGGAGAACGCCCAGCACCACTTCGGCTTTCTGCATTTCGCGTACCTCATGGTCCTTAACCGTTCGATCGCCTGTGCCCCTTCGCCCTGTGGACCGCCGTTAGCGGTCTCCAGATTGGGCGGACGTTACCCCGCCGACTACTACGGGCACTCCGTCGCCATAGGACTCGCGTCCCTTAGGCGATCCCATGTTCATCACTGCTGTACGTCCCGAGCGTGACTTAGGCGTCCCGTCCGTCTCCTTCAATACCCCGACAGGGCATCGCTCCTGCGCCCCGGAGGATTGCGGCGGGAGCCCGATCATCTCGCCGCAGGGGCCGGCGCCGGTTACAGGCATCTTTCCGGCGGGCGTTTACTTGCGCCTTCTGGAGACTGGGATTCATGCAATCCGGCTTTCGCCATATCACGCGGATCTCCCGGTGCACCGTCCCTGACACCTGGGCGCGGTCACCGGTTTCCTGGCATGCTATTTTCCCTTGCATCCTTTCGGATTCCGGTAAGCCATCAGATCCAGAGATATCTCCTCTCATCTCTGCCCGCTGTGCGGGCGATACAACAGTGCGCCACATGGCGCACACGGGCTGTAAAACCGTCGGCTCAGCCTACGTTGGTTCGAACCCAACACCTGCCACCACCTGCGAATACGGCCCGCTAGCTGCGAATTCTCGCGCTAGCGGGGCGTTTCTTCTCTGTCCCGGCGTGTGTCACCTTGTAGCGCTGTAGACCGTTATGTTGCGGTGTCCACGGACGCATAGCGGACGGGGTTTCGTGCCGGTAGGACGGTCGGTGTAACCGCTGGGTTTTCCACGGACGGCCACGGACGGGCGGCGCTGGCCTCGTGTTTCGGATTGATGTGTGCCGCTGAGCCGGGCGTGCATGTGCTGCCCCCGCTGGGGGGTGGTCTTACCGGCCTCGCATTCCGAGTATCGCGCCGGCGAGGTAGCAGGCCAGCGCCAGTGCCCACAGTCCTGCCATGATCAGCGAACTGAAGTCGTGACCGTAGTTAAGGAAGCTTGTCCCGTTGAAGCCGGCCCCGATGACCGCCAGAGCGCCAACGACCGAGGCTGCCCTGCCTGCCGTGCCGCTCCTCCTCCAGGCGAGCACTATGGCGGCGAGGGCGAACGCGGCGAGCGCCATCCCTAGGGCGGCGTGCGCCGAGGCCCAGGCCGGGCCGTTGCTGATCAGCCAGGCCAAGCCGGCGGCCGCGCCGGAGAAGTAATCGCTGGCGCCCGCCCCGGGATGATGGCCCGGCAGATCAACGTAAAAGTTGACGACCATGCCGAGCAGGTACTGGACAAGCAGCAGGGCGCAGGCGGCGAGGTTAATCGTGACCTGCCGTGTCATGTGACCAGCTCCCCGTCGATAAGGTCCCGCAGCGCCTGGTCAAGGTCCGGGTAGCGGAACGGGTAGCCCGCCGCGGTCGCCTTCGCCGGAACGACCCGTTTCCCCCGGGTGAGGATATCGGTAACCGCGCCAAGGCCCATCCGGACAAAAGGGGCGGGGACGGGCAGCCAGACCCGGCGGCCAAGCACCCGGCCGAGAGCCCGCGCGAACTGGCGTGCCCTGACCGGCTGGGGAGCGGTGAGGTTGAGCTGTCCGTCGATGTCCGGTCGCTGCAGCGCGAAACTGATGAGGCCCACTTCGTCTGCGATGTGGATCCACGGGGTCCAGCCCCGCCCGGTCCCGATCCACCCGCCGAGGTGCCGCCGGAACTGCGCTACCTGGGATGCCAGGCTGGCGGGCGTGAGTACGTATCCAGTGCGCAGTACCACGGTGCGGACGCCGTGCTGTCTGGCCGACAGCGCGGCCTGCTCGATCGCCGCGCTGTCGGCCCCCCACCAGTCATGCCCGCAGGGGCTGGACTCGTCGGTCGGCTCGTCGTCGTGCCCCGCGAAACCGTAGTAACCGACCGAGGATGCCGCGATCAGCGCGCCCGGTCGGCGGTCAAGGCCGCCAAGCGCGGCGACTAGGTGCCCGAGTGCGCTGGCCCGCGCGCGGCTTTCCGCTTCGATGTCGGCCCGGCTGTGTCGGCGCCCGTCGAACAGCGCCCCGCCTGCCAGGTAGACGACCGCGTCCGCGGCTGCGAGGTGCCCGGCGCACTGCGCCGTCAGGCGGCTGCCGGGACTCCACGCTAGGTAGTCCGCTGCCCCGGGGACCAGTTGCCTGGCCCGGGCAGGATCGCGGCTGAACACGCTCACCGCGTGCCCGGTTAGTGCCAGCTCACGGCACAGCGGACGGCCGATCTGCCCGGTCGCGCCGACCACCACAACCCGCCCCGCCATCACGCGCCCGCGCTGTCTGCATCGGCCGTGAACAGCAGCACGACCGCGTCGGCGGAGCCGAAGATGACATCAAGGGCGGCAGCGCGCTGGACTGCCAGCTCCGGTCGGCTTTCCTCGCGGCGATCTCGCACAGCGTCCGCCACGGACGGTGCCCCGCATGCTCCTCCCGAATCGCGCGGACCAGCGTCTCCCTGGGCGGTTTCCGCTGCTCCGCATGCCGTGCCCAGCCGGTGATGCTGCCCGAGGCCCCGGCGTTCGCCAGTTCGTCGGCCCAACGGATCTGCTGCTCGTCCATCGGCCCACGCCCGGCCAGCAGGCCGAGGATCAGAAGCCGGCCCAGAGTGCTTTACCGGATCGCCGCCGTACTCGCGAGGGAGCCGGCGGTGCCTGCCGGACGCCGTCATCGGACGGTGAACAAGCCGTGCATGCCCATCTGGGCGTGGCCGGGCATGGGACAGATGTAGTCGTAGCTTCCCGCATCGCCCGCCGTGAAGGTAATGGTGTTCGCGCCGTCGCCTGCGGCGGTCGGGTCGCCGATGACGCCGGCGTATGCCCCGGCGATCGCGGGCGCAGCCGGCTGGCCGAACCCGAACGGCGGCCCGCTGCCGGTGATGAGCCAGCCGTGCGCCTCGTCGGTGTCGTTGTTGATGAACTGCACCGTGACCTGCGCCCCCTGGGGGACGATGATCGCGGGATCGGTGAGCCCCGCGATGGTGAAGGTCATGTCCGGCTTGCCAGGCGCGATGGCCACCACCGTGAAGGACACGGTGGTGGTGTGGAAGGTGATCGTGTCCGTCCGCGTGTCGACGCTGGCCCCCGCCGGTTCCTGCTCGCTGAGCGCCTTGACCTGGCTGAGGGGGACGTTCCGCGGTGCCTTCCCGGCCAGCCCGGTGCCCGCCTTCTGCGCGATGAACTGCGCCAGCGACGGGTCGTCGAAGGTGCTGCCGCTGCCCGAGCCTGAAGGGGAAGAGGAGGGCATCGCGGCGGAGGGGGCCATGGGACTGGAAGGAGCAGAAGAGGCGGCTGGGGAGTCGCCGCTTGCTCCTTGTGACGGCGAGGTGGTGTGGCCGGCGGACCCGTTCGCCGCGGGCTGGTACTGGCTGGCGTAGTGGCCAGAGGCGGAGGTGAACTGCGCGATCACGTACCCGGTGGACGCCGCGCCAATGGCGATTCCGCCCGCCAGGACGGTGGTGAGGATGCGGTTAGGTGGCATGGGCACAGCATCGCCGGTGCGGGTTGAAGAACCGCTGAAGCCTGCGGGCAGCGCCTCTTCAGCCATCCGGCGGCAGACTGGGTGCATGCGCATACTCGTGGTCGAAGACGACGAACTCACCGCCAGCGCGCTGCAGCGCGGGCTCGCCGCCGAGGGCTACGCGGTCGAGGTGGCCAGCGACGGCATCGACGGGCTGCACCGGGCGCGGGAGTTCTCCTACGACGCGATGATCCTGGACCTGATGCTGCCCGGGATCAGCGGCATAGCCGTGTGCTCGGAGCTGCGGGCCGCCGGGCGCGGCCTGCCGGTGCTGATGCTGACGGCGCTCGGCGACCCGGCTGATCACGCGGCGGGCCTGGACATTGGCGCCGACGACTACATTGTCAAGCCGTTCACGTTCCCGGTGCTGCTCGCGCACCTGCGGGCGCTGCTGCGCCGCGGCCCTGCCCGGCTCCCGGCCGTGCTCAGGAACGGCGGGCTGGCGCTCGACCCCGCGCGCCACGCCTGCACGAAAGACGGCCGCGTGCTGGACCTGACTCCGCGCGAGTTCGCCGTGCTGCGGTACCTCATGTCGCATGTCGGCGCGACCGTCGGTAAGCAGGAGCTCCTGGACCATGTCTGGGGCGAGAACGACGCGGCCGATCACAACGTCGTCCAGGTCTACGTCAGCTCGCTGCGGCGCAAGATTGACGGCGAGGGATCCGGGTCGCTCATCGAGACCGTCAGGGGAGTCGGGTACAGGATGCGCGGCGACTCCTGATGGGCGGCTTCCCGCGGCCGTGGCGGTCCAGCCTCCGGCTGCGCCTGACGGTGGCCGGCGTGGGCCTGGCCGCCATGATCTTCGCCATCGGCGGGGCCGTAGCGATCACCTTGTACAGCCGCTCTGCCACCTTGTCGGTGCAGCATTACACCGCGCAGACCGGCTCCGCCATCGCGTCCCAGGTCACCAGCCAGTGGCTGCCGGATCCCATCCCAATGCCAGTCGCCCCCGGCGTGCCCCGCGTGCAGGTACTCGACTCCCGCGGCAGCGTAGTGACGGGCGACCCGTCATCGGCGGGCCAGCCCGCCATGTACCGGCTGCCCGCCGGGCTCAGCCGGCAGCAGGTGACGATCGGCAGGCTGTCGCTGATGGGCGGCTCCAGCGCCACCGTGTATGCGGTCAGGGTGCGCACGCCCGGCGGCCCGGAGACAGTGGTGGCCGCCATGCCCCTGACCGGGGTCGCGGCCAGGGTCACCGAGGTCACCGACGCCACGGCGGGGAGCGGCGCGGGGGCGCTAATCGTGGTCGGAGCCATCGCCTGGCTCACGGCCGGCCGGGTGCTGCGCCCCGTCGAGCGGATGCGCACCCGGGCCGCGGCGATCACCGCCAGCGCCGACCCGTCCGGCAGGCTCCCGAGGTCCGGGACCGATGAGCTCGGCAAGCTCGCCGGGACGCTCAACGCGATGCTGGCCTCACTGGAGCTCTCCGCCGACCGGCAGCGCAGGTTCGTCGCAGACGCGGCGCACGAGCTGCGCACGCCGCTCGCCGGCCTCACCGCAGCCCTCGAGATCGCCCAGCAGCATCCCGGCACAGCCCGCGACACGCTTATCGGGGAGCTCCTGGCGGGCCACCGGCGGCTGTCCCGCACGCTCAACGACCTCCTCGTGCTCGCGGCGCTGGACGGGCGCGCGCACGACACGATACGCCCGGTGGACCTCGCCGGGGTGGTGACCGACTGCTCCCGGCGGAGCGTCCCCGAGATGATGTCCCTGCACGCCGAAACCCTGCAGCGGGCCGTGGTGCTAGGCAGCGAGTTCCAGCTCAGCCGCATGGTCGGCAACCTCGTCGACAACGCCCTGCGGTACGCCCGCAGCAAGGTGGACCTTTCCGTAACAGCCTCGCCGGGGTGGGCGCGCATCTCAGTAACTGATGATGGCCCCGGAATACCAGAGGCCGACAGGGAACGCGTCTGGGACAGGTTCATCCGGCTCGACGACGACCGCTCCCGGGCCAGCGGCGGAAGCGGCCTCGGACTCGCCATCGTCAGGGAAATCGCCGTCGCGCACGGCGGCGAGGCCTCTGTGGGTAACGCCTCACCTGGCCCCGGAGCTGAATTCGTCATACGGCTGCCGCTCCACCGCGCTGAGGACGGGACCAAGACACTGGCCAAGCGAGAATCGCGCTAGGGCACACGAGGTCGCCCGCAGGGCCGGGCACGGCCTGGACGTCCTGCTGAAGATCTACGCGCACTGCATCGACGGGCAGGCTGATGCCGCGAACAAGCGGATCACCGACGCCCTCGGGCGCTCAGGACACCCAGCCCGGCCCGAGTCTGGTGACGAGGAAGATGACGACATCGAGCAGGCATCCTGAAATGCCAGAGGTACAAGGGGACGGTCAGCGTAGCCGCTCCCGCCGCCCCTGTCCGTGGATTTTCTGCTCCCGTCCGTGGTTCTCCACGCCCGCTGCGCACGGACGCATTGCGGACGGCTACAGCCCGGGACGGAGCCTAGAACGGCATACGCGCAGATCAGCGGCGTAAGGCTCGCCGAAAGGAGAGTAGGGTGGGCCGCCTGGCGAGGTCCCGTGTTCATGTCGGGTGAACCCGGGCCTTTTCCTGGCGGCCTCCCTCCGAACCCGGCGTGCGCCGTTAAACGCACCGGGCTCTCCAGCGATTTATGCCGCTTGCGTGACGGGGTTCGCGTGGATCCAGTCGTGGCAGGTGGCGCAGATGATGAGTGTCTTGCGCCGCATTCTTGCCATGAGGGCGGCCCACGCGGGCTGTCCCGGTCCCGGTTCCCCGAGCGCTTTGAGGCCGGTGACCTGGTGGACTGTCACCGTGGTGCCGGTCTCGCAGAGCTCGCATTCCCGTTTGCGGAGCCTGGAGATCAGTTCCTTGCGCGGGTAGGGGGCCGGGCCGGGCGCGGGGTCACGGATGACCGCCCGCCGGTCTTGCCGCAGGCTGATCCCGCCGAATCGCGCTACCAGGTCCTTCTTGCCCGTGCGGTGCTTCCTGGCCTCGTAGCAGGTCCGCGGTCCGTCGCTGGTCTCGATTTTGGCCCGGTGGCGGGCTGCCATCTGGGTGACGGTGCCGTGGTGCTTGGCGGCCAGGGTTTTCAGCATGGACGTCTGTGCGTGCCAGTGCAGGGCGTGCAGCCGCCAGACGTCCTGGGCGAGCAGGTAGTAGTTCACGACGCCCCTGTACTCGGCTCCGTAGGTCCGGACGATGTCGTAGTCGTCGAGGTTCTGGAGCCGGGTCCGGTGCCACGGTTTGCCGTGTTCCCGGTAGGGGGCGCACTGGGCCTTGATCACGTCCGGCGGCACCCGCAGCGCGATGCTCCCGTTGGCTGACCTGCGGCCTGCGGTGCGCGTGGTGTCGTTGTGCTGGACGGTGACGTGGTAGCCGAGGAACCGCGCCGGCTGGCTGCGGGCGTGGGTGATCAGGGTTTTCTGGTGGTTCAGTTCCAGCCCGAGGGTCTCCCGGAGGAACCGCGCCAGCCTGGCCTTGATTTCCTCGGCCTCGGCCTTCGGCCCGGTGAATCCCAGCAGGTGATCGTCCGCGTACCTCAAGTACCGGAGGCGGCGGTAGCCGGGGTCAGCCGGGTCTACTGAAGGGAGCGTGCGCGACTGCTTTTCCAGGTCGCGGGCTGCTGCCCGGTCCCCGCGCTGCCGCGCTCTTGCCAGCCGGTTTTTCACCCTTTTGTATTCGGGGTTTTCTTTCCGGCGTGCTCCCCGCGTGTATTGCGGGATCAGTTCCCGCTCGACGAATTCGTCGAGCTTGTGGAGGTAGATGCTGCTGAGGATAGGGGACACCACTCCGCCTTGAGGTGATCCGCTGAGCGTTTCGTGGTATTCCCAGTCTTCCAGGTACCCGGCTCGGAGCATGTTACGGATAAGCCGGAGGAACCGCTGGTCGTGGATTTTCTCCGCCAGTATCCCGAGAAGAATCTCGTGATCCAGGCTGCCGAAGCAGTCGGAGATGTCACCCTCGATAAACCAGGTGGTCCCGGTCCAGGTATTGTTTATCTCCCGCAGTGCGGTATGACATCCTCGCCCTTTCCGGAACCCGTGCGACCTGTCGGAGAACACCGGTTCATAGTATGCCTCAAGAAGCAGGCGCACCACTTCGCCGACCAGTTTATCGGACCATGACGGCAGGCCGAGAGGGCGGAGTTTCCCGCTTTTCTTCGGGATATAGACGCGGCGGGCCGGTGCGAACCGGTACCGTTCATGCCGCATCAGCCCTATGATCTGGTCGATCTTGTCCTCGGACATGCCGTCGGCGGTTTCCTCGCTGGCCCCCGGCGTCATCGCCCCCTGGTTGGAGTAGATGTTCCCGTAGGCCAGCAGGTACAGTTCCCTGTTGAACATCTGCCGGTAAAGCTGCGTGCACGGCAGGCCCTTCCTGCCTCGCTCGCGGAGAACGCCAAGTACCACTGCGGATTCCTGCATTACGCATCCCTCATGGCTCTCATTCGTTCATCGCCTGTGCCCCTTCGCCCTGTGGACCGTCATTAGCGGTCGCCAGATTGGGCGGACGTTACCCCGCCGACTACTACGGGCACTCCGTCGCCATAGGACTCGCGTCCCTTAGGCGATCCCATGTTCGCAACTGCCGTACGTGCCGAGCGTGACTTAGGCGTCCCGTCCGTCTCCTTGAATGCCCTCACTGGGCATCGCTCCTGCCCCGGAGGATTGCGGCGCGCGACCGCTCATCGCGCCGCAGGGGCGGCACCGGTTACAGGCATCTTTCCGGCAGGCGTTTACTTGCGCCTTCTGGAGACTGGGATTCAGGCAATCAGGCTTTCGTCATATCACGCGGATCTCCCGGCGCACCGCCCCTGACACCTGGGCACGACCGCCGGTTTCCTGGCATGCTATTTTCCCTTGCATCCTTTCGGACTCCGGTAAGCCATCAGATCCAGAGATATCTCCTCTCATCTCTGCCCGCTGCGCGGGCGATACAACAGTGCGCCTCATGGCGCACGCGGGCTGTAAAACCGTCGGCTCAGCCTACGTTGGTTCGAACCCAACACCTGCCACTACCTGCGAAAACGGCCCGCTAGCTGCGAATTCTCGGCTATGCGGGCCGTTTCTGCTCTGTCCCAGAGTGTGTCACCTTGTCACGCTGTGGACCGTGATGTTGCGGGGTCCACGGACGCATAGCGGACGGGTTTCGTGCCGGTAGCACGGTCGGTGTAACCGCTGGGTTTTCCACGGACACCCACGGACGAGGCGCGTGGACGGCGTGTTCGGCCTGGAGGGTCGTCGGGTCCGGTATACCTGGTCTGGGGTGACGCACGGCTTTGACCGAGGGTGAACAATGAAGCTCAGGCAGCAGGCACGCGTGCTGAAACAGAAGGCGCTGACGTCGTTCATTACCGCAGCCGAGGCGTTCAACTCGCCGAGGGACGACGGTCGGGTGACCAAGGTGCTGCTCCACCTGCAGCACTCCTTCGAGATGCTCCTGAAGGCGGCACTGGTCCAGGCCAGGAAGCCGGTGTTCGACCAGGCGACGGGCCGCTCTATCGGCTTCGAGCGCTGTATCGGACTGGCCATGAGCGACGGCACGATCAAGCTGTCCGAGGCCGACGCGGGCACGCTGCGCGCCATCGACGCCATGCGCGACGACGAGCAGCACTGGTTCAACGAGGTCTCTGAGCAGATCCTCTACCTGCACGTCCGCGCAGGCGTGACGCTGTTCGACGACATCCTCCAGCGTGTCTTCGGCGAACGGCTCAGCGCGCTGTTCCCCGAGCGCGTGCTGCCGGTCTCCGCCGACCCGCCGAAAGACCTCGCGCTGCTCCTCGACGACGAGTACACGCAGATCAAAGAATTGCTGCGGCCCGGCCGCCGTGCCGGTCATGAGGCGCGTGCCCGGATTCGCACCCTGCTGGCCATGGAAGCCCACGTCGAGCCCGACACCCGCGTCTCCGAAAAGGATGTTGACAGGGTCGAGAAGGGCATCCGCAATGGCAACCCTCGCGACAAGGTCTTCCCTCGCCTCTCTGACGTGGCGACCACTGTGGACGGAGAAGGGCTCACCATCACGGTCCACTTCACCCAGAAGGACGGTGCCCCGGTTCGCTACGTGGCCGACGATTCGACCCCTGCCGCCGCCATCCGGCAGATTGACCTGCAGAACAAGTACCGGCGGTCCCCGGCCGAGCTCGCCTTCGACTTGGAACTCACGGGTCCCCGTGCAGTCGCGCTCCGCCGCCACCTCGGGATCGATGACGATGAGTCCTGCCGCCACGACTTCCAGTTCGGCTCGCAGCGGCATCCTCGCTACTCCGACAACGCCCTCACCAAGATGCGCAACGCGATACGCGAGCTGGACATGGACGCCATATGGAAGGCGCACAACCCCTGGGGGCAAGGCGTGCCCGCCATGCTCCGTTCAGGGATGCAAGGCAGCCTGATTGTTCCCCTGTGGGCCGCTGCAGCGGCCCATCACAGGTGCGTCCAGCACAACCTGGTCTCTTGCCTGGCGCCTGTTGGAAGGTGTGGGGCATCATCAGGAGTACATGAAGTCTCGGTAGGAAACTCCTGTGGAGCGTGGAGAGTTCAGGTGGGTGGGGCTGTTGCGCGCTTCACGGCGAGAGCCTTACGGGCCGTGGAGTGAGAAGCGGGACCGGCGGGCGGCGCATGAAGATTATCGACAACGTTAGCGAGTTGCTCGGCAGCGACCTGAAGACAGAGATCAAGCCCGGGTCCAGGGTTCGCATCGCCGCCGCGACGTTCTCGATCTTCGCGTTCGAGGCGCTGCGCAAGGAGCTGGAGCAGGTCGAGCGAGCTGGAGTTCATCTTCACCTCGCCCGTCGTTCGTGACAGCCAAGGTCACGGACAAGCTCCGCAAGGAGCGCCGGGAGTTCTTCATCCCCGCGGCGGGCCGGACGGAGTCGACCCTCTATGGCTCGGAGTTCGAGGTCCGGCTGCGGAACAAGCTCACTCAGCGGGCCATCGCGAGGGAGTGCGCCGACTGGGTGCGGCGCAAGGTCACGTTCCGCTCGAACTCGACCGGCAACCCGATGCAGCAGTTCGCCGTCGTGGACGACAAGGCCGCGTACATGCCGCTGCAGGGTTTCACCACCGCGGACCTGGGATTCGAGCGCGGCAACGCGGTCTCGAACATGGTCCACCGCATCGACGAGCCGTTCGATGACGACGCAGTACGTGCAGCTGTTCGACCAGATCTGGAACAACCCCGCGCAGCTTGAGGACGTGACGGAGGCCGTCTACGAGCACATCGCCAGCGCGTACGCCGAGAACTCCCCGGCCCGGATCTACTTCCTGATCCTGTACAACCTGTTCGCCGAGTTCCTCGACGACATCAGCGAGGACGTGCTGCCCAACGACCGGACGGGCTACCAGGACACCCAGGTCTGGCAGGCTCGCTACAACTTCCAGCGCGACGCGGCGACGGGGATCATCAACAAGCTGGAGACCTACAACGGCTGCATCCTCGCGGACAGCGTGGGCCTGGGCAAGACGTTCACGGCTCTGGCGGTCATCAAGTACTACGAGCTGCGCAACAAGTCCGTGCTGGTTCTCGCTCCGAAGAAGCTCGCGGAGAACTGGACGAACTACAACGCCAACCTGACGACCAACATCTTCGCCCGCGACCGGTTCAACTACGACGTGCTCGCTCACACCGACCTGTCGCGCACCAGGGGCGAGTCGCTGGGCCTGCGGCTGGACCGGGTGAACTGGGGCAACTACGACTTGGTCGTCATCGACGAGTCGCACAACTTCCGCAACGCCGACTACGCCGAGGAGCGGGAGTCCCGCTACCAGCGGCTGATGCGCCAGGTGATCCGCGAGGGCGTGAAGACGAAGGTCCTCATGCTCTCGGCGACCCCGGTTAACAACCGGTTCAACGACCTGAAGAACCAGCTCCAGCTCGCCTACGAGGGCGAGTCGGAGAACCTAGCGGCAGCACCTGAACATCTCCACCACGGTGGAGAAGGTGTTCAGCGACGCGCAGCGGGTGTTCAATGAGTGGTCCAAGCTCCCGGCCGAGGACCGGACGGCGGACCGGATCCTAAAGATGCTCGACTTCGACTTCTTCGAGCTGCTCGACTCCGTCACCATCGCCCGCTCCCGCAAGCACATCCAGGCGTTCTACGACATGACCGACATCGGCGCGTTCCCGTCCCGGCTGCCCCCGAAGTCGATCCGCAAGCCGTTGTCTGACCTGCCTAGTGTCCCTGTCGAGCCGCCGACCGCGCCACGGAGCGCGTCCCGCCGGCGCGGTACTCCCGCGCGGGCACACCGCGCCGGCAGCCGGCCTGCCTCCTGTGGACCAGGGTGCCGGCTGGCGCGGGGAGGCAGCCGGGGTCAGGCGGCGCGGGAGACTGTCGGCGGCTGGCCCTCGCCGGCGCGGAGCTGGCGCAGCAACTCGGAGGCAGCCTGGTTGGACACCCCGAGGCTGGCGCGGAGCGCGTCGCGGGTGATCGGCTGCCCGTGCTGCTCCTGGTGCTCGGCGGCGGCCCGCCTCGCCGCCGCCAGGAGCGCCTCGTCCCCGCCGTCCTGCGCCTCGTCCCCGGCAGCCGGCAGCGGGGACGGCCGTCCCGGCGCGGACAGCTCGCCGGCGGAGCCGTCCCCGCCCGCGATGAGGCGGGGGCGGCGGGCGGCGCGGCGCTCGATCATCGAGACCGCGACCAGGAACGCGCCCGGCGGGACAGCGGCCACGATCCGGCCCCAGGCGGTCGGCTGCGCCTGGGCCAGGTTGGCCGCCAGGCTCAGCAGCACCCCGCCCGCGAGCACCACGGCAGGCCACGACAGCCGCCTGGTGACGACGCCATGCTGCTTGTCGCGCTGCCGCTCGCGGGCGGGCATCACGCAGGTCAGGTCGATGCACACCGCCACGGCCCAGGACATCAGGCCGCCCTGGCCGTGCTGCGGCGGCGGTGTCGCGGATGTGAGTGAACGACCCCGCCCCGGCGATCACCGCAAGCACCGTGACGGGCAGGGCGTCGGCGACCGCGAGCAGGCGGCGGCCCGCGCTCACCAGCCGTCCGCGCCGTCCGCGCCGTCCCGCTCCCGGACGGCCCGGCGGGCCGTCCCCGCCCCGTCCCGCCTCGCGCGGTTACCGCTGTGCCCGGAGCGAGGCCGCCCCGGTGAACGCTGAGTCCTTCACGCCTGGTTGCCTCCCGAACGCACGGCCGGCCCTGACCCATGCCGGCGGCCACCGTGCCGCCGGCAACGAGGGAGGCGCGCCCCGGGCGGGCCGGGGCGGAACTCCCCCCATCAACAGAAATCGGGTTTTTGAGGCTCTTTTTCGCCTGCCGGCCCGAAATTAGTTACCAGAGAGGCAAAATGAGACGGCCGTTACTGGAGTCCGGTGTACCTGCCTTGTACCTTTCCTGGTCCTTTCGTGTACCTGCGATATACCTAGGGCTGCCTTTCCGCCGGTCCTGGCCGTCGCACGGCGGTGGTCCGCTGACCGTCGCTTTCCACCCCGGCGCGGCCTGCAGGGCCGGGGGCGCCGTCCGGGGAGTTTCGGCCGACTGGTCACTTCAGCGTCAGAGGCGTCGGCGGCGGCCCGGAGGCGAGGATGCCCCGGAGCAGCTCGGTGAGTTCGGCCGGGTAGACAGTCTGGCTTGTGGCGGTGAGTTCCGCCAGGGACCACCAGCGCCACTCCTGGATGTTGTCCGGGCTGGCGGCCGACTGAGGGTGCACGTTCTCGGGCCGCACCCGGGCCAGGTAGTACTGCTCGGCCTGGCGGACGTCCCGGCCCGCGACCTGGTGGTCCTTGGTGCGGGTGGCCAGGTGCGGGCCGAGGTCGACGTGGCCGACGCCGAGTTCCTCGCGCAGTTCGCGGATGACGGCCTGGCGGGAGGTCTCGCCGGGTTCCAGTGACCCGCCCCGGGGTCGCCCAGAAGCCGCCGTTCTCGTCGTAGCGCAGCAGCATGACGCGGTCGTCGGGGTCCAGGACGATCGCCCGTGCTGCTTCCCTGAGCGCTGGTGCCGTCACCTGGCGATGATCTCACGTCAGGTCTTTTCCGCGAGGTAGCCTCCGATGCACAGCGCGCAGGGAGGCGAACCCGCCGGCTGGACGCGGCGGCGTCGGCCTTGACCAGCCAGCCGCCAGCGGGTGGTGCCCTCGCGGACCGCCCAGCCGGCCGCACAGGGCCGCCCGGACGCGGCCAGACGGCCGGCTGACGCGATCCTGGCCGCCGGCGGGCAACATGGGCGCGGTTTTCGGCGGTGGTGCCGCAGCGCCCCGCTTACCGGCCTGCGGCTGCCTCCCCGGTGAGCCGCGCAGGCGGCGGTGGCTGCTGGCGGTGCCTTGTTCCGGTTAGTAGGCGACGGTCATTTCGCAGTGTTCTCGCCTGATGACCTGCGCGCCTGCGGCCTGGGTCGCGGAGTCGCGGGTAGATGGTGATGCTCGGCTTGGCCGCGCGGTCGGCGCCCCAGGTGTCGATGTGGCGGCAGAGCCGCTCGGCGAGGCTGGCGCCGTCCGGGCCGTGCCCGATGGCGCCGCGCGCGGAAGCCGGACTGCTGGTGCTTCGAGGCGCTGGACGGCCAGGTAGGCGATGGAGTCGCCCTCGGCCAGGGCCAGGGTGCGCGATTTGACGACCGGGGTGCACAGCCCGCTGGTGACAGCGGCCGGCTCGGCGGAGATGCGGCAGACGGCCGGGTCGGTGGCGGTGGCGCGGACCCAGATGGCGTCCAGGGGCTCCATGGGGCCGACCGTGGTGCCGGAGTCGAGGCGCGTCTTCGGCCTGTCGAGGACGCCGTGACAACTGGCCGGGTGAGATGTCCTGGTCGGCGTCCCAGTACAGGTGAACCAGGTCACCGGGAGTCGAGGGCGGCCGAGTGTTCCCAGTCCTGCCCGATCATCGGGACGAAGCCGCACAGGAACACGCTGTCGGAGCGCAGCAGGCCGTCCTCGCCGAGGACGAGCGCGACGGACTGGGTCTGGCCGCGCCAGCGCAGCGGCACGACGAGCCGCCCGCCGGGCCTGAGCTGGCCGAACCAGGCCGGCGGGATGTCGAGGCTGCCGATGGTGACGATGGCCCGGTCGTACGGGGCGTTCTCCGGCACGCCGAGGCCCGCGTCCCCGGTGGCGACGTGCACGCCGGGGAACCCGGCTCGTTCGAGGTTGGCTGCTGCCTGGGCGGTGATCTCCGGGTCGATGTCGATGGTGGTGACGTGCCCGCCTGGCCCGGCGAGGGTGGCGAGCAGCGCGGCGTTCCACCCGGTCCCGGCCCCGGCCTCGAAGACGCGGTGGCCGTCGCGGACGTCGAGTTGCTCGAGCATGGCGCCGACGAGGCAGGGCACGGAGGCGCACGACAGCGATCTCCCCCCGGTGTCCCGCTTGGTGATCACGGCCAGGTCGGGGTTGTAGGCGTCGGCGAGGCTGGCGCCGGGGACGAAGGCGTGGCGCGGCACGGCGCGGATCGCGGCCAGGACGCGGGGGTCGCTGGTGCCGACCGGCCGGGCGGCGGCGATGGCGTCGATCATGAGCTGGTTGAGGTGCTCGGGGCTGGCGGCCGGTGCCGTCACGGTCATCGCTTCTCCTTGATGGGGTCAGGGTTCACAGGGTCAGCAGCAGGCAGGCGTCCCATGCGGGCGGTTCGCCGCCCGCATGGGACAGGTCGTTCTGGGCGAGCATGGATGCCGGATGTTCCTTCGAGGAGCCCGCTGGAGGCTGGCGGCCCTGCGCGGGCGAGGTGGTCTTCCATGCCCCGCCGTGCCTCGCGCAGCGCGGCCTGGAGCGGCCGGGGTCGAGGGCGTCGCTGGCGGCCCGCCAGAGCGCCTGGACCACGCCGGCCCACCCGTGGCACAGCGAGGCGTCGGTGAGCAGGCCGGTGACCTGCCGGTCAAGGACGCAGCCGGCGAGGGCGCGCTCGGCGACGCGCATCCGCTCGCTGGTCGCCGAGCGCGAGGCCCGCGAGCTGCTGCGCCCGCGCCTGGCCGGGGGTGCCGTAGCACCAGGAGGGCCGGGCCTGGCGTCCGGAGTTCGCCGTCCCGCGCTTGTGCTCGCTGAGGGAGATCATCGCGGGCCACCAGGGGCAGGCGGCTGCTGCCCTGGCGGTAGCGGTCGAAGGTCGCGCACAGCTCGCTGACCGCCTTGGCGTGGCCGTCGACCTGGATGCCGGCTCTCATCGCGCCCGATAGTAGTGCGAGGATGCCGGCGATGCCGTGTGCCATGCCGAGGTTCAGGTGGCCGCCGGGCCAGGCCGGGTCGGGCGTGCCCGCGGGGCCGGTGCCGCTCCACCAGCCGGGCAGGGACTCGCCGTGCCGGCAGACCGGTTCTGCGAGCGCGACGAGGTAGTCGAGCACTGCGGCTGTCATCCCCGAGGCCTGCCGGGCCGTGGCGGACGAGGTGGTAGACCCCGAGGCCGGTCAGCCCGCTGATCAGGTCGTACTCGCCCGGCCGGGTCAGCTCCCCGCGGTCGATGCGCTCGTAGGCGGCGGCGAGTTTCAGGGCGGTGAGGTCGTTGACGTGCTCGTCGAGCGCGGCGAGCATGGCGGCGTACGCGGGGTGCGCTCCGGTGTGCAGGACGAAGGCCACGGCCGGGGCACCGTAGAACAAGCTCGCGGACGCGTTCGCGGTGACGGGGCCTGCCGTCATGGCCCTGATCCACGACGCGGTGGCGCGGGGCGGGAGCCCGGTGAGGCGCGCGGCGGCGATGCGGGCGAGCGCGGTGCCGGCGGCTCCGCGTCCCAGGTCTTGGTGCGATCCGGCCGGCGTTGTGCTCGTGCTGGTCACGCGGTCTCCGGGAGGCAGGCGGCGCGCCGGGCGAGGGCGGCCTGGCGGGCGAGCCGGCGGCAGGCTCCCTCGCCGTCGCGGTCGATCCCCCGGTAGCGGTTGTGGTGGATGTGCAGGAGGGATTCGAGGATGTGGGTGAAGTCCGCGTCCGCGTCCAGGGCCTTGCGGTAGGCCGCCACGGCCTCGGCGCGCTGCCGCCAGGCAGGGGCGAGGTCGGCGGGCAGCGTGCCGAAGCTGCTCAGCTCCCCGTTGCGCGCGAGCGTGGTGGCGGTCCGGGCCGTGGCCCGGTCGGCGGCCTTGCCCGGCTGCAGGCGCCGGCCGGCCAGCCACTGCGTGCCCTGCTCCAGGCCGCCGCTGAAGGCGGCGGCGATATCGAGCATGCCGAGCGCGGTCAGTGCCACGGGATCGATCCCGGGCGGCTGCCGGAGCTGCGCGATGGCCACGGCGGAGTCGGCGGCGAACACGGCCTCGGCCGCGCGCATGCACTCGCCGTCGCCGTAGCGGCCGACCTCCGGGTAGTACGTGTCGAGGGCGACAGCGGGCGCACAGCCGCCGGGCGCGCAGATCGCCGACCCAGGCCGCCAGCGCGGCGGCACGGTGCGGCGCCTGGCCGTGCCCGGCGGCGATCCGCAGGCGCAGGTGGTCGGTCTCCTCGCGGTTGCGGTAGCGGATGAACCAGACCTCATCCGTCCCAAGGCTCGCGATGAGCGCCGGAAGATGACCGCCGATGATCTCGTCCATCGCGTCCGGTGCCGTGAACAGCTTGGCGCTCAGCCACGCCGAGTGCGCGGCCAGCGGCAGCTGGCCGATGCCCGGCAGCCGAGACGGGGACCAGGCGCTCGGGCATCCCGGTCGGGGCGGGAGCGCCGCGCCGGGTGAGCGGGAGGGCGATCTCGTGCGCGTGGCCGCCGATCCAGCCGTAGTCCCCCGGCTCCCGTGCCCGCGTCATGATCGCGGGCTTGTCGTCGTCCACGTGCTCGCGCAGGCACAGCGCGTGGAGCGGCTCGTCCAGGTCCAGGCGCAGCGTCAGGTCGCCGTTGTGCAGCTGGACGGCGGCCGGGCAGCCGGTGCGCTCGCGCCAGGCGGCGAGGGACCGGCGCCACTCGGCAAGCTCCGCGTGCGCGGGCGGGAGGCCGCCGGCGGTGAGCCGCCACTGCTCGGGGCTGAGGACCGACCGCCGGTAGCGCACGGCCGGGAGGTGCGGCAGCCGCCGGAACGGGCCCCAGTCGAACGCGAGGTAGTCCGCGGCGAAGGCGCGGGGCAGGTGGGCGAGGAACCGGCCGAGCGCGGGCATCTGCTTCTCCAGGTCCAGCGGGTGGAAGACCTGCGGCTCGATCACCTGGCCGGTTTCCCGGTGGACCAGGTGCAGCCCGCGAAGCGTCGCGGTGACCGCGAGGTCGCCCGGCCCGAGCGGCCTGCTCCCGCGGCCCGGGTGCTCGCCGAGGGACAGCAGGCCGGGCAGGTAGGCCGGGATGCGCCCGACGTTCTGGCCCCGGATGAACAGCGGCGGCACCGACAGCTGCACGGGCAGCGCGCCGTCGTGGACGGCAGGCGCGCTGCGGTAGACATGCTCCAGGCCCGACCCGGCGGCGAGCGCGGAGAAGCGGCTGGTGAGGGTGCCGGCGGCGCGGGCCGGGGAGATGTGCAGGGTGTACCGGCCCGCGTCCAGGTCCGCCGTGCTCGCGGCCTGCACGCGGGCGGCGATCTCCACGTGCGCGGGGACGAGCCGGGGGTCGAACAGGCTGCCCGTCATCGCGTCGATCAGCTCGTCGGTCAGCGTGACCTCGCTCTCGCCCGTGATCAGCTGGGCCAGGTGCGCGTGCCGGCCTGCGTCCCGCTCGGGCGGCAGCGGCAGGACGCTGGCCGGGTACCCGGCCGGGTAGCCCAGGCCGATCCCGGGGTCGATCACGTCGAGCAGCGGCACGAGGGTCGCGGTCCCGAAGCGGTCGGTGAACCTGCGGTGGTAGTCCTCCCAGACCGGGGAGCCTCCCGGGCTGGGGCTGAGCCGGATCAGCGCGCTCGCCGCCGCCGCCATCTCGTGGCCGACCGGCTCCGGCAGCGTCACCTCGGCATCCAGCCGCAGGTCCAGGCACAGCGGCGTGCGGCCCTCCGCGGAGATCTCCGTGACTGCCATGTTCAGGCGCTCGCGCATCGCCGCCTGGTGTTCCGGCCCGGCGGCGTTGTGGGCGGCCAGCTCGCGGTGCAGCGCCTCCAACTGCACCAGCAGGCCCGCCGTCTCAGGGATCTCATGCGCCCCGGCGGCGCGCAGCTCCCGCGGTGACGTGTCCCAGGGCGTCCGTCGTCGTCATCGCGGGGCGGAGGCTGGTGATCAGGAAGCCGAGCCGGACCAGTTCCGCCAGCATCCGGGCGCCCTTGTCCCCGGTGCCCGGGAACGCCGAGGACAACAGGTCAGCCAGCACGCTGACCTGGACGGGGGCCTGGGCGGCGTCCCGGACGGCCCGCACCGCCGTGGAGTCCCGGATCATCTGCCGGTCCGGCCCGGCGGGCACCTCCCACTTCCCGGCTGCGCAGCACCGCCAGCGACGAGAACACGACGGACAAGCGGCCGGCGAGCGGCGCGCATGCCTCGCAGCGCTCGATGACCGACAGCAGCCACGCGGCGTCGCACCGGGCCGCCGCCCGGTGCGCCTCCCCGAAACGGGCCGATGCGGGGCCGCCGAACCTCGCCCCGGCCACGCCGGCGAACAGCCCGAACGGGGTCGGGCGTCCTGCCGCCCGGAGCCGGTACCGCGCCAGGGCGACGGCGGCCGAGCGGACCTGCCGCGCCGGGACGCCCCGGCCGGCCGCGATGCGGTCCGCCCGCATCGCCAGCGGCGGGCTCGCGCTCGCCACTGCCTCGCGCAGCACCGGGTCCTGCCACGCCTTCACCAGCCAGGCCCGAACTGCTCGCTGTCGACCGGGTCGGGCCACGGCGCGCAGGCCGAGTCCAGCGGCCGGGCGGCGGCGCGCAGCAGAAGGACATCGCCGCCCTGGTAGATCACGTGATCGCGGACGCGGCCCACATCAGCCTCCTCGTGGTTGGTGGACGGCCGGCGGGGGGCCGGGATGCGGTGCTCCCGCATCCGCTCCCGGGAGCGGATGCACACGACCTCGAACCCCCTTGCGCCCGACCAGGCCGCCTGCGCCCGGTCAGACATCTCGGTCCTTCGCGGGGACGGTCGTGCCGCCCTCCCCGGGGACCATGTCGTCCTCGTCTTCCGCGAGCCCGACCTGCTGCGGGACCTGCGGGCCGGTCGTCGGTTCCTGCGGCTGGGCGCTGCGGAGAGCAGCGACACGAGCCACGTCGAGGGCAGCCTCATGAAGCTGCGCCGCTGTGCAGGCTACCTGCGTGCTTGCCATGACCAACAGGGAATCCCAGTCACGGCGAGCACGGGAGGGCCTGAAAGGGGGATGGATGTGTGCGCAGGGTGTGTGAATCAGCCTGGACCAGGTAGGGCAGCAGCGTCTGAAGGGCTTCAAGATCGCACGGCGCACATGCTCACACAAGCCACATCCACCCCACGCCCGACACGCCGAAGCAAGGCACGGAAAGTGTGCCAGAACCCGAAAACTGGCTCTGGCACAGTCTTCGTGATGCAGGCCGGCGTTTCGCTTGATGAAGGGCGGCGGGCTGACGCGAACCGCGATGTCGTGGCGCACAAGGTCGGCGAACTGCCCCTCATCGAACCTCGATGAGGGCGGCGCTGACGTGCAGCGCCATGAGGCTGCCAGGGTGGACATGGCCCTGGTGGGCCTGCCTAGATGAAGAGCGGCGCCTGTGTGCCGTGATTTGTCCGACAAAATCTCCGCTCTGGTCAAGGGCGCCGGGCCTAGCCCGAGTTTCCTGGCTATCTCGATCTTGATGAGCTGACGGCCGCGCCGCAGGTGTCGTGATCTGCGGCTTCCCGGCGTGTCGGCTTGCTTCCGGCGGCCGGATCGCCTATGACCTAAAGTTATGGCGAGCCTGTACAAGAAGATGATCAGCGGGAAGCCGTACTGGTACCTGCGCGAGATGGGCTGGGCCGACGGCAAGCCCGCGCTGGTCTCGGACCGGTACCTGGGCACCGCGGCCGACATCGAGGCGCTGCTGGACGCGCGCGAGGCCGCGATCGTGCCCGAGCGGACCCGGCACCTGGCGTTCGGGGACGTGGCCGCGGCCTGGGGAATCCTGCAGGACCTGGGCGTGGCCGCGATCATCGACGAGGTCACCGGGGCGCGCCGCTCGGACGCGGGCGCGTCCACGGGCACCTACCTGGCGCTGGCGGCGCTGAACCGGCTGGTCGCGCCGTGCTCCAAGACCGGGTTCGCGGACTGGTGGAAGACCACCGCCGCGGACCGGTTCGCCAAGATCCCCGCCTCTGTCCTGGATCACCGGCGGTTCTGGGACGCGATGCACGCCGTCACGCCGGGGCAGCTGGAGGAGATCTCCCGGAAGATCGCGGTCGCGATCGTGCAGGCATCCGGGGTGGACTGCTCGTCAGTGGCGCTGGACATGACGAACTTCGCCACCTTCATCGACACCGGCAACCAGAAAGCGCCGGTGGCGCAGCGCGGCAAGGCCAAGCAGAAACGCTCTGACCTGCGGCTGGTCGGCCTGGGCCTGGTGGTGACCCGGGACGGCGGGATCCCGCTGACCTGGCACGCCTACCCCGGCGACCGGCCCGACGTCACCCAGTTCCCCGCCATGATCGACCAGCTGCTCGGCCAGTACCAGGCAGTCTGCGCCGGGGCCGACGTCCCCGCCGCCGCCGCGGACATGACCGTGGTCTTCGACGCCGGCCAGAACAGCGAGGACAACTTCGCGCACCTGGCCGGCGCCGGGCTGCACTACGTGGGGTCAGTGCCGGCCAGCGACTGCCCGGACCTGACCGCGCTGCCCGCCCGCGTCCGGTCAGCGGTGGATGAGGACCGGTTCGGCGGGCTGACCGCCTACGACACCCGCCGCGAGGTCTACGGCGCGGAACGCCGCGCGATCCTGACCTGGTCCCCGGAACTGCACGCCGCCCAGGCCGCCGGCTTCGGCGGCACCACGCTTGCCAAGGCCGGCAGGAAACTCGATGAGCTGGCCGCCACCCTGGCCCGCGGCAGGACCCGCCGCAGCCGGGACAAAGTCGAAGCCGAGATCGCCTCAGTCATCCGCAAGCCCTGGGTCCGCCGTGTCATCACCTGGCAGCTGGCCGGCGACCAGCCCGGGGACCTGCGCCTGACCTGGCAGATCGACCCCGCCGCCCGCGCCGCCCTGGAAGAAGAGCTATTCGGCAAGCACGTGCTGATCACCAGCCACGACGACTGGCCCGCCGCCGAGGTCATCGCCGGCTACCGGTCCCAGTCCGAGGCCGAGTTCTCCTTCCGCCAGATGAAAGACCCGCACGTCGTCTCGTTCTCGCCGATGTTCCACTGGACCGAGCACAACATCCGCGTCCACGTCTTCACCTGCGTCCTGGCCCTGCAGATCGCCCACCTCATGCGCCGCCGCGCCCGCCGCGCCGGGCTGGACCTGTCGGTCCGCGAACTGCTGGCCCAGCTCGCCGGCATCGGCGAGACCGTCCTGCTCTACCCCTCCACCGGCGGCCGCCCCAAAGCCCGCCGGATGACCACCGAGCTCACCGGCCACCAGCAGGAACTGCACGAGATCTTCGGACTCCACCGCTGGGCGCCCCGCAGTTAGGTCATAGGCGGACAGGCCGTCGGCACATGCCCTCACCTGCGAAAACGCGATGAAGATCAACTTAGCCAGGAAACTCGGGCTAGATGAAGGGCGGCGCGTGTCCTGGCGCCGCGATCCGGATAGATCCCGGCGTGCTCGATGATGATCACCGGGCCTCGATGAAGGGCGGCGCCGTCATGCGTCGCGATGGCACTTGGAACGGCAGCATGTAGGGCGCGGGACCCAGACCTCAATGAAGGGCGACACCGTTGGCGACGCGATCCGCCACCCTGGCGAGGCAGGTGACCCCGTACGGTTGGCCTCAATGAAGGGCGACACCATTGGGCGTCGCGATACGAGATCTGCCGCTACGACAGCCCCCTGCGGAAGAGATCGCCACGATGAAGGGCGACGCAGTTGGACGTCGCGCGATCCGCGAACTTCTGGACGACACTGGCGTCAACCTACTGGGGCCTCAGTGAAGGCGACGCTGTTAGGCGTCGCGACTTGAGGTCCATCGTCAGCCGAGCCACGACCGGAGGAAGGCCTCAATGAAGGTCGGCACCATTGGGCGCCGCGACCGTGAAGTAGAACCTGGTGCCATGCGTCTTACCGTGGCCTCAATGAAGGGCGACGCTGTAGGGCATCGCGATGGTGGCACCGGAGTCTGGCTGGCGTCGGCGGCCACCGGGCCTCGACGAAGAGTGGCGATGTTGGGCGCCGCGATACGTGGATCGATGGCAGGCCGCTAGCGACATGCAGGCGCCTCGATGAAGGGCGGCGCCCAGTACGCGCCGCGATGCGACTTGGAGGCACTGCCACCACCCACGGGGAACCAGGCCTCAATGAAGGGCGGCGCTGACACGCACCGTGATTTCCACCCAAAACGGGGCACCAGAAACGCGCGAGGGAATCCCTCGATGAAGGGCGGTGCGATGGGCACTGCGAGTTGGCGAGCGATGGGCCGCTTATACGGTACCTCCGGTGGGGATGGGGGCGCCTTGCATAGCGCGGCGTTCGGGGGCGTTGTCGCTGCCGAATTTGTGGACGGGGAAGCGGACGATGCCTTGGACGCCGCGGGCGGACAGCCAGGCCCGGGCCCGTGGGAGGTCAGCGTCGGAGTGGCCGCGCAGGTCTAGGCCGGAGGCGGCCAGATCCTGCAGCTGTTTGCTGGCGAGGATCGATCTCAGGCGGGCGGGGCGCCACGAGCCCTTCCAGACCGGCACGTAGAACCATTCTTGGCCTCGTCCCCTGATATTGCCGCTGGTCATGCCCGCGCTGTTCACGCGCAAGGTGAGAGGGAACTGGGAGATGCCCCATAGGGCGCACCAGGCCAGGGCGTTGTCCGTCGGGCCGGGGCTGGCCAGGCCGGTCGCGGTGCGGCTCGTCGGGGAGTCCTTCCCGAGTTCGTCCATCGTGGTCTCGCCACGCAGGCCCGAGAGCATGGCCGGGGGCTCACGCCGCGACATGATGTCCGCCAGGTAGCGGAGGCGGTTGCCGACGAACTCCGAGCCCTGGTTGCGGGGCTGCATCTCCAATCGGCTCGCGGCGTCATCTTGCAGCCGCTCCTCCTTCTTGAAACGGTTGAAGCGCCAGTAGCACGGCTCGCCGAGCGCCGCTGCGAACCGGAGGTCAAGCCAGCGCTGCTCCTCCGTCAGCGTGTGCAGGACCGAGTGCCGGGCCTGCTGAAACCGCTCCCACTCGCCCGGACTGCGGAACTGGGACAGTCTCGGGCTCATCAGGCCGCGGGCCTGCCCGCTGCCGGGAACGTTCTGCTGGATCCAGGAATCCTCGGCGGCCAGCCCTCCGGCGTGCCCGCGGACCAGGGCCGCGATCTCCGCCTCGGGCACAGCCGCGGACAGCACCGGCCGGGGATTCGCCGAGTTTGTCCAGCTGAGACGGACGTCCTCGGCGCCGCCGGCCTGGACGATCGCACCCAGGCCGGACAGCGCCAGGTGTGACAGCAGCGTACGCGGCTCACAGCTGGCCAGCGTGATGTCAGTCATTTGCCCTCCGCCGAGATCTGGCAGTCGGCGGCCCGCAGGACCGCCTCAAGGTAGGCACAGCCCCATACCCCGTAACGGATGTGCGTTGCCTCAATCAGCTCGTCCCAGCTGCCCCCGTTGAACAGATCGGCTGCCAGGTCGCGCCACTCCCCGGGATCCGCTGTCCCGGACAGTTCGGCCGAGGTATGCGGGAACCCCAGCCGACCGTGGCCGTGGCTGGTGCCGATCAGCCGCAGCGCTAGCTCCGGGTCGATTCCTGGCGTCGCGTGGACCGCCGCCCAGCTGTCTACGATCGAACGCTGCTCGTGCCGCCAGCAGGCCGCCGAGAGCCTGGTCTTCCTCGGTTTCGCGGATCGTCTTGCCGGGCTGGCTCTTCGCGAGCAGGTCGCCGTCGCCCTTGTTGCCGAGGCGGATTACCTGGAACCGGCGGTCCTGTTTACCGTCGTCGTGATGCTCGCCCGCTGCCCGCAGAGTACCTGCGAGTTCGGGGAACGACAGCGCCTCCGCGAGCCCCATCGCGCGGTTACCCACGTCACGCTGGTGGTCAGCCAGGCGGGGGGCTTCCTTCGCAGGAGTCAGGACCTGCCGGAGATCCTCGTCGGCGACGGCCCGGCGGCGGTCGCGGACCACTACACGCGCGCCGCCGTCCTCGAACTGCCGCAAGAAGACGTCGCTCTTATCGATGCGCAGGCCGAGCAGGTCGACAGCCGCGTCTACGATCATTTGCAGACCAGCGGGGCCGGATGGCTGACCCGTTAACACTCATTAGGCTCCGTCCAGGTAGCGGACCCGCAGCGAGGACACCGCGGTAACCGACCTGCTCTACGGCGGAATCTTCTTTCGGAGCCTGTTCCGCCTAGTCCCGCTCGACCGCACGCAGCCTGAGCCGCCTTCATCGGCACCTTCAGTAACGCAACGCCCAGGCCGCGAGCGCCGCGCTGGCAGGCGACGGGCCCGTCCGGGAGGACCCGCAGGGTATCGGCTCACGCTGGGCCCGCCTGGTGGAACGGCACCCAGGTCGGTGGCGAGCTGGCGGATGCGGTCCTCTCGGCGGGCGGCGAGCACCAGCCGGGCGCCAGCCCGCGACGCCGCTTGGGCTGTGGCGGCACCGATGCCGGACGATGCGCCGGTCACGAGCACGACCGAGTTGTTGAGGTCGATGAGGCCATCTCCTCCGAGGAGGGCGGCGACGTCCTTGTTGGTCCAGACCGGCAGGCCGGGCCGGGCCGCCAGCCGTCCGGCGAGGCTGGTGGAGCTGGAGCGCGGCGATGCGCAGGCCGACCTGGTCGAGGGCGCGCACGAGCTCGGCCAGTTGCCGTTCTCCCTCGGGAAGCTTCTGCGCCATCCTGGACCTGAACCTGACCGCGCCATTGATCACGATGCAGGCGGTGCTGCCGGTTATGCGGGCGCAGGGTGGCGGTGCGATCGTGAACGTGAGTTCGGGGACGGTCTTCTCGGTACTTCCGCTCTCGGGTGCGTATGCGGCGTCCAAGCAGGGTCTGGCGATGCTGTCAGCAACCGCCCGGCTCGAACTTGCCGACGCTGGCATCGTCGTCTCGACCTTCTACCCGTTTGTCACCAGCACCGAGTTCATCGACTCCATCAAGGCGGGCAAAGAGGCGGCGACGCAGATGATGTCCGACGGCGGGCTGAAGGCGCAGCCGCCAGAACTGGCAGCCGCAGCGATCATCGACCTGATCCGCAGCGGTGCCGAGCGGGCCGACGTGGTTCCCCAACAGTTCGGGGGCACTTACCAGGACTGAGGTGGCACCTGCGAGACGTCGGCTCTGTTCGACCGAAGCGCAGGGTCGAGCGACCGCAGGTGCAGGCCTGCCTTCTCTAGGCGGGCGATGCTGTCATAGGCAGAGCAGGGCGGCGGCCCGACGCTGGCGCCGGGCCGCTACCGGACCGCTCGTCAGGCGGTGGCCTCTCCCCGTGACCGGATCCAACGACACGCGCTGCAGGCGAGGCTTCCAGGCCCGGGCAGGTTCGAAATGCTGCATTTGCTGCAGAGTCGGAGCCCAGAGGCCGTGAAGGCTCGCATCGCTGCGAGCGCCACCCCTGTCGAGTGAGAGGATGAAGCCACATATTTGAGATGGTCGGATAGCCCGGGGGAATCTCGCCCCCGTTCCGCCGCGCACTTAAAGGCATCGCCGAGTTCCGGCGCCGGCACAGTGACGAATAACGATTCCAGCCAGACAATGAAGGTAGCGCGCTCATGCGACAAGTGCGGTATGACCGTTTCGATGGTGTTGACCAGCTCTGGATCGACGAAGTGTCCATGCCGGAAGATGCTCCGGGACAAGCAGTAGTGCGGGTTTACGCATCGTGCATCAACCCAGGTTCCGTGCCCGCGCTGCACGGAGCGCCGTACACGCCCATCCGCGACCTGGCCGGCGTGGTGGTGAGCGTCGGCGTCGGCGTCCAGGATGTGAAGACCGGAGACGAAGTACTCGGCTGGTCACAAGAATGGACGGCACACGCACAGTACGTTGCCGTACCGGCAACGCAGCTGATCGCGAAGCCGGCCGGGCTGTCATGGGACGTAGCCGGATCCCTCTTCATCACGCCCATGGCCGGTTTGGCCGGGGTCAAGGCCGTTGAGCCCGCCGAAGGGGAGGTCGTCGTCGTATCCGCCGCCACCGGAGGCGTCGGCTTCACCGCCGCGCAGCTCGCGCGACGCACTGGTGCGACCGTGATCGGTATCGGCAGCCCGTCAAAGGCAGATCATATGCGCGAGCGCGACATCATCCCGGTCTCATTCGTCGACGATGTCGCCGAGAATGTCCAGAAAGCAACTGGCGGTCGCAAGATCGACGCTTTCATCGATGCGTTTGGGTCGGGTTACGTCCAACTCGCACTGGACCTGGGGGTTCCCCCCGAGCGCATCAACACCGCCGTCGATTACAAGTCCGCCAAGGAGAAAGGTGTCACGGCGCGAGGCACCATGGACGCCGGAGGTCTCCCCGCCTACCGTATGCTGGCCGAGCTCGCCGCCTCGGGTGACCTGGCCATTCCTATCGCCGTGACCTACCCACTGGCCGAGGTGAAAGCCGCGTACACCACCCTCCTCGCCGAGCGTCGGCCATTCGGGCGGGTGGTCCTGCACCCGCAGGAGTAATCGAGAACACGGGGCGGGGGATCCGGCCCCATCGCCGAGACCAGGTGGAACCGCATCACGGACGCCCTCAGCACCCCCGTCCGTGGGCTGGACAGCCGCAGAAATTTGGGGCGCACGGACGCATAGCGGACGGGGGCGGCCCGCAATCGCGCCTCGAAGCGCGTACGCGCTGGTCAGCGGGGGGGGGCTCGGGCGGAGCGAGCGTGCTGTAAACCGTTAGTCGAAGCCGATGGTCTCGGTCGCCAGGGACATGGTCTCGGTGGTGGCGAAGCCGGGGGAGCCGGGGGAGTGGTCGGCGAACTCGGCGGCGAGGGCGTCGTGCACGGCGGGGAGGGTCCACATCCCGTCGGGGGTGTCGGCGTGGAAGACGGCGCGGATGGATGGCGGGTTCAGTACCGCCGCGACGCCGCCGTGCACGACGAACACCTCGCCGTTGATCCGCTCGGCGGCCGGGCTCGCCAGGTAGGTGACGAGCGGGGTCACGTGCTCGGGGGCGATCGGGTCGGGGCCGTCGTCGGGCGGCGGGCTCATCATCCCGGCCACCATCGCGGTCCGGGCGCGCGGGCAGATGGCGTTGGCGCGGACGCCGTACCGGGCGCAGCCGCGCGCGGTGGTAACGGTGAGGGCGGCGATGCCGGCCTTGGCGGCGGCGTAGTTGGGCTGCCCGGGCGTGCCGAGCAGGAACGACTCGGACGAGGTGTTCACGATCCGCCCGTAGACCGGGCCGCCCGCCCGCTTGCTGGCCGCGCGCCAGTGCTCGGTCGCGAAGCGGGTGGTCACGAAGTGCCCCCGCAGGTGCACCCGGAGGACCAGGTCCCATTCGTCGGCCGACATCGAGAAGATCATCCGGTCCCGGAGCACGCCCGCGTTGTTGACCAGGATGTCGAGCCGTCCGTAGGCGTCCAGGGCGGCGGCGGTGAGGCGCCGGCCGGTTTCCCAGTCGGAGATATCGCCCGCGCAGACGACCGCCTCGCCGCCGCCCGCGCGGACCTGCGCGGCCGTGTCCGCGATCGCGTCCCCCGGCAGGTCGTTGAGGACCATCAGCGCTCCCGCCCGGGCGAGCGCGATCGCCTCCGCCCGCCCCAGCCCGTTCCCGGCGCCGGTCACAACCGCGGATCTGCCGGCCAGGGCCAGCTCGGCGGCCATGTCAGTACCCCGGTCCTGACAGCAGCCCGCCGTCGGCGGTGAACTCGCTCCCGGTTGAGTAAGAGGACTCGTCCGAGGCCAGGTAGGCGACGAGCCGGGAGATCTCGGCGGGCTGGGCGAACCGGGCCAGCGGCAGGTTGCCGAGGAAGCGATCGCCGTCGTGACCGGAGTTCGCCTGGTCGAGGACCATGCGGGTGAGCACCCCGCCGGGGTGGACCGAGTTGACCCGGATGCCGAACCGGCCCAGTTCCTGCGCGGCGGTCTTGGTCATGCCGCGGATGGCGAACTTGCTGGCGCTGTAGGCGGACAGCCCGGCTGCCCCGGTGAACCCCTCGGTCGAGGAGATGTTGACGATCGAGCCGCCGCCCGCCTTCGTCATCGGGTCGATCACCGCCTTCATGCCCAGCCAGCAGCCGACCGCGTTCACCTCGAGCACCCGCCGGAAGTCGGCCAGTGGCATGTCCGCGATCGGGGCGAACAGCAGGATGCCGGCGTTGTTGACGAGCACGTCCAGCTTTCCGAATGCCTCCGTCACCAGCGCCACCGCCGCCGCCCAGTCCGCCTCGCTGGTGACGTCGAGGTGGGTGTAGCGGCAGGACTCCTCGCCGAGCTTGGCCGCCACGTAGGCGCCCTTGTCGTCGAGCACGTCGCCGAAGACCACCCGCGCCCCCTCGGCGACGAAGTGCCGCACGTGCGACTTGCCCATGCCGCGGGCGCCCCCGGTGATCAGCGCGACCTTGCCGTCTAGTCGGCCCATCGACCCTCCAGTCTCAGTCGGCCGCCACGAGTCGGCCCGGTCCGTTCGAGATGAGCGGTTTGGATCTGGACTTTTCGACCCGTCCCCAATAGTAGAACGTGTTCTTGTTTTGACCGCAATCCGGGCGTAAAGTCCGCAGCGTGGAACAGAGCGCCGATTACGTCGTGGCGGGCGCGGGCAGCGCCGGCTGCGTGCTCGCGAGGCGACTGGCCGAGTCCGGCGCCAGCGTCATCCTGCTCGAGGCAGGCGGTCGGGACCGCACAAGGCTGGTCCGCAAGCCCGGCATGATCGCCATCTTCCACAACGTGCCGGCCCTCAAGAAGCGGCTCGACTGGGGGTACTACACCGTCCCGCAGGCGGCCGCGCGCGGTCGCCAGATCCCGCAGCCGCGCGGCTGGGTGCTCGGCGGCTCCGGCTCGATCAACGGCATGCTCTTCGTCCGCGGCAACCAGAAGAACTATGACGACTGGGCCGCGGCCGGGTGCAAGGGCTGGTCGTTCGCGGACGTGCTGCCGAGCTTCCGGCGGATGGAGGACTGGGAGGGCGGCGCCAGCGAGCTCCGCGGGGCCGGCGGGCCGATCAAGGTGACCAGGCAGCAGGACCTGACCCCGGCCTCGGAGGCCTTCCTGGCGGCGCTGACCGGGACCGCTGGTGTGCCCCGGATCGAGGACTACAACGGCGCGTCGCAGGAGGGCGCGTCGATCTTCCAGCAGAACGTCAGCGGCGGGCTCCGCTACAGCTCGTCGGTCGGCTACCTGGACGATCACGGCCTGCCCGGGCTGACGGTCTGGACTGGCGCGCAGGTGCAGCGCGTCGTCATCGAGGGCGGCCGGGCGGTCGGGGTCGAGGTCATCACCGCATCCGGGCGGGAGACGATCCGGGCCGACCGGGAGGTCATCCTCAGCGCCGGCGTCTTCGGCTCGGCGCAGCTGCTGATGCTGTCCGGCGTCGGCCCGGCCGCGCACCTGCGCGAGCACGGCATCGACGTGGTCGCCGACCTGCCGGTGGGCGAGAACCTGCACGACCACATGTTCGTGCCGATGACCTATGTGATGAAGACGGCCCGCAACCGGGGCACCACCCCGTACTTCGTCGGCGGGATCATCGCCGAGGCGCTGCGCGGTAACACCTGGATGGGGCGGACCGTGTTCGAGGCGGCGGGCTTCGTCCGCAGCGGCCGGGCCGGGGAGATCCCCGACCTCCAGCTCCAGGCGCTGCCGTGGTCGTACCCATTCCCGAACCAGGACGCGCCCACCAGGCACAAGGTCGACAAGCGGTCCGCGCTGACGATCATGACGACGCTGATCTACCCGCAGAGCCGCGGCACCGTCCGGCTCGCCTCGGCCGACCCGGCGGCGGCGCCGCTGATCGACCCGGGCTACCTGACCGAGGCGGCCGACACCGAGGTCCTGCTCGACGGGATGGAGCTTGTGCGGGCGGTGATGAGCGACGACGTCATCGCCCGCGACGTCGACCTCGAGCTCTCGCCTGGCCGGGACTACCAGGACCGGGCCGCGCTCGCGGCGGAGGTGCCGAACCGCGCGACCTCGGTCTACCACCCGGTCGGGACCTGCCGGATGGGTGTCGACGAGCGGGCGGTGGTCGACCCCGCGCTGCGGGTGCTCGGCGTTGACGGGCTCCGGGTGGCGGACGCCTCGATCATGCCCAGCGTCACCGGCGGGAACACGAACGCCCCGGCGATGATGATCGGCGAGCACGCGGCCGGGCTCATCCTGGGCGGCTGACTCATGCCTCGCGGCTGACTCAGGCTCCGCGGCTGAGGACCCCGTCGAAGAGCAGCCGCAGAATGGCATCGGCCACCTGCCCGGTGTTGTAGCCGCCGGTGGCCCCCCACTGCGAGGGGATCCACAGCACATCCCGCAGCAGCCGGTAGGTGAGCCGGGCGTCGAGGTCGGCCCGGAAGACGCCGGCCTCCTTTCCCCGCTCGAACTGCGCGATCCACGTCTGCTCGATCTCCCCCAGCGCCTTGCGCAGGTACGCGAACCGGTTCTGCGTGCTGAAGTAGGTCCAGTCGTTCTGCAGCATGGCGAGGGCGGCGCGGTGCCTGGACAGGGTTTGGCTGGTCGAGCGGATGATCTGCTCGATCACGTCACGCGGCGACCCGGCTGACGATGCGGCGGCCCGGTAGTCGGCGAGCACGTCGTTGATGAAGCTCGACAGGATCTCGTCGCCGATCGACTCCTTGGAGTCGAAGTGGTGATACAGGCTTCCGGACAAGATCCCGGCCGCGTCCGCGATCTCGCGTACGGTCGTCGCGCGGAACCCCTTCTGCGCGAACAGCTCGGCGGCGGCCTGCATGACGTCGGCCCGACGTTCCGACCTTTTGCTAGGATCTGGCCCCTGACCGTGGCGTATCGCATTCACGCAACGCATTATCGCAGTCCAAAGCTAGCCAACCTAGCGCTTGCTCGATCCGCGCGTGGGCGCCGGCTTCCAGTAGCCCCGGCCACCGGAAGCCGGTGGTGCCGGTTACGGGACGAAGATCATGCCCTTGGGCGTGATCGGCCCGTTGGTGGCGACGTCGCCGATTGCGCCGGTCTTCAGGTTGATCGTGCCCAGGGAGTTGGCCGGGTAGCCAGGGGCCGGGCAGTTGGACGGGGCGCTGTTGAGGTTGCACGGGGTCACGGCGGTGTACGCGGTCCCCGGCGTGAACGAGCCCGTGAGGGAATCGACCGTGTCGGACGTGGAGTCCGTCGTGTACAGCGTGCCGCTGGCCGAGGTCGCCCAGGCGGTGTCGTCGACCGAGTTAGCGAGCTTCAGGACCTGCAGGCTCTGGCCACTGGCACCGGAGAAGATCAGTTCCTGGTCGCCCTGGGAGTTCAGCATGAAGTCCCCGGCGAACTCCGGCGAGCTCGACGGGACGACCGTGTTCGAGTCCGGGTCCGTGAGCTTGAGGGTGACCTTCTTGTCGGCGTTCGGGGCGTTTACCCCGGTGGCCGTCGCGTTGTCGGCGAGGAACGGAGCGACCGCGGCGGTCTTGGCCCCGGCGTTCAGCGTGACTACGAACACCGCAGGCGCGGACGCCGGCGCCTTGCCGGCCGTGCCCGGGGCGGACGCGCTGATCAGGATCTTCCCGTTGTATACGGAGACGGCGTCGGTTCCGCCCAGGTGCGGCAGCGACGACGGGGTGTAGGTGTAGTGTGTGACGTTCCCGCCGGAAAGCGCGTACAGGCTGGAATTCGAGTCCTCGTTGACAGTCGCGAAGACCTGTCCGGTCGCGGAGTCGGCGCCCATCCCGTCGATCTTGCCCTTCACGTCCCAGCTCTTCACGAGGGCGCCGGCCGGCGTGAACTCGGCCAGGGTGCTGTCCAGGTTGCCGGAAGCGCTCGCCTCTCCCTGCGAGCCGACGCCGTTCTGGAACCCGACGTAGAGGTTGCCGCCAAGGGCCGCGATGTCGTCTGGCTGGGCAAGGGACTCGGTTCTCGCGGCGCCCTTGCCGTCCGGCTGGTAGCTGTGCTTCAGCGTCGTGGCCAAGACGATCTGCTTGATGGCAAGCTCGTTAGTAGAGGCGCTGGCGGGGCCGGAGCTGGCGGGGCTAGAGCTGGCGCTGGCAGGGCTAGAGCTAGAGCTAAGAGCTGGTGGTGCATCCGGCCGTACCCAGCAGACCCGCGGTGACGGCCGTGGCGCCCAGCCAAGTAGCTGTACGCAGGCTGAAAATGTTCATAAGGCGATTTGTATGCGACCCCCGTGACGCGCGGCGCAGGGGAGTTGAACGCACAGGTAAATGGCTCATGACAAGAAGAAGACCAAACTTTGCACGTCTGGTTAAGGCTCCGCTTCGCGCGGCCGAGGTCACCACGACTGTCGTCTGCTTACGGACTCACCCAAGCCCGTCGGAGGTGTAGGCGGCGAACCGTTCGTCCACCTCCTCACTCGTCAGGCCGAACTCGTCGAGCGTGTAGGCATGCGCGGAGCCGCCGCCCGCGGGTGCCCGGGAAGCGAGCGAGCAGATGGCGTCGGCCGCCGCGCCGCTCAGCTCCAGCCCGAAGCGCGCGTAGATCGCCTCCACGGTGCCCACCGGGTCCGCCACCAGATCGTGGTACCACACGTCATGGAACTGGGCCGGGTCGCGGGCCGCGCGCTCGGCCGTGAACAGCTCGAGCCCGGCCGCCCACAACTCCAGCTGGTCGTGCCCGAGCACCGTGCCGGTGAAGACCGAGGACCAGCCGGCCGACGCCCGCGCCGCCAGGCTGCAGACCGAGGCGATCGCCGTCCGGGGCGCGCGGTGCGTCTGGATGATCAGCGCGTCGGGGTAGACCTCGAGCAGGGCGTCGAGCGCGAACAGGTGGCTCGGGTTCTTCAGCACCCAGCGCTTGCCCGCGTCGTGCAGCCCGATCATCTGCAGGTTCCTGCGGTGGCGTCGATAGGGCGCGGTCCAGTCCTGGCTCCGGAGCCAGGCCGAGTAGCTGGGCAGGTGCGCGAGGCACTCGAACGAGATCGAGCGCATCGACTGCCGCAGCAGCTGCCAGCACTCCTCGACCTGGTCGGCCGCGATGTAGTGCACCCCCATGAACTCAGGGTGCTCGACGTGGTACCGGGAGTAGCCCGCCTGGATGGACTGGAAAACGGGGTTGTCCGCCCAGGTGTCGACGGGCGGCCGGGGCTGCGGGACCTCCGCCAGCCACATCTGGACGCCCTGGGTGGCCGGGTCGGCGGTAAGCAGCCGGTGCAGGGCGGTGGTGCCGGTCCGGGGCAGGCCGGTGATGAAGATCGGCGCCTCGATCGCGGTCGTCGCGTACGCCGGGTGCGCCCGCCAAGCCGCCTCGCTCGACAACCGGGCGGTCAGCGCCCCCCGCAGCACCGCCCGCTGCGCCTTCGAGCCGAGCGGGGTGAGTCCCGCCTCACGGGCGCACGCGTCGAGCAGCACCGCGAGGCCGTCGGTGTAGTCGTCGGGGCCGAAGTTGCTCAGGCCGGTCCGCCGGGCCGCCGAGGCGTGCAGGTCGTCGATCGTGCCGACGCTGGTGTCGTCGCTCAATGGTGGTACTCGCCGCAGTTGACGTCGAGGCACTGACCGGTAATCGCCCGCGCCAGGTCCGACGCCAGGAACACCACCGCGTCCGCGATCTCATCCGGCACCGGCAGCCGGCCCAGGTCGATCGGGGCGGCAGTCTCGGCATAGATTTCCTCGGGGGTCACCCCGCGCTTCTTCGCCAGGTAGCCGAAGTACCACTGCAGCGAGTCGCCCCAGATGTGCCCGGGCGCGACCGAGTTCACCCGGATTCCCCGCGGGCCGAGCTCGGTCGCCAGGCTCTGGGCCATCGCCAGCAGGGCCGCCTTGGTCAGCTTGTAGGGGCCCATTGTCCGCTGTGAGAACCGGACCACCATCGAGTTGATCATGACCACGGCGCCCTTGCTGTCGGCCAGGGCCGGGGTGAACAGCCGAGTCAGCCTGAGCGCGGCGACGACGTTGGCGTCGAAGCTGGCCTGGACGGCGTCCAGGCCGACCACCCCGAGCTCCTTGATCGGGGGCATCGCCAGCGCGTTGTAGACCAGCGCGTCCACCCGGCCGAAGGCGTCGGTTGCGGTCGCTGTCAGGCGTTCCACCGACTCGGGGTCGGCCAGGTCGGTCGGGACGGCCAGCCCGCGCCGCCCGAGCGCGGCGACCTCCTTGGCGACCTCGTCCAGACGGGCCGCGGTGCGTGCGGCCAGCACCACGTCGGCGCCCTCGCGCGCACTCGCCAGCGCGATCGACCGGCCCAGGCCGGAGCCCACGCCCGCCACCACGACCACCTTGTCCGGCAGCAGCATTAGCCCAGCATCCTCTCTGCGAACGCGGCCTGGCGGGCGGCGATGCGCGCCCGCCACTGGGAGGGCGACACCCGCGCCTGGTCGTGGAACGGGAGCCTCTCGGGGAGTTCATCGATGCCGATGACCTCGACCTGCGGGCCGTCCTCGGGCCGGAGGTCGCGGGTCAGCCGCTGCCAGCGGATCTGCACGTAGCCGCGGTCGTGCCCGGTGCGCTCGAGCCAGTTCGCGACCCCGGGGTTGCGCTCGCTGATCACGAACCGGATCCGGCCGTCCGGGTCGATGGCGGCCTGATCGGCGGTGAGGCTGGTCTGGTGGTTGACGTAGTCGAGCGAGACATACCACATGCTGCCGAGCTGGATGCCCTGGTAGGGCGCGGTCTCCTTCCCGGCGGCGGGGACGGTCACGATCATCGCCTCGTCGTCGCCGAGGTCGAAATGACCGGCCGAGGAGAACTGGGTGGCGAGGCCGCCGGGGGTCGCGCGCGGCGGCGTCATCGTGTTGGCGGGCTCGTTCAGGTAGAACCACTCGGGGAAGGCGAGGAACGTCCGCAGCCGGGACAGCAGCATCTTGCCCGCGACCGCGTAGCGCTTGGCGGCGGTCGCGGTGTCGGTGACCGGCGCCGGCGCGAGACCGGCCTGGTCGGGCCGGTGGATGCGGATCGTACCGCGGCGCTCGGCTGACCAGTCGCTGTACACCTCGCGCACCAGGAGCATGGCCGAGCCCGGGCCGAGGGCGAAGTAGTTCTTTCCTGGCGTGCCGGGGCCGAGGCGGAACTCGAAGTGGCCATCGGCGTCGATGGCGATCGCGCGGTCGTCGAACGCGCTCAGGCTGTCCGGCACCTCGACCGGGGTGTAGTCCCCCTTGAGGACCTGGAAGCTGAGGTCGGCGGTCGTGCCGCGGGTGCCGGTGACGACGTACTCGGCGTCGTCGCGGAGGTACGCGTGGAAGTAGAGCGTGTCCGGATTGTCGAGACCCATCTTCGAGTACGGGCCGGTGGACTGCACGAAGTACGGGAAGTCGCGCTGGTAGGCCCAGGCCAGCCGGAGTGACGCCTGGATGCTGCCCGCCAGGTAGTCGTGCCCCTCGGCGAGGTCGCGCTCGGACTTCACGTGCGGCGCCCCGGCGATGATCTGCTCGGCCTCGGCCAGCGCCTGGGCGAACGGCTGCGTCAACGACTGCATGGCCGCAGTCAGGCCGTGAACTTGAAGCTGGGCAGGTCGTCGAGCGACATGATCGCCTCGTAGCTGCGCACGTAGCCGGTGTGCGCGATCCGCCACCGGCCGTCCGCGCCGCGTTCGTACCGGTCCTGGTAGAAGGCGGCTCCCTTGATGACGATGCGGTGCTCGGTGGCGATGACGGTGTCCTCGAACCGCCAGCTGCCGGAGGCGGTCTCGCCGTCCACCGTGATCTCCGGCTGGCCCGCGGCGTGCACGGTGATGATCTCGGGCCCCAGGTTGGCGCGGAAGAACGCGAGGATCTCGTCCCGGCCGGCCAGCTTCAGCGGCTCCCCGAGGGCGCGGGTCCCGTAGTCGACGGTGGCGCCGGGGGTGAAGACGTCCGCCATCTCGTCCCACAGCTTCTGGTCGACGTAGCGCAGATAGCGGTATTTCAGCTGGCGGATCTCTTCGAGGGTGACAAGGTCCATGGGACAAGCTTGGATCATCTGCTTGCCCGAAACAAGAACCTGTTCTAGTTTTAGCGAATGCGGTTCAGCTATGCGGAGTCCATGATCGACCCGTCGCTCTACTCGCCGCTGGCGCAGGCGGCCGAGGAGGCGGGCTACCACTCGATGGTGATACCGGACAGCATCTGCTATCCGCTGCACGCCGACAGCGTGTACCCGTACAGCCCGGACGGCAGCCGCGAGTTCCTCGAGGGTAAGCCGTTCGTCGAGCCGTTCTCGCTCATTCCCTTTCTTGGTGCCGTCACCAGCCGGATCCGGTTCACCACGTTCGTGGTGAAGATGCCCATCCGCAACCCGGTCCTGCTGGCCAAGCAGGCGACGTCGACGGCCGTGCTCACCGGCGGCCGGCTGGTCCTCGGGGTCGGGACCAGCCCCTGGCGCGAGGACTACGACGTGCTCGGGGTCGACTGGGCCAGCCGCGGACGGCGGATGGACGAGTCGATCGCCATCCTGCGCGGCCTGGCGGCAGGCGGCTACTTCGAGCATCACGGCCGGTGCTTCGACCTACCCGCGGTGCAGATCGCTCCGGTTCCTGACGAGCCGATCCCGGTGCTCATCGGCGGTCACTCGGACGCCGCCCTGCGCCGCGCGGCCCGGCTCGGGGACGGCTGGATGCACGGCGGGGGAGACCCGGCCGACCTGCCGCGGCTGCTCGCCCGGCTGACTGATTTCCGCAGCGAGTCGGACCGGGCGGCGCGCCCGTTCGAGGTGCACGTGATCTCGGCCGACGCCTACACCGTCGACGGCGTGCGCCGGCTCGAGGAGCAGGGGGTGACCGACGTGATCATCGGCTTCCGCTGGCCCTACACGGTCGGCCCCGACGCCGAGCCGCTCGGCCAGAAGATCGACAGCCTGCGCCGGTTCGCCGACGACGTGATCGCGAAAATGTAGACCGCCCTCTTCCCTAGCCGCTCGGAGTAGAACTTGTTACAGTTTCTCCAATCGCGTCCGGAGGTGAAATGCCATGATGCGTCTGGCCATCGCAGTCGTCATCGGTCTGGTGCTCGCGGTCGTGGCGGTCGTGATCGTGGTGAACGTGCTGTCGGCGTGGTGATCGCGCCGCACTATATCTCGGCCATACTGCGATCCCGGGAGGGACGATGCGCGGCATCATCGGACTCATACTCGCCGGACTCGGCGCGTTCCTCATCCTGGTCGCGGTGCTGCTGCCCACCTGGGTCGTCGGCCAGGTGCTCAAGTTCCCGCTGAGCGAGTCGGAGACCGCGACCCTCGAGGCCAGCAACGCTTCCTACTTCAGCGTGACCGCGCTGCGCGAGCGGACCGGCGTCACCCTGCGGGCCACGTACACGATCACGGGCGACGCAAGCGCGGGCAACTCCTCGACCGCCGTCTGGAACCAGACGAGCGACGTCTACGACGTGACCAACCACGCGCAGGTCCAGCAGATGACGCGCAGGCTCGCGTTCAACCGGCGTACCGGCCAGCTCGTCGACTGCTGCGGCGCCAGCGTCAACGGCGACAAGTCGGTCCGCCAGACTGGTCTTGTCGGCTACGTGTTCCCGATCGGCACGCAGAAGCAGACGTACCAGGTGTACGACACCACGCTGAAGAAGACGATGCCGTTCGTTTACTCGGGGACGGCCACCGTCGACGGCATCGGCGTCTACGAATTCGTCGAGAGCGTCGCGCCGACGCAGATCGCCTCGGTGACGCTGCCCGGCTCCTACGTCCACTCGAGCGCCGCGTCGGTCACGATCGGCGAATTCGACGCCGAGCACCTGATCTACTACGTGGACCCGGAGACCGGGGCGCTGGTCGACGTGAACGAGCTGCAGTCGACCACCCTGCGCACCAGCGCCACCGCGCCGCCGGCCCTGGTCGGGTTGAACGCCGACCTCATCGCCACCCCGGCTAGCGTGACCCAGATCGTGGGGCTCGACCGGAACGGGCGGAACGAGCTCACGCTGATCGAGACCATCCTGCCGATTGTGCTCGGGATACTCGGCGGCGTCGCGCTGCTGGCGGGGGTCTTCCTCAGCCGCAGGCGGCATGAGGACATGGCCGAGCTGAATGAGGTGTCGCGCGAGGTCACCGGCACAGATTCCGGCCGTTAGGTGACTCCTGCGGTGCCCCTGACCCCCGCGAACTCAGCGCAGCAGCAGACGGGCGGCGAGCTCGAGGCGGCTGCTCACGTCGTCGGCCGAGGCGCGCCTGGTCACCCACGCCACCAGGTTCGAGAGCCACACGTCGCCGATCACGCGGGCGATCGCGATGTCATCGGCCGACGGCTCGCCATCGTGCATGGCCCTGGTGAACATCCGCGTCATCTGCTGGGCGACCGTGTTCACCTCGGCGGCCGCGCTCGGGTCGGCGAACATGAACGCGCGCGTCATCGCCTCGGTCAGCATCGGGTCGCGCTGCATATTCTTGGTGACACGCCTGAGCACGAACAGCATCCGCTCGGCGGGCGTGTCGCCGGGGATCGGCTTGCGGTCGAGCTTGTCCTGTATCTGGTCCATCTCCTCGGTGAGCGCCCCCACCAGCAGGTGGATCTTGGACGGGAAGTACCGATACAGGGTGCCGAGGGCCACGTCGGCCCGTTCCGCGACGGCCCTCATCTGCACGGCGTCGTAACCGCCCTTGGACGCGAGCGCCAACGTGGCGTCGAGAATCCGCTTGCGCCGTTCACGCTGCGCGGCCGAACCGACGTCGGGCTCGGCCACGGCCGTCGGCTTGGTTCTGGCACGCGTTCTCGTCGCTGGCATCGGGGACCTCTCGTTCTGTTCACACCCACGATCAGCGTACCAAGGCCGCGGCGAAACATGCGTGACCGAGCCCGGGCGCGGCCAGATGTAACGTGTTCTACTTATTGACGAGACAGGGGAGGTGACGGTGCCGGTCGCCCCGACCTGGCAGCGCCGATGGACTTCAGCCTGACCGATGCCCAGCGGGAGATAGCGCGCCTCGCCGGCCAGTTGCTCGACGACGCCAAGACCGACCCGTGGAAGGAGCTCGCCCGCTCCGGCCTGCTCGCCCTGTCCGTCCCGGTTGAGCTCGGCGGCGACGGGCTCGGCGTGCTGGGCACGGCCGTACTGCTCACCGAGGTCGGGCGTCGCGCGGTCCCGGTGCCCGCGCTGGCCACGCTGATGACGGGGGTGCTGCCCGTCGTCCGCTGGGGCAACGCTGACCTGCAACGCGCGCTGCTGCCGCCCGCCGCCGCGGGCGAGCTGATCCTCACGGCCGGCATCCGCGAGCCGTCGGACCCGCTGCCCCGGGTTCCGTCCACCACCGTCAGCGGGGGCACCGTCACCGGCACCAAGGTCGGCGTCCCGTACTGCGCGGAGGCCGGACACGTGCTGGTTCCCGTCAGCTTCGCCTCGCCGGAAGACCCGAGGGCCACGACCGGTGTCGTCATCGTCGATCCCGCTGCCGGCGGGGCGCAGGTGACGCGCACCCGGTCAGCCGCCGCAGCTCCCGAGTACACGCTCCGGCTTGACCGCGCTCCGGTGGAGCACGTCCTCGGCCCGGCCGGCTGCGTGGACGACCTGTCCGGCCTGGCGGTGGCGGGCGCGTGCTGCCTGGCCGACGGTGCCCTGGCCGCGGCCCTGGAGCTGACCACGAACCACGTCGCGGAACGACGGCAGTTCGGCCGGCCGCTGGCGGCGTTCCAGGCGGTCGCCCAGCAGATCGCGGACGTCTACATCGCCTCGCGCACCCTGCACCTGACCACCCTGTCGGCGTGCTGGCTGCTCGACACGGGCAGGGACGCCGGCGTCGACCTCGGGGTGACGGGATATTGGTGCGCGCGTGAGGCGCCACGGTCCGTTCGAACCTGTCATCACCTGCACGGCGGGACGGGGATGGACACCGGCTACCCCTTGCACCATTTCTCGGCCCTGATCAGCGATCTGGTGCGCTACCTCGGCGGCGCCGACTACCAGCTGGAGCGGCAGGCATGCTGATCGACCTGACGCCGGAGCAGCAGGCGCTCCGCGACACGCTCCGGAGCTACTTCTTCGGCCTGCTGTCCCCCGATCAGCGGGTCGCGCTGCTGACCGAGCGGCACGGCACCGTCTACCGCGAGGTCGTCGCGGCGATGGGCCGCGACCGATGGCTCGGGGTGGGCTGGCCCACCGCCTACGGCGGGCGCGGATTCGGGCAGGTCGAGCAGCAGATCTTCGTGAACGAGGCGGCGCGGGCCGACATCCCGCTGCCCGCCGTCACCCTGCAGACCGTCGGCCCGGTGCTCCAGGAGCACGGCACGCCGTGGCAGCGGGACTTCTTCCTGCCGCGGATCCTGGCGGGCGAGATCCACTTTGCCATCGGCTACACCGAGCCCGAGGCCGGCACGGATCTGGCCGCGCTGCGCACGAGCGCGGTCCTGTCGGGCGAGGAGTACGTGGTCACCGGGCAGAAGATCTTCACCACCGGCGCCCATGAGGCTGACTACATCTGGCTGGCCTGCCGCACGGATCCGGAGGCGCCCAGGCACCGGGGGATCACGATCCTGATCGTGGGCACCGACGATCCCGGCTTCTCCTGGACTCCGATCATCACCCACGACGGCGCCCACCATGTCAACGCGACCTACTACGATCACGTGCGCGTACCGGTCAGGATGCGGGTGGGGGCCGAGAACGGCGGCTGGCGGCTGATCACCAGCCAGCTCAATCACGAGCGGGTCATGCTCGGCCCCGCCGGGCGGATCGCCGCGATGGTCGACCGGGTGCGCGAGTGGGCCGCCGGCCGCTCGCTGCTCTCGCGGGCGGACGTGCGGCTGGCGCTCGCCCGGGCCGAGGCGGTGATGCGAGTTAATGAGCTGCTCAACTGGCAGGTGGCGGCGGAACCGGAGCTGAGCATCGCCGACGCCTCGGCGACCAAAGTGTTCTCGTCCGAGCAAGCGCAGCTGATCGGGCAGTCGCTGGCCGAGCTGGTCGGCCGGCACGGCGACCCGGCCGACGCGGCTACCGCGACGTTGATGACCTGGCTCGACGTCCAGCTGAAGCGGAACACGGTCCTCACCTTCGGCGGCGGCGTGAACGAGGTCCAGCGCGAGCTCATCGCCACCGCCGGGCTGGGATTGCCGAGGGTGCCGCGGTGACGGCGCCGGAAGGAATCAGGAGCGCCGCCGAACGGCTCGCGGCCGCTGGTGACAGCACGCCTTGGCTCGCCCGCGATCCGGTGAACCGGCCGATGATCCGCAACTGGCTGGAGGCGATCGGTGATCCGGCCGATCCCAGCGGTCAGGAGTGCCCGGATACGGCGCCCCCGGCCATGATCCAGGTCTGGACGATGCCGGGACTGCACGGCACCCGCGGCGGCGACGATCCACTCGGGGCGATGTCCGCGCTGCTCGAGGAAGCCGGCTACACCTCGATCGTCGCGACCAACTGCGATCAGGTGTACCACCGGCCGTTGCGCGTGGGCGAGCAGCTAGCTGTCCGGTCCCGGCTGCTTGATGTCACCGGGCCCAAGCGCACCGCACTCGGCGAGGGGTGGTTTGTCACCACTCGGAGCACCTGGACCTCGGCCTGCGAGCCGGTGGCGACCATGGATTTCCGGGTGCTCAGGTTCCGGCCCGAGCCCCGCAAGCCGCCCCAGGGGGACGCCACCCCCTCGGATCCCCCTGGGGTCTCAAACGAGGTCATCCGTCCGGTCGTCTCCCCGGATACCGAGTTCTTCTGGGCCGGAACCGCGGCGGGCGAACTGCGCGTCCAGCGCTGCGGCGACTGCGGGACGGTGCGCCATCCGCCCGGCCCCCGCTGCCCGTCATGCGGGAACATGGCCGCCGGGTACGTCGTCGCGGCCGGAACCGGCGAGGTCTACAGCTACGTCGTCCACCACCACCCGCCGGTGCCCGGTAAGAAGCTGCCGATCGTGATCGCGCTCGTGCAGCTGCCCGAGGGCGTGCGGATGGTCGGCGAACTCCGGGGCATCGCGCCGGACCAGGTGCAGATCGGGCTGCCGGTGCGCGCCGAGTTCGTCAGGATCGACGCCGACCTGACGCTCCCGGCCTGGCGGGCGGTGAAATCCACGGCGCTGCCCCCGCGGGTCATTGACGTGACGCCGACGTTCGTGATCTCCTCGGCGCTGGCCACCCGCGACTTCCAGGACGTGCACCATGACCGGGACCGCGCGATCGCTGGGGGCGCGAAGGACATCTTCCTCAACATCCTCACCACGACCGGGCTGGTCCATCGCTATGTCGCCGCATGGGCGGGACCGGACGCGATCTTCCGGGCGATCTCGATCAGGCTGGGCGTGCCCTGTCACGCGGGGGAGACGCTGACCCTCACCGGCGAGGTAACCGCCGATGACGGCGCCGACCGGGTGATCTCGGTCGTCGGCCGCTGCGGCCTCGGTGATCACGTGACGGCGACCGTTCGCCTCGCGTCAGTCAGGAACCGCTGATGCGCGGGGGCACGGCCGCGATCGTCGGCATCGGCGCGACCGAGTTCTCCAAGAACTCCGGCCGCAGCGAGTTGCGCCTCGCCGTCGAGGCGATCACGTCGGCGCTGGCCGACGCCGGCCTTACCCCGGCCGACGTGGACGGGCTGGTCACCTTCACCATGGACGGCAACGCGGAGACCGCCGTCGCCCGCGAACTCGGCGTCGGCGAGCTGCGGTTCTTCAGCCAGATCGGCTACGGCGGCGGCGCCGCCTGCGCCACCGTGCAGCAGGCGGCGATGGCCGTCGCGACCGGGACGGCGGACGTCGTGGTCTGCTACCGCGCGCTCAACGAGCGCTCCGGCCGTCGCTTCGGCCAGGTGGCGGCCGGCCTGGCGGGCAACCTGACCACGGCCGGCATCGACAACGGCTGGCACTACCCGATGGGCCTGGCCACGCCCGCGGCGATGGTCGCGATGATCGCTCGCCGGTACATGCACCTGTCCGGGGCGACCAGCGAGGACTTCGGCCGGGTCACGGTCGCGGACCGCAGGCACGCCGCGAGCAACCCGAACGCGTGGTTCTTCGGGCGCCCGGTCACACTCACCGAGCACCAGCAATCCCGGCCGATCGTCGACCCGCTGCGGTTGCTTGACTGCTGCCAGGAGAGCGACGGTGCGGTGGCCATCGTGGTCACCAGCCTCGACCGATCCCGCGACCTGCCGCGGCGGCCGGCCGTGATCGCCGCCGCCGCCCAGGGCAGCGGGCCGGACCAGTACACGATGACCAGCTACTACCGCGACGACATGGCGGCGCTGCCCGAGATGGGGGTGGTCGCCCGGCAACTGTGGCGGCAGGCCGGCATCGGCCCGGCCGACGTGCGGACGGCGGTGCTGTACGACCACTTCACCCCCTACGTGCTCATCCAGCTGGAAGAACTCGGGTTCTGCGACCGCGGCGAGGCCCGGGAGTTCATCTCCGGCGGCGCGATTGAGATGGGCGGGCGGCTGCCGCTCAACCCGCACGGCGGCCAGCTCGGCGAGGCGTACATCCACGGCATGAACGGCATCGCCGAGGCGGTACGGCAGGTCCGCGGGACGTCGGTCAATCAGGTCCCCGGCGACGGCCCCGTCCTGGTGACGGCCGGCACTGGGGTCCCCACCAGCGGACTGATCCTGGCGGCAGACTAAGCACTCGCGGTTCGGGCGGCACTACGGGTCGCTGACTAACTCAGGTGACCATCTGGTCGCGGTGGAGTTCCATGGTCAGCAGTACACCAGTGAGTACGACTCCGTGGCCGATGGAACAAACTTCGATAACGGTGAGTTCAACCTGTCTGCGGGGCAAGTTTCAGCCTGCGTGCCGGGCAGGCACGCACCAGGCAGCAGACGCGGGACGATCGAGAAGCGGAAGCCTAGTAGAATAGTCATCTGAACTGTGACGTATACGACACAGGCCCGTAGCTGGCAGCAGGAGAAGGAGTTCGGCACTGACCGAACCGCCCGTGACGGGCACGGATCCCGTTGCAAGATGCGCGACGCCGCGCCAGAGCAATGAGAGGGATCGCTAAATGCCGAAGAGTGACTTCATCGAGACCGAGGGCACGATCATCCGGATGCGCGGGCACGGCTTCTACACCGTGGCACTCGCCAACGGGCACGAGGTCCTCGCGAGGATGTCGGGACGGATGTCGAAGAACCACATCCGCGTAATCCAGGACGATCGCGTGTTGCTGGAGATCAGCCCTGCGGACTGGTCGCAGGGGAGGATCGTTTACAGGTATAAGTAATTCGGGTTACGCCTTCTGAAGCGGAGTCGTGGGCACTTATCGGAAACCCGGAAATGACGGGCAGCCATAATGGGTGCGCTGGATGACCAGTTTGCCTTCGCCGCCGACCCGCCCGGGGAGATCTTCGGTTCGTCGCTCGCGCACGCCGAGATGAACGTGCTTGCGCGGCTCGGGTTCCTCAGTCATTCGAACCTGGTCCTCACGACAACGCTCGAGCCGTGCTTGCAGTGCGCGGCCGCCATCCGGCTCGGACCAATCGGCACCGTCCGGTTCGCCGGACCGGACGTCTACTGGGACGGCTGCCACGACTTCGCCAAGCTCTCCCCGCGAGAGGCCGGACGGACGCAGGCCATGAGGATCGGACCCTGCCACGACGAACTGGGCGTCTTCGGCACCCTGATCGCCAGATTCGGTCCTCGTCGTTCGCCGCGTTTCGAGGGAAGGCTCCGCGCGGTCGGAGAGGGCCCGATCCTCGACCTCGTGGACGAATTGGAGAGCACGGGCGAGAAGGACCGCCTCGTCGACATGGAGGTCAACCAGGCACTCGGTCACCTGTGGCCGCGCCTGAGCGCCTGACCGGCCTCCCATTCGACCTTGGTCAGCGCGTACTCGACCTGGCCCTGCTCGGCGCCTTCGATTTCGAAGGGTCCGTCGTACGGAATGGTTCCCACCAGCGTCAGCCCGCATTTCTCCAGGACGTGCCGGGATGCGGCGTTGAGCGTCATCGTGTGCGCGAACACCCGCTCGACGCCGAGTTCGGTGAATCCCATCTCGATCAGGGCGCGGGAGCCCTCGGTGGCGTAGCCCTTGTTCCAGGCGGGCCTGCGCAGCCGGTAGCCGAGGTCGATGTTGGTGATGTCGGAGTCCGGGCCGGGGCGGAAGTGGAACCAGCCCAGGAACTCCCCGGTGACGCTGGCCTCGGCCGCCCAGGTGCCAAGCCGGTCAAGTCGGCCGTAGACCGCCAGGTGGAACGGGATGATCTGGTCCCGGATCTCCTCGCGGGGCGTCGGCTTGCCGCCGGTGAGGTACCGCATTACCTCGGGGTCGCTGTTCAGGTTGAACAGGTTGTCGACATCGCCCTCGGTGAATTGACGCAGGATGAGTCGTGGCGTTTCCAAGATGATGTGCGTGTCTCGGCTGTTCACGAGGCACGAGTATGCAGGAAACCGATCCGCGAAGGAAGGAAAGGCTAAGCGGGAAAAGGTCACATCCGCCTGCCGGAACAAATGGATACGAGCGTCCGTTATCCGATATGAAATGCGAGATTGGATTATTCCAACCCGACGTCAATTGCCAATATACCAGATCGGCGGACACGGCCCGGTCCGGATAATCATTCATGGCTATTATCGGAAATTATTGGAGGATCATGGCGTCGAGGTCATGTCGCGCACGGCGATGTACCCGAACGTCATGGCCGGCCCGATTGTCGCGCCCGCGCCCGCGTAGCTGTGACCCATTACCGCAGCGCTGGCGTTGCCTGCGGCGTACAGGCCGTCGATGGCCGACCCGTCCTCGCGCAGCACCCGCGCCCGCGCGTCGGTGCGCAGGCCGCCCTTGGTCCCCAGGTCGCCGGGGACGATCCTGGCGGCGTAGAACGGAGCCTTGGCCAACGGCGCCAGGTTCGGGTTGGGACGGCAGCGCGGGTCGCCGTAGTAGCGGTCGTAGGCGGAGTCACCGCGGCTGAACTCCTCGTCATGACCGGTCCGGGCGAAGTCGTTGAACCGCGCCACCGTCTTCGCCAGCGCCGCCGGCTCGAGGCCGATCGCGTCGGCCAGGGCGGACAGGTCCGGCGCCTGGAACACCGCCCCGGCCGCGTACCACCGTCGGGGGAGCGGCCTGCCCGGCGGCCGCCCCGCGAACACGTACCGGTCCCGGTAGCGCTGGTCGAAGACCAGCCAGGCGGGGATGTGCGGGTTCTCCGCCGTGTTCCCCTCGTACATGGCGTGCACCGCGTCGACGTAGGGGGCGGACTCGTTGACGAATCGCTGGCCCGCCCCGTTAACGAGCAGGCAGCCGGGCAGGCTGCGCTCGGCCAGGCAGAAGTACGGCCCGCCGGGCAGCGCGATCGTCGGGCCCCACCAGGCGTCGTCCATCAGCCCGATGGCGGCGCCGAGTTCCTGGCCTGCCACGATTCCGTCGCCGGTGTTCCCGGTCGCGCCGGTCGTCCACTCGGTGCCGATCGGCGACTCCTGATACCGCCGCCGCATCTCCGCGTTGCGCTCGAATCCGCCGGTCGCGATCAGCACCCCGCGCCTCGCCCTGAGCACCGTCGAAGAACCGTCGCGGAGCACCCGCACCCCGGTGACCCGGCCGTCGGCGACAACCAGGCCGGTCATCGGGGTGTCGAGCCAAACCGGCACGCCGTGGGCGGCGAGCCCGACCCGGAGCCCGGCCGCCAGCGCCTGCCCGAGGCTGAGCATCCGGTGCCCGAGCAGCCGGCTGCGGGCCAGCCGGCCCGCGACCTTCAGGCCGGCCAGCATCGCCCGCGGATGGCGCGGGCCGAGGGTCAGCCATCGGTAGTCGGCCTGGGTGACGGCCACCCCGGCCGGAACCGGCAGGTATGGCTTGTTGAGTCGGCTGAGCTCGGCGCCGAGCAGCCTCCCGTCGAACGGCACCGGCTCGATACTGCGCCCGCAGGCTCGTCCGCCCGGCGCCTCGGGATAGTAGTCGGCGTAGCCGGGCACCCACGTCAGCCGCAGCGGCGTCATCGCCAGGACCAAATCGAGCATCGCCGGGCCGTGTTCGAGCAGCGCGCTCCGGCGCTCGGCCGGGACGTCGTCGCCGGTCACGTAGCCGAGGTAGGCCGCAGCGGCGGACGGGCTGTCGGCCACTCCCGCTTTGCGCAGCACCCCGTTGCCCGGCGCCCAGATGCCGCCGCCGGACCGGGCCGTCGAGCCGCCGAATGCCGCGGTCTTCTCCAGCACCACGACCGTCGCGCCCAGTTGGGCCGCGGTTAGCGCGGCGGTCATGCCCGCCGCGCCGCTGCCCGCCACGATGACGTCGAACTCGGCCGACGGGTCAGGTTCCGCTGCCGGGCCTGGTGTCATCTCGCCTCCTGCTCCCATACTAGAACACGTTACAGTTTTGTGTCTGCAGCGGGAGGAGGCGGTGTGCCCGCGGACTGGGACGTTCAAGCCGACGTGGTTGTGGTCGGGTTCGGGGCGGCAGGTGCCTGCGCGGCGCTGGAGGCGGCCGCGGCCGGCCGGCGCGTGCTTGTGCTCGACCGGTTCGACGGGGGCGGGGCGACCGCGCTGTCGGGCGGGGTCGTGTACGCCGGCGGCGGGACGCCGCAGCAGCGCGCAGCCGGGGTCGGCGACTCGGCCGAGGCGATGTTCCGCTACCTGGAGACCGAGGTCGGCGACGTCGTGCCGGCCGGCACGCTCCGCCAGTTCTGCGACGACAGCCCGGCGATGCTCGGCTGGCTGGAGAGCCACGGGGTGCCGTTCGAGGGCAGTCTCTGCCCGGACAAGACGTCGTACCCGACCAACCGTCACTACCTCTACTACTCGGGCAGCGAGCTGTCCGCCCGGGACGTCGCGCCGCCCGCCCCCCGGGGGCACCGGACCCGCGGCCGCGGCACCTCCGGCGGGCTGCTGTACGCGAGGCTGGCCGCGGCCGTCCGGCGGGCCGGCGTCGAGGTCGAGCGGCAGACCGCGGCGGCGCGACTGATCACCGAGGACGGGCGCGTGACGGGGGTGGAGTGCCGGTCGCTGCGCGGCGCGCCGTTGTGGGTGCGGGCGGCGCACCGGCTCACCCATCGGGTCGCGCGAAAGCCCTACCTGTACGTGCCGAAGATCGGCCGGATCCTGCACCGGCCGGCCGACTGGCTGGAACGCCGGTACGCGCGACCCCGGCTCGTCGGGGCGACTAACGGCGTGATCATCGCGGCCGGCGGCTTCGGGGCGAACCGGCCGATGCTGCGCGCCCACGCGCCGTCCGCCCGCGGCGGCCTGCTCCTGGCCACGCCGGGCGACGACGGCAGCGGCGTCCGGCTCGGAACCGAGGCTGGGGGAGCGACCGCCTGCCTGGACCGGATCTCGGTCTGGCGCTTCCTCACACCGCCGCCCGCTCTGGTGCGCGGCGTGCTCGTCGGCCGCGACGGGAGCCGGATCTGCGACGAGTCCCGCTACGGGGCGGCCATCGGCGACGCGATCGCCGGTGGCGACGGGCAGGCGTGGCTGCTGGTCGACCGCGCCACCCTGGCCGAGGCCCGCCGGCAGGTGCGTCGCTCAACGCTCTGGTTCCAGCGCTTGCAGGCCTGGTACCTGCTGTTCGTCGCCCCGGTGACCGCGGCGACGATCCCTAAGGCGGCCGCCCGGGCCGGCGTCGACCCCCAGGGACTCGCGGCGACGGTGGCCGCCTACAACGCGGCCGCCTCGGCTAGTCAGCTGACCGGCGCGGCGGGCGACCCGATGGGCAAGCCGCCCGACCTGCTGGTCGCGCTGGACCGGCCGCCCTACACGCTGATCGACTTCTCGATCAGGCCCCGGATGTTCGACCCGGCCCCGGTGCTGACCCTCGGCGGCCTAGTGGTGGCGCCCGAGACCGGCGCGGTGCTGCGCCCGGACGGGACGCCGGTGCCCGGTCTGTACGCGGCCGGGCGGAGCGCGGTCGGGCTGTGCTCACGCTCGTACGTCAGCGGGCTGTCGATCGCCGACTGCGTGTTCTCCGGACGCCGGGCCGGCCGGCATGCGGCCGGCCCGCAGGTGCCCGGCCGAAATGTCAGCCGGCCGTCAGGTGCCCGGCGCTCAGTAGGTGATGCTCACCTCCCCGGTCAGTGGCACCGACTGGCAGGCGAGGACGTAGCCGTCGGCCAGGTCCGTCGCCTCGAGCACTTCGTTGTGGGCCATCTCCACCTGGCCGGTCGTCAGCCGGCAGGCGCACGCGCCGCAGACGCCCTGGCGGCACGAGTAGGGCGCCGCCAGCCCGGCCGTGATCAGCACGTCGAGCATCCGGCTGCCGGCCGGCCACGGCAGCACGCGCGTCGCGCCATCGAGGTCGACGGTGAGGGTCGCGGCGACCCCGCCGGCCGCCGGGCTTTCCTCGAAGGGGTTCTCCGCCAGCGACAGGAACCGCTCCGCCCGGATCCGCTTGGCGGGTACGCCCAGTTGCGCCAGCGCCGACCGCACCACCGTGAGGTACGGGTCGGGGCCGCAGACGTACGGCTGCCAGGTCGCGTACGGCTCGGCCAGCGCGGCCAGCCCGGCGGCGGTCGGGGTCCCCTGGAGCGAGTCCAGCCAGTGCATGACCACCAGCCGGGCGCCGGCGGCGACCGCGATCTTGCGCAGCTCGGTGGTGAAGATGACCGACTGGTCGTCCCGGTTGGCGTACACCAGCGCGACCCGACCGCGGCCGGCGGCCAGCACCGACTTGAGGATGGACATGATCGGAGTGCTGCCGCTGCCCGCCGCGAACAGCAGGAAATCGCCGTCGAGCGAGCGCGGGCAGAAGGTGCCGGCCGGGGGGAGCAGGTCGAGCACGGTGCCCGCGGTGACGTTGTCAAGCAGCCAGTTGGACGCGTACCCGCCGGCCGTCCGCTTGACCGTGATCGCGGGCAGGTCCCCGGCCAGCGGCGACGTGCAGAGCGAGTAGCACCGGGCGACCGAGCCGGTCCGGTCGGAGGGAACGCGGACGGTGACGAACTGGCCCGGGCGGTAGGCGAAGATGCCGGCGAGCGCGGGCGGGACGTCAAGGACCAGCGAGGACGCCTCGTCGGTCTCGCGGATCACCTCCGCCACCGGCACCGCAAAGTAGTCGCGCACGCTCCCGGGCTTACTCATACGACGGGGGGCAGACCGAGAGGAGTCCAGCCGCCAGCGCGGCGTCGATGCTGTCGCGCAGGGCGCCGCAACCCTCGACCAGCGCGCTGCCGGTGCCCGTGTCGGCCCCGACCGCGGCCCGGGCGCCGAACTCGGCGCAGGTCGCCGCCGCGGTCGCGGTCCACTGCACCGACGTGTGCTGCGGGCTGAACTTCGCGACCTGCACCGCCGCCCCGCACCGAGCGCACCGCAGCGGCTGCCAGCTGGCCCGGCGGTCGTCAGTCCGAGGCATCGTCCGCCGCCCGCCGCACGGCGAGGTTCTCCGCGACCTCCGCCTCCCAGCCCGCCACCGGCCGGGCAGTGTCGATCTCGAACTCGTACCGGGCGACCATGTCCGGCTTGATGTCGGCGACGTCGGTGTAGAACTGGTCGTACCAGCGCCTGAGCTGGTAGACCGGGCCGTCTTCGGCGCACAGCAGCGGGTTGTCGATCCGGCTCTTGTGCAGCCAGATCTGCACGTCCTGCTCGAAGCCGATCCCGACGAACTTCGCGAACTTGGCGCCGAACCGGGCCGCCTGGGAGTCGCTGAGCCCGGGCGGACGCCTGACGATCACGCCCCACTGCAGCATGAACGAATTCGGGGTGACCGGGTAGTGGCAGTTGATCAGCACGCTCTCCACCGTCATCCCCTGATAGTCCTGCCGCAGGTTGTCGATCATGTAGGACGGGCCGAAATAGGAGGCCTCCGAGTAGAGCGTGCTCTCGCCGCCCGCGGCGTAGTTAGATGCCCCGCTGACGTCCGGGCGAGCGCGCGTCCGCAGGTACTGCGAGGCGACGTGCCCCTCGAGGACGTTCCTGAAGTACGTCGGGAACGCGAAGTGGATGTAGAAGAAGTGCGCCATGTCGACCACGTTGTCCACCACCTCGCGGCAGTTCGCGCCGTCGACCAGGATCGAGTCCCAGGTCCAGGCGGTCCAGTCGGACGAGTAGGCGCCGTCGATCCGGGGGATCGTCACCTCGTCTGGCGGCTGGTTGCCCTCCGGGTCGTGCCAGACGAATAGCTGCCCGTTCCGCTCCAGGGTGAGCCACGACCTGGTGCGGGCGGCAGGCGGCACCCGCCGTGCGTAGGGGATCTGCGCGCACCGGCCGTCCCCGCCCCAGCGCCAGTCGTGAAACGGGCATGCGACCTGGTCCCCCTTGATCGTGCCGGTGCTCAGGTCGCCGCCCATGTGGCGGCAGAACGCGTCGAGCACGTGCAGCTCGCCGCCGGCGTCGGCGAACACGACCAGCTTGGTGCCGAACGCCTGGACCGCATGCGGCCGCGGCGGGTCGCCGTCCCGGAACGCGCTCGCCAGCCCAAGGCAGTGCCAGCCGCGCGCGAACCTGCCCGGCGGCGTCCCCACGTCGATCGTCCGAGGCCCATCCATACCCATAGACTAGAACATGTTCTAGTCTTGTGGCGATGGGCGAGCGATGGGCGAAATTCGGGAAGGGGCAGCTTGTGGGCGAGAGCGGCGCGTACACGGGGCCGGAGCCGACGGTTGTCGCCGCGGTCGCCGACCTGCTCCCGGCGCTTCGGCAGCGGGCGCAGGAGACCGAGGACAACCGGGTCGTGTCGGCCGAGTCGGTCAAGGCCCTGGCCGAGACCGGCTTCTTCCGGCTGCTCCAGCCGGCCAGCCACGGCGGTCTCGAGGCGGACCCGATCGCGTTCTTCACCGCCGTCCGGCTGATCGCGAGCGCGTGCGGGTCGACCGGCTGGGTCGCCTCCGTCCTCGGCGTCCACCCGTGGCAGCTCGCCCTGTTCCCGGCGCAGGCGCAGGAGGACGTCTGGGGCGGCGACCCGGGCACCCGGATGTCCTCCTCGTACGCGCCGACCGGGCGGGCCCGCGCGGTCGACGACGGCTATCAGCTGAACGGACGGTGGAGCTTCTCCTCCGGCTGCGACCACGCGAGCTGGGTGCTGCTCGGCGGGATCGTGATCGACGGTGACGGCAAGCCGGTCGACTTCCGCACGTTCCTGCTGCCCGCCGGCGACTACGCGATCGACGACGTGTGGGACACGGTCGGGCTGCGCGGCACCGGGAGCAACGACATCGTGGTGGACGGCGTCGTTCGTCCCCGCGTACCGGTCGCTGAGCTTCACCGACGTCACCCGGTGCGTCTGCCCGGGGCAGCAGCGCAACCCCGGGCCGCTGTACCGGATCCCGTACGGGTCGGTCTTCTCCAACGCGATCACGACGCCGATCATCGGCATGGCGACCGGCGCCTACGACGCCCACGTGGCCTACCAGCGCGATCGGGTGCGGGCCGCCTACGTGGGGCAGAAGGCGGCCGAGGACGTCTTCGCCCAGGTCCGGATCGCCGAGGCGGCGGGCCTGATCGACGCCGCCTGGCTGGCGCTGGAGCGGAACATGGCCGAGCTGATGACGCACGCCAGCGCGGGGGAGAAGCCGCCGCTACCGCTTCGGCTGCGGGTCAGGCGGGACCAGGTGACCGGCACCGGGCAGGCGATCCGGGCGGTGGACCTGCTGTTCGAGAACTCCGGCGGCCGCGCGCTGAAGCGAGGGACGCCGATCCAGCGGTTCTGGCGGGACGCGCACGCCGGGCGGGTGCACGCGATCAACGACCCCGAGCGGGCGCTGTCGATGTTCGGCCGCGGCGAGTTCGGCTACGACCTGCCGCCGGACGCGATGGTCTAGATACCTGGGAGGTACGCCTTGATCCGATCGCTCGGCTATCTGCGCATCGAATCGGCCGACATCGCCGCCTGGCGCGAGTTCGGCACCCGCATCCTCGGCCTGACCGAGGGCCGCGGACCCGAGGACGGCGCCCTCTACCTGCGGATGGACGACTTCCCGGCCCGGCTCGTGATCGTCCCGGGCGACCGCGAGCGGCTGCTCGCGTCCGGCTGGGAGGTGGCCGACGCGACCGCGCTTGGCAACGTCCGGCACGCCCTCGCCGACGCGGGCGTCGCGGTCAAGGCCGGGACCCCGGCCGAGCTCGCCGCGCGGCGGGTGGGGGAGCTGCTGCGGTTCGACGACCCGGCCGGAAACGCGATCGAGGTCTTCTGCGGCGCGGCGCTCGAGCACCGGCCGGCCGTCAGCCCCTACGGGAACCAGTTCGTGACCGGCGTCATGGGCCTCGGGCACGTGGTGCTGCCGGTGCCCGGCGCCGGCGACGCCGCGCTGGCGTTTTACACCGACGTGCTCGGCTTCCGGCTGCGCGACTCGATGCGGATGCCGCCGGAGTTCTTCGGCGGGGCGCCCGGCGACCCGCCGGTGTGGTTCCGGTTCCTCGGCTGCAACCCCCGCCATCACTCGCTGGCGCTGGCGCCGACCCCCGCCCCGGCCGGGATCATCCACCTGATGATCGAGGTGGCGACGCTGGACGACGTCGGCCGCGCCCTCGAACGGTGCACCCGGCGGAGGTCGCCGGTGGCGGCGTCGCTCGGGCGGCACGCCAACGACCTCATGGTGTCGTTCTACGCGCGCACCCCGGGCGGGTTCGACATCGAGTACGGCACCGACGGGCGGCTGGTCGACGACGCCACGTGGGTGAGCAGGGAGACCACCGCGATCAGCCTCTGGGGACACGCCTTTGCCGGCCCCGCCGCGCCCTGAGGCGCGCAGCGTCGGGAGGCCGAGCCTGCGGGGCGCCGCGTACCGGCAGGTCCTCGGCCACTTCTGCACCGGCGTCACCGTGATCACCGGCGTCGACGGCGGCGGCCGCCCGGCCGGGTTCGCCTGCCAGGCGTTCGCCGCCCTGTCGCTCGACCCGCCCCTGGTGCTGTTCTGCCCGGGCACATCGTCCAGGACCTGGCCCGTCATCGCCGCCAGCGGGTACTTCTGCGTCAACGTCCTGGCGGCCGGGCAGCAGCACATCGCCCGGCGGTTCGGCGTCTCCGGGGCCGACAAGTTCGCCGGGCTGAGCTGGTCGCCGTCACGCTCCGGCGCGCCGGTACTGGACGGAGCGCTCACCTGGGTGGAGTGCGCCGTCGAAGCCGTGCACGAGGCCGGGGACCACTACCTGGTGGTGGGCCGCGTCACCGAGCTCGGTCCGTCCCGGCCGGACCAGCCGCTGCTGTTCTACCGTGGCCGGTACGCGGCGATGGACGCGGACAGCGACACCGGCCCGCCCGAGGTCGTCGACACCCTCCTGGCCTGGCCCCGGCACGCCGACTGGCTGTAAGGCGCAGTGCCAGGTCAAAAGATTCACAAGCGGTATATCGAACGGACCCGGGCGTCTGTCAGAAGCCAGCCGCGCCTGGCTGGCAGGCGAGCAAGCGATTCTGCCAGCATTCCCTCATGACTGAGGAATCCGCCATCCCCCGCCCCCGGTCCGGGCAGGTAGCGGTCATCACCGGCGGCTCGGCCGGCCTCGGGCTCGCGATCGCGGGCGCGCTCGCCCGGGCCGGGTCCACCGTGGTGCTGGCGGGCCGTTCGGCCGAGCGCTGCCGGCAGGCGGCCGCGCGGCTGACCGCGCAGACCGGTTCCCCTGCGCTCGGCCACGGGTGCGATGTCACCGACGAGGACGCCGTCGACCGCCTGGTCGATCGCGCGCTGTCCGCCTACGGCCGGCTGGACGCGCTGGTGACCAGCGCGGGCGTCCAGGCACGGGGGACCATCGACGAGCTGTCGGTCGCCGACCTGCGGGCCTGCCTGGACGTGAACGTGGTCGGCACCTGGCTCGCCTGCCGGGCGGCCGCCGTGCCCATGCGCGCCGCCGGGTACGGCCGCATCCTCACCCTCGCCAGCGCCCTCGGCCTCGTCGGCGCGGCCGGACGGTCCGGGTACGCGGCCAGCAAGGGCGCCGTCGTGCAGCTCACCCGCAGCCTCGCGGTCGAGCTGGCCGGGACCGGGATCACGGTGAACGCGCTCGCCCCGGGGCCGTTCCGGACGCCGCTGAACGACGGGATCGACGACGACCCGCACGTTCGGCGCTTCCTCGACGCGGAGGTCCCGCTGCGCCGCTGGGCCGCCCCCGAGGAACTCGCGGGCGCCGCGCTGCTGCTGACCGACCCGCAGTCCGGCTACATCACCGGCACCGTCCTGCCGGTAGACGGCGGCTGGACGAGCCACTGACTTTCGATCTTGTCGATGAGTGTCATGAAATCACCGGCGGAGACGGTACGGTGGTGACGGGCCGTGACTGGCGTTCGGGTGGAGCACCACCGTGGAGCGGCCCCTCGGCGGTAGCCGGGTGAGCCGTGCGCCTGGGCGAGGGCCATTCAACGCCGCCCGGCAACCCTTGGAACCTTTGGGAGCACGCATATGACCAGTCCAGCCAGTCCCGTACCCGCAGCCGCCAGCCCCGCCCGCACCCCCTCGCCCTCGGCCGCCGTCGCCTACACCGCCGCGCTCGAGACCATCGCCGCCGTCGAGCCCGACATCGCGGCCGCGATCGCCGGCGAGCTCACCTCGCAGCGGCGGCAGCTGAAGCTGATCGCGTCGGAGAACTACGCGTCGCCCGCGGTGCTGCTGGCGATGGGGAACTGGCTGTCCGACAAGTACGCCGAAGGCACCGTCGGCCAGCGCTTCTACGCCGGCTGCGAGATGGTGGACCGGGTCGAGTCGATCGCCGCCGGGCACGCGCAGGCGCTGTTCGGCGCGGAGCACGCCTACGTCCAGCCGCATTCGGGGATCGACGCCAACCTGGTCGCGTTCTGGGCCATCCTCGCCCGGCGGGTCGAAGAGCCCGCGCTGGCCGCGGCGGGCGTCCGGACCGTGAACGACCTGGCGGCAGCGGACTGGGAGCGGCTGCGCGGGGAACTGCTCTCGCAGCGGATGCTGGGGATGGCGCTCGACGCGGGCGGCCACCTGACCCACGGGTTCCGGCACAACATCTCGGGCAAGCTCTTCGAGCAGGCGAGCTACGGGACCGACCCGGTGACCGAGCAGCTCGACTACGACGCGCTCGCCGCCCAGGCCCGGGAGTTCCGGCCGGCCGTCCTTGTCGGCGGGTACTCGGCCTATCCCCGGACCCCGAACTTCCGGATCATGCGTGAGATCGCGGACGAGGTCGGCGCCACCCTCATGGTGGACATGGCGCACTTCGCGGGCCTGGTCGCGGGCGGGGTGCTGACCGGCGACCTGAACCCGGTGCTGCACGCCGACGTGGTCACGTCCACCACCCACAAGTCGCTCCGGGGCCCGCGGGGCGGGTTCGTGCTCTGCACCGACGAGTACGCCCCGTTCGTCGACAAGGGCTGCCCGATGGTCCTCGGCGGCCCGCTGCCGCACGTGATGGCGGCCAAGGCGATCGCGTTCGCCGAGGCCCGCCAGCCCTCGTTCGCCGGCTACGCGTCCGCGATCATCGCCAACGCCCAGGCGCTGGCCGAGGGGCTGATGCGGCGCGGGGTCCGGCTGGTGACCGGCGGCACCAGCAACCACCTGGTGCTGGCGGACGTGGCCGCCAGCTTCGGGCTGACCGGCCGCCAGGCCGAGTCGGCGCTGCTCGACGCGGGCGTGGTGACCAACAGGAACAGCATCCCGCGGGACGCCAACGGCGCCTGGTACACCTCGGGCATCCGGATGGGCACCCCGGCCCTGACCACGCTCGGATTCGGCCCCGACGAGCTCGACGAGATCGCCGACATCTTCGCCGGCGTGCTCGGCGCGACCACGCCGGCCGGCGGCTCCGGGGGCGCGTCCAAGGCCAAGTACGTCCTCGACGCCAAGGTCGCGGCGGACAGCCGGGACCGCTGCGCCGAGCTGCTCGGCCGCCACCCGCTCTACCCGGGGATCGAGCTGTAGGAAGCCCCGGCTCCTCCCGGCGGGCCAGTCGGCCGAGCGCCGCCGGGAGGAGCAGCTCAGCGGCTCAGTACTCGGTCTCGATGGTGTCGAGCGCCTTCTGCAGCTCGGCGAGCGGGCCGCGCAGCTGCATCATCTTCATCATCTTGCCCTTGATCTTGACCTTGCCCTGGGTGAACGCCTTCTGCCCGTCCAGCTCGCCCCGGTTGACCTTGGCCGCGGTGTCGTACGACTGGCTGATGGTGACTTCGGCGTTCTCCGCGTCGCCGAGGGCGGCCGCGACGGTGCCATCGCCGATCCGCAGCCAGTAGTGGATCTCGCCGCCCGGCGCCTCGGCGATCAGCATCTGCAGGACCGCGCTCTTGCCCTTCATCGCCGCCCGGACCGAGTCGTCGGCGGCGACGGTGGCGTTGTAGGCGTCGATCCACTCGGGGGACAGGTACTTGAGGGGCATCGTTGCTCATCTCCCTGATTGGGTCTGCCCCGGAAGTGTACCAAGCGCTTGCTTGGGTGAACATAGGGCTCCGCGGAGCGCGACCGAGGAGTGACCGGAGTACACACCTACTGGCTGGCGAGCGGCCCACGGGCGACTAAAGAACGCCCGGCGGAGGGTGAGGGGCTGCCTGACCCTGCTGCGAATACCAGCGTGTACTTTCCCGCCGTCAGCCGAAGTTCTGTTCCTGAGAGTTCTACCCGTGCGTACTGGCCGTTGATGACGCGGCCGAAGCCGTCGCGCGCGGCATCAAGCGGACCGTGATCGCTCGCGCAGGAGTTGGCATTGGTGATCACATCGGAAACGGTGAACCCCTGTGCCGATCGATGTCCTGTCCCGTAAAAGTAGGAGCACCCGTCGTCGCCCGACACCGCGTACCCGCTGGTTGCTTCGAACCAGCCGTCTACGGACGCAGGCATCGCAACCGCGCCGGTAGGGCCAACCACCTGTGTGAGCCGCCAACGCACACCAGCCAGGCCATCGCCGCTGTGGCCAGGCGCCGCGATAGGCTCAGCCGTTCGCTGGCTGGCGCATCCGCCAATCACCAGGCACAACAGGAGGATGAAGGCCGAAGAACCGTACCAGCGACCACATTTCATTGGCTCCTCCTGCAGTGCTCGGACTACCGTGGGTCTGTTAGCGCTTGGACGATGTGAGCCGATGTTTCGGTTCCACTGCTGGTCTTCCGGCATGTCGGAAGCACGTTGAGAAACACGGTGGTCTTGACAGCCGCGGGTCCGGCCCCTGTCGTGGGGCGGGACCCGCGGAGCGTCCGGATGGCGCGGTCAGAAATGCGAAGGCGCGGCCGCCGACGTCATAGGCTGGTGTCGATGGTCGCGCCGAGGTTGTAGAAGCTGCTGAGGACGTTGGAGAACGGCTCGAAGTAAACCGTGGGGCTGCACCAGTTGGCGCCACCGTCGTAGACCGCGCCGCAAGCGGCGCCCTGCCAGGTCTTGTTGACATCCTGGATCATCCCGGCCGCATTCACCGTGCCCGAGCCGGCGATCGTCATGACCGGGCCGCCGCTATCGCCTTGGATCGCAGCGATATCACCGGAGGTCTGCTCGGTGGCGATGTCAACCGGGAATCCGCCCCAGGCGTCACTCCCCGAGCCCTGGCTCGTGACCTTGACGTCGCAGTGCTCGCCGGAATTTCCCCCCTCGGTGCACACTAGATCGTTTATGTTCGGATCTACCTGTGCAACCACGGTTGAGTGCGTCGTGGAGTTCCATCCGTGGTTGAACATCCAGGCGAAGCCGTAATTGCCCAGTATGCGGGCACCGCCCGGCATGTCGCCGTTCCCTTGGTGGGTCGTGGGAGAGATCGCGACCGTGTTGCCATACCACTCACTGGTTGGCGGCGGACTCCCGTCAAAGGCGTCATTGCGATCGACGTAGTCGTTCGTGCCGTTGTGGGCTGAGTTGCAGTGACGCGCGGTCGTCACGTAGCTACGCCCGCTTATCCAGACGGCGAAGCCACTGGAACAGCCGGTGTGTGTGTAGTAACCGTCCATGTAACCACCGGAGTTGAACGGCTCGGTGTCCGCGTCTCTGCCCACAGCGGGAACAACAGCCGGGCTGTTCGGCGCGACATGTACGGGCACTCCCGCGACCGTGGCGACCAGCGACCGAATCTGAGGGGCACGCCGGGCCGCCGGGACCGCGGTATACGCGCCCTGCACGGTGAGGCCGCCATCGACGGCCGTGACTTCGATAATCGTTGAAATGTTGAACCCGGCCCACTTCCCTTCCCGTGCCTGGGTCCAGATGGCAGCGCTCGCGGCGTTGAGTTGCTGCAGGCTGTACGTGCGCTGCTGTACGGTCACGCGGATGCCACGGCGCGCGCCTTCGCTGATGATACGTGCGAGCAGGGTTGTCCGCGGTCCGTGCCACAGCACAATTGTTGACTTGTGCGCCAGGTCGTCAATACCCCATACATAACCGCTGCTGGCGAAGCCGGGCAGGGCGACCATCCAGGCCTTGAACTTTTGCAGCGTCTCCTGGTTGCGAACGACGGCGGACCCGACGGCCGCCGTGAACTGGCTCACGGACACGTTTGTGTCCCGTACCGCGATTGGCTTGGAGGTGAATCTGGCGGGCGCCCGTTCTGCGGCTGCCGCTGGTACAGTCGCACCCCCGGCCAGCGCGAGCACTGCGATTGCGCCCACGACGATTTTCCGGTATTTCACGATCTGCATACCTCCATGGCGTGTTCCCGGCCTGGAGACCGGATGTCCGGGCATGACAGAACCAGTCGGAAATTAGTGAGGCTGATCGGACTGGTTCGCCCGAATATCATCACAATTGACTAGCAATGTCAAGAAGAGTCAACGACTGCAGAGTTCAGTCACCCAGGCTTAACGAATAAGTCAACGAGGGAGACAGAAATGCGAAAGACCACTGCCGCGCTGATAACCGCGGCCACCACCCCGCGCTCTGCACGACACCGCCGAGCCGCTCACAACCGCATTGCGATGCTTCGCGCGGAGCGCGGCGTCTCCCGCCGGGAGCTCGCGGACGCGCTCGAGGTGCACTACCAGACGGTGGGGTACCTGGAGCGCGGCGAGTAAAGCCCCAGCCTCTACCTAAGGCCTGGCCTCGCCCGGCCCTCGACCGAACTGCCACGCGGCGGAGGGCTGGGCTCAACCGCCCGGCAATCTCCCGTTCACCGTGTATCGGCACGATTCCCACTAGTCCTGCCAAGATGCCGAGAAACGGACGGTTGCGGTCAATCGTCCGGCAACCTTCCGTTCAGCATGGTTAGCCAAGATTCCACGTGTCTAGCCAAGATGCACAGGCCTGCCCCGGTATCCCTGGGGGCAGCATGGGAGGGTTTATTTTGCGCGCATCCAAGGCGATCGTGGCCAGTGTGGCCGCGGTTGGTTCCATTCTTCTCGCGGCAGGCTGCTCGAGCTCCTCGAGCAGTAGCCCCGCCGCCAGCTCGACGGGCGGCACCTCGAGTGCCAGCACCGCCGCCGTTGACGCCAGCACCGCCACCTCGGCCGCCGCCTTCGGCGGCATGAACGGCCTCGTCGCCGCCGCCAAGAAGGAAGGGCAGCTGAACGTCATCACGCTCCCCTCCAACTGGGCGAACTACGGCGCGATCATGAAGGCGTTCACCGCCATGTACGGCATCAAGATCACCGACGCCAACCCCGAGGGCTCGAGCGCGAACGAGATCAGCGCGATCAACGAGCTCAAGGGCAAGAGCACCGCCCCCGACGTCGTTGACGTCGGCAGCTCGTTCGCGGTCAGCGGCGACACCTCCGGTCTGTGGGCCCCGTACAAGGTCGCGACCTGGAACGACATCCCGGCCGCGGCCAAGGCCGCCAACGGCGACTACTACGCCGACTACGGCGGCTACGTCGCCATTGGCTACGACCCGTCGAAGGTGAAGACCCCGCCGACGTCGTTCAAGTCGCTGCTTAACCCGATCTACAAGAACCAGGTCGCGATCGACGGCGACCCGGCCCAGACCGGCTCCGCGTTCGCCGCCGTCTACGCGGCCGCGCTCGCCAACGGCGGTTCGCTGTCCAACATCGCCCCCGGCGTCGCCTACTTCAAGCAGCTGAAGCAGGTCGGCAACTTCGTCCCGACCGAGGGCACCCCGGCCACCGTGCAGTCCGGTGCCACCCCGATCCTGATCTGGTGGGACTACCTGCTCGCGTCCGAGGTCTCCACCGTCGTCAAGGGCTTCAAGGTCGTCATCCCGAGCGACGCCCAGTACGCCGGCTACTACGACCAGGCGATCAGCACGACCGCGCCCGACCCGGCCGCCGCCCGGCTGTGGGAGGAGTTCCTCTACTCCACCCAGGGCCAGAACCTCTTCCTCGGCGGCGAGACCCGGCCGATCGAGATGGCCGAGATGATCTCGGCCGGCACGATCAACAAGACCGAGGAGGCGGCGCTTCCGCAGGTCCCGGGCAGCGGCGGGCTTGACCTGCCGACCGCAGCGCAGAACACCGCGGCGGAGAGCGTCGTCACCCAGCAGTGGCCGAGCGTTAGCGGCTGATAGTGGCCGAAACGACCGAACTGGTCACGGCCCCGGGGTCCCAGACGGGCCCCGGGGCTGGCCGCGTCTCACGGCGGCTGGCCAGACTACCGAAACCGCTACAGGCGGTCGTCCGGCTCGCGGGCATCGTGCCGTTCGCCGCCTACATCATCATCGGCCTGTTCATCCCGCTGATCGCGGTGCTGATCGGGGCGTTCCAGAGCTCGTCCACCGGCGCGTGGACCTTCTCCAACATCGACATCGCCGCCCACGGCGCCTACCTGAAGGGCTTCGAGAACTCGCTCGAGCTGTCGCTGATCGCCTCCATCATCCCCGGCATCTTCGGGCTGCTGATCGCCTACGCGATCTTCACCGCCAAGGGCCGCGGCAGTGCAGGGCTGCGGCAGATGGTGATCACCGCCTCGGGCGTGTTCGCCAACTTCGGCGGTGTTCCGCTGGCGTTCCTGTTCATCTCCTCGCTGGCCTCGACCGCGCTGATCACCGGGTGGCTGAACAACATCGGGGTGAACCTCTACGCCCACGGGTTCACCCTGTTCGACCTCTTCGGCGTCGCCGTGGTCTACATGTACTTCCAGATCCCGCTGATGGTGCTGATCATCCTGCCCGCGCTCGAGGGGCTCCGCCCGGCCTGGCGCGAGGCGGCCGAGAACCTCGGCGCGCGGTCCTGGAGCTACTGGCGGCACGTCGGCGGGCCGGTGCTGATGCCCTCGTTCCTGAGCTGCCTGATGCTGCTGTTCGGGTCGGCGCTGTCGGCCTACGCGACCGCCGCGGCGCTCACCGGCGGCACCATCGCGCTGGTCCCGATCCAGATCGGGAACCTGCTCAACGGGAACGTGGTGGCGGGCCAGGGCAACGTCGGCAAGGCCCTCAGCCTCGGCCTGGTGCTGATCATCGGCGTGCTCATGGTCCTGTACGTCATGCTCCAGCGGAGGGCGGCGAAGTGGCTGCGATAAACGATTACGCGACCCAGGGGTGGTTCCAGCGGCTGCGCCGCATGCAGTCCGGGGTCGCGCTGTCGCGGAGCGGGAAGTTCCCCGTCTGGCGGTGGGTGATCCTGCTCGTCGCCGGCGTCTACTTCCTGCTCCCGCTGTACGCGGCGATCCGGTTCGCCGGCGTCAAGGCCTTCGGCTCGGTGTTCACCCAGCCGGGGTTCGGGTCCTCGCTCTGGACCTCGATCCAGATCGCGGCCATGACCTGGGCGATCACGATGGCGCTGATGGTGCCGACCACGATCTACGTGCACCTGCGGCTGCCCGCCATGCGCCGGTTCCTTGAGTCGATCACGATCCTGCCGATCGTGATCCCGCCGATCGTGCTCACGGTCGGCGTCCTCCAGGTCTTCCCGATTCAGCTCAAGGCGACCATGTGGCTGCTCGGCATCGAGTACGTCATCCTGGCGATGCCGTTCGCCTACCGGGCGATCGACGCGGGGCTACGCTCGATCGACCTGAAGACGCTGACCGAGGCGTCGAGCAACCTCGGGGGCGGCTGGCTGACCACGATGTGGCGGGTGGTCCTGCCGAACCTGGGCACCTCGCTGCTCTCGTCGACGGTGCTGATCGTCGCGCTCTGCCTGGGCGAGTTCACGATGGCCAGCCTCAACCTGGTCACCACGTTCCCGGTCTGGATCGTCCAGACCGACCAGCTGGACGCGAACATCTCGGTCTCCGCCTCGATCATCGCGCTGGTCGTGACCTGGCTGTTCCTGATGCTGATCGTCACGATCGGCAGCCACCGGGGCCGCCGCACCGGCGCGGGCGAGGTCAACCTGTTCTCCACTACCCCCAACACCACAACGATTGGCGAGAGCTGATGGCAACGAACGAGGTAGCCACCGCGGCCGGAACGGTCGGCTCGGCCGGCCTGGCCGCCGCCGGCCGGGCCGCGGCCGCCCGCGAGGGCACCAGCGTGTCGCTGCGCGAACTCACCCGCGCCTTCGGCGCGGCCAGGGCGCTGGACGGGATGTCGCTTGAGATCGCCCCGGGCGAGCTCGTCGCGCTGCTCGGCCCGTCCGGCTGCGGCAAGACGACCGCGCTGCGGATCGTCGCCGGGTTCGAGACCGCCGACAGCGGCGAGGTGCTCATCGACGGCAAGGACGTCTCGGGCAGGCCTGCCGCCAAGCGGGACATGGGCATGGTGTTCCAGTCCTACTCGCTCTTCCCGAACATGTCCGCCCTCGACAACGTCGGGTTCGGCCTGCGGATGCGGAAGGCGAGCGCCACCGTCCGCCGCCAGAAGGCCGGCGAGCTGCTGGAGATGGTCGGCCTGTCCGCCCAGGCGGCGCAGTTCCCGCACCAGCTCTCCGGCGGCCAGCAGCAGCGCGTCGCGCTCGCCCGCGCGCTCGCCATCGAGCCGCGGGTGCTGCTGCTCGACGAGCCGCTGTCGGCCCTCGACGCGAAGGTCAGGCTGCAGCTCCGCGAGCAGATCCGCACCCTCCAGCAGCGGCTCGGCACCACCACCCTGTTCGTCACCCACGACCAGGAGGAGGCGCTGTCGATGGCCGACCGGGTCGGCGTCATGCGGGCCGGGCGGCTCGAGCAGGTCGCCGCGCCGGACGAGCTCTACGACCGGCCCGCGACCGCGTTCGTGGCCGAGTTCGTCGGCACCATGAACCGGCTGCCGGGCTCGCTGGAGTCCGACGGCCGGTCGGTCGCCGTGCTCGGCAGCACCGTGCCGGTCCAGGACGGCGGTCCCTCATCGGGTCCGGTCACCGTGCTGGTCCGCCCGGAGAACCTGACCGTGGCCCCGGCCGAGGGCGGCAACGGCATCGTCTTCCTGCGCACCTTCCTGGGCGCGACCAGCCGGATCACGGTGCTGCTGTCGGGCGATCTGCAGGTGCTTGTCGATGTTCCGTCCACCCAGGCGGCCGCCATGACTCCCGGTGCCTCGGTTGCGGTCGGGGTCCCGTCCGACCCGGTGCTCGTCGTCGGGGCGGACGGCTGACGCTGATCGTGGCTTCTCCTTCGGCCTTCGGTTTCCCGGCGGTCTGGCTCAGGCACAACTGCCCGTGTCCGGACTGCCGGGATCCGGTCACCGGCCAGCGGCTGGTGGAGATAACCCAGCTATCGAACGGACCGTTGGCGACTGTGACGGCCGAACGGTCCGACTCCATCGAGCTGACGTTCACCCCGGACGGGCACCGTTCGATCTTCAGCCGCGCCTGGCTGGCGGCGTCGGCGCTTGACGGTGACGTCGACGGTGACGCCGACGCGCGGACCGAGGACGGGAAGGCGCTGTGGCGGGCGGCGTCGCCCGGCGCCGTCCCGGCCGCGGACTGGGCGGCCTACCGGGCCGACGACTCGGTCCGGCTGTCGCTGCTTGACGCGGTCGCGCGCTCGGGGGCGGGGCTGCTGCGCGGCGTGCCGGCCGCCGCGGGGATGGTGACCGCCGTCGCCGAGACGTTCGGGTTCGTACGGGAGACGAACTACGGGCGGATCTTCGACGTGCGGGTGGTGGCGGACCCGGCCAACCTGGCGTTCACCAGCCGGGCGATCGCGCCGCACACCGACAACCCCTACCGGGACCCGGTGCCGACGCTGCAGCTGCTGCACTGCCTGCGTGACGCCTCGTCGGGCGGAGACACAGTGCTGGTGGACGGGTTCGCGGCCGCCGCCGCGCTGCGCGCCGCCGATCCGCTGTCGTTTGGCGTGCTGACGTCGACCCCGGTCCGCTTTGCCTATGTCGATAAAGCGACCTCGCTGACCGCCTGCCAGCCGCTGATCGCGCTCAGCACGCGCGGCCGGATCACCTGCGTGCGGCTGAACAACCGGTCGATGCAGCCGGTCCGGCTGCCGTACGGTGAGGCCGAGGCCTTTTACGCCGCTTACCGGGCCTGGGCGGCGATCGTCGCCCGGCCCGAGTTCGCGCTGGGACTGCGCCTGGCCCCGGGCGACTGCCTGATCTTCGACAACACCCGCATCCTGCACGCCCGCACCGCCTTCGCCGCGTCGGCCGGCTCCGGTGAACGTCACCTCCAGGGCTGCTACGCCGACCTTGACGGACTCCTGTCCACCCGAGCCGTCCTTCGCCGCGCCCAAACGCCGCCACCTGCACGCCCAGCCTTACCCCCACCGCCACCGGCACCCGGATAACAGCACCAAGCGCGCGACCCGGCCGTGCGCTCAGGTGACTCCGTCGATGGGCCACCAGGGGCCGGGCTGCCAGGTGAGGCCGGACCAGATGGCGTTGGTGGCCGCGAACGGTTGCGCCTCGACGCGGGGGCCGTCCGGGGCGAAGATCATCGCCGGGCAGGCGGCCTTCAGGTCCGGTGCCGGCGCGTACGGTGCCCAGCCGGGGTCGCCGGTGGTGGCGAACGCGCCCCAGGCGGTGTGCAGGGCGGCCGACAGATCAGAGTCGCCGCCCTGCCAGATGCCGACGGCGTCGCCGCCGTGGGCCGCGATCAGCTGGGGCGCGTACTGCGCGAAGGACGGATCCGGGTCAACGTCGAGACCGGTGTACGGGCCGTCGTAGCGGGACCGCCAGACCGGGGCGTGCTTGGCCTGCGCCGCCGCCAGCCGCCCGGTTCGCACGATGTACCGCTCGTCGGTCATGATCAGCGTGCCGTGCTCGCTCCGTGGCGCGTCGGGGAAGGCGTCGGCGTAGCCGTAGTCGCGGAGCACCTGGTTCGCCACCCGCTGGCCGAAGTACCCGGTCAGCACCCGCTCCACCTGGGCCGGGGCATCCGGGGCGAGCAGCGCGTATAGGGCGCACTCGCGGGCGCAGGTCTGCAGCAGCAGCCGCACCCCGGCGGCTGAGCCGGCCGCGATCGCGGCCAGCGGACGGCCGGTCAGCGCGACGCCGTCGACGGACGGCCGCCAGATCCAGGTCGACCGCGGCATCGCCGCGACGGCGAGCTGAGCGTTCAGGATGTCGGTCGCGGGCACGGACCGGAGCCGCTCGGGGTCGGCTCCGAGCTCGCGCAGGAACCGCCCGGTGAGCGCCTCGGCCTGGGCCGCGTCCTTGACGTGGTCGCCGCCGCTGGACTCGGCCGCGCGCGCGATCAGGCCCGAGGCGAGCGGCGACGCGAGCAGGTTGGTGACCGACTTGCCGCCCGCCGACAGGCCGTAGACGGTGATCTGGTCCGGGTCGCCGCCGAAGGCGGCAATGTTCTCCCTGGTCCAGCGCAGGGCCGCGATCTGGTCGTGCAGGCCCGCGGCGCCGGTCGGATTCTCGTCCGGCACGTCGAGGAAGCCGAGCGCGCCCAGCCGGTAGTTGATCGTGACCACCACCAGCGCGTGACTGCGCGCGAACGTCACGCCGTCGTCGGCCGCCTGGGTGGCGTCGCCGGTCTCGTATCCGCCGCCGTGCAGCCAGAACAGCACCGGCCGGCCGCTCGCGCCGGCCGGCGCGGTGACGTTCAGGTAGAGGCAGTCCTCGTCGGTCGGCGGCGCGCCCGGTACCGCGGGCCCGGTCTCTGCCTGCAGCGACCGGTTCCCATACTCCAGCGCGTCGCGCACCCCGGCCCACGGCTCCGGCGGCTCCGGCGGGCGGAACCGGAGGGCCCCGACCGGCGGCCGCGCGTACGGGACGCCCCGCCAGTTGATGATGCCATCGGCGATCTCCGCGCCGCGCACCTTTCCGTACCGGGTCTGCGCGACGGTCATGCGGGCCGCACCGTCCGTTCACCTTCGCCACGTACGATCAGCGCCGGATATTTCATGAGCTGGGGAGAGCCAAGCATGTCCATGATCATGTCACCGGTCGATGCGATCGCGGAACTGTTCGCCTCCGAGGGAGCGGCCGACTACCTGGGCGAGCCGGTCACCGTCGCCGCCCACCTGCTGCAGGCCGGCGCCCGGGCCGAGGCGGACGGCGCGCCGCCCGCGCTCGTCGCCGCGGCGCTGCTGCACGACGTCGGCCACCTGCGCGGCGCCGACGCCGACGTGCACGCAGTGGAGCTGAGCGGGCGCGAGCTGATGGCCGGCCACGACAACAACCACGGCGACCGGGGCGCGCAGTGGCTGTCGTCGCAGCGTTTCCCGGTGTCGGTCACCGAGCCCATCCGGCTGCACGTCGCCGCGAAGCGGTACCTGTGCGCGACCGAGCCGTCGTACTTCGGGCAGCTGTCGGAGGCGTCGGTCTACACCTTGTCGGTCCAGGGCGGCTCGATGACCGACGCGGAGGCGCGGGAGTTCGAGCGCGAGCCGCACGCCGCCGACGCGATCGCCGTCCGCCGCTGGGACGACCAGGCCAAGGACCCGTCGGCCGACGTGCCGGACTTCGATTACTACCGTCGCCTGCTGGCGTCGCTGCTCATCACCGCCTAAGGCCGGGTACATGTCCTGATTCTCAATCGGCTCAGTGCGAATCACGGCCGACCTCGCTGCCGCTGCCGCCGACGAGGAAGTCCAGGTCGCATCCGGTGTCGGCCTGCTGGACGTGCTCGCTGTAGAGGCGGGTCCAGCCTCGGCTCGCGTGCGGCGGCGGCGGCGTCCACTGCGAACGGCGGAGTTCTAGCTCGGCGTCGGGCACTTCGAGGGTGAGCGTCCGGGACGGAACGTCGAGGGTGATCCAGTCGCCGGTGCGGACCAGGGCGAGCGGGCCGCCGGCCGCCGCCTCGGGCGCGACGTGCAGCACCACGGTGCCGTAGGCGGTGCCGGACATCCGGGCGTCGCAGATCCGCACCATGTCGCGGACGCCGCGACGGAGCAGCTTGGCGGGCAGCGGCACGTTGGCAACCTCGGGCATGCCGGGGTAACCGCGGGGACCGCAGTAGCGGATGACCAGCACCGTGTCCTCGTCGGCGTCGAGGTCCGGGTCGGCGACGACCGCGTAATACGCCTCCGGGCTGTCGAACACCAGCGCCCGGCCGCGATGCTTGAGGAGGTGCGCGGAGGCAGCGGACTGCTTGAGCACCGCCCCGTCCGGCGCGAGGTTGCCGCGCAGCACCGCCGTCCCGGTGCCGGCCGGCTGGAACGGCGCGTCCAGAGCGTGGATGACCTCGCGGTTCCAGCACGGCGCGGCGGCCACGTTCTCGGCCACGGTGCGGCCGGTGACCGTGATCGCGTCGCCGTGCAGCAGCCCGCCGAGCTCGCGCATCACCGCGGGCAGGCCGCCCGCATAGCAGAAGTCCTCCATCAGGTACTGCCCGCTCGGCTGGAGGTTGAGCAGCGTCGGGACGTCCTGGGCGAGCGCGTCGAAGTCATCGAGGTTGAGCTCCACGCCGAGGCGGCCGGCGATCGCGAGCAGGTGGATCACCGCGTTGGTCGACCCGCCGATCGCCGCATTGACCCGGATCGCGTTCTCGAACGCGGCCCTGGTCATGATCGCGGACGGGCGCAGGTCGCTGTTGACCAGGTCGACGATGACCTGCCCGGCGCGCTGGGCGGTCTCGTAGCGGCGGGAGTCCACGGCGGGCCAGGTCGCGGAGTACGGCAGCTGCATGCCCAGCGCCTCGGCCATCGACGCCATCGTCGACGCAGTGCCCATCGTCATGCAGTGCCCGTTCGACCGGGCCATGCATCCCTCGGCGAACATGCACTCCTCGGCCGTCATCCGGCCCGCCAGCAGCTCCTCCTCGAACCGCCACACCGCCGTGCCCGAGCCGACGTCGGCGCCCTGGTACTTGCCGCTGAGCATCGGCCCGCCGGTGACCATGACCGCCGGCAGGTCCACGCTCGAAGCCGCCATCAGCAGGCCGGGCGTGGTCTTGTCACAGCCGGACAGCAGCACCACGCCGTCCAGCGGGTTGGCCCGGATGAGCTCCTCGGCCTCCATGGCCAGCAGGTTCCGGTAGAGCATGGCGGTCGGCCGCAGCAAGGTCTCGCCGAGAGCCATGGCCGGGAACTCGAGCGGGAAGCCGCCGGACTGCCAGACGCCGCGCTTGACCGATTCGGCGACCCGATGCAGGTGCACGTTGCACGGCGCGAGCTCGGACCAGGTGGTGGCGATGCCGATCACCGGCCGCCCGTCGAACACCTCGGGCGTGAACCCCTGGCTCCGCATCCAGGACCGATGATTCATCCCGGCCCGCCCACTTGCCCCGAACCACGTCGAACTCCGCCGCGCACCCTTATTCGTCATGCTTCTATGTCTAGTGGTCGTCCGGCGTTAGCGCCAGATGGCAACCGGGGTACCGGGCGCGTAAACGAATCCCTCGGCCGAGTTGCCGGTGGGGGCGGCGGACAGACGCGTGTAGTCAATCTCGAACTGGTACTGCTGGCCGGTCCCGACCCGGTGGCCGGCGGGGTCGGGGGGCTGGACGACGCCATGATCGGTGAACGAACCGTCGCTGAAGTAGAACTGGCTGGGGTTGACCATGAAGCCGTCGGCCCCGCCGATGACGATCCAGGCGATGATCGCGCCGCCGCTCTGGTCGCCCTGGGTGTCGAGTTCGGCGATGCGGGAGCCCCCCGGGGTCGTGTACCACGCCAGGGCGCCCGGATCGATGTTGTCGGTCGACTTCAGCGCCGCCTCCGGCGCGGCGATCCCGTCCACCGCGTCGAGGCGGGCGGAGCTCTCGTCAAGCAGGCAGGCGCTGACGTTGATCCCGTCGATGGTGCCCCCGGTCTGAAAGGCGACCTCGCACACCGGCCCGCGGGCGGCCAGCCAGGCGCGGTCCTGGGCCAGGATGGCGATTCGCGCCGACGGCGACGCGGCGTCGTACCGGCCCTGCTGAGCGGCGTCGATCCTGGCGTCGGCGCTCTCCGTCTTCGCCTCGTAACACTGCTCGATGGTCATCGTCGAAGGCTGGGCACCGCAATCGGCCGGGGCCGTCTGGGACCGGGCCGGGTGGCCGGGATCCCACGGCTCGACGATGTCGGCAAACGCCGCCGCGGCTACGGACCCGCTCGCCGAGGCAGAGCTCGTCGAGGCCGGGCTGGCCGAGGTGGTGCCGGTGGAGGCGGTGCTGGCGGGGGTGGTGGCCGGCAGGCTCGCACTGCCCGTCGATGAGGAACCGCTGCAGCCTGCCGCCAGGCCGACAACGGCGGCGAGCACCGCCGCCCGCGCCGCTACGGCACCGATGGCCGTTTCCGTCCTGCGCATAATTTTCTCCCGATAGCGCCAAGCTTCGCCGTGTTTGATTGCCCGGAATCATTCTTCCGAGCCCGGGGTGGGAGCGCGTGGAGTGTTAGTTTTTGAGGCGTGCCAGGGCCGAAGAGAATTACGGCCGAAGCGGCGCGCCAAGGTGTCGGTACTTGCGCTGGCGGCGGTCGAGCCGTCTGAAGTCGTCGCTGGATGCCAGCGAGTCGAGCTCGGCTCGCAGCAGGCGGCCGAGGTCGAGTAGCAGCCGTTCCGGGCTGGCCTCGGCGACGATATGGTCCACGATCCCGGCGGCGGCCAGGTCAGCGGAGCGGATGCCTTGGCGGTCGGCGGTTCCGCCGCCGCCACCCCGATTGACCCGCCGAGGAAGCCGAACTCGCTGACCGCCACCGCCACCCGGCGTCCGTCGAGCAGGCCTTCGCCGGTGCAGACGGACTCGTCACGGCCGGTGGCGGCCCGCGCCCGGGCCAGTTCGGCGGCATAGCCGGGAGCCGACCGCACGTCCGTCGGCGCGCTGTCCCAGGAGCGGTAGGTCCCCGCGTCGAGCAGCGCGGCCAGGAGCTCATCAGCCGGGCTACCCCACCCGCAGCGCGCGGGCCACCCCGGCCACGTGCGCGTGCTCGCGCATCGTCTCGGTGCCGTCACGGCCCGGCTGGCGGCCGAAGCCGCAGTACATCGCCACGCCGAAGTCGGGCAGGTACCGGGACGCGGTGGCGTGGCGGCGGCGCAGCCCCGCCTCGCCGTCGATCGGCAGCACGATGCCGAGGAACACCCGTGTGTCGCCCGGCTCCAGGTCGGCCAGCGGCCGGAAGAAACTGCGGTCCTCGCTGCGCAGGTAGCGCGGCCCGGCCAGGTGCACCCAGTCGATCTGCCGCCCCGAGTTGGCCACCGCGAAGTTCGCCATCCGCACCAGCAGCGCCATGTCCCGCGCCTCGTACATCGGCCATTCGGGGAAGGTCCCGTAGCACAAGTGGTACCCCACCAGCACCTCAGCCGGGATGAGCCGGGTCAGCCGCGTCACCGGCCCGGCGAACCGCTCCCACGCGCCTTCCGACGTCCAGGCCAGCACCCGCTCGATGTCCTGCGTCTCGTAGGCCAGGTCCCACTGGATGGCCAGGTCCTCGGGCGGAATCGCGTCGGTCAGCCGGACCAGTTCGCGGCCGACCAGGTCCTCGAACCCGCGCGCGGCAATGGGATAGTCGCGCGCGAAGTCGGCCTTGAACGCGTTCAGCGCGCTGGCCGGGAACGGCAGCCCGATCTGGAACCGCAGCCCGGCCGGGATCGCCCCGTCCGCGCGCAGCCGGGCGAACACCGCGTAGGACTCGATGGCGTCGTCGATCCTCGGCCACGAGTCCCAGTGCAGCTCGGCGACCCCGGGCCTGACCCCGAAGACGGGCGTCTCGTACGCGTGCCGGGGAAGCCCGGTCGGCGACGGCGTTTCCTGCAGCACGACCACGCCCGGATTGGGCCGCGCCAGGCGCTCCCGCTCGTAGCTGACCCAGCCCGCCCGGGGACCGGTCTCGCCGTCCGGCAGCGCGAACACCAGGTCGCCGAAGAACTCGCCGGCGGACCGCAGCGCCCCCTCCGTCGACTCGGCCGGCAGGCTCCCCACCAGCAGCAGATCACTGTTCACGCGCCGCGTCATGACAGCACCCTAGCCTCGCCGCGGAAGTAACGTGAGGGGGGATGTCAAGACGACGGCGGCGGCTCCGACCAACCACTCGAAGGGCCCCGCCGGGGCCCGCGAACCACGAGGGGTACGAGATGAAGTTCCTGATCGGCCTGCATATCAACCCGACCGTGCTCGACGCGCTGACCGACGAGGAGAAGATGGCGCTCGGCGCCGGCCACGGGGCGTTCATCGAGGCGCTGAAGGAGTCCGGCGAGCTAATCATCACGCAGGCGCTGGCCGACCCGTCGCAGGCCGCCGTGGTGTCGGTGCGCAACGGCCAGCCGGCCGTGACCGACGGGCCGTTCCTGGAGTCCAAGGAGTACCTGGGCGGCTTCTACCTGATCGACTGCGAGAGCAAGGAGCGGGCGATCGAACTCGCCGCCCAGATCCCCGACGCCGCGATCGAGGGACTCGGGGTTGAAGTGCGCCAGGTCATGTTCTCCGACGGGACGCTGGAGGCGTGACCACCGCGGCCGTCGAGGACCTGCTGCGCGAGCTCACGCCGCAGGTCCTCGGCGGGCTGGTGCGTCGGCACGGCCAGTTCGAAGGGTGCGAGGACGCGGTGCAGGAGGCGGCGGCGGCCGCCGCCGTGCAGTGGCCGGCCGAGGGGGTGCCGGACAGCCCGCGCGGCTGGCTGATGACGGTCGCGTCCCGGCGGCTGATCGACCAGCTGCGCAGTGACCACGCCCGCCGCGAGCGCGAGTCGGCGCTCGCCGCCGAGACGCCGCCCGAGGACGTTCCCGGCACCGACGACACGCTCGTGCTGCTGTTCCTGTGCTGCCATCCGACGCTGACCGCGGCTTCCCAGACGGCGCTCACGCTGCGCGCCGTCGGCGGCCTGACCACAGCCGAGATCGCCCGCGCGTTCCTGGTGCCCGAGGCGACCATGGCGGCCAGGATCAGCCGCGCCAAGCAGCGCATCAAGGCCGCCGGGAGCACGTTCAGCCTGCCCGCGGAGGCCGAGCGCGAGGAGCGGCTGCGGGTCGTCCTGCACGTGCTCTACCTGATCTTCAACGAGGGGTATACGGCCTCCTCCGGCCGCGAGCTCGATCGCCCCGACCTCGCCCGCGAGGCGATCCGGCTGGCCCGGATGGTGCGCGCGCAGTTGCCGGAGGACGGCGAGGTGACCGGGCTGCTGGCGCTGATGCTGCTGACCCACGCCCGCCGCGAGGCGCGCACGACGACGGCCGGCGACCTGGTCCCGCTGGACGAGCAGGATCGCACCCGGTGGGACCGCGGGCTGATCGACGAGGGCACCGAGCTGGCGAAGGCGTCGCTGGCCAGCCCGGCTCTGGGGCCGTACCAGCTGCAGGCCGCGATCGCCGCCACCCACACCGACGCGGCCACCGCCGGGGAGACCAACTGGCCGCAGGTGCACGCCGCTTACCTGATCCTGGAACGGATCGCGCCCAACCCGATGGTCACCCTCAACCGGGCGGTCGCCCTCGCCGAGATCGACGGCCCGCAGGCCGGGCTGGCCCTGCTGGCGACGCTGGACGGTGACGAGCGGATGGCCGGGCATCACCGGCTGCTGTCCGTGCGGGCGCACCTACTGGAGAAGGCCGGCGACACGGCGGGCGCCTACGAGCACTACCGGCGCGCCGCGAAGTCCACCGCCAGCCTCGCCGAGCAACGCTACCTCGAGTCCCGCGCCAGCCGGGTGCGTCCGTAGCGCCGGTTTACCTGCTGGGCTTAGGCGCGGTGCAGTCGATCTTGGGGTTCACGCCCAGGTAGTTGAGGGGACCGGTGACGATCGTCACGGCGATCGTGCCGACCTTGGTGCAGCTGCCGATGGACCCGTCGTAATAGCCACGCTGGCCGGCTGCCGCCACCCCGATGATCAGCCAGATGAAGAGCAGCAGCGTTCCGAACCGCATCAAGCCTCCTCAGCAGGACCGGACGCCGCCTCCCGATGCGGTCCTCTGATCGGAACGTAACCTCGTCGTCACGTTTTGGCCAGAGCCTGCTCGGTGTTTTCCGGTGGTCAGCCGAGCCACTGCAGGCGGGTGCCGTGGCTGTCGGCGAGCGCGAGGGGGCGGCCGTCGCGGGCGAGCACGGTCATCTGGTCATCGCGGGACGGCCGGTCGGTGCCAGGCACGATGCCCGGCGCCTCGCTCGTCAGCCAGCTGACGCCGAGGTCGCGGACGGTGTGGGCGAACTGCTCGCGCTGCGGCGGGGTGACGTACCAGAGCACCGAGGAGTGGTAAACGACCACGGTGGCGTCGGCCGGCGCTCGGGCGACGACGGCGGGCAGGTCGGTGAGCAGGTCGCCCCTGATGACCGGGGGCGGGGCGCGGCGGGCCGACGCAATGGCCGCCGCGAGGCGCTCGGCGCGGTCTTCCTCATCCGGCCAGACCAGGCCGGAGAGCCAGCGGACGTCGTCGTCGTTGGTGATGTCGAGGGGGTTGAGGTCGAGCCCGATCCGCCAGGCGATGGCCGGGATCCGTCGCGGCAGCGGCACCGGGCCGGCCGACCCGGCAGCGCAGGGTGGGCGCGTCCGGGTCGGTCCCGGCCAGCCGGTGGCCCGCGTAGTCGTAGGAGTAGCGGTCGAACAGCATCGTCAGCCCGGCGCTGGCGCCGACGTCGACCAGCGCCAGCGGCTCGGGCAGCTGAGCCAGGGCGGGCAGCAGCACGGCGCAGCGTGCGGGCTCGTTGGTCTGCGTGCGTCGGGCGCGCATCACCGCGCCCAGGTCGGCCGGGGAGTCGCGGACCAGGTCGCGCAGCGAACTGATCGAGGCGGGGGCGCCGAGCAGGTAGCGCGCCGCCGCGAACAGCAGGTTGGGCTGCCGCTTGGCGGCCGGCAGCGCCGCGACGAAGCCCACGATGCCCGCGTCCTCGGCCGCCGCCGCAGCCAGTTCCTCGTAGGCGGGCGACCGGCCGTGCGCCTCCAACCGGGCGAACATCCGATAGGCCCGCGCCACGTCCGCCGTAACGTCGTCCTCGACTGTGTCCACTGCGCCACGCTATCGCGCGGCAGCAGATGTAAGGCCGAGGCCGCCGGTCGGGTAGTCAGTCGGCGGCAAGCCGGGCGAGCGCGTCGCCGCTCACGCGCTGGACGGTCCACTCGTCCATGCCGACGGCGCCGATCGAGCGGTAGAAGCCGACGGCGGGCGAGTTCCAGTCGAGGACGGACCATTCGAGCCGGCGGTAGCCGCGCTCGGCGCACAGCCGCGCCAGCCGCCGCAGGAGCGCCTTGCCGTAGCCGTGGCCGCGCTCGTCGGGGTAGACGAACAGATCCTCCAGGTAAATGCCGCTGCGGCCGGTCCAGGTGGAGTAGTTCAGGAACCACACGGCGATCCCCACGATCCGGTCCTGCCGATCGATGACGTGCGCGAACACCGACGGGGAGGAGCCGAACAAGGTCTCGCTCAGGCCGTCGGCGGTCGTCTCGACCGCATCCGGTTCCTTCTCGTACGTCGCGAGCGCGCGGATGCACGCCAGGATTCCGTCTTCGTCGCCGGGGCGTGCCCGCCGGAGCACGGCCCCGCCTGCCAGCTGCTGTTCCTCATCCATTCGAACGATCCTAGGGACCGCCCCAACCGCGACACGCCCGGACGCGTCTCAGCGAGGTATACGGGGTCTTGCTAGTCGAGACTGAAGTTCGCATTGGACGACCAAGGGGAGCGTACTCAATGACGATCAAACCACAGGCCCGGGCCCTGCTCGCGGCCACCGCGCTCGCGCTGGCGGGGCTGGTGGCAACGGCGGCCGGCGCCCAGGCCACCAGCCGGCGCGACCGCGACGCCCGCGCTGCACGGCACCAGAATCGCGCTCGGGGCGACGAGCGGCCTCTACGGCAACGCGTTCACCGAGGCGCCGAACGGGACGGTGTTCTTCTCCCGCGGCTCCGTCGTCTACGCGGTCGAGGGCAACCGGGCGCCCGTGATCGCGCTGCACGCCGGCCGGACCGTGCTCGCGCTCGGGGCGAACGACTCCGATCTCTTCGTCGAGACCGGACTGCTGGTCACCGAGTACAGCCGCGCCACCGGCGGGCAGCTGCGGCACTGGACCCTCAGCAGCCTGTTCGCGCCGGTCACCTCGGCCGGCCTCGACGTGGTCGGCGATACCGTATGGGCGTGGACCGACTGGGCCACCGACCGCAGCGGTTTCCAGTACGCGCAGATCGACCGGATCCACACCACGAGCTCAGCCGTGCACGTGGTCGACAAGGACGCGTTCCCCGGGGACATGAGCGCCGACGGCGCCGGGCTGTACTTCGAGACCGTGCACGGCGTGACCGACGACCTCGGCCACGCGAACCCGGTCACGTCGGCCGTGCAGTACCGCAAGGCGCCGGTCGACGCGCCGCTGGCGCTGGCGGGCGGCCGGGTCGACCTGCTGGCGTTCGGCAGCAGCGCCGTCGACGTGCTCAGCTACAACGCGAGCACGCTGGCGCTGGTGTCGTCCAAGCGGGTGCCGGAGAAGGACGCCGCGATCGTCGGCACCAGGCTCGGGCTGCTGGTCCTCGCCCCCGGCTCATCGGCGACGGTCGGCGTGCTCAACGTCGCCACCGGCGGCACGTCGCGCGCGCTGGCCACTCCCGGCGGCTACCAGCTCCTCAACGGCCCGGCCGTCATCGAGGCGCGCGCCGTGCACGGGACCCGGGCGAACCTGTTCCTGGTGCGCATCAGTTCCTGACCGGCGTGCAACCAGGGTAGCGGCGCAGCGTCACCAGCTGCGTGAACAGCGTCAACGGTGGATTTTGGCGCCGCTACCCTCCCGATCGCGGGGCTGACCGCGGCGCAGCAGCGCGGCGGCGGGCTCCCCGGCCAGCGGGCCGCCGCGATCGGGCAGGACCACGACGATCGCGTCCTGGTGGAGGGCGGCCCAGACCAGGCCGTCCTCGAGCGGCACGGCCAGTCCGGTCACCGAGTTGGCCGGCACCAGCTCGGTCGGCGCGCGGCCGAGGACGTAGCTGTTGCTCGGGTCCTCCTCGCGGGCGATGTCGGCCGCCAGCAGCAGCACCGCGACCTGCTGCTCGGCCAGCTGCTCGGCGACCGCCTTGAGGCCGCGCACCGCCCCCGGGTTCTCGCCCCCGACCTTGGCGGCGATCTCGTCGCCGATCTCGCTGGTGGCAGTGGCGGCGATCTGGTCCAGGGCGGCGCCGATGGCCGGCCCCATGTGGTCGTCGCGGCCGCTGCGGGTGCGCCTGCCGTCGATCGTGATGATCGGCCCGAGCGACCCCGACAGATGTTCGCTGACCGCGTCGAGGATGTGCTGGTCGCCCGCGCCGAGGACGATGTGCGCCCCGACCTTGGCGGCCGCGTCGTCGATGCGGGCGGCGACCTCCCTGGCGTTGGCCTGGCCGCCGCTGACCGGCTCGCTGCCGGTCACGTTCCGCTCGCCGTGGTGCACGGCTGGCGGCTCCTCGCGGACGTGGCCGCTCTGGGAGGGCTCGCGCTTGCCCACGAGGAAGTGCTCGACCGCGACCTCGCTGCCACCGGCGTGCGCGATCACATCGGCGCCGTCGCGGTCGGCCGCCACGACCACGCAGGCGGGCCGGGCGGCGGCGGCCGAGGCGGCCGCCGCCAGGTGCGGCAGCGGGCCGACCACAACCGAGGTGTCGCCGATGGACTGGCCGAGCCACTGCTCGTGCAGCACCTCACCGTGCGCGGCGACGACCACCCGGGTGCCGGGCCCGTGCTCCTGGGCGTCGCCGGAGCCGACGCCGAGCGCCTGGGCCGTGTCCTTGGTGGCGCCGAGCTGGCCGGCCTGCCGGACCGCGTCGGTCCAGGCGACCTCCCAGTAGTACTGCACCTCGCCGGGCGAATCGGGTACGGGAACGGCGGCGGTCGCCACCAGGTCGGATGCGTCGGTTCCGGGCTGGAGCGCGCGCAGCCGGGGATCGAGCTGAATACGGCCGAGTCGCAGCAGCGGAAACGAGGTCGTCGGTGCCATGGGTCCATCTCAACAGGCCAGGTCGGCGGCGGAGCGCGCGGGGTCCCCTTTTTGCCGACCGGTCGTGCACGAAGCGTAACCGGCGCGCGGTGGCCGGGCCGAACCAGAGCCGCCGTCAGCGTTCGGCGGCGACCTCCGCGTAGTGTGCGAGGCTCCAGCCCGAGCCGACCGCGTCCCGCATGCTCTGCCAGCCGTCGCCGTGGCGGTCAAGGTGCCGGTGGGTGAGGAGCACCTGCGTGCGGTCGGGCCCGCTGGCGGTGAAGGTCACCTCGATCTCGCTGGTCTTGGCCGGGTCGGTCTCGAGCTCCCAGCTCAGGTTGATGTCCCAGCTGAAGCAGACCCGGTGCGGCGGGTCGTAGGCGAGTACCCGGCTCCAGCGGCACTCGCTGCCGTCGGTGCCGCGGTCGATGATGTGGCCGCCGACTCGCGGCTCGAACACCATCTCGGCCAGTTCGGCCTGCAGGATGTGGTGGCCGGGATTCCACCAGGTGCCGATGCCCTCGGTGAACACGCGGAAGGCGTGCTCGATGGGCGCCTGGACCTCGGTCGTCGAGGTCACCGAGGTTGGCTGCGTCTGGGTGGTCATGGGTCCTCCTGGATCGGCTGGCTGGCGGCCGCCTGGAACCTGTCCAGGGCCTGCCGCCAGAACTGCTCGAAGTAGTCACGGATCGCGGCGAGGCCCGCGGGATCGACCGAGTAGACGCGGCGGGTGCCCGCCGCGTGGTCGGTGACCAGGCCCGCCGACTTGAGGATCTTTAGGTGCTGGGAGACCGCCGGACGGCTGACCGGCAGTTCGCGCGCCAGGTCGCCGACGGCGCTGGGCGACCTGGCCAGGCGTTCGAAGATCGCCCGCCGGGTCGGGTCGGCCAGCGCCGTGAGCACGGCTCCTTGGTTAGTCATGACTTACCGTAAGTTACAACTTACCGATACTCGCGTCAAGACGCGGCGCGCCGTCGCCGCCCGCTGGCGCGAGCTCCCTTAGGTGACAGCGGGGCGACCATAGGTCACCGCCGCGCGGACTTTCTCGGGCAGGGACTGGGCGAGCTGGGCGTCGGGCTGCGCGCCGAGGGAGTCGTTGATCGTGGAGAACGCCAGCCGGAGGGCCACGAAGGTGGTGATGGCGAAGATCTGCCCATCGTCGAGCCCGCAGTCGTGCAGCGCCGCGATATCGGCGGGCGTCGTCGCGTTCGGGTCCCTGGCTACCTTCCTGGCCCAGTCGGCCATCGCCTTCTCCTGGTCCGTCAGCCCGGTGTCGTCGCCGGTCAAGACCCCGGCCGCCAACGTCGGGTCGGATGCCTTGGCCAGCTTCCCGCCCCAGGCCAGCGAGCAGTACGAGTCGCCCAGGGTGGACGCGGCGGCGGTCACCAGGATCCCGCGCTGGCGGAAGCTCAGCCCGCTCGCCCGGAATGCGTCCGACATGAGGGCGAAGAGCTGCCTGAGGGTGTCCGGCTGATGCGCCCACAGGCGGGTCACGTTCCACACGAAGCCGTCGTCGGCGAGGTCCTCGTCGAACAGCTCCTGCGCTTCGGCCGAGGCCGCCGGTTCCCCGAGGAAGCTGCCGCTCATGAGCGCTGCGCCCCCTCGGGCTTGCGGGCCAGGTAGCCCACGACGTTGATTTCGGCCCGGAGCGGCAGCCCGTCCCGCAGGTGTGCCTCGGCCAGTTCGACCGCCGCGCGATGGAATTCTGCCTCGCCCGCGTTCTGGATGGCTTCATAGGCCGGCCCGGTGGAGGCCAGCGCCCGCGCGTAGATCTGCGGGTCGGCCGATTCCCAGGCGAACGGCACGTGCACGCGCTCGATCTCGGTCAGCCCGTACGACGCGAGGAGCTGCTCGCCCGCCCCGGGCCGGCCGAGCGCGACCATGCCAGCCTGGTTGTCGACCTTCTCGGACGCGGCGAGCCGGAACGGCGCCAGCGCCCAGGCGCCGGGCGAGACCTTGATGTGACCCCAGACCGTGAGCCCGACCCGTCCGCCCGGGCGCAGGACCCGGTAGAGCTCGGCCACCGCGTCCGGTGTCGTCCCCCAGATGCCGCGGAAGCTGGTGACCACGTCGAACGACGACCGGTCCCAGGGCAGCGCGTGCATGTCGCCGACCCGTAGGTCGGATTCCGGGTTGCGGTCCCTGGCCACCGCCACCAGCCTGGGCGAGGCATCGATGCCGCTGCAGACGGCGCCGCGCAGCCGGGCCAGCTCGATCGCGAGCCCGGACCCGCAGGCGACGTCGAGCAGCCGGTCGCCGGCGTCGACGCCGAGCCGGTGGTGGATGGTGACGTACTCCCGGCAGTTGCTCGGCTCGCTGAGCGTGGCGAAGTCGACCGCCTTACGCCCCCAGCCCTCGTCGACCAGGGTCCACTGGGGTGTGCCCGTGTCCGGTGTTGTCATTGATGCCCCCTTGCGTCGCCGTGCCCCGGTTGCGCGTCTCCTTATGCTGTCACCCGGGAGCACTCTGTGGTCAAGGCGCGCCTGAGGTATGGCCGGGCCGGCCTCGGGTAGCTTCGGGCCATGGCTAGGTCGGCGACGGGTGAGTCGGTGCTGTCCCGGGCGGTGCGCATCTTCGAGGCGTTCACCCCGGACGAGCGCGTGCTGTCGGTGTCGCAGATCGCGCGCCGTTCCCGGCTGCATCTGGCCACTGCGTCCCGGCTGATCGCCGAGCTGGAGTCGCACGGGCTGCTTGACCGCGAGCCGGACCGGCGGGTGCGGGTGGGCGTGCGGATGTGGGAGCTGGCGCTGCGGGCATCGCCGACGCTGGGGCTGCGCAACGCCAGCATGCCGTTCATGGAGGACGCGCACGCGGTGCTCGGCCATCACGTCCAGCTCGGCGTCCTCGACGGGGACGAGGTGCTGTTCGTGGAGCGGCTGTCTGCGCCCGGGGCGGTGATCAACTACACCCGGATCGCAGGGCGCCTGCCGCTGCACGCGTCCTCCTCGGGCCTGGTGCTGCTCGCGTTCGGCGGCCGCGACCTGCAGGAGCGGATCCTGGCGGGGCCGCTCCGCCGGTACACCGCGAGCACCATCACCACCGACGTCGCGCTCCGCGCTGCCCTGGCCGAGGTGCGCCGGCAGGGGTACGCGTACCTGCCCGGGCACGTGCACGAGGACGCGCTGGGGGTGGCGGTGCCGATTCAGGTGCCCGCCCAGCGCGACGGCATGACGACGGCGGTAGCGGCGCTGGCCGCCATCGTCCCGGTCGGCACCGAGGCCAGGACCGTGGTCGGGGTCCTCAGCACGGCGGCGCGCGGAATCAGCCGGATGCTCGGCGACTCCGCCGCGAAACCCTCTCAATGAATGAGATTCGGATGGCTCGCGGGACCGCCCCGGACGCTTGATCCACATCACCCGGTTTGCGTTTTGTTGATGTAGCGGCCGCCATGACGCTCGCACCCGCCGGGCCCGACGCCCGTTCCCAGGTCATCACGGGTAAGGCGGCCGCCGCAGACGGCGTCGCGGTCCTTGCGCTCACCCGCCGGAGCGGCCGACGGCTCCCCGTCTGCCTCCGCCTCGCCCGCGAGCAGGACCGTAGCCAGGCAGCGCTATCACAGGGTGATAGCGGGGCTCACTGGTGCTGTTGAGGCTGTTAGATTCCCCCAAGACCTAACGGTATAGGGAATTGATATTCGTGATTTGCCCGCATCTGTCCGCAGCCCTGGTCTAGCCTCCTCCTGGGGGGCGATGGCGCGCACGTGGAGGTGGATTGATGGCGAGCAGGCACCGGTCTGCCTGGCGCCGCCGCCGGGACCGCACTCGCATGGCGCGGCTGGCGATTTTCTTCGCCGTGCCGGTGGTGCTGGGACTGGTGATCGGCGCGGTGGTCGCGTTCAACGGCGGAGGGTCGCGCAGCCCGGGCATTGCGGTGACGCCGCTCGGCGCCGCCCAGACCCCGTCCGACGCCGGCGCGGGGCCAGCCCGGCCGCGACCGGCAGCGCCCCGATCATCACCGACGCGGCCAACGTGAACTGCGACATCATCGTCCCGGCGAACCCGCTGACGGCGCAGGGGCTGGCGACCCCGTACCTGCTCACTGGTCCGGGCGGGATGTCGCCGGCCCAATCGGGGTGCGAGATGACGAACGCCACCGCCCTGGGGGCGTTCGTCCAGGCGACCATCCTCGATCCGGCCACGGGACAGCTCTCGGTCTACGACCCGCTGGTGATCACGAAGGGCACCACGCCGGCCGTGCAGCCCGTGGCGCCGAACATCCCGGCCGACGCCGTCGTCACGGTCGACTTCGGGTTCAACGGCACCGACCTGTTCCAGGTCGGTGCCACGGCTGACGCGCTCAAGCAGGGCAACTGCATGAACGGCATGCCGGGGTCGATCTTCGGCCAGGTGTCCTTCTGCAACGGCACCAACTTCTTCAACGCGGCCTCCCAGGATCAGCGCTCGGGCAAGCTGAAGGTGCCGTCGGCGGGCACGTCGGCCGCGATGACCGCCACCGACGGCGCCCTCGGAACCGGCAAGACCTGCCCGGTCACCCGCAACTTCGACATGGTCGACCAGGACCCGTCTGACAACGTGACCACCGAGTACCTGCTCAACCCGGCGACCGGCCAGACTGCCCAGGACACCGCCTCCAACGCGGGCAACCTGCAGGGCTCCACCCTGCTGCTCAACGGCAGCGACAATGCTTTGCTCGACGCGTTCATCGACCCGGTCCTCGGCTGCAAGCCGTTCATGGCGCCCGACCTGGCCAACAACGACCTGCCGACCACCTCGCAGGTGCTTGACGAGCTGCTCGCGGCCGCGAACCAGCCGCAGACCGCGGCCCTGGTGCCGGAGAACGACGAGATGGTGCTGGACGCGAACACCACCTTCGACGCGGCCAAGACCGACGCGTACCGGGAGGAGCTTGGCCAGGCCCCGATCGACGCCGCGACCGACCGCGCCAGCAGCCCGGCGATGTACTGCGAGAACATGATCGACATCCAGACGCCGTTCCTGGCCGCCAACCAGGCGCTGCTGGCTCAGGGGCAGCCGCCGGTGGCCGCGGTGGGCGACAACCTGCTCACCTTCCTGGCCAACCGGCTCAACATGTCGTTCACCAACCTGGCGTGCCAGGACTTCGGGCTCACGAACCCGGTCACGGTCACGCTGAACGGGGCGGGCGTCGCGATCGGGGCCACCTTCAACACCGCGATGCAGACCGCCCACAACATCAAGGTGACGGACCTGCCCGGGATGGCCCAGCGGATGGGCCGCGCCCAGCACGAGCTGATGGACCCGTCCGGCATGTGAGCGGGCCGCGCTCGCGGTCAGCTGAAGTGGGTGCGGGGACGCTCCTGGAGCTCGCCGTCGAGGTAGAGGTCGACCTTCTCGTTGTAGAAGCAGGCCAGGCCCGCGACCTTCTGGCTTTCCGGCAGCGGGGAGCGGTAGATCCAGACCAGGTCGGGGTGGACGCCGTGGCCGGCGTTGACCGACCAGTAGCCGGCCGTGCCCTTGTACGGGCAGTGGCTGGTGGTGTCGGACGGGACCAGGAGCTCGGTGCGGACGTCGGGGAGCGGCAGGTAGTACCTCGGCGGCAGGTGCGTCTCGTACAGAATGTGCGGCCGGACCGAATCGGCGACGGTGACCCCGTCGATCTCGACCCGGACGTGGCGGGAGCTGGCGAGGATATCCACCCGCGTGTAGGGGTCCCGGGGGTGGGTGTAGACCGGCTCGTCCTCCTCCAGCCACTCGTCCATCTCGGCCCAGTTGAACCGCACCAGGTCGCGCAGCGACGCCAGCGGCGAGTCCGGGTACCGCAGGGCGGCGCCCGCCGCTGTCGCCCCCTCGACCCGGACGTCGAAGATCTCGCCCTCGCCCCGACTCGGCCGGTGCTCCGTCTGGCCGGTGGGCACGAGCTTGGCCAGCACGTCCGCGAGCGGCAGGTAGTAGGTCGGGTAGTAGGGGATCTCCCAGACCAGGAAGGGGCGCCGGGTGTCGGCGACCAGCCGGCCCGCCAGGTAGACCCGGACCCGCTTCGCACCCTGCTCGACCCGGACTGATCCGCGTGCATCCATATTCATGCCCGTTTCCTACCCGGCCCGCTCCGGCAGGAACGAGGGGCGGGCGTTGAGCGCGGCGACGTCTTGCAGGGACGTCGCCCGGTAGGCATCCCGCAGCGCCGCCAGCTCGGCCGGCGCCAGGACGTCCTCGATCCGGTCGAAGCCGTCCGGGGCGCGGGCGCTCACCATGTCGAGAACCGCGTCGACCGGCATGCTCCTGGTGGCGAGGACGATCGCGTTGACGGCGGGCAGACGCTCCGCCTCGTAGACGGCGAGACCGTCGGCGGGGGAGGCGGCCGCGGCCAGCTCGCGGGCGAGCACGCGCGCGTCGATGATCGCCTGCGAGCCGCCGTTGGACCCGATCGGGTACACCGGGTGCGCGGCGTCCCCGATCAGCGTCACCCGGCCCCGGCCCCAGGACGGCAGCGGGTCCCGGTCCACCATCGGGTACTCGAGGATCTCGGGCGAGCGGGACATCAGCCCCGGCACGTCCAGCCAGTCGAACGTCCAGCCGTCGAAGTGCGGCAGCGCCTCGGCCAGCCGCCCCTCGGAATTCCAGTCCGGCCGGCTCGGCGGCTCGGCCCCGCCGATCATCACCTCCGCCACCCAGTTGATCAGCGCCGTTCCGTCGCCTCGGGCGGCGATCGGGTAGGCGACGAACTTGACCGTCGAGGTGCTGCCGGTGATGGCGAGGGTGGCGCCGGACAGGAACGGCGGGCCCTCGGCGGTGCCGCGCCACATCATCACGCCGCTCCACCGCGGCGGCGGCTCGTCCGGGTGCAGCTGGGCGCGGACCGCCGAGTAGAGGCCGTCCGCGCCGATGAGGACATCGGCGGTGGCGGGGACGACGCGACCGTTCGAGCGATCAGAGAGCAGTACCTCGACCGTGCCGTCACGGTCCGTGAAACCCGTCACGGTCGTCCCGGTGGTGACGGCTGCGTCCCCGAGCCGTTCGCGGACCGCGGCCAGCAGCATCATCTGCAGGTCGCCGCGGTGGATCGAGTACTGCGGCCACGCGTAGCCGAGGCCGCGGCCGCGCGGCTCGCCCCAGATGAGGCTGCCGTGGCGGTCGAAGTGCGCCTGCTCGGAGGTGGCGATGCCGGTGGCGGCCAGCTGCGGGCCGAGGCCGAGCTCGGTGAGCTCGCGGACCGCGTGCGGCAGCAGGTTGATGCCGACTCCGAGCGGCTTCAGCGTGGTCGCGGAGTCGACCAGCCGCGCCTCGATGCCGACGGCGTGCAGGCTGAGCGCGGCGGTCAGGCCCGCGATCCCGGCGCCTGCGATCAGGACACGCACCGGGACATAGTACCCATGGCTAAGGTAAGAGCCATGACGGCGCCGGACTACCAGGCCCGGGCGGCGGCCGCGATCGGGGCGCTGCAGCGCTGGTACGTGCCGCGGACCGGGCTGTGGAAGAGCACCGGCTGGTGGAACGCGGCCAACGCGCTCACGGCCGTGATCAGGTACTCCCAGCACACCGGAGACGGCGGTCACGCTCCGGTGCTGGCGACCACGTTCCGCCGCGCCCGGCGCGGGCACCCCGACTTCGTGAACACGTTCTTCGACGATAACGGCTGGTGGGGGCTGGCCTGGGTGGCCGCCTACGACCTGGCCGGCGAGGGCGCGTACCTGGACGCGGCCCGGACCATCTTCGCCCGCAACCTGGCCGGCTGGGATGGCGTCTGCGGCGGCGGTCTGTGGTGGAACACCAAGCGGACGTACAAGAACGCGATTACCAACGAGCTTTTCATCACCCTGGCCGCGCAACTGCACGAGCGCACACCAGGCGACCGGGAGTACCTGTCGTGGGCGCTGCGGGGCTGGGAATGGCTGACCGGGCGGGCCCTGATCGGTCCGGGCGGCCTGGTCAACGATGGGCTCACGGCCGACTGCGCCAACAACGGCGGCACCGCCTGGACCTATAACCAGGGCGTCATCCTCGGCGGGCTGGCCGCCTTGTACGAGATCACCGGCGACCGGGACTACCTGCGGCACGGGGAGTTCATCGCCGACGCCGCGCTGACTCGGGCTGACCGACGCCGACGGCATCCTGACGGAGCCGTGCGAGCTCACCGCCGACGGCTGCAACGGCGACGGGACCCAGTTCAAGGGCATCTTCGTCCGCTACCTGCACGAGTTCTACGCCGCACAGCGGCAAGCGCGCCTACCGGGACTTCCTGCTCGCCAACGCGGACTCGGTCTGGGATCGCGCGCGGAACGGCGATGGCCAGCTCGGGCTGCGCTGGGGCGGCCCGTTCGACTACGCCGACGCCAGCAGGCAGTCGTCGGCGCTTGAGGTCCTTACCGCCGCCGCGGCGCTGACGAGGGAGGCATAAGCCGGCCGTATCGTTAGTTGTAGGGTGCGAACGATTTCACCCGCCTGCTGGGAGCGACGTTTTGCCTGAGATGACCAGCCGGCGCCGCTACCTGGTGCTGGCGATCTGCTGCATGAGCCTGTTCATCGTCGGCATGGACGCCACGATCGTGAACGTGGCGCTGCCGTCGATCGGACGCGACTTCCACGCGCCCGTCTCCGGTCTGCAGTGGACGGTCGACTCCTATCTGCTGGTGATCGCCTCCCTGCTGATGCTGTCGGGCTCGGTCGCCGACCGGGTGGGCCGCCGGATGGTCTTCCAGATCGGCCTGGCGGTGTTCACCCTCGGCTCGCTCGCCTGCTCGCTCGCGCCCAGCCTGGGCGCCCTGGTCGCGTTCCGCGCGGTCCAGGCCGTCGGCGGCTCGATGCTCAACCCGGTCGCGATGTCCATCGTCACCAACACGTTCACCGACCCGAAAGAGCGGGCCAAGGCGATCGGCTTCTGGGGGTCGACGTTCGGCGTCTCGGTCGCGACCGGCCCGGTCATCGGCGGCGCGCTGGTCGACTCGGTCGGCTGGCGCGGCGTGTTCTGGGTGAATATCCCCGTCGGGGTGGCCGCCATCCTGCTGACCGCCCTGTACGTGCCGGAGTCGCGGGCGGCGATCAAGCGCAAGCTCGACCCGGTCGGCCAGGTCCTGGTCATGCTCACGCTGGTGACGATGACGTACGGGATCATCGAGGGTCCCTCCCGCGGCTGGTCGTCCCCGCTGATCCTCGGCTGCTTCGCGGTCGCGGCGGCGGCGCTGGCGGCGCTGCTCGGATGGGAGCCGAGGCGGGCCGAGCCGCTGATCGACGTGCGGTTCTTCCGCTCCCTGCCGTTCTCAGGCGCCGCCGCGACGGCCATCACCGCGATGGCCGCGTTCTCCGGCTTCCTGTTCCTGATCACGCTCTACCTGCAGGAGGTGCGCGGCTACCGGCCGCTGGTGGCGGGGCTGTTCCTGCTCCCGATGGCGGTCGCGATGGCGGTCTCGGCGCCGCTCTGCGGCCGGATGCTCGCCCGCCGCGGGCCGCGGCTGCCGCTGGTGATCGCCGGGATCGGGATCACGGTCGGCGGGATCATGCTGGTGTTCATCACCGCTTCCTCCCCGGTCTGGTACGTGCTGATCAGCTGCCTGGTCCTCGGCATCGGGATGGGCTGGGTGAACGCGCCGATCACTAACAGCGCGGTGGCCGGGATGCCGCGCTCGCGGGCCGGCACGGCGGCCGGCATCGCCTCGACCAGCCGGCAGGTCGGCTCGTCGCTCGGCGTCGCCGTCGTCGGCTCGGTTCTCACGGCCGGCCTGCACGGCTCGCTCGCCGCCGGGTTCGCGACGGCCACGAGGCCCGCCTGGTGGCTGGTGGCCGCCATGGGCGCGGTCGTGCTGGCGCTCGCGCTCGCGACCACCGGCCGGGCCGGCCGGGCGAGCGCCGCCCGCACCGCCGAGCTGATCGAGAGCGCGGAGAACCGCATCCCGGCCGGCGCAAGCGCGGGCGCCGGGGCCGGGTCGGCGGCCTAGCACGGCCCACCCAGCGTCCAAGCGGCCAACCCGCAGGATAACAGCAAGAAGCACGACACTTCGCCGACCCTGAGAATTATTGTGCGACGTTTCAACACGTTATCCGAATGTTTTGTCGCACAATAATTCACGAGGTCGCGTTCCCCGATGATAACAGCAAGAAGCGACGTGCCGCGCTTGTCGTGGCACCAGCGCGGCCACGCCCGGTGGCTATTCGCCGGTCAGCTCGCGCAGCAGGCGGGCTTCCTCGGCCGGGGACAGGCCCCAGGTCTCGGGGCCGCCGCGGGCCAGGTCCCAGGAGAGGGTGTCGCGGATCGTCTCGGTGATCGACCGGCAGTTGAGGCCCGCCCCGACGGCGTGCGAGGAGTCCACGTCGCAGAACGCCTCGTAGCCTTCCTCGGCGTACCAGAGCGGAATGCCGCCGCCCGGGTCGACGCCCGCATCGATCAGCGTCGGGGTGGGGATCCAGGTCAGTTCCGCGTCGCTGTACGTGGCGGTCCGGCAGAGATCAAGCAGTATCCCGAACGGACGCGGGGCGCCAGTCAGGTTGTACACGCCGCCCCGGTCTCGGTGGCAGGCGTCGAGCAGGAACGCCGCCAGGTCCCGGACGTCGATCACCTGGGTGAGGTCGCCCGCGTCGCCGGGCGCCAGCGCCCGGCCGCCGGCCGCGATCCGGCGCGGCCAGTAGGGGAAGCGGTCGGTCGGGTCGTGCGGCCCGGTGATCAGCCCCGGCCGGCCGATCAGCGCCCGGTCGCCGTACACCTCCCGGACCACGGCCTCGGACAGGGCCTTGTTGGCGCCGTAGTTGTCGGGGTAGTCCGGCAGATCGGGCTTGAGCTCGGCCAGCGGCGCGTCCTCGAGCTGGGACTCGGTGGTCGCCTGAGCTGGCGTAGACGGACACGCTGGAGACGAACACGTACCGCCCCGCCCGGTCGCGGAACGCCTCGGCCGACAGCCGCGCCACCGCCGGGTCGTAGCAGGCCACGTCGATGACCGCGTCGAACTCGCGGCCGTCGAGGGGGGACAGGTCCTCGGTCCGGTCGCCGATGACCGTTTCCACCCCCGGGTAGAGGCCGGGGTTGGTCTTGCCGCGGTTGAACAGCGTGACGGCGTCGCCGCGGCCGAGCGCGGCTTCGACGATGGCGCGGCCCGCGAACTTGGTGCCGCCGAGGACGAGGATTTGCATCCGCCCATGCTGGCACACCGCCGCCGCCGGTTGGCCGCAATTCCGCTTCAGGCAGCGCGGTCGACATAACAACTAGCCGAGATAACAGCAAGAAGCGCGCAAGCGCGCGCACTCCACTATTAGACGATCGGCACCCTCCGTAATCGACAGCTCACAGATAGTGATTTACGTCACTTTCTGTAGCATGGACGCGGAGTCCTCCGGGTAGGGAGAATCTCGCTGGGGGGACTTGATGATCGTGACCATCGTGGGGGCCGGGCGCCTCGCCGAGGGCATCGCTGTGCGCGTTTTGGCTGGTGATCACCGGCTTAGGCTGGCCGATGCGGAGCCCGGCAAGGCGGATGAGCTGGCGGCCGGGCTCTCCGCGCGGGCCGGTCAGGGACGCCGGACGACCGTCACCATTCGTGATGGTCGCCGGCGTCTCCGAGGCGATCGCCGGGGCCGACGTGGTGGTGCTCGCGGTCCCCTACCCGCAGGGCCGCCTGATCGTCCGGGACCAGGGGGCCGCGCTGTCGGGGGTCACCGTGGTGGACACCTGCAACCCGGTCGACTTCTCGACCTTCGACTCGCTGCTGACCAGCCCGGGGATGTCCGCCGCCGAGGAGATCGCGGACGCGAATCCGCGCGCCCAGGTGGTCAAGGCGTTCAACACCACGTTCGCGTCCGCGCTGGTGGCCGGCTGGGTCGGCGGCCTGCCGCTGGACGTGTTCCTGGCCGGGGACGACGCCCGGGCCAAGGCCCGGGTCGCCGCCCTGGTCGCCGACGGCGGCATGCGCCCGGTCGACACCGGCCCGCTCCGCCGGGCCCGCGAGCTCGAGGCGTTCCAGCTCCTGCACATGACCCTGCAGGGGCCGCTCGGCCTCGACTGGGCGAGCGCGATCAAGCTTCTTCCCTGATCGTGATCGCGATCGCCATCGTCTTCAGATAACAGCAAGAAGCGCCTCGGGCGCATTGGATAATATGGGGAGGTGACTGAGCGGAAGCCTCGGGGGACGTCGTTCCCGACGTGGATCGACCAGCAGATTGCCGATGCCGAGCAGCGGGGCGTGTTCGATGACCTGCCGGGCAAGGGCAAGCCGCTCAACCTGAAGCCGACCGGCGGCGACTACGGGGACGCCTGGGTCCGCGACTACGCGCGCCGGGAAGGCGTGCAGCCGGACGAGTTCCTGCCGACGCCGCTGCGGCTGCGGCGGGAGATCGAGCAGCTGACCGAGGTGGTCGGCGAGTTCCGCTCGGAGGCGGAGATCCGCGAGGTCGCGTCCGACATCAACCGGCGCATCGTCGAGTGGCGGCGGATCCCGGTCGGGCCGCCCATCCACGTCCGGCTGGTGAGCGCCGACGACCTGGTCGCCCGCTGGCGCGCCGCCAAGAAGGCCCGCCCGACGACGGCCCGCCCGTCGGACGCCGGCTCGGACGCCGCCGGCCCCGGTTCGCAGGCGTCACCACCGCCGTCGGCGTCGCCGGCGGACGCCACCGGACGGACGCGCTGGTGGCGAAGGCGCCGACCGTCGTCCTGAGCCGGCCGCGGCGCTGGTCGGGCGCCCGTCACGCCGGAGGCTCGCCCGGGCGCGGCGGCGGGCCCGGCCGGCGCTTCGGCGGTGGGGGCGGCAGCGAGTCGGCGCCCGGCGCCGGCCCCGGCCACACCAGCAGGACCGGGCAGGGCGCGTGGTCGACGACGAACCGGGTGACCGGGCCCAGGCTGTGCGGCCCGAGGTGAGCGCGGTCGCCGTCGCGGGCGCAGATGAGCAGGTCGGCGCCGTCGGCCGCGCGGACGACCTCGCGTTCGACCCGGCCTCGGCGGGGGAGGCGGGCGGCCGGGCGGCCCAGCCGCGCGGCGGCATCGTCGAGCAGCGCGGCCCCCGCCGTCCGGGAGATCGCCTCGACCTGGCTGACCGGGTCGTGGCCGTGGCGGTCCCGGCCGAGCAGCCCGGCGAACGAACCGCGGACCATATCCGTGACGTCGTCGCTGGTGACATGGAGCAGCACGAGGTCGGCGGCGGCGGGCGCGTGGTCGCGGGCGGCGTCGACCGTCGCCTGCCAGGTGCCCTCGGTGATCCAGATGATGACGGTCATGACGATCAGCCTCCGGTTGCCTGCAACATCGCCCACAGTGCCACGGTGGCCACGATCAGGGCGACCGGCACGGTCAGCAGGCCGAGCCGGGTGAAGTCGCCCAGGTCGGCGTCGGTATCGTGCGCGCGCAGGATCCGCCGCCACAGCAGCGTGGCGAGCGACCCGGCGTAGGTCAGGTTGGGGCCGAGGTTGACCCCGATCAGGGCGGCAAGCACCGGCCCGGGGCCGCCGGCGGCGACGATCGGCAGCAGCGCCAGGATCGCCGGCAGGTTGTTGATGACGCAGGCCAGCGCGGCGGCGATGGCCGCCACCGCCAGCAGCGCGGGCAGCCCGGTCCCGTGCGGCAGCACCCGGCTGGCGCCGTCGCCGAGCCCGTTGACGACCACGCCCTTGACCACGATCCCGAGCGCGAGCACGAACAGGCAGAACAGCGGGCTTGCGGCCACCGCCAGGCTGCGCGGGGTGGCCTCCCGGCGGGCCAGCGCCCGAACGCCGAGCACCAGCGCGCCGCCCAGCGCCGCCCAGGCCGGGTTGACCCCGGCCAGGGAGGCCACGACGAAGCCGGCCAGGGTCAGCCCCAGGACCGCCAGGGTGAACGCGGGCACCGGCGGGCGCGGAGCCGGAGGCGGCGGCGCCGCCGCGGCGGACAGATCGGCGCGGAAGAACCGCCGGAACACGACGTACTCGACCGCGATGACGAGCAGCCAGCCCGGCGCCATCAGCTCGGCGAACCGGGGGAAGGACAGCCCGCAGGCCGCGAACGCGAGCAGGTTGGTCAGGTTGGAGACCGGCAGCAGCAGCGAGGCGGAGTTCGCCAGGTGCGCGGTGGCGTACACGTGCGGGCGGGCGCGCAGCCCGACCCGGGCGGCGGTGGCGAACACGACCGGGGTCAGCAGCACCACGGTCGCGTCGAGGCTGAGCACCGCGGTCGTCAGCGCGGCGACCGTGAACACCCCGCCGAGCAGCCGGACCGGCCGCCCCCCGCAGGCCCGGGCGACGACGTCGCCGGCCGCGGTGAACAGGCCGTCGTCGGCGCACAGCTGCGCCAGCGTCAGCACCGCGGCCAGGAACCCCACCACCGGCAGCAGGGTCTTGGTCTGCGCCCAGGCCTGGGCCGGTGACACCGCGCCGATCGCCACCAGCAGGCCGGCCGCCGGGACCGCCGCCACCGCCTCGGGCCAGTCCCGGGGCCGCGCGACCGCGAACGCCAGCACGCCGACCAGCAGGGCGGCGGAGACGATCTCGGCGGCGATCGAGTTCAGGGCGGTGCCTTCCGTCAGGCGGGTGTGGCCAGTGGCGACCGATGCGGTCGCCGCCGCTCATCCTCCTACCCCCGGCCGGCCCGCTAGGCATCCCGGGGGCGTGCTTCAGCCGGCGCGGGCGAGAGCCGCCGGGGCGGCGCTCATCCGGGGGCGGCGGTCAAGGACATGGCGTTCGACTACGACGGCAGCCGCACACCGCCGGACGCATGGGCGTTCAGCGTGTCCTGGCCGCCTGGGGCGTCGCCGGAGTCGATGTGCCGCAGCACGCCGAGCCCGGGGTCGTTCGACAGCACGCGGGCGATCTTCTGCCCGGCGAGCTCGGTCCCGTCGGCGACGCAGACCTGCCCGGCGTGCAGCGAGCGGCCGATCCCGACGCCGCCCCCGTGGTGGAACGACACCCACGTCGCCCCGGACGCGGTGGAGGTCAGCGCGTTCAGGATCGGCCAGTCGGCGATCGCGTCGGAGCCGTCCGCCATCGACTCGGTCTCCCGGTACGGGGAGGCGACCGAGCCCGCGTCGAGGTGGTCGCGGCCGATCACGATCGGCGCCGAGACCTCGCCCGACGGCGACCATGTCGTTGAACCGGACCCCGGCCACGTCCCGCTCGCCGTAGCCGAGCCAGCAGATCCGGGCGGGCAGACCCTGGAACGCGACCTTCTCCGACGCCGCCTTGATCCACCGGTGCAGGTGGTCGTTGTCCGGGAAGAGCGACAGAATCGCCTGGTCGGTGGCGTGAATGTCGGCCGGGTCGCCGGACAGCGCCGCCCACCGGAACGGCCCCTTGCCCTCGGCGAACAGCGGCCGGATGTACGCGGGCACGAACCCGGGGAACGCGAACGCCCGCTCGAAGCCCCCCATCCGCGCCTCGTCCCTGATCGAGTTCCCGTAGTCGAACACCTCGGACCCGGCGTCCATGAACCCGACCATGGCCGCCACGTGCTTCGCCATCGAGGCCCGGGCCCGGTCGGTGAACTCGGCCGGCTTGCTGTCGGCGTAGTCGTGCCAGTCCGCCAGGTCCACGCCCTCGGGAAGGTAGGAGAGCGGGTCGTGGGCCGACGTCTGGTCGGTCACGATGTCGACCTCGACGCCGCGCCGGAGCAGTTCCGGCAGCACGGTCGCGCAGTTTCCTTCCAGCCCGACCGAGAGCGGCGTCCGGTCGCGCTTGGCGGCCAGGCAGAGCCGCAGCGCGTCGTCGAGGTCGGTCGCGACGACGTCCATGTACCGGTGCTCGACCCGCCGGGCCAGCCGGGCCGGGTCGACGTCGATGACGAGCGCGACGCCGTCGTTGAGGGTCACCGCGAGCGGCTGCGCGCCGCCCATCCCGCCGCAGCCGCCGGTCACGGTGAGCGTGCCGGCCAGCGTCCCGCCGAACCGCTTGGCGGCGACGGCGGCGAACGTCTCGTAGGTGCCCTGGAGGATGCCCTGGGTGCCGATGTAGATCCACGACCCGGCCGTCATCTGCCCGTACATGGTGAGCCCGGCCTGCTCGAGGCGGCGGAACTCGGGCCAGTTGGCCCAGTCGCCGACCAGGTTCGAGTTGGCGATCAGCACCCGCGGCGCCCACTCGTGGGTGCGCAGCACGCCGACCGGCTTGCCCGACTGGACCAGCATGGTCTCGTCCTCGCGGAGCTGGGTCAGCGTCCGCACCATCGCGTCGAACGCCTGCCAGGACCTGGCCGCCCGGCCGGTCCCGCCGTAGACGACGAGGTCGTCGGGGCGCTCGGCGACCTCCGGGTCGAGGTTGTTCATCAGCATCCGGAGCGGGGCCTCGGTCTGCCACGACCGTGCGGTCAGCGAGGTGCCGCGCGGAGCGCGGACGGGGCGGGCGCCTTCCATAAAAAATCAAATCCTTTCGATCGAACGGACCGAGGTGACTCCATCGTCACCATGTCACTGAAAGCCCGTGCGGACCAGGTGGAGCCAACGCTTGAACGAGCCAAGTGCGCATTTGGGCCGGCAAGAGTGAGCCCAAATGCGCACTTGGCACACGGCCGCACCGCGAGCGGGGCCCTACTGGAGGGGGCCGGTCGCCGTCTCGGCCGCGCGGACGGCGCCGCCGCTGGCGACGTAGCGGACGGCGGCCTCGATCTCGGGGGCGAGATAGCGGTCGGCGCCGGGGCCCTGGGCCGTTTCGCGAAGCCCCGCGACGACGGCGGCGGTGGCCGCCGAGGGGGCCAGCGGCGCCCGCAGGTCGAGGGCGCGGGCGGCGGTGAGCAGCTCGATCGCGAGGACGCGGGTCAGCCCGTCGACGCTGCGGCGGAGCTTGCGCGCGGCCGACCAGCCCATCGAGACGTGGTCCTCCTGCATGGCGCTGGACGGGATCGAGTCGACCGACGCGGGCGCGGCCAGCCGCTTGAGCTCGGAGACGATGCCGGCCGAGGTGTACTGGGCGATCATGTGGCCGGAGTCCACCCCGGGGTCGTCGGCCAGGAACGGCGACAGGCCGTGCGAGCGGTGGGTGTCGAGCATCCGGTCGGTGCGCCGCTCGGCGATCGAGGCGAGGTCGGCGGCGGCGATCGCGAGGAAGTCGAGCACGTAGCCGACCGGGGCGCCGTGGAAGTTGCCGTTGCTCACCACCCGGCCGTCGAGGGTGACCACCGGGTTGTCGATGGCGCTGGCCAGCTCCCGGCCGGCCACCGTCTCCGCGTGCTCGAGGGTGTCGCGGGCGGCCCCGTGCACCTGGGGGGAGCAGCGCAGGCTGTAGGCGTCCTGCACGCGGGTGTCGTCGGGGCCCTTGTGGCTGGCGACCATCGGCGAGGCGGTCAGCAGCGCCCGGAAGTTGGCGGCCGACGCGGCCTGGCCGGGGTGCGGCCGCAGCGCCTGCAGATCGGCCGCGAACGGGGCGTCGGTGCCGAGCAGCGCCTCGACCGACATCGCGCCGGTGACGTCGGCCGCCTTCAGCAGCGCGCGCAGGTCGGTCGCGGCCAGCACCAGCATGCCGAGCATGCCGTCGGTGCCGTTGATCAGCGCGAGCCCTTCCTTCTCGGCCAGCACGACCGGCTCGATCCCGGCCGACTGCAGCGCCTCGCGGGCCGGGAGGAGCGCGCCGGAGGCCATCCGGACCTCGCCCTCGCCCATCGCGGCGAGCGCGCAGTGCGCGAGCGGTGCGAGGTCGCCGGAGCAGCCGAGCGACCCGTACTCCCGCACGACCGGGGTGATGCCGGCCGTCAGCATCTGCGCGTAGGTCTGCGCGGTGGCCAGCCGGACGCCGGTCCGGCCGGTGGCGAGGGTGGACAGCCGCAGCAGCATCATCGCCCGGGTCACCTCGGGCTCCACTTCCGGGCCGGACCCGGCGGCGTGCGAGCGGACCAGCGAACGCTGCAGCTGCGCGCGGCTCTCGGGCGGGATGTGCTTGGTGGCGAGGGCCCCGAACCCGGTCGACACGCCGTAGTGCGGTGCGCTGTCGTCCGCGAGGGCTTCGATGACCTTGCGGCTGGCGGCGATCTCGGCCTGCGCCTCGGCCGAGATCGCCACGGCGGCGCCGTTCCTGGCGACGGCGACGACTTCGGCGAAGCTGAGCGGGCCGGTGCCCACGATGACGGTATTCACGCCTCTATGATCACCCGGCGCCGTGACCAGCGGAACCACACCAGCCTGGTGTTAATCGTCACCCGCCTCACTTGCAGATGTCAGGAAAGTCCTGGTGCAGGACCTGGCCGGCCGTGACGGTCACGCCGACGGCGTTCAGGCCGTCGCCGTCGTCGTAGCGGCCGCCGGTGAAGACCCGGCCGCGATGAGGCCGCCCGGAGGGCGCCAAGTCAGGCCCGTGGGGGGATGGCCTGCGGGTTCTCGCGGTGCCACTGGGCCAGGAAGGTGGCGGCGATGTCGGCCGCCTCGGCCTGCATGGTCTTCTGCGGCAGCGTCTCGGCGGCGGCGACCCAGCGCCGGGCGATGGTGGCGAGCAGGTCGGCGCCCTCGTTGAGGGTGTGGCCGGCGTGGCCCTTGACGTGCGCGAGGGCCAGCTCGCCGCGCCGGGCGGACACCAGCTCGGCCAGCGTGACCAGGGCGGGCGTGGCCCCGGCGTGCCGCGGATGCAGGTCGTACTGCGGGGGCATCCGGCCGGTGTCGCCGCGCCGCCAGGCGTGCAGGTAGCGGAGCGCGATGAGGGAGTCGATCAACAGGGTGACCGGGCCGGCGACGCACCGCAGGGCGAGGTAGACGGCGCGGAGCTCGGCGATCAGCGCGCCGGAGCGCCCGTTGACGTTGTCGTGGCGGTAGTCGCCGGCCTGGCATCCCCAGTACCCGCTGGTGGCGATGAACGCCCAGGCGCAGTGGCTTCCCGTCGCCACTACTTGACCCGTCGGTCGCGATCAGCACCGGGCCGGTCGCGGTCACCCGGGCCAGGCCGGTCAGCGGCCGGCGGATGATCGTGGCGGTTCGGCGCGGTTCCGCCAGCGGGCTGCGCTGGGCGACGGCCAGGGCGGCGGCGCGCGGGAGCGGGACGGCGGCGCCGGGGTCAGCGGCGGCCGGGCCGACCGCCAGCAGCGCGGCGGCGACGTGCCGACCCGCCGCGTCGGCGTCGCCGCCGGCCGCCGCCTCGAAGGCGAGCGACAGCAGGTCCGCGACGCGCAGGTCCCTCGTCTTGCGCACGTAACGGCGGAGCGCGGTGACCTGCGCCCGCCACGGTTCCCCCAGGAGGTCCTCGAGCTGAGGAGGATCCCCGGGAGGATCGGCGGGCGTCGCGGCGGCCACAGCGCAAGTGTAGATTTTCCGGTCGTTTCGGGCGCCGGTAACGGCCGGACAACAGGATAACAGCAAGAAGCGCCGGCACGTTACCGAGCCAGCGCTTCTTGCCGGGCTGGCCTAGTCGACCGCGGCGGTGGCGTCGACGGCGGCGCCGACGCGGACCACCTGGTCGTCGTCGGTGATCGAGTAGCCGTCGTGCATTGACGCGCCGGAGAAGAACTCGCGCTGGGAGCGGCGCAGGGACAGCATCCAGGCCAAGAAGGTGGCCGCGGTGACCGAGTCGGCCAGCACGTTCCCGCCGGAGACGAAGTTCAGCGCCGATGTACATGACCGCCGACAGCGACCGAGAAGACGATGCGTGGAGAACCACGGGGTCAGGTAGCGCGGGTGCACCCGGCCGAAGATCGTCGGGCAGCGCCTTGTGGAACGACATCGACAGCGTGGTGCGCGCGGTCGGCAGGATCGTGGTCTGGGTGGTCGCCGCGGCTCGAGGTGAGCACCATGAGCAGCAGCAGCCGTGGACAGCGTCCACGCCGACCGCGCCGCTGCCGAACACGGCCTCGCCCATCGGGCCGAGAGCACGTCGTTCGACGTTGTCGGAGTTCCCCAGGTCGATGCCCGATGAGCCGAACGCCGGCGAACAGCTGGACCGAGAGGATGACCAGCGAAGTACGTGCCGAGCAGGATCAGCGTGGAGACGACCCCGGCCAGGCCCGGGATGCGGTGCGGGTCCGAGGTCTCCTCGTTGATCGAGGTGGTGGTGTCCCAGCCCCAGTAGATGAAGACCATCAGCAGCATTCCCTGCATGAACACGCTCGGACGAGTCGAAGTGAGCCGGGTTGAGCCAGCACCAGGAGGGTCGGCGTGCCCCACCGTGCGCGCTGCCGATTCCGACCCGGACGATTGCGACGACCGCGAGCAGCAGCAGCATGAAGAGCTCGACCGCCACGCAGTGTCATCTGCAGCCGCGCCGAGACCTGGATGCCGCGGTAGCAGATGTAGGTGAGGATCACGATCCAGGCGACGCCCACGTCAGCACCCACGTGCTTGTCGCGTTGAGCCGATTGACTTGACCCCGATCAGCAGGAAGAAGTACTGGCCGGCGATCTGCGACTGGCTCGCCATCGCCAGCAGTCCGACGCGATCGTGCCCCAGCCGCCGGCGTACCAGCCCGTCTTGCGGGCCGAGCGCGCGCCGGCCCAGGTGAAGTGACGAGCCGCAGTCGGGATCGGCCGGTTCATCTCCTTGTTCGCCCACGCCGAGAAGAACATCGGGATGAACGCCAGCGGGACAAGCAGCAGCGTCTGCGGGCCGACGGTGGCGACCACGAAGCCGAGGGTGGCGGCCGGGCTGTGGGCGGGCGCGGTGGACGCGATGCCCATGCCGGTGGAAGCGACGAATCCGAGCGCGCCGCCTTTCCGGCCGCGCGCTGAGGTCGTGGCCGCCTCGGCCGGTTGTTCATTCGCCTAAAAAGCCTGAAGCCGCTGCCGTTGACGTCGCCCGGCGCGTGGGTAAGTTCCGGTAAATTCCGGCTGCCCGCGAGATACTGGGCGCCGTGGACAGCGTTGACAGCCTGGTCGTCGCGGCGGCGCAGGCAGCGGGACCGTGCCCGCCGGGGGAGGAGGCGGCCTGGGGCCGCCGCGTGCACGCCCTGGCGGTCGACCTGCACCTGATCGCGCAGCAGGCCAGGCAGGACATCGCCCGGCTGGAGTCGGCGGCGACGTTCGCGGCGCTGATCGAGAAGGTGGAGATCGAGGAGTCGAGCCGGCGGGGCCTGATCACCCTGCGGCTGCCGTCGGGGGAGTCCGAGCAGATCCGCACCGAGCAGGAGGGGACCGACCGGGGGAGGGCCCTGATCGAGCGGGCCAGGTCGCTGACCGGGCCGCTGGGCGCTGGTCTACCGGTACAACGAGCGGAAGTCCGGGCAGCGCGCCCAGTCCGTGCGCATGCTCGCCCACCTGCTTGACCTGGGAGGCGAGGGATCGGTGCCCGCCACCACGGCCAAGAAGATCGTGCTCGAGGACGCGGGCGGCGACGTCGCCCGGGCGCAACGCGCCTGGCAATCGGCAGGCCTCCCCTCATCAGGCACGGTGAGCGTGGAGGAGCTTGAGCAGGCCCGGTCGTTGGCGCGAGCCGCCAACTCTGAGGGATAACAGCAAGAAGCGCACCTCTCCCCAGGCGCACCGCATCGGTCTCTGATCAGATAACAGCAAGAAGCCAGTGTACATTTCGACCCGTCCGGCATGTGCGAGCATCCTTAGGTCCGGGTCGTACCAACTCGGAACGAGCCGGACCGAATCGTCTCGATCCGGACCACTGAGTCCCGCACCTAGAGGCGGGGATTATGTCGGCGAGACTTCTTGCTGTTATCTTAAGAAGCCGCTATCCTGCTGGACATGCCAGCCTTGGACGCCAGCGCGCCGGCGCGCGACGCAATCGACGAATTCCTCCGCCACCTCGCCGACCGTGACCTGTCCGCGAGCACCCGCCGGATACGCAAGACGTTCCTCAACGAGTACCTCCGCCACGCCCAGCACGGCGCCGGAACGGAGCAGCCCCTGACGGCGCGGGACCTGCTGGACAGCGACCGGGCCACGGCCTGGCTGGCCGACGCGGCCGAGGGCAAGACCCGTACCCGCAACACGCTCCGCGGCCCGGACGCGGCCGCCTACCCGAACTCCATGCGGGTCCGCGCCGACACCGTTAACGCCTTCGCCGAGTTCCTCGGCGAGCCCATGCGGGTCGACCGGCAGGCGCCGGCCCGCGGCTACCACCTGACGCCGGGCGACACGGAGCGGCTGCTGCACGACCTCACCGTCAAACGCCCGATCCACGCCAACGCCATGACCGCGCTGCGCACGGCGGCGGTGGCCGCGGTCATCGCCGACACCGGCCACGGCGTTCCCGAGATCGCCGACCTCAAGCTCAGCGCGCTGCACCTGGACGGCGACGGGGCCGGGGGCCAGGAAGCCAGCGTCGACCTTGACGGCGAGTCGTACCCGCTGACCAGGTCGACCGTGCACGTGCTGACCCGCTGGCTCGCGGCCCGGGGTTCGCTCATCGCCGAGCTCGAGGGCAGCGACCCCGGCTACCTGTGGATCCCGACTAAGCCTGGACGACCGCGGGGCGGCGTCCCGTCCGCCAAGCCCGGCATCAACCCGGCCGCCGTGCGTACCCTCCACGCCTCGCACCGGGCCCTGGTCAGCCAGCTGCTCGGCACCCCGTTGCGCCCCGGCGCCCTCCGCGCCGCCGCCGTGTCGCTCTCGGTCGCCTCCGGCGACCAGGAGTGATGTCCCGCAGCGGCACGCGGCTCGCTGCTGGTCAATCAGGCGGTGCCGGTGCGGAAGACCGGCCAGCAGACCTCGGTCCTGTGCTTGCCCACGTCGTCCGTGTCGGCCGAGCTGACCAGGTAGTACTCCCGGATCGGGCCGTCCACGCCGATGGCGCGCTCGGCCACGACCTCGCCCAGCGCGGCGTAGGTCCGGTCGATCTCGCTGAACGCGCCCTCGTGCACCGCGACCGCCGCCTCCACGGCCGGGATCTCGAGCAGCCGGACGCGTCCGGCCGGGTCGAGGCCGACGCCGGCGTCCGCGCCGACAAGACCGGTTTCCGACGTGACCGGGACGAAGGCCGTCACCTCACTGCGCTCGAGCTCGAAGAAGTCGCCGTCGAAGAGCCCGCCGTAGGGCCCGGCGGCGGTCAGCCCGACCGCCGCCAGCGCCGCTGCCAGCGCGTCGAACGCCTCGCTGCCCCAGTCGTTCAGCTCGGCGGCGTCCACCACCTCGCGGACCGCGAGGGCAGTGACCGCGGCGATGGTCCGCAGCTCGACCGAGGGCCGCACGGCCGGGCCGGTGAGCAGTGCCCGCAGCGCCGCCACCGACGCCTGGGTCTGCTCGAGCTGGCGTTCCATCCGGGTCAGGTGGGCCGCGATCTCGCGGTTCCTGGCCTCGAGGTCGGGTGCCGCGAGGACCGCCGCGATCGAGTCGAGGGGCATCCCGAGATCCCGGAGCCGCCTGATGACCTGCGCCGACCCGACCTGGCTGGTGTCATAGGACCGGTAGCCGGTGAAGGGGTCGACGTCGGCGGGCTCGAGCACGCCCATGTCATGGTAATGCCGGAGCGCCTTGACGCTCAGGTGCGTCATCCGGGAGAAGTCACCGATGGTCAGCATCGTCGCCATGATCTGAGTATCAGCCCTTCCCGGTCGTGGACGACGGGCGGAGCAGGGTCTGCGTGAGCGCGGCGACGACCAGCAGCAGACCGCCCATCTGCGCCATGCTGGTACCGAAGGCGGCGGGGAACCCGCGGCTCAGCAGGCCGAAGAAGATCACCCCGCTCACCGCTACCCCGATCGCGTTGCCGACCTGCTGCGCGGTGGACAGCGCCCCGGTGATGGACCCGGCCGTGCGCGCGTCCGCGTGCGACAGCACCGTGGTGGTCAGCGGGGTGATGCACAGCCCCTGTCCCGCGCCGAGCAGGAACAGCCCGGGAAACAGCGCGGCCAGCGGGCCGCCGACTCCCCAGTGCCCGACGGCGAGCACCAGCAGCAGGTCGCCGACGGCGCCGCAGACGGCGCCGGTGGCGATCACCCGACGGCCGAACCGGACGGTCAGGGCGGGCGCGCGCAGCGACGTCAGCAGGTAGCCGACCGCGAGGACGGCGAACACGCCGCCGGACTCCAGCGGCGCCAGGCCCCGGCCCTGCTGCAGGAACAGCGCCAGCAGCAGGTAGCTGGCGGCCTGCTGGCACCAGAACAGCGCCTGCACGGACAGGCCGACCCGCAGCGCGCGGACCGCGAAGACGGCCGGGTCGAGCAGCGGCTGCCTGCCGTGCCGGCCGGCCTGGCGCAGGTAGCCCGCGAACAGCCCCAGCAGCACCGGGCCGAGGGCCAGGCTCGCCCACGACCAGGCCGGCCAGCCCTGCTGACGGCCGTCGGCGAGCGGCAGCACGATCGCGACCAGGCCCGCCGCCAGCAGGGCGGCGCCCCGCAGGTCCAGGTGCCCGGCGTGCGCGGCCCTGGAATCCGGGACCAGCCGCCACGCGATCGCCAGGGCGGCCAGCCCGACCGGCACGTTGACCCAGAAGATGGCCCGCCAGCCCAGGCCCGCCACGTTGGCGTCGATGAGCACGCCGCCGATCAGCTGGCCGCCGACGGCCGCGATGCCCATGACCATGCCGTAGACGCTGATCGCGCGCACCCGGTCGCGCCCGGTGTAGGTCAAGCCGAGGATCGACATGATGTTCGGCGCCATGATCGCGCCGCCTGCCCCCTGCACGAGGCGCGCCGCGATCAGGAAGCCGGGATCGGGGGCGACGGCGCACAGTGCCGACGCGAGCACGAACGCGGCCAGGCCGATGCAGAAGCAGCGCCGGCGGCCGTAGTGGTCGCCCAGCCGTCCGCCGCAGACCAGGAGCGACGCGCTGGTCAGGGCGTACCCGGAGACCAGCCACTCGATGGCGGCCGCGCTCGCGTGCAGGCTGCGCTGGATGTCGGGCAGGGCCACGTTGACGACGAAGAAGTCGAGGATGTAGACGAAGGTCCCGGTCAGTATGACGGCGAGCGGGGCCCACTTGGCGATGCGCGAGAACGGAGCGGCGTCCGTGTCCCGCTGCTGCGTTGTCATGGTCATACCGGCAGCCTCGGGTCTCCCATTACAGGAGGGTCAAGCGGGCAGGCCGCCGTCGGCCGCAGCTGGACGCTAGCTGCCTTCGGTCTGGTGGATCTGCTCGGCGACGTTCGCCAGCGACATGTTCGCATCCAGGAACGCCTGGGTGCGCGGCAGGCTGAGGTGCAGTTCGGATGAGGTGCTGATCGCTATCCGGCCCTGGGCCAATTCAAAGTCGAGTGCGTGGCCGCCCTCAGTGCGCGCCTGGTTGATGAAGTGCAGGTGGTACCCGGCGACCGAGATGCCTTGCTCGTAGTCGGGTGTGCGGTACCCGGCTAGCGTCCCGGCGACATCGTGGAACTGGGTGACGGGCTCGTTGGCGGTGGCCTTGGTCAACGGCGGATACGGTTGCGTCTGCGCCTCGACCGTGCGCGTCTTGACGGCGGCGAAGGTTCCCTCGATCCTTATCGCCTGAATCAGGTTGGTGGTCTCGACGGTCTGGTCGATGAGGGCTATGAGTTCGGCTCGGCTGGTCCTGGCGGTCACCGGAATCGTGATCTCCGGCTTGAACCACGTGACGGCGGCGAACGGCGTTCGGTCATCAGGCGCGGCGATGCCGGCGCTGCCGTCGGCGCGCAGGCGATGGCACACGTTGTCGAGCACGACCATCTCGCCATCGAGGTGGTTGAACGTGCCCAGACCGAAGTCGCCGTGGGTGAGAAGCTCCGCGATCGTCACGTCGCCGTCGTAGATCCCGTCGAGCAAGGCGGAGATCGTGGAGGTCTGGTAGACCTCGGCGGCTGCGGCCTGACTGTGCCTCGCGCCGTGATGATGGCTCAGCATCGTCTTCATCAGGTCCCGGAACGCGCCGTGCCCGTCGCTGCTCATCGCCCGCCCCCCGTTGGACTGCCCGACACACAACGGCCGCGTACCCAGGCCATCAGCGATAAAACCGCAGTGGCCGTCACGGCCAGGGCATTCGCGGGGGGAGCTGCTGGCCGGGATCGGCGCGGCCGTCGACGCGATCGGCGGAGCGTTCACGATGGATTACGCCACCCTGGTGGCCACGGCCGTCGGAATGCGGTCTCCCGCCCCTCAGGCACTAGGAGTCCCCAGCGGAACGATGTTACGTTCCCTTTGTCAGCCCTTCGGGATCCGCAGCTGAGCGAGGGAGATCAGATGGAGCTCGCTGGCGAGCAGGCGGCCGCCGCCTCTCCTGCGCCGGAAGCGGCGGAGCGCTCGCCGGTCATCGCTGCCGTGCCGCCGGGCAAGCCTGCGGTGGTCATGGCCGACGGCAGCGGGCTGGTGACCTACGGCGAGCTGGAGGCCCGCAGCCGTCAGGTGGCCAGGCTGCTCGCCAGCCTGGGCGTGGGGGCCGCCGATCACGTGGCGATCATGCTGGCCAACCGGCCGGAGTACTTCGAGATCGCCTGGGGCGCGCAGCGCGCCGGCACGTACTGGACGCCGGTCAACTGGCACCTGACCGACCAGGAGGCCGCGTACATCGTCGCCGACTCGGGCGCGACCGTCCTGTTCGCCTCGCCGGAGACGGCCGAGGTGGCCGCGCGGATGCCAGGCGTGACGGTGTTCGTGACCGGCGGCGAGCGCCCCGACCTGCCGGGCGTAAGGAGCTACGAGGCCGCGATCGCGGGCTTCTCGGCCGAGCCGATCGAGCCCGGGTCGGACGAAGGCGCCGAGGTCGAGGGGAGCACCGTCTTCTACTCGTCCGGCACGACCGGGCGGCCGAAGGGAATCATGCGGACGGCCGAGTTCCCGCCGTTCGGGGCGGGCGTTCCGCTGGACCTGGTGATGCGCCTGGTCTTCGGTTTCGGACCCGATTCGGTCTACCTGTGCCCGGGCCCGCTGTACCACGCCGCCCCGCTCGGCTTCTCGATGGGCACCCACCGGGCCGGCGGGACCGTCGTGCTGATGGACCGCTTCGACCCGGCCGGGTGCCTGCGCGCCATCGAGGCGCACCAGGTGACGCACACCCAGTTCGTGCCGACCCACTTCGTCCGGATGCTCAGGCTGCCCGATCCCGAGCGCCGCGCCTTCGACCTCTCCGCCCTCCAGATCGTCATCCATGCCGCCGCCCCGTGCCCGGTCGACGTGAAGCAGGCGATGATCGCCTGGTTCGGCCCGGTGATCTGGGAGTACTACGCCGGCAGCGAGGGCAACGGGATGACCGTCATCGGCACCGAAGAGTGGCTGTCGCACCCTGGCTCGGTTGGCCGCGGCATCTCGGGAACCGTGCACGTCCTCGATGAGGACGGCGCCGAGCAGCCTGTCGGGCAGGACGGGCTCATTTACTTCGACGGCGGCGCCTTCGAGTACCGCAACGACCCGGACAAGACCGCGGGCTCGCGCAGCGAGCAGGGCTGGTCCACCCTGGGCGACATCGGCCACCTCGACGCCGAGGGCTTCCTGTACCTCAGCGACCGGCGCACTGACCTGATCATCTCCGGCGGCGTCAACATCTACCCGCGCGAGGTCGAGGAGACGCTGATCGGGCACCCGGCGGTCGGCGACGTCGCCGTGATCGGCGTGCCCGACCCGGACATGGGCCAGTCGGTACTCGCCGTCGTCCAGCCGTCTGGGGCGGACTCGGATGCGGAATGGGACGCGGCCGCGCTGGCGGCCGAGCTGATCGGGTACTGCCGGGGGCGGCTGGCGGGCTTCAAGTGCCCGCGATCGGTGGAGTTCGTCGCCGAGCTGCCGAGAACGCCGACCGGGAAGCTGCTCCGCCGCCAACTGCGGGCGGAGCGGCCCGCTCGGATCACCCAGAAAAACCAACGGTTAGCATCACTGCCGCGCAACCACGGGCGCCGGGTAACCACGGGCAGGCTGACACCACCCATGCACGGCGCCTTGCGGATCACCTCACGCCGACATTTCATCGACTTCGCCCAGATGACCCCGGCCGAAGCGGGCACCTTCGGTCTCCTCCTCGTCCGGCTGGACACCGCGTTGCGCTCGGTCCTCAACGGCGAGCGCGTCCACCTGGTGTCCACCCGCGACCGCGTCTCACTTTCACGCCTGGCTGTACCCCGTCCGGCCGCGCATCCGTTGCGGGGAACCGAGTTCCTCAACGCCCCGCAGCGCAGCGACCCTGAGGAGGCCGAGGAGACGGCCGGTGCCGTCCGCGACCAGGCGGAGGGCGTGCGCGTTCGACCTGCGAGACGGATTCGACGTGACGCCGTCGTCGGCTGGCTACGGATGTTCGCCCTCCCGGCCGCCGCCGCGTCCGCCAGGGACCGCTCCGCGCCGCACCTGTGGCTCGGCAGGCCCTCTCCCTTCCGGCCGCGGTGCAGCCGCAGCCGGTAGAAGAAGCGGGCCGGGGAGCCGGGCTTCAGGCAGGCCAGGCCCGCGACGAAGACCCGGTCGCCTCCGGCGGCTTGAATGCTGGGCGGAGGAAGGTCCGGTCGAAGCGACGGATGCAGCGGGTCTCCGCGCTGAGCTGCCAGAGTTCCTGGGCCTCCGGGTCTTGGCGGATGGCAGTGCGGTAGTTCTCGTAGGCGGCAAGGCTGGGGAAGGAGAACAGCGCGTAGGCGATGTCGTTGGCCCCTTCGTGCGGCAGGTAACAGCCATGGTGAGTACCGCCGAAACGGGTGACGACCGGGATCCACCCGGTCGCGTACTTCTCGAACGCCGCAGTCTGGCTGGGGTCGATCTCGTAGCGAAGATGGCAAGTGATCACGGGGAACATTCTCCCTGGCGTGGTCAGGGTTCCAAGCCGCACCGCGGTTACGACGAGGAAGGCGCTACAGGCAGAAGCCAAGCCGCGTGAAGTGACGACGGAGGCCTGAGATCCTGGGAGCATGAGCGCACCCCCGGATGGCCTGCCCCTCTACCGAGTCCTGACAGGTCCCGATGACGCGGCCTTCTGCCGCCGGGTCAGCGAAGCGATCGCGCTCGGCTACCGCTTGTACGAAGGCCCCGCTGTGACATTCAACGGCGAGCAGGTGATCGTCGCCCAGGCGCTGCTATGGCCGGGAGCCGGCGACGTGTCCCAGGGCTAGCCGCTCAGCCCGACCTGGTGACTTTGCTACTGCGGCGGGCTAGCATCCGCAGAAGTAGACGGGGACATCACGATCTACGGCTGGAGCAGTAACAGCCAGACCCCGGCCTTTCAACCCCCGTAGCTGGGCGTTCCGGCGGTTGTCCAGCTGGCCAGGAAGGGAAGCGCGCGTGCGGTCGCCGAGTCCGGTTCGACCGTGTAGACCACGAGGTGCTGGTCCGGGACGTGCGGCGCAGTGATCACTTCGATGTTGAACTCGAGGGGGCCCGCCTCGGGATGCGCGATCTGCTTGCGGACCGAGGCATAGTCGCGCACCGTATGGTCATCCCACCAGCGGGCCACGTCCGGATCGCTGCGGCGCAGCCGCTCGACCTCGGCGGCGAGGCGCTGGTCGTCGGGGTGCCGGCCCAGTTCCATGCGCATGGTCGCGACGGCGGCCGCGGCGAAGTCGGCCCAGTTGGCGATCCGCTCGCGGGCCAGCGGCTCGTGGAACAGGTAGCCGGTGAATGATGATCCGGGCAGCATCGGATGGCCGAGCACCGCCTGCAGGAGGGCATTGCGCGCGAGCACTTCGCCGCGCTGGCCGAGCAGGAGTACCGGAACGTGGTCCAGGGCCGTGGCCACCCGGAGCAGTCCGGGATCGGCTCGCTGCACCGTGGCCGCCGCCCGGCGGGGCCGGCCCGACGGGGCCGCGAGGTTGCGCAGGTGCGCGGCCTCTGTCTCGTCCAGGCGCAGCGCCCGCGTCAGTGCCCCGAGCACTGACTCCGATACGTTCGACTGCCTGCCCTGCTCCAGCCGGCTGTAGTGGTCGGTGCTCAGCGCCGCAAGCATAGCCACCTCATCCCGGCGCAGGCCGGGCACGCGGCGCGGGCCGGGCAGCGCGGTGATCCCCGCTTGTGCGGGGGTCATCCGGTCCCGGCGCGCCCGCAGGAAAGCGCCGAAGGCTGACCGATCCTGGCTCATATCCTCATGCTAGGTCTCGCGCCGATGTCGTGCCTGGTCACGCCGCGCCTAGGCTGTGCCCGCCCTAGCTGCCGGCCTGTGGCCCGCGTGTAATGGGCGCATGGACGCAACCCAGCAGCATGAACCCTCGTTTCCCGTCGTGACGCGCCCGTTCAAGGGTCAGGCAGCGGTCGTGACGGGGGCGACGAGCGGCATCGGCCGCGCCATCGCCCGCGTGCTCGCGGCCCGCGGCGCGCACGTGATCGTCAGCGGCCAGGACGAGGCCCGGGGCTCATCGGTGGTGAAGGAGATCCGGGCCGACGGCGGCCAGGCCGACTTCGTCGCCGCCAACCTCGCACTCGACGCGAACGCGGTCCGGGATTTCGCCGCACGCGCGGTCGCCGCCGCAGCCGGCCGGGTGGATATCCTGGTGAACAACGCCGGCATCTACCCGGCCACGGCGACGGCCGACCTGCCGGATGGCGAGCTGGACGCGATGCTTGCCGTCAACATCCGGGCACCGCACGTCCTGGTCGCTGCGCTGGCTCCGGCGATGGCGGACCGGGGCAGCGGAGCGATCGTGACAATCGGCTCGTGGATGGCCGCGGTGGGCGGCTCGTACGCGGCCCTCTACAGCGCGACCAAGGCGGCCGACGAACAGATGACCCGCTCCTGGGCGGCCGAGTTCGGGCCGCGCGGCGTCCGGGTCAACGCGGTCGCCCCCGGGGCCACCCTGACGCCGGGGAACGAATACGCGCTGCCCGTCCTCGAGCAGTTGACGGCGGGAACTCCGGCCGGGCACCCGGTCAGCCCCGAAGACATTGCCTACGCCGTTGCCTTCCTCGCATCCGGCGAGGCGCGCATGATCCACGGCACCACCTTGTACGTCGACGGCGGCATCACCGCCACCCGGCCGGGCTGACCTGCTCGGCGGGGCAGGCTCATGGCCGTGGTGAATTCGCACGACGTGACGGCGGGTCCACGACGGCCTCCATGCCCGGATCCGGACGGAGGAGGGCTCGGACCCCGAGCCGACCGTGTGCGCGCTGGACTCCCGGTCCGTCCAGTCCGCCGAGGGCGGCGAGGACATCAGCGGCGTCCCGGCTGAGCTCACTTGATAAGCGGATCCCGCGGAAGTCCGAGGATCCGCTCGGCGATCTGGTTCCGCTTGATCTCCGAGGTACCGCCGGCGATGGACATGGCCCGGTTCATCAGCACCAGCGTCGCGGCCATGGCCCCGTCGCCCTCCAGGAACGCCCCGTCCGGCCCGGCCAGCTCGGCCAGGATCGCCGCCGCCTCGTGCCCGAGCTCGGCCAGCAGCAGCTTGGCGACGTTCCCCTCCGGCCCGGGTCCGCCGCCCGCCACCGCCCGGTAGGCGCTGCGCAGGTTCAGCGCGCCCATCGCCTGGATGCGGGCGATCTGCCGGCCGACCCGGCTGGCTCCGCCGGTCAGCCGCTCCGGGTGCGCGTCGAACGGGGCGATGAACGCGGCGCCAGGCAGGGCCATGCCGCCGTCGCCGCTGCCGATGCTGACGCTCTCGTTGCCGAGGGTGGCCCGCGCAACCGTCCAGCCGCCGTCGATCGGGCCCACCACGTCGGCGTCAGGCACGAACACGTCGTCGAAGAAGACCTCGTTGAAGTCCGAGCGGCCGGTCGGCATCTTCAGCGGGCGGACGGTCACGCCGGGCGCGTGCATGTCGATCACCATCGTGGTGATTCCCTGGTGCTTGGGCGCGTCCGGGTTGGTCCGGACGGTGACCAGGCCGAACCCCGCCAGGTGGGCGCCGCTGGTCCACACCTTCTGGCCGCTGATCCGCCAGCCGCCGTCGACCTTGGTGGCCCTGGTCCTGATGCCGGCCGCGTCCGAGCCCGCGCCGGGCTCGCTGAACAGCTGGCACCAGATGACGTCCTGGTTGACCGCCGGGCGGACCCAGCGCGCGACCTGGTCGGGCGTGGCGTGCTGGATGAGGGTGAGGATCACCCAGCCGGTGATGCCGAGGGCCGGGCGCTTGATCCTGGCGGCGGCGAACTCCTGCTCGATCACGAGCTGCTCGAGCGCGCCCGCGTCGCGCCCCCACGGCCGGGGCCAATGCGGCATCGCGTAGCCGGTCTCGATCAGCGCCTCCTTCCTGGCCGCCCCGGTCAGCGCGGCCAGCCGCTCGACGTCCGGCCTGATCGCCGCCCGGATCGGTTCGGCCTCGGCGGGCAGGTCGATCGCGGCCGCCCGGCGGACGCCGCTGCGCACCAGGCCGGTGACCTCGGCCGCGGCCTGGTCGGCGTCCACGACCGCGGCGACGGCGGCCGCCCGGCGCAAGTAGAGGTGCGCGTCGTGCTCCCAGGTGAATCCGATGCCGCCGTGCACCTGGATGTTGAGGCTGGCGTTGGCGGCCGCAGCCGGGATCGCGAGCGTCGCCGCGATCGCCGCGGTGTAGCTGAACTGATCGGCGCCGTCGCCGCTCGGGTCGGCGCCGGCGGCGTCCGCGGCGCGGCCGGCGTCCCAGGTCGCGGCGGTGGCGAGCTCGGCCGCGACCAGCATGTTGGCGCAGTGGTGCTTGACCGCCTGGAAGGTGGCGATCGGGCGGCCGAACTGGACCCGGATCTTGGCGTACTCGACCGCCTGCTGCGTCGTCTCGGAGGCGATGCCGCTGGCCTCGGCCGCGAACACGGACCTGGCGGTATCGGTCAGCAGCGGGCGCGCGCCCGCGAGCAGCACCGCGGCCGCCGTGTCGAGCCGCACCCGGGCCGCGCGGCGGCTCTGGTCAAGGTTGGCGGGGACCGTGACCGTGACCCCGCCCGCCGCCCGCTCCACCAGGGCGACGTCGTCGCCCACCGGGATCAGCAGCACGTCGGCCAGGTGGCCGCTGATCACCACGCCCGCGTCCCCGGTGACGGTGTCGCCCGCGAACGTGACGTCGCCGCCGAGGGCGACCGCGCCGACCACGCTCCCGTCCGCCAGGCCGGACAGCAGCCGCCCAGCCAGCACGGCCGACGCGGTGCCCGCCGGCACCGCGTCGGCCGCCAGGGCGCCGGCCAGGACCGCGCTCGCGATCACCGTCGGCAGGTACGGGCCGGGGGCCAGCTGCCGCCCCATCTGCTCGGCCACGACCAGCGTCTCCGACAACCCGAACCCGGAGCCGCCATGGTCGGCCGGGATGTGCAGGCCGAGCAGGCCGAGACCCGCCAGCTCGGCCCAGAAGTCCGGCAGGGGTTCCGCCTCCGCGTCGAGCAGGGCGCGGGCGGCGGCACGGGTCTGGTGCTTGGCCAGGAGGTCGGAGACGGTCTGCGCGAGCGCGCGGTGCTCTTCGGTGATGGCGATCGACATGGCTACATCGTGCCCTCTCTTGCGCCAAATGCCTACGGTGATCCGCTCGCTCGTTGGCCGGCGACGGTCACCCCGCGCCTGCGCCCGCGCCCTCGACCGGAGCCGATCCGGGCTGCCAGCCGGGCGAACGGCCGAGGAGCGCGACGATCTGGTCGAGGCCGGAGCCGCCCGGCCCGCCAGCCCAGTCGACCGCCGGGCCGAACGCGGCACCGGGCTCAAGCCGGGCGGCGCCGCCCGGGACGGCCTGCGCCACCCGCAGCGCCGTCCCGACCAGGGCCGGGTCCAGGTCGGCGGGCAAGCCCAGGGTCCGGGCGACGTCCCAGGAGTGCACCACGTAGTCGACGAGGTGGAAGCTGATCGCCTGCCGGGCCAGGGAACATCAGGTCGCGGGTGATCTCGGGCAGCGGGAAGTCCCGGTCGACCGCGCCGTCGGCCGCGAACGCGTCGAGCACGCACTCGGCCGCCTCCCGGTAGGCGGCGGCCGGGTCCGCGCCGAGCGGCCGCAGCATCCACCGCGCCAGGTCGGCGTCGCCGGTCGCGGCGGCCGCGAACCCGTAGTGCTGGGCGATCATGTGCCGCAGGAGGCCGTGCAGCGTCCAGTCGGCGCAGGGCGTCGGCCGGGCCAGGTCCCGCGCGGTCGCCTGCTCCACCAGGTCGCACGCTGGCGCGCACCGCCTGCGCGTCGAGGGCCACGATGCCCGTCAGAGAATTTGTATGCATGCGCTTATCATCTACTTATGCTTATCATCTGTCAACGTGTATGTTCGTCGCATGACCGATCAACGCGACCAGCGGCCCACGCCGGCGGAGCGGGAGGAGCGGCCGGACCTGGCGGCGATGCTGCACCCGCTGACGCGCGCGCTCGTCGCGGCCGAGCTGCCGGTGCTCGCCCGGCACGGGATCTCGATGTGGGGCTACGTCGTGCTCAACGCGCTGGAAGACGGTCCGGCGCGCACCCAGGCCGCGCTGGCGCAGTCGATCGGGGCGGACAAGACGCGGATCATCGCCACCCTGGACGAGCTGCAGCAGGCCGGCCTCATCACCCGCGAGCCCGACCCGGCCGACCGCCGCATCCGGCTGCTGTCGATCAGCCCGGCCGGCCGCCGGGTGCGCGCGGACGCGCGGTCCGCCATCCAGACCAACGAGGAGCGCGTGCTCGCCCGGCTCGCGCCCGCCGACCGGCGGGCCTTCCTGCGCGTGGCGCGGATGCTGTCCGCCCTGCCGCCGGAGGAGATCACCGGCCGGTAACCGGGCGGGCACCGCCGACGGCGTCAGCCCTCCTCCAGCGTCGCCTTGATCGCCGTCAGCCGCGCGTCCATGAGCTGGCCCACGCGGGCGCCGAGTTCGTCGGGCGAGCCGCTCGGGCAGGGCGCCGAAGTCGCGGACCGCGTCCCAGCAGCGCGCGGCCGGGGCCTCGATGACCGCTTCGCGGACGATGGACGCCATTACCCGGCCGCCGTCTCGAAGATCAGCGCATGCGGTCGTGCAGTCATGTCCCTTCTCGTCATGAGGACAGCGAATCGCCGCCGCGTGCGCTCGCTCGCGCATCACATGAGGGCCCCGACGGGCCGCCCGCATCTGTCATCGTGTCCGTACGTCACCGATCGGCCCGGCCGCCCGCCGGCGCCGCCGGTGGCTGGCCACGTTGACCTGGTTGGCGCAGCGCACGGAGCAGAAGCGGCGGCGGCCGTTGCGCGAGGTGTCGATGAACGCGACGCCGCAGCCGGGCCGGTCGCACGCCCGCAGCCGGGCGCCGCCCCCGCCGTCGACGACGTGCCCGAGCCCGGCCGCGGTCAGCGCCCGGACCCGCGCCGCGAGACCGGTCTCGACCGGCGCGTAGTGGAAGTGAAAGGGCCTGCCGCCGCCGTGGCTGACCAGCCGCGGCCGGCAGTCGGCCGCGACCAGCAACGCGTCGGTGAGCTGCGCCTTGTCGGCCACGGCGGCGGCCTCGAACACCTCGCGCAGCCGGGCCGCCCAGGGACGCAGCGCGGCGGCCTCGGCCTCCGTCGGAGGGGCGCCGTGCACCTCATGGCGGTGCAACTCCGCCGCGAGGGCGGCCGCCCCGGTGCCGGGGTGGTTGACCAGCCAGACGGCGATGTGCGCGCCCGCCACCGTGTAAGTGTTGAACTGCATAAGACCATTACAGCAGACTGTCGCCAGATGGAAGAGCAGCACCGGAGGGGAGGGCCCGTGCGGCGTGACGCGCTGGGGGCAGGGCTGGCGGCGGTGTGCCTGTGGGGGCTCGCGCCGGTCGCCACCCGGGCGGCCGTCGCGCACCTGTCCCCGTTGCCGCTGCTGCTGATCCGGCTGGCCGCGGCCTCGCTCGTGCTGCTGCCGTGGGCCTGGCCGGTCTTCCGGCGGCTCCGGCCGCGCTCGGCCGGACGGCTGCTGGCGGCCGGCCTGCTCGGCCTCGTCGGGTACAACCTGCCGGTCACGCTCGGGCTGCGCTGGCTGCCCGCTGCCACCGCCGGTCTGCTACTGGCGACCGAGCCGGTCTGGGTGCTGGTGCTGGGACGGGCTGTTCACCCGGGAGCGCGGCGGCGTCCGGCCGTGGCTGGGCAGCGCGGTCGCCCTCGTCGGCGTAGGGGTGCTGGCGGGCCCTGGCGCCATCGGCGGTGCCGGCGGTGACCGCGTGCTCGCCGGGGCAGGGCTGGTGCTGGCGGGCACCCTCTCGTTCGGCGCCTACACGATCGTCGTGCGCCCGCTCAGCCGGGAATTCGGCGCCGTCCCCGCGACCGCCGCCTCCACGGTCGTCGGCGCCGTCCCTTACCTCGCCGCGGCGGGCACGCTGCCGGGGGCGGGCCTCGGGCATCTCGGGTCGGCGGTCTGGGCCGAGCTGGCGTTCCTCGCCCTCGGCAGCACGGCGGCCGGGCTGCTGCTGTGGAACGTCGCCGCCCTGTCAGCGGGCGTCACCCAGGTGAGCCTGCTGCTCTACCTGGAGCCAGTCGTCAGCGTGGTCGGCGCGGCGTTCTTCCTCGGCGAGCGGGTGACCCTGCTCATGATCGGCGGCGGCCTGCTGATCCTGACCGGGGTTGCCGTCTCCGGCACCGGCCGCGACAATGCCGCCGCTGAAGAGGACGGGCCATGACCCCCGAGCTGGGCGTCCTCTCGCGGGCCGAGCTGGCCGCGCCTATCGCCGGCCAAGCGCGGTGAGCGCCGCGTCGAGGACGGCGCGGGTGGCGTCGCGATCAACGTCCGGGCCCCACACGTGAATCCAGGTCCGCCCGTCCAGGCGGTTGAAGCCGAACGACGCGCCCGCGGGCACCCGCTCCTCGAGCGCCGTGAGCAGGCCGGGGTCCAGGTCCTGGCCGTCGGGCAGGAACACCGCGTCGTCCGGCGGGCGCGGCGGCGCGTTCTTGGCCGCCAGCACGGCCGCCTTCACCGCGTCAAGGTCGGCCAGCCCGGCCAGGGCGCGGGCCGGCAGCCCGGCCCGGTCACCGATGATCTCCAGGAAGGCGTGCTCCAGGCCAATGTAGGAATCGCCAAGCGCCGCGGCGGTCCGCCCGCCCGGCAATGGCGCGCCGGCCGACGGGATATAGCCTGGCGCGCTCATGGCGGCGACGACCGCGATCTCCACCTGGTCCGGGTCGATTAGCCCGGCGCCGGTGAGCACGGCCACCGGCCACCCGTCGTCATGCAGCATCGCCAGGAATAGATGCTCCGCCGCCACCCGTCCGGAGCCCGTCGACCGTGCGATCTCGGCCGCCCGCCCGCGCACCTCGTAATAGTGCGGCGTGGGGCTCAGCATTCCCTCGAAAGGTCCGCTCATAATTCCAGAATAGGTTCAATCCCGGAACGATCGGAAGGCCGCGCGCACCTCGTCGATAAACACCGCCGGCTGCTCCAGGGCGGCGAAATGGCCGCCGTGGTCGAGCTCATTCCAGTACCGCAGATCGGTGAAGAGCGGCTCGGCCCAGCGGCGGGACGGGCGGTAGATCTCCTTGGGGAAGATCGAGGCCCCGGCCGGGACCGGGACCGGGTCGGAGCTGCGCCGGGCGTAGCTCTCCCAGTACAGCCGGGCGGCCGACGCCCCGCTGCCGGTCAGCCAGTACAGCATGATGTTGTCGAGCATCTCGTCGGCGCTGAAGACGGTGCCGGGGTCGCCGTTGCAGTCGCTCCAGGCCTGGAACTTCTCCACGATCCAGGCGCACAGCGCGGCCGGGGAGTCGACCAGGCCGTAGCCGATGCCCTGCGGGCGGGTCGACTGGATCGCGGCGTACCCGCTGCCCTGGGCGCGGTGGCGGCCCCCGGCGGCCAGCGCGTCCTGTTCCCGCGCGGTCAGGTCGCTGATCGTGCCGGGGTCGGGGAAGGCGATCACCATGTTGAGGTGCACCCCGATCACGCGGGCGGGATGCCGCCGACCGAGCGCCGAGGTCACCAGCGATCCCCAGTCGCCGCCCTGGGCGCCGTAGCGCGGGTAGCCGAGCCGACCCATGAGCTGGTCCCAGGTGTCGGCGATCCGCTCGACGCCCCACCCGGGCCGGGTCGGCTTGCCGCTGAACCCGTAGCCGGGCAGCGTCGGGCAGACCACGTGGAACGCGTCGGCGGCGCTGCCGCCGAACGCCACCGGGTCGGTCAGCGGGTCGATGACCTTGCGGAACTCCACCACCGAGCCGGGCCAACCGTGGGTCATGACCAGCGGGGTGGCGCCGGGGTGGGGCGAGCGGACGTGCACGAAGTGGATGTCGAGGTCGTTGATGCGGGTCAGGAACTGCGGGAACCGGTTGAGCCGGGCCTGCGCGGCCGGCCATTCGTACTCCATCAGCCAGTACCGGCACAGCTCCCGCACGTAGGCCAGCGGGGTCCCCTGCGACCAGTCGGTCACGGTCTCCGGTTCCGGCCACCGGGTCGCGGCGCAGCCGCTCGCGCAGGTCGGCCAGCGAGGCCTCGGGCACGTCAACGCGGAACGGGGCGACGTCTTCGCTCATGACGCCAAGTCTGGCCAGCGGCCCCGTCGTTTACAACCGGGTCAGCGCGGCCAGCAGCGCCCCGATGGCCGGCGAGTCGCTCATCGAGGCGCGGTGCAGGGCCACGATCTCGCGGCTCGGCACCGGGTCGTCGACCGCCACCGCGGCCAGGTCGGGGCCGAGCGGCGCCCGCCCGAGCCGGGGGATCAGCGCGATGCCGAGCCCGGCCCGGACCAGCGCCAGGTGGCTGTCGAACTCCATCGAGACGTGCGCGACGCGGGGCAGCGCGCCGGTCCCGTCGTGCATCCGCAGCAGCCACTGGCGGCAGATCGTCCCGTCGGGGGTGCCGATCCAGTCCTCGCCCGCGAGGTCGCGGGGGGTGACGACCGGGCGGGCCGCCAGCGGGTGGTCGCGTCGCACGATCACGTCGGCCAGGTCGCGGGCGATCGTGGTGCTGGCGACGTGCGCGGGGACCGCCAGCGGGACGTCGCCCCAGCTGTGCGCCACCCCCAGGTCGGTCTGCCCGGTCGCGACGAGGTCGACGGTGTCCCACGGCTCGCGTTCGGTCAGGCTCACCCGCAGTCCCGGATGGGCGGCAAGCACCGGCGGCAGCGCGGGCGCGATCAGCCCCCGCATGGCGGTGGAGAAGGCCGCCAGGCGCACGTGCCCGGCCACCGTTCCCGCCTGCTCGTGCAGGCCCGACTGCAGCTCCTCGAGGTCAGACAGCAGCCGGGTGCCCTGCTCGACCAGGTGCCGGCCGTGCCTGGTCAGCATCACGCCCCGGCCGACCCGCTCGAGCAGCGGCACCCCGGTCTGCCGTTCCAGCCGCTTGATCTGCTGTGATACCGCGCTGGGGGTGAAGCCGAGCGCGTCGGCGGCCGCCACGACCGAGCCGCGGGAGTCGACGGCGCGCAGCGAGTCGAGCGCCACCAGATCAATCATGAAGTAATGCTACATGGTTAGCGGTATAAACGTTCGCTGGTGCTTCATCGTCCGCGACCGTAGCGTGAGCTGCATGAACCGCCGGGACACCCTCCTCGTCGTGACCGTCGCCGGCCTCTGGGGCTTCAACTTCGTCGTTATCGACTGGGGCATGGGGACGGTGCCGCCGCTGCTGTTCGCGGCCATCCGCTTCTCGGTCGTCTCGGTCGCCTGCTTGTTCGTCAAGCGGCCGCCGGTGCCGTTCCGCACGGTCGCGGCGGTCGGCGCGTTCATGAGCCTGGGGCAGTTCGGCTTCCTGTACCTGGCGATGCACCTGGGCCTGGGACCGGGGCTGGCCGCGCTGGTGCTCCAGTCGCAGGCGGTGTTCACGATCGTGATCGCCGGCGTCGCCCTGCGCGAGCGCCCCACCCGGGCCCAGGTGATCGGAACCGCGCTCGGCGTGGCCGGCCTGTTCGTGGTCGCGCTCGGCATCGGCGGCCAGGCGCCGCTCGCGGCGCTCGGCCTGTGCCTGCTGGCCGGGCTGTCGTGGGGCGTCGGCAACGTCGTCTCCCGCGCCGCGCACGCGCCAGGCGGGCTGGCGCTCACGGTCTGGTCGGCGACCGTGGTCCCGGTGCCCCTGCTGGGGCTCAGCCTGGTGCTCTACGGGCCCGCCGCGATGGGCCACGGGCTGCTCCACCTGGGCTGGAACGGCGCGCTTTCCACCGTCTACACGGCCGGGCTGTGCTCGCTGGTCGGCTACGCGGTGTTCAACCGGCTGCTGTCCCGGTACCCCTCGGGGAACGTGGTGCCGTGGGTGCTGCTCGCCCCGGTGGTGGCGATGGCCAGCTCGTGGGCGCTGCTGGGGGAGACCCCCGGCCCGGCCGAGCTGGCCGGCGCGGCGCTGCTCGTCGTCGGCGTGCTCGCCGCCCAGGGCATCATCAGGCTGCCGTCGGCGGCGCAGAAAAACCAAACCCATGAAACCCAGTTGTCCGAACGGACCCTGGCCTCCGCCCCTCCCGCCGACTCCACGCCGGTCGCGGGGTAACCAGGAGGCGCGGGCGAGCGTGCTGGTGATCGTCTGCAGCACCACCTCGGGGTCGCGCAGCGGCGGCAGGTGGTCCATGCCCGGGACGAGGATGAGCTCGCAGCCGGGGATGCGGGCGGCGGCGGCCTTGTCCGCCTCGATCAGCGGCGCGAAGTCGGCGTCGCCGACCAGCAGCGACGTCGGCACCGCGATCTCGGCCGAGCCGGTCGAAGACCGGCGGGTCCTCCTGCTCGAGGTCGCCGGAGGACAGGACGGCGCGTGCCGACGACCGGAACTGCTCCATGGCCTCCGGGGTGGCGCCGGACCGGCCCCAGACGCGCTGGGTGACGCTCGCCAGGCCGTCGACGTCGCCGGCGGCCTCGGCCCGCTCCCATTCGGCCCCCAGGACGGCGCCCTCGTCCGACTCATCGTCGAGCGGGATCCCCGGGAAGCCGGGGCACAGCAGCACCAGCGCCGCAACCCGCTCCGGCTGCTCGAGCGCCAGCCCGAGCGCGGTGCCGCCGCCCTGGCTGCAGCCGACGATCGCCGCCCGCTTGACGCCGTAGTGGTCGAGCACCGTCACCAGGTCGCGCAGCAGCGAGAACTCCGCCGTCGGGGCGGGGGACTGGCCGAAGCCCCGGGCGTCGTACCTGATCACCCGGTACTTCGCCGCCAGCGCGGGCAGCACCGGGTCCCAGATCCTCGAGTCGCCGACGCCCGGGTGCAGCAGCACCAGCGGCGCCCCGTCGCCGCCAGTGTCGTCCGCCCAGACGGTGCCGCCGTCAACTTCGATCATCGTCGCAGTCATACCGCCCATCATTGAGGGCCGGGGCCATCGGTGTCACGCGCTTTTGCGGGCGTGTCACGGGTGCAGCGGCAGACCCTTCATGACCTTGTCGACGGCGTTCCTCGGCCCGTAGACGGCCAGCGCCGACGAGCGGCAGGTCGTCGGCCGCGACGGCGCTGACGGCGGCCCGGTTGGCCTCGTCGTGGCCGGTCTTGAACATCTCCTCGATGTAGACCGCCGTCGCCAGGCTGCGGCCGACGGCCAGCGCCCGGACCCGGCCGAGGTCGGCCCCGTCGGCCGCGTAGACGAGCACCGGCTGGCGGAACATCGCCAGGTAGGCGTTGCCTGAGCCGTCCGCGTAAGGCTCGCCGATGGCCTCGGGGGCACCGCCGGCCACGGCGCTGGCCAGGAACGCGGTGACGTTGAGCTTCTGCCAGGCGGCCAGGTCCTGCTGGACGGCGATGGCGATCTTGGTGTCGAATTTCACCCGTTCCATCGTGACGCCCGGCCGGCCGGGCGGTCTTGAACGCTGGTGCGGCCGGGCCGGCGAGAATGGAACGGTGACAGCCGACACCGCGACGGGAGACTGGGCGCACTACTGGCGGGCCGCCGACGAGCCCCTCGAGGCGATGCACGCGCACTTCGAGCGGCATGTCTACCACCGGCACAGTCACGAGACCTACTCGCTCGGCGTCACCGACGTCGGGGCGCAGTCGTTCACCTGCCGGGGCGCCGCCTACACGAGCGCGGCCGGGATGGTGATGGCCTTCAACCCCGACGACCCGCACGACGGCCAGGCCACCGACGGGTTCGGCTTCACCTACCGGATGATCCACATCGGCCCGGAGCTGGTGTCGACCGTGCTCGCCGACGCGGCCGACCGCCCGGTCGGCCTGCCGCTGTTCGCCGACCCGGTGCTCAGCGACCCGGTGCTGGCCGCCCGGCTCCGTCGCCTGCACATCGCCCTGCTCGGCCAGGCGACCGCGCTGCACCGCGACGAGCTGCTGGCGGCGGTGGTGCTGGCCGCGGCCCGGCGCGCCGGAACGTCCTCGCGCCGGGCGGACCGCCCGCCGCAGGCCGGGCCGGCCGACGGCAGGGCCGGCCGACGCGCGGCGGGTCGCGCGCTCGCGCCCGGGACCTGATCGCCGGCCGCTACCGGGACGACCTCAGCGCCGACGACCTGGCCGCGGTCACCGGCCGCAGCCGGTTCGCGGTGCACCGCGCGTTCACCCACGTCTACGGGATGCCGCCAAGCGACTACCAGCGCCAGCTGCGGCTGCGCGAGGCCCGCGCGCTGATCGCGGCCGGAACGCCGATCAGCGAGGCGGCGGCGCTGGCCGGGTTCGCCGACCAGAGCCACCTGTCCCGCTGGTTCGTCCGCTACTACGGCGTCACCCCCGGCCGCTACCAGCGCGCCACCGCCCCCGCCGGCGCGGTCGGTCTTTAAGTCCCACATTTCGGCCCAGAAGTGATGCGGCCGTCTGTCGCTTCTCGCCGATAACTGGATCAATTGCGCCGTCTCCCTCGAAGAGATGATTTCACGGGTACCGGGCATGCGGTCGAAATTGGTGCATAAGCCCACGTCAGCGCGGTAAGCGCACGTGATGCGGCATGGTTAGCTGAATCCCAACGAGGGAATATGTGCGTCGGGCTGCCCGAGGAAGCGGGCTAGTACGATCCGGCACGCGACGCGGTAAAGCTGCCCGCATGAAGCGCGGTCAACGGTTAAGGATACCCAATGACTACGGCTATGGCGCTCGCGACCGGGAGCGGGGATATTACTTTCCCGGGATTCTGGCTAGCATTTATGTTCGGCATTATTACGGGCATGGTTGTCATGGCGTGGATGAGAAAATGATAACCAGAGCCTGAGTAGTTTCCGGCGTCGTGCCAGCCGGGGATGCCGCGCTCGCGGCCTTCCAGCCGAGCCCGGTGCAGCTCCCGGTCCGAGCAGACGCAGACGACGACCCGGAACTCCGCCCCGGCGGCGCCCGCGAGGCTCCGCCACCGGCTCCTGGTGGCCAGGTCCTCGGCCGGGAAATCGAGGATCGCGGACTGGCCGAGGGCAAGCTGCCGGTAGGCGAGCGTGGTCAGCAGCTCCCCGCCCATCTTGAACAGTTCCTCCAGGTGATAGCCGCCGAACGGGGTGAGTGACCCGAGCAGCCAGTCGACCGCGAAGACGGGAACCCCCAACTCTCGTCAACACGTCCGGCGGGACGAGCGCGGCGAACTCCGGCGCGAGCACGTCGGCGGCGTCACCGCCCCAGTCCGTCGCGCCGTTCAGGCCGTCGAGGATCCAGTCGAGGCGATCGGCGGCCGGGCCGGAGAACAGATACCGCACGGACCCTCCAGCAGTTGAGTCCCTGTTCGCCAGCGCCCTCAGTCGGCGAAGGAGGCCGGGGGCTTGGCTTTGAGGCCGCTGCCGCAGAGCGGCGCGATCGCGGCGGGTCCGCCGTCGGGTCGGAGGCTGGTGTCGATCAAGCCGGCTTGCAGCGCCGCCCAGCAGGCCGCGGCGGTCGGCTCGACGTAGAGGCCCGCGCGGGGGAGGGCCGCGTGGGCGGCGTTGACCTGGTCGTCGGTGACGGTCAGGATCACGCCGCCGGTGTCGCGGACGGCGGCGAGGATCTGCGCGCCGCGAGCCGGGCGGGCGATCGCGATGCCCTCGGCGATCGTCGGCTCGCCGACGATCTCGGCCGGCCCGGGCTGGCCGTCCCTGAAGGCCTGGGCGAGCGGCGCGCATCCGGCCGCCTGCACCGCGACGATCTGCGGCAGGCGGGCGACCAGGCCCTGGTCGAGGAGGTCACGGCAGCCGAGGTAGGCGCCGAGCACGAGCGTGCCGTTGCCGACCGGCAGCACCAGGGTCGCGGGCAGCCGCCCGCCCAGCTGCTCCCACAGCTCGAACACGTAGGTCTTCATGCCCTGCAGGAAGAACGGGTGGTAGACGTGGCTGGCGTAGAAGGTCCCGGGCCGGTCAGCTGCCTCGGCGGCGGCGTCGGCCGTGTCCTCCCTCGAGCCGGGAATCTGCCGGACGGTGGCGCCGTACGCGCGCAACTGCGCGACCTTCCCGGCCGAGGTCGCGGCCGGGACGTACACCTCGCACGGAATCCCGGCCCGGGCGGCGTAAGCGGCGACCGCGGTCCCCGCGTTCCCGCTGCTGTCCGCCACCATCCTCGGCACGCCAAGCCGCCGGGCGAGCGCTGCCAGCAGCACCGCGCCGCGGTCCTTGAACGACCCGCTGGGCATCAGGTAGTCGACCTTGAGGAGCACGCCGGGTAGATCGGGCGCGGTCACCAGCGGCGTCATGCCCTCGCCGAGGCTGATGTCGGCCGGCTCATCGATCGGCAGCGCCTCGGCGTAGCGCCACAGCGTCGGCCGCCGCTGGGCGATGACGGGCAAGGGCGGCACGGCCGGGGCGAACCCGGCCAGGTCTAGCACGCCGCCACAGCCGTCGCAGCGCCAGGCGAGCTCGTCAAGCCCGTAGCTGCGCCCGCAGGCAGCGCAGGTCAGCGACAGCTTCTCCAGTGCGGTGATCTCCATCGTGCACCTCCAAGCCAAGGAGGATAGCGCCGAAGGTTATGAGTGTTCGGCGTAAGGGGCGGATGGTGAAGATCTCGCGGACCTCGCGCGCGGCGTAATAGACCAGCACGTATCCGGCGGCCGGGTCAGCCCACCACCAGCCCGCGGCGGCGTTCAGGACCAGGCCGAGCAGCACCGCGACTGCCAGGATGCCGTCGATCACGGTTACCCGGCCCTCAGTCTGGAGCACCGGGTTGCCGAGCGCTGCGCCGGTCCGTGCCTTGCCTGCCGCCAGCGTGAACATCGCGACCGCGGTCACCGCCGTCCAGATGATGCCGAGCAGCGAGTGCCGAGGGTGGTAGCCAGCGGCAAGCACCACCGTCGACTGGATGAGCAGGTAGACCGCCAGGAGGGCGAAGGCCCACCCGATCAGCCGCAGGCCGCGGCGCTGGCGCTCCGCGCCGGTTCCCGACAATTCCCAGATCACCACCAGGGAGGCGCCGATCTCGATGAGCGAGTCCAGGCCGAATCCCGCCAGTGCCACCGACCGGGCGCTCACCGCCGCGATGGCCAGGATGACGATTCCGGCTACGTTCCACCCCAGCGTCGCCCACTCCAGGGCGAAACCCCTGCGGACCAGGCCCGCGCGGGCAGGATCGCTCAGCTCAATCATCCAACGAGCATGACAGACGGCCCGCCGCGCCCCGGGCGGAACCCGGGGCGCGGGCGAGCAGCCTTACGGCAGCACCGAGTTGACCGACGTGCCCCAGTTGGCGTACCCGTCACGGGTACCGCCGCAGGTACCGACGGTCAGGGTGAACGCCGGTCCGGAGCAGTTGTGGTACGGGATGTACTCGCCGGCGAAGTAGACGCGCCCGGCGTAGTACATCGACCAGCTGTAGTCGCCCCAGCGCGGGCTAGTTGCGCCTGGGTAGCCGAGGTACTCGGGGAACCCGTCCTGCGGGGACCTGCCGAGGTCGGCGATGTTGATCACGGACCCGAGCAGCCCGCCGGAGGTGGACGTCAGCCTGCCGTAGGCGGTGCTTGGATAGAAGTCGTTCCCGGTCAGCGCGAACGTCATCACCGCGTTGCCGTTGCCGCCGTCTTGCCAGGGGTTACCAAGGCGATCGGCAGGGATAGGAGTGCGACAAACATCGTGATTCTGGACAGGGACATGGCTCACCGACCTTTTGAACGGTTCCCCGCTCCAGGCGGGCGGCCTGGAGCGGGGGCGTTCCGTCGCGGGTGGGGTTGGGGGTTCTAGAACTTGAAGCGCCAGACGCCGCGGCCGTGCGTGGCGGCGTAGATGTAGCCGTTCGGACCCTGGGTGAGGTCGTCGACGGCGACGTTGGGCAGGCCGGAGCCGAGGTGGAGCCAGGTGGTGCGGGCGCCCTCGAGCTCGCGGGCGGTGTACACCCCGGCGTCGGTGGCCAGGGCCAGTTGGCCGTGGGCGAGCACCAGGGTGTCGGAGGCGACGTCGGGCAGGTTGCCGGAGATGTCGGTCCAGGTCTGGCCGCCGTTCCACGTCTCGAAGACGTGGCCGGTGCCGCCGCCGGGGACGAACCGCCGGGAGTACCCGTTGAAGATCGCGTAGGCGTGCGCCGGGTCGGCCGGGTCGACGGTGACCCCGGCGATGTACCGGTCCGGCAGCCCGGCCGTGCTCACCTGGTGCCAGGTGCCGCCGTAGTTGGTGGCGATGCCCGAGGCGAACGCCGGGCCGGGGTTGCCGCCGCCGGCGACCCACGCGGCGTAGATGACCTTACCGTTGCCGGTCGACGACAGCGCGGTGACCGAGTTGCCCGCGCCGGTGTCGTACACCGGCGTCCAGTCACAGGTCGCCTCGGTGGCGCAGGAGGTGCTCCAGCCGCTGGTGGAGACCCACACGTCCTCGCCGCCGCCGATCCAGGTGCTCGGCGTTCTGCTGGTCCTGGACGAGCGGCATGACGAACCGCGGGTTCGGGTCGCAGTTCGCGTTCGGCGCCTGGCCGACCGTCGCCTGGCCGTCGCAGGTGAAGCTCGCGTAGTAGCCGAACGTGTGGCCGCCGTCGGTGGTGGTGTACAGCGCGCCGTAGGTGTACTCGCCGACCCAGTTGTTGGCGTTGGCCGGGTCGACGACCACGTCGAACCCGTCGCCGCCGGCCGGCTCGGCCGCCTGGGTGAAGGCGCTGTCGTCCACCATCGTGCCGTTGTCCTGCAGGCCGCCGACCACCTGGGTGGTCCCGTCGGCCAACCGCCCGGCCCGGGCGTCGTAGAACTGCAGGTCGTGCAGCGTGGCGTTGAGGTCGGCCCAGTTGCCGTCCTCGGCGTCGTCGCTCAGCGGCCGGCTGTACACGCCGCCGTCGTTGCCGATGACGATCTTGCCGTCGGTGATCATCATGGCGTGCTGGTCGGGGTGCGTGGTGTTCGGGCACGTGTTCGTCGCGTCGCACGCGAACGGGTAGTTCCAGTACGGGCTGGCCGCCACCCAGGACTGGCCGCCGTTGGTGGAGTCGAAGACCTCCTCGAGGCCCGATGTACACGTGGCTTGGGTTGCTCGGGTCGACCGCGAGGTCCTGGTTGTACCAGGCCTGGACGCCAACGCCGTAGCCGGAGCCGACGGCTAGGGCCGAACCGGAGGCGGCGAGCGTGGCCTCGTCGCCGATCTTCTTCCACGGGCCGACCACGCTGGCAGAGGTTGAGCCGGTTCCCGACGCGACGAAGACGCCCTGGAGCACGGACTCGTCGCCGGCCGCCTCCATGGCGGGTGACTGGACGACCGCGTACAGCTTGCTGCCGTCCGCCGAGTAGGCGAAGGTGGTGCGGCCGATGTCGGAGGCGACGATGTCTCCGGCCGGCGTGACGGCGCTGAACGACCGCCCGAAGTTGGTCGACTCATAGAAGCCGTTGTAGGCCGTGTTGCCCGGTCCGTGCCAGCCGATCGCGGTGATGACGTCCTTGCCGCCCGTTCCCGGGACCACCGCGACGTCGGTCACCTGCTGGTCGTAGGGCGGGAAATCGGTCGGGCCGGCCGGGTCGAGGACCTCTGACCACCGCTGCCCGGCCGCGTCCCAGCGGAACAAGCCCGTTGTTCGTCGCCGCGTACGCGTCACCCGACGGGTCGAAGGCGATGCGGAAGATCGTGCGCGGCCCGATCGGGTTGGCCTGGCCGCCCACCTGCTTCCAGGAATTGCCGTCGTTGGTGGTGACCCATACGCCGTCGCCCTGGTAAGAGTCCTGCGACTCGTTGGCCTCGCCGGTGCCCAGCCACAGCGAGCCGTTCACCGGATCGACCGCCAGCGCCCCGGTGGACATGTCGGGCAGGTTGTCGGTGACCGGGGTCCAGTGCGCGCCATGGTCGTAGGAGCGCCACACGCCGCCGTCGGCCGCGCCGGCGAACCAGGCGCCGTCCGGAGTGGTCGCCAGGGCCGTGACCCGGCCGCCGACAAGGGAGAAGCCAGCGCCGACGTTCGACCAGAACGGGTCGGTGTAATTGGACGGCTGGCCGTTATATGCCTGGGTGGTGAACTGCTGCCACGTGCCCGGCGTCGACGGGATCTGCGCGGCCTGCTGGGCGGCGGCGCCGATCGCGTCGCCCGTCAGGTAGCCGGCAGGCGCGGTGCGCTCAAGGTTATAGGCGGCCATCGTGTCCGCCAGGTCACCGTCATCGCCCTGGTGAGTGTTGGTCGGGGCGGTGGCCTGGCTGGTGGCCGAGCGGGCGTTGCCGGCCGTACCCGTCCGCAGGTAGCCGTAAAGCGCTGACTGGCGGGCGCCCGCGCCCTTCAGCGGATGCGACCCGGCCGGGGCGGCCACACCCGGCTGCGTCATCGCGAGCGTCGTGACCACAACGGTAATCCCCACCACCAGTGACCCAGTCAGGGTCAGTCGGCGGGAATGTCTCGAACGGTGCATCTGGTCTCCACTCGATTCCTGAATCCCGAATTCCGCTCTCTTCCCGTGCGACCCAACCCCGTGAGCGGACTGCCCAAGATGCTCCTACAATTTCACGGAGATTGACAGCGATCCTGCATGAAATTTTCGGCGCGCCTTCAGCCGCCAGGCGGAGGCGTTGCCAGTCGGGCTGGGCACCGTCGGTGAGCCTGGTTGCGGTGGGAGGGGAGCCCACGGTCCGTTCGGAAGACGAAGTATTTGATTTTGATCTGCTGCCCGCTGGAATAACCTCGTTGAGGTGAGCGCAGACGGACGCGGAGTGACGCCGCAGAGCGAAGACTTCTCCGCCTGGTACAACGAACTGGTCATCAAGGCTGAGCTGGTCGATCGCGGCCCGGTCCGGGGCACGATGGTCATCCGACCGTACGGGTACCGGATCTGGGAGCTGCTGCAGGCCGATCTGGACCGGCGGATCAAGGAGACCGGGCACGAGAACGCGTACTTCCCGCTGCTGATCCCGCAGAGCTACCTGGAGCGCGAGGCGGACCACGTGGAGGGGTTCGCGCCGGAGCTCGCGGTGGTGACCCACGCGGGCGGCAAGCAGCTGGAGGAGCCGCTCGTCGTCCGGCCGACGTCGGAGACGGTCATCGGCGAGTTCATGGCCAAGTGGATCAGCTCCCACCGGGACCTGCCGATGCTGCTCAACCAGTGGGCGAACGTGGTCCGGTGGGAGATGCGGCCGCGGATGTTCCTGCGCACGACCGAGTTCCTGTGGCAGGAGGGGCACACCGCGCATGCGGACGAGGCGGACGCGATGCGGGAGACGATGCTCTCGCTGCAGGCGATCTACCTGCGCACCGCCCGCGAGCTGGCCGCCATGCCGGTCGTCGACGGGGAGAAGACGCCGGGCGAGCGGTTCGCCGGCGCCGTGCGGACGTTCAGCATCGAGGCGATGATGCGCGACGGCCGGGCACTGCAGGCCGGCACGTCGCATTACCTGGGCACCAACTTCGCCCAGGCGTTCAACATCCAGTACACGGGCGAGGACGGCCGCCTCGCGTACGCGCACACCACCTCGTTCGGGATGACCACCCGGATGATCGGCGGCGTGATCATGACCCACGGCGACGACAAGGGCCTGGTGCTGCCGCCCCGGCTCGCGCCGTACCAGGTGGTCATCGTGCCGATCGGGCGCGGCGACGCCGTCGGCGAGGTCATCGCGGCGGCCGAGGCGCTGGCGGCGCGGCTGTCCGATGCAGGGATCCGGGTCCACGTCGACAGCCGGACGCACGTGTCGCCCGGGTTCAAGTTCAACGAGTGGGAGCTGCGCGGCGCGCCCATCCGGCTCGAGCTCGGGCCGCGTGACCTGGCCGCGGGCACCGCGGTGATGGTGCGCCGGCTGGGCGAGGGCAAGGAGCCGATCTCACTCGACGGCGCGCCCGCGCGGCTGGCCGACGAGCTGGCGGCGTTCCAGGACCTGCTGCTCGAGCGGGCCACCGCCTTCCGGGACTCGCACACGGTCGTCACCGACGCCTGGGATGACTTCGTCGAGGCGGTCGCCGCCGGCTGGGCCCTGGCGCTGCACTGCGGCATCCGGGAGTGCGAGGAGGAGATCAAGGCCGAGACCGGGGCCACCGCCCGGTGCGTGCCGCTGGATGGGCCGCCGGAATCCGGGCTGTGCATCCGGTGCGGGCTGCCTTCGGCCTATGGCACGCGCGTCATCTTCGGCCGCGCGTACTAGGCCCGGCACTGAACTACGCGGCGCCGTTCTGGGGGTCGATGCCATGGCGGCGGAGAAGCTCGCGGAGCCGTTCGACCTCATCGCTGAGGGACGGGAGGGCGGCCCATTCCTGCAGGCGAGCGGCCTTGTCGTCGACCAATCGCTGTTCCCGGCCGCGGAGCACCGCCGCGTGCTCGAAGTCCTGGGCGTCGATGGCGCTCTCCCGGTCGCGGCGGACCTGGGTAATGTCCCGGTCGAGCTGGGTCAGGTCCGGAGCGGCGCCTACCCGTTGTTCCAGCACCGACAGGCGCCAGTTGACGGAGTTGAGCTGGTCGCGAAGCTCAGAGAGCTGCCTGCGCTTCCCCCGGCCGCCGGCCCGGCCGGTTCCTGGCTCCTGGTGGATCTGCCGGGCGGACACTTGCCGGATCACCTGCTGACGGATCGTGTTCTTGTCCACGCCGAGGCCGTTCAGTACCCGCGCGGCCGCGCCCTCGTCCTCGCGGATCAGGCCGAGCAGGATGTGCTCGGTCCCGACGTGGCCGTGACCGAGCGCCATGGCCTCACGCAGCGATAGCTGCAGTACCTTCTTAGCGTGCGCCGTGAGCGGGAGATGTCCCTTGGCCGGGCCGGCCTCGCCGCGGCCGGTGATCTCCTCGACCTGCCGGCGCGCCGCCTCCTCGCTGATCCCGAGCGACTCGAGCGCCTGGGCTGCCACCCCGCCGTCCTCACGGATGAGGCCGAGCAGAAGGTGCTCGGTCCCGACGTATTCGTGGTTAAGCGCTCTGGCCTCTTCCTGGGCCAGGACCACGACGCGCCGCGACCGGTCGGTGAACCTCTCGAACATTGCTCGGCCCGCCTTCCACTGGACTGGTCTCCTGGTCTGGCCGACACAAACACGATACATCGTGTCTGCGGGGATCCGCGAGGCTCTCATCCCGCGAATACTGATGGAGCCTGGAGGCGATTCACGATGAGGGCACAGTGCTAACAAGCGTGGAGGTTCCGGACGAGCCGAGCGTGGCTCGGGCGCTCGAGCTTGAGCTGGCTGACCAGTTCCCGCCCGGGTCGCGCGTCCTGCCGTGGCGACGCGGGGCCGACTTCTTCGCGTTGCGCGTGGTGTCTCCCGGCGCGGCGACCGAGCGGGTTCTCCGCGTCCCGCTGCGCGAGGTCACGACCTCGGCCTATGACGGCACCGTCGACTTCGGGGACGTCGTCGGGCGAGAGGCATTCGTGCACGGGCTGCTCGATCGCCACGGCGTCCCGGTTGCGCCGCTGCTCGGTTGGGGACCCGCGTCGGGACCAGACGACCACTCGTGGATGCTGTTCGAGCGGGTCGACCACGATGACCGGGTAAGTCTCTCGCCGCGAGCCCTGGCCGCGCTCGGCCGGGTGCTGCGGCGGGTACACGCCATCACCGGGACCCCCGAACTGGAGGCCGTCGTCGGCCGGCAGACGGCCCCGGAGGCGATGCTCGAGCGGGTCCGGACGCGGGTGTCGGCGCTGGCCGAACGGGTCGGGTACCCGAGATCGGACGAGCTGCTCGGCCTGGCCCAGGCGGTCATCGGCGGGCGCGCGGGCCTGCGGGATCTCCGCCTGACCCACATGGATCTCCGGCCCGAGAACCTGTGCTTCCACGGCGATGACCTGGTCGCCGTGCTCGACCTGTCGAACTGCACACTCGGCGATCCGGCGGCCGAACTCGGCCGGATGGCCGCGTACGGCACCCTGACGCCGGACCTGCTCGCGACCTATGCCGACGGCGAGCCGCCCGACGAGCAGCTCATCGCGGCCTACGCGGTCGACACCTACGCCCTCCTGGGCCTGCTGGGGGCGGACGAGTTCGCCGACCAGGACCTCGTCCGTCGCGGCCTGCAGGGTCTGGACGACTGCCTGCGGCGCCTCCAGGTCTAGACGGTGCCGCCCCGACTGCTACAGGTCCGCGAGGTGCTCCTCGATTGTGCCGACGACGGCCGGATCGCCGGGGTCGGCGAGCAGGCGGAGCGCATGCCGGAGGCGGAAGGCGGTCTCCAGCGGGCGGGGGTCGGTGTCCAGCCCGCGCTGCTGCGCGTACCCGAGCCATCCGCGCGCCCAGAGCGCGCTGAAGTCCCGGCGGCGGCGACGCCACAGCCCGGTTCCCCACTCGCCGAGGTCGAAGTCCCAGAACGGGTGGTCGACCCGGGCCGTTTCCCAGTCGATGACGCCGGTCAGCCGGCTTCCGTCGGCGAGCAGCTGATCCTCGTGGATGTCGCCGTGCACCAGGACCGGGGTGAGCCGGGCGGCCCCGGCCAGCAGGTCCGCCCAGGCCGAGGCGCGGTCCGGCCGGCCCAGGCGGTCGGCGGCCTCGGCTGCGGCGCTCGCGCTGGTGGCGGGGTCGAGCGCCCGTCGCAGCCATTGATGATGGGTGGCGTCGTGGTGGCGCGGGGGCCGCGCCCCGGCCAGCGCCGGCGGCTCCAGGTCGTGCCATCGGGCGATGGCCCGGCCGAGCTGGTCGAGGAGATCCTCCGGGGCGGTCGGCGCCGCACCGGGCAGCCGGGTGACGGCGGCGAACGGAAAGGGGTAGATCTCCGGGTCCTCCCACCGGCCGAGCAGGCTCGGCACCACGCTCAGCCCGGCCCTGGCCAGCGCCCGGTACGCGGCCAGCTCCCGCTCGAACCACTCCACGCCGATGGCCGATCGGGGGAACAGGAACACCCGGTCGGAGTCCATCAGGACCAGCTTGTTCCATCCGGATACGTTCAGCACCAGCCGGCCGGTGTCCACCCCGACCAGCGACGCGAACCGCTCCGCCTGCGGGGGGACGAGCACGGCATTGACCGCTGGCCCGATGAGATCGCCGCTCACGCTCACGAGTATGGCCGCCGGCGACGAAACAGGCGGCGTAGCCCCTACCATTGCGCGGTGGGCGAGAACTGGGCAGACGAGACCGGCCAGGCCGAGATACCGCTGGCCGGGGGCGACGTGACCGAGGGCGTGGTCCGGGTCGGGGACACGGTCCGGCGACCGGTCGGGCCGCACTCGCCGCTGGTGCACGCGCTGCTTGCGCACCTCGAATCGATCGGCTTCGAGGGGGCGCCGCGATTCCTCGGTATCGACCGCGCCGGGCGCGAGGTGCTCAGCTACGTCGACGGCGAGGTGGCCGGGCGCCCGCGCCCGCCCTGGATCGCCGACGAGGCCCGGCTGGCGTCGGTCGGACGGCTGGTCCGGGCCTACGACGACGCGGCCGCCTCGTTCATCCCGCCGCCGGGCGCGCTGCCAGGCGCGCAGCCGACCGAACCGCCGGGCATCCCGCCTGCCCCGGTATATCCCCCGGAGTTGATCGGGCACGTCGACATCACGCCAGAGAACGTCGTCTTCCGCGACGGCCGGGCGTTCGCGCTGATCGACTTCGACCTGGCCAAGCCCGCCACCCGGGCGGACGAGATGTTCAACGCGATGATGTGGTGGGCGCCGCTCGCTGATCCGCGCGACGCCGACCCGCTCCTGCAAGGCGTCGACGTGCCCCGGCGGGCCCGCATCCTGGCCGGCGCCTACGGCCTGTCGGACGCCGACCGAGAGCGGGTCATCGAGGTGGCCCTCGTGCGATCCCGGCGGTCCTGGCACCTGATGAAGCACCGGGCGGAGACCGAGGGCGGCGGCTGGCAGCGGATGTGGGATGAGGGGGTCGGCGACGTGATCAAGCGCCGGGAAGCCTGGCTGGAGCGGCACGCGGCGGCGCTGACCGCCGCCCTCACCGCACCGTGAGGTCGTCCGCGAGTGCGCGGAACGCCGTCGGGGGTGGGCCGTCGAGGCGTTCGCGGATCTGCGCGGCCGCGGCCGCGGGGGTGACGGCCGAGGTGTCGATCTCAAGGTCGTAGACCCCGGGCTGGTGGACCTCGCGCTGCCAGCGGCGCACCGGCTCGGGGATCTCCCCGCCGGGGCCGCTGGTGCGGTAGCGGCCCTCGCGGCCGGGCTGGCCGGTGTTGCGGCGCTGCATGATGACGTGCAGCGGGCAGCGGACGCCCACCAGCAGCGCGGGCAGGCCGCTCAGCCGTCGCGCCGCGTCCGGGAGGACGTGCAGCGGCTCGGCGTACGCATCGTGGTGGCCGACGTCGACGACGACGTTGAGGCCGTGGCGGCTGTGGGCGGCGACCGAGTCGTAGAACGCGGCGTACAGGGCCGGGATCAGCTCCTCGATGTCGGGCCGCTCGCCGCCGCCGGGGCGCAGCCCGATGCCCGGCCGCAGCCTCGGCGGGGTCACGCGCTGGCTGAACACGTCGACGCCGAGGTTGAGCCACGGGCCGTCGAACGTCTCCTGGATGACATCGGCGATGCTGGACTTGCCGGAGCGCGGCGGGCCGTTCAGCACCACGATGCGGCCGGGGTCGACCGGGCCGGCGGTCACGCGTGGCGCTCGCGGAACGCCGCCGCCTTCACCCGGTTCTGGCACGCGGTGGAGCAGAACCGCCTGCTGCCGTTGCGCGTGGTGTCGACGTAGACCCGGTCGCAGTGCGGCGCGGTGCACACGCCGAGCCGGTCGTAGAGCTCGCCGCCGAGCACGATCGCGAGCCCGGTCGCGCAGCCCGCCTGCCAGCCCTTCACCATCGACGTCTCGTCGGCCGAGTGGAAGTGCAGGTGCCAGGGCTCGCCGTCGTGCCGCTCGAGGGCGGGGCGGGCGCTGGTGTCGTCCAGCATCGCGTTCACCCGGATGGCCGCGGCGTCGATGTCGCCTGCGGCCACCGCCTCGAAGACCTCTCGCAGCGCGGCGGCGACGCGGCCGAAGGCCTCGGCTTCCGCGACGGTAACCGCGCGACGGCCGCCGGCCGACCTGAACAGGGCGGTGATCTTCTCGGCCCGCTGGTCGCCGTCGGGCGGCAGGTACTTCCTGCTGCGGTCCTCGCCCTCGGTCAGCAGGTTCACCAGCGCGACCGCGACCCCAACGACGACGTCCGTGTGACTGTTAAAATTCACTTGACCAGTTACTTCCTGCCGCTTTAAGGTGGTCACTGTCAAAGACATCTTAACCAGTGACAGGGAGCTTGTCATGCCCGAACTGACGGATCTTCCCGCCCTCGACGCCGCCGCCGCCCGCGACTGGATCGACCGCTGGGACCGCCAGCAGGAGGTCTACATGCCCGACCGCGAGGACCGGTTCACCGCGCTCATCGACGCGGTCGAGGCGGGCACCGGGCGGCCCGACCCGCTCGTCCTCGACCTCGGCTGCGGTCCCGGATCACTCGCGGTACGGCTGCTGGGCCGGCTGCCCTCGGCCACCGTGGTGGCAGTCGACGCGGACCCGGTCACCCTCTCGCTCGGCCGCTGCGGCTACGCGTCGGTGCCCGGGCTGCGCTTCGTCGACACGGACCTGCGCGCGTCCGGCTGGGTGTCGTGGCTCGGCCTCGAGGCCGGCCGGCCGGTGGACGCGGTGGTGTCCACGACCGCGCTGCACTGGCTCTCGGCGGCGGAACTGCGCGAGCTGTACGTGACCCTGGCCGGCCTGCTGCGGCCGGGCGGGCTGTTCCTCGACGGCGACCACCTGCACGTCGACGAGACGGCCAACCCGGTGCTGGGACGGCTGGAGCGGGCGCTGGAGGAGCGGGAGGCCGGGCGGCGTTACCCGGACGGGCACACCGGACGGGCGGAGAACTGGGACGAGTGGTGGCAGGCGGTGGCGGCAGACCCGGCGCTGGCCGAGGCCGCGGCGGAGCGCTCGCAGGGCCTGGTCCACCACAGCAACGAGGGCGCGCGACTCGCGGCCCACACGAGCGCGCTCCGCGCGGCGGGGTTCGCCGAGGTGGGCACGCTCTGGCAGCGCGGGTCGAGCCAGGTGCTGTGCGGGGTGCGGTAGGGCGGCTGTGCGCTGGCTTGAGCCGGCCGGCCGTCGGTGGGGCGGCCGGCCGGTGGCGGCCAGCAGGCTGCGCCACGGGTCGGCGGCGCTCGCGGCGGCGATCACGTCCCCGGCAGCAGGGTGTCCGGCGTCACCGGGCTTGAAGTCACCGGAACTTTTCCCGGTAGAGGTCGCGGAGCAGGCAGATCTCGGCGCCATAGTGGATGGCCTCCAGGTGGGTGTACATGACCAGCCGGGCCATCGGCGCGTCCGCGTACGGCGGCGGGGACAGGGCGCCCTGCGGGCGGGTCAGCCCGTCCGCGCCGAGCAGACGCACATCGGCCAGCCACGCATCGTGCCCCTCGTCAAGCCGGCGCAGCGCCTCGGCCGCGGTTCCCGGGAAACGCGGCTCCGGGGCCGGGTCGGCCGACCGGTCGAAATGGGGGATGCCCGGCGGCCCGAACACGGCGAGCAGGTGACCGAGCCGCCAGGCGATCGTGGTGACGGGCTCCGGGGAGACCGGCTCATCGGCGCTGTCGATGGTGAAGTCGCCGGCGCCGACCGAGACCGGGGCCGGGCTTTCGCCGCGGCGGCTGATCGTCCAGCAGTCCGGGACCGGCTGCCAGAAGTACTCGTCGTCGGTCAGACCGTCCAGCCGGGACCGGAGTTGGTGCTGCCAGTGCCACTCAAGTTGGTCGACTATTTCGTCATTCCCGTCAATAGCCATGGGCCCGATGCTAGGGCGTGGCCTGGCGACTCGCGGTGTCCGTGCTGGGTTGGGAAAGACATTCGCTCCCCGGGTGCGTTTGGCGATCGCGCTGGTGGACTTCCTCTTGCCAGGTGAAGTTGCGGATGGACGGGGCAGCCAGGACTGCGAGTGTCCCGAAAACGGCCCAGGCCGCGCCGAAGCCGAGCACGGCCCGGACGCCGAACGCGGCCGCTACGGGTCCGGCGACGATGAACGCCAGGGGCCCGAACGCGAACGCGCCGACCATGTTGAACGATCCGACTCGGGAGAGGACGTCCGCGGGCAGCCGTTGCTGCGTCACGGTCGTCGCGATCGCGCCGCCAAACGCGGAGCCAGCGCCCGCCAGCAGCGCGCCGCCGGCCACGGCGGCCACCGGGAGATGGAGGGCCAGGGCGAGCGGCGGAAGCGGGAACCCGAGCGTGGTCACGGTGCTGGCGAGCAGCGGCCGGCGGGGGCGACGTCCGAGCGCGAGTAGTCCGCCGACGATCGCGCCACCGCCATAGCAGGCCAGGATCGCGCCCCAGGCGCGAGCGCCGCCGAGGTAGTCGCGCGCTAGCACCGGTCCCAGGACCAAATAGGGGCCCCAGGTCAGCAGGTTGAAGAGGGTGAACTGGAGGGTCTGCAGCCAGAGCCAGGAGTGCGCGGAAAACTCCGCCCAGCCATCGGCCAGGTCGCGTAGCAGCGACCGGGCCGGCCCGCGTTCGGCGTCGGGAAAGCTCAGCAGGGCCAGGGCGATCGCGCTGACCGCGTAGCTGCCGGCGTCAACCGCGATCGCCGCGGCCGGGCTGCCGGCCGCGATCACGATCCCGGCCAGAGCCGGGCCTGCGACCTGGGCGGCGGGCTGGACCATGCCGAACAGCGCGTTCGCGTTGCCAAGCTGATCGCGCGGGGCGAGCTGCACCGGCAGCCCCGACAGGGCGGGCTGGAAGAAGGCGTTGCCGGTGCCAACCACGAACGCGGCCGCGACGAACAGCCAGATGTGCGGGCGGCCGACGAAGAGCGTGACCGCGAGGGTGCCCTGGGCGGCGCACCGGGCCACGTCGGCGGTCAGCATCACCGGCCGGCGGCCGAGCCGGTCGGCCAGCACGCCGCCGCCGAGCATGAACCCCACCATCGCGACGATGTTCGCGGCGAACACCACGCCCAGCGACGTCGCCGTTCCGCCGCTGGCCAGCACCGCGAAGGCGATGGCGACGGCCGACATCGAGGTGCCGAGCATCGAGGTCGCGTAGCCCACGTAGAAGCGCCGGAAGTTGCGACCGGTCAGCGGCCCGAGCCTCCCGGAGCGCCATTTACGGCAGATATTATCCGCCTTCTGATTGGCTGATTTACTGCGGTTATGAGCATCGGGGGGACTGGTTATTGGATGACGTTCTGGCATGCTTATCACCATGCCAGAAGAGGCCGCGAAAGTGCAATTAATCGGCCGTGAACAGCCTGTTTGCCTTGCTTGTTGTCGCAGTAAATGCGCTCTGGGCGCGCAGTTCCCAGAGATATCTTCAATGGTATGCTGGGGAGTCTTAGTGAATGCATTTACTGCGGAACGGAGGCGGCGGTGGTTACGTATCCGCCCATGCTCGGGCCGGCCGCGGGGACCCGGGATGTAGGGGCGGCGGCGCCGATCGAGTACGCCGCCGCAGTCGACCGGTATCTCGACCTTGCCGCCCTTGGCGTCGCGTCGCGCCGGGTCTACCGGATCTCGCTCGCGTGCTGGGCCTGGCCGCTGGTCGGCAAGCCTGTCCCGAGCGGCGCCGATCGCCGGCGGGCGACGCCGCCAATAGTCCCGCTGGGGCTGCTTGATGATCCCGACACCGGCGGCCGTCTGGCCGCGGCGTTCGCCGAGCGGGCGGCTGCGACCGACGCGCGGACCGTGAACCGCGAGCTGTCCGCGCTGCGCAGCGCGGTTGGCTGGTGGCGGCAGCGGGGATGGATCGCCGCCGACCCGACCACGGGACTGCGTCACCGCCAGCCGGCCGCCCGCGTTCCGCCGCTTGGCCGAAGCCAGGTCGACGACCTGTTCGGGCTGTCCTCGGGGCTGCGGGAACAGGCGCTCTGGCGGGTGCTGTACGACTCGGGGGCGCCGGCCGGCGAGGTGCTGGCTCTGGACGCGCACCAGCTCGACCTAGTCCGGCACCGAGCCCGGGCACGGACCGACGGCGGATCGCGCACCGCGATCGAGTGGCAGGGGACGACCAGTCAGATTCTCCGCTGGCTGCTGTCGGGCCGCACGTGGGGCCCGGTGTTCCTGACCGACCGGAGGGCGCCGGCGCAAGACCGCCCCGTCTGATGTTTGCCCGTTGACGGGCGAGGCGCGGATGTCCTACCGGCGGGCGGCGGAGATCTTCGCGGCGCTTACCCGGCCGCTGGACCCGGCCGGCCGGGGCTGGACACTGCACCAGCTCAGCGCCGCGAAGGTCGATGTCCGTGGCTCCTGACACGGTGCTGACACACCGCCTCCCCGGTCCCCGGCCCGGGGACCGGGTCGGGGACGGCGGCGAACGCGACGTGCCAGCGGCCCGCCCGGTCCCGGGTCACCCGGAACGACCGCGCGCCTGCGGGCGCGTCGCGGGACCAGCGGAACCGCACCCAGCCGGCCTTCGGGATCTTGACCTGGCCCCAGTTCCGATTCAGGCGCCGCACGTCCCACTGGCGGCCGCGCTGCCCGGTGACCCGGAACCCTTCATTCCGGCCGGCCTTGCGCCACGACGGGCGGCCGTGCGTCCCGGCGAAGAAGCCGGCCATGGCCCGCGCGAAGTCCCGCAGCGCCTGCTGCTGCACTATGTGGCTGCCCCTGGCGAACCATGGGTTGCCCGCCCGCGCGGCGGTCAGCTCGGGCGTCCGAGCAGTGCCGCAGCAGGGTGGTCTCCTGCTCGCGGGTCGGCTGTAGCCGGTATCGGGACATGTGAACACTATACCGGATTATGAATAGTCTGACAGGTAGCACTATGGCACGATCACTGCCCCGCTTCGCGGGGCGCCGGCTTCGTCCCCGGCCTGAAGACCAGGGTTTCCCCCGGAGGTTCCGATGACCTGGTCGGGAGAGTCAGCATCCAGGGATGGGGCGACACGACCGTGTCGGGCGAGGTGGGCTACTGGGTCACTGCGCCCGCCCGCGGACGGGGCATCGCCCCGCGAGCCGTCGACGCCGTATCTGAGTGGGTGTTCCGCCTGCCGCGGCGTCGGCCGCTGCAACGACTGGAACTCCTGCACAGCGTCGGCAACGCCGCCTCCTGCCGGGTGGCGGAGAAGGCGAGATTCACCTTTTCCACGGTCCTGCCGCCGCTGGTCCCGGAGTTCCCCGCTGACGGGCACCTGCACATTCGCCTGGCCGGGTCACGCGCGGAGCAGTGACGATGGACGCTGGTAGCGTCTGGTGGGTGAAACGCGCTGCGGTGATCGTCCACCCGCGCAAGCACCGTGACCTGGCGGGGTTCCGGGCCGACGTGACCAAGACAATGACCGGCCAGGGCTGGGCCGAGCCTTTGTGGCTGGAAACGACCCCGGATGACACCGGTGAGCGGCTGGCCCGGATGGCGGTGGAGTCCGGAGTCGACTTGGTGATCTCCAGCGGCGGCGACGGGACCGTGACCGCGTGCGCGGGCGGCGTCTCCGGTTCGGGGGTACCCCTCGGCGTGCTGCCGTCGGGCACGGGGAATCTACTCGCGCGCAATCTCGGCCTGCCGCTGAAATTGGACGCGGCGCTGGCCGTCGCGCTGAGCGGGGCCGAGCGCCGGCTCGACGTCGGCGTCGCCAACGGGCGGCCGTTCGTGGTGATGGCTGGGATCGGATTCGACGCCGCGCTGCTCGCGAGCGTCAGCGAAAAGTTGAAGACGCGGGCGGGCTGGCATGCGTACGCATTCTCTGCGCTGCGGCACCTGTGGGACCGCCTGACCCGGGTCGAAGTGCGCGTCGACGGCGGCCCGCCGATGCGGCGCCTGGCCAGCGACGTGGTCGTCGGTAATGTCGGGACACTCCAGCGGAACGTCCGACTGCTGCCCGACGCCGTCCCTGATGACGGCGTCCTCGACGTGGCGATCATCACCGCCTGGGGAGTGGGCGCGTGGATCGGGCTCGTCGTCGACGTGCTGCTGCTGCGGCGCAAGACCTCGCGCCTGATCAGGTTCACCTGCCGGGAACTGGTCGTGGAAAGCCGACGCCCGCGACCGTGGGAAGTCGACGGTGACGTGATCGGCGCCACTCGGCAGCTGCGGATCAGCCTGAGGCCCGGGGATCTCGTCGTGCGAGTCCCCGGTCCCGATCAGCCATAGGCAGCCAGGATGCGCGCACGATGGCGGAGCCGCTGCGCGGCGTCTGGCTGGCCGAGCAGGTCGTAGCGGTCAGCCTCGCGTGCGTACTCAACGATCTGTTCACTACGATGTCGCGTAGTTGCCCGACGCTCAGCGACTGGCGGACGGCTTCGGTCGAGCCGACCCCGCTGCTCGCGCCGGCAATATCAGCGCTCGTCAGTGGTACCTGCGTATCGGCCGCAGGAATGGCTTCCGCGTTGTCGATGGCGGCGATGGTGGTGCGGAGCGCGGCGAGGGCCTCGGCGTCCCGTGCCTTCAGCGCGGCGACGAGGCCGCGGCGGAGCGCGGCGCGCAGTGCCGCCGCGCTGTGCGCCTGGTCCGTGCAGGCTCAGGTGTCATGGCAGCCTCCTCGAAAGGCATCGCCTGCGCCGCGAAGGCTGCGGGCGCGCCAGGGCGGTAGGATAACGGGTGGCGCGAGGAGGGTGCCGCCTGGTCCGCGGGAAGGACTGTGTCCACCTCCGAATCACGATGCACAGGTAGCTGTGGCCTCTTCCTCGGCCTGAGCAGCGGACCGCAGGCGACGGAGGGAGACGCCGTGCCTGACCCGCGCTTTGAACGCCACGATCTCGGCCAGCTGCGCCGCCGCGCCAAGGAACTGCGCGACGCCGCCCGGGCCGGCGACGACGCCGCCGTGCAGCGCGTGGCCCGTCATCACTCGGCCCCGCCGGCCGGCCCGGTCCGGCTGGCCGCCGCCCAGCTGGTCATCGCCCGCGAACTGGGCTTTCCCAGCTGGCCGCGGCTTATCGCCGCGCTTGAAGCCGACGCTGCATCCCGCCAGGAGCTCTCCTCATTTCTGTCCGCCTCCATCGAGGGCCGGATGCGGCAGGCCGGAGAGATCCTGCACGCCGATCCCGGTATCGGCGGGCGCAGCCTGGCCGCCGCGGCCGTGCTCGGCGACGCCGCGGCGGTGCGCGAGCACCTCGCCGCCGAGCCGGGGGCGGCGCTGGCCCTCGACGACGAGCGCGGCTGGCCGCCGCTGCTCTACGCCTGCTACTCCCGCTGGCACCACATCGACCCCGACCGCGCGCCCGGGCTGGCCGAGGTGGTGCGGCTGCTGCTTGCGGCCGGGGCCGATGCGAATACCAACGACGGGGGACAGGCCCGCTACCACTCGGCCCTCAAGGGATCAGTTGAGGTCAACAACCCGTCCGTCAGCGAGGTGCTGCTCGATGGCCGGCGCGCATCCCGACCCGGGCCAGCCCATCGCCGAGACCGCCGCCCACCGCGACCTGCGGTGCCTGCGGCTGCTGCTCGCCCACGGTGCCCGGGTGACCAGCACCTGGGCGGTGGGGGCGGCGGTGTTCAACGACAATCCCGGTGCGGTGACTCTGCTGCTCGACGCCCTCGCAACCGCAGGAGGCCGGGCGGCGGACGCGGCGAGCGATGAGTTGCCCGACGCCGCCGCCACCGCGTCTGTCGCCACGGTCGAGGCCCTGCTGGACGCCGGAGCCGACCCGCAGGCGACGGACTCGGACGGGATCTCCGCGCTGCGCCTGGCGGTACGGGCGGGCAGGCACGAGACTGCCGCCCGCTTGAGGGCGCTCGGCGCCGTCGAGGACGGCACCGAGGTCGACCGGCTTCTCGGCGCGTGCCTGAACGCCGACCGCCCTGCGGCCGGGCAGTTGCTCGCCGATTACCCCGATCTGATGGACCGGCTGACCGACGAGGACCGAGAGGTGATCTGCCGGGCGGCCGAGTCCCGCCCGGCCGAGACGCTGGCCCTCATGCTCGAGCTCGGATTCTCCGTAAACACGCGGCGCTTCGGCGAACTGCCGCTGCACGGTGCCGCATATCACGGCAACTCGGCCGGCGTGCGGTTGCTGCTGGGGGCCGGGGCGCAGGTCGACGCCCGCGACGAGCGGTTCGAATCGACCGCGTTGGCGTTCGCGACCGTCGGCAGCGGAGAACAGGCGGGTCAGCCAGGCGACTGGACCGGAACGGTGCGGTTGCTCATCGAAGCCGGAGCAAGCAGGGATGGCGTGTGGATCACGGGCAAGCCGCCGAGCGAGGAGGTCGGCGACCTTCTGATGCGCTACGGGATCACCCCCGCCGGGCCGGAATCCGAATCTCAGGACCAGGACGACGACCACGACCGGAGCGCGGCACCCGAGTCGCTCGGCACCGGGGTCATGGCCGAGATCGCCCGGCAACTGGAGATCGCCGCCCAGGACGTTGACCTGGACCTACTCGGCTCGCTACTGCACCCAGAGGTCCACTGGACGGGACTGTGCAAAGACCGCAGCCAGGTGCTCGACTGGTATCGCGCGGTGCTGGCCGAGGGAATCGAGGCAAGCGTGCGAAGCGTGGAGGTCGACCGCGACGCCGTGGTCCTCGGCCTCACCGTCGGCCGCCGCGCGCAGGGCGCCCGACCCGCACCGCCGCAGCCGCTCTACCAGGTCTTCACCGTCCGCGACGCCCAGATCGTCGAGATCCACGGCTACCCCGACCGTGCCAGCGCCCTGACCCGCGGCGATGCTCCGGCCACCGGATGACCAGGCTTCCTTCACGCAACCAAAGGTTGCGTTTCTCGCCGCCACCGCCTAAGCTCATGCGCAACCAAACATTGCGCGATGGGAGTGGAAGCGGATATGGAGTACGGCAGCATCGAGCGCGAGATCTACGTGGATGCCTCGCCCGAGGTCGTCTTCGAGGTGGTCAGCCGGCCCGAGCACCTGCGCGAGTGGTGGCCTGACGACGCCGCCCTGGGCGATCCGGCACCCGGGAGCACCGGGGAGCTGACGTTCGGCGGGCACGGGGATGAGTCGGGGATCGTAGTGCCGATGAGGGTCATTGAGTCGGTGCCGCCGCGCTTGTTCTCCTTCCGCTGGGCGTATGACCCCAGCCTCGCCCCCGACCCGTCCAACTCGTTCCTGGTCACCCTCGAGCTGACCCCGTCGGGCTCGGGGACGACGCTGCGGCTGACCGAGACCGGATTCCGCGAGCAGGGCTGGGAGGTGGCCGTGCTCGAGGCGGCGTACCAGGACCACGCCGAGTCCTGGGACCGGTTCCTGCCGCAGCTGGTGGAGTACGTCACCCGCCTGGTGTCGGCCCCGTGAGCGCGACCGCGGTCGACGACGACCTCTGGTCGGCGATCGGCGATCCGACCCGACGGCGGATGCTCGACCTTCTGCTCGCGGCCGGCCCCGGCACCGCCACCTCGCTCAGCGAGCAGCTGCCAGTGACGCGGCAGGCCGTGGCCAAGCACCTGCTCGTGCTTGACCAGGCCGGGCTCGTGCACGGCACCACGGCCGGGCGAGAGCGCCGCTACCAGGTCGACCAGGCGCAGCTCGCGCGGGCGGTCGCTCAACTTGCGTCGGTCGGCGCGAGCTGGGACGCCCGGCTGCAGCGGATCAAGCGGATCGCCGAGGCGATCCAACGCGAACGCGACGCCGAACGCGACAGCTGACCAACACCCAAATCAGCAACACCCGAAAGAAAGGACACGGAGATGGTGGACATCCTGCACCGCATCGGCGTCAAGGGCTCTTCCCCGGACGACGTCTACGCGGCCCTGACCACGCTCGAGGGGCTCTCGGGATGGTGGGCGCGCGACACCACCGGGGTGACCGAGGTCGGGGGCGTGATCGCGTTCCGCTTCGTCCCCGGCGGCTTCGACATGAAGGTCGTCGAGCTGGTGCCCGGCAAGAGGGTGCTCTGGGAGGTGGTCGAGGGCCCGGCCGAGTGGATCGGCACGCAGGTGAGCTTCGAGCTCAGCCAGGCCGGCGACTTCACCGTCGTGCTCTTCGAGCACCGCGGCTGGGCCGAGCCGGTCGAGTTCATGTACCACTGCAGCACCAAGTGGGCGACGTACCTGCTCAGCCTCAAGCAGCTCGTTGAGACCGGAGCGGGCGCGCCCGACCCGATCGACGTGCAGATCAGCGACTGGCACTGACGGGCCGAGCCCAGTTCTCAGTCCCGCTCTTGATCACTCTCGCCGTCTGCGGGCCTGACGGGCTCGACCCGCGCCTCGGCGTGCGCCGTGCGACCGCGCCAGCGGTCGCACGGCGAGGCACCCGCACAGCGCGACGAGGGCCCATAGGGCGGTGTCGACCAGGAGCGCCTTTTGGCTGAACGTCGGCGCCCCCTGGATCGCTGTCACCCAGGTCAACGGGAACCCGCCGGTCGCTGCCGCGAGCGTCAGCCCCGCGAGCAGGCTGCCGAGGATGGCCGCGGCCGATGCCCGGCTGCGGGTTGGTGCCTCGCTCGTCCTCGGGCCGAGCCAGAAGCAATAGAACACCGACGCGCCGATGACCGTGTACTGCACCAAGTCCTTCGCCATCGCGGCCCAGTCGACGACGAGTGCGCTGTGGTAGCCGCCCAACCAGCGCAGCGGCCATCCGTCGACGACCGTCAGGCAAGTCATCGACACCGGGCCGGCGTCGCCGTAGTCGCACCCCGACGCCGGGAAGTCGATATGGGACAGGCCGAGCAGCGTGACAACTAGGCCTGCGAGGAGGCTCAGAAAGAGCAATGCCAGCGGTGGCCTGACTCGGGTCCACCTGACTCGCCCGGCCCAGTCGGGTGGGCGAGTGCGCTGGTACACCGCCGGGCTCAGGAGCAGCGCGATCTGCGCCGCGTTCGCGATGAGCACGCCGAATACCACTGGCCCGAATCGGGAGGCGATCTCGAACGCCGCCGTGAGAAACCCGATCTCGGCGCTTATGACGAGCAGCATCCGCGAGATGCGTCCGCCCCGGGTCACCCGCCAAGCGAAGAACGCTGAGACAAGAGCACCGATTACATGGGTGCCTAGTCCAGGAGGACCGCTGCCGCTCTTGACGAACACGCTCGGGCCAACTGCCACTGAAATCAGGAAGCAAGCCGCCATGAGCATGCCCGCCCGCCGCGGATCACGCCACAGCATGTCTGGCGGCACCTCTTTCGCTGCTGGTGAGGCGGCACAAGGGCTGCCCGCCCTCGTCAAGGTTAGCCAAACCTAGCAGAAGCGGCCGTAGCGTGAGCCGACCAGTTCGGGGCCGCCGGCGATGAGATCTGCCGTGGCCCTCAGTCTGGACTGCGACAGCGACAGGCGGCCGGAGGAGCTCAGCATGCGCACAGTGATCGCACAGATCTACGACTACTCGGTTGATGGCATCTCCGCCGAGGAGGACAGCAGCTTCTTCGAATTCTGCCGTGCCCTTCCCGACGACCCGGTCTGCCTCCAGCGCGCCGTGGACTTTTACCGGAACGCCGATTTGCTGGTCATGGGGCGCACTCATTATCAGGGTGCGTCAGCGTACTTCCCGAGCGCCGACAATGACCCTTACGCGGACGTCATGAACGCCGCGCGCAAGCTCGTCTTCAGCCATACCCTCGCAACCGCCGACTGGGCAAACACGACGGTCATCAACGGCGACCTAGCCGCGGAAATCGAGAAGCTCAAACTGGGCGGCGACGGTTACATCATCGCCGACGGCGGCCTTGGCCTGCTGCGGTCGCTCATCCGCCATGACCTGGTGGACGAATTCCGGATCAGTCTCGTCCCCTACCTGGCGGGCAAGGGCCCACGGGTCTTCGACGACCTGAAGCAGGCGACCAAGCTCGAGTTGGTCTCAGTCACCCCCGTCGGCGGCGGAATCAACGAACTCGTCTACCGCCCCGATCCGCTAGTGGGTGCGCCCGTTAATGCGTCGGGATAGCCGCCTGTGCCTGGTTGCCGTTGGCGGCCCGGTTTTGACCGTGGGGTCTGGTTTCATGGGCTCATGCCTCGAAAACGTGAGCGGGACGGAACCGGCTGTTCGGCCTTCTGCGCTCAGCGGGCGACGTGTGGTGCGCGGTGCTGGAGCTGAACTCCTGGCGGCGGTCCCGCCGGGACGCCCCGCTGGCGGGCTACCAGGAACTGTGCCGGGAACTGGCCGCGTCCGGACCGGGCACCTTCGGCGAGCTCGACACCGCCGGCGCCCGGTCGGTGCTGCGCCGCTACTCCGACGCGTGGTTCGCCGCCGCCGCCAGAAGCAGGGCGGGGGACGCCTCGGCCCGGTTCCCGCGGCGCAGGCGCGGCCTCGTGCCCGTCCGCTGGCACGCGGGCACGTTCGCCCTGGACGGGCGGGCGCTGCGGCTGCCGGCCCGCCCCAACGGCAACCACCGAACGGGGAGCCGCTCGCCACCCAGCGAGGAGCCCGCAAGCCGCCGGCTAACCCCGACGAACCTACAGGCAGATGCACTAGGACTCCGCCGCGCCTGGTGCGGGCTCCTTCGTCGGTGGTGGTTAAGCTAGCGGCGTGAAAATCACCGAGCACCTGGCCGCCGACCGCCGCGATCACGTGGAGGCGCGGCTGCGCAGCAACCTCATGGCCTGGCTGACCACCGTCAGCCCGACCGGGCAGCCGGAGAGCGTCCCGGTCTGGTTCCTGTTCCGCGAAGACGACGAGACCGTCCTGCTCTACAGCCAGCCGGGCAAGCCCAAGCTGCGCAACATCGGGCAGAACCCGCAGGTGGCGCTGGGGCTCGACGTCACCGACATCGGCCGGGACATCGTCCGGATCGACGGCACGGCGCGGGAGGCGCCGGAGGCCGGCCCGGCGGACAAGCAGCCGCAGTACCGGGCCAAGTACGCCGAGCGGATCGGCACCCTGTTCGGCGACGCGGAGGGCTTCGCCGCCCAGTTCTCCGTTCCGGTCCTGATCACGCCCCGTCGGCTGCGGGCCTGACCGGAACGACGCCGTGGCCGCCGAACAGCGCGAGAAGGGCATCGTGGCCCTGCCCGAGCTCCCACTGTTCGGCGGCCAGGCCTGCGGTGCGGGCGCCCTCGACGTTCCTCGCGCTGTCATCGATGAACAGGATGCTCGCTGGCTCGGCGGCGATGCGGAGCGCGGCCGCGGCGAAGAAGCCCGGGTCGGGTTTGGCTACGCCAAGATCGCACGAATAGCAGCTGACGTCGAACAGCGCGTCGTAGCCGAGCGCGACCCGCATGTGCGCCGCCCGGTGACGTTCTTGATGGGTGCCCAGGTGGACGCCGTAGCCGCTGGCCCGCAGCGCCTCCACGATCGCGAGGGACGCGCGGTCGGGATCGATGCGCTGCCAGACGTCGCGGTAGACCTGCTCAACCGGTGCCGCCACTCCGAACTCGGTTAGCCTCGCGGCGAGCAGTGGCAGGTAGTCGCCCTGCCCGGCGAGGGTCGGCTTCTCGTCCTTCCACGTGCCGTGCAGGAACTCCTGCACCCGCTCGCCCGGGTACGGCTCCATCGCGGTGTACCAGCCGCCGGGGGTGCTCTGGATGACACCGTCGGCGTCGAACGGGACGTGCCTGATACGCGACCCGGCGAACGCCTGCCCGGCGGTCAGCGGTGCCCCGTCGGCCCGGGGGCTGTGCACTGAGGCATGATCCCATCGCATCATCCACGCACGCTATGTCTGTTTGATCCTGCTATCGGGTAGGGCCGAACGGGGTGACCAACCGTTTCGACGTGGCAGGATTCCACTATGAGCAGTGCCGGCGTGGGTCGCAGGAACAATGTCGTGCTGGCCGGCCGGGAGGATCGGCCGGTCGTGATGCTCGCCCACGGCTTCGGATGCGATCAGAACATGTGGCGCCTGGTCGCGCCCAAGCTGGCCGAGGACTTCCGGGTGGTGCTGTTCGACCACGTTGGAGCGGGCCGCTCCGATCTATCGGCCTGGCAGCCGCAGCGGTACGCGACGCTCGACGGTTACGCCGACGACGTGCTGCGGATCTGCCGGGAGCTCGAGCTGCGGCACGTGGTGTTCGTGGGGCATTCGGTCAGCGCGATGATCGGCGTGCTCGCCGCGATCCGGGAACCGGACCGGTTCGGCAAGCTGGTCCTGGTCGGACCCTCACCCCGCTATATCGACGACGCCGGCTACCGCGGCGGCTTCAGTCGGGCTGACATTGAGGAACTCCTGGAGTCGCTCGACAGCAACTACCTCGGCTGGTCGGCCGCGATGGCGCCGGTGATCATGGGCAACCCCGAGCGCCCGGAGCTGGCCGAGGAGCTGGCCGGCAGCTTCTGCCGCACCGACCCGGCGATCGCGCAGGCCTTCGCCCGCACGACATTCCTGTCCGACAACCGGACCGACCTGGCCAAGGTCACGGTGCAGACGCTGATCCTGCAGTGCTCGCGGGACGCAATCGCGCCGACCGAGGTCGGCGAGTTCGTCCATGACCAGATCCCCGGCAGCACCTTGGTCACCCTGGCCGCGACCGGTCACTGCCCCCAGCTCAGCGCGCCCGACGCGACGCTCGCGGCAATCGCCTCCTTCGCCTCCGGCCCGCCGTGACCGGCATCGAGGGCAACGCGCCCGGCCAAGGCGGCCGCCCGGCGGAAGCCGATCTCGCCGAGCTGCTGGAAGACAGCACCGAGGACCTGTTCGAGAACGCGCCCTGCGGTTACCTGTCCACGTTGCCGGACGGGCAGATCGCCAGGGTCAACGCCACGTTGCTGGCCTGGCTTGGATACACCCGGGGCGAGCTGGTCGGGCGCCGCTACTTCTCTGACCTGCTCACGGCGGGAGGGCGCCTGTACCACGAGACTCACTTCGCGCCGTTGCTGGCCATGCAGGGCGAGATCGGCGGAGTGGCCCTGGAACTGCAGGCGTCCGACGGCAGCCGGCTACCGGTCCTGGTCGACTCGGCGGTCAAGACCAGCGCAGCGGGGGAGCCCCTGCTCATTCGCACGACGATCGTTGACGCCACCGACCGCCGCTCCTACGAGCGCGAGTTGCTGCGCGCACGACGAGAAGCCGATCTTGAGCGCGAACGCCTCCAGTCGCTCGTCACGACCCTTCAGCGCACGCTGCTGCCCCCCGAGCTGCCCGACGTGCCCGGCCTGGAGACGGCCGCCTACTACCACGCCGCGTCCCGGGATGAGGTCGGCGGCGACTTCTACGACCTCTTCGCCCTCGCCCGCGATCGGTGGGGCCTGTTCCTAGGCGACGTCTGCGGCAAGGGGGCGGCCGCCGCCGCCGTGACGTCGCAGATCCGCTACACCCTGCGCGCCGCCGCCGTCTACGACCCGGACCCGGCGACCGTGCTCAGCACCCTCAACACCGCGCTGCGCCGGGACTATGAACGGAACGGGGGCCGATTCTGCACCGCGGCCTTCGGGGTGCTCACCCCCCGTGCGGACGGCTTCGATCTCAGCCTCGCCAGCGGCGGCCACCCCGCGCCGCTGCTGCTGCGCGCCGACGGCACCGCCGACTACCAGCCGGCCGGCGGCGGGCCGTTCCTCGGCGTCATCGACGACGTGGTCTTCACGTCAACCACGATCCGGCTCGGCCCTGGCGACACGTTCCTGCTGTACACCGACGGGCTGACCGAGGCTCGCACCGGCCAGGGGCGGGAGCGCTACGGCGACCAGGCCCTGCGGGCGTTCGCGGCCGGCATCGCGCCGGCCACCGCCGCCACTGCTATTGATGCCATCACCGTCCTGCTCGAGGGCCTCGGCGACGGCCTCGACGACGACACCGCCGTACTGGCACTCAGCGTGCCCTCGCCGCCGGGGGACCCCGGCGCCCGACCTCGCCCGGTTGACGACGAGCGCGCGTGAGCGGTCCGATCACATCGTTCGATGCGGCAACGCTGGAGACGTTCCCGGCGACGCTCGAGCTTCTTGAGCAGCAGGGCATACTGACCCCGACGGTCACACTCGACCGGCTGGGACCTTTGCTGAGCGCAGCCCAGCGGGCCATCGTTGACCAGATCATGGATCTCGACCCGCGGGACTACGGCGTGCACACGCCCTACGCCGGCGACCTTGAACCGGTGCCGGCGGATCTCGTGAAGCTAGTCGGGCAGCAGTACACCGAACACGGCCAGCAGCAGACCATAGGCGAGAAATACGTCCCCCGACACGTTTTTAATGCGTACGTTCGGATGAACGCCGCGTTCATGACCGAGCACCGGAAACGCAGGCTACTTATCCAGTCATGCTATCGCTCGCCGGCTTATCAGGTCGTTGTCTTCATCAACTGGCTTATCCGCGTCTATGCTGGTGATATCGGCAAAACGATACGTCACGCATCGCCTCCCCGATATTCGCAGCACACCATTGCGAGTAAGGTCGCCATCGACTTCATGAACATCGACGGATCACCGTCCAGCGACGACCTCGAAGGCTTTAAAGATACGGTAGAGTACGCGTGGCTGCGTCAGCACGGCGACGAATTCGGCTTTTACGAGTCCTGGCCTGAAGGAAATGAATACGGCATGCGGGCTGAGCCTTGGCACTGGCAGTACCGGTCGTCCACCTGATCCCGGAGAGGCCATGACGAGCGTCTACGACAGCGAGCGCCTGGCTGAGGCGTACGCCTTCGACCGGCCCCCGGTGCACGAGCAGATCCTCCGCTCGGTCCGGCTGTCCCGGCAGGCCGATCAGGCCCTCGATGTGGGGTGCGGCGCGGGGCTGTCGACGGCCGCCCTCGCGCCGCTGGCCCGGCGGGTGATCGGCCTGGAGCCGGTCGCGGCCATGCTCGCCTACCGGCGCTCCGTCGCGCCGCAGGCCGGTTTCGTCATCGGCCGGGCGGAGCGGCTCCCGTTCGCGGCCCGGTCATTCGATCTGGTCGCGGCGGCCGGCTCGCTGAACTACGCCGACTTCCCGTCGGCTCTGGCCGAGATCGCGCGGGTGCTGACCCCTGACGGGACATTCCTGCTGTACGACTTTTCACCCGGCCGGCGCTCGGCGAGCGACGACAAGCTCGAGCGCTGGTTCGCGTCCTTCGAAGAACGGTTCCCATGGCCACCCGGCTGGTATCCGCTTGACGTGCGGGAGTTGCCCCTGACCGCCTATGGCTTGCGACTGCTCGATCTGACCGACGTCGAGACCCGGTTGCCGATGGACGCGGACGCCTACCTGCGCTACGCCCTCAGCGAGACCAACGTGGAACATTCGATCGCGAACGGGGCCTGCAGCAAGGAAGAGGCCCGCGACTGGTGCCAAACCACGCTCGAGCCAGTGTTCACGGACGGCCCGGTGACCGTGGTGATCCCCGGTCATGTGGCCACGCTTGCCCGGACAGCCGAATCCGACTAGACCGGAGCACGCAATGACCCGCGACGACGCGGTGGCCCCAGTCGATGGTGACACTGCCGAGAAGATGCCGTTCGACACCAGCGTGGCGCACCAGGCCCGCATGTACGATTTCGTCCTCGGCGGGAAAGACAACTACGCGGCCGATCGGGCTGCGGTCGAGGCGGGGCTCAAGGTGTGGCCGGACATGGCGTTCGCCATGCGGGCGAACCGGGCGTTCCTCGGGCGCGCCGTCCGTTACCTCGCGGGCCAGGCGGGGATGCGCCAGTTCCTGGACATCGGCACCGGCATCCCGACGTCGGGCAACACCCACGAGATCGTCCAGGCGATCGCGCCGCGGTCGCGCGTGGTGTACGTCGACTACGACCCGGTCGTCCTCGCCCACGCCCGCGCGCTGCTGGTCAGCAGGGATGAGGGCGCGACGGCCTACATCGACGCCGACCTGCGCGACACCGACCGGATCCTCGAGGCAGACCGATAACGGCAAGACACGAGCCCAGCAGCTACTCGGCGACACCGCGCCCGACCTGGTCCGGCTGACCGACGACGTGCTGTTCGGCGACGTCTGGGCCAATCCGGGGCTGTCTCAGCCCGACCGCAGCCTGGTCACGGTGGCGGCCCTGGTCGCGCTCTATCGCGGCGACCAGCTCGGCTCGCACCTGCGCCGGGCACTGGACAACGGGCTCACCGAGGACGAGCTCGTGCAGGCCATCACCCACCTGGCGTTCTACGCAGGCTGGCCCAACGCCATGTCCGCGATGGGCCAGCTCAAGCAGATCACCGAGGGGTGAGCCGACCGGCACCGCCAGCCGGAACAGCCGGAAACAGCCGGAAACAGTCAGAAAGAGACCATGGAGATCTTCACGCCACCGCCCACGGCCAAGGGGCCAGCAGCAACGTTCACCGGCGACGTCTGGGTCGACATGATCCACGCCGGACCGGAACCCGGCCGGAGCCGGCTGAGCGTCGTGCGGTTCGCGCCCGCCCTACGGAGGAGCTACTCATGAGCACCACATCCAGCCAGAGCGCCGGCCCGGTCGCCGTCATCACCGGTGCCTCGTCCGGCATCGGCGAGGCGACCGCCCGGGCGCTCGCCGCCAGCGGGTACCGCCTGGCCCTGCTTGCGCGCCGCGTCGATCGCGTCAAGGCCCTGGCCGACGAACTCGGCCACGGCGCTATCGCCATCGCCGCCGACGTCACCGACCGCGCATCGATCGTCAAGGCCGCCGAGCGGGTGAGAACCGAGCTCGGCGGGACCGACGTGCTGGTCAACAACGCCGGCGTCATGCTCCTCGCGCCCTTCAACGACGAGGGGCACGACGACCACCGGCGGATGATCGAGGCCAACCTGCTCGGCGCGATCACCGTCACCGAGGTGTTCCTCGACCAGCTCGCGGACGGCGGCGGCGACCTGGTCAACCTGTCATCCGTGGCCAGCCGCACCGCCCGCCCGGGAAACGCCGTCTACGCCGCCACCAAGTGGGGACTCAACGGCTGGTCGGAATCACTGCGCCAGGAGCTGCAGCCCGGCGTGCGGGTGATGGTCATCGAGCCGGGCGCCGTCGCCACCGAGCTGACCGACCACATCACCAACCCCAACGCCAAGCAGGCCGCCGAGCGGATGTACCAGCAGCTCGCCATCACCGCCGACGACATCGCCGAGGTCATCGCGTTCGCCGTCACCCGCCCCCGACGCATGACCCTCAACGAGATCCTCGTCCGGCCCACCGCCCAGCCCTAACGCCCGACCGTTATGCCTGGTTGAAGAAACCCTCCTGGGTCAGACCGTCATGGGTGGTAATGATGGCCGCGTCGGCGGGCACGATCAGGAATGTCCGTCGGGAAATCTTCTCCAGGTCGCCGCCGAGACCGAGAATGAGACCGGAGATAAAGTCGATGATGCGCGTGGCATCCGCCTTCTCCATGTCCTCCAGGTTGATGATGACCGGAATCTCCTGGCGGTAGTAATCACCGACGGTGGCGGCATCCCGAAAGTTGCGCGGGCGAACGATCGCAATGTGGATGCCATTGCCCGCGGCGAACTCGCCGCTCGGGGTCTCATAGTCGTCCTGGCTCTCACCAAGGTCCTGGGAAAGGTACCCGTCCTCGTCGGCGGGGGCGCCATTGTCAAAGTTGGCGAGACCGAGCCAATCACGGGCGCTGCGTGGCACTACGCTGACCTCCGTCTATGCGGGCCGATTCTCGGTCGCCGGTCAGGCGAGACCGCGGTTGATGACGGAAACCGCAGCAGCGAACCAGACTGCATCAAACTGTAACAACGGAAACCGCTCGCGCCGCATCAACACGCCGGGCGGGAATGAGGAGCGGGAAATGATGTGCGCGCGTGCCCGCGCAGGGCGGTGGGCCGCACCCGCTAGGGTCGATGCGATGACCGACGACGATCTCCCGCCGCGTTTCACGCGCCTCGCCTTCCACGGCCCGCTGTCGCGAGGCCCGCGCCGCGCGACTCGTCAGCCGCCTCGCCAGGACCTCTCCGGCCACGGTGCTCGACCTCGGCTGCGGCTGGGGTGAGCTGCTGCTCCGCATCCTCGAGGCCGTCCCCGGTGCGGTCGGCACCGGGATCGACCTCAGCGCCGCCGACCTCGGCCGGGGCGAAGGCAACGCGCTGACGCGCGGGCTCGACGGCCGGGTCTCGTTCGTGCAGGAGTCCGCGGTCGGGACCGTGCGCGGGCCGGCCGACCTGGTCCTGTGCGTCAGCTCCAGCCACGTCCTCAGCGAGGCCGGGCCGCCGCAGCACACCATCGACGCGCTGCACGCCCTGCGCCGGCTGGTCAACCCGGGAGGGCGGGTGCTGCTCGGCGAGGGCTTCTGGGAGCATCCGCCGAGCCCGGCCGAGATCGCCGCCATGTGGCCCGGCATCACCGCCGGGGACTACTACGACCTGGCCGGGCTCGTCGACGTGGCGATCAGCGCCGGGTTCCGGCCGGAGTGGATCGAGACGGCCAGCCTCGAGGAGTGGGACGACTTCGAGTCCGGCGTCGGGGCCGACGTGGAGGAGTGGCTCGCCGCGCCATCCCGATCACCCGCAGGCAGCCGAGACCCGCAAGCAGGCCGACGACCGGCTATCGATCTGGCTGCGCGGATCCCGGGGCCGCCTGGGAGTGGCCTACCTGACGCTCGTCCCGCAGTCGTGACCCCCGCGTCGCGGGCCAGCCGCCAGCCGACCTCCATCGCTGGCGCCCGGCACATCGTCGGGCATCGGGTTGAGCCCGGTGAAGCCGATGAAAGTGGCCGGGAAGAACCGCATCGTGTGCGGGTCGGCGTTGAGCGCCGCGAACGGCTCCGGGTCGCCGTCCTGCTAGCGGCGCATCACCAGCCGATCGGTCCGCAAGCGGTCGAATCCGCCGGCCGGACCCGTTTCTTCTCCGGTCACTCCACGCACAGGCAGAACGGATGGCCGGCCGGGTCAAGGAACACGCGGAAGGTGGTTCCCGGCTGGTACTCGTGCTTAGTCGCGCCGAGTTCCAGCACCGCCGACTCGGCGGTGTCGAGGTCCTCGACCATCACGTCGAGGTGCATCTGCTGCGGGAGCGCCTGGGTCGGCCAGCTGGGCGGGGTGTACCCCTCGACCTGCTGGAAGGAGATGCAGTGCTCGGCCCCTCCGCGGACATCGGCCCAGTTCTCCCTGAGCTCGACCTTCCAGTCGAGCAGCGCGCCATAGAAGGTCCCGAGCGCATGCGGGTCGGCGCAGTCGATGACGAAGCTTGGATAGCGTGCGATAGCCATGCCAGGCACGCTACGCGATATTCCGGACGATCTGCATCCGGATAGATCGCGTCGCCCCGCCTGCTCGCCAACTACTCTTGCGCCATGGATTCCCGCGATTCCGGGTGGGCGTCCACGTCCCGCAGGCCGCGCAGCATCAGGCACAGCACGGTCGCCACGGCCATCGTCAGAGCGAACGCGCCGACCGCCCAGGAACCCGACACGTGCTCGACCAGCAGGCCGGCCACCAGCGGCGCCAGCGCCGCGAGGGCCATCGCCACCATGCTCACGGTGTTGGTGACCCGGCCGCGCATCTCCTCCGGAGTGCTGCGGAGCATCACCGCGAACAGCGCGGCGTTCCCGGCTGGAGCCAGCAGCGGCACCAGGGCGACCGGCAGGGCCACCACCGGGGACGGGATGAGCGGGGCGGCGATGCTGAACAGCAGCGTCTCGGCCACGAACATCACGATCGTGATCGTGCGCACGCTCATGCGTCCTTGCAGTCGGGGCGCCACCAGGCCGCCGATCAGCCCGCCCGCCATGATGGCCGCCTGCACCAGCCCGATCACCGCGGTGGAGGTGCCGTGCTGGCGCAGCGCGAGGATGATCGTGAACAGCACGCCGGTGAAGGCGAAGTTCACCAGCGGCGCCGTGAGCACCGTCGCGCGCAGAATCGGCACCTGCCAGACCAGCCGCAGGCCGTCGGTCACCTCATGCCACAGCGCCTTGCGCCCGGTCGTCTGCTCGGGCCGGAACCGCCCCCGGATCCTGCTCACCGTGCCGAACGAGGCCGCGTAGGACGCAGCGTCGGCCAGAAACGGGACGGCCCGGCCAAGCCCGAACAGCACTCCGCCGAGGGCGGTCCCGGCCAGGCTGGCGCCCCACGTCCGGGCCTCGGTCGCCGCCCACGCCTCCTCGAGCTGCCCGTCGGCCACGATCCCGGGCAGCGCGGCGGTGGCGGCCGGGTTGAAGATCGCGCTTGCGCTGCCCTCGACCACGCTCACCACCAGCACGACCGGCCACGACGCCAACTGCAGCGCGATCAGGACACCGAGCGCGACCAGCAGCACGGCCCGCAGGACGTCGCAGACGATCATCGTCAGCCGCCGGTCGAGCCGGTCCGACAGCGCCCCGGCGGGCAGCTGCAGGCAGATCAGGGCGACTTCCCTGGCCGTCGCGACGATCCCGGCGAGCACCGCCGAGTGGGTGAGCGCCAAGATGAGCAGCGGGTAGGCGAGCATGCCGACCTCGGAACCGGTATCGGACAGCAACTGGCCGATCCACAGCAACCGAAAGCCCTTGTTCTGCCGCAGGGGAACCTCACTCGGGCGATCGGGCGGCGTCTCGGTTAGGCTGGCGTTCACGGTCGAATCAGTACCCATTCCGCAAACCCGGCAGTACGCGGCACAGCACGGTCGCCGCGGCCATCGTCAGAGCGAACGCGCCCACCGCCCAGGAACCCGACCCGTGCTGCAGGAGCAGGCCGGAGACCAGCGGCGCGAGCGCCGCCAGCGCCGTCGCCACCATGAGGACGGTGTTGGTGACCCGGCCGCGCATCTCCTCCGGGGTGCCGCGGAGCATCACCGCGAACAGCGCCGCGTTCGCCGTCGGCGCGAGCACCAGATCCAGCGCGACCGGGGCCGCGACCAGCGGCGACGGGATCAGCACGGCGGCGACGACGAACAGCAGCGCCCCGGCCAGGCTGATCGCGGTGGCGAGCGTCCCCAGCCGCAGGCGCCCTTGCAAACGCGGCGCGACCAGCGCGCCGAGCAGCCCGCCGACCGCGACGGCCGCCTGCACCAGGCCGATCACCGTGGTCGAGGTGCCGTGCTGGCGCAGCGCGAGCGTCATCGTGAACGTCACGCCGGTGAACGCGAAGTTCATCAGCGGCGCGATGAACAGCACCGCCCGCAGCAGAGGCACCTGCCAGACGATCCGCAGGCCGTCCGCCACCTCGTGCCACAACCCCTTGCGCTCGACCGACCGCATCGGGCGGAACCGTCCCGTGATCCTGCTCACCGTGCCGAACGAGACCGCATAGGAGACCGCATCGGCCAGGAACGGGATCGCCCGGCCGAGTCCGAACAGCACCCCGCCGAGCGCCGGCCCGGCCAGGCTGGCGGCGTACGTCCGCCCCTCGGTCGCGGCCCACGCCTCCTCGAGCTGGTTGTCGGCCACGATCCCGGGCAGCGCGGCGGTGGCGGCCGGGTTGAAGATCGCGCCCGCGCCCCCCTCGACCACGCACACGACGAGCACGACCGGCCACGACGCGAGATGCACGACGATCAAGATCGCGAGCACGGCCAGCAGGACGGTGCGCATGACGTCGCAGACGATCATCGTCAGCCGCCGGTCGAGCCGGTCAGAAAGCGCCCCGGCCGGCAGCTGCAGGCTGAGCAGCGCGATCGACCGGACCGTCCCCACCACCCCGGCCAGCACCGCCGAGTGGGTCAGCGCGAGGATGAGCAGCGGATAGGCGAGCAGCCCGATTTGACTGCCGGTATCGGACAGCAGCTGGCCGATCCACAGCATCCGGAAGCCATTGTTACGCCGGAGCGGAACCTGACCGGGAAGGTCTGCGGGCGTCTCGGTCTGGCTGGCGTTCACCGGGCAAACACTACCCACGCCGACGATGACCCCAAAAGTCCGGAAAAGCCGTACAAGGGCGGCGTGATACTCAGTAGTCGAAGTCGAGACCGTGCTTGACCGGTTCGGCGGGCGCCGCCGGCTGGGCGTTCACGGTCGTGCGCAGCGGCAGTTCCCTGATCAGCGCCGCGAGGACCAGCGCGGCGACCATCACCAGGGCCGAGACCAGGAACGCGACGTCGAGCGCGCTGGTGAAGCCCTGCCGGAACGGCTGGGCGAGCGCGGGGTTCAGACGCGCAAGGAAGGCGGTGTTGTTCAGCGCCGACTGGCTGCCCGACGACGCCAGGCGCAGCGCCCCGGCCTGCCCCGGGTGCCGCGCCGCGACGGCGCGCAGGGACGGGGAGGAGGCGCGCGCGTACGCGGTCCTGATCGCGGGGCCCGCCGCCGAGTAGGTGATGGACAGGAACACGGCCGCGCCGGCGGTGGCGCCGATCTGGCGGAAGAACGTGTTCGATGACGTGGCGACGCCGAGGTCGGCCTGCGGGAGCGCGTTCTGCATGGACAGCGTGATCGTCTGCTGGTAGAGGGTCGAGCCGGCGCCGATCAGGAACGTCAGCGCCTCCGCGTACAGCAGCGGCGCGCCGGACCCCAGCCGGCTCAGCAGCAGCATCCCCGCCAGCATCAGCGCCGATCCCGTCACCGGCAGGATCTTGTAGCGGCCGGTCCGCGCGGTGAACTGCCCGGCCACCACCGAGCCGAGCAGCGTGCCGGCCACCTGCGGCAGCATCAGCAGGCCGGCCGCGGTCGGCGAGTATCCCTTGACCAGCTGCAGGTAGAGCGGAATGAGGACGACGATGATCGCGAACATCCCGATGTTCACCACCAGCGACTGCCCGGCGCCGACCGCGAACCCGTGGTTGCGGAACAGCCGCAGGGTCAGCAGCGCGCTGTCACCCGCGCGCCGCTCGGCCAGCAGGAACCCGGCGACGCCGAGCGCCCCGATCGCGTAGCAAAGCGCCGATGAAGGCGCGCCCCAGCCCCAGGCCTGCCCGCGCGACGCGACCAGCAGCAGCGGAACCGCCGCGAGCATCAGCGTCAGCGTGCCGGCCACGTCGAGGCGGCGCTGCCGCCGGCGCTGGCCGCCCGCCCGCAGCACCCGGGTCACGACCACGCAGGCGGCCACGCCGACCGGAAGGTTGAGCAGGAAGATCCACCGCCAGCCGTCCACCCCCAGCAGCGTCCGCTGCCCGGCCAGCGCGCCCCCGGTCACCGGCCCGACCACGCTGGCGACGGCGTAGACGGCGACGAACCACCCGCCGTACTTCGCGCGGTCCCGCGGCGCGACCACGTCCCCCATCACCGCCGAGGTCAGGGTCAGGATGCCGCCGGCCCCGACGCCCTGGAAGGCGCGGAAGACGGCCAGCATCAGCATCGTGCCCGCGAACGCGCACAGCACCGACCCGGCCAGGAACACCACGATGGCCGCCACGAACAGCCGCTTGCGCCCGTGGGTGTCCGACAGCTTGCCGAAGACCGGCACCGACACCGTCGAGGTGATCAGGAACGCGGTCGTCACCCACGCCTGCGCGGTCAGCCCGTTGAGGCTCTCGCCGATCCGGTACATCGCCGCCGCCACCACGGTCTGATCGAGCGACGCCACGAACGTGGCCAGCAGCAACCCGGATAGGATCGCCGTCAGCTGGCGTCGGCCGTACCCGTCAGACGGGGTCACTGATACTCCTCGGGGTTGTCGTAGGATCTTGCCGTCGCTCATTAGACCGCCAGTCGACGAGGGCTGTCCAACAGCCGACGCGCCGACACGGGACAACCGGGAGTTGTTGATGGAGCTGGATCTCGGCGCGGTCAGGACCTTCCTCGCCGTCGTCGACGACGGGCATTTCACCGACGCCGCCGACCGGCTCGGCATGACTCAGCAGGCCGTGTCCAAGCGGATCGCCCGGCTGGAGTCCGACCTGGGCGCCCCGCTGCTGAACCGCTCCCGGGCCGGGGCCAGGCTGACCGAGGACGGCGCGGCCTTCCTGCCGCACGCCCGGGCGCTGATCACCCTGGCCGATCAGGCGGCGGGCATGGTGCGGGCCCGCCGTCGTGCGCTGCGGATCGACGCGCTGGCCCGCGACGCGGCGCCGAGCGACCTGGTCCGGTCCTTCTACGAGACCAGTGACGTCCCGGTCGACCTCGTCGTCTCCCGCGGCGCGATCGCGCAGCAGGCCGCGCTGACCGACGGCTCGGTCGACGCGGCGTTCGGCCGGGTCGCCGCCGCCCTCGCCCCGGGCATCGAGCGCGTTCCCGCCCTCCTGGAACCGCTCTTCGTCCTGGTCGGCCGCCGCCACCGGCTCGCCCGGCGCAAGCGCGTGCCAGCGCAGGAACTGGCGGGCCTGACCGCGTGGATGCCGGGCAACGCCGCCGACAGCGAATGGGCGCGGTACTACCGGTTCTTCAGCGCCGAGTTCGGCGTCACGATCGACACCTCGGGCCCGGTCTTCGGCCGCGACCACATCATGGAGCGAATCGGCGCCTCGCCGGACCTGATCATGTTCGCCGCCAAGACCCAGCTCACCGGCAGCCCCGACGTCGTCCATCTGCCCGTCATCGACCCGGTGCCGGTGTACCCGTGGTCCCTGCTCTGGCACGGGCTGAACCGGCACCCCGCCCTGCCGCTGCTGATCGCCCACGTGGAGGCGGGCTACCGCCCCTACGACGACCGCAGCCAGTGGCTGCCGGACCCCGACCGCCCGCTCTTCCCGCCGCCCTGATGACCACTCGGCTCCTGGCGGTGGCCGCCCCCGTCACCCTCCTGCTCGCCCTCACCGTCCCAGCCAACGCGCTGTGGACGGTCGGCGTCTGGGGCGGCTCATCAACGACCACAGCCAGGACAAGTCCATCACCTACGGCGAGGGCTGGTACGAGAGTCCCGCCCAGTCGTAGCCGGTGGAAGCCAGGGTCCGTTCGATAAATCTAGAATTTGACTTTGATCTTCCGGGCGCTGGTCCCGGCCCCTGAAATCAAATTCAAGATCTTTCGTCCGAACGGACCCTGGCTCCGCCCGCACCGCCAGCCGCTTCTCTAGTGGTGGAAGAGCCGCAGGCCGGTCTGCACGTGGGCGATGCCGTGCGCGGCCGCGCTGGCGGCGACCTCGCCGGCGCGGGCCGACCCGCCCGGCTCGACGATCGTGGTGACGCCCGCGGCGGCGGCGTACTCGACGTTGTCGCGGAACGGCAGGAAGCCGTCGGACGTCATCGTGACGCCGCTCAGCGCGGCCAGCCACTCGTCCCGCCAGGTCCGATCGTCGTAGTGGCAGCGAGCCTCGGCGCCGAATAGCGCCTCGAATTCCGTCAGCTGTCCGGCGGTCATCTCCTGGCCCGCGAACCTGATCTGCCAGTTGAGGCGGTCCTGGCGGCCCATGCCGTCGACGGCGGGCAGCTCGTCCACGAGCGGGTGCCTGCGCAGCCACCAGGTGCGCGCCTTGGCGGCGGCGAGCCGCACGCAGTCGACCCGGTTCTGCTGCCCGGCGCCGATCCCGATCGCGGCCCCGTCGCGGACGAGGGCGACCGAGTTGGACTGGGTGTACCGGAGGGTCACCAGCCCGAGCAGCGCGTCGGCGCGGGTGGCCGGGTTGAGTGTGCCGTCGTCGGGCAGCACGGTGGCGGCCGGCACGCGGTCGCGCTCCTGCTCGATGGTGACGCCGAGGACGTCGCGCCGTTCGGTCGCGGGCGGCGTGCGGGCGGGGTCGGCCTCCAGAACCAGGAACCGGCCGTCGCGCTTGTCCGCCAGGACCGCGGCCGCGCCCGGCTCGAATCCCGGCGCGATGAGCCCGTCGCAGATGACCGTGCGCAGGAAGTCGGCGGTGGCCAGGTCGACCGGCCGGGACAGCGCGACCACGTCGCCGAACGACGACTTCGGGTCGGCGTCGCGCGCCCGCACGTAGGCCGACAGCAGGCTACCGCCGACGGCGGCTCCGTCTACCCGCCACACCCGCGCCGCCGTCGGGTCGAGGGGGCCGGCCAGCGCCGCCCCGGCCGGCGAGACGTGCTTGAACGACGCCGCCGCAGGGGCGCCGGTGGCCTCGTCGGCCTCCCGCACGAGCTCGTACGCGTTGAGCGCGTCGAGGTAGTTGATCATCGACGGCTCCCCGTTGATCACCCGCGGGCCGTAGCCGGCGACGATCGAGGCGGGCTGGTGCGGGTTCATCCCGTACCGCATGGGCGTGTCCCTCCGGTTGCTACCGAAGGGCACCCAGGCGGTCGATGCCACTCATTCGCTCCACGCCGGTCATTCCCGGCCACGCCAGTCGCAGGATCAACGGTAGCGGGTGTGGCGGCGTAAATATCGGTAAATGTCACGCTCCGGCACTAGCGCAATATGTAATCAATTGATTACTTTATGTATATGGAAGAATCGCTTGCCTGGCTCCGCGCCCCCGAGACCCAACCCGCCCTCGGCGACCTGCTGTGCGGGCTGATCAGGGACATCCGGCTGATCCTGGTGCACGCGGACCTCGGCACCGCCGCGAAGCTGGGCGCGATCACCGAGACGGTCGACCAGCTGGCCCCGCCGCCCGGCCCGAAGGCTAACGGCGCGCAGGCCGCGGCCTCGGTGGTGGCGCTGCTGGCCCGCAACACCGGCCCCGCGACGATCCTGTTCGAGGAGCTGGCGGGCGAGGAGATCCGCATTCAGCTGACCGGCTGCGCCGGCCGTCCGCTGACCCCGGCCGAGTGCCGTGACCTCCGCGTCAGCCCGGGCACGCGCGGGTACGAGCGCACGGGGACGCTCCGCACGGTGGACTCCGGCCTGGTGGCGGCCGAGGTCTCCTCGGTCGTGGTGCCGGGCCGGCTCCCCGCGTCCGCGCGCGCGGCGCTGGGCATACCCGGCCCGGACGAGCCGGCCCCGCCGCCGACCGACGTCCCGCTGGGCAAGGCGCTGGCCGGCCTCGGCGTGCGCCGGGAGCCGCTCGGCGCGCGCCTGGTCCACGACGACGGCACCCGCGTCCCGGGCGGTCGCGTGTCGGTCACGTCATCGGCGCGGATGTGGCTGGCCGACGCGCCCGTCGCGCTGGCCAGCGAGCGGGTGACCGCGCAGCTCTGCCAGCGGGCCGCGGTCGGCGACGCCACCGACCGGGCCTAGAGCGGGGCAGACCATCTCACGGCTCGCGGTCGAGCGTCTGCGCGAGCCGGCGGACGAGGTGCCCGGCCCAGCCGCCGCCGAGGATCCGCATCGTCGCCTGCTGGCCGGGATCATCCCCGTCGAACCCCTCGTGGCTCAGCAGCAGGCGCGTACCGCGCCCCTCGGGAACGAGATCCCAGGTGACGGTCGTGTCGAGGCCGCCGCCTGCCCAGCTGATGCGCAGCCGGCTGGCCGGCACCAGCTCGAGGACCTCACAGTGCACCACGCCGTCGAAGCCGTGGGCGGGGACCGGGTCGGTGCGGAACGTGAACCGGTGCCCGACGCGCGGCGTGAAGTCGTTCGGCATCAGCCACGACGCGAGCAGTTCCGGGTCGGTCAGCGCCCGCCACACCTTCTCGGCCGGGTGCGGGAAGAAGGAGTCGGTGCGGATGGCGTCGGTCACGGCTGATCGTCCAGCACGTCTCGCAGGGCGCTCAGCCGGTCGCGCCAGAACCCCTCGTAGTGGGTGAGCCACCGTCCGACCTCGCGCAGCGGGCTCGGGCTGAGCTGGTACCGGCGCTCGCGCCCGAACCGTTCCTCGCTCACCAGCGAGGCTTCCCGCAGGATGCGCAGGTGCTGGGAGACGGCCGGGCGGCTGATCGAGAACTCGGCCGCGAGGTCCCGGACCGGTCGCGGCCCGGCGCTGAGCGTGTCGAGCAGGGCCCGGCGGACCGGGCTGGCGATGGCGACGAACACGTCGACCTCCGGGTGTTGGTCAGCCCGGTCAGGCGCCAACGGACGTCTCCTGGAGGACGATGCCGTTGCCGTCGGGGTCGTCGAAGGTGACGAACCGGCCCCACGGCTGCTGCTGGATCCCGCCCTCGACGGTCACGCCGCCGGCGGTGAGGGCGGCGACGTCGCCGTCGAGGTCGTCGGTCTCGAGCACGATGCCCTTGACCGACCCCGGCGGCATCGTCGGGAACCAGGTGACGAGCGTGATCGACGTCGCCGCGCCCTTGGGCGCGACCTGGACCCAGCGCTGGCCCGGGCCCATCGGGTTGTCGCGGACAAGGTCGAAGCCGAGCACGTTGACGTAGAACTCCCGCGACCGGTCCTGGTCGGCGACGGGAAGAGACATGAGCTGCAGGTGCGTGATAGCCATGCGACCCAGTATAGGTAAGCGATCCCTTACGCGTTGGGGATCGCTCACCTATAGCGGATGTTCAGTCCTCGCCGAAGGGGCGCAGTTCCATCGCGCCGCGGCGGGCGAGGGGGTGCTTGGACGCCACCTCGATCGCCTCGTCGAGGTTCTTGCAGTCGAGCATGTCGTAGCCGACCATGAACTCCTTGGTCTCGGCGAACGGGCCGTCGGAGATCAGCGTCTCCCCGCCCCGCACCCGCACGGTGGTGGCGTCATCCTTGTCGAGCGCCCGCCCCTCGAGGCGCACCCCCCGGCCGTCCATCTCCGCCACCCAGGCGTCAATGTCCATGCCGCCGGTCGCGTCGGCGGGGTCGACGGCCGGGTCGATGCAGACGATCATCAGGTACTTCACGGTTGCCTCCTGCTGTCCTGTCCTTGGAATTGTTCCCTGTGCCCCACCGACGAACGGGAATCGCCCCGATCGACACCCGCGTACGCTAGCGCCATGACGACTGACGCCGGCCCGAAGGTCCAGGCCGCGGTCAGCGCCGCTTTCCGGGCCGACTGGGGCCAGATCGTCGCCACCCTGATCGCCGTCACCGGCGACTGGGACCTGGCCGAGGAGTGCGCGCAGGACGCGTTCGCCCGCGCCCTGCAGACGTGGCAGCGCGACGGCGTGCCCGCCCGTCCCGGCGCCTGGCTGACCACCACCGCCCGCAACCGCGCGGTCGACGTGCTGCGCCGCCGCGCCAACGAGTCCAGCAAGCTGCGCGAGGCGGCGCTGCTGGAGCCGGCCGGCGCCGATCGGCCCGGCGGGGACCTGCCGGCCGCCGACGGGGAGGATATCGGCGATGACCGGCTCCGGCTCATCTTCACCTGCTGTCACCCGGCGCTGCCGCTCGAGGCGCGGGTCGCGCTCACGCTGCGGACGCTGGCCGGGCTGACCACGGCCGAGATCGCCCGCGCGCTGCTGGTGGCCGAGCCGGCCATGGCCCAGCGGATCGTCCGCGCCAAGCGGAAGATCCGCCACGCCGCGATCCCGTACCGAGTGCCGCCCGCGAGCCTGCTCCCGGAGCGCACGGCCGGGGTCCTGGCCGTCTTGTACCTGCTGTTCAACGAGGGCTACAGCGCGACCGCGGGCGCGGACATGGTCCGGGCGGAGCTGTGCGCGGAGGCGATCCGGCTGGCGCGGACGCTGACCCGGCTGATGCCGGGCGAGCCGGAGGCGGGCGGGCTGCTGGCGCTGATGCTGCTGCAGGACTCCCGCCGGGCCGCCCGCACCGACGACCGGGGCGATCTGATCACGCTCGAGGACCAGGACCGCGGCCGCTGGGACCGCGACGAGATCGCCGACGGCCAGCGCGTCCTGCAGGCCGCGCTGCAGGCCGGCCGTCCCGGGCCGTACCAGCTGCAGGCGGTCATCGCCGCCTGCCACGCCGGCGCCGACAAGGCGGCCGACACCGACTGGCCGGTGATCGCCCGGGTCTACGGGCAGCTCGGCCGGATCAACCCGTCCCCGGTGGTGGAGCTGAACCGGGCGGTCGCGGTGGGCATGGCGCAGGGCCCCGACGCCGGCCTCGCGCTGCTCGACGCCCTGGTCGCGGACGGCGCGCTGGCCGGATACCACCTGCTGCCCGCCGCCCGGGCCGACCTGCTGCGCCGCCTCGGACGGCAGGCGGAGGCGGCGGACGCCTACGGGCAGGCCCTCGCCCTCGGCGGCACCGACGCCGAGCGGCGCTACCTGACCCGCCGCCGGGCCGAGGCGCTGGCGGCGGCCGGGCGTTAGCCGGATCGCTATTCGACGGCGAGGATGATCGACTCGCCGGCCGGGGACTGACCCCGGTCCCGGCTCTCGACCAGGGTGACGGTGGCGGCGACCGCCCGCAGCACGGCGTCGGCGTCGAGCCCTCCGGCTGCCGCCGCTGCTCCCGTGGCGGGGCCGTTGGTGAGGGCGAGGGCGACGGCCCGCAGCGCCGCCGCCTGGGCCGGGCTCGGGGTCTGATGGGTGCTGATCATCGGCGCGCAGCCGTCCGTCAGGTGATAGAGCCCGGTGACCCGGCTCCAGTTCGACCCGCGGTCGTCTCGGGCGGACTCGGCCGCCGTCAGGGTGCGGAGGGCGTCGGTGAGCGGCGTCCCGAGTTCCGCTCGCAGCCGGGTGGTCTCGTGGATCCCGGCCCGGGAAGCGAGCGCGACCGCGAACGCCTGGTACGGGTCGGCCGGCGCCGGGTGGGCGGGGCCCGCGGCGACCGGCCGGCGCTCGGCCAGCACCTGCAGCAGGGTGCTGGCCAGGGGGCCGTCGGCGATCCAGCGCAGTGGCAGCCCGAGGATGTCGGGCAGCGGAAGCCCCGGGCCGAGGGCGTCGACCCGGGACAGGCCGAGCACGCGGGCGAGCTCGGGATCGGGCTCATGGGCGATGGCGCGGGCGATGACGTCGGCCTGGTCGAGGTCGGCCGCGTGCACCCGGGCGAGTTCCTGGCAGTGCTCGACGTCGAAATCGAAGGCGCCGAGAATGCTCAGATCCTCGTCGATGGCCGCGGCGAGCTCGACCGCGCGGACCCGGGCGAGCTCGAGGGCGCCGGTCAGGTCGCCGGCTAGCGCGTCAGCCAGGGCCCGCGGGCGGGCGAGGTGGAGGGCCGCGATCAGGTCGGCGGCGGCGGCGGTGGTCGTCGTGATCGCGGCGGCCCGGGTCAGGTCGAGGGCGTGGGCGTAGGTGAGCACGATCGCGTGGGCGTGCGCGTGCATGAGGTCGACCGCCCGGCCCTCGGATCTGGCCCGGGCGGCCAGGTCGCGGGCGAGAGCGCTCGTCAGCGCGCGGATGTCGTCGAGATCGCGGATGATGCCGAAGGCGACGTCGAGGACGGTCGCGGTCAGGATCTGCGGGAGCATCGCGGTGTTCCTGGCGTCGGCGGCGACCGCCTGGCCGATCGCGGCGCCCGCCAGCTCGTGCGGGTCGGGCTGGCCCGGGCGTACCCACAGACCCAGCCCGGGCTGGGTCCAGGTACTCGTCACCGCGGCCGGCAGCACGCGGGCGAGCGCGCCCGCGATGCCCTCCTGCTGGAGTTCCTCGCGGGCGGGGAGCCGCACCTCGAGCCCGGTGGCGGTCGCGGTGATGGAGTTCGCCCAGGTGACGAACGCCTGCGCCTCGGTTCCCCAGATTCCGGTGGCGGGCTGCTCGGCGTCGGGCGCGCACGGACGGTCGGGGCGGGGGGCGGCCGTGTCGGCCAGAAACAGCCAGTACAGGTCGGCCGGGACCGGGCGGGCGCAGATCCTGGTGCCGGCGTCGGTGGTGAGGGTCTGCCGGACCAGGCGCGCGACCTGGACCCCGGCGATCAGCCGCCGGTGCCCGGGCGAGCAGTCTGGCTCGTACGCGCGCTGACGTTCGGCCTCGAGGCGCCGCCGGAGGTCCGGATCGATCTCGGTGCTCGCCTCGGCGCAGTCGAAGGCCAGCGTCAGCGCGGCGATCGTGCCGCTGTCGAGGCAGGCGCGGACGATCGGGCTGGCGTCGGCGGTGGCCGCGTACAGCAGGATGGTCTCATGCCACCAGGGGTCGCTGACGCTGTCGACGAGGCTCTTGACCAGATCGGAGTTGGCGCTGACGTGCCGGGCGGCCAGGTACTCCTGGAACGTCAGGTGGGTGAACGCGTACCGGCCCTCGGCCTCGGCCAGCAGGCCGTTGCGGGCGATGTTGTCCAGGAATTCCTCGCCGGTGACCGACGAGGAGTAGCGCTCCAGCTGGGGCCCGACGACCTCAAGAACCCGGGCGGCGGGCAGGTCGCTCGCGTGGTCGCGCATCATCTGGTAGCCCAGCGAGGCCAGCAGCGCCTGCTTGGCCGGCCAGGACAGCAGCTCGGGCAGGTCCTTAGCCTGCGCCCGGCGCGAGAGCAGGACCTGGCAGATCTCCCCGTAGAGGTCGGCCCGGCTGCCCGGCAGCGCGCCCCGGTACCGGTGCGCGGTCGCGATCATCGTCAGCAGCAGCGGGTTGACCGCCAGGTCGTGCAGCGCCGAATTCGCCTGGAGCAGGGAGTTGAGCCGGTCGGCGGACTCCCGGGCCCGGAGCTGGACGGCGCGCCCGGCGGTCCGGCCGGAGGCGCCGGTCGCGTGCCGCTCGGCCGCGAGGTACCAGCGGTCGAGGAAGAGCTGGATCTGCTTGGCCGTGAACGGACGGGCCACCAGCACGTCGGCCTGGACGGCGAGCGGGCCGAGCAGGTCGTAGGACCTGGAGGTGACCACGAAGTGGTTGTCGGGGTGGGACGCGATCTGCCGCCCGATCCATTCGGCCAGGATCAGGCGGTCGTCGGCCCGGGCGACCTCGTCGATGCCGTCCAGCATGACCAGGCACCGGCCGCGCTCCAGCTGGCGCTCCCACCAGCCGCCGGGCTCTCTGCCCGGCGCGGTGCCGACCGCGGCCCGGATCACGTCGGGCAGCGAGATCGCCGGATTGGCGACGACCGCCGCGACCCGCTCCCGCAGCGCCAGCAGGACGGGGACCCGCCGGCGGCCCGGATGCCCGCCGCCGAGGTGACTCCACACCGTCGTCGCCCCGCTGCGGCGGGCCGCGTGGGCGAGCAGGGTGCTCTTGCCGGAGCCGGGCTGCCCGATGAGGGCGAGGACCACCCGCGCGCGGCGGTCGAGGAGCTCGTCGATCGTGTGCCGGGCCGAGGTGTCCTCGGCTGCCTGACCGTCACCAGGCGCCTGCTGCGGGGCCCGGCTGACCAGGGCGACGTCGACGTACACGTCGCCCAATTCCGGAATGTGATCGCCGCCGGTCGCGAGATCCTGCACGTCGATGTACCGGAGCGAGTCGAGCACCCACCGCCGGTACCGGTAGCCGTACCCGGGAACGGCCGACGCCTGCATCACGTGTCGCCACCACATCTCAGACATCCAGCCCTACGCTAGCTCATCGCGCCTCGCCGGGCGAAGGGACCCGGCCGACGTAATAACGAACGCCGAGTTACGCGACCGGGCCCCGGGCCCCGACGCCGACCTATCCTCGGTCTTGCGGGCCCGGCGGCCATGATTGTGTGCTGTTAGGGGCGGCGTCGATTAGCCATCGACGACAGCGTGTGCCGTTGGGGGCAGCCCGGCAACGTTTCTAAATAAGGCTAGTTTGCGGTGTGTCGGGGGTCGTTACCGTGTCATCTGGTGGAGTGTCGGCTGTGCCGGGCAGGCCGGTGAGGGTGATGCCGTGGCGGGCTGCGTATTCGCGCAGTTCGCCGAGGGTGCGGGGCGGGTTTTCGGGGGGCGGGGCTGCGGGGGGCGGGAGAGGGGTTCCGGCGGTGTCGAGGATGCTGGTGATGAGGATGATGGCGTGGCGGACGGTGGCTGCGTGGACGCCGAGGAGGGCGGCGGTGACGTGGGAGGGGGCGCGGAGGTGGCGTTTGATGAGGGCGGCCAGGAGGTAGCCGGTGACGTCGAGGCGGCGGGGCTGGCCTTCGTGGGGCCTGGCGCGGGGGCGGCCGCGGCGGACGCGGAGGTCGTGCTCGAGGCGGGCGTCGAGGCGGGGGGCGAGGGCGGCGGCCAGGGCGGTGACGGCGGCCGGGCTGACGCCGGTGAGGGCGGGGTGGTTCAGGCCGTCCTGGCTGCGGGGACGGCGCGGGGCCGGCTGCGGCTCCGGCGCGGCGGGGCGGGGAACGGCCGCCATCGTGTAGTTCCAGTCGCCGTGGAACTGGTGGCGGGTTAAACAGCGCTCCTCGATGCCGCGCATCTCCTGGTCGCTGATCTCCAGGCCGGTGGGGTAGGAGTTCTCGTCCAGGACGGCGGCGCAGGCCAGGCCGGTTTGCGTGGTGACGGCGCCGATGGTGTTGATGATGACGTCGTAGCTGGTCAGGGGGCGGCCTCGCCAGGCGAGGGTGATCTGGCAGAACAGGCGGTGCTCGATCTTGTTCCACTTGGAGGTGCCGGGCGGGAAGTGGCAGACGGTGATGTCGAGGCCGGTCTCCTGCGCCAGGGCAGCCAGGCCGGCCTTCCAGGCCCGGTTCCGGTGCCCGTTGGAGCCGCCGGAGTCGCAGGTGACCAGCAGCCGCGTGGCGCGGGGGTAGGCGTCCTTCCCGGCCAGCGCCCACCAGCGGCGGATGGACTCAACGGCGAGGGCGGCGGTGTTCCCGTCGGTGCCGACGTTCACGAACCCGGCGTTGGCCTGCTCGTCGTAAACGCCGTAGGGGATCGCGCGCCGCCCGCCCGGCTCCGGGAAGAAGCCGTGGGAGCGCACCGTCACCGGGTCCCCCGCCGGCCGCTATTCCCGCCCGTCCTGCCCGTGGTTCCCGACCTGCTCCTTCTTCTGGCGTCCACGCTGATGACCGGCTGCCCGGCCGCCGTGTGCTCTTTGGCCTGCGCGGCGATGTAGCCGAACTGAGCGTCCCGCTCGTGCTGGCGGCCCTCGCGCCTTCAGTTCGACTGCAGCGTGTAGCCGGCGCGGCGCAGCGCGACCCGAAGTGCCCACGTTGACGCTCGAAGGCCGATCCGCCTGAATCAAAGAGGACCAAGGGACAGGTGTTGCTGACACGGACGCCGACCCGTTCTCACCGGTGTCATGCTGGTCACTGGGCAGGGAAGAGGGCGGGTCATGGCGGTCATGCTGATCACCGGGATCCAGGCGGCCGGCAAATCGTCGGTCGCCCAGGCGGTGGCGGAACGGCTGGACCGGTCCGTTCACCTGCGCGGCGACGTGTTCAGGAAGATGATCGTCAACGGCCGCGCGAGCATGGGGCCGGCCGACCCGCCGGACGAGGCGGTCCGCCAATTGCGGCTGCGGTACCGGCTGGCGGCGCAGTCCGCCGACGGCTACGCCGAGGCCGGGTTCACCGTGGTGCTGCAGGACATCGTGCTCGGCGGCTACCTCACCGAGATGGTCGCCGCCATCCGGACCCGGCCGCTGTACGTCGTCGTGCTCGCCCCGCGCCCGGCGGTCGTGGCGGAACGCGAGGCCGCGCGCCATGTCGCCCGCGGCAAGACCGCCTACAAGCCGGGCGATGAAGGTCCCGCTGAGCTCGACGCTCACCTGCGGCGGGAGACGCCGCGGATCGGACTATGGCTCGACACCTCGGGGCAGACGCTGGAGCAGACGACCGACGAGCTGCTGACGCGGGTCTGGGCCGAGGGCCAGGTGTAACGCCAGTTCAGCGGTTGGCGTCGGCGTTGATGTGCTCGAACAGCCCGGCCTGGATGCGGGTGCGAACCCCGGCCGCCCACGGCTCGTCCAGCTCGTCGACGTCGAGCGCGGCCATGTTGTTGAGCAGCATGCCGAAGGCGAGGAATGACTTCACCGTCACCGGGTCAAGTCCGGTTGTCTCGGCGACGGTGTCCCACATCCGGGCCAGGCGCTCCCGCACCAGATCGCGGACCTCAGCGTCGCCGCAGGCGGCGAAGCCCTGCAGTTGAAGCAGGAGCGTGGTGCGGTTCGCCAGTGACTCGTAGTACCGCGCCCCCATCAGCGCCAGCGCATCAAGGCCCCGGGCGTCGGCGGCGGCTTCCGCCATCCCGTCGCTGAACCGGTCGAAGGCCGCGCCCACCAACTCGAGGAACAGCGCCTTCTTGGTGCCGAACATCCGGAACACGTACGCCTGGGTGATGTCCGCCTCGCGCGCGATCGCCTCGATCGACGCACCGTGCAACCCGCGGTCCGCGAACTCGACCGCCGCGATCCCCAGCACCTGGGACCGCCGTTCCGTCCCGCTCATGCGCATAGCCACGAGCATCAAGTTACCAGTGACTAACTACTAACTTGTATCGTAAGACCGTGGGCGAAGACACCGAAGTCACCGAAGACACCGAAGACACCTGGGCCAGCCTGGCCGATCAGTTTGCCGATGAGGCGTACGCCACCGTCAAGGGGTACGTGCGCACCTACGTCATGCACCACCAGCTGCTCGAGCACCTGCCGTCGCCGCCGGCGACCGTGCTCGACGTCGGCGGCGGCGCCGGCCATCAGTCGTTCCCGCTCGCCCAGGCCGGCTACGAGGTGACGCTGCTCGATCCGTCGCCGGCGATGCTGGACAAGGCCCGGCAGCGGCTTGAGCGGCTGCCCGCCGAGGCGCGGCGCCGGGTGACGCTGCTGCAGGCCGACGGCGAGCACGCCGACGAGGCAGTCGGCGGCCGGCGCTTCGACGCTGTGCTCTGCCACGGCGTGCTCGGTTACCAGGCGCAGCCGGAGCCGATCGTCGGCCAGCTGTGCCGGTGCGCGGTCCCCGGCGGGGTCGTCTCGATCATGACCGGCAACGCCCGAGCGTCGGCGGTCCGCCCGGCCATGGAACGACGGTGGGAGGACGCGCTGGCCTCGTTCGACGCCAGCACCGAGATCGGCGTGCTCGGCGTCCAGGGTCGCGCCGACACGGTGGAGGGACTCAGCGAGCTCCTGCGGCGCGGCGGCGTCGAGCCTCAACGCTGGTACGGGGTCTGGCTGTTCGCCGACTGGCTCGAGTTCGGCGGCGTCAAGCTCGACCCAGCCGATTCGGCGCAGGTGGGGGCGCAGGCCGCCGTCGAACTCGAGGCCAGCAGGCGCGACCCTTACCGCCAACTGAGCCGCGTCTTTCACCTGATCGGGCGGAAGGGTCCGAGCTAACGTAGGAGCAATGGACGCCGACATCACCCGTGACCAGACGAGGGAACGGGCGCGGCTGCTGCGCATCCGTTCCTATGCCGTCGAGCTCGACTTCACCCGCGGCCCGGAGGCGTTCGGCTCGGTCTCGCTGATCCGCCTGGACTGCCGTCAGCCCGGCGCGACCACCCACGCGGACCTGATCGCCACCAGCGTCCGCGAGATCACGCTCAACGGCGCGCCACTCGACCCGGCCGCCGTCTGGGCCGACGGCCGCATCACGCTGCCCGCCCTGGCCGACCGCAACGAGCTGCGCGTCGTCGCCGACTGCGCCTACACGAGCGCCGGCACCGGCCTGCACCGGGCGGACTCGGCCGACGGCAGCGTCCACATCTACGCCAAGCTCGCCCAGGCCTACGCCCGCACCGCCTACGCGTGCTTCGACCAGCCGGACCTCAAGTCGCCGTTCACCTTCAGTGTCACCGCTCCCGGCAGCTGGGTCGTCGCATCCAACCAACCCCAAGCCGATATCGAACGGACCCTGGATGGCTCTCAGACCGTCCGCTTCCTCCCTACCCCGGCGTTGCCCACGTTCACCACGACCGTCGTCGCGGGCGACTATCACCTGGTCACGGTGGAGCACACGACCCCCGGCGGCCAGCAGATCCCGCTCGAGCTCGCCTGCCGCGCCGACCTGGCCGCGAACCTGGACGCGGAGGCCCTGTTCGGGCTGACCGCGAAGGGCCTCGACTTCTACGCCGAGTGGCTCGGGGCCCCCTACCCGTACGCCAAGTACGGCCAGGTGTTCGTGCCGGAACTGTCGTGCCTGGCCAGCGAGGACGCCGGCTGCGTGCTGGTGTCGGAACAACTGCTATTCCGGTCGCAGAACGCCGCACCGACGCGGCTGCGGCTGCGCACGGCCACGGTGCTGCACGAGATGGCGCACATGTGGTTCGGGGATTGCGCTACTCAGCAGTGGTGGGACGACCTGTGGCTGAGCGAGTCCTTCGCCGAGTTCTGCGAGGCCACCGCCCGGGTCAAGCTCGACCTCGACTCCGACGCCTGGCCGACCATGTCGGTGACGGAGGGCATCGCCGCCGTCGCCGACCACCGGCTGCCGTCCTCGCACCCGGTGGCGTCAGGCGCGGCGACGGTGAGCGAGGCGATCGCGACGTTCGACGGGATCAGTTACGCGAAGGGCGCCGCCGTCCTGCGGCAACTGTCGGCGTACGTGGGGGAGGACAACTTCACGACCGGACTGCGCGCCTACCTGGCCCGGCACTCCTACGGCAACGCAGCGCTGGCGGACCTCGTGGCGGCGGTCGGGCGAGGCCTCGGGCCAGGACCTTCGCCGGCTGGTCGAAGGCATGGCTGGAGACCGCGGGGCCGAACGTGCTGCGCTGCGAGTTCGACACCGACGCGGCCGGCCGGCTCACGGAATTCTCGGTGGTGCAGGAGGCATCGGAGCGGCACCCGGTCCTTCGGCCGCATCGCGTCGCGGTGGGCCTGTACCGGCGGTCCGGTGACTCGCTGGCCCGCGCCGGGAGGCTGGTCGTCGACGTGTCCGGGGCCCGGACCGCGGTTCCGTCGCTGCTTGGGGTGCTCCAGCCTGACCTGATCCTGCTCAACGACGACGACACCGGCTACGTCATCGTCCGGTTCGACCAGCGGTCGCTGGAGACGGTGCTGTCGTCGGTGGGCGGCCTACCCGACCTGTCCGCCCGCGCCGTGTGCTGGAACGCGATCGTCGACATGGTCCGCCAGGCCGAACTGCCGACGCGACCCAGCTGGTCAGGGGCGCGACTGCATGACGGATTCCGCTGAGCTCGACACGGCGAGGGAGTCGATCCCGGTCACGCGAACGGCCGCACCTCGACCCTCCGGTTGCAGGCCTTCGACCCCTCGGCTGCGAGCTTGAGCGCCACGTTGAGGTCGGCAGCCTCGATAATCCACAGGCCGCCGAGATACTCCTTCGACTCCACGAAGGGTCCGTCGGTGAACAGCGCATCGCCGCCCCGGTTGTCGATCACAGTCGCGGTGCCGGGCGCCGCGAGGCCGCCGGAGAAAACCCAATAGCCCTCCGCCACGAGCCGGTCGTTGAACGCGTCAAGCGTGCGGGATTCAGGCTCGGGATTACCAGCCGCTGCCATCTCATCCTGGATGGCCAGGTCGGCAGCGTTGTCGATCACAGAGATCAGATACTGCACCTTCGATCATCTCCTGTGCTTCGGGGCGCCCGTTGCAGGCGGCCGCTCACCCCTGCTACGAACAGCTCTGACCCGATCCGACAATACCTCCTGGACTTCTTTCAAGGACTTTCTGGTACGCCGGCTAAGGCGATGAGAGCGTCGCGACTCCAGGTAGCGGTCAACGCGCAGCTGGCGCGTCTGTGGGCGCCTGCCAGGTCAGCTCAGCGCTTGCCGCCGAAGGTCTGGCAGCTCAAGCGCGGGACGCGATTACAGATCGTCCAGTCGTCGCCGGTACCTGCCCAGGGAAGATCTAGCGATGTCGGCGAAGCCGACGAGCTGGGCACCGCGCCGGTCGACGTCGGCCAGGCCCTCGACCACCCCGGCCGCCGACGAGCTGGGCACCGCGCGCCGGTCGGCGTCGGCTCCCCTGAGCGACGGCGCAAGTGGGCATTGCGCTGATCCCCGAGTAGCCCCCGATCGCAGGGCCACTCACGTTATCGGTATTGGTGATTTATCGGAATAACAATTGACATGCGTCACCGACAACTCCCGAATACGTGCGATTTGGCGGTATATCCGCAGCTCAGGGCGATCGGGGCGGCGCCGGTACGGTAATTGAGCGGGCGTAGTGTTTTGTCCTTGCGGAGTCGCAATCCACGGAGAGAAGTCATAAGCCACGGAGAAGAGAGCTTCACATGTCGGTTACCACCCAATCCACGACGATCCAGCCGTTCAAGGTCCCGGTCGCCCCGCAGGCGGAGCTCGAGGCTCTGCGCGCGCGCGTCCGCGCTACCCGCTGGCCCGACCGCGAACTCGTCCCCGACCACTCGCAGGGCGTGCAGCTGGCGGTGTCCCAGGAACTCGCGCGCTACTGGGCGGAGGATTACGACCTGCGCAGGTATGAGGCGAGGCTGAGCGCCCTGCCGAACTTCATCACCGAGATCGACGGGCTGGACATTCACTTCATCCACGTCCGCTCGTCCCACGAGAACGCGCTGCCGCTCATCGTCACCCACGGGTGGCCCGGCTCGGTCATCGAGCTGCTGCAGATCATCGACCCGCTCACCAACCCCACGGCGCACGGCGCGAGCGCGGCCGACGCTTTCGACGTGGTGATCCCGTCGATCCCGGGCCACGGGTACTCCGGCAAGCCAGGCAAGACCGGTTGGGGCCCGGACCGCATCGCCCGGGCCTGGATCGAGCTGATGAGCCGGCTCGGCTACACGCGATTCGTCGCGCAAGGCGGCGACTGGGGCGCGATCATCACCGACCTGATGGCCGTGCAGGCGCCACCGGAACTGCTCGGCATGCACACCAACATGGCCGGGGTCGTCCCGGCCGATGTCTCAGCGACGCTGGCGCAGAACGTGCTGGGGGCGGGCCCCCCGCCGCCCTCCGGTCTGTCGGCCGACGAAAGCCGTACGTACGAGCAGCTGAACTTCTTCTACACGACGGGCCTCGGCTACGGGCTGGAGATGATCACCCAGCCGCAGACGCTCTACGGGATCGCAGACTCGCCCGTCGGGCTGGCGGCCTGGATGATCAACCACGACGCGTCCAGCTACTCTGACATCGCCGACGCCGTCGCGGGGCACCCCGTCGGCGACCTGACCAGGGACGAGGTCCTCGACAACGTCATGCTCTACTGGCTGACGAACACGGCGATTTCTTCGGCCCGGCTGTACTGGGAAAACAAGTTCGACTTCTTCGGCGTCAAGGGCGTCAAGATCCCGGCCGCCGTCTCCGTCTTCCCCAAAGAGATCTACATGGCCCCCCGCAGCTGGGCCGAACGGGCCTATCCCAACCTCATGTACTTCAACGAGCTCGACCGGGGCTGCCACTTCGCCGCCTGGCAGGAACCAGCGCTGTTCAGCGCCGAGCTACGCGCGGCGTTCCGGCCACTGCGCTCCAAGAGCGCGCCGGTGCCCGGACCGAGGAGCGAGGCGCCCGCCTAGCGGCGAGGCAAGGCACCGGGATAAGCGCCCGGTTAGCCGGGGGCCGGGTCGCCCCCCGCGTACGGGAACGGCTGCGCGGCCTAGCTGCGGCTATCTGCTGTTGACGTCGACGCGAGCCCGCACGTGCGGGCTCGCGTGCGGACTCAATCCGTACAGCGCGCTCTCGTGCGGATAGTACGACGATCGCGAACGGCCTGGTCCGGCTCGACCTGCCGTGGGCGCTTGACGGCTACGAGTACGGCGGCTCCATCAACCAGATCTGGCACGGCTGGATCGGCGACGTCCGGATCGTCAACCGCCCGTTGAGCGTCGGCGAGTTAATGATCGCCGGCCAGTAACGCGGTGACATTCGGTCAGAGCGGAACCGGATCATGCGCGGTGACGGCGACGTCGCCGGCTGCGAACTGCAGCGTGTACCAGCCGCCGCGGCCGACGTGACGCGGCCGCGGCAGGCCTGAGGCGCTGGCCAGCGCCGCCAGCAGCAACGGGACCGTATCACCGTGCGAGGCGGCGACGACCCGGCCGCCCGGATGCGCGTCCAACATGAGCGCGATCGCGCGCAGCATCCGGCCTGCCGCCCAGGCACCGCCGAGCGCCCGCACCATGAGCTCGGGTATCTCGTCGACACCCGCGGCCGGCTCGTCGAAGTCCCACCCCTCGTACAGCTCCGCCAGATCGCGCACCGGCAGCCCCACGGCCGCGGCCAGTGGCCCCACGGTCTGCCGGCAGCGAGCCGGACGGGCTCGAATAGATGCCGTCGATGCTGCTGTGAGGCCAGCGCGCTTAGATTGTCAGGATGACGCCCGATGGGAGTGGGAGCCGACTGCGGGAGCACGCTGTCTATCCCGGCGGAGGAACGGTCCGTTCGGATGACGATGAATTTGATTTTGACCTTTGACCCGGGAAGGGAACCGACCGATGACACCCCGCTGGGTCAAGCTGGAACTCGACATCAGGACCTTCGACGCCGCGCGTTTCACCGAATACATTGACCGGTGCCAGACGGCCGGAATCCGGCTGGCCACGCTGGCCGAGCTGGGGGACACCGCCGCCCACCGGCGTGCGCTCTATGAGCTCAACAAGGAGTGCTCGGCCGACATCCCCGATCGGGGCGAGTTCTACACGTTCGAGGAGTACGTCGAACGTCGGATCGACGTCGCTTCCTTCGACCCGAGGGGTGTTGTGATCGCGCTGGACCACGGGCTGTGGTGCGGGCTGGCGGCGACGTCTGACCACCGGTCGGCCGGCTACGTCTTCAACGAGATGACCGGGGTCAGGGCCGCCTACCGGCGCCGGGGCATCTCCGTGGCGATGAAGACGACCGGGATCGGATTCGCCGCCCTCTGCGGCGTCGACCGGATCCGAACGGTTCATCATCCGGCGAACGTGGCCGTTATCGAGATGAACCGGCGACTCGGATACGTCGACGCCGCGTGGGACTGACGTGGGCGGCCCTAACCGACGGGAACCCGCTGTCGGGATCGGTCAGGCGTTCTGGCTGTCGCGCCAGGCGATCCAGCGACGCAGGTCGGAGAGGTCGTAGTCGGGACCGCCGACGCCGACGGTGAACAGGGAGGCCCCGACCGAGCGCAGCTTCGGGCCGAGCTCGTCGGGGCTGCCGCTGACCCCCACCGATACCTCAATGTCGGCCGGGTCACGGCCGACGTCGGCGCAGTGCTGCCCCAGGATGGCGACCTTGCGCTCGACGGTTTCCGGGTCGCCGAAGCTGTGCCAGATGTCAGCGTGCCTGGCGACCAGGCGCAGCGTCTTCTTCTCGCCCCCGCCGCCGATGAGCACCGGGATGTGCCGGGTCGGGGCCGGGTTCAGCTTGGCCAGCCGCGACTCGATCCGGGGGAGCGCCTCGGCCAGGTCATCGAGGCGGCCGCCCGCGGTCCCGAACTCGTAGCCGTACTCGTCGTAGTCCTTCTGGAACCAGCCCGAGCCGATGCCGAGGATGAGGCGGCCGTCGCTGATGTGATCGACGGTCCGCGCCATGTCCGCCAGCAGTTCCGGGTTACGGTAGCTGTTACACGTGACGAGCGCGCCGATCTGAACGCGCGAGGTCGACTCCGCCCAGGCGCCGAGCATCGTCCAGCACTCGAAGTGCATGCCTTCTGGCTCGCCGTACAGGGGATAGAAATGGTCCCAGTTGAAGACGACGTCGGCGCCGAGGTCTTCCGCCTCGGAGGCGGTGCGGCGGATCGTCTTGTAGTCGGCGTGCTGGGGATGCAGTTGCAGGCCCACGCGCAGGGGCCTCGAGGTAGCTGTCACGAGCTCTCAGCCTAGCGCGAGGTCAGGAACCGGAGTTGACGGCGGTCGCGACGAACAGCAGCGTGCCCTCGTTCTCGGCGAGCCACCGTGTGGTCGCCTCCAGCCTTTCGACCCGGGCGATGACGTCGCTGAACTGCGCGAGCCCGGCCCGCCAGCGGACCGCCCGCCACAGGACGGAGCCGAGCGACTGGGCGATGAGCAGCTCGGGCAGCGCCGCCACCTCGACGGGCTCAAGCCGCCTGACCGAGGAGCAGCCGCGCAGGAACGCGGCCGTGCGGCGCGGCCAGTCGGGGGTCGTCAGCGCCGTCGAGTGATAAAGCGCAGCCGTGACGTCCTGCACCCGGAAGCCGGCGCTGGCCAGCTCGAAGTCGAGGAGCCCGATCACCTCGCCCGTGTCCGGGTCGGCCAGCAGGTTGGCCGGCGTGAGGTCGCCGTGAATGACCTGGGCCGGGAGGTCGTCGGCGTCAGGCCACCACCGCCCCGCGCGACGGGCCGCCGCGGTGAGCACCGCGACCTGCTCGGCGCCCAGCCCGGCCGAGCGCAGCTCGCCGAACAGGACGTCGGCGGGCGGGTCGCCCGGCCGGACCCGGCGCGGGTCAGTCCGCCAATCGCGGAGGGCGGCTCCGAGCGGCACCTCCGCGAGCGCGGCGTCGACCAGCCCGACGGCCCGGCCGAGGCGCTCGAACGCCACCTCGCTGCCCACGCCGGGGCGCACGCCGGGCAGCCACCGGCAGAGGGTCGCGGGCCCGGCTGGGGTCTCGATCACCGTGCGCCCGTCGGTCGCGGCCACCGGCTCCGGCACCCGGAACGGAAGCGCGCTGCGCCGCAGCCGTCGCAGGATCCGGTGCTCGGCGCTCACCTCCGCGACGGTGAGGAAGCCGGTGACGCGCAGCACGTAGCGCTGCAACCGATAATGGACGAGGAAGGTCTGATTGTTGACCCCCTGCTCGTCGACCAAGGCGACATCCGCGTTCCGTGGGAAGCCCCACACGGGCAGCAGGGTGGCAGCGAACTCCAGCTCGGCGGCATGCGCCGAGCTGCCCCGGTGGGGAAATTCCTGTGCCTGTGACATCGCTTCGCTGCACCCTTCAGTCAACAGCTTCCGATCGTCGGCGCCGCAGCCGGCCGGGGCAACAGGTTTTCCCCCCTGCCCCAGGAAAATCCGATTGCCGCTGACGTGCGCCGCTGGATACTCTGCAGGAGACCCGGGCGGGCTAGCTCATCAATTCGAGCGCTATGACCGAGGCGGTCAGCCCGTGGGCCGTCTCAACGTCGTGACCGGTCAGGGCCTTCCAGCGGTCAAGGCGATACCTGGCGCTGTTCGGATGGATCTGAAGCTGGCGGGCGCAGGCGCTCACCGAGTACCGGCATCTGGAATAGGCCAGGACGGTCTCGGCCAGGTCCGGATGCCGCTGGGCCACGGCCATCGTCGGCGCGACGATCGCCTCGAACCGCGGCTTAATCGCCACCAGGCACGACATCAGCCAGTCATGCTCGAACTCGACCATCCGGCGGTCCTCATTCGTCCGTTCCACGGCTTCCCGAGCGTCCCGGAGGGACACCGCCGCGCCGGCCAGGCCGCCGCGGGCAATTCCCACGCCTATCCTCGCCTTCGGCCGGATCGCGTCGACCGCGGCGCGGATCTGCCCGGCCGTCAGGCCCTGAGCGACGACGACAACGTGACGATCGTGATGCGTGCAGGTGACTCGCCCGCCCACCGCGTGGAGTGCCTCCGCCAGACGGTCGGTGTCGCGTCGGCCGAGCCCGGCCACGCACACGACCATGAACTCGCCGTCCGCCCGGTACCCGAGCTCGGCCGCGATCGCGTCGTCGACGGGGGACCGGCCGGTTAGCTGATCCATCAGTTCGCGCTCGCGCTCGAGGCGATCGCCGCGGCGTGCCTGGGTCTCCGCCGCGTGCCCCTCGGCCACGGCCGCGCTCAGCCGGTGAATCCACAGCCACAGCAGGCTGACCACAGAGGCGAGGGCGCTGTCGAGCGGCGGCTCTGACTCCCGGGCGTCGCCAAGCAACTCCACCCAGATCTCCCGGTAGGCGATGTGGTAGGCCTCGATAACATCGGGCAGCGTTATCGCGGCTGCGGCACGGCGGTGCCCCATGCCGCGCGCGTGCTCTATCGCGCCCGCGGTCGGGCCTGACCCGCTCACCAGGCCGCTCACGGCGTCGCGGATCTGGCGGTCGACATCCGCCGCATGCGCCTCGGGGTCCAGGACGCCGTACCCGGGGATCTCGGCCCGGATGCGCGCCGTGATCGCCGGCGTGACGCGACCGAGGCGCGCGGCCAGCCCCGCGAACAGCGCCTGCGTGCCCGGCACGGGCACCGGCTCGGCCGCCTCCGTGATTTTCACGATATCTCCGTCTTAAGATCTGAATTCTGTCAATAGAGTAGCCGCTCCCAGGCTGTCAACCTGGTGATATTCACGAGGACCGAGCAGTTGGGGCACCCGCGTTGACGATTCCGCCACAGGACCGCTACACCGCCGAGACCGGCGAGGCGCAGATGACCGGCGTCCAGGCGCTCGCCCGCCTGCCGCTAAACGTGCGCCGCGCTGACCGTGCCCGCGGGCTGGACACGGCCGCGTTCATCTCCGGGTACGAGGGCTCGCCGCTCGGCGGCTACGACCTCGAGCTCCAGCGCAATCAGCGGGCGCTTGACGAATGCGACGTGGTGTTCAGGCCCGGGGTTAACGAGGAGCTGGCCGCCACCTCAGTGCAGGGCACCCAGCTGGCACCGAGCCTGCCCGATGCCCGGGTCGACGGCGTGACCGGGTACTGGTACGGCAAGTCGCCCGGCCTCGACCGGGCCGCGGACGCGCTACGGCACGCGAACCTGATGGGCACGGACCCGCGCGGCGGCGCGGTGGCGCTCGTCGGCGACGACCCCTCGGCCAAGTCGTCGACCCTTCCCGGCGCCTCCGAGATCCTGCTCTCCGACCTCGGGATGCCCATCCTCTACCCGGCCGATCCGCAGGACGTGCTCGACCTGGGGACGCATGCCGTCGCGATGTCGCGCTGCTCCGGCCTGTGGGTCGCGCTGAAGATCGTCACGAATGTCGCCGACGGGACCGGCAAGGTCCAGGTCGACCACGATCGCGTCACGCCCGTCCTGCCCGAAGCGCGATTCCAGCACCAGGTCAACACGCGCCTGCTGCAGCCGCACCTGTCGGAGATGGAACGAACCCGCGAGGGCATCCGGCTCGACACCGCGCGCGCCTACGCTCAAGCCAACCGGCTGAACAAGGCCGAGAGCTTCAGCACGATCTCGAAACTCGGCCTGATCGCCGCCGGGCAGACGTACCTCGACCTGCGCCAGGCTCTGCGCATCCTCGGGCTCGACGAGGCCGGATTGCAGGCGGCGCGCGTGCGACTGCTGCGGCTGGCCATGATTCATCCGCTCATTCCGGCGGAGATCGCCGGGTTCGCCGACGGCCTGGACGAGATCATCGTCGTGGAGGAGAAACGCGGCTTCGTTGAGTCGGCCGTCCGGCAGATCCTCTACGGCACCCCGTCCGCGCCGCGTGTCACCGGCAAGACGACACCCGAGGGCACCGCGCTGTTCGCCGCCGATGGAGTCCTCGACGCCGATTCCATCGCCGCCGGGCTAGCCCGCAGGCTCGCCGCCCGGCCCGGATTCGCGCCGGTGGCCGCCTGGCAGGCGGCCCGGGCCACTGCGCGCACGCCAGCGCTGCTGCCGCTCGTCACCCGCACGCCGTACTTCTGCTCTGGCTGCCCGCACAACACCTCGACTAAGGTTCCCGCGGGCTCGGTCGTCGGCGCCGGCATCGGCTGCCATTCGCTCGTGCTGATGATGACCCCGGACACCATCGGGAACGTCACCGGACTGACCCAGATGGGCGGAGAGGGCGCTCAGTGGATCGGCATGGCCCCGTTCCTGAAGGACGGAAAGCACCTGCTGCAGAACATCGGCGACGGGACCTTCCACCACTCCGGCAGCCTGGCCGTGCGCGCGGCGGTGGCCGCCAGAGTGAACGTGACCTACAAGCTGCTGTACAACTCGGCCGTCGCGATGACCGGCGGCCAGCAGGCGGAGGGCGCGATGCCCATCCCGGCCCTCACCCGGATGCTGCTGGCCGAGGGGGTGCGCCGCATCATCGTGACCACCGATCAGGTCGGCCGGTACCGCGGCGTCCGGCTGGCGCCGGGCGTGCAAGTCTGGCAGCGCGACCGGCTCATCGCGGCCCAGGAGGAACTGAGCCGCGTGCCAGGGGTCACGGTCCTGATCCACGACCAGGAATGCGCGACGGAACTGCGGCGCAAGCGCAAGCGCGGCCTGGTGCCCGACCCGGTCGCGCGGATCATGATCAACGAGCGCATCTGCGAAGGATGCGGCGACTGCGGCGTGAAGTCGAACTGCCTGTCCGTCCAGCCCGTCGACACCGACTTCGGTCGCAAGACCGCCATCGACCAGTCGTCCTGCAACAAGGACTACGCGTGCGTGGCAGGCGACTGCCCCTCCTTCGTGTCGGTCGTTCCTGACTCGAAGCCGGGCACGCCCGGCCGATCCGCTGCCCAGGACTTGGACGCCGGCGACCTTCCCGGCCCGGCCGGGAGCACCAGCCTGGCCACCGGGACGCACACCACGCGGATCACCGGCATCGGCGGCAGCGGCGTCGTCACGCTCGCCCAGGTCCTCACCGCGGCAGGCCTGCTGGCGGGCCGGGAGGTCCGGACCCTCGACCAGACCGGGCTGGCCCAGAAGGGCGGCGCGGTCGTCTCCGACATCAAGATCAGCGCGACCGCCATCGGCGAGAGCAACAAGGCGTCGGCGGGCGAGTGCGACCTCTACCTCGGCTGCGACCTCTTGGTCGCCGCCGACACCAGGAACCTCGCCGTGACCGCCCCCGGACGCACCGTCGCCGTCGTGTCCACGTCGAAGGTCCCGACCGGCGCCATGGTGGCGAACACGTCGGCCCGGTTCCCCGATGCCGACGACCTCGGCGCGCGGATCAGGGAAGCGACCCGGGCGGAGCGGTCGGTCTTCGTCGATGCCCGCGGGCTGTCGGTGTCGCTGCTCGGCAGCGACCAGTTCGCCAACCTGTTCCTGACCGGAGTGGCGCTCCAGGCCGGTGCCCTGCCGCTGCCCGCGACTGCCGTCGAGGAGGCGATCGAGCTCAACGGAGTGCAGGTACGGCAGAACCTCCAGGCCTTCAGGCGGGGACGGCAGTACGTCGCCGACCCGGACGCGTTCGCGGCCATGCTCGCCGCGCTGGCACCGCCTGCGGCCGCCGACGAGCCGACCGCCGCCGAGCGCGCGATCATCGACGCCGTCGGCAGCGCTCCCGGCTCTGAGCTCCAGCGCCTGCTCACGACGCGGGTCCCCGACCTCGCCGCTTACCAGGACGTGGCTTACGCCCGCGACTACGCGCAGTTCGTCGCCCGGGTGCGCGCGGCCGAGCAGCGCATCGCCGCGGGCACGGAGCTTTCCGAGGCGGTCGCCAGGTACCTGCACAAGCTCATGGCGTACAAGGACGAGTACGAAGTCGCCCGGCTGTCGCTCGACCCGCGAGCCAAGGCGGCGGTACGGGCCGCATTCGGCCCGGGAGCCAAGGAGTACTACCTGCTCCACCCGCCGCTGCTGCGCGCGCTCGGCCGGAAGGACAAGCTTCGCCTTGGACCGTGGTTTCGGCCGGCGTTCGTCGTCTTGCGGATGATGAAGCCGCTGCGGGGAACCGCCTTCGACCCGTTCGGCTATACCCGCGTACGACGCACCGAACGCGCGTTGGTCGGCGAGTACCGGGCCATGATCGAAGGCGCGCTGCCGACGCTCGGCGAGGAAACCTACGCACGGACCGTCGAGCTGGCCGCCTTGCCCGACATGATCCGCGGCTATGAGGAGATCAAGCTGGCCAGCGTCGAGCAGTACCGGGCGCGGGTGCAGGACCTTATTCACCAGCGCAGTGATGGCCGCACTCGGGTGGCCATGGAAGGAGAGGCGCGATGACGCACCGTATCTTCACCCGTATCCCGGCAGGCGACCCCGCGGTCATCGAGGCCATCGGCCGGTCGAGCGTCGCGGACCTGCACGAGGCCATGGAGACCATCCCCGGCCGGATGTCCCTGCTCGACCCGGCGATCGCGCCGCTGAACCGCGGGCTCAAGATCGTGGGCCAGGCCGTCACCGCCTATGTCTTCCCCGGCGACGGGCTCGCCGGCTACCGGGCGCTGCAGCTGGCCGGGGCCGGGCAGGTGCTGGTGGTAACGACCGCGGGCCAGGCGACAACCCCGATGTTCGCCGAGATGGTGTCGCTCGCCGCACGCGAGAAGGGCCTGGCCGGCGTCGTCGTGGACGGGCCGGTGCGTGACTCGGACGCCCTCACCAAGACCCAGTTCCCGGTCTGGTGCCGTGGCCGGTACGCCGGCCGCCTGCTGAAGCGAGGACCGGGCGAGGTCAACGTTCCCGTCGTCTGTGGGGGCGTGCTGATCGAGCCGGGCGATGTCATCGTCGCCGATGGCGACGGAGTCCTGCGCATCCCGCTCGCCGACGCCCCCCGCGTCCTGTCCGGTGCGCAGGCGCGGGCCCGGCGCGAGGACGGGATACGCGCGGCCATCGCCGCCGGCGCCAACATGTATGAGGTCGTAGGCCTCAAGGCGGCGCTCGACGCCTCGGACATGACCGAGATCGACGGCACCTGGCAGCAGACCGCAGCTCGGGCATCATCGTGATCGTCATCGCCGGGATCGTCGCCCTGCTGGGCCTGGGCCGGTACCTCCGCCGCCGGAAGAGCGCAAGCAACTCCGCGCAGCCCGCGGACGAGGACAGCAGCTCCGATTAGATGCGGACGGGCGTAACGTCATCATTCGCAGCCTGGGATTACGGCCTGGAAGATCCTGCGGAGGTGCGTGGTGGGCGGTACGAGCTCGGGATACGGCAGGGGCGGGGCAAGGGCGTTCTCGCCGAAACGGCTGGACCTCGTGCAGGACCTGCTCGAGCGTGTCGTCGATTCCGGCCTCGCCCCGGGTGCGGTCTTCGCCGTCGCGCGCTGCGGTGAGGCCCACATCATGGCGGTCGGCCGTCTCGCGCTCGAGGGGGAGGGCTCGCGGACGCCGATGGCGGACGACACGATCTTCCGCATCGCCTCGATGAGCAAGCCGCTCGTGGCCGCCTGCGCGATGACGCTGGTTGAGGACTGCACGCTCCGCCTCGACGACCCGGTCGACGAGTTCCTCCCGGAACTGGCCGACATGACCGTGCTCGCCGATCCGAACGGCCCGCTCGACGACACCGTCCCGGCGCAACGGCCGATAACGCTGCGAGATCTGCTCACCTTCCGCCTCGGCACCGGCATGGTCATCGCGGAGCCGGGAACGGTCCCGATCTCCGACGCGCTGGACGCGCTCCGGCTCGTCCAGGACGGCCCGGACGCGGCCGGGCCGGACGAGTGGATCCGCCGCCTCGGCTCGCTTCCCCTCGTGCATCAGCCGGGCGAGCGCTGGATGTACGAGACCGCCGCCGACGTGACGGGCGTGCTCGTCGCCCGCGCCACCGGCATGTCCTTCGAGGACGCGCTACAGGAGCGGATCTGCGAGCCGCTCGGGATGAAGGACACCGCCTTCAGCGTGCGCGCCGAGAACATCCGCCGGCTGGCGACCGCCTACGAGCGCGATGACGCCACCGACACCCTGGTGGTCGAAGACGGCCCCATCGGGAACTGGAGCCGGCCGCCGGCGTTCGAGGGGGGCGGAGGCGGGCTTGTCTCGACCGCCGCCGATTATCTCGCCTTCGCCTCGGCCCTGCTCGGAGGCGGTGTCCTGCACGGCCGACGGGTCCTGTCGCGGCCGTCGGTGACCCTGATGACCAGCGACCACCTGACGCCCGCGCAGAAGGCAGTCTCCGGGTTCCGGCCGGGGGACTTCGACGACATCGGCTGGGGTTTCGGGATGTCCGTCCGCACCCGGCGCACGCACCTGGGGCCCTCGGTCGGGAGCTACGGATGGCCGGGCTATTACGGCACCGCCTGGTACAACGACCCGGCCGAGGACATGTCGATGATCCTGCTGCTGCAGCGCGCGAACTCGCCGCAATCGCTCTCCCTCGACTTCTGGACGGCCGCCTACCAGGCGATTGACGACTGGCTCGGCCCCGGAGAGCTGCTGCAAATCAGCGCCACCCCCACTAGGGTGGAGACATGTGCTGCTGCGCTGCCATGAATATCCGGACCGCCGCCTAGCGGTGGTGCCGAGGCCGTTGTAACCGCGGCCTTCATGCCTGCCCCCGTCGAGGGTCAGTGCCCGTACCGCCGGATCAGTGTCCCGTCGGCAGTCACTTGCGTGTCCATCCCTGTGCTGCCGGACCGTCCTGCCTGATCAGGGGTGTCCATGTCTGCGTCGCAGCGATTCGACTCACCAACCGAAGAACCTTGTCCGTACCCGGTCACGACGAACGACTGCGGCGCCGCCACGATGCTGCTGATGGTCGGGCTGGCGGGGGCCGGGAAAACCACCCGGGCCAAAGAACTCGCCGCAGCGCACCGGGCGCTGCGGCTGACCCCGGACGAGTGGATGATCCCCCTGTTCGGCGAGCCGCTAGCCGACGGCAAGCGCTTCGTGCTGGAAGGGCGGCTGATCTCGGTTGCCCTGCAGGCGCTGCGGCTGGGGACCAGCGTCGTGCTCGACTACGGCCTCTGGGGCCGCGACGAACGGTCGGCCCTGCGCTGGCTGGCGCGGTCAGCCGGAGCCGCGTGCCAGGTGGTCTACCTGCCGGTGGACAAGGACGTCCAGCTCGCGCGCATCGCGCACCGCCAGGCCACGACGCCGGAGCAGACGTTCCCGATGAGCGAGGCCGACGTGGACCAGTGGCGGGAACAGTTCCAGGCGCCCGACGCGGCCGAGCTCGGCGGCGGCGAAATCCCGCCTCCGCCGGCCGGGTGGCCGGGATGGCCGGAGTGGGCGGCGGACCACTGGCCCTCGCTCACCGTTCCACGCTAGTTAAGCGACCCCTCAGAACCTGATCGCGAGCTATTGATTCAGGTCATCTGCTCCTGCAGGAGCGCGGTGATCCCCGCAGCCGCCGCAGCAGGCTTAGGATCTCCCGGTGACCAGCGCATGGGAATTGCTCAGCAGCGAACGCCAGGGCCAGGTAGGGCGACGCGTCCTTACCGCGAAGACCTTCCGAATGCCTGACGGGTCAGAGAAGACGTTCACAGTGACGGAGCACGCGGCCGGAACCGCCGCGGCTGTCGTCGCGCTGACCGTCCGAGGCACAGTGGTGCTCGCCGAGCAGTACCGGCCGGGTCCCGAGCGCGTGATGGCAGAGCTCCCCGGTGGCGGCATCGACCCCGACGAGTCACTGGCCGACGGCGCCGCCCGGGAGCTCGCCGAGGAGACCGGTTACGTTCCCGCGGAAATGACCTACCTCGGTGAGATGCGCTACGACGCGTATTCCGGGATGGTGCGGCACTACTTTCTCGGCACCGGCTGCGAGCGGCGGCACGAGCAGCGACTCGACCCGGGAGAGTTCGTCACCGTGCGGGAGGTCACCCCCGGCGATCTGCTGGCGCTGGCGATGGCCGGGGCGATGACGGACCCCGGCGGGGTCCTGCTGGCACTGCCGTATCTCACCGGCGACCCGCAGGTCCTGGCTCTGCTAGCGAACCCGGCGCGCTAGGGATCGTTGATCCCCGTGGGCCTTTAAAATCGGCGGCATGGCAACTCGGCTCGTGCAGATCGCGATGAACGCCCGGGATGACGCAGCGGTCGGCCGCTTCTGGGCGCAGGCGCTCGGCTGGACCATGTCCAGCGAGGAGCCGGGTGTGACCAACCTGGAGCCGGCCGCCTTCACGTACCCCGACCCCGTCGCCGTCTGCATCGACGTCATCGCCGTCCCGGAACCCAAGACCGTGAAGAACCGCGTGCACGTCGACCTCGCCACCACCTCATCGGCGCATCAGGCCGAGCTGATCGCGCGCCTGCGGGATCTCGGCGCGACGCCCGCCGACGTCGGGCAGGGCGACGTGCCGTGGACCGTGCTGGCCGACCCCGAGGGCAACGAGTTCTGCGTGCTCGAGCCCCGACCGGTCTACCGCGACACCGGGCCGATGGCCGCGGTGGTGGTCGACTGCGCCGATCCTCGGGCGATGGCCCGGTTCTGGGGCGAGGCGATGGACTGGACGCTGAACGCTGTTACCGACGACTATGCGGCGCTGCGCTCCGCCAAGGGCGTCGGCCCGTACCTGGAGTTCATCCGCAATCCCGACGTGAAGACGGTGAAGAACCGCATCCATCTCGACCTGCGGGCGTACCCCGGCGACGACCAGGAGGCGGAGGTGGCCCGGCTGCGGGATCTCGGCGCGACGCCCGCCGACGTCGGGCAGGGCGACGTCCCGTGGACGGTGCTGGCCGACCCCGAGGGCAACGAGTTCTGCCTCCTCACCCCGCGCTAACTCGATTTCCCCTGGTCATAGACGCGTGATCGTGGCCAGCCACGCTTCCACCCGCGTCGCGCCCTCGACCGGGTTGATGTCGAAGGTGTCCGCGGTGATCGACTCGACGACCCAGCCGTCACTGAACGCCGCGCGCAGCTCGTCCGCGCTAACACGGCGCGGACCCCAGGTCCCCGGCTGCCGATCACTGAAGCACATGAGATAGCAGACGCCCCCTGGTTTGAGCGCAGCGGCGAGGCTGGCGACGTACCGGGCCCGTGCGTCGTCGTTGAACACGTGGAACACGCCGCTGTCGATCACCGTGTCGACGGTGAAGGCGAGGCGTTCGAGGTCAAGTGCGTCCGCCACCTCGAACCGCGCGGCCAGCCCGCGCTCGGACGCCTTCTCCCGCGCCCGGGCGATCGCGGTCGGCGACAGGTCGATGCCGACGACATCGGCGCCGCGGCTGGCGGCGAGGAGCGAGTTCTCGCCGGTTCCGCAGCCGGCGTCGAGCAGGAGCCCGGTCAGCAGGCCCTTGTCAGCGAGCCGGACAAACGCCGGTTGCGGCCGGCCGATGTCCCACGGGGCGGGCGTGTCGCTGGTGTAACTGGATTCCCACTCCGGGTGCGCTTGTTCCGTCATCAGTCGGTGCCTCCGCAGAATCGTGGTCTGAGGCCAGTCTCTCGCACCACTGGGCCGATCCTCCGGCAGGCACCGCCGGCCGACCGCTCACGCGGTCTCTTAATGTGCGATTTCTCTAGTCATGTGCGATCGCGAAGCCGAGGATCACCGCAGCCGACACGACCACATGGCCCGGGGCGAGATTCTCAGCCGAGGACTCGCTGAACGCCGAGGAGTGACTGCGGTAGCCGCCTTCGCCGAGCTTGTCGGGGTCCACGTCCTCGATGTGCAGAACCGCGCCCAGCCGCACGCCGGCCGCATCGGCGTAAAGCTGCGCCTTGCGCCGGGCCGCCAGGACAGCCGCCCGGCGGGCCTCGGCCCGCACGGCGGGCTTGTCGATGACGTCGAAGCTCATGGCCTGGATCTCGTTCGCGCCCGCCGCTACGACGTCCACCAGGAGTTGCTGAACGCCGTCTAGCTCGCGTGACTCCACCACGAACGACGCCTGGCACTGGTAGCCAAGGAACTTCCGGTCGGTGCCGTTGCTCCACGCGCTCGCCAGCGTCAGCTGCGACTTCTGCACGCTGCCATCGGGGACCCGGTGTTCACGCAGCACTCGGCGCACCTCGCCGACGGCCTCGCTGGTCATCGCGAAGGACTCCGCCGGGGTCTGCTGGAGCCGCGACACCCGGAACCTCAGTCGCGCCAGATCGGGCGGGGCCTGCACGCTCGCGCTGCTGAATGCCGTGATGCCCCACGGCCGTTCGATCATCTGCACGGCATGAAACGTACCGTATCGCCCATGAGGGACCCGGCTGCTTGGGCTCACCGGGGAGAACGAGCGCTTCCCGGCCTCCCCGTCGATTCAGTAGGTGCTGGGGCGGGTGGTATGGCCGCGGCCTGAGGGGAGGGTCCAGCGGAAGACGCCGGGCTCGGGCTGCTCGACCTTCCAGCCTGGAGTCTGCTTTGCACGATGGTGAGTGCGGCACTTCGGGCCTAGGTTGCACTCGTCGGTGGAACCTTCTGGGTACGGAGTTGTGTGGTCCAGGTCCGCGTGGACGGCCTGGGCCTGACAGCCGGGTGCTGTACAGGTGCCCGAGCGGGCGCGGACCAGATGCTGGAGCTTGCGGCTCGGGGTGTAGGGCTCCTCGGCGTGTCGATGGTCGCACGTTCCCTTGGCGATTGGCTCGATGGTGAGATGCAGGGCGCGCACGAAGTCGAAGAACTGCTCGGCCTTCCTGGCGTGGGGTCCGTCCCGTAGCGACTGCGGCGGTGATGCTTCGGCGTCTGGAGGAGCCGGGGACCACGGATGTCGTCCTGGCGAGCAGCCGTGGGCGACGGCTGTGCCGTCAGGGCCGAGGACGGTCATGCACCAGCGGGTCTGGGGGTGCATCGAGGCGGCGCCGACGAGGTCCCTGGTTTCACCGGGGTTCAGGAGGCCCCAACCTCCTGCTTGGGACGGGGTGGTGTCCCAACCGAAGAGGGTGCCCGCGTGGACGAGGAGGTTGATGATCGCCGGCGTGGGCGTGCGGGCCCTGCTGTTCGTGCCTGACGGTGTTGCGTTCTCATCGTCGTAACCGAAGTCCTCGTCAGGGCTGGGATGATCGCCTGAGCGGGGCCAGTTGCCGATGGACGCCTCCCCGTCCGCATCTTCGCCCTGGTCCGCGATGGGGTCATCCGGGGAGTCCCACCCGTCGCTCGGGCTCTCGGGGATCGGCGCGTCCAATGGAACCGAATCGTCGGCCGGCGTCGTCTCGGCCTCAGGTGTTAGGTCGTCGGCTCGCGCGTTGTCGCCAGCGAACGCGTCCTCCTCATCGGATACGTCGCAAGCTGCCGGCGCTTCGGGGATTGGGGCGAGGCGGTCGAAGGGGCTGCGGCCCTGGAGCAGGTCGTTGAAGACGCCGGCGCGCAGATGGTCGAGGGAGCCCGTTAGGCCGGCGCGACGCAGCCGCAGAGCGATGGCGTGGATGTTGGCCTTGGAGGCCATTGCATCGGCGACATCGAGCTCGCGACCAGCGACGGAGGCGTTTCCCGACCGCTCAAGCTGAACCTGGACCCGCTGGGCAACTCGCTTGGTTTTCTCCTTGCGGGTCTTCGCCGCCTCCGGGTCGAGCTTCATCTCCAAAGCGGCGGCTCGACGGGCCAGCGTCTCGGCGCGGACCTCCGGCGCGGTCGCCGCCAGGATCTCGTCGGCCATGGCGGCGTCTTCCGCGCTGAGGCAACCCGTGTACGCGGCGATAACCGCCCCGCGCTCGGCATCGATCAGACCGGCCGACATGCCCTGCAACGTCCTTGGCAGGCGGGTCGTGAGATCGGTGGCCGAGTCGATCCAGCGTCCGGCTTCCAGCCCGCTGATGAGCAGTTCCGAGGCCAGCTCGACCCCCGGAAATTCGCCCGCGCGGCAGCGGACACGGACGCCACGGGCCTTCGCGGTCTCGAGTTCCTCGGCCCGGCGGCGAGCGAACTCGGCGATGGTCCGCGTCTGCAGGTAATGGGTGCGGTTCTCCAGTCGCCGCGCGGCTCGGAGCGCGCCGATCAGCTGATTGTCGGTCAGTCGCGACAGGTCGGCGCACGCCTGCTCAGTCAGCGCAGCCAGCACCGGGTTGGGCCGCAGCACGTCCGCGGCGGCGTCCTGGCCGAACTGCGGGCCGAGCGCATCGCCGCCCAGACCATCCGGCCCGCATACAGCGGCCAGGATCGCCGGATCGATGTCAGTAGCGTCACCGAGGCTCAGCGAGACCGCCGAACCCTCGATCTCCCACTGCTCGGGCGGCTTCTCGTCACGGCCTGCGGCGATCTCCCGCTCGCGCCAGGCGAGGTAGGCATCCCACTCCGGGTCAGGCGCACAGCCCGGATGGGGGAGTCCGCCATCCGTGTTCTCCGGGATCGGGTCGGAACCGGGCGACTCATGCTCGTCCACTATCGGCCTCCCTCCGGATAAGTATGGGTATGAACTTGACCTACACGAACATAATAGCGATCTGTGCTGACATTTCAGCCTCGCGCAGCCGCTCCTCCTCAAAGTTCTTAAGAGAAATTTGGACGCCGCGTCGTGGCATGGGGGCCGCGGGGGAGACCCGCGGCCCCCAGCCAGAGCTCAGGGGGAAGCCGGGACTGGGTTCGAGGTCGCCGGGGCGGTGATGGACTGCGGTTGCCCGAAGTCGGTAAAGGTCACCGTGAGCGTGGTCTGGCCGTCGCTGCCCAGCAGCTGGATGTTCATCTGGTGCACCACGTCATGTCTATCGACCCACACGTCGAGCGCGGTCAGGGACCCCGGCGGCACAGTCCCGGACTTGAGATCCGCGGTCAAGTTCGCGTACCGCGCGAGAGTCGTGCCTTCCGGCAGCCCGCTGAGCCGGGTGGCGTGCAGGTGGGTGAGCTGGGTACCGCCGATCACATCTGTCCCGGCGTCCTGGAAGCCCGCGGCAGGGGACAGCAGCCGCAGCAGCGTCGCCGCCTCGGGGAACTGGGGGCTGGTGTCCTCGCCAAGCTGGTGCAGCCACACAAGTCTTGGGCCCACCCCGATGTAGTACTGTCCGTGCACGACCCGGACGACGCCGCCGGGGAACGCCGGCACCGTCTGGTGGACCGCGTAGTTGTAATCGCTTCCCGAGTAGGTGACGGTGTCGGTCCCCGCGAGGGTTACGGTCCCGTTTTTCACGCTCCGGTAGCTGATTTGCTCCCGGCCGGAGTTCGCCAGGGCGGAGCGGGATGCCGACGCCACCTGCCTGACAGTCGCCGCCGTCAGGAACGCGGACCCCTGGCTAGAGCGGCTGGAGGGGCTGGCCTGCGCGGCAGGTCGTGACGGGGCGCCGGGGGAGGAGAGCGCGACGGCGAGCCCGGCCGCGCAGCCGGCGGCGGCAACCCCGGCCGCGGCGGCGGTGACCAGCGTGCGGCGCCGTCCGGCCACGCGGGGGGCAGACGGCGCGCCCCGCTGGCTGACCTCGTGAAACGAGACGGGCCGTGCCCCGCAGTCGATCAGCTCGCGGATCTGGCTGTCCAAGTCATTGTCCATGGGTGACTCCTAGTTTGCCGCGCAGCCGCGCCAATGCCCGGTCGCTGTGGTTCTGAACGGTGGTGCGGCGCATGCCAGTCAGCTCCGCGACCTCATGCAGCGTGTAGCCGAACCCGTGCACTAGGACGACCACCGTGCGCTGGCGCCGCGACAGGGCCGCGAGCGCACCGGGCAGTCCGGGCTCAAACAGGTGGTCCGGCCATCCTGAGACGTCGTAGAGCACGGGTACCCGTCGGTGCCTGCGGCTGCTCTGCCCGACGCGGAACAGGTACCCCATCGCGTTCGGCATCGCCCGAAGACGCTCCCAGTGCTCCCAGGCGTAGGCGAGCGCCTCTGCCGTGGCGTCCCTCCCGTCCTCGAAGCCGTAGGCGGCCACCAGGGCGCGACGCAGCTTCGGCTCGCCTTCCCGCATGAACCCCTCGAACTCCGCCGCCCGGCCCTGGGCGGCGGCCGGGCTGGCCGCCTGGTCCTGGCCGTGTCTCACGAGTGGATTCCGTAGCTCAACGCACTTTCTCCGTTCCAGCCTTGCTGCAGGCTCTCACTTAGTTAGAGCCACGCGGGACCCGCCTGTACCACAGGAGAATGCGCAATTTTCTGCCCGCGTCGGGCGCGGGAGGGCGCCGCGCTTCGGCTCGGTAAGCTCAGGGGAAAGCGCGCCGCCACCAGGGGAATCTTCACCGCCGCGATTGCTTCGTCCCTGGCGTCCCAGCGTTCCCCTTTAGGGTGTCGCTCGAATATTGCGTTGCTGAGCTGAGTCTTTACGGCGTCGTGGAAGACCTTGGCGCACCCGCCAGCGCTGCCGGTCGCCGACTCGTAAGCGTCTTTGGCGACGTAGTCCAGTGACTCCCACTGTGGACGGTAGGGTCGCAGCATGGTGCGGCCTGACTGGGTGGAATGGCACCGGGATTACGACGATCCAGGCTCCCTGCTCTCGCGGCGGGGGGAACGCGTGCAGCGGCACCTGCGGGCCGAGCTCGAACGTGTGCCCGCCGGCGACATCCGCCTGATCAGCCTGTGCGCCGGGCAGGGCAGGGACGTGATCGGCGTGCTGACCGGGCATCCGCGCCGGGACGACGTGCGCGCCCGGCTGGCAGAGCTGGACGAGCGCAACGTCGCGCTCGCGCGCCAGGCAGCGCAGGCGGCCGGGCTGCACGCCGTCGAGGTGCTGCAGGCCGACGCCGGGATCACCGATGCCTGCGCCGGCGCGGTACCCGCCCAGATCGTGGTCGCATGCGGCATCTTCGGCAACATCACCGACAGCGACATCCGGGCCACGGTGACAGCCCTGCCCAGCCTGTGCGCACCCGGCGCGCTCGTCCTGTGGACCAGGCACCGCCGTCCGCCCGACCTAACTCCCGCGATCCGGTCCTGGTTCGGGAAGGCAGGCTTCCGCGAGGAGGCGTTCGACACCAGCCACGACGGCTTCATGTCGGTCGCAGCGCACCGGCTGGCGGCCGAGCCTACCGCACTGACGCTAGGCCAGCGGCTGTTCACCTTCCCGGGCGGAACTGGGCTGGCCCCCAGTGATTCGGCATGACCAGGGGAGCGGGATGGGCATAGCGCGCACCCGAAGGTAAGAGAATCCCGGGATGGCGTTGAACGCCATCCCGGGATTTCGTTGTGTTGTATTACGCGGAGTCGTAGGACGGCTCCAGGTTTTGTCGGATTTCTGGTGTGGCGGCGGGTTCGCCGTGGGTGTTGGCGGCGCGCAGCGCGATGGCTCCGGCTGCCACCAGGCAGAGGGCGCTGACAAGCAGGGCCCGCTGGAATCCGGCGGTGAGCGCCTCCGGGGGCGGGGTGTGGGCGGCCAGCAGGTGGCTGGTGCGGCTGGCCGCAATCCCGCTGAACGCCGCCAGGCCGAGCGCGGACCCGAGCTGGAACGAGGCGGTGATCAGGGCCGCGGCCAATCCGGCCTGATCCTTCGGCACGCCCGCGTTCGCGGCCGTTTGCACCCCGGCGTACAGCAGCCCCAACCCGGCCCCCATGACCACCAGCGGGGCGAGCAGGTTGCCGAGGTAGGTGCCATCCACCGGGATGCGGGACAGCCAGAAGATGCCGCCGGCGGCGAGCAGCGCTCCGGAGACGATGATCGGACGGGTGCCGGTCCGGGTGAACAGCTTCGTCGCCAAGGTCGAGCCGAACCCGATGCCGGCGCTCACCGGCACATACGAGAGCCCGGACCGCAGCTGGGAGTAGTGCAGGACGTTCTGCATGTACAGGGTGACGAAGAAGAACATCGAGTAGAACCCGGCCCAGGCGATCACCTGGGTGGCATCGGCGGCGGCCAGGCCCTTGATCCGGAAGATCGACAACGGGACCAGCGGATGGGCGCGCCGCTGCTCATTGACCACGAACGCGGCCATCAGCACCGCCGAGGCGGCCAGCCCGCCGATGGTACGGCCCGCACCCCAGCCCACGTCCGGCGCCTTCACCAACGTGAAGATCAGCAGCATCATGCTGGCGGTAACCAGCACCGCGCCGACCGCGTCGAAACCGCCCGCCGTGGTCCGGCCGTGGTCGGCCTTCAGGATCCGGAACGCCCCGAACAGCACCAGCGCAGCCATCGGGAGGTTCACGAGGAACACCCACCGCCAGCCGAACTCCTCGGTCAGCAGCCCGCCGAAGATCAGCCCGACTGTCGTGGCCAGCCCGCTGATCCCGGCCCACAGGCCCAGCGCCTTATGACGGTCGGAGCCCTGGAAGGTGGTGGTCAGGATGGACAGCGCGGCCGGGGACATCATCGCCGCCCCGAGACCCTGGGCGAGCCTGGCACCGACCAGCAGCCCCTGATTGTCGGCCAACGCGCAGGCTAGCGAGGAGGCCGCGAACAGCGCGGTCCCGGCGATCAGCAGCCGCCGCCGCCCCAGCAGGTCCGCGGCCCGTCCGCCCAGCAGCAGAAACCCGCCGTAGGTGATCAGGTAGCCGCTGACCACCCACTGCAGGTTTTGCACCGAGAACCCCAGGTGCGTACGGATGGTCGGCAGCGCGACGTTCACGATCGCGCCGTCCATGACGTCCAGGAACGTCACCGCGCACAGCAGCGCCAGCGTGACCCTGCCGCGCCCGGTCGCCAGGAACAACCCTTCCGGCGGCGCCGTCGGTGCGGTTATGGCGGCGCTCACGACCCGGCCGCTTCCATCACCGGGCCGACCTCGACCCCGCCGCCGACCCGCATCACCGGGCAGTCCTTGGCCAGCGCCAGCGCGGAGTCCAGGTCCTCGGCCGCCACCACCGAGTAGGCGACCATCCGGGAGCGGCTGCCGCCGACCTCGCCGAGTGAGGCGTAATCGGTCACCGCGTGGCCGACTTCGACCAGGGCCGCGCCCAGCCCGCCGAACCAGGCTTGCCACTCGGCCGCGGTCCCGGCGTTGGGCGCGTAGTCGGCGGGCACGCGGAAGGAGAAAACGTACTTGGCCATGATCTGTGGTCCTGTTCTGTATTCGGGGCACGTCCCGGGCTGGGACCGCCTCCAACCGGGTAGACGCCACCGCCCGCCGGAATTTGGGCGCCGCAACGCCGCCCAATTTGGCCAGCCGACGTCGTCCTTATCGTTGAGGGAGCCGAACGCCCGACCGAAAGAAGGAAGCGAGGATGCACGCCGATGGAGATGGACACGACGGACCTGATCGCCCGGGCCCGGGCCGGCGACCACGACGCGTTCCGCGACCTGGTCCAGGCCCACTCGCACGAGTTGCAGGTGCACTGCTACCGCATCCTGGGATCTCTGCAGGACGCCGAGGACGCACTTCAGGAGACCCTCGTGTCCGCCTGGCGTAACCTCGGCGAGTTCGGCCAGCGGTCCTCGCTCCGGACCTGGCTGTATCAGATCGCTACCAATCGCTGCCTGAGCATGCTGCGCGCCGACAGCCGACGCCCCCGCATCGCCGCCCCGCTACCCGAGGCCACCCTGCCCGAACCCACCAGCGCCGGCGACGCCCCGCCGTGGCTGGAGCCCTACCCCGACGTCCTGCTCGACCACCTGGTCGACCAGCGCCCCGGACCGGAGGCCCGCTACGAGACCACCGAGGCCATCTCCCTGGCCTTCATCACCGCCCTGCAGTTGCTGCCCCCACGCCAACGCGCCGCGCTCGTCCTCCGCGACGTCCTGGGCTACCACGCCTCCGAAGTCGCCCAAATGCTCGATGCCACCCAGGAATCCGTAACCAGCGCCCTCAAGCGCGCCCGCGCCACCGTCGACAACCGTCTCGCCGACTCCGGCCGCGCCGGCAACGAGAGGCCCGCACACCAACCCGACGCTGCCGCTGAACAGCGGCTCGTCGCCCGGCTCACCGACGCCCTGGAACGCGCCGACCTCGACGCCCTGATCGAACTGCTCGTCACCGACGTGAGACTGTCCATGCCTCCGGCCATGCTGGAATACCGCGGCATCGAATCGGCCCGACGCGTCTACGCCGCTGTCACCTTCCGGCCCGGCCGTGCCTACCGCGTGGTGCCCACGCGCGCCAACGGCCAGCCCGCCCTCGGCTTGTACCTGGCAGACCCGCACGCCCGTGTCTACCGCGCCTACTGCCTCCTGGTCATCACCACCGCCGGCGACCACATCACGACCATCACCAGCTTCATCAGCAACGTCATGCCGAGCTTCGGACTACCCCGAACCTTCCCCGAAACAGATTGACCCGGCTGCGCGCTGGGCCGCCACCTCGGAACGGATCAGCTCAAGGTGTTGCCAGTTCACAACAGAGTAGCCAGCCAGCGGCGGGCGACCTCACCTTGCGCGGCCTGGAAGCGGCGCACCGTCGGCAGCCCTGGGGGAGGGGGCCGCAGCGAGCGTTCTGTGAAGTACCCGGCGAGCGCGCAGACAAAGGCCGCGAGCGCGTCCCGGCTGACGGCCCGTCCAGCGCGGGACCTTGCGAGCAGCGCCGCAGGCTCGGGGCCGCCCTGCATCGCGACGCTCGGGGCAAAGGCAACTAGGTCAGTGAACGCGGCCCCGCGGCAGGCATGCGGCCAGTCCACCACCATCACGCCGCCGCTGGCGATCAGGAGGTTATCGGCCCGGATGTCGGCGTGCAGCAGCGTCTCACCAGCAGCGTGGGCGGTCCAGGTGGCCTCCAGGGCTGCCAGTTCGGGCAGGCGGGCGCGCGACCACGGATCGACGCGGTCGTCGTGGGGGACCCGGGACAGTGCCCGCCACCCGGTGAAGTCAGTTCCCAGATACTCGGAGAGGGTCGGGACCGTCACCGGGGCAGGGGTCAGAACGTCGGCTACCTGGTCGAGCGTGGCCAGCACCGCGTCGAGTTCGCGGTCGCGCCAGGGCAGCTCGGGCTGCCTGCCCGCCGCGTCTTCAGCGACGAGCGCAAACCAAGGCCCGGACTCGGCTGTCCCGCGCAGTCGCGGTACCGGCAGCCGACCGGCGGCGATCAGCGGGTCAAGCCCGGCGAGCACGCTCGCCTCTTGGCGGTGCAGCCGCGGAGTGTCAGGGTTGACCTCAGCCGATGCCGCCTTGGCGAACCACCAGGTCCCGTCCGCGCAGCGGACCCGCGCCGCCACTCCCGGGCTGAATCCGCCTGGTTGGTCCCGGGCCTCGATCACTGGGGCGCCGCAAATCTGACCGATCGCCGCGTGCACTGGCTCCGGAACATCCCGCCAGGCGATCCTGGCTCCCTCGGCAGGCGGCGCGCTCACCTCAGCAGTGTGCGGGTTCCAGCGACGCTGCGCACTCGCTTTTCCGGCACTCGATGTCCGTTGGGCTCCAAGTTGTGTGAATGTCGCTGGGGGCTGCCGTCACGCAACTCTTATGTTGAGCTCGACCTCCCACTTGGTCTTGCGCGGTTCGCGCCTCGGGTCAGTGATGTAAACCTCGTATCGGCAGGCGAAGGCATCGCCACTGGGTTCATCCCAGCGATCGAAAGCGACCCCGTTCTCGCGGGCCCAGTCGATGAGAGCCTTGTTGGCACGCCTGGCGTGATCGACGTAGGTAAGCGTGGCGTATCCGCCTGCTGGCAGCACGCCGGGTCGGACCCGGTCATCGCCCTCGAGCTCTGTCGTCGTGACGACACCTACTTCGAGGTCCATCGGACCTTCCATGTCTATGACGTGCAAGCGCAGGAAGAACGGCCCCGCCGGTTCGAAGTCATGGCTCGTCAGCCACTTGTAAAGCTCAGCCAGCAACTCGTCGCGGGCTCGCAACATCCCGCGGAATGGTGTCACTACCCGGATGCCCACGTACGCCTTCTCAGGACGCTGCTCCACTCGCGGCGGCTGAATGATCTGCACCAGCATCTCCTGTCATGGGGCCGACTTCTACCTCTGGCATTATCCGACTGATTAGAGTGCGAGCGGGGTCCACGTGTCAGGATCGGCGGCGTGGCTCATTCATGCTTCGCCCGGTCTGGACGACAGCTCGAGAACGGTCGCTGAGACAACCGGCGGATGCGTCAGCTCCGCTGAGCCTGCGCCAACTCTATTGAGACCGGACAGTGCCGCAGCTCACCATCCGGAGGAGAGGGGATCTCTGATCAACTTAACATAATGTACATTATCGGCACTCCATATTGAAGTGTGGGAAGGGGAGCCGATGGGAGACCGTTGTCCCGTGGGCCGCACAACGGAAGCATGAAAGGGTGGTTCCGTGACAGGAGCCGATACCGGCGGCCTCGGGCGTGTGTTCAACGAGGTCCCCGAACTCTACGATCGGATGCGGCCAACTTACCCGGACGCGCTTTTCGCGGACCTTACTGAGATAACCGGCCTGGGCCGGCGGTCGCGGGTACTCGAGGTGGGCTGCGGCACCGGCCAGGCAACGCGGTCACTGGCAACGCTCGGGTGCCAGGTGACCGCTGTCGAACCCGGGAACGGAATGGCGGCACTGGCCCGCCAGCGCCTCGCGGCCTTCGGCAACGTCAATGTCGAGTCATCGACGTTCGAGGACTGGGACGACAGCGGCCGACGCTTCGACGTCCTGGTGGCCGCGTCATCCTGGCACTGGGTCGATCCTGCGGCCGGCTGGCCCAAGGCCCGCGACGTGCTCAGCCCCGGTGGCTGGATGGCCCTGCTGGGCAACGTCACCGTCCGCAGACCCGGCGAGCCGGAGGCGTACGCGGAGACCGCCGACCTCCACGAGCGCTTCGCGCCGGGAAATCCTAGCTGGGGGCATCCGCCTCTGGAGGATGAGGTACGCGCGGGCAGCGAAGGGTGGGGGCCCGCCGTAGCAGACCCGGGCAGCCTATTCGGCCCGACGACCGTTCGCTGGTACCCCACTGTCCTGTGGTTCGACGGGGCGGGTTTCGCGGATCAGCTCCGCACGTTTTCGTTCTACCGCAAGCTCGGCGCCGACGTCCGCGAGCCCCTGCTGGACGCGATCGCCGAGCGCATCCGCACGCGGCTGGACGACCGTGTGCCGCGCCACTACCTGAGCATGCTGCGCACCGGTCAGCGAGCCGACTGAACCAGACGGCGCGCCGCATTCGAACTGCGGACGACACGATGACACTCACGGGACAGACCTGGCTACTGCTCGTTGCCGCACCGTGCTGATCCTCTTGCTGGCGAGCCGACGTCCGCCCAGACTGCCCGTGCGATACTTCTTGCTGTTATTTCACCTCAGTAAACGTCCCGTCTGCGGTGCACCTCATGTCTCCACTAGCGCGGCTGGTTCAACGCCATCTGCTGCAGCCGATGGATCCCGGCCCGCGAGCGCTTGTGCGCGTACATCTCCCGATCTGCACTGCTGAGCAACTCCTCAGCGCGCTCAGCCGCCGAACCGGGCTGGACGTCCGCTCCGCCAGGCTCCCACACCAGGCCAAGCGAGCACGAGAGGTGCAGGTTCAGGTGTCCGATGCGCACCGGATCGCGCGCGAACGCGTCCTCGATCCGTCGCAGCAACCCCGGCGCATCCCGCTGCTCGACCCCGGCCGCAACGACCACGAACTCGTCCCCGCCGATGCGGGCGACGACGTCCGCGGCAGCCAGGCGCCGCGTCAGCCGCTCCCCCACGGCCCGCAGCACCTTGTCGCCGACGCCGTGGCCATGCGTGTCGTTGATCAGCTTGAAGTTGTCAAGATCGCAGAAGATCACGGACAAGGGCGCCTCCGCTGCCAGCAGGTCCTCGAGCCGCTCCTGCAGTAGCACTCGGTTGGCCAGGCCGGTCAGCGGATCTCGACGAGTCTGATGGCGCAGGTCGGTCTCGCGGGCGCGCTGCTCGGCGAACGCGGCGTGCAGAGCGGCCCTCTCGCGCTCCAGCGCGCGCATCGCGCGCAGCGCCTGCTCGTGCCGTCGGGCGTTGAGGATCGCGATCGCGGCTTGCTCGGCGAACAGCTCGAGGAACTCATTGGCCCAGGGCGGCGGGATGCGCCCGTCCCGGGGACGGTCGAGGCTCATCGTCCCGACCAGCTCGCCGTCCGGCCCGTAGAGCGGGGCCATCAGCTCGTACTCGGGCCGCCAGGCATCCGGGACGTCCAGCGGCTCGTAGTCGGGAACGAACATGATGACGCCATCAGTCTCCCCGAAATGGGTCCAGAACCGCAGCGCGCCCCACGCCTCGCCCCCAGTCAAGTGCTCCACCATTGCGGCACGCGGGCACGTCGTGCCGAGCAGCATCGCCACCGCCTCCGGCGGCCCGACTACCGCCTCGACGTGCAGGTCGACCGCGTCAGGCTCCCGTGCCGTGGTCACGGTGACCTGCGTGTACGGCGTCGAACTGGTCACGGCCTCCGCGATCGCCTGAAGCGTCGCATGCACTCCGACGGCCGCGTGCACAGACACCAGTGCGCGCTGAACGGCGTCGAGCGCGGAGCGCGGAATCCGCACCTCGGCATCCGCCGGCTCGCCCATGGCGCCACGCCCCCTTCGCCCACCACACTCACTCGGAGAGGCCCGCCTCCCGGGTCCCTCCCCCGTCGCGGCCGGAACCGTCCTACGCTGCACATTTCCGAGGCGATAACTCTACTCGGCGATGCAGCTACCGCCTGCCACGAATGGCGCCGCCAGGGACGGCGGGCTCTGATCGCCCGCATTTCAGGCGTCAGCGCATACGGTGGCCTCGTGCGGGTTGCGGCGTTCCAGATGCGGCCGATTCTCGACGATGCGCGCGCGGCCTGCGCCGCCGTGACGGCGAGCGTCAGCCCCGAGGGAGATATCAAGGCACGGGTCCCTGAGGGCACGACAGGCAGGATCGTTCTGGATCTGAACCCACGTCAGTGCGGGTACGGCGCGTAAGAGCTGCCGTCGAGCGTTGACTTGTACCGCCGCCCCGACGGGGTGGTCCACAGGAGCGCCCCCGCCTCTGAACGGTCTAGCTCCCAGCCCGGCCACAGCCCGGCTTCGATCTCGGGAGCATGTCGCAGGAGCGACTCGCAGGGCCCTTCGTCGTCCTCGTCCTCATCGTAAAGATCAGCCTCCTCGTCCAGGTCGTCGTCCGCCCCGAACAGCAGGTTGTAGAACGCTGCTACCTCATTGACCGCTGCCCTCTCCCGCTCAGTCAACTCCCGGCCCCTCCCCGGCTCGACCATGCTTCTCCCCTTTCTCGCCTCCAGTCGTCCAATCGAACGCCAGTTCAAGGTAATAGTTGGGGCTGACATTTTCGCGCTGTCGGCTCTGCCTGCGATCACGCACGTCGGCCGGCCTTTCTCGGTGTCAGCCGCGTCTCCTATTGTTCCTCCATGGCATGGACATTCTCAGGGACGTTCCTTGACGGCTTCGCGGGCGAGCGGGTGGTCGCGGGCACGGGCGAGCCGGAGGAGCTACCCGGCCGGTATGCGCTGGCCGGGCTGGTCGATGCGCACGCGCACCCAACGGTTGATCGGGACGAGCACGGTCCGTTCCTCTCGGACGGCGAGTACGGGGCCACGCGCCTGAAGGAATACGCCGCCAGCGGTGTCACCGTGATCCGCGATGTCGGCGGCCGCAGCGCGGCCACCCTGGGATTCGCGCGCGCGGCGACGGCCGGGCGTCCCGCCGTCACCGCCGCTGGCCGATTCCTCGCCCCGGCGAACCGGTACTTCCCCCGCATGCACTCCCCCGTCGCGCCGGACGAACTCATCGCGGCCATCAAGGCCGAAGTGACGGCCGGGGCGGCGTGGGTGAAGATCATCGGCGACGCCCCCGAGTGGGGCGCGGACGGGCCGGTGCCGCAGTCGACAGCGGCGACCTACGACCTGGACACGCTGCGCCAGGCGGTCGACGCGGCCCATGCCGCGGGAGCGAGGGTCGCAGTGCACAGCAACCTGCCGGATTCGGGGCTGGCGGCGATCGGCGCGGACTCGATCGAGCACGGGACCGCGCTCAGCCGTTCCGAGATCGAGGCGCTGGGCGCGCGCGGCGGCGCGTGGACGCCGACGCTCTGCGCCGTGCTCAGCAACCGCGACTCCCCCGATCCTGACGTCCGCAAGCGGATAGCCGAACTGCGGGAACGACTGCGCGACCACCTCCCCTACGCCGTCGCCCACGGTGTGCGGGTGCTGGCCGGCACCGATGTCGTCGGCACGATCGCAGAGGAGATCGCGCTCCTGGTCGATCACGGACTCACCGCCGGGCAGGCGATCAGCGCAGCCGGCTCGCGTGCACGAGACTTCCTCGGCATCCACCCGGAGGGCGATATCGTGACCTACGACGACGACCCACTGCGGGATCCTGGCGTGCTAGCCCGTCCGGCCGCGGTGGTGGTCCGCGGCGTGCGCGTGCGGTTAAGCCTTCGGAAACGACATCACGACTGGCGCGCCCCCGACTCGTCGGCGTACCTAACAGCCGCCAGATATGGCGGCAAATGACGCCTCTTGTGCAACATTGTGATCAAAACATCGATACCGTTTCCCCATGCACGACAGCGAGGTTGCCGCATCCATCGAAAGCGACCGTTCAGCCGAGCTGGCCGAGGCATACGACAGGTACGCGGATCCGCTCTACAAATACTGCCTGGCGTTCCTCGGCGATCCGGCTGAAGCCGCCGACGCAGTGCAGGACACGTTCGTCATCGCCGCCGCCAGACTGGCAGGCCTGCGCGAACCGTCCCGGCTCCGGGCCTGGGTGTACGCCGTGGCGCGCAACCAGTGCCTGCGGATCATGCCGCCCGGGAGACCCATGTTCGCGTCGGCCCCGGTGACGTACGTGATGGCCGGCGTCGCCAACGCGGACGAGGACACCGAGCGGGCCAGGCTGCGCGATCTGCTCGATGCCGCGACCGCGGGCCTGGTGCCGGGCGAGCGCGAGGTCATCGAGCTTGAGCTGCGGCACGGCCTTGCGGTCGCCGAGGTCGCGTCCGTGATCGGCGCATCGCGCCCCCGGGCGAACGCGCAGGCTTCCCGCGCCCGGGAGCACCTCGAGGCCGGCCTGGCGGCGGTCGTCGTCGCCCGCGCCGGGCGACGCGACTGCCGCGTGCTGAGCGGGATGCTGGACGGCTGGGACGGGCAGCTCACGGTCGCGCTGCGCGAGCAGTTGCACCGGCACATCGGGCGCTGTGCCATCTGCTCCACCCGGCGCGACCTGGAGCTGCATCCCGGGCGGCTGTTCGGCCAGTCGCCCGGCGAGGCGCTGGTCGACGCGGCCGCCGCCAGCCTCCGGGTCGCGGTCGGCCCGCCCGGTGCGCTGCGGGCGCGGACTCTGACGCTGGTCGCCGGCCAGGACCCGGACGCGACCACGCCCCACGCCGCCGTGCGTGGGACCTTTGACTCCGGCGGCTTCCCGAAACCAGAGCCCGGACCGGAGGAGGCACCAGCGCGCGGGGACGGGGGTGGCCAAGCTCGCCGGAGAGGGCGGGTCGCCGTAGCGGCAGGCTTGGTGGCCGCCGCCATCATAAGCGTGGTCGCCGTCGCGCTGGCCGACAATTCCGGACACGCGAAGCTGGCCGCAGGACACCCGGTCGGTTCGACGCCGCCGCCCGGGCCCTCGGCCGCAGCGCCGTTCGGTGCCTCGCCGGGGACCACGCCGACAGGTTCGGCGACACCGACGTCCACCGGAACCGGATCCGCTACGACCGCGCCGCAGGGCACGCCGACCGCGGCCAACCGCGCGACAACGCCGGCCACGCCCCCGTCCGCGACGACCGATCCGACGGCGACAGGCTCGACAGGGACGACAGCCACGCCGACGGCGACCGCCAAGGCACCCCCAGGGACGCTGGCCGTCTCCCCATCGGGCGGCGCGCTGGCGGTACCGCCGGGCGGCACCACGATATCCCTGAGCGCGCAGGGCGGCCCGGTGACCTGGTCGAGCACCGTGTCCAGCGGGCTCGGCACAGTGCACCTCAGCCCGTCGGCCGGAACGATCAACGCGGGCGCCACCGTCACCGTGACCGTCACTGCCAGCAGCACCGCATCCGGCCAGAAGGTGACGATCGACCCGGGCGGCACCGTGTTCACGATATTCATCGAGCTGTAATCAGAAGGCCGCCCACGGCGCGCGGCGTTCCCCTGGGGCCACGGAAACGTCGCGCGCCGTTCGCGCACCTAGTAGCCCGTCGGGCTTGCTGATGGCGAACAGCGTGTAGCTGTAGTCGAGGCCGAGCGCGCCGGGGTGGGCGGCCAGCCACGGATCGGCTATCCTCCGCGGGAACTCCATGCGGAGCACGGCCGCGAAGTCAGCCCGGCTGCCGAACCGCCAGGAGCTGCGCACGGTGGTCCGGTCGGCGCCCCGCGCTGACCACCAGGCGTCGGTCTCCGTCCCGCCGGCGGGCACGAGGGCCCCCTGGGCGGCCCGCAGCAGTTCGGCGAACTGGCCGTCGCGCAGGTCATTCCCGACGACGACGAGCATGCCGCCGGGGCGCAGCACGCGCATCACCTCCGCCAGTCCCGCGTCGCAGCCGGGCGGGAAGAAGTACGCGAAGCGCGCGTGCACCACGTCGACTGACTGATCCGCCAGGGGAATGTGCTCGGCCGACCCGGGCAGCACACGGACCCGAGGATCCCGGTTGGCCGCCAGCGGCAGCAGTTGCGGGTCCGGCTCCACCCCGATTACCTCCGCCGCCTCGTCGGCGTAGCCGCTGAGCCAGTAACCGCTGCCGCAGCCGAGGTCGAGCAGGGTGCGCCCGGCCCAGGGCGCCCGTGCCCGCATCGCGGCGATCACGTGGCCGTCCGGGTCAACGGCGCGATTCTCCAACTCGTAGAGCTCAACGTGGCCGCCCTGGTTGGGAGCGGGTTTGAAGTCGGGCGCCACCGCCGGGAGGGCCGTCGACGTCGGCCCGCCCGGCAGAAGGTCACCGCTTTTCATGACTGCATTATCGCGGCCGCCGGCTACGGTCACGGCCGCTGCAGCGCGATTCCGGCGGCCCACTACAGTGGTCAGACATCTTGCCGCTGCGCCGCGGCCGAGGGGTCGCGGCCGTGGACCGAGCCGAGGAAACGAGCCCAATGCCGGGACATGATGATGCGACGCCGCCCGTGAGTCCAGCCCCCCAGCCCTCACACCACTCCGGCCCCGGCTACGTGGCGAGCGCCAAGGCGCCCGACTTCGAGCTCGACGAGGGCCTGAGGTCCGTCGCCGCCCGCTGGCTCAACCTGGTCCCGGCCGAACACCGCCGCGAGAGCCGCGACTCGGCCAAGAATGCCCTGGACACGCTGGCGGAACACGCCCGCTCGTGCCCCGACCATCCGCTCGGCGCCCTCTGGGTGGCCCACCGCCACCTGAACGATCCGGCGTCCGCCGTCCGGATCGCGGCGCTCGTGCTCGCCTCCGAGGCGCTGTGGTGGCTCGGTCATTTCGAGGACGCGCGCACCGCCGCGCAGGCGGCGGTCGACGCCGACCCAACGTCCGCCCAGGCACTGTGGCGCCTGGCGGTCGCGCTGTATCGGCTGGCTCGATTCGAGGAGGCCGCCGAACGCCTCGATGACCTGGCGGAGGCAGACAACCGGTTCGCGCCCGCGCTGGCGCTCCGCGGCCAGGTCAAGATCTGGCTCGACCCGCGCAACCCGCAGGCCGGACGGGGCGACTTCGCGGCCGCGGCCGCGCTGGACTCCGCCGCCTGGGTGGTGCCGCACCGGATGACGGGCGGCGAATTCCGGGCGCTGGTCGACGCGCAGATCAAGGTCCACGACGCCGAGACCGGCGGCCCCTCCGGCGAGCCGGTGGACGTGGTCCTGCTGCCGGAAAAGCCCCGGGTCGAACGGGGCCTTGATCCGGATCGCCGGTGGCATCTGGCCGGCCCGAGCGCAGGCGGCGGCGATTCTGACAGTCAGTTCGGCGGCCTCGGCGGGGACTTCGCCGCCGGATCACGCTCGCGCGTCCCCTTTGGCGAGCGGTTCGTCCTTTACCAGCGGAACATCGAGAACCTCTGCCGGGACAAGCCGACCCTGCGCGAGGAGATCCGCAAGTCGGTCGCCGAGCTCTTCAACGCGGCTCTCGACCCCCGCACCGGGATCGCCATCAAGGGCGCACCCGAGCACCACGCCGAGGCCGCGAACCTTCCGGAGAACGAGGATGGATAGCGTCGGCTGGTTAGGAGCCACTCCCCTAACAGGTAAGTCCGACCGTTTGATCTGCCGGCGTAGCTTCCTGGCCGACGACATGTCCGACATTCCCCGTCTCTCCCGTCCCGCCCCGGATCCTACTGTCCGCGGCAATGGCGGGGATAGAGTTCCCGCCATGGACGAAGCTGATCAGCTGGCCGATCTGGACGCCGCGACCGCCGGCGTGGAGCGCATCGTGGCTCGCATCGGACCCGACCAATGGGAGCTGCCGACGCCGTGCGCGGGAGTGGACGTCCGCGAGATGGTCAACCATCTGGTGACCGGGAACCTCGCGTTCGTCACCCTCGTCACCGGGACCGAACCGCCCGTCCACGACGCCGACCACCTCGGCGATGACCCCTTCTTCGCCTTCCGCGCCTCGGCCGACCTGCTCGCGGCCGCCCTACGCAGGCCGGGGGTGGAGGCACGGACCTACGAGCTGCCGTTCGGGCCCGTGCCGGGCTCCGCGCTGGCAGGCATACGGATCACCGAGTTCCTCGGCCACGGCTGGGACCTGGCCCGCGCCACCGGCCAGCCGCCGGTCTTCCCCGATAACGTCGCCGCCCGCGGCCTCGCGCTGGCACAGAGGCAGCTTCGCAGCCGTTCCCCCGGGCCGTTCGCGCCCGAGCAGCCGGCACCGGACGGCGCGCCCGCCATGGACCGGCTGGCTGCCTTCCTCGGCCGTGCCGTCTAACGCCCGACCCAGCCGGAGACGCTCCGTTCCAGCAGTTCCCGCACCGCGTCGGCCAGCCGGTCGTAGTCGTCACCGGTGTTGTACGGGGCCGCCGCGATCCGCAGGTAGCCGACCCCGTCGAAGTGGATCGGGGCGACCTCGATGCGCTGCCGCGACAGCGCCTGGTAGAACGGGTCGACCTGGTCGGGCGCGGCGAGGACGCCCGCCGGCAGCGGCACCAGCCGCATCGCGGGCGCCGGCGTGACCGGAAGCCGCTCAAGCGAGACGCCAAGGCCCTCGGCGACCTTCTTCTGGCCCTCGGCGACCAGGCTCGCCAGCCCCGCTACGGCGTCCCAGCCGCCGAGGTCCTCCCAGTACGCCAGGCCGTCCCCGACCGCCAGCCACCCGGCGTAGTCCCAGGTGCCCGGGTAGTCGAACGACGCCGCGTACCCGTCCTCGAGCTGCCAGCTGAGCACCGTCGGTGTCACCGCGGCGCCCGGCCGGCTCCACAGGATCGCGCTGCCGCGCGGGGTGTAGGCCCACTTGTGGAGGTTGCCGATCCAGTGGTCGGCGCCAAGCGCGGCGATGTCGTCGGGGAGCTGACCCGGCGCATGGGCGGCGTCGACCAGCACCCGGACGTCGGCGCCGTCGGCGGCGGCGCCAACGGCGGCGGCCACCGCTGCGACCGGGACGACGGTGGCGGTCGGCGAGGTAATCCGGTCGACCACCACCAGCCGGGTCCGCGCTGAGCAGACGGCCGCGTAGGCGGAGGCGATTTCCTCGTCAGCGGCGCCGACAGGAAAGACCGCCTCGACGACCCGCGCGCCGGCCCGGGCGGCGTGGTGGTTGAGCGCCTTGCGGACCGCGCCGTAGCCGTGGGTGCTGGTCACCAGCTCGTCGCCGGCGCCGAGGTCGAGCGAGCCGAGGACGGCGGACACTCCCTCGGAGACGTTGCGCACCCACGCCGCCCGGGACGGGTCGACGCCGAGGAACCCGGCCGCGCGCTCGCGCGCCGCCGCGATCAGCCCGGGGACCTCGACCCGGTTGAACCGATGCGGGTTCCGTTCGGCCCGATCGCGCCACGCGGCGGCGGCCCGGCGCACGGTGACCGGGGCGACGCCGAACGCGCCGTGATTTAGGTGCAGGACATCGGGGTCGAGGCCGAACGCCTCAAGGAGGGCAGAGTCCACAAGGTCGATTGTGTCATCCAGGCTCGCGCCCGAGCTGCCAGAGGCGCCCGGGTCCGTTCGAAATTCAAATGCTTTTATCCCGAACGGACCGGGGCGACTCGCCGCAGTCGCGCTGAGACCCAGGCCTACTTGGCGTCGCGCTGGCGGAAGCCGAAGCCGTCCGAGCGGGTCCGGGTGGCGGTGAAGGTGTCGAACTCGATCGGGGCCGGGTACGGGGTCGCGGCGGTGGCGGCCGGGGTGTGGTAGTAGGTGAAGGTCATCGTGGTCTTGTCGCCGGGGAAGCGGCCGGGGTCGACGTCGAACACGCCGAGGCCCCACGGGTAGGTGGTGTTCGGGTCGGTGACCGCCGACCACGGGGCGTCCTCGGTCTCGGTCTCGGTGCCGGAGACGTTGATGGTCTCGGTCGGCTCGCCCGCAGTGCCGGTGTTGTAGACGTCGTCGTGGCCCTTGGTGCCGCCGGTGCCGATCACCAGGTGGACGAGGCCCTTGTCGGAGTCGACCTTGGTCAGGTCGGTGCTGACGACGTGCGGCCGCAGGACCGTGCCGGAGTCGGTGCCGCGCACCGCGTAGCTGCGCTCGTAGTCGTGGTCGTGCCCGGCCAGCACGAAGTCGACGCCGTACTGGTAGAACAGCGGCATCCAGTTCTGCCGGATGCCCAGGTCGGAGCCGTCCGCGTCCGAGGTCGACATGGCCGGCTGGTGCATGACGGCGACGATCCAGTCGACGCTCCGGTCGGTCGACGCCTCGCGGAGCGTCCGCTCCAGCCACTTCAGCTGCGCGCCGCCGGAGTAGCCGGTCAGGATCTGGTTGTCGCCGGTGCTCGCGTAGGTGCCGGTGTCGATCTGGTAGCAGACGTCATTGTTGTCCAGCATGACGAACAGCACCGAGCCGACCTGGAACTTGTACCAGTTGCCCTCGAACTCGCCCGAGCCGTTCTTCGGCAGCGCGAAGCGGGTCTGGTAGGAGAGGTAGCCCTGCGGGCCGTTGCCGGGCTCGTTCTCGTGGTTGCCGAGGGTCGGCATCCACGGCCGGTTCGCGGACGAGAGCTGGGTGTTGTCGAAGTACTCCTCCCAGACCTGGGGCTGGAAGAGCTGGTTGGAGTTGGCGTAGGACAGGTCGCCGTTGACCACGTGCACGACCGGGTTGAACGACTCGATGGTGGCGGCGGTGGCCATGGCGTTGAGCGACGCCTTCGAGTAGGCGGTGTCACCGCAGGCGATGTCGCCGACGCTGGTGAACCGGAACGGGACGCGGCCCTCGGGGGCGGTGCGGAACGCGCTCGAGACCTGGGTCTCGCCGCCGCTGACGATCTTGTACACGTAGTCGGTGTCGGGCCGCAGGCCCTCGAGGCGGGCGTGCTGGACCAGGGTCTCGACGCCGTTGTTGGAGTCGGTGTAGGTGAGGGTCTCGGCGTGCACGGTCCGGCCGAAGCCGCCGTGGGTGGTGCCGAGGACCACGGCCGGGTTGGACACCGAGGTCGGGCTCACCCACGACACGACAACCTCGCGAGCAGGGTCCGCGCCGAAGGTCAGGTGGACCTGCTCGGCGGTGACCGTGTCCGCCTTGGCCGCCTGCTGCCAGAAGACCGGGCCGCTGGCCACCATCAGACCGCCGGCGGTGACGCCGACGCCGCCGAGGAACCCCCGCCGCGAGACGCCGGTCCGCTCCATGCTCTCCGTCATTACTGTCCCTCCTGAGGCAATCACAGACAAACATTGCGATGCTCCCGGCCCGGGACGACGTCAAGCTGAACCAGAGGTGTACAGCTTCTGAACGATTAACAGCCGTTAGTTTCCGGCTGCAACACCCGAGCGCCAGGCGGCGACGATCCGTTCGACCTCGCTCGTGAAGTCCGGGTCGCGCATGATCGGACTCCGCATCGGCGCGCCCAGCACGATGGCCGTGCGCCCGCCCGACACCCAGACCTTGACGCCGGAGATGCCGTTGACCGTGGACACCTTGATCGCGGAGACGTCCGCCCAGGCAGCGCGCTTAGTGCCGGACAACCCACGAGTCGAGAAGCCGTCCGCCGTGATCTCGGTGTACGCCCGGGCGTAAGCGATCCGGATCCACACACAGATGAGGGCAGCGGAAACAAGGGTGATGGCCAATCCCAGCAGGGGCCTGGCCCAGTCCGCACCCGCGCCCGCCGCTACCAGGACGAGGGCGCCGACGGCGAAGATCACCCCGACATAGATGGTCGCATGAGACAGCTGGCGAGGACTGATCTCGAATCTCTCGGGCTCCACGAGGAGAATCGTAGATTGGCGGGCAGGTAACGGCCATGCCGATGAAGATCGGGACGTCCGGCTGGCAGTACCGCGACTGGCGCGGCCCGCTTTACCCGCCGGGGGTCCCGCAGCGCCGCTGGCTCGAGCACTTCGCCGAGCGGTACCAGACGGTGGAGAACAACAACAGCTTCTACCGGCTGCCGCCGCGGGAGACGTTCGAGAGCTGGCGGGAGCGGACCCCGGATGACTTCGTGATGGCGGTCAAGGCCAGCCGCTACCTCACCCATGTGCGCCGACTGCGCGACCCGGCCGAGCCGGTGGCCCGGCTGCTCGGCGCGGCGGCGGGGCTGGGACCCAAGCTCGGGCCTGTCCTGCTCCAGCTCCCGCCGACGTTGAAGGCCGACGCCAAGGCCCTGGACGCGTGCCTGCGGGAATTCCGGACGGCGGCGGCCGCCCTCGGCGAGCACGGTCCGCGGGTCGCGGTCGAACCGCGGCACGAGACCTGGTGGACCGAGGAGACCCGCCAGGTCCTGGCCGCGCACGACGCCGCGTTGTGCTGGGCCGACCGGCGCGGCCGTCCGATCACGCCGCTCTGGCGCACCGCCAGCTGGGGCTATCTGCGGTTCCACGAGGGAACGGCGCAGCCGCGGCCCCGCTACGGGCCGCGGGCGCTGCAGGCCTGGGTGACGCGGCTGACCGAGACGTGGCCGGACGAGGCCGACGTGTACGTCTACTTCAATAACGACCACGGCGGGGCCGCCGTCATCAACTCGGCCCAGTTCGCCGACCTCGCGCGGCGGGCCGGGCGGAGCGTCACCCGCACGCCCGAGGTCGACTAACCGGGCTGATTGACCCGAGCTACTTCCCGGTGAACTTGTCCGGGTCGGGGCCGGTGCGCTCGTTCTTGTTCAGCAGCGTGATCTCGTTGACGTCGGCGCCGGACAGCTCGAAGTCGAAGATGTCGATGTTCTCCCGGATCCGCTCCGGGGTGACCGACTTGGGGAACACGATGTCGCCGCGCTGGATGTGCCAGCGCAGCACGACCTGAGCCGGGGTCTTGCCGGTCCGCTCGGCGATCCGCCCGACGACTGGGTCGTCGAGAACCGTTCCCTTGCCGAGCGGCGACCAGGCCTCGACCGCGATCTGGTGCTGGGCGCAGAACGCGCGCACGTCATCCTGGGTCAGGTACGGGTGCGCCTCGATCTGGTTGACCGCGGGGATGATGTCGGTCTGCCCGTGCAGCCGCCGCAGGTGCTGGGGCTGGAAGTTGGAGACGCCGACGGACCGGGCGCGGCCCTCGCGGTAGAACTCCTCCAGCGTCTTCCAGGTCGAGACGAAGTCACCGTCGTAGCGCATCGGCAGCGGCCAGTGGATGAGGAACAGGTCGACGTAGTCGACGCCGAGCGCCTTGAGCGTCTGGTCGAAGGCCTCGCGGGCGGCGTCGGGCTCGTGCGCGTCATTGTTCAGCTTGCTGGTGAGAAAGACCTCGCTTCGCTCGAGGCCCGACGCCGCGACGGCCTCCCCCACCTCGGCCTCGTTGCCGTACATCTCGGCGGTGTCGATGTGCCGGTACCCGGCCTCGAGCGCAGTGCTCACGGCGGCCGCCGTGTCCTTCGGCTCGATCTGGAAGACGCCGAAGCCGAACTGCGGGATGGCCTGGCCGTTGTTCAGCGTGATGTTCGGAATGGAACCCACGGGACGAACTCTCCTCACCGGTTGGGTGCTCGGACCCGGTCTCACCTGCCCCGAGCGGACCCGGTTACACCCCGGTCACGGTGAGCTCGCTCACTCGGCTCGGCCTGGCCCGGGGCCGGGGAGCCGGGCCACATCGGACACCGGCCCGAGATGGCCGAGCTTGTCCGGGTTGACCACCGAGTTGATCGCCTGGACCACGCCCTCGGCCACCTCGAGCCCGAACACGCTGATCACCCGGCCGTCGGCGTCGTAGACCACGGCCCCCGGCTGGCCGTTGACCCAGGCCAGCCGGAGCGAGGCGTCGAGCACCTGGCCGCGGCGGAACAAGCCGAGCAGGAACCGCAGCACCCGGTCCCGTCCGGCCATCGGGCTTCCGAGCGCCTGCGCCTTGCCGCCGCCGTCCCCGTGGAAGACGACGTCCGGCGCGACCATCCCGAGCAGCGCCCCCATGTCGCCGCCGGCGGCGGCCTCGAAGAACCGGCGCGCGAACTGCTCGCCCGCCGCCCGTCGGGCCGGGGGCGCGGCGGCCTCGCGCGCCCGCCCGCCGGCGGCGATGCGCTGGCGCGCCCGGGCGAAAATCTGCCGGCAGTTCGCCTCGGTCTTCCCGGTGACCTCGGCCACCTCCGGGTAGCCGTAACCGAACGCCTCGCGGAGCATGAACACCGCCCGCTCGGTCGGCGAGAGCGCCTCGAGCAGGACCAGGAACGCCATCGAGAGCGAGTCCGCCAGCTCGGCGTGCTCGGCCGGCCCCGGCTCATCGACCGGCACGACGACCGGCTCCGGCAGCCAGTCGCCCACGTACGTCTCCCGTCGGACCCGCGCCGAGCGCAGGTAGTTGATGCTCAGCCGGGTCACCGCCGTCGTCAGGTACGCCTTCGGATCGGCGATCACGGTTCCCGCCTGCCGCGCCCTGGTCAGGCCGACGAACGCGTCCTGCGCGATGTCCTCGGCGTCGCCGACCGAACCGGTCATCCCGTAGGCGATGGAGAACAGCAGCGGCCGGTACCCGGACTCGCCCGCCTCATCCACCTCGCCCACCTCATCCGCTGACCCAGGCACGGAACCCCTCCCTCCAGCTCGCGTACCGCGGCTCCCAGCCGAGTTCCTTCTTCGCCTTCAGGTTCGACGACCCGCGCACGCTCGTCATCTGCGCCACGACGAGCTCCCCCGCCAGCAGCCGGCCGAGCCAGACCGGCGCCCGCAGCGGCGGCTTCGCGCCCAGCAGCCCGGCCAGGTACGGCAGCCACTCGGCGACCGGGGAGGGGTCGTCGTCGACGATGTTATACACGCCGGGGGCGCCGCCGCCGACGGCCGCCACGGTGGCGGCGGCCGCGTCCGAGGACTCGATGAAGGACCAGATCCCGGCTCCGCCGCCGATCACCGGCAGCTGCCGCTTACGGACCAGGTCGAGCATGACGTCCGACGCTCCCGAGCCGTAGAAGCTGCCGTAACGCAGCACCACGCCCTCCGGCACGCCGGCCGGAACGGCCTGCTCGACGTGCCTGATCGCCGCCATCGACTGCCGGGTCGACGAGAGCGGATTCGCGTCCAGGAGGTCGCTTTCCGTCTTGACCGGCCCGCCGGAACGCTCGTTGGTCCAGCCGGTGTAGCTCTGCGCCACCACCCGTCGGGTGCCTGCTTCGGCGGCGGCCGCGAGCAGGTTGTCAGTGCCCTTGGTCCGCAGCTCGTTGGTGCCGGCGAACACCCGGTCGAAATTGCGGAGGCTGCGCATGTCCGCCAGCGCCGTCATCTGGTGCACGATCACCTCCGGCGCGGCCGCCCGCACGGCCGCGATCACCGCCGGCCGGTCCAGCCCGTCCACGACGACCGGGACCGCGCCCGCCTCCCGCAACTGCGCCGTCTTGGCCGCCGACCTCGTGCTGGCGGTGACCTGATGACCCGCCGCGACCAGCCCGGGCACCAGGTGCCGTCCCAGTGCCCCGGTCGCTCCCGTGACGAAGACTCGCATGAGATTTTCCTTCCCGCGTAGCGTCTTTCCCCTGAAGACAAGGCAGCATCGGGAACTGTGACATGCTCGGTGGCGTCACCCGCTTACCAGAGCCCGACCGCCGGCTCAGGCTCGGTCCTGAGGGCTCCCGCGCGCTCGATCCCGAGCAGGGTCCGCTTCCGGTCCAGCCCGCCCGCGTAGCCGGTGAGCTTGCCGGTGCTGCCAACCCGCCGGTCGAATTCTGTTCCCTTGACCGTCACCGGCAACTCAAACACGCCGCGATCGCCGACCAGGTACTCGTCGAGTTGCCGTGCGACATCCTCAAACCCGTCATCGACCCGGGGGCCGAACGCGGTCCGGTCGGGCCTTGGCCAGTGCCGCGGGAAGTACAGCCCCGCCAGTCCCCTTCCTCCCCGACGACCGTCAGCTCTCCCAGAGCCGTTGCGATCATTGCGTGCATTGTCGGACTCCTTCCGTTCGCCGGTTTCGCACTCAGTCAGCAGACGCGCAAGCAGAACTGAACGTGAGACGGCAGACCGGATCTCGGCCTTCCCGCGCGCAATCTCACGTGCGGGGCCTCCGCTGCGTCTGCCGGATAGCGAACTGAAAGATCACACTCGGAAGGGAAGGCAATGGCCCTAGTTCATTACTACCTCGGCCGCCCGGCCAGCGTCTGGATCGCCGCCATGCCGAAGCGCAGGTCCGCGCGGGCGCAGGTCGTCGACGCCGAAGACTCGCCGCTGCGCATCGGCTCCGGGTACGGTCCTGGCATGGAGATCGCTGAGCTGGCGCACCTGCGCCGGGCCAGGGACTTGCTCGAGCGGGAGTACGCGCGGCCGCTGAACGTCCCGGCGATGGCGCGCGCCGCGCTGATGTCGCCGTCGCTGTTCTCCCGCCGGTTCCGTGAGGCCTACGGGGAGACGCCGTACGCCTACCTCCAGGCCCGGCGGGTGGAGCGGGCGATGGGGCTGCTCCGCGACGGCGGCCTGTCGGTGACCGACGTCTGCATCGCGGTCGGGTTCACCTCGCTCGGCTCGTTCAGTTCGACGTTCACGCGCCTGGTGGGCGAACCGCCGTCGGCCTACAGGGCCCGTGACCATTCCCGGCTGGCGCCGGTCCCGCCGTGCATGACCCGGACCTGGGCGCGCCCAGGGTGGGTCGCGGAGCCATGCAGGATTGGAGAAGCGCTCCCGGCCGTCGATGCGTAGGGTCGCTGACATGGCTCTTTCAATCACGCACACGCCCGTGTACTGCACCGACCTCGACGCCGCGCTGGACTTCTACACCCGGCTGCTCGGCTTCGAGGTCCACGACGACGTCGCCATGGGCCCGGAGATGCGCTGGCTCACCGTCCGCGCCCCCGGCGACACTCACGATCTGCTGCTGGCCGCCGTGGATCACCACATCGCCCCGGCCGACCGGCAGGCCATGCGCGAGCTCGTCTCCAAGGGCGATCTGGCGGTCTTCATCCAGGTCGACGATCTGGACAAGACCTTCGAGTCGCTGCGCGCGGCCGGGACGGAGATCCTCCAGGAACCGGTCGACCAGCCCTACGGCGTTCGCGACGCCGGCGTCCGCGACCCCAGCGGAAACCACCTGCGGCTCAGCCAGCCGCTGGCGGGCTAAGGCTGAGGTTCCGTCACCTGGGCGGGCTGCTGTCCGCCCCTATCGAAGGCCGAACGTGGTCACGAAGACTTCGAGCACCGATGCGCTTCGCTTCGCCGGGATCGGGGTCTCCGTGATCACTCAAACGGTCTGCGCGTCGCCCTTGCGATCAGAGATCGCTAGCTCGAGGGTCTGCGCTAGCCAGAAGAGAATGAACATGAACGCCACCGTGATCTCAAGCCAGAACAGGGCGATGACGTTGAGCTGCCACAAGGCGATCAAGACGACAGAAACAACCAGCATGGCAATGGCGGTCCAGGTATAGAGATACTCCTGCGGCGACGTCAGGACCTCCGACTTCGGCACGAACCCGTTGGTCGGCCGTTCCTTGAGACGGTGAGCGTTCGCCCCCGCCACCGCGACGATGCAGATGAGCAGGCCGCCACCCGCGATGTAATGCCCGTTAGCGGCCACCCAGTCGAGCGAGGCGGTCAGGCCGATCAGTCCGGCGAGCCATACCACGGCCGCCGCGAAAAACCCCACGCGGACCCACACCAGCCCGCGGGCTCCGCTCTCGGTCTCCCTGCCTTTCCTGTCCTCTCTCGCTTTGAATAGCAGCAGCCCGGCGAAAATGAGAACCAGCCCGCCCACGACGAGAAGTGTGACCATGTTATTTCTCACGTTCGCCCTGGCCGCGTTCTCCAGGGCCAGCGCACTAGGGCACTGGTTCTTCGCGGCCGGCTGGGTGAGGAACGCCCCGGCCGACTTCCGGCAGGCTTGCGCGGCGGCATCGAAGACCGAGCCCAGCCCGGTGGGAATCAGCGCCACAACGATCGCGAACATGCCGCCGAGGTTGAGGAACGTGTTCTCGGCATCGTTCATCCCCTGCAAAGTGATCATGCAGGCACCGAGTCCGATAAGCGCGCCGACGAAGACGACCTGGGCCGGCGTGTAGTAGTAGGCGCTGACGGATTCCAGGAGAGAACCTTGGAGGATGCCTTGGTAGAGAACGGCCGTTGCGAGGGCGAACAGCAGGCCGACCATAGCGAGCCGCAGATACCGATAGGACGAGACCGGCGCTTTTTCTGATTCGACTGACATGGAATCAATTCCTCACGGAGGTTTGCCATGAGCCAACTGGGTAACGCGGCCAAAGTCAAGATGTCGTCCATTTTGTCCGATAAGTCGGTGTCGGCAATTGACACGGCGGTCTAGTTGATCAATACCTTGCGGAAATAGGTGGCGGATTCCTCGTACCCGAGGGCGCGGTAAAACGGCCCCGCCCGGCGGGTCGCCAACGCGACCAGCGCGCAGCCCTCGGCGGCGGCCCACTGCTCGAACGCGTCCATCAGGATGCGGCCGATCCCGCGGCCGCGGTCCTGATTGCGATGGTGCCCCCGATCTCAGCCGTTCGGCTCCAGGCCCTGGCTGGCGTTGATGCGGGAACTCGAGTCCGCCTTCGTCTCGCCCCCGACGGCGAAGCGCAGGGTGATGCCGAGGGCCTCGCACACGTCGGACTCGGCGACCGCCGCCCGCTGCGACCGGTCGCCGCCGTTGGCGAAGGTCAGCGCCGCGTCGGGGTAGCGCTCGCGGACCAGCCGGAGGGTCTCCCGCACGGTCGCATCCTGATCGACCGCGGCGAGCGCGTCGTCGGCCACCCGCAGCGCCCGGATGATGCGCAGCCGGTCGTCCAGCGTCTGGATGAGCTTCCCCTTCTTGAGCACCTGCTGGGTGTCGTTGTTGACGATCACCACCAGGTACCCGGTCAGCGACCGCGCCGCCTCCATCATGTCCAGGTGTCCGACGTGCAGCGGGTTGAAGTAGCCGCTGACGATGCTGAGCTCGGTGGGCTGCACTGGCATGCGCGGCAGCATACCCAACGGCACCGTCAGCGGTGCGCCTCCGCTGGCAGGCCGAAGGCCTCCACCAGCCTGGGGCCGCCGCCGAACACGGTGATCTTCGCGATCCCCTCCCCGGTGGCGGTGAGGACGCCCAGGCCGAAGGCCCGGTACCGCCCGTCGTCGCCGCGCTGGTAGGCCGCCGCGGCGGGCTGCCCGTTGGCCATCGTCGGCGTCATCAGATAGTCACCCGGCTGGCCGATGACCCGAGCCAGGTACCGAAGGCAGGTGACGCGCCCGGAGAACCAGGTCAGCGTCCCCACCATCTCGATCTCGGCGTCGACTCGGAGCGCCTTCTCCAGCGCCGCCAGGTCGGCGTTCTCGAACCCGGCGATGTAGAGGGCGAGCTGTTCCCTGGCCCGGGGATCGGACGGCTCCACCAGCCGGCCCGGCGCCGGGGCGGCCTCGCCCAGCCGGGCGCGGCCCCGCTGCAGGGCGCTCTTCACCGCCGCAACGGAGACCCCGAGCATCTCCGCGACCTCGGCCGCCGGGAACCCGAGCACCTCCCGCAGGACCAGGACGGCGCGCTGCCGGGGCGCGAGGTACTGCAGGCTGGCGATGAGCGCCAGTCGCAGTCCCTCGCCCGCCAGCACGGCCTCGGCCGGATCGGCCGCATCGGGGACGACCCGGGCGTCCGGGATCGGCTCCAGCCACGCCTGGCCGGCGCGGGCCGGGGTGGCCGGGGCATCGGGGTCGTCGGCGGGACCGCCCAGTCCGGTCGGGAGCGCCCGCCGGCCGCGCTGCTCAAGCGCGGTCAGGCACGCGTTGGTGGCGATCCGGTAGAGCCACGAGCGCAGCGACGAGCGGCCCTCGAACGTGCCGTAGGACCGCCACGCCCGCAGGTACGTCTCCTGCACCAGGTCCTCGGCCTCGTCCGGCGAGCCGATCATCCGATAGCAGTGCGCCAGCAGTTCCCGCCGGAAGGGCTCCGTCGCGCTGGCGAACTCGCCCGCCCCCGTTGCCGCCGTCATCGCGCTCCCTTCGTTGGTACCCCGAGGCCGTCGCTGAGGTAGACCGGCCGGGGCCGGAAAAGGAATCGCTCCCCCGGAGGAAATAGTAAATCTCCCGTGCTGAGGGGATCGGGTTTGAGCATGGCGGCCAGCGCACGGGCCCCGTGCGCGGTCGGCCCGGGGTGCCCGAGGTAGCACGGGAACAGCCGGCCCCAGGTCAGGGCGCGGGCAAGCGGGGCGATCCGGAGTGCCAGCGGCAGCGCGCGGTCCACGGCTGCCTGCGGGTGGCCAGCGTCAAGCCAGGGACTCAGGTAGTTCGTGGTGAGGACCCCCAGCTCCGGGGATCGCGGGGCCAGCCGGGTGTGCTCGGCTGCGGTGCGCAGGGCGACGAGCAGACTAGAAAACGGATGGGCGACCGCGGCGTCGCCCCAGTCGAACGGGACGCCGCTGGCGGCGAAGATGTTGCCGGGGTGCACGTCGGCGTGGTCTACGCTGGCGGGAATGCCCAGATTGTCAAGTTCCGCGCACCAATCGCGCAGCCGCGGTGCCAGCCCGCGCAGCGCCTCGTGCTCGCCGCCGGTGATGCCGCCGGGCGCATCGATCGCCCCGGTGATGGCGGGATCGCCGAGCAGCCGCTCAAACTGGCCAGGGACGCTGCCCGGGCGCAGGTCGGGCAGGCCGAGGGCGAGCAGCCCGGCCGACTCTCGCGTCAGGTCGGCCTGCAGCTGCGCGTAGCCGCGCAACACCGCCGGCCACCGGCCGGCGTCGGGGGCCGACGACTGGTGCTCGCGCAGCGTAGGCCCGCCGTCGCGGGTCAGCGACCAGGCGCGGTCCAGGTCGACCGCGATCGGCGCGGCGAACCGGTCCGGCTGCCAGGCCGCCAGCGCGACCAGCAGCGCCGGCTCGAACCGGCCCGCGGGCGGGCTCGCCTTGAACCAGACCGTCCCGCCGTCGGTCGGGACGCGGGCGACGACGGAGTACGGCCGTGCCCGCGCCTGGGCCGGGCCGGCGCGCTCCATCGCGGCCCGCGCGCACTCGGCGTCGATCCAGTCCTCGGCCGCGGCGAGCCACTGCGGGTCCTGCCACGGCGGCCTTCCCTCCGCGGGTTCGGGTGCCTTCAGATCGGTGAACTCCATGACCTTGCGCACCGTCCATTCCTAGGCGGGAAATCGCCCGGGCCTGATTGCAGGGTTTGATTGTGGCGGTTGGGGTCAGGCCGGCGCGAGCCGGTTTTGACGCTTCCGCGCTTCTTGCTGTTATCTTTTTGGGGCTGGGGCTGGGGCTGGGGCTGGGACGGCGGCGGACGGCGGCCGCGGAAGGGCGGTACGGCTGGTCAGCGCGTGGACGCGGCGGTCAGGCGCTCCAGCGAGGCACGGGCTGGCGGGCCCCAGGTCGGCTTGCCGCCGGGTCGGCCGTGGTCTCCGGCGTCTCCGATGAGCATGCAGGCGAGGCAGCCGGCGACCCGAACAGCACACGATGCGGCTCATGCCTTCCCCGCCCGAAACAAGCGGTGCTGCTGGGGAAGGTGCGCAACCGGCGAGGCGGCCGCAGCGCTCCCTGGCTCTTTTGACGCCCACCCGACGTCCACCTGACGGGCGCTGAGGCGCTTCTTGCTGTTATCAGGGAGGCGGTCGACGATCCGAATTATTGTGCGACAAACGCTGCGGGAAATGTATGCAAACGTCGCACAATAATTCACGAGCCACCCAGCGCTCGGCGCTTCTTGCTGTTATCTAGCAGTGGCAGTGTCTGGACGACCGACACCAACTTCTACAGCGACCGAGGGTGGGTCGCCTAGCTCAGCGCCCGGACCGGCGGTCTCGTCCGGATCATCGGCGCCAGGGGCGGGCTTGTCTGGCGATCGTGAGCTCCGCTTTCGGGTCGGATCAGCCGCAGGCTCTGTCCCAGGCGGTGTGCATCACGGTAAGCTGGCTGGCATGTCGCATTCTCGGGATTAGCGGACGGACCGCGCGGGTGCCCGCGCTTCGGTCCCGTCCGTCCTGCGCCGGCTGAGCCCGGCGGTTCCCGAGGAGTTCCCCAATGTCACGCCTGGAACAGGCGCCCGTTTCGCCTGCCCGTCCTGCCCTGACCTACGCCGGCCTGCTGACCCTGCCCGGCGCCGGGCGCGCGTTCGGCGCGGCCGCCGTCGCCCGGCTGTCCTTCGGGATGGCCGGCCTGTCCCTGCTGCTGCTCATCCACCAGGCGACCGGGTCGTTCGCCGCCGCCGGGGTGGCCGGCGGCGCGTTCTCCGCCGGGACGCTGACCGCCCCGGTCAAGGCGCGCCTGCTGGACCGCCGCGGCCAGCGGGCGACGCTGCCCCTGCTCGGCCTGGGGGCGGCCGCCGCCCTGCTCGCGATGGCCCTGCTGAGCCAGGCCGGCGACCGGAATCCGGCGCCGTACATCGCCGCCTGCGCCGTCGCCGGGGCGCTGATGCCGCCGGTCGGGGCCGCGATGCGGGCCCGCTGGGCGATCATCACCGGCGGCGGCCGGAACCTGGAGCGCGCCTACAGCCTGGACGCCTCGACCGAGGAGACCCTGTTCATGGCCGGCCCGGTGCTGACCGGGGTGGCGGTGACCGCGGCCGGGCCGGCACTGCCGGTGCTGGTCACGGCGGCGCTGCTGCCGGCCGGGTGCGCGCTGCTGGCGGGCGCGGGGACCGCCGCCCCGGCCCGGGAGCCGCGCCGCGGCGGCGCGGCCGGCCCGCTGGCCGGGCCGGGCTTCCGCGTCCTGCTCGCGGTCGTCCTGACGACCTCGCTCGGCCTGGGCGCGATCGACGTCACCATCACCGCGCGCGCCGTCGCGGATCATCATCCGGCCGCGGCCGGCTACATCCTCGCCGCCGGCAGCCTGGGCAGCGCGCTCGGCGGGCTCGCCTGGGGCAGGCGGCGGCGCCAGTCCCGCGCCTCGACCGAGATGACGTGGCTGCTGGTCATCATGGCGGGCGGCATCGCGCTGGCCGCCGTCGCACCGGATCTGCTGCTGGCAGGCGTCGCGCTGGCGCTTACCGGAACCGTCATCGCCCCGTCGGCGGTGCTCAGCTACCTCAGCGCCGAACGCCTCGCCGGCCCCGGCGCCGAGGCGTCAACCTGGGTCAACACCGCCTGGAACGCCGGCCTCGCGGCGGGGCTCGCGCTCACCGGCCTGGCCGTCGGCCGGGCCGGCCCGACGACGCCGCTGCTGGCGGGCGCGGCCGTGCTGGCCTGCGCGGCCCTCGCGGTGCGGCGGCGCCGGGGTGTCTTCGATCCGCCGGCGGCTCCCCGGCCGCAGCCGCAGCCGCCGGCTCTCCGCCGGCGGAGCACCGGCCGCCCGCGGACGAGCGACGATGACGGCAGGGAGGCTCAGCCCGGCAGGTCCTCCGGCCGGATCTTGGCCAGGTTGCCGTGCAGCAGGCCGGTGGCCTGGCCGACCTCGATCAGATAGCCGTCGGGGTCGCGCATGTAGCAGCGGATCTCCGCGCCGCGGTCGATCGGCGGCGTCACGAACTCGGCTCCCTTCCCCTTCCACTCCTCGTAACAGGCCTGGATGTCGGCCACCCGCAGGTTCATGAAGATCGAGGTGGTGTTGCCCGGCTCGTAGTCGGCCACCGTGATGCCCGGCTTGTCGGGCGTGGGCGGCCCGCCCGGGTTCATCAGCAGCCACGAGTTGTTGAGCTTGACGATGCACGGGTTCTCCTCGAGGACCACCTTGCCGCCGAGCACGCGCGAGTAGAAGTCCCGGGACGTCGCGACGTGACGGACGGTGATGAACATCGTCATGATGAACCCCTCAGTGGGATTCGGCAGGTTGGCGTAGTCGATATAGGGCGTAGGTTCTGTCATGGATTGCTCCCGTTCGGCGCGATGAGCGGACAATGGCTGATGGAGCGCGTCCCCTGCCCGTCAAGCCTTCCCTCGATGCGCCAGGCACAGACCCGATGGAGGAAGAACACCGATGTTCGTGCTTGCGGTCGCGGCGACCGTGCTGCTGCTGCTGGAAACGCTGCCGTCCGCGATCGCGGGGCTGACCCGGGCGCGGGCCGGCCTGACCCGGCTTGACCAGCTCACCCGGCTCGGCCTGCTCGAAGGGCGCAACCTCCCGGTGGCGACCGCGCTGGGTGGCGTGCACCTGGCGGGCAGCGCGGCCGTCATCGCTGGCCTGTGGGTGCCCGTCGTCGGCGTCGCCGGCGGCGGGGTCGAGGCGGTCGTGTTCGGTTGGGTGCTGTCCCGCCAGCTGGCGCACGGCGACCGGGGCCGGACGCTGGGCGCCTACCTGCTGTTCATGGCGATGGCGGTGGCCGTTCTGATCGTCAACGCGCTGCGCTAAGCGGTCGCGTGGCGGTCGGCGTTCACCGGTCGGCCGGCAGCGCGTCCAGCGCCTCGCGGGCCTCGTCCGCGATCGGCGGGGGCACGTCCTCCCTCGCCAGCACGTGCCGCAGGGCCTTGGCGTAGGCGACGTCGCGGGCCTCCGCTTCCGGCACCGCGAGGTCGGGCACGACGCCGGTGCCCTGCCAGTTGCCGCCGGTGACGGGGTTGACCGAGCGCGCGAACGGCACCCCGATGTGCACCGCGGCGGTGATTGGGAACACCCGCGTGGGGTGGGCGCCGCCGCCGGTCGTCTCGCCGACAATCTCAGCCCGGCCGAGCGCCTGGAGCGTGTAGGCGAAGTCCTCGCCCCCGGAGAAGGTCCGGTCGCTGCTCAGCACATAAACCGGGCGGTCGAGGTAGCGCGGGCCGGGGACGTAGGGCAGCGCCCAGAACTGCCTGGTCTCGCCGGTGTCGGCCCGGAAGATGTCGTTGAGGTGGGTCGGCTGGTCGTCGAACAGGTAGCTGCACCAGAAGACGACCCCGTCCGGCGCGCCGCCCCCGTTGCGGCGCAGGTCGATGATGAGCGCGTAGGTCCCGGCGATGAGCTCCATCGCGGCGGCCATAGCCGGGCCCGCGATCGCCGGGACGGGCACCCGGCGCAGGTCGAGGTAGCCGATGTTGCCGTCGAGGCGCTCCACCCGGTGGATGCCGAAGTTGTCCAGCCGCCCCATCCGCCGCATGGCCAGCACCCGCGCCTCGTGATCGTCGGGTTCCTCGCCCCCGGGTCGGCCGGGCCTGCCCGCCCGACGCGGACCAGGCGCGCCCGGACCCGGCCCGCCCGCATCAGGCCCGCCCGGACTGCGACCCCCAGGTCCCGGACCCCCCGGACCCGGCCCGCCGGAACGAGGTCGGCGCGCCCGTACCCGCAGGTGCTTGTCGTCGCAGATCTCATTCAGGTGGCCGGTGAGCAGCTCGGCCAGCGCCGGCTCGTCGAGGTCGTCGTACTCGCCCGCCGCCAGCCGCGTCTCGACCGCGGTCGCGGCCCGCTCGGCGACCTCCGGGAACACGTAGTTGGCGCGCAGCAGCTCAAGCGCGGCGGTGACGATCTCGCGGCCGGACATCGGCCTGCCGTCATCGGTCAGCTCGATCCGCGGGGTCGCCGGGTCGGGGTCGTCGAAGGTGAACTCCAGCAGCCGGGCCTCCGGCAGCCGGGCGGACAGGTCCCGGCGGAGCGTCGCCAGCCGCGTCCCGTGCGCCTCCTGGAACGCGGCCAGGGCCTGCTCGTACTCCCCCGGCTCGCTCGGCGGCGGCAGGAACACCCGCACCATGAGCTGGTCGGGCTCGATGGCGGGGTCCTCGTCGTGCTGCCGGAGCACGGCCCGCAGCACCGCGCCGTCGGGGAACCGCTCTCCCAGCTCGCGGTTGATGACCCGCTCGATCTCGCGCGCCTCGAAATGGTCCATGTCCGCCCCCGTCCCGGTCCGCCCGGTCAGGTCAAAGTCAACTCCCCTGATCATCGCGAACGGACCGTGCGCTCCACATCGCCCGCCAGGCTGATTCTGGCGCCCGGCCGGAGGCGCGGACGGGGACGCGGCGACCGCAGGCGGCGCGCTCAGGCGACCGCGGCCCGCTCGCCGGCCGGGCGGCGGCGCAGGCTCGGGCGCACCAGGGACGGCGGCAGGTAGGCGGACGTGTCGGGCGCGCCGACGTCGGTGCCGGGCGGCACGATCTCGTCGATCTGGTCGAGGATCTCGTCCGTCAGCCTGACGTCGACGCCGGCCAGCAGGTCGTCCAGCTGCTCCATCGTCCGCGGCCCGATGATCGCGCTGGTGACGCCCGGGTGGGCGATCGCGAAGGCGATCGCGAGGTGCGTGATCGGCAGGCCCGCCTCGGCCGCGAGGGGGATGAGCTTCTCGACCGCGTCGAGCCGGGACTCGTCCCTGAAGTTGGTGAAGCGGGCGGCGCGGCGCAGGTCGGTCTCCTGGTCCCGGCGGATCCGGCCGGTCAGCATCCCCTTGGCGAGCGGGCTCCAGACCAGCGCGCCCATCCCGTAGCGCTGGACGACGGGCAGCACCTCGGCCTCGATGCCGCGGTTGAGGATCGAGTAGGGCGGCTGCTCGGTGCGGAACCGCGCCAGCCCGCGCCGTTCGGCCACCCACTGGGCCTCGACGATGTCGGAGGCGGGCATCGTGGACGAGCCGATCGCCCGGACCTTGCCGCCGCGGATCAGGTCCGACAGCGCCGACAGGGTCTCCTCGATGTCGGTCTCGGGGTCGGGCCGGTGGATCTGGTACAAGTCGATGTGGTCGGTCTGCAGGCGGCGGAGCGAGTTCTCGACCTCGGTCATGATCCAGCGGCGCGAGTTGCCGCGCTGATTGGGATCGTCGCCCATCGGGCCCCACACCTTGGTCGCGAGCACGACGTGGTCGCGGCGGCCCTTCAGCGCCTTGCCGACGATCTCCTCCGACTCGCCGTCGGAGTACCGGTCGGCGGTGTCGACGAAGTTGATCCCGGCGTCGAGGGCCTTGTGGATGATGCGGATCGCGTCATCGTGGTCGGGGTTGCCCGGCGGGGCCCCGAACATCATCGCGCCGAGCGCGTAGGGGCTGACCTGGATGCCGGTCCGGCCGAGGGTGCGGTACTGCATGAGTCTCTCCTGACGTCGCGGTCGAGGTGTGACAAGCGCTCCCGCCTTCGATAGCGTATTCTGGAACGAAGCGGAACGTCCTTCCGGAACTATACGGAACGTCATTCCGGAAAAGCAAATGGAGGTGCCGTGGCGGACATCAGCGCCGAGCGGGCGCCGCGCCGGCTCCGGGCCGACGCCGTCCGCAACATCGACTCGCTGCTCGAGGCGGCCAAGTCCGTCTTCGCCACGTCGGGCGTGGACGCCCCCGCGAAGGAGATCGCCGACCTCGCCGGGGTCGGCGTGGGCACCCTCTACCGGCACTTCCCGCAGCGCTCGGACCTGGTCAAGGCCGTCTTCCAGCGCGAGGTGGACGCGTGCGCGGACGCGGCCCCGGCGCTGGCGGCCGCCCACGAGCCGGCCGCGGCGCTGGCGCGGTGGCTGCACCGGTACACCCAGTTCCTCGCGACCAAGCGCGGTCTCGCCGCCGCCCTGCACTCCGGCGACCCGGCCTTCGACGCGCTGCCGGGCTACTTCACGGCGCGACTGGAACCGGCTCTTGGGTCACTGCTCGACGCGGCGGCGGCCAACGGCGAGATCCGGGCCGATATCAGCCCGCGCGAAATCCTGCACGCCGTGGCGACGCTGTGCATGCCCGGCCCGGGCGACGGCGTCGCCTACAGCCAGCGGATGGTGGCGCTGCTGCTGGACGGACTGCGCTACGGCGCGGTGACGAGTCAGCCTGGCGGCTGAGAGGCGAAGCAAGGGTCCGTTCGGGCAAAAGATTTTGATTGACCTTGACTCGGAATTGCCTCCAGCCGCGGCGTCGTTGTTCTTCCGTGGACGTCAACGCGGGGGCCGGGCCGGGCGTGATCACCAACGATGGGTGCGCGGTCGAGTTCTACGCGCTGCTGCCCGCGTTCGGCGAGGCGGAGATCGTGCACGCGGCCGCGCCGCCGGGGGCGTCGGTGCTCGAGCTCGGCTGCGGCACCGGCCGGATCCTGCGGCCCCTGGCGGCGCTCGGGCACCCGGTCACCGGGGTGGACGACTCCCCCGCCATGCTCGAGCGCAGCCCGGACGTGGCGACGATCTGCTCGCCGATCGAGTCACTGCGGCTGGACCGCGCCTTCGGCGTCGTGCTGCTGGCGAGCACGCTGATCAACGCCGATCCCGGCACCCGGCGGGGGTTCCTCGCCGCCGTGCGGCGGCACCTGCGCGACGACGGAACCGCCGTGTTCCAGCAGAGCCCGCCGGGCTGGTTCGAGTCGATCGACACAGCCGAGCGGGTGCGGGACGATCCCGGCGGGATCCGGCGGATCATCCGCGCGGCCCGCTGGGAACCGCCGCGGCTGCGGATCGAGATCGAGTATCAGGTCGGCGGTGACGTCTGGACGCACGCCTGGACCAGCTACCAGATCGGCGAGCAGGAGCTGGCGGGCGATCTCGCCGCGGCCGGGCTGCAGCTCGGCGACTGGCTCACCGACGACCGCGCCTGGTTCACCGCCCGCCCGGCCTGATAGCTGTCCACGGGCCGGGTTTCTTCACCCCCGGCGGGTGACGTCGGGCGGGTCGGCCGCTGCCAGCATGCTCACTGCCCGGGTGGTGCGATGAGGGAGCTGCGGATGCCTGCGGATTTTGCCGACCGAACCGACTTCGAGAACGCAAACCGCGGGCTGATCGCCCGGCTGGAGCCGGGCGTGATCAAGGCGGCCAACGGCCGGGTGGTGTTCGACGCCGACGCGTTCACCCGCGCCACCACCGGCGACTGCCCGGACACGGTGCACCCGAGCCTGTGGCGGCAGAGCCAGCTGACCGCGATCCAGGGCCTGTTCGAGGTGACCGAGGGCATCTACCAGCTACGCGGCATCGAGCTATCGAACATGACCCTGGTCGAGGGCGAGACCGGGGTGATCGTCATCGATCCGGCGGTGTCGGCCGAGGTCGCCGCGGCCGGGCTGGCGCTCTACCGGGAGCACCGGGGCGACCGGCCGGTCACCGCGGTGATCTACACCCACTCCCACATCGACCACTTCGGCGGCGTGCTCGGGGTGGTCGACGCGGGCACCTCGGTGCCGATCGTCGCCCCGGAGGGATTCCTTGAGCACGCCGTCTCTGAGAACGTCTACGCCGGGGTGGCGATGCTGCGCCGCGGTCTCTACCACACCGGCTCTAACCTGCCGGTGAGCCCCACCGGCCAGGTCGGGGTCGGGCTCGGTTCCGGCACCTCGACCGGCACGGTCGGGCTGCTGGCGCCCACGCTCGACATCACCCATACCGGGCAGGAAGAGACGCTCGACGGGGTGCGGATCGTCTTCCAGATCACCCCGGGCACCGAGGCCCCGGCGGAGATGAACTTCTACTTCCCGGGCCGGCGGGCGCTCTGCCTGGCCGAGAACGTCACCCACAACCTGCACAACCTGCTGACGCTGCGCGGCGCCCAGGTCCGGGACGCGCGGGCCTGGTCGCGGTACATCGCCGAGGCGATCGAGCTGTTCGGCGACGACGCCCAGGTCGCGTTCGCGTCGCACCACTGGCCGACCTGGGGCATCGGCAACGTGCTGCGGCTGATGACCCAGCAGCGTGACCTGTACGCGTACCTGCACGACCAGACGCTGCGGCTGATGAACCAGGGCTACGTCGGCAGCGAGATCGCCGAGATGATCGAGATGCCGCCGGCCCTCGACGCGGTCTGGCACACGCACGGCTACTACGGCTCGGTCAGCCACAACGTCAAGGGGATCTACCAGCGCTACCTCGGCTGGTACGACGGCAACCCGGCCCACCTCTGGCAGCACCCGCCGGAGGCCGCCGCCGCCCGCTACGTGCAGGCCCTCGGCGGCGTCGCGGCGACCGTGGCCAAGGCGCGGGAGTTCGCCGACGCCGGCGACCTGCGGTTCGCGGCCGAACTGGCCAGCCACGCGGTGTTCGCCGACCTGCACGACGAGCCGGCCCGGGCGCTGCTCGACGACGTGCTCACCCGGCTCGGCTACGGCGCCGAATGCGCGACCTGGCGCAACAACTACCTCACCGGCGCCCAGGAGCTGCGCGCAGCCCCGGGCGGCAACGGGGTCAGCGCGGCCGGGATGGCGCCCGCGCTGACCATCACCCAGCTCTTCGACAGCCTCGCGATCCGAATCGACGGCAAGCGCGCGTGGGATGTCAGCACCTCGATCCGCTGGCGCTTCACCGACTCCGGCGAGACCTACCGGATGGAGCTCAGCAACGGCGCCCTGATCCACTATCCGACCAAGCGCGAGGAGCCGGTCGACGTGGTCATCACCCTCACCCGCCCGCAGCTAGTGGCGATGCTGGCGGGCGCCGGAATCGACGGGGTGCAGTTCAGGGGGCACCGCAAGGTCTTCGACATCATCGCCGGGTTCACCGATCAGCCCGACCCCAACTTCGCGATCGTCACCCCCTGACCGGCCAGATCAGCAGCGCGTAGCCGACGTAGAACGCGCCCAGCCAGACCGCGATCTGGCCGAGCAGGATGACCGCCGCCTGGCGCGCACGAACTGACTGCGCGTTGAAAACGATTCGCGGGGGCGTGACCGGCGCTGCGATCATGGCGGGATGCCGTTTCCGAACCTCGAAGGCAAGCACGCCGGCCGGCCGTACGTGACGGCGCGGCGGTTGCTTGACTACCACGACTCGCTGGGCACCGCCCCCGTCGCGGTGCCCCGCGCGATGATGCTCACCTGGCAGCCTCGCCTGGAACAACGAGTGCGGGAGCGCCGCGAGCACCGGGAACTGCGCGGACCCGGGATCGGCTCAGGATCGCTGCTGCGGCTGACCCCTGACCTGGGCCTCGTCCGGCTGCCGATCGGCGCGCCCGCGGCCGCCATCGCGGTCGAGGAGCTGTCGGCGCGGGGGACGGAGGTCTTCATCGGCGTCGGCACGGCCGGCGCCCTCGACGAGCGGCTGGCCGCGGGCGACGTGGTGGTCTGCTCGGCCGCCCTGCGGGACGAGGGGACCTCCTACCACTACGCCCCGCCGGAGCCGTTCGCCGCCCCCGACCCGGGCCTGACCGCCCGGTTGCGGGCGGCGCTGCCCGGCGCCGTCCACGGGCCGTCGTGGACGACCGACGCGCCGTACCGGGAGACCGCGGAGGAGGTCGCCAAGTACCGCGCCGACGGCATCGTCACCGTCGAGATGGAGGCCTCCTGCCTGTTCACGGTCGCGAACGCGGTCGGGGTGGCGGCCGCCGCCGTCTTCACGGTGTCCGACGTGCTGCACGGCGAGCAGTGGTCGCCGCACTTCAGCGCGGCCGACGTCCTGCACGGGTTGTGGACGCTGTTCGAGGCGGCGGAGGGATGCCTGTCCGGGTGACGGACGCGGCGATAGGGTTTCCGTCATGAGGACAGGGCCGGGCGCCTCGCTACGCGCGTCGCTGTGCGAGGCGGCGGAGGACGCGCTCGCCCAGGCGGCCTTCTGCACGGGGGACTTCACCGACGCGGAGCGGCTGTTCGGGCAGGTGCGGACGATGGCCGAGCTGCACCACGACCGGGAGGCGGAGGCCCGCGCGCTCGGCGGGCTGGGCATGGTGCGCCACCATCGCTGCATCGCCCGGCTGGTCGCGGGCGCCGCCCCGGACGACGCCGACGTGGCCGCCGAAGAGGAGCTGCTGGCCGGCGCCCTGGCGATCTGGCGGGAAACCGGGAGCGCGGTCGGCACCGCGCGCGGGCTGTTCGGGGTCGGCCTGGTGCACCAGGTCCTGCACCGTGACTGGGCGGCCGCGATGCCGTACTACTGGCAGGCGTACGGCCTGGCCGAGGCGGTCGAGGAGAGCGGTGAGCTCTACGCGTGCTCCGAGATCCACCGGCATCTGGGCTTCTACTACTTGATCGAGGACGTCCGCCCGGCCGAGGCGGTTCGGCGGCTGGAGTACTCCCTCGCGCTCCGCGAGCGGCTCGGCGACCCCCGGCGGATCCCGAGCGGCCTGGTCGCGTTGGGCGAGGCCGAGCTCGCCGCCGGGCAGCCGCAGCGGGCCGTCGAGCTGCTCGGCCGGGCGGCCGCGCGGGCCCGGGAGGCGGGCCTGCTGCTGTGGCGGATCGAGGACGCCGAGCGGAGCCTGCGCGAGGCCGAGGCGGCCCTGGCCGCGGCGGAACGCCCGACCCAGGGGGGATTTCGGTTATGGGGTTCACGATCTCCGGCGGGAGGATCACCGAGATCGACATCCTGCTTGACCCCGCGCGGCTGCGCCGGCTGGACCTCGTCGGGTGCCTGTTAGCGAAGGCCGAGGCCGGTCTTGCCGTCGAGCAGCTCACGGGCGATCTCCAGATGGCCGGAGTGCGCCGCCGTCTCCTCGATCATGTGCAGGACCACCACCCGGACGTTGGGTATCGCGTCCTCGCCGTGCCGGCCGCGGGGCGCGTCGCTCAGGCTGACGCCGGCCAGGATCTGGTCGGACCGGTCGCACTGGGCGCGGTAGTAGCCGAGCACCTCCGGCGACGGGCGGTCGCAGGTGAAGGCCATCGCCGGGTCGTACGGCGGCCGCCCCTCGTCCCACCGCTGGTCCTCGCGCAGCCCCGCGACGACCTCCTGGAACCAGTGCCGCTCGGCCCCTCCGAGGTGCTCCACGATGCCTGCGACGGTCCAGCCCGACGCGACGACGGGCGTCTGCCAGGCGTCCTCGTGCAGTCCCTCGACGATCGAGCGGACCGAGGCCCGCTGGTACTCGAGGTACTCAAGAAGCTCGCGCCTCACGTCGGTGTCGCCGTCGTCGGCCGTCATCATGTCCGTCCTTCCACTGGTCCGCCCAGGTACGACGCGGACGGCACCGGTAAATCATCGCGCCGGGCGGCCGCGCTGAAAAGCCGTTGACCGGCGGCGGCCGCGCTGCGCAGGCTAGCACCATGACGCTCAGGCTCGACCTGCCGGAGATGCCCGCGCTGGATCTGATCCCGGTGCTTGGCGACCCGCACCGGGGCTTCCGCGCCTACACCCGGCTGCTCGCGCTCGGCCCCGAGGCGGCGGAGGCGGCGCGGGGCGGGCTGGCCCATTCGGATGAGCGGGTGCGCGAGCGGTGCTGCCAGATCCTGGACCACCTGATGGACGCCGCCAGCATCCCGCTGCTGATCGACGCCCTAGCCGACCCGTGCGAGCGGGTGCGGATCGCGGCCGTGCACGCCCTCGCGTGCGACCGGTGCAAGGCCGGCAACTGCCGCCCCGCCCCCGAGGCGGTGCTCTCGGCCGCGGTCGGCCTGCTGGCCGGCGACCCGTCCGCTCGTGTCCGCGCGTACGCGGCCGAACTGGTGGGCCAGTGGGCGCACAGCCATCCGGCCGCCCGCGACGCGATCACCCGCGCCGCCGCCCGCGACCCGTCGCCGTCGGTGAGGAAGAAGGCATCCTGGTTCGCGCCGGGCGGGACTATCTACCAGCGCACGGCGCCGCGCCTCGTGCCGGGGCCGCGTCGCCACGGCGGGTGAGACACGGCACGAGCGGGGAAGATGGTTCGTGTGGTTCGCTATCGGGTGCTGGTCTCTGGTCTCGTGCAGGGGGTGTCGTTCCGCGACGCGTGCCGTCGGACGGCCGAGCGCCAGGGAGTGAGCGGGTGGGTGCGGAACCTCCCCGACGGCAGCGTCGAGGCCGTCTTCGAGGGAGCCGCCGAAGCGGTCGACGCCCTGGTGGAATGGTCGCGCCACGGCCCCCGGCTCGCCGTCGTGAAGGATGTCCGGGTGCAGGCCGAGCCGCCCGAGGCAATCGTCGGGTTCCAGATCAGGTAACGGCTTGACGCTCTCCCCCGCGATGTGCTCGGCGAAGACCGCGCGTCCGATTCCGGGGTCGATCCCCCAGGCGGCCGCGAGCCGCTCGTGCACCTGCGGCCAGGCCGCCAGCGAGTCGTCGTAGTTCATGGTCTGGCCGGCCAGCAGCGCGTCGAGGCGGGCGAAGCAGCGGTCCCAGCCGGCTCCGGTCAGCGCGGCCTGGTTGCGGTCGGTGAAGGCGTGGGTGAACGTGAGCACGCATCCCGCGCCGTCGGGCCGTAGCTCGAAGCGGAGCGTGCCGTCGCCCTGCCAGCCGCCGATCAGCAGGCGGGGCGGGTCGCTGTGGCTGACTTCGAGCTCGCCGGGGAACCAGCGCCGCAGCTCGTCGGGTTCGGTCAGGGCCCGCCAGACCCGCTCGACGGGCTGGTCGTAGCGCCGTTCGAGGCGCAGCGTGGGGCCGCCGGAGAGGGTGAGCCCGCGAAAGCCCAGGGTCGCGATGAAGGCCCGGCCGGGGGCGGGGTCGAGCCCGAACCGGGCGGCGTAGCGTTCGTGCCGCTCCCCGACTGGCTCGTGGGCGCGCTCTTCTGACAGGTCCTGGCCGGCCAGCTGCGCGTCGAGCCGATCGAGGTAGCACTCCCAGCCGGCGGCGGTCTGGGCGGCCGGGGCCGCGTCGTTGAAGATGTGGGTGAACACGAGCGCGCAGCCGTCGCCCTTCGCCTGCAGCGTGAACCGGAACCGGTCGGGGCCGAACGTCCAGCCGATCAGGTGCGGCGGGTCAAGCTCGGTGATCTGCCCCTGCTGCCCGCCCAGCTCGAACTCCGCGCCCACCGTGAGCGTCCAGTCGGCGGCGGCGGGCATCCAGCGGCGCACCTCGGCCGGCTCGCTGACGGCGCGCCACACCCGCTCGACCGGATGGTCCAGGTAGCGCTCCAACCGCAGCGCCGGGCGGCCGTCGATGATCTGCAGGTCAGCGGTCATTCGGGATTCGCCTCCAGGTGGCGGGCAAGGGCGTCAAGTCGGTCGGACCAGAAGGCGCGATAGGGCGCCAGCCAGGCATCGATCTCGGCCAGCGGCTCGGGGCACAGCCCGTACCAGCGTCGCTGGGCCTCATGGCGCACCGTCACCAGCCCGGCCTCGCGCAGCACCCGCAGGTGCTTGGAGACGCCGGGCTGGCTCAGCCCGAGCTGGTCGACGAGCTCGCCGACCGGGCGCTCGCCCGCCCGGAGCAGGTCGAGCAGCTGACGGCGGCGGGGATCGGCGAGAACCTCGAAGGCGGTGGCCACGCGCCCTAGCATGCCTCACTAGTTATATAACTGTCAAGGAAAGTAAGCGATGGTGCGGAGAGACCGGCGTGACCAGTCGCTGAGGCCGCCGTATTATCGCGGTGAGGGGGCAGCAGAGCGCGCCATGAGGCACGCAAGATTCCGGAGCGGCGCATGCTCGAGACCAGGCGGCCACGGCACTGCCGGCACTGCTGGAGCGACTGCGGCGGCAACTGCCTGCTCCCGGACGGCACCTGCATTCACGGCTAGAACGGAAACCGCCCCCCGATCGCCTTGCGGGCGCTGCTGACCCGCCGATGGTGGAATCGGGTGCTCTGGGGCGAGTACGGGAAACGCTGATGAGCGTCTGGACCGTCGAGTGGTTCGGGACCACGACCTTCCGGGCCCGCCGGCCGGGCCTCGACCTCTTCTTCGACGGCTACCTCGACCGGGTCCCGGGCCTGGACCCGGTGGGGCTGACCGTCGCGGAGGTCGAGCGGGCCGACTTCGTGTTTGTCAGCCACGCGCACTTCGACCACCTCTACGGCGTCGCCCCGATTGCCCGGGCGACCGGCGCGACCGTGGTCGCCTCCCCGGAGAGCGCCCGCATTCTCCGCCAGGACGGCATCCCCGAGGAGCAGCTGCTGAGGGTTACCGGAGGCGAGACCGTGCGCTGCGGCCCGGACACCTCCGTCCGGGTACTGCCGGCCCTGCATTCCTGCCTGTTCGCGGCGGCCGATCCCGACTCGGCGGTGGAGTGCCTCGGCGACATCGGGGTCAGCGCGCAGGACCGGTGGCTGGCGGTCGAGGGCGCGTTGTCGGGCGGCTTTGGGTGGGCGCCGGCCCCCGTCGCCGAGGCCGTGAAGAGCATGCTCGACCACAGCTCGATGCACGACGGCGGCCAACTGGCCTTCGTGCTGCAGACTGCGGACGGCTCGGCCCTGTTCAGCGGCAGCTCCGGGTACTGGCCGGGCATTTTCGCGGGCCTGCGGCCTGATGCCGCCTTCCTGGCCCTGGCCGGCCGGCCGAACGTGTCCGGCGAGCCCTACCAGGGGTCCGCGGCCCGCTTCATGCTGGAGCAGGTGGAGGCGCTGGTACCGGGGCGGGTGTGCTTCTGCCACCACGACCCGCTGATCCCCGGGGCGCCGGGGACCAACGTCGCCGAGGCGGCCGCCCTGCTCGAGGCGCGCAAGCCCGGAGGCTACTTCGAGCTCGAGTACGCGACCGCGCCGTCCCCTCTTCGCCTGAGGACGAGAATGAACGGGGCGGTGCGGGCGTTGGGACCGATATGCAGACCTGGGAAGCCATTGAGTCGCGCCGCAACGTGCGGTCCTTTTCCGACCGCCTGATCCCGGCGGCCGATCTCGACCAGATCCTGGAGGCGGGCCGCCGGTCCCCGTCCTCACAGAACTGGCAGCCGTGGGACTTCATCCTCGTCACCGATCGCCAGCAGCTGCGCGAGCTGTCGAAGGTGTTCGTCGGCGCCGGCCACGTGGCCGGGTCGGCGGCGACGATCGTGGTGATCGGCCCGGCGGCCGACAACGAATTCCACCGCGCCCAGCTCGACCTCGGGCAGGCGACGATGGCGATGACGCTCGCGGCCGTTGACCTGGGAATCGGCAGCAGCCACGCGGGCGTCGCCGACCTGCAGCTCGCCCGCGAGCTGCTCGGCTTTCCCGACGACCGCGACTGGGCCCTGCTCATCTCGCTCGGCTACCCGGCCGACCGGCCGCTCGCCCCGATCAGGAATCCCAAGCGACGGCCGTTCAGCGAGGTTGTGCATCGCGGCCGGTGGTAAGCGCAGCTCATCCCGTAAACCTCACCTGGAGGACCGGAAACACCGGGAGTGCGTAACGCACCCGCCGCGGCAGTCGGCGGACGGCCCGAAGGGTCAGCGGCACTATCCCGAGCGCGCGCGGTGGCACGAGGTCGGCAATCTGGCGACGCCGGGGATCTCGCTGATCGCCGCGCGCTCCTGCGGGCTGAACGACCACGACCAGAGCTCGACCGCCTGGTCTCGTTCGGGGCCGGACATCCGCTGCACGAGCGCGAGCATCTTCTCCGGCACGGCGTCGAAGACGAGCAGCGAGCCGGGAAGCCGTGCGGCGATCGCCGCGATCAGCTCGTGGACCTCGTTGCGCTGGAAGTACGGGAACAGCCCCTGCGCGGTGACCAGCACCGGCGCCGCCGGGTCGAGCTGGCCGGCCCAATCCAGGTCGAGCGCCGACCCGGCCCAGGTGCGTTGTCGCGGACCGGCCGGCAGAACCCGCTGGCGCAGTTCCAGCGTCGCCGGCAGGTCCACGCTGAGCCAGTCCACGCGCCCGTTGTCCACTCGCCAGAACTGAGTCTCGAGGCCTTCGCCAAGCGCGACCACCGTGCCCGCCGGGTGCTCGCTGAGGAAGCGACGGACCGCGTCGTCGAAGGTGGCGACCCGGACCGCATGCCACTTCGCGCCCCGTGAGGCGTCACCGAAGTCGTACTGGAGCCGGCTGGTCACCTCGATGGCGAGCGGGTCATCGAGCAGCGAACTGGCCGTTCGCGCGGCGGCGGCGCGGCGTCCGAGATTCCACAGCAGCGTCTGCGGCACCCCGGACAGATCGACGGGTATCGGCTCCATTCTCGCGATCGTAACGGTCGCCGCCGGTCGTCGGGCACCCCCCGGGGTGCGCAGGCTACGGGACGGGCACGCTCTCGGCCGCGCGGATGCGCTGCGCGTCCCGGCCCGGCGGGGCGCCGAACTGCCGGCGGTACTCCCGGCTGAACTGGGAGGCGCTGTCGTAGCCGACCGCGTGCGCGACTTCCGCGACGTCGCGGCCACCGGAGAGCAGCGCAAGGCGGGCCTGCTGCAGACGCACCGCCTTCTGGTACTGGATCGGGGTCATGTGGGTCACCGCCCGGAAGTGCCGGTGGAAGGTCGATTCGCTCATGGCCGCGAGCGCGGCGAGCTCCCCGATCCGGATCGATTCGTCGTGGTGGTCGCGGATCCACTGCACGGCCCGGGTGATGTGCGCGAGATTCCCGTCCGCCAGCCCGATCTGCCGGACGACCGCGCCCTGCGGACCGGTCAGCAGTCTCCAGAGCACCTCACGCCGGTAGAGGGGCGCGAGGATCGGGACGTCCTGCGGGGCGTCGAGGAGGCCTGCCAGGTGGGCCAGCGCGTCGAGGAGGGGAGGACCGGCGCTCGCGACGGCGATGCCAGGCGCCGGGGCAGGCGAGCCGGCGAGCGTGGTGGCCGACTCCAGGAGCATGGCCGCGATCTGCGAAGGCTCGAGGCGGAGGCCGATCCCGAGGAAGGGACGCTCGGCCGATGCCGTCGTCACCTGCCCGATGACAGGAAGATCGAGCTGGGTGATCAGGAACTCACCGGCCGCGTAGTCGAACACCCGGTCACCGGACAGCGTGCGCTTGCGGCCCTCGACGACGAGCGCCAGCGATGGCTCAGCGATGCCGGAGCGCAGCGCGGTGGGCGCGTCGGTCGCCGTGACCGTCAGCCCGTCGATCGCACTCGGGCCGTGGCTGTTACGCGCATGGCGGCCGATGATCTCCCGCAGGGTCCCCAATCCTGACATCGCTCTCCCCGTGAACGGCCGGGCCTGCTGCGGCGGCCTCGGTACCGAGGGTAGCCCGAGCGGAGCGTATCCATTCCCCGTCCGTTGTCACGATTGACGGGATTGTGCATTCATCTGGCGGGAATGGTCTCGGTCTCGGACCGCCAGCTGGCGGATGATGAACAGGTAAGGCGCGTACCACGGCTGCGTGGTGCCGGGCCGGCGTTATTGGCCACTGCCAGTATCGGGCAGCAGATCGCCGACCGGCCGGCCTCCGCTATGAACTTCTGACCCGAAAGGGCGTCATGACCACCACGACCAATCCCCGGCAGATCACGATCGGCGGCGATCTGACCGTCAACCGCGTTGGCTACGGGGCGATGAAGCTGACCGGCGACCAGGTGTGGGGACCGTATCCGGATCACGACCACGCGGTTCGGGTGCTGCGCGGGGTGGTCGACGCGGGCATCAACCTGATTGACACCGCCGACGTGTACGGACCGCACGAGAACGAGCTGCTGATCAAGGATGCGCTCCACCCCTATCCCGAGGGCCTGGTCATCGCCACCAAGGGCGGCTTCGTCAGGGGCGGCTTCGACTACGGCACCCTCGACGCGGTCGGCAACCCGAACTACCTACGGCAGAGCGCCCGGATGAGCGCGCGCCGGCTGGGCCTGGATGTCATCGACCTGTACTACCTGCACAGCGGGCGCGCGCTTGACGCCCCGTTCGAGGACCAGGTCGGCGTCCTCGCCGAACTGCGCCAGGCCGGGCTCATCCGCCATGTCGGCCTGTCGAACGTCACCGCTGAGCAGCTGCGGACGGCGCAGTCGATCGTGCCCGTCGCGGCCGTGACAGCGCTCTACAACGTCACCGCGCGGGCGGGCGCGGACCTGCTGGCCGCCGCCGAGGCCAGCGGGATTGTTTTCTCCCCGTGGCATCCGGTGACGACCACGGACGGCCCGCTCGCGCCGCGGGCCGCCGCGGTGCTGCCGCCGATCGCGGCCGAGCACGGCGCCACCGTCCGGCAGATCGCGCTGGCATGGCAGCTTCAGGGGTCACCGCAATCGCTGCCGATCCCGGGGACGACCTCGCTCGCGCACCTGCACGAGAACCTCCAGGCGCAGTCGATCACGCTCAGCCCGCAGGAGATGCGGGCCATCGATGGCATCACCGCTCCGGCGGTCCCGGACCACTAGCGGTCGCGAGGAATGATCGCCGCCGGACGACCACGGTGATGACCGGCAGCGTCGCGGTCAGGCCGGCGGCGACGAGGAAGCCAAGCCGCCAGCCGCCGAACTGGACGGCCAGGCCCGTCAGCGGGGCCGCGATGGCGATGCCGACCGCGCTGGCCGAGTTCATCCAGGTGTTCGCCTGGGTGTAGACGCCCGGATCGGTTGTGCGCTGGAGCAGGACGGCCGAGGGGATCAGGATCGGCGCGATCGCTCCCCCCACCACCGCGTAGCCGATGAACATCGCCGGCACGTTCGGCGCGATGCTCAGGCCCGCCGTGCCGAGCACCAGGAGACTCGAGACGACGAGCATGACCGTCAGTGGCTGCACTCGTTGCGCTCGCGCGCCATACACGAGCCCGGCGCAAAGGCTGGTCAGGCTGCTGACCGCCGCGATCGGCCCGGCCAGGGCCGGGACGTGGTGCGCGAAGGCGAACGCCGTGATCGCGACGGGCATCGCGCCGAAGAACAATCCCATCGACAGGTTGACCCCGAACAGGGCCGCCACAGCCGGCCGGAGCAGGCGGCGGTCGACCAGCCGGCGATCGCCGCGCCCGTCGGCCGGCGGTTCGGAGCGGCGCTGCCCGATGAACGCCGTCATCCCGACGGCCACCAGGCCGCCGGCCAGCGTCAGTCCCGCAGCCGGGTACAGCGCGGCGCTGAGTGCGCTCACGAGGACGGGGCCGCCCAGGTGGGTCACGTCGTTCAGCGCCGCCTCCAGCGACAGCGCCGCCGCGGCCTGGTCCGGCGTGCGGACGACGTGCCGCCAGCGAGCGGCCGAGAACGATCCCACCTGCGGGACGCTGGCGCCGGCGGTCATCGCCAGCAGCGCCAGCACCGCAAGCGGCAGTCGCAGGCCCGCGCCGGCGATCAGCCCCGAGACGGCGAGCACGAAGACGGCCACCGACCTGGGCAGGATGCGGCGCTGCCCGCGGTCCTCCACCAGCCGCGCGACCTGCGGGCCGGCCGTCGCGTCGGCCAGGGCGAACACCGCTGTCGTGACGCCCGCCGAGGCGAATGATCCGGTCGCGCCCCGGACCGCCCACAGCACGCCAAGGATCGTCATCGCGACGCCGAGCCTCGCCACCGCGGCCGTGGCGAAGAACGCCGCCGCGCCGGGCAGGCTCAGCACCGCCCGATAGCGCGCCCATCCATCAGGGAAATGATCAAGCAGACCTGTATTGCCACGCAGACGTGGCATTGGAAGCCGGTACCTTCCCGTGCGAGCGGGTTTGACGAGCCGCCAGACAGGTCGGACTGGGGAATCGGCTCGCGCCATGCACCCGAGGGGTGTCATCGCACGTCTTTCGGCGCCTCGCGGACGCCCACGGCGAGTATATCGGTCGAGAACGGCGCGGCAGAACTGCGAAGCTGCTTACATGAACACGCACCTCCTCGCTCTGTACGTGGCTGCGGTTTTTCTGGCCATGATCGCGCCCGGTCCGGACATGATGTTCATCCTCTCCACCGGCATCCGCGGCGGCGCCCGGGCGGGGCTGCTGGCGACGCTCGGCGTCGTGTCGAGCGAGATCGTGCAGATAGCGGCGGTCGCGGCCGGCCTGTCGGCGCTGTTCGCGCAGGCGCCGGTGGCGTTCACGGCGCTGCGACTGGCCGGCGCCGGGTACCTGTTGTACCTCGGCCTGCAGGCGCTGCGCAGCGCCCGTCGGGGCAGCGCGCTGGAAAGCCCACAGCCGAGCGCGCGCGTGAGCGGACGATACGCCTACGCCCGCGGCCTGCTCACGAACCTGGCGAACCCCAAATCGGTCACCTTCGTGGTGGCGCTGCTCCCGCAGTTCGTCGAGCGCGGCCTCGGGCACATCCCGCTGCAGTTCACGGTGCTGGGAGCGATCTTCGTCGCCTTCGAGATCTTGATCGACGGCACGGTCGGACTGGCCTCCGGCCGGATCGGCGGCTGGCTATCGCGGCGGCGACGTGCCCGCCAGGCGCTAGATGCGGGATCGGGCACGATCATGGTCGCGCTGGCAGGACGACTGGCCCTCGAGCGATGAGGCCGGAAATACGGGTGCGTGGCGGCGTCGGTCCCGGAGGGACAGCGCCGCGACTGCGGCCAGCACCGCGGCGATGAAGGCGGGCGACACCCAGACCGGGAGTTCGTACAGGTCGGCGGTCAGCAGCTTGGTCGCGACGCCAGCGAGGATGACGGCCAGCCCGGGCTGCAGGTAGCGGACCTGGCCGACCGCCCCCGCGAGCAGGAAGTACAGCGCGCGCATGCCCAGCAAGGCGAAGACGTTGGAGGTGTAGACGACGAACGTGTCGGTGGTGACCGCGAGGATCGCCGGGATCGAGTCCACCGCGAAGATCACGTCGGTGGTCTCGATGACGATGACAGCGAGCAGCAGCGGGGTGGCGAGCACGCGGCCCGGTTCCCTGACCAGGAACCGCTGACCGCGCAGCTCCTCGGTAGCGGGGACGATCCGGGTGAGCCACCGCACCGCCCGGTTGCGACGGGGCTGGATGTGGCCCCGGCCGCGTGCCATCGTGACCGCGGCGAACAGCAGCACCGCGCCGAATAGATAGCTGACCAGGTGAAAACTGTCGAGTAGGGCGGCTCCGGCCAGGATAAACGCGGCGCGCATGATCAGCGCCCCGAGAATGCCCCACATGAGCACGCGGTGCTGGTAGCGCAGCGGGATCGCGAACGCCGAGAAGATGACCGCGAACACGAAGATGTTGTCAAGCGACAGGCTTTTCTCGATCAGGTAGCCGGCCAGGTAGGCCTGGGCCGGGCCGCCGCCGCGCCAGGCCCAGAGCAGGCCGCCGAAGCCGAGACCGACCGCGACCCAGACGGCGCTCCAGACGGCGGCTTCCTTCACCGATACCTCGCGGGCCCGGCGGTGCAGCACGAACAGGTCCACCGCCAGCATCGTGACGACGAACGCGGCGAACGCGGCCCAGGCCCAGATCGGAACGGTCACGGTGCCAGCTCACGGCCTGGGTCTGCACCTGACGTGCCGCCTGGATGAAGGCCGTGTGGAGGGGCCGTTTCGGCGTCTCCATCTGGCCGCCACAGCGAGCACACGCGCCTTCCAGCCGGGGCGGCTTTCCTTGGCTCACGAGCGAAAGGAGACCATGATGCTAACCACGCTCCCCCTGACGTGCGTGTTGTGCGGGCTGCGGTTCACCAGCGAGCCGCTGCTTGAACTGCACATCCGCGAGGATCACGAACGCCGACGGGCACCGGAGGGCGACGATGATCACCGCTCCTTATGCCATCGCCGCGGCGCTGCCGCAGCGTGCCCTCGCGGCCCCGCCATCCCCCACGACTGTCCCCGCCTGGCACAGCCTGCTCGAGGAACGCTGGCAGCAGCGGCTCAGCACGCTGACCGAACTGGCGCTGGCCTACCACGACGCGGCGGAAAGCTGCGGCGGCCGCCCGGCCGGCGCCGCCGAGACCGCGCGGCTGCAGAGGCTGCTGCGGGAGGCGACGGCGGCGCGCCGTGCCCTCGGCGAGACCGAGGAAGCGCTGGCGCGGCTGTCCGACGTCGGCTTCGGCCGCTGCGAGCAGTGCTCAGGCTCGATCCCGACCACCGAGCTGCTGGCGGAGCCCGAGACCCGGTACTGCGCCGGCTGCGTCGCGGTCTCGTGGGTGGCCCTTGCCGGCTAGGACGTCGCCGGACGGCCTGGCTACGCCAGTTCGTCCCATTCGAAATCGGCGTGCGCGACGTCGAGTTCGACACAGTCGGCGGCGAAGCGGGTGATGCCGATCTGCAGCGGCGTGCCGTCGGTGAGGGTATCGAGGGAACGGGTGACGAGCACGACCGAGCCGGCCGACAGCCCGAGATCACCCGCCTCCGCCGCCGTCGCGTGCCGCGCGCCGACCGTGGTCGAGGCGCGCACGTAATCGTCGATCCCGTTGCCGCGCAAGGCCGCGGTGATCGACCCGGTCTCGGCATAGCGGCGTGCGAGCCCGGGCACGCGATCCGCCGCGAACCAGTGCGTGGCCCGGGAGATCCGGCGCCCGGAAACTGCCATCAGGGTCTCGAGCCGCAGCCCTGCGCGTCCGCCCAGCATCAGCCGCTCGACGACGTCCGCGGGCGGCGCGGGCTCGATCGCCGACTCGAGCAGCCGACCCGTGGAGCGACCGCGATGACCCAGGCTATCGCTGAGCCGGGTGCGTGACCCGATCCGATGGACCAGCACCGTGTGCTCGGCGACGAACGTCCCGCTGCCGCGGCGGGAAACGACGAGGTGCTCGGCCGCGAGCGCGGCGACGGCCTGCCGCACCGTGTTGCGGTGCACGCCGAAGCGCTCGGCCAGCTCTCCCTCGGCGGGCAGCTTCGTCCCCGGCGCCTTCGACCCGATCACGATGTCGCGGCGCAGCTCCTCGGCGATGAGCCGCCAGGCGGAGTATCCGCCGCGGGCCCTGCCCTGCGTCGCCATCGACCTGATTCGCTTCCCTCGTCGCGGGTCATAGAGTAACGTCGAAGTTGTCTAGATCATTAGACAACTATAGACGGGGTGAGAGCGGCATGAGCGGGCGATATGCGATCTACGCAGCGCCCGGCGTCCGGTCGGTCGACCCGGTGGCCGTTCTGCTGGGCCAGAAGGCCGAGCAATGGCTTGGCCGTAGCGTCTGCGCGCACCCGGTGAATCCGGGAGTCCCGGCCGGCTGGACGCGCGCGGCCGTCGACGCGATCACCGTCGACGCGCGCCGCTATGGTTTCCACGCCACCCTCAAGGCGCCGTTCCGCCTCGTGGAGGGCCGCACTCCGGAGGAACTCCACGCCGCGGTGGCGCGGTTCGCGGCGGGCACCGCCGCCGCGGTGGTCCCGCGACTGACGCTCGCGCGCCTGGGCGGCTTCTTCGCCCTGGTGCCGGGGACGCAAGCGCCCGCGTTGCACGCGCTCGCCGACGACGTCGTGATGGCCTTCGACGACTTCCGCGCCCCCGCCACCGAGGCCGAGCTCGCCCGCCGCAACCAGGCCCCGCTCACGCCCCGCCAGCGCGAGCTGCTCAGCACCTGGGGCTATCCGTACGTGCTGGATGAGTTCGGGTTCCACCTGACCCTCACCGACCGCATACCCCGGGAGCAGCGGCCCGCCGTGGAACGCGTCCTCACCGACTGGTTCGCGGAGCTGCTGGAGGCCGACGTGCCGGTCGACGCGCTCGGCGTGTTCACCGAGGCGGAGCCTGGCGCTCCGTTCGAGCTGAGCGCGGTGCATCACCTGCAGCCGGCCTCCGCGCGGCCGCGGGCCGGCGAGCCGACCGATAGCGAAGGAGTTCGATGAGCCGCGAAACGGTCCTCAGCAACGCTCGCATCGTGCTCGACGACGAGGTCCTGCTCGGCTCGGTGCTGATCCGCGACGGCCTGATCGCCGATATCGGCTCGGATCCACGCGCCGGCCTGGACCTGGGCGGCGACCATCTGCTGCCGGGCCTGGTCGAGCTGCACACCGATCACCTGGAGCGCCATTTCACTCCCCGCCCGGGCGTGCAGTGGGATCCGCTGCCCGCCGCGCTCGCCAGCGACGCGCAGCTAGCGGCGGCGGGCCTGACCACCGTGTTCGACGCGGTCCGCATCGGCTCGGCGTCCAACCAGAACGACGCCGCCGCCGCGGCCGCCCGCGTCCTGGCGGACTCCATCGAGCAGGCCGCCGACGCCGGCCTGCTCCGCGCCGACCACGCGATCCACGTGCGCTGCGAGGTAGCGGCGGAAGACTGCCTCGACGCCTACGGCGAGTTCGGCGACGACCCGCACGTGCGGCTGGTCTCGCTGATGGACCACACTCCCGGGCAGCGCCAGTTCGCCGACATGGAGCTGTTCAAGCGCTATCACATCGCCAGGGGCAACGTCACCGAGTCCGGGTTCGCCGCTTACGTCGCGCCCATGATCGAACGCTCGGCGCGCTACGCCGACGTCCACCGCCGCACGATCGCCGGGCTCGCGACCCAACGCGGCATCACCCTGGCCACCCACGATGACGCGACGCCGGGGCACGTCGCCGAGTCGCTCGAACTCGGGGTGCGCATCTGCGAGTTCCCGACCACCGTGCTCGCCGCCACCGCAGCCGACTCCCGCGGCCAGCTCATCGTCATGGGGGCTCCGAACATCGTCCGCGGCGGCAGCCAGTCGGGCAATGTGGCCGCCGCCGAGCTGCTCGGCCTCGGGCTGCTGCACATCCTGTCGTCCGACTACGTGCCGTCAAGCCCGCTGCAGGCCGTCTTCCAGCTCTCGGTCGATGGCGCCGTGGGCCTCGCCGACGGCGCGAAGCTGGTCAGCGGCAACCCGGCGCGAGCGGTCGGGCTCGACGACCGCGGCGAGATCGCGATCGGCAAGCGCGCCGACCTGGTGCAGGTGCAGCCGCATGACCTGCCGGCCACCGAACGCCAACCGCACGGACGGCGCGTGCCCGTCGTCCGCAGCGTCTACCGGCAGGGAGTAAGGGTCTTGTGACCGGCCAGAGTCATGCCTGGAGGCGCCGCCAGCCGCCCGCCCGGTTGTTGGCGATGACGGCCCGGAACATCGCCAGCAGAGCGTCCCGGTTGACGGCGTCGCCGCGGTAGATCTGCACGGCCTTGGCCGTCGCGTTACCGTGGCCCTGGTTGATGATGCCCTGCGGGTCGGCGACGGTGGGGTCGTAGATGAAGACGTTGACGTGATCTTTCGTGGCGAGCAGCGCGCAGATGTTGCCCCGGAGCACGAAATACGGCTGCACGGAGCGCTTGATGGTCTCCTCGACCTCGGGGTCCGCCACGTGCACAAGCTCGCGTACCTGCTGGCAGATCGACTGCTGCCAGTCGGGCAGCCGCCCGATGTAGTCGTCGACCCGAGAATCTGCGCCCACGCCGATAGCTCCCTCACCCGCGAACGTGCCGGCCTGCCGCCGACTGCCAGCCAGCGCGAACGTTGGGCTGCCGCGCGAACAGGGCGGCCGATGCGGCCGCCCGGTGGGGATCGAGCCCAATGCTCACGACGGAGGTGGATTCGTCCGTGGCCTCAAGCATCCACAACCAACTGGCTGACCACGGTAACGGATCATACGGGCACGGCCAGAAGCCGCCAACCGGGTAACAGCTCTGGGTGGCGGCGCTTCATGATGGGCGATCGCACGGTAGCCTCTGGTGTGATCTCGTCCGCGGTGTTCTGGGGTGGCATTGCGTAGCTTCCAAGCGCCTCGTCGGATGGGCTACTCCGCGCGGTTGGAAGTCGCGGACGGGCTGCTCGCGGAGGTTGACCAGTGAAGACGATCCTGCTCTCGGGCGCGATCTCGATGATCGTCGCCCTCCTGGCCACCCGGCCGACGATCATCGTGCTCCGCAAGCGCAAGCTCGGCCAGCAGGTCAGGACCGGTGAGAACACCCCCGCTCACCAGGGCAAGAGCGGCACGCCGACGATGGGCGGCATCGTCATCATCATCGCCTCGCTGATCGGGTACACGCTCGGGCACTGGCTCACCGGCGACCCGGTGACCGCGTCCGGACTGCTGGTGCTGTTCCTGATGACCGGCCTCGGCTTCGTCGGCTTCCTCGACGACTTCATCAAGCTGTTCATGCGCCGCAGCCTCGGCCTGCGCAGCGGGGCCAAGCTGCTCGGGCAGGCGACGGTCGGGATCATCTTCGCGATCCTGGCGATCCGCTTCCCCGACGGCTACGATCTCACCCCGGCCTCGGAGCACCTGTCGTTCAACTCGGACTTCGGCCCCTCCCTCGGCATCGTCCTGTTCGTGATCTGGGTGCTGATCATGGTCACCGCCACGTCCAACGGGGTGAATCTGACGGACGGCCTGGACGGCCTGGCCTCCGGAGCGGCCATCCTGCCGCTGGCGGCCTACGTGGTCATCGGCAACTGGCAGTTGCGCAATGACTGCACCACCGCCCTGGCCCCGAACTGTTACCCGGTCCGTGACCCGCTCGACGCGGCCGTGGTGGCCGCGGTCGTGCTGGGCGCCTGCTTCGGCTTCTTGTGGTGGAACGCGCCGCCGGCCAAGATCTTCATGGGCGACACCGGCTCGCTCGCGCTCGGCGGGACGCTGGCCGGGCTGGCCATCGTGACCCGGACCGACCTGCTGCTCCTGGTCCTGTGCGGGCTGTTCGTGATCGTCACCATGTCGGTCGTGATCCAGGTCAGCGTGTTCAAGGCGACCAAGAGGACCGGCAAGCCGTATCGCGTGTTCCGGATGACGCCCCTCCAACACCACTTCGAGCTACTCGGCTGGGCCGAGACCACCATCGTGGTCCGCTTCTGGTTGATCGCCGGCATGTTCGTCGCCGCCGGCCTGGGTGTCTTCTACATCGGCTGGTTCCCCCAGTAGCGGTTCAGCGCCATGGCCGCAGGCTCGCGGCCGTCGTTCACCGCGCTTCGGCCCACGACGCGAGTTGCCCGGCCAGCGCGCGCATTTGGTCTTTCAGCTCGTCAGGCTCCTCGATGACGAACGGGAGGCCGAGGCCGGCCAGGACGGACGGGACCCAGTCGAGACGTTCGACCCGCCATCGCACCCGCAGCCACCCAGGTTCCCCCTCAACCTGGTCGATGACCGTAGCCGGTCCCGGCATCCGCATCCGCATCCGCACTGCCCGCTCGCTGCCGTGGATCCGCACCGAGACCGCGTGCGGATATGACGCCCCGGAGACTGCCTCGGTGACCACGTGCGCCGGGTCGAACCCGGCCGGTACCTGGAACTGCCCGTCCTGAACGGCAACGCGGGTGATCCGGTCCAGCCGGAAGGAGCGGACCGCACCGCTGCGCGAGTCCAAGCCGGTGGCGTACCACCGTCCCTCGAGGGCGACAACGCCATAGGGCTGCAGCACCCGCTCGCTCGCCCGGTCGTTCCCGTCGGTGTACCGGATGGCGAGCGGCTGACGCCCGACGACGGCCCCGGCCACGGCGAGCAGAATTCCCGTCTCCGGGGTCACCGCGCTGCGGCCGTCGTCCGCGAAGGAGGTCGCCGCGGACAGCGCGGCCAGCCGGGCGGCGAGCGCGCGGGGCAGCACCCGCCGCACCTTGGCCTCCGCGCTCTCAACGGCGACGGCGGCGTCCGGATCCAGGGCCGCGCGCCGCGCGCCGGTGAGGCCGAGGAGCACCGCGACCGCCTCGGCGTCGGTGAGCATGAGCGGCGGCATCCGGTAGCCGGGCGCGAGCCGGTAGCCGCCGTACCTCCCGCGGACGGATTCGACCGGAACGTCGAGATCCACCAGGTGGTCGACATAGCGCCGGACGGTCCGCTCGTCGACCCCCAGCCGCTGAGAGAGCTCCCGCTGGGTTCGCGTGCCGCCCGTCTGGAGGATGTCCAGCAGCGCCAGGACACGGGCGAGCGGCTTGGCCATGCGGAAGACCTCTCCGAGATAGCGGACGGATTCTGTCCAGTATCTACTCTAACGTCGGTCACACCGACCCGAAAGGAACTGTCATGGAATTCGTTTCCGTCCGTATGATCACCAGCGACGTCGAGCGCCTCGCGGCCTTCTGGGAGCAGGTGACCGGCCTCCCCGTCGCACGGCCCGTCCCCGTCTTCGCGGAACTGCGGACCCCGGCCGGGACCATCGCGATCGGCGCCCCGGCGACCGTGGCCGTCCTCGGGGACGCCGCCCCGGCCCCCGGCCAGAACCACTCTGCCATCGTCGAGCTGCGCGTCGACGACGTCGACACGGTCAGAGAACGCATCGCCGCGCTGGCCGTCGAGATCGTGCTTGAGCCGACCGACATGCCGTGGGGCAACCGCTCGATGATCCTGCGCGACCCCGACGGCGGGCTGGTCAACCTGTTCACCCCGGTCACCCCGGAGGCGAAGGCGAAATACGGCCTCTGACCCCGTGCGGGTGTTCCCGTCCTCGATGGTCAGAGTGGGTCGCCGAGCGGCCCGTGCGTCTCCGCCAGCGCGCTGGCCCAGTGGGCGGCCCAGTCGGGCTGGGTGCCGTCGGCGTCGGTGAACCCGTACTCCCGGTACAGGCCCCAGGTGGCCAGCGCCCGACCGGTCTTGGCCATCACGTCCGGGTCGGCGGCCAGCGCGGCGACCGCCCGTCCCAGGTAGGCCGGGGTCTCCGAGTAGGCGAAGTCCGGATCTGCGGCCGCGCCGTCACGCCAGTTGGCCTCGGACACCCCGAAGTTCTCGAGCATGGCCTCCGAGCGCAGGAAGCCGGGGGTGATCGCCACCGCCGCGACGCCGTGCGGTTTCAGCTCGGCGGCCTGAGCCACCGCCAGGCGGATCACCGCCGACTTGGCGAGGTCGTAGAAGAACGTGCCGCGGTAGCGGGCGGTATTGCCGTCGGTGACCTCCACGACCAGACCGCTGTTCCGCGCGACCAGCAGCGGGAGCGCGAACCGGCTGGTGATCACGTGGGTCTCGACCGCCTGCCGGACCAGCCGGAGCCCGGCCTCGAGGTCCTGCTCCCAGAGCGGATGCTCCCAATCGGTCAGTGCATCCCCGCCCCAGACGCAGTTGACCAGGAGGTCGAGCCGCCCGTTCTGCTCGGCCGCGATCCGGTCGGTCAACGCGCGGACCTCGTCGGGGAGGCTGTGGTCGGTGCGGACGGGGATGCCCCGTCCGCCGGCGGCGGTGACCGCGGCGGCGGTCTGCTCGATGGTTTCCGGGCGGTCCAGGTCGGAGCGTCCGGCCGAACTGCTGCGGCCGGTGACGTAGACGGTCGCGCCGGCCGCCCCGAGCTCGACGGCGATGCCCCGTCCGCCGCCTCGGGTGCCGCCGGCGACCAGCGCCACCGCCGCGGCCAGCGGTCGCGGATCGTGGGTCATGATTCCTCCAGGTCGTCGCGGGGGTGGGCGCGAAGATGCGGGGACAGCACGCGGTCAAGCGCCTGCCGCAGCCGCTGCTCGAGGCTGCCCTGGCGGTCGAGGGCCCAGACCAGGCCGGCCCCGGAGGCGATCGCCTGGACGGACCCGACCAGGGCGGCCACGTCCGTGCCCGGGCGGAGGTCGCCCGCCAGCAGACACTCCGTGAGCAGCGCCTCGACCGCCCGGCCCTGAGCCTGGTGGATCGCCAAGGCGTGCGCGCGGAACTCCGGGTCGGTGAGGTCGATGCACAGAAACGCCAGATGATGGGCGAACGTCTCCGGGGTGGCCATCGACGCCATCGGCGTCACGATCAGCGCCGCCAGCGCCGACAGGGCCGACTCGTGCTCGGCCCGCACCCGCGCGAGCAGCGCGTCCGCGTCCGCGTGCGAGGCCGCGCGTTCGGCCAGCGCCAGCAGCAGGCCGCGTTTGGAGCCGAACCGCTGAACGAGCGTGCCCGGCACCAATCCGACCTCGCCGGCCACGGCGGCCAGGGTGAGGCCCACCGGACCGACCCGGCCGATCACGTCGACCGTCGCCCGCAGGATCGCCGCGTCGTCGATCCCCCGTGGACGTCCCGCCGCCATCATCCCTCCAATTAATAAATGCGTCTTCATTTATTAAATCAGACCGGCGCCTCGCGCGGCGACCCGGAGGCAGCCGGCGTTGGGCTCCCGCATACCGAGGTGTAGACAAGAGGTGACTATGCGTTGCCCCCGGACAGGAGGACACCAGTGGCGACCGAGATAGCAGCAGGCGGCCGGGCAGCCCTTGACGCGTTCGCCCGCATGCGCGATTCATCGCTGCCGATCGAGGACAGGTACGACGCCGACTTCACCGACCACGACCCGGCCGCGGGGCAGCCCGCCGGCCCGACCGGCCCGGCCTGGTTCTGGGAGCAGTTCGGCAAGTCGTTCACCGACATCGAGCGCGACGTGATCGAGACGATCGCCACCCCGACCCGGCTCATCACGATCATGAACCTCTCGGGCACCCACACCGGCGAGTTCCTCGGCCACGCGCCGACCGGCAAGCGCTTCACGGTGCGCAACGTCCAAGTCCTCGGCTTCCGCAACGGCAAGGCGTCCGATCGCTGGGGCTCAACCGACGAACTCGGCATCCTCCAGCAGCTGGGCCTCACATGAGGCCGGACGTCGGCCTGCCGCCGACCAGCCACGAACGGATGTCGGGACGGCCCTGGGACGCGTCCTACTACGACGGCCCCGCCCCCTGGGACGTCGGCCGGCCGCAGCCGGCCGTGGCCCGGCTGGCGCTGGAAGGCGCCTTCACCGGCTCGGTGCTCGACGCGGGCTGCGGGACGGGCGAGAACTCGCTGCTGGTCGCCGCGCTCGACCTGCCGGTGCTCGGCGTCGACGTGGCCGAGACGGCCCTGACGATGGCCCGGGAGAAGGCCGCCGAGCGCGGGATCAAGGCCGAGTTCGCCTGGGCCGACGCGCTGCGGCTGGAGCGGCTGGGGCGCCGGTTCGACACGGTGCTCGACTGCGGGCTGTTCCACTCGTTCGACGGCGACGAGCGGCCCGAGTACGTGGCCAGCCTCGCCTCGGTGACCGGGAGCGACGCCACCCTCTACGTGCTGTGCTTCAGCGACGTCGGCCCCGATACCGGGCCGCACCCGGTCAGCCGGGACGAGCTGGCGGCGCCGTTCGGCCCCGGCAGCGGGTGGCACGTCGCCGGCATCGAGGCGGACCGGGTGCGCACCCGCTTCCACGATGACCACGGCGCCCCCGCCTGGCTCGCGACGGTCACGCGGGTTTAGAGCGGCTCCTCGCGGTTGCGGAGGGCGTTGCGGACCGTCGCCGGGACCCGCAGCCGCTCGTCGGAGTACAGCTCTCGCAGCTCGGCCAGGTGGTCATCGGGGGCCAGGGTCACCTCCGCCACCCGGTCGAACAGCGCGGCCAGTTCCTCGCCGATCGGGTCGGCCGGCGTCGGCATCGCGCCCCAGCAGTCCCAGGGCAGCAGCTCGATGTTGAGCAAGGCGGCGCCGTCGCGCATCAGGTTGCCGGCGATCCACCAGTCGCCGGCCTCCGGCAGCTGGCTGAGCCCGAACTTCGCCGGGTCGGCCTCGCCCGCCCGGAACCGCCGCCACGCCTCCCCGCCGACCAGGAACTGGTCCCTGGGCACGTCGGTGAGGTCGAACTCGGTGTGGAACCAGCCCTGCTGGACGTCGTCGATCTGCGCGTCGAGCAGCCGCCAGCGCTGCTGCCCGGAGTCCCAGTACTCGGTCACCCAGTGGTCCTCGAACCAGCCGGTTCCGAAGTACCCGCCGAACCCGCAGCGGGCCCGGGCGGGGGTCCCGTGCGCGCGGAGCATGGCCGCCTCAAGCACGGTGAAGTGCCGGCAGTTGCCCGGCAGCCGCCCCTGCGGCGACCGCGCCTGGTCGAGCGGCCGCGGATCGCGCTTGACGATCTCCGCCAGCAGGTCGGCGGCCGGGCGGACGTGCACGGTCCAGCGGTCCGCGTCGGCCAGCGTCACCCCGTAGCCGCCGGTCATGTGCTCGTGGATCACCAGCCCGTGCAGCACCCCTGCGAGCGCGCCGGGATCGCCCGGCAGCGCCTTGACCAGGGGTGCCTGCTCCCCCACCGAGGTCATCGGGGCCGACCGGGTGTAGAACTCGCGGGTGTCGATGTCAGCGGGGCTCATGAGCGCTCTCCTTCAGGGGGTCTCAGGTACCTGACTGAGGGAACAATAGGAAATCATCGCGGACATTTCATCTCAGTTACTCTCGCGCTCGTCGCGGTCGGCCCAGGTGCACACGCACACCTCGTTCCCCTCGGCGTCGGCTAGCACCCAGAACGCCCGGGCGTGCGAATCGTCCACCAGCCGCCCGCCGGCGGCGAGGGCGGCGCGGACCCGGGGCTCGGCCTCGTCGTGCGCCACCGTGAGGTCGAAATGCACCCGGTTGCGCTGCGGCCGGGGCGCGTCCATCTGCTGGAACCAGAGGGCGGGCAGCTGTCCGGCCGGATCGACGATCGCGTACGACGGGTCGTCCCCGTCGAACTGGTCGACGTAGCCGAGCACCGCCTTCCAGAACGGCTGGATCGCCGGGATGTCGATCGCGTCGATCGCCACCTCCAGCGCCTGCACCGGCCGCGGCGACTCGGCCGAGGTGCGGCCGGACCCGGCCAGCCCGAGGCCGGCCACGGCGGCGGCGATGCGGTGCGCCAGCGATCGCACCGGCACCGAGACCGTCAGGTCGCCCAGCAGGTACCGCCAGCCGATGCCCGCCACCGCCGCCGAGGCGGCGGTCCGGGACAGCGGGGCATCGAGATCGAGTTCGGTCACCCGATCAGCATGGCAGCCCTGCCGTAGCCGAGCCGTCGAGCCGTGAGAGTCGCCTGGGACCGTTCGAGATCAAGATCTTGATTCTCCCGAACGGACCCGGGGTGACTCTCACTGGCACGCGCTCGAGAACTTCCTCTCGACAACTTGATGTCGAGAGTCTTCTCTTGATAATTATCTCTCGAGAGTTTAGTATCGAGGCATGTCTAGCGATGATGCCGCGACCACGCCCCGGCCGCCCGAAGGCGAGCCCGGATCGGATCCGCAGGTTCGGAAGATCACCGACGCGCGGACTCTGAAGGCGCTGGCCCATCCGGTCCGGATCGCGCTGTTCGAGGAGCTGGCGCTCGGCGGCGCGATGACGGCCACCCAGGTCGGCGAGCGGATCGGCGAGTCGGCCACCACCTGCTCGTTCCACCTGCGCCAGCTGGCGAAGTACGGATTCGTGGAAGAGGCGGGCGGGGGCACCGGCCGGTCCCGGCCGTGGCGGCTGACCTCCGTCGGCATGTCCTTCAGCCCCAGTGGCGACACCGAGGCCGAAATAGCCTCCGACGCCGTGGTCCGCATGTTCCGCCAGCGCCAGTTCGACCGGTACGAGGCCTGGCGGTCGACGAAGGCGTCGTACCCGCCGGAATGGCGGCAGGCGGCCGTCGACGGCCAGTACCTGTTCTACCTGACCGCGCCGGAGCTTGCACAGTTCAGCGACGAGGTGCACGCGCTGCTGATGCGCTGGGACCGGCTGGAGGCGCGGCTGGAAGACCCGTCCAAGCGCCCGGCCGGCTCGGTGCCGGTGGAGGCGCTGATCCTCGCCCACCCGATCGCTCCGCCGCCGCCGCCCGACAGCGAGCCCGGCGATGCCTAGGCTGGCCGCGCCGCGAGCGCTGGCCCCGCTCCGCCACCGCGGGTTCCGGCTGCTCACCATCGGCCAGGTCACCTCCAACGTCGGCGACGCCTGCTACGCGGTGGCGCTGCCCTGGTACGTGCTCGCCACCCACGGCGGCGTGCTGCTGCTCGGCACCGTGCTGGCCGCCTACGGGGTGCCGCGGACCGCCCTGATCGCGGTCGGCGGGTACGCGAGCGACCGGTGGCGGCCGCAGACGGTGATGATGGCGACCGACGCGGTCCGCGCGCTTGCCCTCACCGCCCTCGCGGTGACGGCCGCGACCGGGCCTGCGCGGGCGGTCGTGCTGGTGCCGATCGCGGTCGTGATCGGGGCCGGGGAGGGGCTCTTCCTGCCCGGGTCTTTCTCGATCATCCCCACCCTGCTTTCCGGCGACGATCTCCAGGCGGGCAACGCGCTCGCGTCGAGCGGAACGCAGCTGGCCACGCTGGCCGGCCCGGTCGTCGGCGGCACGCTCGTGCTGCTGGCCGGCCCCTGCCTCGCGTTCGGCCTGGACGCGGTCACGTTCGCCGTCTCGGCGGTGACGCTGGCAGGCGTGCGGGTAGTGCGGCCGACCAGGCCGGGAGCCGACGCGGAGACGCCGACCGGGCCCGCGCCCGCGCTCGGCCGCCTGCTGCGGTCGGAGCGGGTGCTGCAGATCATCCTGCTGGTCAACCTCGCGGCCAACTTCGGCCTCGGCGGCGAGAGCGAGGTAGCGCTGCCCGCGCTGGTGCACGGCCCGCTGCACGCGGGCGCGAGCGGGTACGGGATCGTGCTGGCCGCCTCCGGCGGCGGGGCGCTGCTCGGCACCATCGTCGCCGGGCCGCTTGGCCGGCTGCGACGCCCCGCGATCGTGGGCTCGCTCGCGTTCCTGGCCGAGTCGGCCTGCCTCGCGGTCACGCCTTACGTCGGCACCACCCTCGCGGTCGCCGCGGCGATGGCGGCCCTCGGGGTGCTGAACGGCTTCGGCAACGTGCTGACGCTCACGGCCTTCCAGCGCTGGGCGCAGCCGAGCGTGCTCGGCCGGCTGTCGGGCCTGCTGCTGCTGACCAGCTTCGGCGTGTTCCCGATCTCGGTCGCGCACCGGAACCGACAAACCAGCTCGCCAGCTCGGCTTCCGGCTGATGGAAGCGGGTCTGCACCTGGTGTCAGGCTCGGCCGACTGAGGGCCCTCGCCCGCGCCGTCGGCGGCGGCGTTGGCCTGGTCGCTGTAATCTGTCCGAGACGGCGCACCTTTGTTCGGGTGTGCGCCACGCTCGAGGGGAGCCGCGATGCGTGAGCCCGGCTACTCGGACGCCCTCCGCGTCTTGCGCGACGCCGCCGGCGGCGACCTTCACCACGTGATCGCGGCCGCCTGCGAGCCGGTTCCGGCCTGGGACCCCGTCGTCTACCTGGGGGACTTCTCCGGCGAGGAGCTGTTCCCGCTGACGGCCGGGGAGGCCACCGAGGCCGTCGCCGGATCGATGGCCGGCCGGGCGTTCAGCACCGGCCAGCCGGTGACCAGCGAGCGCGACGACGGGATCCGGGTCTGGGTCCCGGTCAGCGAGCAGGCCAGCAGGACCGGGGTGCTGGCGGTCACGACCGGTGACGACGCCCCCGAGACGATCGAGCGGGTCGAGCTCCTGGGCGTGTTCGCCGGGCTGGTCATCGCCGCCGCCGCGCGGGTCAGCGATGTCCCCTATGTCCGTCGGCAGGGGCGGGAGATGTCGCTGCCGGCGGGGATGCAGTGGGACCTGCTGCCGCCGCTGAACACCCGCACCCCGGGGGCCACCATCGCCGGCCTGCTCGAGCCCGCCTACGACATCGCCGGGGACGCGTTCGACTACTCGATCAGCGGCGGTCACCTCGATTTCGCGATCATCGACGGGATGGGGCACGGCATTTCCTCGACGCTGCTGACCGGGCTCGCCATCGGCGCCTACCGGCACGCGCGCCGCCGCGGCGCCTCCATAGCGGACATGCACACGGCCATAGACGAGGCTCTGACCAGCAACTACGATGACGATTCGTTCGCCACCGGCGTCATCGGGAGGCTGGCGTTCACCTCTGGGCGGCTGGAGTGGTCGTGCGCCGGGCACCCGCCGCCGCTGCTGCTGCGCGGGCGCAAGGTCGTCGCGGAGCTGGCCAACGAGCCGGTCCTTCCCTTCGGGCTGCGCGGGCGGCCCAAGCTGGGCGTCGTCGATCTGGAACCCGGCGACGCGGTGCTGCTGTACACCGACGGGGTGACCGAGGCCCGGGCAGCCGACGGGGAGCTGTTCGGACTCGACCGGCTGACCGACCTGCTCGAGCAGGAGGCCGCCAGCGGACGGCCGCCTGAGGAGATCCTGCGGCGCCTGGTCCGGGCGCTGCTCGAGCATCAGCCCGAGGGACTACGAGACGATGCCACACTGTTGCTTGTGCAGTGGGCCGGCCGCGCAGAGTAACAATCCGTATGCCAGGGGACGAAATTGATCACACGACGGTGATCAGGCGATATCGGGGTAGGCGAACCTCATGCGTACGGGCACTGGGGGAAGCGGGCCGATGGTGAACGACGGGCCCGGCGCCGACCGCGACGGGCCGCAAGGGCCGGCTGACGCGGGCCGCACGGGCGAAGCGGGTCAGTCCTCTGACGGCTCGGGTCAGTCCCCGGACGGCTCGGGTCAGTCCCCGGACGACCCTGGAGGCCCCGGTGGCACGCCGAGTCGCTGGAGCCGGTGGCGGGGCTGGCGGCCCTGGGTCAAGCCGGTGCGGCGGGTGGTGCTGCTGTTCATCGTGGCGCTCGTCGTCGAGTACCTGGTGGTGCCGGAGCTGGTGGGTGCCAGGAAGGACCTGTTCCTGCTCAACCAGCTGAACGCCGGGTGGGCGGTGGCCGGCGTGGTGGTCGAGGTCGTGTCGCTGTTCTGCTACGCGGTGCTGACCAAGGTGCTGCTCCCGCCCGGCCCTAAGCCGAGCCTGTCCCGGCTGTTCCGCATCGACCTGTCGGCGGCGGCGGTCGCGCACGTCATCCCGGCCGGGACGCTGGGCACCGCCGCGCTCGGGTTCCGGCTGTTCACCAACGAGGGCATCTCGGCCAACGACGCCGGCGTGATGATGGCGGCCAAGGGGCTCGGCTCGACCATCGTCCTGAACGTGCTGCTGTGGCTGTCCCTGGTCATCTCGATCCCGCTGGCCGGGTTCCGGCCCATTTACGGAACCGTCGCCATCATTGGGACAGTGCTGCTGGCGGCGGTGGCCCTGGTGATCGTCGGCGTCACCCGCGGCACCGAGCGGGCGTCCCGGATCCTGCACTGGGTGGGCGACAAGATCCCCTGGGTAAGCGGCGATCGCCTCGAGGCGGCCGTTCGCCAGGCCAGCAAGACCGCGTCCGCCATGGCCAAGGACAAGCGCGTGCTGGCCTGGGCGCTGGTCTGGGCCTCGCTCAACTGGCTGCTCGACGCCGCTTCGCTGTGGTGCTTCATCGCCGCCTTCGGCAGCACCGTCAACCCGATCGAGCTGTTCGCCGCCTACGGCATCGCCAACGTGGCCGGGGCCCTGCCGCTCACCCCGGGCGGACTCGGCGTCGTCGACTCGGCCGCCCCGCTGCTGCTGGTCGGGTTCGGCGTCACCCGCAGCGTGGCGACGCTGGGCGTGCTCGCCTGGCGGCTGGTCAACTTCTGGCTGCCGATCCCGGTCGGCGCCCTGTCGTACATCTCGCTGAAGGTGAAGCCGGGTCAGGGCCGGGCGGCGATGGAGTCCGCCGTCGCGGGCATGTTCGCGGTGGTGGGAGCGCGATCGCCGTACGACACGTCGGCGAATGAGGTGTTGCCGCCGGAGCCCCCCGGGCCCCAGCCGCGGCAGGAGACGCCGGGGTCGGCGGGGCCGACGGACGAGGCGGGGCCGACGGACGAGGCCGAGCAAGGGCAAGACCGCCGGGCGGGGTGAAACGTGCGTATTCAGGAAGCCAACGGTCCGCGATGCGGGCTAACTTGTCGGCGTGACTAGGACCAAGACCCGGCTCGACCTCACGCGGACGCAGATAGTGGCCTTCCGGCGGCACGTCGGCGCGCTCGACCGGCGGCTTCCCCCGAGACCGCATTCGCTGCAGCGCGCGGCCTGGGCGGGGCTGCAGGACAGCATGCCCCGGGCGGCCGTGCTGTCGATCCACGCCCGGGTCGACGGGACCGAGCCGGCTGCCTGGGAGGACCCCTCGCTGGTGCAGCTGTGGGGGCCGCGGTTCAGCGTCTTCGTGGTCGCCGCGTGCGATCTCGCCGTCTTCTCGCTCGGCACGATGCCCGACGACGCCAAGGGCCGGCACCGGGCCGAGAAGCTCGCCGCGGACCTGGCCGCCGCCCTCGGCGACGAGCGGATCGGCTACGGGGAGGCCGGCCGCCGACTGGGCGTGAATCCGAACAGCCTCAGGTACGCGGCGGCGACCGGCACCGTCCTGATCAGGTGGGAAGGCGCGCGGCAGCCGACGGTCTGGACCGTGCCCCCTCCCGCGACGAGCCCGCGCGAGGCACGTCTCGAGCTCGCGCGCCGCTACCTGCACTGCTACGGGCCGGCCACATCTGAGGCCTTTGGGCGCTGGGCCGGGATCGGCCCCCGGCCCGCCCACGCGGCCTTCGAGGCGCTGGGTGAGAGGCTGACGCCGGTACGGACGCCGGTCGGCGAGGCGTGGATCCTCGGGGCGGACGCAGCCGTCTTTCTGACCGAGCCCGGCCCGACCGCGGCCGCGCGGCTGCTCCCCAGCGGCGACGCGTTTTTCCTGCTCCAGGGCGCCGACCGGGATCTGCTGGTCCCGGACGTCGATCGCCAGCGCGAGCTCTGGACCCCGCGGGTCTGGCCCGGTGCGCTGCTCGTGGACGGCGAGATCGCCGGGACGTGGCGCCGGGCGGGCGCGACGCTGACCGTGCGGCGCTGGCGGACGCTGTCCGGCGCGGAGCGGGATGCGGTCGAGGCCGAGGCGGCGTCCCTGCCCCTGCCCGGTATCCCGGGGCGGGTCGTCGTCCGCTGGGACGCATAGAAGCCAGTAGACCGGACCGGTGGCGGAAGCCGAAACTGAGCTGGATGGACCCACGGCTCCGACCGGCAGCCGTACCAGGCGCTAGGAGGCCCGACGTGGAAACCGACATAGCGGTCATCGGAGCAGGAGCGCTCGGACTCAGCACCGCGCTGCACTGCGCGCTGAGCGGCCGCTCCGTCGTCGTGGTCGACCGGGGAACGGCGGGATCGCAGGCCTCCGGCCGCGCCGCCGGGTTGTTCAAATCGGTGCAGGCGGACCAGGCCCGCACGCTGCTCGCCCGGCGCAGCATCGAGCGGGCGGCGCGTTTCCAGGAATGGGCGGGCGTGCCGCTAGCCGTCCAGCGGACGGGGAGCTTCCTGGTGGCGCGCACCGCCGAGCACAAGGCGTTCCTCCGGGCCGAACTGGCCCAATCCCGTCAATGGGGAGTCGACCTGCGCGAGGCCGACCCGGCCGAGCTGGCCGAGCGCGCCGCCTACTACCAGCCGTCCGGCAGCGAGCTTGCGGTCTGGTGCCCGGAGGACATGTACATCGAGGAACCCGACAGCCTCATCCAGGCCTATCTGGCCGCGTGCCGGCTGCACGGAGTGCCGATCCTGGAATCGGAGCCCGTAACAGCGGTGCTGACATCGGGCAGGCGGGTCACCGGGCTCGAGACCGCCCGCCGCCGCATTGCCGCCGCGACCGTGGTCGATGCCGCTGGGGCGTGGGCGCGTCAGGTCGGCGAGCTCGCGCAGGCCAGGATCCCGGTCGCCCCGGTCCGGCACCAGCTGCTCATCACCGACCCATCCGATTCGATCAGGGCGGCCGACCCCATCGTCCGGGTGATCGACGCGGCGACGTACCTCAGGCCGGCCCGCGGCGGGCTGATGGTCGGGGTGTTCGAGGCCGACCCCCTGGCCCTCGACCCACGCCGCCAGCCCGCGTCCTTCACCACCGACGATGTGCCGCTCGACCTCGGGCAGCTGGAGAAGGCGGCCGGCCAGGTCAGGGCGGAGGTGCCGCTCGCGGACGGCGCCCAGGTCGCCGAGCACCGGGGCGGGATGTTCACCATGAGCCCGGACGGCCGATTCCTGGCCGGACCGGTGTCCGACGTCCCCGGACTATGGGTGGCCAGCGGCTGCAACGGCTCGGGCTTCTCGTCCTCACCGGCGATCGGCGAATTCCTGGCCGCCGGTATCGCCGGAGGCGCCACGCCGCCGACCCTGACCGGATTCTCCCCCGACCGGTTCGGCCCCCTCACCGACGAGGCCTTGGCCGAGAAAGGGACCTGGCAGTACGCCCACTACTACGACCCGGCGCCCGATGCCCGACCTTGACTTGCGGTCCCTCCTGGGCACGACGCCCTCCGCTTCTTGCTGTTATCCTCGGCCGACGATCCCGTGCGCCGGTCCCTGCCCATCATTGTGTTCCATTTGGGGCACCGTTCCAGCGCGTTGGACGTCATTGTGTTCCAAAAGGGGCGCCCCGCGACCCGAACCGCACACGCTCACGCCCGAACGCCGGGCAGCCGCAACCAACGTGACCCAAGGGACGCGTGGTGCGGACGCGGAACGCGCCCACGACCGACTCCGACGCTACGTCGAGCTCGGGTGGGCGGCTAGGCGATGCGGCGGGTGCGCCCGGCCGGCGCGGCGACTACGGCGTCGGGGTGGAAGATGGCCGCGAGCGCCTCGACGCCGTCGACCAGGCGGGGACCGGGGCGGACGATCAGGCCGTCGGCGTCGATCGCCCACACCGGCAGTCCCGGCAGCTGGCGGGCGACCAGCTCGGCCTGGGCGGCGGCGTCGTCGAGGTGGAAGCCGCAGGGGGCGACCACGACCATCTCCGGCCCCGCCTGCGCGATCTGCTCCCAGGTGGTCTGCTCGGAACGGCCACCAGGACTGGCCGCGACGGGGCGGCCGCCGGCCGCCGTGACCAGGTCGGGAACCCAGTGCCCGGCGGTAAAGGGCGGCGCCGTCCACTCGATGACGGCCACCGGCGGCCGACGCCGTCCCGCGACGCGGTCCGCGACCGCCGCGAGCCGCCGCCGGAGCTCGGCCACCAGTCGCTCCGCCTCCCGCTCGGCGCCGGTATGCCGGCCGACGGTGCGGATCGTGGCGAGGACGTCATCGAGCCGGTGCGGGTCAAGCGAGACGACCTCGGCGGTGCAGCCGAGATAGTCGAGCGCGTCCTCGACGTGGCCGGCGGGCAGCGCGCAGACCTGACAGAGATCCTGGGTCAGGATCAGGTCGGGGGCCAGCGCGGCGAGCGCGTCGGCGTGCAGCGTGTAGAGGTCGTCGCCGGCGGCGAGCTGGGAGCGGACGTAGGCGTCGATCGCGGCCGGGGTCATCCCCGAGGTGTCCCGCCCGCCGACGACGACGGTCTTGTCCGTCCGGGCGGAGGGCGGCTCGTCGCACTCGAAGGTCACCCCGGCCAGCTGATCGCCCAGGCCGAGGCCGTAGACGATCTCGGTCGCCGACGGCAGCAGGGACACGATGCGCACGATTACCCAGTCTAGAAGCCGTCCAGGCACGCGGGCAGAGCACCGTCTATTTGTGTCCCACCACAGGAAAAACCTTCTTCAATTGGTTGATCCCACAGTCGCCGCTCTCTAGACTGCCGTTGCGATGGTTCTCGCTCCGGCCCCACAGGCCGGGGTGGGTCGCAAGAGGGAACCCGGTGCGAATCCGGGGCTGCCCCCGCAGCGGTATACGGGAACGACCGCCGTTACAGAGCACTGGGCTCGCGAGGGCCTGGGAAGCGACGGCCAGTAGGAGGCGCCCGCCAGGCGTCGCGCCCGTGAGTCCGAAGACCTGCCACCGCCCGCGCGCTAACCGGCGCGCGGCTATCCGTTGGCTAGGCGAGGAGACGCAGCCATGGAATCGACCGTACTGGGGTACCCCAGGATCGGCCCGCAGCGCGAGCTGAAGAAGGCGACCGAGGCGTACTGGGCGGGCCGCGAGACGGCCGCCAGCCTCGAGCAGACCGCGGCCGGCCTGCGCCGGCAGACCTGGGAGACGCTGCGCGACGCGGGCCTGTCCGACATTCCGTCGAACACGTTCTCCCTGTACGACCACGTGCTCGACACCGCCGTGATGGTCAACGCCGTCCCCAAGCGGTTCGCCGGCCTGGAGGGCCTCGACGCCTACTTCGCCATGGCGCGCGGCGCCGAGGGCGTCACCGCGCTCGAGCTGACCAAGTGGTTCGACACCAACTACCACTACCTTGTGCCCGAGCTCGAGCAGGCAACGGACCTGCGGCTGGTCGGGGACAAGCCGGTCCGGGAGTACCGGGAGGCGAGACAGCTCGGCATCGAGACCCGGCCAGTGGTGCTCGGCCCGGTGTCGTTCCTGCTGCTGTCCAAGGCGGTCGAGCCCGGCTTCGCGCCCCTCGACCTGCTTGACCCGCTGCTGGTCGCGTACGAGGAGCTGCTCGGGGAGCTGCACCGGGCGGGAGCCCAGTGGGTGCAGCTGGACGAGCCGACCCTGGCGGCCGACCGCACCCCGGCCGAGCTCGAGGCGGTCCGCCGCGCCTACCAGCGGCTCGGGTCGCTCCGCGACCGGCCGAAGCTGCTGGTGAGCACGTACTTCGGTGAGATCGGGGAGGCGCTCGCGGTGCTGAGCGAGAGCCCGGTCGAGGCGATCGGCCTTGACTTCGTGGCCGGTCCCGGGAACCGGGAGGCGCTCGCCGCGGTCGGCGGGATCGGCGGGAAGACGCTGGTCGCCGGCGTGGTCGACGGCCGGAACGTGTGGCGGGCGGACATGCCCGCGGTGCTGTCGCTCTGCGCGTCGCTGCTCGGGCTGGTCGGCGAGCTGACCGTGAGCACGTCCTGCTCGCTGCTGCACGTGCCGCTTGACCTGGACGCGGAAACGTCGCTGGCGCCCGCGCTGGCCGGGCGGCTGGCGTTCGCGCGGCAGAAGGTCGACGAGGTCGTCAAGCTCGGCCGCTGGCTGCACGGCGACCGCGTCTTCCTCGACCCGACGCCGAAGGCCGCCGCGGTCGTCAACGCCGAGGTCAGGGCGCGGCTGGACGCGCTCGAGGACGGCCCCGAGCGGACCCCCTACGCGGTCCGCCAGGCGGCGCAGGACTACGGGCTGCCGGCGCTGCCGACCACCACGATCGGGTCGTTCCCGCAGACGGCCGAGATCCGCGCGGCACGGGCGGGCCTGCGCGCCGGGCACCTCACCGCCGACGACTACGAGGCCGTTATGCGGGCCGAAGTCGACCGGGTCATCGCCCTGCAGGAAGAGATCGGCCTGGACGTGCTGGTGCACGGCGAGCCCGAGCGCAACGACATGGTCCAGTACTTCGCCGAGCAGCTGGACGGGTACGCCGCCACCGATCACGGCTGGGTCCAGTCATACGGGACCCGGTACGTCCGCCCGCCGATCCTGCACGGCGACGTCAGCCGCCCCCGGCCGATGACCGTCGCCTGGGCCGGCTACGCCCAGTCGCGGACGAGCAAGCCGGTCAAGGGCATGCTGACCGGGCCGGTCACCATGCTCTCGTGGTCGTTCGTGCGCGATGACCAGCCGCTGGCGCAGACCGCGGGCCAAGTCGCGCTGGCGGTCAGGGACGAGATCGCCGACCTCGAGGCGGCCGGGATCCGCATCATCCAGGTCGACGAGCGGCCCTGCGGGAGCTACTGCCACTGCGGCGGGCCGACCGCGAGGCCTACCTGGCCTGGGCGGTCGGGGCGTTCCGGCTGGCCACCTCCGGCGCGGCCGACGCGACCCAGATCCACACCCACATGTGCTACAGCGAGTTCGGCGAGATCATCGACGCGATCGCGGGCCTCGACGCGGACGTGACCACGGTCGAGGCGGCGCGGTCGCGGATGGAGTTCATCGCCGACCTGACCGCGGCCGGCTACGCGCGCGGCATCGGCCCGGGCGTGTGGGACATCCACTCGCCCCGGGTGCCCGACGTGGCCGAGATGGCCGAGGCGCTCACGCTGGCGGTCGGGGTCATCGGGCCGACCCGGCTGTGGGCCAACCCCGACTGCGGCCTGAAGACCCGCGGCTACGCCGAGACCGAGGCCGCGCTGCGGAACCTGGTCGCGGCCGCCCGGCAGGTGCGCGCCGGGCTCGAGGGCTAACCGGGAATTCGGGCGCCGCTCTGGACGTGCCCGCCGCCGCTCGTTAACAAGGCGGGCTGGTACCGCAGCTGCATAACTCCGCATTCGTACGTCTTGGCGGTCACCAGTTTCAGGTCGGTCTTCCGGGTGAACAGCGGCTTGCCGACACCGATCGCGACCGGATGGACGTGCAGAACGTACTCGTCGATGAGGCCGAGCCGCGCGAACCGCTGCGCGGTCCGAACGCCGCCGGGCACGCCGAGGTCGGCGCCGGGCTGCCGCTTGAACCTGGCGACGGCGGCGCCCAACTCGTCGTCGCTACGGGCGACGACCAGCTCGGCGTTGCTCCACGGCAGCTCGGCAGGCTGGCTGGAGATGACGATGCGGTGCAGGCGATTGACGGCGTCGGCCATGGCCCGACCGGCCGGGGATGCGGATGGATCGGAGGCAACGCCCTCCCAGTAGGGGATCATGCCCTGGGCGACCGGATAGCCGAGGAATCCGCCATCGGCTGATCGCAGCAGCGCAATGGTGTCGTCATTGAGAGCCTTGTCGGCGGTATCGAGCATCCAGTCCAGCTCATTGCCGGGCCGGCGATGAAGCCGTCCAGCGAAGTGGTCATGTACAGGTGGATCTTCCGCATGATGGTCGCCTTTCGTGTCGCGCAGCCAGGGTGGCGGCAATCGCTGCCATCCCGATCAACGCTAGGCACGAACCGGATCTTCGGTAAGGTCCAGTTGCCCAGCCGTGAAGTGGTCCGGTTTGCTGCCGGGCCAAGCCCAGGGTTCCCAGGTGAAACCAGGGTCCGTTCGATCAAAAGCTCTGGAATTCAAAAGCTTTGATTTTCGAACGGACCCTGGTTCCACCCCACCCGCTAACGGATTGTGCGCTGGTTCAGGACGTCCCGTCGGGAGCGGTCTGGGTGACGCCGTACGGCAGGAACGCCGTGCCCATTCGTGCCTGGAACGCGACGGTCAGGTCGATGCCGTCCGGGCCGTCCGCGGCCTCCTGCAGGAGGCCGATGTCGACCGGCGTGCCGAACGCCACGGTCAGGAACTGAGTCGGTTGTCCGTCGCTCACAGGTTCATCATCGCCTTCAGCTGGGCTTCTCCGACCAGCGGGTCGTTGCTCAGGCCTTCGTCGACCCCGTGGCCGCTCGGCGCCGTGGCGCCGGGCGCTACCAGGTCCGCGTTGGGCTTGACGGTCGCCGACGGCGACGCCGACGGGGCCGTCGTCGCGACCGGGAGCACCGGGTCCGTCGGGAACACAGTGTTGTAGTCAGGGAAGTGTGCCTGGTAGTCGATCATCGCCTGGGTCAGCTCGGGCTCGGTGAACCGCGGGCCCCAGAACTGCGCGGACACCGGCAGGCCCTGCACATAGCCGACCGGGAAGCTGACCAGGGGCCAGCCCAGGGCGTTAGGCACCTGGTAGTACGCGCGCTGCACCGGGAACCCGGATCCGCCCGTCCGCTGCCCGATCACGTCGCCGAGGCTGAAGATCAGCATGAAGTCCACGTTGGAGGCGTTGAGTGCCGCCGCGTAGTTGTTGATCAGGGTGCGGCGGCGCTGCTCGCCCTCGAACCGCGCCGCCGTGGAGATCCCGCCGTTGAACGTGTCCGCGCTGGCGAAGGACGCGGCCGCGGCTCCCGGTGCGCGGCGGCCGTACTGGCTGGTGAGCGTCGTGACGGAGGAGGCCGAGGGGATTCCGCTGGCGCAGAAGTCCGACACCGCGTCCGCGTACCTGACCTCGTACCTGGCGGTGTTGACGGCTGCGGTCGACGGCGTGACCGAGGAGCCGTCCACGGTCTCAAGGACGTCGGGGTTGGAGAAGTACGGGTTCAAGGAGAAATCCGTCATGTCCAGGCCCGGGAACTCGATGACCTTCGCGCCCAGGCTCTCGAGCTCGCTCGACGAGTCGGTTGAATACCGCGAGGTGCCCGGCCCCGTAGGTCGACTGCGGGCTGACGCCGGTCTGCACCTGGCCGTTGGCAATCATCCAGTCCGTTTGCGGGACGCCGATCGTCGTCCCCTGCAGCGGCTTGCCGCCTAGCCGCGGTGTCATCGGGATCAGCGGGAACGGGTCGGGGGCGGCCAGCGTCTGCGGGTCGTTGAACGGGTCGGGGCCAAGGATCGTGTTGAGTATGAGGGCGGAGTCACGGCCGCTGCGGGAGATGGGGCCGAGCACGTCGTAGCCAGGCGACAGCGGCATCAGGCCGGCGATGGAGACCGTGCCGAGCGACGGCTTGATGCCGCTCGCACCGTTGGCGGCGGACGGCATCGTGATGCTGCCGCCGGTCTCCTCGCCGATGCACGCCGCCGCCAGCCGGGCGATCGGCGCGACGCCCGACCCCTGGCTCGATCCGCCAGGGACGTAGAGGGGGTTCCACGCGTTGCCTGCGAAGGTCCCGGTGATGGAACCGGAGAAGGCGGAACAGATGGTGTTGCCGATGAGGACGACGCCCGCCGCGCGGAGCTTGCCAACGATGGTGGCGTCGTTCAGCGCGACGTTCCCTGCGAAGGTCGGGCTGCCATCCTGCGTGCTGAAGCCCTTGATGCCGACCGAGTCCTTGATGCCCATCGGGATCCCGCACAGCAGCGACACGGGCGGGCCGTTGCGCCGCGCAGCCGCGAGGGCCTTGTCCGCCGCCGCGGCCGCCGCCAGGGCCTGCGCCTCGTTGATGCGGACGAAGGCGTTGTAGAAGCCGGTGTTGCCGTATGTCTCAAACGGACCGTTAAGTTTGCTGATCCGGTCCAGATACGCCTGCGTCAGTTCGACGCTTGACACCTTGCCGGCCCGCAGCATGGCGGCGAGCTCGACGACCTCGTAGTCAACGAGGTTCTTACGGCTCGGGATCGAGTTGAGCGACGGCAGGAAGGACGAGTCCTTTAGTGCCGCCGCCCTGGATGTGGTAGCCGATACGGATGGCGGGGTGACGCTCTTGGCCGGTGTTCTGGTCGCAGCCCTGGCGATCCCGCCACCGGTCACCGTCAGCGCACCGCCGGCGGCGAGTGCGCTGGCGCCGCCGAGGAGCGCCCGGCGACTGACGCGGACGTTGTCCGCGGTCCCGCTCGCAGGCTTGCTCTGCTCGACCGACGTCTCTTTCTTCACACGACTTCCTTCCGTTGAGCTAAACAACCTGAGCCAACGTAGGAGTGTGAAGTTACATGGGTGTTCCATTGTCATTAATAAGAACATATTTGACGTCATTTGACAAATGATTAGAAACTTGTGTGAATTCGAGGTATCGGCCAAAGTTCCGTAGCCCGGCGCCGCCGTCGCCGTCGGTGTGTAGATCGCCGCCGCCGGCCTCATGACCGAGGCGGGAAGCGTCACCGCGATATCGAGTCCGCCCTCGGGCCGGGCGCGCGCGGTGAGCTCGGCGCCGTGCGCGACCGCGATCGCGCGCACGATCGCGAGCCCGAGGCCGTGCCCGCCGTCCCGGCGCCGCACTCGCTCGTCCCCGAGCCGCTGGAACGGCTGGAACAGCCGGTCGACCTCGGTCGGCGGTATCACCGGCCCGCTGTTGCTGACCCGCAGCACCGCCCGTCCGCCGACCGTTGACGTCGCGATCGAGGCCCAGCCGTCGGGCACGTTGTGCCGGAGCGCGTTCCCGACCAGGTTCGCCACCAGGCTTTCGGCCAGCCGGGGATCGCCCTCGGCGGGCGCGGAGCCAAGCGTGGCGTCGATGCGCACGTCCCCGATCACGCCCGCGGCCACCTCCGCCAGGTCGAACGGCTCCGCGCGGGCGATGCCCCGCTCGCTTCCCGCCAGCGTGAGCAGCGCGTCGATCAGCTGCTCCTGCTGCGTCGCCGAGCTGCAGCACCTCGGTGCAGGCGGCGCGGAGCGAGGCCACGCTCGCGTCCGGGTCGCGCAGCGCCACCTGCAGCACCGTCCGCTCGGCGGCGAGCGGGGTGCGGAGCTCGTGGGCCGCGTTGGCGACGAAGTGCCGTTGCGACTCGAACGACGCCTCCAGCCGCGCGAACAGGTCGTTCAGCGTGTCCCCGAGCCGGCTGAACTCGTCGTCGCGCTTCCCCGTCCGCAGCCGCCGGCTCAGGTTGGTGGCGGAAATATCCCGCGCCGTCGCCACGATCGCCTGCAGCGGCCGGAGCAGGCGGCCGGCCAGCAGCCAGCCGAGCCCGAGCGACGCCACCACCGCCAGCGCCAGGCTGATGAGCAGCACGGTGAGGTCGGGCAGGAGGCTCCGACCGGGATAGCGAACGACCGGCGGCGCGGTGGATCCGAAGTGCTGCGTCTCGCTGACCGAGAGGTACGGGATCGCGAGCATCACCAGCGCCAGCACGAGGAACACTCCCCCGTACAGCAGCGCGAGCCGGTCCGGAGCGAGCCGGAGAACATCACTGGCCCCCGATCCGGTAGCCGCCCTCGCGGACCGTCTCGACCACCGGCGGGTCGCCGAGCTTGCCCCGCAGCCGCCGGATGGTGGACTTCACCGCGGTCGTGAACGGATCGGCCATCTCGTCCCACACCCGGTCAAGCAGCTCCTCGGCCGAGACCACCCGTCCGCCCGCCGCCAGCAGGCACTCGAGCGCGGCGAACTCCTTCGGGCTGAGGTCGAGCCGTCGCCCGCCCCGTTCCGCGACCCGGCGCGCGGGGTCGAGCCGAAGGTCGCCCGCGATGAGAACCGGCGGCACGGCCGGGGCGGACCGCCGGGCCAGCGCCCGCACCCGGGCGACCAGCTCGGCGAAGTCGAACGGCTTGGGCAGGTAGTCGTCGGCGCCGAGCCCGAGCCCCTCGACCCGGTCCCTGACCGTGCTCGCGGCGGTCAGCATCAGCACCCGGCTGCCCGCGCCGGCGGCGGTGATCCGCCGGCAGACCTCGTCCCCGTGCACCCCGGGCAGGTCCCGGTCGAGCACCACCACGTCGTACCGGGTCACGGCGAGGCGCTCGAGCGCGTCGTCCCCGTCGAGGACGACGTCGACCGCCATCCCCTCCCGGCGCAGCCCGGTCCCGATCGACCGGGCGAGCACCTCGAAATCCTCCGCCACCAGCACTCTCATGACCCCAAGGATGCCAGGCCGGCCGGTGTCAGCCAGGTGTCAGCCGACGGCACCGGGCTGACACCGCGGCCGGCGTAGAACTGCCGCCATGATCGAAGTCACCGAACTCCGCAAGCGCTACGGCGCCACCCAGTCGCTCGACGGCATGACCTTCCGGGTGCTCCCCGGCCAGGTCACCGGCTTCGTCGGCCCGAATGGCGCGGGCAAGTCGACCACCATGCGCATCATCCTCGGCCTCGACGCGGCCGACGCGGGCACCGCGCTGATCGGCGGCCGGCCGTACCGCACCCTGCGGCGCCCGCTCAGCCACGTGGGCGCGCTGCTCGACGCGGCCGCGCTGCAGCCGAGCCGGTCGGCCCGCAACCACCTGCTCTGGCTGGCCTGCTCGCAGGGCCTGACCGCCCGGCGAGTCGACCAGGTCATCGACCAGGCGGGCCTGCGCTCCGCGATCGGGCGCAAGGCGGGCGGCTACTCCCTCGGGATGCGTCAGCGCCTCGGCATCGCCGCCGCCCTGCTCGGCGACCCGCCCGTGCTCATGCTGGACGAGCCGTTCAACGGCATGGACCCGGAGGGCATCATCTGGCTGCGCGGCTTCCTGCGCGCCCTCGCCGCCGAGGGCCGGGCGGTGCTCGTCTCCAGCCACCTGATGAGCGAGCTGCAGGACACCGCCGATCACCTGATCGTGGCCGGGCGGGGCCGGGTCATCGCCGACACCAGCATGCGCGACCTGCTCGCGGCGGCGTCCGGTGACCTGGTCCGGCTGCGCACCTCGGCTCCCGCCGAGGCGAACAAAACCCTGGCCGATGCGGGGGCAACGGTCACCGCGGCCGCCCCCGACGTGCTGCTGATCTCCCATCTTTCCTCCGAACGGACCGTGGCGGCTCTCACCGCCCGCCAGATCCCCTTCAGCGAGGTCAGCGCCCACCGCGCGACCCTCGAGGACGCCTACCTGCAACTGACCAAGGACGCGGTCGAGTTCAGCGCGGCGCGCCCCACCACCCCCGCCGGCTCTGGCGCCGTGGCGGCCGACCTCGGGGAGACGGCGCGATGACCGACACCCTGTACCACTCCCAGATCGAGTCCGGTCACGACTCGTTCGGGCAGACGCTGCGGGCGGAGTGGGTCAAGTTCCGGACCGTCCGGGGCTGGGTCATCGGCCTGGTCGTCGCGGCGCTGGCGATCCTCGCCCTCGGGCTCGGTCCGAGCGCGCAGGGCTCCTGCGGCACCAACGGCCCGGCCTCGGACTGCATTCAGCCGCTCGGCCCGGGCGGCGAGGAGGTGGCCGACAGCTTCTACTTCGCGCACCAGCCGCTGGACGGCAACGGCACCATCATCGTCCGGGTGACGTCGCTGACCGGCCAGATCCCCGATTTCTCGGGCGGCGGGGGCGGCAGCGGCGGGCCGCAGACGCGCAGCGGCCTGGTGCCCTGGGCGAAGGCCGGGATCATCATCAAGGCCAGCACCGCGCAGGGGTCGGCGTACGCGGCGATGATGGTGACCGGCGCCCACGGGGTGCAGATGCAGTACGACTACACCGGCGACGCGCCCGGTCTGGCCGGCGCCGTTTCCGCCGCGTCACCGCGCTGGCTTCGGCTCACCCGGTCCGGCGACACGTTCACCGGCTACGACTCGGCCGACGGGGCGCACTGGACCAAGGTCGGCGTCGCCACCCTGACCGGGCTGCCGCCGACGGTGCTTGGCGGCCTGTTCGCCACGTCCCCGCCGTACTGGCAGGCAACGGGGGCCGGCACCAGCGTGACCGGCGGCGACAGCGAGGCGACCGGCGCCTTCGATCATGTCAGCCTCCTGGGCGGCTGGCCGAACGCCGCGTGGGCCGGCACCGCCATCGGCGACGCCGGCGGCCCGGCGGCCGGCTCGCCCGGGGGCTTCCAGGAGGCCGCCGGCCGGTTCACCGTGAGCGGGGTCGGCGACATCGCGCCGTCGGTGTCCGGGGCGGCCGGGTTGGGCGTCACGATCGCGCAGACCCTCATCGGGGTGTTCGCCGGGCTGATCGCGGTGGCGGTGGTCGGGGCGATGTTCATGACCGCCGAGTACCGGCGCGGCCTGATCCGGGTCACGCTGGCCGCCACCCCGGGACGGGGCCGGGTGCTGGCGGCCAAGGCGGTCGTCATCGCCGCCGTCACCTTCGCGGTCGGGCTGGCCAGCTCCGCCATTGTGGTCACCGTGGGCCAGCGGATACTGCGCTCCCACGGCGTCTACGTCTGGCCGGTCACGATGCTGACCGAGGCGCGGGTGATCGTCGGCACCGCCGCGGTGCTCGCGATCGCGGCCGTCATCGCGCTCGCGATCGGCACCATCCTGCGGCGGAGCGCCGGCGCGGTCGCGGCCGTGATCGTGGTGATCGTGCTGCCCTACCTGCTCACCGTCACCACACCGCTGCTGCCGGCCGGCCCGACCGAATGGCTGGCCCGGGTCACCCCGGCCGCCGCGTTCGCCGTCCAGCAGACCCTGATCGCGTACCCCCAGGTCAGCAACCTCTACACCCCATCGGCGGGCTACTACCCGCTCGCGCCGTGGGCCGGCTTCGCGGTGCTCTGCGCCTGGGCCGCCGTCGCCCTGGGCCTCGCCGCGTACGTGCTGCGCCGGAGGGACGCATGAGCGTCCCGGTGCCAACCTCCGCCGCCTCCGCCTCCGTGGGTCGACGCACGGTCGGCTGCTACCCGAACGGGAGCGCCGGCAGCCGCGCTGCGCGCGGAGTGGACGAAGGTGCGCACGCTGGCCGGAACCTGGTGGCTGCTGCTCGCGGTCGTCGCGCTGACCGCGGCGGTCGGGGTCGGCGCCGACACCGCGGCGACCTGCCAGGCCGCGGGCTGCGGTCAGGACCCGGCCAAGCTCGCGCTGTCCGGCGTCGACCTGAGCCAGGCGCTGGTGGCCATCCTCGGGGTGCTCGCGATCAGCGGCGAGTACAGCACCGGCATGATCCGCATCACGCTGACCGCCATGCCACGCCGTCCGCAGGTGCTTGCCGCCAAGGCGGTGGTGGTGGCGGGGCTGACGCTCGCGGCGGGCGCGGCCGGGGTGCTTGCCTCCGTGCTGGCCGGGCGGCTGATCCTGCCCGGCCGCGGGTTCACCGGGCTGCACGGCTACCAGCCGCTGTCGCTGGCCAGCGGCCCGGACCTGCGGGCGGCGGTCGGCTCGGTCCTCTATCTGGCGCTGATCGCGCTGCTCGCCCTCGGCGTCGCCACCGCCGTCCGCGACTCCGCCGTATCGATCGGGCTGGTGCTCGCCCTCCTCTACCTGTTCCCGGTCATCGCCAGCGCCCTCAACCCGCACTGGTCACGCCACCTGCAGCAGGTCGGCCCGATGAGCGCCGGCCTGACCATCCAGGTCACGGCCGGCCTGCGCGGCCTCCCGCTCACGCCGTGGCAGGGCCTCGGCGTCCTCGCCTTGTGGGCGGCCGGGGCGCTGCTGGCCGGCGCGGCGGCGCTCTGCCTCCGCGACGCGTAGTACACGGCGGCCGGTGCCGGGAAAGACGGGATAGTGGGTGCGACCGGTAGCTGCGCCTGGACACCGTGCGGGCGGCACAGAGGTGCGGCCGCGCTTATCGGAGGAGCAGATAGGCCGCGCTGCCCAGGCCGGCTACGAGGCAGTAGATGCCGAACGGAGCCAGTGAGCGCGACCTGGCGAAGTAGCGGACCAGGAAGCTGACCGACAGGTAGGCGCCGACGCCGGACAGCAGGCTGCCGGCCAGTACCTGGCCGCGGATGCCGCTGCCGAGCGGGCCAGTGAGGTCGGGTACTTTCAGGACGCCGGCGGCGAGGATCACCGGGGCCGAGAGCAGGAACGAGTAGCGGACCGCGTCCGCTACCGGGAGGCCACGGGCCATCCCAGTGACCGTGACCACGCCGTCCCGGCTGATGCCCGGAAGCAGGGCGAGGATCTGCGCGCAGCCGATCAGCACCGCGTTCCCGAGCCCCATCACGGACAGCCGCAGGTCGGCGGCGACCGCCTGATCGGCCTCCCTGGTTGGGTCGGAGTTTGCGGGGCGAGTAGCTGCCGTGGCTGTGTCGTTGCCGGGACCGGTTGCCAGGGCTGCGTGCGAGCCGGCCGGTCCGCTCGCGCCCCGTGCGGCCATGGCGGATGTCGCCGCAGGCGGGGCGTCCAGCGCGGAACGGCGGCGTTTCCGCTCGCCGGCCAGCAGGATGAGGCCGTTGGCAGCGAGGAACAGCGCCGTCGGAACTGGCTTGCTGAACACCACGCGGAACAGGTGCTCGAGGGCAAGGCCGGCGATGCCGACCGGGATGGTCGCGAGCACGATCATCCAGGCCAGCCGCTGGTCGGCCGTGGCTATCCGGCGGTCACGGAGCGAACTGAGGAAACCGCCGACGATCCGGATCCAGTCACGGCGGAAGTAGATGATCATCGCGATCGCGGTGGCCACGTGCAGCCCGACGATAAACGCCAGGTACGGGGACTCGGGTCTGGACACGTTGAGGTCCTGGGCCCATGACCCGCCGATCAGGGCGGGAATCAGCACGTTGTGGCCCAGGCTGGAGACCGGGAACATCTCGGTCACTCCCTGCACGAGGCCGACCAGCATGGCCTCGGCGTAAGTGAGGTGGGTCATCGGCAAGGCTCGCTCTCTGCCTGCTCCGCGGACCGCCGCCAGCGACCAGCGGCCCCACGTCTACGGTCATGTAGAATTTCTACATCACTGTAGATGATTGAGCTGCGGGCTTGTGACGCCCGCCCGGCGCGGAGCGGCCTGCCCAGGTCAGCCCGCGTGGCGGCATGAGGAGGAACTGACGGTGCAGCACTTCATCACCCAGTACGGGTACTTGGCGGTGTTCCTGCTGATGCTGGCCGAATCGGCCTGCATCCCGATTCCCTCTGAGGTCATTATGCTATTCGGGGGTGCGCTGGCCGCGGGTGCCGTCCCAGGGGCGCACCCGTCGCTGCTAGGGATTATCGTCGCCGGGGTCCTAGGCAACCTCGTGGGCAGTTACATCGCGTGGGCGGTCGGCAAGTACGCGGGCCAGGCGGCCGTGCATCGCTGGGGGCGCCGGGTCGGGATCCGCGAACACGACATCGACCGCGCCACCGCCTGGTTCGAGCGACACGGTGCCTCCGCGGTGCTCTTCGGCCGTGTCGTGCCGGTGGTGCGCACGTTCATCTCTTTGCCCGCCGGTTTCGCTGGCATGCCAGCCATCCGGTTTGGCCTGTTCACGACGCTCGGCTGCATTCCGTGGACGGCCGCCCTGGCGATCGCGGGATACGCGCTGGGCGCGAACTGGCAAAGCGTTGCCAACGGCTTCCACGGCCCCACCTACGCGATCGCGGGCATCATCGTGGTCGCCGTGGCGGCCGCAATTGTCCTGCACCTGCGTCGGGCGCGCCGTAACGATGCCGGCGGGCCCGCCGCCTAGTGCCGACGAAGGGCGGACCGCTAAGAGCCAGTCAGGAAGGCCGGGGCCTGAGCGAGCTCGACCAGGGCGTGCAGGTCGTAGGCGGCATCCAGCGCGGCCGTCCCCGAGACCAGCACCACGGCTGCAGCCGCCGCGACCAGCAGCGGGCGCGCTGAAGGCGCCGGAGCGAGCAGGGCCGCGACCCGGCGGGGCACCGGGCCAGGCCGACGGGTCAGGCGCCGCACCGGGTTCACGGCCGGGCCGGTAATCCCGGTCGCCGCCGGTGCCCGACCGTGCGGCACGCTCGTGCGGGATGAAGCCAGGGCGGCCTTGCCCACGGCCCTGGCCGTCAGCCGCCGGTCCCCGCAGCGCCCGGCGGCGGTCTCGTCCGCCCACCGTTCCACCGTGTAGCTGACCGCAGCGGCAACCGGGCGCAGCAGCGGGTTGGCCGCCGCCGCGAATTGGCTGAGCGCGATGAACAAGTAGTGATGGCCCGCGGCGTGGGCGCGCTCGTGGGCCAGCAGCACCTGCTGCTCGGCCGGAGCCAGGGCGTCCAGCATGCCCGCAGTGACCACGATCCGGCCGGGCCAGCCAGGTGTCGTGTAGGCGTCGGCGCTGGCGTCCGGGACCACTACGACCTGGGCCGCCCCCGGGAGGCAGCGGGCTTTCCTGGCGGCGGACACTAGTGCCCGGGCCCGCCGTGCGCCCGTGCCCGCCGCGGCCAGTACGGCCGCCGCCAGTAGAGCCGCCGCCGCCAGAGCGGCCGACAGCGACGCCGGGTCCTCGCGGCGGATCACCGCCGCCGACAGATGGCCGAGCGAAGCGGCCAGCGGGATCCGGAGCACGGCAGTGGACGCGAGGAGACCGAGTGCCGCCGTGCTGAGCGCCGCCAGGGCGACCCCCGCGCCGGTCAGCAGCCAGGTCCCGACCATCGGCGGCAGGCGCGTCGCCAGCGGCCAGGATCCCGCCGCCGCGCACAGCGGCAGCACCAGCGGGAGGTAAACGGCCAGGCCCATCGGTCACCTCCCGTCCGCACCGCCGTTGTCACCGATCATCCGGCGCAGTGCCTGCTCGTCCTGCTCCGACAGGGCGGACACGAACCGTTGCAGTACGGCCTCCCGGTCCGGCTCGGCCGCCAGCACGCTGGCCATCCGGCGGGCGGCCAGCCCGGGCTCGTCGGCCACCGGCCGGTACTGGTACGCCCGGCCGACCCGCTGGCGGTCCAGCACGCCCTTGGCGTGCAGCCGGGACAAAATCGTCACCACGGTCGTATAGGCCAACTCGCCGCTGAGCCGCTCGCGCACGGCCGCCGGGGACAGCGGCTCATCGGCCGCCTGCAGAATGCCGAGCACCTGACCTGCCAGCTCCCCGGCACCGCGCCGGTTACCGACCACGCCCGGCTTGCTCATCCGGTAGCCCCTTCCGCGACCGCAGCTTGTTTCTAAGCACGCGCCGACGTACGTCAGCTTTACAACATTGTAGGAGTTGTTCGCGGCAGCCTGCCCGTCGATGTAGTGCGCGCCGATCTTCTGCAGGACCGCGATGCCATGCCCGGCGCGGCGCGACGCCATCCCGGACTACGAGACCAGGACCCCGACGGCCACCCCGGCCGCGCGCCGGCGCCCCGGCTACCCGCGTGTGCAGCCGGTTTTCCTGATTATTGTCCTCACTCCCCGACGGGTCGCTCAATCACGAGCTAGGACCGGTAGCTCGCGGTCAGTTCCAGGTTTCGCTTCCGCTCCCCTTGCAGGTATAGATGTCCGCCGGCGCGCAGTCGGCGGTCGGCGCGCACAGCGGCGTGTAATACATGTACAGAGGCTTGGCCGAACCGCACTCAACCACGGTGCCGTGCTCGTAGTCCCCGGACACGCCTTCGCGGGTCGTCAGGAGCTGGTCGTCGACCTCCGACAGGGCGGACGCGTAGACGTTGATCTTCGCGGCTACGGCGACGGCCTCGTCGGCGATCGAGGTCTCGTCGTTGTGCGCGGTCAACCCGAGCAGCTCGGGGATCGTCGGGGCAGTGCCGCAACAGGCTGAGAGCGGATAGTAATGGCTGGTCAGCTCCACGATATTAGGCTTCGGGACGGCGGCTTCGCTGGCCGCGAAGGCGGTCTGGAAGGAGCCATCCGGGGCGCTGGCGGTGTCGGCCCCCTCGATCGGCGTCCCAGGCGCGGCGGCCTCGATGGCCGAGACGTACGCCTCGAATTCGGTGACGTAGTCGGAAAGCCGATCGCCTTGGCCAGCGTGTTCAGCGCGGTGAGGTCGGCCGGGGTGATCGTGGCGATCGACCATGAGGGCGGCGTCTCGCCGGAGGAGGTCCAGAACGTCTCGTCCGACGTGTTGCCGCCGATCCGCATGACCGACGAGCCCAGGGTCTTGAGATAGCTGGCGAGGTTGCCCGACGCAAAGCCCGGCAGCGCGAGGTCCGATGCCTCGAACGACAGCCCCGAGCGAGTCGGCCTTCAGCGAGGTGCCGGTCGTGGTCGGGGCGATGGTGATCACCTGAGAGCTCGCTGCGGCCGGCGTCGCGGAGAGCCCGGTCGCGGTGGCGACCCCGACCGCGACCGCGAGCAGGCCAAGCGCTGATCGTGACTGATCCGCGTGTCGTGAGCGACAGCGCCCCGAGGACGGGCGGAGCCGTCCTCGGGGCGCCTCCTCGCCGCGGGTTCGCCTAGCTGCAGGAGATGCCGGGCGCCGGGCTGCCACTGCCGTTTGCGGTGAAACCGACGGTGGCGGTCGCGCCGGGCGCGAGCGAGCCATCGTAGGACGCGTTATCGACCGTGACCTGCGCCCCGGACTGGGTGTAGGTGCCGTTCCACAGGTTCGTGATGTCCTCACTGCCCGGGAACTTCCAGCCGAGCTGCCAGCCGTTCAGTGTTCCGGAACCGGTGTTGGTGACAAGCACTTGGGCCTGGTAGCCGCCCGACCAGCTGTTGACCACCGAGTAGGCGGCCGAGCATCCGGACGACGGCGGCGGTGGCGGTGGCGGTGGCGGTGGCGGCGTGGACGAGCCACCGTTCACGGTCACCGAGAAGGAGTTGGTCGCCAGCCCGGCACCCCCCTGCCATAGCTCGAAACCCGCCTCGACGTCGATCAGGTACCAGCTGCTCTTGGTGTAACCGCGGCTGACCGAGTCCTGGGCCAGCGTTCCGATATCCAGGTTGCTGACCGAGGTGACGGGGCTGGTCATCTCGTAGGTGACGGTGTCCCAGGTTGACTGCGAGCCGTACCAGACGTCGTAGGTGTGGCCGCCAATGGACACGTTGGTCGCCACTTCCGAGCCGAAGGGCTGCACGCTCCCGTTGTGGTTAAGCCACACCATGATCTCGGTGCCGTTGGGCTGGCCGGTGGTGGTCGGTGTCTGGTTGAACCAGATGTCGTAGGCGACGTCGTAGGCGCCGCTGCCGGTCTGCGTCGTCGACCAACTGGTGGTCGCCGTGCCCGGCGTCAGGTTCGACACCTCGATCGGGTCGGAGCTGAGGCCCCCGGAGCTGCAGTCGCCCCAGTGGCAGCCCTGGTAGATCGACGGGTACGCGCCGGGAGATCCATTGGTGGCGTTGTCGATCGACGAGCTGGCCACGGTGAAGTCGGCGTTGCCGTCGGTCGTGACGCACTCTTGGGCGCTGGAATCGTACTCGTTGTTCTGCACGATGTAGCTGCCGCCCGCGACCGACGTCGTCTGCTCCTGGCACAGGCTTGTCGTGGCGGCATACGCCTCGCCGCCGGACAGGACCGCGAAGGAACCGCCGAGCGCGAGCAGCAGCGCGACGACGGCGGCGAAGACTGGTCTGCGATGCACCATCGAGCCTCCTTTGGCTACCTGGGTCCGCTCGGGCCCGGATTGACGTCAAATTAGGCGGCCGAGGCGAAACAGTGGAGTAGGTGCCCATGGCGCATTAGCGTCCCCCACGATCGCGCCTGGTCAGGCCGATGCAGGCGATAGCCGCGGGGATGAAAACACCCGGCCGCTGTTTTCATGCCGAGGCACGAGGAGGCCAATGCCGTCCCCGGGGCTCGGCCCGGTGATCGATGACAGAAATTGGGACACTGTGGTCTATTGCCAATATTTCGGCGGCGATACAAAATAATGCCACACCAGAACTGGGGTGTTGGGGGTCCTGAACGCCGCTTGACGTGCTGAGAGGGCGCGGTGACCGTCACGGAGCTACTGACCCGCCCCGCGGGTCCCCCCACCCTAGCCGATGTCGCCCAGCTGGCAGGAGTCTCGTCGGCTACGGCATCGCGGGTACTGACCGGCTCCGCCCGGGTGCAGCCGGAGACCCGGGACAAGGTGGAACAGGCGATACAGCGGCTCGGCTACGTGCGCAATCGGGCCTCCCGGTCGGTGGCGGGCCGACAGGCCGGATCGGTCGCGCTGGTGATGGGGGAAGAAACACTGAAGGTGTTCGCCGATCCATTCTTCGCGCGCATGCTGCGGTCGGTCAGCAAGGCCCTGGCTTCGGCGGACATCCAGCTGGTGATGATCACCTTGCACTCCCCGCGTGATTGCCGCACCGTCGCCCGGTACCTCCGCAGCGGACATGTGGATGGCGCGCTGTTCGTCTCCATGCACGGACGGCCCGACTTCGACTTTCCCAGCCTCGGTCTACCGCTCGTGCTGTGCGGGCGGCCGGTCACCGGCGGGAACGCGCTGTCGTATGTCGACGCCGACAACATCGGCGGCGCCCGCACCGCGGTCAGCTACCTGCTCGATTGCGGCCGGGAGGCCATCGCCACGATCGCCGGGCCGCCGGACATGGCGGCGGGCATCGACCGGCTGCTCGGCTACCGCCGTTCCATGGCGGCGACGGCTACCTTCGATCCGGGCATGATCGCCTACGGGGACTTCAGCTTCCTGTCGGGTGTGCACGCGCTGCGCCGCCTCGTCGATCACCGACCGGGCATCGACGCCGTGTTCGCCGCCTCCGACCTGATGGCGGCGGGAGCGCTGCACGCGCTGCGCCGGCTGGGCCGACGCGTCCCCGACGACGTCGCGGTCATCGGATTCGACGACGCGCCGTCGGCGCAGCAGACCGATCCCCGGCTCAGCACGATCCGCCAGCCGGTCGACGCCATGGCCGCCCGCCTCGTCCGCGAGCTCATGGCTCAGATGGCCAATCCCGAACGGGACCCCGCCCAGGTCATCCTCGACACCGAACTAGTACTCCGCAGCTCCGCCTGATACTTGGCCGGCCGGTCCCCAGGGGCATAGCCCCCTGGGGACTGGGGATTAGCTGCAGGCGACGGTGGCGGGCCCCGGTGGCGGCGTGGGCGGCACTGTGACCCGAACGGAACCCAGACCGACGGGAGCGGAAACACCTACCCGACCGACGCCATTCCAGACTCGCCGCCAGCGGGCCACTGGTTCCCCGTCGAATTCCAGCAACTCGTCCAGGACGCCTACCCCGCGATCCCTTAGCGGGCCGGCCGCCACGAAGGGCTGATGTATTTGATTTTCTCGAACGGCCGCAGGTTTCACTTCTCGTTGAATCGCATACCCCAGGTCAGCACCGTCGACTCCCGGTCAGCGGAGTACTATCCGCTCGCGCCGTGGGCCGGCTGGGCGGGCGGACGTCCTAGTGGACGTTCGCCCGATCCTGGCGATCGTGGCTGAGTATGGTTAGTCCGTGCGGCGATCCGACCGGCTGATGGTGGCAGGGGCTTCCGCCGTGGTCCTTGTTCTCGTCGTCGGCTGCGGAACGCAGCACGGGACGTCTTCGTATCCTGTGACCGGGCCGTCCCCGTCAGCGAAGCCCAGCTTCCCCGAGTGTCCGCAGGTTCCCGGTGTGGTCGACCCGTCGCCGTGCGCGTCGGTTGGCGCGGAGCAGAACCAGCAGGCGAATCAGACGTTCAACTCCCGCATCCCGCTCCCGGGGCCGGTCGCGGCCGAGGCGGCGCCGGTGACGGCGCGGATACGGGAATCGCTGGAGAGGCTCACCGCGCATCAGCGGCTGCAGGTGTCCGCCGTTCAGTCAGCCCTGCTCGCGGGCGGGATGCAGAGCACCGATCTGTGGGTTTTCAAGGGCGCGGCTGCCGACGGGGTGGGGTTCGGCGGGTATGAACAGCTCACGACCCCCACCGGCGTCTGCGCGTGGGGCACGGTCAGCGTGAAAGCGATCGACCTGGAAACTGGGGGCATCACCCGCGACGGGGGCTGCCTGCCGAGCGCCGGAGGCCACTGACCGCCAGCGCACGGGTCGGGCCGCCGGGCGGGATCTGACAGCTCAGGATTCCTTGGCCAGTCGCAGGATCTCCTCGAACGCCTCCACGTTGCCCATCGCGTCGTTGACCGGGTTGTGGTCATGGGCCGTGCGTCTGAACCGCTTCCAACGCTGGGTGTCGCTCCAGTCCCGGTTGAGGCCGGCCCAGAAGTCGCTGATGCGGCGGGCGGAGTGCCCGAACGGGTTCTCCATTCCGGCCCGGTCGAACATTCCGGCTATCCACTGCCAGTCGTAGGCGGGGTTGTCGCTGACGAAGACCGGCCGTCCGTTGCCGGTGTGCTCGTGGAGCCAGGCGGCGAAGCTCGCGGCAACATCCGCGTCCGTCGCCAGCCGCTCGCCGACGATGCTGATGGCCGGGTTGGCCGGGTCGGGCGTCGCCTCGAACAGCCGCCCGTGGAAGGTGTCACGCGTGTCGTAGTGGACGGCCCCGAACTCGGTCAGCACGCCGTGCACCGGGCTGGTGCCGCGCGCCTCGCAATCGACGAATATCCATGGTGTTTTCTTGTTCATCCTGGCTGCATTATCGCCGACACCGGCCCGGCCGGGCCACACCAATACGGCGCCCGAGTGGACACCGGGCGGTCACGGAGCCACCACCTGTCCCTTGCTGACGACGGTGACGCCGCCCGCCGACACGGTGAACCCGCGGGCGCGGTCGTGATCCTTGTCCACCCCGACGGTGGCGCCGTCGAGGACGGCCACGTCCTTGTCCAGGATCGCGTTCTCCACCACGGCCCGCCGGTGCACGTGCGTGTTGTGCAGGATCACCGCCCGGTTCACCCGGGACCGGCCGTCCACGCGGACGCCCGGGGACAGGACCGAGTCGCGGATCAGCCCTCCGGACACGATCACGCCGTTGCTGACCACGCTGTTGACCGCCCGCCCGTGCCCGTCGCCGTCCTCGTGCGCGAACTTCGCCGGCGGCTGGTTCGACACCCGGGTCACGATCGGCCAGCGGTCGTTGTACAGGTTGAACGGCGGGACGACCGCGCGCAGATCCATCTGCGCGTTGAAGTAGGAATCGATGGTCCCCAGCTCCCGCCAGTAGCAGCGGTCACCCGGGCGGGCCCCGGGGACCACGTTCTGCCGGAAGTCGTAGGCGTGCGCGGTCCGCTCGCGCGCCAGCCGGGGGATGATGTCGCCGCCCATGCTGTGCCCGCTGTCGTCGTCGGCCGCGTCCTTGTGCAGCGCCTCGATCAGCACATCGGGGTCGAACACGTAGATGCCCATCGACACGAGCGCCTCGCCCGGATGGCCGGCCCGGCCCGGCGGATTGGCAGGCTTCTCCGTGAACGCCTCGATGGAGTGCCCGTCGGCGGCGGCCTGCACCACGCCGAAGTCCGCCGCCTCGGCCCGCGGCAGCGGGATCGCCGAGACCGTGACCCCCGCCCCCCAGGCCAGGTGCCGGGCGATCATCTGGGCCGGGTCCATCCGGTAGACGTGATCGGCCCCGCAGACCACGACGAGGTCCGGCCGGTGCTCGTCGAGGAGGCTCAGCGACTGGTAGATCGCGTCCGCCGAGCCGGCCTGCCAGCGCGGTCCGCGCCACTGCTGGGCCGGCACCGGGATGACCGTATCGCCGAGGGTTCCGCTCAGCCCCCAGGCGGTCGCCAGATGCCGGTCGAGGCTGTGGCTCTTGTACTGGGTGAGCACGCAGATCCGCCGGATCCCGCCGTTGGCCAGGTTGGACAACGCGAAGTCGACCAGCCGGTACACGCCGCCGAACGGAACCGCCGCCTTGGCCCGCTCCCCGGTCAGCGGCGCCAGCCGCCGACCGGGCGCGCCCGCCAGGACAATGCCGAGTACCCGCTTGCCAGTCATCCCCGAACCCCCTGCCGCGCCCCGACCACGGCTTATGAACGACGCGCGCCGCGCAGCCGCCGGGCCCCCTGAGCAAGTGCCGCGAGCTGCCGGGGCCGAACGCCCCGCCTACGCCGGCGAGCGCAAAACGATCTTCATGCGTGTTCCCGGCCGCGGGCGAGCTCAACCGCGAGAGACGGCCATGCCGCCGACGTTGACCGACTTGACCAGGTATTTCCGCAGTGGGCTCAGCTGACCGAGGAGCCGCTCTCGACCGGCTGGGTGACGACCGAGTTGACCTCGTCGAAGATGCCGGGGGCGTTTTGGAAGGCGCCGCTCGTATTGCCCGACAGGGTTGAATTGTCGATGGTGAGCGCTCCGCCGTCGGCGTCGACGACGAAGAAGATGGCGCCGCCGCCCTCGCGGGCGGTGTTACCGGTCATCACCGACCCGTCGATGAGCAGGTTGTAGCCGTTCCCGTCGGTGTAGATCGCGCCGCCGCTGCCGCCTCCGGCGGTGCCGCTGGCGGCGGGGTTCGCCCCTGACCCGATCGCCTTGTTGTCGGTCATCAGGCTGTTGTAGACCGCGAAGTTCGCGTAGAGCCCGCTCAGGGCGGCGCCGTTGGAGCACGAGTTGCCGGTGAACGTGTCGTTGGTGATGTAGACCGGGGCCTGCATGTACATGCCGGTGGCGCGGATCGCGCCGCCGCCGAGGTCGGGGCCGCTGGCATAGCACTGGTCGCCGGTGAAGACCGAGTTGACCACCTTGAGCTGGCCGCCCTCATCGAAGATGGCCCCGCCTCCGTAGCTGGCCCCGTTCGTCTGCTGCGTCGCGGAGTAGGCGTCGGTGAACGTCATGTTCTGCACGACGAGCTGCGGCCACTGCTGCTCCCAGCAGTCGCTGGTGGTGTACGTCTGGGCGGGGTCGCAGGTGTTCATGTACAGGATCCTGGTGTCGCCGCCGCCGCTCAGCGTGACCTTCCCGCCGCCGTCGAGCACCACCTGATGGCTGGTGTTGACGACCTTGGCGGTGGCCGTCATGGTGATCGTCACCGGGTGGGGGCCGCAGTTGAAGGTGATGATGCCGCCCTCGGCGACCGCCTGCACGACCGCCGCGGAGGTGCAGCCCGCGGGCGAGCCGTCGCCGATGACGTGGGCGGGGTCGCTGGTGCCGACGGCCAGGCCCGCCGCCGGGACGGTCGCGTGCCCGTCCGGGTTGCCGGCCTGCAGCGTGCCGCCCCCGGAGGTGGTGGCGCCCCTGCTCGCGGTCGGGCTGCTGCCCCCGGCGGCATGGCGAGCGCCGTCCACCGCTGTGCCCGCCGTGACGAAGGCCGGCTGGCCGTCCAGGCTGCCGCCCGCAGGCGCGGTGCTGGCCGGCCTGGCGCCGCCGGGCGGCGCCGTCGCGGGCGTGGCCGCGACGGCCGAGCAGGCCGCCGCTCCAGCCACCAGGAAGCCCGCTGCCGCGAGCTTGGCGCCGACCAGGCCGGATCGTCCCACCAGTCGCCTACTGCAACGTCCCACCAGTCGCATAACGCGCCATGCTAGCGGCAGGACCACCGGCGCGACTGCGGTTCGCCGGCGAATGCCCAACCGCCCTCGCCGTGGTCGTCACGCGGTCACCGCCTTGCTAGGCTCGCCGCTCATGCGAAACCGGGACCTGCAGGCACCGCCGACGGACTTCGACGCCAGGGAACGGGCCAACTGGGCGGGACGGGCCGAGGATTACCGCCAGAGCTACGCGCTGGTGTGCGCGGGCGCGGTGCCGTACCTGGCCGACTCGGCCGGCATCGGGCCGGGTTCCCTTGTCCTTGACGTCGGCACCGGGACGGGAACGGCCGCCGCTGCCGCCGTCGCGCGCGGGGCCGCGGTCAGCGCGGTGGACGCGGATCCGGGCATGGTCGCGACCTCGGCCACCCTCGTGCCCGAGGCCGAATTCCAGGTCGCGGCCCTGCCGGCGCTTCCGTTCGGAGACCGGCAGTTCGACGTGGTGCTCGCGAACTTCGTCGTCAACCACGTCGGCCAGCCCCGCGCGGCGCTGGCCGAGCTGCGCCGGGTGACCGTTCCCGGAGGCCGCGTCGCGGTCACCGCCTGGCCTCAGCCGCCCTCGCCGGCGGTAGCGCTGCTGACCCGGGCGATCCGTGACTGCGGGGCAGACCGGCCCGCGCACCGGCTCGAGCCGTCGGAGGATTTTTCCCGCCCTGCTCGACAAGGTCAGGGACAGGTTCCACGAGCTCAGTTCCGGCTGCCGCGCCGACGACGGGCGGCTCTGCCTCCCGGTCACGGCCCTGCTCGCTCAGGGCTATGCGTAAGCCCGGCAGGAGCGAGGCCGGCCACCTGCGCCGAGTCAGCGGCCGTTCGCGCGGATAACCTGCAGGGCGTGACCGCGCGCGGGCGCGCCGAGGGCCGCGTTCAGCGCCCCGAACAGCTCCCCGGCATCGACGCCGTTCCACCCGGGCGGCAGCAGCGACAGCGGGATCCCCGGGTCGCGGTACGGCAGCCGCCGCCACTCGGTCAGCATCGGCAGGTAGAGGCCGAACGCCTCCTGCGGCGTGACCGAGGCCGCCCGGTCGCGGACCGCCCGGTAGCGGTCAAGGAACTGCGCGTACAGCGCGGTCAGCTCGTCCAGGTCCCACCAGGCGCGCACCTTCGAGCGCAGGTCGCCGAACGCGAGATGCTCGCCGGCGAAGAGGTCCACGTACTCCGCCAGCCCGCGGCGCTCCAGGGTATGCCGGGTCTCCGCGGCGACGCTGGCAGGCGCCACCCACACCCCGGGCGCGGCCGTGCCGAAGCCGAGCCGGGTCAGGCTGGTGCGCAGCGCGTGGCGCTTGTCGCGCTCGGACTCGGGGACGGAGAACACGACCACCAGCCAGCCGTCCGCCTCAGTCGCCCGGGGGCGCTCGAAGATCCGGACGTCGCCCTCGGCCAGCAGCTCCAGCGTCGGGGCGGTGAGCGAGTAGCCCGCCAGCCCGCCGCGCCGCTCGCCGTCGAGGACGCCGCCGCGCTTCAGCCGCGATACCGACGACCGGACCGCCTGGCCGTCCGCCCCGAGGTCCGCCATCAGCGCGACGACCGCCGCGACCGACAGCCAGTTGGCCTCCGTCCGCCCGTACAAGGCGAAGATGGTGAGGATGAGCTGGCTGAGCCGGCTGTTATCTGAGATTGCCACGCTATGAGGGTGCCGCACTCAGGCCGGTCAGCGCGGGCGAAGGAGTCCACCGGACGTGCACCCGATCGCCGGTCGCCGCCCGCAGCAGCGACAGCCGCGGCCGCACGGCGTCGGTTCTGGCCGACGGCGGCTTGCGGCTGCCCGCCGCGAACTGGTCCGGCCAGGCGGCCGCCGGCCCGCGGTAGCCCTGTTCAACGGCGGCGTGCAGGGTCCACTGGGGGTCGTACAGGTGGGCGCGGCCGACGGCGCACAGGTCGGCCCGGCCGGCCAGCAGGATCGAGTTGACGTCGTCGTAGGAGGCGATCGCGCCGACCGCGATCACCGCCACGCCCGCCTCGGCCGCCACCTCGCACCGGATCCGGTCCGCGAACGGCGTCTGGTACGACCGGCCGAACGCGGGCCGCTCCTGCCTGGCGACCTGCCCCGACGACACGTCGACGCCGTCCGTCCCGTGAGCGATGAACGCGCGGGCGATCTGCACCGCGTCATGCTCGGTGTTGCCGCCGGCGATCCAGTCGGTCGCCGAGATCCGCACGATCACCGGCTTGCCCGCCGGCCAGGCGGCGCGCACCGCGTCGAACACTTCGAGCGGGAACCTGAGCCGGTTCTCCACCGGCCCGCCGTAGTCGTCGGCCCGCTGGTTGGCGACCGGGGAGAGAAAGGACGACAGCAGGTACCCGTGCGCGCAGTGCAGCTCGAGCAGATCGAAGCCGGCCGCCGCGCCGCGCCGCGCCGCCGCCGCGAAGTCGGCGACGACCTTGTCCATGTCGGCCCGGGTGAGCTCCCTCGGGACCTGCGAGCCCGGGCCGTACGGGACCGGGGAGGGGCCGGTGACCTGCCAGCCGCCTTCCGGCAGCGGGTCGTCCATGCCCTCCCACATCAGGCGGGTGGAGCCCTTCCGGCCCGAGTGGCCGAGCTGAAGGCCGATCCGGGCGGTGGACCGCTCATGGACGAACGCGGTGATCCGGGCCCAGGAGTCGCGCTGTTCGTCGGTCCACAGGCCCGTGCAGCCGGGCGTGATCCGGCCCTCGGGAGACACGCACACCATCTCGGTCATCACCAGGCCGGCTCCGCCCATGGCCTTCGAACCGAGGTGAACCAGGTGGAGGTCCCCGGGCACGCCGTCGGCGGCCGAGTACATGTCCATCGACGACACGACGACGCGGTTCTTCAGCTCCAGGCCGCCCAGCCGGAACGGCTGGAACATCGCGGGGGCGGCCGGGTCGCTCCCAGCGCCCTGGGCCGCGCTGAAGGCAGCGTTGACGCGCGCGGCGAACTCCGCGTCCCGTTCCCTGAGGTTGTCGTAGGTGATCCGCCGGGACCGGGTCAGCAGGTTGAAGCAGAACTGCTCGGGATCGCCGCGCGCGTACAGGCCGATGTTCTCGAACCACTCGAGGGACGCCTGGGCCGCCCGCTGCGTCGACTCGACCACCGGCCGGCGCTCGGCCTCGTACGCCGCGAGCGCGGTCGGGACGTCCGGGTGCTCGTGCAGGCAGGCCGCGAGCGCGAGGGAGTCCTCCATCGCCAGCTTGGTGCCCGACCCGATCGAGAAGTGCGCGGTGTGGGCGGCGTCTCCCACCAGCACGAGGTTGCCGTGGTGCCAGCGCCGATTGCGGACGGTGGTGAAGTTCAGCCACCGCGAGTTGTTGGCGAGCAGCTCGTGTCCGGCGAGCTCGCCGGCGAACAGCTCGCGGAGCCGGGCGATGGCGGACTCGTCGCTGGCGCCGGGCGGGAGCTCGGCGCTCTCGGTGGCGTCGAAGCCGGCCCGGCGCCACACGTCCTCGTGCATCTCGACGATGAACGTCGAGCCGGCCTCGGAGTAGGGGTAGCCGTGCACCTGCATGGTGCCCCACTCGGTCTGCTTGATGAAGAACTGGAACGCCTCGAAGACGCGGTCCGTGCCCAGCCACATGTACTTGCTGTGCCGCCGGTCCAGGTCCGGGCCGAACACGTCGACGTACTGCGCCCGGGTCCGCGAGTTGGCTCCGTCGGCGGCGACCACCAGGTCGTGGGTGGCGCGGAGTTCCTCGGCGTCCGGGGCCAAGGCGGCGAAGCGGACGGTGACGCCGAGGCGGCGCACCCGTTCCTGGAGCAGCGCGAGCAGCTCCTTGCGGCTCATCGCGGCGAAGCCCTGGCCGCCGACGGTCCGGCTCTGGCCTCGGTAGTGGATGTCGATGTCGGTCCAGCGGGCGAACCGCTCGGCCATGGCGGCGCCGACCTCGGTGTCGGCGTTCTCGATGCCGCCGAGGGTCTCGTCGGAGAACACGACGCCGAAGCCGAACGTGTCGTCGGGGGCATTGCGCTCCCAGACGGTGATCTCGTGGGCGGGGTTGAGCTGCTTGGCGAGGGCGGCGAAGTAGAGCCCGCCCGGGCCGGCGCCGACGACGGCGATCTTCATGGCCGGCTCTCCTTTTCCTCGGCGGCCACCTGCTCCTTGGCGAGGATCTCCCGGAGGGCGAAGTGCTGCAGCTTGCCGCTCGCGTTGCGGGGCAGCGCGGCGGTGAAGCGGACGTCGCGCGGGTACTTGTACGGGGCCATTACGCGCTTGACGTGGTCCTGGATCTCCTTCGCCTTGGCGGCGCCCGCGGCGTCGGCGGGCACTCCGTCCCTGAGCACGACGAAGGCGCAGACAACGGAGCCGCGCTCGGCGTCCGGCCGGCCCACGACGGCGGACTCCAGCACGTCGGGATGCGTGTCGATGGCCGCCTCGACCTCGGGGCCGCCGATGTTGTAGCCCGAGGACACAATCATGTTGTCGCTCCGGGCCTGGTAGTAGAAGTAGCCGTCGGCGTCCCGGTAGAACGCGTCGCCGGTAACGTTCCACCCGTTCGCGACGTAGCTCCCCTGCCGGTCGTCGTCCAGGTACCGGCAGCCCACCGGCCCGATCACGCCGAGCCGTCCTGGTTCGCCGGGGCCGAGCTCGGCGCCGTCCGGCCCGAGGATCGCGCCGCGAACGCCCGGCAGCGGCTTCCCGGTCGCCCCGGGTCGGATGGCGTCGCCGACGGCGGTGATGAAGATGTGCAGCATCTCGGTAGTGCCGATGCCGTCGATGACCCGCAGGCCGATGCTGTCGCGCAGGCGCTCCCAGGTGGCCTGCGGGATGTGCTCGCCGGCCGACACGGCCGTGCGGAGACCGGCCAGCTTGTGCTCGACGCCATCGCGCAGCATCGCCTTGTACGCGGTCGGGGCGGTGGCCAGCACGGTCACCTGCTCGCTGGCGACGAGGTCGGCCAGCTGGGCGGGAGTGGCCTGCTCGGCCAGCAGCGCGCACGCGCCCGCCCGCAGCGGGAAAACGACCAGCATGCCGAGGCCGAAGGTGAAGGCGAGCGGCGCGGTGCAGGCGACCACGTCGTCCGGTGCCAGCCGGAGGGCGTGGCGGCCGAACGTGTTGTCGATTGACAGGATGTCCCGGTGGAAGTGCATCGTGATCTTCGGTACCCCGGTGCTGCCTGATGTCGGGGCGAGCAGCGCCACGTCGTCGGCCGCGGTGGCGACGTTGCTGAACGTGCCCGACTTGGCGGCGGTCCGGACGGTCAGGTCGCCCGGTCCGTCGCCCCCGTAGGCGATCACCGTGAGGGACGGCAGGACGGTGTCCCGGACGGCGCGGGCATCCTCGGCGAACCGGTAGTCGACGAGAGCGACGCTCGGCTGGGTGCGCTCGACGATCGGGACGAGTTCGCGGGCGCGCAGCGCGGCCATGGTGGTCACCACGACGCCGCCCGCCTTGAGCACCCCGAGCCAGGCGGCGACCGTCCACGGGTTGTTCGGCGAGCGGAGCAGGACGCGCTGCCCGGGCACGAGGCCGAGGTCCTCGGTGAGCACCTCCGCGACCTGATTCGCCCTGGCCCTGAGCTCGCCGTAGGTCCAGGTCTGGCCGTCCGGGGTGCGCAGCGCGGGCCGGCCGGCGCCGAGTGTCTCGGCCGGAACGTCGATGAGTTCGGTGGCGGCGTTGAGCCGGTCCGGGTAGGCGAGCTCCGGGGTGGTGAACTCGATCGCGGGCCACAGGTGCGCGGGCGGCAGGTGGTCGCGGGTGAAGGTGTCGACGTGCGCCGACGGTGACAGGCGCGCGGCAGGCGGCATCGGCGGAATCCTTCCTGGTCAGGCCGAACGGAAGATACCCTCCTGGACCACGGTGGCCAGGTGACGGTGATCGCGGGTGAAGAACTGGCCGGCGCCCACGCCGCGGCCCGCGTCGGCCGTGACCGCCGCCTGGGCGTAGAGCAGCCAGTCGCCGGCCATGGCGGCGCCGGGGCGGTGGAACCACATGGCGTGATCGAGGCTGGCGGTGACCAGCCCCGGCTGTGCCCACGGCAGGTCCGAGGACGCGCAGCACCGGCTCGAGAATCGTGTAATCGCAGACGTAGGCGAGCGCGGCGAGGTCACGCTGCTGGTCGCTGAGCCCGGGGACGGGGCGCAGCGCGTCGAAGGGCTTGAGCCACACCGCCTGGTAGGGCGTCCGCTCCCCCTCCACCGTCAGGTACACCGGGCCGGGGACGTGGCGCAGGTCGAAGCTGCGGCCGCCCGACCAGTAGGCCCGCGACTGCTCGGTCATCGACGACGCTTCCGCCGCGGCGGTGCCGGCCTGCGCGTCGAGGTAGGCGGCGGCAGCGGGCAGGTCCTCCGGGCCGGGGATGCTCCCGGCCCGGCCCAGGGCGGTATCGCCGGCGGTGGCCTCGAAGGTCCCGCCGGTCTCGCCCGCGGCAAAGCTAGCCAGGCAGACGTAGACCGGCTTGCCGTTCTGGTAGCCGCGGACCTGGCGGGTACTGTAGCCGCGCCCGTCCCTCAGCAGTTCCACCTCATAGCGGACCAGCGCGCCGATGTCGGCCGGACGCAGGAAGTAGCTGTGCATCGAGTGCAGCGTCTTGCCGTCGGTCACCGAGCGCATGGCCGCCGCCGCGGCCTGCGCGACCAGGTCGCCGCCGTACGCCTTCGGCCACGGGCACGGCTGGGTGACCGCGGTGAAGGCGAGCTGGAAGTGCTCGGGCTCGGCCGGCTCCAGGGTCACCGCCGCGGTGAAGATCGCCGACGTTCGGGTCGTGGCGGGCGCCTTCACCGGTCCAGCCAGTCGCGCAGCTCGGCGTCGTCGACGTCGGGCAGGTTGACGACGATGTTCTCCGGCGTGCGGGTGGTCATCCAGACGAGCGGCTTGGTGCGGGACAAGTTGCACTCGACGTGCGGCATGAACGGCGGCACGAACACCCAGTCGCCCTCCTCCATGTCCAGGTAGTCCGCGAACTTCGTCCCGAAGTAGATGCGGGCGCGGCCAGACAGCACATACCCGCCGGTCTCGGCCTCACCGTGGTGGTGGTTGACCGACCGGAAGCCCGGTTCGTTGCTGACCTTGCCGAACCACAGCTTGGTGGCCGGGGTGTGCTGGATGCTCACCCCGGAGACGCGGACCGCGCCGCCCGAGTCGGCCGTGCCGGCGTCCTCGAGGCCGCCGCGGGTCACCACCGGCGCGACGAGGCCGCTGGGCAGCCGGTAGGCCGAGTTGTCGCCCTCGAGGCGGTACATGCTGAAGTCGGCCGGCATGGTTCCGGCTCCTTCCGGGTCGTCCGGGATCATGGATCGCGTACTTGCGACGCTCGTCACAAAAGCGCTATATCGAATTTTGCACGACCGTCATGTATTGTCAATATCCGATCTGGTTGGACCCGCCCGCCGAGCATGGAGGAGGCCCTCGATGGCTCCCGTCGCCGTCAACCCCGCTGCCCTGCCGGCGCCGAGCGGCTACTCGCACGGCACCCTCGCTGGCAACACCCTGTACCTGGGCGGTCAGACCGCTCTCGACGCGGACATGAAGATCGTCCCCGGAGGCATCGTCGAGCAGTTCCGGCAGGCGTTCGGCAACGTCCTGACCACGCTCAGGGAGGCGGGCGGCGTTCCGGAAGACCTGGTCAGCGTGACGATCTACCTGACCGACATTCCCGACTACCAGGCGCACGGGAAGGAGATCGGCCGCGTTTGGCGCGAGCTGGCCGGCCCGGTCTACCCGGCCATGGCCGGGATCGGGTGCACGGCGCTGTGGCAGCCCGACGCGCTGATCGAGATCCTCGGCGTGGCCGTCATCCCGGACAGCCGCCTGCGCTGAGCTGGCCGGTCAGGCCTGCGGGTCGGCCAGCGGCTGGTAGTCGAACCAGTCGAACCGGACCGTGCCCGCCGTCGCGTACATGCCGATCACGCGGCCGGTGAAGCCCCCGGCGACCTCGGTCGACAGGTACCGGCCGTCGAGCTCGGCGAGGACGGTGAACCCGCCGTCGGGGTCCTCGACGCCGAGGGACAGCAGGTCGGGTTCCCCGAGCGGCTGGGCCAGGGCCAGGCCGAGCGGAGCGGCGAGCGCGTCGATCCGCAGCACCACCGGTCCCGGTGGCGCGGGCGCGGAGCCGACCGTCTGCCGCAGCGGCCCGATCCGGGCCGACACGCGGACCTCGCCGTCGGCCACCTCGATCTCGTAGTGGTGGCGCTCGTCGAGGCGGACCGCGAGGCCGCCGCGCCCTTCGGCGGCGTCGGCCAGCGCCCGCACCCGGCAGGACAGGTGCTGCTGCCGCCGGCCGACGAAGGTGACGTCGGGATCGTCGACCGATGCGCCGTTGGCCCGCAGCGTGAGCCACCCCGGCCGGTCCTCGGTCGAGGAGTGCCCGGCCGGGCGGGAGCGCACCGAGACCCACTGCGGGCGCAGCCGGGCCTGGTCGAAGTCGTCGCGGGCGGGCCGCTCGGCGGCGGTACCGAGCGGCCACGGCGGCGCGGTCATCACCGGCGTCACCGCGCCGATCACGGGCCAGCCGTCGGCCCACGTCACCGGGGCCAGGAACGTCTCCCGTCCGATGACGTGCCAGCCGGGAGTGCCGCCGCGCGGCCGGACCCCTAGCAGAACGATCCACCAGGATCCGTCCGGCGCCTCGACCAGGTCTCCGTGCCCGGTGTTCTGGATCTCCAGGCTGGTGCCGCGATGGCTCAGGATGGGGTTGGCCGGGCAGGCCTCGAACGGGCCGTCCGGCGCGGGCCCGCGGGCGACCGAGATGGCGTGGCCCCGCTCCGGGCCGCCCTCCGCGATCAGCAGGTACCAGTAGTCGCCGATCTGGTACAGGTGCGGCGCCTCCGGCATCCGGGCGCCGGGCGTGCCGGACCAGATCCGGCGCGGCGGCCCCGCCTGCTGCCCGGTGCCCGGATCGATGCGGACCTGCTCGATGCCGGCGTACGTGCACCAGCAGCCGCCATCGGAGTCCCAGGCCAGGTCGGGGTCGACGGCCGTCACCGCGAGGAGGCGGACGGGGTCGGACCACGGGCCGGCCGGGTCAGTCGCGGTGAACAGCACGGTGCCGCCGCCGGAGACGTCGGTGGTGACCAGCCAGAACCGGCCGTCGTGGTGGCGCAGGGTGGGTGCGTAAACACCGCCCGACGACGGCACCGACGCGGGCAGGGACAGCTGGCCCGGGCGTTCCAGCGCGTTGCCGACCTGCTCCCAGTGCACCAGGTCGCGGCTGTGGAACAGCGGCACGCCGGGGAAGTACTCGAAACTTGAGCAGGCCAGGTAGTAGTCCGGGCCGACCCGGCAGATGCTCGGATCGGGATGAAACCCGCCGATCACCGGGTTGGCGAACGTGCCGTCGATGGGAGCCTCCGAGCAGACGAAGCGTTCCGGCGCCGCCGGTGCCGCAATGCCCGCTCCAGCTTACGGGGCCGCCCGGCCGGGACGGCACCGCTCGGCTAGTCCGTCATTGCCAGTCCGTCGGTGATGGCCGGGGCGACCCGCGACGGGTCGGTCCCGTCGAGCGCGAAGCCGGCGGGCGCGTTGACTGCCGGCAACGTGATCGATCGCCACGCTATGCCCGTGCTGCTATCCGCCACGAACAGTCACAGGGCGGGCAGCACCGCCCGCATGAACTGGCTGGAGTCGGAGAAGCCGCTGATGGCCTCCCGCAGCGGGTCGATGCGCTCCTCCACCCCGACGCGCACCGCCACCGCGCGCGCCTTGGTCAGCAGCGGGTCCCAGTGCCAGTGCGGGCACGGGCTCCGGCCATCGGAGAGATAGTCGGCGGTCAGACCGTTCCGGAGCGTCACCGCCACCCGGGCGGGATAACTCTGCGGGTGCCGGGCCGCCAGCGCGTCCTCGTCGCGCACGTGAACCACTCCCGTCAGCCGTTGGAAAGCGGCGGAGTCGCGCAGCGCCGGCCGCGCGCAGTCGAACCGGTCCTGGGGATGGAGCAGCCGGGCGGCGATCTGGTACTGCGCGCTCACCAGCGACCACGTCCGGCCTGACCCGGACGGCCGGTCGATCATCGGCCGGTAGACGGCCGGGACCTGCACGTCCACGCTGGTCACGTCGTCGGCCCGGAAGCCGTGCCGGTCCTGGAGCACGCCGGCCGCGTCGATGGCGGCGGCGACCTGCCCGGCGGACGCCCACTGCTTGAGATGGGCCTGGGCCAGCCCGCGGCCCGGCTCCCATGGCCGCGCGAGCACAGCCCGGAGACCCGGGAAGAGCCCGCCGCCTGAGTTCACGGTCAGGCTGGGATCCTGGTCGAGCAGGCCCAGGTCGCCGCGCGAGCCACTGCGCGCGGCCAGCGCCGCGTGGAATCCCGCCGTCACCGCCAGGCCGAAGCTGAGCCACCGCCCGTCTTCCCCGGTCCCCCGCACCGAACGGGGGGTCGACAGCACCGCCAGCGCGATCGCGTGCCCGATCTGATCGGCATCCAGGCCGAGCAGCCGGCCGACCGTGGCGGCGGCCGCCGGGCCGGCCGCGACGAGGCTGGGCCAGCCTCCCTGTCGGTAGAGGAAGTCCGGGCCGCCCACCGCCAGCCCGAGCGTGTGCATGGTGTCGTACCCGGCCGTCAGCGCGCTGAGCAGCTCATCGGCGCCGTAGTCGCGCTGGCCGGCGATCACGGCGCCGACCAGCGCCGGGACCACCGCCGCGGCCGGCGTCGTGACCGACTCCAGCTGCAGGTCGTCCAGCTCGGTGGCGCGGATGCGGCGGGCGAGGGCCAGCACGATGTCCGGTGGCGAGATCTCGCGCGGCCAGGCTGTCCGGCTCTCGATGTGGCGTGCGGCATGGGCGCCCTCCCGCGTGGTGGCTCCGGCCAGGGCGGCGACGATCGCATCGAACAGATGCAGCCGGCCGGGGGCCTGCGCCTGCACGGAAGCAGGCGATGCCGCGCGCCGGCCGAGCTCGAGCAGCTGACTGGTCATCGCGAGGCCGCCGAGCCTGACAGCCGCGAAGGCGGCCAGGGACGACTCGCGCGCTCGATGCCCTCGCACGTCCGCAGTGACTCGTAGCCCCAGGCGAGGTCGTGCACGGCCCGGCCGGTCCCCGAGATCGCCGCGACCAGCTCGTCGAGCACGGCGTGCCTTCCCTCGGCGAATCCCGTCAGCTCCGCCGCCCGGGTGCCGGCGCTGGTGGTCACGTCGACCTGCCGTGAGCTGGCGACGATCTCGCCGTCGGGGCCGAGCACCAGCACTCGTTCCCGGTCGGCTTGGCCGAGGCGGACCGCCGACCGTTCCTCCAGGACCCGTCGCAGCAGCTCTCGCCGCCGCGATCGCTTGCTGGCCTCGTCGGTGCCCTCCGCGGACGGCCGGGCGGCGGCCGGGGACAGGCGTCCCACGCCGTCGTGGGTGATCACCGCCGCCAGGCCGTCATCACTGCTCAGCCAGGCGGTGTAGGTCCCGGGCAGGCCGCGCTCCTGATCGATTCGGACCGTCGCCGCCCGGACCGAGAAATCGGCTCCGGTCACCGTGCGCACCACGTCGACCTGGTGGACGCCCTGGCGGCGGATCAGACCGCCGCCGGACCGGGGCTCCCACTCCGCGGCCAGTCGCGGGCGGCGCATCCAGTCGGTGAACTTCTCCGCTATGACCATCGTCGGCGGACCGACGGCCCCAGACGCGACCGCGTCGCGGACGGCCTGCACGTAGGGCTCGAACGCCTCCGAGTGGCCGACGACGACCACCCGGCCGAAGGTCGCCGCGCGGGTCATGAGCTCCGCGGCCTCGCGGGCGGTCGCCGTGACCGGCTTCTCGACGATCACGTGCCGGCCGGCGCCGAGGGCGCGCAGAACGTAGTCGAAGTGCGTCGGCGTCGGCGTGGCGATATGCACGGCTTCCACCCGGTCGTCCTCGAGCAGGCGGTCAAGCGAGCGGTAGCGCCGGGGCTGGCCGGGATCTGGCCCCAGCCACTCGATGTCGGTATCGGCCACCGCCACCACCGACACCTGGTCGTGGCCGAAGGCGGCACCGAGCATGGCGACGCCCGCCGGGCCGAGTCCGACGATACCCAGTCCGATGCTCAACGGATCTGTCCTCCGGCGCGCGCGCTGCCCGGCGCGACGGTGAGGCAGACCGGGCCGTCGGCCGCGGCGAGCACCGTCTCCGCGACTGCGGCGTGCGTGCCGTCCGCGAACCGCACGTCGACGTCGACGATCACCACCGAGCCGGCCGGGATCGGCCGGTTGGACGGGTAGTCGGCGTACTCGCCGTTGGTGGCCATGTCGGCGTGGTGCACCCAGCGGACGTGGCTGGCCGCGCCGGCCGGCAGCCGGTCAAGGGCGGGCTTGGCGGCCTGGTCGAGGTCGGCCGCGGTCGCGCCTGGTGCCGCCGCCGCCACGGCGGCGGCGATCCCTTCCCGCAGGGGGTCTGGCCAGGCCGGGGCGCCGCCGGCGGCGACGCGGCTGGCCTGCAGCCACAAGTAACGGTACTGGGCGGTGATCCGCACCGATGTCACGCCGTCGCCGGTCCGGGCCGGGTCAACCAGGACGTCGAGGAAGCCGTCGCCGCGCAGTCGGCGCTCGGCGACCGCGACCCGCTCGTCGTCGGTGAGGCCGGCCGCGGCGGCGTCGGCGGCGGTGTCCGCGAGCGACGCGGCGGCGCGGCCGAGCAGGGCGACCTCGGCCGGCGAGGGGGTCTGCCGCAGCGCGCGTACCAGCCCGGCCAGCGGGCGGACCTCCCAGCCGGCGAGCGCCTGGCGGATCTGCGCCGCGACCGCGGCCGGCCACAGGTCAGCCTCGATCAGCCCGACCGTGCCGCCGTCGCCGGGGCTGAGGAAGGCGGCGACGAGCTCGGCGAAGCTTCGGCCGCTGCGGATCTCGGTCACGGTGGAGATCAGCCGCATCCACGGGTGCACCCGCGGCGACAGCTTGGTGAGGAAGACCGGGTCGCCGTGGGCCGGGACCGCGAGGATCCCCTCGTTCCAGTACACGCACAGGTTGGTCAGGTACGCGATGTCGTCCGAGCGGGAGACGTCGCCGTAGATCAGGCCGACGTCGGTGCCGCTGGCCGCCAGCTCCCGTTGCACCGCCGCGACCCGCCCGCGCCACTCGTCGAGCGGGATCTCGGCCGGGTCGAACAGGACAAGGCCTCGCTTCATCGGACCGCTCCCTCGAATAGCTTGCGCTCGGTGCCGATCAGGACCTCGGCGCCCTGCCTGGTCACCCGGACTGGGTCGCCGAGCACGTGGTAGCCGGCGATGGGCGTGTAGGTGTTGGGATGGATGATGAAGACCGCGTTCTCGGGCAGTTCGGTCTCGTTCCCCTCGATGATCGGGGTCTCGTCGATGTGCAGACCGTGCCCGTGCCCCCGCACCCGGGTGTACTGGCTGGTGCAGTACTGGCCGAGCCCGCGCGCGCGGAACACGTCGTTCTGCGCCCGCGCGACCTCGTGCGCGGTGACGCCGGGCCGGACGGCCGCGATCCCGGCCTCGACCGCCTCGTTGAACAGGTCGAACGACCGGCGCTGGGCGTCGCTGGCCGGGCCGACGACGGCGGACCGGCAGATCTGCAGCCAGTACCCGTCCAGCTGCGGCGTCAGCTCGGTCCGGACCATGTCGCCCGCCTGCAGCACGCGCGGGGTGGGCGCGGTCATGCCGCGCACCTCGTCGCCGCCGGACGCGATCAGCATGAAGTTGTCCTCGGCGCCGCGGCCCTTGATGGCCGCCTCGACGGCCGCGACGATGGCGTGCTCGGGCAGCCCGGGCCTGAGCACGTCCACGAAGGCGTCCCAGCCGGCGTCGACCACGCTGGCGGCCCGCCGCATCCGGGCGATCTCCCAGTCGCTCTTGACCAGGCGGACGCCATCCATCAGGCCGGTGGCCGAGACGATCTCGGTGCGCGGAAGCGCCCGGGCGAGCTGGCTCATCAGGAGCTCGGGCAGCAGTTCGTAGTGGGCGATGCCGAGTCGCGCCGGGCGGGCCGCCTGCAGCCACTCGGCCAGCGACCCGGCCGAGCGGGCCGACAGCGAGTGCGCGGCGGTCACCCAGCCGCGGCCGGTCATGGCGTCCAGATCGGCCGGCCGGGTCGAGAACGCCCGCACGCCGTCCGATTCGGTCGCGGTGAGCAGGACGAACGACGCGGTGCCGGCGATCCGCGCGTCGGTGAAGTAGCGGACGTTCTCCCGGCGCCAGGCGGGGGCGAACGCGAGCAGGGCGTCCAGCCCGGCCGCCGTCATCGCCGTCCGCACCCGGCCGAGCCGCAGCGACCGCTCGGCCTCGTCGGCGGTGCCGTCGTTGGGGTTGATTGTCATGGTCTCCTCGTCTTGTACAGACGCGACCAGTGAGTATCGATATCGATCGATCATCACTTGTGCCGCGCTTGACCTCACGCTTAAGATTTCGTCGCGCTTGCACAGCCGTCCTCGCGGCCGCTGGTAACAGCGGGTGACCGTGCCCAGATGGTTCGGTTAGTGATGGGGCGCGGAAAGCAGCCCGATGTACGACACCACCCTGTACCGCCTGAAGGTCCTCACCCTCGTCGTGGAGCGGCGCAGCGTGGGCGCCGCCGCGACCGTCCTCGGCCTCTCCCAGCCCTCGGTGAGCACCCACATCAAGGGGCTGGAGGAACTGCTCGGCCAGCCGCTGTTCGTCCGCCACCCGGGCAGGCCGATGGAGCTCACCGATGCCGGGCGGCTGGTGTACGCGTACGCGCACGAGACCGTGCTCGGCGCGGAGAACGTGATCGGCGTGCTCCGCGACCTCACCGAGGGACGCCGCGGGCACGTCACGATGGGCGTGTCGCGCGGCCTGGTTCATGACGCGATTACCCCCCTGCTGATCGAGCACCGCAGGCGCGCGCCCGACGTGATGGTGAGCGTGCTCAGCGGCACCCTGGCCGAGGTCATCGAGCTGGTCGAGACCGGCGAGGTCAGCTTCGCCCTGGTGACGACGGTGGGCACGGTCGGCGGCCTGCGGTCCGACCTGCTGCGGCCGGTGGATCTCGTCGTCATCGCGGCGCCCGGCCACCACCTGGCCCGCAAGTCGTTCGTCACGCCCAAGGACCTGGCCCGGGAGCCCTTCATCACGCCGCGGCGGACGTCCAGCCACTTCCGTTTGATCACCGGCCTCGCGCGCCAGGTCGGGTACGTGTTCGGGAACATCACGTTCGAGGTGGACGACGGGATGGCGATGAGCAGCCTGACCCGCGAGGGGACGGCGGTGGCGCTGGCGCTGCGCACCGGCGTGGAGCGCGAGCTGGCCCTCGGGCAGCTCGTCGCGCTGAACCTGGAGCCCGCCATGCCGCCGATAGAGATGAGGCTCATCTCCCGGCCTGCCCGGCGCTTCACGTCGGCGGAGCAGCGCCTCATGCGGCTAGCCTTCGACCAGCTCGGGGAGCCGGTCGCCGATTCCTAGCAGGCCGGCCGCGTTGTCGCGCAGCACCCGGATGGTATCCGCCTCGGTCAGCCCGGCCTCGTCGAGGACCGCGACCGCGGCCTTCGGCGACCAGCACGGGTAGTCGGTCCCGTAGATCACGTGATCGGCCCCGTAGAACTCCACCGCCGCCCTGATGGTGAGCTCCTGCGGGGCCACCGTATCCACGTACGTCCGCCGCAGGTAGCTGCTCGGCAGCTCGGGCAGCCCCTTGATCCTGGCGTTCTTGTCGATCCGGCCGGCCTGGTAGGGCAGGACCCCGCCGCCGTGGGTGTGCATGACCTTGAGCCGGGGATGGCGCTCCATGACGCCGCTGAAGATCAGCCGCAGGATCGTCACGCTCGAGTCGATGAGCCGTCCGAGCGAGCGCTGCAGGCCGGTGTCGTAGCCGGCCAGCACCTCGTCGAAGACGAGGTCAGTCGGGTGGACGATGAGCGGGACGCCGAGTTCCTCGACCCGGTCGTAGAAGGGCTCAAGCCGGGGGGAGTCGATGGTCTCGGCGCCCGCCGTGACCGGCGGCAGGTTGACGCCGATCAGCCCGAGCTCGGTGACGGCGTGCTCGAGGAGGGCCACCGCCTCCCCGGTGTCGCCCAGGGGAACCGCCGCCGTGCCGAAGAACCGGCCTGGATAGGCGCGCTGGGCCTTCGCCAGCTGCTCGTTATAGTCCGCCGCGAAGTCGACCGCGGCGGCCGCCGGTAGCTGGTCGAGCAGGCCGGCCAGCACCCCGGTGGTCGCCACCACGGTGACGTCGTGGCCGGTGGCGTCGGAGACGGCTAGCCCGGCGTCAAGGTCGAACCAGACGGCGGGGAGCGGGACGTAGCTGCGCCCGTCATTGAAGTAGTACCGGTAGCCCTCGCCGTCGCGGATGGCCCGCGGGTAGTCTGCGCGCGCCGCCAGTTTCTCGAAGTGAGCGCGCGGATACCAATGGTAGTGAGAGTCGATGATCCGCATGGGTCCTCCTGTCGTCCGGGCCGGCCGCCGCCTGCCGGGCGGCGGCCGGCGGTGCTCCGCTAGCTGCCGGCGGCCGCGGCGAACTCGGTGTCCACGACCGAGGCGCCGGTGAGGCTGGCCGCGCCGGGCGAGGTGCTGGCGATGGCCTTGAGCGCGACCGACTCGATCGAGGCCTGCGGCGCGATCGACGTGGTCTGGCTCATGACCTGGAGCATCGAGGCGTAGGCGCCCTCCGCGTCCGCCTGGCTTGACTTGGTCGCCAGCTCGATGTCCTTGATCGCGGCGGCCTTGTTGGCCTTGAAGTACTGCTCGCCCGCCAGCAGCGCCTTCACGATGTCGACGGTCTCGGCCTTGTGCGCGTCGGCCCAGGAGATCGAGGCGGCCAGCCCGCCGCCGACCCACGGAATCGAGTTGCTGTAGTTCACCAGCACGCTCGCACCGGGCACGGCCTTGAGCAGGGTTGTCTGGTTAGGCGGGCCAGCGATGGTGGCCTGCACGGAACCGGACTGGAACGCCGACAACGTCGCGCCGACGTTGCCCAGCGGCTGCAGGTGGGCGCTCGTCAGCACCCCCGCGTCCTGGAGCGCGACCTGGGTGAGCACGGCCGTGGTCGAGCCGGCCACCGTCTCGGCGACGGACTTGCCCGCGAGGGCCTTGATGCTGGCCACACCCGGCCGGCCGAGCAGGAACAGGTCGGCGTGCCCCTCCCACTCGGCGATCCACTTGATCTGCTCGCCGTCGGCGACTGCGAGCTCGGGAGCGGGGCTGTCGAACACCGCCATCTGGACTTTGCCGCCGACGATGCCGTCTACCGCCTCGGTCTGCGGCAGGTAGGTCATCGTGACCGGGACGCCGTACTTGGCGAACAGCCCCGCCTCCTGCGTGATCAGCGGGATCAGCTGGTCCGCGACCGGGGCGGTGTAGGCGATGGTGACGGGCACCATCGCGGCCGTGCCGGCGGCGGAACTGCTGGCGGCTGCCTGAGTGGCGCCGCCCCCGGCGCTGCTTGACGAGCCGCCCGAACTGCAGGCGGCCAGGGTGGCGCTGGCGGCGCAGCAGGCGACCGCGATCGCGGTCCTGGATGCGAGCCGGCTGCGGCCTTGTCTGCCGTCGATCTTGTTGTTCAATTCGCTCACTGTGCCTTCTTGACTCGTGCTCTGGTTTACCTGTCGCGCCATTGGGAGAAGTGCCGTTCGGCCCGCCGCAGCAGACCGGTCATGACGATCGCGGACAATGCCAGGATGGTGATTCCGACGAAGACCTCGCCGGACTGCAGGTTCTCGCCGGCGGTGACGATCAGGCCGCCGATGCCGCCGTTGCCGAGGAAGTACTCGGAGACCACGACGCCGACCAGGGCGCTGCCGATCGCGAGTCGCACCCCGGAGACGAAGTAGGGGATGAGGGACGGGAGCAGCACGGTCCTGATGATCGCCAGCTCGCTGCCGCAGAAGCTGCGGGCGAGACGGACGAGCTCCTGATCCACGTTCCGCGTCCCGGTCATCACGCTCACCAGCACGGGGAAGACGGAGATCAGGACCACCATCACCACCTCGGCGGTGAAGCCGATGCCGAACCAGACCAGGATCAGCGGCAGCAGCGCGATCAGCGGCATCGCGTAGAGGATGGCGATCCACGGCTCGAACACCGCCGCGACCAGCCGCCACCAGCCGATCAGCACCCCGCCGAGCGCCCCGATCACGATCGCCAGCCCGAGGCCGACGCCGAACAGCTTGGCGCTGTCGGCAACTTCAGAGCCCAGCTGACCGCTGGCGATCAGGAAGCGGGCCGCCTGGACGACGCCCCACGGGGAGCTCGTCAGCTTCTGGTCGACCACTCCCTGCGAGGCGCACAGCTGCCACGCGGCCAGCACCACGATGACCGACGCGGTCGAGATGGCCGAGGTGAGGCCCCGGCGCGGCCGCCGCCCGCGCGGCTGAGCGACGACGGCCGGCCCGGCCTCCGGCTCGGTGCCGGCCCGCGGCGGCAAGGTCTCTTCCGGAGTAGCGGCGCTCATGCCTGCTGCAGCTCCTTCCACAAGAACGAGTAGAGGTCCTGGAACCCGGCCGACCGCTTCCACTCCAGCGGCCTCGGCCGGGGCTGCTCGACCTTCAGCTCGGCCGCGATCCGCCCCGGGTCGGCCGACAGCACGACCACCCGGTCGCCGAGGAAAACCGCCTCGGCGATGTCGTGGGTAATGAAGATCGTGGTGAGCTGCTGCCCGGACACGATCCCCTGCAGTTCGGCCTGCAGGTGCTCCTTCGAAATCGCGTCGAGCGACCCGAACGGCTCGTCCATCAGCAGGACGCTCGGCCGGACCGCGAGCGCCCGCGCGATGTTGACCCGCTGCTGCATGCCGCCCGATAGCTGCGCGGGGTAGCGGTCCCTGGCGTGCCTGAGCTTGACCAGGTCAAGGAGGTCCTCGACGCGCTCGCGCTGGTCCCGCTCGGTCAGGCCGCCCTGCAACTGCAGGCCGTACTGGATGTTGCCGACGGTGGTCCGCCAGGGCAGCAGGTGCGGCGCCTGGAACACCATCGCGACGCTGCGCCGGGGCTTGCGCACCGGCTCGCCGTCGATGGTGATGGAGCCGGCGTACGGCTCCATGCCCGCGATGCAGTTGAGCAGCGTGCTCTTGCCCGACCCGGACGGGCCGATGACCATCACCGTCTCGCCCGGGGAGACCTCGAGGTTGACGTTGTCGAGGACCGGCCGCGCGCCGGGCGCGAACGTCTTGCCGACCGAGGAGAGTGACACGTGAGCGGACATTGGCCTCCTTGCCTTCGCCATCGCGCCGGATGTCGCCGTCAGTCCAGCGCCACGGCGGGCGCCAGGGCGGCGCGGCATGTCGTGGTGGCCGCGATGTCCAGCTCCAGGCCGGCACCGGTCCCGGTCAGCACCACGCCGTAGTCACGACGGGCGGCCTCGACCGAGACGTAGCCGTTGCGGACGTCGTCGAGCACCGCCTCGGCGGGCCGCTCGAACGGTGAGCCCCAGCCACCGCCGCCGCCTGTCTGGATGTAGACCACGGACCCGGCCGCGGCGGGGCGGCGCGCGCCGTTGACCCGCTCCCTGGTCTCGCTGCCCGCCAGTTCGAGCTCGTAATGGCCCACGGTCCCCTGGTTGCCGCCCCACAGTCCCCAGGGCGGGCAGACCTCCCGCCCGGGCATCGACATGTTCCAGGTGCCGTCGACCAGGTTGCGGACCGTCGTCTTAAGCCCGAAGCCGCCCCGGTGGAGGCCGGCGCCGCCCGAGTCGGGCAGGATGGCCCGCTCCTCGACCCGGATCGGGAACTTCATCTCCAGTCCCTCGATCGGCGCGTTGCGCACGTCGCCCTGGCAGACCGAGACCGAGCCGGACATCCCGTCCTGGTGCGGTCGGCCGCCCCAGCCGCCGCCCTCGATGGACTGCACGACGAACCGCCGGCCGGTCTTCGGGTGCATCCCGAAGAACGTCATCGGCGCGCCGAGGGTGCCGAAGTGAGCGGCCGGGACCTGCTCCGGCGCCGCGCCCGAGATCGCACGCAAGATCGTGTCGACCACGGTCGGAACTGGCGTTGACCAGCTCGCCATCGGCGCCGGGTAGGCCGCCATCATGAACGTTCCCTCGGCGATGGTGACCTTGAGCGCCGCGAACGAGCCCTGGTTGACGGCCTCGTGCGGCGAGGTCAGCGCCTTGAAGGCCACGAAGGCGGCGGCCCTGGTGCGCGAGTTGACCGCCCCGCGACGCTGCGGCGAGCACTCGCTCAGGTCGATTTCCATCTCGCTGCCGCGGACCCGCACGGTCGCCTTGATCCGGACCGGGTCGTCACGGTCGACGAAGTCGTGGTCGATCGCCGACTCGGCGGTGTAGTCGCCGTCGGCGAGCGCCTCCACGGCCTGCCGCGCCCGCTCCTCGGAGTCGCGGAAGATGCGCTTGACGCTGGCGTCGAGCTGTTCGAGGCCGTACCGCTCGACGAGCTCGGCGATCCGCCGCTCGCCCAGCCGGCAGGCCGCGATCTGCGCCCGCAGGTCGCCCATAGACGATTCCGGGAAGCGGATGTTGTCCCTGATCATCCGCATCACCTGCTCGTCCGGCTGGCCGTCGCGCATGATCCGGACCTGGTCCAGCTGCAGGCCCTCCATCCACGGGTCGGCGGCCAGCCCGCTGGCGCCGAAGCCGGTGCTCAGCCCGCCCACGTCGACCCAGTGCGCGCGGACCATCGCGAACCCGTACAGGCGGCCCTCGGCGAACACCGGCGTGTAGGTGACGACGTTGTTCAGGTGCTGGCCGCAGACCCGCTGGTGGTTCATCAGGAACGCGTCACCGGGCTGGAAGTAGTCGGGCCCGAAGCGCTCCATCGCGTCGATGACGATGACGTCGAGGTCGGCGACGAAGTGCGACACCCCGCCCACGTTCTGCGCGAGCAGCTGGCCGTCCAGCCCCAGCAGCGCGCAGCAGTAGTCCTTCACCTCGTAGATCATCATGTTGTACGACGTGCGCTGCAGGTCGTAGGCCATCTCGTTGGCGGCGGCGGGCAGCGAATTGCGGATGACCTCGACGGTGACCGGATTCAGCATCAGCGGTCCTCTCCTTCTGCTGGCGCCCCGGCCGGGGCGACGCGCCGCGAGGCGACGCTGACGATGATTTCTCCCAGGTCGCCGACGGTGGCGACATCTCCTTCGCCGATCACGACGGTGCTGGCGTACTCCTCGACGATCGCGGGCCCGGTGATGCGGGTGCCCGGGGGAAGCTCCTCGCGCCGCCAGACGGCGGACTCCCGCAGCACGCACCCGCCCGGGCCGGCGAACCCCACCTGCCTGGTCCCGGCGGGCCGCGCCGCCGCGTTGGCGACAGGCGGGGAGTCAAGGTCAGGGATGTCCCTTCGCCCGGTGGCGACCAGCCGGACGTTGACGATCTCGACCACCTCGTCCTTGGCCACGTGCCCGTAGCGGGCCTCGTGCATCTCGTCGAACCGGGCGCGGACAGCGGCCAGGCCTGCCTTGGTCACCTCGTCGCCCGCGACCGGAACCCGGAGGGTGAACTCCTGGCCCGCGTACCGCAGGTCGAAGAACGACTCGGACGCGATCGCGTCGTCGGCCAGGCCCTCGCTGGCCAGCAGCGCCCGCCCCTCGCCGGTCATCTCCGCGATCATCGCGGCCAGCGTGGCCGGCGGGATCTCGGCGAGCCGCCCGTAGCAGGTCCGCACGTAGTCGTGCCTGAGGTCGGTGACCAGCATGCCGAAGGCCGAGTAGTGTCCCGGCAGCGGCGGCACGATCACGGTCGGGATGTCGAGGTCGCGGGCGATGGCGGTCGCGTGCAGCGGGCCGGCCCCGCCGAAGGCGATGAGCGCGCAGTCGCGCGGGTCCAGGCCGCGCTCGATCGAGACGGCGCGGACCGCGAGCGCCATCTTGTTCACCGCGACGTCGATGACCGCCTGCGCGGCCGCGTTGGTGCTCAGCCCGAGGCGGGTGGCCAGTCCCCGGCCGATCGCGCTGGCGGCGTTCTCCACGTCGAGCGGCATCTCGCCGCCGAGGAAGCGCTCGGGATTGAGGCGCCCGAGCACGGCGTTGGCGTCGGTGACCGTCGGCCTGGTGCCTCCCCAGCCATAGCAGATCGGGCCGGGGTAGCCTCCGGCGCTTTCGGGCCCGATGCGCAGCGATCCGACCTCGTCGAGGTGCGCGATGCTGCCGCCGCCCGCGCCGACCTCGATCACGTCGACGACCGGCAGCATCACCGGGTGGCCGCTCATCTCATCGCCGACGAAGTAGCCCTCCGACATCACGGCGGCGCCGTCCTCGATCAGCGCGGCCTTGGCCGTGGTCCCGCCCATGTCGAAGGCGACCGCGTGCTTGATGCCCAGCCGCCGCGACAGCTGGCTGGCGGCGATCACGCCGCTGACCGGGCCCGACTCCATTGTCCTGATCGGCTGCCTGCGCGCCGTCGCGGGCGCCATGACCCCGCCGTTGGACTGCATGATGGACATCCGGCCGCCGAAGCCCGCCGCGGCGAGGGCCTTGTCGAGCTCGGCGATGTACTCGCTTACCCGCGGACCCACGTAGGCGTTGAGCACCGTGGTCGACATCCGCTCGTACTCCCGGTACTCGCGCAGGATCTCGTGCGAGAGCGACAGGTAGCTGCCCGGGGTGACCTCGCCGATCAGTGCCGCCGTCAGCTCCTCGTGGCGGGGCGAGGCATAGGCGTGCAGCAGGCACACCGCGATTGATTCCGCCTCAGCACCGAGCGCGGTCTGTAGCGCGTCACGGACGGATTGCGGATCAAGCGGGGTTACGACATTACCGGACGCATCGAGGCGCTCGTCGATTTCGATAATTCGACTGCGCGGCACGAATGGCTCCGGGCGCTCGAAAAATAGGTTGTAGGCCTCCGGCCGGTTACCTCGCCCGATGGCGTACACGTCGCGCATTCCCCGGGTGACGATGAGCGCGGTAACCGCGCCCTTACGCTCGATCGCGGTGTTGATCGCCACCGTGGATCCGTGGACGAAGTCCGTGGCCTCGGACAACACCAGGCCGCTTTTCTGCAGGCAGCGAATGATGCCACCGGTGAGGTCGCCTGGATCGGTATGCGATTTCGCGTGCACCGTCGTCTTGCTGTCCGTATCGAAAGCGACCATATCGGTAAAGGTGCCGCCGATGTCGGTTGCTATTACGAGACCCATCCATCACCTCAACGTAGAGCCGCCGCATTCGCGCCAGCATTCGTTCACATTCCGTTTGGTTGATGACGGGAGTGTAGTCAGCAAGATTTTTTGAAATCTAGCCTTAACATCAATCGGCCTATGTGGTCATAGATTGCGTTCTATGGCCTGCGCACCGGCTCGTCCCGGCCACAGCGGCGCGACGCCGGCGTTCCGCCTCCCGTCGAGGTAGGTCACGGCGGTTCGGACGACGCGCCACCGTCGCGCTGGCGGCGGTCACAGAGGCAGCAGGGATGACCATGGCGGGCCGATTCGAGCGTGTGGAGTGTGTTCTCGGTCTGGACGGCGTACCGGCCTGACGGCCGCGTCGTCGCGGCTGCGGCGGCGCTTAGGCTGAGCAGCGTCTGCTGTGCGGCCAGCCGGATCATGGGAGACACCGCCTGGCTCGAAAACGCCACGGCCCCCGACGCCGAGACCCGCGCCTGGGGTCCCGCCGTCACCCGCACGCATCTAGCCGACCCGCTCCGCGCCACGCCCACCGCCAAGTCTGCGCCCCAAGCCCGCTGCCCGACAGCAATGAGCCAAGTTCAAATTCATGATCATCCCGAACGATCCCGAACGGACCGTGCCCTCCGCGCGACCACCCGCATGTCCCCGGCACCGGAGCCGGCAGTTAATGAACCGTTAACATCGGCCCCTGGCCATTGACACCCCGGTTCCTGTGTTATTGCATCCCGAGTACAAACCCAGCACTCAATACAACTGGCACTTCCCGTGCCGCCGCCCGCTTTTCACGGTCGGCCGCGAGAAGTGCATGGCGCCCGCTGCTGCACGGGTTCATGTCTCTAGGTGAGGAGTCACCCGTGCGCGTACCCAATTTCCCATGGCGCCTGAGGCGGACGCGGATCGCGGCGGTGGTGCTCGCCCTGGTGGCCGCGCCGCTGGCAGCGGCCTCCGCCGTCGCGCCGCACGCGGCCGCCGCGACCTCCTGCCCGTGGGTCAACTCGACCGCGCCGATCTCCACCCGGGTCAGCCAGCTGATGGCGCAGATGTCGCTCAGCCAGGAGATCGCCCTGATGACGGGCGCGTCCGGCTCGAGCTACGTCGGGAACATCCCGGCGATCAGCTCGCTCTGCATCCCCGCCATGAACCTGGAGGACGGCCCGGCCGGCGTCGGCGACGGGATGAGCAACGTCACCCAACTGCCCGCGCCGGTCGACGTCGCGGCCACCTGGGACACCGCCGCCGAGCAGGAGTACGGCCACGTGATCGGCGCCGAGCAGGCGGCCAAGGGCAGCACCGTCGACCTCGGCCCGACGATCAACATCGTCCGCGACCCGCGCTGGGGCCGGGCCTTCGAGTCCATCGGCGAGGACCCGTACCTGGCCGGGCAGCTGGCCGCGGCCGACATCCGCGGCGTGCAGTCGGCCGGCACCATGGCCCAGGTCAAGCACTACGCGGTCTACAACCAGGAGACCAACCGCAACAGCCCCAGTGACAACGCGATCGTCAGCACCAGGCGGAGCAGGAGATCTACCTGCCCGCGTTCCAGGCGGCGGCGCAGCAGGGCGCGGCCTCGTCGGTGATGTGCTCCTACAGCTGGATCAACGGCACCGCCGCCTGCCAGAACCCGTACACGCTGAGCACCGTGCTGCGCCAGCAGTTCGGCTTCACCGGCTTCGTGACCTCCGACTGGGGCGCGACGCACTCGACGGCCGCGTCCGCCAACGCCGGCCTGGACATGGACATGCCCGGCAACGACGGCTACTACGGCTCGGCCCTGCAGAGCGCCGTCACCTCCGGGCCTCCGGGGGCCGGGCAAGTCAGCCAGGCCACGATCAACTCGGCCGTCTCCGACATCCTGACCGAGATGTTCGCCTTCGGCCATGTTCGACAAGGCACCGAGCGGGTCGCCGTCGGCCGTGGCGACGAACTCGACCGACCAGGCGGACGCGACCCAGCTGGCCGAGGAGGGGACGGTGCTGCTGAAGAACTCCGGCAGCGTCCTGCCGCTCACCTCGTCTGACAAGTCGATCGCGGTCATCGGGGCGGACGCCTCCAGCAGCCCGCAGACCGACGGCGGCGGCAGCGCGGGCGTGAACTCGAGCGGCACCGTCAGCCCGCTGCAGGGCATCCAGGCGGCCGCGCCAAGCGGCACGACCGTCACCTACAACGACGGCTCCTCCGACAGCTCGGCGGCGTCCGCGGCGGCGGCGGCCAGCGTCGCGGTCGTCTTCGCCAACCTCGGCGAGTCCGAGGGCTCGGACCTGAGCAGCATCGACCTGGGGACCACGCAGGACAACCTGATCACTTCGGTGGCCGCGGCCAACCCGAACACGATCGTGGTCCTCAACACCGGCTCCGCCGTCACGATGCCCTGGCTCTCCTCGGTGAAGGGCGTGCTCGAGGCCTGGTACCCCGGCCAGGAGGACGGCACCGCGGTCGCCAACGTCCTGTTCGGCAGCTACGACCCGTCCGGTCACCTGACCGTCACCTTCCCGACCTCCCTCTCGCAGGTTCCCGCCAGCACCGCCGCTGAGTTCCCTGGCACCGGCGGCAACGTGGAGTACTCCGAGGGCATCGACGTCGGCTACCGCTGGTATGACAGCCAGAACCTGACGCCCCTGTTCCCGTTCGGGTACGGCCTGTCGTACACGTCCTTCTCGTTCAGCAACCTGCACGTCGGCGCGCTGACCGCGGGCGGCGCGGCCACCGTGACCGCGACCGTGACCAACACCGGCTCCCGCTCCGGCGCGGACGTCGCCCAGCTGTACGTCACCGACCCGTCCGCCTCCGGCCAGCCGCCGCTCCAGCTGGAAGGCTTCCAGCGGGTCAACCTGGCCGCCGGGGCATCGACGACCGTCACCTTCCCGCTGACCCAGCAGAACCTGCAGTACTGGAACAGCAGCTCCAACGCCTGGGCCACCAGTACCGGCAACTACACGGTCTCGGTGGGCGATTCCAGCGCCAGCCTGCCGCTGACCGGCACCCTGGCCGTCGCCTCCAGCCAGCTCGGCACCCCGGTCACCCTGGCCAACCCCGGCCCGCAGGCCAGCCTGACCGGCACCGCCGCCTCCTCGGTCACCCTGAGCGGAGCGGACACCACCAGCGGCCAGACGCTGACCTATTCGGCGACCGGCCTCCCGGCCGGCCTGTCGATCTCCGCGGCCGGCGTCATCTCCGGCACCCCGACCGCCGTCGGCACCAGCACGGTGGCCGTCACCGCGAAGGACGGCAACGGCGCCTACGCCACCCAGAGCTTCGTGTGGACGGTCTCGCCCGGCACCAACGCCCACGTCGTCACCGTCACCACTCCGGCCAACCAGACGTCCACCGTCGGCACGGCCGCCAGCCTGCAGATCGGCGCGACCGACTCGGCGTCCGGGCAGACCCTGACCTACACCGCCAGCGGCCTGCCGGCCGGGCTGTCGATCAACTCCTCGACCGGCCTGATCAGCGGCACCCCGACCACGGGAGGCACGTCGACGGTCACCGTGACCGTGACCGACACCACCGGGGCCAGCGGGTCGACGTCGTTCACCTGGACCGTGGGCTCCAGTAGCGGTTCCGGCGGGGTGGACATCTCGGCCGGCGGCCCGGCGGCGGCGCCGTTCGCCGCCGACGAGGACTACACCGGCGGCACCACCGCCGCCACCACCAACGCGATCAGCACCACCGGCGTCACCAACCCGGCGCCCCAGTCGGTGTGGCAGCACAACCGGTACGGCAACTTCACCTACACCATCCCCGGCCTCACCCCCGGCGCCAGCTACAACGTGCGCCTCGACTTCGCCGAGGAGTACTGGACGGCGGCCGGGTCGCGGGCGTTCAACGTCCTGATCAACGGCAACCAGGTGCTGACCAACTTCGACATCTTCGCCACCGCAGGCGGGGAGTTCAAGGGGGTCGCCGAGCCGTTCACCGCCACCGCCAACAGCAACGGCACCATCTCCATCCAATTCGTCACGGTCAAGGACAACGCCCAGGTCAACGGCATCGAAATCTCCCCAGTCGGCGGCGGCACGACGACTAACACCGTCACCGTCACCAACCCAGGCAGCAAGACGTCGACCGTTGGGACCGCCGCCAGCCTGCAGATCGCGGCCAGCGACTCCGCCTCGGGGCAGACCCTCACCTACACCGCCAGCGGCCTGCCGGCCGGGCTGTCGATCAACGCCTCCACCGGGCTCATCTCCGGAACTCCGACGACCGCCGGCACATCCAGTGTCACCGTCACCGCGACCGACACCACCGGCGCGAAGGGCACCGCGACCTTCACCTGGACGGTGAGCTCCGGTACCGGCACCGGCGGGATCGACATCTCGGCCGGCGGCCCGGCGGCGGCGCCGTTCGTCGCCGACGAGGACTACGCCGGCGGCGCCACCGCCGCGGTCATCAACGCCATCAGCACCACCGGCGTCACCAACCCCGCCCCGCAGTCGGTCTACCAGCACAACCGCTACGGGAACTTCACCTACACCATCCCGGGCCTGACCGCCGGCGCGAGCTACAACGTGCGGCTCGACTTCGCCGAGGAGTACTGGACAGCGGCCGGCTCGAGAACGTTCAACGTCCTGATCAACGGGTCGCAGGTGCTGACCAACTTCGACATCTTCGCCACCGCAGGCGGCGAGTTCAAGGCGGTCGCCGAGTCCTTCACCGCCACCGCCAACAGCAGCGGGGCGATCACGATCCAGTTCGTCACCGTCAAGGACAACGCCCAAGTCAACGGTATCGAGGTGACACCGGCATAAGCCGATAGGCAGCTGGGCCAGCGGGCGCGCAGTGACGGGCACTGCGAGGCGGCCGGTCCGACCCGGGCAGCTGCCCAGCGCGGGTCAGCTGATCCGTAGGCTCGCGATCCGACCATCGCGTAGCTCGAAGTTCATCGGCCCGGTCCCGTTGAAGCCGTCGCCGGTCACTGTCAGGGTGACGACGTATCTGTCGGGCGTGGCGCCGGGCTCGGCACTGACGAGTTCGAAATGCGATCGGACGCCGATGTTGTCGGTGCGGTTCCAGGCGCGCACGCCGTCGTGGCCGTGAAACTCGCGCCCCCAGTCGTTGAGGTAGGCGTCCCGGGTGAATGCGGCGACGAACGCGTCAGAGTCTCCGCGGTTGGTCGCCTCGATGAAGTCCCGGATCGCGGGAGGCAGGTGGTTCTCAGTCATCAAGCCTTCACTTCCCATCTGCGAGCTGCGGCAAAAGCGCCAGGGCGATGGCGCCGGAGGCGGCCAGCCAGCCGCCCCAGGACGCCCCGGGCGCGTCCACGTGCAGGTGTACTCCTGCGACAGGATGCGGACGGAGAAGTCGCGTTCACCTCCGTGACATGGTTCACGGACCGGGCCGCCGTCCGCGACTTCGCCGGAGACGACTACGACCGGGCCGTCGTGGAGCAGGCAGCCCGGGCGGCGCTCACCCGCTGGGACGAGCGGGTCAGTCACCATGAGGTCGCTGTGCACGTCCAGTAGCGGACACCTGGCCGTCTAGCTGATCGCTTCGACCAGACATTACGGCCGATCGTGGATCGCACCCCAGCGATTCCAGTGCACGACCTCTTCCACCGGCCGGCGCTTAGGCTCGGCCCAGCGCCCCTGCGCGGGGTAGCCCATCGGGATCAGCGCCATGGTCAGCGCGTCGTCCGGCAGCCCAAGCAGCTCGCGCAGCTCGTCCTCGTGGCCGCCGTAGAGCGTGGTCAGCGAGGTCCCGACGCCGTAGGCGCGCGCGGCCAGGCAGAGCTGCTGGACCGCGCCGTAGATGGAGGAGCCGACGCGGGGGCTCGTCGCGTCGGCCGCGTTCCGCAGCACCGCGAAGACCCACACCGGGGCCTCCTCCAGGTGGTGCGCCAGGTGCTCGGCGCCGAGGAATCCCCGCGGGCTCATGTCCGACGAGCCATCGCCGGCCAGGATACGGTCCCGGTACTGGCCGTAGGCGGAGTCCCAGTTCGCCCGGTACCAGCCCGCCACCCGCTCCTTGACCGCCGGGTCGGTCACCACGACCCAGCCCCACTGCTGCCGGTTCCCACCGGACGGGCCGCGGATCGCCGCGTCGAGGATGGCCCAGAGCACGTCCTCCGGGATCGGGTCGGGCGCTAGGTAGCGGCGGGAGGGGGTCGAGTGCAGCGCCTCGAGCGCGCTCAGCGGCTGCCCGTCAGCGGATTTCTCAGTCGGCGATGGCGACATCCATGTCCTCCAGTGGTAGACCGGACAAGATCATCTCACTCCAGGATGCGCACCCCGCCCGGGCCTTTGTTTCTGGTGATCGTGGCCCGAGTCAGCTCCGTGGTGAGCTCGCCCAGCACCCGTCCGGTGCCCGCCGCCCAGTTCATGAACTCGCCGGGAGCCATGGCGTGCCCGCCGCTGTCGCCGAGACCGTCCGGACCCAGACGCGCAGACCGCCCCCGGCCGCTGATCCGGTGCCAGGACGCGACGGCCAGCGGTGACACCAGCGCTTGCCCGAAGATCCGCGCGGCCGCGCCGGTGCCGACCGTGCTGACGTCCGGGGTCAGGCCGGTGAGAACGCAGCCGAGGTGGTGGGCGTAGTCCGGATCGGTCTTGGCCCGGGACGCGATGGATCGCAGGGCGTCCAGCCAGACGTGGTTCAGGTTGCGGTTGCGGATGAGCTGCACGATGAGCCGGGACAGCGCCAGGTCCGTCCGCAGGCTCCGATGCACGCGCCGCTGGTAGCCCACGAGGGAGCCGGCGTCCAGCTGATCTGAAGCGAGACGGTCGGCCGCGATACCGGCCGCCCACCGGGCGCTGTGCAGCGCGTACTGGATTCCCTCGCCGTTCAGCGGATTGATCAGCCCGGCCGCGTCGCCCAGCAGCATCAGCCGGTCGCCGGTCAGCGGCAGCCGCGGGTTGTAGGTCGTCAGCGGGTGCCCGAGGACCCGGCCGCGCATCCGGGCGCCCCGGAGCCGGTGCCGCAGCGGGGCGTCCTCGTCGATCAGCCGCAGCAGCATCTCGCGCAGGTTGCGGCCGGACCGCGGGTAGGTGGAGGCCAGCATGCCGACGCCCAGGTTGGCCGACCCGCCGCCGGTCGGGAACAGCCAGTGGTAGCCGGGAAAGGTGTCACCGCGAATCCAGATGTCGCCCCGGCCGTCCGCGCCCTCGACGTCGTCGAAGTAAGCCCGCACCGCCATGATCCGGTCCCGGCTGGGCGGCACGCCCCCGCGCAGCGTTCGGGCCACCAGCGAGTTACTGCCGTCGGCTCCCAGCAGCAGCCGGGCGCGCAGCTGCCATGGGCCGGCCACGGTGCGGCCCCGGACCACGATCCCGGCAGGCACCCGCTCGACCGATTCCGCCTTCCGCCCGTCCAGCACGGTCGCCCCGGCCCGCCGGGCGGTGTCCTGGATCCACGCATCCAACTGCAGACGGGGAATCACCCGGCCGTAGCCGGGAATCCCGTCGACCTTCGGGATGCCAAGCACGGCGGGCTGGTCCGCATCGATGTGCAACGCCAGCTGCGCCATCGTGCTGGTCGCGCCGAACGCCGCTGTCTGGGCCACGCCAAGATCGGCAAGCTCAGCGAGCGCCATCGGCCCGACGAAGTCGCCGCATATCTTGTCGCGGGGGAAGCGGGCCCGGTCGATCAGCACGGTCCGGAACCCGTCGGCGGCTAGCCTCGCCGCGGCAGCCGCCCCGGCCGGGCCGCCGCCCACCACGGCCACATCGCAATCGTCAGACTCCATCGCCATCCCTCCGCGCGCGGCATGCGGAACGGCCCGCGCACTCCGATCGTCTCCGATTCCTTGCGCGCGCGTAGGGCCCGCTCTCAAGTCGGGCTGCGGGCGGTCATGACGGGCTGGAAGAAGTCGGTCTCGACGGGCATGTGCCATCTGACGTCCTGGAGGCCGACGGCGGTTGCGAGCTCGCTGAGGGTCGCGCGCGTGTAGGCCCGGTAGGTGGTGGTCCGGCCCTCGGTCGTCCGGGCGTGCGCCCCCAGCTGCGAAGACCTACGGCAGGGTGCTCGCGGGAGGGTCGGCCGGAAATGAACGCTGGCACCGGCCCGATCCGGCGGGTCGGACTGCATTGATACGGTTATCACGTGAAGCCAAAACTTGTGTTGATGTGCGGGCTGCCCGGATCAGGAAAGACTACCTTGGCCCGTCAGCTGGCCAAGGAAATTCCGGCAATAAGACTTTGCACCGACGATTGGCAGGCCGCACTGAAGATGGGCCTCAAAGAAGGAGACCCTGCTGGTGAAGAGTTTCACGACTTGCTTGAGGATCAGTTGTGGGCGTTCGGGCAAGAGTTGATAAGATTCGGGCAGAGCATAATCTTCGAAAAGGGCCTGTGGCGACGGAGCGAGCGAGACGAGAAGCGTCGTGAAGCAGCAGAACTCGGCGTAGATATCGAGCTGCATTATCTTGATGTGCCTCTCGACGAGCTGACGAGAAGGCTTCAGAGCCGCAACGCAGAAGACAAGCCTAGTGCGTTTAATATAACGAGCGAGCAGATAAAAGGATATTTTACGAAGTCTTTTCAGCCGCCCGACGAAGCAGAGTTGGCACTATTCGCAGGATCCGTGGTTCACAGGTACACGGGCGTGGGCTGACCGGAAACCAAGAAGGGCGGTGGCGACTCTCGCCACCATCAGGTTCCTGAAGCAGGTTCAGGGCAGGATTGCTATGATGCGTGGCCGCGGCGCAGCTGAGGAATTAGGAGATCGACGTGGCGATTTCAGACACATGACGGGTGCATCCGGGTGGACCTGGGCGCAGACCGCGGCGCTGCTGGCCGGCGCGGCGGCCATCGTCGGGGCCCTGGTTTCCGTCGCGCTCACCTACGGCCTCAATCAGCGGGCGGCGCGGCGTGAGCGGCACACCAAACTGTTCGCCGAGGCCCTCGCCACGATCGAGGACTACGCGGAACTCCCCTACCGCATCCGGCGCCGGCCGCGCACGCCGGAGGCCCGCTACGAGCTGACCGAGCAGATCAGCCAGATCCAGTCCCAGATTGCCTTCCACCAGGCCTGGCTGTCGCTGGAAGCCCCCGGCGTCGCCGGTTCCTATAGCAACCTGGTGCGGGCGGCCAAAACGCAGGCGGGAAGCCAGATGGCGCAGGCCTGGCTGAAACCCGCCATCACCAAGGACGCCCAGGTCAACCTGGGCGTCGCCTACCCCAGGGACGAGATCAACGCCGCTCGCGGCCAGTGCGTGGAGGCAATGCGCCAGGCCCTGGGCGGCACCCGGCCGCGCCGTACTTCACGCAGACCGCAGGCCCTCGATGAGCGCCAGCGCGGCTGACTGCTTCCACGCCGTGTCCTGCGCCTGGCCGAAGAGCTTCGCCATCTGGTTCGGGAACTTCATGTCAGCGAGCTTGTCCTGATTCTCCCGCAGCCACTGGACGGCGTTACGGTACGCCCGCGGAAGGTCGCCGCGGAAACACTGGTCGGGGACATTCCACAGCAGCGACTCGAGGAAGTACGACGGAGCTGATCCCGCCGTCAGCCCGGTCTCGCCGCCGGCGATGAGCATGTTCCTGACGTTCTTAGCGATCCGCACGACCGGCCGGTAGCGTCCGGAGACGCGGTCGTCTTTGCTCTTGCACGCCCGGATGTGCTCCTTGGGAAAGTTGATGATCTTCACTTCCTGCGACGTGTAGAACTGCACCCCGTCGATGTGAATTTGCTCGAGGAAACCCGGAAATGCCTTGTAATGGCGGTGATCCAGCGCTACGAGCACGTCGGCCGGCAGCCGGATGAGATTCGAGCGGACCTTCACGCACTTCGATTTCTCCTGCACGAGGTACCAGGAGCGCAGCACGTCGACCACTGCCTCACGGAAACGCAGCCAGGTGATATCGGCCTGCTGATAGTACTTTTCGTACTCTTCGAGCTCGCGCTCGGTCAGCTCTTCCTTGTTCGCGAAGAACGCGGACCTGAGCGCGATCACCAGGTCGACATCGCTGTCGGCGGAGATGTTGGTCTTGTTCGCGTAGGAGCCCTGCGGGTAGATGACGTAGGAAAGACCGTCAAGCCTCGCCGAGTCCAGGGTGTCCCGAATCATCTGATACGAGTACCACGCGTGAATCGGGTCGCCCCGGGCGGCGAGCGCGGCGATCCGGTCGTCCGTTAGCGTCATCTCTGCTCCCTTTCCGGCAGCGCATCGCTCCGGCGCAGCAGCCGGAACCCGATCTCCGGCGGGCGCGCTCCCTGCAGCCAGTGCTCCCACTCGCCCGGTTTCCCGCCGATGATGAGCAGGACCGCGCGCCGCGGCGCCTGGCCTGGCAGTGCGGTCAGCACGGTCCGCATCGAGTCCTCGTCAACGGTGCTGGCCCGCGGCGCCGTATCCGGATGCGTGTGCCACAAGCCGATGAATCGAGCCCGGCCGCCACTGCCCGCGCGATGGGCTGCGACCCGTTCGCTCACGCCCTCGGTCCCGAGCCGGAAGCAGTACTCGCCGTGCTCGCTGTCCGGCGGAGGTCCATCGGCGGCGGTCACCCAGACCACGCGGCAGGCGTCGTCGAAGTACCCGAGCAGCACGCCCCCGGTTTCCCAGCAGCGAGGGTGCCGGCGTGCCGTCGCCACCGCCTCGGCCCGCAGGCCGGCCAAGGCGCGCGGGCGGATGCGGAGTTGGTAGCCGCTGAGCTCGTCCTCCGCGGTCAGGTCATTGGGCCAGTCAAGGAAGACGTGGGCGGGACGCTCGCGATCACCCGGCAGGCGGGCCAGGAACAGCGACTTCGGACTGACCGGGCGGTGGGCGGCGTGGTCGCTGAGCACGCGCAGACACCAGGCGAAGACCTGCCCGGCCGCGGCCGCGACCTCCGGGTCCGAGCCGGTGAAGGTCGGTTCTGAGCAGCCGATCTCGGGCTGGAACACGCCGTCGGGACCGGGGTCGGCGAAGAGGTCCTCGGCTGCGTCGCGCAGCCCCTCGTCGCTGAAGGCCTGGTCGGCGAAGCTGTGCAGGATGTCCGCGCCAGCGCCGCTGGCGTGCGGCAGCGCGAGTGCCCCGACCGCTCGCTCGCAGTCGTGCCCGACGCCGATCGTCAGCACCGGCGGCCACCGGCCCGGGCCGGCCCGGCGCAGCCACTCGATGCGGGCCGACACGCCCCGGCTGGCGGTCGCGTCCACGATGAGGTCGGCCTTCCGCCGGGCGGCATCCGCCCCGAGGACGGTAGCGTGCACATCCCCGACCTCGGCCTCCACGCTTACCTGGGACGGCCGGATGCCGGCCAGGCGGTCGGCCAGCTGCGTCGCCTTGGGCAGTCCGATGTCCCCGTCTTCGTACGCCTGCCGGACCAGGACGCCCGGTCCCACCAGGTCGCGGTCGGCGACCACGAGGCGGCGCACCCCCGCCCGCACGCAGTGCTCGGCGATCCTGGCCCCGATGGCGCCGCAGCCGAGGACGAGCACGCTCTTGCCAAGCAGCCACTGGGCGGGCCGTCCGGTGTCCCGCCGGGTGACGATCCGCGGCCGTGCTTCCTCCACGGACGCCCAGGCGAGCGGGGCCGCCCGCAGCCACGCTCGCGCCTGGCGCCGCGCTCCGGGCAGGCGCGCGGCCAGCTCCGCGTGTCCGGCTGCCGACAGCGTGAGGATGCTCGGCAGCATCGCCTCAGCCGGATTCAGCTGCCACACTTCCAGGTGGGTTTCCGGTGCCTGCGATTGGGCGATCCCGCGCATCGGCGCACCGAGCAGGGCATGGAGTGGCGCCAGGTCGTCCCGGCGCACCGCGGCCAGCGCGTTCGCAATCCAGACGTGCGCCAACCGCCCCATCAGCTCATCCGGCTTGACCTGCTGCTCGGCCAAGGCCGCCACCAGGTCGGGCAGATTATCGGGAAACTCGAAGCTGAGCGGTTCATCCAGGACCGTGACGGCGCCAAGGAAAGCCGGCGCCTCGTGCGCCCGCGCCACGTCCTCCAGCCGCGAACGCAGCCGGGCGAGGGCCTCGGGGCGGTCGACGTCGAGCGTCTCCGGGCGCAGCCACTCGACGACGTCGGCGCGCCCCGGGTAAACCCCGACCATGATCGCGGCGGCCGGCCGGAATTCGCGGGGCAGGTCGGGGTGGATGACCACGCAGTCGGCCGCTCCCAGCCCGCGGTACGCCAGCGGCGGGTGCAGCGGCTGGCCGGTTTCCACCAGGCGGCCGGCGGCGGCTCGGCGGTACCAGGCGGCGAGCCGGGCGACGACGCTGAACATGCCGTCGGCTGGGTTCCAGTCCGCGTCCGAGTGATAGAGGCAGATCGTGCGGCCGTGCAGGACGTACGGCAGGCCCGCGAACCGGTTGTGCCGAACCCTGACCCCCGGGCGGATGAACGGGAACGAGGGCGGGATCAGCACGGTGGCGTGCTCGACCGGGGCAAGCGGCTGCCCGCCCGGGCCGACGGTGACGCCCGTGCAGTCCAGGCTGATGTTCGCCGACAGCCAGCCGTCGGAGCGCACGGTGGTCTTCTCAATGGTGAAGGCCCCGGGTTCGCCCGCCGCCAGGTCCTGGATCTCGGCGAGCTCGTCCAGGGCGAGCTCGTGTCCCGTGGCCGCAGCCGTCATGACCAGTGGTCTCCGGCTCCAAACAGCACCGGCCCGGACGGTACCGCGTTCAGTTCGGACACCGCCGACCGCTCGACCGCCAGCGCGTCCGCTGGCACTGGGATGTCCGCCGGCCCGGAGGGTGTCACCGTCGGCAGGGCCTCCGGTCCGACCGCGCCCCGGAGGGTGTCCTGGCGTTTGAGCCACGTCAGCGCCCGGTCTTCTAGCCGTTGATCGCCGGAGTCCCTGGCGATCAACGCGACCGCGGTGACGGTTGCCTCGCTCTCGAATGCGCCGCTGGCCGCTCCGGCCGCCGCCGCAGCGTCCGTGAAGGCGGCTGCGAGCGGGCGGGCCAGTCCTGGTCGGGGCGCGGCGGCCGCCGCTTGCACGACGGCGGCCAGCGCGGCCTGCTCCGCCTGCCACTGCCACAGCGCCCAGGCCCGGATGGCGGCGCCGGTCTCCGGCTCCGGCTCCGCCATCAGGTCGCGCAGCGCCCCCGCGCGCAGCGCGTACAGGCCGATGACCGGTCCAGCCAGCTGCTCGTAGCTGTCGCGCGTCAGCTGCCCGGCGGCGCGGGCCCACGTCCCGACGCAGTCGGCCGTCAGGGAATCGACGACCCACGTGCCGTCGCGCTCGTCCTCGCCGACCTGGCCAAATTCGGCCAACCCGACTAGCGCCGCCGCGACGCGATCGTGGCTGAGACCGGTGCTGAGCGACAGCGCCAGCAGATCGGCCCGCGGCAGCCGCAGCGCCGCCAGCGTCAGCAGGACTGCCCGCTGGTCGGCATCGAGCAGGCCGATGACGGCGGCCGTCTTGTCCGCGTCGGGGCCCGCCTCGAGCTGCCCGATGACCTCGCCCGGCGCCAGCCCTTTCGCCCTGGCCGTGACCGCCGCCCAGCGGGCGAGCAGGATGGCCGGGCCGGGAAGGCCGCCGCTCCACCCGGCGACCGCGGCGACCGCGAGGTCATCCAGCTCGACGTCGTGGGCCTGGAAGACCCGCCGCACCAGGCGCCGGGGCCCGTCCCCGGCCAGCCGTCCAAGCGGGACAAACAGGGCACCGAGATCGTTGAGGCCGGTGAGGGGCGAGCGGCTGGTGAGCACGACGCAGCCCGCCGGCGGCAGCAGCGCAGCCATCTGGTGCTCGTGGACCACGCCGTCCAACAGGATGACGGGATTCGTTCGCTTGAGCGCGGCCGTGTAGCGGGCCCGCCGACCGTCCAGCGTGGCGGGAATCTCGGCCCGCGGCACACCGAGCTGGGCGAGGAGCTCCGCGAGGGCCTCGTACGGTGTGGTGACGAGCAGACGGTCCTCGCTCCCCGGGGCCTGTCGGCTGAGCCTGACCTGCAGCGGCCGGCCGGGCTGGCCTCCGGTGAGGCTGGCTGCGAGCTCCCGGCCGAGGCGGGTCTTGCCCGCTCCCGGAGGCCCGGTCACGCAGACGAGTCTCAGGCCGTCCCGCCAGCGGTCCTTGACGCGGGCGGCGTCGGCCAGCTCCGTTCCCCGGCCAACCAACGGCACTCCGGCTCCCAGCGGGTCAAGGTCGGGGCGCGCGGACGGGCCATCGGGCGGACGGGCCGCTCCGTCTCCGGCCGGCGGGAGCTGCCCGGGATCCAGCCCGCCTGCGGCGGCCAGCAGGCGCACCAGCCGGACGATCCGGCTGGGCTCGGTCAGCCGCCGCTCGTCAAGCAGCCGCCGCGCGACGGTGACCAGTTCCCGCTCCGTACCGTCCTGGAGCGCCTCGTCCACGAGTTCCTCGACGGCTGGGTCCCAGCTCGCCGTCTCTTCCAGGAAGTCACCGAGCAGGCCGGAGCGCGGCTTCTCAGCGGTCGTCCTGGTCCTCAGCTCGTCGGGATACTCTTCCATCGGACCTCGCATCTCCGTCTTTTCTCTCATCATCGGACAGACCGGCCGACGTCGCCATCCCGCGCGACGGGACGGTTTCAGGCCAGCAGCACGCACAGCACAAGCAGGGCGATGACGACCGCGATCGTGATCGCGAACATGGACCGCCGCTGCCAGCGATAGGCCTGCTCTTCCACGCGGTCACTCATGAGGGCCTCCGGGAGGGTCGATGGGAGGAGCGACGGGAGGATCGATGCCGTCCCCTGCCAGCAGCCAGCGCAGCAGGGCGGGAATGGACGGGTGCATTACCCCGTCGGCCAGCACCGCGGCGGTGTGGAAGAAGCACGCCTCCCCGAAGTGCAGCCGAGCCGAGCGGACCAGGTTGCCAAGGCCGAGATCGTCCTGCGCCCAGGCGGCGATGTCGGGCGCCGGCTGGTCGGTCAGGTCGGCCCGGCTGAACACGACCGCCAGCCGTGACCGGCGCAGCGGTACCCGCAGCGCCTCGATCCGCTGCAGGGCGACCTGGTAGGCGACGTCGGGCGTCGCGGCGGCGGCCCGGGTCGCGTCCAGTCCGACCTTCCGGTCCGCAGGGAGTCGGTCCCAGAACGCCGGGACTGCCAGCGGATCGATGACCAGGATGAACGTGTGCGCCTGGTTGAGAAACCGGAGCCGCTCGATCTGCTCGTCGGTGTAGTAGAGCTCACCCGCCGGGTCGAACATCTGCAGCACCCGCGTGCTCGAGCCGGTGACGAGCCGGATCAGGTAGGCGCGGGGCAACTCGACCGGAGTCTTGGTGGTGACGCTCTTCGGGCTCAGCAGCTCGCCCGCGTGCTCGAGCTTGCTGGTGGTGGCGGCGTCGGCGAACTCGACCGTGAACGGCGGCCACTGCTTCCCCTGGGACCACAGCTGCAACTGGGTGACCAGAGCGAACAGCAGCCGGGTCTTGCCCGCGCCCACCGCGCCGAACAGCGGCAGCACGGTCTCCGGCGCCTTCCCGGGTTGGTGTTCCAGGGACGCGCCGCAGCGCGGGCAGAAGGCATTCATCCCGGCCGACCCGAACAGCAGCAGGGTCGGCAGCGGCTTGCCGCACTGACAGCGGCGCCGCAGGATGCCCAGCCGGCCCGGCCGGATGTCCCGGTGCCGCCGGGTGCAACGCGGTCCGTCCGGGCACTCGTAGCCGGGGTACGGCACCCCCTCGCCGCAACTCGGGCAGGACATGCGGATGTTCTTGACCCGGAGCACGGCCGAGTCGGCGAACCGCAGCGCCGTCCCGGCCGCCCGCACCAGGACGGCCGAGACGCCAACCGTCAGCAGGTGGACGCAGGCGCAGCCAGCCGCCGCGGCGGCGCCAAGCACCCCGCCGGCCGCCAGCCCGATCGCGCCGCCGACGCCGAGCGGAGCGGTGAACACAGTGCTGGGGCCGTCGAAGGCCGAGCCGACGACGACGGCGCAGCGCCGCCACAGGCCGCGGCAATCCTGGTAGGCGGTCCGCACCGCGTGATCCGCGTCCGCGATGGCCGGGCCGTAGAAGTACTGCAGCACGGCCGGATCGCCATCGGTCGGCGCCGTGGGCCAGCGAACTGGCCCGGCTCGCGCCAGCCAGGCCGGATCCCGGCGCACCAGGACGCGCGCCAGGCCGCGCAGATACGCGGCGGGCATTCCCAGGAAGCAGTAGACGAAGGCCAGGACCGCACCGACCGGCAGCGCGAGCGCCAGGTAGGCCACGTAGAGCAGCAGCGCCCCGACGAACAGCAGCAGGTACACGAATGGCATCGGTTCGCCGTCCCGTCACGTTCCCTGCGCGGACGGGCCGGTCCCGCCCAGTAGCCAGCGCGGACGTTCGCCCCGGGCGGCCTTCCGCCAGCGTTGGAACGACTGCGCCAGCGCCGGATCGTTGTCCATGCTCTGGGCAAGTCCGCTGAGGTCGCGGCGGCTCCACCGGCGGACCTGCTCGAAGGCGGTCGTCAGCATCTCGGTCAGCCCGGGCAGGCCCGCCAGCACCGGATCGCGGCTGGCGGCGAACACCTGCCGGGCCAGCGCGGTGTCGGCTGCGGACGAGTCCAGCCAGTCGCGCAGGGCGAGGCAGAACGCCGCCGCGAGGACGCTGGGGCAGTCACGCAGGGCCGGGCCAAGCGGGCGGGCCCGGGCGAGCACGGCCGGCAGTTCGCGCTCCAGGAGCATCCGGGTGCCGCCATCGGCCGCCGGGAACTCACGGTACAGCGCCGCGAACGCGTCCGTTTCCCCCCGCGGGCCGCCCTCGCGGGCTTGCCGCAGCAGCGGCAGCACCCGGACCGCCGCCTGCGCCTGCGTGCTGTCCGGCGGCTGGAGCAGGTCCAGGAGGGGATGGTCGGACAGCGCGTGCGCCAGCCTCAGCCACGAATCGCTGGCGGTCGCGCGCGCGGTGACGGACATCAGCTGACCCGCGAACCAGCCAACGACGTCGGGCGCGGGCGGGTCGGTGAAGATGCCGAGCAGTTCCGCGAGGTCGTCCGGCGGGCAGCCGCGCGGCCACAGCAGGTGCATCAGCGTCGCGTCCATTCGGGGGGAACGTCCGGCGGCGGCGCGGATGTCCACGATCTCGTCGAACGCGCGCATCGGCGGCATCCGGCCGGCGGCCGCCGACTGCAGCAGCCACATCTCGGTCAGCTCGGGATGGCCGGCCAGGTCCGCATGCTCGAGTTGCGTCCCCACCGGCCCGCCGAGCACCGCCCGGGTCACCTCGGGCGGCTCGCCCGCGAGCCGTTCGAGCAGGCCGCGACGGATCGCTGGATGGCGCCTGACCACGGCGGCCAGCTCCCCCGGGGGGAGGTCGGGGTCGAGCCTCGTCCGGCCGTAGCGCCGCAGGCTGTCGGCGGGCAGGTCCACCTCGGACGCGGCCACCCAGTCGAGCACCGCCGCCGCCTGCACGGGGGTGGCGCGGTGGAGGAACTGAAGGACGAGGTTGCGCGCCACCGCGGCCGCCGGGCTGGCGAACACGACCGGCACGGCGCGCTCGCCGCGGGCGATCCGCCCGATCGCGCGCACCGCGAGCAGTCGCTCCAGCTGCTCTACCTGCGACGAGACCGGAAGCCTGCGGGCCAGGTCGAGCAGGTCACGGAGCCGCTGGTCGCCCAGTGTCGCCTCGGGCTGGCTGAGCAGCAGGCCCAGCGTGACCTCGGCCAGCTCGGGCGGCATCCGGCCAGCCGGGCCGACCAGCCACTGGGCCACGGTGTCGGCCTGCCCGACGGTCAGCCGTCGGCCGAGTAGGCCGGCCGCGACCGCGACCGGGGCGTCCCAGTCGTCCAGGCTGGTCTCGGCCCCGGATGCGAAGGCCGTCGCCTGCTGCCACAGGCCGGCCGCGCTCGAGGACCCCGGTGCCAGCAAGGGTCGCCGTCAGCGGGTGGGCCGGGCCGCGCGGCGTCCGCCCGGCCGCGAGGTCGAACACCTGGAAGCTGGCGCCGGCCTCGGGCAGCAGGGTTCCCGGCAGCGTCCCGGTGAGGTGGTACCCGGCGTAGCCGGGCCGGTGGCTGAACGTTGTGAACGTCATCCGCCGCGCCAGCCGCTCACCCAGCAGGTAGGAGACGGCCGCGATCCACCACGCGGTCTCGGTCGCGTCCAGGGTCACCAGCAGCACCGGCCGCTCCCCCGCCATCGCCCGGCCGACCGCGCTGAGCAGCTCCGGCAAGATCCCGTCGGCTTCCCGTGCCTCGAGAAATGCCTGCGCCCCGGGCCGGTCGATGACACCGGGGGGCAGCGGCGGGGCCAGTTCGGGCAGCGTGGTGCCGGCGATCGGGTCGCTTTGCCAGAGTGGGGATCCCCATAGTTCGGCCGGCAGCAGGGCTCCGAAGTCACGTTCCGGGGTAGTGCTGGCGAGTGCGTGGGCGAAGTAGTTGCCCGGCCGGCCCGAGTAGTCCGTGCCGGTGAAGACCACGCGGGCGGTGATCGCCGTGCCGGCCGCCTCGTTGACGCTATAGGAGAACGCGGTCGGGTAAGCCTCCAGTCCCTCCGCGTCCGGGTCGGCCAGCCAGTGCGGCGGCTGGTACACGGTGCGCTCCTCCACTTCGCGCAGCACCGCGGGCGAGACGCCCGGGGTGACCGCGTTGAACTGGAACCCGCCGTACCCGCCCAGGCCGTGCTCGCATGAGGTGTAGTAGAGCTGTTGAAAGGCCACGCCAGCCTCATTTCACGGGGATAACCCCAAATTGCCCGAGAAGCCACAGCATCGGGTCGGTGACACGGTAGGGGCGTATACCGCGGGCGGAAACCCGGTTGTCCCCGGTGGGTGTCTCGCCAAGCGCGGACACCCCGAAATAGCGGTAGGTGCGGTAGTTCAGCCGGGCGGTTCGGTCGATCTCGCCGCCGTGCCAGCGGTCAAGCAGCAGCCTGATCTGGGTGTGCACCGCCTGGCTGTCCTGCTCGTCGAAGTACGCGGCCCGCGGGGGCGGCCGTCGCAGCGGACTGGTCTCGGCCAGGCTGGGCAGCAACGCGTCCATCTTGGTGAACACGATCGCCAGGGGCCGGTCGATGAGGTCTCCCGGCCTGTCACCCCGCCCTTCCTGACGGCGGCCGGCCTGGAGGATGTCGGTGAAGTTCTGCAGCACGGTCAGCGGGTCGTCGCCGTGGCCGTGGGCCGGAAGCCGGGTCCCCGGTTCGGCCGTGTCCCTGGCCGCCTGCAGCTGCAGGGGATCGAGCAGCAACAGGATGCCGTCGGCGGCGCCCAGGCAGCGGACATTGTCTTCCATGGACTGCGTGGTCCGCAGGTCCTCACCGGCGGTGTCGAGGAAGGACAGCAGCGCTCGCTGCGGGTCCGGCCCTCCCCTGAGGCCGGCCCGGGCCAGCGAGGCGCCCAGCACCCGCGGCCGCGATCGCTCGATGGTGAATCCGAACACGAACGGCGGCCGGTTCGGCGCCCCGGCCGTGGTCGTCGTCGGCGACGGCAGTCGCGACTCACGGTACAGCGGCCCCTCGTACTCGGTCGGAAACTGATGGCGGGTGAAGTCGTCGGCACCGCCGATCGCCGCGTTGAGCTGCTCCCCGATCCGGTGCTTGAGCTCATGCACGAGGACGGTCATGAAGACCGTCTTGCCCGCCTCCTTCGCGCCCACGGGCACGATGAGGTGGCTGCCGACCTGCCCGAAGTGCACCGGAAGGCGACTGTGGCAGACCGGGCAGACGGCTACGGTGGTCGGGCCGCGGCACTGCGGGCACTCTGCCCCCGAACCGCCCCGCGCCCCCGAACCGCCCCGCGCCGCAGGGCCGCCCCGCAGCGCGGCGAAGGCCGGCGGCAGTGCCCCGGTGAACCCGGTCCGGTCGCGCAGCGCCGAGTCGGGCGCTGCGGCGCAGCGCTGGCCCGACGCGCTGAGCAGGCCGGTGCAGCGGAACCAGGAAGGCAGCCGGGAGATCTCCTCGTAGCAGTAGGGGCAGTGCGCGCCCGGCCGCCTGGCCGGCTTCGCCGTTCGCGTCCCGGCGGCGGGCGGCGGGTAGAGCACGATGGCGGACGCTTCCTCCGGTGCCGCCGCCGGGTCGACGAACAGGGCCATCCCCCGCGGCTCGCGCGGCCCCCTCACCGTGAACGACACCGGCCGGCCAGGCGCGATGTCCTCCGGCGGGTGACGGTCGACGATCTCGCCGTCGTTCGCGTGTTCCGGGGGGTCGAGTGTGGTGCCGCGCACCACGACCAGCGGCGGGAGGAGCACTGCCCGCTCGGCCGTGAGCTCGAAGGCGTACTCGCGTCGCGATCGCCGTGCGGCCATGCGGAACTGGTAGCCGACCGCGACCGCGCGGGCCCGAACCAGGCGCCGGGCAGGGCCGGAGACGACCTGCCGCCCTTGCAGCGAGTACACCGCGCGGACCTCGACCATCGTCTCGGCCGGGCCGATGGTGATGACCGCGCCGCCCTCGTCTTCGTAGGCCCGGCGGGAACGGCGCCGCTCGCCGCCGGACCAGCGCACCATCGCGTCGGTCGCGCGGCCGGGCCAGACCCAGCTGACCTCGATCTCGTCCTGCTTCCGCTCGACGCGCAGGCCGTCGACCGGCTCCACCAGCCACGCGACCGCGGTGCGGCCGACCGCGACGCTGTTGTGCCCGGTGGTCAACGGGGTCACGTGGTGGCGTCCGGGCGGCAGCGACAGCACCATGACGGCGCGTCCGTCGGTGCCGGAGCGCACTGAACCTTGGATGCTCCTCAGCGCGGCCGCTTCGTCCGGGCTGATCTGGGCGTCGGCCGGCCAGCGGAGCGGCTGGTCGCTCAGCACCAGCCGGACCTGCCCGTAGGCCGGGGCCGTCCACCGGGCCAGCATCGGCGGCCCGTCGTCGTCCGGCTCGGTGATCTCCAGGTCGGTAACCGGCTGCGGCGCTGGTTCGGGCACCGCGCGCACGACCGCGCCGATGGCGTGTCGGCGCTGGCCGCCGGCGGACCGGTAGGACGCCACGATCCGGTAGCAGTACTCCGTGCCGCTGCGCAGCCGCGTGTCGGTGAAGCCGGTCAGCGAGGCCGGCACGGTCGCCCCGTCGGCCAGCCCGTCGGGGACCCGTGCCTCCTGGCGGACCACCTGAACCTGCTCGGTGCCGGGAAACGGGCGCCAGGACGCGGTGACCGATGTGTCGGAGTAGCTGACCGAGATGTCGGCCACGTCCGGGGTGAATACCGTCGGCTCGGTGATGGCGGGCCCGGACCACGCGTCTGCCCCGCGGGCAGCGAAGACGCTGTAGACCAGCTCGGTCCCGGGCGGCGCCTCGTCGTCCGCCAGCTCGGTCCGTTCGGTCCTGGTGACCACCGTCACCCCCGCCCCGGGCGAGCCGGGGGCCCGCCCGTCGCCCCGCGCGACCAGGTAGTGCACGCTGCCCGCGGCGGCCTGACTCGGCTGCCAGGTGATCAGCACGCGGCTCCCGTCTGGCTGGGCCCGCGCAGCGCGGGGAGCGGGCGGCGGGATCGCCGCGAGCCGCGACGTCAGCCCGTCGTCGTCCTTGGCCAGCTCGATGGCCTCGGCCAATAGGGCGGCGGCCGCCTCGGGCCGACCTCGGGCGGCTTCGCCCTCGGCCCGCCGGATGATCGCGCTGACCTCGGCGCTGACCGCCGCGATGCGCTCGAGCAGCGGGTCATCCGCAGGCAGGCCGAGGGCCAGCCGCTGGGCACTGCGCAGCCTGCCGCCAGCCAGTTCGTCCGCCACCTGCCGGCCGAGCACCTCATGGCCGCCGCCGAGCTTCAGCGCGGCGGCCAGCAGACCCGCCTCGTTCTCATCGAGGCCCAGTTCCCGGCCCTGCCCGGCGATCACCTTCTGCACGAACCCGCGATCGGCCCATTCCCGCAGCCGTTCGACGACCTCGGACAGCAGCAGGGTATCGAGCGCTCCGGGTGTCCGGGCGGCCGCGCGCAGGATCGCCAGCACGTTCTCGCTGGGGGTCTTGACCGGATCGGAGAACGGCAGCCGCGCCAGCCGATCGCGCGCCGCGGCGATCTCGGGTTCCGTCAGTGCCCGGCCGTCGGCCAGCCGGAAGCCGCCGAGGATACGGAAGCCGCGGGCAACCTCGTGACCGAACACCACCTCGGCCGACAGCCGCAGGCCGAGCTGGTCCCGGAGCCGGGCCAGATCCGCCTGCTTGGGATGCGGCTTCACCGGCAGCGTGGGGTACTGGGTGACGATCTGGACCCCCGCCCGGCTGAGCGCCTCGCGCACATCGTCGTCGCTGACGGCGCCGCCGAGCGCGTCCCGCAGCCGGGTCACCGAGGCGGGCCCGACGTGGGTGGCCTGGTCCGCTTCCGACTGCGCCAGCCGCGCCAGCCGCGCCAGCCGCGCGCTGCGGGCGTCCGCCTGGTGCTCGGCGAAGCTCCGCACGGTGAGCTTCCCGGCCTGCTCGAGCTTGGCGTGCTCGCGGAGCAGCGCCTCGGCCAGGCTGGCGTAGATACGTTGGCCCTTCAGCTGTTTCCAGTAGGCGACCACCTCGTCGACCTGCTGCTGGAAGGCACGCTGGTCAATGCCGTGCGGCGGCAGCCCGTAGCGTCGGTACAGATCGGCCGGCGGCACGTTGCCGGCTTTCCGAGCCGGGTCGAGAACCTCGGCCAGATAGCGCTCGCGGTCCCAGCCCACTTACCCGTTCACCTCGTAGCGCGCTACCGCGGTGGTGAACTGCTGCACCTCCGTTTCGTCGAGTCCGCCGATCTGGATCTCGAACCGTACCTCCCGCTTGGATCTTTCCTCCCACGCCTGCACCTGCAGGAGGCCGGTCTCGGTCATGTGGAAGATGACCTCGAGCGGCATCCCGGCCGGCCCCGGCGGAAGCTCCCCCAGCCTGCCCTGGCCGATGTGCCGGTTGTGCTCAGGCTGGTCGGAGGCGACCGCGCCCGCCTGTTCCCAGACCTCAAGCTGGACGGCGCGCTGGTTCTCGACGACGGTGGCAAAGCCCTGCGGTCCGGTGTCGGCCGGCAGGGGGGTGTTCGCGGTGAGCAGGTGGGTGATACGGGAGCGGGCCCGTCTCGGGTCGATCCTGAACAGCGGGTCGGTCTGGTCGACCACCTCGAGCCCGAACGCGCGCGGCACGACCGTCGCCACCCTCTTGTTGCGCAGGCTCTCGACCAGTTCTTCGCTCAGGTTGAGCTGCGCGGCGACATTCCGCACGGCGTCGGAGTCGCCGTCGCCGGGCATGATCACGGTGAGCTGCTTGATCAGCGCGTACAGGGCGGCCCCGCGGGCCACGGCGAGGTGGGGGTCGTGCAGCCGCGGCTCGAGCTCGAAGCGCTCGCGCAGCGTCCGGGCGACCGCGGGCATGATCGTCATCCCCCCGACCAGGAGCACGTCGTCGAAGTGGTCGATGCCCCGCTTCTTGGCCTCGGCGATCGCCTGCTCGGTGATGTCCATCGTCCGCTCGAGCAGCTCGGAGGTGAGCTCCTCAAAGTGCTCGCGGGTCAGTTCAAGCTGCACCACCGAGCCGTCGAAGCGGACGTTGTGGCGGTGCGACATCTTCGCGCTCAGTGCCTTCTTGAGCTGCTCGGCGGAGGACGCGAGCTCCTGCATGAACTGCTCGTCGCCGCCCGGGTCGAGCTGCGGGTACTGCTCGGTGAAGCCGTGCAGCAGGAAGTCCATGACCTTGCCGTCCCAGTCGGCGCCGCCGAGGTGGTGGTCGCCCGCGGTGCAGACCACGTGGATGTCGTTCCCGTCCACGTGGATGACCGTCGTGTCGAACGTGCCGCCGCCGAGGTCGTAGACCATGATGTTCTGTGCCTCGGCGCCCTGCCCGAGTGCCTGGTAGTCGAGGGCGGCGGCGACCGGCTCCGGCAGCACGTCCAGCACGTTCAGTCCGGCGATCTGCCCCGCCTTGCGGGTCGCCTCCCGCTCCAGTAGGCCGAAGTAAGCCGGGACGGTGATGACCACGTCGCGGACCTCCTCGCCCGTCTGCTCTCCGGCGGCGCGCGCCAGCTCGCGCAGGATCAGCGCCGAGATCGACTCCGGAGTGTGGTCCTGCCCGTGGAAGGAGTAGTGGACGTCCTCACCCATCTGCCGCTTGATCAGCTCGCTGACCAGATGCGGGGCAAGCAGCACAGTGCGCTTGGCCTGGTCGCCGACCACCACGTTCTCGGGTGACTCGAAGTAGACGACCGAGGGGGTGGTGTCCTCCCCGATCGCGTTCTTCAAGATCACCGCCCGGCCCGTCTGGTCGACGTGGGCGATGCACGACTGCGTGGTGCCGAGGTCGATTCCGTAGGTTGCCATCTCACCTCACTGTGATTGCGCCCCGTCAGGCGGTTGGGCTTGGCCGGCCGGGGGGAACTGACGGAAACGGGCGTGGACCGGGCGCATGACCCGGCCGGTGTCGCGCTCGTAGAAGCCCGGGGCGACAACCTCCGCCACGGTGTTGTGCTCGGACTCGTCTTCGCAGGGGACCACGGCGACGGCGCGATGGCGGCTGCTCTCGAAGGGATCGCCTGGCTCAGCCGAGAAGACCTCGATGCCGCACCGATCCAGGATCTGTTCCACGTCGTCGGCGAAGGAACCGACCAGCCGCCCGTCTTCCCCGGCGGCGTCGAGCCGACGGGCTTCCTGAGCCAGCTGGCCGTAGAGCCGGATCAGGTCGGCCGTCACGGGCGCGAGGATGAGCCGTCCGACCCCCTCCCTGAGCCGCTGGTTCTCCTCGTGCAGCCGGTCGATGACCGCTTCCCGGTGCGCAGCCCGCCGGTGGAACTCGGCGAGGTGGCTCTCTATCTGGGCGAGGTGACCGGAAAGATCGCTGGGGTTCTCGTCCTCCTCGGCCAGGGCAAATCACCACCTTCCAGCCTTGGCGCACCCGGATGTGTATAACCATACGATGACGGGCTATTTACGTACACTGCGTGACGACCGAGCTTGCGGCGATTCTTGCCACCGCCCGTTCTGCTGCTGGTCATCAGCCCTGGCTCTTCGCGTCACTTCCGATCACTGCGTTCACGCGTGCCGCCGCCGGTCCCGGCCGCGGGGACGACGAACGAGTTCGTCGACGGGCTGCCGATCGGCCTCGGCTTCCGGGTCCCCGCGATCGTCGTCTCCCCCTGGTCCGTCGGCGGCTATGTCTGCTCCGATGTGCTCGACCACACGTCGCTGATCCGCCTCATCGAGGCCCGCTTCGGCGTGACCGAGCCCAACATCAGCGCCTGGCGCCGCGCCACCTGCGGCGACTTCACCACGGCACTGCGCCTGCCCGGCGGCCCCGCCCGGTGGCCATCGCAGAACCAGGCGGTCAGCCTGGCCGCCGCCGAGGCCAGCTTCCTCACCGCCCAGCGGGAAGTATTCGACAACCCCGCACCGACCATCCCCGCCGTCAACGAGCCGATCCCGGGGCAATAGCAAAAAGCAAGGCAAATCAAAATCAGTGTGCCTAACGGACCGTTGCTCCGCCTCTCGGATGACGGTGCTCAGTGACCAGGCTCTGCGGCGTAATCGGCCGCGCGGAAGCATCCGTGGATGTGGTCGTTGACCACGCCGACGTTCTGCATGAATGCGTACACGCTGGTCGGCCCGACGTACCGGTACCCGAGGGACTTCAGTTGCTTGGCGAACGCCTCGGCCTGCGGGGTCGATTTGGGCAGATCGGCCGTGGACATCGGCGCCCGCTTGCGGGTGGTCGCGTAGGACTTCGCGAGCGTCGCCAGGCTCGGAGACGCCGTCATCATCGTCCGGGCGTTGTCGACCGTGGCCTGAATCTTGCCACGGTTGCGGATGATCGAGGCGTCCTGAACCAACCGGTCCACGTCCTGACCGGTCATCGCCGCCACCGTGGCGACGTCGAAGCCCCGGAACGCCGTCCGGAATGCGTCCCGCTTGCCGAACACGATCGACCAGCTCAGCCCGACCTCGAATACGCCGAGGGTGAGCGCTTCGAACATCGCCGGCTCGTCGTAGGTGCGGGTGCCCCAGACCTGGTCGTGGTAGCGGGCGGCGGCGTCGTCGTCGGCGGGAACCCAGGCGCAGCGCGACTTCCCGTCCTGCCACAGGATCGCATCGCCCCGCATCCGGCCTCCCTGCGTTAGTGGCCCGAGATCATCGGCTCATCCACAGTCACCCCGGTCCGTTCGACCTCAAGATTTTGAATTTGCCCCTACTCAAGCAGCGGAAACCGTCCGGAGTGGAGCAGGGTCGCGATCGCGTCGATCTTCGCCCGCGGGGCGGCGTAGTCCGGGTGCGCTCGCATCACCGCGGCCGCGTCGTGCAGGCGGTGCAGTTGGGCGGCGGCCTCGGCGACGCCCCGGCCGGACGGGGTGACCGGGTGGGCGGTGAGCGCCGGCCGACGCGGGTCGATCCGCCCGCTGGAGAGCGCTTTCGGCACCCGGCGGGCGCAGCGGCAGAACGCGTCCGAGTTAACCACGCCGCAGGTGGAGTTCATGAACGCGCCGATGCGGTGCCGCGCCCGCTCCAGCCGCTTGCGGTACGCGGCCGGGGTGGTCTCCAGAATCCAGGCCGCCTCGGCCGAGGAAAGCTCGAAGATGTCGCTGAGCACGAACGCGATCCGCTCGCCGCGCTCCAGGCACTGCAGCATCGCCTGGGTGCAGGACAGCCGCACCTCCTCGGCGAGCACGGCCGCCTCGGGTCCCCGGTAGTCGGCGTCGGCCAGGCCGTCGGCCAGGGTGACACCGAATTCGTCCAGGCTGAACTGCTGCGCCTCCTGCGGGGTCTTCCGCCGAAGGTTGAGCAGGTAGTTCACTCCGATCCGGTACGCCCAGGTGAGGAGCCGCGCCTCCCCGCGCCAGGACGCCAGCCGGGTCAGCACCCGGATCAGGATCTCCTGGGTCGCGTCCTCGGCGTCGGCCGGCCGCCACACCATCCGCAGCGCGAGCCGATAGAGCGGATCGGAGAGGAGGCGGATCACCTGCTCCAGGGCCGCCTTGTCACCGTCGACCGCCCGCGCCACCAGGCCGGCCTCGTCTGCCCCGGCTCCCTCGGCTGGCTCCGCGCTCACCAGGCCATTGTCGCTCACCAGGCCATTGTCGCTCACCCCGGCGTCGCTCACCCCGCCGCCGGTCACGAGGCCATCGCCGACGGCGCGGTCAGCGCGTGGCGGCGCAGCCAGCGCGAGATGGCGGTGCCGATCGCGTCGGGCTGGTCCTCGGGCGTGTGGTGCCCGCCCGGCCCGACCGACTCGACCTCGGCCGCCGCGAAGGTCTCGGCCGCCCACGCGATCATCTCCGCCGATCCCAGGCCCGTCCCGTTGTCGACCGCCATCAGCAGCTTCGGCACCTCGGGCGTCTCCGCCATCCAGCGGCCGTAGCGGAGGACCACCTCGACCACGTCGGCCGGCTCGCCGTCGAGCGGGAACTCGCGCGCCCACGCCAGCATCGGCTTGCGCGAGGCGGGCTCGAGGAACGGGGCCCGGTAGACGTCGTGGTCGGACTCGGCCATCTCGCTCAGCATCCCCCTCGTCAGGTTGACCTCGATGAACATGTTCTGCTCGAGGACCATTTCCTCGCCCCGGGGCGAGCGGTAGCCGCGGAATAGCTCGGCGGCCTGCGGCGGCATTTCCGCCCACCTCATCGGCCGCAGGAACGTCTCGAGCACCGCGATCCCGCGCGCCCGGCCCGGATGCCTGACCGCCCAGTCCATCCCGAGCGTGCCGCCCCAGTCGTGGCCGACGATCACCACCTCGGTCAGGCCCATCGCGTCGAACCAGGCGTCGAGGTAGCGGGCATGGTCGGCCAGCCGGTAGGCGATCTCCGGCTTGCCGGACGCGCCCATCCCGATCAGGTCCGGCGCGAGGCACCGGGTCTGGCCCGCCACGTGCGGAATCACGTTCCGCCAAAGGTAGGACGAGGTTGGGTTGCCGTGCAGGAACACGACCGGGATAGCGCCGGTCCCGGCTTCGGTGTAGCTCATGAACGAGTCGAGTACTTCGATGGTGGGCATGACGCCGGTCCTTCCTCGTGAAGATCTGCTCTCACTGGGTTGGACACGCGCTTGCGGTGGCTGTGACGCGCAAACGCGGAATTTTTGGGTCACGGATCAACGGACGTGATCGAGGACGATGTCGGCGACCCGCGCGACGGGGATGGTGGTGACCACCTCGAGCGTGGCCGAGGCGCGCAGCAGCGGTTCCACCGTCTGCTGGTACTCGAGCGTCTCGGCGAGCTCGCCCGGGTCCTTCCCGTAGGGGTTGCCGTCCCTGCTCGCCAGCCGTTCGGCCAGGATCTCGGGCGGCGCGCTGAGCAGCACGATGCGGTCGAAGCGGGGATAGAACCGGACCTGGTTGCGGGTCGTGCCCTGGACGAACAGGATCCCCGGGAGCTCGTCCGGAGCGCCGTCGAGGAGGGCGCTGATCCGGTCCTCGCGCCACAGGCGCTCGCCGTCGACGGTGTGGAAGTAGTCGCCGTAGTCGGTGTCGACGCTCCGGTGGCCGCGGGCGGCGAGCTCGCCGAGCAGCGAGCTCTTGCCTGCCCCGGACATCCCGGTGATCAGCACGCGCTTCAGCTTCTGGCCCTCCCGGTCGGATCAATCCTGCCCGTCCATTGTCCCTGGCGTCCCGGCTGGGGGCGCTACTAACCTGTCCGGGTGACCAGCCAGACGCATTCATCGCGGCCACCCATCCCCTCATCCGGCCTTGCCCTTCGGCTTCGGCCGCTTCGCGACGACGACGAGGCGGCCTACCGGAGCGCTCTTGCGGTGATGGCGGCGGAGGGCTTCGCCTTCGGCTTCGGGCTAGAGCCGGGCGTGGACTGGAGCGCTGCTCTGCAGACTCAAGAGGAGCGGCGTCGCGGGCTGAACCTGTCCTTCGAGCAGGTTCCCGCCACCTTGTTGGTGGCGGATGTCGGCGGGACCATCGTCGGGCGCGCCCACCTCCGCCATCACCTGAACGACTTCCTGTACCGCGAGGGCGGGCACATCGGCTACTGCGTCCTGCCCGACTACCGACGCCGCGGCTACGCGACCGAGATCCTGCGCCAGAGCCTCACCGTCATCCGCGCCCTCGGCGTCGACCGGGTCCTCGTCACCTGCGACGATGACAACGCTGGCTCGATCGCCGTCATTGAAAGCTGCGGCGGTGTGCTCGACTCGCTGACCAGTTCCACCCCGCCCAAGCGCCGCTACTGGATCGATTGACCTGCGGTCTTGATCAGCGGCGCGTCGCGCGAGAGCTCGCGGAATCCGAGGCTGTAGTAGAGCGCACGCGGCCCGGGACGCAAGGGCGCGCCCGCGCAGACAACCGTCGCATGGGTCGCCCCGGCCGTCCGCGCCCGATGCATTCCGTGCAGCATCATCGCCCTGGCCAGCCCCAGACGCCGGTAGCCCGGATGCGTCCCGACCGGCTCGAACTCGGCGCTGGCGTTCGCTTCGTCGAACCACATAATCGTCGAGGCCGCCATCGCCGCGTCCGCCGCCTCCACCAGGATGTGCAGGTCGCCGCGGTACGCCGCCGTCTGCCGAACGCCTTCGTAGGCCTCGGCCGTGTACGTCGAGGGCGCCCACGCGTTCAGATGGGCCTGTACTGCGGCCTGCGGCCCGGCCTCGTCAGCGGTGCGGAACCGGAATCCGCCCGGTAGCGCCGGCTCTTCAATGTCGATCAGGTCGCGCTGGTTGAGCTGAGTCCATTCGCCGTCGTCCGCGAGCGCGGCCAGGTCGGTTTGATAGCCGTGCGCCGCCCATCTTCCGAGGGCGAACTCATCGCCGGCGCACGGGTTCACCGTGCGCTCGAGCCCGGCCGCCACCTCGTCGTACCAGTCGATCACCTCGTCCACCAGTCCGGCGTGGTCGGGATGGACCTGATACGTCAGCTCGGCGCCGGCCACGTCCCTGACCGACCCGTCGCTCAGCCTCGCCTGGCGCGGAAGGAAGGCCCAGGCCCACCCGACCAGATTCCCGTCCGAGTGCCACAGCCGCCGTCGCCAGGTCGCGCCGTCAGCGGCCTGTCCCTTCCCCCAGATCCAGGCCAGCTCCCCGTACGACGCGCCCGCGCTGATGAGGTCGGGCCGGACGGCGGTGACGCGCTGGGCCAGACCCTGCATGAGCTCCAGGTCGGCGGCGGTCGCGAGCTCGAAGTTCGCCATAGCACGCCACTGTGCCAGTACTCGCCCAAGCCGTCGAACCGTTTTACAGGGATTGAAGGGCTGAGGTCTTTGCCTGGCTGACCACGTTCGGCGTGCCTGCGTGCCTGCGTGACCGCCGTTTCCGCCGGCGCCCAGTCCCGCCACCGGGCAGTCCCGGGCCGCAGCACCGGGCCGAGCCCAAGAACGCGAAGACTTTTCGCAACGTGAAGACTTTTAGCCCGCATAGCGCGAATTTCTTTCGCCGTAATAAAAAGCTTCGCGATCCAGGGCGGCAACCGCCCCGCCCGCCTGATCACCCGGCGCGTGAGGTCATCGGCGCATCACCAGCACCACCGGCCGAGCCCAGAGACCCGGGCCATTCAATCCCTGTAGCACGATCACGGTGAGCCCCAGACTTAGGCCCAATGGGCGCTCATCTTTGCGAATGGCAACTGATTGCATTCGCATGCGCCTCATTTGACCCGTCTATTTCATTTTCGGTCGTTTTCATTCACCAAACGCGACCACCGTTCGTAGCGTGAGCGCATGCCCTCCATCACTCACGAGGGGCCGCTGGATCTCGTCCGCCAGCACCCTGAGATCGCCCTCGAGTTCGCCCGGGCCGCCGCCGGTATCACCCTCCCCGCCGCCGTCGCCGTCTCGCTCGCACCGACCGACATGAGCTCCGTCGTCCCGGTCCAGTACCTGGCGGACATGGTTGTCCTCATCGCCGACGCCACCACCGCAGAACCGGTCCTGGCCGTCATCATCGAGCCACAGCTGCGGGACAGCCATACCAAGCGCTACAGCTGGCCGGTCTACGTCGCGACCGCCCGCCAGATCAGCAAGAGCCCCGCCGCCGTCCTCATTGTGCTCTGCCCCGACCCGGCCGAGGCCGCCAAGTGCCGCCAGCTCATCCGTACCGGGCACCCCGGCTTCGACCTGGCCCCCATCGTCATCGACTCGAGCGCTCCCCCCGGCCGCGACGGCACCGGCGGGCCCTACCTGACGGTGTTCGCGGCGAGCATGGGCGGCATAGACCTTGAGTCCGAGCCTGGCGCCCGCCGCGTCCTCGACGCCATGGCCAGCGCCGAAGTCAGCGATGCCGACCGGTTGCGGATGACGACCATTATGCTGACACTAGCGTCCGATGCCGCACGGCAGATCCTGGAGGCGATGATGACCACGAGCGAGTACGAGAAGACCTTCATCGAGCGAATCCACGACCAGGGCATCGCCGAGGGCGAGGCCAGGGGCAAGGCCGATGCGATCTTGCGGCTCCTTGAGGCGAGGCACCTGAACGCATCGCAAGAGCAGCGAGCCCAGGTCATGTCCTGCACCGACGCCGCCACGCTGGATCTGTGGTTCGACCGCGCCATCACCGTCAACAACGCCGCCGAGGTCTTCGCAGACTAGTCGTACCATTTGTCACCGGCGGACGTCGACCGGCCGCAATGGCTGCCTGGGGGCGGGCCCGGCACGATCCCGCCGCCGGGGTCGATTAGCGGCTGACCCCGGCCCCGACCGCAGGTCAACGCTGGTCGGTCGACCAGAGCGTTAGCGGGAGAGGATCTCGTCCACCACGTGGTCGAGCGGCTGCCTGGCGTCGATGGGGATCGCGCCGAGTGCGAGCAGGCCGTCCTGCAGCGCCGGCAGCTTGCGCCGCAGGTATTCGCGGGTGTCCCCGACACGGCCCCAGTCGTGGTAGTCCCGGCGCGCGTCCAGTCGGGCCAGCATCGTGGCCTCGTCGATCTCTAGCAGGAAGACCTTGGTAAAGCGGTCCGTCACCTCGTGCTGATTGTCCGCGCCGCCGCAGACGTAGAGCGTCTCCGCCGCGGCGGCCTCGATCAGTTCGTCCAGACGGGCCGGATCCCAGTTCCAGCCATGCCGGGCGAGCCAGTCCAGGTCCGGCGCCATCGGCTCCTCATCCACCATGGTCCCGGCCGGGTCAACGAACCGCGCAAGCCGCGGGTCGTTGTCGGCATCGATGGCTACCAGGCCTCGGCGGGCGAGCTCGGCCGCGACCGTGGACTTGCCGGCGGCGGAACAGCCGGCGATCTGGACAGCACCCATCGGCCTATGTTGGCCACGACTGATCGTGGACGCAAACGAGTTTGTTTCCAGCCGACTTCCGTGGCCGCGCAATACGGAGTCTTTCTGCCCTGCAGGCAGTGGTACGCACTGGGGTAGCCGCATAATGGTCCAACCGCTCACCCGGCCGGGAGGTTCTCATGGACAGCAGGGCTGCGATCGCGGCGCTCATCGGCGTGGCCATCGGTACAGCGATCGCCGTCTGCGTGAGTGACCGACGGTGGCGGGATGCAAGCGCAATCGGCGCGCTCGGAACTGCGTTCATCCTGGGCATCGTGACCGAAGGCAATCATTCGCATTCGGAGCACAATGTCGTATTCACTGTGGAGCTGCTCTTGCTTGCGTGTTCCGTGTATGCGGCCGGAACCGGAAGGCGTCGTCATAGGAAGTAGAGGATTTGGCAAACGGCGCCAGCCGTCAAGAAGGTCAGCCCGGGTCAGCCAGACCGTGATGCTACTCGCAGGCGCACCAATCATCGAGACAGTAATTCGGGTATGGCAGTAGCCGAGCCGCCCGCTGGCCCGGCTTCTCAACTGATCATGGACCGGATCAGGGCGCCATCCTCGACCTCGGCGCTGTATTGCTTGCCGAGCACGCCGAACTCGAGCATGACCTCGGCCACCCGCTGGATATTCTGCGCGTTCACCGGACCAGTCGGGAATCCGGGCAGCGCCATGACGACGGTCACCACGCTCGGCAAGTCGTCGGCCTTCGCTATGGCCGCCCGAACGACCGGAGGCTCGTTATCGGCGATCGTCTGGCCTTCCTGGATCGCGCGCACGAAGGCGGCAGCGGTCTTCGGGTTTTTCTCGGCCCACGCCTGGGTGGCCACGTACCCGTCCATGGGGAAGTTCTCCGTGGCGCCCTGATCCATGTCGGCCAGTTCCTGATCGCCATAGTTTTGTTCGGCGATGGTGACGTAGGGCTCGGCGAGGAGCGCCGCGCCCCAGCTACCGGTCTGGAGCTGGCCGGGCATCGCGGGGTAACCCTTCGGGTCCGTGATGAATTTGACCTTCTCAGGGGATATCCCGTTTTCCTCAAGAAGCGCGCTGGTCAGCAGAGTGCCAATGCTGTTGGTCCCGTTGACCCCGATCTTCTGCCTCGCGAGGCCCGCGATCGAGGTGATGTGCGAGGCAGCCGTGACGACCAGCGTTCGCGTGCCGGGCTTGAGGGTCGATGCCTCGGCCAGGATGCGGAACCTGGCGCCGGCCGCCTGCGCCTCGATGTAAGGCAAATAGCTTTGGGCGCTGATATCGACCTGGCCCTTGAGCTGAGCGGTGACCACCTGGCTGCTCGGGAGGTCCTCGATCGTCACATGAATCCCTTGCCGGGCGAAAAGCCCGTCGTCCTGCGCGATGTACAGGCCGGCGAGGTCAACCTGCGGCGAGGCGGCGACCGTGATGTTCTGCTGAGTGAGGGCGGAATCATCCGCCGCACCGGTATTCGAGGAGCATCCCACTGCTAGGGCAGCGGACGCAGTGACGGCCAGCATGATCCACGATGACGCGCTGAATTTACGGATACGCAACTTCTTGACCCCCCCGGGCTTGAGGGCGTGTCCTCGCGGTACACGACACCTCAGGTCAGTCCTTTTGGCCGCCTGCGATTACGAGCGGTTTGCCGTAATGTTAGCGATAGGTAACAAAAAAACCGCGTTTGTGACAAAAAGTCATTTTTATGGCATAAGTGAGGCCTCGGGCCGGGTGTACTAGACGGCAATGTCACTGAAATTGGGGAGGCATTGGAGCTGTGACAATCGACTCGCCCAGCGCCGCGCTCATCGAGGCGACCTCGACCCAGCCGCTCACCGTGTCGCATCCGTTTAGAGTGAGCATCACCGCGGCCGATCTGACCAAGGGCCTGCTCCGCTCAACCGGAGCCCAGAGGGTGCCGGCTTCTCTTTCCGCTGGTCGTGGCGTTCGGTCGGAAATCGCGGTGGGGAGTATCCGTCCTGTGGCAGGCGAGGAGATTCCGGGACCAGCTCATACGGGCCGTGATGCGGCAGCCCTAGCGCGGTGGTCGCACCGGCACCGGGACGTGTCGGGCGGGTGGCTGCGGCCTACGGTTTTCGGGGCGGTCGACGGGCTGGTGACGAACGCGTCGCTGATCGCCGGGGTCGGCGGCGGCGGGGTCTCGGCCCACACGTTGGTCCTGACCGGCGTGGCGGCGCTGGTCGCGGGCGCGTTCTCGATGGGGACCGGTGAGTACGTGTCGGTGACCAATCAGAACGAGCTGGTGCACGCCGAGGTCGACCTGGAACGGCGGATGCTGGCCCGGTTCCCCGCGATCGAGCAGGACGAGCTGGCGGGCTATTTCCGCGGCTACGGGGCCGACGAAGACACCGCCGCGCGGATGGCGGCGGCGGTGTCCAAGGACCCGGACACGGCGCTGCTTGTCCACACCAAGGAGGAACTCGGCGTCGACCCGCGCGAGCTGCCGTCTCCGGTCCTGGCCGCGGCGTCGTCGCTGGCCGCGTTCTCTCTGGGCGCGCTGATCCCGCTGCTCCCGTACCTGCTCGGGGCGCCTTACCTGGCGGTGGCGCTGGGAATCACGGCGGCGGCGCTGGCGGCGGGCGGGATGGCGGTGGGCCGGATCACCGGCCGTCCGCAGCTCCGGGCGGGTCTGCGCCAGCTTGCCCTCGGCGGGGTCGCCGTCGCCGTGACCTACGGCGTCGGCGTCCTCATCGGCGCCCAGACCCACTGAGCGCTGCGAGCAGTCGCCCCGGCCCGTTCGGTAAAAAGCATTTGGTCTTTCGAACGGACCGGGGCGTCTCCGCTCAGGCCGTTGACTTCCTGGTCACGACCACGACGTAACGGCATTCCCCGGCCGTCTCGTTGCGGAACTCGCGCGATCGAGGCTGGCCGAGCTCGAACGTGTCGCCGACAGCGAGGACGCGCCGCTCCGCCCCGTCCGTGAGGGTCAGCTGGCCGGACAGCACCCAGACGAGCTGCGCGATGAACGCGTACGCCGCCGCCGGGTAGGGCACGCGGGCGCCGGGCGGGAGCGTGACCTCGGTGACCGCGGCCGGGAACCCTGCCGTCGAGATCTGACGGCGCAGGTAGCCGGTGTCCGGGTCGCGCCACTGCGGCGTGTCCGCGGCCCTTCGCACCCGGCCGGCCCCGGTCGGGTTGGCTGGCGGAAGTTCCGCTGGCGTCGGTTCCCGACCGTCGCCCAGCCGGGCGCCGGTGAGCAGCTCGGAGACGCTGAGTTCGAGGGCGGCCGACAGCTTGCCGAGCAGCACAGCGGTCGGGCTGCTCTCGCCGCGCTCGATCTTGCTGATCATCGCGCGGGACACCCCGGACGCCTCGGCCAGCCGATCCATCGACCAGCCTCGGCCCTGCCGTTCGCTGCGGAGGCGTTCACCGAACGCGTCGCGTTCATCTACTATAGTAGACATGGATCCACTATATAAGATTCGGCCTGCGGCCGCTGACGATGCGGAGGCGATCCGCGCCATCCGCAACGACGTGATCGAGCACTCGACCGCGATGTGGACGACAAAGCTGCTGACACCCGAGGACGGGGAGACCTGGCTGGAGGAGAACCTCGCGCGCCGTTCCGCGTACGTCGTGGAGGCCTCCGGCGACGTGATCGGGTTCGCGAGCTGGTCGCCATGGCGGCCGAAGGACGGGTACCGGCACACCGTCGAGGACTCGCTTTACCTGCTCGCGGGCCACCAGGGACGCGGCATCGGCACGGAGCTGCTCGGCACCCTGATCACGGCCGCGGCGCAGTCGGGCGCGCACGTGATGATGGCGTCCATCGAGGCGACCAACGCGCCGTCGGTCGCGCTGCATGCGCGCCTCGGCTTCGAACTGGTCGGCACCGCCCGTGAGGTCGGCTACAAATTCGGCCGCTGGCTCGACCTGACCATGATGCGCCTGGCCCTATAGATGGCTATCTAAAAATAGGACATGCCGGAATGCCCGGGTCAGGCGTACGCTTTCGCGGGTGCGACTGGACAAGATTGCGATCATCGTTGACGACTATGACCGGGCCATTGCGTTCTTTACCGGCGCCCTCGGATTTGACCTGGTCGAGGACTCGCCGTCGCTGACCAACGACGGTCGGGCGAAGCGGTGGGTGGTCGTCCGCCCGCCCGGCGGCGATACCGGCATCCTGCTCGCCCAAGCCGACGGGGAGCGCCAGGCGGCGGCCGTCGGGAACCAGACGGCCGGGCGGGTCGGCTTTTTCCTCGAGGTCGATGACTTTGACGCCTCCTATCGGCGGATGACGGCGGCGGGCGTCGAGTTCGCCACCGCGCCCCGCACCGAGCCCTATGGCCAGGTGGCGGTGTTCATCGACATCGCCGGCAATCGCTGGGATCTGCTCGGCCCGGCAACGCAATCGGAGTTAATTCCCGTGAAACATTCCATTACATAGCGGAAACCGTGATGCTTCTCAATACGTGCAAGATGCGTGGTGGTGTGACGCGCGGGCAGCTTGGGAGGCAACGGTGAGCACGGAATCCGAGGACGGCAAGGTCGCGGTAAGACCGGTTACCGATACCGGAGAGGACTACGCGGCGTTCAAGATCGAGCGGCGCGGTATTGACCTGATCCCGGACGCCGAGAAGAAGATGAAGCCGCACGGGCTGTTCTGGCTCTGGGCCGGCGGCGTGTTCAACGTGGAGTTCCTGTTCTACGGCACGCTGATCATGACCTTCGGGCTGTCGGTGCCGCAGGCAATCGCGGCGATCTTCGTCGGCAACCTGACCTACGCGTTCCTCGGCTTCGCCAGCCTGCAGGGGCCGAAGACCGGGACGACCGCCTTCATGGTCTCCCGCGCGCCGTTCGGGCAGAACGGGAACCGGCTGGTCGCGCTGTTCAACTGGGGAACGCAGGTCGGGTTCGAGATCGAGGGCATCTACTTCGTCGTCGTCACCGTGCTGCTGCTGTTCGCGCGCGGCCACACCACCCTGAACGGATCGGGCAAGGTCGGGATCATCATCCTCGCGGTCGCGGTCCAGGCGGCTCTGCCGCTGCTCGGGCACGCCACGATCAGCAAGATCTTCCGGTACATGGCCTACGTCTTCATCGTGTTCTTCGTGGTGCTCGCGGTCTTCGTGTTCCAGCGGGTGCACCTGTCCACGGTCCACATCCATCCGGCGACGCTCGCCGTCTGGACCACGGCGCTGGTGCTGCTTACCTCGGTCGGCGGCCTCGGCTGGACCGAGAACGGGAACGACTACTCGCGTTACCTGCCGCGTTCCACGCCCGGGTACAAGACGTTCTGGGCGGCGGCGCTCGGCGGCGCGATCCCGTCGATCCTGCTCGAGATCCTCGGCGTGCTCGCCTACACGGTCACCACCAAGACGGTCGGACCGGCCGAGCTGCCGATCCCGCAGACGTTCGCCAGCTGGTTCGTGGTGCCGTTCCTGATCTTCGCCATCCTCCAGCTGCTCGCGATCAACACGGTCGACCTGTACTCATCCGGCGTCACCCTGCAGGCCCTCGGCGTGCCGGTCAAGCGCTGGGGAGCGGTCATCATCGACTCGGTGGTGTGCGGCGTGGTCGTCGGCATCATCGTGTTCCACGGGAACTTCTACGCCGACTTCGCCGGGTTCCTGCTGTACATCATCGTGTGGCTGTCGGCCTGGTTCGGCGTCTTCATCACCGACTACGTGCTACGCCGCAGGCGGTACGACGCCGCGTCGCTGGCCGCCGAGCGGGGCGGGCTGTACTGGCGCAACGGCGGTGTGCACTGGCCCGCGATCATCGCGCTCGCGGCCGGCATGGTGGCCGCGCTGATGTGGATCAACGCGGCGTTCGACGTGCCCGCGTACACCGGCCCGATCTCCAACCATTTCCCCGGCCTGGCCGGCGGCGACTTCAGCTGGGCGCTCGGCATCATCGTGAGCTCGCTCGTCTACTGGGCGCTGGCGGCCCGCGGCGTGCGCAAGGAGGCCGACGCCACCCCGGCCGAGGCGCCCACTCCGGTCGCCGACGGCGCGGCCGCGTGACCACCGCGATCGACGCCGACGCGTTCGTCGCCGGGCTGCCCAAGGCCGAGCTGCACCTGCACATCGAGGGCACCCTCGAACGGTCGCTGTGCGCGGAACTGGCGGTGCGCAACGGCATGCGGTACCGAAGCGTGCCGCCGTTCCACGACCTGACCACGTTCCTGGTCGGGTACTACGCGAGCATGCAGGTGCTGCTGGTCGAGGCCGACTTCTACGACCTCGCGATGGCGTACTTCCGCAAGGCACGGTCGCAGAACGTGGTCTACGCGGAGGTGTTCTTCGACCCGCAGGCGCACACCAACCGGGGCGTGCCGTTCGCGGCCGTCATCGGCGGGCTCGACCGGGCCCGGCGCGACGCCTTTGATCAGCTGGGCCTGCGGGCGCAGCTGATCATGTGCTTCTTGCGCGACCTGCCGGCCGACGCGGCGATGGAGGCGCTCGCCCAGTCGCTGCCCTACGCGGACAAGATCGTCGGGGTGGGCCTGGACTCCGACGAGTGGGGCAACCCGCCGGTGAAGTTCGCCGGCGTGTTCGCCCGGGCGCGGGCCGAGGGCTACCGGCTGACGATGCACTGCGACGTCGACCAGGACGACGCGGTCGGGCACATCTGGCAGTGCGTGGACGTGATCGGGGTGGAGCGGATCGATCACGGCGTCAACTGCCTGGAGGACCCCGCGCTGGTGGCGCGGCTGGCCGCCGACCGGATCGGGCTGACCGTCTGCCCGGTCTCCAACGGCTGGGTGACCGCCAGCAGAAAGGTTCCCGAACTGGCCGCGATGCTCGACCAGACGCTGCTGGCCACGGTGAACTCCGACGACCCGGCCTACTTCGAGGCGTACGTGAACGAGAACTTCGCCGCCGTGGCCGCGGACGGCGGGCTGACCACGGACCAGCTCACCCAGTTGGCCCGCAACTCGTTCGAGATCGCCTGGCTCGACCCGGCCGAGCGCGCGGGGTACCTCGCCTTGGTCGATTCCTACAAGGAAGGCGTGATCGTGTGACGTTGGGGTGGGTCCGGCCGGACAGCGAGCGTCATCCGCTGTTAGGCCGTCTCATGGCGGCGGGTGGCGATCCAGCACAGGAGGCCGGCCACCGGGAAGGCGGCCGCGGTGAGGGTGGCGCCGGTCCAGCCCCACGCCTCGTAGGCCTGGGCGCCGGCGAACGAGCCGAGGGCGCCGCCCGCGAACATCGTGGTGATGTAGACGGTGGTCAGCCGGGAGCGGGCCTCCGGCAGCAGGTCGTAGATGACGCTCTGGTTGATGACGTGGGAGCCCTGCACGCACGCGTCCATCACCAGCACGCCGACGACCAGCAGCGCGAGGCTGATCCAGCCGTAGGCCGGGGGCCGGAACACAGCGCCGCCAAGGCCGATCGGGATGTAGGAGAGCGCCAGGACCGCGAGCGCCACCCCGCTGGCGGGCCAGCGCAGCCGCGGCCGCGCGTCGACGGCCCGGCCGCCGGCCAGCGAGGTGACCGCGCCGGCCGCTCCGACCAGCGCGAACAGGCCGATCTCGAGCTGCGAGAAGCCGTACTGGGGGCTGGCGAGCAGGAACGTGATCGTGGTCCAGAAGCAGCCGAAGCTGCCGAACCCGCACGCCGCGATCAGCGACCGCCAGCGCAGTGCGGGCTCGGCCCGGGCGACAGCGAGGACGCCCCGTAGCTGCGCCCGGTAGGTGATGTTGAGCTGCCGGCCGTGGTCGGGCAGCGCCCGGCGGAGCATGATCGTGGTGAGGGCCATCGCGACGGCGGCGACGCCGTAGACGGCGCGCCAGCCGGCCAGCCCGGCCACCACCCCGGCGAAGGTTCGGGAGAGCAGGATGCCGATGAGCAGGCCGCCCATCAGCGTGCCGATTACCTTGCCGCGCTCTGCGTCGCTGGCCAGCGTGGCCGCGTACGGCACCAGCATCTGGACGACCACCGAGGTGATGGCCGCGAGCGCCGCGGTCACGGTGAGCAACGGGAAGGTCGGCGCGACCGCGCAGCCGACCAGGGTGACCGTGCAGACGGCGAGCAGGCCGGTGAGCAGCGGACGGCGTCGGGTGATGTCGCCGGCCGGGACGATGAGCAGCAGCCCGACCGCGTAGCCGAGCTGGCCCGCCGTCACCAGCAGCGACGCGGTGCCCTGGCTGACGTGCAGCGAGGTGCCGATGGAGTGCAGCAGCGGCTGGGCGTAGTAGAGGTTGGCGACCGTCACCGCGCAGGTCACGGCCATCAGCCGGACCAGGCCGGGCGAGAGCTGGCCGGCCGCAGGAACCCGCCCGGCCAGCGCGCCGCCGTGCGCGCCCGCCGTCAGTCCACCGGTTCCCGCGTCGCGACGCCCACTCATCACCCTCCTGCCCACCCGTTTACAAACGATTGCATGAGGGGCAACCCGTTAAGCCACGGCAACCATTCCCCGAGCCGTCCCCCGTCCGAGCCGTCCCCGCGCCTGGCGCCGCCGCCTGGGGGGGTGAGTACGCTGACGGCTGTGCAGAGCGCCGGGGCCGAGAAGGCCGACCTGATCTACAAGATCCTGTCCGTCGCCGAGTGGGAGGCGGCCCAGCGCGCGGGGCGCTTCCAGGGATCGGCCGACGACCGGCGCGACGGGTTCATCCACTTCTCCGGCGGCGAGACGGTCATCGGCACCGCCCGCAAGTACTTCGCGGGCCAGGCCGGCCTGGTGCTGCTGGCGGTGGACCCGGCCCGGCTGGCCGACCTGCGCTGGGAGCGGTCGCGCGACGACGCGCTCTTCCCCCATCTGTACGGGCCGCTCGAGCTGGACGCGGTCACCGCGGCCGATCGGCTGCCCGACGACGTCGACGCCGCCGACGCGATCGCCGACCTGATCCGCCGCTGACCGCGCGCCCGACCGCTTGTCCTGCGGCCTCGCCTCTTGCTGTTATCTCACGGCCGCGCTGCGTCGGTCAGTCGGCGGCGCCCGGCATGATGAGGCAGCTGCTGGTCGCCGAGGCGACGAGCCTGCCCGCGTGGTCGAAGATCTCGGCCTGGGAGAAAGCGATCCGGCGGCCGGGCTTGACGACCGTGCCGACCGCCCTCAGGGCGCCGCTTTCCCTGGTCACCGGCCGGGTGTAGCTGACGTTGAGGTCGATCGACGTGTAGCCGACGCCCGCCTCGAGGGTGGTCCGGACGGCCAGCGCCGCCACCGTGTCGGCGACGGCGCAGACTAGCCCGCCGTGCACCATGCCGAGGACGTTGTAGACCGACTCGTCGGGGGTGCCCGCGAACACCACCCGGCCCGCCTCGGCCTCGACCGCGCGGAACCCGAGCAGCAGCACCAGCGGCGCCGGCGGCAGCCTGCCGTCGACCAGAGCCCGCAGGAACTCCAGGCCGGACAGGCCGGACCCGGCCGCCGCCGTCAGCTCAGGGTCGTACCAGGTGACGGTCTTGGTCCTCGGCGTTCCCCAGTCGTCGTCCGACCGCTCAGGCATGCGGCCAGGCCTGCGCCTGCCTGAGCACGCTGTCCATCGTCTCCATGATCGAGATGGTCTCGTCGAGCGGCATGAACGGGCTCTCGACCTCGCCCGCCGCCAGCCGGCGCGCGACCTCGTCGGCCTGGTGGCGCAGGCCCCGGCCCTCGTGGGCCGACTCGACGACGACCGGGTTGCCTTCCCGAGGGATAAGCGTCACGCAGGCGGGAGCGTAGAAGTCGCCGTCGACCTCGATCCTGGCCTCGGTGCCGACGATCGCGGCGCGGGTCGGGCTCTTCGCCCGCAGCGTGCAGGTGAGCACGGCCTGGGCGCCGCTGTCGTAGCCGAACAGCATCGATGTCTGCGCGTCGACCCCGGTAAACGCCGGGTCGCTGATGGACACGATCCGGCTCGGGGTGCCGAGCACCATCGACGCGAACGACACCGGGTACACGCCCAGGTCAAGCAGCGCGCCGCCGCCAAGCTCGGGGGCGAACAGCCGGAACCGGGGATCCTCGGCGAACCACTGGCCGTGGTCGGCCGTCACCGTGACGATGTCGCCGAGCAGGCCCTGGCCGAGCCACTCCCTGATCACCCCGACGTGCGGCAGGAACCGCGTCCACATCGCCTCCATCGCGAACAGCCCGCGCTCCCGCGCCACCGCGACGACCTCGCGCGCCTCGGCCGCGTTCATCGTGAACGGCTTCTCGACCAGCACGTGCTTGCCCGCCCGGAGCGCGAGGATCGCGTTGTCACGGTGCATCGGGTGCGGCGTGGCCACGTAGATGACATCGACGTCGGGGTCGGCGACGAGCGACTCGTAGCTGTCGTGCCGACTGGCGATGCCGTAATTGTCGGCGAAGCGGTCCGCGGCCGCCTGGCTGCGCGACCCGACCGCGACGGCGACGCCGGCGTCGCTCAGCCGCAGATCGCTCGCGAACGAGCCCGCGATCCCGCCGGTCCCGAGAATTCCCCACCGCACTGGACTGTCCACTGTCGCTGCCGTCCCTCCGCCGCTGGTATCGGTGGTCAGCCTATTTCACCCGCCGGCAGCGCTGCGGGGCGGGCATTGACGATCGAGAGTCGCCCGGGTCCGTTCGAGATAAGGAATTTGAGTTTTCACGGACTGGCTGGCGCTAGCGCACGCGCCCGACCGCGCAGTACGAATAGGCCTCGGCCGGGCCCGGGTCGGCGCCGGGGTCCGGCCGCCACTGCGGCACCGGGACCAGGCCGGGCGGCACCAGCTCCAGGCCGGCGAAGAAGCGGCCGAGCTGCTCGGGGCCGCGCAGGTGATAGGTCTCGGCGCCGCCCTCGCGATACTGCCGCGCCGCGTCCGACAGCCCCTCGCTGGTGCTCGACCCGTGGGCGATGACCAGGTAGCTGCCGGGGGCAACGGCCGCCACGACCCGCCCGATCAGCGAGGCCACCTCGTCGTCGTCGCCGAAGTGCCCCAGCACCCCCAGCAGCATCAGCGCAACCGGCTGGGTGAAGTCAATCGTGGCCGCCGCCGCCGAAAGCAGCGCCTCCGGGTCGCGGAAGTCGGCTTCGATGTAGTCCGTCGCGCCCTCGGGGCCGCTGGTCAGCAGCACCCGCGCGTGCAGCAGCACCAGGGGGTCGTTGTCGACGTAGACGATGCGGCTCTCCGGGGCCGCCCGCTGGGCCACCTCGTGGGTGTTGTCGAACGTCGGCAGGCCGCTCCCGATGTCGAGGAACTGGCGGATCCCCGCCTCGGCGGCCAGGTAGCGGACGGCGCGGCTCAGGAACTGCCGGTCGCTCCGGGCCAGGTCGGCGATGGCGGGATACACGTGCCGGAGCTGCTCGCCGAGCTCACGGTCGACCGCGAAGTTGTCCTTGCCGCCTAGCCAGTAGTTCCAGATCCGGGCCGAATGCGGGACCTTGGTGTTCAGTCGCGGTGCTGCCGTCCCGTCCTCGGGCGCGGTCTCAGCGGCCATTCCGGTGCCAACCCTTCCGCAGCGCGCCCGGGGCGCGCATCGCCGGTCCCCTAGCGCCAAAAGTACAGCAAAGCAGAAGATCAAAATCCGTCGGTCGAACGGACCGTTGCTCACCGCGGGCGAGGTTCTGCGCTAGGCGTTACCGCGATTGCGGGCGCGCTCCTGGCCGTTCCCGGCCGCGCCCGGCCCGGTCCCCTGCCCGTTTTCACCGGAACGGGGCCCGGGAACCAGATCGGCGGCGCCCGGGTCCGGGTCGGGGCGGGGCGCGGCAGGCGGCGGGGGCGGCGTGGGGCCGGCCGGGGCCTCCACGTCGGCCGCCTTGTCGAAGGCGCCGACGACAATCGACGGCTCGGCCAGCTCGACGCGGTTCCTGCCCTGCCGTTTGGCCAGGTAGAGGGCCGCGTCCGCCAGCCGCGCGAGGCGGTCAGGACTGCTGGCGTGCTCGGGATAGCCGGCGACGCCGACCGATACGGTGACGGCGACGTCGGTCCCCGGCAGGGACATCTCGGCGATCGCCGCGCGAACGCGCTCGGCGATGCGGAGCGCCGACGCGATCTCTGTGTCGGGGAGAAGGATCTCGAACTCCTCACCGCCGTTGCGGCCGGCGAAGTCCCTGGCCCGCATCGCACCCCGCATGACCGCGGCGACGTTGGCCAGAACCTGATCCCCTATGGCGTGGCCCAGGTTGTCGTTGACCTGCTTGAAGTGGTCGAGATCGAGCATCAGCAGCGCGAGCGGCGACCGATCTGCGGCCGCCTGGGCGAACATCCGCTTCAGGGCGTCGGTCACCGCCCGCTTATTGGGCAGGCCGGTGAGGCCGTCGGTGGAGGCCCGGAACTCGGCGATCGCCAGGTTGCGGAGGTTGGCGAGAACCGGTGCCGCCTGGCTGACGGACTCGCGGATCCGGTGCTCGTCGGCCTCGTCGAAGGGGGTCGGGCGGCTCAGCAGGACCGAGCCGATCACCTTGCCTCCCACCACGAGCGGAGCGCAGGAGGAGGCGCCCGGGCAGGGAGCGCAGACCGCGCACGAGAGCAGGCCCAGCCGACTGCTGCCCTCGCGGTGCGTCCGGCCGGACCGGACCGCCATACAGGACCGAGGCTGCGCCCCGCGCAGGGTCTGCGCGAGCGCTGAGCCCTCCGGCAGCGGCACCACCGCCTCCAGCCGATCGGCGCTGTTGTTGCTGTTGAGAACCACAGCGGTGGTGTTGGGGGCGAGGATCTGCTCCAGATAGCGCTGCAGCAGCATGTGCGCCTCGTCCTCGTCGTTCGCGATCTGCAGCGTGTCGGCGAATTCCTCCTGGTCCTGACCGGGTTGCAGGGCCTGGCGGATGCGCCGGATCCCGTTGTAGAGCAGGAAGCCGCCGGCCAGCAGGCCCGCCCCGGCGACGACGACGAGGACCCAGATCGTCCGCTCCGCGTTGGCGGACTGCCTGAGCTGCTCGCTCTGCCCGTCCGCCTGCTGGACCAGGAGGAGCCGGTTGAGGTGCGCGCCAAGCGGCACGTAATCGGCGCTCAGGCCGGCCGCCAGCGTCGCCATCGGATGGGTCGCAACGCTCGTCGGGCTGAGCTCGTCGCGCACGGCCAGCCACTGCCGGACGAACCGCTGCATGTCGGACCGCTCGGCCGCCGGGTCGTTCGCGTGCAGCCGGACCAGATTCGTCACCTCGTCCTCGGTCGCCGGCAGCAGGCTCGTGTAGAGATAGCTGAGGAGATGCGACCGAACGGCCGAATTGCCGGTGAGGAACGCCTCCTCGCCGGTGACGTAGGCCATGTCCATGTTCCTGGCCAGCTCACCGGTCGCGGTCGAGGTACCGAGCTCGTCGTTCGCAACCTGCCTGCCTAGAATCGTTGACGAGTGGGCGCCGAGGATGCCGATCGCCGCCACGGCGACGACGACAAGGGACAGCCCGACACAGAGAGCTACTAGCGAGCTGGTCGCGATTCCGGCAAGGTTCCGCACTCTGCAGGCCCTACCCGGCGAGCCCGATATGAAGCGTTTCCGCAGGTTGTTCGGTAAATAGAAGGAGCGCGAGCCGGTGACACAAGCCCGTGCGGTCGTGATCGGGGCGGGGATCGGCGGCCTGGCGGCGGCCGCGGGACTCTACTCAGCAGGCTGGAATGTCACTGTGTGTGAACGCGCCTCGTCGCTTGAGCCGGTCGGGGTCGCACTCGGGCTGGCGCCGAACGGGCTGCGGGCGCTGGACGTGTTCGGCGCGGGCGACGTGCTGCGGGAGCACGCGGTTCCGCAGGAGGTGGGCATCCAGCGGTCCGATGGCCGCTGGCTCATGCGCAGCACGACCGGGCAGCTGATTGCGGACCGATTCGGGGACCCGATCATCCTGCTGCCGCGGTCGGCCGTGATCGAGGCGCTGGCGGCGCGTGTTCCGGCGGGGGTGCTGTCCCTGGACACCGAGGTGACATCGGTCGAGCCCGGCGGGCCGGGAGCAGCGCGCGTCGCCACCACGGCCGGTGAGCTTGCGGCCGACCTGGTGGTGGCCGCCGACGGGATCGGCTCGGCGGTGCGCTCGGCCCTGTTCCCCGGCCATCCGGGGCTGCGCTACGCGGGGTTCACCACCTGGCGGCTGCTCACCGGCCCGGTGACCGGGCAGGCCGGGGTGACCGGGGTGAACGGCCAGGTTCAGATGGCGGAGAGCTGGGGGCGCGGCACCGTCTTCGGCGTCATGCCGCTGGCCGACGGCCGGGTGTACTGTTACGCGGCCGCGCCCGCGCCGCCCGGCCAGCGGGCCGCCGACGACGAGCTGGCCGAACTGGTCCGGCTGTTCGGCCGGTGGCACGAGCCGATCCCGGCACTGCTCGCGAGCGTCGCGCCGGCGGACGTCCTCCGGCACGACGTGGCCGAGCTGGCCGAGCCGCTGCCGTCCTTTCACCGCGGCCGGGTCGCCCTGCTCGGCGACGCCGCCCATCCGATGACGCCCAACCTCGGCCAAGGCGCGTGCCAGGCGCTTGAGGACGCCGCCGTCATCGCCCGGCTGGTGGCCGGAGCGAATCCCGACGAGGTACCCGCGCTGCTGGCCCGCTACACGGCCGCCCGGCTGCCGCGGACCCAGAACGTCGTCCGCTGGTCCCGCCGCGCGGGCACGATGACGACCTGGTCGGCGGCGCCCGCCGTCGCCTTCCGCAACACGGCGATGTGGCTGGCCGGACGGCTCCCCCCGAGCGCCACGATCCGCAGCCTGGTCCCCGTCTACAGCTGGCAGCCGCCCCCGGCCGCCCGGCCGACGGCGCGGAGGCGGCCCGTCCGCAAGCGCCGCCGTCTAATCCTCGGCCCGCACCGGCGGCGGCTCCCAGCCGCCGTCGAGCGCCTCGGGACGCGGCCAGTAGAGCCGCAGGTTCATCGTGAACGGACCCGACGCGGGGGTCGGCAGCCAGTTGGATTCCAGTACGTCACCCGGCGATTCGCGGCAAATATGCAGATCAAGCGATTCGTCGGCGTTGAACTTGAGCGCGTCCCTGTCGCCGATGGCGAAGCGGCCGATCGGGTTGGCCGCAAACAGCTGCCGCCGGTCGTACATGGTCAGCGACCAGAAGGCGTCCACCGGCGGCGTCTGGCCGGGGTCGAAGTGCATCCGGTAGCCCCGCGCGCTGTCGAACGGCCGCCCGTCGGCGTCGGCCACCGCCGTCGGGTAGATGGCGTCCTCGACCGGGTTCGCGCCCAGCCCCATCTGCGCGACCAGCGCGCGCTTGAGGTAGTCGGTGCCGTACGTCCCGACCGGCGAGGAGATCATCTGCCAGTGGTTGACGAGCAGACCGGACCGGGGCAGGGCCGCCCTGATCGCCGCCAGAGCGGCGGCCGGCGCGTCGTCGACCGCCTCCCGCAGCCGGCGTGGGGCGTCGGTCAGGTCGAACGGCTGGCCGGGCCGGAAGCCGAGCTGCCGGGCGCGCTGCAGCATCGACGTGTCGGTCAGGTGCGGCGGGTTGGCGGCCATGATCGCGGCGGCGGCGGCGAAGAAGGCCGGCCCGGACATCGCCGCGACCTGGGCCGACGGCGCGCTCATCTCCTGGCCGGGGTCAACCCGCCCGCGCGGCGGGTCGCCGCCGCTGCCGTCCCCCCAGCGGCTCAGCGGGATGGCGGTCAGGCCGGCCTGGAACTTGTGCACGTTCTCGTAGTCGGACGGTCCGTTGGTCTGGGTCCGCCCGATCATCCACGCCGTCCCGGTCGGGGAGCGGATCTCCTCCACCCCGACCGGGAGCCGCCCCTGCCAGCCCGGTCCGGTGACGGCGTAGACCTGCTCGTCGGTCCCGGTGGTCCGCGCACCCGGCGCGGCGAACACATCGGTCCACATGTCGAGCAGCGGCAGCAGGTAGTACCTTCCCCAGGAGTCCGGCACGCTGATGACCAGCGGCTCTGCGGTGACGTCGAGCCACAGCGACGAGTACAGCGTGTCCGCGTTCGGCCGCACCACCTCGGTGAACGACGCGTCGGGGAACTCCGCCAGATGCGCGAACTCGTTGACCGGCGCGCGCACCCCCTGCGGGCGCTCGGTATTGGTGGTGACCCGCCGGGTGACGTCCATCAGCACCAGCGGGTAGGCGTAGACGTAGAGCTCCTGGGCGATCCGCGCAAGCTCTTCCGGGTTGTTGAGCTTTCTGACGTGACCAGCCATGACCGCACCTCCAGGCTCCGAGTAGACGCGCGCCGGCCCGGCGAGCGCATCACCCGCAGCGGATGGCCCTCCCCGCGGCGACTGCCGCCAGCGGGCGGCCGAGCTGCTGGCGAGCTGGCGGACGACCTAGTCGGCCGCCGCTCCCGGCATGACCAGGCAGCTGCTGGTGGCGGTGGCGACGACCTTGCCCGCGCCATCGAAGATGTCCGCCCGGCAGAACGCGACCCGGCGACCCGGCTTGACGACCGTGCCCACCGCCCGCAGCGTCCCGCTGTCCCTGGTCACCCTCCGGGTGTAGCTGACGTTCAGGTCGATCGAGGTGTAGATGGTGCCGGCCTCGAGCGTGGTGTGCACCGCGCAGGCCGCCACCGTGTCGGCCAGCGTGCAGACGTAGCCCCCGTGCACCATGCCGATGGGGTTGTAGACCGACTCGTCCGGCGTTCCCTCGAAGACCACCCGGCCCGGTTCGACCTCGACCGGGCGGAAGCCCATCAGCGCCGCGATGGGCGCCGGCGGGAGCTTGCCGTCCCTGATCGCCCGCAGGAACTCCAGGCCGGATAGGCCCGTTCCGGCCGCGGCGGCGGCGCTGATCGCCGGGTCGTACCACTCCACGGTCTTGGCCCTCGGCGGGCCCCAGTCCTGCCTGCCGTTGGAAACGGCCGCCTGGCCAACCTCTGTCATCAACGCTCCTCGACCCGCGAGATCAGTGAATTTGATTCTACAACTCACTAGGCTCGGGCGGCCGCCCGGGTGTCGGAGCAGCCGACACGACCGAGGACGACGATACGCTCGAGGTCGTGACCGATCGTGAATCCCGCCGGTTGTCATTCGGCTCGGTGGCCGCCGCCTACGACCGCTACCGCCCAGCCCCGCCCCCGCAGGCGCTCGACTGGCTGATCCCGCCGGACGCGGCCGCGGTGCTCGACCTGGCGGCCGGCACCGGCGCGGCGACCCGGCTGCTCATCGGCCGCGCCGCGCGCGTCGTGGCGGTCGAGCCGGACGAGCGGATGCGGGCGGTGCTGACGGCCAGGTGCCCGGAGGCGGAGGTGCTCGACGGCCGGGGCGAGGACATCCCGCTGCCCGACGCGTCGGTTGACGCGGTGGTGATCGCCTCCGCCTGGCACTGGCTCGACCCGGACCGGGCCGTGCCGGAGATCACCCGGGTGCTGCGCCCCGGCGGCAACCTCGGCGTGATCTGGGTGTCCAGGGACTCCCGGGAAGGCTGGGTGGCCGAGTTCAACGCCCTGATGCGCGAGGCCCGCGAGGCCGACCGGGCGCCGGATGCGCCCGCCGCCGGCGCGCCTACCACCGACGCGACCGCCACCGACGCGACCGCCACCGGCGGGTCGAGGAAAGGCCGCCGGCGGCGCCGCGAGGTCACCTTCCCGCCTGGTTCGCCGATGTCTTCGGTCGAGGAGTACACGGTGGAGTACGCGCTCCCGATGACCAAGGACGACCTGTTCGGGCTGCTCGGCACCTACAGCGGAGTGATCACGCTCGACCCGGCCAAGCGGGCCGACTTCTCCCAGCGGGCCAGAGACTTCCTTGACCGCCGGCCATGGGAGCAGACCGACCTGCCGATGATCTGCCGCTGCCTGCGAGCCACCCGGCTCCCCGGGCCGCCGACCTCCTAGACTCCCGGGTCCCCTGGCAACCGGCATCATCTCGGTTGCGTACCGCGTCGCCCGCGTGTTAGCGTTCCCGCGATCGTGATCTACCGACGGGAGGTGAGACCCATGTCCGCAGTGTCCGCAGTGGGTGCTCCCCCGCAGTCCACGATCGCGCGACTGAGGTAGTCGCCACCGGGAGCGCCCTCCAGGCAATTCGCGAAAGGCGACCCCGATGAACACAACACCTTCTTCAACTCTGAACTCCAGCTCGACGACGGCCTCAGAAGGCGAGCGAGCGCTGGTCCTCGGTGGTGGCGGATCGGCAGGCAACGCGTGGGAGATCGGCGTGATCGCCGGTCTGTTTGATGCCGGGCTGGATGTGACCAAGGCCGACCTGATCATCGGGACGTCGGCCGGTTCGACCGCCGCGGCCCAGATAACCAGCGCGACCCAACCGGCCGAGCTGCTGGCCGGCGTCCTCGCCGGCGCGTCCCGGCCCGGGGCCGGCCCGGCCGGACCCGCCCGCGGGCGGGTCCATGAGGCGCCGGTGGCGGACCTTCTGGAGAAGACGAGCGCGATCATCGCCGCCTCTAAGGATGCGGCCGACATGCGCCGCAGAATGGGCGCGGCGGCGCTCGAAATGAATGGGGCGTCGGGCAGCTCCGCGCACACGCATCGGCGCGATACCGTGGCCGCTCGGCTGCCCAGTCAGCACTGGCCGCAACGGCGGATCCTCATCGCGGCGATCGATGCCCAAACCGGTGAACCGGTCCTCTTCGACCGCGACAGCGGGGTCGAACTGGCGGACGCCGTCACCGCCAGCTGCGCCGGGCCGGGCCTGCCTCCCCATCGGATCGGCGACCACTGGTACATCGACGGCGGCTACCGGTCCCCCGAGAATGCCGACCTGGCAGCCGGATATCGGCGCGTGCTGGTGCTGTCACCCCTGGGCGGCAGAACACGGGCGCCGCTCGAGTGGGGCATGTACTTGGCAGCGCAGGCCGACGAACTACGCGCAGGCGGCAGCCGAGTCGAAACCATCCTCCCCGACAGCAGCTCCCGCACCGCATTCGGCGCCAACATGATGAATCTGGCGGCGCGTCCGCCCGCCGCTCAGGCCGGTTACAACCAAGGCCAAGCCCTAGCCGCTCAGCTCGCCGACTTCTGGCGTTGACGCCCACAAACCAGACGCTTCTTGCTGTTATCTCGTCAGCCCGCGCGTGAATCCACCAGACTCGCGTGCTCAAGGGCTGCGGGCCTCCCGGGAGCCGCCTCCTATGATGTACCGGTGACGCGATCCGCGCAGCAGCCAGACTACGAGGGTGCGGAGTTCACCGGCCTGTCCATGGCCGGCGCGACCTTCCGCGAGGTGGATCTCAGCGGCGCCCGCATGCGCGGCGTGCTGCTGCTCAACGGCGACATCGACGGGGCGATCGACGGGCTGCGGGTTAATGGCGTTGAGGTCATGCCGTTGATTGAGGCCGAGCTGGACCGCCTGCACCCCGAACGGCTGCGACTGCGGCCGACCACCCCCGAGACGATGCGTGACGCGGTCGACGTCATCGAGGAGCTCTGGCGGGCGACGGTCCGGCGCGCAAGCGCGCTGCCGGAGGAAGCCGTCTACAGATCGGTGAACGGCGAATGGTCGCTCGCCCAGACCCTACGCCACACGATCTTCGTCGTGGACGCGTGGTACGGCCACGCGGCGGCCCTTCGCCCGAGCCCGTTCCATCCGATCGGCCTGCCCGCCTCGTTCAGCGTCAACGGCGCCGCGCTCGGCATCGACGAGTCCGCCGCGCCCGCCCTCGGCGAGATCCTCGCCGTGCGCGCCGAGCGGATCGCCGATCTGCGCGACTACCTGGCGGAGGTCACACAGGAAGAGCTGGACCGGGTGCGGGGGCCGAACACCGAGATCGGCTGCCCGCCGCCAGCCGGGCGCACGGCGGCTGAGTGCCTGCGAGTCATCGTCAGCGACCAGTGGGAGCACGTTCAGTTCGCCAACCGTGACCTGGCGATCCTGGAAGCTGCCGGTGATCTTGACTTATAGGGATTGATGGCCCGGGTCTCTGGGCTCGGCCGATGGTGCTGGTGATGCGCCGATGACCTCACGCGCCGGGTGATCAGGCGGGCGGGGCGGTTGCCGCCCAGGATCGCGAAGCTTTTTATTACGGCGAAAGAAATTCGCGCTATGCGAGCTAAAAGTCTTCACGTTGCGAAAAGTCTTCGCGTTCTTGGGCTCAGCCCGGTGCTGCCGCCCGGGACTGCCCGGTGGCGGGACTGGACGCCTGCGGAAACGGCAGGCACGCAGTCACGCAGGCACGCCGAACGTGGTCAGCCAGGCAAAGACCTCAGCCTTTCAATCCCTGTAGGCAAAAACAAAAAGAGCCGACCCCGGTGGGGGTCGGCTCTTCTCGAAGGAATGTGCGGCGGTGTCCTACTCTCCCGCGAGGCCTCCCTCGCAGTACCATCGGCGCTGAGGGGCTTAACTTCCGGGTTCGGGATGGGACCGGGTGTTTCCCCCTCGCTATGGCCGCCGCAACTCTATGGAAATATCAGCCTTGATGGCTCCCGGCCGTATTCCGGGAACCGCATAGTGGACGCGAAGCTCGCATGGAGCGACTGTAAGTGTGTGTCAAGCCCTCGGTCTGTTAGTACCGGTCAGCTGAGCGCCTCGCGGCGCTTGCACTTCCGGCCTATCAACCCAGTCGTCTGGCTGGGGACCTTACCCACTCGTGGTGGTGGGAGACCTTATCTTGAGGCGGGCTTCCCGCTTAGATGCTTTCAGCGGTTATCCCTTCCCGACGTAGCCAACCAGCCGTGCTCCTGGCGGAACAACTGGCACACCAGAGGTCAGTCCGTCCCGGTCCTCTCGTACTAGGGACAGCCCCTCTCAAGTCTCCTGCGCGCGCAGCGGATAGGGACCGAACTGTCTCACGACGTTCTAAACCCAGCTCGCGTACCGCTTTAATAGGCGAACAGCCTAACCCTTGGGACCTGCTCCAGCCCCAGGATGCGACGAGCCGACATCGAGGTGCCAAACCATGCCGTCGATATGGACTCTTGGGCAAGATCAGCCTGTTATCCCCGGGGTACCTTTTAGCCGTTGAGCGACGCCGCTTCCACAAGCCGACGCCGGATCACTAGTCCCAGCTTTCGCTCCTGCTCGACATGTCTGTCTCACAGTCAAGCACCCTTGTGCACTTGCACTCGGCACCCGGTTGCCGACCGGGCTGAGGGTACCTTTGGGCGCCTCCGTTACCTTTTGGGAGGCAACCGCCCCAGTTAAACTACCCGCCATGCACTGTCCCTGACCCGGATCACGGGCCCAGGTTAGACACCCAGAACGACCAGAGCGGTATTTCACCAGCGACTCCACGGGCACTAGCGTGCCCGCTTCCCAGTCTCCCGCCTATCCTACACAAGCCGTCCCGAGCACCAATGCAAAGCTGCAGTAAAGGTCCCGGGGTCTTTCCGTCCTGCTGCGCGTAACGAGCATCTTTACTCGTAGTGCAATTTCGCCGGGCCCGCGGTTGAGACAGCGGGGAAGTCGTTACGCCATTCGTGCAGGTCGGAACTTACCCGACAAGGAATTTCGCTACCTTAGGATGGTTATAGTTACCACCGCCGTTTACCGGCGCTTAAGTTCTGAGCTTCGCCCCGAAGAGCTGACCCGTCCCCTTAACGTTCCGGCACCGGGCAGGCGTCAGTCCGTATACATCGCCTTGCGGCTTGGCACGGACCTGTGTTTTTAGTAAACAGTCGCTTCCCCCTGGCCTCTGCGCCCCCACCTAGCTCAGACCGCATGGGTCATCACCGGGTGTGGGCCCCCTTATCCCTAAGTTACGGGGGCAATTTGCCTAGTTCCTTAACCGCGGTTCACCCGATCGCCTCGGCATTCTCTGCCTGACCACCTGCGTCGGTTTAGGGTACGGGCCGCGCGCGTCCTCGGCGCGAAGATTTTCTCGGCAGCATGGCATCACTCACTTCCCCTTGCGGGTCGGCATCAGATCTCAGGCACAAGGTCCGCGGATTTGCCTGCGGACCGCCCTACGTCCTTACCCCGGGACAACCACCGCCCGGTAGAGCTAGCCTCTTGCGTCTCTCCTACGCCTCGCCTACTACCCAATCGGGCCGAGCCGCCTCACGCCCCTAAGGGCGATCCGCGGCTCTTAGCATCATGGTTTCAGCCTGGACGGCCGCGCGCGGGTACGGGAATATCAACCCGTTATCCATCGGCTACGCCTGTCGGCCTCGTCTTAGGCCCCGACTTACCCTGGGCGGATTAGCCTGCCCCAGGAACCCTTGGTCAATCGGCGGACGAGCTTCTCACTCGTCTTTCGCTACTCATGCCTGCATTCTCACTCATGCAGCCTCCACAGCTAGATCACTCTGCTGCTTCGCGGGCTGCATGACGCTCTCCTACCCATCCGCGCTTACGCGCGAATGTCGCGGCTTCGGCGGCGTGCTTGAGCCCCGTTACATTGTCGGCGCGGAATCACTTGACCAGTGA
>CAWIIX010000020.1:0-502500 GCA_963836195.1 uncultured Actinomycetota bacterium | reverse complement strand
CTGAGGTGTCGCGCCAGGTAGGGGCCGGTGACGCTGTCGCCGTTGGCGGCCACCTCGGCCGGCGTCCCCGACGCGACGACGCGGCCGCCGGCCGGGCCGCCGACCGGGCCCATGTCGATGAGGTGGTCGGCCGCCGCCAGCAGGTCGAGGTCGTGATCGATGACCACCACGGTCGCGCCGCCGTCGAGCAGCCGGTCGAACACGCCGACGAGCACGGCGATGTCGACCGGGTGCAGCCCGGTCGACGGCTCGTCGAATACGTAGAGGATGCCGCGCTGGCTGCTGCGCAGCCGCGACGCGATGCGCAGCCGCTGGGACTCGCCGCCCGACAGCGACGGGGTCTCCTCCCCCAGCCGCAGGTAGCCGAGCCCGACGTCGTCGACCGGGCGGAGCGGCCGGACGATCGCGGGCCGGCCCGCGAACCGCTCGACCGCGTCGTGGACGTTCAGCGCGAGCACGTCGGCGATCGTCAGCCCGTCGAGGCGCACGTCGAGCACCTCCTCCCGATAGCGCGACCCGTGGCACAGCGGGCAGACCTCGCGGATGTCCGGCAGGTACTGCACGTCGATGTCGACGTGCCCCAGCCCCTCACACTCGGGGCACTGGCCGGCCTTGGTGTTGAACGAGAAGTGTCCCGGCTTCCAGCGGCGGCGCCGCGCCAGCGGGGTGTCCGCGAACGCCTGCCTGATCGCGTCGAACGCGCCTGAGTAGGTGGCCGGCGTCGACCGGGAGTTCTGGCCGATCGGGGTCGCGTCGATCTCGGCCAGCCCGCGGATCCCCGCCGCGGTCAGCCGTCGGACGTGCTTCGGCGTCTTCTCGCCCGCCAGGCTGGCGCGCAGCGCGGGCACCAGGCTCTCCAGGACCAGGGCGGTCTTGCCCGCGCCGGACGGCCCGGCCACCGCGGTCATCGTTCGCTCAGGGAACGACGCGCGGACGTCGTGCAGGTTGTACAGGTCGGCGACCTCGACCGTGACCGCCTCGCCGTCGGTCGGCCGGGGCTCGCGGCGGACGGCCGGGCGGCCCGCCAGGTAGGGGCCGATGATCGAGTCGTCGCTGGCGCGGATGTCGGCCGGGGTGCCCTGCGCGATGACCGTGCCCCCATAGGCGCCGGCCCCGGGGCCGAGCTCGATGACCCAGTCGGCGGCGTTGATGATCTCGATCTCGTGCTCGACCATCACCACCGAGTTGCCGTTGGCGGCGAGCATCTCGATGGTGGTGCGCAGCCCCTCGATGTTGCTCGGGTGCAGGCCGACGGACGGCTCGTCGAGCACGTAGAGCATGCCGGTCGTGTTGGCGCGGACGGTCGAGGTCAGCTCGAGGCGCTGCCGCTCGCCGGTCGACAGCGTGCTCCCGGCCCGGTCGAGCTGCAGGTAGCCGAGGCCCAGCTCGAGCAGCGGGTCGAGCACCTGCAGGCACTCCTTGACCAGGCCGTTCGACACCCGGGCGAGTTCCTTCGGCACCAGCCCGGGCACGCTCTCGACGAAGGGCCGCAGCTCCTCCAGGGTCAGCGCGCTGATCTGCGCGAGGTTGCGGCCGTCGAGGGTGCTGCGCAGCGCCTCGGGCCGCAGCCGGGTGCCGTGGCAGACCGGGCAGACGCCGACCTTGAGGAACTTCTCGACCCGGCTCCGGCCGCCCGGGTTGTCGCCGCCCGCCGCGTGCTCGACTGCGGCGATCGCGTTCTCGTAGTGCACGTTCAGGGTGATCGCGCGGGGGGTGCCCTCGCGCAGCCGGACCTCGCGCTCTACCGGCTCGCCGTGGAACACGATGTCCCGCTCCCGCTCCGTCAGCTCGCGGAACGGCACGTCCAGCCGCACGCCGAGCTGCCCGGCGGCGTACCGGTAGAGCCGCCGGCCGCCCGAGTTCCACGGCAGCACGGCCCCGTCGTTGATGCTCTTGTCCTCATCCGGCACCAGCGCGTCGACGTCCACCTGGAACAGCTCGCCGGTCCCGTTGCAGGCCGGGCAGGCGCCGTAGGAGTTGAACGCGAACGACTCCGCCCCCGGGTGGGTGAACCGCACCCCGCAGACCGGGCAGGTCATCTCCGTGCCCTGGGTCGACACCGTCGGCGTGACCGGGTGGCCGTTCGGGCAGATGTGCGTGCCCAGCCGCGACATGATCAGCCGGAGCACGTTGAGCACCTCGCTCATCGTCCCGACGGTGCTGCGCACCCCGGGGACGGGCGGCCGCTGGCGCAGCGCGAGCGCGGCCGGCAGGTGATCGATCCGGTCCACGTCCGGCCGCTGGGCCTGGCTCAGCCGCCGACGGCTGTAGGTGGACAGGCCCTCGAGAAACCGCTGCATGCCCTCGGCGTACAGGGTCCCGGTGGCGAGCGAGCTCTTGCCCGAGCCGGAGACCCCGGCCACCGCCACCACGCACCACAGCGGGATGTCGACATCGAGGTCCCGCAGGTTGTTGTGCCGGACGCCGCGCGCCTGGATGGCGCCGGGCAGCCGGGCCAGGCGGTCGGCCAGCGCGTTGCCAGGGGTCGAAGCCGCAGAGCTGCCACCGCGAGATCGGGCCATACGGGTCACGCTACCTCGGGCCGCTTCTTGCTGTTATCCCGAGGGCGCTCGGTTCGCGCGGCCGGCGCCTCGGCCGGCGGGACTGGTTCGGCCGGCTCGAAGACGGCGGAGAACAGGTAGCTGGTGGCCAGGCTGCGGTACGGCCGCCATTTCTCGGCGATGGCCAGCACCTCCTGCTCGGTGGGCCGGTGATCGAGCCGGTAGGCGGCCTGGACCGCCTTGCGCAGCGCGAGGTCTCCCGGCAGCACCACGTCCTCCCGGTCCAGCGCGACCAGCAGGGCGCCCTGCACGGTCCAGGGGCCGATCCCGGGGATGACGGTCAGCGCGGCCATCACCTCGTCGTCGGGCCGGGCGCTCAGCTCGTCGGCGTCGATCCGGCCGTCCGTCAACCGCTCGGCCAGGTCGCGCAGGGTGCCGATCTTCCGCCACGACAGCCCGGCCGCGCGGAGCCGGGCGGGGTCGAGCGCCAGCAGCTCGGCCGGGGCGGGGAGACGGCCGCCGAACAGCGCCTGGATGCGCCCCAGGATCGTGCGGGTCGCCGCGACCGACAGCTGCTGCCCGATGACCTGGAACAGCAGGGCGCCGTAGAGGTCCATCGGCGGCAGCTCGGCCCGCCACGCCTGGGGATCGAAGTCGGGCCGCTGGTCGATCAGCCGGGCCAGCACCGGGTCGGCGGCACGCAGGTACGACCTCGTGTGCCGTAGCCGCGCAACGCGGTCGGAATCTACGCTCACCGAGCCGGCTCCCTTCCTCTCTACGGGTACCTCGATCATCCTTCCCACCGGCGGGCCGCCGGCACCGGCGGTCACGGCGGGAGACCGCCACCCGGGTCGCACGGGGATTCGCGGTCCGAGCCGAGCTGGCGGACCTCGAGCAGGTCGAGGCCGAGCGCCTCGATCTCGGCCAGCACGCCGTACAGCGCCGACCGGTCCAGCGGCCCGGTGAGCACGGTGTGCGCGCCGTCCGGCCGCGCGGCCATGGCCGGGAACGCGGACAGCAGCGTGGCGCCGAGGTGACCGTTGATCCGGATTGTGTACAGGGCCGGTTCCAGGTCCATGAGGCCATCGTCGGCGGCCGGCAGGTGACCGCGCATCACCGGAATACGGTGACCGTGGCTAGCGGGCGCGCCCGGCCGCAAGCAGTCGCAGCTCCCGCGCCCGCTGCACGGCCGAGGAGCGGTCGCTGACCTGGAGCTTGGCGTAGATGCTGCGGACGTGGGTGCTGACCGTGTTGACCGAGACCGACAGCTCGCCGGCGATCTCGGGCCGCGACAGGTTCGTCGGCAGGTATCGCAGCACCCGAAGCTCGCCCGGGCTGAGCTCCTCGGCCTCCAGCGGCGGCCGCTGGTTCGCCGGCGCCGGACGTGAACCGTGCAGGGCGTCGAGTATGTCCGCCAGCAGGGCGGCGTGCGCGGTCTCGTGCTGAGACAGGGACTCGAGCAGCTCCAGCGACAACGTCATCGCGAACGGCAGCACGAGGTGGTCAGACTCCGCCAGCGCCAGCGCGCGCTCGACCGCCTGGCTCGCCGCGCGCCCGTCACCCGACGAGCGGTGCGCGAGCCCGGCCAGCAGGTGCGCCTCCAGGACGGTGACGTAGCCGATGACCGGGACCGCCCCGTCGAGCACCGGCTGCAGCGCGCTCAGGGCCGCCGCCGGATCCCCCTCGGCGAGGCAGATCACCGCGGCGGCGTTGCCGAGCTCACCGGAGACTGCCAGCTCGTCGCCGACCGTCGCCAGCGCCGCCCGGGCCTCGCCCGGCCGCCCGAGCCGGGCCAGCGTGGCCAGCCGCCAGCCCGTGACCTGGCTGGCCAGCGCGTGCGATCCCTCCAGCCGCGACCCCAGCTGCTCGGCCGCGGTGAACTCCTCGAGCGCCTGCTCGCGCTGCCCCCGGCAGGCGTGCAGGATCGCGGTCGTGTGGTGCAGCAGCAGGCTGATGTCCGGCCCGGTGTCGGTTTGCAGGGCAACCGCGGTCCGCTGCAGCCACCGCTCGGCCTGGTCGAACTCGCCCAGCCAGACGCTCGTGCCGGCCATCGTCATCAGCGCGGGCGCGACCACCGGTTCCGCGCCCCAGCCGTGCTGCTCGGCCAGCGCGATCGCCTCCAGGCAGCGCTGCTGGGTGGTGGCGAACGGCTCGACCTTTGACGCGAAGCCGAGCTGGGCGAGGCACCCGACCTCGAGATACGGGCGGCCGATCTCCCGGGCCAGCTCGGCGCCCTGCCGCAGGTGGCGCTCGGCGTCATGCAGCCCGAGCGTCCACGCCTCGACCGTCCCCAGGTTCATGAGCGCCACCGCCCGCAGGTCGCTGCCGAGGGCGATGTCCTCGTCGGAGCGCCCGGTCACGGGCGAGGCGAGGAACCTGACCTGCTCGATCACGCCCGCCAGGTGACCGCGCCGCCTGGCCAGCGACAGCCGCAGCGACGCGATCGCCACCTGGAGGCGGCGCTGGCGATCCGGCGGCGCCGCCGCGGCGTACGCCTCCGCGACCGACAGGTGGGCGGCCGCCTCATCCAGGCGCCCCTGGACGAGATCGCCGCCGGCCCGAACCAGCGCCAGCTCGGGGTGATCCTCGCCGGCCGGGAAGGCCCGGGCCAGCGCCAGCATCGTCTGCGACTGCCCGTCGAGCGTCAGGCTGAAGGAATGGTCGGCCAGCAGCCGCGCCGCCGCAGGCCAGTCGCCCGCCGCCTGGGTGTGGCGGACCGCGTCGACTACCCGGCCCTGCCGGACGAACCATCCGGCCGCGCGCCGGTGCAGCGCCGGCACCTCGGTCGGCAGCGTCCGGCGCAGCTCCAGCCGGAGCAGATCACCGAACAGGTGGTGGTAGCGGAACCAGGTGCGCTCGGGGTCGAGCGGCAAGACGAACGCGTTCGCGTCGGCCAGCGCGAGCAGGATCCGCTCCGCGTCCGACCGGCCGGTGAGCAGGTCGGCCAGCTCGCCGTTGACCTGATCGAGCAGGGAGGTGCGCAGCAGCAGGTCCTGGACGTCGGCCGGCTGGCGTTCGAGCGTCTCCGCGATCAGGTACTCGGCCACCGTCCGGTCACTGCCGGAGAATTCGGCCACGAAGCGCTCCGGGTCGGGCTGGCCGACTAGGGCGATCGCCGCCAGGCGCAGACCGGCGGCCCATCCCTCGGTCCGCTGGTGGAGCAGCGCTACCCCGGATGGGGACAGCGCGATCCCCGCAGCGTCGAGCAGCAGGCGGGTCTCACGCCTCGGTGAAGCGCAGATCGGCCGCGCGGATGTCGGCCAGCTCGCCCGCCAGCCGCAGCTGATGCAGGCCCAGCCGCAGATCATGGCGGGTAGTGAGCATCGCGTGGGCGCCCGGCGGAAGGTTGGTCAACAACCGGGTCAGCTGGGCGACCGCCTCCGGCGAGGTCAGCTCGTGCAGATCGTCAATGATGACCGTGATGCCGGCCGGTGCGTCGGCCAGTTCCGCTAGCACCCGGTCGACCATCGCCGGCGGGTTGAACTCAGGCGTCGCCGTTGGCGGTCCCGCCCGGCCGGTCTCGCTCGAAGCGGCGCGGACCGCGTCCAGCAGGGCCAGCCAGAACTGCTGGGCGTCCTGCTGATCCCGTTGCACCTGCAGGAAGGCGAGCCGGCGGCGCTCACCCTGACGGTCCGCCCAGGCGCGCAGCAGCGACGTCTTCCCGCTGCCGGCCGGGGCCGAGATGATCGTCACCGTGCGTGCCGCCGCGCGGTCGAGGGCGGCGAGAAGATCGCCCCGGTCGATGAGGCGGGGAGTTGCGTGAGCCACCGTCAAAGGCCCGCCTTGATGTGTACGCCTGACACCCTGGTGCCAGTGCCCCAATCTTGGCACATCCTCCTTCGCTATCAGCCCGCGCACGTACTGTCAACGGCCCGGCTGACCGGGGGCGCGAAACACCAAGATCCGGTGAAGACCGCTCACCTGTATGACCGCGACTCTGGACCCGATGCGATGGCGCGCACGGCCGTCAGGGGACGTGCCCCGGATCCAAGGGAGATACCGTGACCACACCAGCACCAGGCGATGGCTCGCCCGATTACGCGCCCGTCCCCCAGTCCGCTCTCGGCCCGGCCCTCAACGAGCAGGGCTACTACGTCGGACGGGTCGAGCGGAACTTGTACTGGGTCACCGACGGCGTCTACAACTCGGCCATCCTGACCACCGCCGACGGCGTGGTCCTGTTCGACGCACCCCCGTCGATCGGCCACAACCTGCAGCGCGCGGTGGACGAGATCGCGGCCGCCAACGGCGTCAGCAACCGGGTGACCCACCTGGTGTACTCCCACCACCACGCCGACCACGGGGCCGGGTCCTCGATCTTCGGGGACGTGGTCAGGATCGGGCACGAGGACACCCGGCGGCTGCTGCTGCGAGACGACGACCCGGCCCGGCCCGCGCCGGAGGTGACGTTCGCCGACCGCTACACGCTGAACGTGGGCGGCGAGCGGGTCGAGTTGGCGTGGCACGGCCCCAACCACACGCCGGACAACATCTAGATCCACTTCCCCGACCACGACGCGCTCATGTTCATCGATGTGGTCAACGCCGGCTGGGTTCCGATCTACAACACCAACCTGAGCGAGGACGTGATCGGCTACATGGGCGCCCCGGCCATCGCGCTGTCCTACTCCTGGACGCACCTGATCTCCGGGCACGTCGGCCGACTGGCCACCCGCGATGACGTCGCGGTGCACCAGCAGTACATCGCCGACATCGAGGCGAGCTCGAAGGAGGCGCTGGCGTCGGTCAACCCGGTGCCCTTCTACGTGAACGCCGGGGCGAATGTCTGGCCTGGGATCAAGGGCCACCTGAACGCCGTCACCGAGGCCGCCGCCGCGCCCGTCATCGCCAAGTACACCGGCGTGCTAGCGGCCGCCGACATCGAGGAATTCACCTACACGACCACGTTCGCCATCATGCAGTCGCTCCGCCTCGACAAGGGCCCAAGCGGACCCGTCCACCCCTGACCGCGACGCACCGGGGCGGGGACAAGTCCCGGCCCGGTGCATGCCTGCATGGTTCGATACCAGATCTTGAATTCAAAGGCTTTGATTTTCGAACGGACCGGGGCGACTGTCTACCGTCCCGCTGTCACTCCTTGGTCAGGCGGTCGGTCAGCACGATGTCCACGATCGCCGGGACCGTCTCGGTCCGGGCCCAGTCGCGCTGCAGCTCGCAGGCGAGGGAGACCCAGCTGACCGGCTGGCCGCCGGCCTGGGTGACCCGCTCAAGGCCGGCCCGGTGGGCCTCGGGCGAGGTGCCGGCGATCGCGTCGACCACCGGGTAGACCTCGTACCCGTCGTGCAGCGCGTCGAGCGCGGTGAAGGCCATGCAGACCTCGGTCCATAGCGCGCAGATGACCAGCTTCCTGCGGCCGGTGGCGCGGACGGCCTGCAGGAACTCGACGTCCTCCCACGAGTTGACGGTGGTCCGGTCGAGCGGCTTGTCGTCGGCCAGCAGGTCGGCGAACGCCGGCAGGGTCGGGCCCTGGCCGTTGGCGACGTTGACGGTCGAGTGCACGACCGGGACCCCGAAGGTCTTGATCGTCCTGATCGTCGAGACGGCGTTCTTCGTCAGCAGTTCCGGGTCCATCGACCGGATCGTGGCCAGCTGCGATGGCTGGTAGTCGATGAACAGGAAGGCCGAGTTCTGCGGGGTGAGGAAGTGGTCGGCAAGCTGGTCGCGGACGGGTGCGCTGGTCATCAGGTGCTCCTTGTCGGTTCAGCGGGCGTAGGCGCGCTGGTAGATGTGCTCGGCGAGCATGATCACGGTCATGTTGGTGGTGGCGGAGGGAGCCTCGGGGATGATCGAGGCGTCGATTACCCGCAGGCCGCCGACGCCGCTGACGGCCCCGACCGAGTCGACGACCGCCCACGGGTCGGCCGGTCCGCCCATCGGTACGCTGGAGGTGGGATGCCCGTAGATGGCCAGATTGCCGGCGACGGCCCGGGCGAGTTCTTCATCGTCGGCGACCGCGTCGCCCGGGGTCAGCTCGGCCGCGACGAACGGCGCGAAGACCGGGCTGCGGCCGATCGCGCGGCCGATCTTGGCCCCTTCAAGCAGGCGGCGGGCGTCCCGGTCGGTGCCGAGGTAGTTCGCGTCGATCAGCGGGGCGTCGCCGGGGTCGCGGCTGGCCAGCTTCACCGTGCCGGTCGACTCGGGCCGGGTCAGGGCCGGCATCACCACGATCGCGCCGCCGGTCGGGCTGAACTTCGCGTCCATCAGGTGGGTCGCGGTGACGTGGAGGTCAAGCTCGTCGGGGTCGGCCTCGGATGAGGCCGTCCACAGCAGGGAGCCGACTGCGGGGCTCATCTCCAGGTACTCGGGCGCCAGCGCGTAGGCGTTGTAGTACCCGGGCTGGTCCTGCAGCCGCTGGCCGACCGGCAGATCGGCGACGACGCCGATGCCGAGCGCGGCCAGGTCGTCGGCCGGGCCGACGCCGGAGCGGAGCAGGATGGCCGGGCTGCCGTAGGTGCCGCCGGAGAGGATGACCTCACGGCCCCGGTAGACCGTGCCGTCCGCTCCGAGGACGCCGGTGGCGGTCACGCCATCGAACAGCACCCGGTCGACGTTGACGTCGCCGCGGATGGTCAGGTTGGGCCGCCGCCGGACCTGCTCAGTGAGGTAGACCAGGCCGACGTTCTGCCGGACGCCGTCGACCACGTCGACCGGGTACCCGTCGACGCCGTTCTGCTCGGCCCCGTTGAAGTCGTGCACCCGCTTGAAGCCCTGCGCGACCGCCGCCTCCACGAATCCGAGCAGGGACGGCGTCAGCTCGTCATCGGTGCGCTGGCGGATCGGCTGCGGGCCGGTCCGCCCGTGAAAGGCGTCGTCGCCGCTCGGGGTGTTCTCGAGCTGCTTGTAGACCGGAAGCACGTCGTCGAACGACCACCCGTCGACGCCGTGCGCGCCCCACCGGTCGAAGTCGGCCGCGCGGGACCGCAGCGCCACCGCCGCGTTCACCGCCGAGCTGCCGCCGACCACCTTGCCGCGCGGGGTTGGGATCTGCGACTGGCCGGAGCCGTGCGAGGTGTAGCCCCAGTCGTGGGCTGGGTCCGCGATCGTGTTCGCGTCGAGCAGCGCGCGCGGATACGCGCCAGGATCGTACGTGGGGCCAGCCTCGAGCAGCAGGACCGTCCGGGTGGGGTCCTGGCTGAGGCGGGCCGCGAGGACCGCGCCGGCCGAACCGCCGCCGACGATGATGACGTCGGCGGTCTCGGACACGTCAGACATGTCGATCTCCTTTCTTGGTGATCCCGTCCGCCCCCTGAGACTCGCCGCCGGTCAGGTGAGCGGTCATCACCGGGATCCGGTGATGACCGCTCACCCGCGCGGCGCGGACCGCGGCCGAGCTCGGCGGCGTGCCGACCGCCGAGATCACCGTCGAGGGTGGTTCCCCATCAGGCCTTCTCCCTCGGGTCTTGGCGCACCGGTCTAGGCGCCATAGGCCGGGACGATCGCGCCGCTGACGGGCGCGGCGAGGTCGCCCGCGAGGAAGGCGATGACGTTCGCGACCGCCTCCGGCTCGACCGCGTGCGCGAGCACGTCGGCCGGGAACAGGGACTGGTTGACGGCCGTGTTGATGAGCTGCGGTGCGACCGCGTTGACGCGGATGCCGTGCGGGCGCAGCTCGAGGTCGAGAATGCGCACGAGGTGGCTCAGCGCCGCCTTGCTGAGGCTGTAGGCCGCGTAGCCGGCGGTCGGGTCGGTCCCGGGCCGGGCTGACACGTGCACGATGCTGCCCTTGCCGCCCTGGCGCATGTACGGCTCGACCGCCTGGCTCAGCCACAGCGCCGCGCCCAGGTTGACGTCCATCAGGACCCGCAGGTCATCGGGTGTCACGGCGACCGCCTCGCCCAGGCGGAACATGCCGATGGTGTTGACCAGGACCTCGGGCGGCCCGGCCTGCGCGGCGATCTTGTCGATCAGGGCCTTGGCCGCGGCCGGATCGGTCGCGTCGCCGACCTCGCGGCGGATGCTGTCCGGTAGCTTCTTCAGCCCTTCCTCGCTCCGGTCGACCCCGACCACCGTGTACCCGGCGGACGCCAGGGCCTGGGCGGTTGCCCGGCCGAGCTCGCCGCCCGCGCCGACCACGATCGCGATGCGCTCGCTCACTGACGCCGCCTCCTGCACGCCTGCGGTCGCGAAATAAGTCGACATATCGTCTCTCCTTCCGGTTGTGGGTAGATCCCGCCGAGGTATCAAGGGCGGCGTCCCGGCAGTGACCAGCCGGACACGGCGGTCACCAGACCTTCATCCCGCCATCGACCACCAGGTCGATGCCCGTGACGTAGGAGCTCTCATCGGACGCGAGGAACAACGCGACGTTCGCCACGTCCTCCGGCCGCCCGAGCCGGCCCATCAGTGTCCTGGCGCGCATGTCGCGCGCCCACTGGTCGTCCTCGAGCTGCCCCTGGGTCGCCTTGCTTTCGATCAGACCGGGCGAGATCGAGTTGACGCGGATCCCGTGCTCGCTTCCCTCCAGGGCCAGCTGGCGGGTCATCCCGATGATCGCTGCCTTATTGGTCGTGTGGGCCAGCGAGGGGATGTTCTTGAAGCTGAGGGATCCGTTCAGCGAGGCCATGTTCACGATCACGCCGCGGCTGCTCTTCAGGTGGGGCCAGGCCGCACGGGTCAGGTAGAACACCAGGTCGACCTCGTCTTTGCGAGCCGCATCCCATTCCTCGTCGGTGAAGCCTTCGAGCGGGTGGAAGTGCTCCCTGGCGGCCAGGTTGTAGAGCACGTCGATCCGGCCGAACTCGCTCACCGCCAGCTCGACCAGCCGCGCGCATTCGACTGGATCGCCGAGCTGGCACGGCTGCAGCGACACCATGTGGCCGCCGGCGGCGCGGACCAGCTCGGCGGTCTCCTTGGCCGGCTTGACCGATACGTCACAGCCGACGATCGACGCGCCCTCGCGGGCAAAGGTCAGGGCGGTGGCGCGTCCCATGCTGCCGCCGGTGCCGGTGACGACGCAGACCTTCCCAGCCAGCCGACCGGCCATCTCAGCGCCCTGCCCGAGCAGGCGCCAGGGCGCGGTCCTCAGCGATCCAGACACCCAGGTCGTGCGTCATCGCTGCTCTCCTTCCGCTGCCGCTCGCAGCTGCGAGTGGTCAGGTCCGCTGCCATTCCAGGATTGCCGCGGGGTAGGTGAGCAGCCGTCACCGGATTCTGGTGATCTCTCGCCATGCCCCGCTTGGTAAACATCAAGCGACGCGATGGCAACATCCGTGTTGCCGCAGGGCCCGTGCCATGATGTGGCATGGGCAAGACGCAGGATCCTGGACCAGGCTCCCGTGCGGATGAACCGCTGGACTGGGATGTCACCGGCAACCTGCCGATGTCCCTGACCAGCTTCGTTGGCCGGGAACGGGAGCTGGACCAGCTCCGGTCGCTGTTCCGGGAGGGAAAGCGGCTCGTCACCCTGGTGGGGATCGGCGGGATCGGCAAGACTCGGCTGGCCCTGCAGCTGGGCTTCAGCGCCGGCGACCTGGGGTGGGCCAACGTCTACCTCGTCGAGCTTGCCGCGCTGGCCGACCCCAGCCTGGTCGGCGTGGCGGTGCTGGAATCGGTCGGCGGCGGATCCAGCCGCTCTCCGCTACGAGCGGCGGCTGAGTACCTGCGTGACGCAAACGCGCTGGTGGTGCTGGATTGCTGCGAGCACGTTCTGGGTGCCGCCCGGGGTGCGGCCGAGGTGCTGTTGCGCGGGTGTCCATTGGTGACGGTTCTGGCCACGAGCCGTTCCCCGCTTGACGCCGACGGAGAGCTGGTGTGGCCAGTGCCCTCGTTGTCCCTGCAGAAGCGGGGCGGCGTCGGCGAGGCGGCGGCGTCCGACGCGGCCCGGCTCTTTGCCGATCGAGCCAGTCACGCGGAAGGACGGTTCGACCCGGGCGAGGAGGTCGCTGGAACGTTCGAGGCTATCGTCCGCCGGGTCGACGGCATTCCCCTGGCTATTGAGCTGGCCGCAGCGCGGATTCGGGTCCTGTCCGCTACCGAGATCGCTGATGGCCTGGACGATCAACTGCGGCTATTGGGAGGCGGTCACCGGTCAGATCCGCGCCACCAGACCATCCGGGCGTCGCTCGACTGGAGCCACCAGCTCCTCACCGACTCCGAGCGTCAGCTTTTCGCCCGGCTGTCGGTCTTCTCGGGAGGCTTCGACCTGGAAGCCGCCACGGCAGTGTGCGCCGGAGATGGCATCGCGGTCGGCCGGGTCCTCGACGAGGTCGAGGGCCTGGTCGACAAGTCGCTGCTGGCGGTGGAGCGCCGGGCAGGCGCCACCCGCTTCCGGATGCTCGACTTCGTCCGCCAGTACGCCGCCGAGCGCCTGGCCGCGGCGGGCGAGGGCGACCTGCTGGCGGACCGGCACCGCGCCTACTTCCGCGAGCTGGCCCAGCGCGCCGACCGGGAGCTGTGGGCACTGGCGCCAGCCGGCCGGGGCCGTCTGGATGATGAGTCGCCCAACCTGCGGGCGGCCATCGACGACGGCTGCACCCGGGCGCCAGACGACGCCCTCGCCATCGCAGGAGCACTGGGCCTGTACTGGCGGGTACGCGGGCGGCTGACGGAAGGGGTGACGGCAACCGAGCAGAGCCTGGCTGCTGCCTCGGCTGAGCCTTCCCCCAAGCGGGCTCTCGCCCTGGCCAAGCTGTCGGTCCTGTCGTTCTGGCTAGGCGACTTCACCCGCACGCAGTCCGCCGCCACCTCGGCTCTGGAAATGGGCGCGGCGATTGCCGATACCCGCTCGCAGGCACTCGCCCTCAGCCGGCTCGGAGCCCTGGTCATCTTGAGTGACAGCAGCGCCGGCGACCCGATGCTCGTGCGGGCGGCCGATCTCGCCCGGACCGCAGGAGACCAGGTCGCCTTGTGTGACGCACTCGGCTCGCTGGCGATCAGCTACTTCTGTCAGGACGATCCCCACGCGATGCGCGGCCCGCTCGAGGAAACGCTCCGGGTGGCGGAAGCAATCGGCTACGAGGACGACATCCGCTGGTGCCTGTGGTGCCTGGCGCACGCCGCTTTCTCGGCCGGGGACCTGGCCGGCGCCCGCGCTCACGGTGAACGGGCGCTGGCCATGATGCCGGGCCAGGACCGGCTGAGCCGGTACTGCGCGGTCGAGGTGCTCTCCCTGGTCGACGCCAGCATGGGCGCGGCGGACGCCGCCCGCGAGCGGGCCGAGGCTGATCTCGAGCGATCCAGGCAGGAACGGCTGCGCCTCGGGACCGGGGTACTCATGCACTCCCTCGGCGTCGCCGCCCTCGCGGCCGGCGATCTCGACCGGGCCGCGCAGTGGGCCACCACCCTGTACGAGCAAGAATCCGAGGTCCGCTACCTGGCCTGGCACGCGCAGGAGATCCTGGTCGCGGTGGCGCTGGCCCGGGGCGACAGCGCCCAGGCCAAGATCGGCGTCGAGCGGCTCCTCGCCGCCGCCGAACCCCTGCGGAACCGGCGCGCCCGGGCCGTGGGCCACCTCGGGCTCGCCCGCGCGCTGCTGTTGGACGGTGACGATCAGCGGGCAGAGTCCATCACCCACGACGCACTCAAAGTACTCGCGGACCACGGATGGCGTCCCGCGGTCATCGACGCCCTCGACCTTCTCGCCGAGATCGCCCTGTTCCAGCGCAAGCACGAGCGGGCCGTCCGACTGAGCGCGGCCGCCCGAATGCAGCGCGGCATCCTCGGTCTTGCCACGTTCCCGTCCGCCCGCGAACGGATGGAGCGGCAGCTGGCAGCGGCCGACGCCGCCCTGGGCGCCGAGAAACTCGCAAGCGCATCCCAGGATGGGGCCGCGCTGTCGTTTGACGAGGCCGTCGCCTACGCCCAGCGCGGTCGTGGGGAGCACGCTGGCGCCGCGCACGGGTGGGCCAGCCTCAGCCCGGTCGAGCGGCAAGTGGTCGAGCTGGCCAGCCACGGTATCAACAACCCGAACATCGCCAGGGAACTGTTCATCTCTCGCAATACCGTCAAAGCGCACCTTTCGCACGCGTACGTGAAGCTCGGCGTGACCAACCGGATCGAGCTGGCCCGGCTCACTGCCCGCCGCTTCGCCGACGCCGACCGCCCGGAGAAGTTATACCCACGTGGGTAATGTTCGTGAGCGCGCCCGTCCGTCAGCCTGGGCAGGTGAGGGAAGGCGCTGAGACCGTCCTATCGGCGGAAGAAGGCACGGAGCGCGGTCCCCGGCCGGGTGGCGGTGAGGTAAGCGCCGCCCCGCTGATCGCACGAGACGATCTTGTCGCCCGCCTCGACCGCGCGGCAGCGGGCAAGGTGACGGTCATCTCGGCGCCGGCCGGCAGCGGGAAGACCTCGCTGCTGCGCGCGTGGGCGGGCCAGCCGAGCGGCCCGGGCCGGCTGGCGGTCATGCAGGTGCAGCGCGGGCAGCACGACGCCCGGTCTTTCTGGCTGGCCCTGCTCGGCGCGGTGCGCGACGTCGTCGGCGCCGCCGATGACGCGGAACCGCTGCCGGCCGCCCCCGGGTTCAACGCCGCGATGGCCGACCGGGTGCTCGCGGAGCTCGCCGCCGCGCGGCGGCGGCCTCACGCTGGTCATCGATGACCTGCACGAGCTGAGCTCGCCGGAGGCGATCGCACAGCTGTCGCGGCTGCTGGCCAACCTTCCGCCGCGTCTGCACCTGGTGCTGGCCACCCGTCACGATCTGCGGCTGGGCCTCCATCAGCTCCGGCTGGCCGGTGAGCTGGCCGAGATCCGGGCGGCGGAGCTGCGGTTTTCCGAGCTGGAGACCCGCGCGCTGCTGGCCGCGTCGGGGATCGCGCTGTCCGAGGGCAGTGTGGCGCGGTTGCATCAGCGGACCGAGGGGTGGGCGGCCGGGCTGCGGCTGGCGGCGCTGTCGCTGGCCGGTCACCCCGATCCCGAGCGATTCGTGGCGGAGTTCTCCGGCAGCGACCGCGCCGTCGCCGAGTACCTGATCGCCGAGATGATGGACCGCCAGCCGGCCGCGGTGCAGGACCTGCTGCTGCGGACCTGCCTGCTCGACCAGGTCAACGGCGAGCTGGCGGACCTGCTGACCGGCCGCCCCGGCTCGGAGCGGATCCTGCTCGACCTGGAGGACGCGAACGCGTTCGTGGTGTCGCTCGACCCCGGGCGGACCTGGTTCCGCTACCACCGCCTGCTGGCGGACTTCCTGCGGCTGGAAGTCCGCCGGACGCTGCCAGCGGAGGTCCCGGCCCTGCACCGGCGGGCCGCCGCGGTGGTTCGCCGCGCACGGCCAGGCGGCCGATGCCATCCGGCATACCGAGGCGGCCGGCGACTGGCCGGAAGCGGCTCGGCTGCTCGCCGACCAGTCCTTCAGCCTGATGCTCGACGGGCGCGCCGAGACCGTCGGAGCCCTGGTGCGGGCGTTCCCGCCCGGGGAGGATCACCCCGAGCTGGCCCTGGTGCGCGCCATGAGCGACCATGTCCTCGGGCGGCTCGACGACGCGGCCGCCCACCTGGCGGTGGCGCAGGCGCACGCCGAGACGGCGCCGCCGGATCGCCGGCGTCGCCTGCAGCTGTCGATCGCGGCCGTGCGGGTGTCGCTGGCCAGGCGCCGCGGTCACCTGAGCGGCGTCCTTGAGCAGGTCGCCTTCCTGGCCTCGCCGCTCAGCGGGGAGACCGACGAGGACATCGCGCTGGGCAGCGACCTGAGGGCGCTGGCGCTGTTGAACCTGGGGACGGCCGAGGCGTGGGCGCCGACCGGTCTGGCCGACGCCGAACGCCACCTGCGGCAGGGCGCCGCGCTGGCCAGGGAGATCGGCCGGCCCTACCTCGAGGTCGGGTGCCTGGCGCAGCTGGGCTTCGCGTCGAGGATCCACTCGTTCGCCATCACCCAGCGGCGCTGCCGCGAGGCGATCGAGCTGGCCGAGCGGTACGGCCTGGCCGACGAATGGGTGATCGCGCCCGCGCTCATCACGATGGCCGCCACGCTGATCTGGACGGGTGAGTTCGACCAGGGCGAACGCTGGCTGCAGCGGGCCCGGCAGGCCTGGCAGGCGGATAGCGGGCCGGACATCGGGCTGCTGGTGCACCAGACCATCGGGATGCTGCGGGCGTGCCTTGGCCGCCACCATGAGGCGCTGCCCGCGTTCACCATCGCCGACCAGCTGCAATCCCAGCTGGTGGGCGCGCACGCGCTGGCCAGCCAGGTGACCGGCTGGCGGCTGGCGACCGAGGCCCGCATCGGCCGCGCTCGCGAGGCCCGGGCCGCGCTCGCGGCACTGGACGACGAGCGGGTCCGCTCAGGCGAAAGCCGGCAATACCCGCGCGGTTATCGGCCTGGCCGAGCGCGATCCGGCGGCCGCGCTGCGCGCGGTGCAGCCGGTGCTCGACGGCACCGCCCCGGTCATCGGCTACGTCACCGTCGTGGAGGCGTGCCTGCTGGCCGGGCTCGCCCACCGTGCGCTCGGCGACCAGCGCGCGGCCGGCCAGGCGGCCGACCGGGCGCTGGCCCTGGCCGAGGCGGACCGGCTGGTCCTGCCGTTCGCGATGACCGGCGCGCGCGAACTGCTCGAGGCGCTGCCGTCGCACCAGACCGGGCACCCCGCGCTCCGCGCCGACATCCTCGACGTGCTGCACGGCGCATCCCGGCCGGCGTCCCGGCCGGACCCGGCGCCGCCCGCCGAGCCGCTCAGCCCGGGCGAGCTGCGGGTGCTGCGCTACCTGCCGACTAACCTGTCCCGCCCGCAGATCGCCGACGAGCTGTCGGTCTCGCTCAACACCGTCAACACCCACCTGCGCAGCATCTACGCCAAGCTCCAGGTCCGCGACCGCTCCGCCGCCGTGCAGCGGGCGCGGGACCTGCGGCTGCTGGCGGCCCAGCGCGGACTGAGCGCCGCGCTCGGCTGATACCGGGCTGCGGGCGGCTTACCGGCGGTAGCTGCCCTGGCGGAACTCCTCGGTCAGCGAAGGATGGGACGGGTCCCAGCCGAGCTCATCGCGGGCCCTGGTCGCGTCGGTGGCCTGATCGAGCAGCAGGACCTCGGCGAAGTAGTCGCCCAGGCGGGCTTTGGCCTCCTCGTCGGAGCCGGGGACCGCGCCCGGGGCGTCGACCGCCACCGCGGCCGCCTCGGTCAGCTCGGCCACGGTCGGGTTCAGCCCGTTGGCGACGATGTAGCGGCCCCGGGCCGACTCGTCTTCCAGCGCGCGCCGGAAGAAGTCCGCCAGGTCGGCCGCGTGCACGGTCGACCAGTGCTGCCGGCCGGTACCGAGCATGACCAGACGGCCGTCCTCATCGCGGGGTGAGCCGAGGAGCAGCCCGGGGACCCCGCCGCCGCCGTCTCCGTAGGCGACGGCGGAAACGACGACGACGCCACGCATGCGCTCCGCGTCGAGCACCCGGTCCTCGATCGGCGGCTTCCACGCCACCATCGGCGGCGGGTTGAGCGCGGAGTCATCGGTGATGGCGGTGTTCGGCCCGTAGATCCACTCGCCGCTGATTTGCAGGTAGGGCCGCCCCGTACCGCCGTACGCGCTGGTCACCGCGTCGACCACGGCGGCGTCCAGATTCGCGCTGGTGGCGTCGCCGGGGCTGGCGGTGTGGATCGCCCCGTCGGCGCCGTCGAACACCTTGGTGACGGCCGGCCGGTCGTAGAGGTCGATCACCACCGGCGTGGCGCCGCTGGCCGCGACCGCGCCCGCCTGGGCATCGTCGCGGACCAGGGCGGTCACCTGGTGGCCGTGGCTGTGCAGTTCGGTCAGTATGTGCGAGCCGATGAACCCGTTCGCACCGGTGAGCGCTACTTTCATGGCCGTAGCCTCCTGCCGTTCGACAATGGGACTTGTGACTTGTGACCACTCCAGTCCCATCATCACCACCAGCACGGTGAGAAGTCGTCACCCGATTCCGGTGATGCTCGACGTCGCGTTCTCGCTGCACAAGGCGACCGCGGCCGCGCGCGAACTCGCGGCCGAGAAGAAGTAACCACGGTCCGTTCGGGACAAAAGTCTTTGATCTTTCGAACGGACGCGGGCTGCTACTCACCGGCCCACGCGTCCGGCTCCCGGGCGGCCGGGGCGATCGGCCCGCGATGAGCCTGGTCAGGTGCACCCGGGAGTTGACCTACAGGGATTGAAGGGCTGAGGTCTTTGCCTGGCTGACCACGTTCGGCGTGCCTGCGTGACTGCGTGACTGCGTGACTGCCGTTTCCGCCGGCGCGTCCGGTCCCGCCACCGGGCAGTCCCGGGCGGCAGCACCGGGCCGAGCCCAAGAACGCGAAGACTTCTCGCAACGTGAAGAATTTTAGCTCGCATAGCGCGAATTTCTTTCGCCGTAATAAAAAGCTTCGCGATCCAGGGCGGCAACCGCCCCGCCCGCCTGATCACCCGGCGCGTGAGGTCATCGACGCATCACCAGCACCATCGGCCGAGCCCAGAGACCCGGGCCATTCAATCCCTGTAGGTCCTGAGCGCCGCCCACGACACGTTCCGCACGCTCAAGTCCCGGCCCGTGGGCGGATCGCGCGGGGGCCGAGCTGCGCGCCTGCGGGATCGCCGTCCCCGGCGCCGAGGCCGGCGCGGCCGGGCTGGGCGCGCTCACCCCGCAGCAGCGCCAGATCATCGAACTCGCGGCCCAGGGACTGAACAACCGGGAGATCGCGCAGCGCTTGATCCTGTCCCCCCCGAATCATCGCCTCCCACTTGCACCGTTCATTTCCCGTGCTCGGCGTCGCGCGGCGACGCCAGCTCCACGCCCTGATGGCCGATGCTTGCTACGGTGAGCTCATGACAGGAACGGGCAGGTTGTGAGCGCTCTGCCGGGCGAGCTGCGAGATCTGATCGAGTCCGGCCCGATGGCGCACCTGAGCACGATCAACGCCGACGGCAGCCCGCAGGTGACCGTCATCTGGATCGGGCTGGACGGCGATGACCTCGTCAGCGGTCACATGTCGCGGCACGTGAAGCTCAGGAACATCGAGCGGGATCCGCGCGTCGTGCTGTCGTTTGACGGGCCGAGGGTGGCCGGCGCCTTCCTCAACGAGTACGCCGTGCTGCAGGCGCGCGCCTCGATCGAGCCCGGCGAGGCCGCCTGGGACCTGCTGAATCGCCTGGCCAAGGTCTATGTGGCGCCGGACGCTGAGTTTCCCGGGCCGAGGGGTCCCGGTTATCTCGTGCGCTACTCGGTCGAGCGCATCGGCGGGGTCGGCCCCTGGCGGCCGGTCTCTCACTGAGCTCCGCCCTCGGTGCCGGGCTGCAGCGGCGCGGATGCGGCCGGGATCACGCCGGCAGGAGGTCGAGCGAGGTGTCCCAAAGCCGTTCGGCGTTGGCCTGGTCGAGGGCGTACCAGGCGACGCCTGCGTAGTCGGCGGGGCGGCGGGCGACGACCGCGGCCTCGTTGCAGTCCTCGAAGTAGCGGCCGCCGACCTTGTCCAGCAGCGGGGACGCGGCCAGCAGGACGGAGGTCGCCGCCCCCTGGGGGACGGTCTTCTGCCGCTCTTTCGGGGTCTTCAAGCCGCCGGTGTGCTTCTGCAGGCCGGTGGCGATGGCGCCGGGGTTGAGGGCGTTGGCGTAGATGCCCTCGCCCGACCAGCGGCGGGTGGCCTCGACGGCCAGCAGGGCGTCGGCGGTCTTGGACTGGCCGTAGGCGACCAGCGGGTCGTAGGGGCGGAAGTCGAAGTGCAGGTCGTCGAAGACGACCGGGGAGAACAGGTTCCCGCTCGAGCTGACGGACACGATCCGCGCCCCGTGCGCGGCGGCGAGCGCGTCGTGCAGCCTCACGGTGAGGGCGAAGTGGCCCATGAAGTTGGTGGCGAATTGCATCTCCCAGCCCTCGCGGGTGCGCTCCAGTTCGGGGAGCGCCATGATCCCGGCGTTGTTGACCAGGATGTGCAGCGGCCGCTCCCAAGCCGCGGCGAACGCCCGCACGGAGTCCTGGTCGGACAGGTCCAGGGCACTCACGGACACGGCGGCGTTACCCGTCTCGCTGATGATGCCGGCGGCGATCTCCTTCGCCGCCTGCGGCCGCCGCACGGCCAGCGTGACCTCCGCGCCGGCCGACGCCAGGGCGCGGGCGGTCTCGATGCCGATGCCGGAGCCTCCCCCGGTAACGATCGCTGTCTGGCCGGACAGGTCGACGCCGTCGATCACCTGCGAGGCAGTTGAGGTACGGCTGAACGGAGTGTGCAAAAGATGTGACATGTCTATCCCTTAGCCAGGTTCGCGGGCACGGCCGGACGGGCCGCGCAATGTCACTATTCGTCATTCGCAGGGCGCGGGCCAGGACGGGGTGAGACTAGGACTGGCAGGGCCACCCGGTTTGCCATGGCCGCGTTTAGGCTGGTCACATGCGAACAGCCGCAGATTCCAACGCCTTGGGAACGTATCTGCGCGCTCGCCGGGAGCAAGCGCGCCCCGAAGCCGCCGGGGTTCCCGATCAGCGGAACCGGCGCGTTCCCGGCCTGCGCCGCGAGGAGGTCGCGTTCCTCGCCGGGGTCAGCTCCGACTACTACGTGCGGCTCGAGCAGGGCCGCGACAAGAGCCCCTCCGAGCAGGTGCTGCTGTCCATCGCGCGGGCGCTGCAGCTCGATGAGGACGCGACCGCCTACCTGCTGCAGCTCGCCCGGCCGGGCACCCGCCGCAGAAAGCGTGCCCGCAGGCCAGAAAAAGTCAGCGACAGCATTCGGGAACTAATCGAGGGGTGGCCGCTCACCCCGGCCTACGTGCACGGCCTGTACATGGACGTCCTCGCCGCCAACCGCCTGGCCACCGTACTGTCACCGTTCCTCGTCCCCGGCCGCAACGCGATCCTCGACGCGTTCACCGAACCGGAGATGCGCGAGCTCCACCAGGACTGGGAAGAGATGACCGCACGGGTCGTCCCGTACCTGCGCTCGGTCGCCGGACCGGACGTCGACGACCCCCGGCTGGTCGAGCTCGTGGGCGAGCTGTCCCTGCGCAGCGACCGTTTCCGCACGCTGTGGGCCAGGCAGGACGTCAGGCACAAGTCCACCGGCATTAGCCTGCTCAAGCATCCCCAGGTCGGGCCGCTGGAACTGCTCTACGAGAAGCTGCTGATACCCGCCACCGACATGCAGACCCTCGTCACGTACCACGCCCAGCCCGGCAGCGATTCCCTGGAGCGCCTCCGCCTGCTCGCCGCGATGAGCGCACCGGAAGCAGAACCGAGCTCCGCTCCCCCGACCCGCACGGCTCGATAAGCCGGGCGGCCCGCAGCGTGCTCGGCAAGAGGCCGCAGGCCGGCCGCGGGCGGGCCTCACCAGTCATGCACCGTTCCGTCGATGGCTAGCCGGTTGACCGGGAGATACGCCGCCTGGTAGGGGAAGGCCGCCGCCGCCTCGAGGTCGATCTCGACGCCGAGGCCGGGGCGGTCACCCGGGTGCAGCAGGCCGTCTTCGAATCGGTAGCTGGTCCGGAAGACGGTCAGCGTCTGCGCGCTGTGGCGCGTGTACTCCTGGATCCCGAAGTTGTGGATCGCCAGCCCCAGGTGCAGCGCCGCGGCCATGCCGATCGGCGAGATGTCGGTCGGGCCGTGGATGCCCGACTTGATCTGGTACATGGCGGCGAAGTCGAGCAGCTTGCGCAGCGCGGTGATCCCGCCGGTGTGGGTGACCGCCGAACGCACGTAGTCGATCAGCTGCTCGCTGATCAGCGTCTGGTAATCCCAGACGCTGTTGAATACCTCCCCGATCGCCAGCGGCGTCGTGGTGTGCTGGCGGACCAGGCGCAGGCCGGCCTGGTTCTCGGCCGGGGTGCAGTCCTCGAGCCAGAACAGGTCGTACGGCTCCAGGCTCTTGCCGAGCTTCGCCGCCTGGATCGGGGTCATGCGATGGTGGCCGTCGTGCAGCAGCGGCAGCTCCGGCCCGTACTTGGCCCGCACGGCCTCGAAGACGTCCGGCAGGTGGCGCAGGTAGGCGCGGGTGTCCCAGAACTCCTCGGCCGGGCGGGCGACGGGGCGGGCCGGCTCGTAGTCGGAGCGCCGCCCGCCGTCGCCGCTGGCCACCCCGTACACCTGGCCGAGCCCGGGGACGCCGGTCTGGATGCGGATCGCCCGGTACCCGGCCGCCAGCTGCCGGTCGATCGAGTCGAACAGCGCGGGCAGGTCGCCGCCGGAGGCGTGCCCGTAGGCGAGCAGCCCGCGCCTGCTCGCGCCGCCAAGAAGCTGGTAGAGGGGCATGCCGGCGCACTTCGCCTTGATGTCCCACAGCGCCACGTCCACGGCCGCGATCGCGGCCATCGTCACCGGTCCGCGCCGCCAGTAGGCGCCGCGGTACAGGTACTGCCAGGTGTCCTCGATCGCGGCCGCGTCACGGCCGATCAGGATCGGGTTCAGGTGGTCGCGCAGGTAGCTGACGACGGCGAGCTCACGGCCGTTGAGCGTCGCGTCGCCCCAGCCGACCACCCCGTCCTCGGTCTCGAGACGCAGGCTCACGAAGTTACGGCCCGGACAGGTGACGACGACCTCAGCCGATGCGATCTTCACAGGAGTTAAGGCTAACGGCCGGTGCCACTGGCTGCGGTCGCTAGCCCTGAGCGTCTCGCAGTGCCCGCAGCAGCGGGATCGCCGCGATCTTCTCCTCGGTCAGGTCGTCCCAGCGGATGCCCGCATCCGGACGTGGCAGCGCTTGGTGGCGGGCGCGGGCGTCGATCACCCGCTCCGGGGTAACCACGAAGTCGACCGGAACGTCATGACCGGTCAGCGGGATCATCCCGGCCGGCTGAACCTGGATCTCGTGCACGGTGGTGACGGTCACGGTATGCGGGCCGATCAACCCCGCCGCCGCGGCCAGCGCGTACTCCAGGTCGGCGAAGCCGCCGCCCTTGCCCAGCCGCGCGCCGTCCTCCCCCACCGCGACGCAGCCCATCACGACCAGGTCGACCGGCGACAGCTCGTCCAGCATGACCCGCCGCGCGGACCGCGTCGCCCCGCTGATGGACGCCGCCTGCCGGGGCGACTGCTCCAGGTGAGCCGGGTCCAGGGCGAAGAACGGCTCGCGTTCGGCCAGCCGGGGAACCGCCATGTACACGATCTTGCCGTCCTCCAGCGCGCGCTGCCGCACTGGCAGCTGGGCGGAGTCAGGATTGGCCTTCACCGCCGCCGCGGCCTCCCACGCCGGCAGCCCCCGAAGCCGCTCCGCGGCGGCCTCGGCGCCGGTGAAGTTCGGGATCCGGCCGGCCGCGCCGGGGAAACGGGCCACCTTCGCGGCCCGCATCGCCGACCACACCTCCTCGCGGAGCGCGGCCTTGGCCGCGAGCACGTCGGCCGGACCGCCAGCGTCCCGGTCATGCCGGGGTGTCGAACGGGGCATCCCCCAATCCTGCCTCACGCGAGGATCTCGGCGGTGGTCCCTGGGTGACCTGGAAGACGACGGCGCAGATGACGACGACACCGCCGACGATCGTGGCGGCGGGCGGGCGCTCGATGCCGGCCAGCCATACCCAGAGCGGACCGAGGACGTTCTCCAGCTGGGTGATCAGGGCGGCCTCGGCGGCCGGGATCAGCCGCGCGCCCAGCGACAGGAAGACGAGGCCGAGTCCCATCTGGACGATGCCGAGCAGGGCCAGGTAGCACAGGTTCGCCCCGCCCATCTGGCTCACGTGGGCGAACGGGGCGAAGGCGACGAGCACGAGGACCTGCGACAGGCACGTCGCCGGGGCCATCGACACGTCGGCGTTGTGCCGCGCGACGACAATCGTGGCGGCGAACGTCACCACGGTAATCAGGGAGAACACCGTGCCGGAGAGATCTGGACGGGTCGGAGCCCCGGCCATGACCGCGAAACCCGCGACCGCGACGCCCATCGCCGCCCAGGTTCTGGGACGCACCGGGTCGCCCACCACCCGGCCGAGTAGCGCGGCCACGAGCGGGACCAGCGCCTGAATCACCAGGACGTTCGCGACCGAGGTGTCGTTGAGCGCGGTGATGAACGAGGCGGACGAGGCGGCCATGAGCCCCGCGATCGCCAGTCCCGGCCGGCCGATGGCGCGAAAGGCGGCGAGCACGCGGCCCTGCTCGGTGACCGCGACTATCGCGAAGATGGCGAGGATCGCGAACGCCGCCCGCCCGGCGATCTGGGAGGCCAGGTTCAGATGCAGCTGCCGCTGCAGGATCCCGGCGAGCGACCACATCAACGCGGCCAGCGCGATGTAGGCCGAGCCGAGCGAGCGCGTGTCAGGCCTGGTCGCCGTCACAGCCACTGCAGCGGTCCCCCCGACGACCAGACACCAACGTCAATATGAGGTTATCGGTCATCGAAGCGCAAAGCGGACGCGGGCTTCGCGTTTCTAGTCCTCGAAGACCATCGAAACGGTCGCGTCCGTGAGCGCCCGCTCGAACCAGGTGCGGAGCTGGTCCAGGTCGTCGCAGGACTCGATTAGCTCGCGTTCTCCATGGGCGGGCTCCAGGCCGCGGGACTTGAAGATGCAGAGGATGTCCTCGGCCCTCGTCCTTGCCGCAACCCGCCCCTCGCATCGTGCCTCGCCCTGCGCTTCGCCGACGGCGACATCCCGTTGGTACCGGCCGGCCATTCCATCGACGAACTTGCTCTTTTGACGTCCTCCCCCGCCTGAAGGCGGGGGATTCCAGCTACGCGCCAAGGGGGGCGAGTAGCTGAGGTTCGCGGTTCACGGGCTGGCTAACGCCGTCGCCTCCCCGCGCTTTCACGGCGTGCCCCGCCGCGATGTTTCGCGCCGCGTTCACGTCGGCGTTGCCGGCGTACCCGCAGGCAGTGCAGCGGAAGCGCGCTTGGCTCTCGCGCGATCTCCCGTCCACGTGCCCGCACGCCGAGCACCGCTGGCTCGTATAGGCCAGCTGGTACCTTCTCGACCCGGCCGGGGGCCTTGTCCTCCACCCGGCGGACCAGCACTCCCCAGCCCGACCGCAAGATCTCCCGGTTCAGCCCTGCCTTCTGCCGGACGTTGCAGCCCGGCTGCTCTACGGTCCCCTTGGCGGACCGGGTCATGTTCGTGATCCTCAGGTCCTCGACGCGGATCACGTCGAAGCGGCGGGCGATATCCGTGGACGCCTTCTCGCACCAGTCCCGGCGCCGGTCCGTCTCGCGGGCCCTCAGTCGGGCGATGCCTGTCTTCACCCGGCTGCGGCGGCCCGACCCGCGCGCGGCGCGCGCTAGCTTGCGCTGGAGCCCGCGAAGCCGCGCTTGCTCGCTGGCGGTCAGGGTGGGAGCGATGAGTGTCTCGCCTGTGGAGAGGGCTGCGCTGACCTTCACGCCCCGGTCGATACCCACGGCTTCCCCGGTCCCCGGGCCCTGGACCGGATGGGGAATGACGGCGAACGCGATGTGCCACCTGCCGGCCCGGTCCCGGGTCACCCGGAACGACCGCGCGTCCTCGGGTACGTCCCGGGACCAGCGGAATCGCACCCAGCCGACCTTCGGCACCCGGACCCGGCCCCACTTCCGGCTAAGGCGGCTCACGCCCCAGTCCCGACCCCGCTGCCCGGTGATCCGGAACCCCTCGTCTCGGCACGCTTTCCGCCACGACGGGCGGCCGTGCGTCCCGGCGAAGAAGCCTGTCATGGCCTGTGCGAAGTCCCGCAGCGCCTGCTGCTGGACCGTGTGGCTGCCCTCGGCGAGCCACACGTTGTCCGCCCGCGCCGCGGTGAGCTGCCGGCACTGCTCCAGGTAGCCGGGCGCGGAACCGCGTCCCGGGCGCCACCAGGCGTGCTGCTCGACCGCGAGGTTCCACACGTACCGGGCGTCCGAGCAGTGCCGCAGCAGGATGGTCTCCTGCTGGCGGGTCGGCTCAAGACGATATCTGGACATGCGAACATTATAGCGGAAATAAATAGTCCGAAAGGTAGCACTATGGCACGATCACTGCCCCGCGGAGCACCCGCTTCATCCCGGTCTGAAGGCCAGGGTTTCTGCCCGAGGTTTCGATGACGCAGCAGCTCCACGCGAAGCGGCGGGTGCTGGCCAACGAGCCCGTCGCGGGCGTAGAACTCCAAGATCTCCCAGTCTGAGCTGCCGACGACCAGAGTCGCCACCAGCCCAGGGGCAATTGTGCAACGCCTCATTGCACAATTGCGTTCGACCATCGGGCCGGGAGCGCCCCGAGCGCCCCGAGCGCCCCGCCGGGGTGCCGACGGGGCGCTGTTTGGTTCGCGGGATCGCAGGTCAGATCCCAGGCCGGAGTTAAGCTGGAGGGCGCCAGGCCAGCTCGGCGGCGTGTCCGGGGTCGAAGATCTCTGCCTGGCCGAGGACGGCGCCCCCGCGGTAGTGCCGGTAGTCCAGGCCGAACTTGATGAAGATGCCGATGTCGGCGCCGCATCGGCCGCAGACCGGGGCCGGTTCCCCGTCGGGGCGGCGGTCGGGACTGCTGGTGTCGGCGTCGGCGGCGAGGGCGTCGCTGAAGTCCATATAGTCCATCACCGCGGTGAAGATCCCGGGCTGGTACCAGGCCAGCCACGTCAGCCGATCAGCCAGTTGCTGATGGGTGAGGCCGCCCAGTCGCGCCTCGTCGGGGGTGTCCTCGTCGTACGGATATTCGTCGAAGCCGTCGATGGGGGGCGCGGATGGGGTGGGGTTTGACAGACTAATCGTCATGACTGTTCTCCGGTTGGATCGGACGAATGGTCTAGGGCCGTCGTCGGTGTTACAGCACCGCGGCGGCCCGCCTGGCTTTTGGGAGCCAGGGAGGGTTGCCGATACCTATCCTACTCGCATAAGTGTGCGATGTCGATGCACGAATGTAGTAGCACTTCGAAGTTCTGACGTAGCGCTTTAGGCCGTAGTTGTCATCGCGCGTCTGCGTCTGCAGTACCGATACGGCGGTACAAGTCCCGGTGAACCGGACCGCCGGTCTGGCCGTTTCCAGGGTGAGACGTATCCGACATTGGGTCCCTGCCTTGGGTGGTGAGGTGCGGGTCGACTGGTCAGACGAAGTCGACGAGCCCGACCGGGCCGCTGCGCCGGGCCGGTCGTCGGACGGCGACAGGGACGTCAGCGGCGGCGGTCCCGAGCGGGAGCAGTTCCACGGCGTCGAGAGGTCCGGGCCCCTGGAACGGGCGCTTGCGCACCGAACCACGGTCGACGCCCTCTACCGTCGGCATGTCATCGACCAGGGCTGCGCCCGGGTCGAGAAGCTTGAACGCGAAATCGTCTCGCCAGCCATGCGGCGCATCGAAGCCGAAGATCCCGACCGGAGCTTGGTCGGCTTCGAACACCGTCTCAAGGGAAAGGATCGGCTGGCGGAGAAGGTCGAGTTCGACATAGGGAAGTGGGGTGTATCGGCAGAGACGGCATTTACGAACGTCAAGGACGCGATCCGCTACACCCTCGAGTATCCGGAAGAGAAGTACGCGCATGGTGTGCCCGCCGATGTGGACAGGATCAAGGCCGAGGGCTTCGAGCTGGTGGAGCTGCGCAACTCCTGGGGGAACGAAGAGTACAAAGGAACGAACAGCCGGTGGCGGCTTGCTGACAACAGCCAGCTTTTCGAGGTGCAGTTCCACACCCACGCCAGCTTCCTAGCCAAGCAGGAGACGCACGCCGCGTATGAGCGCTTGCGTACCTTGCCCGACGACCACCAGGACGTTCACGAACTGCGCTCCCTCCAGCGGGAGGTAACCGCTAAAATTCCGGTCCCGCCAGGCGCATCAGACATGCCGGACTATCCCTAGGAGCATACGGTGCCGACGAAGATCACCTATTACGCGATCGTCAACGACTACAGCAACCGGGATGAGCCCGGCGGCGTCTTGCGGCGCGTCGAAGGCGAGAATGCGGAATACGACGAGCAGTTCGGCCGTGACCTGGCGTGGACTCGGAGCCCGTTGTTGTACTCCTACGAGCGCGGCAACCTGGACAACCAGCTCTACGAGATCACCGAGGACGAGGCGGACCGGATCGTGGAGCGGATCCGTCGATCGGTTACCGGGCAAGCCTGAGCAACGTATGTAAGCGGCTGGGGATCTGGCGCTCGACCAAGTCCGGGGACGAAGATAGCGGGCGGGGCCAGTCCTTCTGGCGTCGTCCATGATGGGGGTGGACCAGTGCCTGCGTGGATCTGCGTTACCTGCGGCGTTCAGCAGGCTGACACGCCTCGGCCTCCGGATGCGTGCGCCATCTGCGTTGACGAGCGCCAGTATGTCGGCAGTGGCGGCCAGCGGTGGACCACCATGACCGACATAGCCAGCGATCACGCCGTAGTCGTCCGTGAGGAGGAGCCTGGGCTTTTCGGTGTGGGGATGGACCCGACTTTCGCCATTGGGCAGCGGGCTCTGCTGGTACGCACCTCGCAGGGCAACGTGCTGTGGGACTGCACCTCGCTGCTGGACGATGCCGCCCGGGCTCGGATCACCGAGCTCGGCGGGATTAGCGCCATCTGCATGTCGCACCCGCATTTCTACGCCGCCAATGTCGAATTCGCTGACGCCTTCGGCGCTCGCATCCTCATCCCGCGTGCAGACCAACAGTGGGTTCAGCGGCCCTCGCCGCGCATCGAGTTGTTCGATGACGAGGCGGAGCCAGTGCCGGGGCTGACGCTCGCCCGGATCGGCGGCCACTTCGATGGCGCGGCCGTGTTGCACTGGCCGGCCGGGTCGGAGGGTCGCGGCGCGCTGCTCACCGGCGACACCATCACTGTGGTCCCCGACCGCGAGTGGGTGAGCTTCATGTGGAGCTACCCAAACCTCATTCCACTCGATGAACGAACAGTGCTCGACATCGCCCGCCGGGCCGAGCGATTCACCTTCGACCGGGTGTACGGCGGGTGGTGGGGGCGGGTGGTCGTTCAGGACGGCGCTGCCGCCGTACGCCGTTCCGCCGACCGGTATGTCGCCCGGATGCGCGGCCAGCGGCCCGACTGATGCGGGTAAGGCGATCGTGTCTGCCGGGTCGGCCGGATCTGCATGCGGCCGGTGCCGGGCGGGTTCAGCTTCTTCGGTGCTGCCTGCGGTGACGTGCTGGCGACGCCATTCGCGGCTGGTCTTGTCCGGCCGTCCGACGTTCACGACCTGGACGGGCAGGTCGCCCGCCGCGCGGAGCACCTGGTCGGTCACCGTGGACCCATTCAGCAGGCGTGACAAGCGCCACCGGTGTCGCGACCCGATCACGAGCTGGCAGGCGCCGGCCTCGCGAGCGGCCTCGAGCAGTCCCGAGGCAGGGTCGCCGGCTCTGACTTCAAGCAAGGTTCCGCCCAGTTCGCCAAGCAGCCTGCGGTCCTTCTCGAGCCGCTCTGTCGCCGGGTCGAGGTTGTCCAATGCGCGGACGTGCACCGCCTGCAGCCTGGCGTCGGAAAGCCCGGCCAGGTTGGCGGCGTAGCGGATGAGCCACTCGTCGGCGGGCGACCCCTGCAGCCCGACTACGATGACTGCGGCCTGAACCATTTCCCTGATGCCGTGGGCGGCGGCGTACGCCGTGACGGCGTCGGGAACGGAATCATCGAGCCACAGCCGCGCGAGCTCTCGCAGGGCGGCGAGATTCGCGAAGCGGAAGTAGTTCAGTAGTGCCGTATCCACCTGGTCCCCGGGGACGACGAGGCCCTGCGCCAGGCGGTGCCGCAGCGCCGCGGGGTTAAGGTCGACGAGCTTGACCTCGCCGGACCGCACGAACGCGTCCGGTACCGGCTCGACCGGGGGCACGCCGGTGATCCGGGAGACGGCCTGGCCCAACGATTCGATGTTGCCGACGTTGAGGGTGGTATAGACGTCGATGCCGCTTGCCAGCAGGTCGTCGATGTCCTGCCAGCGCTTGGCGTGACGATAGCCAGGGAGGTTCGCGTGGGCGAACTCGTCCACCACGGCCAGCTGCGGACGTCGGGCTAGAACCGCCCCGACGTCCAGTTCCGCGAAGCTCGAATCCCGGTAGGCGACCATGCGCGCAGGAATCACTTCGAGGTCGTCGAGCTGGGCAGCGGTCTCGGCCCGCCCGTGCCGCTCCCACTGGGCCACCACGGTGTCGACGCCGGCGCGCCGCCGGGCGCGCGCATCCCGCAGCATCGCATAGGTCTTCCCCACCCCGGGGGCAATCCCGAGGTAGGTGCGCAGCTTTCCCCGACCTGCCAGCGAGTCCGCGTCCTGCACAGAAACCGACGTTATCCGCTGGAAACAGCTTGTGCCAACGGTCTCGGCCACGTCCACGACCAGGACGGTCGAGGCACTGCCGCAACCGCGACAATAGAAAGCGGCGGGTGAGCAGAGGGAGGCGACCGAGATCACCGGGCAGACAAGGGACCCCAGCTCAGCGGAGACCGGCGAGGACGTGAGCGATGCCGCGCAGGCAGGCACAGACACCGCCGGGGAGGTCGAGGCGGCCGGGCATTTCCGCATCTACCTGGGCGCGGCCCCGGGCGTCGGCAAGACCTACGCCATGCTCTCCGAGGGCCATCGGCGCCTGGGGCACGGCGCTGATGTCGTGGCCGGGTTCGTCGAGAGCTACGGGCGACCGCTCACCGAGGCGCTGATCGATGGCCTTGAGGTCATGCCGCGCAAGACCGTGGACTACCGGGGCACGCGCCAGGAAGAGATGGACCTGGACGCGGTGCTGCGAAGACGGCCCGGGGTAGCCCTCATCGACGAACTCGCCCACACCAACGTGCCGGGATCCGGCAAGAACGGCAAACGCTGGCAGGACATCCGAGAGATCCTCGGCGCTGGAATCGACGTCGTCACCACCGTCAACATCCAGCACCTCGAGAGCATCGCCGATGAGGTCGAGCGGATGACCGAGACGCGGGTCCGTGAACGGGTACCGGACTCGTTCGTGCGTGAAGCCAGCCAGATCGAGCTGATCGACTCCTCGCCGGAGCAACTGCGGCGCCGGATGCTGCACGGCAACATCTACCCGCAAGGCAGGGTCCTGGAGGCCCTCACCCACTTCTTCCGCATTGACAACCTGGTCGCCCTGCGGGAGCTCGCGCTGCGGTTCGTGGCCGACGAGTCGGATGAAGAACTCCTCGAGCGCCTCCGGCGGAGACGGTCCCCGGTCTTGTGGGAGACGACCGAGCGGATCATGGTGGCCATCAGCGCAGTGCCGGGGACCGACATGCTGCTGCGCCGCGCAGCCCGCATCGCATCCAGGGTCAGAGGAGAACTTGACGTGGTCCACGTCATCGCCGGCGACACCGGCCTGCCCGGGGATCGCCGGCCGACCGACGGCCTGCGGCAGCTAGCGGCCGACCTGGGTGCCCGCTGGCACGACATACAAGATGATGATCCCGCCCGGGCCATCATCGACTTCGCACGGCAGAATCAGATCACGCAGATCGTCATCGGCTCCATCCAGCGCAGCGGGTGGCACATCACCGACAGCGGGCCGACCCTGCGGCACGTTATCCATGAGGCGGGTGCGTACGGCGTCGACGTCCATATCATCGCCCGCCCTGAGAAACCTCCCGCCGAAGCGCTCGACTCCGGTGCCGCCAAGGAATGAGACCGCGATGCGGGCGCTAGGAAATGACGCGTGAACGGCCGCGATGTCAGCGAGATGGTGAAGGCCCGTTCCCGCAGTTGCGGGTCACCGCACGGTCGCAGCTGGCCGACGCGCTGTCCGCCGCTGAGCCGACCGCCGGGCACCGGCGGGCCTGAGATCGACGCGCGTATCGCCTGCAAAGAGGAACCCCGCGTCCGTTCGATAGGAAGGTCTTGAATTCAAAGACTTTTGATTTGTCCGAACGGTCGCGTGGCTTCCAGTTCCCGGAAAGCGTCACCGCAGTGCAGCCGACCGCGACGGCCCCGTCGACGCCGGATTCGATACGCTTGACCGGCGGCCTGACGAAGCGTGGCGCGTCGGTCGCGGTCAGCCGGCCCTCATCACGCATCGGGGCCGGCGGCGTTCAGCGCCAGTGTCGCCCGCGCCGACCCGTTCCCGCAGCACCGCGGAGAATCGAGGAAACACCGCCATGGCCGCGCTCATCACTGCCGCCGATCTCGGCATCGACGCCAGCACCGACCAAGGCCTATTCGACTGGCTGCTGGCCAGCCTGCTCTTCGGCCGTCCGGTTCAGCAGCAGACGGCCGCCAACGCCTACCGCAAGTTCAAGGCGGACGGATGGGATACGCCCGAGCACTTCACCGCGGACGACCAGCACCCGCTGTGGCACGAGCTCTGGGAGGGGGACTATCACCGGATGAGCTCGGTGATGAGTGAGGAACTGCGTGACGTGATGCGCGGACTGACGGCTGACTACGGAGGCTCCGTGGCGCACCTGGTGCGCACCGCCGGGTCGCGCGCCGAGGTGACCACGCGGCTGGAGCAGTTCAAGGGGGTCGGGCCCAAGACCGCCGAGATCTTCCTCCGCGAAGTCCCCGACTCGGTGATCGGCAGCGCCTGAGGCTCACTGGCGGTTGGTCGGGCCCGCGTTGCCGACGATGGCGGCAAACGGCGGGATCACCAGCGCGACAACCGACATGATCACGGCCGCGACGGTCGAGAACCGGTAGATCACCGTCCACGCCAGCACGATCAGGACCAGGCAGACGCCCATCATGATGAAGTAGGCCCGCTTCCGCGTTCCCAGGCCAAGCGGCCCGGGCTGCCCCGGCGGTTCCGACTCTCGCGGCGGTCCCGACTCTCGAGGCGGGGAGCCGTCGCGCGACGGCGGCGATGACGACATCGCGCTCGCCTCCTTCCGTTCCACTCGAACGTGCCCCGAAGCCGCGGCATGATGCCGCACTGGCCGCTCGCTAATTCTGCTCGCGGTCCAGATCCTGCGCGGCCAGCGCAAGGACGGTGTCGACGACGGTTTCCAGGGGGCCGGCGTCCCGTTGTACCTGCGCGAGAAGGAGCCCGCCCTGCAGGGCGGCGAGCACAGTCAGGGCGAGGTCGTCGGGGTCGATGCCGGTCGACAGGTGGCCGGAGTCCTGCAATTCGCGCAGTCCGTCGCCGATGACCGCCGACCAGCGCTCGAATCCGGCGGCGATGCGGGCGCGGGCCTGCGCGTCGCTCTCGGCCACCTGGCCGCCGAGCGACCCGAGCGGGCAGCCGCCCTTGGCCTCGGTGCTCCGCGCCTGCGCGATGATCATGTCCCGCCAGGCCCGGAGCCCCTCGGCGCTGCCCAGGCCCGCCTGCCCGGTGGCGCCGACGATGACGTCCGCCTGATGGTCGATGACCGCCTGCACGAGCTCGTCCTTGTCGGCGAAGTAGTGGGACAGCTGCGAGCCGCTGACCTCGGCCGCCGCCCTGACGTCATCGAGGGTGGTCCCGGCGACGCCGCGCTCGTGGATCAGCCCGGCTGCTGCCTCGACGATCCGGGCCCGGGTCCGCTCCCCCTTGGGCGTCAGTCTCGGCCGGTTCTGTGCGCTGTTGACCATGATCCAACGATATCAACTTTCTGGGTTTGACAACCCATTGCCGATTTTGACAGAGTGGGCTGCCTAACCCATTCAACCGAACGGAGCGTCACCATGATCCTGGTAACCACGGCCGGGAAGGTCGGCAGCGAGGCGGCCCGCCTGCTCACGTTGCGCGAGGTACCGGTCCGCGTGCTGGTGCGAGACCCGGCGAAGGGGAAGGCGCTGGCCGACGCGGGCGCGGAGATCGCCGTCGGCGACCTCGCCGTGCCCGCGAGCATCGACGAGGCGATGGCGGGGGTCTCGGCGGTGGTTCTCGTCACCCCGGCGGTCCCCGCCCAGGAGCTGAACGTCGTGCACAGCGCCGCCCGGGCCAGCGTCGGGCACGTCGTCAAGGCGACCAGCAAGGCCTCGGCCGACTCCCCCATCGCCCGGCGGCGCTGGCAGAACGAGATCGAGGCCGGCCTGGCCGCCTCGGGGTTGCCGCACACGCTGCTGCGATCGAACGGCTACATGCAGAACGTGCTCGCCCTGGCGCCGGCGATCGCCGCCACCAGCGGCTTCGGCTCGTCGGCCGGCCAGGGCCGGATCGGGATGGTCGACGCGCGCGACGTCGGGGCGGCGGCCGCCGCGATCGCCGCCTCACCGGCCCCGCAGGCCGGGAAGACCTACTGGCTGAGCGGCCCGGAGCTGATCACCAACGACGACGTGGCCGCCGTGCTCTCCCGGCTGCTCGGCCGTACGATCACCTACCGGCCGCTTAGCTTTGACGAAGACCGGGACGCGATGATCCTGGCCGGCGTCCCCGAGCCCATCGCCGAGATGAACGCCCGCGCGGGCAGCCTGAACGCCGACGGAGACGCCGCGTGGGTCACCGACGATGTTCGGACGCTCCTCGGCCGGCCCGCCCGTTCCTTCGAGCAGTTCGCCGCCGACTACGCCGGCGCGTTCTCCTAAGTCGACGAGGTCGACGCTCACGCCAGCAGCGACAGCAGCCCGACGAGCTCGCTGAGCTGCCCGGTGTCGAGCGCCCGCAGGGCCGCGGGCGGCTCGCCGATGATGCTGTCGGCCAGCGCGGCCGCGTCCCGCCCGGCCGGGGTCAGGCTGACGACCTTGCTCCGCCGGTCGCTGGGGTGCGGCCGCCGTTCCACGAAGCCGAGCTGCTCGAGCTTGTCCACGATGATCGTGGCGTAGGGGCGGTCGACGCCGTGCGCGTCGGCCAGCTGAGCGAGGGTCATCGGCTCCTCGCGGAGCAGGAACAGGACCTTGATCCGCCCGCTCCCGGCGCCCAGGCCAAGCCGGTCCCGCAGTTCGCCGCTGGTGCTGTTGGCCTCGACGAACTGCCGCATCAGCTGCCACGCGGCGGCGGGCAGATCGGCGGGCACGGCCGACCCGGGCACGGACGCCCGGTCAGCTGACGGCGGCTGAGTCGCGGCCATGGACGGCACCTTCCTCCGGCTCGGCGATGAGCAGTTCGCGGGTCCGCTGCGCGGTCGCGCGGGCCCAGCCGCTGGTCGACGCCACGCCGAGCAGCAGCACCGCCAGCCCGCAGCCGCAGACGACGGCCCAGCCGCCGTGACTGGCGGTGATGAACCCGGCCGCGTCCCGGCCGGCCACCATCGACCCGAGGACGGCGACCCCGAGGGTGGCGCCGACCTGACGGCAGGTCGATGCTATCGAAGCCGCGACCCCGGACTGGGCAGGCGGCATGCCCGATACGGCGGTGGTGGAGATGGGCGGGTTGACGAACCCGAAGCCGATCCCGAACACGACGTAGACCACGACGATCTCGGCGATCGGGGCGGCCGCGCCCACCGTCACCAGCACCGCGGATCCGGTCGCGAGGGCCAGGCCGGCGATGACCAGCGACCACCGGGCCCGCCCGGCCGCGACCAGCCGCCCCGACAGCCGCGCGGTCACCCCGATGGTGGCCGCCATCGGCAGGATCAGCAGGCCGGCCTCGATCGCCGAATAGCCGCGCGCGCTCTGCAGGTAGAGCGTGTTCAAGAACAGGAACCCGGCCAGCGCCGCGAACGCGGCCACCGCGATCAGGGCCGCGCCGGAGAACGGGGCGGAGGCGAAGAACCGCGGATCGATCAGCGGCTCCCGCCGACGCCACTCCACCATCGCCAGCGCCACGGCGGCGACGGTGGCGGCCGCGTAGCAGCCGATGATCAGCGGCGACGTCCACCCCTGCTGCGGCCCCTCGATGGTCCCGGCGGTGACCCCGGCCAGCAGCACGACGATCAGGATCTGCGCGATCGGGTCGAGCCGCCGCGGCCGGGGCGCCCGCGACTCGGGCACGAACCGCTGGGTCAGCGCGATCGCGGCCAGCCCGACCGGCACGTTGACCCAGAAGATGGAGCGCCAGCCGACGGTGCCGACCAGGACCCCGCCCAGCACCGGTCCGACCGCGAGGCTGATGCCGAACACGCTCCCCCACACGCCCATCGCCCGGGCCCGCTTGGCCGGGTCGGTGAAGGTGTTGGCGATGATCGCCAGCGCGACCGGGTTGAGCATCGACCCGCCGACGGCCTGAACCATGCGGAACGCCACCAGCCAGCCCAGCCCGGGGGCGAGGCTGCACAGCAGCGAGCCGACCGTGAACAGCGCCAGCCCGGCCTGGAAGACCCGCCGGCGGCCAAGCCGGTCGGCCAGCGAGCCCGACAGCATCAGCAGGCTCGCCAGCACCACCGTGTAACCGTCGATCGTCCACTGCAGCCCCGCCGTCGAGGCGCCAAAGCTCCGCTGGATCGACGGCAGCGCGATGTTGACGATCGTACTGTCCACCCCGACCACGAACAGGCTGAGACAGCAGGTGGCGAGGATGATGCCAAGCCGCCGGTCCTGCCTGCTCCGCTGAGTCAAAGTGTTTGTGCTCATACGATCATTGTATAGCTACAACTATCTATCGTCAAACGCGGCGGCCCGGGGTCAGGACGCGATCACGGCGGGGTTCCCCTCGCTCCAGACGCCGATGATCCTGCGGTGCGTGAACCGCCAGCCGTCCGCGGTGCGGCGCAACCGGTCGTCGTAGCGACCCCCGCCAAGGAACTTGTCGCCGTCAGCCAGGCCGAGGCGGACGTGCTGGGCTTGGTAGTAGCAGGTGTGCTCGGCCTCGTCACCGTGCACTGCGATGACATGATTCCCGTTCAGGTGATGGGTGGCGTCGAATCGCTTCAGGCTGGTGCTGATCCTGGCAACGATCGCGCTAGGCCCGACGAGCCGTTCTCCCGAACCGCAGTACTCCCAGCACGCGTCGTCGGCGAACAGCGAGCCGAGCCTGTCCCAGTCCCTGGTATCCAGGGCCGTCGCGTACGCGATGACGGCGTCCACGATCGCGGCGCGGTCTGCGAGTTCCTGAAGCATTGAGCCGCCCTCCCGTTTGGTGCACGATCTGATACGGAGTACATGATTGGTGACTGTCGAGCCCGGCGGAAGAAGGCACTTTCATGTCCCACAGTCACATCGATGTGTCAGCGCTGGCCAGCGAAGCGTGCCCGGTGTCGGAGGTCCTCGATCACGTCTCCGGGAAGTGGAGCATCGGCATCCTGGTAGCCGTCGCGCAGGGCCCGGTCCGGTTCACGGAGCTGGAACGTTCGATCACAGGGATCAGCAGGCGCATGCTCACGCTCACGCTGCGCAAACTGGAACGGGACGGCTTGCTTATACGCACCGTCTATCCGGTCGTCCCGCCCAAGGTCGAGTACACGTTGACGGAAATGGCCCAGGAGCTCCACCAGTCGCTGCTAGAACTCACCGACTGGGCCAGGCGACACGGCGGCGCGGTCGCCGCCGCCCAGGCCGCCTACGATCGCGAACAAATCCCGGCTTGACCCCGGGTCCGTTCGGGAGATCAAGACCTTCCTCCCGAACGGACCCGGGGTTTCCCTCTGCGGCCGTATTGCCGCCTCTCGTCAGGCAGCGCGCCGCAGGACCGTCCCCACGCCCTGCCCGACGCTGCGGAGCTGGCTGCCCGCGGCGATCTGGGTGACGCCGTAGGTCAGCGCGAACAGGCCGTAGAGCAGCGCGAGGGTGAGCGCCCCGACGCCCGGACGGGCGAGCAGGACCACGCCGAAGGCGACCGACACCAGGCCGCCGAGCAGGAACATCACCCGGGTACCCGCCCGCTCCCCGGCGGCGAAGGCGGTGAAGAACTCGGCGATGCCGCCGAAGATCGCCCAGAAGCCCACCACGTACACGAGTACCAACACCGTAGGGGCAGGCCAGGCGAGCGCGAACACGCCCGCTGCGATATCGACCAGGGCGAGCAGCAGGTGGCCGAGGACGGGGCCGAAGCCGTCGCTGCCGAACGCGCGCGAGCCCTGCGTGAAGGCGGCGCTGAACGCGTACACGGCAAACAGGATGACCAGAACGAGGACGGTCACACCGGGCCAGGCCAGCGCGACGATCCCGGCGATGATCGCCAGCACGCCGACCACGATCATCGAGGTAGAGGTTGATCTGAACATAAAAAGTGTCCCTTCCTTCAGGTACGTCACGCGTCATACGCCAGCCAAGTCGATGGGCGCCGGAATGCCCAACAAATGGCAGCAATACCGCCATAGCCGTCAGTAATTGGCAGCAAGCGCGCGTTGTTCGCTGCACTCATGGCATGGAAATCCCTGCCCTGGAAGAGGGCGAGCCCGCGGCCGCGCCGCGCCCGTCCCGTTACGAGCGACTCCGCGCAGCCGCCGCGGCACGCGGCATCCCCCTATCGGCGATCCTCACCTTCTGCGGCGTGGTGGTCGCCGTCTACCTGACGGGCAAGATGGCTTACCGGATGCTCGACATTCTGCTGATGATCGCGGTCGCCGGGTTCCTCTCGGTCATCTTGAACCCGCTGGTGGCCTACGTGCAGCGCGGCGTGCGGCGGCGTGGCTGGGCGGTGGCGATCGTTATCATCTGGGCCACTCTCGTGTTCATCGGGCTCGCCGCGCTGTTCGGCTATCCGCTGCTGAACGGGGTGACCCACCTGGCCCGAGAGCTGCCGTCCTACACCCGGGACGCGGCGGACGGACACGGCTGGGTCGGCCAGCTCATCCGCCGCCTGCACCTGCAGCAGTGGGTGACGCTCAACGCCCCCAAGCTGCAGACCGTCGGCGCGAGCCTGGCCCGGCCCGCTCTGAGCGTCGGCAAGGGGGCGGCGTCGCTGTTGGGGACCCTGCTGACGATCTTCGCGATCACGACACTCGTCCTGCTCGAGGGGCCGAAGATGCGCTCGGGACTGCTGGGTTCTCTGCCGCCCGGGCGTGCGGAGCGATACTCGCGGATCGCGCGCGAGATCAACGAGTCGGTGACCGGCTATGTGGTCGGCAACCTGGCCACGTCGCTGATCGCGGGCGTCGTGGTCTTTGTCGACCTCGTGGCCCTGGGACTTCCCTTCCCGCTGCTGTGGGCGCTATGGGTGGCCATCGTGGACTTCCTGCCCATGGTCGGCGGCGCCCTCGCGGGCATCCCGACGGTGGCGTTCGCCCTGGCCCACTCGGTCACCGCCGGCCTCATCACGGCGGCGGTGTTCGTCGGCTACCAGCAGCTGGAGAACCACGTGCTGAACCCGCTGATCATGAGCAAGACGGTGAAAGTCAGCCCGCTCCTGGTCCTGATGTCCGTGCTGCTCGGCACGTCGCTCGGGGACTGGGCGGGCGGTGTGTTCGGCGGCTTCGTGGCCGCGCTGATCTCGATCCCCTGCGCGGCGGCGCTGCAAGTGATCGTCAGGGAGATCTGGCGGAACACCGCGTTATCTCCCGGCCGCGCTCTCTCCTATAGGCCGAGCCAATAGGGCGAGAGATGCCACCATCTTTGCCGCTGCGCAATCACCTGGTGGACTGCCTAGGCGGGCGGAATTCACCGCTCGCGCCACCAGTAACCCGGAGAGGGAAGTGCTTCATGAGCAGCACCAAGGATATCCGCGAGGCTGTCGAGGACGAGCTGAGCTTCGACCCGCTCGTCGACGCGTCGAGCATCTCGGTGAAGAACGTCAACGGGGATGTCGCGCTCAACGGCACCGTGACGAGCTACCCGCAGTACCTGGAGGCCGCCGCCGCGACGCAGCGCGTCGCCGGGGTGAAGCACGTGCACAACCACCTTGCCGTCGTGTTGCCTGACGGCGACTACCGCGACGACGTGCAGCTGGCCACCGCCGCCAACAACGCCCTCGGGTGGGACGTCACGGTGCCCGATGGCATCGAGGCAACCGCGCGCGACGGCAACGTCACGCTGACCGGGACGGTGCGCTACGCCGCAGTGCGCACGGCGGCCGAACGAGCCGTCGGCGGCCTTGTCGGCCTCCGCAACATCAAGGACGAGATCTACGTCGACGCTGACGCCGCCGACCAGGGCGACGTCACCGCCGTGGTGCAGGCCGCGCTTGACCGCAACGCGCTGATCCTCGACGACAGCGACGTCCTGGTCGACACCGCCGGCAGCACCGTTTCGCTGACCGGGCACGTCCGAACCTGGGCCGAGCACGACGCGGTGGTCGACGCCACGTGGCGGGCCAGCGGCGTGTACGACGTCATCGACGACCTCGTGATCACCGGCTAACGGCCGGAGTCCACGCGACGGGCAGCACGCCGTGAGTACGGCGTGCTGCCCGCCTCGCTGGCCGAGTCAGGAAGCGGCCGGAAGCTCAGGGAGCTCCGCCGTGTCGGCGGTCTCGAACAGAACCTGCTGCAGGTGGCGGGGCAGATGGCCGCTCCAGGCCACGGCCGCCGTCGCGGTCAGCGGGCACCGGTCCAGGCGCACCCGGACCATGTCGTGGGCGTCCGCCGCCCGCTGCCGCGCCCCGCCTGCCGCCTGATCGCCCGCGGAGTGCAGCGGACCGGTCAGCACGGCGGTCAGCCGATCCGCCGTCGCCGCAAACGCCAGCGCGACCGACAGGGAGTGGCGCAGCGGCGGATCGGTGAACTCGAAACCCGGGTAGACGGACCGCAGCACGTCCAGCCACGCGTCATACGTGCCCGGGCTGACCCGGCGCGGGCCGTGCACCACGTCCATCTCCGCCAGCTCCGCCAGGCTGACGGCGTCGCCTTCAGCGAACCCAGCCCGGGCCGGAACCCATACTTCGGGCTCGTACTGACCCAGGGTCATGACGTCGAGCGGATCGGGCAGGGCGGCCGGGTCTGACGTCAGCCAGCCCAGGGCCGCGTCGGCGCGTCGCTGGCGAATCAGCGAGAACCCGGCGTCCAGCGGTGCCTCCAGCCACCTCACGTCGACGCCGGCCTCCGCCGCAACCGACCACAGCCGGGCAGCGGTATCCGCGGCGAGCTCCTCCGGCAGCTGCGGAGGCAGCACGAACCGCAACCGCAGCCGGTCCAGGCCAGCCGCCTGGCGGCTCCGGCGCACCCCGTGATCAATCAGGGACAGCACCGTCCGTGACTCCTCAAGCAGGACACGGCCCGCGTCGGTCAGCTGCACGCCGTCACGCCTGCGGTCAAGCAACGGCGTGCCGATCATCTCCTCCAGCCGACGGATCTGCTGGCTCAGCGTCGGCTGCGCGACGAACAGCCGCTCCGCCGCGTGGGTGAACGTGCCAGCATCGGCGACCGCCACCAGATATCGCAAATGCCGCAACTCGACGCCCTGATGCGCGTCGCCCGGCGGTCCGGATCCAGCGCCTTGGCTCATTACCTGTCACTCGCATTCCGGGGTGGAGGACAGCCCCTGCACGGTGCCACAGCAGCCTCGCACGCCATACTGCCCGACGGGACTGACCGGCCTCAATAGACACATGACCAGATGAGGTAGACAGATGTTGCTTCTTATTACGCCCTGCACAGGACACTCCTAGGACTGACAAAATGGTCGAATATGACTGACACCATGGTCGAATCGATCGTCCGGGACTCCGCCGCCCCGCTCGCGGCGGTGGAACTCCCGTCCGGACGGTTCCTGGCGGTGAACCCGGCGCTGGCCAAGGTGCTTGGCTCCACCGTCGACGCCCTGACCGGCTCGTCCAGCCTGGAACAGCTGACAGCGGCCGAACGGCACTCCGGCGAGCTGGGTTTCCAGGCGTTGGCCGATGGCAGCCTGACGGGCTACCAGGCGATCCGCACGCTCGCCACCGCCGGAGACCCGAGTCAGTCGGTCTCCGTGTGGGTGAATGCGGTTGAGGTCGGCGGACCGCGCGTCGGGCTCATCTCCGTGACCCCGGCCGCTGACCGCGCCGGCGAGGTCGCCCCCCTGCAGCCGCGTCCGGCGGCCCGTGAACTGGGCGACGCGGTTCTCGGCACCGTCGATGGCGCCTGGCGGATCGATCGCATCAGCCATGACGTGACGGCGCTGCTTGGGGTTACGCCCGAGCAATGCGTCGGCGTCCCGGTTCTGGGGGCGATCCACCCCTCGGACGCGCCCGGCTTTCTCGCCGCCGTTGAGCACGCCCGCCGGGGCGAGCGATCGGTTGCCCTCGGCGTCCGCCTCAGCGCCAGGTCACCGCAATGGTGCGAGGTCTCGGCGGTCTTCGCGGTGATCTCGCCGGAGGTTCCGCCGCCGATGGCCTTTGCCCTGATCCGGTGTGAACCTGGCTCCGGTCCTGATGCCGACTCCGGCCGCGAGTCGCGGCTGGAGGCGCACATGCTGCGGATCGCGGATGAGCTGCGCGCGGCGGGAATGCTTCCCGCGCTCGGCCAACTGCCCGTTATTTCCGCCAACCCGCGGCTCGGCCTGCTCACCGGTCGCGAGATGGCGGTGCTGACCCGCCTGCTCGACGGCCAACGGGCCGCCGCCATCGCCGGGGACCTCTTCGTCAGCCAGAGCACGGTCCGCAATCACCTGTCCTCGATCTATGCCAAGTTGCGCGTCGACGGCCAGGTAGACCTGCTCAGGACGCTGCGCAGCGAGACGCCGGCCTCAGCCTCAGTACCTCAGGAGTCATGAGTGATCAGGTGCACGCTGCCCGATTGACGTGGAACTCGGCTGGGGCGGTGGCATCGGACGTCCAGGCGCCGAGGAAACCGAGCGACTGGCTGGCCCCCGGCGCGATGGTGGCGACGTTCAATCAGCAACTTCCTGTCCCTACGAATCTTCGCAGTTAGCCCGGCGGTCGAGGCGCCGAAGCTGCGCTGGATCGACGGCAGCGCGATGTTGACGATGGTGCTGTCCACCCCGACCACGAACAGGCTGAGGCCGGCCTGCGCCGGGGAAGGCCGCCCGCACGGTGCACGAGTGATGCACGAGTGCGGGCAGCCTTCGGGGCCTGACGTGACGTGATCCGCCTCAGCGCGAAGGGCGGGCCCAGTTACCTCGGATCGTGTTGTGGCGGCCGATGTTCACGACCGGTGGGCCGCTGTTGCGCAGGTACCGGTCGAACCGATTGAGTCCGATGTAGTTGTTGATCACCGAGTTTCTGAGGGTGCCGATGGTCAGCGTCACCCCAATGCCGGTGTTCCCGCTGATTAGGTCGGCCGGCGTGAGTGTTGTGAGGCCGATGAGGTTGCCGTAGGCGTTGCCCGCGATCAGGACGCCGCCCTTCTTATTGCCCAGCGCCTTGACGCCAAGGAGCTGGGTTCCGATGAAACTGCGGAAGACGTGGTTGTCATGCGCCCGTCCGGTGATCACCACCCCGTACCCGAGGTTCCCCGAGAACGTGTTCTGCGGGATCACCGAGCGCAGTGTGCCCCCGATGACGTTGCCATGAGCGGTACCGTCGATCAGCAGGCCGTCACCGCCGTTGGGCAGCACGCCGTTCCCCTTGGTGTTCAGGCCCACGATATCGGGGTCAATCGTCACCCCCGAGGCGTTCCCGGTCAGCTCGATTCCGTTCCCCTTGTTGCCGGAGAGCACGTTGGTCCGGACCAGGTTGTCGCCCCCGGTGGAGGTGATAAGCAGCCCGTTGAGGCCATTAGGAGCCGCGCCCTTGAATGCCAGCAGTCCGCCGAATGTGTTGAACGTGACGAAGCCGCGGGCTTCCCCAAGCACCGCTATGCCGTTAAGGCCGTTCCCAGCGGACACGTTGCCCAGCGGGATAACCCCTCCGACCTGGGTGTTCTTCGAGGTCCCGTCGACCAGGATGCCGTCTAGCTGGTTCTTCACGATCGTCGTGTTGTTGGCGCCGATGCCGAAGAAGTTTCCCTGGACGGTCACGTTGTTCGAGCTGGTGACGCGCAACCCGTTCCTGCCGTTGCCGCTGATCACGTTGTAGTAGACGAACGGGTTATTGACGAATTTGCAGCCCACGAGCGAGTTGCCGGGCGCTCCGGCGATCCACACGCCGTTGCGGCCATTGCCGAGGGCGGCGTCCCCGCTGGCCGTCGTCCCGATGAAGTTCCCGTTCAGCACGTTGCCCCGGGAGCCGTCATCGATCACCACGCCGTTGCCATCGTTGCCCGATATCAGGTTGCCGAGCGGCGGAACCACGAAGACCGGCGGCACCGTCCCCTTGCTCCCGGTGGGATTGTTCGCCTGGTGGGTCACGGTGTTGACGAAGGCGGTGCCACCGATCTCGTTGCCTCGTGATCCGGCGGTGATGTAAATGCCGTCGCCGCGGTTGGCGATGGCCGACGTGCCGGCGGCGTTCGTCCCGATCCGATTGGCCACCACCGTGTTCGAGGACGATCCGTCCAGCTCGATGCCGTTCAGCCGGTTGCCGGAGATCACGTTCGCGACCACGCCGGGAGCTTTCGAGGCGTTCAGCCCGATGAAGTTCCCGTCCGACTCGCCCCAGACGAGCACGCCGTTGCCGCCGTTGCCGGCCGCGACCCCGGCCAGGTTCAGGCCGATGTAGTCGTCGTTGAGCGTGATCGAATTGTCGTCCAGCGTCACGCCATTGCCGCTGGCGTCATCCACGGCCACTCCCAGCAGCCGCGAGCCGGCCGAGCCGACGCCGAATATCAGGCCTGGGTGGCCGTTGAAGTCGAGCGCTACGACGGGCGGGCCGCCACTGACGTGCGTGGGGGCCGACGTCGCGTCTATCGTCACGTGCCGTGCGATCGTGGGGAGCGCGCTGGCCAGTTTGATAGTCCCATTCGTGCAGAATGTGATGACGGTTGAATCTCCCGCCAGGGTGGCATTAGCCGCGAGGATGGCGTCGCGGAGGGAACCCGGCCCGGCGTCGTTCAGGTTGCTGACGACCAGCGTCTGCGTGGAGGCGGCGACGACGCAGGTGGCCGCCTGGGCCACGGTCGGCCCGACGGTGCAGGTAACCCCCGCAAAAACCCCCGCCAGCAAGCCAGCGGCACCCGCAATTCGCGGGACGAATCGCACTGCCCGACTAATCCGCCTATTTATGAAAACCATTTGCATGGCACCGGAAAATGTCCTTTTCATTAACCGTCCTTCCTTCCTTCGTTTTTTTGGCGGGGGATCCCCAGCTTAAAGTATGCGCAGTTGGGCACGCGGTAAATCACGAAGATAATTCCGTCAGGCGCGCCTAGTGCAATTAATGGAAAACAGTCAAGTCAAATTATTTCGGCGCTCGATGCACCCGGCGCATAGGCGCGGCACCACCCCACCGGACGCCCGGGAGCCCGGTAGACGACGATGTTCCGCGCGCCGGGTTTCGCCCGGGCCTGTCGATTCCGCGTGACCCGTCCGACGTAGAGGTGTGACCGGCGCGCACCCGCGCGTCGGGCGGAAGAGAGAAGATGACTCATGGCCCAGTACGCGATCCTGATCTACGCCCACGACTCCGCGCACGCCCCCGACGCCACCGCCGAAGAGCTCGAAACCTGCGACGACCACTCCGACGAGCTGGCCGCGAGCGGATCGATGCTCGCGGCCTACGCGCTGACGCCGCGGGACATGGCGACGTCGGTCCGGGCCGACGCCGTCACCGACGGCCCGTTCCTCGACTCCAAGGAGGTGGTGGCCGGCTTCTACGTGATCGAGGCGCCCGATCTCGACGCGGCGCTGGCGAGCGCCCGTGCCAACCCGGTCGTGCGGGATGGCGGCGGGGTGGAGGTCCGGCCGGTGCACAGCAGCTACTTGAAGCCAGCGGATTCGTGAAGTCTGGCTCCTCATGCGGCCCGGCCCCCTCGTGAGGCAGCGGCGGCAGGTACCGGGGTGACCGCCGCCGATGACCGCCCGGCCGTTACGTCCTGCAGGCCGCGATCGCCTCCCTCTACGCCGACGCTCCGTCGTACGACCAGACCGACTGGCCGCAACTCGTCGAGCTGTACGACCGGCTGCTCGCGGTGTGGCCGTCGCCGGTCGTCGCGCTGAACCGCGCCGTGCCGCTGGCGATGGCCGACGGCCCGCAGGCGGCGCTGGCCGAGGTCGAGCGGCTCAACGCCGACGGCCGACTGTCCGGCTACCAGTATCTGCACGCGATCAGGGCCGACCTGCTGGCCCGGCTCGGCCGAGCGGACGAGGCGGCCAACGCCTACCGGCAGGCGCTGGCGCTGACCACCAACGAGGCCGAGCGGGCCTTCCTCCTGACACAGATCAAAGACTAAATTCATCATTTCGAACGGTCCGTGGGCGTCTCTCGACCGGTCCATCGCGCCGGGTGGACGGGGGGCGGATGGGGCCATGGATGACGCGCGCTTAGGGTGGAAAGTGCTTCGCCGGAACTTCTCCGACGGGCACAGGGGGGTGTTATTTGGCATGGCAAAAGTACTTTTCGTGATCACCGGGGCCACGTACCTCGTGCTGAAGGACGGCACCAGATACGCGACCGGATACTGGGCCGAGGAGTTCGCGAACCCGTACAAGGAGCTCACCGACGCGGGCCATGAGATCGTGGTGGCGACGCCCGGCGGGGTGACGCCGAATGTCGACATGATGAGCCTGCGCCCGTCGATGGCAGGCGGCGAGCAGGGGGCCCTCGACCTTGAGGCGATCATCCGCTCCGCCGAGGTGATGCGGCGGCCGCTCAAGGTGTCGGACGTCCGTCCCGAGGACTACGACGCGATCTACTTTCCCGGCGGCCACGGACCCATGCAGGACCTGGCGTTCGACGCCGACGTGGGCCGGCTGCTGACGGCGCAGCTCGCCTCGGGCAGGCCGCTCGCGATCGTGTGCCACGCCCCGGCCGCGATCCTGTCCACCAGAATCCACGGCGTGTCGCCGTTCAAGGGCTACCGGGTCAGCTGCTTCACCAACGAGGAGGAGGAGGCCGTCGGGCTCGCCTCCAAGACGCAGTGGCTGCTCGAGACCGAGCTGAAGGAGAGCGTCGGCGTCCAGTTCAGCCGCGGCCCGATCTGGGAGCCGTTCATGGTGGAGGACCGCAACCTGATCACCGGGCAGAATCCGCATTCGGCGGCGGTCCTCGGCGAGCGCCTGCTGAAGATCCTTGGGTAACGCCGCTGCGATGCGATTCGCCCTGGCCGCGATTCGCTGTCGCCACAAGGCGAAAGAGTAGCGTTACAGTGGCCGGCAGTCACCAGGACTGCCGGCCAGCCGCGGAGAGCGGGTTCGATGGCAGGCAAATCAACCACATCAAGCGAGCACTGGCAGGACGAGCCGCAGGCGCAGGACTACCCTGCGGCCGAGAACTATCTCTCGCTGCTGGTCGGTCGTCCCGTGGCGCACAAGCTGGCCAAGGCCCTGCGCAAAGAGATCGCGCTTGAGCACTTTGCCGCCAAGGACATTCTCCGTGCCTCCGGCCTGGCACTGCTCCCGGCCGACGACTCCGAGGTCTTGGCCGACTTCGCCAAGGTCAAGGAGGGTAAAAAGCTCTCCCCGGTGCTGCTGATCCAGGGCGAGCCGCTCTGGGTCGCCGACGGCTATCACCGGATCTGCAGCAGCTACCACCTGGACGAGAAGGTCCTGGTGCCGTGCCGGATGGTGGCCCGCACGATCTAATCGGCCTCGGCCGGCCCCGCCGGCGGGTGGCGCGGCGGAGCGTCCGGCGCCACTTCCGAGACGCCGATGCGGCCCGGCCGCCAGCTGATGCCGAGCGTGCCTTTGGCCGCTTGCGAACTGATCGGCCCGCCGCCCGGCCCGCGCAGCACGTAGGCGATGCCAACCGCGATGACGGCGCCGATGACCGGCCCCGCCAGGTATGCCCACCAGGCGGTCCAGTCGTTCAGTACGAGGGCGGGCCCGAGCGACCTCACCGGGTTCATCGAGGCGCCGCTGACCGGCCCTCCCCACAGCCCGGCGAGCGTGATGTAGCTGCCGACGGCGATGGCGGCGAGCGCGCCGACCGCCTGCGCACCCGACGCGGTGCCGAGGATCACGCTCACTAGGCCAGCGGTCAGGACCGCCTCCCACAGCATCGCGGTGACCGTCGAGATGCCGCTGCCCGGCAGCGTCAGTCCGGAGCTGCCGTGCTTGCCGATCAGCCCCCACAGCAGCAGCGTGGCGAGCACCGCCCCGGCGAACTGGGCGACGAGGTAGGACGGGACCCGTTTCCAGGGGAAGTCGCCGCGCATGGCGAAGGCAACGCTGACGACGGGATTCAGGTGCGCTCCGGAGACGGTGCCCATGAACAAGATGATGGCCGCGACCATCAGGCCCGGCGCGGTCACCCGCGCGGCGGCGGGCACGGCGTTTCCGCCGAACCGCGCGTTGACCATCCCGCCGCCGACCGCGACCAGGACGAGGAAGAACGTGCCGAGTACCTCGGAGAACAGCCGCCGCCACTCGTAGCTGTCGTCGGCGAAGTCAAACTGGCGGGCGATCGCGTTCGGCTGACCCATGGACCGCAGGGCGACCTCGGCGCGATGCACCGCCACCCGCTCCTGGTCCGCCTGCTGCCTGACCGCGTCTGCTGGCCGGGCATCCTCTCCGGGCTGGGTGCTCATGGTGCTTATCCTCCCGGATCGCCATCGCACTCGACACCCGATCGCCGACCGCGAAACGGCCGGGCATCAAGCCGCTAGCGCCGCGTGTCATAATGGCGCGCAACTGCGTGGGTCGTGGTGTTCGGCGGGAGTGGCGGCCGTGGTTAATGTTAACAGCGTTCCCCTGGTCATCCTCTTGGTGGCAGAAGCTGCCTCATGGGTCTTCCTGGCCGTGCGAATGCTGATTGTGTGGCCAAAATTGTCTCGCCGGCGCGTGGCAGTCGGCGTGATCGTCGGGGCCGCCCTAATCCAGGCACTAGGCCTCGTCCAAGGCCATCCCGAGCGAACGGTCGCGCTTATGGCGATGACCGGCGCCCTATCGTTGGCGGTGAGCACGCTCGTACTGCGCCGTCAGTACGCGAGGTACTTCGAGGCGCAGGTGGAGCACGGTGTCCGCAGCGTTGAATCGCGTACGGCGTCGAATCCAGTGTCCTTCGGGATCATCGGCCTGATGGTGGTATTCGGGGTGATCTTCCTTGTCGTCTTCAAGGGAGTGACGTTGTAAACCGCAAATCCGGCACCTCGGGCGGACCCCGCCCTCTGCGTCCGTTCTGGGCCCGGGGGCGATGCGCTGCGTCCGGCTGGGGCGGATAATCGAGCTATGCCCGGAAGGCGACTGGCGTCGGCGGCCGCGATCGCGGCCTGCTGCGCGGCGATGGCGCTGGGCACCGCCGGCGGTGTGGCGGGCTCGGCGGCGGCGCACGCGGTCGACCCGCCCGCGCGGACGCAGTCCCCGATCCGTCCCCGGCCCGCCGTCGCACCGCAGCTAGCCGCACCGCAACTCGCCCTGCCGCAGCTGGCCGCGGTGCCGACAACCGCACCGCAGCCGACCGCGCCGCCGTCGGCCGCGCCGCCCGCCGACCCGGCGCCGGCCGCCCCATCCTCGCCGTCATCGGGGGCCGCGCGGGCGTGCGGCGGGCTGCCGCAGTTCAACGCGGCCACCGCGGGCGAGATCATGGCCGGGCAGCTGACGATCGCGCCGTTCGCCGCCGTGACCATCGACCCGAGCCAGGACGGCGACGTCAACTGGGCGATGAACCCGTTCGACAACCCGACCTGGGCACAGGACTTCCGGTCCGGCCGCTGGATCGAGGGCCTGGTGGCGGCCTACCTGGCGGGCGGCCCGGGGGCCAGTGCGTACCAGGCCAGGGCGAAGCTGCTCGCGGCCGGCTGGCTGCAAGCGCTGCCCCCCTCCGGCCGTGACCCGCAGACGCTGGTCTGCATCGCGCAGGCCTTCCCCGGGCAGACGTGGATCAACGACCAGATCCCGCCGACGGTGGACTACTACGCGGCGCACTGGATGGGCGCCTGGAACCACGGCCTGATGCAGGACATCAAGCTGCTCCGCATCGGCTGCGGCTACCCGCCGGGCGCGTTCGGCGGCGACGCGCTGCGCTGGCGCCAGACGGCCGTCGCCCAGCTGACCGACGCGTTCGAGCCGAACCCGCTCGGGCCCGCGATCGACGCCCAGGGCGCGGTCAACGAGCAGGCGACGCTCTACGAGAACTTCGTCTACACCCTGTGGCAGACCGCGCTGCCGGAGCTGGCCGCCTGCGGGTACCACCTGCCGGGCTGGATCACGGCCCGGATCGCGCAGCTGCCGGCCTTCCTCGGGTCCGCCACCGAGCCCGACGGTGACCTGGTGCAGATCGGCGACAGCTACGTCGAGCGCCCGGCCACATCGGCCCACGGCAGCGCCCTGGTCTCGGTCTACCCGCAGGCCGGATACGTGTTCGGCCGGTCGGGGTGGACGCCGGCCGCGTCGTTCTACTCGCTCCGGTTCGGACCCGGGCGGGAGATCCACGGGCACAACGACCACATGGGCGTCACCTACTACGCGCGGGGCCGCGACCTCATCGTCGACGCCGGACACGACGGCTACGCCGCCACGCCCTACCGCACATGGCTGCAGTCACCGGAGGCGGCCAGCACGCTGGTGCTGCCGGGGGTGCCGTTCTCCCCCAGCGCCGCCACCACGCTGGTCGCCGACCAGATCGGGCAGTACGGGCAGTTCTACGAGCTCGCCGACACGGCCTTCGGCGGCGACCCCCGGTACCGGTCGGTCTACGTCAGCCAGCAGCCGGACCTGATGATCGTCTTCGACCGGGCCACCGGCGGCTCCGGCACCTCGGCCTACCAGCAGCTCTGGCACCTGGCCGCGGCCCTGACGGTGACCGAAGTCGGTGCCTCCTACGCGGTCGCGTCGGCACCCGGGGCCGAGCTGACGCTCGCCCGGGTGGCGCTGCCCGGCCAGGTTATCCCGCCCGGATCGACCCAGGTCGCCGTCGGCCAGGCCAGCCCGTACCAGGGCTGGGTGTCGGAGCAGATGCTGCAGCGCACCCCGGCCGACACCGTGACGATGACCAGCACCGGGCCGTCCGCCGCGATCCTGACGCTGCTCGTCCCGACCGCCCCGGCAACGCCCGTGACCTACTCGATCAGTGGCCCGACGGCGGGCCCGTGGACGCTCCTGGTCACGGTCGGCGCGACCGCGACCAGCTCCACCATCACCGCCGACGGCACGATCAGCTAGCGGTCAGAACGCTCCCCCCGGGGGGTGCTGGTGCAGGCCGACGACGATGAGAATGGCAAAGCTCACGAAGACGACCGCGAAGAGCACGACGAGGGCGAGGACGCCGAACAAGAACCCGACGAACATGGTGGCCCCGACGCGCTGCGACGGGCTCTGCTGCCCCTGCCCGCCGGCAGCGCGGGCGGCGGCGAACACTGCGACCGCGGCGGCGAGCACGTCAACGAACCAGAAGACCAGCCGGGGTTCGCCCGTCCTCGGGTAGTGGCCCGCGAGGACGATGGCGCCCATGGCAAGGCCGGCGAACAGCACCCCGGTTGCCAGCGCAACCGACCACCTGCCAGTCACCCCGTCGCCCCTGCCCTTCTGCGGCCGCCGCCTGAGCCTCGCTTACGCGCCGCCCAAGGACTCGGTGACGAGGGTGGCGCCCGCGCCATCGGGCGAGAACTCGAAGCCCCACCGGTACCGTCCCGATTCGGGGGCGTCGCCGTCCGCATTGGGGTCCGCCACCCGCATCGGCTCCCACACCAGCCGGCGGCCCGGCTCGTACTCGATGATCTCGCTGCGCATCTGGTAGTCGCCGAACCGGTCGTGGTGCATGTTCATCACGAACGCGTCGCCGACACCGGACACCAACACCCCGGGAACCGGTTCCCTGACCATCCCCGAGCCGTCGAACAGGGGGTGGTTGGCGGAGTCGGCGACCAGCGCGAACAGCTGGTCGCCGGCGCCTCGATGCGCCGTGAAACAGAAACGAACCCGTCTGCCATCGTCGGTGACCCCTCCTCGTGCTGCCAGTGTCGCTGTCTACACGGGCAGACGGAACGGCCGACGCGGATTCATCGCCGAACCGTGGCTAGTCCGTGCCGGACTCCATGGCGGCGCGGTCGAGGAGCTCGTCGTCGCTGGCCCGGCCGTCGGAGGCGATCGCCTCGGCGCCGCCCGCGGGCATCGAGCCGATGAGCTCATCCGGGGTGGTCTGAGCGGACCCGCCGATCAGCGCCGCGTGGCCGCCGCCGAACATGCCCAGGCCCGCGTACTGCTCGAGCTTGGCCCGGGAGTCGGCGATGTCGAGGTTGCGCATCGTCAGCTGGCCGATGCGATCGGCCGGGCCGAACGCCGCGTCCTCGACCCGCTCCATCGACAGCTTGTCCGGGTGGTAGCTGAACGCGGGCCCGCTGGTGTCGAGGATCGAGTAGTCCTCCCCGCGGCGGAGCCGGAGCGTCACCGTCCCGCTCACCGCGGTGCCGACCCAGCGCTGGAGCGACTCGCGGATCATCAGCGCCTGCGGGTCGAGCCAGCGGCCCTCGTACAGCAGCCGGCCGAGCTTGCGGCCCTCGTTGTGGTAGGCCGCGAGGGTGTCCTCGTTGTGGATCGCGCAGACCAGGCGCTCGTAGGCCGCGTGCAGCAGCGCCATCCCCGGCGCCTCGTAGATGCCGCGCGACTTGGCCTCGATGATCCGGTTCTCGATCTGGTCGGACATGCCGAGGCCGTGCCGGCCGCCGATCGCGTTGGCCTCGAACACGAGCTCCACCGCCGAGGCGAACTCCTTGCCGTTGATCGCGACCGGGCGGCCCCGCTCGAACGTGATCGTGACGTCCTCGGCAGCGATCTCGACGCCGGCATCCCAGAACCGCACGCCCATGATCGGATCGACGATCTCGACGTTCGCGTCGAGGTGCTCGAGCGACTTGGCCTCGTGGGTGGCGCCCCAGATGTTCGCGTCGGTCGAGTACGCCTTCTCCTTGCTTGACCGGTAGGGCAGGTCCCGGTCGAGCAGCCACTGCGACATCTCCGCCCGGCCGCCCAGCTCGGCCACGAAGGTGGCGTCCAGCCAGGGCTTGTAGATCCGCAGCCCCGGGTTGGCGAGCAGCCCGTAGCGGTAGAACCGCTCGATGTCGTTGCCCTTGTAGGTGGACCCGTCGCCCCAGATCTGCACCTGGTCGGCCAGCATCGCCCGGACGAGCAGCGTGCCGGTGACCGCCCGGCCCAGCGGGGTGGTGTTGAAGTAGCCGCGCCCGCCCGACCTGATGTGGAACGCGCCGCAGGTCAGCGCGGCCAGCCCCTCCTCGACGAGGGCCGCCTTGCAGTCGACCAGCCGGGCGCCCTCGGCGCCGTAGGCGCCGGCCCGGCCGGGCACCGACGCGATGTCGGGCTCGTCGTACTGGCCGAGGTCGGCGGTGTAGGTGTAGGGCACCGCCCCCTTCTCGCGCATCCACGCGACCGCAACCGACGTGTCGAGGCCGCCGGAGAAGGCGATACCGACACGTTCACCGACAGGCAGGGAGGCGAGCACCTTGGTCATGGATGAAATTATATGCACATGACTGCATGATCATGCAACCCGTCCGGCCGCCGGGGGCTGCGGGCTGCGCCCGCTTCTTGCTGTTATCTATTGAGGCGCTCACGTCGTTGTCGCCCTGGGGGACGCGTGCGAACGCGCTACGTAACTCAGGCACCGGTGGCGCTGGACTCTCCACCTATCGTCGCCGCGCATCTTCATTGTCAATAAATCACTTTATGGACGGAATATAACTATTTACCGTAAAGCTCGAAAGCGGCATTTCGATCTGCTTTACGATTCCGCATAACCGCCTGTAGGCCGCAACTCAGGAGGAATACCCTTGTTCGGCTCGCGCCTGCGCATTCTCGCGCCACCCCTGGCAATAGCCCTGCTAGCCCTGGCGGGCTGTGGCGGGCTGACAATTACCCAAGCTAGTACTAGTCAGAACGGACTAGAAAAGACAACGCTCAACGTGGCCGTGGTCCCCGCGGTCGATTCAGCCGGATTCTTCGTCGCGCTGCACGAGGGCCTGTTCAAGGACCGGGGCCTGACGATCAACTACACGCCCGCCGTCAGCAGCGACGAGGTCATCGACCAGCAGGTGACCGGCCAGTACGACATCACCGGCGGGAACTACGTCTCCTACATCCAGCATTACGTGGACCAGCACCAGCAGCTCGAGATCATCGCCGAGGGCTCGGTGATGCAGCAGGGCACCCAGGCGATCTACACGATGCCGAACTCGAAGATCAAGACCCTGGCCGGGCTGAAGGGCCACGTCCTCGGCATCAACGCGCCCCTCAACATTAACTACCTGCTGGCCGCGTCGGTGCTGACCGAGAACGGAATCAAGCTGTCGTCGGTGCAGTTCCCCACCCAGCCGATCCCCTTCCCGATCATGGCGAAGGAATTGGCGGCCGGGAAGGTCGCCGCGGCGGCGATGCCCGAGCCGTTCGCCACCGCCGCCGAGCAGCAGTACGGCGCGGTCACGCTGTCCGACCTCAACCAGGGCGCCACCGAGGAGTTCCCGATCCAGGGGTACGTGGTCACGAAGGCGTGGGCGGAGCAGAACCCGAACACGCTCAAGGCGTTCGTCGCCGCCCTCACCCAAGGGCAGGAGATCGCCGACACCACCCGGTCCGCGATCGAGGCTTCCATGGAGTCACTGGAGGGCCCGCAGAACGGCGAGATCCCGCCGATCATCGCGTCCGTGATGGCCGTCAACATCTACCCGACCGCGATCGACAAGGTCCGGATCCAGCGGGTGGCCGACGTCATGTACCAGTTCGGCCTGCTGAAGTCCGCGTTCAACGTCACCCCGATGATCGGCCCCTAACGAGGGCTCCTGGTCGGCGTGCTCCCCGCCTGGCTGCACCTGCAGGCGGTAGCGGCGGAAGGCGGGGAGGGCGAGCGCGATGGCGGCGGTGCAGGCGACCACCAGCAGGCCGCCGGACAGGGCGCTGATCACCGGGGTGGTCAGCGATCCGACCGCGCCCGCCTCCACCGAGCCGAGTTGCGGGCCGCCCGCGCCGACCACGTAGTCGGCCGCCATCACCCGGCCGCGGAAGGCCGCCGGGGTCACGATCGACACGATCGTCCCCCGGGCGACGACCGTGATCGTGTCGGCCGCGCCCGCGACGGCCAGCGCCAGCAGCGTCAGCCAGAGCGAGTGCGCGATCGCGAACACGGCGAACGCCCCGCCCCAGATCGCCGCCCCCACCAGCATCGCCGCGCCCGGCCGGGTGACGTGCCTGAGCGGTCCCGACAGCACCGCGGTGACCATGCCGCCCACGCCGACCGCAGCCAGGAACAGCCCCAGGGTCCGCGGGTCGCCGCCGAACCGCTCCGCGTTGAGCGCGGGGAACAGCGACGTCGGCAGCCCGAAGAACGTCGCGCAGACATCGGTCAGGAACGCCCCCGCCAGCACCGGCGTCCGCCCGATGAACGAGAAACCGGCCGAGACAGAGGAAACCAGGGTCCGTTCGGGATGATCTGGTGGTGAATTTTCGCGGCCGAGCGACTTCGGGAGAGAACCGACGCCGTACAGGGCGCAGCCGAACGAGAGCGTGTCGATGAGATAGCAGCCGCGCAGGCCGAGGTGCGGCGCGCCCGCCACCACCCCGGCCAGGGCCGGGCCGACGATCATCATGGTCTGGAACGCGATCCGCTGCAGCGCCTGCGCGGCCGGCTGCTGGCGGGCGGGCAGCAGCGCCGGGATGAGCGACCGGCGGGCGGGCTCGTTGACCGCGGCGACCGCCGACGCGGCGGCCGCGAGCGCGTAGAGCAGGCCGACCTGGTCCAGGCCGAGCCAGGCCTGCACGGTGAGCAGCGCCGAGATCGCGGCCAGGGCGCTGGTGCAGCCGAGTGTCAGCCGCCGGGTGTCGACCGCGTCGATCAGCGCCCCGCCGAGCACGCCGACCGCGAGCAGCGGCAGCAGCGTCGCCAGCGCGACCAGCCCGACCGCCGCCGTCGAGCGGGTGAGGTCCCACACCTGCAGGCTGAGCGCGAACGAGGTCATCGCGCCGCCGACCGCCGACAGCGTGGAGCCGGCCCACAGCCGGCGGAAGGCTGGCGACTCCCGCAGCGGGGTCAGGTCTGCGAGGAGCTCCACGGGTGACGATCGTACGGGAGGTTCCGATCTGCCCCGGGCGATTAAATGCGGTCATCGCGAGGATCCGGCGGCGTCAGGCGGCCGCCCCTCGGTGCCGGGCCGATGTCAGGGGCGCCTGCCAGGCTGGGCCAGTCCCCGACCAGGAAGGCAGACGATGACCGGCGCAGCCGCCCCCAGGCACTATTACGGCCATGCGGACCTCCTGCGCGAACGCATCGATGGCGCCACCGGCTGGAGGTGACCCTTGATGGACCATCACGTCGTGGCCGTGATCTTGCTGCGGCCGGAGGAAATGCTGCTTTGTCACCGGACGCCGGCGCGGCTGGCGAATCCGGACGTGTGGGACTTCCCCGGCGGGCATGTCGAGCCTGGTGAAAATCCGTTGGATGCGCTCCGGCGGGAAGTGGCCGAAGAGCTGGGAGCGGAGCTTGAGGGCGTTGACGGCGGCCCTGTCCTGCACCGCGTCGATCCGCAGCGCAGCCTGGATCTCACCGTGTGGGTCTCCCGCCGCTGGCGGGGCGAGGTGTCGAATCTGCAGCCGCACGAGCACGACGCCATCGGCTGGTTCACGGCGACTCAGCTCGAGGAACTCAAATTCGCTGATCCCTCTTATCTGACAGTGCTCCGGCGCCTGCTGAGCGCGTGAGCCGACAGCCGTCCCTGGCAAACCGTTGCTCCGCGCGGAAGTGGACATAACGGACCTAGCGGCGTTGTTGGCGGTGAGGTGATCACCGCCCGGCACCGCTCAACGGCCCTGCTCGTCTCCGGCTGCTACTTCATGGAGATGCTCGACGGGACCATCGTCACCACCGCGGCGCCGCGGATCGGGGCGGCGCTGCACGCCCCGGCGACCGAGATCGGCCTGGTCGTCACCGCCTACCTGCTCACGCTGGCGGTGCTGATCCCGCTCTCGGGCTGGCTGACCAGGCGGCTCGGCAACCGGGTGGTCTTCCTGACCGCGATCGCGCTGTTCACCGCCGCGTCGGTCGGCTGCGCGGCCAGCGGGTCGCTCGGCGAGCTGGTCGCGTTCCGGGTGCTGCAGGGCGCCGGCGGGGCGATGATGGTGCCGGTCGGCCGGATGATGGTGCTATCGAAGGCCGACAAGGGCGACATCCTGCGGCTGACCTCCTACGTGGTCTGGCCGGGCCTGATCGCCCCGGTGATCGCCCCGCTGGCGGGCGGGCTGATCACCACCTACGCCTCCTGGCACTGGATCTTCCTGATCAACGCGCCGCTCGGGGTGATCGCGTTCGCGCTGGCCTGGCGGCTGGTCAGGGACGGGCGCGAGGAGGCCGTGCCGCCGCCCCTCGACTGGGCAGGCATGCTGCTGACCGGGGCCGGCCTGGGCGGGCTGACCTACGCCGCGCACCTGGTCTCGATGCCCGCCCCGCCGGTGGCCGAGACCGCGCTGTGCTTCGCCGGGTCGGCGGCGCTGCTCGCGGCCGCCTTCTGGCACCTGCGGCGGGCGCCGCATCCGCTGCTTAACCTGCGCACGCTGAGCAGGCCCACGTTCCGGGTCACCCAACTCGGAGGCACCGGGTACATGCTGGTGGTCGGGTCGATGCCGTTCCTGCTGCCGCTGCTGTTCCAGACCCAGTTCGGCTGGTCGCCGGTCAAGTCGGGGGCGCTGACCGCGTTCGTCTTCGCCGGGAACGTGGGGATCAAGCCGGCCACCACGCCGCTGATCAACCGGTTCGGGTTCCGTGCGGTACTCGTGGTGTCCGCGCTCGGCACCGCCGCGTTCGTCGCCGCGCTCGGGTTCACCACCGCCTCCACCCCGGTCGCGGTGATCGCGCTGCTGGCGCTGGCCAGCGGCATCACCCGGTCGACGGGGTTCACCGTCTACACCACGGTCGGCCTGGCGGACATGCCGGCCGAGCTGATGCGCGACGCCAACACCTTCGCGGCCACGTCGATGCAGCTCGCGGCCGGCCTGGCGATCGCGGCGTCGACGGTGGCGCTGCGGATCGGCGGCGCGGTCACCGGCAGTGGCGGGGGCGGCGGGGGCGCGGCCGGCGGCTCCGGGCAGGGGGCCTTCACGGTCGCGTTCTGCCTGCTCGCGCTCATCGCGGTCGGCAGCGCGGTCGAGGCGCTGCGGATGGACCGGCGGGCCGGCGACGCGGCCCGGCGGCCGCGCGACGCCGCCCCCGCGAGCCGGTGAGGTTATCCCGCTACCTCACCGCCCCTTTTGCCCTTAATGCAGCCATTTCCGCATAGAAAAACCGGATATCCGCACAATAACTAATAACAAGTTAAGGTCGACGGAGTATTTATCCGTGGAAATGATCGCGGCCTCTGCAGCGCTGCCGATACCGTCTCCGTCATCCCTCATCTCTCTCGTCGCGGACTGGCGGTTCACCGTGGTCAAGCAGGTCCTCCGGCAGCGTTATCAGGCAGCCCAGCCCAACGCCGGGGCGCTGTTGCCCGGATTGTTCCCCGAACCACCGCAGGCACAGGCGGCCCTGGCCGGGCAGGTCGCCGTGCGCGCCCTGCTGTCGGTATTCGCGCTGGCAGCAGGGGCCGTGGTGCTGCTGCTGCGGATCGCCGGACGGTCGCCGGTGACCACGATCTGGGCCGAGGACCGGACCGTGTTCCTCGTCCAGGCGCTCGCCAGCCCGCGCTACCTGCTCGCCTCCTACGCCGGCTACCTGCAGCTGCTCCCGCGGATGATCGGGCAATTGGTGGCGTTCCTGCCGCTGCCCGATGCTGCCGCCGCATTCGCTATTTCCGGTGCGGTGATCGCCTCCGCGGTGGCGCTATTCGTGTTCCACGCAAGCGCGGGGCACATCCGCTCCGGGTGGCTGCGCGGGCTGCTCGCGGCGGCGGTCTTGCTGCTTCCGGTCGCGCCGCTTGAGATCGCCGACAGCGGCGTCAACACCCCGTGGTACCTCCTGTTCGCGCTTTTCTGGGCCGGACTGTGGCGACCGCGGACCCGGCGCGGCATGGGCCTGGCCGCGCTGATCGCGTTCCTCGCGGGGGCGTCCACCCCGCTCGCGCTGGCGCTCGCGCCCCTGTTCATCGTGCGGATCGCGGCGCTGCGCGGGGTCCGCGAGCAGGCGGTGACGGCCGGCTTCGCGGTCGGCCTGCTGCTCCAGCTCCCGGTCATCGCCTCGGCCCACAACTCCCGGCTGAACCAGACGGCCAGTCCCGGCGGGGTGCTCGGCTTCGTCGCCCACGACGTGGTGCTGCCCGCGCTCGGCTGGCACCTCGCCTGGTGGCTGCAGGCCGCCGTGGGCAGGAACGGCGCCACCCTGCTGGTCGGCTGCGTGCTCGCGGCGGTGTTCGGCGCGATCGCGATGTCCCAGCCCGCCCGCGTCCGGCTGGTGGCCGCCGCCGCCCTCGGCTGCGGGTTCCTGCTCGCGGCGGCGGCGGCGACGCTATCGCGATGGGTCACGGTCGAGACCGTGCGCTTCCACTCCGAGCCCGGCTCCCGGTACACCACGCTGCCGATCTTCCTGATGGAGGCGGCCGTGATCGTCGCCGTCGACAACGTTGTCGGCCGGGCCCGCGATCGCGCGCGGCCCGATGAGCAGGGGACGGCCTTCGGGGCGACGCCATGGTCGGGCTGGGCCAGGGCGCGCGGCGCCGCGGCGGCGGTGTCCGCCCTCGTCGTGGTGCTGTCGGTTGGCTGGATGACCGACTTCCGCAGCCACAACGGCCGGGCCGGCGGGACGCGCTGGGCACCGGTCGCGACCCGCTGGCTGGCCGACTGCCAGCGTCATCCCGACGGGTCGGTCACCGCGCCGTCGACGGACCCGAGCTCGGTCGTCATCCCATGCGCCCACCTGCGGCGCTGACGACCAGGGGCCGCTGCGCGCACCGTTTCCGGACAGATCCACGGGGATTACCTCACCCACCGTGACGACATGATCCTCATTCGGGCCATCCGGGGCCGAAAGTCCCTGGAGACCGAGCTGCCCTGGCCGGTAACCGGGGCGGTGCCGACTGGCCGGACCGGTCGTGCTCCTGAAACTGCGCTAGGTACTGGTGGACCGAGCGGATCGCGGACGACCCCTCGCCGACCGCCGCGGCGACGCGCTTCATCGACCCGACCCGGATGTCGCCCGCCGCGAACAGCCCGTCCAGGGCGGTCTCGAAGGGCAGCCGGGGGCGGTCCGCAGTCCGGTCGCGCGGCACGGCCGACGTCGGTCAGCACGAATCCGTCCTTGTCCCTGGTGACCTCGGCCGGCAGCCAGCGGCTGGCCGGCTCCGCGCCGATGAAGCAGAACAGCCCTCCGCTGCTGAACCGCCTGACCTCGCCCGATCGGGTGTCGCGCAACTCGACCGACTCGAGGTGATCGCGGCCGTCGACCGCGCTGACGACCGACGAGGCGGCCACGTCGATCTGGTCGTGCGCCTCGATCCGGTCGATCAGGTACTGCGACATCGACGCCGCCAGCGATTCCCGCCGGATGACGATCGTGACGTGCGGGCAGTGGCGGGCGAGGAACAGCGCCGCCTGCCCGGCCGAGTTCCCGCCGCCGAGCACGAACACCGGGCTGGCGGTGCACAACCCCGCCTCCAGGGCGGTCGCGGCGTAGTAGATGCCCGCTCCCTCCAGCCGCTTCCAGTTGGCCAGCGGCAGCCGGCGGTACCGGGCCCCGCACGCGGCCACGACCGTCCGGGCCTGCGCCGACCCGCCGTCGGAGAGCGCGACCTCGAAGCCGGCCGGGGACGCGCTGACCCGTTCAACCTCGCACGGGCTGGTGAGCAGGGCGCCGAAGCGCTGCGCCTGGATGGCGGCTCGGGTGGTCAGCTCGGCGCCGGAGATCCCGTCGGGAAAGCCCAGGTAGTTCTCGATCCGCGAGCTGGTGCCGGCCTGGCCGCCGGGCGCGGTCCCGTCGAACACGACCACATCCAGGCCCTCGGACGCACCGTAGACGGCCGCCGCCAGGCCCGCCGGGCCCGCGCCGACCACGACCACGTCGTAGCGCCGGCCATGCGGCCGCGTGGCGGACAAGGCCCAGGGCCGCGCCCAGGTCGGCCGGGCGCGCACGCGGCAGCACGGAACTCGGGGTGATCACGACCGGCAGGTCGTCGCGGGTGACGCCGACGCCGCCGAGATAGTCATCGAGGCCGGCTACCAGGTCGGCGTCGACCCAGCGGTAGGCGATGGTGTTGCGGCCGAGGAAGGTTCGCAGCGCCAGGGCCTGCCCGGACTGCTCGGTGCCGATGACCTCGATCGGCGCGCGTGCGCGGTCACCCGACAGGCGTCGGCGGCGGCGCGCGATCAGCGCTCTGACCAGCACATCCGCGATCTCGGTCTCGCGGTCGAGCAGCAACCGCAACTGGTCGGGAGGGATGTCGAGGATCTCGCCGTCGACCGTGACCCGCGCGGTGTGGAACGGCCGCTGGCCGGTCAGCAGGTTCAGCTCGCCCACGAACTGGCCGCGCCCGTGCGGGGCGAACCTGACCTGTCCGCCGCGGACCTCCTCCGTCACCTCGACGTTGCCGTGGAGCACCACCAGCAGGTCGTAGGTGTCATCGGCAGGCGAGAACAGCACCTCCCCGGCCCGGACCGTCCGCGCCGACCCGTACCCGAGCAGGCGGTCGAGCTGGTCGGCGGTGAAAACGGGGTAGGCCGCGGACTCGTCCTCGAGCTTGCCCACGCGATCACCGGCCGGCTTGGGCCAGGTAGGCGGCCGTGGCCCGCTCGCTCCCGGTTACGTGGGCGACGGCCGGGCCGAGTCGCAGCCGCTGGTAGCGGGCGAGCGCGCTCATGACCTCGGCCGGGTCGGTGATCCCGCCCATCGTCTCCGACAGCGCCTGAACGTCGTACAGGCCCTGCCTGAACCCGCCGCCGACCATCGGGCTGGCGGCGTGGGCGGCGTCTCCGGCCAGCGCGACCCGCCCGTTCACCAGGCGCGATGGCCGGTAATGGACGATCGGAGTGCCGAACACGGTGCCGGCCTTCAGCGCCAGGGCCAGCGCTTCGCGCCACGGGCTGGGCCAGCGGGCCGACGCGAAGGCGGCCAGCCGTCCCCGGACGTCGTCCGGCAGCGCACCGGGCGCGAGGCTGCCGCGGACCGTCTCGCCGTCGAGGAGCCCGGCCTCGTGCAGCAGCTCACGCTGCTGGGGGTCGTACCAGACCAGGTTGAGCCGCCGGCGCCCGACCGTCGTCTCCCCGGCCGGGCCGGGGACCAGGTAGGTCACCAGCCGGTAGGGCCCGGCGTACATCTCCCGGGACGGCTCGCCGTCGGCGGGCAGGGCGACGCCGGGCGGCATCGCGGCTTCGTCGACCAGCGTGCGCCACAGCAGCACCCCCGCGTAGCGGGCCTCCGGGTGCTCCGGGTCGACGGTGGCCCGGACCGTGCTGCGTGCGCCGTCGGCGCCGAGGACGAGGTCGGCGTCCTCGGTGCCCGTCGTCGGTGACCACGGTTGCGCGGACCTGCTGGGTGCCCGGGGTCGCGCTGATCACGTCGGTTCCCCGCCGCACGGTTACCCCCGGCCGCCGCCAGGCGTGCTCCTCGAGCCAGCTCTGCAGCAGGTGCCAGGCGGTGGTGTCACGGTCGATCCCGTGCTGTACCGGCGGGTCCTCGTCGATGCCGGTGACCTCGCGGAGCAGGCCCACGTCGACGCCCAGCCCGCCGCCGCCGTCGACGGCTGGGGCCGGGCTGCGCTCGGCCACGATCACGTCGAAGCCCCGGCTGGAGAGCGCGATCGCGGCCGAGAGCCCGACCAGGCTGCCGCCGGCCGCCACGCACCGCACCGGAGTGCCGGCTGGTGGGTCGGTCATAGCGGAACCCCTCTCATCGCAAGGCGCGGAACCAGCACCTTCCGCCTCCCCCTATCGTCACGCTTGCGACGGCGGGCGACGTCACGGGGATCGGGTGATTCGCACGGTCACCCGCGCAACAGGGGGATCGTGTGAGGCCCGGTCACCCACCCGGGTGGCAGGCTCGGAGCATTGAGCCGAGGGAAGGGGAACCACGTGAACGGCACCCAGGGTGAGAAGTCCCCCGCCGCGCAGCCCGCGCGTCCGGGCGGGGTGGCCGGATCGCTTCTCGCCCATCCGAAGTTCGGGCCGCTGCCGGGCCTGCTGCTGATCCTGACCGCGGTCACCGGCGTGGTCGACGCGGTATCGATCCTGTCCCTCGGCCGGGTCTTCGTCGCCAACATGACCGGGAACGTCGTGTTCGCCGGCTTCGCGCTGGTCGGCGCGCCGGGCTTCTCGCTCAGCGCGTCGCTGTTCGCGCTGGCAGGGTTCCTGCTCGGCGCGGCCGCCGGCGGGGGGATGATCACCAGGTCCGGCCGCGATCGCGGGCTGCTGCTGCGGGCAAGCACGGCGACGGAAGTCGTGCTCGCGGCCGCCGCCCTGCTCCTGGTCGCGTTGTCCGGCGATCCCGGGGTGAGCCACGGCACCCTCGCCGTCAGCGCCTCGTTCGGCCCCGACGTCGCCGACGGGATCGCGGCGCTGCTCGCGATCGCGATGGGCGTCCAGAATGCGGTCGCGCGCAAGCTCGCGGTCCCCGACATGACCACCACCGTCCTCACCATGCTGCTGACCGGCCTGGGGGCGGACTTCCGGGCCGCCCTCAGGGAGCGCGGCCGGGTCGGCCGGGCCAACCGGACGGCGCTGTCCGACCTCAGCCGCCGCCTGCTGGTCGTCGCCACCATGCTCGCGGGCGGGGTCAGCGCCGCCTGGCTGGTCCTGAACGTGAGCCCGCTGGCTGCCCTGGCGCTGGGGACGGCCCTGCTGGCGCTGACCGCCGTCGGCGCCGCGCTCGCCGCCAGCCGCCCGGGCGACTGGCGCCTGGCCCCGGCGCCGCCCGCCAACCGCTAGCCGCGGTGATCGCCGTCAGCCGGACGTTCCCGGCGACGCGAGCGCCGCCAGCGCGACCGCGTGCATCCGGGCGCGCAGGTCGGCGTTGGGCGCCCGGCTGGTCCTGGCCTCGACGATGCGCGGACCGCTGCCGGGGACGGTCGCGGCGACCGCCTTGGCGATCTCGCCCGGGCGCTCCGCAAGCGTGTAGGGGAGGCCGAACGCCGCCGCCAGGTGCTCGATCGAGGCGCCGTGCGGGGTGCCGAAGGTGCGTTCGAAGAGGGTCAGGCTGGGCCGTGGGTGGTCCGACCGCAGGCGGCCGGTCTGCGGGCGGCCGGTCTGCGGGCGGCCGGTCTGCGGGCGGCCGGTCGCCGGGCGGCCGGACACGCCGCCGCCGAACCGGGCGGGCTCGAGTCCCTCGAAGATCCCGCCGCCGTCGTTGTTGACCACGATCACGCAGAGGTCGGGCCGGGGCTCGCCCGGCCCGATCGACAGCCCGGGCGCGTCGTGCAGCAAGGACAGGTCCCCGATGAGCGCGAACGCGACCGTGCCAGGATGGTCCGCCGCGTGGGCGAGCGCCGCGCCCGCGGCGGTGGAGAAGGTCCCGTCGATCCCGCTCGCGCCCCGGCTGGCCATCACCCGCAGGTCCGCCCGCGGCGGCAGCGCCAGATCGATATCGCGCACCGACAGGGAGTTGCCGCACCACAGCAGCGCGTCGGCCGGCAACGTCGCGACGAGCTCGCGGGCCACCTCCGGCTCCGACAACTCACCCCCCGGCCAGGCATCGAGGGCGGCCGAGGCCGCCGCCAGCGCGGCCGCGTCGGCGCCGCGCCACTGCGCCAGCCAGGAAACGGCCGGCGCACCGTCAGCGGACCCGTGATCCGGTGCCCCGGTCAGCCGCACCGCCGCCGCCACGTCGGTCGCGGCCCGCTGCGGGTCGGCCCACATCCCCGGCCCCGACGCGATCACGATGTGCCGAACCGGCGGCGCACCGCCCGCTCCGGCGTCGGCCGAGGCGACGTTAGCCGACGCGGCCTCGCGGGCGAGCCGCAGCAGCCTCGACTGCGGACGCGTCAGCCCCGGCCGCCCGGCCGAGACGATCACCGACGGCCGGTGGGCGGCCATGAACTCGGGCGACGCGAGCAGGGACTGGTAGCCGGTAAGGGCGTTCGGCCCGCGCCGGGCGCCGGAGGAGGGCTCGGCCAGCACCGGCCAGCCCGCCTGCTCGGCCACCTCCACGAGGGCGGCCGCGTCGTAGTCGCCGTCGCCGCACACCACCACCCCCCGCTCGGCCCACGGCAGCTCGAGCGGCTCGGCGACCGCGGCGCCGCCCCCGGCCCGCGTCCACGGCGCGCCGTCCGCCCGCCCGTCCAGCGCGTCCGGCCAGTCCTCGGCCGCCGATCCCGGCGTCGGCGGCTGCGGGTCCGGCACCAGGGGATCGCGCAGCGGGATGTTCAGGTGGACCGGGCCGGGCAGGGCGCCAAGCTCTCCGGCCGCGTGCGCCCAGGCGCGGGAGGCCAGCGACCGCCAGTAGCCGGACATGCCCGGCAGCCGCTCGGGCACGCCGGACTCGGCGTACCAGCGGACCGCCGAGCCGTACAGCTTGACCTGGTCGACGGTCTGGCTGGCGCCGGTGCCGCGCAGCTCCGGCGGCCGGTCGGCGGTCAGCAGGAGCAACGGGATCGCGGACTCGTCGGCCTCGATCACGGCCGGGTGGAAGTTCGCCGCCGCCGTGCCCGACGTGCACACCACCGCCACCGGCCGGCCGCTCGCCTTAGCCAGCCCGAGGGCGGTGAACGAGGCGGAGCGCTCGTCGATCCGCACATGCAGCCGGATCCGGCCGGCCCGGTCAAGCTCGTCGAACGCCATCGCCAGCGGCGCCGACCTCGAGCCGGGCGCGAGCACGACCTCGCGCAGCCCGCAGCGGGCAAGCTCGTCCGCCAGCACCGCCCCGAACGCCGTCGACGGGTTCACCAGCCGTCCTTCCTTCCAGTCGCAAGCGCCCCACCGCGCTTCTTGCTGTTATCCCGGCCTGTTCCCGATTTGCGCGGCCGTTGGCCTGTGATCACGAATACTTTTTTCCTGACGTAAATAATTCGTGCTATACGCGCGAAAAGTCTTCGCCGTAAGAAAAGTCTCCGCGACTATTTGCCGAGCCGCGCCAGGCCGAAGCGGCCGGCCAGTGCTTCTTGCTGTTATCCACGGAGGTGCGCCCCCGAGGGCTCGGCGAGGTACTCCGCCGCCGCCAGCGCCCGTTGGCGCCACGGCGCCGGGTCGGTCTCCCAGCGGGCGAGCGCCGCCTCGTCGACCGGCGGCCGCCGGACCGGGAGCTCGCCGCCGGCCTCGGCCAGCGGCGCGGCGGTCACGTCGCCGTCAAGCAGCGACATCGTGGCCAGGCCGCAGGCGTAGGGCAGCGCGGGCAGGGCGGCGGCGAGGGCGACGCCGGCCGCGAGGCCGACCGAGGTGTCCACCGCGCTCGACACCACCACCGGCAGCCCGCACGCCTCGGCCACCCGGAGCGCGGCCCGGACCCCGCCGAGCGGCTGCACCTTGACCATGACGATGTCGGCCGCGCCCGCCGCCCGGACCTTCAGCGGGTCCTCGGCCTTGCGGATCGACTCATCGGCCGCGATCGGAAGATCGACCGCCCGACGCAGCTCGGCCAGCTCCTCGAGCGAGGCGCAGGGCTGTTCGGCGTACTCGAGGCCGTACCGCGCCAGCCGCCGCAGCAGCCGCGCGGCCTGCCCGACCGACCAGCCGCCGTTGGCGTCCACCCGGATCCGGCCGCCCGGCCCGGCCGCGTCGAGCGCCTCGCGGACGGCCGCGACCCGCTCGACGTCCTCCGCCTCCCGCTGTCCCCGCTCGGCCACCTTGACCTTGGCCGTCCGGCAGCCCGAGGCGGCCACGATCTCGTACGCGCGCTCGGGCCCGACCGCCGGCACGGTCACGTTGACCGGCACCGACTCCCGGACCGGGGACGGCCACGGAACCGTGGCCGACTCGATCGCGCTGGCCAGCCAGCGGGCCGACTCGGCCGGCCCGTACTCGGCGAACGGCGAGAACTCGCCCCACCCGGCCGGCCCCTGGATCAGCGCGCCCGCCCGGACGGTGATGCCGCGGAACCTGGTCCGCATCGGGATCGCGAACGCCCGCAGCGTCGCCAGCAGCTCCGGCAGCGACGGATCCGACGCCGGCCCGGTCACGGCACTACCTCACTCACTCGTAACCTCCGATTAGCCCGGCGTCTAACCTTAACGTCCGTGACTTCGCTTCCGGCCAACGACCGTACTCACCCAGCCGAGACCGACCCGGCCCGCCCGGCCGGCCACGACGGCGGCCGCCCGCTGCACGCGGTGCTGCTGGCGGGCGTGGCCGACGCCGGCCGACTGGCCGAGCCGCTCGCCCGCGCGCTCGACGGGACCGGTCCGGCCATCCTCCCGCTCGACGCGGGCCTGCCCGCCGCGAGGATCAGCCAGCTGATCGACGTCTTCCAGCCCAGCGTGGTCATCGAGGCCGACGGCGAAGCAACGGTCCGTTCGATACCGCCCGGAATTTCGCCTGGAATTTCACCCGGCACGGCCGTCATCATCACGACCTCGGGATCCACCGGAGAGCCGAAGGGGGTTGAGCTGAGCGCGGCCGCGCTCACCCACTCGGCCCGGGCGTCGCTGGCCCGGGTCGGGGCCCGGCCGGGCGAGCGCTGGCTGCTGGCGCTGCCCGCCTCCCACGTGGCCGGCCTGCAGGTCCTCGTCCGGTCGCTGCTGTCAGGGACCGAGCTGGGCCTGGCCCCGGCCGCCACCGCCGACGCGCTCGCGGCCTCGGGCTGCGCGCACGTCTCGGTCGTCCCCACCCAGCTGGTCCGGCTGCTCGACTCACCCGGCGGGGCGGCGGCGCTGGCCGGGTTCTCCTCGGTCCTGGTCGGCGGGGCGGCGGCCGGCGCGGCGGTCCTCGACCGGGCCCGCGCGGCCGGGATCAACGCGGTGATCACCTACGGGATGAGCGAGACGTGCGGTGGGTGCGTGTACGACGGGGTGCCGCTCGACGGGGTCCGGGTGCGGGCCGACGACGAGGGGCGGCTGCGGATTTCCGGCCCGGTGCTGATGAACCGGTACTTCGGGCGGCCCGACCTGACCCGCGACGCGCTCGACGGCGGCGAGTTCGTGACCTCCGACCTCGGCTCGGTGGCCGGCGACGGCCGGGTGGTGATCCGGGGGCGGGCCGACGACGTCATCAACACCGGCGGCCACAAGGTCATCCCGGGCGAGGTGGCGGCCGCGCTGTCCAGCTGTCCGGGGGTCAGGGAGGTCGTCGTGGTGGGCCGTCCGGACCCGGAGTGGGGCGAACGGGTCACCGCAGTGGTAGTCCCGGCCGACCCGACTGATCCGCCTGGTCTAGAATTGCTACGTATCCATGTACGTGAGACGCTCCCGCGTTACGCTAGCCCAAGCGAGGTCGAGCTGACGGAGGCCATACCGGTCCTCCCGAGCGGCAAACCGGACCTGGCGGCCCTGAAGAAGGCAAGAACGTTACGTCGGCGGGAACAATCTCGGGCGCGGAGCGTTAATTAAGAGTGCCCCCCGCGATAGTCGGTAAAACCGGGCGGGGTTACTTCTTGTCATCGGGGAAGTCGTTAAGTCGTGTTGGTAAGCAATGAAGCGCATCGTATGCGCACATGCAACAGATGGAGGGAGGTGTCTCATGCCGCGGATCGCAACTGCCCCTTCGGCTCAGGACGAGGAGGCGAGCTCGTCTCGCGTTGATGACCTGATCCAGCGCGGTCGCAGCCAGGGTCACCTGTCCCTTTCGGACCTGCGAACGGCGTTCGAGCAGGCGGGACTGACACCCGGCGAGGCTCGTTCGATTCTCCGTGAGCTGAGCGAGGCCGGCGTCCGGCTGGCCGATGAGGAGACCGAGGTGAAGGCGGTACGGGCGAAGGCCAAGGCCACCGCCACCAAGGCCACCTCGGCGAAGGCCGCCGCAGGCGCGAAGGCGCCCGCCGCGACGGTCGGCTCCGCTGACGCCGCCGCTCCGACGGAGACTCCCGCGAAGCGGACCAGGACCAAGAAGGCCGTGGAAGAGGCCTCCGCGCCGGTGACGGCGCAGACCGGTCCCGCTCCCGCGGACGGCGAGTTCGACGAGGACGCCGCCGCCACGATCGAGGCCGATGTGGCCGCGTTCGCCGACGGTGTCGACCTCGACGACCAGACGCCCGCCATGGGCGACTCGGTGCACACCTACCTCAAGTCGATCGGCCGGACCAGCCTGCTCACCGCCGAGCAGGAGGTTGACCTGGCCAAGCGGATCGAGGCCGGCCTGTTCGCCGAGCACAAGCTGGACACCGACCCCGACGTGACGCCGGAGATGCGCCGCGACCTGGAGATGGTGGCCGAGGACGGGCGGCGCGCGAAGGCGCACATGCTCGAGGCCAACCTCCGCCTGGTCGTGTCGGTCGCCAAGAAGTACAGCGACCGTGGCCTGTCCCTGCTCGACGTCGTGCAGGAAGGGAACCTGGGCCTGATCCGGGCGGTCGAGAAGTTCGACTACACCAAGGGCTACAAGTTCTCCACCTACGCGATGTGGTGGATCAGGCAGGCGATCCAGCGCGGGTTCGCCGACTCCGCGCGGACGATCCGGCTGCCCGTGCACGTGCTCGAGATGCTCTCGAAGCTGTCCCGGGTCGAGCGTGACATGCACCAGAAGCTCGGGCGCGAGCCCACCCCGGAGGAGCTGGCGGTCGAGCTGGACCGGACCCCGGACCAGATCGAGGAGCTGCTGCGGACCTCGCGCCAGCCGATCAGCCTCGACTCCACCATCGGCGAGGACGGCGAGACGTCGATCGGCGACCTCATCGAGGACGTCGACGCGCCGGAGGCGTCGGAGCTGGTGGACCGGCAGCTGATGGCCGAGCAGCTTCGGTCGGCGCTGGACGCGCTCACCCCGCGCGAGGCGACGATCATGGCGATGCGGTTCGGTCTCTACGACGGCAACCCGCACACCCTCGACGAGATCGGCCGGGCCCTCGGCCTGACCCGCGAGCGGATCCGCCAGCTCGAGAAGCAGTCGCTCTCCAAGCTGCGGCACCCGTCCCGGGCGCAGCCGCTGCTCGACTTCGCGTCGTAAGTAGGTATCACGCTTTAGCGCTCAGTGCGCCGGACCCGACCTCCCGCCGGGTCCGGCGCACTGTGCGTTTTCGCCGCCAAGCCGCCCCCGCCCGCCCGCCCTTTTGCGTATTTAAATGCCCTTCGCGCGCGGCCGCGCCGTGCACTAGGCTTCCCAAGCCGCCTAGATTTCGGCGAGCCGGGCAGAGCGAAGCAACGCGCGCGGGAGGGGCATCATGGAGGACGACGGCCTGCTTGACGAGCTCCAGGAAGAGCTCGGTTCTGACTACTCACCGCAGCTGCGGCTGGCGGCGGGGATGCTCAGCGGCGACGCCCAGGCGGCGGTGCCGTACCTGCTGTTCTCGATCGCCAAGTCGCTCGAGGACCTCTCGTTCCTGTTCGCCAACGACAGCATCAGCGTGGTCAACGACGCCGACGACGAGTGACGGCCCGCCCCGTGTAAGCGGTTGAGTCCGCGCTGGCGCGTTAAAGGGGCGTGAGCATCGATTCGGCCGGGTTCGCCGAGTTCTACCAGGCGTCGCGGGACGACTGCCTGCGGGTGGTCTTCGCCAGCGTCGGCGACCGGCCGGCGGCGGAGGACCTGGTCGCGGAGGCGTTCGCGCGCGCCTGGGCGCGCTGGCACACGGTCAGCCGCCACCCGGCCCCGGCCGCCTGGGTCGTGCGGACCGCGTTGAACGCGCGGGTGTCCTGGTGGCGGCGGCACCGGCGCGAGGTTGAGCTTTCCCGGTCCGGCGCCGAGACGGCCCTGCGCGACGGCGGCGCCGACGGCGCCCTCGACCGTGAGCTCGTTGACCGCACACTGGTGGCGGCGCTGCTGCGGCTGCCTGCCCGGCAACGGGAGGTCGTCGCGCTGCGGATCTTCCTCGACCTCGACACCGCGCGGACCGCGCAGACGCTCGGCATCGCCCCGGGCACGGTCACCGCTCACCTGGCGCGCGCGATGGCCGCGTTGCGCGAGGAACTCTCCGGCGTCATCGAACAGGAGCAGCGATGAACGACGACCAGCTGATGACCGCGGTGCGGGCCTCGTTCGCCGACGTCCGCCTGGACGTGCCGGTCGAGGAGACCGCCCGCCGGGGGCGGGTGCTGCGCGGACGCAGCCGCGCCTACCGGGGGGCCGGCGTCGCCGGGGTGGCGGCGATCGCGGGGCTGACGGCGGTGGCGCTGACCGGACTCGGCCGCGCGACCGCCCCCGCCACCGCGTCCCCGCGCCCGAGCGCTGGCGCTGGCGCCGGCGCTGGCGCTGGCGCTGGCGCTGGCGGGACAACGCTGGACGCCTGGACCGTGACCAAGGGACCTGACGGTGTGATCGGCGTCACCGTCCGCCAACTCGAGGATGCGGCCGGGCTGCAGGCCGCGCTGCGAGCGGACCGGATACCGATCCGGGTCGCGTTCCAGGCCGGCCTGCCGTCCGACAGCCCGCCGCTGCCGGCCGGCTGCTCGAACGCCCGCATGTCGGATGAGGCGAACGCGAACCTGCAGGCCAAAATCCTGGGCTTTCCGGTGGCGCCGGTGACCGGGCTGGCCCCGGGGCCGGTGAATGGCCCGGGCATCGCCATCACCATCCACCAGCGGCTGATCCCCCGGGGCGTCGGCATCTACCTGGCGGTCGAGTCCGGGTCTAACCGCCAGCACTATGGGTGGAGCCTGGACCTGGTCCAGGCGACACCCGCCTGCACCGGCTAGGCGGCCTCCGCCGCGGGCCGGGCCGGGCGCAGCCGGCGCCGGTCGGTGGCGGCCACCGCCGCCACGACCACGGCTGCGCAGGCCGCCAGCGCGATCTCCGGGACCACCGGCGCCAGCAGCGCCAGCAGCGCCAGCAGCGCGACGCCGGCCAGCCGGGTCCACGGGATCGTCCGCCACATCACGTACTTGAACGCGGCGTGCCCGGCCATGAACAGCGCCGGCCCGCCCAGGATCAGCCACGCGTCCGGCCCGCGCGCGGCCAACGACGGGTGGTCGAGCATCTGCTGGTCGCCGGCCGCGGCGACGATGATCCCGGCCACCATCACCGGGTGGATGAAGTGGTAGGCGGTCCCGCCCAAACGGCCGGGGTCGTCCGAGCGGGCGATGACCTCCGCGCTCGCGTCCGCCGCGCGGTCGAAGTACAGCCACCACAGCGCGACCGAGCCGGCGAAGGCCACCACGAACGCGGCGATCGAGGTCGCGGTGAGGTGGCTCATCAGGGACAGGGTGGCGCCGATGATGACGATCGACTCGCCCAGCGCGATCAGGATGAACGCCTGGCAGCGCTCGGCGAAGTGACCGCCCGCGATCGTCCAGTCCGACGTGCGCGACCGGCCAAGCCACGGAGTCGCGAACCCGACGCGGCCGCCGAGGGTGTCCATCCCGACCGCCAGCAGCCACAGCAGCTCCCTGGCGTGGCCGTGCGCCAGCCCGCCGACCACGGCGAGCGCGCCGCTGCCGATGCACCAGACTTGGATCCGCTCGTAGTTGCGGCGGAGCGGGCCGACCGGCAGCGCGGCCACCACGAAGCCGGTGCGCCCGATCTGCATGATCGCGTACGCGCCGCCCACCCAGAGGCCCCACAGGCCGAAGGCACGCAGCAGCGCCGCCGACATCGCCAGGCTGATCAGCATCAGCACCACCAGCAGGAGCCGCACCTGCAGGCGCTCTGGATCGAGCCAGTTCGTCACCCACGTCGTGTAGGCCCAGGCCAGCCACACCATCCCGAGCAGGATGGCGGTCTGGAACGCGCCATCGATCGTCGGCTCGCGAAGCAGGTAATGCGAGAGCTGCGTGACCGCGAACACGTAGACCAGGTCGAAGAACAGCTCGATGTTGGTAACCCGCTGGTCTGCTGACCGGTCGCGCAGCAGCCCGTGCGTGGCCTGGGCTTGCACGCTCACCAGGCGTAGTGCTCCGGCGCGGGCTTGAATCCGGGGAAGATCTCGTCCAGCCGGCCGAGGACGTCGGCGTCGAGCGAGACCTCCAGCGCCCGCTGCGCGCCGTCGAACTGCGCGCGGGTGCGCGGCCCGATGATCGGCGCGGTCACCCCGTCCTGGTGCAGCAGCCACGCGAGGGCCACGTCGGCCGGCTCCTCGCCCAGCTTCTCGCACAGGTCCTCGTAGGCGGCGAACCTCTCCCGGTTCGCCTCGACCGTCAGCTTGGCCCGGCCGGAGATCCGACGGCGGCCCTCGCGCTCGGACTTCAGCACGCCGCCGAGCAGCCCGCCGCCGAGCGGCGACCACGGGATCAGGCCGACGCCGTAGGCCTTGGCGGCGGGCAGCACCTCGAGCTCGACGGTCCGGCTGACCAGGTTGTACAGCGACTGCTCGCTGACCGTGCCGCCGAAGCCGCGGGCCCTGCGCGGTCTCATTGGCCCGGGCGATGTCCCAGCCCGCGAAGTTGGACGAGCCGACGTAGACGATCTTGCCCTGGGCGACCAGCACCTCCATCGCCTGCCAGATCTCGTCCCACGGGGTGCTCGCGGTCGATGTGGTGCATCTGGTACAGGTCGATGTAGTCGGTCCGCAGCCGCTTCAGCGATGCGTCGCAGGCCCGGCGGATGTTCAGCGCGGACAGCTTGCCCTCGTTCGGCCACGAGCCCATGCTGCCGTAGAGCTTGGTCGCCAGCACCGTCCGCTCGCGCCGGCCGCCGCCGGCCGCGAACCAGTCGCCGATGATCTCCTCGGTCCAGCCGACGTGCCCGGTGGGCCGGTCGGCGGCCTTTCCCGCCTCGCCGTCGGCGCTGCCGTAGCGGTTCGCGGTGTCGAAGAAGTTGATGCCGAGCTCGTGCGCGTGGTCCATGATCGCGTGCGCCTCGTCGGGCGGCGTCAGCGGCCCGAAGTTCATCGTTCCGAGGCAGAGGCGGCTCACCGAGAGGCCAGAACGGCCGAGATGCGTGTACTCCATGCCGCTAGCTTTTCACAGTCGGGCCTGGCGGCTGCGCGGAGGAAAGATCAAAGTCATCTGCGTCCCGAACGGTCGCGTGGCTCCGTGTTCGCCAGTTATGCTTCTGCCATGACTCGCGTCACGTTCCAGGGCTGGTGGCGTCCCGCATCGGGACGGCTGCCGAGCTGAGCGCGCGCTTCATGACAACGGCCGTCCGCCGACTGCGGGGACGGCCGTTCTGCTTGTGCGGGGTCGTCCCTCGGCCCAGATGAGAAGACCCAGCCAAGGAGGAAGACCCATGACGACCACGCTGACCGACCCTGTTTCCGGCTCCCTGGCCGCCGCGTTGCGACGATCGGCCGAGCTCGAGGCGATGATCGGCGCCGGGGCCGGGGAGTTCCGGATCCTGACCGGCGACCGGCCGACCGGGCACCTGCATCTCGGGCACTACTTCGGCACGCTCAGGAACCGGGTGCGGCTGCAGGACGCCGGGGCCGAGGTGCTCGTGCTCATCGCCGACTACCAGGTGCTGACCGACCGGGACACCGCCGACCACCTCGACTCCTGCGTCGTCGGGCTGGTGTTCGACTACCTGGCGATCGGGATCGACCCCGCCCGCTCGGTGATCTTCGCGCACAGCGCGGTGCCTGAGCTCAACCAGCTCCTGCTGCCGTTCCTGTCGCTGGTCACGGTGCCCGAGCTGCAGCGCAACCCGACCGTGAAGGACGAGATCGCCAACTCGCGGCAGGCGTCGGTGAGCGGGCTGATGTTCACCTACCCGGCCCACCAGGCGGCCGACATCCTGTTCTGCAAGGCGAACCTGGTGCCGGTGGGTCAGGACCAGCTGCCGCACGTGGAGGTGACCCGGCTGATCGCGCGCCGGTTCAACGAGCGCTACCCCGGACCGGGCGGGTCCCCGGTCTTCCCGGTGCCGGACGCCCTGCTGTCGGACGCGCCGCTGCTGCTCGGCACCGACGGCGCGAAGATGAGCAAGTCGCGCGGCAACGCGATCGAGCTGCGCGCCACCGCCGACGAGACGGCCGCCCTGATCAGGGGGGCGAAGACCGACTCGATCCGGCGCATCGGCTACGACCCGGCTGCCCGGCCCGAGGTCTCCTCGCTGGTGCTGCTGGCGGCGCTCTGCCTCGACCGCGACCCGGTGGCGGTCGCCGAGGAGATCGCCGGCGCCGGCGCGGCAGCGCTCAAGCGGGTGGTCACCGAGGCCGTCAACGAGCGGTTCGCGCCGATCAGGGCCCGCCGGGCCGAGCTGGCGGCCGATCCCGGCTACGCCCGCCAGGTGCTCCGCGACGGTTGCGCCCGGGCCGGGGCGATCGCCGAGGAGACCATGGCCCAGGTCCGCACGGCGATGGGCATGCGCTACTGATCCGCGCTACTGAACGGCGCCGCCAATCTGCCCTGCCAATCCGCGCCGCGCGCGGCGCGCCTCTCCCCGTTTTCTTGTGGTTCGTGGATACCATCCCGTTATCGACGGGCTTCCGGCGGCGCGGGAACAACGCCGGGAGGCAGGGCCGCGCAGGCGGCGGAGCCGAAGGGGACGGTATGCGAATTCGCTGGACGACACGGATCGCGACAGCGGCGGGCCTGCTCACCCTGCTGGCCGGGATTGCCACCGGCGGCGGTGCCGCGCACGCGGCCGCCCGGCCGACGGCGGCCTCGCCGTCGCGGCGACGCACGACCGAGCACCGTCACCGACCAGCTTGAGCTGGGCGCATCGCGGGGCGTAGCTGCCCGAATGCGACGTCCGCGCCGTAATCGCCACGTCACTGTCGCATTCATGCCAGCCTAGGACGTGAACCTGGGCGTCCTGCTGTCCGTGATACAGGACGTAGGGATCCGATCCTGGGAGTGCCAGCATGAGCCAGTGGGACTTTGGCCACGGCCGCGAGCCGACCGAGCACCACGAGCCGCAGTACCCGCAGCAACCGCCGCACGTGTACCCGGCTCAGCCGGGAGCGGAGTACCCGTACGGGCAGGACCCAGGGTACGGGTACCCCCAGGAAGCGCAGTACGAGTACCCGCAGGCACCGCCCGGACCGCAGTATCCGACCGCGCAGCCGGCGCCGGAGCCGTACGCGCAGGATCCCGATTACCCCTACCCGTACGCGCCGCCGCCGGCCGAGCCCGGGCCGCCGGCCTACTTCCCGACCAGGCGGGGTGGCCCGACAACGGCGGCTGGCCGGGCGCCGATGAGTACCCGGGCGGGGGCGAGCCCTATGACCCGCCGACCGGGTACCCGATCACCTACGAGCGCGACGAGTTTCGAGGGCCGCGCGTCGCTGCCCGCCGCGCCCGGGCCGGACCTGACGCCGCCGTACACACCGTGGCCGGACGCCGCCGGAGCCGGCCGACCGTTTCGCCGCCGAGCCGACCACCGTTTCGCCGCCGAGCCGCCGGCGAGCCCATGGCGCCCCCGCCGCCGCCCCCGGTCGCCGACCTGGGCGCGGCGGACGCGACGCGGGCGTGGTACCCGGGCCGGCCGCCGCGCTACCCGGACGGCGACGTCCCCGACCGCCGCCGCGGCCGTCACGGTGGCCCGCGGACGCCGGCCGGTCCGGCCTGGCACCGGGACGCCGGGCCGTGGCCGGCGGGCGACGAGGGGGAATGGGACGACGAGCCGGCCGGACCGAGGCCGCTGGCTGATTCCCGCCGCCCTCGCGGTCGCGGGCGCCGCCGTCGGCGCCGCGATCGTGATGATCGTCCTCGGCCACGCCCACGCCGCCGCCGGGACGACCGCGCCGACAGCGGGTGCCAGTTCCACCGCCGGGGCGGCCGGAGCGGCGGGGGCGGCCGGGCGGCGTCGGCCGGCCGGCGTCGGCCGGGGCCGGCGCTGGGACGACGCCGCTGACCTTGGCCGCCGCCCGGAGCGTGCTGTCCGCCTACACGACCGCCAACAACAGCGCCAACGCCCGGCGCAGCGCCTCGACGCTGGCCACGGTCGAAACCGGCGGCAGCTACGCCATCGACGCCGGCCTGTACACGGTCCAGGCGGCCGCCGGGGCGGCCCCGTACGCGGCGTTCGCCCCGGTCGCGGCGACCTATTACATCCCCCGGGCCGAGGCCGCGGGCGGGACGCGCTGGTTCGTCGTGCAGGTCTCCAACGCGTTCGCGGCCGACCCGGGGAAGGTCACCTCGAACCGAGTACCTGCTGTTCACCCAGGCGGCATCGGGCGGCGCGTGGCAGAACGCGGTCGAGCCCTACCTGCTTCCGGGCGCGGACGCCCCGCACGTCGCGGTCGGCGGTGACGGGCTCGCGACGGCGGTCAGCGCCACCGCGACGTCGCTCGCGGTCGCGCCCGGCCAGCTCGCCGAGCGGACCGCGGCGGCAATCGACGGCACCGGGGCCGGCGTCACCGTGACCGACCCGGGCGCGCTGGCCGACCGCTCCGACCAGGCGTTCTGGCGCGGCAAGCTGCCGACGGCGACCGTCACCGACGCGCACGCGGCCGCGACCGGCGCCGCCGGTCAGACGTTCGCGCTGCTCACCACCAACGGCGGCGCGCTCGTCTTCTACACCGACGCGGCCGAGCTGGCGATCACCCCGCCGGCCTGCTCGGCGATCCACCTGACCGTCCCCGGCCTGTACTCCCCGGCCCAGGCGCTGTCCCGGGCCGGGCTCAGCTACCTGGACCAGTTCGCCGCCGACGACCCCCCGGTCGGCGCGCGGCACCCCGCGCGTCGTCGCCGACTACTCGGGCATCACCGGCAAGAACTAGCCCGATCCGCCGCTCCGGCGCCCTACTGCACCGCGCCCGCATCCCGCCCCGGGGCTGCGCCGCCCGGCGGACCGGGGGCGGTCGGCTACTGCGGGGGCGCGTCGAGGGCGGGGGAGGTGAAGTCGCCGCCGAGGAACTTGAAGGTCCGGTCATCGGGGTCCGGCTCGCCGTAGGTGGCGATGAGGTCGGCCGCGTAGTCCTCGGCGTCGTCGAGCGGCTCGTAGCCGAGCGCCCGCGCGCCGGCCAGCGAGACCCAGCCGCCCCTGGAGTTGGCGGAGACGCCGTAGATCACCTGGAAGCCCGGAGACGGGGCGGTCAGGCAGGCCTCGAACAGCCGCGCGCAGTCGTCCGGCGACAGCCAGGTGGCCAGCATCCGCGGGTCCCTCGGGGTCACGAAACAGGACAGGATCCTGATGCAGACGATGTCCATTCCATAGCGGTTCACGTACAGCGCGGCGAGCGCCTCGCCCGCCGCCTTGGAGGCGCCGTAGTAGGTGTCCGGCGCGGGGAAGGCGAAGTCCGCGACCGGGAACCGCGTCGGCGGCGTGAACCCGACCGCGTGGTTGGAGGACGCGAACACGACCCTCGGCACCCCGGCCCGCCGCGCGGCCTCGAAGACCGTGTAGGTGCCGTTGATGTTGACGTCGAGGATGCGCTCCCACGGCGCCTCGCTCGGGATCCCGCCGAGGTGGATGACCGCGTCCGCGCCGGCGCAGGCGGCGGTCATCGCGGCCAGGTCGGTCACCGACGCGGTCATCGCCTCCTCGCCCGGCCCGAACGGCGCGGCGACGGGGGTGACGTCAAGCAGGCGGAGTACCCGGCCGGGCGCGGCCAGCCGGGTACGGAGCATCGTCCCGATACGGCCTGCGGCACCGGTGATGAGAATGGTCGACACGACCCAAGAACTTAGCGCACGAAAACGCACTCCCGCGAGAGCAAGTCGGCGCCCGTCAGCCGGCGAGATTGAAGCGGGCGCCCATCGGGTCGGCCGCCTCGGCGAGCCGCCCGAACGGGGTGTCCGCCGCCGCCCGCAGCACGGTCCCGCCCAGTCGGCTGATCCCCCGCAGGGCCGAGTCCACGTCGGCGACCCGGAAGTACACCTGCCAGCGACCCGATTCCCCGGCCGCCAGGTCGCCGTCGGATGCGGCCGAGATCCCGGCGAAGTCCTCCCCGCCCGCCGTCAAGACGGTGTCGCGGAACTCCGGCGTGTCGCTCTGCACCCGCGTCTGCCAGCCGAACACGTCCTCGTAGAACCGCACGGCCCCGGTGTAGTCGCTGGTCAGCAGCTGGAACCAGACCGCCGCGCCGGGGTCGTCGAACGTGGTCAGCCCCGGGAACAGGTTGGCCTGCCACGCGCCGACCGGGACGCCGACACTGTCGGCGACGATTGCCTCGGTGCCCAGGTCGGCGATGTCCATCGGCCCCACCCGGAGCGAGCCGCCGGCCGTGACCGCCTTCTCCACGGTGGCCTTGGTGTCGGTCGACGACAGGTAGACGCCCCACTGGTCGGGCCCCTCCATGCCCGGCGCGCCCGGGCGTGTACTGCATGCAGCCGGCCATCGGCACCCCGTCGCGCATGTACATGAAGTAGCCCCCGAACTGCTCGGACGCCTCCCCCGGGGACCAGCCGAGTATCTCGTTGTAAAAGTCCTGCGCCCGTCGCGCGTCTGACGTCAGCAGGTCGATCCAGCACGGCGCCCCGATCGGTCGCTCCATGACCCTCCCCCTTCGCAGTGACCCGGACTCCTCCCTGGCATATAACAAGATCATGCTGACTACGGATGAACTACGGCGGGTGCTCGGTCCGGTCGGGATCTGGATGCCGCCGCCGGCCGGGACCGGGCTTGACCCGGCGCAGTACGCGCGGCAGATCGAGGCGGCCGGCTTCACGTCGGTCTGGTTCCCCGGGATGAACTCCCGCGCGGCCCTCGCGTCGGTCGAGCCGACGCTCGCCGCCACCGAGCGGCTGGTGCTCGGCACCGGCATCGCCAGCGTCTGGACGTGGGCGCCGGCCGAACTGGCGGCCGAGGCGAACCGGCTGGCGGCGGCCTACCCCGACCGCTTCATCCTCGGCCTCGGCGTCAGCCACGCCCCGCCGGTCGAGGCGACCGGCCAGGCCTACGTGCGGCCGTACTCGAAGATGGTCCGGTTCCTCGACGAGCTGGGCGAGGTCGACGCGCCGGTCGTGCTGGCCGCGCTCGGGCCGAGGATGCTCGAGCTGTCACGCGACCGCACCCTCGGCGCGCACCCGTACTTCACCCCGCCGGAGCACACCCGGTACTCCCGGGAGGTGCTCGGGCCGCGGCCGCTGCTCATCCCCGAGCTCGCCGCCGCGCTCGACCCGGGCGAGCAGGGCGCGGCCGCCGCCCGCGCCTACGCCACGCGCTATCTGCGGCTGCCGAACTACACCAACAATCTCAAGCGGTTCGGCTTCACTGACGCCGATATCGAGGGTGCGGGCAGCGACCGGCTGATGTCCTCGGTTGTCCCGAACGGACCGTTGGCTCTGGCCGCCCGGCTCCGCGAGCACCTCGCGGCCGGGGCCGACCACGTGCTGGTGCAGCTGGTGACCGAGGGCGGCGCGTTCGACGCGGGCGGCCTGCCCGAGCTGACCGAGCTGGTGACCGGCGACGCGCAGTGACGGGTCCGTTCGAGATGATCGGATGTTCTGGTGCCAAAGTTGTTTGCGCTTCCGGGTGATTACGGGCATGCTGTGGCCGTAATCACCGCAGTGCCCGTCCCGACGGGCGCTCGCCCGGCGAACCGGGAGTGCATGTGGCCGACGCGCCAGGGCTGATCGAAGCCCGCGATCTGACCAAGCGATTTGGCGACAAGGTGGCGGTCGATCACCTGTCGTTTGACGTCGAGCCGGGCCGGGTGACCGGCTTCCTCGGACCGAATGGCGCAGGCAAGTCCACCACCATGCGCCTCATCACCGGCCTCGACCGGCCGGACGGCGGCTCCGCCACGATCGGCGGCCTGGCCTACGACCAGCTCGCGAAGCCGCTGACCCGGGTGGGCGCGCTGCTCGAGGCGCGGAGCCTTCATCCCGGCCGCAGCGCCCGCAACCACCTGCTGTTCCTCGCCCAGACCCAGGGCCTTCCGGCCAGCCGGGCCGACGAGGTCCTCGATCTGGTCGGGTTGCGGGAGGTCGCCAACAAGCGGGCGGGCGGGTTCTCCCTCGGCATGACCCAGCGGCTCGGCATCGCGGCGGCGATGCTCGGCAACCCGCCCGTGCTGATGCTCGACGAGCCGGTCAACGGCCTGGACCCGGAGGGCATCCGCTGGGTCCGCACGCTCATGCGCCAGCTCGCCACCGAGGGCCGCACGATCTTCGTGTCCAGCCACCTGATGAGCGAGATGGCGGTCACCGCCGACCACCTGGTGGTCATCGGCCGCGGGCGGCTGATCGCCAACTGCTCGACCGATGAGTTCATCCAGCAGAGCTCGGAGCGGTCGGTCTTCGTTCGCTCGCCCGACGCCGCCCGGCTCCGCGAGCTGATCACCGGCGACGGCGGCGACGGTCAGCGACGACGACGGCGGCCTGGTCGTGACCGGGCTGGCCGCGCCGCGGATCGGCGAGCTCGCCGCGTCCGCGTCGGTGGTGCTGCACGAGCTCACCCCCCGGCTGCCCTCGCTCGAGGAGGCGTTCATGGAGATGACGGCGGACAGCGTCGAGTACGGCCAGGCCGGCGGCGCCAGTGCTCCGCGCGGCAGTGCCCCGGTCGGCGAAGCGAGGGCGTCGTGACCGCCGGGCTGCTCAGCGCGGAGTGGACGAAGATCCGCTCGGTCCGGTCCACGGTCTGGTCGCTGGTCGCGTTCGTGGTCGTCGCGATCGGCTTCAGCGCGCTGATCGTCCTTGTCATCAACAACACCTGGAACAGCCCCGGCAACCACCCCAACCACGTCCGGCTGCTCGAGGACCCGACCGCGGTGCTGTTCGGGGCCGGGTTCGGCCTCGGCCAGCTCGCGATCTGCGTGCTCGGCGTGATCGTGATGAGCAGCGAGTATTCGACCGGCGCGATCCGCTCCTCGCTGCTCGCGGTGCCGCACCAGGCTGCCGATGCTGGCCGCCAAGGCGATCGTGTTCGCACTGCTCGACCTGGTGGTCAGCGCGATCACGGTGTTCGCCGTCTTCTTCATCACCACCGCGATCATCCGCGGCCACGTGTCAATCACGCTGTCGCAGCCCGGCGTGACCCAGGCGTGCATCGGCGGGATTTTGTACCTGACCGTGCTCGGCCTCTTCGCGCTGGCGATCGGCGGCCTGATCCGGCACACCGCGGGCGCCATCGCCACCGTAATCGCGCTCGTGCTGGTGGTGCCGCCGCTTATCTCGCTGATCCCGGGCACGATCGCCAACCACATCCACGGCTACTTCCCGACCGTGGCCGGCGTGCTGGCCGGGCAGACCAGCCAGCAGGCCGGGGACGTGCTTTCGCCGTGGCAGGGTTTCGGGGTCTTCTGCATCTGGACGGCGGTGCTGCTGGCCGCGTGCGGCTGGCTGCTGGTTCGGCGGGACGCCTAGCGGCGGCGCTGCATCGTCCGACCGCAGCGCGTGCTCAGGCGGCGAGCCGGACAGGGGCGGTGCTCGCCACCATCCGCGCCGCGAAGCCGGCGTTGTAACCGCGCCACCACGACGGCTTGAGCCGCGGGCCGGCGGCGGGCCGGGCTGCGGCAGCAGGCCCGACCGCGGGGGCGACCGGCGCGGCGACGATCCGCTGGAAGATCGCGGCGGCGTCGGCGTCCGGCAGCCGGACGGTGGCGGCCCAGGCCGCGAGGTCGTCGTCGAGGCTCATGGCTCCTCCTCCTGTGCATCATCGTAATCGCCGAGCGCCTCGGCCAGGGTGCGGCGGGCGAGCGACAGCCGGTAGCGGACGGTGCCGGCGGGCACGCCAAGCGCAGCGCCGATCTCGGCGCTGTTCATCTCGGCGGCGGCGGCCATCGTGAGCGTGACCCGCTGCTGCTCCGGCAGGGTGGCGATGGCCGCCGCCACGACGGCCGCCCGCTCGGCGGCCAGCACCGCGCGTGCTGGCCGGGGCGACGGCCAGGTCCTGCCGGGTGGACGGCTCGCTTTCGAGCGCGCGCTGCGCGCCGTCGGCGGTGCGCTGGTGCCGGGCCGCGTCCACCGAGAGGTTGCGCGCCACCGTGAACAGCCAGCCGCGCTGCCCGTCGGCGGGCAGGGCCGCGACCTTGTCCAGATGCTGCCAGGCCCGCAGGAAGACCTCCTGCATCAGGTCCGCCGCGAGCTGGCGGTCGCCGGTCTTGCCGGCGAAGTAGGCGTGCACCGCGGCGCGGTGCGCCTCGTAGAGGCGGCCGAACTCAGCTTCCCGATCCATCGGGCCCGCTGCTGGCCCGCTCGCGGGCCTGGTCGCTCGTCACGATGTCGCCGAACACATCAGTGGCGAGGAACTGCACCACCCCGATGAGCCCGGCCGGCGCGATGACGTCGCCGAACACGGCGAGGCCGGCCACCTTCTCCTGCAGCGCGGCCTCGGTCACCGTCTCCTCGAGCGTGAGGTCGCCCAGCACGACCAGCGAGGTCGGCGCGGGCAGCAGGCGCAGGAAGTCGGGGCCGATGCTGGCGTTGCCGTTGAACACGCGCGGATTGGCGCCCTCGTACCAGGTCACCTGGCCCTGCGTCTGGATGGCGGGCTCGAGCACGTCACGGCTCGCGGCCGGCGCCGCCAGCTGCCCGGCGATGAGCGTCAGTCCGTACCCGACCGAGGTGACCTCGCCGGTCACCACCACCTCGCCGGCCACCACGAGGATGTCATCCGGCCGTCCGGCGGCGTTGGCGAGCACCGCGGGCGACAGCTTGACCTGACCGCTGAGCACCTTGACCTGCTGGCCGTCGTGGTAGTCGTAGTAGGACACGCCCCCGGTCCCGCCCGCCAGCGCCGGGCCGAGAATCTGCTCGCTGCCGCGCGGCGCGAGCACCGATCCGACCACGTAGATGCGCTTGGGCACCGGGCCGGTGACCGGGCTGGTGATCAGCAGCAGCCCGATGACGACGAGGACGTCGTTCTCGGCGCCGAGTCCGTCGCCGCCGACCGCCAGCGACCCGGTCTGCAACCGGACGTTCACCCCGCCGGGCACGTAGAGGGTCGCGGCCACGTCGTCGGTCGGGATCGCCGCGTAGGCGGCGGCCAGCGACTCGGGCACGATGACGACCGCCACGTCCTCGATCCGGCTGATCGCGGCCAGCTGACCTGGTTCGGTGAAATGGCTGAGGTCCAGGATCGCCTCGTCCCTGACGACGCGGCCCGTCCGGCCGGCCGGGGTGTCCGTCTCGCTCATCGGGTGCTGCCTGCCTTCTCGGTTGTCGCGGTGTCGTTCCCGGTGCCGTTTTTGCTCATGTCGTTGACGGTCGCGCTACGGCTCATTGTGCTAGCCACCTTCCCCGGGCGGCCGGCCGCAGTCGTGCGATCGCGGTGACCAGCCAGGAACCCGGCCGCGATGGCCGTGACGGCGTTGTGCGATGGGTCGTCGCCCTCGGCTGCGGCCGGGGAGCGGGCGGTGTCGGCTGCGGGCGGCGCGTCCGCGCGGCCAGCCGGGCCTGCCCGGCTTCCCGCGTCAGCTCGGCCCGCCGGTACGTTGCCTGCGTCAGCATGGAATCGTTCATACCTGTTACCACGGATGCCGCCCCGAAGTGTTGGGTCGCCGCCCGGTACCGTATCCGGGTGACACGCGCGCCCATCTCGCTGCCCGGCCGGACCGTCATCTTCGACTTCGGCGAGGTCATCTCGCTGACCCCGTCGGACGCCGACCGGGCCGCGATCGCGCGGCTGGCCGAGGTCGACGACGCCGGCGCGGAGAAGTTCTGGCAGGCGTACTCCCGCCACCGGGACGGGCTCGACCAGGGCACCGCCGGCGCCATCGCGTACTGGCAGGCGATCTCCGACGACCTAGGCGCGGCCTGGGACGAGGCGCGGATGCACGAGCTGTGGGCGGCGGACTTCCGCTCCTGGTTGTCGATCAACCCGGCCGTCATCGAGGTCCTCTCCGACCTGCGGGCCGGCGGCACCCGACTGGCGCTGCTCTCCAACGCCGGCCCGGACTACGCCAGCTACATCCGGCACGGCCCGCTGGGCGACTTCTTCGAGGCGTGCTACGTCAGCGGCGAGCTTGGCCTGATCAAGCCCCACCCCGAGATCTTCCGGCACGTGCTGGCCGACCTGTCCATCACCCCGGCCGAGGCCGTCTTCATCGACAACCGCGACGCCAACGTGGCCGGCGCCGAGGCGCTCGGCATCACCGGCCACGTCTTCACCACCGCCGACGCCCTCCGCTCATTCCTCACATCAACGGCGCTCGACTAGGTCCTCGCGCCGGATCGCTCGGCACATCGCGATGGCCTAGCGATCTACCATCTCGCCGCACAGGCAGTGCGACAGCGCGCCCAGCACGCTTCTTGCTGTTATCTTCCTTGGCTCAATAGCCAGGCCGAACAGCGTGGATCATTTTGTACACCCGGGTGTACAAAACGATCCATTATCCCGCCGGATGAGCAGCAGCCGAGTCGCTTCTTGCTGTTATCTTTCATGGTCGGGGAACGGAGGCTCCGGCTGGCCTGCGAGGACTTCGGGCGCGTGGACGGTGGTGATGGTGCCGTCGGTCCAGACGATGACGATCCGGGACGGGCCGACCGGCGAGGGTCCGACGCGGAACGGGCCTCCTTGGGCGGCTGCTACCTCCGCTGCGTCAGCGCGGGATGAGTGCGGCTGAGTCAGGCCGACTTCGGCGATGCCAGCCTGGGGCGAGCCCGCTTGTGCTGAGCGCAGGCCTCTGTGCAGAGCCTCCCTGCGCTGAGCCTGCCTGTGCTAGGCCCGTCGGGAGCCAGCCAGTCTGAACGTGGGATGTCTGGGGTGAGCCCGTCTGGGACGAGCCGGTGGGAGCGGGAGCTGCGTGAGCTGCGATTGTCTGGGCCGGGGTGGTGGGGAACACCTGTGCTGGCGGGGCCGGCAGGGTGACGGGTGGGTGAGCGGGGTGGGTGGAGCGCACGGTCCGTTCGATCGAGTCTGGTGTTGATCTTTGGCCTTGGTGCGGAGAACTGGCGGCGCGGTAGGCGTCGTGCAGGCGGAGCAGGTCGCCGGCCGCGTGGAGCGCGGTGTCGGCGCGCTCCCAGAAGCGGCGGGACTGCCAGGTTCGGCCCGTCTCGGCGTGGCCGACGGTGGTGACCGAGACGCCGGCCAGCGCGGCCAGCTCGGCCTGGGTCAGACCCGCCGCGTGCCGCCTGGCGGCGAGGCCAGCCGACAGCGCGCGGGCCGCGTCGGCGAGATCGCGCTCGAGGCCGGGGGCCTGCGGATCGGCGACGCGGGGACGGGCGTTGCTGCTCGGGCCGGGCACCAGCAGGCCCTCGGCGATCAGCGCTCGGAGCGCCTTACGGCAGGTCAGGGTCGAGAACCCGAAGGCCCGGCTGAGCTCGGCGCCGCTCGGCGCGGGCTGCCCCGGCCGCAGGCTGCCGTCCGCGATCTGCCGCCGGATGGCCGCGGCGACCCGCAGGTACTTGGGCAGGGCGGCGCCGCCCGCGGTCGTCATGATTCCGGCCCGCCGTTGGGCTGGGTCGACACTGCGCAGGCTGGGGTGCGCTGCATGGCTGGCTCTCCTGAGGGGCGATCAGCTCGTCGGGACTATCGTGCCACACACAATGCTACTCGAAGATACTCGACTACCTAAAGATCGAAGCAGTCCGCTAAAGCGCGGCCGGGCGACGTGTCCGGAGCCGCCCAGCCCGGCGACGTCATATCCCGAGCGTGCTGGCTACATTGCCGCTGATTCGCACGCTCGTCGCGGCCAGCAGGTTGTCCACCGCCTTGACGACGATCTGGTCGGGAGTCAGCCCGGCCAGGGGCGCGGTCGGCGCAGGCGTCGCGACGGTCGAGGGCGCCCCCGATTTGACTGAGCCGCTCGACCCGACTGAGCCGCAGGCGGCCGTCGAGAGGACGATGACGCGGCCAGGCTCCCGGCCCGGACAGTACGCATGAGGGACGGCACTGGCGATTCCTTCGGTTAAATACGACCGGAAACACCAGCCGGCTCCGGTGACATCCGTTGGATATTACGCCGAAAGCGCGCACAATCGACCATTCACGCGAAGTGATAGCTGACCGTTATCGGGTGCGGAAACGCGGCCTACAGGCCGAACTTGGTGCCGTCGATAACCTGGCTGGCCGGCGGCGCGGTGATAGTGGCGGACGCGTTGTAATCGGAGAAGTCGACGGATCCCTGTCCGGCCGGCCCGGCGATGCGAAGGATCTGCGGGGTGGCCGACTCCGAAACGTAGACGGTGCCGTTGGACGGATTCTTGGGCTGCTTGAATGCCAGCGTGGGCTGGCCGTTGACGGTGGCCGTTCCGGCCTTGACGAAGCCGGTGTCCTCCTTGGAGAAGGCGGTCGACAGGGTCGACGGATTGCAGAGCTGGGCGAAACTGGCCAGGTTGGATCCGGACGTCAGCTTGATGTACTTGCCGGACACCTGGGAGAACTCGGAGGCCGGCAGGCCGGCGCCGGTGAAGAAGCTATCGCTCAGCTTCATGTAGACGGTGCTGTCCACCTCGATGATGTTGGCCGTGCCGGACACTGCCTTGCTGCTCGACGTGGCCGGGGCTGCCAGGCCGATGGTGCCCTGGCAGCCCTTCGCCGCGACATCGGTCAGGTCGAGCGTGATGGTCTGCCCCGAGTTCACTACCTCGCCGGTGATCCGGACGCTCGATGCGGCCTTCAGGTCGGCGACCGACTTCTGGACGATCTGATCGGGCGACAGACCAGCGAGGGCGGACGTGCTCGAGCTGCTCGAGCTGCAAGCGGTCGCGGACAGGACGGCCGCGGCGGCGAGAACGCCCGCCCCGGCGAGGCGGTTAAGTGAGGGCACCTGGGTCTCCTTCTGATCGGTACAGCCGGAATTTCTAGAACCCGGGGAACACCGCCTGCAGCTCGGGGACCGTGACGCCGACGGCCGACGTCACGTCGGCGTCGTCGTCGAGGCGGCCGTAGACCAGGCGGACGAAGGCTTCCGTCGGCAGCGCCAGCGAGGCCGAGGCGCCGGTGCTGCCAGGCGTGAGCGTGACCCCGCCGGTGTCGAGGGTGAACGTCATCGCCGGGTCGGTCGTGGTCACCTCGACGACCTTCGGCGTGTCCTGCTTCTTACCCATGAAGCCGGCCATCATCGGCATCCGGACAGCAATCAGGCCGACGGCGTCGGGTGCGATCCGCGCGGCCGGGTCGCGCGCGACCTCGACGTCCCAGGCGTGCACGGCGTGCTCGGACAGGCGCATGCCCAGGACTCCCGCCAGGTCCATGGTCATCCGGCCGAACATGACCACGGTGAACGCCTCACGCTCGGCCTCGTTCAGTGCCTCGACCCGCGACACCAGCGCCTCGTTCGCGGCCGTGGACTGGGCGGCCTGCTCCTCGGGCGTCCGGGCGTTCCAGGTGTCCCAGATAGGCTGGAACGCCTCCATCCCGGGCGGCTCGGCGCCGGTCACACCCGACTCGAGCATCAGCGAGAAGATCTCGGCGCCGCTGCCCAGGTGGGAGAGCACGTCGGCGATGGTCCATTCCTTGGCATAAGACTGCTTGCGCAGGCCGTCGGCGTCGAGCCCGGCGACGATGGCGGAAAGGCGGTCGTGGGAGGCGCGAACAGCGCTCACCCACGGCGTCGGATCGGTTGCGTTAGTCACGGTCCACGATCCTATGACCGGCTGCCCGGGCCCTGGAGCGCAACCTGGCGAGCGGGCGTCACGCGGCCGTCGGCGAGGCGGAGCACCTGGTCAACGGTGGCCGGATCGACCGGGCGATGGGTAATCAGCAGCACGGTCCGCCCGGCCACCGCGCCGAGGAGGTCGCGGGTCAGCTCGTCCGCGGTCTCCTCGTCGAGGTGCTCGGCGGGCTCGTCGAGGATCACCACCGGGAAGTCGGCCAGCAGCACCCGGGCCAGGGCGAGCCGCTGCCGCTGGCCGCCTGATAGCCGCGCGCCGTGCTCGCCGACCGGGGTGCGCAGGCCCTGCGGCAGCGAATCGGTCCAGGCGAGCAGCCGCGCTCGGGCGAGCGCGTCGCGCAGTTCGCCGTCGGTTGCGTCCGGCTTTGCCAGGCGGAGGTTGGCCTCGAGGGTGGAGTCGAAGACGTGGGCGTCCTGCTCGCACAGGCCGACGATCCGGCGCAGATCGTCGGCGGCGAACGACCGGATGTCGATGCCGTTCAGGGTCACGGTCCCGGCCCCGTCTGCCTCGCCGGAGTCGCCGGCCTGCCCGCTCCCATGGTCGAGGAAGCGCAGCAGGACCATGGCGAGGGTTGTCTTACCCGATCCGGAGGGCCCGACGATGGCGACCCGGGACCCGGCCGGGACGTCGAACCAGACGTCGGCGAGCACCGGCTCGCCCGCTGTCCAGCCGACGGTGAGGCCGCGCGCGGCCAGCTGGTACGGCGGCTCCGGCAGCGGCCGAGGCGCGCCCGGCTCGGCGACCGGGGCGGGCCGCGCGAGCACTGCCGCGACCCGGTCGGCCGAGGCGCGGAGCCGGGGGATTTCCTGTGCGGCCGGCCCGAGCCCGGCGAAGACCTCGTGCGCGGCCAGCGGCGTGAGCACGACGACCGCAAGCAACACCCCGGCCAGCGTCGCCCGCGCGGACGGCGGGCACGGCGAAGCACACCGCGCCGAGCACCGCCGTCCCGGCCGCGAGCGCGCTGACCGTCGCCGCCGCGCCCCGCCCGTAGCCCGAACGGGCCGTTGCCCGCCCGACCTGCGCGCCCTTGTCCTGCACGGTGGCGAGCGCCCGCTCCGCCGCGCCGAAGGCGGTGAGCTCGGCCGCGCCCTCGAGCAGGGCCAGGGTTGCTGCGGCGAGGTCGCCGCGCAGCGGCGCGAGGTTGCGTTCCTCCCGTCGGGAGAGCGCGATCGCGGCGGCAGGCGCGGCCAGGGCGGACACGACGAGCGTCGCCGCGAGGATCAGCCCCGCCTCCGGTTGCAGGGCCGTGACCAGGGCAACCGCGCCCGTGCCGGCGACCGCGGCGGCGGCGTAGGGCAGCCGCACCCGAAGCCACCGGTCGGCCAGCGAGTCGACGTCGGCCACCAGCCGGGCGATCAGGTCGCCGGAGCCGTAGTCCGCGATGCCCGTCGGCGCGAGCCTCGCGAGCGCGTCGTAGACACGCACCCGCCGCGCCGCCAGCAGGGCCAGCGCGGCGTCGTGCCCGGCCAGGCGTTCGGCGTAGCGGAATACGGCCCGGCCGAACCCGAACGCCTGCACCACGGCGGCCGGCGCCACCAGGAACAGCACCTGCGGCCGCAGCGCGGACCGCGAGATCAGCCACGCCGCCGTCGCCAGCAGCCCCACCGAGCAGGCAGCGGCCAGCGCGCCGAGGCCGGCCGCGAGCACCAGCCGCGTCCCGTCGCCGGTGCGATGCCCATCGCCGCGCTTGTTGCTGTTATCTCGAGACGGGCTCACGCGTCGGCTCCGGCTGACGTTTCCGCCGGGGCCAGTGCCTGCCCGTCGGGCAGCACGACGCGCTTCTCGCTGCGATCTGAGCTGGGGGACGCCCCTGGGGTCCCCGACGGCTGGCGGGCCTGCGATGCCAGGTCGACCACGACGTCGGCGGCGGCGATGACGGCAGGACGGTGGCTGACCGCGAGGACGGCGTGGCCGACGGCGTAGCGGCGGAGCGTCTCGATCACGACCGACTCCCGCTCCGGGTCGAGGCCGGCGGTGGGCTCGTCGAGGAGGAGGATCGGGCGGCCGAGGAGCAGCGCGCGAGCCAGCGCGACACGGCGGCGCTGGCCTGCAGAAAGCCCGGTGCCGCGCTCGCCCAGGACCCGTGAAAGCGGAACGTCGTCGAGGGCGGCCGCCCGGGCGGCCGCCGCCACCGCCTCATCGGGCGCGTCGGGCCAGCCCAGGCGGATGTTATCGGCGACCGTGCCCGCGAACAGGGTCGGGTCCTGCGGGAGCCAGCCGAACAGGTTCTCCCTGGCGGGGGCCGTTATTGCTCCCGACGTGGGCTCGGCGAAGCCGAGCAGGCAGCTCAGCAGGGTGGTCTTGCCACAGCCGCTGGGACCGGTCAGGACGGTGAGGCGGCCGGGTTTGATGGTGAGGGTGGCGCGGTCCGGCGCGGGGGCGGCCCGGCCTTCGTGGCAGACGCTGACCGCGTCAACGTGGATCGCGGGGACATGCGCCAGAGGTTGCGGCGGGTACGAGTAGCGGCCGCAGGGACCGCGGCTTCCGTTTCGAGGATCGTGAAGACCTCGTCAGCGGCGGCCAGTCCATCGGCGGTGGCGTGGAACTGGGTGCCGAGGGCGCGCAGCGGCAGGTAGGCCTCCGGTGCGCAGATGAGCACGAGCAGGCCGGTGCGCAGGTCCAGGTGGCCGTAGGCGAGGCGCAGGCCGATCTCGGTGGCGACGACCGCGACGGACATGGTCGCGACGAGCTCGAGCGCGAGGCTGGACAGGAACGCCAGCCGCAGGGTGGCCATCGTGGCGCGGCGGTACTCCCCCGTGACCTGCTCGATCCGGCTGCGCTGGGCCTGCGCCCGGCCGAAGACCCGCAGCGTCGGAAGTCCGCTGACCACATCGTGGAAGTGGTGGGCGAGGGTCGCCAGAGCCCGCCAGCGCTGCGCGGCCTGGCGGCCGGTGGCCATGCCGATCAGGGCGCCGAACAGCGGGACGAGCGGCAGCGTGCACGCCACGATGATCCCCGAGATCGGATCGGCCACGCTGATCGTCACCAGCACCGCCAGCGGGATCGCGACGGCGCCGATGAGCGCGGGCAGGTAGCTGGTGAAATAGCCATCGAGGCCGTCCAGGCCGGTGGTGGCGAGCTGGGTGAGCGCGGCTGCGTCCCGGCGGGACGTGCCGCTAGTACCCTTGCGCCAGCCCGGGCCGAGCGCGAGGACCCGGGCGAGCAGCGCGGACCGAAGCTCGGTCTTCGCCGCGGCGGACGCGCGGTGCGCGCTGGCCTGCGCCGCCCACGCGACGGCCGCCCTGGCAACCGTGACGGCGGCGAGGACCGCGATGGGCGTCACCAGCCCCGGCAATGTCGCTTTATCGATAAAGACCCTGGTTATCACCGTCGCCAGCAGCCACGCCTGCGCGACCACGAGCAGCGCGGTCGCCAGGCCGAGCGCGGCCAGAACCGCGATCGGCACGACGGCGCGGCGGGCGTGCCTGAGCAGCCTCGGGTCGAGCGGCCTCACGTCCGCGCCGTCTCGAACCCGGCAAGCGGAAATCCAATTCCCGTATCAACCGCCATAAAGTAGAAATAGCGCGCTATAGCAGCGTCGGACTGCCACCGCAATACGTCCAGCACGTTCACCCGTTCGCCCCCACGTTGACCTGAGTGATTAGTACCCATCACCGCCGTGACCAGCACGCACTCGATGCCTTGAGGCACACGCGCCGACGGGTGATGGGATTTCTGCCACGCCCTTTCCTGATATAGGGCGACCTGGTTCGGACGACCGGGCGGCGGCAGGCCACGATCACATGGAAGATCCTCGTTGCATTGCGTCGTTTGCGGAGACCTCACGCCTTGTCCGATTGGCGATAAGACTGTACGGTGGTGACCGAACAGCAAGTCCGGGCGTGCGTGGTTTGTCGCCGCCGCCGGAGGGTAGGCGGGCGGCCCGGTTTCTCGTCGAGTGGAGCTGCTCATGTCGCAGCCGGTAGTGCGTCGCATCGCTCTCACGGCGATGCAGGCTGCGCTCGCGGCTGCCGGAATCTTCGTGGTCCTGCTGCTGTTCTCCCGGCCGGCGCACGCGGCGACAAGCGGCGCTGGCGCCCTTGTCCTCGACGCAAGACGTCCGCCGCGCCGACGGGCTCCTCGACGGTAGGCTCGGCCTCTTCGACGGTCACGTCGATCGTCGGTTCAGCCACGTCACCGGTCACCTCGGCGGTGGGTTCAGCCGCCTCGCCGGTTGCTTCGGCGGTCAGCTCGGCCGTGTCGCCCGCTAGCTCGGCCGCCCCCGGCTCCGGCTCGTCGGGCTCCCCCGCCAGCACGACCGGCGATGGTTCCGGCTCGACTGGCTCCCGCTCGGCTGGCTCCGGTTCGGCTAGCTCCGGCTCGTCCGGCCCGGCACCGGCCACTCCGGCCAGTTCCACTCCGACCGCCGCGACCGCGGCGCCCGCGAGCCCCGTCGTGTCGAGCGCGGCCAAGACGCTCGCACCCGTTGCGCCCGCCGTCCCGGTCGCGTTCACCCCGCCGCCCGCGCCAACGTCGGCTCCGGCCGCCAGCGCGCTGGCCCCGGCCGCCGCCGTCGGCAAGACGCTGCCACCCGCGACCCGCACACCGGCCCCAATCGGTACTCCCAGCGCCCGGATCCCGGTCCCGGCCGCCGCCACGACGGCGAAGACCCAAGCCTCCGCCAGCGGCGCAGCCTCGACCACCGCCACCGCCATCGCCACCGCGCAGACGCTAGCGCCGACCAGCCACGCGGGGCTCCCGGTCGTCACCGCCGTCACCAAGACCGTGACGCCGGTAGCGGCCGCAGTTGCTCCCGCAGCCGAGACCGTGGCCCCGGCGACGAGTGCAGCCGGGCCGGTCGTCACTACCACCGCGATGACGCCGGCCACCGGCGCGGTCACCCCCCTCGTGACCACGGCCGCCAAGAATTTCGCACCGATCGCCGGCACGGCCACCCCGATCGCGACCGGGGTCGCCAAGACCCTGGCACCGGTCACCGGCACCGTCACTCCGGTCGTGACCACGGTCGCCAAGACCATCGCGCCCGTCACCGGTACGGTCACCCCGGTCGTCGCCACGGTCGCCAAGACCCTGGCGCCGGTCACCGGAGCCGTCGCCCCGATCGTGACGACCGTGGTCACCGCGCTGGCGCCGGTCACCAGCGCGGTGACCCCGGTCGTCACCACCGTCACCCAGACCCTCGCGCCGGTCACCGGCGCGCTGGCACCGGTCTCACCACCGGTCACCCAGACCCTCGCGCCGGTCACCGGCGCGCTGGCGCCGGTCGTGACCGCGGTGGTCACGACGCCGCCAGCGACCGCCGTCCTGGCCCCGGCCGGCACCGCCCTGGTCCCGCCGTCGGCGCCCGGCAAGAGCACGGCCGGCCAGCCGAGCCAGGCGCCGCAGGGCGCCTCCCGGTCCCGTCCGGCCGCGACCGCGCCGGCCGGCGGCAGCGCCAGGCCGGCGGCGGCGGCCCCGGAGACGGGCGCGCTCGCGCCGTCATCGGGCGCGGCGGGAGCCCCGGCGCTGCCGGCCCCGGTGATCCCGCGGCCCGCGCCCGCGGCCGCCCCCGGCGGCCCGGGCGGCCCGGGCGGGGCCGGGGGATCGGCCGGCCTGGGCGGCGGCGGCAACGGCGGCGGCGGCGCCCAGGGCACCGCCGGGGCCGCGCTGCTGGCGCTGCTGACCCTGATCCTGCTGCGGCTGGCCCGCCGCCCCGCCGCCGCGTCCGTGTGGCGCGCCGCGCTGCCCGAGGTATCGCCCGCTTAACCCCGCTTTCCTTCCCGCTGGCCACGAGCGCCCCGCGCCGGGCCAGAGCGTTCAGCGCTTACATCCCCGGAAGGAAAGTGACGGCACCATGCGCGTGCGGACCTGGTCCGCGTGCGCGGCGCTCGCCTGGGCCATCGCGCTCATCATGACGGCGGCCGGACCCATCGGGTCCCCCCGCCCCGCCCAGGCGACCACCCGCACCGCGGGCACCACCAGCAGTACCGGCAGTACGAGCAACACCACCACAACCACCACCACCGCTCGGATCACCCTGAACGGCAGCGTGACCAGCACGCCGGCCAGGGCCTCCGCCGCCCCGGCCGCGCGGCCGGACGCCGCCCCGGCCGCGCGGCCGGACGCGGCCGCGCCCGCGGCCGCCGCCCGGGCCGGGGCGGCCGGCTGACGTCGTGCAGCCCGGCGACACCCTGTCGGGCATCGCCGCCGCCCTCGGCGTCCCCGGCGGCTGGCCCGCCCTGTACGCGGCCAACCGGCGGGTCATCGGCCCCGACCCGGCCCTCATCCGCCCCGGGACCATCCTGGCGCCGCCCGGCCGGGCAGCGCCCGCCCGGTACGCGATCACGGCCGGCGACACCCTGTCGGGCATCGCCGCCGCCCTCGCCGTCCCCGGCGGCTGGCCCGCCCTGTACACCGCCAACCGCCGGATCATCGGCCCCGACCCCAACGCCATCCGCGCCGGGACCATCCTCGCGATCCCGCACCCAGCCTCGCCCCCGCCCGCACCGCGCCCCGCGCCGACCCCGGCGTCCACGCCGGCAACGGCGCCGGCATCGGCGGCAGCGCCCGCAACGGCCAACACGCCGGCCTCAGCACCAGCGCCGGCCAGCGGCCAGCGGCGTCCCCGGTCGGTCCCGGCGCTTCCCGCCAGGGGCCTGCCCCGGTGGCTGGAGATCGTGCTGGTCGCGGCCGGGCTGCTCATCGCGACCGCGTTCCTGACCGAGCCCGCCATGGCGATCGCCCGACGCCGCCGCGCCGCCCGCCCGGCCGCCGCCGACGACGCGCACATCGTGCTGGCCGACTACGAACGCCTCGTCGTCACCCACAGCAGCCAGGACGGCACCGTCTACGTCCTGCGCCCGCCCGGCGCCGACCCGCACGCGATCCTGCTCGCCGCCCGCCTCGTGCTCGCCCAAGACCGCTACGAGGAACTCGCCGGGCACCTCGGCGTCCCCGCCCACTGGCCCAGAGAATGACCCCGGGGTCGCCCAAGGAGAATCCGGGCCCGAGGCGCCACGCGTCGGCCCGGGCGGCGGCCCGCGGGAGCGGCCGGAGCGGCCGGGCGCGCGGCCTTACCCGTCAGCCGACGGGACGGACCGGTTCCGGAGGGACTCCACCAGCGCCGCCACGTGGCGCCGGTCCTCGGGCGAGAGCTCGTCGATGCTGGCGATCAGCAGTTCGCGCTCCTGATCGCCGGGACCGGCGCGGCCCGGCCCCTCGGCGGGCTCGTCGTAGTAGTGCATTCCGGTCGACTCGGCGGCGGCGGCGCGGACCGCCGAAACCGGCAGGTCGAGCCCCTTGGCGAGCCCGTCGATGGTGGCGGGCCGCGGCGGCCGCACCAGGTTCCGCGTGGTGGCCAGGGTGTACACGGTCGACCGAGGCAGCCCGCCACGGCGGGCGACATCGCCGTAGGACAATCCCCGCTCCGAGAGCCGTCCCTGGATCAGTCGCTGCAGCGGGTTGACCGCCCGCTCAGGGGTGGCCACCGCGTCCGCCGGACCGTCCCCGTGATCGCGGCTGTCACCCGCCTCCGCCTGCGCCGTCATGCTCACCAACCTAACGTGCCCGCGTCCGAACACATCAGAACGGACCAGCCGCGACGCTCGGCCTTGACCGATCCGTAATCTTGTCGTACGGTTGTGACCGTACAACTCGTACGTCAAAAAGCGTACATCAAGTACATCCCCTCAGCCTCGGGTCGGCGCCATCTGGTAGTCGACTCGAACCACTGCCCCTACCCGGCGCGATTACTTGCGGGGACGCGCGGGAGGGGAAAGGGCCGCCCGGATCCGCCTCCGGGCGGCCCTCTTCTCCGCCCAAGTCGCGGACAGGCGCTAGGACGCAGCGAGGGCAGCACGACGACCTTCCCGGTGGCCTGGTTGTTCTCCATGTACCGATGGGCGGCGACGACGTCGTCGAGGCCGAAGACGCGGTCGATGTTGGGCCGGTTGACGCCCGCCTCGACCTCGCCGATGACGCCTTGCAGGACCGCCCGGCCCGCCTCGCCTTCACCGCCCTCGTCGGCACCACACCCGGCCGCCACCGAAGCAGCCGCCAGCCCGCCCGTCCCTGACCGGAGACGAAAGCCCGGGCCATCACGGTCGTAGGACCATGGGCCGATGGCGGCGCCGGAGCTGCGGGAGTACGGGAACGCCGGCTTCGGCCGCGCGCTGGCGGCACGTCCCGGCTGGGGCCCCTGAGGCCGAACGCGCAGGAGTGACACGAGATCACATCAGACGGTGCGGCCCAGCGTTAGGATCGCGAAAACATTTTTTACGGCGAAGACTTTTCGTGCGCATAGCACGAATTCTTTACGCCAAGAAAAAAGTTTCCATGATCTTTGAGGACGTAGGGGACGTAGGGGCGCTCCTCGCTGTTAACAGACGAGCTGAGGGCTTCGGGGCGGGCGCCGACGCCGACCGATCGCGCCACCGACGCGGAACCGATCACGCCACAGCCGCGGCAGCGGCGCGGCCCGCGATCCGGCCGGAGAACAGGCAGCCGCCGAGGAACGTGCCCTCCAGGGACCGGTAGCCGTGCATGCCGCCGCCGCCGAAGCCGGCCACCTCGCCCGCCGCGTAGAGGCCGGGCACCGGCTGCCCGGAGGCGCCGAGCACCCGGGAGGACAGGTCGGTGTGCAGGCCGCCGAGGCTCTTGCGGGTCAGCATGTGCAGCCGGACCGCGATCAGCGGACCGGCCGCCGGGTCGAGCAGCGCGTGCGGCTTGGCGACGCGCATGAGCCGGTCGCCCAGGTAGGAACGTGCCCGCCTGATGGCCGCCACCTGCGGGTCCTTGCCGAACGAGCGGGTGGCGTCCGCGTCCCTGGCCACGATCTGCTCGCGGATGGCGTCAAATGAGAGCGGCGGCTCGCCGCCGGTGAGCGCGTTCATCTGACTCACCAGGTCACGCAGCGACCCGGCGCTGAGGAAGTCCTCCCCGTGGTCGAGGAACGCCTGCACCGGGTGCGGAATCCCGCCGCCGAACCGGCTGGTCACCATCGCCCGCCGGTCGCGCCCGGTCAGGTCCGGGTTCTGCTCGGAGCCCGACAGCGCGAACTCCTTGGCGATGATCTTCTTGGTGAGGATGAACCAGGAGTAGTCATACCCCGTCCGCCGCAGATACTCGCAGGTGCCAAGGGTGTCGAAGCCGGGGTAGAGCGGCTGCGGCAGCCGCTTGCCGGTCGCGTCGAGCCAGAGCGAGGACGGCCCCGGCAGGATGCGGATGCCGTGCATCGGCCAGACCGGGTTCCAGTTCTTGATGCCCTCGACGTAGTGCCACATCCGGTCCCGGTTGATCACCGACGCGCCCGCCGTTTTCTCGGCGATGCCGATCATCCGGCCGTCGACGTGCTCGGGCACGCCGGAGAGCATCTGCGCGGGCGCGGTGCCGAGGCGTGACGGCCACGCCTCGCGCACGAGGTCGTGGTTGCCGCCGATCCCGCCCGAGGTGACGATGACCGCCTGGGCCGAGAGCTCGAACTCGCCCACGACGGTCCGGGACGATGGCATGCCGCGCGAGACCGAGCTCGGCTCCAGGATCGCGCCGGAGACGCCGGTGACGACCCCGTCCACCGTCGCCAAAGAGTCAACCCGGTGCCGGAACCGGAACTCGAGCCGGCCCGCCTCGGCCGCCGCCCGCACCCGCTTCTCGAACGGCTCGACCACCCCGGGCCCGGTCCCCCAGGTGATGTGGAACCGGGGCACCGAGTTGCCGGGCCCGTCGGCGTCGTAGCCGCCGCGCTCGGCCCAGCCGACGACCGGCACCACCGAGTGGCCCATCGCCGCCAGCCATGGCTGCTTCTCGGTCGCGGCCCACTCGACGTAGGCGCGCGCCCACTTCTTCGGCCACGCGTCCTCGGCCCGGTCGAACCCCGCCGTGCTCACCCAGTCCCGCCAGGCCAGCTCCAGCGAGTCGCGCACCCGCAGCCGCCGCTGCTCGGGCGAGTCCACGAAGAACAGCCCGCCGAACGACCACCACGCCTGCCCGCCGAGCGACTGCTCGGGCTCCTGGTCGAGCAGCAGCACCCGGCGGCCCGCCTCGGCGGCCTCGGCCGCGGCAACCAGGCCGGCCAGGCCGGCTCCCACCACGATCACGTCTGCGTCGGCCATTGGCACAGCTTAGGACAGCAGGCCGGCCGGCAGCAGCGCGTGCACCCCCCAGGTGACGTTCGCGACCTGGGTGACCCGCAGGTCCACGCAGGTCGAGGCCAGCGCCAGCGCCTCCGCCCGGGAGGTCTCATAGAGCGCGGCCAGCCAGGTCACCATCGCGTCGAGCGCGTCCCCCATCGCCTCGTTCAGGTCCTCGCTGAACCCGAACGTCACCCGCCCGGCCGGGGTCTCCGCGTGCACCGAGGCGAGCGGCCAGGCCGGCCGCCAGCGAGACGACCGCCTCGGTCGTCATGCCGCATTCGATCGCGGTGCCGCACGACTCGCCGTCGCCCTGGGCGGCGTGCCCGTCGCCGAGGTAAAGCAGCCCGCCGTCGACGTTGACGGGCAGGTAGAGGGTCGAGCCGGCGGTGAGCTCCTTGCAGTCGATGTTGCCGCCCGCCTCGGTCCGCGGCGGCACCGTCGAGTGCGTTCCCGGCCCGGCCGGCGCGACGCCGGTGATGCCGAGGAACGGCGCCAGCGGCCGGGTGTACTTCCCGTTGGCGGTCGCCGTGCCGGCTGGCCCGTCGATCTCCCACAGCAGCCACGCCCGCTCCGCCCCGACCAGCCCGAGCCGTTGCAGCACGGTCGAGTCGGGCACTGACGGCGATGACGTCCATCCCCAGCTGTCCGGCGTCAGCGTGGTGATCTGCACCGCGAGCATCTCGCCGGGGACGGCGCCGCGGACCGCGATCGGCCGGTTCAGGCAGTGCCCGGCGAACTGCCCGGGGAACATCCTCGGCTGGCCGTTGTCCCCCGGGTACTCCTGCCGCTTCAGGTAGCCGACCGCGTCCAGCGATCGCACCTCGACCGTGTCCCCTGGATCGATGGTCAGCGCGGGCCGGTGCTCGGCCGAGAAGACGTTGACGGAGCTGTCCGGGGTGGGCTCGAGGCGGTGCAAAGTCATACAACCGATTATCCCGAACGGTCGCGTGGTTCCCGCCCGCGACTCGAACCCCTGCCGCCCTGGCCGGCCGTCACCAGTTGCGGATCGAGTTGCTGAAGATGGCCTCGAGGTCCTCGGGCATGACGTCGCGCGGCGCCATCGCCAGCAGCCGCTGCTGCTTGACCGCGCCGCCGACCAGGTCGGGGATGTCGGCCGGGGAGTAGCCGACGTCGGCGATGCCGTTCGGCAGTTCCGATGTCGCGCATCAGCGCGATGATCGCCTGCGGCAGCCGCTCCCGCTCGTCCGCGACCCGGCCGGCGCGCGGGTCAAGCAGCTCGGCCGCGCGCAGGTGGCGCTCGGGGTCGGTCGGGAAGGTGAACCGGAACGCGGCGGGCGCGGTCAGCGACACCGACTCGCCGTGCGGCACCATCGGCTCCGCCTGCGGGTAGTCCGGCGGCCGGTAGCGGCCGACCCGGCCGGCGATCGGGTAGCCGCAGGCGTGCGGGATGTGCACGCCGGCGTTGCCGAAGCCCATCCCGGCGAAGGACGCGGCCAGCACCATGTCGGTCCGCGCCGCCAGGTCGTTGCCGGTCAGGACCGCCCGGCGGAACGAGCGGGACAGCAGCGGCAGCGCCTTCTCGATGAAGGCGTCGGAGACGGGGTTGTTCCCCACGTAGACGGCCCGCTGCTCCGGCCGCCGCCGCCGGTAGGACTGGTAGTGCCGGGCGGTGTAGGACTCGAGCGCGTGGCACAGGATGTCCATCCCGCATGAGGCGGTGACGTGCGGCGGCGTGGTGAGCGTGGTGAGCGGGTCGACCACGGCCAGCACCGGCCGCAGCCGGGGGTGGCTGATGCCGGTCTTGACCTTGAGTGACGAGGATGTCGAGGATGCACATCGCGGTGCTCTCCGCCCCGGTCCCGGCGGTGGTCGGGACCGCGACGAGCGGCTTGAGCGGCATCGTGGGGGCCTGGCCGCCGCCGACCGGCTGGTTGACGTAGTCCATCAGGTCGCCGGGGTTGGTCGTCAGCAGGTTGATCGCCTTGGCGGTGTCGATCGACGAGCCGCCGCCGACGGCGACGAACCCGTCCCAGTCGGTGTCGCCCGCGAATTCGGCCGCCGCCCGGAAGCTCTCGTCCGTCGGCTCGACGTGGGCGCCGCTGAAGATGGTCGGCTTGAGGCCCGCGCTCTGCATCGACTCGGCCGCCCGGGCGGGGATCCCGGTCGCGGCAACGCCCTCGTCGGTGACGATGAGGACGCGCTCAAGGCCGAGCTGGGCGCAGTCGAAGCCGATCTCGTCGAGCGCCCCCACGCCGAACTTGAGCGGCGGCGCGCCCCAGGTGAAGACGGTCTCTGTCCGGTATTCGGTTCATGTCCCCTCCTTACCCGCGGGGGCAGTCAGGGTTATTCGGGCCTGACCCCTCGATGATCGCGACAGCGCGCGGGCGGCGGCGCTCGGGGCGCGCCCGGCCGTTGGGCCGGGTTCCGGTCAGGCGTCCTGCGCGCCAGGGGCGTGATCGGCGGGACTCCGCCGCCGCCCGGTCCGATGCTGACGGCCGGCCAGCAGAGGGAAGGGCCGGTTGCCGAGCGCGAAGTCCAGGCTCCACGCCTGGCCGGAGTAGACCGCCCGGCTCAAGGTGACGACCCGCCCGTCGTCCAGGAGCCGGGCCAGGTCGGCGACCGCACCAGGGTGGCAGAGCCCGAGTCGCGCGGAGAACCCGTCCAGCCAGGCGATCTCGGCCACGCAGACCGGATCGGTGGCAGCGTCCGCGCCGACACGAGGAATGTCGAGCCGGTCCGCGTTCGCAGCGCGGACAGGACGCGGTCCACCTGCACCCTGCCGCCAGATGCGGTCCAGGCGGCGGTCCAGCCGCCGTAGCCGGAGCCTGCTCGCCACCTTCACCCGTGCTCCTTCAGGTTTCGAGCAGCGATGTTGCCGCCGTCGCCGGACGTGGCGCGCTTGTCGATCACCAGTGACGCCACGTGCCCGGCTGGACTGCTAATCGACGGCGATCGATGACGCCGCTCGATCAGCGGACACGGCCTCGGCGGCACGACGCATCGGCGGACACGACATCGGGCCGCGGCCGGGGCGGCGGAACGGGCCGGGCGGAAGGCCACCGCCGCGATGGCCGCGGCCGCCAGCAGCACGATCCCGCCGACCGCGTACGACCCGTGGATGCCGTCTATGTAGGCGGACGCCGCGATCTGGTGGAACCGGGCGGCGGAGTACCCGGCCGGCAACGTCGCCGGGAGCGGCGCCAGGGGGCCTCCGTGGCCGAGCAGGCCGGCCAGCGGGCCCGCCACCGCGGCCGGAAGCGCGTGCAGGGACGCGGACGCCGACGCCACCGCCCGGGTCTGCACCAGCGCTCCGAGCAGGGCGATGCCGATCACGGTGCCGGTCTGGCGGGTGGTGTTGGCGACGCTGGACGCCAGCCCGGACCGTTCCCTGGTCACCGCGTTGAGGGCGGCGGCGGAGAGCGGCGACAGCATCAGCCCGAAGCCGATGCCGACCACCATCAGCTTCCAGAACACGTCGACGTAGGCGTCGCCCGCGCTCAGGCCCGTCAGCAGCAGCAGCCCGAGGCCGGAAACGACCCCGCCGAGCGTGACCGGGACCCGGAACCCGAACCGGTTGCTCAGCCGGCCGGCGAACGGGGACACGAGGGTGAACATGAGGCTGAAGGCCAGCATCCGCAGGCCGGCCTGGAGCGCCGACAGATGCTGGACGTCCTGGAAGAACTGGACGGTGAAGAACGGCACCGAGATGAGCACGAAGCCGAGCAGGAACGTCACCGCGGCGGTGGCCGAGAACAGCCGGACCTTGAACAGCCCCAGCGGCAGCATCGGCTCCCGGGAACGCCGCTCGGCCACCAGGAACAGCCCGAGCACGAGGGCGGCGACCGTCAGCGGGACCCAGACCTGGGCCGCGCTCCACGGGTAGCTCCCGCGCTCCACGAACCCGTAGGTCAGCGCGCCCATCCACAGCACCGAGGCCAGCTGGCCGGGCAGGTCAAGGTGGCGGGCGGCGGGGTTGGCGGACTCGGCCAGCGCCTTGACCCCGAAGGCCAGGCACAGCAGGCCGACCGGCACGTTGACGAAGAAGACCCACCGCCAGCCGGCGTCCGTCACCAGCACGCCGCCGACCGTGGGCCCGATCCCGAGGCCGAGGGCGCTGATCGCCGCCCAGGTCGCCACCGCCCGGGTCCGCTGGCGAGCGTCGGGAAAGGCGGTGCCGAGCAGGGCCAGGCTGGCCGGGGCGAGGGCGGCGCCGCCGATTCCCTGCAGCACCCGGGCCGCCTCCAACTCGACCGCGCTGGTCGAGAGCCCGCACAGCAGCGAGCCGAGGGTGAAGATCGCCATCCCGACCTGGAACAGCCGCTTACGTCCGTGCCGGTCGGCCAGCGCGCCCGACGAAAGCAGCAGCACCGCGAACGCCAGCGAGTACGCGTCGATCACCCACTGCAGCTGGGAGAACGATTCGTGCAGGCCACGCTGGATGGACGGCAGCGCGGTGTTGACGATCGCCACGTCGAGGAGCGTCATGAACGTGCCGACGCAGGTGACGATCAGCGTGGCCCGCTGGTGACGGCTGAAGGCGGCTTTGGGTTCGATCATAGAACTGACTCTATGCGGAGTCAGTTCTATAACGCAACTAAATCTGGTAGGGTGGGGAGCATGCGCAGGACAAGCTTCCAGGGGATCAACTGCTCGGTCGCCCAGACCCTCGAGGTGGTCGGGGAATGGTGGACGATGCTCATCATCCGGGACGCCTTCTTGGGGGTCACCCGGTTCGACCGCTTCCACGAGCGCCTCGGGATCTCGAGGAACATCCTCACCGACCGGCTGGACAACCTGGTGGAGCACGGCGTCCTCGAACGCCACCCGTATCAGGAGAACCCGGTCCGCTACGACTACACCCTGACCGAGAAGGGCCAGGATCTGTGGCACGTGCTGGCGGCCATGCGCCAGTGGGGGGACAAGTGGGAAGCACCCGGCGGCGCGCCGGTCGTGCTCTCGCACGACTCCTGCGGTCACGTCAGCGAGGTCGTCCCCACCTGCTCGCACTGCGGCGAGACCATCGTCTGGGGCTCGCGCCAGGTTCTCCCAGGCCCCGGCGCCGACCGCGGGCCCGCTCCGCTCCCCGTCGCCCCCTAGGACCGCTGATGGAACCAAGCAGCTTCTCGGCGGCCACCGCCGTGACCGAGCGCGCGCCCGGCCGATTCTCGGCCGAGGTCGACCCCGAGTGGGCCATCGGATCCAAGCCCAACGGCGGGTACCTGCTGTCGATGCTGGGCCGGGCAGCCACGTCGGCGGGCGTGCACGGGCACGTCATCGCCGCCAGCGCTCACTACCTGCACTCCCCCAAGCCCGGACCGGTGCTCATCGAGACCGAGCTGTTGCGGGCCGGCCGCTCCGCCAGCCAGATACGGGCGCGCATGGAGCAGGACGGCCTGCCCTGCGTCGAGGCGCTCATCACCGCGTCCCAGCTCGGCGCGGACACGACCCCGCACTGGGCTCGCGGGCTGCCGGAGCTCAGCCAGTCGCGCTACGAGGACTGCCCGCGCCTGATCCCGCGGCTGCCGAACGGCATTCGGGTGGCGATCATGGACCAGGTCGAGGTGCGCCTCGACCCCGACTCGACCGGGTTCGACGCCGGCCGGCCGAGCGGACGGGGCGAGCTGCGGGGATGGCTCGCCCTCCCGGGGGGCGAGGCGTTCGACCCGACCTCGCTGTTGTTCGCGGTGGACTCGTTCCCGCCGGCGACGTTCGATATCGAGTTTTCCGGCTGGGTGCCGACGTTGGAGCTGACCGTGTACGTGCGCGCCGTCCCGGCGCCCGGACCGGTCCGGGTGCTGCATCGGGCGGCGCTCATCGACGCCGGGCGCGTGGACGAGTCGTGCTTCGTCTGGGACCAGACGGGGCGACTGGTGGCCCAGGGCACCCAGCTGGCCGGCATCCGCCTCGGCTGAGCGCCTAGCATAGATCGGCTTACCTTTATCCGGCATGTGTTGAGAGAGCAATATGACTCATCTGATCGACAGGCGCGAGGGGCCGTACGGCGAAGTAGCGCTGCGGCGTCGGGGGGATTGCCTCGAGATCATCGCGAACGGCTGTTTCCTGATGGATTCATCGGATGGCCGGTCGGAACGGCTGATGGTCAGCGCCGCGCTCGGCCTGCTGGCGCAACCCGAGGACGCGAGCGTGCTGATCGGCGGGCTCGGCGTCGGATTCTCGCTGGCGCAGGCCTGCGCCGATCCGCGCCCGGGGCGAATCCACGTGGTGGAGCGGGAGCGCGCGATCATCGACTGGCACACCGAGGGCGACGCGCCGCTGAGAAACCTGGCGGGAACCGGGCTTGATGATCCGCGCACGGTGCTTATTCACGACGATCTGATCCACCATCTGCGGACTGCGCGCGAACCTTACGACGTCGTGTGCCTTGACATCGACAACGGTCCCGACTGGACGGTAACGGATGACAATCGCGGCCTGTATGAGCCCGCCGGGCTGGACGCGATGGCGGGAGCGCTGACCCCGCAGGGGGTGCTGTCGATCTGGAGTTCCGCCCGTTCCCCGGAATTCACGGAACGGCTGGCGTCCCGATTCGGGAGAGTGCTGACGCTGGAGGTTCCCGTGCTCGAGGGCCGCGGCGCGGAACCCGACGTGGTCATCCTCGCAGCGCGAGCATGACCACGTCGGCGGTCGGCGCTCAGCGATGAGGACCGACCGGCCGGGCAGGGATAAGCGGCCGGCTCGGGCCTAGCCTTGTCCGCCGCCGCCGGGCTGGACGCCCGCCTCCAGGTAGCCGATCATCAGCGTCGGCGACTTCGTGGGCAGCGAGCACTCGCCGTAGCCGCCGGCCGCGGTGGGCAGCGAGAGGAACATGGCCGCCTTCTGGCCGGGCGGGTAGATCCGCAGCCCGCGGACCGCGACCGGCTTGCACTCCGACGGCGGGATGGCCGCGGCGTCGACGATGTCGAGCGGGGCCGAGGCCAGCGCGCCCGGCGCCAGCGTCACCGTCGTCTCGGTGCCGCTCGGGTCCGGCTGACGCACGGCCGCGGCGCCGGTCTGAATGCCCGACGCGCCCCTCACCCAGGAGACGCCGGGGTAACCGTAGAGCGTGCAGGCCGACGATCCGGTGTTGCGCAACTGGAGGCCGGTGTGGTTCTGGGACATGCCCGCCCCCGCCCCGCCGCCGAGGCTGGCCGTCAGGTCGGCGGAGGTGCAGGCGGGGGCACCGGACGAGGTCGTCGTGGTCCCGGAGGTACCGGAGCCCGCCGCCGTGCTCGAGCCGGTCGGGCTTGCCCCGGTGCCCGACGCCCCCGTGCTCGACCCGCCCGAGCTCGCGCTGGCGGACGCGCTCGTGCCCGTGCCCGTGCTTCCGGCCGCAGCGCCGGACCCGCCCGACGACGTCGACGACGCCGCGCACCCGGCGGCAAGGAGTCCCGCGCTGAGCAGCGGTACGACCAGCAATGCGTTCTTCACAAGATCTCCTATTGCAACCCAGGTCGGTGATGCTCTGATGTCACTTAAGACGCCGCAGCCGCCGACCCGGTTGGGGCGAATTTTCCGGTTCGCCCGCCTCTGGTGACGCTGCGACGCGGCCGGTTCGCCCGCGGCGGGTGACGCGTCTCCCGTCTTGCCCGGCCATCGTGGGATGAGCGTCGCCCGGCCGGGCCGGGCGCGCATGATCCGGAGGTCGTCATCACTCGGCAACCGCTTCCCCAGCCATCGGCTGCCAGGCAGCCGTGACGGACACGGCGCCGCCCCAGGCGGGGAACGCCGCCCGGGCGATGGTCGTGCCGCTGGCGCTGGCCCAGTTCATCGCCAGCTACGCCGGCACGAGCACGAACGTGGCGATCAGCTCGATCGCCAAGGACCTCGGGACCACGGCGTCCGGGGTGCAGACGGCGATCACGCTGTTCACGCTCACGATGGCGGCGCTGATGATCCCGGGCAGCAAGCTGACCGACATCTGGGGACGCAAGCGGTGCTTCACGATCGGCCTGGTGGTGTACGGGGCCGGAGGGCTGCTGGCGCTGCTGTCGTTCGGTCTCCCGCAGCTGATCATCGGGTACTCGCTGCTGGGGGGCGTGGGCTCGGCGCTGATGATCCCTCCCATCTACATCCTCGTCACTGTCACCTTCTCCGATATCAAGACGCGGGCCAGGTACTTCGGGATGGTGAGCGGCGCGGGCGCGCTCGGGGCCGCCGCCGGGCCGCTCATCGGCGGCCTGGTGACGAGCGCGATCAGCTGGCGCGCGTCGTTCGGGCTGCAAGTGCTGGTGGTCGCCTGGATCCTCGTCCTGGCTCGGCGCGGCATTACCGAGTCGGCCCGGCCAGGACCACGGCCGGCCTTCGACCTGACCGGGGCGGTGTTGTCGGCCGCCGGGCTGTTCTTCGTGGTGCTCGGGCTGCTGCAGTCCCGGACGTTCGGCTTCTTCGTGTCACGTCAGGACTTCAAGGTCGGCAGCACGGTGGTGATCCCGAAGGGCTCCGTTTCGCCGATATGGATCTATGTTGCCATCGGCGCGCTGTTCCTCCTGTGGTTCTTCCTGCACCTGCGGTCCGGTGAGAAAAAGGGCGCCGACGTGCTGCTTTCGCTGCGGCTGTTCCGGAACAAGACCGCCAACCTGGGGCTCGGCACGCAGACCATCCAGTGGCTGATCTTGCAGGGATCCTTCTTTGTGATCTCGGTCTACCTGCAGGAAATCTGGAAGTACAACGCGATCAAGACCGGGCTGGTGCTCACCCCGGCCACCGTCGGAATCCTCGCCGTCTCCGTCGCCGCCGCCCGGCTGGCCCGCCGCCACCCGCAGCGGTGGCTGATCATCGCCGGCTTCCTGGTCACCACCGTCGGCATGGTCTTGCTGCTCGCCCTGGTCCGCGCGCACTCGGGCGTCTGGACCTGGATTCCGGGGCTGCTGCTGTTCGGGGCCGGGGTCGGGGTGATGCTGACCGCCTCCGTCAACGTCGTCCAGTCCAGCTTCCCCGACTCCGACCAGGCCGACATCTCCGGCCTTTCCCGCAGCGTCTCCAACCTGGGCTCCTCGATCGGCACCGCGCTGGTCGGGTCGATCATGGTGGCCGTGAGCCTGCCCGAGGGGAAGCCGTTCGCGAGCGCCCTCATCGTGCTCGCGGTGATCTCCGTCATCGGCCTCGTGCTCGCGGTCCTCATCCCTCGAGCGCCTGAACCTCAAGGCCAAGCGGACGGCCGAGGTAGCGCTCGAGGTCAGCCCGCTCACGGTCAAGCTCATCATGGTGGCGGCGGGTGAACGACTCGAACGGGGTGACCCGGGCGGCGGCCGTGCGGGCCGCCCGGTCCAGCCGCCAGATGCCGATCACCCGGCCGTCGCACACGACCGTGGCCTTGATGATGCCGCCGACGTACACCTCGGGGTGCCGGGCGGGGTCGAGTATCGCCGTCCGGTCCCGGTAGCCGAGCAGGTAGTTGTCGAACATCGGCAGCAGCCGGAAGGCGGGCACGGGCTCGACCGCGCCGAGCGTCCAGCCGCGCCGCCCGTCAAACTCAACCTCGGTCAGCTCGTCGCGGATCGCCGCCATCGCCGCCCCCGAGGGCAGCCCCGACCAGGTCGTGAAGTCGGCCGCGGTGGCCGGCCCGAACGCGCGGAAGTACCGGCGGGCCAGCTCGGCGAGGGGGTCGGCCGGGGCCGGGGCGGGCGCGACCCAGTCGTCGAGGAGCACGAAGGTGGCGTCGCGGCCCCGGTCGGCGCCTCGGCAGGTGAGGCCGCGGGCGGTCAGCGCGGCCAGCAGATGGGTCGGGACCTGCCCGTCCTCCCCCAGCTCGAGGCCGCGGGCGGCGAGCTCGGCCGCGAGCTCGTGCCGGGTCAGGCCGCGCCCGTCGAGCAGCTCGCGGGCATGGACGAGGGCCGTCTCGATCATCGGCCCGGTGATGCCCAGGTTCCGCCATCGGGCCCGATGGTTCCGCTCCATCACCGGGCCGTAGAGCTCCCCCATCCACCGCAGGTCCGCGGCCGCGACCAGGTGCACGGTCGACCGCATCAGCCAGGTCCTGACCACGCTGCGCTCGTGCTGGATCGCGGTGACCACGGCCGCCTCGTCGACGGAGGTCGAGCGGGCGCGGACGCCCAGCCTGGCCGCGCCGATGTCCTGCGCCTGCAGGCCGACGGCGGCCGTGGCCACCCCGGCCGGGTCGGCGGCGGAGCGGGCGGCCAGGCCCTGCCGGGTCATGCGCTCGATCAGGAACTCCACCTGGCCATCCTTCCGGGTCGGGCACACAGCGCGGCGCGCGGGGGCGCGCTCCATCCGGTCAGCTGATGATGGCAGGACCGCGGCCCCAGCGGCGGAGCGCACGGACCGTTCGGGACAAACGATTTTGATCTTCTGGCTGTAAGTTGTCACCGTGGCTGATGAGCAGGCGATTCCCGAGGCAGATCAGACCGCCGTGCGGGTGGCCCTGTGGCGGGCGTTGCACCTGGAGGTGGACGGGCAGCCGCCGGTGCTGGCGGACCCAGTGGGGCTCCGGCTGGCGGACCCGGCCGACGGCTGGCGGGCGCGGCCGGACATGGACCCGGGGTTCACCCGCGGCTTCCGGGCGGCGATCGTGGCCCGCGCCCGGTTCATCGAAGACCTGGTGACCGCCGCCGCCGACGCCGGCGTCGGCCAATACGTGCTGCTCGGCGCTGGTCTGGACACGTTCGTCGAGCGCCGCCCGGAGTACGCCGGGCGGCTGCGGGTGTTCGAGATCGACCAGCCCGCCCCGCAGGCCTGGAAGCGGCGGCGGCTGACCGAGCTCGGCTACGGGGTCCCGGAGTGGCTGCGCCTAGTCCCGGTCGACTTCGAGGGCGGCGCGTCCTGGTGGGACCTGCTGGCCGAGGCCGGGTTCTCCCCCGCCGCGCCCGCGGTGGTGGCCTCGACCGGGGTCAGCATGTACCTGACCCGCGAGGCCAACGCGGAGACGCTCCGCCAGCTGGCCGGGCTGGCGCCGGGGTCGACGGCGGCGATGACGTTCCTGCTCCCGGCCGAGCTGCTCGATGAGCAGGACCGGCCCGGGCTGGCGATGGCGGCGAACGGCGCGCGGGCCTCGGGCACGCCGTTTATCAGCTACTACTCCCCCGACGAGATCGTCGCGCTGGCTCGCCAGGCGGGCTTCGCGGACGTCCGGCACGTCTCGGCGGCGGAGCTCAACCAGCGCTACTTCGCCGGGCGGTCGGACGGGCTGCGGATGTCGACCGGCGAGGACCTGCTGGTGGCCACGGTTTGACCCGGCCGGGGCGGGTTAACCTGAACCCCATGACCGTCCCGTTCCCGTCGCCGACCGACCCGGCCGGATCCCGGGCGGAGGTGTTCCGCCGCTACCTCGAGTTCTTCCGCGACCGGCTCGCCGCCAAGACCCGCGCGCTGCCCGGCGTGGAGCTCCGCCGCAGTCGCCTGCCGTCCGGCTGGACGCCACTCGAGCTGGTCAAGCACCTCACCTACGTCGAGCGGCGGTGGCTGGAGTGGGGGTTCGAGGGCCACGCGGTGGCCGACCCGTGGGGCGACCAGCGCGACGACCGCTGGTACGTCGAGCCTGACGAGACCCTCGACGGCCTCCTCGCGGACCTGGAGGCCCAGGCCGCGCGCAGCACCGCGATCCTCGACGGTCACGACCTGGACGAGGTCGGCCAGCCGGGCGAGCGCTGGTCGGGCCAGCCGCCCGCGACGCTCGAGCGGGTCCTGTTCCACCTCGTCCAGGAGTACGCCCGGCACGTCGGCCACCTGGACATCGTCTGCGAGCTGGCCGGCGGCGAAACGGGCGAATGAGCCCGGTCCTGGCGCAGGCGGCTGGCGGCGCAGGGCATCCTTGACTCATGCCCGAAGGTGATGAAGTCTGGTCCACCGCCCGCCGCCTGCGCGAGGCGCTGGCCGGGCAGGTGCTGACGCGCAGCGACTTCCGGGTCCCTAAGTACGCGACCGTCGACCTGAGCGAGCAGCTGGTGACCGAGGTCGTCTCGCGCGGCAAGCACTTGCTGATCCGCACCGGGGACGGCCTGACCGTGCACACCCACCTGAAGATGGACGGCTTCTGGCGGGTCCGCGCGGTGCACCCCGGCGCTCACCCGGCGGAGAGCTTCAAGCTGCGGCTGGTGCTCGCCAACGCCCAGTGGGAGGCGGCGGGCTACCTGCTCGGGGTGACCGAGGTGATTCCGACCGCCGACGAGGGCACGGTGATCGGGCACCTCGGCCCCGACCTGCTCGGCCCGGACTGGGACCCGGCGCTGGCCGTGCGCCTGCTCTCGCGCGACCCCGACCGGGCGATCGGCGAGGCGCTGCTCGACCAGCGGAACCTGGCCGGCATCGGCAACGTCTACGTCGCCGAACTGCTGTTCCTGCGGGGCCTCGACCCGTGGCGGCCGGTCGGCTCGATCGAGGACCTGCCCGCCCTGGTCGACCTCGGGCACCGGCTGCTCGACGCCAACAAGGCCCGCCACGGGCACGTGACGACCGGCGACACCCGGCGCGGCCAGGAGCACTGGGTCTACGGGCGCGCGGGCAAGCCCTGCCGTCGGTGCGGGACGCGGATCAAGAAGGGCGAGCAGGGCCCCGCGGGCGAGGAGCGGATGCGGTTCTGGTGCTCCAACTGCCAGCTTTAGCGATCGCGGAGGTACGGCGCCGTGCTCCCTGCGGGTCCGTCCGCATCGGGCGCCTTACCCGATCGCGCGCAGGACGTTCTCGTCGGACAGCGGCAGCGTGCGAGCTCGCACCCCGATCGCGGCGAAGAGGCCGTTCGCGATCGCCCCGGCGACCGGGCCCGCCGTGCACTCGCCCGCCCCCAGCGACGGCTGGCCGGGCCGGTCAATGACGATCACGTCGACCCGGGGGATCTCGGAGAACCTCAGCACCGGGTAGCTGTCCCAGCTCAGGCTGGTGATCCCGTCGCGGCCGAATCGCACCTGCTCCTTCAGGGTCCAGCTGGTCGCCTGGATCGCCCCGCCCTCGATCTGGTTGCGGACGCCATCGTGGTTCACCACCCGGCCGACGTCGACCGCCAGCACCAGACGGCGGACCCGAACCGATGCGCCCGCCTCGACCACGGCGGCCGCGGCGCAGTAGGCGCCCGCGTTCTTGTACCGCGCGTAACCGAGCCCGAGGCCGGTGTCGGCGGCACCCGGCGGCTGTCCCCAGCCCGCCCCGTCGGCGGCCGCCTGCAGGACGGCGCGGGCGCGCTCGTCCTCCAGTCGCGCCAGCCGGAAGGCGAGCGGATCGGCGCCGGCCGCGGCCGCCAGCTCGTCCATGAACGACTCGATGGCGAACACGTTGAAGTGGGCGCCGAGCGAGCGGATGGCCGACGTGCGGATCGGCATCGACAGCAGCCGGTGGGTGGCCACGCGGGGCGAGCCCAGCGTGTACGGGGGAACGGCGTTGCGGCCGCTGCCGAGCCCGGACGCCAGCGGCGGGTCGACCGAGGGCGGCAGCGGGCGGCCGCCCCGCCGGTAGCCGTTGGCCAGCAGGCCGGGGTTGCCGGCGTAGCCGGGACGGCCGTTGTAGCCGTTGCTCCAGACGTCGTAGGTCCAGTCCCGGACGGCGCCGTCAGGGTCGAGGACGGCCGCCACGTCGGCCGTCATGGCCGAGGCGAGCGGCCCCGACCCGAGCTCGGCGGCGCGGTCCCACAGCACCCGGACCGGGCGGCCGCCCGTCTGGCAGGCGAGCAGCGCGGCATCGAAGGCGACGTCGTCGGCGGGATTGTGGCCGTAACAGCCCGCCCCCTCCACGTGGTAGACCACGACATCGGACCGATCGAGGCCAAGCGCGTCCGCGATCGCGTCCCGCAGCGGGAAGATCCCCTGGGTGTGACTCCAGACCTCGAGCAGGCGGCCGTCGAACCGGGCCAGCGCGCAGCTCGTGGCGATGCTCGCGTGGGCGATCAGCCCGCGGGAGTAGCTGGCGCGCACCGTGGTCCCCGGCGACGGGCGCTGGCCTCGTTCCCCGTCCGCCAGCACCGACGTCTCGGATCGCTGCTCGCGGAGCCAGGACGTCAGCCGGGATTCTTCCGGGAGGTCGTCGGTCGGCTGCCATTTCACTGACCCCCGCAGGCGGGCGGCGGCGGCGTCGGCGACCTCTTCCCTGTCCGCCAGGACGGCCAGGAAGTCGCCGTCCCGCACCACCCGGGCCCCGGGCGGAAGGTCCGCGAGCCGTTCCCCGGGGACGTCCGCCGCCAGGGTCGCGCGCAGGAGCGGCGGACGGATCACCCGGGCGTGCACCGTGCCCGGCAGGTCCAGGTCCTGGATGAACCGCGGGCGGCCGAATACCTTGTCCGGCAGGTCGATCCGGGTGAGGTCGGGCTGCGTCGGCCGCCCCGCCGACGGCACCGTCGGCACCACCTCAGCGGCTTCCACGTCGAGGTTCACCTCGGCCGCGAGCGAACCGTAGGAGCCCACGATCTCCCCGTCCGGCGTTCGGATGACGCCGTCCACGACGGTCAGCGAGCTGGCCGGGACCGCCGCCCGCCGCGCCGCCGCCTCGATGAACAGCCGCCGCACGGCAGCGCCGACCTCCCGCACCGCCGCCCCGCTGACCTGGGTCGACAGGCTGCCCGCGGTGAACCCCTCGTTGGGCGAGGCCGCCGTCGACAGGGGCGCCACGATCAGCTGGCCCGGCGCCAGGCCCAGTTCCGTGACCGCGATCTGCGCGAGCGTCGTGTGGATGCCCTGGCCGAGCTCGGCCTTGCCGACCCGCAGGGTCACGGTGCCGTCGGCCCGGACGGTCAGCCACGACGAGATGAGCGGATTGGCCGCGAGGCTCGGCGAGCGGGTCATCGCCCGGCCTCCGTCGCCGCTCGCAGCACCGCGCTGACGATCCGCTGCTGGCTGCCGCAGCGGCAGAGGTTGGGATCCAGCGCATCGGCCACCTCCGCCCGGCTCGGCGCCGGATGGTCGCGCAGGAACGCCGCCGCCCGCATGATGATGCCGGGCAGGCAGTAACCGCACTGGCCCGCCTGCTCCTCGACGAAGGCGCGCTGCAGCGGATGCGGGGCCGATTCGGTGCCGAGGGACTCCAGCGTGCGGACCTTGCCGTCGCCGACGGCCTCGACCGGCAGGTCGCAGGCGTAGATCGGTCGGTCGTCCAGCCAGACGGTGCAGGCGCCGCACAGCGTCTGACCGCAGCCGAACTTCGCCGCCTTGAGGCCGAGATCGTTGCGCAAGACGGTCAGCAGGGACGTCCGCGGCTCGACGTCAACGCGCGCCTGCTCCCCGTTGACGTTGATGAAGAAAACCGGCATTCGCACCTCCATCGTGCAGCCTATGCCGCGTCAGTCGGCCGCTTCCCGCTCAATGCCGGCCAGGTCCGCCAGTTGACGGGAGACGACCTCGGCACGGACGGGTCCGGGCGGGACCAGGCGCTGCCGTCGGCGCCGACTGCTCCGGGTGAGCAGGGCGGGCGCTTCCACGCCGGGGACCGCGCCCGCGGCAACGTGCCGGGCGAGCGCGGCGCGTGCACGGGCGCGGTAGCCGCGCTGCAGCTTCAGGTAGAAGACGAGTACGACAACGAAGTTGATCGCGATCTTGAGCAGGATCGCCGCGCCGGGCGCGGGCGCGTCGAACAGCAGGTGCATGGCCATCGCGGCGGCGAGGCAGGCGGCGGCGCGGGGCGCGCCGCCACGCAGCCCGCGGGCGGCCAGGTAGCCGACGCCGGCCCCAGCCACGGCCGTCATCCCCCAGTGCGATCCGAGCGAGGTCAGCCCGCGAACAACGGTGGAGATCACGACGGCCTCGGCCGAGTTGGTCCCGCCCGTCAGCGGGATGTTGTTCAGCGCGTAGGTGAAGTTCTCCATGACCTGGAATCCCAGCCCGGTCAGCGCGCCGTAGATCATGCCGTCCAGCGGCCCGCGGATAGCGCGCGGCGCTGCCAGCGCGATCAGCACGACCCCGGCGACCTTCAGCAGCTCCTCATTGACCGGCGCGGTCAGCGCGGCCGACCAGTTCCCCGCGAAGGCGACGCCTGCCCCCTTGGCCCACAGGCCGGTCAGGCCCTGGTTGGCCGACAGCGCGTAGCCGGTCGCGGCCGTCGCCCCCCAGATCACCGCTGCGGCCGACCACGTCCGGGCCGGGGCGATCAGCGGCCGGGCCAGCCGCAGCAGCCACCACCCGACGACCAGCAGTGGCAGCTGCAGGACCGCCGCCAGCACCGTGGCCGCCGGGTAGACCGCCAAAGCGCGGTGAAACGCCCAGGCCAGGAGCCCAGCCCCGATGACGCAGAGCAGCACCGCGGTGATCCGCACCCAGCGGACTGCCGGGTTCGGCTGCGCCGTCGCGGTCGGCGGCGCGGGTGCGCTGGCGGCGGTCACTGGGCTGCCGCCGGAAATCGCAGCGACCGGGCCACCAGCGCTGCCGCCGCCCGGGCGGCGGCGCCGTCCTGCACCGGGGCGACGCTGACGATCTCGATGGCGAACTTCCCGGCCGGGCCGGGGAAGACCGCGGCTTGCCCAGCCCGGTCGTTCGCGGTGAGCGTGCCGGTCAGCCCGTTGCGGCCGGCTGCACTGGTGATGCTGGCCGGCAGGCCCAGCCGAGCGGACCCGTCGCCCAGCCGCAGGTCGCTCTGCAGGCCGGGCCACAGCCGGCCGACCTGGGACGGGCTGATCACCATGACGTAGACCACCGCCACGTCCACCGGTCCGTCGCTCAGACTCCAATGCAGAATCGGATCGGTCTCGGCACTGCGGACCACCCAGTCCCGCCCGGGCGTGAACGTGGCCGAAAGGGCGCTATCCGGCCCGATGGTCAACGGCTGGCCCGCGGCGACTGGATGGTCATCGGAGACCGCCAGGCTGACCACCGGCCAGCCCACGGTCACGACCGCGATGACCGCCACGACGATGATGAGCCAGCGGAGCGTCCGAGGCGATCCGTGCTCCCTATCCGGATGCCCACTCGGCACGGTGCTCCTCCAGGGAAAGGTCCAAGGCAGAGTACACCCGCCGCCAGATTCGGCGGGCCGGGGGTTTGCGGCTAATGTAAGCCGCGATCTCAGCGACCTCTCACGGAACCGGCCACGGTGCTTATCTTTGTCCCGCCTTCGGAGACCAAGGCCTTCCCGGCTGATGCGGAGCCGGTCGAGCTTGGTTCGCTGGCGCTGCCCGAACTGGCGCCGACCAGGGCCAAACTGCTCAAGGCGCTGGCCCGGCTGGCCCGTGGCCGGCGGGCGACCGCCCTGGACGCGCTCGGCCTGAGCGAGAGCCAGGCGGCCGAACTGGCCCACAACCGGGAGCTGTTGTCGGCCCCCGCCGCGGCCGGAGCCGAGCTGTACACCGGTGTGCTGTACGACGCACTCGACCTGCCGGCCCTGCATGGCCGGGGCATCACCACGGATCACGTGCTGATCTTCTCGGGGCTGTGGGGAGTGCTCAGGCCGGGTGACCGGATCCCGCACTACCGCTGCTCGGCCGGGGCGAAGCTGCCCGCGGTGGGCTCGGTGTCAGCCGCCTGGCGCAGCGCGCTGCGCGCGCCGCTGGCGGCCCATGTCGGCGATCAGCTGGTGGTGGACCTGCGGTCGGGGGCGTACGGCAGCCTCTGGGCGGCCGGAGCCAACGCGGTCACCGTGCGGGTGCTGCACGAGCGGGAGACCGGCGGCGTGGTCACGCGTTCCGTCGTCTCGCACTTCAACAAGGCGACCAAGGGGCGGCTGACCCGGGCGCTGCTGGAATCGGGACAGCGACCGGGCAAGCCGGACGAGTTCGCCGACCTGGTCCGCGCGCTCGGCTACCCGGTCGAGCCGGGGCCCGCGGGTCGCCGCCCGGATGCCCCGGTCGCCCTGGACATCGTGGTCCGCGAGCTGTAGGCGGCCCTACTGTTCCCCCTCACCGGGGGCGGCTGGCTCGTCGGGTGCGGAGATGACGAGGCGGAGGACCTTGGCCGCCATGGCCAGGTCGTCGTCGCCGTGGTGGGCATGGGCGGTCAGCCGGAGCCGGGAGACGCCGTCGGGGGTGGACGGGGGCCGGAAACAGCCGATCCGCAGGCCGTGCTCGGCGGCGACGGCCACGGCCGCCAGCGCCTCGCGCGGCCCGGGCATGGGCACCGACAGGACCGCGCCGGCCGGCGCGTCGACCCCGGCCGCGTCCGCCAGGAGGGCGGCGTTGCGGCGGACTCGGCCGGGCAGCTCCGGCGCGGCCTCGAGGACGCGGAGCGCCGCCAGGGCCGCGCCCGCGGCGGCCGGCGCCAGCCCGGTGTCGTAGATGAACGGCCGGGCGCGGTTGACGAGGTGGTCGCGGACCGCAGCGGAGCCGAGCACGAGCCCGCCCTGGGAGCCGAACGACTTCGACAGCGTCCCGGTCGCCACCACGTCGGGACGGCCGGCCAGGCCGCTCGCGGCCAGCAGTCCCCGTCCGCCGGGTCCGCCCACGCCGAGCGCGTGCGCCTCGTCGGCGATCAGCACGGCGTCATGGGCCGCGGCCAGCTCGGCCAGCTCGGCCAGCGGCGCGGCGTCGCCGAGGACGGAGTAGATCGTCTCCGCCAGCACCAGCGCCCGGCGCTGGCTGCGGCCGCCCAGCGCGCGGGCGACGGCGGCGACGTCGTTGTGCGCGGTCACGATCACGGTCGCGCGGGTCAGGCGGCAGGCGTCGATCATCGAGGCGTGGATATGCGCGTCCGAGACGATCAGCGTGTCGGCGTCGGCCAGCGCCTGGACGACGGAGAGGTTCGCGTGATAGCCGGTGGAGAAGGAGAGGGCGGCCGGGAAACCGGCGAACGCCGCCATCGCCCGCTCGAGTTCGGTGTGGATGGACAGCGTGCCGGAGACCAGCCGGGAGGCGCCCGCCCCGGCCCCGTAGGCCCGGGCAGCCGCCACCGCTCCGGCCACCACCCGCGGATCGCGGGCGAGCCCGAGGTAGTCGTTGCCCGCGAGGTCGAGCAGGCGCTGCTCGTCGGAGTGCGCGAGTCGCCGGGCGAGCCCTCGCCGGGCGCGGTCGGCCGCCTGCTCGGCGAGCCAGGCGGGAAAGCTGGACTCGTTCATCGAATGACCAGGCTATGGCACCTGACGACCGGCGACACCGGTCACCCGCCCGCTAAAACGAGGTGACAGCGCCGGGAACCCGCCACTTAAAATGAGGGATGGACGGCGAAGACGCGCGAATACTGCACGACATCCTCGGCCGCGGCGCGGGCTTCGGCCACCGCCAGCACATCGAGCTCGCCTGGCGCTACCTCGCCCGGCACGACCCCGATCAGGCCGCCGACTCCGTTGCCGCCGCGATTCGGCAGGTCGCCGACGCGCACGGTCAGCCTGCCAAGTTCCACCAGACGATCACGCGATCGTGGGTCCAGTGCGTGGCGGTGCACCGGGAACGGTGGCCCGCGGCCGGCTTCGAGGAGTTCCTCGACCGGAACCCGCAGCTGCTCGACTCCGGCCTGCTCGGCCACTTCTACTCACCGGGGGTGCTGGCCAGCGGGCAGGCGCGCTCCGAGTGGGTCACCCCGGACCTGCGCGCCCTTCCGGCCTTGGCCGCCCGCTGACCCGCTCACCGCCAGGCGCAGGCCTGCCGCCGGCCGGCGCAGGCCTGCCGCTGCGGCTCAGAGCTTGATCGCGAACTCGGCCAGCAGCTGCCGCTCACCGGCGGCGGTGATCACGAGCGCCCGCGACTGGTTGCTGCGGCGGACCCAGTCCCGGTCGAGCAGGTGGCCGGCCAGGGCCTGGCCGAGCATCCCGGCCAGATGCGGGCGACGCTCGGTCCAGTCCAGGCAGGGCCGCAGGAAGGGGCGGCGGCCCTCGTGCAGGGCGGCCGCATCGAGCCCGAGGTGCGCCAGCTTCCGCTCGCCGGCGCTGGTCAGGTCCCAGCCGCTGGCCGTCGGCAGCAGCATCCGGTCGCGTTCGAACGAGTCGACGAGCGCGACGCCGAGCTGGCCGGCCAGGTGGTCGTAGCAGGTCCGGGCCCGCTGCAGCGCCTTGCCCCTGGTCACCGCGGTCAGGCCGACCGCGTCCTGGTGCGGGGCGATCGCGAGCAGCGCCTCGATTGCCCCGGCGACCTGCCCGCTGGCGATCTTGTAGTACCGCTGGCGGCCCTGCGCCCTCGCCGTGACCAGGCCCGACTCGAGCAGCCTGGCCAGGTGGGCACTGGTCAGCGAGGAGGACGTCCCGGCCCGGGCGGCGAGTTCGCCCGCGGGCAGCTCCTCTCCGCCGAGCAGGGCGAGCACGAAGCGCGCCCGGTGCGCGTCACCGAGCGCCCGGCCGATCGACGCGAGGTCGGCATCTGCGAGCATCGTCCGCATTCTACCGAGCAATTACCTCAATGAATATTGAGACGTTTCGTGGATAGCGTCGCGGTATGACCTCACCCCCCGAGATGATGACGACGTCTCCGCCCAGGCCGCGACGGCCGGAGAGCTGGCCGCTGACGGCGACCCTGACCGCGACCAGCCTCGGCTTCGGGGTCATCCAGCTCGACGTGACCGTGGTCAACGTGGCGGTCAAGCAGATCGGCGCCTCGTTCGGCGGCGGCATCACCGGGCTGCAGTGGGTGGTCAGCGCCTACACCCTGGTGCTGGCCGCGCTGATCCTCACCGCCGGCGCCCTCGGCGACCGGTTCGGCGCCAGGCGGATGCTGTGCACCGGATTCGTGGTCTTCACCGCCGCGTCGGTGCTGTGCGGGCTGTCCACCAGCATGGCCATGCTGATCGCGGCCCGGGCGGTGCAGGGGCTGGGCGCGGCGTTCCTCGGCTCCTGCGCGCTGGCGCTGCTCAACCACTCCTACACCGATCCCCGGCAGCGGACCCGGGCGGTCGGGCGGTTCGTCGCGGGCGCCAGCGCCGCGCTGTCCGGCGGCCCGGTTATCGGCGGCTTCCTGATCGCCGCGTTCGGGTGGCGCGCGATCTTCTTCATCAACGTGCCGCTCGGGGCGGCCGGGTTCTGGCTTGCCCTGCGGTACGCGTCGGAGACCGACCGGTCCGCCCATCGCCGGGTGGACACCCGCGGTGCCGCGCTCGCGACGATCGCCCTGGCCGGCTTCGCGGCCGCGGTGATCGAGGCCGGGACCTACGGCTTCACCAGCCCGTGGGTGCTGACCGGTCTGGGCTGCTCGCTGGCGGCGGCCGTCGCCTTCGTCGCCGTCGAGATCGCGCGCGGCCAGCCCGATGCTGCCGCTGTCGCTGTTCCGCCGACCGGGTATCGCGACGCCGGTGACCCTCGGGTTCCTGGTCAACGTCTGCTTCTACGGGCTGATCTTCCTGTTCAGCCTGCTCTTCCAGGCCCAGCAGCGGATGTCGGCGCTGGAGACCGGGCTGGCGTTCCTGCCGATGACCGCCGCCATCCTCGGCGCCAACCTGATCAGCGGACGGGTGAACGCGGCGATCGGCCCCAGCCGCGCCATCCTGGTCGGCCTGGCCGCGTTGACCGCCGGGCTGCGCGGGGCTGCTGTGGATCAGCCCGGCCACCGGCTACCCGGCCATGCTCGCCCAGCAGATCCTGCTCGGCGGCGGGCTGGGAACCCTGGTCCCGCCGATGACGAGCGTGCTGCTGGCCAGCGCCGAGCGCAGCCGCTCGGGCGTCACCTCCGGTGCCCTCACCGCGTTCCGGCAGGCCGGCAGCCTGCTCGGGGTCGCCCTGTTCGGCTCGCTGGCCGCCACCGATTTCTACGGCGGCTTCCACACCGCCCTCTGGATCTCGGTGGTTATCCTGATCGTCAGCGCGGGCGGGGTCGTCGGGGCGGCCGCGATGGAGCGGAGGCGGTGACGGCGATGCGTCCGGTCACGATCATCGGCGCGGCGACCAGCGCGGGCACGCACCACGCGGGCCAGGAACGAGCACCGGACGCAATGCGGGCGGCGGGCCTCGTCGACCGCCTCGTCCGGGCCGGGATAACCGTGACCGACCACGGGAACGTCGTCCGCGAGACCTTCCGCGTCGACTCGGGGCACCCGCGCGCCCGCAACCTGGCCGCCACCGTCCGGGTGGCGCAGACGGTCGCGGACTGGGTGGAGTCCGCGTCGCGGGACGGTTCGCTGGTGCTCGTGCTCGGCGGGGACTGCACCATCACCCTGGGTGTCCTGGCCGGCCTGCAGCGGGTCGGGCCCGGCACCGGCCTCGCCTACTTCGACGGCGACGCCGATCTCGGCACGCCCGAGAACGGCAGCGGGATCCTCGATGCCATGGGCATCGCCCACCTCCTCGGGCTGGCCGAGACCGAGCTGACCAGCCTGTTCAACAGCAGGCCGCCGCTGGCTGAGCGACGCCTGGCCATGCTCGGGTACGACGAGACCGATCCCGAGTCCTACCGCCAATCGGTCTTCGACGAGCACCCGGCCGTGACCCGCTATCCCGACCACGCGGTGCGCGCCGACCCGGTTGGCTGCGCCCGCGGCGCCCTCGCCGCACTGCGGGAGGCCGAGCGGGTGATCGTCCATTTCGACGTGGACGCCGTCGACTCGGGCGACCTGCCGCTGGCGAACTTCCCCCATTACGGCACGGGCGTCCCGCTCGCGGTCGCCCGGCAGGTGCTGTCGGTGCTGTTCGCGGCGCCGGCGTTGTCGACCGTCGTGCTGACCGAGGTCAATCCCGGCTACGACCCGTCCGGCGATTCACTCAACCGCTACCTCGACGCGGTCACCGGAGCGCTGATCGCCGCACTCGCCTTATCGCTGCGCACAGCGCCGGCCGCGCCCGTCCGTCAGGCGATCTTGCGGGCGCCCGGACCAGGAACGGGAGTGACCTCGCGGGCTGACTCGAGGACGTGTCCCGCCCGGCAGGACAGGTGCAGCTCCACCGGCTCACCGCAGTCGCGGTGCCGGAGCATGGCCAGCGGGCCGTCCGGGCCGACGGCGTACTGGTCGCCCCAGGCCATCAGCGCCACCAGCACCGGGTACAGGTCCAGGCCCTTGTCGGTGAGCCGGTACTCGTCGCGGCTGCGCTGGCCGTTGTCGCGGTAGGGAACCTTGCGGAGCAGGCCCTCATCGACCAGTCGGGCCAGCCGGTCGCTGAGCACCTGCCGAGGGATCGCGGTGCGGCGCTGCATGTCGTCGAAGCGCCGGACGCCGTTGAAGGCCTCGCGCAGGACCAGGAACGTCTGCCGCTCCCCGATGATCTTCACGGCCGCGCCGATCGCGCAGTTCGCCGTGTCGTAATCCAGAATCCAGGGCCGGTCCATGATCGCATGCTAGATCTAGTTGACAGACTCAGCAACTCCGGAGCATGCTGGGTCCATGAGCCGAACCCAGGCATCGGACCTCGTCGCCGCGATCCGCCCCGCGCGCGCAACGGACCTGCCAGCGCTGGGCGAGTTCTTCGCGGGACTGTCCGTGCAGACCCGCTACCTGCGGTTCTTCTCCCCCATCAGGGTCGGCCCGGCCCTGCTCAGGCTCCTCGGCGGCGGCGACGGCAGCACCGATGCCCTGCTCGCCACCCGCGACGGCGTCATCATCGGGCACGGCATGGCGGTGGATGTGTCCGGGTCGTGCGGGGTCGCGACGACCGATATCGGCGTCGTGGTGGCCGATGCCTGGCAGCACCGGGGCCTGGGCTCGGCGCTGGTGCGCGCCCTGGTCACCGGCGCTCAGGTGCGGGGCGTGACGTCGGTGACGATGGACGTGATGTACGGCAACGACCGGGCGCTGGCGATGATCAAGGGGCACTGGCCCGAGGCGCGTCCCCGCCGTGCCCGCGATTGCTACACGATCTGCGTCCAGCTGGCGGACGGCGAGCAGCGCCAGCCGCAGGAACTGCCCCGCCCGGGCACCCGGCAGCCAGCGTTCTTGGCCGCGGCGGGTCGTGTCTGACCTGCGGCTAAGACCGCGAGCCGCCGGTGGAAGAAGGCGGCCGCGGCCGAAACGGCCTGGGTGACGCACGGCCTGTTGTCGTACAGATCCGTGTGCTGACCGCGACCCGTCAGCCGCGGCCGACCGACTTGAAGAACGTGTAGCAGAACACCCCATCGGGTTCCGCCGTGCGGAGCAGGTCGCGGATGCCCGCGTCGAAGTGGTCGGCCGTGGTGAGGCCGCCGGCCACGGCCGGCTCGCGAATGCCCTCGATCATCGCGGTGAAGGTCCGGCGGATAAACCGGTCGGCCCGCTCCGGATCGCTCCCGTCGACGTAGACCATCCGCGGCGAGACCGACACGTCGCGGAAGCCGCCCTCGGTCAGCAGCGGGTGCAACCGCCGGCCGAGCAGGGCGTCCCCGCCCGCGTTGCGCTGCAGGGCCACCTGGCAGGCGATCGCGTCCCGGGCGGCCGGGCTGTCGGGGTGAAAGCAGATCAGCCCGTGATCGCCCTCGATCACGGTGATCGTGCCGCCCGGCTTCAGCATCGCCCGCAGCCGCCGCAGGGCCTCGACCGGCCGCGGCAGGTGCTCGAGGAGGAAGCAGACGAAGACGTGGTCGAACGTTCCCGCCGCGAGCGGCCCGTCCGGGCGGGGCAGCGTGTAGACGTCGGCCTGCGCGAACGCGATGTCGGTGAGCCCGGCCTCATGGGCGCGCTTGCGCGCGGCCGCGAGCGACGCCGCCGACAGGTCCAGGGCGGTGATGCTGGCGCCGGGGCTGCGCTCGGCCACCGTCACGGTCTGCGCGCCGACGCCACAGCCGACCTCGAGCACCGCGCTGCCGGCTGGGAACCCGGTGTCAGCGTGCAGCAATTCCGACAGGGTGTCGGCCTGGTCGTTCAGCCTGGTGTTCTCGGCGGCGCGGTAGCCGTGGACGTACTGGTCGAACATCGTCATGGTCTCGATCACCTTCACCAGTAGTTCGGCGTCGTCGACCGGCGCCCGGTCGGGGCGGTCATCGCCGGTGTCCTCGGAGTCCAGGGCGCCGAGGGCGGCCGCCAGCCGGTCCCGCAGCAGCCCGCGCCGGTGCAGGTCGGCGTCGAGCTCGGCCAGGTGCGCGCGCAGCGTGATCGCCGCCGACTCCGGGTCTCGCGAATCAAGCAGCGTCTTGATCTGCGCCAGGCGCAGGCCGGCCTGACGCAGCGCCAGGGCCTGGTACAGCCGGGTGATCTCGCTCGGACCGTAACGGCGGTGCCCGGCCGCGGTTCTGGCCGGGGTCACCAGGCCGAGTTCCTCCCAGTGCCGCAGCACCCGCTGCGACAGCCCCGTCGCCCGGGCCAGATCGCTGACCGTCCAGCCGGAGGTGTTCCCGTCGCCCCGCGCAGTGCCCATGCCTGAACGGTAAGACCTCACACGGTGTCAAGGGCAAGGGCTAGAGCACGTGAGCGCCCCGGCCGCGCTCGGAATGACTCCGTTCGGGATCCTGGGGAGTTTCCCACTGCCCGGCCAGGTCCGCGTACAGGAGGGAGTTGGCCAGCAGGGATGAGTGGTCGCCGACCAGGGGGCGGGCGCCGTCGAGGACGAGGATCCGCCGGGCCCGGCGGGCCGAGGAGATGCGGTGCGCGATCACGATGAGGGTGCCGCCGCGGCGGGCGAACGCCGCCTCCGCCTGTTCCTCCGCGGCGGGGTCGAGGTGGCACGTGGCCTCGTCGAGGATGACGACTCGGGCGGGCGACAGGTACGCCCGGGTGAGCGCGACCAGCTGCCGCTCGCCGGCCGACAACGCGGCGGTCGTGATCGGCGCGCGGTAGCCGCCGAGGCGGGTGATGAGCGGAGTGAGGCCGACGGCTTCCGCCGCCCGGTCGAGCTCCGTGTCCATGGCGGGGTGGAAGTACGTGAGGTTCTCTTTCAGAGTTCCGGCGAAGACGTAGGCCTCCTGGGGGATCAGGATCCGCCAGCTCCGCCCGAGGCAGGCCACGGGCGCGCCGTTAAGGAGAGCCTCGCCCGTGTCCGGGCGGAGCATCCCCGCGAGCAGGCCCGCCAGGCTCGACTTGCCGATGCCGCTCGGGCCGACGACCGCGAGGTGGTCGCCGGGCGGAATCGTGAGGGTGAGGCCGGAGATGACCGGCTCGGCGTCCGGGCCGTAGGCGAAGGTGACGTCGCGGAGTTCCAGGAGGCCAGACTGGTCCTGATCCCAGCGTGGGATGGCGTATCGCGACGCCGTCATCGAGCTCTCCGGCGGTGTTTCCGCCTGGGTTTCCGTCCGGGTTTCGGCCAGCGTTGCCGGCCGGGCGCTGGTCTCGAGGATGCGCTCGAGGGTCACGTTGAGCCGGACCAGGCCGGCCCCCATGCCCTGTGAGAACGCGTACAGGGTGCCGCGCAAGGTCCCGGTGATGTAGGTGACCGCGCCGACGACGTCGCCCGGCGTGGCGCCGTGCCGCAGCATTCCCGGGGCGGCGGCCAGCACCAGCAGCAGCGGCAGCCAGCCGCCCACCGCGAGGCAGAGCAGCCGCGCCGCCCCGGACCGCGCCACGCTGCGCGCGGCTTTCTCCTGTCGGGCGATCTGCCCCGCGAGGCCGTTGAGAACGAGGTCTTCGGCGCCGCAGGCGGTGATGTCGCGCGCGGCGCTGGCCGCCCGCGCCACCTCGGCCGCCACGCCCTCCTCGGCCAGGACGGCGGCGCGCTGGCGCCCGGCGTACGGGCGGAGCAGCAGCCGCAGCAGGACCACCGAGGCAAGCAGCGGCGGCACCACGTAGGGCACGGTGGCGGGCAGCAGGGTGACGAGGCCGAGCAGCGTGGTCACGATGGTGCACGCGAACGTGCAGGAGATGCTCAGCACCCCGGCGACGGAATCGCGGGCGATCTCCGCCTGGTGCGTCATCCGCGCGACCGAGCGCGGGTCAGGACGGCCGAGGGCGCCGTCCACGATGGCCGTCACCAGGTCGTCACGGAACGGCTCGACGATCGCGCCGATTCTCAGGTACATCTGGCGGGTACCGAACGCCCCGGCCAGCGCGGCCGAGGCGAGGACGCCGAGCCAGGCGAGGCCGAGGGCGGTGCGCCCGGCCAGGAACTGGGTGGTCGCCTGCGCGAGTGACCAGCCGGAGGCCGCCGCCGGGAGCGACTGGACCAGGGACCACACCGCGAGCCAGGCGACGTCCTTCCGGCGCCGCCGGAGGTGACGGATCAGCACGCTTCGCCTGCCCGGTCGGGCGCCCACTCGGCCGCGCCGAAGATCGCGCGGTACTCCCGGTGCGCCCACAGCTCGCCGTGCGGTGCGAGGGCGCGGATCCGCCCCTCGTCGAGCCAGCCGACGAGATCCGCCCGGGCGGCCGTGGTAGCGCGGTGCGCCACGATGAGCCGCGTCAGGCCGCTCAGCTCGCTGGTGATGGCCCGGGCGACCAGCATTTCCGTGACGGTGTCGAGGCTGGACGTGGCGTCGTCGAGGACGAGCAGCCGCGCCCGGCCGACGTGCGCGAACGCGCGCGCCAGCCCGAGCCGCTGCACCTCGCCGCCGGACAGCGGGGTTTCGTCGAGCGAGGTGCTCAGCTGCCGGGGCAGGCGGGCGAGGAAGGCGGCGGCCTGGGCATGCCCGGCGGCCGCGCGCACCTGCGCGTCGTCGGGCCGGCGGAACCCGAACCTGATGACGTCGTCGGGGGTGTCGCCGACGAGTTCGGGACGTTCGAATGCGTACGCCACCGACTCTCGCAGGGATGCCCGGGTGAGCTCGCGCAGGTCGGTCCCGTCGAGGAGCACGGTACCCGCGTCGGGATCGGCCAGCCGCCCGGCGAGCCGGGCCAGGGTCGACTTGCCTGCCCCAGACCGGCCGACCACGGCGACGGTGGCGCCGGACGGAACGGTGAGGTCGAGGTCGCGGAGCACCGCCTCGCCGCGGTGACGCACCGTGATGCCGCTCAGCCGTAGTTCCCCGCGTCCCGCCGGGCCATATCCGGCCGGCAGGTTCCGCGCCCCGTAGCGCGGGCGTGGCCGCGCGAGCAACTCGGCGGCGCGCCTGGCACCGCCGCGTGCGCGGCCGATCCGGCTGACCAGCCCGACGCTCGCGCCGAGGCCGACCGCGAGCACCGCGTACTGGCTCGCGGCGACCAGGTCGCCGGCGGTGATCCGGTGCCTGGAGAGCTCCACCCCGGCCACGGCGACGACGATCACCTGCAGCGCCGGGGCGATGGTCATGGCCTGCGCGGCGGCCCGCGCCTGCACGCGCCAGGACGCGTAGCCGTGTTCGCGCAGCAGCGGCAGCGGGGCGAGCACCCGCTCTCGCTCGCGGGCCTGCGTGCCGGCCGCGGCGATCGTGCGGGCACCCGCGAGCGCGTCGAGCAGCCGGCCGGCGATGGCCCCCTGCGCCCGGCTGTAGCGCGCGCTGACGTCGGAGGAGTCGCGGACCAGCCTGCGCAGGATGATGGCGAACACGGGGAAGCCGACCGCGAAGGCCGCGACCAGCCACGGGTCGATCAGCCCGAGCGCGATGACGCCGCCGAGCGGCGGTAGCACCGCGGTAGCGGCCAGCAGCGCGCTGGCGGGCCCGGTGCCGGCGTCGGCGGCGCCGCCGACGACCCGGCTGACGGTGTCCCCCGCGCTGAAGCCGGCGTTGCCGTCGCTGCCGGTGTTCGCGCCGGCCAGCAGCCCCGGGCCCGCGGCGACGACGTGGCCAGCCAGCAGCCGGCGCAGCCGCGCCGTGGCCGTCGCGCCGGAGACTCCGGTCGCGAGGTCGGTGACGGCGCCGCAGCCGACGATGAGGGCGACCAGGATCGCGCAGTCCGCCAGGGCACCAGCCGGGTCGCCGACCGCGAGTCGGCCGGCCGTCCGTCCCCGGCCAGGATCGCGTCGATCGCGTGCCCGACCGCGGCCGGAAGCAGTACCTGCGCGGCGGCCCCGGCTAGCGACGCGACGCCGAGCAGCGCGAGCCACCAACCGCCCTGGCGGGCGGCGGCGACCAGCAGCCGGTCGCCGTCGGTCTCGCTACTGGTGATGGCCAACTGGGATCCCCGGGGTTCCGTGCGAGTGACGGTCCGGCGCCGACGGGGACCGTGGTAACCAACGTCCCCGTCGGCGCCGGGTGCTCAGCTGTGCTGAGCGAGGGGTGCTACAGGCAGAGCGTGTAGCTGATGGTGCTGTCGCAAAGAAGCAGGCTCAGGTCGCTGCCGCCACCGCAGCCGCCACCGCCGCCGCCGCCGCGCTGGTCACGCACGGCGTTCATCGCCTGGATGTCGAGGAGTGCCATCTATTTTCACCTCCTTGCCGGTGATGGGGTGGTTGCCGGCTCCGGAGATCTGCCGGGGATGACCCCGGAACCCCAACGGGGAGGCCGGGATTATTTTCTTTCACCTCCCTGCCAGCGCCGATTGGTTATTGGCTCCCTCGCGGGCGGCCGGGGTTGTCCCCGCGACCCTGACAGGGAGGCTTGCGGGCCGGGCGAAGAACGGCAGCGCCGCGCCGCCCGGGGCGAGCGCGGCGGCCGTACCCAGCAGGACGCCGGCGGTGCCGGTGCCCAGGTCCATCGACAGGCGGAACAGCATGTCGCCGGGGAACGCCAGGCCACCCCCGTAACGGACGCCATGCCAGGCCAGCCGGTCGATATGGGCGCGGGCGACGCGGCCGCCCGCCTCCGGCCGGACCTCCTGCCGCCCGGTCGCGTCGCGGTCGCGGGTGGCGGCCAGGTAGGCGATCATCCCGGCGCGGCCGTTGAACAGGCCCGCCTGCACGTAGAGGCCGGAACTGGCGGCGAGCCTGATCGCGCGGGCCGCGTCCGCGAACGCCGCGCTCTGACGATGAACCGTGAACTGGTCGATCACCATGCCGATGCCGACGCTGCCGCCGCTCAGGTACGGCAGCGTCCGCCAGTCGTCGTCGACCTGCAGCGCGCCGTTGCCGTCGGTGACGCACCGTTCCAGGTCGGCGGTGATGGCGGCCTCGGCCGCGTCGAGGTAGAACGGTCCTCCCGGTCCGCTCGTACAGGCGGATGAACAGCAGCGCCTTGCCCGATGGGCCGCGCAGCAGGCCGACGGGGGCGCGGGACCCGGACGCTGCGCGCTGGCCGACCGCACGGTGCCCGGCGGCCGCGTACGGGGCCGCGACGGTCTCCGCGGCCCGGATCGCGGCGTCGGCCAGCTCCGGCTCCCCGGCGTGGTCGGCCACGGAGATCATGGCGAGCGCGAACCCTGACAGGCCGCCGTACAGGCCGTGGCCGAGTCGGTCCCAGTTCTCGCCGAGGCAGATGCGCGCCGTCCGGACCGCGGCGTCCAGATGCCCGAGCCGCGCCAGCGTGTACGCCACCCCGGCCAGCCCGTCGTAGAGACCGAGGCACGTGCCCCTGGGCGGTTCCGCGGCGCGCGTGACGAGCCATTCCTCATATTCCTGCACGCGCACGCCGGCCGCCTCGGACAGCGCGTACAGCACCCCCGCCGCGCCGTGCGCGAGACCGAGACCGCCGCCAGGGACGCGGAACTGGTCGATGTCGCCGGGGAACAGCCGGTCGGTGCGGTCCGGGGTCGCGCTCGCCCGGATGGCGTCCGTCATGTCCGCCGCCAGCCGGTCCCAGCGCGCGCAGCCACCCGCGCGTCGCTGGCCTCGCTGGCCTCGCTGGCCTCGCTGACAGTCAAGGTCGGCGCGACTGGCCGGGTGAGGTCCGGGGCGGGCCGGACGGCGTCGCCCGCGATCCCCTGCACCGCCTCGTCGAGAAACTTCTCCGGGACCGGGAACAACTCGCCGATCACCGCCGCGAGTTGCCCCGCCTTGCCCCGGTCCAGCCCGAACAGCGTCGTCAGGGGCATGAACATCGCCAGCCGAATGCACGCGAGGCTGTAGGCGTCGACATCGAATCCGGTACGGTCACGGGGCGCGGCGAACCCGGGGTTCCCGACGGTGCGGACCCGTCCCTCGCTGACGTCGCTCGCGGCCTCGAAGTCGATGAAGACCACGGTGTCGTCCGGCCGGACGATGATGTTGAACATGTGCAGGTCGTTGAAAACCACGCCGCGCTCATGCATGGCCGCCGCGGCGCGCTCGACCTCGCCGCATATATGGATCGCCCATGCCGTGTATGCCTGCACCGCCGCCGGGTCAGGCACCGGTCGGCTGAGCGGGTACCGCTCGGCGAAGAATGAATTGAGCGTCTTCCCGGGGATGAACTCCTCGGCGAGGAATTCATGCTCGCCGAGCTGGAAAAACCCGCGTACTTCCGGCGCAATTCCCAGACCGGACAGACGCAGCAGCACATCATGCTCCCGGCGCAGTCTGGTGACCGCATCGGACCCGTCGGCGCCGAGGCCCGCGTGCGGCCTGGCCTCTTTCAGGATCAACCGCTCGCCAGTTCGCTTGCAGGTTCGCGGTGTAGACTCCGCCGCCGTTCGAGAAATGCAGGGCGCCGGTCAGGTCGTATTCCAGGTCCGTCACCGCGACCGAATTACGCGCGGCAAGATGCGGCGCCAGGAATTCCGGCAGGCGAACCCATTCCGGCATCGTGAACACCGGCGGCCTCGGGTCGGGGACGAGTTCACCGGCCGGGTTCTCGATCGCGGGCGTCATCTCGCCGTTAGTATCGAGGCAGAGGCGCTCGGTGAACCCGCCATAGCGCACGTACAGCGGGCCTGACCCGTACCGGAGATCGCTGAGTATGTACGGCCCGGGCATGCCTGCCAGCTCGGCCTCGAGTTCACGGAGAATTTGCTCGCAGGCGGCTTCGTCCGCCGGATAGATGGTGACCGCCTTGCCGCTGGCCGACCGCAACGCGTATTTGGCGTTCCGCATGAGTACCGCTAGCCGCGAGCCCAGGAATTTAAAGGAAACTCCGCGCGGCACGCAATACTGCCATACCCGGCTAATGATCTCATCGGCGTTATCAAGAGAGGCCGATACGTGGATCTTCCATCCTTGCGTCGGGGTCTGCGTCCCCGGCGGAATGTTAATCAGCCAGTCGCCGTGGCACGCGCGCCTCCAGCCATCGGGGAGCGGCCAACTAGAGATCGGGAAGAGGGTCTGCTGATCGTGCCGCCGGGGAGAATCATAGAAAATCGGGTCAACCACGCAGTACTGTTCATACTGCTTATCCACGGCCTCTCCCGGTCGCTTGACTATGCTGAGGGCTAGTTATCGGTCACCGATACAACCACAGTTGGCTTCGAGAATCTTGGCACCTCGCCGCGACGCCGCATAGTGACTTCTGTCATCAATTAAGAGCGGTTCGCGAATGCTAGTAGATCGGTTTGTCAAATGTAAAAACGCGTATATCCGGACAATCCTTTGCTGCGCCATCTCCGGTGTCCTCTGGCGCTACTCTTGCCATGCGGCCACCCCCTGCGATGCAGGCTGCCGTTTCCCTTGAACGGGTCGAGGCAGTTGGAAGGTTTGTTCCGATGATTCGGGTACTCATCGCGGAGCCGATGACCCTGACGCGCGAGGGACTTGTCGCTCTGCTCGGAAGGGAGAGCGACATCGAGCTCGCCGCCACCCTGGGACACCGTGAGGACGTCGTCTCGAAGGCGCGGGCCGTGCAGCCCGACGTCGCGCTCCTGGCGGCGGCGCTCCCGGACCGGGACGGCATCACCGTCGCGGCCGAACTGCGGGCGGCGGTGCCCGACTGCCGCTGCGGGATCCTGAGCCCCGGCTGGCGATCGGCGGACCTGCGGCGGGCAGTCGCGGAGGGCGTGCGGGGCTTCCTGGTCTGGGACTCGCCAGCGCAGTTTCTGACCGAGGCCGTCAGGCAGCTGGCCGTCGGCCGGCAAGTCGCCGATCCCCGCCTCTCGTTCGGCGCCCACTGCCCGCTGACAACACGGGAAGCAGACGCCCTCCGTGCCGCCGCCAAAGGATCGACGACATCGGACATCGCGGCCCGGCTGTGCCTGGCCGAAGGGACGGTACGGAACTACCTGTCCCGCGCGATCGCGAAGACCGGCGCGCGCAACCGCTTCGACGCGATCCGCATCGCGGGCGATTCGGGCTGGCTCTAAGTTAGTGCTCAGGCTAGTCCGCACGGCTGAACAGGCGACGCCAAGGCGGTCGGGCGGGATGGGAGAGCACCGCCCGCACCAGCAGGCCGGCGGCGAGCGCCCAGAAGGCGGCGCCGATGCCGAGGAAGGTCAGGCCGGACGCGGCGACCACGAAGGTGATCGCGGCCGCCTCCCGGCCGTCGACGGCCGACAGGGCGCCCGACAGGGACGCCGAGAGCGTGCCGAGCAGGGCGAGCCCGGCCACGGCGCCGGTCACGTCGGCCGGGGCGGCGCTGACGAACGTCGTCAGCGCGGCCGAGATCAGCGCGAACACCAGGTAGGCCCAGCCGGCGGTCCAGGACGCGATCCAGCGCCGGGCGGGGTCGGGATCGGCGTCCGGTGACGCGGCCATCGAGGCGGTGATCGCGGCCAGGTTGATGGCGTGCCCGCCGCCCAGCGCCCCGGCGGCGGTCCCGATGCCGGTGACGGTCATGGTCTCGCGCCACGGCACCTGGTACCCGTACGAGGCCATGACGGCCACGCCGGGGACGTTCTGCCCGGCCATGGTGACGACGTAGAGCGGAAGGGCCAGGCTGAGCAGCCCGGCCCCGGTGAAGGCGGGCGTCGTCCAGTCCAGGTGCGGCAGCAGCGCGCCGTGGATGCCGCCGCGGCGGGCGGCGTCGACGCCGACGACCACGAGGGTGACCGCGAACGCGGCCGGGCACGGCCCACTTGCGCGCGAACCGGAGCAGGATCACCCAGGTGAGCAGGATCGGCCCGACCAGCCACGGGTGGGCGGCGAAGCCGCGCACCGGATCCAGGCAGAGCTCCAGCACGATCCCGGCCAGCATCGCCTGCGCGATCGGGGTCGGGATGGCGGTGATCAGCGCGCCGAGCCTCGGCCACAGACCGGTGACCAGGATGAGCCCGCCCACCACGAGGAACGCCCCGACGGCGGCGGGCCAGCCGCCGCGGACCACGCCGGTGCTCGCGAGCAGCGCCGCGCCCGGGGTTGACCAGGCGAGCGTCAGCGGAATCCGGTGCCTGCCGCACCAGCCAGAGGATGCCGAGCCCCTGGGTGGCGCAGACCGCCAGCAGCCCCGAGGCGGCCTCGGACGGGGTCGCCCCGACCGCGCGCAGCCCGGTCAGCACGACGGCCGACGAGCTGGTGAACCCGACGAGGGCGGTCAGGATCCCGGCCAGCACCGGCTGGCTGATGCGTTCCATATACAGAACTCTAGTGAATGTCGTTCTGTATATGGAACCCCTTCATTAGACTCGGTGATCGTGGACGATCTGGCACGGCTGGTCGGTGAGCGGCTGAGGGCCGCCCGCCACGAGCGCGGCCTGTCCCTGGCCGCCCTCGCGGAGGCGGCCGGGATCGGCAAGGGGTCCCTGTCCGAGATCGAGAACGGCGCCCGCAACCCGACCCTGAGCACGCTCTACGCGCTCGCGGGCACGCTTGGGGTGCCGCTGGCGACCCTGCTCGCCGACCGCGCGGGCGCGCGGATCTCCTCCCCCGGCATCGAGGCGCGACTGCTCGACGTGAGCCGCGACGGCGGCGCGATCGTGGAGGTCTACCGGCTGCGGCTCGACCCCGGCGCCGCTCACCGCTCGGCCGCCCACGGCCCCGGCGTCGCCGAGCACCTGCTGGTGACGGCCGGCCGGGCGCGGGTCGGCCGCCTCGGCCAGGAAACCGAGATCGGCCCGGGCGAGGCGGCCCGGTGGCTCAGCGACGTGGCCCACGGGTACTCCGCCGTCGGCCCCGAGCCGGTGAGCTCGATCCTGGTCATCCGGTCGCCGACGGCGTAACCCCGGTCCGCCGGTCCAGCCGAGCACGGCAAGATGGCGGTATGCGCATCGAACGCCGGCTGGCCGAGCTCGGTCTCGAGCTCCCCCAGCCCATGCTGCTGCCGCCCGGCCTGACCCTGCCCTTCCCGTGGGTGCGGGTGTGGCCGGGCCGCGCCTTCATCTCCGGCCACGGCCCGCTGCTGCCCGACGGCTCGCTCAGCCCGGGCACCGGCAAGGTCGGCGTCGACGTGACCGAGGAGCAGGCCTACGACGCCGCCCGGCTGACCGGCCTCGCCATCCTCGCGAGCCTGCGGCACGCCCTCGGCGACCTCGACCGGGTCACCGGCTGGCTCCGCGTCTTCGGCATGGTCAACGCGGCCCCCGGCTTCACCAGGACCCCCGCCGTGATCAACGGCTTCTCCGACCTCATCCTCGACCTCTGGGGCCCCGACGCGGGCCAGCACGCCCGCTCCGCCATCGGGGTGGCCGAGCTGCCGTTCAACCTCCCGGTGGAGATCGAGGCCGAGGTAGCGGTCGATTAAAGGCAACACCCATCATCTCGAACGGACCCGGGCGACTCGGAGGATCCATGATGCACCTTGTCCGTCTTGCCGACGCTGACGATGCCGTCGCCGCCGGGCGGCTGCTGCATGACTTCAACCGGGAATTCGATGAGCCCACGCCTGAGCCTGCCGCCCTGGCGGAACGGCTGCGGCAGCTCATCCAGGGCGGCGACACCCTGATCCTGCTGGCCGGCGACGGCCCGGACGGGCTGGCCGTGCTCCGCCTCCGCGCCGCCATCTGGAGCACCGGCCTGGAGTGCTACCTGGCCGAGCTGTACGTCGCCCCGGCCAGCCGAGGGCGCGGCCTGGGCCGGGCGCTGATGGAGGCCGCCCTCAGGGAAGCCCGCGCGCGGGGCGCCGACACGATGGACATCGGCGTGGACGAGCCGGACCACGTCGCCCGCCGTCTGTACGAGAGCCTCGGGTTCAGCAACCGGGTCGACGGCGCCGACGGCCCGCTGATGTACGTCTACGAACGCGACCTGGACGACGGCGAGCCAGGGCCGCTCTGAGGCCCTTCAAGCAGGCCTACGGAGTCCGCCCGAGCGAGCTGCGCAGCGCATCGGCCGACCTTCGGATGCGGTGAGAGGCGAGGTTTTCACGGCTCCGAATCTTCTTGCTGTTATCCAGGTTGCGCCGGTCGGCTACCGGCCGTAGAGGACCGGGCCGAAGCGGGCCAGGGGCTCGAGAAGCTGGTGCTCCTCGTACGACAGGTGGGAGAGCAGCGCGTCGGTGAGCAGGTCCACCGCGGCCTCCAGCGCGGGCATGCCGCGGACGGGGTCGGTGACCAGGGCGACGAGGGCGGCATCGACGCGGGAGAGCAGGCCCGCGATGATCTCGTGCTCGGCGTGCAGGCGCTCGGTCACCGGGGCCAGCCGGCCGTCCAGCCGGCTCAGGCCGGGGAACAGCTGGGTCGACTCGATCGTGTGGTGCAGCCCGACCAGCCGGCAGTAGCTCTCGCAGTACGCGCCGACCGTCCACTGGTTCTGCCGCATCGTCAGCTTGTTGATCTCGCTGCGGGCGGTGGCGACGTCCAGGCTGCCCGCCGCGACCTGGGAGATCATGTCGCGCAGGCCGTCCAGCTCCGACCGCAGGTGATTATGGACGCCCACCAGGTCACGGGCGTAGGAGCGATCGGACTTGGTGTAGCGCGCGGCCGGGTCCGGGTCCGGCCCGAGCGGGCGGGCCGACTCGTCCCAGACGGTCTCCGCGCTGAGCCGGACGCCGTCGTCGGGCGTCGGGGAGACTCCGAGCCGGTCCTGCAGCTGTCGCGCCGTTACCGCCGGGTCCGCCGCCCCAACCGACGTCGCAGTGGGAGCCGATGCCGCAGTGGGAGCCGATGCCGCAGTGGGAGCCGATGTCGCAGTCGCGGGCAATGCTGCTGCCGTGGTCGCTCCCCCGGGTGCCGAAGCGCTGGGCGAGTGGGGTGAAACCGCGGTCCGTTCGAGATCAGCTGCTTGTGAGCTACGCGCCAACGCGCGCTCGCGCGCGACCAGATCCCGCACCGACGGCGCGACCTCGGCCGCGAACCGCTCCACCGTCAGCGCGTCGTCTGCCATCAGGACGAAGCCGCTCATCCCCTCGTCGAGCGCGAGGCCAGCCAGCTGCTCGGCCCAGATCTTCGGCGGCCCGGCCAGGAACCCCGAGCCGGAGCCGCCGAGCGACCCGGCGATGTTGTAGATCCGGCGCACCGCCGACGGCGGGCGGCCGGCGTCGATCGCGGCCGCGTCGATGACGGCGTTCATCGCCGCCAGCTTCTCCGGCGGCGCGTACGGGGAGCTCGGCAGCCAGCCGTCGGCCAGCTCCCCGGTCAGGCGGAGCATCCGCTCCTTGTACGCGCCTACCCAGATCCCGACCTGGTGGACGGGGAACGGCCCCGGCTTGGCGCCGTTCAGGTCGTAGTGCTTGCCGTGCAGCCGCGCGCCGTGTCCGGGCGTCCAGAGTGCGCGGATCACCGCGATCGCCTCGCGGAGCGCGTCGACCGATTCGCCGGGCGTCCGCCTGGGCCCGCCCATCGCGGCGATCGCGTCCCAGAACGCCCCGGTCCCGAGGCCGAGTTCGACGCGGCCGCCGGACAGGATGTCCAGGCTCGCCGCCGCGCGGGCGAGCATCGCCGGCGGGCGCAGCGGCAGGTTCGCGACGTTCGGGAACACGCCGATGTTCTCGGTTGCCGTGGCGATCGCGGTGAGCAGCGTCCAGGCGTCGAGGAAGGCGGGCTGGTACGGGTGATCCTGCACGCTCACCCAGTCCAGGCCGGCCGCGTCGGCCCGCCGCGCCAGGTCGATGACGTGCGGCCCCGCGTCCGCCTGGGGGGTCATGAAGATCCCGAACGAAAGATCGTGACCGTAGTCAGCCATCGCCAGCCCTTCCAGTCGATATGTGCTGTCATCAAGATAATCTAATTCACAGACTATCTTGTGCGCAGCGCTGTCGTACCATGGGGAGATGACGGGGACTCCGACTGGGAAGCTGACCACCGATGCCCGGCCGGCACCGGGCGACCGGCTAACGGATGACCTGGGCTGGGGACTGGCGGTGGTGTTCCGCGCGTACGTCAAGGCCGCCGACGCGGTCACCGACGGCATCCCCGGCGGCCACCGCGGCTACCAGGTGCTCGTCGCCGCCGCCCGTGATGAGTCGGGCAGCCAGGCCGCACTGGCGCAGCGCCTGGGCATCGATCGTACGGTCATGACCTACCTGCTTGACGACCTGGAGGCCGCCGACCTGGTGGTGCGCCAGCCCGACCCGCTTGACCGGCGCAGCCGCCGGATCGTGGCCACCTCCAACGGCCGCCACGTCCTCGCCAACCTGGAGACGCGTTTCAGCCACGCGGAGCAGCGACTGCTGGCGGGACTAGCCCCGGACGACCGGCCGGCTTTCCGCGCGCTGCTGCGCGACCTCGCGGCCCACGCCAACGCCCTCGACCCGGTCGCCACCGCCTGCGACGCGATCACCGACCTCACCGCCCGCGACCCCGCCTGAGCCGATCGCCATGGATTGGGGTCGCTGGCGTAGCCGACAGATTCCGCGCCCTGTCACCTACGCCAGCGACCGCCCTATCGGTGTCGCTGGCGTAGGTGACAGAAGTCGTGTGGTGTCGGTGGCGTAGCCGACAGGTTCTGAGCCGTACCGCGCTCAAACCGATCGGCTCTTCCTGCTGTTATCCGCCGAGGGAGACGCGGAGGCGGGGGAGCAGCTCGTCGCCGATGCGGGCGCATTCGCGGAGGTAGGGGGCGTCGGAGAGGATGAAGTGGGTGATGCCCAGGTCGGCGTATTTGCGGAGGGCGGCGGCGACCTCGTCGTAGGAGCCGACCAGCCAGGTGGTGGCCGCGCCGCCGCCGCCGACGCGGCCGGGCGCGGTGTAGAGGCAGGAGTCGAGGACGTCGGCCCGGTCGGCCAGGTCGAGCAGGCGCTGCTGGCCGACCGCCTTGGCGAACTGGCCGCCGCCGGACCCGGCGCCGGCTCGGTGCACGGCGCCGATCGTGGGCACGCCCGCGCCGTCGGCCATCGCGGCCACCCGGGCCCGCGCGTCGCGCCAGGCCTCGTCGCTGGTCTCGCGGACCACGGTGGTGATCCGGAGGCCGAACTCGAGCGGCGCGTGCGCTCGGCCGAGCGTCCCGGTCAGGGCGCGCAGCCGGTCGATCCTGGCGGCGATGTCGTCGAGCGGCTCGCCCCAGAACAGCTGCACGTCGGCCTCGGTCGCGGCGACCGCCTCCGCCTCCGGCGAGGCGCCGCCGAAGTACAGTCGCGGATGACGGCCGCGCTCGGCCCCGTGCGGCTTCGGCACCACGGTGGAGTTCTCGACCTGGAAGTGGTCGCCCCGGTAGGTGACGTTCTCCTGAGTCCACAGCGCCCGCACGATCTGCAGGAACTCCCTCGTCCGCCCGTACCGGGCCGACCGGTCGGCCTCGGCGTCGCCGTAGGCGGCCAGGTTGTCATGGCCGCTGACGATGTTGACCAGCACCCGTCCGCCGGTGAGGTGGTCGAGCGTCGCGGCGGCGCTGGCGAAGTGGGCCGGGCGCCAGTAGCCGGGCCTGATCGCGATCAACGGCTGGAAGGTGGTGGTCCGAGCCGCGATCGCGGTGGCGACGGTGAACGTGTCCGGCCGCCCCCAGCTGGTGCCGAACAGGGCGCCGCCCCACCCGTGATCCTCGGTCATCCGCGCCAGCGTGACCGATTGCTCCAGATCCGCCCACCCGGAGGCGACGTCGTCGCCGCGGACCCCCGCCTCGACCGTATTCGGGATATACCAGAGAAATTCGCCCATATATTCCACAATAACCTATAGGAATACTAGGAAGTCAACGTCCTACGCGGCGGACACCCTCGCGTCGGGTGCCGCCCCCGCCTCGATGGCATCGGAGATGAGCAGCCGGATGGCACGGGCCAGGGCCTCGTCGAGCTCCGGCTCGGTGGCCCGCGCTCCGGCGTCATTGTGTTCCATCTGTGTCATCTGTGTCATCTCCCTGTTATGGACGGCCTGACACATCGAATTAAAGTTACACAGATGTAGTTCGTACTCGCGCACACTTCATCACATTTGGCGCGTGATCTACGTGAGTCCCCACCGCTTGCGGATGGACGTGTCGGCCGCGCCGAACAGCGCGTCGACGCCGATCCCGATGACGAAGATCACGATGATGATCGCGGTCGCGCTCTGCAGGTCCGACAGCGACTGGTCGTTGTTGAGCAGCTCGCCCAGCGTCGGGTGGTTGAACACCAGCACGATCAGCTCGCCCGCCATCAGGCTGCGCCAGCCGAACGCCCAGCCCTGCTTGAGCCCGGCCACGAAGATCGGCAGCGAGGCTGGCAGGATCAGGTGCCGCCAGAGCGCCAGCCGCCGCAGCCCCATCGTCTGCCCCGCCTTGAGCAGCAGCGGCGGGGTGTAGTCGACGCCGGTGATCAGCCCGTTGGCGATCGACGGGGCCGCCCCGAGGATGATCAGGAACAAGATCGCCGAGTTGTTGTTGCCGAACAGCAGGGCCGCGAACGGCACCCAGGCAATCGACGGCATCGTCTGCAGGCCGGTGATCAGCGAGCCGACCGCCTGCCTGAGCACGTTGATCCTGGAGACCAGCGAGCCGAAGACGACGCCGACCACGATCGCGACCGCGAACCCGATCACGGCGGTCTCCAGCGTGTTGCCGATGGCCTGCCAGAACGTCCCGGTCTTGGCCTGGTCCCACAGGTTGGCCAGCGTCGGGCCGGCCCCGGGGAAGATTGCCTTCTTATAGCCGCTGAGCGTGATCAGCTCCCAGACCCCGAGGACCAGCAAGATCGCCAGCGCCTTGGGCCACAGGGCATTCCAGAAACGGAGCGCGAACCCTCCGCGACCGCCGCCTGGCCTGCCTGCCAGGTCGAGCGCGTCTAGGCCCGCGAGCGCGTTGCCGGTCGGCGCGGCGCCGTTCGCCACCCATCCGGTGCCGGGCGGGTTGGTGCCGCCATCCGCCCAGGTGCCGCTGGCAGATACGTGATGTCCGCCGTTACTGGCCATGACGGCTCATCTCCTCGCGCAGCCGGTCGGTGATCTGCCCGGCCAGCTCGGCTACCGGCGCGGTGTCAATCCGGCGCGGCCGCGGGATCGATACGGGGAACTCCTCGAGCACCCGGCCGGGGCGGCTGCTGAGCAGCACCACCTTGTCCCCCAGTCGGACCGCCTCGCGGACGTTGTGGGTCACGAACAAGACCGTCAGGTTGCGGGTGGCGGTGATCCGGTCGAGCTCGTCATGCAGCACGTCCCTGGTCATCGCGTCGAGCGCGCCGAACGGCTCGTCCATCAGCAGCACGTCCGCGTCCTGGGCGAGCGCGCGGGCGAGCGCGACCCGCTGCCGCATGCCGCCGGAGAGCTGGTGCGGCTGCTTGGCTCCGAACCCGCCGAGCCGGACGGTCTCGAGCAGCTCGGCCGCCCGCTGGCGGCGCTCGGCCCGGCCCACGCCGCGGGCGCGCAGCGCCAGCTCGACGTTGGCCCCGGCCGAGAGCCAGGGAAACAGGGCCGGCTCCTGGAACATCATCGCGATCCGGCCCGACACCGCGATGTTGCCGGTGGTCGGCTTGTCCAGGCCGGCCACCAGCGACAGCATCGTCGACTTGCCGCACCCGGACGCGCCGATCAGGCAGGTGAACTCGCCCGGCGCAACCGAGAGGGACACCTGGTCGAGGGCCTGGACGGCCGCGGATCCGCGGCCGTACACCTTGGAGACGCCGGCCAGCGTGACCGCCGACGTCTCCTCCGTCACCGTGTTGGTGGTCATCTCGGTTGCGCTCATCTCTGTCGTTCGAACCGGGTGGTCAGGAGCCCACGGTCGGCTGGCCGGCGGCGGTCAGCAGCGTGTTGAGCTCGGTCAGGTCGTACATGCCGCTCAGCGCGACCGGCTCCTTGAGCAGGCCGAGGCTGGCCGCCTGGGACGCGGCGGTCGAGATCGACGCCTCGTCCGGGTCGTCGGTGAAGACGATCTGCTGGAACGACGCGGCCACCAGCGAGGACTTGATCGCCTTGCCGGTGTAGGAGGCGTACTCGGCGTCGGCGTCCGCTTCCGCCTGCGTCGGGTTGGACTTGATCAGGGCGAGCGCCTGGAGGTTCGCCTTGAGCAGGTCGGCCACGATCGTCGGGTGCGCGGACAGGAACGACTGGGTGACCATCAGCAGGGTGGTCGAGCCCGGCTCCGACAGCAGCACCTTGCCGCCGTCCTTGACCATCTCCACGTCGTACGGCGCGGGCTCGGAGGCGCCGGCGATCTGGCCCGACTCGAACGCCTGGACCGCGTCGGAGTTCGGCGCGGTCGGCTTGACCAGCACGTCGCCCCCGCCGGTGGCGGTGGTGGCGAGGCCGTTCTGCTTGAGGTAGTACCGCAGCGCCACATCCTGGGTGTTGCCGAGCGACGGGGTGTCCAGCGTCTGCCCCTTCAGCGCCGACGCGCCGGAGACCGAGGACTTGACGACGATCTCCGCGCCGCCGGTGGCCACGCCGGAGACAACCTTGATCGCGGTGCCGCCGGACTTCTCCCAGGCGTTGATGGCCGGGTTCGGGCCCACGTAGGCGGCGTCAAGCTGGCCGCCCAGGATCGCGGTCGTCTCCTGGGTGCCGCTGGAGAACACGGTCGGCGTCACCGATCCGGCGCTGCCGAGGGCCGACTTGAAGTACCCGTCCTTCAGCGCGATCAGCGCGGGCGCGTGGGTGATGTTCGCAAGAAAGCCAAGCCGCACGGTCACCGGCGCCGCCGCCGCCGCGCTCGCGGTGCCCGCGGCGCTCGAGGGGCTCGAGGAGCTCGGGGCACTGGAGGAACTCGAGCTGCTGGAGGAGCAGCCGGCGATGAGGAGCGCGCTGCCGGTCACAGCGACCGCCCCAGCCAAGATGCCGCGCATATATAGGTTCCATTCTCTATCAGTTAAGTAGGGTTCGGTAGAACTATATACCAGGCCGGTAAGGTAGGAAACACCCCGGCAACGGTTGTAAAGAGACGATCGTCACACGGGCCCAGGCCGACCTGTCGGTACCGCGGGCGGCCGGGCGGACCTGCCACGTCAGGCAGTCGCCACTCTGTTACAAGCGTTAACGCGCGCGACCGAAGCGCAGCGCGTCCAACCGAGGCGCAGCGCGCTTCTTGCTGTTATCTACGAAAAGGCCGACGTAACCGGGCAGGGCCCCGAGCGGGGATGCGTCCAGCCGGGAAACTGCGAGCGAGGAACGAGCGAGGAAGCGGCTAGCGGGAAACGACGAGCCGACGGGCTACGAGTCGTCCGAGGAGTCCTGCGAGTTGATGCCCTCGACCTTGGGCGAGAACTTGTTCAGGCACTCCTCGAGGCGGGTGATGTCCACCAGGCTGGCACCGGTCGTGTTGTAGACGACGACGTCGACGGCCGACGCGAGCGGGACGCCGGTCGCGATCGCCTCGGCCTGGACGTTGGGCAGCCCGTTACAGGCGGCACGGACGTGCATCTTGTACGCGGTCGACACGTTCTGCTGGAAGTAGACGTCGACCGACGACTGGCCGAGCGCCTTGTTGAACGACGAGCAGCCGCTCGCCGCCAGGCAGCAGGCCGCCGCCACGAGGCCGAGAGCCAGGACGCGGGTCCGAGCTGACCGTCGGGGCCTGGGGGCGGCCGCGGTCACGACAGGTCGTAGTACTTCCACGGTCGTATGTTATGTCTTCGGGAGATCGCTTATGTGGTCGGGGCACCGAGTACGGTACTGGGGAGACCGGAAAGAAAAGCATAGATGCCGCCGCGCCACATCCTCATCGTCAACGCCCGCAACGTAGCCCAGCCCGTGTTCGTGATCGGCGCGCCGCACTCAGGCGCGGAGGCGGTTGGCCGGGCGCTCAAGCTTTCCCCCGGGTTCCACGTGACCATCGGGCAGCAGTCGGTGCTGCAGGCAGCCTACGGGTTCGCCCGGCGGCCCTCCCTCTACAACGGCCGCGGCGACGCCGCCGCCGCGGTGATCCGCGACGCCTTCGCCCAGGGGTGGCAGCTCCACCCGACGAGCTGCCTGGAGTGCACGCCGCAGTGCCGGTCGGCCGCCGGGCTCAAGCCGTCCGAGGTCGGGCCGTGCGTGGAGCTGCGCGGCCTCTCCCGCTACGGCGACGCCTCCCCCGACCTCGCCTACAGCGCCGAGGCGCTGGTGCACGCCTTCCCCGACGCGCTGATCGTGCAGGTGGTGCGGGACGGCCGGGACACCGTCGCGGCCATGCTCGAGGATCAGCTGGCGATGTCGTGGTTCCGGCCGGGCGTGGTCAACATCGACACCGAGTTCCCCAACCCGTTCTACGGGGTCGAGGACGAGTCCGACCGGCAGGCCTGGCCGAGCCTCTCCCCCACCGGCAAGTGCGCGATGCGCTGGCGGGGCGCGATCAGGCTGGCCGCCCGGCTCCGCCTGGCGCTGGCCGACAACCAGCTCAAGACGCTGCGCTACGAGGACATGGCCCGCGACCCGGGCGGGGCGGCGGCCGCCCTCACCGGTTTCATCGGGACCAAGATCGCGGCGCCGGTCACCGGGACCACCAAGCGCGCCAAGACCGAGCAGAACGCGTGGCGCCGCTCGCTCTCCTACGGTCAGCTGGCCGAGGTCGAGAAGGTCGCGGGCGCGGAGCTGCGGCGGCTCGGCTACAAATGAGCCGGGGACCAGTCAGCCGTTAGCGCGGAGCCCGGGTCCGTTCGATAGCAGGAATTTGATCTTGACCTTCCTGCTGCTTGAACTGGGTCTCGTAGAGGTCGGCGTACAGGCCGCCCGCCGCCAGCAGCTCCTCGTGGGTGCCGGTCTCGACCACCTGGCCGGCCTCGATGACGAGGATCTGGCTGGCCTCGCGGACGGTCGACAGACGGTGCGCGATGACGAGCGACGTCCGGCCGATCAGCGCCAGCGACAGGGCCTGCTGCACCGCCAGCTCGGACTCGGAGTCGAGGTGCGCGGTCGCCTCGTCGAGGACCACGATCGACGGCGCCTTCAGCAGCAGCCGCGCAAGCGCGATCCGCTGCTTCTCGCCGCCGGAGAGCCGGTACCCGCGGTCGCCGACGATCGTGTCGAGGCCGTCCGGCAGGACCGAGATCAGGTCCCAGATCTGCGCCGCCCGGCACGCCTCGACCACCTCGGCCTCGGTCGCGGACGGGCGGGCGTAGAGCAGGTTGGTGCGGATCGTGTCGTGGAACAGGTGCGCATCCTGGGTGACGACGCCGACCACGTCGTGCAGCGACTCGAGGGTGACGTCGCGGATGTCGTGGCCGCCGATCACGACCGCCCCGTCGTTGGGGTCGTACATCCGCGAGACGAGCTGGGTGATCGTGGTCTTGCCCGCCCCGGACGGGCCCACCAGGGCGGTGAGCTCGCCCGCGGGCGCGGTGAAGGAGATGTCGTGCAGCACCCCGGCCGCCGCGTCGGTCCGCTCCGGCTGCTTGAGCGCGATCGACTCGAGCGACGCGAGCGAGACCTCGGTGGCGGTCGGGTAGCGGAACGACACCCGGTCGAACCTGATGTCGGCCGCGGTCCCGGCCGGGTCGCGGGCGGGCAGCGTCGCCGCGCCCGGCTTCTCGGTGATCAGCGGCTTCAGGTCGAGCACCTCGAAGACCCGGTCGAAGCTGACCAGCGCGGTCATCACCTGGATCTGCACGCTCGACAGGGACGAGATCGGGCCGTAGACCCGGGTGAGCAGCTGGGCGAGCGCCACCAGGGTGCCGAACTGGAGCGTGCCCCTGATCACCAGCGTGCCGCCGACGCCGTAGACGACGGCGGTGATCAGCGCGGTCAGCAGCACGACGGCGATCATGAACACCGACCCGTACATATCCCTGGTCACGCCGATCTCGCGGACCTTATGGGCGTTGGCCGCGAACAGCCGGGACTCCTCGCGGGGGCGGCCGTAGAGCTTGGACAGCATGGCCCCGGCCACGTTGAACCGCTCGGTCATGGTCGAGCCCATCTCGGCGTTGAGCTGCATCGACTCCCGGCTCAGGCGCTGCAGCCGCCGCCCGATCCGGCGGGCGGGGTAGATGAACAGCGGGATCAGCACCAGCGCGAGCAGGCTGACCTGCCAGGACAGGTAGAACAGGGTGACCAGGATGACGATCACCGACAGCACGTTGGACAGCACCGACGACAGCGTGCCGACGATCGCCTGCTGCGCGCCGACCACGTCCCCGTCCAGCCGGCTGACCAGCGACCCGGTCTGGGCGCGGGTGAAGAACGCCAGCGGCTGCCGCTGCACGTGGTCGAAAACCTGGGTCCGCAGGTCGTAGATGAGACCCTCGCCGATCCGGGAGGAGTACCACCGGTTGACCACGCCCAGGAACGCGTCGAAGACCGCGACCGCCGCCACCGTCACCCCGACCACCACGACGACGCCCTCGTCCTTGACGACGATGCCGCCGTCGATCAGCTCGCGCAGCAGCAGCGGGTTGACCACCGTGATGCAGGCGTCAAGCGCGGTCGCGATCAGGAAGAGCGTCAGCTGCACCCGGTAGGGACGGGCGTAGCCGGCGATCCGCCTGATCGTTCCCGGCTTCAGTTTCTGCTTGGTGACGGACGGGTCCATGCGGAATCCGCGCGCCATCATCATGCCGGGACCATGCACCATTCCTGCGAGCTTAGTGCGGCCGGCGAGCAGTTAGCCGCCTGGCTATTCGGCCTAGGGCATAAGGCGGGGGCTACTTGGCGACCGCGGTCCGCTTGGGGGCGCCGCCCCTGCTCCGGAGGGTGACGCCCATCTCGGTGAGGATGCGGTGGATGAACCCGTACGAGCGGCCGGTCGAGGAGGCCAGCGACCGGATCGACTCCCCCGCCTCGTAGCGGCCGGCCAGGCTGGTCGCGAGTTTGCTGCGGTCCGGCCCGGTTACCCGGGCGCCTCGCCTGAGGTTTTCGGCCATGTTTACCTCCCGTAAGGTACACGACTCATTGCGTTACATCCCCTATGCGCAATGATCACCTATCGGGGCGGAGTTGACCACCCGCATTGATCGAGATAATTAAAGCGAAATTGCTAAGCGCGGATCAGCCCGGGGCGCTCACGCGAGCGCGACAAGATCCGCGAAATCGGCCGACCAGGTGTCCTCGGTTCCTTCTGGCAGCACAATCACGCGTTCCGGTGAGAGCGCGTCGACCGCTCCCTCATCGTGGGTCACCAGGACAATGGCGCCGCGGAAGCCCGCCAGGGCCGCCAGGATCTCTTCCCGGCTGGCGGGGTCCAGGTTGTTGGTGGGCTCGTCGAGCAGCAGCACATTCGCGCCCGAGACGACCAGAAGCGCCAGCGCGAGCCTGGTCTTCTCGCCGCCGGAAAGAACGCCGACCGGTTTATCGACGTCATCACCGGAGAACAGGAATGAGCCGAGGACTTTCCGCTGCTCGGTGTCGGTCAGCTCCGGCGCGGCGGTGCGCATGTTCTCGATCAGCGACCGCTCGGTGTCGAGCGTCTCGTGCTCCTGGGCGTAATAACCGAGCCTTAGGCCGTGACCTGGAATGACCTCGCCGGTGTCCGGCTTCTCGACCCCGGCCAGCATGCGCAGCAGCGTGGTCTTGCCCGCGCCGTTGAGGCCGAGCACCACGACCCGGGAGCCGCGGTCGATGGCCAGGTCGACGTCGGTGAACACCTCAAGCGAGCCGTACGACTTCGACAGCCCGGTCGCGGTCAGCGGCGTCCGGCCGCACGGGGCCGGCTCGGGGAACCGCAGCTTGGCCACCCGGTCGGCCTGCCGCTCGTCCGCGAGCCCGTCCAGCAGCCGCTCGGCCCGGCGCGCCATGTTCTGCGCGGCCTTGGCCTTGGTCGCCTTGGCGCCGAGCTTGGCCGCCTGCAACTGCAACGCCGAGGCCTGCTTCTCGGCGTTGGCCCGCTCCCGCTTGCGGCGCCGCTCGTCGGTCTCGCGCTGGAGCTGGTAGGCCTTCCAGCCGACGTTGTAGATGTCGAGCACCGAGCGGTTGGCGTCGAGGTAGAAGACCTTGTTGACGACCTGCTCGACCAGGTCGACGTCGTGGCTGATTACCAGCAGCCCGCCCCGGTAGGTCTTCAGGTGGTCGCGCAGCCAGGTGATCGAGTCGGCATCGAGGTGGTTGGTCGGCTCGTCAAGCAGCAGCGTCTGGGAGTCGCCGAACAGGATGCGGGTGAGCTCGACCCGGCGCCGCTGGCCGCCCGACAGCGTGTCCAGCGGCTGGTGCAGCACCCGGTCCGGCAGCCCGAGGCTGGCGGCCATGCTCGCGGCCTCCGACTCGGCCGCGTAGCCGCCGAGCACGGCCAGCCGGTCGCTGAGGTTGCCGTACCGCCTGATCGCCTTCTCCGCCGTCGCCGGGTCCGGATCGGACATCAGCGCCTCGGCCTTGCGCATGCCGTTGCGCACCTCGTCGAGGCCGCGCGCGGACAGGATCCGGTCGAGCGCGAGCACGTCAAGATCGCCGGTCCTCGGGTCCTGGGGGAGGTAGCCGACGGTGCCGGTGTTCCGGACGGTGCCGGAGGCGGGCTGGCCGTTGCCTGACAGAACCTTCGCCAGGGTGGTCTTGCCCGCGCCGTTGCGGCCGACGAGACCAATACGGTCTCCCTCGGCAACCTGGAAAGAGGCGTCTGCCAGCAGTAGCCGGGCACCCGCACGCAGCTCAATGCCACTGGCGACGATCACGTGTACCAATGGTACCCGATCTGGGTTACGGCTCTGTAAGCCATATTCGCACGGCGGTGAACTGCCTGGCCGCCTCGAGCAGGACCGCCCGCTTGGGGTCGGGCACGGTCAGGAACCGCTCGCTGGCGAGGCCGAAGTAGGGCGCCAGCCGGGGGTCGTCGCGCAGGTCGGCGACCGCGCGGCGGTCCCCGCCGAGCACGACCGCGTCAAGGCGGGCCGCCCGGGGCTGAGGTCGCGCGGCGGCCGCGGCGCCGCCCTTCCTGCCGTTCTTCCCGCCGTCGGTCACGCCCCCCGCCACGCCCCCGAAGATCATGACGGCGGCGTCGGCGGCGGCGCTCAGCGCCTCGTTCGCCTGCTTCTCGCGGCGGCGGGCGAAGCGGTGCTGCGACCAGCCGCCCGCCGCGCTGCGGCCGTGCACCGGGCGCGAGCCGACCTTGGCCGCCCCGAGCACGGGCGGGTAACCGGTGAACACCCCGGCCGCGTAGCCGCCGAGGCGGACGAGGAGGACGCCGACCGTGCGGGGCTTGCGGGCGTGGGCGGCGAGCGCCTCGGCGACGACGGACGGACGGTCGAGGACCGGGCGCTCGGCGAAGGCGGCGGGATGGTCGAACACGGCCGGGTCAGCGAGGCGATCAGGCGGGGTGACCTCCTCGACCAGCGCGGTCATGCCCGCGGCGGGCGGAAACGGAGGGTAACACTGCGCCACCGCGCCATCCTGGGCGGTGAAGGAGACGTGATCATCGGCCAGGGCGACCGCGAGGGCCTCGGCCGAGTCGCCGACGGCGCCGGGAACCCCGTGCCGCACGGCAAATGAGGCAATCCAGCCGGGAAGGCGCTCAGCGGAAACGTCGATCCATTTGCCACCAGTACCAGCGACGTTCTTCACTACTCACTGCCTCATCGTGTTTACTGAGCGTACAACTCAACCGCATCACGCGAATCAACTGTCACAATTTTCGCAGGAATCTACGAGGTAGTCACTACATGCTCCCGATCGATCCACGCGACGGTCAGGGACGTTACCTTCCGGGGGGAAGCCCCCCCGTCCCCCCCGAAGGCGCGCCCGACGGCCAAAGCCGCCATGGTACCGGGCGCGCGGTCACTCCCGCGCAGCCTCTCAGAGACGTCGCCCCGGTGCGGCCACTTCGAGACATTGTCCCGGCTCAGGCGATGGCGCACGGCGGCACGATCATTCGGCCCGGGGCGGTTGCCTGGGGCGGCCTGCGGGATCCGCGTGACAGCAGGTACTCGTCGGGCGAGTCGATCGAGCGGATCCTCGCCGCCGCCATCGCCGACCCCGGCCTGCTGCCCGCCCTGCTGGCCGAGCTGTCCTCCACCCGGCTGTGGGTGCCGCTGCCGGTGCGGCAGCGCCCGTTTACCGACGGCACCTCGGTCCGGCTGCCGCTGATCGGCTACCCCGAGACCGACGTCGAGTTCGTGCCCTGCTTCACCTCGGTGCAGCGCCTGACCACGTGGGCGGACGACGTCGAGGCGGACGCGCGCAGCCGGGACGCGAACGACGAGTACCGGTTCGCGGGCAGCAGCGGGCGGCAGTGGCAGCGGGCGGGCGACGCCCGGGTGGTACCGCACGTGGTGGTCCCCGCGGCCGGCCTCGCCCGGCGACTGCCGGCCGGCCTCGGCCTGGCGCTCAACCCCGACGGCGCGCCCGGCCTCCCGCTGTACCCGGAGTCCGTCAGCTACCTGGCCGGGCTCGACCAGCGCGGCGCGGCCGCCATCGGCGTCGGCCACCCCCCGGCCGAGCCGGTTGCCCTGCTGACCGAGGTGCAGGCCCGGCTGCGGCGGCTGCGCTTCGTGCGCTCCGCCTCCCGCGCGTGGCTCTCGGTCCCCGACCGGGGCGAGGGCCTGGTCATCGCGGTCGCCCTCGACGACCCGGCCAGCCGGCCCGCGCACCGCGCCGTCATCGGCGCGCTGCTGGCGGCCGTCGCGTCGGTGCCGCTCCGCGTCCCCTACCCGGTCGACGTCGTCTTCCCCGGCGAACCCGCCGACGACGAGGCTTTGGAGGGCGAGGCTGTCGACGACGAGGCCGCACCGGACATCATCACCGAGTGGATGTCGCGCAACACGCGTCCCTTCTACAGCAGGGACTAGGCACACCAGGGCCGCCTTGCCCGCGTCACCGTCCGTCGATGCGGCCGATTTGCGACTAATGTCCCATCCGGCGCCGAGCGCTTCTTGCTGTTATTTATGGGTGGGACGCTCGGCGGGCGTCCACCCGTCCGACGGGCGCCCGACCGGAGGTGGGCCGTGCGACCGGAGCTAGCCGGTGATGCTGGCGTTGGGGTTGTCGGTGAAGCCGGCCCCGCCGGAGGTGGCCGCGTCGCGCACTTGGGTCAGGGCGCTGGAGGCGCCGTCGACGTCCGACGGGTCGATGCCGCCGCTCTTGGCCTTGCCCACCAGACCGGTCAGGGCCGCCGTGAACTTCGCGGCCGGCGCGACGAAGACCTTGCACAGCGTCGGGTTGCCCTGCGCCGCCGTCTCGGCCGCCTTCAGCCGGTTGATCACGAAGGCCCCGGCCGCTGCCGCCTTAACCAGTGCGAGCACCCGCCCGCTGGCGCCCTTCTTGAGCTTGCCGTCCTTGGCGGGCGTGTAGATGTAGCGCTTGAAGGCGCCGCCGGCCAGCGCCGCGTCGGCCACGAACTTGGTCTTGGCGAACTTGACGGTGTTCGAGGTCGGGCACGACCCGGCCGCCGCCGCCGTGGCCGTCCCGGTCCCTGACGCCGCGGCATTGGTGCTCGAACTGCTGGAACTGCACGCGGTCGTGAACGCAAGCAGCGCCATGACAAGGACAACCGACAACTTCCGTACCACGTGCATCCCCCCGCAGAGACCATTCCGAATAACAGAAAGCTGGTCCCAGCGCAATACCCGGCCACCACCCACAATCAAACAGCCAAAGCCCGGCTCGCCCGATACCACCAGCCCGCTTCTTGCTGTTATCTCGATTGCATCGCACGCAACGCATGATCACGAAGGATTTTTACGCTTATACGACAATTTTCCTACGTCAGGATTAAATCCTTCGTGATCACGCATCCGCCCGGCAACTCAAGCCGTGACCGAGATGAGATTTGGGGTTAGCGTGACTCCCGGGATGAATTGGCCGCGCCGGGGTAGCCCGTAGCGGATGGATTGGCTGTCGCGCGCGGGCCGGATGTCTCGGGTGGGGTAGAATAGCCGTCGCGGGCGGGCTGGTGTCTCGGGTGGAATAGCCGTCACGGGTGGGCTCGCGTCTCGGGGCGTGTTGGCCGGTTTTGGTTTTTGACTTTTAACCCCGATGACAAGAAGAGCGGGGCGCGGATGGTGCAGACCGCGCGTTCGGAAAGCACCACCGCGCCCGCTCGACCTCGTTTGATCCGAGGTAGAGCTAGATGTTGAAGCCGAGCGCTCGCAGTTGCTCGCGGCCGTCATCGGTAATCGACTCTGGGCCCCACGGCGGCATCCAGACCCAGTTGATGCGGAAGTCCGCCACCAGGTCCTTGAGCGCCTCGCCCGCCTGCTCCTCGATGACGTCCGTGAGCGGGCAGGCCGCGCTGGTGAGGGTCATGTCGATGGTGGCGATCCGGGACTCGTCGAGGTCCACCCCGTAGATGAGCCCGAGGTCGACCACGTTGATGCCGAGCTCGGGGTCGACCACGTCGCGGAGCGCCTCGAGGATGTCGAGGACCTCCTGCGAGGGCTGCTCGCTCTCACCCTCGGCCGGGGCCGTCACTGCCTCGGCGGTCGTGTTCTCGCTCATGCGTTGTCTCCATCCGCATCCGATTGCGCGATGGCCTTGGCCGTCGCGTCCTTCCAGGCCATCCAGCCAAGCAGCGCGCACTTGATCCGCGCCGGGTACTTCGACACGCCCGCGAACGCCACTGCGTCCTCGAGCACGTCCTCATCGGGCTCGAGCTCGCCCTTGGACTTCATCAGCTCGAGGAAGGCGTCGCTGATCCTCATCGCCTCGCTGACCGGCTTGCCGATCACCAGGTCGGTCATGACCGAGGCGCTGGCCTGGCTGATCGAGCAGCCGAGGGCGTCGTAGGACACGTCCACGACGACCGGGTCGCCGTCGGCGGTCTCCTTGAGGGCGACCCGCAGCGTCACTTCGTCGCCGCAGGTCGGGTTGACCTGGTACGACTGCGCGTCAAAAGCATCCCGCAGCCCCTTGTGGTGCGGATTGCGGTAGTGATCCAGAATGACTTCCTGGTACATGTTCTCAAGCTGCATAGTGCCCTCTAGAACGCCCTGACGGTGACTGGTGTTCCGCTGCCACGACCTGCTCGCGCCTCCTAGGCCCGGAAGAACTTCTTCGCGTACCGGATGCCGTCCGCAAGCGCGTCGACCTCGGCGTGGGTGTTGTAGATGTAGAAGCTGGCCCGGTTGGAGGCCTGGCAGTGCAGCGCCCGGTGCAGCGGCCAGGCGCAGTGGTGGCCGGTCCTGATCGCGATGCCGAGCTCGTCGAGTACCTGCCCCACGTCGTGCGAGTGCACGCCCTCGACGTCGAACGCGACGGTCCCGCCGCGGTTCTCGGTCGTGACCGGCCCGAGGATCCGCACGCCGTCGATCTCGCGCAGCGCGTCGAGCGCGTGGGCGGTGAGCGACTGCTCGTGCGCGGCGACGTTCTCCATGCCGAGCTCGGTCAGGTAGTCCACCGCCGCGCCGAGCCCGGCCGCCTGGGCGACCGGCGGCACGCCGGGCTCGAACTTGGCGGGCGGCGGCAGGAACGTGGTCTCCTCCATCCGCACGACCTCGATCATCGATCCGCCGGTGAGGTACGGCGGCAGCGCGTCGAGCAGCGCGTACTTCCCATACAGGACGCCCAGCCCGAGCGGGCCGAGCATCTTGTGCCCGGAGAAGGCGAGGAAGTCGGCGTCGAGCTCGGCCACGTCGACCGGGTGGTGCGGCACCGACTGCGCGCCGTCGACCAGGAAGAGCGCGCCCACCGCGTGGGCGAGCCGGCCGATCTCGCGCACCGGCGGGATCACGCCGGTGACGTTCGACTGCCCGGTCACCGCGACCAGCTTGGTCCGCTCGGTCACGAGCGACGGGTCCACCTCGACCCGGCCCTCGGCGTCCGACTTGAACCAGCGCAGGGTGGCGCCGGTGCGCAGCGCGAGCTGCTGCCACGGGACCAGGTTCGCGTGGTGCTCGATCTCGGTGATCAGGATCTCGTCGCCGGGCTTGAGCGATGAGCCGGGGGCGGAGCTCAGCGCGAACGCGACCAGGTTGATCCCCTCGGTGGCGGACTTGGTGAACACGATCTCGTCGGGCGAGGCGGCGCCGAGGAACGCGGCCATCTTCGCCCGGGTGCCCTCGTAGATCTCGGTCGCTTCCTCGCCGAGCAGGTGCGTGCCCCGGTGCGCGGCGGCGTTGTGCCGCTCGTAGTACTCGCGCTCGGCGTCGAGGACGACGGTCGGGTGCTGCGAGGTCGCGCCGGAGTCGAGGTAGACCAGCGGGTTGCCGTTCCGCACGGTCCGGGACAGGATCGGGAAGTCGCCCCGAACCGCCTCGACGTCGTACGGCGCGTCAACGTAACGCGCGGCGGTCTCGGTCATGACGTCGCCGCCGCCCCGGTGAACCGCTCGTAGCCTTCGTTCTCCAGCAGCTTGGCCAGCTCGGGCCCGCCCTCTTCGACGATCCGGCCCGCCACGAAGACGTGCACGTAGTCGGGCTGGACGTACTGCAGGATGCGGTTGTAGTGGGTGATCAGCAGCACCCCGTGGCCGGTCTTGGCCCGGAACCGGTTGATGCCCTCGGAGACGACCTTGAGCGCGTCCACGTCGAGGCCGGAGTCGGTCTCGTCGAGGATCGCGATCTTCGGGTCGAGCAGCTCGAGCTGGAGGATCTCGTGGCGCTTCTTCTCGCCGCCGGAGAAGCCCTCGTTCAGCGACCGCTCGGCGAACTTCGGGTCGATGGCCAGGTCGCCCATCGCGCCGTTCATCTCCTTGACGAAGTTCCGCAGCTTCGGCGCCTCGCCGCGCACGGCGGTCACCGCGGTGCGCAGGAAGTTCGACACCGACACGCCGGGCACCTCGACCGGGTACTGCATGGCGAGGAAGAGGCCGGCCCGGGCGCGGGCGTCGACCGACATCGCGAGCACGTCCTCGCCGTCCAGCGTGACCGTGCCCGAGGTGACGGTGTACTTCGGGTGGCCCGCGAGCGCGTAGGCGAGGGTGGACTTGCCGGAGCCGTTCGGCCCCATGATGGCGTGGGTCTCCCCGTCGCCCACCCTCAGGTCGACGCCGCGCAGGATCTCCCGGCTGCCGCCGTCGCTCTCCGTCACGTCAACGTGCAGGTCGCGGATCTCTAGGGTGGACACTCTTACGACTCCTCTATAGCCACGAGGACGTCGTCGCCCTCGATCTTCACTGGGTAGACGGGCACCGGCTGGGTCGCGGGCAGCCCGGTCGGCTTGCCGGTGCGCAGGTCGAAGCGCGAGTTGTGCAGCCAGCACTCGATCGTGTAGCCGTCGACCTCGCCCTCCGACAGCGGGACGGCGGCGTGCGAGCACCAGTCGCGGATCGCGAAGACCTCGCCCTCGGTCCGGACGATCGCGATCTCGTCCTGGTCGACCTCGACCGACAGGATGCCGCTGTCCGGGATGTCGGCCAGGGCGCACGCCCGCACGAAGCCGGCTGACGCGGACTCGCTCATGACAGCTCCGTCTCGATCGCCGCCATGATGCGGTCCTGCAGCTCCTCGATCCCGATCTTGGCCACCAGCTCGGCGAAGAAGCCCCGGATGACCAGCCGGCGCGCGTCCTCGAACGGGATGCCCCGGGCCATCAGGTAGAACGTGTGCTCGTCGTCGAGGCGGCCGCTGGCGGAGGCGTGCCCCGCGCCGGTCACCTCGCCGGTGAGGATCTCCAGGTTCGGCACCGAGTCGGCGTGCGCGCCGTCGGACAGGACCAGGTTCCGGTTGTACTCGTAGGTGTCGGTGCCGGTCGCCTCCGGGCGGATCAGCACGTCGCCGATCCAGACCGTGCGCGCGCCCTCGCCGTCGAGCGCGCCCTTGTAGGAGACGCGGCTGCGGCAGTTGGGCGTGTCGTGGTCGACGAACAGCCGGTGCTCCAGGTGCTGCCCGGCGTCGGCGAAGGCGATGCCGGTCAGCTCGGCGTCGCCGCCGGGGCCGGCGTACCTGACCGTCGGCGAGAGCCGGACCAGCGAGCCGCCGAGGCTGACCGCGAAGTGCCGCAGGCGGGCGTCCCGGCCCAGGGTGGCCTGGTGGTGGGAGACCTGCACGGTGTCGCCCGCCCAGTCGGCCAGCGCGACCACGACCAGGTCGCCGCCGTCGCCGACGTGGATCTCGACGTTGTCGGCGTAGGTGGCCGATCCGCGCTGGTCGATGACGACGGTGGCGCGCCCGTACGGCTGCACGTCGATGACCAGGTGGCCGGCGGTCGCGACGGACGCGTCGGTGCCGGTGACGCGGACGTAGGTCGGAGCCGAGGCCGACGTGTCCTTCGGGACGGTGATGACCGTGGCCTCGGTGACGGCAGCGTACGCCCGGGCGCTGACCCGGTCGGTGGGCAGGAATGCGCCCGCCGCAGTCACCCCGGACCGTTCGACATCATCGGTTTTCTTGACTTTTTCCACCAGGAGCTCCGGCGCGGCCTCGACCTCGACCGTGACCCCGGACTGGGTCAGGGGGGCATCCTTATGCAGCCCGCGCAGGCGGCGCAGCGGGGTGAACCGCCACTCCTCCTCGCGGCCGCCGGGGACCGCGAAGTCGGCCGGGTTGACCGACCCCCGGGCGTGCAGATCAGAGACGGGGGCGGTTTCGACCGCCCCGGACAGCACCGACATCAGCCGACGGCCCCTTCCATCTGCAGCTCGATCAGCCGGTTGAGCTCGAGCGCGTACTCCATCGGGAGTTCGCGGGCGATCGGCTCGACGAAGCCGCGGACGATCATCGCCATCGCCTCGTCCTCGGTCAGGCCGCGCGACATCAGGTAGAAGAGCTGGTCGGCGGAGATCTTGGAGACCGTCGCCTCGTGCCCCATCTCGACGTCGTCCTCGCGGATGTCGTTGTACGGGTAGGTGTCGGACCGGCTGATCGTGTCGACCAGCAGCGCGTCGCACTTGACCGTCGACTTGGAGTGGGTCGCCCCCTCCTGCACGTTGATCAGGCCCCGGTAGGACGTCCGGCCGCCGCCGCGGGCGACCGACTTGGAGACGATCGTGGAGGACGTGTTCGGCGCGCAGTGCACCATCTTCGCCCCCGCGTCCTGGTGCTGGCCCGGGCCCGCGAACGCGACCGAGAGGGTCTCGCCCTTGGCGTGCTCGCCCATCAGGTAGACCGCCGGGTACTTCATCGTGACCTTGGAGCCGATGTTGCCGTCGATCCACTCCATGGTCGCGCCCGCCTGGCAGACGGCGCGCTTGGTGACCAGGTTGTAGACGTTGTTCGACCAGTTCTGGATGGTCGTGTACCGGCAGCGGGCGTCCTTCTTCACGATGATCTCGACGACCGCGCTGTGCAGGCTGTCGCTCTTGTAGATCGGCGCGGTGCAGCCCTCGACGTAGTGCACGTAGGCGCCCTCGTCGACGATGATCAGGGTCCGCTCGAACTGGCCCATGTTCTCGGTGTTGATCCGGAAGTAGGCCTGCAGCGGGATCTCGACGTGCACGCCCGGCGGCACGTAGATGAAGGAGCCGCCGGACCAGACGGACGTGTTGAGCGCGGCGAACTTGTTGTCGCCGGCCGGGATCACGGTGCCGTAGTACTCCTTGAACAGCTCCGGGTGCTGCTTGAGGGCGGAGTCGGTGTCGAGGAAGATGACGCCCTTCTCCTCGAGGTCCTCGCGGATCTTGTGGTAGACGACCTCGGACTCGTACTGGGCGGCGACGCCGGCGATCAGGCGCTGCTTCTCCGCCTCGGGGATGCCCAGCCGGTCGTAGGTGTTCTTGATGTCGGCGGGCAGGTCGTCCCAGCTCTCGGCCTGCTTCTCGGTCGAGCGGACGAAGTACTTGATGTTGTCGAAGTCGATGCCGGACAGGTCGGAACCCCACGCCGGCATCGGCTTGCGGCCGAAGTACTTCAGCCCCTTGAGCCGGTTCTCCAGCATCCACTCCGGCTCGCTCTTGCGGGCCGAGATGTCGCGGACCACCTCTTCGGACAGTCCGCGCTTGGCGGACTCGCCGGCCACGTCAGTGTCGGCCCAGCCGAACTTGTACGTGCCCAGACCCTCGAGCTGGTCATTAGCGGTGGTGGTCATAGGTGAGAGCCCTCCGGACTCGTTTCTTCCGTCGTCTTCCTGTCGGTGCATGTCACGTGCGTCGTGCAGATCCCGTCGCCGTGCGCGATCGTCGCCAGACGTCGCACCGGGGCGTCGAGCAGGCGGCCGAACGCCTCGGTCTCCGCCTCGCAGAGCTGCGGGAACTCGGCCGCCACGTGCGCGACCGGGCAGTGGTGCTGGCAGATCTGCGCTCCGTTGTCGGCGAATCCGCTATTCGCGGGCCCGACCGTCGGAGCCGGCCCGGCGGCGGCGGCGTAGCCGTCGGCCGACAGCGCCTCCGCCAGCGCTTGCACTCTAGCGGGCAGCGTCGGGTCGGCCTCGGCCAGCGCGGTTGTGTAGCGCCGCTCGAGCTCGGCGACCTGCCGCCGGGCGAACTCGGCGACGGCCTCGGGGCCGCCGGTCTGCTCGATGTAGCGCAGCGCGCTCGTCGCCAGGTCGTCATAGGTGTGCTCGAAGGCCGACCGCCCCGCGTCGGTCACCACGAAGACCTTGGCCGGCCGCCCCCGGCCCCGGTTACCGTAGCTGCGCGCGGTCCGCATCTCGATCATGCCGTCGGCGATCAGGTTCTCCAGGTGCCGCCTGATCGCGGCCGGGGTCAGGCCCAGCCGCCCGCCCAGGGTGGCCGCCGTGGCCGGGCCGAGTTCTAGGATCAGCCGCGCGACTTGGCCGCGGGTGCCTCGCTCAGCGGAGCCGCCGCCGGCGCCCCCGCCTCCCTTGGCCGCGGTGGTCGCCGCTGCCCCTAGACTTTTCACAACACCAGTGTGCCGTAAATGGGACGCAGGATGCAAGTTTTTCCTCACGCCGACGTGACGTAAATCACCGCCACGCCCGCCGACCGGGGTGCCGGCTGACCGCCAGCTGAAGGTTGGCCCTGCGTACACGCTGATTTACGCGCGACTTCAAGGGGGCTTCGCTGGCGATGCACATAAGCCGGGAACCATCCCAACTGTGCACGTCACAAGCAGATTCCCGCATTGCGTTAGGAACGCGCAAGCGAAGGTAGACGGTTGTGTGAAGCGGTACGTCTGGTATGGGGAAGAGCGCTACTGTTTGTGGGCTTCAACTCACCGAACTCGACGCCCCGGGCCGGGTGCATGATGGAAGCATGCCGGGGGAAGGAACTGGATCTCATGGCTCCGCCACAGCCAGATGTCGCCGATCGGCTCGACATAACCGTACCGACGGGCGGCAAGGTCATTGCCGTCAGCGACCTGCATTTGCCGCCGGAGCGGAGCATCGTCTCCGGACGGTGCTGTGAGGTGCTGGCGCGCCGCCTGGCGGGTGAACCCGGTCCGGTGACGGTGGTGCTGGCCGGGGACATCGTCGAGATGCTGGCCTACCCCGGTGTCACCGCGCGGGACATCCTGGACGCGCACGACGACCTCTGCCGCGCCCTGGCCGGGGTGACCGCCCGCGGCGGCGACGTCGTCTACACCGTCGGCAACCACGACGGCGACCTGGCCTGGGACCTGAAGACGGCCACCGCGGTGCGCGAGCTCACCGGCGCGAAGCTGTGCCTCGCGGCCGACCTCCACCTGCCCGGCGGTGAGCTGATCCGGGTCGAGCACGGCCACCAGCTTGACCCGTACAACTGCTTCCACGACGCGCGCAACCCGCTCGACACCCCGCTCGGCCACCACATCGTCCGCGATGTGGTCCCCAAGATCGAGTGGCTCGGCCGGGACTGGCTCAACGGCGCGCACGAGATGGCCGACCCGGCCGACTTCCCCTCGTTCCTCGCCTCCCGGCTCGTCTACCGGAAGCTGGCCCGCCATCTGTGGTGGCTGCTGCTGGTTCCGATCGCCACCTTCGGACTGGTGCTGCCGGAGATAGGGCGCGTCGGCGACCGCTTCAAGACCACCGGTCGCTGGCTGCACGACCTGGAGATCCTCGGTTACGGTGCGCTCCTCGACATCGCCGTCATCGCGCTGGTTCTGATCTTGGTCTCCCGTCACGCGTGGACCACGATCAGCAGGCTGGCGCTGTCCGGGCGCGGCTACGACCAGAACTCGGCCGCCCGGGAGCGGGCCGACGAGCTCATCAACCAGGGATATACCGCCTACCTCTCCGGCCACACCCACCACCCGGAGCTGCATGCGCACGGGGACGGCTTCTACGGCAACACCGGCTCGTGCACCTCGGTGGTCGAGGCGATCGACACGGTCTACGGCGCGCCGCCGGTCTACCTGCGCGCCCAGCAGATCTCCTGGCTCGAGATCTGCTGCGGGCCCGCCGACGAATGCGTCGTCCAGCTCAAGTCGGCGCGGGTCGAGCTGCCCGGCGCGACCCGGCTGGAGCGGTTCATGTCACACGCGCGCAACCCGCACTCCACCGCGCCCGCCATCGTGGCGGCCTGGCCCACCGGCCCGGACTGGCCCACCGATCACACCAGCCTGCGGGATCTGAAGCGCCTTAAGAAACTTAAGAAACTATCTACTACAGAATGTCGGACCCGATCGGCCCGCTAATCAGCGGCGGCCAATAGACTGCGTGCGTGGAAAGTACGCCCGCCGTCGAGATCTCCGGCATGGTGAAGCGGTACGGGCCGGTGACCGCCGTCGACGGGCTGACGCTGACCGCCGGGGCGGGCCAGGTGACCGCCGTGCTCGGCCCGAACGGCGCGGGGAAGACCACCACGATCGAGGTGTGCGAGGGCTACCGGGGCATCGATTCCGGCACCGTGCGCATCCTCGGCCTCGACCCGATGCGGGCCGCCGCCGCGCTCCGGCCCCGGGTCGGTGTGATGCTGCAGTCGGGCGGTATCCCGCCCGCAGTGCCGGCCCTGGAGTACCTGAAAACGCTAAGTCGGTTCCATGTGAAACCACACGAGCCGGCGTGGCTCCTTGACATCGTGGGTCTCTCCGGTCTCGCGAAGACCCCGTACAAGCGCCTGTCCGGCGGGCAACAGCAGCGCCTATCGCTCGCGGCCGCCGTCATCGGCCGCCCCGAGCTGGTCTTCCTTGACGAGCCCACGGCCGGCCTGGACCCGCAGGCCAGGCACGCCACCTGGGACTTGGTCAGCGCGCTGCGCCACGACGGGGTCGGGGTCGTGCTCACCACGCACTTCATGGACGAGGCGGAGCGGCTGGCCGACCACGTGATCATCATCGACCACGGCCGGGCGGTCGCAGCCGGCAGCCCGGGCCAGCTGACCGGGTCGGCCGGGCAGCTGAGGTTCAGGGCCGAGCCCGGTCTCGACACCGACAGCCTGCTGGCGGCGCTGCCGCCGGGCAGCGCGGCCAAGGAGTCGCCGTCCGGTCACTACCTGATCGAGGTCGACGACGGCGTCATCCAGCCCGCGCTGCTGGCCGCGGTCACCGCCTGGTGTGCCGACCGGTCGGTCCTGCCGTCCTCGCTGCGGATCGAGTCGCGCACACTCGAAGACGTCTTCCTTGAGCTCACCGGACGGGAACTGCGCGCATGACAGCGGTTTTGGAAAACAGATTCCAGCCTGAACCCGGCGCCGCCCCGTTCCGTCAGATGGTCAGCGCGCAGGCCGCGCTGGAGACGCGGCAGCTGCTGCGCAACGGCGAGCAGCTCACCCTCACGCTGATCATCCCGCTGCTGCTGCTGGCCGCGTTCAGCCTCGAGCCGCTGATCAGCTTCGGCGGCGGCTACACCAGGATCGATTTCCTCACCCCGGGCGTGATCGCGCTGGCGATCATGTCCACCGCGTTCACCAGCCAGGCGATCGCCACCGGGTTCGAGCGGCGGTACGGGGTGCTCAAGCGGCTGGGCGCCACCCCGCTGTCACGGGCCGGGCTGATCGCCGCCAAGACCCTCACCGTCATCGGCGTCGAGCTGCTCCAGGCCGTCATCATCCTGCTGGTCGCGCTCGCGCTCGGCTGGTCCCCCGATGCCTCGCCGGCCGCCATCGTGGTGGTGCCGCTGCTGATCCTGCTCGGCACCGCCGCCTTCAGCGGCTTCGCGCTGCTGCTGGCGGGCACGCTGCGGGCCGAGGCCACCCTGGCCGCCGCCAACCTCATCTACGTGGTGCTGCTCGGCGTCGGCGGCGTCGTCTTCCCGCTGACCAAGTTCCCGCCCGGCGCCCGCACGTTCCTGGAGCTGCTGCCGACCGGGGCGCTGTCCACCGGGCTGCGGCACGTGCTCGCCAACGGCGAGGTCTTCCCGGTCAGGGACGCGGCGACTCTGGCGGTGTGGGCGGTCATCTCCATTACCCTCGCGGCCCGCTACTTCCGGTGGGAGTAGGGCGCGGCAACGCCCTCCCCGCCGGCCTGGTGCTGGCGGGGGCGGTGTCGGTCCAGTCCGGCGCCGGGATCGCCGCCCGCCTGTTCAGTCGGCTGCCCCCGGCCTCGGTCACCACGCTCCGGCTCTGGGCGGCGGCGCTGGTGCTGCTGATCGTGGCGGGCCGGCCCACCGCCCGGGCCGTGGCCGACCTGCGACGCCGCCGGGCCTGGTCGGATCTGCTGGTCACGGCCGCCTTCGGCGTCGACCTCGGCTTCATGAACTTCGCCATCTACCAGGCGTTCGCCCGGATCCCGCTCGGCATCGCGGTCACCATCGAGTTCCTCGGCCCGCTCACCGTCACCGTCGCCGGGGCCCTGGCCGGCAGCGCGACCGGCCGCCGTCGCGCGCTTGCCCTCGGCTACGCCGTGCTGGCGGCCATCGGCGTCGTCCTGCTCGCCAACGGCGACGTCGGCCACCTGAACTGGGCAGGCGTCGCCTGGGGAATTGGGGCGGCCGTCGCCTGGGCGTGCTACATCATCGGCAGCAAGGCCACCGGCCAGCGCATGCCCGGGTCCAGCGGGCTCGTCATCGCGATGTGCGTGGCGGCCGTGGCGGTCACCATCCCCGGCGTCGTCGAGGGCGGCGCCCGCATGTTCCGCCCCGACCTCCTGGCCATCGGCGCCGCCATCGGCATTCTGTCGTCGGTCATCCCGTACTGGCTCGAGCTAGAGGCCCTGCGCCGGATTTCCGCCCAGCTCTTCGGCGTCTGGATGTCCCTACAGCCCGCCGTTGCCGCCTTGATCGGCCTAGCCCTGCTGAGCCAGCGCCTGAGCCCAGCCGAATGGCTCGGCATCTGCTGCGTGGTAGCGGCCTCAGCCGCGGCCTCCCGCAGACCGGCCGTACCGCCGCCCGCTACCGAGGCAATGGGCGCGGGGGCGATTCCGCCGCGTCGTTCTGCGCACTGGGTTACGGTGCGCGGACGTGAGGCGTCGGAATCCGCCGCACGCCCAGTGCCACCCGAACCGAATGCGTCTGCCCCGGGCGCAGTGAACGGAGCGTTACGATGGTGCGCGTGCTTTCCCGTCTAACCGACCCCGTGTTCCGCCCGACGGTGCGGGCGCTGCACGGCTGGGCGCTGGCGGCGATGATCTCCAACGCGGTGGTCATCGCGACCGGCGCGGCGGTGCGGCTCTCCTCGTCCGGGCTCGGCTGCCCGGACTGGCCGAACTGCACCAAGTCGAGCGACTTCGCCTCGCACAGCAGCGGGCAGACGCTGCTCAACTCATGGATCGAGTTCGGCAACCGGCTGCTGAACTTCCCGCTGGTGGCGATCGCCGGGCTGACGTTCATCGCCTTCTTTATGTGGCACCGGCAGCAGAAGGCGGCGGGCGGAGCGGGCCGGATCGACCTGGTGTGGCTGTCGGCGGTCCTGCCGCTCGGCGTCTGCGCGCAGGCCGTGATCGGCGGCATCGTGGTGCTGACGAAGCTGAACCCGGCCCTGGTGTCGGTCCACTTCCTGCTGTCGACGGCGATCATCTTGACGTCCGCGGTGGTCCTGCACGCCCGGACCGTCGCGCTGGAGAAGGCTTCGTCGGCTGAGGCCGGGAGGCGGCCCGGCGCGGAACCGGCGACGGCTCGCGGCGCCCCGGGGGTCCGGATTGACCTGCGGCTGCTGGCCGGCCTGCTCACCGCGGTGACGGCGCTGATGCTGGCGGCGGGCACGATCGTGGCCGGCACCGGGCCGCTGGCCGGGACCGAGATCGACTCGCACGGGCACCTGACGACCGTGCCGCGATTCCACTTCTCGCTTGAGTCCGTCACCCAGCTGCACGCCGACATCGGCTGGTTCATCGGGGCGCTGGCCGTGGCCCTCGTCCTCGGGCTGCGGTACTCGGGCGCGCCGCGGCGGACGGTGCGGCTCGGCTGGGTGGTCCTGGTCGGGCTCGGCCTGCAGGGGATCATCGGCTACGTGCAGTACTTCAACCACCTGCCGGCCGGCCTGGTCTGGGTCCACGTCGCGCTGTCGGTGCTGATCTGGATCTACGTCCTCCAGCTGTACCTGTCCACGACGGTCGGCCTTGGCCAGGCCGCAGCTGAGCCCGCTTCCGCGCCCTCGTCGGAAGCGGTCCCGGCCCCGTAGCGGGCTGCCCGTTACCGCCGTCGCCGACGCTACGGTGGACCGGTGTCCTCGATGTCACCGCGATCGAGGCACACCCGCCATTGACGAACCGAGACGGAGTGATCGGTCGTGCTCCGCGTCGGCCAGGCGATACAGCTCGGCCTGTCACCGCGGCAGCGCTCCCGCCCGAGCGGAGTTCGCCGCACAGCTCGGCGTCTCCGCGATGACACTGCGCGAGGCCCTGCCATGCTCCGCCAGCAGGGCCTGGTGGAGACCCGCCGCGGCCGGGCCGGCGGCACGTTCGTCCGGCGGCCGACCGCCCCACCGCCCGGCCTGGTCCGTGACCGGCTGCGGGATCTGTCGGCCGACGGGCTGCGCGACCTGACTCGACGAGCAGAGCGCGGTTTCGGGCACCGCCGCCCGGCTCGCCGCGACCCGCGCCTCGACGGTCGGCGTGCGCCGCCTGCTCGCCCTCGCCGACCAGCTTTCCGTCGCGTCGACGGCGGGGGCGCGGATCATGGCCGACAGCCGGTTTCACATCGAGCTCGCGATCGCGTCCAAGTCGCAGCGGCTGACCGCGCTCGAGGTGGCGCTGCAGGCGCGGCTGGCCGAGCTGCTATGGCTCCCGGCTGAGGACGACGGGGAGCTCGATCACGTTACTGCGGCCGCCGAGCACGCGGCGATCGCGGCCGCGATCGAGGCCGAGGACGGGTCGCGGGCGCGTCTGCTCGCCGAGGAGCACACCGAGGCCAACTTCCACCGCCTCACCACGCTCCGGCTAGCGCTGCCGCCCCAGTAGTAACGGCACGGTCGCCCGCGCTTCTTGCTGTTATGGGAGGAGCCGACATGCAGCGCCGACAGGAGGCCGCGCGTCAGCGGGGGTGGGGGCGGGATGAAGGGCACGCTGGCCTCGTTTACGCTTTCAGGGGCGAGCATTCGGCGGTTGCTGGATGTTCGGAGATCCCCACGAAAATCCGCACAATAAGCAATGAGACCCCCATGCGTCCCCTGATTGGCATCGTCGGCCGCCGCGCCGCGAAATCATCTGTCCTGCGATATTCAGGCACGGTCGCCGCCGAGACACTGCTCGACGCCGTGCTCCGGGCCGGCGGCGAGCCGGTGATCCTGCACGGCGGCGCGCCGGCGGACATGGCCGAGCTGCCCGCGCGGGTAGCCCGGTTCGACGGCATCGTGCTGCCCGGGGGCGGCGACCTGAACCCGGGGCGGTACTCGGCGACCCGGTCGCCGGACTGCGAGGCCCCCGACGACCAGCAGGACGCGTTCGACCTGGCGGTGATCAGGGCGGCGCTCGGCACGGCCACGCCGACGCTGGCCATCTGCCGGGGTCTGCAGGTGCTCAACGTGGCCTGCGGTGGCACCCTGCGCCAGCACATCGCCGGCGGCCCGGTCGAGCACGAGGGCGCCCTGCACCCGGTGACGCTCGCGGCCGGGTCGCGGCTGCGCCGGGTCGCGGGGGCGGACACTGTCGAGGTCTCGTCCGCCCACCACCAGTCGGTCGACCGGCTCGGGGCCGGCCTGCACGCGGTCGGCTGCGCCCCCGACGGGTGCCTGGAGGCGATCGAGCACACCTCGGCCGGCATCCTCGCGGTGCAATGGCACCCGGAGGACCAGGCCGCGACCCGCGGCCACGATCAGGCGATCTTCGATGACCTGCTCGTCCGGGCCCGCGACGGCGTGCCGGTCGCCGCGCGGTAGGACGCGTTCGAGGGGACGCGGAGGCCACGGTCCGTTCGGGAGAGGGATTGTGATTTTGATCTTTTCTCGCAGTACCTCTGCAACTTGATTGGGAAGTACCTGGTCATCTAACGTCTAGTGGACAGCGTGCTTGGAGGAGACCTACGTGGACATTGCCCTGGGCAAAGAGGACCTGGCATTCGCCGAACGAATGCGCTCGTTCTTCCGAACCGAGATCCCAGCCGAGATCCGGGCGAAGGGCGAGCGCGGGGAGCATGTGTCGCGCGAGGACTTCGTCACCACCCAGCAGATCCTGAACGCGCACGGCCTGGCGGTGCCGCACTGGCCGGCCGAGTGGGGCGGCCAGGACTGGACGGCGCTACAGCGGCACATCTGGGCCGAGGAGATGGCCCTCGCGCATGTCCCGCCGCCGCTGGCGTTCAACGCCGCCATGGTCGGTCCGGTGATCGCGACGTTCGGCAGCGAGGAGCTCAAGCAGCGGTTCCTGCCGCCGACCGCCAACCTCGACATCTGGTGGTGCCAGGGCTTCTCCGAGCCCAACGCCGGGTCCGACCTTGCGTCGCTGACCACCAGGGCGGTCCGCGACGGCGACACCTACGTGATCAACGGCCAGAAGACGTGGACCACGCTCGCCCAGTGGGCGGACTGGATCTTCTGCCTGGTCCGGACCGACCCCGAGGCCAAGAAGCAGCTCGGCATCTCGTTCGTGCTCGTCGACATGAAGACGCCCGGCGTCACCGTGCGCCCGATCCGCCTCATCGACGGCGGCTACGAGGTCAACGAGGTGTTCTTCGACGACGTCCGGATCCCGGCCGACCAGCTCGTCGGCGAGGAGAACCGGGGCTGGGACTACGCGAAGTTCCTGCTCGGCAACGAGCGAACCGGCGTCGCCGGAACCGGCATCATCAAGGCCAGGATCGCCCGGCTGAAGAAGGTCGCGGCCGAGACCACCTCGCACGGCAAGCCGCTGCTCGAGGACCCGCTGTTCCGGTCGCGGCTGACCCGGCTCGAAGTCGAGACGACCGCGCTCACCATGTCGGTGCTGCGCGTGCTGGCCAACGAGGCCAAGCACCCGGGCAAGCCCGATCCGGTCTCGTCGGTGCTGAAGCTGCGCGGCTCGGAGCTCCAGCAGGAGGCGTCGGAGCTGCTGGTGGACGTCCTCGGGCCGGCCGCGCTCGGCTACCGGGAGTCGGCCAAGGTCTCCGAGGGCTTCACCGCCCTGCCGGACGGGGCGGTCGACGCGATGCCGACGTACTTCAACTGGCGCAAGGCGTCGATCTACAGCGGTTCAAGCGAAGTGCAGCGTTCGATCATCGCCCGCGCGATCCTGAAGTTCTGAAGGGGATAAAACGATGGACTTCGATCCGACCGACGAACAGCGGATGCTCGCGGAGACCGTGAACAGCCTGCTTGACAAGCGCTACGACCCCGCCAGCAGGCTGAAGCTGCTCGACAGCGAGCTCGGCTGGAGCCGGGAGCTGTGGCAGCAGTACGCCCAGCTCGGCCTGCTCGGGCTCACCTTCGACGAGCAGTACGACGGCGCCGGGATGGGCGGGGCCGAGCTCGCCACCGTGATGGAGTCGTTCGGGCGGGCGCTGGTGCTCGAGCCGTTCTTCGCCACCGTGGTGCTCGGCGGGACGCTGGTGTCGCTGGCCGGCACCCCGGAGCAGAAGGCGGCCATCCTGCCGCGGGTGGCGGCGGGCGAGCTGCTGCTCGCGTTCGCCTCCACCGAGCCGGGGACGCGCTGGTCGCAGACCGACATCGCCACCACCGCCGCTCGCTCCGCCGACTCCGGCGGGTGGACGGTCTCGGGTGAGAAGATCGCGGTGCTCGGCGCCGACAGCGCCAACACGCTGATCGTCAGCGCGGTGACGCCCGACGGGATCGGGTTGTTCCTGGTCGACGCGGCCGACGCCTCGATCGACGGCTACGCGATGCAGGACGGCCAGCGCGGCGGGGACGTGCTCCTCGCCGACGCGCCCGCGCAGCTCCTCGGCACCTCGACGAACGCCATCGATCACATCACGACCGTGATCGACGTCGCGACCGCGGCGCTGTGCGCCGAGTCGATCGGCGTCTGCGAGCGGATGCTGTGGATGACCGTCGACTATCTGAAGACGCGGGTGCAGTTCGGACGGCCGATCGCGGTGTTCCAGGCGCTGCAGTTCCGCGCGGCGGACATGTACGTCGCTCTCGAGCAGGCCCGCTCGATGGCGCTGCTGGCCCGGCTGTCGCTTGACGACGACGATCCGGCGGCGCGGCAGCGGACGGTCCGCGCGGCCAAGATCCAGGTCGACCTGTCCAGCCGGCAGATCGGTCAGGAGTCGATCCAGCTGCACGGCGGCATCGGGATGACGATGGAGTATCCGGTCGGCCACTACTTCAAGCGCAGCGCCGTCATCGGCAAGACCTTCGCCGACACCAGCGAGCTGATCGAGCTCGTGGGCGCCGACGGCGGGCTCATCGGCTAGCGGCGCGGCCGCTACCGTTGCGCTTATGTCCTCTCCTGCCACGCCTGCTGCCGCCGTGCCGTCTGACCCGCACGAGCTGCCGCCGGCCTACTACCTGCCGCTCGGCGACGGGTGCTTCGACCCCACGGACGCGACGACGAGCCCGTGGGACGCGGGCGCCCAGCACGGCGGTCCGCCCACCGCGCTGCTGGCCACCTGCCTCGACGACGCGTTCGGGCGCCCGGCGATGCGGGTGGCGCGGATCAGCATGGACTTCCTCGGGCCGGTGCCGCGCGCCGCCCTGCGGGTCGAGACCCGGCTGGTCCGGCCGGGGAGGCGAACGCAGCTGAGCGAGGCGACCATGTGGGCGGGCGACCGGCCGGTGGCGACGGCGCGGGTGTGGCACCTGGCCGTGACCGGGGCCGAGCCGCCTGACGCGGACGGCGGCGGCGCCGGCGCGGCCGGGCCAGACGGCGAGGGCGGCTCGTCCCCGGTCGGGGTGCCGGCCGATCTCCCTGAACCGCAGCCGCAGCGCTACTTCGGGGGCGACGGCTCGTGGGGATACGGGCGGGCGACCGAGTGGCGGATGATCTCGGGCGGCTTCGGGCGCACCACCGGGGCCGGCGATGTGTGGACCCGGCTGCGGATCCCGCTGATCGCCGGGCGGCCGCTTGACGGCCTGGCCCGGTTCACGGTGATCGCCGACTCCGCCAACGGGCTCAGCGCGCCCAAGAGCATGCGCGACTGGTGGTTCATCCCGCCCGGGGTGACCATGCACGTGCACCGCTACCCGGTCGGCGAATGGGTCCGGCTGACCGCCGCGTCCGACCCGGGCGAGGACGGCATCGGCCTGACCGAGGGCACGCTGGCCGATGCGCTCGGCCGATGCGGCACCGTCACCCAGGCACTGCTCGTCGCCCCGCGCTAGCGCGGGGCCCGGTAGCTTGGCTTTCATGACGAACGACCGCATTTCCATCAGCGTCGCGGACGCGATCGCCGACGTCAGGCTGAACCGCCCGGACAAGCTCAACGCCCTCGACAGCGACATGTTCAGCGCGCTGAGCGAGGCGTCGGCCGCGCTCGCCAAGCGGGACGACGTGCGGGTGGTGGTGCTGTCGGGCAGCGGCCGGGCGTTCTGCGCCGGCCTCGACCTGGCCGCGATGGCGGGCAGCGACCCGTCGTTCGGCGTGCTCAACGACCGGGCCTACGGCATTGCCAACGTGTTCCAGAACGCGGCCTGGGGCTGGCGCTCGCTGCCGGTGCCGGTGATCGCCGCCATCCACGGCGTCGCGTTCGGCGGCGGCCTGCAGATCGCGCTCGGGGCCGACATCCGGATCGTCACCCCGGACGCGAAGCTCGCGGTGATGGAGGCGCGCTGGGGGCTGGTCCCCGACATGGCGGGCATCGCGCTGCTGCGCGGGCTGGTCCGCGACGACGTGGCCCGTGAGCTGACCTACACCGCCCGCCAGTTCTCCGGCAGCGAGGCGGTGACGCTCGGGATCGCGACCCGGGTCGCCGACGACCCGCACGCGGCGGCGATGGAACTGGCCGGGGAGATTGCCGGGCGCAGCCCGCGGGCGGTGCGGAGCGCCAAGCGACTGTTCGGCCTGTCGCAGGACGCCGGCGCGGACGCGCTGCTGCTGGCGGAGTCGCGTGAGCAGGAGGAGCTGCTGGCGGGGCCCGACCTGCCGGAGACGATCGCCGCCGCGGCCGAGAAGCGGGCGCCGCGGTTCGCCGATTGCTGAGGCCGTATACGGCAAAGCCGTATGGCCGTCGTTCGCCATCTCCACGACGGGATCAGCGGCGTTGGTGCCGCCGTGGAGAATTCGGCTTTACTTGCCGAGTGCGGCGGGAGACGATGCCGGGCATGAGCAATGTGAGCGAACTGACCGTCCGGACGTGGTCGGCGACGGCCGCGCACACGTTCTGGGAATCTCGCGAGGCGATCCGCGCCTTCGCCGGCGAGGACATCACCGTCGCCATCGTCGAACCGGAGGCGCGGGCAATGCTGCTCGACTTCGACCGCAGCGCAACCCACCGCGGCGTGGTAACCGATGCCCGGGCGGACCGCCGCCGTCCGGGCGGACGGTGACGGTCACTAGAGCGCGGGCGGACCGACCGCGGCCGACGGTTCGAGGGCCAGGGCGGCCAGGAACGCGCTCGGGTCTAGGTCGCCGCGGCCGACCGCCTCGTAGAGGGCGTCGAGGTCGGGGTGGCCGAGGCGGCGGGCGGCGCTGAAGGCGGTGCCGTCGTCTTCCAGGTCGCGCAGCGAGGCGCCGTCGGCGGCGACCGCGCGCGCGACCTGGATCCGCCCGGCGGCGGCGGCGTCCTCGGCCTCGCGGCGGGCGATCGCGGCCTTCAGGTGGGTGCGGGCCTGGCCGCTGCGGGCGGCCGCCAGCCAGGAGTCGGGCGGGTCGGCGTACGGGCCGAGGATCAGGTCGACGACCTGGCCGTGCGCGAGGCGGTTCTCCATCGCCTTGCGCGCGCCGTTGACCAGCACCCCGACCGAGGCGCCGGCCGTGGCCGGCGAAACCGCGTAGGCGAAGTCGACCGCGGTCGAGCCGGACGGGAGCTTGACCGGGTCGCCCGCCGGGGTGAACACGACGATGCCGCCCTGGCTCAGGTCGGCCCGGAGCCCGTCGAGGAAGTCGGCCGCCTCGGCCAGCGGCTGCCAGGCGAGCAGCCGGTCGAGCCAGTCCAGGTCGGCCTGGCGGGCCATGTCGGCGGTGACCCTGCCGTCCTTCCCGCCGGCCTCGCGAATCTGCGCCGCCACCCCGTTGCTGGCGATCCGGTCCATGGCCGGGGTGCGGATGAGCACGCCGACCAGGTCACCGCCCTCGCCGTCGCGGCCCCCGACCAGTACGGCGGTGTGCAGCGAGCGGTACATGTTGTACTTCGGCATGCAGATGTAGTCGCGGAACCGCTGCTCGATCGGACGCCACCGGCCGTGCAGGGCGCCGAGCGCGACGTAGCAGTCGGCCTCGGTCCCGTCCACCACCACGACGACCCGGGCGGTGTCGGTGGCCCGGCCCGCCCCCGCGGGCAGGTCCCGGTGGATCGAGTACAGGTGGCGGGCCCGCACCTCGACCTTGGCCCGCAGGCCGACGGCGGCGAGTTCCTCGCGCGCGCCCGCCGCCACGCCGGCCAGAAAGGCGTCCCGGGCGGCCGACGTCTCCAGGACGAGCGCCCTGACCCGCTCGTACGCCTCCGGCGCGAGGTTGGCGAACGACAGGTCCTCCATCTCCCGCTGGTAGTCGTAGAGCCCTAGCCTCGACGCGAACGGAACGAGGAGCTCCATCGAGGCGCGGGCGATCCGCTCGCGCTTCTCCCGCCGGGGATGGGCGGCCAGCGTCCGCAGGTTGTGCACACGGTCGGCCAGCTTGATGACGAGGACCCGCAGGTCGATGGAGGCGGCGACGATCATCTTCTTGAACGTCTCGGCCTCAGCGTGGTCGCCCCACCGGGACCCGTCGAGCTTGGTCACCCCGTCCACGAGGACCGCGACCTCGGCGCCGAACTCCGCCTTGACCTCGCCGATGGTCAGGCCGGTGTCCTCCACCGTGTCATGCAGCAGCGCCGCCACCAGGGTGGTGGTGTCCATGCCGATCTCGGCCAGCAGGATCGCGACGGCGAGCGGGTGGGTGACGTACGGGGCGCCGGACTTGCGGGTCTGGCCGGCGTGCCAGTGGTCGGCGACGGCGTAGGCGCGGCGGAGCAGGTCCGCGTCGGCGCCGGGGAAGACCCGGCGGTGGGCGGCGATCAGCGGGCGGACCGCGTCCTGGTCGGACTGACCGGGTCGGCCGATGCCGATGGCGGCCAGCGCGCCGACGCGAAGGGCGGTCAGCGCGCGGGCCGGCGAGCGGCGGAGAGGGATCTCGCCGTCCCGGCTGACAGTCATCAAGGCGACCTGCTCCCGTATGCGGGTCTTCACCGTCTGCTAACGACACTAGCCGCTGGGTGTCCGACGCGCACACCGGTTGAGTGACGCTGGTGACATTGCGTGACCCGCGCCGCCGGGCCGGTCGAGACTGCCCCGATTGCCCGGTGGGACCCGTGCGCGCGCGACGGAAAAACGGCTAACCGGAGTGACCGCAGTCGCCTTTGAACGCGCCACCCGGCCGCGCCCCATTCCCCCGCGACCACCGCTAATCTACCGCGAACCGGGCTAGATTTGGGTGCATGGGATTTTTTGACGGGACGGTTACGACCGCTCGTCGGCCATAAGCCGGTCCAGCGTGCGGCGGCCGATGGCGGCCATCACCGGGTTGCTGTCGGCGTAGTACCAGACCAGGCCCATCGACTGCTGGAACGCCCACGCCTTCCCTCGGGCCCACTCCAGGTCGCCGGTGCCGAGCGACTCGCGCAGCGCCTGCCGCGGCCCGATGTCGAGCAGGTGCCAGACGCTGACCAGGTCGAGGGCCGGATCGGCGGCCCTGAGCTGGCCGACGTCGAGAACCCCGGCCAGCCGGCGGTCGACGGTGACGAGCACGTTGCCCGGCATCAGGTCGGCATGGTTCATGACGTCCGCCGCGTCACCGCGCGGCAGGTCGCGCAGCACCGCCCACATCCGGCGCAGCCGGGGAACGTCGAGCATTCCCTCGCTGCGCAGGAAGCACGTTTCCATCCCTTCGTCGTGATCATGCAGGTCGCCGCCGCGACCGCGGCCGGAGAACGTCCGGCCGCGGGCAGGGATCGACCGGACGCCGACGATGAACTCGGCCACGTCGAGCCCGAACGCGACCGATTCGCCCGGGTCCGCGTCGGTCGCCACGACGCCGGGCAGCCACGTCTGCACCGACCACGGCAGCGGATAGCCGTCGCCCGGCTCGCCCAGCGCGATCGGCTCCGGGGTTGGAAACCGGGTGCGCCCGGCCAGCTCGGCCGCGGCGGCGGCCTCCGCCTCGAGCGAGCGGCGGACCGTGTCGGCGTCCCTGGCTTTCAGCGGGAACCGGGCCGCATAGCGGTCGCCGAGGCGGAAGATCGCGTTGTCGGTCCCGGTCGCGGCGACGTGCCTGACCGGCAGCGACCGCCACTGCGGAAACTGCCGGTCGATCAGCGCCCGCACTACGTTGGTGGCAATGTCGAGCTGGTTGTCATGCATCCGCACACGGCGAGGGTATGGGAGACCCCCGCCGATCCTCCGGTCGGGGAGCGCGAGATGATCCTCGGGATGGAACACCCAACCGCTCCGGGCGCGACCGCGACCGACACGCTGCTGCTGCACCGGGACGGCCCGGTGGCGACGCTGACGATCAACCGGCCCGACCGGCTCAACGCGGTCACCTTCGCCATGTTCTCCCGGTTGCCCGCGCTGCTGGCCGAGGCCGAGGCGGCCGGCGGCGTCCGGGTGCTGGTGCTGCGCGGGGCCGGCCGCAAGTCGTTCTCGGCCGGGGCCGACATCTCCGAGTTCGAGACCGCGCGCGCGACGCCGGAGCAGGCCGCCGTCTACGACGGGGCGGTGCTGGCGGCCGAGGAGGCCCTGGCGACGTTCCCGGCGCCGACGATCGCCGCCATCCACGGTCACTGCTACGGCGGCGGCTGCGCCCTCGCCCTCGCCTGCGACCTGCGGTTCGCCTCGTCCGGGGCCCGGTTCGCGATCACCCCGGCCAAGCTCGGCATCGTCTACCCGCTGCGCGCCACCAAGCGCCTGGTGAACGCGGTCGGCCCGTCCCGGGCCAAGTTCATCCTGATGTCCGGGATCGACATCGACGCCGCCCGGGCCGCCGCGATCGGCCTCGTCGACGAGGTCGACGACGACGTCGACGCGGCCGTGAGCGAGTTCGCCGAGCTCCTGGCCACCCGCTCCGGCGTCACCCAGCGCGCGGCCAAGCAGACCATCGCCCGCATCCTCGACGGCGTCACCGCCGATGACGACGCGCAGGCGGCCCTGCGCGACGCGTCGCTCGCCTCCCCCGACTACGCCGAGGGCGTCCGCGCGTTCCTCGAGCGCCGCCCGCCGAAGTTCGGCTGACCGGGCACGCCCCCGGCCGCAGCCGGGCTTCGGGGCCGCGAAAACGGGTGGCAGCGCCGCGGGCGGACGTGGTCAGATAGGCCGCGACGGCACCCACCCGGCGAAGGGACGAGGCGATGACGACCGCGGCGACCGCGCTGCCCCTGCTCGGACTGCGGATCACGGCGGGCCCGGTCGAGCTACGGGGGGTAACCGACGATCTGCTCGCGCCGCTGGCCGAGCTCGCGATCAAGGGCATCCACGACCCTGACTACATGCCGTTCTTCGTCCCCTGGTCGATTGCGCCGGCCGAGGAGATGCCGAGGAACATGGCGCAGTTCCACTGGGGCCAGCGCGCCGCTTTCTCCCCCGAGAAGTGGTCCATCGACCTGGCCGTGTTCTACGACGGCCAGCTGGTCGGGTCTCAGGGGTACGGCACCAGGGACTTCCTCGTCACCCGCATCGGCGAGACCGGGTCGTGGCTCGGCCGCGAATTCCACGGCCGCGGCATCGGCACCGCTATGCGGAAGGTCATCTGCGCGTTCCTCTTCGATCACCTGGGCGCGAAATACATCACGTCGAGCGCCTACTCCGACAACCCGGCTTCGCTCGGGGTCAGCAAAAAATGCGGATACCGCGAGAACGGCGTGACCATACTCAAGCGCAATGACCAGCCCGCGACACTCCAGCGGCTCATACTCGAATCTGGGAACCTCGTCCGCTACCAGCACGAGCTGATCGTCGAAGGCCTCCCCGAATTCCGCCGCTCTATCGGCCTTGACGCCTAAAAATTCTCAAATTCAAAATCAAGGCGATATCGAACGGACCGTTGCTTCGCCTCGTCGTCCCACTAGTCAAATTCGTCCCCGACCTAGACGATACGAGCGGGACACTCGCAATCGAGGACATGAGGGAGCATTGTGGGACGAGTCGAGGGCAAGGTCGCTTTCATTACCGGTGCCGCCCGCGGGCAGGGCCGCTCGCACGCCGTCCGGCTGGCGCACGAGGGCGCCGACATCATCGCGGTGGACATCTGCCACGGCATCGACACCGTGCCGTACGACGGCGCGACCGAGGCCGACCTGGCCGAGACGGTCAAGATGGTCGAATCCCTGGACCGGCGGATCGTCGCCCAGCAGGCCGACGTCCGCGATCTGGCGGCGCTGCAGGCCTCGGTTGACGCCGGGCTGGCTGAGTTCGGGCAGATCGACATCGTGATTGCCAACGCCGGGATCGCCAGCTTCGCGCCGGCCCTGGACCTGACCGAAGACATGTGGCAGGACATGATCGACATCAACCTGACCGGGCTGTGGAAGACGGTGAAGGCGGCGGTCCCGCCGATGGTCGAACGCGGCCAGGGCGGGTCGATCATCCTGACCAGCTCGGTGGCGGGGATCATCGCCTTTCCCGCCCTCGCGCACTACACCGCGGCCAAGCACGGCGTCGTCGGGCTGATGCGCGCGCTGGCGATCGAGCTGGCCCCGGCCGGCATCCGGGTCAACTCCATCAACCCGACCACGGTGGACACCCCGATGATCGCCAACCCGGCCGGATACTCCCTGTTCATGGGTGGCCTGCCCGACGTCACCCGCGAGCAGGCGGCGGTCGGTATGAAGGCGATCAACGCGCTGCCGATTCCGTGGGTGGAGGCCGTCGACGTCAGCAACGCCGTCCTCTACCTGGCCTCCGACGAATCCCGCTACGTCACGGGAACCACGATGGTGATCGACGCGGGTGCCGCCCAGCCGTTCAAGATCCCGCACGCCGGCTGACCGTCCTCGATCGAGGGGCCTGTCAGCGTCGCCGTTGCTAGGGTGGGCGGGTGGACAGTGCCGTGGCCGAGCAGTTCCCGGTTCCATCAGCGCAGCTGTACACCGTGACCCGCGGCGTCGGTCCGCTGCTGCTGTTCGTGGTGGGCGGCAACGGCGACCCGGCCGTATTCTCCGGCGTCGCGGACCGGCTGGCCGGGCACTTCACCGTGGTCACTTACGCGCGGCGCGGGTTCGCCGACAGCCCGGTCGACGGTCCGGTTGACGACGCGAACCGGATCGCCACCGACGTCGACGACGCGGCGGCGCTGATCGCCCGCCACGGCGGCGGGCCGGCCCGAGTGTTCGGCACCAGCTCGGGCGCGATCGTCGCGCTCGACCTGGTCACCCGGCGGCCCGAGCTGGTGAGCACCGTCGTCGTCCACGAACCGCCGATCCTGGAGCTGCTCGACGACCCCGACGGCTGGGCGGGGCGGCTGGCCGGGGTGTTCGCGACCTACCAAACAAGCGGGTTGTGGCCTGCGATGGCACAGTTCGGCCGCGTCGTGGGGCTCGGCCGGCCGACGGCTCCCCCGCCCGGCGCCGACTCGGCCGCCGGGATCGCGGCGATGCTGGCGCGGGCCGAGGACAACATGACGTTCTGGATGGAGCACGAGTTCCGCCAGTACCCGGCGTATCACCCCGATTTCGACGCCCTGGCGGCGGTGGCCGAGAAGATCGTGCCAGGCCGGCGGCCGGGACTCGCGTGTGAACGGGAGCATGCCGTTCCTGCCCGTCATCACGCTCGCCGGACGGCTCGGCCGCGACATCGCCGAGTTCCCCGGTGGTCATATCGGGTACGCCGAGCACCCGGGCGACTTCGCCACCCGGCTCGGCCAGGTGCTCGGCGCGGATCTATAAGTCCGTCGGACCGCCGAGCACCGCCAGCCACGGTCGCCCTAGCTCTCAACGACCCGGGACTCAAGGACGGCCAGGTCGCGCTCGGCGAACTGGCGGTGGCACCACTCCTCGTTGAGGACGATCAGCAGGCACTCGCGCACCGGGTAGCTGCGGGCGCGCGGCCAGCCGGGGCCCTCGACTGGCGTGGTGTTCGCGTTGAGCGACTGGTCGGTGAGGCTGCCGAGCAGCGCGGCTACCGTCGACCTGCGGTCGCGCCGGAGCTCGAGCACGACGTCGAGGGACGGGCGGACGTCGCGGTCGCGCGGCACTCCCGGCATGTCTTCGCCCTCGTCCCATTGCAGGCCGAGCGGGTGCCACGGGGAGGGGTCGCCGCCGATCGCCCGCCTGACCCAGGCGTCGGTGGCGAAGACCAGATGGCGGAGCGTCTCAATGAACGACCACTCGCCGTCGACGGACGCGTGCAGCAGCTCCGGCGGCAGGCGCCGCGCCCGCGCCACCGTCTGGTCCCAGAGCCGCCCCAGGATCTCCCACGCCTCGCGGAACCCATCCAGGTCGTCGGGGCGCATCTTGGCCCGGTCGGGGTAGCGGCGGTCAAGCTCGGCCTCGATCAGCGGGCCGATCGCGACCCCGTTCACGGTGACGTTGATGATCTCGCCGTCGATGTCGACATCGACCAGCTCGACCCCGCGCATCGTCACGTGGCTCATGTCCGCGCCCCGGAACCGGGCCCCGGAGAGATCGCTGGCGAAGAACTGGGCGCCGGTCAGGTCGGTGCGGTCGAACCGCGCTCCGCGCAGGTCCGCAGCAGAAAAGTCGGCCATGACCCGACCGTAACCCGGCCCGCCGACATTCGCCGGGATCTCCGGCCCGCATCAGCGGCTGACGCTGCGCGACGGGCGCGGTGAGGATGGGAGAATCTGGGTAGCTGACTCGACGTGCATCGGGGAGACGCGACGAGATGTCAGAAGGGGTGCGATGAGCGATCGGGCTGAGGTAATTCAGGCGCTGGCGGCGGATCCGGGGCGGTCGGGGCTGGTGCTCGACTTTGACGGCGTGCTGGCGCCGATCGTGGCCGACCCGACGACGAGCGCGCTGCCGGACCGGGTCGCCGCCAGCCTGGGGCGGCTGGCCGGGAGGCTCGGGCTGGTGGCGATCATCTCCGGCCGGCCGGTGGCGTTCCTGATCGAGCGGGTCGGCCTGCCGGGGGTTCCGCTGCTCGGGTCGTACGGGATGGAGCAGTCCACCGACGGCGTCCGGCAGATCGATCCGCAAGCCGAGAAGTGGCTGGGCCAGGTCCACCGGGCCGGCCTGACGCTGCGCGAGGAATTGGCGGGGTCGGCCGGCATCCGGGTCGAGGAGAAGTCGGTCTCGGTCGCGGTGCACTGGCGGCAGGCACCGGACCACGCGGCCGCGGCGGGCGAGGTGCGGCGGGTCACCGCGCGCATCGCGGGCGAGCTTGGCCTCAGGCTCGAGCCGGGCAAGCTGGTGGAGGAACTGCGCCCGCCGATCGACGTCGACAAGGGATCGGCGATCTCGGCGCTGCTGGCCGCGCGCCCGGACCTGACCGCGTTCGCCTACGCCGGCGATGACCTCGGGGACATCCCGGCGCTGCGGGCGGCGCGGGACGCCGGCGGCTACGCACTCGTCATCGACCACGGCCAGGAGACCGACCCGCGCCTGCTCGAGCTGGCCGACGAGACCTTCCCGGGGACCGACGCCTTCGCCGACTGGCTGGGGAAACTGGCGGACCGGGTGGACGCCGCGGCCGCCGAGGGCTGAGACTTCCGGCCGCGCCAGCGTGCCCCGTCCGGCATCGGTCCCGGGGGATCCTAGTCGGAATTCTCAGACGTCTCCGTGCCCTCTTCTGCGGCGGCGGGGACAACGAGTCCGCTCGGCTCGAAGCCGCCTTCCCCGGCCACCGCAGCCAGTTCGTAGCCCAGCGACTCGCCCACGGGGGCCGCCTTCGGGCGCCGGCCGGTCAGCGCCGAGGCGATGGCGGCGATCACGCAGGCGGCGATGGCGAACGCGAAGGCGGCCTCGAGACCGCTCTGGAACGGCGCCGTGATCAGGTGCGGGAAGAAGTCCCGCCCGACCACGTAGGCCGCGTGGGCCGGGGGCAGCGTGTGCAGGACCGGGCCGAGCAGTTGCTGCATCGGGTTGTAGCCGAGGAAGGAGGCGAACAGCACGCCGATCGGGGGGAGGTGCGAGATCGGCGCGGCCGTGGCGGCCGGGATCCCCTGGGCGGTCAGCCCGCTGGTCATGGCCATCGGCAGCTTGCTCGACAGTCCGGCCACCATCAGCGTGAAGAAGATGCCGATCGAGAGCACGAACGCGGAGTTCTGGAAGGTCGCGATCATGCCGCCCGCCGCCCCGCGCCGGTCGGACGGGACCGCGTTCATCATCTCGGCCCAGTTCGGCGAGACAAACAGGCCGGAGCCGAAGCCGTTGAGGGCGATGACGAGCGCGAACTCCCAGTAGGTGAAGTCGACCGGGACGAACAGCAGCAGCAGGAAGGCTGACCCGGTGAGGAGCGCGCCGCCCACGGTGAACGCCTTGGCGCCGAACTTGTCGGACAGGATCCCTGACAGCGGCGCCGACACCAGGAAGCCGATCGTCAGCGGCACCAGGTAGATACCGGCCCACAGCGGGGTCTGGCTGTAGCTGTAGCCGTGCAGCGGCAGCCAGATCCCCTGCAGCCAGATGATGAGCATGAACTGCATGCCGCCGCGGCCCATCGCCAGCATCAGGCTCGCGATGTTGCCGAACGCGAACGCCCGGATCTTGAACAGCGAGATGCGGAACAGCGGCTCGGCGACCTTGGTCTCGACGAACACGAAGATGATCAGCAGCGCGAGGCCGCCGAAGAGCATGGTCAGCACCATCGGGCTGGTCCAGCCCATCGGGTGACCGCCGTACGGCTGGAGGCCGTAGGTGATGCCGACCAGGATCGAAATCAGGCCGACGCCGAACAGCAGGTTGCCCCACCAGTCCATCTTGGCGTGCTTGCGGATCCCGATGTCGTGCAGCATGAAGTACGCCCAGACGGTGCCGAAGACGCCGATCGGGGCCGAGACGAGGAAGATCAGGTGCCAGTTGATCGGGGCGAGGACGCCGCCGAGGATGAGGCCGATGAACGATCCGCCGATGGCCGCGATCGAGTTCACCGACAGGGCGGTGCCGCGCTGGTTGGCCGGGAACGCGTCGGTGATGATGGCGGCGGAGTTGGCGAACAGGAACGCTCCGCCGACGCCCTGCACGACCCGCCAGATGATCAGCCACAGGGCCCCGTCGGCGCCGTGCATCCAGGTGACGGTCAGGAAGATCGACCCCACGCTGAAGATCGCGAAGCCGAGGGTGAACATCCGGACCCGGCCGAACATGTCGCCCAGCCGGCCGAACGACACCACGAGCACCGCCGACACGACCAGGAACCCCATGAACATCCACAGCAGGTAGCTGGTGTTGCCGGGACTCAACGGGTCGAGCCCGATGCCGTGGAAGACGTCCGGCAGCGCGATCAGCACGATCGACTGGTTGATCGTCGCCATCAGCGTGCCGAGCGTTGCGTTGGACAGCGCGATCCACTTGTAGTGCGGACCAAGCGCTCGGCCGGCCCGGACTGGCGCGCCCGCCACGTCAGAATTTACCGTCATGGGACGGACATGCTCCCCACCTGAGGCCCTGGTACTTGCTATTCATTAACTAACAATGACAGACCATTTCACATCGGTGCATGTCACGCCAAGCGCGATTTTTCAGCCGGGCTGCCCGCCGTCGTTCTCGTCGCGCAGCCTGGCCACGCATTCGACGCTTCCGCAGGTCCGCCCGGAGCCGAGGCGGGGCCTGCCGCACCTGCAGGGGCGAATGGGCCGGGCCAGCCAGGCGGCATGCGCCATCAGCTCGATCGCGCCGTCCTCGCCTGGAACCGAGACCACCGGGCGGATCCGGCCGCCAGGCAGCGCAAGCCACTCTCGCGGCCTGTCGTCGGCCGCCGGGCGGCGCGCAGCGGTACCCATAGCCCAATCTTCTCAGAACGGGCCGCGTTCCCGGCCCACTCAGCGGGCTGGGCTAGCCCTGGCGTTCGTTGTCGGCGCGCAGGACGGCCCGCACGCCCGCGGCGATGGCGGCTGCGGCGAGGACCACGAACATCAGCATGACGTCGCGCGCGGCCACGTATTCGGTGGCGACGCCGAGCGCGATCACCGGTACGGAAAGCCCGACGTAGGCACCAAGGAAGAAGCCCGCGAGCGCCTCGGCGCGAGATTCCGGCGGCGCGGTGCTGGCCGCCGCCACCAGTGAGCCGCGGAAGACGAGCCCGCCGCCGGCGCCGGTGACGATCCCGCCGATCACGAACACGGGCAGGCTCGGCAGCCACATCCCGGCTGTGAAGAGCGCCAGGCCGGCCAGCAGTACCGGCACCGACGCCTTCAGCGTGGTGGCGATGCCGGCCTTTCCGAGCGCGATCTGGGCGGCGGCTCCGGCCGCGAACGCGGAGAAGGCGACAGCCCCGGCGACCGCGTACGACGTCTCGTGCATGGTCCCGGCCAGGAAGCCGGGCATCAGGGAATTGAAGACGCCGTAGACGGCGAACGCCGCCGCTGCGGCCGCGGTGGCGGCAAAGAAGGCGCCGCGGGCCTGCACGGGTATCGCCACCCGCTGCGGGCGCCAGCGCGGCTGCGGGTCCGGCCGGACGGCCGTCTCCGGCGAGATCGCGATCAGCAGCGTCAGCACGACCAGGGCCCCGCCGAAGGCCAGGTACGGCACCACCAGCGGCGACCGCACGAACTGAGCGAGCAGCCCGGCCACGAGCGGCCCGACGCCGATTCCGCCAAGATTGGCGGCGGTCGCCACCACTTGCGGGCGCCGTCCGGTCGCTGACCCGCCCGCCCCCAAGTGCAGTTCGGTCAGGTAAGCGGTCGCGGTGCCGGTGGTGAGCCCGACCGAGACCCCCGAGACGACCCGCGCGACGATCAGGCCCGCCAGGCTCGGGAAGGCGATGAACAGCACCGCGCTGAGCACGTTGAAGCCGAGCGCGGGCACCAGGACCCGACGGCGGCCCACCCAGTCCGAGACGTGGCCGCCGAGGAACAGGCTGGCGATCACGCCCAGCGCGTAGACCGCGTAGACGACGGTGATCATGAGCGTGGAGAAGTGGTCGCGGTGCTGGTAGATGACGTACAGCGGGGTCGGAACGGCCGAGAACGCGAGATTGACGCCGAAGGCGGCCGCCACGATCCAGAACGCCGTCGAATGCCGCCGCTGGTGTCTGGTCGGTCGTGCGGCGGGTGCTGGCTGCACGCCGGAGAGCGCTGCCGTGCGCTCGGTCTGCGCGGTCATGTCGACCTCTTCTATCGGTTGCTCTCACAGGCCTCCGCTGCTGCGGGCCCCTCTTCGAGGATGCGTCCGATGATTTATCATGTCCAACGAAATGTTTTCATCAGACTCATGAGTGAGATGAATTAATCATGGAGCTGCGGCACCTGGAGCACTTCGTCGCCGTCGCCGAGGAGCGGAGCTTCACCAGGGGCGCCCGGCGCCTGCACCTCGTCCAGTCGGCGTTGTCGGTCTCCATTCGCGCCCTCGAGCGCGAGCTTGACGCGGCGCTGTTCGAGCGGACCACCCGTGAGGTCAGGCTGACCGACGCCGGCCGCATTCTGCTGCCCGAGGCGCGCCGCACGCTCGATGCGGCCGCCACCGCCCAGGCGGCCGTGCTCGGCGCGCAGGAGGGGCTGCGCGGAACGCTGCGGCTCGGCATGATGCAGCTGATCCGGCTGGTCGACGTCGGCGCGCTGATCGCGCGGTTCCATCGTGATCGACCGCTGGTCGACATTCGGCCCAGGGCCGCTCCGGGCGGCTCGGCGGCGCTCATCTCCGACGTGCGGCGCGGCCTGCTTGACGCCGCCTTCGTCGCCGTCAGCGGGACCGAGCAGCCGGGACTGGCGGTCACCACCCTGGCCTCCGAGCCGGTGCTGCTCGCCTGCCCGCCCGACCACCCGCTGGCGCATCGGGCCGCCGTCTCGGTCAGCGAGCTCGCCGACGAGCCGTTCGTCGACTTCACGCCGGGATGGGGTACCCGCACGGTCGCCGACCAGTTGTTCGCCCGGGCGGGGGTCGAGCGGACGATCGGCATCGAGGTGTCGGACGGGTCGATTCACGCGGCGCTCGTCCGAGGTGGGCTCGGGCTGGCGATCCTCCCGAAGTCGATGGCAGCGGAAGCCGGGCTAACGGGGGTGCCGGTGCGGCCCGCCATCACGTTCAGCATGGCGTTCATCGTCCCCAGCGACCGGCCGCTATCCCCCGTCGCCCGGGCGTTCGCCGACCTGGTTAGGACCACGCAGCAAGAACCCGAGACTCGTTAGCGGCGGCGGGGCGGCGCTCAGGCCGGTGAGGCCGGAACGCTCAGCCAGCGGTCCAGCTCATCCATCAGCCTCTCGAGCATCGGGTAGAGCTCGTCAGCGATCCTCGCCTGGCTCTGTCCCTCGCGCGTGCGGCGGCCGGCCTCGCTGATGATGATCTGGAAGACCCCGGCCAGCGCGATCCCCTGGAGGGCGGCGATTTCCGGCGGGACCGGGCTGGTGTCGCTGATGGCGCTGGCGAGGGCGGCCGCCTGGCGATCGGCCAGCTCCAGCGCCAGCCGGTGGACGGCCGGGCTGATCGCCGCCAGGTAGCCGAGCTCGCCGCGCCAGTTCTCGGGCGGGATGGCGCGGATGGCGTCGACCGAGCCGAGGACGAAGCCGCGGATGGCGGCGGCCGGGGTCACGCCGGGCGGCCGGGACCGGATCAGGTCGCACAGCCGGTCCTGAATCTGCTGGTCGCGATCGGTGACCAGCTGCTCCTTGGTCGCGAAGTAGTTGTAGACGGTCTGCTCGGCGACCTCGGCCTCGCGGGCCACGTCGGTGACGGAGACGTGCTCGTAGCCGCGCTCGGCGAACAGGCGCGCCGCGGTGTCGGCGATGTGCCGACGGGCGCGCGCCTTCTTGAGCTCGCGCAGTCCAGTGCTTGGCATCTCAGCGACTCTAGCCTTCCTGCTCGGCGAAGCCCGGGATCGGAATAAGCCCGAGGCGATATTGTTAGAGTAGACACTAAAATAATAGTCACCTCCAACCATGGGAGACGGATCATGCCGCAGGACACCAGCCGGACAACGCACCTGCTCGCGCTCATGAACGCAGGCGACGTCGCCTTCAACACCCGCGACGCCGCGGGGATGGACGCGGTGCACGATCCGGACATGATTGCCTACATCACCGGAAGCGCGGACCCGATTCACGGGCGGGCTGCTCACGCTGCCGCGATGCAGCAGATGGTCCGCATCTTCCCCGACGTCCACGTCCACCTCCCCTATCCGGTCCAGTTCGGGGGCGGCGACTGGATCACCGTCGTCACCCGCGCCACCGGGACCTTCACCGGCGAGATGACCATGCCCGACGGCACGGTGGTCCCCCCGACCGGCAAGGCGTTCGACCTCGAGTTCGGCCAGACCTCGCGCTGGGAGGGCGACCGGCTCGTCGTCATCTCCGCCTTCTGGGACTCCGCCCTTCAGGCACGTCAACTGGGCCTCGCCTAGCCCGGCCCGCCGTTGGCCGCCGGCCCGGATCACCTCGAATAGGTGACGACAGGACCGACGCCGCCCGCCACTGTGAGGGCTCGGACTGCGGAACGACCTGAGAGGGAATCACAGTGGCAAAGACCGACGGCATATTCATCCTCGTCGCCACCTATCCGGACGAGGCCGCGGCGCGGGAGGACTACCAGGTCGTGAAGGACCTGCACGCTGGCGGCCTGGTCGGATCCTATGACGCCGCGGTCGTGACCAAGGACGCGAAGGGCAAGGTGCACGAGAACAAGGACGAGACGGCGACCCGGCACGGCGCCTGGTGGGGGATCGGCGTCGGGGCGGCGATCGGCGCGATCTTCGCGCCGACGGTCATCGGCGCGGCCGCCGTCGGCGGGGTGGTCGGTGCGTTCACCGGCCACCTGGCCAAGGGAATGCCCCGGTCCACCGCTAAGGAGCTGGGCGACTTCATCGACCCTGGCCAGGCCGGGCTGCTGATCGTCGGCGAGACCAAGATCCAGGCGGCGGTCCAGAAGGCCGTCACCCGGGCCGAGAAGCGGATCGCGCACGAACTCAACGTCGACCCGAAGGACGTCGACAAGACGCTGCAGGAAGCCGTCGGGGAGATGTGACGACCTGCCCGGTCAGAGCTCGTTCTTGACGATCCTGCCGTCCTTCATGATCAGCTTCAGGGTCGCGTCGGGGGTCGTCAGCACCCGGATGTCGTCCAGCGGGTTCCCGTCGATGACGAGAAGGTCGGCCAGCGCGCCGGGGGCGATTACCCCGAGCTCGCCCTCCCGTCGCAGTAGTCGCGCGGCGGTGGTGGTGGCCGCCCTGATCAGGTCGGCGGGCGGCTGGATGTCGGACCGGATGATGAATTCCCGCAGTTGCTGATCGTGGGTGCCGGCGAACAGGTCGGTGCCGTAGACGATGGGCAGCCCGGCCTTGTGCGCCATCTCGAGCGCGCCGAGCGCGCCGTCGATGACGTGCCCGAGCTTCGCTTCGATGTCGGCCGGGAGCAACCCGGCGCGGGCCCGCTCGGCGAGCGTCTGGTAGGTGACGATCGTCGGGACGTAGAAGGCGCCGAACTCCTTGAACAGCGGGATGCTGCTGGCGTCCATCAGGTTCCCGTGCTCGATGCTGCGCACGCCCGCGCGCAGGCCGCGGTTGATGGCCCGCGAGGTGTAGGCGTGGCCGGCCACGTAGATGTTGGCGGCCGTCGCCTCCTCGACGATCGCGACGAGCTCCTCCATCGAGAACTGGGTCGAGTCCACCCGGTCGCTGGGCGAGTCGACGGCGCCGCTCAGGTAGACCTTGATGTGGTGGGCGCCCCGGCGCACCTCCTCGCGGACGGCCCGGCGGACCTCGGCCACGCCGTCGCAGATCACGCCGATGGCGGGCGTGTAGTAGTGCCGGTCGTAAACGACGCGGCTCGGCGCCCGCCAGTCGCCGGCGCCGCCGGTCTGGCTGAGCTGCTTGCCGCCGTAGAACATGCGCGGTCCGTCAAAGTAGCCCTCGTCGACCGCTCGGGCGAGCCCGTGGTCGCCGCCGCCGACGTCGCGGATCGACGTGAAGCCGCGCATGAGCATTCCCCGCAGAACCCGACCGGCCCGGGCGGCCACGTAGCTCGGTGGCCACTCGGCCAGGCCGAAGACGTCTTCGTCGACGATGGCGGGATGGGTATGCGCGTCGATCAGGCCGGGTAGCACCGTCCGGTTCGCCGCGTCGACGATCACGGCATCGCCCGGGCCGGTCAGCCTCGGGCCGACATCGACGATGCGGCCGTTCTCGACCACCACCGCCTGGCCCTCGGCCAGGGTCGCGCTCGCCGGGTCGAGGACGGACGCGTTCCGCAGGATCGTCACCGTCATGGGGCCCTGCCTTTCAATGCCTCGGCGCATCAGGGACAAGCCAGCGGCGGAAGAAGCGCACGTGCGCGCCGAGCAGCTGCTCGATGACCTCCGGCTGCCAGGCCATGTGGGTAACGCCGGGCAGGAGCAGTACCTCGTGCTCCCGGCCGGCCGCGAGCAGCGCCCGGGCCAGCAGCAGCGAGTGCCGCGGGTGAACGTTGTCGTCGGCGAGCCCGTGCACGAACAGCAGCGGCCGGGTGAGGCCGGCGGCGAGCGGGAACAGCGAACAGCCCTCGTAGGCCTCCGGGTGCTGGTCGGGAAGGCCCAGGTACCGCTCCGTGGCCACGGTGTCGTACCAGCGCCAGTCGGTCACCGGGGCGCCGGCGATCGCGGCGGCGAACACGTCGGGCCGGCGCAGCACCGCCAGCGCCGCGAAGTAGCCGCCGAACGACCAGCCGCGGATCCCGACATGACCGGCGTCGAGCTCGCCCGGGTAGTGGCGGACGGCGTGCTCGAGGGCTGCCACCTGGTCGTCGAGGCCGACGGTGGCGACGTCGAACCGGATCTCGCGCTCCCAGGCCGGGCCGCGGCCATGCGAGCCCCGGCCGTCGGCCACGATCACCGCGAACCCCTGGTCGGCGAGCCATTGCGGCTCGTAGAACAGCCGTCGGGCGCGGAGCACCCGCTGGGTCGGGCCGCCGTAGGGGTCCATGATGACCGGCAGCGGGCCGGACGGGCGCACGTGGTCGCGCGGCAGGATCACCGCGGTGCGCAGTTCCCTGTCGCCCGCCTTGAGCAGGGTGACACGAGGCGCGAAGGTCGGCTGCGGCAGCGACCGCAGCGTCGCGACTTCCCCGGCCGCGCCGGGTCCGACGATGCCCACGGTGAGGCCGTCGTCCTCAAGCGTTTCCGAGGAGATCGCGAGCAGGTCGCCGAGAATGGTCGCGCTATGCACGCCCGGTTCGGCCGTCAGCTTCTCGGTCGTCTGGTCGCGCGGGTCGAGGGCGTACACGTGCCGCTCGGTCGGCTCGTCGGTCGCGCAGAAGATAATCCGCTGGCCGACCTGCCCGGCCACGCTGAGCAGTTGCAGCCCGGGAGGCGTGAGCGGCGTGCCGTCGATGACGATCCGGTGGGTGTCGGCGGAGCTGGCGGAGACCAGCAGGCCGCCGCCGGCCAGCCAGCGCGGCGTCCCGGGGATGAGCTCCAGCCAGGCGGGGTCGGAGTCGGCCTGCACCACCCGGGTCGCGCCGGTGCCCGGGTCCACCGCCCGTACCTCGGCCCGGCCGTGGTCGCGGGCGTGCAGCGTGACCAGCGGGTCGCCCGCCGCGTCCCAGCGAACGTGGTGCACGTACGGGAGTTCAGCGGTGGGCAGGTCGACGTCGGTGCGGCTGCCGTTGAGGGCGACCAGCAGCAACCGGACCTCGGGGTTGGGCGTGCCGGCGAACGGATAGCGCTGGCGGTAGGGCTCGGCCGCCGCATCGGCCGGGTCGCCGAGCCACCAGGACGCGACATCGTGCTCGCTGACCCTCGCGGCCAGCAGCGTCGTGCCGTCCGGGCTCCACCAGTACCCGTGGTGGCGGTCCATCTCCTCGGCCGCGCCGAACTCGGCCGCGCCGAAGCTGACCTCGGGGTCCTCATCGGCCAGGTCGAGCACCGGCCGACCGTCCAGCCGGGTCACCCGGAGCGCGCGGCCGGCCAGGTACGCGACCGCGGTGCCGTCCGGGCTGAGCTGGGGATCGACGCAGGCCCCGGTCACCGGGATCTCGCGGGTGGCGCCGGCCGCCACGTCGCAGACAAACAGGCGCCCGGACAGCGCGAACGTGGCCAGCCGACCGTCGGTGCCGGTCGAGTAGGCCACGATGCCGCAGCGCGGACTCGCGCATTCGCTCCCGGCGCCGCAATTCGGCCGCCGGCACCTCCTCGGGCAGGCCTGCCAGCAGTTCGCGCGGGTCCGCGAGCAGCCGCTCTTCTCCGGTCACGAGGCTGAGCGACCACAGCCCGGTGACCGGGTCGTCGGCGGCGAGCGAGCGCAGGAAGAGCAGCCGGCCGTCGGCGAGCGCGAGGTCGCGGGGCCGGCCGAGCTGGAACCTCCGGCTGGCCGCGAATCGCCGGAGCCGGCCGGCGGCGTCGGGGCTCAGCGCCGGGTCCTGGCCGACCTCCGCCATGCGGGCTCCTCTAACTCCGGGAAATGTCAGGTCTGGTGCCGGAGGCGCCTACTTGAGCAGCGCCTGCACCTCGCGGAACTTAGGGTGCTTGGAGTCGCGGAGCCATTCGAACAGCACCATCTCCGACGTGACGATCTCCGCGCCGTCCTGCCGGGCGCGGTCGATCGCGAGCGCCTTGTCGGCCGGGTCGCGCGAACCGATCGCGTCGGCAACGACCACCACTCGGTGGCCCTCGGTGAGCAGGCCGAGCACGGTCTGCAGCACGCAGACGTGCGCCTCGCACCCCGCGATGATGACCTCGGACGACCCGATCGGCAGCAGCGCAGGAAAATCGGGATCGTCGAGCGCCGAGAACCTCGTCTTCGCCAGCACCGCCCCCGGGTACGGCTTCAGCGCCGCCACGGTCGGACCGAGGCCGGCCGGGTACTGCTCGGTCGCGCGCACCGGCACGTCGAGCATCCGCGCCGCCTGCGCAATCCGGACCGTCCTGGCTACCACGACATCCCCGTCGTACATCACGGGCATCAGCCGTTCCTGTAGATCAATCAGGAGAACCACGGAACCTTCGGCGGAAAGGAGCACACCCAGAAGGTACCCGACCGGCGACTCGATCAACTCAGCGCCACGCCGCGCCCGCCCGGACGTCAGTGACCGGGCCGCCCGGTCGTGACCAGTGGCTTCACGGGTGCGACGCGTCGCCCGGGACGTGAGCCTGGAGAAGAGACCAGCGTAGGGAGCCAGCATGTCTAACCACTACAGCGCGGCCAACCTCAAGTTCCCGGGCGATGACGCGCGCCTGGACTTCACCGACCTGTGGGTCTTCCCGGCCACCGATCCGGGCAAGACGGTGATCGTCATCGACGTGAACCCGTTCACGACGGGCATGAGCGCTATGCCGCCGTTCCTGATGCGATCCGACTTCCACCCCGACGGGGTCTACCGGATCAACGTCGACCGGAACGGCGACGCGCTGGCCGAGGCCGCCTTCACCCTCACGTTCTCCGAGCGCACCGGCGGCCAGCAGACCGGGACCCTGTTCTACGCCGTCGGCGCCGAGGCCCGCCAGGCCGAGCCCGGCGGCGATGTGCTCATCGAGGACACCCCGGTCGCGTTCGACGACGCCAGCGCCAGGCCCGTCATGGCCGGCCCGGTCCGGCTGTTCATCGGCGTGCGCAGCGACCCGTTCTTCGCCGACGCGGACGGCTCCTTCCACGGCTTCAAGTGGACCGGCCAGGACGCGTTCGCGGACAGAAACGTCCTTTCCATCGTGATGGAGGTGCCGGACGACATGCTCAGCGCCGACCCGGTGATCGGCCTGTGGGCGTCGGTCAGCCAGCGCCAGCCCGACGGCGCGCTGATCCAGGTCGACCGGGGCGGGCATCCGACCATCAACCCGTTCGTCAACCCGAACAACGTCAAGAACACCTACAACCTCGGGCAGCCGGTCGACGACGTCGCCAAGTACCTGGCGCCCTGGTCCGCGTTCCTGCAGGACAACGGCGGCTACTCAGCCGAGGCGGCGGAGCAGGCGGCCCGCATCGTGCTGCCGGACATCCTTCGCTACGACCGCGGCAAGCCGGTCGGGTACCCGAATGGGCGCGCCATGACCGACGACACCTTCAGCGCTCGCTTCGCCTGGATGTCGGACGGCAAGATCCCGCCGCAGGGGCTCAAGCCGCACGCCGACCTGATGGCGGAGTTCCCCTACCTGGGTCCGCCCAACGTCTACCCGGTCTAGCGGGGCGGGTGAAAGGCGGAGCAACGGTCCGTTCGATAAAAGCTTGCCGGGTTTGAATTCGGTCTTGAATTTGACTTTGAACTTGTGACCGATTCAAGACGGGGCGGCCGAGGCATCGCCGGGAACGAGCGCCGAGCCGACCGGCGCCCACGGGGCGGGCGCCTCGGTGACGACCGGGATGCGCCGGGTGAACGCGTGCCGCGCGATCCCCATGAGGTCGAGCAGGTTCCGCTCGCGGGTGGCGAAATGGTCGGGGGTGAGCACGCCGCGCACGGACTTGGCGCGGGCCAGCGCGAGCTCGGTCGCGGCCAGCTGGTAGTCGCCCATCGCGGCGGTGGCGGGCAGCCCGCCCGCCGTCCGCGCCCACGTGCGGGCCTGGGCGCGGGCCCGCAGCGACGCCAGCATGGCCACGTCGTCGCCCGTCACCAGCCCGGTGTAGGCGTAGCCGGGCAGGTAGCGGAGGATCAGGCCGACCAGGCGGCGGCGGTCCCGGTAGAGGATGACGATCAGGCCGGCCAGCACGGCCGACATGATCAGGTACCCGCCGATCAGTCCCGCGGTGCCGAACAGCGACAGCCCGTTCCAGGTGCCGTGCAGCGCCACCGCGGCCAGCCAGCCGAGGAAGACCGCCCACTTGGCGCTGGCGGCGCCGCGCGGCCGCGATGCGGCGTAGGCGACCCCGAGCCCGGTCATCGAGGTGAAGATCGGGTGCAGCAGCGGCGAGACGACGCCCCTGAGCACGAAGGTGTAGCCGAGCAGGGCGATGCCGCCGCGTTGCGGGGTCACGATCGCGTTGATGTAATAGCCGACGTTCTCGACCATGGCGAAGCCGAGGCCGACCATGGCGGCGTAGATCACCCCGTCGGTTGGCCCGTCGATCTCGTCGCGCCGCCGCCACAGCAGCCCGAACAGCACCAGACCCTTCATCGTCTCCTCGACCACCGGCGCGCCGAACGTCGCCGCCACGTACTCGCCGGTGCTCGCGCCGAGCGCGGGCATCGTCACGTACTCGAGCTCGGCGGTGTTGATGACGAGCGCGGCCAGCGCCGCGATGCCGGCCCCCCAGACGAACGCGAACGCGAGGTTCTGCCTCGGCTCCGGCTCGAGCCGGTCCATCCACAGCACCAGCGAGATCAGCAGCGGGACCGGGAGCAGCGCCAGCGGCAGCGCGATCGCGAACGGCGCCGGGCCGTCGCCGAACGCGAAGGACTGCACCGCGTCGATCCCGACGGCGACGAACGCGCAGGCGGCGGCGATCGCCATGCCGACGATAAAGCCAACCGGAGTACGTCCCGGGTCACGGTCCGCGAGCACCGCCGCCGGATCGAACGGCCCGGCTGGCCCCGTTGGTTCGGCCTGCTCAGCTGGCTCATGTGGCTCATGTGCCTCACGGGACTCGAACCCCTCGGAGGGCACTGGGGCCTCCGGTGGCTCGGACATATGCGGAAGCATACTGCGCACGCCCGCTGCCTTACGGTGTGCGTTCAATGGTCGCGATTGGTCTAGACCGATTGCCCGCTTTGGTCTAGACCAACGATACGGTGAACCTTGTGGAAACGGTCTCCCCCGGCACGTTAGCCGAAACCGTGGCGGGATAGGCTCTATGACGTGGCATGGTGGCCACGGGGGACTTCGGCCTGCCCGCCTTCCGCCGCGAACTTGCCGCCGGAATCGGCGGACGCCAGAAGAAGTCAGCAGAAGGGAACCGTGACGAACGGTGAGCGATAACGCCCTCGAATGGACATCAACCGACGAGCGAGCGGTCGATCTAGTCCGCGTCCTCGCAATGGACGCCGTGCAGAAGGTTGGCAACGGGCACCCGGGCACCGCGATGTCCCTCGCGCCCGCCGCCTACCTGCTGTACCAGCGCATCCTGCGGCACGACCCGGCCGACCCGCAGTGGACGGGTCGCGACCGTTTTGTCCTGTCGTGCGGGCATTCGTCGCTGACGCTGTACATCCAGCTTTACCTGTCCGGCTACGGGCTGACCCTAGACGACCTGAAGGCGCTGCGGACCTGGGGCTCCATCACCCCCGGCCACCCGGAGTACCACCTGACCCCGGGCGTGGAGGTCACCACCGGGCCGCTCGGCCAGGGGCTGGGCAACGCGGTCGGCATGGCGATGGCCGCCCGCCGCGAGCGCGGGCTGTTCGACCCCGACGCCGCCCCCGGCGAGTCGCCGTTCGACCATTACGTCTACGCGTTCTGCTCCGACGGCGACATCGAAGAGGGCATCACCCACGAGTCGTCCTCGATCGCGGCCGTGCAGGAGCTCGGCAACCTGATCGTGCTGTACGACGACAACGACATCTCGATCGAGGACAACACCCGCATCGCCAAGTCCGAGGACGTCGGCGCCCGCTACGAGGCCTACGGCTGGCACGTGCAGCACGTCTCGTGGTGGACCGCCGACGGCGGCTACAAGGAGAACGTGCAGGCGCTGTACGACGCGTTCGAGGCGGCCAAGGCCGTCACCGACAAGCCGTCGTTCATCGTGCTGCACACGATGATCGGCTGGCCCGCCCCGAACAAGAAGAACACCGGGGCCGCGCACGGTTCCGCCCTCGGCGACGACGAGGTGGCCGCGACCAAGGAGATCCTCGGGTTCGACCCGGCGGTGAAGTTCCCGGTCGAGGAGGAGGCGCTCGCCCGGGCGCGCGAGGTCGCCGAGCGCGGCAAGGCCCTGCACGCGGAGTGGGACGAGAAGTTCAAGAGCTGGGAAAATCAGTCTTCCGAACGGTCCGCGCTCTTCGCCCGGATGGCCACGTACACCCTTCCCGAGGGGTGGACGGACGCGCTGCCCGAGTTCCCGGCCGACCCCAAGGGCATCGCCACCCGCAAGGCCTCGGGCGAGGTGCTGTCCGCGCTCGCGCCGGTGCTGCCGGAGCTGTGGGGCGGCTCGGCCGACCTGGCCGAGTCCAACCTCACCACGATGAAGGGCGAGCCGTCCTTCCTCCCCACCAACCGCCAGACCAAGATGTGGCCGGGCAACCCCTACGGCCGGACGCTGCACTTCGGCATCCGCGAGCACGGCATGGGCTCGATCCTGAACGGCATCGCCGTGCACGGCGGCACCCGGGTTTACGGCGGCACGTTCCTGCAGTTCAGCGACTACATGCGCGGGGCCGTGCGGCTGGCGGCGCTGATGGAGCAGCCGGTCACCTACGTCTGGACGCACGACTCGATCGGCCTCGGCGAGGACGGCCCGACCCACCAGCCGATCGAGCACCTGTGGTCGCTGCGGAACATCCCCGGCCTCGACGTCGTGCCGCCCGGCCGACGCCAACGAGACCGCGGCCGTCTGGCAGGCCATCCTGGAGATCATCGACCGGCCCGCGGCCCTGTGCCTCAGCCGGCAGAACGTGCCCACGTTCGACCGGGCGATCTTCGCCCCGGCCACGCTGGCGGCGCGCGGCGGGTACGTGATGGCGGACGGGACCGACGTCATCCTCATCGGGACGGGCTCCGAGGTGCAGATCGCGGTCGCCGCCCGCGAACTGCTCGCGGCCGACGGGATCTCGGCCCGGGTCGTGTCGATGCCGTGCACGGAATGGTTCACGCTGCAGGACGCTTCCTATCAAGAGGAAGTGCTGCCGAAGGCGATGCGGGCGCGGGTGTCGGTCGAGGCGGGCATCACCGCCCCGTGGAAGATCTTCGTCGGCGACGCGGGCGAATCGATCGGCGTCGATCACTACGGCGCCTCGGCGGCCGCGGCCGTGATCTACGAGAAATTCGGCATCACGGCCGAGGCGGTCGCCGCCGCCGCGAAGTCGTCCATCGCGAAGGCGAGCGCCTGAGCGGGCGCGCGCTCCACCAGACTTATCGAAGCCTCACAGATCAAGAAGGAAGCAGTGACATGAGCGACGTGCTCAAGGAAATCACGGCAGCCGGGGTATCCATCTGGCTCGACGACATCAGCCGCAACCGACTCCAGACCGGCAACCTGGCCGAGCTGATCAAGGACTTCGAGGTTCGCGGGGTGACGTCGAACCCGACGATCTTCGCCGGCGCGCTCGCCAAGGGCGACGCCTACGACGCGCAGATCAAGGACCTCGCCATCCGCAAGGTCTCGGTCGAAGAGGCAGCGCGGATGATCACCACCTACGACATCCGCTGGGCGGCCGACGTGCTCCGCCCGGTCTACGACGCCTCCAACGGCGTCGACGGGCGGGTCTCGCTCGAGGTCGACCCGCGGCTCGCGCGCAACACCGACGCGACGATCGCCGAGGCCAAGCAGCTGTGGTGGCTGGTCGACCGGCCCAACATGTACATCAAGATCCCGGCGACCGAGCCGGGCGTCCCCGCGATCACCGCGACGCTGGCCGAGGGGATCTCGGTCAACGTGACGCTGATCTTCTCCCTCGCCCGCTACGGCGAGGTCATCGACGCGTACATGGCCGGGCTCGAGCAGGCGGCGGCCAACGGGCACGACATCTCCACGATCGCGTCGGTCGCGTCGTTCTTCGTCTCCCGGGTCGACACCGAGGTCGACAAGCGGCTCGAGGCGATCGGCACCCCGGAGGCGGCGGCGCTGAAGGGCAAGGCGGCCATCGCCAACGCGCGGCTCGCCTACGAGCTCTACGAGCAGAAGCTCGACACCGACCGGTGGCGCGCGCTCGCCGCCAAGGGCGCCAAGGTGCAGCGGCCGCTGTGGGCGTCCACCTCCACCAAGGACCCGTCCTTCCCCGACACCATGTACGTCGTCGACCTGGTCGTCGCGGATACGGTGAACACGATGCCCGAGCCGACCCTGCACGCGACCGCCGACCACGGCGTCTTCGCGGGCGACACGGTGCACGGCACCTACGACGCGTCCCGGAAGGTCTTCGCCGACCTCGAGGGGCTCGGCATCGGCTACGACGACGTGGTCCAGGTCCTCGAGGACGAGGGCGTATCCAAGTTCGAGGCGTCCTGGAACGAGCTGCTCCAGACCATCCAGAACGAGCTGAACCTGAACTCCTAGCGGACGGGTTCGCTCTTAGCTTTGTAGTTTTTGGCTGCCGCAGGCAGCGGAACTTGGAGGTTCCGAAGATGGACGTGCCGACGAACGCCGGCACCCGGGGGCCGGCGCCGGCCAACCCGGGGGTGGTCGCGGCCGAAGAGGAGCTGACCGACCCGGTCAACCCGCTGCGCGATCCTCGCGACCGCCGCATTCCCCGGGTCGCCGGCCCGTGCGTGGTGGTGATGTTCGGCGTCACCGGCGACCTGGCCCGCAAGAAGCTCATGCCGGCCCTGTACGACCTCGCCAACCGCGGCCTGCTTCCGCCCGGCTTCTCGCTGGTCGGGTTCGCCCGGCGCGACTGGGAGCACGAGGACTTCGCGCAGATCACCTACGAGTCGGTCAAGGAGCACGCGCGCACGCCGTTCCGCGAGACGGTCTGGCAGCAGCTGGCGGAGGGCGTGCGCTTCGTCAACGGCGAGTTCACCGACGACGAGGCGTTCGACCAGCTGGCCGATACGGTGCGCCAGCTCGATGTCGAGCGGGGCACCGGCGGGAACTACGCGTTCTACCTGTCGATCCCGCCGAAGTTCTTCCCCACCGTGGTGCAGCAGCTCAAGCGGTCGGGGCTGTCCGACCCGGGGCCGGCCCCGGCGGGCGGGCACGCGCCGTGGCGGCGGGTGGTCATCGAGAAGCCGTTCGGCCGCGACCTGGAAACGGCGCGAGAGCTGAACGCGATCGTGGACGAGGTCTTCCCGGCCGAGTCGGTGTTCAGGATCGACCACTACCTGGGCAAGGAAACGGTCCAGAACATCCTCGCGCTGCGCTTCGCCAACACGCTCTACGAGCCGGTCTGGAACCGCGGGTTCGTCGACCATGTGCAGATCACGATGTCGGAGGACATCGGGATCGGCGGCCGGGCGGGCTACTACGACGGCATCGGCGCGGCTCGCGACGTCATCCAGAACCACCTCCTGCAACTGCTGGCGCTGACCGCGATGGAGGAGCCGGTCTCCTTCGACGCGGACTCGCTCCGGCAGGAGAAGGAGAAGGTGCTGTCGGCGATCCGGCTGCCCGCCAACCTGGCCCTCGGCACCGCCCGCGGCCAGTACGCCGGTGGCTGGCAGGGCGGTCGCCAGGTGCGCGGCTACCTGGAGGAGGACGGCATCCCGGCCGACTCCAGGACCGAGACCTACGCCGCCGTCCGGCTCTCGGTCGACACCCGGCGGTGGGCCGGCGTCCCGTTCTACCTGCGGACCGGCAAGCGGCTGACGCGGCGGATGACGGAGATCGCGGTGCTCTTCCAGCGCGCGCCGCACCTGCCCTTCGCCGCCACCGACACCAACGAGCTCGGCAAGAACGCCCTGGTCATCCGCGTCCAGCCAGACGAGGGGGTCACCGTGCGGTTCGGCTCCAAGGTGCCGGGCTCGGCGATGGAGGTCCGCGACGTGAACATGGACTTCGCCTACGGCGAGTCGTTCACCGAGGCTTCCCCCGAGGCCTACGAGCGGCTGATCCTGGACGTGCTGATCGGTGACCCGCCGCTCTTCCCCCGGCAGGAGGAGGTCGAGCTTTCCTGGCGGATCCTCGACCCGATCGAGGATTTCTGGGCCGAGAACACCAAGCCGGAGCAGTACGCGTCGGGCTCGGAAGGGCCCGCGTCCGCCGACGCGATGATGGCGCGCGACGGCCGTGCCTGGCGCAGGCTCTAGGCCTTAAGGGAGCAGACTCCGATGACGATCGACCTGACCGATACCACTACCGGCGCCATTGACCAGGCGCTGACGGAGGCGCGGCACCGGCTCGGCGGCATGACGCTGGGCATGGTGCTCACGCTCATCGTCGTGACCGACGAGGCGGCGCAGTACGACGCGATCAGGGCGGCCAACCAGGCCTCCCGCGAGCACCCGTGCCGCATCCTGGCCATCATCGCCCGCAAGGCCAAGTCCGATTCCCGGCTCGACGCCGAGATCCGGGTGGGCGAGTCGGCCCCCGGCGAGACCATCGTGCTGCGCATGTACGGGCCGCTCGGGCAGCACGCCGACTCGGTGATCGCGCCACTGCTGGTTCCGGACGTGCCGGTCGTGACCTGGTGGCCCGACAACGCCCCGGAGATCCCGGCCAAGCACCCGCTGGGCGCGCTGGCGCAGCGCCGGGTGACCGACTCGGCCGCCGACGACTCGCCGCACGACATGCTGGTGACGCTGGCGGCGGGCTACCAGCCGGGCGACACCGACTTCGGCTGGACCCGGGCGACGCCGTGGCGTTCGCTGCTCGCCGCCACCCTCGACCAGGCCCACCCGAAGATCACCGCGGGCGAGATCGCGGCCGAGGAGGGCAACCCGACCGCCGACCTGATCGCCGCCTGGCTCTCGCTGCGCCTCGACATCCCGGTCGCGCGGACCGTCTCCTCGGGCCCTGGCCTGACCGCCGCGACGTTCAGCACCCGGGTGGGCGACATCAAGATCGAGCGGACCGACGGGCGCACCGCGACGCTGTCCTGGCCGGGGCGGATCGACCGGATGGTCGCGCTGCACCGCCGGGATACCGCCGAGCTACTGGCGGAGGAACTGCGGCGGCTTGACCCGGACGAGGTCTACGCCGAGACCCTCGGCCAGATCGACACGATCACCGAGGAACAGGCGGCGGTCACCATGGACGAGGTCGTCGATGACATCGAAGACCTTGAGGACCTGGCCGAGAGCGAGTAGCAAGCGAGGTGTCCTCGGGGCGCGGCTCCGGTGCGTACGATATTTCGCCCTATTCCCGGCTCTGGACGACGGGCAGCCGGGATTGGGTGTACTTGGCGGCGCTCTTTGACGGTAGGTACACCCAATCCCGGGAAGATGTTGTCAACCGGGATCCGGACCAACGGGAGGTAGAGGGAATGAGCACGCGTGAGGTCTTCATCCACGCCAACGGCGATCTGCTCGCCGCGGCGGTAGCCGCCCGGCTGATAACGTCGACGGCAGACACCCTCGCCGCCGACGGGCGGGCGCACCTGGTACTGACCGGCGGCGGGATCGGCACCAAGGTGCTGGCGGCGGTCGCGGCTTCACCGGCCCGGGACACGGTGGACTGGCGGACGGTGGACTTCTGGTGGGGCGACGAGCGGTACGTCCCGGAGGGCGACCCGGACCGGAACGAGACCGGCGCCCGCGAGGCCCTGTTGGACCACATATCCGTCGACCCGACGCTGGTGCACGCGATCGAGGGTCCCGACGGCCGCGACGGCGACGACGTCGATGCGTCCGCCGCCCGGTACGCGACCGAGCTCGCGATCTCCGCCAGCTCGATGCCGAACGCGCCCAGCGGGGTCGCGGTGCCGCCGTTCGACGTGCTGATGCTCGGCATCGGGCCGGAGGGGCACGTCGCGTCGATCTTCCCCGAGTCGCCTGCGGCGTACGCTCAGGGCACGGTCGTGGCGGTGCGCGACTCGCCCAAGCCGCCGCCGACCCGGATCTCGCTCACCTTCCCGGCCATCCGGGCCGCCCGCGAGGTGTGGCTCCTGGCCTCGGGCGCGGAGAAGGCGGAGGCGATCGCACGAGCGCTGGCGGGGGAAGACGACGACAAGCTTCCGGCCGCCGGCGCGCAGGGCACCCAGCGGACGCTGTTCCTGATCGACGAGGCGGCTGCCAGCAAGATCAGCTAACCGCTGCTATCCGGTGAACCACTGAGCGTCACCAGCCGTATCCAGGTTGAGGAACCTGGAGGTGGCGCATGGAGTCGGTCGTGCACGAGAACGCGGCGGCCGCGAAGCGCCTAGCCGAGCTCGCGCTCACCGCAGGAGACTTGATCGGCGCGCTGATCGGCGCGGATCAGGAGGCGCGAACGTGGACGCCGCTGGCACCGCCGATGATGGCCGGGCTAGCGCGCTGGGGGAAGACCAACGAGCTGCTGCGGGCACGCCTGGTCGAGCGCGGCTGGTCGCATGACAACCCGAAGGGCCTGCCGAGGACGATCAGCCCGGCCAGGGATTTCGCCATCGTCGCGACCACCGGGGACGCCGTGACCGGCTATCCCGGCGGCAGCCCGTGCACCAAGTACGCCAAGGGCATCCAGACGGTGCGGGCCATCGGTCGCAACTTCCACCAGCTCGCGTTCGACTTCCCCGATCCGCTCGCCGGGGAGGAGGACCGGTGGGACGACGGTGACGACCTGGCCACCTGGCTGCTCCTGTATCACGTCACCACCGATCAGGTCCGGGCCGAGCTGTCGCTCGGCAACGGCATTGATCGACGAGGCCACGTCAGCAAGTGGATTGAGCGGATCATCCTGCCTGCTCTCCGAACGGACGAATGCTCGTTAGACCAGCGCCCTAATTAGCGCAGGCTGAGTGCATCGCTCACTTCTCGATCTGCGCCTGTCCTGTCTTCAGGTTGAAAGTCAATCTGACGATCCGGTTACGCAGATAGTCGTCATCGGGTTGCCCGTGGCGGTCAAGACGCTCCGTCCATTCGTAGTCAGTCCGGAAGAAGTCGAACCATGCGGATCGGGCCCTCAGCGGCGGCCGCGCGTACTGCACGGCGTTTCCCGCCCCGATGTGGTCCTGGCTGACCGGGATGTCGGCCGTGTAGGACATGTTCAGCCGGGCATCGGCTCCCTCTGCGCGTCCTGGGGCGAACGCGAACTCGAAGAGCAGCTGCTGCGTTGACAAAGCGATGCTCCGGGCGATCAGGTGATACCCGTCGACGACCTCGCCGATGTCGAGATCGATCGGGTGGGTAACCCAGGTCTCAGGCTTCGCGACCGGGGTCCTGGCGTTCGCCGCTGCCTCGTTGATTCCCGGCGGAGCATCGGCGACGGCGTGGGGCCATTCCTGGGGCTTTACCCTTGCCTGCCGGATGCGGTTGGGCCGCCAGATCAACTTGCGCGCCAGCCGGCGCGGCTCTTCCACGCGTTGAGCCTAGTAATAGTCGGCGCTCGAAATCATCTGCCCAGGCGGCGCCTAGTACTCCAGCCGCACTTCGTGACCTCCGTGCGGCGACATGCGTGCGCCGGGTGTGCCAGGGTCCAGCCCTCTGGCAGCGCGCCCCAATCGGGGCTCAGCCTTGGCCGTAGTTGTCGATCAGCCAGCGGCCGTCCGTCTGACGTGTCAGCCAGACCGTCCAGAAGGTGTCGGGGTTGCCCTCCGACGGTGACTGCGACTCGTCGAACGAGCAGTAGACCGTGGCCGAGGCCGCGCCCGAGCTGAGCTGCTTGCAGCGCAGCCGGGTGAAGGTCGACCACGTCGAGGTGTCGCCGTTCCCCCAGTCCATCATGGATGCGTCGGCGGGAACGAAGTGCGCGACGGCCGGCGCCCGGTCCTTCGCGTTCACCGCGGCGAACCAGGAAAGGGTGGCCTCCAGCGGCGTCGCGAACGACGACCCCGGGACATTTGCGACCGTCCCCGGCGTGGCGACCGGCGACACGGACGAGGCCGGGGCGGGCGAATCGGGCCCTCGGCTGGGAGCGGCGGCGCACGAGCAGACGGTGCAGGCGGCGAGTACGGCCGCCACGGCGGCGAGTAGCCCGCGTGCCGGATGGCGTTTCACGCGGGCAAGTAAAGCACGGCCGGCCGGTACGGGCATCAGCCAGCCAGATCGTGATCTTGTGATGAGTGCTGGATGCGCCGCGTGGCACCGCGGTGCGGTGCTCCGTAGCTCACTGTGCTGCACCCTGGTGGACCATAGGCTGCCGTAGCCGGGTGCGAGACGGCCGCCGCTGGGATGCTTCAGGTGTGTTGGGACTAAAGAACCCAGGGCGGCCGCGCTGGCCAGGCTAGACGATGTTGAGGGGTCCCGGCTGCGGGCCGGGCTTGATGATGCGTTCGCGCTGGTCGCGGGCCGGTTCTTCCGCCGGGAGGTCCGGGTCCGGGCCCGCGCCACAAACGTCCAGAAGCTAGCGACCAAGGATCTCTAGGTGGGGTAGCGCTTGGGTTCTTGGGTGTAGGTGCGGCCGCTGGGTGTTTCCCATTGGTGCCAGCCGGGTTTGGGCTGGGTGACTTTCCAGCCGGGTGTCTGTTTGACCTGGTGGCAGGCGCGGCTTCTTGCTCCGGCGTTGCAGGCGCAGGTCCGGCCGCCTTGGTCGTAGGGGACGGCGTGCTCGAAGTCGGACTCTTTGGCGTGGCGGGAGCAGGTCGGCAGGGTGCACTCGGCGTCGCGGATCTGGACCAGGTGGCGGAGCATGTCGTTGGGCTCGTAGGCGTGTGATTCTCGGCGGTGGTCGCAGGCGTGGGTGGGGACGGGCTCGACCGGGACCTGGTATTGCAGGCCGCTGGGCAAGGTGATGATCCAGGTGCCGCACCAGGGCGGGTCGCCGGGCGGTCCGGGCGGGTCGGGGGCGGGGCTTTTCGCCAGCGCCCAGCCGGGCCGGGGCCCGGGGCCGGGCGGGCGGGATTGCCCGGCGGGCTGGAGGAGCCTGGTGAGGCGGGTGGCGGTGATGGTGAGGTTGAGGCGGGCGGGCAGGGCGGTCAGGGGCGGGTCGGGCGCTCCGGGGAGGGGCGCGCGGCGGCGGCCGGCGGTGAGGCAGCCGTGGCCGATGGCGTGGCCGTCGGGGTCGGTGACGGTGACGCAGGCGGTGGTGTGGGGGCTGGCGGCGGCGAGCGCGGCCAGGGCGCGGCACAGGGCGGGGTCGAGGGGGCCGAAGCCGTGGCTCTCGCCGGGCCGCCGCAGCGGGCCCAGGAGGGTGGCGAGGGGGACGGTGAGGTCGGTCAGCCGCGGCGGGGCCGGGGATCCGGGCGGCGTCGACCACGGCGACCGCGACTGCGGCGGTGGCTGACGGTGGCGGCGGTGGCGGCGGGGGTGCGGCCGGCGGCAGGCGTCCGGCCGGCCCGAGCCGGGGTCGCCGTCGTCCGGTCCATCATCGCCAGGCTCGCCGTCGCCAGGCTCGCCGTCGTCAGGCTCGCCGTCGCCAGGATCGCCGTCGCCAGGCTCGCCGTCGTCGGGATCGCCGTCGTCGGCGGGGGGCGCGCACCTGCCGTCGCACTCGTCGCACGGGCAGTCCGACCCGCCGCTGGCCTCCGGCGCCGTGTCGCCCGGGTCGCCGGGCTCGGGCTCGTCCCGGAACGCGGCCTCCGCCGGGGCGCCCAGGCCCACGTCCGGGGGGCCCGCGGCGATCCTGGCCTCGGCGCTGACCTCGTTCATCAGGTCCAGGTAGGCCATCGCCCGGAACTGGTCCGTCAGCACGCCGGGGAACGCCCCCGAGTCCTGGTACACCCGCGCGCGGGCGCAGGTCGCGGCGTGCGCGGCCAGCGTCTCGGCCGACGGCAGGTCGCAGCCGAGCAGGCTCGCCGCGCCGGACCGCTCCCGCTTGAGGACCACCCGGGCCCGGTTCCGCTCCGCGTGCTCCCGCGCCCGCTCCGCCAGACCCGGGTCGACCGTGATCGCGGCCCGGGCGGCGATGCTCTCGACCTGCCCGTACGTCTTGCCCGCGAGGCGATCGGCGATCATCGCCTCCGCCGCCGCCTTGTCCGGCTCGCCCAGCAGCTCCAGGGCGTCGTTGACGACCCTCGCCTTGGGGTAGGTGAGCGTGCCGTCTTCCAGCAGCGCGCCGATGCCCGGCAGCAGCGCGCCGAGGTCCCACGCGGTCCGCATCAGCCGTTCCGCCGACGTCGGGCTCATCGCCAGCGCGAGCCCGACGTCGGTCGTCAGCGACCTCGACCACTCGTCGGGCAGGTCCCCGTGGCAATCGCGGCCGAGCCCGTCATCGTCCTGCCGGATCGCCGCCCGGATCAGGCCGAGCTTGGCCGCGCACGCCCGCGACTCCAGCGCCGCCGCCGCCCGCACCGCCCCCAAGATCCCCGCGCGCGACCCGCCCTCGCACCGCCAGCCCGCCCCCGCCGCGCCCTCAAGCGCGGCCGCCAGCGCAGCCGACGGCGCCGCCGAGTCCCACACGCCGCCCTTCACGAACCCGGCCAGCCCGGGGGCCGGGTCGGGCTCGGGGGCCGCGCCGCCGGGCGGGCCGGGGTCCGGGACGGGCTCCTCGCCCGCCCCGCCCCCCTCCCCCGGCTGCCTGCCCATCAGCTCCCCCAAGTTGATCTTTGAATACACGTTCTAATACTTGAACGCTATCACCGGGCACCGACAATCCAGGCGCCTAAGCGGGCAGATACCAATATTTTTTTGGCTCGCTTAATGCATAACTTGTTTTACTCGAACTAGTGAAACAAGAAGTAGTAGGAGTGATGCTTGTGGTGGCTGTGGCGTCAGCCCAAAGCGGTCAGGCGACCTCCAAGACCGTGTCGGCCCGACCGTGATCGATCCGCCAAAGAGATCTCTTCCACCAACTGCGACAACGCGATGTGGTCCGCATCGGAAACCAACTGCTCCGGCATTGTGGTCTCCTTCGCTCTGCCTGCCCCTGCTTACGGGGGCGGCCACCACGGCGGTCACCACGGTACGGGCGCGGGCCAGCCCCCTACGTCGTCAGGTTGAACAGATGCTCAGGCCGAGACGAAGGCTAGGCAGCGGCCTCGGGGGACGCAGGCTCGCTCGTCGGCTCGCTCTTCGCCCCTCGGAGGTCGCGCAGCCAGGTGATCAGCGAGCCTCGGCCGCAAAAGGCGAGGCCGGCCGCCAGGCAGACCGGCGGGACGGCGGCCAGCACATAGCGGTAGCTGAATCCCGCGGTCATCGGCGGAAGCACGATCAGCGCGACGCCCACCAGCCACGGAAGCAGCCCGAGGCCGCCCCAGCCGGTTCCGGCGACGCGCGTCCGACGGCGGATGCCGAGCCAGACGCCGACCGCGCCCACCAGCACGAAGAGGAACACGAAGGGGCCGCGCAGGTAGAACACCTTCTGGTAGGCGCGGAGAAAGTCAGACCAGGGCTGGACGACCCTCGGCTCGCCGTAATTGGCGCCGCCGAAGTCGCGGGCCGCGTGCGCGTTGGCCGGGTCCTTCGTCACCCACCCGGGAGTCGCCTCGATCACCGACTCCTCGGCCGCCGACTCGAAGCGGAACTTCGACCCCGACCCCTCCAGGTTCCCGGCCGAACTGCTGCCGAGGTCGTTGGTGCCCTCCCGTGTCCAGCGGAACGTCCGCAGCGTGTCCGAGGCCACCACCCGCAGGTAGTCGAGCGGCTGCTTCTCGATCGCGCGCTCGGCGAACTTCATCGTCAGCGAGTTGATCTGCGGGGTGAACCGGTTCGTGTTGTTGGTTCCGGTCAGCGCGGCCAGCGGAGTGTCGTCGGACCAGAGGTACTCCTGCGACGACGGGCGGTCTACCAGCGCACGCGGGTCGCAGAGCACGCGCAGCTTGGCCGAGGGGTCCATCCGGTTGCAGTCGGCGAAGGATTGCACCCGGCTGTAGAAGAAGGTTCCGTTCGACTCGTCGAGCGCATAGTGCCCGGTAAACGAGTGGAACCAGATCACGTACCCCAGGATCGGCAGGACTCCGGCGACAAAGGTAGCGGCAACGCGTCGCCATCCCATCTTCCGCAGCAGCATGCCGATCAGCACCAGCACCAGCAGCGGCTCCCCCACCGTCCGGACCGTGGTCGCGTACCCGGTCGCCAGCCCGACCAGAACCGCGACCCACAGCGGTGGCCGATCCCACCAGCACAGCAGCACCAGTACCAGCGTGACGATGCCGTAGAAGAGCACGTCAGCGGCGATCATGTGCTCCAGTTGGAGCTCGAACACGTCGAACAGCACCGGCAGCGCCGGGATGGTCGCGCCCCACCAGGGCAGCCCGCGGCGGCGCAGCACGGCGTAGATCCCAACGCCCATCGCCAGCCCGAACAGGGCCTGCAGCCCGGTCACCACGTTCAGGCTGTGGAACGGCAGCAGCAGGTAAAGGAAGAGGGGGTAGCCGTCGCTGCGGACCGTGTCGGGCGTCTTGGTGTACGCGTCCGTCAGGTAGTTAAAGCTGTCGTTGAAGAACATGGCCGGCGGGTAGCCGAGCATCACGATCAGCCGTAGCAGCGCGGCGACGATGACCACGATCGTGAACGGCCGGTGCGCTCTCGCAACTCCGCTTGCGCGAAGCCGCAGACCCGCCCAGCGCCCGGGCCGAACGGGCGCCGGAGAGATTACGGGACCGGCGTCGGCGGTCTCAGGCTGGGCGATGGGGTCGTTGAGAGGCATCGCAACGACTTTACAAGAGTAGCTTTGCGCCCCGTGTCGGCCGTTACCGTATTTACAGGTACCGACTTGGCCGGGCTCAGCGCCGTCGGACCGCCGTCATGAGCACCACGGTCCCCACCAGCAGCGCGACCACCACGGCGGCCCCACCCCCGGAGGCGTTGTGCATCGCCAGGATGATCCAGACAACCAGCGGGATAAGGAACGGAATCGGGCTGCCGCGACGCCTGGTGGACGGCGTGGGCAGCGAGGCCCGCGACGGATGCGTCGGCAGGCTGCCGTCCGTCGACACGCCCGAGCGGAACAGACGGCCAGGGACGTCGCCGCCCAGAATCGGCTGTGAGGGCAGGTCCGCAGTCAGTTTCCGCAGGTCGCCCCAGGTCTTGGACTCGTAGGCGGCCGTCGTGCGCTCGTCGAACTCGTCGAGGTTGAGCCGCCCGGCCGTATACGCCTCCCGCAAGGTGGCGACCACGACCTCACGGTCGGCATCCGACGCGCGGATCGGGTCATCGCTGGCCATGGGCACCCTTCCCCTCGGAGGCAGGCCCTTTCCATACTACAAGGCCGATCTTCAGTATCATCGCGGCAATATGATCTAGGCCATGCCCGCGCCCTCCGCGCACCTCTCCCCGGGGAACCATCTCATCGTCTGCGGCGACACTCCGCTGGCCTATCGCCTCATCAGAGAACTCACGCACCGCTACCACGAGTCGGTCGTTGTCATCATCCCCAGCCGGCTGCAGAACAACGGACCTCGCATCGCCGCGATTTCCGGGATCACCGTGCTCGAGCGGGCCGAGCTCACCAGCGCCGCGTTCCGCGAGGCGGGCGTGGCGACCGCCCGGGCCGCGGCCATGGTCGGCTGGGACGATCTCGCCAACTTTCACGCCGCCCTGCGCGCCCAGGAGCTCAACCCCGAGCTGCGCATCGTCGTCGGGGCCGACAACCGGCGGCTCGGCGACCACATCACCGGCCTGCTGCGCGACTGCACGGTGCTGTCGAGCAGCCAGCTGGCCGGGCCGGCCCTGGTCGCGGCCGCCCTCGGCGAGATCGCGCCCAGCCACGTGCGGGTGACCGGACAGACCCTGTACGTGGCCGGGCGCGGGGACGTCGCCGGCGACCATGTGCTCTGCGGGCTGGCCGTCACCGACGACCCCGGCGTGGCCGCGCAGCTGGTTGCCCCCGATGACGTCTACGACGACGCCGACCTGGTGCTCGCGGTGGCCGACGGCACCCCGCGCGACGTCGCCGCCAGGGAGCGCCACCCGGTGCTGGCCACACGCGACGCCGTCCGGCGGTTCGCCGCGAACACGATCCGGCTGGCGCGGTGGGCGCGGCGCCACCCGCGGCGGGCACTACGCGGCCTCGGTCGCCAGCTGGCCGGCAACAAGTTCGCCGTGATCTTCGCGATCCTGCTCGCGGTCGCGATCTCCGGGTTCATCCTGCTCGCCCTGTCCGGGCCTGCGGAGAGCCATAGCCGGTACTCGGTGGGCAACGTGCTCTACCTGGGGATCATGGACCTCACCGGATCCGCGCTGACGTCTCCCGGCGACCACGGCGCCGAGAAGGTCGCCCAGGTGCTGCTCACCGGCGACGGGATGGCGCTGCTGCCGGTGGTCACCGCGCTCATCGTTGGCGCCCGGCTGACCGGGAGGATCCGCAGCGAACCCCAGCCGGGCGACGGCCACGTGATCGTCGTCGGCGGCGGCGAAGTCGGCGTCCGGGTCCTGGGCGGGCTGTACGACCTGGGGTTCCACGCGGTCCTGATCGACCAGGACCAGAACGCCCGCGGGGTCGCGTTCGCCCGCAACCACCGGCTGCCGGTGGTCATCGGCGACTCCTGCGACGAGAAGACCCTGCGGCACGCGGGCATCAAGGGCGCCATCGCGGTGATCTCGGTGACCAATAACGACATCGTCAACCTGGAGACCAGCCTGCAGGCGAGGGCGATGCGGGGCGAGGAAATGCGGGTCGTTCTCCGGCTCTTCGATGACGATCTGGCCGGGCGGGTGCAGCGAACGGTCGGCAATGTCGTGTCCCGTTCAGTCTCGTACCTGGCCGCGCCCACCTTCGCTGCGGCGATGCTCGAGCACAAGGTGCTGCGGACCATCGCGGTCGGCAGGCACGTGCTGCTGATCGCCGATGTCCGGGTGGAGCCCGGGTGCGGGGATCGCGGGCCAGACGCTGGCCGTGCTCGAGCGGGATCGGCTCGCCCGAGTACTGGCGCTGCAGAGCCGAGGCGAGCTTCGCTACGACTGGTCGCCGCGCCGCTCGCGCCACCTGGAGCCGGGCGACCGGATTATTGTGCTGGCCACCAGGGCCGGCCTGTCCACCTTCCTGGCCGACAACCGGCCGCCGGTCACGTCGGCGTGAAGGTCTCCCCTTGTCATTAGGGGAGATAAATAGACAAAGACCGATTTTCCGAACGGACCCTGAACTTCGCGTTCGACCACAAACCGTCTTGTGGTGGGGGCACAACGTCACAGAGCCATCGCTGTGCACTCACATCTCTAAAATTTCTTGCATTGCCGGCTATCGCGGGAGCGTTACCCGCGAGTTACGCTAAAGGCGGAAACAATTCCAGCCCGGCGGAAAGGGTCGCCAGGCGCTGGTCAACTTCGGAGGAACGTTATGAGCGTCAGTGAAGACCGCGAAGTAACACCGCAAGTTCACCCCGCGGCGCCGTCGCCCGGCATCGCGGACCCGGGTCCGCTCGGCCTGGCAGCGTTCGCACTTACCACCTTCCTCCTATCTACCGCGAACGCCCACTGGACGAACGGCAACTCGGCCGGCACCGCTTTCCTCGGGTACGCACTCGCCTACGGCGGCCTCGCCCAGTTGCTCGCCGGCATGTGGGAATTCCGACGGGGGAACGTATTCGCCTCGACGGCGTTCTCGTCGTACGGCGCCTTCTGGATCGGCCTGTTCGTCTGGATTCGGGTGGCGCCCGCCGCCACCGGCCACGACCTCGGCTGGATCCTCCTCGCCTTCGCCATCTTCAACACCTACATGCTGCTCATGGCCACCCAGGTGAACCTGGCGGTCTTCGGGGTCTTCCTCTTCCTCGAGCTAACCGAGATCTTCCTCGCGATCGGCAACTTCTCCAGCAGCCCCGGTCTCGGCCAGGTCGGCGGCTACCTCGGCCTGATCACCGCCGCGGTCGCGTGGTACACCTCGGCGGCGGGCATCTCGGCCGGCATGGGCGGCCGGATCCAGCTGCCCGTCGGCAAGCCGCTCATCTCCTAACGACTCGATCCCGCACGTTTCCCAGTGCGGCGTGATAAGTCCCACCTGAGGCCCGATCCCACCGGCCACACTAGTTTCTGGCCGGTAGGGTCGGGCCTATGCACTTGCCAGACGGGCCGGAGATTGACCTGTCGACACAGGTCGCCAAAGTGAAGGCCAAGACCAGGCCGTGGAAGGCGATCATCGCCCTCGTCCTCGCGATCTGCGCGGCGGCGGCCTCCAGGTGGGCCCACACCAGCTCCGATAACTTCCTCACCGATGCGGAAGTCACCAGGCAGATCCTGGCTATCGGGCTGGCCGTGGCGTTCTGCGCGTTGGCGAGCGCGGCCACCATCGGCCTGTCCGGCAAGGCAAGGTCGGTGCTCGAGCCGACCTTCGGCACCTCGCACTCTGCGGTCGTGCAATACGCGGTCGTCCTGATCGGCGCGGTCACCACGCTGCTCGTCACGCTCTCCCTGGTCGGCATCCCGATCACCCAACTCCTCCTCGGCGGCGCGCTGACCAGCGTCTTCGTCGGGATCGCGGCCCAGCAGTCGCTGTCCAACGTGTTCGCGGGCATGGTGCTGCTGCTCGCCCACCCGTTCCGGGTCGGGGACTCGATCCGGCTGCAAGCCGGGGCGCTCGGCGGCCAGATCAGCGGGACCATCGCCGAGATCGGTATCACCTACTTGCGCCTGGCCACCAGCACCGGCGTGATCTCCATCCCGAACTCCCAGGTCCTCAACGCCGTCGTCGGCCCGCTCCCCGACCCGAGCACCTATAGCACCCCGCAGCCGACGCCTCCGCTGATCGCCCAGCCGGCGACAGCCGCCGGACAGCCGTCGCCCGCCTCATCGCAGATGGCCCACCGCAGCCCCCTGCAGGCCCCACAGCCCAGCGAGCGCGCCCCTCAGGACGCTGACCAAGGCGGCAACCAGCCCGAGGTCCCACCGGGCACCCCCGAGCCCCGCCCCTCCGGCACCCCCACCTAACCCGTCTGCCACGCCCCGGTCGTGGCGCAACCACGCTGGGCGACTCGGGCCTCGCGCTCCGCGCTTCTTGCTGTTATCCAGATGGCGGGTCGTGACCGCAGGCAGGCGAGCACCGCTGACTCGACCACGACCACCCGCGTGCACGGCTGGCAGGGACGGCGCGCGGGGACCCCGGCCGTTCGGGATGAAAGCGTGGACACGCGACCGTTGGCATGATGGGTCTTCTGTCTTGGATCTTTAACGGGCACACTTTGGGGTAGTTCGCTCACTAGGCGGGGTCGATGCGAGGCGGTTTGCCTATGAAGCTCGTGCGGGCACTGATCATCGCCAGTCACCCCATCCCCAGCCTCGCGGTCACGGCCATGGCGACGCTGCTGACGGCGGAGGCGGCACCCCCGGGGTTCGGGGTCGGGCGGGTGGTGCTCGTGGCGCTGGCGGTACTCGCGGGGCAGCTCTCCGTCGGCTGGTCCAACGATGCCATCGACGCGGAACGGGACGCGGGGCGGGCGGACAAGCCCGCCGCCGTCGGCCTGGTCAGCGTGCCCGCCCTCTGGCTGGGGGCGGCGGTCGCGGCGGCGGCCTCGCTCGCCCTGGCGGCCGCGCTCGGGCCGGTCAGCCTGGCGATCGACGCGGCCATGACCGCAGTCGCGTGGTCGTACAACCTCGGGTTGAAGTCGACGATCTGGTCCGGTGCCAGCTACGCGGTCGCGTTCGGGCTGCTGCCGTCCTTCGCCGCCTCGGCGCTGCCCGGCCATCCGCTGGCGCGCTGGCCGGTCACGGTGGCGGCGGCGCTGCTCGGGCTAGGCGCGCACTTCGCGAACGTGCTGCCCGACCTCGCGGCTGACGCCCGCAACGGGGTGCGCGGGCTACCGCAGCGGGTCGCCGCCCGGTCCGGGCCGGCCGCCACCCGGTTCGCCGCTTTGGTGCTGCTGCTGGCCGCCTCGGTGCTGCTGCTCATCGCGGCCAGCCCGGGACGGCGGTGGGCGGCGATAGCGGGGCTATGCTGCTCCGGGGTGCTCGCCGTGGTCGGCGCGCGGGGACGCGGCCAGGTGCCGTTCCTGGCCGCCATCGGCATCGCCGGGGTCGACGTCGCGCTGTTCGCGGCGGGCGTCGAGGCACTGACGTCGGGTCCGCATCTAGCGGGCGCGCTGGGCTGATGACGCAGATCGTGGCCGTGCATTCGGCCTTCCCTGACCACCGTCACCCGCAAGCCGACCTCACCCGGGCGGTTGCGTCGCTGGCCGGGATGGACGCCGACGCCGACGCCGACGGGCCGGGACAGCCGGACCGCCGCAAACAGCGGGCGCTGCTCGAGCGGCTGTACGGCAACGCCGGGGTCGACACCAGGCACACGGTCTTGCCGCTGGCGGACTACGGCGCGCTCGGCCCGGCCGTCAACGACCAGTACATCGAGGAGGCGACCGCGCTCGGGGAACGGGCGCTGCGCGGCGCCCTCGCGGCGTCCGGCCTCGACGCCGGAGACCTGGATCTGCTGATCGTCACCTCGGTCACCGGGGTGGCCGTGCCGTCGCTTGACGCGCTGCTCATGCCCAGACTGGGACTGCGGGCGGACCTGAAGCGGCTGCCGGTGTTCGGCCTTGGCTGCGTGGCCGGAGCGGCTGGGCTGGCCCGGCTGCACGACTACCTGCTCGGCTGGCCGAGGCACGCCGCCGCGCTGCTCGCGGTCGAGCTCTGCTCGCTGAGCCTGCCGCTCTCCTCGGTCACCACCGCCGACCTGGTGGCGAGCGCCCTGTTCGGCGACGGCGCGGTGGCGCTGGTCGCGACGGGGACGCGGGCGCGCGGGCAGGCTCGGATGCGGGCGCGCCCCGGGCGACGGCGGCGGCCACGGCCGATCCGCGGTCCGGCGCTTCCGCGGGTGGTCTCGACCAGGAGCGAGGTCTACCCCGATAGCGGCGGCGCCCTTGGCTGGCGGCTCGGACCTGACGGCTTCCGCATCGTGCTGACGGCGGAACTAGCCGAGGTGGTCGAGCGCCGACTGGGCGAAAGCGTCACCGGCTTCCTGGCCGAGCACGGCCTGACCGTCGACGATATCGACACCTGGATCTGCCACCCCGGCGGCCCCAAGGTCCTCGACGCGGCTCAGCGCGCGCTCAAGCTGTCCACCGACGCGCTGGCGTCGAGCCGTCGGTCGCTCGCGCAGGCCGGCAACATGTCGTCGGCCTCCGTGCTGCACATCCTGGAGCTGACAGTCGCCGACAATGCCCCCGCCGCCGGGACATTTGGGATGATGATCGGGCTGGGACCCGGGGTCAGCGCCGAGCTGGTGCTGCTGCGTTGGTGAGGTGCTGATGGACGTCTACTGGGCGCTGCTCGCGGTCATCTGCGTTGAGCGGGTATGTGAGCTCGTCGTCTCCAGCCGGCATGCCAACGCCAGCCTCGGGCGGGGCGGGGTGGAGTCGGGGGCAGGCCACTTCCCGGTCATGGTCGCGCTGCACTTCGCGCTGCTGGTCGGGTGCGTGGTGGAGCCGGTGGTGGCGCACCGGACGTTCATCCCCGCGCTCGGGTGGCCGATGATCGCACTCGTGCTGGCGGCGAACGGGCTGCGCTGGTGGTGCATAGCGACCCTCGGGCCATACTGGTCCGCGCGGGTGATCGTGATACCGGGGACGACCCTGGTGCGCTCCGGTCCGTACCGCTGGTTCGCCCACCCGAACTACGTGGCGGTGATCGTCGAGGGCGCGGCGCTGCCGCTGGCCGGGTCAGCGTGGATCACGGCGTGCGCCTTCACCGTGCTCAACGCCGCGCTGCTGACCGTGCGCCTGCGCTGCGAGACCCGCGCCCTCGCCGTCGCCACCGGAACGCCGACCGGCACCGGCACGGCCGCGGCGGCTGCCTGAAGACCAGCGCGACTGCCGTCCGAAGTCAGCGCTTCTTGCTGTTATCAAAGTCGGTTGCGTGATCCCGAACGATTTTTGCCGTTATACGACGATTATCCTTCGTGATCATGGGAGCGGGAGGCGGCCGGGCGCGGTGCTTCCTGGTGCCACACAGAAAGCCCCCGGCCGTGATGGCCAGGGGCTTCCCGATGTTAGCGCCGGTGCGACAGGTCGCCTCCTCGGCGAGAGGCACATCGCGGCTCCAGCCGAACGGTATTCCGCGAAGGCGATATTAGGTGCGGCCCGGGGGACCCTAGACGCACCGGCACTGTCAGTTTAACGCGTCTGAGGGGTGTCCCTGTTCCTGATCAACCGTCCTATTCGGACCGGGCTACCCGGTCACTCCCAGTAGCTCTGCTGAGACGGGTCGAACTGACCGGCCGGGGCGTAGCCCGGTGACGGCGGCTGATTCGCCGGCCGCGAACCGGTTTGGCCGGGGCCAGTCGGATAGCCGGGGCCTGGACGCTGGGCCGCCTCCTGGGCCTCCGGCCAGCCCTGCTGAGCGCCGGCCGCCGGGTACTCAGCGCCGTTCTGATAGCCAGGCGGGGGCGGGTACGAGCTGCCGGCCGACCATTCTGGCCTGGGTGCTGGCCCGCGTTCTGGCTCGGGTGCGCGGTCGGGCGGGGCCTGTTCTGGGCGCCCGTGGCGCTCGCGGCACCGTTCGGCGTGAAGGTGGGCGTGCCGACGGGCTGCGAGGCATCCGGCGCGGGACGGTAGCCGTTGTTGGCGTCGTGACCGTTCACGCTGTAGCCGTTCGGGCCCTGGCCGTTCGGGCCCTGGCCGTTCGGGCCCTGGCCGTTCGGGCCCTGGCCGTTCGGGCCCTGGCCGTTGACCGGGAAGGCGCCGGTCCGGCCGGGGGCGTAGCCGGTGCCGGGGAAGGCACCCGTCCCGACCGGGCCGCCGGGCTCATATCCGTTGGCGGGGCGGCCGTTGGCCGCGGGGCCGTTTGGGGAGTACCCGTTGCTGTCGTAGCCGTTGCCGTCGACGCCGTTCGCGCTGTAGCCGTTGGCCGCGGGGCCGTTTGGGGCGTAGCCGTTGCTGTCGTAGCCGGTGCCCTGGTTTCCGTTCGCCGTGTGGCCGTTGGTCTCGGAGGCGTTGGTCGGCGGGAACGCAACCGGCCGGACCTCAGGCGCGACCTGGTAGGCGTTCAATGGTCCGGTTCCGTGGCCGGACGCCTGCTCTCCCGCCGAACCCTGTTGGTACGTGGGCTGCTGCTGCCCCGGATAGGCAGGCTGCTGCTGGTACCCGGGCTGCTGGTAGGCCGGCTGTTGCGGGGAGGCCGACTGCTGCTGGTTGTACGACGGTTGCTGCTGGTAGGTCGGCTGGTCGGCGTGGCCGTTCGGAGACCACTGATCACCGGGGGCGGCGTCCGCTGGCACCGGGGCCGGGAGCGTGGTTACCGCTTCGGCGAACCGACCGGGCGGGGCTCCGTACCCGGCCATCTGGGCCTGGTCGGCCGACCCGCCCTCGGCGGGCTCGCCGTACTCGGCCGCCTCGCCGTAGAGCGAATACCCGCGGTTGCCGAATCGGCCGGCGAACTCAAGCCCCGGCGGAACCTGCTCCTCCCGGCCAGGGGCGGCGTAGCCCTGGTCGTCGTAACCATGGTCGTCGTACGCCGGGTCGCCGTACGCCGGGTCGCCGTTCCCCTGCTCGCCGACAGCGCTGCCCTGGTGGCCAGCGACGTGGAGCGGACCGGTGCCGTACTGGGCGGACGCACCGGGTTGGGCAGCATACTGCGGGCCGCCGTACTGCCCCTGGGAGGGCTGGCCGCTACCGGAAAGCCGACCGGCAACGTCTCGCTGGCCGCCGCGGTCCTGATCGGTCACGTACTGGGGTTGCTCCGCCCGCTGATCGTACTGGCCGACGGTGGACTGGGGCTGCTGGGGTTGCTGGGTCGGCTGAGCGTACTGACCAGCGGTGTACTCGGGTGGCTGGGCAGGCTGACCGTACGGACCAGCGGCGGCGTACTCGGGTTGCTGAGGTTGCTGGGCAGGCTGACCGTACGGACCAGCGGCGGCGTACTCGGGTTGCTGAGGTTGCTGGGCGGGCTGACCGTACGGACCAGCGGCGTACTGGGATTGCTGCGCGGGCTGACCGTACTGGCCGGCGATGTACTGGGGGTTGCCCGACTGGGGGTTGCCCGACTGCTGGGCGGCTGCGTGGATGTCGGCCGGGCTCGGCTGCGGTGCCTGCCCGTACCGGTGGTCGCCCGCCTGCTGGCCGGCGCTGTTGACGCTCTGGCCACTCGGGCCCTGCTGGTCCCGCTGGCCGACGGCGTACTGAGCGGTCCCGTACTGCGCCTGCACCGGCTGCGCCTGCCCGGGCTGGGGGCCGGTCTGCTGCTCCGGGTTCCCGTACCGAACGTTGGCGGACTGCTGGCCCGCGCCGGCGTTCAGGCCCGGGCCGCCCCCCTGGCCGTCGCCGCCGCGAGCCGCGCCGTACTGCGCCTGAGGTTGCTGTTGGCCTCCTGGCTGCTGCTGCGCGGTCCCGTACTGGCTGGTCCCGTACTCGGCCTCCACCTCATGGGGCACTCCGAACTTTATGTCGCCTGGCTGCTGGCCCAGGCTGGACTGCGCGCCGATGCCGTCGCCCTGGCCCGCTGGGTACTGGCCGCCGTACTGGACGTCGCCGGCCTGGGGCGCCCCGAACCGCGCACCGGCGGGGGGTCCGCCGACGCTGTAATGCGCGCCGGTGCCGTTGTCCTGCCCGGCCGCGTACTGGCCGGAGGCGCCGTACTGGCCGGAGCCGCCGTACTGGCCCGCTGCGAACTGGCCGACGCCGGCCGGCTGCTGCGACTGGCCCTGCTCGTACTGGCCCTGCTCGTATTGGCCCTGCTCGAACTGGCCCTGCTCGTACTGGCCCTGCTCGAACTGGCCTGGCCGGTACTCACCGGTGGCGTCCTGCCCGGTATCGGACTGGTTACCCGCGACGTTCTGCAGCGCGGCGATGAACTGACGGACACCGAACTCCGCTTCGCCCTGCTGAGTCTCGTCGTACTGGGCGTCGTCGTACTGCTGGTCGCCGCGGTGGCTCTCACTCGCGGCGAACTGCCCCGGCTGACCCTGGTGACCGTCGGCCGACGGCTGGTCGGCGGTGTACTGAGGAGCGCCGTACTGCGGCTGCCCTGGCTGCTCGCCGGTCTGCTGCTGCGCGTCCGCGTACTGGCCCGGCCCGAACGGCGCGCCCGCCCGGTCCTGCGCCTGTTTATAGTGGCCGACGCCGCGCTGTGCGTCCGCGGACTGCTGCTCGGCGGACCGGTACTGCTGCCCGTCGGCGTACTGGCCGCCGGGGGGTACTGCTCCTGCTGAGGGCCGGTCGCGTACTGTCCGGCGCTGTCCGGCTGACCCGGGTAACCGGGGAGGCCGCCGGTCTGGCCGGCGGCGAACGGCGGGATCTGGCCGTAGCCCGATGGGTCGGTGACGTAATCGGCGTTGTCCGACTGAGGCCCGTCGACGCCCGGACCGAAGCCGTTGGCCTGGCCGAAGCCGTTGGCCTGCCCGTAGCCGGCGGCAGCGGTCGGGCCCGAGCCGTTGACATCCTGGGCGTAACCGTTGGGCTGGCCGAACCCGTTGGCGCCAGTCGGGGCGAAGCCGTTCACGCCCTGGCCGATGCCGTTGGCGCCTGGGCCGTAGCCGTTGGCGTCCTGGCCGTAGCCGTTCGCGACCGGAGCGAAGCCGTCGGCGGGCCAGGCGGCGGAGTAGCCGCCGCCGTTCTGGGCGGGTCCGGGCTGGGGCGGCCGGGGGACGCCGTAGGCGGCGGCCTGCTCGTCGGTGAGGACGTTCATCGCGCCGGTGAACGCCTCGAGCGGCCCCGGCCCGATCGCCAGCTGGGTGCGCTGCCCGCCCAGGGCGATGGGGCCGGTGGCTCCCGGGTCGCCGACGGCCTGGATCGGGCCGTCGGCCAAGCCGCGGCTGAGCGACTCAACCAGTCGAGAAAGCTCATCAAGCGGCAGCCGGAACGTGCCGGTGCAGGTCCCGCCCTGCCAGATGCTGAAGACGGCGATTCCGGTGTTGGCGTACCAGCTCAGACGCATGCTCCGCGAACTGCCGCGGACGTCAAAGAAGACTTCGCCAAGCCGGGGCAGGGGTGCTGCGTCCGACGCTGACATGCTGCCCATGGTGGCCCCCCAGCCGAACGTTTGTCCATTTCGTACAGACTATTGGCCGGACGCCTCACGCGTTGCCCAGTTAACTCGGTCCACCACCGGGACGCGGCGGGCAGAAAAAATTTCTTGCGACTCGCGGTAGGAAAATGCCACCCTGCCGTGCGCGACCGGTAGGCAGGGTGGCATCATAGTCCCCAGGGCTTTCCTGTCCTTCTCTTACGACGCATCGCTTGGCTGGCAGCATTCACTGGGTCAGCTGGCGGGAGATGTCTCGTCGGCTAGTGGACAGGTGTCCGTCGTCACGCATGTGCCAGCCTTCGGCTGTCTGCCTGCAAGCGCTATCCGTTACCTCGGTCAGCCGCGCGCGAGAGCGCGCCTCGGACGCGCGGGAACAGTATGACGCCGTTGAGCGTTCAAGCTTGCAACAGCAGTTACCCGAGCAGACCGGACACGCGAGTAGCGAGCCCACATAGCAAGGGTAACCCAAGAATAAAGCAACTTTGTTGAGGTGACTGATCCATGTCTCAGGTGCGTAGGCAGACGGCCGTGCTTCCCCGTCCTAACTGGGGGTGGCAGGACGCTGCCGCGTGTCGTGGCGAGGATCTGATGCTCTTCTTCGGCCCAGACGGCGAGCGGCAGCCAGAGCGGGACATCAGGGAGCGCAAGGCCAAGGCCGTCTGCGCGAGCTGCCCGGTCCGGCTCGAATGCCTCAACTACGCCGTGGCCCGTCCTGAGAAGTACGGCACCTGGGGCGGCCTGAACGAGGACGAGCGCTCGGCCGAGCGCCGTCGCCGCATGCGTCGCGCCAACGCGGCCTAAGGCTCTCTTTTCAGGGCTGTCCCTCGGCGAGCAGCGTCAGCACATCGGCGTCGGTCAACTGGCCGAAGTCGACGTACCATTCTCCCACGCTACGGAGCCGGCGAGCGGTGACCACGGTCACCACCTCGTCGGCTTCTGCGTTGATGGCCTCCAGTGAGCCCTGCGGCCGCGACCGGGACCGCGAGCACCACCGTGCGGCCCGGCCCGGCCCCGAGCCGGGCGGCGACCGCCCGCAGCGCGGCCCGCGCGGTCACCCCGGTCGCCAGCCCGTCATCGACCACGATCGCCAGCTCCGCGTCCGGGCGGTCGCCGCTTTCTGCGCCCCGGTAGACGCTGACCCGCCGCGCCAGCTCCGCTCGCTCCCGCTCCACGACCGCGGTCAGGTCGGCCACCCCCAGCCCGGCCTCGGCCAGCACCGCGTCATCGAAGACCGGTTCGCCGCCCTCCGCGATCGCGCCGAGCCCGAACTCGGGCGCCTCCGGGTGACCGATCTTCCGCACCACGATCACCTCGAGCGGAGCGTCCAGGCACCGCGCCACGCCGGCCGCGACCGCGACCCCGCCGCGGGGAATGGCGAAGACCACCGGCCGTTCGAGATGATGGAATTTGAACTTCTCGACTGACTCCCGCAGCGCGGCGCCCAGCCGCTCGCCCGCCTCGGCGCGGTCGGCGAAGGCGGGCGAGCGGCTGGGCGGCGCCGGGTGGCGGCGCGCGGGCACGCGAGGCATCTCATCTGCGCGTATACCCCGCGATAGAGATACCAAGAGCGCAAAAGGCGGGCACAATAAGGAGCATGATCTGCCTGCCGTGCCGTCAGCGCCACCACGAGGACTGCCCGGGGGGCACCTGGTGCGACTGCCAGCATCTTCCGTCACAGGAAGCTACCGAGGCCCCGGCCGAGACAGCGCTGAGCTGGGTCCGGCAGGGATAATTTTTTTACATAGGTAAAGGCCCGGAAGCGGGAATAGCCGACCTGGGCGGGCGGTTGGCGCCAGTGTGACCCACCTCGGCTGGACAGACCCGCACAAAACGTGCGACCCTGTTGGGGTGAGTGCAGTTGCGGACCCCATGCTCGTCGTGCGTCGGCACGTCGATCTGCAGCGCGTCCGTAGCGCCATCTGTCGTCCCGTCCGCTGATCGCCGCCCGACGTTTAACTCGGCGTTACAACTGAGGTTGTAGCCGAGAGTAACCACTGGGTGCGCACCGCGGAACTGCCGGGGCGGCTCTTTTTTGCTTCACGAGCGCGCCATGTGCGGCGGCTTCCAGGCGGGCGCGCACCCGCCCCCAACGCACGATGACGTTAGTGAGGAAGCCGCCGTATGTCTCCCCAAACCGGAGCAACAGCGACCATAACCCCGGCGAAGGCACCCCGCCGCAGACGCGGCGAGGGACAGTGGGCGCTCGGCTACCACGAGCCGCTCAACAAGAACGAAGAGAACAAGAAGAACGACGACGGGCTCAACGTCCGCCAGCGGATCATCGACATCTACTCCAAGCAGGGCTTCGACTCGATCGACCCGGCCGACCTGCGCGGCCGGATGCGCTGGTACGGCCTCTACACCCAGCGGCGGCCGGGCATCGACGGCGGCAAGACGGCCGTGCTCGAGCCCGAGGAGCTCGACGACAAGTACTTCATGCTCCGGGTGCGGATCGACGGCGGGCAGCTGTCGGTCGCCCAGCTGCGGGCGATCTCCGACATCTCTGTCAGGTACGCCCGGGGCACCGCCGACGTCACCGACCGGCAGAACGTCCAGCTGCACTGGATCGAGATCGAGTCGGTCCCCGCGATCTGGGAGACGCTGGAGGCGGTCGGCCTGTCCACCACCGAGGCCTGCGGCGACACCCCCCGGGTGATCGTCGGCTGCCCGCTGGCCGGCCTCGACGCCGATGAGCTGATCGACGCGACGGACGAGATCACCGCGGTGGCGGACCGCTACATCGGCGACGAGGCGCTGTCCAACCTGCCGCGTAAGTTCAAGTCCTCGATCAGCGGCTGCGCCTCGCAGTGCTCGCACCACGAGATCAATGACGTCGCGTTCGCCGCCGTCCGGCTCCCGGAGACGGGCGAGGTCGGCTACGACCTCTGGGTCGGCGGCGGGCTGTCGACCAACCCGATGATCGCCAAGCGGCTGGGCGCGTTCGTCAAGCAGGGCCAGGTGCCCGAGGTCTGGAACGCGGTCGCGGAGCTCTTCCGCGACTACGGGTACCGGCGGCTGCGGCACCGCGCGCGGATCAAGTTCCTGATCGCCGACTGGGGGCCGGAGAAGTTCCGCGAGGTCCTGGAGAAGGAGTACCTCGGCTACGCGCTGCCGGACGGGCCCGCCCCGGTCAACGTCGCCCCGGGCGGCCGCGACCACATCGGCGTGCACCGGCAGCGGAACGGGCTCAACTACGTCGGGTTCGCGCCCCGCGTGGGGCGGCTCAACGGCCAGCTCCTGGGCCAGATCGCCGATCTGGCCGAGCGGTACGGGAGCGGGGTCCGCACCACCTCGGAGCAGAAGATGATCATCATCGACGTGCCCGACGCGTCGGTCGACGAGCTGGTCGAGGAGCTCGAGGGACTCGGGCTCCCGGTGACGCCCAGCGTCTTCCGACGGCACATGATGGCCTGCACCGGGATCGAGTTCTGCAAGCTCGCGATCGTGGAGACCAAGGGCCGGGCCATGGACCTGATCGACGAGCTCGAGAAGCGGCTGCCCGACTTCGACGCGCCGGTGACGATCAACGTCAACGGCTGCCCGAACTCCTGCGCTCGCATTCAGACAGCTGACATCGGGCTCAAAGGTTCCCTTGTTATAGATGAGTCGGGAAATCAGGTGGAAGGGTTCCAGATTCACCTCGGCGGCGCGCTGACCGGCGGCGACGCGGCCGGGTCGGGGTTCGGCCGCAAGGTCCGCGGGCTCAAGGCAACCGCCGACGAGCTGCCGGACTACGTGGAGCGGGTGCTGCGCCGCTACGACGCGGCCCGCGCGGTTGGCGAATCATTCGCGCAGTGGACGCTCAGGGCGTCAGACGAGGAGCTGTCATGACATCGCCATCGGGGCGCGCGGTCCCGTTCTACTGCCCGTATTGCGGGGAAGAAGACCTGGAACCGCAGGGCGCAGCGGACGGCGAATGGCACTGCCGCTCCTGCACCAGGAGTTTCCAGCTACGATTTGCCGGTATAGGTGCAGTGCTATGACCGCTGTAGACGTTACGCTAAGCGGTCTGGGCTTTCCGTTCGGCCCAGCAGATGACGACGACGACCGACACGTGGAGGATCCGCAGCGCATGCGCAGCCTCGCCGAACAGGCAGCCGAGGAGCTAGAGGACGCCTCCGCGGAGGACGTCATCAGATGGGCGACCGACACGTTCGGCGACCGGATCTGCATCACCTCGTCGATGTCCGACGCGGTGGTCATCCACCTCGTCTCCGCGCTCAAGCCGGGCGTTGACGTGCTGTTCCTCGACACGGGCTACCATTTCCCCGAGACCATCGGCACCCGCGACGCGGTCTCCGCGATCTACCCGGTCAACCTGGTGAACGTGACGCCGTCGCGGACCGTGGCCGAGCAGGACGCCGAGCTCGGGCCCCGGCTCTACGGGCGCAACCCCGACCTGTGCTGCTACCTGCGCAAGGTCGAGCCGCTGGAGAAGTCGCTGGCGCCGTACGACGCGTGGTTCACCGGCGTGCGCCGCGAGGAAACCGCGTCCCGGCGCGACACCCGGGTCGTGGAGTGGGACGAGAAGCGGCAGATGATCAAGGTCAACCCGATCGTGGCCTGGACCGGCAAGCAGGTCGACGACTACATCGCCGAGAACGGCGTGCTGGTCAACCCGCTGGTCTACGACGGGTACCCGTCGATCGGCTGCCGTACCTGCACGATGCGGGTCGAGGCGGGCGCGGACCCGCGGTCCGGCCGGTGGGCCGGGACGGGCAAGACCGAATGCGGCATCCACGTCTGACCTTGGCGTCCGCCAGTCATCCTCCGCTCGTCGCCGTTGCCCACGGGTCCAAGGACCCGCGGGCGGCGGCCACCGTCAGTGAGCTGCTCGGCGTCGTCGCGGCGCGGGCGGCGGACGCGGGCGGCGGCGGGGTGGACGTGCGGGCGGCCTTCCTCGACCACTGCGCGCCGTCGCTCCCCCAGCTGCTGGGCGCGCTCGGGAAAACACAGTGCATCGTCGTGCCGCTGCTGCTGACCGCCGCTTATCACAGCAAGTCCGACATTCCCGCGCAGCTCGCGGCCGCCACCAGCGCGGCCGGGAGCGCGGCCGCCCTCGACGTCCGCTGCACCGACACCCTTGGCCCGCACCCGCTGCTGGTGGCCGCGCTGGAGCGGCGCCTGCGCGAGGCCGGGGTCGCGGTCGACTCGGCCGCCGACCGCGCTCGCACCGCGGTGGTGCTGGCGGCGGCGGGCTCGTCCGACCCGGCCGCCAACGCCACGATCGCCGACCTCGCGGCCGGCTGGCAGCGCGACCGGGGCTGGCGCGCGGTCGTGCCCGCGTACGCGTCCGCCGCCGGGCCGTCGCCGTCCGAGGCGGTCGCGGGCGTCGACCCGGCCCGGGGGCCGGTCGTGGTGGCCACGTACCTGCTCGCCCCCGGCTACTTCGCGGACAAGATCAGGGCCGGCACGGTCGCGGCGGGCGCGTCGGCCGTCTCCAGCGTGCTCGGCGCCGCCCCCGAGGTCGCCGATGTCGTCCTCGCCCGGTACCGGGCGGCGGCGGACGGCTGGGCCGATGCGCGGCAATGCGATCGTTTGTGGCGAGACTCCGGCTACAGTGATCGCGCTGTGGCTACTCGCCGGTTAGGGCCGGTTAGTAAGGTGCTCCATACGGGGAAACCGACGTGGAACGGGTGTTACGGCGCGTGCGCCGCGCCGCGCATAACCTTACGCGGTAGGCTCATGCGCCCAGAGAGGGCAGACGGACCGCGCGAGGAGGGGAATGCACATCTGGCCAGGAGCCGCGTATCCTCTCGGGGCTACGTGGGACGGGTGGGGTAGTAACTTCGCCCTGTTCTCCGAGGCTGCCGAGGCGGTCGAGCTATGCCTGTTCGACGATGCCGGGGCGGAAACCCGAGTCGAGCTGTCCGAGGTCGACGGGTTCGTCTGGCATGGCTACCTGCCCGCGATCAGCCCCGGTCAGCGGTACGGCTACCGGGTGCACGGCCCGCACTCCCCCCGGCACGGCGCCCGCTGCGCGCCGTCCAAGCTGCTGCTCGACCCGTACGGCAAGGCCCTCGACGGGGACGTGCAGTGGGACCAGGCGCTGTTCGACTACCAGTGGACCGACCCGCGGCGGCCGAACACGACCGACAGCGCCCCCTTCATGCCGAAGAACGTGGTCATCAACCCGTTCTTCGACTGGGGCAACGACCGGCCGCCGCACATCCCTTACCACGACACCGTCATCTACGAGGCGCACGTCCGGGGCCTGACCCTGCGCCACCCCGAGGTGCCGCTGCACCAGCGCGGCACCTACGCCGGGATCGCCCACCCGGCGGTGATCGAGCACCTCAAGCGGATCGGCGTCACCGCGGTGGAGCTGCTGCCGGTCCACCAGTTCGTCCCCGAGCAGGGGCTGTCGTCCCGCGGGCTGACCAACTACTGGGGCTACAACACGATCGGCTTCCTCGCCCCGCATAACCGCTACTGCTCGGCCGGGCAGCGCGGAGAGCAGGTCGGCGAGTTCAAGACGATGGTCAAGGCGCTGCATACGGCGGGCATCGAGGTCATCCTCGACGTGGTCTACAACCACACCGCCGAGGGCGACGGCCGGGGCCCGACCCTCTCCTTCCGCGGCATCGACAACCACGCCTACTACCGGCTCGACGACGCCAACCCGTGGCGGTACATCGACTACACCGGCTGCGGCAACTCGCTCAACGTCAGGCACCCGCATTCGCTCCAGCTGATCATGGACTCGCTGCGCTACTGGGTGCTGGAGATGCACGTCGACGGGTTCCGCTTCGACCTGGCCTCGGCCCTGGCCCGGGAGCTGCACGACGTGGACCGGCTGTCCACGTTCTTCGACCTGGTGCAGCAGGACCCGGTCGTCTCCCAGGTGAAGCTGATCGCCGAGCCGTGGGACGTCGGCGAGGGCGGCTACCAGGTCGGCAACTTCCCGCCGCTGTGGACCGAATGGAACGGCAAGTACCGGGACACGATCCGCGACTTCTGGCGCGGCGAGCCGGCCACGCTGCCCGAGTTCGCCTCCCGGCTGACCGGCTCGAGCGACCTGTACGAGACCTCCGGGCGCCGCCCGATCGCCTCGATCAACTTCGTCACCTGCCACGACGGGTTCACGCTGGCCGACCTGGTCAGCTACAACGGCAAGCACAACGAGGCCAACGGCGAGGAGAACCGCGACGGGACCGACGACAACCGGTCCTGGAACTGCGGCGTGGAGGGCCCGGCCGAAGACGACCCCGAGGTCGCCGAGCTCCGCGCCCGGCAGCAGCGCAACTTCCTCGTCACGCTCTTCCTGTCGCAGGGCATCCCGATGCTGTCGGCCGGCGACGAGATCGCGCGCACCCAGGGCGGCAACAACAACGCCTACTGCCAGGACAACGAGATCTCCTGGGTGGACTGGTCGCGCGCGGCGGGCGAGCGGGACCTGCTCGCGTTCACCCAGAAGGTCTCCCGGCTGCGGCGCCGCCACCCGGTGTTCCGCCGCCGCCGCTTCTTCCACGGCCCGTTCACCGGCTCGGGGGCCGGGACGACCGACATCACCTGGCTCACCCCGTCCGGGGACGAGATGACCGAGGAGGACTGGCAGGCCTCGTTCGCGCGGTCGGTCGCGGTCTTCCTCAACGGGTCGGCGATCAGCGAGCCCGACCCGCGCGGCGACCCGGTCACCGACAAGAAGTTCCTGCTGCTGTTCAACGCGGGCGCGGAGCCGATCACGTTCACCATCCCCGAGGCGACCCTCGGCACCGACTGGGAGATCGTCATCGACACGCTCTCGCCGCGCGGCGACCCGGCCGACGCGATCGGCTTCCTGCCCAAGACCAAGGTCGAGGTCGCCAGCCGCGCCATCGTCGTGCTCCGCTCCCGGTCCTGAGCGCCCTGTTTCGCTGATCGCGCGTCCGCGCGTCCCGCGCTTCTTGCTGTTATCGCCAGTGGGCTAGGATTCGACCATGCGGATGATCCTTCCCGAGGCGGGCGACGAGCTCGACGACTTCGAGCTGGCCGAGGCGTACGCGTACCCGCGCGAGCGCTGGCTGCGGACCAACATGGTGATGAGCGCGGACGGCGCCGGGTCGCTGGACGGGCTGTCCGGCGGGCTGTCGGCGGCCGGGGACAAGCGGGTCTTCGGCATCCTGCGGGTGCTGGCCGACGTGGTCCTGGTGGGCTCGGGCACCGCCGAGGCCGAGAACTACAAGCCCGCCCGCCCCCGCCCGGCCCTCGCGTCGCTGCGGGCCGGCCGGCCCGCGACCGCGACGATCGCGGTGATCAGCGGCTCCCTCGACCTGGACCTGGACAGTCCGCTGTTCACCGAGGCGCCGCCGGACGCGCGGACGATCGTGATCACCCGCGAGGCAGCCCGTCCGGATCTGCGCGCGGCCGCCGCCAAGGCGGCCGACGTGATCGTGGCCGGCCAGGACAAGGTCGACCTGGCGGCGGCGCTCGACGCGCTGGCCGACCGGGGCCTGTCGCCGGGTCAACTGCGAGGGCGGCCCGCACCTGCTGAGCCCAGGTCGCCGCCGCGGGCCTGCTCGACGAGCTCACCCTCACCCTCAGCCCCACCCTGGCCGGCCCCGGCGCGGGCCGCATCGTCGCGGGCCCCGCCTTCGCCGGCCGACCGGATGACCCTCGCCCAGGTGCTGGCCGAGGACGGCTACCTCTTCTGCCGCTACCTGTCGCAGCAGCAGGCGGAGTAGCGGCCGGAGCAGCCCGGCAAGGCCACCCCGTCGGCGCGGCCGTCGGCACGCGCCGAATTGCTAAGTGGAGACTTATCAGTTACGTTGAGCATATGGAGTCAGAGGGGTCCGTTCCGGATGCTCATGAGGTCGCGGCCGCGCTGCGGGTCGCCATCGGCATGCTGTACCGCAGGCTCAAGCAGACCTCGCCCAACGACGAGCTGACGCTGGCCGAGTCCTCGACGCTGTCGCGCCTGGAGCGCGGCGGCCCGGCCAGCTCGAGCGAGCTCGCCCGGCACGACCGGATCAGCCCGCAGTCGATGGGCGTCACCGTCGCCGCCCTGGAGGACCGCGGCCTGATCGAGCGGGACCGGGACCCCGAGGACGGGCGGCGGATCGTGCTGTCGATCACCGAGGCGGGGCGGCAGCTGATCCATGACAAGCGCGGCGCGCGGACCGGGCAGATCGCGGCCGCGCTGGGCGACGGGTTCAGCGGCGACGAGCTGAGCCAGCTGAAGGCAGTCGTCCCCCTGCTCGAAAGGCTGGCGGAGAAGCTCTAATGAGTTCAAGCACCGCCACCACGACGCCCGAAGCCGGTCGCGCCCAAGCCCGACCGCTACGCCTGGATCGCCCTCGCCAACACGACCGCGGCCATCTTCATGGCCTCGCTCGACGGATCGGTCGTGATCATCGCGCTCCCGGCGATCTTCCGCGGCATCAACCTGGACCCGCTCTCGGCCGGGCAACATCAGCTACCTGCTCTGGATGATCATGGGCTACCGCCTCGTCCAGGCGGTGCTGGTGGTCAACCTGGGCAAGCTCGGCGACATGTTCGGCCGGGTGAAGATGTACAACGCGGGCTTCGTGGTGTTCACGATCGCCTCGATCCTGCTCTCGTTCGACCCGTACCAGGGCACCCACGGGGCGCTGTGGCTGATCGGCTGGCGGTTCCTGCAGGCGATCGGCGGGTCGATGCTGATGGCCAACTCGGCCGCGATCCTGACCGACGCGTTCCCGGCCGAACGGCGCGGCTTCGCGCTCGGCACCAACCAGATCGCCGCCCTCGCGGGCATGTTCATCGGCCTGGTCGCGGGCGGCCTGCTGGCCGCCTGGGACTGGCGCGCGGTGTTCTGGATCAACGTCCCGGTCGGCGTCTTCGGCACCGTATGGGCGTACATGATGCTGCGCGACAACGGCGTCAGGCGGCGCAGCAAGATCGACTGGTGGGGCAACATCACGTTCGCCCTCGGCCTCGGCTCGATCCTGGTCGGCACCACCTACGGCATCCAGCCGTACCACGGCAACTCGATGGGCTGGGAGTCCCCGGTCGTGCTGGGCGAGCTCATCGGCGGCGCCGCGCTGCTGGTGGCGTTCCTGATCATCGAGACCCGGATCGCCGAGCCGATGTTCCACCTCGGCCTGTTCAAGATCAGGGCGTTCACCGCGGGCAACGTGGCCGGCCTGCTGGTGTCGATCGCCCGCGGCGGCATCCAGTTCATGCTGATCATCTGGCTGCAGGGCATCTGGCTGCCGCTGCACGGCTACAGCTACGATCAGACCCCGCTGTGGGCGGGCATCTTCCTGCTCCCGATGACGGCCGGATTCCTGGTCGCGGGGCCGATCTCCGGCATCGCTGTCCGACAAGTTCGGCTCCCGGGGGATCGCCACCGGCGGGGCGGCGGTGTTCGCGTCCAGCTTCATCGGCCTGATGCTGATCCCGGTCAACTTCCCCTACTGGATGTTCGCGGCGCTGATCGCGCTGAACGGGATCGGCAGCGGGATGTTCGCCTCGCCGAACTCCTCCTCGATCATGGGCAGCGTCCCGGCCAGCGACCGGGGCGCGGCCTCCGGGATGCGCGCGACGTTCCAGAACTCGGGCACCGCGGTCTCCATCGGCATCGTCTTCACGCTGCTGATCGCCGGCCTGTCGAGCAAGCTGCCGACCTCGCTCAGCGGCGGCCTGACCAAGGTCGGGGTGCCGTCCGGGGTCGCCCACAACATCGCCGCCCTGCCCCCGGTGTCGTCGCTGTTCGCCTCGGTCCTCGGCGTGAACCCGATCCAGCACCTGCTCGAGCCGACCGGCGTGCTCGCCAAGCTGCCCGCCGCCAGCCAGGCGGCGCTGACCGGCCGGCAGTTCTTCCCCAGCCTGCTGGCCGGGCCGTTCCACAGCGGCCTGGTCGTCGTGTTCGGCGTCTCCGCCACCCTGTCGGTGCTGGCCGGCCTGGCCTCGCTGCTGCGCGGCAAGCGCCAGGCCTGACGACCGGGAGCCGTTAACGCTCCGCAGTCACCCAGGGTCCGTTCGGAAAATTCAAAGCTTTTATCCCGAACGGACCCTTTTTCCACCCGGGGATCATATGGCCCGCGACCCGGGGTCGGCCCCGGTCTTAACACGCTCTCAACAACTGCGTGTCACTGGAAGACGACAATGCGTGAGGAGTGGGTATATGCCTTCGTGTCATCGGCGACGCAAGGCGGCAGTCAGCGGACCAGTCATTCTGCTGATGTGCGCAGCGGCCCTGGATCTGAGAATCGGATTACTCGCGCGACGTTGGCCTCGTGGGCGCGCGAGTGGACCGAAGGAGCTGACGCACGAATGAACCACACGACCCCGTCGCGCCCGGCGGAGACCCTGGCCTCGTACGCAAGCTGGCGATTGAGCGCCGCGTGCCGCCAGGTCGATCCTGAGCTGTTCTTCCCGGTCGGCACGACGGGTCCGTCGATCGAGCAGGTCGGCCAGGCCAAGGGGATCTGCCAGGGCTGCGAGGTGCGGGAGCCGTGCCTGGGCTGGGCGCTGCGCAACCAGATCGCGTTCGGCATCTGGGGCGGCACCACCGAGGAGGACCGCCAGGCGCTCCGCCGGGCGTTCGCCCAGCGGGTGTCGCATGAGGGATGAGGCCCTGATCTCGATGCAGGGCACGATCGTGCGCATCGCCTGCCAGCGGATGGCGTCGGCGTACCTGAAGGCGCTCGCCGACAGCGTCCAGCAGGCTGCCTGCCTGCCGGTGCACCTGGCCTGGGACCGTAAGGCGGCGGCCCACGCCGAGCTGTTCAACCTGCTCGGCGACGCGACCGGCGACCCGGTGCTGGCCCGGCTGGCGGGCGTGGCGGTCGGGTGGACGCACAACCTGGCGCTATCGGTCGGCCCGGTGGCCGACGGCATCATCCTCAACTCGCGCCGCCGGCTGCTCGACTGCCTGACGGCGGGCGACGCCGACGGCGCGGCGCACGAGATGGAGCGCCACCTGTCCGGATTGTGCTTCATGAGCCGGGTGGCCGAGCGCTGCGCTACGCTGGCTCAGCCGCCAGGTCCGGGCTGAGCTGCTCGGGGTCGGTGCGGAGCTCGATCAGGGCCGGGCCTGGTGCGCGCGGGCGCGCGCGAGGGCGGCCGGGAACTCCTCCGTCCGCTCGCACCAGCAGGCCGAGGGCGCCGAACGAGGCCGCGTAGGCGGCGAAGTCGGGGTTGCGGAGCTCGGTGCGCGATCACGTGCCCGGGGAAGGCGCGCTCCTGGTGCATCCGGATCGTGCCGAGCATGCCGTTGTTGACGACGATCACGATGACGTTGAGCCCGAACTGGACGGCGGTGGCGAGCTCGTTCCCGCTCATCAGGAAGCAGCCGTCGCCGGCCACGGTGACCACCGTCCGGTCGGGGTGCAGGGCCGCCGCGGCCAGGCCGGCCGGGCACCCCGTACCCCATCGCCCCGTTCCTGGGGGCGAGCTGGGTGCCGAACCGGCGGAACTCGAAGAACCGCTGCAGCCAGATCGCGTAGTTGCCGGCCCCGTTGGTGACGATCGCGTCCGGCGGGCAGCGCCTCGCGCAGGTGCGCGAAGACGGCCGCGGTGTCGAGCGTGAGGTCGCGCGCCGGCCGGCGCGTGGAACCGCTCCTGGACGCCTCGGAGCCGGGCGCGCCAGGTCTTCCGGTCGGCCGACTCCGGCAGGCCGACGTCGCGGAGCGCGGCCGCGACCGATTCCAGGCTCGCGTGGATCGCCAGCGCCGGAGCGGGCGCGGGCGGGCCGCCGAGGTCGCCCGGCGCCTGCGACACCAGCACGGTATGGCCGGCGGCCGCGTCGAGCTGGTAGCCGTCGGTGGTCGGGTCGTCCAGGCGCGGGCCGAGCGCGACGATCAGGTCGGCGTCCGCCGTGACGTGCTTGCGGAGGTCCCGGCTGCCGCCGAGGCCCAGGTAGCCGGCGTAGCTCGGGGACGCGTTGTCGACCGCGTCCTGCCAGCGGAAGGCGGCCGCCAGCGGGATCTGGTTGCGCTCGGCGAACGCGGTGATGCCGTCGCCGACCGACTGGGACCAGCCCGGCCCGCCGACGATGAGCACCGGCCGCCGCGCCTGGGTCAGCCGCTCCAGCAGCGCGTCCCGGTCGGTTGCTGTCGAGCGGCGGGGCGTCGGCCGCTCGCGCGATCCTGACCGGGGCGGCGGTGCGGTCGTACTGGACGTCCTCCGGCACCACCAGCACCACCGGCCCCGGGCGTCCGCTGTGCGCGACCTGCATCGCCCGCGCGACCGAGTTCGGGGATCCGGTCGGCGTCATCGATCGTCAGCACCGCCTTGGCCGACGAGCCGAAGACCCGCTCGTAGTCCATCTCCTGGAAGGCGTCCCGGCCGAGCAGGTCCCGGTCGACCTGGCCGACCAGCAGGACCAGCGGCGTGCCGTCCTGGTAGGCCGTGTGCAGGGCGATGCTCGCGTGGGACGCACCCGGCCCCCGGGTGACCAGGCAGACGGCGGCGCGCCCGGTCAGCTTCCCGGCCGCCTCGGCCATATTGGCGGCCGCCGCCTCGTGCCGGGTGTTGATCACCCCGACGCCCGCCGCCCAGAGCGCGTCAAGCACCGGCAGAAAGCTCTCGCCGGGCACGCACGTCCACAGCGGAATCCCCTGCGCCGACAGGCACTCAACCAGCGCCGCGCCCCCCGAGCGAGCCTTGACCTCACTTTCAGGCTGAGCCGAGGCTGAGAACACGGTCGGTGCTGACGATTCCACAGGGCGGCTCCCGGGGTCGGTGACGTGACGCTCGCACCAGATTATGGCGGTGCGGTCGCCGATCGGCAGGACGGGCCTCGCCTTCGCGGGGAGATTGCGAAAAATTCTCCTGCGGCGAGGGGATGTCGCGGTGGATTGGTCAGCGTGTGCCGCTGGGGGCGCTACGCGATTCGCCCGCACGTACGTCCAGCGGCCTCGACCCGTCAGCGTGTGCTACTGGGGGCGCTATACGACAGGGCGCTATACGACCCGAATGGCACACGATCAAGACGTCAGTCCGATATGTCGGAACCTGAATGATGACGTGACGAAAGCAGTTGTGTCGCTAGGTGCGTAGCGGGGTTAACGAGTGGCGGCTTGCTGGGTAGGCTCCCGGGCATGGCCGACGATCGGGTGCTCGGGGGATTGAGATGAGTCAACCGCTGGCGGGGACGGCCGCGCTGGTCACCGGGGCGAGCAGCGGCATCGGGGCGGCGACAGCGCGGCGGCTGGCGGCCGAGGGCGCGGCCGTCGGCCTGGTGGCCCGTCGCCTCGACCGGCTGACCGAGCTCGCCAGCGAGATCAAGGAAGGCGGCGGGCGCACGCACGTCGTCCAGGCCGACGTGACCGATCAGCAGCAGGCGATCTCCGCCGTGGAGGAGGTCGCCGAGTGGCTCGGCGGGCTGGACACCGTGGTCAACAACGCGGGCGTGATGCTGCTCGGCCCCGCCCTGGGGACGACGACCGACGAGTGGGATCGGATGATCGCGCTCAACGTGCAGGCGCTGCTGTACGTCACCCATGCGGCGCTGCCGCACCTGGTCAAGGCGGCCGGCGACTCGCCCCGGCGGGTGGCCGACGTGGTGAACATCAGCTCCACCGCCGGGCGGGTGGCCCGGCCCGGCAGCAGCGTCTACAACCTGACGAAGTTTGGCGTCAACGCCTTCTCCGAGGCGCTGCGGCAGGAACTGGTCGGCCACCGGGTGCGGGTCGGCGTGGTCGAGCCCGGCACCGTCGACACCGAGCTCGTCGACCACGTCACCGGCGACGTCCAGGCGGCCGCCCGCAAGCAGGTCGCCGCCATCGAGGCGCTGCTGCCCGACGACATCGCCGACGCCGTCGCCTACATCGTCACCAGCGACCGCCGGGTGGCGGTCAACGAGATGCTGGTGCGAGCAGGCGACCAGACCTGGTAAGGCGGCCGGGCCGCACCGCGCGCCCGCTCACGAGCCCTGCAGGTGCGGCCCGAGCAGGGCGAGGTCGGCCGGGCCGAGGCGGTCCTTGGCGGTGGCGAGCTGGTGCCAGTGCGGGTAGATCAGGTCGGGCGCGCTGACCTTGTCCAGCGCCGCGCGCTCGTCCTCGGCCAGCGAGAGCGAGGCCGCGCCGAGGTTGTCGGCAGCTGCTCGTCGGTCCGCGCCCCGATGATCAGCGAGGTCACGGCCGGCCTGGCCGAGCAGCCAGGCGAGCGCGACCTGGGCCGGCGAGGCCCCGTGGGCGGCCGCCACGTCGACCAGCACCTCGATCGTGTCGTAGAGCTTCTCCCGGTCGCGGACCGGCGGCTCGCTCCACTCGCCCGACAGCTGCCGGGTCTGCTCGGACGGCGACGCGTCGCGCCGGTACTTGCCCGACACCAGCCCGCCCGCCAGCGGCGACCACACCAGGATGCCGAGCCCCTGGTCGACCGAGAGCGGTACGAGCTCGTACTCGGCGTCCCTGCGCCTCGAGCGAGTAGTAGACCTGCTGGGCCGAGAACCGCTCGTAGCCGCGGCTGTCGGCCACCGCGAGCGCCTTCATCAGCTGCCAGCCGGCGTAGTTCGACGCCGCCAGGTAGCGCACCTTCCCCGCCGTGACCAGCGAGTCGAGCGCGGACAGGGTCTCCTCGAGCCGGGTCTGCCCGTCCCACTCGTGCACGTGGTAGATGTCGATGTGGTCGGTGCCGAGCCTGCGCAGGCTGGCCTCGCAGCCGGCGATGATGTGCTGCCGGGACAGGCCCGCGTCGTTCGGCCCGTCGCCCATCGACATCCGCACCTTGGTCGACAGCAGCAACGAGTCCCGGCGCCCGTTGATCACCTCCCCGGTGATCTCCTCCGCGAGCCCGCCCGAGTAGACGTCGGCCGTGTCGATCAGGTTCACCCCGGCGTCCAGGCACATGTCAACGTGACGGCGGGCCGCCACCACGTCGGTCGCGCCCACCGCGCGGAACCCGCCGCGCCCGCCGAACGTCATCGTGCCAAGCGTCAGCGTCGATACGCGCAGCCCGCTGCGGCCCAGCTGTCGGTACTCCATCGTCGCCACTCCACCCTTCGTCTGCCGCGTCCCATCGCCCAGACCAACATATGCCGGACACCTGTCCGCGCTTCCGGCCGGCCGGCTCCGTCGCGGGCGACCGAATCGCGGCGGGACTGGGCGGAGCCACGGTCCGTTCGAGATGATGAATTGGAATTTGACCTTTGGTGGCGGGCGTTCGCTCGCGGCTACTTTGGCGGGACTAGCCTGTGGGCATGCCAGAGCTGCACAAGCGGGTAGAGAAGCAAGAGGCCACGGCCGAGCTCGACATCAACCCGGTGTACTTCCGGGAGAAGAGCTGCGTGATCCCGCGGTACGAGCTGCCGGAGCACGGGGTCCTGCCGCGCACGGCGCTGCAGGTGGTGCGGGACGAGCTCATCCTCGACGGCAACGCCCGGCTGAACCTGGCGACGTTCGTCACCACCTGGATGGAGCCCGAGGCCGAGCAGCTGATGGCCGAGTGCGTCGACAAGAACATGATCGACAAGGACGAGTACCCGCAGACGGCCGAGCTCGAGAAGCGCTGCGTGAACATCCTCGGCCGCCTGTGGCACGCGCCCGCACGGCGAGTCGGTCGGCTGCTCGACCACCGGGTCGAGCGAGGCGTGCATGCTCGGCGGGATGGCGCTGCTGTGGCGCTGGCGCGCCCGGCCGCAAGGCGGCCGGGCTCGACACCGCGCGGCCGAACCTGGTGATGGGCACGAACGTCCAGGTCTGCTGGGAGAAGTTCTGCCGCTACTGGGACGTGGAGCCGCAAGTACGTGCCGATGGAGCCGGGGCGGCTACCACCTGGGGGCCGCCGAGGCGGCGGCGCAGTGCGACGAGAACACGATCGGCGTCGTCGCCATCCTCGGGTCGACCATGGACGGCTGCTACGAGCCGGTGCCGAGATCAACGCGGCCCTTGACGCGCTCGCAGGCCGCCGCGGCGGGCCCGACGTCCCGATCCACGTGGACGGCGCGTCCGGCGGGTTCGTCGCGCCGTTCCTCCACCCGGACCTGCAGTGGGACTTCCGGGTGCCGCGGGTCGCGTCGATCAACACCTCGGGGCACAAGTACGGCCTGGTCTACCCGGGCGTCGGCTGGGTCGTCTGGCGGGACTCCGAGCGCCCTGCCCGAGGACCTGGTCTTCAAGGTCAACTACCTCGGCGGCGAGATGCCGACGTTCGCGCTGAACTTCTCCCGGCCCGGCGCCCAGGTCGCGGCGCAGTACTACAACTTCCTCGGCTCGGCTTCTCCGGCTACCGGCAGCGTGCAGCAGACCTGCCAGGACATCGCCAGGTACCTGTCGGCCGAGATCGCCAAGCTCGGCCCGTTCGAGCTGCTCACCGACGGCAGCGACCTGCCCGTGTTCGCGTTCAAGCTGCACGATGACGTCGACAGGTACTCGGTCTACGACCTGTCGGAGCGGCTGCGGCAGCGCGGCTGGCAGGTCCCGGCCTACACGTTCCCCGAGAACCTGAGCGACATGTCGGTGATGCGGATCGTCGTCAGGAACGGGTTCTCCCATGGACCTGGCCAACCTCCTGCTTGACGACTTCCGGCTGCATCTGCGCATTCTCGAGCACAACCCGCAGACGCAGTTGCCGCCGGAATTCCAGGCCAAGCGGAAGTCCTTCGCGCACTGACCGCCGGGTCCTTCGCGACGCCACAGGAACGGCGGCCGGATTCTCCGCTCCTGTCACATTGACTCGTCTCGATGCGCACGACACCGTGAGAGGCGAGTGAGAGTCGCATGCGTCACGCGGAGGTGCGCCGTGCTGTCGGCCGAAGACAACGAGATCCTCACCCGGGTCGGCCCCGGGACCCCGATGGGGAACCTGCTGCGCCGCTACTGGATCCCGGCCTGCCTGTCGTCGGAGATCGGCGAGCCCGACGGGCCGCCGCCGGGTCCGGCTGCTGGGCGAGGACCTGGTCGCGTTCCGCGACACCGGCGGCGCGGTCGGCCTGATCGAGGAGCGGTGCCCGCACCGGGGGGCGTCGCTGTTCTACGGCAGGAACGAGGAGTGCGGGCTGCGCTGCACCTATCACGGCTGGAAGTTCGACGTCACCGGGCAGTGCACCGATCAGCGGTCAGAGATCCGGTCGTTCGCGCACCGGATCAAGACGAAGTCCTACCCGGTGCGCGAGTCGGGCGGGATCGTCTGGGCGTACCTGGGGCCCCGAGTGCTCGATGACGCCCTTCCGCGACTTCGGCACCGACGTCGCTGTCGGCGCCGCTGGTCGCGGCCGAACAAGGAGCTCGATCTACTGCAACTGGGTCCAGTCCATGGACGGCGACCTGGACACCGCCCACATCTCCAACCTGCACCAGTTCGACGCGATCGACGACATCCCCGACGACGGCACCGACAAGCCCGGCTACCCGTCGGGGTACATGTCGATGAAGTTCTGGCGGCACGACCCGCGCTCGCTCATCGAGGTGGACGAGACCTGGCACGGCTTCAGGTACGCGGGGCTGCGGGTGACTCCCGAACGGCTACCGGCACGTGCGCATCAGCGCCTACATCTTCCCCGCGTCGACGATCATCGCCCAGATCCCGTTCTCGACCCGGCAGATCTTCGTGGTGCCGTCCGACGACTACACGACCTACCGGTACAACTTCACCAACCAGCCGCCGGCCAACCCGCGGGGGCTCGGCGGGCCGGTCTTCTTCACCTATGAGAAGTACCCGTTCGAGATGCTGCCGCCGAACGGCGTCGTCCCCCGCACCTACACGCCGCGAGAACGACTACCGGATCGACCGGGTCGCGCAGCGGGGGCTCGTCCTACAGCGGGATCGCGGACTTCCGGTCCCAGGACGCGATGGCGACCGAGACCGCGGGGCCGATCTTCGACCGGACGGCCGAGCACCTCGGCTCGACCGACGTCGCCGCTGATCCGGATGCACCGCCAGCTGCTGCGCGCCGCCAAGGCGCTGGCCGACGACCGACGGCGGAACTGCCCGCGCTGGGCGGCGCGGGCGACTTCCGCGCGATCCGCGGCGCGGAGAAGGTCCTCGGCGACGGCGAGGACTGGCGCGTCCTCGGCACCGACGCCGACCCCACCGTCGCAGGAGGCGCTGGGCGGGGACAGGTGAACCTTCGCACTAGTAAGCTAATTCCTCGCGAAACGCTAAGTTATCACGATCATGGCCTGCCCGCGCGCGGACGGGCATGGCGAGGTGAGATCCTAGGTCCGGCAGCCGGCGACGCAAGGGGACCTCATGGATGAAGTGCGTTCTGGCGCGGCTAGCGGCGCGCTTGGCGGGCAGCTCGGAACCGGTTCGCCGCGGGAGCAGCACGTTTCACGGCAGCGACCCGCATACCGTCGCCGCGGACAGCATCTGCAAGGCCTCGCCGACCCGGTGCCAGGCACGCACCCGGCTGTACCGGGACGGCCGGCTGGCCGACCAGGGCTTCCCGGTCGCGCGGATCAGCGACCACCTGGTCGACGGTACGCCACGGTCTGGCTCGACCTGCGCGACCCCGACCGCGAGGACCTCGCTGGTGCTGCAGGACGAGTTCGGCCTGCACCCGCTGGCGATCGAGGACGCGCTGCTCGACCGGCGAGCGGCCGAAGCTCGACCGGTACGACACGCACCTGTTCCTGAGCGCCTACGCGGCGCGGCTCGACACCGACCACCGGCGAGCTCGCGCACCAGCGAGATCGCGGCGTTCATCACTGCCGCAGGCGCTGATCACCGTCCGCAAGGACGACGGCCTCGACATCGGCAAGGTCGTCGAGCGCTGGGACGCCAGCGCCGACCTGGCCAGCCACGGCGTCGGCTTCCTGCTGTACGGACTGCTCGACTTCATCGTCGACGGCCACTTCGAGGCGGTGCAGTCGCTCGACGACGCGGTCGAGGAGCTGGAGGACCTCCTCTTCGACGACACGCCGCAAGAACATGTCGGTGCAGCGCCGCTCCTTCGAGCTGCGCAAGTGCCTGGTGCTGCTGCGCCGCGTCGTGCTCCGATGCGCGAAGTCGTGAACTCGCTGATGCGCCGCGACCTGCGCGTCGTCGACGAGCGAGCTGATGCCCTACTACCAGGACGTCTACGACCACGTGCTGCGCGCGACCGAGTGGACCGAGTCGCTGCGCGACCTCGTGACCACGATCCTCGAGACCAACCTGACGATCCAGGGCAACCGGATGAACCTCATCATGAAGAAGGTCACGTGCTGGGCGGCGATCATCGCGGTGCCCGACGTTCATCACCGGCTTCTACGGCATGAACGTGCCCTACCCGGGGTTCAGCAACCACGTCGGGCTGCTCGTCGCGGTCGCGATCATGCTCGTCTCCGGGGTGGTCCTGTACACCGTCTTCCGCCGCCAGGACTGGCTCTAACCTGGCTCGCGCGGCCGTTCCCGGTCAAGCAGGCGGGACTTGACGTCGGCCTTGAGGATCTTGCCGACCCGGGACCGGGGCAGGTCCGGCCAGATCTCGACTTGCTTGGGTGCCTTCACGCTGCCGAGGCGGTCCTTGACCCAGGCGCGGATCTCCTCGGCGGTGACGTCGTGGCCGGCCAGCGGCTGGATGATCGCGGTGACGCGCTCGCCCCACTTGTCGTCGGGCAGGCCGACCACCGCGCAGTCGAGCACGGCCGGATGGGCCAGCACCGCCTGCTCGACCTCGGTCGAGTAGACGTTGAAGCCGCCGGTGATGATCATGTCCTTGAGCCGGTCGACGATGTACAGGTAGCCGTCGGGGTCGAGGTACCCGACGTCGCCGGTGTGGTGCCAGCCGTGCCTGGACGCCTCGGCGGTGGCGGCCGGGTTCTTGTAGTAGCCGGCCATCACCAGCGGGCCGCGGACGACGATCTCGCCCCGCTCCCCCGGCGGCAGCAGCCCGCCCGCCTCGTCCATGATCGCCACGGTGGTCAGCGGGGTGGGGCGGCCGGCCGAGGTGAACCGCTCGATTGCCAGCGTCCCGTCCGCGTGCAGGTGGTCCCTGGGCGCGAGCGCGGAGATGAACATCGGCGCCTCGGTCTGGCCGAACAGCTGCCCGAGGACCGGGCCGAGGACGCCGATCGCCTGCTCGAGCCGGGCGGCCGACATCGGCGCGGCCCCGTACCACAGGCATTGCAGTGACCCCAGGTCGGCCGACGCGAGCGCCGGGTGGTCGAGCAGCGAGTAGATCACGGTCGGCGGCAGGAACGCGTGGCTGACCTGGTACCTGCCGATGAGCGCGAGGAACTCCCCCAGATCGGGGCGGGCCATGATGACGATCTCGCCGCCGAGCGCCATGATGGGGAAGCAGAGAACCCCGGCGGCGTGCGTGAGCGGGGCGAACGCGAGGTAGACCGGGCTGCCCTCGAACGGGTAGCTCATCAGGGTCAGCGCCGCCATCGTCTCGACGTTCCGGCCGGTAAGCATGACGCCCTTGGGCCTGCCGGTGGTGCCGCCGGTCCCGGCGATCATCACCACGTCGTCGACCGGGTCGGCCTGCCAGGCCCCGTCGCCGACCTCCGTCAGCCACTCGCCGAACCCGACCGCGCCGGGCACGCCGGAGGGGCTGACGGCGCTGATGGCGTCGTCCAGGCAGACCAGCGTGGTGAGCCCGGGCAGGTCGGGCGCGATCTTCGCCACCAGCGGCGCGAACGCGGCGGCGAAGATCAGGCAGCGGCAGTCAAGCAGCGCGAGCAGCTCGCGGTTCTCGGCCGCCTCGTTGCGCGGGTTGACCGGGCACCACACCGCTCCGGCCCGGCTAATGCCGAACACAGCGGCGAACGCCACCGGGTCGTTGCCAGACAGCACCGCCACCTTGTCTCCCGGCCTGATGCCGGACCGGGCCAGCGCCCGCCCGACCGACCAGGACAGGCGCTGCACGTCGGCGTAGCTCCTGGCCTGGCCGGCCATGGTGAGGCAGGGGGCGTCACTGGGGTGGAGCGACGCCCCCTTGTCGAGGAAGTCGGCGAGCCGCACGGCTCAGTCCTCCCTCAACTCGACCTGGTGAGCGCCGGTTCCATCACCAGGCCGAAACTGCGCAGGACGCCGAGAAGCTCGCGGTGGCCGAACGCCTGGCAGCCGGATGCGAACCCTGCCCGCCGCGGCGGCTGCTGCAGCAGCGAGTAGGCGGCGTACGCCTGGAGCAGCCCGGTCTGCTTGTAGTTGCAGTTCCCGTGGATGACGCAGTGCGCCCGGCCGAGCGGGCCCGAGGCGTGCACCGAGTCCAGCGAGGTGTTGATCCGGGTGTACTCGCGCGGCGGCATCTGGTTCATCACCGCGGCCGCCTGCTCGGCCAGCACCCGGTGCTTCTCCTGCCTCGGGGAGATCCTCGATCTGAGCCAGCGCGGCCGCCACGATCTGCGGGACGCCGAGCATCAGCGGCCGGTTGAAGACGCCGCCGAGCACCTTGACGTTGGCCACCCGCGGGTCGCGGCTGAACCAGACCGGGTGCGAGGTGCCGCCCCACGGCAGCGCCAGCCCGGTCTCGTGCTGGCCCGGCACCGTCACCGTGTAGAGGCCGCCGTCGGCCGGCCATTCCGGCGTAGGAGTTCTGCTCCAGGTAGTAGGCCTTGGCGAGGGCGGCGTTGACCAGGATCGTCCGGGTGGAGGCGACGGTCGGCGCGCCCTTCCAGAAGACGAGGATGTCGAGGGTGTCGAGGCCCGGCTCCTCCAGGCAGAGCTGGGCGGCGATCTCCCCGGTGGTGTACATCTGCGCGACGCCGGGCGCGAGCAGCAGGCCGGCCGCCGCCATCCGGGCGCCGTAGGCCGCCTCGGCGGCGATGAGCCAGTCCTGCTCGCCGGTGGTGTCGAGGTAGTGGCAGCCGGTGGCCAGGCAGGCCTCGACGACCTCGGCGCCGTAGGTGGCGAACGGCCCGACCATGTTGCAGACCACGCTGGCGCCGTCGAACAGCTCCGTCAGCGGCCCGACCGCGTGCTCGACCTCGACGATCTCGTGCTCCACGGTCCCGATGCCCGGGCACCGTCTCCAGCGCCTCGGCGATCCTGGCCTTGTCCCGGCCCGCCGCGATGAACGGGACGTTGAACTCGCGCAGGTACTCGCAGACCAGCCGCCCGGTGTAGCCCGAGGCGCCGTAGACCACGACCTTCTTCTTGGCACTCATCGCATGGTCCCCCCTCACATTCCCATGCCGCCGTCGACCGGCAGCCCGGCCCCGGTGATGAACCGCGCCCCGTCCGAGGCGAGGAACACCACCGCGTCGGCGATCTCGGCCACCTCGCCGAGGCGGCCGAGCGGGGTAAGGCCCGCCACCGCCATCGCGGCGTCGGCCGCGGTCGGGAACAGGCCGATGGTGGCGCAGTCATTGGCGAGCTGGTTGCCCATCTCGGTCGGCACCAGACCGGGGTACACGCAGTTCACCCGGACCCCGTAGCCGAGCCTGCCCGACTCCATCGCGGCGACCTTGGTCAGCCGGTCGACCGCGGACTTGGTCGCGGAGTAGACCGCGATGCCGGGGAAGGCGATCGTCGCCGCGACCGACGCGACGTTGACGATCGACCCGCCCGCGCCGGCCGGGCCGCCGGGGCGCATCGCGCGGAAGCCGTGCTTGAGGCCGAGCGCGGTGCCGAGCACGTTCACCTCGAGCTGCTTGCGAACCTCGGCCGGGTCGATGTCCACCAGCAGGCTGGTGATCTCCACGCCGGCGTTGTTGACCAGGATGTCGAGGCCGCCGAGGTGCGCGATGACCTGCGGGATCGCCTGGAGCCCAGCTGTCTTCCGCGGTGATGTCGAGCGGCACGAACTCGGCGCCGGCGCCGTCGGAGCGCAGCGAGTCGGCGCACGCCTTGCCCAGGTCCTCCCTGATGTCGCCGATCACCACCGACGCGCCGGCCAGGGCGAGCGCCCGCGCCATCCCCTCGCCGAGACCCCGAGCCCCGCCGGTTACCAGGGCCTTGCGCCCCGTCAGGTCGTAAACGCTCATCGGACACCTCTCTGTGCTGCCGAGCCCGCTCAGTGACCGCCGCAGCCGGGAACTCGCCCGGGATCTCACCCCGGCGCCGCCGCGTGCCTCCAAGGCTGATCTCACTCTTGACAGTTGTCAAGAGATTGCTTGACGATCGTCTTACGAAGTTTGGCCGATCGTCCAGTAACGTGGAGTCATGGCGGGTCAGAACCGGGACACGATCGCGCGCCGACAGGTGGACAAGTTCGCCGAGCGCCGCGACCAGCTCGCCGCTGCCGCGCTGCAGACCCTGGCCGAGCGGGGCTACGCGAACACCAGCCTGCGCGACATCGCGCAGAACTCCGAGTTCTCGCACGGCGTGCTGCACTACTACTTCGCCGACAAGTTCGAGCTGATCATGTACTGCGTCCGGCAGTACAAGGCCGAGTGCGTCACCAGGTACGACTCGATCGTGGCGACCGCCGTCGGGGCGGACCAGCTCCGCCGCGGGTTCGGCGCGGCCATGGCGGCGACGCTGGTCGAGGACGCGAGCCTGCACCGGCTCTGGTACGACCTGCGCAACCAGTCCCTGTTCGACGAGAAGTTCCGGGCCGACGTCAAGGACATCGACCAGTCGCTCGAGCGGATGATCTGGCGCATCGTCGCCAAGTTCGGCGAGCTCAGCCAGACCCCGCTCGCGGTTACCCCGGCGCTGGCCTACGCCCTGCTCGACGGCGTCTTCCAGCACGCGCTGCTGCGCCACCTGGCGGGCGACGCCACCGCCGCCGCAGCGCTCGACGAGAACGTGCAACAGGTCCTGCCGACCCTGCTGGCGTAGTCACCGGTTCCGCTATCGTCGGGCGGGTGATCGGCACCCTGGCGGTGGAGAACTACCGTTCGCTGCGGCGCCTCGTCCTCCCGCTCGCCCCGCTCACCGTGGTGACCGGGGCCAACGGCGTCGGGAAGTCGAGCCTGTACCGGGCGCTGCGGCTGCTGGCCGACGCCGCCCGCAACGGGGCGGTCGCCGCGCTGGCGCGCGAGGGCGGCCTGCCGTCGACCCTATGGGCGGGCCCCGAGACGATCGGGCGGGCGGTGCGGGAGGGCATCTATCCGGTCCAGGGCACCGCCCGGACCAAGTCGGTCGCGCTGCGGCTCGGCTTCGGCGGCGACGAATTCGGCTACGCCATCGACTTCGGCCTGCCGACGGGCGCCGCGTCAGAGCCTGTTCGCGCTCGACCCCGAGATCAAGCGGGAGAGCATCTGGGCCTGCCGGCGCCGCGGCCGGCGGCGGCGCTGTGCGAGCGCGACAACGGCATCGTCCGCGTCCGCGACGATCGCCGGGCCTGGTCCGAGCCGTACCCGATCCGCCCCTATGACAGCATGCTGAGCGAGTTCGCCGACCCCCGCCGGGCCCCCGAGGTGCTCCGGGTGCGCGAGCAGATCCGCTCCTGGCGGTTCTACGACCACGTCAGGACCGACGCCGCGGCGCCCGCCCGCGCCAGCCAGATCGGCACCCGGACGCCGGTGCTGAGCCCCGACGGCTCCGACCTCGCCGCCGCGCTGCAGACGATCCGCGAGACCGGCGACGCCGCCGCCCTCGACCAGGCGATCGACCTGGCCTTCCCCGGCAGCCGCCTCACCGTCGAGAGCGAGGGCGGGGGACGGCTCGGGCTGCGGCTGCACCAGCATGGGCTGCTCCGGCCGCTGGGCGCGGCCGAGCTCTCGGACGGCACGCTGCGCTACCTGCTGTGGGCGGCGGCGCTGCTCGCGCCCCGCCCGGCCGGGCTGCTCGTGCTCAACGAGCCGGAGACCAGCCTGCACGGGCAGCTGCTGGCCCCGCTGGGCCAGCTGATCACCGCCGCGGCGACCCGATCGCAGGTCATCGCCGTCTCGCACTCGCAGCCCTTGATCAACGCGCTGCGCCAGGCGACGAGGAAGCGGGAACCACCGCCAGCGCCATCGAGTTGATCAAGGACTTCGGCGAGACCCGGGTGAGCGGCCGGGAGCCGCTCGACGGGCCGACCTGGCGCTGGCCGAAGCGGTGACAGCGGGAGCTTCAGCCCCTCGTGCGAGGCGGTGAAGCCGAGCGACTCGTAGAAGCGGACCGCATCGGACGGCGCTTGTCCGACGTCAGCTGAACGAGCCCGCAGCCCTGCTCGCGCGCCACCTCGATCGCCCACTCGATCATCCGCGACCGAGCCCCTGGCCGCGCTGATCGGACGAGACCCGGACCCCCTCGATCTGCCCCCGCAGCATGCCGTGCCGGCTCAGCCCGGGGATCATGGTCAGCTGGAGCGTCCCGACGATGCGCCCGTCCGCCTCGGCGACCAGCAGCTGGTTCCGCGGGTCGGCCGCGATCAGCTCGAACGCCGCGTAGTAGGCGTCGTCGGCCGGCCCCTTCGCGGCCCGCCCCGATCGCGTCATCGGCCAGCAAGGCCACGATCTCCGGCACGTCCTCGCGCCGCGCCTCCCGCAGCCGCGCGGGCGTCGTCCGACCCGTCTTCGCCGTCTCCCCTGTCTCCACCCGGCCAGACTAGCGGCGCCGCTGACTCGTTCAGGAGCTCGGCTTCCAGCCGGGGGCCGGGTCCTCGCCGGTCCGGCCGTCCACGGACTCCCTGATCAGGTCGGCGTGCCCGGTGTGCCGGCCGTACTCCTCGAGCATGTCGCACACGAGCCGCCGCAGGTTGGGGTGCTCACCGTCGATGCTGGCGTGTACCGGCTGGTCGAGGCCGCCGCCGGCCAGCGCGGCTGGCGACCCGCTGGCGCGAGCGGGCGGCGGCGGCGTCCCACAGCTCGTACAGCGCCCGCGGCGAGTCTCCGGCCGCGGTGGTGAACTCCCAGTCCGGTTCCGCGTCCCAGTCGACCTCCGACCACGGCGCGCCGAGCGGCACCCCGGTCAGCTTCTGGCCGAACTGATGGTCCTCGACCAGGGCCAGGTGCTTGAGCAGCCCGCCCAGCGTCAGCGTCGACCCGCCGAGCCGGCGGTTCAGCCCGGCCGCGTCCAGCCCGTCCGCCTTGTAGCGGAACGTCGCCCGCAGCCGGTCGAGCGCCGCCAGAAGCTGTTCGGCCTCGGTGCCCTGCAGCGGTGGATCCCAGGGGGTATCGGTCATAGCGCCAGGCTAGCGAAGATCCCGGACATTCTGCTTCCGCGAAAAAAGGCTCAAATCGATCATCTCGAACGGACCGGGGCGACTGCGCACCGCCCCGACCTCCTATGCTGGCTGTGATTGCCGATCAGCCCGGCGCTCCGATAGGAAATCAGCACCCGTGTCATCCGAACAAGGCCAGTCCGGCGGTCAGGACGAAGAGCCCGCCGCGACGCACGACGAGCGTGCGATGAAGGCGTGCCCGGACTGCGCCGAGATGATCCTCGAGGCGGCGCGCAAGTGCCGCTACTGCGGGTACCGGTACGACGCCCAGCCGGCCCGCAGGAGGGCCTGTTCGCGCACCTGTTCCGCCGCTCGGCCCCGCACCTGACGATGACCGAGACCCTGCAGCAGCTCGGCGTCGAGCTTGAGCCGGGCGAGCGCACCACCGGACTGTGGCTCGGCCAGGTCAAGAGCATCGACGGCTACGTGGTGCTGACCGATGCGCGTCTGGTGTTCGTGATCGGCCTGCGGCATCAGCAGGGCTCGCCCGCCCCCTGGCAGCATCGCCTGGACGAACTGGCCGGGGCGGAGATCACCAGCCACCGCTGGAAGGCGGCGCTGCTCCTGCACTGGCGCGACTCCCCCGACATGCGCATTGACGGCATGGCCCAGAAGGACCTCCAGCGGCTGCACGCGGCGCTGCTTGACCGAGTCCGCAGCTGAGCCGAGACAAGCAGAAAGCGCCCGGACAGTGCTCACTGTCCGGGCGCGCTTCCTTGGCGGTTAGGCGGTTAGGCGGTCACGCGCCGCGCAGCCGCTGCAGGGCCTCGGCCAGGATCGCCTCGCCGTCGGTGTCCGTGCGGCGCTCCTTCACGTAGGCCAGGTGAGTCTTGTACGGCTCGACGCGGGGCGGGGCCGGCGGGGCGGCCTGGTTCTGGCCGGCCGGGAAGCCGCACCGGGGGCACTCCCACTGGTCGGGGATGGCGGCGTCGGACGCGAAGCTGGGCTTGGTCTCGTGCCCGTTCGAGCACCAGAACGATACCCAGGTCCGGGGCGCGGCCTCGCCCCGCTCCGCCTCGCCCATCGGGCCAGCGCCTACCCTGCTTCCGCGGATCGCGTTGCCACTGCTCACAGATCACCTCATTGTCGCCGTACCAAGCCATCGACCGCAGGAGCACCAGCCCCGAGGGCCTCCACCCGCTGGCCATTCCATTTCACCATCACATCCGCCGACGCGGACGGAAAACGCACAGACCCACGTTCAAGACTGCCCACGTTCAAGCCAGCCCGCGGGCGAGCTGCCCTACGGGTGGTTGATGATCCAGCCGAGGGCGACCACGAGGATGAACCAGAGGACGCCAAAGAAGATCGTGATGCGGTCCAGGTTCCGCTCGACCACCGATGAGGAGCCGAGCGTCGAGGAGACGCCGCCGCCGAACATGTCGGAGAGGCCGCCGCCCTTCCCCTTGTGCAGGAGAACGAGCAGGACCATCACCAGCGAAACGATGATCAGGATGACCGAGAGCGCGATCTCCACCGGTGTCTTCTCTCCTTGGAACTGACATCTCGAAACTCGGACGTCGCAGAACGCAGCAGTCTTCTTAATTTACACGGCGCCGTTAACTCATACGGCCCGTCAGCGGCCGGCGGCCACCTGATAGTACCGGCAGATCGAAGCGAACTGGCCGGCGTCCAGGCTCGCGCCGCCGACGAGCGCGCCGTCGACGTCCTGTCCCGCCATAATAGGCGTAATATTGTCGGCTTTGACGGACCCGCCGTACAGAATACGCACCCCGGCCCCGGCTTCGCCGCCCGCGGTGTCCGAAATATGCGCTCTTATCGCGGCGCACATGTTCTGCGCGTCGGCGGCGGAGGCGACCTCGCCGGTGCCGATCGCCCAGATCGGCTCGTAGGCGATCACCATCGACGCGACCGCCTCGGCGGGCACCTTGGCCAGCGACCCCTTCAGCTGGGCGACGACGTGCTCGACCTCGTCGCCCGCCTTCCGGACCCCCAGCGGCTCCCCCACGCAGAGGATCGGCGTGATCGAGACGCCGAGGGCGGCCCTGACCTTCGCGTTGACGACGGCGTCGTCCTCGTGGTGGTACTGCCGCCGCTCGGAGTGCCCGCACAGCACGTACGAGCACCCGAGCTTGGCCAGCATGGAGCCGGAGATGTCGCCGGTGTAGGCGCCGTTGGCGTGCGGGGAGAGGTCCTGCGCGCCGTAGACGAGCTTCATCTTGTCGCCGTCGACCAGCGTCTGGACCGACCGCAGGTCGGTGAACGGCGGCAGCACCGCCACCTCGACGTTGCGATAGTCCTTGTCCTCCAGCGACCACGCGACCTTCTGCAGCAGCGCGATCGCCTCGAAGTGGTTGCAGTTCATCTTCCAGTTGCCGGCGATCAGCGGCAATTTTTCTTCGCTTCGCTTAGTCATAACGGTAGGGAGCCTACGCCCCCAGGGCCGTCAATCCGGGGAGCGTCTTGCCTTCGAGATACTCAAGCGACGCCCCGCCGCCGGTCGAGATGTGACCGAAGGCCGAGTCGGCCAGCCCGAACGAGCGGACCGCCGCCGCCGAGTCGCCGCCGCCGACCACGGTGAGCCCGTCGACCTTGGTCAGCGCCTCCGCCACGGCCCGGGTGCCGGCCGCGAAGGCCGGGAACTCGAACACGCCCATCGGCCCGTTCCAGAACACCGTCCGCGCGTCGGCCAGCTTCGACGCGAACAGCTCGCGCGAGGCCGGGCCGATGTCCAGGCCCATCTGGTCGGCCGGGATCGCGTCGGCGGCGACCACGGTGGCGGGGGCATCGGCGGCGAACCGGGGCGCCACCACGATGTCGGTCGGCAGCACGAGCTCGACACCCCGCTTGGCCGCTTCCGCCAGCACCGCCTTGCACGAGTCGATCTGGTCGGCCTCGAGCAGCGAGGTGCCCACCTCGTGCCCTTGTGCGGCCAAGAACGTGAAGGTCATGCCGCCGCCGATCAGCACCCGGTCGGCCAGGCCGAGCAGGTTGCCGATGACGCCGAGCTTGTCCGAGACCTTGGACCCGCCCAGCACGACCACGTACGGCCGGGCCGGGTCCTCGGTCAGCCGCCGCAGCACCGATACCTCCGCCGTGATCAGGTCGCCGGCCGCGTTCGGCAGCAGCGCGGGCAGGTCGTAGACCGAGGCCTGCTTCCGGTGCACCACGCCGAACCCGTCCCCCACGTAGAGATCGCCCAGCCGGGCGATGGCCGAGGCAAGCACGGTCCGTTCGACATCATCTTTTGAAGTTTCTGCGGGCTCGAACCGAACGTTCTCGAGCAGCGCGACATCACCATCGGCCAGCCCGGCGACGGTCGCGGCGGCGGACGGGCCGACCAGGTCGGTCGCGAACGCGACCGGCTGGCCGAGCAGCTCGGCCAGCCGCTCGGCGACCGGGCGCAGCGACGGGCCGCCCTCGGCCCGCTGGGCGAAGTCCTCGCCCTTGGGGCGGCCGAGGTGGGCCAAGACCACGACCCTGGCCCCGCGCTCGGCCAGCTTGCGGATCACCGGCAGCGAGGCCCGGATGCGGCCGTCGTCGGTGATCACGCCGTTGCCTGACTTGTCGAACGGGACGTTCAGGTCGGACCTGACCAGCACCCGGCGGCCGCTGACGTCGAGATCGTCGATGGTCTTCATGTGTTGTGCGCCAGCTTCCTTGCTAGCCGAGCCGCGACGCGACCAGGGCGGTCAGGTCGACCAGACGGTTGGAGTAGCCGAACTCGTTGTCGTACCAGCCGAAGACCTTGACCTGGTTCCCGTACGCCATCGTGATCGACGCGTCGAAGGTGCAGGAGGCGGTCGACCCGACGATGTCGGAGGAGACGATCGGGTCCTCGGTGTAGACCAGGATGCCCTTGAGCGCGCCCTCGGCGGCGTTCTTGTAGGCGGCGTTGACCTCGTCCTTGGTCACGTCCTTGCCCAGTTCGACCACCAGGTCGGTGATCGAGCCGGTGATGATCGGCACCCGCAGCGAGTAGCCGTCGAGCTTGCCCTTGAGCTCGGGGATGACCAGGCTGGTCGCCTTGGCGGCGCCGGTCGAGGTCGGCACGATGTTCTGCGCGGCGGCGCGGGCCCGGCGCAGGTCCTTGTGCGGGCCGTCCTGCAGGTTCTGGTCCTGGGTGTAGGCGTGGATGGTGGTCATCAGGCCCTTGTTGATGCCGAAGTTCTCCAGCAGCACCTTGGCCATCGGCGCCACGCAGTTGGTGGTGCAGGAGGCGTTGGAGATGATGCTGTGCGCGTCGGCGTCGTACTTGTCGTCGTTGACGCCCATCACGATCGTGATGTCTTCTTCCTTGGCCGGCGCGGAGATGATGACCTTCTTCGCCCCGCCCGCGATGTGCGCCTTGGCGGCCGGGCCGGTGGTGAACCGGCCGGTCGACTCGATGACGATGTCCACCCCGAGGTCGCCCCAGGGCAGGTCCGCGGGGTCGCGCTCGGCCAGGATCTTGATCGACTTGTCGCCGACGTGGATCGTGTCGCCCTCGACGGTGACGTCCTCCTTGAGCGGGCCGGCCACCGTGTCGTACTTCAGCAGGTGGGCCATCGTCTTGAGGTCGCCGAGGTCGTTCGCGGCGACGATCTCGATGCCGCGGTCGCCGCTCTCGTCCAGGGCGCGAAAGAAGTTCCGCCCGATCCGCCCGAACCCGTTGATACCAACTCGAATGGTCATAGCACCAGTCTCCGTTCCAATCGCCGCTCGCGGCTAGGGTCTTTCGTCTGGACTTCCGTCACGCCTTCCGAGCGTGACCCCTGCCGCCGTCACGCTCCCGGGGAGATTATCGGGCATGGCGCGGCGGAGGGCCGACCCAGGGGGTACCTGCGGATTATCCCCTTGTCTGGTCTAGACCATTCAGATCATAGCCCGAAAACGCGGTGAACTTTGAACGAACCGTGGCGGCTTCGACAGCGAATCCGAGCCGCGAATCCGGGCCGCGGGCCGGGGCTGCGGGCCGGGCCATGGGCCGGGCTGTGGGCCTGGTCCGCAGAATCCTCCCAGGGTTCTCCCAGCTGTCGCTCCCCGGTATCCCAGCCGAAGGGTGGATACTCGCCAGATGACCGGGCTCGCCGCGATGACAGGGCACAATAGGGCCAGTGAGCCGATGACTGATGATGAGCAGATTCCGAGGGTGCTCGTCGTTGACGACGAGCCCAGCATCCGTGAGCTTGTCCAGGTTGCCCTCAAGTTCCACGGCTGCGCGGTGACGACCGCCGCGACCGGGCACGACGCGCTCCGGCTGGCCGACTCCAACCGGCCGGATCTGATCGTGCTCGACGTCATGCTGCCCGACATCGACGGCTTCGAGGTGGTCCGCCGACTGCGCGCGGGCGACAACGAGGTGCCGATCATCTTCCTCACCGCCCGGGACACCACGTCGGACACGGTCACCGGGCTCGCCCTCGGCGGCGACGACTACATCACCAAGCCGTTCTCGGTCGAAGCGCTGGTGGCGCGGGTCCGGGCCGTGCTCCGGCGCGCGCGGCGGCAGCTGGGCGCGGGCGGCGCCGGCGGCGGCGACGCGGGCGGGTCCACGCTCCGGGTCGGCGACCTGGAGCTCGACGAGGACCACTGGACCGTGCACCGCGCGGGCACCCCCATCGAGCTGTCGCCGACCGAGTTCCGGCTGCTGGCCTACCTGATGCGCAACCAAGGGCTGATGCTGACCCGCAAGCAGCTGCTCGAGAACGTGTGGGGCTGGGAGCACGGCGGGCAGTCCCAGGTCCTCGAGACCTACGTGAGCTACCTGCGGCGCAAGCTCGATCCGCTGGGGCCGCCGCTGATCCACACCCAGCGCGGCGTGGGCTACAGCCTCCGCCCCTCGTGACCCCTCCGACTCCCGCGACCGGCACCGCCACGACCGCCAGGCGCCGCCGGTCGCTGTCACTGCGCGGCCGCCTGCTGATCGGCCTGATCGGGCTCACCGCCATCTTCCTGGTGGTGATGGGGGTGGTCAGCAGCCTGGTCCTCGGCCACCTGGATCAGAGCCAGTTCAACAGCGAGCTGAGGCTGTCGGCCCAGCAGCCCCTCGCCTCGCTCGTCAAGGGAGCCGACGGCTACGCTGCCGCTTACCTCTCGCCCCGTACCGGCGACTACGGCGAGCTCACGCCGAGCACCGGGTCGGCCGCCGAGATGAGCGCCTATCTCGGCGCCCTCAGCGGGAAGTCCGCCGCGCAGGTGGACGACTACCTGCGCTCTCGCGCCGCCCAGGACCAGCCGTTCGACCTCACGGTGAGCGGCCAGCCGACGCTGCGGGTGGTCTGGCGCACGATCGTCTCCGTCGGCGGCACCAGCGCTCCGCTTGGCCGGAACTTCATCCTCGTCGGCCGCCCCGTGAGCGACATCTCGAGCCAGGTCAGCGGGCTGGTGGTCGCGGAGCTGATCACCGGCGGAGCGCTGCTGGCGCTGCTGGCGGCGTGCGGCAGCTGGCTGATCGGCCGCGGTCTGGCCCCGCTGAACCGGATGGCGAGCACCGCCGACCTCATCACCAGCAACGGCGACCTGACCGCCCGGATGTCGGATCCGGACGACAGGCAGGAGATCGGCCGCCTGGCCGGGGCGATCAACACCATGCTCGACCGGATTCAGCAAGCCTTCGGCGCCCGGCTGCGGTCCGAGCAGAAGGTACGGCAGTTCGCCGCCGACGCCAGCCACGAGCTCCGGACGCCGCTGACCACCATCCGCGGGTACGCCGAGCTGTACCGGCAGGGCGCGCTCGGGCCAGGCGAGCTGCCGAACGCGATGCGCCGGATCGAGCAGGAGGCCGACCGGATGAGCAGGCTGGTGGCCGAGCTGCTCGAGCTGGCCCGGCTGGACCGCGAGTCCTCGCTCGACCTGACCGAGACCGACCTCGCCGCCCTCGCCGTCGACGCCGTGGCCGACGCCCGCGCGGTCGAGCCCGACCGCCCGGTCAGCGCCGACGTCCCGCCGAGCCTGATCGCGACCGCCGACGAGCCCCGGATCCGCCAGGTGCTGGCGAACCTGCTCGGCAACGTCCGCGCGCACACCCCGCCGGGGACCCCCGTCATCGTCCGGGTGTTCCCGGCCGGCGGCGGCGCCGTCCTCGAGGTCTCCGACGCCGGCCCCGGCATGTCCCCGCAGGACGCGGCGCGCGCGTTCGACCGGTTCCACCGCGGCGCCCGCGGCGGCGGCGACGACCCGCCGGCCGCCGGGGCCGGGGCCGGGGCTGGGGGACCGGGAGCAGCACCGGCAGCGGCCTCGGCCTGTCGATCGTGCAGGCGATCGCGGCCGCGCACGGCGGGTACGCCCGGCTGCGGACCGCCCCCGGCGCCGGCACGACCGTCCACCTGTGGATTCCCGTCCACTTCGCCGGACCTCGGGGCGCGCCCCGCTGACCCACCGGGCCTTCGCCATCGCCTGGATTCCAAGCGTTCGCGCCCAGAGCCCGTCGATGCGCTGCGGCCGATCGCATCAGGCCGGCGTACGCTGAAACGGAGGTAACCGGGCGAGAGGCGGTACGTTGTCGGGGCGCACGGCGCGACGGCGCGTAGTACGAGTCAAGCTTTCACCGGCGGGCTTGGTGTCGGCGACGGCGCGGGCCGACCTGCTCGCAGGCGAGGAGCCGCTCGGCATCCGGGTCGACGGCGCGGCGCTGACCATGACGATGCGCACCCCAGGCGATGACATCGAGCTCGCGGCCGGCTTCCTGGTCGGCGAGGCGATCGTCGCGGCGGCCGACGACATCACCGGCATGAAGATCTGCGACGGCACCACCTGCGGGCACCTCGACCATGCGGACGGCGAGATCGGCAACATCGTCGACGTGGCCCTCGCGCCCGGTGTCACCGTGTCGACCGCCGCGCGACGGTCCTTCCTGACCACCTCGGCCTGCGGCGTCTGCGGGAAGACGTCGATCGACGACATCTGCGTGCTCCCGAAGGCGCCGCTGCAGGCGGACGCGACGGTGTTCACGCCGGCGATGATCGCCTCGATGCCGGACCGGCTGCGCGAAGCGCAGCGGGTCTTCTCCTCCACCGGCGGGCTGCACGCGGCCGGGCTGTTCACCGCGTCCGGCGACCTGCTCGTGGTCCGCGAGGACGTCGGCCGGCACAACGCGGTCGACAAGATCGTCGGCTGGGCGCTGCTCAACGCCAAGCTGCCGCTGGCCGGCTGCGCGCTGCTGGTGTCCGGGCGGGCCTCGTTCGAGCTCGTGCAGAAGGCCGTGCTGGCGGGCATCCCGCTGCTCGCGGCCGTGTCGGCGCCGTCGTCGCTGGCGGCGGAGCTGGCCGACGAGGCCGGGCTGACCCTGATCGGCTTCCTGCGCGGCCCCTCGATGAACGTCTACACCGGCGTCCACCGGGTCGCCGGGACATGAGCCCCGCCGGTAGCGGCCGGCCGCGCCCCGCGCTCGCCTACGCGCACTGGCTCGACTCGCTGACCCGGGCCGGCTGGGACGCCGGGCCCGCCGCCGAGCGGGTGCCGGTGGCCGACGCGCTCGCCCGGGTGAGCGCCGGCCCGATCGTCGCCCGGTGGCCGTCGCCCCGGTCCGACTGCTCGGCGATGGACGGCATCGCGGTTCGGGCCGCCCGGCTGGCCGGCCGGGCCGACGCCAGCCCCGACGGCGACGGCTCCCCCGTCGGCGACGCCAGCCCCGACGGCGACGGCAGCGACGGCGACGGCAGCGACGGCGACGGCAGCGACGGCGACGCGGTGCGGCTGGCGGCCGGGATGTTCGAGTGGATCGACACGGGCGACCCGATGCCCGCCGACGCGGACACCGTCGTGATGCGCGAATGGGTGCTGCCGCAGGAGGACGGCAGCGTCACCGTCACCCCGGCGGTTCCCCGGGGCAAGAACGTCCGGCGGGTCGGCGAGGACTTCGCGGCGGGCGATGTTCTGGTCCCGGCCGGGCGGCGGCTGCGGCCGGGCGATCTGGCCGCCGCGGCCGCCGGCGGGCATGCCTCGCTGCCGGTCGCGCGGCCGCCGGTGGTCGCGATCATCCCGACCGGGGACGAGATCAGGCCGCCCGGATCGACGCCGCGGCCGGGCGAGATCCTCGACACCAACTCGCTCATGCTCGCGGCGCGCTGCCGCCAGCTCAGCGCGGTCCCGATGCTGAGCGAGATCCAGCCGGACGACCCGGACGCGCTCGCGGCCGAGATTCGCCGCTGCGCCATTGACGCCGACCTGGTGCTGATCATCGCGGGATCGAGCCGGGGGCGCGGCGACCACGCCGCGGCCGTGCTCGCCCAGGTGGGCGGCGTCGCCGTCACCGGCGTCGCCGTCCGGCCCGGCCACCCGGCGCTGCTCGGCCACGCCAAGCGGCCGGGCCACACCGCGCGGACAGCGGCGGCCGGCCAGGCCGGGATCGCACCGGTCATCGGCCTGCCCGGCTACCCGCTGGCCGCCACCGTCATCTTCGAGCTTTTCGCGGCGCCGCTGGTGGCCGCCCTCCAGGGCGCCCGCCCGGCGGTCAGGCCCGCCCTGCTCGCCACCCTCGACCGGGACTGGTCGTCCCCGCCCGGCATCGAGGACTGGGTGCTGGTGACGCTCGCCCCGTCCGCCGCTTCGGTCGTCTCGCCTGCCTCGCCCGCCGACGGCGCGCTGCCCGCCGCCACGCCGAGCAGGCGCGGCGCCGGATCGATCAGCCAACTCGCCCGCGCCGACGCCTGGTGGCCGATCCCGGCCGATCGGACCGCCATCGCCGTCGGCACCCCCATCGAGGTGCTCCCCATCTCCGCCGCCTCGGGCTGAGCAGCCACTCGCCGGGCCGCCCGAAACGAACGCGCCTGCCCGACGGCAACTCCAGCTCCACCCCACCACCCGACTGCCAGCGCTTCTTGCTGTTATCCCAACACCGGCGCATGATCGAGTTATTGTGCGACAAAACATTCGGAAAACGTATTGAAACGTCGCACAATAATTCCGGCATCCTACTCTTCTTACTGTTATCTGCCTGAGGCTTGACTGACCGAGCGGGCGACGGGCTGTTGGCGCGCAGCGGGCGGTGCCCGACGGGCGACGGGCTGTTGGCGGGCATGTCCGGCCCGCGACGGCCCGCGACGGCCCGCGACGGCCCGCGGCGGGTGGGGCGGATGGAGCGGGTGGGGCGGGTGGGGCGGGTGGGGCGCGGCGGGCCGGCGGGCCGGCGGCTGACGGCCGTCCCGTGCGGGCCGGCTCACGCTTATCGTTCGCGTTCGTTGGCGGCGGGCACGATTCCGACATGTCGCCCTTCCGTTAGTGTGGATGCAATGAGCGATGCGCGGGTCGACGACGAGAGAATGCGAATCGGCGAGCCCGAGACGTCGGCCGTGGGGGTGCCCGGGGTCTTCGTCTCGATGCGGTACGCGCTGTCGGAGATGGGGCCCGCCCGGTCGCTGCGAACCCTGCTGCGGGTGAACCAGGCCGAGGGGTTCGACTGCCCCAGTTGCGCCTGGGGCGATCCGGCCGTCTCCGAACGCAGCCACGCCGAGTTCTGCGAGAACGGGGCCAAGGCGGTCGCCTGGGAGGCGACCAGGAAGCGCGTCGACGCGGCGTTCTTCGCCGCCCACCCGGTCGCGTTTCTGCGCGAGCAGACCGACCACTGGCTCGAGTCCAACGGCCGGCTGACCGAGCCGATGTACCTCGCCGAGGGCGCCTCCCACTACACGCCGATCGGCTGGGACGAAGCGTTCCGGCTGGTCGCCAGCCGGCTCAGAGCGCTCCCGGACCCGAACCGGGCCGTGTTCTACACCAGCGGCCGGGCCTCCAACGAGGCGGCGTTCGCCTACCAGCTGCTCGCCCGCAGGCTCGGCACCAACAACCTGCCCGACTGCTCCAACATGTGCCACGAGTCGAGCGGCGCCGCGCTGTCGCAGACGATCGGGATCGGCAAGGGCCAGGTCACCCTGGAGGACATCTCCGAGCAGGCCGAGCTGATCGTGGTGGTCGGCCAGAACCCGGGCACCAACCATCCCCGCATGCTGTCCGCCCTCGAGGAGGCCAAGCGCCGCGGCGCCAGGATCGTCGCGGTCAACCCGCTGCCGGAGGCGGGCCTGATGCGCTTCAAGAACCCGCAGAAGGCCCGCGGCCTGGGCCACGGCACCAAGCTGGCCGACCGGTTCCTGCCGGTCCGGGTCAACGGCGACCTGGCGCTATTCGCCGGGGTGAACAAGGCGCTGCTCGAGCGGGAGGAAGGCGCGCCAGGAACCGTGCTCGACCACGCGTTCATCGCCGCGCACACCGCCGGGTTCGACGCGGCCGCAGCGGCCTGGCGCGCGCTCGACTGGGCGTCGGTCGAAGAGCTGAGCGGGCTGTCCCGCGCGCAGATCGAGGCGTTCACCGACGACGTGACCGCCGCAGGCCGCGTGATCGTCTGCTGGGCGATGGGCCTGACCCAGCACAAGAACGCGGTCGAGACGATCCGCGAGCTGATGAACTTCCTGCTGCTGCGGGGCAACATCGGGCGGCCGGGCGCGGGGCCGTGCCCGGTCCGCGGGCACAGCAACGTGCAGGGCGACCGGTCGATGGGCGTCTGGGAGAAGATGCCGGACGCGTTCCTCGACAAGCTGCGCGACGAGTTCGGCTTCGACCCGCCGCGCGCGCACGGCTGGGACGTGGTCGACTCGATCAGGGCGATGCGCGACGGGAACGTCGACGTGTTCTTCGCGCTCGGCGGCAACTTCGCCGCCGCCACCCCCGACACCGAGGTCACCACGGCCGGGCTCGCCCGCTGCGGGCTCACCGTGCAGGTGTCGACCAAGCTGAACCGCTCGCACGTGCTGACCGGCCGCGAGGCCTTGATCCTGCCCTGCCTCGGCCGGACCGAGCGCGACGTCAGGGGCGACCCCGGGACCGAGCAGTACGTGACCGTCGAGGACTCGATGAGCGTGGTGAAGGCGTCCCAGGGGCGGCTCGCCCCGGCCTCGGCGGAGCTGCGGAGCGAGGTCGCGATCGTCACCGGGCTGGCGGCCGAGCTGTTCGGCGACGATCTCGGCTGGACCGCGATGGGCGCCGACTACTCGGTCATCCGCGAGCACATCGCCCACGTCGTGCCCGGCTGCGCCGACTACGGGGCGCGGGCCAGCCAGGCCGGCGGGTTCACCATGCCGCGACCGCCGCACGACTCGCTCACATTCGGCACCGCATCGGGCATGGCGCACTTCACGGTCAACCCGGTGACCGCCGTCACGGTGCCGCCCGGCCACCTGCTGCTGCAGACGATCCGCTCCCATGACCAGTTCAACACCACCGTGTACGGGCTGAACGACCGCTACCGGGGCGTGCACGGCGGCCGCCGGGTCGTCTTCGTCGCCGCCAAGGACCTGGCCGAGTTCGGTTTCGCCGACGGCGACCTGGTGGACCTGGTGAGCGTCTGGTCCGACGGCGAGCGGCGGGCGCCCGCCTTCCGGATCGTCGAGTACCCGACGACGGCCGGCTGCGCCGCCGCCTACTTCCCCGAGGCCAACGTCCTGATCCCGCTCGACTCAACCGCCGACACCAGCAACACCCCGACGTCGAAGTCCGTGATCATCCGCCTGGACCGTCCCACCGGTCCCTAGGGTCAAAATCATCATCTCGAACGGACCGGGGTTACCCCCTTCAGCACGTCAACCCGTGCACCGCCGGTCAGCCGTCGCGTCGGGCGACGCGCGGGTGGTCCTGCCAGGCGGGCATGGTGGCCAGGTAGTCGAGCGTCTGGCGCTCGAGCTCTTCGCGGGTGGCGGCCGGGTCGCGTCGGGCCTGCCAGGCGACCATCCGCTCGAATCGCTGGTCGAACGACTGCAGCTGCCCCGATTCGTCGGTGCAGTGGCCGCAGTACCGGCCGGTCTCGATGGGCATGCCGCAGCTTTCACAGGCCGGGGTGGTCGTCATCGTCGCTGTCTCCTTCTGATGCGGGTGGTGGCTGGTCGGGCTGGGCGGCCGCCTGGACCAGGGCCTGCAGCCCGGCTATGAGGTCATCCGCCTGGCCGCTGGGTACCCGGGCGAATGCCCGCGCAAGTAGGTCGAGGCCGAGCACCTCCCGGTCCCGGCGGAGCGCGCCGTGCCCGGCCGACGTCAGCCAGACCAGCGTGCGCCGCCGGTCGGCCGGATCGCTCTCGCGCTCGAGCAGCCCCTGGTGCTCCAGGTGGCTGACGATCTCGCTGATCACCGACTGGGCCCGGTTCAGGTGCGCGGCCGCCTCGCCGATCGTCAGCGGCCCGGCCATGGCCAGGTGCTCGAGCATCGCCCGGGACGCGCCCTGGAGCTGGCTGCGAGGTCCGTCGCGGCGGTGAAAGGTCAGGTACACCGCCCGGAATCGGTCGGCGAACCGCTCGGCCCGCTCCTCGTCGTCGCTCACCCGACCAGGGTTCCGCCTGCTCATTGCATCGTCAATCCCGATGGATCTGGACCCTTCCCAAGTCCCGGCGGCACCGACAGCGCGGATTGGTGTCGCTGGCGTAGCCGACCGGTCGTGGGACGCGATCCTGTCGACGGCGTCGGTGACAGGATCTGATTCGGGTCGATGGCGTCGTTGATCGCGAGTGACCGGTGCTTCTTGCTGTTAACCGGCGGGGGCGCGGAGGATGGCGGGGTTGTCGAGGACCGGCTGCCACGCTAGCTCGGCGGCGCCGACGAGGGCGGCGTCCTCGAGGGCGCACGGGCTGATCGGGACGGCGGCGCCGCGATCCCAGGGGCTGCGGGCGGCGACGGCCTCGCGGAGCTCGTCCGGGGCCGCGAGCAGCAGGTGCTTGTGCAGCCCGCCGAGCAGCACGCGGTCCGGGTTGACGACGTTGACCAGGCTGGCGAGGCCGAGGCCGAGGCGGCCGACGAGGGTGCTCGCGGCCGCGCGGACCCGGGGGTCGGTCGCGTAGCCGGCCGTCAGCAGGGCGATCGCGGCGTCGAGCGGCGCCGTGCCCGGTTCGGGAACCTGCCCGGCCGCGTCGAGGAACCGCCCGGCGTCGGTCTCCACGTTGAGGCAGCCGCGGCTGCCGCAGGGGCACGGGCGACCGTGCGGGTCGATGCTGACGTGGCCGGCCTCCATGGCCAGGCCGGTGCTGCCGGTATAGAGCGCGCCCCGCAGCACCAGCGCGGACCCGACGCCGCGGCGGGTGGCCGCCACCACCAGCAGGTGGGCGGCGTCGCGGCCGGCCCCGTGCCGGTGCTCAGCCAGCGCGACCGCGTTGACGTCGTTGACCGCTCGGCAGGCCAGCGGCGCGCCGTTGGGGCCGGTTACCCCGAGGTCGGCCAGCTGCGCGGCGAAGATGTCGCTGACCTTGGCACCGTCCGGCCAGCCGAAGTAGAGGGCGCCGACGGCGGCGCCGCCCGGCTCGGTAACCGCGAACGGCACCGCGATGGCGACGCCGACGCAGCAGCGGCCCGACTGGCGCAGCAACTCCGCCGCCGCCTCGCTGACCGGGGCGAGGGCCCGCTCGGGGTCGTCAGGAACGGGCAGGTCGCGGCTGACCCTGGCGACCGTCACCGCGCCGAGGCCGACGAGCGCGACCGCGAAGCCGTCGGTGTGGATCTCGGCCGCGAGCGCGACCGGGCCGTCCGGGTCGGGCTGCAGCCGGTGCGAGGGGCGGCCGAGGTGGCCGCCGCCCGGCGTCGCCTCCACCTCGATGAGCCGCAGGTCGCGGAGTTCGCCGGTGAGGGCGCCGGTGGTGGCGCGGGTGACGCCGAGCTTGGCGGTGAGCGCGGACCGGGTGGGCGCCGCCCCGGTGTGAATCAGCGCCAGCGCGGTGCCGGAAAGGGTTGTCGTCGGCTCCACTGGGTTGTCCGCACCTCCTGCTCCCCCTATCCTTACTTTGTGCAGCTACTAAACAAAATAGCAGACGCATCGGTTGGGCAGCACGCCACCAGCCGCGTCCGCGCGGCCGTGACCGCGTTTTTCGCGTTCGACGGCTTCGTGTTCGCCACCTGGGCGGTCCGCATTCCGGCGGTGAAGGCGGCGACCGGCGCGTCGCCGGCCGAGCTCGGCGTGGCGCTGCTCGGGGTGTCCGGCGGCGCGATCGCGACGATGGCGCTGTCGGGGATGCTCTGCCGCCGGTTCGGCGCGGTCCGGGTGCTGCTGGCCGGCGCGGCCTGGCTGTCGCTGGCGCTGCTGCTGCCCGCGCTCGCCCGGTCGGCGGTGGCGCTGGGGCTGGCGCTGTTCGTTTTCGGCATTGGCTACGGCTGCGTCAACGTCGCCGCCAACACCGTCGCGGTGGACGTGGTGGCCGCGCTGCGCCGTCCGGTCATGCCGTCGTTCCACGCGGCCTGGTCTCTGGGCGGGCTGGCCGGGGCCGCGATCGGCGGCCTGCTCGCGCCGCGCCTGTCGCCGCTGCCGCACTTCGCCATCGCGACCATCCTCGGGCTTGCGGTCACGGTCGTCGCCGGCCGCGTCCTCCTGACGACCGCGCTGCCGACCGCCACGGCGGTGCCCGCCGAGGCTGACCTGAGCGCCGTCAACGACGAGATCGGATCGGGGACGGCAGGATCGAGGGCGGCCGCGGCCACGGCCGCCACGGCCGTCGCGCGCGACCGGGCCCACCGGTGGCGCGTGGTCCTGCTGCTCGGGATCCTGGCGGCCTGCGCCGCGTACGGGGAGGGGTCGATCAGCGACTGGGGCGCGCTCCGGCTGCACGGCCTGGGGGCCGGGGCCGGTCTGGCGGCGATCGGGTACGCCGCGTTCGCGCTGGCCGAGGCGGGCGGGCGACTGGCCGGGACGTGGCTGCTGACGCGGTTCGGGCAGCGGGCCGTCCTGGTCTCCGGCGGGCTCGCCACCTGCGCGGGGATGCTGTGCGCGGCTCTGGCGCCGTCGATCCCGGTCGTGGTGGCCGGGTTCGCGCTGGCCGGACTCGGGGTGGCGAACGCGTTCCCGGCCGCGATGACCCGGGTGGGCGTGCTGGCCGGCCCGCACGGCGTGGCGATCGCGTCCACCCTCGGCTACGGCGGCTTCCTGCTCGGGCCGCCGTTGATCGGCTTCCTGGCCTCAGCCGTGGGGCTCGGCCCGAGCCTGACCACGGTCAGCGTGCTGGCCTTGGTGGGCGCGGCGATCGGGTGGGCGCTGACCAGGGACGCCGGCCGGGAAAGGAAAAGGACCCGCTAGACGCTGTCCAGCGGATCCCCTCGGCCACCTAGCGCGGCACGCGACCGTCAGCCGCGTACCGCATTATCCTTAGCACCAGCCTGTGGTCCGCATCCCCGTTCCCCCATCCCGTGGTAACCATGCAGCCGCCCGCCTCAACGGGCGTTCCCCTGCTGCCTCGAAGCCACCTTACGACCACAATGGCCCGCCGTGCAATTGCATTGTCCGATAATTTCGAGCACTTAACGCATCGTTCATGCTCTTTTTGCTGTTATTGCAATGCATTCGTTTGCAAGCTCGTCCGCGCCCCGCGCTTGTTGCTGTTATCTGCCCCATCGGGTATCGATGTCCGACATTACCGAAACGACAAACACCCTTTCCATTAACAAACAACCCCATTTCACGAAATATCGGTCGATTGAGGACGGGTGCCCGGCGATCCGGCGCGCACTTGCTTCCGGCTGGGCGAGCGGGTGCTTCCGGCAAGAGAAGCGGGGCTTCCGGCAAGAGAAGCGGGTGCTTCCGGCAAGAGAAGCGGGTCTCGCGGCTTCCGGCAAGAGAAGCGGGTCCTTCGGGCAACGGAGGCGGGTGCTTGCGGCCAGGGAGCGGGTGCCTCCGGCTAGGAGAGCAGGTCGGCGGTGAGGCAGGCCTCGGTCGACGGGAGGCCGAGGTCGGCCGCGCGCCGGTCGGCCATGGCGAGCAGCCGGCGGATCCGGCCGGCGATCGCGTCCTTGGTGAGCGGCGGGTCGGCCAGCGCGCCCAGTTCCTCCAGCGACGCCTGCCGGTTGGCGACCCGCAGACGGCCGGCCATGACCAGGTGATCGGGGGCGTCGGTGCCGAGGATCTCCAGCGCCCGCTCGACCCGCGCGCCCGCCGCCACCGCGGCCCGGGCGGACCGGCGCAGGTTGGCGTCGTCGAAGTTGGCGAGGCGGTTGGCGGTCGCCCGGACCTCGCGCCGCATCCGGCGCTCCTCCCACGCCATCACCGAGTCGTGCGCGCCGAGCCTGGTCAGCATCGCCGCGATCGCCTCGCCGTCCCTGATCACCACCCGGTCGACCCCGCGGACCTCGCGCGCCTTGGCGCTGATCTTCAGCCGCCGCGCCGCCCCGACCAGCGCGAGCGCCGCCTCCGAGCCAGGGCAGGTGATCTCAAGCGCCATCGACCGGCCCGGCTCGGTCAGCGAGCCGTGCACCAGGAACGCCCCGCGCCAGGCGGCCTCGCAGTCGCAGATGCCGCCCGACACGACCTGCCGCGGCAGCCCGCGCACCGGTCGCCCGAACGAGTCGATGAGGCCGGCCTGCCGGGCCAGGCTGTCACCGCCGCGGGTCACCCGGACGATGTACCGGTTGCCCCGGCGCAGCCCCCCGGGGCGAGCACGAGCAGCTCGGACTGGTGGCCGAACACCTCCGCGATCGACGCCCGCAGGCGCCGGGCGACCGCGGCGGTGTCAAGCTCCGCCTCGATCACGATGTGCCCGGAGGTCAGCGTCAGGCCGCCGGCGAACCGCAGCAGCGTCGACACCTCCGTCTTCCGGCAGCACGGTTTCACCGCCGGCACCCGGCTGAGCTCGTCCTTCACCACACCCGTCATCGCCATCGCGACACCACCCCCATGTTAGAACCGCTCCCCCGTTAGCCCCGTGCTATCCGTCGTCAGCCCCGTGTCCTGCGCGCCGGCGACGCTGAAGGCCGACCGGAACGCCGCCGCCAGCAGCACCGGGTCGTGCCGCGTGCCGTCGCCGGCCGCCACGTCGGCCAGCAGCAGCGTGGCCCGGAGCAGGTCCGCCGCCTTCGCCAGCTCCTGCTCGGCGCCCCCCACCGCGCCGCAGTCGGCCAGCACGACATCAAACGACAATGATGGCGCGTGGTCGGCCAGGACTTCCAGGTGACGGTGCGGGGAAAATCCCTCGGTCTCCCCCGGCTGCGGCACTAGGTTGAGCGCGACGAGCTTGCGCGCCTTCGTCCTTTCCAGCGCCTCAGCCAGCGACGGTACCAGCAGGTGGGGCAGCACGGAGGTAAACCACGAGCCCGGCCCGAACACCACCCAGTCCGCGTTGAGCACCGCCGCGACCGCGTCCGGCACGGCCGGCGGGTCCGCCGGCACCAGCGAGATCGACCGGACCCGGCCCGGCGTCACCGCGACCGCGGCCTGCCCGCGGACGGAGGAGATCGCGTGCGGCGCGGCCGGGTCGGCGCCGTCGACCGAGGCGACGATGTCCAGCGGCACCGCCGCCATCGGCAGCACCCGCCCGGTGACCCGCAGCAGCCGCCCGACCCAGTCGAGCGCGGCGACCGGGTCGCCATCGCCGAGATGGTCCCAGAGCCCGGCGATGAGCAGGTTGCCGACGGCGTGGCCGGCCAGCTCGCCGGTCCCGCCGAACCGGTGCTGGACGATCCGGGCCCAGGTCCTCCCCCAGTCGTCGTCGCCGCACAGCGCGGCCAGCGCCATCCGCAGGTCGCCCGGCGGAAGGATGCCGAACTCCTCCCGCAGCCGCCCCGAGGACCCGCCGTCGTCGGCCACCGTGACGATCGCGGTGACGTCGGGGGTCACCCGGCGCAGGGCGGACAACGACGCCGCGAGCCCGTGCCCGCCGCCGAGCGCGACGACCTTAATCGCATCCTGGCGGGGGGCTCGGGGGCCTGGGGGTATGGGGGACGCCAGGGGGGACGGGGGGCGGGAGCCCCCCGTGCTTGAGGGCAGTCCCCCATGCTGGGAATCGGTCCCCCCGGCGGAGTACGACAAGAGCTACTCCCGCCCTAGGTCACGGTGGGACACCGACACGTCGTGCCCGGCGAGCCCGGGAACCTTGGCGATCCGGGCGGCGAGCTCCTCGGCGATGGCGACCGAGCGGTGCTTGCCGCCGGTGCAGCCGACGGCGATCGTGACGTAGCGCTTGCCCTCGCGCTCGAACCCGGGCAGGGTCGCGTCGAGCAGCGCCAGGTAGGCGTCGAGGAACGCGGACGCGGCCGGCTGCCCGAGCACGTACTCCCGCACCGGCGCGTCGCGGCCGCTCATCGGCCGCAGCTCCGGCACCCAGTGCGGGTTGGGCAGGAACCGGCAGTCCGCGACCAGGTCGGCGTCGACCGGGAGCCCGTACTTGAAGCCGAACGTGATGATGTTCAGCCGCAGCCCGGTCATCGAGTCGCCGCCGAAGTAGCCGTGCATCCGGTCCCGCAGCTCGTGCACGTTCAGGGCGGAGGTGTCGAGCACGATGTCGGAGTCGCCGCGGACCGCGCGCAGCAGCTCGCGCTCGGCCGTGATCCCGTCCAGGATCGTGCCCGCGCCCTGCATCGGGTGCGGCCGCCGGACGTTCTCGAACCGCCGGACCAGGGCCGCGTCCGACGCCTCGAGGAACAGCACCTGGGGGGCGACGCCGCGGGCGCCGAGCGACGAGATCGCGGACTTCAGGTCGGTCGAGAACGCCCGCGAGCGCACGTCCACGATCGCCGCGATTCCGGCCAGCGAGGCCCGGTCGGCCAGGTCGAGCATCGTCGGCAGCAGCGCCGGGGGCAGGTTGTCGACCACGAACCAGCCGAGGTCCTCCAGTGATTTGGCCGCCGTGGACCGCCCGGCCCCCGACATGCCGGTGATGATCACAATGTCCGGCGCGCCGGAATGTTCGCCCGTATCAGTCATGCCCGTCCCCCGTTTACCCATCGGCACGCCGCAGCGCCCCCGCAACCGTCTCCGCCAGCCGGGGCCCGATTCCCGGTACCGACGCGATGTCCTCGGCCGACGCCGCCGACAGCGCCTTGACCGAGCCGAACTTCTTCAGCAGGGCCGCCCGCCTGGCCGGCCCGAGGCCGGGCACGGCGTCGAGCGCGGACACGGTCATCGCCTTGCCCCGCTTCGCGCGATGGTAGGTGATGGCGAACCGATGTGCCTCATCGCGGACCCGCTGCAGCAGGTAGATCCCCTCCGACGTGCGGGAGAGGATGACCGGGTACTCCTCGCCCGGCAGCCAGACCTCCTCCATCCGCTTGGCCAGGCCGCAGACCGCCACGTCGTCGATGCCCAGGTCGGCCAGGGCCGCCGCGGCGGCCGCGACCTGGCCCGCGCCACCGTCGACGACCACCAGGTTGGGCGGGTAAGCGAACTTGGGCTTGGGGGTCACCACGGTCCGTTCGGACAACGGAATTTGATCTTGATCTGGGTCTTGATCTTCCGCCGCCTCGGGGTCGCCGAGCAGGTCGAGCTCGCCGGTCTCCTCCCGCTCGGCCAGGTAGCGGCGGAAGCGGCGGTAGATCACCTCGCGGATGGCGGAGATGTCGTCGGTGCCGTCGTCGCCCTTGATCGAGAAGCGGCGGTACTCGCTCTTGCGCGCCAGCCCGTCCTCGAAGACGACCATCGAGGCGACGATGTGCGTGCCCTGCAGGTTGGAGACGTCGTAGCACTCGATCCGCAGCGGCGCGTCGTCGAGGCCGAGCGCCTCCTGGATCTCGGCCAGGGCCTTCGACCGGGTGGTGAGGTCGCTCGCCCGCCGGAGCTTGTGCAGCGCCAGGGCCTGGGAGGCGTTCCTGGCGACGGTCTCGGCCAGGGTCTTCTTGTCGCCGCGCTGGGGGACGCGCAAGACCACCGGTCCCCCGCGCCTGTCGCTGAGCCACTCCGTCATCGCCTCGGCCTCCGGCGGGAGCTCGGGGACCAGCACCTCGCGGGGGATGCCGTTGCTCTCGGGCGACCCCAGGTCGCCGTAGAACTGGCCGAGGAAGTGCTCGACCAGGCCCGCCGTGGTGACGTCCTCGACCTTCTCCAGGACCCAGCCGCGCTGGCCCCTGATCCGGCCGCCGCGGACGTAGAAGATCTGCACGGCGGCCTCGAGCGGGTCTTCCGCGAGCGCGATGACGTCGCAGTCGGTGCCGTCGCCGAGCACCACCGCCTGCTTCTCGAGCGCCCGTTCCAGCGCCTTGATGTCGTCGCGGAGCCGGGCGGCCTTCTCGTACTCCTCGGCGGCGGCGGCGGCCCTCATCTCGGCCGTCAGCTTCCTGGTGAACTTCGCCGTCTGCCCGGCCATGAAGTCGCAGAAGTCCTCGGCCAGCGCCCGGTGCTCGTCTTCGCTGATCCGGCCCACGCACGGCGCCGAGCACTTCTCGATGTACCCGAGCAGGCACGGGCGGCCGATCTGGCCCGCCCGCTTGAACACGCCGGCCGAGCAGGTCCGGACCGGGAAGACCCGCAGCAGCGTGTCGACCGTCTCCCTGATCGCCCACGCGTGCGAGTACGGGCCGAAGTACCTGGTGCCCTTCTTCTTCGCCCCGCGCAGCACCATCACCCGGGGGTACTCCTCGCCCATGGTGACCGCGAGGTACGGGTAGGACTTGTCGTCGCGGTACTTGACGTTGAACCGCGGGTCGAATTCCTTGATCCAGGAGTACTCCAGCTGGAGCGCCTCGACCTCGGTGTTCACCACCGTCCACTCGACCGACGCGGCCGTGGTGAGCATCATCTGGGTCCGCGGGTGGAGCGCGGTGAAGTCGGCGAAGTACTGGTTCAGGCGCTGCCGCAGCGATTTCGCCTTGCCCACGTAGACGACCCGGCGACGCTCGTCACGGAACCGGTAGACACCTGGTTCCTCGGGAATCTCCCCGGGCGCGGGGCGGTAACGGTGAGGGTCGGCCACGAGACTAAGCCTAGTCGTCGGCTGGGGTTTCCGTTGTTGTTGCCGTCGGCGGATCGGCGGGGGACGGCGGTTGGCGGCTATTCGCGTCATATCTTAAGCTGGCGGCATGACCGAGACGACCGCGCCGTTCGACCCGCAACCGCTGGGCGACGGGTACTTCCAGGATCCGCTGAGCGTCTTCGCCCGGATGCGGGAGCAGTCGCCGGTCACCTCGGTCATCACCCCGGAGGGGCAGCGGGCGTGGCTGATCACCCGCTACGAGGACGTGCGGAAGGCGCTCGCGGACCCCCGGCTGTCGAAGGACCGGCGCAAGCTGCGGTCAGCCGGGTTCGTGCCCGACCCGTCGGTCGGCTTCCTGATGGCGCACATGCTCAACGCCGACCCGCCGGACCACACCCGGCTGCGGCGGCTGGTGCAGAAGGCGTTCACGCCCGGGCGGGTCGCCGCGCTGCGGCCGCGGATCGAGGCGATCACGGCGGAACTGCTGGACGCGATGGCCGCGGGCGACTCCCCCGACGCCGCGATCGACCTGATCACGGCGTTCGCGTTCCCGCTGCCGATGACGGTGATCTGCGAGCTGCTCGGCATCCCCGACGGCGACCGGGAGGAGTTCAAGACCTGGTCGCAGGTGATCCTCTCGTCCACCGCGACGTTCGACGAGTACCGCGCGGCGGGCGGGGCGATGTACACGTACTTCACCGCGCTGCTGGCGGACAAGCGGGCGGCGCCGGCCGACGACCTGCTCTCGGCGCTGATCACGGCGCGGGACTCGGGCGACTCGCTCGACGAGCCCGAGCTCCTGGCGATGATCTTCCTGCTGCTGGTGGCCGGGCACGAGACCACCGTCAACCTGATCGCCACCGGGACGCTGGCGCTGCTGACGCACCCGGCGGAGCTCTCCCGGCTGCGCGCGGACCCGGCACTGCTGCCGGGCGCGGTCGAGGAGCTGCTGCGGTACGCCAACCCGCTGAACCACGCGACCGACCGCTACGCGCCCGAGTCGCTCGAGGTCGGCGGGGTGCTGATCCCGGCCGGCGAGCCGGTCCTGGTCGTGACCTCGTCGGCCAACCGCGACCCGGCCCGCTTCCCCGACCCGGACCGGCTCGACGTGGGGCGGGACGCGAGCGGGCACGTCGCGTTCGGGCACGGGATCCACTACTGCGTGGGAGCGCCGCTGGCCCGGCTCGAGGGCGAGATCGCGTTCGGGGCGCTGCTGTCGCGATTCCCCGGCCTGACGCTGGCGGTCGATCCGGCCACGCTGCGCTGGCGGCCGAGCTCGCTCATCCACGGCCTCGAGACGCTGCCGGTCCGCCTCGGCTGACGGGCGCCGAGCCGCCACGCCGAGCCGCCATACAACGCGGACCGGAAGGCTCAAGGGGGTGGGAGAGCCTGCCGGTCCGCGGTCTTCGCCCCCGGGAAGAGGGCGGCCCGTCAGAGCCGGATTGCGGGTGACGGACGATAAGCCGACGATAAGCCGAGGACGGACGCGACCGAGACCGACTGGTAGCCGTGAGCCTGGGCGACCGGGGCGTTGGTGAGCTCGCCCTCGTGGGTGTTAAGGCCGCCGGCCAGGGCCCTGTCGGCGCGGAGGGCGGCGCGCCAGCCCTTGTCGGCCAGCTCGACCACGTACGGGAGGGTCGCGTTGGTCAGCGCGTAGGTGGAGGTGTTGGGAACGGCGCCGGGCATGTTCGCGACGCAGTAGAACACGCTGTTGTGGACCATGAAGACCGGGTCCGCGTGCGTGGTCGGGTGCGAGTCCTCGAAGCAGCCGCCCTGGTCGATCGCGATGTCGACCAGGACCGAGCCCGGCTTCATCCGCGAGACGAGCTCGTTGGAGACCAGCTTGGGGGCCTTGGCCCCGGTGACCAGCACCGCGCCGATGACCAGGTCGGCGTCGAGGACGGCGCGCTCGATCTCGTAGGCGTTGGACGCGACGGTCTGGATCCGGCCCTGGTAGATCTCGTCGATGTGGCGGAGCCGGGCGATGTTGCGGTCGAGGACGGTCACCCGCGCGCCCATGCCGACCGCGATCTGCGCGGCGTGCAGGCCGGAGACGCCGCCGCCGATGACGACGACGTTGGAGGCGTAGGTGCCGGGGACGCCGCCGAGCAGCGTGCCGCGGCCGCCGCTCGGGCGCATCAGGTGGTACGCGCCGACCTGCGGGCCGAGGCGGCCGGCGACCTCGGACATCGGGGCCAGCAGCGGGAGCGAGCCGTCGGCGAGCTGGACCGTCTCGTAGGCGATGCCGGTGACCTTGTTCGCCAGCAGCGCGTCGGTGCACGGCTTGTCCGCCGCCAGGTGCAGGTAGGTGAAGAGCGTGAGGCCCGGGCGCATCCGGTGGTATTCCTCGGCGACGGGCTCCTTGACCTTGAGCACCATGTCAGCCGTGCCCCACACCTCGTCCGCGTCTGGGATGATGGTGGCGCCGGCCGCCACGTAGGCGTCGTCGGCGAGCTGGGAGCCCGTGCCCGCGTCCTTCTCCAGGTAGACCTCGTGGCCATGTCCGGTCAGCTCGCGAACGCCCGCAGGGGTTATCGCGACGCGGTACTCGTGGTTCTTGACCTCGCGGGGGATGCCGACCTTCATGGCATATCGACCTTTCGCTGCTGGCGGCGGAGCACGGTTGATGACTACGCTGTCGAACTACATTCCGTCCCGTACGGTCCATTTTGCACGATCATCGAGAATTAGCCTAGATTTGAGAACAAGATTCTGTATAGTAGACATATGGAAGCTGGAAATTCATATGTTACCGGCGTCGCCACCGCCTCGCCGAATCCTGTTCGGACCGAAGGCGGCGATCTCGACGAGGTCGACCGCCACATCGTCCGTGAGCTGGCCCGGGACGCCCGGACGCCGAACAACGCGCTCGCCGAGCGGGTCGGCATCGCGCCCTCGACCTGCCTGGGGCGGGTCAGGTCGCTGCGCGAGCGCGGCGTCATCCGGGGCTACCACGCGGACGTGGACCCGGCCGCCCTCGGCCGGCCGCTGCAGGCGATGATCGCGGTCCGGCTGCAGGGGCACGCCCGCGGCCACATCCGCAGCTTCGTGGCCGGGGTGGCGGGGCTGCCCGAGGTGCTCAACGTGTTCTTCCTGGCCGGCAAGGACGACTTCCTGCTGCACGTGGCGGCGGCGTCGACGTCCTCGCTGCGGGACTTCGTGGAGCGGCTGTCGTCGAACGCGGACGTGTCCTACACCGAGACGTCGCTGATCTTCGAGCACATCCGGGCGGACGTGGCCGGCTGAGCGTGCGCTCGGCCGCGGACGCCCGGGCGAGCGAGGCGCCTGCGGCGGGCGTGGCGGCCGGGCCGTCTTCTTGTGCGGTGAATCCGTCGCCTGGCCGCTCAGCTGGGTAGGACGATGACGAGGCACCGGCCGGTCGGCCGGTCTTTTCCTGACGTTCGAGCGGAAACAGTGAGAGGCAGGCGGCAATGTCATCTCAGGAGTCGTATCTCGACGCCCTCAACCGGGTCATCGACGAGGTCGTGGCGCCGGGCGCGGCGGCGGTGGACGCCGACGGCGCGTTCCCCCGGGCGCAGCTGGACGCGCTCGGCGCGGCCGGGATCCTCGCGCTGACCGTGCCCGCCGCCTGCGGCGGCGGCGGCGCCGGGCTGCGCGAGGCGGCGATGGTGGTCCGCGCGCTCGGCGCGGCCTGCGGGTCCACCGCGATGGTGGTGGCGATGCACTACTCGGCGGTCGCCGGGCTGGTCGCGGCCGGCGACAAGGACACCCTGGTCGCGATCGCGGGCGGGAACCACCTGTCCACCCTGGCGTTCTCCGAGGCCGGGTCGCGGTCCCACTTCTGGGCGCCGATGTCCACCGCGGTGCTGTCGCCGGGCGGGGCCACCGTCCGGCTCGACGCGTCCAAGAGCTGGGTCACCTCGGCCGGGCAGGCGGACAGCTACCTCTGGTCGAGCCGGGCGCTGACCGGGGGCGCGGACGGGGCGGACGGGAGCGCGGACGAGGCCGGGCCGATGACGCTGTGGCTGGTGCCGGCAGGCGCGGCCGGACTGTCGGCGGCCGGCCCGTTCGACGGGCTCGGGCTGCGTGGGAACGCGTCGGCCGCGCTGACCGCCGACGGGGTGCTGGTGCCGCTGTCGGCGATGCTCGGCGCGGACGGCGGCGGGCTCGATCTGGCCCTGGCGTCCATCCTGCCGTGCTTCCTGATCTGCTCGGCGGCGATGAGCGCGGGGCTGATCCGGCGGCTGGCGACCGAGACCGCCGGCCACCTGCAGCGCACCCGGCTGGCGCACCTCGGCGTGTCGCTCGGCCAGCAGACCGGGCCGCGAGCGCAGCTCGCCCGGCTGCAGATCGAGGCGGACCGCACCTGGGCGCACATTTCCGACGCGCTGTCGGCCGTGGAGGACGGACGGCCGGACGCCACCCTGCTCGTCCTCGAGGTGAAGGCGGCCGCGGGCGAGGCGGCGGCGGAGGCGGCCGACCTGGCCCTGCGGGCGGGCGGCGGCGCCGCGTTCCGTAAGGAGAGCGTGGTCGAACGGCTGTTCCGCGACTCGCGGGCGGCGCGGGTGATGGCGCCGACGACCGAGGCGCTGCAGGACTTCATCGGGCGGGCGCTGCTCGGCCTGCCGCTGCTCGGGGACGTCTGATGGGCGGGGTGCTGCTCGGCGCGGTCGCGTACGACCCGAAGGTCGTCACGATCTGGGACGGGTTCCGTTCGTGGCTGCGGGAGGACGGCGGCCTCGAGTTCGACTACGTCCTGTACTCGAACTACGAGCGGCAGGTGGCGGATCTGGTCGACGGCCGGATCGACGCGGCCTGGAACTCGCCGCTGGCGTGGGTTCGCGCCCGCCGCCTGGCGGCGGCCTGCGGGGTACCGCTGACCCCGGTCACCATGCGCGACACCGACTGCGACCTGCGGTCGGTCGTGGTGGTGCGGGCCGATTCGCCGGTGCGCGGGCTGGCCGACCTGGCCGGGAGAGTGGTGGCGACCGGAGCGGTGGACTCGCCGCAGGCCACCCTGCTGCCGCTGTCGCTGCTGCGGTCGGCCGGGCTCGCCCCCGGGACCGACGTGGAGGTCAGGCGGTTCGATATCGGCGTCGGGCTGCACGGCGATCACATCGGCGGGGAGCGGGAGGCGGCCCGCGCGCTGTTCGCCCCCGACCCGGCCGGGCGGGTCGACGCGGCCTGCATGATCGACTCTAACCTGCTGCTGTTCGGGCGGGAGGGGGTGCTGCCGGTCGGCGCGGTGCGGGTGCTCGCGCAGACCCCCCCTTACGACCACTGCACGATGACGGCCGGCCCGTCGTCGGCCGACGCTGGCACCGCCGCCGCGGTCGGGCGATTCGGACAGCTGCTGCTCGGCATGGACTACGCCGACGCGTCGCTGCGACCGCTGCTCGACCTGGAGGGGCTCAAGGAATGGCGCCCGCCGCGCCTTTCCGGCTACGACCAGCTCGAGCGGGCCGTAGACGAGACCGGGTTCTACGACCGCGATGGCGCGATCACCGCGCAGGACTACCGGCCGTAAAGGGCCGCGCCGGAACCGAACCGCCATGCCGCGCACCGACCCCGCCGCCGTTGCGGACCTCGCCGACCTGGGCTTTGATGAGGGCGGCCACCTGCTGGTCGACCGGGCGCTCGACGGCCTCGCGCCGGGGCGGCGGCTGACGGTGACCGGGCGTGATCCGGCGCTGCCGATCCACCTCGGCGCCTGGTGCCGTGCGCACGGGCACCGGGTGATCGAGGGCGGCGCGTCGGCCGGCGACGAGTCGGACGGCGGTGGAGCGCTGGATGCGGGGCTGGCCGGCCGGGCGCTGGTCATCGAGAAGGGCGGCCGCGGAGACCGGCGCTGGGCGGGCGCGGAGCGGGCCGGGTCGGCGGCCGGGCCGCCCGGCCCGCGGGCCGACGCGCGCTGGGGGCTGGCGGCCCGGGGCGCGCTGGTGGAGGCGGGCGGGCCGCCGATCGGCGCGCACTGGACCGAGCGCGAGCATGTCTGGGCCGACATCGCGCCGAAGCTGTACGCCGCCGCGGCGGCGGCTCAGTGGGACCCGGCGACCGCGGTTGACTGGACCGCGCCCGTCGACGCCGTCCCGCCCGAGATCGAGCGGGCGGTCATCCAGATCATGACCTACCTGGTGGAGAACGAGCAGGCCGCGCTTATCATCCCGGCCCGGCTGCTGTCGCAGCTCCATCCGCACTACCGCGAGGTCATGCAGCTGCTCGCCACCCAGGCGGCCGACGAGGCGCGGCACGTGGAGGTGTTCACCCGGCGCGGGCTGCTGTCCGGCGGGCCGCTCGGCACCTCCTCGGCCGGCGGCCGCGCGTCGCTGGCGACGCTGCTGAACGAACCGGACTTCACCACGGCGTCGTTCCTGCTGTCGGTGCTGGGCGAGGGCACCTTCGTCGACCTGCTCCGGTTCCTGCACGGTCACGCCCCGGACCCGGTCACCGCCGACGTGACCAGGCTGGCGCTGCGCGATGAGGCGCGGCACGTCGCGTTCGGCGTCGCGCACACCGCCCACCTGGCCGGCTCCGACCCGGGCTATCTGGGGACGCTGCGCCGGTCGGTCGAACGCCGGCACGCCGCGCTGCAGGACACCGCGGGCCTGAACGCCGAGGTCTTCGACTCGCTGGTGCTGCTCGCGGCCGGCTCGTGGGAGCCCGCCGCGATCAGGCGCGGCTGGCAGGCCGTGCGCGACCTGCAGGCCCGGATGGACGAGGGCCGGCGCAGGCGGCTGGCCGCCATCGGCTTCCCCGACGACGAGGCGGCGGAGCTGTCCGCGCTGCACACCCGCAACTTCATGTGACCGCCTCGGCGGCGAGGCCGGCCGGAAACCGGTGGGCCGCGAGCCGGCTGGGTCCTAAGGTCGGGGCATGAGCGACGTGGAAATGCAGAGCGCGCTGCTGCTGCCGGTCCCGGCGGCCGAGGCCGCCGTGGGGCCGCACCGGGCCCGGCTTGATGCGAGCGCGCGCGACGGCGTCCCGGCGCACATCACCGTGCTGTACCCGTTTCTGCCGCCGGCCGAGATCGGGCCGGACGTCCTGGCCGAGCTGTCGCGGCTGTTCGCGGCGGTGCCCCGGTTCTCCTTCACCCTGGATCGGGTGCGGTGGTTCAACCAGTCGGTGGTCTGGCTCGGGCCGTCGGACGAGTCGCCGTTTCGGGCGCTGACCACGCTCGCGTCGACCGCGTACCCGTCCTGCCCGCCCTACGGCGGGGCGCATCCCGACTCGGTGCCTCACCTCACCATCGGGCACGGTGACGGCCTGGCCGAACTGCGCGCGGCGGCCGAGGCGGTCCGCCCGCTGCTGCCGATCGCGACCGAGGCGACGCGGGTGACCCTGATGGCCGGACCGGATCCGGGGCGGCAACCGGGTCCCTGGCAGACGGTGGACTCGTTCCCGCTCGGGTAAGCAAGGGGACGGGACGCGGGCGGATTGCGGCCGGTAACGCCCGTCAATATAACCGGCGCGGCTTTGCGAAACCCCCGTCTCGACCGACATTTACCAACTGATAAGGGACTTACTCCGGCGCGCCGGAGCCTATGATCGACCCCATGTGGCCGACGGATAACGTCCACCAGTGGCGGGAAACGGTCGGCTCACCCCCGCTGCCGACCGGGCCCGCGATGACGACCCTGCGGTCGGTGGTCGCTCCCCTCGCCTCGACGATCCGGTCGGCCGGGATCGCCTACGTCGCCACGCAGGTCGTGATCTGGCACTCGTTCTACACGGCCGACGCGTGGCGACTGACGGCGCCCGTCATCGCGGCCGCGTGGGCGGCGGCCGTCATCGTCTGCCTGCGCCGCCGTTGGCCGTCTCCGTTTCTCGCCTGCGTTGATTCCGGTTTTTATCTGGTCCTCGCGCTGACCGCCCAGGAATGCGTGCCGCCCACTATTCGCGACGATACGTTCAGCTGGGTTGTTATCAGCATGTCGGGGCAGCTGATCATCCCCGCGTGGTATGCGCCCGGCTCGCTCGCGGTGCTGCTGACGCTCATTGCCCCGGCCGCTTACTGGCTCGGCGATGTGATGCAGCCCGTCACCAACACGCGGTCGCTGGCCGGGGCGACGATGGTCTTGATCGTGGTCGGGCTCGTTCACAACTTCGGCCGGCGGGAGCTCTACGGCCGGGCCGAGGCGGCCGATGCCACCCTGGACGCGGCCGCTCAGGCCGCCAGCGAGCAGTACGCGGTCCTGGCCAGGAACATCGAGCGTCGCGAGCATGAGCGCCTGCTGCACGACACGGTCCTGAACACGCTCACCGCCTTGGCCCGGACCGGCGCCGATGACCCGACCGGGGCGGTGAGCCGGTGCCGCCAGGACGTCGCGCTGATCGAGGACGCGCTCGGCGACCAGGACAATCCGGCCGCCATCGCCGGCCGCGAGTCCGGCGACCTGGCCGGCGCGGTGCTGGCGGTGGTGGCCGACCTGCGCGGTCGCGGGCTGAGCGTGCACGTCGATATCGACGGCGAGGCCGGACCGGCCGTCCCGGCCCGGGTCACGGCGGCGGTCGCTAACGCGACCCGCGAGGCGTTGTCCAATGTGGCGGCGCACGCGGGGACCGGGGAGGCCTGGGTGCAGGTTCGCCACCCGACGTCGGCCGTCGACGCCGACGTCCCTGGCCGGGTGGAGGTGACCGTGCGGGACCGGGGCGCGGGCTTCGACCTTGATCGGATCGACCGGTCCCGCCTCGGGCTCCGCCGGTCGATTGCCGAGCGTATCGCCGACTGCGGCGGGCAGGCAGCGGTCTGGTCGGCCCCCGGGCACGGTGCCGTCGTGCGCATGTCTTGGCCGGCTCCCGCTCCCGGGTCATCGGGCGAACCGGATGGCCAGCCCCACCGGCCGGACGCCATCCGGGCTGATCCCGGTCTCACCCAGGAGAGCCCGTCGTGGTGAGCACGCACAAGGTCGTGGGCGATGTGGCCGAGGCCGGACTGCTCCGCATGATCGGCACGATCGCGGTGATCCTGCCCGCCGTCGCGCTCGTCCAGGTGCTGGCGAACGCCCATGACTACCGTCAGCCCGCGGCCGTGATCGCGGTCTGGCTCGCGGTACTCGGCGCGGCCGCCTGGCTGGCGCCGCGCATGCGCGCCCGGGTGCTGTCTGCGGCCGAGACGGCGGCGGCGATCGCGATCGCGATCGCCGCCGTGACCGTGGTCGGGGCGGAGCGCTTGGGTCGCGTCATGCCGGGAAGCGTTGACCTGGCCGTCCTCGGCACGCTGGGGCTGCTGGTGGTGGTGGCGTTGAGCGCGCCCGGCTGGGTATCGGCGCCGGCCGCGCTGACCGTCTACGCCGCGCACAGCGCGCTGCTGATCCGGGCCGAGGGGATGAACTCGTTGACGCTGTCCGAGCTTGAGGCGGCCGCCTATATCTGCGCGGCGTTTCTGATCGCGGCCGCCGTGCTGCGCCCGACCATAGCCGTCCACCTCAGTCTGGCCGCGCGCCGGGCGTCGCTGGCGAGCAGGTCGGCGGCGGAAAGCGCCGCCGCCACGGCGATCGGGCAGGAGCGGCAGAGCCGCCTGGCGGTGCTGGAGAAGGAGGCGCTTCCGCTGTTGCGCGGCATCGCCGACGGAACGCTGGACTCGACCGCCAGCGACGTCAGAGAACGGTGCGCCCAGCACGCCGCCGTGCTCCGGCACGCCCTCACCCGCGCCGCGCCGGACGCTGGCGATCTCACGAGCGGGCTCGAGGCGGCGCTGGAGACCGCCCGCGAGCGAGGGCTGCTGGTGACCGTCCAGCTGGTCGGCGACCCGGGACCGGCCCCGCCCGGACTTGCCCGCGCGGTCCTGGCGACGGTGGACGCGGTGCTCCGGTCGCTCCCCCCGCAGCCGGTCACGCTCACCGTGCTCGGCGTCGGCGACGACGTCGAGTTGTACCTCGCGTTCGACACCCCGTCGCCCAACGCTCCCGACCTGCCGGGGTTGGCAGGGGACAACGATCTGCCGGCGGCGGCGCGCTGGCGCGCCACCATGAACGCGGCCGAGCCCGGTGGCGGCTACCTGGAAATCAGCTGGCGAAGGGACGGTGCCGCTTGACTGCGGTCATTAACGTCGCGGTCGTGGACGATCATCCGATCATCCTCGAGAGCGCCGCCAGCTGGATCATGGCCGACTCCGGCGATATCCGGCTGATCGACACCGCGGCGACGGTGGACGCGCTGCTGGCCGGGCCCGGGCGCCGGGCCGACGTCGTGCTGCTCGATCTCGATCTCGGCGACGGGACCACGGTGGACGGCAACGTGGCGGCCGTCCTCGGCGCCGGCCCGGCGGTGCTGGTCCTGTCCGCGTCCGACCGGCCGGTCGCCGTTCGGGCGGCGATGCGGGCCGGGGCGCGCGGCTACGTGCTCAAGAACGAGCAGCCCGAGCAGATACGGGCGGCGATCAGAGAGGTCGCCGCGGGCCGGGACTGGATCTCCGCCCGCCTCGCCTATATCTTCGCCACCGACGACACCGCCTCCCGGCCGGCCCTCAGCCAGCAGGAAACCCGAACTCTTGAGCTCTACGCGACCGGTCTGGCCTTGAAATCGGTGGCGAGAAAGCTGGCCATCAGCGAGGACACCGCAAAGCAGTACCTGGTGCGGGTACGCGAGAAATACGCGAATGCCGGACGGGCCGCGCCAACGAAAATGGAGCTTTACCATCGAGCAGTCGAGGACGGGTATCTCCCCCCGCCTCCATAGACCGCTGCCACCCCGGTGGGCATGGAGTCCGGATACACCCGTCCTCGGCGCTCGCAAGAACTAACCTAGCGACGGCCCGGTCGCCTGTCATGACCCCCGTTCAGGGGTCATGGGTGGGTTCATCGCCGTGATCGCTTCCAGGGTCAGGGCACCGCGGGCCGGTTCCTGTTCACCGCCGCCGACCCAGGGCGACACACGCGCCTAACATGCCGGTAATCCCAAACGGGAATGCTCAGCCAGGTGGGAGAGACGCAGGCGGACTGGCGCGGGCACGTGATCGTGTGCGGGCTGCCCGGGGTCGGGCTGCCGATCGTCGAGGAGCTGACCCTGGCCGGCGTCCGCACCGTGGTCATCGATGACAACCCTGCGCCTGCCCTTGCCCGAATGATCGCGCTGTGGGACGTGCCACTGATCCCCGGACAGGCCCGGGCCGAGGAGACGCTGCTGGCGGCGGGTCTGGCCGGCGCGATCGCGGTCATCTGCGCCCAGGAGAACGATCTGTCGGCGCTGGAGACCGCGCTGCTCGTGCGGCGGCTCCGGGCCGAGGTCCGGGTGATCGCGCAGCTGGCCAACCCGGCCGTGGGGCGGGCGGTGCGGGAGGCGGGGGTGGCGGTGCTCGATGTGGCGGGCCTGTCCGCCCCGTCGGTGGTCGAGGTCTGCCTGGGCGAGGGCGTCCAGGAGCTGTCGCTCTCGGGAATGCGGTTCCTGGCCGCCCGCACCACCGCGCCGCAGGCGGCGACGCTGCGCGAACTGTACGGTGCGCTCGCCCCCGTCGCGGTAGTGCCGCCCACCGGTGACGTGCTCGTCTGCCCGGGCCGCGACACCCGGGTGAGCGCGGGCGACGAGGTGACGCTGGTCGGCACCCCGGACGAGCTCGCCGCCGTCTCCGTCATCGACCATCCCGAGCGGATCCGCCGGCTCAGGGCCGGGGGCCAGGGCGCCAATGGGAGCGGCGTCAACGGCGGATCGACGTCGGTCCTCGGGGTCCTCGGCGGCGACGACCCTGCGGGCGCCGCAGCCGGGCCCACTCCCGTCGGCGGCCGCGCCCTGCGGTCGCTCCTTGACCTCGTGGTGTCGCTGGCCCGCGCGTCCGATCGGCGGCTGGCGATCGCGCTCGGCGCCCTGCTGGCGGTGCTGATCACCGCCACCCTGGTGCTGCATTTCACCTACCGGCTGGCCGGCCCAGGGCACCACATCTCGCTGCTGGAGTCGGCGTACTTCACCATCGAGACGGTGACGACCGTCGGCTATGGCGACTACAGCTTCCGGGGCGAGCCGGCCTGGCTGATCGTGTTCGCGATCGGGCTGATGATCACCGGCGCCCTGTTCGTGGCCGTGTTCTTCGCCCTCGTCACGAACATGCTGGTCAGCCGGCGGATCGAGGAGTCGCTCGGCCGGCAGAAGATCGTCGCGCTGCGGGGTCACGTGCTGGTCATCGGCCTCGGCACCATCGGCCTGCGGGTGGTGCGCAAGCTGCACGAGGCCGGCCGACAGGTCGTGGTGATCGAGAAAGACGAGCACAACCGGCACCTCAGCCAGGTCCGCGCGAACGACGTCCCGGTGATGATCGCCGACGCGACCCTGCCCGAGGTCCTGACCTCCGCCCGGCTTGCCGCCGCGTCCGCCGTCGCGGTGCTGACCAGCGACGACCTGGCCAACCTGGAGACCGGCCTGGCGGTCAGGGACCAGCTCGGGCCACGCTGGCGCGAGGTCCCGGTGGTGCTGCGGATCTTCGACCCGCAGCTGGCCCATTCGGTCAAGGAGACGTTCGGGTTCAGGAACGTGCGGTCGACCGCCGCGCTGGCCGCGCCCTGGTTCGTCGGCGCCGCGCTCGGACTCGACGTGCTCTCCACCTTCTACGTCGGCGACGAGCCGCTGCTTGTCGCCCGGCTCACCGTCACCCCCGGCGGCGGCCTTGAGGGCCTGCAGATGCACGAGCTGGCGGTCAGGACCCGGGTGCTGGCCCTGCGCCGGGCGGCCGACCGGTCGGTCCTCGAGCACCCGCCCCGCCGCGCCACCCGGTTCGAGCCCGCCGACGAGGTCTACATCATCGGCCCCTATGACGAACTGCTGAGCGTGCTGCGCCGCGACCGCCCCTCCCCCGGCCCGCCGCCGGACGAGGTCCCGCGGCCGACGTCGAGGGCGTCCGACCAGGTCCCCGGGCCGAGCGACTCCGCCGAATTCGCCCGGCCGGATCCCGACTGACGAGCGTCAGGCGGGGGCGATGCGGGGGGCGAAGCCGGCGGTCTGCCAGGTGTCGCCGCTTTCGGTGATCGCGTAGGCCTCGTAGCCCGGCAGGGAGTCGGTCCAGCTGCGGGCCCGGTCCGGGCCCATGGCGAAGGCGGCGGTGGCGTAGGCGTCGGCGAGGGCGAGGGACGGGCCGACCACGGTGAGGCTGGCCAGGCCGGCCGCCGGGTGGCCGCGGTGCGGGTCGATGATGTGCGGGCCGCGCTCGGCGGTGCCGGAGGTGGCGACCGCGCTGTCGGCCGCCTCGACGACGAGGGCGAGCCGGCCGCGGTGGAACGGGTCGGCGATGCCCACCCGCCACGGCTCCTCGCCCGACGACCCGGACGACGACCCCGACACGACACGCTCGGCGCGCTCGGCGCGCCGAGGCCGCTGCGCGGGCGGCCGCCGGCGCACTGGACGTCGCCGCCGCCGTTGACCAGGTGGTTCGTTGACCCGGCGGCCGACAAGATCGCGGCCGCGCGCTCGACCGCCCAGCCCTTGACGTAGCCGGACGGGTCGAAGACGCCGCCCGGCGCGGCGGTGAAGTAGCCGCCCGAGCAGAGCCGGACCGCCGTGCACGCGCTGATGACCTCGGCCACCTCGGGGGCGCAGCCGTCGACGGTGACCTCGGCCGCGGCCAGCAGCGACACGTCGCTGTCGGGCCGGTAGGGCGAGAAGATCCGGTCCACCCAGTGCAGCCAGCGCACCGCGGCCTCCAGCGCTCCGCCGACGACGGCGGCGGCCGGCACGTCGAACGAGACCACGGTCCCCATCACCGGCTCGGCGTGCCGGACCCGGGCGCTGACGTCCGAAACCGCGGGTATCAGCGGAAAGGTAGAAAGCACGCGCCTCCCGTCAGGCCCGATGGTCGAGTGCACTCTGCAAAGAAGAAATGTACCCGTTGCTCGTATACGTGGCCCCCGATACAGAATCGATTCTCGCACTTTGCGCGGCCAAGGTCTCGCCCACCAATCGGGGGAAGGCGAACTGGCCAATCTGGATATCCATGGTGGTCTCGGCCGGGTGCTGCAGGATATTGACCCCGACAATGGTCCGCGACCGCTCCACGACCCGGACCTGGACCGGGCCCGTACACGGTGCGGACGGCGAGCCCGGTGAGGGCGTGCTCGCCGGGGAGCAGCGGCGGAACGGTCGAGGGGGAACCAACGGTCCGTTCGGACGAATTCATGTGGGTCTTGAATGACAGCAGCGCGACGAGGCCGGCCACCGTCACGACCACCGCCACCAGCACCCTGCGCACCCCGACCCCCCTCAGAACTCGAACGCCTCGACATGGATGCGACGGCGCGGCGTGCCCGCCGCCCGCAGCGCGGCCACGGCGGCCGCGGTCATCCCCGGCGGGCCGCAGACGTATGCGTCCATCGCGTCCAGGCCGGGCGCGAGCTCACGCAGCGCGTCCGCCGTGAGCGGGTCCCGGCCGAGCTCCGACCTGCTGCCGATCACGTAGTGCACGCGGCCGCCGCGTTCGGCCGCGAGCGTGTCGAGTTCGGACCGCAGGGCCACGTCCTGCCAGCTCGACGCCCGGTAGACGAGCGTCACCGAGCCGGTCAGGGCGGCCATCATCGCCCGCAGCGGGGTGATGCCGACGCCGCCCGCCAGCAGCAGGGCGGGCCGGCCGCGCCGCGCGGGCGCGGGGAAGAACGCGCCGAACGGCCCTTCCGCGAGGACCCGGGTGCCCGGCCGGAGCGAGCGCACCATGTTGCTCGGGTCGCCGACGTCGCGGACGGTGATGCGCATCAGGTCGTCGCTCGGCAGCGCCGACAGCGAGTACGGGTGCGACTGCCACCACAGCCCGCGGGTGAGGAACCGCCAGCGGAAGAACTGGCCGGGAGCGGCGTCGATCTCGCCCAGGTTCCGTCCCCGGATGTAGACCGACACGGTGCGGTTCGCCTCTTCGCGCACGCCCGCCACCACCCAGCGGTGGCGGGCGAAGTCGCGGACCGGGACGATGACCCGGTACCAGACGATCAGCGCCGCACCCGCGAGGTAGAGCAGTTCCCAGGCGAACCGGGCGGCCGCGTTCTCGACGAAGGCGGCGCCGTTGGCGAACTGGTGGCTGAACGCCAGCGCGATCGCCAGGTAGGAGTAGAGGTGCAGGTAGTACCAGGTCTCGTAGCGGAGCCGGCGGCGCAGCGCCCGCAGCGAGGTGAGCCCCACCCCGAGCAGCAGGAAGTAGCCGACGGTGGCCATCAGCACGTCGGGGTAGGTGGTGAGCAGCGTCGCCGTCTCGCTGACCACGTTCGCGTGCGCGGCCAGGGCGTAGCCCCAGATGATGAGCAGCACGTGCCCGCTGATGAGCCAGCACAGCACCCGGCCGAGGGTGGCGTGCCAGCGGGCCAGCCGGTCGGCCCCGACCCCGCGCTCGACCGGCGGCAGCCGCGCCATCAGCAGCACCGCGACCACCACCCCGTACGCCGGCCAGCAGGCCGAAACCCTCGCCGAGGGTGGTCAGCGCCCCGCCGGGGCCGACGATGGCGTTGGTGGAATGCCACCACAGGGCGAGGACCGCGGCCGTGCCGGCGGCGATCAGCGCCAGCGTGGCGGTCGGGCCGACTCTACTCAAGGAAGATGCTGTCTCCGGTGACCTTGAAGGGCTTGGCGGGCAGCGGCTTGGGCGCGGGGCCCGCGAGCACCGCGCCGTCCGTGATCGAATACTCGCTGCCGTGGCACGGGCAGTCAATCCGGCCGTCCGCGATCTGGCTGACAATGCACCCCATATGCGTGCAGACGGCGCTGAAGACCTTGAACTCGCCCGCCGACGGCTGGGTCACCACCGTCGTCTGGGCGGCGAAGATCTTGCCCCCGCCGACCGGGATGGCGCTGGTGGCGGTCAGCGCGCCCGCCGCCGAGCCGCCCATGGCGGACGAGGCGGACGCCGGCGCCGAGGCGGCCGCGCTGGTCGCGCTGGAGGCGCCCATCCCGCTGCTCGTGGCCGGGTCGGCGACGGCCGCTGACATGCTCGAGCCGCCCGAACTGCAGGCGGTGATCGCGCCCGCGAGCCCCACCAGGCCGACGCCGGCCAGCATGCCCCTTCGAGTGGCCAGCGAGTCCTTGCGTGGTTCCTGTGTCACGACTGCTCCTCGTTCACTGTGGCCGCATTGGTCCTTGCTCCCCCTTGTATAGGGGAACGGAGCGGGCCGCGCCCCGGTTCATAGGCTGCCGTAGTCACTCCGTAAGTACGTGGCGGACACGCAGAGGGATTCATCTGTGCCGCAGGTCACTCCCGTCACAGCGGCGGTGGTTGCGGAGGGTGACCGATGCTGTCGGGGTTCGCCTTCCGGTCAGAAAAATTCATTCAGTCATCCCGAACGGGCCGGGGCGCTCCGGAACGGCTCTGAGCTGGCCCAATTGCCCGTTGTGTATCCATTTAGATAGATAAACCTACCCTGATGGTAATATGGGTCTGTCCTTACCGAGTGTGGCCATATACCTACTTAGCGTTTTAATCTAGGCATCGTAGGCATCACGGATGGGATACGGTCAAATGCTTAGAGTAAGCAAGGTCGATGACTGGCTCAGCCGGCAGCCCACCCGCCGGGACCTGCGAAGCAGCGACGACTGCGTCATCATCCGATCGGCCGGCGCCCCCCGGGCGGGGGCGAACGCGGTGTCGGCGGGCGCGCGGGCGCTGGGCGTCAACCTGGTCATGATCCCGCCCGGCAGCCGCGGCATGCCGCATTACCACGAGGAACGCGAGACCGCGCTCTACCTGGTCAGCGGCGAGACCGAGGTCTGGTTCGGCGCGGGCCTGGCCAAGCGGTCGACGGTCCGGGCGGGCGACTTCATCTACATACCGCCGGGCACCCCGCACCTGGCGGTGAACCGCGGCGATGTCACGTCGATCGCGGTGGTGGCCGAGAGCGACGCGGCCGACGGCCCCGGCACCGTCGTCATCGAACTGCCCCGGCACCTGGCCGGGCTGCTCAGCCTGCCGGTCGCCGTGCAGGAATGAGCCAACGACTCCCCCGCGAGCGCCTCCCGCGGGGGCAGCGCGGCGAACCCGGCCCGTCAGCGGCGGCTCCTCCTCCGCCGCGGCGAACCCAGGGGCTTCTCTCCCCCCTCCCGCCGGACTAGCCGCGAGCAGAGCGCGGCCCCCGCTGGTGTAGCAGCGGGGGCCGCGGCCCGATGCACGTCACGGTGACGGCAGGCGCTCCGCGCTTCTTGCTGTTATCCGCGCATCACGCGCTGCCCATGCCGGTGGTTGTGGCAGCCACGGGGCTATAGCACCCTCGTTGTCACAACCACGGGGGGTGGCGGATGAGTGCCCTTTATTCGAACGCCTCGGGCGACGGGCAGGCGCAGACCAGGTTGCGGTCGCCGTAGGCCTGGTCGATCCGGCGCACCGGCGGCCAGTACTTGCCGCGGGCGGCGGCGCCGCGCGGGCCGCCCGGGTAGCAGCCGTCGGTCCGCAGGTAGGGGTGGTTCCACTCCTGCGCGGTGAGCATCTCGGCGGTGTGCGGCGCGTTCTTGAGCGGGTTGTCGGCCGCGTCCCACTCGCCAGAAGCGACCCGGTCGACCTCGGCCCTGATCGCGATCATGGCGTCGCAGAACTCGTCGATCGCGGCCAGCGACTCGCTCTCGGTCGGCTCGATCATGAACGTGCCCGCGACCGGGAACGACATCGTCGGCGCGTGGAAGCCGTAGTCGATCAGCCGCTTGGCGGCGTCGTCGACGGTGATCCCGCCCGGCAGCTGCCGCAGGTCGATGATGCACTCGTGCGCGACCAGGCCGCCCTGTCCGGTGTAGACGACCGGGAAGTACGGGGCGAGCCGGCGGGCGATGTAGTTCGCCGACAGCACCGCCGTCTGGGTGGCCGCCCGCAGCCCCTCGGCGCCCATCATCGCGATGTAGGCCCAGGAGATCGGGAGCACGCCCGCGGAGCCGTACCTGGCCGCCGTGACGGTGGCGCCCGCGGCGCCCGCGCCCGGCAGGAACTCGGCCAGGTGCGCCTTGGCGACGACCGGGCCGACGCCGGGACCGCCGCCGCCGTGCGGGATGCAGAACGTCTTGTGCAGGTTCAGGTGCGAGACGTCGCCGCCGATCAGCGCGGGCGAGGTCAGGCCCGCGAGCGCGTTGAGGTTGGCGCCGTCGATGTAGACCTGGCCGCCGGCCTCGTGCACCAGCCGCGCCACCTCGACGATCGTCGCCTCGTAGACGCCGTTGGTGGACGGGTAGGTGACCATGATCCCCGCCACCCGGCCGTCGTGCGCGGCCAGCTTGGCCCGCAGGTCGTCGAGGGCGATCGCCCCGTCCGGGCCGCACTTGACGACGACCACCCGCAGCCCGGCCAGCACCGCGCTGGCGGCGTTGGTGCCGTGGGCGGACTCCGGGATCAGGCAGACGTCGCGCTCGGCGTCGCCGCGCGACGCGTGGTAGGCGCGGATCGCGAGCAGGCCCGCGAGCTCGCCCGCCGATCCGGCGTTGGGCGCCACCGAGCAGGCGTCGTAGCCGGTGACCGCGCACAGCCAGCGCTCCAGGTCGCCGATGAGCTCGGCGTAGCCGGCCGCGTCCGCCTCGGGCGCCATCGGGTGCAGGTTGGCGAACTCGGGCCAGGTGATGGCCTCCATCTCGGCCGCCGCGTTCAGCTTCATCGTGCAGGAGCCGAGCGGGATCATCGACCGGTCGAGGGCCACGTCCAGGTCCGACAGCCGGCGCAGGTAGCGGAGCATGGCGGTCTCGCTGCGGTGCGCGCTGAACACCGGGTGGGTGAGGAACTTGGAGGTCCGCTTGAGCGGCTCGGGGATGACGTCCTCGTCGACCTCGGTCAGCTCGACGTCGGCGGCGTCGAGGCCGCTGCCGACGCGCGAGGCGCCGACCAGCGCCGCCACCACGTCCCGCAGGTGCTGCGGGGTGGTGGTCTCGTCGCAGGCGACCTGGACGGTGCCGCCGCCCGCCTCGCACAGGTTGTAGCCGGCGTCCTTGGCCCGCAGCAGCGCCGCCCGCGCCTCGGTCGGCCCCGGGAGCTGGACGCTGATCGTGTCGAAGGCGTGGCCGCGGCTGGTCAGCAGGCCGTAGCTCTTCAGCGTGGCCGCCAGCGTCATCGCGCTGCGGTGCGCGTGCCGCGCGATCGCGGTCAGCCCGTCCGGGCCGTGGTAGACCGCGTACATGGAGGCGGCCACCGCCAGCAGGACCTGCGCGGTGCAGATGTTGCTGGTGGCCTTCTCGCGGCGGATGTGCTGCTCGCGGGCCTGCAGGGCGAGCCGCAGCGCCTGGCCGCCGTCGGCGTCGACCGACACGCCGACCAGGCGTCCGGGCAGTTGCCGCTTGAGGTCCTCACGGACGGCCATGTAGGCGGCGTGCGGGCCGCCGAACATCATCGGGACGCCGAACCGCTGGGTGGTGCCGATCGCGATGTCGGCGCCGAGCTCGCCCGGGGGCTTGAGCATCGTCAGCGCCAGCACGTCGGCCGCGACCGCGACGGTGGCCTTGGCCGCGTGCGCGGCCTCGATCACCGGGCCGAGGTCGCGGACCTCGCCGGACGCACCCGGGTACTGCAGCAGGACGCCGAAGACGCCGTCGAAGTCCGTCTCGCCGGTAATCGGGGCGACTCGCAGCTCGATGCCAAGCGGCTCGGCCCGGGTGCGGAGCACGTCCAGGGTCTGCGGGAGGCAGTCGGCGTCGGCCAGGAAAGTCGGGCCCGCGCCGCGGGGGGCGACCCGCCGGGCGAGGGTCATCGCCTCGGCGGCGGCCGAGGCCTCGTCGAGCAGCGACGCGTTGGCGACCGGGAGCGCGGTCAGGTCGCAGATCATGGTCTGGAAGTTGAGCAGCGCCTCGAGGCGGCCCTGGGAGATCTCGGGCTGGTACGGCGTGTAGGCGGTGTACCAGGCCGGGTTCTCGAGCACGTTCCTGCGGATCACGGCCGGGGTGTTGGTGGCGTAGTAGCCGAGGCCGATCATCGATACCCGCACCGTGTTGCTGGCGGCCAGCCGGCGGAGGTCGGCCAGGACCTGCGTCTCGGTCCGGGCGGCGGGCAGCTTCGCCAGCGCCGACGCCGCCTGCGACCCGTCCGGGATCTCGGCCGGCAGCGCGGCCTTGATCAGGTCGTCGAGCGTCTCGTAGCCGAGGGTGGCGAGCATTGCCCGCTGGTCGTCACTCGACGGGCCAATATGCCTGGCCGCAAACTGGTCATTAATGGACAAATCACGCCTCATGGAGCCTCCCCAGCCCTGACTCCCCATCTGTCACCACATCGGCTCCAGATTCGCCTGTCCGGTCGGTCCCTGATGCCTGAGAGGTTCTGGGGATGATGCTTGCCCCTTCGGCGCCTTGCCTGACGTTGCGGGCAAGGACTCTCCCGGCCGGATCACTGGCTACTCTAGTGTACCGCCAACACTAATTTCTGGCTGCCCGTTCGTGGCGCGCCCCAACTTGACCACTCCTTCTTCAGGTTCTGGGGAAAGCTTGCCGTTGCGGTCGAGCATGATCAGCTCGCGACCCGCAGCCGCCTGTTGCCGGGCGGCGGTCCCGGCCTGACCGCGTTTCCGCGTGCCGGGTTGACGCTTCACAGCCACCTGCACCCCAGGGGGTGTCTGACGGTCGGCTCCACGTCCGTTGTTGTCCGGGCCACTCCCGGCCAGTTCGCGCCGTCCCCGGGCGGCGAGGTTGCGCGCGGCGTTGACGTCCCGGTCAAGGACCAGGCCGCAGGCCGTGCACACGTAGGTCCGCTCGGACAGGGCCAGCTTGGCTTTCACCGCTTCACAGCCCGAACAGATCTTGCTTGACGCGAACCACCGGTCCGCGATGATCACCCGGCCGCCACGCCAGGCCGCCTTGTACCCCAGCTGGCGGCGGAACTCGCCGAAAGACGCGTCCGCGACGAGTCTGGCTACGTGCCGGTTCATAATCATCCCGGCCACGTTCAGGTCCTCGATCACGATCGTCCCGAACTCGACTGCCAGCCGGGTCGTTAGCTTATGAAGGCCGTCCTTCCGCTGGTCGGCCACCCGGCCGTGAGCCCTTCCGAGCGCGGCGGACGCGCGCCGCCAGCGGTTCGACGCGTTCCTCCCGGTGCGCCGGTCAGCCCCTTGGCGGCGGGCCATCGTGCCGGACAGGCGTCGCAGCTTGCGCAACGCGCCGGGCAGGTGCCGGGGGTTGCGGATCTGCTCGCCGGTCGACAGCACGGCCAGCGTCTTGACCCCGAGGTCGACGCCGACGACGGCGTCCGGACGGCGCGGCGCGGGGCGGCCCATGTCAGCATCGACGGTAAAGGACGCGAACCAGCGGCCCCGCTCGAACCGCACCGTCACAGACAGCACCCGTGCCATCCCCGCCGATACGAGATCGGCGAGGCGGCGGCCGTCCTCGTGGAGCTTCACCCGCCCGATCCTCGGCAGCACAGCGTGCCGCGCCTCGCAGCGCAACGCCCCAGTCGTGAACCGGACCGACAGGCAGGACTTCCGCTTCGACCTGAAGCGCGGGAACCCGATGGCCTTCCCTTTCCGCTTGCCTTTCCGAGAGTCATCCCAATTCTTCAGCGCCCGCGCGAGCCGATCGAGGCCGGTGTTGAATGCCTCCTTCGAGCACTCGTCGCACCACGGGGCGACCGTTCCCTTGGCGGCGTTCCAGTCCTTGCGCAGCGAGTACAACGACCACGAGACCGATGGTGTCAGCTCGTCGCCGGTCAGCCCGTAGGTGGCCTCAGCGGCGCGCTGGGCCGTGACCGCCTTCACCCGGGCGAGGCCCCAGTTGAACGCTACCCGCGCCGCGCCCGCGTGCGACCGCAGCGCGCGCTCCTGCGCCGGGGTCGGATCCAGCGCGAACCGCGCTCGACGTCTATCAAGCCGGGACAAAAGGAGCGACGTCGACTGCACCGTCAGCGAAGCCGTAGGCGAACTGGGCTGACCTGAAGGGGGGTTACCCGGTCTTCCGCGTCGCGCGGCGGTTGGCCAGCTCATCGGCATTGCCGCCGCTGTCGACGATCAGGCCGTCCTCGGCCCGGACGGCGGGCAGCTCGGCGAGCTCGCCCGCGACCTCCTGCCAGACTCGGCCGAGGGCGATGCCGAAGACCCCCTGGCCGCCGGCCAGCAGGTCGTAGACCTCGTCCGGGGAGGTGCACTCGTAGACGCTGACGCCGTCGCTCATGAGCGTGACCTGGGCCAGGTCGTCGGCGCCGCGATCACGCAGGTGCTGCACCGCCGCCCGGATCTGCTGCAGCGAGATCCCCGAGTCGAGCAGCCGCTTGACCACCTTGAGCACCAGGATGTCGCGGAATCCGTAGAGCCGCTGGGAACCCGAGCCGTGCGCCGCGCGGACGCTGGGCTCGACGAGGCCGGTCCGCGCCCAGTAGTCGAGCTGGCGGTAGGTGATCCCGGCCGCCGAGCAGGCCGTTGGGCCCCGGTAACCGATCTCCGGGTTGCCATCGAAGAGCGTGCCCTGCACAGCCTCGGACCCACCCCTTGTTACCGACACGGCCACCTCCTGTGACTACCCCCGGCATTCGCACCGTAAGCCGTGGGGGCAGGTAGGTCAACGATCACGCCCGGCGAGTCGCGACAATCCCGTCCAAAATCAGCCCAGATCAGGCCGATCGGCTCGGTCAGGCCGATCGGCCGAAGTCCTCCGGCGAGATGTGGTCGAGGAACTCGCGAAACTTCTCGACCTCATCCTCCTGCTCGTCCTGCTGGTCGGGGATGGCGACCCCGGCCTCGTCCAGGATCTCGTCGGTCGCGAAGATCGCCGCGCCGGTGCGCAGCGCCAGCGCGATCGAGTCGGACGGCCGCGCGCTGACCTCAGCCCCGTTCGAGAACACCAGGTCAGCGTAGAAGATCCCGTCCCGCAGGGAGGTGATGTTGACCGTGCGCAACTGCACGTTGAGCGATTCGAGCACGTCCTTGAACAGGTCATGGGTCAGCGGGCGCAGCGACACCATCCCCTGCTGGGCGAACGCGATCGCCGTGGCCTCGACCGCCCCAATCCAGATAGGCAGGTAACGATCACCCTGCTGCTCTTTCAGCAGGACAATCGGGCTGTTGGACGGCATCTCGACACGGACGCCGACGACCTCCATCCGCCGCACTGGAGCTCCGTCCTCGTACGCGCTCAGCGACGTCAAGCGACGCTAAGCGAACCGAACCATCTTCTGCCAAACTACACCCGTTATCGCCCGGAAGCCGAGCGCAGCCCCGGGGCGTCCCTGGGCTCTCCGATCGGTGTACCCGCGACCGGGGACTGTGATGCAAGCCCGGCTTCGGTTAGTCCGTCCTCCACCAGCGTCGCGTGCAGCCGGGCGATATGCCCGGCAATGTCGTGCGCGGCCACCAGCGCGGGCTCGCGGCTGCCCTTCTGCCGGGTGAGCGGCGCCACCGCCTGCTCGACCAGGGACACCTCGCGCTCGGCGGCGGCCTTGATCGCCCGCAGGTGCCGCGGCTGGATGCCGTACTCGGCCAGCTGGGCGGCCGCGCGGACGACCGACAGCGCCTGGGTTCCGTAGGCCCGCGCGCGGCGGACCAGGCCGTAGTCCTCGAGCTCGGCCAGCAGCTCCTCGGCCGCGCGGGCGGCCGCGAGCAGCTCGCTGCGGGTCATCGAGACGGCCGACGTCGCGCCGACGCCGCCGTCGGCGGCCACCCCGTCCACGACGTCGAGGCGCTCCTTGATCACCCGCAGCGGCAGGTACTCGTCGCGCTGCGCGGTGAGGATGAACCGGAGCCGCTCGATGTCGGCGACCGCGAACCGCCGGTAGCCGGACGAGGACCGCAGCGGCTGGATCAGCCCCTCCGCCTCAAGGAACCGGATCTTCGATGGGCTGATGTCAGGGAACTCAACGCGGAGCTCATCGAGCACTTGGCCGATGCTGACACCGGCCCTGGTCATGCGTAGTCCTGCGCTCCGAGTCCGCCGCGCCTGCCGACCTCGGGACTACGGGTCATGAACAGCAGCCGGAACTTGCCGATCTGTACCTCGTCGCCCCCGAACAACTCGGCCTCCTCGATCCGCTCGCGGTTCACGTAAGTGCCGTTCAGGCTACCAACGTCACGAACCGTGAAGCGGTCGCCATGCCGGTAGAACTCGGCATGGCGTCGGGAGACTGTCACGTCGTCGAGGAAGATGTCGCTGTCGGGATGCCGCCCGGCCGACGTGAAGTCGCTGTCGAGCAGGAACCGGGAGCCCTCGTTGGGCCCGCGCAGGACGACCAGCAGCGCCGTGCCGAGCGGGAGCGAGTCGGCGGCCGAGAAGTCGGGCGACGGCTCGTCGTAATACTCGGGCTCGCCGCCGACCGGCGCGATGATCGAGGTGGTGTCGCCGGGACGCTCGTAACCTCGGTCCGGCACCGCGCTGAAGCTGCCGGTGGGGTTGGCGCGGCTGAGTGGCGCACCGCAGTTAGAGCAGTACCGAGAGCTTTCAGGGTTGGGCCGACCGCACCGCCCGCAATACATACCAGCCATCGCTCCGTCCGGCCTCCCCTCTTCCTGCATGCTACCTTCCCGGACCATCCCGTCCGGGGCTGTTGCCAAAGGTACCTGCGGGGAGTCCTGCTGGTCCACGCGCCACGCGAACAGCCGGCGCAGGCCGCTTCTTGGCACGCCATCTTGTGCCTGACGTTTCCGCCACACGGCCGTCTCACCTCCGGGTCACGCGCACGGCGCAAGGACGCGGTGCAGGCCTGGCAGGCTATCGGGCTTGAGGGAAACCGACAACCGTTCCATGCATCGCGAAAAGGTACGTCTGCGTAGGTAACAAACATTACCGTAACTGGCTTCCCCGATCCGCCCGAGGCGAACACGATAACTGAGGGAGGCCCACAGCCGGGCTAACCCTCGGCCTGCTCCACGATCGCGGCCCACTCGTCGATCAGGTACTGGGCGGAGTCGGCGTCGGCGCCCTCGGCCCACAGATGGGTCACCGCGTCGGCCGGGTCGGGCAGCACCAGCACCCAGCCGTGGTCGGCGTCGACGATCCGCACCCCGTCGGTGGTGTCGACCGGGCGGGTGCCGGCCGCCTCCATCACGGTCCGCATCACCGACCCCTTGGCCGCCCACGGCGTCGGCACCGAGCGCCGCATCAGATGCGCCTGCGGGATCCGCGCGTCGATCTGGCTGAGCGTCAGCCGGGTCCGCGCGACCAGCCCGAGCAGCCGCACGAAGGCCGCGATCCCGTCCACCGTCCGGCCGAACTCCGGCACCACGAACCCACCGCGCCCGTCGGCGGCGAAGATCACCTCGTCGGCGGCGGCCGCGTCGGTCAGCGCGTCGAGCGACGTCGGGGTCCAGGTGACCTGCACGCCGTGGAACCGGCAGACCTGCTCGGCGACCCGGGTGGTGGTCACCGGCAGCGCCACCCGGCCGCCGCGCCGCTCGGCCGCCACCAGGTCGAGCACCACCAGCAGCGCCCGCTCGTCGCTGACCAGCGCGCCCTTCTCGTCGACGAGGTGGATGCGCTCGCCGACGGGGTCGAACCGGACGCCGAAGGCCGCCCGCGACGACGACACCACCTCGGCCAGCCGCTGCATCCCGGCCCGGTTCTGGGCCACGGTCTGGGTGGGCGTCACCTCGTCGAGCCGGTTGTTCAGGGTGTGCACCTCGACCCCGATCCGGCCGAGCAGCGTCGGCAGCACCAGCGACACGGTGCCGCCGGCGCAGTCCGCGACCACCTTCAGCTCGGCCCCGTTGACGCCCTCCAGGTCCGCGCAGCGCAGCAGCTCGTGGGTGTACAGCTCGACGACGCGGGGCGGGTAGCTGAGCTCGGCGATCTCGCCCGGGAAGGCCCGGCGGAACTCCTGCCGGGAGAAGACCCGCTCGAGCTTGCGCTGCGCCCCCTGGGAGAGCTCGGCCCCGCGCTCGTCGAGGAAGATGATGTCGATCGACTGGGAGTCGCCGGGCGTGGTCCGCAGCGCGATCCCGCCGCTGTACTTGCGCCGGGCGGTCTCGAACCGCGCGACCGGCAGCGGCAGCGCCTCCAGGTCCATCACGTTGATGGCCGAGGCGTTGAGCGCGCCCTGCATGGCGCGCTTGAGGGTGCGCGCGGCCCGCGACACGTCCCGCGACGTGGTGACGGTGGACCCCTTCTGCAGCGTGGTCGCGTAGGCCGACGCCAGCCGCACCGCCAGCTCCGGGGTCACCTCGACGTTGATCAGGCCGGACACGCCGCGCTGCCCGAACAGCGTCCGCTGGCCGCGCGACTCCCAGATCACCGAGGTGTTGACGACCGCGCCCGCCTCGATGGTCTTGAACGGGTAGACCTTCACCCCGGCCGAGATGTACGCCTCGGGCTCGATGACGCACTCGTCCCCGACGACCGCGGTCTCCTCGATCCGCGCCCGCCGCATCACGTCGGTGTTCTTGCCGACCACGCAGCCGCGCAGGGTGACGCCCTGGCCGACGAAGACGCGGTTGTGCACCACCGCGCGGTGGATGAACGCGCCCTCCTTGACCACCACGTTGGCGCCGATCACGGAGTACTCGCGCAGGTGCGCGCCCGCCTCGATCTTGGCGTACTCGCCGATGGCGACCGGGCCGGTCAGCACCGCGTCCGGATCGACCTCGGCGCCCTCGGCGACCCAGACGCCGGGCGAGAGCTCGAACCCGGCGATGTCGGCGTCGACCTTGCCGTTGAGCACGTCCGCCTGCGCCTTGAGATAGGACTCGAGGGTTCCGACGTCCTCCCAGTACTTGTCGGACACGTAGCCGAAGATCGGGGCGCCGCGCTGCAGCAGCCGCGGGAACACGTCGTGCGACCAGTCGACCGACTCCTTGGCCGAGACCTCCGCCAGCACCTCGGGCTCCATGATGTAGACGCCGGTGTTCACCGTGTCGGAGAACACCTGCCCCCAGGTCGGCTTCTCCAAGAACCGCTGGATCCGGCCGTCCTCGTCGGCGATCACGATGCCGAACTCGAGCGGGTCGGGCACCCGGGTGAGGCCGACCGTGACCAGCGCGCCGTTGTCCTTGTGGAACCGGACCATCTCGGTCAGGTCCATGTCGGTCAGCGCGTCACCGGAGATGACCAGGAACGTGTCGTCCTTGAGCTCGTCCTCGGCGTTCTTGACCGAGCCGGCCGTGCCGAGCGGCGTCTCCTCGGTCGCGTACTGCAGCGACATGCCGACGTCCTCGCCGTCGCCGAAGTAGTTCCGCACCAGCGCCGCCAGGAACTGGACGGTGACGACCGTCTCCTCCATCCCGTGCCGCTTCAGCAGCCGGAGCACGTGCTCCATGATCGGCCGGTTGACCACCGGCAGCAGCGGCTTGGGCTGGTTGGCGGTCATCGGGCGGAGCCTGGTGCCCTCGCCGCCTGCCATCACAACGGCCTTCACGAGGTGGCCGCTCCTTTCACGAGGTCCCTGATCTCGCTCAGGTAGAGCAGCGCCGCCCACCAGTAGAGGGCGACCCCCCAGACGGTGAAGGCCCAGGCGATGGTGCGGATGACCTCGGACGTAATGCCACCGTGGGCGCCGAGGAAGAGCAGCGGGAACCCGTACATGAGGCAGAGCGTGGCCGCCTTGCCGACGAAGCTCACCTGCAGCGCCCCGTAGTCGGTGCGCTGCCGCAGCACCACCAGCGCCAGCGCCACGCAGGCCTCCCGGGCGACGATCGCGGCGAACAGCCACCACGGGATGATCCCGCGGATGGCGAGCGCGATGATCGTGGCGCCGATGTAGAGGCGGTCGGCGGCCGGGTCAAGCAGCTGCCCGAGCCTGCTCGTCTGATTGAGCATCCGGGCCAGCTTCCCGTCCAGCCAGTCGCTAATCCCGGCCAGGCCGAGCAGGGCGGCCGCGATGATGTCGCCGGTGGCGCTGCGCGGCCCGAGGACCAGCCACAGAAACACGGGAACGCCGGCGAGCCGGGCGGCGCTCAGCGCGTTCGGCCACGTTAGTATCCGGTCTCCCACGCTGCGATCGTAATTGAACCGTGTCTGATCACCGACTTCGGGTGGCACCTCGAGCGGCACCTCGTGCCAGATGATCTCCGGCCGGCGCGATCGCCGACTGCCTCTGGAGTTCGCTGCTGTCACCTCTTCCGCAGAACTCACGGGGAAAGTACCCCCAGTGTGACCATCAATCCCGGAAGAGTGACCATCCGCATTGAGAAATTAACTTCACGTTACCCAGAATGCACGCGCAGCGCTTCCCCGCTCGCCGCCGGGCGCTCGGGACCCCCGCCTGCTCCCTCGTCGCTCGGTCGCTTCGCTCCCTCGCTCCTCAGTCCGCTGGCAGGGGCGCGCCCTTTGGCTCGCGGGGAGGGGAGCCGCCGTTGGGGGGTCTAGTCCAGTTAAAGTACACGCTGGCATGAACTGGCCGGTTGACCCTATCCTGAATCTTGTTCGGCATTGCTGAATGACATGAGCGGACAGGTGTCATGATCCAGTCGGTGCAGCGCGCTGCCCAGATCCTCGACGTCCTCGGCTCAGGCACGCCCCGGCTCGGCGTCACCGAGATCGCCGAGCGGCTCGGCCTGGCCAAGCCGACGGTGCACGGGCTGCTGCGCACCCTCGAGGCGTACGCGCTCGTCGCCCAGGACCAGGCCACCGGCAAGTACAGCCTCGGCCCCGGCGTGCTGCAGCTCGGCAACGCGTACCTGGACGGCTCCGACCTGCGGGCGCGGTCGATGCGGTGGGCCGAGGGGCTGGCCCAGCAGGCGAAGGAGGCGGTCTGGATCGCCACCCTGTCCGGCGGGCGGGTCATCGTGCTGCACCATGTGTTCCGGCCCGACAACACCGTGCAGATCCTCGAGGTGGGCGCGGCGATCCCGTGGCACGCGTGCGCGCTCGGGCACGCGATCGTGGCCTTCCTCCCGGCCGGGCAGCGCGCCCAGGCGCTCGGCGCGGCCCTGTCGCCGCTGACCGGGCGGACCAAGACCACCCGGGCCGCCCTCACCCGGGCGCTGGCCCAGGTCCGGGGGGCGGGCTACGCGCTCGAGAACGAGGAGGCCACCGTCGGCGACGCCGGCATCGCGGCGCCCATCCTCGGCCGTGACGACCTGGTCGCGGGCGCGGTCGGCATCGTCGGCTCGACCGAGCGGCTGCTCGCCCCCGGCACCAGGAACGACCTGATCCGCGCGGTCGTCGCCGCCGCCCGCGCGATCTCCCGCGACCTCGGCGCGGGTCGCGGCGGCGTCGCCGCCCTCTCGCTGCTCTAGCGGCCGGGAACCGCGGGTCCCCTGGGGCCAACCGGGCGCAGAGACTCGCGCCTCCGCGCCCGGCCAGCCTCCGGCCCTCCCCCTCCTAGGGCCGCCCTTGGTTCCCCGTCCCCAGTGGTCTTGAGACATGAAGTCTAATGTCTCAGATAGGATATTTTGCGCGATAGTGTTGCAATTGAGAAACACATCTTCGCGGTTCACAACGCAGAGTTCAGACGCAGTCACGGCGAGGGGTGAGGAACGGCCATGATGGCCCGGCCGGAGCGTGTCCCGGCGGAAGAGGTCAGGAAGCGGATGCTGGACGCCGGCCGCGAGCTGGCGATCGAGGCCGGGGCGGCGCTGACCATCGAGCACCTCCGGCTCGAGGAGGTCATCCAGCGGGCGCGGGTGCCGCGGAGCTCGGTCTACCGGCTCTGGTCGTACCGCGACGAGTACATCGACGACCTGCTCTGCTATCTCGCGGGGGCGGGCTCGCTGTTCGGCAACCGCCCGGTGTTCGATCCGGAGACCTTCTCCATCGCCAGCAAGGTCCTGGCCGACAACCGGCACCTGCTCGCCAGCGGCGACGGCCGCCGGGCGCTGCTGCGGGAGGTCGTCCGGCTGACCACGACGCGCAACTACCAGGCGCTCTCGGAGTCCGCGCCGTGGCGGCTGCACATGGCGCTGATCGCCACCCTCGGCTCGACCCGCAGCGGCGAGGCGCGCCAGCAGATCGCGGCCGCCCTCGAGGAGGCCCAACTGCAGTCCCGTCAGTCGATGGTCGCGCTGTTCGACTATCTGATGGGGGAGATCGGCCTGCGGCTGCGCGACCCGGAGGCCTGGTCGACCGAGCACCTGCAGCTCGCGGGCGGCCTGCTCATGCAGTCGCTGGCGCTGCGCAACCTCCAGGTCCGGGCGGCCGACGGCGCGTCCGAGGCGCTCGCCGTCGACGCGCTGCTCAACGCGCCGCTGCCCGGCCCCGGCCTCGACGGCCAGGCGGCCGAGTGGACCCTGGTCAGCCACGCCTACCTGGGCCTGGTCGACGCCTTCGTCGAGCTCGACCCGGACTTCACGCCGCCGCCGCTGGTCGGCTAGCGCTCGCCCCGCGACAGGGCCATCACCCGGTCGCTGAGCACGGCCACCCCCGGAGTCGGCTCTGCCTCGTAATAGCCCGGCTTCCGCTTCTTGAGCAGCCCGGGACCGTTCGAGGTCCATTGGAAGTTCCTGTTGCCGAGCACCCGCCGGAAGACGGGATCGACGTTGTCCGGGAAGGCCGCCGCCATCCGGCGCAGCGGCAGCGGGGGGATGGTGTCCTCGCGCAGGTAGGCCCGGAGCACGTTGGCGTGCTCACGGTCCTCGGCCAGCGACGGGTCGGCGAACAGGGCGCGCAGCATCCCGTACTCGGGCACCACCACGAACCCGTCGAGCTCGTCGTAGATGATCCCGACGGTGTCGAACTCGAAGAACCCCTCCGGCATCACGAACGTGGTCTCGCCCCCCTCGCTGACCGCCCGGTGCCGGCCCCGCGCGGCCAGGGCCGAGTCGCGGCGCACCTTGTAGTACGCGTTGAGCCGCCCCTCGGCCTCCAGGATCGGCAGCACCAGCTCGTCGGTGCCGAAGAAGGCGACGAACTCCTCCCGGTCGCGTCGCATGTACATCCAGCCCTGCTCGGCCTTCTCCTGGTTGCGGAAGACCAGGTCCGGCTCGCGGGTGGCCATGTCGATGGCCAGCCGGGCGACCGGCCGGCCGTCGTCGGCCGGGTAGACCGTCTCGCCGCCCGCCGCCAGCCAGGCGGTGTCGTCGCGGTCGAGCGGCAGCAGCGTTCCGGCGAAGAACCCGCCGTCGGCCGGCCGCGGGTCAAGCCCGTAGACGACGTAGTCGAGGTCGTCGACCAGGTTGAGCGCGGTGACCGCCACGGTCCCGGGCTGGCCGGCCTGGCCGGGCTGGCCGCCGGCGGTCGGGCCGCCGCGGACTTCGAAGATGCCCCGCACGCTGTTGTCGGCCCAGTCCAGCACCAGGTCCCGCTCGGCGCGGGTCAGCCCCCGCTGGGTGCCGATGAACCGCTCGACCACGGCTAGCCCGCCGACCTGCGCGACCGCCTGGCGTAGCTCGACCGCTCGCACAATCTGCTCTGGACCCACGGGTAAAGAGCATAAGGACTTCATCTCGAACGGACCGTGCCTTCGCCCCCAGCCCCGCCAGAATCACGCCCCCGCTAGCCAGCGCTCCGCGCTTCTTGCTGTTATCCGGTGGCAGGCGTGAGTCGTTGTAGCCCTGGGGGCCACAGGCCCGCTAGATGTAGCCCGGTGGGCCCCAGGGCCCGAAACGGGGCGTCCCCGGCTCGTGGCGGGGAGCGCCCCGCACTTCTTGCTGTTATCCCATGGTGGTGCGCCGGCGGACCGCGTCTTTGATCTCCTCCGGGAGCGCGTCGGCGGCCAGCAGCCTGGGGAGCAGTTCGGGCTCGGTCGTGGTCGCGCGGAAGGTGACGGCGACCGTGACGTCGTGGTCGGGCCGGTGCTCGATCACGACCGGATCGCCGGCCCGGATGGGGCCGGGCGCGATCACCCGCAGGTAGGCGCCGGGCCAGGCGGCCTCGGTGAATCGCCTGATCCAGCCCGCCCGGCCGAGCCAGCCCTGGAAGGTGCCGCACGGGATCCGCGGGCAGCAGACCTCGAGCAGCGCCTCGTCGCCGATCCGCCAGCGCTCGCCGACCAGCGCGTCGTTGACGGCCACGCCCTCGGTGGTCAGGTTCTCGCCGAAAACGCCGTTGCGCAGCCGCACGCCCAGCTCGGCCTGCCACCGGTCGAGATCCTCGCGCGCGTAGGCGTACACCGCCTGGTCGTCGCCGCCGTGGTGTTTCACGTCGAAGACCCGGTCGCCGGCCAGGCCGACCGCCCCGGCGCCCTTCGGGCCGGGCGCGGTCACCTGGACGGGCCCGTTCACCGGCCGCTTGTCGATGCCGGTGAGCGCGACCGGCTTCCACGGGTTGTCGCGGGGCGTACCGATATTGACCGAGAGCAGCCGCATATCAGCCAGCGTAAATACCCCTGCCCGGGGTTGGCGAATCGTTTTTCCTGCCGCTCGCAGTCGCCACTCGCGTCCCGTCGTTACTTGCTGTTATCTGACGGCGACACGCCGGCGTGTCGCCCGGCGGTTCCGTCCTCCGGCTGTTTACGATGCGTGCGTAAGCACGGGGAGCACCATTTCTGGGGGGATTTCTGGTGGCGCAGGGAGTGCGGGCAGGCCGAGTGCTGGCCAACGGGGGACGTCATGCCAGGACCGAGCGGTACCGGGGCCGGCACCGCAAGACGGGAACGCAGATCGGGTTCGGCACCGGGGTCCGGGTGGCGGTCACGGTCGCGTGCGCGGCCCTGTTCGTGTGCCTGCCCCAGCCGAGCTGGGCGAATCGCGCGAGCGCGGGCACGGTCGCGGCGCACGCCACGACGGCGGGTCAGGTGACGGTGCGGAGCCTGCCCGGCCGGCTCCGGCTGCTCTGCGCAACGCGGCTGGGCTGATCGCGGGCCGACCGCTTACCGTGCGCGAGCCCGCCTCACGCGCGGGCGGGCGACTCGGCGCCCTCGCCCGCACCGCTGGCGGCCTGCGCGGCCGTCGCCGGGCCGCGCTCGCGTCGGCCGGCCCAGACGAGGAGCAGGGACGCGAGGGCGGCGGCGGCCGCGGCGCCGGCCAGCACGATGGTGGCCCGCTGGAAGGCGGGCACGGCGCCGTCGCCTGCGGCGTGCGCGCCGAGGACGGTGACCAGCACCGCCACACCGAGCACGATGCCGACCTGGCGGGCCATGGTGACGATGCCCGAGCCGGTCGCGAACCGGTTGGGCGGGACCGCCGAGACCGCCGCGCTCACCAGGGTGGGCAGCGTGAGGCCGACTCCAGTGCCGGTCAGCAGCATGCCCGGGAGCATGTGGGCGGGGTAGTCGGGGGCGAGCGAGAGGTTCAGCCGCCAGAACACACAGCCGCAGGCGTAGATCGCGCAGCCGACCGCGGCGACCGGGCCCGGGCCGATCCGGCGGGCGATCGGGCCGGCCGCGATCGCCCAGAACGGGACCAGCAGCGGCCCGGGGGCGACGCCGAGCCCGGTGCGCAGCGCCGACCAGCCCCAGACGTCCTGGCACCAGAGGGTGACGAGCAGCAGCATCGCGCCGAAGGCGATGCCGAAGACCACGTTGGCGGCGGTGGCGGTGGCGAACAGCGGGTGGCGCAGCAGGTGCAGCTCGATCACCGGGGCGGGGTGCCGCGCCGACCGGTAGATGAACAGCGCCACCAGGATCGCCGCCGCCGCGAACCCGCCGAGGACCGACGCCGACGTCCACCCCCAGTCGTCGGCCTTGACCAGCGCGAGCGCGAGCGCTCCGATCGCCGCGGTGAAGACCGCCGCGCCGAGGACGTCGGGGCGGGCCTCGGCTCGGACCTCGGCCGCGTGCGCGGTCGTCCGGTCAAGCGGGAGGACCCGGAGGCCGGCGACCAGCGCGACGGCGATGATCGGGACGTTGACCAGGAACACCCAGTGCCAGCTCGCCTCCACCAGCGCGCCCCCGACGACCGGGCCGAGCGCGGCGGCGGCGCCGCCGACGGAGGTCCAGGCCCGGATCGCGCCGGTGCGGCGCTCGGCCGGGGCCGCTGCCAGCAGCAGGCTGAGCGAGGCCGGCATGAGCAGGGCGCCGCCGGCCGCCTGGACGACCCGAGCGCCCACCAGGACCCAGACGTCCGGCGCGGCGGCGCAGGCGGCGGAGGCGACCGCGAAGACGATCATGCCGGTCAGGAACGCGGCCCGGCGGCCGATCAGGTCGGCCGCCCGGCCGGCCGGGACGAGCAGCGCCGCGAACACGATCGCGTACGCGTTCAGCACCCAGGACAGCGACGCCAGGTCGGTGCCGTGAAAGTCGCGGCCGATCGAGGGCAGCGCGACGTTCACGATGAACAGGTCGAGGTTGACCACGGCGATCCCCGCCGTGACGACCGCGAACACGGGGCCGAACCGCGCCCGCCCCGGCTCCGGCCCTCGCCCGGCCACGATCTCGGCCGGCCCGGCGGGCGCGCCCGCTGCCACGCTGTCGGTCACGCGATCCTCCTGAGTTTGGAAATCCAACCGAAGAGTAGACCTCATCAGTTTGATTTCGCAACCCAGGTACGATGATGGTTATGCGCGAAGAACTGCCAGGCCGGCCGTGCTCGGTCGCGGCCGCCCTGAACCTGATCGGCGAGAAGTGGACGCTGCTGGCGGTGCGCGAGATCGCCTTCGGCAACAGGCGCTTCGACGCGATCGCCAAGAACACCGGCGCCCCCCGCGACCGGCTCGCCGCCCGGCTGCGCACGCTGGAGGCGGCCGGCGTGGTCGAGCGCCGCCTGTACAGCGAGCACCCGCCGCGCTACGAGTACGAGCTCACCCAGTCGGGGCAGGAGCTGCGGGCCGTGCTGACGGTGCTGCGCGGCTGGGGCGACCGGTGGGCGGTGGACTCACCGCCCACCGCGTTCGAGCACAGCTGCGGGCACGACCTCGACCCGGAGGTCATCTGCCGCCACTGCGGGGTCGAGATCGTGCCCGAGGAACTGCGGGTCCGCGTCCTCGCTCCCGGCTGGACCCGCAAGGGCCCGGCCGAGGCCGAGGCCTAGGCCTGCGTGCCCTGACGGCGCCTTAAGCCTGGGGGGCCAGCGCCGCCCGGAGCCGGAACGAGCCGGGAACCAGCTCGCCTTCTGCCCGCGCCTTCTCCAGCGCGGCCGACCACCAGGCGAGGTCGTCGAGCATGACGTCGGCGGCGGCGTTGGTCATCGGGCTGACCGGCTGGCCGTTCTCGTCGAAGGCGGACTGCACCTCGGGGATGATCACGCTGTTGCGGACCGGCACCGACTCGGTCTCGACGAACACGTGGGCCAGGTGCTCGATCGCACGGGTGCCGCCGGCGATGCCGCCGGAGTAGCCGACGAACCCGACCGGCTTGTTCCTGAAGCCGAACGAGAGCCAGACGGTGTCGAGCGCGTTCTTCAGGCGGCCGGGGATGGAGTGGTTGTACTCCGCCGTGACGATGATGAAGGCGTCGGCCGACTTGATCTTCTGATTCCACTCCTTCACCAGCGGCTCGGAGTAGGTCGGGTCGTTGATGTCGCCGATCGTGCCGAAGTGCTCGCCGAAGAACGGCAGCGGCCAGTCCCGCAGGTCGACGACCTCCGTCTCGAAGGCCTCGTGCTCGGCGGCCTGGCCGGCTAGCCACGGCACAACGAGATCGGCGGCGCGGGTCGGGCGCGTGCTGCCGACGATGACAAGAAGTTTCGACATTGCTGCTCCAGGTTCCATGTTCAGCGGGCGCGTTGCCGCCCTGCCGGTCGCCCCGGGATACGGGGCCCTCCCTCGGGAGACATCCATATGTCTACCACTAATCATTGGTGATGCGCAAACTATCGATCCGGCGGTATGCTCGCCCTATGGCGCAATCATCGGTGGCAGCGGGTCAGCAGATCCTGCCGCTGATCGAGCACCTCGCGCGGATCAGCCGCCGCGCCGCCGACGCGGCCATGGCCGATGGCAGCCTCCGGCCGCGGCACGTGATCGCGCTCACGCTGCTCGGCGAGCGGGGCCCGATGACGCAGCACGCGGTCGGCGCCGCTCTCAGCCTGGACCCGAGCAACGTCGTCGGCCTGCTCAACGAGCTCGAGGAGCGCGGCCTCATCACCCGCCGGCGCGACCCGGCCGATCGCAGGCGGCACATCGTCGAGGTGTCCGCCACCGGGGCGGACGAGCTGACCCAGACCTACGTCCAGCTCGGACTGGTCGAGGACGAGCTGTTCAAGACCCTGACCTGCGAGCAGCGGTCCACCCTGCACGAGCTGCTCGCATCGGCCGTGGCCGGCCTGTCCCCGTCGCAGCAAGCGCCCGGATCCGAATGCCTGGGACCGGAGTCCGACTGCGCCGGGCCGGCGCCCGCGCGGATCACGGTGGATCCCGGCTGCCTGGCGCCCGATCCCGCCTGCCTGGAGCCGGATCCGCCCGAGCGCGGCTAGCCGGCCGAACGCCTGCGCCCCGGCGTCGCCGACCCGGCGGCGGCGGAATTCCTGTTGCATCGGCGTGGCTCGGGTGGGCATGATGATGTCGTCTCATCCCCGGCAGACGGAGAGTCGCTTGGAGCTCTGAGGTTCACCCTCGCGCCGCGCTGCGGTGGCGCGCGCCCGTGACCTCTTTTTGGAGCCCCTGCGTGTCTTCTCGTTTTACCGCGCCCGCTCATTCCAGCGGGCCCTCCGTTGTCCTGAGCGAGCTCAGTTTTTCCTGGCCGAACGGACGTCGCGTCCTTGACGGCCTCAGCGCCTCCTTCTCCCCCGGCCGGACCGGCCTGATCGGGGTGAACGGCGCGGGCAAGTCCACCTTGCTCGCGCTGATCGCCGGCCGCCTGCAGCCGTCGTCCGGAACGGTGACGGTGACCGGGGACATCGGCTACCTGCCGCAGACCCTCACCCTCGACGCCACCGCCCGGGTTGCGTCGCTGCTCGGCATCGCGGGCGTGCTCGACGCGATCGACGCGATCGAGCGGGGCGACGCCAGCCAGGCGGCGTTCGACGCGGTCGGCGACGACTGGGACGCCCGCGAGCAGGCGCGCGGCTGGCTGTCTCGGCTCGGCCTCGATCACGTCGACCTGGACGACCCGGTCGGCCGGCTGTCCGGCGGCGAGACGATCATGACCGCGCTGACCGGCCTCTTCCTGCAGCGGCCGGCCGTCCTGATCCTCGACGAGCCGACCAACAACCTGGACCGGGATGCGCGCGGGCGGCTGTACGCGGCGGTCGAGTCCTGGCCCGGGGTCACGCTGATCGTGAGCCACGACCGCGAGCTGCTCGGGCTGGTGGACCAGATCGCGGACCTGCGCAGCGATCACTACGGCGACTCGCTGCGGCTGTACGGCGGAAACCTGGCCTGCTACCAGGCCATGCTCGAGACCGAGCAGGCCGCCGCCAGGCGAGCGGTGAGCGCGGCCAGCGCGGACGTCCGGCGCGAGCACCGCGACCTGATGCGAGCCCAGACCAAGCAGGCGCGGCGGGACCGCCAGGGCCGGCAGCTGTCCGCGTCCGGCTCGCTGCCGCACGCGGCGGCCGGCGCCCGCCAGCGGTCCGCCCAGGAGACCGCCGGTCGGTCGCGCGACACCGCGCTGGCGCGGATCGCGGACGCCCAGACGCGGCTGGCGGAGGCGGAGGAGTTGGTCCGCGACGACGACGCCATCGCGATCTCGCTGCCGGGGACGGCCGTGCCCGTCGGCCGGACCGTGCTCCGGCTGCGCGGACTCGACCGACCGTGGATTCCGTGGCGGACGCCGCCGGCGGACGAGGCGAACGAGACGGGCGCCGAGGCGATTGCGGAGCTCGTCATCCGGGGGCCAGAGCGGATCGCGCTCACCGGGCCGAACGGCGCCGGCAAGAGCACGCTCCTGCGGATCATCGCCGGTGATCTCGGCCTACCAGAACCCCGACCAGGCCTTGACGTGCGGCGGATTGGCGCGCTCGGTTATCTGCCGCAACGGCTGGACGTGCTCGACGACACGCTGACGGTGGCCGAGAACGTGCGCGCGGTCGCGCCCGCGGCGTCGGTCAACGAGGTGCGGGCCGGATTGGCGAGGTTCCTGTTCCGCGGCGCCCGGGCCGATGCGGCGGCCGGGACGCTCTCGGGCGGCGAGCGGTTCCGGGCCGTCCTCGCGGCGCTCCTGCTGGCCGACCCGCCGCCGCAGTTCCTGCTGCTTGACGAGCCCACCAACAGCCTCGACCTGGCGTCGGTGCGCCAGCTCAGCCAGGCGCTCTCCTGCTACCAGGGAGCCCTGCTGGTCGCCAGCCACGACGTGCCGTTCCTGGCCTCGATCGGGATCACCCGCTGGCTTCGCCTCTCCCGCGACGCCCGCCTGACCGACATCGACCCGCTCAGGTAACCCGGCGCACCGTGCTTCTTGCTGTTATCCGGCCGACGATCCTGTCGACGGCGTAGGCGACGGGTAGGCGCGTGGGCGGGGTGGCTGGATGGGCGGGTGGGGTGTCGGGCCCGAAGGTGCGGTGGGCGGATGGGGATGGGCGGTGGGGTGGTGGGGTTAGCCGCCCAGGATGTGGGCGGGGGTGCGGCTGAGCATGGCGTCGAGTTGGTCGTCGGTGACGCCGTGGGCGCGCAGGTAGGGGATCACGTCCTGGCTGACGTGCAGGTAGTGCCAGTCCTTGAGCTGCGCCAGGGCGGTCTGAGTGAACCAGTCCAAGTAGCACGAGCAGTCGTGGGAGAGCACCATGCGGTCGGCGTAGCCGCGCCGGCACATCTCCGCCACCAGGTCGCTGCGCTGCTGGAAGGTGGCGAAGTGGTCGATGCCGAAGCGGTCCATGCCCAGCGTCAGGCCGGTCTGGGCCATCCGCTCCAGGTAGTCGGGATGGTCGACCGCGTCGCCGCTGTGGCCGAGCACCACCCGGCCGAGGTCGACGCCCTCGGACCTGAGCACCTTCACGATCTGCGGGCCGTGCTGGCCGGCCGCGTGGGTGTGGATGGTGATCGGCGCGCCGGTGGCCGCGTGCGCGCGGGCGACCGCGCGGAGCACCCGCTCGACCCCGTCGGTGAGGCCCTTCTCGTCGACCGCGCACTTGAGCATGCCCGCCCGGACCCCGGTCCCGGCGATGCCCTCGGTGATGTCGCGGACGAAGAAGTCGGTCATCGTCTCCTTCGGGCGGCGGGAGAAGAAGAGCGGCACCTCGTCGAACGTGTAGATGCCGGTGGCGACCACGATGTTGAGATCCGGCACCTGCTCGGCGATCCGCTTGATCCGCGCGATGTCCCGGCCCTGGCCGACCACGGTGACGTCGACGATCGTGTCGATCCCGTGCTTGGGCAGCTCGCCGAGCCTGCGGATGGCGTCGGCGACGCGCTGATCCTCGTCGCCCCACTCCTCGGGATAGTTCCGCTGCACGTCGGCCGTCATCACGAACACGTGCTCGTGCATCAGCACGCGGCCGAGCTTGGCGGCCTCGACCGGGCCGAGGGCAGTCTGGACTGTTGTCACACGTCGATGGTTCTCGGGCGCCCGCAGGGTGTCAATCGTGGCCGATCACAGAAGGTCAGGGCTTCCGTGCGACCAAACCGTAGACCGGGACCGGCGCCGCGGCCGGCGGATCGGACGCGTCGGGCCGCCAGTCGTTGACCGGGACCAGCCCCGGCGCCACTAGGTCGAGGCCGGTCACCAGGGCTGCGATCTCGGCCGAGGAACGGAGCACGATGGGCACGGCGGCGGCCGCGTTCCACCGTTTGAGTGCGCCGCCCAGCGCCGGGTCGAGGTCGCTGGCCAGGTGGTGGATCGCCAGGTAGCTGCCCGACGGCGCCGAGTCCATCAGCTCCGCCACCACCTTGGCCGCATCGGCCGCCGAGGGCACGTGGGCGAGGGTGGACGGCAGCAGGACCGCGATCGGCCGGGCCGGGTCCAGGATCGCGCCTTCGCCCGGCCGCCAGCCGTCCGCTGGATCGGCGATACGGGCCGGGGCGCCGGACCCGTCGGTGACAGAAAGCCCGGCAGCGGACAGTCCCGCGGCCGAGACGATGCCGCTCACGTCCGCAACGTCCCCCTCGACGCAGACCACCTGGCCGCCGAGCGCGGACGCGAGCGTCGATCTCATCCGGTCGGCCATCATCGGGTCGCTCTCGACGTAGACGATCCGGCAGGCCGGGTCCACCGCCTGCGCGACCTCGTGGGTATTAGCGGTCGGCACCATGCCGTCGCCGACTTCGAGGAACTGCCTGATCCCGACGTTGGCGGCCAGGTGCCTGACAACCCGGCGCCGGAAGGCCAGGGCCGAGGCCGGGGCCAAGGCCATCGATGGCGCCTCATCGACCAGGACGGTGGCCGCCTGGCGGTCTACCTCGAAGTTGTCCCGTCCGCCGTACAGGAAGTCGAAGGCCCGGGCGGCATTGGGCACGGTGACGTCGATCAACCCGGACGCGATCCGGTGACCCCCGTCATGACCCAATTGCGCACTCACGTTGCATCGCGACCCAATTCCGCGTAAAGGTATCTCTCTGTTCGTCATGGTAACTGAAGGTTACCAATAGAGATAGACTGCCATCGATACATTTTCCGAAGACGACGGCGGCTAGGGCTTGCGGGCGACGGCCCCGAGCAGCGGCAGCGTGTCCGAGCAGTCGGGGTCGTCGGGCTCGGGACGCCAGCGGTGCAGCCGGACGAGCCCCGGCGGGACGAGGTCGAGGCCCAGGTCGGCGAACCAGCGGGCGACGGTGACGTGGTCCCGGAGGATGACCGGGACCGGGCTGATGTGGTTCCAGCGCTCACCCGCGATCGACAGCAACTCGTCCGGCGTCGGCTGCATGACGACGAGATAGCTGCCGGGCGCCACCGCCCCGACCAGCCCTTCCAGCGCGCCCTCGGCATCTTCGAGGAAGTTCAGGATGTCGATCATGACGATGCCGACCGGCCGGCTGAGGTCGAGCGTCCGGCTCGCCCCGGCAATGACCGCGGCCGGGTCGCGGGCGTCGGCGTCGAGGAAGCTGACGCCGCCCGCCTCCGAGCGCAGCAGGGCGCGCGCGTGCGACAGCACCACCGGGTCGTTGTCGACGTAGACGATGCGGCAGGCCGGGTCGACCGCCTGGGCGACCTCGTGCGTGTTGCCCGCCGTGGGCATGCCGGTGCCGACGTCAAGGAACTGCCGGATCCCGGCCTCGGCGGCCAGGTAGGTCACGGTCCGGCGCAGGAAGGCGCGGGAGGCACGCCCGAACTCCGCTATCGCCGGCGCGACGGAGATCAGCAGCTTGGCGGCCCGGCGGTCGGCCGCGAAGTTGTCGCGGCCGCCCACCAGGTAATTCCAGACCCGGGCGACGTTGGGGGCGTCGGTGTCGATCTTGACTGGCCGCACGGGCCTGGACGCCTGGCGCAGCCACTCCTCTGACGACACCACAGGCCAACCCCTTTACCGCCGCTTCGGAACCGCGCGGAAGCGCGACCTCACCGTGAGTGAGACCGTACGCGGTTATACCTATCACGGTTTAGCCCGGCCGAGAGGGGTCAGATCCTGGGTATTTTAGGTATTTACACCTATACGGACCGGTTACCGGAAGGGCGCCCCGTTGACCTTGGCCGAGACCCCGGTCCGGTCGAGGTACGGGGTGATGCCGCCGAGGTGGAAGGGCCATCCGGCGCCGAGGATCATGCACAGGTCGATGTCCTCAGGGGCGGCCACCACCCCCTCGTCGAGCATGATCCGGATCTCCTGGGCCAGCCCCTCGAGGGCCCGCGCGAGCACCTCGGGGGCGGTAGACGGGCGGTCCCCGCCCGCCAGCAGCGCGATCACCGCGGGGTCGACCGAGAAGTCGGGCCGGTAGACCGAGGCGAGGCCGGAGTCGGCGACCGCGCGGAGCTTGTCGGAGACCGCGAACCGGCCGGGGAAGGCCGTCGCGAGGGTCTCCGCGACGTGCACGGCGATCTTCGGGCCGACCAGCTGGAGCAGCAGGAACGGCGACATCGGGAGGCCGAGGGGGTCGGCCGCGTGCTCGGCGACCTCGAACCCGGTGCCGTCGTCGACAGTGCCGATGATCTCGCCAAGGAACCGGGTGAGCAGCCGGTTGACCACGAACGCGGGCTGGTCGGCGACGATCACGCAGTTCTTCTTCAGCGTCCTGCCCGCCTCGAGCGCGGTCGCGACCGCGGCGTCGTCGGTCAGCGCGCCCCGGACGACCTCGACCAGCGGCAGCACCGCGACCGGGTTGAAGAAGTGGAACCCGACGACCCGCTCGGGGTGGGCCAGGTTCGCCGCCATCGCGGTCACCGACAGCGAGGAGGTGTTGGTCGCGAGCACGCAGTCCGGGCCGACGACCGCCTCGACCTCGGCGAAGACCTGCTGCTTGACCGACAGCTCCTCGAAGACGGCCTCGATCACGAAGTCGGCGTCGGCGAACCCGTCCTTGCTGACCGACCCGCTGATCAGCGCCTTCTGCCGGTTGGCGGCGTCGGCCGAGAGCCGACCGCGGACCAGCTGCTTGTCGATCTCGGCGTGCACGTAGGCCACGCCGGAGTCCACCCGGTCCTGGTCGAGGTCGGTCATCACGACCGGGACCTGCAGGCGGCGGACGAACAGCAGCGCGATCTGGGCGGCCATCAGCCCGGCGCCGACGACCCCGACCTTGGTGACCTTCCTGGCCAGGGCCCGGTCGGGCGCCCCGGCCGGCCGCTTGGCGCGCTTCTGCACCAGGTCGAACGCGTACAGCCCGGCCCTGAGCTCGTCCGACAGCAGCAGGTCGGCGAGGGCCGCGTCCTCGGCCGCGAACCCCTCGTCGCGGGTGGCGGTGCGGGCGGCCGCGACCAGGTCGAGCGCGCGGTAGGGGGCGGGGGCGGCGCCGTGCAGCTTGCCGTCGGTGAGGAACCGGGTGGCGGCGACGGCGGCGTCCCAGGTGGCCGCGTCGGCCAGCGGTGCCCGTTCGACCGTGACCGAGCCGTCGAGCACGCGGGCGGCCCAGCGGAGCGACTCCTCGAGGAAGTCGGCGGGTTCGAACATCGCGTCGGCGATGCCGAGCGCGTACGCCTCGGCCCCGCCGATCATCTTGTTCTGGTTGAGGGGGTTCTCGATGATGAGCTTCAGCGCGGGGGCCGGGCCGATGAGCCGGGGCAGCAGGTAGGCGCCGCCCCAGCCGGGGACCAGGCCGAGGAAGCACTCGGGGAAGGCGACCATCGCAGCGCCGGACGAGATCGTCCGGTAGGTGCAGTGCAGCGCGACCTCGAGCCCGCCGCCGAGCGCGACCCCGTTGATGCAGCAGAACGACGGTACCGGCAGCTCGCCAAGACGGCGGAAGACAGCGTGGCCGAGGGCCCCGATGCCGGCCGCCCGCTGCCGCGCCACCGCCGGGTCGATCCCGGGGGCGGTGATCGCCGCGCCCGCTCCGTCCAGGTCGGCGCCGGCCGCGAGGATGAACGGTTTGCCGGTCACGCCGACGGCGGCGATCTCGCCCGCCGCCGCACGCGCGGCGACCGCGTCGAGGGCCGCGTTGAGCGAGAGCAGGCCCTGCGGGCCGAACGTGCTCGGCTTGGTGTGGTCGTGGCCGTTGTCCAGGGTGATCAGCGCGAGCACGCCGACGGCGCCGAGGTCGACGTCGCGGACGATCGCCCGGGTCACCACCTCGCCCGGGAAAGCCTCCTCGGCCAGAACGTCCGACAGGTTCTCGATTGCCGTCATCGCTGGCGGTCTCCTTGGGTTTCGAAATCAGCGGGGCGGATGACGGGGACGCCGGGTCCGTTCGATATGAGCTTTGGCATTTTTAGATCCGCTCCCACAAGACGGTGCCGCCCATGCCCATGCCGACGCACATGGTCGTCATGCCGTAGCGGACCTCGGGGCGGGTGGCGAGCTGCGCGGCGAGCTGGATCATCAGCCGGACCCCGGAGGAGGCGAGCGGGTGGCCGAGCGCGATCGCGCCGCCCCACGGGTTTACCCGGGGGTCGTCGGCGTCGATCTTGAAGTGGTCGAGGAAGGCGAGGACCTGGACCGCGAACGCCTCGTTGATCTCGATCAGGCCGATGTCGTCCATGGTGAGGTTGTTGCGCGCGAGGAGCTTCTCCGTCGCGGGAACCGGGCCGATGCCCATCACCTCGGGCTCGACGCCGGCGAAGGAGAAGTCGACCAGCCGCATCTTGGCGGTGAGGCCGAGCTCGCGGGCGACGTCCTCGGCGGCGATGATGCAGCCGGTCGCGCCGTCGTTGATGCCGCTCGAGTTGCCGGCCGTGATCCGGCCGTGCGGGCGGAACGGGGTCTTGAGCGCGCGCAGGCCGTCCAGCGTCGTTTCCGGTCGTGGGGGCTCGTCCACGGTCGCCCAGCCCCAGCCGAGCTCCTTGGTGCGGATCGCCATCGGGACGAGATCGGGCTGGATCTTGCCCGCCGCGTAGGCGGCGGCGACCTTCTGCTGGCTGCCGAGCGCGTAGGCGTCGGCCCGATCCTTGGTGATCGACGGGAACCGGTCGTGCAAGTTCTCGGCCGTCATGCCCATGAACAGCGCCGACTCGTCGACCAGATGCTCGGACAGGAACCGCGGGTTGGGGTCGACGCCCTCCCCCATCGGGTGGCGGCCCATGTGCTCGACCCCGCCCGCGATCGCGATGTCGGCCGCACCGAGGGCGACGGTTCCTGCGGTCGTGGTGACCGCGGTCATCGCCCCCGCGCACATCCGGTCGATCGCGTAGCCGGGCACGCTGGCCGGCAGCCCGGCCAGCAGGGCGGCCGACCGGCCGATCGTCAGCCCCTGGTCGCCGATCTGGGTGGTGGCGGCGATCGCGACCTCGCCCACCTGGTCCTTGGGCAGCTCCGGATTGCGCCGCAGCAGCTCCCTGATCACCCGGACGACCAGGTCGTCGGCCCGTGTCTCGGCGTAGATGCCCTTAGGTCCCGACTTGCCGAACGGCGTCCTCACACCGTCGACGAAGACCACCTCGCGTGCCCTCATTGGCTCTCCCTTGTAGCGCCTGCCCGGCTCTATGCTACTCGCCAGTAACCTTCAGCGTGAACGGCCCCGGCGCAGGAATTGTTCCAGCCGCTCAAGCGGCCACGCGTTGATCACGTCGTCGGGGGTGAGGCCGCCGAGGCGGGCGGCGGCAACGCCGTAGCGGGCGTTGTTCAGGTGCACGATCGAGTGCGCGTCGGTGTCGATGGCGAACTTCACCCCGGCGTCGCGGGCGGCGCTGATGTCCTGCGGCGGCAGGTCCATCCGCTCCGGTGAGGCGTTGATCTCCAGCGCCGTCCCGGTCCTGGCGCACGCCTCGTAGAGGGCGGCGAGGTCGACGTCGACCGGCGGGCGGCGGCCCAGCTTGCGGGTGAGCGGGTGGCCGACGATGTTCACGTACGGGTTCTCGACCGCGGTGATGAACCGGTCCGTCATCGTGGCCCGGTCCTGGTCGAAGGACGAGTGGACGGACGCCACGCAGAGGTCGAACCCGTCGAGGAAGCCCGCGTCCCAGTCGACCGACCCGTCCGCCGCGATGTTGAGCTCGGTGCCGTGCAGCAGGGTCAGGCCCACCCGCTGCTGGAGCGCGGCCACCTCGGCCCGCTGCATCAGCATCTTCTCGTCGGTCATCTGCTGCATGACCAGGTTGGGCGCGTGGTCGGTGACCGCGTAGTACTGGTAGCCGCGCTTCTCGGCGGCGGCGACCATCTCCTCGAGCGACGCGACCCCGTCGGTCAGGCTGGTGTGGGTGTGCAGGTCGCCGCGGAGATCCTTGACCTGGATGAGGCGTTTCTTGGTGTTTGTCGGCGCTAGCTCGGGGATCGCGGTCGCCAGGACCGCCTCGATCTGGTCCTCGGTCGCGTCGTTTGGCAGCGACCGGAGGGCGTCGCGCAGCGGCTGGTCGCGGGTGATGACGCCGATGGAGCGTAGGATCCGCTCCTCGCTCTTGGCGCCGAACCCGGACAGGCCGCGCAGCCGGCCCGCGCGGACGGCGGCGTCGAGGTCGGCGACGGAGCCGATGCCGAGCTCGCGGCTGAGCTGCAGGGCCCGCTTGGGGCCGACGCCGGGCACCTTCGCGATCTGCAGGACGCCGGGCGGGACCTTCGCCCGGAGCTCGTCGAGGGCGGCGACGGTGCCGGTCCGCCGGTACTCGGCGATCTTGCCCGCGATCGAGGTGCCCACGCCGGGGATCTTCGTCAGGGCGGTGTCGGGCACCGACCCGAGGTCGCCCGGGTAGCCGGCCACGACCTTGGCCGCCTTCTCGTAGTTGCGGGCGCGGAACGGGTCGCCCCCGGTGATCGAGAGGAGTTCCGCGTACTCCCGCAGCATCGCCGCCGCGTCGTCGTTAGCGCTCGCCATGGTTGCCATTGTCGTCCTCCGCCCCGGCCGGGGGTGGCCGAGGGAGGCGGGCCGCCGTTTCGCACCAAGCCTGCCGTTACGCTCCGGCAGCAACGCGTTACGATCTTGAGATGTCAGTGAGCGACCGGTGACGGCGGCGGAGGTTCTCGCGGAGCGTCCGGGCACGGCCGGGCAGCGCTGGCTGGCCCGGCTGGCGGTGCTGCTGGCCGCCGCCGCCGTCGTCATCGTGCCGGTGTTCGCCGAGCTGCGGAGCCTGGCGATGCTGGCGGTGGGGCTGGTGGCGGTGGCGGTGACCATCGCGTCGGCGTACCTGTTCCTCGCCCGGCGGGGGCTGCTGCGCTGGATGTCGCTGGCGATCTTCGCGCTCGCTCCGCTCGCGGTCATCGGCGTGTACGCGTTCTACTCCCTGCTGTGGGTGGCGGCCGCGTCGGCGGCGGGGTGGCTGCTGGCGGCCGCGGCCGCGCGGCTGGCGCTGGCGGGCGACCGGGAAAACTGGCGGATGGCCGAGTATCCGGTGCCACGGCCCGCCGCGCGCCCTTACTTGATCATGAATCCGAAATCCGGCGGCGGAAAGGTGGCCCGGTTCGACCTGCCGCCGAAGGCGGCCGCGCTCGGGGCCGAGGTGTTCCTGATGGACGGGCCCGAGCAGGTCGACGTGGCCGCGGTGGCCCGGTCGGCGGTCGCGGCCGGGGCCGATCTGCTCGGCGTGGCGGGCGGCGACGGCACCCAGGCGTTGGTGGCGGAGGTCGCGGCCGAGCACGGACTGCCGTTCGTGGTGATCACGGCCGGGACCCGCAATCACTTCGCGCTCGACCTCGGGCTCGACCGCGACGACCCGGCGGCCTGCCTGGCGGCCCTGTCGGACGGGGTTGACCTGCTGGTTGACCTCGGGATGATCGGCGGGCGGGTGTTCGTGAACAACGCCTCGTTCGGCGCCTACGCGGAGATCGTGGAGACCCCCGCCTACCGCGGCGACAAGCTCGGCACCACGCTCGACGTGCTGCCGAGCCTGCTGCAGGGGCAGCGCGGCGCGCGGCTGGCGGCCCGGGCCGACGACGTTGAGATCACCGCGCCGCAGGCGCTGCTGGTCTCCAACAACCAGTACGGCAGCGCGGACATCGCCGGGCTGAACCGCCGGGTCCGGCTCGACGGCGGGGTGCTCGGCGTGGTGGGCGTGACCGTCAGCACCGCCAACGAGGCGGTTCGGCTGCTGCGCGGCAGCCGGTCCGGCGGCCTGACCATGCTGATCGCGAAGGAGGTGACCGTGACCGCCGACACGGCCGAGATCCCGGTCGGCGTCGACGGCGAGGCGCTGTCGCTGCCGACGCCGGTGGTGTGCAGCGTCCGCCCAGGCGCGCTGCGCGTGCGGGTGCCGCGCGAGCCGGCCCGGCGCCACCCCGCCCGAGCCGCCGGTGAACTTCTCCCAGCTGCGGCGGCTGGCGTTGTGGCCGTTGTGGAAGTCGCCGCCGTGACCGGCGCCTACGAGCGGGTGACGAGTCTGGCCGAGCTGTTCGCCCGGGCGGGCGAGCTGGCGCTGGCGACGCTGATCTTCGACATCGAGCCGCTGGTGGCGCCCTGGAAGGGCGGCCAGCCGGGGCTCGATCGCGGCGTGGCCGAGATTGTCGGCCGCGCTCGGACGGTGCCGTCAGTGCGGGCGGTGGTCTTCTCGACCAACTCCGCCCGGCGCCCGTCGGTTTTCCCGCCCGAGCCGCCCGCCCGCCGGCCCGGCCGACGACGGCCCGGCCGACGACGGCCTGCGGGTGGAGTACCTGGCCTCGGCGGCCAAGCCGCTGCGGATCGCGCCGTATCGCGATCTCCCCCGGCCGGGGGCCGTGATCGGCGACCAGCTGCCGACCGACGGGGTGCTCGCGTACCGCCTTGGCTACCTGTTCCTGCACTACGATCCGCCGTATGACCACGTCCCGCTCGGGCCCGCGCTCATGCACCGCTGGGGGCGGCTGGTCCGCCCGGCCCTGTTCCGGCGTCAGGAGCACTCAGACGGCCGGGACAGCCGCAGCGGCGCCTTACTGGACCGGGGTGTCTTCCTGGACGGCGGCGGGGACGGACGGCGGCGGTGAGATCTCCGGACCCGGGGCCGCCTTCCTGAGCCGGAACGCGATGACGAGCAGGAACAGCAGCAGGGCCATGCCGCCGAGAATGTACGCGTTGCCCCAGATGAGCTGGAACCCATGCCAGTGGTACTCCACGTACCACGGCTGGTCACCGTAGTTCTGGAACAGCAGCGGATTGGTGTTCTTCTGCAGCCAGAGCAGGCCGAGGGAGAAGTTGCCGAGGTTCTTCACGTGGGTGAAGATCGCGTCCGGCCAGGCGTAGTAGATGAAGACCATCCCGGCGACCGCCGTCCAGAGCCAGCCCGCGACGCTCTTGGCCCCGCGGCGCCACGCGTCGATCGCGTAGTGGGCGGCGACGGCGATCCCGAGCGCGATCCACACCCAGTGGTGGTCCCACGAGATCGGCGAGACGAGCAGGCCGGTCAGCGCGGTGACCAGGATCGCGGGCACGGGATAGCCCGCCCGGTCGAGCAGGTAGGCGGTGCCGATGCCGAGAATGACGGCGAACACGCAGGCAATCAGCCAGGTCGTCTGGGCGCCCGCGATCGATCCGGTCAGCCGGGTGATGAGCCCGTGCAGCGACTGTTCGCCAGCCCAGCCGGCGAACCCGGTCCGGTTCCCGTCGGAGATCACCGCGCCGTGCAACCACCACTTGGACGAGTCGTGCGGGAGGATGGCGAAGCCGACGAGGACCGTGCCGAGGAAGCCGGCCACGCACCCGACCGCCTCCCGCCACTTCCTGGCGACCAGCAGGTACGGGATGAAGATAAGCGGCGTGAGCTTGATGCCGGCCGCGATCCCGGTGGCCACGCCCTTCCACCAGCGGTACTTGCCGTTCCTGGTGTAGTCGGGCTGGGTCAGGTCCCACATGATCGCGGCCATCAGGATCAGGTTGATCTGACCGAGGTAGATGGTCCGCACCACCGGCTGGAGCCAGAACGTGGCCGCCGCCGCCAGCAGGGTCGCGCCGAGCCGGACCCGCCGGTCGCGGTAGCCGAGGCCGTAGAAGGTGAACCAGAGCGCGGCCGCGAACGTGATCACGTTCACGACGACCGATACCGAGTACAGCGCCTTCAGCGGGATGAACGAGATCAACGCGAACGCGATCGCGGCGAACGGCGTGTAGGTGAACTTCAGCGCCAGCTTGCCGGTCCCGCCCCACATGTAGAGCGGGTCGTAGTAGTGCGAGTTGTAGTACGGCGTCACGTGCCGGACGATCTGCCCGCCGTCCCAGTAGACCTTGAGGTCCACCTCCTGGAGGGCGCCGTTCTTGCCGCTGAGGGCGGCGTAGACCACCCAGCTGACGATGACGAGGAAAAAGGCGACAGCACCGCCCCAGAGAAGCCGTGTGCCGGGCAGGTAGGCGGTAGCCTTAAGGTTGCCTTTACTTTTGCCCTGAGATGTGCTATCAACCGAATTCACACCGGTAACGATATCGGGTCGGGGACCCGCACTAGGCGGGCATCACCCACTCTCGTCCATACTGGGAACCATGCCAACGCTGACTGAGGTGCCGACTGGACCGGAGCGCCCATGAGCGTGGTCAGCCTGGTCCACTCCGGACCGCTGCTGCTCGCCATCCCGGTCGCGGCGGCGGCGGGCGCGGTCACGTTCCTGTCCCCGTGCTGCCTGCCGCTGGTTCCCGGGTACCTGGCGTACATCACCGGGATGTCCGGGGCCGACGCGAGCACCGACGGCGGCGCGGCCGTCGTCGCGGCCGACGCCGACCTGAGCGCGGGGGAAGCCGGGGCAGGCGGCGGGGTCACCACCCGCTCCAGAACCTCGGCCGCCGCGCCGGCTGATTCGCCCCGCGGCCGGGCGGTCGCGGGGGCGGCGCTGTTCGTCCTCGGCTTCTCGGCCGTGTTCTCGCTGATCGGCCTGGCGGCCGGCGGGGTCGGGGAGCTGCTGAAGTCGCACACGGACGGGATCACCCAGGTCCTCGGGGTGGTGACGATCCTGCTGGGCCTGCTGTTCTTCGGCGCCTTCGACCGGTTCATGTTCGCCGGGCGGATCTTCAAGCCGTCGATCGCGCCCCGGGCCGGGCTGGCCGGGGCTCCGCTGCTCGGCGTCATGTTCGGCGTCGGCTGGACCCCCTGCATCGGCCCCACGCTCGGCGCGGTGACGATCTTGTCGGCCCAGTCGGGCACGGCCGCCCGCGGCGCGTTCCTCTGCTTCATCTACGGGCTCGGCCTGGGCATCCCGTTCATCCTGGTCGCGGCCATCTTCCAGCGCATGGTGGGCGTGCTCGGGTTCTTCAAGCGGAACGCGCGGATGGTGAGCAGGATCGGCGGCGCGCTGCTGGTGATCGTCGGCCTGCTCGAGGTGACCGGCGCGTGGACGGCGGCGATCGACTGGCTGAGGCAGCACTGGTTCAACACGTACATCCCGCCGCTGTAGGCGGTTCCCGCCGCCCGCGCGAGTTACCGGCGGGCGGCGGCCTTGGGCTTGATCGCGACCGGCTTGCGCGGCGGCTGGGGCTCGGTGTGCGCCGCCGGGGCGGTGCGGGGCTCCGCCGCGGCCTCGACAAGCGCGGTGAACAGCCGCAGGTCGTCGCTCTCCTCGGGGTGCCAGTGGACGCCGACGCCGAACCGGTGCCCGTTGACCTCGAGTGCCTCGGTCACCTCGCCGTCCGGCGACCAGCCGGCCACCGTCAGCCCCTCGCCGAGCCGGTACGGCGCCTGGTGGTGGGCGGCGGGCACCATGACCCGGGTGCCGAGCAGCCTGCCGAGCAGGCTCTCGGGGCCGAGGGCGATGTCGTGCGGCAGGTAGCGGGCCCGGTCGGTGCGATGGCCGGGCAGGTGCTGGGTGAGCGTGCCGCCGCGGGCCACCGTCAGCACGTGCAGGCCGCGGCCGATCGCGAGGAACGGGACGCCTCCCGTCGAGGGCGGCGCGCATCAGCGCCAGCTCGAACCGGTCCCGGCGGTGCTCGGGCTCGTCGGTGTCGTCGGCCCGCTCCTGGTCGTAGTTGGCCGGGTCCAGGTCCCGGCCGCCGGTGAACACCAGCCCGTCCAGGGCCGCGATGAAGGCCGCCACCGAGGGCGGCGGCACCGGCGGCAGTACCACCGGCGCGCCGCCGGACCGGTCCACGGCGCGGATATAGCTGACGGGCGAGATCACGGCCTCCCGGAGCCAATCCCCCCAGCGAGCCGCGTCCAGCTCGCCGGTGATGCCGATGATCGGGCGACCCATCAAATCCTCCTGCTCGCTGCGATAACCACGAGAAGCGCCAGGCCAGGCAGCTTCCCCGCTCCGGCCCTTAACGCCATTCTTCCGGACAACAGCGGGTTCTGCCGTCGCGATGGGGTAATTCAGTGTTCATCTTTCCGCACGTCGGCCGGGGCCGCCGGGTCAGGGCGCGACGCGGCCGTGGCCGATAAAGGCGGCCTGGGTCAGCGGCATCAGGCCCGCCCAGATCGCCTCCATCTTCTCCGCGCACATCTCGATCTCGCGCTGCGGGAAGGAGGGGAACGCCGCCCCGTCGACGTGCCTGCGCAGGGACAGGAAGTTCATCAGCGACCGCGCGTTCATCGTCACGTACATCGACGAGTAGATATTAAGCGGCAGCACCATCCGCGCGACCTCGCGGGCGACGCCCTCCGCCAGCATCTTCCGGTAGGCGGCGTACGCGTGCTCCGACGCCTCGCGCACGGTCTCGTCGACCAGCGCGTGCTGCTTGTCGGTGCCGGGGTGGAACTCGTAGGCGCCCGGCTTGCCGACCTGGATCAGGTTCCGCTCCTCGGCGGGCACGTAGAAGACCGGCCGGAGCTCACGGTAGCGGCCGGACTCCTCGTTGTAGGAGGCGATCCGGTGCCGCATGAACTCGCGGAACACGAAGATCGGGGCCTGCACGTAGAACGTCATCGAGTTGTGCTCGAACGGCGAGCCGTGCCGGTCGCGCATCAGGTAATTAATGAGGCCCCGGTCCCGGGGCGACGGCGCATCGGCCGTCGTCGGGTCGGCCGGGCCGGCCGACGCCGATTCCAGGGTCTTCTCGCCGAGGGTGGAGACCCGGGCGGCGAACAGCACGTCGGAGTCGGACGCGCTGGACCGAACGAGCTCAACGGTGACGTCGGAACGGAACTGGACTTCGAGGGCGGCGGCTTCACTCACACCGGACACTCTAAATCAACCCGCCGACATTCCCGTGGCGCCGGGTTTGGTGACTACGCATTTCACAGGAGCACGCTGCCGGAGATCAGCGTGTGGGTGCCGCCGCCGATCCAGACCGCGCCGTCGGCGTCGGTGCTGACGTGCACCCGGCCGCGGCGGCCGAGGGCGGTGCCCTGGCTGGCGGTGTAGGGGGCGGTGGCCTTGCCGCTGGCCAGCAGCCACTGGGCCAGGGCCGCGTTCAGCGAGCCGGTCACCGGGTCCTCGGTCGTCCCGGCGCCGGACGGGAAGAAGGCGCGGACCTCGATCGCCTCGGGCGACCCGGCCGGGTGGCGGCCGAACAGGCCGATCTTCAGGTCGGTCGCGCCCGGCTTGACCGCGAGCACCGCCTCGGCGCTGGCCAGCTCCACCGCGACCCAGCCGGGGCCGTTGTCCGCCCACTGGGCGTCCACGAACTCCGACTGCGCGACGCCGAGCGCGGCCGCGACCTCCCGCAGGGTCGGCTCGTCGACCGGGCCGCTGCGCAGCGTCGACGGCGCCCGGAAGGCTAGGCCCGCAGCGGTGCGCCTGAGCGTTATCAGGCCGGCCGGGCATTCCTGCACGATCACGTCGCGCCGGGCAGGCGGGCCGCCCGCCTCCAGCCAGGCGTGCGCGGTGCCGAGGGTGGGGTGCCCGGCGAACGGAAGCTCCTGCATCGGGGTGAAGATCCGCACCCGGTAGTCGGCCCGCTCGTCGGTCGGCGGCAGCAGGAAGGTCGTCTCCGACAGGTTGGTCCAGCGGGCGAACAGCCGCATCTCCTCGTCGGCGAGCCCGTCCGCCCCGTGCACGACCGCCACCGGGTTGCCAACGAATGGCTCTTCGGCGAACACGTCGACCTGTCGGAATTGCCGGTGCACGCCGTCCATCATAGGCCGGGGCCGGACGGGGACATTACGGTCATCGACGCCGGGGACGGCAGACATGGCGGCGTAACATGAGGGCGGCACCATCAGGGCATGATCAGCAGCGTGGAGGCGGTCGGGAGGTACGAGCGGGCGTGGACCTGAACGCCGTCACCGGCTACGCGCCGGCCCCCACTGCGGGTTGGCGCGACGGAGACGCGTGGCTCGGCGGCGGCACCTGGCTGTTCTCCCAGCCCCAGCCTCGGCTGCGGCGCCTGCTTGACCTGCACGCCTTCGGCTGGCCGGCGCTGACCGAGACCGACGACGGCCTGCGCATCGCCGCGACCTGCACGCTGGCGGAGCTCGCGCGCTGGCGGCCCGCGCAGCCGTCCCGCGCCCCCGGGGCGCACCTCGCCCGGCAGTGCTGCGACGCGCTGCTCGGCTCGTTCAAGGTCCAGAACGTGGCCACCGTGGGCGGCAACATCTGCCTGTCGCTGCCGGCCGGGCCGATGACCTCGTACACCGCCGCGCTCGACGGGGTCGCCGCGATCGCCCGGCCGGACGGAACCCACCGGCGGCTCGCGGTCGCGGACCTGGTGACCGGCGACGGCGCGAACGCGCTGGCCCCGGGCGAGCTGCTGACCGGGGTCGACCTCCCGGCGGCCGCGCTGACCGCGCGGACCGCGTTCCGCCAGGTCTCGCTGTCGGCCGTCGGCCGGTCGGCCGTCCTCGTCATCGCCCGCCGCTCCCCCGGCGAACACGGGGTAGCTGGATATGGCGTTTCCGTCGCTCCGATGACGGAAACGCCATATCCGTCAGGCCACACCGTCATTACCGTGACGGCCTCGGTCCCGCGCCCGCTGCAGCTCCGCTTCCCCGCCCTGCCCGACCCGGCCGACGCGATCGCCGCGCTCGACGCGGCCGACCCGGCCTACCTGGACGACGTGCACGGCTCCGCCCGCTGGCGGGCGGCGATGACCCGCCGCAGCGTGGCCGCGGTGGCGGCCGAGCTGGCGGTGGACGTCGGGCCGGCCAGCCCCGGGCCCGCCCGGTGATCGTGAACGGCCGCCCGGTCGACGGCGAGCCGCGCCCGGGCCAGTGCCTGCGCACGTTCCTGCGGGAGAACGGCTGGCTCGGGGTCAAGAAGGGCTGCGACGCGGGCGACTGCGGCGCGTGCACGGTCCACGTCGACGGGACGCCGGTGCACAGCTGCATTTTCCCCGCCGTCCGCGCGGCCGGCTGCGCGGTCACGACGATCGAGGGGCTGGCGCCGCACCCGCTGCAGGACGGGTTCCTGGCCGCCCAGGGATTCCAGTGCGGCTTCTGCACGGCCGGAATGATCATGACGGCGGCGGCGCTCAGCCCGCGACAGCGCGAGGACCTGCCGCGGGCGCTCAAGGGGAACATCTGCCGCTGCACCGGCTACGGGTCGATCCGCGACGCCATCGATCAAAAGCCACGAACGACTATCCCGAACGGACCGTGCCCTTCGCCTCCCCCGGACACGACTCCTTCTCCCGCGACCGACCTTTCTCCCCCGCACGACCATCCCTTTCACCCGCCCGCCCGTCCCTTGGCCGGCCCGGGCCCGATCGGCCGGCCGGAGCCCGCCCCGGCCGGACCGGACGTGGTCGTCGGCCGGGCCCGGTTCACCGCCGACCTGGCGGCCGACGGGGCCGCCGCCGGCGACCAGGACCTGCCGCCCGCGCCGCCGCTGCACCTGAAGCTGGTGCGGTCGCCGCATCCGCACGCGTGGATCCGGTCGATCGACGCGTCGGCGGCGCTGCGCCTCGCCGGCGTCGTCGCGGTCCTCACCTACGCGGACTCCCCGACCGTCCGGTTCTCCAGCGCCCGGCACCACCACCCGGACGACGACCCCTACGACACGCTGGTGCTCGACCGCACCGTCCGGTTCCACGGCCAGCGCGTCGCCGCCGTCGTGGCCGAGACCCTGGGCGCGGCCGAGGCCGCCTGCGCGCTGATCGCGGTCGACTACGAGGTGCTGGCCGGCCGTCACCGACCCCGACTCGGCCCTGGCCGAGGGCGCGCCGCTGCTCCACCCGTATCTCGCCCCCGGCCGCGGGCCGGGTAACGTCTGCGCCGAGATTCACCGTCAGGTCGGCGACGTCGAGGCCGGGTTCGCGGCGGCCGACTCGGTCTACACGGGCACCTACCGGACCCAGCGGGTGCAGCACGTCGCGCTGGAGACCCACATGACGATCGGCTGGCTTGACCCGGGACCGCTCGGCCCCGCCCCGGCCGGGGGCCTCCCCAACGATCGCGGGGCGGGCGGCCTGGGTACCGGGCGGCTGGTGCTGCGGACGTCGACCCAGGTCCCCTTCCTCACCCGAGATGAGATCGGCCGGATCTTCGGCCTGGCCAAGGACCAGGTGCGGGTGGTCGCGAAGCGGGTCGGCGGCGGCTTCGGCGGCAAGCAGGAGATGCTGACCGAGGACATCGTCGCGCTGGCGGTGCTGCGCACCGGACGGCCGGTCCAGCTCGAGCTGACCCGCGAGGAGGAGTTCACCGCGGCCACCACCCGGCACCCGATGGCGGTCACGGTGACGCTGGGCGCGACCCGCGACGGGACGCTGACCGGGCTGGCGCTCGACGTCACGGCCGACACCGGCGCCTACGGCAACCACGGGCCGGGTGTGCTGTTCCACGCGGTCGAGGAGGCGGTCACCATCTACCGCTGCCCGAGCAAGCGGATCGACGCCCGCGCCGTCTACACCAACACGGTGCCGGCCGGGGCGTTCCGCGGCTACGGGCTCTCCCAGACCGTGTTCGCGGTCGAGTCCGCGATTGACGAGCTGGCCCGCTCGCTCGGCATCGACCCGGTCGAGCTGCGCCGCCGCAACCTCATCATCGAGGGCGACGACCTGGTGAACGGCAGCGGCGAGGCGCAGGACGTGTCCACCGCCAGCATCGGCGTCTGCGACTGCCTCGACCTGGCGGAGAAGGCCCTGGCCAGCGGCCGGGGCCTGGCCGCGCCGGACGGATGGGTGACCGGGACCGGGATCGCGGTGGCGATGCTCGACACCGTCCCGCCCGGCGGCCACCCGGGCCGGTCCCGGGTGGCGGAGCGACCGGAGGGCGGGTACGCCGCGTTCGTCGGGACGGCCGAGTTCGGCAACGGGACGACCACCGTGCACCGGCAGATCGTCGCCCACGTGCTCGGCTGCGAACCCGGCGACGTCCTCGTCTTGTCCTCCGACACCGATCGCAGCGGGTACGACACCGGCGCCTACGGGTCGACCGGGATCGCGGTGGCGGGCACCGCCACGATGCGGGCGGCCCGGGCCCTCGCCGACGCGATCGCGGCCCGCGCGGCCAGCGGCGCGGCCGACGACGGGAAGCTGCTCGAGGCGGAGGGCTACTGCGACGGGCGGTCCCGGTCGGTGTCGTTCACCGTCCAGGGGTTCCGGGTCGCGGTCTGCGCCGAGACCGGGGAGATCCGGGTGCTGCAGTCGGTCCAGGCGGTCGACGCGGGCACGGTGGTCAACCCGGTCCAGCTGCGCGGTCAGGTCGAGGGCGGGGTCGGCCAGGCGCTCGGGGCGGCGCTGTTCGAGGAGGTGCGGCTCGACTCCGCCGGCCGGGTGACCACCCGGGCGCTGCGCGAGTACCACGTTCCGGTGCTGGCGGACGTGCCGCCGACCGAGGTGCTGTTCGCGTCGACCTTCGACCCGTTCGGCCCGTACGGCGCCAAGCCGATGAGCGAGGCGCCGTTCAACCCGGTCGCGCCGGCGCTGGCGAACGCGGTGCGGGACGCGACCGGGGTCCGGCTGACCGCGCTGCCGCTGCGGCGCGACCGCGTCTACGAGCAGCTGAACGCCCGGTCCCGCACCCTGCCGTCCGATCCCCTGCCGTCTGATCCCCAGTCGCCGCACGCCACGGAGGAGTGACCATGGTCCACGTCGGAGCCAACCGGTACGGCAAGGCCGAGATCCGGGTCGTCCGGGTCGCCCGCGGCGCGGGCCCCGACGGCTCGGACGTGATCCGCGACTGGAACGTGTCCACGTCGCTCTCTGGCAACCTGGACGGCACGCACCTGACCGGCGACAACTCCAAGGTGCTGCCGACCGACTCGCACAAGAACCGGGTCTACGCCCTGGCCAGGGAGCTGGGCGCGGTCGAGCCGGAGACGTTCGCGCTCGAGCTGGCCTCGTTCTTCGTCTCGTCCCAGGAGCCGATCAGCCGGGCCAGGATCTCGGTCGAGGAGTACGGCTGGACGCCGATCGGTGGAGGAGGGTACTCGTTCGCGCGGGCGGGCGACCTGGTACGGACGACGACCGTGGTCCACGACGCCGTCGCCGGGACCTCGGTCGTGTCGGGGATCAAGGACCTGATCGTGATGAACACCACCGCGTCGGAGTTCTGGGGGTTCCCCAAGGACGCGTACACGACGCTGGCCGAGACCAAGGACCGGATCCTGGCGACGGCCGTGAACGCCTCCTGGCGGTTCCGGCCCGAGGCCGTGGCCGGCGCCGACTGGGCGGCGACGGCCTCGACCGCGAAGCAGACGATCCTCGGCACGTTCGCGGGCACGTACTCGTACTCGCTGCAGCAGATGCTCTACGCGCTCGGCTCCGGCCTGCTGTCGGCCGTGCCCGAGCTGTGCGAGGTCCGTCTGGCGCTGCCGAACAAGCACCATTTCATCGTCGACCTCGCCCCGTTCGGCCTGGAGAACGACCGCGAGGTCTACCACGCCGACGACCGCCCCTACGGCCTGATCGAGGGCAGCGTGCTGGCCGACGACGCTCCGGCGGCGGGCCTAGCCTGGGATTGAGCCCGGATCGGGCTCGCTCGACCAGCCGGTGGTCTCGACCCGCGTGTCGGTGCAGCTGACGACCCGGCGGTTGGCCGTGTTGAAGCCGAAGATCGCGTCCTGCTTGAACTCGGCCCCGAGCGCGACCGCGTCGGCCTCGGCGATGCCGATCAGCGCGACCCCCGCCTCGACGTGGGTCCAGGTGGGATCTCCCCCGTCGGCCGGCCACCAGGTCAGCCCGCGCTGCCGCAGCTGCGCCTCGAGCCGCGCCTGGGCGGCGGCGTTGGCGGCGTCCGACGCCAGCCGGCCATCCGGATTGTGCGCCGTGAGCACGTAGATCGGGCGGCCGTCCGGGTCCGGGTACTGTCCCTCGGTCCGGAAGATCGAATCGGGCTTCAGCCAGCGCACACCGTCCGGTGTCTCGATTCGGACCACCGCCGTCACATAAGCGTCCCACCCGCCGAGCTCATCGCTCATACCCCGGACAATACTCCCGTGCCCGCGCCCGCCACCCGACACAATTTAAGACAACCGCAGGAAGGAACCAGGGTCCGTTCGAGATGAGGAATTGGATTTTGATTTGCCCTCGGCATGGCATTGCCTTACGCGTCGGCCCGTTGGGCTCGACCCGGACGGCCGGCCAGCGCCGGGTGTTGTCGATTCTGCCACTCGCGTCGTCGGCGGCGCCGGGCCACGATGGGGGCATGATCAAGAGCGGCGCCGCGCCCGATACGCGCACCCGAGTCCAGAGCTGGATCGCGCTTGGCATCGTCTACGTGGTGTGGGGCTCGACCTACCTGGCCATTCGGGTCGGGGTCGGGCATCTGCCGCCGCTGCTGCTGGCCGGGATCCGGTACGTCATCGCGGGGGCGCTGCTTTACCCGATCGCGTCGCGGGCGTCGGCCGGCGGCCGGGCGCCAGGGCCAGCCGCCGGCCAGGCGCGTCCAGCCGCCCGAGCGTGGCTGGCCTGCGCCGTCGTCGGCGTCCTGCTGCTGTTCGGCGGCAACGGCGGGGTGAGCGTGGCCGAGACGACGCTGCCCTCGGGCGTCGCCGCCGTGCTGGTGGCCACGGTGCCGCTGTGGATGATCGTCTTCGCCTGGCCGGTGGAGCGTCAGCGGGTCACGGCGCGGTCGGCGGCCGGGCTGGCGGTCGGACTGGGCGGGGTCGTCATCCTGGTCGGGGCCGGGCTGACCGGGGGCCGGATGTCGGGCGTGTTCATCGTGATCGGCGCGTCGGCCGCCTGGGGCCTCGGCTCGGTGCTGAGCCACCGGCTCCCGGTGCCGGCCAACGCGATGCTCGCCGCGGCGATCGAGATGCTGGCGGGAGGCGTGGTGCTGCTGGCGGTGGCCGCCGCCACCGGCGAGTTCTCCCGGGTCCAGTGGTCGTCTGTCCCCGCCACCTCCTGGATCGCGCTGGCCTATCTCATCGGGCCCGGCTCGATCCTCGCCTTCACCGCCTACGGGTACGCGCTGTCGCACCTGCCGGTCGCCACCGTGTCCACCTACGCCTACGTCAACCCGGTGGTCGCGGTGCTGGCCGGGATCGCGTTCCTGGGGGAGCAGTTCAGCTGGCGCGAGGGGCTCGGGGCGGCGCTGGTGGTGGCCTCGGTCGTCATCATCTTGAACCGGCCGCGCAGCGGGCCGGCGGTGCCCGAGCAGGCGGGCCAGCCGCTGACCGAGGACGCGGTGACGCGGTGACCCGATATCGGGCGCTGGGCCGACTGGCAGCGGGCGCCCTACTCCGGCGACAGCGAGAGCCACATTTCGGTGTGGCGACGGGACGGCTGAGGTGCGCTGCCGGGCACGATGCGGCAACGCGCCACTGCGCAGAGTGCAGTAAGTGGTGGTTCGGCGCAATAAAATAATGAGACCACTCGCGACCGCCCCCCGCCCTGGCAGGAGACTGGAATGCGCAGACAGGACGTAACCGTCCGGGTGAGCCCCAACTCGCTGGCCACCGCCGTCCCGTTCTGCGTCATGGCCGTGGTCACCGGCTTCGACCTGGTGGTGGGGACGCAGGTCGGGTTCATGTCGCTGCTGTCGCTCGGACCGGCCCTGGCCCCGGTTTCCCTCGGCCCGGTCCGCACCGCGCTGACCGGCGGCGTGGCCATCGTCCTGAGCTTCCTGCTCGCCGCCGTGGGCGGAATCGCGTTCTCGGCCCACGCGGTCGAGTCCTGCGCCACCATCGCCGGCGTCACCGTGGCGGCCGTGATCGCCAGCGCCGCCCGCCAGCGCAAGGAGCGGGAACTGGTCGATGTGCGGGCGGTGGCGGACGTCGCCCAGCGCGTCCTGCTGCACCGGGTGCCGCGCGAGGTCGGCCAGCTCCGGATCGCCGTGCGCTACATCTCGGCCGCCGCCGCCGCGCGGATCGGCGGCGACCTCTACGACGTCGTCGCGGTCGCCGGAACCGCCCGGCTGATCGTCGCCGACGTGCAGGGCAAGGGCCTGGCCGCCGTCCAGACGGCGGCGGTGGTGCTGGCGGCGTTCCGCGAGTCGGTCTACGACGAGCCGGATCTGGCCGCGATCGCGAGCCACATCGAGCGGAGCCTTGAGCACCAGGCCCCGGGCGACCGGTTCGTGACCGCGATCATGGCCGAGATACCGCGCGACGGCGCGGAGATCCGGCTGCTCAACTGCGGGCACCCGTCGCCGCTGCTGCTCAGCGGCGACGGCGCGGAATTCGCGGAGCCGCTGGAGGCGAGCCTGCCGCTGGGGCTCGGCTACCTCGACCCCGGCGTGCGGAAGGAGCACACCGCTCCGTTCGGCCCGGCCGACCGGATTCTCTTCTACACCGACGGCATCAGCGAGGCGCGGGACACGTCGGGTGCCTTCTACCAGGTCGGACCAGTGCGGCCCGCTGCTCGACGGGCCCGATCCGGTGGCCTCGCTTGACCGGCTCTACGACGACGTCCTGCGGCACGTCGGCGGCCACCTCCAGGATGACTCGGCGGCGCTGTTCGTCGCCCGTCACGGGGTGTGACGCCGTTCGCGGCTAGGATCGCGATGTGATTACCGGGATGCATGCGATCGTGTTCTCTGCGCAGGCCGAGAGGGTCCGCGCGTTCTTCGCCGACGTCCTCGGGCTGCCATCGGCCGACGCCGGCGGCGGCTGGCTGATCTTCGCGCTGCCTCCGGCCGAGCTCGCGGTCCACCCGGCCGACGGCGACACCCGGCACGAGCTGTACTTGATGTGCGACGACATCCACGCCACGCTGGCCGAGCTGACCGGCAAGGGCGTCGAGGTGGCGCGGGACGTCTCCGATCAGGGCTGGGGGCTGCTCGCGGCGATCCGGCTGCCCGACGGCTCGGAGTTCCCCATCTACCAGCCCCGGCACCCGTCCCCGCCGCGGCCCTGACGCCGGCGCGCGCGGTGCGGACGTTCATCCTGCCGGCGCGGGGGCCGTTCTCGCTGGCGGCCAGCACCCGGTTCCTCGAGGGCTTTGCGCCGGCCGCGTTCGACGGGGCGCCGGGGCAGCCGCTGGAGCTGGCGTTCCCGGTCGACGGAGTCTGGCAGACGGCCGGGGTGCGGGTGCGTGAGCAGGCCGACGGCGTGTCAGCGGAGATCGTCAGCCCCGCCGCACCGAGGCCGGAGCTGATCGGGGCCGTCAGCGACCAGGTGGCGCGGATCCTGTCGCTGGACGTGGACGGGACCGGGTTCTCCGCCGTGGGCGAGCGCGACCCGGTCGTGGGCGGGCTGCAGCGGCGGTACCCGGGCCTGCGCCCGGTCGGCTTCTGGTCCCCGTACGAGGCCGCTGCCTGGGCCATCATCGGCGCTCGGATCAGCATCAGGCAGGCGGCCGCGATCAAGGCCCGGATGGCGAGCGAGCTCGGCGAGGCGGTTTCCTTCGGCGGCCGCACGCTGTCGGCCTTCCCGGCGCCGGAGCGGCTCGCCTCCCTGGACGGGTTCCCCGGACTGGCCGGGCGCAAGCCGGAGTGGCTCCGATCGCTCGCCGTCGCCGCCCTCGACGGCCGCCTCGACGCCGCCCGGCTGCGCGCCCTGTCCGCCGAGGAGGCCCTGGCCCGGCTCACGGAGCTGCCCGGCATCGGTGACTTCTCGGCCGAACTGGTGCTGCTGCGCGGCGCGGGCGCCCCGGACGAGGTCCCCCGCCATGAATCCCGGCTGGTCCGCGCGGTTGCCCTCGCCTACGATCTAGCGGAGCCGCCGACGTCGGACGAGCTCGCGCGCATCAGCGGCCGCTGGCGGCCGTATCGGACCTGGACCACCCTGCTGCTGCGGACGTACCTGGAGGACGAGACGGGCGAGATCGCCGGCCGCGGCCTCCCGGCGGGCGGGCTGGTGGCGGGCCGCTAGCCGGCTGGCTGGGCTGGCCGGCCGGGCGGGCTTGGCCGGCCGGGCGGGCTTGGCCGGGCGGGCTTGGCCGGGTGGGCTTAGCCGGGCGCGTGGGCTCGGAGGAAGTCGCCGAGGGCCGTGTTGAACTCGGCCTCCGCCTCCAGGTTGGGCAGGTGGCCGACGCCGTCGATGATCACCGTCTCCGGGTGCCTGAGCGAGGCGGTGATCTCGGCCGTCACCGCCGCGTCGGACCACGGGTCGGCCGAGCCCGCGCACACCAGCGCGGGAACGTCGAGCCCGGCCAGCAGGGGCCGGTAGTCGGGTCGCTCGGCCCGGCCGCGCAGCGCCGCCGCCGCTCCGGCGGCCGGGGCCGCGTACATCATCGCGTCGACCCGCGCGCGGACGGTCGGCGGGCAGGCCGGACCGTACAGGCCGGTGTGCATGTAGTCGACCAGGACCGCCATCCCGTCACGCTCGACGGCGGCGGCCCGCTCGAGGCGGGTCGCCCGGTCCTGCGCCGTCGGCGGCTGCATGGTGGTGGCGACCAGGCCGATCGCCCAGTAGCGGTCCGGCCGGAAGGCGGCCAGCTCCATCGCCACCAGGCCGCCCATGCTCAGCCCGACGACGGCGGCGCGGGCGACCCCGAGACCGTCGAGCAACTCCTCGACGTCGGCGGCGTACTCGCGCATCGTCACCCGGTGCGGCGTGACCGGGCTGCGGCCGAAGCCGCGCAGGTCGGGCGCGATGACCCGGAATCCGTCGGCCAGCGCCGCCAGCTGTGGCGCCCACAGCGTGCGGTCGAACGGGTGGCCGTGGATCAGCACCACGCAGTCGCCGCGGCCGGCATCGTCGTAGCCAAGTTGTCACCCGGCGAGCCTAGCCGCGGGACCGGTGCGCAGCCAGCGGTTATTCGGCCAGCGGTTATTCGGTCAGGACTTGAGCCAGGTGAGCAGGTCGGCGTTGATGGTCGGGGCCTCGGTGGTGGGCATGCCATGCGGGAAACCGTGGTAGGTCTTCAGCGTCCCGTTCTGCACCAGCTTGGCCGACAGGGGCCCGGCGTCGGCGTACGGCACGATCTGGTCGTCGTCGCCGTGCATGACCAGGACCGGGACCGAGATCTTCTTGAGGTCCTCGGTGAAGTCGGTCTGGGAGAAGGCGACGACGCTGTCGTACTGCGCCTTCGCGCCGCCCATCATGCCCTGGCGCCACCAGTTGTCGATGATCGCCTGCGAGGGCTTCGCGCCGGGCCGGTTGTAGCCGTAGAAGGGCCCCTCGGGCAGGTCGCGGTAGAACTGCGTCCGGCTAGCCGCGAGTTGCGACTGGAGTCCGTCGAATACCTCCTTGGGAGTGCCGCCCGGGTTGGCGGCGGTCTTGACCATGATCGGCGGCACCGAGCTGATCAGGACCGCCCTCGCCACCCGGCTCTGGCCGTGCCTGCCGAGGTAGCGGGTGACCTCGCCGCCGCCGGTGGAATGCCCGATGTGGACGGCGTCATGCAGGTCGAGGTGCTCGACGACGGCGAGCAGGTCGTCGGCGTAGTGGTCCATGTCGTGGCCGTCGTTGGTCTGGGTCGAGCGTCCGTGCCCGCGCCGGTCATGGGCGATGACCCGGTAGCCGTGCAGCAGGAAGAACATCATCTGGGTGTCCCAGTCGTCGGCCGACAGCGGCCACCCGTGGCTGAAGACAAGCGGCTGCCCCGAGCCCCAGTCCTTGTAGAAGATCTCGGTCCCGTCGGTCGTCGTAACCATGCCCATGCGCTGCCTCCGTTGATGTCGACCCGGTGATACCGAACCGTTACCTTCGCCAGGCTAGCCGAGGCGCCTCGCCGCCTCCACGCGGGGTTACCAGACGATTACCGATTCGGCTGGGTCTGGCGTCGCATGTGCCCGCGATTACTACAATTTCGGGCGTCGGTCGCCGGCGCCCGCCCCGCCAGCGCCGCGGGTTCTTCGGCTACACCCGGGCTGATCGGTACTGACGGCGGCCCGCGCCCGTGCGCGACGCTGGGTCGGCGGCGGACCGATGAGTCCTGGCGGCGCGCGCAGTCTGCCGGAGTATGACGGTGCTGATGGAAGGGATCGTGTTCGGCGAGTCGCCGCGGTGGCACGACGGCAGGGTCTGGTTCTCCGACTGGGGCGCTCATCAGGTGATCGCGCTCGATCCCGAGGGCCGCTCCGAGGTGATCGTGAGCGTGCCGTCGTTCCCGATGTGCATCGACTTCCTGCCCGACGGGCGGCTGCTGGTGGTGGACTCGGCCCGGCGGCGGCTGCTGCGCCGCGAGCCCGACGGTTCGATGGTCACCCACGCCGACCTGGCCCCCTTCTCGCTGAAGCCGTGGAATGAGGTGGTGGTCGACGCCGACGGCAATGCGTACATCAACAACACCGGCTACGACTTCCCCGGCGGCGAGCCCGCGCCGGGCAGCGTGGTGCTGGTCACCACGGCCGGCGCGGTCCGCGTGGTCGCCGGGGATCTCGCGTTCCCGAACGGGATGGCGATCACCGCCGACGGCGGCACGCTGGTCGTCGCGGAGTCCCACGCCAATCGTCTGACGGCCTTCGACATCGGGCCCGACGGCGGCCTGGACCGACGGCGGGTGTGGGCCGACACCGGGGATGACCACCCGGACGGGATCTGCGTCGATGACGAGGGCGCGATCTGGTACGCCGACGTGGCGAGCGGGCGCTGCGTGCGGGTACGCGAGGGCGGCCAGGTGCTGGCGACGGTCGAGTTGGACCGGGGCGCCTTCTCGTGCACGCTCAGCCGCGGCGACCAGCCACAGCTGTACGTGGTCGGCCAGCAGTGGGGCGCCCCGCAGTCGGCCGAGCCGACGGGACGAGTCGTCGCGTTCCCGGCCCCCGCGCCGGGCGCGGGCAAACCGTAGCGGATCACCGCGTTCCGCCTGGCGGCGGGCTCACCGGGCAGGTACGTCAGCAGCCGGCGGACCAGGTCTGCGGTCACGTCCACGTCGGCGGCGGGCACGGGTTCCGGAGAATTCAAAGGATCTTCCCTCGAACGGACCGTGGCTTCGCCTTATCTGACGACCTGGGCCTGGTTGCGGAGGCTGGCCAGGTCGGCGGCGGCGCGGCCGGAGTTCCAGCCTTCCGCGTCGGTCGCCCGGACCGACCTGCTCCGGGTGAGGGTGGAACCGAACATCTCGTCCACCGCGTCGTCGACCGCCCGGTGCCGCGCCGCGAGGAACGGCACCAGGTCGGCGCCCTTCCTCGCCGCGACGCCGTCCGCGGTCCCATCGCCCGCGGTTCCGTCACTCGCAGGTCGCCGCCCCCGCCTGCTGCCCGCTGTTCCGCCACGGCCGCCTGCTCGGCGTGGTCGGCCGCCTCGGACAGCCGCTCCCCGATCCGGACCGCGTAGGCGAGCAGGAACGACTGGCGGAACGCCCTGGTCCTCGACCGCCCGGAGCCGTCCCGCTTGCCGCCGGTCCGCAGCATCGCGGTGTTCGGCCTGGACCAGCAGCGAGGTGAACAGCAGCTCGACCGCGTCCAGGTCGGCCGGGAAGCCGATGACCGTGACCAGGCCGAGATCCCTGGACCAGACGACGCGGCAGCGGTTGGCCTGCGCGACGATCTGCAGCAGCGTCGCCTTCGGCGCCTCGTAGGGGTTGTCGACCGCGATTCGCCGCCCGCCCGGCGTCTCCGCCTGCCCCGTCTCGGCCGCCAGCAGCGCGTGGTCGATGCTGTACTTGGCCATCAGCTCCTGCGCGCGGCCCGACAGGGCCTCCGCTTCCTGCGCGAACTCGGTCGACTCGGCCTTGGCCAGCAGCGCGCGGATCCTGCTCAGCATCCGCTCGTCGGCGGGCGCAGTGCTGGCGGGCCCGGTGCTGCGGCGGGCCGCTCGGCGCGCGACCGCCCGGGCGGTGCCGGGCAGCGGGAGCAGCTTCTCCAGGGCGGGCAGATGGTGGAACGCGTGCAGCGTCTCGACCGCGGTGGCGACGGTGACGATGAACTCGGCGTCGCGGCCGAGCGCGTACCAGGCGCGGAGGTACTCCGCGTCGCTTCCCCACCAGGCGCCCCTGCCCGGCGCGGCGGCCTCGAGCGCGGCCGCCTGGGCGGCCCAGCGGGCGTCCACGGTGGCGGCGGCGTAGCCGCGCATCTCGGCCGTGATCATGTCGGCGACCATCGCCGCGTGATTGGCCGACAGCTCCCGGCCGAAGTGCCTGGCCAGCTCGGCCGGCTGCCAGCCGCGCTGCCAGGCGGTCGCCACCGACACGCGCAGGTACTCGACCATGGCGCGGCTGACCGCCTGCGTCCAGCCCGGCGTCCGCTCGATCGCGAGCGGGTCCAGGTGGCGGCCGTGGGCATCTTCCCTGCCGTCGCAGACCGCCTGCACAGCCGCCCCGATGGCGGCCGCGACGAGGTCCCGCTGCGACGGTGCGGCGCCCTGGTCCGACCGGGACGCGGGCTCCGGCGCCGGGGAGCGCCGCGGAGAGCTCTCGGCCTGCTGAGCCCGCCTGCGGTCCCGAGCCCGCTTCGCCTGCCGCGCCCGGCCTGCCTTCGCCATGCCAATCAGGCTAGCCGAGCAGCTCGGCGGCGCGGGCCGCCGCGTGGCGCAGCAGCGGATCGGGCGACACCGCGTCCAGCCGCAGGCACGCCTCGGTCAGCTTGATGGCGTGCTCGTCGCCGGTGGCGACGGCGCGGTCGGTCAGCTCGTCCGCCGACGGGGGCGGCCCGACCGGCAGCGGCTCGGGGGTCGCCCCGCCGGTGTAGACGGCGTAGAGCGCGGCGCCGACCTGCCAGAGGGCGTCGTAGGTGGGGCGCGCCACCTCGGCCGGCAGCAGCGGCAGCACCGAGCGGGCGGCGACCGGGGCGGTGACCGAGTGCAGCAGCGCGATCGGCCGCGTGCGCCCGTACACGAGGAAGACCCGGGCGAACTCGCGGGCCAGCGCGGCCAGGTCGGCGGGCACGTCCGTCGGCCTGCGCAGCGCGCCCACGGCGGCGGCGAATCCCGGTTGATCGGCCAGGCTCTGCCTTGAGGGTGTCGAAGATCAGGCCGGCGGCCGGCTCGCCGGCCACGACCGGCAGCCCGCTGACCGCGGCGGCCAGGTCCAGCCGGCCGTCGGTCCGCGCGCGGCCGGGCAGCTCCAGGTAGCGAGCCGCCCAGTAGGCGAGCCCCCGGCCGAGTTCGTCGGTCCGCTCGGCGGTGTCGGCGCCGACCTGCTCGGCGGCGGCCAGGCTGCGGGCCGCGTGCGAGGTGCGGATGACGCCGTGGGTGGCGGCGGCGGCGAGGCCGGGCAGCAGCCGCGGCCACCAGCGGGCGAGGACGTCTTGCCAGGGCTCTTCGGCCAGCTGGGCACGGAAGTAGCGGTCCCAGTCGGCCACCCGGTTGATCGCGCCGAGCGATTCGCGCCAGGTCTGGTCGGTGATGCGGTCGCTCGGGGCGGGCGGGTCGTCCAGCTTCCTCAGGTACCCGTCGAGCCAGCCCTCGATGGCGTCGGCGCGGCCGAGCCTGACCATGGCCTCGGCCGCCATCGGGCCGTGGTTGGACAGGCCGCCGCGGAACTCGGGGCCGGTGGCCGCGAGCCTGGTCAGTCCCTCATCAAGCACCTCGTTGGCTGACGCGTCATCCATCATCGTCTCCCCTCTATATAGCAGCAACACTATATCGTCTGGGCACGATATACTAGCCGCATGGGCGAGGAGATTCCGGGCGAGATGGACGTGCTGCGCGCGCTGGCGCACCCGGTGCGGTGGGGGATCCTGCAGCGGCTGGCGGCCGAGCCGGGCATCTGCGCGTGCGACTTCACCGAGTTCTTCGACGTATCACAGCCCACGATCTCGGTGCACCTGAAGGTGCTCCGCGAGGCCGGGCTGGTGACGAGCAAGCGGATCGGCACCACGATCTGCTACAGCATCGCGCCCGGGCAGCTGACCAGCCTCGGCACCCGGCTCGCGCAGATGGCCGCCACCGCCGACGAAGGGCTGCCGCGCTCGCGCGACCACGGGGCACCGTCGCGGTCGTAGCGCACCGCTCGTTGCGAGCCCGCATTCGAGCCAGCGGCCCTTAAACCTCGAAGATGTCAGCCACGCTGGTGGCCGTCTCCGCACGGTCGCCCTCGTCGAGATGGATGACGACCGGGCGTTGCGAGTGCGCCAGGCGAACCGTTGACCGCGCCGCGACTTCGGCAACGGTGAATCCGGAAGCGCCGATGAGCAGGATGCCCACGGCCGCGCACAGCACTCTGGCGGTGCTTCGTTGCTCCCGCCAGAGTGCTGTGCAGGTAATTCACCCCACTCTGTTGTCACTCGCCGGACCGCTTGACTGCGGCCAGCACGTTGGCGATGATCTGGTGGCCGTTGCGGCCGGCGGCGGTGAGGATGGACTCCGGGTGGAACTGGACCGCCCAGCGGCCCGCCGCGTCGTCCTCGATCGCCATCACGACGCCGTCGGGGGTGGTCGCGGTCACCGTGAAGCCGCCCTTGACGTCCTCTTCCCTCGCGTAGAGGGAGTGGTAGCGCGCGGCCGTGAACTCCGCGGGCACCCCGGCGAACAGCGCCGTTTCGCCCCGGACGCCGATCCGCCCCGGTTTGCCGTGCTGCGGCGCCGGAAGCAGGGACAGCTGTCCGCCCGCGTGCTCCACCATTGCCTGCAGTCCCAGGCAGACGCCGAAGGCGGGGAGATTCCGCGCGTCGAGTTCGGCCAGCAGCTCGTCGCAGCCGAAGTCCGACGGGCGGCCGGGGCCGGGCGACAGCACGACGAGGTCCGGGGCGAGCCGGTCGAGCATCGCCGCCGGGAACCCGGCCCGCACCGTCGTCACCTCCGCGCCCTGCTGGCGGAAATAGTCGGCCAGCGTGTGCACGAAGGAGTCCTGGTGGTCGACCAGCACGACCCGGATCGGGCGCGCGGGGGCGGGCGCGGCCAGGTCCGGGTAGTCGGCCGAGCCGGACGAGCTGAGCACCGGGTCGGCCGAGCCGGCCTGCGCCGCCATCCGCTCGATGTCGACCTCGCGCAGCGTCTCCAGCAGCGCGCGGGCCTTAATGTGGGTCTCCCGCTCCTCCGCCTGGGGGTCCGAGTCGTACAGCAGCGTCGCCCCGGCCCGGACGGTCGCGACGCCGTTCCTGATGTGCGCGGTGCGCAGCGTCAGCCCGGTGTTCATCGAGCCGTCGAACCCGATCTTGCCGACCGCCCCGCCGTACCAGCGGCGCGGCGCGCCCTCGTTGTCCTCGATGAACTGCATGGCCCAGGCCTTCGGCGCGCCGGTCACGGTGACCGCCCACATGTGGGTCAGGAACGCGTCGAGCGCGTCGCGCCCGGGCAGCAGCCGCCCCTCGATGTGGTCGACGGTGTGGATCAGCCGGCTGTACATCTCGATCTGCCGCCGCCCGATCACCGTGACCGTGCCGGGGACGCAGACCCGGGACTTGTCGTTGCGGTCGACGTCGGTGCACATGGTCAGCTCGGACTCTTCCTTGGCCGAGCCGAGCAGCATCGCGATGTTGGCCGCGTCCTCAAGCGGGTCCGCGCCGCGGGCGATCGTGCCGGAGATCGGGCAGGTCTCCACCCGGTCCCCCTGCACCCGCACGTACATCTCGGGCGACGCGCCGACCAGGTACTCCCCGTCGCCGAGGTTGAACAGGAACTCGAACGGGGCCGGGTTCCGCTCGCGCAGCCGCTCGTAGAACGCGGCGGGCGAGGCGCAGCGCTCGTGGAACACGTGGCTCGGCACGACCTCGAACAGGTCGCCGCACTTGAACCGCTCCTTCGCCTTCTCCACGATCGCGGCGTACCGGCCGGGGACCGGAGGCTCGAAATCGCTTGTCGCGGCGGCCGCCTGGCTCGGCTCGGGGGTGGCCTCGGTCTCCCGCACCCGGCCGACCGTCTCGACGCCGCCGACGGTGAACTCGTAGGAGTACCTGACCGCCTCCTCGCGGCGCAGGTCAACGACGTAGATCTCATCCGGCAGGTGCAGCACCAGGTCCCGCTGGCCGTCGGTCCGGTCCTGGGTGAGCCGGACCGGCTCGAATTGGAACGCCAGGTCGTACCCGAATGCCCCGTACAGCCCCAGGTGCGGGTCATCGCACCCGAACGCGGCGACGATCTCCCGCAGCGCGCTGAACACGGTCGGCTGGCGCGACCGCTCCTCCTCGGTGAACCCGCCGTCCCCCTCGGGGACGTACACGGTCAGTTGGTCAGGCGCCGACGCCCACTCCCACACCGCGTCCTTCTTGCTGTTATCTTGCGCAACCTCGGTGCCGACCCGGCGCATGGCGTCGGCGATCACCGGCATCAGCACGCGGCCCCGGTCGTTGAGCGCCCGGGCGGTCACCTGTCGGCCGCGGGTGGCGATCTCGATCGGGGGGTTGACGTAGGCCAGGTGCCAGCGCGTGTAGCGGCCGGGGTACTCCATGCCCGAGCTGAGCACCCCGCCTCGGCGGCAGTCGACCAGCGCGGCGAGCTCCGCCAGCCGGGCCGGGTCGAACTCAGCGGCGGTGCGGGAAATGGTGACGCCTGCACCGGTCGTGAAGGTCGTGCTGTCCACCGTGGGGCTCCTCTATCTGGTCTAGCCCAGTCTCCGGCGGGAGAAACGAAAAGCGACCGCCGTTACCCGGGCGGTCGCTACGACAAAACAGCGGACACCGCCTACCGGCGGCGCCACCACTGAAGGTCAAGGATCGTTCTCATTGCGCGCAGCCTAGCACCCGCCCGGCCACCCCGCATCCCCTTCGTCCCGGACCGGCGCCCGCAGCGGCTTCTTGCTGTTATCCATGTCGCGGGCCGACGTCCGAATTATTGTGCGACAAAACAGGCGGAAAACGTAGTGAAACGTCGCACGATAATCTTGGCTAGGCCGCTTCTTGCTGTTATCCCAGCTACGGGGCAGGGCCCGAGTTGCTGTGCGCCGAGACAATCGGAAGGCGGGGCACAGCCACCCGATAATTTTTTGCCGTGGGGTGCGGAATGGGGAGCGCCCTGGCACTTCTTGCTGTTATCAATCCGGGGCTGAGGAGGCGTAGCCGGGGCTGAGGAGCTGCGTAGCCGGGGCTGAGGGCTGAGGAGGCGTAGCCGGGGCTGGGGAGGCTTAGCCCGGGCAGGACGCGCTGACGTCCGGCATCCGCCAGGCGGTGGCGGCGCCGGTGATCAGCTCGGCGTCGGCGCGGAGCCCGGAGTCGCTCGCGTCGGTGACGTCGTGCCCCGAGACGAACTGGGCGACCACCGGCAGCACGCTCGGGTCGCCGAGCAGGCCGCCGTGCAGGGCGGGGACCACCAGCACGTCCGACGGCAGGCCGCAGACCGGGAGCGTCACCGCGTCCGCGAGCGGCACCACCGCCAGCCAGTGGATCGCCTTGCCGCCCGCCCCCAGCACCGCCGCCGCGCTGGCGAAGTACCTAGCGCCGAACTCGCTGACCGACTTCAGCAGTTCCGCCGCCCCGTCCGGGCCGAACGGCGACATGGAGCCGATCAGGTAGTTCAGCTCGTCGAGGGCCTCCTCGGAGACCGATGAGCCGCCCGCTCCCGGCGGGTAGCTGAGCTGCCCGGGCTCGACGATGGGGCTGAGCAGCACGACCGCGCCGACCGGGAGGCCCGGATGGCGGTCGAGCATGGCGTAGACGCCCAGGCTGCCCTCGCTCTCGGCCACCACGTCGACCGGCTTGTGGGTCGCCGCGTGCAGCGCCTCGACCTGGCTCGCCAGCCGGTCCCCGAGTTCCGGCAGCGGCAGGTCGTCCGCGCTCGGTCCGCTCGCCAGCGGATGGCCGTCCGGGCCCAGCCCGAGGTAGGAGAACTGGCGGATCGCGAAACCGGGCAGTTCGGCCCGCAGCCCGTCGACGTCGTTGCAGCACGACGAGCCCCAGCCGTCGATGACCAGCACGGCGACCGAGGCGGGCCGGCCGCCCGCCGCGGCCGCCACGCCGGCCCCCGCTGCGGTGCTGTTGGCCACGGTCGACAGGGCCGAACTGCCGGCGTTCCCGGCGCCGCCGCCGACGGTCGAGGCGGCGGCCGACGAGCCGCCGGTCACGCTGGCGGGCAGCACGATCGTGCCGGTGAACATCAGCCGCGCCACCCCCACCACGAGGGCGATCACCAGCAGCGCCGCGATCGGCGCGAACGGCAGGCTGAACACCAGCCTGGCCTGCACCGACTCGTGCGCCCTCGGCCGCAGCTGGACCGCGATCAGCGCCAGCCCGTACCAGGCCCTGGCGTTCACCAGGCCGGCCACCGCGATGACCGGGAGCGCCTCCCAGGTCGGCAGGTGCGCGATCACCGCGCCCGCCGCCGTCAGCGCGACGAAGCTGCCGAGCAGCCACCCCACCGCCCGTAGCGGCGGCAGGCGGCGCCACCAGGCCTGGACCGTGCCACCGTGGCTGAGCGCGACAACGATGCCGAACATGATCGGGAACGCCGCCAGGAACGGCCACGAGAACGGCAGCACGGCGACGCCGAACGCCAGCGTGGCCGCGGGCGTCAGCAGCAGCCAGGCGAGCGCGGTCAGCGCCGCGCAGGACGCGAACGACCGGCTCAGCCGCGGCGCCGGGAGCTCGCCCGGCCAGGCCAGCCGGAGCAGCGCCACGTCCAGCGCCGACCGGACGATCAGCACCACCGCGAGCAGCCCGGTGAACCAGAGCCAGGACTGGCTGTCGGTGAACAGCCAGCGCAGGTCGTGGTACGCGGCGAGCGACGGCACGGAGGTCAGCTGCGGCGCGACCGGCCGGGCGGCCGGCGCGAGGAGCGTGAGCAAGCCACCCTCGGCCACGGCGCCGCCGACCGCGACGAGGATCAGCCCTCGGTGCCGAAGGAACCCCTCGGCGGGAAGTCCCGTGCGCATATCTCATCCGGGTACGTATGGTCCAGGTACCCATCCGGGCGAACCGTCTGCGCTGTGGACGTATTCCGGAAATGGAGTAACACTCCGGTAAATCGTCCCGCCCGCCCCCCGTACTCCGCGTTGTACCCGGTCAGCGCTCCGTCACCCGCCAGCCCTGCGCCTTCTTGCTGTTATCCGGAGAACGCTACTCACGGGTAGGCAAGAAATTCACCGGCTGGTACGGTCTGGCCATGCGCAGCGCGGGTCTCGGGTCGCGGCCGGATGCCGGGGGCCAGATGTCGCCTGAGCCGGACGCGACGACGACCAAGGAGACAGCCGCATGAGCAGTACCACCACGACCACCCTGGCCGAACTGCCCGCGCTGAAGGGGCAGGTGCTCGGCACCAGCGAGTGGTTCGAGGTCACCCAGGACCGGGTGAACACGTTCGCTGACGCCACCGACGACCACCAGTGGATCCACGTGGACCCGGAGCGCGCGGCGGCCGAGTCGCCGTTCGGCGGGCCGATCGGGCACGGCTTCCTGACCCTCTCGCTGTTCGTGCCGATGTGGTCGCAGATCCTCGTCGTCACCGACGCCACCATGGGCGTGAACTACGGGCTGAACAAGGTCCGCTTCCCGGCCCCGGTGCCGGTCGGGTCGAGGATCCGGCTGACCGCCACCCTGATCGACATCGAGGAGGTCAAGGGCGGTGCGGTGCAGCTCGTGGTGGGCGGCGTGGTCGAGCGAGAGGGCTCGGACAAGCCGGTCTGCGTGCTCGAGTCGCTGACCCGGCTGTACGGCTGAGGGCCCGGGTTAACGGGTAAGGACCCGATTGCACGGGTAAGGGTGGCCGCCGGGCGACGGTAGCCTGTGCGCGTGGCTGAGGTCCTTGATCATGCGTGGTTCTGCGAGGCGGGCGAAGCGGAGGTAGCGACGCTCGCGGCGGTCGTCGCCGACGTGCCTGACCTATCGGCGGTGGTGCCGACCTGCCCGGGCTGGACGCTCGCGGACCTGGCGGGGCACGCCGGGGCCATGCACCGGTGGGCGACCGCGATCGTGGTCTCGCAGGCCGAGTCGCGCCCGCCGTTCCCCGACCCCGAGTCGCCGTGGTCATCCGCCGACGGTCTGGCTGACTGGCTCGCGCTCGGCGCGAAGCCGCTGTTCTCCGCGCTGAGCTGGGCCGGACCGGTCACCCCGGTGTGGACCTGGGGCCCCGGCCGGACCTCGGGCTGGTGGGCGCGGCGGATCCTGCACGAGACGACCGTGCACCGGGCGGACGCGGAGTTGGCGCTCGGCGTGGCCGACCCGGAGATCGACTCGGTGGTGGCGGCCGACGGGATCGACGAGTTCCTGTTCAACCTGCCGTCCGCGCGGCGGCCCTACAAGCACCTGGCGTCGTTGCCGACCGGTGCGTCGATGCACCTGCACGCGACCGACTCGGACGGCGAGTGGCTGGTCCGGTTCACCGAGAGCGGCATCGCCTGGGAACGCGGGCACAGCCGGGCGTCGGTCGCGGTGCGCGGCCCGGTGGCGTCGCTGCTGCTGTTCACCTACGGGCGGCTCTCGCCGGCCGATCCGCGGCTGACGGTGTTCGGCGAGGCCGACCTGCTCGACGCCTGGCAGCAGAAGACGGCGCTATGACCGCGAGCCAAAGGGCGCGCCGGTGCCTGGACTGAGGAGCGAGGCGGTTTGTGCCGAGTGACGAGGGAAGGCATCGGCCTCAGGCGCCCGGCGGCGAGCGGGAAAGCACTGTGACGGCTGCCTGATGCGGCTGCTCGCGATCAGCGACCTGCACGTCGGCTACCGCGAGAACCGGGCCTACGCTGACTCGCTCGCCCCGGCCGACCCCGATGACTGGCTGATCGTGGCGGGCGACGTCGGCGAGGTCTTCGCCGACGTCGGGTTCGTGCTCGCGTCGCTGGCGAACAGGTTCGCCCGGGTGATCTGGGTTCCCGGCAACCACGAGCTCTGGACGCTGCCGTCCGACCCGGTAGCGGTGCGCGGCGTCGCCCGCTACGAGGCCCTGGTCGCGGTGTGCCGCCGGTTCGGGGTGCTGACGCCGGAGGACGAGTTCCCGGTCTGGGACGGCCCCGGCGGCCCGGTCACGGTCGCCCCGGTGTTCACCCTCTACGACTACTCGTTCGCGGCCGACGGCGAGCGGGCGGACGCGCTGCGGGCCGCCGAGGCGGCCGGCATCGCGCCCGCCGACGAGGGGCGGCTGCACGCGGACCCGTACCCGTCGGTGGCCGACTGGTGCCGCGCGCGGGTGGCGCTGACCGAGTCGCGGCTGGCCGCCGTGGACGGGCCGATGGTCCTGGTCAGCCATTGGCCGCTGATTCCAGTGCCGCTGGCCAAGCTTCGGCACCCGGCCTACGCGCCCTGGTGCGGTACCACGCTGACCGCGGACTGGCACACCCGCTACCCGGTGCTCGCCGCCGTCTACGGTCACCTGCACATCCCGCGCACCGCGGACTACGAGGGCGTGCGCTTCGAGGAGGTCTCGGTCGGCTATCCCCGCGAGTGGAGCCGCCGGGGCGCCGCTCCCCCGCCCCCGCGCGTCATCCTCGGCTGATCACGGCCGCCCGAGGCGGCGCTCGAAGACGACCTTGGGGGCGGAGTCGCCGTCGTAGTCGGGGATCGGCGCGCTGACGGTGAAGCCCAGCGCGGTGTGGAACGCGATCGACCGGGCGTTCCTGGCGGCGGTGATCGCGCGGACCACCTGCCGGTTGTCGGCCGCCGCGAGCGCGAAGAACCGCTCGTAGAGGACGCGGGCCAGGCCGCGCCCGCGCCGGGCCGGGTCCACCCCGATGAAGTGGATGTAGGCCGCGTCCGGTTGCGACGGCGACAGGAAGCCGATCAGGAAGGCGGCCAGCGCGCCGTCGGCTTCGGCGATGGTGGACGTCGCGTGGAAGTGGTCGAGGAACACCCGGGGCAGCGCCTGCCGGATCGGGCGGCCCCACCAGTCGTCGACCACGGCGATGATCGGCTCGAAGTCTCCCGGCGTGGCGGTCCGCAGCGTGATGTCAGGGGTCACGCCGCCCGATCGTAGTCGCAGCGGTGCGGAACGAGCGGAGGAGCCGGAGTCGGCCGCGACCGTTCGATCAGATTGATTGGGGATTTTTAGAAGGAGAAGCCACCGGGGCGGGAGTTGCGATCGGCGAGCAGGCCCGCCAGCGTCGAGATCGCGATCTCGGGCGGGGTCCGTGAGCCGATGTTGAGGCCGATCGGGCGGTGCACGCGGGCGATGTCGCCCGGGGCGACGCCGAGGGCCTCGAGCGCCTCGACGTGCGGGCCGGCGTGGTGCGGGTTGCCCATGATGCCGACCCAGCGGGCCTTGGCGGCGAGGGCGTCCCTGAGCATGACCCCGAGCTCGTCGCGGTGATGGTCGGTGACCACCACGTCGGCCCCGTCGAGGGTCTCCGGCATCGTCTCGGCCACTTCAAAGCCGCTCACCCGGGCGGCGGAGGCGCGGACCGGATCGGGATCGACCAGCAGGCACTGGTAGCCGGCGTCGGCGGCGTAGCGGAGCAGGTAGCCGGAAACGGACGAGGCGAACACGGCGACGAGCGCGCGGTCGGCGCCCGGGCCGGCGCCGGGTCCGGTCGGTGCGGGACTCCCCTGCGGGGTCGCCTGCCGGGGGGCGGGTGTCGTCTCGCCGTGGGCGGCGGAGCAAGCGTCGTTCTGTTCGGCCATGGGTTAAGTCTGCTCCATCGGGGCGACCGCTGGCCACGTCGGCCGGCGAGACGAGCGAGACAACCCGGGCGATATGTCCCTTTTATGTTGTTATGCTGCACGGCGATGTGGAGTGTCGCATTCCGCTAAGGTGTCGGTCATGGATTTTCAAGAGGTGGTGCGACGGCGGCGGATGGTTCGGACGTTCACCGAGGCGCCGGTCCCGAAGGAGTCACTCGAGCGGATCCTCGGCAACGCGGTGCGCGGGCCGTCGGCCGGGTTCTCGCAGGGCCAGTCCTTCCTGCTGCTGACCGAGCCCGCTGACCGGGAGCGGTTCTGGGCGATCGCGGGCGCGGCGGTCAACTCCTCGGCCCAGACGGCGCCGGCCGTGATCGTCCCGATGTCCTGCAAGCGGGTCTACCTGGACCGCTACGCCCAGCCCGACAAGGGCTGGATCGACCGGGACGAGGCGCGCTGGCCGGTGCCGTTCTGGCACATCGACACCGGGATGGCGGCGCTGCTGATCCTGCAGACGGTGGTGGATGAGGGGCTCGGCGCGATCTACTTCGGCATCGTGCCCGAGGCGGTGCAGCCGTTCCGCGACGCGTTCGGCGTGCCAGAGGACCACGAGCCGATCGGCGCGATCGCGATCGGCTACGACGCCGAGACGCAGAAGCGGGACCTGCGGTCGAAGCGGCGGTCGGTGGACGACGTGCTGCACTACGGGCGCTGGTAGCGTCCGTCGGATCGGCCGGCTGAGTCGGGCTCCGGTGACGGTTCCCGTTCCTGGGCCGGCTCGGTTTCGTTGACCGTGACCTCGACGCCGTCGACGGGCCCGGTCGTCTCGACCGACACCACCGTCTTGGTCCGCTCGTCGCCCGGCCTCGGCGGCACCGGCGGCGGGCCGGTCAGCCGCCAGATCTCGACCACGATCACCTGCAGCGCGCCGGCCGCCGGGATGGACAGCAGGGCCGCCACGAAGCCGCCGAAGATCCCGCCCACCCAGGCGCCGATCGACGCGCCGACCAGAATCGACAGCAATACCAGGAGCGGCGATATGCGCACGGTCTTGGACATGATGATCGGGTTGAGCACGTGGTTCTCGATCTGGGTGTAGACCACGAACACGACCGCCACCACGATGCCTGCGGCGAGACCCCTGGAGGCGGCCGCGAACAGCACGACCGGGATGCCGGCCAGCGCGCCGCCGATGATCGGCAGGAAGTCGACCAGCGCGACCCACAGCGCCCACAGCCCCGGGAACGGCACGCCGGTCGCGAGCAGCGAGATGAACACCGTCACCCCGCAGATCACCGAGGTCGTGAAGTTCCCGAGCATGTACCCGACGACCGACTTGTTGACCTGGGACGCGACCGCCTGGATCTCCCTGGCCTGCTCGTCTGAGAACAGGCTGAGCAGGCCGCGGCGCAGCCTCGGCCCCTCCAGGAGCAGCAGCAGCACCAGGACGAAGATCGTGAACAGCTCGAACAGCAGGGACAGCGCGCCCTCGCCGAACGACAGGGCCGGCTTGGCCAGGCCCTGCCCGAACGTGACCAGCTTGGGCGCGTTCTTCGCCACCCACTGCTGCACGTGGTAGCGGCGCACCAGGTCGCCGATCCAGCCCTTGCCGATCCAGCCCTTACCGGTCTCGGCCGAGGTGATGTACGACGGCAGCTTGTTGGCGAAGTTGGTGATCCCGGTCACCAGCGGATCGCCGAACTCGTAGGCCAGTCCGGCGAACGCCCCGAGCGCGATCAGCGTGACCAGCGTGACCGCGAGCCCGCGCCGGTGGACCACGTACTTCTCGATCACCCGCACCAGCGGGTTGAGGATCAGCGCGACGAACCCGGCCACCAAGATGATCAGGAGCACGTCGCGGAGCCGGTAGATCAGCTTGCCGGCCAGGTAGAAGAAGGCGACCGCGAGGATCGTGACGATGATCGTGCGCAGCGGGACTTTCCTCACGTCGGCGGCGTTCCACAGCCGCCCTACTCGGTACCCCAGGGTCCCGTTCTGATCGTCGCTGCTCACCCCTACAGCATGTCAGGTTCCACGCCCGGATTGCGCGCACAGGCACCCTAATGAGCATCTGGTGGCGCGTAATGCGCCGATTACCGGGCGCTGCGGGCATCGACGGCGGCGCGTTCACCGTGGCCGGCCGACGTGATCAGCGCCCGGCCGAGCGCGAATCCTTCACGCGCCAATCGCCGCGAGCAGCACGAGCAGCAGGGTGGCGACGACGAACAGCCCGTGCCCGGCGATGATGGCCGCCGGCGGCCGACCGGATCTGGTCGGCGACAACGATGACGCCGCTGATCGCGGCCTCGGCAGGCCGGTGAGCAGGACGGTCATGCCGAGCCCGGCGACCGGGGCGAGCAGCCCGACCGAGATCCAGGCCAGCGCCGCCCACCCGGTGGCCATGAACAGCGTCCAGACCGTCAGCCCGAGCAGGCCGAGGCCACCGTGGCCGACGATCACGGCCGGCGGTGCGGCGTCGGCGGCGCCCGGCCGGCGGGTGAGCCTGCCGCCCGCCCGGGACCAGCGGATGAGTATCCAGCCGCCGCTGCCCGCCGCCGCCAGCCAGGCCAGCAGCGCCGCGACCTCCGCCGCGGGCTCGCTGAAACCGAGCCGCGATCCGCCCGGCGCCGTCGGCGGGCCGCCCGCCGCGCTGCTGGGCGGGGCGCCGGGCGCGACCGGCGGCGGACCCGAGATCAGGGCGCTCACGTCGGCCGCGGCTGCGCCGGCCTGTCGCCGCCAGGCGGATTTACCGCCGGTCCCTGACGCCATCCGGATAGCCAGGCCGACCGCCAGGTTGCGCTCGCCCGGGGTGAGCGCCTGGCACGCGGCGGGCACGCTGGTCAGCCGCCTGCGCGCGCGGATGGCGCGGTAGGCGTCGGCTGCGCAGGCCGCCGCGCTGGCGGCGGGCCTGTTCGCGGCGGGCCCGGTGGCCACGCCGATCGGGGCGGGCGCGCCCGAGCGGCCGGCGCCGGCCGCGCAGGCGGTCACCGCGACGGCGGTGAGCGCCGCGAGGAACCCGACAGCGATCAGCGCCCTTGCCCGCACTCCTCTACGGTAGCCGGAAGTCGGGGCGTCAGCAGGGCAGCAGGCCCTGCGCCTGCTTGGCGGCCAGGATCCGGCGGGCGGCGGCGTCGACGGTGGCGCGGAAGGCGGAGTCCGAGGAGGCGGTCGCGAGCACGGTGGAGGCCATCTTCTCGGCGGGCGCGAACGACTGCGAGGTGATCAGGTCGCCGCCCGCGTTGAGGAAGTCGAGCGCCCGCTGCCCGGCCGGGATCGAGGCCACCGCGGCCGCGTCGCCGAGGTCATCGGAGACGATCACGCCGCTGAAGCCGAGCCCGTTGCGGAGCAGGCCCATGACCACCGGCGAGAACACCGCCAGATGGGCCGGGTCGATCTTGATGTAGGTCGCCTCGGCCACCATCACGTACGGCACCCCGGCGTCGATGCCCTCGCGGTACGACTGGAGGTAGGGATCGGTCGAGGTGGTGACCGAGTCCACCACGTGCGAGGTGAAGTCGGTGTTGCCGACGACCCGGCCGAGCCCGGGGAAGTGCTTGATCACCGACGCGACGTCCGCCTCGGCCATCCCGTCGATGAAGGCGACGCCGTGCTCGCCGTTGGTCTGCGGGTCGGAACCGAACTCGCGCTCGAGCTGACCGATCGGCGCGTTCGTCGCCGCGGTGCCCGCCGGGACGGTGTCCATGACCGGCGCCAGGTTGAGGTTGACGCCCGCGGCGTGGAGCTGGGTCCCCCAGACCGTCGCCTGGGACCGGAGCGCGCTCGTCGTCCAGGTGCCCTGGACGAGGGCGGACGGCATCACGTCGAATCCGGGCCCGGTCAGCTGCTGGATCTCGCCGCCCTCCTGGTTGGCGCCGACGAGGAAGCGGACGTCGTGGGTGTCAGCCGGGGCGAGCGCCTGGATGGCGGCCGTGGCCGTCGCGAGCGAGGTGGTGCCGTCGGCGTTCTTCGGCAGCAGAATGGACCCGAAGTGGTACTGCGCCAGCGCCGTCTGCGTGCCGGACCCGGCGATGTCGGCGCTCGGCGCCACCAGGAACAGCTGGCCGACTCGCTGCGCCAACGTCAGCTCGCCGTAGACCTGGGTCACGCAGGCGGAGGCGAGCGACGCGGTGGCCGGCGCCCCGGTCGGCGAGCCGTCGCTGGTGGCGGCTTGCGTCGGGCTGGCGGCGCCCGTGCCGACGGCGCCGCTCGTGGCCGCTCCCGCCCCCGCGCTGGTCGGGGTGCTGCTCACCGTGCCGTTGGCGCTGCACGCGGCGACGGCGGCAACGCTGACGGCGGCGACCGCGCACGCCAGCACGCGTGCGCGGCGGTGATTGTTGTGATTGGTGCGGCTTCGATCTGCGGGCACAGCACGACTCTAGTGGCCTTTCTTTGGTCGCCCGTCCGGTAGCCATCGCCGGGGTGGAGAGCAGAAGATGATCCCGAACGGACGCGTGGCTCCGCCTGGCCCGCACGATGACGACCTGGGAGGGCTGTCGATGCGCTTCGCCGTGTTCGATCACAACGACTCATCCGGACGATCGCCGGCCACCCAGCTGGCCGAGCGCCTGTCGCTGATCGAGGCCTACGAGGGGCTCGGCTACTACGCCTACCAGCTGGCCGAGCACCACAGCACCCCGCTCGGCATCGCCACCCCGCACCTGATGCTCGCGGCCGCGTCCCAGCGCACCTCGACGATCAGGCTGGGGACGCTGATCTCGATCCTGCCGCTGATCCACCCGATGCGGATGATCGAGGAGGCCGCCACCCTCGACCAGCTCACCGGCGGCAGGCTGGTCCTCGGCGTGGGCCGGGGCATCTCCCCGATCGAGACCGGGTTCCACGGAGTCCCGGGCGACGAGGCGCAGGGCCGGTTCGACGAGGCGTTCGAGATCCTCCGGTTGGGGCTGTCGTCCGATGTGGTGGACTTCCACGGCAAGTACTACCAGCTCGAGGCGGCGCCGGTGGTGACCCATCCGGTGCAGCAGCCGATGCCGCTCTGGTACGCCACCATGACGCTGGAGCGCGCCCAGTGGTGCGCGCGGCTCGGCATGCCGATGCTGGCGCTCGTCCCCTCCCGCCGGGTGCGGCCGCTGACCGACGCGTACCGGGCGGAGTGGTCCGCCCTCGGCCGCTCGGCCGAGGACCTGCCGGCGCTCGGGATCAGCCGGCAGATCGTGATCGCGGACACCAACGCGGCCGCGATGTCGATCGCCAACCGCGCCTTCCTGCCATTTCGGGACAGCATCTCCCATCTGTGGCGCAAGTTCGGCGTGCCGATGCCGCCCGTGCTGGCAGCTGACACCTACGAGGGCATCGCCGCCACCGGCCACTGCTACGCCGGCGACCCGGCCGGCGCCCGGGCCTGGGTCGCCGAGCACGCGGAGACGGCCGGCGTGAACTACCTGTCGCTCGAGTTCTGCTTCGGCGACATGACCGCCGCCGAGGCGCTCCGGTCGGCCGAGCTGTTCGCGACCGAGGTCATGCCCGCGTTTGCGTGACGCTTCGCTGCCGGCGGTGCAGGGCGCTTATCGAGCGAAGACGTCCGCTCCGGACGCGGCGTGGCGGAGATCACCGTCGATGAACGTGGCGACGACCTCGAGGCCGCCGATGCGGTCGGGGGCCACGGCGGTGGGGTCTTCGGACAGGACCGTGAAGTCGGCCAGCTTGCCGGGCGTGATCGAGCCCTTGGCGCGCTCCTGCTTGGAGGCGTAGGCGGAGCCCCAGGTGTAGGCGCGGAGGGCCTCGGCCGGGGTGATCGCCTCGGCCGGGTTGAAGGGGGCGCCAGTGGCGGTGCGGCGGTTGACCATGTCGTGGATGCCGAGCAGCGGGGCGCCGGAGGCGACCGGGCGGTCGGAGCTGCCAGGCAGCACCAGCCCCGCGTCGAGGAGGGAACGCTGGCGGTAGAGCCAGGCGGCACGCTTCGGGCCGACGGCGGCGAGCATGCCGTCGCCGAGCTCGGAGGCGAACCGGCCCTGGCCGACGGCGATCACGCCGAGCTTGGCCGCCCGGGCGACCTGATCGGGGCGGGCGGCGGCGAAGTGCTCGATCCGGTGTCGCGGGCGGGCCCGCGGGTACTGGTCGGCGGCGTCGGCGAAAGCGTCGAGGGCGAGGTCGATCGCGCGGTCCCCGATCGCGTGGGCGGCGACTCGCCAGCCCGCCCGGTGCGCCTCGATGATCGTTTCGGTCAGCAGGTCGGAGTCTGCCTGCAGGTAGCCGCTGTTGCCGGGGTCGCCATCGAACGGGGCGGACATGGCGGCGGTGCGGCCGACGAGCGAGCCGTCGGTGAAGATCTTCATCGGGCCGAGCCGCAGCCAGTCGTCGCCGAAGCCGGTCCGCAGGCCCAGGTCGATGCCGGTTTCGATGCCGTCGGATGGGTGCGCGCCGAGGGGATGGAAGACGTCGCTGATGACCATCAGCTCCACCCGGACGTGCAGCCGGCCCTGGTCGCGGGCATTGACGTAGGCGGCGAGCTCGACCGGTGACTGACCGATCCAGCCGCCGCCGACGCCGGCCTCAGTGACCGAGGTGATGCCCTCGGCCAGGTAGCGGCGGCCGGCCGCGTCGACCGCGTCGGTCAGGGTGGTCAGCGGGTAGGGATGGGTCAGGTTCCCGACCAGTTCCTGGGCACGTTCTTCGAGCAGGCCGGTGGGACGGCCGGCCGCGTCGGTGGTGACCCGGCCGCCGTCGACCTGCGGGACGGTCTCGCCGATGCCGAGGTCGGCCAGCACGAGGCTGTTCACCACGCACATGTGGCTGGACGTGTGCTTGAGCCAGACGCGGTGGTTGGGCGCGATCGCGTCGAGCGCGTCGCGGTGCGGGTGGGCTCCGGTCCGGGTCTGGTCGTAGCCGGAACCGATGATCCATTCTCCCTCGGGGGTGGTGGCGGCCTTGGCCGCCACCCGCGCGTAGAGCTCATCCTGGCTGCCGGTCCGCAGGTCGACCTCGGTCAGCGAGAGCCCGAACCCGATCATGTGGTTGTGCGCGTCATGGAACCCCGGAATGAGCGTGAGCCCGCGCAGGTCGATGACCTCTTTCGCGGTCACGTCTGGCTTGCCGTCGAAGATCGCGACCGTGCGCCCGCCCGCCACCGCGACCGCGCTGGCCGTGGGCCGGCCCGGATCCATGGTCAGCACGTTGGCGTTAACCAGCAGCAGATCGGGTTCGTAGGGCATGGCTCACGATCCTATTCCGAGGTCATGGGAGGGGTCCGCTGGCCGCACGTTGACCGGGGCATTCTTCTTGCAAAGGTGAACCCAGGGTCGGTCATATCCGTTTGCCAGGGTGAGAACCCGTGATGCGATGGGTGGTGGCCGGCGGTGATCGACCGGGCCGAGGACTGGGGCGGCGATGCGGTCCCCGCCGCCCGGAACCGGCCCGGGGACGGTGAACGAGGCGATGCCTCGTCGGCCGACTGGCGGGCCGCCGGTGACCGGCCGGCCGATGATCGGGCGGCCGACGCCGGTCGGTCCGACGCGGCGCTCACCACCCCCGAGCAACGGGCCGCCGCCCATCGTCGGTATCAGGACACGGTCGATCACACGTATGACGTGGCGCGGATCGAGGCCGGACCGGACGCGGGATCGCAGGACTCGCGGGACCCGCGACCGCAGGACGCGAGCGACGAAGGAGCGACGCGGGATGCTGGCGCTGAGCCGGACGCGGACGGCGCGGCGCGTGAGGCACAGGCGCCAGAGGAGAAGGACAGGGGGGCGCGGGATGCGTGGGCGCTGGCGCTCCCTGGGCTGCGGGCGGAGTGGGTGAAACACGAGCGGGAGTTCCCCGAAAGCAACCGGTCGACTCCTGGCTCCCAAGCCGACGGGGGCTGGCTGGGCGACGGGGATCGGAGGCTCACCCCGGAGCAGAACGCGGACGCGAGCAAGGCCTGCGAGGACATTCGCACCGAGGGGAGGGAGGTCATCCTGCCGGCGATGGAACGGGTGGAGGCCGCCGACCCGGACCGGCGCCTTGCGGGGCTTGAGCACATGCTCAAGGGCGAAGACCGGCTCAAGGAGAAGATCGCGGAAAGACTGCCGGTACAACCCGGACTGGACGGCCGAGCAAGCTTTGGCCGAAGTCCCCGATGCGGTGCGATTTACACTCGACATACGGTGATGATCGCTACGCTGAAGGCGTTCTGTCATGATGTCGATCGATTCAAGGAAGAAGGGTTCGAGCTGATTAAGCTCAAGAACCTGTGGGGGAAGGAACAGTACAAGGGGATCAACAGCCAATGGCGCACGTCGGAAACCGGGGCTGCGCTTCGAGGTGCAGTTCCACACTCCTGAGAGTCTCGAGGCGAAAGAGCTGACGCATAAGGCCTACGAGCGGCTACGAAACCCAGCGGCTAGCGCCGAAGAGGAAGTTCGCCTTGAGGACTATCAGCGGCGAGTCAACGAACACGTTTCGTTACTCCGCCGCGCGTATTCGAGATCGAAGACTCCCACCGGAGAGACGCGATGGCCGATGAGATCACGTACTACGCGATTGTTGATGATCACACGAGCCCGGATGCCCCTGTTGGCGTTCTTCGGCAGTTCAAGACCGGCGATCGTCGACGATGAGTCGTTCGGGCACGACCTCGAGTGGAGGTTTTCACCCATCAGGCACGCCGTCGAACGTGGCGACTTGCAATACGAGCTAATCCCGATCGGCGAGGATGAGGCGGAGCGGATCGTGGCGCGGATAAGGAGCCTGGCTGCCCCGGAGGAATAACCGGGGGGGCGTAACGGACCATGAAGCCCCCGTCTGGGGCGAAGCCGGCGCGCTCGTAGAAGGGGATCGCGCGCTCGGAGGGCCGAAGCAGGACGCGGATGTAGCCGTGGTCATCGGCGTGGGCCAGGAGCGCGGCGAGCAGTCGGGCGCCGATGCCCTGGTTTCTGTAGGGGGCGAGGACGAACGCGTTGGCGAGGTAACCCCAGGTGCCGGTCTCGTGGCCGGGGCGGGGCATGCGCTCGAAGATCGCGAGGTTCATCGTGCCCACCGGCTGGCCCGAGAGCTCTCCCAGCCAGCAGACCCGGCGGGCGGATTCGCGCTCGTACCAGTCGAGAAACCGGGCTTCGAAGTCCGGGTCGGCGACGTCGCCGTGGTCTTCGGCGGTCCACGCCCGGCGGAGGGCGGCGATGGCCGCGCCGTCGGCGCTGTTGGCGATCCGGATGACGGGGCTTGGCACGGTCCACGAGCGTACCGTGGCCGGAAATGGTGGACAATGTCCGGCCCGCGAGGGTGACCAGCCGCTGATCGTCGCGTTCCGCCCTGGCGCCTTGGGGCGGAACGCGAGCGGTGGCTCAGCAGCAGGCGCCGCTCTCGCAGCACGAGCCGTCGCAGGTTAGGTCATCGCAGCACGAGCACATTCCGGTCACCTCCTCCCGAGTGCGATTCGGTGTCCTGACGATCGGCCGCGCACCAGGTGCCCGGAACAGGGTCCGGGCACGACCCGGAAGAGGCGGTCAGGCCGGCCACCATCCCGGAGAGCTCGGCCCGGAGCGCGGTGAGCCGGGCGATCTCCCGGTTGAGATCGGCGATGTGCTCCCGCAGCAGCGTCTCGGCCGGACCGCACGGGCAGCGGCCCGTCTCACGGACCACGAGCAGCTCGCGGATCTCCGCCAGCCGAAGCCCGAGCCGCTGGGCTCCCCTGATGAACAGCATTCGGTCCAGGTCGGCCGGGCCGTAACGGCGGTGATCGCCGTCGGTCCGGTTCGGCGCCGGCAGCAGGCCGGACCGTTCGTAGTAGCGGATCGTGTCCGCCCTGACGCCGGCCCGCGCCGCCAGTTGCCCGACGGTCAGCGGCCCGGTCACCCGATCGATCGTCATAGCTCGACGTTAAGCCCTGGACCGCAGTCCAAGTTCAAGCCCCGATTTTGGTCTTTTAGCGCGGGGCGAGGCCTCGGAAGAGGGTGCGCAGGAGGGCGGTGTAGGTGGCGGCGGGGTCCTCGGTCTGGATGAGGCCCTTGAGCTCCAGGGCGACGGCGCCGTGGATGGCGGACCAGATCTGCTGGGCGACCTCAACCGGGTCGGGGGCGGCGATCACCCCGGCCACAGCGGAGACCTCAACGATGCGGACCAGCGCGTGGAACGCCGCGATGGCGTGCTCCGCCACCTCCGGGTTGTCGAATTCGTGCGGGATCGCGTCCTCGAACATGATCGCGTAGAAGTGCGGGTTGGCCAGCGCGAACTCGCGGTAGCGCCGTCCGGCGTCGAAGAACCGAGCGGTCGCGTCGGGGCCGGCGGTGGCGTCGCAGGCGGCCCGAAGGCGGTCGAAGCCCCTGATCAGGAGCGCGTCGACCAGGCCGTCCTTGCCGCCGAGGCGGTTGTACACGCCCATCGGGGCGATGCCGGCCTCGGTCGCGACGGCACGGACGGTCAGGCCGCCGGGGCCCTCGCGAACCAGGACCGCCTCGGCCGCCGCCAGCAGCTCGCGCTCGACGTCGGCCGACGGCGTTCGGCCGCGCCGCGTCACCGTCGGCGCCGCGGGCCCGCAGACCGGGCCAGGCACACCATCCGCTTCATCCATGCAGAACATCTTCTCTCACCGAACCGGCTGGCCGGTCCGGTCTTGACTTTTATAGAACGTCGTTACATAGTTATAGCACGACGTACTACTTCATCCAATCGAGGAGCTTGGCCCGATGGAAACCGTGGAAACCCGGAACGACCGCCGGTGGTGGATCCTGGCGGTGCTCTGCCTCAGCGTGCTGCTCACGGTGGTGGACAACACGATCGTCAACGTCGCGCTGCCGTCGATCAGCCGCGATCTGCACGCCTCGACCGGCGACCTGCAGTGGGTCGTCGACGGCTACACCCTCTCCTTCGCCGGGCTGCTGCTGCTGGGCGGCAACCTCGGCGACCGGCTCGGCCGTCGGCGGCTGCTGCAGCTCGGGCTGGTGCTGTTCGCACTGTGCTCGGTCGGCGCCGCCCTCGCGCAGAACACCGGCGAGCTGATCACCGCCCGGGCCGCGATGGGCGCTGCCGCCGCGCTGGTCTACCCGGCCACGCTGGCGATCCTGAACAGCGTGTTCACCAACCCGCGGGAGCGGGCGACCGCGATCGGCGTCTGGTCGGCGGTCTCCGGGCTCGCGGTCGCGATCGGCCCGGTCGTCGGCGGGGCGCTGCTGGTGCACTTCGACTGGTCCTCGGTGTTCTACGTGTCGGTGCCGGTCGCGGTCGTCGCGCTCATCGCCGGCCGGCTGCTGCTGCCCGAGTCCAGGGACCCGCACGCGGGCCGGTTCGACCCGTTCGGCGCGCTGCTCTCGATCGTCGGGATCGCGCTGCTGACCTGGTCGATCATCGAGGCGCCATCGCACGGCTGGGGATCGGCCGCGACCGTCGGCGGGATCGGCGGGGCGCTGGTCGTGCTCGCGGTCTTCGCCTGGTGGCAGGCGCGGCGGCCGGACCCGATGCTCGACGTGCGACTGTTCCGCAACCCCCGGTTCGCCGCGGCGAGCGGGGCGATCGCGCTGGCGTTCTTTGGCCTGTTCGGGTTCATCTTCATGATCACCCAGTACTTCCAGATCGTCCGCGGGTTCTCGCCGCTGCACGCCGGGCTGGCGACGCTGCCGTTCGCGTTCGTCACGGCCGGCTTCTCGCCGGTGGCGATGATGGTCATGAAGCGGATCGGCACCAAGGTCGTGGTCGCGGCCGGGCTCTTCCTGATGAGCGCCGGGCTGCTTGACGCGGCGACCACCGCCACCGACGCCTCCTACTGGGGAAAGATCATCGGCGCGATGGTGCTGATGGCGGCCGGGCTGGCGTTTACCACCGGGCCCGCCACCGACGCGATCATGGGCGCGCTCCCGGCCGGGAAGGCCGGCGCGGGCTCCGCCGTCAACGACACCACTCGCGAGGTCGGCGGCACGCTCGGCGTCGCGATCGTCGGCTCGGTGCTGAACTCCGCCTACGGCGCGCACGTCCTGCACGGCCTCACCGCGCTGGGCGCGTCCGCCTCGACCGGGCGGCTGGCCGGGCAGTCGGTGGTCGCGGGCATGAACGTGGCCGCCCGGTTCCCGGCGCCGCTGCAGGTCGCCGCGCACGACGCGGTCAGCTCGGCGTTTATGGTAGGCCTGCACCGCGGATCGTTCGTGGCCGCGTGCACGGTGGCGGTGGCCGGGCTGGTGGCGCTGGCGTTCCTGCCGGCCCGCGCGGCGGTCGTCGGCGGCGGTGCGGGTAGTGCGGCCGGTGCGGCGGTCGTCGGCGCAGGTAATGCGGCCGGTGCGGCGGTCGTCGGCGGCGGCGCGGGTAGTGCGGCCGGTGCGGCGGTCGTCGGCGGCGGCGCGGGTAGTGCGGCCGGTGCGGCGGTCGTCGGCGGCGGCGCGGGTAGTGCGGCCGGTGCCCCAGGTCGGCCGGATGGAGAAGACGCACTAGCCGCCCGAACGGACCCGGCCGACTCTGGTCGCTCCGATGCTTCGGTCGAGGCGTCGCGGACGTAACCGGGCCTGACCGGGGCCAGCGCCAACGCTTCTTGCTGTTATCTGATTTGCGCCGGACTCGGCGAAGATGGTGGATCGTTGTGTACAGCGGGGTGTACACAACGATCCACTGTCTTGCTGTCCGGAAGCGGGCTTGGCAGCGGGCGTGGCGGCGCGGTACTGCTTGAGCATGCGAGAAGTCCCGGAAGACGAGCGCGACGAACACCTGCGGATGCTGCGCGACCAAGCCCAGCGCGACGCTGAGGTGCTGGCGCCGCGCCCCGGACATCCCGTTTACGGGTTGGCCGCGCCGTCTCTCACGCCGGCCGCCGTGACCCAGTACCAGCTGTCCGATGGGGAATGGTCGGCGATCATGCTGACGTACGGGCCATGGGGTGACCCGAAGGCGGGGCCGTACGTCGCGGTGACGACGATGGCGACGGACGCCGCGACGATGGCGCAGGCCGGGTCGGGCCCGCTGCAAGGCGACGGCCGGGAAGCGGAGCTGCGCTCCGCGGTCGAAGACGAGCACTACCGGTTCCGCGGGTCGATCGCCAGGCGAGCCGAGCGGGCGGAACCGCTGGCCGTTAACCGGGAAACGCTGCCAGCCGGCCAGGCGCTGGTCTGCCGGAGCGAGATGGTCTGGGCCGCCCGGCTGCTGCCCGCCGATCCCCCGACGGAGAGCGTCGTGGTGACTGTCGTTGGGGTGGGGGTGGCGCCGGAGTCGGTCCGGCTCGAGCGGGTGCCTGACCTGCGGCCGATGATCGAGGCGCGGTTCGAGACGATCACGGCGATGATCGAACGCAGCCGGGGGAAGGCGCGCCGCCCGCTGGCCGAGCCCGACCCTGAGCTTGAGCCCGCCGAGGGGGCTGCCGCGCTCGGCGGGCTGGCCGAGTTCACGCTGACGTCGAACGCCGAGCGACGCGCTGCCTTTGCCGCCAGGCAACGGCCACGCCAGGAGCCGAACTGGGGCAGGATGTACAACGCGCTGTGGCAGCGGGCGGTCCGCGAGCACCAGCGGCTGCGCGGGACCGACCGGCGGGCCGCCGACGAGGCCGTGACGGTGGCCGTCAACCACCTGGGCTTCTTGCAGGAGAAGGCAGCGTGGTTCACCGCCGATCCCGGGCTGCGGGCGGCCGCGCTCGACGAGACGGTCAGGCACGCGATGCTCGACGACACCGTGCCGAGCGAGCCCGCGCAGGACGCCTGGGCACGCTACTGGTCCACCCACGTGACCCGCCTCGGCCGCCGACCGGAGTCCATTGATCCGCGCGCCGCCGTGTCGGCCCGCGAGACGCTTGCCGACGACTGCCTGCAGGCCTGGGCGGCCTGGACCAAAATCATCTGAGATGTAAAGCTGGAGTATGTCCGAGAGCCCGGATGAGGAGTACCGCGCGTGGGTGCGGCGGCTGCGCGATCAGTCCAGGCGGGACGCCGACTCGCTGGTGCCGCGGCCGGACTACCCGGTTTTCGGGCTGGCGGCGCCGGCCCTGACGCCGGCCGTCCTGTTGCATCAGAGCAGCAATGGGTTTCCGGTGCTGGTGGCGCTGCGGTACGGGTCGTGGGAAACGGCGACGGGACCGCAGGTGACCGTCACCAGCGCGGCGCCGAATCACGAGATCAGGGCGGCGTCCCCCGTTCCCGGGGTACCGGCGCCTTTCAGCTACGGAAGATCGGCCAGCCACCCCGAGCGGGATCTGATCCGCGAGATCGACGCCGAGCGCAAACGCGTCGCCGTGCATAGCGGGGTGGACCAGGCGGAGCCGGCCGAGCCGCCCCGCTACACCCGCGAGACTTTGCCGGTGGGCGATGCGCTCGTCTGCCGCCACGGGACGATGTGGGCGGCCCGTCTCATCGGCGGCTCGCCCGAGGTCATCGTCACGATCAGCGGGCACGGGGCCGACCCGGACGTAGTCCGGCTGGAGCCGGTCACCGATCTTGGCCCGATGCTGGCGGCGCGGGACGAGGTGTTCGCGCGGCTGCGGGAACGCCGCCGCGCGACGCCGCCGCCGGTGCTCGAGCCTGCCGACGGGGTCGCGGCCTGGCGCGCGCTGGCCGACTTCTCGCTGACGTCGGGCGCCCGGGTCAGGGAGGCGGCGCAGTCGGGACGTCAGCCGCGGATCCCAGTCGGCTGGGGCCCGATGCACGCCGCGCTCTGGCAGCGGGCGGTCCGCGAGCGGCAGCGTCTCGCCGGCGGCACCGCACGGGCGGCCGACGACGCGGTGGCGGCGGTCATCAATCACGTGGGTCACCTGGACGAACGGGCCGCGTGGTTTGGCACCGACCCGCAGCTCCGCGAGGCGGCGATCGACCAGACCCTCAGGCGCGCGCTGCTCGGAGAGTCCGTGCCGAGCGAGCCGGCACAGGACGCGTGGGACCGCTACTGGTCGGAGCACCTGGCGTGGCTGCAGGTAGACCCCCAGGAGGCTGAGCGGCTCGCGCAGGCGCGGGACCGTGACACGCTCGCCGATTACTGGCTGCGGGCGTGGGCGCGCTGGGCCGCGACCGCCTGAGCGGCCGCCGGATAGAAAGTCCGCCGAGGTGGACGGGCGTGTTTTAGCGGCTGCCGTCCGGGGCGTCGAACAGGCGGAGGGCGTGCGCCCGGGCGGCGGCCTCGGTGCGGGTGGAGGCGCCGAGCTTGCCGAGGATGTTGGAGACGTGCACGCTCGCCGTCTTCGGCGAGATGAACAGCGCGGCCGCGATCTCGCGGTTCGACTGACCGGCGGTGACGAGCCGGAGCACCTCGATCTCGCGGCCGGTCAGGCCGAGGCGATCCTGCTGGGCGCCGGGCCCCGAGCCGATAACGGGGCCGACTGCCTGCGACAGGAGCGCGGCGATCTGATCCGACAGCGGGCGGGCGCCGAGGCGGTCCGCCAGCGGCGCGGCGCGGCGCAGCCGGGCGGCGGCCGCCGCCCGGCCGGACGGGCCGCCCGCCAGCGCGAGCTGGGCGGCGCCGACCAGCGCGAGGGCGGCCGGGTAGGGCTGGTCGATGGCCTCCCAGGCCGCGACGGCGGCGTCGGCCGCTGCCAGCCGGGCCGCTGCGTCAGCGGCGTGATCGTCGGCGCGCGGATCGACCGCCTGGTACGACAGCTGCCAGGCGCGCTGCACCGGACCGCACACGTCCTGCTTTTCCACCAGGGTCCGCAGCCTGCACAGCAGCGACTCGGCGGCCTCGCCGGACGCCTGCCGGGCCACTGCGGCCGCGATCACAAGCACCGGCCAGACGTACCGGGAGCTGCTCCCGGACAGGTCGTACTCGTGCAGCGTCTCGGTGGCCACCGCCATGGCGGCGGCGGGACCCTCGATGGCCAGCGCCAGCCCGATGTCGAGGACCGCCTGGGGCAGGTTTTTCTGGTCCTCGTACCTGACGCCGCCCAGCATCTCCCGGCTGGCCGCCGCGAGCCTGGCCGCGGTGGCGGTGTCGCCGCGGGCGAGCGCGATCGAACCGCTCAGGATCGACAGGCTGCATCGGGTGCTCCAGGGCGGAGCGAGGTCGAGGGCCCGTTCGGCGACGTCCAGGGCCTCGTCCCAGCGGCCGAGGTAGAGCAGCGGCTCGGCCACGTTGATCGCGAGGAACGCGCCGCGGGTGCGGGCGAGCCCGTGCCGCTCGGCGTCGGCGATGCCCTCCCGGGCGACCATGGCGGCCCGCTCGTACTCGCCCACCCCGCATAGCAGATGCGATTCGTAGATCACCAGCTTGATGATGGACTGGTAGGCGCCGACCTGCTGCGCGATCGCGCGGGCCTGCGCGCTCAGGCGGAACGTCTCGCTGCCCGGCTCCGCGACGCCGAGGGGTCCGGCCTCGATCACCGCCAGCATCGCGAGCGCCTGCGCCTCGGCGTCGCGGTCGCCCGCCTCGCGGGCGAACCGCAGCGCCTCGTTCGCCCGCTCCCTGAAGTGCGGCCCGCCCTCGTGGCAGCCGAAGTGCGAGGCGGCCAGCAGCAGCCGCGTCCGCGCCTTCTTGTCCAGCTCCTCCGGCACCAGGCTCAGCGCCCGGTCCAGGTCCTCGATGGTCTCTGGCATCCCGATCTCTCGGCGGAACATGTGCCGCTCGCTCAGCAGCAGCGCGACCCGCACCGGGTCGGTGCGCTCGTCGAGCTCCGCCAGGGCCGACTCGGTGAACGCGAGACCGCGCTTGTGCTCTCCGGCGTCACGCGCGGCCGCGGCCGATTCCTCGAGGACCCGTACGTGGTCGGCGCCGACGCGCTCGGCGGCGTCCGGCACCTGATCCCAGAGCTCGAGGACGCGCGCGAGCAGCACCAGCCGCTCGGCGTGCGCGACCGAGCGGGACGCCTGCATGGACGCCTGCCAGGCGCTGATCAGCGCCCAGGTCGTGTTGTGGGCGGCGTACCAGTGGTGCGCCTTCTCCATGTCCACTCGCCCGTCGCCGACCAGCTCAGGGTCGGCGTCAATGGCGAGCGCGAACTTCGTGTGCACCTGGCTGTGCTCGCCGGGCAGCAGGTCCTCGTGCACCGCCTCCCGGATCAGCGCGTGCCGGAACGCGTACCCGTCGGCGGTGGTCACCAGCACGTTGCCGGTGACGGCGGGCCGGATCGCGGCGGTCAGCTCGTCCTCGGTCCGGCCGGTGACCCGGGCGAGCAGCGTGGGGCTGGTGGCGCCGCTGGCGGCGCTGGCAATGCGGAGCACCTCCTGGGTGTCCTCCGGCAGCCGCCGCACCACCTGCTGGAGCAGGTCGGCCAGGGAGCCGGGGATCAGGGCGCAGCCGTCGGGGCAGGCGAGCAGCTCCTCGGTGAACAGCGGGTTGCCCTCCGCCCGCTCGTAGAGCCTGTCGGTCAGCGCGCGGTCGGCGAAACCGCCGAGGACGGCCGCCGCGAGCTCCTCCGCCTGGCCCCGGCTCAGCCGCGGCAGCTCCGACCGCTCGACCCAGTCGATCCTGGTCAGCTCGGCCAGCAGCGGCCGCAGCGGGTGGGTGCGGTGCAGCTCGTCAGAACGGAACGTCACCGCGATGAGCACGTTCGCGAGCGCGCGCTGGTAGCCGATGAGGAACGCGATCAGGTCGCGGCTCGACCGGTCCGCCCAGTGCGCGTCCTCGACCACCAGGACGAGCGGCTGCGCCACCGCCAGCCGCTCGAGCAGGGTCAGGAACTCCTCGAACAGGCGCGCCCGGGCCTCGCCCGCGCTGTGCAGCGCACCGGCTGGGTCGCCCGCCGTCTGTCCGCCCGCAAGCTCGGGAAGGAGCCGGGCCAGCTCCCGTGTGGCCCGGTCGCTGCCCGGCAGCAGGCCGACGAGCTCGTCGGCGCCGATCTCCCGCACCAGGTCGCGCAGCATCGCGGTGAAGGGCCCGAACGGGAGCCCGTCGGCCCCCAACTCAAGGCACCCCCCGATCAGCACGCGCGCGCCCGCGGCTCGCGCTTCGGCGGTGAACTCGCTGATCAGCCGGGTCTTGCCCACCCCGGCCTCGCCCCCGATGAGCAGGGCGGCAGGACCACCCTGGCGGACCGCGTCGAATGCGGCCTGCAGGGCGGCCATCTCTGCCGCCCGCCCAACGAGAACGGGACTGCCACCGCGTCTGTTCATCTCATAGTGAAGCGTCTCACTGGGGTCTGACATTCCGGCTGTGGCGGCGGTTTCGCGGTCTTCCCCGCCTGTCGTGTCCGGCATTTCCTGCCCGCCTTGACGGCGCGCCGACGGTTACCGGACCGCCTCTGCGTGCTCGGCTTGCACCTGCTCAGGGATCGTCCGGAAGGTGCCGTCCACGTAGTCAGGGACCGGCCGCCGGACGAGGGCCTCGTCGCGGTTGCGCTGACGGCGGGCCTGGCGCAGCCGGTGCACCAGGTTCGCCTGCCTCGCCTCCTCGTACCGCTCGGTGGTCCGCTGCCTGATCAGCTCGAGTGCTAGGTACTCGTTCACGATTTCTCCTTGATTCCCCGGGAGCCGCCCCTTGGCTTCCCCCACACCTCAAGGTTCGTTCTAAGACCCCCCGCGCCACATCGGACGATCGCCTTATGTTCGGCCCCGGGCGCCTTAGGCCGGTGCCTAGGGTGCTTACGAGCGGTGCGATCACCGGCTCTGCGGCGGTCTGGCGGTGACGTCTCGCACCGCCGGGCGGGTTAGCTGTGCGGTGCGAGGGAAACCCCGGTCCGTTCGAGCGAATGATTGTGAATTTTTGATTGGACGACGTCGGCCGGAAGGCGCGCGAACTGGCACTCCGGCTGCCCGCCGCGCCGGGCGTGTACCGGTTCAGCGACGCGGCCGGCTGGGTGCTGTACCTGGGCCTGGCCGTCAGCCCGGCCGCGGTGTCGTGGCGGCGACGCCGCCGAAATGGGCGGGATTCGCGCAGCGCAACGCCGAACTCGCGGCCCGGCTCGTTTCCCCGGTAACTTCCACGGGCAGAAACGACCGCGAAAGGCTGTAGTGACGGAGAGTCGTGTTTCGGGAACAGCGTCGTGAATTCTTACATCCCGTGGCGTCGATTGGAATCACGATGGGACTGAGTGCGAAATCTGGAAGCGCGCGAGCCCGGCAGGGCGGCGCCTGGGCCGGCGCGGCGCTGATGGTGGCGGCCGGCGCGGTCGCGCTGACCGGTTGCAGCAGCAGTAGCAGCAGCGGGCCGCCCGCCTACTGCGCCGCCCGGACCAACCTGGAGAATTCGGTCAAGGGGCTCACCAGCCTAAATGCCAGCAGCGGCGTCAGCGCCCTCAAGTCGCAGGTGACCGCCATCGAGAACAACGCCAGCACGCTGGTCGATCAGGCCAAGGGCGACTTCCCCAGCCAGACCAGCGCGATCACGTCGTCAGTGAACGCGCTCAAGAGCTCCGTTGCCGGGCTGTCATCGAGTCCCACCGCCGCTCAGATCGCGACCATCACCAAGGACGCGGGCAGTGTGGTGAGCTCGGTCTCGAGCTTCATGTCGGCGAGCAGTTCGAAGTGCGGTTGACCCGCGGTCGCGCGATCCGCCGGAGGGGGCAGGGTGGCTGACCAGGAGGCGGCGGCGAGCCTGGCGGCTCTCCCGGTCCATCCCGGGATGTGCGCCGACTGCCGCCACGCGCTGGTCAAGGAGACGCACCGGGGCACGGCTTACCTGCGCTGCGGCCGCGCGGCGTGGGACGATCGGCTGGTCAAGTACCCGCGGCTGCCGGTCACGAGCTGCGACGGATTCGCGCAGCGGGATGAGTAGCCGACGCCCGCCTCGCGATCAGCCGAGGGAGTTGTTCTCTGCCCGCAGCAGGTCAACCACCGGCGCGTACATGCGGGCCTTGATGGTGCGGAGCGTGTCTCCGGCCTTGGCCACCTGAGACTGGGCGATCTCGACGGCGGTCGCGCGCACCTCGTCCTCGGACACGGCGCGGTCGACGATCCCCGCGCCGAAGGCATCGCGGCCGCCGAACCGGCGCGCCGTGACCATCGCCTCGTGGGCGGTCTGCGGGGCCAGCCGGCTCTGGATGAGAGCGCACATGCCGGGCGAGAACGGCAGGTTGATGTCCGCTTCCGGCAAGCACCAGAAACCCCGGTCGCTCCGCATCACGCGGAAGTCCTGCGCCAGGGAGAACATGGCGCCCGCGGCGAAGGCGTGCCCCTGCACGGCGGCCACCGTGACCATCGGCAGCGTCAGCAACCGGGCCAGGAGTTCCTGGACCGAGCCGATGTACTCCTGGTGCTGATCGGCGTGGGCGGCCAGCCACTCCAGGTCAAGGCCGTTGGAGTAGAACTTCCCGGTCGCGGCGGTCACCAGGGCGCGGTGGCCTTCCGCCCTCTCGACCTCGTCGAGGGAGCCGTTGACCTCCGCGATCCAGTCGGGGTGGAAGCGGTTCTCGCCCTCCCCGAGGTCAAGGACGAAGACGTTGTCCTGGCGGTCAAGCTTGGGCATCGCAGACCCCTTCAAGCGCGTGCAAGTCGAAGAACAGGCCACCACCGCAGAGCCGGTTACTATTCAGTAACTTATGGCGTGCGGCTTGCAGCGTGCAAGGGGTCTCGCGGCCAGGCAGCCTTGAGTTTGCGAATGAAGCGGGTCAGCTGGGGGTCGAACCGGTCGGCCGGCCATTCCCGTTGCTCGTCAATGTTGTACCACCGGACGGACCGGAACTCACGCGGGCCGGGGCGGAGTTCGACGGCGCGGTGTTGCCGTCAGCGACATTAGGCTCCGGCTCGGGCATTCCGGCCGTGCGGCGCCGGGATCGTGCAGGGTCAGGCCAGGGGAGCCGGGAGCAGGCGGTCGGCCGGCAGCCGGCCGACCGGGAGCGACAGCGGTGCCGGCGGGCGGTCGAGCAGCCGCAGGTAACGCTCGCGCGGCATCGGCGCCGCGCCCAGGGAGCGCAGCAGCGGGCCGTCCCACTGCGCGTCGATGAGCGTTCCGCCCGACGCCGACAGGCGGTCCGACATGTCGGCGACGGCGATCGCGGCCGCGCCGGGCTGCCGCCCGAACAGCGAGTCTCCGCTGAAGACGCCGTCCAGGCCGATTCCCATCGCGCCGCCGACGAGCTCGTCCCCGCGCCACACCTCGACGCTGTGCGCCCACCCCCGGCGGTGCAGCTCGATCAGCGACTCCAGCAGCGGATCGGTCAGCCAGCGCGGCTCCCGATCCCGCCGGCATGCCTCCGCGACCTCGCCGAACGCGGCGTCGGCGGTGGTGGTCAGCGCGTCCCGGCGCAGCCGCTTCCTGACGTTGCGGCCGAGGTGCACGTCGCCCACGCCGATCACCGGCCTCGGGTCGGGCGACCACCAGGCCACCCAGTAGGGATCGGCCGCCTCGTCGCCGACCAGGGCGATGGTCCCGGCCGCCACCTGGTCCTCGTAGCGGAACTCGTTGAGGGTGCGGAAGTACTCGTCTGACACCGGCAGCGGGATGATGCCCCGGCGATACGCGCCGAGCACGCTGGCCGGGCTGAGGTCGGCGCAGAACGCTACCGGCGCGTCTTCGGCGACGGGAGCGGCGTGATCGCCGGCGGCGGCTGCGCCGACGTCGGTGCCGGCGGGGGCGGCGTTCTCCGCGGCGGCCGGGAACTCGAACGACTCCCAGTCCGGGAAGCGGCTAGTCGGCATGGGAGGGCAGCGGGCTGGCGGACGGGCTCGGCAGGTAGCCCGACTCCATCAGCCGGTCGATGTTGCGGTCGATCAGGCGGCCGTCGACGGGCGGGAAGGCGATGCCGCTGCCGCGCAGTGCGCGCTCGGTGTTGGTGCGGCTGTAAGACGGGAACACGTGCGCGAGGTACATGTCCGCCACCGTGAGCCCGGACGCGCTGTCCCGGTCGACGAACAGCGGCATGAACGCGGCCATCGGGTGCGACGGGTCGAGCGCGGCCTGCCGGGCGAGCTCGCGGACCCAGTCGCCGAAGCTCACGTCGTCGATCCGGTAGCCCCGGTCCCGCAGCCGGCCGACCAGGACGCCGAGCAGGGCATGCTCCGGGCTGGCGAGATGATAGGTCCGCCCGGTCGCCCCGGCGGTGACCGAGATGTGGCGGATGGCGGCCGCGCAGACGTCGGCGGGCACGTAGTCGAGCGGCAGATCGATGTCGGGCGCCAGCCCGGTGTCGGTCATGAACCTGATCAGCGCGCACATCTCGGTCGAGGTGCTCCAGGCGCCGGTGCCGATGCTGCCGACGATGTCCAGCGGCCGGTAGATCGCGACCGGCAGGCCTGCCCGGCCCGCGTTCCGCAGCAGCTCTTCGGCGACGTACTTCGTCTCGACATAGCCCATCCGCAACTGCTCGGGGTAGCCGAGGGGCGTCTCCTCGGTGACCTCGCGGGTGCCCTCGACGCCGAGGCCGGCCAGCACGGCGGTGGTGGACACGTAGTGCACCGGAATGCCGCGGTACTTCCCCGCCAGCCGGATCACCTCGCGGGTGCCGGCGACGTTGGCGGCCCGCAGCTCCTGGTACGGGTAGATGAAGTTCACCAGCGCGCCCGGGTGGTAGATGATGTCGAGAGTGCGCCCCAGGTCGCGAAACTGTGGGTCGGACAGCCCCAGGCCGGGCCGGGCGAGGTCGCCGGGGAGCGGCACCACGCGGTCTTCTGGCGGCGCCGGGAGCTCGTAGCGGGCCGCCGCCTGCTCGATTCGGTGCCGCGCGTCAGCCTCGTCTCGCGCCCTGACCAGGCACCAGACGCGCGCGTCGGTGGCGGCGAGTAGCTCCCGCAGCAGGTGGGCCCCGAGGAACCCGGTCGCACCGGTGAGCAGGACCTCGCCCGGGTTGCGCCAGTCCGGCCGCGGCCGGGACGGGGCGCCGCCGCCGCGGATGCTGACGTCGAGCGCGGCCTCGGCGACGAAGTCGATCTCCTGCTGATCGCCGTCGGCGCCCAGGCGGCCCGAGCGGGCGTCCCTGACCGCGGCCGCGAACCCGCGCAGCGTCGGGTCGCGCAGCAGGCAGCGGGTCAGCGGCCGTACCGAGTCCGACGGGATGCGGAAGCTGGCGCGGGTGCCCGCCAGCATCTCCGCGGCGAACAGGGAGTTGCCGCCGAGGGCGAAGAAGTCGTCATCGAGACCGACGTGCTCGCGGTGCAGCAGCCTCGCCCACAGGGCGGCCAGTCCGGCCTGGGTCGGGGTCAATCGCTCGCGCTGCTTCGGCATCCGCTGGCGGAGCTTGCTCTGGGCTGCCTCGGTCTGACGGGCCGCTTGCTTGCCGGTCTCGTCGGGGCCGACCTCGTCCGGGCCGGCTGCGTCCTGGCGGGCGGGGACCTGGCGGGCGGGGACCTGGTGGGCTGCGAGCTCGTCGCGCTCGGACGGTGTCGGCAGCCGGTGGCGGGCGATGAACGCGGCCGGGACCATGTAGCCGGGCAGCCGGTCGAGCAGGTAGCTGCGGAAGCTCGCGGCCGGCGGGTGGTGGTGCGCCGGCCCTGGCCGTCGCGCCGGCGCTCGGCGTGTAGTACGCCACCAGGCGGGTGTCGCCTGAGCTCCTGGTCGACGCCACCACCGACACCTGATCGATGTCCGGGTGCCCGGCTAGCACGCTCTCGATCTCCCCGGGCTCGACCCGGAACCCGCGCACCTTGAGCTGGCGGTCCATCCGCCCGACGACCTCGAGGTTGCCGTCCGGCAGCCAGCGGCCGAGGTCTCCGGTGCGGTACATCCGGCTGCCGGGAACGCCCCCGGGGTCGGGGACGAACCGTTCCGCGGTGAGCGCGGGGCGGCCGAGGTAGCCCCGGGCCACCGGAGGCCCGCCAATGCAGATCTCCCCGGCCGTCCCGGCGGCGACCGGGTTCAGCTCTCGTTCACGACCGTGATCCGCGCGCGGCCGACCGGCCGGCCGACGGGCACCGCGGCGACCTCCGGCTGGTCCACGGCCGGAAGCCCGGCCCCGACGTCGAACAGGGACGAGGTGATGGTGGTCTCGGTGAGCCCGTACGCGTTCAGCAGCCGGGCCCAGGGCGCCGCCCGGAGCGCGGTGCGGCAGACCTCGGGATCCGCGGGCTCGCCGCCGGTGATCATCAGCCGGACGCTGCGCAGCCGCTCGTCGTCCGGCCTGGTCAGCGCGAGCAGCTGGTTCCAGTAGGCGGGCGTCAGGTCGAGCACCGTCGCGTGCCTGCGCTCGATCCTGCGCAGCAGTTCCGACGGCGCCATCGTGCCCGGCGGCGGCAGCAGGAGGGTCGCGCCGCTCGTCAGCGCGACGAACATCTGCTCGATCGAGGTGTCGAAGGCCATCGAGGCCATCTGCGCCACCCGGTCGTCGTCGGCGATCTGGTACTCGCCCGTCAGCTCGCCGATAACGCAGGCCAGACTGCGGTGGCTGACGGCGACCGGCTTCGGGTCGCCGGTGGACCCCGAGGTGTAGATGACGTAGCAGAGGTTGTCAGGATGCAGGGCGACTGCGGGCGATGGCGCCGGCCGGCCCGCCAGCTCGACGGCGAGGTCGCCCAGCGGCAGCAGCCGCGTCCCCGGTCCCGGGGAACGTGCCGGGCCGGGCCGCGATCACCGCCGTCGGCCGCACCTGGGAGCAGATGGTGCTGAGCCGCTCGGGCGGGAGGGACGGGTCGAGCGGCAGGTAGCCCGCCCCCGCCTTCATGATCGCGAGGATCGAGCAGATCACGTCGACACCCCGGTCCAGGTAGACACCGATCACGGCCTCGGGACCGGCGCCGACCTCGCCCAGGTAGCGCGCGAGCCGATTGGCGGAGGAGTCCAGCTCGCGGTAGCTCACCTGAGTCCGGCCGGTGATCACGGCCACCGCGTCCGGGCGCCGGTCGGCCTGCTCGGCGACGAGCTCGTGCATGAGCCGGTCGCCGTTCGCGGCACCGCCAGCCGGACGCGCGCCGTCGCGCGCGTCGGCGGCGACGCCCGCGACCGGACGCTGGCGGGGGCGATGTCGGGCCAGTCGCGATCGATCGCCGCCAGGCACTCGCCCCGTGCCATCACGGCGGATGCCCGCCGCCAGCCAGACGGCAGGGCCAGCCCGGCCCGCCACAGTGCGCGCTGGTCCTGGTCGTTGACGACGACGAAGACATCGGGCGTCGCCTCTCGCTGGCTCGTGGTCACCACTAATAATTTCCCATGTAATGTCCTAAATGCGCGCTGATAAGCCTCCCGGCACTTCGAATATTCCATGCCCGCAACATCTCTCTATCAACACTCCGACTTCCCAATGACCATAAACTTGGAATTATGCCGCCTATCGGCCCTAGGCCGTCAATGCTGCCCGAATCTGGGCAGTTATAGGAGTGACCGAAGTTATACATGTGATCAAGGATGGGTAGAGTCCATTTGCGAGCCATTGCCTAACCGGGAGATAAGCAGGCGCGGGAGGATTGCCCTGAAATTGAAGCGGTATGTTCTCGGCTGCTACGCGATCTGGGTGACGTTCCTCATCGCGGCGTACTACGGGCTGCCCGGGCTGCGCCTCGAGACCTGGGGCCTGATCAGCATCAGCGGGGTCATCGCGATCGTGGCGGGCGTCGTGCTGAACCGGCCCGCGCGCAAGACGCCGTGGCTCGTGCTCGCCGCCGCGCAGGCGAGTTTTGCGGCCGGCCAGTTGAGCTTCCTGATTGCGGCAAAGCGCGGCGTGGTGCTGCCCTTTCCCTCCTTTGCCGACGCACTCTACCTGCTGACCTATCCGCTCTATGCGGTCGCGTTTTTGATCTTCATCTGGTGCCGGTCCCCCGACAAGGACCGGCGCAGCCTGATCGACGCGCTGACCCTCACGGCTGGTCTCGCGCTGCTGTCGTGGACCTTCCTGATCCGGCCCTATGTGCACAATCCGGACCTGGACGGGCTGCAGAAAATCGTGGCGATCGCCTATCCGCTCGGCGACGTGCTCACGCTCGCGCTGATCGCGCGGCTGCTGGCGCCGGGGACGGGCCGGACCAGGTGCGTTCAGTTCCTCACCCTCGGCTCCTTCGGGTGCCTGGTGTCCGACGTGGCCTTCGACGCGGTCCAGCTGCACGGGACATTCCACAACGGGACCATCATCGATCTCGGCTGGGCCCTGTTCTACACCGCCTGGGGCGCCGCCTCGCTCCACCCGACCATGGCCCAGCTGACCAAGCCGGTGCCCCGACAGCAGGGGGAGGTCTCGCCCAGCCGGCTGGCCCTGCTCATGCTCGCGTCCCTCATCGCGCCGGTCGTGCTGCTCACCACCGTCCCCAAGGGCCCGACCTCGGACGTCAGCGTGATCGCGGTGTTCTCCGCGATCTTGTACCTGCTGGTGCTGACCCGGCTGTGGGACGCGGCCGCGTCGCACCGTCGCGCGCTGGACCGGGAACGGGTGCTCAGGCAGACTGGCCTGTCCCTGGTGACCGCCGGCGACGTGCCCGCCGTCGCCGCCATCGTCAAGGACGCGGTCAGCGCCCTGCTGGGCGCGCACGCGCAGGGCGAGGCGCTGATGGAGGTGCGGGTTGACGGCAGGCTTCACGCCCGCGACCGCCGACGGCGAGTCGCCGACTGCGGCCGATCCGCTGGGCGAACTGGCCGAGAGCTGGCTGCCGCGGGTGACCGGGACGACGCCGGTGCTCACGACCGTCAGCCAGCTTCCCGACCGGACCAGGGCGGTCCTGCCCGACGCCGAGTCGATGCTGCTATGCCCGGTCACGGTCAAGGACAGATCCACCAGCGACCCCCTCATCGGCCTGATCGCGGTCTTCGGCCAGCGGCGGATCCTGACCGACCTGTCGGCGACGCTGGAAATCCTCGCGCACCAGGTAGCCCTCACCCTGGAGGGCATCACGCTGCGCAAGGCGGTCATCCGGCAGCGCAACGAGGCCTACTTCCGGACCCTGGTCCAGGATGCCTCGGACGCCATCATGATCGTCGGGGACGACGGGACGGTTAAATACGCCACTCCCTCGACCATCACCGTCTTCGGCGACGTCCCGGTGGAAGGCGAGCTGTTCTGGGACCTGGTCGCGCCGGAGGAGCGCGGCCGAGTTCGCGCGGACCTTCACCGAACTGCGCGAGCGCGCGCGATTCGGGCCGCGCTTCGTGGACCAGCGGATCCTCCGCCGGGACGGCAAGCGCGTCCACATCCAGGCCCGGTGCAGTGACCTGCGCGACGAGCCGACCGTCGACGGTCTCGTCTTCACCCTGCGGGACGTCACCGAGCAGCACAAGCTCGAGGAGGAGATGCGGCACCGGGCCTTCCACGACGCGCTGACCGGGCTGCCCAACCGGGTGCTGCTGCAGGACCGGATCGCCCAGCAGCTCGCCTCCACCAGGCGCACGGCGCTGATCGCCGGGGTGCTCTTCGTCGACCTCGACGACTTCAAGGTCGTCAACGACACCCTCGGCCACAGCGTCGGCGATGAGCTCCTGGTGGAGGCGGCGGGCCGCCTCCACCAGCTGGTGCGCGGGTCGGACACGGCGGCGCGCCTCGGCGGTGACGAGTTCGCGCTGCTGATCGCCAACGCCAAGGACACCGCGGCCGTCGAGGCGGCCGCCGAGCGCGTGGTGACCGCCTTCGCCGAGCCGTTCGCGCTCGCCACCGGGCTGGTAACGAGCACCGTCACCGTCGGCGTCGCCACCACCTTGGACAGCATCGATACCGATGAGCTGCTGCGGCACGCGGACCTGGCCCTCTACGCGGCCAAGGCGGCCGGCAAGCGGCAGTGGCGCCGGTACCAGCCGGTGCTGAGCACCGGCCTGCTGCAGACGGCGCGAGCTCCAGGAAGCGCTGGAGGAGGCGGTCAGCACGCAGCGCGTTCACGCTCGTCTACCAGCCGATCGTCGCGCTCGACACCGGGGAGCTCGCGGGCTTCGAGGCGCTGATCCGCTGGCCGCACCCGGAGTGGGGCATGATGCAGCCCGGCCAGTTCATCACCCTGGCGGAGGAAACCGGCCAGATCATCGCGATCGGCGCCTGGGTGCTTGAGCGGGCGACCACCGACCTCGCGTCGTGGCTCAGGGACGCGGACGGGCCGGCCGGGCTGTCCGTGCCGGCCCAGCGACACCCGGGAGTCCCCGAGCAGCCCGGAGCTTCCCCACCGCCCGCAGTCCTCCGGCGCCCCGGATTCCCTCAGGGTCCTGGACCGGAATTGCCCGGGCCCCGGCGCGACCTGTACGTCAGCGTGAACGTGTCGGCCCGGCAGTTCGCCGACGCCGCCTTCGCCGACAACGTGCGGCGCGTCCTCGCCTCGTCGGGCCTGGAGTCGAGCGCGCTCACGCTCGAGCTGACGGAAACCGCCCTGCTCCGCCGGGACGAGCGGCTGCACTCCGACCTCATGGAGCTGAAATCCATCGGCGTCAAGCTGGCGATCGACGACTTCGGCACCGGCTACAGCTCCCTCAGCTACCTCCGGGAGCTCCCCTTCGACGTGGTGAAGATGGACAAATCGTTCGTGGACGGCATCGCCGACTCCGAGCAGCGCCTGGCCCTCGCCGATGGCATCGTCCAGATCGCCAGGACGCTCCGGCTCGAGGTGGTCGCCGAGGGGATCGAGAGCGAGGTCCAGCGGGATCTGCTGACCGAGATGGGCTGTCATTACGGGCAGGGCTTCCTGCTGGCGATGCCGATGCAGCCGAGCGAGGCCGAGGAACTCGCCCGTCACGGGTTCCCCCAGACCTCCCTGGCCCCGACGCGCCGACGCTGACCCCGGCGCGCGGGCGGCGACCGCCGCGCTACCAGTTGCCGTGATGGTCGGGAACCAGCCTGATCAGCGGCAGCAGAGCGATCAGGAGAATGGCGAAGACGACGAAGACGTGCGCCTGAACCAGCCCCGGATGACTGCTCCGGGCCATGATCGCGGTGGTCACGGACACGGCGATGATCGAGCCCGACTGCCGGAACATGCCCCGCAGGCCGGCGATCGCGGCCACCTGGTCGGGGGCAAGCTGCAGACTGGCGTTGTTGGACGCGGGCACCGACAGGCCCATGCCGAAGCCGGTGATCCCGGCCGCGATGGCGAGCCAGGCATAGGGCGAGATACCGGGCGAGAGCGACATCATCAGCAGCCCGCCGGCCAGGACGGCGAACCCGATGATCATCGGGAGCCGGTAGCCGGTCCGCCGCAGGGTCAGCGCGGCCACCCCGGCGACCGCGATCATGCCGACCGCGCGCGCGGTCAGCAGCGTGCCCGCGCCGAGCGCGGCGATGTGGTAGCGGTCCTGGGCGTAGAGCGGAACCAGGGCCGAGAAGCCGAGGGCGGCCGCCCCGTACACCAGGTTGATGAGGTTCATGATCCCGAAGCCGCGCCCGCGCAGCAGCCGGTACGGCACGAACGGCGCGGCCGCGCGGCGTGAGTGCCTGACGAACGCCCACAGCGCGACCACCGCGAGCGCCTCGGAGCCGAGGAAGACTGGGCTGTAGAGCTGGACCGGTCCGCTCCCCAGGTAGCTGATCCCGAACATCGCGGTCGCGATCAGCACGGCGAGCAGGATGATCCCGCGCAGGTCGATGCGGCTCTGCGTCCTGGCCGACGAGGACGGGATGAACCTCACCGTGAGCGCGATGAGCAGGATGCCGATCGGCACGTTGACGAGGAAGATGCCGCGCCAGGACCAGTAGCTGACGAAGACCCCGCCGACGATGGGCCCGATGATGCCGCCGACTGGCAGGATGGAGGTGAACAGGCCGACCGCGCGGTCGCGCTCCGGGCCGAAATGATCGGCGACGATACCCGTGGCCGACGGCATGAAGGCCCCGCCGCCCAGAGCCTGGATGAACCGGGGCACCAGCAGGAGGGCCATATTGGGAGCGAATCCGCAGCACAGCGACGAGAGGGTGAAGACGGCGGCCGAGACCGCGAACACCTTCTTGCGGCCGTACATGTCGCTGATCTTGCCCGCCATCGGCATCGCGATGACCTGGCCGAGGGCGTAGATCGTGATCGTCCAGCCGCTCCAGTTGATCCCGGCGTGCAGGTCGTGCTCGATCGAGGGCAGCGCGGTCGCCACAATGGTCTGGTCGATCGAGGCCATGAACAAGCCGATGGAGACGATCGCGAACACCAGCCAGCGCCGCTCCAGCACCTCCGCCGGGGCGGCCTGGACGGCCGCCGCGCCCTCTACAGTGGCTGTCTCACGATTATCGATCACACTCACGTAATGTCATACTAGTTGCTTGCTGGCAAGCATTCAAGCTAACTGCGGAGAGAGCCGATGGACGCCGATCTCGTTGCCCGGCTGCGCGGAGTCATCCCCCGGCTCGCCCGGGAGCTCAACGACACGTCCACCGGCGAGGGACTGACGCCGACCCAGTACTCGGTCCTCGCGCTGGTCCGCAGCCGCGGGCCGCTCGGCGTGGCCGAGCTGACCGAGCTCGAGGGCCTCAACCCCACCATGGTGTCGCGGATCATCAAGGTCCTCGACGAGGGCGGCCTCATCCGCCGGATGCCCGACCCCCATGACCTGCGGGCGGCACGGCTCGCGGCCACCCCGATGGGCGAGCAGGTACACGACCGGGTCCGGGCGCAGCGCACCCAGGTCCTGTCCGAGCGCCTCGGTCAGCTTCCCCCCGAGACCGCCGAGACCCTGCTCGCGGCCGTGCCCGCGATGGAGGCCCTGGCCGAGGCGGTGCGGCCGCTGCCCCGGACGGCTCGCTAGACGGCTAGCGCCCGTCGGCGAACGACTCGGGCAGCACCGGGCGGAAGACGGCGAGCGACAGGGCGAGCGCCGAGTAGTAGCCCACCAGCCAGGTCAGCTCGGCCAGCCGCTCCTGCCCGAGAGCCTCGACCCCGGCCGAGTACTCCTCGTCGGACAGCGTCCGGTCGACGGTCATCGCCCGCGCCAGCCGCCCGATCATCGCCTCGTCGGCGGACAGCCCGTCCCCGGCCAGCCCGTCCCCGGCCAGCCCGTCCCCCCTTAGCCCGCCCAGGGCCGCGTCGATCTGCGGCTCGGTCAGGCCGAGGGCGCGGGCGGCGGGCACGTGCGCGAGCCGTTCGAACTCGGAGTTCAGCGCCCCCGCGACGGTCAGGATGGCGAGCTCGCGCTCTCGTCCTGTCAGCGCCGTGCCGAACCTGATCGTGGCCCCGACCTGCTGCATCGCGTTGCCGACGTCGGGCGAGAGCAGCATGATCGCGAACGGGCCGAGCAGCTGGCCGTCGGCATCGGCGATCGGCACGGTGCCCGCCTGGCTGGCCCTCGGGCCGCCGGTGATCGCGTCGTAGAGGGCGCGCTGGGCGGGGGCCAGCTCGGCCGGCGGAATCAGGTCTAGCCGGGGCGGCAGCTTCTCGGACACGGGTCACTCTCTCGCGTTGGCTCACGGCACTCCACCAGCGCCGCCTGCGAATTGTTGCATCCGGCCGGCCCGCGCGGTCAGCCGGACGGCGCGGCGGTGCTGTTCCTGACGATGAGCTCGGTCGGCACCGAGGTCTTGTCATTCTCGGCGACCGCTCCCGATACCTTCTGCAGCAGCTTGCGGATGCTCAGCCGGCCGACGGCGCCGAAATCCTGCCGGATCGTGGTCAGCGGCGGCCAGAACGAGCGGGACTCGGCCATGTCGTCGAACCCGACGATGCTGATGTCGCCCGGGATGCCCCGGCCGAGCTCGTGCAGCGCCCGCATCACCCCCAGCGCCATCTGGTCGTTGGCCGCGAAGATGGCCGTCACGTCGGCTCGGCCGCCGAGGCTCAGGCCGTGCCGGTAGCCCGACTCCGACGTCCAGTCGCCGCGCAGCAACGGCGGGGGCGTGATGCCCGCCTCGCGCAGGGTGCGAGCCCAGGATTCGGCCCGGCGGGCGGCCGAGAACGCCGTCTCCGGGCCGGCGATGTGCCAGACCTGGCGGTGCCCGAGCTGGAGCAGGTGCTCGGTGGCCTGCCGGGCGCCGAGTGCCTGGTCGGTGTCGACCACCGTGTAGTCGGGGCCGGCTCCGGAGTCGATCAGCACGACCGGGATTCCCGGCGGCAGCGCGAACTCGGCCTGATCGAGCAGCCGCGCCTCCAGCAAGATCACCGCGCCGTCGACCGCCTGAGCGCTCAGCCGCTGGTAGGCGCCCGACACCCGGCCCAGGGTCGGATCGGAGATCGGCAGCAGCGTGACCGAGTAGCCAGTGTGGGCGGCCTCCTGCGCGATCGCGTCGAGGGTGCGGATGTTGCCGAACGTCTGCAGCGACGTCATGATCACGCCGACCGTGTGGAAACGGCCGCTCTTGAGCGCGCGGGCGGCGCCGTTGGGCCGGTAGCCGAGGGTCTGCATGGCCTGCACGACCCGGGCCCGGGTCTGCTCGTCGACGTTCGCCTGGCCGTTGGACACCCGCGACACCGTCTGCGACGATACGCCGGCCAGCCGGGCGACGTCGGCCATCGAGGGACGCGGCGCTCCGGCCGCGGTGATCCTAGTCCGCGTCATGTCTTCCCGCGTCTCCCCCGTCGCTGACATCCGGCCCAAAAGCTATGCTTGCGCGTCCATGTTAGGCCAGTGTATGTTCGCGTAAACATTGAAATGTTTGCGTAAACATACAACTCGGCTCGGCTGTAAGCGATCGGAAATCTCATGGCAGACCTCCCGCTCGGGCCTCGGCCGCTCGGCGCCGCCCGGCCGACCCGGCGCGGTCGCCGCTGGACGGGCTGGGGATTCGTCGCGCCGTTCCTGGTGGTCTTCGCGTTCGCGCTCGTCGCCCCCATCGGCTACGCCGTCTACCTGAGCCTGTTCCGGGAACAGCTGATCGGCGGCAACTCGTTCGTGGCGTTCGAGAACTACCGGCAGGCACTGACCGACCCGCAGTTCTGGACGTCGGTGCGCCGGGTCGCGCTCCTCCTCGCGGTGCAGGTCCCGGTCATGCTGATCCTCGCGCTGCTGGCCGCGCTGGCACTGGACAGCGCGCGGCTGCGGTGGGCGTCGCTCTTCCGGTTGGCGATCTTCCTGCCCTACGCCGTGCCGGCCGTGGTCGCGTCGCTGATGTGGGGCTTCGTCTACGGATCGCAGTTCGGCCTGGTCGCCCGGCTCAGCAGCGCACTGCACGTCGGCCTGCCCGACCCGCTCTCCGGGAGCTGGGTGCTCGCTTCCATCGGCAACGTCGTCACCTGGGAGTTTGTCGGCTACAACATGCTGATCTTCTACGCTGCGCTGCGATCGGTGCCGGGCGACCTGTACGAGGCGGCGGGGATCGACGGGGCGGGCCCGGTCCGGATCGCCTGGTCGATCAAGCTGCCCGCGCTCCGCCCGGCGATGGTGGTCGCGGTGGTCTTCTCGATCATCGGCAGCCTGCAGTTGTTCAACGAGCCCAACATCCTGCACTGGCTCGCGCCGGACACCATCCCGCCCAACTTCACCCCCAACATGTACGCCTACAACCTGTCGTTCTCGGGCCAGGAGTACAACTACTCGGCCACCATCGCGGTGGTCATGGGCGTGCTGACGATGCTCGCGGCGGGCGCAGTGCAGTGGCTCGGCCGAAGGAGGATGGCGTGACCGCGACGACGACGCCGGCCCGGGCGGCCCGCAAGGCGACTGCCGCGCAGGCGGGGCGCAGGGCGCGCGCGAGCCGCAATCAAGCCAGCCGCAGGCGGCACTCGCTGATCCTCAGCGCGCTGATGACGGTGATGCTGTTGTACGCCCTGCTACCGCTGTTTTGGCTGGTGGTCAACTCCTCGAAAACCCCGACGGCGCTGTTCAGCACCTTCGGCCTCTGGTTCGGCGGGCCGTTCGCCCTCTGGGCCAACGTCCATCAGGTGCTGACCTACGACAACGGCATCTTCGTCCGCTGGCTCGCGAACACGCTGCTGTACGTGGTCGTCGGCGCGGGCGGGGCCACCTTCCTGGCCACCCTGGCGGGCTACGGGCTGGCGAAGTACGACTTCCCCGGCCGGCGCGGCGTCTTCGCCGTCGTGCTCGGTGCGGTCGCGGTGCCCGGCACCGCGCTGGCGGTGCCCACCTTCCTGCTCTTCTCCGACCTCCACCTGACCAACACCCCGTGGTCGGTCATCCTGCCGTCCCTCGTCAGCCCGTTCGGGCTGTACCTGATCTGGGTCTACGCGCAGGACGCGGTGCCCGCCGAACTGCTCGAGGCCGCGCGGATCGACGGCGCCAGCGAGGTCCGCACCTTCTTCCAGATCTCGCTCCGGCTGCTGACGCCGGGCGTGGTCACGGTGCTGCTGTTTACCGTGGTCGCCACCTGGAACAACTACTTCCTGCCGCTGATCATGCTGAGCACGCCGCAGTGGTACCCGCTGACCGTCGGCCTCAACGACTGGGATCAGCAGTCGTTCACGGCCGGCGGCCAGGCCATTTACAACCTGGTGATCACCGGGTCGCTGCTCACGGTGATCCCGATCATGATCGCCTTCCTGGTCATGCAGCGCTACTGGCGGTCCGGCCTCGCCGCCGGGAGCGTGAAACATGTGACCGGTCACCGCCCCCGCCCCTGACCCGTGCCGTAGGCAGCGGTCGCCCACCCCTCGAGCAATCAGCGAACCATCGACAACGCCGAACCGTCGACAACGAAGTGGAAGGCACGACAATGCACGAGAATTCGTCTCCGAGAACGAGAACAGCCAGCAGAGCGAGAACCCGCACCTGGCGGACGGCGGGCGCCACCGCGTCCGTCGCCACCGCCGGCCTCGCCCTAGCGGCGGCCCTCGCCGCCTGCAGCAGCTCAAGCAGCGCGGGCCCTGCCTCCACCAACAGCCCCGCGGCGGGCGCCAGCAGCCCGGCGGCCGGCAGCACCGGGGCATCCGCCATCGCCGCCGCCCTGCAGCAGCCGACCACGCTGACCGTCTGGGCGTGGGCGCCGCAGACGGCCGACATCGTGAAGGCCTTCGAGAAGCAGTACCCGAAGATCACGGTCGACCTGGTCAACGCGGGCACCGGCTCCGCCGAGTACACCAAGCTCGAGAACGCGATCAAGGCCGGCTCCGGCGCCCCCGACGTCGCCCAGATCGAGTACTACGCGCTCCCCCAGTTCGCCCTGCAGGGCGCGCTGGCCGACCTGTCCGCCGACGGCCTCGGCAGCGCGCAGGGCCAGTTCTCGACCGCGGTCTGGGACTCGGTCAACGTCGGCGGGAAGCTCGTCGGGCTGCCTCAGGACACCGGGCCGATGGCGCTGTTCTACAACAAGACGGTCTTCGACAAGTACGGCCTCACGGTCCCGACCACCTGGGCGCAGTACGCCGCCGACGCGGCCAAGCTGCACGCGGCCAACCCGAAGGACTACATCGGCAACGACACCGGCGACGCCGGCTTCGTCACCAGCATGATCTGGGCGGCCGGGGGCGACCCGTACGCGGTCAGCGGCACCAAGAACGTGACCATCAACCTGCAGGATCCCGGGGCCAAGAAGTTCGCCGCCCTCTGGTCCCCGCTGATCACCAAGAGCCTGCTCGCGCCGGTCACCTCCTGGTCCACCCAGTGGTACACCGGACTGGCCAACGGCAGCATCGCCAGCCTGGTGACCGGCGGCTGGATGGGCGTCGACCTGGAGACCGGCGTGCCGTCGGGCAAGGGCGACTGGCGGGTCGCGCCGCTGCCCGAGTGGACCACGGGGACGGCCGCGACCTCGGAGAACGGCGGCAGCGCCGACTCCGTCCTCGCCTCGAGCAAGAACCAGCTCGCGGCGGCCGGGTTCCTGCAGTTCATGAACACCGGCCCGGGCGAGCAGATCTCGGCCAACTCGGGCGACTTCCCGTCGTCCAACACCATGCTCAACTCGACGTCGTTCCTGGACCAGGCCCCGGCCTACTTCGGCGGTCAGAAGATCAACCAGGTCCTCTCGCAGGCGGCGGCGCAGGTGCTGCCGGGCTGGTCGTACCTGCCCTTCCAGGTCTACGCCAATAGCATCTTCCCGAGCACGGTCGGCCAGGCCTACACCGGCAAGTCCAGCCTCGACGCGGGCCTGCAGGCCTGGCAGCAGCAGTCGGCCAGCTACGGGACCCAGCAAGGGTTCAGCGTCAGCAGCCAGTAGATCCGGAGCAGGTGCTCGCTTTTGGTGGCCGGCCGGGGCTCCCGGCCGGCCACCGCCGCGCGCGGCCCAAGCGCGCAAGAGGAAGGAAGAAAACATCCATGAGGGAGCCCGGCGACCCCCGCGAGCCCCGCAAGTTCATCGTCGGCGAGCGCGACTTCCTGCTCGACGGCGAGCCGTTCCGCATCCTGTCCGGGGCGCTGCACTACTTCCGGGTCCACCCCGGGCACTGGGCCGACCGGATCAGGAAGGCCCGGCAGATGGGCCTGAACACGGTCGAGACCTACGTCGCCTGGAACGCGCACGCGCCGCGGCCGGATGAGTTCCGGCTCGACGGCGGCCTCGATCTCGGCCGCTTCCTCGACCTGGTGGCGGCCGAGGGAATGTTCGCGATCGTCCGCCCCGGACCGTACATCTGCGCCGAGCTGACCAACGGCGGCCTGCCCGGCTGGCTCCGCGCGGCCGGCGTGAACGCGGTTCGCAGCAGCGAGCCGGCGTTCATGGCGGCCGTCCGCGGCTACCTCGAGCGGCTCGCGCCCGTCGTCGTCCCGCGCCAGATCGACCGGGGCGGGCCGGTCATCATGATGCAGGTGGAGAACGAGTACGGCGCCTACGGCCGCGACCGGGACTACCTGATCGAACTGGCCGAGCTGATCCGCGAGACCGGGATCACCGTGCCGCTGAACACGGTGGACCAGCCGGTCGGCGACATGCTGGCCAACGGCGCGGTGCCGGGCGCGCTCGCGACCGGGTCGTTCGGCGGCCACGTGGCGGAGCGACTGGCCGCGCTCCGCGCCCACCAGGGCGACGGGCCGTTGATGTGCTCGGAGTTCTGGCACGGCTGGTTCGACGACTGGGGCGGCCACCACCACGTCACGCCGGTGGCGGAGGCGGCCGGGAACCTGGACCTGATGCTCCGGGCGGGCGCCTCGGTCAACATCTACATGTTCCACGGCGGGACGAACTTCGGTCTGACCAGCGGCGCCAACGACAAGGGCACCTACCACCCCATCACCACCAGCTACGACTACGACGCCCCGCTCGACGAGGCCGGGAACCCGACCCCCAAGTACTGGGCGTTCCGCGAGGTGATCGCCAGGCACGCCGCCGTCGGCGCGGACGTCCCGGCCGCGGCGGCGACGACCGCGCCCGCCTTCGCGGTGCCGCTGCGCCAGGTGCTGCCGCTGTGGGACGCGCTCGGCCTGCTCGGGCAGGAGTCCGCCCACGACGCGGTCGTCAGCGCCGACGAGGTCGGCCAGTACCAGGGCCTCACGCTGTACGCGACCGACCTCCCGCCCCGCGGCGGCGAGTCCCCCGGTGCTGACGCGGCGGAGCAGAAGGAGCCCGAGGCCGCGGCGGTCCTGATCGTCGGCGAGGTCAGGGACCGGGCCCAGGTCTTCGTCAACCGGCAGGCAGTCGGCGTCCTCGCCCGCGACCATCACGACACGTCGCTGGCGCTGCCCCCCGGCGCCCGCGGCCGCCTGGAGATCCTGGTCGAGGACCTGGGCCGGGTGGACTACGGCCCCCGCATCGGCGAGGCCAAGGGGCTGATCGGCCCGGTCTCGGTCGGCGGCAGCGACCTGCGCGGGTGGGACGTGCGGCCGATGCCCCTGGCGGACATCACCGCGGTCGGGGACGCCCTCCGCCAACGGCCGGAGCGAGATCACCCGACGGCACTGGCCGGACAACTGGCCGGCCCCGCGTTCGCGCGGGCGGTTTTCGATCTTCCCGGGGCGGCCGACCTGCATCTGTCGACGGCGGGCTGGGGCAAGGGGATCGCCTGGGTCAACGGCTTCTGCCTGGGTCGGTACTGGTCGCGCGGACCGCAGCGGACCCTCTACGTACCCGGCCCCGCCACCCGGTCGGGTGCCAACGAGCTGATCATTCTTGAGCTGCACGCGGCCAGCGTCGCTGTTGCCTTCCGACCCGGTCCCGACCTGGGCCATACTGAATTGTGAACGGTCACACTGGACAGTAGGAAGACTGAAGAGCAAGCCCTGGACGATGCCCGGATCCACTTCACCAGGATCCAACCGAGGAGAGCACACGCCGATGCCCGGCATAGCCAAGCGCGTCACCCGGCTGAGCGATGGGCGCGAGCTCATCTACTTCGACGACGCGGACACCGTCCTGCCGCCGGAGCGGGAGGCGGACAAGCGCCCGCCCATGCCCAGGCCGCCGGTACCGGAGCTGCGGCTTGACCCGCTGACGGGCGAGTGGATCTCGATCGCGACCGCCCGGCAGAACCGCGCGTTCCTGCCTCCGGCAGACCTCGATCCGCTGGCGCCCTCCGCGCCCGGGCGGCCGACCGAGATACCGGACAACTTCGATGTCGCGGTGTTCGAGAACAAGTCGCCGTCGTTCGGCCCCGGGCTGCCGCCGCCGGGCGAGCCCGTCCGCCGATCCCGCGGGCGGGCGGATCGAAGTCGGCGCCGCCCGCCCCGGCTACGGCCGGTGCGAGGTGGTCTGCTTCGGCCCGGCCCGCACCGGCTCGTGGGGTGACCTGACCGTGTCCCGGGCCAGGACCATCGTCGAGGCGTGGGCCGACCGCACCGAGGCGCTGTCGGCGCTGCCCGGCGTCGAGCAGGTCTACGTCTTCGAGAACCGGGGCCGGGAGATCGGCGTGACCCTGCTCCATCCGCACGGGCAGATCTACGGCTACCCGTACATCACCCCGCGCACCCAGCGGCTGCTCGCCTCGATCGACTCCTACGGCCCGGAGCTGATGGCGGACGTCCTGGCGTTCGAGCAGAAGTCCGAGCGGGTCCTCATCCGCGGCGAGCACTTCACCGTCTTCGTCCCGTTCGCCGCGCGCTGGCCGATCGAGATCCACATGCTCCCGCACCGCCAGGTGCCCGACTTCGCCGCCACGACCGAGGCCGAGCGGGGCGAGATCGCGCTGCTCTACCGGCGGATCGTGCGCGCGATCGACGCGCTCTACGACACGCCGACGCCTTACATCGCCGCCTGGCACCAGGCGCCGGTCCGGGCCTGCCGGGACCAGGTCCGGCTCATGCTCCAGGTCACCTCGCCGCGCCGGGCGCAGGACAAGCTCAAGTACCTGGCCGGGTCGGAGACCGGCATGGGCGCCTTCATCGGCGACGTGGCCCCGGAGGCATCGGCCGAGCAGATCCGGGCCGCGCTGTCCGCCATCCCCGACTGACCGACCGCCCCGACCGACTGACCCCGACCGGAGGAACCGCGCCCGTGCCAGCTCACCTGGACGCCCTCGCCGACGCCACCGCCCGCGGATTCGCCGATGCCTACGGCCGAGACTGCGAAGGGGTATGGTCCGCGCCCGGCCGGGTGAACCTGATCGGCGAGCACACCGACTACAACGAGGGGTTCGTGCTGCCGTTCGCGATCGGCGCGCGGACCTCGGTCGCGGCCCGCCGCCGGAACGACGGCGTGCTGGCCCTGGCGTCGGCCCAGTTCCCCGCCAAGATCCGCCATATCCGGCTGGCCAAGATCCGGCCCGGAACCGTGACCGGCTGGCCGGCCTACCCGGCCGGGGTGGCGTGGGCGCTCGGCCTGGCCGGCCCCGACCCGGCGGCGGCCGGGACGGGCGGCGCGAGCCTTTACATCAACTCCGTCGTCCCGACCGGGTCGGGGCTGTCGTCCTCGGCCGCCCTCGACTGCGCGGTCGCGCTGGCGCTGCACGACCTGCACGGGCTCGGGGCGAGCCGCACCGAGCTCGCCCTCGCCTGCCAGCGGGCGGAGAACGAGATGGTCGGCGCGCCGACCGGGATCATGGACCAGTTCGCGTCGCTGTTCGGCGAGCACGGGTCGGCCGTGTTCATCGACTGCCGGACCGTGCACGGGGAGAACGTGCCGCTGCCGCTCGAGGCGGCCGGCCTCGACATCGTGCTGGCCGACACCCGGGAGCAGCACAAGCACGCGGCCGGAGGCTACGCCGACCGCCGGGCGTCGTGTGACCGGGCCGCGCGCACCCTCGGCGTCCGGGCGCTGCGCGACGTCGGCGTCGGCGACCTCGACAAGGCGGCGGACGTGCTCGACGCCGAGACGTTCCGGCGCCTCAGGCACGTGGTGACCGAGAACGAGCGGGTGCTCGCGGCGGTCGCGTCGCTGCGGGCCGGCGACCTCGAGTCGGACCCGGCCGTGCTCGGCGCGCTGCTCACCGGGTCGCACGCGTCGATGCGGGATGACTTCGAGATCACCACCCCCGCCCTCGACCTGGCCGCCGCCACCGCCGTCGAGGCCGGCGCGGTCGGCGCGCGGATGACCGGCGGCGGTTTCGGCGGCGCGATCATCGCGCTGGTCGCCAGGGAGCGGGCGGCCGCCACGGCCGACGCGATCACCGCCGCCTTCGCCCGGGCCGGCTTCACCGCGCCCCGGCTGAGCACCGTCACCCCGTCCGACGGCGCCCGCCGCGACCGCTGAACCTGCCGCGCGCACGCCGGGCTCAGCCGCCAGATCTCAGATCAAGGTCAACCCCGTCATATCGAACGGACCGTTGGTTCCCGCGACATCGCCAACCCGAGCGCCTCACCGGGCCCACCCGAACCTGTCGATGGGATGACCGGCGCGGTGCGGGCGGCCCTGGGGCGGTCAGGCGATGGTGTTGCGGATGGCGCCGACGCCGGTGACCTCGACGCCGACGACGTCGCCGGACGTGAGGTAGAGAGGCGGGGTGCGCCGGTGGCCGACTCCGGCGGGGGTGCCGGTCAGGATCAGGTCGCCGGTGCTCAGCGCGGTGAATTCGGAGATCGTCGCGATCAGCCGGGCGATCGGGAAGATCAGCAGGTCGATGCTGGAGTCCTGCACCTTCTCGCCGTTGACGGTGGTGGAGATCCGCTGCTTGCTGATGTCCACCTCGTCCGCCGTGACCAGGTACGGGCCGACCGGCGTGCAGGCGTCCCACGCCTTGCCCTGCATCCACTGGTGGGTCTTGTACTGGTAGTCGCGCATGGAGATGTCGTTGGCGACGGTGTAGCCGAGGACGTGACCGGCCGCATCGTCCTCGCTGATCCGGCGGCCGGGCCGACCGATGACGACCGTGAGCTCGCCCTCGTAGTCGATCTGGTGCGACTCGGGCGGCAGCTCGAGCTTCGCGAACGGGCCCGCCAGGCTGCTGGCGAACTTCGGGAACAGCACCGGGTAGTCCGAGTCGCTGCGCCCCGTCTCCTCGATGTGCGCCTTGTAGTTGAGGCCGACGCAGAAGACCTTGGCCGGGTTGGGCACCACCGGCCGGAACGTGGCGTCGACGGCGGGGAAGGCGTCGGCGGTAAGGCGCTCGGCGGCGAGCAGCGCCTCGGCGGTGGTGGCCGGGCCGAGCTCGGTCAGGCCGACCAGCGGGACGAGCAGGTCGCCCTGGACTTCGGCGACGACCGGCGCGCCGGTCTTGTCATAGGTGGACGCGTAGCGCATGACGGTCCTCTCGGGTAGGGGGCGACGGGGCGCCGAGGGCGCCGTTTACATCTACCATGACCAGCCCCGCAGCCATCGCCCAGGTCAGATGTTCGCGTTCTCCAGCAATAAACCTCATCTCGGAAACAACCCCACATTCGGTGCGCTGCTGGTCATATCGTTGCATTCCGGCGAGGCCCGGAGGCCGCCGCCGTTTCCGCGCACGTGACCGCTCAAGGAGACCACCCAGGCATGGCAACGCTGCAGGAGATGCTGCTCGCACCCGAGATCCAGCCGAGGGTCGTGGCGGACAGCGAGGCGCTCGTCACCGATCAGGTCGCCGAGTTGTCCGGCGTCACCGGGGCGGCGATCAAGCTCGCGTACACCACCGTGCGCAAGTTCGACGCCAACCACATCCACGGGATGATCGAGACCATCCTGCCGAATGTGGCCGACGCCCTCCAGCCGTACTGGGCGCAGTTCAGCGCGCAGTACACGCCCAGCAGCGGGGACTTCGGCGGCTTCCTGGCCGCCCGCGAGGACGAGGTGGCCGAGGCGCTGCTCGCGATCACCGACCGGCGTCGGGACAACTCGGTCCGGCCGGCCATCGTCAAGGCGTACAACACGATCCGCGGCCGCGCCAGCAAGCAGGTGAAGGCGGCGCTGCCCGCGCTCGGGCTCCTCATCCAGAAGTACGCCTGAGGTGTAGGGGCACGGAAACGGACCGGGTGAGAGCAACGGTCCGTTCGATGGAAGCCTGCCTTTGATCTTGACTTTGATCTTGTGGCCACGCCTGGGGTCGGACAGAATTCGGGATATTACGCCGCGCTTCAAGGTCGAGGTGGGGGTTGGCCGTGTCAGCAGATCCGCCACGCGTGTTTCCGGTCGACGATTTCGTTCGGGAAGAGCTGTATCCGGGTTATCGGCAGGCCTTCGGCTCGCAGCCGTTCGTGGCCGGGCCGGTGCGGCCGTTCTCGCGGGCCGACAACGAGCGGTACTGGCTGCGGGACTCGCTGCACTTCAGCGAGGGGATGGTGCCCGCCTCGATCGCGACCCTGGACGACGCCCAGACCTGGGGAGCGCAGCTCGGGGCGGAGATCGTCGGGGTGCCGCCGACCCGGGGATCGGTCAACCGGCTGGCGGGCACGCACGTCTACATCGGCACCATCGACGTGGACACGCAGTGGCAGGTGCAGGCGCGGGCGGCGCGGTTCGGGCAGTACGTGTCGCCGATCCTGGCCGACTTCGACTCGTACTGGTCGATGCGGGCGGCCGAGCTCATCGCCGCCTACGAGCATTTCGACCACCTCGATCTGGCGGCGATGTCGCCGGGCGAGCTGTGGACGGCGCTGAAGGACGCGTACGCCTTTCACCGGCGCGCCTGGTTCATCCATTTCGAGGTCATGTACGTGCTGACCGCGAACTACCTGGCGTTCTACGCGCTGGCGGAGGAAATCGGGCTGTCCGGATCGTCGGTGTCGTCGTTCCTGTCCGGCCGGCCGACGTTCTACAGCAGGACCGACGAGGAGCTGTGGCGGCTGGCGGGGCGGGCGCGGTCGCTGGGCGTGGACTCGGCCCTCACGCACGGGGCTCCGGCCGACATGCGGTCGCAGGTGGCCGCGCTGCCGGGTGGTTCCTCGTGGGTCGCGGAGTTCGATTCGTTCCTGGCCGCCTATGGGCAGCGGACCGAGGAGACGTGCCGGATCGACACGCCGTCCTGGATCGAGGACCCGTCGCCCGCGCTGTACTCGATCGGCACGTTCCTGACCAAGCCCGCCGGGTTCGACTTCCACGCGGCCCGGGCGGCCGCGATCGCGGAACGGGACTCCCAGGTCGACCAGGCGCGGAGGTCGGTCAACGGGTCGGACCTGACCCGGTTCAACGAGGCGCTGGCGTCGAATCAGGCCGCCAACTTCGCCTGGTGGAACGAGGAGCACAACTACCTGATCGACCGGCGGGCCGCGATCCCGGTGCGCCGGGCGACGCTCGAGCTCGGCGCGCGGCTGACCGACGCCGGGCGGATCTCCCGCCCCGACGACATGTTCTACCTCTTCAAGCCCGAGCTGTACGAGGTCATGGAGTCGGGCAGCGAAGGGCGCTGGGCGGAGCTGGCGGCGATGATCCCCGACCGGCGGGCCTACTTCGAGCACTGGCGCGAGCGCGGGCCGTCGCTGCCGACCATGCTCGGCACGATCCCGGACACGGTGCCCGACCCGATCATGATCGAGGTGTTCGGGCTGTCCGGGCACTTCCTGGAGACGCTGCGGGGCGGGTCGGGCGGCTCCGGCGCGGCGGGCGCGGAGATCCGCGGGTTCCCGGCCGCCAAGGGGGTCGCCGAGGGGGTCGCCCGGGTGATCACCAACGTCGCCGACCTGCACACCGTGCAGCCGGGCGAGGTTCTCGTCTGCGGCGGCACCACGACCGAGTGGACGCCGGCCTTCGGCATCATCCTCGCGTGCGTGTGCGACACCGGCGGCTCGCTGACGCACGCGGCGATCGTCAGCCGCGAGTACGGCATCCCCTGCGTCGTCGGCACCGCGGTGGCCACCACGATGATCAAGACCGGCGATCGGGTCCGGGTCGACGGCCGGGCGGGAACGGTCCAGGTCCTCGCGTGAGTTCCGCCACGGCCGGGGAGGCGGTGCTGGATCTCGCGGCCATCCGGGCGTCGGACGCGCCCCGGGTCGGGCCGAAGATGGCCCGGCTGGGGCAGCTCGCGTCGACCGGCTGGCGGGTGCCGGACGGGTACGCGGTCACGGCCGCCGCGCTCGAAGGGTGGCTGCCGCCCGCCGCGCTGGCCGAGCTGCATCGGCTGTTCTCCGCGCCGACCGCAGGCGCGGCGGCGGGTCCCGAGTTGGGCGGAAACCAGCGGCTGACTCGGCTGTCGGAGCAGGCGCGGCAGCTGATCGAGGGCCAGTCGCTGCCGTCGCGGCTGGCGGACGCGGTGGCGGACGCGCACGCCCGGCTGGCGGCCCGCACCGGGCGGGGCGCCCTGCTGCGGGTCGCGGTTCGGTCGTCGGCGGTGGGCGAGGACGGGCACACGGCCAGCTTCGCCGGGCAGTACGAGACCTACCTGGGCGTGTCCGGGGCCGACGAGGTGCTCCGCCACATCGCCAAGTGCTGGGCCAGCGGGTACTCGGCGCACGCGCTCGATTACCGCCGTCGGTTCGGCGGGTCGAGCCCGCTGCGCGCGCACGACCTCGCGGTCGGCGTGCTCGAGCTGGTGGACGCGCGGTCGGCCGGGGTGGCGTTCACGCTCGACCCGGTCACCGGGGACCGGGGGCGGCTGGTGGTGGAGGCCAACTGGGGGCTGGGCGAGTCGGTCGTGTCGGGTCAGGTGACGCCGGACTACTGGACCGTCGAGCGCGACAGCGGGCGGATCCTTGAGCGCCGGGTCGGAGCCAAGCTGGTCTGGTCGGTGCTGGCCGGGTCCGGTGGCGCCGCCAACGATGAGGCCGACGACGGGGGTGACGGGCGCTCGGCTGATGTCCGCGAGGAGGAGGCGAATCGCGGTGGCACCGTGCTCGCGCCGCTGCCGGCCGAGCTGGCGCAGGCGCCCTGCCTGAGCGACGACGAGGTCCGCTACATCTGCCGGCAGGCGGCCGCGATCGAGGCGGCCGAGGGGGCGCCGCAGGACGTGGAGTGGGCGATCGCGCGCGACCTGGACCTGCCGGACAGCGTGTACTTCCTGCAGCACCGGCCGGAGACGACATGGGCTTCGGCGCCGCCGCCGGGAACCCCGCCAACTCCGGCGCCGGCCAAGAGCTTCGATCCGGTGCAGTACGCGCTGCGCAACGTGTTCAAGGTGCCGGGCACGTGACATCGTCCCCGGAGGAGCCGCAGACCGGCCCCGAGTGGCCGTCGGCGGCGTCCGCCAGTCGATCGGCGCGCGAGTCCGAGACCCGCCCGGCCCACGCCGAGCTGCGGCTCGCGGTGGCGGCCGCCCGCGCGGGCGGCGCGGTGCTGATGAAGCGGCTGCGCGCGGGCGCCGACCTGGAGGTCGGGTACAAGGACGCGCGCGCGAACCTGGTCACGGCGGCGGACCGGGAAGCGCAGCGGGCCGTCACCGCGATGATCCTCGCCACGTTCCCGCACCACCTGGTGAACGGGGAAGAGGGAACCGCGGGAGCGGCCGGCTCCAGTCACGTCTGGTACGTCGACCCGTTGGACGGCACGACCAACTACGCGCACGGGCTCCCGTTCTTCTGCGTGTCGGTGGCGTTGCGGGCGCACGGGCGGACCGTGGCCGGGGCGGTTTTCGATCCGCTGCACGACGAGCTGTACGCGGCGAGTGCCGGGGGCGGCGCGACGCTGAACGGGGCGCCGTTGGTGGTCTCCCCCGTCAACCGGCTGGACCGTTCCCTCGTCGTCGCGCAGGCGCAGACGGTCGACGCGGCCGAGATCCGCGCCTACGCCCGCCTGGTCGAGCGGCTGATGTCGGTCGCCGGCGGGGTCCGGTCCCTCGGCTCCCCCGCGCTAACGCTGTGCGCGATCGCGGCCGGACGGCTGGAGGCGTACTGCGAGTACGCGATGGACGCGTGGGACATCGCGGCCGGCCAGCTGATCCTGGAGCAGGCGGGCGGGCGGCTGACGCTCTTCGACGGCCGGCCGCATGAGAGCGCGGACCGGGTCGACGTCGTCGCCAGCAACGGGCACATCCACCCTGAACTGATCACCGCGCTGAAGGATCTGACATGAGCGATTATCGGTACCCGGACACGCTGCCGGTCACCACCACCGGCGGCTGGGCCCGGCCTGGATGGTGGGAGGTGGTGGCCGACGGGGAGCAGGCCGGCCGGTTCGGCCCGGCCGACCGGCAGGAACTGCTCGACGACTACTGCCAGCTCGCCATCTACGACCAGGAGAGCGCCGGGCTGGACATCCTGACCGACGGCGAGCACCGGCGCGGCGGCTGGATCGAGGGCATCACCGGCAAGATGGCGGGCCTGGCGCTGAAGCCGACGCCGCGCCGGCTGGGCGCGATCGGGTGGGACCAGCTCCCGGTCTACGAGGTGCGCGAGCCGCTGGACCAGGTCGAGTCGATCTGGGACTACACCAGCGAGTACGAGTTCCTGCGGGCGCGGACCGACCGGCGGCCGAAGATCGGCATGCCCGGCCCGTACGGCATCACCACCGAGCTCGACTTCAGCCCCACCTACCGCACCCGCCGCGAGTGCGCGGACGCCCTGGTCCCCGCGATCAGATCCGACATCAAGAAGCTGGTCGACGCCGGCTGCGACTGCATCCAGATCGAGGAGCCGCTGACCCCCTCGCACGCGGCCGAGGACCGGACGCCGGAGAACCTAGTCGAGACCATCAACGCGGTCGTCGACGGGATCACCGGGTGCACGTTCATCGTGCACATCTGCTTCGGGTCGTTCCGGCGGCTGCCCTACGCCAAGCGGACCTACCGGTGGCTGTTCCCGACCCTGCTCGACGCCCACGTGCAGGGGTTCAGCCTCGAGTTCGGCGCCCGTGAGATGTCCGAGATCGACTTGGTCGGCGCGTGGGACCAGGACCTCATCCTGTCGGCCGGGCTGATCGACATCAAGACCCACTACTCGGAGACGCCCGAGGACATCGTCGAGCGGGTCCGCGCCTGCCTGCAGTACCGCGACCCCGAGCGGCTGGAGATCTCCACCGACTGCGGTCTTCGCCGGGTTCCCCGGCATCTCGCGATCAGCAAGATGTCGGCCGCGTCGGAGGCAGCGCGGCGGCTCCGCCAGACCGGCTGATCCGGGTCGCGATTCCCGTCCCCGGCGGTCGTTGGGGTACCTTCCGCTTGCTTTTTGACGTTAACCTCCCTACCGGCCCGTGGCGGGGAGCGCTTGTTGCTGTTATCTGGCCGCTCAGGGGGATGGCTGTGGCGCTGCGGGCCACAACGCCAATGGGGCCTTTGCCCGTTAGAAGATCCGGGGGAAGCGCTTGGTGACGGTGGCGGCGGTGTCGTCGGGGGGAGCGTCCCAGATGGTCTGGTTGAAGATCTCGACCTCGATGTGGCCGGTGTAGCCGGCCGCGGCGACGGCCGCCGTGATCGGCGGGAAGTCGATGTGGCCGTCGCCGACGTGGCCGCGGCCGAGCAGGGTGTCGGCCGGGAGGGGCAGGATCCAGTCGCAGACCTGGTAGCTGACGATCCGGTCGCCCGCCCGGGCGATGTCGGGCAGCAGCGACGCGTCCCACCAGACGTGGTAGGTGTCGACGACGACGCCGACCGCGTCGGCCGGGAACTGGGCGGCCAGGTCGAGCGCCTCGCCGAGCCGGCTGATCACGCAGCGGTCGGCCGCGAAGACCGGGTGCAGCGCCTCGATGCCGAGCCGGACCCCGTTGTTCTGCGCGACCGGGACGAGCTCGCCGATCGCGTCGGCGATGAGGCGCCGGGCCAGCCCGATGTCGCGACGGCCGGGCACCAGGCCGCCGGAGACGAGGACGAGCGTATCGGTGCCGAGCGCGGCCGCCTCGGCGATCGCGGCCTTGTTGTCGGCGATCGCGGCCGCGCGGGCCTCCGGGTCGGCGTGGGTGAAAAAGCCGCCCCGGCACAGGCTGGTGACCGTGAGCCCGGCCGCCTTGACGCGCGCGGCGGACGCGGCCAGGCCGGTCCGGGCGACGTGCTCGCGCCAGAGCCCGATCGCCGGGATGTCGTGCCGGACGCAGAGGTCGACCGCCTCGGCGACCTCGAGCTTGTTGACCGTCGCCTGGTTGAGGGAGAGGCCGGCGAACCCGGTCACGCGTCGCCCCTTCAGGAACGCGGTCATCCGGCCGACCGCGAGGTCCGGGTCGGTCAGGGCCCCGGCCGCGGCCGCCAGCTCGAACACCCGGATCAGGTGCTCGGCCGGCCGCCGGCGCTCGAACCCGTCGAGCATGGAAAAGCGCGGCTGGAAACCGTTCAGCCAGGCCAGGAACGCCACCCCGGTCTTGTAGCAGTAGGTCGGCGCCTCGAAGATGAGCCGGCTGAGCGGGACCGTCGGCCCGATCGCGGCCTCGTAGCCGGCCAGGTCGCCGGCGTCGAGGGCGTGCAGCGCGGCGGCGGCCGGCCCGGTGACGGCGGCGAACGCGCCAAGCAGGGCGTCGCTGTGGCCGACTTCGTCGCCCCTGATCAGGTCGGCGTAGCCGAAATCGTCGCCGGTGTAGAGCCGGATGCCGGCCGGGAGCCGACGGCGGAGCGAGATCTCCTGCGCCGCGTCGAGCACGGAGAGCTTGATGCCGTCGATGTGGTCGCCGGCCCGGTCGATCAGCTCGAGCACGGTCGCGGCGGCGGACCCGAAGTCGGCGCCGCCCCAGTAACCGCGCAGGGCCGGGTCGAACGCCTCGCCGAGCCAGTGCAGGATCACCGGCTGGCTCGCCTGCTTCAGCACCGCGCCGTAGACCTCCAGGTAGTCGCGGGGGCTGCGGGCGGCGGCGGCGAGGGCGCGGCTGGCCATCAGGATCACCCCGGTGCCGGCCGACTGCACGTAGCCGAGCTGGGCTTCATAGGCGTCGATGATCTGGGGCAGCGAGTGGCTTCCGTCGGCGAGGTGGTCGGTCCCCGCTCCGCTGGCCACGCCGGCGAAACGGCCCGCGCTGCGGCGGGCGGCGGCGCGTTCGGCCGTGCTCGAGATCAGCTCCCTGGCCTGCCCCCAGGACAGGCCCAGGCCGCGCTGGGCGGTGTCCATCGCCTCGGCGACCGCGAACCCGTGGTCCCACAGGTGGTCGCGGAAGCGCAGGGTGGACTCCCAGTCGACCAGATCGCCGCTGTCGACCGAGGCGACGTGGGCGGCGGCGTAGACGCGGCGGGACACCGGCGGCGGGTAGCCGGCCGCCCAGCCGGGCGGCGCGATCTCAACCGGTGCTGGCGCGGCCGGGCAGCGCGATGGCGGCGGTCATGAGGGGATCTCGATGCGGCGGCCCTCGTCGGACGACCGGAGGGCGAGCTCGGCCAGCTGGACGCCCCTGGCCCCGGCGAACAGGTCCCACTTGAAGGGCACCCCCGCCGCCGCGGCCCGCAGGAACTGCTCCCACTGCGCCTTGAACCCGTTGTCGAACGCGGCGTTGTCCGGCACGTCGGTCCACATCGCCTGATAGTCGAGCGGGTCGGGCAGGTCCGGGTTCCAGACCGGCATCGGGGTGGACACCTTGTGCTGGACGGCGCAGTTGCGCAGCCCCGCCACCGCGCTGCCGTGCGTGCCGTCCACCTGGAGCTCGAGCAGCTCGCGGCGGTTGACGCGGACCGCCCAGGAGGAGTTCACCGACGCGATGGCGCCGCTGGCGAACTCCAGGATCGCGTAGGCGGCATCGTCGGCGGTCACCTGGTACGGCTCGCCCGCCTCGTCCCAGCGCCTGGGCAGGTGCGTCGACTGCCGGGCGTAGACCGAGCTGACCGGGCCGAACAGGTCCTCAAGGAGGTAGTGCCAGTGCGGGAACATGTCGAGCACGATGCCGCCGCCGTCTTCCGCGCGGTAGTTCCAGGACGGCCGCTGGGCCGGCGTCCCGTCGCCTTCGAACACCCAGTAGCCGAACTCCAGCCGGACCGACAGCACCCGGCCGAAGAACCCCTCGCGGACCAGCCGGCGGAGCTTGATCACGCCGGGCAGGAACAGCTTGTCCTGGACGATGCCGTGGGTGATGCCCGCGGTCTTGGCCGCCTCGGCCAGCTCGAAGGCGGCCGCGGCCGAGGCGGCCAGGGGCTTTTCCGTGTAGATGTGCTTGCCTGCCGCGATCGCCTGGGCGAGCGCGGTCTCGCGGGCGCTGGTGACCTGGGTGTCGAAGTAGACGTCGATGTCCGGGTCGCCGAGTACCTCGTCCAGGCTGGTGGTCCAGCGCGGCAGCCCGTGCCGTTCGGCGATCGCGCGCAGCCGGTCCTCGCTCCGGCCGACCAGGACCGGCTCGGGATAGAGCACGGTGCCGTCGTCGAGCGTGATGCCGCCCTGCTCGCGGATGGCGAGCAGCGAGCGGACGAGATGCTGTCGGTATCCCATCCGGCCGGTGACGCCGTTCAGTGCGACCTGGATGACCTTGCGTGTCATGGACCCGCCTTCCGCGGTGAAGTGCGGCCCTCCCGAATCATTTGGGAAAGGGCTTTCCCGAGAATAGGCTGGGCGGCACAGCCGGTCAAGCAGCGCTGGCGCAGAGGCAGCGCTGCCGTCGAGTACGAGGAGGTCCGGTGACGGATGTACGTCCTGACCTGCAGCGGGTCACGCTGCAGGACGTCGCCGACCGGGCCGGGGTGTCGCTGACCACGGCCTCCCGGGTGCTGAACGACGGCGCCCGCCGGGTCGGCAAGCAGCTCGCGGACCGGGTCCACAAGGCGGCCGGCGAGCTCGGGTACACGGCCAATCTCCAGGCCAGGGCGGTGGCGACCGGTCAGAGCACGATGATCGGGGTGGCGCTGCGGGACATCTCCGACCCGTACTTCTCGTCGATCGCGGCCGGGCTGATCGAGGTCGCCGACGCGGAGCGGCTGCTGGTGTGCATGACCAGCACGGCCGCCCACGAGGCGGCCGAGCGGGAGTACGTCGCGCTGATGCGGGCCCAGCGGGCGCGGGCGGTGGTCCTGGTGGGCAGCCGGTCCGACAGCGCCGCCGCCCGGGACGCGCTGCGGGCGGAACTGGACGCGTTCACCAGGTCGGGCGGACGGGCGGCCTGCATCGGGCAGGACCTGCTCGGCATCGACACCGTGCAGCCAGAGAACCGGTCCGGCGCCGACGCCCTCGCCCGGGCGCTGGCCGCCCTCGGGCACCGCCGGTTCGCCGTGCTCGGCGGGCCGCGGGCGCTGCTGACCGCGCAGGACCGGGTGACCGGGTTCTCCGACGGCCTGCGGGCCTGGTCGGTCCCGCTCGAGCCGACCCGGGTGGTGCACGGCGAGCTGTCCAGGGACGGCGGCTACCAGGCGATGAGCGAGGTGCTGGCGGCGGGGGCGCCGCTGCCCGACTGCGTCTTCGCGGTCAGCGACATCATGGCGGTGGGGGCGCTGGCCCGGCTGCGGGCGGCCGGCCTCGACGTCCCGGGCGACATCGCGCTGGCCGGCTTCGACGACATCCCGACCCTGCGGGACGTCTACCCGCCGCTCACCACCGTGCGGCTGCCGCTGCGGCAGCTCGGCGAGATGGCCGCCCGGCTGGTGCTCGGCGGCGACACGCCGGACCAGCCGCGGGTGGTCCCGGTGCCGGGCGAGGTGGTGCTGCGCGACAGCACCCAGCCGCGACCGCCGGCCGCCACCCGATGACCGGAAATTGCCTGGTCGGCGGCCGGAGTCTTGCGCGCTTCGGTCCCGATTAGGTAAGTTCTCCGAAAACCGGAAAGCGCTTGCCAAGATGACGAGCGTACCGGGAGTGGGAACTCTCCGGGAGTGACACGATGAGCGAAGCGGCATCCATTCCGTTTTCGGAAACCAAGGCGCCTGAATCGCCGGACCGCCTCAACAAGGGCGCGTTGCGGCTTGTTGACATCTCCGCCTCGACGATGGCGAACATCGGCCCGGCCTACAGCTTCTACTTCGGGGCAGGCTTCCTGTTCCTCACCGCCGGGGTGGCAGCGCCGCTGACGATCATCGTGGCCGGCATCGCGATCGCGCTCCTCGGCAACACGCTGTCGCAGTTCTCCCGGGTGCACCCGTCGACCGGCGGCTTCATCTCCTACGTGGGCAAGACGTTCGGCGGCACCAGCGCGGTGACCACCGCCCTGCTGTGCGGGGCCGGGTACATCATCGCGATCTCGTCGGTGCTCGCCATCTGCGGCGGCTACCTGTCGATCGTGCTGCAGTACTACTTCAACTGGAACGTGCCGTGGGTCATCTTCTCGGTCATCCTCACCGCCGGGGCGATCGTGATGATGGTCCGCGGCGTGGCCGTGTCGACCAAGCTGGCCGGCTTGTTCTTCGGCTTCGAGATGCTGGTGCTGGTCGTGGTGTCGGTCGCGGCGCTGATCAAGCACGGCGGCCACCTGTCGGCGGTGCCGTTCGAGCCCAGCCACATCACCAACGGCTTCAGCGGCCTCGCGGCCGGGTTCCCACTGGCCATCTACCTGTTCATCGGCTGGGAGAACTCCGCCGCGCTGGCCGAGGAGACCGGCAACCCGCGGCGCAATGTGCCCCGGGCGGTGTTCCTGTCGATCGCGCTGATGATCGTCGGCTACATCCTGTACGCGTACGCGACCGCGACCGGGTTCAACTACAACGTGACCGCGCTCGGCAGCGCGGCCATCCCGTTCATCAACGTGTCCCATGACGTCGCCGCGTGGCTGGCGCTCCTCGCCTACATCGCGGGCATCACCTCCACCCTCGGGGTGCTGATCTCGGCGGTGAACTCGCAGTCCCGGCTGATCTTCAACGCGGGCCGGGAAGGGCTGCTGCCGCGCTGGCTGGGCAGGGTCCACCCGGTGCGCCGGACGCCGGTCAACGCGATCTACGCGTTCGTCGCCATCGCCGCGGTGATCATCGGGGTGTGGGCGCTGCTGCACCTGATCGGCGGCGACAGCGGCTCGATGAGCGCGCTGAACTTCTTCGTGGAGTCGTCCACCATGGGCACGATCCTGGTGCTGGTGGTGTACTTCCTGTCGAACCTGGCGCTGCCGTTCTACTACCGCCGGTACTGCCCGCAGGACTTCAACATCGTCAAGCACGTGGTGCTGCCGGTGCTCGGCATGATCGCGATCGCCGTCCCGGTCTACTACCTGGTCAAGCCGGGCCAGGCGGCGCCGTACGACTGGTTCCCGTACGCCGCGCTCGGCGTGATCGTGGTGTCGGTCGTCTACGCGGTCATCGTCAGCCGGCGCGACCCGGGGCTGGGAGAGCGGGTCGGCTCGATCATCGCCGACGAGTAGCGGCTGCTCCCGCTCAGCTGCCAGTTCACAACGAGTAACGGCGCCGGACGGGCGGCACAATCTCCCGTCCGGCGCCTGAATCAACAGGAGACCCGCATGACCGAGAACCCGCATCCGCTCGACCCGGCCACCACCGAGGAGTACCTCGCCGGCAGAAAGATCATGGCGGACGCCGGGCTGCTGGCGGACCCGGTCCGGTTCGCCTACTACGGGCTGGAGGAGCCGCCGAAGCAGGAGGTGCTCGGCGGCGCCCCGGCCGACCGGCGGCTGCGCGCCTACCTGTTGAACCTGGACAGCGGCGAGTCGACCGACGTGGTCGTGTCGCTGACCCAGGGCAGCGTGATCAGCGCCCGCGTGCTCGACACCGCCGCCGAGGGCCAGCTGCCGATCATCGACTCCGAGTACCACCTGGTCGAGGAGATCGTGGCGGCCGACCCGGAGTGGCAGGCGGCGCTGGCCCGGCGCGGGCTGACCGACATGAGCAAGATCCGGATCGCACCGATCACCGCCGGGGCGTTCCGGGCGCCGGCTGAGGACGACGCCCGCCGGATGGTCCGGGTGCTTGCCTTCCTGCAGGCGGCCGAGCACGACCTGGCTTGGGCGCACCCCGTCGACGGGGTCACGGCGCACGTCGATCTGATTGAGAAGAAGGTGCTGCGGGTCACCGACGAGTTCCAGCTGCCGGTTCCGGCGGAATCCGGCGACTACGACGATCCGGCGGTGCGCGGGCCCGAGCGCACCGGGTTGCGCCCGATCGAGATCACCCAGCCGGAGGGGCCGAGCTTCACCCTCGACGGCAGCCTGCTGAGCTGGCAGGGCTGGTCGCTGCGGGTGGGGTTCGACTTGCGCGAGGGACTCACCCTGCACCAGATCGAGCTGGCCGGGCGGCCGGTGATCTACCGGGCCTCCGTCCCCGAGATGGTGGTGCCGTACGGTGACCCGCGATTCCGCTACTGGCAGTCGTACTTCGACACCGGCGAGTACCTGGTCGGCAAGTGGGTCAACTCCCTCGAGCTCGGCTGCGACTGCCTGGGCGAGATCAGCTACCTCGACGCCGTCGTCACCGGGGAGACCGGCGAGCCGCGGGTGGTGCGCAACGCGATCTGCATCCACGAGGAGGACTCCGGCATCCTCTGGAAGCACACCGACATCTTCAACGGCTCGGTCCAGTCGCGACGCCAGCGGCGGCTCGTGGTGTCGTTCTTCACCACCGTCGGCAACTACGACTACGGCTTCTACTGGTACTTCTACCTCGACGGCACGATCGAGTGCGAGGTCAAGATGACCGGGGTGGTGTTCACCGCGGGGCACCCGGGCGGCGACCACCCGTACTCGACCGAGGTCGCGCCCGGCCTCGGCGCGCCGGTGCACCAGCACCTGTTCAGCGCCCGGCTCGACATGTCGGTGGACGGGCTGGCGAACGCGGTCGAGGAGGTCGACGTGACCGGTCTGCCGATCGGCCCCGACAACCCCTACGGCAACGCGATCGCGAGGCGGGTGACCCGGCTGACCTCGGAGGCATCGGCCGCCCGGGCCGGCGACGCCTCCCGCGGGCGGGTCTGGCGGATCCTCAGCACGACGGCGGAGAACCGGTTCGGGAAGCCGACCGCGTTCACGCTGCACCCAGAGCCGCACCCGGCCCTGCTCGCGCACCCGGACTCGCCGCTGGCGGCCCGGGCGGGCTTCGCCACCCGGGCGCTGTGGGTGACCCGCTACGACCCGGCCGAGCGCTACCCGGCCGGCGACTTCGTCAACCAGAGCCCCGGCGGCGGGCTGCCCGCGTACGCGGCGGCCGACCGGGACATCGACGGGCAGGACATCGTCGTGTGGCACACGTTCGGGCCGACGCACGTCGTCCGGACCGAGGACTGGCCGGTGATGCCGGTCTCGAGGACCGGCTTCATGCTGCGGCCGACCGGCTTCTTCGACCGCAACCCGACCCTCGACGTGCCGGCCCCGTCCGGGCACTGCCACCACGAGGGCTGACTCGCCTCCCCTGGCGGCGCTTCTTGCTGTTATCCGGCCGTCTCCGCTTGCCCGGGGACGGCCGGGCTCCGGCGGGCACTTCTGGGGATGCCGTCTTCCAGCCTCCAACACGAGACGTGACCTCATCGTCTCATTGCGTGCCCTCCGGGCCGTGATCGTGGGTAGTACGGGCACTGCGGGAGGGCTTTTGACCATGATCGTGGGTCGTTGGGGGCAGCCCGCGACCCGCAGTGCCCACGCTCAGGCTCGATGGCAAAGTCGGCGGGTCCGTTGATGCGGGTGTGGTTCGTGGGGTGGGAGCGCCGGGGTCCGGTGGACGGCGGGTGGCGGCGTCCGGTGGACGGCGGGCGACGGGCGACGGGGAATGGACGGATGGGAGACGCCTACGGTCCGTTCGACAAGATGGTTTGGCGGGTTTGACTTGGCCTTAGAGCCAGGGCGGGAGGACCGGCGCGGCGGAGAGGGCGGGGGCGGGGCGGCCGGTCAGGTAGGCGGCCAGGTCGGGGAGGGAGCCGGTGACCGGGACGGGGGCGCCGCCGCCGACGATCTCCCAGCGGCCGCCGGTGTCGGTGGCGGCGATGACGAGGGCGGGGCCGCCGCCCTTGGCCGAGCGGCTGACCGTCACCTCGTCGATCAGCGCGGACACGAACTCCGGGGGCAGGTCGGCGTAGGTCGTCCCGGTGGCCAGGTCGATGGCGTGGATGTAGACCTCGCGGACCCGCATCCACGGGATCTCGCTGGCCTTCCTGGTGAGGCCCTGGGCGGTGATGACCTTCGCGTCCCAGGCCTCGTCGGTCATCGCGTCGAAGTCGGCCGCCAGGGTGGCCGCGGCCGACTCGAACCGGGCCCGCAGCTCGGCGCTCGGCGCCAGCGCGCCGGCCGCGATGCCCTCGTCGCGGGCCTGGGGCGAGGCGTACATCCGGCGTTCCTCGCCGGTGCGGGCCCAGTAGAGCAGGTTGCAGAGCGCGTCGGCGTTGGCGGCCATGTGCGAGAACAGGTAGCGGCGGTTCCAGCCGGGCAACGCCGTCGGCCCGTCCAGCGCCTCATCCGGCAGCCCCGCCAGCTGCGCGCGCAGCCGCTCGGTTCCGTCCTGCACCCAGGTCAGCGTCTGGTCCGGCTTCATCGTCGCTCCCTCTCCCACGGTCCCGCGATCTCCCGCGTTCCGCGGGCTCCTGCGGGTATTGGCACCCAGGCGATGATAGCCAGCGCGGCGGCGACGGCGGACCCCCCCGATCAGCTAGATCGGTGACGGCGACGTCAGCCGACGCGGGCGGGGCGGATGACGCCGGTCACCTCGCCGAACCCGATCCGGCCGCCGGCGGGGCCGGGCGCGGTGGCGGTGATCGTCACCGTGTCGCCGTCCTCCAGGAACGTTCGCTGCTGGCCGCCGACCGTCACCGGCTCGGCGCCGCCCCAGGTCAGCTCGATGAACGCGCCGCGCTGGCTCTTCTCGGGCCCGGAGATGGTGCCGGAGGCGAACAGGTCGCCGGTGCGGGCGGAGGCGCCGTTGACGGTCAGGTGCGCGAGCATCTGGGCCGGCGACCAGTACATGGTCCGGTAGGGCGGGCGGGTGATCACCTCGCCGTTCCACCATACGGCGAGGTCGATGTCGAGGCCCCAGTCCGAGCTCTCGCGCAGGTACGGCAGCACCGCCGGCTCCTGCCCCGGCAACGGCACCCGGGCAGCCGCCAGGGCCGCCAGCGGCACCACCCAGGGCGACACCGAGGTTGCGAACGACTTCCCCAGGTGCGGCCCGAGCGGCACGTACTCCCAGGCCTGAAGGTCGCGGGCGGACCAGTCGTTGACGAGGACGCAGCCGAACACGTGGTCGGCGAACGCCTCGGTCGCAATCGTCGTGCCGAGCGGCGAGCCGACGCCGACCACGAAGCCGAGCTCGGCCTCGATGTCGAGCCGGATCGACGGCCCGAACACCGGCGCCGCGTCGCCGGGTCCCTTGCGCTGGCCGCTCGGGCGGACGATGTCGGTGCCGGAGACCACGACCGTGCCGGCCCGGCCGTGGTAGCCGACCGGCAGGTGCTTCCAGTTCGGCATCAGCGGCTCGGGGTTGGTCGGCCGGAACAGCCGGCCGAGGTTCGAGGCGTGGTGCTCGGAGGCGTAGAAGTCGACGTAGTCGGCCACCTCGAACGGCAGCCGGAGCTCGACCTCGGCCAGCGGGTAGACCGCGCCCGAAGGCACCGCACCAGAGTCGATGAGCTCGGTGATCCGGGCCCTGGCCGCCGCCCAGCGGGCGGACCCGGTCGCCATGAACGGGTTGAGCGACGGCGCCGCGAACACGTCGTCCCCTAGCAGCGCCGCCAGGTCGAGGACGCTGTCGGCGACGCGGACGCCGACCCGGGGCAGCGCGCCGCCGGCCGAGAACACCCCGTAGGGCAGGTTGTCCCGGCCGAACGGCGAACCGTCGGGTATCTCAATCACGCTCATCCGCCGGAGTGTAGCTACTCCACCGCGTCGACCGCCTCAGCGGGCTGCTGGGTGACGACCTGCGCCCGGGTGCCGCGGCCGAGCCACCAGAAGAACACCCCGACGCCGATAAACGCGAGGACCGGGATCAGCTCGGTCCACAGGTACACCCAGCGCTCGCCGTACACCCACCCGTCGGGGATGAAGTCGCTGCCGAACCACGAGTCGCCCAGGCCGGGTGCGATCAGCTGCACCGACGCGATCGCCACCAGGATCATCAGCAGCACCGTCAGCGGCCGGTAGAACGGCATCTTGAACGGCCGGGCCACCTCCGGACGGCTACGCCGCAGCTTCCACAGCGCCGGGTAGATGAGCAGGTAGCTGATCAGCGTGGTCGAGATCGTCACGCCCAGCACCGCGCCGAAGTACTTGGCCGCGTTCCCGTTGGTCAGCTGGAGGGCCAGCACGACCACGATCGATGAGACCACGCCGGAGAAGATGTTCACCCGCACCGGCGTGCCGAGCTTGGCGTCGATTACGCCGAGCGACCGCGGGCCTGCCCCGTCGTAGCAGGACACCGCCATCGCCCGGTCCGCCCCCATGATCCAGGTCGCGCCCGAGGTGATCAGGCAGACGATGAACAGCACGGCGCAGCTGTCGCCGAGGGCGGTCCCCGCCCCGCTGAGGGTGGCGGTGCCGTCGGCCGCCATATGACCGCCGTAGACGGTGAACGCGTCCTGCATGGCGCTGGCGAACCCGGAGAAGTTCTGCACGGCCGTGTTCGGCAGCACGATCAGGATGCCGAGGACCGGCAGCGCGTAGAGGATGACGCTGCCGACCGCCGATCGGAAGATGCTGAACGGCACGTCGCGCTGCGGGTTGATCATCTCCTCGCCCGCGCTGTTGGGCAGCTCGAACCCGACGAAGTTGAACAGCAGGACGCCGGTCAGCAGCACGAACCCGCCCGCCGAGGGCTTGTAGTCGCCCGCCCCGAGGCCGTGCACCCCATGCTTGGCCGCGAAGATGGCCACGGTGACGGTGAACAGCCCGAGCACCAGGAATCGGGCGAACGCGCCCGCTGTCGGCAGCCACTTGCCGAAGCGGAACGAGACGATGGCGCTGACGATCGTGATCCAGACGAACACCAGCGCCACCACGTACGTCAGCGTGGTCGGGAGCGAGTTGCCCTGGTTGAAGAAGATCACCACTGCGCCGATGCAGGACGCGGTCAGCGACCCGCCGATCCAGACCGGGTTGGTGATCCAGTAGAGGAAGTTATTCACCGCCCCGGCCAGGTGACCGAACGCCAGCCTGGTCCACAGGTACGGCCCGCCCTCCTGCGGGAAGGCGGTGCCAAGCTCAGCGAACAGCAGCGCCTGGGGCACGAAGAACACCAGCGCGAACACCATCATCCAGGTGAACGCCTGGCCGCCCCCCTCGGCGACCGTGGCGATCGTGTCCACGCCGACGATCGTGCAAATCAGGAAGAACAGGATATCGAAACGGCCGAAGTGCCGTCGCAACTTGGCGCTCTCCGCGGCGGCGGCCGCGGTCATTTCGATGGTGGCCATTGGCGATCCCCCGGGGCGACGTGCGCGAATTTGCCCCAGTGTGACCTAGGCGTATTTCTTTACTGTTTCAAAAGATTTCAGGGTAATAACGATCTGTCAGCCGGCCCTGACCTGGGCTTCCTTGATCACCCGCTCGGCCTCGGCCCGGTCCTGCCAGCCCCGGACGTCGGTCGACTTGCCCGGCTCGAGCTCCTTGTAGATGTCGAAGAAGTGGCCGATCTCGTTGAGCAGGTGCGCGGGCACGTCGGCGAGGTCGCGAACGCCGGCCTTGCGGGGGTCGTGCGAGCAGACCGTGAGCACCTTGGCGTCCGGGCCGCCCTCGTCGTGCATCCAGAAGACCGCGACCGGCCGGACCATCACCAGGCAGCCGGGGAAGGTCGGCTCGTCCAGCCAGACCAGCGCGTCGAGCTCGTCGCCGTCCTCTGCCCGGGTGCCGTCGACGAACCCGTAGTCCAGCGGGTAGACGGTGGAGGTGAACAGCATCCGGTCGAGCCGCATGTGGCCGCTCTTGGGATCGACTACATACTTGTTCCGCGAGCCCTGGGGGGTCTCCACGACGACGTCAATGTCCACGGCGGACTCCTTCAACAATGCTGCTATCCCGGGTCTGCTCAGGCATACCCAGCAACACGCCGCTCATACCACGGACATATGGTGTTAACTCGGACAGGCGGCGCGTTATATCCGGCCGTTGCGGATAACGATTCCCCGACGCCCGCCGCGCGGCCACGCGGCCGGGTCGGCCGATCCCCGCCCGGGCGTGCTGCCGCACCATTCGCCGGACCGCAGCACGCGGTCGGCCGCCTCGCGGTCGCCGTCGCCGGCGATGCCGCCCTCGCCCGTACTGCCGCCCTCGCCCGTGATCAGGTCGAGCAGTTCGCCCGCGTCGGTCCCGAACAGCAGGCTCGCGATCGTCCGCATTCCGCCACCTCCTCGGCTCATGTTCACGATATAACGCGAACGGCGATCCCGCCAGGCGGGGGCGCCGCTCCCCCCGGCCCGGTTAGCCGCGGTAGACCGCGCGGCTGACCATGGAGCGGCGGCGGGCCATCATCAGCGCGTCGGCCTGCGGCCCGCTCGGCAGGCCGCCGGCCGGCAGGGTGGTCGGGTCGACGCCGACGCCGAGCAGGGTGCGGGTGACGCCCTGGGCGGAATCGAGCAGGTCGTCGAGCGCGCGGGCCAGGTGCGCGCCGGTCACGGCGGGCAGCGCGGTGCCGTCGGCCGATCCGGCGGTATCGGACACCGTGGTGTCGCGCGGCGTGGTGTCGGGCGGCGTGGTGTCGGGCCGCGCGCCGTCGTGCAGGGCCTCGAGGACGGCGCGGCGGATGAGCTCCTTCAGGAAGGAGGCGGTGACGCCCTCGGTGCGCTCGATGGCGGCCGCGATGTCCTCTCCGGACAGCTCGAGCGGCACCCCCCGGCCGTAGAGCGCGAGCAGCCGCTCCCGGGCGGGCCCGTCGGGCAGGGCGATCTCGACCGCGACGTCGACCCGGCCCGGGCGGGCCGCCAGCGCGAGCTCGAGCAGGTCGGCCCGGTTGGTGGTAAGCAGGAAGAGCAGGTCGGCGTCGCCCGCCGCGCCGTCCATCGCGTCGAGCAGGTCGAACAGGACCGGGTTGGACCTCGGCCCCATCGTGCGCTCCTCGGCCACCAGGTCGACGTCCTCGAGGACCATGACGGCGGGCGCGAGGGCGCGGGCCATCTCGGTCACCGGGCCCACCGCGACCAAAGCGCGACCGGTCATCACCAGCCTCGTGTAGCCGGTCATCCGGCCGAGCAGGTAGCGGGTGGTGTGGGTCTTGCCGGTGCCGGGCGGCCCGTACAGCAGCAGGCCGCGCTTGAGGTGCTGGCCGGCCGCGAGCAGGGCCGCGCGGTGGTCGGCCACCCCGAGCGCGTGCCGCTCGATCCGGGCGAGCACCGCGTCCGGCAGCACCACGTCGTCGCGGCTGAGCCCGGACGGCGCGGCGAAGCCGAGGCTGACCCCGCCCATGGGGGTGAGCGCGACCTCCAGCAGGTGGCCGCGGTAGACGTTGAGCTCGGAGCGGAGCTGGTCGAGCTCGGCCAGCACCCGCTGGGCGGCGTCGACCGGCAGGCCCGCCACCTCGAGCTCGAGCCCGGGATCGTGCTCGCCCGGCCCCCGGACCATCAGCAGGAAGCGGCGGTCGGGCTCGGTCACCAGCAGCAGCGCGAGCTTGAGGCAGCCGAGGGTGGAACCGGGGCCGTTCGGCAGGTCGTTGAGGGCGGGCGGGCTGAGCTGCGCCCCGTTGTCATCGCCCGCCACCACCTGCTGGAGCGAGGGGATGTTGTGGTGCGGCGGCAGCGACAGGCCCTGCACCTCGACCGTCCGGCCGGGGCGGGCCGACCACGCGTCGAGCGCGGTCTGCAGGTTCACGTGCTCGAACGGCGCCAACTCCCTGGTCACCACCGAATGGGCGGCGCCGTCGGGGCCGAGGAAGCCGCCGATCAGGGTCGAGACCTCGCTCCGTTCCTCGCGGTTGACGGCGTGAATCCAGTCGAGGAAGGAACGGAACTGGGCGGCGAACTCGCGTGCATCCGCCTCGGGCGCGTTGTCCGGCATAAAAGCCAGGCTAACAACGCGAGCCGACAGCCAGAATTGATTATTTACCGGAGCGGCTCGAGCAGGCGGTGCGGCGTGTTGAGCGCGACCGAGACCGGGTCCGCCTTGGCCGGGATCGCGGCCAGCCCGGGGCCGGGGGCGACCACCAGCTCGTCCGAGCCGACGGTGGCGCCGCAGTCCGCGCAGACCCCGCCCGGCGCGACGGCGCCGTCGTCGGCCGCGTGCCTGAACACGCGGCGCGGGCCCGCCTCGGAGTAGTGCTCGTCCCCCCAGACCAGCAGCGAGCGGACCACCGGCCACAGGTCGCGGCCCTTGCCGGTCAGCGCGTACTCGTCGTGCCCGTGCGGGCCGGGCACCTGGCGTCGAGCACGCCCGCCTCGACCAGCGCGGCCAGCCTGCTCGTCAGCACCGCCCGGGGAATCTCCAGGTGGGCGGCGAAGTCGCCGAACCGCCGGACACCGAAGAACGCGTCGCGGACGATGAGCAGCGTCCACCGCTCCCCCACGACCTCGAGCGCCCGCGCCAGCGAGCACCGGTCGTCTGCGTAGTCCTTCGGCAGCGCCATGGTGAGCACGCTACCACCGATAGTTCATTGACCGAACTAGGTCTCGTCGTGCTTAACTTCGATGATGGTTCGGTGAGCGAACCAAGATCAAAATCTTCGGATGTCGAACGGACCGTTGCGACTGCTGGCAGCGCCGCCGTTCGCGCCGGCCGTGGCAGGCGATGAGGAGAGCGATGGCGAGCACACCCGTGAGCACCGCGGCGGGCGGACGACTGGTGTCGGCGCAGTCCTCGGACGAGGGGGATGCCAAGCGCTGGCTGATCTTGGCGGTGCTGGCCGCGGTCGCGTTCATGGCGCAGCTCGATTTGTTCATCGTCAACGTCGCGCTGCCGACGATCGGCTCCTCGTACCACGGGGCCTCGCTGAGCGGGCTGTCCTGGGTGCTGAACGCCTACGCGATCATCTTCGCCGCGCTGCTGGTGCCGGCCGGGCGACTGGCCGACCACTTCGGCCGCCGCCGGTTCCTGCTCATCGGGGTGCTCGTCTTCACCCTCGCCTCGGCCGCGTGCGCGGTCGCGCCCACCCTCGGCGTGCTCGTCGCGGCGCGGGCGGTGCAGGCGGTCGGCGCGGCGCTGGTCGTGCCGACCTCCCTCGGCCTGCTCTACCCGGCGTTCCCCAAGCGGCAGCACGCCATGGTGGTCGGGATCTGGGCCGGGGTCGCCGCCGTCGCCGCCACCGCCGGGCCGCCGGTCGGCGGGCTGCTGGTCGGCATCGACTGGCGCTGGATCTTCCTCATCAACGTGCCGATCGGGGTAGCTACGCTGATCGCGGGCGTGCGGATACTGCCCGAGGTGCGCGCGGCGGCCGGGAGCCGGCTGCCGGACTGGGTCTCGACGGCGGCGCTGCTGGCGGCGGTGACCCTGCTCGTGCTCGGCACCGTGCAGGGGCCGACCTGGGGCTGGGGCAACCTCAAGACGATCGTGCTGCTGCTGGTCGCGGCGGTCGCGATCGCCGCGACGGTCCGGCGGACGGTGCGGCACCCGCACGCGCTGATCGAGCGTGACCTGTTCACCAGCCGGGTGTTCACCGGGGCGTCGGTGGCGCTGCTGCTGTACTTCGTGGGGTTCGCGATCTTCCTGCTCAGCGTGGTGCTCTTCCTCCAGGGCGAGTGGCACTACAGCGCGGTCAAGGCGGGGCTCGCGATCGCGCCCGGGCCGGGCACGTCGGCCGTGTTCGCGATCAACGCCGGCCGGATCAGGGCCCGCTTCGGCCGGGTACGGCCGGCCGTCGCCGGGACGCTGAGCATGGTGGTCGCGGCCGGGTACTGGATGCTGTTCACCGGCTCGACGCCGGACTACGCGGTGGCGTTCCTGCCCGGCATACTCGCGGGCGGGATGTCGGCCGGGCTGACCCAGGCGCCGCTGTTCGCCGCCGCCGGCACGCTGCCGCCGAACCGGGCGACGACCGGCAGCGCCGTGCTCACGATGGCCCGCCAGGTCGGCAGCGCTATCGGCGTCGCGGTGGTGGTCGTCATTCTCGGCACCGCCGCCGTGCACCCGGTCGGCGCCTTCCACCACGTCTGGCTGGCCGAGGCCATCGCCGGCCTGGCCGCCTGCGCGGCGGTCCTGGTGACGGCCGGTCAGGCCGGCCGGGCGGGCGGCTCGCTAGGCCGGCTGCCGCCGGGAGATGGCTTAGTGCCGGGGATCGTCGCCCGGGTGGACGTAGTCGAGGCTGATCGGCCCGAGCGCGGTGACCTGGGTGACGTACTCGCCGGACTTCGCCCAGTGGAAGTGCGGGGTGCCGCCGGGCAGCACCACGACCGCGCCGGGCGGGAACGCCTGCAGCTTGTCCGGGTCGAAGTCCTCGCCCTGGCCGATGTAGAAGACGCCGGAGATGACCGTGTAGACGCGGTCCTCGTGGTGCCGGTGCGGCGGCAGCTTGGCCCCGGCCGACGCCTTCACCCGGATCGTGAACGGACCGGGCGTGGACGTGTCCCCCACGACGACGGCGAGCACGACCCCGGACGGGAACGCCGCGAACGGCTGGAAGTCGATGTCCTGCGAGAAGATCGACCGGAAGACGTCTTGGCCCGGCTGGTGCTGGGTGGTGGTCATCGCTGGCGAACCTCCTGAGTCGGTGACGCACGGACGTGACGTCGCAAGCACCACGATGCCGGGCCGGCCACGCCTTTCGCGCCCGTGACATCCCCCGGCCGCCCCCGGGCAGACCCGGCCCCACCGGTCCTGCAAGAATTGCGGCTGTGGAATATCCGCAGGCACCAGTGCCAACTTTCCTGTTCGACCTTGACGGGACGCTGATCGACAGCGTCTACCAGCACGTGATCGCGTGGCGAGCGGCGCTCGAAGACATCGGCATCGATCTGTCGGTCTGGCGGATTCACCGGCGGATCGGGATGAGCGGCGGCCTGTTCGTGCAGGCGCTGCTGCGGGAAACCGGCCGGTCCCTGTCCCCGGAGGAGATCGCGCGGCTCCAGCAGGCGCACGCGGTCGAGTACCGCAAGCAGCTGGGGTCGGTGACCGCGCTCCCAGGCGCGCGCGATCTGCTGGCCGCGCTGACCGACGCGGGCGTCCGGTGGGCAATCGCCACCAGCGGCTACGCGCTCACCGCGCGCCCCGCCCTCGAGCTCCTCGGGCTCCCCGAGGACACCCCGATGGTGACCAGGGACCTGGTTCGGCACGCCAAGCCCGATCCCGACCTCTTCCTGGCCGCCGCCGCCCTGCTCGGGGTGGAGCCGCAGCACGCCATGGTGGTCGGCGACAGCGTGTGGGACCTGCTGGCGGCGCGGCGGGCGGGCTCGCTCGGCATCGGCCTGCAGTCGGGCGGGTACGGCCGCGAGGAACTGGAACGGGCCGGCGCCTACCGGGTCTACGCCGACCCGGCCGAGATGCTGTCGCGGGTGGACGAGATCGGCGTCCGCCTCGACGACAACGTCGACGACTGACCGCCGCTGCCGCCGCCCCGCCCGGCTCCCGCCGCTACGTCATGGCGAGCGATGGACCATTGGGATGAACGTGACGAAGACCATTTTCGACGCGTAAATAATTCGTGCGCATAGCACGAATTATTTACGCCAAGAAAAAAGTCTCCAAGATCGTCTTGGCGCAGTGGGGCTTGCGAGACCTGGTGAGCGGGCGGGGCCCGTGTGAGCGGGCGGACTGTGCTGAGGGTGGGTGGACCGGCGGGACTGTCCTGAGCGTGGCTAGCGGGACTCGGGCAGGGCCAGGGCCTCGGCCGCCAGGGCGGCCTGCTGCAGGGTCTCGCGGAGCGCGCGGGCGGCCTCGGCCGCCTGCTCCGCGAGGCCGGCGATTTCCCTGGTGGCGTGCTGGTCGGCCGCCGTGCGGGCCACCAGATCGCGGTACTTATCGTTATCGGCCGCCATCCGGTGCGCCGTTTCCCAGTCCCGGCGCGCGGCGTCGGCCGCCGCCACCTGGGCCGCGAGGATCTCCAGGGAGAGCACCCGGGCGGTGGTCGCATCCCGTGCGAGCAATATCGCACGATTCTGGGAAACCAGCATGCTGGTTGTCATCGGCCCGGCCGTGCCACCCGCGTAGCTCGACGCGAGGTCGAGCAGCAGCTCGGATATCTCGCGCAGCGCGACCGCGATTTCCCATTCATGCCGGCGGAGCACGCCTTCGTCCACGGCCGAGTGCAGCTCACCCTCGTACACCTGCGAGGTCACGACGGTGGCGATCGCCCGCTGGGCGCGGTGCAGCAGCCCGCGGCAGCCGAGCTCCAGCGCGAGCGGCGAGACGACCTCGTCTCGGCGGCGAATCTGCCTGAGCGGCCCCGTGCGGCCCGCGATCTGCGACTTGGTCATGCGGACGAGACGCAGGCGCTTGCCTTCCCGCAAATCCGGGTTCGCCACGGGCTCGACGCCCGTCGCGCCACCATCGCCGACCATAGGGGCATCCTAGACGCTGCGGCGGCACGCGCCGAGGCCCGCGCCGCGCCGCGGGACGTCCCTGGTCATGAGTTTTAATGGGGTGTGATCGATGAGCACGCGCGGCACGACCCGCCCGCGTCGCTGCGGCCGTTCGTCTCCGGGTACGCCGGGTACCGGCAGCAGGGGGTCGCGCCCGCACGGCACCGCGGGCTGCCGTCGCCCGAGCTGACGTTCATCGTCACCCTCGACGACCCGCTCGCCATCGACGCCCATCCCGACCCAAGCCAGCCCGCCGGCTCCTACGACACCCTGCTGGGCGGGCTGCACACCTCGCCCGCCCTGGTCAGCCATCAGGGTCGCTGGTCCGGGGTGCAGCTCGGGCTGACCCCGCTCGGCGCGCGGATGCTGCTCGGGCTGCCCGCGGCCGGCCTGGCGAACTGGGACGCGGAGGCGACCGACGTGATCGGCGGGTTCGCGGCGCAGCTGCGGGAGCTGGTGGTCGAGCAGCCCACCTGGGCGGACCGGTTCGCGGTGATCGACCAGCTGCTTGAGCGGCGCGCCGCCGAGATGGAGGCCGACCGCCGCGCGACGGTCAGGCCGGAGGTCGGCTACGCCTGGCGGCGGCTGCGGGAAACCCGCGGCGGCGTCGGCGTGGCCAAGCTGGCGGCCGAGACCGGCCTGAGCGCCCGCCGCCTCGGCTCGCTGTTCCGGGACGAGTTCGGCCTGGCGCCCAAGGAAGCCGGGCGGGTGTTCAGGTTCACGCACGCGCGGCGGCGGATCGGCCAGGCGGCGATGGGCGGGAGGCTAGGCCCGGCGGTAGGGGGAACGGGCGCGACTTTCGCCCGGGTCGCGGCCGAGTGCGGCTTCTACGACCAGGCGCACCTGGCCCGCGAGTTCCGCGCCCTGGCGGGCTGCCCGCCGTCGGTGTGGCTGGCCGAGGAGTTCCGATTCGTCCAAGCCTCGGCCGCCGACCTCGGGGAATGATCGGGACATGACACAGACGCCGCCACCGCAGGTGTGGCCATCGCTCACCGCCCGCGACGCCCGCGGGCTGATCAAGTTCCTGGTCGACGCGTTCGGCTTCGAGGAGACCGTCGTCTACGGCGACGGGGACCATGTCCACCACGCTGAGCTCGCCTGGCCGCCCGGCGGCGGGGTGATGCTCGGATCGGCCGACCTCGGTTCGACCGCGCCCGGCACCTTCCGCGGCTACGCCGTCCTCGACGACCCGGACACGCTGTTCAAGCGGGCGGTCGACCACGGCGCCACCGTGATCAGGGGGCTGACCGACCAGGACTACGGCTCGCGCGAGTTCTCGGTCACCGACCCGGAGGGTAACCGCTGGTCGTTCGGCACCTACCGGGGCGCGCCGCGCTGACACACGGCGGTCAGCGGGGGTCGCGGACGCCCAGCCGCTCCAGCCGCGCGTTGCTGAACCGGCCCCGGGGGTCGAGCCGCTCGAACAGCGCCCGCGCGTCGCCCAGCCGGGGGTACAGCCGCTGCGGCTGGCCCGCCTGGATGTGCGACGCCTTCCCCCAGTGCGGCCGTGTGTCGAACGGCGCCAGCGCCGCCTCGACCTCGGTCAGCGCCGCGCTGACCTGATCGGGGCGGTTGCGCCAAGTGAAGTGGATCGCCAGCGTCTCGCGCCCGTACGACCCGCTCAGCCACAGCCGGTCGGGCGCCGTGGCGCGCAGCTCCGACACCAGCAGCAGCGGCGTGATCAGCGGCGACAGCCGCCGGACGGCGTCCAGGGCGGCCGCGCCGCGAGCCCGGTCGACGAAGTACTCGGACTGGATCTCGTCCCCGTTGCTTGGCGGGGAATCGATACGGAAATGCGGCAGCCGCTCCGACCACGGGCCGGCCGCCCCGACCATCGTGAGGTTGTCGACCGGGGCGTCGACCAGCCGCGGCGGCCCCGGGTCGGGGCGGGCGCCGAAGAACTCCGGCGGCGCGGGCGTCCCGTCCGGTTCCGGCCCGTCGAGCCGGCGCTTGACCCACGCCGCCTCGAGGGTGTCGCCGCTCCAGTCGGTGAACAGGCTCACGCTGTAGGCGGCGGACAGGATGGGGTCCAGCTCGGCCAGCACCCGGTCCCACCGTCAGCCCGGCGTAGACGTCCTGCCTGACCAGGTAGCTCGGCTGCACGTCGAGGGTGACGCGGACAACGACGCCGAACGCGCCGAGCCCGACCGCCAGCCCGTCGAAGCCCGGGTCCGCGCGCCCGGCCCGGCGCAGCTCGCCGTCGGCGTCGACGTACTCAAGGCCCGCGACCGCGGCCGACAGGATCTGGTTGCGGCTGCCCGACCCGTGGGTTCCGGTCGCGGTCGCGCCCGCGACCGAGATGTGCGGCAGCGACCCCAGGTTGTGCAGTGCCCAGCCGCGCTGCTGGAGCCAGCCCGCGAGCGCGCCGTAGGAGGCGCCGGCGCCGACCGTGACCGTCCGCGCGGCCTCGTCGAGGGCCGGCTCGGGGGCGATGCCGGTGACCGTGACCAGCGTGTCCCCGTTGTCGGCGAGGTCGTTGAAGGAGTGCCGGGTGCCGAGCGCCCGCACCCGGCCCGCCGTGGTGACGGCCCGGCGGACCTCGTCGATCGTCCGCGCGTCGATCACCGTGGGGGCGGTGAACCGGTAGGTACCCGACCAGTTTCTGAGCTCAGGCGTCACGCTGCCCGACACTATCGCCTAGCCGACCGCGGCTAAGCCACGGTCCGTTCGGAGAAAAAGATTTTCTTGCCCGAACGGACCCGGGCTCCACCTGCACCGACACCGTTTTCGAGACCGGGGCGGACGGTCCGATCGGCGCTCCCGGCGGCGGTCCGGGCAATCTGGCTGCCCGGCAGCTCCGAACTGAGGCCGTGATGATCAAAGGGAACCCCGTCAGCCTCCGGCGCGTGCTCCGGCTCGCGGTCCGGGGCGCGCTGGCCGGGCTCCTGTCGGCGGCGGTCGCGCTCGGGGTGGCGGAGCTGGTGGCCGGGATCACCGGACCGCTGAGCAGCCCGGTGATCGCGGTCGGGGGCGTCGCGATCAACCTGACGCCGGTGCCGCTGAAGGACTTCGCGATCGCGCACTTCGGCAGCAACGACAAGAACGTGCTCCTGGCGGGGATCGTGGTGCAGCTCGCGGTCTTCGCCGCGGTGATCGGGATGCTGGCGATTCGCTGGCTCTGGGTTGGCCTGGCCGGGCTGGCGGTGTTCGGCGCGCTCGGCGTGGCCGCGGTCGTCAGCCGCTCGTCGGGCAGCGGGTCGGACGTGGCGCCCACCCTGATCGGGGTGGCGGTCGCCGCCGCCGCGATGGTCTTCCTGGTCGGGGCCGCGCGGATGGAACCGCGGCGGGCGACCGCAGTGACGGCCGCGGGGTCGGCGGACTCTCACGCGGATCTCGCGGCTCCAGATCTTCCTGTCCTCCAGCCGGGGACGCGGGTCAGCCGGCTGGAGGACAGGGACCAGGCGCCGGCCGCGCCCAGCCGGCGGCGGTTCCTCGCCCTCGGGGCCGGGGCGGCCGTGCTGGCGGCGGGCAGCGGCTGGGCGGGCGAGCAGCTGCTGCGCCGGTTCAACGTGACCGCGCTGCGGGCGGCGGTCCGGCTGCCGCGGCCGGCCGTGGCGGCCGCGCCGGCGCCGGCCGGGGCCGCGCTGAACGTCTCCGGCATCACCCCGTTCTTCAGCTCGAACACCAGCTTCTACCGGGTCGACACCGACCTGGTCGTGCCGCAGGTGTCGCCGCAGGACTGGACGCTGCAGATCACCGGGATGGTCAGCCACCCGATCGAGCTCACCTTCGATGACCTGCTCCGGCTGCCGCTGATCGAGCACGACATGACCCTGGTCTGCGTCTCCGACGCGGTCGGCGGCCCGTACGCCGGGAACGCGCGCTGGCTCGGCGCGAGCCTGCCGGCCCTGCTGCGGAAGGCCGGGATCCAGCGGGGCGCCGATCAGGTGCTGTCGACCGGGACCGACGGCATGACGATCTCCACCGCGGTCGACACGATCCTGGACGGCCGGCAGGCGCTGATCGCGGTCGGCATGAACGGCCAGCCGCTGCCGACCGAGCACGGCTTCCCGGCCCGGATGCTGGTGCCCGGGCTGTACGGGTACGTGTCGGCCACCAAGTGGGTCACCAAGCTCGAGGTGACGACGTTCGCCCGCCAGCAGGCGTACTGGACCCAGCGCGGCTACGCGCTGCAGGCGCCGATCAAGACCGAGTCCCGGATCGACGTGCCGCGACCGCTGGCGCAGGTCCCTGCGGGGCGGGTCGCGGTCGGCGGGGTCGCCTGGGCACCGCACCGCGGCATCTCCCTGGTGCAGGTCAACGTCGACGGCGGGCCGTGGCGGACCGCGACCCTGGCCGCCGCCGACGGCACCGACACCTGGCGGCAGTGGGTGTGGGCCTGGGACGCGGCCCCCGGCCTGCACACCCTGCAGGTCCGGGCCACCGACGGCACCGGCGCGGTGCAGACCAAGAGCGAGGCCGGGGTGTTCCCGAGCGGGGCCACCGGCTGGGACTCGGTGGTGGTCACGGTGACCTAATACGCAACCACAAACAACCAATCCTCAACTAAAACCTACAGGGAGTCACCATGCAGTACCGCATCCTCGCCGCATCCGTCGCCGCCGCGGGCCTGGCCGTCGGCGCGGCCGCGTGCAGCAGCTCGCCCAGCTCAAGCACCCCCGCCGCCTCGGCGCCGTCGTCGTCGGCGGCGAGCACGCCGATGCCGGCGTCGAGCTCGCCGATGGCGTCCGCGCCCGCGTCCGGCGCGGCCGCGTCGACCACGTCCGACTTCGGCCCCGGCTGCGCCTCGGTGCCCACGTCCGGGGCGGGCAGCTTCACCGGGATGGCGACCGCCCCGGTGGCGACCGCCGCGTCCGCCAACCCGCTGCTGTCCACCCTGGTCACCGCGGTTAAGCAGGCCGGGCTGGTGGACACGCTGAACTCGGCGGCCGGCATCACCGTGTTCGCGCCGGACAACTCCGCCTTCGCCAAGATCCCGGCCTCGACCCTCAAGACGGTGCTGGCGGACAAGCCCGAGCTCACCAAGATCCTGACCTACCACGTGGTGGCGGGCCGGGTCACCCCGGCCGAGCTCGCCTCGGGCAAGACGCTGAAGACCCTCGAGGGCGGGACCGTCACCCCGGCCATGATGGGCACCAGCTACACCGTCAACGGCGCCAGCGTGGTCTGCGGCAACGTGCAGACCGCCAACGCCACCGTCTACATCATCGGCAGCGTGCTGATGCCGAAGTAGGACTCACGTCCGCGCCGCCGCCGCTCCCGAGCCCCTCCGGGACGATCGCGGCGGCGCGGGCGTGCCCGGTCCTCAGCTGAGGATCACCAGCTGCTGGGTGGCCCTGGTCATGGCGACATACCGGTCGACCGCGCCCTCGATGCCGGTGCCGAACGCGTCCGGGTCGACCAGGATGACGAGGTCGAACTCGAGTCCCTTGGCCAGCTCCGGGGTCAGCGACCGGACCCGGGCGGTCGACCGGAAGGCGGGATCGCCGATGACGCAGGCGATCCCCTCGTCATGGGCGGCGAGCCAGGCGTCGAGGATCAGGCCGAGCTCGGCGGCGAAGCCGCGGATGACCGGGCGGCCGCCGGCCCGAATCGAGGTCGGCACGTTGGCGTCCGGGAGCACCGCCCGGATGACCGGCTCGGCCTCGGCCATGACCTCCTCCGGCGTGCGGTAGTTAATGCTCAGCGAGGCCAGGGTGATGCGGTCGAGGCCGACCCGCTCGAGCCGCTCCCGCCACGACTCGGTGAACCCGTGCCGGGCCTGGGCGCGGTCCCCGACGATGGTGAAGCTCCGCGACGGGCAGCGCAGCAGCAGCATCTGCCATTCGGCGTCGGTCAGCTCCTGCGCCTCGTCGACCACGATGTGCGCGAACGGGCCGGCCAGCCGGTCCGGATCCGGGTCGGCCAGCGTGGCCTCGTTAACCAGGGCGTCGACGAAGTCCTCGCCGCGCAGCATCGTCACCAGGCCCATGCCGTACTCGTCGTCGGCCGCCTCGATCAGGGTGTCGACGACCCGGTCCATCTGCTCGCGCTCGGCGGCGGCGGCCGCCTGCTGGCGGCGCTTGCGGCGGGCCGCCTCCGGGTCGCCCAGCCGCTGCCTGGCCGCGTCGAGCAGCGGCAGGTCGGACACCGTCCACGCCTGGCCGTCGGCCCGCTGCAGCTTCCGCACGTCCTCGAGGCTCAGCCAGGGGGCGCATTTGCGCAGGTAGGCGGGGACCGTCCACAGATCGGAGACGAGGTCGGCCGGCTCGATCAGCGGCCACGCCCGGTTGAGGGCCGCCCGCAGCTCCCGGTTCTGCTGCAGCGACCGGCGCAGCTGGTCGGCCGGGGCGTCGCCCTCGTGGTTCTCGACCGCGATCGTGACCAGCTCGGACCAGATCGCCTCGCGCGCCTCGTTATGCGCGGTGCCGGGCTCGGCCGCGTCGAACGCCTCCGCCCAGTCGGCCGCGCTCAGCTGGATCCCGGACCACGGCGTCTCGACCGTCATCGGGCTGGTCGGCGGGTTCTCGTAGAACCGGACGGCCGCCTCGATCGCCTTGACCAGGTCGGCCGACGACTTCAGGCGGGCGACCTCGGGGTCGGTCTCCGGTGTCGCGGCGGCGCCCTCGGGGACGAGGTCGCGCAGCGTGCAGGTCTGCACGCCCTCCTCGCCGAGGCTCGGCAGCACGTCGGCGACGTAGGCCAGGTAGGGCTGGTGGGGGCCGACGAACAGCACCCCGCCGCGGCGGTGGCCGAGCCGCGGGTCGGCGTAGAGCAGGTAGGCGCAGCGGTGCAGCGCGACGACGGTCTTCCCCGTGCCGGGGCCGCCGTCGACGACGAGGGCGCCGCGCGATCCGGCCCGGATGATCGCGTCCTGGTCGGCCGCGATGGTGCCGAGCACGTCCCGCATCCGGGCCGAGCGGTTGCCGCCGAGGCTGGCGATGAACGCGGACTGGTCGTCGAGCGCGGCGTGCCCCTCGAGCCCGTCGGCGGTGAACACCTCGTCCCAGTAGTCGCTGACCCGGCCCCCGGTCCAGCGATACCGGCGGCGGCTGGCCAGGCCCATCGGGTTGGCGTGGGTCGCGCCGAAGAATGGCTCGGCGACCGGGGACCGCCAGTCGACCAGCAGGCGGCGGCCGGCGCTGTCGGTCAGGCCGAGCCGCCCGACGTAGACCGGCTCGGGGGCGCCGGCGCCGTCGTCGGCGCCGACCATCCGCCCGAGGCACAGGTCGAGGCCGAACCGGCGCAGGGTGCGCAGCCGGGCCGACAGCCGGTGCACCTCGGTGTCCCGGTCCATCGCCTTCTGGCCGATGCCGCCGGGCGCCCTGAGCTCGGCCTCGAGGCGGCCGGAGAGGTCGGCGATCGACTCCTCGAGGGTGTCCGCGATCGCGGCGAAGTGCCGCTCGTCGGCGGCGATCAGCGCCGGGTCGGCCTTGGCGGCGAGACGGCCGGGAAGGTCAAACGCACGCGTGGTCAATGGGTTCACCCGATCAGCTCCGATGTTTCCGCAGGTGCTGGCTCTGGCGGCGCCAGCCTCGGCGGGCGACTCTACGGCACGACCCGGGGCTTGCGGCAAGCCCCGGGGTCCGCTATAAGTTAAAAGTGGAGGGAGTGTGTGCTCCTCCCTCCGCCATTCTCCCTGCCGTCGCGCTACCGGCGCGTGTGGATCTCCACGATCGGGTTGGTCGTCGGCTGCCTGGTCCCGCCCGCGGGTTCGATCGTGATCGCCAGCTGGTCGCCCGGCTGAACGTCGTCGGCGAGGACCGGGGCGGTGGCGCCGGCGCTGCTGCCCGGCAGCAGCCCGACCGAGCGCGCGCTCGTCCCCCGCATCACCCAGAGCTGGTACACCCGGGCGTCGCTGGGGGTGGGCATCCCCGATGCGGTGATGACCGCCTCGCGATCGTGCCGCGAGACAACGGCGGTCACCGTGCCGCCGACGGTTGAGCTGCCCAGCTGGATGCGGGCGTCGGAGGCGGACAGCACCGAGGCAATCGTCTGATTGGTTGACTGCGCCTGCTGCAGCTGGTGCCTGGTGCCGACCTGAAGCACGGCGAGGACGATGATGGCGGCCGCCATCGCGGCGACCGCGATCGGGCGCGCCAGCCTGCGGCTGAGGCGCCTGCGGCGCCGGCCGCCGTCGGCGGTGTTGAGGCGGACGCCGGACGGCGGGAGCTGCCTGACCCGGTTGGTGGCGTCGAGCACCTGCCCGCGCATCGACGGCGGCGGGGCGATCGCGGCGGCGAGGCCGAGCCGGGCGGCGGTTTCCTGCAGCCCGCTGACCTCTTCGGCGCAGGACGGGCACTGCTTCAGGTGCTGCTCGAAATCGTCGAGCTCGTCACCGGTCAGCGCGTCGATCGCGTAGGCGCCGGTCAGCAGGTGGAGGTCGTGGCTCTGGACGCTCACTGGGCCACCTCCATGCAGTCGCGCATCCGGATCAGGCCGTCGCGGATCCGGGTCTTGACCGTGCCCAGCGGAAGCCCGAGTAGCCCGGCGACCTCGGGGTAGGAGTAGCCGCCGTAGTAGGCGAGCTTGATCGCCTCGGCCTGGAGCGCGCTCAGGCTGCCCATGCACCGACGCACCCGCTGCCGGTCAAGCGCGATGTCCACCAACTCGAAGACGTCCTCACTGGTGCCGATGTCGGGGGCCGCCTTCTGCTCGCGGGCGGTGGCGGCGTTCTCGGCCCGGACCCGGTCCACCGCCCGCCGGTGCGCGATCGTCATCACCCAGGCCGCGGCGCTGCCCCGGGCGGGGTCAAAGCGAGAAGCGGAGCGCCATACCTCGAGCAGGACCTCCTGCGCGACCTCTTCCGATTGGGCCGGATCCCGCAGCACCTTGCGCGCCACCCCGTACACCGGTCCCGCGAGCTGGTCGTAGACCGCCTCGAAGGCCGCGTGGTCACCGCATGCCACCTGGGCCAGCAGCCCCGCCAGGTCGTGGCCATGCCCCTCAGAATGGCCGCGACCGTGGGGCTGCTGGCCCACCGATGGCGTGTTCATGTCTGGTATTCGGGGCCGGGCGGCCCCTGGATTGGTGCCGGAATCGCCGCTAAGTTGCAGCTGACCCTGGGCGAGGGACCGTCGCTGGACGCGTTCGCCTCCGGCGGCCCGCCAGCCAGCGGACTTCCCCTGGCATCGAGCGGAGATCGACCAGGCCACCGGCATGCTCACCGAGCAGCTCGGCGTCGGCATCGCCGATGCGTTCGCCCGGCTGCCAGCCTATGCTTACGCTAACGACCTGCGGCTGACCGATGTCGCTGCCGACATCGTTGCGCGCCGTCTGCGCCTGCACCCCGGCCCCGGGCCGTCCCCGGAGAGTAACGCGTGAGCTGAGAGGGTGAACGGGATGGACGGGCAGCTGCTGTCGGAAACGTTCGTCGAGCTGACGGACACGATGGTCGCCGACTTTGACGTGATTGACTTCCTGCACCTGCTGACGGACCGTAGCGCCCGGCTGCTCGACGTCTCGGCCGTCGGCCTGCTGCTCGCGGACCCGCGGGGCGAGCTGCGCGTGGTCGCCGCCTCGAGCGAGGCGGCGCGGCTGCTCGAACTGCTCCAGCTGGAAGGCGACCAGGGCCCGTGCCTGGACTGCTTCCGGTCCGGCCTGACGGTCACGGCGACCGACCTCAGCGGCGACGAACGCTGGCCGCAATTCGCGGCGGCCGCACGGCTGGCGGGGATCGCCGCCGTTCAGGCGCTCCCGATGCGACTGCGGGACCAGGTCATCGGCGCCCTCAACCTCTTCCGCGTGGCCCCCGGCGGCTTCGACCCCGACGACGTGCGGGTCGGTCAGGCGCTGGCCGACGTGGCCACCATCGGCCTGCTGCACGAGCGCAGCATCCGCCGCAGCGACGCGCTCAACGAGCAGCTGCAATCGGCGCTGAACAGTCGCGTCGTCATCGAGCAGGCCAAGGGCAAGCTGGCCGAGCGCCTCGGCTTCGACATGAGCGACGCGTTCATCGTGCTGCGCGACCACTCCCGCTCGCACAACCGCCGCCTGTCCGACGTGGCCCGCGCCTTTGTCGAAGGCACCGAGACCATCGCCGCCCCCCGCCTCCTAGGGCCGGGCCGGTCCTAGGCGGACGGGTCCCGGCCGGACCGGTGCTAGCCGGCCGGGCTCGCCAGGGCAACGGACGCGGCGAGGACCGTGGCGGCGGCGGTCACCGACCGGCACAGGCGGCTGGCCCGGCCGATGTCGGCGGGCTCGGGCGGGCGGCCGAGGCCGAGCTCGGGCCGGTGCTCGGCCCGGCCGGCGTAGCTGAGCGGCCCGCCCAGCCGGACCCCGAGCGCGCCCGCGAAGGCGGCCTCGCACCAGCCGGCGTTCGGGCTCGGATGCCGCCCGCCGTAGTCAAGCGCGATCCGCCAGGTGGCGGCCGGCCGGCCGCCGACGACGGGAGCGCAGGCCGCCGCCAGCAGCGCGGTGACGCGGGCGGGGGCCCAGTTGACGACGTCGTCGAGCCGGGCGGAGGCCCAGCCGAACTGCTGGTAGCGCGGCGAGTGGTGCCCGACCATGGCGTCGAGGGTGTTCGCGGCCCGGTAGCCGGCCAGGCCGGGCGCGCCCGCCAGCGCTCCCCACAGCAGCGGGGCGACGATCGCGTCGGAGGTGTTCTCCGCCACCGACTCCACCACCGCCCGGGCGATCCCGGCCGCGTCGAGCTCGGCCGGATCCCGGCCGACGAGGTTCGGCAGCAGCCGGCGCGCGCCCGGCAGGTCGCCAGCTTCCAGTGCGCGTCCAATTCGGCTTGCCTCCCTGTTCAGGGATCTGGCGCCGGTGACCGCCCAGGTGACGGTGCCGTCCCAGGCCAGCCGGGTGGCGGGGCGGCGCCGGGAGATCCGCGCGGCCGCGAGCGCGGGACCGATCGCCAGCGCCTCGCAGCAGGCGGTGAAGACCACGCCGCGCGGCTTTGCGTCCGCGTAGAGCGCGCGCTCGACCAGCGTCGCGGCCCGGCCGAAGAGCGCGACCGGATGACCGCGACGGGGGTCGCCGACCAGCGCGTCGGCCAGCACGCCGGCCGTGATGCCGGCCGCCAGCGTCCAGTCCGCTGACTGCGCGCTCGGTTTCCTCACGGTGTGAGCCTCACAATCGCGACCTCACAGTCCCGGCTTCCGCGGTCCCGGCTTCCGCAGTCCCGGCTTCCGCAGTCCCGGCTTCCACGGCTCCCGCTTTCACAGTCCCGGCCGGAGGGTGGGCAGGCGGGGGGTCGGGCCCTGCTCGATGAGCCGCAGCAGGGCGGCGGTGTCGAGGTGCTCTTCGACGGCGTCGGCGAGCGTGTCGAACTGCGCCTGCCGGGCGGCGGCGAACGAGGTACCGGGCGCGGGGGCGAAGTTCCGGCCCGCGAGCCGGGCGGTCTCGGTGAGATAGGCCCGGCGGAACTCGTCGTTCTCCAGGATCCCGTGCCACAGGGTGCCGCTGACCGCGCCGTAGCGGCAGCCGTCGAGCGCCGCCCCGCTGCCGTGAGGGCCGCTGCCTCCCGGATCGCCGGTGAACCACGCCTCGCCGCCGCGCACGTCGACGAGGCCGTGATGGATCTCATAGCCGGCGACCGGAATCCCGCCCGCGTACCCGGCCGGGCGGCCGAGAGTCTTGTCGGCCGCGAACCGGGTGACCACCGGCAGCAGGCCAAGCCCGGCGAAGACGCCGTCCCCGCCGACGCTGCCGTCGGCTGCGCCGGCCGCGTTCTCGACGTCGTCGTGGATGACCGTGCCGAGCATCTGGTAGCCGCCGCAGATCGCCAGGATGGGCTTGCGGTCGGCCGCCCGGCGCTTGAGCGCGCCGTCCAGGCCCTGGCGGCGGAGCCAGCCGAGGTCGGCGACGGTGGCCCTGGTGCCCGGCACGACGACCAGGTCGGCGTCGGCGAGCTCGGCCGGGGTGGTGACGAAGCGGACGGCGACGCCGGGCTCGAGCGCGAGCGCGTCGATGTCGGTGAAGTTGGAGATGCACGGCAGCCGGATCACCGCGACCCGCAGGATGTCCCCCGTCGTCCGCCCGCCGGGCAGCCGAATGGCGTACGGGCGCTCGGTGGCGACGGCGTCCTCCGCGTCGATCCAGATCCCGTCCAGGTACGGCAGCACCCCGAGGACCGGACGGCCGGTCAGCGCGCCGATCCGGGCGAGGGCCGGGTCAAGGAGCTCACGGTGGCCGCGGAACTTGTTGATGACGAAGCCGCTGAGATGCGACTGATCGGCGGCGTCAAGCAGCGCCAGGGTGCCGTAGAGGGCGGCGAAGACGCCGCCGCGGTCAATATCGCCGACGACGATGACCGGGAGCTTCCTGGCCAGGGCGAGGCCCATGTTGACGATGTCGCCCGGGCGCAGGTTGATCTCGGCCGGCGAGCCCGCTCCCTCGCAGATCACCACGTCGAACCGGGAGCGCAGGTCGTCGTAGGCGTCGAGCACGGCGCCGCGCAACCGGGCCCGCCCCTCCCCCGACCCCCAGTAGCCGGTGACGCTGGTCTCGCCGACCGCCCGGCCGAGCAGGACGACCTGGCTGCGGAGGTTGCTGCCGGGCTTGAGCAGCACCGGGTTCATGGCGGCCTCGGCCGGCACCCCGGCCGCGGCCGCCTGCATCGCCTGCGCGCGGCCGATCTCGGCTCCGTCCGGCGCGACCATCGAGTTGTTGGACATGTTCTGCGCCTTGAACGGCGCGACCCGCACCCCCTGCCGGGCGAGCCAGCGGCAGATCCCGGCGGTGATGACGGACTTGCCGGCGTCAGACGTGGTGCCCGCCACCAGCAGGGAGCCGCTTGTTGTGGGCACCGTCCCGCTCCTTCCCAAGCCGTCGGCGGTGACGCCGTCGGCGGGCACTCCGCTGCGCCAGGGTCGCACAGCAAAGAAACGATAGCCGCCGGCGACGCTACCGCAACCCTCGACCGTTACTTGCCACGTCAGCGCGGGCTAGAACCGGTTCCTACAAGAGGGTCGCACTTGCGAATAATTCGCATCTATCGCTACGCTCTGAAGAATTCGCTAGGGATTCGGGGGCGCTCTCCGCGCGGCCCTGCCAGCTGAGGGGGACCGTTCATGGCCACGGAGACCAGCGCCCGCAAGCCGGGCGTCTCCGTCATGATCAGGCAGTCGTTCACGGCCATGTCAGCCCAGGAGCGCTTCCGGGTCATCGCCATGTACGGCGCGATCATCTTCCTGCACCTGCTCGGGTTCTTCATCTTCATCGTGTTCGTGGTGCCCGCCCACTACAAGGGGCTCGGCATCGGCCTAAGCCTCACCGCCTACACCCTCGGCCTGCGGCACGCCTTCGACGCGGACCATATTTCCGCGATCGACAACACCACCCGCAAGGTGATGGGCGAGCGGCAGGGCACCGGTAAGCCGCGACCGCTGTCGTTCGGGTTCTTCTTCTCCCTGGGCCACTCGACCATCGTGGTCGCGATCGGGGTCGGCATCGTCGTCGCCGAGAAGACGGTGTTCGGCGCGGTCTCGAACAGCGGCTCGGGCCTGGAGCAGTTCGGCGGATTGTTCGGCACGATCGTCTCCGCCTCATTCCTGTTCCTCATCGGCCTGCTCAACCTGGTGATCCTGGCCGGGATCGTGCGGGTCTTCCGGTCGATGCGACGCGGTGACTTCGACGAGGCGGAGCTGGAACGGCAACTGGAGAACCGCGGATTCTTCTACCGCTTCTTCGGCCGGTGGATGAAGTCCATCACCAGGGGGTGGCAGATGTACCCGGTCGGGGTCGTCTTCGGCATGGGCTTCGACACCGCGACCGAGGTCGCGCTGCTGGCCACCACCGCGCTGCTGGCTTCCCAGCATGTCCCGTGGTACGCGATCATGTGCCTGCCGGTCCTGTTCACGGCGGGGATGACGCTGTTGGACACGACCGACGGGCTGTTCATGAACCTGGCCTACGGGTGGGCGTTCTTCAACCCGGTTCGCAAGGTGTACTACAACCTCGCCATCACCGGGCTGTCGGTCGCGATCTGCTTCTTCATCGGCGGGGTGGAGACGCTGGGGCTGTTCCCGCAGGAGATCGGCGGCCTAAGCCGGACCAGCGGCTTCTGGGGCTTCATGTACAACTTCGACATCAACAAGGCGGGCTTCGTCATCGTCGGCATGTTCATCTTCACCTGGGCCGCCGCCATGATCATCTGGCGCTACGGCCACATCGAGGAGAAGTGGTCGGCTCGGCTCCAGCGCGGCCACGAGGATACGGCCGAGCGGGCCACCTAATCCGGCCGCGAGCCGCCCGTCAGCAGGCAATCCACCGCCGAACCGGCCGAACCGACGCCGCGATAGTGTGCTGTGAATGCACGCACCTGAGAACGCCGGCCTCGCGCACCACGGCGACGCCGACCTCGTTCCCGGCCTGGTCGACCTCGCGGTCAACGTCCGGTCGTCGGGGACGCCGGGCTGGCTCGCGGCGCGGATCCGCGCGGCGGATCTGGCCGCGTACCCGGATCAGGACGCGGCGGTAACGGCAGTCGCGGCCCGTCATCGCCGGGCGGTGGACCAGGTGCTGCTCACCGCCGGCGCGGCCGAGGCCTTCGTATTGCTGGCGCGGGCGCTCCAGCCGCACCATGCGGTCGTCGTCCACCCTCAGTTCACCGAGCCGGAGGCCGCCCTGCGCGCCGCCGGTCACCAGGTCGACCAGGTGGTCCTGCCGTTCCCGTTCGCGCTTGACCCGACGCTGGTCCCGGCCGACGCGGACCTGGTCTTCATCGGCAACCCGACCAACCCGACGTCGGTCGCCCACCCGCGTGACATACTGCTCCAACTGGTGCGCCCGGGGCGGATCGTGGTCGTCGACGAGGCCTTCGCCGACTGCCTGCCGGGCGAGCCGGAGTCGGTCGCGAGCCTCGGTGACCTCGACGGGCTGGTTGTGATCAGAAGCCTGACCAAGACATGGGCGCTGGCCGGGCTGCGGGTGGGCTACCTGCTGGCCGCACCGGACATCGTCCGGCTGCTGGTGGCGGCGCAGCCGCCGTGGCCGGTCTCCTCGCCCGCGCTGGAGGCATGCGTCGCCACCGCGTCCGATGCCGCCGCGCGTGAGGTCGAAGCCTGGTCGCGCGGTCTGGCGGCCGAGCGCGCTCACCTGCTTGACCGGCTCGCGGGCATCGACGGGGCGCGAATGGTAGCGGCCGCGGCGGCGTCGTTCGTGCTGCTCGACACCGGGATCGCCGACGTGCGGACTCGCCTGCATCGGCACGGATTCGCCGTCCGGCGCGGTGAGACGTTCCCCGGTTTGCGGCCGGGGTGGATCCGCGTCGCCGTCCGCGACACTGAGACCTCCGACCGCTTCAGCGCCGCACTGCGGGAGGTGATCGCCGACGGGCCGCCGGGCAACTCGACTGTGCCTACGGGGACGGTGCCAACCCGGACCCGGCCAGCCGAGACCCCGTTTGCCGTTGCCCTGCCTGCCGAAACCCGCGAGCGCCTGGCCGGACGTCGCGTCCTCGTGCTCGGCGGCACCCGCTCGGGGAAATCCCGGTACGCCGAGCAACTGCTCTCGGGCGCGGCTTCGGTGACCTATGTCGCGACGGCGCAAGGCGACCCGGCCGACGCCGAGTGGACGGCTCGGATCGAGCGGCACCGCACGCGCCGCCCCGCCGGGTGGTCCACGGCTGAAACGACAGACCCGGCGAAACTCATTCATCAGGCGGACGCCGGGGCGCTGCTGATCGACAGTGTCACCACCTGGCTGGCTCGGGTCATGGACGACTGCGGCTGCTGGTCCGAGGTCAAGCCGGAGGATGCGGACCGGCGGCTCGATGTCGCGCTCGACACGCTGATCGACGCGTGGGCGGCAGCCGCGGTCACGGTGGTGGCGGTGAGCGACGAGGTCGGCAGCGGCATCGTACCCGCCACCGCGTCGGGTCGACGGTTCCGTGATGCGCTCGGCGAGCTCAACCAGCGGCTGGCGACGGCGGCGGACGAGGTATGGCTCGTCACCGCCGGGATACCGCGCAGGCTGCGATGAGCTCACGGCTGGCTCGATCCATCAGCATGTTCACCATCGTCCCGGTTCGGGTCCCGGTCGACCTGCAGCCCGGGGAAGGCACCGGCGCGCTGCTGTGGCTGCCGGTCGTGGGCGCCTTCGCCGGCGCGGCGGCCGCGCTGCCGGCCTCGGCCGTCCGCGAGTGGGCGCCGCACGCGAACCTGCTCGGCGCCGTGCTCGCGGTCGCGGTGCTTGCGCTGCTGACCCGGTGCCTGCACCTGGACGGGCTGGCCGACACGGCCGATGGCCTCGGCAGCGGCGCGCCGGCGGCGCGAGCGCTGGAGATCATGAGGCAGTCCGACATCGGCCCGTTCGGCGTCGTCACCCTCATCTTCGTTCTCGGCGCCGACGTCGCCGCGCTCGGCAGTATGCAAGGCGGGCCGTGGACGCCGGTCGGCGTCCTGGCGGTCGCCGCCGCAACCGGGCGGGTCGCCGCCGTCCACGCGGCCGTCCAGGGCGTCCGGCCGGCCCGCGCGTCCGGCTTCGGGAGCGTCGTCGCCAACCACGTTCCGGTCGCGGCGGCGGTCGCCTGGACCGTGGGGGTGCTCGGCCTGGGCGCGGCCATCGCCATTGGCCTGTCCATACCGGTCGGCTGGGTCCTGCTGCCCCAGGCCATCGCGCTGGCCGCCGCCTACCTGTTCAGGCTGCACGCGGTCCGGCGGCTTGGCGGCGTCACCGGCGACGTGTTCGGCGCGCTGATCGAGTCCGCCACCGCAGTCACGCTGATGGGCGTGGCGCTGCGATGAGCGAGAAGGACGCAGCGGACCTGGCCGCGCCCGGTTCCCCTGGTCGGAGATCCCACGTCGGCGGCCGATCGGTCGGCCGACCCGGCCGGCTGGTCGCTCGGCGAGCCAACGATCGCCGCTCTGCACACGGTGCTCGCCGCGCGGCGTGACGTCCGCCGCTACCGGCCCGACCCGGTGCCTGCCGAGCTGCTCCGTCAGGTGCTGACCGCCGGTCACCAGGCGCCGTCGGTCGGGCACTCGCAACCGTGGCGGTTCATCGTGATCAGCGAGCAGGTCGACCCGCGACCGGGCCGCGCTGCTTGCGGACCGCGAGCGGCTCCGGCAGGCCGGACAGCTCACCCCCGATCGGCGCGCCAGGCTGCTCGACCTCCAACTCGACGGCATCCGGGAGGCCCCGGTCGGCGTCATCGTCGCCTGCGACCGACGGGCACCCGCGGCCGGGGTTCTCGGCCGGGCAACCCTGGGCGACGCTGACCTGTGGAGCTGCGCCTGCGCGGTCGAGAACATGTGGCTGGCCGCTCGCGCGGCCGGCCTCGGCCTCGGCTGGGTGACGCTCTTCCAGCCCGCCGACCTGGCCGAGCTGCTGAGCCTGCCGGACGGCGTCGAAACCCTCGGCTGGCTCTGCCTCGGCTGGCCGGACGAGCGGCCGCCCGATCCGGGGCTCGAGCGACATGGCTGGTCACGGCGGCTGCCCCTGGACGACGTCGTGATCAGCGAGCGATGGCCATCGGCCGACGAGCCGTCACCCCCGATCTCCCACCTCGCCGGTCCGGACCAGCGGGCCGTGGTGGCCGGCCGGGATACCGGAGATGACCGGCTGACCGTCCCCGGATCTCTCGGCGTTCTCGATACGGCGGTCAACCGGGTGCTCGCGCTCAACCCGGTGCCGCCGACGGGCGGAACGCTGATCGTCGCGGCGGCCGACCATCCGGTCGCCCGGCATGGGATCTCCGCCTTCTCCCCCTCGGTCACCGCCGATGTCCTCGCCGCCACGCGAGACGGGGTCTCGCTCGGAGCCGCGACCGCACGGCAGGCCGGACTGCGGGTGGAAGCGATGCACGCTCGCCCGGCGGGACCGGCGGGTGATCTGGTGGAGGCGGACGCGATGCGCCTCGACGACGTCAACCGCCTCATCGAACACGGCCGGACCCTGGGACGCCGCCTCGCGGACCATGGTCTGATCTGCCTGGGCGAGGTAGGCATCGGCAACACCACCGTCGCGGCCGTGCTGACCTGCGTGCTCCTCGACCTCTCGCCCGAGGCCGCCGTCGGCCTGGGGGCGAGCGCCGACGCCGCGATGGTCGAGCGCAAACGCGAAGTCATCGCCCGCGCCCTCGCCCGGGCGCGCGCCGACCACGGTGACGAACTACGCGACCCGCGCGCCCTCGCGGCGGCCCTCGGCGGTCCGGAGGTCGCGCTGCTGACGGGCGTCACCCTCGCGGCCGCGGAACGCCGCGTCCCGGTCGTGCTCGACGGTCTCGTCACCTCGGTCGCGGCGCTGCTCGCGGTCCGTCTGGAACCGGCGGCGCAGAGCGCGCTGATCGCGGGCCAGCGAAGCCGCGAACTCGCCCACGCCGCCGTCCTCGACGATCTCGGCTTGGAGCCGCTGCTGCAGTTGCGCCTGCGCTCGGGCGAGGGCGTCGGCGCCTGCCTGGCCGCCCAACTGCTGCTGACCGCGTTGCGAGCACGGCAGGCGACCGCCCGCGTCAGCGGACCCTAGGCCAGTTGCTCAAGCGCTCTGGCGCAGACGCGTAGGGGGTGGCGTCTTCGTCGATCGCGAAGTCCAGGGTGGACTGGAGACGATCTTGGGTAGAGGACGCGCCTGGCGGCAGGCGTGCCCGGCGGCGAGCACCGAGAAACTGCCGGCACCTTGACCCGCGACGTCGCTTGTAGCCGAGAGGCTTTCCACGGCGCGCTATCTTCATTAGGTACAAGGAGTCCTGCAGACGAGAGAGGAACGGACGTGGCCAGCTATCACCCCATGACCGTTGCCGATCTGGCGGTGTACCTGTCGCAGACGACCGACGAGAAGATCCGCTGGAAGACGTTCTGGGAGTTCCTCGAGGAGTACAGGTGGGAGCCGCAGGACATCCAGGCCGCGTTGCTCCGGGACGAGCCGCCCTCCGTCGGGGATGAACGCTGGGATGCTCTGCTGGCGGCCCTGGCTGAGCATCTTGCGGCACAGCGTGATCTTGCACCGCCAAGCTGGGCCGACCTGAGGGTTCTCGAACGGCCGTGGTTCCCTGCCGTGCTTCGAGTCCAGCGGGCCGACGCGCTCGTGCACGCGCCGGCTGCCTTTCGCAAGCACGGCGTGTACCTGGCCGCGGCGGACCTGGAAGCAGCGTGACCGACCCCGGAAACGTCCTACTCAACCGGGAACAGCTCGAAAGAGCGTTCACCAACCTTGGCGAGCGGTTGGCGCGCCGAGGGGTGGTCGCCGACGTATTCATCGTGGGGGAGCTGCGATGGCCTTGGCCTACGACGCCACCCGTGTGACCCGCGACGTCGACTCGCTGTTCGTACCGCACGGCATAGTCCTAGAGGAAGCGAGGAACGTCGCGCAAGACCTGGGCCTGCCTAGGTGGTGGCTCAACGAGCAAGCGAGCGTCTACATCTCAGGCAAGGACGATCCCGGGAAACGTCGCGTCTTCGACCATCCAGGTCTGCGTGTAACCGCAGCGTCTCCACGGCGTATCTTCGCGATGAAGGCGCTGGCGGCCCGGACCCGCGATATCGATGACCTGCGCTTGCTCGCCGAGATCATCGGAGTGGAGTCCGCGGCGACGGCACTTCAGATATGCGCGGACTTCTTTCCAGATGAGGCCATCAATCCGAGGTCCGCCGCCGTCCTGCAAGAGTTGTTCGGCTAGCCCGAAACCACCGGACAACCCGGCACGCCAGGCGCGTCGAGGTCGTAGACCGCACTCCGCGACCAGTCCAGGAGAGGACGGCCCCAAGAGGGCGTCTTGGTAGCGCGTGTCACGTGCCCGAATCAACCCGCGGGTCTACGCCAGTCAACCCGGGAGCCGACGACGGCGCCGTGACCGAAGGATACGGTGAGCGATATCCGGCCAGGCCGGTCTGGCCGGAGAAGTCGGAGAATCACCATGCAAGCGCTCAAACTCGCCATCGGCGTCGCTTGGCTCGCGTTCTGGATTTACTGGCTCGCGTCGGCCGCCACCAGCAAGGCGAGCGTCAGGGGCGGGTGGCGGACCCGGCTGACCGGGGTCAGCGTGGTCGCGGTCATCGTGATCGCCGACGCCTTCCGCGGCGGCGGGCTGGCCGTGCACAGCGTGATCCTGGCGGGCATCGGGGCGGCGCTGTTCGCCTGCGGTATCGCGCTTGCGGTCTGGGCCCGCCTGCACCTCGGCCGGAACTGGGGGATGCCGATGACGCAGCGGGCCGAGCCCGAGCTCATCACCTCCGGCCCCTACCGGTTCGTCCGCCACCCCATCTACTCGGGACTCCTGACTGCGATGCTGGGGACGGTGCTGGTCAACAACCTGCTCGGCCTGATCGTGGTCGCGGTGCTGATCGCGTACTTCTACTACTGCGGGACGGTCGAGGAACGCAATCTCGTGTCCACCTTCCCGGCCGCCTACCCGGAGTACCGGGGCAGGACGAAGATGCTCATTCCCTTCCTCCTCTAGGCGGGCGAGCACGGCGGACTCCTACGGAGTGTCGTACTTCACGGGGTCGTCATCCGGGAAGGTCGCCAGCGTGAGTAGATTCGAGACAGAACGAGAGGAGGTGCACGCGTGGCCATCGCCGCACTCGTGCTATGGATATGCACCGTTGCCGTCGGCGCCTACCTGCTGGCGACGGCGCGCCGGTACGGGAACACCGAGGCCGCGCCTTCGGAACCGGTCTCCGTCGCGGCCGGGCAGCCCTCGGCCTCGCCAGCAGGCGCCCCCGCTCCAGCGACGCCGGCCCGCGTCAAGGACCCCTTCGCCCCGCCGTCGCTGCAGCGCGAACGGAGCGAGCCACTGCCCCTCACGCGGGCGCTGGTCGAGTTCGCCCACCCCACGCTGGGGATGACCGGCTTCGGCTTCTGGTTCGGCTACCTGGTCAGCCGCGACCGGATCTTCCTCGCGATCAGCCTCGGCATCCTGCTCGGGACGATCTGCGCCGGCCTGACCTGGTTCACCGTCAACGGCCGCGCGGTCAAGCGCGTGGCGGCGGCCGAGGCGGCCGGCCAGCCGGGCCCCGAGGACCCCCGATTCGCCCCGCACACCTACTCGCCCCGCGTGCTCATCTTGCATGGGGCGGGCGCGGCCCTCACCCTGTTGATCGCCGCCCTGATCACCGCGCGCGTGTAGATTTTCAAGTTTGACCGGGCTACGGGTGCAGATATATCCGCGTAAGTGGCGATTATCACGCAAATTCTTCTCAAAGCATGGCTTGCACGCCCATAGCATCGACGGGTGACTGACGCCCTGCCAGGTCCGGTGACCATCTTCGGCCCGGACTTTCCCTTCGCCTACGACGACTGGCTGAGCCATCCCGCGGGCCTCGCCTCGATTCCCGAGTCGTCGCACGGGGCCACGGTCGCCGTCGTCGGAGCGGGGCTGGCCGGGATGGTGGCCGCCTACGAGCTCATGGAGCTCGGGCTGCGGCCGGTCGTCTACGAGTCCGCCCGGATCGGCGGGCGGCTGCGCTCGCACCGGTTCGAGGGCGCCGACGGGGTCATCGCCGAGCTCGGCGGCATGCGGTTCCCCGTCTCCGGCCGGTCCTTTTTCCACTACGCCAGCCGGCTCGGTCTCGAGAGCGCCCCGTTCCCGAACCCGCTGACCGAGGCGGCCGGCGCCACCTTCATCGACATCGCGGGCCGGACCTTCTCCGGCGAGACCCTCGATGACCTGCCGGCGGAGCTGTCAGAGGTCGCGGAGGCCTGGGACCAGGCGCTGGAGGAGATCCGCTTCTCCGAGCTGCAGCACGCGATCAGGGCCCGCGACGTCGAAACGCTCAAGAAGCTCTGGGACGACCTTGTCCCGCTGTGGGACGGCCGGACCTTCTACGACTTCATCGACACCTCGCAGGCGTTCTCGAAGCTGCCGTTTTTCTACCGGGAGATGTTCGGGCTGGTTGGCTTCGGCACCGGCGGCTGGGACTCCGACTTCCCCAACTCCATGCTCGAGATCCTGCGGGTCGTGCTCACCAACTGCGACACCGACCAGCAGCTGATTGTCGGCGGGGTGGAGCGGCTGCCCCGCGGGCTGTGGACGCTGCCGGTCAGCGACCGGAGCCCGTGGCCGTCCGGCACCACGCTCGCGAGCCTGCACGGGGGCGTGCCGCGGCCGGGCGTCGCCGCCATCGCCCGCCACCCCGACGGCACCGACCTCATCGTGCGGGACCGGTGGGGCACCAGCCGGTCGCACCCGGCCGTGCTCACCACCTGCCAGAGCTGGCTCCTGACAACCCAGATCGACTGCGACGAGAGCCTGTTCTCGCAGGATCTCTGGATGGCGCTCGACCGCACCCGCTACATGCAGGCATCCAAGACGTTCGTGATGGTCGACCGGCCGTTCTGGAAGGACATCGACCCCGACACCGGCCGCCCGCTGATGGGCATGACGCTCACCGACCGGCTCACCCGCGGCACCTACCTGTTCGACCACGGGCCCGACCAGCCGGCCGTCATCTGCCTGACCTACTCGTGGATGTCAGACGCGCTGAAGATGCTCCCCTACGACGTCGACCAGCGGGTCAAGCTCTCGCTCGACGCGCTGGCCAAGATCTACCCAGGGGTCGACATCGCCAGCCACATCGTCGGCGACCCGGTGACGGTCTCCTGGGAGGACGACCCGAACTTCCTCGGCGCGTTCAAGGGGGCGCTGCCCGGGCACTACCGCTACAACCATCGCATGTACCGGCACTTCATGCAGCGCGGCCTGCCGGCCGCCGAGCGCGGCATCTTCCTCGCGGGCGACGACGTGTCCTTCACCCCGGCCTGGGCCGAGGGCGCGGTCCAGACCGCGCTCAACGCGGTCTGGGGCATCGCCACGCACTTCGGCGGGGCCAGCCATCCGGAGAACCCCGGGCCAGGCGACCTCTTCGACCAGCTCGGCCCGGTCGATCTGGGAGACTGAGCAGAGCTCTGGGAGAGCGACCGGAGATCTGGAAGACTGACCGGATGAGCACCACGACGCGGGTTGCCGCGTGGCAATGCCGGCCCGGACCGCTCGACGTCGCCGGGAACCTGCGCCGACTGGACGAGATCTGCGCGCAGGCAGCCGCGCGGCAGGTTGAGGTCCTGGTCACCCCGGAGATGTTCACGTCCGGCTACGGCCTCACCCCCGAGCAGGTGCTGAGCCTGGCCGAGGACGCGGGCGGGCCGACTGACGCCGCCGTCGCGCAGATCGCGCGGCGGCACCGACTCGCGATCGTCTACGGCCACCCCGAGCGGGCGGCCGGCGGGGGCGCCTACAACGCGGCGGCCTATGTCGGCCCCGATGGCGTGGTCCGCGGGCGGCACCGCAAGGTGCATCTGTTCGGCGACGTGGACCGCCGCCTGTTCGTCCCCAACCCGGCCCCGCCGGCCCCGTTCGACGTCGACGACGCCCGGGTCGGCATGCTGATCTGCTACGACGTCGAGTTCCCGGAGGCGGTGCGCCGGCTCGCGGCCGACGGGGCGCGCACGGTGCTGGTGCCGACCGCGAACATGGCCGGCTACGACGAGGTCCAGCAGATCCTGGTCCGGGCGCGTGCCTGCGAGAACGGCTGCGGGGTGGTCTACGCGAACTACTGCGGGGCCGACGACCTGTTCGACTACAACGGGCTCAGCGAGATCTGCGGGCCGGGCGGCCAGCTGCTCGCCCAGGCCGACGCTCAGGCCGAGCAGCTGGTGGTCGCGGACCTGCCGGCCGAATCGGCCGGGACCTACCTGGCGGACCGCCGGGCCGAGCTCTACGGCTAGGCCGGGTCTGCGGCCAGGGCGGGCTGGCGCTCGGCCACGTCGTCGCGGAGGCCGAGGCCGAGGTGCTCGCTGTGGTAGACGGCCTCGTCGAGGAGCCGGGCGACGTGGTCGTCGTAGAGGGCGTAGACGGTGGTCTTGCCGTGCCTGGTGCCCTCGACCAGACCCAGGTGGCGCAGCAGCCGCAGCTGGTGGGAGACGGCCGACGGCTCCATCCCGATGTCGGCGGCGAGCTGGCCGACCGGGCAGGGCTCGCGGCGGAGCCGGGACAGGATCAGCAGGCGGCTCGGCGTGGCCAGCGCCTGCATCGTCTGGGCGACCACCGCGGCGGCAGCGGCGTCAAGCTCCGTGGCCGGCGCCCGGCCGTCCGCCCGCTGCCTCGTGACATGACCCATGGCGATCATGATACCTTGGTGTTCATCTGAACAAGTCTTCAGATGAACATGTTGGTCGAGTGACGGAGAGCCGATGACAGCCGTGCTGCCCACCCGGGAACGTCACGCGCGCCCGGGACCCGAGGCCCGGGCCGCATCCCCGACCGCGTGGTCGCTGCCCGGGGTGATCTGGGCCGGCGCCGCGACGGTCCTGTTCCTGGCCGGGCTGGCCGCCCGCCTGGCGGACGGCCCGGCCTGGCTGGGGTGGGCGCTGTTCCTCGCCTGCTACGCCGCGGGCGGGTGGGAGCCCGCCCTGGCCGGGCTGCGGGCACTGCGGGGACGGGTGCTCGACGTGGACCTGCTCATGGTCGCCGCCGCGATCGGCGCGGCCGCGGTCGGGCAGGTCCTCGACGGCGGCCTGCTGATCGTCATCTTCGCGACCTCGGGGGCGCTCGAGGCGGTCGCCACCCATCACACCGAGAAGGCCGTGCGCGGCCTGCTCGACCTGGCCCCGGACCGCGCCGTCCGGCTGGCTGCCGACGGCGCCGAAGAGCCGGTCGAGGCAGCCGAGCTCCAGGCCGGGGACATGATCCTGGTCAGGCCGGGCGAGCGGATCGCGGCCGACGGCCAGGTGACCGCCGGGGCGAGTGAGGTCGACCAGGCCACCATCACCGGCGAGCCGCTCCCGGCCGCGAAGGAGCCCGGCGACGACGTGTTCGCGGGGACGCTGAACGGGACCGGCACGCTGACCGTGCGGGTGCGCTCCTCGGCGGCCGAATTCGTGGTCGCCCGGATCGTCGAGATGGTGACCGAGGCATCGCAGACCAAGGCCCGTACCCAGCTGTTCATCGAGCGGGTCGAGCAGCGGTACTCACTCGGCATGGTGACCGCGACCCTGCTCCTGTTCGCCGTCCCGCTGCTGCTCGGCGGCGCCTTCCAGCCGACGCTGCTGCGGGCGATGACGTTCATGATCGTGGCATCGCCATGCGCGGTCGTCCTGGCGACCATGCCGCCGCTGCTCGCCGCGATGGCCAACGCCGGCCGCCACGGCATCCTGGTCAAGTCCGCCGTCGTCATGGAGGAAGTCGGGACGACCAGCCTGGTCGCATTCGACAAGACCGGCACCCTCACCGAGGGCACCCCCCGGCTGGCGGAGATCCGGGTACTGCCGGGCGGCGGGCGGGACGAGCGCGAGATCCTCGAACTGGCCGCCGCCGCCGAGAACCCGTCCGAGCACCCGCTGGGCCGCGCGGTCGTCACCGCCGCCCGCGACGCCGCCCTCGTGCCGACGACGGCGGCCGAGTTCACCTCGCTGCCCGGACGCGGCGTGTCCGCGCTGGTCAGCGGCCACCGGATCGAGATCGGCAGTCCCCGCCACCTCGCCCGGGCCGGAACCGCGGCGACAGCCGTCGTAGCCGCGCTGGAGGAAGACGGGCAGACCGCCGCGGTGATGAGCATCGACGGCACCCCGGCCGCAGTGCTCGGCATCGCCGACCGACTCCGCCCGACGGCGGCAGCGGCCGTCGACCGGATCACGGCCCTCACTGGCAGCTCGCCGGTCCTGCTGACGGGGGACAACGACCGGGCCGCGCGCAAGCTGGCCGGCCAGGCCGGCATCGCCGACGTCCGGGCCGGGCTGCTGCCCCAGGATAAGGTCGCCGCCGTCCGCGAACTGCAGGCCGCCGGCCACCGGGTCCTGCTGGCCGGGGACGGCGTCAACGACGCCCCCGCCCTGGCCGCCGCCACGACCGGCGCGGCCATGGGCGGCACCGGCTCGGACCTGGCGCTGGACGCCGCCGACGTCGTCATCATGCGCGACGACCTGGCGGTGATCCCCTCGGTCATCGGCTTGTCGAGGCGCGCCCGCGCGGTCGTCGCCGCCAACCTGTGGATCGCCGGCGCGATCATCACCGGCCTGGTCTGCTGGGACCTGGCCGGCCACCTGCCGCTCCCCCTCGGCGTCCTCGGCCACGAGGGCTCGACCGTGATCGTCGGGCTCAACGGGCTGCGACTCCTGCGCGCCAGGGCCTGGAACCGGGCGCAGGGGTAATCATCCTGCAAGTCGGCGAATGCTGACCGCACGCTGGCTAGACGACCTCGGCCAGGCGTTGGCGCGGAGCCCTGATCTTCGGGCCGGCAGCCACCACGCGCCGGCCGGTGCCACGCACTTCTTACTGTTATCCGTCGATCAGGCGAGGCGCCGGATTATTGTGCGACAAAACATTCGGAAAACGTGTTGAAACGTCGCACAATAATTCCAGCACTCGCGCTTCTTGCTGTTATGGCGGGGTTCGCGCCAGCCAAAGAGGGTCCGAGCGCCCGGCGGCCAGCGGGGGCCGCGAGCGCGAGCGCCCGGCGGCCAGCCGGGAATGTCTGTTGCCCTGGCCGCAGAGGCGGGCCACGGCAACGGGGTGGGCTGGTTGAGCGCGCTTACACGCCCTCGGCGATCGTGAACACGGTCAGTGTCGGCGCCGCCGCCAGCACGGTGCCGAGGTCGGAGGCGCCCTCTTCGGTCGTCCGCCACTTCCGGTAGGCCGCATCGGCCTCGGGCGACTCCCACTGCTCGTACACGGCCACGTGGGCGGGGTTGGCCTGGTCGACCAGCACGGTGACGTCCAGGCAGCCGGGGAAGGCGCGGGTGGCGGTGAGCGTCTCCCGCATCACATCGTCCGCCCGGTCAAGCGCGTCCGCCTTGAGCTGCAAGTCGAGAATTGCGATTACCGGCACGGCTGCTCCTTCTTGGCGATGATCATCACGCACCACTGTGCCGCACCGGCCCGGCCCGGGTGAATGTGGCCCCGCTCAGCAAAGTCCGGCCGGGATCGTCACCGGGCGACAGGGAGACGTGGCGAGGCCACAGGCGCCTCGGTCCGTTCGGAGGGAAATTCTTTTTATCTCGAACGGACCGGGGTGACTAGGGTTGCGTTATGGATACCGATGACGAGTTCCCGATCTCCTACCAGGGTGTCACCTCCGGCGTTCCGGTTCTGACCAGGGACGGTCAGCAGTTCGGGTTCCTCGAGCACGTGCTCGAGGTGCCGGAAGAGGACGTCTTCGACGGCATCGTGGTGTGGGTGGGCAGCGGCGGCTGGGCCGACCGGCGCATCCAGCGCGACGTGAGCCAGGGTCATAGGTCCGCCGCCCGCTTCCTCGAGTCCTTCCGGCCGCATGACCTGCGGTTCGTCGACGCGGATCGGGTCGCGGCGATCACCGTCGGCTACATCCGCTGCGACCTTGACCTGTCCGAGGCGAGGACGCTGCCGCCGCCGACCGGCGCGCCGGTCTTCTACGCCAACGCGATCGACCAGGCTACGCCGAGGGGCCTCTACGGCAACGGGCTGTACGGCGGTATGTTCGGCCGGGCGCGGTGGCGGCGGGAGTAGCCGACTAGGCGGGCGCGGGGACTCCCTCGAGCACCACGACCGGGAACGTCCGAGGAACTCCTCGTCGGTCGGCATCGTCACCCCCAGTAGGTCTCCTAGGGACGGCTCCACCTGGGCAACATCACCAGCTGTAGGTGATGCCGACGGGCTTGGCCGGCTGTGAGGCTGGGCGACGGACAGAGGCTGAGCGACGGAGAGAGGTGACCGCGATGACTGACAGACCAGGGCGGGCGGCGACGAGCGTGGCGGTGCTCGGGACCGGCATCATGGGCTCGGCGATGGCCCGCAACCTGCTCGCGGCCGGGCTGCGCACCACCGTGTGGGACCGGTCGCCGGAGGCGACAGAGACGCTGGCCGCCGCCGGGGCGGTGGTGGCGGCGTCGGCGGCCGAGGCGGTCGACGGGGCCGAGGTGGTGATCACGATGCTGCCGACGGCGGCGGCGGTGCAGTCGGTGATGTTCGCCGACGGGGTCGCGCAGCGGCTGCCCGAGGGGCGGTGTGGGCGCAGATGGGGACGATCGGCGTGGCGGCGACCATCGGGCTGGCGGAGCGGCTCGGCCAGCTGCGGCCGGATGCGCTGTTCGTGGACGCGCCCGTGTCGGGCAGCAAGGGGCCCGCCGAGACGGGCGCAGCTGCTGATCCTGGCGTCGGGCCCGGCGGCGGCCGAGGCGGTCGCTGGCCCCGGTGTTCGGCGCGGTCGGCCGCAAGACCACCTGGCTCGGCCCGGCCGGGCAGGGCAGCCGGATGAAGCTGGTCGTCAACTCCTACCTGTGCTTCCTGGTCGAGGGGGTGGCCGAGGCGCTGGAGCTGGCCGACCGGCTCGGCATCGACCCGGCCGACCTGGACGCGGCGATCGAGGGCGGGCCGCTCGACGCGCCGCTGGCCGACGCCAAGCTGCACAAGATGGCGCGCGGCGACTTCGCGCCCGAGTTCCCGCTCGAGTGGGCGCTGAAGGACATTGACCTGGCGATCGCGGCCGCCGACGGGGCCCGGCTGCCGCTGCTCGAGGCGCTGTCGCGGCAGTGGCGCAGCGCGGTCGAGGCCGGTCACGGCCGGGAGGACATCAGCGTCGCCCGGGTGGCGCTGGAGAGCTGAGACGCCTGGGGCGTTATCCGCACGGCCACGGCTGTCGGGGAGATTAGGAGTGGATCACTTTTGACGGCGGCGGGAGCGCCTACTACCAGCACGGCCGGCTGGTCACCCATACCTCCCCCGCGGCACGCTGCTGCAGGAGATCGTCTACGCCGAGAACACCGAGGTCGCCGGCCCGGGCGACCGCTGACACCGCGAGCGTCCGGCGCTGATGCCGGCGCGGGACGCTGGACGGCCTCGGCGCCGCTGGCTAGGCTCGGCCCCACGCAGGGCTGATGCAGGGCTGATGCAGGGCCTGGCTGAGCAGGGGGCTGGCTGAGCAGGCACAGGGCGGAGGAGGCGTCGTGCAGCGGACGGTGCGGACCAGCGACGGTCGGGTGCTCGCGGTCGAGGAGGCCGGCGACCCGGCCGGGCGGCCGGTGCTGGTGCAGGGCGGGACGCCGGGGTCGCGGCTCCTCTACGGCCCGCACGCGCGGGACGCGGCCGAGCGGGGGCTGCGGCTCATCGGATACGACCGGCCGGGCTACGGCGGGTCGTCGCCCCGGCCCGGGCGCACGGTCGCGGACTGCGTCGGCGACGTCCGGGCGATCTGCACCGACCTTGGCATCGACCGGCTGGCGATGTGGGGCGCCTCGGGCGGCGGCCCGCACGTGCTCGCGTGCGCCGCGCTGCTGCCCGACCTGGTGGCCGCCGCCGCCACGCTCGCCTCGCTGGCGCCGTTCGACGCCGATGGCCTCGACTACTTCGACGGCATGGCCCCGGAGAACGTCGAAGACGTCGTGCTCTACCTCAGCGATGAGGCGGCGGCGCGGGCGAAGACGGACCGGGACCGGGCGGAGATCCTGGACGAGGCGCCGGGCGACGGGGCCGAGCCGGCCGGCTTGGCCGACGACGACGGATCCGGGCCCGTCCTCCCGCCGGTTGACATCGCGGCGATGGAGGGCGGTCTTGGCGACTTTTTCGCGACCGCGATGCGGGACGGGCTGGCGCCGGGCAGCGAGGGCTGGTGGGAGGACAACTGCATGCTCAGGCCGTGGGGGTTCCGCCTGTCCGACATCACCGTGCCGGTCCTGCTGCTGCACGGCCGGCAGGACGTCTTCGTTCCGTTCGGCCACGGCCAGTGGCTGGCGGCCCACATTCCCGGCGTGAAGCCCCTGCTGCTTGCCGACGACGGCCACCTGTCGCTGCTGCAGAACCGGGTTCCCGAGGTGCACTGGTGGCTGTCGGACCGCCTTTAGCGGCCCGACCAGTGGCGCCGACCGGGGGTGACACGGGCGCGACGGACCCGGCCGAGCGGGACGCTGGGGCAGCAGGCGATCGGCGAGGAGTACAACGTCGTCCGGCCGGGCACTGAGTCACTACCTGTGATCCGGTGAACGCGCCGCCGTTGAGCCTGCTGCGCAGCCAACGTTTTGGCCTGTGGTCCGACTTTGCACTCCAGGAGGCACCTGTCATGCAGTACCTAGTCTCGATGACGACGCACGTCCCGGACGGAACGCCGGAGCAGACGGTTGATGAGGTCAAGGCGCGCGAGGCGGCTCACTCGGCCGAACTCGCGGCCCAGGGGAACGTGCTGCGGCTGTGGCGGCCGCCGCTGCGGCCGGGCGAGTGGAGGACGCTTGCGCTGTTCGTCGCGGCCGACGCCAACCAGCTGGAGACGGTGCTGTCCGGGATGCCGCTGCGGATCTGGCGGAGCGATGAGGTCACGCCGCTTGCCCCGCACCCGAACGATCCGGCGATGCGCGCCCGAACCGGCGTCAACGACCGGGCGCTGTCGGCCGGGACCGGGGAGCCTGAGTTCCTGACCTTCTTCTCCATCGTGATTCCGGACGGCACGTCCGCCCAGGCGGTGGCCGACGCGGAGGCGCGGGAGGCGGAGCAGACGAAGGAGTGGGCGGGCAAGGGCAAGCTCCGGCGGCTGTGGGCGCTGCCCGGCGAGGGCCGCGCGCTCGGCCTGTGGCAGGCCGACGGCCCGGCCGAGATGCAGACGATCGTGAAGTCGCTGCCGCTTGACCCCTGGATGACGACGGAGACGATTCCGCTGACCCCGCACCCGAGCGACCCGGCGACCCGGTCATGAGCGACGCCGACCGCAAGGTCGCCGTCATCACCGGCGGCTCGCAGGGCATCGGGGCCGGCCTGGTCGCCGCCTACCGGGCCCGGGGCTGGGCGGTGGTCGCCAACTCGCTCAAGATCGAGCCGTCGAAGGACCCGGATGTGCTCACGGTGGCGGGCGACGTCAGCGACCCGGCGACAGCCGAGCGGATCACCGGCGGCGCGATCGAGCGCTTCGGGCGGATCGACACGCTGGTCAACAACGCCGGGGTGTTCATGTCCAAGCCGTTCACCGAGTACACCGCCGCTGATTACGCGCTGGTCGTCGGGGTCAACCTGGCCGGATTCTTCTGGACCACCCAGCGGGTCATCGCGGAGATGACGAAGCGGGCCGGCGGCGGCCACGTGGTGCAGATCTCGGCCACCGTGGCCGACGTGGCCGACTCCAAGTCGCCGTCGGTGCTGGCCGCGCTGACCAAGGGCGGCCTGGCCGCCGCCACCCGGTCGCTGGCGATCGAGTACGCGTCGCGCGGCATCCGGGTCAACGCCGTGTCGCCCGGCATCATCCAGTCGTCGATGTACCCGCCGGGGAGCTTCGACGACCTCGGCGACCGGATGCCGCCGCTGGGGCGGGTCGGCACGGTCGACGACGTCGTCGGCGGCATCCTGCTGCTGGAGGACTCGCCCTACATCACCGGCGAGATCCTGCACATCGACGGTGGCCAGATCGCCGGCCACTGACCGCGGACGCCGGGGCGGGGCTGGTCAGCCGATGCCGTGGCGCTGGGCGTAGCCGACGGCGGCCACCCGGTCGCGGGATCCGGTCTTGGCGAAGATCCGGTTAATGTGGGTCTTGACCGTGTGGTTGCTCAGGAACAGCCGCTCCGCGATCTCCGGATTGGTCAGGCCCTGGGCCATCAGGCCGAGGATCTCGACCTCGCGGTGGGTGAGGCCGTCCGGTAGCCCGGGCGACGGCGCCGACGACGGGGCGGACCCGGGCTCGGCCGTCGGCGGGGCGTTCGACGCGGCGGCCAGCAGGGTGGCCCGCACCCGCGGGTCGAAGACGGTCAGGCCGCCCGCCGCGGCCTGCAGGGCGCGGGCGATGTCGGTCCGGTCGGCGTCCTTGGTGAGGTAGCTGCGCGCGCCCGCCTGCAGCGCCTCGATGACCGAGCCGTCGTCGGCGTAGGTGGTGAGCACGACGATCGCGACGCCGGGATGCTCGGCGACGAGACGGCGGGTGGCGCCGATGCCGTCGAGCACGGGCATGTGCAGGTCGAGCAGGATCGCGTCGGGCTGGTGCTCGACCACCAGGGTCAGGGCCTGCTCGCCGTCGGCGGCGGCGCCGACCACGTCGATGCCGGGCAGCCCGCCCAGCAGCAGGACCAGGCCCTCGCGGACGCTGGCCTGGTCGTCGGCGATGACCACGCGCAGCGGCCGGTCGGGGGTCATCGGGCGTCGGGGGTCATCGGGCGGCCGCCCCGGGCGGGGCGGGCGGGGATCCGGCGTTCATGTCCACCGACGCTAGCGGAAGTTCGGCCGTCACCGCCCACTCGGCGTCGCGCGGGCCGACCAGCAGGGTGCCGTTCAGCAGCCGCAGCCGCTCGCGCATGCCGGTCAGCCCGTAGCCGCCCTCGCTGCTCGGCGTGCGGGCGTGGCCGGCCTGAGCTCGGTTGAGGTGGTTGACGACGGTGAGCCTGACGTCGCCCGGGCCGTAGTCGAGGCGGACCGCGACCGGCTCCCCGGGCGCGTGCTTAGCGGCGTTGACCAGGGCTTCCTGCACGGTGCGGAGCAGCGCGAGGGAGGCGTCGGGCGGCAGCGGACGGGCGGCGCCGTCGGTCTCGAAGGTGACCGGAACCTGGTAGCGCTGCCGGTGCGTCGTCCACCACTGCGGCCAGTTCGTCGCCGAGCGGTACCGAGTCCACCCGCAGGGCGTGCACCGCGCGCCGGGTCTCGGTCAGGCCGTCGGACGCCATCCGCTGGGCGACGGACAGCACCTCGACCGCGCGGTCGATGTCGCGGTGGTCGGTCAGCACCGCCTTGGCCGCCTGGATCTGGATGCCGAGCGCGCCCAGCGAGTGCGCGAGCACGTCGTGGATCTCGCGGGCGATCCTGGTCCGCTCGTCGAGCACGTCGGCCCGGCGCTGTTCCGCTCGCAGCCGCTCGTACTGCTCGACCAGGGCGGCCGCCTGCTCGGCCTGCACCCGGTAGGACCGCCGGTTGCGGCCGAGGGACAGGGTCGCCGCGATCAGCAGCGGATAGCCGGCCAGGGTGCCGAGCGTGCTGCCGACGAACGGGCCGACGATCCAGAGCGGGAGAATGCCCGCGACGGTGACCGCGATAGCCTGCGGCCACTCGGTCTCGGCGCCGGCCGCCACCGTCGCCACGGCGGCGAAGGCGACCAGGCTCTGGCCCCCGCCGGAGGTCACCCCGGACAGGCCGGCCGGCGGCGGCCAGGACGCCGAGCACGATCGGCAGCCACCGGCGCCGGTACTGCCGGCGCTCGTCGACGACCAGCCACGCGAGCAGGGCCAGCCCGGCGACCGAGAAGCAGGCGATCTGGAGGGCGCGGAAGAGCTGCTCGTGCGGCTGGTGGGGCGGGTTGACCAGGGCCGCTATCCCAACTACGGCGAACCCAGTGTACCGGAGCAGCCAGTAGGCCCTGTTGGTCATAGGAACCTCCGGCGGACACCCCGGCCTTCAGGCCGGGGAGCAGGCCGGCGCTCCGCAGAGCGGGGCAAGCATTTTCGCACAATGCATCCTTCATGAATATTGTCAGTTATAATGTTCGTATGTCCTGATACCGCCTCCAGCCCGCCTCCGAGCGGGAATCTGCTCTGCTCAGGCATTGCTCGGATGCCCGGTACATATGGAACCTCGCGTACACGTCGCAGCGTCGCAGTGCGTGCGGGCACGTCGCCAGGGAGAACCGTGAGAGCCAAGCGGCATTCCTGTGCACGGCCTGCAACTTCGCCTGCAACGCTGACGTGAACGCGGCACGCAACATCGCCGCAGGGCATGCGGTGAAAGCGCGGGGAGGCGACGGCATCAGCCGGCCAATGAACCGCGAACCTCAACTCACGCTCCTAGCGTCGTAGTTGGAATCCCCCGCCTTCACTTCAGGCGGGGGAGGATGTCAAGCGATCAGTATCGCGCCGAGCGGTCACGGCGGCGGCCATTGAGCCCGCCGGACAGGAACGTGCGGCCGTCCTTCTCCGGCGCGAACGGGATGCCGGCCGCCATCGCCCTGGCCGCGACCACGGCCGCCTGGCCGAGCCGGTTGAGGCCCAGCGTGAACAGCAGCGGGGTGGTCGACGCGGCGACGTGCGCGCCGGACTTGGCCGCGAGCACCATGATCAGCGCCCGCCAGGCGATCAGCCCGACCCAGAGCCACAGCCCGCGCAGCGGGAGCTGCGACCACAGCGCGCCGTTGCGCTCCTGCAGCCGGGTGATGGCGCCGAACGCCAGCCCGATCAGCAGCGACCCGATGGCGCCGACGGTCAGCCACACGACGTCGGCCGGGTGGATGTGCTTGGCGGCGTGCAGGTTGAGGAACCCGACGACGGTGACGACGGCGGGCAGCACGATGAGGCGCCTGCCCTGCACCGGCTGGCCCGCCACCTGCTGGTAGATGACGAAGCCGACGACTCCGATGGCGACGACGATTTCGAGCCAGGACATCTCGCTCACTCCTTGGTCACGTGCGTTGATCGACTGGTTCCGACGCTACGGAGCGGGGCGGTACTACTGCGTCGGCCCACGGGACCAGTTACGGGTTGACGATCGGCCTGCCCGGGCCTGGTACCGCCGTCGGCCGCGGCTGGTACCGCGCTCCGCGCCTGGTACCGCCGACCAGCCCGCGCTCCGACGCGCCGGCCGGGGTCGCGCGGCGATGGTGGGAGACGTCACCACGACACCATCCGGCACCTGCCGAGCGAACAGGAGCACACCATGTATCTGTCTCCCCTGACCGAAGCCATGATCATCAACGGCGCTGTGCTGATCGCGGTCCTCGAGAGCGACCTCGGTCCGCACCGCAAGATCGGCAAGCTGCGGATCCTGCGGCCGCTGATCACGGTCGCGTTCGTCATCCCGCTGTTCATCGACTCGCCCGTCACCCACGGGAACGGCCTCCTGGTGGAGCTGGCCGGTCTCGCGGCCGGCCTGCTCTGCGGCGTGGTGGTGGCCGCGCTGATGCGGGTCTACCGCAGCCCGAAGACCGGGCAGCCGGTCAGCGCGGCCGGCTTCCCCTACGCCCTCGTGTGGATCGTCGTCGTCGGCGCCCGGGCGGCGTTCTCCTTGGGCGCCAGCCGCTGGTTCCCGGCCCAGCTCGACCAGTGGTGCCTCGCCCACCAGGTCACCGGCGCGGCCATCACCGACGGCCTGATCTTCATGGCGCTGACGATGGTGCTGGTCAGGACCGCCTCCCTGGGGACCAGGGCCCACCGGCTGCGGAGCCCGTCCGGCGCGACCCAGCTAGCCGCCTGAGCGGCCCGCCGGCCGCCATCCGGGTCGATGGTCACCCTCAGACGGGATCGCGGCCTCGCCGATCCCCACCTGCCGCGCGCCAAGCCAGCCGCGTCGCGCTCAGCCGCCGCGGCTGCCTGGCCGCTGACACCCGGTCACGATGCGTCGGGCGGGGCGGGCTTGGTGGCGACGAACTTGACCGACCAGTCGACGGTGATGGCGACCTTCGCGAAGCCGATCGTCTGCAGCCGGGTGAGCAGGGCGGCCGGCTCGAGCGGGTTGTAGGTGTCGTCGACGTGGAAATGATGCAGATCGTTGCCGGGCAGCAGGTCGATCCCGCGCGTCACCTCGGGGAGGATCTCGCTCTGGATGTGCTCGGCCCACTCCGGGCTGGGGCAGAGCCGCGCGTGGTTGGAGTTCATAGCCATGACGATGACCCTAGTAAGCCGTGGCGCCCCGGTATCGGAGACGCCACGGCTCACTGGCCCTAGATCTGGCCGCGCTCCTTCAGGCTGCGTTCCACGCAGAACTCGTTGCCTTCCGGATCGGCCAGGGTCACCCAGCCCGCGCCGTCCGCCTGCCGGTGTTCTTCGACCAGGGTGGCGCCGATGCCGAGCAGGCGCTCGACCTCCTCGTCACGGCTGCGGTCGGTGGGCAGCAGGTCGAGGTGCATCCGGTTCTTGACCACCTTGCCCTCGGGCACCGGGATGAACAGGAGGCTGAAGCCCTGGCCGGCGACGATCCTGCCCTCCGGGTCATCGGGGTGGTTGGGGTCGTCGGGGTCTTCCCGCCAGCCCGTGACCTCGCTCCAGAACAGGGCCTGGCGGTAGGGGTCGGCGCAATCGACGGTGATACTGCGAACTTCGAACATACGCGTCCTCACGAATTGCGATGGAATGCGCGCACGCCGACCGCCGAAGCGTCAGCCGGGGATGGCGACCGGAGGCGCGCTGTGTTCTGGTCCTGACATGGCGGCCTCCTTCCTGCTCGATAACGCTCGACGCCAGTATCGCACCGGGCGTCCATGACCGCCAGGGCTTAAAACGGCGCCCCGGACGGGCCCCGGCTACGGCTGTGAACTGGACGACGGGTGTCTTTTACATCTAGACGACAAGTGTCCTTTAGTTGTAGCGTTCATCCATGGCGGTCGATGAAGACCCAGGTCAGGGCGGTGCTGGCGGTCGGCGCGGTCGGTCGAAGATCGACAGCAACGATCCGCGGGCGCTGCGCACGCGGAGCAAGCTGGTCGGGGCCTTTCACGTCGCGATCGCCGACTCCGATCCGAGCGCGATGTCGGTCAGCTCGCTGGCCCAGGCCGCCGGGGTCAACCGGACCTCGTTCTACAGCCACTTCTCCTCCCCCGAGGACCTGGCCATCCACGCGCTGAGCGAGCTGTTCGACGTGGTCGGCAACGCCGACATCGTGATGCGCGGCGAGCACAGCGTGCCCGCCACCGAGGCGAGCCGCCGCGCGCTGCGAGACATCGTGCACTTCGTCTGGGAGCGCCGGGACTCCTACGCCCGGGTGCTCGGACCGGGTGCGGCGCCGCAACTGCTGCGCGCGGTCACCGAGGCCTTCACCGAGCGGACGGTGGCGGCCCTCGAGCATATGGACGCGCGTCCGGCCGGGGCGGACCCGCAGGTCACCGCCCGGTTCCTGGCGGGCGGGGTGCTGGGCGCGATCGGCGCGTGGCTGGCCGACCCGAACTCGCGATGGTCACCGGACGACCTGGTGGAGGCGCTGGTCCAGTGCCTGCCCGGCTGGCTGAACACCGACTGAGCTGCACCGACTGAGCTGAATCAGGACTGAGAGGAAGCGCATCATGGGACTGCTTGACGGCAAGGTCGCCTTCATCACCGGAGCGGCGCGCGGGCAGGGACGCAGCCACGCGCTGACCCTGGCGCGGGAGGGCGCCGACATCATCGCGATCGACATCTGCCGCCAGGCGCCGACCGTCCCCTACCCGATGGCCACCCCCGAGGACCTCGCGACCACCGTCAAGCAGGTCGAGGCGCTCGACCGGCGGATCATCGCCGCGGAGGTGGACGTGCGCGACCTGGCGGCGCTGACGGCCGCCGTCGACGACGGCGTCGCCCAGCTCGGCCGGCTGGACATCGTGCTGGCGAACGCGGGCATCTCGACCCCCGCCCCGACGCTGGAAATGGACGAGCAGGTCTGGGACGAGATGATCGAGATCAACCTGACCGGCCAGTGGAAGACGATCAGGGCGTCGGTCCCGCACATCATCAACGGCGGCCGGGGAGGATCGGTCGTGATCACCAGCTCGCTGGCTGCGATCTACGCCAACGCCAACACCGCGCACTACTCGGCGGCCAAGGCGGGGCTCGTGATGCTGATGAAGGTGCTGGCCAAGGAGCTCGCGCCGCAGAGCATCCGAGTCAACAGCATCCACCCCACCACGGTCGCGACCGACATGATCCTCAACGAGCCGACGTACCGGTTGTTCCGCCCGGACCTGGAGCACCCGACCCGGGACGACTTCGAGGTGGCCGCGCGCACGCTCAACAAGCTGCCGGTGGCGGCGATCGAGCCCGCCGACATCTCCAACGCGATCCTCTACCTGGTCAGCGACGCCGGGCGGTACGTCACCGGAATCACCCACGTCGTTGACGCCGGCGGCCAGCTCGGCTGACCACCGACTCACTGGCTGCAGACCGACTGGAAGGAAGGCACATCATGGGAATCCTTGACGGCAAGGTCGCCCTGATCACCGGCGGTTCGCGCGGGGTCGCAGCAGCAGCTCGATCAGGCGGTGGCGCGCGGAATCGCTGAGCTGGGCAAGATCGACATCCTCATCGCCAACGCCGGGATCTGGACCCAGGCACGTTCTGGGAGCTGACCGACGACCAGTGGGAGGAGATGATCGGGGTCAACCTGACCGGCGTATGGAAGTCGGCCAAGGCGGTCGCCCCGCACATGATCGAGCGCGGCAGCGGGTCGATCGTGATCACCTCCTCGACCAACGGCTGGGAGGCGGGCCTCAACTACGCGCACTACGTCGCGGCCAAGCACGGCGTCATCGGGCTGATGAAGAACATCGCGCTCGAGCTCGCACCGGACGGAATCCGCTGCAACTCGATCAGCCCGGGCGCGATCAAGACGCCGATGACCGACCACCAGGGCGCCTGGGACATGTTCGCCGGGCACGAGGGCGGCACCGAGCAGGACATGCTGGAGGGCGGCTACCACTTCGCGGCGCTCAAGGGCACCACGTTCATGGACCCGCAGGTCATCGCCGACACCGCGCTGTACCTCAACTCCAGCCTGGCCGCCAAGGTGACCGGTGTGACCATCCCGGTCGACGCCGGGCACCTCATCCTCACCCCGTTCAACGCGACGCCGGCCCGCTAGCCTGGCCGGGTCTAGCCGGCTGGCACCGCCGCCGGGCGGTTCAGGTCTGGCGCGGGCTGATCCGGGTCGGCCGCCGGGCCCGCTGGCCGGGCGCCGGTCCGCTCGGCGCCGACGCCCGCGGCGACGACGAAGGCAATGCCGACCAGCGACCAGGCCCCGGGCCGCTGGTGCAACAGCAGCAGGCCGGCGATCAGGGCGATCGCCGGCTCCAGCGACATCAGGGTGCCGAAGGCGGCCGTGCTCAGCCGTCGCAGCGCGTACATCTCCAGGCTGAACGGCACCACCGGCAGCAGCAGGGCCAGGCCCACACCCTCCACCAGCAGCTGCGGGGTCAGGATCGGGATGACGGCCGGGCCCGCCACCAGCGTGGCCACCACCCCGGCCACCGGCAGCGAGACCGCCAGCCCCTGGAGGCCCGCCAGCTCGTCGCCGACCGCCTGGGTGAGCAGGATGTAGCACGCCCAGCAGACGGCCGCGCCGACCGCGAAGGCGACCCCGACCAGGTCCGCGCCGCCCTGCCAGGGTCGGGTCAGCAGCAGCACGCCGACCGCGGCGAGCGCGGGCCACCGCAGCATTCGGCCGCCCCGGCTGCGCGCGACGGCCACGCTCAGCGGCCCCAGGAACTCGAGCGCACTCGCGGTGCCAAGCGGCAGCCGGGCTACCGACGCCATGAACAGCATTGTCACCCCGGCCGTGACGACGCCAAGCGCGATCGCGGCCAGCAACGTCCGGCGCGGGAACCGCCACGGCCGCGGCCGCACCCAGGCCGCCAGGATGACGCCGGCCCAGGCCAGCCGCAGCCATGCCGCGCCGAGCGCACCGACCTGGTCGAACAGGTGGACCGAGAGCGCCAAGCCGATCTGGACGCACGTCATCGAGCCCACGGCCATCAGCGTGCCGACCCGGGCCCGGGACTGCGGCAGAACTCCGGCGGCGTTCATGCTCCTCAGTACATACGGCCGGAATTGTTCGCGTCCACTTGATTTTTATTGACATACCGTTCATCGAATATGAACAATGCCGGGATGGACCCGCGCCGTCTGGAGCTGCTGCTTGAGCTGTCCCGCCTTGGCTCGATGCGGGCGGTCGCCGAGACCATGCACATCACCACCTCCACCGTCTCCCAGCAGCTGGCGGTGCTGGCGCGGGAGGCGGGCACACCGCTGATCGAGCCTGCCGGGCGGCAGGTACGGCTGACCCCGGCCGGCCGGCGGCTGGCCGGGCACGCGGTCACCATCCTCGCCGCCCTCGAGGCCGCCCGCCTTGACCTCGACCCCTCGGCCGCGCCGAGCGGCATCGTGCGGGCCGCGTCGTACGCCACCGCCGCCCGGCGGGTCCTGCTGCCGGCCGCGCGGATCCTCGCCGCGCACCATCCCGAGGTCAGCCTGCACATCCACGAGCACGAGCCGGCCGAGGCGCTCAGCCTGCTGGCCAGCGACGACATCGACCTCGCGCTGATCTACGACTACAACCTGGCGCCGGCCGCTTCGACGGCGGCCTGGTCATCCGCCCGCTCGGCAGCACCCGGTGGAGTCTCGGGGTGCCGTCCGAGCCCGGCCGGGGACGCGGGACCGCGCCCGAGGTCTTCGACCGGTTCCGTGACCACGACTGGATCGTCAACTCACGCAACACCGCCGACGACGAAGTGCTCCGCGTCGTCGGTTCGCTGGCCGGATTCGAGCCCCGGGTCGCGCATCGGGCGGACAGCCTCGAGCTGGTCCAGGACATGATCGTGGCCGGGCTCGGGGTCGGGCTGCTCCCGTCTGACCAGCCGGCCATGCGGGGCATGACCCTGCAGACCCTGCACCACCCGCCGGTGATGCTGCGGGCGTACGCCGCGATCCGCCCCGGGCGGGCCGCCTGGCCACCGCTGGCGCTGGTGCTCGACCTTATTCAGCGAGGGTTTCCGGCCTGAGCCTCGGCGGGCCGCCAGCCGAGCTCGTTGCGGAGCTGGTCGTCCTCGCGCCGCAGCGTGCGCTGGAACATCCCCGGCTCCTGCGCGCGCCGGGCGAGGCCCGGCCGACCCCTCGGCCTGGCGGATCGCGTCGAAGGCAGCGTAGAGCTCGCGCTGGCGCTGGTTGACGGCGGGCATGAACAGCCGGCTGACGCAGACCCGCGGCGCGGGCCCTGGCGTCGCGTCGTCTGCGCATGGTCGTTCATAATGTCTATGAAATTAGTAGGAAAATGGCCGGACGGTCCAACGACGATCTCGAATCGGAACCGATCGCGGTTGCTGATCGGCGGACCGGTTGGCTGACGCCGCTCTCGGTCGTCTGACTGCTGCCGCGCGATACGGGCGCGCGTAGGTTGGCCGTATGGAAACCATGAACGCGGTCGTCCTGGAGGAGTTCGGCGCCGAGCCGGCGCTGCGCAGCGTCCCGCGCCCGGTGCCGGGCCCCGGGGAGGTTCTGGTGCGGGTGGCGTCCAGCGGCGTCAACCCGCTGGACATCAAGATCAAGGCGGGCGCCGCCGCCCACGCCCGGGTCACGCCGCCGATGATCTTGGGCATCGACCTGGCCGGGACCGTCGCCGGGGTTGGCGACGGGGTCACCAGGTTCGCCGCCGGCGACGAGGTCTACGGGATGACCGGCGGCGTCGGCGACCGGCCGGGCAGCCTGGCCGAGTACGCCTCAGTTGACCACGACCTGCTGGCCCGCAAGCCCGGGAAGCTGTCGATGGCGGAGGCGGCGGCGCTGCCGCTGGCGGTGATCACCGCCTGGGAGGGCCTGGTCGACCGGGCCGGCACCCGGGAAGGGCAGCTGGTGCTGGTGCACGGCGGCGCCGGCGGCGTCGGCCACGTGGCGGTGCAACTGGCGCTCGCCCGGGGCGCGACCGTGTTCGCGACCGGCACCGGGGCCAGCCTCGACACCATCGGCCGGCTGGGGGCCGAGCCGATCGACTACCGCGCCACGTCAGTGGAGGACTACGTCGCGTCCGCGACCGGCGGCGAGGGGTTCGACGTCATCTTCGACGCCGTCGGCGGCGCGACCCTCGACGCCTCGTTCGCGGCCGTGCGGACCTACACCGGGCACGTGGTCAGCATCCTCGGCTGGGGAAGCCATAGTCTGGCCCCGCTGAGCTTCCGCGGCGCGACCTATTCGGGCGTGTTCACCCTGCTCCCGCTGCTGACCGGCCGGGGCCGAGCGCACCACGGCGAGATCCTGGCCGAGGCGGCCGCGCTGGCCGAGTCCGGGCGGCTGACCCCGATCGTGGACCCCTCCCCGTACGACCTGGACACGGTCGCCGACGCGCATCGCGCCGTGGAATCAGGAAAACGGCAGGGAAAGGTCGTCGTCCGGGTCACCCCCGAGTGAACACCGCGTGCACCGCGATTGTGTTGTCCATCGCCGCGATGCCAATGAAGTTCCAGTTCAGGCCGTAGTCGCCCCGGTTGACCTTCAGCTCGCCGTCGAGCGTGAGCTCGCCGCCGTCGCTGGCGACCCGGGCGTCGAACGAGGCCGGGTTGGTACGGTCGCGGACGGTGAGGGTCCCCGTCGACCCGGACGCCGCCGTCGGTCGGGGTCACGCTGTCGGCGGCGAAGGTGAACTCCGGGTGGTTCTCGATGTCGAAGAAGTCGGCCGAGCGCAGGTGCTTGTCGCGCCGCGGGTTCTTGGTGTCGACCGACGCGGCCGTCACGGTGATGACGCCGCTGGCGTCCCCGTCCTTGGTGACCGTCCCGTACCCGCTGACCTGGCGGAACACGCCCCGGAGGGGCAGCAGCCCCCAGGTATGCCTGGTGTGCAGCACGACCTCGGACCTGGCCGGGTCCAGCGTCCAGGATCCCGCCAGGCTGCCATCGCGCAGCTGCGCCTGCAGGGCCTGCTGTTCCGTTGGTGCCATGCCGACCTCCGGAGATGATTTGATTTTGCCGTCAAAACTATTTTGACTTGGGAACCATATTTAATCGGGCTCGCGCGTGTCAACCCGGCACCCGGCGCTTCATGCGAAGGCCGGGCGGCCGGCTGCCGACCGGCTCACGGGGTCAGGTCGAGGGCGGCGCGCCTGGTCTCGTCCATGTAGAAGGGGACGGACGCGTGCAGGTGAGCGATCTGCCAGGTCCCCTCGTGCTTGCGCAGGCCGACGGTGAACCGGAACCACAGGCTGAACGCGCCGGGCGAGCCCATCCGGCCCAGGGCGTGCGCGAACGCGACGTCGCCGCCGACGACAACGGCGAGATCGGCGACCTCGTAGTCGAACGGCTGGTCGCCGAACCCGGCCAGCCAGACCCGGACGCCGTCGGCGGTGGCCATGTCGACCTTCCGGCCGCCGCCGATATCGGACAGCTCCGCCGGGCCGGTGCGCAGCGGCGGCGCGAGGTTGAACACCATCAGGTCCGGCGCGTAGCTCGCCACGATCCGCTCCGCGTCCTTGGCCCGGTACCCGGCCGCCATGTCCGCGAGCAGTTCGCGGATCTGGTTCTCGTCGTCGGCCATCGCGTCCACTGCTTTCCTCGTTGGAGGCGGGCGCTCCACGTGAGCGCCGCCCACCGTGCAGACTGAAGCGCCGGCCGGAAGTAATCGGCGTGGCTGGCCGGCTTCAGCGCCGAGCGCGGGCGTTGTGCACGGCCAGCTGGGTGGCGGCGAGGTGGAAGAGCGGGGATTCGAGGCCGTGCGCCCGCCCCCGCCGCACCAGGTCATCGACGATGTAGTCGGACTCGGTGGGATGTCCGTCGAGAACGTCCCGGTACATCGACGACGTGAGGCCCGAGCCCGGCTGGGTAACGGTGGCGGTGGTGTTCCTGACCTGCGCGTCCGGAATGGGGTAGCCGTTGGCCTGGGCGATCGCGGTGGCCTCGGCCAAGAACGCCGGGCCGAGCTTGTCGCCGCCGGGCTGCGCGACGATCTCGCCGACCGCCCCGCGCATCAGGCAGGTAAAGGCGCCGACGGTGGCGATGAATACCCACTTGCCCCACATATCGGCGAGGATGTGGTCGGAGAGGGCGAAATCGAACCCGACGACGTCGCCCAGCGCGGCGGCAACCCCGGTCGTGTCCGTCGGCGGGTTGCCCGGCTGGGCGCCGGTGGTGAGGCTGGCCTGCGGCGCCAGCCGGACGATGTCCCCCTGCTGGTTGACGGTGGTGGCGACGATGACGACCCCGCCAAGGACGGCGCTGACGCCGAAGCGCTGGTTGAGCCGGTCCAGGTGAGACATGCCGTTGAGGAAGGGCACGATGAGGGTGCCGGGGCCGACGGCCGGGGCCATGTCGTCCATGGCGGACTCGAGGGCGCCGTTCTTCACGGTCATCAGCACCAGGTCGTACGGGCCGTTGATCTCGCTAGCGGTCACCACGGTCACCGGCACCACCTCGTCCGGGCCCTCGCCGGTCAGCCTGATCCCGTTGGCCCGCACCGCCGCCGCCCGGGCCGGCCGGAGCAGGAACGTCACATCCCGGCCGGCTTGAGCCAGTCGCGCGCCGAAGTATCCCCCGGTCGCGCCCGCGCCGACCACCAGAATCCGCATCGTCTCCTCCTGAACTCCAGCGCGCCTCGATCGCCGCTTCCGTACCGGGCATACCCGCCCGCCATCCGATGACCCCGAGCGTCCTGGTCGCCACGGCGCTTCGTCCGGGTACAGGTTCCCTATGAGGAGAAGCGTGGAATGACGACACGGCCCCCTGGTCCCAAGCCGGGAGCGATCACGCCGCTGCACCATCGGGCGTTGTGGTCCTGGCGACGATGGGCGGTGGGGGTGGCGGCGGTGGGCCTGCTCGCGGTGGCGGTGCTGGCCGAACGGCCGCTGCTGGGGGAGTCGATCCACTCGTTCACTCATCTGCGTTGGCTACCGGTGTTCTGGGCGCTGGTGTTCGAGGCGCTGTCGATGCTCTCGCTTGCCCTGCTCGAGCGACAGATCCTCATCCTGGCCGGCCACCGGCTGCCGGTCGGCCGGGCGGTCTCGATCGCCTACGCGAGCAACGCGATGGCCCAGTCGCTGCCGATCGTCGGGTCCGGCGCCGCCACCGCGTTCACCTACCGGCGGATGGTGTCGCACGGCGCCGAGCCGACCCTGGCCGGCTGGACCCTCACGTTGGCCGGAGTCGCGTCGAACATCGCCTTCGTCGTGATCCTGTCCATCGGCGCCCTCCTCTCCGGGGAAACCCTCGCGATCGTGGCCGGCGGCCTCGGGCTGGTCCTGTCGGCGCTCGTCATCGCCGTGGGCGCGATCGCCGTGCGGCGCGCCGCGGTCCGCGAACGGGTCGGGCGGGCTGCGGTCTGGGTGCTGAGCCGGGTCCAGCGCCTCATCCACCGCCCGGCCGGCGACGCGGCCGGGATCGTCGGCGCGACCATGGCCGACCTCACCGCCTTTCATCTGCACCGCCGCGACGCCCTGCACGTGACCGCGTCCGCCTTCCGCAACTGGGCCTTCGACCTGCTCTGCCTGGCGTTCAGCATCAAGGCGGCAGGAGCGAACGTCCCGTGGTGGGGAATCGTGCTGGCCTGGGCGGCCGGCGCCGGCGGCGCCAGCCTGAACCTGACCCCGGGGGGCCTCGGCGTCGTCGAGGTCGCGCTGACCGGCGCCCTGGTCGCCGTCGGGGTGCCGGGCACCCAGGCGTTGACGGCCGTGCTGGTGTACCGGGCGATCACCTTCTGGCTGGCCATCGTGATCGGCTGGCCGATCTACTGGCGGCTGAGTCGCGAGCATCCGCTCGTCGCCGCGGCACCGGCCGAGGCTCCGGCCAAAGAATGAGCGTTTGACGGCAGTCCCGCGTGCATTCAAAGCTTCGATTCAGGCAACCAACACCGCGGTACTCTTCTGGTGTGACGGTAAAGCGGAAAGTCTCCGTCTCGCTCGACGAGGATCTTGTCGCGGAGCTTGAGGCCGGGCCAGTTGATGAGGCGCTCGTCGCGAAGTACACGGAACTGCTATGACGAGACTGGCGGCCGCGTAGTTCTCACCGGCGACCCATGGATACCCATTCCGCCCACTCTCCCCGAGTTCCGGACGGGCCGGCGTTGCTGGCCCGGCTCCGTGACCGCCTCCTCGACCACGTGCTCGGGCTGCTGGAGGCTGACCCGGCGGTCGCCGGGGTGGCCCTGGTGGGCTCGCTGGGGCGCGGCCAGGAAGACAACTGGAGCGATATTGACCTGCTGATCCTCGCGAGCGACCAGTTCATCGGGCAGTTCATGAATGATCCGGCGGCCAGCCCCTGGGCGCGGGCCGATCTGCGCTCAGACGGCCGCCATAACTCGCCCGCAGGCGCTGCGTCCCTGGGGACAACTCATATCCGCTCAGGACTACCGCTCTGGGTTGACCTGCATGTGCATCCGGCCGACCGGACGCCGTGGCCGACCGACAGCCGCATCGTCTTCGAGCGTCTGCCCGTCACGACCGGGACGCTGCCATTCGGCGAGTTCAACGCCAGCGGCCCCCGTCAGCCCGCAACGGCCAAGACCGGGGATGAGGTCCGCCAGATACATCTGGCCTACGTCCCCATCGCGGGCAAGTACGTCGGCCGCCGCTCACCGCGCGCCGGTCAGATGATCCGGTTCCTTGGACGGCGGCCTGACTTCCACGATTCGGACCCGGCCGCCCAGCTCCGTGCCCTGCGCGGCATCGCGGACGACCTCTCATCTCCGTCCTGGCGTCAGCTCGGCGATGCGGTCGCCTCCTACCTCGACCTCGTCGAGGCAGCCGTCCAGCTAGGGGCCCGATAGATCGTCACGGCTGCCGTTGCCCCTGCTCCGGGTCGGACGGAGCAGGGTCCGGCGCCGTTCTGGCGGCCAGCCGCTCATAGCGCTGCCGGGCTGCCTGCGCACTGCCGAGACCCATCCAGAATGCGAGTTCCTGCCAGGTCAGGCCCTGCGCACGGGCGAGGATCAGCAGCGACGCCTCGAGCTCGTCGACCTCCGCGCGGACCTTGGGCATCAGCGTGAGGGCGGCGGTCAGGTCGGCGGCGTCCACGTCCGCTTCGCCGTCCTCCACCACGGACGAGCCCGCCGCCAGGCTCACCAGCAGGCGGACCGCCTCGCCGGGTCCGACCATGGGCGTGTGCCCAGGCCGGGCGCGGCGCTCGGGGCTATCGGCGTGCCGCTCATGGATGCGGAAGAGCGCGGCGTACTCCCGTTCCACCCGCGCCTTGGGCGGATCCGGCGGCGTCCAGGTCTCGGCCATGTCTGCGAGTATCGCAAGCGGGCACATGGTTGTCAACTACATGTTTTCAACAATCTGTTTACTTCCGACGCAGAGAACGCCATCCCTCCACTAGTAATTGCTTTGACCCTATTAAGCGAGACTGATATTTATTGAATCGCGCAGCCTGATCTCCTGGCTGCGATGGGGCGCTGGCGCGTTATTAAAATGTCACCGTGGGCGCTCTTTAAACCATTCCAGTAAACGGGTGAACGATGAGCAAGGCGCACGACAAGCTGCGCGTGTGGGGCAGTGACGTGGACGAGGGGACGCGGGCGCAGGCGCGACGGGCCACCAGGCTGCCGTTCGTGCCCGGGCATGTCGCGCTCATGCCCGACGCACACGTGGGCGTCGGCGCGACCATCGGGTCGGTCATCCCGACCGAAGGCGCCATCGTTCCGTCGTTCGCGGGCGTTGACCTCGGCTGCGGGATGATCGCCACGGAAACCGCCTACACCGCCAGTGACCTTCCGGATGACCTCGGCCCGCTCATGTCGCTGGTTTCCGAGCACATTCCAGCCGGAGTCGGCACGGGGCGCGACCTCGGTTACAGCGACGGCTACCGGGACGTCTTCGGCCTGGTCGGGATGCCGTTCTCCGAGCTTTCAGAAAAGCAGCAGCGGAAGACGATAACGCAATTTGGCACGCTGGGATCGGGCAACCACTTTGTGGAATTGTCCCTGGACGAGCGCGGAAAGGTCTGGACCGTGCTGCACTCCGGGTCCCGCGGCATCGGCAACCAGCTGGCGAGCTACCACATTCATAAGGCGAAGGGGCTTATGAAGGAATACCTGGTCAGCCTGGAGGACCCGGACCTTGCCTACTTCACCGAGGGGACGCCCGAGTTCGACGCGTACATCACGGACATGGTCTGGGCGCAGCGGTACGCCTACGAGTCGCGCGCGCGGATGAACCGCCAGTTGCTCACGTCGCTTGCCCAGGTCGTCAAGCCGTCCGGCCCCGACAGCGAGCGGGTGATGACGGTCCGGGTGATCAACTGCCACCACAACTACACCGAGCGGGAGCATCACCAGGGCCGGGACCTGTGGATCACCCGCAAGGGGGCCATTAAGGCCGGGGCCGGCGATCTGGGGGTGATTCCCGGGTCGATGGGCACCGACACCTACATTGTCCGCGGCAAGGGCAACCCTGCTTCGTACAACTCCAGCTCGCACGGTGCCGGCCTGCGCCTGTCGCGCGGCCAGGCCAAGCGCAACCTCGATCTCGAGGGGCTGCGCGCCGCGATGAAGGGCAAGACCTGGAACGCGTCAGCCGCGCGGGCGCTGGTGGATGAGGACCCTCGCGCCTACAAGGACATCCGCAAGGTCATGGCCGACCAGGCTGACCTCACGGAAGTCGTGCACGTACTCCGCCAGGTGCTCAACTACAAGGGCACCAGCGGCTGACCGGTGGCCGGGCCTGCCGCCAAGCGGCAGGCCCGGATACGGAGGGGAACGATGCGGCTAGTGCGCCCCCGCCGGGATCGCCTCGTCCGGTCGTCCCTGCAGGGAACGAGGAAGGGCAGTCGGCGCGATCAGCGTCCCGGCCGCGGGCAGCCCGGCGTTCAGGTCGCGGTTGGCGGCCTCGGCGATCGCCTGGACCGTGTTGATCCCGTACTGCTCGTTCGGGTTGTGGTAGGTGAGGATCGCCATCTTGTAGTCGCGCCCGTGGCCCTCGATCGCCCCGATGCTGTTGATGACCCATAGCACCGGGTCGTTGAGCCAGCCGTTCTTCACGTAGACGGTCAGCCCGCTTGGCGCGCCCGCCGGGACACCCCACCGCTCATACGACACCACATGGTTCATCAGGTTCAGCTCATAGGCGCGCGTTGCGTTGGTCAGCACCGAGTTGTGCTCCGTGAGCAGCCGCGTTAGTTGCAGCTCATCGCGTGCGGTGATCTCGCTGAGCCCCCAGTAGCCACCCGGGTTGAGCTCGGTCTCGGTCATGGTGGCGGCCTTGACGAACTGGTTCAGCCTGGCATGCCCGACGTCATTCCACAGGTACGTGGCAGCGCCGTTGTCCGAGTACTCGATCATCAACGTCGCCTCGCGCCTCTCCGTGCTCGTCAGGGACGTGTGGGTCTGCTGCCGCCAGTACAGCAGCGCGGCCAGGATCGTCGCCTTGACCACGCTGGCGGAGTGGCTGCGGCGCCCCTCGTTATACCGGCACTCCACCCCGGTCCGCACGTCCTCGACCCGAATGGCGATGGACCCGGAACGTCCCCGGATGGCGGCCGCGATGTCCTTGGAGAGCCTGGTGGCGAGGGACGCGTACTTCGCCGGCGCGGTGCAGATGGCGCTGGACGAGGCGGCGGTTGTCGCAGTGGCGGTGGCGGTGGCGTGGGCGGGTCCGCCGGCCGTCAGCGCCGCCGTGGCGGCGAGCGATGCGACCGCGAGCGCCAGGGCGGTCGACTTTATTGCGCGTGCCCTGCGCATGCCTGTCTTCATGACGGACATTTATATCGGTCGCGTGAGATTCCACTCAAGCTCGCAACGCTAAGTATTTGATAAATTCTCATGACGGCGGCAATAATGCGTCCGTTTATGCGGGCCTTCGCCGGGGTCGCGCGTGCCGACCAGAGGCGCCCCGGACCGTTCGAGATGACGGATGTGAGCTTTTGATCTTGAGCGTCAGCTGGTGACCGCGCTGGCCTTGGCGCCCGCGTAGAGCTGGGCGGCGCGCCAGCAGAACCAGGCGATGACGCTGCGGTAGGGGTGGTAGGGCTCGCCCAGCGCGTCGAGCTGCTTGGGCGTGGGGGTGGCGATGTCCCAGGCCAGGGCGAAGCCCTTGCGGATGACGAGGTCGCCGGTGGGCCAGACGTCGAGGCGGCGGAGCTGGAACAGCAGGAACATTTCGGCCGACCACCGGCCGATCCCCCGGACCGTGGTGAGGCGGGCGACGATCTCCTCATTGCTCTCGCGGGCAAGACGCCGGGAGTCGATCACGACGGTGCCGTCGAGGACCTTCGCGGCCAGGTCCTTGACCGAGAGCGCCTTGTTGCCCGACAGTCCCGCGGTCCGCAGATCCTCGGTCGAGACGGCGAGGAGGGCCTCCGGCGTGATCTCACCGCCCAGGGCCGTCACCATCCGGCCGTAAATAGCGCGGGCGGCCGGGCCCGCCAGCTGCTGGTAGATGATCGGGCGGACCAGCGCGGCGAAGTGGGTCTCGGTCGGCCGGGGAAACGACGGCAGGCCGATCTCGGCCACCAGGCGGGCGACGACCGGATCGCGCTCAGCCAGGATCCTGGCCGCCTGGGCCGGGCTGACCTTGCGCGGTCGCGCGGCGACCTGCTCCCCGGTCATCGCTGATCCTGGCCGGACCCGGACCCGGGCGGCGCTGCTGGCGGGGCGGGCGTGACGGCGCCGGCGACGCGGGCGAGGTCGAGCTTGGTCTCGTCCTCGCTGCCGGGGGCGGCCGTGTAGATCACGATCTTCAGGTCGGTGTCGCTGTCGTTGAGCACGTCGCAGTCGACGGTGATGTCGCCGATCTCGGGGTGCCTGATGACCTTGCGGTCCTCGGCGTGCCCGCCGACCGCGCCCTCGTGCCACAGTCGGGCGAAGAGCTCGTTGCCGTCGACCAGGCGGCGGATCAACGTGTTCAGCCTGGCGTCGTCGGGGTAGCGGCCCGAGGCCCGGCGCAGGTCGGCGACGATCGCGCGGTCGGTGGCGGCCCGGTTCTCCGACGCGATCGGCCACCGGGCGAGGCCGCCGTGGTCGGCCCCGACCGGGAACCGGGACCGCACCAGGCTGCGCTCCTCGGGGGCGAGGCTGGAGGGGTCACCCAGCAGCGCCGTCCAGCCGCGGTTCCACCAGATGAGGCGCCAGTCGGCCGCGAACACGGCCACCGGGGTTTCGCCGAGGCGGGTGAGCACGCGCTGCATGCCGGGCGGGATGTGGTCGGTGATCGCGGTGTCCCTGGGCGGCTGCAGGCCGGCCAGCCGGTACAGGTGGTCACGCTCGTCCCTGGTCAGCCGGAGCGCCCGGGCGAGGGCGCTGACGATCTGGGCGGACGGGGTGGCGGCGCGGCCCTGCTCGATGCGGACGATGTAGTCGACCGAGATCCCGGCGAGCTCGGACAGCTCCTCGCGGCGCAGCCCGACCGCGCGCCGCGCCCGGCCGGCCGGCAGGCCGACGTCGGCGGGCGTCAGCCGGTCGCGCCACGCGTGAATGGTGGCGCCCAGGCTCGTCTCGTCTGTGCTCACCGTTCGATTATCAGCCATCACGGGCTGGCGTGGGTGGTACGGCCTTTCCTACCGTTGACGCGTCCCTGGCTGTCGGCCGGGCGATCGGCCAGGCTGGGTTCATGAGCACTATTACCTTCATCACCGGGGCCAATAAGGGTCTCGGCCACGAGACCGCCCGCCGCCTGATCGAGCTCGGCCAGACGGTCATCATCGGCGCCCGCGACGCCGGCCGCGGGCAGGCCGCCGCCGACCGCCTGGGCGCGCGCTTCGTCCCCATCGACGTGACCGACGACGAATCGGTCACGCGCGCGGCGGCCGACATCGAGGCGCACGAGGGCCGCATCGACACGCTGATCAACAACGCCGGGATCATCGGGGCCCGGGTCGCGGCGTCGGAGCTGACCGGCGACGACGCGCTGCTGGTGTTCGACACCAACGTGATCAGCGTCGTCCGCGTCACCACCGCGTTCCTGCCGCTGCTGAAGCGGTCGGACGCCCCGGCCGTGATCAACGTCAGTAGCGGCATGGGCTCGTTCGCGCTCACCCACGACCCGTCGCGGGTCGAGTCGACGATCGCCTCGCCGCTCTACACCGCGTCCAAGTCCGCCGTCACGATGATGACCGCCCAGTACGCGAAGGCGATCCCCGAGGTTCGCTTCAACGCCGCCGACCCGGGCTACACCGCGACCGACCTTAACGGGCACAGCGGCCACCAGACCGTCGCCGAGGGGACCGACGCGATCGTCGCCCTCGCGACCGAGGACGCGTCGGCCGGAACCGGCCGGTTCGTGGACCGATTCGGCCCGGTCGCCTGGTAGCGGCTCAGCGGTTCAGCCGGCTCAGCCGGCTCAGCCGGTCAGCTGGGCCGCGAGCAGCTGCGAGAAGCGCTCCATGGCCGCGTCGGTCTCGGCCGAGCTCCCGGTCGCGAGCACGTCAAGCAGCAGGCCGCGGGTCACCGCGACCGCGAGCCTGGCATCGACCCGAGCGGTCGCCGGGCTCTCCCCGAGCGAGGTGAACAGGGCCGTCAGCGGGCCGATCCAGTCGTCGACGACACCGGGCAGCAGCGGCTTGGCCCATTCGCGGCCCTGCAGCGCCTGCCCGTAGACCTCGAAGAACAGCCGTTCCTGGGGCGCGAGCGCGGGATCGCGCAGATGCGACCAGAACGCCCGGCCGAGTTCCTCGAGCGGTTCGTTCGGGTCGACCCGCCACTCGGCGAACAAGGCCCGCTGGCGCGCCTCGACCGCCCGGATCACCTCCACCAGCAGACCTTCCTTGGAGCCGAAGTGGTGAATGAGCATCCGGTGGCTGGTTCCGGCCGCGGCGGCGATCGCGCGCAGGCTCTTGTCCGCGATGCCGTCGGTCAGGGCCGACTCGACCACGGCGTTGAGCAGGCGATCCTTCGGCGTTGAGTCACTCATGTACCACATGGTACACTTGACGCCATGGAGTACCGGGTAACCGCGACTGCGGGCGCGTCTCCCGCAGAGGTCTATCGGTTGTTCATCGACGTGGAGCGCTGGCCGGAGCTGACGCAGAGCATGCGCTCGGTCCGCCGGCTGGACGGCGGCCCCATCCGGGTGGGCAGCGAGGCGAAGGTCAGCCAGCCCCGGCTGCCCTCCGCGCGCTGGCGGGTGACCGAGTTGGAGCACGATCGCCGCTTCACCTGGGAGACCACCGCCGGCGGGGTCACCACCGTCGGCGACCATCTGGTGGAGCCGGACGGGGCCGGCTCGACGGATCACCCTGACCTTGAGCATGCGCGGGCCGCTTTCCGGGGTGATGGGCCTGCTCATGGGCGGCGTCGCCCGGCGCTACGCGGCGATGGAGCTGGAGGGCTTCCGCGCCGCGGCCGATACCGCGGCCCGGCCGGCATCGCCGGCATCGCCGGAACCGCCGGCATCGCCGCATCGCCGGCTAGCGGGATCGTCGTGATCGGCGACCGCTGGGGCGTCACTGACGCGGAGGTCGCGCGCCGCTACCCCTGCGACGACGTCGTCCGGGCGCCGACCCTGCAGGCCTGGCGCGGTGTGACGGTGCGGGCGCCGGCCGAACGGGTCTGGCCGTGGGTGACCCAGATCCGGCTGGCGCCCTACGCCTACGACTGGATTGACAACCTCGGCCGCCGGTCGCCGCGCGAGCTGCGCGGCCTGCCCGAACCCCGGGTGGGCGAGCCGTTCAGCGCCGCGTTCGGCGGGCGCCCGGCCGGGCGCATCCTCTCCGTCGAGCCCGGGGCGCAGCTGACCGGCTTGATCATGGGCGCGGCGATGTCGTACGTGCTCGTCCCGTTGCCGGACGACAGCGGCGCGACCCGGCTACTGCTGAAGGTGGCCGCGCCGGGCCGGCCGGCGATGGCCCCGCTGCTGTGCGCGGGCGATCTGGTGATGGCCCGACGGCAGCTGCGCACCCTTGCCCGGCTGGCCGAGGCAGGCCACGGCGACCAGGACGGGGAGCGCTAGCGCCCATCCGCAGCAGGCGAGCATGACCGCCACCGCCGCCGAGGCGGGGACGGCGGCCCAGCGGGCGGGGCCGCGCAGCACCCGGACCGCCGCCAGCATGCTGCCCAGGTACACCGCGAGGAAGAGCGTGGTCGGGATCGCCACCAGGGCGGCCGGGCTCACCCGGCCGAGGCCGTACAACGTGATCAGCAGCAGCCCGGACACGGCGACCGCGATCAGGAACAGCGGCGCCGGGCGAGGCTGGCCGGCCTTCTCGCGCTCCTGCGGGTGCATGAGGTGGCCGGCCATCGCGGCGCCGCCGTTGATGTAGGCGTTCACCGAGCCGAGCGTGAGCACGACCGCGGCGACGGCGGCGGTCGCGCTGCCGGCCGGGCCGATCGCGCGCTGCAGCAGCTCGGCCAGCGGAACGATGGTCGCGGCGCCCGGGCCGAGCACGCCGACGGTGACGATCGCCAGTCCCAGGTAGAGGGCGCTGGTCACCGCCAGCGCGATCGCCACCACCCGGGTCAGCTGCCGGGCCGGGTCGGGAAACGCGGTGGTGAGCGGCGCGACCGCCTCCCAGCCGACGAAGGACAGCATCAAGACCGCGGCCGCGTGCGCCACCGCGAACCAGCCATGCGGGGCGAACGGCGTCCAGTTGGCCGCGCGGACCGATCCCGCCGTCCCCGCCACCGCCACCGCGACCACGCCGACCAGCAGGCCCACCAGTAGCGACTGGGCGACGGCACTGGCCCGCAGCCCGCCCCGGGCGAGGGCGAGCAAGATCAGCAGCAGCAGCGCGGCGACCCCGGCCCGGGCGAGCCGGCCGCCGCCGGTGAGCTCGGTGACATAGCTCGCGCCGATCAGGCAGACGACCGGCGCGCCGGCCACCACCCCGGCTAGGAAGCACCAGCCCGCGACCAGCCCGGCCCGCGCGCCGAGGCCGGCGGTCACGTACCCGATCACCCCGCCCGCCGACGGGAGCCGGAGGCCGAAGGCGGCGAACACGACCGCGAACAGGGCCGACAGCACAAGCAGGGCGACCCAGGCGAGCAGGGAGGCCGGGCCCGCCACGGCGACGGCCAGACCCGGCAGCAGCAGCAGGCCCGGACCGAGCAGCGCGCCGATGTAGAGCGCGGCCCCGCGAGTGGTGGTCAGGGGCGGCGTCACGGGCGGGCTGGCCCGGCGCGGGGCGGTCTCGATCATGCCTTAAGCCTGGCGAGAATCGGCCGGCACGCGATGGCAAATATCTCCCCGGTGACGGCATCGTGCGGCAGTAAATTGCACACTAATGGCGCTAGGCTGACTTTTATGTCAGATCACATTCCGGACAAGGTGGATCGTGCCATCATGGCGCGGCTGCAGCAGGACGGCCGGATCGCGAACGTCGACCTGGCCGACGCGGTCGGGCTCTCGCCCTCCTCGTGCCTGCGCCGGGTCAAGGCGCTGGAGGCGAGCGGGATCATCTCCGGGTACCACGCGGAGGTGAGCCGCGCGCGGGCCGGGCTCGGCCTGACCGTCTTCATCGGGCTGAAGGTCGACGGCCACTCCCGGGAGAGCTCGTCCCGGATCGAGCAGGCGCTGCTGGCGATCCCGGCCGTCGTCGCCTGCTACCTGGTGTCCGGGGCGGACGACTTCCTCATCGAGGCGGCGGTGCCCGACCTCGGCGGGTACGAGCGGCTGCTGCTTGACGAGCTGCTGGCGATCCCGGGGGTGACCGAGGCGCGGTCCACGTTCGCGATCAGGACGGTGCTCAGCCGCGGGCCGCTCCCGCTCAGCCACTGGAAGTAGCGAACGGCCAGCGGGTGGCCGGCGGCCGACCGGCCCGGCTGGCGGCTGGCCGGCTGGCCGCTAGCCCAAGTCGAGGAGCTGCTCATAGAAGCCGCCGAACTGGCGCTCGGTGTCGGTCAGATGGATCTCCAGGATCCAGTGGCACACCCGTCCGGCCTGGTCGTGGCGGCGCATAGGGGTGTCGTTGCCCGCGGCGATGTAGGACTCGATGTCCTCGCCGTCGATCTCCTCGTGCGGGAACTCGCCGACCAGGTGACCGGAGTGCCGATTGCCGAAGGACCATCCGGCCTGGCCGGCCAGCCGGGTGATCTCGGTGTAGAGTTCCGCGCCGGTGATGTCGGGGCGGTCGGCGAAGTAACGCCGCCCGGCGTCGAAGATGGCCGGCAGGTCGGCCGCCAGCCGGTGCTTGACCGGGTCGCCGCCGAGCACGTAGGTGCGCCCCAGGTCGGCCTCGAACTCGTCGAAGATGGGCCCGAAGTCGGCGAAGGCGATGTCGTCGGCCTCGATGATCCGATCCGGGGGGTTCTCCCGGTACGGGAACAGGGTGTGCGGGCCGGACCGGATGATGCGCTTGTGCCAGTGCCTGGTCTTCCCGAACATCTCGTTGGCCAGGTCCCTGACCTGGTCGCTGACCGCCTGCTCGCCCTGGCCGGCCGCGACCAGGCCACGCGCGGCCACCTCGTCGAACAGCGCGATCGCGTTGGCCTGGGCGTCGAGCAGCCGGGTGGCCCGCTCATCCTCGTCGGTCATGGCATCGACCCTAGTCATAACGGAGTAAATCAGGTGAAGCCGGGTAGCTGGCGGCCATGGCTAGAGGCAGAAGTATCGGCGGTTACGCCATCCCCGGCATTGTCGTGTTTTTCTTCTGGTTGGTGGTCGTCATCCTCGCGATCATCCTCCTGGCGGCGGTCGTCCACTGGGCCGGCGGCGGGTCCCTGGACCTGCGGCTCGGACACTTCGTTCTCGACGTTGGCTTCACCTGATCGGCGGCACCATCAGTCGCGCCGGCCACGCTCGTGGCCGGCGCGACTGCGTTTTAGGCGCCGGGCGTGTAGGCCAGCGCGGCCTGGAGGGCGGTGACCGCCGCCTCGATGGCGACCCGGGCGGTCACCGCGCTGGTGTGCGCACGGTCGTTCTCACCGAGGGCGATGCAGTCGAACGCCACCCGGGCGTCGTGAATGGCCGCCTCGAGCTCGCGGCTGGCTTCCTGCAGCATCGGGCCCTCGCCGGCGCCGTCCGGAATCATCATCAGGCTCCCCTCCTGTGCCTTTCTGGCTCATTGGGTGGGCACGCTACCCGCCCAGTCCCTCGTCATGCCGGAGTCCAGCGACTCGCGCCGCACGGCTCGTACGACGCGAGGGTCCTGCTGAGCCGGGAGGGCATCAGCGCTACTTAACGTAACGCACCAGATACGCGGACGGAGGCGACAACGGCACGTTCGCCGTCGCCCCGTCAGGTTGCCAGCGGCCGCTGTAGTCCTAGGAGGAGCAGTTCGATCAGCCGGCGGGGGTCATAGCGCGGGTCGTTGTCGCGTCGGGCGCAGAGGCTGCCGATGCCCCGCATCAGCTCGTAGCCGCTCACGCCCGGCCTGGCCTCGCCCGCGGCGACGGCGGCGTCGAGCAGCTCACCGCAGACCGGCACCAGGCGGTCGAGAAAGTAGCTGTGCAGCGCCTCGAAGCCGTCGCTGTCCGCCAGCGCGTGGGCGAGCCCGTGCTTGGTGACGAGGAAGTCGACGAAGAGGTCGACCCACTGCCGCAGTGCCGCGAACGGAGAGTCGGCGCTGGCCAGCAGCGTCGGGCCGGCCTCGGCGCAGGCCTCCACCTGATGGCGGAAGACGGCCACGATGAGGTCCGCCCGGGTCGGGAAGTGCCGGTAGATCGTCCCGATCCCGACGCCCGCCGCGGTCGCGATCTCCCGGATCGGCGCGTCTACCCCGGAGGCGACGAAGACGGAGGCCGCGGCAGCCAGCAGCGTCTGCTCGTTCCTGAGCGCGTCGGCCCGCTTGCCGCGAGGCGAGGCCTGCGCCGCCGTACTTGCCGCTGTCACCAGGCCCTCCCCCATAATTTCGGAACAATGATCCGGTTCGAGTGTAACCGAAGCGGGTCCAGGCGTGCGGTAGCCGTTTTTTCTTACAGTCGCACTGTTGGGCGACATGAACGACCTCCTGACCAGACTCTGGCGGCTGGTCGGCGGACTCGACGGGCTAACGCTCAACGGCAAGGAAGTGCTCGAAGCCAGGCTGTTCGCTGCCGAAAACCTGCCCGACGGAATGCCCGACGTTCACCGGCAGCTCGCCAGTGACAGGTCTTAGCAGAGCGTTGGTCGTGGCGGTTAGTTTCTGACGTAGCAGAATCGTCAGTTGCAGCATATCTCAGCTAATGTTCAGCGCTATGGGCAGCACGAAGTGCGATTGCTGCTGAGCTTTCTCGAGGACGAACCCGAAAGTCCGCTTACCTTGCGGCAAGGCGGCTTCCGAGCGAGTTCTGCTCACGTGAAGCGGTTCGTATCCGAGTCGTTCGGCCTCGGCATGCTCACCGCAACCGCTGAACGAGCCGGACGCTGACCCGATTCAGGTGGCCGCCACGAGCCGAATACTAACAGTTGTTGCCCGCGACGCCACAGAAGATCCGGAATGGTCAGAGGTGAGCAGCCGCATCGAGTGACCACCGGTTAGCCGAGTCCTGGAACGGTGACGAAGGCCCGGACGTGACGCGGGCGTACGGTGGCGAAGTCGCGCAAGTTCACCGTCGCAACAGTCACGATCGCCAGTCGCTCACAGATGGCCACTACCGACGCATCCGTGCCGCCGAGCCTCAGATCTGCGTATTGACGAACTAGGTCTGCCATTCGCCGCAGGTCGGAATCGACGAGATCCACAAGCTGGAGGGTGTACTCCGGCCCCATGCCCACGCTGTCCAGGAAGGCGGCCTCTGCCGTCGGCCCCAGTGTCCTGTCGATGAGGTAGCACGTCTCAGCGAGGACGGTCGCAGGAACCATCAGAACATCTGAAGTGCGCTGGAGCCAGTCCGCACAGCGCGCGTGATGCTTGTCCCTGCGGTCAGCGAGAGCATAAAGGACATTCGTGTCGACGAGGATCACAGAAGGCGAGGCTACTCGCCGAAGCCCCCTGCGAGTATGTCGTCCACGTGCTCGGAGATATCGGTCCGCCCGCTATCGCCAATCCCGACGAAGGGCGGAAGCTGACGTACCTGCTGGCCCGGTCTTGCGTCAGCGCCGATGAGCGGGCTTAGCAGCTCTAGGGCGCGCGCAGCCTGTTCCTCGCCGAATCCACCGACGAGCAACTGCAATCGCTCCCATGCTGTCATGCGTACAGTCTACATTCGGCAACCCGTTGCATTTCTGGAGTGCTGTCACTAAGTTCCCGGTTCGACGGTTCACCCGCCTGCCCCGTCATCGCTGCTTGCCGGGGTCGTGGAGCGGTCGCTCTGAGGGCGCCGGACATCTTCGCGGGCTTCGCATCCGCTCGCCGTGGCGATCTACCACTGCCGCACCCGACTTGGAGCTTTGATCGGACGGTCCCGGCCGGCTCTCCACGTCCCATGACCCCTAGAACGCCGGCAAACCGGACACGACGGTCCGCTTTTCGCTATTGTGTGCTATTTGAGATGCCGTATCGGTCCAATAACCGTGATTGTGTGCTATTCGGGTCGTATAGCGCCCCTAACTACCCACGTTGACGCTGTACGTCAGCGACGATGTGGCTCGAGTTTCCGGGGTGACGCGTGGGTCAATTCCGGGGGCGGGCGTGGCCGGGATGCGGCCGCTGCGGGTTTGGCACGGCTCGGGGTTATCAAGCCGGGGGGTGGTCGGCGGGGTGCAGGAGGGCGTGGTCGCGGACGACGGGGAGGTAGAGCTCGCGGTAGCCATGGTCGTCGAACAGGACCGTGACCTGGTCGCCGTCGTAGCGCTGGACGGTGCCCTCGCCCCAGCGCCCGCTCACCACCCGGCTGCCCACGGCGAACGGCTCATCGGCGGTTTCGGCCCCCGCTCCCCCGGTCTCCGTGTCATCGCCCGCGAGGTCCGCCAGGTCGTTGTCGCAGTTACCGCAGGTGCCCGGGTAGTCCTGGCCGAAGTAGGTGAGCAGGAACGACCGCCGGCAGCCGGGATGCTCGGCGTAGTGCCGCATCATCCGCAGCCGGGAGGTCTCGATCTCGCTCGCGCGGTCGATCTCCTGCTGCGATGCCTTCAGGGCCTCCGCCACCGTCATCGCCCCGCTCCAGGCCGGGACGCCGTCCGCCTGCCAGGTCACCGCGCCGAGGTCGGCCAGGTGGGCGATCGCGGCCGTTTCCTGGCGCTTGCCGGTCTCGGTCTGCTGGCCGGCCGCGATCTCGGTCGCGGCCTGCACCACGGCCGCGCTGGACACCCCGCCGACGGTGAAGTAGCGGGCGGTGTCGAAGTCCTCGTACCGGTACAGCAGCCGCGCCTGCGACGGCTCGCCGTCCCGGCCGGCCCGCCCGAACTCCTGGTAGTACGAGTCGGGCGAGGGCGGCGGGTCGTAGTGCAGGACCCAGCGGACGTCCGGCTTGTCGATCCCCATCCCGAACGCGACCGTGGCCACGATGACCCGGGCGGTGCCGTCGAGGAAGGCCGCCATCGCGTCCGAACGAACCCGCGCCGCCAGCCCGGCGTGATACAGCGTCACCCGTTCCCCGGCGTCCGCCAACAGGCCCGGCCGCCGACTCGGCCTCGGCGTGGGTGGCGGCGTAGACGATCCCCTGGCCTTCCCAACCGGCCACCGCGCTGAGCAGCTCTCGTTCCTTCTGCTTGACGGTCATCACCCGGCGCACCGACAGCCCGATGTTCGGCCGGTCGAAGTCGCCGAGCACGGTCCGGGGATCGCGCAGGCCGAGCCGCCGGATGATCTCCTGCCGGACCGGGGGCGCTGCGGTCGCGGTCAGCGCGAGCCGGACTGGCGCCCCGAGCGCCTCCGCCTGCGCGCCCAGCATCATGTAGTCGGGCCGGAAATCGTGACCCCATTCGGTGATCAGATGCGCCTCGTCGACCACGAACAGGCCGGGCGCCGCCCGCTTGAGCGTCTCCCTGGTTTCGTCGTTGGCCAGCTGCTCGGGCGACAGGAACACGAACGTGTCGGGCTCGCACGCGGCCAGCAGCGCCGCCGACCGCTTCCCGGCCGACTGCCGCGAGTTCAGCACGATCGCGTGCAGGCCGGCCGAACGCAGGTGGGCGAGCTGATCGTCTTCGAGCGCGATGAGCGGCGAGACGACGACGGTCGGGCCCGTCCGCAGCAGCCCGGCCAGCTCGTAGATGGCCGACTTCCCGGCCCCGGTCGGCAGCACGGCCAGCACGTCGCGGCCCGCGACCAGCGCCTCAACGGCCGGCCGCTGCCCGGGGCGGAGCTCGGCGAAGCCCAGTCGCTCACGCGCGAGCCGGTCAATCTCGTCCGTTTCCACCTGCTGAGCATCCCCCATCCCAACCGAGCGACCCATCGACGGGCCACCGCGCATCACGATAACGTTGGCACCGTGCGACAGCTGACGTACGTCGAGGCCGGCGTCGTGCAATGGCGCGAGGTGCCCGACCCGGTGCTCACCGACCCCGCGGGCGCACTGGTCGCGCCGCTGGCGGTAGCGCGGTGCGACCTGGACCGCCCGATGGCCGCCATGGGCCTGTTTCCCGGGCCGTTTGGCGTCGGGCACGAGATCGTGGCCGAGGTCGTCGCCATCGGCCCGGACGTCACTCGCATCCGCCCCGGCGACCGGGTGCTCGTCCCTTATCAGGTGTCCTGCGGCGCGTGCGCGGCCTGCGCGGACCGCCGGTACGGCGGCTGCCGCAGGTACCGGGCCCAGGTCGGCGCGGCGTTCGGATTCGGCCCGGCCGGCGGCGGCCACGGCGGCGGGATCTGCGACCTGCTGCCGGTCCCCGCCGCCGACCACCTGCTGATCCCCGCCCCCGACGGCATCGCCCCTGAGGTCCTGTGCACGCTGGTCGACAACGGCGTCGACGGCTACCGCACGGTCGCCGGACCGCTGGCGGCCGCGCCGGGGGCGGAGGTCCTGGTAGTCGGCGGGGCGGCGTCGTCGGTCGGCCTGTTCGCGGTCGCAGCCGCGGTCGCGCTGGGATCGCGGAGGGTCCGCTACATCGACCCCGACCCCGCCCAGTGCGAGGCCGCCGCCCGGCTCGGCGCGGACGCGCAGCTGCACCAGGGCCCGTGGCCGCGGTCGTTTCTGCGAGCGGCGGTGACGGTCGAGAACACCATGGACACCGACGGCCTGGCGTGCACCCTCCGCTCGACCGACGACTACGGCTACTGCACCTCGGTCGCGATCCACTTCGCCGAGACGACCCCGCTGCCGCTGCTGCACATGTACACCAAGGGGATCACGCTGCACCTGTCGCGGGCGGACTCGCGCCGCTTCCTGCCCGAGGTCATTGACCTGGTGACGTCTGGTCGGCTCGACCCCGGCGCGGTCCCGACCCGGGTGGTGAGCTGGGACGACGCCGAGGACGCATGGCTCCAGCCGGCCGTCAAGCTGGTCGTCACGCGCTCCGCATAGGCAACATCGGTTGCCTATGAGTCAATCTCGGGGTAATTTACGATCCTATGGAGAACGCCGTCAACGTCAGCGCGCTCGGCGATCGGCTGCGCTCGGCCCGCGAGGCCCGCGGCCTGACCCTGGACCAGCTGTCCGCGTCCACCGGCATCTCCAAGGCCCACCTGTCCCGGCTTGAGTCGGGGGCGCGCCAGCCCTCGGTCGGCATTCTGGTCGAGCTCGCGGGCGCTCTCGGGACGCGGGTGGGCACGCTGCTCGGCGAGGACGCGGGCGGCGCCCCGCTGGCGACGTTCGGGCCCGACGCGCCCCGGCACACCGCGGCCGGGCTGGAGATCGCGTCGAGCAGCGGCTTCCCCGACTCGCAGGCGCTCGATGTGCTGCGGGTGCGCGTGCCGGCCAACCGCCAGCCGTCAGCCCCGGTCCGTCATCGCGGCGAGGAGTGGATCTACGTGCTCCGAGGCACCCTGGATCTGGAGTTCGACGGGATGCTGTACCCCCTCGGGACCGACATGGCGGCGCACTTTGATGCGACCCGCCCGCACCGGTTGTCGGCCGGGGACGGCGACGCCGAGCTGCTGGTCGTCAACGCCGACTCCCGTCCCGGCCTCACCGCCGTCGCGCACTGACGGCGGAGCGCATGCTCGAGCTGGTGGTCCGCTCCGCGCGGACCGTCGCGACCGATGTCATCAGCCTGGAGCTGACCCATCCGGACGGGGCGGCGCTGCCGGAGTGGACGCCCGGCGCCCACCTCGACCTGCACCTGCCGTCCGGCCTGGTCCGGTCGTATTCGCTGCACGGCGACCACCGTGATCGCGGCGCCTATCACGTGGCGGTGCTGAGCGTGCCCGACGGCCGGGGCGGCTCGGCCGAGGTGCACCGGGTCGCGGCGGCCGGGTCGGCGGTCGGCGCGAGCGCGCCCCGCAACGCGTTCGCCCTGGAGCCGGCCAGCCACTACCTGTTCCTCGCGGGCGGCATCGGGGTCACCCCGCTGCTGGCGATGGCCCGCGAGGTCGCCCGCCGGAAGGCCCCGTGGACGTTCGTCTACGGCGGCCGAAGCCGGGCACCGGATGGCGTTCCTCGACGCCCTGGCCGCCCTGCCGGGCGGACGGCTGCAGGTCATCCCCCAGGACGAGGCGGGCCTGCCCGACCTCGAGTCGGCGTTCGCGGCGCTGCCGGCCGGCGCGGCCGCCTACTGCTGCGGACCGGCCCCGATGCTGGCGGCGGCGCAGGCCGCGGGCGGGCGGACCCGGCCCGACATCCCCGTCCGGCTCGAGCGTTTCGCGGCCGCGCCGACGGAGCGCGATCCCGGCGCGGACCACGGCTTCGAGGTCGAACTGGCCCGCTCGGACATCACCGTCACCGTCCCGGCCGGGGTCTCCATCCTCGACGCCGTGCGGGCGCGGGTTCCCGGCGTGATGAGCTCGTGCGAGCAGGGCATCTGCAGCTCGTGCGAGACCGCCGTGCTGGCCGGGGTCCCCGATCACCGCGACTCGGTACTGACCGCCAAGGAGCACGCGGCCAACGACTACATGATGATCTGCGTCTCCCGGGCGCTGACCCCGCGACTGGTCCTCGACCTGTGACTCCGCCCCGCCTCACCCCGGCCGCGTGACGGCCATGTAAACTCTGACAACAAGCGTTGCCTCCTAGACAACTAGGGATTAGCGTCGAACCATGACGACTCCGATCGACTACGAGGCAACCGGGCCCAGCTACGCCGTCGACAAGCTGCTGGACGTGCGCGAGCGGGTGCATCAGGCCATCGCCGCGGTGTCCGCCAAGATCGCCCCCGGCATGGTCGAGGAGGACGCGGTCGCGATGGCGCGCGGGATCCTGGGCGACCTGGGCATGCGGAAGGGCTGGCACCGGGTCATCGTCCGGTTCGGCCCCAACACCACCAAGGACTTCATGGCCGACTCAGAGCCGGGCGTGGTGCTCGGTGAGCAGGACATCTTCTTCCTCGACATCGGGCCGGTCTACGGCGACACCGAGGGCGACGCCGGCCAGACGTTCGTCTTCGGCGACGACCCCGAGCACCACCAGGCCGCCCGCGACGTGCGGGCGCTGTGGGACGACGTGCGCGAGCAGTGGTTCGCCCGCGGCCTGACCGGCCCCGCGCTGTACGAGTACGCCGGGGTGCGGGCGAAGGAGCTGGGCTGGGAGCTCAACCTCGACCTGTCCGGCCACCGGCTGGGGGACTTCCCGCACGAGGCGCACTACGACGGCTCGCTGGCCGACGCCGACATCCGGCCCAACCCGAACCTGTGGGTGCTGGAGATGGCGATCAGGCACCCCACCCGCCCGTTCGGCGCGTTCTACGAGGACCTGCTGCTCCAGGACCAGTCGTTCGCCAGCTGATCGCTGAGGGCTCGCTCGCTCCGCATCTACCCGCTGAAGGGCGGCCGGGCGGTCGACCTCGGCCGGGCCCTGGTCGAGCCCTGGGGCCTGGCGGGCGACCGTCGCTGGCTGCTGGTCGACGCCGACTGCCAGTTCATGAGCCAGCGCAAGCATCCGGCCCTCGCCCGCGTCGTCACCTCCCCCGGCGACGGCGCGGGCATCACGGTGTCCTCGGACGGCTACCCGTCCCTCCGGGTGACGGCCCCGGATGACTCGGCCGAACTGCTCAAGGTGACCGTATGGCGGTCGACGGTGCTGGCGGCGGCGGCTGGGGAAGAGGCCGACGCCTGGTTTTCCGCTTACCTCGGCCAGCCGGTCCGGCTGGTCTACCTCGACGACCCGACCAGACGCGCCGTCGACCCCGAGTACGGCCGAGCGGGCGACACCGTCAGCTTCGCCGACGGCTACCCGCTGCTGCTCACCAGCACCGCGTCCCTCGGCCAGCTCAACCAATGGCTGACCGCGGCGGGCGACCAGCCGGTGCCGATGAACCGGTTCCGGCCGAACGTGGTGGTGTCGGGGTTCGGTCCGTGGGCGGAGGACCGGTGGCGGCGGATCAGGATCGGCCCGGTCTGGTTCCGCGTCGCCAAGCCGTGCGGCCGCTGCGTGGTCACCACCACCGACCAGGCCACCGGCGAGCGCGGCTCGCAGCCGCTGACCATGCTCGCGGCCCGCCGCCGGCTCGGCCAAAACCTCGTTTTCGGGCAGAACCTCATCCCCGACTCCTCCGGCTATATCCAAGTGGGGGACCCAATAGAGATCATTTTATTTGGCCGTAACATAACCCTGTCAAGACTTAACATCCGACCCATTGTCCCCAGCACTTTCTCCAGAGACAATTAAATATGGGAGCAGAATCGCTTCCCGTATTAGTTCGGAGAAAGGATCGGCAAATGGCCGTCGCTCCAGTTAAGGATGCCCCTGTAAAAACCGGACTAAGGACCGGCGCACTCGGATTCCCGGCGCTGCTGGCCCAGTCGGTGGCCCTTATATCCCCGACAATGACCGCCGTCCTCATCATCCCGCTCGCCTTTTCGAGCGCCGGCCAGGGAACCTGGCTCGCGTATCTGTTCGGCACCGTGATGCTGCTGTTCGTCGTGGGCTGCCTCAACCAGTTCACCAAGCGGTCGGCCGCCCCGGGCGCCATGTACACCTATACCGCCCGCGGCCTCGGCCCCGCCACCGGCGTGATCTCGGGCTGGACGCTGCTGTGGTGCTACCTGTTCATCGGCACCGCCGGGCTGACCGGGTTCGCCATCTTCTGCCAGCAGTTCATCGACGCGCTCGGCGCCACCGTCACCGTCCCGCCGGACATCTTCTTCGCAATCAGCGCGGTGACCTGCTGGTACATCGCCTACAAGGACATCCGGATCTCGTCGCTGATCACGCTGGCGTTCGAGGGGATCTCGGTCACGCTCATCCTCGCGCTGGCGGCCGTGGTGCTGTTCAAGCACGGCCTCACCGTCGACACCGACCAGCTCAAGCTCAAGGGCGTCGGCCCGCACGGGATGAGCCTGGCCGTCGTCGCCTGCATCTTCAGCCTGGTCGGGTTCGAGAGCGCGACCGCGCTCAGCAGCGAGGCGAAGAACCCGCTCCGCAACGTGCCCCGCGCGGTGATCTGGTCGCTGATCATCACCGGCGCCTTCATGATCATCATGGGCTACGTCGAGGTCTTCGGCACCCGGCACTACGGCACCCCGCTGAGCTCGATCACGGCCCCCCTGACCGTGCTGTCCAGCCTCTATGAGGTCACGTTCTTCAAGGCCCCGATCGCGCTCGGCGCGATGATCAGCTTCTTCTCGCTCTCGCTGTCCTGCCTCAACGCGGGCGCGCGGATCCTCTACCCGATGGGCGAGCACCGGGTCTTCCCGCACCAGCTCGGCCGGGCGCACCCGAAGAACGGCACCCCGCACGTGGCGCTCACCGTCTACATCGTGATCATGCTCGCGATCCCGGTCGTGCTCGAGCTCGTCACCAACCCGGTGACCACGTTCGGCGACGCCGGCACGCTGGCCGCGTTCGGCTTCCTGCTCGCGTACTTCCTGATCACCATCGCGGCGCCGGTCTACCTGCACCGGCGCGGCGAGCTGCGGGCCAAGCACGTGGTGATCGCGGTGATCGCTTGCCTGTGCCTGCTGGTGCCGACCGAGGGCAGCTTCTACCCGGTGCCGCCGTTCCCCGTCAATATCTTCCCCTACCTGTTCGCCGCCTACATCGCGGCCGGCGGCAGCTGGCTGTTCATCCTCAGCCGTCGCCGTCGCGGCATCCTGGCCGAGATCGAGGCCGACCTCGAGCACACCGTCGAGGTGCACGAACAGCGCGCCGGCGCCACCCACTTCGATAGTGCCGTGACCGATCCCGATAGCGACCCCGCCATCGCCTAAGGGGCTGCGGCCGACGTGCGCGCAACGGAGCTGAGAAGAGTCGCCCACGGTCCGTTCGGGCCAAAAAGGGAATTTGAATTCAAAATCTTTTTTTATCGAACGGACCGCGGTTCCACCCATAAGATCAGCTCCCGCCACCCTGCGCAGCAGGCAGCAGGTGCAGGGCCGCTATTGCTTGGCGGCCGCGTCGAGGTAGCTGATCATCCGGCTGAACAGCCCGGTGGCGTGCTGGAGGTCGGCCGAGACCGGCGGCGGCGGGTCCGACGGCAGCCGGTCAAGCAGCCGCAGCCCCGGGGAGAACTGCTCGGCCAGTTGGGCGCAGATCACGGCCGCGTCCCGCACCGCGTGCGGGTTCAGCGTCCACAGCGCCTCGAACCGCCGGTCGGCGTCGGCGACGCTGCCCTGGCCGGGGAACTCCCAGGCGGTCAGGCAGGCCGGGTAGTCGCGGGCCTCGCACACCAGCGTCCACTCGCGGCGCAGCGGCGCGCCGTCCGGCACCGGCACCTCGAGCAGGGCGGCGCCGGCCGACGGCGGCACCGTAAAGTCGGCGAACACGGTGGTGACGAGGGCGGTGCGGGCGAGCTCGGTCCAGCGGTCACGGGAGCGGCGGTAGAAGCGCTGGCGCTGGAAGCTGGCGAACAGCACCGCCCGCTCCGCCCGCGCGCAGTACTCGTCCTCCATCGCCCGGGTCAGCGCGAGCAGCGTGCTCTTGCGCACGACCTGGGGCAGCAGGTCGGGCTGGCGGCGGCGCAGGCCGGCGAAGACGGAGGAATCGCCCTCGGCCCCGCGGGCGGTGGCGACGCCGATGGCGGCCTCCAGGCTCAGCCCGGCCGCCCGCTGCCGCAGGACCTCCTGGATCAGCGCGACGTCGCCCGGCTCGTACCGACGATGGCCGCCCTCCAGCCGCCGCGGGCGGGGGAACCCGTACCGGGTTTCCCAGCTGCGCAGCGTCGGGGCCGGCACCCCCGCCCGGTCGGCCAGCTCCCCGATCGCCAGCCCGTTCTCCGCTTCACCCGTCATCATGAAACCTCTTCAAGATGCATAAATTTTCTTAGACGCTGCGTTTGACCTTACTGCGGCAGGACAGCAGAAGGTAGTGAAGACACGCCAGATGGTACAGAAACGCGAGAGGAACAACCATGATCGAGCAACTGCACGACGCCGGCTTCACGTCCGACTATGCCTACATCGCCGGGTTCGCCAGCATCGCCCTGTCGTTCGTGGCCTGGGGGACCTCCAGCCGCGCGGGCTAGAGCTTGGCCGGGCCCGGGTGAGGCAGCTGGACCAGGGTCAGGAAGAAGTCGTCGATCTGCCTGATGGCGGCGATGAAGTTGTCGAAGTCGACCGGCTTGGTCACGTACGCGTTGGCGTGCAGCTTGTAGCTGCGCAGGATGTCCTCCTCGGCCTGCGAGGTGGTCAGCATGACCACCGGCAGGACGGCCAGTTCCGGGTCCTGCTTCAGCTCGGCCAGCACCTCGAGGCCGGACCGTCGCGGCAGGTTGACGTCGAGCAGGATCAGCCCCGGCCGCGGCGCGCCGGCGTAGGGGCCGGTCCTGCGCATGAAGTGCAGGGCCTGCTCGCCGTCGGTTACCACGTGCAACGGGTTGCGGATCTTATGGAACTCGAAGGCCTCCCTGGTCATGAGGATGTCACCCTCGTCGTCCTCCACCAGGAGCACGTCGACCAGCGTGCAGTTATCCCGATCAGCCATCGGTTCCATCGGTTCCATCGGTCCCATCGGTCCCATCGGTTCCCTCGTTCCGCTCGTTCGCCTCATCGGCGGTGAGTGCTGGCACGGTGAATCGGAACCTGGCGCCGGTGGCGACACCGGTGTCGAGCCAGATCCGGCCGCCGAAGTAATCGATGATCTTCCGGCACATCGCCAGGCCGATGCCCGTGCCCGGGTACGCGGCCCGCTCGTGCAGGCGCTGGAAGATCAGGAAAACGCGGTCAGCATACTGCGGCTCGATCCCGATTCCGTTATCGGTGACGGAAAACGACCAGAATGCGCCGTCACGCTCGGCCGTGATGACGATGCGCGGCGGCTCATCGCCGGTGAACTTCAGCGCGTTGCCGAGCAGGTTCTGGAAGACCACCGACATCAGCGTGAGTTGCCCCCGCACCACCGGCAGTGGCCCGGCCTCGATCACGGCGCCAGCGTCGGCGATCTGGGTGGACAGGTTCGCGGTGGCTACCGCCAGGGCGGCGTCGCAGTCGACCGGGCCGAGCTCCTCGACCGACCGGCCCGCCCGGCTGAACGCGAGCAGGTCGTTGATCAGCACCTGCATCCGCTTGGCGCCGTCGACCGCGAAGTCGATGTACTGATCGGCGCGCTCGTCGAGCTGGCCGCCGTAGCGGCGCTGCAGCAGCTGGCAGAAGCTGGTGACCTTGCGCAGCGGCTCCTGCAGGTCGTGCGAGGCCACGTAGGCGAACTGCTCGAGCTCGGCGTTGGACCGCTGGAGCTCGGCCGCGTGCGCCGCGAGGGCCTCGTTCGCCTCCTGCACCGTCGCCAGCTCGCTCAGGATGCGCAGCCGCATCGTGTTCACGTCGGCGGCCAGGCCGCGGATCTCCCGCGGCCCGGACTGCGCGACCTCGTGGCCGAAATCGCCCTCGGCGACCCGCCGCGCCTCGGCCGCGAGCCGGTGCACCGGGCGGATGGCGGTGTTGCGGAGCACGACGGCCAGGCCCGCCACCACCAGCACGAGCCCGACCGCGATCGCGATCAGCGCCACGTGGAGCTCGTCCGAGGCGTCGTCGAGCGCGGCCAGCGCCTGCATCCGGGTGCTTGAGACGTCGGCCTGGAAAGCGCCGAACTTGCCCCGCAGAGCGTCGAACTCCGCCTTGCCCGCGACGATGTCCGGGCTGACGACCGGCTTCCCGCTGGCCTGGATCTGCTTGATCGTCGGCTGGGCGTAGCGGGTGCGCCAGTCGTGGGCCTGGGTGAGCGTCGCCTGGAATTCGGCGGCGCTGGCGGCGGGCAGCTGCGGCTGCGAGCTGCTGAGCTGCTTGGCGGCCGTTTCCTCGTCCGCGTAGCCCTGGATGTACGGGGTGAGGAAGTCCGGCTGGCCGGTCAGCGCGTACCCGCGCACCCCGGTCTCCTGGTTGAGCAGCGCGCTGTAGAGCTGCTGCGACGCCAGCGCAGCGGGGTCGAGCGTGTTCTCGATCCGTTCCCGCTCGCTATCGAGGTGGGCGAGCGCGAGCACGCCGACGACCACCGCCGCCAGCGAGAACAGCGCCATGAAGAGCGACCGTGCCGCCGATGACCCGGCCGAGCGGCCAGGACGACGACGCCCTGCCGTGGGTGACGGTCGCGCTTGGTCATGCGCGGCTGAGCGCGAGGATCGCGATGTCGTCGTCAAGCTCGCCGCTGTTGAGGTCGCGCACCTGGTCGAGCAGCCGGTCAAGGAGCGCGTCGTCGCGGGCGCCGCCGAGGCCGAACGGCGGCGTGCCGAGCGCGTCCCGCACCAGCTCCATCAGGCCCTCGCTGCCGAGCCGGTACGGCCCCTTGGCGATCCGCCCCTCGATCAGCCCGTCGGTGTACAGCAGCAGCGACCAGCGGTCGCCGAGCTCGACCGCGCGGGCGGCCCAGCTCTCCGGGTCGTTGAGCCCCGGCGGCGGGGACGTCGGCGCGGTCAGCTCGGTGATCCCGTCCGGTGTGACCAGCAGCGGCGGCGGGTGGCCGGCCAGCCGCAGCACCCCGGTGCAGCGGTCCGGCGCCACCGACACCATGCAGACGGTGGCGAACATGGCCTCGTCCTGCTGCTCGTGCCTGAGCACGAGCTGGACGGCGGAGAGCACGTCGGCCGGCGGCTGGCCGGCCAGCACCAGCGCCCGCCACGCCACCCGCAGGCAGACCCCGAGCGCGGCCTCGGCCGGGCCGCGCCCGCAGACGTCGCCGATCAGCGCGTGCACCCAGCCGTCCGGCGTCTGCACCACGTCGTAGAAATCGCCGCCGAGCAGCCGCTGCTGGCCGCCGGGACGGTACCGGGTCGAGACGCTCAGCCGCGGCGTCGTCAAGCACCGGGGAGGGCAGCAGGCCGCGTTCCAGCCGGGCGTTCTCCTCGGCGCTGAGCCGGGCGACCTGCAGCTGCCGCTGGGCCTCGTCCCAGCGGCGGCGCTCCATCGCGTACCTGATCACCCGGAGCAGCAGCTTCCCGCTCACATCGCCCTTGACCAGGTAGTCCTGCGCCCCGGCCTTGACCGCTTGCTCGCCCAGGTACTCGTCGGCCAGACCGGTCAGCACGACCACGGCGACGTCCGGCCGCTCCCGCAGCAGCCAGCGGAGACCGTCCAGGCCCTGCGAATCCGGCAGGCCGAGATCGAGCAGCACGCAGGCCGCATCGTGAATCGGCTTCCTGGCGTCGGCCAGCAGCCGCGCCCGCTGCACCTCGACTCCCCCGCCGGCCTCGCGGAGCAGTTCCTCGACCAGAAAGGCGTCGCCGTCGTCGTCCTCGACCAGCAGGACCCTGATCTGCTCCACCATCACCCGCTGCGCCTCAGCTGCCATGACACCACTCTTGGGGGGACCCGGGACAACCGTCGCGTCCCGCACGGCGCAGACAGCCACAGAGCGCACAGCATAGTACGGGCAGGGACGCTCTCATTCTCTACCAGACAACAACGGTCGCAAACCGGTCGGCCACAGGTCCGCCCGAGATCTGCTCGCGCCCCGGATTAGCTGCGCCAATGCGGGTAGTGCGCAGTCCTGGCGTTGACAGCCAGCGGAGAGGGAGACCGGTGAGCGACCTGGCGCAAGGCGGCGGTCAGCGGGCTGGTCATGCCGCGCTCCTGCACGCCAGCACCGATGAGTTCGTGGCGGGCGCACTCGGATTCGTCAACGCCGGACTCGACGGGGACGAGCCGGTGCTTGTCAGCGCGCCGGGGCCAGGAATCGGCTTCCTCCGCGAGCGGCTGAACGGGCAGGCGAGCCGGGTGAACTGGTCGGACACGGCCCGGGTGGGCGACAATCCGGCCCGGATCATTCCCGAGCTGCGCGCGTTCGCCGATGCGCACCCCGGCCGTCCGGTCCGCTTCCTGCAGGAGCTCGCGTGGGCGGCTCGCACCGGCGCGGAGCAGCGCGAGGCAATCCGGCACGAGGCCCTGATCAACCTGGCGTTCGCGGCCGACCCGGTCCGGGTCCTGTGCTGCTATGACAGTGCGCGGCTGGATCCGGCCATCATCAGGTCAGCCATGAGCACCCATCCGACGGTGGTGGCGGACGGCGCCGCGAGGCCCAGCACGGCTTATGACGCCGCCGTCGTCTTCCCCGACGAGTGGAACCAGCCCCTGCGCAGACCACCGGACGGGGCGGCGGCGCTGGCCTTCCGAGCCGACCTCGCCTCGGTCCGGGAGTACGCGGCCGACCAGGCGAGAAGCATCGGCCTGCCCCCGGACCGGATCCTCGACCTGGTGCTCGCGGTCGGCGAGGTCGTCTCCAACACCTTCGTCCACACCGATGCGGGCGGCACCCTCGCCATCTGGGCGGCCGGGAACGAGCTGGTCTGCCAGGTCCAGGACAGCGGCTATATCGACGACCCGCTGGCCGGGCGGCGGCGGCCCACGGCGGACGCGGGCGGCGGCCACGGGCTGTGGCTCGTGCACCAGGTCTGCGATCTGGTGGAGCTGCGCAGCGCCCCCGGCGAGACCGTGATCCGGCTGCATATGCGCCTGAACTCGAAGTCCGCGCCGACTGCCGCCTAGGTCAGCACGCGGACAGGCGGGGCGCCGACCACGATCGGCTGACGGCCGACCAGCACCAGGTGATCTCCGCCCCTCATTTGGCCAGCCCGGATACCAGGTTGATCGACGTCGCGATGATCACCGCGACCAGCGGGAACGACAGCCACGCATGCCGCAGCGCCGTCCTTCGGATCGCCTTGGACTGAATGTCGGTGTCGGAGACCTGGAAGGTCATCCCGATCGTGAACGACAGGTAGGCGAAGTCGGGGTAGTCGGGCGCGCCGGTGCCGTTGAAGTCGATGCCCCCGGCGGTGCCCGCGTAGTAGAGCCGCGCGTACTTCAGCGTGAAGACCGTATGGACGATCGCCCAGGAAACGAACACGGAGAGCAGAGCGAGGCCTGCCAGCAGGTACTTCCCGTACCCGCTCTCACCGCCGGCCCCGAACAGCACCACCCCGACGGCGATCAGGCTGGCGATCGCCGCCCCGAGCACCACGAGGTCGGCCTGGTCCCGGGTGGGATCCTCCCGGTTGGCGGCGGCCTCCGCCCCCTCCGGGTCAAGCCCCCAGACCGTGGCCCACACCCAGCCGCCGTAGACCAGCGCCAGGATGTCCCACCCGATCAGCGGCGCCGCTCGGCCCGCGCCTGCCACCGCGGCGACCGCCCCAAGCACGACGGCCGCGCCGAACGACACGAGCAGTTTCGTCCGGGCCGATGAGGGGGCGCGGGAGTCGGGCCGGTTGTCCGCGGATTCAGGTGACATGTCCCCAGGATGGCAGTTCCTTTTACCTGCCAGGCCGGAGTCGACTGCTTGGCCGGCTCCGGTAGCGATGGGCCAGGCTCTTCAGCAGCGGAAGCTGGTTCGTGAGGATCAGCAGCAGGAACACGTACGGTGCGTTGCCACCGAGCAGATAACCGGCCGGGAGGCACAACAGGTACACGGCCAGGTTGGCCCAACGCGTCCAGGCGGCCGCCTCATCCGCGGGCGTCTGCGCCTTGCGGGCGGCCGGATCGCACCGCCGCACGTCGTACGCGAGGAGGATGAGCGCGAGGGTGGCGAGCGCGTTGAACGCCCCGTAGAGCGCCACCGCGAACCCGGTGCCGCCGTACTTGCCGAGCACGCTGGTCGGAAACGGCAGCGCGGCCACGATCAGCAGGAGAAAGACCGTGTCGCGGACCAGGTGGGCGTGGAAGACGCCAACCGATCGCATCAGACGACGATGGCCGCCCCAGTAAATCGCGATGATGTAGAAACTCAGAAGAAAGGACCAGTAACTGTCCGTGTGCTGGGCCAGGGCGCTGATCAGCTGCTGACTGGTCGGGTGGGCGGGGATGTTGGTGGGCACCTGCAGATCGAGGGCCAGCAGCGTCATGGCGATGGCGAACACGCCGTCGGACAGGGTGAGCAGCCGGCCGAGGGAGTTGTCCGCTGGCTTCTTCGCAGTCCCGGCCGCGTCCGGCTGGCGATTCTCGTCGTCTTCCTCAGCCACGGGGCAACTATAGGGGTTTGCCGCTCGAGGGGTTTGCCGCCCGGGCGCTGGCGCGGTTCCTGGCGGTGGCGCGGCCGGCGCGTACGATGAGGAAATGGCGGCTTCCGCAGGCGTGGTGCTGGCTGGCGGGCGGTCCTCGCGGATGGGCGCGCCCAAGGCGGCGCTTGAATGGCACGGGTCCACCCTGCTTGCCCGGACCGTTGGCATCCTCGCCCGCACGACCGGCGGGCCCGTCGTCGTCGTTCGTGCCACCGGCCAGGACCTCCCCGAGCTGCCGAAGCACACCCTGGTGGTGGACGACCCGCGGGACGGCAGGGGCCCGGTGCAGGGCATCGCGGCCGGGCTGGCCGCCCTTGACGGGCGCGCCGACGCCGCCTTCATCAGCTCGACCGACCTGCCGTTCCTGCACCCGGCCTTCATCCGGCGGGTGCTGCGCGTCCTCGACGACCGAGAGGAAACGGACGTGGCGCTGCCGGTCGCGCGGGGCTACCCGCAGCCGCTGGCGGCCGCGTACCGGGTCCGGCTCGCCCCGAGAGCCGAGCGCCTGGTGAAGGAGGACCGGCTGCGGCCCGCCTTCCTGTTCGACGAGTGCGCGGTCGAGCGGCTGGACGACGCCGCGCTGAAGGCGGACGCCCTGATCGCCGCCCTCGACCCGGACCTCGACTCCGTGCTCAACGTCAATACGCCCGCCGACTACGAGGATGCGCGGGCCCGCCCCGCGCCCGCGGTGACCGTCCAGCTGTTCGGCGCCCTCGCCCGGGGCGGCCGGGACCGCGGCCCGCGGACGGTCCGCGCCGCCACCGTGGACGAGGCGGCCGACGCGACCGGCCTCACGTTCGACCGGCATGTCACCGCGGCGCTCAACGGAGACCAGATCACCCGGGACGGCTCGACCCCGCTCGCGGCCGGCGACACCGTCTTCTTCCTGTCCGCCGACGCCGGCGGCTGAGGGCGCCGCCGTATGCCACCGGGAGGCTACTTCGGCCGGGCGCTCGTCGCGGACGCGACCGACGGGTCGTCGCGGATCCTGCCGCTCCCCGACGACGTGCTGCGCTCCTACCTCGGCGGGGCCGGCCTCGGCACCTGGCTGCTGCACCGGCTCGGCCCGCCCGGCACCGACCCGCTCGGCCCGCTGGCCCCGCTCGCGTTCGTGTTCTCCCCGCTGGTCGGCACGCCGCTGACGACCAGCGCGAAGTTCGCGGTGGTGGCGAAGTCGCCGCTGACCGGGATGCTGACCGACGCGCTGGCCTCCAGCCAGTTCGCGATCGCGGGCAAGCTGACCGGCCACGACGCGATCGTCGTGGCGGGCCGCAGCGAGCGGCTGTCGGTGCTGCTGGTCGACGGCGACGGCACCCGCCTGGTGGACGCGGCCGACCTGGCCGGGCTGAGCGCGGCCGAGGCGGACGGGCGGCTTCGGGACCGGCTCGGCCGGGGCTGGCGGGTGGCGGCGATCGGGCCGGCCGGCGAGCGCGGCGTCCGCTACGCCACGATCTCCCACGACGGGCGGCACGCCGGCCGGGGCGGGCTCGGCGCGGTGATGGGCGCCAAGAACCTGAAGGCGATCGCGGTCCGCGCGGCGGGAAAGATCGCCACGGCCGACCCGGACGCGGTCCTGGCGGCGGCCAGGGACCTGCGGGCGCGGTCGTTCGGCCCCGCCACGGCGAAGTACCGTGAGCTCGGCACGCTCGCGAACCTGCTCGCCTTCAACGCGATCAGCACGCTGCCGACCAGGAACTTCCAGTCCGCGACGTTCGACGGAGCGGAGAAACTGGCCGCAGAAGCCGTAGCGGACGCCCCCGAGGCAGATCCAGAAGCGGGTCCCGGTTCGGATCCCGGAGCCGATCCCGTGGCGGGCCTGCGCCGGGTCGCGCGCAGCAGCTGCGCGTCCTGCACGATCGGCTGCGAGCACATCTACCGGGTGGGCCGCGGCAAGAAGGTCCGGGTGGAGTACGAAAACGTGTTCGCGCTCGGCCCGATGTGCGGGGTGAGCGACCCGGCGGCGGTGCTGGCGGCGAGCGGCCGCTGCGACGACCTCGGCATCGACACGATCTCGGCCGGCGGCACGATCGCGTGGGCGATGGAGTGCGCGCAGCGCGGCCTGATCGATGCGCCCTGGCTCCGGTTCGGCGACGCGGCCGCGCTGCTGCGCGCGCTTGACGAGATCGGCGACCTCGGCACCCCGCTCGGCGCGCTGCTGGCAGAGGGATCAAGATCGGCCTCCCGAACGGTCGGGGGTGACTCTGGGACGTTCGCTCCGCACGTCAAGGGGCTGGAGATGCCGGGCTACGAGCCGCGCACCCTGCACGCCATGGCGCTGGGCCTGGCGGTCAACGCCCGGGGCGCGGACCATAACCGCTCCGGCGCCTACGAGGCGGACCTGTCCGGCGACCTGGACCGGCTCGACGGGGGCGACGCGCACGTCGCCGCCGCGATCGAGACCGAGGACCGGGCCGCGGTGATGGACTCGATGATCTTGTGCAAGTTCCTGCGCGGCGTGTTCACCGACCCGTTCGAGGAATGGGCGGCGCTGCTGTCCGGGGTGACCGGCTGGGAGCTGACCGGCGTCGAGCTCCGCGCGACCGCCCGCAGAATCGTCATGGCCAAGCGCGTCTACAACATCCGCGAGGGCTGGCAGCCGACCGACGACTGGCTGCCAGAACGCCTGCTGAACGAACCGCTCACGCTCCCCTCGGGCCGCGAGGCGCGGCTGACCCCGGAGCGGCTGCGCGCGATGATTGGGGCCTACTACAAAGCGCGGGGCCTCGATTCGGACGGCCGCCCGCACTCGTCAATCGAAAGTCGCCTGCTGTTGGCCTTACGCCGGTGCGGGCGGATACTGCCAGTATGGCTATCACTGCCCCGGAGAGCACCCGGACGGTGACGCTCACGATCGACGGACGTGAGGTCACCGCGCCGGAAGGCACGACGATCTGGGCGGCGGCCAAGGCTGCCGGGATCGACATCCCCGTGCTCTGCCACGACGAGCGATTCGACCCCGTCGGCGTCTGCCGGATGTGCGTCGTCGACACCGGCGCGCCCGCGTTCGCCGCGTCCTGCGTGCGGGCGTGCGAGAGCGGGATGGAGGTGAAGACCGCAACCCCGGAGGTCGAGCGCAGCCGGGCCATGCTGACCAGGCTGCTGCTGTCCGACCAACCGCCGCGCGAGGCCGACCCCAAGCAGACCACGACCGGCGACAACGAACTGCTCGCGCTGGCCGACCGGTACGGGGTGACCCCCGACAACGGGCTCCCGCGCGGTTCCGGGCGTGGCGTGGACCTGTCGAGCCCGGTCATCGCGGTCGACCACGACGCCTGCATCCTGTGCGACCGGTGCACCCGGGCCTGCGACGACGTCCAGGGCAACGACGTGATCGGGCGCAGCGGCAAGGGGTTTTCCACGCTCATCGCGTTCGACCTGAGCGACCCGATGGGCGCGTCATCCTGCGTGTCCTGCGGTGAGTGCGTCGCCGCCTGCCCGACCGGCGCGCTGACCAACAAGCCGATTCGGGGCATCCCGATCCGGCCGCGGACCGAGCTCGACGCGGTCGACACCGTCTGCCCCTACTGCGGCGTCGGCTGCGCGCTGACCTACTACGTGGACCGGGAACGCGGCGCGATCGCCTACGCCGAGGGCCGTCAGCAGCCCGGCTCGCAGGGGCGGCTGTGCGTGAAGGGCCGCTACGGCTGGGACTACGCCGCCTCCCCGCAGCGGCTGACGGTGCCGCTGATCCGCCGCGAGGATTCCTACCCTAAGGGCGCGCTCTCGGCCGACGTGCGCGGCGACATGGACAGCAGTGACATAAAGGTCAGTAGCGAGGCGAACAGCCACGGCCTGACCGACGGCGACAGCCCGAAGGAGAAGCGCAAGGGCGGCAAGCGCGGCCGCAAGCCCGGCGGGCTGGTGGACTACGCCGAGGTGCTGCCGCACTTCCGCGAGGCCACCTGGGAGGAGGCACTCGACCTGGTGGCCAGCCGGCTGAGCGAGATCTACCTGGCCAGCGGCCCGGGCGCGATCGCCGGCTTCGGCTCCGCCAAGTGCTCCAACGAGGAGGCCTACCTCTTCCAGAAGCTGATCAGGACCGGCTTCCACACCAACAACGTGGACCACTGCACCCGGCTCTGTCACGCCTCCAGCGTGTCGGCGCTGTTCGAGGGGATCGGCTCGGGCGCGGTCTCCACCACCTACGGCGACGTGATCAACGCCGAGGTCGCCATCGTCACCGGCAGCAACTCGACGGCGAACCACCCGGTCGCGTCCAGCTTCTTCAAGCAGGCGCGACGCAAGGGCACGACGATCATCTACATCGACCCGCGGGCCGACAAGATGGCCGACCACGCGGACATCTACTGCCAGCTCAAGCCGGGTACCGACGTCGCCTTCTACAACGGGGTGATGCACGAGGTCATCCGGCTCGGGCTGACCGACGCGGCCTACATCGCGACCCGGACATCCAACTACGAGGCGCTCGCCAGGACCGTCGCCGACTACCCGCCGGAGCGGGCCGAGCAGATCACCGGCGTGCCCGCCGACCTGATCCGCCGGGTCGCGCGGGCCTGGGGCGAGGCACGCTCCGGGGTGATCTTCTGGGGCATGGGGATCTCCCAGCACACCACCGGCACCGACAACGCCCGCTGCCTGATCGCGCTGTGCGCGATCACCGGGAACATCGGCAAGCCGGGAGCCGGCCTGCACCCGCTGCGGGGGCAGAACAACGTGCAGGGCGCCTCCGACATGGGCCTGGTCCCGATGTTCTACCCCGACTATCAGAAGGCCGACGACCCCGGCGTGAAGCAGCGGTTCGAGCAGGCGTGGGGCACCTCGGACCTCGACCCGGTCAAGGGCCTGACCGTCACCGAGATCATCGGCTCCGCGCTCAAGGGCGGCGTGCGCGGCATGTACATGCTGGGCGAGAACCCGTTCCTGTCCGACCCCAACATCAACAAGGTCCGCAAGGCCCTCGCCAAGCTCGACTTCCTGGTTGTCCAGGACATCTTCCTGACCGAGACGGCCGAGTTCGCCGACGTCATCCTGCCCGCGTCCTCCTACCTGGAGAAGGACGGCACGTATACCAACACCGACCGCCGGGTCCAGCTCGGCCACAAGGTGCTGGACACGCCGGGCCAGTCGCGGGTCGACTGGGAGGTCGTGCAGGACATCGCCAACCGGGTCGGCCTCGACTGGCGCTACACCTCGCCGCGCGACATCTTCGAGGAGATGGTGTCGGTCATCCCCAGCTACCAGAACCTCAGCTACGACAACCTGGGCCTGACCGGCAAGCTCTACCCGAACCCGGACCCGGAGCACAGCGACGGGACCGTGGTGATGTTCACCGAGCGGTTCAAGACCGACGACGGGCTCGCCCACCTGGTCCCGGCCGAGTGGCTGCCGGCCAGGGAGCTGCCGGACGCGGAGTACCCGTTCGTGCTCAACACCGGGCGGATGCTCGAGCACTGGCATACCGGGTCGATGACCCGCCGGTCCTACGCGCTGGACGCGATCTCGCCGCGGGCGCTGGTGTTCCTCCACCCGGACGACGCCGCGCAGCTCGGCCTCGCCGACGGCGCGATGGCCCGGGTCAGCTCGCGGCGCGGGACGATCGAGCTCGCGGTGAAGGTCTCGCACCGCGAGCTCCCCGGCAACTGCTTCATCCCGTTCCACTTCCGCGAGGCGGCGGCGAACCTGCTGACGATCGACGAGATCGACCCGGTCGGCAAGATCCCCGAGTTCAAGTTCTGCGCGGTGCGGATCGAGCGGGCCGATGGCTGAGGCCCCGGTCCGGGTGCCCGGTGTCGAGGCCCGGGCGGGGAAGTTCCCCGGCCCGAGCCTCATCCCGGCGCTGAACGCGATCCAGGAGCGGGTCGGCTGGCTGCCGCGCGAGGAACTGGTGACGCTGTCGCGCGACGTGCGCCGGCCGCTGTACGAGATCGAGGGGCTGGTCTCGTTCTACCCGCACTTCCGGACCGAGGCGCCGAAGAAGGCCGAGCTGCGGGTCTGCCACGACCTATCCTGCTGGCTGCGCGGCGCCGACGAGCGGATCGCCCAGCTTCGGCAGCGGTACGGCGCCGACGCCGAGGTCGAGCTGGTCGAAGGGTCCTGCATCGGCCGGTGTGACATGGCGCCGGCCTGCACGGTGAACGAGACACCGGTCCCGATGGACGCCGCTGACGCCGCTATCGCGACGGCCCGCGACGCCGGCCGGTCACGCGGACCGGGCGGCCCCCCACCGACCGCCTCCGGTCCCGCCTGGCCCAACGATCCGTACCCCGACCCGGCCGATCGCTACGCGGTGCTGCGCGCCGTACTGGCGGGTGACCTGGCCACCGGCGACATCATCGCCGCGCTGAAGGAGTCCGGGCTGCGCGGCATGGGCGGGGCCGGCTTCCGGCCGGCCGCAAGTGGGACCTGGTCGCGGCGCAGGAGGGCGCGCCGAAGTACGTGATCTGCAACGCGGACGAGTCCGAGCCCGGGACGTTCAAGGACCGGGAGATCCTCGCCACCCAGCCCTACCTGGTCCTCGAGGGAATGCTGCTCGGCCTGCTGGCGGTCGGCGCCGAGGAGGGCTGGGTGTTCATCCGGCACGAGTACGGCCCGGAGGAGCGGGTGATCCGCGCGGAGATCGAGTGGCTCCGCGCGGCCGGCCTCATCGGCCCCGACGCAGCCCGGACCGGCCGGCGGCTGTCGGTCGAGGTGTTCACCTCCCCCGGCGGCTACATCCTGGGCGAGGAGTCGGCGCTGATCGAGTGCATGGAGGGGCACCGGGGCGAGCCGCGCAACAAGCCGCCGTTCCCCGGCACCTACGGCCTGCACGGCCAGCCCACGCTGATGAACTCGGTCGAGACATTCGCCCACGTGACCGCCATCGCCCGCCGCGGCGCGGACTGGTGGAAGTCGCAGGGCGCGCGCAGCCGGGATGGCGCCGAGCACGCCGGGCTGAAGTTCTTCGCCGTGTCCGGCCACGTCCAGCGCCCGGGCGTGTACTGCGTCCCGATGGGCACCACCGCCCGTCAGCTGCTCGACCTGGCCGGCGGCGTGTCCGAGGGCAGGAACCTGGGCGCCATCCAGCCCGGCGGCGCCTCATCGAACTTCATCGGGCCCGACCAGCTCGACGTCGAGCTGGACTTCGGCACCCTGCAGGCCGCGGGCTCGATGCTCGGGTCGGGGGCGATGGTGGTGATGGCGGAGGGCACCGACCTGCTGGCGGCGGCCGTGAACGTGCTCCGGTTCTTCCGCGACGAGTCCTGCGGCAAGTGCGTCCCCTGCCGGGTCGGCTCGGCCAAGGCCCACGTCATGCTCGCGGACCTGGTCGCAGGCGGCGGCGGTCCGGCCGACGTGAACGCCGACGTCCGCGAGCTCATCGACGTCATGCGCCGGACCTCGATCTGCGGGCTCGGCCAGGTCGCGCTCGGCCCGGTCTCGAGCGTGCTGCGGCTGGCCGGGGGCGGCCGCGAGGGCTGAGCCGGCCGGCCGGGAGTTCTTCACCACCCGGACGGTCGCGCAGGCCCGGGCCGGGTTCCGGCCGCGCCGCCGCACGCTGGTTGAGACCGTTCCGCTCGACCAGGCGCTACGGCGGGTCCCGGCCGAGCCCGTCACCGCGCCGCACCCGCTGCCCGGGTTCGCCCGCTCCACCGTCGACGGGTACGCGGTCCGCGCGGCCGATACCTACGGCGTCTCCGAGGGACTGCCGGGGTACCTCACCGTCACCGGCGCCGTCCTGATGGGCACCGAGCCGACCGTCGCCGTGAAACCGGGCACCGCGGTCGCGATGCCGACCGGCGGCGCGCTGCCGCCCGGCGCCGACGCGGTCGTGATGATCGAGTACACGGCCGAGGCGATGCCGGGCACGATCGAGGTGGTGCGCCCGGTCGCCCCGGGCGAGGGCGTGGTCCGCGCCGACGAGGATGCGCGGGTGGGCGAGCAGATCATCCCGAACGGTCGCGTGCTCCGCCCCCAGGATCTGGGCATGCTCGCGGCGGCGGGGGTGACCAGCGTCCGCGTCCACGGGCGGCCGGTGGTCACGATCTTCTCGACCGGGGACGAGGTGGTGCCGCCGGAGACGGAGACGCTGCGGCCCGGCCAGGTGCGGGACGCGACCGCCGCGGCGCTGGCGGCGCTGGTCGCCGACGCCGGCGGCGCCCCGGTCCACGGCGGCATCGTCCCCGACGACCCAGGCGCCCTGGAGAACGCGCTCCGCGCGGCCCTCGGAACCAGCGACATGCTGGTGATCTCGGCCGGCTCCTCGGTCGGCGCGCGCGACGAGACCGCCAATGCGGTGGCCCGGCTCGGCCAGCCGGGGATCTGGTGCCACGGCCTGGCGATCAAGCCGGGCAAGCCCACCCTGCTGGCCGAGTGCGCCCCGGTTCCCGGCCAAGCCGCGATCCCGGTGATCGGGCTCCCCGGCAACCCGCGCTCCGCGCTCGTCGTCTTCCGGCTGATCGGGATGGACCTGGTCCGCCTGGTCGGCGGCTGCACGGGCCCGCCCCCGGAAGCCTCGACCCGCGCGCGGCTGGCGCGGAACCTCGCGTCGGCCACCGGGCGGCTGGACGTGATCCAGGTGACGGTGCGAGCCGGGGTCGCCACGCCCCTGTTCGGCGTGTCGGCGCTACTGTCGGTGCTGACGGCCGCCGACGGGTACGTGGTGATCCCGGAAGAGGCGACCGGGCTCGACGCCGGGACGGACGTGGAGGTCACCCTCTACCGGTGAAGCTCTCGACACGGGAAGGCAGCCATGGCCAACAGCCCGTTCATCCGCGACGTGCCGGCCGCGCAGGCCACGGAGGCCTGGCGCGCCGCCCGGGAGGCGGCGGGCTGCCCGGAGCGCCTGCCGGCCATCGAGGTCCCGATCACCGAGGCGGCGGGGCTGGTCACCGCCGCCCCGGTCTGGGCCACCCGGTCCTCGCCGCCGTTCGACGCGGCCGGGATGGACGGCATCGCGGTCCGCGCGGCGGACACCCTCGGCGCGAGCGAGACCACGCCCGCGTACCTGGCGCCGGGCGGCTACGACGTGGTCGACACCGGCGACCCGATGCCTCCCGGCTGGGACGCGGTGGTCATGCGCGAGCACGTGCACTACGACGACGACCGGGCCGAGCTGCGCGCCGCCGTCCCGCCCTACCAGCACGTCCGCTCGATCGGCGAGGACGTCAGCGCGGGCGAGCTGCTGCTGCCGGAGGGGCACCGGATGCGGGCGGTCGACGTGGCGGCGGCGGCCGCCGCCGGGGCAACCCGGCTGACCGTCCGGCGCCGTCCCCTGGTGCTCATCCTGCCCACCGGCGACGAGGTGGTGCCGATCGGGGCGGAGCCCGGGCCGGGGCAGATCCTCGACACCAACTCGCTGATGCTCGCGGCGCAGGCGGTCGAGGCCGGATGCGATGCGCGCTGCCTGCCGATCGAGCCGGACGACCCGGAGCGGATCGCGGCCGTGGTCACGGCGACGGCGCCGGAGTGCGACCTGCTGATCATCATCGCCGGGTCAAGCGCGGGCCGGGACGACTACACCGCGCGGGTGGTGGCCTCGGCCGGGACCCTCGCGGTGCACGGGGTCGCGGTCCGGCCCGGCCACCCGGTGGTGCTCGGCGTGGTCGGGCGCACGCCGGTGCTCGGCGCCCCCGGCTACCCGGTCTCGGCCGCCCTGACCTTCGACATTTTCGCCGAGCCGCTGCTTTCCGGCCTGTCCGGCGCGCCGCCCCGGCAGCGGCCGCGGATCCCCGCCCGGCTGGCCCGCAAGCTCGCGTCGCCGCTCGGCATGGATGACTGGGTGCGGGTGCGGCTCGGCGTCGTCGGCGGCACCACGGTCGCCACCCCGCTGCCGCGCGGGGCCGGGGTGCTCACCTCCCTGGTCCGGGCGGACGGTCTGCTCGTCGTCCCGACCGGGGTGGAGGGCCACCACGCGGGCTCGACCGTCCCGGTCGAGCTGCTGCGCGGCCTCGACGAGATCGCCGGCACGATCGTCGCGATCGGCTCCCACGACCTGGTGCTCGACCTCGCCGCGTCCGCCCTGCGGGCAAACGACGCCATGGTGACGCTGGCGTCGTCCAACGTGGGCTCCCTGGGCGGCCTGGTGGCGCTGCGCGACGGGCTCTGCCACTTGGCCGGGTCGCACCTGCTCGACCCGGCGACCGGCGAGTACACGGTGCCCTACGTGGACCAGGTGTTCGGCGCCGCCGCCGCCGAGGTGGCGATCGTCCGGCTCGTGCACCGGGACCAGGGACTGCTGGTCGCGGCGGGCAACCCGCTCGGCATCGGCGGGATCGCGGACGTGACCCGGCCGGGCCTGCGGTACGTCAACCGCCAGCGCGGCGCGGGCACCCGGGTGCTGCTCGACCACGAGCTCGAGAAGCTGGGGATGGACCCGGACGCCATCGACGGGTATCGGCGCGAGGAGCCCACCCACCTCGCGGTGGCGGCCGCCATCGCGGCCGGGCGGGCCGACGCCGGGCTGGGCATCATGGCCGCCGCCAAGCCGTTCGGCCTCGACTTCGTGCCGGTCACCCGGGAGCCGTACGACCTCGTGATCGCGCCCGGCGCGGTGGACAGCCCGCAGCTCGCGCCGCTGTGGTCGCTGCTGCGATCCGACCGCTTCCAGTCCGCCGTCACCGACCTCGGCGGCTACTCCACCAAGGAGATGGGCCGCCGCATCCGTTGACGGCTTACTTGGCCTGGGAGGCGCGTCGGTTGCGGCGCATGGTCATCCGCAGCTGGGTGATGCGGGCTGTCCCGGCGGCGGCCATGATGAGGGCCCCGGCGATGGCGGCCAGCAGCAGCGCGACGGCGAGGGAGATCCGCAGGTGCGCGCCGAAGAAGGTAATAGTCACCGCGTGCGCGTTCTCGATGATGAAGATGAGCACGACGATGAGGACGAGGGCGCCCGCGATCAGCGCGGTACGGGCGGTGCCGATCCGGCTCCCCCGGCGTCCGCGGCGGGGCGTGGGCGCGGCGGACGTGGTTTGCGCGGGCGTTGCCGACGTGGGGTCAGGGGTGGGGACGGGCGGGGCGTCGCCGTTGGGAGAGGGCGGCGGCAGGGTGACGGCGTGCGTGGCTGGCTCGGTCATGGCTCTTCATCCTCCGAAACGGGGAACCGGATCAGGAGCACCCAGCCGTCCGCCGCTGACCCAGGCGCCTGGCCGATGCCGGCCGGGTCATTCCTTCCTGAGTCCTAACATTGAGCCTACATCGGAATCAGAAGACCAGCAATTTATTTCCGGAAATGGTAGGTTGGCGAGTATGGAGAGCTGGAGCTTCCTGACCAATCACGCCCGCGTTCTGCTGCGCATCGCCCAGGACCCGGGCGCCCGCCTGCGCGACATCGCCGCCGCCCTCGGGATCACCGAGCGCAGCGCCTACGGGATCGTCACCGACCTGACCAGGGCCGGCTACGTGGTCAAGGAGAAGGACGGCCGTCGCAACCGCTACCAGATCCAGGCGCACTTGCCGCTGCCCGACCCCGTCGGCCGCGAGCCCGCCATCGGCGACGTCCTGGCCGTGTTGATGGGCGGGGACTCCTGGCCGGGGCAGTCCGACTGCGGGGTCGGGTCCAGCCGGTAAGTCACTCGGTGGCAACAACAGTCCGTTGCCGGAGCGCTTGCTCACGGGGCTTTCCCAGGCGTAGCGTACGCAGTGGGAAAGTGGCGGGGGCGGCCACTCCGCCATGACTGTGAATCCGGCCGCTCAGGACCCCGGTGGCATCGTGCCCATAGATGCCGAGGTGTTCCCCATGTCCGGTTCTGTCTGTCAGCCGTTCCCGTCCTGGCGCTCACCATGAATCAGCCGGCGACGTTCGTGCACTGGTCAATCTTCGACGTCACTGTCTCCAACCTGGTCCTGATCGCCGTCATGGTCGCGATCTTCGGGGCCGCGCTGTTGCTCCCGTTCCCCACCGGGCGTCGTGCGGAGGCCGTCACCGTTGCCGATTCCGGTGCGGACGGCGCTGCAGGCGCGGACGCGGCCGGTGCGGACGCGGCCGGTGCGGCCGAATTGCCCGATGACGGGACGGCGGGCATGTGGACGGCCCGGCTTCGGCGCCGCGCGCTGAGGACGCTGCCGCCCGCCAAGCTGCTGCCCGACAGCCAGCCCGCTTACGTCGCGTCCTGGATCTACGTGTTCGGCGTGGGCTCCCTGGCCGCGCTCGGGGTGGCGATCGTGAGCGGGTTCGCCCTGGCGCTGGGCGGTCCGGACTGGTGGCATTACAACCAGGTCGGGCATTTTTTCAACAGCCTGCACCTGTGGAGCGTCGAGCTGTTCATGGCGCTGCTGGTCATCCACCTGTGGGGCAAGTTCTGGATGGCGGCCTGGCGCGGCCGCCGGACGTGGACCTGGATCACCGGGGTGGTCGCGTTCGTGGCCTCGGTGGTGGAGTGCTTCACCGGCTATGTGTCGCAGCAGAACTTCGACTCGCAGTGGATCTCCGCCAGCGGCAAGGACGCGTTCAACTCGGTCGGGGTCGGCGCGTTCTTCAACGTGATGAACTTCGGCCAGATGCTGATGTGGCACATCGTGCTCGTCCCGATCGTGCTGATCGCGATCGTCGGCGCGCACGTGCTGCTGGTGCGGGTGCACGGGGTCTCGCACCCGATCAACGCGCATAACGGCGAGGTCCCGGCGAGCGGCCGGCTGACGGCGGAAAGCCATCGCCGCGGCCGACGCCGCGCCATGGCGGGGACCGAACCGCCGCTACGACATCCTCAAGGAGGGGACGATCGCCGCGGTGGTCGTGCTGCTGCTCACCGTGGGCCTGGCTTCCCTGCTGTCCTCGCCGGACGTGCCGCCGATCACGATCGCGACCTGGGCCAGGGTCGCCCCGGCCGACTTCCTGGGCACCGCCGCGACCGAGCTGAACGGGACCAGCGAGACCGCCACCTACGGCCCGCCCTACAACAACCAGAGCGGCAGCGTCCAGCGGCTGCTGTTCTCCCCGCAGACCATCCCCGGCGTCACCCAGCCGGTCAACGCCGCCCAGGACTTCGTACTGGGGCCGCTAGCGACGCTCGCCGCCACCGACCCGAGCATCGCCGCCCCGCTCGCCGTCTACCGGGCCGCCCCGGCCGCCCGGCAGCTCGCATGGGCCAACGCCTACGCCACCGCGGTGACGAGCGTGAAGTTCGCCAACGGCGCCCCGGTCGTCCCGGCCGCCAACGACGGGCCGGTCCCGGCCCTGTTGGCCGGCGAGCTGACCCTGGCCCGCAGCGGCGCGTTGGACACCGACCTGCTCTCGCAGCAGCCGTTCTACGGCACCAACTTCACCAAGCCGCTGCTGTTCATCGAGGACGGCTCCTACTTCTCCGATCAGGCCCAGGCGATGGGCCTGACCGGCAGCCAGTGGGGCGTCATGAACGAGACCGGCAGCTACCCCGGCCAGCCCTGGCTGTGGCTGTACACGCTCTGGTACCAGGTGCCGGGCTGGACCAACTCGGCCAACATCGACATGATCGCCGTCTACATGACCGGCCTGGGGACCCTCCTGCTGCTCGGCATCCCGTTCATCCCCGGACTACGCGACATCCCCCGCCTCGTCCCCGTCCACAAGCTCATCTGGCGGGGCTGGGACGGCTCACCGCCCGAATCCGGCACAGAAGCCGGGCCGGTCAGGCCCCAGAGCCCAGACCACGTCAAGACCTGACCGACCTACCGGTTCCGTTCCTCGCACCGCCACATCCCGGTGAGCGGAGCGCCGGGTCAGGCGGGAACCCCTATTTCCGGTGCCGCGTTGAGGGGCGCGTTCCTGGTGCCGGCCGCCGCGAGGCTGGCCGGCACCGCGAACGCGGGCATTGTCACCGCTGGCACCTCGGGCACTGGCGCCAGCGCGCCGTCGTCGTCGGCGACGTCGGCTGCGGGCTCGGCGTGATCGGCGGTCGGCGCCATGCGGTCGAAGAAGCGAAGCAACTCCACCGGGACGGGCATGACCAGGGTGCTGTTCTTCTCGGCCGCGACCTCGACCACGGTCTGCAGCAGCCGCAGCTGCAAGGCGGCCGGGTCGGCCGACATCACGGCGGCGGCCTGGGCGAGCTTCTTCGATGCCTGGTACTCGCCGTCAGCGGAGATGATCCGCGCCCGGCGCTCCCGCTCGGCCTCTGCCTGCCGCGACATCGACCGCTTCATCGACTCGGGCAGCGATACGTCCTTGACCTCGACCCGCTCCACCCGGATGCCCCACGGCTCCTCGGTGGGCGCGTCGATGACGTCCTTGAGGTGGGCGTTGACCTTGTCCCGCTCGGACAGCAGCTGGTCCATGTCGCTCTGGCCGATCACCGACCGCAGCGAGGTCTGGGCCACCTGGGACACGGCGTACGCGTAGTTCTGCACGTTGATGATCGCCTTGACCGGATCGACGACCCGGTAGTAGACGACCGCGTCGACCTTCAGGGTGACGTTGTCGCGGGTGATGGCCTCCTGGGCGGGCACCCCGGCGACGATGATCTGCATGTTGACCTTGCGCAGCCGCTCGCTGAAGGGGTTGACCCAGGTCAGCCCCGCTTCACGGACACCGGGCAGGGCCCGGCCCCAGCGGAAGACGATTCCCCGCTCGTACTGAGTGATGATCTTGAAGCCGAACATGTCGGCCATCCCAACCCTCGGCACGTGGCGTGCCGGGTCACCGGGACCGAAGACGGCGCCAGCTAAACCGCTGGCGTTCGGAAAGCCTTCAGGTCCACTATTTGTAATAGTACAGGAGAAATAAAGCAGAATGCGGGCCGCTGGCGCCGACGCTGGGAAAATAATGGCCGCGACCCTGCCCGGGAATTACTTATCAGCCCGCGCTTACGCCGACGCATTACTCGGCGCCGCCAGAAGAATGGAAGGAAATCCCGGGCCGCGGGGAATCCTGTTGCCAGAACGCTAGCCCACCGCGAGCTCGGGAAAGGCGGCCTCGCCCTGCCCCGCCCGGGGTGACGAGGCATGGGCGAGCGCGGCGTGAACGTCGGGGTAGATCGTGAAGTGGCGGTGCAGGCCGGTTGAGCGCAGGAGCTCGGCGACCGGGACGCCGGGGCCGGCCAGTAGCACGACGCTGCCGAGCAGCCTGGCCCGGCGCTGCGTGCCGATCAGGACGGCCAGCCCGGCCGCATCGCAGGACGGAACCCGGGACAGGTCGATGATCAGCGGGTTCGCGCCGCGATGAAGCACATCGATCAGGCGTTCCCGCAGGTCCTTGGCGGCGCCGAAGTCAAGGGGACCGCGCAGCCTGACGATGCTGCGGCCCCGCCGGGCGGCGTCGACACCGGTCATGACGATCCCGGTCCGACGGCGGCCACGATGGCCGGGGCCTGCTCCAGGTTGCCGGCCGTGGCGGCCTGCTCCATGGCCGCCGCCGCATCCTGTTCCCCGGCCCGCAGGGGAATGGTGACCAGGTCGGTTCGCAACCTGGGCCACCAGCCGCCGTCGAGCGGCCCGCGGCCGGAGCGATCCGGCTGCAGCCGGAGCCGCAACTCCGAGGGCGGAACTTCGCCCAGCCCGGCTCGCTGGTCCTCGGACACTTCCCGGGGGGTGGTGACTGTCATGGCGTGCTCCTTCGCGTCTGGCCAGGCCAGTGGCCCGGCGACCCGGAAGAACACCGTCACGTGAACACTATTCAGTTCCGAGCTACACTGTTCACATTAAAGTGAACTCTGTTCACTGTCAAACGCGGCCCCAGTGCGGAGGCAGGAATGACAGGTCGGCAGCCAGCGGAAACGGACGCGCTCGGGCTCTGGTTCAACCCACCGGAAGAGGCGAATACCAGTCGGCGGGCGCTCACCCGCGAGCGCGTGGTCGCGGAGGGCCTCTCGGTCATCGCCGCCGTCGGCGCCCAGGCCCTCAGCATGCGCGCGCTCGCCGGGCGCCTCGGCGTCGTTCCCGGTGCGCTCTACCGCCACGTCCGCAACAAGGAGCAGCTGTACGACCTCATCCTCGACGCGGTCCTGGCCGAGGTCGACTGCCAGGTCGATCCCGGCCAGCCCTGGACCGCGCAGATCGCGACGCTCGCGCACCGCCTCCGGGCGGTCCTGGAGGACCGCCCGGGCGTCGCCGCCCTGCTCAAGATCCGCGACCCCCTCAGCCCGGCCTCGCTGGCCCTGGCCGAGGCATTCCTCGAACCGCTGCTCGCGGCCGGACTGCCCGGCCGCGACGCCGCGGCGGCCTTCCGCCTGATCTACGACTACGCCCTCGGCTTCGCCGTCGCCGATCCCACATCGCCCGCGGAACAGCGGCTGCGTGACGCCGTGACCAGCGAGCAACTGCGGGCGTTCCTGTGCGCGCTGCCCGCCAGCCGCTTCCCCGCCCTCGCCGCGCACGGCATCCACGCCTGGTCGGCCGACCGCGACCGGCGCTTCGGGTCCGGCCTCGATATCCTGCTGCGCGGACTCGAGGCGGTTCAACGCCCGGGCGTCAGCTGACTGGCTCTTCGGCCGCCCGGAGATTCCCTTCAGCCGGTCCGGCGCGACAGATCGCGACAGGAAAACAATTCCCGCGGGCTCTTGCCCTTTAATGAGAAAACTCCGGTCCTGCGTGGCCCCAAACTGGCCCCGCTCTATTCACGGGGCCAGAAAGAGCGTAGATTAAAGAATTACTGCTCCGGACCACGGCAGCCGTCCCCGCGATATCGGCGGAGACAGCGGTGGAACCGGAGTTTTTTACGCGCCCAGAATCCCCACCACCCCCATCAGCCTCCGCGCAATAGTCAGTAAAGGCAGGACGCCATGAGTATCGCCGAGAAGATCTCGCATACCGCAGAAGCGATCAAGGGCAGCGTCAAGGAGATGGTGGGCCGCGTCACCGGCAGCCGACGTCTGCGGACCGAAGGCCGGGCCGATCAGGCCAAGGGCGACATCAAGCGGGCCTAGGGCTGCCTGACGCGGCCGGGCCGACTCGTTCGCGGGCTGCCGCTGGCGGCGGCGATGGCCTGGCTGCCGTCGACGAAGGCGCGGGCGAGGTCGGACAGCCGCTGGTTGCGGTTGCGGGCCTGGTCGCGTAGCAGGGTGAACGCCTGGTTGACGTCGATCCCGAGGCGTTCGGCGAGCTTGCCCTTGGCCTGCTCGATGACGACCCGGCTGTTCAGTGCGGTCTGCAGTTGCTCGTTGAGGGTGTCGGTGCGGCGCATGCTGCGATCATGCAGCAGGCTGATGGTGGCGACGTCGGCCAGCGCCTGGCCGACGTGCACGACATCGGGGTCGAAGGCGCCGACGGTGCCGCGGAAGAGGTTGAGCGCGCCGATGACCTGATCGCGCAGCCGCATCGGCAGCGCCTGCACGGCGGAGAATCCGGCCTGCCCGGCCCGCTCAGCGAACTCGGGCCAGCGCGGGTCGGCGCTCAAGTCGATGCATGCCACCGGCTGGCCGGACCGGAAGCAATCCAGGCAGGGTCCCTGGTCACTTTGTAGCTGGAACAGCTCGAGCAGCCGGGCGGCCTCGCTCGAGGCGGCCACCACGCGCAGTTCCCCGCGCGGGTCGGCCAGCAGCAGCCCGGCGGCGGACACGTCAAGCAGCTCAACGCTGCGCTGGGTCAGCACGTGCAGGAAGTCAATGATGTCGAAATCGGCGACCATGGTGTCGGTAAGCTCGACAAAGGTCGCTGACAGGAGCTGTCCGTCCATCCGCTCACTCTCCACGAATCAGCAAGGCCCGCTGTGCGGTACCGAAGCGGCGGGCCGCAGACGTGAGCGGGGGCCTCACGCCTTGTCACCCAGGGGCAGATCAGAATCGGGAGCCAGCCGCAGGCGTCGCGCTACGATGTCGCGGGCGACATCGGCCAGCTGAATGTCGTTGACATAAGCATAGGCCCGCAGCCGAACGAACGCGTCGGTGATGCCGACGTCGAGCTGCTCGGTGAGCATGCCGGTGGCCTGATCGATCTCCGCCCGGTACGAAGCCAGGTCCGCAGGCCGGTCATGGGCGTCGAGGAGCAGCAAGGTCGCGGTATCGGCGAAGACCAGCGCGTCGCCGAGCTGGGAGCCACTCAACGGGCCGGGCCGGTCCCGATAGAGGCCAAGCACGCCGGCCCGGATCGCCCCAACCACCAGCGGGAACGCGAAGACCGCGGCTGCCCCGGCCTGACTCGCGGCCGGCCCGAAGGCCGGCCAGCGGGTTCCCCACTCCCCGTCGGCCAGCTCCGAGGCCAGCACCGGGCCGCTCGACCCGGACGCGTCAAACAAGGGTCCCTCGCCCAGGGTCAGCTGCAGGTCGGCGAGCTGCCTGGCGACCTCATCGGTCACCTGCAGCAGGTGACCCGCCTGCGCGTCAAGCCCGGCGCTCAGCCAGGCGCCGGTGACCTCAACCTCGGGAACCACCGCCGCGCACACGTCCGCGGCCGACACCCGCCCGCCCCGCGCGGCCGCCTGCTCCGCGATCAGTCCCCAGACCCGAGCCCGCCGCTCGATGTACGTCACCAGCGCCACCGGCCCCGCGGCGGCACCCCGCCCGCCTGCGTGCGCGCCGCCGGGCCGAGATACGCGTTCACCATGGACCCGCCTCCCCTTAGCAGCAAAACGCGGCCCGGATCCAGCGGCTGATTTCCCGGCTCCCGCCTGAACACTACGCGGAATGGCGGACTTTATCCGGCAGCGGCATCTTCTTTCCTCCCCGGCCGCCCCCGAATGAGAAAAGCTTTTAAAATCCTTCGCCCGAACGGACCGTCGCGACTGCTGCCCGGCCGCTGATGCGTTCATCCACGCTGGCGACACTACGCTTGCTTCAAGCGCGATTGAGTATCGGGTTCGGCGAATCGGCAGTGCAGCGCGATCGCGGCGCTTGAGACCGCCGCCCAGGCGCACCATACGGAAGCGAACCCGGAGATGGTGAGCCGGGCGATGACGATCACGGCGACCAGGTTGACGGCGCCGAAGATCACCACGTTGCGGTACCCCGACATCAGCAGCGGCCCGCACACGGCGACGACGTAGAGGGTGACGACCAGCAAGCCGTCGGGGACCCGGATGCCGTACGACAGGTGGTACGGGGCGAGCTGCACGCCGACCGGGCCGCGGACCATGGCCGCGAACAGGATCACCGCGATCACGGTTCCGGTCAGCGCGAACGGCGCCATCATCGCCTTCCGCCGCATCGTCGGCTCGAGCGCGATGACGGACAGCGGGATGAACACCGGCAGCACGACGAACGCGATCAGCAGGTAAGCCCAGAGCGCGACGTGGCCGATCCCCTGGGGCACATGACCCTGGAGCCACAGCCAGACGAGCGCCTCGATGAACTGGTGGGCGCCGAGCAGCAAGGGAATCCACGCCAGGGCGATGAACTCGCGGCGCTGGCGGATGTGCCGGACCGCATCGACCCCGATCGCGCAGACCACCAGGCCCCCGACGACGTCAGCCTGCGGCGAGAAACACACCCATCCATTCAAGTCCCGCACGTAAGCGACGGAAACCAGCGATCCGAGCACGGTCCATCACCGAGACCGATCACCAGCGGCATTGCCGTCACCGTGACCGTGCCCTAACCTTGGGGTTACAGGGTAAACGTTGTCTTTTGCTCGCACGCAAGACCGCGTACCTGGCTGCCCCGGACCCGGCGGTACCCACCCCGCGAGGCGAGCCGAGGTCAAGATGGCAGCACGTTCTTCAGAAACAGCGCGTTCGCCCGAGGTCGCGCCGGCGCTGGCTCTCCCGGCCGAGCCGGGCCGGCCCGCTACGGCGGACCTGGCCGGGCTCGATGACCTGGCGCTGCTGTCCCTGGTCCAGTCGCTGCCGCTGGCCAGCGAGTGGCGTGCGGCCGCGTGCGAGTTGCTCGTGACCCGTTACCAGGTCCTGGTCCGGTCCTGCGTTCGCGCTTACCGTGGCAGCCCGGTGCCGACCGAGGACCTGATGCAGGTGGGGTACTACGGCCTGCTGAAGGCGATCAGCCACTTCGATCCGGCCGCCGGCGCCAGCCTGGGCGCTTACGCGCGACCCTGCATCAACGGCGAGCTCAAGCGGTACTTCCGCGACAAGCGCTGGGCGCTGCACGTCGACCGGCCGGTGCAGGAGCTGATCCTCCAGGTCCGCGACGCGACCGAGCCGCTGACCCACCAGCTGGGCCGCACCCCGGCCGACTCCGACCTGGCCCGGCACCTGGGAGTCAGCGGGGACAAGGTCCGGCAGGCCCGGCAGGCGCAGCTGGCCTTCCAGCCGTCCTCGCTGGACGCGCCGCAGACCGACCACAGCGCCACGATCACCCTGGCCGACTCCCTCGGCGCGGAGGATCCCCGGCTCGACCACATGCTCGGCATGCACGCCGTCTCCGCCCATTGGGGCGAGCTGCCCCCGCGCGAGCAGCAGATCCTGATCATGGACTTCGGTGACGGCCTGACCCAGGCGCAGATCGGCCAGCGGCTCGGCATCTCCCAGATGCACGTCTCCCGGCTCCGCGCCCGCGCCCTCGGCCGCCTGCGCGCCCGGCTCTACGGCCCGGAGCCGCACCCGGTCCCCGCGCTGGCCAGGCGGCAGGACCCGGGCCGCCACCGGGCGCTGATCACGGCCTGAGGCCGGCCCGGGGGCAGTCCCTTTCCTGGCCGCCTGCCCGATCAGCCGCCTGCCCGGCTCAGCGCGCGGTCTGGTCGGCCGTTGTCAGCCAGCCGAGTCGTTTGGACATGGCCTGCGCGCAGTTGACGACGGCTTGGACGTGGGCGGAGTCGTCGGCCGCGCGCCACAGGACCGACCACGGGTAGTCGGAGGCCGGATCGGTGAGGGGCCGCCAGATGGTGCCGGGCAGCGCGGCGATGCAGGAGGAGGGGACGCAGTACAGGCAGCGCCCGGCGGCGACTAGGGCGGCGGCGGCGCGGATGCTCTCGACGGTTCCCCGGTAGACGGTGGGGGTGAAGCCGGCCGCGCGGCACATCTCGACGGTGAACTGGTTGAATTCCGGCGCCATGGCCTCCTCCGCGAGCAGCAGGGGCTCCTTGGCGAGGTCGGCGACGGTGACGCCGTCGAGGTCGGCGAACGGGTGGCCGGTCGGGACCAGGACGCCGAGCGGGTCGCGACGGAACAGCAACGACGCGATCTGCGGCGGGGCGAGCGTGGCGCGGCCGACGCCGACATCCAAGCGGCCGTCCAGGAGCTGCTGGTACTGCTCGGGGACGCTGGCCTCGACCTGGTTGATGACCAGGCCGGGGTAGCGGGCCTGGACCTCGTGCAGGATCTGCGGCATCGAGTCGTAGCTGGAGTCGATGATGGCGACCCGCAACGGCGCGGAGGCGCCCGCGGTGCTCCTGGCGGCCTGCGCGGCGCGGTCGACGTGGGCGAGGATCTGCCGCGCCTCGACCAGGAAGACGGCGCCGGAGGCGGTCAGCGCGACGTGGTGGGTGCTGCGCTCCAGGAGGCGGACGCCGAGCTCGCGCTCCAGCCGCTGCACCTGCTGGCTCAGCGCCGACTGGACGATGTGCTCACGCTCGGCCGCCCGCCCAAAGTGCAGCTCCTCCGCCAGCGTCACAAAATAGCGAAGCTGCCGTAGCTCCATGCCCGCCGCCAAGTCCGCATCTGGTCTTTTCCTCCGGCAGTACGCCTTAATGGGCCGCCGGGGTCCCGGGCAGTTCGATACCGCAAGCATAGGTCCCGTCCGGGCTAATCGGCTACCGCGATCAACCGTGCCTGATCTGCGGTTCCGGAACTGGACGTGGACCGCGTGATCCCGCCTCGGCGGAGACGGCAGGCCACGCGGCCCTCGGGTCAGACCGGCACTCCTACCTGTGCGCGTACCGGCGGCGGCGACTGTGGCCGGTGCTGCTGCGTCCCCGCGAGGTGAACAGGTGGTAGGCCAGCAGCAGGATCGCCGCCCCGATGATGGCGGTGATCCAGGTGTCGAGGTTGAAGAACCCGTGCAGGGTGTGGATGTGGAAGAGCTCGGTGGCCAGCCAGCCGCCGAGCAGCGCCCCGACGATCCCGATCACGCAGGTCAGGATCAGGCCCTGCTGCCGGCGACCGGGGATGAGCGCGTTGGCGATAAGGCCCGCGACGAGCCCGAGAACGATCCATGCGATGATGCCCATAACCGACTCCTCAGTCAGTGCAGAAAATTGACGTACGGGGTAGCCGGTCCGGCGCGACAGATCGCGGTGGGAGGAATTAACTCCCGCGGGCTCTTTTCCCTTTAATAAAAAACTCCGGTCCGGCGCTGTCCCTTAGAATTCCGGGTGCAGCTGCCAGGTTCCGGAGCAATATCTTTACTATACACCGACAGGACATTAATGTCCATTTATTCGCCCGGAGCTGGCCGTTTCTGCTCGTGATACGCTGTAGACGGCTATCGATGTTCGCCGTTGTAAATGCCGCTGATACTCGCCGGCATCGGTGTTTCGAACGTTTCGCTGTCGGACCTGGCTGTGGCCCCGTCGTGGGCCAGAGCGATGTCCGCTCTGCACTGTCACGCGCAGGCCCCGGACCCTCGGCCCGCTCGGATGCACCCCCGTTACATCCTCCTGGCGCGACGGCCGCAAAGAAACGCAGGCACACGTTGATATCGTTCATCTGGTCCCCTGGAAACCCGCTGCCCGCAGGCACCGGCGGCTCCGAGAACTACACCGTCGGCCAGGTCAGGGAGCTGACCAGGCGCGGCATAGCGGCGCAGGTGGTCACCGTCGGCCTCGGCAAGCGCGACGGCAGGGACGGCTTCTCCGACATCCCGTTCCTGTCGCTGCCCACCCTGGCGACGGTGAGCGAGCTCGACGACACCGTGGTCTTCGTCAACGAAGCGCACACCACGGCGACCAGGCACCCGGCCTTCCTCATCCTGCACAACCCGCCGCCCATCAGGGAGCGGTATCGGGCGTTCGCCGTCGAGGGGACCAGGGAACTCACGCTGATCGCCACCAGCCGGTACGCCGCCGCGTTGTGGGCGGCCTACCTGGACGTCGACGTCGCGACGATCAGCGTCGTGTACCCGTTCGCCGAGCCGGGTTTCGCCGCCCAGCCCCGGCCCGTGCACGAGGCCGGGGAGAGCCGGGTGCTGTTCGCGGGCAGGCTCAGCCCCGAGAAGGGCATCTACACCCTGCTCGAGATGCTGCACCTCGACATCATCGAGCAGCACCCGGGGCTCGCGTTCACGGCGACGACCGCGGGCGCCGACAAGCCGCAGGGAAAGATCATCGAGCGGCTGCTCGGCGCGCACCCCGGCATCTCGGTGGTGGGCAGCCGCAAGACGCCGGCCGCGATGGCGGCCCTGATGGCCAGGCACGACATCGTGGTCATCCCGTCCAACAGCCAGTACTGGCACGAGACGTTCGGCATCGTCTCAATCGAGGCACAGCACGCGGGCTGCCGGGTCGTCGCCTCGGACGACGGCGGCCTGCCGGAGACCGACTGCGGCGCGGTCGCGCTCGTCCGGCCGGACGACGCCGAAGCGCTCGCCTGGGGCATCATCAAGGCCGCCGACAGCGGGCCGGTCTCCCCCGCCGACCGGGCAGCCGCCGGGGCGAGGTTCACCGTCGGGCAGTCCGTTGTCTCGCTGCTTGACGTGTTCACCCGGCCGCGGCCGATCCCGCCCGCGGTCATCGTCAGGCAGCTCGAAGAGCTGATCGCGGCGCCGTCGGCCACGGTGCGGCGCACTCCCAATCCGGGCGGTGCGCTGACCGGCTGACCGGCCAACGCGGTACGCCCCGCTGCCAGAGCAGCGGGGCGTACCGGGCGACTGTCTGCCGCGATGGGCTAGCTTCTGGCCGTGACCGCCATGGCGGCAGTCGCGATGAGCCGCGCCACCTCGTCCGGGTGGGAGACCATCGCCCCGTGGCTCGACGCGACCTCGATCGTGGTCGCGCCCATGCGCGCGGCGAACTGGCGCTCGGCCTCCGGCCGACAGCGAGGACTCGGGGAACTGCGGGGCGGTGACGTTGTAGCCGTCGGCCTGGAGACGCTCCGCCCCGGTCCGTTCGGCGAAGATTTTTGCGCTTGACCTTCTCACTGTGTCAGGCCGTATCAATGGAGCATGTTGACCATCGGGGAGTTCGCCAGGCTCGGCCAGGTGTCGCCGCGCATGCTGCGGCACTACGACGAGCTCGGCCTGCTCGTGCCGGAGCGAATCGGGCCGTCCAGCGGGTACCGACTGTACGGCGTTCAGCAACTAGGCCGCCTGCACAAGATCGTGGCGCTGCGCGACCTTGGCTTCAGCCTCGAGCAGGTCCGCCAGGCCCTCGCCAGCGAGTTGCCGACGGAGGAACTGCGAGGGATGTTCCGGCTGCGGAAGGCCCAGCTCGAGCAGTCGCTGGATGAGGAGCAGGAACGCCTCCGCCGGGTCGACGCGCACATCCGGGCACTGGAATGGAGCACAGTCATGGACATCGTCATCAAGCAGACGCAGCCGGCCCGCGTCGCGGTCGCCTCGGCCAGCGGCCTGAGCCACGCCGACATCGGCGCGGCATTCGCCGCGCTGATGCCCGCCGTCACCGTCCACCTCGAGGCGGCCGGCGCCAAGCCCGGGATCGGCGTGGGCGTCTACGCAGACGCCGGGGGAACCCTCCCCGAGGGCGAGATCACGCTGCACGCAGGGTTCGACGTCGGCGACCAGGATGTGCCGGACAGCGAGGCCGTGCGCGTCCTCGACCTACCGGTCCTCGAGGTCGCCGCCGCCGTCTACCGCGGTCCCGGTGACGGCATCCCTGGCGCCTGGGAAGCACTCGTGCATTGGATCGACGACAGCGGCTACCGCCTCACCGGCGACTGCCGCGAGCTCTACCACGAGTGGGACGACGACGACCCATCCCGCAACGTCATGGAACTGCAGCAGCCCATCGCCCGCCAGGCGGTCCATCCCGGCACTTAGACCGGCCCCGGTTCGGAGT
>CAWIIX010000019.1:0-162950 GCA_963836195.1 uncultured Actinomycetota bacterium | reverse complement strand
ACCTCATCGCCGAGCAGCTAGCCCAGTGACTCCAGCCAACCAAGACCGGTGCCAGCAGGCAGGCGACAGTCGAGCGTGCCCCAGAGATGCCCCCCAACTGCCATCAAACAGCCAGTGATTCGCCGCTAGCCGAGGTGTGCACTAATTTGGCCCAACTCGGGTTCTCGGCCACCAGCCTGAAGGGGTGCGTCGCCCGATGGTGGCCTGGTAAGACTCCAGCACCCGGCTTGCTACCTCGAACGCCGCAGTCTTCTCATCGCGGGCGGAGAGGTCACATGCCAGGTTCAGCTTGCACGCGAGGGAGTCCGGAGCGCGAGCGCCTCGCGGAACCGGCCGAGTCCGCGCAGGTCGCCGGCGAGGCTGCCCGCGGTCAGCAGGGTTGACGGGTGGTCATCGCCTAGCGACTGCTGCTGTTGTATTGCAGCCGCGTCTCCTCCGTCATTGCCCCTGCCGCGCGGACCCGCCCGTCGGTGATGGCGAGGGTCAGCCGCTCGTACGCGCCGAGTAGCGAGGTTGGCGATCGAGGCGCATCCCCGAAGACGGCGAGTGTCTCCTCGAATGCATAAAACGGCTTATAGGGAATCGCCACCGCCGTACGGGCCGAGTTCTGCCCGAAGGCCCCCGAACCGCGCCTTCGCCGCCGCCAGGCCCACGTCAGCCTTGTCCTTTTCCGCTTCGTCGATGCGGGTGGGAACCGGCAGCACCTGAATGTTCCGGTAGTGATAGCGCTGAGCCAGGTTCCTGGCGATCGCGGCCGCTCCGTCGATGGATTGATCGTTCAGCGTGAAACAGTCCACCAGGATATCCGGCAGATGCACCGTGCAGATATCGGCGATATCCGAGAGCCCGGTCCTGCTATCGATCAGCGTGTAGTCGTAATGCGCCTTCATGTGCGCGCGGAGCGCGTCGATAAACTGCCCGCCGCCGAGCCGATCGTAGAAGTTATCCCAGTCGACGGCGCTCGCCGCCGATGAGAAGTCTCGATTCTGCCGCCCGGCGGATACGAAGTCCAGCGTGTCCATTCAGGGGGTTCCGTGAGCTGGATTCAGCTGATTGCGGGTAGTGGCGGTAGCCAGGGCTTTCCCTCGATGGCGGTGCGGATCGCGTCGAGTGCGGTGACGCCGTGGGCGGCGGCGGTGTCGAGGTAGCTGCGCAGGCGGCACCAGCGGGCGAGCGTGCTGAGGCTGTGCCAGTAGCCGGAGACGGCCTGGTGCCGCTTGGCGGCTTTGGCTCCGCGTTCGCTGACGTTGTTTGTCCAGCTCACGGCGAATTCGCGGGTGAACAGGAAGACCTGTTCCTTGTAGTCCCGCAGCCAGGTGCCGAGCGCGTAGCCGGGGTGGTTCCCGGTGTCCCAGTCCCGAAGCCGGTTGTGGATGATCCCGGAGCTTACGGCAGTGTCGTAGCGTTCCCGCAGGTCATCGAGAATGCCCTGATCGATAGCGGTGTCCCCGCGGGCGCGGGCGGCCTCGACCGCGGCGTGGGCGCCGCGGAGAACGGCGATGACGTCGGCGGCCCAGTTCTGGACGCCGCCGGGGCCGAGCTTCGTGACCGCCCGGCAGCGCCTGATCACGTGGGCTGCGCACTGCTGGATGCCGGCGAGCCGGGACAGGAGATGCTGGTAGCCGGCGTAGCCGTCGGTGATCAGGTAGCCGGTGAACGAGGCAGGCAGCCCCGCGGCGATGGCGGTCTTGCGCCGCGAGGCCATGGCCTGCAGGAACGTCAGCCGCCCGTCCGGCGTCCGGGTGATCAGCACGTGCGGCGAGCCGCCCGCCGCCTTCCCGTCCTTCTCCTCCGGGTCCGCCTCGCAGCTGTCTTCTTCGGCCAGGGCAGGAGCTGTCCCGTCCAGGACGTTCACCGGGGTCTCGTCGGCGGCCAGCACGCCCTCGCCGGCGAGGGCGGCGAGCATCGCCTCCTCAAAGCCGGCCTTCCCGAGCTGCGCGCTCACCCTCGCGGCGGCCTTGTCCACGAAGCCCGCCGACACGGGAACCCCGAGCAGCATGGCGATGACCTGCGCGGACCGCTCCGCCGGCACGTTCCCGCAGCAGGAAAGCAGTACCGCGGCCGCGTTCAGGGCCGGCCCGTAGGACACCGAGCCCTGGTGAGCGCCCGCAGGCGGTTCCGCGAACGTGACCGTCCCGCAGCACGCGCAGGAAAGGCCGGGCAGCGTCCACTCGGTCACCGTCCGGAGGAACTCCACGTCGGCGACCTGCGCCCAGCGTGGCTCAACGGCCTCCGCCCGGTCCAGCGGCGCCCGGCACGACCGGCACTCCGCCGGCGGCGGCACGTCTTTCCTCTCGCCAGGGTCCGGATCCCGTCTCAGGCCCTTGCCCTGGTGACCCGGCTGCCCGCCCCTCTTGCGGTCCTTGCTGCGCTCCCGCTCGGACTGCTGCCTGGCCCGCCTGGCCTCCCTCGCCCCGATCCGCTCCTTCGAAGAAGGCGTGCCGGAATCGCTGCTGTCCATGCCCAGGCGGCGTTCCACCTCCGCCAGCCGCAGCTCCAGCCGCCGTTCCCGCTCCAGCGACGCCTCCAGGGCCGCCGTCAGCGCGGCGATCTGCCCGTCCTTCGCCTCCACGACCGCCCGCAGCCGCGCGTTGGCAGCACGAAGCCCGGCAGCGTCGTCAGAAACGGACTCACCGGGCACGCGCCGCAGGCTCCCACACCCGCCGGCACCCCGCAAATAGACAGCCGCAGAAGCAGCCCCGGCTAACTAAAAGCCCAGGCAAGCGCTCTCAACGACCCCATCAAACCAAACCCTGTGAATGGACACAGTCCAGCGTGCCGCCATCAGGGAATGGCCAGTTCACCGAGATGGCGTGAGGCAGTATCTGAGCGTAGTCGCGGACCCAGTCGGCCGACGGACCCCCGACCTCAGTCGCGTCCCAGGTGTATTCGGTGATTAGCTCGATGATTCCCGTGGTAGCGGCGACCTTGGCGAGGGCAAGGAACGGGTGGAAGTACCGGTGCAGGCCAGGCGAGTCCAGGTCCCAGTCCACAACAAGGACCTTCAGCCCGTTGCTGGCCAAGATCCAGGCGACGTTGGCCAGCGCCATCGTGCGACCTGTGCCACCCTTGAAGGAGTAGAAGGTAACGATCTTGCCATCGATGATCGTGTCATCAGTCATGAGGCGCTCCTGGCCGGCCCAGCGAATTCAGTGGCTAGCCGCGTCGATCCGGCCCTCGGCCCAATCACGGAAAGCCTGCTTGAACTCCTCCGGCACCATCAGGCTGGGCAATTTCGCGCGCCGGCCGAGACCCCGACGGCGAGACACGTACGGGGACAAGTCGCGCAGCGGCCCCAGCCGCCGGTTATCCCGCGTCGTGAACCGCGTCTCCTCCATGACCAGCAGCAGCACCGCCGCGCCGAGATACGCGACCGGGCTCAGGGGTGGCGGCCTGCGATCGAAGGCACCCGGCAGCGTCTCGGAGTCGAGGAGCAGGGTGGTGACATCGAAGGCGGTCATATCCAGCCACGGCGGCTCGTGATGGTCGATCAGGTACTCGCCAAAGGCATCGAGATCAGCTGCCACGATCGCCTGACCGAAAGTGGGCCACCCCTGGTCCGAGCGCGAAGAGCACTGGTCCGAAGTACGGAGCGCGCTCCCGGAAGGCGCCCTGAGACGGCCGGAACAGGAAGAGTTGGCCGCCAGGCATGTCCAACGCCTGCCGGACGCTGATCAGTCCGGCGCGGACGGCGCCCTGCCGTACGTTAGCGTCCACCCGGGCGGCGGCGATCGCCGCTGCCCGGTGTGCGGTGAGACACGAATCGGCCCAGGTCGTCCACGCTTCCCGGTCCGGGTTGGGACTGGCCGGAGCGAGGGCGGAAGTGCATCGCGCAACGACAACGCCAGGCGAAGGCTGCTCACGATCAGGTCCCGCGGCCAGAGCCGACCGCCCGGGCGACGGCCGCTTCGATCTCATCGGCGATAACGTCGTGGTAGGTGCCACGATGTGAGCTCAGCTCGCGCCAGGCGGAGCCCAGCGATGAGTCCGGACTTATGTCCAATACAGCATCGAGGGTCGCGGTGAACAACTGCCGGGTGAGTTCCCGGACGTACTGGGGTGACGGGTCGACTGATCGCAGGCACAGAGCGAGGAACTGCAGCGTGACTAGTGAGTGGCCGCGGCGCTCTCCCAGCAGCGCGGCGTAGACGCGGGGTGCGCCGCGGTCGCTGGTCCGGTCCTTGATCTGCAACGCCAGTTCGGCCACGACCCAGGATTCGCCGGGCGTGATATGCCGGATGAGCGCGAAGGCGAGCTCCTCCGGGCTGTCCTCACTGAAGGCGAGTTGCGCGGCGGCGAAGTATTCCAGGAAGGTACGGTGCGTGAAGGCATACAGCCGCTCTCCGCTGCCCGGGTCGGTGCCCGCGTCGGTAAATACCCACATCCTCCCCCGGCAGAACTCAACGAACTCCCCGGCCGCGGCCCGGGCGTCGTCCGCCCGTTCGAAGCCACGGCTCTGCAGGAACTCCGCAGTGTCGTCGATAAGTTTTTGCTCGGTCATGGTCGGCTGGAGCTTCTTCTCGGCGAACAACCGCCAGGCGATGTCGCGGAGCACCGGCTCGACAAGGTGCCCGGCTCGTAGATCCTGGTGGATACGGCGGTGCGCGTCCCACCGCCGGAACATCAGGTCCGCGCACTGCTGGTAGACCTCCGCGCGGTTGCGGGGGAGCGATCCCTCACCCCGGTAAAGGATGCACATCAGCGACAGCAGCAGGGGGTTCGACCTCAGATCGCGGACACTGGAGCTCTCGGCCAGGAACGTGCTCGGCGTCATCCGATCGCGCGTTGGCGTCCAGGCGGAACCATTTCCGCGCGTACTCGGCAACCTCGGGATCCCCGAAGCCGCCGAGCCGGTAGCAGGTGAACTGGCGGTCATCGAGCCGGGCCTGGTCGTAGCCCACCACCCGGGATGTGACCAGCACGGGGACCAGCGGGTATTCAACGCAGAAATGCTCCACCCGGCTGGTGACGTCGGCTCGCCACCCGGCCTCGAGCAGTTCATCGAGGCCGTCGAAGATCACCACCGCGCGGCCGGCCAGCAGCAGCAGGTCAACCAGACCGGCCGGCGGCGGGATCTGGTAAAAGGTCTTCAGCACGTCCTCGATGTACTCCACGACCGAACGTTGTGGTGAACGGTCTGACGCGTAATCGCGCAGCGTCACCAGGAAAGGCACGCGCCGCTGCGGGTCACTGGCAAAGTAGTGCATCAACACGTTGGCGGCCGTGGTCTTGCCACCGCCCGGGTCGCCCAGCAGCACCGACCGGTCGAGCCGTCCGGCCAGCCGGTAAACGTCCAACGCGGGCTGGGCAATCGGGCGAGTGACTGACGCCCGTCCGGGCGGCGGGTCCTCGGTGATGATCGTGGGAACGTAGATGTCCGCGATCGGAACCCGGCGCCGGCGGTCGAAGTCCGGTGGCTCCAGTTCCCCGTGACGAGTGACCACGTGATGGCGGTAACCCGACAGGAAATTAGCCTCGGTCCGCAGGGCCGGCCGGGTCGTCAGGGCGGCGGTGTGTCGCTCGATCGCGTTGAGCACATTGATCATCCGGGTCGAAAAGGCGTCGCTGCGGATGCGGGCAAGCAGCGGAGGGTCTTCGGCTTCAAGCCGGGCCACGAGCGCGCAGATCTGATCATCGTAATAATCCGTCAGCAACTCGGCGACCGAGGCCGCGTCGGCCGCGTTCGCTATGAGGGTCACGATGAGTATCCGCCGGGCGGCGTTCGCGTCGGTCTCGGGCGCATCGGTCAGCCGTGCGGCCAGCAGTTCTTGCAACGCCGCCTGGAACTCGTTGCCGCTTAGGACGCCGGCGAGTCGCCGGGCCAAATCATCGGATAGACCGGGCAGATCCGGCTGCGTGCCGGTCAAAGAGTAGGTCTCGAACCAGCGAGCGGCCGAAACGTCACTGGCCCGGCGGCGGTCGCGCAGCCCGCCGGCCGCCATGCTGATTCTCCGCCCGGTTAGAGCGATCGCGTTCACCAGCGCCCCGTCAACGACGTCTGTGATATTGATGATCAGCATGATCCCGCCCTAGTTACCGATATTGGACCAAAGACACAGCTTATGCTCGGCCCGGCCTGGAATCCTGTCCGGTGAGCCCGGCCAAGGCTTCTACGACAGAAGCGCGCAGGAACTTCGGATTGATGTCGCGTCGGCCGCTGTTATCGGACGCGAAGTAGATCAGGGGCTCGGTAAGGTCCGTCTCGCTGCCTACGTAGACTTCGATGGCGGCATCGTCCGGATCCAGCAGGCGGAGCACACGCCGGTTATAGCGGTCGCGGCGCTCTTCTTCCGGACGGACGGTCACAGGGAGAACACGCTGACTGTCGGTCTCGGCTAGAGCTGCGCAGGCCTCGGTGAGCGCCGTCGAGCATTTCTTCCGAAGCTCGGAGACTGGAAGGGAGGTAACATATTCCTTGTCATGCCCGACGCCGTTGCGCCAATAGACAAGCACCGAAAGCTTTTGGTCGACCTTAGCCTTCTTTAGGGCTGGCGATATTTGGGCGAACAGGCTATTTGCGGGCTCTTGATCGCTAGCAGCAAACGTCGCCGGAAGGTTGCAAAAGAGGACGTGGAAGTGTCCGAAGGATAGCTTTTTAGGGCCCGGGTATGAGTGCTTAGCAGAGATTAGTATGCGTTCGAAAATCGGCTCCCACTGATCGTCGCATTCGAGATAGGTCCAGGAATACACGGCGTATCTCAAGATCGCCTCGATACGGTTGAATCCGGTCAGGAACGCCTCGCGGACGGCGGCGGCCGAGTCGGCCAGCTCAAGTTGGCGGGCGGCGTTGTCGCAGTCGTGGAGCGCCTCGCGGATGGAGAATCGCACCGATCTGGCGACCGCGAACCCGAGCAGGCCGAGCAGTCGCCGGGCGATCCCCCGGGCGTCCATTGCTCGCAGGTCCTGGCGACTGGCACCGCGATGCACAAGCTCACGGAGCAAGTTCGGCCGGCCGATGCGATCAATGAGAACCTGTTCAAGTTCCGGCTGACTGGCCAGGAACCCGGCCAGGCGCTGCCGTGACGAGCCGCTGCCCTCATCCGCGATCAGGTCGTCAAGCTCCTCTGGCTCCAGAACCGATTCGAATAGCTGGGCCAGACCATCGTATAGAGACAGCGCGCCGTCGGCTGCGAGGGAAAGGACCTTTTCCGCGTCGACCGCGACCTCGAGCACAGGGTCCGGAATTGGGCGGAGGACTAGTAGATAGGTCTGCTGTTCGGCCGCGGCTGCTCTCGTCGCCCGGATCGTATCCAGCCGCACAGCGTGCACGAGTTGCAATGCGGCGGGCCCGATAAGCTCAAGGAAGCGCTTTAGCTCGGCTGGTTCCCTGGCCAGCCAGAAGACGCCAATGTCTCCATTTGGACTGACGACCCGGCGCGCTTCGCGGGCCTGCCGGACCAGATCATCTTCGTAACGTCTGATCCGCTCCGCCAGGGGCAACCGGGGTTGAAATACGGGCTCGCCGGTGACGTCCGGAATCACTGCCGCCAGAACTGATTGATAATGCCCGGAAACAGTTTCATAGTCGATGTTGTCATAGTAGGGCGGATCCCATATCACGGTCGACACCGCTGCATCGCGAAGTGGGATGGCGTCCGCGTTCGCCCTGATCGCCATGATCGGACGTGCTCCAGAAGAGTTAGTTCGCAGCAGGCCGAGCAGGTGGCCTAGGCGTGCCTGCCAGAAACGCTCCAACCAGAAGCCGCCCACCTCAGTAAACAGTCCGCTCAGTCGCAGCGGGCCGGCCGACGTTGACGAGTGCGGCCTGTCGATGGAGGAATGAACGCAGGTATTGACATGGTCAGCCTGCCCGCTGATCAGCAGCGCAACGGCGCAGCGAACGGCCGTTCGCTGCACCTCCGTAAGCGCGGTACGCTTCGCCAGGACCGCCGATTCGGCACTCATTGACTCGGCTAGCGCCGCGAAATAAGCACGCTGTCGCGGCAGGAACGCGTCACCCGCTCTTATCGGCTCACCGCGGATGTCGTGGAATATGGGCTGGCTGCCGTGAAGAGTTACGCGACCGCCAAGGCGCCGCGAAGAAGCAGCTAGAAAATCATAAGAAGAAATTTCAACCCGCCGGACATAAGCATCGGGCGAATCAATTTCATTCAGGGCATCCGAGTGCCGCGTCCGGACCGCGACAGGAACCGCGCGGAGAGAAATCAGGTCATGCCCTTGGAAGGGAAAGTGATTGCCGCAACTTGAGCAGATGCAGAATCCTTTCGCGAAGGTTCCCTTAAGATCGGGAAACTCTGTACGGAGCAAGCCGAATCGTGGGTATTCGCCGCCCCTGGTAGCGCTAGGATCAGGAATTATATTGAGTGCGGCGTCGCCAGAGAGCCTGGCGTTGGGCACCATGGGTACCGGACTCGCGCAAAACGGGCACTGGATGAATCGTACCCATACCCTGATGTCTACGTCCGCTTCGAACAATTCTTTCAGCCGTACTTTAGCGCCCCGCCATACCGCGTCGGCGAATTCCTCTACTTCAGTCTCGTAACCTCGCCAGCAACCTGCGATTCCGCGTCCGTCCGCTGCGCCAATAGATAGCGGGAATTCGTATAGCACCTTTCCAACCAGATGCGGAATATTTGACAATTCAAGAGACAGCGCATCGAATCCGAGACGGGACGCCATGGCCCCTATCGTGCTTACGCCGGCGCATAGGTCAAGCAGTGACTCATTCTTGTCTTCCCGGCCTGGGTCTGCGTTTTCTGCCGTGCGGGCGGCGAACGCCGCAGCGAGCGCGGCATCGTCGCCGTCGGCCACCAGAGCGATCTTTTCTGGGTCCCGCAGCCAATCAGGCGATACGGTGAAGGCCACAGCGGCCCGAGCGGCACCAGCCCCGCGCATGGCAAACCAACGATGAAAGCTAACCGCTTCCTGGTAATCATCGCCCAGATCGAAGCTGAGAAATTCGCCTTCGCCTTCGCCTTCCACCACCTTTACTACCTCTCGACTGGTCGGCGCCTAGCTAAATTCCGCCTTCCGGCATTTGACACATATTGTACTCTCGCCCGGCCCTTCGATGGAAGATCATTTATTATGCTCGCCCTGGTCTTTGGCGAGGCCGACCGAGCTAGCGGGCGGCACGGCACGGCACGCAATGCCAGGGCGGACCGGGTGTTCAGAAGCTCGTCGCCGTCGGCGTGCCGCCGTGTCCTCGCGTTCGTCGACTCGTCGCCGGGCCTCACGGTCGGGGCGGGCAGGGCCGGGAGCCTTGTAGGCGCCCGGCCCGCGCGACCGTCACCCGTCCTGGCGGGGCCCGCGGGTGGGATTCCTGAGGGTGACCGGCCTCGCCTGGACCGACCGCAGCCGGAAATTCGGGCAATCCCCGGCCGGCGGCCCGCTCCGATACCGCTTTTCATGGACTTGCTCGATCTATTGCGCTGGGCGGGGACGGACATATCACGGCCTGGTTACTTAGGGTGTTCACAAGAGCGCTGGCCCAGGGGCCGGGAAGCCGCGGCCACACCCCATGCTTGTCGACCGACGAAACCTCTGACGCCTGGTGACAAAGGCCCGGCAATCATTTAACCTTACGGAGACTAACTAATACGGGGAGGAAGCCCAGTGGACTCAGATGCTCGCCCCATCGGTAGCGCCTCAGAGCCGAATCGGATCCATGATCTGCGGAGCGCCGGGCTAGGAGAGCTCGCGCGCCGCGCGGCCGCCGGTGAAAAGGATGTGACTGAAGTACTCTCACGAACTGTGAGTAGCCGGAAAGGGGTTTCTGCCGTTCCTGCTATGAAGTTCAATTCCTCTCTATGAGATGGCAGGATGCCGGTTTCTATAAGTCAGTATGTGCTGAAGGTAGCAAGCCGGTGTGACCTAGCTTGTAACCACTGCTATGTGTACGAGCACGCCGACCAGAGTTGGCGGGCCAAGCCCAAGATTCATGACCGAGGCGATCGCACGCCAGGCCGCCCGGCGGATCAGGGAGCACGCCCAGGTCCATCAGCTCAGCATGGTCCACGTCGTGCTGCATGGCGGGGAGCCGCTCCTGCTCGGTCGCGACAGGCTGCGCGAGATTCTCAGCGCGCTGCGGACCTCGATCGATTCTGTGGCCGAGCTGGATCTGCGCATCCACACCAACGGCGTCCTGCTCGACGACGGTCTCTGCGCGTTGTTCGACGACTACACCGTTCGCGTGGGGGTGTCGCTGGACGGCGATCGCACGGCCAACGACCTGCACCGGCTGTTCGCCGACGGGCGAAGCAGCTATTCGCAGACCCGGCGGGCCCTGTCCCTGCTGCGGCAGCAGGAGTACCGCCACCTCTACGCAGGCATCCTGTGCACGGTCGACCTGCGGAATGATCCGGTCGCCGTCTACCAGGCGCTGGTGGCCGAGGCGCCGCCGCGGGTCGATGTGCTGTTGCCGCACGCGACCTGGGAGCAGCCGCCATATCGCCCTGCGGATGCGGATACTCCCTATGCGACCTGGCTCGGGGAGATTCACGCCCGCTGGCTGGCCGACGGCCGCCCGTTCTCCATCCGGTTCTTCGACTCGCTGATTGACGCCTGGGAAGGGCGGCCAGCGGTAGCGAGGCGGCCGGCCTCGACCCAGTGGACCTGCTGGTCATCGAGACCGACGGCAGCTGGGAACAGGCGGATTCGCTCAAGACGGCGTTCGACGGGGCGCCGGAGACCGGCATGGACATCTTCTCGCACTCGGTCGACGAAGCCGCCGCGTTCCCCGGCGTGGTTAACCGGCTGGGCGGCCTCGGGTCGCTCTGCCGCACGTGCCGCGAGTGCCCGGTCGTGCGGGCCTGCGGCGGCGGACTTTACTCGCATCGCTTCAGTAGCGTAAATGATTTCGATAATCCATCTATTTACTGCGATGACCTCAAGAAGATTATTCCCGTGGTCGTCGCTCGGGACGCTGCGGATCTGCACTACCCTGCCTGACGGCGGGTTCCGCCAGCGGCTTCGGCCTCGCCGCGGGCCCGGACACGGCCACGATGGCCGCGCTGACCGAATCGAGCTGGTCAGTGACCCGCGCCCTGGTTGCCGCGGTCGGATCCGGGGCATCCGACGGCGACAGCGAACTAAGCCGGGCGGCGGCTCAGGGCTGGCGCCTGCTCGCCCAGCTGGACGAGGAGCATCCCCAAGCGGTACGCGAAGTCCTGACCTATCCGTACGTGCGGGCGTGGGCGGCGCGGTGCCTGGAGCCCCCGCCGGATGCGAACACCGACCTCGACCGGGCTCACCTGGCCGGGCTGGCCGCGGCGGCGGCCCTGCGGGCCGGGGTCGAGGCCGAGTTGTCGCTGCCGGTTCGCGATGGGCGCGTGCACCTGCCGGGCATGGGCGCGTTCACGCCCCGGGCGGCCGCCGGTCGCACCTGCGTGATCCGCATTTCCGCCTCCGGCCTGACTGACCGCGATGGTCCGGGCGACTGGCAGCCGGTCCGCCGTTTCACCTTCGGGGATATGTCTTTCACGGTGGACGACATCGACGCATTCCGCGACTGCCAGGCCTGGGTTCCCGCCGGACGACTGTCTGCCTCCGACTGGCAGGCCTGGCAACAGGCCCTGACCGCCGCCGACCCGGCAGCTCGCGGCCGAACTCCCCGCTTATGCCAGCGTCATCGCGGCGGGGCTGCGGTCCGTCGTCCCGATGCGCGCCGCTGCGGTGGGGCGCTCTCAGAGCGCGACCGCCAAGCACGCGTTCGGGGCATTCGCGCTCGCTCTCCCGGACGGCACCGACATGCTGGCCGAACTGCTCGTGCACGAAATGCAGCACGTGAAGCTCATCGCCCTGTGCGAGTTGATGGACCTGTTCGATCCGGCCGACTCCGCCACGTACGAGGTTCCCTGGCGGCCCGATCGCCGGCCTGTCGAAAGCGTGCTGAACGGCACCTACGCGTACCTGGCGGTCGGCGAGCTGTGGCGTTCCCGGGCCAGGGACAGGGCCAGCCACCAAGCGCGTGAACGCCTCTGCGAGTGCCAGTCCCACGTCGAGCACGGGATCGAGATCCTCCTGAACGCGGCCGCTATGACATCGGCCGGGGTCCGCTTCGTCCGGGGTATGGAGTCGTCGATGCGATCATGGACAGGTGAACGGTGAGGCTCCACCAGGCGCTCCGATAGGCCGCGAGCAGCTGGCCGCGGATCTCCGGGCCCTGGGCGTGCGACGCGGTGAAACTCTCCTCATCCACTGTTCGCTGCGGCGGATCGGCCCGGTCGAAGGCGGCGCGGCTACCCTCCTGGAGGCGCTGATCGATGTCGCGGGCCCGCAGGCGACCCTCGTGGTGCCAACCCACACGACCCTCAACTCGCTGACGTCCCGAGCCCACCGTGCCGCCGTCGCAGGCTTCGACGAGGACGAGCTCGCGCGGTACATCGCCGACATGCCCGGATTCGATCCGGTCAGGACCCCCTCGCACGGGATGGGCGCCCTGGCCGAGCAGCTGCGCACGAGCCCGTCAGCCGTGCGCAGCCACCATCCGATCACGTCTTTCTCGGCCCTCGGCCCGCGGGCGCGGGACTGCACGTCTGTGCATGAACTGGACTGCCATCTAGGGGACCGGTCGCCGCTGGGCTGGCTCTACGCAGTCGACGCCGCAATCTTGCTACTGGGGGTGGAGTACACCGCGTGTACCGCGTTTCACCTAGCCGAATACCATCTGCCGTGGACGCCGCCGGTCCGCCTATACCGCTGTTTCACCGCTGAAGGGGGCAGCCGCGCCAAGCGCGAGTTCACCGCTCCCGCACTGGATGACCGCGACTTCGGGCAGCTCGGCGCCGCGCTGGAGAAGAAGGCCCCCGACGGACTGCGGGTGGGAGACGTCGGCGGGGGTACCGGCCGACTGATTCCGTTGCCGGAGGCAGTGGATTTCGGCGTCACCTGGCTGACCGGCCATCGTCAGCCGCAACAGGATATGCAGCCCTTACGCCACTTTCCATATTCGCGGCCTGTGCCTACGATGGTTCCAGTACCCATGGGGCGGGAAGGGGCCGCAGAGCGATTGTCAGTGAACGGCACGGTTCCGCTGCCCTGAGAATCGCGAAGGCGGCACGCCCTTGGCCGGCGGAATGAATACGCTCTCACCGTAAGGACCGGGGCGAGAAGCGCGGCTACGGGAATCCAAGCGAGGCTGTGGGATGTCAGACACCGGCGAGATCAATAGCGACTACCCGCCCGAGGCGCCGCTGGGCGTCTTCACCATTGAAATCGCCGCGCCGGGCGGCAGCAGCGCGAACTGGCGCCCGTTTCCCGCGCAGGAGCTTCCACTGGCAGAATGCGCCAGCCAGATCATCGAGCGATTCGACTTCAAGGCGGAAGTCATCGAGCTCACCGCCGACCGCGATCCAGATGCCAGGCCCGGCCTCATTCTGATCGACCCGCGGTTCATGACCATGCCGCGCGGGCCGGCCGCGCTTGAAGCCGCGACGGCAGTGCTGCCGAGATGGATACTGCCGATACTCGTCGTCGAGCAGCCAGACGACTCCGCCATCGAAGTTCTAGCCGACCAGGTCCGAGATATTCTCATCGCCGCCGGTGCCCTGCACGCCAGGTCGGCTCTCACTGCCGCTCGCGGTGTCAGTTCGTTCCGGGCCTTTTCGCACCTCGTGCGAGATCTGGTGTTCCAAGCCGAAGAGCAATACATAAAATATCGAAGCCGACAGCGATACCTGGGCGGCACACCAGTACCATCACCTCAGTTGAGCAGTCGGTCAGGCTTGCCATTGCCAGCGGAGCCTGACCACCTTGCTTCCGCACCAGACCTCTTGGGGGAGACGCCAGATGCCCGATGAAGGCGAGGACCCGTCCCCGCGCACGGGCCAGATCGTTACGTTCTACTCGTTCAAGGGTGGAACCGGGCGCACGATGGCGCTCGCGAACGTGGCCTGGATTCTCGCCGCTAACGGGATGCGGGTGCTGATCGCGGACTGGGACCTGGAATCACCCGGCTTGCATCGGTTCTTTCAGCCGTTCACCGACGCCCGCTCGAACGAACGGCCCGGCATCGTCGATTTCGTCCGTCGGTACGCCTGGGCGATGGCCGACGCCGAGATCGATCCCGAGGCACTGCACCACCCTGAGTCGTACGCACGGGCGGCACTCCCGGCCATCAGCAAGATGATCAACGAGCACATCGATCGGCTGGACAGTTACGTCATACCGCTCACCTGGCAGTTCCCGGGCGACGGCGCCCTGCATTTTCTGTCACCGGGAAAACAGAACAACGGCGACTACCAGGCCACGCTAGCGTCGTTGGACTGGGACAACTTTTACGACTATCTGTACGGCGCCCACTTCTTGACCGTCTTGCGTACCCTGCTCAAAGGCAAGTACGACTACGTCCTGATCGACAGCCGGACCGGTCACGGCGATGTGTCAGACATCTGCACCAGGCATCTTCCTGACATGGTGATCGACTGCTTTACCCTGACTAATCAGGCAATACATGGTGCCGCCGCGATCGCCAAGGAGATCAAGGAGGGTTCGGGTCGGGAGATCACCATATTGCCGGTGCCGATGCGGATCGACCATGCGCAGAAAGACAAGGTGGACGCCGGGCTCAAGTACGCGGCCGGCCTAGTTCGAGGATCTGCCCGCCGGGATGTCGGACGAGGAGCGTCGTGACTACTGGGCGACGGTCGAGGTGCCGTACCGGCCGTCGTACGCCTACGAGGAGACGCTCTCCACCTTCTACGACCGGCCGGGTTCGCTCAACGGCCTGCTCCCTTACTATGAACGCATCGCGGCGCTGATCACCGGCGGCGAGATCACCACGCTGCCGCCCCGGGAGGAATGGCTGCGGCTGCGCACCAGGCTGCTGTTCTCCCGTACCCAGTCGTCGAACCCGCTTGAGGTCGTTCTCGATTTCAGCCCGGAAGACCAGTTGTGGGCTGAGTGGGTCGCAGGCGTGCTCGCGAGCGCCGAGATCACCGTGCGCTGGGTCGACGAACTGCCGACCAGCCCGGACGAATCGGAGGAGGCCGAGGTTCTGCGCCAGACGGTGGCGATCGTGTCGGAGTCTTACGCCCTGAGAGTGGACGAGACTCCGTTCGCAACCGAGCCCGACCTGCTCATCTCCGTGACCGAGGCACGTGTCCCTGCGTCCCTGGCTGACGTGCCGGTCGCCTTCCTGGCCGGCCTGCCGGAGAACCGGGCGGCTGATGTGCTAATCGATCGGCTCAACGGGCGTCGGCCGGCCGATTCGGATCTGGCGAACAGCACGCTGAGTTATCCGGGCAGCGACCGCGCCCGGGTACAGAACATCCCGACTCGCAATGTCAACTTCACCGGCCGCAACAGCGACCTGCGCCTGCTGCGCGAGGAACTGCGCGCGCGCCGGCTGGCCGTCTTCCAGCCGCTGGTCCTCCATGGCCTCGGCGGGGTCGGCAAGACTCAGGTCGCGCTGGAGTACTCGCATCGCTTCCGGGCTGACTACGACATCATCTGGTGGATGGACTGCGGTATGGCGCAGTACGTCGACGCCTCGCTGGCCGACCTCGGACAGCAGCTGCGGGAGCAATTCGGGGTGCCTGTGCCCGAAGAAGGCGGCGTGACCGAGGTGTGTCAGCAGGTGCTGCGCACTCTGAGCGAGGGACTGCCCGACAAACGCTGGCTGCTTGTATACGACAACGCGGAAGACGTCGAACAGCTCAGACCTCTGCTGCCCGTCGGCGGCGGCCATGTCCTGATCACGTCCCAGAATGAGCAGTGGCAGGGCATCGGCAGCTCGCTCGAAGTGCACAAGTTCCGGCCCGAGGATAGCGTCAGGCACCTGCGGCGGCGGCTGCACGGGATCAGCGAGGAAGACGCGCGCACGATCGCGCGCATCCTGCAGGACATACCGCTGGCCGTCGCAGCGGCCGGCGCTCTGCTCGCCGTCACCGGCATCTCCGTCGACGAATACCTGGAGCGGCTTAAGCGTCAGCCGACTCGGGCCTATCCCGATGATCACCCGCTCAGTGCCTATGCACCCGAGGTGGCGAAGGCCTGGAACCTCTCGCTGGACGAACTGGAGAGGAGGTCCGCCGCCGCTGCCCGAATGCTCGGCATCTGCTCGGTCATGGCCCCCGAGGTCAGCCAGGATCTGGTCAACAGCCAGGCCATGGCGGAAACGCTGCGGGAGCTGGACCCCACCATCTCCGAGCGGGGTATGATCGCCAGGCTCACCCGTCAGATCGACCTGCTCGCGCTGATCAAGGTCGACAACAACAACCGGCAGATCCAGCTCCACCGGGTCGTCCAGGCCGTCGTCAGCGACCGGATGTCGGACGCGGAGAAGGCGTCGGCCCGGCGTGCCGTGCACCGGATGGTGATCGACGCCAAGCCGAAAGAAGGCGACGTCGACGACCCGCAGAACTGGCGGCGCTACCGGGCCATCTGGCCGCACCTTACCCCGTCGGGTGTCATGTGGTCAGCCGATGCCGAGGTCCGTCAGCTGCTCATCGACCGCGTGCGCTATCTTCGCCAGCGCGACGACCTGGAGCGCGGCAGGCGGCGAGCGGAGGAAATCCAGCGCGCGTGGCGCAGCATGTTGGCCGGGGTCCCGGATCCGGAACTGCCCGGCTCGGAGCAGATGGTCACCGGCCCGCCCGACCCCCAAGCCGCTATAGCGCTGCGCGTCCAGCTGCTCAGGCTCCAGTTCAACTTGGCCAACATGATGCGTGACCTCGCGGACTTCGACGAGGCGAGGAAGATAGACCAGAAGGTGCTTGACGAGCAAATGGAGCTGCTCGGCCCGGATCACCTGCACACGCTGCACACTCGCAGCAGCCTAGCGGCCGACATGCGAGCTCTCGGCGAGTACCAGTCGGCGCTCGAGCTTGACCAGGTGACCTATGCGTCATCGCGCGAGGCATTCGGTGAGGATGTCCGCGGCACGCTCAACGCGGCCCACAACCTGGCCCTGTCGTATCTGCTGACCGGCCGGTTCCGGCAGGCCCTGGCCCAGGACCGGCAGACCCTCGAGCGACGGAACTCGGTTCTCGGGTCCACCAACCCGAGAACCTTCAACTCGGGCGCCTCGGTCGCCCGTGACCTGCTGGAAGCGGGCCGCTACGAGGAAGCCGTCACCCGGATGGAGACCGTCTGGGGCCAGTGCGTGGAAACTCTCGGTGACAACGACCGGATCACCCTGAATGCGCGCCTGCTGCTCGGGGTGGCCCTGCGCTGCGTTGGCAGGACGGAGGCGGCTGGAAGCCATATCGAGTGGGCCAGGACGGGGCTCACCCGAGGTTTCGGGCGCGACAGCACCGATGCCCTGGCCGCCAAGCTCAGCCAGGCTCTGAACCTGCTGGCGATCGGGCATTTCCGGGAAGGCAGGACCGCGGCGGAAGAGGTCCTCGTGGTCTACCAGGACCGGCTGGGCGATTCGCATCCGCACCCGCTTATCTGCCGGCTGGACATCGCCACCGCCCTGTGCCTCGATGGCGATTTTGTCAGCGCGAGGACCGAGGCCGAGATCGCCGTCAACGGACTGCAAGGGCGACTCGGCGACGAGCACCCCTATGCGCTCGCCGCCCAGATGGTGCTGGCCACCGTGCTCGCCCGCCAAGACAACCTGCCTGAAGCCAGAAACCTGGAGGAACAGGTCGTCAGCGGACGGGAACGGGCGCTCAGAGAAGATCATCCGGACACCTTGCGGTGTCGCGCCAACCTACTGCTAACCGAGCAGGAACTCAAAGAGGCGGGCGCGGCCGGAAAGCGCCAGCAGGTCCTCGCCGCCCTTGGCGCGCTGATCGGGCCCGAGCATCCGGACGTAACCACCGCCCTGCGCGGAGGTCGATTGCTGGCCATGATCGACCCGCCGCCATTCTGATGCGCGACGGCGCCGTTCGCTGCCCGACTCGGCCGGGCAGCGACGAGCGACCACTACCGCACGAGCGCCCGCGACTTTTCCGCGTTCGCCTGCCTCGCCATCCATGAGAGGATCGTGGGGAGAATCATAACCGTGCCGAAATGCGCTTCATCGTCGCCTATTTGAAGCTCGGCGCCGCTGATCCTGTCGGCCAGCCAGTACGAATGCTCAACCGGCGAGAAGACGTCATCTCGACCGCCCCATAGCTTTACGGGAACCGTTATCTTATCCGGCCGGAATCCCCATGGGCGACCCAAGGCGACTACGTCGTCAACCCACCCGTCTATGCAATTATTGCTCAATGCGGCGACGTGAACATTGGCAATTATCTGGCGAAGGGCGATGTCGTCGATGACTTCTCTGTCGTGAGCACGCATTTCCGGCCCAAGCGTTCCAAGCAGGCCTTCTGAGCCTTTCCCGACACGCATTGCCTGCTCTTTGAGCATTACTTCAAGCTCAGCTGGAGGGTCGGACTTGGCAAGCCTGTATGCTCGGACATTGGATTCCGTCATCCCGGCTTCCCAGTCCAGTCGGTCCGCGTCTTTCGGCGCCAGACTGGCAAGGGCGGCCGCGCTGATCACCCGATCCTGCAGTAGTGCGGCGCAGGCGAGGGCATGCGGCGCTCCGCCGGATCTGCCTACCACGCTAAAGCGGTCAATATCCAAATAATCCGCTATTATCCTGACATCCTTGGCGGCGTCAGCGACCTTACGCCCAGGAACCCGGTCGGAGCCGGGGTAACCGGGCCGATCGTAGCTGATCAAGCGAATCCCGAGCCGGTATAGGACAATGCCGCGCGGGCGGGGACCATTACGACCACCAGGCGTCCCGTGCAGCAGGAACACGGGCTTTCCCTCTGGGTCACCCAGGCTCTCCACAGACATACTGCGCCCATGAGAATCGCGGATCTGCTGCGTCACGCTGGCCTCCTGTGCCTGCCTGGCTCCCGCGAGGCTTCCCCTTGCGGCCGCGCCACCGGCGATTTTCTTGACGTCTTGGCTTGCAAAATACTTAATTTTATACCTGTAGAAACGTAAATTACAATTGTCGCGAGCGTCCTATTTCCGGCATTTTAAGGGCCGGGCCTGACACGTTCCTACCCAACCACCCCGCGGCCACCCACTCCGCAGGAAGCCTACAGGCTCGGCTCTCGCATGTGTCCCTCCCACACCGCGAGATCATACGCCCAGACTGGGGCCAGGTATGCCTGTATGGCCCGCTTATGTGAGTGGAGACCGCGACGCCGGTCGAGTGACGCATCGGACGGTCATCGCCGAATTGTTCGAGTCGGCAACGTGCGTCGCAATAATGCGCGCAAGGGGCGAACGGTGATTATGCCGCGTTCGCCGAGCGATGGCATGCCGCTCAGGTCGGCTGAACCTCAATGTCGCGATTGTGCAGGTGCCAGGCACGGAGCGCGCCAATGCTGGGGTGCTCCTCGCCAAGCACTGATTTCATTGCCGCGATCACCTGCCGCTGGAGCAGTCCGGCCTCCTCCGCCCGGCCTTGCGCGTGCAACGTCACCGCGAGGTTTCCCTCGCAGATGAGCGCCTCCGGGTGCCCCTCCTTGAGCGTCTTTCTCAGCCGTTCCAGGGTCTCCCGCAGCAGGCCTTCCGCGGCCGCCAACTGCCCGTCGTCCTGCAGGCAGTTCGCCTTGTTCACGGCGCAGGACAGGGTGAAGGGATGGTCCTCGCCCAGTGCGTCGGTCAGCGCGGTCAGCGTCCGGTCGGCCAGCGCCAGCGCGCCCCGCACGGTGTCACCGCCACGCAGGTAGGTGGCGATGTTGCTCGCGGCGGCGAGCGTGAACGGATGCTCGACGCCCATGGCGTCCCGGTACGCACGCAGCACTTTTCGCGCGAGCGCGTAGGCCTCGGCCTTGTCGCCCCGCGCCGACAGGTCACAGGCGAGGTTGAGCCGGCAGGCGAGCGCCTCGGGATGATTGACACCGTAGTTGCGCTTGAACCGATCGCTGGCGTCCTTCGTCAGCTCGTACGCCTCGTCGTAGCGGCCCATCTTGCGTAGCGAGACCGCCAGGTTCTTCGCGGTCCGGAGGGTGTCGACGGAATCCTCGCCAAGCACGGTGCGGTAGCGGCGGTGAATGTCACGGAGCAGTTCGATCGACCAGGCGTAGTCGCCCGCCTCCCGGAGGTCGCGCGCGAGCATCGAAGCGGAGTGGAGCGTATTCGGATGATCAGGGCCTAGGACGCGCTCCCGCTGGCTAAGCGTGTCCAGGTCAATGTCCCGCGCCCGGAAGCAATCGCCAACCAGGCGCAGGTCGACCGCGAGATTGTTGGCCGCGGACAAGGCGCTCGGATGATCCACCCCGAGCATGTCCCTGAGCGCGCCGCAGGTCCGCTCATCGAGGTCGAGCGCATCCCGGAACCGGCCGAGGGAGCGCAGGTCGCCGCCGAGGCTTCCCGCAGTCTGGAGCGTGTTCGGGTGATCGTCGCCGAGGACTTCCTTCTGCGCGCGGAACACCTCGGTGTCCAGGTCATAGGCGGCCTGAAAGCGCCCTTGGGAGCGCAGCACGTTAGCGATGTGAAAACGCAGGTACAGCGTCTGCCTGTGGCTCCGGCCTACCGTCGCCGTCCAGTGCTCCTCCAGCCGCTCCCCCAGTTCCAGTGCGACCTTGAACTCACCCCGCTTCCACAGGTAGCGCACCCGCTCGATCAGCAGTTGACGCGTGGCAGCGGAATCGCACCGATATGCCTCCGAGGGGGCCAGGTGCGGCCAGATGAGGTCGTATCGGGTCCAGTTCTCCGGATCATCGATGTCACCTTGCCTGGGCCGCGCGCCCACCAGAACTCGGTGTACCTCATGCATCACGTCTTCGCGATACTGACGCGACTCCATCTGCGCCCGGATGGCCGCCTGGATGAGCCTGTGCACCTGGATGGAGTTGCTACCCCGGTCTACTCTGGCCAGCGAGTAGCGCGCGATGTCCCTGATTAGCTGGCCCAGCACCGCCCGCTCGCCTAGCCGGGAGTCGAATGCCAGGAGTGCGCTGACCATTTCGTCGCTGTATAGCAGCGACAGCGAGATCGGGTCAGGAGCGAAATAGGCGCACAGTTCTAGTAGCCGGGCGGCGCCGGGCGACCGTTCCCGCAGCCGGTCGAACGATAGCCGCCACGTCACCGCGACCGAGGGCGGATGGCTCAAGGACTCGCTGGGGGATTCGGCCGCACTGAGCTGGTCCTCAAGGCGCGCCACGTAGCCGACCGCCGACATCGTCGTCTCCGCCAGCCAAGCGCTTGCATGCTCGATGGCGAGCGGGAGGTCGCCGAGTACCTCGGCGACCATGCCCGCGTCCTTAACCGAGATCGACGTGACCCGTCGGCGCAGGTATTCCAGCGACTCAGCACGGGCGAATACGTCGATCTCCACCGGCTCGGCTTCCAGCCGAGACCACACCGGGTTGGCCGACGTAATGAGAACCTGCCCCGCCCCGCCGGGAAAGAACGGCGCCAGTTCCTCGAGATCAGCGGCGTTGTCAAAGATGAGGAGCCAGCGCGGGTAGGCGCCGCCCCGGCTCAGCGCCTCGCGAACCGCCTCGGCGGTATTGGCGATGCTCTCGCCGGGCTTCAGCCCGAGGTGGCCGGCGAGCTTGGCGAGCGCGGGATTGATGAGGTCACGCTGCTCGGCGGGCACCCACCAGACGAGGTCGTAGTCAGCCATATATCGGTGGGCGAACTCCATGGCGACCTGGGTCTTACCGACTCCCCCGAGCCCGTGCAGCACCACCGGGAGCGGAGCCGCACGGCCATCGGCGAAGAGCCGGTCGCGGATCGTCTCCAGGATTTGATCCCGGCCGGTGAACAGCCCGTTCCTGGCCGGCACGTTCCATGCGACCGGGACCGGGACCGGCTGTGACAGCTGCTCATCCTGACGGTGTCGCACACTGGCGGCGCGTCGCGGTTGGTCATCGCGCGTCGGCCCGGCGTCCGGGCCGAACGCGTTTACGAGCGAGTCATAATCGGCTACCGGGGCCGGGGCCACGGGAGAGCTCTCGGCAACGTCGCGGATCCGGCGCGCAAGCTCGTACACGGCTTCTTCGTACTCGTCGTGGTATTTAGACAACCGCATCAGCCGGTAGAAGCCGTGCGTAGCGTAGGCACCGCCGTAATCTCCGGCCAGGTAATGAATCTTCCGCGCCGCCTCGGGAAGCTGCTCGGGTCGAACGGGGACCCAGAGCGCGGGGATGATCGCCTCCGTGTGCTCCGCACCGCCATGGGACGTACCGACGGCACGGCGCGCAAACGCAGACCATTCCCGGCCGCAGTGCTCGCTGCCGAAATACCGGGGTGAGTAGAGCGGCACGAACACGCGGCAGCTGGCCAGGGCGGTGGTAAGTTTCACCGTCCATTCGTTGCCTGGCCGCAGCTCACGGTCCATGAAACCGATCCGGTCCGCGAGCGGCAGGCTGCTAATTTGGAAAAGATGATCGCAAATATCCTTGTAGAGCTTGGCCGCCCAGACGTCAGGATCCGTTTCGTCATGATCAACAAGCTTCGGAGTATGCCGGTAGCTGAGGAAGAAATACGGCCCGTTGTCACCAATATCAGGCACTTCCAGTCGGCGCACCCCGGCTCCCTTCCGGCCAGGCGGCACGCCTGCCGACAATGAGTAGAGGCAACTATATACGAGATGCCCGTATTAGGGCAGTTCCTCAATTTGCGTCTCGAGTGACAGAACGTAGCTAGGGGTGCGCTGTTTCTATTCCGCGCAATTTGAGACAGGCCGTGTTCCGCTCGTCCAACGCGGAGTACGCGGCGCTCTCTTCGGCTGCGTACTCGATCGGGCCGACTTGGCCGCCGCCTGGGTCGATCTCCGCGCGGTAGACGACGGTGGCGTTGCCCTCGAGCACCGGGTACCAGGCGCCGTCGCGGACCTGGATCGAGGCGGCGGCGACCCCGCCGGCGTTGCGGACGACGAGCCGCTGCGCGGGGTCGAGGCCGGTCACCCGGGAGTAGGCGGCGCGCGAGGCGACCACGCCGGAGCCGCACGACGGGGTAAGGCCGGCCCCGCGCTCGAAGGTGCGGACGAAGACCTCGGCGTCGTCGAGGGACTGCAGGAACGAGACGTTGGCGCCGTCGGGGAAGACCTCGTCGGCGCGCTTGCCCAGCTCGATCAGGTCCGACTCGGAGTAGGCGTCGACGACGGAGATCACGTGCGGGTTCGGCACCCGGACGGAGGTGAAGCCGGCGAAGGGAGTGGGCAGCTCGGCGGCGTCGAAGGTCAGCGGCGGCAGTTCGAGCACGACCTGGCGCACGCCCTCCGGCGTCGACGGGGCGCGGTGCACGGTGTAGTCACGCCCGCCGCTGGCCACGACCTCGGTGTCGGTGCCGCGCAGGTCCAGGATCAGGCGTCCGAGGCCCCGCATGCCGTTGCCACAGAACTCGGCCGACGACCCGTCGGGGTTGAAGAACCACGCCTGCGCGTTCGCGCCCGAGGCGTCGTAGAGGTAGATCCCGTCGCTGCCGCCGGTCCACGCGTCCCGATCGCACACCGTGCGCACGAACGCGCGCAGCTCAGCGTCCGACGCCCAGTCGCCCGGCGTCGCCTCCAGCGCGAAGATCTCGTTCAACGACCCGTGGGTCTTAATCAGCCTCATCAGCTAACGAGACTACCCCGTCGGTGACCTGCCACGTATGGACCTGTCGGCTACGCCATCGACCCGAAACGCACCCGGTCACCTACGCCATCGACATCGCCTAGTGGTGTCGCTGGCGTAGGTGACAGGTGAGGGGCCCTGTCGGTTGCGTAGGTGCCAGGATCGCGGGCTGGTGGGCGGCGGCGCTACATGCCGAAGGCGGGGTAGGTGGAGAAGCGGGCGCCGGCCGCGTAGTTGCGGACGGCGACGCGGGCGCGGTCGATCATGTTGGCCGGGAGCTCGGTCAGCGGGTACCAGCCGAAGTCGCTGTAGCTGCCGGTGCCGGCCAGGCGGGCGGCCGCGTCGATGTCGCTCGGGCGCTCCCAGCCGTCCGCGGTCAGGAAGAACGCCATCCGGCCGTGGCCGGATACGTCGTGCATGACGTGCGCGAGCGAGACCCGGCCGGCGTCGAGCTCGATCCCGACCTGGGCCCCCGCTACCCGGACGGCGGCCTCCACCAGCGTCTCGCGCTCGGCCAGGCGGTCGGAGGGCGGCTCGTAAGCCCCGTCGCCGTAGCCGGTGTTCGCGCGCCTGCCGAGCAGCAGGTCGCCGTCGCTGAGCAACAGCAGATGCACATCGACGATGAGCTGGAAGTGGCGATTGTCCCTGGCCGTATCGGCGGCCATCGGATGCATCAGAGTTCTGGTCATGACTTGATGTCCTGCCAAGCTTGCCATCGTGTTTCCCCGGTCCCCGCGGTGTCGCGCGCCGACTGGCGCGTCACTTCCCCGGGACAGGAAACGTACTCCACGGTGGCTGTGGATCACCATGTGCGTAACCGGTGGGTAACTGCCCTTGGCCTGTGGAACACCGGGCTTTTTGCGGGCGCCGGCTGTGGACATCGCGAACCGGTTAGCCCGTGCATGCACGGAGTATGAGCTGTGGACAGTTGCACGGCGGCTGTGGACGATCGCCGTCTGTAAATTCTTTGCTCAGACCTGGCTCTGGGTGCGCTCGCCGATCTTCTTGGTCTCCTCGTAGATCCTGAAGATCACCATGAACGCCTCCAGCACCACCCGCCACACGCCGAGCGTCAGCAGCACGTAGATCGGCACGACGATGATCAGCATGAACAGGCCGCCGGCCAGCCCGCCGGTGCGGAAGCCGACGATGAGCAGGATCAGCGCGACCAGCGCGGTCCAGATCGTGAACAGCACGTAGAGGACCTTGATGATCTTCGGCGTGACGAAGCTCTTGAAGGAGAAGTCGAACAGCGACCCGAGGAACCCTTTTTCGCCCGCCGCCCTCGGCTGGGCGGGGCGGGCGGCCTGCATGCCCGGGAGTTGCCACTGACTGTGGTCCTGGCCCGCGAACGTCTGCTCCTGGCCGGGGAACCCCGGCTGGTCCTGGCCCGGGTAGCCCGGCTGGCCTTGCTCCTGGGCCGGGCCGGCGTAGCCCGACGGCGGCGGGTACCCCGGCGTCGACTGCTGCGGGTAGCCGTAGCCGTCCTGCGGGGCGCCGCCCTGCGGGGTGAAGGAAGGCGACTGCGCCTGCTGCTGAGGCGGTGGCGGCGGCGGCCAGGCCGCGCGGGCCTGGGTCTGGTCCTGTCCGACGGGCTGCCAGGACGGGGGTTCGGGGGGCTGTCCAGCCATTGCGTGCTCCCGGGGGGTCAGGCCACTAGCGTGGCGATAGACGGGCATCGCGCTTTGTCCACGTTATCCTGCCAGACACTTGTTCGGGACAACCGAGCCTCGCGGCTCGCCGGGGACGGCAACCCGTGCGAGGCGGTGGCTCGCCGGGGGCGGAGACCCGGTAGCGCATAATGTCCGGCATGAGCGATCTTCCCGGCGGCGCCGGCGATCACGTCGAGGCGGGCGGTGACGGTGACGGCGCGCGCGGCCGGACGTTCCTAGTGACCGGGGGCAACACCGGGATCGGGCTCTCCACGGCGGTCGAGCTCGCCCGCCGGGGCGGGCGGGTCTACATCGGCTGCCGCTCGATGGCGGCGGGCGAGGCCGCCGTGGCCGCCATCAAGTCGGCGGCGGGTTCGCGGGACGTGTGGCTGGTCCCGCTCGACCTGTCGTCGCTGACGTCGGTCAGGGCCTGCGCGGCGGCCTTCCTGGCCCGCGGCGAGCCGCTGCACGTGCTGGTGAACAACGCCGGTCTTGGCGGTCAGCGGGGCCTCACCGTCGACGGCTTCGAGCTGCACTTCGGGGTCAACCACCTCGGGCACTACGCGCTGACCCTGCTGCTGCTCGACCGGCTGACCGCCAGCGGCCCCGACGCCCGGATCGTGAACGTCTCCAGCGCCGCGCACTACGGTGCGCCGGGGATCGACTTCGACGCGCTGCGGCGTCGCACGCGGTCGTTCACCGGCCAGCGCGAGTACGCGGTCTCGAAGCTCTGCAACGTGCTGTTCACGCAGGAGCTGGCGCGCCGACTGGCCGGATCGGGCGTATCGGCGTCGGCGCTGCACCCGGGGGTGGTCGCCTCCGACATCTGGCGGCGGGTCCCCCGACTGGTGCGGCCGCTCATCACGGCCCGGATGCTGACGACCGAGCAGGGCGCGGTGACGTCGCTGTACTGCGCCACGTCGCCCGCGGTGCCGGCCTCCGGCGGTGGCTACTACGACCAGTGCGCGGTGCGGGAACCGAACCCGGTCGCCACCCCGGAGCTGGCGGGGCAGCTGTGGCAGCGCAGCGCCACGTGGGCCGGGGTTGGCTGAATGCGTTTGGCCGGCCCGCGGGCGTGACAGGCTGGGGGTATGGACCTTCCGGTGATGCCGCCCGTGGCCCCGATGCTGGCCAAGCCGGTGGACGCGATCCCGGCCGGCGACTACATCTTCGAGCCCAAGTGGGACGGGTTCCGGTCGATCGTGTTCCGCGACGGGGACGAGGTGGAGATCGGCAGCAGGAACGAGCGGCCGATGACCCGCTACTTCCCCGAGCTGGCGGACGCCTTTCGCTCCCAGTTGCCGCCCCGGTGCGTCATCGACGGCGAGATCGTGCTGCCGGACTGGGACACCGGGCGGCTGGACTTCGAGGCGCTGCAGCTGCGGCTGCACCCGGCCGAGAGCCGGGTGCGGCTGCTGGCGGCGCAGACGCCGGCCCACTTCGTCGCGTTCGACCTGCTGGCGCTGGGCGACGCCTCGTTTATGGAGGTGCCGTTCGGCGAGCGGCGGGCCGCCCTTGAGTCGGCGCTGGCCACGGCGGCGCCGCCGGTGCACCTGACCCCGGCGACGATGGAGAACGAGACCGCGGCGGAGTGGTTCAGCCAGTTCGAGGGGGCCGGTCTTGACGGGCTGATCGCGAAGCTGCGGTCGGATCCCTACACACCCGACAAGCGGGTGATGTTCAAGGTCAAGCACGACCGGACGGCGGACTGCGTGGTCGCCGGGTACCGGCCGCACAAGACCGGCGACGACGCCATCGGGTCGCTGCTGCTCGGCCTGTACCGGGACTCCGGCGAGCTCGCCAGCGTCGGGGTGGTCGGGGCGCTGCCGATGGCGGTGCGGCGGGAGCTCAGGGCGGAGCTCGACCCGCTGGTGACGACGTTCGACGGGCACCCGTGGAACTGGGCCAAGGAGGAGGCGGGCACCCGCACCCCGCGCAGCTCCCAGTACAGCCGGTGGAACGTCGGCAAGGACCTGTCGTTCGTGCCGCTGCGCCCGGAGCGGGTGCTCGAGGTGCGGTACGACCACATGGAGGGGACGCGCTTCCGGCACACCGCGCAGTTCGTCCGCTGGCGCCCCGACCGCACGCCCTCGTCCTGCACCTTCTCGCAGCTGGAAGAGCCTGTCAGCTACAGCTTGTCGGAAATTCTCAGTCAAGATCAGTTATTTCGAACGGACCGGGGTGACTGCGGTGGCGGATGCCAAGATCCTCGTCGAGGTGGCGGGGCGCTCGGTGAGCGTGTCCAATCCGGGGAAGGTGTTCTTTCCCCGGACCGGGCACACGAAGCTCGACCTGGTGAACTACTACCTGGCGGTGGCGGACGGGGCGCTGCGCGGGGCGGGTGGCCGGCCGATGGCGCTGAAGCGGTTCGTGAACGGGGCGGAGGCGGAGCCGTTCTTCCAGAAGCGGGCGCCGAGCTCGCGGCCGGACTGGATCACGACCGCCGAGCTTCGCTTTCCGTCCGGGCGGACGGCCGACGAGGTCGTGCTGACCGACGCGGCCGGGCTGGCGTGGGTGGTCAACCTCGGGTGCATCGACCTCAACCCGCATCCGGTGCTGGCCGACGACCTCGACCATCCGGACGAGCTCCGGGTCGACCTGGACCCGGTGCCGGGGGTGGAGTGGCCGCAGATCGTCGAGGTCGCGCTGGTGGCTCGATCGGTTCTGGCGGACTTCGGGCTGACCGGCTGGGCCAAGACCTCGGGGTCGCGGGGGATGCACATCTACGCCCGGATCTCGCCCTCGTGGTCGTTCACCGATGTGCGCCGGTCGGCGGTGGCGGTGGCGCGCGAGATCGAGCGGCGCTCCCCCGATCTGGCGACGTCGAAGTGGTGGAAGGAGGAGCGGCACGGTGTCTTCGTCGACTACAACCAGAACGCCAAGGACCGGACCGTTGCCTCCGCATACTCGGTCAGGCCGCTGCCGGACGCGCGGGTGTCGACGCCGCTGACCTGGGACGAGGTGCCCGGGTGCGATCCGTCGTTGTTCACCATCGACACGGTGCCGGCCCGGTTCGCGTCCGTCGGCGACCCGTGGGAGGGGATGGACTCGGCCGTCGGGTCGTTGGCCGGGCTGCTTGAGCTGGCCGCGGCGGACGAGGCGGCCGGGCTGCCGGACGCCCCGTGGCCGCCGAACTACGAGAAGCAGGCCGGCGAGGCGCCGCGGGTGCAGCCGTCAAAGCGGCGCGCGCGGCCGGCCGGCCGTCCGGCGGGGCCGGTCCGTCCGGCGGGGCCGGCTCGGCGGCCGCTCCGGCGGGGCCGGTCGCGTCCGGCGATGGCGAGCGCGTGGCGCCCAGCCCCACGGGCCGCCGCAAGTCGACCAAGCCGCTCATTGAGATAGCCCGCGCCGAGACCAAGGCGGAGGCAGTCGAGGGCCTGGAACGCTGGAAGGCCCGCCACCCCGACGTCTGGCCCCTGCTTGAGGCCCGCGACGTGCTGACCGATTCGATGCGCGGCCGCAGCTCCACGTGGACCAGAATCCGCCTGAACCTAGAGCATGTGCCCGAGGACCAGCGTCCGCCGCAGGAACCGCTCGAGGTCGACTACGACCCGTGGGCCGGGGTCGACTTTTCCTCCGATGACGGGGGAAGCGGGGGCCGTCGGGGGTGAGCCCGCGCGCGTTCGGCCCGTCGAACGGGTTTTAATCGACGGGCCGACTGGCCCGCGGTCGCACCCCTCGGCCCCCGCCCGTTGCCTGAAACACAGGGTGATAATTCGTCACACCGCTGTAACGTCCGCCGTGACTAGCAGGGTTATCGTGCTGGCATGCTGATCTCCCCGCATGAGCAGGAGCGCCTGCTGATCCACGTGGCGGCGGGTCTCGCCCGGGAGCGCCGGGCGCGCGGGCTGCGGCTGAACTATCCCGAGGCGGTCGCGCTGATCACGTCGTTCCTGCTCGAGGGGGCCAGGGACGGACGGCCGGTCGTCGAGCTGATGGCCACCGGGCGGACCGTGCTCAGCCGCGACGACGTGATGGACGGGGTGCCCGAGATGCTGACCGAGGTGCAGGTCGAGGCGACCTTCCCCGACGGCACCAAGCTTGTCACCGTGCACGAGCCGATTCCATGAGCCCCGCCGTCATCCCCGGCGAGATCCTCTGCGGCGACGGACCGGTCGCGTTGAACGCTGGCCGGCCGGTAGTGACGCTGGTGGTCGCGAATACCGGCGACCGGCCGGTCCAGGTCGGTTCGCACTTCCACTTCGCGCAGGCCAACGCGGCGCTGCGGTTCGACCGGGAGCGTGCCTGGGGCTGCCGGCTGAACGTCCCGGCCGGCACCGCGGTGCGGTTCGAGCCGGGCGTCGAGCGCGAGGTCGCGCTGGTGCCGCTGGCCGGCCGACGGGTGGTGCCGGGCCTGCAGATCGGCGGCCGGCGGCTCGGCGGCGATGCCGGGGAGGCGGGGGCCGCCGGCTTGCCGAGGCCGACGGCGTTGCCGATGCGGAGGGCGAGACTGGTGAGTGAGCTCAGCCGGGAGCGGTACGCGCTGCTGTACGGGCCGACGGCGGGCGACCGGATCAGGCTGGCCGACACCTCGCTGCTGATCGAGGTCGAGCGGGACCTGTGCGCCGGGGGCGACGAGGCCGTGTTCGGCGGCGGGAAGGTCATCCGCGAGTCGATGGGGCAGGCGGTCGCCAGCCGGGCCTCGGGGACGCCCGATCTCGTCATCACCGGCGCGGTAATCCTCGATCACTGGGGCATCGTCAAGGCCGACGTCGGGGTCCGTGACGGCCGGATCACCGCGATCGGCAAGGCCGGCAACCCCGACATCATGGACGGCGTCCATCCCGACCTCGTGATCGGCCCGTCGACCGAGGTGATGGCGGGCAACGGGCTGATCCTGACCGCCGGCGGCATCGACTGCCACGTGCACATGATCTCGCCCACGCAGCTGCCCGAGGCGCTCGGCGCGGGCATCACCACGCTGATCGGCGGAGGCACCGGCCCGGCCGAGGGCACCAAGGCCACCACGGTCACCCCGGGCGGGTGGAACCTGGCGCGGATGCTCGAGGCGACCGACGCCTGGCCGGTCAACATCGTGCTGCTCGGCAAGGGCAACACGGTCTCGGAAGAGGCGCTGTGGGAGCAGCTGCGGGCCGGCGCGGCCGGGTTCAAGCTGCACGAGGACTGGGGCACGACGCCGGCCGCGATCGACGCCTGCCTTTCGGTGTCGCTGGCGGCGGGGGTGATGACGGCCATTCACACCGACACGCTCAACGAGGCCGGGTTCGTCGAGGACACGCTGGCCGCGATCGCCGGCCGCCCGATCCACGCGTACCACACCGAGGGCGCCGGCGGCGGGCACGCGCCCGACATCATCACGGTCGCCTCGCAGCCGAACATCCTGCCGTCATCGACCAACCCGACCCGGCCGCATACGGTCAACACCGTCGACGAGCACCTCGACATGCTCATGGTCTGCCATCACCTGAACCCGGCCGTGCCGGAGGACCTGGCGTTCGCGGAGTCGCGGATCCGCCCTTCGACCATCGCCGCCGAGGACATCCTGCACGACATGGGGGCGATCTCCATGATCGGCTCGGACTCGCAGGCGATGGGCCGGATCGGTGAGGTCGTGATCAGGACCTGGCAGACCGCGCACGCGATGAAGGAGCGGCGCGGCCCGCTGGCCGGCTACGGCTCGGTGGCGTCGGACTCCGGCGGCGCGCGGGGCGCGGACAACGCGCGGGCTAGGCGCTACGTCGCCAAGTACACGATCTGCCCGGCGATCGCGCACGGGCTCGACGCGCAGGTCGGGTCGGTCGAGCCGGGCAAGCTGGCGGACCTGGTGCTCTGGCACCCCGCGTTCTTCGGGGTGCGACCGCACGTGGTGCTCAAGGGCGGGTTCATCGCCTGGGCGGCGATGGGCGACGCCAACGCGTCGATCCCGACCCCGCAGCCGGTGCTGCCCCGGCCGATGTGGGGCGCCTACGGGAAGGTGCCCGCGCGAACGTCGCTGACGTTCGTCTCCCCCGCCGCGCTGGAGGCCGGCCTGGCCGACCGGCTCGGCCTCGACCGCGATCTTGTCCCGGTGGCCGACGTGTCCGGCCGGGGCAAGGCGGACCTGGTGAACAACGACGCCAGGCCCGACATCGCGGTCGACCCCGACACGTTCACGGTCCGCATCAACGGCGAGCCGGTCGAGGCCGCCCCGGCCGCAGAGCTCCCAATGGCCCAGCGCTACTTCCTGTTCTGATGATGGACCGCCAGCGCGCAACGTGCGCATTCGGGCCCGCCGCGGCCAACCTGCTCGCGCTGGCCGGCCTCAAAGCGCACTGGGGCCATCGGATGTGGGACCCACGCGTCGTGGGTGACGCCCGGGTGGTGGGTGACGCCCTCCGTACTGGCGCTGTGGCCCGCTGCGCTCATCGGGTCATGGCGCTGTGGCCCACAGCGCCAATAGGTTCAGCGCGATGGGCCACTGCGCCAACGGCGACGTGGCGTCGTGGCCCGCAGCGCCAATCGGGCGGGGCGACGACGGGGCCGGGCCTCAGTCTGTTCGGGGAGGCGTGGTGAGCGTGGCGGCGCTGCTGCTGTCGGACTCGCGGTTTCCGGCTGGGGGGCACGCGCACTCTGGTGGAGTTGAGCCGGCGGTGACGGCGGGGACCGTGGCCGACCTGGCCTCGCTTGAGGCGTTTCTGCGGGGACGGCTGCGGACGGCCGGGCTGGTCGCGGCCGGGCTCGCCGCCGGCGCGTGCGCACGCGCCGGATGTGCCGGACGTGCCGGTGCGGAGTCCGCCACTGCTGGGCGGTGCCCGGGGGAAGCGAACAGCGGGCGGATGGAGGGGGATCAACGGTCCGTTCGATATGACGGTGTTGATCTTTGGGGTTTGCTTGACGCCGAGGCGGATGCGCGCACACCGTCGCCTGCGCTGCGGGCGGCGTCGCGGCGGCAGGGGCGGGCGCTGCTGCGGGCGGCCCGGGTAACGTGGCCGGACGACGCCGGCCTGGCCGGGCTGGCGGCGTCCGATGCCGCGACTGCCCGTTCGGCCGGGGGCACCGCTAGCGCTCGCGCTGCGGGGGGCGGTGCTAGCGCGGGAGTACCGGGGCGGGGCGCATCATGCGGTGGTGCTCGGGGCGGCCGCGGCGGCGGCCGGGTGCGGGGCGGGGGACGCGGCGCGGATCGCGGCCTACCAGTCGGTGGCCGGGGCGGCCAGCGCGGCCGTGCGGCTGCTTGCCCTTGATCCGATGCTCGCCACCGCCGTGCTGGCCCGGCTTACCGGCGACGTCGATCAGATCGCCGAGCGCGCCGCCGCGGCTGCGGACGGCCCGCTCGAGGAGTTGCCCTGTCCGTCCGCGCCGGCCCTCGACCTGTTGGCCGAAGCGCATGTCCGAGCGGAGGTGAGACTCTTTGAGTCTTGACCACGACCACGGTCCCGGTTCCGTTGCCCACGAGCACGGGACGCACGAGCACCCGGTATCGCCACGGGCCGGGAGGGCCATCAGGATCGGCATCGGCGGCCCGGTCGGCAGCGGCAAGACCGCGCTGGTGGCCGCGCTCTGCCGGGCGCTGCGGGACGAGATCAACCTCGCGGTGGTGACCAACGACATCTACACGACCGAGGACGCCGACTTCCTGCAGCGGGCGGGCGTGCTCGACCCCGACCGGATCACCCCGGTTCGCACCGGGTGCTGCCCGCATACCGCGATCCGCGACGACATCGCGGCTAACCTGGACGCGGTCGAGGACCTGGAGGCGCGCTTCGGCGGGCTCGATCTGGTGCTGGTGGAGAGCGGCGGCGACAACCTCACCGCGACGTTCTCGCGCGGCCTGGCCGACCAGCAGATCTTCGTGCTCGACGTGTCCGGCGGCGACAAGGTGCCGCGCAAGGGCGGCCCCGGGGTCACGTTCTCCGACTTGCTGGTGATCAACAAGACCGACCTGGCGCCGCTGGTCGGGGCGTCGCTCGAGGTCATGGCGCGGGACGCGTCGGCGGTGCGGGAGGGACGGCCGGTGCTGTTCACCTCGCTGCGCGAAGACCCGCTGGCGGTTGCGGTTGCCGAGTGGGTGCGGGCCGCCGTCCGATCGCCGTCCTTCCGCTAGCCCGAACGGACCCGTGATTCCACTGGAGCCCACATTGCCCCCGGCCCTGGCCGACCCGGCAGTTGCGATCGCAAAGATGATGGATCGTTGTGCCGCCGCCGCGGGCGGCGTCGAACCCGACAGGGGCGGCGGGCTGGTACGGAATCGGATCAGCGCTTCGGCTGAGATCGTGGCGGTCGCCGGGACTGGCGGGGTAACGCGGCTGCCGGTGCTGGCGTCGCAGGTGCCGCTGGTGTTGCGGCGGACGCCCGACGCGGTTTACGTGGTCGGCGGGGCGGCCGGGCCGATTGGCGGGGATGAGCTGGGCGTGCGGATCTCGGTCGGCGCGGGGGCGTGCCTGCGGGTGCGGACGGCGGCGGCGTCGATCGCGCTGCCCGGGCCGGACGGGCTTGAGTCGGTGCTCCGGGTGACGGTCGATGTGGCGGCCGGGGCGCGGTTTGAGTATCTGCCCGAACCGGTGGTGGTGTCGGCGGGGGCGCGGCACGCGACGATCATCCGGGTGTCCCTGGCAGAGGGCGCGTCGCTTCTGCTCCGCGACGAACTGCTGCTGGGGAGGCACGGCGAGACGGGCGGGGCGGCTCGGTCGGTGCTGAACGTGGACTATGCGGGGCGGCCGCTGCTGCGCCAGTCGCTGGAGGTATCGGGCGCGGATGCGGTGTCCATGGGGCCGGCGGTGCTGGCGGGCCACCGGGCGGTCGGGATGGCGCTCTGGGTGAATCCGGCCGCCGGGGAAACACGGGATGCTGACGCGGCTGTGGTGGCTGACGGTGCCGCAGAGGCGGCGCTGGCTGAGGCGAGCCGGGCGATATCGGCGGGTGCGGCCTTCCAGACCGACGCGTCGGCGGCCGTCATGCCGCTGGCTGGGCCAGGGATCCTGGTCACGGCGCTGGCCAATGACGCGGTGGCCCTCCGCCGGTGCCTGTCGATGGCGTAGGTCACCGGGTTAGAACTGGGACTTGAGGGCTTCGATTTCGCGGGTGTGGGCGCGGAGTTGCTCGAAGGCGGGGCGCTCGCGGATGCGGGCCAGGGCCCAGCGGACGGCCTCGGCGCGGCTGCTGGCGATGCCCACGGTGATCAGCATGTCGAGCGTCTCCAGGTCCTCCTGGCCGAGCCTGGCCATGACCGGGGTGAGGCCGGGGCCGCCGGCCCCGGGCCGGCCGGGGCCGAGCCGAGCTGGATGACCGGCCGGGGCTGTCCGCTGGCGGGCATGCCGGTCGTGAACTGGAGTGTCACCCGAGTCGGGAGGCGGTCGAGCTCGCTCCTGAGCTCGTGCAGGGCCTCGCGGTGCCCGTCATGGAACGCGTCGAACGCCTGACGGCGCTCCGGCTCCTCGTCGGGCGTCTCGATGATCACCCGGGCCAGCAGCTGCCCGGGCTCGATCTCCGGCTCGTCGCCGTATTGGAGCACCTCGATCCGCTCGATCGGCACGCCGGGAAAGCGCTCGCTTACCTTCTGGGTGAACTGCTCGCGGACACGCGCGAGCTCGGCTTCTTCCATGATCGCCTCACTTCGGAGCTACGTGTGTAATCAGCGTAACTCGCGTTTCTCCGGCAATCAACGGAGTTGTCGCGGGCGGGTGGTCAGGCCGGGATGGCGGCCTTGGCGGTGGTCGAGGGGAGGCCGACCGGGCCCGGGCGGACGTGCAGCAGCCGGCCGGCCAGGGGCTGGGCCGCGAGCTGGTCGTCGGTAAGGCCGACCCGGGCGCTGGTGATGTAGAGGTCGGCCAGCCCCGGGCCGCCGAAGGCGCAGCTGGTGGGCTGGGAGACCGGGACCGGGAGCACGGCATCGGGCTGGCCCTCGGGGGTGAACCGGCGCAGCGCGCTGCCGCCCCACATCGCCACCCACACGCAGCCGTCGGCGTCCACCGTCAGCCCGTCGGGGACGCCCTCGGCCTCGGACAGGTCGGCGAAGGCCCGGCGGGCGAACGCCTCGCCGGTGGCCGGGTCGTAGTCGAACACGTCGACCCGGCGCAGCGGCGAGTCCGCGTAGTACATCCGCGAGCCGTCCGGCGACCAGCCGAGCCCGTTGGACACGGTCACATTCTTGACCACCGGGTTCAGCCTGCCGCCGGCGTCGAGCCGGTACAGCTCCCCCAGCGGCGCGGCCTCCTGCGTGTGCATCGACCCCGCCCAGACCCGGCCCGCGGGGTCCACCCCGGCGTCGTTGAACCGGATGCCGTCCCGGGCGGGCGCGTCGGCGATGGTCCTGGCGACCCACTGGCCGCCCCGCTCGGCCGGGAACAGCAGCGTCAGCGCGGCGCCGCCGGCGATGAGGATGCCGCCGCCGACGGCGGGGAACGCGGCCGACACCGGACCGGGCGAGTCGGTGACCGTCTCCCCGGAGGGGAAGTAGGTCCGGTGCAACCGGGCGCCCTCGATATCCACCCAGAGCAGGCAGTCGTCCTCGGGCACCCAGTACGGGCCCTCGCCGAGCGCCGCCGTCACGTTTCCGACCGGCTCGACCACCGCCGCCACGTCAACCGTCATCATCGAGATTGCCTCCGCACTCAGCCGCTGCCGGCCTCATTGACAGGCAGAGACTAACTCACGTCTACCCAGCTGAGGGCGTGACGCCACCCAAGCGCTGAGTGACGGCCGGGCAGTCACCGGCGGCCAGCGCGCCGACCTCATCGAACTGCAGGCCGGGTAGCGCTGACCGGGGCGGTGGGCCGGGCACATCGGGTACGTACGATGAGGACAGGTGGTCCCTGACGGGGATAGGGAGGAGCAGTCGTGATGCCTGGTGTTCTTGATGCTCGCGAGCGTGACGAGGCGATACGGAAGCTGGCTGCGGGGCCGCTCGATGTGCTGATCATCGGCGGCGGCATAACCGGCGCCGGGGCCGCCCTCGACGCGGCCTCGCGTGGCCTGCGGGTCGGCCTGGTGGAGGCCCGCGATCTGGCGGCGGGCACCTCGAGCCGGTCGAGCAAGCTCATCCACGGCGGCCTGCGCTACCTCGAGCAGGGTGACTTCAAGCTCGTCAAGGAGGCCCTGCGGGAACGTGACCTGCTGGTCAGCAGGCTCGCTCCGCACCTGGTGCGGCCGGTGCCGTTCCTCTACCCGCTCTACCGGAAGGTGGTGGAGCGGCCGTACGTCGGCGCGGGCCTGGTGATCTACGACGCGATGGAGGGCATCAAGCGGCCCGTCCCGCACCACCGGCACCTGACCATCCGCGGCGCGCTGCGGCGGGCCCCGGCGCTGCGGCCCGATCGGCTGGCCGGCGCCATGCTCTACTACGACGCCCAGGTCGACGACGCGCGGTACACGGTCACGGTCGCGCGGACGGCGGTGCGGCACGGCGCGACCGTCGTCACCCGCGCGAGCGCGGTTTCGCTGCTGCGGGACGGCTCGCGAGTTGTCGGGGCGCGGGTGCGGGACGAGGAGAGCGGGCGGACGTTCGACGTGGCGGCGACGTCGACCGTCGTCTGCGCCGGAGTGTGGTCGGACCCGGTGTTCGCGGCCAGCGGCGTGCGGGCGGGCTATCAGGTCCGGATGTCCAAGGGCGTGCACCTGGTCATGCCCCGGTCGGCGATCGACTCCGAGACCGGGATGATCATCCGGACGAGCAAGAGCGTGCTGTTCTTCATCCCGTGGGATGACCGGTGGATCGTGGGGACGACCGACACCGAGTGGTCGGGCGACCGGGCCGAGCCCGGCGCCACCGCCGAGGACGTCGACTACATCCTCGGCGAGGCCAACCGGGTGCTGGCCCGGCCGCTGTCGCGGTCGGATGTGCTCGCGGTCTACGCCGGGCTGCGGCCGCTGGTGGCCGAGCCCGCGGCGGTCAAGGAATCGAAGCGCGGGGACGCGAAGGGTGGTTCGGACGGCGCGGCGGACGGCGGCGGTCCGGAGAAGCCGACGACCAAGCTGTCGCGCGAGCACGTGGTCGACGCGCCGCTGCCCGGACTGGTCTCCATCGCGGGCGGCAAGTTCACCACCTACCGGCTGATGGCGAAGGACGTGGTGGACGCGGCGGTCGAGAGCTTCCCGCGGACGGTCCCGCCGTCGGTCACCGGCGAGCTGCCGCTGCTCGGCGCGGACGGGCTGCCCGCGGTCCGCGCCTCGGCCCAGCGACTGGCCGACGACTACGGCGTGCCCGTCGCCTCGGTCGAGCACCTGGTCGCGCGGTACGGCTCGACCGCGGTCGAGGTCCTCGAGCTGATCCGGGCGGACAAGTCGCTCGGCGGCGGCCTGGCGGGGGGCGGCCCCTACCTGCGGGCCGAGGTCGCCTACGCGGTCACCCACGAGGGGGCGCTGCATGTGACGGACGTGCTCGCCCGCCGGGTGCGGCTGCTCATCGAGACGGCCGACTCCGGGGCGTCGGTCGCGCCCGAGGTCGCCGCGATCATGGCGCCGCTGCTGGGCTGGAACCGACGCCGCCGCGCGGCCGAGGTCCGCGAGTACGTCGCCTTCGCCGCTACCAACGCCGCCGCCCTGCGGGCCCCGGCTGCGGTCGGGGACGCGTCGGCTCAGGAGCTGGTGCCGGCCTAGGGGTGGCACCGGGTGGGGTTGTTACATTTTTACAATCTGGTTACAAGGGATATATTTGCCACCAGCAATGTAGGGAGGTCCGCCGGACGGGGCGGGACGACGGGACGGAGTCTGCTGGTGGACCTTAATCCCTATGTGGTGCTCGGCAGCGCCATCGTCGGGCTGCTGGTCGGGCTGACCGGGGCCGGGGGCGGGGCGCTGATGACGCCGATGCTGATCCTGCTCTTTAACGTGAAGCCGTCCACGGCGATCTCCAGCGACCTGGTCGCCGCGGTGGTGATGCGGCCGGTCGGGTCCGCCGTGCACATGCGCAAGGGCACCGTTAACTACGGGCTGGTCGGCTGGATGTGCCTGGGGTCGGTGCCGATGGCGTTTCTCGGCACGTACCTGCTGCACCTGTTCGGCGGCGGGTCCGCCCAGCAGGCCAACGTCGAGACCCTGCTCGGCGCGGCGCTGCTGGTCGGCACGGCCGGGATGCTGCTCCGCTCCTGGCTCGACCGGCGGACCGGCCAGCGGCGGACGCTGCGGATCGAGGCGCTCACGATCCGGCCCTGGATCACGGTCGCGATCGGCGCGGTGGGCGGGCTCATCGTCGGCATGACGTCGGTCGGGTCCGGTTCGCTGATGATCGTGCTGCTGCTGTTCGCCTACCCGGCGCTGTCGGCCGGGCAGCTGGTGGGGACCGACCTGACCCAGGCGGTGCCGCTGACCGCCGCCGCCGCGCTCGGCGCGCTGGCGTTCGGGCACGTGCAGTTCGGGGTGACCACGGCGCTGGTGATCGGCTCGGTCCCGGCCGTCCTGGTCGGGTCGCTGCTGTCCTCGCGGGCGCCGGACAAGTACATCCGGCCGGTCATCACCTTCGTGATCTTCGCCTCGGGCCTGAAGTACGCGGGGCTGGGCACGACCGCGCTCGGCTGGACGCTCTGCCTGGTGCTGCTGGCGTGCGGCGGGTACTGGCTGGCCCGTAACAAGCCCTGGCAGGCCGATCCGAGCCCGGCCGAGCCGGATCCCGGGCCACCGCGGGAGCTGACGGCTGACATCCTTAATAGGTGATGGACGGACGTCAAAACCAGAGCCAGGGTGAGGGTCGGGAGCCGGGAACCGGGAGCGCGGCGCCGATGCAGGCGGCGGTCCGGGATGAGGGGCCGCAGTTCGCGCTCCCGTTGGTCGTGCGGGTGGAGCGCGAGAACCCGCCGACCAGGACCGATGCGCTTGAGGGGGCGGCTCGCGCGGTGCTTGAGTTCCTGTCCGATCCGCGGGTGACCGGGGTCGACGGGGCGGACGGGGAGTGGACGGCGGTCGAGCGCGCCTGGGAGGACGCGCGGATCCGCAAGGTGGTGCGCCGGGCCCGGGGAGCGGCCTGGGAGCGGGCGCGCGCGCTGCCGGGGATTACCGTGCGGCAGGGAACGGCCGAGGTGCGGGTGTACCCGCCGGTGCCGGTGGACGACTGGCCCGCCGATCTCGCGCGGCTGCAGGTTTCCGGTACCGACTTCGCCGACCCGGCGCCGCCGGCGGAGGTCCCGGACGGGGTGCCGGTGCTGTGGCTGAACCCGGAGCTGCCGATGTCGACCGGGAAGGCCATGGCCCAGGTCGGCCACGGTGCGCAGCTCGCGTGGTGGGAGCTGGAACCGACGGTCCGTTCGAAATGGAAGGATGTTGAATTTGATCTTCGGGTGCGAACGGCCGGAGCCAGCCAGTGGAAGGAACTGCTTGCGAGCGGATTGCCGGTCGTCACCGACGGGGGCTTCACCGAGGTGGCACCCGGATCGGCCACGGTCGTGGCGGACCATCCGGCGCTGCGGGCGAGCCTGAGCCCGCGCCGGCGACCGGGCGGTTGGTGAAAATGTGGCACACGAGTCTGGTGTGAAAATAGATGCCGAGCTCGTCAGCTGATCAGTTTCTTTCTCGCCAAAAATGCGGCTTCTCGTGCTATTTCTTCAACTTACGGAGGTATTACCTCAATAAGATGCCCCCGACGTCGCTTCGCGCAGGGGGAGGGACAGCGCCATGGCCGCGCAGCCCACGACCGCGCCGGTCCTGTCCGGGCCGGTGCCGCCGCTCGCGGTCGGCTTCACCTCGCGCCAGGAGACCGGGTTCCGGCTGGCCGACGGGCTCCGCCCGGGCGAGACCATCCTGCTCGTCCCGCCGCAGGCCGGCGACCCCGACGACGGCCCCAGGGCGGCCCGCGGGGCGGCCGAGGCGGCCGGCGGAACCGGGAAGACCCAGCTCGCGGTCGGCTTCGCGCACCAGATGTGGTCCACCCGGGCGGTCGACCTGCTGGTCTGGGTGGCGGCCGGCAATCGGACCGCGATCGTGGCCGGCTACGCCCGCGCCGCCGCCGACCTCAACCTGGCCGAGGGCGGGGGCGCCGCCGGGGCCGGGGCTGCGGCCGGCGAGACGGCCGACGCCGGCGCGCAGCGGTTCCTCGACTGGCTGCGCCGCACCCAGCGCCGCTGGGCGGTCGTGCTCGACGGGGTGACGTCGCCCGCCGACCTCGACGGGCTGTGGCCGCGGGGCCGGCGGCCAGGTCGTGGTCACCAGCCGGCTGCGCGGGCAGGAACTGGCCGATCCCGGCGCCCGGCGGACCGCCTGCGGCGTCACCGGCTTCAGCCGCCGCGAGGCGGTCGGCTACCTCAACACCCGGCTGGTCAGCTTCCCCGACCAGCGGATCGAGGCGCTCGACCTGGCCGAGGACATCGAGGGGCTGCCGCTGGCGATGGCGCAGGCGGCGGGCGTGGTCATCGTGGCCGAGGGCACCTGCCGGGAGTACCGGGCCGAGCTCGCGCAGCGGCTGCGGACCAACGCGGCCGCCGCCGTCGACGGCTGCCCGCGGTCGCTGCTCGCCACCTGGTCGCTCGCGGTGGAGTACGCGCACGAGTTGCCGCCGGCCTGGCCTGGCCCGCCCTCGCGTTCGCGTCCATGCTCGACACCAGCGGCATCCCGGCGGCGGTGCTGACCTCCCCGGCCGCCTGCGGGTACATCACCGGCCAGCCCGACGCCGGCCCGGCCGAGCAGAACCTGGTCATGACCGCCTACGACGCCCTCGAACGGCTCGGGCTGCTGTCGGTCGGCGCGACCAGCCCCGCGCGCACGGTCTGGCTGCACTCCAGCGTCCGCTCCTGCGTCCGCGCCTACCTGACGCCCGCCAGCGTCGACCAGGTGGTGCAGGCGGCCGCGACCGCGCTGGCCGAGGCGTGGCCCGCCAGCGCGGGCGTCGGCCGACCTCGGCCAGGCGCTGCGGGACTGCACCGCCGCCCTGCACGCGTTCGCGGGCGACCTGCTGTGGAAGCCGGAGGCCCATCCGGCGCTCGTCCGGGCGGGGATGTCGCTGCTCGAGGCGCCGGTGCTGGCGGACGCCGCGATCCGCTACTGGCAGGCGATGTCGACCGCCTCCGGCCAGCTGCTCGGACCGGGGCACGCGCAGTCGCTGTTCGCCCGCGGCCGGCTGGCCGACGCCTACGCGCAGCGGCCGGCCTGGCCGAGGCGCTCGCGTCGGCCGAGGCGGCGCTGGCCGACCGCGAGCGGACGCTGGGGCCCGAGCACCCGGAGACGGTGACCGCGCGGGTCAACGCGGCCCGCTCGCTCGAGGCGGCCGGGCGGACGGCCGAGGCCATCGCGCTGTACGAGTCGGCGCTGGGGTCGCGCGAGCGGATGTTCGGCCGGGCGCACCGGGAGACGCTGGCGGTGCGGGCGCAGCTCGCGGCCGCGTACTCGGCGGCCGGACGGTCCGGCGACAGCATCAGTCTCTACGAGCAGACCCGGTCCGACGCCGCCCAGGCCCTGGGCCCGCTGCACCCGGACACGCTGGCGGCGGGGGCCGGCCTGGCCGCCGCCTACGCGGCGGCGGGCCAGCACCGGGAGGCGATCGCCGCCTGCCAGCGCGCGCTGGCCGACCGCGAGCGGGCGCTCGGGGCCGAGCACCCGGACACGGTGGCGGTGCGGGCGCAGCTCGCGAACGCCTACCGGCTCGGCGGGAAGAACAAGGAGGCGATCGCCGCCTACGAGCGGGTGCTGGCCGACCGGTCGCGGGCGCTCGGCGAGGACCATGCCGACACGATCAGCGCCCGCGGCAGCCTCGCCTTCGCCTACCGGACGGCCGGGCGGCTGAAGGACGCGCTGCCGCACTACGAGCGGGTGGTGGCCGACCGGGAGCGGATCGAGGGCGCCGACCATCGCGACACCATCGCCGCCCGCGCCATCCTCGCCGCCGCCTACCAGCAGGCGCGGCGGATGCGGGACGCCGTCGACGCCTTCGAGCGGGCGGTCGCCGACGGCGACCGGGTGCTCGGCCCGGGCGACGTCGAGGCGCTGACCACCAGGTACAACCTGGCGGTGGCGTACTCCGAGGCGGGGCGGCTGACGGACGCGGTCAAGATCCTGCGCCGCACCCTGGCCGACTGCGAGCGCCACCTGGGCCCCGACCACGCGATGACGAGCACGGTCAGGGAGCACCTGCAGGCCGCCACCCGGTGACGGCGACCCGGCCCGCACGAGTTACCAGCATGGCCAGAATTAGACAGAGGGGCGACATGGCACCAGCGCAGTTCGACTACATCATCGTCGGTGGCGGCTCGGCCGGCAGCGCGCTCGCCGCGCGGCTGTCGGCCGACGCGACCACCCGGGTGCTCGTCCTCGAGGCCGGACGGCCCGACTTCATCTGGGACCCGTTCATCCACATGCCGGCCGCGCTCACGTTCCCGATCGGCTCGCAGTTCTACGACTGGAAGTACGAGAGCGAGCCGGAGCCGTTCCTGGGCGGGCGGCGGATCTACCACGCGCGGGGCAAGGTCCTCGGCGGGTCCTCGTCCATCAACGGGATGATCTTCCAGCGCGGCAACCCGCTCGACTACGAGCGCTGGGGGGCCGACCCCGGCCTGTCGTCGTGGGACTACGCGCACTGCCTGCCGTACTTCAAGCGGATGGAGAACTGCCTGGCGGCCGTGCCGGGGACGGAAGACGAGCCGTTCCGCGGCCACGACGGGCCGCTGACGCTCGAGCGCGGGCCGGCCACCAACCCGCTGTTCGGCGCGTTCTTCGCGGCCGTTCAGGAGGCCGGGTATGCGCTGACTTCCGACGTGAACGGCTACCGGCAGGAGGGGTTCGCCGCCTTCGACCGGAACATCTCGCGCGGGCGGCGGCTGTCGGCCGCGCGGGCCTACCTGCACCCGGCCATGTCACGGCCGAACCTGAAGGTCGTGACGATGGCGCACACGACCAGGATCCTGTTCTCGGGGACGCGCGCCACCGGGGTCGAGTTCGTGCTGCGGGGTGGGGTGGGGGCGGCGCCCCGGCGCGCGTACGGCGGCGAGGTGATCGTGTGCTCGGGGGCGTTCGGGTCGCCGCAGCTGCTGCAGCTGTCCGGGGTGGGCAACCCGGCCGAGCTGGCCGGGCTGGGCATCGACGTGGTGGCGGACCTGCCCGGGGTCGGCGAGAACCTGCAGGACCACCTCGAGGTGTACATCCAGTACGGGTCCAAGCAGCCGGTCTCGGTCGCGCCCGCGCTGAAGTGGCGGAACCGGCCGGGGGTGGCGCTGCGGTGGGCGCTGACGCGGTCGGGCCCCGGCGCCACCAACCACTTCGAGGCGGGCGGGTTCGCGCGGTCGAACGACGTCGTCGGGTACCCGAACCTGATGTTCCACTTCCTGCCGATCGCGATCCGCTACGACGGGTCGGCGCCAGCCGGCGGACACGGCTACCAGGTGCACATCGGGCCGATGTACTCGGACTCGCGCGGGTCGGTGAAGATCAAGTCGACCAGCCCGTTCCAGCACCCGGCGCTGCGGTTCAACTACCTGTCCACGCCGACCGACCGGCAGGAGTGGACCGAGGCGATCGCGATCGCGCGGCGGATACTCAACCAGCCCGCGTTCGACGAGTTCAACGCGGGCGAGCTGTCGCCCGGACCCTCGGTTTCGTCCGAGTCGTCGGTGCTCGAGTGGGTCGCGCGGGACGCGGAGACCGCGCTCCACCCGTCCTGCACCTGCGCGATGGGGACCGGGCCGCTGGCGGTCACCGACCCGGGGTCGCTGCGGGTGCACGGGGTCGACGGGCTGCGCGTGGTCGACGCGTCGGTCATGCCCTATGTGACCAACGGCAATATCTACGCCCCGGTGATGATGATCGCGGAAAAGGCGGCGGATCTGATCGCCGGCAACACGCCCCTTCCGCCCCAGCAAATCAGCTTTTACCGCCACAATCCGGACGAGGCGGCGGGATAGGCCGGGGCGCCCCCGGCCACCCGGGGAAGTGCGGCGGGCGGGACGCGAGAGGCGCGTTGGCCAGCGTGCATGTGGGCTGGCGGCCGCGCCCACATGATGGAACCAATCTGGTCTATACCGGTGAATGTCTGGACAGTTCGCGGGGCATCTCCCCATCATCGGTACTAATCCACGACGGCTTAACAGGAGATAGCACGCATGTCTTCGCCAGAAGATGACCCGCTGCCCGAGGCAGTCATGCTCGTGGAGGGGGCCGTCGCCGCCGGCCTGAAGCTGCGGCTGCTCGGCGGGCTCGGGGTCCGCGTGCTCTGCCCGGACTTCCCGCCCCGGCTCCGGGCCGGCCAGGACATGGACCTGGCCTGCCCGGGCAAGCGCCGACGGGACATCGCGGCCCACCTGGAGCAGAGCGGCTGCGTCCCCGACAAGATGTTCAACAACCTCAACGGGGACCGGCAGATGTACTTCATCGCGCCGTCCGGGCGGCCCATCGACGTCATGGTCGACCGGCTCGTCATGTGCCACACGCTCGACTTCCGGTCCTCGCTCGGCAACTCCTCGCTCACCCTCGACCCGGCCGACCTGCTCCTGTCCAAGCTGCAGATCTTCGAGCTCAACGCCAAGGACGTGCACGACATCACCCACCTGCTGGCCGGCCTGCCGGTCGGCGACAGCGCCTCGGGGCCGTTCATCGACGTCGCCCGCTTCCAGGAGGTGGTCGGGGCCGACTGGGGCTGGTGGCGGACCAGCACCGGCAGCCTCGAGAAGCTGCCCGCGCTGCTGGCGGAGAACCCGGCCCTGGTGCCGGGCGACGCCCGCTACGACCCCCTCACCCAGGCGACGCGGCTGCTTGACGCGGCCGCGGCCGCGCCCAAGTCGATGAAGTGGAAGCTGCGGGCCAACGTCGGCGACCGCGTCCGCTGGTACGAGCTGCCGGAAGAGGTAGCGCACTGAGCTTGCAGCTCACCCCCGAGGAAAGCGACATCCCAGATGAAGATGTTCTTCGCAACCGACATTCACGGGTCAGAGATCTGCTGGCGGAAGTTCCTCAACGCCGCCGCGTTCTACAAGGCCGACCTGGTGGTGCTCGGGGGCGACGTCACCGGCAAGGTCATGGTCCCGATCATCGCCTACCCGGGCTACTGGGAGGTCACGATCAGGGGCGAGCGGCGCCGCCTGGAGACCAGGGAGGAGCTGCTCGCGGCCGAGCGGCAGCTGCGCGACCGTGGCTCCTACCCGGCGATCGTGACCAGGGACGAGCTCGACGAGCTGAGCGCTTCCGGCGAGGGCGGGATCACCCAGCGGTTCAACGCGGAGATGACCCGCTCGCTCGACCGGTGGCTGGACATGGCCGACGGCAAGCTCCGCGGCGGGGCGATCCCGTGCGTGCTCAACGGCGGCAACGACGACATCTTCGAGATCGACCCGATCCTGGAGGCGGCGCCGTCGGTCACGTTCGCCGAGGGCAAGGTGATCGACCTCGGCGGGTTCACCATGGTCTCGATGGGCTGGACCAACCCGACCCCGTGGGACACCCACCGCGAGGCGCCCGAGGACCAGCTCGCGGCCAAGATCGACGCGATCGTCGGCCAGGTCCCGGGCGTGAACATGGACCGGACGATCTTCAACTTCCACGCTCCGCCCTATGGCACCGGCCTCGACGAGGCGCCCGCGCTTGACGCCAGCATGCGCCCCAAGCACGGCGGGGCGGTGCTCGAGCCGGTCGGCTCGACCGCGGTCCGGGAGTCGATCCTGCGCTATCAGCCGATGCTCTCGGTGCACGGGCACATTCACGAGAGCCGCGGCGTGGCCAAGCTCGGCCGGACCCTCACCGTCAACCCGGGCAGCTCGTACGGAGATGGCGTTCTGCAGGCGGCCCTGATCGATATGAACCCAAAAAACGGCAAAGTTAAGTATGTCCTTGTGAATGGCTGAGCTGTTATGGTGCTGGCGATACATATCGGCACGTATGTCTATTTAGCCGTCAATTCGTCAGACAGTTCGAATGGTGAATAACGAGGATTGGGCCGTTCCCTGAGGAGGGACTTCATGGCTACCGAAGTCGGCGACGAGAGACCCACCCTATTCCTGCGGAAGGCCACTGGGCTGGTGCGCGGCTGGTCCGTCCGCGACTCGATGATCTACGCATGCTTGTCCACCAACGTGATCACCCTCGGTCTGGTCGAGTTCGCCTACCAGGACGCGTTCCCGGCCGGGCAGCTGCTCACGGCGGTGCTCATTTCCGCCGTGTGGGTGTCGTTCCTGGTGCTCGCGTACAGCGGGCTCGTGGTCACGATCCCGCGGGCGGGCGGCGACTACGTCTGGCAGTCCCGCATCCTCGGCAGCGGGATCGGCTTCGTGATGGCCGCCACCGGCTGGTGGTTCATCCTCTGGCTGTGGGCGCCGATCTACGGCTCGGTGCTGTCGGAGGAGTTCTTCCAGCCGCTCTGGGTGTCGTTCAACGATCCGTCCGGCGCGGCCTGGTTCGGCACCCACACCGGGACCTTCGTGGTCACGCTGATCACGATCGGGCTAGCGGGCCTGCTGGTCTCGCTCGGCATGTCCGGGTACGCCAAGGTGCAGAAGTGGTGCTTCTACGGCGGCCTGCTCGGCGTCGCGATCGTCGTGATCCTGCTGCTCGCCTACAACCGCAATGACTTCATCTCGGCCTACAACTCCGAGACGGCGAAGCTGTTCGGGATGAAGAACGCCTACGCGGGCACGCTCGCCGACGCTGGCTCCACGACCATCGGCTACACCCCGCCGCCATTCGGCGTGGCCGGGGCGTTCAGCCAGTCGATGCTGCTGGTGCCGATGCTGATGTTCTACCTGCTGTGGCCGAACTGGGGCACCACCCTGTACGGCGAGATCCGCGGCGCGAGCGACTTCAAGCGCGTGTTCAGCGGCATGTTCCTCGGTCTGTGGACCACCGTGCTGCTCTCGGTCGTGCTGCTGGTGGTGTTCGCCAAGGAGTTCGGGTTCAACTTCTACCAGAGCGCCAACGCGCTCTGGATCGACTCGGCCTACGGGCTGCCGTCCGCGCACGCACTGCCGATCTTCCCGTACCCGGTGCTGCTGGCCAGCTGGCTGCTGCACAACAACGTGGTCTCGGTCGTGCTGATCCTGCTGATGAGCCTGTGGTTCTTCGCCTGGGTGGGGACGCTGTTCCTGTCGTCGACCCGGGTGATCTTCGCGGCCGCGTTCGACCGCATCCTGCCCGACGGCGCGGCCCAGGTGTCGGAGAAACGCCGGGTGCCGGTCTGGTCGCTGGTGCTGATGCTGCTGCCGGCGGTCGGGCTCGGCGCGCTGTACTCCTACAACTCCAACTTCCACACCTACACGCTCGACGCGACCCTCGTCATCGCGGTGACGTACCTGTTCAGCGCCATCGCGGTGGTGATCCTGCCGTGGCGCAAGCCGGACCTCTGGGCCGCCTCCCCCGCCTCCCGGCTGAAGCTGCTTGGCGTGCCGGTCATCCCCGCGGCGGGCGTGATCACGATCGGGCTCCTCGGGTACTGCCTCTACGAGTGGCTGTCCAATAACGCCTACGGCGTCAACAACAACGACTCGCTGATCTACATGGGCGCCATGTACGTCCTGGCGCTGGTCATCTACCTGGTCGCGCGCTACATCCGGGGCCGCCAGGGGATCGACCTGTCGCTGATCAACAAGGAGATCCCGGTCGAGTAAGCGTTCTCCCGCTTCGCTCTGCCTCGCCTTGCCTCGCCTCCCTGAGCGGCTTCGTGTGCTGCCGCTCGGGGAGGCGTCGCTGTTTCTCTCCCACCCGGCGGAAGGTCAAAATCGGTTTATCGAACGGACCCTGGCTCCGCCGGTCAGTCGATTCCCGTCTCCCCCGCGGCGGCGTCCTCCTTGCTGATGAGCGGGTGAGAGTAGATGTCGAGCAGCCCGAGCGCGACCATCCGCCCGCCGTCTGGCCCGAAGATGTCGGCCCCGACTGTGCGCGACAACTGCTCGTGCAGCAGCGGGATGCCCGACGCCATCGCGCTGATGAGCGCGGCCCGGATCCTGCGGTCAACGGCCGGCCGGTCGGGCCGGGCCGCGTCGGCCCGCTCGAGCCAGTGCTCGGTCATCGTCACCATCTCGTCGAAGATCGCCGCCGCCGACGGCGAGTTCTCGGCCAGCGCGCGGACGATGTAGCGCTCGAACGGCTGCACGTGGCGCCGGTCGGCGGCGGCGCCGCCCATGTCGTCCAGGTACAGCGCGTTGATCCGGCGCATGGTCTCGGCGATGTGCTCGTCGCACGCCTGGCGCAGCTCCTCCTTGGACCCGAAGTGGTGCCGGAGCAGCCCGGGCGACACCCCGGCGGTGGCGGCGATCCGCCGGATCGTGGTCCGCTCGTACCCCTCGTCCGCGAAGTGCCTGATCGCCGCCTCGCGGATCCGCGCCCGGGCGGTCAGGTCAGCCGAGTTGTCAGTCACCCTGCAGGTCCCTCCGGTTGAAGGCGGCGCACCCGAGCAGGGCGCAGGCGGCGCCGACGGCCGCCATGACGGCGTTCGCGGCCCAGTTCGGCGACGCGGCCGGGGCCGACGCCATCTGATGGAAGACCGAGGTGTCGAGCAGCCAGCGGCTGGCGGCGCCGGATCCGCCGAAGCCGCCGACGATGTCCGCCAGCAGCGACCAGGCGAGCACGGCGTAGACCACGGCGTTCGCGCGCCGGGGCCATGCGCCGAACGCGAGGACGCCGATGCCGCCGATGGCGACGGCCGGCGGGACGAGGTTGAGGCCGGCCTCGAGCAGCAGGCCGAGGCCCGCCCCGGAGTGCTGGCTGGCCGCGCCGAGCCAGGCGAAGACGCCCGCCAGCACACCGCCCGCCAGCAGGACTCCCAGTGCTATCAGCAGCCGGCCGCCCAGCCAGCGGGACCGGGAGACCGGGCCGGCCAGAAGGTGGTCGAGCCTTTGGGACGACTCCTCCGCCCGGGCGGAGGTGACCTGCCCGGCGGCGGCGAAGGCGATCAGCACCGCCAGGGCGAGGAAGCAGACCCCGAGCACAGCGTCGGTGCCGGTCCCGGTGGCGCCCAGCTTGGCCAGCACGCCCTGCGCCGACGAGCCGTCGATGGTGGTCCCGGCCGACCTCGCGATCAGCCCGAATAGCAGCGCCGAGAGCGCGATCGCGGTCCACCAGCCGACCACCGTCGGGCGGGCCAGCCGGATCGCCAGGCCAGCCGGGCCGGACAGCAGCCGTAGCCGCGGCGCGCTGCGGGCCCGGTCCGGCAGGATGCCCGCGCCGGCGTCGCGGACGCCGGCCGTTGCGACGGCGGCGGTGACCAGCAGGGCGGTGAAGACGGCGATGGGCAGCAGAGCCAGCGGCTGCGGCCCATCGAACGGTCGAAGCTGCTCGACCCAGCCCAGTGGGGACGCCCAGATCAGCCCGTGCAGTCCCACCCCCGCGTCGGCGATCATCCGCACGGCGTAGCAGCCGCCGAGAAACGCGGCCGCGTAGGACGCGGCCTCGCGGCGGGTCGGCGCCAGCTGGCTCGCTAGCGAGCCGACGGCCAGGAACATGACGGCGGTGGCCGCCATCGCCAGCGCGAAGTACAGGGCCGGCCCGGCCGCGATCTCCACGCTCGAGTCCAGGCCGACCGCGACGGTGAGGATCGCGGTTAGCGCCCACAGCGCGAAGGCGCCGGCCCCGAGCCCGGCCAGCGCCTGGGCGGCGGCGCGGCGGCGGGTGGTCCGGCCCGCCAGCAGGAGCTCCCAGCGGCCGCCGTCCTCCTCCCCGCGCAGCAGCCGGGTCGACGTCAGCAGCCCCCAGACCGCCCCCAGGAGCATCAGCGTCATCGAGATCTTGAAGGCGGTGAAGCCGGCCACCGTCTGCAGCTGCGGTGCCGGGCCGAAGAGGGCGCTCGTCGCCTTGTTCGCCCCGTAGGCCGCCGCCAGCGCGTCCCGGGCGGCCGGGGTCTGGTAGATCCGGGTGTAGCTGACGGCCGACGACGCGATCAGCGCGCCGAAGATGTAGCCCCAGACCGCCCCCGACCGCATCGCCTTGCGCGCGGTCAGCCGGGCGATTACGGGGCTGGCCGGCCGGTCGGGGACGGCCGTCACCGACGTCGGGGGCGCGGGCGACAGGTCAGCCTGCGTCATGGTCGCCGCCGTGGGGGCCGTCATGGTCGCCGCCGGGCTGGCCGTCATGGTCGTCGCCGTGGCCGTCGCCGTGGTCGCCGTACTGGGCGAGGAAGATCTCCTCGAGCGAGGGCTCCCGGCTCAGCAGCTCGGTCACGCCGGCGCCGGCCAGCGCCGTCAGCAGCGGCCCGACCGGGCCGCGGACGTGGCACCGGAGCACCCGCCCGTCCACCGCGACCGAGCTGACCCCGGGCACCCGGGAAAGATCGGGGACGGCGCCGTCGAACGTCGCCTGGACGGTCAGGGCGGACAGGTGCCGAGCTGGGCCAGGCTGCCCATCTCGACCAGCTTCCCCGCCCGCAGGATGCCCACCCGGTCGCACAGCGCCTCGACCTCACTCAGGATGTGCGAGGAGAGGAACACGGTCTGACCGCGATCGCGGGCCTCGGAGATGCTGAGCCGGAACGCCTCCTCCATCAGCGGATCGAGCCCGCTGGTGGGCTCGTCGAGGATGAGCAGCTGCGCACGGGTCATCAGGGCGGCAATGAGGATGACCTTCTGCCGGTTCCCCTTCGAGTAGGCGCGGACCTTCTTGTCCTGGTCGAGGTCGAACCGGGCGATGAGCTCGTCCCGGTAGGCGGCGTCGACGCTGCCGTGGACGCGGCCGAGGAGATGGAGGGTCTCGGCGCCGGTCAGGGACGGCCACAGGTTCGCCTCCCCGGGCACGAAGGCGAGGCGGCGGTGCGTCTGCTCCGGCCGGCGCTGGCAGTCCGCGCCGAAGATCTCGGCCCGGCCCGAGCTCGCGCCGATCAGGCCGAGCAGCAGCTTGATGGTCGTGGTCTTGCCCGCGCCGTTCGGGCCGAGGTAGCCGATGACCTCGCCCGGCGCGACCTCGAGGTCGAGGTGATCGAGAGCGGCGACGTCGCGGTAGCGCTTGGTCAGCCCTTCCGCGCGGATGGCCAGGTTCTGCACGCCGATGCGCCTCCGTACGGACTATACAAGCGGATAGTTTCCTATTCGCTTGTATAGCACGCGGTGGCGGGATCGGGTTAGGCGGTCCGGAGGATGGCTAGGCGCTCCGGAGGATGAGGATCATCCGCCAGGCGGTGGGGGCGTCAAGCGCGGTCGTGTCGTCGAAGTCGCCGTAGCTGGCCGCCAGTTCCAGCGGGCGCGCGGGGGCGGCGGCGCGGGCGTTGGCCAGCCGGACGGCGGCGGTGAACTCGGTCAGGGTCCAGAACCGGTTCGGGACGACGTCGCTGACCGTGCGCACGGTGCCGTCGGCCGTGGTCACCTTGATCATCATGTGCTCGTTGGTCACCTGGGTGAGCGGGTCGATCCGGTCTTCGCGGCCGCCCCAGCGGACCAGCGCGTGCACGCCGTCGGCCTCGACCGTCCACTCGCTGCTGGTCCTGGGCTCGGCCGCGAAGAAGTCGGCCGGGTGGGCGAGCTCGACGATGTAGAGGCCGCCGGGGGCAAGGTGGGCGGCGACCGCGCCCAGGTGATTGACCAGGTCATCGAGCGTGAACAGATGACAGACAGAGTTCAGCATCGTGATCGCCAGGTCGAACCGGGCCGGGCGGCCGTCGGCGTCGGCGATGCGGAAGTCGCGCATGTCCGCTTCGACCACGTCCAGGTCCACCCCGCCCGCCTTGGCCTGCCCGGCCGCGTACCCGCACATCGCGGCGGAGTGGTCGAGCGCGGTCGCGCGCAGGCCACGATGGGCGAGCTCGCGCGCGTGCTCGGCCGGGCCCGCCGCGAGCTCTATGACTGATCTCACTCCGTCGGGGATCTTCGCGTGCTTGTCGAGCCAGGCCAGCAGGGCGCCGGACTCGGCCGGAACGTCCCGGTAGGCGCACGCCAGTTGGTACAGCTCTGGTTCATCGTAGATGCCGCTCACGCCTGCCATCATGCCGCAACCGGCCGGCCTCCGAGGCCGGGAAGGGCGCGAGCGAAACTGTCCGTTCAATATCTCCGCGAAAAGCTGACGGCGACCGGAATCTCCGCGTGGCGTGCAACCCGAACATCAGCAGCCAAATCCACAACGCATCTACCGCCAGCCGTTTTGGTGGGGCAGACTGACCGCATGATGACTGAGGCGGAGGCGCTGCAGACCCTGGCACGGGAGGATCCCGCTGTCGCCGATGACGCTCGGGCCGCGCTCCGCTCGCTCACCGCGGGTGGCGGCCTCGAGGCGATCTCGCTGCTGCGGTTGCAGGAGTTCCTCTGGTGCGCGCTGCCGAACGGGGTGCCGCAGGCGGCCGAGCGGCAGCTCGCGGTCGCCGCCGCGCTCGCCCGGCTGCTCACCCTGGCCGGGATGGAACGGTACGCCGAGGTCTGCGCCGGCACCGATACGTCCCGGATCCTCGGCGCCTACGCCATGTCGCGCGACGAGGGGCTCGACGCCTACGCCAAGGCCCTCAACACCTCGCACGCCGTACCGCCGGACACCGACCTGCTGGCCTGGTCGTCGGCGATGGGCACGGACGAGCGGGCCGCCTACGACGCTTGCGCGGCCGCGATCGAGCTGGCGGTTGCCGCGCGGGAGCTCAAGGTCGGCGTCAGCGGCTGGAAGACCAAGCGGGCGGCGCTGGTCGAGCGCTGGCTCACCAGGACCACCGACTCGCCCGACACCGACAGCTGGCTCAGCCGGATCAGCGCCGAGCGGATCGACGAGTGGGCGCACGGGCACCCCGGCGAACGCTCCCAGCTCGCCCGGCGCATCATGCCCCGGCTGCTCGAGCCGCCCGAGCTGCTGGGCGAGCCGCTGCCGACGCTGCGCTGGCTGCTGTCCCGCGCGGATGTCGGGCTCCGGCTGACAGCGCGGCACTACATCGCGCCGTCGCTGGTCGGCGAGGCCGCCAGCCTGTTCGGCTGGCAGCCGAGGGTGAACCGGGTGCCAGGCGCCGGCCCCGGCGGGCGCGGCGCGGCCGCCCCGGCGAGCAGGCGGCATCAGGAGCTCGAGGTCTACCCGCTGCACATCCTGCGCGGTCTGGCCCAGCACGAGATGGGGGCGGTGCGCCGGATCGGCGCCACCCTGGTGCTGACCAAGACCGGGCGGCTGATGGCCGATGACGCCGCGGTTCGCTGGCACATCGGCACGGCGGCGCTGATCGGGCCGGACGACGGCACCGACCCCGACTTCACCGTCGCCGTGCGCGAGGCGGCCCTGCTGGTGATCACCGCCCAGGACGGCCCGGTCGGCTACGAGGAGCTGGCCGGCCGGCTGACCGAGCTGCACGCGACCGAGGGCTGGACCTCCCGGTCGGGCAGCAGCCTGACCAGCGCGATCGGCGGCGAGATCCACGTGCTGCGGCACCGGCTGCGCGCCCTGCAGCTCCTCGACGAGGACGCCGCCCCCGGGTCACTCGCGCTGACCGACAACGGGACCGCGGCGGCTCTGTCGGCGCTGCTCTCCCGCGCCCTCCGGCCCCGCCGCCACGACCGCGGTTAAGTTCGCAACCGCCGAGCGAGGAAACACCGCTACAGGTCGAAGCGGACGGGCTTGTAGCCGGTGTAGTTCTCGGCCAGGGAAAGCGCGGCCGCCCGCGATGACGTCACGTACCTGAGCTGGTTGAGCATGAGCTGCTGGTCGAAGCCGTCGGCCTCCGGATTGACGTGCAGCATCGAGGTCATCCACCAGGAGAAGTGGGTGGCGCGCCAGACCCGCTCCAGGCAGGTGTCCGAGTAGGCGTCGGCCAGGTCCCAGGTCTTGTCGACGAGGGCGGCGCGCAGCGCGTTGGCCAGCACCACCACGTCGCTGAGGGCGAGGTTGAGGCCCTTGGCGCCGGTCGGCGGGACGATGTGGGCGGCGTCGCCGGCCAGGAACAGTCGCTCGTGGCGCATGGGCGCGGCGACGAAGCTGCGCATCGGGGTGACCGATTTGTCGGTTATCTGACCCTCGGAGACGGACCAGTCGCTGCCGTTGACCTTGAAGCGCCGGTTGAGCTCGGCCCAGATCCGGTCATCGGGCCAGTTCTCGAGCGGCTCGCCCGTCGGGACCTGCAGGTAGAGGCGCGAGACCGAGTGGGAGCGCATCGAGTACAGGGCGAAGCCGTCCTCGTGACGGGAGTAGATCAGCTCGTCGGTGGCCGGGGCCGCCTCGGCCAGGATGCCCAGCCAGGCGAACGGATAGGAACGCTCGTAGAACGAGATGCCGGGAATGAGCGGCCGGCAGATCCCGTGAAACCCATCGCACCCGGCGATCACGTCGCAGGACACCTGGTGCGCCACTCCCGATTCGTCGGTGTACGACAGCTGCGGGCGGTCCTCGGTGACGCCGGAGACCGCCACGTCGGAGGCGGAGAACTCGACCGCTCCCCCGTCCGCGAGCCGACGCGCGATCAGGTCCTTGACGATCTCCGGCTGGGCGTAGATCGTGACCGTCCGCCCGCCGGTGAGCTCGCGGAAGTTCAGGTTGTGCCGCTCCCCCGCGAACTGGAGGTAGATGCCGTCGTGCTCGATCCCCTCGGCGTCCAGCCGCTTGCCGACCCCGGCCGAGCGGAGCAACTCGACGGTGCCGGTCTCGAGCATGCCGGCCCGCTGCCTGGCCTCGCAGTACGCCCGGGACCGGTTCTCCACCAGCACCGAATCGATGCCCGCGAGCGACAGCAGATGCGACAGGAGCAGCCCGGCCGGGCCGGCGCCGACGATGCCGACCTGGGTGCGCGAGGTGACAGCCATGTGATCGAGACCCTCCAAATGTCCGTAAAACGAACGATAGTGCAGCAAGCGAACAGACGACAGGCTGTCTACCATTGTCATCATGCTCGACCAACCCAGCCCCGGTGATGCCCCCGCGATCGGCCCAAGCGCGGCCGAGGCAGCCGTCGAGACCTCGGCAGGCGACAGCACCGAGTTCGTCCAGTCGCTTGAGCGGGGGCTGTCGGTGATCCGCGCCTTCGACGCCGAGCACTCCCGGCTGACGCTGTCCGAGGTCGCGACGGCCACCGGTCTCAGCCGCGCGGCCGCCCGCCGCTTCCTGCACACCCTGGTCCACCTCGGCTACATGCGCACGGCCGGCGGCCGGTTCGAGCTGCGGCCGAAGATCCTCGAGCTCGGCTACGCCTACCTGTCCAGCCTGACGCTTCCCGAGGTCGCGATGCCGCACCTGGAGGAGCTCGTCGAGGAGGTCCACGAGTCGTCCTCGGTCTCCGAACTCGACGGCGGCGACGTCGTCTACATCGCCCGCGTCCCCACCAAGCGGATCATGACGGTGACGATCTCGGTCGGCACCCGTTTCCCCGCCTACGCGACCTCGATGGGCCGGGTGCTGCTCGCCGCCCAGCCCGACCCGTGGCTGGACGCGTACCTGTCGACCGCGGCGCTGCACCACCTCACCGGCCACACCATCACCACCGCGAGCGGGCTCCGCCAGGAGCTGCGCAAGATCAGGGCCAGGGGCTGGGCGCTCATCGACCAGGAACTCGAGGAGGGGCTCCGCTCGCTGGCCGCCCCGATCAGGGACTCGGACGGCACCGTGGTCGCGGCGGTCAACGTCGCCACCCACGCGGGCCGCCGGTCGCTCGACTCCATCGTCGCCGATCTGCTCTCGCCGCTGCTGGCGACGGCCGAACGCATTGAGCGCGACCTGGCCAGCGCCCGCACCACCGCCGGGGCGACGACGGCCGGCGCCGCCGCGCGCCGCCTGGCGACCTGACCGACGCGGGCGGGCCACCTGACACCCGGGCGGGCCACCTGACACACTTATGCTCCATGCGCACGCTGCTCGCCGACCACCCGCTCGTCACCCACAAGCTGACGCTGCTCCGCGCGGCCACCACCGACAACGCCACCTTCCGCATGCTCGCCAGCGAGCTGGTGACCCTGCTCGCCTACGAGGCGACCAGGGACGTCCGCGTCACGCCGGTGGAGGTCACCACCCCGGTCGCGGTTGCCACCGGGGCCATGCTCGATGAGCCCAAGCCGCTGATCGTCCCGGTGCTGCGGGCCGGGATCGGCATGCTCGACGGGATGACCCGGCTGATGCCGATGGCCAGCGTCGGCTTCGTCGGCATGGTCCGCGACGAGGAGTCGCTGGTCGCGTCCACCTACGCCAACCGGCTCCCGGTCGACCTGGCCGGGCGCGAGGTGTTCGTTCTCGACCCGATGCTCGCCACCGGCGGCACCCTGGTCACGGTGATCAGCATGCTCCTCGACCGAGGCGCGACCGCGGTCACCGCGGTCTGCCTGCTCGCGGCGCCCGAGGGCCTGGCCAAGATCGACGACGCCTTCCCGGGCGAGAACGTCCGCGTCGTCACCGGCGCGATCGACGACCACCTGAACGACAAGGGCTACATCGTGCCCGGCCTCGGCGACGCGGGCGACCGCCTCTTCGGCGAGGTCTAGCGCCTCTGGCGTCGATGCGCGGGCTGGCGGTTCTCGTGGTGCGGCGGGGCTAGCGGGTGAGGTCTTCGGGTTAGCGGGTGCCGTCCTCGGGCTGGCGGCGCTCCAGGGCGGCTAGGCGCAGTTCGAGCTGGTCGACCCGGTGGCGGAGGATCTCCAGCTGGGCCTCGTCGCTGAGGCGGCGTTCGGTGGACTTGCGGAGCCGGGGCGAGGCCTCGGCGCGCTCGGCGACCACTCCCAGCGGGACGAGGCGCTGCGGCCCGTGCGGGCCGTCGACCAGTCTCGACGGGATCTGGCCAGCGCGATACCAGGTGCGCAGCGCCGCCCGGGACACCCCCGTCCGCTCGGCCGCCTTCTCCAGCGTCACCCACTCGGAGCCGTCGAGCTGAGCCGACAGCTCAAGCTCGGTCTCCCATTCGTCGAGCCGGTCTTCCCAGTCCATGGGCCTCCCCTATCCCGTATGCGTTCACCCTATTAATAGCATGGTATTGACTAGGTTTAAAGCACGCGGCAGTCTGATGGCATGTTCGAGCGATTCACTGCCTACGCGCGCCGCGCCGTCGTGACGGCCCAAGAAGAGGCGCGCGACCTCAACCACAACTACATCGGCACCGAGCACCTACTGCTCGCGCTGCTCCACCGCCCCGACGGCCTCCCGAATGAAGAGGACGGGGTCGCGCCCGCCATTCTCGAAGAATTTGGGATGACCAGGGAAAACGTCCGCGAAGAGGTCATCGACAAGGTCGGCATCGGCAAGGGCAAGGCCAAGACCGGGCACATCCCGTTCACACCGCGGGCCAAGAAGGTGCTTGAGCTGGCGCTGCGCGAGGCGCTGCAGCTGCATCACAACTACATCGGCACCGAGCACCTACTGCTTGGCCTGATCCGGGAGGACGAGGGGGTCGCGGTGCAGATCATGCGCAAGCACACCGACCTGCTCGCTCTCCGCGCGGCGGTGCTCGATGCCGTGCCGCCGGGCGAGGGTGAGGAGGGCAGGCTGGCGGCGGCCACCGGTACGTTGCTGCGGCGGGTCAGGGCGCGGCATTGGGGCCCTCGGGACGAGGGCGACGCGGGCCAGGTGGGCGCAACCCCGGCCACGGACGCCACGCTGACGGAGGCCGCCCGGCTGGCGGGCGGCGCCCCGGTTGGTTCGCACCACCTGCTGCTGGCCGCGCTGGCCGATCCCAACTCGGCGGCGGCGCGGACGCTGGCGGGGCTCGGCGTCGACCTTGACCAGGCCCGGGAGTTGCTGCGCACGGCGGACGTCACCGGCACCACCGACGAGCCGCCGGAGGAGGCCGGCCGCGCCAGATGTCCATCCAGGTCGCGGACGAGACGCTCACCATCGTCATCGTCGACCCGGTGCTGGTGGAGGCGGGAAAGGACGCCCTCGCGGCCGTCAACGCCAGCGCCCAGCCGGGCCAGGGCGACCAGTCCGGCGGTGCCGGCGAGGCCGGGGCGGGCGACTCGGCGACGACGAGCGTGATTCGGGGTGACCATCCCGCCGCCGCCAGCCTCGCTGCCGTCTGGCGGGAACTGCGCGATTCGCTGGCCAAGATCGCCGGCAGCGGGTCCTCGTCGGCTGCCGCGTAGCGGCCGTCGGCCCGGCATTGCCGCAATGCCGGGCCGACGGCATTCCATCGCGAGCGGACCGGAAACGGTTCGGCTGTAGGTAAATCATTGATGGGGATCGGGCCGGAAATGGGAGACTCGATGGGTGGAGACCGAATTGCCGGGAACGCTCGTCGGGGCCGGACGGAATGCGGACGTGTACGACGTCGGCGGGGGGCGGGTGCTGCGGCGGTACCGGGACGGGCGTGACCCGGCCGCCGTCGATCGTGAGGCCCAGGTCATGGCGCACGCGCGGGCGCACGGCGTGCCCGTGCCGGAGGTCTTCGAGGTGGCCGGCTCCGACATCGTCATGGAGCGGGTGACGGGCCCGACGATGCTGGACGTCCTGGGCCGCCGGCCGTGGACGTTGCGCCGCCAGGCCCGGCTCCTGGCCCGGCTGCACGAAACCGTCCACCAGGCGCCTCCGCTGCCGGGGCTTCGCGTGGCGGGCGGCGACGAGGACCTGGACAGCCAGGTGCTGGTGCACCGGGACCTGCACCCGATGAACGTGATCCTCACCGCGGCCGGGCCGGTGATCATCGACTGGGAGGGCGCGGCCCGCGGGCCCGCGATGTACGACGTCGCGTGGACCTGGGTGATCCTCGCCTCGTCGGAGGTGCCGCGCGCCGGGCTCGCGGCGGCGGCCGTGCCGGGCCTGCAGGCGCAGTTCACCCGCTCGTTCGTGCGGGCGGCGGGCCCGATCGACCAGGCCTGGCGCGCACTGGCCGTCCGCGACCGGCTACTCGACGGCAACGTGCTGCCGGCTGAGCGCGCGCGGCTGGAACGCCTCCCCCACTGACCTCGTTCACCCCATTGGCCACCACGTCCTGGCAGCGCCGGCGCGGGCGCCGGGTGGATGGGGGGCGGCTAATCGCGTGGACGGGCGGGGACGCGTGGGGTTGGTGAGGTGGGCGATGCGGCCGGCGGGTGGGATCGGTTGCTGGGCGTGTGGGTGGCCGGGCGTTTAGGTGGGCAGGGCCGTTTAGGTGGGAAGGGCCGTTTGGGTGGCGGGGGGGTTGGGTGGGCACGGCCGTTTGGGTGGCGGGGGGGTTGGGTGGGGGTGGTGGCGGGGGGGCGGGGTTAGGGGTGGCTGGGGCGTTCTAGGTATCTGGGGTCGGGGGGTGCGAAGCCGAATTGGCGGTAGAGGCCGTGGGCGTCGGAGGTGTGGAGGCTCCAGCGGAAGTGGGCGCCGGGGCCCCGGTCGATCGTTGTCGCCACTAGTTCCTTGCCGAGGCCGGTGCCGCGGGCGTCGGGGAGGACGAAGACGTCCGACAGGTAGCCGAAGGCCACGCCGTCTGAGATCGAGCGGGTGAAGCCGACCAGGCGGCCGGTGGTGGTCTCGTAGGCGCCGACGATCCGCCAGGCGGTCGCCAGCTGGGCCTCGAAGTCGGACCGGGACCGCGACCTGCCCCAATAGGCCTCGGTGGACAGGAAGGCCCAGACCGCGTCGACGTCCACTCGGCTCGGGTCATCGTCGAGCTCGTAGGTTCCGTATGACCAGATCACGTCCCGAACCCTACCGAGCCATGGCCGGCCGGACGGGCACCCAGGGTCCGTTCGAGATGACGGTTTTGGCTTTTAAACCAAAGGCGGGCCCGCAGGTTGGTTTGCGCTGGGCCATTGACCGGGGGATTTGTCTTCTCCTAACGTCTGATGAGAGTTCCGAAGGAGGAGCGTCGGTGGCGGACCTGGATGTGGTAGTGGTGGGGGCCGGGTTCGCCGGGATCTACGCGGTGCACGCGCTGCGGTCTTCGGGGCTGACGGTGCGGGCGTTCGAGGCCGGGAGCGGGATCGGCGGGACCTGGTTCTGGAACAGCTACCCGGGCGCGCGGTGCGATGTGGAGTCCAAGGACTACTCGTTCTCGTTCTCGCCCGAGCTCGAGCAGGAATGGTCGTGGAGCGAGCGCTACCCGGCCCAGCCGGAGATCCTGCGGTACCTCGGCCACGTGGCCGACCGGTTCGGGCTGTGGCCGCATATCCAGCTCAACACGCGGGTGACGGCGGCCGCCTGGTCCGATGACACGGCCGAGTGGACAGTGACGACGCAGGGCGGGGCGGCGGTGACGGCCCGGTTCTTCGTCTCGGCGGTGGGGTGCCTGTCGGCGTACCAGGTGCCGTCGCTGCCGGGGCTCGAGACGTTCTCCGGGCCCTGGTATCACACCGCGCGGTGGCCGGCCGAGGGCGTCGACTTCGCCGGCCAGCGGGTCGGGCTGGTCGGCACCGGGTCGACCGGGATCCAGATCGCGCCGGAGATCGCGGCCGTCGCGTCCGAGCTGCACGTGTTCCAGCGCACGCCGAACTACGCGGTGCCGAACCGGAACCGGCCGTGGGAGCCGGAGGACGAGCGGGAGTTCAAGTCGCGCTACCGGGAGTACCGGAAGGAGGCGCGGGAGTCGTTCCTCGGCGTGCCGATCACCGGGACCGGGCGGCCGGTGCTCGGCGAGCCGCCCGAGGACGTCCAGCGGACGTTCGCCGAGCGCTGGCGGGCGGGCGGCGGGATGCCGTTCCTGGGCGCGTACACCGACCTGCTCGTATCGGCGGAGGCTAACGAGGTCATCGCCGAGTTCATGCGGGACCGGATCAGGGAGACGGTTTCCGATCCGGTCGTGGCCGAGCTGCTGTGCCCGCGGACGTTCCCGGTCGGGTCGAAGCGGCTGTGCCAGAGCGACGACTACTACGCGATGTATAACCGGCCCAACGTGTCGCTGGTCGACCTGCGCTCGACGCCGCTGGTGTCGGCGTCGGCGGGCGGGCTGTCGACGACCTCGGCGTTCTACGAGCTGGACGCGATCGTGTTCGCGACCGGGTTCGACGCGATCTCGGGGGCGCTGCGGCAGATCGACGTCCGCGGCGCCTGCGGGGTCGCGCTGGCCGACCGGTGGGCGGCCGGGCCGCGCGCCTACCTGGGGATCGCCACCCCGGGGTTCCCGAACATGTTCATCGTGACCGGCCCCGGGTCGCCGTCGGTGCTGAGCAACATGGCGCTCTCGATCGAGCAGCACGTGGAGTGGATCCGGGACTGCATCGGCTACCTGTCCGCGCACGGGCACGCGACCGTCGAGGCCTTGCCGGAGGCCGAGGACGCGTGGATGGCGCACGTGACCGAGGTGGCGTACTCGACGCTGTTCCCGCGGGCGGACTCCTGGTACATCGGGGCGAACATCCCGGGCAAGCCCCGGGTGTTCACGACCTACGTCGGCGGCGTCGGACCGTACGGCGTGAAGTGCGATGAGGTGGCCGCGGCGGGCTACCCGGGGTTCGCGCTCGGCGCCCCTTGATCTTTTATTTGGATTCTCCCGGCCGTCAATGACGAGGGCCGGTTCTCGGATCGGTGGAGGTAGCGGTGGGCCATTCTGTGCATCCCCAGGCGCAGCAGGTACTCGACGGGAAGGCCGCGTCCGGCGTGCCGCCGTTGTGGGAGCTGACGCCGTCCGAGGGGCGGGCGGTGGTCGAGGCGAACGGCGTGATCATCGGGCCCGGGCCCGACGTGGCCTCGGTGTGGGACATCACGATTCCCTCGCGGGCGGGCGGGATGCCGGCCCGGGTGTACTCGCCGTCCTCGTCCGCCGCCGCGCCCGGCGTCGTCGTGTACTACCACGGGGGCGGCTGGGTGGTGGGGTCGGTCAACGCGTGGGACGCGTGCTGCCGTGCGCTCGCGGTCGCGTCCGGGTGCGACGTGGTGAGCGTGGACTACCGGCTCGCGCCCGAGCACGCCTTCCCGGCCGCGACCGACGACGCGTTCGCGGCCCTGGAGTGGATCGCCTCGCCTTCGGGGCTGGCGGCCGGGCGGCCGGTCGTCGTGGCCGGCGACAGCGCGGGCGGGAACCTGGCCCTGGTCGCCGCGCTGCGGGCGCGCGACGCGGGCGGGCCCGCGCTGGCCCTGCAGCTGCTGGTCTACCCGGTGGCCGACTGCGACCTCGACCGGAAGTCGTACCACGAGTACGACGGGGACGAGTTCATCATCAACCGGGGCGACATGGTCTGGTTCTGGAACCACTACGCGCCCGACCCGGCCGTCCGGGTCAACCCCTACGCCTCGCCGCTGCGGGCGGGCGACCTGAGCGGGCTGCCGCCCGCGTACGTGATCACGGCCGAGCACGACCCGCTGCGGGACGAGGGGTTCGAGTGCGCGGAACGGCTGCGGGCGGCGCGGGTGCCGGTCGAGCACCGGCACTTCGGGTCGCAGATCCACGGGTTCTTCACGTTCGTGAACGTGATCGACGACGCCGACCGGGCGGTGGCGGACGCGGGCGTCGCGATCCGGGCGGCGGTCGACGCGGCCGTTTCCGCGTCCGCGTCCGGGGTCGATTCTGGAGCGGCTTCGCCGACGGCGTCGGCCGCCGACGAGTGAATTCAATGATCGTGGATCGTTATGTACACCCGAATGTACATAACGATCCACGATCAGGCCTCGAGCTAGGGAGTCGGTGGGCATGCGGGCTACGGCGGCTGTTTTCGAGAAGCTGTTCACGCCGCTGACGGTGGCCGAGGTGGAGGTTGACTCGCCTGGTCCTGGCGAGGCCCTGGTGAAGGTAGTGGCGACCGGCGTGTGCCATACCGACGCGATCGCGCGGGACGGGGACATGCCGTTCCCGGCGCCGGGCGTGCTCGGGCACGAGGGGGCCGGGATCGTCGCCGCGCTTGGGTCCGGCGTTACCAATGTGGCTGTTGGGGACAAGGTGGTGATCGGCTGGCCGTGGTGCGGGTCCTGCCGGAACTGCCTGGACGGGCAGCCGCGCTACTGCCTGGATCTGGGGCCGCTGGTGCTGCGGGGCGGGCGGGCGGACGGGACCACGTCGCTCCGGCGGCTGGACGGGTCGCCGCTGAACAGCCACTTCTTCGGCCAGTCGTCGTTCGCGTCGTATGCGGTGTGCGCGGCCCGGGCGCTGGTGGTGGTCGACCCGTCGGCCGACGTCGCGCTGCTCGGGCCGCTGGCCTGCGGGATCTCGACCGGCGCGGGGGCGGTGCTGAACGCGCTGCGGCCGGGGGCGGGGTCGTCGGTCGTGATCTACGGGGCCGGCGCGGTCGGGCTCTCGGCGGTGATGGCGGCCCGGCTGACGCCGGCGACGTCGATCATCGCGGTGGACCGGCTGGCGTCGCGGCTGACGCTGGCGCGCGAGCTCGGCGCGACCGAGACGATCGACGTGTCGGCGCCCGGCGTCGACCCGGTCGCGGCGGTGCACGAGATCTGCGGCGGGCCCGCCGACTTCAGCCTCGACTGCACCGGCAACGTCTCGGTGCTGCGGCAGGCGGCCGACTCGGTCGGCATGCGCGGCACCGTGACGCTGATCGGCGGGGCGCCGGCCGGGGCGTCGTTCGCCCTCGACCACATGTCGACGCTGTGGGGCAAGCGGGTGATCGGCACGCTCGGCGGCGAGGGGCGGTCGGCGTCGCTGATCAACGCGCTGATCACGCTGAACAAGCAGGGGCGGTTCCCCTACGACCGGCTGATCGAGACGTTCCCGCTTGAGCGGGTGAACGAGGCGTTCGAGGCGTCGCGCTCGGGCGACGTGATCAAGCCGGTGCTGCGGATGCCGGACTGAAGATCATCGAGCGAACGTATATGGCGTTTCCGTCGTGGGGACGACGGAAACGCCATAGTGGTGGTCTCGTCTCGGCGGCGGACAGGGAGCATTCTTCACAAATCGCTAAGAATCCTCCCCGATTTAGGTCTAGCGGGGTTAGCGACCTACGGTGTATCCGTGAGCTCTCCGCAAGTATCTGTGCTCGTGGTCGAGGACGACCCGGGCATCGCAACGCAGCTGGTCCGCGGCCTCGAGCGGGCCGGGTACACCGCCGACAGCGTCTCCATGGGCGCCGAGGCACTCCGTCGGCCGCCCTTTGACGTCGTGCTGCTCGACCTCGGGCTGCCCGACCTGGACGGCATCGACGTCTGCCGGCGTCTGCGGGCGGACTCCGACACCGCGATCATCGTGGTGACGGCCCGCGGCGAGGAGGCCGACCGGGTGCTCGCGCTCGACGAGGGCGCCGACGACTACCTGGTCAAGCCGTTCGGGCTGGCCGAGCTGCTGGCCCGGATCAGGGCGGTGCTGCGGCGCGGGCAGCGGCCGGGGGCGTCCGGGGGCGAGGTGCTGCGGCACGGGCCGCTCACCGTCGACCTGCGGACCCGCCGGGTGACGATGTCGGGCGCCGACGTGGCGCTGACCCCGAAGGAGTTCGCGATCCTGGAGTGCCTGATCACCGACCCGGGCCGGCTGATCAGCAGGCAGGAGATCGTCGAGCGGGCCTGGGACGAGCACTGGTACGGCCCCACCAAGGTGCTCGACGTGCACCTGGCGGCGCTGCGCCGCAAGCTCGGCGACCCCGCGCTGATCGAGACCGTCTACGGTCACGGGTTCCGGCTGGCGGACCGGGAGACGGCGTCGGCCGGGGAGACGCTGGGCGGAAGCACGCTGGGCGGAAGCACGCTGGGCGGAAGCACGCTGGGCGGAAGCACGCTGGCCAGGGGTCCACTGGGCGGAAGCACGCTGGCAGGGGGTCCGCTGGCAGGGGGTCCGCTGGCCGGGGGCGCGCAAGGGTGACCGGGCGGGCCGGGCTGTGACCAGGCGGATCGCGCTGGCGCTGGTGCTGCTGACCGCCGCGGTCCTCATCGCGGCGGTGGTGCCGCTCGCGCTCGGGGCGATCGCCCACGAGCGGGACGCGTTCGTCCAGGACACCGCGGGCACCGCCAGCTCGATCGCGCTGCTGGCCCGGGGGCCGCTGCAGACGGACGGGCACGAGGACCACGCCGACTTCGTGGCGCTGTCGGAGGCGATGGACGACGCCGAGCGCAACAGCGACGAGGTGCTGGTGCTGAACAAGGACGGCCAGCCCGTCCCCAGGCTGTCCCATGGCTCGCCGCCGTACCACATCTACCACAGGCTCGTCGGCGAGGCGGCCAACCAGCAGAGCCCCACCACCGAGCTGACGAGGAACGCGGCCTACGCGGTCGCGACGGTCTATGGCTCCCAGAAACTGGCCGACATCCCGATCGGGACCGTGGTCCTCGAGCGGCCCACCGGCCCGCTCAACCAGAACATCGACAACCTCTGGCTGTACCTGATCGTGCTGGCCGGCGTTGCCCTCGCCGCCGCCGTGCTGGTCGCGATCTACCTCGCCCGCTGGGTCAGCCGGCCGCTGGCGCGGCTCGACACCGCCGCCGGCAAGATCGCCGACGGCGACCTCACCGTCCGCGCCAGGACCGGGTACGGGCCGCCGGAGCTGCGCCGGATGGCCGCCACCTTCAACATGATGGCGGGGCGGCTGGAGGCCCTGGTCCACGGGCACCGGGCGATGCTGGCCGACGCCTCGCACCAGCTCCGCACCCCGCTGACCGCGCTGCGGCTCCGCCTCGACCTGCTCGCGACCGACGCCGCCCCGGCCACCGCGGCCGAGCTGGCGGGCGCGCAGGAGGAGATCGCCCGGCTCTCCCGGCTGGTCGACGGGCTGCTGGCCACCGCCAGGGCCGAGGCGATGACCGAGCAGCTGGAGACCATCGACGTGATCGAGGCGGTCACCGAGCGGGTCGCGGCCTGGCAGCCGGTCGCCGACGGCCACAACGTGAAGCTCATCGTCGAGGAGAGCGCCGCCTCGGGCGCCGGCGCCGCGGCCGGGCGGCCGATGGTCGCGCTCGGGGCCGGGCACCTCGAGCAGATCCTCGACAACCTGATCGACAACGCGATCGACGCGCTCACCGAGCCGGACGCGGGCTCGGTCGGCGGCTCGGTCCGCATCTCGGCCACCGCGACGGAAACCGGGACCCTGCTGACCGTGGCCGACGACGGCCCGGGGATGACCGCGCAGGAGCGATCGCGGGCGTTCCTGCGGTACACCACCGGCAGCCAGAACGGCACCGGGCTCGGCCTCGCGATCGTGCACCGCCTGGTGACCGCCAACGGCGGCGCGATCCGGCTGGCCGACACGCCGGGGGGCGGGCTGACGGTCGAGATCGAGCTGCCGAGCCCGGCCGACCCCTAGCCCCACTGGCCCCAGCCTGTCCTAAGTACGTAGGATTAACCCCCATGCGCCCTTGGTGGAAGCCGCTCTGGACCAGGCAGGCCGGACTGCGCGCGTTGCGGGCGACGCTCGTCATCCCGGCGCTGTTCGCGATCTGCCTGAAGGTGGTCGGCGACCCGCAGATGACGCTGTTCGCCACCTTCGGCGGGTTCGCGACGCTGGTCGTCGCCTCGTTCGGCGGAACCTGGAAGGACAAGCTCGCCGGGCACGTCGGGCTCGCCCTCGTCGGCAGCCTCGCGCTGGTCATCGGCACGTTGGTCAGCAGCACGGCCTGGATCGCGGCGGTGGTCACGCTCCCGGTCACGTTCGTGATCTTCTTCGCCGGGATCATCGGCCCCAATCCCGCCTCGGGCACCATCGCGGCCATGTTCGCGTACGTGCTGCCGGTCGTCTCGGTCGGCGGCGCGGCCGACATCCCCAGCCGGCTCGAGGGCTGGCTGCTGGCGTCGGCGGCCGGCACGATCGCGGTGCTGCTGCTGTCACCGCCCTCCCCGGGTAACCGGCTGCGGGCCGCCGTCGCCGAGCTGTCGGGCGAACTGGCCAGCCGGGTCCGGGCGGCCGCGGCGGGCGAGGTGACCACCCCCGAGGCGATGACGGCGGCCAAGGACCGGCTGCGGGCCGCGTTCACGGCCGCGCCGTACCGCCCGACCGGGCTCGCCACCTCCGACCAGGCCCTCGGCAGCATGGTGCAGCTCCTCGACTGGAGCTCGACCCAGATCGCCGAGGCGTTCGACGGGCACATCGACCTGACCCAGGGCTGCCCGCAGGACCGGGCGCTGCTGCTGCGCTCGGCCGACCTCTTCGGCGCCACCCAGGCGCTGCTGACCGGCCAGGACGCGGAGCCCGACTTCGACGCGCTCGAGAGCGCCCGGGCCGCCTCGGCCGCGCACCTCAGCGAGCTGTCCGGCCGGGCCGGCGAGCCGGACGCGCGGATCGCGGCGGCGCAGGCGGTGCACGCGCAGGCGCTCTCGGTCGTGGCCCGGTCGGTCGCGGCGGACGCGCTGATCGTCAGCCACCGCGCGTCGGAGGAGACGATCGAGGCCGCTCGGCGGCACTGGTACGAGTCGCCCGGGGCCGAGCCCGGATCGGCGCCCGCCCGGGCCGCCGCCGCGCTGGCGCGCACGCCCGGGGCCGCCTCGGTCACCACCGCGGCGACGCTGGTACGGCGGCACGCGTCGGTCCGCTCGGTCTGGTTCCTGAACTCCCTGCGGGCGGCGATCGCGCTGGCGGCGGCGGTCGCGGTGGCCGACGCGACCGGGGTGCAGCACGCGTTCTGGGTTGTCCTGGGCACGCTGTCGGTGCTGCGCACCAGCGCCTCGGCGACCGGGTCGACCGCCTGGCGGGGACTGGCGGGCACCCTCGTCGGGTTCGTGATCGGCGCGGCGCTGCTGGTCGGGATCGGGACCGATGACGCCGTGCTGTGGGCGGTGTTCCCGGTGGCGGTGGCGATCGCCGCGTACGCGCCGGGCACGACGCCGTTCCTGGTCGGGCAGGCGGCGTTCACGGTGACGGTGGTGGTGCTGTTCAACCTGCTCGACCCGGTCGGCTGGACGGTCGGGCTGCTGCGGGTCGAGGACGTCGCGATCGGCTGCGCGGTGAGCTTCGCGGTGGGCGTGCTGCTGTGGCCGCGGGGCGTGGTGGCGGTGGTCAGCGCCGACCTGGCCGATTCGTTCCGGTCCGGCGCGGCGTTCCTGACCGAGGCGGTCGACTGGGCGCTGAGCGAGGTGGTGGTGCCGCCGGCCGCCTCGGTCGCCGCCGCGAGCGCGGGCATCAGGCTGGACGACGCGGTCCGCGGGTTCCTGACCGAGCAGGGCAGCAAGCGGCTGACCAAGGAAGACCTGTGGACGCTGGTCAACGCCTCGACCAGGCTCCGGCTGACCGCGCACAGCCTGGCCACGCTGCGGCCTGCGGTGCCGGCCGAGCCGAACGGCCACGGGCCCGATCAGGCAACCGGGCGCTGGAGCGCCTGCGTGCCGCTGCAGGGGTCGGACGAGTACGCGGGCGCGCCCGCCTGCACCAGCCTCAAGCTCGCGGCCGACGGGCTGGCCGGGTTCTACGACGCGGTGGCGGGGGAAGTGAGCCGTCCGGGACCGGGCGAGCCGGCCGAGATTCCCGCGCCGGTGATGGTGGCGGCGGCCGTGCCCCGGCAGCCGGTGGCGGTCGGCGTAACCGAGGGTGACCACGGGGCCAGCGTGCTCTCCCCGACCCAGGAGCTCCCGCACCCGCATCTGCTCTGGGTCCAGGAGCATCTGCACCACCTGAGCAAGAGCGCCCAGACCGTGCGCGAGCCGGCCCTGCACATGGCGGAGATCCGCAGCCGGCCCTGGTGGCGGTAGCGAGCAGGCGGACGCCCCGGCGACCGCGCTCCACATAAGGTCGGTTACGTTGGGTAAGTATCTGCGATCGGCAGCAATCGCGGGCGCATCGCTAGTAACCTCTATTTTCGGCATCTCGCCCGCCTTCCCTAACTGACGACTATCCCTCGGGGGGGTTACGGGGGGTCGTCGCCTCGGGCCAATGGAGCACCGGGAGTTCGGAGGTTGTCTTCTCCCCGGTCGCAGTTGGGGGGCCTGAAGGTGGTTCGGTGCGCTTCTATCACAGAAGGGGACAAATGGCGCCGACTATAGGCATCACTACGTACCACACCCACGCCGACTGGCGTGGCTGGTCGGAGGAGGGTGCCCTGCTGCCGTTCACCTACGTCACGTCCATCAGGAACAACGGGGGCCGTCCGGTTCTGCTCCCGCCCGGCGGCGACGAGGCGGAGGCCGAAGCGACCGTGGCCGTCCTTGACGGCCTTGTGATTGCCGGAGGTGGCGACATCGATCCCGCCATCTACGGCGCCCCCAAGCACCCGCAGACGGAAATCACCGCGGGTGACAGGGACCCCTGGGAGCTGGCCATCGCCGAGGCCTGCGTCCGCCAGGGCGTTCCGCTACTTGGCATCTGCCGGGGCGCGCAGATGCTCAACGTCGCCTGCGGCGGCACCCTCCACCAGCACGTGCCCGAGCTCGTGGGGCACGACGCCCACACCGGCCCGGTCGACGGCTTCGGCACCCACAAGGTCCGCGTGACCAGCGGCACGATCATCTCCTCGATCCTCCCGGGCGGGGAGTTCTTCGAGGTCCCGACCCACCACCACCAGGCGGTGGACATCGTCGGGGCGGGCCTGACCGCGGTCGCGTGGGCGGACGACGGCATCATCGAGGGCATCGAGTCCACCACGCCGGGCGAGTTCCTGGTCGGCGTCCAGTGGCACCCCGAGATGGCGACCGATCCCCGGCTGTTCCGCGCCCTGGTCACGGCGGCGGAACTGCACTACGCCGAGCGGACCGTTTCCTCGCTCCCGCCGCTACTCGCGGGAGCATAGCGGACATACGTTTCAATCACCGGCCTGAGCAGGGAAGACATCCTGCTCAGGCCGGCGTGTTTTCGGGCATGACCGTTGATTTCTCCGTAAGCTGCTGCGCGATCGTGTCGGATCGTGAGTGCTTGTCGACCGCGACGCGAGGGCAAGCACGCGGACGCAAACGGGGGCGAACGGATGCGCGAAATTTCACGAGCCGGAGACGCGGCACGGGCAGGGGCCGGCGGCGGCGCCCGGGCGATGGTCGCCGGGCTGGCCGGTACCGGAATCTGCGCGGCCCTCGCGCTGGCCTCGGTCCCGGCGGCGGCGGCGATGAGATCGCCCGCACCGACGGCCGTGACGGGCGCGACCGTGCCGGTCATCGTCTTCCTCAAGAAGCAGCCGGCCGCTGAGGGCGGAGCCAGGGTCCGTTCGGACCAAAGATTTGCGCTTGTTCAGGCCGCTCAGGCCCCTTACCTGAATCGGCTGGAGCAGCTCGGCGCGGCCGATGTGCACCGGTACGCGCTGGTGGACGCGATCGCCGCGCGGGTGCCTGGCCCCGCCGTGGCGGCGCTGGCCGACAGCCCGGGGGTCGCGGCGGTGATACCGGACAGCCCGATCGTCGGGCCTCCCGCGGCCGCCGATCCGCCTGCCAGGCCGGCGGCGCCCGGCGCGACGGCGTCCGTCGCCAAGGCGGCGCCCGGCGCCTGCTCGGCGACGACCCCGCAGCTCGCGCCGGACGCGCTGCCGATCACCCGGACCGACTCGACCGCACCGGGGGCGGTGACCGCGCGGTCGCTCGGCTACACCGGGGCCGGGGTCAAGGTCGCGTTCCTGGCCGACGGGATCGACCGCGCCAACGTCAACCTCCGGCGCGGCGGCAGGTCCGTGATCAGCCGCTACGCGGACTTCACGGGCAACGGCACGGCGGCCCCGACCGAGGGCGGCGAGGCGTTCATCGACGCCAACGCGATCGCCGGCCAGGGCAGGCAAACCTACAACGTGGCCGGGTTCGGCGCGCAGTCGCCCGGCACGGCGTGCGACATCCGGATCGAGGGGGTGGCGCCCGGCGCCTCGCTGGTCGCCCTGAAGGTGTTCAGCAACAACGACATCTCCACCACCTCGGGGTTCTTGCAGGCGATCGACTACGCGGTCGACACCGAGCACGTGAACGTGCTCAACGAGTCGTTCGGCTCCAACCCGTTCCCGGACGTGTCCTCGCTCGACGCGGTCGAGGAGTTCAACAACAGGGCGGTGGCGGCCGGCGTCACCGTCGTCGTCGCGGCGGGCGACGCGGGACCGTTCAACACGATCGGCTCGCCCGCCACCGACCCGAACGTCATCTCGGCCGGCGCGTCGACCGACTTCCGGTTCTACGCGCAGACCGACTACGCGGGCGCGGACCGGTTCGCGCCCCGGGGCTGGCTCAACAACAACATCAGCGCGCTCTCGAGCGGCGGGTACACCCAGGCCGGCCGGACCCTGGACCTGGTGGCGCCGGGCGACCTCTCGTTCGCCTCCTGCATGCCCGATGCGGCCGAGTACGCGAGCTGCGTCAACTTCCTCGGCAAGGCCTCGCCGGTCGAGGAATCGGGCGGGACGAGCGAGGCCGCGCCCGAGGTCGCGGGGGCGGCGGCGCTGGTCATCCAGGCCTACCGGAAGGCCCACGGCGGGGACACGCCGACGCCCGCGGCCGTGAAGCAGATCCTGCTGTCGACCGCGACCGACCTCAGCGCGCCCGCCACCGAGCAGGGCTCGGGGCTGCTGAACAGCCTCAAGGCGGTCGAGCTGGCCTCCTCGATGCCGCACTGCGACCCGGTCGGCGAGACCCTGCGGCTGTCCTCGAACCAGCTCAACTACGTCGGCCGGCCGCGCGCGACCGCGCGCTGGTCGGTCACCGTGACCAACACCGGCGCCAAGACGCAGAAGGTGGCCGTGGCCGGGCGCGGGTTCACCGCCAACTCGGTGGTCAGGCAGGCGACGGTGACGCTCAGCGACCGCCGGAGCGCGCACTTCACCAGCTGGACGGGGACGGCCGCCAACTACGCCACCGTGCGCTTCACCGTCCCGGCCGGGCAGGCGCTGCTGAACGGCTCGATCGCGTGGCCGTCGACCGCGGCGGCCGCCAGCCACCCCAACAAGCGGGTCAGGCTGGTCCTGGTCGACCCGGCCGGGCAGCTCGCGGCGTACTCGCAGCCGCAGGGCGCGGACGGCTACGGCAGCGCTCAGGTGCTGCACCCGGCGGCCGGGAGGTGGACGGCGGAGATCTTCAGCGACACCGCGGCGGCGGGCGGCACCGCCGCGGCGGTGCGGTTCGGCGCGTCGGTCGCGCGCACCTCGTCGTTCGGGTCGGTGTCGCCCGCCGTGCTGACGCTGAAGCCGGGCGCCTCGGCCGCGGTCCGGGTGTCGGCGGTGGTGCCGGCCGGGGCGGGCGACTCAAGCGGCGCGATCGAGTTCGGCACCGGCCCGGCCGGCGGCGGCCTGGTCAGCGTCCCGGTCACGCTGCGCGGCCTGGTCAACGCCGGGCTGGGGGCCAGCGGCACGTTCAGCGGCGTGCTCACCGGCGGCAACGGCCGGTCGCCGGGCGAGGGCCAGGTCGAGGCCTACTCGTTCGACGTGTTGCCCCAGGCGGGGGTGATGCTGCGGGACCTCGACGCCAACGTGGTCCTCGGCAACGACCCGGAGAACCAGGTCAGCGCGTACCTGGTCGCGCCCGGCGGGCAGACCATGGGCTACGGGTCGAACTACCTCGACACCGGGTTCACCGCCACCGGCGTGCCGGTCGAGTCGCCCCGGCGGCAGCTGTCGCTGTACACGTCCAACCCGATCGCCGGGGTCTGGACGCTGATCATCGACTTCACCGCGCCCGTCCCCGGTAACGAGGTGTCCGACCCGTTCACCGGGCTGATCCGGTTCAACGCGATCCGGTGGAGCCGCGGCGGGCTGCCGGCCTTCGTCCGGACGACGCTCAGGGCCGGGAAGTCGTACACCTACCAGATCAAGGTCGGCAACACCGGCGCGGCGCCGGAGGACGTCTTCCTCGACGCGCGGCGCCGCGGCCTGGCCAGCTACACGCTGGCGCCGCAGAACGGGGTCACCGGGCTCAAGCTGCCGCTGGCCGCCTCGGCCGACCCGCCGGAGTGGATCGTGCCGACCATGACCCACAGCGTGTCGGCCACGGCGACGTCGAACAGGCCGGTGATGTTCGACTTCGGGCCCTACCCGGGCGACCCGGACGAGGAGAGCACGTCGGGCACCAGCGCGACCGCCGGGTTCCCGCTCGGCCGGGCGGTGACGCCGGTCACCCAGGGTCTCTGGTTCGCGGTGCCGTCCGAGGTCGGCCCGTTCGGCGCGGGCAAGGCGGCCGCGGCGACCGCGAGCATGACGATGCGCGCGACCACCCAGTTGTTCGACCCGACGGCGACCTCGCCCGAGGGCGACTTCTGGAAGTTCGGCGTCGCGTCGCTCGCCCGGTCCGCGTCCTACAACCTGTTCACGGTCAACCCCGGGCAGACGAGGACGCTGGCGCTCACCATCAGGCCGTCGGGGAAGGCGGGAACGGTGGTGCGGGGCACCCTCTACGTCGACGACTTCGTGGACTCGCTGCAGTTCCTGTCGGGGAGCCAGCTGGTCGCGATCCCCTACCAGTACACGATCGCCGGGTGACGTCGGGGGCCTTGGGGCCGGTTAGGCCCCTCGGGGCCCTATTCGGATTCGATGGTGCGCAGACGGATGGTGACGTCCATGTCGCGCAGCTCGTTCAGCACCTCGTCGGTGTAGCTGGTGCCGATGTCGGTGATCACGTAGCCGAGATCGTCGCGGGTGCGCAGCAGCTGGCCCTCGACGTTGACGCCGTGGTCGGCCAGCACCCGGTTGATCGCGGCGAGCACGCCAGGGACGTTCTGGTGCAGGTGCACCAGGCGGTGCGTGCCCGGGACGGTCGGGAGCGCCACCTGCGGCATGTTGACCGACATGGCGGTCGCGCCGCCGCCGGCGAAGTCGACCAGCTTGCCGGAGACGAACTCGCCGATGTCCTGCTGCGCTTCCTCGGTCGAGCCGCCGATGTGCGGGGTCAGGATGACGTTCTCGAGGCCGCGAAGCTCGGAGACGAACTCCTCGCCGCTGCCCTTGGGCTCCTTCGGGAACACGTCGATCGCCGCGCCCGCGATGTGCCCGGACTCGATGTTCGCGCGCAGCGCGGCGTGGTCCACCACGAACCCGCGCGACAGGTTGAGGAAGATCGACCGGGGGTTCATCCGGGCGAACTCCTCCTGGCCGAAGAACCCGTGGTTGCCGGCCCGGCCGTCGACGTGCAGGGTGACGGTCTCGACCGACTCGAGCAGCTCCTCCAGGGAAGAGCAGCGGCGCGCGTTCCCCATCGCCAGCCGGTCGGCGATGTCGTAGAAGTAGACCGACATGCCGAGGGACTCGGCGATGACCGAGAGCTGGGTGCCGATGTTGCCGTAGCCGACGATGCCGAGCTTGCGGCCGCGAACTTCGTGGGCGCCCTTGGCCGACTTGTCCCACTCGCCCGCGTGCATCTTCACGTTCTTGGCGGGCAGCCTTCTGGCCAGCGAGATGATCTCGGCGATGGCCAGCTCGACCACGGAGCGGGTGTTGGAGAACGGCGCGTTGAACACGGCGATCCCCCGCTTGGCGGCGGCGTTCAGATCGACCTGGTTGGTGCCGATGCAGAACGCGCCGACCGCGAGCAGCCCGTTGGCGTTCGCGAGGACCCGGTCGGTGACCTGCGTCTGGGACCTGATGCCGAGGAGGCTGATCCCGTCCAGGGCCTCGATGAGGTCATCCTCGCCGAGCGCTCGGGGCAGCGTTAGAACCTGATAGCCAGCCTTGGTAAGTCGAGCCGTCGCGTCCGGGTGGATGTTCTCCAGCAGCAAGGCACGGTTGAGCGTGTCCAGCGTTAGCACCTCTTCCAACGAAACGTAGCTGACGGCGCGCTGTCACTTTACCGCATCATCGGGACACGAGATCGCGGCCGGCTTGGCCGCGGCGGCCTGGCAGGCCAGCCGGAACGTCGCCTCGCTGGCGTCCGCGCCGGGGATCTTCGCCAGCAGCGCGAGCGCCCCCTCCCAGCTATGACGGGCCGCTCGGGACAGTCCCTCGGCGAGCTGCACGTCCCCCAGGCCGAGGAGTGAGTTCGCCTCTCCCTCCAGGTCGCCGATGTGCCGGTACATCGCCAGCGCCTGCTCGTAGTGATCGATCGCCCGCGGGTAGTCGGCTAGCCGGCCGTAAATGTAGCCGATGCTGTCCAGCGTGTCGGCCACGCCGGACCTGCTGCCCGACTCGCGGTGCAGCTCGAGCGCGCGACGGCAGTGCACGAGCGCCTCTTCGTACCCGCCGAGATGAGCGCGGATCCAGCCGACCGAATTCTCCGAGTAGGCGACCGCCGCCGAATCGGCGAACGCCCGGCGCAGTCGCAGCGCCTCGAGGGCGTGCTCGAGGGCCTCGGCGTTACGGTCCTGCTGGCTGAGCAGCAGGGCAAGCCCGTGATGGGCCTGCCCGACACCGGCCCGGTCGCCGAGCTCGATGAAAAGCGCGAGCGACCGCCGCAGGTGCGGGTCGGCCGCCTGGTAGTCGCGGAGCCGGGCGCTCACGTGGCCCAGGTCGTAGTGCACGTGGGCGAGCGCGTCGGTGTCGCCGAGCCGGTCCGCCGCCGCCAGGGCCAGTTGCTGGACCGTGAGCACCTCATGCACCTGACCGCGTCGCTTCAGCTTCGGCGACCAGAACCAGGCCAGCATCCAGCAGTGCTGGTCAAGCCCGTGCGCGGCGGCGAGCTCGAGGACGCCGCGCAGTACCCGCCGCTCGGCCCAGAACCAGCCGAGCGCCGCCTCGTAGGAAGCATCGGAGGAGTCGGACGCAGCGCCGGCCGGGCCGGGTGGGTCAGGTGGGCCGGGCGGGCCGGGCGGGCCGGGCTCCCCGGGCGCATCGGCCGTGCCGCCTGCGGCGCCGAACCCCTCGACGGTGACGCCCGGCTGGACCGGCGGCAGCGGAACCTGGCCGCGCGCCGGGAAGACCCGGCTCGCGGCCGCGTGCGCGGTTCGCAGGTAGTGGTCGGCGATCCGGCGGCGGGCCGCGTCGCGTTCGGCTTCGCTGTCGGCGCGGGCCGACAGCTCGCCGGCGTAGGCGCGCAGCAGGTCATGGCAGCCGAACCGGCCCGCCGCATCCTCGGTGAGGAGCGAGGCGCGGACCAGTTCGGCCAGCGCGGCGCGCGCCTGCGGCGGGCTGACGGCGATGAGGCTGGCCGTCGCGGCAGCGGAGATATCCGGACCCGGGTGGAGGCTGAGCAGCCGGAACGCCCTTGCGGCGGGCTCGCTGAGCTTGGCCACCGACCAGGAGAAGACCGCGCGCAGATCGGTTGCCGCCTCGCCGGTGCCCAGCGCGTCCAGCCTGCCGCGCGCATCGCTGAGCTCGGCGGCCACGTCGGCCAGCGCCGCGCCCGGCCTCGACGCCGCCCGCGCGCAGGTCACGCTCAGCGCCAGCGGCAGCCCGGCGGTCCGCTCGACCAGCGCCGCCATCGCCTCGGGTTCCGCGTTCACGCGCTCGGACCCGAGCCGCCGGGCCAGCAACTCGGCCGCCTCGACGTCGTCGAGTACGCCCAGCGGCAGCGGGCGGGCGCCGTCCGCCACCACCAGCCCGGTCAGCTGGGACCTGCTGGTGACCAGGACCAGGCAGCCGGCGCTGCCGGGCAGCAGCGGCCGGACCTGGTCGGCGTCGTGCGCGTTGTCAAGCAGCAGCAGCATCCGCTTGCCGTCGAGCAGGGTCCGCAGCAGCGCGGTCTGCGCGTCCAGGCTGGCGGGCACGTGCCTGGGCGGCACGTCAAGCGCGTCGAAGAACCCCTGCAGGGCGGTGGCGGGCGGCACCGAGGCGCTGGCCGGGTCGAACCCGCGCAGGTTGACGTAGAGCTGGCCGTCGGGGAACCGCGCCGCGGCCTGGCGGGCGAACCTGATCGCGAGCGTGGTCTTGCCGACCCCGGCCGTGCCCGTGATCAGCGCCACCAGGCTGCACGCGGGGCGGGCGGGCGCGCCCTCGGCCAGCAGCCCGTGCAGCCAGCGCAGCTCGGCGGTCCGGCCCGCGAAGCCGGCCACCTCGGGCGGCAGCTGGGCGGGGCTGGGGACCGGCGCGGGGCCGGCTCCGCCGCGGTCGACCGGGCCGGGGCGCTGCCGATCGCTGCGGTCGCCGCGGTCGCCGCGGCCGGGCCGGGGCCCGGGTCGCCTGCCGTCGGCGCGGCGCTGATCGTGACCGACGGGGCCGCGACCGGGCCGTCGAGCGCCGGGTCCATCGCCAGCAGCTGCCGGTGGATCCTGGTCAGCTCGCCGCCGGGGTCGATGCCGAGGTCCTCGGCCAGCCGCTTCCTGGTCGCGCCGAATACGCGCAGCGCCTCGGCCTGCCTCCCGCATCGGTAGAGGGCGATCATCAGCAGCCCGGTGGCCTGCTCGCGGAGCGGGTGCGCGGACGCCAGCGCGGTGAGCTCGGGCACCGCCGCGGCCGCCTGCCCCTGGGCGAGCAGCAGCTCGGCCCGCTCCTCGATCGCGGTGGTCCGCAGCTCGGTCAGCCGCCGCTGCTCGGCCTCGGCGAACGGCCCCGGCACCCCGGCGTAGGGCAGCCCCCGGCCGAGCGCCAGCGCCTCATCCACCGCGCGCAGCGCGCCGCCCAGGTCGCACTCCGCCCGCAGCCCGCGGGCCGCGGCCAGGCACCGCTCGAACTGGTCCGCGTCGAGGTCGCCGGCGCCCAGCCTGAGCAGGTAGCCGCCGCCGCCGGAGACGATCGTCCTGGCCGGCACCGGCCCTGACCGGTCCGGGTCGCGGCGCGGCCGGTCCGGCTCGATAACGCGGCGCAACCCGGCCACGTAGGTGTAGATACCGCCCTCGGCGCTGGCGGGCGGCTGGTCCCCCCAGACCGCGTCGATGAGCTCGCCGCGCGAGACCACCCGGTTCGCGCGGGTCGCGAGCACCCCCAGCACCGCCAGCTGCCGCGGCTGACCTGCGGCTTGCTCCCGGCCGTCCCGCCACAGCGTCACCGGCCCGAGAACCCCTACCCGCAGCGGAACCACCGCAAGCCGCCCCTCTCGTGCCGCGTCCCTCCGCGTGCCCGCGGGCACGCCGGCCACGCGGCGCAACCCGCTCGCACAGATACGGAGATTACCGGACTCGACGTCGGCCATCTAGAAAATATCTAGATCGCCTAGAGCCAGCCCGTTTATCACTAGACGAGCGATCGCACGCCCGGCCCGCGATGATGCCCGCCGAGCCCGGTCGCCGCTGGCGGGCGTCTTGCCCTCCCCAGAACAGGCGTGGGCGCCATCCCCCCCTGGTGCTCACGCCGCCAGCAGCCGGCCCTCATGGCATCCCCCCCTCATTTCCGTGCTGTGAGGGTCGGCGCGCTGGACCGCCGCGGTTCCCCTCCGGGGCATCGGCCGAGGACCCCTCCGCTACAATTCGCGATAATCGGTGACTGCATGTAGCACTTGGGGGCTGAGCGGCTGATGGTCGAGCGTGGCGGGGACCGGCGGGGGCGGATTGCCGCGCAGCGGGCAGCCGAGCAGGCGCAGGTCCGCAAGAGGCGGCTATGGCTGGCGGGCGGCTCGATCGTGGCGGTCATCGCGGTGATCGTCGCCTTCGTGCTGGCAAGCTCCAACGGCGGCTCGTCCGGGTCCACGTCCGGCAACACCGCCGCCCCGCCGACCGGCAGCGCCCTCACCTCGGTTCTCGGCCAGCTCACGTCGGTTCCGGCCGGCACGCTGGACCAGGTCGGGGCGGGGCAGACGCAGGCCAACCCGACCTCGATCACGGGGCCGGCGCTGACCAGCGGGGGCAAGCCCGAGGTGCTCTACATCGGGGCCGAGTACTGCCCCTACTGCGCGGCCGAACGATGGGCGGTGATCGTCGCCCTCAGCCGGTTCGGCACCTTCAGCGGGCTCGCCCCCATCCGCTCGGCGGCCAAGGACGGCGGCGGCAACGCCGAGCCGTACCCGCTGACCCCGACCTGGACGTTCGCCAAGGCCAGCTACACGAGCCCGTACCTCACGTTCACCGCGGTCGAGGGGTACACCAACATCCCCGACAAGGCGACCGGCTTCTACACCGTGCTGCAGACGCCCACCGCCGCCCAGCAGGCCCTGCTGAACAAGTACGACGCGGCCTACCAGGGGGCGATCCCGTTCATCGACTACGGGAACAGGTTCCTGAGCGTCGGCGCGTCCTACAACCCCGCCATCTTGTCCGGGCTGACCTGGGCGCAGATCGCGGCCGACCTGCACGATCCGTCCAGTACGGTGGCGAAGTCGGTGCTCGGGACCGCCAATTTCGCGACGGCGGCGGTTTGCAGCCTCACCAACGACCAGCCCGCGTCCGCGTGCACGTCCGCCGTGCGAGCGCTGCAGTCAAAAATCTAAGTCAAGATCTGAGCTTTCTCTCAGCTTTTCGTGGACCAATAGCTCGCTAATTCGCCCTACGATGTGCGCATGGGCAAAGCGAGTAGGACCAAGTCGGAACCGGACCGGCGCGCGCGCATCGCCGCGCAGCGGGCGGAACAGCGCCGCGCCGAGCAGCGCCGACGCATCTACCTGGCCGGCGGGTCCATCCTCGTCGTCGTCATCGTCGTAGTGGCGTTCGTGCTGATAAAGCTGAATAGCAACGGCGGCACGGCCGCCCCCTCGAGCAACGGCCCGACCGGGACCGCGCTGAGCAAGGTCGTCAACGACGTCACCACCGTGCCGACCAGCGTCACCGACAAGGTCGCGGGCGGGACCATCCCGAGCGCGATGTTCGTCGCCGCCACGACCCCCAGCGCAGTGACCTCCATGGCCCAGACCGACGGGTCCTACTTCGCGACCGTCGACGGCCCGGCCCTGACCCAGAACGGCAAGCCCGAGGTGCTGTTCCTAGGCAGCGAGTACTGCCCGTTCTGCGCCGCCCAGCGGTGGGCGATGGTCAACGCGTTCAGCCGGTTCGGCAGCTTCACCGGCCTCACGACCACGCACTCGTCGAGCAGCGACACCGACCCGAACACGCCCACGCTGACGTTCTACGGCTCGACCTACACGAGCCAGTACATCTCGCTGGTAACGGTCGAGATGCAGCACAACTACCGGATCGGGAACTCCACCAGCAGCAGCGTGGCGTACGCGCCGCTGCAGACCGCGACCGCGGCCGAGCAGAAGCTCCAGACCGACTACGACCCGGGCACGTACATCCCGTACATCGACTTCGGCAACAAGTACGCGCAGGTCGGCAACCTCTCGCCGCTCACCCCGACGATGCTGGACGGCCTGACCTGGCAGCAGGTGGCGACCGACATGAGCAACCCGTCCTCCTCGGTCGGGAAGGCCATCATCGCCAACGCGAACTACGAGACCGCGGCGATCTGCACGCTCACCAACAACCAGCCCGCCACCGCGTGCACGCCGACCATCCAGAACCTCGAAGGCACCCTCGCCAAGTAGCCCCGGCGGGCCGCCTGGCGGCCCGCCCCGGCGATAACGGCAGCTGACAGCAACGGGAGACACCCGCGATGGCAAGTTCGAAGGGCCGCTCTAAGAACCGGTCCGCGTCGGGCAAGGGTCGGCCGGCCTGCCGCCGGCGCCGGCTCAAACGGCAGGAACCCCGGCTCCCGAACGGTCCCGGCTGTCACTGCCACGCCCAACAGTCCCCGGAAGTCGGCCAACGTGACCGAGGCCCGCTCGCCCAAGCGGACCGCGGTCGCGCCCGACCCGGAGGAGTCGTACGAGCCGGCCGCGACCCCGGTCGGGCCGCCGCTCTGGCTGCAGATCACCTCGACCGTGCTGGCCGTGCTCGGCCTCGCGATCTCCGCCTACGAGACGTACGCGCATTACAACGGCAACCACCTGCTCGGCTGCCCATCCGGCGCGCACTCCACGTTCGACTGCGCCGCGGTCATCACCAGCCCGCAGTCGATGGTCTTCAACGTGTTGCCGGTCGCCGTGCTCGGCCTGGCGTTCTACGTCTTCGCGGTGGTGATCTTCTCGCCGTGGGCCTGGCGGTTCCGGGGTGCTGTAATCAGCCTGGGCGGCCAGAGGCTGCGCATCACCAGCCGCGGCGTCGACGTCGTCCGCCTCGGGTCGGTGATCGTGGGCATGGGCTTCGTGATGTATCTTATTTACGCTGAATTCCAAATCGGATCGGTGTGCGAGTACTGCAGCGGCGTCCACGTCGTCACGTTCCTGCTGTTCTGCATCACCGTTGTCAGCGCCGCCCTCTGGGGACTCGGCAAGCGGAATCCCTCCGCCGCCCGCCCCTGACCGCCCCGCTTCGCTGCCGCTCCCGGCTATCCGCTCAGGGGCGATTTGAACAAAATTACATTCTGTTCATGTTCGCCTGCGCGGCCCGGGCGCGGGCGGTTCCCCCATAAGGTGGCCGCATGCCTGGCATGAACTCGGGCCCGAGCCCTGCCAGCTCGATCCTCGTCTCCGCGTTCCGTTCGGCGCTGCTGCACCAAGCGCTGATCATCGCGCTGATTTTTATCCTGGTGCTGATCGCCTGGGCCGCCGTGCGGACCGCGGTCGGCGAAGGGGGCGCCGTCGCGGTCTGGCGTGAGCCGCGCGCACGGCGGGCGCTGCGGATCGGCTTCGGAGCCCTGTGGCTGTTTGACGGCCTGCTGCAGGCGCAGCCGCAGATGGCCGGCGGGCTGCCCGGCCAGGTCATGCAGCCCGCCGCCAACGGCTCGCCGTCCTGGGTGGTAAGCCTGGTCAACTTCGGCGCGAACGTCTGGAATTACCATCCGATCGCGGCCGCCGCGTCGTCGGTCTGGATTCAGGTCGGCATCGGGCTCTGGCTGATCTTCGCCGTGCGCGGCTGGTCGATCCGGCTTGCCGCCGTGTCGAGCGTGGTCTGGGGTCTGGTCGTCTGGTCGTTCGGCGAGGCGTTCGGGCAGATCTTTGCCCCCGGCCTCACCGTGCTCTTCGGCGCGCCCGGAGCGGTGCTCCTGTACGTCGCGGCCGGAGTGCTCCTGGTGCTGCCGCAGCGCACCTGGGAACGACCGACTATCGGCCGGCTTGTCCTCGGCAGCTGCGGGGTGTTCTTCCTCGGCATGGCGCTGCTCCAAGCCTGGCCCGGGCGCGGCTTCTGGCAGGGCAGGCTGAACGGCGGGCCGGGCTCGTTGGCGGCGATGGTCCAGTCCATGGCGGCGACGCCGCAGCCGCACGCGCTTGAGGTGATCATCTCCAACTTCGGCCGCTTCGCCGGGTCGAACGGGTTCGCGGTGAACCTGGTCGCGGTGATCGCGCTGGCGGCGGCGGGGGCCGCGTTCTGCGTGGGCGCGGCGCGCTCGGACGCGCGACTGGCTCGTATCGCCGTCATCGGCGCGGCCGTGTTCTGCCTGGCCGACTGGGTGCTGGTGGAGGATCTCGGCTTCCTCGGCGGTCTCGGCACCGACCCGAACAACATGATCCCGCTGATCTTGCTTTTCACCGTCGGCTACCTTGGGCTGGCCCCGCAGCCAGTGGCGGAAACGGCGCTTGTCGCCGCTGCCGATGAACCTGAGGCGGCGGCGGGCGCGTCGGCGTCACCCGGAAGTCAGCCGCTCCCCGGGTGGCTCTCCGGCCCCGTCCTAGCATTCGCGGGGGCGCCGCTTCGGGTGATCGCCGGGCTCGCGGCGCTTGGCGTGATCATCGTCGGGGCGGCGCCGATGGCGTTCGCCACGGTGAACAAGACCGCCGACCCGATCACGGCGGAGGCGATCGCGGGGAACAACGGCCAGCTCGACAGCCCTGCACCGAACTTCACGCTCACCAGCCAGTATGGGCGGCAGGTGTCGTTCGCCAGCCTGCGCGGGAAGGTCGTCCTGCTCGCGTTCCTGGACCCGGTCTGCACCACCGACTGCCCGGTCATCGCCGCGGAGATGCGGGTGGTGGACACGCTGCTCGGCTCCAAGGCGAGCGACACCGAACTGGTCGCGGTGGTGGCTAACCCGACATATACCTCGCTGGCGTACACCCGGGCGTTCGATTCGCAGATCGGGCTTAACACGGTGCCGAACTGGCTGTATCTCACCGGGTCGACCAGCCAGCTCGCCTCGGTCTGGCACGACTTCGGCATCGAGGTCGAGAACTTGCCGGCCGGCGCGATGGTCGCGCACAACGACATCGCGTTCGTGATCAGCGCCAAGGGCGAAGTACAACAGGAGATCAGCGACGATCCGGGGCCGGGCACGGACGCCACCCGGTCCTCGTTCTCGTCGATGCTGGCCGACTCCGTGCTCCAGTCGATGGGGCAGAACCAGTGACGACCACCACCGGGCGCCGCGCTCGGCGCGGCCGGGTCCGCGGCGGCGCGGTCGCCGCCGCGGTGGCGACCATCGCTTCGACCGCCGCGCTGGCGGCGTGCGGCTCATCCTCATCCGTGCCTTCCTCGTCGGCCAGGCGCGCCTGCGGCCGGCACCCCAGCCGTGTCGCTGGCCACCTCGCTCAGCACCACCAAGGACAGCTGGGCGATCGTGCCGGTGTCGTCCAACCCCGCGTTCTGGGAGGTGTTCGTCCGGCCCGCCGGCTCGGGGACCTGGCGGCTGGTCACCCCGCCGGGCGTCGCCGACAACGGCGGCCTGGTCGCGGCGACCGATAACGCGACCGGGCTCACGGTGGCCGTGCGGCCCAGTCAGTCTCTCAGGTTCACGCCGGTCGCGTCGACGGCTGACGGCGGCGCCAGCTGGTCGTCCGGCGGGCCGATCAGTGACGCCGTGGACGCCTCCCCCGGCGCGCTGGCGGTCTCCGGCAGCCAGTTGGCTGCCGTGCTCGGCAACGGCGCTATCGAGTCCAGCTCGAACGCCGGCAATACTTGGGGGACGCTGGCAAAGCCGGGCGCGATTGCCGCCTCTGCGGCCGGCCAGAAGTGCGGGACGGTTCACCTTACGTCGGTGTCGTTCGGGCTGATCCCCACCCAGGTGCTCGCGGCGGGCGACTGCGGGGCGACCGCCAGTCTCTTCGCCTACTCGGCCGGCGACGGATGGCAGCGGCTCAGCCTGCCGGTCTCCGGCCAGCTGGTACGGCTCGGTGCGGGCACCGCGCTGGTGCGGGCCAAGGGGGGGCTAACCGCGCTGTGGGCAGACAACGCGCTGCACTGGTATGCCGACGCCCCGCTGTCCTCTTCGGCCACGCCGACGCCGACGTCATCGACGGAGCCATCTGCCGCCGACTGGACGGCGTCCGCGCCGCTGCCGGTGACTAGCGCGGTCACCGCGTCAGGTGGTCTAGCGGGAGCGACCACGACGTCGTCGGGCGGGACGTGGGTGCTGCTGCCCGGCGGGCAGGCGGCCACCATCAGCGGGCCCGGGCAGCAGTGGCTGCTGCTCCCCCCGACCCCCGCCCACACCTCGGTGCTGGCCTCGGGGCCGGGCACCTCCCTTGACGCGCTGGCGGTCTCCGGATCCACCCTGACCGTGTGGCAGCTCGACCACGGGTCCACCATCTGGGCAAAAGCGCAGACCATCAGCGTGCCGCTTCAGCTCGGCTCCTCCAGCTAGCCCCCGTCCCGTTAGGTCGTCTGTATGCACTACATCCTGGACAACTGGTCGTTCGACCCGTTCCTGATCATCGTGGCGGTCGTCGTCGTCTGGCACGAGATCGGGCTCTGGCGGCTGGCCAGGCGGTCGAGGCCCGAGCGCACGCGCGAACGGCGGATCCGGTCGCTGTGGTTCTACAGCGGCCTCGCAGTGCTGCTGATCGCGGTCGATTCGCCGATCGACTACTGGGCGAGCTCCTACTTCATCGTGCACATGGTGCAGCACCTGCTGCTGATGTTCGCCGCGCCGTCGCTGGTGGTCGCGGGCGCGCCCGGGCAGCCGCTGCTCGACGGGCTCCCCGGCCGATCCGGGCAGGCGGTGACGCGGTCGGTGCTCGCAGGCGGCTGGTCGCGGCCGATCCGGGCCGTCTTCCACTTCCTGACCGGCCCGGTCGTCGCGGTGGTGATCTTCAACGCGGTCATGGTGCTGTGGCACATCCCGGTCCTGTTCGACCTGGCGGAGAACAACCAGCTGGTGCACATCTGGCTGATGCACTCGTCGTTCTTCCTGGCCGGGGTGCTCTTCTGGCTCCAGTTCATCCCGTCACCGCCATTCCGGTCGCGGATGCCGGTGCTCGGCCGGGCGGCCGCCCTGCTCGCCACCAACGTCGTGATGATCGTCATCGCGATGGCGCTGTCGATCTTCGCCACCCACTCCGTCTACAGCGCCTACGACCACGTCCCGGGGGTGACCCTGCCGCCGTTCGCCGACCAGCAGATCGGCGCGGCCATCCTCTGGGTCTGCGGCGACTTCTGGGCCATGCCCACGATGATCATCACGATCAGGAAGCTGATCGCCGACGAGGGCGGAGTCGGCACCGCCCTCGAGCGGTTCATCGGCAACGGCAGCAGGGACGCGATGCCGCGCGGCTGGGCCTCGTCGGCCCGCCCCAAGCCTCGGCTGCCCCGTTAACGCCGAGGCGGATCCTGACGAGTCCCCGGTGCTCGTGTGACGTCAGGCGAGATCCGGCTACCCCGCCGGCCTTCGTGATCACGAAGAAGCTTTCTCGGCGAAGGATCCCGATCGTGTCGGTGTGAAATTCCTTCGTGATCATGGTCGATCGAGCCGGCTGGCCGCCGATCCGGCCCGCCAGACCCCCCGACCGCGGCCCACGCGACCCTCGTGCACCGCTGGTCACAGCATCTTGGACCTCCGCCATCAGCGTGTTCCGTTGGGGGCACCCCGCGACCCGAAAGGCCCACGATCATGGGTTTGGCGCGATTCCGGCGACTCAAATGGCACACGATGACGCCCCGGAGGCCGGGGCGGGGGTGAACTGGGGCGCGCGGTGCTCGTTGTCTCGGGCGCGGCTGAAGAGCGCCGGGCGGGGCGGCCGGGGTTGCGAGGCTCGGGCGGGAGCCGGCGGGGCGGCCGGGGTTGGGGGCATATCGGGGAGGCATCCGGAGCGCGCTAATCCGCGTAGGTCTGATACCGGGCGCGACGGTTTGCGGAATCGCCAGCGCTTGAGCCCGCCGGCGTTCTCGGGCGCGGGCGGGGGAGCTCTCGCTGGGTCGTGTCCTCACTGGCCGGGCTGGCGGGCGTGTCGGCGTCGTCCTCGGCCCGGGCGCCGTGCAGTCCGGGCAGGCTGAGCGGGATCGTCGGGACGTGCGGGAGCGGCGGCAGCGACGCGATGCCCTCCTCGGTCCACGCGCGGAGCTGGGAGAGGGCCGGGGAGCGGCTGACCATGACCACGCCCACCACCAGCGCGGCCAGTCCCCCGGTGTAGATCGCCAGCTCCCCCGGGGTGTCCTGGACCCGGTCGCCGAACACGACCACGCCCAGCAGGATGCCGACCACCGGCTCGCCGGCCGAGATGGCCGGCAGCGACTCGTTGAGCGGGCCGGAGCTGAAAGCGCTCTGCATCAGCACGATGCCGAGAGCACCGGCGCCGACGAGGGCGTAGGGCGGCCAGTGGAGGAACAGGCCGCCGACCCCGAAGTGACGCTCGGCCTGCAGCGTCTGCCTGGTCAGGGCGTCCTGGATGCCGAAGATCAGCCCGGCCGCGGTCCCGGTCAGGATCGCCCGCGCCCGGCCAGGCTGCCGGCGCCCGGCCTGAACGCAGACGAACGCGATGAACGCGATCGCGGCGGCGGCCGGCCAGTGCGAGAACGAGCCGAAGGACAGGCCGATCGGCTTGGCCGACCGCGACACCGACAGCAGCGCCACCCCCGAGCAGAGCACGACCGCGCCCGCGATCTCCCAGAATCTGAGCTTCGCCTTCGCGATCGGCACCGCCACCAGCAGCGCGAAAACCAGGTTGGTGGTGAGCAGCGGCTCGACGAACGCCAGCGGCAGGTTGCCGATCGACCAGGCCGCCAGGATCTGGCCGCCGACCATGCAGCCGATGCCGAGGAGCCAGCGGGGCTTGTGGAACAGGTCGAGGATCAGCCGCAGCGACAGGAAGCGCGAGTCGGGCTCGGGCTGGGCCGCGTTCTGCTGCAGCACGAAACCGGTGCCGACGAGAAGCGCGGCGAGCAGGGTGAGCCCATAGTCAAGGCTGATATCAATGTCCACGGCACCCTACCTGATACCCCTGTTACTGCCCTTATGCAGCTCACAACGATAACGATCCAGTGCCCCGGCCGGGTTTCCTGCGGTACGTGCCGGATCGCGGTATCTAGCTGAGGCGGCGCAGCCCGTTCCGGTGATGACGTGCGGTCTCGATGTAGCTCTTAACCGCGAATTCAATCCAGGTCGGATCCACGTCGGATCGCTTGATCGCGGCCGGCACGCCGGCCACCAGCGACCCGGACGGGACGATGAACCCTTCCGGCACCACGGTTCCCGCGGCGAGGATCGACCCCGCGCCGACGACCGCCCGGTTGAGGGTCACCGAGCCGGAGCCGATCAGACAGCCCGACGCGACCTGCGCACCCCTCCAGGTGCGCGTTGTGCCCGACCACGCAGTCGTCGCCGATCGCCGTCGGCCAGCGCGCGGTGGTGTGCACGACCGTGCCGTCCTGGATCGAGGTGCGGGCGCCGATGGTGATCGTCCCGTGGTCGCCGCGGAGCACGGCGCAGGGCCAGATCGAGGCCTGCGGACCTATCGTGACCCGCCCGATGACAACGGCATCAGGCGCGACATAGGCGAGCTCGTCGATCTGCGGCTCGTCGTCGTCCAGGGCGTAAATCGGCATCTGTATAGGGTAGCGTCGGCTCGTGCCCCCCGGATCATCGAAGCCCGCCGCCGACCCCGCTTCCGAGACCGCCGCCGACGGCGTTCTAGCCCTGCTCACCACCGCCGTCTCCGCGATCGGCGGCACCGAGCGGGACGGGCAGACTCGGATGGCGAAGGCCGTATGGGACGCGATGTCGGACGGCGCGCACCTGGCGGTCCAGGCCGGCACCGGGACCGGCAAGTCGCTCGCCTACCTGGTGCCCGCGCTCCGACTCGCCACCGCCAGGAAGCACGGCCCGGTCGTGGTCTCCACCGCCACCATCGCGCTGCAGCGCCAGCTGGTCGACCGCGACCTGCCCCGGCTGGCGGAGGCGCTGCGCGGGCCGCTGGGGCGCAGGCCCGAGTTCGCGATCCTCAAGGGCAGAAACAACTACCTCTGCCTGAACAAGCTCCGCAACGGCCCCGAGGACGAGCAGGACTCGCTCTTCGACGGGCCCACCAGCCCGCTCGGCGCGCACGTCAAGCGGCTGCACCAGTGGGCCGCGTCGACCACCGCGGGCGACCGCGACGAGCTCGTCCCGGGCGTGCCCGACCAGGCGTGGCGCCAGGTCGCGGTGACAGCGCGCGAGTGCCTGGGGGTGAACCGGTGCCCGTTCGGCGTGCAGTGCTTCTCCGAGCGCGCCCGGCGGACGGCGGCCGAGGTCGACGTCGTCGTCACCAACCACGCGCTGCTCGCCATCGACACCCTCGGCGAGGGCGGCATCCTGCCCGAGCACCGGGTCGTCATCGTCGACGAGGCGCACGAGCTGGTCGACCGGGTCACCTCGGTCGCCAGCGGCGAGCTGTCGGTCCAGGCGATCGAGTTCGCGGTTCGGCGGACCGGCAAGCTGGCCGACGACGGGGAGATCGCCCGGCTCTCGGAGGCCGGCAACGCCCTCGGGCCGCTGCTGGTCACGATGCCGGCCGGCCGGATGGACCATCTCGACCAGGGGCTCGGCGCCACCCTGACCGCGCTGCGGGAGGCCGCCGTCAACTGCGCCGCCGCCGTCCGCAAGATCGCCGTGTCCAAGGACGAGGACGCCGACCCGGCCGAGGTCACCGCCGCGCAGACCGCGCTGGTGACCCTGGAGGAGATCGGCGAGGTGGCCGAGCGGATGCTGAGCGCGTTCGAGCAGCCGATCGAGGAGCGCGAGGAGGTCGTCTGGCTGGAGCGGCCGGAGGACTGGGCGGCCGAGCCGTCCCGGCCCGCGTCGCTGCACGTGGCGCCGCTCGAGGTCGGCGAGGTGCTGGCGGAGAACCTGTTCAGCGACCGGACCGTGGTGCTCACCTCGGCCACGCTCACGCTGGGCGGGTCGTTCGCGCCGCTGGCGCGGCAATGGGGGCTGGACGCCTCGGCGATGGGCTCGGAGTGGGAGGGGATGGACGTCGGGTCGCCGTTCCTGCACGGGCGCAGCGGCATCCTCTACGTGGCCAAGCACCTGCCGATCCCCGGGCGGGACGGGCTGCCGCCGGAGTACCTGGAAGAGATGTGGGAGCTGATCAAGGCGGCCGGGGGGCGGACGCTGGGGCTCTTCTCCTCGATGCGGGCGGCGAAGGCGGCGGCGGCCGCGCTGCGCGACTCGCTGCCCTACCCGCTGCTCTGCCAGGGCGACGACTCGACCATGCAGCTGGTCAAGGAGTTCGCCGAGGACGAGCCGACCTGCCTGTTCGGCACGCTCTCGCTCTGGCAGGGGGTGGATGTGCCCGGCCCGTCGCTGCGGCTAGTGATCATCGACCGGATCCCGTTCCCGCGGCCCGACGACCCGCTCGCCTCGGCCAGGACCCGGGCGGCGGACGCCCGCGGCGGCAGCGGGTTCATGGAGGTGTCGGCCTCGCACGCGGCGCTGCTGCTGGCCCAGGGGGCCGGGCGGCTGCTGCGCTCGGTTGACGACCGGGGCGTCGTCGCGGTGCTCGACCCGCGGCTGGTCACCAAGCGCTACGGCGAGTTTCTGCGGGCCACGCTGCCGCCGTTCTGGCAGACGACGGACCCGGCGGTGGTGCGCGGCGCGCTCACCCGGCTGGCCGGGGACTGATCGGAGTCGTCTGGGGCGGGAGAGTCGCCCGGGACCGTTCGAGACAAGCGATTTTGAAATTTATGTGCCAAATGCGCTTTTGGGCTCACTCTTGCCGGCCCAAACGCGCATTTGGGTCGTAGCGTGGGGGTCGTCGCGGGGTCGTCGGTGGGGGTCGCGCGGGGTCGTCGGTGGGGGTCGCGAGGGGGCGGGGGCGCGTTGGGGGGTTTAGGGGGTTAGGCCGAGGGCGTCGAATTGGTGGCGTTCCCAGAGGTGCATGGACGTTTCCTCGGGATAGGAGACGACGTCGGGCTGGAGGTCGTAGACGCGGGTGCTGCGGTGCTCGGTCCCGTAGGCGGGCCAGCCGGGGTCGCCGGTGGCCGCGAACTCGAGCCACTCGCGGCGCATTGTGTCGCCCAGGGCGACGAACGCGGGGGGCGGGTTCTCGCCGGTCAGCATCGCGCTCAGGCCCGACCCCATCGCGCCGAAGACGAGCGGGACGTCGAGCCCGTGGCAGGCGCCGTACGGGCCGGCCGGGGCCTGCGCCGCGAGCTCGTAGAGGTACGTCCGGCCGCCGGAGGCCGCGTGCGCCTGCGCCAGGTGCAGGGTCGGCATCCGGAACAGCCAGTCGGAGAAGATCAGCTCGTACATGCCGCTCGGATCGGCGTCGGGGAAGGCCTTCCGGTAGGCGGCGGCGCCGTCGGGGGCGGGGGCGAAGGTGGCCAGCGTGGTCGCCGCCTCGTCTTCGGTGACGGCGCCGAGCTTGCCCCCCATCGCCAGGAAGAGCCGGTACTCGTCGCGGTTGTGGCCGGTCAGCAGCTCCACCTCGGCCGCCGCGCCCGACAGCAGCGCCCGCCAGGGCGAGCGGGGCAGCACCTCGCCGTCGATGACGGGCGAGAACGGGGTGATGGTGAGGCTGACCCCGCCCCACTGGGGGAACTCCCTCATCCGGCCGGTGACGGCCATCTGCGCGTTGACCAGGTCCATCGGGTCGGCCGCGGCCAGCGCCTGATAGGTGCCGGGCAGGCCCGCCTGCTGCGCGATCGCCTGGGCGATGCTCTCGGCCAGGTCCCGGGTGAAGAACGAGCCGGGGACGCTCTGCGCGATCGCGCGCTGAAACAGGCCCTTGGCCGTGCTCATGGCGAGCATGGCGGCGATCACGCCCGCGCCGGCCGACTCGCCGAACACGGTGACGTTGGCGGGATCGCCGCCGAAGCCCTCGATGTTGTCCCTGACCCAGGTCAGGGCGGCCACCGCGTCGAGCAGGCCGCGGTTGGCGGGCGCGCCGGGGAGCTGGGCGAAGCCCTCCATGCCGAGGCGGTAGTTGAGCGAGACGAAGACCGCGCCGCCCTGCGCGAACGGGGTGCCGTCGTAGCCGGGCTCACTGCTGGCGCCGAACATGTAGGCGCCGCCGTAGATCCAGACCAGAACCGGCAGCCGGGCGGCGCCGGGATCGGGCGTCCAGACGTTCACGGTGAGCCAGTTGCCGGTGGTGTCGGCGGGCGCGGCGGGCCGGCCCGCCTCGGCCATCATCTGCGCCTGCGGCGCGGCCGGGCCGAACTCCCCCGCGTCGCGGACGCCGTCCCAGGGTGCGGGCGATTCCGGGGCCTGGAACCGGAGCGGGCCGATCGGGGGCTGGGCGAACGGGATGCCGCGGAAGACGGAGATGCCCTTCTCGATTCGCCCCCTGACCCGGCCGGCGCTGGTGGAGACCACAGGATCGGCTGGCGCCATGAGACGACCTCCCGCTGCATCGATGGAGCGACAAGGGCTTTTTTTACGACTTTAAGCTATTTGACCGGATCGAGCACGTTGGTCTTTGCGCCGGCGCCGGGGCGCTCCCCGGTATGGTGCAGCACGAGGACGTCCGATGACGCTCAGTTTAGGAAGATGGGGATGAAGTCACCAACCAAGCTCGATGAACTGCCGTTTGCCGCCGCCATGTCCGACTTTGAGTCCGACGCTCGCTTGAGATCGACGGGGACTATGACCGGGTGCGATTCGACGGCGTCGCCTTCGACGCCCCGGCCGCCAGCGGCGCGCGGTTCACCGAGTCGGCCTTCGTCGGCGGCTCCTTTGACGAGGGGCGGCTGCGGAAGGCGCGGTTCTCCGATGTCTGGTTCGAGCAGACCCGGCTGGTGGCGGTCGACGTCGCCGGGGCGCTGTATACCGATGCCTGGTTCAACGGGTGCGTATTCGCCGGGGTGCAGGCGTTCACCTGCGTGCTGCGGCGGGTGGTTTTCCGCGGCTGCAAGCTCGACTCGGTCAATTTCCGCGAGGCCGCGCTGACCGACGTGACGTTCGACGACTGCGTGCTGCGCGACGTTGATTTCGGCGGGGCGAAGCTCAGGCGGGTGAAGTTTGCCGGGAGCACGGTGAGCGGGCTTGACTTCAGCAAGGCGAGCTGCGCCGACGTGGATCTGCGGGGGGCGCGGCTGGGCGAGCGGTCTGACTCCTCGGGGCTCGGCCGGGGCCTCCGGGGCCGGGATTAAGGCCGGGTTCGAGTCGCTGAGCGGGGTGCGGATCGACACGGTGCAGTTGATGACGCTGGCGCCGTTCCTTGCGCACCATCTGGGGATCGTCGTGGCGGACTAGGTTTTCTCGGGTTTTTGCGCTTTTCCGCTTGACCTTGACGCTGCGTCAAGGCTGGATGCTCGGTGGCATGAGCAACCCAGCGATCCAGGTGCGAGGCCTGGAGAAGTCGTACAAGGAGCTGCGCGTGCTGCGCGGCGTGGATTTCGAGGTGGCGCCGGGCAGCATCTTCGCCCTGCTCGGCTCGAACGGGGCGGGCAAGACCACGGTCGTGCGGATCCTGTCGACGCTGCTGGCGGCCGACGCCGGGACCGCCGCGGTCAACGGGTTCGACGTCGCTGCGCGGGCCGCTGACGTGCGCGAGTCGATCAGCCTGACCGGGCAGTTCGCGGCGGTCGACGAGATACTGACCGGGCGGGAGAACCTGGTCCTAGTCGCGCGGCTCCGGCACCTGCGGCAGCCGGGCGTTATTGCGGACGAGCTGCTGCGGCGGTTCTCGCTGACCGAGGCGGGCGGGCGGCGGGCGGCGACGTACTCCGGTGGGATGCGGCGCCGCCTGGACATCGCGATGAGCCTGATCGGGAATCCGCCGGTTATCTTCCTGGACGAGCCGACGGCGGGGCTTGACCCGGAGGCGCGGATCGAGGTGTGGCAGGCGGTCCGGGAGCTCGCCCAGGGCGGGACGACGGTGCTGCTGACGACCCAGTACCTGGACGAGGCGGAGCAGCTGGCCGACCGGATCGCGATCTTGCACCAGGGCCGGATCATCGTCAACGGCACGCTGGCCGAGCTGCGGCGGCTGCTGCCGCCGGCGGAGGTCGAGTACGTCGAGAAGCAGCCTTCGCTTGAGGATGTGTTCTTCGCGGTGGTGGGCGACGCGGTGGTGGGCGACGCGGGCGGCGGCGACGCGGGCACCGGCGACGCGGGCGAAGGCGGCCGCGCGGCCGCCGGGCTGAGCGAGAAGTAGGAGATAACCATGGCCACGCATTTCTTGGGTGACACCGCCGTCCTGACCGGGCGGACCATGCGGCACGTCACCCGCAGCCCGGACACCATCATCACGACCGCGGTCATGCCGATCGCGATCATGGTGCTGTTCGTGTACATCTTCGGCGGCGCGATCGACACCGGGTCGGTCTCGTACGTGAACTACATGCTGCCCGGCATCCTGCTCATCACGATCGCGTCGGGCATCTCCTATACCGCGTTCCGGCTGTTCAACGACATGCAGGGCGGGATCTTCGAGCGATTCCAGTCGATGCCGATCGCGCGGCCGGGGGTGCTGTGGGCGCACGTGCTGACCTCGCTGGCGGCCAATGCGGTCTCGCTCGTGCTGGTGATCGGGGTCGCGCTGGCGATGGGCTTCCGGTCCTCCGCCGGGGCGCTGGCGTGGCTCGCCGTGGCTGGCATCCTGCTGCTGTTCATGCTGGCGCTGACCTGGATCGCCGTCATTGCGGGGCTCACCGCGAAGAGCGTGGACGGGGCGAGCGCGTTCTCTTACCCGCTGATCTTCCTGCCGTTTATCAGCTCGGCCTTCGTGCCGACCGGGAAGATGCCCGGTCCGGTGCGCGCGTTCGCCAACAACCAGCCGGTGACCTCGATCGTCGACACGATCAGGCACCTGTTCGCCGGGCAGCCGGTTGGCAGCGGCATCTGGACCGCGGTTGGCTGGTGCGTCGGCATTCTGGTGGTTGCGTACGTGCTGGCCGGGGTCGCCTACCGGCGGCGGATCTCCTGAGGCGGCGTTTCCGTGCGTTTCCGTGCGTTTCCGGGCTTTGCGGGCGTTCCCGGCTGTGCGAGTTGAGGGCAGGATGATTGCATGCTGACGATCGGTCAACTGGCGGCGTACGCCGGGGTCACGACGCGGGCGGTGCGGCACTATCACCAGATCGGGCTGCTGCCCGAGCCGGAGCGGGACGCCTCAGGGTACCGGCGGTACGGGGCGACCGCGGTGGTGTCGCTGATCAAGATCCGCACCCTCGCTAACGCGGGCGTGCCGTTGTCGTCGATCGCTGAGCTGCTGCACGCGGACCCGGCTTCGTTCGCGGAGGCGGTTCAGCGGATCGACGGCAGGCTGCGGGACGAGATCGGACGGCTGGAGGCCAGCCGCAAGCAGATCGCGCAGCTCGCGGCCGGGGACAGCCTGGTCGTCCCGCCGGAGGTGAGCCGCTATCTCGAACGGTTGCGGGAGATCGGGACGTCCGAGCGGATCGTGCGGGGTGAGCGGGACGGGTGGATTCTGGTCGCGGCGCGCTGGCCCGAGCTGATCCGGGAGTGGATGCCGGACAAGCTCGCGCAGCTGGAAGACCCGCGGCTGGTCCGGCTCTACCGGCTGCTGTCGGAGATCGGGGACAGCGACCGCGGCGACGACGACCCGCGGCTGGCGGAGGCGGCCGATATTCTGGCCGACCTGCTCGCGCAGGCCTACGCGGCCGGTGAGAAGCAGGCCGAGGGCGACGAGCTTCCGTTCGACCTGCTGGACGCGCTGGCGGTCGAGTCCGATCCGCGGATGGAGCGGATGCAGCAGCTTATGCGGGAGCGTGGCTGGGCCGGGTGGGCGCGGTTGGAGCGGCTGAGCACGCCGGGCAGCGATTAGTTCCGGCGGCGCGGCGATTAGTTTCGGCGGTTGGATCAGTCAAGTGTTGGGACCGAGACCAATCGGAGGTGCTGGGCGTGCGGAAGATCGTCGTGTACGAGCTGCTGTCCCTCGACGGGGTGGCCGAGGATCCGGATGGGTTCATCACCGAGTGGGATGACGCGATGGACGCCAACCTCGCGGCGGTGATCGGGACGCAGGACGCGGTCATTCTCGGCCGCCGCAGCTACGCCGAGTGGGCGCGGTTCTGGCCGGACAGCCAGATCGAGCCGTTCGCGACCTTCATCAACGGGGTCACGAAGTACGTCGCGACATCGACGCCGCTTGACCTTGACTGGGCCAAGGCGACGGCGGTCGACGGCGGGCTGGTCGACTTCGTCCGGGATCTCCGGCAGCAGGACGGGGGCGACGTCGGCGTGCACGCGAGCATCTCGGTCGCGCAGGCGCTGCTCGCGGCCGACGTGGTCGACGAGCTGCGGCTGGTGATCGCGCCTCGGATCGCCGGCCGGGGACGGCGGCTGCTCGACGGGTTGCCGACGATCGCGCTTGAGTCGGTTCGATGCCGGACCTCGCCGGCTGGGTATCTGCTGGCGGACTATCGGGTTGTTCGGTAGACCTGTTTGGGGTCAGCCGGTGGTGGAGGCGCCGCAGGCGCGCATGGCGGCGGCGAACTGGTCGCCTCGGTCGCGGTAGTCGCGGAAGCGGCCGAAGCTGGGGGCGGCGGGCGAGAGGAGCACGACGCCGTCGGGGCGGGCCCACGCGAAGGCCGCCGCCACGGCTGACTCCAGGTCGGGGCAGTCGGTGGCGTCTTGCGCTGCCTCTGCCGCGGCTGCCGCAGCGAAGGCGGCGCTGATCCTGGAGCCGCTGTCGGGGAGGGTGAGCACTCGGGTCGGGGCGGTTCGCTCGCGGACGCCCGCCGCCAGCGGGGCGTAGTCGATGCCGCGGTCCTGGCCGCCGACGATGAGCGCGACCCGGCGGCCGGGGAAGGCGTCGAGGGCGGCCAGCGTCGGCAGCACGTTGGTGGACAGCGAGTCGTCGACGAACGTGACCCCGTCGACCGTGCCGACCGTGGTGAGGCGGGACGGCAGCGGGGTGAAGCCGCCGGCCGCGCTGCGCAGGGCCGCGTCGTCGGCGGACCGGTCGACCAGGCGCTTGTCCCCGGCAGCGTTGCCGAGCGCGCTGAGCACGCGGCGGGCGATCAGCGCGTTGCGGCGGTTGTGGCCGCCCGGCAGCCCCAGCGGATCCATCCAGGTCGCGCCCGGCTCGTCGCGCTCCGACACCCACTCGACCTTCGGCGCCAGCAGGCCGGCCCGCTCGCGGAGCAGGTCGCTGTCGCCGTTGGCCACGGTCAGCTCCGCCCCCGGCTGCGAGCAGGCGGACAGCTTGTCGCGGTAGTACCGCTCGACGCCGCCGTGCCAGGGCAGGTGGTCGGGATGGAGCGAGGTCACCGCGGTGACCGGCGGCGTGCTGGCCAGGTCGATCGGCGGTGTAGCTGGATACCTCGATCACCCAGTAGTCGTAGTCGCCTGCGTGCTGCGGGTCGTAGGGGGCGGCGCCGAAGTTGCCGCCGACCAGCGCCTGGTAGCCGAGGCCGGCCAGCAGGTGGCCGATGATGGACGAGGTGGTCGACTTGCCCTTGGTCCCGGTGACGCAGACGACCCGGTTCCGGTCGGCTTCCTGCAGCCACAGGCCGAGCCCGCCGACCAGGATGACCCCGGCCTGGCGGAGACCTTCCGCCTCGGGTCCGTAGGGGCTGATGCCCGGGGTCTTGATGACGATCTCGCAGGCGGCCAGGGCGTCCAGGCCGCCGTCGGCGGTCGCGAGGACGCCCGGCTCGGTTGGGTTGTCGTCGACCAGGACCGGCTCGACGCCGAGCTCGCGCAGCTTGCGGAGCGACGCGCTGCCCTCGCGGCCGAGCCCCCAGACGCCCGCCCGCGCGCCGCGCAGGTCGGACCAGCCGAGCGTCGGCCGCAGGTTCGGTCGCGGGTTGCTGGTTGCGGTTGCCATGCCGGGTCAGGACCACTCGGCGGCCAGCGCGGCGGGCACGAAGCTCGCGCCGACCGGGTGGCGCATGGCCTCGATCTCGGCTTCGGTCGGCGCGTCGGGCCGGGCGTTGATCTCCGCCGCCAGCTTCTGCAGGAGCGGGGTCGCGGCCCGGTCCGGCCGGCCGGGCGGCGAGCACGACCGCCGCGCGGCACTCGTTGACCTCGCCGACGCACTCGAACGGCTTGGTGCCCGAGCCGAGCAGCGCCTCGAACTTCGGCGTCAGCTCCGGGTTGTCGAGCGGCTCGCCACCGCCGCCGTCGGCCGCGAACACGGCCCGGAGCTGCTCGGCCGACATGAACGGGGCCAGGATCAAGTCGATGAAGCAGCACTTGTCGCAGGTGCCGCACCAGTGGTCGAGCCGGCGGGCGGTATCGATGATGAAGGCCTTGTTGCAGCTGCGGAACGTCGCGTGGTACTCGGTCAGCGCGGCGAACTTGTCGCCCACCCAGAGCTCGGTCCGGTCGCGGAGGGCGGAGAAGTAGCCCGGGCAGCCCGGCCGGGTCGGCCGCGAGCACGTCGCGGAAGGCCGCCTCGAACGCGGCGCTCTTGGAGTACTGGTGGTTGACCGGCTCGCCCCGGTACTCCAGGGTCGGGACCGACGCCGACCACTCGTTGGACATCACCACCACGTCCCGGTCGTCGAGGACGGCGGCGAGAACGGCGATGGCCGAGATGACCCCGGTCACCGGCACGTGCCCGTTGCGGAACCCGAGCTCGGCCGAGCGCAGCAGCTGCGGGTCGATCTCCCGCCCGGCCCGGACGACCGGCAGCCCGCTGACCTCGGCCGGCCGCTCGATGGCGGCGAACCGGTCCCCCGGCCTGCTCACCACGAACAGCGCGACGTCGGCGGCGACCTTGCGCACCCCTTCGACGGTCACGATCGAGTCGATCCCGCCGCCGAACGGGACCAGCGCCCGGCCCAGCTGGCCGGAAACCGCTGCGGCGGCGGGGGCCTCAGCGAGGCCGGGAGCTGCGGGGGCGATCGGTGCGGTCGGGGCGGTCGGGGCCTCGATGCGGAGGTCGGAGAGGTCGAGGTCGTTCTTGTAGGCGTACTCGCCGAGGCCCTGAAGGTAGAAGTCGCGCAGGAAGGCGCGCTCGGCGTCGGTGAGCGCGGTGTCGCCCAGGTCGATGACAGGCGGCGCGGCGGTCTTGTAGTAGGAGACGCCGGCCAGCAGGTAGACCAGCCGGGCGGCGGCCTGGGCGGCCGGGGTGTCCCAGCGCGGCCCCGGGGCAAGCGAGACCCGTTCGACGAAGTCCCGCCCGTCCAGCGAGTACCGGCAGGTCAGCAGCCCCCGCTCCGGGTCGGTCGCGAATCCCTCGTACCTGAACACCCGGCCACGCGCTGGCGTGACCCCGTCGACAACCCCTGGCGCACTCATCACCGGCGAGTTTACCGACCCCCGGACGCAGGTCCCCGCGCTTGGGCATGTCGGCTACGCCAGCGACAGGATTGGCGGGTGTCAGTGAGGTCTGGGGGACTCCACCGGCTGGGCGGCGCGGAGGACGCGGAGGATGTTGCCGCCGGCCAGGGCGGCCAGGTCCGATTCCGACCAGCGGCGGCGCTTGAGTTCGGCGAAGAGCGCGGGGTAGCGGGAGACGTCGTGCAGGCCGACCGGGGTCACCGGGGTGCCGTCGAAGTCGCCGCCGATGCCGACGTGGTCGACGCCGGCCACGTCGCGGATGTGGTCGACGTGGTCGGCGACCTGGGCGATGGTGGCGGCGGGCAACGGGTGGTCCCGCTCCCACGACGGCATCAGGGCGAAGACGGCGGACAGCTTGGCCGGGTCGTCGCCGCGGGCGGCAACCTCGGCCCGCAGGGCGCTGAACCAGTCGGTGCACTCCTGCGAGACGAAGAACGGCACGAAGGTGACCATGCACACGCCGCCGTTGACCGCCAGCCGGCCGAGCACGTCGTCGGGAACGTTGCGGGGGTTATCGCAGACCGCGCGGGCGCTCGAATGCGAGAAGATCACCGGGGCGGCGGTCACGTCGAGGGCGGCGTGCATGGTCGCCGTCGAGACGTGCGACAGGTCGACCAGCATGCCGAGCCGGTTCATCTCGGCCACGACCGAGCGGCCGAAGTCGGACAGGCCGCCGGTGTCGGCCACGTCGGTGGCGGAGTCGGCCCAGCCGACGTTGGAGTTGTGCGTGAGCGTCATGTACCGCACGCCGAGCGCGAACAGCATCCGGAGCACGCCGAGCGACCCCGCGATCGAGTGGCCGCCCTCCGCGCCCAGCAGCGAGGCGATCTTGCCCGCCCGGAACGCCGCGTCGACGTCGGATGCGGATAGCGCGAGCTGGAACCGGGCCGGGTAGCGCTCGATCATCCGGTGCACGAGGTCGATCTGCTCGAGGACTGCGGTCACGGCGGCGTCGCCCGCCAGCTCGGCCGGGACGTAGACCGACCAGAACTGGCCGCCGACGCCGCCCTCGACCAGCCGCGGGATGTCGGTCTGGGTGTTCGGCAGCCGCCTGGTCAGGTCGGCCGCCGCCAGGTCGGACCCGTAGAGCTCGCGCAGCTCCCACGGCAGGTCGTTGTGCCCGTCGATCAGCGGGAAGCGGCTGAGCATCGCGCGGGTCAGCGAGAGCGAGAGGGCGGCGCCGTCGGGAGTGGTCATCGGCACAGGGTAAACCCGCGCCCCACCAGGCACTCAAGCAGCCACTCAGGCGGCTTCCGCTAGCGAGCTCCCCGGGCCCTCGCCCGAGTGCGGGACGGCGGCCATGGTGGCGGCGGCGTCGCCGTCGTTGACGAAGCAGGAGAAGATCACCCCGAGCGCCATCACCGACGCCGCCACCAGGAACGCCACGTGGTACCCGGCCAGGTCGAGCGCGCCGGCCCCGGTCACGCCGAGAATCGGTGCCGAGCAGCGCGACCCCGACCGCCGCCCCGGCCTGCCGGACCGTGTTCTGCAGGGTGGACGCGTGCCCGGTCTCGGCGGCGGAGATCTTGGCCATGTTGGCGGCGAGCGAGGGGGCCATCGCGAACCCGAACGAGAGCCCGGTGAAGAACATCAGCAGCGGGATCAGCCAGTCCGCGTCCGACCGCCCGGCCAGCGCCATCGCGCCGATCGTCAGCACCGTCCCCGACATGCCCGTGATCATCAGGCGGCGCGGGCCCACCCGCTTGTAGATCCGGGAGGTCAGCTGGGTGCCGCACATCCCGCCGAGCGCCTCGGTGAAGGTGGACAGCCCCGAGTGGATGGCGGAGAAGCCGAGGCCGTTCTGCAGCAGCAGCGGCACCAGGAACAGCGTGCCCATGAACCCGCCCGAGGCGGCGATCAGCTGCAGGCTGGTGACGCGGAAGAGCCGGTCGCGGTAGATCCGCAGCCGCAGCAGCGGCGAGGCGACCCGCTGCTCGACGGCGACGAAGGCGGCCAGCAGCGCCAGCCCGGACAGCCCGGTGCCGGCCACGACGGGCGAGCTCCAGCCGGACGTCGAGCCGACCGAGATCGCGTACAGGAACAGCGGGAACCCGGTCGCCGCGAGCAGCATGCCCGGCAGGTCGAACCGGCCCGCCGGGTGCTCCGACCCGCCCGGCAGGAAGAGCGCCCCGACCGCGACCGCGGCCAGGCCGATCGGCAGGTTGATGTAGAAGATCCAGCGCCAGGAGAGCCCGTCGACCAGCGCGCCGCCGATCACCGGGCCGAGGGCCGGCGCCAGCAGCGTCGGCACGACCAGGATCTGGTTGGCCTTGATCCGCTCGGCGGGCGGGAACACCCGGGTGATCATCGTCATCCCGACCGGGACCAGCATTCCGCCGCCGAGCCCCTGCAGCGCGCGGAACGCGACCAGCTCGGGCAGCGAGGTCGCCACCCCGCACAGCGCCGACGCGGCGGTGAACAGCCCGATCGCGCCGAGCAGGACGTTCCGGCCGCCGAACCGGTCGCCCACCCAGCCGGAGGCGGGCATCGCCACCGCCAGCGCCACCAGGTAGGCGGTCACGACCCCGCTCACGGACCCGATCGGCGCGCCGAAGTACCTGCTCAGCGTGGGCAGCGCGACGTTGACGACGGTCCCGTCCATGATGTTCATGAACATCGCCGCGACGAACACCGCGCTGACGACCACCTTCTGATTGGCGGCCCGGCCCGGGAGTGCAAACTTCACGAACTACTCAAGTGCGCCTGATCCGGACTTGTTCCCACATAAGAACAAAAATCAGGTTTCCATCGAACGGACCCGGCCGACTCCGGCTGCCCGCGCTATTTGTCAGCGGTGGCGGCCTTGCGCCGTCGTGGCCCGATCCTGGCAGAGCCGGAAGCCGGCGATGAACAGGCAGATCAGGCCGATCAGGACCAGGACGCCCATGTCGGTCCCCCACTGGGCGGCGCTGTGCGTCCACAGCGCGTCCGGCTTGACCGGCGCCAGCGGGTTGGCCGGGGTGATCACGTTCAGGTTGATGGTCGAGGCGAGGGCGGCCATGCCCCAGCGGGCGGGCGCGATCATCGACACGTACGCCTCGGCCCCGGCGCCGAGCGCGAACACGCCGCCCGAGAGCACGACCTCGATCATCGTGACCACCACCAGGGCGGGCATGGTCTGATCGCTCTTCGTCACGAGCGTGGAGATCAGCAGGCCGAGCAGCATCGACACCACGCACAGGACCACGGTCGCCACCGCGATCTCGATGATCGGCGGCCCGGGTATCGCCGCCGCCTTGGCCGGCATCTTCGTCCCGGCCAGCCCGATGATGACGATGATCAGCGCCTGGACCAGGCTGACGACGCCGAGGACGAGCACCTTTGACATCAGGTAGGCGCCCGACGACAGCCCCGCCATCCGTTCTCGCTCGTAGATCTCGCGTTCCTTGACGAACTCGCGGATCGAGTTCGCGGTGCCGGACAGGCAGGCCGCCATGACCAGGATCAGCAGCAGCGTCTGGGCGCCCTGGTTCTTCCCCGGCGGGCCGCCGAGGCCGAAGGTGGACGGGATGATCCGCAGCAGCGCGCCGAGGATGATCGGCAGCGCCACCGCGAAGATCGTGTAGCCGCGGTCGACCGACAGCACCCGCGCGTAGCGGCGGGCCATCGTGAACACCTGGGTGAGGCTGCCGCGCTGCTTCGGCTTGGCCTCGTCCTCGGGCGACCGGTTCTGTCGCTGCTGCTGCGCCGGGTTGACCGACATCCGGCTGGCCACGTACTTCTGGTACTCGGGAGAGCCGTGGAACTGGCCCGACCAGTCCGCCGCCGGGTCGTCGGAGAAGGCCTGGAAGACGTCCGCCCAGTCGCCGGCCGCGAAGTACTTCAGCCCCTCGGCGGGCGGGCCGAAGTAGGCCATCCGGCCGCCGGGCGCGAGCACGATCAGCCGGTCGCACTGGTCGATCAGCTTCGACTCGACGTCGTGGGTGATCACCACGACCGACTGGCCGTTCTCGGTCATCTTCTTCATCTGGCCGAAGAGCTCGCGCTTGAGGTGCGGGTCGAGCGGCGAGGTCGGCTCGTCCAGGAACAGCAGGCTGGGCTTGGTCAGCAGCTCGAGGCCGATGTTGACGCGCTTCTTCTGGCCGCCGGACAGCCGCACGATCCTGGTGTTCGCGTGCTGGGTCATCTCCAGCTCGCCCAGCACCTCGTCGACCCGCTGGTTCCTGTCGTCCTCGGTGATGTCGGGCGGGAACCTGAGCTCGGCCGCGTAGCCGAGGGCCGACTTGGCGGTGAGCTGGTCGTGGGTGACGGACTCCTGCGGCACCAGCCCGATCCGGTGCTTGAGCTCGTCGTAGTTCGCGTACAGGTCGCGGAAGTCGTAGTAGACGCTGCCGGTGGTGGCCGGGCGCTTGCCGGTCAGCGCGTTGAGCAGGGTGGACTTGCCCGCTCCGGCCGGGCCGATGACCGCCATCATCGAGCGCTCGGCGAGCGGGAACGAGATGCCCTCGAGCAGCACCTTCTGCTTGCCGCCGTCGCCCACCGCGACCCGCAGCTCCTGAGCCTCGAAGGGGACGTTGCCGTCGTCGATGTACTCGGTCAGGACGCCGCCGGCCAGCCGGAAGGTGGCGTGGCCGATCGAGACGATGTCGTCCTCGGTCAGCTCGGCCTGGTTCACCCGCTGGCCGTTGACGTAGGTGCCGTTGTGGCTGCCGAGGTCGAAGATCTGGTACCGGCCGGTCGGTGACATCTTCAGCTCGGCGTGCGCCTTGGAGACCCCGAGGTCATGCACGACGATGTCGTTGTCCGGGCGGCGGCCGATCTTCACCACCCGCGCCGCCGGCAGCTGGATGCGCGAGGTGGGCTCGCGGTCCACGCCGGGCAGCGACGCATGCGGGTCGACGTCGCCCCAGCCGCTGAACGGCAGCGACCCGGGCGAGCGGGGCGGGGCGCTCGGCCGGCGCGTTCGCCGGCGTCTCGGCGACCGCTTCGAGCTCGAACCGGAGCACCGGCCCGTCCTCCGGGTTGCCGACGTGGATCACGCACGGGCCGTCGATGTTCAGCCGGGAGATCCGCTCGGAGCCCGAGTAGGTGCCGTTCCTGCTGCCCTGGTCCTCGAGCACCCAGATCCCGTCGGAGACGTAGAGCACCGCGTGGTCCCAGGAGACCCGCGGGTCGGTCACCGGGATGTCGGCGCGCTCGTCGCGGCCGATGTGGTACTCGGTGCCCTCCTCGAGTCGATGCGTGGAGCGCACCGTGCGGACCAGCAGCGGAGGTGCGCTACGCGAGCTATGCGCCATTTGAATCCCCACTGCCGAATTCCCCTCGTGATCGACCGCCAAGGCCCCCGGATCGTTACATACCCACCTGGTCAAGAGTCTAGGGCTCTGAGGTGTAATCCGGAATCTGGTGAACTATAACTACAGTGCGAGCTTTCTACGTACAACGTCGACATCTGTCGATCTTTATATTCGGCGTCAGCCGCGGGCCCGACGGGGGAGCCACCATGAGCTATGAACCAACCCAGCCGATGACACCCCTATCGACGTCGCTGACCGACCCGGGCGGCGAGGACCCCAGCCGCGAGAGTCGGGACGACCCGCCCCAGGACGATGCCGGCCCAGGGCGAGCCAGCCCAGGGCGAGCCAGCCCGGGGCGAGCCAGCCCGGGGCGAGCGAGCTCAGGACGAGCCAGCCCAGGACGAGCCACCGCAGGACGAGCCAGCGCAGGACGAGCCACCGCAGGACGACCCAGCGCAGGACGACGCCAGCGCAGGACGACGCGGAGCACGACGACGCGAGCCAGGACGACGCCGCTGAGGCGGCCACTCCCAACAGCGACTCGGGTCAGGTCACCGCCGCCGAGGGCGGCGTTTCCCAGGCGACCATCCCCCGGGCCGTCCTGCATGAGGCCAGCGCTCCCGCCCCGCCGACCGTCGCCCAGCCGAGCACCTGGGGGCAGGGCAACGGGCCGCAGGGCGACTGGGCCTCAGCCGACGGACCTCAACACGACGCGCCCCCGAGCGCGGCGCCCGAAGGCGAGGCCTCCGAAAGCGACGGTCCGCAAGACGATGCACCGCAAGCCGGCTGGGGGCAGGGCCACGCCCAGCCCGACTACGGGCCGCAGGGCGGCTGGGAGCAGGGCCAAGCCCAGCCGGACTACGGACCGCAGGGCGACTGGCATCAGGGCAGCGCGCAGCGGGATTACGAGCAGCATGGCTACGACCAGGGTGGTTACGACCAGGGTGGTTACGACCAGCCCGGTCAGGAGCAGCCGGGCTACGAGCGGCAGGGCTACGGGCCGCAGGGGTACGCGCCCCAGGGGTACGGACCGGAGGGGTACGGGCCCCAGGGCGACTGGGATCGGGGCAACGCCCAGCGCGGCTACGGCCCCCAGGACCACGAACCCGAGGACGGGCCGCCGCCGCGGCCGCGACGCCGGCGGCGGCCGGTCCGCCGCTCGGTCATCTCGCTGTTCGTCATCCTGGTGATCGCGATCGTGCTGGTGATCGGCAACTTCGTGGGCCAGGCGATCGCCGAGAACGACATGGCCAACCAGTTCACCGCCAACGGGTTCCCGGTCAAGCCGTCGGTCGACATCGAGGGCTTCCCGTTCCTCACCCAGGTCGTGCACAAGGACTTCAAGAAGGTCGTCATCAGCGCGAGCAACATCCCGGCGGGCCCGGTGACGATCTCCAGCCTGAACGCGACCATCACCGGCATGCACCTGAACTCGTCCTGGAACGGCGCCACGATCGATCACCTCAGCGCGACCGCGTTCGTGTCGCTGAGCTCGCTGACCGACGGCATCTCGAGCGAACTGGGGGACGCCGCGTCGCTCACGGCGGTGCCCGACGGCGTGAACAAGCTGAAGGTCACCGGGACCGTGCTCGGGCTGAGCGCCAGCGGCGAGGTGGAGATCAAGCAGACCGGACCGCAGCAGATTACGATTGAGCTGCCGAAGAGCGGCGGTCTGGTCGGCACGCTGCTCGGCGCGGCCGCCTCGTTCCCGATCAACCTTCCAGCCGGCGTCCCGCCGAGCCTGCGGATCACCGGGCTGACGCTCAACGGGCAGGGACTCACCCTCTCGGCCGCCGCGACCGACGCCACCTTCAGCAAGTAGGCGGCCGGCCGGACGCGGGCCAGCAAGCGCCCGCAACCGGTCAAACGAGAGGCAAAATCCCGCAACTCGGGAAACCCGTGGCAATGCGGGGTACCCTGCGCGCGGGTGCTGGGTATAAACGATCGCGAGCCGGTCCACTGAGGGGAGCTCCCGGGTGAGCAACTACCAACCGAACGGCGGATGGCCGGAGCAGCCGCCCGCCCGCGGCGGGCAGCCCGGCCAGAACGGCGGGCAGGGCCAGATCGGCGGCCAGCCGGGGCAGCAGCCGCCTTACGAACAGCAGTCCTCCGGGTCCGAGGAGACGGTCCCGCGCGGGGTGCGGCCGTCAGGCTGGCAGCACCCCCCGCAGCAGTCCCCCGGGTACGAGGAGACGGTCGCGCGCGGCGTGCAGCAGCCGGCGTGGCAGGACCAGCAGCAGCCAGCCTGGCAGGACCAACAGCAGCAGCCGCCCGTCGGGCAGTCGCGCCCGCCCAAGCGCAGGCACCGCGGCCGTCGCTGGCTCATCGCGCTCGTCGTGCTGATCCTCGTGCTGGTCGGGCTCGACTTCGGCGCCAAGGCCTTCGCCGAGAACGCGATCGCGACCAAGATCGACTCCTCCGGGCTCGGCACCAAGCCGTCGGTGAACATCGAGGGGTTCCCGTTCCTCACCCAGGTCGCGTCGCGTGACCTGAGCCAGATCGACATCAACGCGAGCAACTTCACCGTCAAGCAGGTCGTGATCAGCAGCCTGCACGCCACCGCGACCGGGGTGCGCCCCAACGCGTCGTTCAACGGCGCGACGATCAGCAAGATCAACGGCACCGTGGTGGTCTCGTTCACCACCGTCACCAACCTGATCCCGATCCCGGGCCTGACGGTCACCGCCGACCCGGCTGACGGGCCGGACGCGATCAAGTTCGACTCCTCGCTGGGCGGCGCGGTCGGGAAGATCGACCACCCCAGCCCGAATGTGGTCAATATCGAGGTCGGCAAGCTGACCGGCCTGGCGGGCCTGGCGTCGCTCATCGGCGGGTCGACGATCGCCTCGTCGTACACCTTCTCCATACCGAAGCTGCCGGCCGGCCTGGTCGTCCGCTCCATCAACGTCACCAGCCAGGGCATCGTCGCCACCGCCTCGGCGCAGAACACCACGCTGTCCCAGTAGCGAACTCAGATACCAGCCCGCGAGCTTCCGGTAAGGAATATGTAGCCCAAAACAGTGTCGCGTTAGGCGCCCAGTGTCCCAGAAGGCCCGTCATCAACCCAGTTAATATGACATAATTGGTAATACATGGGCAAAGGGGAAGAATCGGAAGCGCTCTCAGATGCATCACCGGGTAGCCCATAATGGCGAGAGCACGTCGTGCACGAACATCCAGGAGTCGCCCGTGACACCCGGCAAGAAGGTGAGCCGAAAGGCACCGCCGGTGACCGTGAGCCCTACCGCGTCACCCTCGGTGCGGACGCTTATCCTCGGCATCGACCGCACCGGCCGGATCGTCCAGCACGACCGCACGGCTCCCAAGGTTCTCGCACGATCGAGCGATGACCTGCTCGGGGTCAACCTCGCTGACATCACCGCGACCCCGCCCAAGGACGGCGGCGCGCCCGTCTCCCCCGACAAGGGCGCCGCCCTCGTGGTCGCCGGGCTGCTCGACGCGATCAAGTCCGACCGCGAGGCCAACGACATGCTTTCCATCGCGCTGGCGGACGGCACCATCGCCAGCTCGGTGGTCAGCGCACGGCCGATGCAGGCGGGCGGCAGCGACGTCGCCGCCCTGGTGATCCTGCAGATCCCGATCCCGTCGGGCGAGCGGTTCATCGAGCCCGGCCTGATGCGCGAGGTCCTACTGCGCGACTCCGGCCCCTCCGACGAGGACACGCTCGACTTCAGCGACCTCGCCAAGAAGATGACCGAGCAGCTCGTGCCCGCCTTCTGCACCGCCGCCGAGGTGCTCGTCCTCGAGTCGCTGATCGGCGACAACGAGGTCCCCGCGCACGGCCCCGACGCGAACGTGCCGCTCCGGCGGCTGCACGTCAAGCACGACAGGGAGAACCCAGCCTGGCAGGCCGCGTTCCCGGTCGGCGAGATCCTCCGCTTCCCGGCCGGCTCGCCCTACGCCAGGTCGATCGAGTCGGGCGCGGCGGTCCTGGAGACGTCCATCACCCCGGAGGCGGCCAGGAAGCTCGCCCGGGCCTGGCGCCGCAAGCCGGTCGGCGGACTGCTCTCCGACACCTCGATGCTCGTCCTCCCCGCCATCTCCAAGGGCAAGGTCGTCGGCCTGTTCTGCTGCTTCCGGGAGCTCGGGACGCGCCGGTTCGACCGGTACGACATGGAAATGGCGATGGACTTCGCCGGCCGCCAGGCGGTCTTCTTCGACCACGCCACCCGCTACAACCGGGAGCACGCGACCGCGCTCACGCTGCAGCGGGCGATGCTGCCGACCGGGTTGTCCTATCCGTCCTCGATCGACGTCCGTCACCGGTACCTGCCCGGCAGCGAGCTGGTCGAGGTCGGCGGCGACTGGTACGAGTCGATCCGGCTGCCCGGCGCGCGGGTCGCGCTCGTCGTCGGCGACGTGGCCGGGCACGGCGTCCGGGCCGCGGTCACGATGGGACGGCTGCGCACCGCGATCCAGACCCTGGCCATGCTCGAGCTGCCGCCGGCGGCGACGCTGCAGCAGCTCGACGAGCTCATGCAGAACATCGGCGAGCGCGAGCCGCACTTCGCGACGTGCGCCTACGGGGTCTACGACGCGGTCACGGGCGAGGTCGAGCTCGCGGTGGCCGGCCACCTGCCGCCGCTGCTTGTTCACCCGGACGGTACCAACGAGTACCTCGAGGTCGCGCCCTCCCCGCCGCTCGGCATCATCGACGATGGCATCGTGGAGACCACCCGGCACCAGATCGAGGACGGGTCGCTGTTCGTTCTCTACACCGACGGCCTGGTCGAGTCCCGCGACCGGGACATCAGCGAGGGCCTGGAGCGGCTGCAGGTCGCGTTCGGCGAGGGCGCGCCGGAGAAGGACCTGGAAGACCTGTGCAAGACCGCCCTCGACGGCGTCTACTCCGACGCCAAGCGGGACGACATCGCGGTGCTCATCGCCAAGCTGCGGCGGATACCGGAAGACCACCGGATCAGCTTCCCGCTCGAGCCCGAGCTCTCCTGCGTCCGGCAGGCCCGTTCCATGATCAGGGACCCGCTCAAGCGCTGGGGGCTCGAGGACCTCATCCCGGTCACTGAGCTGCTCGTCTCCGAGCTGGTCACCAACGCGATCAAGTACGCCAACGGCGAGACGCTGCTGCAGCTCATCCTGGAGCCCGACACGCTGACGTGCGAGGTGCACGACACCTCGCCCGCGCTGCCCCGGGTGCTGCAGGTCGACAAGGACGCGGAGAACGGCCGCGGCCTGCACGTCGTCTCCCAGCTCTCCGCCCGCTGGGGCGCCCGCCGCTCGCAGTCGGGCAAGGTCGTCTGGTGCGAGCAGCCGGTTCCCCAGGAGATCGCGGACGCGATGCGCCTCGCGATGGGGATCGAGCCCCCGATCTTCCACTAGGCCGCGTGGCTGCGTAAGCCGAGCCGCACCGCCCGGGACGGCTTGTGCGGCGAGAGGCACTGGTCCCCACCCTGTCGGCTACGCCATCGACAGGACTGCCAGCCTGTCGACGACGCCATCGGCATCGTCTAGCAGACTGCGCGGGTTACCCCCGGTCAGCGGTGCGAGAGGTTCTACATGCAAAAGGACCGCGCTCATGCACGCGGCCCTCTTGTCGGCTAGGGGTTACTTGATGCCGTTGACGAACGTCTGCCACGCTTGGGCGCTGAACGTCAGCGTGCCGCCGTCGCGGTTGGTGGTGTCGCGGACCAGGACCGCCTTGTCGCCGGCGACCTCTACGCAGTTCTGTCCGCCGTTGGCGCTATAGCTGGACTTACGCCACGGAGCGCTCATGGTTTCCATTCCTCTGCCGCCTTCATGATGAGTTCGAGGCTCTCCGGGCCTGAGAGTGCATCCAACCTTACCCGGTCGAAGATCGCCAGACCTGCCCGTATCGCCGGCCGCTTGTCGGTCGTGACGTCCTCCACGGCATCCATCAGCATGACATCGGCGTCGTCCAGGCTCGCGATCGTGAACGAGCCGACGTGCCCTGCGTTGGCTCCCCGTTGCGCGGGCACGACCTGAATCCCGATGTGCTTCCGCCGCCCCTGTTCCGCCAGGTGCTCAAGTTGCTCGCGCCGGATGTCTTCCGCCCCCACGCGACGATGAAGCACGGCTTCGTCCATGACAGCGATGAGGCGCACGGGCACGGGACGCCTCTCTATCGTCTGCTGCTGAAGGTCGATCCGGGCGGCCACGCGGTCTTCGACCAGATCATCGGGAGTGCCCGCCCCCTCATGCAGCGCACGTGCGTACCCGGGAGTCTGGAGGGGTCCCGGGACGATGATGGGGTGCCACGTCCGGATCGTGTGGGCGAGCACTTGGGCGCGGAAGAAGCTCTCAAACCAAACGGGTACCGGGCTGTCCGCCGCTACCCACGCGAGACGGGCGCTGGCCTCGTACAACTCGAAGTCCACATGGCACAGCTCGCACCATCTGCGAAGCACGTCAGTGGGGATGTGCCGCGTGCCGTTCTCGATCTTCGTCACAGTGGTGCGGTGCATGTTCATCGCCGCGCCGAATTCCTCCTGATTACGGTAACCAGCAGTTATCCGGGCTTCCCTGAGTTTCCTGCCCAGCCGCTTGGCCGGCCGGTCGTCGTCGCCATCTGGTGACGCCATTGTGGCATCCTCCGGTCACATAGTGGCAGTCTCGGGATACATCATCCTGGCACTTAGCGTAATGCCGTCACTACGTGACACGCTAGGCCCTACATTCCGCCGCTGCCAGCCGGCCCGCCGCCCGGCACCAGAGGCAGAGACGGGATGCCCCAACAGCCGCAACTCACCAGGGGCAGATATGGGAAGACCAGCCAGCGCTCGGGCCGGACAGGACAGCGGCCTACAGGAACTTCGAGCCCTGCCCACCCGACCCCGTCCCGTGCGTGCCACAGCTCCGGTACAGGCCCTCGCGGCGCTCCCGCCCGCTGCCCCAGGCCCGCATTGCGACAGCCCTGGCACCTACGCTCGCGCCGACCTGCGACCCGAGCCCGCCGCCGCAGCCGAGGCCCGCCGCCTCACCCGCGACGCCCTCGCCCGCTGGGACATGCAGCACCTGACCGACGACGCCGAGGCGATCGCCTCAGAACTCGCCGCCAACGCCATCACCCACGCCGCCCCCTCGCGCGGAACCCTCCCCGCGATCATCTTCGCCGTCCACCACCGGACCTCCGAGCTGCGGATCATCGTGTGGGACAACGGTCCCGGCAAGCCCGAGCGGACCGAGCCGGGCCCCGACGGCGAGACCGGCCGGGGACTGACCATCATCGACTACCTCACCGGCAACAACTGGGGATGGTGGCCCACCCCCAACAGCGGCGGGAAAGTCATCTGGGCAGCCCTCCCCGCCCCCGCCGAAGACACGCCCCACGGGGACAAGCAGGACCGCCCATGCTGATCCCCGCCCTCACCCCCGACCCCGGCGACGGCGACGAGCTGCTGAGCCGCGCCGAGGCGGCCCGCCTCTTCCAGGTCGACCCCCAGACCGTCACCCGATGGGCCAAAACCGGCTGGCTCCGCAGCTTCCGCACCCCCGGCGGCCACCGCTGCTACTACGCCAGCGACATCCAAACCCGCCTCGCGACGCCAACCGCATGCCCTAACCGCCGCCAAGGACCATGACCATGACCATGCCGCGCCCCCGAAGCCGCGCGCTGCTATCGCCCGCCCGCGCCCAGATCGAAGCCCACGCCGTCCACGTCGGCCTGATCACCCGCACCCCGGGAGAGTCCTTCACCAACCGGTGGGAGGCCGAGTGGTGGAACGGCCCCCTCCGCAAAACCCGCGACTACGACAACGAGGCCGATCTCATAGCCGACATGCGCCGCACGTTCGGCCCGCCAGAAGGCGACCAGGACCGGCCCTGACGGACTCCCGGCGCGCCACCCCCGCCGCGCGGGCCGGGGTCGATGCGTAGCCGACAGGTGCTGTGGCAGGTCGATGGCGTAGCCGAGAGGTCTAACGGACCGGGTGGAACAACGGTCCGTTAGATATAGGGATTTTGACTTATTCGACGGTGACGCTTTTCGCCAGGTTGCGGGGCTTGTCGATGTCCCGGCCGAGCTTGGCCGCCGCGTGGTACGCGAGCAGCTGAAGCGGGATGTTGAACAGGATCGGCTCGAGCTCCGGCTCGGCCTTCGGCACCCGGATGACGGCGTCAGCCAGGCCGTCGGGGATGTCGGCGCTCGTCACCGCGATGACCGGGCCGCCTCGGGCCTTGATCTGCTCGATCGTGGAGATGTTCTTGGCGATCAGGTCGTCGGACGGGATGATCACCACGCTCGGCATGTCGGGCTGGATGAGCGCCAGCGGGCCGTGCTTGAGCTCGCCCGCCTGGTAGGCCTCGGCGTGCACGTAGGAGATCTCCTTGAGCTTCTGCGCGCCCTCGCGGGCCACCGGCCAGCCGCGGACCCGGCCGATGAAGAACATGTGCTCGGCGTCGGCGTAGCGGTTCGCGATCGTCTCGATCGTGTCCTCCTCGGCCAGGATCTCCGACACCTGGGCGGGCAGGTTGCGCAGGCCGTTGACGACCCGCTCGCCGCTGGCCGAGGACAGGTCGCGGACCCGGCCCAGGAGCAGCGCCAGGAGGGCGAAGTTGACCGCCATGTTGGTCAGCGCCTTGGTCGAGGCGACCGAGACCTCGGGGCCCGCGTGCAGGAAGATCCCGTGGCCGCACTCCCGGCCGATGGCCGAGCCGACGACGTTGACGGCGCCGATGACCTGGCCGCCCTTGCGCCGCAGTTCCTGGACCGCCATCAGCGTGTCGATGGTCTCGCCCGACTGGGAGACCGCGACGTAGAGCGTGTCCGGGTCGACGACCGGGGACCGGTAGCGGAACTCGCTGGCGGGCTCGGCGTCGGCCGGGATCCGGGCCAGCTCCTCGATCAGGGCGGCGCCCATCTGGCCGGCGTAGTAGGCGGACCCGCAGCCGAGGAACTTGACGTTCTTGATGTTCCTCAGCTCGCGGGCGTCGAAGTTGATGCCGCCGAGCCTGGCCGTCGCGAAGCGCTCCTCGAGGCGGCCGCGCAGCGCCCGCCGGATGGCGCCCGGCTGCTCGTGGATCTCCTTGCGCATGTAGTCGCTGAACTGGCCGAGCTCGTAGTCGTCGGCGTCGGCCTCGACCGTCGTCGGCACCTTGCTGCTGTTGCTGTCCTTGCCGTCGCTGTCCTGGCCGGCGGTGAGCGTGGTCGTGTGGTAGCCGGTCGCCTTGATCGTCGCCACGTCGCCGTCCTCCAGGTAGATCACCTGGCGGGTGTAGCGGACGAGGGCGGCGACGTCGGACGCGGCGAACATCTCGTTCTCGCCCAGGCCGAGCACCAGCGGCGAGCCGTTGCGGGCGACGACGAGCTGGTCGGGGTTCTTGGTGTCCATCACCACGAGCCCGTAGGCGCCCTCGACCCGCTTGAGCGTGCGGATGACCGCGTCCTCGAGGGTGGCGTCCTCGTCGGCCGCGAGCTCGGCCGCGATCATGTGCGCGAGCGCCTCGGTGTCGGTGTCGCTGGCGAAATGCACGCCGGTCGCCTGGAGCTGGTCGCGGAGCTGCTCGGCGTTCTCGATGATGCCGTTGTGGACGACCGCGATGCGGTTGCCGGCGTCGGTGTGCGGGTGCGCATTGGTCTCGTTCGGCTCACCGTGGGTGGCCCAGCGGGTGTGGCCGATGCCGATGGTGGCCTTGGCCGTGCTCGCGGCCTGTCTTGCCGCCAGCTTGTCGCGGAGGTCCTGGACGCGTCCCGCGGTCTTGGTGATCTGGAGTCTGCCTCTGCTGATGATGGCGAGGCCAGCCGAGTCGTAGCCTCGGTACTCCAGCCGGTGCAGTCCCTCGACGAGGACTGGCGTCACATCCCGCTTGCCGACATAACCGACGATCCCGCACACGTTCCCGTGTCCCTTCCTCGTCCAATGCTTGCGTGCTCTTGCTGCGCGTGCTCTTGCTGTTATCCGTAGACAATGCGGCGGAGCTGGCGCTCGGACAGCTCCTCGGCCCGGAAGCGGCGGCCTTGCAACTCCGCTGCCAACTGCGGCCATATGTCGTCGTTGCGCTTCTTGGTCTTGTCCTGAAGCTCGGCGTGACGACGCCGGACGAACTCGTCGACGGTCTCGCCGAAGTAAGCGGCGACGTCCGCGACCACCCGCGACGCGGTCGCGTCGGGGAGCCCGGTGCTCGCAGCGACGTTGCTGATCAGGTCCTGCGGGTACGTTTCGTCCATGGTTGCGCCATATCTAGTTGTCGCTGAGCGTGTTGCTGAGCCAGCTTCCAGGGTGTGCGTCAACCAACTTCGATCTTACGGGCTCGATTGTGCCCGATTCCGGGCAGAAAAACACACCTTTTGGCTGGCTGCTCGTGAGCTTACCTGAAAAATCGTTGATCCGACGGCTTCTGCGAGTTCCCGCGCCGTGTTGAAACGCGGTGCCGCCTTGACACGCCGGACGACGCGTGTTTGTCCTGGCAGAACGTGACAGATAGTTGCGACTCGATTGCATTCTGATTGCATTCTCGTCGCAGCTTGGTAGCGGCCTGGTCGCGAATCGGCTGCGACACGCCGGCCACGACGGCGCGTCGGTCGTTGCTACGAGTGCCCTGACCGATAGAATTCTTGTGTGAAAAGCTCGCTGGCCGTTGATCAATACCGGACGCAAACCGACGTTGAGGGGCGAACCCGGCTTGAACGGCTGCGACTGCTCGATATCGAGCAGATGGCGATGACACTCGCATTTCTGGCTGGCTACCGGCCTCCGACCTTCGGCGGCGTCGCGAATTGCCCCGAGCCGTACTGCACAGGCTGCGGGGAGTCAGTCGGGATCTTCCTCGGGCACGGGACCGAGTGGCACCACTTCCGCGTTGCGTCCGCCGCCGCTTCCCCGGGCGACGGGCCGACCGAGGTGTACGACGCCGACCACGCGCCTGCGATCGGGTGGCGGTACGCGGTTTCTAGTCGCTGACGTCTGATTAGGTTCGGTGCTCGGCCGGGGGTTGGTGGGCGTGTGGGGTGTGGCGGCGCGTGGGACGCGGCACACGGTGAGTACTTAGTCGTCAATGTCTGAATCTGAGATTTAGGCACAAGGACTCTTTCGCCTCAGTGCCATCATCGTGATTGACGGTTCGGCATGGCTGACGGTCAGCGTCTTCATCCAAGCCACAGCAGAGGTCGAGGGCGCCACATTCTCCGTTAAGCGAGCGCACCCCTGGGGTCCTCGGGCAGGAGGCGTCGGCCCCATAGGGACGAGACCGGGAGCGCGTAGATGCCATCGCCGAGCGATCCGGCGGTGTCGCCGAGGTGCAGGACCACGCCCGCGGTCATCCGGTCGCCGAGTTTGTCCTTCAGCCAGCGCAGGTGCTTGGCATCAGCGCTGTTCGGGGAAGCTGATGCCTTAACTTCCAGGCCGACGACACTTCCACCAGGGCCCTCGAGGAGGAAGTCGATCTCTGGTCCCGACCGGTCGCGCAGATGGTAGACGGCAAAGTCGGTCTCGTTGGCCGACCGGAGCTTGTTCAGCTCGGAAAGGACGAAGGTCTCAAGCAGACCGCCGAGCGCGGGATGCCCCGGCGCATGCAGCGCTTCCGGCGTTGCCCGGAGCAAGTGCGCGGCCAACCCGGAGTCCGCGACGAACGCCTTTGGAGTCTTTATTATCTTCGCGGTCAGGTTCGTGGACCAGGCGGGCACCGTGACAGTCAGAAACACTGTCTCCAGATACGTCAGGTAATTGCGGATCGTGCTATGGCTGACTGCCATGTCCCTCGCCATATCCTCAAGCACGAGGGTACTTCCGGAACGCGCGGCGACCAGTGCGAGAACCTTCGGTATCGCTTCCGCGTTCCTGATGGACGCGAAATCACCGATATCCCTGATGATGACCGTGTTGAGGTATCCGTCGTACCAGGATCGCCGTACGGAAGCGGAGCGAATGCTGAGGACTTCCGGGAAGCCACCCTCCGTTATCAGACGTAGGTACTGGTCTCGTGTCCACGGGGAGTGTCGGTCGCCGAGCAAGCTGCCTGGGTCGGTGAACAGCCTATCTGCGAAGTCCGCCGGTGCACCGGTGCGTTCGCCGAGGCTGAGCGGCCAGAGGTCCACGAACCCGGCACGCCCAGCCAGCGACTCGGACAGCGTCGGAATCGTGAGGAACTTCGCCGAGCCGGACAAGATGAACTGACCCCGCTCCTGGTGCTGATCAACGACTATCTTGACGGCACGGATCAGATCGTCGCCGCCTCGCTGTATCTCGTCGATGATCAGTGGCGCCGGCCCCTGGGCCGCGAACGTGACGGGATCAGCGCGGGCCTGTACCAACTGAAAGGCGTCGTCCAGCGTGACATAGGTGGCGCCTGCTTGCTCCTGGTACATCCGGAGCAAGGTGGTCTTCCCCGACTGACGCGGCCCGTTGACGATGACGACCCGCAGCCCCTCAGTGAGCTCCCTGAGCTTGTGCTCCGCATACCGATGGACGTAATTGCCCGACATGCACGCCCCTGTCTCCTGCTTGCCTGCCGCGCGCGGACAGATCTGCAACTAGGATACGGACAATCTGCCATCCATAGCTAGTGATTTGTCCAAGATGAAGTCGTTGAATCGTCTGCATCCGGCGGACCGCCTGGCGGATGAGAGCATACGGGACGTCATTCTGGAGGCGCTACATGACCACGGACGCGCCGTTCGGCGAGCTGATCGCGACGACGACGAGCTCAGACGTGATGACCTCGCCCCGGCGCCGCAGTCGGGCACTTGGTAGTCCACGACGCGGCCAGGGCGGGCTCGCTGCCGTCGGCGGCGCCGTCGGTGCCGGTCTTCAGAATTTTGTGTGAAAAGCTCGCTGGCCGTTGATCAATTCCGGACGCAGACCGACGTTGAGGAGCGAACCCGGCTTGAACGGCTGCGACTGCTGCTCGATATCGAGCAGATGGCGATGACACTCGCATTTCTGGCCGGCTACCGGCCCCCGACCTTCGGCAGCGTCGTCGTCGGCAGCGTCGCGAATTGCCCCGAGCCGTACTGCACGGGCTGCGGGGAGTCGGTCGGGATCTTCCTCGGGCACGGGACCGAGTGGCACCACTTCCGTGTTGCGTCCGCCGCCGCTTCCCCGGGCGACGGGCCGACCGAGGTGTACGACGCCGACCACGCGCCTGCGATCGGCTGGCGGTACGCGGTTGCTAGTCGCTGACGTCTCAATTGGTTTTAGCTACGTCCGAAAGCTATAAGGGGTCCGAAGTCGTGCTCCACGTCCGCAGTCTGGAGGGCCCTGATGTAGCGGCGCCGGAGTTCGCTCGTCTCGGTTAGCGAGGCGCCGCCCCAGGTGAACCGCCGGCCACCGAGCGAAACGATAAGCGCATCGGACGCCAGCCGCGACCAGCGACCGTTTCCGTTTGGGAACGGGTGGATGACCACCAGTCGGTACCCGAACCTGAGGGCGCACTCGTCGTGGCTGAACCGGCCTGCAGCGGTATCCGCGAGCCAAGCGCGGACGTCGGCCTCGAGGTCGCGCATGTCCATGCGTATGCGCCAGTGGGGCACGCCCAGGTTCCGGTCGGTGGTTCGATACCGACCCGCCCAGGTCCAGACTTGGTTATACATCCGGCGATGTAGCTGCTGAAGCCAGGTTTCTCTCGTCACCGTCTCCGACCGCAGGCGTCGTTGGGAGAAGAAGAGCCAGGTCATCGCCTGACTGATGTTGTCCGCTTCGGCGCGGTTGAGCTCGCTGCGGGTGAGGACTGGCAATCGCAGTCCTTGGCGCTCCTCGTCGGTAAGCGGGGTGCTGTTGTCATCGTCTTCTAGCGGATCATCCGTGGTCATCCTGACTCCAGAGGCCACCTCGTTCGATCAGCTCCTCCGTGAGCTGGTCTTCCATCTCGCTCGTCGCGCCAGTTGCCTGGTCCTCCAACCGCATGTTCTGCTCGACGGATGCGATCTGCGCATGAGCAAGCCGACCGGCGCGCTCCCGGACCACTGTGGTCAGCGGACGCCTCGGTACCAGCAGGTAGACCAGGTCGCAGCCGAGGGCATCAGCGGTGCGGCGCAGGGTATCCAGCTGGATCCGGTCGGCCGCCTCGGACTGCTCGAGTCTGGTCACCGCCCCGGCAGTAACACCCAACCGTCCGCCCAGAGCCGCCGCGCTCATGCCGAGGGCTTCGCGAATAGCGCGGATCCACCCTTTCGGAGGGCGTGCCAGGCCCCGCAGTTGCTGCCACTCGTCGAAGTGGCCGTCGAGCAACTGCCGGCCACGACGGGATACCTCGCTAGGGACTCTGGGCATGTCTCCACCACATCCGTGAAGCAGAACTCATCGTGAACCAGCCCAAGATGAGTCACAGCTCACTATGTATAGATCTTATAGTGAGCTACACTACACTATAAAATCTCCATACGTGAACTGTAGCTCACTATAAGCATGTCAGATCAGGCGGGCAGATCCCGCGATCCACGCGGGAACAACGCCACGAGCGCCGCCGGTCCGACGGGTGCACGCCAGGTGACGACGGGTTCGTGGTCGGGGCGTCTGGAGCTTCGATCCGGGTGAGATCGCCGTCGCCGGGTCCGCGGCGGATAGTCGCAGCCTCCCATCGGTTGGCGCTTCGCGGTTCGCAGTCGCTGACGTGTCGATAGTGGCCGCACCCATCGCCGGCCGGCCGGGGCGCACGTGACCGGTGTTGCCAGTTGCGACCTATGCCCTGAATCTGCCATTAACTTGCCTCAGCGTCCTCCCGGCAAGGCCGTTCGGGCATGGATGAAATCCTCGGCGACGGCGGGCGTCCTACCGACTATCCTCCTGACATTGGGTTCGCCATTGGCAACACGTTGCGGGGTCGAGGGGCGACTGGTGTACGCGGAGGACGACGACGGCAGGCGCCTCGAGGCCGAGTTCACGGTTGAGCGCGACGGCGGCTTGATCGCGGTCATCCTCAGTAGCGCTAGCGGACGCAGCGGCAACCGTCCAGCGCGCAACCCCGGGTACCGAGTGGCCCTCGAACTCCTGCTGACCAGGTTGAAGCGAATCGACGCGGTACTTGAGGAAGCGCTGGTCGATACGCGCGACACGCGACGGATGGGCCTTCCGGAATTCGAGAGACGACTGACCGAAGGACCGCTGCGGCTTTCCGAGCAGCCGGATATGACGGAGCTGCGGATGCAGCTGACCAGACGCCAGGGGCCGATCGGCCAGCGCCCAGGCGCGCGGCCGGACGGCAACACCACTAAGCAGATCAAATTGCGCCTGACCGTGCCCGGCTACGGACCAAGCGACGCGAGCATTCTTGAGACTTTGCTCGCATCCGCAATTGACCGGTTTGAGTATCAGTCAGCCGACGAGACAGAGCCGGAGCCTGGGCAGACCTTTCCCGAGGCTTCCGTCAGCCGGGTGACGGTGAATAAGTACGAGCGGGACCCAGCGGCCCGCAAGAAGTGCCTCGCGACCTACGGCCACAAGTGCACCGTCTGCGACTTGGACTTCGAGGCCCAGTACGGCGATATCGGCAAGGACTTCATCCACGTCCACCACCTCAAGGAGCTATCCACCGTGGGGCCGGGGTACTCGGTCGATCCGCTTGAGGACCTCCGGCCCGTCTGCCCGAACTGCCACGCGATGCTGCACAAGCGCCGCCCGGCGTTCGCCCCTGAGGAACTCCGGCAGATGCTCCGTCGATCAACGGCCAGCGCCCAGTAAGCACCTCGACTGGTTAGAGCGCTACCTCGGCAATCGGGCTGGTGGCGATGCGCCAGCCTACGACTGGCTGGTGGTCGGTGGCGTACGGCTGGACGTCGGCGGTCTCGGGCCTGCCGGTGTAGTGCAGCCACTCGTTGCCTCGGCTGATGAAGATGCCTGCTGAGGCGCCGCATCTGGTGCAGTACGGCTCGAGTGCGTCTGCGTCTGGTCGGCGGGGCGCTCGTCATCCAGGCAGGGCTCGGTCGCGGTCAGGATCACGTCTAGCACGCCCGGTGCGTAGCCCGCCAGGAACACCAGGCTGTCGTGCATGCGCTCCGCGTCCAAGGCTTCGATCCGCGCCAGGTCGCCGTCGCCGGGCCCCAGGCGGACGGCCGCTGCCTCGACTGGCGGTGGGATGTACCAGCGATCGGGGTCCGGGATGATTGCGCTCAAGGTGCTCGCCCCCGTTGGAGAGGTGGGTGCCCCAGGGCCGCTCCGGTGCTCGTAACACCGGGGCGGCCCGTCTCGGTGTTATATGTACAGTTTATCGCACAAGATAGCGATGTGAAACATGACGCCTTGCATCATAGGAAATTTTTACGGATGTAGCCATCACTTTCGCCGGCGCCCAAGCAGCAAGAGTCACGCGGGACCGTGGACATGCCCGCTGGTTTGCGGGACTTGTCCTCGGTCATGTGAGATCCTGGTCGGGAAGCTCGGCGGAGAACGGGAAGGTGTCGGATGACGGCTTGGAAGTCAGCAGCGATCACGCCGTCCGCGGCGCGGCTGACGGAGTCGCTGCGGGACATCGGGTACGACTTCCCGGCTGCAGTGGCCGACATCGTGGACAACAGCGTCATGGCGGGCGCGTCCCATGTTGACGTCACGGTCGAGTTCGCCGGCGAAGACTCATACGTGGTCGATCTCCGACGACGGCGAGGGGATGACAAGCAACGGCCTGATGGAGGCGCTCCGCTACGGCTCTCGGCGTACGTATGGCCGCAGCGACCTCGGGCGGTACGGTCTGGCCTTAAGACGGCCTCGCTGTCCCAGTGCCGGTCCGTCACTGTCGTTACATGCCGTCGCTCAGCAGTCGGGCAACGTGAATGTACGGACGCTTGACCTCGACCTGATCGCCGAGTGGGACGAGTGGCTCGTCGTCGAGCCGCGTTATGGTGCCGGTGATCGAACGGTCCGCGGAACGTCTGGCAGCCGAACCGGGAACCGTCGTGATCTGGCGGAAGCTGGACCGCGTGCTGCCGGAGAAGCGGCCAGATGGCGGATGGGCGCGGCGTCGGCTTGACTCACTGGCGGCCAAGACCGCCGAGCATCTTGGGATCGTCTTCCACAGGTATCTTGAGAGTCTCAGACCATAGGGGCTTGTGATCACGGTGAACGGGCAGAAGGTGCAGCCGTGGAATCCGTTCGCGCCCAGCGAGCCGACGACGAGCGAACTGCCGCTCCAGCGTTTTGAGCTGTCTGTCGGCGACGTTCTCCGGGACTGTCACGCTCCGGCGGTTCGTGCTGCCCGCGCGCGACGAGTTCAGCTCGGCTGAGGAATTCGAACGTTACTCCGGACCGCTGAACTGGAACCGGCAGCAGGGGATCTACATCTACCGCGCCGATCGGCTCGTGCAGTGGGGCGGATGGAACGGCATCCGCGGCATCGACGAGCACACGAAACTTGCCCGGGCCTCGCTTGAGTTCGACACCGACCTCGACTCGGTGTTCAACATCAACGTGGCGAAGATGCGCGTTACGCTCCCGCCGCAGATCCGCCAGATGCTGGACCGCCCGATCAACGAACTGTGCGCCTACGCCGACGACCGGTACCGCAAGGCGTCACGGCACACTGCCAAGGAGCAGCCAAGCCGCACGGCAGCCAGTCCAGCCAGCGCGGCCCCAGCAAGAGATGCCTACTCCAGCTCGTAGCGATGTTGGCCTGGCGCTGCGGGCAGCCGCCATGCAAGCCGGCGAATACGAGGCATTCCGTCGTATCGTCGCAGTGCTGGCCGAGCGAGCGCCCGACGTAGTCACTGCCCTTGGCCTGGACGGCTAGCTCTTCGCCCATGCGGCCCTTGGGATGCTCAGAAGAGGATGGGTCCGCGCTGGGACGGCGAGCTAGCGCATGTCTCGGCGAGCGGGCATACGTCACAGACGGGCGCTTCTGGACGGCACATGGCAGCGGCCAGCTCGATGAGCCCGAGCTGCGCGTCGCGGGCGGCTTTCGCCGTAGCCGATCATGCGGGCGACGGCGAGCCGTCCGTCGCTCATCCGGTTCTTGCGCTCCAGCGTCGCCTCGCCGGTGAAGCGGGCGGCCACCCGCAGGACGCCCCGTGCCGCCAAGGACCGGTTCCTCTGAGTCATCGTCATCGTACCGACGGCACCGCGAGGACCGCCAGGTCCGCCACCGCTTCGGCGCCGCTGGAGCGCGGCCCGGATTGTCTTGTCGTTGTCCAAGCTCCTCTGGCGTCTCGGCGATACGCGTCGGCGATCTCCAGGAGACGCTCGGCCGGTTGTCACGGCCGACCCACCGAGCGATCTCAGCCAGCTCATCCGCAGCCGCCAAGCGTGTCGGCCGGTTTCTCCCATCGCTCGACCAGCGGCCAGATCCACTGCAGCTGCTGGCCGCCGAGACGGTCCAAGAGAATCTCAGCCGAGATCACCTGCCACCGCGTGGACGCTCGCAGCCACGGGACAGCCAGAGTCCGGCTGACGCGGAACCAGTCCGCGAGGCGTTGCGCCTGTGTCGATGCTTGATGGTCCTGCCGGGCGCGGCTCGTCCAGGCTGGCACGGATCGCCTTGCCGAGTTGTTCGCCGAGGAACGGCGGGACCGCGTTGCCGATCTGGCGGAAGGCCGCTGACGGCGGCCCAGCGAACGGTACCTGTCGGGGAACGTCTGGATCCGGGCCGCCTCGCGGACCGTGAGGGTGCGGTTGTCCTTGGGATGGATGTACCAGTAACCGTCCTTGGCGATGTGAGCGGTGATGGTCCGGGACAGTCCGTTCTCGTCCAGCCGCTTGTACTTGTCGTCGAAGATGTCGGCCCGGTAGCGACGCAATTCTTCCGGCAGATCGGAGTAGCGCGTCTTCGCGTCCATATGCTCGAAGGCGATCTTGTCGTCCTCGCGTACCGGCGCGTGATCTGGTCGTAGACCCGGCTGGCGTCTTCGCCGTCCATTCCTTCGCGCATACGGCGCTGGAATGCGTTCTTCGGCCCCTCGTAGGGTGCCCAGCCGTCGGCGCCGCCCTCCGGCCGCCATCCGCCTTCTACAGAGGGAAGGTCGCCGATCGCGTTCCACACCGTCACTCTGGTCCGGCAGCGGAGCCGGCCAAGTGAATAGCGTCTTGTCACGCAGTGCGACGAGGATGAGCCGCTGCCGGAACTGCGGGACCCCGTACTGCGAGGTATCTACGACGCGCTCCTCGACCGCGTAGCCGATGCTCTCCAGCTCGTGGACCATGGTCCGCAGGATGAACATATCCTTGTCCAGCGCCATGTCGGGCACGTTCTCCATGAGGACGGCTGGCGGTTGGGCGATCGTTACGATCTCCAGGAAAGACCGCCACAGGTGCCTGCGCTCCTCCGACGGGTCAGCGAAGCCGTTCAGGATGCGGTGCCGGATCTTGCTGCGCCCGGCCCGTGAGAACGGCTGGCAGGGTGGCCCGCCGGCGAGCAGCTCCACCCCAGCATCCTTGATGAGTTGGGCGACCCGCGCGATCCGATCCGGCGTCGCCGAGATCCCAGTTGAGGGTCAGGCCGCCGAAGTGATGCCGGTGCGTCTCAGTCGCCTCGCGATCCCTGTCGATCCCGAGCACGACCGGTAGCCGGCTGCTCCAAGTCCGAGGCTCAGCCCGCCAGCGCCACTGAAGAGGTCGGCCGCAAGCCGGTGGCCCTCGGCGCGCAGCCGGGCCGCGTAGGCCAGGAAGTCGTCCTCGTCGCACTCCTCCGGGTGCGCGGGCAAGCTGGACGAACGGGCCCCTGACCAGCCTGACGCCATACTTGCTGTCCTCCGGCGCCCCCAGACGCCCCCTCCCCCATGCGGCCCTCCAGTCCCTAGTCAGCGACAGGCTAACGTCCACCTCTGACAAAACACCGCTTCACCGCAGTCCTGTCCCTGCCGTCACAGCCGTAACGCGCGCGGGCACAGGGTATGCGACTTCACGCCAGATGCAGTCTCGCATGACGGTAGAGCCGGGCACTGGCCGCACGGGGTCGAGCTTGAGCGCATTGAGACCTTCGGTCGAACCGCCATGCATCAGGCCGACTCATATACTTGCCGGGACAAACGGCCTTCGTCAGGCCTGCCGAGAAACGAGGGTGATGCGACGTGAAGTACGAGATCGCCAATCCTGATCCGGCAGGCACGATCGAGTCCTTCAAGTCCCTCGGCTACACGATCGAGGCGGCCGTCGCTGACCTCGTGGACAACAGCATCACGGCGCAGGCCCGGCACATCAATGTCGAGTTCACCTGGGACGGGCGGGGCTCCTGGGTCGCGGTCACCGATGACGGCGACAGGTATGACCGAGGCCGAGCTCGTCACCGCGATGACCATCGCGGCCAAGGGTCCACGTCCACGACGCGGCCCGAAGGATCTTGGCCGGTTCGGCATGGGCCTGAAGACCGCGTCCTTCTCCCAGGCCCGCCAGCTCATCGTGTCCACCGCGCCGCCCGGGGGGCCTCGAGCCATCCGCGCCTGGGACCTCGACGTTGTCCGGCGAAGCGGCGAATGGCGGCTCCTGCAGGAGGTAGACGCAGCTGACGCCGCCGCTCCTGGACCGGCTGTGGACAGGGCAGGGCACGGTGGTCCTGTGGCGGCACCTGCACAGGTTCGACCTCGCGGGGATCACCGCCGACGATGCCGCTCCAAGAGGCACTTCTACGAAGAGATCCGCAACAGGGTCGAGCCGCACCTGGGCATGGTGTTCTCCCGGTTCCTGGACGGCAAGCGGCTGAATGCAGCTAACCGTCAACGGACGAACCCGGTCCAGCCATGGGATCCGTTCCTCCGCAACCAGCAGTTCGTCCAGCAGCTCCCGGCCGAGGACATCCCCATCGGCGGCCACCTGATGACCGTCGCAGGCTTCGTCCTCCCGCACCCGCGTCACCTCAGCGACGAGGCAGGCCGCTGCTGCCGCCGGGCCGCATGGCTGGCTGGACCAGCAGGGCTTCTACGTCTACAGGCGCGACCGGCTTATCGTGGCCGGGGACTGGCTCGGAATCAGCGGGTTCCGCAAGGAGGACAAATACATCCTCGCCCGCATCGCCGTCGACATCCCCGCCGAACTGGACGCCGAGTGGAGTATCGATGTCCGCAAGTCCGCCACGGTGCCGCCGCTGGCAGCCCGGTCCCACCTGCGGCGGATCGGAGACGACGCGCGGCGCCGCGCCGCGGCGGTGCTGAGCCACCGCGGTCGATCGTCGCCCGCGAGCACGGGGCCGACTTCATCTACGCCTGGAAGGTCGAGCAGCGCAACGGCCAGGTCACCTGCCGCATCAACCGTAAGCACCCTCTCGTCCAGCAGGTACTCCGTGGCGGCACCGACGAGTCCGCGGACGCCAACGCGCTCATCCGGCTGCTTGAGGAAACCGTCCCGGTCGCGGCACTGCGGGTCATGCACCAGGCGGAGACCATCGATGATCCGGAGCCCTTCATGACTCCGCGGCATCGCAGACGCAGAGGCGGTCAAGGTCGCGGAACGGATCCAGGCTGCGTTCATGGCCCAGGGCCTCACGCCTGCACGAGGCCCGCACGCCGCATCAGGCTGATGCCGCCGTTCGACCAGATCGCCGGCTTCTGGCAGAATCGTTAAGCCAAGTGCTCCATGCGACGCATGACGGTCGGCCACGATTATGCGTAGTCATCATTACGGTCTGTCGCGACTATACCCGTGGCCACGCGTTGCCGCTGAGAATGTCAGAGGCGTCCTCTACATTGCTCTCGGACAGGCGCCAGGCACCCCAGGAGGAGGACCGATGCCAGGTTCCGGGCAGGAAGAACGCGCTGCAGAAGGCGTTGCGCATTGTCCTCGCGATGCTGCCGCAGGACCGCGACTGCTGCCCGAGGAGGTGGCTTCTGCGTGCGACGTCGTCCACTCGATGCTGTCCCGCCGAGGGCGATGTGATTGACCTGGCGGCGCTGCGCCGCGAGGTCGAGGCACCGTGTCTCGGTCTGGCAGGCAGCATCGACCGGGCTGGAAGACGCCACGGATCACGTCGAGTGGCTTGCCGGCAGCCAAGGCATCCCTCGACTGGCCGTTCTGGGACCGTTACCGCCGCTACCTGGAGGACAGTCAAGCTCATGCCGCGGCAGGTCGTATGGCGTATCGACCAGACCACCGACCGGCGTCCTCGGGAAGCTGGAAAACCCGAGCCGCGCGGCCGGTGGCGGCGCGACGGCCTCGTCGCCGGCAGGTGCAGTCAGGTAAGACCGCCAACTACATCGGGCTGATCTGCAAGGCCGCCGACGCCGGCTACAAGCTGATCGTGATACTCGCCGGCATCGACAACGGCCTGCGGAGCCAGACCCAGCTTCGGGTGGACGAGGGCTTCCTCGGGTTCGACACCCAGTATCAGCAGCGTTACGACGAGGACCGCAGTCGTCCTACATCGGCGTCGGCGCGCTGCCCGGCGCGCCCCGGCTCAAGGTCGCCTCACTGACCACCAGCGCCGAGAACGGCGACTTCAGGCGCGCCGTCGCCAAGAACATCAACATTCCGATCGGCGACTACCCGGTCGTGCTGGTGATCAAGAAGCACCGGCGCATCCTCGACTACGTGCGGAAGTGGATCGTCGAGGTCGAAGGGGAGCACCCACCGGACGGGGAGAAGAAGATCGTCCGCGACGTCCCGTGCTGGTCATCGACGACGAGGCCGACAACGCGTCGGTCAATGTCGCGGCTGTGGACGAGGATACCGACCCGTCCGGGTCAACGCGGCGATCCGGCACCTGCTGGAGAGCTTCGAGAAGGCCGCCTACGTCGGGTACACCGCCACGCCGTTCGCCAACATCTACATCGACCCTGCGGCGGACCACGACCAGTACGGGGTCGATATCTTCCCGAGGCACTTCATCGAGAGCCTGCAGCCGCCGTCGAACTACCTCGGCCCTGAGCGGGTCTTCGGCCTCCAGTCTGACGATCCCGACGACGACGACATCGAGCCGCTCCCGATCGTGCGGCCGGTCGATGACCACGCCGGCGTGGATGCCCGACGGTCACAAGAAGGACTGGATCCCTCCGGCCGACACTGCCGCGATTCGCTCAGCGAGGCGATCAGCGCGTTCGTGCTTGAGCTGCGCGGCGCGGCAGGCCGCGGCCAAGTCAACCGAGCACAACTCGATGCTCATCCACGTCACGCGCTTCCAGGACGTGCAGGAGCGTGTCGCCGACCAGATCGGCGAGCACCTGCAGCTGCTGAAGGACCGGATCCGTTACGGCGATCCGAACGCGCCAGTGGAAGAGGAACTGCGCCGCGCTGTGGGAACGCGACTTCGTCCCCACCAGCGCGTGGTTCCCCGTCCGACCAGGCGCCCCCGTCTCCTGGGCGCAGAGTCTGGGCCGAGATCCGCCCAGCCGTCGAGAAGATCCAGGTGCGGGTAGTCAACGGCACCTCCGGCGATGCGCTCCAGTACTACGAGCACCGCCGGGAGGGGCTGTCGGTCATCGCGGTCGGCGGGAACAAGCTGTCCCGCGGGCTCACGCTCGAAGGGCTGAGCGTCAGCTACTACCTGCGCGCGTCCAAGATGTACGACACGCTGCTGCAGATGGGCCGCTGGTTCGGCTACCGGCCCGGCTATGAGGATCTGTGCCGCCTGTATACCACTCCCGCGCTCAGGGACGCCTACGTCGAGATCACTGCGGCCAACGACGAACTGCGCCGCGAGTTCGACGAGATGGCGGCGGTGGACGCCAAGCCGGAGGACTTCGGGCTGAGGGTCCGCACTCTCCCGCCGGCCTGGAGATCACTGCGCGGAACAAGATGCGCCGCGGCACCAAGGTCAAGGTCAGCTACTCGGGCGACATGCCCGAGACCGTCATCTTCGACATGCGCGACGCCGCTCTCGCGGCCAACTTCCAGTTGCTCGAGCGTTTCGCGGCCAGGCTCGATGGCGTCGTTCCAGCAAAACTGACGAGCCACCGGCAGCGTCGTCTGGACTGGGGTTCCGGCCGACGAGATCACCGATGGCTTCCTCGACGATTACCTCGCAGGAAAGGCGCCGCGTGCGGCCGACGTTCATCGCCGAGTACATCCGGCACTGCCAGCGCTCGGGCGAACTGGGTAACTGGACGGTCCGGCTCGTCAGCAACAGCAACAAGGCTGTAGGAACCGTAAGATCGGCCCGTACGAGACTCGGCCTCATCAAACGAGCCGCGCTCAACGACCCCGCTGATCCTGGAGCGCTACCGCATCCGCCGGGTCGTCAGCCCATCGGACGAGGGCAAAGATCTCATCATGGGACAGCGAGCAGTGGAATCGCGCCCTGGACGCGGCTCAGCAGGATGCCAAGGGACAGCGTCGGCCGGAACGGTCAAGCCGAGGAAGACGCCAGTGCTTCCCTGCCGGGCCGCCACTACGCCGCGCGCGGCGATCCGACCAGGCGCACCTGCTGATCTATCCCGCTCAAGAACCCGCTCAGGACGACGAGCCCAGACGCCACGCCAGTTGTTGGGTTCGCGATCAGCTTCCCCTGCTCGGCCTACGCGACCGACACTGCCGTTGAGTACGTCGTCAATGATATGTGGCAGCAGCAGGCCTTCGGGGACTCCGACTCCGACATCGACGAGGACGCCGACGAATGAATCACCGAGCAGGACTGGAACCAGCTCGAGAGCGACTGGCACGCGCACGGCATCACTATCCGCCGCGTCTACCCTCAGTCGCCACATGATATCTTTATCGCTGTCCGCCATCCGGACGGAGCCCGGATGCTCACCATCTCGGTCGGCGCCCAGGCATATGCCGAGGCCCTGCGCGTCTGCGGCGAACTGCCGCGCACACGTGGCCTAGAGATGCAGTTCGCCAGGCTCGAGGACGGCAACGGCGCAACTGCGCGTCGTCCTCACCGACACCAGCCTGCGGGAAGTGTTCAACCCGCTGGCCAGCGATATCGCCGCCACAGCACATGCCCAACCCGGACCATGCCGAGGCCGTGCTCGCTGCCGTCGGCCGGTTCGACCACTGGCGGCAGATGCTGGAGAGCCTCGCCGAGTCCGGGCTCTCGTCGCAGGCACGGCGTGGCCTGTTCGGAGAGCTCTCCTTCCTCCGTGACTATCTCCTGCCGGCCATGCCCGCCGATGACGCCGTCAGCTCATGGACCGGGCCAACCGCCGCGCATCAGGACTTCCAGCTTCCCCGACGTGGCGATAGAGGTCAAGACCAGCTCCGGTCAAGGAACCACAGACGATCGTCATCAGTAGCGAGCGTGAACTGGACGAGACCGGCATCGGCCGCTCGTGCTTGGCACACTTCTCGTTGGACGAGCGGCGCGGCGGCAACGGCGAGAGCCTGAACGCGGTCGTTGACCGTACCCGTGCCACGTTGAGCGATGCGCGCGAAGGAAATACTCAACGACCTGCTGATCCGCGTCGGATACCTGGGAACAGCGAGACCTCTACGAGGAGCCCCGGTACACGGTCCGTAAGCAGCGCTTTTGGCATGTCACCGGTGACTTCCCGCGGATCACCGAGGCTGATCTTCGACCCGGAGTCGGGGACTGCCAGTACCGCATATCAACCGCCAGGCCTGGAACAGTATGCTCATAACCGCTGAGGAGGTCGTTGCCGCTGTCACGGAGGTCGTCACGCGATGAGTGACCTGACCCTCGAGGAGCTACGCCCAGGAGCTGATCGCCGACGTGCTTGCCACGCGCCGAGGCCGAGAGCGCGACCACCTCCGGACTTCACCAGGCGCGCCCTCGATGATCTTGAACAGGCGGGTGTCACCGAGAACACCTTCGCCGCCTACTACCGGGCGCACGGCCTCGAGGCCAGCGGCTACGGCAGCAACGAGTCCCTCGACACGCTAGACCTGTTCGTCACTGACTTCCGCCAGGACCCGCAAGTCAAGAGATGGCAAGACGGAGTGGAGACGCTGTTCCGTCGGGTCCTGAACTTCGTCCAGCGGTGCGGCGATGGTCTCCGGCAGCAGATCGATGAATCCGTTGACGTCTATGACATGTGCCTCGGCGTGGAGAAGAAGCTCCAGGAAGCGTCCAGGCTCCGACTCTTCCTGCTCACCAACAGCGACGCCTCCGTCACCGCCCTGCCGGAGGCGGCGCTCGAGGGTCTTCCGGTCAGCTACGAGATCTGGGACCTCACCAGCCTTCACCGCATGGCGACCTCCGGCACGCTCAGCGAGCCGATCGCGGTCGAGTTCAACGAGCCGCTGCCGTGCCTGGCCACTCCCGTAGCGCCCGGACAGGACTTCTCCGTCTTCCTGGCGCATCCTGCCGGGCACCGAGCTTGCCGGCCTGTACGGCCAGTACGGCACCCGGCTGCTGGAGCTGAACGTCCGTTCGTTCCTCCAGACCAAGGGCGCGGTCAACCGCGGCATCCGCGACACGCTGCTGACCGAGCCCGAGCGGTTCCTCGCGTACAACAACGGCATCACCGCGACCGCTTCGGAGGTCGACTTCTCCACTCTTCCCGACGGTGGGCAGGCCATCCAGCGTATCCATGACCTCCAGATCGTCAACGGCGGCCAGACCACCGCCTCGATCCACTACGCGCACGTCAAGGACAAGGCCGACATCTCTGACGTCTTCGTCCAGATGAAGCTCACCGTGGTCGCCCCGAACGGCTCGAGGAGATCGTCCCGGAGATCTCCAAGTACTCCAACACGCAGAACAAGGTCACCCTGGTCGACTTCAGCTCCAACCACCCGTTCCACGTGCGGTGGAGAAGGTCACCCGCTCCCTGTGGGCGCCCGCTGCCGACGGCAGCGGCCAGGAGACCCGCTGGTTCTACGAGCGGGCACGGGCCAGTACGCCGACGCGCTCGCCCGCGAGCGGACGCCGGCACGCCAGAGGGCGTTCAAGACGCTCCATCCGCTGCGCAGAAGTTCACCAAGTCCGACCTCGCCAAGTTCGAGCACTCCTGGAACAGCTGCCGCACATCGTCAGCCGCGGCGCGGAGAAGAACTTCCGCGAGTTCATGATCAGGCTCGGCGAGAAGGCGCCTGACGTCGACCGAGCCTACTGCCAGCGCCTGATCGCCAAGGCCATCCTGTTCCGCGCCACCGAGAAGATCGTCTCCGCCCAGCAGTTCGGCGGTTACCGCGCCAACATCGTCACCTACACGATCGCCATGCTCTCGCACGACACCGGCAGCGGATCGACCTTGACCGCATCTGGCGGGAGCAGAAGCTGACCCCCGCGCCTCGCGACGCCATCGACGACCTGAGCCGCCGAGTACGCTCAGGTCATCACGACTCCTGTCCGCGTGGCCAACGTCACCGAGTGGGCCAAGCGGCCCGAATGCTGGAACAAGGTGCTGGACATCCACTGGGAGGATGCCCGACTCAGCTCCGCGGTCGAGCTGATCGACCCGACAGCGATGCAGCCCGCGGCCGCCACGCTGCCCAACCAAATCGGAAGCCGCCTCTACGCTCATCATAACCATCGCGTCTCTTCCCGCAGACGTATGGTTTGCCATCGAGCAATGGGCGAAGGAGACCCACAACTTGGAGCCCTGGCAGCGCCGCGTTGCCTCAGATATAGCTAAGAGTCTAATCGGCGGCAAAGAGATCAGCTACCGACAAGCCGTTGATGCCGAGCAGATTATGATCGAAGCGCAGCAGCTAGGATTCCGGGTTCGTTAATTATCCTTTGTCCTGCTAGATCAATCATTAATCCCCGGAATGTGCCCTATGCGACGTCTATAGGTCGTAGACGGTGGGGGTGGTGGTGTGGGTGCGGGCGTTGGGGAGGGTCCAGCGGACGATGCCGGGTTCGGGTTGCTCGACCTGCCAGCCTGGGGCTTGTTTGCAGCGATGGTGCCTTCTGCATTTCGGGCCGAGGTTGCACTGGTCGGTCGGGCCGTCGGGCCAGGGGGTGGTGTGGTCCTGGTCGCAGTAGACGGCCTGGGCGTTGCAGCCGGGGGCGTCGCAGGTCGCGGAGCGGGCGCGCAGGAGGTGCGCGAGCTTGCGGCTGGGGGTGTACCGATCCTCGGCCTGGCGATGGTCGCACTGGCCCCGGGCGACGGGCTCGGCTCTGAGCCTCAGCTGGTTGAGGAGCTCGTGCAGGCGCGCGAGCCGGGCGGCGTCGGGGGCCTCGCGCGGGCGCGGCCCGCCTGGGTGGTCGGGGGGCGATGGCGCTTCGGGGGTTGGGGGTGGCGGGTCCCAGGGGTGCTGGCCGGGGGCGCAGGCGTGGGCGGCGGCGGTGCCGTCGGGGTTGATGATCGTGGCGCACCAGCGGGTTCTGGGGTGCCGGGAGGCGGCCTGGACGAGGTCCCGAGTCTCGGTTGGGTCGAGCAGGCCGATGCCGTTGGCGGTGGCGGGGGCAGCGGACCAGCCGAGGAGGGTGCCGATCGGGACGAGGAGGTTGATGGCGGCCGGGAGCGGTGCGCTAGCGCCGGGGCGCAGCGGGCCGCGCCGGGCGGGCTCGTCGGGGTCGGCATGGCGGGCGTTCTCAGCCTCGGCGGCGTCCCAGCCGGGCCGCCCGCCCGGGCCCGCGTAGCCGGGGCCAGCGGGGCCGTCCGGGTCGTCGGGGCCGGGGTCGTCCGGGTCGCCGGGGAAGCAAGGGTAGTCGGGGTAGTCGGCGTCATCGAGGCCGCCGGGTCCGGGCTGCCGTCGCGGCCATCGGGTCCGGTGCCGGCGCCGGGTCCTGCGGCTGAGGCGGGCGCCGCCGGGCGCCTGGGCTTGATGAGGTCGAGGGGGTCGCGGCCCTGGGTGAGCTCGATCAGGACGCGGGCCCGGATCGACGACAGCGGACCTCCAGTCCCCCGTGGTTGCGGAGCTTGACCGCGACCGCGTCGATGTAGCCCTTGGACGCAAGGGCCTGGGCGGTGTCGAGCTCGCGGCCGGAAAGCGACGCGTTGCCCGACAGCTCGCGGCGGACCTCGACCCGCTGGCGGGTGCTCTTCGCGTGCTCCTTGCGGATCCGGACCGCCTCCGGGTCGAGCTTCATCTCCAGGGCGGCCGCCTTGCGGCCGAGCTGGTCGACCCGCAGGCCCGGCGCGGCCGCCGCCAGGATCTCATCCGCCCTGGCGGCGTCCTCGTCGGACAAGAACACGGTCGACGCCGCGATCGTCTCGGCGCTGTCGACCGTGATGTCCCGTCGGCCATCCCGGCGCAGGTGCGGGGCAGGCGGCCGGTCAGCTCGAGGTCGGCCTCGATCCGCCCGGCGGCCTGGTGCCGGGTCATCAGCAGCTCGGCCGCGAGCTCGTCGTCCGGGAACTCGCCGGGGCGGCGGCCGTTCGGGACCCCGCCGCCCCGGCCTCGGCGAGCTGGGCGGCGCGGCGGCGGGCGTACTCCGCGACCAGCGTCGTCTGCTTCCAGGCGGCGCGGGCCTGCTCCCGCTCGGCGGCGTGCATCGCCCCGGTCAGCTGGTCATCGGTCAGGAACGCGGCGTCGGCGACGGCCTGCTCGGTGAGGGCGGCCAGGACCGGGCCCGGCCGCAGCGCGTCCGCGCCGGCGCCCTGCCCGAACTGCGGGCCGAGCGCCTCCCCGCCCAGCCCGTCCGGACCGAGCATCGCCTCAAGCAGCGCCGGGTCGAGGTCGGCGGCGTCGCCCAGGCTGAGGGCGATCCCGGGACCCTCGATCTCCCACTCCTCGGGCACCCGGGCGCAGGCCTCCGCCGCCACCGCACGCACCGAGGCGCCGGCCGAATCCCAGTCCAGACCGAAGCGCTCCGCCGCCGACCGGGCCCCCGCGCCGTCCACGCCCGCCCGGTGCGGGCCCCGAGGAGCACTCGGGGAATGCGGGAAATATGAAGTGAGGGGCAAAGCGTGGCGCGTCGGCACATCAGAGGAAGGCCCGGGTGCCATGCCCCGCGCCGGAGACTGCTTGGCGTTCGACGCCTGCTCCTCCACAACCGACCCTCCTTCCGAATGACTTCAAGCTATAGCTTCAACATGCGAATATTCTATCGCATGAAAATGATTGGGTCAAAGTTGAGGACAAGTTGTTCCGCGATTTTTTTCGAGACCCTCGGAGGCCGATGCGTGTCTCGTCTCCGTGCCCGTTCGACTGCCTGTGGATGATGCCACGCGGTTGTGCGGAGTGGGCTAGGCCTGCTTCGCGCGGATCATTCGGGGACAGTTGGAGCAGAGCAGCGCGAGACCGCTGACGGATCAGGCCTTCTCCCGCCGGAGGCAGAACGGGGTTGCGCTTTCCATAGGCATGGAGGCGGAGGGGGTAGCGACGCCAGTCCGGAGCCCGCCTCCCGCCGTCCGCCATAATGGTAACCAGTTGCGAATAGCAAAGTTGCCAAACGCAATGGGTGGCGCCAGGGTCGGCCTATCTGAGCTGTTTTCCGTAGACTTCATCCGCAGAATGGGGCGACGGAGAAGGGACAGACATGGCCGAGGTCAACGAGCCGCTCACTCGCGAAGAGATTATGCAAGTAGTGAATGAGGCGGCTGACTTGATAATCGAGGAGATGGGGTGGGGCGACGACGCCACCCGGGAGGCGGATGCGGTCAATCTCCTGGTCAACGTGTTCGGGGCGATGCTGGGCAACCCCGATACGACCGTGGATGAAGTGATGGACGCTGGCTACGAATGCGGTGCGGAAGGGGTCCGGTCGTGGTGGGGCTGGGGACGCTCGGATTAGTCATTTTGCAAGTTGCAATGCACGGTTTTGTGGCGGGCTCACTAATGGTGAGGACTGAATTCGTGGGGTGCCCTAATGGGCACGGAGAGTGACCGTGTTTGGCATAAAGAAAGAGAGGTGGGGTTGGCCTGGACGTGGACCTGGACCGGGCGCGGGGACTGCGTGCTCGGCGCGGGGTGGGGGTCGGTCGTCGGGCGGGATTCGTCTCGGAGGTGCGGGGCTGCCGCCAGGTCTGCCGTGAGGGCTTGGAGGGGTGCGGTGCGGTCGGTCGGGGAGACGGACACGCGGTTGCGGCCGCTTTGCTTGGCCTGGTAGAGGGCCGAGTCAGCGGCCGCGAGGAGGTCGATTAGCTCTCGGGTCTCGCCACGGGCGATGGAGGTTACGCCGATGGAGATGGTCACCTTGACGACCGGGCCGCCGGGACGGTCATCGACCGGGACCGCCAGGCCCTCGACGTGCGAGCGCAGGCGCTCGGCGATCTTGATGGCGTCGCTCCCGGTCGTCTGGGCGAGCAGGAGCACGAACTCCTCGCCGCCGAACCGGCCCGCGCGGTCGTAGTCGCGGGACCCGTTCGTGAGCGCCTCGGCCACGGCCTTGAGCACCTTGTCGCCCACCAGGTGGCCGTGGGTGTCGTTGACCAGCTTGAAGTGGTCGATGTCGACCAGGGCGAGGGACACCGGGTTGCCGGTTCTGATCGACCGGGAGATCTCGGTCTCGGCTTCCTTCTCCCAGGTGGAGACGTTCAGCAGGCCAGTCTTGGAATCAGACCGAGACTGGGCCATGAGCAACGGATGAACAAGGAACCGCCGAACGAGCAAGACGGTGGGCAGGGCGAGGAGAACCAGGGTGGGGCTGATCCCGACCGCAACGGTGATGAGAACGCTGAGGTCAGTTTCCACGAAGAGGCCCTGAAAGGCCTCCCAATTCCATTCGATGTGCTTAATTTTGACCTTGGGATCAGACAACTTCACGGCCCCGAGGATCAGGAAGTGGTGCAGCCGACCGCCGATGATCTCGCACGCCGCGACCGCGATGGCCCAGGTGAAGGCGTGCATGCCGACGCCCACGTGCCCGCCCGCGAACGACGCGGGCAGCGCGTGGAACACTAGTGACGCAGCACCGTAACTGAGGCCAGTCGCGGCAGCGGTGAACACTCTTCTGTAGATGATTCCCTTATATACGCACAATTGCTGGATAAGGCCGATGAGAATCGGCACTATCGCGGCATAGATGGGCGGTAGAAGTATCGCGATCGGGAGGACCCACACCGAGCTAAAGTCTCTCGTCAGCCCCGCGCTGGTCGTATACGCGATCCTGGGAGTGGACGCGATTGATACCATCCCGCAGCTGGCAAGAACGAGGAACTTTACGAGGTCGTCCGCTTGCCAGTCGGTGTGCGCGGCGGCAATGGCCATGAACGCCAGTGCCCCGACGATCGGCGTGGCAACGTACCAGCGCAGCAGTGGCGGCAACTCCCACCACGCCCAGTCCTTCACCACAAAACGCCTGCTGAGGCGGCTGGTGAGGGACGAGGGTTGCATCTTCCACCGTTCCGTTTGTGACACCTGTTACTGCCTTCTAGTAGCAGCTCACCGTAAATGACTAGTTGCGTATAGCTACCATAACCCATCTTCCCGGGCCTTGTAACTATTGCAGCGAGATTTCCAGACATGACAGGACAAGAGGAGCTTAATAGTTCTTAATAGCTGGTGGCGCGGAGGCGGGAGAGACGAATTCGTGCCCCAGACAAAGGAGTGAACGCTGAGGAGAGACGCGTTCGCTGTTACGCATGAGGAGGAATAGCTGTGCGTGGCACTTTCTGGTTCTGATGTAACTGATGTTCCAGCCGAGAAGGAACGCGAGACCTGGGAAGGAAGTGACATCATGCGCGACACCTGGACCCGGTAGCTAGACCGATCAGCACTCATCGAACAATCCCCCTAGTTAGACCGAGCCGCACGGACAAGTGTCTTCCTGGTAAGCGAGTCATCTCGGCCAAGATGTCTCGCAGTGTGACGCCCGACGGCAGGCGACATTCGCCGCCACCGGAGCGCTAGACCACAGGCGATTAGGGCACCGAGTCCCCCACTGAGAGCTACGACCGTCGAGGGAGGTACCACCTCGGCGGCCGCTCCAGCTATAGCGAAAGCCACCCCCTGACCCACGATCAGACCCGCGTTGGCGAGGCCGAAGGCCTGGGCGCGGCGCTCGTTCGGTATCCGCTCGACGAACGCGGTGTTCGCGGCGACCTGATACATCGCGAACGTGTTGGACAGGGCGAAGATCGCCAACGAGATCTCCAGGTTCGGGCGCAGGATCGTCACCGCGAGGATTCCGCAGGTGAGCACCGTCATCGGACCCATCCACTTAAGTCGCGTGAGCGGGCCTATCTTCTTGATGAAGACCGGCGCCGCCACCGCCGCGCCCAGTTGCGAGAAGGCGATCAGCAGGCCGGCCGCGACCGCCCCGCCCTTGAGACTCGCCGCGTAGGGCGCCGCCAGGCCCTCGGGTACCTCGTAGAACGCCGCCAGCCAGGCCAGGCCGATCAGCGTGCGGAGGGCCGGGTCGCCGAAGACCAGGCGGATCCCGCCGGCGAGCTGCGCCAGCGGGCTCTCGCCACCGGAAGCGCCCGCGGACGCGGCCGCCGGGCGGGCCCGGGTGCAGAGCAGGATCAGCAGGCCGGAGCCGACGAAAGTGAGCGCGTCGACCGCGAGCGCGGGCCTCGCTCCGAACAGCGCCACCACGAGGCCGCCGAGCGCGGCGCCGCCGACGAAGACCGCGCGGCTGGTCGACTGCAGTACTGCCATCGCCAGGGGGTAGTGGCTGGCGTCCATCATGTCGCGGACGATCGCCGAGCGCGCCGCATCAAACGGCGGCTGGATCACCGTGACTATATAAAGGAGCGCGATCAGCACGCCGAGGCTCATGTGCGGCAGCAGCATCGCGCCGACGAGCAGCGCGCGGGCCGCGTCGCAGGCGACCATGACGGTGCGGCGGGGCAGCCGGTCGGCCAGCCCGGATAGGAACAGTCCGCCCAGCAGGTACGGCACGAAGCCGGACGCGAACGTGATCGCGGCCAGGAACGGGGACTTGGTCCGGGCGTACACCAGGATCGTCATCGCCACCAGGGCGAGGCGGTCGCCGCCGGCGGACAAGGCGTAGGCGAACCAGAGGGCGCGGAACTCGGAGACGGCGAACACGGAGCGGTACGACGGACGGGGAGCCGGGGAGGATGTCACGGCGACCCTTTCATATGCGGCCTGGTTCCCGACGGAGCGAGGCCTGAGGGGTGGCCACGCAGACGGTCCGAACGGTTACCGATAGCCATGCTTTCAGAAATCGCAACCCGCTGCCGTTAAACGATCACATCCGGTACATCGGCGTTAAAATGATCTTCACGTGACTCCTGATACTCATGTGACTCATGTCTATATTTCGTGGTTAACAGACACTATCCGCCGTCGAGAGTGCGCAGGATGAGGCTGATTTGTCACAGTGAGCAGAAAGCCCGGTGAATAGCGGACCGGGCGGGAGGTCACAGTGGCGAAGAAACACAAGGCCCGTCGGCGGACATGCAGCGCGAGCGCCCGGAGGGTGCACCGCCTGCCGGCCGAAGGGTCGCACCCGGGGGCAGATCACCTGGCGGCCATGTTCCACGGCTACCCGAGCCTGGGCCCGTGCCCCGCTCATCTCCCCGGCCTCCACCACAACGATGGCTAGTCCATAGCCGGACATCTCAAGCGTCTAATTTCACAGAGAACACTTGGTGCCCCGCCGGATCGACGGGGCACCAAGTGGGGCATAGCCGGGAGTTAGTCCTGCGTGTCCGGGTCCTCGGCGAGGCGCCAGGTCACCACGGGTGCGTGGCCCGGGTCGTAGATGTGCTGCTGGCCGGCCGTCGTGCCGTCACCGGCGTAGTGCCGCCAGACGAGGCCTCGTTCGAGGAAGATGCCGATCTTGCTGTCGCAGATCGCGCAGACGGGCTCGGCTTCTCCGGTGGCGCCGGGGTTCTCGTCGTCGGACTCGGCCACGTCCATCGCGTGGTCGAAAGCGTCGGTGTCGAAAACGCTCAGGAACATGAGCGCCGCGGTCAGTTGCTCGAACGTGGCCCCGGCTATCCGGTCGAGGCGCGGGTGCGGGCCGAGAGCGGGGATAGAGAGCGCGGGCGGGGCGTTCTCGGCGATGATTGACCTCATGGTCATCCCTCCAGTGGTGCTGGTCGGGTGGTCAAGGGTCGTCGCTGGTGTTCCTGCACCGGCGGCGACCCGCTCGCTTTTGCGGGCTGTGCTGTCAATTTTAGACGAATTTCAGTTTGGCGACAAAGAGCGAGCTGGCGTGTCGTCGCATTAAGATTCCTTTACTTTCATTTACCTGGCAACTCGAGATGATCGTGTGGTTGATGAGTCGCCGCGGACCGTTCGGGATAAAGGAGAAGAGCTGCGATCGACCCCGGGATGGGGAGTCATCGGGCGGGATAAGGCGGAGTCAGGGTCCGTTCGAGATGACTGGATTTATCGCCTTTAAACCGGTGAGCTGGGAAGCTTTTCCCGCGGCCGGAGCGCAGTTAGGCTGTCCGTGACGGGATGATCACGGGCAGGTGGTGGGGTCGTGAATGGTGCGCCACCTGGCGCTCTCGGCATCCCCGGCCGGGTGCGGCCGGGCGAGTGGCTGCGGAAGCAGCGGGTGGGCGCCGGGCTGACCCAGGAGGACCTGGCGGAACGGTCCGGGGTCTCCGTGCGGGCCATCGCCGATCTGGAGCGCGGGCGGACGCGGCGGCCGTACCCGAGCTCGGTGCGGGCGCTGGCGGCGGCGCTCGGGCTGCCGGAGACGGCGGGGGCTGAGCTGGTCGCGCGGTACCGGGCCGGGGGCGATGGCGGCGGGGCCAGCGCCGGCTCCGCGGGCGCCGGGGAGACCACGGTGCCGCGGCAGCTGCCGTCGGGGGTCGCGCACTTCGCCGGGCGGGGGGCCGAGCTGGCGGCGCTTGACGCGGTGCTCGGCGGCGGGGCGGCGGGCGAGGTCGGCGTCGTCATCTCCGCCATCGGGGGGACGGCCGGGGTCGGCAAGACCGCGCTGGCGCTGCAGTGGGCGCACCAGGTCGCGGATAAGTTCCCGGACGGGCAGCTCTACGCCAACCTGCGCGGGTTCGACGCCGGGGCCGGGCAGCCGAGCGATCCGGCCGACGTGCTGCGGGGCTTCCTCGACGCGTTCGGGGTGCACCCGGAGCGGATACCGCACGACACCGAGTCGCTGGCCGCGCTCTACCGGTCGGTGCTGGCCGGTCGCCGGATGCTGGTGCTGCTCGACAACGCGGCCGACGTCGCGCAGGTGCGGCCGCTGCTGCCGGCGTCGCCGGAGTGCCTGGTGATCGTCACCAGCCGGCGCGAGCTGTCGGCGCTGGCCGCCCGCGAGGGGGCGGTGCTGGTCCAGCTGGACGTGCTGTCCGCCCAGGAGGCGAACGAGCTGCTGGTGGCCCGGCTCGGGGCCGAGCGGGCGGCGGCCGAGCCGTGGGCGGTGACCGAGCTGGCGACGCTGTGCGCGCGGCTGCCGCTGGCGCTGTCGGTCATCGTCGCGCGGGCCGCGGCCGCGCCCCGGCTGCCGCTGACCGCGCTGGCGGCCGAGCTGACCGAGCTCGGCGGGCGGCTTGACGCGCTCGACGTGGGCGACCCGGCCGCGAACGTGCGGACCGTGCTGTCGCTGTCCTACCGGCACCTGCCCGACCCGGCGGCGCGGATGTTCCGGCTGCTCGGCCTCCATCCGGGTCCCGACATCAGCGCGGCCGCGGCGACGTCGCTGGCGGGCCTGCCGGCCGCCGACGCACGGGTGGCGCTGCGCGACCTGGTGCGCGCGTCGCTGCTGAACGAGACCGTCCCCGGCCGGTACGCGTTCCACGACCTGCTGCGGGCGTACGCGGCCGAGCAGGCGGCGCTGTCGACCACGGCGGCCGGGGTCGAGAACACCACCAGGCGGATGCTCGACCACTACCTGCAGACCGCCCACCACGCCCACGGCGTGCTCTACCCGGGACGCGAGCTGATGGCACCGCCGCCCGCCGCGGCCGGGGTGACGGCCGAGTCGTTCGGCGGCAAGGCGTCGGCCCTGGCCTGGCTCGAGGCCGAGAACCAGGTGCTGCTCAAGGTCGTCGCGCGGGCGGCCGCGGCCGGGTTCGACGCGCACGCGTGGCAGCTGCCGGTCGTGCTCTGGACGTACCACAACGTGTGCGGGCACTGGCACGAGGGCGCGCGGCTGCACCGGTGCGCGCTGGCGGCGGCCGAGCGCTGCGGCGACCTCAGCGGGCAGGCGTACGCGCTGCGGGGGCTCGGCTCGTTCGCGATGTCGGTCGGCGACTTCGCCGAGGCGCACGAGTGCCTGTCGGCGGCCCAGTCGGCCTTCGCCTCGCTTGGCGACGACCTCGGGCTCGCCCGGACCGACGTGATCCTCGGGCAGATGCTCGAGTACCAGGGACGCTTCGCCGAGGCGCTGTCGGTGATCGGCTCGGCCCTGTCGCTCTCGTCCGGGCACGCCTCCGAGGACCCGAACATGGCGCTGGTGCGGGCGTCCGCCCTGAACGGGTCGGCCTGGAACAACGTCCAGCTCGGGGAGCTGTCGACCGCGCGGGCGAACTGCCTGCAGGCGATCGAGCTGTGCCGGGCGATCGGCTACTCCCCCGGCGAGGCCGGCACCTGGGACACCCTCGGCGTGGTGGACCAGCGGCTGGGCGACCACGCCTCGGCGGTGACGTGCTTCCGCAACGCGATCACCCTCGACCGCGAGATGGGAAACCGGTACGACCTGGCCATGGTCCTGCTCCACCTCGGCGACACGTACGCGATGACCGGCGACGACGTCGGGGCGCGGGAAGCGTGGGAGGAGTCGGTGCTGATCCTCGAGGTGCTGCACCACCCCGCGACCGGCGAGGTCCGGTCCCGGCTGAGCGGCCTGACATTACGATCCGTAGCTAGCTGACGGCCCGGCAGTCTGCCGTCTAGTTCGCCGGTCACCTCGCCTGGCCTGCATGTGATTACTGTCCGATAGTAGAGATATACAGAACGTATGCAGACCATCTGACACGGGGAGATCACGATGAGTGACACTTGGACCTAGGGCCGGGGCCGCCGCCGGGACGCGACGGGGCCGCGCCCGGCCCGATTCACCGACCGCATGAAATCCGTTTGCCGAACATCCTTGATCGCTTAACGGACTTTCCGGATCTTTCGGAAATATCGCCCGGCTCAAAAATAACACCAGTATTGAACAACCGAATACATCTACACCAATGGCCGCCCGGCCGGCCTGGCGGCGGCGTTCCTGGCCTATCTGTCGAACGCGGTCGGGCTCAACGACCTGGCCGACGCCGGCTACATCCCCTGCCGTGACTCGGACCATCCGAGCGCGGCGCGACTGTGCGCGCAGGCTGGCTCCCAGCGGTCGGCATGATCCGGAAAAAAGCAAAGGATAAAAAACTGTAGCTATCGAACGGACCGTGTCTTCGCCTAAAACGCGACAGAATCTCGGTTAAGGGCAAGCCCATCTCACCGGGGAGACACTCATGCCAGAACTCGTTCCGCTATCCGGCAGCGAGCGCTCGGAACTGCCGACCGCGACGCCCGCGGCCGCGCCGCTCGATCCGAGCCAGGTCATCACGGTCACGGTCCTGCTGCGGCGGCGGGCCGAGATCCCGGCCGAGCTGATCAACACCACCGCCACGGTCACCACCGAGGAGCTCGGCCAGCGCTACGGGGCCGACCCGGCCGACGCCACCCGGGTCGCCGACGTGCTCGGCCGCTACGGGCTGACCGTGACCGAGTTCCAGCTCGCGTCCCGCCGCCTCAAGGTCAGCGGGATGATCGCGGCGATGACGGCCGCGTTCGGCACCACGCTGACCGCGGTCACCTCCGCGCACCCGGACGGCAGCGGGTCGGTCACCCACCGGTACCGGACCGGCGGCCTGTCGGTGCCGGCCGAGCTGTCGGGGATCATCGTCGGCGTGATCGGCCTCGACACCCGGCCGCAGGCGAGCCCGCACTTTCGCCGCCCCGCCCCGGCCGGAGCCGTGACCGCGCACGCCGCCAGCTCCGTCCCGGGCGCCGTGCCGCTGACGGCCCTGCAGGTCGCGAGCTTCTACGACTTCCCCGCGGGGACCGACGGGACCGGCCAGACGATCGCGATCATCGAGCTCGGCGGCGGCTACAACGCGGCCGACCTGACCACGTACTTCGGCGGGCTCAGCCTGCCGGTGCCCGTCGGTGACCGCGGTGGGCGTCGACGACGGCTCCAACTCCCCCGGCCAGTCCGCCGACGGCGAGGTCGAGCTGGACATCGAGGTGGCCGGGGCGGTCGCGCCCAAGGCATCGTTCGTCGTCTACTTCGCGCCCAACACCGACCAGGGCTTCATCGACGCGATCTCCGACGCGATCAACGCCAAGCCCACCCCGATCGCGGTCTCGATCTCCTGGGGCGGCCCGGAGAGCTCGTGGTCAGCCCAGTCCATGAGCGGGATGAACCAGGCGATCGCGGACGCGGCCGCGCTCGGCGCCACGGTCACAGTGGCGGCGGGCGACAACGGGTCGAGCGACAACGCCAGCTCGACCAGCGGGGTCCAGGTCGACTTCCCGGCGTCGAGCCCGTACTCGCTCGCCTGCGGCGGCACCACCCTGGTGGGCAACACCGCCACTCACACGATTACGTCGGAGGTGGTCTGGAACGAGCTCGCGATCCAGGGCGGCGCCGGGCGGCGGCGGCGTGTCGGTCGTCTACGCGCAGCCGACCTGGCAGAAGAGCGCCGGGGTGCCCGCGTCGGCGGCCGGCGGGAGCGGGATCGGCAGCGCGACCGAGCCCGGCCGCGGCGTCCCCGACGTGGCCGGCAACGCCGACCCGTACTCCGGCTACCAGGTCGTGGTCGACGGCCAGCCGCAGCCGATCGGCGGCACCTCGGCCGTCGCCCCGCTCTGGGCGGGCCTGATCGCGCGGCTGGCGCAGGCCAGCGGGACCCGGTTCGGCCTGCTGCAGCCGCTGCTCTACGCGGGCATCACCCCGGGGGTCGACGGTGGCCGGCTTCCGCGACATCGTCGAGGGCACCAACGGCGCCTACAAGGCCGGCCCGGGCTGGGACGCCTGCACCGGTCTCGGGTCACCCAACGGGACCGCGTTGCTGGCGCGTCTCTCCCCCACCACCAACCCCACGCCTCCCCCGACCACTGGTCCCACCGACCCGACCGGTCCCACCAGCGGGCCGGGTTCCTCGGGCTCGTCGGGCTCCGCCGACGGTACCGGGGGCACTCGCGGCGGCTGGTAGCCGCCATCGAGCTGTCAGACCAGCTCCTCGACTTAGCGCTGTGGCCCACAGCGCTAGAAGCCCTATGGCGCTGTGGCCCACTCCGCCGAACCTATTGGCGCGGTGGGCCACAGCGCCATCGTGAGTGGAGCGTTGTGGCCCACCGCGCCAACCAGGGGCATGGGCGCGGGGGGCGCGGGGACGCGGGGGACGTGGGGGTGGGGGACGCGGGGGAGGCGGGGGGCGCGGGGGGGCGGGGGACGCGGGGGGCGCGGGGGGCGCGGGGGAGGGGGCGCGGGGGGCGCGGGGGAGGCGGGGGGTGGGGGAGGCGGGGGGTGGGTTGGGACGCGGGGGGTGAGCGTTTCGGCGGGTGGATGGGTAATGGGGTGGTGGGGCGGAGCAACGGTCCGTTCGAGATGATGATTTTGATTTGACCGCGCGGTCATGGGAGTGCCATCATTTTGGCAGTAACTCTCATTTCATTGCGACATCCAGAAGATGGTGACTCTCATGGTGTCCCGGCCAACCTCGACGACCGTGCCCGCGCAGGGCGCGCCGGGTGACGCGCAGCACTCCAGCCGGCGCTGGTGGGCGCTGATCGCGATCGCGGCCAGCGTGCTCGTCGTCGGGCTCGACCTGACCGTGCTCAGCCTGGCGCTGCCCAACATCGCCGTCAGCCTGCACGCCTCGACCGGCGACCTGCAGTGGTTCACCGACGCCTACAGCCTGGTCATCGCGGCGATGATCCTGCCCGCCGGGCTGCTCGGCGACCGCTACGGGCGCAAGCGGGTGCTGCTGGTCGCGCTGGTGCTGTTCGGCGCGGCGTCGGCGTTGTGCGCGGTCGCGAGCTCGACCGGCGAGCTGATCGCGGCGCGGGCGCTGCTCGGGGTGGGCGCGTCCGCGATCTTCCCGATGTCGCTGTCGGTGCTGCCGACGATGTTCGCGCCCGAGGAGCGGCGGAAGGCGATCGCGATCATGTCGGCCGCGACCATGCTGAGCTTCCCGATCGGGCCGATCCTGGGCGGCTACCTGCTCGACCACTTCTGGTGGGGCTCGGTCTTCCTGATCAACGTGCCGGTCGTCGTCATCGCGCTGGTCGCGGTGGTCTTCCTGCTGCCGGAGTCGCGCTCGGTCAACCGGCCGTCGATCGACGTGCTCGGCGTGCTGGTGTCGAGCGTCGGCCTGATCGCGGTCACCTACGGCTGCATCAAGGCGGGCGACAACGGCTGGGGCAACGCGACGGCGCTGGCCACGATCGCGGTCGGCCTCATCCTGCTCGCCCTGTTCGTGCTGGTCGAGCGGCGGATCACCGCCCGCGGCGGGCAGTCGCTGGTGGACCTGGCGCTGTTCCAGTCGGTCGGGTTCCGGTGGGGCACGATCCTGGTGACGCTGCTGTCGTTCGCGATGTTCGGCCTGTTCTTCGCGTTGCCGCAGTACTTCCAGGACGTCCGCGGCGCGAGCTCGCTCGGCAGCGGGCTGCGGTTGCTGCCGATGGTGGTCGGCATGGTCCTCGGGATGGTCGTCGGAACCCGGCTGCAGTCGGTCCGCGGCGGCTCCGACGGGACGCCGGGAAAGTCGGCGGCCGGCCCGCGGGCCGTGATCACGGCCGGGTACCTGGTCATCGCGATCGCGACTGGCGATCGGCGCGTTCACCACGCTGTCGAGCTCGACCTGGTTCACGCTGGCCTGGGTGGCGGTCTCGGGGCTCGGCTTCGGCCTGGTGATGCCGTCGGCGATGAACGTCACCCTCGCCTCGCTGACGGCCGAGCGCAGCGGGTCGGGCTCGGCCCTGATCTCGGCCATGCGCCAGGTCGGCTCGGTGATCGGGGTCGCCATCCTCGGCACGCTGATCAGCAACGCCTACGGCAGCCGGGTCGACACCACCGGGCTGCCGGCGGCGGCGGCCGACCACGCGCGGCAGGGCGTGGCGGGCGGCGTCCAGGTGGCGATCGAGAGCGGCTCGGCCGCGCTGCTTGACTCGGTCCGGTCCGCGTTCGTCGACGGCATGGACATCATGCTGTGGACGTGCGGCGGCATCGCGGTCGGCTGCGCGCTGCTCGCGGTCGTCTTCCTCCGCAAGCTTCGCTGAACCGTGGGTGAAGGGGCAGAATCACAGGCGTGACCGCAATGAACGAGCAGGAATCCCTGCGTGAACGGAAGAAGGCCAGGACGCGTGCCTCCCTGCGAGAGCACGCGCTCCGGCTCTTCCGCGAGCAGGGCTACCAGGCCACGACCGTGGAGCAGATCGCGGCGGCGGCCGAGGTCTCGCCGTCCACGTTCTTCCGCTACTTCCCGACCAAGGAAGACGTGGTCATCCAGGACGACATGGACACACGGCTGTTCGCGGCGTTCGACCGCCAGCCGCCGTCGCTGGGTACGGTCGCGGCGCTGCGGGCCTCGCTGCGCGAGGTCGCCGCGTCGTTCACTCCCGAGGAGATGGAGCAGCTCCGCGAGGCGTTCGCGCTGCAGGTGACGGTGCCGGAGATCCGGGCCCGGATTCTGGACGACACCAGCCGGATGATGCAGCTGATGACGGAGGCGCTGGCCAAGCGGACCGGCCGCGCGCCGGATGACCTCGCCGTCCGGACGTTCGCCGGGGCGATGTTCGGGGTCATGACGTCGGCGTCGCTGCCGTACCACACGCTGCCGGAGGGCGGAGTCACGAGCACGCTGGTGACGGACATGTTCGAGCGGATCGACGAGGCGCTGGGGATGTTCGAGGCCGGGCATGCCGCTGTTACCGGGCTTTCGCGTTGCGGAAGCAGGAATGATGACGTGTCATGTAGTGTTCAGGCTGTTGGCTGCCCGGTGCGCCGGGTATGGGTGCCTGATCTAGTGCGAGGAGCGTCATCATGCCGGCCGTTACCGTCCCCAATCTGCTGGTCCTGCCCCGAGTTACCGTGCCCCCGGTCGAGGGCGATCGGCCGGTCGCGCGGGTCACCACCGCGCCGTCGGGCTTCGAGGGCGAGGGGTTCCCGGTCCGGCGCGCGTTCGCGGGCGTCAGCCTGGACGACCTCGACCCGTTCGTGCACATGGACCAGATGGGCGAGGTCGAGTACGCGCCGGGCGAGCCCAAGGGCACCCCGTGGCACCCGCACCGCGGCTTCGAGACCGTCACGTACATCATCGACGGGGTGTTCAGGCATCAGGACTCGAACGGCGGCGGCGGCCTCATCACCAACGGCGACACCCAGTGGATGACGGCCGGCGGCGGCATCCTGCACATCGAGGAGCCGCCGGAGGAGCTAGTGGTTTCCGGTGGCCTGTTCCACGGCTTCCAGCTCTGGGTCAACCTGCCGTCCAGGCTGAAGATGACCCAGCCGCGCTACCAGGACATCCGGGCCGGCCAGGTCGCGCTGCTGACCTCGGCCGACGGCGGCGCGCTGCTGCGGGTCATCGCCGGCTCGCTTGACGGGCACTCGGGTCCGGGGGTGACGCACACGCCGATTTCGCTGGTGCACGCGACTGTTTCGCCTGGCGCTACCGTCTCGGTCCCGTGGCCGGCCGACTTCAACGCGCTCGGGTACGTGCTGGCGGGGTCGGGCACGGTCGGGGCGGAGCGGCGGCCGATCCGGACCGGGCAGCTGGCGACGTTCGGGTTCGGCGAGTCGCTGACGTTCGCGGCCGACGCCGCGATCGAGGGCCCGTCGCCGACGTTCGACATCCTGCTGCTGGGCGGCGAGCCGATCCGGGAGCCGGTCGCGGCCTACGGTCCGTTCGTGATGAACACCAAGGCCGAGCTGCAGCAGGCGTTCGAGGACTTCCAGAAGGGGCGGCTCGGCTCGATCCCGGCTCAGGCCGCCGTTCCCGGTGCCGTTCCCACCGATCACCCGGGGCACGACGTTCTCTAGGCGTCCCCGCCTTGGCTTTGGGCGTCCGGGCAATTCGTCCGTCTAGGCGCTGGCCGCGAAGTACTGGGCGTTGGGGGTGCCAGCGAACTTCTCGGCCAGCAGGCGGGCCACCAGCAGCAGGGTGTCGCGGGGCCGCTGGTTGACGACGATGTGTTGGGTCTGCCCTTTGGCGTTGCGGGTGATCACGCCCATGACGCCGAAGGGCTTGCCCTGGATCTGCGTCGTGTAGTCCTCGATGAAGTACGTGTCGCCGTAGTCGCCGGTGAAGTTGATGTCCTGGTACTCGTAGAGCGACTTGACGGCGAGGATGATCGAGCGAACCGCGTCCGGGCCCTGGGCCGCCCCGTTGATGGCCGAAGCCTCCAAGGTGACGTCGTCGGCCAGGTCGTTCAGCCACACCGGGAAGTAGTCGGTGCGCCTGCGGGCGGGATCGCCGCTGCCCAGGTAGGTCGCTGTCATGGTGTGGCTCCCCTTCGGAGATCGGTTACGTATCGAGGGCGGCGGCCGGCATCAGCCCTTAGTCCTCCCACTCCCGGCCGGGGAGGCGCGACGTGATCTCTTGCAGCAGCCACTCGTTGCCGTCCGGGTCGCTGAACGCCGCGTAGGTCTGGTACGACCGATTTTGCGGGTCACGCCCGGGGACGCGGCCGCCGGCCAGGTGGAACACCTCGCTGACCTCGACTTCTCGGTCGACGAGGGCCGCCCGGGCCGCGTCGATGTCGTCGACGGCCAGGATCAGGCGGTGGACCGATCCCGGCTCGCCGGTGGTGACGCTCTTGCCGAAGGAGACCGAGCAGGCCGACTGGGGCGGCGTCACCTGGACAACCCGGAAGTTATCGCCGGCGACGATGTCGGCGTCCAGCCGCCAGCCGAGGCCGGTGTAGAAGTCCTTGGCCCGGTCGACGTCGCTGACGGGCACCGTCACGACCTCAAGCCTCATATCGACACTGCTCATCCTGACCTCCGTCGACGCCCGGTGTTGGCGTGGTGCCTCCCTGTGACAGTAGGGGTCTTGACCCAGGCATTCGCGATCAAAACCAAGGACCGATTTCGGGTCTGTGGGCGTCCGGGCGGCTACGCCAGCTGGAGCCGGATGGCGTGGGTCCGGCAGGCGGTGACCGCCTTGCGGGCGCGGCGTTCCAGGCCGGGTGGGAGCTGGGTCGGGTCCGGTCGGCTTCTAGCGAACGTCGATACGCACGGGGTGGCGTGGCGTGTGAGGGTTCTGGGGCGGCTGTGGTGGATGCCGACGGGTCGGCCAGGGCGGGAGCCGTGATCGTGTGCTGTTTGGGGCGTCGGTTTCGGGCCTTGGGCGTGAGCGTGTGCTGTTGGGGGCAGCCGGCGACCCGTAGTACCCACGTTGACCCTTATGTCGGGCCAGCCTGGTGTCAGTGGTGACGGTGAGGACAGTGTGGCGAGGCGCTGCCGCCGGACGCCGGGTCTCGACACGTACGTCGGCTGCGGGCTGGGCAGGGCAGCGCTGCCATAGCGGGAAACACCGGTGCTTCCGCCTGGACTCGAACCAGGCACCCGCCTTTCGGAGAGGCGGGGGCACTCCTTTACCGGAAGCGGGGAAAGCGACTTACCGGGAAAGCGACTTACCCGGGAGCGGGGAAAGCGAGCCAGAGCCCAGAATCGGACTGGGGGTGCACAAGGGCGGCCGGTTTACAGCCGGCCGGGCGTCCATCGCCCACCTCTGGCATGGGGTGATTACCGGGTATCGATCCCGGGCCGAGGGGTCCACAACCCCTTATGCTGCCTTTACACCATAATCACCGTAGTCAGCCAGGGAGTTGAACCCCGGTCTTCGCGGCGTTAACGCGACGCTCTTCCGCTGAGCTAGCCGACCTTGCGTACTCTCGGAGGGAGTCGAACCCCCACCCCCGGATTCGTAGTCCGGCATGATATCCGTTTCACCACGAGAGTATGAGTACCCGCGCGGGCGCAGGTGCTCTGGCGCAGGGATTCGAACCCCGATAGCCGCCTTAACAGGGCGGCGTCCTGCCGTTGGACGACACCAGAATGAGGTTGCCGCGCTTTGCCGTCCAATACCGGCCGTGGCGCACGGCGAGCCTTCGTGGCGGAGACGGGATTCGAACCCGCGTTACTGGGCTTATGAGGCCCGGCTGGAACCTACCTCCAGTCCACTCCGCTGTGACCCACCTGGGGATCGAACCCAGACGCTCCTACTTGAAAGGCAGGTGGCTTTAACCATTTTGCCTAGTGGGCCTTGCGTGCTCCGTGCGGGGGTCGAACCCGCAGACTCCAGGTTGAGGGCCTGGCGAGGTTACCCCGCCATTTGAAGCCGGGTCCGCGACGCATTCCCGAAGAACGCCGACGTGCCAGGAGAGGAAGATGGAGGTGTCGAGCCCCACGGTGTTACCCGTCGCGAGGGTTCAAGCCCCGCTGCGGCGCCGGCCGCGCATCTTCCACGAGCGGAGAGCGGAGGGCATGATCCCCAGCGCCAAGGCGCCGATCCGCCTTCGAAACGGTCCCGATCCCTGATCGGTTCGCTCTCCATTTCACCTTTCGTACCGAACCGCGGACTCGAACCGCGAACCTCCTGAACCTGAATCAGGCGCCTCTGCCATTGGGCTAGTCCGGCATGCGAGTGACCGACCGGATTCGAACCGGCCCTGCGAGCATGGCGAGCTCGCGTGCTGAACCGCTGACACTACGGTCACAGGGAGCCTTTCCCCGGTGCCGACCCGGGCAGCCAGTCCATACCAAAGACTGACGGACGCCGATCCGAAAGGCATTGCGTGCGCTCGGCGGGAGTTGAACCCGCAACATCCAGGCTCTCGACCTGGCCTCTCTTCCAGTTGGAGTACGAGCACGTGGAGCCGCCATCCGGTGCCGACCCGGATCATCCGCTGTACGAGGGCGGAGCCGCAACCGTGCGCGGCGGCGTGGCTGGCCATCCTGGCCTCGAACCAGGAAGCTCCGCGTCCAGAGCGCGGCGGGTCTGCCGAATTCCCCTAATGGCCATCGAGTACGGGAAGAGGGACTCGAACCCTCAGTCGGCCAGGTTTGAGCTGGTCAGGTATGCCAGTTCCCTTCATTCCCGCGTGCGCCGCCAGGGATTCGAACCCCGGGCCTTCGGCGCTAGCCCTTACGCGACGTCCCGGTGGAGAAGGCCGGAATCGGGCCGACGAGACGGCGCTTGCAGGGCGCGTCCGGTGCCTTACCTGTCATCCCCAGCAAGCGCGGCGCCCGGTACAGGGTGATCCCCGGGAGTAGCTGCCCTATCTTTCGCCGCGCTGAATTGACGGGCCGGGCGCATTTATGCCCGCCGTCAGTGTGTGTTTCCCGCTATGGACATGTCAAATATCAAGCCTGTACGTGAGGCTCGCAGGGGCGGCGAGATTCGAACTCGCAACCGTCCGCTTTGGAGGCGGGTGCTCTGGCCGTTGAGCTACGCCCCAAGGAAAATAAAAAGCCGCCTTGTCGGGTGCGACCCCGATCGGCGGCTTCCGTTGTGCCTGGTAGTCCTGGCTATCCGGAAGCCTCCCGGTATAGGGAGTGGCCGAGCGCGCGCATGATCGCGGGTCGCGGCTGGTGCCACGATTCGCGCTTGAAGCTGCTCGGAGAGTGCGTCATGTAAATCAGTATGCGGGATAGGACGCGAGGAATGCAACGTAATTTCCGCCGCCGATTGAGGGGGCACTGGGCGGATGGAGGTGAAACCAGGGTCCGTTCGGGATGATGATGGGTTTGACCTTGGATCTTGGGTTTTACTAAGCCTCGGTGCGCAGCAGGCGGAGGGCCAGGGTCGGGCAGGCGCTGACGGCCTTGCGGGCGTGGCGTTCGAGGCCGGGCGGGAGCGGGCGGGGGTCGACGATGGGGTAGCCCCATTCGTCGAGGGTGATCATCTCCGGCAGGAGCTCGGCGCAGGCGCCGTGGGCCTTGCAGTCGATCGGGTTGACGACGAGTCGCTCGCTCATGGGATCAGATCCAGTCGGCTTCGGTCTGGGCGGCGGCAGCCGGGATGGGCAGGTACGGCGCGGTGTTGGTGGCCGAGCAGCGGCCGCGGGCGTGCCGGCCGGCCTCGGCCGCGAACGTGATCAGGGCCGAGCGGACGAAGCGGGCGGTGCCGTCGGGGTGGTGGCAGGCGCCCCGGCCGGTAACCAGGCCCGCCCAGCGCTGCAGGTCATCGACGGTGTGCGGTCGCGGGCGGCCGGTCGCCAGCTCGACGAAGGCGGCCGCGATCCTGGGCAGGCCGTTGAGGCACGGGCCGCACTGGCCGGCCGACTCGAGGGCGAGGTAGCGGACGACGCGGGCGGTCTCCACGAGGCCGCAGCGGTCGGGCGGCAGGCTGATCACGATGCCGGTCCCGACCCGCGCGCCGGCCGACTCGAGCGAGCGGTTGTCCAGGGTCAGCGCGGCCGCCCGGGCGGCCGGCAGCCACGTGCCGTGGTAGCCGCCGAGCAGCACCGCCGACTCCGGTGCCCGGTTCTGCGCCGCCTCGCCGAGCAGATCGCGCAGCGGCAGGCCGAGCGGGACCTCGCTGATCCTGGGCCGGCCGTCGCCCCGGCGGATGGTGGCCAGCATCGAGCCCGGCTCGGCGGCGGTACCGGCCTCGCGGAACCAGCGCGGGCCGTAGCGCCCTATCAGCGCCAGGTGCGCGAGCGTCTCCACGTTCTGCACCAGGGTCGGGTTGGCGTTCAGGCCGCGCTCGGTGATCCTCGGCGGCATGAAGGTCGGGATCGACGGGCCGCCGCCGAGGTGGTTGACCAGCGCGGTCTCCTGGCCGGAGAGGAAACGGGCGGGGGCGACCGCGAGCTGGACCGGGACCCGGTCGAGCCTTGCGTTCAGCCGCTCCTGGAGCGCCCGGCGGACACGGCCGGCCACGTCGTGCTCGCGGTCGGCGTGGGTGACCAGGATCGCGGTGTCCGCCCCGAGCGCCTCGGCCGCGAGCTGCAGGCCGTCGAGGACGAGGTGCGGTGCGAGCCAGAGCAGGGTCGCGTCCTTGTCGCTGGCGGGCTCGGACTCGGAGCCGTTCGCGATCACGGCCGGGGTCCTGCGGCGCCGATCGGCCGCCTCGAGGACCGCCGCGAGCTTGCGGTGGACCGGGAAGGCGCCGCCACCGCGGCCGGTCAGGCCCGACCGCTCGATGTCGCCGATCAGCGCGCCGGGTCTGGTCGCGGTGCCCGCGCGGTCGCGGTAGGGCAGGCCGCCGTGCCGGGCGAGGTGCGCGGCCAGGTCCTGCTGCCGTTTAGCGTCCCCGGCCGGGGGCAGCAGCCTCGGCAGGTCGCTGGTCAGCGGCCGCGCGGCCCGCGCCGTCGTGGAAGGCACCCGCAGTCGCGGCGGTCATCGGGCGGACGTCCTATCTCTGTCGGCGGTCGCTCGGCGGCCTGCCTGTCTGGCCGGGTCTCGCCTGGTGCGGTCGTGGACGGCGGTCATGATCAGGCCGACCCGCTCGGCCCTGGGCACGTCGCGGGCGGCGGCCGCCAGCCGCCAGACAACCGCCCCGGCGACCGCGATCACGCAGATCAGCGCGATGACGAGGAGGATGCCGTGCTGCAGGTCGCCGCTGGAGAAGAACGAGTGCATCCAGGCGACCGGCCAGCTCAGATACGCGAGGAGGTGGACCGCCCGCCACGCCCGGCGGGACAGATACCGGCGGAGCAGGCTGGTGACGATCAGGGCCACGGTCAGGTCGAGGCTGATCGCGCCGAGGCTGAGCCAGATCCGCTCGTAGGACGAGGTGAGCGGGACCACGGCGGAGGTAAGGGGGATGTGCACGTAGCCGTCGGCGACCGCGGTCAGCACGTGCAGCGCGACGAAGGCGGTGGCGAGCAGGCTCAGGTTCCGGTGCAGGCCGGAGACCGCGAACCTCGGCAGCCCCGGCAGCCGGCCCTGCCTGGTCACGAGGATGCCGAGCAGCATCACCGCGGTCAGCAGCAGCAGGGCCACGACGCCGGTCGCCCGGCTGGCATACCACAACGTCACGCGAACCCCACAAAGGTAGAAAAACGCTCTCTGCTTACCCTCTCAAGGATCGGTCATGATGCCCAGCGCGAGGTACACGTAGCCTCTGAGCTGGCTCTGAGGAATGCCGGGGGCGGCGGCGGTGTTACTAACTGACCGTAACGGCTGCTGTCCCCCGGCTTCATTAATGGTGTGCCTTCTGTGGCGTGTTGGCCATGGCGCGGGTGCGCTGGTCCGGGGTAGCTTCCTGTCTGGTGACGCGTCAGTTGGTCGGCCGCGCCACTTGGTCCGAAGCTCCTCACTGCCTCAGCAGTTAACAAGATCGAAACCCTCAGAAACCTGATATTTACCATGATGCCTGGGTCACCCTCCATCGCCGCACGCGCGGCGTACACCCTCCGAGACAACAGCACCGGCCTGATCACCAAGGCCGCCCCCGCCCTCTACCCGCATCAGTGGAGCTGGGACGCCGCGTTCAACGCGATCGGCCTGGCCACCGTCGACCTGCCCCGCGCCCGGCTCGAGCTCGACTCGCTGTTCGCCGGGCAGTGGCGCAACGGCCTGCTGCCGCACATTGTCTTTGACCCCGCCGCCGCCACCGACGGCTACTGGCCAGGTCCCGCGCAGTGGGAGTGCTCGCTGCACAACGAGGACGCCTCGTCGTTCCCGGCGACGAGCGGGATCATCGACCCGCCGGTGCACGCGATCGCCGTCGACCGGATCCTGTCGATCGCGACCGCCTGCGGCGGTCGGGAGGCGGAGCTCACCCGGGCGTGGGCGGCGCGCATCTACCCCAAGCTGCTGGCCTGGCACCGGTTTCTGGCCCGCGACCGGACGGACAAGTCGACCGGGCTGATGACCTTGTTCCACGGCTGGGAGTCGGGCACCGACAACTCGCCCCGCTGGGACGCGCCGTACGCGGCGGTGGAGGTCGGGGTCGGCCTGCCCGCCTACACCCGGCGAGACAAGGCGCACGTGTCGGACGCCTGCCAGCGTCCTACTGATCACGAGTACGACCGTTACCTGTGGCTGGTGGAGGAGGCCAAGGCGGCCGGCTACGACGCCGGGCTGCTCCGCGAGACCGGCTCCTTTCAGGTCGGGGACGTGCTTTTCACCGCTATCTTCGCCACTGCCTCCGATTTGCTTTCCTCGTTGGCTTTGTCGCTGCACAGGCCGGATGAGGCGGCCGAGCTCAAGGACTACGCGGTCCAGGCCCGGGCGGCGGTGTTCTGCCACGTGGACGAGCCGTCGGGGCTGGCCGTGGACGTCGACCTGCGGACGGGCGAGTGGCTGCGGACGGAGACCTGCGCCGGGTTCGCGCCGCTGATCGCCGGGGGCATGCCCGCCTCGATGCGGTCGCGCCTGGTGTCGCTGCTGATGGGACCCCGGTGGGCGGGGCACCCGTCGCTTTCGTTCCCTTTGCCGCCGTCGACCTCGCCGTGCTCGCCCGCCTACGACCCCGACTGCTACTGGCGGGGTCCGGTCTGGCCGGTCTTCACCTGGCTGCTGTGCTGGGCGCTTCAGCGGTCGGGGGAGGGCGAGGTGGCGTCCTCGCTCCGGTCGTCCTCGATTGACCAGCTCCGGGACGAGACGTTCGCCGAGTACTACCAGCCCGAGACCGGCGCGCCGCTCGGTTCGCTGCACCAGTCGTGGACGGCCGCGGTCGCGCTGGACTGGCTCGTCGAGCTGGGGTAATGTCGCCGCGCGCCCGCGTCCGCCTCGCGGATGAGGGCGCGGCGCGCGATCATCGTCCTTCCGGCCGACGCGAGGCGAGCCGTCACGCGCCTACCCTGAGGCCGTGTCGTATCCAGACGCGCCGCAAGCTCCTGCGGCCCACACACGCGAGGCTGCCCAGCGGTCCGGCGGAGCCGAGGGCAACGAGCGGCTGACCGCGATAACCGGGGCGGTGCTGCTGATCCTGCTGGCCGTCGAGGGTTACACGATCTTGCGGATCGGCCGCCTGCTCACCCTGCATGTGTTCTTGGGCATGCTGCTCCTCGGCCCGGTCACCCTCAAGGCGGGGTCGGTCCTCTACCGCTTCGCCCGCTACTACACCGGGAGCGAGCCGTACCGGCGCAAGGGGCCGCCGGCGCCGCTGCTGCGGGTCATCGGGCCGATCAACATGGTGCTGACGGCGTGCGTATTCGGCTCCGGGATCATGCTCGCGGTCACCGGCCCGAGCCACTACGGCGGACCAACCGGGTGGCTGCAGCTGCACCGGCTCTCGTTCATCGCGTGGCTGTTCTTCATGGCCATCCACGTGCTCGCCTACGTGTGGCGGCTGCCGGGGCTGCTCGTCGCCGAGGCTCGCGGCGTCTCCGCCCCGGAGGGCGAGACAGGCGTGCGCGTCATCGCCGGCCGGCACAGCCGCCGGGCGATCGAAATCCTCGGCGGCCGTGGCGCCCGGCTAGCGCTGCTGGTCGCCTCGCTTCTGGCCGGGCTAGTGATCGCACTGCTCACCGTCCATCTGACGGGTAAGTGGGAGCCTATCGGCTAGGCCAGTTGGCGACGGTGGTGATTGCGCCGTCGACCGATACCAGGCGGGCGGGGAGGTTGAGGCTCGCCAGCCAGGCCGGGGCGCGATGCCCTCTGATGATCGCGGCGGTGGCGGCGGTGTTGGCGTCGGCGCAGGTCGCGGCCGCGACCGAGACCGTCCGCCAGACCGGGGCGGCGGGCAGGCCGGTGCGCGGGTCGAGGATGTGATGAAGCACGTCGCCGCCGTGGTGCCAGCGGCGCGCGGCGGTTGACGAGGTGGCGAGGCCGCCGCTGCGGATCGACACCACCTGGCTCGGGCCGTCGGGGGTGTCCTCGAGCGGAAGGGTGGTGTCCTGCACGCGGATCGGCCAGCCGGCCTCGGTTGGCGGCGGGCCGGCCACGGCGGTGTCGCCGCCCAGGCTGACGAGGACGCCGCAGCCGAGGCGGTCGGCGATTTTCGCCGCCGAGCAGTCGGCCGCCCAGCCCTTCACGGTCGCGCCGAGGTCGAGCTGGACGCCGGCCGGGACCGTCAGCTTCCCGGCCGCGACGTCGACCGAGACCGAGCGCCAGCCCGGGATCGTCCGGACGCCGACAGTGGCGGGGGCTGCGCCCGCGGCCGTTTGCCTCGTCGTTGACGTCGCGGCCGACTCGAGCTGGGCGAAGTCCCGGTCGTAGCCGAGCGCCGCCATGACCCCGCCGATCGTGGGGTCCACGTCGCCGTCGGTCAGCTCGGCCGCTCGCAGGCTGACCTCGACCGCCTCGGCCAGCAGGTGGCTGACCGGGACCGTGACCGGACCTTCGGCGCTGCGGGCGGCGTTCCCGACCGCCACCAGCTCGGAGTCGGGCCGGAAGCGGCTGCAGGCGAGGTCGAGCGCGGCCAGGTCGTCCTCGAGCAGCGCGCGGGCCGGGGCGAGCTTGGCGGCGTCGGTCACCCCGAGCTGGATGAGCATGCCCAGCGCCCGCCAGGCGGCGAATTCCGGCTGGGCATCGACCTCGGCCGGTTCGCCTGGGAGCGCGGACGACTCGCTCATCAGCGCTAGGAGGTCCCGCCCGAGGTCGATGAGGCGCTGCCGTTGGACTGGCTCGGGGAGCTCGCCGGTGACTGGAGGGTGGAGGAGCTGTTGGAGCTGTTGGAGCTGTTCGAGCTGTTCGAGCTGTTCGGAGGAGTTCGAGGAGTTCGAGGAGTTGGAGTTCGAGGAGGAGCCGGACGACCCGGTACCCGTGGAGCTGCTGCTCGACGACGTTCCGGAGTGCTTGACCGAGGCGTGCGTCGTCCCGGGGAGGACCGCTATCACCGCCCCCGCCACCGCCACGCTCGCGAACGACGCCGTCACCGTGGTGGCGGTCAGCCGCCGCCTGCCCTGCTCGCGCTCGGCCACGGCCCGCGCGAGCTGCCGCGCGCTCGCCTGACCGGCGACCCGGTCGCGGCCCTGGCCGCGGTAGTGGTCGCGCGGTCCGCCGTCGCGGTCGTCCCAGCTATCCATGTCAACCAGTGTGCCACGGCCGGCTGAGGGACCGGTTCGAGCTCGATCTGAGAATCCTCTGAGACCGCGAGGCCCGACTTTGCTTGCGGACGCGCTGCTGGAATCATGGGGCAATGCGCAACGACGCCTCCCCCACCGCCTTCCGCGCGGCCCGTGACCTGCTGCTGAACCACCGCGAGGATTACGACGCGGCCCGCGCCGAGTTCAGCTGGCCGGAGCTGGGCGAGTTCAACTGGGCACTCGACTGGTTCGACGCGATCGCGGCCGAGCATCCCGACCGGATCGCGCTGCGGGTGGTCGGCGACGACGGGTCCGATGAGGCGGTCAGCTACGGGCGCCTGGCGGCGCGGTCGTCGCAGGTCGCGACCTGGCTGCGCGGGCTCGGGGTGCGGCGCGGCGACCGGGTGCTGCTCATGCTGGGCAACGTCGTCCCGCTGTGGGAGGTCATGCTGGCGGCGATGAAGCTGGGCGCGGTCATCATCCCCGCGTCGACGCTGCTGCAGTCGGCCGACCTGGAAGACCGGGTGTCGCGGGGCGACGTGCGGCACGTGGTGGCCGAGCAGGCGCAGGCGGCGAAGTTCGCCGGCGTCCCCGGCGAGTGGACCCGGGTCGTGGTCGGGGGCGACGCCGACGGCTGGCACAGCTACGCCGGCGCGGCGCTGGCCCCGGAGGAGTTCACGCCGGACGGCGTGACGCTGGCGGACGACCCGCTGCTGCTCTACTTCACCTCGGGCACCACGTCCGAGCCCAAGCTGGTCGGGCACACGCAGGTCAGCTACCCGGTCGGCCATCTGTCGACCATGTACTGGATCGGCATCAAGCCGGGCGACGTGCACCTGAACATCTCCTCCCCCGGCTGGGCCAAGCACGCGTGGTCCAACTTCTTCGCCCCGTGGAACGCCCAGGCCACGATCCTGATACTCAACCAGTCGAGGTTCAGCGCCCCCGGGCTGCTGGCCGCGCTCGGCGACTGCGGTGTGACCACGTTCTGCGCGCCGCCGACGGTGTGGCGGATGCTCATCCAGGCCGACCTGTCGGCCGCGAATACCGCCGGGCTGCGCGAGTGCGTGGCCGCGGGCGAGCCGCTCAACCCGGAGGTGATCGAGCAGGTCCGCAGGGCCTGGGGGATCACCGTGCGGGACGGGTTCGGCCAGACCGAGACCACCGCGCAGATCGGCAACACGCCGGGCCAGCCGCTCAAGCCCGGGTCGATGGGCCGGCCGCTGCCGGGCTATCCGGTCGTGCTGGTCGATCCGGTCACCGGCGAGCCCGGCCGCGACGGCGAGATCTGCCTCGATCTCGCGCGCCGCCCGCTCGGCCTGATGACCGGCTACCAGGGCGATCCCGAGCGGGAGGCCGACGCGATGCGCGGCGGTTTCTACCACACCGGCGACGTCGCCACCTCCGACGACGACGGCTACGTCACCTACGTCGGCCGAAGCGACGACGTCTTCAAGGCCTCCGACTACCGGATCTCCCCCTTCGAGCTCGAGTCCGTGCTGATCCAGCACCCGGCGATCACCGAGGCCGCCGTCGTCCCGTCGCCCGACCCGCTCCGCCTCGCCGTTCCCAAGGCCTACGTCCTGCTCACGGCGGACGCGATTCCCGGGCCGGAGCTGGCTCAAGACATCATGCGGTTCTGTCGCGAGCGAGTTCCCGGCTATAAGCGGATCCGCCGGGTCGAGTTCGGCGACCTGCCCAAGACCATCTCGGGCAAGATCCGCCGGGTCGACCTCCGCGCCCAGGAACCCGACGCCCGCGGTACCCGGGGCAGCACGGAATTCTGGGAAGAGGACTTCACCTGGTAGCCGGGCGTGCGCGCTAGCTGGTGACGTCCGATGAGGTGAAGCGGGCCCAGGCGATGAGGAAGAACAGCACCGCGTAAACGGCGAACGAGAGCAGGCCGTGCCACAGCGTGGTGGTGTCGACCGGGGTCCGCAGCAGGGCGTCGAAGGAGTTCCACCAGTGCGTCGGCAGGTACGGCGCCACCACCGCGAACTGCGGGATCGTGTCCACCACCTCGCTGGTGACGATCAGGATCATCAGCGCCGCGATGGCGCCGATCGAGTGCTCGGTGAACGTCGAGATCGCCAGCCCGATCGCGCCGATGGCCGCCATCGCCGCGCAGACGTAGACCGTCACCAGGAGCACCCGGACCAGGCCGGCCCCGAGCGAGACGGTGTCGCCGGAGAGCAGCGTCACCGGGCCGACCGGGAACAGCGCCACCCCCACGACCAGCGCAACCGCCGCGACGATGAACACCGCCGACATGCACCACACGACGATCGTCGCGTATTTCACGATGAGCAGCCGGGTGCGGCCGGCCGGGACCGCGAGCAGGTAGCGGAGGGTGCCGTAGCCCGCCTCGCCCGCGATCGAGTCGCCCGCCACGACCGCCACCACCACCGGCAGCACCAGGATGAGCAGCAGCGACAGCGCGATAAAGGTGAGGAACACGCCGTTGCCGGCCAGCTGGTTGAAGAACGCGGCGCTGCCCGAGCCCGGCCCGTTCCCGCGGCCGCCGTGCGGCGCCGCCGCCTTCAGGCCGATCCCGATCAGCAGCGGGAACAGCGCCGCCACGAGCAGCAGCAGCTGGTTGCGGCGGCGGAAGAAGGTGATCCGGAGCTCGTTGGCGAAAAATCTCAGATTTGCCCGAACGGGCCCGGCCGGCTCTGGTCCGGCTCCTGCCCGACCGACCGGCTGGGCGGACGTCAGATCGGCGCTGGTCAGCTCAATGTTCGACATCGAAGCCCTCCCCCGTCAGGCCGACGAAAAGGTCCTCAAGGCTGGGGGACTCCACGGTCAGAGCGCGGACCGCGACCCCTGCGTGCACCAGCTCGGCGGTGACGCTCTCCGGCTGTACGTCGCCGAGTTCGGCCGTGATCGCGTCGTCGCCCGCGACCGGATCGGCCAGGCCGAGCTTCTTCATGACCTCGGCCGCTGCCGTCAGGTCGGGCGTGCGGACCGCGACCCTGGGGGCGGCGGTGCGTCGCAGCGCGCCCAGCTCGCCCTGGAAGACCAGCTTGCCCGCGCGCATCACGCCGACGTGGGTGGATACCTGCTCGACCTCGGCCAGCAGGTGCGAGGAGACGAAGACGGTGATCCCCTCGGCCGCGATCTGCCGGATCAGCGTGCGGACCTCGCGGGTGCCCTGCGGGTCGAGTCCGTTGGTCGGCTCGTCGAGGACGATCAGGTCGCGCTCCACCATCAGAGCGGCCGCGATCGCGAGCCGCTGCTTCATGCCCAGGGAGTAGTTGCGGAACTTCTTCTTGGCGGCGGCGGCGAGGCCCACCCGGTCAAGCGCGGCATCGATCCTGGCCCGCGCCGTCCGGGCCGAGACCGAGGCGTCGGCCGCGTCGTAGCGGGCCAGGTTGTCCCAGCCCGACAGGTACGGGTAGAACGCCGGGCCCTCGACCAGCGACCCGACCCGGGAGAGCACCCGGACCGCGCCTTCCGGCATCGGCACCCCCAGCACGTGAGCCGACCCGCTGGTCGGGTAGGCGAGGCCGAGCAGCATCCGGATCGTGGTCGTCTTGCCCGACCCGTTCGGCCCGAGGAACCCGTAGACCGACCCCCGGGGCACCGCCAGGTCCACCTGGTCAACCGCCAGCTGGCCGCCCCTGAACCGCTTGGTCAGCCCGGAGCTGGCGATCGCCAGCTCCGGGTCATTGTGCTGCGTCTCGGGGGTGCCCCCGGGGGGCACGGGGGGTCGACCCCCCGACGATGACTCGGTCATGGGGTGGCGTGACCTACGGCCGCGTAGAGGACGCTGGGCTCGACCGCGCCGATGTAGACCTCGCCGTTCGTCATCAGCATCGAGAACAGGCTGGTGGTGAGGAGGGTGCCGCTCCCCCAGGCGCCGTGCACCGGCTTCGCCGCCCCGATCAGGTTGCTGATCACCGCCTGCGAGTCGCCGCCGACCACGCCGGCCGGGCCGTTGCCGGTGGGCGCAGCCGAGTTGGCGGACTTCAGGCCGCCCGCGCCGATTCCCTGCATGAGGTCCTGCTGCGGGAGCTCCGCGACCGTGAGCCAGCTCTTCCCGTAGCTGCCGAAGCCGCTGGAAGTCGAGTTGCCGCCGGCCGACTTCTGGCTGCCGTTGCTCCCGTTGACGACGTTAACGGTCGCGCCGTGCGGCGGGCTGAAGTCGTAGTTGGCCGCGGCCGGGGACGTGAACTGGATGGCCGTGAAACCGAACTGGAACGCCGGGCTGGCCGCGCCCTTGGCGTATACCTGGACCCGCAGCGGGACGTTGTACTTGGCGTCGATCGCGATCGTCACCTTGCCGATCAGCGAACGGTCGTCCCTGGGCGCGAGGACGAGCTGGTAGCTGGGCTCGCCCGCCACCATGACGTTGGCCTCGACCGAGACCACGGTGGTCTTGCCGACCGCCTTGAGCAGCTCGTTGGCGGCCTGCTGGGGGGTGAGCGGCGTGCTCGGGAGCTCCGACTTCAGGTGCGCGGCCTTGCCCTTGCCGCTGGCCGACAGGGTGAACTTGTCGACCGAGTTCTCGGTCGAGTTCCACAGCCAGGCGGTGGCGCCGTTCCTGATCACGTCGATCTCGGATTCCGGCTGCGGGATCGACACCCGGAACTGCCGCGCGTCCTGGTAGTAGATCTTCATCGTGTGCGAGCCGGTGAGCATCGAGGACAGCGAGGTCGCGTTGCCGACCTGGGGCAGCTGCGGCAGGCCGAGGTCGGTCGTCTCCACCATGGTCCCGGTCAGCGGCGGCAGGCTGGCGTCGGTGCCGACCTCGGCCAGCAGCTGGGCCGGGGAGCGGGCGGGCAGGGTGGGCGAGGCCTGGGCGGACGGGATCTGCAGGCCGGCGATCACCGCGGCCGTGACCGCCACTCCGGTGGCCGGGACTGCCCACCGGGCCCGCCTGGACATCTTCATTGCCATGTCTCCTCCTCGCGTCTCGAGGATTACTCTGCTCTGACCCCGCTGTGACGTTGCTGAGAACCGCTGAGAGGCGGCTGAGAGCGTGGTGGTGCGCGCGGCGCCGCCCCTCGGCGACACTGTACCCATGCGCGTGCTTGTCGTGGAGGACGAGCGGCGGCTAGCCGCCGCGGTGAAGCGCGGCCTCGAGGCGTCGGGGTTCGCCGTAGACCTGGCCTTTGACGGGGTCACGGGACTGCACATGGCCCGCGAGGGCGGCTACGACGGCGTCGTGCTCGACATCATGCTGCCGGGCATGTCCGGCTACACCGTCTGCACGCAGCTGCGGGCCGAGGAGAACTGGGTGCCGCTGCTGTTTCTGTCGGCCAAGGACGGCGAGTACGACCTGGCCGACGGGCTCGACATCGGCGCGGACGACTACCTGGTCAAGCCGTTCTCCTACGTCGTGCTGGCGGCGCGGCTGCGGGCGCTGCTGCGCCGGGGGGCGGTTCCCCGGCCGACCGTGCTGCGGGCCGGGGACCTGGCCCTCGACCCCGGGTCCCGCTCGGTGCAGCGCGGTGCGGCGGTGGTGCAGCTCACGGCCAGGGAGTTCGCCCTCCTCGAGTACCTGATGCGGCGGTGCGGTGAGGTCGTGTCCAAGGCCGAGCTGCTGTCGCACGTCTGGGATGACCCGGATGAGATCGCCGACCTCAACGTGGTCGAGGTCTACGTCGGGTACCTGCGGCGGAAGATCGACGCGCCCTACGGGCGGGCGGCCGTGAAGACCATCCGCGGGGCGGGCTACCTGCTGGCGGCCGACGGTGGCTGAACAGGGCCCGCGGCCCGACGCCGGACGCGCCCGGCGGTTCGGCCGCCGCGCCCGGCGGTTCGGCCGGTGGTGGCTGCGGCACGGCCTCGGGCCGGTGCTTGTGCGCTGGTGGCGGCGGCGCGGCCTGCGGGCCCGGGTCACCCTCATCGCGGCCCTCGGCCTGCTGGTGGCGCTGGTGGCGGGCGATCTGCTGCTGCTCAACACGCTCCGGGTCTCGCTCACCCGGTCAGTGGACGACACCGCCCGATCGGGCGCGACCGAGGTCGCGGCGCTGATCAACGCGAACCGGCTGCCCGACCCGGTGCCGGTCGCCGCCGGGACCGTCACGATCCAGGTGCTCGGGCCGTCCGGGCAGATCGTCAACGTGTCGGCCGACGCCGACCGGCTGGTCCCGATGGTGCCGCCGGCGCAGGCGGCGGCGCTCGCCAACGGCAACTCGGCGATCCTGGTGCCCGGCGGGCCCTTCGACATGCCGTCGCTGCTGCGGGTCGCGGTGGTGCGCGCCGACGACGGGGATCTGGTGATCGCCGCCGTCCCGTACAGCTCCGCCGCCGACAGCCTGCAGGTGGTGGCGCACGGGCTCATCCTCGGCACGCCGGTCCTGTTCATCGTGTTCGTCGGGGCCACCTGGCTGGCGGTCGGCTCCACCCTGCGCCCGATCGACCGCATCCGACGGGGCGCGGCCCGGGTCACCGGGGCCGGGGTGCCCGCGGACCTTCCGGTGCCGGAGGCACGGGACGAGGTCCGGTCGCTGGCGCTGACGCTCAACGACATGCTCTCCCGGCTGAGCTCGGCCCAGCAGCGGCAGCGCTCGCTCGTCTCCGACACCGCCCACGAGCTGCGCTCGCCCATCGCGTCGATCCGGGCCCAGCTCGAGGTGGCGCTCGACCACCCGGCCGGGCAGGACTGGGCGTCGACCGCCCGCGACGTGCTGGCCGACACCCTCCGGCTCTCCCGGCTGACCGAGGACCTGCTGCTGCTCGCCCGGCTGGACGAGCAGGCCGACCACGGCGACCTGGGCCGCCGGGGCGACCCACTCGACCTGGGCGAGCTGGCCTGCGCGGTGGTCGCCCGCTACGCCGACTCCCCCGTTCCGGTGACCGTCGCGCGCTTTGAAA
>CAWIIX010000018.1:7500-170299 GCA_963836195.1 uncultured Actinomycetota bacterium | reverse complement strand
TGTCCTCGATGTCCTTCAGGTCATCGTCGTCGGCGGGCTGCGCGGCCTTGCGGGAGGCCTTCGCGGGCGCCTCGGGCTTGCGGGTGGCGGGAACCGGCGCCCGGGTCGCGGGCACCCCTCGGGTCGCCGTCGAGGGGCCCGGCGAGGGCGTCACGGCGGCCGCCAGCGGACGTCAGCTCCGCCTCGTCGTCCTGCCTGCCCCTGGCGGCCTTGCGCTTCTCCCTGGCCACCTTGCGGGCCTCGCGGCCGCCGGCCGCGAGGAAGAGCGCGATCGCGAGCCCGGTGACCCCGATGCCGACCCACTTGGTGGTGGAGAAGGCGAAGCCGGTGCCGAACTGCCCGATCGCCACGCCGATCTTCCAGAACATCTCGATCGCCCCGGTCAGGTAGGCCGCGATCGGCAGCAGCGACACGGCCACGACGCGCAGCGCCGGGCGGGTCCCGGAGCGCCGCCAGACGGCATAGCTAAGTATCAGGCCGAGAACGGTGAGTCCCGCCGCCAGCGGAAGCCAGGCGATGCTGCTATAGCTCATGACACGCCTCCCTGCTCCCTCCATCGTGACATATCTCGAGTAGTGCGCGGAACGTCAACGGCGATCGGCGCGCTCACGCTTCCCGCCGTCAGCCGAAGGCGTCAGGCGTCAGGCGTCCGTTCGCGGACGCGAGGGCGCGGAGGGTGCCCAGGGTGACCTCGGACAGCGAGCGGACGACGAGGCGGCGAGGGGCGGCCGGGACCGCAGCGATCGACGGCGCGGCGACCACCAGGCAGCCGGCCGCGGTGGCGGAGGCAACGCCGTTCGGCGAGTCCTCCAGGGCCACGCAGCGGGCGGGGTCGACGCTCGAGCAGTTTGGCCGCCAGCTGATAGGGAGCCGGATCGGGCTTGGTGACCGGGACGTCGTCGCCGCAGACGGTCACCGGGAACCGGAACCCGGTGGCCGCGACCACGGCCTCCACGAACGGCCGCAGCGAGCCGGTGACGAGCGCGTACGGGAGCCCGGCGGCGGCCACCTCGGCCAGCAGCTCGGCCGCGCCAGGGAGCACCGTCACCCGGCCGGCCGTGGTCCGGCTGAGCATCCCCTCGATCAGCCACCGCTCGACCGACGCGGGCGGCGCGGGCCTGGCCGCCCGCGCGAGCAGGTAGTCGACCGACCGCTCCATCGACCCGCCGAGCAGCGCCGCCTGGTCCTGCTTGGTCCACGGCCCGCCGAGCCGCTCCATGACCTCGGTCTCCGCCTCGAACCAGAGCGGCTCGGTGTCGACCAGCAGCCCGTCCATGTCGAACAGCACCGCCGCGAGCCCATTTGCACCATCTGTCACATTCACACGCTGAAGTATCTCGCAGCCGGGTGGTGGACGACGATGGCGTCGGTGGACTGCTCGGGGTGCAGCTGCATCTCCTCGGAGAGCTCGACGCCGATCCGCTCCGGCTGCAGCAGCCGGGCGATCTTCGCCCGGTCGGCCAGGTCGGGGCAGGCCGGGTAGCCGATCGAGTACCGGGCGCCCTGGTACTTGACCGAGAAGAACCCGTCGAGCTCGGCCGGGTCGGCGGCGGAGATGCCGAGCTCCTGCCGGACCCGCACGTGCCAGTACTCGGCCAGGGCCTCGGTGAGCTGGACCGAGACGCCGTGCAGCTCGAGGTACTCGCGGTAGGCGTTCTTCCCGAACAGCTCGGCGGTCGCCTCGGACACCGCCGGGCCCATGGTGGCGAGCTGGAAGGCGATCACGTCGGTCTCCCCCGACGATTTCGGCCGGAAGTAGTCGGACAGGCAGAGCCGCTCGTCGCGCTGCTGGCGGGGGAACGTGAACCGCTCCCGCTCCTCCCCCGTCTCCGACAGCACGATCAGGTCGTTGCCCTCGCTGACGCAGCGGAAGTACCCGTAGACCACCGCGGCCTGCAGCAGCCCCTCGGTCTGCGCCCGCTCCAGCCACATCCGCAGCCTCGGCCGCCCCTCGGACTCGACCAGGTCCTCGTAGGACGGGCCGCCGTCCTTCCGTGACGGCTTGAGGCCCCACTGGCCCATGAACGTGGCCCGCTCGTCCAGGTACGCCCCGTACTCGGCGAGCTGTATGCCCTTGACCACCTGGGTGCCCCAGAACGGCGGCTCGGGCACGGGGTTGTCGACCGCGACCGCCTCCGAGCGGACCTGCGCCGGGCCGGGACCGGCTCGGCGGACGGGGTCTGGGCGGCGGCGCGGGGGTCGGGCCGGGCGGCGACGCGGCGCTCGCGCAGGGCGGGCAGGGCGGCGCCGGGGACGCCGCGCTTGACGGCCATCGCCGCCTCCATCAGGCGCAGCCCCTCGAAGGCGTCGCGGGCGTAGCGGACCTCGCCCTCGAACAGCTCGGCCAGGTCCTGCTCGACGTAGGCGCGGGTGAGGGCCGCGCCGCCGAGCAGCACCGGCCAGCGCTTGGCCAGGCCGCGGGCGTTCAGCTCGGCGAGGTTGTCCCGCATCACCACGGTCGACTTGACGAGCAGGCCGGACATGCCGATGACGTCGGCGTTGTGCTCCTCGGCGGCGGCGATGATCGCGGACACCGGCTGCTTGATGCCGATGTTCACGACCTCGTAGCCGTTGTTGGACAAGATGATGTCGACCAGGTTCTTGCCGATGTCGTGCACGTCGCCGCGGACGGTGGCGAGCACGATCCTGCCCCGCCCGCCGTCGGCGAGCTTCTCCATGTGCGGTTCCAGGTAGGCGACCGCGGCCTTCATCACCTCGGCCGACTGCAGCACGAACGGGAGCTGCATCTGGCCGGACCCGAACAGCTCGCCGACCGTCTTCATGCCGTCGAGCAGGATGTCGTTGACGATCGCGAGGGCGGGCGTGTCCGCCAGGGCCAGGTCGAGGTCGGCCTCGAGGCCGTTCCGCTCGCCGTCGATGATCCGCCGCTTGAGCCGCTCCACCAGCGGCAGCGAGGCGAACTCGGCCGCCCGCTCGGCCTTGGCCGAGGTCGCGTCCACGCCCTCGAACAGCTCGAGCATCCGCGACAGGGGGTCGTAGCCCGGGCGCCGCCGGTCGTAGACCAGGTCGAGCGCGACCTCGCGCTGCTCGTCGGGTATCCGCGCCAGGGGCAGGATCTTCGACGGGTGGACGATGGCGGAGTCGAGCCCGGCCTGCACGCACTCGTGCAGGAAGACCGAGTTCAGCACCTGGCGGGCGGCCGGCTTGAGGCCGAACGAGACGTTGGACACGCCGAGGGTCGTCTGCACGTCGGGTGGCGCCGCTTGAGCTCGGCGATCGCCTCGATCGTCTCGATCCCGTCCCGCCTGGTCTCCTCCTGGCCGGTGGCGATCGGGAACGTGAGGCAGTCGACGATGATGTCCTGCTCGCGCATCCCCCAGTTCACGGTCAGGTCGCGGATCAGCCGCTCGGCGACCTCGATCTTCCACGGCGCGGTGCGGGCCTGGCCGCGCTCGTCGATGGTCAGCGCGACCACCGCCGCGCCGTGCTCGCGGATCACCGGCATCAGCCTGGCCATCCGCGAGTCCGGGCCGTCGCCGTCCTCGTAGTTCACCGAGTTGACGACCGAGCGGCCGCCGATCAGCTCAAGGCCCGCCTCGATCACCGCGGGCTCGGTCGAGTCGAGCACCAGCGGCAGGGTCGCGGCGGTGGCGAGCCGCCCGGCGATCTCGCGCATGTCGGCGACGCCGTCCCGGCCGACGTAGTCGATGCAGACGTCGAGCAGGTGCGCGCCGTCGCGGGTCTGCGACTTGGCGATCGACACGCAGTCGTCGTAGTTGTCGGCGATCATCGCCTCGCGGAACGCCTTGGACCCGTTGGCGTTGGTCCGCTCGCCGATCGCGAGGAACGCGGTGTCCTGCCGGAACGGCACGTGGCTGTAGAGCGACGCGACGCCGGGCTCGGGCGGGGCGAGCGCGGCGCGAGCGCCCGCGGCAGCGGCCGGCTCTCCGCGCTGGCGAGGCGGTCGACCAGCGCGGCGATGTGCTCCGGGGTGGTGCCGCAGCAGCCGCCGACCAGGGAGAGGCCGAACTCCCCGGTGAACCGGTCGTGGGCGTCGGCCAGCTCGGCCGGCGAGAGCGGGTAGTAGGCGCCGTCGGCGGTCAGCTCGGGCAGCCCGGCGTTGGGCTGGCAGCAGATCGGGATCGGCGAGTTGGCGGCGAGGTAGCGCAGGTGCTCGCTCATCTCGCCCGGCCCGGTCGCGCAGTTGAGGCCGATCATGTCGATGCCGAGGGGCTCGAGGGCGGTCAGCGCCGCGCCGATCTCGGTGCCGAGCAGCATGGTGCCGGTGGTCTCGATGGTCAGCGACGCGATGACGAGCGCGTTGGGCGCCAGCGCGGCGACGGCCCGCTTGGCCCCGATGATCGCCGCCTTCGCCTGCAGCAGGTCCGGGCAGGTCTCGATGATCAGCGCGTCGGCGCCGCCGCGGAGCAGGCCGGCCGCGTTCTCGTAGTAGGAGTCGCGGAGCTCGCGGAAGGTGATGTGGCCGAGCGTCGGCAGCTTGGTGCCGGGGCCCATGGAGCCGATCACCCAGCGCAGCCGCCCGTCGGCGGCGGTGAACTCGTCGGTCGCCTGGCGGGCCAGCCGCGCGCCCGCCTCCGCGAGCTCGCTGATCCGCTCGGTTATGCCATACTCGCCAAGGTTGGCCAGGTTGGTGCCGAATGTGTTGGTTGTCACGCAGTCCGCGCCGGTCGCCAGGTAGGCCCGGTGGATGTCGACGATGACGTCCGGCCGGGTGGCGTTCAGGACTTCGTTGCAGCCTTCGTGGCCCTCGAAGTCGTCCAGCGTCGCGTCGCTGGCCTGGATCATCGTGCCCATCGCGCCGTCGGAGATGACGACCCGCGACGCGAGGGTCGACCGGAGAGCGGCGGCCCGCTCCGTAGCCTCTTCAACCACAAGACTGCTCATAGGTGTCCAGACTCCAGGGCGTTTATGATGAGAGCACAATAATAGACTAGTAAAACTGTGCGTGCCACAGGTAGCACGCCACTGCTTCGTGGCGACGTAGGCTGTAGTCGCGGGCGTGGGCCCGCGGCTCAAGCGGAGGTGAAGTCATCAAGTTCAGCGACGTCGAAGGACCGCTCGTCAACCCGGTGGCGATCGCCGCGTTCGAAGGATGGAACGACGCGGCCGAAGCGGCCAGCGGAATGGTCAACCACCTCGGCATCGCGTGGCAGTCCACTCCCATCGCCGCGATCGACCCCGATGACTTCTACGACTTCCAGGTCAACCGGCCGGTGATCGACGTGGTGGCGGGGAAGACCGAGCGCCTGGTCTGGCCGACCACCCGGCTGTCCCTCGCCCGGGGTGCCGCCACCGGCCTGTCGCGCGACATCGTGCTCGTGCACGGCGTCGAGCCGAACATGCGCTGGCGCGGGTTCACCGACGAGCTGATCGGCGGGCTGACCGAGCTCGGGGTGGAGATGCTCGTCCTGGTCGGGGCGCTGCTGGCCGACTCGCCGCACACCCGCCCGGTTCCGGTCCAGGTCAGCAGCTCGGACGCGCAGCTGCTGCGCGGGGTCGGCTCCGAGCCGAACGACTACAAGGGCTCGTCCGGGATCGTCGGGGTGCTCCAGTACACCTGCGCGGCGGCCGACATCCCGACCGTCTCGCTGTGGGCGTCGGCGCCGCACTACGTCGCCCAGGCGCCGTCGCCGAAGGTCACGCTGGCGCTGCTGCGCTCGGTCGAGGACGTGCTCGACGTGTCGCTTCCGCTCGGCGACCTGCCGGAGGAGGCCAGGGCGTGGGAACGCGGCGTTGACGAGCTCGCCCAGCAGGACTCGGACGTGGCCGAGTACGTGCGCACGCTCGAGGAGGCCAAGGACGCGACCGACCTGCCCGAGGCGTCCGGCGACGCGATCGCGCGCGAGTTCGAGCGGTACCTGCGCCGTCGCGGCGACACCAGCGACGGCGACGAGTTCTAGTTCCAGGGCGTCTTCGCTCCGGTCGGGGGTCTCACCTGGCCGCCACCCAGCGAGCGAGGCCGAGCAGGTCGGTCAGGGCGGCGACCCTGCTGTCGGCCCCCATCGACCCGGCCCCGGCGTCGCCCTTGTCGGCGTAGCGGAGGTCCCCCCGGCGGAAGGCGACGCCCAGGTTGGCCTGGCCGGCCAGCAGGCGGTCCCACGCGTGGGCGGATCCAGTGAGCGACCAGTCGGCGGTCCGCCCCGGCCTCGCCCAGGCCCGCCGAGACCGTGCCCGCCGCCAGGTCTAGCCGCCACCAGGCGTCCGCGTCGGCCCAGGCGGGCGCGTTCACGAACAGCAGGACCGATTCACTCGCACGGGACCCGTGCGTCCGCCCGAACCGCTCGCCGACCCGCGCCATCCCCGCCCGGACCCGCTCGTCGACCGTGACCGCCCAGTCCGGCAGGGCCGCGGGCGTGCGGCCGGACGGTCCGTCGGCCGCCCCGCCCGACGCTTCGGTCGACGGGCCAGCCGAAGGGCCGGCCGACGGGCCACCGGCCTCGCCGTCGGCTGCCGGGGGCTGGCCCTCGCGGCGCGCCCGCAGGTCGGCCGGCTTCGCGCCGGTCCCCCACTGCTCGCCGACCTGGACGTAGCCGAGCACGTCGGCCAGCTCGTTGACCCGCGCGAGTAGCGGCGCGGGGATCTTTCCGGCCGGCATCGTCCAGCCCCGGCCGACCGAGTCGGCGCTGACCCCGCTGGTGTTCCAGATCTTGTAGTCGCCGGGGCCGAACCGCTGGTGGCCGGGGCCGAAGCAGCGGGCCACGATCCCGGGGGCCGGCGTCGCCCCGATGAACTCGAAGATCCGCGCGATCTGGCCGTCCGGGTCGGTGACGAGGTCCTCGTACCTGACCGGGAGGCAGCGGTCGGTGAAGTGCTCCTCGGCCGCGACGATCGACGTCGTGTAATCGAGCCAGTACCGGGCCAGCGCGGCCACGTTGTTGTCGGGCGGGCTGCCGATGTACGGCTCGAACCCGTAGCTGGTCAGGCCCCACGGTGACGCCTCGATGCCGGACGCGATGACGTCCATCGGATGCCGGTACAGGCAGATGAAGCGGGTCTGCGGCCAGATCTTCAGCAGCAGCCCCGCGTGCTGGGCCGCCCCCAGGCTCTTGTCGCAGTACCGCCGCTTCCCCCGGCGCTGCAGGTAGGCCGTCATCATCGGGTCGAGGCTGCGCCGCAGCCCGGCCGCCACCGGCGCGGAGATCGCGGCGTCGGCCGAGCTGCCGTTGGCGGACTGCCCGGACGGCCCGGCGTCCTCGATCACCGCCCATGCGGTCGCCAGCTGCCGGGCCAGCCAGGGCAGCCGCGTCTCGGGCGGGCAGGCCAGGTCCGGGTGGGCGTCAAGCAGGAACCGGAGCAGGGTGGAGCCCGACCGGCCGGAGCAGAGCACGAACACCGGGTCGTCGGCCGTCTCGCCGTCGTCGCGCATGCCCGTCTCCGCCCCGTGTCTTCCGCCCGCGGCCGACTCCCGGGCTAGCTTGAGCTGTTGCCCGAGGAGCCGCTGAGGGGATTGGCCGAACCGTTGGTGCCCTTGGTGGCGGGAGCGGTCGTGCTGCTCTCACCGGTGCCCGCGCCGTGCGAGAAATTGCAGCCCGCCAGCAGGCCCCCCGCACCGAACGCTAGCACCACCTCACCGCCGACCCGCAGGAACCGGCGCCGCCGCAGCGCGCGGTCGCGATCCTCGTCATTGCGATCAGCCAGCTCGTCCATGCGATCGAAAGTACCGCAATCCGGCCGGGTCGAATAGAGGGCCGACCGGCGGCCTTCCCGATGAGCGACGGGGCGGGGCGGGCTGGCTCGCCCCGGGCGCCTTTTCAGCGGAACGTGAGCTCCCCGGCCGCGGCCGGCCGACGGCGCAGGAGCCAGTCCCAGAAGCTGCGGCGCGGGCCGGTGCGAGCGCTGCGGACGACGAGGTTGCCGTGGCGGACGCTGCCCGACGCGGTGACGAGCAGCTTGACCTGGATGCCCGGATCGCGGCGAACGCGCTGGGTGACGTTGCCGTGGCCGATCGCTATGCCGTCGGTGTCAACGACGACCCCGGGCGGCACGGTCAGCACGATGTTGCCGTGGCCGACCGAGATCGCCAGGTCGAGGGTCGGCTGGCTGATGACAGCGGCGGAGAAGTCGATCAGGACGTTGCCGTGCCGGGCCTCCACCGTCAGGCGGCGCGGGACCATCCAGGGTCCGTCCCGCCTGATCGTGCCGTGGGTGATCGTGAGCGCCACCAGGTCCTTGGCCGCCGCGGCGGGGGCGAGCCGGGCGCCGGGGGCGGCGGGCAGGTCGACGAGGAGGGCCTCGAGCTCCCCGTAGGTGCGCGCCGTCAGCGCCGTCTCCAGCCGTTCGTCGAGTTCATCGGCGGTGAGCCGACCGTCCCCGGCCGCCACCCGGAGCTGCTCCGCGACCTGGTCGCGGTCCTCGTGCGACACGCGCAGGTTCCGTCGGTCGGGGGCGAGGTCTCCGGGCATGGTTTGTACTGTAACGCCCGCCGGAAGCGCCCCGTGTCCGCCGCGGTCTAAAACGGGGGCCAGGGCACCGCAGGCCAGTCCTGCGGCGGGTAGGGGTGGGCCCGGCTGGCCAGCAGGACCTCGACCCGCGACAGCGTCGCGGCGACCTCCGTCCTGGTCAGATGCTGGCTCAGCTCCTCCGCGAGCCAGCCCCCGGCCAGCTCGTCGGCGAGGCGGCGGAGCACCTCGATCGACCGGCCGGGCAGCGACTTGCCCCGCCACTGCCAGAGCACGGTGCGGAGCTTGTACTCCTCGGCGAAGCAGATCCCGTGGTCGCAGCCGTACAGGTGGCCGTCGGCGACCGGCAGCAGGTGGCCGATCTTCCGGTCCGCGTTGTTGATGACCGCGTCGAACACGGCCATGTCCCGCAGCCCGGCGTGGTCGAACCGGCGGGAGAGCGCGATCAGGTCGGCCTCCGGCTCCACGTCGATCCAGAGCTGGCACATGCCCGGGCCGAACGGGCCGTCCCGCATCACCGTCGGCGGCACGAAGTTCCACCCGGCGGCGCTCGAGACCAGGTAGGCGGAGACCTCGCGGCCCGCCAGGGTCCCGGTCGGGAAGTCCCACAGCGGCCGCTCGCCCGCGATCGGCTTATAGACGCAGGTCGCCTCGGTGCCGGCCGACTTGACCGTGCACAGCAGGGTCGCGTTGGATGCCTCCACGATCCGGCCCTGCACGGTCAGCGCGCCCCGCTCGAGCAGCTCAAGCGCCTCGCGCTCGCCCTCGGGGAGGTCGGTGTCGCCCGCCTCCCCGGCTGTCGCATTGTCACGCACGGCTGGCCCGGTGGCCGTTCTGCCGCGGGCAGACGTGCCCAGAGGCGTCGAGCGGCAGGCCGCACAGCGGGCACGGCGGGCGGCCCGCCGCGACCAGGCTGAGCGCCCGGTGCGCGAACGCCCGGGCCGCGCTCGGGGTGATCCGCACCCGGAGCACGCCGGGGCCGTCGACCGGGATGTCGTCGGAGAGCGGCTCGATCGGCGCCTCGCTGTCCTCCTGCGCCTCGATGACCACCCGGTCGCCGTCGCTGTCCCACGCCAGGGCGATCGCGCCGACCCGGAAATCCTCGGTCAGCGGCAGGTCGAGCGGGCCGTCATCGCGCAGCAGCGGGGGAGCGCTCTCGGGGATGTCCTCGGCCGCCCCGGTGCGTCGCAGCACCTCGTCGAGAAGCTCGTCGAGGCGTTCCGCCAGCAGGCTGACCTGGAACTTCTCTAGGGCGACGCTGGTCACCCGGCCCGCCGAGGTGGCCTGCAGGTAGAACGTCCGGTCACCCGGCTGCCCTACCGAACCGGCCACGAACCTGTCCGGCGGGTCATAGTAAAAGACCGGCATGAGTCCTATCCTTCCGCACTACCAGCACTACTACCCGCGCCGCCGCCGATCACGGCATCGCTGTTGTCACCGGCGGCCGGCCGCGGCAGCAGATCGGCCACCCCGCCGCCGGTGTCGTTGAGCCGGAGCACGAAGGGGCGCAGCGGGGTGTAGTTGATCACCGTCAGCGAGCACGGATCGGCCACGATGCGCTGGCACTGGTCCAGGTGGAGCCCCAGGGCGTCGGTCACGATCGCCTTGATCACGTCACCGTGCGAGCAGACCAGGTACGTCGCGTCCTTGCCGAGCCGCTCGTTCCAGTCCCTGATCGCGCTGACCGCCCGGTGCTGCATGTCGAGCATCGACTCGCCGTCGGGGCCGGGGAACCGGACCGCGCTCGGGTGGTTCTGGACCACCGGCCAGAGCGGGTCCTTCGCCAGCTCCGCCAGCGGCCGGCCGGTCCAGTCGCCGTACCGGCACTCCCCCACCCGGTCATCGACCACCGGTTCGGCCGAGGCGGCGTGGCCGTTCCGGGCCGCGACGAGCTCGGCCACGGTCTGCCTGCACCGGTCGAGCGGGCTGGTCACGATCGCGGCCAGCGCCACCGGGGCGATCCGCGCGCCCAGCGTCCGCGCCTGCGCACGGCCGCGGTCGTCGAGGCCGACGCCCGGCGTCCAGCCCGTCAGGACCTGCCCGGTGGTCGCGGTCAGCCCATGCCGGACAAGCAGAACAGTCGTCACGTATCCCGACTTTAGAACATCATCGAGGCAGCGCGGTCGTTTGCGCCGTCCGCCCACAGCGAGCACAAGGCTCTAACCTCTGCCGGAGCGTGGGGGCGCCGCGCCCTTGGCGGTGCCCGCAGCGACCCCCCGGGCTAGCAGAGGCTGTATTCGCAGTTGCCGAAGCTCACTAGGTCGCCGGGGGTGACGCTGACCTTTCCGCGGACCCGCCAGCCGTTGACCCGGGTGCCGTTGGTCGATTCCAGGTCGGTCAGCAGCCAGCCGTCCTCGGTCCGCTCGAGGGTGGCGTGCCGCCGGGAGACCGTCATGTCGGCGATCGCCAGATCGCAGCTGGCGTCCCGGCCGATGCTGAACTGCTCGGCGCTGCCGCGCGGGAACTGCAGCGGCAGCGGCCGCCTGGCGTCCGCCGCCGCCTGCAGGCTCATCGTGACGCGGGCCGGCGCGACGGCCGGGGCGACGGTGCGGGACCCGCTCTCGTAGTCGGGCCGGACGACGCCGGCCGAGCCGGAGACCCGGGACCAGGCGCCGCGGAACCAGCTCGCGACCGAGCGGCCGCCCGCCTGCAGGGCCGAGACCCGCGGCGGCGCGCTCGGCAGGCCCTCGAGCAGCGGGGACAGCTCATCGTGCTGTCTGGCCTGGTAGGCCGCGTCCATCCGGTGCAGGAAGGTGTCGTGCGAGAGCGCCGGCCACGAACTCGTCCCTGAGTCGGCTGGCCACTTGATCCCGGTCGGCGTCGGAGGCGCGCACGCCCCCGGGCGTGGGCCCCGCCTCGGCCGGCGTCGGGCCCTCGGCCGCAGAACCTCCCATGAAAGCGAGTATCGGGATCAACCGGCCGCCGCGCAAGGCGAACCGCGCTAACCGTTGCCCGCCGGCTAGACGCCGACCGCGTGCACGCCCCCGTCGACGTGCACGATCTCCCCGGTGGTGGCGGGGAACCAGTCGGACAGCAGCGCCACGCAGGCCCGCGCGGCGGCCTCTGGGTTGGCGATGTCCCAGCCCAGCGGCGCCCGCTGCGCCCACACGTCCTCGAACTTCTCGAAGCCGGGTATCGACTTGGCCGCCATCGTCTTCAGCGGCCCGGCCGCGACCAGGTTGACCCGGACCCGCTGCGGACCCAGGTCGCGGGCCAGGTAGCGGGCGCAGGACTCGAGGCCGGCCTTGGCCACGCCCATCCAGTCGTAGCCCGGCCAGGCGACCGACGCGTCGAAGTCGAGGCCGACGACCGAGCCGCCGTCCGGCATCAGCGGGAGGGCCGCCATGGCGAGGGATTTGAGCGAGAAGGTGGACACCTGCACCGCCTTGGCGACGTCCTCCCACGGGGTGGCCAGGAAGTTGCCGCCGAGCGCGGCCTGCGGTGCGTTCGCGATCGAGTGCACCACCCCGTCGAGGCCGTCGACGTGCTCGCGGACCCGGTCGGCGAACGACTCGAGCTGGCCGACGTCGGTCACGTCGAGCTCGATCACCGGCGCCTCGGCCGGCAGCCGCTTGGCGATACGCGCCACCAGCGTGGGACGGGGGAACGCGGTCAGCACCACGGTCGCCCCCTGCTCCTGCGCCACCCGCGCCACGTGGAAGGCGATCGAGGCGTCGGTCAGCACCCCGGTCACCAGAATCCGCTTGCCGTCGAGAATGCCCATCACAAACCAGCTTTCATGGTCAAAGAGCGGGAAATCGGGGTTGCGCCGTTGGCGCTGTGGCCCACCGCGCTCATAGGCGCGTGGCGCTGTGGCCCACCGCGCCGATAGGTTTGGCGTTGCGGGCCACCGCGCCAGGGGAGGTTTGGCGTTGCGGGCCACCGCGCCATTTAGTGGCCCATTCCCAGGCCGCCGTCGACCGGGATGACGGCGCCGGTGATGTAGGCCGCGTCCGGGCCCGCCAGGAACGCGACCGCGCCCGCGACCTCGTCGGCGGCGGCGTAGCGGCCGAGCGGTACGGCGCCGATGATGGCGGCCTTGCGCTCGTCCGACAGCACCGCGGTCATGTCGCTGTCGACGAAGCCGGGCGCGATCACGTTGGCGGTGATGTTGCGCGAGCCGAGCTCGCGGGCGAGCGAGCGCGCCAGCCCGACCAGGCCCGCCTTGGACGCCGCGTAGTTGGCCTGGCCGCCGGAGCCGTAGAGCCCGACGACCGAGGAGATGAAGATCATGCGGCCGCGCCGCATCTTCATCATCGGGCGCACGGCGCGCTTGGCGACCCGGTAGGCGCCGGTCAGGTTGGTGTCGAGAACCTCGGTGAACGAATCCTCGCTCATCAGCGCGAGCAGCTGGTCCTTGGTGATGCCGGCGTTGGCGACCACCACCTCGACCGGTCCCTGTTCCTTCTCCACCGCCGTGAAGGCCGCGTCCACCGACGCCGCGTCCCGCACGTCGCAGGCGACCACGGACAGCCCCTCCACCGGCTCGCCGGACCTCGAGGTCACGGTGACGCTGTCGCCGTCGGCCGCCAGCCGCCGCGCGATCGCCAGCCCGATTCCCCGGTTCCCGCCGGTCACTAGCACGGAACGTCCCACGTCTACCCCACATCCAAGATCGATCAAGTCGCCAGCCGAGGGTACCGCCATCGGGCCGGCCACACGCTGCTAACCCTGCCCGGCCTGCGCCGGGCCCCGCAGCTGCCGCCGCGCACGAAATGTCCTGCCGTACCTTTGTAGCTATCCGCCAGATAGGTGCGCGTGCGGCTATGCGCTAGGGCATGCGGCGCAGGGTGAGATAGGTTTCTCTGTTGTGGATGATCACAACGAACGGATCGACGCCGAGTTCGCCGCGCTGCCGCTGCGGACCCTGGCCGACGCCGCGCTCGACGCGGCCAGAAACCTCGGCGCCGACCACGCCGACTTCCGGGTGGAGCGGGTGCGGGGACAGCGGATCGCCCTGTCCGACGGCCGCCTCCAGTCGCTCTCCGACGGCGATGACAGCGGCCTCGCGGTCCGCGTGATCGTGGACGGGACCTGGGGGTTCGCGTCGGCGGTGGACCTCACGCCGGAGGCCGCGCGGGACGCGGCCAGGCACGCGTTCGAGGTCGCCAAGGTCGCGGCGGCGATGAACACGGAGCGGATCGAGCTCGCCCCCGAGCCCGGCTACGGCGACGTCAGCTGGGTCTCGGCCTACGACGTGGACCCGTTCGCGGTCTCCCCCAAGGAGAAGACGGACCTGCTCGCGGCCTGGTCGGCCGGCCTGCTCGCGCACCCGGCGGTCACCCACGCCGACGTCGAGCTGTACCAGGTCAAGGAGTGCAAGTTCTACACCGACGGCGCCACCACGGCGACCCAGCAGCGGGTCCGGCTGCACCCGCAGGTCACCGCGACGGCGGTGACCGAGTCCGGCTTCGACGACATGCGCACGCTGGCGCCGCCGGCCGGCCGGGGCTGGGAGTACCTGACCGGGACGGGCTGGAACTTCCAGGCCGAGCTGGCCGAGCTGCCCGAGCTGCTGGCGGAGAAGCTCAAGGCCCCCTCGGTCGAGGCCGGCCGCTACGACCTGGTGATCGACCCGTCCAACCTGTGGCTCACCATCCACGAGTCGATCGGGCACGCGACCGAGCTCGACCGGGCGCTCGGCTACGAGGCCGCCTACGCCGGCACCTCGTTCGCCACCCTCGACAAGCTCAACACCCTGCAGTACGGATCGCGGGTGATGCACGTCACCGGCGACCGCGTGCAGCAGCACGGGCTCGCCACCGTCGGCTACGACGACGAGGGCGTGGCCGGCCAGTCCTGGGACCTGATCGCGGGCGGCGTCCTCGTCGGCTACCAGCTCGACCGGCGGATGGCGCAGCTCAAGGGGTTCGGCCGGTCCAACGGGTGCGCGTTCGCGGACTCGCCGGGCCACATGCCGCTGCAGCGGATGGCCAACGTCTCCCTGCAGCCGGCCGAGAACGGCCCGTCGGCCGACGAGCTGATCGCCGGGGTCGAGGACGGCGTCTACATCCTCGGCGACAAGTCGTGGTCGATCGACATGCAGCGGTACAACTTCCAGTTCACCGGCCAGCGGTTCTACCGGATCAGGAACGGCCGCCTCGACGGCCAGCTCAAGGACGTGGCCTACCAGGCGACGACGACCGACTTCTGGAACTCGATGGAGGCGGTCGGCGGCCCGCAGACGTACGTGCTCGGCGGGGCGTTCAACTGCGGTAAGGGACAGCCCGGGCAGGTGGCGCCGGTGAGCCACGGGGCGCCGGCCGCGCTCTTCCGCTCGGTGCGGGTGCTCAACACCGCGGAAGAAGGGAACTAAAGGCATGACTCCGAACGGACCCTTGATGACTCCGCAGGACACGGTTGAGCGGGCACTGGCGGCGGCCAAGACCGGGGGCGAGACCGTGGTCATCGCCGACGAGTCCTCCACCGCCAACCTGCGCTGGGCGGGCAACACGCTCACCACCAACGGGGTCGCGGCGACCCGCTCGCTCACGGTCATCGCGATCGACCGGCGCGCCGACGGCACGGCCGGCGTCGGCACCGTCTCCCGCTCCGGCATCACCGCGGACCAGGTCGAGGACCTCGTCCGGGAGGCGGAGAAGGCGGCCGAGGAGGCCGCCCCGGCCGAGGACGCGGCGGATCTTATTTCAGGCGAAGACACGGTCCGTTCGATATCGAATGATTGGTCTTCGCCTTCGAGCGCCACCGATTTCGGGGTCTTCCGGGGCTTCGCGGCCCAGCTCGGCGAGACGCTGCGGGAGGCCGAGGGGATCGGCCGGAAGCTCTACGGGTTCGCCGAGCACGGCGTGACCTCGACCTTCGTCGGCAACTCGGCCGGGCTGCGGGCCCGCTACGACCAGCCCGGCGGGCGCCTGGAGCTGAACGCGAAGTCGGCCGATCTGTCCCGGTCGGCCTGGGCCGGCGCCTCGACCCGCGACTTCACCGACGTGGACGTGGCCGCGCTCGACGCCGGGCTGGCCGAGCGGCTGTCCTGGCAGGAGCGGAAGGTGGAGTTGCCGGCCGGCCGGTACGAGACCCTGCTGCCGCCGACCGCGGTCTCCGACATGCTGATCTACCTGTACTGGTCGGCCGGGGCACGGGACGCGGGCGAGGGCCGGACGGTGTTCTCCAAGCCCGGCGGCGGCACCCGGATCGGCGAGCGGCTGTCGCCGCTGCCGGTCGACCTGTTCAGCGACCCGGCCTACCCCGGCCTTGAGTGCGCGCCGTTCGTGGTCGCGCACTCGTCCGGCCGCGACTCCTCGGTGTTCGACAACGGGCTGCCGGCCGGGCGGGCCGCCTGGATCTCCGAGGGCGTGCTGTCGGCGCTGCACTCGAGCCGGTTCTCAGCCGCGGCGGCCGGGGTTCCGGTCACGCCGTCGGTGGACAACCTGATCATGACCGCGCCGGGCGCGTCCGAGTCGCTGGCCGAGATGATCGCCTCGACCAGGCGGGGACTGCTGCTCACCTGCCTGTGGTACATCCGGCAGGTCGACCCGCAGACGCTGCTGCTGACCGGGCTGACCAGGGACGGTGTCTACCTGGTGGAGAACGGCGAGGTGACGGGCGCGGTGAACAACTTCCGGTTCAACGAATCGCCGGTCGCGATGCTCGGCCGGGTGGTCCAGGCGGGCGCGACGTCGCGGACGCTGCCGCGCGAGTGGGGCGACTACTTCAACCGGGCGGCGATGCCGCCGCTGCGGGTAGAGGGGTTCAACATGTCGTCGGTCAGCCAGGCTAACTAGCCGCTGCTCGACTTTGCCCGACCGCGGTCGGCCGCAGTTGGCCGACCGCGGTCCTTGCGCTGCCTGCCACTAGGGTGGTATTCGCGGCGCGCTGGGCGGCGTAGCTTGGAGGCATGAGGATGGTTCACGGCCCGCGCGGGCAGCAGGTGCACCTGGTTACCCAGGCGCGCCGGCCGCTGTCCGAGGACATCAGGTACAGGCAGCACCGGTACCTGCTGATGATGGGCATCAGGACCATCTGCTTCGCGATCGCGGTGGTGCTGTTCTTCGCCCACATGCGAGGGCTTGCCCTGATTCCGGCCGTCGGCGCGATCGTCATCCCGTACATCGCGGTCATCTTCGCCAACGGCGGGCGCGAGCCGGACAACCAGCGCGGGTTCCTCGAGCACCGGCCGCGGCGGACGGCGGTCGGCGCGCCCCCCGACTCCGGCCCCGGCTCCGGCGCCCACTCCGAAGATAAACGCTAAGTCATCGCGCGAATACTTTAAGTGCGCAAAGGCGTTCCCGTGCGGGGTCAGGCGAGTGACAACCGTTAATTCCTGGGATTCGGTTGAAATTAGGTCTTGACACATAGGGGGGGCTCTCCGTGTACCATTCATATCGGTGCCCTGGTCCCCCGTCGGGGTGCCGCTGCCGGCGTTCCGGGCCCCCGTCGGAACGCCGATGAATGCGACGCCGGGTGGTTTGCCCCCGTAGCCACCCGGCGTCGCTCTTTTTTGCCCCGAATCAGGCTCTGTGGCGCTTTGCCTGCGATCGGGCGAATCCTGACGGAATCCTAACGTGCCTGAGAGTTTCCTGAACGTTTCCCGCCGGGCTACTCGGTTTTCTGGAACTCCGCGATCGCGATGCCGAGCAGCGCGGCGCCCATCACCGCCACCATCCCCAGCGAGAGCCCGACCGGGACCTGCCAGCCGGCCCAGGTGACGTTGGGCGCCAGGAACGACGCCGCCGCGGGCGTCGCCGTCAGGTGGCTGAAGACCGCGTGCCGCATCGGCGACACGATGTACGTCAGCGGGTCGAACCGGGTCAGCATCGTCAGCCAGGTCGGCAGGCCGTTCAGCGGGTAGAGCGCGCCGGACAGGAAGAACAGCGGCATGACCAGCATCTGGGTGAGCGCCATGAACGCCTGCAGCTGCGTGATCCGGGCCGCCATCATCACGCCGAACGCGGTCAGCGTGAACGACAGCAGCAGCAGCTCGCCGATCACGGTGAGAAACAGAACGGGACTGTAGGGGACGCCCGCCGCGCCCGCGAGGGCGAGAATGATGATCCCCTGGAAGGTCGCCACGGTCGCGCCGCCGAGGCATTTGCCGAGGACGATCGCGGACCGGCTGACCGGGGCCACGAGCATCTCCCGAAGGAAGCCGAATTCCCGGTCCCAGACAATCGAGGCGGCCGAGAAAATGGCCGTGAACAGCACCGACATGGCCAGCACGCCGGGATATACGAACGTCTTGAAGCTGATGCCAGGGGGCAGCCCGTGGCCCGCCAGCGGGGACAGGCCGGTGCCGAGGACGAACAGGAACAGCACCGGCTGGACCAGGCTGGTGACCGCGCGCAGCCGATCGCTTTTGAACCTGATCAGCTCCCGGTACCAGACGATGCGGACCGCGCGCAGATCCCTCCTGGATGCTCGCCTGGTCGTCGGCGGTGGAGATCTGCACCCGGTCCTTGCCCACGCTCGCCTTGAGGTTCTCCGGCGTGTTGATCGCGACGATTTTGCCGTGATCGATGATCGCAATGCGATCGCAGTGCTCTGCCTCGTCCATGTAATGCGTGGTGAGGAAGATCGTAATATCCTCGCGGCGCTTCAGGTCATTGACGTATTCCCAGATCGAGGACCTGGTCTGGGGATCAAGGCCGACGGTCGGCTCGTCAAGGAAAAGCACCCGGGGCGCGTGCAGCAGGCCGCGGGCGATCTCCAGACGGCGCTTCATGCCGCCGGAATAGGTGGAAACCACGGAATCCTTGCGGTTCGCCAGGGTGCACAGGATCTTGATCGTGGTGGACTTGCCCGCGCCGTTCGGGCCGAGGAAAACCGAAGGTCTCCCCGGCCGTCACGGCGAAGTTGATGTGCCGCGCACCGCCTCGATCTCGCCGTACCGCTTGATCAGGTCGGTCGGTGACCTCAACGACGGGCTCGCTCACGCCCCGGCGTCCGGCGTGTCGGTGGCCGTCGGGGTGTCGCGCCGTCGGTGTCGCGCCGTGGTGTCGGTGGCCGTCGGGGTGTCGGCGGCCGTGGTGTCGGTGGCCGTCGGGGTGTCGGCGGCCGTGGTGTCGGCGGACGTCCCGGTGGGGTCGTCCTCGGCCAGGATCCGGTACATCGAGCGGCGGGTCTGGGCGAGCACCGCGCGGGCCTGGGTGAGCTGCTCGGGCGAACCGGCCCGGCGCACCTCCATCACCGCGATCATGACCTGGCGGACCAGGTCGCCGAGCTCGATCGCCTCGTCGTCGGTCATCCCGGCGACGGCGTCCCACGAGCCGCTGAGCTCGTCGGCGTGCTCCTCGGCGTAGGCCCGGCCCGCGTCGGTGAGCGCGTACATCCGGCGGCGCCCCTCGCCCTCGGGGGCGATCAGGCCCTCGTCCTCGAGCTGCTGCAGGGCCGGGTAGACCGAGCCCGCGCTCGGCCGCCACACGCCGCTGGTGCGCCCGGCGATCTCCTGGATCAGCTGGTAGCCGTTCCACTGACCGCCCTCGTCGAGCAGGTCGAGGATGGCCGCGCGGACATCGCCCTTGCGCGCCCTCGGCCCGCGGCCGAACGCGTGCCGGTCGAACATCGCCTGCCGGTCGAACATCCCGGCAAACCCGCCGCCGGGTCCGCCAGGACCCATCGGGCCGAACCCGGGGCCGAACGGGCCGCCCCGTCCGCCGTGGCGGCCGAAGCCGCGCTCTCCGCGCTCGCCGCGTTCCCCTCGCTCACCGCGGTCGCCGCGCTCGCCGCGCTCGCCGCCCCGGCGACCCGGGCCGCGGCCCGATCCCGGTCCCCACTCGGGGCGACCCGGCCGCTGCGGTCCCCAGTCTCCGCTCTCGCATTCCGTGCCTGTGATCGTCACGCATGGCACGTCACCTACTTCCTATCGTCTTCGTACCTTCGTTGGTAGCTCAACGATATATCGCTATAGTTCTTGATGCAACTCTGAGCGTTGATTGTTAACTATTAAGCGTGTGGTTAATGATCTGAAGAGGCTTGACCGCCCTGGTGGCGTGGGGGTGACGGAACTGAGGCCAAAGGCCGTGGGCCGACCGCTGAGACGCGCAGAGACGTTCTGGACGCCTGGTGCAGGAGAGGCCGCCGGGTGCGCGGCTGCCCGACCACGGGCTCGGCGGCGGCGCCGCTGGGCCTGCCGGCTACGCCAGCGGCATGACGGCGATCCTGTCGGCTACGCCAGCGACACCACTGGGCGCGGTCGATGGCGTAGTTGACCGCACGGCAGATCTGTCAGCTCCGCCAGCGACATGACGCAGACGGGGTCGCGTGGCGGCCCACCACCCTGCCTCGGTCCCGCCGCGGCCGGGCTCGCCCGGGGCGCCGCGACCATGCGGGCGCTTGTTGCTGTTATCTCGCTATCGAGGCCCGCGGAGATGCGATTCGGATGATGATGGATCGTTGTGTACATCGGAGTGTAGATAACGATCCACTATGATACCGCGCGCGACGCTTCTTGCTGTTATCCCGTGGGTCGGGGCGGCTAACGGGGCACGGGGCTAGCGGGGCTAGCGGACGGGGAGCTCGTAGGTGCGGCGGACGCTTGAGCCGACGCGGGTGATGTCGGTGCCGTAGACGTGCATCGAGACGGCCACGGAGTCGCCGATGTTGGTGACCCGGTGGACGTCGCCGGGCGGGGCGAAGCCGCTCACGGTGCCGACCGGGTTCGCGTTCCGCTGGACTATCTCGAGGTGGTCGCCGCGGAGCGCGTAGACCTCCTCGTACTCGGTCCCCTGCAGGACCGCCGTGCAGCACCAGGTCAGATGGTCGTGGATCGGGGTCTGCTGGCCCGGCAGCCAGACCATGACCACGATGGAGAACGAGCCGTCGGGCTCGGCGTGCACCAGGTGCGCCTGGTAGCCGCTCGGATCGCCGGCCAGTTTCGCGGCCGACAGCAGGCCGGGCCCGGGCACGCGGCCGCGGAAGGCCCCGACGACGCGGTCGGCGGTCTGCTGCCACGAGCCGCCGGAGCGGACGGCGCGACGGATCGCGGCGGTCAGCGGCTCCGGACATGTGCCGGCAACCTTGGGCAGTTCGGCAACTGAACGGGACATCGCACCTCCTGGATCACTCTCCACCACGGTAACAACCGGGCTCACATCAGCACAAATACCACTTTCTTATGGATCCATAGCCCCCGTCTATGAGTCCGCTGCGGGCTCGCTGGTTGGTAGCCTGCCCGCGACCGCGGGGTCAACACCCCGGCCGCATCCCCCAAGGCTGTCACCAGGCGTGCTTCATGTCAATTATTACGACCTTTTTACTAGGAATTTATCGGCTTACTCTCAGGTGGTTCCGACTGGCTCGGTCGCCAGGTGGCCGCGATCCTCGGCGCCCCGGTTGGCACCGTCAAGGGACGCATCCGGGAGGCCCTGATCAAGCTCGGCAGGCGATGACCAGCGTCGATTAGCGCGTTCAGCCTCGGATTGCGCTGACGATGCTGATCGTGGCGAGGACCGCCATGATGCCCGCCGCGACGCGGGTGATCACGCTGATCGGGATGACCTTGAGCAGGCTGCGGCCGCCGGCGATCGCGAGCGCCGCCACCGCCCACAGGCCGAGGACCGCGCCGAGACCGACGGTGAGCGGGTCGTGGTACTTGGCCGCCAGGTTGGCGGTCACGAGCTGGGTCAGGTCGCCGAACTCGGCCACCAGGATGACCAGGAAGCTCGTGCTCGCAACCCCCAGGAACGTCGGGCGCTTGGCCTCGGCAATGGCGAGGTTCTGGTCCTCTTCGCCGTGCCGTCCGCGCAGCAGCAGCACCGCGCCGAGCAGGAACAGCGCCCCGACGACGGCCTGCAGGATCCGGTGCGGGAGCAGGGTCAGCAGGCTGCCGAGGGCCACCGCGAGCGTGACGTGCACCAGGAACGCGGCCGCGGCCCCGGTCCATACGTGCAGCGGCCGGTAGCGGGTGCCGAGCACCAGGCTGGCGAGGGCGGTCTTGTCGGGCAGCTCGGCGAGGAAGATCAGGCCGAAGACGGTGCCGAGCACGGCGAAGTTCATGGAGAGTGCGGGATCCTTACGGTGGGGGCCACGCCGAAGGTCCAAAAGGGAGGCTCCGGCACGGCAGCGGTCAGGCTGCGGCCGAAGGTCTCGCCCGGCGCCTCAACCAGGCGCCCTGGGTGCCGGGCCCGCCCCAGACGGAGCTGGCCAGTATGTCGACATCCCAGCTGCGGGGCTACTCCCCTTCGCTGCCAAAATTATATCAGCCCAGATCACGGGGGTGCCCGGCAGGGGTGGCGGACGCGCGCGGGAGGTGGCCGTACCAGGCGGGGTGACGGTCGCGGGCGGTGGTGACGGTCGCGGGCGGTGGTGACGGACACAGCCGGGAGACGGTTGTGCCGGGCGGGGGGCGGACCGGGCGGGGGTGGCGGACCGGGCGGGGGTGGCGGACCGGCCGGGGTGGCGGACGAGAGCGGGCGGCGCGGGGACGGGCGGGGTCAAGCCCCGGGGGGCGGGGGCGGGGCGGGCTGGCTAGGGTGGCAGGTAACAGACAGGAGCGAACATGGCAACCACCCCTGATTCAGAGGAACATCTGAGCGGCCGTCATCGCGACACGCTGCGGCAGATCTTCGCGCACCCGGTGAGTCACAACATCGAGTGGCACGCGATTGTGTCGCTGCTCGAGGCGGTTGGGACGGTCACCACCCACCACGACCACAAGGTCGAGGTGACGGTCGGCGACGGGCAGGCCTTCATCGACCCGCCGTCGGGCAAGGACATAGACCCGCAGACCGTCGTCGACCTGCGGCGCATGCTGGCCGAGGCCGGCTACGAGCCGAAGTGAGCCTGCGCCGGGCGACGGAAGCCTAGGAGGGCCGCTCGCGCTCGTCCGGCTGGTCGCCGCGCGGTTCCCGGGCTTCCGGTATGTTCGCGTCCAGCAGCGTGGTGGCGCCCGCCGCCCGGGTCTCGGAGTCCGTGGTGCGCTCGCGCAGCCGCTCGAGCGACTCGGCGTCGCCGTAGGGGACGGCCGCCTCCATCCGGTCGCTCGCCTGCACCTCGGGCAGGTCCATGACGGCGTCGACCAGGCTCGCCCGGGAGCCGCGAGGCGCGTCGGCGTCCGACTGCATCGACGTGCGGACGGTGCCCTCGGGTCCGAGCGCGGTGGTTACGTCCGCCCTGGCGACCGTGCGGTCGCTCTCGTCCTTGATCTCTAGGTGACGTGGTTCGTCGTGATTGGTCACGGGTCTCTCCTGGTTGGGTCGTCCTGGCAAGACCACAGGCGCGGACCGGCCTGCACCGACTGGCCTGCCCGCGATCGGCCGGCCAAACCGGCTCGAGCCCTGGTTAACGCCGCCGATAAAAGACCAGTCGACGCCCCGCCCGAGCACAAGTGACGAATGATGACTGACCGGGCCCCCGAGGGGCTTTGAGTCAGTCGGTGAGCGTGGTGTAAGCGATGACGCCGCGGCGCATCGCGTCGATGGCGGCGCGGGCGGTGGCGGCGACGTCGCGGTCGCGCGGGGCGGGCTCGCGGCGACGCGGCTCCTGGGCGTCGTCGGTCGTCGAAGTCCCGGCAGTGTCGGTCGCCGGAGTCGGGGAGCCGGGTGCGCCCTCGGCGGGGGCGGGCCGGGGCTTGGCGCGGGACCGCTTGCCGTTGGCGTCGTAGGAGGCGGCGGCCGCGATCTGGTCGAGCAGGTCGATCAGCTGCTTGACCGCGCGGACGAAGTCGCCCGGGGTCAGGCCGGGCACCGAGTCGAGCACATCCTCGAGCTTGGCCCCGCGCACCCAGCGGTACGCCGCCCAGACGAAGCCGGAGTCGGGCTCGCGCAGGAACGACAGCCCGTTCCGCCGCTCCAGCTGGTCGAGCTCGGCCCAGGTCCGGCCCATCGCGGTGAGCACGTCGCGGACCGGGCCGCCGGGCAGGCGGGCGGGCTCGGCGTCGTCCGACTGCTTGCGCGACTCGAACGACAGGACCGACACGCAGGCGGCCAGCTCGGCCGGGTTGAGGCCGTCCCAGACGCCGCGACGGATGCACTCGGCCGCCACCAGGTCGAGCTCGGAGTACAGCCGGGAGAGCCGCTGGCCGTCCGCCGTCACCGTGTCGCCGTCGAGGTAGCCGAGCTCGTCGAGGACCGCGCAGACGCGGTCGAAGGTCCGCGCGATCACATGCGAGCGGCTGCTGATCTGGCGCTCGAGATCCTCGACCTCCTTCTGCTGGCGGAAGTAGCGCTCGCCCGCCCGGGCGTGCTGCTCGCGGTCGGGGCAGCCATGGCAGGGGTGGCGGCGGATCAGGCGGCGCAGCTCGGCGATGTCGCCGTCGCCGAGCGGCCCATCCTGGAAGTCGGGTTTGCCGCCGGCGGCGGAGTCGTGGGCGGGCGACGCGGAGGACAGGGACCGTTCGGGATAATCCTCATCGGCACCAGCCGACGACCGGCGGCGGCGGGGCGGCGGATCCAGATCGCGACCCGCGATCTTGGAGCGCATCGAGGAGACGAGATCGCGGCGGTGCTTGGGCGAGCGCTCGCTGAACGAGTTCGGGATGCGCAGGTGCTCGACCGGCTCGGCCGGAACCGGGAAGTCGGCCGCCGACAGCTGCTTGAGCTGGCCGTGCTCGGTCAGCACGAGCGGGCCGTCGGCCCGGTTAGGGGAGAAGCCGCCCTCGGCCGGCGGCGGGTTGAGCACCACCGCGAAGCCGGCCCGGCGGCCGGACGGGACGCGGATGACGTCGCCCCGGCGGAGGGTGGCGAGGACCCGGCGGGCCTGCGCGCGCTGGGCGGCGCCGCGGCTTCTGGACGCGCCGCGCTCCTCGTCGGTGAGCCGACGGCGCAGCCCCGCGTACTCGAGGAAGTCGCCTCGATCGCAGCTGACCTGCCGGGCGAGCTCGTCGGCGGCCTCCTTGACCCGGCGCATCCTGCGGGCCAGCCCGACCACGCCCCGGTCGGCCTGGAACTGGGCGAAGCTCGACTCGAGGAGGGCGGCCGCGCGCTGCCGGCCGGCCCGGCCGGTGAGGTTGACGGCCATGTTGTAGGAGGGGCGGAAGCTGGAGTTGAGCGGGTAGGTACGGGTGCTCGCGAGCCCGGCGACCGCGCCCGGGTCGAGGCCCGGCTGCCAGAGCACCACCGCGTGCCCCTCGACGTCGATCCCGCGTCGGCCCGCGCGACCGGTGAGCTGGGTGTACTCCCCCGGGGTGAGCGCGACGTGGGCCTCGCCGTTCCACTTGTCGAGCTTCTCGAGCACGACCGTGCGGGCCGGCATGTTGATGCCGAGCGCGAGGGTCTCGGTGGCGAAGACCGCCCGGACCAGGCCGTCGGTGAACAGCTCCTCGACGACCTCCTTGAAGACCGGGAGCATGCCCGCGTGGTGGGCGGCGATGCCCCGCCGCAGCGCCAGCACCCAGTCGTGGTAGCCGAGGACGGCGAGGTCCTCGTCGGGGATGTCGCTGGTCCGCCGGGAGGCGACGGCCTCGATCGCCTCCGCCTCGGCGGGCGTGGTCAGCCGCAGGCCCGCCTGCAGGCACTGCTGGACGGCGGCGTCGCAGCCGGCCCGGCTGAAGATGAACGTGATCGCGGGGAGCAGCCCGGCCGCGTCGAGCCGGTCGATGATCTCCGGCCGGTACGGCGGCGCGTTGCGCTTGGGCCGGTGGCCGCCGCGCCCGGGGCGGCTGGCGGGCTGCCTGATCTCCTCGCGCCGGGCCAGCCGGACCAGGTCGGGGTTGACCTGGCGGTGGTTGTCGTCGGTGAACAGGTCGTAGAGGCGGCGGCCGGCCATCATGTGCTGCCACAGCGGCACCGGCCGGTGCTCGTCGACGATGACCTCGGTGCCACCGCGGACCTGGGCCAGCCAGTCGCCGAACTCCTCGGCGTTGGAGACCGTGGCCGACAGCGCGACCACCCGGACCGACTCCGGGAGGTGGATGATCACCTCTTCCCAGACCGCGCCGCGGGACCGGTCGGCCAGGTAGTGCACCTCGTCGAGGACGACGTAGCCAAGGTCCTTCAGCGTCGCCGAGCCCGCGTAGAGCATGTTTCGCAGCACCTCGGTGGTCATCACCACGATCGGGGCGCTGCCGTTGACGGCGTTGTCGCCGGTGAGCAGGCCCACCGTGTCGCTGTCGTAGCGCTTGACGAGATCGTTGTACTTCTGGTTCGACAGCGCCTTGATCGGCGTGGTGTAGAAGCACTTGCGGCCCTGCTCGAGGGCGAGGTGCACCGCGTACTCGCCCACCACGGTCTTGCCCGATCCCGTCGGCGCCGCCACCAGCACCCCGTCCCCGTTGGTGAGGGCGGTGCAGGCGGCGAGCTGGAACGGGTCGAACTCGAAGCGGTAGAGATCGCGGAACGAGGCGAGCTCAGGGGCGGCCTGCCGCTCGCGGAACCTCGCGTAGCTGTCGGCCGGGCCCACCGGGGTGCTCATGACTCCAGCGTATGGGACTTCGGTCCCGCGTGATACGCGTGAGGCGTCGCGGTACTTAGTTGAGCGAACTATCGATGTCGACCGGCTCGGGCGCGTCAACCGGCGCGAGCTCGTCGTCGGCGAGGTCGGCGTAGGGGTTGGGGTTGCGCCTGGCCCGGCGCTTGTCGTTGAAGTACACGAAGATCTCGGCGAACTCGACCAGCGCGACCGCGATCCCGCCGAGGATCAGCATCGTGCCCGGGTCGGGGCTCGGGTTCACCATGCCCGCGATCAGGAAGACGCCGAAGATCAGCAGCCGGCGCCACTTGCGGAACCGCTCGTGGGTGAGGATGCCCGCCATGTTCAGCATGACGATGACCAGCGGCAGCTCGAAGACGATGCCGAAGCCGACGACCATCCCGGTGAAGTAGCCGAGGTAGGTGTCGAAGCTCGGCAGGGCCGCCACGTTACCGGGGGTCAGGCCGAGCAGGTAGTGCAGGCCGCGGCTCATCACCAGGTAGGCGAGCACCGCGCCGGCCAGGAACAGCGGAACGGCGGTGCCGGTGAACAGGTACGCCCACTTCTTCTCGCGCTTGTAGAGGCCGGGGGCGATGAAAGCCCAGAGCTGGTACAGCCAGACCGGGCAGGTGCCAACCAGCGCGATGTAGAACGCGAGCTTGATGCGGAGCGAGAGCGGGTCGAAGATGCCGGTGACGGTGAGCTGGTCGCCGAACCCGGTGCAGCCGGTTTTGCCGTTGATCGTGGCGTCGCAGAACGGGCGCATGATCCAGTGGATCGTCGGGCTTGAGAAGAAAAGCGCGATGGCCATGCCGATGATGATGGCCAGGGCCGCCTTGACCACCCGGTTGCGCAGTTCGCGCAGGTGGTCCATCAGGGGCATCCGCCCCTCCGGGTTGGCCTGCTGCTTGGAGCGGATGTAACGCTCGCCGACGATGCGGGCACCCCTGATGGCGGAAGGCTTCGATGCCATGATCGTTTACGACCGTCTTCCCGGAGGGGGATCTACTGGGGCGTGCAGCTTGCTCTGCCTTGCTGCCTACTGCGCCTGCACGTTGTCGGTCGCCTTGTTGGTGGCGACGTTCTGCTGCAGGTTCGCGAGCTGGGCGCTGAGCGCGTCAATCTGGGCCTGGTGGTCCGCCGGCGCGGCCGTCGGCTGGAGCTGGGCCGGAGTCGAGGCGGGCGCGCTGTGCGTCGTGGCCGCATCGTTGTCCTCGTGCAGGCCCTGCACCTCGGTCTTGAGGATGCGCATCGACTGGCCGAGCGAGCGAGCTGCAGCCGGCAGCTTGCGCGACCCGAACAGCACGATGATCACGATCGCGACGATCAGGATCTTCCACGGGCTGTCGAACAGGTCAGCAAACATTATTTGCGTCCTTAAAGTCACAGGGGATGAGTCCCGCACACGGAGACTCGCCTTGCCGACGAGTCTACACGGCAGTGCCGAAACGACTAGGGACTAGCCGTCGAACGGCTGGTGAACCGACCATATGCCTATAAATCCGCGCAAACTACCTACTTTTGCCCGCTCATCTGGTGCTCAGGGTACTCGTGTGACGAGGGTTACTGCGGCAGCGCGGGCAGAGCGGAGCCGGCCGAGCAGGTTCTCGTCCCGCGGCCACACCAGGACCACGTACCCGCCGTACCGCCGGACCCGCACGGGACGGCCGAACGTCGCCCTCGCCTCGGCGACGGTCAGCCCCTCGTCGCCCGTCGCGGCGGGCACCCCCGGAGCGGTGAGCACCAGGAAGTTCGCCGTCTGGCCGACCGGGTCGAACCAGGTGGCGGACGCATTCCAGGTGTACGCGCCGATCCGGCGCCCGGCGATCGGCCGGACCGCGCGCAGGGTGACCGCGCCGCCGCTCTCCAGGGTGGCGATGTTGGCCTGGTGGTAGCTGCTGAGCCCTTCGGTCAGACGCTGGGCGGACAGCCAGGCGACCAGGCCCGCGTACTGCGGCGGCGACGGCGGCTGGGCGGCGTCGTAGCCGAGCATGGCGGCGTAGCCCGCGAGCACCGCGCACAGACCGTACCTGAGCGCCGCGACCCCCGGGCCGCGGCCCGCCGCCTTGCCGCCCGCCGCGAGGGGGCCGGCCGCGAGGCGGCCGCCGAGCTGGCGGCCGGCCAGCACGGCGGCGAACGGCAGGACCGGGGCGATCTCCCTGGTGGAGGTGATGTTGATCGCCTGCGCGCCGGCCAGGTAGGCGGCCAGGTTCAGCGCCAGACCGGTCAGCAGGACGGCGTCGACGAGGCCCAGGCGCCGCCGGGCGGCCGCCGTCGCCGCCCCGGTCACCCCGGCGGCGGCGAGCGCGACGCCGGCCAGGTGGACGGCCGCGAACGCGACGGCGAGGGCCGACCCGGTTGACGCGGCCCCGAACACGTTGGCGCCGAGCAGGTCGAGCAGGCCCTCGCCGGTGAGCCGGGCGTTACCCGCGAGCCGCCCGGCGGCGGCCAGGGCGGTGGACAGCCCGTTCACCTGCCAGCCGCCCTGCACGCGGATGAGCGCGGTAGTGGCGAGCCCCGTCCCGGCGGCGAGGATCGCGGCCGCCAGCAGCGCCAGCTCGTACCGGTGCTCGCGGGCCGATTCGGAGTTCCTGAGCACGCCCAGCGTCACCCGCAGGGCGCAGACCAGGGCGAGCGGCAGCACCGCGACGAAGAGGGCCAGCGTGTCCGCGACCGAGACCCAGGCGAGGGCGAGCCAGACCAGCACCGGGACGTACCAGCGGGCCGGCGAGCGGTCGATGAGCAGCCAGACCAGGAGCACCGGGACGGCGGTGCCGGTGTGGTCAGGGGAGAGCACGAGCGTCTGCGTCCCCGGGCCGAGCTGGGGCGCGAGCATCAGCCCGGCCGCCAGCAGCGCCCGGGTGAGGCCGGCCTTGCCGCGGGCGCGGCCCCGGGCCAGGAACGCGGCCGCGAGCACGAGGAGGGTGTAGGTCATCGCCCCGCCGACGTGCATGACGTCGGGGGTCAGCCCGCGAACGAGCTCGAGCAGCGCGTACTGCGGGAGTTCGGTCGTGTAGAAGGAGACGTCGGTTACCCACCAGCCGTGCAGCAGCGGGTTCCCGTGCAGCATGTCCCACGCCTGCAGCGCCTGCGAGGCGCCGTCCGAGCCGACCGAGACGGTCCGCGACTGGCCCAGGTAGCCCCGGAACAGCGCCACCGCGACGACGGCGGTGAGGGCCGCCCCGATCGCCGCTCGCCGCCTCGAGCCCGCCGGCCGGGTCGGCGGGGCGACCCGGGTCGGCTCCCCGGTGATCATGATGGCCAGGGAAAGGTCCGGCCGGGCAGGCGGCTGAGCAGCGCGAGCGCCCACGCCAGCCTGCGCGGTCGTCCGGCCGATTTCCTCGGTGACCCACATGCCACACGCGATGACATCAGCCCCGTGCGCCCACCCACCCCCGTAAGCATGAGCGGCAGCCTAGCGTGCTCGGACGGTTACGCAGAGGTAAAACAACTGATCAGGCGCGGGCGGCGATCCGGCCGGAACGATGTCCCCGGCTCGCGGTCGGGCCGGGCGCTAGCCGTCTGCCGGCCTGTAGAGATCGGCGGGCGTCGGCTGCATGACGCTTTTCAGCACGTTGCGGTCGTAGACCAGGACCACCGTCTGGCCGAGGAAGTACTCCCTGGCGGGCCTGCCGTACCGGTCCTTGGCCAGGCTCAGGGAGAGGTAGCCGACGCCCAGATTCTGGACGTGGGCGATGATGAAGTTCGCCGGGCGGCCCTTCGGGTCAAACCAGGAGGCCCTCGACTCCCACGGGTAGCCGTACCCGGCCGCGTCGACCACCGGCGCGACGGTGACCTTGCCGCCGCTGCCGAGCGCGGTGACGTCCGCGTCCCAGTAGCCGCCGATACCGCGGGTCAGGTGGTGCGCGACGAGCCAGTCGGCCAGCGCCTGGTTCACCGCCGGGCGCGGCCGCTGGGCGGCGTTGTAGCCGAGATTGCAGAGGTAGCCGATCCCGGCCGCCACGAGCACGCACGCCACCGCCACCCGGGCCCTCGGCGCCCGCCGGCCGGCCAGCCACGGGCCGATGGCGCGGCCGGCCAGGACGGCGGCGAACGGAACCACGATCGCGATCTCGTGCGCCCCGGAGACCGGCTGCGTCAGCGGGCTCACCGCCGACGCCGCGAACAGGGCGAACAGCCCGACGACGAGCGTGCGCGTCACCCGGTCCGCCCTCGGCCAGCCCCAGACGGCCATGAGCAGGCCGGTCAGCGCGACCGCGAGGCCGATCAGGTGCAGGTACGCGTAGTCGGCCAGCACCTGCGGCCTGACCCAGAAGTTCGAGCCGAACAGGTACATCAGGTTCTGGCCGAGCGTGCGAACCTGCGCCGGAACCATCGCCCAGGGGGAGATCTGCGAGCTGGCCGGTATCGCGTGCAGGTAGAAGCCGCCTAGGTCGTTGATCGCCCGATTCGCCAGCTGGGCCAGGCCGAACGACGCGCCCGCCGCCGCCAGCAGCGCGAGGTCGTATCCGTGCCGGACGGCCGCGCGGCGCCAGGACAGCGGCGAAGCCGGGGGGCGGCCGCGGTGGTCGCGCATCCGGCCCGTCATCTGACGGCCTGCGGCCGCCGCCAGCGGCGTGGCGCAGGCGAGGGCGAGAGCGAGCGCGCAGCTGAGCTCGGCGACCGGATCGTCGAGCTGGGCCCAGGTCAGCAGCAGGCAGACCAGCAGCGCGGCGCCGAGCACGGGCCACCGCCGACGGGGCCGCGACCGATCCACCACGAGCAGCGTGATCAGCACCGGAACGCCGATGCCGGTGTGGTCGGGCGCCAGCAGCAGCACCTGCTCGCCCGGGTAGGCGCCCGGCGCGACCATGATCCCGGCCGCGATCAGCCCGCGGACCCACGCCTCGCGCCCGCCGCGCCGCCGGTCGCGACTCGCGCCCGCCCGCCCGGCGCCGGCCCGCCGACGGGCCGGCCGCGTCCGCTCTTCACCCACCGGGGCGGTCACTGCCAGCTGTCTCTGCCCGCTCTCATGGACGATGGAAATAGCGGCACCCGGCGGCGAACTGCCCAAAATGCGGCATAACACGGCCCCCGGTGCACCCGGGTTATGACGTGACCATTCCGCGCGTGGCGCGGATCTAATCAACTCGCCGGGGAGCATGACGGCTGGCCGAGACGATACTTAGAAAAAAATGCGGGCAGTCAGTGCCGAACTGCCTAAAACGCGGCGTAATCCGGCCCCTGAGGTCTCGTCAGCTCGCCGGGAGGCTTGGCAGCTGGCCGAGCAGATTCTTCCGCCACACCATGATCGTGTCGCCCTGGTAGGAGTACCGCCGGGACGGCTGGCCGAAGGCGGCGACCGCCTCCGCCGGGGTTACCGACGAGGGACCGTCCGGCGCGGTGGCGACGAGGAAGTTCGGGTCATTGTCGGCGCGGTCAAACAGCCGGGGCTGAGTCTCCCACAGCAGCGGCTCAAGCCCCCGCCCCGGGAGGTACTTGACCGGCGCGATCACCACCCGGCCCTGGGTGTCCATCGTCGTGCTGTCGGCGTTCCAGTAGCCGGCCACCCCGCGGGTCAGGCCGTGATCCTCCAGGAACCGGGCCAGGCCGACCGCGGCCGGGGGCGGTGCCTGCGCGACCACCAGCGGCGGCACCGCCGCGACGATCACGGCGACCGCGCCCAGGGCGAGCAGCGGTTCCAGGCGCCGCCGGAGCAGCGGCTGGGCCAGCACCCGGCCGGCCAGCGCGCCGCCGAGCCCGAAGACCGGGGCGATCTCCCGCACGGTCGACCCGCTCCCCGGGTACAGCACCACGTAGGCGAGGACGTTGATTACGATCGCGACCGCCAGCAGCTGCGCGATCAGGTCGCCGCCGAGGAGGTCCCGCCCGATCGCGCGCAGCGCCAGGAACAGCGCCCCCGCCACCAGGCAGGCGCAGATGAGGTGGACGGCGGTCACCGCCAGCCAATCGTCCAGCTTCGAGGCGAAGAAGTCGGCGCTGAACAGGCCCAGAAAGTTGTTCAGCGCCGCCGCGAGGTTGGCCGGGAGCGCGGTCGACGGCACGGTCGACTTCGTCTCCGAGGCGCTCAGCACGAAGCCGCCGTTCGCCTTGATCAGCGCGCTCAGCGCGGTCGCGCCAACGGCGGCGGCCAGGCCGGCCGCCGCCAGCGACAGGTCGTAGCGCGCGGCCGAGAACGGCTCCCGGCGCACCGCGACCCGGCCGAACGACCGCGCCCCGCCCACCACCACCAGCGGCGCCACCCCGATCAGCAGCACCAGCGAGTCGCCCACCAGCGCCCAGCCGATCACCGCCGCCACCGCCACCGGGACCCACCAGCGACGCCGACCGCGGTCGAGGATCAGCAGGGCGAGCAGGATCGGGACGGCGGTGCCGGTGTGGTCCGGGTCGTTGAGCAGCACGGTGGCGGCGAGCACGGTCGGGCCGATCATGACCGCGACGCTGATTCCGGCCCGGACGACGGCGGTCCGCTGATCGGCCGGCCGCGACCCGTAGGCCACGGCCGCCGCCAGCACCACCAGCAGCGTGAAGGTGAGCGCGGAGCAGATCCGCACCACGTCCGGGTGGAACCCGCGGGCCAATTCGACCAGCATGTACTCGGGCAGCTCGGTCGTGTAGAAGGACACGTCGGACAGCTGCCAGCCGCGCAGCAGCAGGTCGCCGTGGAGCATCGCCCAGCTCTCCAGCACCATCGCGGCGCCGTCGGACTGCGGGGCCAGCTGCCGCGCCTCGCGCAGCGCGCAGTAGAACAGCAGGAGAACCCCCGCCGCCACCGCCAGCCAGCGCCAGCCCCGGTGGTCATGCCAGGTCGGCCGCGCTGGCTGACCGAGTCCGCTGCCCGCCTCCGTCGCCCCCGTCGGGCCGCTGACCTCCGTAAACATGACGGGAAGCTTAACCCAGGCCTGGGGAGTCCTAAGAAGCGATTAATAGAAACGGTACGTGATGTCATAGATGCGAACCGTCACAAGCCGTCAGTCGTAGAGCGCGAGGGCGGCCGCGGCGGCGGCGCGAACCTCCTCGGCCAGCTCGGCCGGGGCGATCACCCGGCCGTCCTCGCCCAGCCGGAGCGCCAGCCGCCGGACCAGGCTGGTGTCCTGGGTGCGGAGCACCACCCGGAGCCGCCCCTCGCCGAGCTCGGTCTGCGACTCGCACGGGTAGTACTCCGTCACCCAGCGCGCCCCGGCGGCGAGCTCGAGTTCCGCCCGCACGTCGGACTCTGACGGCCGGAACAGCTGTGCGTCCCCGTCGTCCGACTCGGCCTCCTCGTGCACCTCGGCGGGCACGTCGAGCACGGCGACGTCGAGTATCCGGTCGAGCCGGAACGTCCGCACCCCCTCGGCCCGTCGGCACCAGCCCTTGAGATAGGTCCGCCCCTCGATGATGAGCATTCGGATCGGGTCCACGTCCCGTTCCGTTGCCTCATCGCGGCTGGGCACGTAGTAGCGCAGGTGGACTCGCTGGCCGGCCGTCAGGGCGTCGTTGAGCGCGGAGGGGACGCCGGGACCGTTCGGAGGATCGATGTGGATTTTCACCTGGGAGCTCGCCGCCGCCGCCGCGCCGGCCGCATCCTCGATCTTGGCTATCAGCGAGGCGACAGCATCGCTGTCGCCGCCCGCCTCGGCCAGTGCCCGCAGCGCGACGAGGAGCGCGCTCGCCTCGTCGGCCGCCAGCCGGAGCGGTCGGGCGATCGACTCGGCCTGGCTGATCGTGATCTCCCCGTCCTCGTAGGACAGGTCGATCGGGCAGAACGGCTCGGGGGACTTCAGCTCCACGCACCAGGCCAGGTTCAGGTCGTCGATCAGCTCGCGCTCGGACATGCCGAAGGTCGCCGCCGTCTCCGCCAGGCCGACCGAGCGCCGCGCGACCACGTACGGGACCAGCGCGAGGAGGCGGCGGAGGCGCTCGGCTGAGGTCACCATCCGCGGGGCGCCGGCCGCGCTCTGCACGCTCACGCGAGCGCTCCCTTCAGCCGCCTGATGACGGCCTCGCGCAGGTCGGGCGGGTCGAGCACGACGATGTCGGGGCCGAACGACGCGAGATACTCCGCGTACCAGCCCGAGTCGGCGAAGCTGAGCGTGACCCGGTCCCAGCCGGGCGCGCCGTCGGTATCGGCGGCGACGTCGCGCGCCCACTGGCGGAGCGGGACTCCGGCCCCCGCGCGGATGCGGAGCACGGCGGTGCGGTCGCGCGGAGGCGTGCGATCCCAGTCCTTGACCATCGCGCCGACGTCGACCCCGTCCGGGACCTTGACGCTGCCCGGCGGCCCGGACAGCCTGACCGGTCCGGTGATGCGGCTCATCCGGAACACGCGCGGCGCTTCCCGCCCCCGATCGTGGCCGGCCACGTACCAGTGACCCCGCCGGTTCACCACCCCCCACGGCTCGAGCTCGCGCTTGATCGCGTCCGGGCGGCCGCTCGCCTGGTGGGTGAAGGTGACCGGCCGCCGGTCGCGGACCGCCTCCCAGAGCGGGCCGAAGGCCTTCTCCTGGGTGGTCAGCCTCGGCTCGATGCTCCGGCTCATCCGCTGGGCGTCTTCCTCGCCGTCGTTGTCGCCGCTGGCGGCCTTCAGCTTGAGCAGGGCGCCCGCGTAGGCACCGGCCAGCTCGGCCGACTGCCAGACCCGGGAGGCGATGCCGAGCGCGGCCGCCTCGTCCGGCGTCAGGTGGATCTCCGGGAGCTCGTAATCCTGGCGGCGGATCCGGTAGCCGATCTCGTCGTCGAGGGCGCTGCTCTTGCCGGTCTCCAGCGGGATGCCGAGCTCGCGCAGCTCTTCCTTGTCGCGCTCGAACATCCGCTTGAACGACTCCCCCGCGTCCGGGTAGCCGAAAACCGAGGCGCGGATCTGCTCGGCGGTCAGGTACCTGCGCGAGGACAGCAGGAGGACCACGATGGAAAGGAGGCGTTCGGTCCTGCGCTTGGACATCGCGATACCCTTTCTCCCCCCGGGGGTCGACCCCCGGTGACCCCCCCGCTTCTGGGGGGACCAGTCCTCCCAGGGCCCCCCTGGGGACCTCGCGCAAAGAGCGCGACAAGGCCCCATCCAGCGACCTTTGGTCGCTAGTCTGCCACCGTGATCCGATGGCGGAGCGGGACTGTCACGGCGGTGCGGCGCGAGTGGGCCGGAGCTGCCGAATTCATGGTAACCGTGGACGGCGATTCGATTCGCGCGCTCGCGTATCCGGCGCTGGTCGGATCGCCCCGGATCGGCGACCGGGTGCTGCTCAACGTGGGCGCGCTCGAGGCCGGGCTCGGCACCGGCGGGTACGCGCTGGTGGTGGCGATCCCGGACCGGCTGCCGCCCGACGGCGATATGCCCGGACATATCGTGAAATCTCGGTATACGCCGCTGCAGGTGATGGTGGCGAGCGCCGACGAGCAGGGCTCCCCGCACCATGAACTGCTCCGGTCGGCGGATTCTGTCGATCACATGCCGGTGGTCGTGGCCGATCTTCACTCGGCCCTGCCCGCGGTCCTGGCGGGAATCCAAGGCTCCTATCGAACGGACCGTGGCTCCGCCCCCCGGGTCGCCTATGTCATGACCGACGGCGGCGCGCTCCCGGCGTGGTTCTCCCGGACCGTCGCCGGGCTCCGCGAGGCGGGGTGGCTGGCGGCGGCGATCACCACCGGCCAGTCGTTCGGCGGCGACCTCGAGGCGGTCACCGTGCACTCCGGCCTGCTGACGGCCCGGCACGTGGTCGGGGCCGACATCGCGATCGTCGCTCAGGGTCCGGGCAACCTCGGCACCGGGACCCGGTGGGGCTTCTCCGGGGTGGCGGCGGGCGAGGCGGTCAACGCGGCCGCCGCGCTGGACGGCCGCCCGGTCGCGTCCCTGCGACTGTCGTTCGCCGACCCGAGAGAGCGCCACCAGGGGGTCTCCCACCACAGCCTGACCGCCTACGGACGGGTGGCGCTGGCCGCCGCCGACGTCGTGCTGCCCGCGTTGCCTGAGCCGCAGGCGAGCCGGGTGGCGGCGGACGCCGCCCCGCTGGCGGGGCGGCACCGCCTCATCACGGTCTCGGTCGACGGCCTCGAGGAGGCCCTGCGCTCCTGCCCGGTCACCCTATCGACCATGGGCAGGAGCGTTGATCAGGACCTCGAGTACTTCCTCGCGGCGGCCGCGGCCGGCCGCCACGCGGTCTCCCTGCTCAGCCTTGGCTAGGAGGCCTCGGTTAGGAAGCAGAGATGATGTCAACCGCGAACACCAGCGTGTCGGTGCCCTTGATGCCGGCCGAGGAGGAACCGGTCTTGCCGTAACCGTCGGCCGGCGGGATCACCAGCAGGACCCGGCTGCCGACGGTCTGGCCGACCAGGCCGGTGTCCCAGCCCGGGATGACCTGGCCCTCGCCGATCACGGTGGCAAACGGCGCGCTGCGCGACCAGGAGGAGTCGAAGACCTTCTTGGTCCGGTAGTTCACCCCGGTGTACTGCACCACGACGTAGTTGCCCTTCTTCACGACCGCGCCGGTGCCCTTGATCAGGGTCTTGACCTGGAGGGTCTTCGGGGCGGCGGTGCTCGGGATGGTGATCGTCGGGCCCTTGCCCGCAGCGCCGGCCGTGACCGTCGGCAGCGCGCCGCCGCCGTTGGAGGTCTGGGTGCCCGACACGCCCGCGCTGTTGTCGAACGACTTGACCATGTCGACGACGAAGACCACGGTGTCGTTGGGCCCGACGCCGATCTGGGAGTTGCCCGCCGCGCCGAACGCGTCCTTGGGCGGGATGACCGCGAGCACCCGGCTGCCGACCTTCTGCCCCTCGAGCGCGGTCTCCAGACCCGGCAGCAGCGACCCGGTGAACAGCGTCGGCACGCCGTCGGAGTAGGTCGAGCCGAGCAGCTTGTGGGTCTTCCCGGACCAGTCGTAGAGCACGAAGTTGCCGAGCAGGCTCTGCGTGGAGGTCAGAGCCGGGCCGGTGCCCTGGATCACCGTCTTCGTGTAGAGCGCGCCGCTCCCGGCCTTGGCCGGGATCGTCACCGTCGGCGCCTTGCCGAACGCCCCGGTCGCGCTGACCGAGGTGTAGGTGTCCGCGGCCGAGCTCGCCGAGGAGCTCGCGGAGGCTGACGAACTCGCTGCGTGCGACGAGGACGAGGATGCGCAGCCGGCCGTGATTGCGGCTGCTAGCAGGGAGGTGATGGCAAGCGCGGCTACGCGTCGGCGTCGCATGGAAACCTCTCGGGGTATGACGGGTTATGTCGGTGTGCCCAGGCCCGGCACCCAAATTTCTATGGTTCTGGTAAAGCTCCACCAGGCTACCCGGACAGAACGGGCGGCTGACGGGCCTAGGTTACTGCCCGCAACCGACCGGGTCGGCCGCGCTCAGCATTGGATCTTGGGGTTGGTGATCGGGTTGACCGGCAACGCCGCGTTCTCGGGCGTGCCCTTCAGCTTGTCGTAGAGCGCCTTCATGTGGCTGAGCAGGTTGCCCTGGTAGGTGCGGACGTTGTAGTCGAACTGCGGGTTCGGATTCCCGTGGACGAAGAATTAGTTGCCGTAGTCGAGGGTGTCGTGCGGGAGCCTGTTTCTCAGATAGGTGAGGGCCGAGCCGCGCACTTCGAAGCTGGTGAAGTAGCCGGGCTGGTTGGACAGCACCAGGAAGTTGGCCACGTTCGTGCTTGGGGTCGTACCAGTCGAGCTTGTTCTCCCACTCGTACGGCTGCATGCAGGACGGGCTGACCGCGCGGATCGTGACCGCGCCGTCGGTGTCGACCGTGATCACGGACGACTCCCAGTACCCGCCGAGCCCGTAGCTGAGGTTGTTGGCCTCTAGGAACTGCTCGAGGCCGGTGAACGGGTTGGCGGCGGCCGGGGTGTCGGCCTGCTGGAACAGGCCGAAGCTGTACCAGCCGAAGAGCACCACCAGCGGGATCACGATCAGCCGCAGCCGCAGCGGCCGGCTGACCCGCGGCAGCCGGACCCGGATCATCGGGCCGAGCGCGAGCAGTCGGTCGCCCAGCATCCGGGCGGCGAGGACGGCGCCGAACGGCAGCACCGGCGCGATCTCGCGCACGTTGAGGGCCGAGTGGTCGGCCAGCGTGGTCGGGATGTAGGCGACCAGGTTGAGGACGATCCCGGCCAGCAGCAGCTGGCTGATGAAGTCGGCGTCGCGGCGGAAGAACCGGCGGGCGATCGCGCAGCAGCCCCAGAGGGCGAGCAGCACGCACAGCACCCGGGAGATGGCGAGGGCCTGGTCGAGCCCGGACAGCGGCGGCGCGGCGACGAGCTGCCCGGGCGATTTGTAGTTGATCGCGTTGCCGGGGACGAAGTAGGCGCCGAACATCTCCAGCAGGCCGTGCACCACGACCCGGGCCTGCATGAACCAGCGGCCGACGCCGCCGTCGAGCTGGAACGGAACCGCCTGCTGCTTGTAGCCGCCGGCATGGTGGAGCAGGTGCCCGCCGACCCAGACGAGGAGATAGCCGATCCCGGCGGCGACGGCCAGCGACAACTCGAGCCAGCGGGCGGCCAGCGCCTGACGGAGACCGGTCAGCCCGCCGCCGTGCCGCGCCCCGGCGACGGACCCGCTGAGCACCCGGACGAGGCAGACGACGAGCAGCGGGAAGATCGCGACGACCAGCACCAGCGGGTCGGCCATCAGCGCCCAGGCGATCAGCAGGGCGATGAGCGGCGGGATCCACCAGCGCTGGCGCAGGGTCGGGACCGTCCCGTCCCGTTTGGTCAGCCCGAACCGGTCGAGGACCAGCCAGGTGAGCATCACCGGGGCCGAGGTGCCGATGTGGCCGACCGAGAAGACGAGGACGAAGACCCCGATGCCGGGCTGCGGCGCGAGCATGATCGCGAGGACGATGGCCATCCGCGTGATCGCCTGCGGGCCGCGGGCCCGGCCCTTGGCCAGCAGCATGGCAACGGCGATGACGATCGTGTAGGTGACCGCCGCCGCGATGTGGGCCGTATTCAGGTGCAGCCCGAACAGCGCGACCAGGACCGCGATCTCCGGCAGCTCGGTGGTGATGAACGGCACGTCGGAGACGTTCCAACCCGTCAAGTACAGGTTGCCGTGCAGCATGTCGTGGGCCATCAGCAGGATGTTGGCCTCGTCGGAGTTCTCCATGTAGGTCTTCGACACGTGCAGGTACGCGTCGAAGAGCACGACTAGGACCAGCAGGAAGACGGAGGCGCCCGCCCACCACCAAGCCCGGCGGACACCCGGGCGCACAGAAGTAACGGGCGCGGTGTCGTCCTCGACACCGCCCGTCAGCTGGTCCGCCCCGGGCGCCGGAGTCGGCATTACAGCCGACCGGCGTTCTGGAACGTCAGCGCGATCATCTTCGGCATATAGCTTTTACACTCTTACTCGATCAGTCCCGCACGGGACGCAACCCGGGCCTAACGTGTCACAGAGTAGCCTGAACCGGCGCTCTGGTAGGCTGCGGCGCATTCTTTGGTGCCCGTCCTGGTATCTCGGGGCGGCCGTTTCACCCCACAGGACGGACGAACACGGTGCAGGTCACTTCGACATCGGATCCCGCCACCTCGGATCGTTCCGCTGGCGGCGGGACTTGGTTGGGGCGACTGAATAACCCTATACCGGTCGGTTTGATCGGGTTTGCCGGATGGCTGATTTACGTCATCCTGCGCTGGCAGGTGTGGGCCAGCGGCCACATCTCGAAGTTCATCATGTCCGGGTCCAACAACCGGTACAGCCACCCGAACGAGATGTTTCCCAAGATCAGCCACGTCTCGAGCACCGGCTACGACGGGCAGTTCTACTACCGGTTCGCGTTCGACCCGTTCAACTGGGCCCGCACCGCCTACGGCATCACCGTCGACTACAACTACCGGTACACCCGGATCGGGTACTCGGTGGTCGCGTGGATCATCTCGCTCGGCGGCCACGGGCGGCTGCTGCCCACCGTCCTGGTCGCGATCAACCTCATCTGCGTCGGCGTCATGGGCTACCTGGGCGCGAAGTTCGCCCGCGAGGGCAACCGGCACGCGCTGTGGGGGCTGCTGTTCGTCGCCTACTTCGGCCTGACGATCAGCGTCGGCCGCGACACCGCCGAGCCGCTGGCCGACGTCTGCATGCTCGGCGGGCTGCTCGCCTACCGGCACTCCCGCTACATCCTCGCGGCGCTGCTGGTCGCCTACGCCGTCTTCACCAACGAGCCGGTCCTGGTGCTGCCGGTCGCGCTCGCGATCGTGCGGCTCTACCAGTTCTGGAAGAAGCAGGCCAAGCCGGGCCTGCCCGATCTCGTCTGGGTGCTTCCCGGTCTCGTCTACGTGCTGCTCGAGGGCATCGAGAAGGTGGTGGTGAAGGGCAAGGCGAGCGGTGCGGCCGACGCCACCCAGAACCTCACGCTGCCGTTCAAGGCCCTCGTCCCCGGCGTCTACCGGGACATCAAGTACAGCATCGACAGCTGGACCCACCCGAACTTCTTCGACGGCTACGACTACAACCTGATGATCTTCATCGCGCTGCTGGTGATCGTGGTGGCGGCGTTCGCGGTGATCAGGTCGTCGGCCGCCCCGCCGCACGAGAAGGCCGGTTTCGTCGGCTTCGTGCTGGTTGAGTGGGTGCTCGCGTCCGGCCAGTTCTGGGACGCGACGTTCGGCGACGGGCGCACCTTCATCGAGATCTACCTGATGGCCGTCATCCTGCTGCTCGCCACCCCGGCGGGCGCGGTCACCGGCGCCGCCCGGTCCGCCCACGCGTCGCTGATGGACAAGGCGTTCGCGCCCGACCGGACGATGTCGAACAAGCGCCTGGCCCTGGTGGCCGCGCCGACGATCGTCGTCCTCATCTTCCTGCTCCGCCGCCACATCATCCACCAGTAGGAGCCCCGCGGCGGACCTGTCAGCTACGCCACCGACAGGAATGCCGCCCTGTCACCTACGCCATCGACCGCGCCTATCAGTGTCGCTGGCGTAGGCGACAGGTCGCGTTTGGTGTCGCTGGCGTAGCCGACAGGTTTCGTGCGGCCTCCTGGGGCAACGGCAGGCGCCAGGTTCGGCGTGGGGTTCGCTCACGAGGCCGACGGGGCTCACGCCAACGACCGTATTGGCCCTGTGGCCCACCAGCACGTCTCTAGCGGGCCTGTGGCCCACAGGGCCAATACCGTTGTGGCCCTGGGGGCCACGGGGCCAGTTTCTTGTCGGCTCGATCCGCGCTACGGCAGCGCTTCTTGCTGCCATAGCGTCAAACCGGGAGCGGGCGACGATGATGGATCGTTGTGTACATCCCGATGTACACAACGATCCATCATCCCTAGGCCGACCGACACGCCCGCGATAGCGCCATGCGCTTCTTGCTGTTATCCGATGGGCGACGGGGCGGGAGGGGTGCTGGGCCGGGTGGGTGGGCGGCAGCGCGCGGGAGGGGGGTGCTGGGTCGGGTGGGTGGGGCGGGGGCGAATGAGGGGGTTTGCGGGCGTGGGGTGTCTATCGGGGGAGGTGGAGCGGGGGCGCGAGTGGTGCGCCACCGCGCGTTCGGCCCCGCCGGGAGTGGTTTTCTCCAGGCTGGGTCGAGTTGCGCGGTGAAGCACCGCTGCGTCCCTCGCGACCCCAGCGATTCCCGTAGGTGAGCAGTCGGGCCGGGTTACATGCCGGCGATGAGCTTTTCTACGCGCTCGTCGACCGAGCGGAAGGGGTCCTTGCACAGGACCGTGCGCTGGGCCTGGTCGTTGAGCTTGAGGTGGACCCAGTCGACGGTGAAGTCGCGGCGCTTCTCCTGGGCGCGGCGGATGAACTCGCCGCGGAGCTTGGCCCGGGTGGTCTGCGGCGGGATCGACTTGGCCTCGAAGATCTTCAGGTCGCTGGTGACCCGGTCGACCGCGCCGTTGCGCTGCAGCAGGTAGTACAGGCCGCGGCCGCGGTGCACGTCGTGATAGGCGAGGTCGAGCTGGGCGATCCGCGGGGCCGACAGCGGGAGGTCGTGCTTGGCCCGGTACCGCTCGATGAGCTGGTACTTGGTCACCCAGTCGATCTCGCGGGCGATCTTGTCGAGGTTGCCGTCCTCGATCGCGGTCAGCGCCCGCTCCCACATCTCGATGACGCGCAGCGTGATCGGGTCGATCCCGTTCTTCTCGGTGAAGTCCTTGGCCCGGGACAGGTACTCCCACTGGATCTCGAGCGCGGACATCTCCCGGCCGTTGGCCAGCCGGACCTTGCTGCGGCCGGTCATGTCGTGGCTGACCTCGCGGATCGCCCTGATCGGGTTGTCCAGGGTCATGTCGCGGAGCACGACGCCCGCCTCGACCATCCGCAGCACCAGGTCGGTCGAGCCGACCTTGAGCAGCATGGTGGTCTCGGACATGTTCGAGTCGCCGACGATGACGTGCAGGCGGCGGAAGCGCTCGGCGTCCGCGTGCGGCTCGTCGCGGGTGTTGATGATCGGCCGCGACCTGGTGGTGGCGCTTGAGACGCCCTCCCAGATGTGCTCGGCCCGCTGGCTGACGCAGTAGACGGCGCCGCGCGGGGTCTGCAGGACCTTGCCCGCGCCGCAGATGATCTGCCTGGTGACCAGGAACGGGATCAGGATGTCGGCCAGCCGGCCGAACTCCCCGTGCCGGCCGACGAGGTAGTTCTCGTGGCAGCCGTAGGAGTTGCCGGCCGAGTCGGTGTTGTTCTTGAAGAGGTAGATGTCGCCCGCGATGCCCTCCTCGCGCAGGCGGCGGTCGGCGTCGACCAGGAGCCCCTCGAGGATCCGCTCGCCCGCCTTGTCGTGCGCGACGAGGTCAACAACGTTGTCGCACTCGGGGGTGGCGTACTCGGGGTGGCTGCCCACGTCCAGGTACAAGCGCGCGCCGTTGCGCAGGAAGACGTTGCTGCTCCGGCCCCAGGAGACCACGCGGCGGAAGAGGTAGCGGGCCACCTCGTCCGGTGACAGCCGCCGCTGTCCCCGGAAGGTGCACGTAACGCCGTACTCGTTCTCGAGCCCGAATATTCGCCTGTCCACAGCCCTAGGCTACGTTCACTTACCCCCTGCGGTCACTATCCCGCGCCGAAGCCGGTAGACGACGGTAATACCGCGTGGCACCGGACCGGGCTGGTAGACGTAGAACGAGGCGCCGTCGCGGAGCTCGGCGGGGCTGCAGATGAACTGCTGCGTCACCATGAACTCCCAGCTCGGGCTGGCGACGCAGGCGGTGACGCCGGTCCGCTCGGCCTGCACAAGCAGACCGGTGATGGCCGGCCAGGCGTTGTGGTCGAACCGGAACACCAGCGGCCGGCCGTCGGCCGCTGGCGGCCAGACAGGCGGTGCCCGCGGCCAGCGTGGGGTCGGTCACCGGGCCGGTCGTAGCCGGCGTCCTCCGGGTCGACGTGGGCCAGTCGAACCGGGTCGCGGGGCGACGGCGAACGCCGCCGCGGCGGCCACCGCCGCGCACGACGGCGGCGACGGCCTCCACCCGGCCCGGCAGCAGCTCGGTCGCGGCGAGGGCGATCACCAGGACCAGGACCAGCGGCGCCGACCAGTAGAAGTAGCCGATGTAGTAGCTCGTTGAGCGAGTCGACGCCGACCGCCGCGTAGGCGATGAACAGCACGGTCGAGAGGGCGTCGACCGCCAGCAGCGCCCAGCAGAACCGGCGCAGCGGGCCGCAGGGCAGCCGCCAGGTCAGCAGCCCGGCGGCGAGGGCCAGGATCAGCGGCGGCCGCCCACGCGTTCGCGTGCGGCCACCAGAACCAGAGCACGTAGCCCGCCACCTCGGCCGGGGTGTGCCCGCCCGCGCTCCCGCTGGACTGGTAGGCGAAGTACCCGCTCGAAGTTCCCCGGCCAGAGGAGCGCCGCCTGCAGGACCAGTGGCAGCGCGAAGGCCGCGCTAATGACGACGACCGGCAGCCAGACGCGCCGCCGGGCGCGCAGGGCAGGCCGCCATGCCCGAGCCGAGCGGAGCGCGGGCCAGGCTCGCACCGCGACCGGGACGGCCGCCATCGCGGGCACCAGAAACAGGAAGGCCGCGTGGCCGTGGATGAGGAACCAGCCCGACAGCGTCGCGATCCAGGCGTCGGCCGAGCGCCCGGCCGACACGGAAGCGAGCGACACCACGAACGTGAGGAACGCGGGCACGTAGACGTACGGCATCCAGTCCGAGTTGAACACGGCCGGGTGCAGGAATCCGAACAGGGCCAGCACGGCGCAGGCCGCGAGCACGCCGCGGAGCGAGCGGGTCCAACCGTAGACGACCGCCACCAAGCCGGAGGCGAACCCCGCATTCAGCAGATAGAGCCCGATGAGCTGGCCGTTCCACGCGGTCGGAACCAGGTGCAGCCCGTCGTAGAACAGCGATTCGCCCCACGACTCGACGTAGAGGAAGGCGGGGCCCGGGTGGTTGAAGCCCTCCCGCGAGTAGTTGCCGACCAGCAGGGTGAACCGGCGGGCCTGCTCGATCAGAATCGAGTTGGCCGCCATGTCGGCGTCCTCGTACTCCGGGCTGGTGAACAGGAACGCATTCCTGACCAGGAGAAGCGTAAGCATGAGGACGAACGGCGCCGCCCAGACCCACCATGGCCGCCGCCGGGCGAGGGGGTCGGCGGCGGACGGCTCGGCCGACCCGGTTACCCGGCCAGATGAACCATGAGCAACATGAGACCCACGGGTTGTGATTGGCACCCGGCATAGCCTAGAGCCACAGATCTGTCACTTTCAGTTACTTACAGGAAAGCGGAACGTGCGTGGCGGCACCGCCACGGCCCGTTTTGACGGACGGGAGCTACAGCGTCCCGTTCTCGACCGCCTGCGCGATCCACGGGATCACTTCGTCGAGCATGGTCTCGAGCGAGGTGGTCGCCTCGAAGCCCAGCACCCGCTTGGCCTTGTCGGTCGACGGGACGCGGCGCTGCACGTCGTACTCGAACGGGTCGTCGCTGACCGTCCGCAGCGGCACGTCGGCGCCCTTGATCTTGCGCCAGATCGCCGCGGCGAGCCGGGTCACCGAGGTCGACTCGGCCGTGGAGAGGTTGAAGTCCTCGTTGACGGCGTCGGAGTGGTCCATCGCGGTGATGATGCCGCGGGCGAGGTCGCCGCCGTAGGTGTAGTGCCTGATCTGCTCGCCGGTGCCGAGGATGTGCAACGGGTCCTGGCCTTTGAGCACCTTCTGGACCAGGTCGGGGACGACGTGGCTCATCGCGAGCTTGACGTTGCCGGACAGGATCTCCTCGTCGCCGAGCGCCCGGCGCTCCCCGATGCCCACGCAGTTGAACGGGCGGGCGATCGTGAACGGGAGGCGGTGCTGGTCCCAGGCGGCCTTGGCGTAATACTCGACCGCGAGCTTCTGGAACCCGTAGGAGGACAGCGGCGGCGGGATCTCGCGCTCCGAGCCCTCGACCGACGGCCACTCGGTGGCGCTCTCGTAGACCATCGAGGACGACATGTAGGTCATCTTCCTCAGGCGGCCGCTCTTGTGCGCCTCGATGGCGGCGTCGCAGGACGAGGCCATGATCCGCTCGTTGGCGGCGAGGAGGTCGTAGGCGTAGGTGTGGAAGTACGAGATGCCGCCGATCATCGCCGCGCCGGCGATGAAGTTGTCGCAGTCGCACAGCAGCCGCGTCATCAGCTCCGCATCGCGGGCGTCGCCCTCGACGAAGTGGTAGTTCGGGTGGCTGTCGTAGGACTTGACGACCTTCCCGTACTTGGAGTAGTTGTCGATGCCCACCACGACGTCGCCACGGCCAAGCAGCTCTTCGACGAGGTAGCCGCCGATGAAGCCAGCGGACCCGCTGATCAGAACCTTCTGCATCTTTACTGACCTATTTCCTTCCGTACACGCTGCCCGTGGGCTCTGATCTGGGCTGCGGTCAGCCGCGGCCCGAAGGCGAACCGATACCACCGCAGGTAACCGGGTATCCACTTGGCGACCCGGAAGTTCGACACGCCCGCCTGGCGGTCAAGCCAGATCGTGGGGATCTCCGCCACCGGCAGCCGCAGCCGGCGGGCCTTGGCGGTCAGCTCGATGCCGAGCTCGAAGCCGTCCCGCGAGTCGATGCCGACCGCTCGGACGAACTCCGTCGAGTATGCCTTGAACGAGTTGGTCGCGTCCCTGGTGCCGATGTGCGCGAACAGCCGGAGCGACCGGCCGGCGCTCTTCGACATCATCCCCTTGAGCCCCGGCCCGCCGACCTGCTGGCCGCCGGGCATGTAGCGGGACGCGGCGGCGACCGCTACGCCGCGGTCCACCAGCCGGGCCAGGTCGTCGATCTGGCGCGGATCGTCGCAGCCGTCGGCCATCGTCACCACCGCGACCGGCGCGGCCGCCGCGTCGATGCCGAACCTGATCGCGTTGGCCGGCCCGCGACCGTAGGTGCTGACCACGCAGCGGAGCCTGGGCTCCTTGAGCGAGTACTCGTCGACGACGGGAACCGTGGTGTCCTCGGCGAAATCGACCACCACCAGCACCTCGCACGGCGTGTGGACCGCCTCGAAGATCCGGTCGAGCACCGGGAGGATGTGATCCCCCTCGTTGTAGGCCGGGACCACCACCGAGACCCGCGGCAGGTTACCGGTCATATGCGCACACCTGACCCGAGCACGTTCCAGATGTCGGCCACCGGCTTGCCCGTCACCAGGCCCCGGTACTGCGGGTGCGGGGTGGCGATCACCAGCAGGTCGGACCGCGCGATGACCTCCACCTGCGGGAGCAGCCGGGGGTCCACGGTGACGTACGGGTCGGCTGTGAGCACGGTGTCCGCCTTGAACTCAAGGATCCGCTTGAGCTTGTAGGACAGGCTCGACCTGATGTCGTCCGACTCGCCCTTGAACGCCATCCCGAGGATGCCGACGGTCATCGACGTCAGGTCGTACTTCTGCTCGAGCCGGTGCACCACGTAGAGCGGAAGCCCCTCGTTGATGGTCATCGCCGTGTGGCCGAGGGCGAAGTTGTTGTGGTTGAACGCGGCCAGCTGCATCGTGTCCTTGAACAGGCACGGCCCGGCCGCGAAGCCGGCCCCCGGCATGTCGGCCGCCCGCGGGTAGTCCTGGGAGAGCCCCTTGCGGATCCGCTCGAAGTCGAGGCCGCGGTCGTTGGCCATCATGTAGAACTGGTTGGCGGCCGCGAACTTGATGTACCGCCACACGTTGGTGAACAGCTTGGCGAGCTCGGCTTCCTCGGGCGAGAGCTCGACGATGCTGTCCGTCAGCAGCGAGAAGAGCTTGACCGCCCGGTCCATCCCCTGCGGCGAGCGGGCGGAGACGATCTGCGGGAGCTCGAAGAGCTCGGTCATCGCCTTGCCCTCGGCGATCCGCTCCGGGCAGAACGCGACCTCGATCGACGCCCCGAGGCCGACGATCATCTTCTCCACCAGCGCGGTGACGCCGGGGAAGACGGTCGAGCGGAGCACCAGCAGCTGGCCGTCGCGCAGGTACGGCGCGCAACCGGACAGGGCCTTCGGTATCGCCGTCTGGTTGGGGTTGAGGTGCTCGTCGACCGGGGTGCCGATGACCACCACGACGTGCTCGGCGGTGCCGACGACGGCCGGGTCGGTCGAGGCGGTCAGCCGGCCGGAGGCCACCGCCCGCTCCAGCAGCGGCAGCGCGCCCGGCTCGTCGAACGGCAGCCTGGCCGCGTTGACGCGCTCGACCGCCTCCTCGCTCACGTCGTAGATGGCCACCCGGGCACCGCGGTCGGCAAGAGCGATCGCCAGCGGCAGGCCAACGTGACCGCCGCCGCCAATGACGACTACGTCCCGCGCGAAATCACTGGAAGGCGGTGTTGCCATGCTTGTCCCCCCGGAAAGCCTGGTAAGCACGTCACGTGCGGAAGGACTTACCTTATCGGCACCGTCCACGCACGTTCTTCCGATTGATCATTTGCCGCGGTTGGCATCCATTTACGAATTTCTTCATTAGATCGCGGCTGGCGTGCACGGAGCTCGTCGCGTTGCGCCAGCCAGGGACGTTGCCGCGTATGTGGTGATTCGATTACAAGAAAGCCGCGGGCCGCCGCGTGATACACGCATTGCACGGCGGCTTATTACGATTTGCGGCTCGGCATATCCGCGGTTCGGCGCCGAGCACGATGGATTTCTCGCTACCAGTCAGTCGCGATGTATTTAGTCTCGGTGTATTCGAGGAGTCCCTCGTGGGCGCCCTCGCGGCCAAGGCCGGACTGCTTGACCCCGCCGAACGGCGCGGCCGGGTCCGACACCAGCCCCCGGTTAAGACCGATCATCCCTGCCTCAAGCGCCTCCGACACCCGCAGGCCGCGCCTCAGGTCCTGGGTGTAAACGTAGGTGACGAGCCCGAACTCGCTCGCGTTGGCCCAGCGGATGACGTCCGCCTCGTCGCTGAACCGGACCACCGGCGCGACCGGGCCGAAGATCTCGGTGTCGAGGATGGCGGCGTCGGACGCGACGCCGTCGAGCAGCGTCGGAGTGTAGAAGTAGCCGCGCCGGTCCGGCGCGCCGCCGCCGGTCACCACGGTCGCGCCGCCGCCGGCGGCCCCGTCCACCAGGCCGGCCACCTTGGTCCTAGTCGCCTCGTTGACCAGCGGCCCGATCTCGGTCGACTCGTCTAGGCCGGGCCCGACCACCATCGCCTTCATCCGCCGGGCGAACGTAGCGTTGAACTCGTCGGCGACCGCCTCGTGGACGTAGAACCGGTTGGCGGCGGTGCAGGCCTCGCCGCCGTTGCGGAGCTTGGCGATCAGCGCGCCCTCGACGGCGGCGTCGACGTCGGCGTCCTCGAAGACGATGAACGGCGCGTTCCCGCCGAGCTCCATCGAGCAGGACATCACCGACCTGGCCGCCTGGCCGAGCAGCAGCCGGCCGACCTCGGTCGACCCGGTGAACGAGAGCTTGCGGACCCGGGAGTCGTTCAGCATCGCCTCGACCGCCGGGCCGGGCCTGGACGTGGTCACGACGTTGACCACGCCGTCGGGCACGCCCGCCTCGCTCAGCAGCGCGGCCAGCGCGAGCGCGGTCAGCGGGGTGTCCTCGGCCGGCTTGAGCACCACCGGGCACCCGGCCGCCAGCGCCGGGCCGATCTTGCGGGTAGCCATCGCGGCCGGGAAGTTCCACGGCGTGACCAGCAGGCTCACCCCGATCGGCTGGTGCATTGTGAGGATCTTGTTGGCGCCCGACGGCGCCCGCATCAGGGTGCCCTCGATGCGCACCGCCTCCTCGGCGTACCAGCGGAAGAACTCGGCCGCGTAGGTCGCCTCGCCGCGCGCGTCCCGCAGCGACTTGCCGTTCTCGGCCGACATCAGCCGCGCGAACTGCTCGGAGCGGGCGGTCATCAGCTCAAACGCCTTGCGCAGGATCTCCGCCCGCTGCCGGGGCGGCGTCGCCGCCCAGCCCGGCAGCGCCTGCTGGGCCGCGCTGACCGCGTCGAGCGCATCGCTGACGGTGCCGTCGGCGACCTCGGCGATGGGCTCCTCGGTGGCGGGGTCCAGCACCGGGAACGTCGCGCTCCCCTTGCTCCACTCGCCACCGATCAGCAGGCCGGTCGGAACGTCGATGCCGGTGAGTTCGGCGATGCTCATGTGCTACTCCATGCCTTCAGCGTCTGGGTGATCAGCGCTTTCGAGCCTACGCCGCGCGCCATGCCGGACTGCCATGGCTTCGGGCTGGGGCGGCCGGGTGTGCCCAAATGCGCATTCGGGCTCACTCTTGCCGGCCCAAAGGCACATTTGGGCACGTTGGTGGGTGGAGGCGGCGGAGGCGGAGGCGGGGGGGCGGAGGCGGCGGAGGCGGGGAGGCGGAGGCGGAGGCGGCGGCGGCGGCGGAGGCGGGGGGAGGCGGTGGCGGGGGGCGGCCCCGGTGGTGGGGGACGAGACGGGGGGCGTGGAGCCAGGGTCCGTTCGGGCTAAGGTGCTTTGCGAATTTGATTTTCCGGGAAGCTGACGCCGGTCAGGGACTCCGAGACGGTCCAGAGGCGGCGCGCGGCCTGCTCGTCGCGGGCGGCGGCGGAGCGGGCGACCAGGGTGGGCGCGCCCCGCAAGCCGAGGCCGAAGGGGCCGGACGGACCGGCGAAGCTGTCGCCGGGGATGTCCGCGACCGCCGCGTAGAGCGTTGGCAGCGCGCCGCCGGCCGCGTCCTGGGCGAGCACCCGGTTGCCGACCTGCTCCATCGCGAACGCCATCAGCCGGCTGCCGCTGTGCGACTGGAGATTGGTCGCGGCGTAGCCGGGGTGCGCGGCGGTCGCCTTGACCGGCGATCCCGCTTCGGTCAGGCGGCGCTGCAGTTCGCTCGTGAACAGCAGGTTGGCCAGCTTCGACTGACCGTAGGCGCGCCACGGGCGGTAGCGCTTGCGCTCCCAGTTGAGGTCGTCGAAGTCGATCGCGCCGCCCCGGTGGGCGTCGGACGAGACCGTGACGACCCGGCCGGTGACCTGCGGCAGCAAGAGATTGGTGAGGGCGAAGTGGCCGAGGTGGTTGGTGCCGAACTGCAGCTCGAAGCCGTCGACGGTGCGGGTCAGCGGCGGGATCATCACCCCCGCGTTGTTGATCAGCAGGTCGACGTCGCCGTGCCAGCCGGCCGCGAACGCGCGCACCGAGTCGAGGCGGGCGAGGTCGAGCGGGCGAACCTCGGTCGTTCCGGCGATGGTCGCGGCGGCCGCCTCGCCCTTGGCCTGGTCGCGGACGGCGAGCACGACGCGCGCGCCGGCGGTCGCGAGCGCCTGCGCGGCGGCGTGGCCGATGCCGCTGTTGGCGCCGGTGATGATGACCGTCTGGCCGGACAGGTCGGGGATGTGGTCGGTGGTGAAGGGGGGCACGCGGCTTCCTGTCGGGCTCAGCCGGTGGCGTTGAGCCAGCGGACCGGGGCGCCGTCGCCGGCCCGGCGGAACGGCTCGAGCTCGTTGTCCCAGGCGGCGCCCAGCAGCCGCTCGATCTCCTTCTCGAGGACCGAGGTGCCGTTGGCGCCGAGCGCGAGGACGGCCCTGAGCTTGTTCTCCGGGACCAGGATGTCGCCGTTGGCGCTGGTGGTAGCGGAGAAGATGCCGAGGTTGGGCGTGTAGCTGTACCGGATCGCGTCGCAGCCGGGTGACGATTCCTCGGTCACCTCGAAGCGCAGCCGGTTCCAGCCCGCGAGCGCGGACGTGATCGCGCCGCCCATGCCGGGCTGCCCCTTCCAGGTCAGCTCAGCACGAAGAGACCCTGGGGCAGCGGGCTGGCTGACCCAGGGCATGCTGACGGTCGACCCGACAGTCCCCGCCACGGCCCACTCAATGTGCGGGCACAGCGCCGGGGGCGCCGAGTGAACCTGCAGAACGCCGTAAACCGACACCGGTGCCTCCCTGAGACGAGGTTCGCCTTCCCCTGCGACCTCGACCTCATTCGAGCGGCTTCCGTGCTCACTGCTTACTTGCTGCGCACGGGTTGCCCGGTATCTTCGTCATATTCTGCCGTAGCACCACTAACGACACCAGTGGTATTTCCAATAATCCCGCGGCTACGCATGATCAGGACCAGCGCGGCCAGCGCGGTGACCGCCACGCCGGTCCACATGACGTAATCGCCCGCCTGGTCATAGAACGTTCGGTCGGCCGCGGCGGGGAGGTCGAGGCGGACCGTGACCACGCCGCTGCCGTCCTGGCCGAGCCACGCGAGCTCCCTCCCGCGCGCGTCGAAGGCGACCGTGTCCCCGGTCAGCGCGGCCTGGACGACCGGGCGGCCGGTCTCCGCGGCGCGCAGCGCGCTGAGCGATGCGTGCTGGTCGGGGCCCCAGGTGCCCTGGAAGGTGGAGGTCGACGACTGGTAGACGATCACCTGGGCGCCCTGGTCGGTCTCCACCCGCGACATGTCCGGGAACGCGGACTCGAAGCAGATCAGCACGCCGATCGTGAGCGGCTTGCCGTCCGGCGTGGTGGTGACGGTGAGCGTGTGCGCGCCGGCGCCGGGGATCATGTTGCTCGCCGCGGCGTGGCTGACGTCGGTGAGCCAGCCGAGTTGGTTGCGGAACGGGATGTATTCGCCGAACGGAACCAGCCGGGTCTTCACGTACCGGCCCTGGATGCCGGACGGGCTGACCAGCACCGCGACCTTTTCCTGGCCGCCGCCGGTGTCGCTGTCGCTGCCGCCGCTGGGGCTGGGGCTCGGGCCCGGCACGTTCGAGTCCTGGCTGGCGAGGATCTCGGCGTGGCCCTGGGCCGAGAGCTGCTCGATCTGCCGGAGCAGGCCGTGGTCGAGCGTGAGGTCGTCGGCGACGCTCGACTCGCCCCAGACGATCAGGTTGGGATGTTCGGACGCGAGGCGCCCGTTGGCGCCGAACTCGGAGGTCAGCGCCTCGGAGGCGTTGACCCGCTGGGTCGGGTTCCGCACGTTACCCGGTTGGACCAAGGCGATCGTCACCTGGCGGACGGCCGGGAACGGCGCGGTCAGGGCGAACGCGAGCGGCCCGGATCCGGCGGCGGCGGCGAACGCGGCGACGCCGAGCGCGCCGAGCGCGATCCGGCGGCCGGCCGCGGCCGGGGGTGTTGCGGCGGCAGCCGGCGGCGGTCCGGCGGCGGGCGGCGGCGCTTCGGTGGCGGCCTGCGTTCCGGTGGCGGGCGGCGGCGTTCCGGCGGCGGCCATGGCGGCGGGAGTTCCGGCCGCTTCTCGCAGGTCGGCTGCGGCCGCGGGCGGGCCGGTCAGCAGGGCCGGGCGGACCGCGCCGAGCACGAGCAGCAGCCCGGTGTTGGCGAGCAGGAGGGCGACGCTCACCAGCCACGTTCCGCCGACGGCGGCCAGCGCGAGGACGGCCGGGTGCTGCCACTGGGAGGCGCCGTAGAGCCCCCACGGCCCGCCCAGCCCCTGGTAGGACCTGATCCACTCGGGGATCAGCCAGCAGCTCGGCACCACGATCAGCGCGGCGAGCGCGCCCGGGCCCGACGCGGGCGGTCTGAGCAGGCGGTTGACCGCGATCGCGAACGGCCCCCACATGCAGCCGAAGACCGCGCCGATCAGCACCACGCCCGGGCCGATCTCCGGCGTCATCCACTGCAGGATCGCGATCAGGTACCCGGCGCCGAACCACCAGCCGCGGGCGAGGGCCTCCCTGATGGTGGCGGCGCGGGTGAACAGCACCATGCCGGGTACCAGGGCGAACCAGGCAAGATAGGACAGACTGGGCCCCGGGAAAACCAGCACGGCGGGAACCCCGCCGGACACGAACGCCAGCCACCGGACGGGGTACCGGAAAGGCCGGGCGAGCACGCTGCGCAACCTCACGCTTCCATTGTCCGCCGGATGAAGCCGTCTCGTCACGCCGGGCCTGACCACTGCGTCAGGCACCGGCCGCTGACGAGGGTGCGGTCGGCTGACGCCACCGACCGGTTGCGCGGTCTGTCGGCTACGCCATCGACAGCGTCTATCGGGGTCGGTGGCGTAGCCGACAGGTGAGGCTAGCGGTCGGTGGCGTCGGCGACAGGTCGCGCGCCGGGCGGGACCTCCACGGCGAGCGGGACGAGGGCTACGCCGGGCGCGCGGCCGCCTCCTCGAGGGCGCGCCTGACCAGGACGCGGGCGAGGTGCTCGCGGTAGGCCTTGGTCGCGTGGATGTCGGAGCCGGCCGAGGTGCCCTCGGCGGCGCGGGCGGCCGCGTCGGCGATCGACGCGCCGGACGCCAGGGCCGACTCCACGGCGGACGCGCGCAGCGGGGTCAGTCCCATGTTGATCAGGGCCACCGACGATCCCTGGACCGCCACGCCGACGATCGCCCAGTCGATCTTCCGCTTGGTGAATTTCTGGAACGACCACGCCGACGGCCTGGCCGGCTTCGGGATCTGGATCTCGGTCAGCAGCTCACCGGGCTCGATCGCGGTCTCGAAGATGCCCTTGAAGAACTCCGCAGCCGGCACCGTCCGGGTGCCCGACTCGCCCCGGATCACGAACGACGCGTCGAGCGCGAGCAGCGTGGCCGGCAGGTCGGAGGCGGCGTCGCCGTGCGCCACCGACCCGCCGATCGTGCCCCGGTGCCTGATCTGCGGGTCGCCGACCTCGCCCGCGGTATGGGCGAGGAGCGGGATGTCGGTCGCCAGCAGCGCCGACGTCTCCACGTCGCGGTGCCTGGTCATCGCGCCGACCGCGACATAGGTTCCCTCATCGCGGAGATATGACAGCTCGGTGATCCGGCCGAGATCGATCAGCACCTCGGGAAAGGCCAGCCGCAGCTTCATCATCGGTAGCAGCGAGTGCCCGCCCGCCAGGTACTTGGCGTCCTCGCCGTGCTCGGCCGCCAGCCCGAGCGCCTCGTCCACCGACGACGCGCGCAGATAGGTAAACGAAGGGGGGATCACTGAGCCGCCTCCTGCGCGCTCGACGGCGGCGGTCAGCGCCGCCCGCACGATGTTGTGGTAGCCGGTGCACCGGCAGATGTTGCCCTCGAGGCCGTTGCGGACCTCCGCCTCGGTCGGCGACGGGTTCTCCTTCAGCAGCGACACGATCGCCATCACCATCCCCGGCGTGCAGTAACCGCACTGCAGGCCGTGCTCGGTGTGGAACGCCCGCTGAACCGGGTGCATCTCGCCGCTGTCGGCGGCCAGGCCCTCGAGCGTCGTCACTTCGCGACCGTCCGCCTGGGCCGCAAGCACCGTGCACGACTTGACCGACTCGCCGTCGAGCAGCACCGTGCAGGCGCCGCAGGAAGTGGTGTCGCAGCCGATGTTGGTCGCGGTGAGGTCCGCCGTGTCGCGCAGGAAGTGCACCAGCAGCGTGCGGTCCTCCACCTCGGCGGTGATGTCCTTGCCGTTGACGGTCAGTTCGACCTTCACTGGCGCTCGCTTTCTGCCTTCGCCTTCTGGATAGCGGTCCAAACTCGTTCTGGCGTCATCGGCATGTCGATGTGCCGGACGCCGAGGTGCGACACGGCGTCGATCACCGCGTTGTGCACGGCCGGGGTGGCCCCGATCGTGCCCGCCTCGCCGATGCCCTTGACGCCGAGCGGGTTGCCCGGGGTCGGCGTCTCGCTGGTGAGCAGCTCGAAGCTGGGCAGCTCGGCCGCGGTGATCGCCGCGTAGTCGGCCAGGGTGGAGGTCAGCGGGTTGCCGTCGGAGTCGTAGAGGATCTCCTCGCATAGCGCCTGCGCCGCCCCCTGGGCGATCCCGCCGTGCCGCTGGCCCTCGAGCAGGATCGGGTTGAGCACCGGGCCGGCGTCGTCGGCGGTTACGTGCCGCAGCAGGGTGACCTTGCCGGTCTCGACGTCGACCTCGACCAGCGATAGATGCGTGCCGAACGGGAACGTCGGCCGGTCGGCGGTGAACCGGACGTTGGCCACGATCAGCCCCTGGTCGGCCGCCGTGACCACCTGGGACCAGGTCAGCGACTTGTCCGGGTCGCCGGCGATGTGCCAGGTGCCGGTGTCGGCGTCGAGCACGACGTCAGACTCGGCCGCCTCGAAGAGCTCGGCCGCCCGCTTGGCCGCCTCGTCCCTCACTTCGATCGCCGCCTTGTGCACGGCCGACCCGCCGAGCTGGAGCGAACGGGAGGCGTAGGTACCGATGCCGTCCGGGATCAGGTCGGTGTCGCCGTGGATGACCTCGATCTTGTCCATCGGGATGCCGAGCTCGCTGGTCACGATCATCGCGAACGCGGTGTGGTGCCCCTGGCCGTGGGCGGAGCTGCCGGTGTAGACGGTCGCGGTGCCGTCGTCGTGGACCTCGACCTTGGCGGTCTCGCCGGCGGCGCCGTCGGCCGCGGTGATCTCCACGTAGGAGGCCAGCCCGATGCCGAGCTGCCTGGTGTCGCCCGCCTCGCGGCGGCGCTCGCTGCTCGGCCCGGAGCCCCGTCGTACCCGGCGGCGGCGAGCACCTTGTCCAGGGCGCCCTCGTAGTCGCCGGTGTCGTAGGGAGCCCCGGTCTTGGTGACGAACGGGAACTGCTCGGGCTGGATGAAGTTGAGCCTGCGCACCAGCGGCCGGGTCGACCCCGGCCTCGGCGGCGTACCAGTCCACCGCCCGCTCGATGGTGGCGGCGGCCTCGGGACGGCCGGCCCCCCGGTAGGCGGCGATCGGCGTCGCGTCGGTGACCACCACCTTGTAGCCCGCCTGGACGGCGGGGATGTCGTAGACGCCCGGCGCCATCAGGTTGGTCAGCATCGGCAGGAAGCCGGACATCCGCGGGTAGGCGCCGGTGTCCTGGACGACGTCGAGGCGGTACGCCTTGATGTGCCCGTCCTTGCTGCCGCCGATCTTGATGTGATGCCGCTGCGCGCGGCCCTGGGTCATCGCCACCAGGTTCTCGCTGCGGGTCTCCACCCAGCGCACCGGCCGGCCGGTGTGCTTGGCCGCCCAGGCGACGATGATCGACTCGCGGTCGATGCCGATCTTGGCGCCGAATCCCGCCGCCCACGTCCGGCGCGACCACCCGGATCGCCTCCGGCGGCAGCCCGATGGCGGTCACGATCAACCGCGCGATCTGCGCGTTCTGGGTGGACGCCCAGACCGTCAGCTTGCCGTCCACCCACGCCGCGGCCGTCGACCGTCCCTCCAGGGGAAGGCAGGCGACCCGCTGGTTGACGACGTCGCCCTCGACGATGACCTCGCAGCCGTCGAAGATCGAGTCGTCGCTGACCTCGCCGCGGCCCTGGACGCAGACGTTCTTGCCGGCCTCGGGGAAGAGCAGGCTGTCGCCGGCCAGGGCGGCCTCGATGGACGCCACCGCGGGCAGCGGCTCATAGTCCACGCTGACCAGTTCGGCGGCGTCCTCGCCCTGGTAGGTCGAGTCGGTCAGCACCAGCGCGACCGGCTCGCCGACGAACCGCACCCGGTCCACCGCGAGCAGCGGCTCCGCCCACAGGCCGCCCGAGCGGCATCGGGCCCTCGGCCGGCGGCACCCCCTCGGGCTCCGGCTCGGGCGGCACCTGATCGGGCATGTCGGTCATGTCTGCCACCGTCAGCACCGCGACCACGCCCGGCTGCTCAAGCGCGGCCGCGGCGTCGATACCGGTGATCAGGGCGTGCGCCACCGGCGAGCGCACGAATGTGGCCCGCACCGCCCCGGCCAGCTCGGGTTCGCGCAGGTCGTCGACATAGACGCCGCCCGAGGTCAGCAGCCGCGGGTCCTCCGTGCGGATCACCCGCGTGCCCAGAATGCTCATGAAACCTCCGCTGATAAGCCAGTTCCTCGCGAACGTACACCCTCGCAGTCCGGTACTTCTAGCCTCCGGGACGCAACGTTACGCCCTTTTGGTTGTGGCCAAATCAGCAGGTGGGGGCCGTGATCAAGTAGTCTCATTGTGACTTCTTGGCGATAATTCAAGGGCGCAAAGATAAAGGCGAACATATCGAACGGACCGTTGTTTCACCATCGCCGCCTCTTGCTGTTATCCTCGCTTCACCCGGAGCGGCGCCGCGCCTCATTCCCTTACGGGTGCGGCCGGCCGGGGCACCGGATTAGCATGACGACAAAATGACGAACGATGACAAACCGTCACCCGGCCGGCCGTCGCCCGGGCGGCTGGCCGTGCGGAACGTCGACGCACTGGTGTTCGCGGCCGAGATGTACGGCCTCCAGCTCGACCAGCTCGCGACGCTGACCGGCGACGAGCGGTCGGCGCGGGCGGCGGTGGCCCGGTGGCGCCAGCTCGGCTACGCGTCGAGCGACCGGCTGAGTCCGGGCGCGCACTGGGTCTGGGTGACCAGGGCGGGCCTGGACGCCTGCGGGCTCGGCTACCGGCCCGGCCGGCCCGCGCTCGCCCGGCTCGCGCATATCAGGGCGGTCGTCGCCGCTCGCATCGCGCTCGAGGCGACCGACTCCTACCGCGCCGCCAGCGCGTTCTGGCGGTGCGAACGGCGGATCAGGGCCAGGCACGGGGTCGGCGTCCGCCAGCACCTGCCCGACGCCGAGGTGCACTGGCCGGACGGGGCGCGCCACCGGGACGGGACGCCGATCGGCTGGGCCGGCGAGTGCTGGGCGATCGAGGCCGAGATCGCGCCCAAAACGGTCGCCCGCACCACGGCGATCATGCGCGAGATCCTCTTCCGCACCGGCGACTACGGCTGCCCGGCGGCCGACGTCTCGGTCCCCGGCCGACCGGCCCGGCACGCGCGGGCGCTCTACCTGTGCTCCCCGGCCGCGCTGTCCACGGTGCTGCGGGCCCGCGCCGCCCTCGGCCCGCTCGCCGCCCGCATCGAGGTCCGCGACCTCCCGCCGGGCGCGCTCCTTTAATCGACGCCGCGCCCGGGCGGGCCGAAGCCGCAGCCACCGAGATCGTCGCCTAACCGGCCGGATAGGGCGAGCCCACCGTGCAGGCGATGGACGAGCGAACCCGCAACTGCGAAGGTCGTCACCTCGCGGGAAGTCGATGCAAATGTGCAGGAAATTGATTCCTGCTCAGCTTCCTCGCCGGCCTCTGACACCGCCGACCGCCCACGCCACCATGACGGCGGTCGCAGTTGAACCAGAGCTACGTGATGCCGCGCCGATCAGCGCGCTTGCCCTTGCGCGCAAGCGGTACGCCGGCCAGGCCCGCGCCCGGCCCGGATGGTGATGCGCCGGGCGTAATTGGACCGTAAGGGGTGATTTCGGCGGTTTCTCGGCCGGGGGTGGTGTAGTTGGCGCGTGAGCAGGCATCACGGGTCGGAGGCGCGGCACCCGGTGCGGCGCGCCGTGGGGCGCGGGGCTCTGTGGCTGCTGCGGAACGCGGTGGTCGTCGGGGTGGCTGTTGCGGTCGCGCCGGTGACCCTCGTCGCGGTCGGGGCGGCGGGTTACGCCTGGTGGCGAGGGTGGACGCCACGCCGGCTGTACGGGGCCGCGGTCTGGTGCCTGCCGATGGCCGCTGCCTGGCTGGTCGCCGTCGTCGTCTGGCCCGCCCGCGTCATCGGCAACGGCGGGCCGGCCGGGGCGGCGGGCGCGGGCGGGACCGGCCCTGGCGGCGGTAACCCGCCCGGGGTGGGGCCGGGGACCGCCTGGTTCCGGATGGCGGCGGCACCGTATCGCCTGTGGGCGGGGATGTGGCAGCTCGTCGGGCACGGGCAGGCGGGCGGCGCGGTGGTGGCGGTCGCGTCGCTCGCGGTCCCGCTCGGCATCGCCGCCGGCGGGGTCGCCTGGGCGTACCGGCTCTTCCGGATGCGGTCCGGGGCGGGCGGGCTCACCCCGGCCGCGCCCGCCGCGTTCGACCAGCGCCAGTGGCGGCACCAGGTCAGGTCCGCGCGGGCGCTGATCGCCGCGCCCGGCTCGCTGCCGCTGCTGTCGGGTGACGGGCAGGTGGCGGTCGGGGCGACGATTCGCTCGGTCCGGCACCGGGCCGGGCGGGCGATGGTGATCCCCTACGAGCGGCTCCGTTCCCATCAGGTGGTCATCGGCTCGACCGGCACCGGCAAGACCACCCTCCTGCTCCGGCTCTGGGCCGGGTTCATGGCCGCCGGGCTGCGCAGGCACGCAGCCGGGACCGGGCGGCCGCCGCTGCTGGTGGTGCTCGACTGCAAGGGCGGCGCGTCCTCGCGCAAGGTCGCCGACCGGACCCGCCGGGTGCTGCGAGACGCGGGCGCGCGCTCGACCGCGATCTGGCCGGACGAGACGCCGCTGTCGCTGTGGACGCTGCCGCCCGACCGCCTGGTGACCACCCTGCTCGACCTGATCGAGCACGGCACCGGCGGCGCCGCGTACTACAGCGACGTGATGGAGGCGCTGGTCTCGCTCGCGGTCTGCGCGCCGTGCGGACCGCCGGCGAACTCGGCCGACTTCCTCTCCCGGCTCGACGCGGACTGGCTGGCGATGGTCTACGGTGCGAGCGGAGACGGCGCGGGCGTGGCGACCGCCCGCTCCTCGGCTAAGGCCTTCCACGACGTGAAGCTGCGGTTCGCGGCGCTGTGGCGGCGGCTGGGGAGCGGCCTCGACGGCTGCGCCACCTACGCCGACGCGGACGCGTGGTACTGCGTGCTCGAGGGCACCGCGGAGGTCGCGGTGGCCGAGGCGCAGGCACGGGCGCTGACCGACCTGCTCGCGTTCTACGCGCTCGACGGCGAGCGCGAGATCCTGCTCTGCGTCGACGAATTCTCGGCCGTGAGCAGGCGGCTGCCGATCTGGCAGCTGTACGAGCGGGCCCGCTCGCTCGGGCTCGCGGTGCAGGTGTCGGCGCAGTCGTGGGAGGGCCTGGCGGGCTCGGAGGACGAGCGGAACCGGGTCGCGGCCACCGCCGAGGGCGGCATCTGGCTGCTGCGCACGCCGCGGCCGGACGCCGGTGGTGGCCATGGCGGGGACGCAGTCCGCAGTGGACACCACCCGCCGGTTCGACGGGGCCGGCGCCTGGTCCGATGACGGGCTGTCGCGGACCAGGCTGGCGCCGGTGCTCGACGGCGACATCGTGCGGCGGCTTGAGGTCGGGCAGGTCGCCTATGTGTATCGCGGCGGCGTGACGTTCCTGCAGATCAAGCGGCTGACCGGGAAGCAGGCCGCGATCGGGCCGGGTTCCGCCTCGCTCATACCGGGCGGCGCGGGCCGACGGCGCCGGGCGAGGTGCGGGGTCGGACGTCGGCGGAGCGTCGGCGCGTGCCGGCCGGCGCGGCCGAGTGCCGGGCGCGAGGGTGCCGGGCGTGGGTGCCGGGCGCGGGTGCCGAGTGCGGGTGGCGAGTGATGTGGCCGGGGTGGGGGCCCGGGCGAACCGCCGACGATTCCACTGCCCGTCATCGGGGCGGCGCCCGGGGCGGGCGCGGGCTTTACCTGGGCGGGGGCGGTGGCAGCGGGAGTGCCTGCGCTGCCGGACGTTAGCGAGGTGCTCGACGATGCATTCGGGGCGCGGCGTGACTGAGCATGCTTCCGGCCGATCGCGGCGGCGGGCAGCCGCCCGCGGCGACGACGCGGTCGGCGACAACCCCTTCGCCCTGCTCGGGCTGCCCGCGCGTCCGGGCCTGTCGGACGACGACGTGCGGGCCGCCTGGCGGCGGATCGCGGCGGCGACGCACCCGGACCGGGAGGACGGCGGCGACCCGGCCAGGTTCGGCGCGGCGGCCGCCGCCTACGTCATGCTCCGGACCGGGTTCGGCCGCGGCGAGGCGCTGGCCGACCTCGGCCTCAGCGGGGCGGCGGAACACCGCGGACGGCGCGCGCACCGCCATCGACGGTCGGCGGACCCCGCTGCCTCGGGGGCCGGCCGGCACCGCGCGCGCCGCGAGACACCGGCCGACCGGCGGACGGGAGCGCGCCTGCCGGGGTTGACTCGGCTTCGAGGCTGGATCACGCGACGCGCTACGGCTCATGATCCGCCTGACGCGCCTAAGCAGGGCCCGGTCGGCGCGGCCGCGCCGATGTCAGCCGGGGGGACCGCACACGGGTCCGGCGGCGGGACCGCGTGGGTGCCGGGCCAGGGGACCGCGCCGGTGCCGGGCGAAGGAACCGCGCGCGTCTCAGGCGAAGGGACCGCGCGGGTGCCGGCGGGTGGACCGCGAACTGGCGGCCGGCGATGGGGCGGCCGGGCGGGCTCGCGGTGCGGGCGGCCGGGGCGGCGGCGGTCTGCGTGATCGCGGTCGTGATCTCGGGGTGGTCGCCCGGCGTCGTCGGCATCCTCGCCGGGGTGCTCACCTGGGTGCTCGCGACCGCCGGGCGGGACCTGCGGCGGCGTCGCTCTCAGTGATCGCCCGCCCGGCTGGTCGCGGTCGGTGGTGCCTGCCGGGTGACCGCGAGCGGGCCGGATCGCGGCTGGGTCAGGCCGGGGTGCCTAGTTCGGGGCCGGTGGCGATCGGGTGGGCGGGGTCGGTGATCCAGTCGGACCAGGAGCCGACGTAGAGGGCGGCCGGGAGGCCGGCCAGGCTGAGGGCGAGGGCCTGGTGGGCGGCGGTGACGCCGGAGCCGCAGTACACGCCGACCTCGGACTCGGCCGTCACGCCGAGGCCGCGGAATCTGGCGGCCAGGTCGGCGGCGGGACGGAAGGTGCCGTCGGCGTTGACGTTCTCCGTGGTCGGCGCGCTGACCGCGCCGGGGATGTGGCCGGCGACCGGGTCGACCGGCTCGGTCTCGCCCCGGTAGCGCTCCCCCGCGCGCGCGTCGAGCAGCAGCCCGGTCCTGGCCAGCGCGGCCGCGCCGTCGGCGTCGAGCAACGGCAGATGGCCGGGGGACGCGGTGAAGTCGCCGAGCGGGGTGCCCGGGGCGGGCGCGATCTCGGGAGTTCCCGGCAGCTCGATCGAGCCCGGCGAACCGGGCGACCCCGACGGGCCCGGCTCGGCCGTGTGCCCGGCCGCCGTCCACGCCCGGAAGCCGCCGTCGAGAACCCGGACCGACCGGTGGCCGAAGTAGCGCAGCAGCCACCAGGCGCGGGCGGCGGCGGTCGAGTCGGCGTCGTCGTAGACGACCACCAGGCGGTCGTCGCTGACCCCGGCCCGGCGCATCGCGGCGGCGAAGTCGTCGGCCGGCGGCATCGGGTGGCGCCCGCCGCGCCCCGGGCTGGCCGGCCAGCTCGAGGTCGAGGTCGACGAAGGCCGCGCCGGGAATGTGCCCCGCCTGGTACAGCTCGCGGCCGGGCGTCCCGCCGAGCCGCCAGCGGACGTCGAGCAGCGTCGGCGGCCGGTCGGCCGCGAGCAGGGCGGTCAGTTCGCCGACGGTGATCAGGGTGGCGGCGCTCTCATCGGTCACCAGGCCAGTATGCCCCGCTGACGGGTCATCCGCCGGTCCCGGACGCGGTTGCGGTCGATGGCGTAGGCGACAGGTTCCGCGACGTGTCGCCTACGCCATCGACATCGCCAATTGGTGTCGATGGCGTAGGTGACAGAAGGCGTTTCGGGTCGCTGGCGTAGCCGACAGGGCGAGGTGGGTGGCTACTGGGCGGCGAAGGCGAACATCGGGACCAGTTGCTCGGCTGCGGTGAGCGAGCCGTGCATGCCGAACAGGGAGGACTGGAGGGGCTCGGCCTTGGAGGCGATCACGGCCGAGGTGCCGGAGCAGGCGGCCACGACGTCGCCGATCCTGGACGCCATGGCCTCGTCGATCACGCCGGGCGGGCCGAACCAGCCGTCCTTGACCGCCTCCTCGCGGGACGCCACCCAGGCGTGCTCGCCGAGCACCTCCCGCCAGGTCGCGAGGACGTCGGCGGCGGCGCCGGGCGCGGTGTACACGTGCCGGGCGCGCGGCTCGCCGCCGAGCAGGGCGACGCCGTCGCGGAGCACGGCGGCCGGGCCGTCGGCGTCCACGTCGATCCTGTCGTCGGGCCCGACGTTGACCATCCCGTGGTCGGCGGTGACGTACAGCGCGGTCCCCGACGGCAGGGCCGAGGCGAGCTGCTCCACCAGCCGGTTCACGTGCGAGAGCTGGAATTCCCAGGCCTGCGAGGACACCCCGTACACGTGACCGGTCGAGTCCAGGTCGCCGTGGTAGGCCGCCACCAGGGTGTCGTCGGACTCGGCCAGGGCCTCGGCCGTCAGCGCGGCCAGCGGGCCGAGCGCGTGGGCGCCCTTGAACTGCGGGCCGCGCAGCGCGGCCATGCTCAGGCCGCTCTTCTCATAGCCCCGGGGGGCGACGTAGGTCGAGCTCACCCCGGCCGCGAAGGCCCGCTCGAAGATCGTCGGCCGCGGCTGCCATTCGACCGGGTCGATGTCCTTGGGCCAGTTCAGGCCGTTCAGCAGCCGGCCGGTGCCGGGGATCGCGACCTGGTAGCCGAGCATCCCGTGGGCGGACGGCGGCAGGCCCGTGCCGAGCGAGCCCAGGCTGGTCACCGTGGTGGACGGGAACCCGGCCGTCAGCGGCCGGGAGTTGAACGCCAGCTCGGCCAGGAACGGGGCGGCGGCCTGGTGCGCGCGCAGCAGCTCGAGGCCGAGCCCGTCGATGATCAGCAGGCAGGCCCGGCCGGTCTCGGGCAGGCCGAGCACGTTGCCGGAGTCGTCGCCGGTCAGCGAGGCGAGGATCGAGGAGGAGAGGTCGGCGAGGCTTGACTCTCCGTACGAGGGCAGGATCGGGCTCGTTCGGGGCTCCCGCGCCATGCGTCAGCTCCCGGCGCGCGCGACGGCGTCGTTGAGGGCGCTCGCGAACGTCAGCACCGACGCGATCGCGTCCTCGCCGTCGGCGGCCTCGCTGATCCGCAGCGTCAGGTCATCGGCGGTGATCGTGCCGAGGTAGCCGTGGTCGGCCTCGCAGGTCTCGTCGCCGCAGTGGGCGGGCTCGAGTTCCACGTGGGACAGGACGTTCCAGCCGATCGTCAAGATCACTTCCGATGGCATCGTCACGCCCGGCAGGTAGGCCGCCGGGTCGGGCACCACCCGGGTCAGCGACACCGAGGACACCCGGGAGAACTTGATGGACTCGCTCGACGTCTCGGCCCGCGGCCGGTCCTGCGGCTCCTCGGGGGGGTGCTCGTCGGTGTGGGAGAAGACCAGCCGGGTCTCGGTCAGCGCGAGCACGGTCATGTGCCTGCGGACCTCCATGCCCGGGTCGAATATCGCGTCGTGGTGCACGAAGAAGGCGGTGACCGGCTCCGCCCCCAGGGCGAAGGTGACCGCGTCGGTCACCAGGCCCGGGTAGTAGCCGCTGCGTTCGATCGCGACCCGCAGGTCCTCGGTCATGACTCGGGTTCCCGTCATTACTCCATCCTGCACTGTCCGGCGGCGTGGTTCACCCCTTGGGCGACCTAAACCCGCCGTGGTTAGTCGGAGGAACGGTCAACGGCGGCGATATCACGCCATACCGGATCAGCCCCGGGCACCTCAGTGGACGGCACCCCGGTGCCGGGAGCGTCGGTGCCGGGCGCGTCAGTGCCGGGGCCGTCCTGGCCGGGCGCCCCGATGCCGAGCTCGCGGAGCGCCTCGTCGATCGCTTCCCCGCCGCCGTTGTACCTCAGCTTGCGCGGGACCTTGATCTTGAGCCGACGCTGTTCCTTCGGCTCCTCGAGCTCGAGGGCGGCCGCGCTCGGGGCGGGCTTGGGCTTGCGGGGGTCGCGGCTGCCGGCCGCGCCGCCGCGGCCGCGGTAGATGATCAGCCCGTTGACCGGGTCCGGGACCCCGTCGAGGGCGGCCCGGACGGCCGGCAGCGCGCGGAACGCCTCCCACTGCTCGTCGTCGCGGAACAGCACCTCGAAGATCACGCCGTACTCGGTGTCGTGCCACTCGTAGTACATCGCCCCGTGGGTGATGGCCGCCTCGGTGAGATCGTCCTCGTACGCGTACCGCCACCCGCTCGCCGGGAGCTTGTCGCCGGAGAAGACCTCGATCGACCACCACTCAGCCATGCCGTCGCCGCCTGTTCATGCCACGCCGCACCTCTGCTAAACACGATAGTACGTCTTGGCCGGCGGCTTGGGAAACGCTGTCATCGCCACCCCCGTGACCTGCGTTTGCGGTGGTCCGCGATCGTCGATACGTTCACGGCATGGCGGCAGACGGACGACGACACGTGCTCGCGATCGGCGGTGGCATGCTCATGCCCCGCGACGCGATCCCCCTTCATGTGCAGTACGCGACCGAGTTGAGCGGCAGGAGCCGGCCCCGGCTGTGCGTGCTCAACCAGGCCGTCGGCGACGACCCGAACACGTACCTGCGGTTCTACGACCGGCTGGCGAGCGCCCCGGTCGAGGTCCGGCACCTGTCGCTGTTCCCGATGCCGAACGTGTCCGACCCCGAGGACCTGCTGATGTCGCAGGACATCATCTTCGTCGGCGGCGGCAGCGTCGCCAACATGCTGGCGGTCTGGCGCGTGCACGGCATCGACGAGATCATGCGCAAGGCCTGGGCGGCGGGAATCGTGCTGGCGGGCTCTTCGGCCGGCGGGATCTGCTGGTTCGCGGGGGGAACGACGGACTCGTTCGGCCCCCGGCTGCGGCCGTTCACCGACGGGCTTGGGATGCTGGCCGGGAGCTTCTGCCCGCACTACCACTCCGAGGCGGAGCGGCGGCCCCTATACCAGCGGCTGGTGGCCGAGCGGGCGCTGCCGGGGGGCCTCGCCTGCGACGACGGCGTCGGCGCGCACTTCGTCGACGATGACCTCGAGGAGATGGTCACCGACCACCCGGGCGGGGCGGGCTACCGGGTCGAGCCCGACTCCGACGGCGGCGCTATCGAGACCGAGCTCCCGGTCCGGTTCCTGGGGGCGTAGGGATCCCCCCGCGAGCCAAAGGGCGCCCGGCCGGCGGACTGAGGAGCGAGCGAGCCAAACCCGCGAGCCAAAGCGCGCGCCGCTGCCGGCGGACTCAGGAGCGAGGGAGCCAACCCGCGAGCCAAAGCGCGCGCCGCTGCCGGCGGACTGAGGAGGGAGGGAGCGCAGCGACTGACCGACGAGGGAGCAGGCAGCGGCCTCGAGCGCGCGGCGGCGAGCGGGACAGCACCGCCTTCCCCGCCGACCGGGAGACGGTTGACGGGGAAGGCGGAGTCAGGGTCCGTTCGAAACTATCGATTTTGATCTGCTGGCTTTTTACTTCCTGGTCGCGGTGGCCCGGTGCAGGGACCAGACGAGCGCGGCGACGACGAAGACCGGGAGCAGCCACCAGGCGTTGACGTTGGCGGCGTGGGTCACGATCGCGGTGAGCGCGAGTCCGGCCGCGACCATCGCGGCGACGTGCCAGTCGTCGCCGATGATGAAGTCGTACCAGAACGCGCCGAACGACCTGAGCTGCTTCATGAGCCGACGACCTCCGATTGCGGTGCGGACACGGTAACGGCTGCCTTGCGCGAGTTCAGCCAGAGGATGCACGCGGCGGCGACGACCGCGACGGCGGGGATGACCACCAGCAGGGCGGCGTCGTTGCCGGGCCAGCGCACGCCCGCGCCCTCGGCCCCCCAGAAGGTGCCGAACGAGGTGAGCATGACCCCCACCGCGAGCTTCATCCAGTTCTCGGGGACCTTCGTCAGCGGCGCCCGGACCGCGATGCCGACGATCGTGACGAGGATGATCGCGGCGGCCGCGCCGATCACGGCGGCGCCGTAGTTCTTCTGGTTGTCGCCGAAGGTGACCACGATGAACACGACCTCGAGCCCCTCGAGCAGGACGCCCTTGAACGCGAGGGTGAAGGAGTACCAGTCGCTGACGCCGCGCCTGGACTCCTTTCGGGCCTCTTGCGCGGCGGTGACCTCGCGGAGGTAGGCGCTGGCCTCGTCGTGCAGCGCCTTGTAGCCGGTCGCGCGGAGCACCGCCTTGCGCAGCCACTGGAGGCCGAAGACCGCCAGCAGGGCGCCGACGACGACCCGGAGCGCGGTCAGCGGCAGCTCGTTGATGGCCGGGCCGACCGCGGCGGTGATCACCGCGAGCGTGACCAGGGCGACGGCCATGCCCTGGAAGGTCGACCGCCACTCGCGGGTGATGCCGGTCGCGAGCACGATCGTGAGCGCCTCCACCGCCTCGACCACGCAGGCGATGAAGACGGTGAGGATCAGCGGGAGGGCATTCAAGTAATCTCCTCGGCTTGGTCAGAGAGAATGGGAGGGTGACGAGTGATCAAGACCCGACAGAAATCCCGGCGCCGGTCGAGAGCGCCGGGTCCGGCTGGCTGCTGCTGATCTACCGGGTGCCGCCCGAGCCGACGCGGCTGCGCTCCACCGTATGGCGCCGCATCAAGTCGCTGGGCGCAATCTACCTGCAGAACTCGGTGGCGGCGCTGCCCGCCAGCCCGGCCAACGAGCGGTCGCTGCGCAAGCTCCGGCGGGAGATCTTGGACATGTCCGGGACCGCCATCCTGCTGACAGCGGGCGCGCTGGCGGGGGAGGCGGAGGTGCGCGGCGCGTTCGTGACGGCGCGGAACGAGGAGTACGCCGAGATCATCGACAAGTGCGAGGACTTCCTGCGGCAGGTCCAGAAGGAGTACGACGAGAACCACTTCACCTACGCCGAGCTCGAGGAGAACGAGGAGGACCTGGTGAAGCTCAGGAACTGGTTCGCCAAGATCGTCGACCGCGACGTCTTCCTGGCCGACCGCCGTCCGGCCACCGAGCGGGCGCTCGAGAAGTGCGAGCAGTCGCTCGAGGCGTACGCCGCGCGGGTGTACGCCGAGGAGGCCGAGGGTCTGTGACACGCTTCGATTGTAACAGTCGTTAGATTGACCGCGTAACCGGCGTTAATTCCAGGTTGTGACAATCGGTTCATTTGCTGGTCAACTTCCGGACACTTCCGGGTTGCCTGGGCTCCGCAGACTCGGGGGCATGAACCGTAAGCACCAGCGCACTCGGCTCCGGCTGCTCGCCGGCGTATCCGGTGCTGTCGCACTGTCCGTCCTGACCGTGGCCGGCTGCTCGTCGTCGTCCTCGTCCTCTTCTTCGTCGCCCGCCTCCGCGTCGGCGGCGGCGGCGACCTCCTCCGCCTCGGCGCCGGCTTCCTCCCCGGCCGCCGTGGTGCCGCTCGTCCTCTACTCGGCCCAGGGTTACGACTCGGTCATGAGCAAGGCCTTCACCAAGGCGACCGGCATCCCGGTCTCCCTCGACGACAACTCGACCGGCCCGCTGCTGACCCAGATCGAGGCCTCCAAGAACAACCCCAAGTGGGGGCTGCTGTGGGCTGACGGCGACACGGCTTTCGCCGGCCTCGACGTCCAGAACCTGCTGCTCAAGGGCTGGGAGCCGTCCGTTACGTGGAACTCGCTCGGCTCGTCGGTCCTGCCCAAGGACAACAGCTACACGCCAACCGGCGTCACGATCATGGGCATCGTGGCTTACAACAAGAGCAAGGTCCCGAACCCGCCGAAGACCTGGCAGGCGCTTGAGTCAGCGGCATGGAAGGGTCAGGTCGGCATGAACGACCCGTCCCAGTCCGGTCCGACCTTCCCGCTCATCGCCGGCGTCATGAACTACCTCGGCGGCGTGTCGGCCGGCGAGCAGTACTTCACCACGCTCAAGAGCAACGGCCTGGTCATCAACCCGACCAACGGCCCGACGCTGCAGGCGCTTGCCAGCGGGCGGATCAACCTGGCGCTCGTGCAGTCCTCGGCGGCGATCGGCGCCACGTTCACCGACAAGAACATCGGTATCGACTACTTGGACCCGGCCACCCTGCTGCCGTCCCAGCTCGGCATCGACGCCAAGGCCTCGCCCGCCGAGCAGGCCGAGGCGAAGCAGTTCGTCGAGTACGTGCTCTCCCCCGCGGGCCAGAAGGTCATGCAGTCCGGTGACCCGACCGGCGACTCCCTGTACTACCCGGTCGTCTCCGGCGTCAGCCCGCTGCCGGCGCTGCCGTCGCTGGCCTCGGTCAAGACCCAGGCGATCAACCCGTACACCTGGGGCCCGCAGGAGGCGACCATCAACACCTGGTTCGACTCCAACATCGTCCGTTGACCTCACTACTCCCAACACCACCATCGGCGCTGCTCGGCGGCCGGCGGGAAGCCTCGCGCTTCTCGCCGGCCGGGCGGCTTCGGCCCGCGCTGGCTGCGGCCGGCCCGGCTCGGCATGCCGATCTTCTGGCTGATCCTCTTCCTCTTCATCCTGCTGCCGTGCGCCTGCTTCCTGGTTCTCTGCCTCTCCCCCCGGCTCTTCGACCAGGGTTCGCAGTGGTTCACGCTCACGTACCTGCAGCAGGCGCTGAACAGCTCCAACGCCGTCGCCATCGTCAACTCGCTCTGGGTGTCGTCGGCGGCCGCCGTGATCGGCGTCCTGCTCGGCTTCCCCGTCGCCTGGCTGGCGGCGCGCACCACGATGCCCGGCCGCCGCTGGGTGAGCGGCGGCATGTGGCTGGCGCTGCTGCTGCCGTCCTGGCTGCCCGCGATCGGCTGGGAGCGCCTCGTCCAGCAGGACGGGGTCATGTACCGGATCGGGCTCGACTGGCCCTGGGTCACCCACCTGATCATGGGGCCCTTCGGCGTCGTGCTGCTCCTCGGGCTGCGCTGCGTGCCCTTCTCCTACCTGGCGATCTCGGGTGCGCTTAACGGGCTCGGGCAGGAGTTCGAGGACGCCGCCCGGGTGCACGGCGCGTCGGCGTGGCGGACGATGCGGCTCATCGTGCCGATCCTCGCGCCGGCCATCATGTCGGCGCTGGCGATCGGCTTCGCCGAGTCGATCTCCGACTTCGGCGTGGCCGCCACCCTGGCCTACCAGTCGAACTTCACGCTCGGCACGTATGCGCTCTACGCGGCGATCGAGAACTTCCCGCCGTCGTTCCCGCTGGCGGCGGGCATGTCCTGGCTCTTGGTCGCGGCCGTCTCGGTTCCGCTGTTCCTGCAGGCGCGGGCGCTGCGCGGCCGGTCCTACGCCATCTTGTCGGGGCGGACCAGGCAGGCGGTGCGGCGGCGGCTGTCGCGCTGGGAGGCCGTGGCCGCCGGCTCCGGGCTCGCGTTCTTCTTCCTGGTGATCCTCGGCATCCCCGCGTTCGGCGCGGTCTCCGCGTCGCTGCTGGCCGACTACGGCGCGTCCTTCTCGCTGTCGTGGGCTAATTACACCGCGCTCTTCCAGCAGCCCGGCCTGATCGGGCCGCTGGAACGGTCGATGATCTACGGCGTGATCGTCGCCTTCGTCACGGTGTTCCTCGGGTTCATCGTCGCGCGGATGCTGTCGCAGCGAAGGACCGCGGCCACCGGGGCGATGGACTACATGCTGCTCGCCTCGGTGGCGCTGCCGGGCGTGGTGTTCGGCGCGGGGTACATCTTCGCCTACAACCTGCCGATCATGTCCACGCTGCACATCAACCTGTACCAGACTGTGCAGCTGCTGATCATCGCCTACATCGCGTCCTCGCTGCCGACCAACGCGCGGGTGCTGGTCGGTTCCGTCTCGCAGATCCAGGGGTCGCTGCAGGACGCCGCCCGGGCGCACGGGGCCGGGGCCATCGGGGCGTGGGCGCGCGGCGTGCTCCCGGTGCTGTCCCGGCCGATCATGATGGCCTGGCTGTATACGTTCTGTGGCGTATTCCTCGAGCTGCCACTCTCGCAGCTGCTTTACGCGCCGGGGTCGCCGCCGGCCTCCATCGCGATCGAGGACAACCTGTCCAACTATCACTACGGCATCGGCATGGCCCAGGCTGTGCTCGCCGTCGCCATCGCGTTCGGCGTCGTCGCCGTGGTGCTCGGCGGCTATCGCCTGCTCGCGCCGCGGGGCTGGCGCAGAATTGGACAAACCACCCGTGGCTGAGGTCATCTTGAACTGCGGCCGGTTGCCCGGCGGTAAATCTTGGAGTAGAGGAACGGACCGTGGCTGAACCAATCTCCATCGCTTCGCTGACCAAGACGTACCCGGGCGGGGCCGCGCCCGCGTTGAAGGCGGTGTCTCTCGACGTCGCGCCGGGCACCTTCCTGGTCCTGCTCGGCCCGTCCGGGTCAGGGAAGACGACGCTGCTCCGCTGCCTAGCCGGCATCGAGCGGATCGATAGCGGCACGATCGCCATCGGTTCACGGACCGTCACCGACGGGCGCTCGCACGTGCCACCCGAGCAGCGCGACCTGTCGATGGTCTTCCAGGACTACGCGCTCTGGCCGCACCTGAACGTGCTGGACAATGTGGCCTTCGCGCTGCGGCGACGGCGGCTGCCGCGCGCCTCGTGCCGTTCTCGGGCTGCCCTGATGCTCGACCGGGTCGGGCTGTCCGAGTTCGCGCGGCGGTATCCGAACGAGCTGTCGGGCGGGCAGCAGCAGCGGGTGGCGCTGGCCCGGGCGCTGGTCGCCGACACCGGGCTGATCCTGTGCGACGAGCCGCTCTCCAACCTCGACGCCGACCTGCGCGAGCGGATGCGGGTGGAGATCTCCTCGCTGGTCCGCGAGGCCGGCGCCACCACCGTCTACATCACCCACGACCAGGCCGAGGCGTTCGCGCTGGCGGATCACATCGGCGTCCTCGAGGAGGGCGTGCTGGTGCAGGCGGGCACGCCCGAGGACGTCTACAACCACCCCGCCACCCCGTTCGTGGCCAGGTTCACCGGGCTGGCGGGCGAGCTGCGGGTCCGCGTGGTGGCGGAGGGCGGCGACGGCACGCTGGAGATCGCGGCGGCCGACGGGCCGGTCGGGCGGCTGCCGGTGATGCGGCCGGCCGGCGTCGACTCCGGCGGGGCGCGGCGCGCGCTCGGTCCGGGTGACGAGGCGCTGCTCGCGATCAGGCCGACCGGCGTGTTCCTCGCGCACACCGAGGAGGACGAGCGGCACCTGAGCGGGCGGGTGGCCGACGTGGCCTTCCGCGGGCGGGGCTACGAGTACGCCATCGACGTGCCCGGCCTTGGCCGGCTGACCGGCGTGTTCGCCCGGCACCGGGCGAGCCGGGGCGACGAGGTGGGGCTGCGGCTTGACCCGGCCGGGCTGTCACCTGTTCCCGGCTGATGCCGCGACCTCGGCGGACGCTGCCGCCCCGGTCGCCTCTGCCGTTGGCGGCTAGTGCGTCGAGTTCGGTGAGGCCGGCGGCGGCAGTCGCGGTTCAGGCCGGCAGGTACTTGGCGAGGCCCTCGAGCATCTCCTCGGTGCCGCCCTGGCGCAGGCTCGACGCGTCGGGGCCGTCGAAGCCGTCGAGGAAGGCGCCCTGCTCGGTCCAGGTCAGCGTGGTCCCGGTCCCGTCGGCGGTCGCGGTGAACTCGATGGTGGCGACGGAGACGGAGATGCGGACGCCGTCGGCGTACATCTCGTAGCTGTAGATGATCCGCTGGCCAGGGGCGATCTCGTAGTAGCGGGCATCGTAGCGGTAGCTGACGCCCTGGTAGCCGAAGCCGAAGCGCTCGTGCCCGCCGACCCGGAAGTCGAACTCGGACTCGGCCGCGTCCGCGCCCGGCTCGGACAGGTCGCCGGTGTCGCCCCAGGCGTCCTTGGCCTCCTTGGTGGTGAAGGCGGCGAAAACGCGGGACGCGGGCGCCGGGTAGGCGCGCTCGATGACGAACGTGTCGTGCAGGACGGAGCGTTCCGTCATGGGTTCCTCCTTGGTGAGTTGAGGCTTGGTCGCCCGGCGCGGCCGGGTCGCTGGTCTCGGCCAGGTATTCGCCGAGTCGATCCAGGCGCCGCTCGATGAGACCGCGGCGCTCGGACATCCACTGCTCGGCCGACCGCAGGGTCGCCGGGTTAAGGCTGCAGGTACGGGTGCGGCCGACCTTCTGCGTCCGCACCAGGCCGCTGGTCTCGAGAATCTGCACGTGCTGCACGACCGCGGCGAGCGACATCGACAGCGGCCTTGCAAGCTCGCTGACCGAAGCCGGCCCCGGCCGAGCCGCTCGAGCATGAGCCTTCGACCGGGGTCGGCCAGCGCATGGAAGACGCGATCAAGGTCCGGATCCGCCACATCGTTAAGCACATGCTTGAGTATTCCGCTACGGCCCGTCAATAGTCAAGTCTTTGCTTGAGTATTCTGTCCGGCCTTGACGGTACGTTGCCTCATCGGTACATTACTTGAGTAACTAACCAATGTAGCTGAAGGAGGCGGGCGGCCGGTGCGGGATATGGCTGGTCTCGACGAGGGCACGCCGCTGTTCGCGCAGATCGCGGAGCGGCTGGCCGAGGAGATCGCGGACGGCGGGCTGGCCGAGGGCGAGCGGGTGCCGTCGATGAACGAGCTCGCCGCCTTCTACCGGATCAACCCGGCCACCGCCGCCAAGGGCATCAACCTGCTGGCCGACGACGGCCTGCTGGAGAAGCGGCGCGGCATCGGGATGTTCGTGGCCGCCGGCGCGCGCCGGCGGCTGCTCGCCCAGCGCCGCCAGCGGTTCGCCGCGCAGTACGTCGAGCCGCTGGTGACCGAGGCGGCGCGGCTCGGCATCGGCGACCGACGAGCTCGTCACGCTGGTCAGGGAGTCGACGCACGCGCTCCCGCCGCACCGCGCAGAGGAGGTGTCATCGGTATGACGCCCGCCATCTCGGTGACCGGCCTGACCCGCCGCTACCGCGACAACCTCGCTCTCGACCAGGTCAGCCTGGAGGTCGAGGCGGGGTCGATCGTCGGGCTGCTCGGCCGCAACGGCGCGGGCAAGACCACGCTGCTGCGCATCCTCGCGGGCCAGGAGTTCCCCTCGTCGGGAAGCGTTCTCGTGCACGGCGCCCGGCCGGCCGAGAACGAGACGGTGCTGCGCCGGATGGTGTTCGTCCGCGAGGACCAGACCTACCCCGACTTCAAGGTCAGGCACGCGCTGCGGGTCGCGTCGTGGTTCTACCCGAACTGGAGCGCCGAGCTGGCGGACGCCCTGCTGGCCGACTTCGGGCTGCCCGCCGGGCGGGCGATCAAGAAGCTGTCCCGGGGGATGCGCTCGGCCCTCGGAATCGTGATCGGCCTCGCCGCCCGGGCCGAGGTGACCATGTTCGACGAGCCCTACGCGGGCCTCGACGCGGTGGCCAGGCAGATCTTCTACGACCGGCTGCTGGCCGAGTACGCCGAGCATCCGCGCACGATCCTGCTCTCCACCCACCTGATCGACGAGGCGGCCGGGCTGCTCGAGCGCGTGGTCGTGATCGACCGGGGCCGGATCGTGCTCACGGCCGACGCCGACGACCTGCGCGGCGTCGCCACCGCCGTGAGCGGGCCGGTGCTGGCGGTGGACGAGTTCACCGCCGGGCGGCTGGTCTGGGGACCGGCGGCGGATGGCCGCGCAGGCCTCGGTCGTCGTGGTCGGCCCGCTTGACGAGGCCGACCGCGCTGCGGGCCAGGTCGCTGCACCTGGATCTGGCGCCGCTGACGTTGCAGCAACTGGTCGTGCAGGCCGCCGCGCAGCCGGCCGACACGGCTGGAAAGGACAAGCGCATGAGGACGTGGCGTGACGTCGCCCGCTACCACCTGGTCATGCCGTGGCTGGTCCTGGGGCTGCCGTGGGCGATCATGGCATTCAGCTTCGTCGTCAACCTGGTTATCTTCGCCCTCGTGCCGGTGAGTCACCACGACGTTCTCACCAGCCATGGCGTCGTCCAGGTGGCCAGCGCCTCGCATAACTACACCGGCGGGGTCGCGATCATCTACATCTTCTTCCTCGTGATCGGCGTGAGCAGCATCGGCCGGTCGCTGCCGTTCGGGCTGGCCCTCGGCGTCAGCCGCCGGTCCTTCTACACCGGGACGGCGGCGCTCGGGGTGGCGCTGGCGGTGGCCGACGCGGCTGGCGCTTACCGCACTGCAGGCGGTCGAAAGGGCCACCGACGGCTGGGGGGTGGGCATGCACTTCTTCCGGGTGCCGTACATCCTGGACGGACCGTGGTACCTGACCTGGCTGACCTCGTTCGTCGCGCTGGCGATGCTGTTCGTCTACGGCATGTGGCTCGGCATCGTCTACCGGCGCTGGAACCTGACCGGCGCGGCTGCCTTCATCGCCGCCCAGGTCGCCGTCGTGGTCGCCGGGGTGCTTTTCGTCGCCTGGGCGGATGTGTGGTCGGGCGTCGGGCACTTCTTCACCGGCCTGACCGCGGCCGAGCTGACCGGGCTGCTCGCGGGGCTGGCGGCGCTGCTGCTGGCGGGCGGGCACGCCACCATCCGCCGCGTCACCGTCTGATGGGGGCGGGCCGTTGATCCCGGTCCTGCTGATGTTCCGCTACCCCGGCGGCCCGGCTGACGCCTGGCCGCGCTCGGTCGAGGCTGGGCCTAGCGGCAGAGATCGCGGCCACGATGCGGCGCCCGGGGGGAACTTAGTGTGCGGTGGGTCACGGCGAGGCGCTGGGTAGCATGCGGGCGCGGCAGGGTGCAATAACATCGGCAGCGTGACAGTCTCCCTTTCAAACAGCGAGTCAGCAGCAGGCACAGCCGAGGCTGACGTCCTTGTCATCGGGGTTGCGCAGACCCCGGACGGCCCGAGCGTCGCACCCGGCGCGGACGGCGTAGACGAAGCGCTCGGCGGTACCCTCGCCGACACGCTCGCCGCCCTTGGCGCGACTGGCGAACTCGAAGAGCTCACCAAGATCCCCGGCGGCGGCAAGCTGCCCGCCGCGCTGATCGTCGCGGTCGGGCTCGGCAGCCCGGGCGACGACGGCTCGACGTTCGACGTCGAGAACCTCCGCCGGGCCGCCGGAACGGCGCTGCGATCGGTGGCGGCGAAGACCGGGACCGTTCGAGATGACGGGGTTAAGTCTGTTGCCGTGGCGCTGCCGGCGCGGACCGCCAGCGAGGCCGAGGCCGTCACCACCGGAGCGCTGCTCGGCGCGTACACCTTCCGCAAGTACCGGGCGACCCCGGCGCTGTCGGCCGCGGTGACCGTGCTCACCGACGACGCCGCGGCGGTGCGCCGCGGCGAGGTGATCGCCAACGCGGTCAACCTGGTCCGCGACCTCGTCAACACCTCACCGCTTGACCTGCCCCCGGCCGCGCTCGCGGCCGAGGCGGAGCGGGTCGCGGGCGCGGCCGGCGTCGCCGTCGAGGTGCTCGACGAGGCCGCGCTGGCGGCGGGCGGGTACGGCGGCCTGATCGGCGTCGGCATGGGCTCGACCCGGCCGCCGCGGCTGGTCCGGCTCTCCTACACGCACCCGGAGGCGACCAAGACCGTCGCGTTCGTGGGCAAGGGCATCACGTTCGACTCCGGCGGCCTGTCGCTCAAGCCGCCGAAGTCGATGGAGACGATGAAGTGCGACATGAGCGGCGCGGCGGCCGTGCTCGCGGCCACCGTCGCCGCCGCCGAGCTCTCGCTCCCGGTCAACATCGTGACCTACATGGCGCTGGCCGAGAACATGCCGGGGGGCGCGGCGCAGCGGCCGTCCGACGTCATCACGATCTACGGCGGCAAGACCGTCGAGGTCCTCAACACCGACGCCGAGGGCCGCCTGGTGCTCGCCGACGGGCTGGTCCGGTCGGCCGAGGACAACCCCGACGTGGTCGTGGACGTCGCCACGCTGACCGGCGCCGCGACGGTCGCGCTCGGCCTGCGCACGGCGGGCGTGATGGGGTCCTCGGACGCGGTCGCGGCCTCGGTGGCCGAGCTGATGCGCGGGGTGGGCGAGCCCGCGTGGGCGATGCCGTTCCCCGAGGAGCTGCGCAAGGGCCTCGACTCCACCGTCGCCGACCTCGCCAACGTCTCGGCCGACCGCGGCGGCGGCATGCTGACGGCCGGGATCTTCCTGCGCGAGTTCGTGCCCGCGGGCGCGGCCTGGGCGCACCTGGACATCGCCGGGCCCGCCTACAACGAGAAGGCGGCGTTCGGCTATACGCCCAAGGGCGGGACCGGCTCGGCCGTGCGCGCGCTCATCGCGATCGCCTCGGCGACGGCGGACGGAACACTCTCCGGCGCATAAGCGCGCCGCGATGACATGATTAGCACACTGACTTTAGGTCAAGAAGAGGGGATTACTGTGGCAGAGGGCGGCCATTACGACATCGTCATTCTCGGCGGCGGCAGCGGCGGGTACGCCTGCGCGCTTCGCGCGGCCGAGCTTGGCAAGCGCGTGGCCCTAATCGAGAAGGACAAGGTCGGCGGGACGTGCCTGCACCGAGGCTGCATCCCCACCAAGGCGCTGCTGCACGCGGCCGAAGTCGCCGACTCCACCCGGGAGTCGGAGAAGTTCGGCATCCGGGCCACGTTCGAGGGCATCGAGATGCCGGCCGTGCTGGCCTACCAGCAGGGGGTCGTCGACCGGCTCTGGAAGGGGCTGCAGTCCACCCTGGCGGGCCGGAAGATCGACACGATCGCGGGCGAGGGCCGGCTGACGTCGGCGAACTCGGTGGTGGTCGGGGACGCGACCTACACCGGGGACTACATCGTGCTCGCGACCGGTTCGGTGCCGCGCTCGCTGCCGGGGCTGTCGATCGACGGCTCGCGGGTGATCTCGTCCGACGAGGGGCTCTCGCTTGACCGGGTGCCCAAGTCCGCGATCATCCTCGGCGGCGGGGTCATCGGGGTGGAGTTCGCCTCGGTGTGGCGGTCCTTCGGCGCCGACGTGACGATCGTCGAGATGGCGCCGCAGCTGCTGCCGCTCGAGGACGAGGCGTCGGCCAAGGTGCTGCAGCGGGTGTTCAGGCGGCGCGGGATCGGGTTCGAGCTCGGCACGCCGTTCCAGTCGGTCGCCTACACCGACGACGGCGTCTCGGTGACGCTGGGCAACGGCAAGGTCCTGGCGGCGGAGATCCTGCTGGTGGCGGTCGGCCGCGGGCCGGTCTCGGCCGACCTCGGCTACGAGACCGTGGGCGTGGCCATGAGCCGCGGGTACGTGGACGTCGACGGCTACTGCCGGACGTCGGTGCCGAACATCTTCGCGGTCGGCGACCTGGTCGCCACCCCGCAGCTCGCGCACGTCGGCTTCGCCGAGGGCATTCTCGTGGCCGAGCAGATCGGCGGGCTTGACGTGCGGCCGATCGACTACGACGGGGTGCCGCGCATCACCTACTCCGAGCCGGAGGTCGCCTCGGTCGGCATCACCTCCGCCCAGGCGGCCGAGCGCGGCATCAACGTGGTCGAGGTGAACTACCCGCTCGGCGGCAACGGCAAGTCGGTCATCCTCCAGACCCAGGGCCAGGCCAAGGTCATCGCCGAGGCGCCGGCTGTCGCCGGCGGCAAGCCGGGCCGCGTGCTTGGCGTCCACCTCGTCGGCAGCCGGGTCGGCGAGCTGATCGCCGAGGCGCAGCTCATCGTCAACTGGGACGCCGAGCCCGACGACGTCGCCGCGCTGATCCACCCGCACCCGACCCAGTCCGAGATCATCGGCGAGGCGCACCTCGCGCTCGCCGGCAAGCCACTGCACTTCCACGCGTAAGGAGTTACTACCGACATGTCGGTCTCCGTACTTATGCCGCAGCTCGGCGAGAGCGTAACCGAGGGCACCGTCACCCGCTGGCTGAAAAAGGAAGGCGAGCAGGTAACGGCGGACGAGCCGCTGCTCGAGGTGTCCACCGACAAGGTGGACACCGAGATCCCGGCGCCGGCCTCCGGCATCCTGCGCGGCATCGTGGTCGACGAGGACGAGACGGTCGCGGTCGGCGCGCAGCTCGCGGTGATCGAGGACGCGGACGCCCCCGCCGCGACCCCGGCCCCCGCCGCGCCCGCCCCCGAGCCCGCCGCCGCTCCGGCCGAGCCCGCCGCTCCGGCCGCGCCGCCGGCGCCGTCCTACCAGCCGCCCGCTCCCGCTCCGGCTCCCGCCGCGTCGGCCGCGCCGTCATATGCGCCGCCGTCGTACGCGCCGTCGGCGCCCGCTTACCAGCCCCCGGCCGCGGCCCCGGCCAACGGCGGGCAGTCCGGGTCGGCCAACTGGTCGTGGAACGAGCCGTCGACGCCCTCGGCGCCGTCCTACGCTCCCCCGGCGTCGCCGCCCCCGGCCGCTTACCAGCCGCCTGCCGCGCCCGCCCCGGCGCCTGCGCAGCCTGCTCCCGCGCAGCCCGCGCCGTCGCGCCAGCGCAGTCGGCGCCAGCGCAGGCGGCGCCAGCGCAGTCGGCGCCCGAGCCCGAGGCGCCCGTGGCCGACGCTTATCCCGAGCCCTCGGCGCTGCCGACCGGCGACTCGCCGTACGTCACGCCCCTGGTGCGCAAGCTCGCCTCCGAGCACTCGGTCCCGCTCGAGTCGATCGCCGGCACCGGGGTCGGCGGCCGGATCCGCAAGCAGGACGTCATCGACGCGGCCGCCAAGCGCCGGGCCGACGAGGCCGCCGCGGCGCGCCGCGGCCGCCGCCTCGGCCGCCGCGCCCGCTCCGGCGGCCGCTCCCGCCGCCACCGCCGCGCCCTCGGCTGCGGCCGCCGCGACCCGTCCGGCGATCGTCCCCGACGCGCTGCGCGGCACCACCCAGCGGATGTCCCGGCCGCGCCAGGTCATCGCCAAGCGGATGGTCGAGTCGCTGCAGACCTCGGCCCAGCTGACCACCGTGGTCGAGGTCGACGTGACCAACATCGCGCGGCTCCGCGACCGGGCCAAGGCCGCCTTCGAGGCGCGCGAGGGCGTCAAGCTGACGTTCCTGCCGTTCTTCGCCCAGGCGACCGTCGAGGCGCTGAAGATCCACCCGAAGCTCAACTCGGTCATCAACGCGGAGACGCAGGAGGTCACCTACCACGCGGCCGAGCACCTCGGCATCGCCGTGGACACCGATCGCGGCCTGATGGTGCCGGTCATCCACGGCGCCGGCGACCTGAACATCGGCGGGCTCGCCCGCAAGATCGCCGACCTGGCCTCCCGCACCAGGTCCGGCCACGTCGGCCCGGACGAGCTGGCCGGCGGCACGTTCACGCTGACCAACACGGGCAGCCGCGGCGCGCTGTTCGACACCCCGATCATCAACCTGCCGCAGGTCGGCATCCTCGGCGTCGGCAGCGTGGTCAAGCGCGCCGTGGTCGTCGACGACCCGGCGCTTGGCGAGGTCATCGCGGTCCGCTCCATGGTCTACCTGGCGCTGACCTACGACCACCGGCTCGTCGACGGCGCGGACGCCGCCCGCTTCCTGGTGACGGTGAAGAACCGTCTCGAGGAGGGCGCGTTCGACGCCGACCTCGGACTGTAGTCGCCTGACCCCGATGAAGGTAGTGATCACCGGCTCGACCGGGCTGATCGGTACCGCGCTCACGGCAAGCCTGCGGGCGGACGGCCACCAGGTCGTCCGCCTGGTCAGGCGGCCGCCGCGCGCCGCCGACGAGATCCGCTGGGACCCGCGCGCCGCCGACGCGGGCAACCCGGTCCTGACCGGCGTGTCCGCGTGCGTTCACCTGGCCGGCGCCGGGGTCGGCGACCACCGCTGGACCGCCGCCTACAAGGCGGAGATCCGGTCCAGCCGGGTGCTCGGGACGCGGGCGCTCGCCACCGCCCTGGCGGGTTTGTCGCCCCGGCCCGCGACGTTCGTCGTCGGCTCGGCGATGGGCTGGTACGGCGATACCGGCGGCGCCGCGGTGACCGAGGACGCGCCCGCCGGCCCGGCCTTCCTGTCCCGGGTGGTGGCCGACTGGGAGGCCGCCGCCTCGCCCGCCCGTGACGCCGGCATCCGCGTCGCCCAGGTCCGCAGCGGCCTCGTCCTCGGTTCCGGCGGCGGCATGCTCGGCCGGCTGGCGCTCCCGGCCCGGCTCGGCGTGCTGCCCCGGTTCGGCGACGGCCGCCAGGTGATGAGCTGGATCTCGCTGACCGACGAGGTCCGCGCGATCCGCTTCCTGCTCGACGGCGCCGACGCGTCAGGCCGCAGCGGCCCCTACAACCTGACCGCGCCCAACCCGGTCACCAACGCGGAGCTGACCTCGGCGCTGCTGGCCGCCTGCCGGCGCCCCGACTTCTCCTGGCTCCGCGTCCCCGCCCCGGCGCTGCGACTGGGCCTGGGCGAGATGTCATCGGAAGTGCTGACCAGCGCCCGGGTGCTGCCGAAGCGCCTGCTGGAGGCCGGCTTCGACGTTCAAGTACCCCACCATCGACACCGCGTTGGCGGCCGAGCTGAAATAGGCAGCGTAGGTCGAAACCGTCGTTGGGACGACGGTTTCGACATACGGATCGGCAAGGCGTGGCTTGCGTGTTACGCGCCGGGCTGCAGGATGATGTCGAAGTTGGCGTGGCGGAAGGGGACGGTGGCTACGTTCCATTTTTCCGCGAGGGCGGGGTCGGTGACCTCTTCGAAGTCCTCGACCAGGGACTTCTTGACCGCGAAGACGGTGTCGGACTCGATGTACTCGCTCCCGGCGACGAAGATGTGCGTGGTCAGCGAGCGGTGGCCGGGGGCGGCCACGATGAAGTGGATGTGGGCCGGGCGGAACGCGTGCCGGCCGGTCGCCTTGAGCAGCTCGCCGACCGGGCCGTCGGTCGGGATCGGGTAGTAGCTCGGCACGATCGTGCGGAACCAGAACTCCCCCTTCTCGTCGGCCGTGAAGAAGCCCCGGCCGTTGGTGCGGGGCTGCCCGTCGGGCTGCTGGACGTCGTAGAACCCCTGGTCGTTGGCCTGCCAGACGTCGAGCGTGGCGCCCGGGAGCGGGCTGCCGTCGACCGAGACGACCCGGCCGGTGACGACGCACGGGGTTCCGGCGCCGACCAGGTCGATGGTGTCGCCGAGCTCGCGCACCGGGGATTCCACCACGTGGAACGGCCCGAGCACGGTCGACTCGGTGGCGACCCCGAACTTCCTGTTGCTGATCGTCTCGGTCAGCATCGACAGGCCGAGCACGTCGGACAGGAGGATGAACTCCTGGCGGTCGTCGTCGCACTTCTGCCCGGTCCTGGTGAGGAAGTCGATCGCCTGCTCCCACTCGGGGATCGTCAGCTCGACGTCGCGGGCGAACGCGTGCAGGTGCCGCACGAGCGCGGTCAGGACCTCGCGCAGCCTCGGGTCGGTCTGCGCGCCGAAGCTCTCGATGACGGCCTCGGCCGCCGTCTCCTCGGTGAAATCGGTTGCCATGGCTCCGAGGCTAAGGCCGCGCTGAGGTGCGGGTCTACCACCGGTGGATGTGAGATTTTCCGTCCGAACGGCCGCTGGTTTCACCCGCGGCGGGCCGCGCGCTCCGCACCGGCGGCGACCTCGATCCCCGCGAGCGGGATCTTCCAGATCGGCACCCGCCGGCGGTCCTGCGGCCGACCAGGCCGAACGGGCCCGACTCGCTCATCGCGGCCAGGGCGGAGATCCTGATCAGGCGGCGGGCCGCGTTGAACATGAGGCCGCGAGCGGCAGCTCGATGAACACGGCCGAGGCGACGCTCCCCCAGATGGCGCTGGTGCCGGAGTCGAGGATCACGTCGAACCAGGCGTCGCAGCACAGCAGCGTCGCGGTGATCAGCAGGAAGGCGATCGCGATCTGTCGGCCGCGCCAGAGCGCCCACCCGGTGGCGGCGAACGCGAGCAGCTCGATGATGTCGAACCCGACCCATGCGCCGCGCCAGTAGTGGGTATGGAAGGAACGGTGCAGGGTGAGCGCGAGCACGATGATCCACGCGGCCAGGGCGGCGCAGGCGATGATCGAGACCAGCACGCCGACGCGGCGACGACGGGAGACGTAAAGGCCAAGCATGGGATCCGGGCAGTCGAAGGCGGCCAGCGTGCGAGCCAGCTGTCGCCGGTCGGCCGCGCTCATGTCGCGCAGATCTGACTCTTTGATCACAATTGGGATTCCTTCCCAGCTGCAGCGCGGGTATTACAAGCGTCGTAGTCTCGATGGTGTGGATGCTGAACTCATGTACGCGCATGTCGGCTTCGGCGCGGAAGCCGTGGACTACCGTCAGGCCTGGGAGACGCAGCGCGCGGTGCACGGGCGGCGGGTTCTGGGCGAGATCCCTGATTGCTGCCTGCTGCTCGAGCACTCTCCTGTCTACACCGCCGGCAAGCGGACGGCGGTGTCCGACCGGCCGTTCGGCGACCCCGGGGCGCCGGTCATCGACGTCGACCGCGGCGGCAAGATCACCTGGCACGGCCCCGGTCAGCTCACCGCCTACCCGATCGTCAAGCTGCGCGAGCCGATGGACGTGGTGGCGTACGTGCGGGCCCTCGAGGAGGCGATGATCGGCGTCTGCGCCGAGTTCGGGCTCGAGGCCATCCGCGTCGAGGGGCGCTCGGGCGCGTGGCTGCCCGCGTCGGGGGGTCAGCCGGAGCGGAAGGTGGGCGCCATCGGGGCGCGGGTCGCCCGCGGCGTCACCATGCACGGGCTGGCGCTCAACTGCGACTGCGACCTGTCGTGGTACGACCGGATCGTGCCCTGCGGCATCAGGGACGCCGGGGTGACTTCGCTCACGGCCGAGACCGGCATCCCGGTCTCGGTGTCGGACGTGACGCCGCTGCTCGAACGGCACCTGACAACGGCTCTGGGCTACCGTACGTGGTCGCGTATCCACACCGTGACGCCACTGCTCGCCTCGGCCGCCTGAGGCACTGCGCTTGCGCTCCGCGCTCCGCGCTTCTTGCTGTTATCCCCCTTGTGGGCCTGCCGGCATTGAGCCAAATGCGCATTTGGGCTCACTCTTGCCGGCCCGAAAGCGCATTTGGCACGTTGGGGTCACGTTGGGATGGGGCGGGGGCGCGGGCGGTTGGTGGTGGGAGGGGTCACAGGGTTGGGGGGACGCGCTTGGTGGCCGGTGAACGTAGGGTGGAGGGGTGGTGAGTACCCCGGAACTGGCCCCTGAGGGGCGGCGGATGCTGCGCCTTGAGGCGCGCAACGCGCAGACGCCGATCGAGAAGAAGCCCGCGTGGATCAAGACCCGGCTGCGGACCGGACCCGAGTACACGGCGCTCAACGATCTCGTTAAGCGCGAGGGGCTGCATACGGTCTGCCAGGAGGCGGGCTGCCCGAACATCTACGAGTGCTGGGAAGACCGCGAGGCCACCTTCCTGATCGGCGGCGACCAGTGCACCCGGCGGTGCGACTTCTGCCAGATCGACACGGGCAAGCCGCTGGCGCTCGACACCGGCGAGCCGCGCCGGGTGGCCGAGTCGGTGGCGACGATGGGGCTGCGCTACGCCACCGTCACCGGGGTCGCCCGCGATGACCTTCCCGACGGCGGGGCCTGGCTGTACGCGCAGACCGCGATCGAGATCCACCAGGCCGTCCCCGGCTGCGGGGTCGAGCTGCTGGTGCCCGACTTCAACGGGAACCCCGAGCAGCTGGGCGAGGTGTTCGCGGCGCGGCCCGAGGTGTTCGCGCACAATCTGGAGACGGTGCCGCGGATCTTCCGCCGGATCAGGCCGGGGTTCCGCTACGAGCGCTCGCTCGACGTGCTCCGGCAGGCCCACCAGGCCGGGCTCGTCACCAAGTCCAACCTGATCCTGGGGATGGGCGAGACCAGGGACGAGATCGCCCCGGCGATGGCCGACCTGCGGTCGGCCGGGTGCGACCTGCTGACGATCACCCAGTACCTGCGGCCGTCGGCCAAGCATCACCCGGTCGACCGCTGGGTCCGGCCCGAGGAGTTCGTCGAGCTCCGCGAGGAGGCCCTGGCGATGGGATTCGCGGGCGTGCTGGCGGGGCCGCTGGTCCGGTCGTCCTACCGGGCCGGGCGGCTGTACGCCCAGGCGATGGAGCAGCGCGCGATCGCGGCCATGTAGCTAGGCCGATCGAAGCGGCGGGCCTGGTCGCCAGGGCTTCGTCGTGGCCGTGACCTCGGGGCGCCAGCTTCTTGCTGTTATCCAGCGGGGAGGGGGCGTTGACGGGACGGGCGGAGTCAGGGTCCGTTCGAGATGATGGTTTTGCGGGTTTGACTTTTCTTCGGTTACAGACCTGTGCGCCGGAAACCGTATGCTGCCTGGTGTTGGCTCACGTTATGAGGGAAGGCAGAACCGGTGGTTGACAACAACAGCTCTGAGGATCTCGCCAAGGCCGGGCGGCTGAAGCAGATCCGGATGGTCGCCAAGCTGGTCAACCAGCAGAACAAACGCGCGCTGCCGATCACGGCCGCCGTCGCGCTCGGCATCATCGTCGTGTTCGTTCTGGTCGGGCTGTTCACCGGCCTGATCGCGTTCCTCGCGCCGGTCGGCGTGCTGATCGGCCTGTCGGCCGCGATGATCTTGTTCGGGCGGTTCGCGCAGCAGGCGCAGTACTCGGCCATCGACGGTCAGCTGGGCGCGGCGGCGGCGGTGCTGCAGTCGATGCGAGGCGACTGGACCATCACCCCGGCCGTCACCGGCAACCGCTCGATGGACGTGGTGCACCGCGCGGTCGGCAAAAAGGGCGTCATCCTGGTCGGCGAGGGCGTGCCGACGCGGGTGGCCGGGCTGCTCGCGGCCGAGCGGAAGAAGACCGAGCGGGTCGCGCATGGGGTCCCGATCACGGAGTTCCAGGTCGGCAGCGGCGAGGGGCAGATCCCGGTCAGCAAGCTGCAGAGCTCGATCATGAAGGTCCCCGGCACGCTCAAGGCCCCGGCCGTGAGCGACCTCAACTACCGGCTCAAGGCCCTCCAGCCGAGCATGCAGGCGCCCAAGGGGCCGATGCCGAAGGGCGCGCGGCAGCCCAAGATGCCCCGCCCGCGCTAGGGCTGCGCTACATCCGCACGACGATCGTGTTGGCGGCCCGGTCGTGCAGGCCGCGCAGGTCGCGGTCGGTTATGCAGGCCGGGACGACGAACAGCAGGAGCAGCGTGCGCACGGCCGCCCACTTGAAGCCGGGGGCGCTGCCGTCGGTGCTGATCGCCCGGATCCCGAAGATTCGCTTCCCGACGGTGAGGCCGCTGATCGCGGTCAGCAGGTAGACCTCGAGGACGAACAGGCCGAAGGTCGCGTACTGGGCGGCGAAATAGTGCTTGTCGCCCGCGCCGGCGAACAGGACGTGACCGGTGAGGCTGGACGCGATCAGCGCGCACAGCAGCCAGTCGACGATCAGCGCGAGCAGTCGCCTGCCCATGGGCGCGACCGACATCGGGCCCTGCATCGGCAAGCCGAACCGCTTGCCGGGGTAATCAGGCGTATCATCAGCCGCAGCGGCACCGCGCGATGAGGCTACGGCCGTCGCGGTCCGGGTTCGCGGACGCCGGGGTTCTTGGGACACAGAACCTACGGTATCCGCTCGCCCGTCTCGGCTGCTCGGGCGGTGGGTCGGCTGAGCCCGCTGACGACGCGTAACACCGGTGAAACGTCGCGGATACTGCTAGGAAATTGCGGACGGCTACCGTCCGAAGCGCGTCCACGACGAAAAATCTCGATAAAGCTCCTAATGCGCGCCCTGTCCAGGGAGGGTTGATGTTCAGTTCTGCCGAAGAAGTCCTCGCGTTCATCGCTGAGGAGAACGTTGAGTTCATTGACGTCAGGTTCTGTGACCTGCCGGGTACCATCCAGCACTTCACCGTTCCGGTGTCGACCTTCGACGCGGACGTATTCACCGAGGGGCGGATGTTCGACGGCTCGTCCATCCGCGGGTTCCAGGCCATCCACGAGTCCGACATGCTGCTGCTGCCGGATCCGGCGACGGCCGTGCTCGACCCGTTCCGCCAGCACAAGACGCTGAACCTGACCTTCTCGGTGTTCGACCCGCTGACCGGCGCGCCGTACTCGCGCGACCCGCGCAACGTCGCCGCCAAGGCCGAGGCGTACCTCAAGGGGACCGGGATCGCGGACACCTCCTTCTTCGGGCCCGAGGCGGAGTTCTACATCTTCGACTCGGCCCGGTTCTCGACCGGCCCGAACGAGGGGTACTACCACCTCGACTCGATCGAGGGCGCGTGGAACACCGGGGCGATGGAGGACGGCGGGAACCTGGCCTACAAGCCCGCCTACAAGGGCGGCTACTTCCCGGTGTCGCCGACCGACCACTTCACCGACCTGCGCTCGGAGATGGTCAACAACCTCATCAAGTGCGGCATCGAGACCGAGATGCAGCACCACGAGGTCGGCACGGCCGGCCAGGCCGAGATCGACGTCCGGTTCGGCTCGCTGCTGTCCATGGCGGACAAGCTGATGCTGTTCAAGTACGTCATCAAGTCGACCGCGCGGGCGGCGGGCAAGACGGTGACGTTCATGCCGAAGCCGCTGTTCGGCGACAACGGCAACGGGATGCACTGCCACCAGTCGCTGTGGAAGGACGGCGAGCCGCTGTTCTACGACGAGACCGGCTACGGCGGCCTGTCCGACATCGGCCGCTGGTACGTCGGCGGGCTGCTCAAGCACGCGCCGTCGCTGCTGGCGTTCACCAACCCGACGGTGAACTCCTACCACCGCCTGGTGCCGGGCTTCGAGGCGCCGGTCAACCTGGTCTACTCGGCCCGTAACCGGTCGGCCTGCTGCCGCATCCCGCTCACCGGCTCGAACCCGAAGGCCAAGCGGATCGAGTTCCGCGTGCCGGACCCGTCCGCCAACCCGTACCTCGCCTTCTCGGCGATGCTGATGGCGGGCATCGACGGCATCAAGAACAAGATCGAGCCGCCGGCGCCCCTGGACAAGGACCTGTACGAGCTGCCGCCGGACGAGGCGGCCGAGGTCCCGACCGTTCCTGGCTCGCTCGATGCCGTGCTCAACAACCTCGAGGCCGACCACGAGTTCCTCAGCGAGGGCGGCGTGTTCACCGAGGACCTGATCGAGACCTGGATCGACTACAAGCGGACGAGGGAGATCGACGCGGTCCGGCTGCGCCCGACCCCGCACGAGTTCGAGATGTACTTCGACTGCTGACGTCGTTAGCTTGTAGGTCGTGGTAGCGGAAGCCCGCGGTGAGGCTCTTAACCTCACTGCGGGCTTTTCGCATCGCGCGCTCGATCGCCAACGGGGACACGGCTGCCGGTGCGGGGCGCGGTGACGGTGAGTCCGCTTTCGCGGTAACGGGCAACCCAGCGGCGCACGGTCTGGCGGGCGACCCCGAACCGCTGTGCCCCGGGCCTGAACGCCTGCCATGTGCTCTGTAATGCGCCGCGCCGCGTCTGCGGGCGAGATGGTGCTTACGTCAATCTTAACCGTGTCAAGCTCATCATAGAGCGATATTCGAGCCACGCTGCGTTCTGTAATGTCGCCGCCCCGCGCACCTGCAGCTATGTCGCGGTTTAGTCTTTCGATAAGGGCCTGTTCAGTGCTGACAAGTGAAAAACAATGGCTCGTGCAGCCGTTGAGGCTCAGCGCATTTATAAGGTTATCCAATATATGCTGCTCATGGAGTACCCAGCAGAAAATAACATTCTCAAATTCCGAGCAAGCGAGGAAGCCGGTAAGCAAATGGGCGATGTTGCTATTTACCATCGCCTTTGTTTCGTCGGTCACAACAAATGGGCGCATGTCCCAGCACCAATCGCCATCAAGGAATACGTTTCTTGGGAGTATTTTCTGTAGTTCGCGGCATGTCGCGGTTTTGCCGACGCCCATCGTACCGCCCACGATTATGAGGTTTTTCATAAGGTTGACTATCTCATAGACAATTACGCGTCGCCGCTCAGCCTCCATGCAGGTGGGTTACCGGTGAGACAAGACCCGGCTTTGCTGTCAAGAACCTGTTGGCGGGCCGCTCGCCGGGGACGGTGGGGTGGGCGGTGCTGGCCAGGGCATAACGGTGAGCTCGGGCCACAGGCGGCTCCAGCGGCTGGTCTTGGTCTCGTAGACGCTGCGCGGGGCCAGCACCGGGTTAGGCCGGACAACGAGGTTGAACACGTCGGACAGGCCATGGGGAGCGTAGACGCGCCACCGCCCGCCTGGCTCCAGGCGGACGCCGAGGCAGCAGGTAGTCGCGGCGAAGGAGTCAATGGCGTCCTCGGTGGACACGTAGGGCGGGATCGGCGTGCCGAATTTCTGCCCGTACCACGTGTGCACGCGTGCCTCGTTGCGGACCTCCACCTCGGCCGGAACGTCAGCGAAGGCACGGCTGGCGGACTGGATCACCGTGTCCTCAGCATCCCACGACAGGTTCGAGGCGTCGAAGTAGAAGAGGTCGTAGTCCTTAATGCCGCCACCCGGGTGACGACCGGTGACAACGTTCCAGACGGTCTGGAAAAGGCAGCCCGCTGTCAGGTACCAGCCGGGCAGTCCAAGAGATTCCGACCGGTGCAGCACCTCGATCAGCACGTCGTTCCGGGAGAGCGCTTCCTGAAATGCGCTCAGCTGCTCGTCCAAGGGCAGTCGGCTAATCACTGTTCATACGTATCATCATCTCGCGGGCACGCGGCGGAATTCGGTAGGCCCAGTTCGTGATGACCGCGGCGGCTGCCGGTTAGGCTGAGGGCATGAGCGGCGGCGCGGACGAGCGGTGGATGCGGCTGGCCATCGAGCTCGCCTGGCAGTGCCCGCCGTCGCCGACCGCCTACTCGGTGGGCGCGGTCCTCGTGGACGCCGACGGGGATGAGATCTCGCGCGGGTTCTCCCGCGAGGGCGGCGACCCGCTGGTGCACGCCGAGGAGTCGGCGCTGGGCAAGCTCGCGGCCGACGACCCGCGACTGGCGGGCGCGACCATATACAGCACGCTCGAGCCCTGCTCGCAGCGGAAATCCCGGCCGCGCACCTGCACCCAGCTGATCATCGCGGCGGGCCTGCGCCGGGTGGTGATCGCCTGGCGCGAGCCGGCCCTGTTCGTCGCCGACTGCGAGGGATTCGAGCTGCTGGCCGAGGCCGGGCTCGAGGTCGCGGAGCTGCCCGCGCTGGCGGCGCTGGCGGCGGCGCCCAACCGTCATCTCTTCGGTTCGGGCCAGCCCGATGCGAGCTTAGCCTGGTTGCGATTATGCGCCACCGGCTATAGTTACCGATGAGTAAATTATGCGTGATCGCCGCGTTCGGGGGGAACGGCGCGGTCGCCTCGCCTATCGGTCATCAAAGGGGCATTGATGGAGACGACGAGCTACACCGCGCTCTGCGAACGGGCAGGTCGCTGGTGGACGATTCACGTTCCCCAGATCGAGGGGCTGACCGCGCAGGTGCGGAGCCTCGATCAGGCCGAGGTCATGACGCGGAAGGTCATCGCGCGGCACCTGGGCATCCCGGCCGAGGCGATCAAGGTCGACGTGCTGCCCGACGCCCCCGCCCCGGTGGCGCGGGCGCTGCAGGCCAGGCACGCCGCCCGGAAGGCGGCCGAAGCCGCCGCCAAGGCCACCCGCGAGGCCATCGACGCCCTGGCCCGTGACGGCTACCCGTTCCAAGACGCGGCGACCATGCTGTCGCTCTCCCGGGGCGAAATCGAGCACTACGGGCAGGCGGCGGGCGAGGCGGCCGGCCTTGGTTCCGGGCCGCTGCCGGCCTCGGCCGGGTAAATCTCGTTTGGCGGTCCGGTCGCGCGCGCTTAGGGTGGGAAGTGCCGTGAGCGATTCCGGGGTAATTGAGCGTATCGACGCCTTCTGCGATGCCGTGCCGAGAGAGCGCGCCAGAGCCGAGGCGATTGGCCCGCTCGTGCTGTTCGTGCCCGTCGGCACGGGGTTCCCTTACTATGCCCGGCCGCGTCCGGGCCGACGGCCGGCCGCCACCGCGGCCGACGTGCGCGCGGTCCGGGCCAGGCAGCGGGAGCTGCTCATCCCCGAGTCGTTCGAGTGGGTCGAGCGGACCGCTCCGGACATGGCCGCCGCCGCGTCCGCGGCCGGCCTCGCCGTGCACGCGCACCCACTGCTGGTCCTCGGCCTCGGCTCGCTGGCGCCGCCGCCGCGGCTGCCGGAGCGGATCGGGGTGCGGGTCATGAGCTCCGAGGACCCCGATCTGATCCTGGCCTGGGCGGTGCCCGGGGTCGCCTTCAATTACCCGGGGACGGCCATCGGCGAGGCCTCGGTGACCGAGCGGGACAAGATCGCGGCCGACCACGACGCGGCGACGATCGAGCTGCTGCGCGACCGGCTCCGGTCGCGCGAGTCCGTGCTCGCCACCGCGTCCGGTCCCAACGGACCGCTGGCGGCCGGGAGCTACCAGCTGGCCGACGGCACGGCCGAGATCACCGGGATCGGCGTGCTGCCCGCCAGCCGCCGACGCGGCCTGGCCGCGGGCGTCACCCGCGCGTTGGCGGCGCACGCGCTGGCGAGCGGCGCGCGAACGGTGTTCCTGTCGGCGACGGACGCGACCGTGGCCCGGATCTACGCCCGGCTCGGCTTCCGCGAGGTCGGCACCGCCATGATCGCCGAGCCGCCCGGGGACTGACCCCGCCCTCGTGCTTCCGTTTGCTCTTGTGCTTGTGTTGGGCTCTTGTGGTTGTGGTCAGGCCTGCCGGGCGCGCCTCACGCGGGCGAGGGCGGCCGGGGTGAAGCCGGACAGGGCCGAGCATTCGCGGGTGAGGTGGGCCTGGTCGGCGTAGCCGGCCTCGGCGGCCAGGGCGGCTAGGTCGGGGGCGGTGCCGGTGGCGGGGGCGGCTAGGTCGGAGGCGGGGGCGGGCGCGGCGTCGAGCAGGCGGACGAAGCGGTGGAAGCGGAGCACGCGCTGCAGCGTCTTGGGGCCGTAGCCGGCCGCCGCCTGACTGCGGCGGCGGAACTGCCGCTCGCTCAGGCCGACCTCGGCCGCGACCGCCTCGGCCCGTGCGGCCGGGTTCCGCAGCAGAACGGCGGCCCGCGCCATGGCCCGGTCGGGGGCGCCGTCGACGACCAGCCCGCCGGTGATGGCGAGGACCCGATCGACCGCTTCCTCCGGGTCGAGCGTCGGCGGCAGCCGCCCGGCGGCAGACGGCAGCAGATCGGCCAGCGGAACCCGCTGGTTGGCGATCTCGCTCAGCGGTGTCCGCAGCACCTGGCCGCCCGCCGACGGGCGGAACCTGATGCCGACGATGACCGTACCCGGTTTGATCATCGGCCGGGCCGGGCCGGTGTCGGGGCCGGCGACGTAGGCGCCGACGCCGCGTTCCCAGATGAGGTCGCTGCAGGCGTCGGGCAGCACCAGGCCGGACCGGGCGGCCTGGCTGGTCTGGCCGGCCTGGCTGGTCTGGCTGGTCTGGCTGGTCTGGCTGGTCTGGCTGGCCCGCCTTGTCGGGCTCGTTTGCGTCGCTGGTCTGCTCGGCGACCTCGGGTGTCACGCGGGCCCACAGGCAGGCAACCGCGGCTCGCAGCGCGGCCGGCGGCGCCCACTCCGCGTACCCGGGGGCAAGCCACGCCCCTGACGGCACCCAGTCGGTCGGCGACGGCCTCATGCCACCAGGATGCCACGCCACCCGCGACCGCGCCGATGGCCGTTTTGTTCAAGACTGCGGCGCGGCCTGGTGATGGGATTGGCCTCATGAAAAAGACCCCAGACTTCGACGCCGCGGCCGCCTTCATGGCCGGGCACGCGCGACTGCTCGACCGGCGGATGTTCCAGCGGCTGTTCTCCGACGGGACGGCCGGGGCGGTGCGGGACGCGGTGGCGGCCTACCGGAACTCCGACGGCGGCTTCGGGTACGCGCTCGAGCCGGACTGCCGGGCGGCCGCGAGCCAGCCCGCCGCCGTCGAGATGGCCCTGCGGATGATGGACCTGGCCGACGAGTGGGACTCGCGACTGGTCCGCGACGCGGTCGACTGGCTGGCGGCCGTCGCCCCGGCCGAGGGCGGGGCCGCGTTCGTCGAGCCGTCCGTGACCGAGGGGCCGCACGCGCCCTGGTGGGTGCCGGAAGACGGGCATCCGGCCTCGCTCATCCAGACCGGCCAGATCTGCGGCGTCCTGCACGCGCGCGGGTTCGCGCACCCGTGGCTCGACCGCGCGACCGAGGTGATGTGGTCACGGATCGATGCGCTCGCCTCGGCCAGCGGATACGAGATGTTCGGGGTGCTCGCGTTCCTGCAGCAGGTGCCGGACCGCTCGCGCGCAACGGCGGCGTTCGCGCGGGTCGGGCCGCTGCTGACCTCGTGCGGGCTCGTCGCCCTCGACCCCGGGGCCGAGGGCGAGGCCCACTCGCCGCTCGCCTTCGCGCCGTTGCCGTCGTCGCTCGCCCGGGCGCTGTTCTCCGACGCCACGATCGACGCGCACCTGGATCACCTGGCCGCGTCCCAGCGGGCGGACGGCGGCTGGATGTTCAACTGGCCGTCCTGGTCGCCCGCGGCCGAGGCGGACTGGCGCGGCTTCCTCACCGTCGACGCCCTGCGCGTGCTGCGCGCCAACGGCCGCGCCTGACCGCCTTGCGCCGTCAAAGCCGGCCGCCGCCGACGCCTTCAGCGGCCGATGTGCGACCTCGACGGTTTATGCGGTAACCCGCCATGGTTGATCCGCATACCCAATATGGTGTCCGCTATGGGCGAGCGTACCTGCGAATCGGCGGGCTGATCGGCGGTGCGGCGGCTCGCTCGATGGGTTGTCCCGCTCGCGGTCTGCACGGCGGTGGCCGGCTCGGTGCCCGCGGCGGCGGCGCCCCTGATGACCGCCGCAGAGCAGGCCGGCCCGGCTGGCTGGCGGATCTCGCAGGTGCTGGCGGGAGTGACGGTCGGCGGGCTGTGGGCGGGCGGTCGGCAGGATGCCTGGCTGGCCGGGGATGAATGCGCCGACCCCGCGACGTGCGGCAACGGTGACGCCGGCAACGGCACCGTGGTCGTGCGGCACTGGGACGGCCGGGCCTGGCGGGTGGTGACGCCTCCCGCGGCGTACATCGACAGCCCGCTCGACCAGGGTGTCGCGGCGGTGGCGGCCACCTCGGGCACGAACGCCTGGGTGCTCGCCGCCCGCGGCGCCGGCGCGGTCGCCTCCACCGACGCCCTGCACCTGACTGGGAACGGATGGGCCGCCCCGGTCCGGCTCGACGCGGCGATCCACGCAGCCGTCGCCCCCTCCCCGGCCCAGCTCTGGGCGTTCGGCGAACCGTCCCGGTCCGGGCCGCCCGGTTACGTGGCGCACTTCAACGGCAGAACCTGGACGCACGGGTCGTTCCCCTTCAACGGCACGGCGACCGCTGCCCGGTCCGCCGACGACGTGTGGGTCGGCGGTGGCGGCGACGGCATGGCCGGCCTTGGCATCGAGCACTGGAACGGGCGCCGCTGGCACGCCACCCCGCTGCCCGATCTTGGCGTCCCCCCGAGTGACCTGCTCTGGGCGACCGTCAGCGGCCTCGCGGACGCGGGGCCAGCCGACGTCTGGGCTGACATCTCGACGTCGGATGGCGCCAGCGGGAACCGGCCGGCCACGATCATCCTGCGCTGGAACGGCAAGGCCTGGTCCCGGGTCGCGTTCCCGTACGCGGGCAGCGCCTCCGCGCCAGTCGCCTCCGACGGCCACGGCGGAATCTGGTTGGCCACCGTGAGCGGCGTCGGCGATAGCGCCATCGAATGGTTCGACCACTACGCAGGCGGCCGCTGGACCCGGGTGCGGGTCCCGCGCGGCGAGGGCGAGCAACCCGCGGTGCTCTACCTGAGCTCGATGTCCGGTACTCGTTCGTTGTGGGCGGCCGGCCAGGTCGATTTCGCCGACGACGGTGAGGCGATACTCACGTACGGCGGGCAAGGCACCCTTCCGCGGGCGAGTCCGGGCGGGTCAGAGCGGGCGAGTCAGGATGTCGGAGACCGTCGCGGCGCGGCCGCGTGCGCGGCCCACCTTGGTCCAGCCCCAGTTCCTGAAGGCCGCTTGGGCGGCGGCGGCGCTCGGCGGGAGCTTGACCGCGGCGCGTTCTTCGGCGCGGCCATCCAGGATGAGCTCAAGGAGCTCGCCGGCGATGCCCTGACGACGCCAGGAGCTGCGGACCACGAGCTCCGTCAGCGCGAAGGTGCGGCCGGGATGCTCGTCGGTGGTGGCGGCCGGCAGCGGGGCGGTCAGGTCCCGCCACCAATCGGTGGAGGAACGCAGCGGCATCCCGCACGCGTAGCCGACGAGATAGCCGCCGTGGCTCGCTTCCGCCAGCGCGAAACCGGGCTGGCGACGCCAGACGCCGAGCCGGCGCGGGAAGTCCGGGTCGTCGCCGGCCACCTCGTCATGGAGCGTGACCAGGTCCGTCTCCCGCGCCCCGGCCTGGCGGCCGTCGCGCAGGTCCAGCGTCACACCGGGCGCGGACCACGACGGGATGCTCATCGGCCGGCGCCGGGGGCACCGGTCCGGGCGGCGTAGCCGATCGTCCGGGCGGCGTCGGCGATCGTCCGGGCGGACAGCCGGCCGGCGGTGACGGCGTGCGCCTCGGTGGTGGGACGGCAGCGCCGCCTGGCCGCGTCCCACTCGGTCATGACGATGCCGGCGTGGTCGGTGTCGGGCTCGGCGGGCACGAACGTGCCGTGGGCGTCCGTCGCCGGCTCAGTTGGCCGCTCGCGGGTCAGACTGCGGGTGAAATCCAGCGAGGCGGCGCGCCCGGCCAGCGGCGCCGGCCCGGCCTGCCTCGGCCGATAGACATCCGCCAGCTTGCCCGGCCCGTAGTCGACGCCCCGCTTGATCAGAACGTTCCCCACGCCAGCACCATCCGCCACCCAAGCAGGCTACAGCGATACCCAGGCCGGCCGAGCGCCCCGCGGGTTGGGCTCGTACTCATCGACAGCGTTGCGCTTCTTGCTGTTATCGTCGTTGAGTTGCTGAGTCTGCGGCTTCTGGACGGTGACAGCCGTTATTGTGTTCCATTTGGGGCGCCCGTCTGGAGAGTTGAACGTCATTGTGTTCCGTTGGGGGCGCCCCGCGACCCGAACGGCACACGCTGACGCCCTGACGCCGGCCGGTCGCAGCCAGAGTGGCTCGTGGGACGGGTGGGGTGTGGGCTGGCGGGGTTGGGACGTGGGGCCAACTGGTGTGGCCGGGCGCGGGCGGGGCGGGGGCGGCGTCGTGGCGTGGTGACGCGGCCGGGTGCGCGGGCGGGGCGGGGGCGGCGTGGTGACGCGGGCGGGGCGGGGGCGGGGCGGTGGCGTGGTGGCGTGGCCGGGTGCGCGGGCGGGGCGGGGGGCGGCCTGGTGGCGTGTGGCGTGGCCGGGTGCGCGGGGGAGGCGGGGGCGGCGTGGTGACGCGGGCGGGGCGGGGGCGGCGTGGTGCGTGGCGGCGTGGGGGGCTGGGGTGAGGCGGGGGCGCGGAGGAGCAGGGGGCGGTCAGCCGTAGAAGAGGCGGTCCATGACCTTGCGGGCGCGGCGGGCGGTGCGGCGGTAGTCCTCTTCGAGGGCCTGGGCGGGGGTGTCGTTCCAGGCGACGGCGGAGTTGGAGGAGCGGGCGGCGGCGTCGGCCGCGCCTGCTGATCCGCCCGACGACGGCTTGTAGCCGAGCAGCCGGGCGACCGCCGTGAGCTCGTCGTGCTTGGCCGGGAAGGCGTCGCCCGGGCGGCCGCGGACGAGCATGATCGCGTTCCTCACGCGGGAGCCGAACCGCCAGGCGGCGCTCAGCGCGGCCGCATCGGGAGCCGTGACCAGGCCGGCCTGCACCGCCGCGTCGAGCGCGGCGAGGGTGCGGGTGGTGCGCAGCCCGTCGACGGCGTGGCCGTGCTCGAGCTGGAGCAGCTGCACCGTCCACTCCACGTCGGACAGGCCGCCCGGGCCTAGCTTCAGGTGCAGCGCCCGGTCGGTGCCGCGCGGGATCCGCTCGGCCTCGATCCGCGCCTTGATCCGGCGGATCTCGCGCACGGCGGGGCCGCGGAGGCCGCCGGGCGGGTACCTGAACCGGTCGGCGAGCGCGATGAACTCCGCGCCGAGCTCCGGGCTGCCGACCGCGAACTTGGCCCGCAGCAGGGCCTGGAACTCCCACGGCGCGGCCCGTCGCTCGTAGTACGCCCGGCACGCGGCCAGGCTGCGGACCAGCGGCCCCTGCCTGCCCTCGGGGCGGAGGTCCGCGTCGACCAGCAGCGGCGGGTCGGGCGCGGGGAGCGCGAGCAGGCGGCGCAGCTCGGTGCCGACCGCCTGCGCCGCGTCCCCCGCCTCCCGCTCGCCTGCGGCGTCAAGGCCCGGCAGCGGGTCATAGACGAAGATGACGTCGGCGTCGCTGCCGAAGCCGGACTCATGGCCGCCGTAGCGGCCCATCGCGATCACCGCGAATCTGCTCGGCAGCGGGGCGCGCAGTTCCATCTCGATCTTCGCGATCGCCACCGCGAGGACGGCGTCCAGCGTCGCGGTCGTGATCGCGGTGAGCGCCTCGGCCGTCTCCGCCAGCCCGATCAGGCCGAGCACGTCCGCCGCCGCGACCCGCAGCAGCTCGCGGCGGCGCAGCGAGCGGATGGCGACGGCGGCCTGCTCGGCGTCGGTGTTGGTGCTGGAGGTGTTGGCGGGGTTGGGGGTGGGGGCTTTGGGGGGGACCAGGGTGGCGGCGTGGCGCCGGGCGGCGGCCATCATCTCGGCTCGGAGGGCGTCGGCGGTCTTGGGGACCAGCTCGGCGTCGTCGGCGAAGATCGCGACCGCTTCCGGGGCGCGCAGCAGCAGGCCGGTCGCGTACCGGCTCGAGGCGAGGACGGTGGCGATCCGCTCGGCCGCCTTGGTCTCGTCCCTGAGCAGCCGCAGGAACCACGGGGTTTCGCCTAGGGCCTCGCTCACCTGGCGGAACGCGAGCAGGCCGGCGTCCGGTTCGGCCGCGTCGGCGAACCAGCCGAGCAGCACCGGCAGCAGCGTCCGCTGGATCGCCGCCCGGCGGCGCAGCCCCGAGGTCAGCGCCTCGATGTGCCGCAGCGCGCCGGCCGGGTCGCGGTAGCCGAGGGCCTCCAGCCGGGCCCGGGCCGCGTCCGGGGTGAGCCGGGCCGCGCCGGACGGGAGCTTGGCCACCGCGTCGAGCAGCGGCCGGTAGAACAGCTTCTCGTGCAGACGTCGGACCTGCTGGGCGTGCCTGGTCCAGGCCTGGGTGAACGCCTCCTCCGGGGCTTCGGCGGCGGCCGCGGGCGACACCCGCGGGCCGAGCGGCCGGCCGCGGCCGGGGGCGGGCTGCGCTGGGCCGGGGGACACCCCGACTCCGGGTTGCGGACGGACCAGGGGCGACGGGGCGGGGTTGGGGGGAACCAACGGTCCGTTCGGGAAAACTGGGTTGGCTGAATTTGACTTTCGCATCGCGCGGCCGAGACGGCGGAGCACGGCCGGGTCGGTCGGCAGCGTGTGCGTGCGGCGCAGCTGGTAGAGCTGGAGCAGGTGCTCGGTCTGGCGCAGGAACCGGTACGCCTGCGCGAGGTCGTCGGCGTCGGCGCGGCCGACGTAGCCGCCGTCGGCCAGCGCCGCCAGGGCGGGCAGGGTGGCCGGGACGCGGAGCCGGTCGTCGGCGCTGCCGTGCACGAGCTGCAGGAGCTGGACGGCGAACTCGATGTCGCGCAGCCCGCCCGGGCCGAGCTTGAGCTCGCGCCCGGCCATGTTCTTGGGCAGCGTCGCCACCACCCGCCGACGCATGGCCTGGACGTCCTCGACGAAGTTCTCGCGCTGCGACGCGTGCCACACCAGCGGGGCGACGGCGGTCGCGTAGCGGCGGCCGAGGTCGCGGTCGCCGGCCGCCGGCCGGGCCTTCAGCAGCGCCTGGAACTCCCACGTCTTCGCCCACCGGTCGTAGTAGGCGAGGTGGCTGCCGAGGGTGCGGACGAGCGGGCCCTGGCGGCCCTCGGGGCGGAGGTTCGGGTCGACCGGGAAGATGGCGCCCTCGGGGGTGGTGCGCTCGCAGACCCGGATCAGGCCGGCCGCCAGCCGGGTGGCGGCGGCGAGCGCGGCCTCCTCCGAGGTCTGCTCGTCGGCGGGCTCGGCCGGCTGGGCCAGCTGGGCCGGCTCGGCCAGCTCGGCCAGCTCGGCCACGAAGATCACGTCGACGTCGCTGGCGTAGTTGAGCTCGCGGGCGCCGCACTTGCCCATCGCCACGATCGCCAGCCGGGCGGCGGACGCCGCGGCGGCGTCGGCCGGGTGCTCGGCCGCGAGCTCGGCCCGGGCCACCGCCAGGGCCGAGTCGAGGACGGCGTCGGCGAGATCGGCCAGCTCGGCCGCGGCCTGGTCGATCGTGATGACGCCGGTCAGGTCGCGGCCGGCCAGCTGCAGGACGCCGCGGCGGTAGGCGGCGGCGAGCAGGCCGGCCGGGTCGGTCGCGGCCTCGCCGATTGCCGCCGTCGGCGCCCGGTCATCCGGGTCGGCGCCGACCGCGCGCAGCAGCTCGGCCCTGACCTGGCCCGGCCCGGGACGGCGGTCGGCGTCGCGGCCTCGCAGGACGGCGCTGTCGGCTGGGTGGCGGGCCAGGTGATCGGCCAGGGCCTTGCTGACCCCGAGGACGGCAATCAGCCTGGCGCGGAACGCCGGGTCCTGGGCCAGGTCGCCGATCAGGCTCTTGTCCCGCTCGGCGACCTGCGCCAGGCCGGCCAGGGCGAGGTCGGGGTCGGGCGCCTGGGCGAGCGCGGCCAGCAGCGGGTGGTCGTCGCCGACCAGGCCGAGGGCGGCGAGCTCGCGTTCCGCCCTCGGAACGTCGGCGAAGCCCATCCTGGCCAGCCAGCCGGACAGGGACGTACGCGCGCCGCTCACGGTAACGAGCGTATACCGCGCGCTTGGCCTGCCGGGAAATACGTCTGTAACGTGCGACTTCCTTCCCGTGACGGCGGCTGCACCGGACTGCGCGGTACTGCCCGACAGTGCCCGGGATTGCCCGGTGTGACAGGTCGCAGCGTGTGATAGGCATGTTTCATGGTTGATCTCATCCCTCGCAGCGTGCTTTTCGGCAATCCGGAGCGGATCCAGCCGCGCATCTCCCCTGATGGCAGGTCGCTGGCCTGGATCGCGCCCAAGGACGGCGTGCTGAACGTGTGGGTCGCGCCGATCCTCGGCCGGGCGGACCCGGACACCGGGGTCGACGGCTGGGGCGTCGACTGGGCGGCGGCGCGGGTGGTCACGGCCGACACCGATCGCGGGATCCGCACCTTCAGCTGGGCGCGGGACGGCCGCCACCTGCTGTACGTGCAGGACGCGGGCGGCGACGAGAACTGGCGGCTGTACGACGTGGCGGTCGACTCGCTCGAACGGCGGGACCTGACCCCGTTCGACAAGATCCACGCCACGATCATCGGGACGTCGAAGCGGCGGCCGACCGAGGTGCTGGTCGGCATCAACGCCGACAACCCGCAACTGCACGACGTGTACCGGCTCGACCTGGTCACCGGCGAGCTGGTCAAGGAGATCGAGAACCCGGGCTACGCGGGCTGGCTGGCGGACGAGGACCTGGTGGTGCGGTGCGCGATCGCGCCGCTGCCGGACGGGTCGTTCGACGTGCTGGTGCGTGACTCCGGTGGCTCTGACGCGGCCTGGCGGACGCTGGTGACGATCCCGGCCGAGGACGCGATATCGACCGACGTGGTCTCGTTCAGCGGTGACGGGCGGTCGGTGCTGATGACCAGCGCGGCCGGCTCCGACACGGCCCGGCTGACCAAGGTCGACCTGGCGACGGGGGCCGAGACGGTGCTCGCGTCCGACCCCGAGGTCGACATCGCCGGGGTGCTGCTGCACCCGGACACCCGCGACCCGCAGATCGTGATGTTCCTCAAGGACCGGATGGAGTACCTGGTGCTCGACCCGTCCGTGGCGGACGACCTGAAGGCGGTGCGGGCGCTTCACCCGGGCGATCCGAGCTTCTCCGGGCGCGACGACGCCGACGAGACCTGGCTGGTCGCGTACAACGTCGACGCGGGGTCGGTCGCGTACTACATGTACGACCGCGCGAGCCGGACCGGGCGGCCGCTGTTCGTGGCCCGGCCGGAGCTGGCGGACTTTCGGCTGGCGGCGATGGAGCCGTTCTCCTACGCGGCGCGGGACGGGCTCGTCATCCACGGGTACCTGACGTTCCCGCCCGGCGTCGACCGGGCGTCGCTGCCGGCCGTGCTCAACGTGCACGGCGGGCCGCAGGTGCGCGACGCCTGGGGGTACAACCCGGAGGCGCAGTGGTTCGCCAACCGCGGCTACCTGTGCGTCCAGGTCAACTACCGGGGCTCGACCGGCTACGGCAAGGCGTTCGTGGCCGCCGGGGACCGCGAGTGGGGCGGCAAGATGCACGACGACCTGATCGACGCGGTGTCGCACATCGTCGGCCGGGGATGGGCGGACCCGGACCGGGTGGCGATTTACGGGGGATCTTACGGCGGCTACGCGGCACTGGTGGGGGCGGCGTTCACGCCCGATGTGTTCCGCTGCGCGGTGGACATCGTCGGGCCGTCGAACCTGAAGACGCTGCTTGAGACGATCCCGCCCTACTGGGCGCCGATGATCGCGCAGCTCTACCGGCGGGTCGGCAACCCCGAGACCGACGAGGAGTTCCTGTGGTCGCGGTCGCCGCTGTCGCGGGCGCGCGACATCCGCATCCCGCTGCTGATCGCGCAGGGGGCCAACGACCCCCGGGTCAAGCAGGCCGAGTCCGAGCAGATCGTCGCCGCCCTGAAGGACGCCGGGATCGACTACGAGTACATGCTCTTCCCGGACGAGGGGCACGGCTTCGCCAAGCCGGAGAACCGGATCAAGTTCTACGCCGCGGCCGAGCGGTTCCTGGCCCGGTACCTGGGCGGGCGCTTCGAGGAATGAGGCGCGCCGCCAGGCACCGGGCCGATCGTGGGCCACAAGGCAGGAATGGCGGCCCGACACGCTTGGCCCTGTGACCCACGGTTCCTATCTAAGGGCCTGGCGGGTGGCAGCACCATGATGACTAGGCGGCAAACTCGGCCGTCTCGGCCGCGTCGGGTGCCGTTCGTGACCGATGCGTGGCAGCATATCGAGATATGTCCAGGTATCGGCGTGCCTCGGCGCTGCTTGCGGTGGGCGCGGCTCTCGCGCTAGCCGGGTCGCTGGCTGGCTGCGACGCGCTGGGGAAGCTCGGCTCGACCGGCCACTACCCGGCCGCGACCGCGTTCACCGTCGGCGGCCGGGTGACGACTGTGGTCGTCGACGCCGGCAGCGGCTCGGTCGACGTCACCGCCGCGAGCCGGTCAACCGTGGCGGTGTCGCAGCACGCGTCGTACTCAACCAAGCCGCCGGTTGCCGCGCACACGCTGAGCGGGACCACGCTGACCCTGTCCTACACGTGCGCGGCCGAGCTCACCTGCGGGATCTCCTACACCGTGCAGGTGCCGCGGGGGGTGGCGGTCCGGGTCTCGGCCGGCACCGGCGCGATCACGCTGACCTCGGTCTCGGGCGCGGTCAGCGTGCAGACCAGCGCCGGGCTGATCACCGCGGTCGATCTGCGCTCGGCCTCGGTGAGCCTCAAATCCGACGCGGGCGGGATCATCGCGACCTGCTCGGCCCCGCCGCGGTCGCTGCACGCGTCGACCAACCTCGGCCCGATCACGCTGACCCTGCCCGGGGCGGTGGCGTACAAGGTCAGCACGCATACGTTCGTGGGGACGTCGACGGTCACGGTGCGCCGGTCGGCGAGCTCGCCGTACGCGATCACTACCAGCTCCGACGTCGGGTCGATCTCGGTTAGCCCGGGCTGAGGCGGCGGCGCTTGCTTTCTTGCTGTTATCACGTGTCGTGGCGGCGTTGGGCCGGGCGGGACGCCCGGCAGGCTCCGCACTGGGTCGGACCCCGATCCGGGGACGCGCAACGGCGCACCTTCCCCACCGGCACCACGTGCCACACGCTGGGCGGGTAAAGGCGTCATCGTGGGCACTTCGGGTCGCCGGCTGCCCCCAGCGGCACACGCTAACGCCTGCGGCCGGAAAGCGGCGCCGCAACGGCACACAATCACGACCCCGGCGGAGGCCGGCTCACCGTCATCCGTCACGCCCGCCCCACCACCCGCACCCGCCACCATGACAACGCCTTGAGCCACCGCCCGCGCTCTTGGCAAGGCGTCGGGTGACGAGATCTGCGCCTGGGACGTCTAGCGGCGGCCGAGAGCGATCATCGTTGGCTATGATTCTATGACGTAATCATTATATTATTGCGTCATGCTGTATCCGACGCCGGTTCTGGCCGACGATGACGTGCGCGTGCTCGATGAGATCGATGGCATGCGTCGCGCGTTGCGGCACCTGGTCCGCGACATGCCCGCGAGGTGGACGTCAGGGCTGCGGAAGTTCCTTACCGCCGACGCGATTGCGGCATCCAACTCGATCGAGGGGTTCCGGGTATCGACGGTCGACGTCGCCGACCTCATGGAGGGCGAGCACGACGTGGACGTGTCGGAGGAGAACCTGGCCGAGACGGTCGCTTACCAGCACATGATGACTTACATTCAGACGCTGCACGACGCGCCGGACTTCGCCTACTCGAAAGGGCAGCTGAACGCGCTGCACTGGATGCTGCAGGGACACCGGCACAGCCGGGGCAGGCCAGCGGGACAGTGGCGGAAGGGCCCGGTCTACGTGACGGACGCTCGTGACCCGTCCATCGCCGCTTACACCGCGCCCGATGCCGAAGAAGTCCCCGCGCTGATGACGGAGCTGGCCGACTGGCTGAACGCGCCCAGCGACACGCACTCGCTGGTGCGGGCGGCGATGGCTCACTTGCATCTGGTGTCGATCCACCCGTGGGCCGACGGGAACGGGCGGATGTCTAGGTCGCTGCAGACGCTGATGATCGCGCGGGAGGGTTCGCTTGCGCCCGAGTTCGCTTCCATCGAGGCGTGGCTGGGCCGACCGGGCAACACCTGGGAGTACTACCGGGAGCTGGCCAGCCGCGGCGCTACCTACCAACCCGAGCAGAGCGTCTCGCGCTGGGTTCGCTTCAATCTGGTGGCGTACCACGAGCAGGCCCAGGCCGTGCGGAACCGGGTGGACCGGGCCGGCCAGGTCTGGGGACTGCTGGCGGACTTCGCCGACGACCGGCGACTGGACGAGCGCGTCGTTTCCGCCCTGCACGATGTGGCCATGACCGGCCGCGTCCGCCGGCTGAGCTACGAGCACGCCGAGGGGCTCAACCTCCAGCAAGCGCAGCGCGACCTCCGCGACCTGGCGGCGGCCGGCATCCTCGAGCCGGTCGGCCGCACCCGTGCCCGCTACTACCGCGAAGGCCCCCGGTTCCCCGAGGGGGCGCTAACTGAAGCGCGCACTCCGATGGCGGTCAGCAACCCGTATACGAGCTAATGCAGTTCAGGGCTGGAAACCAGGATGGTCGCCGACGATTGTCCAGCGGTGGGGTGCCAGGTAGTCGTTCATGATGAGGCACTGCCGCCAGGAGCTCGTCGGCGGGAGGGCGCTCACGGCCGTGCAGCACCTGATGGGCAGCGGCTTCTGTTAGGACTGCTTGCTCGTCTTGACCGACCCCGTCAGACTTAATGATCCTATCTTCAGTTTACATGCTCCATTCTAAGGAGCATACTAAGAAGGTGAGTGATACAGCCGCGCCCGCGTTGCTGCCCGTGTTCCGCTCCCGGTTGCAGGGGGAGGTCTTGGCGCTGATCTACGCCGATCCTGCGGCAGAGTGGACGGCAGAGGACTTGGCTCGGCGGACCGGCCACCCGCGTCAGACCGTAGGCAACGAACTTCGGCGTCTTGAATCGGCCGACCTGGTCAGCGCGCGGATGATCGGGCGTAGCAAGCTAATACGAGCTAATGCCGACAGTCCATACTTTCGGCCACTCGCACAGCTCGTGCTGATGTCGTTCGGCCCGCCGCTCGTCATCGGCGATGAGTTCGGCGGACTTATTAACGTAGACCACATTTACATCTACGGATCGTGGGCAGCACGGTATTGTGGTGAGCAGGGTGCAGCACCTAACGACGTGGATGTACTACTCGTGGGGACACCGGACCGCGACGATGCGTACGAGGCGGCACGGCGGGCAGAACAGCGGCTTGGCCGCGAGGTGAACGTGACCGTCAGGGATCGAACGCACTGGCAAGCAGCGACGGATGGCTTTACGCGGCAGCTGCGGTCTTCACCACTGGTGGAGATTCCGATGGGCAACCTGGCTAACAACTAAAGGAGCTGTGGTGGCTCGATGGGGCAAGGGCGAAGCGACAGTCACCCATCTAATCGACAACCACCACCTGCAACGTGTTGCCGCCGATTCTGATACCGCCAGTTCTCTCCTCGCTTCGGCGAAACGTCACGTCACATGCGCCCGGCTCACCGTGGACGGCGACCCGGAAGCGGCTACCTGCATCTGACAACGATGGAGGGCTGTTATGCCGGACGCATTAACCGTGGGGGGTAATGGGCGACAGGGGCGGAGACAGGGTCCGTTCGAGATGAGAATGGGTTTGAATTTGGGTTTTCTTAGAGGATGGGGAGGTAGCGGTCTAGTTCGTAGCGGGTGACCTGGCGGCGGTATTCCTGCCATTCTTCGCGCTTGTTGCGGAGGAAGAAGTCGAAGACGTGCTCGCCCAGGGTCTCGGCGACCAGGTCGCTTGACTCCATGACCCGGATGGCCTCGTTGAGGTCGGACGGGAGGGGCTTGATGCCCATCGCGCGGCGCTCGGAGCTGGTGAGGGCCCACACGTCGTCTTCGGCGCCCGGGGGGAGCTCGTAGTCCTTCTCGATGCCCTTGAGGCCGGCCGCGAGCATGACCGAATAGGCCAGGTAGGGGTTGCAGGCGGCGTCGAGCGAGCGGAATTCGAGCCGGGTCGAGTTGCCCTTCTGGGGCTTGTACATCGGGACCCGGACCAGGGCCGAGCGGTTGTTGTGGCCCCAGCAGACGTAGGCCGGGGCCTCGCCGCCGGCCCGGCGGTGCGCTCGGCGCCGCCCCAGAGGCGCTTGTAGGAGTTCACCCACTGGTTGCAGACGGCGGTGATCTCGGGGGCGTGCCTGAGCAGGCCGGCGATGAACGAGCGGGCGGTCTTCGAGAGCTGGTACTCCGCGCCCGCCTCGTAGAAGGCGTTCTGGTCGCCCTCGAACAGCGAGATGTGGGTGTGCATGCCGGAGCCGGGGTACTCGGTGAAGGGCTTGGGCATGAACGTCGCCCAGACGCCCTGCTCCATCGCCACTTCCTTCATGACCAGGCGGAAGCTCATGATGTTGTCGGCGGTGGTCAGCGCGTCGGCGTAGCGCAGGTCGATCTCCTGCTGGCCGGGGGCGCCCTCGTGGTGGCTGTACTCGACCGAGATCCCCATCGCCTCGAGCATCGTGATGCTGGTGCGGCGGAAGTCGTGCGCGATGCTGTGCGGGATGTGGTCGTAGTAGCCGCCGGAGTCGACCGGGACCGGGATCGAGCCGACCTCGGGCCGGTCGCGGAGCAGGAAGAACTCGATCTCCGGGTGGGTGTAGAAGGTGAAGCCCATCTCGCTCGCGCGCGACAGGTTCCGCTTCAGCACCCAGCGCGGGTCGGCGTAGCTCGGGGAGCCGTCGGGCAGCAGGATGTCGCAGAACATGCGGGCCACGCCCGGGTACTCACCCCGCCAGGGCAGCAGCTGGAAGGTCGACGGGTCGGGCCGGGCGATCATGTCGCTCTCGTGCACCCGGGCGAAGCCCTCGATCGCGGAGCCGTCGAAGCCGATGCCGTCCGCGAACGCGCCCTCGAGCTCGGCCGGGGCGACCGCGACCGATTTGAGCGCACCGAGCACGTCGGTGAACCAGAGCCGGACGAAGCGAATGTCCCGCTCTTCTAGCGTGCGCAGCACGAATTCTTCCTGCCTGTCCACGGCTATCACCTTAAACGCTTCTCGCGGTTGGTTCACACTGCGCGGTTGTTCGGCCGGCGGTCCGGTCACGGTAGCAGCACTTGCGCCCGCTCCGCGTTTCCGCTTGGTTACGTTCGGGTGATCGTTCTAGGGTGGGGGGCGGTCAGGCTGCGACATGAGGCACCCGAGACGCCGGCAGCCCCCTACACTCGGGGACTAAACTGGGACATTTTCCGTGACTGAGGAACAGGTGAGGCATGTCACTCACGGCAGTAAGCACGGCAGTAAGCACAGCGAGTCCAGTCCTGGCCGAGAAGCTGGCGGAGTTCGATCGTGACGGGTACACGATCATCCCCGGCGCGCTGACGGCCGACGAGGTCGGCTTCTACCGCGGCGCCCTTGACCGTGTGTACGCCGAGCAGCAGGCGGACGGGCGGGTCAAGCCGGGCGCGTCGATGCACCAGCTCAGCGCCGTCGCCAACTGCCCGGAGGCGCTTGGCCTGGTCGACCACCCGACGACGTTCCCGTACGTCTGGTCGATCCTGGGCTGGAACGTGCACGCGTACCACTCGCACCTCGACGTCCACCCGCAGCTGCCCTCCAAGCGCCCGTTCCGGTTCGAGTGGCACCAGGACGGCGGGCGGCAGAACCGCGAGATCGAGACCGACCCGCGGCCGCGGCTGTCGGTGAAGTACGCGTTCTGGCTGTCGGACGTGTCCGAGACCGGCCGCGGCAACTTCAAGGTCGTGCCGGGCAGCCACCGGACCAACTGGATCTCCGGGCCGCCGCGGCGCGACGTCGAGTGGCCCGACCCGGACGGCGCGATCGAGGTCACCGCCAACGCCGGTGACGCGGTGCTGTTCGACCGGCGGCTGTGGCACGCGCGTTCTGACAACTACTCGGCGATCACGCGCAAGGCGATGTTCGTCGGCTACACCTACCGCTGGGTCGCGATGCGGGACGAGAACGACGGCATCTGGCCGTCCTCGCTGGCCGAGTCGGTCAACCCGGTGCAGCGGCAGCTGCTCGGCGGGCTGCCCGACAAGTCGGGCGACCACGCGTGGGGGCACTACCCGGAGACCACGCCGCTGTACGGGTGGCTGAAGGAGCGGGAGCTGTTCGACCCGTCGAACCCGCCGCTGAAGGCGTAGTCTTTCCGTTTTTTAAGGCAGGCGCCCGGCCGCGCGTCGCGCGGCGGGCGCCTGCGCTTGCGCCCCCGTCCGGCCACGCGGCCGGGGCGCGGACCAGCAGCATCGCCGCGTCGTCGTGCGGCGGCGAGCCGACGTGCCTCAGCAGGTCGTCGCGGACCAGGTCGAGCAGGGTCGGGCCGGCGTGGGCGAGCTGCCTGGCCGCCGCCCGCGGGGATCTCGGGGTCTTGGCCGGCTTCGGCAGCGCCTGCGGGGCGAGGGCGGCCACCCGCTCGTCGAGCGGGTAGAACTCCCGGTTCGCGTCGCGGGCCTCGGTGACGCCGTCGGTGTAGAGGAGCAGCTGGTCGTTGGGCTCGAAGGGGTAGGTCTGCTTCGCCCCTGAGTCGTTGCCGAGCGTGATCAGGCCGAGCGGGGGCGCGGGCGCGCGCACCTCGAGGACGGTCACCTCGCCGGCGGCGGAGACCAGGATGGGCGGCGGATGGCCGGCGTTGAGGATCGTCAGCCGGCCCCGTTCCGGGTCGACCTGGGCCAGCAGCGCGGTGACGAACTCCTCGTGCTTGCCCCACCGTCGGGTCAGGCCCGCGTCGAGCCGGTAGGCGATCTCGTCGAGGGTGTGCACGCCGTGCGCGAGCTCGCGGAACCGGCCGATGATGTCGGCCGCCACCTCGACCGCCTCCAGCCCCTTGCCGCGGACGTCGCCGATGATCATCCGGATGCCATGCTCGCTGGTGGCGACGACCTCGTACAGGTCGCCGCCCACCCGGGCCTCGGCCGCGGCCGCGAGGTAGACGACGCCGATGGTCAGCGGGCCGACCGTGTCCGGGAGCTGCCTGAGCACGGCCCGCTGGGCCGCCTCGGCGACACTGGTGACGTTGACGATCTGGAGCGCCTGCTGAGCCTGCTGGGTTGTCTTGTGCTCGGCCCCGACCCTGGTGCCGACCAGGCTGAGGATGGTGACGACGGCGGTGGCGCCGATGGCCGCCAGCGCGAGTTGGTGGCTGCCGGTGGTGATGGTGATGCCGCCTTTGAGCAGCGCGTCGACGACGACGCCGGCGACGAGGGCGGCGGCGCCGTAGGCGAGCGGTCGCCAGATCCTCGTCGCGCCGACGCCGGCCAGGGCGGGCGGCACGGCGAGCAGGGGTGCCAGCTCGAGCGGGGCGGGCCAGGCGCCGGCCAGGCACACGGCCGCGACGGCGATGGCGGCGGCGACGACGGTCACTTCGAGCCAGCGGGCGCGCCAGGCGCGGCGGCGGGCGGCCTTGGTCGCGGTTGCGGTCTCCGTTTGCGCCGCGGCCGGCGCCGACTTGGGAGGCGCCGGCTTGGGGGCGCCGGCTTGGGGGCGCCGGCGGCGTCGTTGTGGTCGCCGGCGTTGTGGTCGCCGGCGTCGTGGACGCCGGCGTCGTGGACGCCTTGGACGGCGTCGTTGTCGCCGGCGGCGTCGTCGTTGTCGCCGGCGTGGTGGGCGGCGGCGCTGCCGAGGGTGCCGCCGGCGGTGCCGTTGCCGAGGTTGCCGTTGCCCGCGTCGGCTCTGCGGGCAGTTCCGTGGCCATAGTCACCTCATATCGCATGATCGACCGGAATGACCATACGTGGGCGGACTGGGTTTGCGACATGGTTTACGCGTGTTTTCCCTGAGGAGAGGGGGGTTCGGTTGCGTGGGGCGCTAGCGGGCCGGGCGCCGATGCGCATCGATCTCCGTGTGCCCGGCGCCTCCCGCGCTTACCGGCGCCCGTTCACGGGTGCCGCGCGCGGGGCGGCTTGGCTTCTTGCTGTTATCGCAGTCGGATACGGGGATCGGTAATGACCGGGTGTATTTGGCGCTGCTATTTGACGCTCGCCACCCCCGATCTTTTTGTGCGCAACAAGTTGCGGTTGGCAAATCCTTGCATTTATGACATTGGCGCCGCATATCTTATGCTCTCGGTAATGGGCACATCCGCTTCTGGCTTGTGAGGTCAGGCGGACCCGGCAAGCTAAGGAGACCGGACCATGGGGAAGATCGCCGCGCAGGCTCGATTGCTCGCCGTCGAGGTCCTGCTATCAGAACCCGAACTACTCGGCAACGACGCGCTCGAGGCCGATCTGTATATCTTGCGCGACAAGCTGCTTGGACGGCAGAGCTGCCCGCCTGACGGCGAGTAATCGCTGCGCTCGGACCAGGCCTGCCGGGAGGGTCGTTTCGCTAGGAAAGGCCGGCATGGGTCGGCCGGCTGCGTGCGTTCATGACGTACCTGACCAGGCTGACGAGAACGTTCTTGACCGAATCGCGCTCGCGTGCGTCGCACATCACGACCGGCACCTCGGGCGGCAGGGCGAGGGCGATCCTGATGTCGGCCGCTTCGAACCGGGGCGCATCGTCGAAGCAGTTGACGGCGATGATGAACGCCGTGCCGTTCCGCTCGAAGTAGTCGATCGCGGGGAAGCAATCGGCCACCCGCCGCGTATCGGCCATGACCACCGCCCCGATCGCCCCGATCGCCAGGTCATCCCACATGAACCAGAAGCGCTCCTGGCCCGGCGTGCCGAACAGGTACAGGACCAGCTGGGGCCCGAAGCTGATCCGGCCGAAATCCATCGCCACGGTCGTGGTGGTCTTGGCGCCCACGCCGCGGGTGCTGTCGACGTCGCGGCTGCTCTCGGTGAGCGGCTCCTCAGTGCGCAACGGCCTGATCTCGCTGATCGCGCCGACCAGGGTCGTCTTCCCCACGCCGAAACCGCCGGCGATGAGAATCTTGGCGGTCGACGGCACGCCTGACCCCGTCACGATGTCGTCAGAGTGATTCAAGGCCATCAAGCACCATCCTCAGTAGGCTCTCATCGGGGACCGGCTGTCGCTGCGAAGAGACGATCCTGAGCAGCCCCTCGGCCGTGAGGTCGCCAAGCAGAACCCGCACCACCCCGATGGGAAGGTCGATTTCCGAGGTCAGGTCGACGATAGGCACGGGGCGGCGGCAGACGCTGAGGATCCGCCGGTGCTCGGGCCCGGGCCGGAAATGCTCCGACGGCGGTTCGCCGGTCGCGACCACCACATCGATGAGGCCGAACGACGCCCCGCCGTTCGGCTGGGTCCGCCCTTTAGTCAGCGCGTAGAGGCGGACGACCGGGCCGGCTTCCCGGTCCATCCACCGCTCGCCCCAACCGTCCTGCGGGGTCATTCCGGTGCTATTTCATGCCCGGGAAATCTCGGCTCGGAGCCGAGGTACTTGCCCATGCGGCGCACCAGCATCGCCATCTCGTAGGCGATCACGCCCACGTTCGGCTCGGCCGAGGTCAGCACCGCCAGGCACGTTCCCTTGCCCGCAGCGATGACGAACAGGAAGGCGTGCTCCATCTCGATGATGGTCTGCCGCACCTCGCCGCCCTTGAAGTGCAGCCCAGTTCCCCGGGCGAGGCTCTGCACCCCGGCCGCCAGGGCCGACAGATGCTCGCCGTCCTCGCGAGTCAGGCCCTGCGACGCCGCCACCACGAGGCCGTCCCTGGACAGGACAACCGCCTGCTGGACGTGCTCAACCTGATTGACCAGGTTATCCAGCAGCCAGCTGAGCTGCCCGATGGTGTCCGCCTGTGTCATTACCCAGCCTCGCTATCGGTCGGTTCCTTGGCTGGGGAGTCATCGACATCATCGAGCTCATCCAGGCGCCCGCGCTGCCAGCCTTGCTGCATCGTCATCAACATGTCGCGAGTCGCCTCCGGCGCCCGCTGCTCGACATCGGGCGTCTCGCTTGGCCACGCCTGCGGGCCCGTGTCGTCATCGGATCGCAACTGCGGCGCCAGGCTGGTCTGGGGAACGCGGATGGGCATCCCGAGGTGCGTGCCCCCGGCGGCCTTGGGAGCCTCGGACGGGGGGGCCGGCAAGGGCGGCTCGGCGTTCTGGCCAGCCGGATCCACCGGCTGCGGCGCGGCTGGCGGGGTCACGTCCTGCTGGGCCAGCCGCAGCCACGGGGTGGTGGTCACAGCGTCCCATGGCGGCATCGGGAGCTCCGGCCGATCCGGCGGTGGGGGCTGCGTGGCCGGCTGCTGCAGGGGCTGCGGCTGCGGGGGCGGCTGGTACTCCCAGGGCGACCGCGGTGCGGTCCGGGGGGCGGGGGGCCATTCCTGGCCCGCGACGCGGGGGTTCTCTCCGGTGTCCACCCGCCGCCCGGTTGCGGCCGCGGCCAGCCGGTGCCGGCCGGTCACGCCGAACGGCGACCAGTCCTGCGCCCCCGATGAGCGGGACTCCGCCCCCAGCCGGCCCAGGCCGGGTCGCCGACCCGTTCCGCCGCCTGACTGGCCGATGGCGGTCGAGCCGTCCTCTTCCGCCCGGACGATCACGCCGAACGGCAGCAGGACGATGGCCGTCGTGCCCCCGTAGGCGGACCGCCGGAGCGAGACGTTGATCTTGTGCCTGGCACCCAGCGAGCTGACCACGAACAGGCCCAGCTTCTCGGTGTTCACCAGGTCGAACTCGGATGGGTTGGCGAGCAGCCGGTTGATCTCGTCGATCTCGTCAGCCGACAGGCCGAGCCCGCGGTCCTCCACCTCCGCGACCAGGCCGGTGCCCACCCGGTCCGCCCTGATCTCGATCCGGGTGTTGGGCGGCGAGAAGACGGTGGCGTTCTCGACCAGCTCGGCGACCAGGTGAATGACGTCGTTGACGGCGATCCCCGCCACCAGGTCGGGCGACTCGCTGACCACGTCGACCCGGACGTAGTCCTCGACCTCGGCGATCGCGGCGCGGAGCACGTCGACCACGGGCACCGGATCACGCCAGCCGCGGCCGGGCGTGGCCCCGGACATGATGATCAGGCCTTCCGCGTGCCTGCGCATGCGGGTGGTGAGATGGTCGAGGCGGAAGAGGTCGGCGAGCACGGCCGGGTCGCTGGTGCGGCGCTCCATCCCGTCCAGCATGCCCAGCTGCCGGTGGAGCAGGGACTGGTTGCGCAGCGAAATGTTCAGGAAGACCTTGTTGATCCCCCGGCGCAGCCGCGCCTGCTCGACGGCGGCCGCGACCGCCGCCTGCTGCACGGTGGCGAACGAAGCGGCGATCCGGGAAACCTCCCGGATGCCGCTGGCGGCCGGCGGCGGCGACTCCGCCAGCACGTCCACGTCCTCGCCGCGGCGCAGCCGTTCGACCACCCGCGGCAGCCGCTCCTCCGCCATCGCCCTGACGTTGCCGTCAAGCCGGGTCAGGTCACCCGTGACCTTGCGGCCGAACCAGATGACGAGGAAGACCGACGCGACGACGGCGACCAGGCCGACACCGCCCGCGAGGGCGGCCTCCGTCACCAGCCCGCTGCTTCGCGCCCCGCTCAACGCCGCCAGCTGCGCGGCGACCCCGTACTCGGCGAGCTGCAGGGAAGCGAGATACACCCCGGACTCGGCCTCCCAGGCGCTGGCATTCACCGTCAGCGGGCCATTGCCCCTGCTGTCGGCGATCTGGTCTTCCATCGCCTGGAAGCGCCGGTAATACGGCGACGCGGCGATGGCCGCGAACCCGGACTCAAGATCTGGCGGCAGTAGCGCCGCGGCCTCGCTGAAATACACGCGCCTGCTGCTGACGGCGGCGCTGAACAGCTGACGCGCGTCGGCGCTCATCAGGCCGCGGTCGGCCAGCGCGCCGTCCACCAGCGTCGCCTCCTGGCTGGCCATCTCGACCCCATAGTCCGCCTGGATGGCGCCGACCGAGGTCCCGGCCAGCGTGCCGCCCTTGTTGTCCTGGTCGGATGCCTCGAAGGACTGCAGCTGGGTGTCGATGATGTTGCTGTAGGCCTGGAACGCGGCCGTCGGGCTCAGCCTGCCTGCATTGACGGCAGCCCGGATAGCGCCGATCTGTCCCAGGTCGGTGAAGAAAGCGTTCAGCTCCGCCTGCGGGCCGGCCGAGAGCAGGCCGTCCTCGGTGCGCATGGCGGCCAGCGCGGGCGGGATCGCCCTGTTCACGAGCTCCCTGGTAGCCAGCAGGGACGTCTCTGGCGCCCGACGGCCGCTGAGCAGCCACAGGTAGGTCTGTGCCCGTTCCGTCGGCAATTCGACCGCAAGCGCCTTGCCCTCGGTCTCGACCGCCGCCGTGGATACGTTGAGGTTATGGTCGCTGATGGCCTCGGGGACGGTGGCGCTCACCGCGAACACCCACAGCCCCACCAGGGAAACCAGCGGTATGGCGAACATGCTGATCAGGAACAGCCGGATCGGCCAGGAGCGGACAGGCCGCCGCAGGACTGCCATAGCGCCTCACATCAATAACACGGAGGGGGCGCCTGCCTGTTCACCCGCATAGAAGCACAGAAACGTACAGGACCAAAACATCAGGTTCCGCCCTGACGCTCTGTGTCGCGGTTGCCGGGCCCCCCCGGCGTGACCAGCCATTGATACGGAATACCTCAAGGCTGCAACCGTAACACGGACATGTCGCGGTATTCCGACAAACTTCAGTACGTATCGACCAATGAGCGGTTTTCGGTTATCGGAGCCCTCAGCGGGAGCGCCGCGCAATTGCGCGAGGATGGCCGCCAAATGCGGCGCGAGCCGATTATCACGTCGCCCGGGAAATGGACGCCCTTGTTTACTCGCGAGTAGGCCAGCGGCCGCGGCGGTAGCGCTCAGGACTTGCCGGACTCGTAGACCTCGGTGAACAGGTCGCCCTGGGCGGCGCCGGCGCCGGATTTGCCGCCGCCTCGGCCGCGCAGGACGAAGGCGATGACGACGGCGATGGCGGCCCCGGCCAGCGGGCCCGCGATGTAGACCCAGTAGCTGGTGAAGTTGGCGCTGGCCAGGTCGGGGCCGAAGGTGCGGGCCGGGTTCATCGAGGCACCGGAGATGGGGCTGCCCCACAGGCCCGCCAGGGCAATGTAGGCGCCGATCCCCAACGCGCCGATGACGCCGACGTTCTGGGCGCCTGAGGCGGTGCCCAGGATCACGCTGACCAGGCCGGTCGTCAAGAGGAGCTCCATCCAGAACGCGGCCCCGGCGGAATAGCCCTTGGCGGGGTAGTTGGACCCGTAGCTGGCCGAGACGTTGATGACGGCGTGCAGGATCAGGGCCGCGATCGTGGCCCCGGCCAATTGCGCCACGACATAGCCGGGGACCCGTCGCCACGGGAAGTCGCGGCGCAGGGCGAAGGCGATGCTGACGGCCGGGTTCAGGTGCGCGCCGGAGACCTTGCCCATGTACAAGATGATCCCCAGGACCGTCAGCGCCGGCGCCGTGACGGCGGCGCCGTGGCTGATCACGCCGGGGAAGGCGTGGCTCATCATGCCCCCGCCGGCCGCCGCCAGGACCAGGAAGAAGGTGCCGAGCACCTCGGAGAACAGTCGCCGCCACTCCTGCCGCGGGTCGTTGAAGTCGCTGATCCGGTCTCTGAGGTTCTTCTCGTAGCGGAAGAGCGGTCCGATCGGGCTCGGCGTCGGCTCTCCTTGTTTCGCAGTCACGGCTGCCTGGCAGTCAGCTTTGATTGCTGCGGCGGTACGTTATCGAGCGACCGGTTCTCGACCACCACGACGACCACGTGATCAAGCGCGTTATGCCTGCTCAGAACAGCCATCCCAAACCCGACCTTTCGACGGGCCTTTGCCCGGCCCATGACCTCCGCGCCCGGTTCACCAGGGTCACCGTAGACAGGCCGCGCCACCGGATTCGCCACCCGTCAAGGGTGATCCGTACTGGTCAACCGGGCATGCGGCAAGTCGCCATAGCCAGGCAGTAGACGCGGCGGCCGACGGCATCCGTCATAGCCACCAGGTGGGATCGAAGTCAGCGGGCGCCGGGCGCATCCGGTGCCCGATCCGGGCGAGCAGGCCGAGCGGTCTGGCCCTGATCTTCTCTGTGCACGGGATCTTTTCGCCGCTTGTGCATTCGTTGAAGTAGAGGAAAAGCTCACCAAGACGCGGATCGGAGTCAGCCAACTCCCGCCCGATGTCGCTCAGGGCCCACCGCCGGAACTGGCGCCGGATCATCACGACGTCCGTGAGCGTGCCGCGTAGCGTGTCTCGCCGCGGTCACCGGAGCTGGGACGACAAATCACGACGGTCCTCTCGGGTGGTGCCACGGCGCGCCGAAGTGGCCGCCCTGTCGGTTGGCGTTGCCGTCATAGAGACCCTCCCGTGCCGTAGCCAGCAGAACCCGCACTCCGGTCCCTTTGACTCGCTTGCACCTCGACCACACCTCCACCTGGCGGTAGATGCATCCTCCACAGGGGGTGAAAGGGCCGAATCGCTGCTGGCCGGGCGCAGGCCTGGGCGGGGTGCGACCGACGGCCAGCAGGGACCGGCAGCGGGCAACAGGCCCGGCCAGCGGTCAGCGGCAATTAGGTCAGTCGGACCAGGGCGCTTGTTGTCAGGTAGGCGCCCAGGACGAGCGCGACGGCAACCACGAGCTGCTGAGCATGGCCAAGCAGCCAGGCCTGGCTGCGCTTGAGCCGGGCCTTGGTGGTCTCGGGCCGCAGTTCCAGGAACGCGAACGGGATGATGATCAGCAAGAAGCTGATGAAGACGAAGACGAAGACGGCGATGACCTGAGTCGCGGTGGAGTATTTCCCGGTGACCAGGTCGTGCAGGGCGGTGAGGTAACTCGCGCCGGGGATGCCGATCACCGCGCCGACGAGGATGGCGAGCGCGAGCCGGGGCTCGGCCAGCATCCGCTGCGCCCAGCTCTCCTTCTTCTCCGGCTGCCCGTCCCCGGCCGGGACCGGCGCCTTGCGCCGGCCGTGCAGGCGACCGTGGCGACCAGCGCGCCACCGACGAGCAGGAACAGGCCGAGGGCCAGGTCGACGCCTGCGCTGACCGAGCCCTGGTGGTTGATGGCATCGACGTGGAAGACGAGCACGTCAAGCAGGCCGATCGTCACGCCCACGGTCAGGCCGCCGACCAGCAGCCACAAGAACATCGCCCGCGGCCGCCGGTTTTCGATCAGCAGCAGGTCCAGGGCCAGCAGCTTCGGGTTCAGCCCCGCGAGGAACGCCAGCCCGAAGAACTCGGCGTTCATACCCGGTCGGCCGGCATCCGTTCGCGTCTCTTGGCGTCGGCCGGTGCCAACGGGTGGTGCTGCCCGACGTGGGCTCTGTACGCGGCAATGCCGTCCGCGACCAAGTACGGTCCGCGGACCCGCCGAAGCTCCGGCGAGACCTCGGAGTAGTCCAGGTCGGGATGGTCGCCGCAGTCGCAGCAGACGATCTCGAACGCGTCGGTATAGCCGCCTTCCGGCCGGCCTTCCACCATGCGGGCTGGCTGTCGCCGGAGAACCACCGTCCAGCCATGCCCGGCCTGATCATGGGTCGCCATGCCGTCGATCGCACCCCGCGCGGCCCGCCGGAGCATCATCCCGACCGGGTGAAAGACCAACTGGCGTGTTCACCTCACCGGGGTGATGCCGTCACCGTTCGTTCATGCTTGTCTGGGATCAGCACCCAGGGAGGCGCCCTCGGTGCATGACCGGCTGCCAGTTGCACGCCTCTGCAGCCCGGAAGGAGAGGCCATGACGGCGACAACCGATCGCGCGGCCGCAGCGAAGACCCGCACGCAGACAGCCCCCCGACAGGCGGCGAAGCCCCGCACCCCGGCCGCCCCCCGACAAGCCGCGAAGCCCCGCACCCCGGCCGCCCCCCGACAAGCCGCGAAGCCCCGCACCCCGGCCGCCCCCCGACAAGCCGCGAAGCCCCGCACCCCGGCCGCCCCCCGACAAGCCGCGAAGCCCCGCACCCCGGCCGTCCCCCGGCAGCGGTCGCGGGCTCCGGAGGAGCATCTGAGCCGAGCGGACCGGGCAGCGCGGGGGAAGGCTGCCAGGGCGGTGGCACCGCTGGAGTCGCAGGCCGAGTTCTCGCCAGGCCCGGGACGGGACCCGGTCGGGCTGCTGCTCGGCCAGGCGGCGTCGCGGGTACCGGAACTGGTGCCGGTACGGCACGGGCGGATGCTGGTGTCCCCGTTCACCTACTACCGGGGCGCAGCGCTGCCGATGGCGGCCGACCTAGCCAACACGCCCGCCGCCGGGCTTCGGGTTCAGGTGTGCGGCGACGCCCACCTCTCTAATTTCGGCGCGTTCGCGTCGCCCGAGCGGAACCTGGTCTTCGACGTCAACGACTTCGACGAGACGCTGCCCGGCCCGTTCGAGTGGGATGTCAAGCGGCTGGCCGCCAGCCTGATCGTGGCCGGACGGGACAACGGGTTCGCGGCCAAGGCAAACCGCAAGATCGCCCTTGCGGCGGGCGAGGGCTACCGCACCGCGATGCGGGAGTTCGCGGGGCAGACCTTCCTTGACGTGTGGTACGCACACCTGGACGTCGAGCCCGCCCTCAGGCAGTTGACGTCCGAGATTAAGGCCAAGAGGCTCAAGGCATTCGAGAAGATGCTGGGCAAGGCCCACACCAAGGACAGCACCTCGGCGCTGGCCAAGCTCACCACCCAGGTCGACGGGCAGCGGCGGATCATCAGCGACCCGCCGACGATCGTCCCGATCGAGGAGGTCTTCGCCGACGTACAGGCCGAGGCGATTTACGAGGAGATCCGGTCTGTGCTGGCCAAGTACAAGCGCTCCCTGCAGTCCGACCGGCGACACCTGATCAGCGAGTTCAGCTTGATGCACGTGGCCCGCAAGGTCGTCGGGGTGGGCAGCGTCGGCACCCGCGCCTGGATTGCGCTGATGGACGCCGCCGACGGAGTCGAACCGCTGGTGCTGCAGGCCAAGGAGGCCCAGCCGTCGGTCCTGGCCGAGTTCGCCGGGCGCAGCGAGTACAGCAATGAAGGCGAGCGCGTCGTCGCCGGGCAGCACCTGATGCAGGCCCAGAGCGATATCTTCCTCGGCTGGACCCGCGTCGCCGCCCCCGACGGGGTCGACCGTGACTTCTACGTGCGTCAGCTGCGGGACTGGAAATTCTCCGTCCCCATCGAGCTGATGCGCCCGGAGGGCCTGACGGTGTACGCCCGGCTGTGCGGGTGGACGCTGGCGCGGGCCCACGCCCGTTCCGGCGACCGCTTCTCGCTGGCCGCCTACCTCGGCGGCTCGGCCAAGTTCGACAATGCCATCGCTGACTTCGCCGAAACCTACGCCGACCAGAACGAGCTCGACTACGCCGCGTTCCAGGCCGCCGTCAAGGACGGCCGAGCCGAAGCCATCACCGAAGTCTGAGGAGCCCCGATGAGTGCAGTGACCGAGCAGCAGCTTGAGGACATGGAAGCCCTGTTCGTCCAGACCGCGGCGAGCATGACCAGGGACCAGGGAACCATCACGTTGCATGGCTTGTCGCCGTCAACGCTTTACTTCGCCGACCGTCCTCAGCGCGACGTGGGACACATGACGTCTCGTGACTTCGTCGCCAACTGGGCGGCAGGGGACAACAGCTTCTCGGATAACCCGCCGAACGCCGTCCTATCGTTCGCGGAGCCCGGCGACCGGACTCCCGAGGATGCGGTCGTGGTCATTCAAGATCCGCATCTGGACGGGGACGCGCTCACCTACAGCATCAAGCTCCTCGACGGTACCGTGCCGACCGCCGCCGGACCGTGCGCGCTGTTCATCGACCCCTTCGGGCGTCCCTTGTCGCCAGTCTCCGCAGCCGGGATGCACCGGCGCGCGCGTCGCCGTCGGATGCGCTGAGGCCGACGAGGGAAGGCATCGGCTTCAAGCGCCCGGTAAGCCGGGGGCGGAAACAGAGCGGGAGAGCACAGCGGGGGTCCCGAGCGCCCGGCGGCGACCAGGAAAGCACAGCCGCGACCTAAGCTTGAGGTGTGCCTATGTTGCGGATCGCCCTTGCGCAAGTGAACGTCACGGTCGGGGACCTGGCCGGGAACGCCGAGATCGTCGTGGAGTGGACGCGGCGCGCGGCGGCGCGCGGCGCGCGCGTGGTGGTATTTCCCGAAATGGCGCTCACCGGGTACCCGGTGGAGGACCTGGCGCTGCGGACGTCGTTCGTGGAGGCGTCGATTGCCACGCTGCGGGACGTCGCCGAACGGCTGAACGTCGAGGGGCTGGGCGGGGTCGCAGTAGTCGTGGGGTATCTAGACCGCAAAACCGGCCTCGCCCCTCGAACCGGGGTGCCGGCCGGGGCTCCGCTTGACGCGGCGGCGGTGCTGCACGACGGACGGGTGGTGATCACCAGCGCCAAGCACCACCTGCCGAACTATGGCGTGTTCGACGAGTACCGGTACTTCGTGCCCGGGGACACGCTGCCGGTGTTCCGGGTACCGGTCGATGGCGGCGAGGCGGTCGACGTCGCGGTCGCGATCTGCGAGGACCTGTGGCAGGACGGCGGGCCGGTGGCCGTGTGCCGCCAGGCCGGGGCGCCGCTGCTGGTGGTGCCGAACGCGTCGCCCTACGAGCGGGGCAAGGACGATGTGCGGCTCGAGCTGTGCCAACGGCGGGCGCGGGAGGCCGGGGCCGCCCTCGCCTACTGCAACCTGATCGGCGGTCAGGACGAGCTTGTCTTCGACGGCGACTCGATCCTGGTGTCGGCCTCGGGTGATCTGCTGGCGCGCGGCCCGCAGTTCGAGGAGGCGCTGATCGTTGCGGACCTGGAGCTGCCCGCGTCGGCGGGCGTCTCGGCGGAAACGTCGGGCGAGGCGGCTGACGCGGGCGACGGGACCGTGATCACGATCGAGCGGGTGGCGTTGCCGGATATTCCGGGACTAGCGGGAGCTGGTCTGGCAGCCGGGTCCAGCGGGCCCGATGCGGTGGTGGAAGCGGGCGGACCCGACCTGGGAGCTGGGTCCAGCGGGCCCGACGTGGTGGTGGATTCGGGCGAGGAGCCCGGTCCTTTCTGGCCCCGGCTCGACGACCTGGCGGAGGTGTACGCGGCACTGGTGCTCGGGACCGCCGACTACGTGCGCAAGAACGGGTTCCGGTCGGTCATCCTGGCGCTGTCGGGCGGGATCGACTCGGCGCTGGCCGCGACGATCGCGGCCGACGCGATCGGGCCGGAGAACGTGCACGTGGTGCTGATGCCGTCGCGGTGGTCATCCGATCACTCGGTGACCGACGCCGAGGACCTGGTCAAGCGGCAGGGGGTGCACGCACGGACCATCGCGATCCAGGACATCGTCGACGCCTTCAAGATCGGGCTCGGCGAGGGTTTCCCCGCCACCGGGCTGCCCGCCGAGAACCTCCAGTCACGGGTGCGCGGCGTGATCAACATGGCGCTGTCCAACGCCGAGGGGCACCTGGTGCTCACCACCGGGAACAAGAGCGAGATCGCGACCGGCTACTCCACGCTCTACGGCGACTCAGCGGGCGGGTTCGGCCCGATCAAGGACGTGCTCAAGACCCTCGTCTGGGACCTGTCCAGGTGGCGCAACGACCATGCGGAACGGGCCGGGGCGACTCCCCCGATCCCGCCCAACTCGATCACCAAGCCGCCGTCGGCGGAACTGGCCCCCGGTCAGCTCGACACCGACTCGCTGCCGGAGTACGCGGTGCTCGACGCGCTCCTGGACGACTACGTGGAGAAGGACATGGGCTCGGCCGACCTGATCGCGGCCGGCCACGACCCGGCCCTCGTCGCGCGGGTGATCAGGCTGGTCGACCTGGCCGAGTACAAGCGCCGCCAGTACCCGCCGGGCCCGAAGATCAGCCCCAAGAACTTCGGCCGCGACCGTCGGCTGCCGATCACCGACCGCTGGCGGGAGCAGCTTCCCGGCTAGCGGCGGGTATGCGTGTGCGGAGGCCGGGACGGCAGATATAAGAGCGAGCCTGCGCGCGGCTAGCCGGCCGGCAGCGCCAGGATTAGTCTGGGCGGATGGAATCGTTTGCCGGCAAGGTCGCGATCGTCACCGGGGGCGGCTCGGGCATGGGGCGGGAACTGGTCCGCCAGCTCGCCGCCGAGGGCTGCTCCGTCGCCACCTGCGATCTCAACGCCGGGCCGCTGGCCGAGACGGTGGAGTTGGCGGCGAGCGGGGCCGCGGGAAGCGGCCGGGTCACCGGCCACGCGTGCGATGTGTCCGATGAGGCGGCGGTGCTGCGGTTCCGCGACGAGGCGCTCATCGCGCACCAGGCCGATCACGTCGACCTGGTCTTCGCCAACGCCGCGATCGGGGGCGGCGGCAGCTTCATCAACGAGCCACGCGAGCAGTGGGAGCGGGTCTTCTCGGTCAACTGGTGGGGCGTGTACAACACCGCGCGGGCGTTCCTGCCGCTGCTGATCGCGAGCCCCGAGGGGGTGCTCGTCAACACCAGCAGCGTCAACGGGTTCTGGGCGACGCTCGGGCCGGCCTGGCCGCACACGGCCTACAGCACCGCCAAGTTCGCGGTCAAGGGGTTCACCGAGTCGCTGATCGAGGACCTGCGGACGAACGCGCCGCACGTCCGGGTCGCGCTGGTGATGCCGGGGTACATCGCCACCAACATCGTCGGCAACTCGATGCGCGCGTTCGGTCTCACCGACGAGGCGGAGATCGAGAAGGCGAACGCCGGCTGGCAGGAAAACGCCCCGACCAGCGCGGCCGAGGCGGCCACGATCATCCTCGACGGGGTGCGGTCCGGTGAATGGCGCATCCTCGTCGGCGAGGATGCGAAGCAGCTTGACGCGTTCGTCCGCGCGAACCCGGAGTCCACCTACGACCATGCGGAACGTGCCAAGGACCAAGGTTAGGTGCGTGGCCGGGCAGGTCCCGGGTAAATAGAGGGCATCGCCGAAGTCTCCGGCGAGGCGCCTCGTTCCGCCGGGCGGCCGCCGGCGACTGACGGGCGCGGCCACAACGGGGGTGTGGTGGCTCAAGACATCGGCATCGCCAACCTGCAGAAGATCGATCACATCGTCGTCCTGATGCTCGAGAACCGCTCGTTTGATCACATGCTCGGCTACCTGTCGCTCGAGGGCGGCCGTGACGACATCGACGGGCTGCGGGAAGGGCTCGCCAACGACCACGACGGACGCCGCTACCCAGTCCGCCATCTCGAGACCACGGCGATCCCCGATGACCCCGATCACTCCGGCCGGAGCGTTGACCTGCAGGTCGGCGGCGGCGCGATGAACGGCTTCGTCGCCAGCTACGCCGAGACGCTGTCCGGCCGCGGGGTTCTGGACGCGGATCCGGGCCGGGTGATGGGCTACTACAACGCCGCCGACGTTCCGGTCTACGACCACCTCGCCCGGCACTTCGCCGTGTGCGACCGCTGGTTCAGCTCGGTTCCCGGCGCGACGTGGCCCAACCGGCTCTACGCGCTTTCCGGCGGCGCCGCGCACAGCCGCGACGACCTGCCGCACAACCGCCCCCCGTTCTACAACCAGCCGTCGTTCGCACGCCACCTCGACGCCCACGACGTCACCTGGCGCTGGTACTCCTTCGAGGTCGGCACCCTGCGTATGGCCGACGCCCGCTACGCCCTCGGCCACCACGACCGCTTCGCGTTCTTCAGCCGGGAGAACCTCAACTGGAAGGCCTCGCTCGAGATCAGGATCGATGCCCATGCGGCGAGCTTCCTCGAGGACGCGGCCGGAGGCACGCTCCCGTCGGTCTCCTGGATCGACCCGAACTTCAGCGACTTCAACCCCATCGGCTTCCAGCCCAACGACGACCACGCTCCGGCCGACATCAGGGACGGCCAGGAACTCGTGCTCGCGGTCTACCACGCGCTGGCCACCGGCCCGCAGTGGGACAAGACGATGCTGGTCATCTTCTATGACGAGCACGGCGGCTTCTACGACCACGTCCCGCCCCCCGCCGCGGTCGACGACGACCAGCGGATGTTCGGGCGCTACGGCGTCCGGGTGCCGGCGTTGGTCGTCTCACCGTGGGTCGAGCCCGGCTCGGTATCAAAGACGGTCTTCGACCACACCTCGATCATCAAGACGATCCTGCAGCGCTTCGCCCCCGATGCGCTCAGCCAACCCAACGGCCACCGCAGTCTGCTTGCCCGGGCGGTAAGCGCCGGGCACCCTCACTACCTGGGAACGCGCGTTGCACAAGCCCGCGATCTCGGAGAACTGCTCACCCGCACCTCACCGCAGCCAGCCCCGGACCGACTATCGCTGATCCACGACGCCGCGGCGCGGGCGGCGGCCAGACCACAGGGCGCGATGATCCACCGCTACCCGCGCGCCCCGCGGCCGGCCACCGATCTCCAGATCAAGATCGCCGCCGCCGCCCGCGAGCTGAGAAGACGAGGGCACCCCGAAAATCAGCCGTAGCCGGTCCCCGCCCCTCCCGACCCGCCGTCGGCGCCGGGATCGGGCATCATCCGGATTAGGTGATGCCGCTTGGGTGGTTGACGCCCATGCTCGATCGTGTGCGAACCACCGGGGCACTCGGTTATGCCTGTGCGGGGCCGCCGTGACGCAAACCCCGTCGAACTCGAGCGCGGCCGCGCGGGCGATGATTCTGCCGCTGGCGCTCGCGCAGTTCATCGCCAGCTACGCGGCCACGAACATGAACGTTGCCATCACTGCCATCGCCAATGATCTAGGCACGACCGTGAGCGGGGTGCAGACCGCGATCACGCTGTTCACGCTGACGATGGCGGCGCTGATGATTCCCGGCAGCAAGCTGACTGACATCTGGGGCCGCAAACGGTGCTTCGTGCTCGGGCTGGCGGTCTACGCGGTCGGGGGGCTGCTGGCGGCGCTGTCACAGGGACTGCCGCTGCTGATCGGGGGCTATTCGCTGCTGGAGGGCGTCGGCTCGGCGCTGATGATTCCGCCTATCTACATCCTCGTCACCGTGACGTTCCCCGACGTCAAATCGCGCGCCCGGTACTTCGGGGTGGTCAGCGGCGCGGGCGGCCTCGGCGCCGCGGCCGGGCCGCTGATCGGCGGGCTGATCACCAGCGCGATCAGCTGGCGTGCCTCGTTCGGCCTGCAGGTCCTGGTGGTGGCCTGGATCATCGTGCTCGCCCGCAAGATCATCGATCCGGCCCGGTCCGGGCCCACGCCGCGGTTCGACCTGACCGGTGCGGTGCTGTCCGCGGCGGGCCTGTTCTTCGTGGTGCTCGGGCTGCTGCAGTCGCGGACCTACGGTTTCGCCAAGTCGCGGCAGGACTTCACCATCGGCAGCACGGTAGTGATACCGAAGGGCTCGGTCTCCCCGGTATGGCTGTACGTGGCGATCGGCGCGCTGTTCCTGCTCTGGTTCTTCCTGCACGTCCGCTCGGGTGAGAAAAAGGGCAAGGACGTCCTGCTTCCGCTGCGGCTGTTCCGCAACAAGGTCGCCAACCTGGGACTGGGCACCCAGACCATCCAGTGGCTCATCCTGCAAGGATGCTTCTTCACCGTCTCGGTTTACCTGCAGGAGGTCAACCACTACAGCCCGATCCAGACCGGCCTGATCCTCACCCCGGCCACGATCGGGATCCTGGCCACCTCGGCCGCCGCCGACCGGTTCGCCCGGCGGCACCCGCAACGATGGCTGATCATCGCCGGCTTCCTGGTGACCGCCGCCGGCCTGATCTTGCTGCTGGTCCTGGTCCGGGCGCAGGCCGGCATCTGGCGATGGATACCGGGCCTGCTGCTGTTCGGCGGCGGAATCGGAACCATGCTGACCTCCTCGGTCAACGTGGTCCAGTCCAGCTTCCCCGACAAAGACCAGGGCGAGATATCCGGCTTGTCCCGCAGCGTGTCCAACCTGGGCTCCTCGCTCGGCACTGCCCTGGTCGGCTCAGTCCTGGTGGCCGTCAAGCTGCCCGAAGGCAAGCCATTTGCCGTGGCCCTCACGATGATGCTCGTCATCACCGTGATCGGCCTGGTCATCGCGGTCCTCATCCCCCGCCAGCGGGCCGGGTCGCCACGACCGCCATCCTCGGCCGGGACGTCCGCGCCGGAGGCGCTTGACGGGCAGGTTTCGTAGCCGCCCCGTCTTCGGCCAGAACCGGTTGTCCGATGACTGCGCTGGCCAAAGCTGGGGAAAGCCTAGGCTGGGACCGTCAACTGAGGATCGGAGACTCACGTGGATCTCGTGGAGTTGAAGGAGAAGACCACCCTCACTCGGGAGGCAGCGGCGGCGCGCCTGCACGCGATCGCCGACGAGCTTGCCTCCAATAACGATGTCGTGATCGAGCGCGGGGACCTCCGGTTCGTCGCGCACGTCCCCGATCAGGTCCATCTGAAGGTGGAGTTCGAGATCGAGGATGACGGGACCGAGCTTGAGATCGAGCTGACCTGGTAGTCACAGGCTGGCCGAACGCGGGGGGACGTGCGGGGGGACATGCACGGCGCCAGCCGCGGTCTGCTGCGGTTTGGGGTCAAGGACGACGGTGGTGTCCCCGTCCTGAAACGCCGGCGTGGTGTGGTCGGTGACCGGGACGAGCCGGCCGTCGGCCCGGATCACGAAGAGCACATCGGACGCGGCGGGCAGCGGATGGGCGCCGGGCCCGGCGGCGACGCGCGCACCGGCCTGGTATCGCCGGATGACGGCGGGCCGGGTCAGCTCCGCCCCGAACAGGGTCTCACCGCCGGTGGAGGGCGCGACGACCCCGTGGCTGGGCAGTTCGGGTCGCAGTCGGTAGACGCGACCGTCGACGTTGCCCTGCAGCATCAGCGAGGCGAGCGCGTTGAAGTCGTCCTCGCTGGTGAGCAGGAGAACCATCGTGATTCCCTCGAGCAGCGCACCGTCGCCGGCCGCGGCCGCGAGGAGTTCCCGGGCGCCAGTTCGAGGCCCGCCTGTTTGATCTGGCTGCGCTGCGATTCGGCTCCGGCCCACATGAGCACCTCCAATCCGGCTGACTGAAGAGCCGTGCCGAGCTCGATCACCCAGGGATCGCCGCCGACAAGGAGCGGCCGCGTCCGAGCCGGGCGAGTGACGCCGAGTCGCTCGGCGACAGGTACCGCGGTGAGGCTGTAGAGCGTCACCATCAGCACGATCACGAGGAACGTGACCGGCAGGATCTTCTGCGCGCCGCCGACGTGCGCGGCGGACAGCGCGGGCCCGAACGTCGACGCGGTGGCGGTGGCGGCGGCGATGATCCCGCGCGGGGCCATCCACCCGATGAAGCCGCGCTCACCTCTGGTCAGGTCGGTCCGCAGCGTCGCCGCCCAGGCGACGAGCGGGCGGGCGACCAGGACGAGAACGGCGACAAGTCCCCCGGGGTCGGCAAGATCAGATGGCGGATCGACGAGGGCGTGACCGTGGCCGAGATGGAGATGAACAGCAGGCCGATGATCAGCTGGACCAGCGTCTCGAAGAACGGCCGGCGGGCGGGGATGTCAAAGCCGCGCAGGTTGGCGGCGGCGAGTCCCATGAGGATCGCGGCGATCAGCCCGGTATCGTCGCGCAGCACGTCACAGGCCGCGGCCACGCCGATCACACAGGCCAGCTGGGCCGTGGTACCGAGAACCTCGCCGAGCCGGAGCACGCGCAGCACCAGGACGAGCAGCGCGATGCCGACGGCGCCGCCGACCGCGCCGACGCCGATGCTGGCCAGGAACTGCCCGAGCTGGGCGCCGTGGCCGGGGCGGGTGCCCGCCACGATGCCGTGGAATATGACTGCCCCCAGGATGGCGCCGACGGGGTCGATCAGCGAGCCCTCCCAGGCCAGGATCCGTTGGACTCGCTCACTGGGCCGGACGAAGGCGAGCAGCGGGCCCACCACCGTGGGCCCGGAGACGACCAGAATCGCCCCGGTCATCAGCGCCGCCTGCTCCGGCATGCGCAGCAGCACCAGCGCCATACACGTGGCGAGCGCGATCGTGATCGGGACGCCGAGGGCGATCAGCCGCCAGACCACGCGGCGCGGGTGCCCGGTCAGCTTCCGCAGGTCGAGCCCAAGGCCCGCGTCGTAGAGGATCACGGCGACCGCGAGCGACACCATCGGCTGGAAGGCCGGACCCAGCAGCTTGTCGGGATTGACGTCACTGGTGAGCGCGCCCGCGGCGAAGCCAACGGGCAGCAAGACGATCAGCGCCGGGATCCGCAAACGGCTCGCGAGCACCTGGGATCCGACGGCGAGGAAAACCATCAGGCCTAGGCCGATGAGGATCTCATTCGTGGTCACAGGTCATTCCAGCAACGCGGGCTAAGAAACGGATCACCCGGCCGGGATGATTCGCGCCCGGCCCGGCGCTCCGTAACGTCGGTCGCATGGACAAGCACGGCGGGCTGTCCGGTGCCTCGCGCGAAGTAATGTGCCGATGACGTGACAGCGGACGAACGAATCGGCCGGCAAGGCCGTTACGGACTGCTGCTCGCCACCCTGATCGCGGTCTACCTGCTGTCGGCACTAGCCAGCGGCCGGCCGACCCAGGACGCGCAGCTGGTTCTCGTTGTCGCGGTGGCGCTTATCGGGCTGCGGAACACCGATTTTCCGCACAGCAACGTGGCGCGGTGGGCCACCGTGATCGGCTCGGTGCTCGCGATCGCTCTCGTGGCGTCGTCTGATAGTTCGGTCGCGCGAGGAATCGCCAGTGTCTGGACCGCCATCCTGCTCCTGGCGACGGTGGTGATCATCGTTGACGGCGTGCTGAAGCTGAATACCGTCACCCTGCAGAGCATCTACGCCGCGCTGAGCGCGTACATGCTCATCGGGCTGATGTTCGCCGCCGTCTTCGGCGCCATCGACGGCCTGGGCGGCACCGATTTCTTCGCCAACGGCGAGGCGGCCAATCTCCGTACCTACCAGTACTTTAGCTTCACCACCCTGACCACCCTGGGCTACGGCGACTTCACCGCCGGAGGCAGCTTCGGCCGGGCGGTGGCGGTTCTCGAGGCCATGACCGGCCAGATCTTTCTCGCCACGCTGGTCGCCCGGCTGGTCAGCGCCTACCGCGGGCCCGCCCGGCGAGACCCGCCGCCTAGTGATTCATCCGACCGCCGTCCACCATCCGACGGCGGAGCGGGATCTAACGGCGGCGCGGCATCAAACGCAGGAGCGGCATCAGACGGCGGGGCGGCAGCTAACGCGCCCGGACCGGAGGACCACGGCGTCGCAGGCCGGTAGCCAGGCGCGGCGACCGCGAGTTCGTGCTGCAGGATCAGGCCTGCCACGATCTCGAGCAGGCCGATGACGATCAGCCAGATCCCGATCAGCACGGCCAGCACAGTGACGGACGACAGCGGGCTCGCGGTGACCACGATCCCGGCGATGAGGCTGCTGGACCCGAACACCGCCCACCAGACGGCGCCCTCCCGCGGCCCCCAGAATGCGGACATCAGCCCCGCTATCCCCTGGATGATCCAGCTGAGGCCGACCAACAGGCCGACGAGCGCCAGGGTCACGTGCAGGTGGCGGATCAGGACCACCCCGAGCGCCACGAAGAGCAGCCCGGTGATGCCCATCCAGAGGCGGTGCGGCGCCTTCCGGTCAGCCGCTCGGATCAGGTGGAAGATACCCGAGATGAGCATGGCGATACCGATCAGGATGGCGAGCACGCGCAGCGAGCCGTCCGGATGGGCGGTGACGATGACCCCGAAGACGACCGTGACCAGGCCGAGCATCACCGTCGCCTGCCAGTTGTTGATCATCAGCAGCACCGTCGGCGGCGGCGGGTCTGCCTCATCGTCGTCCATGTCCGCTCCTTCCTCTCGGCTGGGATCGGCTGCGCCGCCGACCGTGCGGCCGGCGGCGCTCGCGCAGCCAGGCGGCGTCGGTCAGCGCACCTCCAGCAGGTAGAACTGCCCCGGCTGCAGATCGACGTACAACCCGGGGTCGGTCAGCTCGCCGCCGTCGCGGGTGAAGTCAGCCCCGCTGAGCGGATCGAGCAGGCGCCAGCGACGGCCCGGCAGGTCCGGCCACGGAAGTGGGATCTGGGCCTGAGACGGCGTCAGCGACAGGTTGACAACGATCACGTGTCTGCGGACGGGCCCGGCGTCGTCGCCCGGCGTCCACGACCACGCGATCAGGTTGCGGCAGGACTGGTTGTCGGGCCAGCCCCCGGCCTCGAGCAGCTGCCAGGCTCCCGTCCGGACGGCCTGCTTGGCGACGACCGAGACCAGGCCGCGGTGCCAGGCGGCCAGCTCCTGGTCGAGCGGCTCGTCGGGCCGCCGGGCGAGGAAGACGGGTGGGCGAACCCGGCGCCCCTCGAACTGCCCCTCGTGCCACATGGTCGCCCCGGGCAGGGTCGCGATCGTGACCGCCGCCGCCCGCTCGAGGACGGCGGGCAGCTTGTCGGCGATCCTCGGCTCGTCGTGGTTCTCCAGGAAGCGCACGAGCCGCGACTGGTAATCGAGGTCAGCTTGCAGGTGCCCGCGCAGGTCGGGCGGGTTCACCTCGAGGATGCGGTCGTAGAGCCGCTTGTCGTAGCAGAACGCGAAGCCCTGCTGCTGCAGCGTCCACTCCATGTCCCAGTAGGCCTCGGCGATCAGCACGGTGTCCGGGTGCCCGGTGCGCAGCTCGGCGATGACGAAGGGCCAGAACTCCTCGTCCGGCCGCTGGCCGGCCCGCTCGCCCCAGGTCTTGCCGAAGATGTCGTTGGTCATCAGCATCGCCATGTCGCAGCGGATCCCGTCGCACTGGGCGGAGATGTCCGACAGCGTCTGGGCGGTCGCCGCCCGGGCCGGGCCGGCGTACGCGTTCAGCTGCACGACGTCCGGCCAGGCGGGGAAGTACGGATCGCGGCCGTGCGCCAGCACCCGCCCGCCGACCGCCAGCCAGCTGCCCGGATCCGCCTTGACGTCGGCGTCGTCGCCCTGGATGAAGTACTCCGGGTGCTCGGTGACCCAGGGGTGATCGGGCGCGACGTGGTTGGGCACGTAGTCCAGGATCAGCCGGACGCCGCGGGCGGCGAGCGCCGCCCGCGCCGTCGCCAGCCCCGACGGGCCGCCGAAGCGCTCGTCGGCCACGTAGCGGCGCACGCAGTAGGGCGAGCCGATGATGTCGGAGTCCCGCAGGTCGGGCAGGGCCTCGCGGAACGACTCCATCAGTCCGGCGTTGGCCAGCGCCAGCTCGAGGCCGGCCGGGCTGCGCTCCCAGACGCCCATCAGCCAGACCGCGTCGACGCCGGACGGCGTGACCGCGTCCCAGGCGGCGTCGGTCACCGTGCCCAGGGTCACCGGCGTCCCGGCCGTCCGCGCCAGCTCGTCCAGCCAGACGGCGGTGTTCACCTCGTAGATAACAGGCCGATCGGGCCATCCGCTCATCCCGCCGCCGCCTCCTGCCGCTGCGCGGCCGCGCTCTCCTCGCGCGGCGCGGGTATCCAGCCGGTCTGTTCGAGCGACCGGTTGCCCCGGAAGAGCAGCGGCAGCACCCCCACCGTGCCCGACCAGCCGGTCTGGTGACTGGCGCCGATCCCGGCGCCGTTGTCGCCGTGGTAGTACTCGTAGAACAGCACCAGGTCGCGCCAGTGCGGGTCGTTCTGCAGCATCGCCTCGCCGCCGTGGACCGGGCGGTGCCCGTCGGCGTCCCGGCGGAAGGCGCCGATGAGGCGCTCGCTGATGTCGTTGGCCACCTGGTACAGGTTCTTGTGCTGACCCGAGCCGGTCGGGCACTCGACCGTGAACGCGTCGCCGTAGTACTCGTACAGGTTCAGCAGGCCGCGGATGAGCATGATGTTGATCGGCACCCAGACCGGTCCGCGCCAGTTGGAGTTGCCGCCGAACATGCCGGTGTCGGACTCGGCCGGCAGATAGTAGACGGTGTAGTCCTGCCCCTCCAGGTTCAGGGTGTACGGGTGCTCGGCGTGCCATCTGGATACGGCGCGGATGCCGTGCGGGCCGAGGAACTCCCCCTCGTCGAGCATCTTGGCCAGGATCCGGCGCAGCCGGTCCTCGTCGAACATGGCCAAGATAACCGGGCCGCTGGTCCGGTCGGCCTGCCGGCCCCGTTCAGGCAGCGCGGCCGACAGTGCCGGGTGCTGGCCCAGGAAGGCGATGACGTCCGCCACCAGCTCAGGGAAATCGGACCGGACGCTGTCGCTGATCACGGTGGCGGCGACGAGCGGCATCAGCCCGACGACCGAGCGCACCTTCATCGGGATCGAGCTGCCGTCAGGACGCCTGAGCACGTCGTAGAAGAAGCCGTCCTCCTCGTCCCACAGGCCAACGTCGTCGGGGCCGACATGGTTGGTCGCGGCGGCGATCCAGGCCCAGTTCTCCAGCAGCGCCTCCGCCTGGTCCATGTAGACCGGGTTCTCGCGGCCGAGCTCAGTAGCCATCTGGACCATGTTCTGGCAGTACAGCGCCATCCACGCGGTCCCGTCGGCCTGGTCGATGCGGCCGCCGCCCGGCAGCGGCGCGCTGCGGTCGAAGACGCCGATGTTGTCAAGGCCGAGGAACCCGCCCTGGAAGATGTTGCGGTCGTCGGCGTCCTTGCGGTTCAGCCACCAGCCGAAGTTCCGCATCAGCTTCTGGAACGCGTCTTCAAGGAAGACGCGGTCGCCCCGGCCGGTTCTGGCCTTCTCCATCGAGTAGACGAACCAGATCGCCCAGGCGTGCACCGGCGGGTTGACGTCGCTGAAGTTCCACTCGTAGGCCGGCAGCTGCCCGTTCGGGTGCAGGTAGCGGTGGTCGAGCAGCAGCTGGAGCTGCCGCTTGGCGAAGGGCATGTCGACGGCCGAGAGGGCAATCGCGTGGAAGGCGAGATCCCACGCCGCGAACCACGGGTACTCCCACTTGTCCGGCATCGAGATGATGTCCTCGGAGATCAGGTGCTGCCAGTCGTGATTGCGCAGCCCCTCGGCCGGCGCAATCGGGTCGGAGCCGTGCTCGATCAGCCACTGCTCCATGTCGAGCCCGTAGTACTGCTTCGACCACAGCATGCCGGCCAGCGCCTGGCGGCTGACCAGGCGCTCGTCATCGGTGAGACCGCCCGCCAGCACGCCTGCGTAGAACTCGTCCGCCTCGCCGCGCCGGGCGCCCATCACCTCGTCGAAGCCGTCGAAGGGGCGCTCTGACCGGGTGTCGGTCAGCCGCATCCGGATCGTCGCGCTGCCCTCGGCCGGAACCGTCATGACATAGTGCATGGCCGCCTTGGTCCCGCTGCCGTCCGGGTTGACCTTGTCGTTCTCGCCGTGCAGGACGGCCCGTTCGATGCCGTCCTTGACGTAGGGCGTGTCGTTCGGCGAGCCGAACACCCGCTCGTTGTTGGTCTCGTTCCCGGTTACGAGCACGGGCACCTGCTGGTCGGCGTAGAACCAGCGGACGCCGAGGTCGCTCTGCTGGGCGACGACGGCGCTCATCCCCTGCACGTCGTTATCGACGTGCAGCGAAGGCTGCTCGTCGCCGCCGGCCCAGGACCACGTGTGCCGGAACCAGAGCGTGGGCAGGACGTGCAGTCGCGCCTCCTCCGGCCCCCGGTTATGCACGGTGACCTGCATGAGAAGGTCTTCTGGCGAGTCCTTCGCGTATTCGACGAAGACATCGAAGTAGCGGTTGTCGTTGAAGATCCCGGTGTTGATCAGCTCGTACTCTGGCTCGGTCTTACTGCGCGCGCCGTTGGTGGCGATCAGGTCGTTGTAGGGGAACTCGCCCTGCGGGTACTTGTAGAGCATCTTCAGGTAGGACGACGTCGGCGTCGCGTCCAGGTAGTAGTAGCACTCCTTGACGTCCTCGCCGTGGTTGCCCTGGGAGTTGGTCAGGCCGAAGAGCCGCTCCTTGAGCGTGGGGTCGCGCTCGTTCCACAGCGCCAGCGACAGGCACAGCTGCTGCTTGTCATCGCAGATGCCCGCCAGCCCGTCCTCGCCCCACCGGTAGGCACGGTAGCCCGCCTGATCGTAGGGGAACGCCGCCCAGGTGTTGCCGGGGTCCTGGCCGGGGTCCTCACGGACCGTCCCCCACTGACGCTCGCTCACGTAGGGCCCCCACCGACGCCACCGAACACCGCTTTCCGCCTGCTGAAGCCGACCTTGCTCCTCGTTGGCCATGCCGCTGCCCCGCTCCCTGTTCCGATAGCCCGCCGACCCGCGCCGGATCGTCGCCGGCGTGGCGGCTCCCAGGATCGCCGCCGGCGGCGAGGGCATGCATCACCCAGGCGGGGTGACGATCGCGGGGTATCCGGGCCGCGCAGATGAACAGTTGATGAGGGGCAGCCGACGCGCGGGTGCGAGGACCTCGGCGGCTAGCCGGGGGCGTTGGCGGGGCGAGGGGCGAGGCCGAGCAGGAGCTCGTCGACGACGCGGGTCGCGAAGCAGGGCTCGGCCGGGAGCGCGTCGTGCTTGCCCCGGATCATGATCGCGCCGGTGAGCGCGAGCATCGCGATCTCCACGTCGGCGTCGGCGCGGATCTCGCCGGCGGCGATGCCGCGGCGGAGGACCGACCGCATCAGCTCGCGGCGGGGCTCGACCACGCGCTCTTTGTACAGCGCCACCAGCCGGGGGTAGCGCTCGCCCTCGGCGTGCAGCAGCGCGTACTGCTGGGCGAACCGGGGGTCCTCGGCGTCCTCGGCCATCACCTCGAGCATCGCGATCAGGTCGTCGCGGACCGACTCGCCGCGCGGCTCCGGCAGGGGCCGCTTGAGGGCCGCGAACGCGGCGATCAGCAGGTCCTCCTTGCCGGGCCAGCGGCGGTACAGGGTGGCCTTGCCGACGCCGGCCCGGGCGGCGACGTCCTCGCAGCTGACGCCGTCGATGCCGCGGTCGCCGACCGCCTCCAGGGTGGCGTCGAGTATCGCCTGCTCGGCCTGCTCGCTGCGCGGCCGCCCGGGGCGCCGGGCGGCCGTGCAGTCCTGGGCGGGCCCGCTGCTGGGGGCTACCCGGGCGTTCGGGGGCAGCCCCGGCGCGGCCGGGATCCCGGCGGCGGCGTCAGCGGTCACGTCCGCTGACGGGCTGGGGTCGTGCGTGGTTCGCATGGCCGGGATTCACCTCTCCTCGTTCTCTGTGGTCTTGTCGCCGCCGGGTAGGTTACCCGTCGGCAGGCTCGCTGGCGCTGCCGGGCGAAGCAACGGTCCGTTCGAGATAACTGGTTGTTGAATTTTCCTCTTCGCTCGGCCGGGGGCGGGCGACCAGCGCGAGGTCGCGCTCGGCGGCCGCGATCTCCCTGGCGACGATTTCCTCGATTTCCTCGATGGTAGGCCTCGGCTTACCCGGCATCCAGCGGGACACCGCGATCGCGCCGATGACCGCCAGCCCGGCCGCGATGGCGGTGGTGATCCGCATGGCGTCCACGAACGACGCGTCGGCGGGGGCGAGCAGGAACCGGCCGGCCGGGCCGAGGTGCTGGGCGAGCGCCTGGGTGGCGGTGATCGAGGTGCCGGCCGCGTCCCTGGCCGACGCCGGCAGCCTCGACAGGGTCGGGCTGAGCGAGGTTCGGTAGGCCTGCGCGAGGATCGAGCCGAGCACGGCCACGCTGAGCGCGACCGCGACCTGGCGAGCGGTGTTGGACAGGGCCGACCCGGCCCCGGCCCGCTCGCGCGGCAGGGCCTGCATGACGCTGGCGGTCGCGGCCGGGATGGCCACGCCGAGCCCGGCCCCCTGGACGAAGTAGAGCACCGCGACGATCCAGATCGGCGAGGCGGTGCCGATGAACGCGTAGCCGCCGATCGCGATCGCGTTCAGCAGCATCCCCGCCACCCCGACCGCCCGGACGCCGTACCGGTTGACCAGCGGGGCGCTGCGCGGCGCCATCAGGAACTGCGCGAGCGCGAACGGCACCGCCAGCGCGCCGGCCTCGAGCGGGCTGTAGCCGCGGACGTTCTGCAGGTAGAAGCTGGTGAAGAAGTAGACGCCGCCCATGCCGAAGAACAGCAGCGCGATCGATCCGACGCTGGCCGAGAGCGTCCGGTTCTTGAACAGGCGGACGTCGAGGCTGGGGTGCTCGATGCGGGCTTCCCACCAGACGAACAGGGCGAGCACGGCCAGGCCGCCGAGCAGCGGTCCGAGTACGCCGGCGCTCAGCCACGACGCGCCGTCGCCGCCCTGGACGACCCCGTAGATCAGCAGCACCAGGCCGAGGACGGAGCCGAGCACGCCGACGAGGTCGATCCGGCCCGGGGCGGGGTTGCGGGACTCCGGGACCAGGAAGAACGCGGCCACCAGGCCGACGGCGGTGACCGGGACGTTGATCAGGAAGACCGAGCCCCACCAGAAGTGGGTCAGCAGCAGGCCGCCGAGGACCGGGCCGATCGCGACGCCGATGCCGACGGCGGAGGTCCAGATGCCGATCGCCCTCGCCCGCTCCTGCGGCTCGAAGACGTTGGCGATGATCGACAGGGTCTGCGGCATCACCGCCGCGCCGCCCAGGCCCATCGCCGCGCGGGCCGCGATCAGCTGGTCGGGCGAGTGCGAGTAGGCGGACAGCAGGGAGCCGATGCCGAACAGGGCCAGGCCGACCATGAGCACGCGCTTGCGGCCGATGCGGTCGCCGACCACCCCGAAGGTGAACAGCAGGCCCGCGAAGACGAGCGTGTAGGAGTTGATCGCCCACTCGAGCTGGGACTGGCTGGCGCCGAGGCCGCCGGCCGGGCTGGCGATGGTCTTGAGCGCGACGTTGAGAACGGTGTTGTCGATGACGATGGCGAGCAGTCCGACGACGAGCACGCCGAGGATGATCCATCGCCTGCGCTGGATCGTTGACGTGTCCACAGGCCCCTCCAGAACTCCGGAAAGCTTCCGTGCCGGCGCGCTCGCGGGCGTCGTCAAGACGACGCCCGGGCGCGGCACTATCGATACGGAACAGGACCGTATCGGAATCTATTCCTGGCGGGGTTTGTCAGTTTTTCATAGCGTTACGTCGGCCTCGCGGAGCTCGCCGGTGGCCCGGTTGACCAGCAGCGACAGCGTGACCGGGGCGTGCTCGCCGACGAGCTCGACCGTCGTCGAGGCGGCGCCGCTGCCGGCCTGGAACGCGCCCACCGCGCACTTCCCGGCCCAGGCGGCGGCCATCCGCAGGCGGCGGGCGATCAGGCCCGCGTCGGCCGACGCCGCCACCGGCAGCGACGACGGCCAGTCCTGCCCAGGGTCGTTCAGCCACTCGAGCACGGCGTCGAGGGCCCGGGCGAGGGCCGAGCCCGGGGCCGGCGGGACGGCCAGGGTCAGCGACATCACCCGCGGCGAGCGCTCGGGGCTGAGCTGGATCTGCGCCTGCACGGTGCCGTTCTCCCCCGTCAGCCACCAGCGGCGGTGGGCCGGGGTGTCGGACTGGGCCGCGCGGCTGCGGTCGGCGGTGAAGTCGCCGATGCGCTCGCGGATCAGGCCGATCGTGTGGCGGCGCTCGCTGTAGGGGCCGTCGAGGGCGACGTTCTCGGTGAACAGCGCGTCGGCGGCGGCGTCGTCCCAGTCGGCCAGGAGGCGGTCGACTTTTTCCTGGGCCGCGAGGGTCTGCGGCCAGGGGGCGCCTGCGTCCGCTCCGGTTGTTCCGGTCTTGGCCGGGGCGAGGGCGACCTGGTAGGCGCTTGAAGACGGCACCAGGGCGTCGAGGACCAGGCCGGTGAGCGGGGACATCGGGGCGTAGGTGCCGTTGCCGAGGGCGATCACGCCGATGCCGGTGGCCGGGTGCCAGCGCATGTTGGAGCCGAACCCGGGGTAGCCGCCGCTGTGCGAGACCACCCGGCCGAGGGACGGGTCCTCGTCCACGAAGAGGCCGAACCCGTAGTACTCGGGCGGGGCGGGCGGGCCGCCCGGCAGCCGCCCGGCCGCCCGCCAGCCGGTCACGGCCTGCGGCAGCTGCATCTGCCGGCGGGACGCGGGAGGGAGCGGATGGGCACCGTTTTTACCGTTGTTGCTATCGCTGGCGGTTCCGTCGGGCGGGAACGCGGCCGCGAACCCGGCGACCCAGCCCGCGAGGTCGGAGACGGTCGAGAACACGCCGCCCATCGGGGCGAACGCGCCGTACGGGTCGAACGGCACCTCGGTCCAGCCGGCGTGCCCGTGCCGGTAGCCGACGGCCAGGTTCCCCTGGTCGAACTCGTCGGCGTTGAAGCCGGTCCGGCCGAGGCCGAGCGGCGCCAGCAGCCGGGTCCTGATGAACTCGTCGTAGAGGACACCGGACGCCATCGTCACCACCCGGCCGAGGATCGCGTAGCCGAGGTTGGAGTACTCGAACCGGGTCCCTGGCGCCCAGTTGAACGAGACCCCGGCCGCCAGCAGCTGGTCGAACGCGGTGATCGGCAGCCCCTGCTGCCGGTCACCCCACGGGTCGTCGGTCGGGAACCCGGCCGTCATCGTCAGCAGCTGCCGGATCGTCACCGGGGCGGCGTCGGCCGACCCGTAGGTCCAGCCGGCCAGCTCGGGCACGTATTGGGCGGCCGGGTCGTCCAGCGCCAGCGCGCCGGCGTCGCGCAGCAGCAGGACGGCCGACGCGGTGAACGACTTGGACATGGACGCGATCCGGAACACCGTGTCCGCGTCCGGCGGCCCGGCGCCGAGGACCCGGGCGCCGAACCCGGCGCTGTGCACCAGCTCGCCGTCGGCCACGATGCCGTAGGCGATCGCGGGCTGACCGCCTCGGTCGAACAGCTCGCTGACGATGGCGTCCGCCGCCGCGAAGTCGTCGGCGGTGAAATGGTCACGCCCGGTCACGTTGTTGAGGGGGGAGTCGCTAGCCACATCACTATCCTCGCACGCCGCCGGCATGCGATTATTGGTCCGTCCGGGTACGCCGCAGGGGCGCCTCGAGACTTGGAGGATCTGACGATGTCGTCACAGGACATATCGCCGCGTACGCTGCCGACGCAGGAATCAGAGCCGCTGTACGGCGGCCGCCGCTCGGGGCGGGTCACGATCAGGGACATCGCCGCCGCGAAGGCCCGCGGCGAGAAGTGGCCGATGCTCACCGCCTACGACGCCCTCACGGCCGGGATCTTCGATGAGGCCGGGATTCCGGTGCTGCTGGTCGGGGACTCGGCCGGCAACGTGGTGTTCGGCTACGAGACCACGATCCCGGTGACCGTCGATGACCTGATCCCGCTGACCGCAGCCGTCGTGCGCGGTACCAAGCGGGCGATGGTGGTCGCCGACCTGCCGTTCGGCTCGTACCAGGCCTCGCCGGGCGAGGCGCTGCACGCCGCCGCCCGGTTCATGAAGGAGGCGGGCGCGCACGCGGTCAAGCTCGAGGGCGGCCAGCGCGTCGCCCCGCACGTGGAGGAGCTGGTCGGGGCGGGCGTCCCGGTCATGGGCCACGTCGGCCTGACCCCGCAGTCGGTGCACGCGTTGGGCGGCTTCCGGGTCCAGGGCCGCGGCTCCGAGGCCGGCGACCGGCTGCTGCACGACGCCAAGGCGCTCGAGGCCGCGGGTGCGTTCGCGGTCGTCCTCGAGGGCATCCCGTCCGAGCTCGGCGCCCGGATCACCCAGACCCTGGTCATTCCGACGATCGGCATCGGGGCCGGTCCTGAGTGCGACGCGCAGGTGCTGGTGTGGCAGGACATGGCCGGGCTGTCGGCCCGCTCGCCCAAGTTCGCCAAGCGCTACGCCGACGTGGCGGCCACCCTCCGGTCGGCCGCTTCCGAGTTCGCGGCCGACGTCGCGTCGGGCGCGTTCCCGAACGAGCAGTACTCGTACCGGTAACCGCCCGGCCGAAGTCAAGGTCAACGGCCTTAGTTTTCCGAACGGCCGCGGGTTCCACCCAGCCCGGCCGGCGCGTGTCGGCGGCCGGGCTAACGGGCTGGGTGGAGCGCTCGGCCAGCTCCGGGCCGCGACTGCCACCCTCGGCTAGCGTGGCCCGAGGCGGGCGCTCTCAGGCGGCCGGACGGGTGAACACGCGACCGTTCGGACGACCGATCTTGATCTTGACCTTGGCCTGGCTCACGCCAGGCGCAAAGGCGGGTCGATCCGGGCGGGAGCGATGATTGTGTGCCGTTCGGGACGGCGCTTGAGGCCCGAGGGGGTCATCGTGTGCCGTTATGGGCGCTATACGACCCGAACAACCCACAATGACGCTATGTCCGATTCGGCTTGGTGTACGTGGTAACGATGGGGACGATGTGGCTGTCGAGGCCCGACCGCCGGACCAGGCGGGGGGTCTCGCCGAGGGCGGCCGATGGTGCCGATGTCGACCAGGCTTAGTCGCGCAGGCCGGCGGCGACGATGCCGGTCAGGCGTAGTCGCGCAGGCCGGCGGTGCCGATGTCGATCAGGGAGTCGGTCTCCGGGCCGCGGTTGCCCTGCCGCCACTGGTTCAGGCCGCCGAGGAGCTCCATCGCGGCGGCGGCGCGGCCGATCGCGGGCAGGGCGGCCTCCTCGGCCGGGGTGAGCGGGCGCGGGCTGGCGGCCTCGTACAGCCGGGCGACCCGGTCCATCCGCGACGGCAGGGGCTCCGGGGAGCCGTGCAGGAGGCTGGCCGCGATCACCGCGAGCTCTTGCAGCCGCGGCCAGCGGTTGGCGAGTGCGAAGTCGAGCACGGTGATCTGGCCGTCGGGGCCGAGCAGCACATTGCCGGCCGTCAGGTCGGCGTGGATGAGCGTGTGCGGAAGGGCCGCGAAGTCAAGCCGGGCCAGCTCGGCGATGGCCCCGTCCACGAGGCGGCGCTGCTCGGGGTCGAGCAGGTCGCCGACCTGGCCGGCCAGCGGGACCAGGTTGGCGATGGCCCACGAGTCGAACACGGGCTCCGGGCGCGCGTCGACGCCGTGAATCAGCGCCGCCTGCTCGACGACCGTGGCCAGCTCGGCCTCGTCTGGCGGGCGGCCCAGGTCGTAGAAGGTCTGGCCGGGGGCGAAGTCCATGACCAGCAGCCGGTGCCCGTCGTAGGCGTGCACGTCGCCGCCCGCGGCGTCGGCGTGCAGCCGCGGGTGGCGAACCCCCGCCGCGGTGACGTCGGCGATGATCGCGGCGGTGCGAGCGGCGATCCCGGCCGGGCGGCCGGCCGCGAAGACCTTGATCACGACCCGCGCGCGCTCCGCCCGCAGGTCGATGTTGCAGTCCTCGTACCCGGTGGCGATCACCGACCAGTCGCCGACGTCGCCCAGCCGGTATTCGGCCGCGACGTGGTCGACCAGTTCCGGCAGGCTGGTGCCGACCCGGCCGGCCGGCCCGGCGGCGGTGCCAAGCGAAGCGTCTCCGGTCACCGAGCCAGGGTACTCGACGTGCCCCGACCCGTAATGGGACCGCTCGCGCGGGATGATCGGCGCGAACCCGCATGTTCTACCTCTTCGGAAACGCGGACCGACCGTGCCCGGCTGGGGCGGTCGGGGCTGAGGCCAGTCACTTGGAGGACATCATGAGTACGCACGACTTCACCGCGACCGCCGCCGACGGCGGCAAGGTCGAGCTGAGCGACTACGCGGGCAAGGTGCTGCTTATCGTCAACGTGGCCAGCAAGTGCGGGCTGACGCCGCAGTACGAGGGCCTCGAGGCGCTGTACCGGGACGAGAAGGACCGCGGGCTCGAGATCCTCGGGTTCCCGTCCAACCAGTTCAAGGAGCAGGAGCCGGGCACCGACGCGGAGATCCAGGAGTTCTGCAAGACGACCTACGACGTGACCTTCCCGGTGCTGGCCAAGATCGACGTGAACGGCCCCGACGCCGACCCGCTGTACCAGTACCTGCGGGCGCAGGCGCCCGGTGACTTCGGCCCCCAGTACGGGGGGTTCTACGACGCGATCTCCAAGATCCGGCCCGAGGCGAACGGCACCGACGAGGTCAAGTGGAACTTCACCAAGTTCCTGATCGGCCGCGACGGCACCGTGATCAAGCGGTACGAGCCGCCGGTGGCGCCGGCCGACATCAAGGCCGACCTGGACAACTACCTGTAATCCGATGCGCCTTCCCCTATCGATCCTGGACCTCGTGCCGATCGCCCGAGGTCAGACCGTCACCGACGCGTTCGCGGCCAGCGTCGCGGTCGCGCGGCGGGCGGAGGAGCTCGGCTACACCCGGGTCTGGTACGCCGAGCATCACAACATGCCGACCATCGCCTCGGCCGCCACCAGCGTGGTGATCGCGCACGTTGGCGCGCACACTTCGACCATCAGGCTCGGGGCGGGCGGCGTCATGCTGCCCAACCACTCGCCGCTGACGATCGCGGAGCAGTTCGGGGCGCTCGACGCGATGTACCCGCACCGCATCGACCTCGGCCTCGGCCGGGCCCCCGGCTCCGACCAGGCCACGTTCCGGGCGATGCGGCGCGACCCCCGGTCGTCCGACGCGTTCCCGCAGGACGTCCGGGAGCTCCAGGCCTACCTGGCGGGCTCGTCGCTGGTACCGGGCGTGGACGCGATCCCGGGCAAGGGCTCGCGGGTGCCGCTGTACATGCTGGGCTCGTCGCTGTTCGGCGCGCAACTGGCGGCGGCGCTCGGGCTGCCCTACGCGTTCGCGTCGCACTTCGCGCCGGACGCGCTGTTCGCCGCGCTTGCGGCCTACCGCAGCGAGTTCAAGCCGTCGGCCCAGCTCGACCGCCCCTACGCGATCGTCGGCGTCAACGTGACCGCCGCCGACACCGCCGCCGCGGCCCGCGAGCAGTTCCACGCCATCCGCCGGGCGCGGGCGATCAGCCTGTTCTCCCGGCACGTCGGCATCCCGCCCGAGGACATGACCGACGAGCAGGCGGACGAGCTGCTGGGCAGCTCGGCCGGGATGCACGTGGACCAGATGCTCCGCTACGCCGCCGTCGGCACGCCGGGCGAGGTGAGCGACTACCTCGACGACTTCCGCAAGCAGACCGAGGCCGACGAGCTCATCACCGTCCACCAGGCGTCGGGCGTGGAGGCGCGGCTGCGGTCGATCACGCTGCTGGCGGAGGCGATGCAGTAGCGGCGGGACCATGTCGGCTACGCCAGCGACCGCGCCTAGTGGGGTCGGTGGCGTAGCTGACAGGATCGGGCGGCAGGCGGGTGGTGGGGGTGATGCGTGAGCGGCGTGAGTGCTCCGCGATTCCCGGGCCGCGCGGGTGGGGGTGGAAGTTGGGGGCTGGGCGAAGCAACGGTCCGTTCGATAGAAAGGGTGTTGCCTTTGGGCGGGCTCAGCCGGTCAGGGCCCGCAGCTGGGGCAGGACCTCCTTGCCGATCATCTCGATCGTCGCCATCGGGTCGGCCGACATGACCTGGATGGAGACGAGGTCGGCGCCGACGTCGGTGACCAAGGGGCGGTAGGCCTCGACGAGGCCGGCCGCGTCGGGCACGACCGTGTAGGAGTTGAGCACCTCGGCCCGGTCCATCTCGTCGGCCTTGAACCGGAGCTCGGCCGGGTCGGTGGCCTCGAGGCGGCCGGGGGCGCGCAGGCCGCGCATGGACGACAGCGCCTGCCAGGCCTGGTCCGGGCCGTCGGCGAGGACGGTCCAGCGGGTCGCCAGCACCCGGTGCTTCTTGCCGATCTCGGTGGCCGCCTTGCGGTACGGCTCGATCACCTTGGCGACGGTGTCGGCCGGGTCCTTCACGCTGGTGATGAGGCCGTCGGCGTAGGTGCCGGCGAACGCGGCCGACTTGGGGCCGCCCGCCGCCATCAGGATGGGCAGGGAACCCTTGGGCGGGGAGTACAACTTCGCGGTCTCGGTGGTGTAGTACTCGCCGTGGAAGGTCACCTTCTCGCCTGCCAGCAGGCGATGCATGATCTCCAGGGCTTCCTCCATCCGCGCCTGGCGCTCGCCGTAGCCGGGGAACGGGAAGCCAAGCGGGCGCTCGTTCAGGGCCTCGCCGGTGCCGACGCCGAGCCACAGGCGGCCGTCGGAGAGCCGGTCGACGGTCGCGGCCATCTGCGCGACGAGGCCCGGGTTGTAGTGGAAGAGCGGGCTGGTGACGGCCGTCCCGAGCAGCACGTTCTGGGTCTTGACGGCCACCGCGCCGAGCCACGACCAGACGAAGCCGGCCGCGGACGTGTCGTCCACCCAGGGGTGGAAGTGGTCGCTGCCGAGCACCGCGTCGAACCCGGCCGCTTCCGCTGCGACCGCCTGCTCGACCAGGTCTTCGGGCTGGTAAGACTCGTGGCTGCAGAGCCAGGCGAACTTCATCAACGCCTCCATCAATCATCGGATCCGGTTCGATCCTCTCACTGCGCGGCGGGCGGCCGGGCGGTGGCATGGGCGAATTGCGCTCGTTGCGGGTTTCGCGGGTTGCTTTCGCGGAGGAGCGGGGCCCGGAGATCAGCCGGCGACCCGGGTGACGTACTTGCCGTGGCCCCGGCCCTCGGCCAGCAGCTGCTGCGCGGCGGGCGTCTCGGCCAGCGAGCCGACCTCGGTGACCGCGATGTCCAGGCGGCCGTCCGCGATCAGGTCGAGGACCCGGCGCAGGCCGGCCGAGGCGCGATGCGGTGCCCCGGCCCACAGCCGGGTGATGCTGAAGCCGCCGATCGCGAGGTTGCCGCCCATGAGCCGGCCGACGGGCGGCAGCGCCGCCTGCTCGCCGCCGCCCGCGTTGCCGAACAGCACGATCCGGCCGCCGGGAGCGGTGACGGCGAGGTCGGTGTCGAGCAGGACGGTGCCCTGCGGGTCGAGCACGATGTCCGCCCCGACGCCGTTGGTGGCCGCGCGGACCGCCGCCACCACGTCCTCGGCCCGGGGCACGACCACGTCGTAGCCGCTCGCGAGGGCGGCCTTGACGCTCTCCGGGCGGCCGACGGTGCCGATCCGCGGTCCCCCGCCGAGGGCCGGCACCAGCCGGGCGACGGCGCTCCCGATGCCGCCGCTGGCCCCGTGGACGAGCACGCTGTCACCCGGCCGGAACCGGGCGGCGTCGGTCAGCAGCAGAAGCGCGGTCGTCAGCAGGAGCGGTGCGGCCGCCGCGACCGGCAGCCCGACCCGGTCCGGCAGCGGCACCGCGAACTCGGCCCGCGTCCGCGCCACCTCGGCCAGGCCGCCGCTGGGGGTGTAGGCGACGACCGGCTGGCCGACCGCCAGCGTGGTGAAACCGGGGCCGACCTCCCTGACCGTGCCGGACACCTCCAGGCCGGGCGTGTAGGGCCAGCCGGATGCGTAGCCGGGGTCGCCCCGGCGGGCCATCACGTCCATGAAGTTGATCCCGGCGTAGGCCACGTCGATGGTGACCTCGCCCGGCCCGGGCTGGGGATCTTCGACCTTGCGAACCTCGGTCTGATCGGTTCCCGGCGACGGCCTGATCATCGTCAATGCCTGCACAGCCGCTCCTATTTCGATGTTCGACGTACAACGAATGTCGTATCATGATTGTACGATGACTGCCGAATGAGAGGTGCGAGATGCCGAGCTCGCCGCGCCGGCCGGCGCTCATCCATCCGCCCCCGGAGGACTTCACCGTGCTGGCCATCCTGCACGCCCTCTCGGACCCTACCCGGATGACGGTCGTCCAGACCCTGCGCGCGTCGCCCGAGCGCGCCTGCGGCACGTTTCCGGTCGAGGTGGCGCCGTCGACGCTCACCCACCACTTCCGGGTGCTGCGCGAGGCCGGGATCATCCGGCAGCGCGAAGACGGCAACCGGCGGTGGACCACGCTGCGGGACGAGGACCTCGAGGCGCGGTTCCCGGGCCTGCTCGACGCGATCGTGACCGCCTACGAGGGCGCGCAGCCGGTGGCGTTACGACGGTGGCGGTCGGGTTTACGCGGTGGGGCCGCTAACGGAGTCGAGCAGGCGCGCCAGCCGGTCGCGCAGGCCGCGCTTGCCCGCGGCGGCGGCGTCCCGCTCCCCGGCCGCGGCCGAGACCAGGTGCTGCCCGGCGTCGAAGGAGAGGGACTCGGGGACCGCGAGCGCCTCGTGGGCGATCGAGTCGAGCTCGGGGTCGCCGTCGCCAGCGTCCAGCGCCAGGATGGTGGCGCCGGTCTTGCGGGCGTCGCTGACCCGCTCGAGGAGCGGGACCGGGGCGCGGTCCTCGGTGACGACGAAGAGCGTCTCGCCCCGCCGCGCGGCCTCAAGCCGGGCCAGGCCGACCGCGAGATGCGGGGGCGCGCCGGGCGGCGGCGACCAGCGGACCAGAGTGGGCGCCAGCGCTGCGATGCCGGACAGGCGGCTCTCGTCGTCCAGGTGCGCGGTCAGGTGCCACGGCTCGAAGTCGGGGGTGCCCACGACGAGCAGCCCGCCGGCCGACCTGGGCGTGGTCCGCAGCGCCCGACCGAAGATCCGGGCCCGCTCCAGCCATCCCGAGCCGGCCAGCACTGCACGGAGCGTAGCGACCTGGTCAGCATCCATGTACTCAGCATGCACGCCGGACCCGGGATTCGCACCCCCTTGGGCTGCTTGCCGTGCGGAACGCCTTATTCGGCCCGGCTTCCGGTCCTAGGAGTCGAGCGACAGGACCATCGTCGGGGGCTCGATGACGTGGTTGGCGCGGAGCGGGCGGACGGCGGTGCCGATCGCGAAGAACTCGGTCGTGTGCGCGCCCCAGGTGTGGCTGTGCTGGCGGAGCTGGACGCCGACGATGCCCTCGGCGTGCAGCTCCTCGGCCTCGGCCTGCATGCGGGACATCGCCAGCTCGCGGGCGTCGTAGAGGGCCTGGGTGAACTGCTCGATCTCGACGTTGCGGCCGATGTTGCCGATCATCGCGCCCATCCGCTGGTGGGCGATGTGGTACACGCAGCTCCCCATGACCATGCCCAAGGGCGCGTAGCCGGCCCTGATCAGGGTCCAGAAGTCCTGGCCGGACAGGTCGGAGGTGAACGGCTGGCGCTTGTTGTTGCGCCAGTTGTCGACCCCGCCGCCGCCCGCGTTCGGCTCGGCCTTGACCGCGGTGCCGATCGCGATGAACTCGGCGATATCGTTGCCGAACTCCTTCATCTCGACGTCGAGGCGGACGCCGACGATGCCGTCCGCGCCGAGCGCGTCCGCCTCGGCCTCCATCCGGGTCATCGCCAGCTCCCGGGCGTGGTACAGCGCCTGGGAGAGCACCTGGAGCTCCTGGTTCTTGCCCCAGCGGCCGACCTGGAGGCCGACGTGGTAAATCGAGGTGCCGAGGACCAGCCCAAGCGGCCGGAAGCCGGCCTCGCGGACCAGCAGGAACTCGTTCACAGAAAGGTCGGAGGTGAAGATCGACCCGGCCTTGCCCGGCTGCAGTTCGGAGAGCCGCTTGATCGCGTCCTGGGGGACGCCCGCCATGCTCATTCCGGTCTGTTGGTCCGTCATCGCGTGGTCTACCTTCTGTTCTGGCCGATGTCGACGCGCGCTGCCTGGCGGCGCTTGGGGTCTAGGGACATGATGGCGAGGGGCGGCGGAGTGGTCCGCTCCTTGTGATTCCTGAGGCGCACGATCGCGGTGCCGATGTTGACCGTCTCGACCACGTGATCGTGGCCGCCTTCCTGGGCGGGGCACTCCCGCTCGCGGACCCGCATGGTCATCTCGGCGATGACCACGCCCTCGGCGCCGATCCGCTTCACGTCCGCCGACAGCTGGACCCGGGCGTCGTGGCGGGCGTCGTTAACCAGCTCGGTCCAGCCGTTGACCTCGGCGTTGCCCGCGCTCCAGCGGGTCTGGCCGACCGTCCGCCAGTCGTCGTGCCTGGCCGAGATCGAGATGCCGAGCGCCAGCCCGGCCGGCATCCACCCGCTGTGCACCAGCTTGGCGAAGTCCTGCCCGGACAGGTCCGAGGTGAACGGGCGCTTGAGCGGCGGCGCGCCGGGGGCGTGGATCGCGGTGCCGATCGCCTTGAACTCGAGCCCGCCGGCCGGGAAGCTGCCGATGGTGAGCTGCACCCCGACCACGCCGTGCCCGCCGAGCTCGGTGCACTCGGCCACCATCCGGCTGATCGCCGTCCGCCTAGCCTGGTACAGCGTCTGCACCAGCGGCCCGAACGAGCCGTAGCCGCCCCGGCTCGACACCTGGGTCCTCGCGGCGGGCCCGTAGCCGAGGGGCCCGTAGCTGCCCCACGCGCCCGGGCAGCCGTAACCGCCGGCATAGCCGATGTTGTAGACCGCCGCGCCGAGAACCTGCCCGGATGGCTCGAAGCCGACCGAGCGGATGGCCGCGAACTCGTCGGAGGAAAGGGACGACCCCCAGGTGCCGCTGCGCCTGATCTCGGCCATCCTGGCTTCCGCTACCGGCGGCAAGTCGTCTTTGCTCACGGGTCTAGCGTAGCCCTGGCGGCTACTCTTGCGCGTCCCAGGCCTCGTTGCGTTCCTTAACTTTGTCGAGCGCGTGGGCGGCCTCCTCGCGCGTCGGGTACGGGCCGAGAAGATCCTTGCCCGGGCACGGGGTGTCGGCCGGCTCGACCGTGTTGTGCCGGGTGCAGAAGTACCACTGCTCTTCGCCGATGTTCGCCATGCGCACTAGAATTGCAAAACATGGCCACTCTGCTCAACCCGGGTCGGCTCTCGCCCACCCGGCATGTCCCCAACAGCATCACCCGTCCCGAGTACGTCGGCAAGAAACAGCCGACGCTCGGCGAGGCCGACGTCAAGGACGCCGACACGATCGCGCGGATGCGGGTGGCCTGCCGCCTCGCGGCGCAGGCGCTCGAAGAGGTCGGGCGGAACGTGCGGCCCGGGGTCACCACCGACTACCTGGACCAGGTCGGGCACGATTTCCTGGTCGCCCACGGGGCGTACCCGTCCACCCTGGGCTACCGGGGCTACCCGAAGTCGCTCTGCACCTCGCTCAACGAGGTCATCTGCCACGGCATCCCCGACGACACCGTGATCAGCGACGGCGACATCGTCAACATTGACATAACCGCCTATATCGGCGGCGTGCACGGGGACACGAACGCCACCTTCCTGGCCGGGGACGTGGCCGAGGACTCCCGGCTGCTGGTCGAGCGGACCCATGAGGCGATGATGCGCGGGATCCGGGCGGTGGCGCCCGGGCGGTCGCTGAACGTCGTCGGGCGGGTCATCGAGTCCTACGCCAAGCGGTTCGGCTACGGCGTCGTCCGCGACTTCACCGGGCACGGGATCGGGACGACGTTCCACTCCGGGCTGATCGTGCCGCACTACGACGACCCGGACGCGTCGCTGACGATCGAGACCGGCATGACGTTCACCATCGAGCCGATGCTGACCCTGGGCACGATCAGCTACGACGTCTGGCCGGACGGCTGGACCGCGGTGACCAGGGACCGCAAGCGGACCGCCCAGTTCGAGCACACGATCCTGGTGACCGAGGACGGGCACGAGATCCTGACGCTGCCGTAGCGCGCAACGGCGGTCATGGACGGTAGTCGCGGACGGTAGTCACGGGACGGGAGTCATGGGCGGTAATCATGGCCGGCGGTCATGAGCGGCGAGGCGGCGTGGGGGGCGGCGTGATCGAAGCGGTCGTATTCGACATGGACGGGGTGCTGATCGACTCCGAGCCGGTCTGGGAGCGGGTGCGGCGCGGGTTCGTGGCCGACCACGGCGGGCGCTGGGCGGACGATACGCAGGACCGGCTGATGGGCATGTCCACCGCCGAGTGGTCCGCCTACCTGGCGTCCGATCTCGGGATCGCCGGGCTGACCGCGCAGCAGGTCGCGGAGCAGGTGATCGAGGCCATGGCGGTCGAGTACTCGCGGCACCTGCCGCTGCTGCCGGGCGCGGTCGACGCGGTGCGGTCGCTGGCGGGGCGGTGGCCGCTCGCGGTCGCGAGCTCGTCGCCGCGGTCGCTGATCGAGACCGTGCTGGCGACGGCCGACCTCGGGTCCGCGTTCGGGGCGGTCGTCTCGAGCGAGGAGGTCCCGCGGGGCAAGCCCGCCCCGGACGTCTACCTGGCGGCGGCCGACCGGCTCGGGGCCGCCCCGACGGCGTGCGCCGCCGTGGAGGACTCCTCCAACGGGCTGCGCGCGGCCGCGGCGGCCGGCCTCACGGTGATCGCGATCCCCCGGCCCGAGTACCCGCCGGCCGCAGACGCCCTCGCCTCCGCCCGCCTGGTGCTCCCCAGCCTCAACGTCCTCACCCCGCACACGATCGAGGCCCTCTCCTAGCCGCCTGGCCATGATCGCGAAGGATTTTTGTCGCTATAGGGCGATTTTCCTTCGTCATGAAAAAAACCTTCGCGATCATTGGGGCGAAGAGGGGCTGAGTGAGACAGCGAGGGGCTTCTTGCTGTTATCCCGGTGACGCGGGGCGGGGCGGGGCGGGGCGTCAGGCGGGGTGGGGGTCGCCGGGCGGGGCGCGTGGCGGGTTAAGCCCCGCGGGTGACGCGGGGTCGCCGGGCGGAGCGTGGCTTGGCGGGGGTTAGGCGTCGCGGAGGACGCGTGGTCGCCGGGCGGGCGTGGTTTGGCTGGGATTAGGCATCGCGGGTACGGAAGAGGTAGGCGCCGACGGCGACCAGGGCGGCCGCCCGCAGCGCGGTCACGCCCATCTGGGGCCAGGCCGACCACAGGTTGGGGTTGCCGATCCCGCTGATCGTGAGCGAGACCACCTGGTTGGCGGCGTCGGGCAGGAACCGCACGATGTCGTTGTGCCAGTTGCTCGGCAGCGCGTTCTCGAGGAGCGGGACGATGAACACCAGCGCGATCACAGTCGCGATCGCGCCCGCCGTGTGCCGGACCAGCGCGCCGACCCCGAAGGCGATGAGCGCCACGATCGTGACGAACAGCCGGTCCCGATGATCGCGGCCAGCACGGTCGACGGGTGGATCAGCGTCCCAGCCGGTGAACGTCACCACGCGCTCGCCGGAGGCGCACGGTGAACTGCCCACGGGCCGACCTGGACCCGCTTCAGGCAGTCACGCGTCCCGTTGGCCGGGACCCTGACGGTGTGGAACAGCGAGGCGCCGACCGCCGCTGGCGGCGTACAGCGCCTGGCCCGCCAAGAACGCGACGAACGAGGTGACGACCGAGATCACCAGCGCCACCGACGTGAACGCGATCGCCTTGGCGGCGTAGACGACGCCCCGCCGGGGCTGCGCGGTGAGCGAGGTGCGGATCATCCCGGTCGAGTACTCCGAGGTGATCACCATCGCCCCGATGACCGCGATGATCAGCTGGCCGAGCTCGAAGAACGCGCCCAGCGAGGTCTGGGTCGCGTCGAACCCGACCTTCCGCGAACGGGTGGTCGGTGAAGTTCGCCGTCGTGCCTGCCGCGATCGCGATCGCCGAGGCCGACCGAGACGACGAACAGCGCGCCCAGCGTCCAGTAGGTGGAGCGGACCGAGCGGAGCTTGGTGAACTCCGAGGCGATCGCCCCGCGCAGCCCCGCCCGCCCGGCGGCCGGCGGCAGCGAGGACAGCCGCACGTCCGGCGTGCCGGGTCCTGCCATTGGCCCTGTTCCACCTACGCGTCGCGCTTGCGGAACAGGTACGCGCCGACCCCGACCAGGGCCGCCGCCCACAGTGCGGTTATCCCGAGCTGGGGCCAGGCCGACCACAGGTGGATGTTGGTTCCGCCGACGGTGACCGAGACCACCCCGTTGGCGGCGTCGGGCAGGAACCGCATGATGTCCCAGCGCCAGTCGTTCGGCAGCAGCTGCTCGACAATCGGGATCGACGAACACGAGCGCGACCATGATCGCGATCGCGCCCGCCGTGTGCCGGACGATCGATCCGACGCCGAAGGCGATCAGCGCCACCAGCGTGACGTACAGCGCGGTGCCGATGATCGCGACCAGCACGGTCGACGGGTGGATCACGTCGGTGCCGGAGAAGGTCGTCACCAGGTGCCCGTTGCAGCCCGGGCCGTTGCCGTCCGGGGCCGAGCCGGCGCCGCCCCCCACGCAGTTGGTGATCGCGTGGGCCGGGATCGTGACCGTGTGGAACAGCGAGGCGGCGACGCCCTTGCCCGACAGCATCGCCTGGCCGGCGAAGAACGCCAGGAACGAGGTGACGAGCGAGATCACCAGCGTCACAGCGGTGAACGTGATCGCCTTGGCCGCGTAGACCACGCCGCGCCGGGGCTGTGCGGTCAGCGACGTGCGGATCATCCCGGTCGAGTACTCCGAGGTGATCACCATCGCCCCGATCACCGCGATGATCAGCTGGCCGATGAAGAAGAACGCCCCCAGCGAGGTCTGGGTGGCGTCGAACCCGGCCTTGTTGCCCGGGTTGTTGGCGAAGCTGGCAGCCGGTGCCCGCAGCTGATCAAGATGCCCAGGCCGACCGAGACGACGAACAGCGCGCCCAGCGTCCAGTAGGTCGAGCGGACCGACCGGAGCTTGGTGAACTCCGAGGCGATCGCCCCGCGCAGCCCCGCCCGCCCGACGGCCGGCGGCAGCGACGCGAGCCGCACGCTCGACGTGGTGATGGTTGCCATTGCCTCCGACCCCCTACGCGTCGCGCTTGCGGAAGAGGTACGCGCCGATCCCGACCAGCACGGCCGCCCACAGCGCGGTCACCCCGAGCTGCGGCCAGGCCGACCACAGGTGCATCCCTGGGCCGTTGCCGGGAATCGTGACCGAGACCACCTGGTTGGCGGCGTCGGGCAGGAACCGCATGAGGTCGAAGCGCCAGTTGTCCGGCAGGGTGTGCTCGAGGATCGGGACGATGAACAGCAGCGCGATGACGGCGGCGATCGTGCCCGCCGTGTGCCGGATGATCGAGCCGACGCCGAACGAGATCAGCGCCACGATCGTGACGAACAGCGCGGTGCCGATGATCGCGGTCAGCACGGTCGACGGCTGGATGACGTCGGTGCCGAAGAAGGTCGCGGTGCAGTTCGGGCCGTTGCCCGGGTTGGGCTGGCAGGTCACGTTCGCGTTGGCCGGGATCGTGACCGCGTGGAACAGCGAGGCGCCCACCCCCTTGGACGAATACAGCGCCTGCCCGACGAAGAACGCGACGAACGCCGTGATGACCGAGATCACCAGGGTCACCGCCGTGAACACGATCCCCTTGGCGGCGTAGACCACGCCCCGCCGGGGCTGGGCCGTCAGCGAGGTCCGGATCATCCCGGTCGAGTACTCCGAGGTGATCACCATCGCCCCGATGACCGCGATGATCAGCTGGCCGAGCTCGAAGAACGCCCCCAGCGAGGTCTGGGTCGCGTCGAACCCGGCCTTGTTGCCCGGGTTGTTGACCATGTTGGCGGCCGTGCCCGCGCAGATCGCGACGGCGAGGCCGACCGAGACGATGAACAGCGAGCCCAGCGTCCAGTAGGTGGAGCGGACCGACCGGAGCTTGGTGAACTCCGAGGCGATCGCGCCCCGCAGTCCGGCCTGCCCGGCGGCCGGCGGCAGCGACGACAGCCGCACGTTGACTGTGGTGGCGGTGGCCATCGCTCAGACACCGCTTCCGGTGGTGCTCGCAACCGGCGTCTCCGCGCGGTATTCGACGCTGCTCGCGGTGAGCTCCATGAACGCCTCTTCGAGCGAGGCGCGCACCGTGGCCAGCTCGTGCAGCCTGATGGCCTGCTCGAACGCGATGTCGCCGACCTCGGCGGCGGTCAGGCCGCGGACCTCGACTATGTCCTCATCGCCGGTGGCGGCGACCGCGCCCTTGGTGGTGACGGCCTTGATCAGCTCGTCGGCCATCGGCGTGCGGACCCGCACCGACGCGCCGGACGAGCGGGAGATGAATTCCGACATCGAGCAGTCGGCGATCAGCTTGCCCCGGCCGATCACGATCAGGTGGTCGGCGGTGTATTCCATCTCCGACATCAGGTGGCTGGAGACGAAGACCGTGCGGCCCTCGGACGCCAGGGCCTTCATCAGGTTCCTGATCCAGAGGATGCCCTCGGGGTCGAGGCCGTTGACGGGCTCGTCGAACATCAGCACCTTGGGGTCGCCGAGCATGGTCGCGGCGATGCCGAGGCGCTGGCTCATGCCGAGCGAGAACCCCTTGGACCGCTTGCGCGCCACCTCGGACAGGCCGACCAGCTCGAGCACCTCGTTGACGCGGCGACGGGGCAGGTTGTTGGTCTGGGCCAGGCAGAGCAGGTGGTTGTAGGCGGACCGGCCGCCGTGCACCGCCTTCGCGTCGAGCAGCGCGCCGACCTCGCGCATCGGGTACGCCAGGTCTGGGTAGACCTTGCCGTCAACCGTCACCGTGCCCTTGTCGGCATAGTCAAGGCCCAGGATGCAGCGCATGGTGGTGGTCTTGCCGGCACCGTTCGGGCCCAGGAAGCCAGTGACCTTGCCCGGCTCAATGCCGAACGTGAGGTCGTCTACGGCGATCTTGGCGCCGTACCGCTTCGTGAGGCCCCGTACCTCGATCATGGGGAAATGGTCCTCTCTATTGGTTTGACGGTCCCTATTGTGGCCGAGCGACTAGTGGCAGCGCGTCAGCCGGGGTGATGATTATCCGGTACTCCTCTGGGCTGAGATCGCCGCGCGTAGGATGCCGCCCCGGGGCTGAGAATTCGCTGAGGGGCAGGACGGAGCTAACGGTCCGTTCGGGATAAAAGATTTTGAATTTTTCCTAACGGACCATGGTGACTGCGGCATGGAGGGTGACCGAATACCCGTGGCCCGCGGTGAGCAGGCGATGCGGGGCGCGACTGCCGTGCACCAGGACGCGCCCGGGGCGGAGCGGGCGGGCGGTTCCGGCGGCGCCCGGTCCGCTCGTCTCGACCGCCTCGCCCGCCAGCGCGGTGGCCTGGCCGCAGTCGCAGTCGGCGGTCGCGCCGGGGGGCGCGACCAGCAGCCAGGCGCCGGGCGCGCCGGGCACCGGGACGCGCACCGGGCCGCCGGCGTCGAAGCGAACCAGGTCCCACCAGCGCTGCGGGGCGGCGGCGAGGCCGGCCAGGTCGCCCGCCAGACGGCCGTCGGTGCACGGCGCGGGCGCGTCGGTCTGCGTGGGGACGAACGGCGCGGCGAGCAGCGCGATCTCAGGGGCGACCGAGAGGTCGGTGTTCAACGAGGGTTCCTTCGCGTGTCGGGATGCGGCTGAGACTCCGTGTGAAACGGGTCAGCGACAACACGAGGAAAGGCGGCAGCACGGCGGGGCCTGGCGGCTCATCCGGTGTGCTGGCATGCGGGACATCACACCGTAATCACGGAGCGTTGTCAAATCGGGCTTCGCCGTTGAGCGCGCTCGCGCGGTTGTTGCTGCTATCGGGATTTGAGGCCGTGCGCGGCTAGCTGGTCGAGGGGGTCGGCCACCTGCTTGGCGTCGAGGGAGCCCTGCCGGTCGTGGACGGCCCAGGCGGCGGCGGCGAGGGCGCGGAGGCCGTCGATCGCGTGGCCGTCGCCGGCGAGGGTCAGGCTGCCGTCGCCGGACGTCGGGGCGGTGGCGGTCCAGCCCGCGCAGGTCGCGCCGTCGTCGGTGCGGTCGACGTTCGGGTAGGGCTGGAGCAGGGCGTCGAGCGTCTCGGCGATGTAGGTGGGGCGGCGGTGCGGCGGGGCGAGCACGGCGCTGCGGGGGGTGTCGACGCCGGTGAGCACCAGCAGGCTGTGGGCGTCGGCGTTGTAGGCGGCCTCGATGTCGGTGTCGAGGCGGTCGCCGATCACCAGCGGTCGCTTGGCCCCGGTGCGGATGATCGACTCGCGGTGCAGCGGCGGCTCGGGCTTGCCCGCGATCTGCGGCTTGACCCCGGTGGCGTGCTCGATCACCTGGAGCAGGGAGCCGTTGCCGGGCGCGGTGCCGCGGGCGCTGGGGATCGTCGAGTCCGCGTTGGTGCCGACGAAGAGGGCGCCCGCCCGGACCGCGAGGCCGCCCTCGGCGAAGCTGCCGTAGCCGAGACCGGGGCTGAACCCCTGGACGACCGCCTGCGGCTCCTCGGCCGCGTTGGAGACCGGGGTGAGGCCGCGCTCCCTGATCGCGAGGCGCAGGGCGAGGGCGCCGAGCACGAGGACCTTCGCCTTCGGTGGCAGCTTCTCGGCCAGCAGGCGGGCGGCGGCCTGGGCGGAGGTAACGACGTCCGACGCCTTGGCCGGGACGCCCATGCCGGTCAGCATCGCGGCGACGGCGGCGGGCGTGCGCGAGGCGTTGTTGGTGACGTAGGCCAGGTGCGCGCCGTCGGCGCTGGCCTGCTGGAGCGCCTCGGGGGCGCCGGGGATCGCCTTGCCCCCGATGTAGACGACGCCGTCCAGGTCGAGCAGGAGGACATCGTAGGCGGCGGCGAGGGCGTCGGGCATGTCCCCAACCCTAGCCGGTTAGGGCTGCTCGGGCCGCTTGCGGTACTTGAGGGTGGCGCGGACCTGGTGGAGGGCGTCGGTGTAGGGCTTGCGGTCGGGGCGCATGGCGGCCGCCAGCGCGAGGTACTCGGCGGCGGCCTCGTGGTCGCCGCCGCGGGCGAGGGCGAGGCCGAGGCCGAAGTTGGCGTAGTCGTCGGCCGGGGAGGCCTCGACGATCGCGCGGAAGCTGGCCGCGGCGGCCTCGTACTGGCCGGTGTCGAACTGGGCGCGGGCCAGGGCCTCGCGGATGCTGCGCGATCCCGGCTCGGCGTTGGCCGCCCGCTGCAGGACCTGGGCAGCGGCGGCCGGGCTGCCCTTGCCGAGCAGCTCCATGCCGGTGGTGTACCAGCCGTGCACCTCGGCCGGGTCCGGGTCGGCGGCGTCGCGGCCCCCGCCGCCGCCCCCGTTCGCCGCGGATTCGCCTGATGTATGCCGCTCGCGGCCGACGTGGCTGGCGAAGTTTTCCAGGTACGGGGAATCCCAGCTACCGCTTGGCACTTCTGACATGGTGTGAAGACCCACTTTCCGCTTGGCGATGGTCCTGGTCTCGTCCTGACTCCGTTCCGTGGTGTCCGTTATGCCCCGGCCCGGGTCGGCGAACTCGCAAACGTCACCTCACCACCGTACGACGTGATCGGCCCGGGCACGCTAGAGCAGTTGCGGGCGGCCTCGCCGTACAACATCGTCGGATTGACCCTGCCGGCGCTGGATCTCGACCCGCGGGCGGCCGGGCAGATCGCGGCCGCGCGGCTGCGCGACTGGCTCGACGAGGGCGTGCTGGCGGCCGACGGCTCGCCCGCCCTGTACGTGTACGAGCAGCGCGGGACCGGGTTCGTCCAGCGCGGCCTGATCGGGCTGGTGCGGGTCGGCACCACCGCGATCCACGCGCACGAGGACGTGATGCCGGGCCCGGTGGCCGGCCGTCGCGAGCTGATGGCGGCGGTGCATGGCAACCTCGAGCCGATCCTGCTCGTCTATAACGGGGGGGCCGGGAAGGGGACCGGGGCCGGCGGCGCACGGGGGCACCGCCGGCCCGTCCCCCAGCGCGACGTCGCGGCTGGTGGACCTGACGGCCGAGGGGCGGACGCCGCTCGCGAGCGCGGTCACCGACGACGGCGTGACCCACCGGGTCTGGGCGCTGACCGACCCGGCCGAGCAGGCCGACGTCGCGGCCGACCTCGCCGCCCGGACCGCGCTGATCGCCGACGGCCACCACCGGTACGCCGCCTACGACGAGCTCCGCGCGTCCATGCGCGCCACCGGTCAGGGCGACGGCCCGTGGGACTACGGGCTCGCGTTCCTGGTCGACGCGGACGCCTACCCGCTGCGGCTCGGCCCCATCCACCGGGTGATCCCGCACCTGGACCCGGCCGAGGCGGCCGGCCTGGCGGCCCAGGCGTTCACCGTGACCGCGCTGCCCGCCACCGCGGCCGGGCCGGGGTTCGGCCCCGAGCAGCTGGCGGACGCGCTCGGACGGCTGGCGGACATGGGCCGCCACGGCCCGGCGTTCCTGCTGGCGGGGCGGGGCGGCCTCCGGCTGATCAGCCATCCCGACGCGGACGCGCTGGCGGAGGCGATGCCGTCGGCCGCATCGTCGCGCTGGCAGGCGCTCGACGCATCGGTCATGCAGGAGCTGCTGCTGGCCCGGCTCTGGCTGATCAAGGACAACGAGCGCGACGTGCTGATCTCGCACGACGCGGACGAGGCGGTGCGGTTGGCGGTCGAGACCGGCGGCACCGCCGTCCTCTGCAACCCGATGGAGCTGGCGGCGGTGATGGAGCTGGCCGCGCACGGCGAGCGGGTACCGCGCAAGTCCACGTCGTTCGGCCCCAAGCCGCGCACGGGCCTGGTGCTGCGCACCTTCGACGCCTAACGGGCGGGGAAACGCGAGGGAGCCGGGACGTCACGGCGGAATGGGCCCTGGTTTCAGGGGTGGCTGGAACCAACGGTCCGTTCGGGATGAAGCTTGTGATTTTGACTGGTTTTTACTGGGTTTTACTCGGCTGCGTCGGCGCCGTCGGCGGGCGGCGCGGTGTGGGCGGCGATCGCGTCGACGACCGAGTCGTAGATGTTGAACACCCGGCTCAGGCCGGTGATGCGGAAGATGCGGAGGATGCGGCCCTGGGTGCAGACCAGGTCGATCCAGCCGTCGTGCGCCCGGACCCGCTTGAGCCCGCCGACGAGGACGCCGAGGCCGGTCGAATCGAGGAACTCGACCGCTTCCATGTCGATGATCAGGTGATAGCTGCCGGACTCGACCAGGCTGATCAGCTTCTCCCGCAGCTTCGGCGCGGAGTACACGTCGATCTCCCCGCCGACCGCGACCACGGTGGAATCCGGCGAATCGGAATACACGTTGAGCGTGAGATCCATGCCCTATTTCCTCTCCTGTTGTCTGGGACAATAGTCGGATGCGTGACGACATTGCTATGACGACAGGCAACTCTCAGGACTCTGGCAGCCCGGACATCACCGACCTTGGCAACGATGTCTACCAGATCGACACGCGAATGGCCGGGTACCAGGGGATCACAGCAGGCTACCTCATCCGGTCAAGCCGGCCCTGCCTGGTGGAGACCGGGACCTCGACGTCGGCGCCGGTCGTGCAGGCCGCGCTCGCCTCGCTCGGGATCGGGCCTGCCGACCTCGCCACCGTCGTCGTCACGCATATTCATCTGGACCACGCGGGCGGCGTGGGCGATATCGCCTCGATGTTCGGCGGCGCGCAGGTGGTGGTGCACGAGAAGGGCGCGCGGCACCTGGCCGACCCGCCGCTGATGGCCAGCGCGCGAAGTTACGGGGACGCGCTCGACGTGCTCTTCGGCTCGATGAGCCGGTCCGCGACCGGTTGCGACGCTGGACGACGTGGACGACCTCGGGGACGGGCGGCGGCTGCGAGTTACTATTCGCCCGGGCACGCGCGGCACCACGTCGGGCTGGTCGATTCGCAGAGCGGTGACCTGTACGTGGGGGACGCGGCCGGGGTGTACATCCCGGAGACGGGACTGCGCCGGCGACACCGCCGCCGGACTTCGACCTCCCGGTTGCGCTCGCCTCGATTGACCGGTTCGCCTCGCTTGACCCGTCCCGGCTGCTGTTCAGTCACTACGGGCCGGTGACGGCGGTGGCCTCCACGCTTGAGCGGTCGGCCGAGGAGATCTCGGTCTGGGTGTCCGCGACGCAGGCGGCGCGGGGGGCGGGGATGGACCTGGACCACGCGGTCGAGGCGGTCCGCCAGCGGACGATGTCGCGCTATCTGTCGCTCGCGCCGGAGGCTGATCCGGAGGTGGCGGAGAAGTTCGACCGGCTGTCGGGGACGGCGGCGAATGTGAACGGGATCTGGCACTGGCTGGACCGGCTGGAGCAGCCGGTCGGGTAGGCGGGGCCGGCGGCGGGTCGGTCCGCGCGGCTGCCGACGGCGGGGTTGCCGACGGCGGGGTCCCGGCCGGGTTGCCGGCCGTGGCCGGCCGTCGGGACCCGCGCCGGCGGCTACTGCTCGGGGCCTTCCGCTTGTGCGGGGGCCTCCGGCTGCTCTTCGGCCTCGCCGCCGGGCTCTTCCTCGTCGTCTTCGAGGCCGACTAGAACGTCGTCCTCGTCGTCGTCGTCCTCGTCCTCGTCCTCCTCGTCGAGGTCGTCTTCGACGTCGGCGTCAGATTCGTCGTCGAGGTCGTCCTCGTCTTCCTCGTCTTCCTCGTCTTCCTCGTCGTCGAGGTCGGCGTCGGACGTGGAGGCGGCGTCGAGTTCGTCGTCGTCGTCCTCCAGGTCGGCGACGGTGACGCCGTCGAGCTCGTCGAGACGGGCGAGGGCGTCGGTCTGCTCGTCCTCGTCGGCGACGACGGCGCGGGCGAACGCCTCCCTGGCGGCCTCGCGACGGTCGGCCGCGAGGAGCGCGTCGCCGTAGGCGTAGAAGAGCCGGGCCGACCACGGGCGGAGCTTGCCGTCGGTCAGTTCGGGAACCTGGAGGGCGAGCACGGCGGCGTCGGCCAGACCCTGATCCCGGCGGATCCCGGACTCGACGATGCGCAGCTCGATCTGGGCCGCGCGCGGCAGCCGCTTGGCCTCGGGGCTGTGCACGACCTCCAGGGCGCGGTCGAGACGTCCGAGCCCGCGCTCCGCGTCCGCCATCAACGCGAGGTAGTCGTTGCGTCCGGTCAGCCGGCGGGCCGCCCGCAGCTCGGCCAGCGCCTCGGTCCAGCGCTCGGTCTTGTAGGCGGTGATACCGGATAGCTCGCGGACCACGCCGATCCGGGCGGCGTAGTGCCGTGCGGCCTGCGCGTACCGGTACGCCTGCTCCGGGTCGGAGGCCAGCTCGGCGGCGACCAGGTAGCGGCCGACGGTGATGGCCATATCGGACGGCAGGCCGCCGAGCTCGCTCTTCACCTCGCGGGAGACCTGGTCCTCGGTGATGCTGTCGGGAATCCGGGGCAGGTCGGAAGCGCTGCCGCGGCGGTCGTCGCGACGCCGCTCCGGACGGTCCCGGTCGCGATCGAAGTCGCCGCCCGGCCTCGGCCGCGAGCCGTAGCTCGACGGCCCGCTGGGACGATCCGACCGGTCGCCGGCGCCGGAGGAACTCCTGCGATCGGCCGGGCGGCCGGTGCCTCGCGGTCGATCCGACCGCTCGGGCCGACCGGTTTTGTCGGCCGGGAAGGCGCCGCCGATGCGGTTGGACATGGTCCGGCTGAAGCCGGAGCCGCCGGCCGGGCGGTCCTGGCCGCCGGAACGGCCATAGGACGGACGGCTGGGGCGCGAGGGGCCGTCGGCGCCGCCCCGGTAGCCGGTCGAGCTACGGTCGCCGGCCGGGCGTCCCTGCTCGCCGTCACGGCCGCGGAACCCGCCCTCACGGCGGTCCGAGTCGTAGCGCGGGCGGTCGCGGTCGCCGCCGGGCCTGCGCTCGTAGCCACGGTCGGCGCTCGGCTCGCGGTCGTAACCGCGATCCCCGCCGCCGACCTCGCGCCGCGGACCGCTACCGCCGGCCGGGCGGTCACCGCCGCGGTAACCGCCGTCGGAACGGGGCGGGCCACCATACGAGCGTCCGGTCGGGCGGTCGCCGCCGCGGAAGCCGCCGTCGGGACGGCCGCCCCCGCCGCCGTACGAGCGTCCGGTCGGACGGTCGCCGCCGCGGAAACCGCCGTCAGGGCGACTGCCGCCGGAGCCGTAGGACCGGCCGGCCGGGCGGTCGCCGCCACGGAAGCCGCCGTCGGAACGGCCGCCGGCGCTGCCGCCGCCGAAGGAACGCCGGTCGCCGCCGGAATCGCTGTCGCGCCCTTGATAGCCGCCGTCACGCTGTCCGCCCTCGCGCGGGCCGCTGCTGCGGTAGCCGCCGTCGCGCGGGCCGCTGCCGTAGGAGGGGCGCGACGGTCGATCGCCTCCGTAGCCGCCCTCGCGGCGAGGGCCGCCGTACCCGCCGGCCCGGTCACCGCTCGGGCGATACCCGCCAGAGCCGGCCGGGCGGGAGCCCGGCGCGGACGAGCGATAGCCAGAGCCGGAGGAGGGGCCGCGGTCGCTCCCGTAGCGCCGCTCTCCGCCGCCTGAGTCGTCGCGCCGGTAGCCGCCAGAGGGGCGGTCGGACGTTCCGCGGTTGTATCCGCCGCGGTCTCCCGCGCTGCGGCTGTCGTCGCCACGGGGATAACCGCCGCGGCCGCCGCCATCGCGGTCGTATCCGCCGCCGGAGTCGCGGTCCCCACTGGGGCGCCTGTCGTCTCCGTCCCGGCCCCGCGACGCCCCGCCGCCGTATCCGCTGCCGCCAGAACCGCCGCGCGACCCGGCGTAGCCGCCGCGAGAGTCGGAGCGCCCGGCTCCGTAGCCGCCGCGGCCGCCGGCCGCACCGCGTGACCCGCCGCCAGACCCGCCTCGAGCCGAGTAACCGCCGCTCTGACCGCCGGACCGGCCGTAGCCACCCGAGCCGCCAGAGCCTCCTGGGCGTCCGGAACCGCCAGAGCCACGGCCCGCGCCACCGCTGGGGCGACCGCGCCCATCACCGGCGCTGTCGCGCTCCCGCGCGTTGCCGTCTTCAGCCACTGAAACCGCCTCCTGAACGCATAATCTCTTCAGCCTACCCGCCGTAAACACCCTCGCCGACCCCGCTCCGAGAGTCCTCGACGAGGCTCATCCGCCTAATCTTTCTTGCTGTTATCGCATAAGCCTCGCGCGTGCCGCGCTGTGCTGTTATGCCGAAGACTTTTCTTACGACGAAGACTTTCCGCGCGTATAGCACGAATTACTTACGTCATGAGAAAAGTCTTCGCGTTTTGGGGCCTCTCCCCCGGGTGAAGGTGGGTGCGGGGCCGTGGGGGATTCCCTCGCGGCCTTCCGGAGGAGAGCCGCGAGGAATCTGCCCCCGCGGCCCGGCCCGACGTCCCAGGCCGCCCTTGACCTTGACCTGCGGCCTTTGACCTTGGCCTTTGGCTTTGGCAGAGGCACAACGCAGAAAAGCCGACCCCTAAGGGCCGGCTTCTCCGTGAAGAAATGTGCGGCGGTGTCCTACTCTCCCGCGAGGCCTCCCTCGCAGTACCATCGGCGCTGAGGGGCTTAACTTCCGGGTTCGGGATGGGACCGGGTGTTTCCCCCTCGCTATGGCCGCCGCAACTCTATGGAAATATCAGCCTTGATGGCTCCCGGCCGTATTCCGGGAACCGCATAGTGGACGCGAAGCTCGCATGGAGCGACTGTAAGTGTGTGTCAAGCCCTCGGTCTGTTAGTACCGGTCAGCTGAGCGCCTCGCGGCGCTTGCACTTCCGGCCTATCAACCCAGTCGTCTGGCTGGGGACCTTACCCACTCGTGGTGGTGGGAGACCTTATCTTGAGGCGGGCTTCCCGCTTAGATGCTTTCAGCGGTTATCCCTTCCCGACGTAGCCAACCAGCCGTGCTCCTGGCGGAACAACTGGCACACCAGAGGTCAGTCCGTCCCGGTCCTCTCGTACTAGGGACAGCCCCTCTCAAGTCTCCTGCGCGCGCAGCGGATAGGGACCGAACTGTCTCACGACGTTCTAAACCCAGCTCGCGTACCGCTTTAATAGGCGAACAGCCTAACCCTTGGGACCTGCTCCAGCCCCAGGATGCGACGAGCCGACATCGAGGTGCCAAACCATGCCGTCGATATGGACTCTTGGGCAAGATCAGCCTGTTATCCCCGGGGTACCTTTTAGCCGTTGAGCGACGCCGCTTCCACAAGCCGACGCCGGATCACTAGTCCCAGCTTTCGCTCCTGCTCGACATGTCTGTCTCACAGTCAAGCACCCTTGTGCACTTGCACTCGGCACCCGGTTGCCGACCGGGCTGAGGGTACCTTTGGGCGCCTCCGTTACCTTTTGGGAGGCAACCGCCCCAGTTAAACTACCCGCCATGCACTGTCCCTGACCCGGATCACGGGCCCAGGTTAGACACCCAGAACGACCAGAGCGGTATTTCACCAGCGACTCCACGGGCACTAGCGTGCCCGCTTCCCAGTCTCCCGCCTATCCTACACAAGCCGTCCCGAGCACCAATGCAAAGCTGCAGTAAAGGTCCCGGGGTCTTTCCGTCCTGCTGCGCGTAACGAGCATCTTTACTCGTAGTGCAATTTCGCCGGGCCCGCGGTTGAGACAGCGGGGAAGTCGTTACGCCATTCGTGCAGGTCGGAACTTACCCGACAAGGAATTTCGCTACCTTAGGATGGTTATAGTTACCACCGCCGTTTACCGGCGCTTAAGTTCTGAGCTTCGCCCCGAAGAGCTGACCCGTCCCCTTAACGTTCCGGCACCGGGCAGGCGTCAGTCCGTATACATCGCCTTGCGGCTTGGCACGGACCTGTGTTTTTAGTAAACAGTCGCTTCCCCCTGGCCTCTGCGCCCCCACCTAGCTCAGACCGCATGGGTCATCACCGGGTGTGGGCCCCCTTATCCCGAAGTTACGGGGGCAATTTGCCTAGTTCCTTAACCGCGGTTCACCCGATCGCCTCGGCATTCTCTGCCTGACCACCTGCGTCGGTTTAGGGTACGGGCCGCGCGCGTCCTCGGCGCGAAGATTTTCTCGGCAGCATGGCATCACTCACTTCCCCTTGCGGGTCGGCATCAGATCTCAGGCACAAGGTCCGCGGATTTGCCTGCGGACCGCCCTACGTCCTTACCCCGGGACAACCACCGCCCGGTAGAGCTAGCCTCTTGCGTCTCTCCTACGCCTCGCCTACTACCCAATCGGGCCGAGCCGCCTCACGCCCCTAAGGGCGATCCGCGGCTCTTAGCATCATGGTTTCAGCCTGGACGGCCGCGCGCGGGTACGGGAATATCAACCCGTTATCCATCGGCTACGCCTGTCGGCCTCGTCTTA
>CAWIIX010000018.1:0-2500 GCA_963836195.1 uncultured Actinomycetota bacterium | reverse complement strand
GCGACGTCCGGGTTCTTCTTCTGCGGCATGATCGAAGATCCGGTCGCGTAGGTGTCGTCGATCTCGATCCAGCCGAACTCCTGCGAGGACCACAGCACGATCTCCTCGCCCAGCCGGGACAGGTGCACCCCCGCCAGCGCCGCGACGAAGCAGAACTCGGCCGCGAAGTCGCGGTCGGAGACCGCGTCCATGGAGTTGGCGACGGCGCCGTCGAAGCCGAGTTCGGTCGCCAGCAGGCTCGGGTCGACCTCCAGGGACGAGCCGGCCAGCGCGCCCGCGCCGAGCGGGCTGAGCGCGGCTCGCTTGTCCCAGTCCCGCAGCCGGTCCACGTCCCGCGCGAATGCCTGGACGTGGGCGAGGAGCTGATGGGCGAAGAGCACCGGCTGCGCGTGCTGCAGGTGCGTCATGCCCGGGGCGGGCGTGTCGCCGCAGACATCGGCCTGGTTGATCAGCGCGGTCTGCAGCTCGGCGAGCCGGCTAACGACCAGCCGCGCATGATCGCGGAGGTACAGCCGGAGGTCGGTGGCCACCTGGTCGTTGCGGCTGCGGCCGGCCCGGAGCTTGCCGCCGAGCGAGCCGAGCCGCTCGAGCAGCCCGCGCTCGAGCGCGGTGTGGACGTCCTCGTCGGCGATCGTCGGCCGGAACGAGCCCTCCTCCACCGCCCGGTCCAGGTCGTCAAGCGCGCTCAGCATCGAGTCGGCCTCGCTGTCGGAGAGCAGCCCGGCCCGGTGCAGCATCCGGGCGTGCGCCCGGGACGCCAGCAGGTCGTAGCGGGCCAGCCGCCAGTCGAACTGGACGCTCAGCGACAGCCGCGCCAGGGCATCCGCGGGCCCGCCCTCAAACCGTCCGCCCCACAACCGGGTTGGCGTGCCGCCCGATGCCTGCTCGCCGGATCCCATTTGTCCCACCCATCTCGCTTCCAACATTTATCGGCCCCGTGCCCCCACCCTAATCGAGGTGCGGGTCGCAGGTGGTGCGGTCTTTAGGGGTATCGAACGGACCGTTGCTCCGCGTCAACGGCCGTCCCTGATCGTCTTCCGGGGCAAGCGTAGCCGCTTCTTGCTGTTATCCGAATGATGATTCGGCTGGCGCTTGGCGCTGCGGCCCATTGCGCTAAAAGCCCCGTGGCGCTGCGGCCCGCAGCGCCAATAGGTTGGGCGCAGTGGGCCACCGCGCTGAAGGTGGTTGGGCGCAGTGGCCCGTTGCGCCAATCCCGTGGGTTCGGCGCGGGGCCACCGCGGTGAGAGTGCTGCGGCGCAGTGGGCCGTTGCGCCAATCCGGCGCGATCGCGCGCGCGAAGTTCCGGCGTGCGGTCATCGCTAGCGGCGGCCCTCGGCCAGGCGGCGGAACTCGGCTGCCAGGGCCTCCCCGCCGGCTGGGTCACGGGCGATCACCAGGACGGTGTCGTCGCCTGCGACCGTGCCGAGGATGGCGGGCCAGGCGGCGTGGTCGATGGTCGAGGCGAGGAACTGGGCCGCGCCGGCCGGGGTGCGGAGCACGACGATGTTGGCGCTCCCCTCGGCCGAGGTGAGCAGCTCCTTGAGGTAGCGGGTGAACCGGGCGGAGACGCCGGCCGCCTCGGGTCGCGCCGGTTGGTCGGCTGGCTCGGCCGACGTTACGTCGGCGCCCCCGACTGCGGCGCCGCCGCCGTCGTGGGGGCGGGCGCCGTCGTGGGGGGCGCGGGCGGAAACCGCGTCGGCGGGATCGCTCGGGTCTGAGTCGCCCGGGGTGGCGTGGAGGGTGGACGCGTCCTGAGCGGCCGCGGTCCGTTCGGGATAATTCGAGGGGTCGAGGCCGGTGCCGGGGCGCGAGCCGGGACCGCCGGGATCGCCCGGCAGCGCGTAGACCAGGGTGCCGTCGGCCCCGCGGAGCCGCACCACGCCGAGTTCGTCCAGGTCGCGAGAGAGCGTGGCCTGGGCCACGTGCAGGCCGGCGTACTGGGCCAGCAGCCCGGCGAGCCGCTCCTGCGAGTGCACCTGCTCGCGCGAGAGGATCGCGACGATCTGCGCCTGCCGGGCGGTCTTGGTCGCCGGGGCGGCCGGGCGGCCCGCCGGGGAGCTCGACGGAGGCGGCTGGCCGGCCATCAGCGCCTCCCCGATGGCGCGGCGATCGGCCTGACCGGGGGCGATGACGCTCGCCTGGAGGCCGTCAGCCTGACCGGGGGCGATGACGCCCGCCTGGAGGATGTCATCGCTGCTCCAGGAGCCAGGCGAGGAGGGCCTTCTGGGCGTGCAGGCGGTTCTCGGCCTGGTCCCAGGCCACGCTGGCGGGGCCGTCGATCACCTCGGCGGTGATCTCCTCGCCCCGGTGCGCGGGGAGGCAGTGCAGCACGATGGCGTCCGGCCCGGCCGCGGCGAGCAGTTCGTCGTTGATCTGGTACGGGGTGAGGGCCGAGATGCGGTCGGGATGGTCGGCCTGGCCCATCGAGACCCAGACGTCGGTCGCGAGGACGTCGGCGCCCTTGCCGGCCGCGGCCGGGTCCTCGAAGACGGTGGCGGAG